>NZ_QZEX01000001.1 GCF_003646465.1 Chachezhania antarctica
GGCCGGTCACAACCGTGCCGCGGCCCGAGATCGAGAACACGTCTTCGATCGGCATCAGGAACGGCTGGTCCACGGCGCGCTCCGGCGTCGGGATCCATTCGTCGACGGCGGCCATCAGCTTCTTGATCGATTCCTCGCCGATTTCCGGATCGCGGCCTTCCAGCGCAGCCAGGGCCGAGCCCGGGATGATCGGAATGTCGTCGCCGGGATATTCGTACGAAGACAGAAGCTCGCGCACTTCCATTTCCACCAGTTCCAGCAGCTCTTCGTCATCCACCTGGTCGACCTTGTTCAGGTAGACGACCATCGTCGGGATGCCGACCTGGCGGCCCAGCAGGATGTGCTCGCGCGTTTGCGGCATCGGGCCGTCGGCCGCGTTCACGACCAGGATCGCGCCGTCCATCTGCGCCGCACCCGTGATCATGTTCTTCACGTAGTCGGCGTGCCCGGGGCAGTCGACGTGGGCGTAGTGACGGTTGTCCGTCTCGTATTCCACGTGCGCCGTCGAGATCGTGATCCCGCGCGCCTTTTCTTCCGGCGCGCCGTCGATCTGGTCATAGGCCTTGAAGTCGCCGAAATACTTGGTGATCGCTGCCGTCAGCGTCGTCTTGCCGTGGTCGACGTGACCGATCGTGCCGATGTTCACGTGCGGCTTATTACGTTCGAACTTTGCCTTTGCCATCGTCGGGCGCCTTTTATCTGTCTGGGGGGCGCGCGTCCCTGTGCGCGCCCGGGGTTTCCATCATGCGCGCGCGACATATTTGGTTCGCAGGGGAAAATCAAGCGGACTTGGACGCGGGATATACCCTAAGACCAGGCCCGTATCCCTTACTCGCCTGTCGGGGTCGCGGGCAGCTTGATTGCAACGGGACCGGCGGTTTCCGACCCCTGATGCGCGGCCGCGCGCGCCGCGTCTTCTTCCGGGCCGCCCCGCATCCGCGGCCGGTCGCCGGCCTTGCCGTCGGGACGCGCGTCGAACCAGCCGTTGGTCTCGTGCATCTCGGCCAGCCAGTCCTCGATCTTTTCCGCGGCGTTGGCGGACAACCCCGCCATCTGCTGCGCCTTGGTGCGCACGCCGCCCGAACCCACGACGAAGGTTTCGCTTGTCCCGTCTTCAAAAACCGAGATCTGGTGCACCTTTTCGTTCAGCTTCTTCGAATAGGCGTCGTCCCAGACGGTGACGCGGATGATCAGAAGCGACCGGGGGTTATACAGCAGCGGCACCCCTTGCGGCCCCAGCGCATAGCCTTCGACGGAGATCCCGAAATTGTAGTACTGGTCGCCCTGATAGCGCGACAGCTGCGCCGTGACGGCGGATTTGAGGGAGGACACCCATTCCTGCTTCGTCGCCGTGCGCGAGACCGGCCCTTTCCGCATCTTGTCCGCGATGACGATCACGTGGCCCAGCTTGAAGGAGCCGAGCGGCACTTTCGGCTGTTGCGCCAGCGGGATGTCCTGATGCGAACAGGCCACCAGCGCGACAACGGCCAGAAGGGCGGCGAACGAAAGGCGAAGTCTTCTCATGAATGGGTCCGTCTTTGATGTGGCGAGACACCATTATCCCAGCGCGCCCCTGCACGCAAATACGTGCATGTATGATGGCGGGGCGCCGCCCGTTCAGGAGAACTTGTAATCACGCGGGAAACCGTGTGGCGGACGCTTGCCGACACCGCCGCGCTTGGCGATCCAGGGCGACATGTCGGCCTCGGTCCGGGTCCGGCCGCCGGAAGCAGACCAGCTGAGCCCCGTGGCCAGATCGAAGGTCGTGACATCCGACAGGCCACCATCCAGCTCAAGCGCCCCCTGCCGTCCGCGGGCCATGTTGTACTTCTGCAGCCGCACGCCCTTGCCCCGGCCCATTTCGGGCAGTTCGGTCACCGGGAAGGCCAGCAGCTTGCCGTTTTCCGACACGACGGCGACATGATCGCCCGCCACCGGTCGGCAGATCCGGGCCGTGACGGCGTCCTTCACGTTCAGCACCTGCCTGCCCGTGCGGGTTTGCGCCAGCACTTCGACCTCGGGCACGATAAACCCGTCGCCGGCGCTGGAGGCGACCAGCAGCTTGCGGTCGGGCTTGTGCAGGAACAGGTCGATGATCTGTGCCTCGTTCGGCAGGTCTACCATCAGGCGGACGGGTTCGCCCATCCCCCGCCCGCCGGGCAGCGTGGCGGCCGAGAGCGTATAGAATCGCCCGTTCGAGCCGAAGAGCACCAGCTTGTCGGTCGTTTCCGCGTGGAAGATGAAACGCGGGCCGTCGCCGTCCTTGAACTTCAGCTCGCGGTTCAGGTCGATATGGCCGGTCATCGCGCGGATCCAGCCCATCTGCGAGCAGACCACGGTGATCGGTTCCCGTTCGATCATCGCTTCCAGCGGCACGTCTTCCACGACACCGGCCTCGGCAAAGCGCGACCGGCGGGCGCCGCCGGCGTAATTCTTGCCGAACTTCTTCTTGGTTTCCTTCAGCTGATCGGAAATCCGCGCCCATTGCAGATCGTGATCTGACAGCAGGTCTTCCAGATCGGCGCGTTCTTCCATCAGGGCGGACTGTTCGGTCAGCAGCGCCATCTCTTCCAGACGCCGCAAGGCGCGCAGGCGCATGTTCAGGATCGATTCGACCTGAAGGTCGGTCAGGGAATGATCCTCGCGCGGGGCGGGCGGAACGTAGTCGGCCTCGGTCATCGCGCGGGGGAAGTCGCGGCCCCAGACCTCGCGCATCAGCGCGGCCTTGGGTTCGTCGTCGTAGCGGATGATGTCGATCACGCGGTCGAGGTTCAGGAAGGCCACGATCAGGCCTTCCAGCACTTCCAGCCGGTGGTCGATCTTTTCCATCCGGTGTCGCGAGCGGCGTTGCAGCACGTCCTGCCGGTGGTCGAGGAAGGCGCGCAGCACCTCCTTCAGCGAACAGACCTTGGGCGTCAGCCCGTCGATCAGCACGTTCATGTTCAGCGAAATGCGCACTTCCAGTTCCGAGTTCCGGAACAGCATGCCCATCAGCACCTCGGCGTCGACATTCTTCGACCTTGGTTCAAGCACGATCCGGATGTCTTCGGCGCTTTCATCACGCACGTCGGCCAGGATCGGCACCTTCTTCAACTGGATCACCTCGGCCAGCTTCTCGATCAGCTTCGATTTCTGAACCTGGTAGGGGATCTCGGTCACGACGATCTGCCAGCCGCCACGATCAAGCTTTTCGATCTCCCATTGAGACCGCAAGCGGAACCCGCCGCGGCCGGTGCGATAGGCTTGGGCGATCGATTCGCGATCTTCCACGATCACGCCGCCCGTCGGGAAATCGGGGCCGGGGATGAAGTTCAGCAACGTGTCGTCACGGGCGTCGGGCGTCTTGATCAGGTACAGGCAGGCGTCGCACAGCTCGACGATATTATGCGGCGGAATGTTCGTGGCCATGCCCACAGCGATCCCGCTGGAGCCATTGGCCAGCAGGTTCGGGAACTCGGCCGGCAGGACGACGGGTTCGGTCAGCGTGCCGTCATAGTTTTCGCGGAAATCGACGGCGTCTTCGTTCAGACCTTCCAGCAGCGCCTCGGCCACGACGGTCAGCCGCGCCTCGGTATACCGCGAGGCGGCGGGGTTATCGCCGTCGATATTGCCGAAGTTGCCCTGCCCGTCGACCAGCGGGTAGCGAACGTTGAAATCCTGCGCGAGGCGGGCCATCGCATCGTAGATCGCGCCGTCGCCATGGGGGTGATAGTTGCCCATCACGTCGCCCGAGATCTTGGCCGATTTCCGGAAGCCGCCCGTCGAGGTCAGTCGCAATTCGCGCATCGCGTAAAGGATTCGCCGATGGACCGGTTTCAGCCCGTCGCGCGCGTCCGGCAGGGCGCGGTGCATGATTGTCGACAGCGCATAGGTAAGATATCGCTCACCAATTGCCCGGCGCAACGGCTCGGCAATGGCAGCTGGCAGGCCGTCGGGGGGCATCATCTTGGGGTCGTCGGTCTTGTCGCTCATAGATGCTGTGATACTTCGCCAGACGGCCCGCGTAAACGGGGACCCGGACGAGAAAAGCACAATTAAAGCAGATTCTTATGGATTCGGCGGCAAGTCTTCCGCGAATCGTCGGCGTGCGTATGCTGTGTGGGTTGGCAGGTTCCGGCCGACAGCGTGTCAGACCTCAGGGGGGTTCCAATGCTTCGATTGCTGATCCCGTCTTTCCTGATCATGGCGTGGGCTTTCTACGAGCTTAGCGGTGGTGAGGATTTCGAACCGGTGCAGGTCCGCCGGTCGGTCGAACTTGCCCCGGCCCCCGCCACCGAACCGAACACCGCCCGGCAGGTTCCCGGCCCCTCGTCCCAATCCCTTGCCGCCGTGAAGGTCGCAGCCCCCGCGCCGAAGCCGGCGCCCCAGCCCGTGGCGCAGCCTGACCTCGGACCCAAGGCCGAAATTTTCAGCCTCGCCAACACGGATGAGACGGATCCGGGCGCGGACACCCCCGTGACCCGGCTTTCGACGTTTGACGCCACCGGCACCACGCTTTCGGGCCTGACGACGGCCGGCCTGTCCGCCCTGGCGTCAGGCAACACCATCGCGGCCGACGAGGACGACGAAGCGATCCAGGAGGACGTAGCGGTCGAAACCGATCCCAGCATTCGCAAGATCGCCGCGGCCCGCGTCAACGTGCGCGGCGGCCCGGGCACGGGCTTTTCGGTCGTGGCCAAGCTGGACCAGGGGACCCCGGTCCGCGTCGTGGGCGAACCCCTGTCGGGCTGGCTGATGCTCCGCACGGTCGAAAACGATCTGCTGGGATATGTCGCGGCGAACCTCGTGTCGCCACCCAACGGCTAAGCGCATTGCACCCAAAGCCTATACGCGCCACTACTTCGGGCAGCGGAGGGTCCATGCAGCAGAAATCCATCCTGATCACCGGCTGTTCGTCCGGCATAGGCCGCGACGCGGCACTTGGCCTGCGTGACGCCGGCTGGCGCGTCTTCGCGTCGTGCCGGCAGGAAAAGGATTGCGAGGCCCTGCGCGCCGAAGGCTTCGAAAGCCCGCGGATCGACTACACCGACGAGGCCAGCATCGACGAAGGTCTGGCACAGACACTCGAGGCGACAGGCGGCACGCTGGGCGCGCTGTTCAACAACGGCGCGCATCCCCTGCTCGCGGCGGTGGAAGACCTGCCCACGGACGGCCTTCGCGCGATTTTCGAGGCGAATTTCTTTGGCTGGCATACGCTGACCCGCAAGGTCATCCCGGTGATGCGCGCGCAAGGGTATGGGCGGATCGTGAACTGTTCATCGAACCTTGGCCTTGTCGCCATGCCGTGGCGCGCGGCCTACACAGCCACGAAGCACGCGCTGGAAGGCTATACCGATACCCTGCGGATGGAACTGCATGACGAACCCATTCACGTCGTCCTGATCGAGCCCGGCCCGATCACCACCATGTTCCGCCGCAACGGGATCCATTACTTCGAAAAGTACGTCGATTGGAAATCCTCCCACCGGCGCGCGGCCTACGAGACCAGGATGATCCCCCGCCTCTATGGCGAATCCGGCCCCGATCCATTCGAACTGGCCCCCGCCGCGGTCACCGCCAAATTGCGCCGCGCGCTGGAAACAGGCCGGCCCCGGGCACGCTATGCCGTGACCTTCCCGGCCCGGTTCAGCCTGAACATGCGCGGCATCCTGCCTACCCGGGTGGCGGACTGGATCACCCTGAAGATCTGAGGCAGGTTTCGAATCCGGTTCGCTTTTCGGGTCAAAGCGACTAGATCCCCTACCGAACGCACATGACACACGCACACCACACGGGGGCGGAAGAACAGCATGGAACAAGTACTCTTCATCGCGGTACTGATCGCCATGGCGGCAGTCGTCGTGGTGCTGGTGATCGGCATGGGCGGCTATGCCAAGGGCGGCAAGTTCAACAAGGACTACGGCAACAAGATGATGCGCCTGCGCATCCTGTTCCAGTTCATCGCCGTCGTTCTGATCGTGGCGCTTGTCATGGTCCGCGGCATGTCGGGGAACTGAGCATGGTTGTCCTGTCCAAGATCTACACCCGCACCGGCGACAAGGGCGAAACCGCCCTGGGCAATGGCGCCCGCGTCCCGAAACCGTCTGTCCGTGTCTCGGCCTACGGCACGGTGGACGAGTTGAACTCGACCCTCGGCGTCGCACGCCTGCACGCCGATGCGGAGGTCGATGCAGCGCTGTCGCGGATCCAGAACGATCTGTTCGATCTGGGCGCCGACCTGTGCAACCCCGACATCGCCAAGGACGCCGATGCCGAATACCCGCCCCTGCGTGTCGTGGCCGAACAGGTCACTCGGCTTGAACATGAAATCGACGCGATGAATGCCAGGCTGGAGCCCCTGCGCAGTTTCATCCTGCCGGGCGGATCGGCGGCGTCGGCGCATCTTCACGTCTGCCGCACCGTGGCCCGCCGTGCCGAACGGCTGGTGGTCGATCTCGCCGCGGGGGAAGCCGTGAACGCTGAAGCGGTGCGGTACCTCAACCGCCTCAGCGACTGGTTCTTTGTCGCCGCCCGTATCGCCAATGACGATGGCAAGGCCGATGTGCTATGGGTCCCGGGCGCGAACCGCTAGGGTTTCGCCTGCACCGGCGCCCAGATCTCGTAGGGCGTTTCCGGGGCATAGGGGTCGGCGTCAGACGGGTAGTGTTCCACCACGGCGCCGTCGCGCATCGCGTAGTCCGAACCGGGCAGCCATTCGGTGAAGAGCCAGTCGAACGAGGCCGGGAGTTCCGCCATGGGCCCCCTGGCCCGCAGCACGGCATAGTCCCCCGCCGACAGGGTGATGACGCTCGTGCCCTCGGGTACGGCGTCGGGCACCGGGGAAACCTCGCGCGCAACAGCATAATGGAACCCGCCATGGATGTCCTGACCGAAGGAAATGCCCAGCATCGCCCCGTCCACCGTGTCGGGAATGTCGTATCCGCGCTCGAAAAAGGCGTGCCATTGCGCGCCGATCAGTTGCCGCGTGTCCATGGTATAGTCCTGCACCGTCCCCACGGCATAACGCTCGGGGCACGACACGATCTCTACCGGTTCGCACGTGGTCATCGGCCAATCCTCCCGCAACCAGACGATGAAACCACTCTATCCGTGATGCCCGCTCAAGACAACGAAAGCCGCCCGACAGAGGTCCCGATGACCATTCCGCACTGCGAAATACCGTTTCACATCGCCGCATCTTGGGCTGTGACGGCTTGATTACGCGGCGACAATCCTGTTTGAGCCCGGGAATAACTCTGTAACCCGGAGAAATCGCCCGTTATCAACAGGCAAATCCCATGTACCGCGAGTCGACCGGGCTCGTGCCACAACACCAAGGAGAGACGCCCATGAAGGTCCTGGTCCCTGTCAAGCGCGTGATCGACTATAACGTGAAGGTCCGTGTCAAAGCGGATGGCAGCGGGGTCGATCTTGCCAACGTCAAGATGTCGATGAACCCGTTCGACGAAATCGCGGTCGAAGAAGCCATCCGTCTGAAAGAAGCCGGCAAGGTCGAAGAAGTCGTCGTCGTCTCCATCGGCGTCAAGCAGGCGCAGGAAACCCTGCGCACCGCGCTCGCCATGGGCGCGGACCGCGCGATCCTGGTCGTGGCGTCCGAGGACGTGCACAACGACATCGAACCGCTCGCCGTCGCCAAGATCCTGAAGGGTGTCATCGACGAAGAGCAGCCGGGCCTCGTGCTTTGCGGCAAGCAGGCGATCGACAACGACATGAACGCCACCGGCCAGATGCTGTCGGCGCTGATGGGCTGGTCCCAGGCGACCTTCGCTTCGGCGCTGGACATTGATGGCGAGCACGCCGTCGTCACCCGCGAAGTGGATGGCGGTCTGCAGACGATCAAGGTCACGATGCCCTCCATCGTCACCGTCGACCTGCGCCTGAACGAACCGCGCTATGCGTCGCTGCCCAACATCATGAAGGCGAAGAAGAAGCCGCTGGATGAGAAGTCGGCGGACGATTACGGCGTCGACGTGACGCCGCGGCTCGAGGTCGTGAAAACCTCCGAACCCGCGGGCCGCGCGGCGGGGATCATGGTTGGCTCGGTCGACGAGCTGGTAGCGAAACTCAAAGAAGTGGGGGCTGTGTAATGGCTGTTCTTCTGCTTGCCGAAATCACCGATGGTGAACTTTCTGCCGATGCGACCGGCAAGGCGCTGAGCGCTGCCAAGTCGCTGGGCGACGTGACCGTTCTGGCCGCCGGCGCATCCGCCGCCGCTGCGGGCGAAGCGGCCGCGAAACTGGACGGCGTGTCGAAGGTGCTTGTCGCCGAAGATCCCGCCCTGGGCCACCGCCTGGCGGAAGCCACCGCGGCACTGATCGTGTCGCTGGCCGGCGACTACGATCACATCATGGCGCCCGCGACCACCGACGCGAAGAACATCATGCCCCGCGTGGCGGCATTGCTTGACGTGATGGTGATCTCGGACATCTCCGGCGTGGTCGATGCCGACACGTTCGAACGCCCGATCTATGCCGGCAACGCGATCCAGACGGTGAAATCGTCGGACGCGACCAAGGTGATCACGGTGCGGACGGCCAATTTCGATGCCGTGGGCGAAGGCGGCTCGGGCACGGTCGAAACCGCGACGCTGCCGGACTTCCCGACACTTTCGGAATGGGTCGAGGACAAGGTCGCCGAAAGCGACCGTCCGGAGCTGACCAGCGCGGGCATCGTCGTGTCGGGCGGCCGTGGCGTTGGATCCGAGGAGAGCTTTGCCATCATCGAAGCGCTGACGGACAAGCTGGGCGCGGCAGTCGGCGCCTCGCGCGCGGCGGTCGATTCGGGCTATGCGCCGAACGACTGGCAGGTGGGCCAGACCGGCAAGGTCGTGGCGCCGGACCTCTACGTGGCCGTGGGCATCTCGGGCGCGATCCAGCACCTGGCGGGCATGAAGGATTCGAAGATCATCGTCGCGATCAACAAGGACGAAGAAGCGCCGATCTTCCAGGTTGCCGATTACGGCCTGGTCGCGGACCTGTTCGCAGCCGTCCCGGAACTGACCGAGAAACTGTAAACCGCGGAAGGTGCGTGGGGACCACGCACCCTACGGGTAAATCTGTTGGGAAAGCCCGCCTTTCGGCGGGCTTTTTCATGCGTAGAGCGCTGCGATCTCGGGATCGGTCTGCAGGGCGCGGGCCAGTTCGGCGGCAATGGCACGGTGGCCTGACGGGCCGGTCAGCGCCGCGGCCGCGGGCTGCGGCAGAGAGCCCGCCTGCATCGCGTCCAGTTCGCCCGCATCGGCCGCACTGTCGACCGCGACATCGACAATACCGGACGAACAATCTTTCAGGTCGGCCAACATGCGGTCGCTGACATCGACCTCCCAGGCCACCTTGATCCGGTTGCGATACCGGATCCGGATCACCACGGCCCGGCTCCGAAGATCGCCCAGCAGCGTGCGCATACGGGCTGTCCAGGCCTTTCGCAGCTCGGCCTCGACGATGTCGAAACGCTCCGGCGCGTGATCGTGCAGGCGCTGCAGCAGGTCTTTCGTGAAGTTGATCTCGGTGAAGTCGAAATCCGGGTACAACTGGCGCAGCAGCTCGGACGGCGCAAGAAACCTGTCGTTCCGCCGCGGATGCACACGGTACAGACGGTTCGACAGGTTCTGCGGATCCATCGTCTGGACCGCGACACGCTGCGCTCTCTTTGCGATGTCGATGACCTTGTCATCCCGCAGGAAACTGTCGAGCCCGGCATTGACGACGCCAAGATTGACGACCGGCATATCCAGCTTGTCCTCGGCCAGCGCCGCGAAGGGCGTCTGGACGAAGCGGCCGAAGGTCTCGCAAGTGCCAAGGACGGCCATGTACGGCTCATCGAGCGGCCGCTGCGGTCCACGAAATTGAAGTCTGGACGTGCCATAGTCGCACGACTCACCCGCCAGCGCCCCCGCGCTGTTCACATGAAAGCTCATGTTTCCCACCAATTTGATTCTCACCCAGGGGCGAGAATGAGGCACAGGTCTTACCAAGCTGCTAAAAGGCGCATTTGACGCGAAACTGCGCAATTCTCGACTATTGTCGTGCCGGGCGGATGCCCATAGGGTCCTGCCATCTGCTGCAGCGCGGCACAGGAGGATGGTCATGGCGGTCAAGACGGTAGGCGTGATCGGCGCCGGACAAATGGGCAACGGTATCGCCCACGTGATGGCGCTGGCGGGCTACGATGTTCTGCTGAACGATGTCAGCCAGGATGCGCTCGACAAGGCGAAGTCGGTCATCGAAAAGAACCTTGATCGCCAGGCTTCGCGCGGGGCGATTTCCGAGGATGACGTGAAGGCGGCGCTGGCCCGGATCACGACGTCGCTGACCCTGTCGGATGTCGGGCAGACCGACCTCGTGATCGAAAGCGCGACCGAGCGCGAGAGCGTCAAGCAGGCGATCTTCGAGGACCTGCTGCCCAGCCTGAAACCGGACACGATCCTGACGTCGAACACATCGTCGATCTCGATCACGCGGCTGGCGAGCCGGACCGACCGGCCGGAACGCTTCATGGGGTTCCATTTCATGAACCCGGTGCCGGTGATGAAGCTGGTCGAACTGATCCGCGGCATCGCCACCGACGAAGCGACCTTTAATACCTGCCGGGAAGTGGTCGAACGCCTGGGCAAGACCTCGGCCAGTGCCGAGGATTTCCCGGCTTTCATCGTCAACCGGATCCTGATGCCGATGATCAACGAAGCGGTCTATACGCTGTACGAAGGCGTGGGATCGATCGAAAGCATCGACACGTCCATGAAACTGGGCGCCGCGCATCCGATGGGGCCGCTGGAGCTGGCGGATTTCATTGGGCTGGATACGTGCCTTGCGATCATGAACGTGCTGCACGACGGGCTGGCGGATACGAAATATCGCCCCTGTCCGCTGCTGACGAAATACGTCGAAGCCGGCTGGCTTGGCCGCAAGACGCAGCGCGGATTCTACGATTACCGGGGCGACACGCCGGTCCCCACGCGCTGAGGCTGCGGGTCGGTCTTTCAGGGCGCGACCGTGACGGCGTTGCTGGAAGACCGTTCCTGAACAGTCTTCACACCAGTTTTCCAGAACATTTGCGGGACGAGATGTTCCGCGATGCGCTTCAGGATTGCAGCGAAAGCGTGTATTGGCGCAACCACGCCATGAAGCCGCGCGGATCGTCGGCCCAGCTGTCGACCTGATCCTTCGACAACGGTTCGCCCACGATCGGCCCCTGCGGCTTGTTAAGCGCGTGGACGATCTCGTGCAGCAGCAGGCCCTGGCGCAGGATGGGCGAGATCTGGTTGGCGATCTGGTAGATCCGCGAATTGGCGCCCGGGAACCGCATCGGCACCACGGTCGCGCCAGACCTGCGGATCATCTTGGCGGTGAACACGTTCCATTCCGCCTCGACCGCCGGGCCCCACCAGCCTTCGGAATGCGCCACGACGCCCGACGGGAAAAGGGCCACGACGCCGCCGTCCTTTAGGTGGTCCATCGCCTTGGCGCGCATCTCCACGCCCTTGCGCTGCGCGTCCGGATCGTGCGGGAACGGCACGGGGATCATGTACGAGCCCGCGACCTCGTCCAGCGAGGTCAGCAGAGAGCGGGTGAGGATCCGGTAGTCGGGGCGCACGCGACCGATAAGGTCGGCGAAGATCATGCCATCGACCATACCGTGCGGATGGTTGGCGACCACGATCACCGGGCCTTCTTTCGGGATACGGTCCAGCTGCGACTGCGGGGTCGTCAGTTCGATCCCCATCACATCCAGACAGGCCCGCCAGAACGCCTGCCCGCGCGGAGCCCCGCGGCGTTCGAATTCGCGGATCAGGCGCAGGACCGTCAGCTTGCCCGACACCAGTTCGATGGCGCGGATCAGGCTGGCTTTCCAGGGGTCCTCGAACGTGCTGGCATAGGAAAGGCTCCGCCGGTCGTACTGCTTGAAGTCGACCAGGTCATTCGACGCCGGGGCGTCGGCCTTGCGGCGTGCATTCTTCCCCAGGCCAAGGCCCTTGCTGTCGCCTTGAACCATGCCGTTCGCCATACCCGGGTTGCCGCGGCGCGGCGCCCTGGGAGAATTGTGAAAGCTGTCAACCACGGGCGTTCACCAATCAGTTCCTGCCTTTGACACCATAACAGAAATCGCGCCGTGCGACCGCTCTGCCATCAGCGCCTTCAGGCTGTCCTCCGATCCGATCCTGCAGGCCGCGCGCGGGGTCCGCAAAATGGTTCGGTTTCAGCATTGCACCCCGTCAGCTACCGCGTAGCGCGACGGGTTCCGGTCAATACCCTTCGCCAAACTTGTCTTTCACCAAGGCTTCCAATGCATCGGCTAGTGCTTCGGCCTCGGGTCCGTCCGTCTGAACGTCAATAGTCGTTCCCCGGGAGGCTGCCAACATCAAAAGTCCCATTATGCTGTCACCTGCAGCGGACATGCCGTCGCGGCACACCTTGGCACGGGCATCAAACCGCTCAACCACCTCGACCAGCTTTGCAGAGGCCCGCGCATGCAGGCCTTTTTCGTTGATAATCTCCAGCGTGCGATTCGCCATGTTCTTCTTCCTTTCGACCCGGTTGCCGTCGGCCTGCCGGGCCGCGAGCGCGCCGTATATGCTTTAATCGGCGCGGACATCCTGTGCGTTGATGTACTTGCGCCCGGCTTCCAGGGCACCGGCTACGGCGTCTGCCACCGGCAGGCGGCGGCTTTTGGCCAGCTTGATCAGCATCGGCAGGTTGGCCCCGTAGATGATCCGCCGGTTGGCCGGCGCGCAGGCGCGCAGCGACAGGTTGGATGGCGAACCACCGAACAGATCGGTCACCAGAACCACCCCGTCGCCTTCGTCGACGGCGTCGGCGGCGGCGCAGATCTCGGACTGTTTCAGGTGACGATCGTGGTCGGGCTCTATGGAAATGGCACGCATGCCGGTCTGTGCACCAACCACATGTTCCACGGCGGCGAGGTACTCCTGCGCCAATCCGCCATGTGCGACGATGACGATCCCGATCACCCGTGCCTACCCGTTCTGCCGGCGCTCCAATTCCCGATGTCTTATTGACACCTGGCGGCCATCGGCTGCAAGGGCCTTCGCCAGCGCTTCGGCAAGCGTCACCGACCGGTGTTGCCCACCCGTGCACCCGAAGGCGATGGACAGATGCGACTTTCCTTCCTCGGCAAAGGCCGGAAGCAGCATCCTTGAAAGGTCAAGAACCCGGTCGAAAAAGCCGGCATAGCGGGCATCGCCCCGGACGTGGTCCTGCACCGCCAGATCGCGGCCATCCAGCGTGCGGAGAGCCTGAACCCAGTACGGATTGTTCAGGAACCGGCAGTCGAAAATCATGTCGACCCCGCGCGGGAGACCGCGTTTATACGAGAAAGACTGCACCGAAAGCGCCAGTGACCCCGTTTCCGAAGCCGAAAACCACATCTTCAACTCATCCCGCAGCTGGTGGACGTTCAGGTCGGACGTGTCGATCAGGATGTCCGCCCGGTCGCGCAGCGGGGCCAGCAGCTCAAGGTCGCGCTGGATGCCAAGTTCGGGCGTTTCGCCGCGGGCCATGGGGTGGCGGCGGCGGGTTTCGGAATAGCGGCGCAACAGCACCTCCGCCCCGCAATCGAGGTAGAGCAGGGCCGGTTCGGTGCCCGAAAGCGTCCGCAACTCGATGATCAGTTCTTGCAAGGTTGTTGTCGAAAAGTCGCGGTTTCGGGTGTCGATCCCCAGGGCCATGGGATGCGACGGCCGGGTGGGCCCGTCGAAAAGCCGGGGCAGAAGGCCCAGCGGCATGTTGTCGATCGCCTCGTACCCCAGGTCTTCCAGCACGTTGATCGCAGTGGACCGCCCGGCGCCCGCAGGGCCGGTGACAAGAACGAGCGAGATGTCAGGTATCGGCACAGGCGCCATCATTCTTCGCGTCTCCCCCACGCGAGATAGTGCAGTATTGCTGCCGCAAAATGGACATTGTCGACCTTGTGAAGCAAGGGCACAGATTGCCCCATCAGCGTGATCGTCCGCACCGGGGGAAGCCTGTGCGCCTCGACACGGTCAAGATCCACGGCAAGGGCGATCCGCGCCTCTGCCGCCACCGGGGCGTGCAGGATACCGATGCCGCGCGCTTCGATGAGGCCGCGGATGGTCTCAGGCGCGCTGGCGATTACGTCATCGCCCCGGCGCTCCAGCACCGTGCGGTCGTCCGCCACCAGCCGCGCGCCCAGCGCCATCAGCGCCAGCCCCAGCCCCGACTTGCCGCTGCCTGACGCGCCCAGGATCAGGACGCCGCCCGTATCCGTGGCGACGCAGGTCGCATGGACTGTTTCCTGTTTCGCTTCCGGCATGGTCGTCCGCTTTCATCCCCCGGGTCACCCAGCGGGAATAGTCGCAGCCTGCCACAAAAGCGCTACCAAATTCCTGCCGTCTACACCGGAAGACCCACCACGAACCGCGCGCCGAGGGGTTCCGACATGATGTCGGTTTCCGTGGGTCGGATGTTTTCAGCCCAGATCACGCCGCCATGCGCCTCGACAATCAGTTTCGAGATCGCGAGCCCAAGGCCGGAATTGTTGCCGAAATGCTCGGCCGGGCGCTGGGAGTAGAAGCGCTTGAAGATCGTTGACAGGGCCTCGTCCGGGATGCCGGGGCCCGTGTCCTCGACCACCGCCAGGACCCGGTTTTCGCGTTTGCGCACCCAGACGCGGATGGCATCGCCGTCCTCGCAGAAGGAAATCGCGTTCGAGATCAGGTTCACGAAAACCTGCGCCAGCCGCGCCTCCAGACCGTGGATCAGGATCGGTTCACCCGGCATGTCCGTGATGTAGTCGATCCCCCTGGCGCGCGCGTCTTCGCCAAGGAAGGAATTCAGGTTGTCGAGCATGACCCGCAGATCGAATTCCTGCTCCTCCTCCTTCACCAGTTCCGCATCCAGCCGCGAGGCGTTGGAGATGTCGCTGACCAGCCGGTCCAGCCGCCGAACGTCATGTTCGATCACGTCCAGCAAGCGGTTCCGCCGGTCATCGTCCTTGATCAGGCGGAGCGTCCCCACGGCGGAATGCAGGCTGGCCAGCGGGTTCTTGATCTCGTGCGCGACGTCCGAGGCGAACTGTTCGTTCGCGTCGATCCGGTTGTAAAGCGCGGCAACCATCCCCCGCAAAGCCCCCGACAGGCGCCCGATCTCGTCCGGCCGATCCGTCAGGTCGGGGATGCGGATGCGCCCCGACCGGCGCTTGCGGTTGTCCCGGTCGCGGCCCAGTTCCGCCGCTTCGGCCAGTTGCGCCAGCGGGTTGGCAATCGTCGACGCCAGCACAAGGCTGAGCCCGACCGACACGAGGATCGCGATCACGAACATCTGCAACACCCGTTCGCGTTCTCGCCGGACCAGCGCGTCGATTTCACCCGAAGGGCTGGTCACCGCCACGGCGCCCGCGCCCGGAATCGGGATCACGGCGGCAAAGACACGGCCCGCCGTCGTCTCCAGCCGGGTGTCGATCTGCAGCCCGTCCGACATCGCCTGCCCGACGAGCGCGTGAAGCTGAACCGGCAGCGGAGGCTCGGCCCGGGTATCTCGGGCCGGACCAAGCGACGCTGCGACGCCGGACAGGGCCGCCAGCGCATCGCTGATCACCGTCGGCGTATCGGACCGCGCATCCAGCGCCTGCAGCAACGGGGCGGGATGCGTTCCCCGTACACGCCCCACAAGCGCGTCACCTGTATCGAAGACGAAGACATCCAGCCCCTCGCGCAGATCCAGCGCCAGAAGCGCGGGTCCGACATCGAAACCCCGGCCCGGCACTCCGTCCGGCGGCAGGCGCGCTTCGATGACGTTGGCGATCAACTGCGCCTCGCTGGTCAGCATGCGCGCGTGCTGCACCACCAGGCTTTCGCGCGAGGCGTTCAGGAAGAGTATCCCCGCCACGAGGATGTTCAGCGCGATCAGGTTCAGCGCCACGATCTTGCGCGTCAGCGGCGAGGCCCTGAGCGAAAACATCCGCCGCCCGGCGCGCCGGGTTTCGTCGCGTTCCAGGTTCGGGCCGGCGTTCGCCCAGTCGTCGTCCAGCGCATCCTCGCCCCCTTGCGGGGCGGGTTTGGATCGGTCGGGCATGTCGGCAAGGCTGACCACGCGGCTTCAGACCTCGATATAGCGGTAGCCGATGCCGTACAGCGTCTCGATCGCCGAGAACGCAGGATCGACCGACCGCAGCTTCTTGCGCAACCGCTTGATGTGGCTGTCGATGGTGCGGTCGTCGACATAGACCTGATCGTCATAGGCCACGTCCATCAGCTGATCGCGGCTCTTCACGAAGCCGGGCCGCTGCGCCAGCGCCTCCAGCAGCAGGAATTCCGTCACCGTCAGGCTCACGTCGCGGCCCTTCCAGCTGACGGCATGGCGGGCCGGGTCCATCTGCAGGTCGCCACGGTCCAGCACCGTGCGGTCCGGCCCGTCGTCGCCCCCGGCTGGCTGCGGGTCCTGCCGGCGCAGCAGCACGCGGATCCGTTCCACCAGAAGCCGCTGCGAAAACGGCTTCTTCACGTAGTCGTCGGCGCCCATCCGCAGGCCCAGCACCTCGTCGATCTCGTCGTCTTTCGAGGTCAGGAAAATCACCGGCATCCGGGTCTTCTGGCGCAGCCGCTGGAGCAGGTCCATGCCGTCCATCCGGGGCATCTTGATGTCGAGCACGGCCATGTCCGGCAGGCTGCGGTTGAACGCATCCAGCGCGGCCTGCCCGTCGTGATAGGTCTCGACCTCGAATCCTTCGGCTTCGAGCGTCATGGCGACGGATGTCAGGATGTTCCTGTCGTCGTCCACCAATGCTATGCGCGACATGCGGTTGCCCCAGGTTGATTGCCTTATTTCCTGCAATCGGACTGCTCCCGGCGAATCAACCGGGATGCCGAGGAAACAGCCCCGCTTGCCGATCCGATTCCGGCGGCAAAGTGTTACTTTTTTCCTAACTTCAGGCGGTGTTCTGTAAATTGTCCGCCTTTCGGCAACAGCGATCCGGCAGGGTTTCGCCGCCCACACGCTGCCGGCCTCACTGATGGCGCTAACCTGCAATTGATGGCGCTAACTACGAAATACCGTCCTTTTCATGCGTTTAACCGCCATGGTAAGGAAGCTCGCATCGGTCTCGGAACTGTCGAATTGGCGACGGCTCGGCGATGGACCGATATGTCCCCGCGACAGAATTTACGCCGGCACAGGAGACGACGCGCATGACATCCGGACGGGTCAACCCGAATTTCCGCCTCGAAGATCAGGGCATCGAAGGTGTCGAGAAGGTCCACTACAACCTTATCGAACCGGCGCTGGTGCAGGCCGCGATCGCGAACAGCGAAGGCACGCTGGGCAAGGGCGGCGCGTTCCTTGTGTCGACCGGCCAGTTCACCGGCCGTTCGCCGAAGGACAAGCACGTCGTCAAGACCGACAGCGTGGCCGACAGCATCTGGTGGGAAAACAACGCCGAGATGGACCCGGCCAAGTTCGACGTGCTCGAAGCCGACATGCTCGAGCATATGAAAAGCCACGAATACTTCGTGCAGGACATGGTCGCCGGCGCCGACCCCACCTGCTCGATCCGTGTTCGCCTGGTGACCGAGCTTGCGTGGCACGGACTCTTCATCCGCCACATGTTCCGCTGCCCCGAGCGTTCCGCTCTGGACGATTTTCTTGCCGACTGGACCGTGATCAACTGCCCGACCTTCAAGGCAGACGCCGAAAAGCACGGCTGCCGGTCGGAAACCGTCATTGCCATGCACTTCGACAAGAAGCGCATCCTGATCGGCAACACCGAATATGCGGGCGAGAACAAGAAATCGATCTTCTCGCTCCTGAACTACCTGCTGCCGGAAAAGGGCATCATGCCGATGCACTGCTCGGCCAATCACGCCATCGGAAACCCGGTCGACACCGCCGTGTTCTTCGGCCTGTCGGGCACCGGAAAGACCACGCTTTCGGCCGACCCGAACCGCACCCTGCTGGGCGATGACGAACACGGCTGGTCGGACCGCGGCACCTTCAACTTCGAAGGCGGCTGCTATGCCAAGACGATCTCGCTTTCCCCGGAAGCCGAACCCGAGATCTATGCCACGACCGAAAAGTTCGGCACCGTGATCGAGAACATGGTCTTCGATCCGGAAACGCTGGACCTTGATTTCGAAGACACGTCGCTGACGGCCAACATGCGCTGCGCCTACCCGCTCGATTACATCTCGAACGCGTCGGAAAGCGGCCTTGGCGGGCATCCCAAGAACATCATCATGCTGACCTGCGATGCGTTCGGCGTGCTGCCCCCGATCGCGCGCCTGACCCCGTCGCAGGCGATGTACCACTTCCTGTCGGGCTTCACCTCGAAGGTCGCCGGGACCGAGCGCGGCGTGACCGAGCCCGAGCCCACCTTCTCGACCTGCTTCGGCGCGCCCTTCATGCCGCGCCGTCCGGAAGTCTATGGCAACCTGCTGCGTGAAAAGATCGACCAGCACGGCGCCACCTGCTGGCTGGTGAACACCGGCTGGACCGGCGGCGCCTACGGCACCGGCTCGCGCATGCCGATCCGCGCCACCCGCGCACTGCTGACGGCGGCGCTCGACGGCTCGCTGTCGGAAGTGGAATTCCGCAAGGACCCGAACTTCGGCTTCGAAGTGCCGGTGGATGTGCCCGGCGTGGCCGAGGTCCTGCTGGATCCGCGCCGCACCTGGGACGACAAGGACGCCTATGACACGCAGGCGGCCAAGCTGGTGCAGATGTTCGCCGACAACTTCGAACAGTATGTTCCCTACATCGACGACGACGTGAAAGCCGTCGCCATCGGCTGATCGCCGGCACCACATTGCAAGAACGCCCGGTCCATTGACCGGGCGTTTTCGTTTTTTCCCGCCGATCAGCCTCTGGCGAGGTTGTTCAACACGGCCGCCACGATGACCTCGGGGCGATCTTCCTGCACCAGGTGCCCGGCTTCAGGGATCAGGATCGGCGGGCGGGTCGAAATCAAGGTCGCAAGCGCCTCTCCCTTCTCTGGCGGAATCCAATCGTCCTGTTCTCCCCAGTGCACGGCCACAGGGCAATCCATGGGACCATATCGTCCCTCGACCTCGTCCGTGAACCGCTGATCCATCTGCGCAATCTGCCGGTAGAATGCCGCCTGGCCGACCGGACCCAACCAGGGCGCGCTGTAGATCTCCAGGACGTCCTCGGGCAGCGGACAGTGCGCCGATGTCTGAAGATAGGCGCGCAGAAGCGCACGGTGCATGTAATCCGGCATCCCGGCAAAGGCCGCTTCGTGCTGACGGACATGCTGCACGAACGGCGACCCCCAGGGGGCAAGAGCCACAGCATCGAAGATCGTGAGGGACGCATAGCGCAGACCGTTCAGATAGTAGGCCCGCAAGGCCGTCGCCCCGCCGAAATCATGCGCCAGAACGTCCGGACGCTCCAGGCGCCATTCCGCGAACAAGGCGGCCAGCACATTGTTCTGCACGGCCAGCGACACATCCTGGCCTTCCCGTTTTTCCGACAGGCCATAGCCCAACAGGTCGAAATAGTAGACCGTTCTCCGGTCGGCAAAGTGCGGCACGATCCGGCGCCAGACCTGCGACGAGAACGGCGTGCCATGGATTGCGACAAGCGGCGGTCCGCTCCCGATCCTCCCCCAACGCACGGAATTCCCGTCAATGACGGCGGTATTCGGAAGGTCCAGCATCGCAGCGACTCGCATTGTCATTTAGCTAAATGACGATATGATGGCGACCATGGACAGATCAACCCAAATCAAGGCCATGGCCAGCGAACCGCGACTGAAGATTCTCCGATTGCTGGCCGAGCCGGAAAAGCACTTTGGCAAACAATGGTCTGCCGATCCGGTCAAGTTCGGCGTTTGCATGACAATGATTGCCGATGCCCTGTCCATCGCGCAGCCCACCGCAAGCCGGCATCTGGACATCCTCAGGCAGGCAGGCTTCATCAAGGTGCAAAAACATCTGAAATGGTCCTACTGCCAACGCGATGAACATGCGATCGGCGACTACCTAGCGTGGCTGGCGCAGGAATTGTTCGTAACCTCTGCCATCAGGTAAGGACGCGAAACCGTGACCGCCTCAAGCCCGGTCGACAGATTGCCGAGCCCGCCCGTTCTTCTCTTCCCCAAATACTCCCGCCGGAGGCACCAAACAGGCACGCCGGAACACCGCCCGGACTCCTGGCGCCGCGCGCGCCCCGGGCGGCGAGGCTGGAAACGCCCCGGTTTCCAGCCGGTGGGAGGGTGGGCGGGCCGTCCGGGGCGCGCGCGTACGGACCCTGAAACGAAAAACCCCGGGCCGAAGCCCGGGGCGTCTCCTCTCCTCCGTCCGGTGTCGGGCGTCAGCCCAGAAGGCGGCGGGCGATCACCTGCGCCTGGATTTCGGCCGCGCCTTCGAAGATGTTCAGGATCCGCGCGTCGCACAGGACGCGGCTGATCTTGTATTCCATGGCGAACCCGTTGCCGCCGTGGATCTGCAATGCGTTGTCGGCCGCGGCCCAGGCCACGCGGGCGCCCAGAAGCTTGGCCATGCCGGCCTCCAGGTCGCAGCGCCGGTCCTGATCCTTCTCGGCCGCCGAGTAATAGGTCAGCTGGCGCGAGATCATGATCTCCACCGCCATCATCGCCAGCTTGCTCGACACCCGCGGGAACGCGATCAGCGGCTTGTCGAAGGCCTTGCGATCCTGCGCGTATTGCAGCCCCAGATCCAGTGCCGCCTGTGCCACGCCAATGGCGCGGGCCGCGGTCTGGATGCGGGCGCTCTCGAACGTCTGCATCAGCTGCTTGAAGCCCTGCCCCTCGACGCCGCCCAGAAGGTTTTCGCCCTTCACCTTGAAGCCGTCGAAGCCCAGCTCGTATTCCTTCATGCCACGGTAGCCGATCACCTCGATCTCGCCGCCCGTCATGCCCTCGGTCGGGAACGGATCCTCGTCGGTGCCCGGCGTCTTTTCCGCCAGGAACATCGACAGGCCGCGGTGGTCCTTCGATCCCGGATCGGTCCGCGCCAGCACCGTCATCACGTGGGTCCGCGCCGCGTGGGTGATCCAGGTCTTGTTGCCGGTGATCGCGTAATCGTCACCGTCTTTCACCGCCCGCGTGCGCAGCTGTGCAAGGTCGGACCCGGTGTTCGGTTCGGTAAAGACGGCCGTCGGCAGGATCTCCCCGCTAGCGATCAGCGGCAGCCACTTTTCCTTCTGGTCGTCCGTGCCGCCGGCAAGGATAAGCTCGGCCGCGATCTCGGACCGCGTCGCCAGCGAACCGACGCCAATATAGGCGCGCGACAGTTCTTCCGAGACGACGCACATCGACGCCTTGCTCAGGCCCAGACCACCAAGGTTTTCCGGGATGGTCAGCCCGAAGACCCCCATTTCCGAAAGCTCCTCGATGATCTCCATCGGGATCAGCTCGTCTTTCAGGTGCCACTCATGGGCGTAGGGTTCGACCTTTTCCACCGCATAACGGCGGAACTGCTCGCGGATCATCTCCAGCTCTTCGTCCAGCCCGGTATTGCCGAAGGTGGTGTTGGCGCTCTGTTCGACCAGCAGCTCCACCAGCCGCGTCCGTGCGGCCTGTGTGTTGCCCGTCTGGGTCAGCGTGATGACGGCCGGTGCCATCAGCGCGCCCATCTCGTCCTGCGCAAGCCCCATGTCCTGCAGGCGCACGATCTCGCCCTGGTTCATGGCGATGCCGCCGTAGATCTGCCAGAGGTATTCGCCGAACGCGATCTGCAGCAGCAGCTGTTCCGCCTCGCCGAACTTGCCCTCGGCCGACAGCCTTTCTCCCCACGCCTGCATCTGGCGCAGGCTTTCGACATAGGTGGCCAACCACGCGAGCCCATGGGTGCCGGTCTGTTCCGCTTCCACGCGGGCGACGGACGCCTTGCCGTCAACGCTCACCGCGTCCCGGAGTTTCGCCGTGGCCGCCTCAAGGATCGCCTCGGCCGGAGCCACGGCGGCGGCCGTCAGCTCAAGCAGGCCGGGCAGTACCGGGTTCCCGGAAGAAAGGGTTACGTCCTGTCCGTCATGGGCCATGAATCACATCCTTTGTTCGTCCAGATGCACCTAGTCATTTCGCAGGTGCAGCGCAACATAAATACGCCATGTTAGCCATATCAGACTGAAAGTTGCGCGCGCTATTTGCTTGCACTGCCCAACCTCATTGCTGCAATGAAGCATCATGACAGGGCTTCTCGAACTCATCACCCCGGTACAACTTGTCTTCGCCTTCGGGATCGCCCTTCTGGCCGGTCTGATCAAGGGGATGGTGGGATTCGCCATGCCGATGATCCTGATTTCCGGGCTGACCTTGTTCCTTGCCCCCGATCTGGCGCTGGCTGGCCTGCTTTTGCCCACTTTGGCGACGAATGTGTGGCAAGCCCTGCGGCAGGGCCCCAGTGCGGCAATGTCCTCGGTCGTGCGGTTCCGGGTGTTCCTGATCGCCATGGGGATCTGTCTGCTGATCTCGGCCCAGCTTGTCATGCTCCTGCCGGTCAAGACGTTCCTCCTGATGATCGGCGTCCCGATTTCGATCTTCGCGCTGATCCAGTTGTTTGGCCTGCGCTTCACCTTGGACAAGCCCAGGACCTGGATCGAAACCGTGATCGGCGGTATCGCGGGCTTTATCGGCGGGCTGTCCGGTGTCTGGGGGCCGCCTACGGTGCTCTACCTGACAGCGCTGAACACGCCGAAATCGGATCAGGTCCGCATTCAGGGCGTGATCTACGGGATTGGCGCGGTGATGCTGGTCTCGGCCCATATCGGGTCCGGCGTGCTGCGATGGTCGACGCTGCCCCTGTCGGTGGCGCTGCTGGTTCCGGCGCTGGTGGGCACGTGGATCGGCGGCAAGATCCATGACCGGATCGATCAGGACCAGTTTCGCAAAGTCACGCTGGCGGTGCTGACGATCGCCGGCCTGAACCTCGTCCGCCGCGCGTTGATGGGGTGAGGCAGTGTCACGCTTCCTTGCCGTGATCACCGTCCTTGGCCTTGGGGCCTGCGCGGGCGACGAAACCGCCACGGCCTATGGCGCCGCGGAGAAGGTCTGGGTTCTGCAGGAACTTCACGGCTCGAAAGCTTCCGACATTGCTACGCTGACCTTCCCCGCGCCCGGGCACATCGCGGGCACGGCGCCCTGCAATAGCTACAACGCCGGGATGAAGGCCCCCTATCCGTGGTTCGATGCGGGCCCCATCGCCGCAACGCGGCGCGCCTGCCCGGCGCTTCAGGCCGAAACCGGCTTTTTCGCGGCGCTGGATGCCGCCACCCAGATCGAGGTCTCGGGCGATACGCTGATTCTGACCGACGACGACGGCCGCCAGATGGTCTTCACGGCCGCGCCAGACGGCGACTGACAAGATCCACGAACCGCGCCCGCGCCTCGGGCAGGGGCTTGTTGCCCAGCGACGGGGCAAGGTGTTCTTCCAGGAAATGCCCTGTCGTGCGGAAGGCCAGCACGATCTCCTCGTCCGGCGCCTCGCCTTCGCCCCGCAGGATCGGCGGCAGGGGCAGCATCCTGTCCGCCCACTCCCCCGCGCCCTTGGCCGACACGGCCCGCCCGGTGCGCGGCGAGACATAGATCAGCCCGTCGGTCACCCCGGTCACGGCGCAGGCGGCAAGGTTTAGCCCGAAACCCAGTTCTTCCAGCAGGGCAAGTTCCCACCGCAGGTAGGCCAGCGGCCACAGGTCGTCATTTCCCAGCAGGTCCAGCAGCGGCTCCGTCCGCGCATATAGCTCGGGGTGCGCCTCACGGTCGGGCAGGCAGAAGGCCAGCAAACCCGTTACCGCGTTCAGTCCGGCCAGGGCCATCCGCCCGGACAGCGCCGCCGCGGCCCGGCTGCGCTGGGGTTCGACGGTATATGTGCCGATATGATCCTCCAGCCGCGCGCGCCAGTTGACATCCAGCTGCGCACCCGGCTGCAACAGCGGCGCCAACCGCCGCCCCGCTCCGCCATGCACAACCCCGGCATGACGGCCATGAGACTGGGTGAACACGTCGATGATCGCCGCGGATTCCCCGTGGCGCCGCGTGTTCAGCAAGATCCCCGTATCGCGCCAGTCCATGCGCAGGCTCCTTGGTCGGCCGCCGTCTGTAGTCCCTACTGTAGACCTTGTTCACCGGATCGCCTGCGATCCGGTGAGCGCTTGCCCCGCCCCATCACGCCGGAGGCGTGCCTTCGGCACGACGCGGGCGCGAATGGCTACAGCGTTATCTAAAGTCCAATTGGTCGTTCGCCTACCCCACGGCATGCGAAGCGTTTCCGCCCACCCTCGGGCCGGGTGCCAACCTTCTGTCGGACCCACGCCCAACCGGCCGGCAAGATATGCCTCAGATCATCAACTCGATCAGGAACGGCCCCTTGGCCGCAGTTGCCGCCGCCAACCGGTCGGCCAGCGCGTCCACGGTCTCGACCCGCGCGGCCTCGACACCCATGCCGTTGGCCAGAGACACCCAATCGATGGCCGGCTGATCCAGATCCAGCATCCGCTGCGCATTCCGTCCCGGCGCCTCGGCCCCCACGGCCTTCAACTCTCCCCGCAAGATCGCGTAACGGCGGTTCGACAGCAGGATCACGACGACATCCAGGCCTTCCCGCGCCATCGTCCACAGCGCCTGATTGGTGTACATCGCACTGCCATCCGCCTGCAGGGCGAACACCTTCCGCCCCGGACAGGCAATCGCCGCACCCACCGCCAGCGGCAGGCCCTCGCCAATCGCCCCGCCAGTCAGCTGCAGATGCGTATGCGGCGCGGCGCCATGGGTAAAGCCGAAAAACTCCCGCCCCGACGTGATGGATTCGTCGCACAGGATCGCCTCCTCCGGCAGAGCCCGGCCCACCGCGATGGCCAGCCCCTGCGGCGTGACCACGCCCGATGGCAAATCTGCCATCGGCGCGGGTGCAGGCGCCGGCGCAGGCCCGGCGCCGAGCGAGTGCCCCAGCTCCGACAATGCTCCCAGAAGATCATCCTCGGGCTTCGCCAGAACCGACACCTCGCAACTATCGGGCACCACGGATGACGGCTTCCCCGGATAGGCAAAGAACGCCACAGGCGCCTTCGCCCCCACAAGGATCATCCGCTTCGTCGAGGCAAACCGCTTCAGCGCCACGTCGACGACATAGGGCACCCGCTCCACCGGATGCCGCCCGGCGCCCCGCTCGATCCGCGCATTCGACTGCTGCGCTATGATCTGACAACCGGTGGCCGCGGCGATGGCGAAGGCTGTCTCGATGGCCTCCGTCCGCAGCGCGGCTCCCGACATCAGCAGAACACAATCCGGACCGTCCGCGCGCAGCGCCGCGGCTGCAGCCGCGACCCGCTGGCCGTCCGGCGGAGACGGCGCCCGGATGTCCGCCCGGACCGGCGCCGCCGATGCAGGCTCCCCCCAGGATGCATCCGCCGGCAGGATCAGCGTGGACACACCGCCGGGAGGCCGCTGCGCTGCCGCAATCGCCTGGGCCGTCGCGGCCCCCACATCATCCGGTCCTGCAATCCGGCGCACGTAATCAGACATCGGGCGGGCCAGCCCTTCGATATCCGTCGTCAGCGCGGCGTCGTAGGGCAGGTGATAGGCCGCGTGATCGCCCACCACGTTCACCATCGGCGATCGCGCCCGGCGGGCGTTGTGCATGTTGGCCAGCCCGTTCGCCAGCCCCGGCCCGGTGTGCAGCAGCGTTGCCGCGGGCTTCCCGGCCATCCGCGCGTACCCGTCCGCGGCGCCGGTCACGACGCCCTCGAACAGCCCCAGCACGCAGCGCATGTCCAGCTTGCGGTCCAGCGCCGCCACGAAATGCATCTCGGACGTGCCGGGATTGGCAAAACAAACGTCCACGCCGTTCAGAAGCAGCGTGTCGCACAAGACATCGGCACCGTTGGCCATGACCGGATCCTCCCTTTTAGCAAACTCTGGCACGATCGGGCCGCCGTCAGGAAGACAGGATCGGCAGGCGCAGGCATCAGCCCCAGATCAGCCAGAAGACCGGTCCGATGGCGCATAGGAACACAGCCGAGAACAGCCAGTTCCATTTCATGCCCACCGTGATCGTCGACAGGCCCAGCCGCGTTGCCGCGATCACCATCGTGGCCGTCATGGGCGACACCAGCATCGACGTGGCCCAGCCCGACATCACCGCCAGCACCAGAAGCGCATCGGCAATCGGGATCCCGGCCGCCGTGACCGACATCACGATCATCGTGGTCGCCACCAGCGGCGGCACCCACAGGAACGCCGACACGAAGATCGCGACGGCAATCGCGAAGGCCAGCCAGATATCCGTCAGCCCCGTCCACAGGATCAGACCCTGCACCAGCCCCGGATCCACGATCAGCCCAAGAAGCAGGCCCAGCATGGCCGCGGTGGTCATGATCGTCACCTCGTTCCCGTTGGCCGACAGCCCCGCCAACGCCTTGGTGCGGAAGACACGCAGCCCTGCCGGCACCCCGCCCACGGCCCCGGGCATCGAAAAGATCAGCACCCAGGCGATGGCAACGACAGGCACAAGCCCCAGCAGCGCGGCCCGCATCTGCACGCCCCACAGCGCGTTGCCCAGAATCCCGGCCCCGGCAATCACGGCAAGGATCCCCACCATCCCCAACAGGGCCGAGACCCTGCCCTGCCGTTCCACAACAAGGGGGGCTGCACCGGCACGGGCGCGGCGGGGGTTCTCGAACCGGTCGACGATCCAGCCCAGCCCGGCATAGACGACCATGCCAGCCAGCCCGTAGGGCAGGTAGGTGACCCAGTCGATGCCCGGCCGCAGCGGCAGGAGGATGTTCAGCCCCACGCTGAAGGGCGACCAGAACAGCGTGGCCGCGAACCCCCGCATCAGCGCGGTCGAGATCCGGCGTTTCTGGATCGCGGCGATCCGCTCGCTGACCTTCGCCGTCTCCTGCGAGGTGAAGGCGATGGCGCACAGCAGCATGTAACCGCCGATGTTCAGCAGGATCCCGAAGATATGCGCCCCGAAGGCCAGCAGCGCATAGCGCCGACCAGGCGGCTGGAAGACGACGTAGGCCCCGGCGTCGGCGACCAGTGCGGTCTCCTGCAACGCCACGCGCAAGAGCGTCATCGCCACGATCAGCGTCGGAAGATACACGACCCGCCGGGCCACCATCACCAGATCGGCCACACCGATCCCGGTCCAGAGCGCCCAGGCCAGCGTGCCCAGGGACAATCCCACAAGGATCCAGGCCGTGACCGACAGTTGCCGGTACATCAGGCAGATCGCGACGCCCAGCAAGGCGACCGTTACCGGCGGCAGCAGGTCATTCGGCCTCACCAGATCGATCAGGGACAGCACCAGCGCCGCCACCAGCACCATCGACGACACGACCTGCCCGGGTAGGAGGGGGACGGCCAGACCAGCTGCCGGTCCGCGGTTCCTGTCGTCATTGGTTGTTACGGATCGTTTCAGCACGACGTCACCTTCACGCCCCGGGGGACGGTCCGGCGCCAAAGCGTCAGGCCATGAGGCTTACCGCGGGTAGATCACTCTGCCGGAGGGGGTACAAGCCCGCGCGCCCCGGGCCGGCGGCGTTTCCTGACGTCGTTCAGTCTTCCCATTCAGACGTGTGCCGCGGACGCGCCCATGTCCGACGGTCAACCGGCAACGGCCGTAGCGGACGCCGAAACAAGGGCGAACCTGAACGCAGCGGCTGCCGCGACGATCAAGTGGGGCGCCTGTCAGCCTGACTTGCACAACCTGTCCTCACGCTGAGGGACACCCGCAGTTTTCTGGCCCGGCGATGAATTCACACGGTAGGGCGGGACCGCCCGAGCCGTAACTTGCGGTCTTCCGGCGCGCGTGATGACGGATGCGGCCCGAAACGCAGCCTGAGCGTCCCTCCGCTACGGACCGCCATCGCCATTGGCGCGGCGGGGAGGGCAGGCTAGGCTCGCGCCACATTCCCGGTGCGGAGCCCCGCCTTGCCCCTGAAACATGTCAAACCGGTCCTGCCGCATCTGCGCCGTGCCGTCTGGATCGGGATCGGCTTCGTGGCGCTTGGGATCGGGATCCTCGGCGTGGCGCTGCCGGTGCTGCCCACGACGCCCTTCGTGATCCTCGCCGCCTTCGCCTTCGGCAAGGGCTCGCCCCGGCTGCGGCAATGGCTGGTTGATCATCACATCTTCGGCCAGCTCATCACCGACTGGGAACGTTACGGCGCCATCTCGCGCCGCGCGAAGATCATCGCCTGCACCATGATGGGCGCCGTGTTCGTCTTCAGCCTGATCATGGGTCTGAAATGGTGGATACTGCTGATCCAGGCCACTTGCCTGGGCGGGGCCGCCACCTTCGTCCTCACCCGCCCCGACGGACCTCCGGGCCGCGACTAGAACGGCCCGAAACACGAGAGACCGCTACGCGCATCCGTAGGGTGCGTGGTTTCCACGCACCGTCGCCCGCCCGGAGGCCGTCTCAATCCCCGTTCCTCAGTCCCCGTTCCTTAATTCTCGTCGGGTTCATCTCCGAAAAACGGCGTCATCTGCGCCACGATCACCGAATTCTCGTCCAGCGCGCGCTGCATCAGGTCCCGTTCGTCATCGCCGATCTCGTGGCCCTGTTCCTCGCGCTCGGCCAGCGTGCCGTAGCCTGTCACGTCAAGCGGCGCGGTGTCGGCCTGTTTCAGGATCGCCACCGTCTCGCGCACGGCTTCGGCTTCGTCCACGCCCGAGGCAAAGACCATCAGCGCCGCGCCGGTCGCACCTTCGGGCAGCCCGTCGCCCGCCTTGCGGCCAAGCTGGACGAGAAGCGTGAACACCTCCTGCGGGCGCTTCACCTTTTCAGGCTTCGCCTTATCGGATTTCGCTTTCTCGGAATTTGCCTTGTTGGAATCTGCCTTGTCGGCCATGGTCCAAGCCTCCTGAAACTCAGGCCGCCCTACAGCAATCCGCGCGCACGCGGAAGGGGAGGGATCAGGCGCTTTTCAGCATCGGCGCCGCCTCGGGCGAGTCCAGCCCCAGGATCGCGGGCCAAGCCGGGGCACCAAGCCGCGACAGAACCTCGATGTGGCGCAGCGCGGCCACGCCGAAGTCCTGCGGTACCAGTTGGTGACAGGTGGCGCGCGTCTCCGGGAACGCCTCGGCATAGCGGCGCACGGCGACCGGCGGCACGACGACATCGTCGCTCATGGTGAACAGGTTGATGTCGGGGCCGGGGCGGTGGAAATCCGGTTCGGGAAGGGTTCTCCCGACATCGGAGTAGAAGAACTCCCGCCGCGTGCACCAGCGGCGCCATTGCCAGTAGACGCCCGCCGGCAGGTCGGCGCCGAAGCCGATCAAGCGGCCCGGCATGTACCCGGCCGCCGCCGTGGCCGCGGGACCGGGGCCGAACCAGAAGGCCATGGCCAGCGGACGATAGCTCCACGGGTGGTCGGTGTAATGGACGCGGCCTGTGCCCACGGTCACGATCTTTTCGACCCGCGGATCATAGTCGCGGAAGGCCAGCCCGAAACCGCCCAGCGAATGGCCCAGGACCCACAGCGGGCCTTCGGGGGCCAGCCCGGCCAGCATCGCTTCCGCCGCCGGCTGATCGCGCATCAACCAGTCGGCGAAGGTCGTGTCGCTTTTGCGCAGGGACCGGTGCAAGGATTGGCCGAAATCGCGGTAATCGTACGTCAGCGTGCCGATCCCCTGCCCGGCCGCCCACGTGGCGAAGGCGCCGTAAAAGCGTTGCGGAACGCCGGTGGCGCCATGGATCACCATGTTCGCGCGGGCAGGCCCAACGGGCGGCACATAGCGCGCGGCCAGCGTCGCGCCGTCGGCTTCGATTGTCAGGTCCTGAGGTTCCGTCGTCATGGGTCTGCTCCCGGGCGATTCCCTGTAGACCATACGGTCTACACTTTCTATAGACCATATGGTCTACATCGGGCAAAAGAAACGTATGGTCACTTTGAACAATCGCGACTCCCTGCTGCGCTCGGCTTCCCTCCTGTTTCGGCAGAAGGGCTATCACGGCGTGGCCCTGGCCGAGATCCTGAAGGCCGCGGACCTGCCGAAGGGGTCGCTGTACTACCATTTCCCGGGCGGCAAGCGCGAACTGGCGACCGAGGCGACGCTCTCTGCCGGGCGCATCGTCGAAAGATCCGTAAGCCGCGCGTTCGAGAGCGCCGGCAGCTTTGCCCAAGGCATGGCCGCGTTCTGCGATGTCGTGGCCGACCGTCTGCGCAGCGAAAGCCCGGTCGAAGCCTGCCCGGTGGCGAGCATCCTGCAGGCGTCCACGTCCGAGCCCGAGCTGCGCGATGCGGCGCGGACGGTGCTGACGTCGTGGTCCGAAGGGCTCGTGCTACAGGCCGCGAGGCTGGGCCACCCGGCCCCGCATGACGCCGCCGACATGGTGCTGATGCAGATGGAAGGCGCCTGGCTTCTGGCCGTCGCAGAACAGAGCGCGCGGCCATTCGAGCGACTGGGGGAGATGTATCGCAAGGGGACCGGTATCTGACGGCTGACGCAATGAGTATCGGGCGTGCTTTCCCGGACGAAAATCTATCGCGAGAAGGGCAGCGCCTGACTCTGGGTGGGCTGACACCGATTGGTAAGGAGAAAGGCGCCGACATCCCGCTTACCCGAAGGTCAAAGCGGGAGATCACCAAAGCGCCCTCCCGTGGGGAGGGTCGGGCGCTGCCCGGGGTGCCCCCGGGCGGGACGACAAGTCAATGTCGGGCTTGCTCAACGCCCCGGCAGATCTACGATCCAGTGTCGGATGCGGCTGTGCTGCAAAGACAGCAGATCAGTCCCGCAGCAGCTCGTTGATCCCCGTCTTCGAGCGCGTCTGCGCATCGACACGCTTCACGATCACGGCGCAATACAGGTTCACCCCACCCGACGACGGCATGGAGCCCGAGACGACCACCGAATAGGGCGGCACTTCTCCGAACGAAACTTCGCCCGTCGCACGATCGACGATCTTGGTCGACTGGCCAAGGAACACGCCCATACCCAAAACCGAGCCTTCGCGGACGATCACGCCTTCCACGACCTCGGACCGCGCACCGATGAAGCAGTTGTCCTCGATGATCGTGGGGCCGGCCTGCATGGGTTCCAGAACGCCGCCGATACCCACGCCGCCCGACAGGTGCACGCCCTTGCCGATCTGCGCACAGGATCCGACGGTGGCCCATGTGTCGACCATGGTGCCTTCGTCGACGTAGGCGCCCAGGTTCACGAAGGACGGCATCAGCACCACGCCGGGCGCGATATATGCCGACTTGCGGACAACGCAGTTGGGCACCGCGCGGAAGCCCGCGGTCTTCCACTCGCTATCGCCCCAGCCCTTGAACTTGCTGTCGACCTTGTCCCACCACGTGCTGTCCTGCGGGCCGCCGGTCTGGGGTTCCATGTCCTTGATCCGGAAGCCCAGCAGCACGGCCTTCTTGGCCCACTGGTTCACGTGCCACGATCCGTCGCCCTGCTTCTCGGCAACCCGCAGCGCTCCGCTGTCGAGCGCGTTCAGCGTGTCTTCGATGGCCTCGCGGGTTTCGCCGGTGGTGGCGGGTGTAATCGTGTCGCGCGCCTCCCAGGCGGCTTCGATGGCGGTTTCGAGCTGGGCGTTCGACATGGTTCACTCCCCTGGAATTGGCGTCCGGTCTTGTCCGGCCCGGCTATAGAGCGCTGCGACCCGAGCGACAACCGCAGATGATGAAGGCTCGCAGGGGCCGCTATGTCATGAACCGGTTCGGATCGGTGCTGCGGTAGCTCTCCTGCTGCGATACCCATGCGAACCACGCTGACAGCGCAGTGAACTCCTTCAGCAACGCGGCCCCTTCGGGCGCGCGGGCGAAGAAGCCGATCATGGGCGCCAGATGGCAATCCGCCAGCGTCATCGCCCGGGCGTTCAGCACCAACCCTTCTGCCGAGATCTTCTCCAGCTCGGGCAACAGTTTCTTCGCGCCGTTCAGCCCCTTCGTCAGTTCTTCCTGGTCGCAGGCCTGCTTGCGCGATGGCCGCTCCGCCCCCTGCACGAAAACCTGCCGGGCCAGCGGCCAGTAACCGTAGGTGTCGGCAAGAGCCTGCACCTGCACCATCCGCGCCTGCGTCAGCGGATCGGTGGGCGTCAGCCGGCCGACGGCGAAATGACTGTCGAGATAGCGCAGGATCGCCACCGTCTCGTAGATCCGGTTGCCATCATGCTCCAGCACGGGAACGCGGTTGTAGGGGTGTTCTTCCACGGTGTCGGTAAAGGGATCGCGCTCGACAAGCTCGGCGTCCGCCCGGACCTCGGCCAGGATCAGGCGCACGATCTGGCAGTAGACGCTGGGGGAATAGGCGAACAGGCGCAGGGTCATGCCCGTGCCCTACGCCGCAAGGGGATCGGGCGCGGGATTGGCGCCGCAGACCAGAACGGCGACTTTCTCTCCCGGTTCGGGCCTGTAGGCGCCCGACATCAGCGCGGCCAGCGCCGTGGCACCCGCCGGTTCCACCAGCTGCCGCAACTCCTGCCACAGGGCCAGTTGCGCCGCCGCAATCGCGTCGTCTTCGACAAGGACAGAGGTCACGCCATGGTCCACGGCCTGATCATAGCAGATCGACCCGATCTTCCTGGCCCCCAGCGCATTGGCCGCGATGCCCGAAACCTCGACATCCACCGGCCCGCCCGCCCCCAGCGCGGCATTCAGCGCGCAGGAGGTCGCAGGCTCTACCGCAACCACCTTGCGCCGGCCCTGGAACCACGCCAGCGCCCCCGCGATCAGCCCGCCGCCCCCCACGGCGATCAGGACGGTATCGGCGTCGAGCCCCTGCTCTTCCCATTCGCGGAAACAGGTGCCTTGCCCGTGCACGGTGGCCCGCGCGTCATAGGCATGGATCTGCATCGCGCCCGTCTCGGCCTCGCATCTCAGCGCGGCGTCCAGGGCATCGGCATAGGCGCCGGGTACGACCGTCAGATCGGCGCCCGACCGTTCGATCAGCGCGATCTTAGACGGGCCGGCCATCTCCGGGACGAAGATCCGCGCCCGGTGGCCCAGGCATGATGCCGCAAAGGCCGCCGCCGCCCCGTGATTGCCGCCCGACGCAGCGACGATTCCGGCGTCGGGCACCGGCAGGCTGAGCAGGGAGTTGAACGCACCGCGGGCCTTGAAGCTGCCGGTATGCTGCATCTGTTCCATCTTCAGCATCACAGGCCGATCGAGGCCGAAGCCGTCAAAATTCATGACCGGCGTCCGCACAACGTGCCCCGCGATCCGCCCGGCGGCGGCGGCGATCTCGTCCTGCCAGTTCATGTCGTGCGTTCCTTTCCGTCAGCCGGCGCGATCCTTGCCGCAGGCGACGCCAATGGCAAGACGGCACGGCCCCCTGCGCGGCTTTCCCCAAGGTACGTCCCCCCAGGAGCCGCTTGGAAACGATACCGTCGATTTCGATGGCATCCGGCGCGGCGGCGATGCAGACTTTGGCAAAGACGCATCCGTGTACGAAGTCCGGATGGGAAACGGGGTTGCCGCGACCGGCAGGAAAGACGACGCCGAGGCGATCACCTGTCCGCGCCGCAACCCCACGACACGGGCCGATCAAGCCCGGCGTTCCGGACTTCCCCCGACACGACAGGATACCTTGCCGCCCCGACAGGGCCGGCCGACGCTGGAGACCCAATGAAAGACGACCGGCAGCACCCGATCCGCCACGCCCATACCGACCGCGACACCGCGCGCCATGTGCCGCGCACCCCGCAGACGGAATCTTCGTCCTACACGCTGGCCTTCACGGACGAGGATTTCCTGTGCCGCGAAGATCTGCGCCCGGTACGCTTGCAGCTGGAACTGCTGAAGGCCGGACTGCTGATGGACGAACGCGGCATCGAAAGCACGGTTGTGCTCTTTGGCGGCGCCCGTATCCCCGCGCCTGCCGACAAGGACACGGCCAGAACGCCGATGCTGGCCCAACTGTCTTCGCAATATGACGAAGCGCAGAAATTCGCCCGGCTGATGACCGAGAAATCGATCGAAACCGGCTGCCGCGACTACGTCATCACCACGGGCGGCGGCCCCGGCGTGATGGAGGCCGGCAATCGCGGCGCGGCGGAAGCGGGCGGCGTGTCGATCGGGCTGTCGATCGTTCTGCCGCACGAAAACGCCCCCAACGCCTACGTCACGCCGGATCTCAGCTTCAACTTCCACTATTTCGCCGTGCGCAAGATGCATTTCCTGATGCGCGCCCGGGCGATCTGCGTGTTCCCCGGCGGCTTCGGCACCATGGACGAGATGTTCGAGGCGCTGACCCTGATCCAGACCGGCCGAATGGCGCGCGTGCCGTTCCTGTTGTTCGGACGCGATTTCTGGAACCGGATCATCAACTGGGAAGAACTGGCCGCCTCGGGCACCATCGCGCACGAGGATCTCGACCTCTTCCAGTTCGTCGACACGGCAGACGAGGCCGTCGCCCTGATCGAGAACTGGGAACCGGCCCCCGCGCGCAGCGACATTCCCGGCCGCTGACCCGGACTCCCGACCGGCCTGAATGACGCCGCGTCGGTCTGCCTCCGGCGGGAGTATTTGGGAAAAGAAGAAGACAGGGGCTGTAATGCCGGGCCAAGCGCTTTCTTCTTTGGCCCCGAAATACCTCAGGGTCGTGGGGACAGCGTCCCCACGACCAAGGTGGCCACAGGCGACCCTTGAAAGAGCGGCGCGCATGGGCTTCTTATCGTTCAGGACACGAGAGCCAGCGAGGACCCGATGAGCACCGATCCCTATGCGGCGCTGGGGCTGACGAAGACGGCCACGGCCGACGACATCAAGAAAGCCTATCGCAAGATCGCCAAGGTCAGCCATCCTGACCTGAACCCGGACGACACGACCGCCGAAGCGCGGTTCAAGGCGGCGCAGGCGGCCTATGATCTGCTGAAGGACCCCGAGCAGCGCGCGCGCTTCGACCGGGGCGAGATCGACGCCTCGGGCCAGGAGCAGGCGCAGCGGAGTTATTATCGCGATTATGCCGAACAGCCGGGCAACCCCTACCGGTCGCGCGGCGGCCGGGCCGGGTTCGGCGGCGATCCGGGCGGAGCGCAAGGGTTCGAAGGGGATTTCGGCGACGCGTCGGATATCTTCGCCGAATTCATGCGTCGCCAGCAGGGCAGTGGCGGCCGGGCCGGCGGGCAGCGCGGCTGGCAGACAGAGTTCAGCGCCCCCGGACAGGACCGGCATTATGCGCTGGAGGTCAGTTTCCTTGACGCGATCTTCGGGGCACGGAGCGAGATCACGCTGCCCGATGGCGGTGCCATTGCCGTGCAGATACCGGCGGGCACGCGCGACGGGCAGGTCATACGGCTGCGCGGCAAGGGTGCGCCCGGCTTCGGCGACGGTCCGCCGGGCGATGCACTGATCACGCTGTCGGTGCGGCCGCACGAACTGTTCGAACGCGATGGCGACGACATCCGGATCACCCTGCCCATCACGCTCGACGAGGCGGTGCTGGGCGGCAAGGTGGAGGCGCCGACGATCGAGGGACCTGTGAACCTGACCGTCCCGAAAGGCGCATCGAGCGGGCAGGTCCTGCGCTTGCGCGGGCGCGGCGTGAAACGGCGCGGATCGGATCAGCGGGGCGATCAGTTCGTCGAGCTGTCGATCCGGTCGCCCAGGACAATCGATGACGAGCTGGCCGCCTTCATGGAGAGCTGGCGCAAGACAAACGGTTACAACCCGCGGGGAGGGATGACGTCATGAGCGGATTTCTGACCGAAGACGACGTGCTGGAACGGGTGGCGCCGCTGACACGGGTGCAACTTGCCACCTTTGTCGAGGCGGAGGTCGTCACGCCGATGGAAAGCCCCGACGGCCCCGTCTTCCGCCGGATGGATGTCGTGCGGATGGAGCTTCTGTGCGAGCTGACCGAAACCTATGCGCTGGAGCCCGACGCCCTTGGCGTGGTGATGGGGCTGGTGGATCAGCTGCACGGCGTGCGGGCGGAGCTCAGGGCGGTGCTGGAGGCGCTGGAGGCCGAGAGCGACGAGACGCGGTTGCGTGTCGTCGAGGTGCTGAAGGTGTCGCGGGCGGGATAGGCTTGTTGCGCCGCACCTGTGTGCGTCGCCGGGCAGAACGGGTGGCCGCAAGCCCCCCGTACCCCCCGCCCGAGGGGCTATTCGCCCCCCGGACCCCCGGAATGCGTTTCCGCTTCGATCTGCGCCCGGGATTTCCGGGCGCGTTCCGTGGCCGATTTCAGCTGACCACAGGCGGCCATGATGTCTTCGCCGCGGGGGGTGCGAATGGGGGAGGCATAGCCGGCCTTGTAGATGATGTCGGCGAAGGCGCGAATGCGGTTGTTGGACGACCGCTGGTAGGGCGCGCCGGGCCATTCGTTGAAGGGGATCAGGTTGATCTTGGCCGGGATCCCCTTGATCAGCTGCACCAGCCGGCGGGCATCTTCGTCGCTGTCGTTCACGTCCTTCAGCATCACGTATTCGAAGGTGATCCGTTCGGAATTCGACAGCCGCGGGTACTCGCGCAGCGCCTCCAGCAGGGTTTCGATGTTCCAGCGCTTGTTGATCGGGACCAACCTGTCGCGGACCTCATCCGTTGTCGCGTGGAATGACACGGCCAGAAGACAGCCGATTTCCTCGGCCGCACGGGCGATTTCGGGCACGACGCCCGAGGTCGACAGCGTGATCCGGCGGCGCGACAGCTGGATGCCTTCCGGGTCCATCGCGATCTTCATCGCGTCGCGCACGTTGTCGAAATTGTAAAGCGGCTCGCCCATGCCCATCAGCACGATGTTCGACAGAAGCCGGGTTTCGTCCTTTGGCGCGCCCGGGGTCGGCCATTCGTCCAGATCGTCGCGGACCATCATGATCTGGCCCACGATTTCACCCGCCGTCAGGTTGCGCACCAGCTTTTGTGTGCCGGTGTGGCAGAACGAACATGTCAGCGTGCAGCCAACCTGGGACGAGACACACAGCGTGCCGCGATCTTCTTCGGGGATGTAGACGACCTCGACCTCGTGCCCGCCGGCGATGCGGGCCAGGTACTTGCGGGTGCCGTCGCTGCTTACCTGCTTGGACACCATTTCCGGCAGCGAGACGGTGAAGTGTTCTGCCAGTTCGGCCCGGTAGGTCTTGGACAGGTTCGTCATCTGCGCGAAATCGCGCACGCCCCACTGGTAGATCCATGTCCAGATCTGGTTCACCCGCATCTTGGCCTGCCGTTCCGGCGTGCCATGGGCGATCAGCGCCTCCGTCATCGCTGGCCGGGTCAGGCCCACGAGGTTGATCGCGCCCTCGGGCATTTTCCGGGGGACGGTCAGGACGTCATGGGTGATCGGGGCGGAGGCGGACATTGAAAAACTCGGGCTATGGGGGATGCGCCCCTATATAGGACGCAAACGGTTCTGCAAAACCCGAAAAGGGCCAAACAGCGGATTCTACCCGCCGTTCAGCCTTGTCGGATGGTCGGATCGGGGCAAACGCCCCGTTACTTGCAGCGTGTCGCGGCGTCGTCGTTCGCGGCGGTGAAGCCCAGGAGCGAGAACGTGTCCTTCGTCTGGGTACCCCGTGTCGACCGTGCGGTCAGCACCGCATCCGTGCCCGCCTTCATCGCGGCCACGATTCGCTGGTCTTCCTCGGGCGTGGAGGGCCAGGCCCATTCGCCCTCGGTGTCCAGTTCGAACCGCTGCGGCCCGATCTCCAGCGACACGGTCGAGCCGCGCGCAAAGGGATAGCCGCCGGTGAAGGTCACCTGACCCTGCACATTCGCGCCGGGCCGGTAGAACACGAAAAGAAGAATCTCGCTGCGCCTCACGGGGACAACGCGGCCATCGCGCGTGTTCACCGTTTCCTTGGGCGCCGAAACGCTCCAGCATTCCTTCGGGCTGTCCTCGACGAACACGCTCCAATCGGTGCTTGCCGCTACCCGGTTATCGGTTGTTGTCTGTGCCACGGCGGGAAAAGCCAGCGCCGCAACCGCAAGCGCCGAGATCGTCATTCTTCCCAGCGCACCGCGCAATCCTGTTTTGCCTGCCACTGAAACCTGCTTTGCCATCTGTTCAGCCTCTCCGTACAGCCCCCGCGTCGGCCTGTCATCCATCCGTCTCCGGATCCGCCTCTTCTGGGCATCGGACCGCGCGCCTTGCTTGCTGACGGGCGCACAGTAGCGTAACTTTACGAGGTTGCGAAAGACCGGTTCCGAAAATTTTCCAGCCCAGCAGGAGAGTTCCATGACAACAGCGGCAGCGCCGATGGTCGAGGTATGGCGTGGCGACCTTCTGGAAAGCCTGCATTGCGGGCACGCGGCGATCTGCGACGACACCGGACAGGTCATTCAGGCATGGGGCGATGTCGCAGGCCTGATCTATCCCCGCAGTTCGTGCAAGATGATCCAGGCCCTTCCATTGCTGGCCTCCGGCGCGGCCGAGGCGCAGGGGCTGGGGTCGGAACATCTGGCGCTGACCTGTGCCTCGCACCAGGGCGCGGCGATCCACACGACCCGGGTTCAGGCCTGGCTGAAGGACCTTGGCCTGGGCGACGATGACCTGCGCTGCGGCCCGCAGGAGCCGCCCGACCGTGATGCCGCCCATGCGCTGATACGTGCCGATGCAGCGCCCTGCCAGTATCACAACAACTGCTCGGGCAAGCATTCCGGCTTCCTGACGCTGAACCGGCATCTGGGCACCGGCCCGGACTACGTCGAACCGGATCACCCGGTGCAAAAGGCCGTGCGCGCCGCGTTCGAGGACGTGACCGACGCCGCAAGCCCCGGCTACGGGATCGACGGCTGTTCGGCCCCGAATTTCCAGACGACGGTGCAGGGACTGGCCCGCGCGATGAGCTGGTTTGCCACCGCATCCGACCGCGGCGACGGCCAAAGCAAGGCCGCCGTGGCCCTGACCGAAGCCATGATGCGCCACCCCGAACTTGTCGCCGGTGAAGGCCGCGCCTGCACGCGGTTGATGCGGCTTCTGGACGGACGCGGCGCGGTCAAGACCGGGGCCGAAGGCGTGTTCGTCGCGATCCTGCCGCAGCGCCGGATGGGGATCGCGCTGAAAATCGCCGATGGCGCCACCCGCGCCAGCGAATCCGCGATCACGGCGCTTCTGGTCGCGTTGGGAGAGCTCGACGCCGATAACCCCGAGGTGCAAGCGCTTATGTCCCCGACGCTTTACAATCGCCGGGGCATCGCCGCAGCGCGGGTTGCACCCGTTCCGGCGCTTCTGTCCTGACGGGGTGGGACGTTCGCGTTCTGCGCGACCGATCTTCAATCGTTTCTTCCGTCAAATCGGTTTCGCGGTTAGACTTGCCCAAAACAATGAGCAGTCACTCGGATACCCCCATGAAGCGCAATATCGCCCTCGCCGGCGTGCTCAGTATCTGCGTCCCGCAGCTGGCCATGGCCGAAACCCAATCCCGCCCGCAGGCGCGGCCATCTTCCGTCGACGTGTCCCGGCAGGTGACCGACACCCTGTCCGTCCCGGCCTCGATGCGGTCCGTGCAGCTTCCGGTCCGTGTGTCGCTGCGGCCCGAGATACGCCCCGCCACGTTTCCAGCGCCGGAGCCGTTGCCCGTGGCCGGTGAAAACGCACGCTTTCACGCATGGATCGGCGCCTTCCGGGACCGGGCGCAGGCGCAGGGCATCCGCAGCGCGACGCTCGATGCCGCGTTTGCGGGCGTCCGGTACGATAGCGATGTCATCCGGCTCGACCGGAACCAGTCGGAATTTTCCAAGACGATCTGGCAATATCTCGACAGCGCCGTCTCGGACTCGCGAGTCACCAACGGCAAGACCGCGCTGCAGAATCAGCAGGCGACGCTGTTGGCCATCGAACGGAAATACGGCGTCGACAAGGAAGTCGTGGTGGCGATCTGGGGGCTTGAGACCAACTACGGCACCTTCCGCGGCTCGAACAACGTGATCGAGGCGCTGTCCACGCTCGCCTTCGACGGCCGCCGGGCCGCCTTCTTCGAAGACCAACTGATCGCCGCGCTGCAGATCCTGCAGACGGGCGACACGACGCCCGCGAACATGAAAGGCAGCTGGGCCGGAGCGATGGGCCACACCCAGTTCATGCCGACCTCGTATTTGGAATACGCCGTCGATTTCACCGGCAACGCCCGCCGCGACATCTGGAGCGACGACCCCGCCGACGCGCTCGCCTCCACCGCCGCCTACCTGAAGCGCCACGGCTGGACCACCGGCCAGCCATGGGGTGTCGAGGTGTCGCTGCCCCGGGGCTTCGACTATGCGCTAGCAGACCGGCAGATCACAAAGGTGCCGTCGGCCTGGGCAGCCCTTGGCGTGACCGGCGCCGATGGCCGGCCCGTGCCGAACCACGGCAATGCGGCGATCCTGCTGCCCGCCGGCGGTCAGGGCGCGGCCTTCATGATCTTTGACAATTTCGCTGTGATCGAACGCTACAATTCTGCCGATGCCTACGTGATCGGTGTGGGGCATCTCAGCGACCGGATCGGCGGCGGCCCCACCATACAGCATCCCTGGCCGCGCGAGGACCGGGCGCTCACGTTCTCGGAACGCAAGGAAATGCAGGAACGGCTGACGGCCCACGGCTTCGACACCAAGGGCATCGACGGCCGGATCGGCCCGCGCACCGTCGACGCCGTCCGCGCCTACCAGCAGGCCAACAACATGCTGCCCGACGGCTACGCCTCGCTCGCCGTCCTCAAACGCCTGCGCTGACGCACGCCAAGGCCCCGCCCCGCGCCCGCCTGCGGCAAGGAGGATCGCACCAGCGATCCGACGGGGGTGGGCGGGCGGGCCGCAGGCGGGCGCGGGGCGGGGGCTGGACTACCCGGATCTCGGGACAGGTCCAGCGCCAGCGGGGCTCCCCCGGGGATCCCCAGACACGCAAACGCCGCCCTGCCAAAGCGGAACGGCGCACGATACGGCGGTATTCGGTGAAAGTTCCGGGACGCCGCAGAATCTGCGACGTCCCGGCAACGTGGGAGGTTCGGCCGAAGCCGGGTTGCGGGCTCTCCCACGCCATTCCCCTGGCCCTTGCGAGGCCAAGATGCTGCGCTTGCAGCATAAGCTGCGGCTGCGATAAACCTAAAAGTGGGAAGGTGCGCACGTTTTGCGCGCGAATGGCCGAAGTTTGCCGGCCCAAAACAGAAACGGCGCAGCTTTCGCCGCGCCGTTGTCCTGAAAGCTCAGAAACCGAGCCCTTCGTATTTTTTCTTGAACTTCGACACGCGGCCGCCGGTGTCGTTCAGGCGGGCATTGCCGCCGGTCCACGCCGGGTGCACCGAGGGGTCGATATCAAGCGACATGGTATCGCCTTCCTTGCCCCAGGTCGATTTCATCTGGATGATGGTGCCGTCGGTCAGCTTCACATCGATCAGGTGATAGTCGGGATGCGTTTCTTTTTTCATAGCGCGCGTCCTTACGCCTTGGCCCCGGCCGCATCGGCCTTCGGCTTGTAGTTGGAAACTTCTGCGATCCGGGCCGACTTGCCGCGACGCGAGCGCAGGTAGTACAGCTTCGCACGACGCACCTTGCCGCGGCGGACAACGGCGATCGAGTCGATGTTGGTCGAATAGAGCGGGAACACACGTTCCACGCCTTCGCCAAAGGAAATCTTGCGGACGGTGAACGATCCGGCGATGCCCTTGCCGTTCTTGCGGCTGATGCACACGCCTTCGTAGTTCTGCACACGGGTCCGCGTGCCTTCCGTCACCTTGTAGCCGACGCGAATGGTGTCGCCGGCCTTGAAATCGGGAATGTCCTTCCCGAGCGAGGCGATCTGTTCCGCCTCGATTTCTGCGATCAGGTTCATCTGACCTACTCCTTTTGCCCGCAGTTGTCCTGCAGTGTGTCGCGGTCCGAGAGCTTCCGGTCTTCATCGGGTCCGGGGCAATGCCCGCCCGCCGTAGGTCGATCCGACTGTACTCAGTGGCTGTTTTGCGCTGCGCGGGGTCGAGGCGCCGAAGAAGGCCACCCAAGGAACAAGCAAAACACCCGGAATCGCAAGCGTTCCGGGCTCGCGTGGGGTAGTCGATTATCGGGACCGCTTCAAGTGTTTTGACACGGGCCCGGTCTCAGGCAAAGACATCGGCCCAGTCATCGTGCTTTCCGGCCTGCGCCTTCACGAACGGACACAGCGGGACGACCTTTATCCCGGTCTCCCGCGCATAGGCCACCAGTTCGTTGACCAGTGCCGTGCCCACGCCGCGCCCGCCAAGGGCGTCGGGCACGCCGGTGTGGTCGGCAATGATCATCGTGGGGCTTGTCTTCGAATAGGTCAGCTCGGCCTCGTGCCCATCGATGACGGTGACGAAACGGCCCTTGGTCTCGCTCTCTTCGCGGGTGATCTGGATATCGCTCATGGTGCCTCTCGGGGTCCGGGCCCGACGCGGGGTCGGGCGGTGCTCCCGTCAATCTAGGTACTTTGCGCGACGGACCAAGGCCCGATCAGGGCTTGTCCTTGCCCTGCCGGTACGCGGCCCACAGGTCGGGGCGGCGGGCCTCGGTGATCTTCTCGGCCTCGGCCTGGCGCCATTCGGCGATCTTCCCGTGATGGCCCGACATCAGAACATCCGGGATCGTCCGTCCCTGCCATTCGGCGGGGCGCGTATACTGCGGATGCTCCAGCAGTCCGGCCGAGAAACTTTCCTCCTCGGTCGAGCTTTCGTTGCCCAGAACGCCCGGAATCAGCCGCACGGTGGCGTCGATCAGGGCCTGTGCCGCGATCTCTCCGCCGGTCATTACGAAATCGCCCAGCGACACCTCGATCACGTTGAAATGGTCGAGCACGCGTTGATCGACCCCTTCGAACCGCCCACACAGCAGCGTCACCCCCGGCGCCGCCGCCAGCCCGCGCATCAAACCTTGGGTCATCGGTCGGCCACGGGGCGACAGGTAGATCAGCGGCCAGTCCGGGCCAGTGCGCGCCATCGCGTCGGAAATCGCGTTGCCCACGACATCGGGCCGCAGGACCATTCCGGCCCCGCCGCCCGCGGGCGTATCATCGACATTGCGGTGTTTGCCCTCGCCGTACAGACGCAGATCGATGGTTTCGAGCTGCCACAAACCCTGTTTCAGCGCCTTGCCCGTCAGGCTTTCGCCCAGCACGCCGGGAAAGGCCGTGGGAAACAGCGTGATGACCTTGGCCTTCCACACACCCACAAGGTCCGGCGTGCCCATTAGGTCGCGCGGGCGAACGGAAGCGGCGATCGACTTGCGGCCATGAGAGAGCAACGGACGGGAGGGCGTGTCGGCCATGGCCTAGAACAGGCCTTCCGGCGGGTCGGCGACGATCCGGCCCGACGCCAGATCGACGGTTGGCACCGCCGCAAGGGTGAACGGGATGAGGACGGTGGCCTTCATGCCGGGTCCATAGACCTCCAGCAGGTCGTCGGCGCCGTGGTTCATCACGGCCTTCACATGTCCCAGCACCGTCCCGCCGGTATCGACGACTTCGAGGCCGATCAGGTCGGCGTGGTAATATTCTTCTTCGTCCAGCGCCGGAAGCCGGTCACGCGGGGCGAACAGGCGGACACCCTTCAGGGCATCCGCCGCCTCTTTCGACTGCACGCCGCCCAGATGGGCGGTGAAGCCGTTCTTGGTCTGGCCCGTCAGGGACACGGAATAGCTGTGCGCCCCGTCCTCGGTGGACAGGGGCGCATAATCGGCAATGGCGGCGGGATCGGCGCAGAAGCTTTTCAGCCGCACCTCTCCCCTGACGCCATAGGCGCCGGCAATCGCACCAACGCAGACAAGATCAGCCATTCTGCACGCCCTTCTCGCAATAGCCCGCGGCGTTCAACACGCCGCCGGCATCGGAACAGTTCTGCTCCACCCGTCCGCGTTCGTGCTTCAGCCCGACATAGAAGCCGGCGCTGAACAGGACGGCAAAGAAGGCAAGACGAACCATGAAAGCCCCGCCTTATTCGGCTGCGGCGTCTTCCGTGGCTTCGGCAGGCGCTTCTTCGGCCGGCGCAGCAGCGGCTTCGGCAGCGGCGGCAACCTTGGCGGCTTTTTCTTCAGCGCGCTCGGTCGCTTTCTTGCCGGGCTTGGCCTTGTTCGGGTTGTTGCGCTCGGTCTTTTCCTTGACGCCGGCGGCTTCCAGCATGCGGGCGACACGGTCGGTCGGCTGGGCGCCGTGGCTCAGCCAGTACTGAACGCGCTCCATGTCCATCTTCACGCGCTCTTCGCTGTCTTTCGGCAAGAGCGGGTTATAGGTGCCCAGCTTCTCGATGAAACGGCCATCGCGCGGCATGCGGCTGTCGGCAGCCACGATGCGGTAGAAGGGACGCTTGTTCGAGCCACCACGGGCCAGACGGATTTTCATAGCCATTGTTTGTTCTCCTTGGAATGGCGTTGGGTTGGCGGGGTACTCCCGCCTTACGATTGGTGTTTCTTGTGGTGCCGGATGACTTCCTGAATGATGAAATTCAGGAATGCCTTGGCGAATTCGGGGTCCAGATCGGCTTCCCGGGCGAGGGCTTCCAGCCGGGCGATCTGCTTTTCTTCGCGCGCGGGATCGCTGGGGGGCAGATCGTTTTCCGCCTTCAGCTTGCCCACCGCCTGGGTATGCTTGAACCGCTCACCCAGCGTGTAGACCAGGATCGCGTCGAGCCTGTCGATGCTTTCCCGGTGTTCCTTCAGAACCTCTGCGGCGCGCGCGGCGGCGTCGGACATGTGCAAAACCTCTCCCTCAGTCAAGAGCCCATCCTTCCGGTTTGAACAGCGGATCGGCGTAATGGCGGATCTCCATCTCGATCCCGTCCGACAATTGCGTGTTGTCGAGCGCGGCAGGCGACGGATGACGAAAGACACTGTCGCTGCCGTCGATGGTCGCGGCCTGTTTGTCGCGCTTGGCACCCAGCCGTTCGGCCAGCCGGATCGAAGCCAGGTTCTTCGGGTCGATGTAGCTGACCGCCCCGTCCCAGCCGTTCTTGTAGTAGTGGGCCCGCGCGGCATGGGTCGCTTCCAGCGCATAGCCGCGGCCTTCGGCGCCGGGCCAGATCACCCATGCGATTTCGGCCTCCGGCCATTTCGCCGGTTTCCAAGCGCCGGCCATGCCGTAGGTTTCGTCGGTCTTGCGGTCGTGGATCATCCACATGCCGTAGCCGCGGATCGCCCAGTGCCCGATCTCGGCGGCATAGAGCATCCACGATTCATAGGCGTTCAGCGGCCCGCCCATGAAGCGCGCGCGGTAGGACGTGAAGGTCGCCTTGAAATCGGGATAATCCTCGGGCTCGGGTCCGCGCAGGACCAGCCGTTCGGTTTCCAGGACGGGGATCGCGAGTTCGGTCACGCAGGCACCCCCGCCGAGGGGTGGCGGAAGACAAGAGTGCCCTCCCAGCCGTCGAGGTCGGGATAGGGGAACCCTTCGTCGAGCGTGCAGCCCATGCGCATGGCCAACGCGATGGAGCGTTCGTTTTCCGGGTCGATATAGCTGATCGCCGTTGTCCAACCGAGATTGTCATAGGCATAGGCACGCGCCGCTTGCGCGGCCTCGAACGCATAGCCCTTGCCTTCGGCCTCGGGCGACCACATCGACCAGCCGATCTCGCGATCGGTCCAGGATTCGGGGTACCACGGGCCGATGCCGCCCAGCGGGTGATCGCTGCCCTTTTCGGTCACGACGAACAGGCCGTAGCCCCGCATCACCCAATGACCGATGAGATTGCCCATGTTTCGCCACGCACCGTCACGGGTGTAGGGTCCACCGATAAAGCGCGCGCGGTCTGACACGAGGAAGTCGAGCGCCGCGTCCACGTCGCCTGCGTGCGGTGCGCGCAGGTTCAGGCGTTCGGTTTCGATCAACGGGGTATTCGCCAGTTTGATGGTCATGCCAGCGCCCCCAGGTCATGCACGATCACAACGTCGCCGGGATCTTCGCCGACGCCGTCGGGATCGATCACGCCGCCGATGCGCTTGCCCAGCGCGATGGAGCGGTCGTTCCGCGGGTCGATGATGTTGATCAGCCGGTCCCAGCCAAGGCTGTCGCGCGCCCAGACCATCACGGCCTGCGCCGCCTCGGCCGCGATTCCGCGGCCTTCGGCTTCGGGAACGACAAACCAGCCCAGTTCGGGTTCGGGATAGCCGTCGGGTTCGTAGATCCCGACCTCGCCCAGGTAGGCGCCGGTTTCGCGGTCATCCACGCCGAAGGGCCCGTAGCCCCTGAGCTGCCAGTTCGCGACATCCGACGCCCAGACCCGCCATGCATCGGCGCGATCCATCATGCCGCGTTCGAATTCCGAACGCGGGGACGCGAAGAACGCCGCCCAGTGTTCGAAATCCGCGAGCTTCGGCTGGCGGAGGATCAGGCGGTCGGTTTCCAGCACCGGGAATTGGGAGAGCGGCGCGTTCATCGCACGACCACTCCACGGCGCGCGTGGGGCGCCGTTGCAATTGAGTATTTGAAGAAAGAAGAAATCAGGCTCATTTCTTCTTTCCGAAACCACTGAGACCTTGCGGCAAACCGCCGCCACCCAGGCCCGAGAGACCGCCGGGCATGGAGTTGCCCATCTGCTTGGCCGCCGCTTCCAGCGCCTTGGGGTCGGGCTGGCCCGCACCCATGCCGGGCATGCCGCCCTTGCCGGTCAGCGCGCGCATCGCCTGCTTCATGGCGCCGCCCTTCTGCTTGCCCAGTTTCTTCATCATGTCGCCCATCTGGCGGTGCATCTTCAGAAGCTTGTTCAGCTCGGCCACGTCCTGGCCCGCACCGGCGGCAATGCGTTTCTTGCGGCTGGCCTGCAACAGCTTGGGATTGGCGCGCTCCTTCTTCGTCATCGACTGGATCAGCGCGATCTGGCGCTTCAGGACCTTGTCGTCGAAGCCCGATTCCTGCACCTGCTTGGCCATCTTGCCCATGCCGGGCATCATCGACATCATGCCTTCCATGCCGCCCATCTTGAGCATCTGCTCCAGCTGCATGCGCAGGTCGTTCATCGAGAACTGACCCTTGGCCATGCGGCGCATCATCTTTTCGGCCTGTTCGGCCTCGATCGTTTCCTGCGCCTTTTCGACGAGCGACACGATATCGCCCATGCCGAGGATCCGGCCCGCGATACGCTCCGGCTCGAAGGTCTCGAGCGCGTCCATCTTTTCGCCCAGACCCACGAAGCGAATGGGCTTGCCGGTGACCGCGCGCATCGACAGCGCAGCCCCGCCGCGGCCATCGCCGTCCATCCGGGTGAGCACGACGCCGGTAACGCCGATCTTGTCGTCGAATTCGGTGGCGACGTTGACGGCGTCCTGCCCCGTCAGGCCATCGACCACCAGCAGCGTTTCACGCGGGGAAACCACGTCGCGGACATCGGCGGCCTGCTGGATCAGCTCCTGATCGATATGCAGACGGCCCGCGGTGTCCAGCATGTAGACGTCGTAGCCGCCAAGCGACGCCTGCGTCTTGGCACGCTTGGCGATCTGGACCGGGGTTTCGCCCTTCACGATCGGCAGCGTGTCGACGCCGATCTGGGTGCCGAGGATCGCCAGCTGTTCCATCGCCGCGGGGCGGTTTGTGTCGAGCGAGGCCATCAGCACGCGCTTGCCGTCGCGGTCCTTCATTCGCTTGGCAAGCTTGGCGGTCGTCGTCGTCTTGCCCGAGCCCTGCAGGCCCACCATCAGGATCGGCGCGGGCGGCGTGTCGATCTTCAGCGCGCCGGGGTCTTCGGACCCGGTCAGCGTGTCGACCAGCGCGTCGTGCACGATCTTGACGACCTGCTGGCCCGGCGTGACCGACTTGGTCACCGCCTGCCCGGTCGCCTGGTCCTGCACCTTCTTGACGAACGCGCGCGCCACGGGCAGCGAGACGTCGGCCTCAAGCAATGCCACGCGAACCTCGCGCAGGGCGGTCTTGACGTCGTCCTCGCTCAGCGCACCCTGCTTGGTCAGCCGGTCGAGAACGCCAGACAGGCGGTCGGACAGATTTTCAAACATGGGCGCTCGCGCTCCTTTTCATCTCTCATCTCCGGGTGCCCCCAACGTAGGAAGCGACAGCGCCAAGCACAAACGCACCAGTGGGCGCAACGCGCTGACTGGTGGCGATCCCGAATCAAACGGGACCGGAAGCCTGATCACTTCCGGAGATAGAAGGCGCGGATAAGCGGGGTACGGGTTGCTGTCAAGGGTGGCGGAGGTGGGCCGGCGGGCTACTATGCCGTTTCGTGGACGGGAGAACAGGTGCAATGGCAACAGACGGCGTGGTCTTCGTGGCCGTGGGAGAAGGCTATCGGGACCTGGCCTGCCAGGCGGCGCGCAGCGTGCGGGCGTTCAACCCGGGCCTTGCCGTCGATATCTTCACCGACGGGCCGGTGGCGGCGGACCTGTTCGATCAGGTCCGCGAGGTCCCCTCGCGGCATCCGCGGGTGAAGCTGGACTGTTTCGCCCGGTCCCGGTTCGAACGGACGCTGTATCTGGATTCGGATGTGCTGGTGCTGAGCGGGTTCGGCGATCTGTTCGATGTGCTCGACAGGTTTCCGCTGGCCATGGCCCATGATGTGCGGCGCAGGTCGCCGATGATCCGGCAGGGGCACGCGGTGGAAACGCCCTATGCTTTCCCGCAGCTCAATTCCGGTGTGTTCCTGTATCGGCGCGGGGAGGAGACGGCGGCGTTCTTCCGCGACTGGAAGCGGCGCTATGACGAGGCCGGTCACCTGCGCGACCAGATCACGCTGAAGGACCTGTTGTGGGAAAGCGATATCCGGTTCTACGTGCTTCCGCCCGAATTCAACCTGCGCCGTACGCCGATGCTGGATGCGTGGGAGCCTTTGGATGCGCGGCCGACGGTGGTGCATTCCCACCGGCTGCTTCAGCATATGCGCGGCAAGGGCCTTCGCGTGACAAGTGTGGCCGAGATTGCAGCCATGGAGCGCGCCGCCCTGGCCGAAGAATGGCGGCTGCACGTGGGCGATCCTGCGGAGAACACCGACCCTGTCGCGCGTTTCCGGGACGTGGACGAAGATTATGACAGCGGGCTGTGACCCTGTGTTTCACGTGCCGAGGGAATGAACGCATTCCTTCGACTGCCGCTGAAATGGCGCGCCAGCGGGTGGCACGCCCAAGCCGTCAGGCGCGCTGGTTTGATGCCCGGCCTGACTTACCGCAATCGAAAATCCGCGAAATCGCCGGTGCCGCGATCCGACTGGAACCGGATCCGTTCCCCGTTGCTGCGCACTTCCTGGCAATTGTAGCCAAGGTCATCGCCGCCCCAGTTCAACGAGCGGCAGAAATAGCCGTCCTGCCATTGCCAGTTGCCCGAAACCTTCCACGTCGCCCCGGTGCCCGTGATCTGCCCGTTCGGCGTGACCTGCAGCTTGACGAGCGGCCTGACCAGCGTCTGGCCTGACACGATCTCCCGGAACTGCGACTCGGATGAAATGCGCGGCAAATCGGCCAGCGCCGCGCCGGCCGTACAACTCAGCATCACCAGTGCCGACCAGAGACCCTGCCGGGGTCTGAAACCAAACCGAACCATGAGAAACCTCCGTCATCGATAGCCAATGAGGGGGATACGGGCACGCAGCCGGATCGGATCAATCGGTGTCTTCGGGGTCTAGAGTCCCAGAACGTCCAGCATCGAGTACTCTCCCGGCGCCTTGCCCTGCGCCCAGAGCGCGGCCTTCAGCGCGCCGCGGGCAAAGATCGCGCGGTCCGTGGCCACGTGGCGCAGGGTAATCCGCTCCCCGGCAGCGGCAAAAACCACGTCGTGCTCGCCAACCACATCCCCCATCCGCAACGCCGAAAACCCGATCTTGCCGCGTTCCCGCGCGCCGGTGATCCCGTCGCGGCCGCGGTCCGACATCTCCTTCAGCGAGATGCCCCGGCCTTCCGCCGCGGCCTCGCCCAGCATCAGCGCCGTACCCGACGGCGCGTCGACCTTCTTGTTGTGATGTGATTCGACGATCTCGATGTCGAAATCCTCGTCCAGCGCGGCGGCGACGGTCCGCGTCAGCTGCACCAGCAAATTCACGCCGAGGCTCATATTCCCGGCCCGCACGATGGGAACGCGCTGCGCGATACCCGCCAGGGCGGACAGGTCGGCCTCCTCGAAACCGGTCGTTCCGATGACATGCGCGGCCCCTGCCTGCGCCGCCGCTTCCGCGAAGGCCAGCGTTGCCGCGGGGGCGGTGAAATCCAGCACCGCCTGCGCCCCGTCAAAGGCTTGCGCGGGATCGTCCGACACGGTCACGCCCAGCGCGGTACCGCCCATGGCGGTGCCCAGATCCTGCCCCACCCATGCATGGCCCGGCCGTTCGACCGCGCCCGTCAGCCGCGCGGTTTCGCTGTCCAGCACGGTCCGGATCAGCATCTGACCCATGCGCCCCGAGGCACCCGTCACCACAATACCCGGCAGATTGCCCATGTTCCGCTTCCTTTTTTCGCCCCGGCCCCTTGCACTGGGCGTCTGCCTATCCAATCTTCCCTGCCTTGGCAAAGCCCCACCGAGGGCGTAGAGGGAGACCCATGGCAAAACCCCGGACCAACGATGGCACTTCGCACGGCCCGTCCCAGCGGCAACTCCGCGTGGGAGAGCTGATCCGGCGGACTCTGTCCGAGGTTCTGGCCCGCGGCGACGTCCACGATCCGGAGCTGAACCGGCTGTCGATCACGGTGGGCGAGGTCCGCACCTCTCCCGATCTGAAGATCGCCACCGCCTTCGTGCTGCCGCTGGGCGGCAAGGGGCAGGAGGACGTGATCGAGCTTCTCAGCCGCAACCGGGCGGAACTGCGGCGGATACTTGGCCGCAAGATGGCGCTGAAGCACACCCCGAACCTGCGCTTCCGGCTGGACGAGACCTTCGATCAGATGGACGACACCCGCCGCCTGTTCGATCAGGAAGCGGTGCGCCGCGATCTCGACACGTGAGGCGGTGCGCTGACAGCGCATCCCACCCGGGCCACGCGCCGCTGATCCAGGCGGCCCTGCTGGTGCTGGCTGCGCTTGTCCTCCTCCTGCTTTCGCTGACGAAGGCCCATGCCGTGGACTGCAAGGACATCACCCACAAGGGCGCCACCTATTCCGTCTGCGAGGTCGACCCGGCGCAGGAGGACATTCGCCTCTTCCTCTATGACAAGGAAGGTCTGCCCTATGGCCATTTCTCGGCCGTCGACAGCGCGCTGGAAGCAGACGGCAAGACGCTGGCCTTCGCCATGAACGCCGGCATGTACCACGCCGACCGCGCGCCGGTGGGCCTGTACGTCGAAAACGGGACCGAAGTCATGAACGTCGTCCCCGGCCCCGGTCCCGGAAATTTTGGCATGGTCCCGAACGGCATCTTCTGCGTGGGCGACGGCAGCGCCCAGGTCTACGAGACCGAAGATTTCCAGGACCGCGGACCGGCCTGCACCTTTGCCACCCAGTCCGGCCCCATGCTGGTGATCGCGGGCAAACTGCATCCCCGGTTCATCAAGGACAGCACGTCGCGCCATGTCCGCAACGGCGTCGGCACCTCGGCCGACGGCAGCCGCGTGGTCTTCGCGATCTCGCGCCAGGCGGTCAACTTCCACGATTTCGGCACCCTTTTCCGCGATATCCTCAAAACACCCAATGCGCTCTATTTCGATGGCAGCGTCTCCCGCCTTCATGCGCCTCAGATCAATCGTAGCGACCTGGGCCGCCAGCTCGGCCCCATCGTGGGCGTCGTCACCGACAAGAACTGATCCCTCAACTTCTTTGGTCGCAAGATACCTCCGGGGAGTCCGCGCAAAGCGCGGACGGGGGCAGAGCCCCCTGCCACGCCAACCACTCTTTCATCCCCGAAAGCAGTTGACCGCACCCCCGCCCCGGCGATAGGTGGCGCACCTCACGAACAGGATCGGCACGTACAGAATGGCACGCAAGGGGCGCGACATTTCCGGATGGCTGGTGGTGGACAAGCCCGCCGGCCCGACATCCACGGCAGTGGTCAACAAGGTCCGCTGGGCGTTCAACGCCAAGAAGGCCGGCCATGCCGGCACGCTCGATCCCGATGCGACCGGCGTTCTGGCCATTGCATTGGGCGAGGCCACGAAGACCGTGCCCTACGTGACCGACGCGCTGAAGGCCTACCGCTTCACGGTCCGGCTGGGCGCGTCCACCAATACCGACGATGCGGAAGGCGAGGTGCTGTCCACCTCCGACCTCCGCCCCACGGATGACCAGATCAAGGACGCGCTCGGCGCCTTCGTGGGCGATATCCAGCAGGTCCCGCCCGCCTTCTCGGCGGTCAAGATCGACGGCGAGCGCGCCTACAAACGCGCGCGCGACGGGGAAGAGGTCACGCTCGCCGCCCGCCCGCTCTGGGTCGAGGAGCTGTTGATGACAGGCCGCCCGGACGCGGACCATGTCGAACTGGAAATGATCTGCGGCAAGGGCGGCTATGTCCGCGCCATCGCCCGCGACCTGGGCGCAGCCTTGGGCTGCTACGGCCATGTCCTGACCCTGCGCCGCACGTGGTCCGGGCCCTTCGATGCCGAAGACGGCCTGACGCTCGACATGATCGAGGAGATGGCCCGCACGCCAGAGCTCGACACCCACCTGCAACCGCTGGAAACCGGTCTCGTCGACCTGCCGGAGCTGAAGGCGACTCCCGAAGGGACGGTCCGTCTGCGCAACGGCAATCCCGGGCAGGTGCTGCCGGGAGACGTGGAATATGGCGACGAGGCCTGGGCATCCTCGGACGGCCGCGCGGTGGCCGTGGGCATCTACAGATCGGGCGAGCTGCATCCGGCCCGCGTTTTCAACACCACGTGACGGGACCGGTCGAACGGACGCATGACGCGGACGGCACGCGGTCGACGGCGGTCTATTCGGCCTGCGAACGCTACCGCTATGCCCTGACCCGGGAATGGGACGCGTCGGCGGGGCGGATCACCTTCGTGATGCTGAACCCGTCAACCGCGTCCGAGCTTCGGAACGATCCCACCATCGAACGCTGTGAACGCCGGGCGCGGGCGTGGGGCTATGGTGCGTTCCGCGTGACGAACCTTTTCGCCTGGCGCGCCACTGACCCACGGGATCTGAAGCGTGCCGCCGAACCGGACGGGCCGGAGAACGAAGTCCGGGTGCTGGAAAGCGCAGCCTGGGCCGATCTCGTCCTCGCTGCCTGGGGCGTGCACGGCGCGCACAGGAACCGCGGCCCGGAAATCGCGGCGCTTTTGGGCGAAGCGGGAACGCCGGTGGCCCATCTGGGCCTCACCAAGGCCGGCCATCCCCGCCATCCGCTTTATGTCAGCTACGCCACCCGGCCCATCCCCTGGACCTGACCGCGGCCTTCAAGCGAACCGCCGCGCGCCTGTCCCGCGGGGAGGGCGGGCGGGAGCGGGACAGGCGCGCGGCCCGGCCAGGAAACCCGAAACCATTTGCCTTTTCGTCCCCAACCTTCTAATGCGCGTCGTCCCGGCCCGACTCACGAAGGTGCCGGAACCTGACACTCCACGGGCCTGTGCTGGACGACATCCCGGCCTGCGCCATAACCCTGAACCTCAAGGAGATCCCGATGTCGATCACTGCCGAAGAAAAAGCCCGCGTCATGAAGGACTTCGCCACCAAGGACGGCGACACCGGTTCGCCCGAAGTGCAGGTGGCCATCCTGACCTCGCGGATTTCGACGCTCACGGAACACTTCAAGACCCACAAGAAGGACAACCACGGCCGCCGTGGCCTTCTGAAGATGGTCGCCCAGCGCCGGAAGCTGCTGGATTACCTGAAGGCAAAGGATGAGGCCCGCTACAAGGACCTGATCGGCCGCCTCGGCATCCGCCGCTAAACGCTGCGCATCGGAATTAAGAAGGCCGCGGTCTCCGGATCGCGGCCTTTCGCGTTTCAAAGGGCTTTCTCAACGCCAGGACGTCAGCCACACCGATGCCGCCGTGATCCCGCCATAGGCGAGGATCGAAAGGGCTATGGCGATGAACACGGTCTCGACCCCCAGCCCGGTGACACGCGCCAGCACCAGCGCGCCACCGAAGGCCACCACCAGCCGCACAAAGCCCGCGGCAACCGGCCAGGCCACCCGGCCCGCCCCCTGGCCGGCAAAGTAAAGCGCAAGGCCAACGGCGAATGCGCCATAAACGGGACCCACTATCTGCAGATAGGCGCGGCCGGCCGCCCATGCGCCCGTTTCGGACGGATCAAGGAACAGGCCCAGCCACAGGTCCGGCGCCAGTGCCATGATCACGCCGATGCCGCCCACCAGCACCGCCGCGCCGGCGGTCCCGGTCCACGCGATGCGCAACGCCCGGGCGCTGGCGCCCGCGCCGATATTGGCGCCCACCATGGCGGTCATCGCCGTACCGATGCCGAAAACGACCGGGACCATCAGGAATTCAAGCCGCGCGCCCAGCCCGTAGCCAGCCAGCGCCTCCGGCCCGTACTGGCCGACCAGCCCGACCATCAGCACGACGATCAGAACCGTCTGCAGCGGGTTGAGCGACGCGACCATCCCAACCTTCAGGATCTCGCGAAAGTGCAGCCACCGAAGCCCGCGCACCGCGCCCTTCAGCGATAGCCCGGCCCGGCCCGACACGATGTAGCCTACGGCCAGCACCCCGCCCGCGCCGAACGCGATCACCTGCCCCAGCGCGAGCCCGGCGATCCCCAGCGACGGCAGCGCGCCCCAACCCAGCGCGAGGGCCCCCGACATCGGCACGGCGCTCAGCGACACGGCGACGAGCAAGACTGCGGGAACGCCCATGTTGCCGCTGCCGCGCAGCACGCTGAAAGCGGCGTTGCAGAACCAGATCGCGAAACAGAAGGGAAAGTAGATGGCGGCATAGCCCACCGCGCCGTCCAGCGCGGCTCCCGTGCCCCCCAGGAGCCGGAAGACCGCCGGGCCGAACGCCATCATGATCAGTGCCGAAACCGACGCCGCAACAAACGCGATCACGAACGCCGCAACGACGATCCGGCTGGCCTTTTCCGCATCGTGTTGCCCAAGCGCCCGCGCCACCGCAGCGGCCATTCCGCCACCCATCGAGCCCGCCGACAGCATCTGCGTCAGCATCGCCAGCGGGTAGACCAGCGCCAGGCTGGCCAGCGCGTCGACCCCCAGCTGGCCGGCATAGAACGCCTCGGCAATCGAATACGCCGCCATCACCAGCATCGACATCGCGTTCGGCAGCGCCAGCTTCGCCAGCGTGCCCGCGACAGGACCCTCCAGCAGCATCCGCGTGCGTGCCGCCGACCTCAAAGCCGCCGCCGATGGCGCGGGCATGCCTGCCGCGAGCGGGGAAACGGTCTGGTTCATGACGGATCTCCAGGTCAGTTCTAAATTAGAACTTACGGTAAGTTCCCTTTCGGAACCCGTCAAGCTGCGTTATACTCTCTCCATGAAATGGACCGAACTCAGACAGCAGACCTGCCCCGTGGCCCGCGGACTTTCCGTGGTGGGCGACAGGTGGACGCTGCTTGTTCTCCGCGATTGCTTCTTCGGCATCCGCCGGTTCGAACAGTTCCAGGAGCGGCTGGGCATCACCCGCCACGTTCTGGCCGACCGGTTGCGCACGCTGGAAAGCGGCGGCCTGTTGCGACGCGAGGCCTATCAGGACCGCCCCGTCCGCCACGAATACAGGCTGACGGACGCGGGCCGTGCCTTCTTCCCGACGCTGGTGTCGCTGATGGACTGGGCCGATACCCATGTGCCATCGGAAACCGGGCACTCGGTCACGCTCGTCTCGACCGATACAGGGGATCCGATCCGGCCGCTTCTGGTGGATCAGACCTCCGGCGCTCCGGTCACGGTCAGAAACACCCGCGCGCTGGCGCAGGGCGAACCATCGGACAAGGCGGGCTGACCTTCGTGGGCTCGGGCAAGGGCGCTTGCCGGGACCGGACAGGCACATGAAAAATTCAGTTCCAAAGCGGGCGCTTTTCGGATATGGCCCGCGCATCTGAAAGTGTGCCCCGGACCCCGGCACGCGACATCAAGGATGAGTGGGGTCGGCGGCAATGGGGCCGCCAATGACATGGGAGACCCGGGATACGCCCGGGAGCGCTCCCGAACAGGATACGCAAATGTTCAACATGACCACGAAGACAATGCAGTGGGGCGATGAAACGCTCACGCTGGAAACGGGCAAGGTTGCCCGTCAGGCCGACGGTTCGGTCATCGCCACGCTGGGCGAAACCACCGTCATGGCCAACGTGACTTTCGCGAAGGAGCAGAAGCCCGGCCAGGACTTCTTCCCCCTGACCGTCCACTACCAGGAAAAATACTATGCCGCCGGCAAGGTGCCGGGCGGCTTCTTCAAGCGCGAGGCACGGCCGACCGAAAAGGAAACGCTGACCGCGCGCCTGATCGACCGTCCGATCCGCCCGCTGTTCGTCCCCGGCTTCAAGCATGAAGTGCTGGTGATGTGCACCGTTCTGTCCTTCGACCAGGTCAACGATCCCGACGTCGTCGCGATGATCGCCGCCTCGGCCGCGCTGACGATTTCCGGCGTCCCCTTCATGGGCCCGATCGCCGGCTGCCGCGTTGGCTTCTCGGATGGCGAATACGTGCTGAACCCGGCCGTAGACGACATGCAGGGCATCCGCTCGAACCCGGACCAGCGGCTCGACCTCATCGTTGCGGGCACCCGCGACGCCGTGATGATGGTGGAATCGGAAGCCTACGAGCTGACCGAAGCCGAAATGCTGGGCGCCGTGAACTTCGCGCACGAGCAGATCAAGCCGGTCGTCGACCTGATCATCTCGCTGGCTGAAACCTCCGCGAAAGAGCCGTTCAACTTCACCCCGCCGGATTATTCCGATCTGTACGCTGCCGTGAAGGCCGCCGGTGAAGAGCAGATGCGCGCCGCTTTCGCGATCACCGACAAGCAGGAACGCACCACCGCCGTTTCCGCCGCGCGTGAAGCGATCCTGGGCCAGCTGTCCGACGAGCAGAAGGAAGACGGCAACCTCGGCTCCGCGATGAAGAAGCTGGAAGCGTCGATCCTGCGGGGCGACGTGGTGAAAGGCGGCAAGCGGATCGACGGTCGTTCGACGACGCAGGTCCGCCCGATCGTGGCCGAAACCGGCCTGCTGCCGCGGACCCACGGGTCGGCGCTGTTCACCCGCGGTGAAACGCAGGCGCTGGTCGTGGCGACTCTGGGCACGGGCGACGATGAACAGTTCATCGACGCACTGCACGGCAACTTCAAATCGAACTTCCTGCTGCACTACAACTTCCCGCCCTATTCGGTCGGCGAAGTGGGTCGTGTCAGCGGCCCCGGCCGTCGTGAAATCGGTCATGGCAAGCTGGCGTGGCGTGCGCTGCAGGCGGTTCTGCCTGCCGCGACCGATTTCCCCTACACGATCCGCCTCGTGTCCGAGATCACGGAATCCAACGGCTCGTCGTCGATGGCGTCGATCTGTGGCGGTTCGCTGTCGATGATGGATGCAGGCGTTCCGCTGAAAGCGCCGGTTGCCGGCGTGGCCATGGGCCTGATCCTGGAAGACGATGGCGACTATGCCGTCCTGACCGACATCCTGGGTGACGAAGACCACCTGGGCGACATGGACTTCAAGGTCGCGGGTACTGCCAACGGCATCACCTCGCTGCAGATGGACATCAAGGTCGCGGGCATCACGTCCGAGATCATGGAGAAAGCCCTGGCGCAAGCCAAGGACGGCCGGATGCACATCCTGGGCGAGATGTCGAAGGCGCTGGCGGAAACCAACGCGTTCTCCGTACATGCTCCGCGCATCGAGACCATGCAGATCCCGACCGACAAGATCCGGGAAGTCATCGGTTCCGGCGGCAAGGTCATCCGCGAGATCGTGGAAACAAGCGGCGCCAAGGTCGACATCAACGACGATGGCGTGATCAAGATCGCCTCGGCCGACGGTGAAGCGATCCAGCGTGCCTACGACATGATCTATTCGATCGTGGCCGAGCCGGAAGAAGGCAAGGTCTACACCGGCAAGGTCGTGAAGATCGTCGATTTCGGCGCCTTCGTGAACTTCTTCGGCAAGCGCGACGGCCTGGTCCACGTCTCCCAGATCGAAAACCGCCGCCTGAACCATCCCTCGGACGTTCTGAAGGAAGGCCAGGAAGTGAAGGTCAAGCTTCTGGGCTTCGACGATCGCGGCAAGGTACGCCTGTCGATGAAGGTCGTCGATCAGGAAACCGGCGAAGAAGTCGCGCCGGGCCAGAAAGAAGCCGAAGACGCCAGCTGAGGCTCGGTTCTTCAAAATTGCTGCGCACCGGGTTTCCGGTGCGCAGTCGTCGTCATGGCGTCTCCGGGCCGGACGTTATATCGACAGTAACCAGTACCAAGGTTTCGGAACGCAACGGGAATCTCAGGGATGGATAAGAGCTTCGCGCTTGCCGATGTCACAGTCGTCACCGTCAGTTTCAACAGCTCCGGACTTCTTCCGAAACTCATTGAATCGCTTCCCGCCGATGTGAACGTCGTCATCGTCGACAATGCCGGGCAGGATGGTGAGGCGCTGGACGCTCTGGCGCAGCCGGGCCGGATCAGGATTTTCCGGAACAACAAGAACGAAGGCTTCGGCAACGCCTGCAACTTCGGCGTCAAGCAGGTCGAAACCGAGTTTGTCTTCCTTCTGAACCCCGACATCATCGTCCATGAAGGCGCCATCGAAGCGCTTCTGGAGACCGTCAAGCGCCACCAACTGCCGGCGGCCTACAATCCCCGCATTTCGAATGCCGATGGAACGCCCTATTTCAAGCGGCGTTCGGTCCTGCTGCCCCGAAAGGAATGGCTGCCGCGCGGCTGGCCGGACGGAGAAACGCAGGTGCCCGTCCTCAGCGGGTCGGCGATCTTTGCGAGCCAACGTTTGCTGCTGCGTTTCCAGTTCGACCCGCAGATCTTCATGTATCACGAGGACGACGACCTGTCGCTTCGGATGCGCGAGGCCGGCATCAAGCTGTATTTCATCCCGGACGCGCATGTCACGCACGCGGCCGGGACGTCATCGGGCAAGAACCCCGAGGTCGTTCGTTTCAAGGCGTTTCACCTGGGCAAGTCCCGCGTCAACGCGCTGAAGACCTATGAACGCCCCTTCCCGCGTATCCGATCGAACCTTCGCGCCATCGCGCAGCTTCTGTCCCCGGAAAATCTGACGTCGCCGCAACGGCGGGCCAAGAATCTTGGCTTTTTCGAAGGCGTCCGAAAGCCGGCCAAACGATACACGCACCCCAGCGAAATGGTTCGCAAGTCGAGCCGCCTGCCCTGGTGGAAGATCAAGCGCGAGGTCACGCGGCTGTTCAACCAGATCCTTGCGGTGCCGCGCGGGATCTACAACTACTTCTTCGCGACGCTGTTCTACGATGTGTTCCAGGCCAAGAACATCCACGTGTTCGATGGTCAGGTGCCCCAGGCCGGCAAGATCGCCGTCTACCTGATCTTCCCAAGCCGCGGGCTTCTGGAAAGCCACAAACGCTCGCTCGAACACATTCGCGCGGCCGGCTACGCGCCGCTTGTCGTGTCGAACCTGCCGATCAGCGAAGAGGATGCGGACTACCTGCGCGAAGTGTCCTGGCGCTACATCCTGCGCCCGAACATCGGCTACGATTTCGGTGGCTACCGCGAAGGCTTCCTGACTCTGCGGCCGCTCCTGGGCACGCTGGAGCGGCTGGTGTTCCTGAACGATTCATCGTGGTTCCCGCTGCCAGAAACCGACAACTGGCTGCTGGAAGCGGAAAAACAGGATCTCGACTATGTCGGCGCCGCCACCAGCTTCGGCATCCCCAAGGTGGCGCGCGATCGTTATGAAACGATCAAATGGGATTTCGATCCGACGCTGAGCGAGTTTCACTACTGCTCCTACGCGATCTCGGTCGGGCCGCGGATCCTGCAGGACAAGCGATACACGCGCTTCTGGAAGGGCTACCAGCTGACCGAAAAGAAGAACAAGGTCGTGCGTTACGGCGAAATGGGCATGAGCCGTTTTGCCATCGACAAGGGATTTTCACACGGCGCGACCTACGACATCCGCACCCTGCCCGACACGCTGAACGGCTGCACGGATGACGAGCTGAACTACTACGCGCGGAACATGATCTACCTGAACGAATGGATCATGAAGCAGGTGCTGGATTCCACCCTGCCCTATCTCGACGCACGCCAGTCGCCGGCGGCCCGGGACGAAGTGATCAAGCTGATCCTGGCCACGGTCGCGCGCTTCGGTGTCAGCTACGTGGTGCCGGAACTGCTGTGGGAAAAGCACCGCTTTCCGTTCCTCAAGAAATCGCCCGTGGGCAACAACAAGCACGAATCCGACGTGATGTACGATCTGGCGTGCCGCTTCGATGGCATCGACGGGGAAATCATCCGCAAGGAAATGGAAGACACCCGCCGCGCGAAGGGGCTTCTGGACGCTCAGGATACAACCGGCTGAGCGGAATGGCGGCCGCACGCTAGGTGCAGCCGCCGGTCTGGCCGGTTATTCCGGCGATTTTGTCATGCGCAGGTAGGGCAGCACGGTCGTGAACTCGCCGAACTTGGCCTTGGCGTCTTCGTCGGACACCGCCGTCGGGATGATCACGTCGTCGCCCGTGTTCCAGTTCGCCGGTGTCGCCACGCCGTTCGTCGTCGACATCTGCAGCGCGTCCAGCGCGCGCAGCACCTCGGCGAAGTTGCGGCCGACGGTCATGGGATAGGTCATGGACAGCTTCAGCTGCTTGTCCGGCCCGATGATGAAGACCGACCGCACGGTCGCGCTGTGGGCCGGCGTGCGCCCGTCGGGCAGGTACGCCTCGGCCGGCAGCATGTCGAAGGCCTTGGACACTTCCAGCCCTTCATCCGCGATGATGGGGAAGGCCGCGGGGCCGCCCGCCACCTTCTCGATATCGCCTTTCCAGCCGCGGTGATCCTCGATCCCGTCAACGGAAACGCCGATCACGTTGGTGCCGCGCTTGGCCCATTCGTCGGCGAGTTGGGCGACGGCGCCGAATTCGGTGGTGCAGACCGGGGTGTAATCCTTGGGGTGCGAGAACAGGATCGTCCAGTTATCACCGATGAAATCGTGAAAGCTGATCGGTCCCTGATCGGTCTCGGCCGTGAAATCGGGCACGGTGTCGTTGATGCGCAGGCTCATTGGGGTCCTCCTTTGCCACGGGTGGTCGTGGGTGAGTCGCGGCGCATCCTAGCCGGACGCGGCGGGAGCTTCACCCACTCTCTTGCCCCCGATCCTGACGGATGACAGAGTACGCGCGATTCCGCCCCGCCGGACCCACTGCCGGGGCCATCCGTTTTCGAGGGAGTATCGTCATGATCGAGAAACGCGATTTCTACATCAACGGCCAATGGGTCGCCCCCGCCACCGCGCGCGACCACCAGGTCATCGACCCGTCGACGGAAGAGCCCTGCGCCGTGATCTCGCTGGGCGACAAGGCCGACACCGACGCCGCCGTGGCCGCCGCCAAGGCCGCCCTTCCAGGCTGGATGGCGCTGGATCCGGCCGAGCGCATCGGCTACGTCGAAAAGCTGATCGAGGTCTACAAGGACCGGGCCGAGGATCTGGCCCAGGCGATGACGTCCGAGATGGGCGCGCCGATCGACCTGGCGCGCACCGCGCAGGTCGGTGCCGGGATCGGCCACCTGAAGAACTTCGTGCGGGCCGCCAAGGGCTTCGAATTCGACCGTCCGCTGGGCGATCATGCCCCGAACGACCGCATCATCTATGAAGCCGTGGGCGTGGCCGGGCTGATCACGCCGTGGAACTGGCCGATGAACCAGATCACGCTGAAATTCGGCGCGGCAGCCATTGCCGGCTGCACCATGGTGATGAAGCCTTCGGAAGAAAGCCCGCTGAACGCGATTATCTTCGCCGAACTGGTCGATGCCGCGGGCTTCCCCGCCGGTGTCTTCAACCTTGTCAACGGTGACGGGGCCGGCGTGGGCACACAGCTGTCCAGCCATCCGGATGTCGACATGATCTCGTTCACCGGTTCGACGCGCGCGGGCAAGCTGATCTCGGTCGCCGCCGCGGATACTCTGAAGAAGGTGCACCTGGAGCTTGGCGGCAAGGGCGCCAACGTGATCTTCCAGGATGCCGACGAAAAGGCCGTGAAGCGTGGCGTTCTGCACATGATGAACAACTCGGGCCAAAGCTGTAACGCGCCGTCGCGGATGATGGTGCAAAGCTCGGTCTACGATGCGGCGGTGGAAACGGCGGCGGAAGTGGCCGGCATGGTCACCGTGGGCAACGCCCATGACGAAGGCCGCCATATCGGCCCCGTCGTGAACGCGACCCAGTTCGACAAGATCCAGGCGCTGATCCAGAAGGGCATCGACGAAGGCGCGCGCCTTGTCGCCGGCGGCACGGGCCGCCCGGACGGCTTCAACCGCGGCTTCTTCGTGAAACCCACGGTCTTTGCCGACGTGACCCCGGACATGACCATCGCGAACGAGGAGATCTTCGGCCCCGTGCTGTCGATCATGAAGTTCGAGACGGAGGAAGAGGTCGTCGCACTTGCCAACGATACGCCCTACGGCCTGACGAACTACGTTCAGACGCAGGACGGTGCCCGCGCCAACCGCATGGCCCGCCTCCTGCGGTCGGGCATGGTCGAAATGAACGGCCAGCCCCGCGGCGCAGGTGCACCCTTCGGCGGCATGAAGATGTCGGGCAACGGCCGCGAAGGCGGTGTCTTCGGGATCGAGGACTTCCTGGAAGTGAAGGCCGTCAGCGGCTGGACGCCCGAAGCCCACGCGGCCGAGTAACGCCGCGTACGCGCCGGGCCCTGCCCGGCGCGTAGCATCGTGTGCGCGCCGCAAGGCGCGCTCCGCTTGATAACGGCGGATCATGGGTCGGGTGTGGGAAAATCGCGCCCTCACCGGCCCGCCCACCCACCCCGGCGCAGGCCTGCGGCCTGCACCGACCGGTTCAGGCGCGATTCGGCGCGCAACGCGCCGCGTGCTAAAAATTCGGTGCTGCGCGGAATCTCAGGGATGGGCCGCCATCCGGAGATGCGATCCGCAGTTCCTCGGCATGCAGCATCATGCGCGGGGCCTCGTCCAGCCCACCGGAATAAAGCGGATCCCCAAGGATCGGATGCCCCAGCGCCAGCATGTGCACCCGCAACTGGTGGGTGCGCCCTGTCTTCGGACTCAGCTTCACCCGCGTCGCCCCGTCCTCCCAGCGCTGCACACGCCAGTCGGTCAGCGCCTCGCGCCCGGTCTCCTGGCAGACCATCTGCCGCGGCCGGTTCGGCCAGTCCACCGTGAGGGGCAGATCCACCGTGCCCGTTCTGGGCTCCAGCCGCCCGGCCACCCGCGCCACGTAGGTCTTCCGCGTGCGCCGCGTTTCGAATTCCATCGACAGGAACCGCTGCGCATGAGGCGTCATCGCGAAGATCATCACCCCCGACGTATCCCGATCCAGCCGGTGCACCGTCAGCGCCGTCGGAAACGCCGCCTGCACCCGTGCCATCATGCAATCCGCCAGATGCGCGCCCTTCCCGGGCACCGACAAGAGCCCGTCGGGCTTCATCACCGCCACAATGTCGGCGTCGTGATGCAGGACCTCCAGTGGATCCTGCGGCGGATTGTACTCGGAACTCTCGGCCATGGCGCGTCCTACCGCCCTCGTCCCGCCCCGGCAACCCAAGGTCATCCTTGCCGCAGCCACGGTGCGGAGCCACTCTGCCGGAAAGGGAGGACCCCACCATGCACCCAACCATCGCTCGCACTGTCGAGATCGTCTCCAAAGGCCGAGAGGAACTGATCCACGAGGTTCTGGCCGAAAACGTTCGCTTCCAGCCGCCCACCTACTGGGCCACGTGGGAAGGCCGCGCGCCCGTGGCCGCCGTGCTGGGGCATGTTGGCAAGGTCTTCTCCGACTTCCGCTATCGGCGCATCATGGGTGACGGCAACGATTGGGCGCTGGAATTCCAGTGCAAGATCGGGGATCTCGATGCCGTGGGCGTGGATCTTCTGACGTTGAATGACGACGGGCTGATCGAAACATTCGAGGTCGTCATGCGCCCGTTGAAATCCATCTCCGCCCTGCGCGAGGCGATGAATGAACGCGTCTCAACCGATCCGCGCTTTGCCGAGTTCCGGAAGGCCCTCTCGTAAGGTCGGAATCCTAACCGGCCGGCAGATCGCTGAACCCCAGCAGGATGCCGTAGATCACGAAGCACACGGCCAGCAGCCGGCGCACCCAGACGTTGAAGACGGCGGCCAGCGCCGACCGCCCCATCAGCGCGCCAAGGGCGGTGTAGCTGCAATAGCTCATCGCGGTGATGACCAGCGCAGTGGGCACGATCACCTGCATCTGCGTCCAGATCGGCACGCCGGGTTCGACGAACTGCGAAAAGGCGGCAAGGTAGCCGGCCACGCTTTTCGGGTTGATCGTCGCCACTGCCAGTGCATGCAGGTAGATATGGCTGGCCGGTTTCTCGGTCAGCTCGACCGTCTTGCCCGCAACCAGCCAGCCCCGTATTCCCAGCCCGATCAGCACCAGAGCGCCCGCGATCTTCAGCGCCATGAACGCCTGCGGCGCCGCCACCAGCAGCGCCGTCACGCCAAGCGCCGACAGGATCATGAACAATGTCGCCTGGGTCAGGATCCCAAGCACGCCCGGCAGCGCCCGCACGAAACCGAAGGCCAGCCCGTTGGAAATGCAGTTCACCGCGTTCGGCCCGGGCGTCGTCACGAAGACGACCCAGAACAGCGAAAAGACGATCCAGGCATCGACGCTCACAGAAGCGTACTCCGATCATGGTTTCATGGAAATCCAGCCGGGCGGACCATAGGCCCGGGTCCTGCGACGCTCAATGGCCGACCTTGGATCACCTTTTTCCGGAAATTCGGAACAATCGCGAATTCGTGACGTTTCCAATTCAGACTTCCCAAAGTCGGATAACCCGCTACGGTGCCGCCACTGTTCGGGTCCGTTCGGCGACCCACTAAATGGAGTAGACAATGACCAAGTTCCGTATCCTCACCTCGACCGCGGCCGCCGCCGCTGCATCCCTGGCCCTGGCTGCGCCCGCAATGGCAGAGGATCGTATCGAAGTCGGCACTCTGAAATGCGACGTCGAGGGCGGTCTGGGCCTGATCCTGGGGTCGCAGAAGGAAATGACCTGCACCTACGACGCGAAGGATGGCGGCGTTCAGACCTATACCGGCAAGATCACCAAGGTCGGCATCGACATCGGCAAGACCACTGGCAGCCACATCACGTGGAAGGTCCTGGCAACCACGGGCAAGCATGATGCGGGCGAACTGGCAGGCACCTATGCAGGTGTCGGTGGCGAAGTGACCGTGGCCGGCGGCATCGGTGCAAACGCACTGATCGGCGGCTTCGACAACTCGTTCGCCCTGCAGCCGTTCAGCGTTTCGACCCAGTCGGGCGCCAACGTGGCACTGGCCGTAGAAACGGTGAAGCTCGTTTACGTCCCCGCCAGCTGATCGGCTGACGCTGGAACGACGAATCGGGTGCGCGCTGCACCCGGTTCAGATCCGCCCGAACGTCCGGGCCAGGATCCCTGACAGGCCGTCGGCGTCCGCCTCCGTGAACGCCTCCGGCCTGTCGCTGTCGATATCGAAGACGGCAATCACCTCTCCCGCACTGTTGAACACCGGCAGAACCAGTTCCGACCGGGTCGATGAGGCGCAGGCGATATGCCCGGGGAACGCGTCGACATCCGGGACAAGCTGAACCTTTCCCGTCCGCGCCGCGGCGCCGCAGACGCCCTTGTCGAAGGGTATCGTCAGGCAGCCATGGCCGCCCTGGTAGGGGCCGATCTTCAGCAGGCCCTCGGACACCACACGATAGAACCCGGTCCAGTCGAACCGGTCATCCGCGTGATGCACCTCGCAGGCCAGCGTCGCCATCAGAGCGACCGGGTCCGCCTCTCCTTCGACCAGCGAGGCGACGGTCCTCGTCAGTTCCGAATAATCCACCTGGGCCATCAGCCGTCCCTTTCCAGTTCGTGTCCAGCACCCGCCCCGGGTCCCGGGGGCGGGCACCGCGCCCATCTCGCCCGAGGCGGGTCGGCCCGTGCCGCAGGCACGGGCCGAGGGTTGGGCGGGCGGGCCCGCCGAGGGCGAGATTTCCGCCCGCTACGCTCAGACCCGCTCGATGGCGATGGCCGTGCCCTCGCCGCCACCGATGCAGATCGCGGCCACACCGCGCTTCAGCCCGCGCTTTTCCAGCGCGTTCAACAGCGTCACGATGATCCGCGCGCCCGACGCGCCGATCGGATGCCCCAGCGCGCAGGCCCCGCCGTTCACGTTCACCTTCTCGCGCGGCAGGCCCATCTCCTGCATGAAGGCCATCGGCACCACGGCAAAGGCTTCGTTCACTTCCCACAGGTCCACGTCATCGACCGACCAGCCGATCCGTTCCAGCAGCTTCTGCGCCGCAGGCACCGGCGCTGTCGAGAACCATGCCGGCGCCTGCGCGTGGGAGGCATGGCCCAGAACCCGCGCCCGTACCGTCAGCCCGCGCGCCAGGGCCGCCTCCTCGGACGCCAGCACCAGCGCCGCCGCCCCGTCCGAGATCGACGACGCATTCGCCGCTGTCACCGTCCCGTCCTTGCGGAAGGCGGGCTTCAGCGTCGGGATCTTGTCCGGCCGCGCGCTTTTCGGCTGCTCGTCCTCCCCATGCTCCGCTTCGCCCTTGCGGGACTTCACCGTGACCGACACGATTTCATCCCCGAAGGCGCCGCTTTCCATCGCCGCCAGCGCGTTCGAGAGCGACCCCAGCGCGTATTCATCCTGCGCCTCGCGGGTGAACTGGTACTTCTCGGCGCAATCCTCGGCGAAGGTGCCCATCAGGCGGCCCTTGTCATAGGCGTCCTCCAGACCGTCGAGGAACATGTGATCCATCGCCTGCGCATGGCCCATCCGGGCGCCAGCGCGCATGGTGGGCATCAGGTAGGGGGCGTTGGTCATGCTCTCCATGCCGCCGGTTACCATCACCTCGGTCTGGCCAAGGGCGATCTGGTCGAAACCCAGCATCGCCGCCTTCATGCCCGACCCGCACATCTTGTTCAGCGTCGTGGCCGGCACCTCTTCGCCCAGACCGGCGTGAAAGCCCGCCTGCCGCGCCGGGGCCTGGCCCTGTCCCGCGGGCAGAACGCAGCCCATCAGAACTTCGTCCACCGTCGCGGCCTTCGCGCCCTCCAGCGCCGCGCGGATCGCAGCGCCCCCCAGTTCCGAGGCCGTGACACCCGCAAAGATACCCTGAAAGCCGCCCATCGGCGTCCGCGCCGCACCGGCGATTACCACGTTCTTCATGAAATCCTCCTGATCCGCGCCGTCGTGGCGCGCCTTATTCCGGCCCTGCATACCGAATGCTAAGGATTGGCGTCTAGGCTCCGTCTTTGAACAGCTGCCTGAAGGAGCCAGCGATGAGTTTGACGAGCCGGACAATGGGTGATGTCAGCGTGGTAAATGTGGATGTCGATCGGATCGACGCAGCCATCGCCATCCAGTTCAAGGAAGACATGCGGGCCGCAACGCAGGATGGCGCGCCGCGGGTGATCCTTGATCTTTCCAAGGTCGATTTCATCGATTCCAGCGGGCTTGGCGCCATCGTCGCGATCCGCAAGCAATTGGGGGAGGAACGGCAACTCGATCTTGCCGGGCTGACCTCCACGGTGAAAAAGGTCTTCCAGCTCACCCGGATGGACACCGTGTTCAAGATCTACCCGGATGCAGAAACGGCGGTTTCGGCCGCCGCGGCCTGAGCCACCGGGTGGCATGACTTTCAACCGGACGGGACAGCCGGCATGACAGCGACAGGCCGCATTCTGGAGTTCGACTTCGCCGCCACTGACGTGGCAACGCGAAGGGCGCTCGCCGGCCTGACCCACCGCCTGCCCGAGCTTGAAATCGGGCCCGACATGGGCGGCTGCATCGAGATCGTCCTTGCCGAAGCGCTGAACAATGTCGTCGAACACGCCTATGCGGCCCGGCCCGGGGGCAAGATCCGCGTGCGGCTGCGCCGGACGAGGTCCCACCTGGTCGTCACCATTCGCGACACGGGCCGCCCATTCCCGGGCAAGCGCCTGCCGCCCTTCGTGGAACTGGACCTCAGCGGCTCGCTCGACAGCCTGCCGGAGGGCGGGTTCGGCTGGTCCCTGATTCGAGACCTGACAGGCGCCGTCCGCTATCGCCACATCAGCGGGGTGAATGTTCTTTACCTCAGGATGGATCTCGATCCGGCGAATGCGCCCTGCCGAAAAACGATGTTCGGGTAGGCCGGTCGGTGGACGGTCGCCCGCGCCAAGCCTGCAACAGGCAAGGCCCGGGGTCCCATGTTCCGACCCGTCGCAGCATTGCCCGAAAACGGCCCCAATGGCTCCACAAGCCCGCCCGATTGGCGGGGTACGAAATCTCTTGTAGCTGGAAACAGCTTCCCCGGCGTCGCGTGCCCATGCCCCCACCCAATACGCGGCGCCGGTGACCTCCCGCGCAGGGCGCATGCCCCGCCGCCGGGACCGGTCAGTTCATCTGGAAATGCAGCGAATAGGACCCGTCCTCGAACGTGCCGAACAGGTCAGGCACGTCGGGATGATCCACTGGTTCGCCCGAGTAGTCGGCGATCAGGTTCTGTTCCGAAACATAGGCCACATAGTAGCTGTGGTCGTTCTCGGCCAGCAGGTGGTAGTAGGGCTGTTCCTTCGCCGGGCGGCTTTCCTCGGGGATCGCCTCGTACCATTCGTCGGTGTTGGCGAATTCCGGATCGACGTCGAAGATGACGCCACGGAAGGGATGCTTCTTGTGACGGACGATCTGACCAAGATTGTATTTTGCGTGCGTCTTGTACATTTCTTCGTGCCCTTTCAAAGGCAGGTTTATCCGTTTTTGCCCACCTTTGTCCATGCGGAGTGAGCCGGAAGCCGGGCGCAAAAGGGAAACAGTCTGTGAACTTCCGCCCCGAATTCCCGGTAAATGACGCTGTCCCGCCTACTTGGAACGCCGTTCACGAGAACATGTTTCCAAAGCGGGCGTTTTCAGTGTAGATTCAACAAAAAACAACACCGTTTGAGGCAAATGAGCAGATCTCTGATAGCGGTGGTCGGACTCTTGATGCTGGCGTCGTGCGGCGGCGGCTACAAGGCACCACCGAGAAACCTAGATGACGCATGCAGCATCGCTGACGAGCGTCCCAAATACATGCGCGCGTTCAAACGAACGGAGAAGCGCTGGGGTGTGCCTGTGCATGTGCAGATGGCCACCATCCATCAGGAAAGCCGCTTTCGCGCCGACGCGCGGACGCCATTCCAGTACACGCTGGGTGTGATCCCCATGGGCCGGATGAGCAGCGCCTACGGCTACAGCCAGGCGCTGGACGGCACGTGGGACGAATACCGCGAAAAGACCGGCAACCGCCGTGCCAAGCGCGACCGGATCAACGATGCGACGGATTTCATGGGCTGGTACATGAACCAGACCAAGACCCGGAACGGCATCGCCCTGACCGACGCGCGCAACCAGTACCTGGCCTACCACGAAGGCCACGCCGGCTATGCGCGGGGGTCCTACAACAGCAAGACGTGGCTGGTGGCCGTTGCCAACAGGGTCGACAAGCGGTCGAAGATCTACGAAGTGCAGCTCAGGTCCTGCCGGTAATCACCGGCCGGACGAGCGTTTCGGCCCCGTGAACAGGCTGCTGGGGAGCGACATGCCCGTTTCCAGCGCGCCAAGGATCACGGTCGTCCGCTGGCCCGAGGAATCGTTGATCACCCATTTCCGCAGTTCCACCGGATCGCCGGTGAAGAACAGGTCGATGCTGCCGTAATCGGGGTTGGCGGGATCCTGCGCCGTGACCACCGTCGCGGTGCCGTCGAACCCGTGTCCCATGACCATGTTGGCCCGGGTCAGGTCCGGGTTGCCGTCCAGCACGATCGACAGCGGCGTGCGGTTCAACGGATAAGTCTCCGGACCCTGGTTCGATTTCGGATCGTGGATTTCGACCGCGCCGTTGCGCGACAGGACCGTGGCGCCGTTGGGCGGATCGTATTCAAAGCGCATCTTGCCGGGGCGCGAGATCCACAGCTTCCCGGTATCCAGCGTCCCGTCCGAATTCACCTGCGTGAACGAGGTCTGCGCCGTCTTCAGCGCGCGCAGGTAGGACGACAGTTCCTGCAGGGACAGCTTTTCGGCGGCGGCCAGGGGAGAGGCCATCAGGATGGCGGTCAGGGCCGCCATGAGAGCAGTGCGAAACATCCGAATTCCTTGATCGGGCCGGGAGGCGTTTCCCCCTAGATAGGGTGGCAGGCCCGCGCCTGCCATGGTCAGCCCTGTTCGGGCACCAGGATCTCGCGTTTCCCGACATGGTTCGCCGACGATACTACCCCCTGATCCTCCATCTGTTCCACCAGTCGCGCGGCCTTGTTGTAGCCGATGGCAAGCTTCCGCTGGATATAGGAGGTAGAGCACTTCCGATCCTTGATCACGATCGCGACAGCCTGATCGTAAAGCGCATCTTCGCCATCGGTATTGCCGCCCAGGCCCAGAACCGCGTCGATGTTGCTTTCGGCATCCTCGTCCGGTCCTTCGACCACGCCGCCGACATAGGTGGGCGGCCCGAAGGTCTTCAGGTGGCTCACGACCTCCTCGACCTCCTCGTCCGACACGAAGGGCCCGTGGCACCGGGTGATCCGCGCGCCGCCGGCCATGTAGAGCATGTCGCCCATGCCCAGCAGCTGCTCGGCCCCCATTTCGCCAAGGATCGTGCGGCTGTCGATCTTCGACGTCACCTGGAACGAGATCCTTGTGGGGAAGTTGGCCTTGATCGTGCCTGTGATCACGTCGACCGACGGGCGCTGCGTGGCCATGATCAGGTGGATGCCCGATGCCCGCGCCATCTGCGCCAGACGCTGGATGCAGGCCTCGATCTCCTTGCCCGCGACCATCATCAGGTCGGCCATCTCGTCGACGATGACGACGATATAGGGCAGGCGTTCGGGGGCGAATTCCTCGGTCTCGAAGACGGGTTCGCCGGTGTCGTCGTCAAAGCCCGTCTGCACGGTACGGCTGAACATCTCGCCCTTCGACAGCGCGTCCTCGACCCGGCCGTTATAGCCCTGGATGTTGCGGACGCCCATCTTGGACATCTTGCGATAGCGTTCCTCCATCTCGCCCACGACCCACTTGAGGGCGACGACGGCCTTCTTGGGATCGGTGACGACAGGGGACAGCAGATGCGGAATACCGTCATAGACGGATAGTTCCAGCATCTTGGGGTCGATCATGATCAGCCGGCATTCGTCCGGTGTCAGCTTGTACAGCAGCGACAGGATCATCGTGTTGATCGCGACAGACTTACCGGACCCGGTGGTCCCTGCGATCAGAAGGTGGGGCATCTTGGCCAGGTTCGCGACGATGGGATCGCCGCCAATATCCTTGCCCAGGGCCAGCGGCAGCGGCATGGAGCTGTCGCCGAAATCGCGGGTGGACAGGATTTCGCGCAGCACGACCTTTTCGCGGTTCTCGTTCGGCAGTTCGATCCCGATCACAGACCGGCCCGGCACCGTGGCGATACGCGCCGACAGGGCCGACATAGACCGGGCGATGTCATCCGCCAGCCCGATCACGCGGCTGGCCTTCAGGCCCGGCGCCGGTTCCAGTTCGTACATGGTGACAACGGGGCCGGGGCGGACGCTGACGATCTCGCCCTTCACGCCATAATCGTCGAGCACGCTTTCCAGCATGCGGGCGTTTTCTTCCAACGCCTCATCGGACAGGTGGTGACGCTCGATCACCTCGGGGCTGGTCAGAAGGCCAAGGGGGGGCAGGTCGAATTCGCCGTGGCTGTCTTCGAAGGCCAGCCCGGGCTGCGCTTCGGCCGAGGCGCGGCGCGAGGGCGCCGGTGCCTTGCGCTGGGTGTGCTGGACGACCTTCTTGGGCTCGGGCTGCGCGATCCGCGCCGACATCTGCGGCCTGGGTTCGGACAGGGGCAGCGGGGCCTCGTCATCGCCGGAATCATCGTCATCCATGTCGTCGGGGTCGTGGACGATACCCATCGGATCGTGATCGACAGGCGCATAGCCCGAGGCATCGCGAATGATCGGCCGGGCCGCGGGGGCGGCCTGCGCCGGCGCGTCGGGCGTCATGGCGTCATAGGCCTCGTCCATCTCAGGCTCGGACGGCATCTCCGCGTCATATGGCTCGTACATGTCCGATGCGGACGGCATCTCCGGCGCAGGCGGGATTTCCGATGCGGGCATCAGCGGATCGGGTGCGGGCCCTGCATCACCGGTCAGCGGCGGCTCCGAGCGTAGCGGGCCCGGGCGGCGTGTCACGTCCAGCAGCAGCGGCTGGGGCCTCCGCCCGCGGCCCTTGGTCAGCGGGCGGTCGGCATAGTCTTCGACGTCCGGTGCGGGCTCGGGCGCAACGCCGGACCGGGCGCGGATCGCATCCGCGATCTTGGCCTTGATCCGCTCGCCGCCCGGCATCTCGTCGCCATGGTCGGGCGGGTAAGATTCGACAAGCTCGGGCTCGGGCATCGGATCGGACTGGCTGGCCCGCCGGATCAGGGAAATCAGCCCACCGCCGCGCGGCTGGGGCGGCTCTTCGACCGGAGCGGACGGCGCGGCGGCAGGTGCCGCCCCTTTCGGCGCAGGCGGCACGGCCGACAGGGCCGGTTTTTGGACAGGCGGCGCGTCGGGCGCCGCGGCCATTTCGGGTTCGGCAGCAACCTTTGCCGTCTTCGCAGGCATCCGCGCACGCGACACGCTGCGGCCGACAAACTGCAAAAACCCATTGTAGCCCAGCACCAGCGCATAGAGCGCCATGCGCAGACCGCGCCCGATGTCCTTGCCGGTGAACCCCAGAACGAAGGCCCCAAGGAACACGCAGCCTGCCCCAAGCGCCAGTGACACGGCCTTGAGCGCGAAGCTCGTCTCGAACGGCAGGGCTGTCAGCAACACGCCCAGCACGACGTCGCCCCATTTGCCGCCAAGGCCCGCGTCCTGGGCCGCGATCCATGCCGCATCCGGAACCAGCGTCGCCGCATAGGGCGCGGCCAGCAGGAAAACGAAGATCGGCGCAAAGATCAGCCGGGCGGCGCGTTCGTCGCCCAGATGGAACATCATCCGCACGCCCCAGACCACCAGAAGCGGCACGAAGGCCCATGCGGCCACACCAAGGAAGAACACGAGATAAGCCGCGATCGAGGCCCCGAACCGCCCGGTCCAGTTCTGCACCGGCGCGTCGGTCGAGATCATCCAGTTGGGATCGTCCACCGAATAGGTGGCCAGCATCACCGCAACAAGGCCGGACAGCAGCACAAGCGCCAGCCCGATCAGCTCGCGCCCCCGCTTCTGCAATGTGGCCTGCATTTCGCTGTCGAACAGCGGATCCCGTGCCCCTGTGTTATACGCCATGCGGTCTTGCGGCTCCCTACGTGTACAAACAGTCGCGCAGGGCCGTCAGCCCGCGCACCATCTCGGTCTTTTCGGCCACCATGGCGACCCGGACATAGCCCGTTCCCGGATTGGCGCTGCCTTCGCCTTGCGCGAGGTAGGCCCCCGGCAGTACGCGCACGCCGGTCTCCGTCCACAGCTTCAGCGCGGCGGCTTCCCCGTCGTCGACCGGCAGCCACAGGAAGAACCCGGCTTCCGGTCCCTTGTAGCCCTGCACGGACCCTAGCACATCGTCCGCCGCCAGGTACTTTTCCCGGTAGAGCGCCCGGTTCTCCTCGACATGCACCTCGTCGGCCCAGGCCCGTGCGGCGGCGGCCTGCAAGGGGGCCGGCGGCGGTGCGCCGGAGTAGGCGCGGAGCTGTTTCATCCGCGCGATATTCCCGGGCCCCGAAACGGCGAAGCCGGCGCGAAGCCCCGGCAGGTTCGACCGTTTGGACAGCGAATGGAACGCCACGACCCGGTCGGGATCTGTGCCGCGGGCATCACACACCTCCAGAATGCCCGTTGGCGCCTGATCCCGATAGATTTCGGAATAGCACTCGTCCGCGAAAATGCGGAAATCGTACTGTTCGGCCAGATCCAGCAGATCCGACCAGTATTCGGCCGTCGCCACGGCCCCCTGGGGATTGGCCGGCGAACAGATATACAGCGCGACCGTCCGGTTCAGGATCTCCGGCCCCAACGCGGCGTAATCCGGCAGATAGCCCGTGGACGCGGTGGCCGGGGCAAAGACCGGTTCGGCCCCTATGGAAATCGCGGCGACCATGTAGACTTGGTAGAACGGGTTCGGCGCCACGATGACCGGGCGCTGGCCGTTCTTATGTTCCGGCAGCAGCGCCATGGCGACGTTGTACAGCCCCTCGCGCGATCCGTTCAGCGGCAGGACCTGCGTCGCCGGATCCACGGCCATGCCGTAGCGCCGGGCGATCCAGCCGGCATAGGCCGCGCGCAGCTCGTCTGACCCGTCATTGGGCGGGTAGCTGTTGAACCCTGCGGCATGCTCGACAATCACGTCCGTCACCCAGGACGGAAAAGCGTGCTTCGGCTCGCCGATGGTCATGTGAATGACATCGCCGCCCGGCGCATGCGCGTCGAGAAGTTCCCGCAAGCGCGGAAACGCATAGACCGGTAGGTTCGAAAACCGCTCGGGGAAATCCATCTGTACTGCCTCGGATACGGGATCGTTTTCGCCCCGTTTGGACGCAGAGTACCGCGACGGCCTGTCCCGGTCCAGTTCTTCGTGCCCGCCGGGGGCCGATTGTGGCAATCAGGTCAGAGCCTTCTCGGCCGCCGCCCCGATCCTCAGCAACCGCTCTTCCGAGCCGGGCGCGCCCATGAACGAGATGCCGCAGCTTGGCGTCCCCGACGGCAGCGTCAGCGCCGCCAGACCCATCAGGTTGGCGACGCGGGTGTTGCGCAGGGCCATCAGGTTCGTCTTGACGTAGAAATCATCGTCGGTCAGCAGCCGTTCCAGATTGGGCGGCATGATCGGCACCGTCGGGCACAGAACCGCGTCATAGCCCGCCGTGGCGCGTGCCCAGACGCCCTGCACCTCCTGCATCTTCAGCCGGGCTGCCACGAAATCGGCCGACGAGACATTCTGCCCCTGCCGGAATCGCTTCAGGATCTCGTCGAACATCTTTTCGGGTGCGGCCTCGATCTCCTCCCGCCAGATGCCATAGGCCTCGCCGGGATAGAGCACCGGCGACAGCATCATCGCCTCTTCCAGTTCCGGCACCACCAGCGGTTCGATCTGCACGCCCGCCGCCTTCAGGCGTTCCACCGCGGCCTCGAAGGCCGTGCGCGGGGCGTCGTCGATATTGTCGTAGACCGATGTCTGGAGCACCGCCATCCGCAGCCCCTTGATCCGCGCGCCGCGCAGGTCGGCTGGCGTGCCGCCTTCCAGCAGGGCCAGCGCAAGCGCCGTATCCTCGACCGTGCGGGCCAGCGGGCCCACGGTATCGAAACTGTGGCAGAGCGGGACGGTGCCCTTCAGGCTCAGCCGTCCATGGGTCGTCTTCAGGCCCACAAGGTCGTTCCACGCTGCGGGCACGCGCACCGATCCGCCGGTGTCGGAGCCTATGGCCAGCGGCGCCAGCCCGAACGCGACCGATGTCGCAGCCCCGGAGGATGATCCCCCCGGCAGGGCCGTGCGGTCATTCACGCAGGGCGGGGTTTCGGTGGTCGGGTTGTAGCCAAGGCCGGAAAACGCCAGTTCGCTCATGTGGGTCTTGCCCAGGCAGATCGTGCCCTGCCCGGTTGCCGTAACAAGAACTTCGGCATCGTGATCCGGAATGCGCCCTTCCAGCAGGGCCGATCCGGCTTCGGTCGCCACGCCGGCCGTGTCGAACAGGTCCTTCCACGACACCGGCACACCGTCCAGCGGCGACCGCCGCAGGCCCAGCCGGGCCCGGTCAGATGCTGCGCGCGCCTCGGCCAGGGCACGGTCGGGCGTCAGGCGGGCATAGATCCTGTCCTTCAGATCATGGCGTTCGATGGCATCCAGGAAGGTTTCCGTCAGCGTGACGGGGTCAATCTTCCCGCCCGCAATCCCACGGCCCAGATCCGCGGCGCTCATCGTCAACCAGTCCTGCATGTACCTGTCTCCTTCGGTTCCGGCCGGACGGTAGCGACAGCGCTGCATATGGACAATGGCGCAGGCAGACGCATATTCCACGGTATGGAAAGCGATAGCGACATCCTCATCATCGGCGGCGGTCTGAACGGCCCGGTCCTGGCCCTGGCGCTTGCAGGCGCGGGCCACAGCGTGACCGTGATCGACGCCCTGCCCGCCCCCGTGCGCCACGATCCCGGCTTCGACGGCCGCGGCTACGCGCTGGCCCTGGCCAGCCAGCGCTTGCTGGCCACTTTGGGGCTCTGGCCCGCGGTGGCGGCCGAGGCACAGCCGATCCTCGAAATCCGGGTGACCGATGGCCATGCAGGACAGGGCCCCGGCCCCTTCTGGATGGGCTTCGATCATGCCGAGATCGAGGAAGGCCCGATGGGCTACATGGTCGAAGACCGCCACCTGCGCGCCGCCGTGCTCGACGCGGTCGAAGCCAGCCCGAACGTGACACCGTTGAACGGCCGGCAGGTCGTCTCGCAGGATGTTGGGCCCACGGGCGTGACCTTGCAGCTCGACGACGGCACCAGCCTGTCGGGCCGCCTGTTGATCGGGGCCGACGGCCGCGGCAGCGGCACCGCCACCCGCGCCGGGATCCAGCGATTGACCCGCAGCTACGGGCAGACGGCGCTGGTCGCGGCCATCGGCCACACGCTGCCCCATGGCGGCACCGCGCATCAGTTCTTCCTGCCGGAAGGGCCGCTGGCGATCCTGCCGCTGACGAGCGACCGGTCCTCAATCGTCTGGACGACGTCGACCGAGGCCGCGACCGAATTGCAGGCCCTGAACGACGACGATTTCCTGACCGCCCTGCGTCCCCGTTTCGGCGACTATCTTGGCGATCTCTCCCTTGCCGGCGCGCGGTTCTCCTACCCGCTGGGCCTGACGCTGGCCTACGACTTCACCGCGCCGCGCGTGGCGCTGGTGGGCGATGCCGCGCACGGGATGCACCCGATTGCCGGGCAGGGGTTGAACGTGGGGCTCCGCGATATCGCCGCACTGGCCGAGGTTCTGACCGACGCCAAGCGACGGGGCGAAGATATCGGCGCGACCGATGTCCTGTTGCGCTACCAGGAATGGCGCCGGTTCGATGCCGTGTCGCTGGCGATGGCCACCGACGGGTTCAACCGGCTCTTCTCGAACGACAACCCGCTTCTGCGCATGGGCCGCGATCTGGGCATGGGGCTGGTCCAGTCCCTCCCCGGCCTGCGACGAACCTTCATCCGCGAGGCAGCAGGCCTGTCCGGCACCCTGCCCCGGCTGATGCAGGGCGACACCCTCTGAGAATCGGATCGCCCGCGGGACGCGAGGCCGGGGCGGCATCGCCGGTCCGGCCGTTGGGGTGGGCGGGCGGGCGGGCCGGGGGCGATCCGCGGCCCGACGCCGCGCCAACGCCTGCCTAGTCCAGCACCCGCGCTTCATCGATCAGCATGACGGGAATGCCATCGCGGATCGGAAAGGCCAGCGACGCAGGGCGCGATATCAGTTCCTGCCGCTCGGCATCGTATTCCAGCACCGCATGTGTCTGCGGGCAGATCAGCGCCTCCAGCATGTGCCGTTCGGCGGTCGCGCTCTCGCTCATTGCAGCCGTTCCTCGCCGTCCGACCGCAGCGTGTACTCGATCAGCGTCACCAGCGTCTCGCGACGTGTGGTCAGCGATGGTGCTTCCAGCAGCGCCTGTTTGTCCTCGGGTTCGAAATCCAGAAGCATCGACAGAGAGTTGATCAGCAACTCGTCTTCCGCCTCCTTCAGCGTCTCCCAGTCGGTATCAAGCTGCCGGGCCGAAAAGAACCGGTGCAGCAGTGCCATGAAAGACGGGCGGTCGAAACTTGTATCCGCTTCGGTGCGGCGAAGATCCCGTTCGAACCCCTCCCAAGTCACCTGCGTGCGGCGATAGGGGGTGAAGCCGGAAATCTCCTTCGCGATCCGGAAGCGCGAGATCCCCGTCAGCGTGATCAGGTAGCGCCCGTCTTCCGTTTCGGAAAACTGCGTCACCCGGCCGGCGCAGCCGATGGAGTGCAGGCTGTCGTCATGGCCCGGTACCGGGTTGGGCTGCACCATCGCGATCAGACGATGCGGCGTCTTCAGCACATCTTCCATCATCTGAAGATAGCGCGGCTCGAAGATGTGCAGCGGCAACCGCGAACGCGGCAGCAGCAGTGCCCCCGGCAAGGGGAACACCGGAACGATATCGGGGAGATCGGCAGCCTGAAGCATGACCATCAGTCTAGCCCGCCCATCCCATCAGGCAAATATCATCGACGAAAGCTTGCGCCGGCCGTTCAGAACCACCGGATCGTTGGGCTTCAGCGCGTCGAAAATGGTGAAAAGCTGCGTCTTGGCCGCGCCCTCATTCCACTCCCGGTCGCGCCGGAACAGCTCCAGAAGCTGATCGACCGCTTCTTCGACCTTGCCCGTCGCGTGCAGCGCCTGTGCCAGATCGAAGCGCGCCTGCATGTCGGACGGATCGGCGTCGACCTTCGCCTGGAGTTCCGCCACGGGGCCGACACCGGCCGCCTGCCGCGCCAGTTCCAGCTGCGCGTGGGCCGCTTCCAGTTCCGGGCTGTGCGAAATTTCCGCCGGCGCGCCGTTCAGGATCGCCTCGGCCTGGTCCAGATCGTTCATCGCGATATGCGACCGCACGAGTCCGCCATAGGCCCCGGCATGGGCCGGCTCTTCACCAAGGATCGCCGCGAAGGTCTGCGCCGCATCGGTGGCGGCCCCTTCGGTCAGCATTTCCTCGGCCGCGGCAACGGCCTCGTCCAGCCCGTCATCTGCCGTTTCGCCCCCGCCGGCCTTGACCACGCGGTCGACGAAGTCCTTCAGTTCGGACGCCGGCACGGCGCCCTGGAATCCGTCGATGGGCTGGCCCTGGTAAAAGGCATAAACGGTGGGGATCGACTGGATGCGCAGCTGGCCCGCGATCCCCTGCGCCTCGTCCACGTTCAGCTTGACCATCTTCACGGCGCCCTTGGCCGCCTTCACGGCGTCCTCCAGCATCGGGCCGAGCGTCTTGCACGGCCCGCACCATGGTGCCCAGAAATCCACGATCACCGGCACGTTCTGGCTTTCTTCAACCACGTCGGCCATGAATGTCGCTTCCGACGTGTCCTTGATCAGATCGTCAGCCGGTGCTGCCTGCGCGCCGCCCAGAATGTCCATCATCTCTCGCACTCCGCTTGAGGTCCCGTTCAGGGGTTTGAGCCGTATATGAAGCCTAAAGCCGCCAAAACCAAGGGGCGGTCCCGGCGTGCCATCGGATTTCCGGTCAGATGTCGAATGTCGCGAAGACCGGGGCGTGATCGGACGGCTTCACCGATTTCTTCTCGTCGATCGGCAGCTCCCATCCGCGCGCATCGCGCAGGACCCGGCTGCCATGGCCCGCGTTCGAAATGTCGGGCGTGGCCCAGATGTGATCCAGCCGGCGCCCCTTGTCCGCCGCCGACCAGTCCTTCGACCGGTAGGACCACCAGCTGTAGAGCAGCCCTTCGGGGATATCCTGCCGCGTGATATCGACCCATTTGCCCGCATCCTGCGTTTCGGCCATGTGCTCGACCTCGATCGGCGTGTGGCTGACGACCTTCAGAAGCTGCTTGTGGGACCACACGTCGTCTTCCCGCGGCGCGATGTTCAGATCGCCAACAAGGATCGCCTTTTCGGGGCGGTCACCATGGAACCAGTCGCGCATGCCGGTGAGGTAGTCGAGTTTCTGGCCGAACTTCACGTTCTTCTCGCGGTCTGGTTCATCGCCACCGGCGGGTACGTAGAAGTTGTGGATCGTCACGCCGTTTTCCAGCTGCCCGGCAATGTGGCGCGAATGCCCCAGCGCCGCGAAATCCTGATGGCCCACGTCGCGGATCGGCAGCTTCGACAGGATCGCCACCCCGTTATAGCCCTTGTCGCCGCGGGCGATCATGTGGGGGTAGCCCAGCGCCGCGAAGGCCTCGGTCGGGATCTTGTCGACCGGGCTCTTGCATTCCTGCAGGCACAGGACATCGGGCGCCTCGTCTGCCAGCAGCTTGCAGACCAGGGACTCGCGCAGGCGGACAGAGTTGATGTTCCAGGTTGCGATCGTGAAGGACATGAGGGGCACCGTTTTGTCGAAGGAACCGCTTGCAGACGAAGCGTCCGGCGGACCCTACCAGAGCCCGTCGCCGGCAGGAAACCGGTTCATGCTATTTTCCAGACGTCACGGCCCGGGCGCGGCGATTTCCCGTAATCCGCCTTGCGGCCGCGGCCGGTCACAGCGCCGCCAGCCCGCCGCGCACGAACCTGACCGCCATTTCGGCATATTCCGTCCGGCTCAGCCCGCGTCCCGGCCTGTGCCACATGTAGACCCAGTTCAGGATTCCGAAGATCGACATCGTCGCTGCGCGCACGGTGTCCTGATCCAGATCGGGGCGTTCGGCGCGCACCGCATCCGACATGCCCCGCACCAGCCGCCGTTGCAGGTCCAGCAGCGGCGCCTGAAGGTCTTCCGGCAACGCCTCCAGCGCTTCCAGCTGCAACTTGTGCGCCGCGTCCGCATCTTCGTAGACGTCCAGAAGCGCCCCGATGAGCCCCGGCAAGCCGTCTGCCTGCGCAGCCTCGGCCGCCTCTGCCAGTTCGGCCAGATGGGTGTGGAGGATGTCGTAAAGCAACGCCTCCTTCCCGTCGTAGTAATGGTAGATCAGCGCCTTCGACACGCCGGCCGACCGGGCCGCACCCGTCAGCGAGGCACGGTCGTACCCGTGCGCCGCGAAATAGCGCGCGGCGCCGTCGCGCAACTTTTCGCGCTTTTCGTCGTGATCGCGTGCCAGTCCGCGTGCCAACGGCCCGCCCCTCAGCCGTCCTTGGGACGGTTGTCGACGATGCGCACCGCCTTGCCCTGGCTGCGCGCGACGCCGCCGGGATCGGACACCTGAACGGTGATCGAGATGCCCACCGAGGCCTTCACCCGATGCGCCAGATCCTTCGCCGCCGCATCGCGCGCCGCGGCTTCGGCATGGGTCGGGGCGGCCTCGGTCAGCACCGTCAGCACGTCCATCCTGTCGGGACGGCTGAGTTCGATCTGGAAATGCGGCGCCAGCCCGGCGACGCACATCAGCTGCTCCTCGATCTGGGTCGGGAAGACGTTCACGCCGCGCAGGATGATCATGTCGTCGGACCGGCCGGTGATCTTTTCCATCCGCCGCATCGACCGTGCCGTGCCGGGCAGAAGCCGCGTCAGATCGCGGGTGCGGTAGCGGATGATCGGGAAGGCCTCTTTCGTGAGAGAGGTGAAGACCAGTTCGCCCACCTCGCCATCGGGCAGGACCTCACCCGTTACGGGATCGATCACTTCGGGGTAGAAGTGATCCTCCCACACGTGCAGGCCGTCCTTGGTTTCGACGCATTCGTTGGCGACGCCGGGCCCCATCACTTCGGACAGGCCGTAGATGTCGACGGCGTGCATGTCGAAGGCCTGCTCGATCTCCAGCCGCATTGCGTTGGTCCACGGCTCGGCCCCGAAGATCCCGACCTCCAGGGGAGATTCGCGCGGGTCCAGCCCCTGTGCCGCGTATTCATCCAGGATCGATAGGGCGTAGGAGGGCGTGACGGTGATGCCCTTCGCCCCGAAATCCTCGATCAATCGCACTTGGCGCTGGGTCATGCCGCCCGAAACCGGAACGGTCGTCAGGCCGAGGTAATCCGCTCCCAGGTGGATCCCCAGCCCGCCCGTGAACAGGCCATAACCATAGGCATTGTGCAGGATATCCCCGGGCCGCATCCCCGCAGCGCGAAGCGACCGCGCGACGACCGAGCCCCAGACCTGCAGATCGTTCTCGGTGTAGCCCACCACCGTGGGCTGCCCCGTCGTGCCGGAGGACGCATGGATCCGCTTCACCTGCTCTCGCGGCACGGCGAACATCCCGAACGGATAGTTCGCGCGCAGGTCCTGCTTCACCGTGAAGGGGAACCTGGCCAGATCGGCCAGGCTTGTGATGTCGTCCGGATGCACCCCCGCAGCCTCGAAGCTTTGCCTGTAGAACGGAACGTTCTCGTAGGCATGGGCCACCGACCACTTCAGCCGGTCCAGCTGAAGCGCCGAAATCTCGTCCCGCGACGCGATCTCGATCGGGTCGAGGCTTTCCTTCGGGGGTGTCAGGTCTTTCATGCAGCTTTCTCCATCAACAACGCGATGCCCTGCCCCACGCCGATGCACATGGTGGCGATGGCGCGGTCCATGTCGTTGTCCGACATCGTGATGGCAGCGGTCAGCGCCAGACGCGCGCCGGACATGCCCAAGGGGTGGCCCAGGGCAATCGCCCCGCCGTGGGGGTTCACGTGATCGGCGTCATCCGGCAGGCCAAGCTGGCGCATCACGGCAAGGCCCTGGCTTGCGAACGCCTCGTTCAGTTCCACCGTGCCGATATCGCCGATCGACAAGCCATGACGGTCCAGCAACTTCTGCGTGGCCGGTGCAGGCCCGATCCCCATGATCCGCGGCGGCACGCCGACGGTGGCCATGCTGGTGATCTTGGCCTTGGGTGTCAGCCCGTATTTCTCGACCGCCGCTTCCGACGCGATGATGATCGCCGCCGCGCCATCGTTCACCCCCGACGCATTGCCCGCGGTGACCGAGCCATTCTCGGCAAAAGGCGTGGGCAGCGCGCCCAGTTTTTCAAGCGTGGTCTGGCGGGGGTGTTCGTCCTTTTCCACGACAATCGGATCGCCCTTGCGCTGCGGGATGCTGACGGGCGTGATCTCGCGCGCCAAGCGCCCGCTGGCCTGTGCCGCCGCGGCACGCTCCTGCGAGCGCATGGCGAAAGCGTCCTGATCTTCGCGGCTGATCTGGAAGTCCGTCGCCACGTTTTCCGCCGTTTCCGGCATGGAATGGGTGCCGTAGGCCTTGTGCAGCGCCTTGTTGATGAAGCGCCAGCCGATGGTGGTGTCGTAGATTTCCGCGTTGCGCGAAAAGGCCGTGTCGGCCTTGGGCATGACCATGGGCGCACGGCTCATGCTTTCCACGCCACCGGCGATCACGATATCGGCCTCGCCGTTCTTGATCATCCGCGCGGCGGTGCCCACGGCATCAAGACCCGAGCCACACAACCGGTTGATCGTTCCGCCCGGCACCGTGTCCGGCAAACCGGCCAGCAGCACGGCCATGCGGGCCACGTTGCGGTTGTCTTCCCCGGCCTGGTTGGCGCAGCCCATCAGGACCTCGTCGACCGTCATGTTCGGATGGTCGGCCATCAGGACCTTGATCACATGCGCCAGCATGTCGTCGGGGCGCACCTTGGAAAGCGCGCCGGCGAAACGGCCGATGGGGGTGCGGATACCGTCGCAAAGATATGCGGTTGTCATGAGAGGTCCTCCTCGAAATGCTCGCCCTTGATGATGCGGCTCAGGCCACGGAACAGTGCCACCTGACGACTGTCAGCCCCGGTGACCTCCACGTCATACACGCCCGACCGCCCCGAAAGCGAGACCTCGTGCGCAACCGCCACCAGCCTTTCGCCACCACGGCCGGGCGACAGGAAGGTGATCTGGTTCTGTTGCGCCACGGCAAACCGGTTGTGGCTGTTGCAGGCAAAGGCAAAGGCGCTGTCGGCCAAGGTGAAGATGTACCCGCCATGACAGATCGAATGACCGTTCAGATGATGATCCTGCACGTCGAAGGACATGGTACAGGTTCCGGGGCCGACAGCGTCCATCGTCATCCCCAGCCACTTCGATGCGCGGTCGTTTGCCCACATCGCAGCCGCACTGCGTTCGGCCCGCTCCTGTGGCGTCATGCGTGCATCCTCCCTCTCTCCTGACCGACTCAGTTGCACAAACCCGACCGTACGGTCAAGAGTATTGCGTTTTGGGTTCGTGGCTGTAGTGTCGGCGGCAAATCGGGGAGGATTACCATGCTGAGACCTGAAAGCTTTGCCGCGGGCAAATGGATTGCACCGGGCACAGGCGCGCGCGGCGTTATCGGTCCCGTGACCGGGGAAAAGATCGCCGAGGCCGGCGGCCCGCCGCCCGATGCGCAGGCGATGCTGGACTGGGCGCGCAACGTGGGCGGCCCCGCCCTGCGCGCGATGGGCTTTCATGACCGCGCGCGGCTGATCAAGGATCTCGCGCAGTACGTGGATGGCCGTAAGGAAGAACTTTACGCGCTGAACCCGCTCACCGGCGCGACCCGCCGCGATGGCGCCGTCGACATCGAAGGCGGCATCGGCACGATGTTTGTCTTCGCCTCGAAAGGGCGTCGCGAGCTGCCCGACGGGCAGGTCTATGTCGATGGCGGCACCGAGCGTCTGTCGCGCGAAGGCAGCTTCATCGGCCAGCACATCGCCGTGCCGCTGCGTGGGGTCGCTGTCCACATCAACGCGTTCAACTTCCCGGTCTGGGGGATGCTTGAGAAACTGGCCCCCGCGATCATCGCCGGGGTTCCGTGCATCGTGAAACCGGCCACGCAGACCTGCTACCTGACTGAAGCGTGCTTTCGCATGATCATCGAAAGCGGCATCCTGCCCGAAGGCGCGGTACAGCTTGTGGTGGGCGGCGTCGGCGACATGCTCGACCGCCTTGGCCCGCAGGACGTGGTGGGCTTCACCGGCTCGGCCTCTACCGCCGAAGGGCTGCGGGTGAACCGCCACCTGATCCACAATTCCGTCCGCTTCCATTCCGAACAGGACAGCCTGAACGCGACGATCCTTGGCCCCGACGTGGCCGCGGGTTCCCCCGCCTTCGACCAGTTCATCAAGGAAGCGGCGACCGAGATCACGGTGAAAGCCGGCCAGAAATGCACCGCCATCCGCCGCATTATCGTGCCACAGCAGCGCATGGGCGACGTGGCCGAGGCGCTGCTGGCCCGGTTGGCCAAGGTGACGGTGGGCGACCCCGCGTCGCCCGACGTGCGCATGGGCGCGCTGGCCTCGGGCAGCCAGAAGGCGGACGTGCTCGACAAGCTGTCCCGCCTCGCGTCCGAGACGACACGCCTGACCGGCGACCCTGAGGCGCCCGACCTGATCGGCGCAGGGCCGGAGGGCGCCTTCCTCGCGCCCACGCTCCTGCAATGCGACGATCCCGACGCCGCGCAATGTGTCCACACGATCGAGGCCTTCGGCCCGGTCTCGACCCTGATGCCCTACCGCGATGTCCCGCACGCCGCGTCGCTCGCCAATCGCGGCGGCGGCTCGCTGGTCGCCTCGCTGGTCACGGACGATCCCGCCGTCGCCCGCGACGTGACACTGGAGAGCGCCGCCTGGCACGGGCGGATCTACATCACCGGCGCGTCGTCGGCGAAGGAGGCGACAAGCCACGGCGCGCCCCTGGCACAGATGGTCCACGGCGGCCCGGGCCGCGCCGGCGGGGGCGAGGAACTGGGCGGCATCCGCGGCGTCCTGCATTACATGCAGCGCACCGCGATCCAGGGCAGCCCGGACGTGATCACCGCGATCACGGGCCAATGGCAGACCGGTTCGGCCGAGGTCAAAGGCCCCGACCACCCCTTCCAGCGCACGTTCGACGAATTGCAGATCGGCGAAACGCTCCACACCGAATCTCGCCCGGTGACGCTGGACGACATCGAACACTTCGCCCAGTTCAGCGGCGACACCTTCTATGCACACATGGATGAAGAGGCCGCACAGGCGAACCCGTTCTTCCCCGGCCGCGTGGCCCATGGCTACCTGCTTTTGTCCTTCGCCGCGGGGCTCTTCGTACAACCCGATCCGGGGCCGGTCCTGGCCAATACCGGGCTCAACGGGCTCAGCTTCCAGAAACCCGTCAGCCCCGGCACGCAGATGAAGGTGCGCCTGACCGTCAAGCGAAAGACCCGCCGCACGCCGACCTATGGCGAGGTCGCGTGGGACGTGACGCTCTTCGACGAAGACAACGCGCAGGTGGCGAATTACGAGCTTCTGACCATGGTGGCCTATTCGCGCTGAAGGGATTCACGTTTCCGCCGAAACGCGCTAAAGCGGCGCGATGGATCCGCTCGAACCCCTTGTCAAAGCGCTGCATTCCGAAGGCCGCCTGCGCGTCTGGTCGCTGGTGATCACGGTCTTCGGCGACCTTGTGCAATATCGGGGCGGGGTGATCACGACAGGGCAACTGGGCGAGATCCTGGGCCGCGTCGGCGTGGAACCCGGGACGCTGCGGACAGCCCTGTCCCGGCTGGCCCGGGACGGCTGGGTCGAAAGCGAACGCGACGGGCGGATCAGCCGATATAGGCTGACACCCGAAGGCGTGGCCGAATTCGCGCCCGCCACCTCCCGCATCTACGCCGCACCGCAACGCGAGCCGGTGAAACGCTGGGCCGTCACCGTGCGGTTGGGCCCGAACGGCAGCCCCGAAATCCGCCTGCTCCCGTCCGAGGCAAAGGACGACGGAAGCGACCTGCGTATCGACGGAACCCTGTCAGGCATGAGCCCGGCCTACCGCGCGGCGCTTCTCCCCGATGACCGGCGCGCGGCGCTCGGCGCCCTGGCCCGGGACCTCGCAAATTTGCAGGTCGTGCCGAAAGACCCGCTGGATGCAGCCGCAGCACGGATGCTGCTGATCCACCGCTGGCGCCGGATCGTGCTGCGCTGGCCCGACATCGCGCCCGAACTGATGCCGGACGACGCGCCCCTGACCGACCCGCGGGCGGATGTCGCGGCGGCCTACCGGCGGCTCAGCCCGAAGGCGGAACGCTGGCTGGGCCTCGATTGGGGATCCGAGACGGCGCACCGCGCGGCCATGGGCCGTTTCGGCGGACTTGATTTGTAACGGTTTTGGCGCAAGTCTGAACGCATGACAGTTCAGCACCCTACCCCGATGCGTCCTTTTCAGGCTCCCGAACAGATAGCCTTCCACCGGACCGAACTTTCCATCATCCTGTCCCTTTACGGCCGCATGGTCGCCGCGGGCGAATGGCGCGATTACGGCATTTCGTGCCTGCGGGACGTCGCCGTCTTCTCGATCTTCCGCCGCACCGCGGAAAACCCCCTCTACCGGATCGAAAAGCGCCCCAAGCTGCGCGGCAAGCAGGGGCAGTACGCGGTGATCGGCATGGACGGGCAGATCCTGAAGCGCGGGCAGGACCTGAAGACGGTCTTGCGGGTTCTGGAACGGAAGATGATCCGCGCGGTCGAGTAGCGGCCACGTCGAGGGGGCTCTGCCCCCGCCGCGCCTGCGGCGCGCCCCCCCGAGGTATTTCGGGACCAAAGAAATCAGGCGCCCGGGCTTCTTCTCTTTCGAAATACTCCCGCCGGAGGCATCCGACAGGGAAGCGCCATGAGGCCGCGCAGACCTGGGTTCCGCGTCAGAGCGTTCCGAACGGCAGATCGAGCCGACGGTGCGCCGTGACGGGGCCGTCGCTGGCAGCGATCCGGGCGATGGCGGCGTCGGCATGTTCGTAGGCCACTGCCATGTGGTGCCCGTTGGCATGCAAGAGCGCGTCCGGCGCCGAGACCCAGGCGACATGGCCCTTCCAGAAGATCAGGTCCCCGCGGCGGCGCGGCGCGCCGGGGGGCAGGAGTGTGCCCATCTCCGCCGCCTGCATGTCGCTGTCGCCCGGGCAGGGGATGTTGCAGGCTTGGCAGGCGATCTGGACAAGGCCCGAGCAATCGATCCCCTCGCGGCTGTTGCCACCCCAGACATAGGGCGCGCCCAGAAGCCGGGCGGCGACGGCAACGGGATCGGCTTCCGGGGCATGATCCGGGCGGAGATGGGCGAGGGGGATGTAGCCGTCCTGGGTTCGGGCAAAGCCGGCTTCTTCGGCTTCGACGACCACACGGGCGTTGAGCGAGAGGGCCGGGCCAGCGTCGGATCTTGCGCCGGGCTCATGATAGAGCCGCGTGCCGGGGGCCGACACGCGGTGGGTCGGGGAGCGAGGTACGCCAAGCGCCGCGGTTTCGATATAGCCCACGTAGGCATCGTCACCGGTTTCCACGAAGCTCCAGCCCGCGTGATCCTCGTAGACCGTGACCGGCGCGCCGTAGAGCACCTGCCGGTCGCGCGCGCCTTCCGGCGTGCGGCAAAGATCGGTCAGCGGGTGGACAACCGTACGCGGTTCGCCCTTGACCCGGGGCAGGCCTTCGGGCGCGTCGGCCAGATGCGCCGCGGCGACGCGGCCATTGGCGGGCCAGCGGCGCGGGTCGGTCACAGCTTCAGGATGCCGGGCAGGGCGGCGAGTATCGCGCGCGGTCCCTGCCCCAGCCCACCCTTGGGCCGGGCCGGCGCATTGGCGGGCGACCAGCTGTAGACGTCGAAATGCGCGTAATCGCCGTCGCCCGCAAAGCGGCGCAGGAAGAGCGCGGCGGTGATCGCCCCGGCAAACCCGCCCGACGGCGCATTGTCGAGATCGGCATGGGCCGGTTCGATCTTCAGCTCGTAGGGTTCGTGGAACGGCAGGCGCCAGACAGGGTCGGCGTGAAGCGGTGCTGCGGCCGACAGGGCCGCGGCGAAATCATCGCTGTCGGTGAAGAAGGGCGCAAGGTCGGGACCCACCGCAACACGTGCCGCGCCTGTCAGGGTGGCCATCGAGATCATCAGGTCCGGGTTTTCTTCCGCCCCCAGCGCCAGCGCATCGGCCAGCACCAGTCGGCCTTCGGCGTCGGTATTGTTCACCTCGACCGTCAGACCCTTGCGGGAGGTCAGGATGTCGCCCGGCCGCATCGCGTTGCCCGAGATCGCGTTTTCCACCGCCGGGATCAGGACGCGCAACTGCACCTTCAGGCCCAGCGTCATGATCATCTTGGCCAGGCCCAGCACGTTGGCCGCACCGCCCATGTCCTTGCGCATCAACAGCATGCCGGTCGCCGACTTGATGTCGAGCCCGCCGGTATCGAAACACACGCCCTTGCCCACCAGCGTCAGCTTGGGCCCTGTATCGCCCCAACGCATGTCAATCAGCCGCGGCGCGCGGGTCGAGGCGCGGCCAACGGCGTGGATCATCGGGAAATTGGCGTCCAGCAGCGCGTCGCCTTCGATGACGTCGATCTTGGCGTCGTGATCGCCGGCCACCTCGCGCGCGGAGGCTTCAAGTTCCGCCGGGCCCATGTCCTGCGCGGGCGTGTTGATCAGATCGCGGATCAGGACTTCTGCCGCGGCCATCGCCTCGATCCGGGCCGTGTCGATGCCCTCGGGCGCCCGCAGGCGCGCGCCCCACGGAGATTGCTCGCGGTAGCGGTCGAACCGGTAGCCCGTCATCAGCCAGCCGAAACATTCGACGGCAAGCGCGTCGCCTTCAAGGCCCGAGGCGATTTCGTAGATACCTTCCGGCAGGCTTTCGGCGCCCATGGCCAGAGCATATCGGCGTCGGGCACGTTGCCCGGCATTGGCGTAGCCCACCAGAGCCATGATCGGTGTGCCGTCAGGCCCCGGGACCAGCAGCGATTGGCCGCGCCCGCCCGAGAAACCGGAGGCCTTGACCCAAGCCTGTATAGCCGGCGTTTGCCCCGTCAGCCAGTCGTCGAACCCGTCAAGATCGATCACATGCAGCGGCAGCGCCGGTGCATCGGTTCGGTCGAACGTATAGGGGTCGATGGCGGTCATGGTGGCCTCGTGTCAGGGTGCGGGAAATCGATGGACCGCACCCTAGACCCGTGCCCTGCCGGCGGAAAGCCCCCGTAGCGTACTGCCGGTCCACGCCCAACCGTTTCAGACCGTCATGTGCTGGAGATCCCAGACCGCGGTCAACGAGAATTCACCGATCCGCATCAGCCGCGCCAGCACGGCGTCGAGCGCGATGTCGTCGCCCACTTCGATCAGGTCGGCCGCGTTTCGCGCCACGGTGGCCAGCTTGGACATGCCGACCTGGTCGGCAATGGCCGCGACAGACCGCGCACTTTTGCGCAGGCCCTCGAAATCGCCCGCGCAATGCAGCCGGGTGCAATGCGCCAGGCGCACCGCGAGTTCCTCGACCGCCCGACCGATCACGTCCTCGGCCCCGCGTTCGCCCAGCTGGTTGTACAGCCGCGTCATGCAGTCCGGATCAAGACGGACAGATTCAGACAGATTCAGGGTGATAGTATCAGTCACCGCACATTCCCCACTTTTTAGTTCCCCACGTGGGACGGAGTTTTGAGCGAAGGGCGTTTCCAAAAGATTGACCGCAAAGTCAGAAATAGATCGAATTGTCCGGAACAGCAGTGTATGCCGCTGCCGGATGACAACAAAGGACGTGACGCCCCGATGCTTTTCGCCCGCCCCCTGCCCGCCTATCTTGTCCAGCGTTATCGCGGATGGAAGGCCACTTCGTATGTGCAGAACGAAGCGTGGTACCGCCATCTGGCCACCGACGGCCAGCATCCCCGCGCCATGATCATCTCGTGCTGCGACAGCCGTGTACACGTGACCTCGATCTTCGGGGCGGATCAGGGCGAGTTCTTCATCCACCGCAACATTGCCAACCTCGTGCCGCCGTACGAACCCGACGGCGACCATCACGGGACGTCGGCCGCGGTGGAATACGCGGTGACGGTGCTGAAAGTGGCCCATGTCGTCGTGCTGGGCCATTCCGGCTGCGGCGGGGTGCAGGGCTGCATCGACATGTGCAAGGGCCATGCCCCGCAGCTGGAAGCCAAGGACAGCTTCGTCGGCCGCTGGATGGATATCCTTGTGCCCAAGTATGAAGGTGTGTCGAAGATCGACGAGCCGGCCGAACAGGCCCGCGCGCTGGAAAAGCAGGCGGTGCTGGCGTCACTGGAAAACCTGATGACCTTCCCCTTCATCGAGAAGGCCGTGAAGGACAAGTCGCTGACCCTGCACGGGCTGTGGCATGACATCGGTGCCGGAGAACTGGAAGCCTTCGACCCGGATCGCGGGGTCTACGCGCCGATCTGATCGCCGCGGGCCGGGTTATGGGGGCTCTGCCCCCGTCTGCCCTGTGGGCAGACTCCCCCGAGCTATTTGAAGACCAAAGAAATGGCGTAGGGTGCGTGGTTTCCACGCACCGTTACAGGTTGTCTGGTACGAGGTGCGCGGCGGACCGCGCACCCGGGATCATTCGGCGACGGGGGTCGCCGCGGGCGTGTCCTTTTTCAGGACCTCGCGGCCCAGAAGCTCGGCGATCTGAACGGCGTTCAGGGCCGCGCCCTTGCGCAGGTTGTCCGACACGACCCACATGTTCAGGCCGTTGTCGATCGTCGAATCCTGCCGGATACGGCTGATGAAGGTCGCGAAATCGCCCACGCATTCCAGCGGGGTGACGTAACCGCCGTCTTCGCGCTTGTCGATCACCATGCAGCCCGGGGACTGACGCAGGATGTCGCGCGCTTCGTCTTCGTCCAGGAAATCCTCGGTCTCGATATTCACCGCTTCGGAATGGCCGACGAAGACCGGCACGCGCACGCAGGTCGCCGTGACCTTGATCGACGGGTCGATGATCTTCTTGGTTTCGGCCACCATCTTCCATTCTTCCTTGGTCGAACCATCGTCCAGGAAGACATCGATATGCGGGATCACGTTGAACGCGATCTGCTTGGTGAACTTCTTGCGTTCGTAATCCGACGTCGGGTTGTAGACGGCCTTGGTCTGATCCCAAAGCTCGTCGATGCCGTCCTTGCCGGCGCCCGACACGGACTGGTAGGTCGACACCACCACCCGCTTGATCTTCGCGCGGTCATGGAGCGGCTTCAGCGCCACCACCATCTGCGCGGTCGAACAGTTGGGGTTCGCGATGATGTTCTTCTTGGCATAGCCGTGCACGGCCTGCGGGTTCACTTCCGGCACGATCAGCGGCACGTCGGCGTCATAGCGGTAGAGCGACGAGTTGTCGATCACCACGCAGCCCGCGCCTGCAGCCCGCGGCGCATACTTTTTCGTCGCGTCCGAGCCGATGGCGAACAGCGCCATGTCCCAGCCGGTGAAATCGAATGTGTCGAGATCCTTGGTCTTGAGTGTCTTATCGCCAAAGCTGACTTCGGTGCCGAGCGATTTTCGCGACGCCAGCGCGACAATCTCATCAACCGGAAACTCGCGCTCGGCGAGGATGTTCAGCATTTCGCGGCCCACGTTGCCCGTGGCTCCCGCGACGACGATACGGTATCCCATGTTTCTTTCTCCAAGACATCTGCCGGTCCCGGATGGGAGCGGCGGAGTTTGCTTACAGGACTTGGCCCCCGGGTAAAAGGCCAGCCGCGGGGCCCACGTCGGTCAAAAGCCGTTTCCGTGGCGGGTCGTCGCGGTTTCAGGGTGCGCACAGCACAAAAAAGCCGCCGGCCAAGGTGCTGGCCAGCGGCTTTCGATGCGCGAAGAGGTGCGCACCTGTCATAGATTTCTGACGAAATCCACGTCAGCCATCGAGTTCCTTGTCGGTGTTGGCCGGCGCGTTGTTCTGCGCGGCATCGGAACGGACAGGAACTTCCGTTTCGGGCTCTTCACCGCGATCTGCGGTGTCAGCCGGATCGGTGTTGGCGGGCGAATTGTTCGCAGCCGCGTCCGAGCGGATCGAGTCGTCGGCTTCATCCACGCGGCCCTGATCGATATCCACCGCGTCCGAATGGGCAGGCGAATTGTTCAGTGCAGCGTCAGAACGGACCTCGCCGTCGTCTGCAAATGCCATGCCGGTGAAGGCGGTCAGTGCGATTGCGGGGGCGATCATGCCAATGGTCGTCTTTTTCATGTCTGACTCTCCTTGAGGTGCATTTCGTTTCTGTCCCTCAAGATGGGGGCACCCGCGGAGGTCTCAACCCTTTGTTTTTCACGATGGTTTTATGGAACAAACTGTCCTGAAAAACGTAGCACGGTGCAAATCGGGCGAGCTTCTATTGTATTAGAGCCCGCGCCACTTCGCAAATTACGTCGTAGGCCATCGCGACGTCATCCGCCGTGGTTTCGAACTGCCCCGCCTGAAAGCGTATGACCATCCGGTCGCCAACGCGGGTCTGTGTCAGGTAGATGCGGCCGTCGTCGTTGATCGCGTTCACAAGGGCCAGGTTCAGCGCGTCGGGATCTGCCGTGCCTTCGGGCACATAGCGGAACGTGAACAGCGACAGGACCGGCGCCGTGACGATTTCGAAGTCCGGGGTTTCGGCCAGCCGGTCGTGGAGATTGTGGCTCCACTTCACGTGATTCCGGATGCGGTCACGCAGCCCTTCCAGACCGTAGGCGCGCAGCACGAACCAGATCTTCAGCGCGCGGAAGCGACGGCCCAGCGGGACGGACCATTCGGAGTAGTTGACGATCCCGTCCTTGCCCTGGGTTTCAAGGTAGACGGGCTGGATGGCCAGCGTGCGGACCAGATCGTCCGGGTTGGCCAGGAAATGCGCGGCGCAGTCGAACTGCACGCCCAGCCACTTGTGCGGGTTGAAGACAATGGAATCGGCCCCTTCGATCCCCTCCCAGAATGTTCGGAATTCCGGGCAGATCATGGCAGAGCCGGCCCAAGCGGCATCGACATGGACATAAAGCCCGTGCTTGCGGGCGACGGCGATGCACGCGGCGATGGGATCCGTGCCGCCCGTGCCTGTCCCGCCGACCGCCAGCACGACGCCCGCAGGGTGAAGACCCGCTTCCTTGTCGGCCGTGATGGCCGCGTCCAGCGCGGCGGGATCCATACCGCGCACCGGGCCATCCGTGGGCACGCGGACAAGGTTGTCCTGCCCGATGCCGGCGATCCAGATCGCCCGGTCGACCGAGGTGTGAACCTCGACCGAGGCATAGATGCGCAGCGCCCTGGCCCCGAAAAGCCCCGCGCGGTTGCCCTGCCAGTCGAGCGCCTTTTCCCGCATCGTCAGGACCGCCGCCAGCGTGGCCGACGACGCGCTGTCCTGAATCACGCCTGCGAACCCGCCGGGCAGGCCCAGTGACTGGCGCAGCCAGTCCATCATGCGGGTTTCCATCTCGGTCGCGGCGGGAGAGGTCTGCCACAGCATGCACTGCGCCGCGACGGCCGAGGTCAGGAACTCGGCCAGAACAGAGGCAGGCGCCGCGTTGGAATTGAAATAGGCAAAGAACCGCGGGTGCTGCCAGTGCGTCATGCCGGGCATGACGATGTTCTCGAAATCACGGAAGACGTCTTCCAGCGGCTGGGCTTCCTCCGGCGGGGCGGCGGGAAGGGCGTTCAGGATGTCACCCGGTTCCGTCTGCGCGCGCACCGGACGACTCCCGATCGTCAGGTGATAGTCCTGCGCCCATTGCGAAACCCTGCGCCCCCAATCGGCGAATTCCGTCCACTTCATCCCGCATTCCCTTCCGTCGACATGCCACCCGGTCTCCGTGATGAACAGGCAGGGCTTTCAATGCCAAACCTTCGACCACATGGGAAGCGGCAGGGTGCGTTCCGTGGCCATCCCGGCAGGAAACCCGGAAACCACTGGCTTCGCGCGCCATTTTCGGACCCCCCGCCCGACGGAAGTTGTTTTCACTGTGCTTTGTCAGCATTTACACGCATAACGTGCATATCCCGGTGAAAACTTGTTAACAAGGGGATGACTTTACGTTACGGTATGCATGATCTTGCATATCCCCCCGCAACCGGGCAGAAAATATACATGAACAATGCTCATTTGCCCACGTCCCGGTCCCTTCCCATTGCCCTTCTGCGCGCGCGAGAGCGGGTAATGGGGCCGATTCGCACCATGCTGGCAGATGTCGACGTGACCGAGCAGCAATGGCGCGTGTTGCGCGTGTTGCACGAAGGCGGCGCGATGGAGCCAACGGCGATATCCGAAATGGCCTGCCTGCTGCTGCCCAGCCTGACCCGCATCCTTCAGAAGCTGGAGGAAAAGAAGCTGATCGTGCGCAACCCGCACCCGTCCGACAAACGCCGCCAGGTCATCGTGATCACGCAGACCGGGCGGGACCTGATCGACTCCAACCAGTCCGCGGCCCAGGAACTGGCCGAAGATCTGCGCGTCCGCATGGGACCGGATCGCTACGCTTTGCTGCTCGATTTGCTGGCAGAGCTAGAAAATATCGAAGAAACGCCGCGCGAACAGGTGCTGGCGAAGTAGGACAGGCTGCCGGACGGAAGCGCGGCTGCGCATTCTCTGCACATGCGCAATTTTCCGTTGGGGCATTGCTTGACATGCCCCCGACGCCTGACGCCTAAAGCGGGCACGCGCCACCGTCGTCGGTCCGTTTGCCGGAGCTTCATCCCATGTCCCACATCACCCTTGTCCGCCACGGACAGGCCAACTCTGCCGCCCGGACCGAAGACGAGTATGACCGTCTCAGCCCGCTGGGCTTCCAGCAGGCCGAATGGCTGGGGCAGCATCTTGACGACAACGGGCAGTATCACCACCGCGTCTATTGCGGCACGCTACGCCGTCATGTCGAAACCGCAACCGCGATGGGCGTGGCAGATGACATGGTTCAGGACGATCGGCTGGACGAACTGCAGTATTTCGACCTTGCCCGGCTGGCACAGGAACAGATCGGTCTGGCCATCCCGATCGACCGCGAAGGTTTCGTGCAGCACATGCCGCAGGTCTTCGCCGCGTGGTCGGAAGGCCGGCTTGAAAACGTGCCCGAAAGTTTCGACCATTTCGAAAGCCGTGTGCGGAGTGTGATCGCCGACATCATCGGCGGCGATGGGCCGGCGCTTGTCGTCACCTCGGGCGGGGTGATCGCCAACGCCTTGCGCCACACGATGGAACTGAGCCTTGGCGCGATGTCCCGCATGGCGCTTGCCATCATGAACACCTCCGTGCATCGTCTGCACCCAATCGGGGAAGACCTGTCTCCGGTCCTGTTCAACGCGGTGCCGCATCTGGAAGCTCCGGACCGGATGTACGCCCAGACCCACCTGTGAGACCCTGATGCTGGAACTCCATTACGCCCCCGGAACCATCGCCAGCGCCGTGGCCATTGCGCTGGAAGAACTGGGCCTGCCGTTCGAACCGGTGCGGGTCGACTTCGCCGCAGCCGAACAGACGAAACCACCCTATCTGGAACTGAACCCCAAGGGCCGCGTGCCCACGCTCGTCACTGCGCGGGGACCGCTGACGGAAACCGGTGCGATCCTCGATTACCTGGCTGCGCTGGCGCCCAGTGGCGGCTATGCCGGTACGCCGATGATGCCGTCCGATCCGTTCGATGCCGCCCGCGTGCGCGGCGTGATGTACTACCTTGCCTCGACCGCGCATGTGAACCACGCCCACAAGGGCCGTGGGCCTCGCTGGGCCACGCAGGAGAGCAGCTTTGCCGACATGAAGGCCAAGGTCCCCGAAACGATGGCCGCGACCTGCGCCTATCTTGAAGAGCACGTGGTCGAAGGCCCTTTTGTCATGGGCGACATGATCACCATGGCCGACCCCTACCTTTACGTCATTACCACCTGGCTGAAGGGCGACGGCATTGATATCGCCGACTATCCGAAACTCGCCGCTTTCGCCGATGCGATGGAAGACCGCCCGTCGGTTCAGGCGGCCCGTGACCGGGGGATGTTGCCACGATGAGCGTTCACCTTTGGGTCCGCGCGGAACAACGCGCTAACGAACAACGCACGCCGCTGATGCCCGACGGCGCCGCCGACCTGATTGCACGGGGATTCACCGTGACGGTGGAAGACAGTCCCACCCGCTGCATCCCCATCGATGGCTACCGCGACGCCGGATGCACCATCGCGCCCGCCGGAAGCTGGACCGAGGCGCCGGAGGATGCCTTCATCCTCGGCCTGAAGGAATTGCCCGACACGCCCGAAGCTCTGATCCACCGGCACATCTTCTTCGGCCATGCCTTCAAGGGCCAGTCGGCCGGGCAGGCACTGCTGGACCGATTCCGCGAAGGCGGCGGCACGCTGCTGGATCTTGAATACCTGACCGACGAAGACGGCCGCCGCGTCGCTGCCTTCGGCTACTGGGCCGGGTTCGCCGGGGCGTGGGTCAGCCTGCGCACATGGGCCGCGCAGCAACGGGGCGAGACATGCGGCCCGGTTACGGTCGCGCATGACAAGAAGAAACTGCTGAACGATCTGCAGACCGAGCTCGCCGCCATCGGCCCGCGACGTCCGTCCGCCATCGTCATCGGCGCGCTTGGCCGTGTGGGCCGCGGCGCCTGTGATCTCCTGACCGCGATGGGCGTGACCGTCACCCGCTGGGACATGGCCGAAACCGCCAGCGGCGGCCCCTTCCCGGAAATCCTGCGGCACGACCTGTTCGTGAACTCGATCCTTGCCGGCCCCTCGACCCCGGTTTTCGTCGAGGCCGACGCGGCAACGAAGCCCCGCCGGCTGACCGTGATCGGCGATGTCGCCTGCGATCCCGACAGCGATTTCAACCCGATCAAGGTCTACGACCGCGTGACCGATTGGGAAAAACCCGCCCTGCGGGTGGCTGAACGCCCCGCGCTCGACGTCATGGCCATCGACAACCTGCCCTCGCTTCTGCCGCTGGAAAGCTCGGAAGACTTCGCGGCGCAGTTGCTGCCCTACCTGCGGACGCTCACCGTCGCGGATTCGGGCGTCTGGGGCCGGGCAGAACAGACCTTCAAGCAGCATATCGCGCAAGACTAGGCGCAAGAAAGGAAGACCCAAGATGACCGTCCATTGGTGCGGCACCGGATTGTCCGCCATCCCCGGCCTTCGCCGCCTGATCGAAGCCGGAACCGAAGTCACCGTCTGGAACCGGACCGTCGACAAGGCGAAAGAGGCCGTTGGCGACCTGACCTCCGACATTCGCACCTTCGACCTGCCCGCGCTGGAAGCCGCGCTGGTCCCGGGCGACATCGTCGTGTCGATGCTGCCGGGCGACTGGCACGTGCCGCTGGCCAAGGCCGCCATCGCGAAGGGGGCCAATTTCGTGTCGTCGTCCTATATCGCGCCGGAAATGCGGACGCTGGACGATGATGCGAAAGCGGCCGGCGTGGCGCTGGTGAACGAGGTCGGGCTGGATCCCGGCATCGACCACCTGATGGCGCACCGGCTCGTGGCCGAATACCGCGCGGCACCGGAATGCGATCCGGCGAACCACCTGAGCTTCATCTCCTATTGCGGCGGTATCCCCAAGATCCCGAACGATTTCCGTTACAAGTTCTCGTGGTCGCCGCTGGGCGTGCTGAAGGCCCTGCGGTCTCCGTCGCGGTCCCTGCGGGACTATGCCGAATGGAAGGTCGGGCGGCCGTGGGATGCGATCTCTCACTATGACGCGCCCTTGCCCGTGGCCGAACGGTTCGAGGTCTACCCGAACCGCGACAGCATCCCCTTCATGCAGGATTACAAGTTCGACCCGGCGTGGACCGTCCGCGATTTCGTTCGCGGCACGTTGAGGCTGGATGGCTGGGCCGCCGCCTGGAAGGATGTCTTTGCCGAGGTCGAGACGCTGGCCGGAGCGGCCGGTGACGCGCGCCTGCAGGAGATGTCGGACGAATTCTGGGACGCACACGCCTATGACGAAGGCGAACCCGACCGGGTGGTGCTGTGCGTGGGTCTGGAAGCCACGCGCGACGGCACGCCCGTCTGCCACAAGACCTACGTGATGGATGCCTGGGGCGACGAGCACGGCACCGCGATGGCCAGGCTGGTGTCGATCACCGTTGCGCTGGCCGTGGAGTCCGTCGCGAATGGCCGGATAGAGCCCGGCGTCCACGCCGCGCCGAGCGATCCGAAGCTGGTCGACGACTGGCTGGACGAGGTCGGCCGGCAGGCCCAGCACCTGGAACTGGTGGACCGGCTGGCCTAACACCGCGCCGTTCCCCGGTTGCGGGCGCAGGGTTTGTTTTCAACGTGTTATAGTGCGTGGAGACCACGCACCCTACCGGACGTTGGACGGTGATCGCCGTTGCGGGAACCTTGGCGTGTTCAACAATCGCAGCCGTAGGGTGCGTGCACTGCACGCACCGCACCAAATCTCGGCCGGACGGTGATTGCCGCCGGGGAACCCTGACCTTTTCAGGTACGGCCCCTGCGGCGTCCCCCGAAATTGGATTTGCAGGGTCAGAGCAGCTCGTCTTCCTCGCCCGTCGCCGAATAGCCCAGAGCCTCCAGCCCGGCTTCGATATGGTCGGGCAGATGGGGCGAGCCGAGCAGGTAGTCGGCGGTGGGGGCCGACGCCTCGGCCCGCGCGGTGGCAACCGCTTCGGCGTAATCCTCGGCCTCGAACGCGCCGCGGCCGATCCACATCAGGGCTACGAGTTCGGCTTGTTCGTCCTCGGTCATCGCTTCGACCAGCCCGCGGAACTCGGGCTCCGCCCGTTCGATCTCGCGCGCAAGGATCGCGACCTCGGCCGCCTTGCGGGGCGATAATTCCTTCATCCGCCTGTCCTCCGTGTTGCTCCGTCTGGGGGCATATGGGCGGACAGGGTAATACGCGTCCTTGATGTCACGCAAACAGGCGGCGATAAATTGCCTCCGGCAGGAAGCGAGCCAGTCGGAACACCCACGAGAACAGCGTGGGATAACTGCGCTGGAACCGGCGTGAGTTCATGTGCTTGAACAGCACCTGTGCCGCCTCGTCCGGTTCCATCAGGAACGGCATCTGAAACGTGTTCTTGTCGGTCAGGCGGGTGCGGATGAAGCCGGGATTGGCCAGCTGCACCTCGACCCCCGTGCCATGCAAATCCAGCGCCATGGTTTCGGCCAGCGACATGGCGGCGGCCTTGGTCGCGCCGTAGCCCAGGGCCCCCGGCAAACCCCGGAACCCGGCCAGCGAGCCCACGATCACAACATGCCCCCGGTCCCGCGCGACCATGCCCGGCACGACGGCGCCCAGCACGCGGACCATGCCGGTGAAGTTGACATCCGCCATCGCAACGGCCTGTTCGCGTTGCCATTCGGTGGCCTTCATCGGCCAGTAGACGCCGGCAAGGTGGACGATGCCGTCGATCTCTCCCACTTCGTCCGTCGCAGCATCGACCGCGGCCTGATCGGTCACGTCCATCGGCACGGCCGTCACGCGGCCCGGCAGGCGGTCAGCCAATTCCGTCAGGCGATCGGCAGAGCGGGCGGACAGGATCACCTCGGCCCCCGCTTCCGCCATGATCTGCGCCAGCGCGGCACCCAGCCCGTCGCTGGCGCCCACCAGCCAGTACCGTTTGCCGGTCCAGTTACGCATGGGATCGGACCTCGACCGGGCGCATGGTGGCGATCAGCTCTCCCACCACCAGGCCGTACTTGCGGAACTGGCTGCGGTTCACGATGTGGCCGTTGGGCGCAAGGTACATCCAGTCGGTCACGTCCACGACATGCCCGCCGCCGCTTTCCGGCAGCCGCAGCCGATAGTTCAACTGGACGGCCGAACCTTCGCATTTCCCCCGCCCTTCGCCGATCACGTCCGGCGCCGTGGCAGTGATGCTGCCGTCCTCTCCCAGCACAAGCGCCCACTGGCGCAACTGCTCCGTCCCGCTGTCATAGGTGAAATGCTCGCTCATCTTGGCGCGATCTCCGTCCCACAGGATTTCGAACCGGCCATTGAAACTTGCGGCGACACGGCCGGTGGGTCCGTAGACCACACCGTCGCACAGCATCTTGCCGTTAAGATGTTCGCGCAGGTCGAAGATTGGAGTTAGCCCGGCATAATCGGCGGTCCGCTGGGCGGAAAAGCTCAACTGCCGATGCCGTAGCCAGAGCACCGCGCAGACCAGCGCCGCCCCCAGGAGGGTATAGACCAGAGCCATCATTTGTGGCCACGCCCGACCGAAACGGCCTGATCGGGAACAGGGCCCCGCTCGCGGTACAGCGCACCTTTCACGCGAAGCTTCAGCGCCTGCCAGAAGATCAGGCCCAGCACATGAACCTTGCCGAAGGGCCGGCGCAGGACAAGGCCGATCATGGTCCAGAACCGCAGCGTCCGCCGCGGGCCTGCAAGCGTCGCCACCAGACCTTCGGCCGGGTCGCCCTCGTGCAGTTCGGTGCGGTAATCGATGCGGATCGCGATCTTGTCGGGGCGGATATCGAAACGGAAGATGTAGGTCCCCGCCACGGGCTGGAAGGGCGAGACATAGAAGATCTTTTCCGCCTCCAGCCGGTCGGATTCGGTGATCGGGCGGTGATCGGAGTGGTGGCAGAGATAGCAGTGCCGTTCGCCGAAGGTATTGTTCACCTCGGCAATTACGGATGTCAGATCGTCGCCGCTGAAACACAGCCAGAAGCTGACAGGGTTGAAAACCGACCCCAGGATGCGGGGCTGGGTCAGCAGGTAGATATGCTCGGGCTCGGCGATGTTGCGGGAATCGAGCAGGTGGCGCACCCATTCGGCACCCTGGCCGTGCCCCGGCTCACCCCCGTGATCGCGATCCTGAACCGAGATCAGGCCACCGCGGTTCCGGCCATAGCCGAACGGCCCGCGCGGCCACATATCCTCGGCATCGAAGCACAGGTAATCGACCCGGTAGGAGAATCCGTTGCGCACCGCTCCGCGACGGCCATGCCAGGTGGTGCCTGCGATATGGTCCGGGCGCCCGCTCATTCTGCGGCGATCGTGGGCGCGTCCGCGGCACCCGCTTCGGCGCTGTCCATTGCACCGATGGCGCGGGCCACGTCCACGGCGCTGGACAGCCCGTCCTCGTGAAAGCCATTCTTCATCCATGCGCCGCAGAACCATGTCCGGTTGGCACCATTGCGCCCCGCGATCTGGGCCTGTGCCCGGAACGCGCCTTTATCGTAAACCGGATGGCGTAGGGTGACCTGGTCGTAGATCAGATCCTCGCGGATCGGGCGGCGGGTGTTCAGCGTCACGAAGTGCAGATCGTCCTGCGGGATCGGTTGCAGTGCGTTCATCCAGTAGGTCATGTCGATGGCGTCCTGCGGGCTGTCCGCGTCTTCGGTATAGTTCCACGACGACCAGACACGACGTCTTTTCGGCATCATCGCGGGATCGGCATGCAACGTGATTTCGTTCGGCTGGTAGGCGATGGCGCCAAGGGAAGCCTCTTCGAACAGGTCGGGATCGTCGAGCATGGCCAGGGTATCATCGGAATGTGTCGCGAAAACAATCTGGTCGTACAGTTCCCAGGCCGCGCCCCACGCACGCACCATCACCCCATCCGGTCCGCGCTTGACCGCCTGAACAGGCGCGTTCACCCGGATGTCGACACCGTCGCGGCGCAGCTGCTCTTCCAGCCGCGTCACGTAGCGGACCGATCCGCCCCGCACCGTGTGCCACTGATGCTGGCCCGAGTGGCTGAGAAGATTGTGATTGCGGAAGAAACGCACCATGGCCTGCGCCGGGAAATCCAGGATCTTCTGCGTGGGCGTCGACCAGATCGCGCCCGAGAACGGCGTCAGGTAGTAGTCCCTGAACCACGGCCCGGTGCCGAGCGTCTGCAGCAGATTCCGGATCGTCATGTCGGGCCCGGTCAGGGCGGCTTCGGCGCCGGCGTTGAACCGGAAGATGTCGCGGATCATGCGCAGGAAGTCGGGCGAGACCGCGTTCTTCGGCTGCGCGAACAGCGCGCGCAGGCTGTCCAGCGCGTATTCGATTCGGCCCCCGTTGGCCGACACACCGAAGCCCATGGTGCTTTCAGCCGTCTCGACACCCAGCCGGTCGAAAAGCGCGGTGAGATGCGGATAATTCACGTGGTTGAAGACGATGAAACCGGTATCGACAGGTTGGTCCCCGCGCTTGCCGGCCATGACCGTCCGGGCATGCCCGCCAAGGCGCGGTTCGGATTCGAACAACGTCACTTTGTAGCGGTCGGACAGAAAATGGGCGGCACCCAATCCTGAAATGCCGCCTCCGATCACGGCGATCCTCGCACCGGGGCGCGGCGGTGTCCGGTGAGGTTCACCGGTCGAAAGATCGGAAGCAGGTGCAGGGGGGTATTCGAACGGCATGTCTCAACCTTGTTACGTCGCATGACTGTACTCTTTACGCTGCGGCTCAGCAGGTGGATGATAAAAACATTCGGCTCTCCAAGTGATCCACTCTTCAATGTGCTGCGTAAGCTGGGCATGGTTGTCACGGATACAGCAAATTTCACCCACGCCCGCACCGTGCAAATGCCACGGCGCGAAAAAGGTGCAACGACAAAGACCATGAATGGGAAACCAACGTCGCAAGGCGCAGCTGCAGCGCTTGCACGCGCAGCACAAGGCGCCAGGGCCGAACCGGACTGGGCCGCATTGATCCTGCGCATCCGCGACGACGGTGACCAGTCGGCCTTTGTCCTGCTGTTCGAACATTTCGCGCCGCGCGTGAAAGGCTTCCTGATGAAATCGGGCGCCGACGCCGCCACAGCCGAGGAATGCGCCCAGGACGTGATGACGACCTTGTGGCGGAAGGCGCATCTGTTCGATCCGTCGCGCGCGTCCGCGGCGACATGGATATACACCATCGCCCGCAACCGACGCATCGACCTGTTGCGCCGCGACCGCCGGCCGGAGCCCGAGGATCTGACCTGGGGACCCGAAGAAGAACCGAGACCCGAGGACGTGGCCGTCCTGAAACAGGAGACCGATCTCCTGCACCAGGCCCTGTCCGACCTGCCCGAGGCACAGGCCGACCTGATCCGGCGTGCCTATTTCGGCGAGCTTTCCCATGGAGAGATCGCCGCCGAGACGGGACTTCCGCTCGGCACCATCAAATCCCGAATCCGGCTTGCGCTCGACCGCTTGCGCCATGCGATGAAATGACGACCATGAAACCAGACATTAAGCACCACGTCCCCGACGACCTCCTGATGGCTTATTCCGCGGGCGCCCTGCCCGAGGCCTATTCGCTTGCCATCGCCACGCACCTGTCGCTTTGCGACACCTGTCGCGCGGCGGCCGAAAGCTATGACGCTGTTGGCGGCGCGGTGCTTGAAGACGCGCCCGAAGGCGCGGCGACCATGTCTATGGACAGTCTTGCCCAGACGCTTGCACGGCTGAAGGCCTCCGAACCGCGCGAGGCTGTCCGTCCGGCTAGACCCAGGTCGATCTTTCCCGGACCGTTGGCCGATTATGTCGGCACGAGCCTCGACGATATCCGCTGGCGTCCGATTGGCATGGGCGCCAAGCAGATGGTGATCCGCACCAGCCCGACCGCGTCGGCACGGCTGCTTTACATCCCGTCAGGGGTCGGCGTGCCCGATCACACCCATGGCGGCAAGGAACTGACGGTGATCCTCGATGGTGCCTATTCGGACGAAACCGGACGATACGGGCCGGGCGACATCGCCTATGGCGACGACGAACTGCACCACGCGCCCATCGCGGAAGACGGCGGCCCCTGCATCTGCCTTGCCGTGACCGATGCGCCATTGCGGTTCAAGACGATCATCCCGCGGTTGTTGCAACCGTTTCTTGGAATATAATCGGTCTCGTCCGCGGCCCTGACCGCGACGTGTTGGTAAAGCTGTGCAGTTTCCGGTTCGCCAGAAGGAACGACAGAATGAACCAGGCCGAAAAGGCCCGCGGCTTTGCCGCGATGCACCGTCCGGGAAACCCAATTGTCCTTTACAACATCTGGGATGTCGGCAGCGCGAGGGCCGTCGCCCGCGCCGGCGCACGCGCAATCGCCACAAACTGCTGGGCACTGGCCAATGCGCATGGCGTGAAGGACGCGGCGGATGTCCCCTTCTATGCCTCCCTGCATAACCTTAAACGGATCGTCCACGCCGTCGATCTGCCGGTGACTCATGATTTCTGCACCGGCGCGTCGGAGAATCTGGTCGAACTGGCCGACAATTTCGACGCGATCGTCGCGGCCGGCGCGGTTGGCGTGAACATCTGCGACAGCGGCCTTGGCGTCGCGCACGACATGGCCGCACAAGGCGAACGCATCGCGACACTGCGACAAAGGGCAGGTGCAATGCGCGTGCCCGTCTTCATCAATATTCGCACCAGGCTTTTCTTCGATCATCAGCCGGCCGAGGTCCATGCCAGCCTGTTGAACATGGCGCTCGAGCGAGCGCACGCCTATGCCGCCGCCGGGGCCGACGGATTCTTCGTGCCGGGCCTGCTGGACCATGACGTGATCGAACGGCTGTGCGCGCAATCGCCCCTCCCGGTGAACGTGATGCAACCGGGGGAGTTCGCGGACATTGGCCGGTTGGCCTGTCTGGGCGTATCGCGGATCGGCTTCGGCCCCGCACCGTTCATCGCCGCCATGGCCGGGCTGACCGAAAAGGCACGGCGTGTGCTGGACCAGGTCGAGGCCCCGGCCAAGGCCGCTCAGGTCTAGACACCGTTTCCCCACGGCCTGTCGCGACGGCAGCATCATGCTCGCCCGTCGGGAACGGTTGTGCGACACTGTGCGCGGGGCTATCTTTCCGGGCGCATCATCGTTGCATGCCATATCGGCCCGGCACCGGAACCGGCCGAACCGTTTTCCGCACTTGGGAGGATCTGAATGAACCAGGCCGCATCCATTGTCCGCACCGGTCGCAAGTTCGACCAGGTGATCGAAGGTGCGCGCAAGGTCTTTCTGGTCGACGGGTTCGAAGGCGCGAGCGTCGACGATATCGCCCGGGCGGCCGGCGTGTCGAAGGCGACGCTTTACAGCTATTTCCCTGACAAACGGCTGCTCTTCGTCGAAATCGCGCGCGCGGAGTGCCAGCGCATGGCCGAACGCACGGTCGACATGATCGACCAGTCCCGCGCGCCGGAGGAGGTCCTGACCTTCGCCGCCCGCCAGTTCGTGCCGTTCATGCTTTCGGATTTTGCGATCCGCATGTTCCGCATCTGCGCCGCCGAATCCGACCGCTTCCCCGAACTTGGCGCCAATTTCTATGCCAGCGGCCCCGAAATGGGACGCGACCGTATTGCGGAATACCTTGAAACCGCAACCGCGCGGGGCGAGCTGAAGATCGACGACTACCAGTTCGCGGCCGACCAGTTTTCCGAGCTCTGCAAGTCGAAGCTGTGGATCAGGGCCGTCTTCGGCATCCAGACGGAATTCTCGCAAAACGAGATCCACGCCGTGATCGACGAAGCGGTGAAGACCTTCATGGCCCGCTACGGCGCTTGACGCAAAGTCAGCCGGTTTTGACACCGGGTCATGCCCGGGGCGGCCACCTCGAATCCCCCGAACGGTGCTAGACTATCCGTGCAATGCGGCCCGCAAGAGGCCGCGCGGGAGGATACAGATGGTCGCCACATTGCGGGACGTTCCCGTTCTGCCGGACTACATCGACGGGCAGACGGACCACGATTACATGCACGCCGCCTGGGCCAACGGCCCCCTGGCGCGCGACAGGATGGGCCTGATCCGCACCTTTCCCATGTCCCTGATGACCGAGGTCATGGATGATCGCTGGACCCGGCAGATCGAGCTGGAAAGCATGATGGTCGCGGGCGTGACGGACGGCCCAGTCTACGATATCATCGACAACGTTCTGCTGTTCTCGAACGGGCAGGTGCACCGCAACCGGCGCGCCCCGCTGGCGAAGACCTTTGCCCACCGCATCATAGGGGAACTGCGCCCCGGCGTCGCCGCCCGCTGCGAACGGATGGTGGCCGCGCTTCTGGGGCAGGGCCCGGTCGATTTCGTGGAGCGCATCGCCAGCCCCCTGCCTGCCCATGTCATCGCGTCGGTCATCGGCGCGCCGGAAGACGAGGTCGAAGTCGTCGCCCGCCACGTCTATTCCGCGATCCGCGGCCTGTCGCTTGTCAAGGACGACATCCGCGCCGAAGCCGACCGCGACATGGGCGCGTTGGCCGATTACGTGGCCACCCTGATCGACCGCCGCCGGGCGGACGCACAGGACGATTTCCTGACCGGTTTCCTCGAACGCGTATCGGGCGGCCCGATGGACGAGGCCGAGATCCGAACCCAGATCATGGCGCTCGTCCTTGCCGGTTCCGACACGACCCGCGGCGCGCTGACCGCCACCGTCTCGCAGCTGCTTCAGAATCCCGATCAATGGGCGCTGCTTGTCGAAGATCCCGAGACCCACGTCCCCGGCGCGGTGTCCGAAGGGTTGCGGTACGATCCAGTCATCGGCTCGCTGGCGCGGATCACCACCGAACGGCACGAGGTCGCGGGATACGACTTGCCCGCCGGGACATTCATCGGGAACTGCATGCTGACCAGCCTGCGCGATCCGGAGATCTATGCTGATCCGCACCGGTTCGACATCACGCGCACCGACCATCCCCGGCTGCATCCTGTCTTCGGCGGCGGCCCGCACCGGTGCCTTGGCGAAGTGCTGGCGCGGCTGGAACTGGAAGAGGCGCTGAAGGCCTTGGTGCGACTGGCGCCCGGGATGGTGCTGGACGGCCCGCCCGCAAAACTCCGCGGCTATGGCGCGACACGGGTGCTGAGCCCGATGATCGTGCGGATGTAACCGACGGCCCGGAGTGCTGATCGTACCATAGGTTCGCGACCGACCCGGGGGGCGGTGACGCAGAGAATGCCTTAAGGTAAGCGAAGGACTCACAAGTTGTCCGCACGCCTCGTCAATCGCGTCCGCCCTGGGGGCGGGTCGGGCGCGCACCGGGTCGGCGGGCGATCCGGTAATCACTCCAGCCTTCACCACGAATAAAACTCGTGCGTCGGCTCATGACCCGTGCAAATTTGCATGCATGAATGCAGATTGGGACGATCTCAGAACCGTTTTGGCGCTGGTGCGTCATGGCACGCTGGCCGGTGCGGGCGCCGAGCTTGGCGTGAGCTATACCACCGTGGCCCGCCGCGTGCAGCGGACCGAAAAGGACATGGGCGAGGTCCTGTTCGAACGGCTCGCCGATGGCTACCGGCCAACACACGCCGCGCGGCTGGTCGCCGAATATGCCGAACGGATGGAAGCCGAACAGGTCTCGCTCCTCCGGAAGATAGAAGGCCGGGACAATCGGCTTTCCGGGCCTCTGGTCGTCGCCGCACCGCAGCTTCTGATCGGATCGCACGTGGCCCCGGTGCTCGACCAGTTCACCCGTGCCTATCCCGGGGTAGAGCTGACGATCCGCGCCACCCACGACGCGGGCGGCCTGACCCGGCGCGGGGCCGATGTCTCCATCCGCATGGATCGGTTCCCGGTCGGTTCCCTGCAGGGGATCAGGTTATGCGCCCAGCACGAGGCGAGCTTTGCCAGCCCGAAACTCGCCGATCGCCTCCAGCGTCACCCGGACGCCACCATCGACTGGCTGGCCAGCGAGCGCGATCCGCACGTGCCGAAGCAGGCTCTGGAGGCCTTCCCGAACTCCCGCGTCCGCATGGTCTTCGACGACACCGTCGCGATGATCGGGGCGGCGCAGGCCGGGCTGGGCGTTGTCAGGCTCCCGATGTTCCTTGGCCGGGCGACGGCATGGCTGGTGCAGGTTCCCGTGCTGCCCCCCCGGCCCTGCGACGATATCTGGGCCGTGGCCCAGGACGATATCTGGCGCACGGCCAAGGTGGCGGCGTTCCGGTCGATGCTGGCCGCGCATTTCCGGGCCCGCCGGCAGGATTTCGTGGGACAGACGTAAGGCCGCTCAGGTCCCCGTGAAGACCGGCTTGCGCTTTTCCACGAAGGCGGCGGCGGCTTCCCTGTGGTCGGCCGTCGTGCTCGACATCATGTGGTTGCGCGCCTCGTTGTCGAAACAGGCCGACAGGCTTGCGCCCGATTCCGCCATCAGCAGGTTGTCCTTGATCCGGCCCAGCGTCAGCGTCGGCCCGGCGGCAAGTTCGGCCCCCATGGCGCGGGCGGTGGCCTGCACATCGGTGCCCGGGACGGCGCGGGTGGCCACGCCCATCTCGACCGCCTGAATGCCCGACAGAAGCGGCGACAGCAGGTACATCTCGCGCGCCTTCGCGGCGCCAAGGATCTTAGACAGGAAATAGGTGCCGCCGAAATCGCCCGACAGGCCCACGTTCTTGAACGCGGTGGTGATCTTCGCATCCTCGGCCACGATCCGGAAATCGCAGGCCAGCGCGATCGACAAGCCGGCGCCGGCGCAGGAGCCTTCGACGGCCGCGATGGTTGGCTTCTTCATCTCGTGCAGGTAGCGCGAGATCGACATCCGGTCGCGGAGGCCATGCATTCGCTGGCCCAGGGCCATGTCCCGCCCCGCGCCTTCGTTCATCGCCTTCACGTCGCCGCCGACACAGAAATGCCCGCCGGCCCCTGTCAGCACCACGGCGCGCACGCTGTCATCTTCGGCCGCCGCCGCCGTCGCGTCGCACAACGCCTGCGTCAGCGACGCATCCAGCGCATTGCGCCGGTCGGTCCGGTTCATCGTCAGGACCAACAGGCCGTCCTGCTGTTCGGACAAAAGCACATCACTCATCGGGGTCCCTCCTCCCAAATGAAACTTGGATCCGCTGGAAATGCCCGCGGATGTCTGACATATGTCAGGCTAGATTTTGGCCGTGAAATGGTCAACTGTTGTCGGACAGACGCATGCGGGAACGCTGCGACACGTCAGGAAACGGCCCTACGCTTGTATACCAAGGCCCAAGAGACTAGGCTCCGACGTCAACAAGCCCGACGAGAGGTGCGGAGAATAACGGTATGATGGACGGGAATTCAGACGCTTCCGACAAGATCGGAACAGGCCCGATGCTGGAGGAGGCGGAACTGAACGGCGTCCGCAACGAGGATCTTGTCCGCCAGCGGCGCGAACAGATCTGCGATGCCGCGCTGGAATTGTTCCTGCAGAAGGGGTTTGCCGCGACCACGATCCGCGACATCTGCGGACGGTCGGGCGTGAACCAGGCGAGCATCTACGATTATATCGCCAACAAGAACGACATCCTGCGCCGCCTGCTGAACCAGCTGTGGTTCCGGCGCGATGTGGTGCATCTGCCCGACCTGATGGCCGACCAGAGCCTGTCGCTGGAAGAGGTCTTCGAACGCTATTACCGCGAGACATGGGCCATGAAGCGCAAGGGCACGTTGCTGGCCTATCGTTCCGTCCCGCACATGCAGCCCGAAGACCGCAAGACGATGCGTCTGCGCGAACGCAAGCTGATCGAGGACTTGGCCTACCAGCTGCATGCGCGCGCGGGGGACCTGCCCGACGACGTGCGGGTCGAGGTGATTTCGAATATCCTCGTGTTCCTGTCGGCCTTCGCGCCCATGCGCGACTGGCTGGCGCATAACGTGGATGCGGACGAGATGATCCACCTTGTGTCTGCCGGGGCTGCGGCGATGGTCGAGCGGATGTTCGACGAGATCCGCGCCGGACGACCCGCAGACGCCACCGGCTGATCCCGCGGGGCGGCGGTTACCAGGCGGACCCGGGCCTTGCCGGCCCGGGACGACATGATGGTGCTTATCCGGCCCGTCGGATCAGAAGGGCCAGACGGTCGAAACTCGCCTTCACCTCCGGATCTCCCGTCTTCGCAAAGAAGGTGTCGAGTTCCGACCAGATCCGGACGGCACGGTCGAGCTGCAGATCACTGCCCTCGGCATATAGACCCGCGCGAATCATCACTTCCGACCGTTCATAGGCGCCCAGGAGCGCCCGGGCCTCGTTGATCAGCTTGTTTTCATCGTCGCTCGCCGCGTCGGGCAGGCTGCGCGAGACAGACCGGCTGACGTCGATGGCCGGATAGCGTCCACGCTCCGCGATCTCCCGGCTGAGAACAATGTGGCCGTCGAGCACGCCACGCAGGATGTCGGCGATCGGTTCGTCCATGTCGGAGCCTGCGACCAGGACACTGAAAACAGCCGTGATGTCGCCCATGCCGTCGATCCCCGGTCCCGCGCGTTCGCAAAGGCCCGTGATCAGCGGCACGACGCTGGCCGGGAACCCGCGCAGGGCGGGAAGTTCGCCCGAGGCGGCGGCGATCTCGCGGTGTGCCTCGGCGTAGCGGGTGATCGAATCGGCCAGGAACAGGACCTTCAGACCCTTGTCGCGGAAATGTTCAGCCACCGTCATCGCCGCCCCGGCGCAGCGGCGGCGGGTGAGCGCGGACTGGTCGGATGTCGCCGCCACGATCACCGTGCGCGTCATGCCGTCCGGGCCCAGAACGCGGCGGACGAACTCGCTGACCTCCCGTCCCCGCTCGCCGATCAGCGCCACGACGACGATGTCGGCCTCGACCTCCCGCGTGAGATGGGAGAGAAGCCGCGATTTGCCGACGCCCGAGCCTGCGAAAAGCCCGACGCGCTGTCCTTCGACCAAGGGCAACAGCGTGTTCAGGACCGCCATTCCCGTGGACAGCCGCGCGCCCAGGCCCCGGCGCTGCGCGGCCGGGGGCGGGGCTGCGGTTATGGTGCGCGGCGTATGCCCCCGCGGCAGGGGTCGGTTGTCGAGCGGACGGGCATATGGGTCGATGATGCGGCCCAGCCAGCCATCGCACGGCGCGAAGGTGGTGGGCGAGGTCAGCACGACCCGGTCGCCAACGGCGATCCCGTCGGGCGTGCCGTCGATGAAAAGCTGGATGTCGTCCTGGCCCACGGCCATGACTTCACCGTGAAGCGCCTTGCCACCCTTCTGCCGAATCGCGGCGCGGTCGCCGATACGTGCCAGACGCTCCAGCCCGTCGACGCGGACGACGCCATCGCCCACGCTGGCCACGAGGCCCGATGGATGGGAGCGACGCACCGCCTGCAGATCGTTGATCAGCGATTCCAGTGCCTGGGGCATTCGTGCCTGCCTTTCCTGCCCTCTCCCGCAAACGGTTTCTAAAGGAATCACCGTTAAGCCTTGATTGAAATTGATCGAGGGAGAAGCCCCGATGTTCGCAGAACTGAACGTCTTTCGGATGGCGCATGGAATGGCGTTTCATGCCGGCCAGCGGCAATCGGTGATTGCCCAGAACATGGCGAATTCCGATACGCCCGGCCACCGGGCGCGGGATCTCGTCCCATTCACAGAGCTTGTGGCCCGGGGCGCCGATACGGCCGCCCTGCGCGCCACCCGTCCGGGGCATCTGGGCGACACCGGCGACAACCCGTTCCATTCCGAGCCGACCCAATCGAGCTTGCCGTTGGCCGAAGGCCAGAACGCCATCTCGGTGGAGGAGGAAATGGTGAAGGCCGTCGAAACCAAGCGCCAGCATGACCGGGCGCTTGCGATCTACCGGTCGTCGCTGACCCTTCTGCGCACAAGCCTGGGACGGGGGTAAGGTATGAGCGATTTTGCCCACGCCCTGTCGGTTTCCGCCAGCGCCCTGCGCGCCCAGGCCACGCGCCTGCGGTTGACGGCGGAGAACGTATCGAACGCCGACACGCCCGGCTACCGCCGCAAGCTGGTGTCCTTCAACGCCGTCCGCGAAGAACGCGATGGCCCCGCGAGGGTCGAGATCGGGCCCGTCAGGCTCGACAAGACCGACCCGGTGAAGATCTACGACCCCGCCCATCCGCTTGCCGACGAAGGCGGGCACTACGAGGGGTCGAATGTCGATCTGATGATCGAGATCGCCGATTCCCGCGAGGCCCAGCGCAGCTACGAGGCCAACCTGAAAATGTTTGACCAGGCCCGCAAGATGTCTTCCGGACTGATGGATTTGCTGAGACGATAAGGAGGTACCAGAATGGACCTGAGACAACTTTCCGCACTTCAAAGCTACACCGCGGCCAAGCCCGCGACACAGCCTGATCCGAACGCCACGCCGGATCCGGGCACCGCGATACGCGGCGCGACGCAGGATTTCGTGCAGACCCTCCGCCACGGCGAGCAGACCGCGATTGCCTCGATGTCGGGCGCAGCCGATCCGCACGCGCTGGTGCAGGCTCTGGCGCAGACGGAACTGGCGGTCGAAACCGCCGTGACCGTGCGCAACAAGGTTGTCGAGGCGTATCAGGAAATCCTAAGGATGCCGGTCTAAGATGCTGCAGGAAGGCGTCTTTTTCGACACGATGCGACAGGGGCTGTGGGTCGCGGTGGCGATCTCGCTTCCGATCCTGACGGTCGCGCTGCTCACCGGTCTCGTCGTCGGCCTGTTCCAGGCGCTGACCTCAATCCAGGAAATGACGCTGACCTTCGTGCCGAAACTTGCCGCCATCGTGATCGTCTTCTGGCTGTCGATGGGCTTCATGACCCAGACACTCGTGGCCTTCTTCCAATCGCAGATCGTGCCGCTCATGACCGGAGGATTCTAATGGACAGCACCGCCTACACCACGTTGTCGCGCCAGTCGGGGCTGATGCGGGAAATGCAGATCGTGGCGAACAACGTCGCCAATGCCTCGACCACCGGGTACCGGCAGGGCGGCATGATCTTTTCCGAGTTCGTCCGCCGCGCTCCGGGGGAACCGTCGATCTCCATGGCCGGTGCCAAGGTCGAACATACGTCCCTGTCGCAAGGCGCGCTGCGGCGGACCGACGGGCCCTTCGACATGGCGATCGAAGGCGACGGGTTCTTCCAGATCGAAACGCCCGACGGCGTGCGCCTTACCCGCGCCGGGGCGTTTTCGCCCAATGCCGCCGGCGACCTCGTGACGATGGAAGGCCACCGCGTGCTGGATGCCGGCGGCGCGCCCGTCTTCGTGCCCGGCACCGCAACGTCGATCCGGATCGCCTCGGACGGCACGATCAGCGCCGATGACGGCCCGATCGGGCAGGTCGGCGTGGTACAGCCGGTCGATCCGCTGGGTCTCGTCCGCGAGGATGGCGTGATGTTCCGCGCCGATGACGGCGTCGAACCGGCCGAAGGCGCGCGGGTACTGCAGTTCTTCCTCGAAAGCTCGAACGTCAATTCCGTCCTGCAACTGGCGCGCATGATCGAAGTCCAGCGCGCCTACGAGCTGGGCCAGAAATTCCTCGATGCCGAAGACCGTCGCGTGCGCGACGCCATCGACACGCTGAAAAGCTAACGGAGACACCCAGATGATCCGAGCCCTCAAGATCGCCGCCACCGGCATGAGCGCGCAGCAGCTTCGCGTCGAGACGACGTCGAACAACCTCGCGAACATGAACACCACGGGCTACAATCCCCGCCGGGCCGAGTTCGCCGACCTGCACTACCAGCAGGTCGCCCGCGCGGGCGCTGTCACCGCTTCGGACGGGACGGTCCTGCCCACCGGCGTGCAGCTGGGCCTGGGCGTGCGGCCCGTCGCCGTGACGGTCGAACTGCAGCAGGGCGCCCTGACGCGCACCGGCAGCGATCTGGACGTGGCCATCGAAGGCGCGGGATATCTCGAAGTGCTCATGCCCTCGGGAGAATCCGCCTATACCCGCGATGGCGGGTTCAAACGGTCCGCAGAAGGGGTCGTTGTCACCTCGGATGGCTATACGGTCGAGCCGGAGATCGTCATTCCCGCCGAAGCGCTGAGCGTCTCGATCAACGGCGCGGGCGAGGTCTTTGCCTATTTCCGCGACAACCCGCAGGGTCAGCAGCTTGGCCAGCTGAACCTTGCACTGTTCACGAACGCGAAGGGGCTGGAAGCCTTGGGCGGCAATCTCTTTGCCGAAACCGAAGCCTCCGGCCCGCCGATCCTGGGCAATCCGGGAGAGGACGGGATGGGCACGCTGCGGCAGGGCTATCTTGAAGGCAGCTCCGTCGACGCGGTGCGCGAAGTGACGGAACTGATCGAGGCCCAGCGCGGCTATGAAATGAACTCCAAGGTGATTTCGGCTGCCGACCAGATGATGGCCGCAATGACGCAGGTGCGCTGATGCGACTGACCCTGCCCCTGATCCTTGCCCTTCTGGCCCAGACGGCCGCGGCCGACATCCTTGTTCCCGCCCGGCTGATCCGCGCCAAGGAAATCGTGCGCGCCGAAGATCTTGTGACCAACCCGGCGGACGTCCCCGGCGCCCTGTCGCAGGTGGACGAGATTGTCGGCCTGGAAGCCCGCGTCGCACTTTATCCCGGCCGGCCCGTGCGGCCGGGCGATGTGGGTCCGCCGGCGCTGGTCGGGCGCAATGACGTGGTCACGCTGATCTTCAACTCCGGCGGTCTGACGATAACCACCGAAGGCCGGGCCCTGGGCCGCGGCGCGCATGGGGAACATGTGCGCGTGATGAACCTCAATTCCCGAAACACGGTGACCGGGAAGATCCGGTCGGATGGCGCGGTGGTCGTGCAATGAAACAGGTAATTCCCATGGCCATGATGGGCCTCGCCGCACTCGCCGCCTGCGGGCGCGAGGATCATATCGGCAAGCCGCCCAGCTTCACGCCCACCACGGATTCCGCCGAACATGTCGCCATGCTGGGCGCAGGGCTGCCGCTTTACACGAACCGCCGCACGCAAGTGCAGGAGGCGTCGCTCTGGAACCATGGCCCCCGTTCGCTGCTGGGCGATCGGCGCGCGCTCAAGAAGGGCGACATCCTGACCGTGGTGATCGAGATCGACGAAAGTGCCGAGATCTCGAATGATACCGACAGGTCGCGCTCTGCCTCGGAATCAATGGGGATCACGGGCTTCTTCGGCCTGCCCCAGCGGATCAACCGGCGACAGCCCGAAGGTGCCTCGCTCGAGGAAGCGGTCGGCATCACGTCGGACAGCTCCAGCGAAGGGTCCGGATCCGTCAGCCGCAACGAACAGCTGGAACTGAAGGTCGCGGCGACGGTTGTCGACGTCCTGCCGAACGGGGTCCTGTCCATCGTGGGCTCCCAGGAGGTGCGCGTGAACTTCGAGATGCGCGAACTGCTGGTGTCGGGCTATGTCCGGCCCGAGGACATCTCGCGCCTGAACCAGATCACGTATGACAAGATCGCCTCGGCCCGGATTTCCTATGGCGGGCGCGGGCAGATCACCGATGTTCAACAGCCCCGCGTGGGCCAGCAGGTCCTAGACGCGATCCTGCCGTTCTGAGGGTATCCGATGCTTGGAAAACTGCTCCCCGTTGTCTTTCTTGTAGTCGGTGCCGGTGCCGGCATCGGCGCCGGGATGTTCCTGATGCCGTCCGCCGAAGAAGAGCAGATGGCCGAAGGTGAAGATGGCCAAGAGGAATCGGGTGACGACGTTGCCAAGGACGATCATGGCAACAATCACGATGACGCGGTGGAGCCGTCCGAAGTGGAATACGTGCCCTTCACGCAGCAGTTCATCGTGCCGGTGGTCAAGAAGGATCGCGTCACCTCGATGGTGGTCTTGTCGCTCAGCCTGGAAACCGGGCCGGGCGGGACTGAGGTGATCTTCAACAAGGAACCGAAACTGCGCGATGCGTTCCTTCGGGTGATGTTCGAACACGCCAATCGCGGCGGTTTCGCCGGCACCTTTACCAATCCGGATCAGCTGGACATGCTGCGCATCGCGCTGCGCGAGGTTGGCCAGCAGGTGGCGGGCAGCACGATCCACGACGTCCTGATCGTCGACATTGCCCGCAAGGACAGCTAGCGCAGCACCATCAGCGCGGCGATCTTCTCCCAGTCTTCCCGCGCGCGGGCCTCTTTCACACTGCGCTGACGATCGGCTTCAAGCCGGTCGACCGCATCGCAGCGGCCAAAGGCCCGGCGCAGCCGGTCCAGAACTTTCAGCTTCCGCGCCATGACCCTGGCCAGATCGGCGTTCAGCGCCCGGCGCGTGCGGACGGTCCATTCGTTCCAGTGCAGATCCGCGCCCAGCGCAAGGTACGCGGTATCCGCTTCGGCATCCGCCCTGGCCTGCGCCACCATGCGGTCCAGCCGGGCAAGCTGCCCGCGAATGATGGCTTCCTCCTCAAGGATCGCGGCCACGGCCTGACGTTCCTTGGCATAGAGAAGCTCCGTCACCTGCGAGAGCTCCTGATACGCGCTGGTCATATACCTTCCTTCGCCTTGCGCCGCATGTCTTCGGCAAAGCGGATCGCCGCGGCCACCGGGGCGTAGTGATCGGGCGAGATCTCCTGCCCCAGTTCGGCCGTTTCGTGCAGGGCGCGCGCGGTGGGCGGATCGCGGTGGATCGGCACACCGGCTTCGGCCGCCAGCCGTCGGATCGTCGCCGCCATTTCATCGACACCCTTGGCCACGCAGATCGGCGCCGTGCCCGGTTGGCGATCCCATTTCAGCGCGACGGCGTAATGCGTCGGGTTCACGACGATCACGTCGGCCTTCGGCACATCGGCCAGCATCTGGGAGCCCGCGATCTCCTGCGCCCTCTGGCGTCGCTGCGATTTCATCTGCGGATCGCCTTCGGAATCCTTCATCTCGTCCATGACTTCCTTTCGGGTCATGCGGTTCTTGCGCTGATGTTCGAACTGCTGGAACACCGCATCGATCACGCCAAGGCCGGCCGCGATCAGCACGACGAGGAACATGAACTGCATGCAAAGCTCGGCCAGCAACGCCGACGTGATGAACGGGCCGCCATGCATCGCGCCGATCATGTCCGGCAGCGACACCGACAGGAACAGCCCCAGGCAGATGGAATAGAGCACGAGCTTGGCAAAGCTCTTGAAGAACTCGAAAAGCCCCGAGCGGCCGAACTTGTTCTTCGCGTTCTGCATGATCGAGATACGCGACATCTTCGGTTCCAGCTTTGTCGGCGCCATCACGAAGGCGCGCTGCGCTATGATCGCGATGATGACCAGCGCCGCGGGCACGACGAACCACGGCGCGATGGACCGGGCGATCCCCCAGAGCGCACCGCCGAAGGCGGGCTGACCGGTGCCGGACAGCATCAGGACGGAAAGCGTATCGGCCCGGTCCAGCAGAACCGACAACCGGCGTCCGAACTCCTGGATCGAGGCCGCGCCGAACGCCAGGGCGGCCAGCAGGATCCCGGCATAGGCCGCGGCGACCATCAGGTCGACGGATTTCGCGACCTCTCCTTTTTCCCGCGCCTTCTGCAGTTTCTGCGGCGTCGGGTCGAAGATCTTCTGGCTTTCGTCCTGGTCGTCGCCCCCGCTCATGGTGCCCCCAGCGGGTTGGCGAGGAACAGCATCAGCTCATCCCGCCAGAGCATCAACATGTAGGGCCCGGCCACCATGAGAAGCGCAAGGCCGCCGAACGTGATCACCGGGGCGCCGACAAAGGCCACCATCAGTTGCGGCATCGCCCGGTTGATGACACCCAGCATCAGGTTGTAGAGCACCGATGCGATGATGAAGGGCGCCGACAGCGAAAAGGCCAGCGAAAAGGCCTCTGACACGCGCTTCAGCCCCCATTGCGACAGGTCCGCGCCGTCGAGAGCCTGACCGGGCGGGAAGACATCGTAGGACAGGATCAGCATCCGCGCCGCGCCCACATGCAGCCCCGACATCAGCGCCAGCGCCATTGCCGCCATGACCAGCAGATGGCCCATCGCGGGAATGGGCTCCACCGCCGCGCCGCCCAGAATCTGCGACAGCGACGTCGCCTGCGCCGCGATCGACCCGGCGGTCTGCATCGCCATGATGAACAGCCGGATCCCGATCCCCAACGCCAGCCCGACAAGCGTTTCGGCCAGGGCGACACCGGCAAAACTGACGAAATCGGTCGGCGGTGCGCGCCAGATGGCACCGTCTCCCAGCACCACGGCCGGGGCCACGATAGCGGTGAAGGCCAGAGCAATGACGATCTTGATCCGCACCGGCACCGCGCGTTCCCCGAACGCGGGCAGCATCGACACGAGCGCACCCACCCGCAGGAAGATCGCCGCGCCGGCCCAGAACCAGGCTTGCCCGGCCGCGCCCAGAAGCTCGGCCAGGCCGGTCACGCGGGGACCATGCCGACAAGGGCCGGCCGCGCTTCAAGCCCGATTTCCTCGTATGAGAACACAGGATTGGTCACCCCGCGCGCCTTCATGATCGTCCTGAGGAACCGCCGCCGGGGCGAGGAGGTGACCACCGCCGCATTCAGCCCGCGTTCGGCCGTTTCGGCGACCTGGTTCGTCACCCCTTCGGCCAGCTTGTTGAACAGGTCCGGCGGCAGCGCGATATCGAGCCCGCCACCAGCGCCGTCAATCTGGTAGGAGCCGAAGATCTCCTCCCATTCCGGGGCCAGCTGGATCAGCGGCACCGTTCCGTCCGGGCGCTTGATCTCGGCCACCATCTGGAAGCCCAGACGCTGGCGGACCTGTTCGCAGATCGCCTCGGGCCGGGTGCTGGTCTGGCGCGCCTCGGCCACGGCTTCAAGGATCAGCGGCAGGTTTCGGATCGACACACGCTCATCCAGCAAAAGGCGCAGCACGGCATGAAGCGAATCCAGCGGCACCTTGTCGGGGATCAGCTCGTCCAGCAACTTGCGGTTGGCCTCGGCCCGCTGAGGATCTGTCAGGCGCGTCATCTCGTTCAGCAGACGGCGGAGCGATTTCAGCGTCAGCAGGCGGGCGAAGTTCTGTTTCAGGACCTCCAGCAGATGCGTGGCCAGGATTTCCGGCGGGGTGACGATGGTCGCCCCGACAAGGGCCGCGTCCTCCTGATCCGACGGCGAGATCCAGCGGGCGGGAGCGCCGTAGACGGGTTCGGTCACGTCGCGGCCCGACGGCAGAGTTTCAGTCGCGTGGGGCAGAAGCGCCAGCACCAGATCGGGATGCAGTGAGCCGCGCGCCTGCTCGACCCCCTGAATGCGGATCACGTAGGTGCCGATCGGCAGTTCGGGCTGATCGGTCAGGCGGATTTCGGGCAGGATCAGCCCGAAGACGGTCGCGACATAGGTCCGCATGTTCGCGATCCGCACATCGAGCCCGGTGCCCGCATCCAGCACCATGGCCACGAGGTCGGGCGCGAATTCGACATGCACATCGTCGAGATCCAGCACGTCGCCCATCGGGCGCTGGATGTCGGGCCTGTCCTCTTCGGGCTCTTCCTCTGCTTTGGCGGGATCCGGGCGCCGGGCCAGGAAGAATGCGGCCCCCCCAAGAATGGCGCTCGCGGCGATGAAGGGCACGAAGGGCAGACCGGGAACCAGTGCAAAGACCAGCATCAAGGCCGCGACGGTGGCCAGCGCCGCGGGATGCCGGCCCATCTGGTCGAAAAGCGCCATGTCGGTCGCGCCGAGCGTGCCGCCCCGGGCCAGCAGAAGGGCGGAGGCGATCGAGATGATGACAGCCGGAATCTGCGTGACCAGCCCGTCGCCGACGGTCAGGATGGCATAGGTTTCGAAGGCATCACCGATGGCCATGCCGTGCACCACGACGCCCATGATCAGGCCGACGACAAGGTTCAGGATCGTGATCAGCAGCCCGGCGACGGCATCGCCTTTGACGAATTTCGATGCCCCGTCGAGCGAGCCGAAGAACGTCGTTTCCTGCTGTTCCCGGGTGCGTCGGGCGCGCGCTTCGTCGTGGGTGATGGCGCCGGCGGACATGTCTGAATCGATGGCCAGCTGCTTGCCCGGCATCCCGTCGAGCGCGAAACGCGCTCCCACTTCGGCCATGCGAGCGGCGCCCTTCGTGATCACCACGAAATTGACGATCAGGAGCACGCCGAAGACGACAAGCCCGAGGAAGACGCTGCCGCCCATGATAAAATGCGCCACGCCTTCGATGACGTCGCCGGCCGCGTTGGGCCCAGTGTGCCCTTCCCCGATGATCAGCTTGGTTGACGAAATATTGAGCGACAACCGCAGCATCAGCGACGCCAGAAGGATTGTGGGAAAGGCCGAAAAATCAAGCGGTTCCTCGATGAACAGCGTCACCGTGAATATCAGGATCGCAAGCGCGAAAGACACGGCGAGCCCGGCATCCAGGAACCAGGCCGGCACCGGCAGGATCATCATGACGATGATCGTCATGAGCGCGAGCGCGAGAAGGATGGTCGGGCTGAAAATCTGTTTGAGTGTCAGGCTGGGCATGGGTTTCAATCAACCGACAGGAAGGTTGAGCCCGCCCCCGCCACAAGCGGCACGAGCGAACCTCGGGATGTTTCGCCGCTGCCCAGAATCGGGCGGACACGGTCTGCATCGATTGCGGTCTGTGGCCATGGCGGCGGCGGGCCACGGCGGCGAATGGGTTCGGGTTCGGGAAGAGCCGCCGCGACGGTGACCCCGCCCGACAGGCCGGACCGGATCCGATCGAAACGCTTCGAATAGCGTTGGGCATATTTCGGCGTTCGGGAATGATAGGCGCCGGCAGCGGCCTGCCAATTGCCCAGTTCCTGGTAGAGATCGTTCAGAAAGCGCGCCGCGTAATCGGCGTTGGCGGCCGGGTCGAACATCTGGTCTATCGAGGTGAACGCCTGGCCGTGCCATTTGAAGTTGATCTGGAAGCAACCGACATCGAAGCTGCGCGCGCCACGCTTGTAGTGCTTGAAGACATAGGCGCGGGCTTCGTCGCGGGTGTCGAACCACTTCCCGACCCCTTCCATGTTCACCGTCCATGGCCATGGCGCGAGGCCATTGCCGCCGGGACGCCCGGTTTCGGTGCGGGTAATCGCCTGCATGACGTCGAGCGGAACACCGTGCTGCCGTGAGGCGACGGCTGCAGCCTGGTCACATAGGGCCGACAACGTGTCGATAGCGACGACCGGTGTCGGAAGTCCTGCCGCAACAGCGTATGCCAAGCCGATCCGCGACCAGACGCCACGAAAACCTAAGCGCCCGGAGCCAATTGGTGGCCCGGGCGGGTTCGGTACCTTGCAGGCCCATGCAGAGCGCAGCCACGCTGAACGTGACACTTTCCAGGCTTTCATCGACATTCTGTCTCCGCCCGGTGATACGGGCCTGTTCCGTCTACCCGTCAGGGCTTGATTTTCGGTTAGTGACCTTCCTGGTGCCGGGCCGCGATCAGTTGGTGGCCGGCGTTTCGATTTCCACCATTTCGAGAAGGCCGGACACCGCGCTGCGCAGAGCTTCGCCCTCTTCCAGCAGAGATCTCGCCGTGGCCAACGGTTTGGCCTCGTCCGGAGTCGATGCGAGATCGGCCATACCGTTGGCCGCGCGCATCAATCCGGCGTAGTAGCTGTCCGACGCAAGCTCGGCGGCATCGGGATCTTCTGTCAGCCACAGACCACGGTCCCGTGCCTGCGGATCTTCCTGTGCCACAAGAAGCGTGCCCGCCAGCTCCATCTCTCCGGAAATCAGTAGCGCCTCGCTGCGGAGCCTGTCTGCCTCCGGGCCCGTCACGTTGAGAAGATCGGCCAGTGCGCGGCTCGGCTCCCCCTGAGCAAGCGCGGCCTCCGCCCGCAACAGGCGCCGTTGATCCGATGGATGTGGTGGCGCCGTGTCGTCTAACACCGCTGCAGCCTCGGTAGCGAACCCCAATCCCATCAGTCGCTCCGCGACAAGGAAACCGGTTTCCTCGGGCCAGTCGAAGGCGTTTTCGCGTGCCTGTCCCAGCGCATGCTTCATGAAATCAACGTCCCGCCCCGTTTCGGTCAGGATCGTCAAAAGGTCCTGCGCCAGGGATGTCGCGGCCGCATTGCCATCCTGTTCGCGGATCAGGGACAGCTCGGAAAACGCATCGTCATAGCGGTTGGTCAACGCCAGCGAACGGATATGCGCCCGGCGCAGATCGCGACCTCTCTCGACCCGCCGATATTGCTGTGCATAGCCTGCGATCAGGTCGGGATAATGCGTATCGATCGGCGCGCGCGCATCGAACCGGGTGTCGATCAGCGCGACCAGGGCTTCGGGTGATTCTTCCTCTGCCTCTGTCACCGCGCTTTCCAGATAGGTCTCCTCCGCGTCGTCGTCGCCTTTCAGATCGGCTATGGCGGCACGCGCCAGGTCCGCGGGCGCCCCTTCGTCAAGCCCGGCGCGATCCGAGGCGCGCAACACGGTCTCGGCGGCATAGATGTCGCCGCGGGCAGAGAACTGGCGGCTGAGACGGGGGCCGAGGTGGCGGCGCAGGTGGGCCGGCAAGCGGGCAAATCCGATGAGCACCGCTTCAACGTTGAGGTCCTGAAGGTCTGGATCCGCCGCCGCGAGATAGGCCCACAAGGCCGCATCGGTTTCGCACCGGGCCTGGCCCGTGAAGGGGTTGGCGCCGCTGACCGCATCGCCATCAATGATCCGGGACATCGTCTCGAGGAGATCCGTCTCCGCCTCTTCGAACTCCACCAGGGCCAACGCGTGCCGCGCCTCGGCCCCGAATCCGTAGTGAAGGTAGGCCCGCGCCAACGCCTGGACGGGTTCCAGAAGAACATTGTCGAACTCGCCCACCAATTCACCGCGGAGCGTGCTTATCTGATCCTCGAACGTCGCGTCGCCACCCCATTCGTGGAGCGCCAGCATCGACGACTTGACGCATCTTCCACCTTCGCGGGATCGTTCCAGGTTTTCGGTCAGTTCCTGAAAGTCGCGGTCGATCACCGACATCGACGTTATCCCGATGGGAAGCGGGGCCGTATTGCTGCCCGCTGATGCCATGTCGGGCGCGACGTAGCCGTTTCGCGGCGCCCGCTGTAGCAAACCCTGATCCGCGGCATGTTCCATCTGGTCGATCAGACGGTCTTCGGAAAGGACAAGCGCACCGCCGTAGCCCGCTTCGACCGCCCGGTCGATCAGTGGTTGTTCAAGAGGATCGTCGGCAACCCGCGGATCGGAGTGCACCCATTGTTCCATGGCCGGAACGATCGGAAGGTCCATTGGCCCTGCAACCCGCTGTTCGGTCACTGACAAATCAAAGTAGACGGGCGTCCGGGCAGGTGCATCGTTCGACCCATAGCGGAGCGTGTCCCCGCCGGCCGAACGCTGCATCAACCTGATACGATCCTGGATTGCGCCGCTGACCTGCTCTTCACGGCCGAACTGGGCCCAGGTGCGCAAAGGCGGGCTGTCCCCGGGCGCCGGCGTGCCGCGAATATCAAGAACTAGGTAGCCCCCGTTCACGCGATAGCTTTCGACATCGCATTCGCACCCGAGCGAAAGGTCGAGAACTCCCGGTGATTGGCGGGCTGCGCTGAGGCGGGTGCGGGGGATGCGGGTAAAGAGGTCGTCGAGATCGAAGCGTGCATTCTCGACCGATACGTTCAGCCGGGCACTGCGATCGCTCCGCGTGACAGTCCAGTTGATCGATTCCGGCAGTCGGACGACGAGGCGCGTAAAATCCTCGTGCTCTCCGGATGTCACATCCAGCGTCTGCGCCGACGCACAGCCCGCCCAGACAAGAAGAAAGATCCGAAGGCAGAACCGGCGCATCAGGCCGCGTCCTGTTTCAACGCTTTCAGGGCCTCTTCCAGATCAGAGAACCTCGGCCGCATGTGCGCCGGCGTGTTCTGGCGTCCGACTTCGATACAGATCGCCGGAGCGTGATTGTGCAGGTTCGCCACCAGAACTTCGCGAATCAGCTGGTAGAAATGGTGGTCGTCCTCGATCACCGTTTTCAGCTTTGCTGCGAACGGTCCGACAAACGCATAGGCCAGGAACACGCCCAGAAAGGTGCCGACAAGCGCGCCGCCGATCATCTTGCCCAGCACCTCGGGCGGCTGGTCGATCGAACCCATTGTCTTGATCACGCCAAGAACCGCGGCAACAATCCCCAGCGCCGGGAGACCGTCGGCAATGGTCTGCAGGGCGTGGCTGGAATGCATCGCCGAATGCTGGGCAGCTTCCATGCGCTTTTCCAGCACCTCTTCGACCTGGTGCGGATCGTCATAATTCATCGCAGCAGATCGCATCGTGTCGCAGATGATTGCAACCGCTTCCTTGTCGGCCTGGATCTTTGGGTACTTCGAGAACAGTTCGGAATCGTCCGGCGCCTCGATATGGCGCTCCGCCTCCACCTGGTTCTGCTTCGCGAGGCGGATCAGCGAAAACAGCAGGCAAAGGAGATCGCGGTAATCGTCCTGCTTCCATTTCGGACCGCGGAAGACCTTGCCCACGTCCTTCACCGTATGGATAACGGCGGACATTTCGTTGCTGATCATAAAGGCGCCGACGGCCGCGCCGCCGATCATCATCATCTCGAAAGGCAGGGATTTCAGGATGATGCCCAACTTGCCGCCGGCCAGGATGTACCCGCCGAAGACCATCACGAAAATCACGACTATGCCGATGATGCCGATCATACGACGGGTTCCTCACATCGTTCTCTGACTGCAGGGTGCAGTAGAATGGCTTAAGAAAGGTTCACCTCGGGCGCGTTATTCCGTCGGCGCTCTTGCATTCCGCCCGGCCAGGACGACGCTGATCGTGTAGGCGGTCTGCGGATCCATCCCCGCCAAGATCCCCGCGGCCGCTTCCGGCTTCATCCGCGACAGGAAACCGGCCGCGAATTCGGCATCCATCTGCGAGAAGAGTTGCGCCGACTGCTTGGGCTTCATCTGCTCATAGACCGATGTCAGGCGGGCGATATCGTCCTCCGACGCGGTTTCGGCCAGCGAGAGCGTGGCGGTCAGCCGTTCCTCGGCCGCGACCATCGCGTCGATCTTTTCCCGCACCGAGCGTTCGGCGATGGCAAGCGCCTTCATCCTGTCCTCGATCTGGAGCTCGCGTTTCTCCAGCGCCCGTTCGCGGGCCTGCAGTGCGGCGATCATCGGACCGACGTCTTCGGACGCGACCGCCCGTCCGCCGGTATCGCCGCCGCCCGACTCGCCGGTCGTCGAAGCGCCCGACCGGACCTCTGCCAGGGCGGGGCCCGCTTCGGTGCCAACCCGCAGGACCGCCGACGAAATCAACAGAAGGGACAGCATCACCAGCGCGCCGCGGCGGCCGACCGCCGGGCGTTTCGCGCGCGTCTTGTCCTTGCCCTTGCTCATTGCGCCACCCGACGTGCGGCGCTGTCATGGCGGACAAACATGGGGCCGGTGGAGTCCGCCGCGTCCGGGGCCGGATCCGAGGGCGGAGCGGCCTTGACCGGCGCCTCGGGGGCGCGGGCCTGTTGCGGCGCGGCCGCCGGTTGCGCGCCCGATCCGGCCATGGGCACGTCGTGCATCGACGCCATCATCAGCTCCAGCCGCTGGGCCACCGATTCGGCCCGTTCGGTCAGGGCTTCCAGTGCCGCGGACGATCCTTCAGACGAGTTCTGCGCCACTTCCAGCGCCTTGTTCAGGTGATCGACCTGCGACGAAAGCACCGCGACCGCGCCGCCGACGCCCTTTTCCAGGTCGTTGAACCGGTTCAGGCGCTGCGCGAGGACGTAGCAATAGAACCCCGCACCAAGTGCCCCTGCCACCAGCAGAATGTCTGCAACAAGTTCCATCGAACCCTCCTAGCTCAGCACGAAATCCATGATCAGCAGATCGCGCACCCGTTCCCGGCCCACGACGATCTGTATCCGTCGCAGCATCTGCGCCCGCATCCGCGGAAGAACCATCGGATGCTCCAGATCTCCGACTTCGAGCGCGCGCAGGTACCCGTTCAAAACGTCGATCACCCGCGGCATGACCTTTTCCACGTCGCCCTTCGCCTCCATCGGGACCTCGAGCTGGCCGCGGAAGCGCAGGTGGCGCGAACGGCCGTTGTCGACGACCGAGATCACGATCGGCTCGAGTTCCACGAAGGCGATGCCCGACAGATCCTCGCCATGATCGACCTCGGTCACTTCCTCGGCGTGGTCTGACGACCCGCCGGGAATCAGCCCCATCTGGGTGGCAAAGAATCCCCCGCCCGCCCCGACCAGCGCCAGGACGATCCAGATGACAAACCTCATCTTTCCGGGTTTCTTGCCCTTCTCTTCCGAAGGGTCTTCCATATCAGCGGTGGCGTCCGACATCGCTCGTTCCGTTTCTGCAACTGAGCCCCTTTCTAGCTCGGCAGACCTAACCGAATGTTAAGTCAAACCCGCGATGTTGATCCTCGTGCCGCACAGAATGGCGGTCTTCGGAGGGTAACGTGCAGCAGATCGTAACTGTCTGGACAGGGCTAGAACGGCGCAAGCAGATCGTCGTCATCCTTGCCGCCCTGGCCGTACTGGCCTCGGTGATATTCATGTCTCGAATCGCGACGGCGCCGACGATGCGGCTTCTTTATGCGGGGCTGGAAAACAGCGCCTCGGCGGATGTGATTCGCGCGCTTGAAGGTCGGAACATAGATTACGAGGTGCGGGGCTCTTCTATCTATGTGCCGGGCCCGGACCGCGATGCGCTGCGCATTTCGCTGGCCGGCGAGGGGCTGCCCGCGACCGGTGGCAAGGGCTACGAACTGCTCGATTCCCTCAGCGGTTTCGGCACCACCTCGCAGATGTTCGATGCCGCCTACTGGCGCGCGAAGGAAGGTGAACTGGCGCGCACGATCGTTGCCAGCCCTTATGTCACGCAGGCGCGCGTGCATATTGCCAACCCGCAATCCAGCCCGTTCCTGCGGGGCGCCGAACCCACCGCATCGGTTTCGGTCGTGCCGGCAGGGGCCAAGCTTTCGGCCGAACAGGCAAACGCGCTGCGGTTCCTCGTGGCCTCTGCCGTGGCGGGGCTCTCGGTCGACGATGTCGCGGTGATCGACGCCAACGGCGCGGTCGTCGGCACGGACGAGGAGGGCGGCGCATCCACAACGGCCGACGCACGGTCCGATGTCCTCCGCGAACGGGTCTTGCGCCTGATCGAAGCCCATGTCGGCCGCGGCAACGCGGTGGTCGAGGTCAGCGTGGATACCGTGACCGAAGCAGAAACCATCCGCCAGCGCAGCTTCGATCCCGAGAGCCGCGTGGCGATCAGTACGGATGTCGAGGAAAGCTCCGATTCGTCCGTCAATGGCGCGGGGGACGTGACCGTCGCATCGAACTTGCCGGATGGCGAAGCATCCGAAGGCGAAGGATCGAAATCGCAGGGCACCTCCACGCGCGAGCGGGTGAATTACGAGGTATCGGAGACGGAGCGCGAAATCCGTCGCCTTCCCGGCGCAGTGAAAAGGCTGACGGTCGCCGTGCTGGTGAACGGTGTCGCGGGCGTGGACGCCTTCGAAGTCCGCCCGCCTGAAGAACTGGAATCGCTGCGGGAACTCGTCGCTTCGGCCGTGGGCTATGACGAGGAACGCGGCGATGTGATCACACTGAAAAGCATGGACCTGGCCACGGTGGATGCGGAGGGCACGCTGGCCGTGCCCGGGTTCCTCGATTCGATGCATATCGACGTGGGCGCCGTGCTGCAGCTGGCGGTTCTCGGAATCGTGGCGCTGCTTCTGGGTCTCTTCGTCGTCCGGCCGATCCTGGCATCGGGCACAGTTATGGAGGCCGCGCCTGCCGGTGGTGGCGGCGGCGATCTTCCCGATCTGGGCGGTCTTCCCGAACTGCCCGCCTTCGACATCGCGCCGGCCTTCCAGACCATGTCGGACGGCGGAATGGGAGGCATGGGCAGCTTCGACGGCTCGATGGGCATGGGCTCGAACGTCTCGGACGCGATCGAGGAAGTGCCGGTGGACCAGCTGCGCGAACTGATCGGAGAGCGGCAGGAAGAAACTGTCGAGATCCTGCGTAGCTGGCTGCAGGAAGGCAAGGAGAAGGCCTCATGAGCATCGCACACCTGCTTGAGGATTTCGTCCCGCGGTCCGGCGGCGGCGACTCGCGGCAATTGATGAGCGACGTCGCCCTGGAAGAAGAACGCCTGGAAAGCTTCGAAAAGGGGTACTCGGCCGGATGGGAAGATGCCCTGGCGGCGCAGGCCCGCGAGGGCGAACAGCTGAAAGCCGATCTTGTCGATGGGATCGAGAAACTGAATTTTTCGTACCACGACGCGTTGCAGCAGCTTTTCGAAAAGGTCGAGCCCGTGTTCGAGGTGCTGACCCGCGCGGTTCTGCCCGAAGCGATTGCCGAGGCCTTCGGCCCCCAGATCGTCGAGGAACTGAAGCAGATGTCACGAACCGGTGCAGAAGTGCCGCTGGTTCTGTCGGTTCCCACCGGCACCTCGGCAGCTATCCAACCGGTGCTCGAGGCCAGCGGCTTCACCGAACTGACGCTGACCGAAGACGAAACCCTAGGCCCCGCGCAGGCCAGCCTGCGCCTGGGCAATACCGCGCGCGAAGTCGACGGCGCCGGCGTGCTGGAAGCGATCCGCGACGCTGTCGACACATTCATTTACCAAACCAAGGAGGACATCCGTCATGGATGACGCAGAGGCCACCATGCCGGGCAGCGGCGGCGCGTCGAGCCCGTTCGTTTCGGTCCCGATAGAAATCGTCGTGTCGGTCGGCAAGGCCCGGCCGCTGATCAGGGATCTGATCAACCTCGGCGAAAACGCGGTTCTGAAGCTCGACAAGCGGGTCGAGGATCCGGTGGAGCTTTATGTCGGCGACCGCCTGGTTGCCCGCGGCCAGTTGGAGGAGCTTGACGGCGAACAAGCCGGACAGCTGGGTGTTCGCCTGACGGAAATCGCGGATCTGAAAAGCGGGCTGGGCTAGAACCATGACCGACCTGGCCCAGAAGGGGCACAGGCCTGACCGCGGCGCCCCGGAACGGGCGTCTGCCGGCGCAGGGCGGGATCCGGAATGATCGCGCGGGAACTAAAGGCATTCGTCGCCCGCACGTTTTGCGATGCGGTCGCCCGGGACCCTACGGGGCGGCGGGCGCCGCCGTTGCGTCTCGCGACTGTGCTGCTGGCCCTGCTGGTGGGCTTTGCCTGCCTGCTGCCGGTGCCTGCGCTGGCGCAGGAAATGACGCTGTCACTGGGCGACGACGGCTCGATCTCGGCCCGGGCGATCCAGCTGATCGCGCTGATCACGGTGCTGAGCCTCGCCCCCGGGCTGGCCATCATGATCACCTGTTTTCCGTTCATCGTGACGGTGCTGGCGATTCTGCGGCAGGCCATCGGGTTGCAGCAATCGCCGCCCAACATGCTGATCGTCAGCCTGGCGCTGTTCCTCACCTATTTCGTGATGGAGCCCGTCTTCTCCGCCGCGTGGGAACAGGGGCTGGCGCCGCTGCTGGCCGAGGAGATCGAGGTCGAACAGGCCATGACCCTTGCGCTGGATCCGTTCCGTCTGTTCATGGCCGGGCGCGTCGAAGCGGAAACCTTTGCCGCGATGGCCGATCTGCGGCCCGATGTGGACATCACCGCCCCCGCACCCGAGGCGCCGCTTTCGGTGCTGGTGCCAAGCTTCATGCTGTCCGAGATCTCGCGCGCCTTCCAGGTCGGCTTCCTGATCTTCCTTCCGTTCCTGATCATCGACCTTGTCGTCGCCGCCGTGCTCATGTCGATGGGGATGATGATGGTCCCGCCCGCCATCGTGTCCCTACCGTTCAAGCTGGCCTTCTTCGTGGTTGCCGACGGATGGAGCCTTGTGGCCGGCGCATTGGTGCGAAGTTACGGGACATAGGCGCAAGGCCCGACAGCACCGTCCGCTGGGATGCTAAGAAACGAAAAAGGCCTCGCCATTCTGGCGAGGCCTTTTCCGTGTGAATGAACCGGGCCGCCCGAAGGCGCCGCGGGGATCAGGTTTTCTTCTTTTTCACAGCCGCCCAGATGGACTTGTTCGTGTAGAACAGCAGCAGCGAGAGCACGACCAGGAAGATCACGCCGACAAAACCGGCTTCCTTGCGGGCCATCATCTTGGGTTCGGCCGTCCACATCAGGAAAGCGGCGATATCGACCGCTTCGTTGTGCAGATCGTTGGGCGAGCCGTCGGAGAACTCTACATCTTCGCCCTGCAGCGGCGGCGCCATCGAGATCCAGCCTGACGGGAACGCGGTGTTCTCGTAGAAGAGAGTCCCGGCCTGTTCCTGTTGCACACCGGTATAGCCCGTCAGCAGCGAGTAGATGTACTCCGCCCCGCCCATGCCATTGACCAGCTGCGACAGGCCGGTGCCGTAAGGCCCGTGGAACCCGGCGCGTGCCTTGGCCATCAGCGAAAGATCCGGTGCACCCACCGCCGTATTTGCCGGGAAATTATCCGACGGTAGTCCGGGACGGGTGTCTTCCAGCTCAGCGTCGTAGACTTGGAATTCGGACGCGTAGGCCCGCACCTGATCTGCCGGAAGGCCGGGGCCGTCCGTGTCGTTCAGCGTGCGGAAGGGTACGTAGCGCAGACCGTGGCAGGCGGAGCAGACCTCGGTATAGATCTGCAGGCCGCGCTGAAGCTGGTTCTGGTCGTAAACGCCGAAGGGACCTTCGAAGGAGAAGGCGATATCTTCGATATGGGCTTCCTCGCCACCGGCGGCCCAGGCAACCGGTGCCAGTCCGATCGCCAGGGCAGCCGCGGTTCCGAATGCGAGTTGCTTGAACATTTGCATCGTTCCTTGTCGTTCCCCCGGTTTATTCGGCAGGGGCCGCTTGGGTGCCGTCATCGGCCGCTTTGGATTTGGCGAGATGCGCCTCGAAATCTTCCTCGATGGTCGCAGGCACCGGATCCGGCTTCTCGATCACGCCAAGGAGCGGCAGGATGACCAGGAAGTAGGCGAACCAGTAGGCTGCCCCGATCGCAGCGAGCGAGGTATAGGGCTCCTCGGCCGGCATGGCGCCAAGCCACATCAGCAGGACGAAGTCGACCACCAGCAACGCGAACCACCAGCGGAACATCGGGCGATACCGGCCCGAACGCACGTTGGAGGTATCGAGCCACGGCACCAGCGCCATCACCAGGATAGAGCCGAACATCACCAGCACGCCCAGGAACTTCGCATCGACGATCCCGCCCGTGATGAACGAGGCGAATTGCGAGATCCAGAGGTCGTCGGTGATGGCCCGCAGCATCGCGTAGAACGGCAGGAAGTACCATTCGGGGACGATGTGCGCCGGCGTCACCAGCGGGTTGGCTTCGATATAGTTGTCCGGGTGCCCCAGGTAGTTGGGCATGAAGCCCACGATAGCCCAGAAGATCAGCAGGATCACCGCCAGCGCGAAGAAATCCTTGATGATGTAGTAAGGCCAGAACGGAACGGTGTCCTTCTCGGCCTCTTCCTTAGAGCCGCGGCGCACGTCGACGCCGGTGGGGTTGTTGTTGCCGGTGGTATGGAAGGCCCAGATATGCACGATCACGAGGCCCGCGATGACGAAGGGCAGCAGATAGTGCAGCGAGAAGAAGCGGTTGAGCGTGGCGTTTTCCACGGCCGGCCCACCCAGAAGCCATGTCTGCAGCGGCTCCCCGATGAAGGGAATGGCGCCGAACAGGCCGGTGATCACGGTCGCGCCCCAGAAGGACATCTGACCCCAGGGCAGAACGTAGCCCAGGAAGCCTGTGGCCATCATCAGCAGGTAGATCAGCATGCCGATGATCCACGTGATCTCGCGCGGGGCCTTGTAGGACCCGTAATAGAGACCCCGGAAGATGTGGCAGTAGACGGCCAAGAAGAACAGCGAGGCGCCGTTCATGTGAACGTATCGCAGCATCATGCCGCCGTTCACGTTACGCATGATGTGTTCGACGGACGCGAAGGCCATGTCGACATGCGGGGTGTAATGCATCACCAGCACAACGCCGGTGGCAATCTGGACGACCAGACAGAAGGCCAGGACGATGCCCCAGATCCACATCCAGTTCAGGTTTTTCGGTGTCGGGATCATGATCGTGTCGTAAAGCAGACCGATCACGGGCAGACGTGTCTCCACCCATTTCGAGAAGCCCGACTTCGGTTCGTAATGATCGTGCGGAATACCGGCCATTGTCGCGCTCCCTTATCCCAGAACAATCGTGGTTTCGCCATCGAAGGCGGAAACCGGAACTTCCAGGTTCCGCGGCGCAGGTCCGCGGCGAATCCGGCCGGCCGTATCGTAGTGCGACCCGTGACAGGGGCAGAACCAGCCTTCGAAATCGCCGGACCGTTCGCCCACCGGGACACAGCCCAGGTGCGTGCAGACACCGATCATCACCAGCCAGCGGCCTTCTTCGTCCAGCGTGCGATTTTCATCCGTCGCGGGCAGGCCGGGCTTGTTTTCGTTACGGTCGATGGGATCGGGCAGCGCGCTGAGTTCGACATCGCGCGCAAGCCTGATGTCCTCGTCAGTGCGGTGACGGATGAAGACGGGCTTGCCGCGCCATTTCACCGTAAGCTGTGTGCCTTCTGCCACACCCGAAATGTCGACCCGGATCGACGAAAGCGCCTGAACGTCAGCCGACGGGTTCATCTGGTTGACGAGCGGCCAGATGGCTGCACCGGCAACAACAGCGCCGGCGCCGGCCGTGGCGTAATATAGAAAGTCCCGGCGATCTTCGTCGTGGTCTTCTGCGTGTGACACGAGGTTTCTCTCCAATTCCGTGGCTCTTGGGAGCCTTCTTTCTCCCAACCGCTAGAGCGGAAGTGTTTCAGAGACTTCCTGTATCGACGCTGTTTTCATTCGTCCAGCGGTCAAAGCCGCGCAGGAGCCGTTTCAATCGTCGTGGTATACCAGAGCGGCAGAAGATTCAGCCGCCCCGGAGGTCTCTGTCATTCTAATGCGAGGGCGGGGCCGTGGCCACCATGCTGGGCCGCGTCGAAAAGGCTTCGTACCATGTCGCCAGATTGGGGGCGATGCTGCGCCAGTCGCGCGGGCCGTGACGGAAATCGAGATAGCCCAGCGCGCAGCCAACGGCGATCTGGCCAATGTTCAGCGATCCTTCCAGGTGGCTCATCCACCGGGCGTCCAGTGCAGCCAGCCCACCGGTGACCTTGCCCCATTGTGCATCGACCCAGCCGTCGAACTGCTTGTCCTCGGGACGAACGCGGCCTTCGTAGACCATCAGAACCGCGGCATCGAGAATCCCGTCGCACGTCGCTTCCAGCGTCTTCATCTCCCACTGGGCGGGGCCCGTGCCGTACAGACCGGCCTTGGCACGGTCATCCAGATAACCGCAGATCACGCGGCTGTCGTAGATCGCCGGGCCCTCATCGCGGGCAAGGGCCGGAAGTTTGGCCAGCGGATTCTGTGCGCGCAGCTCTTCCGACGGCCTGGCAGGCGTGGTGGCGACCTCGACAAGCGCGACATCGCCGGTCTGACCGGTCTCGTGCATCACGACCAGCACCTTTCGCGCGAAAGGTGAGGCGGGGGAATAATACAGCTTCAAGGCGTTGGTCCTCCTGGATCCGTTGGCACGGAACTTAGGCTTGGGTCAGAAGCGTGTCCATTCGGTAGACGCCGCACGGCATGCAGATAGCGCGACACCGAAAAGCGGCCAGCGAATGAACACATGTTCAGAAACGAAAGGCTGCATTGCACCGGGCGCTCTTGCCCAAGGGGCGACCGGCGGCTAACGCTCGAACCATGGTCGAGATCTTCCTGCGCACCCTGCCCTTCTTCGCCATCATCGGTCTCGGCTACGGGGCCGGGCGTGCCCGTTTCATAGACGAGGCCGGCACCGCGCTGCTGACCAAGTTCGTCTTCTTCTTCCCTTTGTCGGCCCTGATCTTCAAGTTCGCGTCCGCCCTGCCGGTGGCCGAGATCTTCGACATCCGGCTGATCGGTGCCTACCTGTGGGGAACGGCCTTCGTTTATGGCATCGCCACGGCCGTGGCCTTCATCCGCAGGCTGGACGTGTCCACCGCGGCGATGGAGGCGCAGTGCGCCGTGATCGGCAACGTGGGTTTCCTGGGCCTGCCGATGTTCGCCCTGCTGTTCGGGGAAGAGGCCATCGCGCCGCTGATGCTGGTGCTGACGGTTGACCTGATCGTGTTCTCAAGCCTGATCGTCATCCTGATCAACGCCGCCCGGTCGGGCCGCATCAACCCGGCGGCCTTCCGGATGGCAGGCATGGGGCTGGTGAAGAACCCGATGATCGCGTCACTGGTGATCGGCCTGGGCTGGTCGATGCTGGACCTGCCCCAGCCCGAACCGATGCGGAATTTCATGGACATCCTCGCCGGGGCCGCGACCCCGGGCGCGCTGTTCGCCATCGGCGCGTCGCTGGCCGGGCGGTCGGCGGAACGGCCCTTCGTCGCCGGCTGGCTGAGCTTCTGCAAGCTTGTGCTGCACCCGATCTTCGTGGCCTTCGCCGTCCTTGTCCTGTTCCCGCTGGATCCGTTCCCGGCGGCCATCGTCATCTCGGCCGCGGCGATGCCGGTGGCGGGCAACGTCTACATGCTGGCGCAGCACTACGGCGTGGCGCCGGTGCGCGTGTCGACCTCGATCCTGATCTCCACCGCGATCTCCATCCTCACCGTGCCGCTGGTGATCGCATGGGTCAGCCCCTAGCTCTGGACGCCTCGCGGCGCAGCGGCTAGGCCGGGGGCAGCGTCTTTCCGGAGTACCTTGCCATGGCCACGCCCATTTCCGCGGTGATCTTCGACATCGGCAACGTGCTGATCAACTGGAACCCCGAGCACTATTTCGACCGCACCTACGGCGAGGAGCGGCGCAAGGCCCTGTTCGAGACGGTCGACCTTCACGGCATGAACATCCGCGTCGACAAGGGTGAGCATTTCACCTCCGTCATCGAGGAAACCATCGAAATGCATCCCGACTGGGCGCTTGAAATCAAGGCCTGGCACGACGACTGGATCCAACTGGCCAGCCCCGCCATCCCCCATTCCGTCCGCCTGCGCGATGCGTTGCGGGCCAAGGGCATTCCCGTTTTCGCGCTGACCAATTTCGGCGTCGAAACGTTCGAGATCGCCCGCGCCGAATACCCGTTCCTGGAAGAATTCGACCGCAAGTACGTGTCGGGCCACATGGCGGTGATCAAGCCCGACCCACAGATCTACGCCATCCTGGAAGAGGACTGCGCGCTGGACCCGGAAAGCCTGCTGTTCGCCGATGACCGGCCGGAAAATATCGAAGCCGCCGCGGCCCGTGGCTGGCAAACCCATCTGTTCGAACACCCACAGGGCTGGGCCGACCGGCTGGTCGCCGAAGGCCTGCTGACGAAGGAGGAGGCTGCATGACCATTCCCTACATCCCCTTTGCCGAAGGCGAGGCGCTGCTCGACTGGCTGGGCCTGTGCGATGCGCTGGCCGCCGGGCACGATCTGCCGAAAGCGCAGATCGGCGACACGTTCCTGTACCGCGACCCGGACACGCTGCTGTCGCGGGCGGCGTGGATCGACGGGATGGGATCGCTGGTCAAGACGGCGACGATCTTCCCGGGCAATCCCGGGAACGGCCAGCCCATGGTGAACGGTGGCGTCAGCCTGTATTCCGATCAGGACGGCACGCTGGACGCGCTGGTCGATTTCCACCTTGTCACCAAGTGGAAAACCGCGGGCGACAGCCTGCTGGCCGCGCGGCGCCTCGCCCGGCCCGATGCCACCCAGATCCTGATCGTGGGGGCCGGCACCGTCGGCGGGTCGCTGATCGAAGCCTTCGGTGCGGGGTTCCCGGATGCCACTATCACGCTCTGGAACCGGACGGCCAGCAGCGCAGAAACGCTGGCCGCGTCCTATCCCGGCACCATGGTCGCGACCGATCTGGAAACGGCCGTCGGCGCGGCGGATATCATCGTGACGGCGACAATGTCGTCTGAGCCGGTGATCAAGGGCGACTGGCTGCGCCCCGGCCAGCACCTGAACCTGATCGGTGCCTACCGGCCCGACATGCGCGAAACCGACGACACGGCGCTGACCCGGTCGAAGATCTTCGTCGACAGCCGGGACACGACGCTCGATCATATTGGAGAACTGAAGATTCCGCTGGGCACCGGCGCGATCCAGCGTGGCGACGTGGTGGCGGATTACTATGATCTCGCTTCCTTCCAGCCGGGAGACGACGAGACCATCACGCTTTTCAAGAACGGCGGCGGCGCGCATCTGGACCTGATGACCGCGCGCTACATTCTGGACCGCTGGAAGGCATAGCGCGCAAGGCACCCTCGTCCCGTCCGGGCCGCGCCCGACCCCAAGGTTCCCGGGACGCCGATCACCTTCCAACGGCCGGTAGGATGCGTGATCCCCCACGCACCGCAACGCCCCGCCGAAGCGCACATCCGTCAGGCCGGAACCAGCCCCGCATTGGGCTTTTCCCTGATCGGCAGATGCACCAGCGCCGAAAACGCGCCGACGCCTACGCCGATCCACCAGACGGCGGTGTAATCGCCGTAGATGTCGTACATCCGCCCGCCCAGCCAGACACCAAGGAACCCGCCCAGCTGGTGCGAGAAGAAGACGAAGCCGTAAAGCGTCGCCATGTACCGCAACCCGTAGATATAGCCGACCAGCCCGGAGGTCAGCGGCACCGTCGCCAGCCAGAGCGAGCCCATGGTAACCGAGAACACGATCACCGTCAGCGGCGTGATCGGCAGCAGGATGAAGGTCGCGGCGACCACGGTGCGCAGCGTGTAGATGATCGCCAGCAGGTATTTCTTGGTGAAATGGTTCCCCGCCCAGCCCGCCAGCAGCGTCCCCCCGATGTTCGCCATCCCGATCAGCGACAGGGAAATCGCGCCAAGCTTCGAAGTGTCCGAAATGCCGATACTTTCGAGCATGCTGCCGGGAGAGATCGGCCCGCAAAGCTCCGTCACGAAGGCCGGGAAATGGGCAGTGATGAAGCCCAGCTGGTAGCCGCAGCTGAAGAACCCCACGAAGATCATAACGTAGGACGGATCGCGGAAGGCGATCATCAGAGTCCGGCCCATGCTCATTTCCAGGTCCGATTTCGGCGCCATGGGCTGCGTCTTCATCATCGGCAGCAAAAGCGCCGACGCGGCAATGGCCGCGGCCATGACCATGAAGGTGCCCTGCCAGCCGATGCCGCCGATCAGCGATTCCGTGACGGGCGGCACAAGCACTTGCCCCGCGCTTCCCGCCGCGGTTGCGATGGCGAGAGATATCGATCGGTTCTTGTCGGAAGACGCCCGCCCCACCATGGCCAGGATCACGCCAAAGCCCGAACCCGCGATGCCGAAGCCGATCATCATGTTCAGAAGCTGGTGCGCGCCGGGCGACACGGCGAAGGCCGAGGCAAAAAGGCCCAGCGTATACAGCACGATCCCCAGCAGGATCGCCTTCCGGTCCCCCAGCTTTTCGGCGATGGCGCCAAAGATCGGCTGCCCGTTCCCCCAGCACAGGTTCTGGATCGCGATGGCCATGGAAAAATCGGCCCGCGGCCAGCCGAAGGTTTCCGACACCGGGATCTGGAACAGGCCGAACCCGGCCCGGGCCCCGAAGCTGACGACCACGATAAGGCAACCGCCGATCAGGATCGGCGTGAACAAGGGCGCGGGACGGTCCATAATCGGTCTCCGGATGAGGATGGAAAGACACTACGGAAAGTGAAGGGAAGGTCAATTCATGGTTTGGCATGGACCTCATCGCGATCCATGAACAGAGCCCGACAGAAGGCACGACGCGCCATGCCCGACCTCGGGAGGGCCGCACGACGCGGTACCGCGCGTAACACCGTCTCATGCCAACCGGTCGATAGCTTCCAACAGAGAAGATGCCCTCCCGTGGGGGAGGTCGGGCATGGCGTTTCGTGCCGACACGCCGGGAACAGGTTTCTGGCGCAACAGCAAGGATAGCACTTGCGCGGCCGCGTGTGCGCTTTTCAATACCGCGGGCGCGGGCTATGGCTCCACCTCATGAGTGACGATGATGACAATGCTTTCCTTGACCCGACCTCGCTCTACGCCGCCCGCGTGGACGAAGGCGACCTGAAGCGCGATGCCGCGCAGGAAAGCGTCCTGCCCGAGCTTGACCGCCTGCGCCGCGAACTGCGCGCGATGCCCCACCGATCCCAGCGCCGCGGCTTCCTGCGCCGCGCGAAGACGGTCGAGGCGCCGAAGGGCGTCTACATGTGGGGCGGCGTCGGGCGCGGCAAGTCGATGCTGATGGACCTGTTCGTCGAAACGCTCGACAATGTCCCGGCGCGGCGGGTGCATTTCCATGCCTTCATGCAGGAAGTGCAGAAGGGCATGAACGCCGCCCGCAAGGAAGGCATCTCCGATCCCATCGGGCCCGTGGCCGAAAAGGTCGCCGCCTCGGTCCGGCTGCTGGCCTTCGACGAGATGCAGATCACCGACATCACCGACGCTATGATCGTGGGGCGGCTGTTCGAAAAGATCTTCGCCGATGGCGTCACTGTGGTCACCACGTCGAACCGCCCACCCGACGACCTGTACAAGGATGGCCTGAACCGGCAGATCTTCCTGCCCTTCATCGACATGCTGAAGGACAGGATGGTCGTCCACGAACTGGCCAGCCCCACCGATTACCGGCTGCACCATACCGATCTGGCCCGCGTCTACTTCACGCCGCTGAACTCTGAGACCCGCGCCAAGATCACGGAGATCTGGTCGGATCTGACCGGCGGGCAAAGCGAACCGCTGGAGATCGACGTCTACGGCCGCGAGGTCATTCTGCCGTTCTACCGCGACCGCCGCGCGCGGGCGTCGTTCTACGATCTGTGCGGCCATGCGCTTGGCCCGGCCGATTACCTGGCCATTGCCGAAGCCGTCGACATCCTGATCGTCGAGGAAATCCCCCGCCTGTCCCGTGCCAACTTCAACGAGGCAAAGCGCTTCGTGACGCTGGTCGATACGCTCTACGAGGCCAAGGTGCGCCTGATCTGCTCGGCCGCGGCCTCTCCCGAGTTCCTGTATATCGAAGGCGAAGGCTCGTTCGAGTTCGAGCGCACCGCAAGCCGGTTGATGGAAATGCAGGACCGGACATGGGGCAAGCCGCACGGGTGACCCGGTCCGGTTCATCCAAGCGCCCTACTGTTCAATCCGTTCAGGGCGCCATGGCGACGTCCCTTCCCAGAAGGCGCCAAATTTCGACGTCATAGATCCGTCCGAGCGTGGGTTCGCTCGCCAGAAACGCGAGCTTCAGCCGTTCTTCGCCAGCACGTCACCTGCAAGGTAAAGCGATCCGCAGATCAGGATCCGCGCCGCAGGGTCCTTGCGGACGATCTCGGCCACGGCGGCATCGACGCTGGGCGCGGTGTCGGCCTGCATGCCCGCGGCATCGGCCACCTTCCGGGTTTCCTCGGCCGTGAAGGTGGCCGTGGCGTTGGGGATGCTGACGCCGGTCAGGCCTTCCGAGAGCTCAACCAGCGGGCGCAGGAAACCGCGCGGGTCCTTCGTGTTCAGCATGCCGCAGATCAGGTAGGTGGGCTTTTTCGGCATCTTCGCCAGCACATCCGCCACCACCTTGCCCGCCGCCGCGTTGTGCCCGCCGTCGAGCCACAGCTCGGCCTTGGGCGCGGCTTCGGACAAGGGACCGCGGGTCAGGCGCTGCATCCGGGCAGGCCATTCCGCCTTGCTGACGGCCCGCGATGTCGCCCGGTCGTCAAACCCCAGCGCCCGCAGAGCCACGACAGCCGCACCGGCATTCTGGATCTGGTGCGCGCCGGGCAGGTTCGGCATAGGCAGATCGGCGAGCCCGGTTTCGTCCTGGACCACCAGCCGGCCGCGTTCCTCGAAAGCGTGCCAGTGCTGGCCGTGGACCAGCAGCTTCGCCCCGACCTTGGCAGCCTGACGTTCGATGACTTCCAGCGCGCCGTCTTCCTGGGGGCCGACCACGCAGGTCACGCCACGCTTCAGGATGCCCGCCTTCTCGAAGGCGATTTCCTCGATCGTTTCGCCAAGGAACTGCTGGTGGTCGATGGAGACGGGCGTGATCACGGTCAGCGCCGGGTCGTCGATGACATTGGTAGCGTCCAGACGTCCGCCAAGGCCGACTTCCAGCAGGGTGTAGTCCGCCTGCTCCCGCGCGAAGGCGAGGATCGCGGCGCAGGTCGTGATCTCGAAATAGGTGATGGGCGTGCCGTCGTTCGCCGCTTCGCAATCTTCCAGAAGCGCCGCCAGATCGTCTTCGTCGATCAGCGAACCCGCCAGCCGGATGCGTTCGTGGAAGCGCACGAGGTGGGGGGAGGTGTAGACATGGGCCGACTGGCCGGCCCCTTCGATCCCGGCGCGCAGCATCGCGATGGTCGATCCCTTGCCGTTGGTGCCGGCCACGTGGACGACGGGCGGCATCTTCAACTGCGGATTGCCCAGCGCGTCGAGCAAGCGCCAGACACGGTCCAGCGTCAGGTCGATGATCTTCGGGTGCAGCCCCATCAGGCGGCCCAGGATCACGTCGGATTCGCCGTAGGGCATCGAAGGAACCGGGCCTAGCACGTCGTCCGCCCCGGGAGATAACTTGGTGTCATTTTGTGGCTGTCTTCTCGGCAGTGTCGGGCGCGCCTTCGGCGGCCTCGGCTGTGGCATCGGGCGCGACCGGTTCGGGCGGCGCGGGGACAGGATCGACCTTGTCCGGCGGCGGAAGATCGCCGCGCACGGCGGGCGGCAGGCCCAGCAGCATGCGGGTGATCGTGATCAGTTCGTCGCGCATCTGGCCGCGCGGGGTGACCCGGTCCAGCATCCCGTGATCCAGCAGGTATTCGGCGCGCTGGAACCCTTCGGGCAGCTTTTCTCGGATCGTCTGTTCGATCACGCGGGGGCCTGCAAAGCAGATAAGCGCACCGGGTTCCGCGATCTGGACATCGCCCAGCATCGCGTAGGACGCGGTCACGCCGCCGGATGTCGGGTGGGTCAGCACGACGATATAGGGAAGGCCGGCTTCCTTCAGCATTTCCACGGCCACGGTCGACCGGGGCATCTGCATCAGCGACAGGATGCCTTCCTGCATCCGCGCGCCCCCGGCGGCGGCAAACAGGATCAGCGGGCGGTGCAGCTTCACCGCCTCTTCCGCGGCGGCGATGATGGCGTTGCCCACGTACATGCCCATCGACCCGCCCATGAAGGTAAAGTCCTGCGCGGCGGCAACGATGGGAGTACGCCCGATTTCGCCCGTGGCGACAAGCATCGCCTCTTTCTCGCCCGTCGACCGTTGCGCGGTGCGCAGCCGTTCGGGGTAGCGTTTCTGATCGCGGAACGCCAACGGGTCGGCAATGGGTTCGGGCACCGCGATTTCGGCAAAGGCGCCGCCATCGAACAGCGCAGAGAACCTGTCACGCGGGGTGATCAGCATGTGATGGCCGCAATTGGTGCAGACGTTCAGATTGTCGCTGAGTTCGCGGTGAAACAGCATCGACCCGCAGCTTTCGCATTTCAGCCACAGGTTCTCGGGCATCTCGCGGCGGGAGAAAATGGAGTTGATCCGCGGCCGAACGTAGTTCGTGATCCAGTTCATCGTGGTTCCTGCCGTGCCCTGTTCGCGTCAAAGTTCCGGCTTCAGATAGACTGCCGCCGGTCCGAAATCAATCGGTGGGCGGTTATCCTGCCTATCTGCGCAGGACAACCCGCGCCGTCAGCCACATCACGATAACCGCGGCGAAATCCACCATAAGCCAGGCTTGTGCACCGCTGCCTTCGGACAGGTCGTAAGGCACCAGATACAGCGCCAATCCGTTCAGGCTGTCGGGCAGCGAGACCAGGAGGATGGCCGCCAGATTGTTGACGAAGTGGATGGCGATGGCCGGGCCCAGCGTGCCGGCCCGCGCCGTCAGGTCGGCCATCATCACGCCGAAGGCAAAGGTCCAGCCGACATATAGCAGCGCGGTGTCACCCATATCGGTCGGGGCATAATGGCCCGCCGCGAACAGCGCCGACGGCAGGCACAGCCAGATGACAGGCTGGCGGAACCGCGCGGCAAGGCTTTGCTGAAGGAAGCCGCGAAAGACGATCTCCTCGGTCGCGACCTGCACGAAGATCGCCGGGATCGCCAGTGGCAGGAGAGAGGCCCACAGCCCGAAGGCAAGGTTCGGCTTCAGCGGGCCGCCGTAATCATAGGGCGGCAGGGCGGCGACCACGATGCTCAGCACCAGAACGGCGCCGAAGACGCGGATGAACTGGCCAAGGAAAAGCCGCCACGGCCCGATCAGTCCGGCAGGCGAACGTCCCTGCACCACCCGCACCGCCAGCCCGGTGGCCACCGCCATGATTCCGAACCAGTAAAGAATGAACAGAAGCCCCACGGGCGTCGTGCCGGTGACACCGTCCTGCGCAATGGTCCACCAGAGGTCGGGGAAGACCCTCGACAGGATGGCACCCACCGCCGAGTTCAGCCCGAAGAACGCCAGCGCTGCCACCGCCAGCGTGACAAGCAAGCGCCAAAGCTGGGGTCGCGCGCGGGCGGGGGCGACGAAGATCTCGTGGGCGCTGTAGGGGGCGGGTCGCATGGGAATCCGATGTGCGCGAGGTGGGGAGAAACGCGACTCTAGCGATTGTCCCGCCCGCCCGAAAGCGGCAAGCGCGTCTGCATCGGCGGGCCTTCGCGCTTGTACGTCCGGTGTCGGTCGCGCTATGCCAACGCCACACACGCCAAGACCTCGGGAGGCCCGCGATGCTCAAGCGCAAATTCGACAAGTCCAAGCTGCCCAGCCGCCACGTGACCGAAGGTCCTGCGCGCGCTCCGCACCGGTCCTATTATTATGCCATGGGCATGTCCGAGGAGGAGATCCACCAGCCACTGGTCGGCGTCGCCACCTGCTGGAACGAAGCGGCCCCCTGCAACATCGCGCTGAACCGTCAGGCCCAGGCCGTGAAGCTGGGCGTGAAGGCCGCCGATGGCACCCCGCGGGAATTCACCACGATCACCGTCACCGATGGCATCGCCATGGGCCATGAAGGCATGCGATCATCCCTGGCCTCACGAGAAGCCATCGCCGACACGGTTGAGCTCACGATGCGCGGGCACTGCTATGACGCGCTCGTCGGTCTTGCGGGCTGTGACAAGTCCCTGCCGGGAATGATGATGGCAATGGTCCGGCTGAACGTGCCCTCCGTCTTCATCTATGGCGGGTCGATCCTGCCGGGCAAGGCCCCGCAGGACGACGAAATCCCCGAGGATTTCCGCACACGCGACCTGACCGTGCAGGACATGTTCGAAGCCGTGGGCCGTCACCAGAACCACGAAATGTCGGATGCCGCGCTGGACATGCTGGAACGCGTCGCCTGCCCGTCGGCCGGTGCCTGCGGCGGCCAGTTCACCGCGAACACCATGGCCTGCGTGTCCGAGGCCATCGGGCTTGCGCTTATGAACTCGTCCGGCATGCCCGCCCCCTATGAAAGCCGCGACCAGTTCGCCGAAGCGTCGGGCCAGGCGGTGATGAACCTGCTGGAAAAGAACATCCGCGCGCGGGACATCGTCACCCGCCAGTCGCTGGAAAACGCGGCGCGCGTGGTGGCCTGCACCGGCGGGTCGACCAATGCCGGCCTGCACCTGCCTGCCATCGCGCATGAAGCCGGGATCGACTTCTTCCTCGAAGACGTCTGCGAGATCTTCCGCGACACGCCCTATTTCGTCGACCTGAAGCCGGGCGGCCAGTACGTGGCCAAGGACCTGTACGATGCCGGCGGCATCCCCGTGGTGATGAAGGAACTGCGCAAGGCAGGCCTGATCCACGAAGACTGCATGACCGCCACCGGCCGGTCCATCAGCGAGGAGCTTGACCAGATCGCACGCGAGGCCGATGGCCGCGTGATCTACCCGATCGACACGCCGCTGACGAAAACCGGCGGCGTGGTGGGCCTGAAGGGCAACCTCGCCCCCGAAGGCGCCATCGTGAAGGTTGCGGGTATCGAGCCCCAGCATCAGCGTTTCGTCGGCCCCGCCCGCGTCTTCGAATGCGAAGAAGACGCGTTCGAAGCCGTCAAGCAGCGCGGCTACAAGGAAGGCGAAGTGATCGTCATCCGCAACGAAGGCCCGTCCGGCGGGCCCGGCATGCGCGAGATGCTGGCGACCACCGCGGCCCTGTCCGGCCAGGGCATGGGCAAGAAGGTGGCGCTGATCACCGATGGCCGGTTCTCGGGCGCGACGCGCGGGTTCTGTGTGGGTCATGTTGGCCCCGAAGCCGCCTATGGCGGACCGATCGCGATGCTGAAGGATGGCGACGTGATCACCATCGACGCGATCAACGGCGAAATCTCGGTCGACCTGACGGACGAGGAGCTGGATGCCCGCAAGGCCGACTGGAAAGGCCCGCGCGACACGATCTATGCCTCGGGCGCGCTGTGGAAATACGCGCAACTTGTGGGTGCGACCTACAAGGGCGCGGTGACCCATCCCGGCGGCGACGCGGAAAAGCACATCTACATGGATCTCTGATCCGGGTCCGCATGGCATTTCGCATCATACCCCTGCTCACGGCGGCAATTGTCGCCCTGGGCCTTGCGGCCTGTACCGAAGGGGCCGGGCTGTCCCTTGGCGCGTCGCAGGCCGAAACGCAGTTGGCGGGGGGCGCGCTGACCCTTGTCGCCCCGGCCGGCTATTGCATCGACCGCAATTCGGTCGAAAACGGGGCCGAGCAAAGCTTCGCCCTGATCGCCCGCTGCCCCGGCAACGCGGGCGCGGGCAAACCGCCAGCGCTGATCACCGTGACGACGGCGCCCATGGCGGAAGGCCAGAGCGTGCCCGGCGCAAGCGCCCTCGCCCGGGCCAGCGGCCGGGGAGCCGTTGCGCGACCGGGGCGTGAGGGGCTGTCGCTGGTGCAGATCCGTGAAGGCGAAACCGACATCGCGGGCGCAAGCCCCACGCGCTGGCGGGGCGTCTTTGCCGCCGGCGGCCAGCTTGTGGGCCTGACGCTTTATGCAGCGCCCGACAGCGCGGCCCTGGGCGATGGCGGTGCGGCGCTCCTGTCCCAGATCGCGCGCCTGTCGCGGGCGACCAGCGCACCGCCAACCGCGCCGGCAGACGACGAAGACGCGGCGTGACGGACCGGCGGCACCGTGGCCCAAACTCCCGCCCACTCCGCTTTCTTTACGGGCATGTTTGACGCCACGACCGGCACTTTCTACACCTGACGCCCAGCGTCACATCGAGAATTCAAGCGCACGGCAACTGCAACGGAGTCGAACATGGCCAGTTTCTTCGACCTGTTTCTGCACCGCCGCACCGTGCGCCGCTGGCGCAAGGCCGCGCGCGACGCGCCGACCGTCTCGCTGACGACCCTGAAGGCCCAGCGCACCCGCGCACGCCAGCTGCGCGCCCATATCGACCGCCTGATCCATGTGGCCGACGGACGGCTGGCACTGCCCCGGATCGACAGCTCACAGTTCCAGAAGCCCCACGGCACCGACTGGGCGTGGCGCCCGGAAGCGTGGCGCGGCCCACTGACAAAGCCCGGCCTTGCCGCCGTCCCGACCCGCGCCCCTTTCGGCAACGAAGCGACACTGTTCCACGATTGCGATGTGTCCGAGGTCACTCTGCGCCAGATCCGGAACCTGCGGCCGGACGATCTCGCCGCCTTCGGCTTGCGGCTGGATGTCTTCCGGTTCGACGGTTCGTTCCTGTCGCTGGTGATCGACCTGCCCAACGACGCGGCCAAGGGGCTTTCGAGATCGAACCTGATCCGGGTGAACACGATCATCGAATCCGAAAAGCCGCTGGAAATATTTGCCAGGTTAAATGTCCGGCACGGGCCCAATACCGAACAGGTTGTCCGGGAATTGCCGTTGCACGAAGAAGATGTCAGCGTCGATTTCGATCTGGCCTATTCGAAATTGAATGAACGGCGAATTGAAAAGGTGTGGCTGGATCTCATCTTTGAGGCGCCGGAAATGAATCAGATCATTTTGCGCGACGTGACTTTCGCGCGTTATATGCGGGCGTCGATCTGACCGGTGAAAGGACCCACGAGATGAGCGATCTGACCCTCACCCCGATCCGTCTGCGCAACGGTACATGGGAAGCCCAGATCAAGGGGGAAAGCCGGGACAGACCGCAGATCCATGTCACCCTGCATGGCGAAACCGTCGACAGTGTCGAGCTTTCCCAGGACCCAACCGAAGGCGGATGGCTGCTGAAAGTCCGCATTCCGCCCGAATCCATCACGGACGGGGTGCAGACATTCATGGTGCGCGACGGGGCCGACGACAGCAAACTGGGCACCTTCTCGCTGATCGCGGGCGAGGCCGCGGGCGAGGATCTGCGGGCCGAAGTCGATCTCCTGCGCGAGGAGCTGGACATGCTGAAACGGGCATTTCGCCGGCATTGTCTCGAAACAATGTAGTGTGTATGTACGGGTTACAGGTGGAAACCGCGCATTTCCGATGTGCGGAATGTTAATAGAACGAAGACGGTCGGGCAGAATTCGCCGGTGACGTTTCGTAAATGTACGAAAACGCGGCATCCTGTGGCAGGATCTTTCGCAAATGCCCGGTTCGCCGGGCAAGGCGGAAAGTTCCATTCGTTTCATAACGGTGTGCTAGAGTATATTTATCAATAAGCAAATGAATGGATAAAACCATGGGATCACAGGGGATGGCGCCGCTCGACGATGTTTCGGGCACGCCGCGGGACGGCTGGTCGTTCGAGGAACTCTTGACGGGATTGGCGCTGCACTTCTTTTCCCAGTTGAACCTGACCGCGGACGCCGACAGGCAGCTCGCCGATCTCGATCTCGATCTCGGCCGGACGCATCACCGTGTTCTCTACATCTGCTCGCAAAAACCCGGTGTCACCTCGGGCGAGATCACCCGCATCCTGCGGATCACCAACCAGGCGCTGAACCGCCCCATGCGCGAACTGATCGACGGCGGTTTAGTGGAACAGAAGGTTTCGTCCGCAGATCGCCGCCAGCGGCTCCATTACGCGACCGATGCCGGCAAGGAACTGTTCGAGAGGCTAGCCAAGCTTCAGACCGAACGTCTGAACCGCGCGTTCGAGGCGGCAGGCCCTGCCGCCGTGGAAGGTTTCTACGAGGTCCTGAGCCACGTCGCGACAAGCGAGGATCTGGAGTTCATCAACGAGAATTTCGGCGGTTATCCCAGGTCGGGCACGTCCAGCTGACGTGCCTGCCACCGACAGACGAAAAGGCCCCGCAGGTGCATCCCGCGGGGCCTTTCGTTACTCGTCGTTCGCTTGTTCCAGCACCGTTGCCGGGCTGCCAGACAGTTTCGACAGGCCCTTGAGGATGTCGATGGCATAGGCCAACTGGTAATCCTCTTCCCGCAGCTTGGCGGCCGCTTCCGCCTTGGCGCGGTCTTCCTCGATCTGGCGCAGCTCGTCCTCGCTCAGGCTGTCATTGTCCAGCCGTCCGCGCAGGTCGCCTTCCGAACGGGTCCGGCTGATGGCGGACAGCGGGGATTCTTCTTCTTCGACTTCCGGCTGACGGCGCGGCTGCTGCACGACGATGTCGGGCGACACGCCCAGTGCCTGGATCGAACGGCCCGACGGCGTGTAATAGCGTGCCGTGGTCAGGCGCATCGCGCCGTCGCCCCGCAGGGGCATGACCGTCTGAACCGATCCCTTGCCGAAGCTCTTGGTGCCCACGACGATCGCGCGGCGGTGATCCTGCAGCGCGCCCGCCACGATTTCCGAAGCCGAGGCCGAGCCACCGTTGATCAGCACGACCATCGGCTTGCCATTGGCCATGTCGCCCGCGGTGGCGTTGAAGCGTTCGCCGTCCTTGGGGTCACGACCGCGCGTCGACACGATCTCGCCTTCGTCCAGGAACGCGTCCGACACGCTGATCGCCTCGTTCAACAGCCCGCCCGGGTTGTTGCGCAGGTCGAGCACGATGCCGTTGACGTTGTCCATCCCGCCTGCGGCTTCGATCTGTTCTTCCAGACCGGCCTTCAGGTTCGGCGTCGTCTGGTCGTTGAACGTCGTCACCCGCAGCACCACGGTGTCGCCTTCGGTGCGGGTCCGTACCGCCGTCAGCTTGATCGTGTCGCGGATGATCGAGACATCGAAGGGTTCTTCTTCCCCTTCCCGGACGATGGTGATGATGATCTCGGACCCGACCGGCCCGCGCATCAGGTCGACCGCTTCGTCCAGCGTCAGGCCCAGCACGCTTTCACCATCGACATGGGTGATGAAATCGCCCGCTTCGATCCCGGCCTCGTCCGCCGGGGTCTCGTCGATGGGGGACACGACCTTAACGAAGCCGTCTTCCTGGGTCACCTCGATGCCCAGACCGCCGAATTCACCGCGGGTCTTCACCCGCATGTCGTCGGCGTCGTCGGGTGACAGGTAGCTGGAATGCGGATCGAGCGATGTCAGCATGCCGTCGATGGCGGCTTCGATCAGCTCGCCCTCGTCCACATCCTCGACATATTGCGCGCGGATGCGTTCGAAGATGTCGCCGAACAGGTCGAGCTGTTCATAGACCGAGGCGCTCTGGGAGCTCTCCTGCGCGACCAGAGGACCGGCGATCTGCGTCGTGGCCACGATGCCTGCCAGGGTGCCGCATGCGGCGGCGATGACGAATTTCTTCATGTTTCGCTTGTCCAATCCTACTAGGTCCGAAACCAGCTCTCCGGGTCGACCGGCGCGCCGTCCTGTCTGACTTCCATATAGAGCGTTTCCGGGCTGACACTTCCACCACCTTCACCGATTGGTGACAAGACGGCATCGGGATCCGGCGCCGGCCCGCCCATCAGTCCCACGGGAGCTCCGGCAGGCAGCACGTCTCCGGCCTGACCGTACACCTCGGCGAGGCCGGAGAGAATGAATAATGTGCCGGGCGCGGGTTCCAGCATGACGACGTTTCCGAGGTCGAGCAAAGGCCCCACATAACGTACCGTCGCCGCCGTGGGCGAAACCACCAGCGCGCGGGATCGCGTGGCGATCACGATGCCGGGCCGGGTGATGCCGGCCGCGTCCGTTTCGCCCGCGCGGCGCAGAATGCGCCCGGTGACCGGCAGATCAAGCGTGCCCTTCGCTGCATCGACCCCCGGCTCTGCCGCTTCGATCTCGGCCTCGGTCAGGCTGGCCAGTCCGCTGGCGAACCCGTCGAGCGTTTCGGAGGCCGCGATCAGCAGGGCGACGCGGATCGGGTCTTCGGTAAAACGCTTGGGCAGGTCGGTGCGGTCGGCCATGGCAAGGCTCAGCTCGGCGCGCGCCTCCTGCACGCCGGCCAGGCCTTCGCGCAGCGTATCGGCCGCAGTTTCCTGCAACAGGCGCAGATCGCGCATTTCCAGCACGTCCTGGCGCAGCTGTTCGGAACGCGCTTCCAGCGCCGGGGTGAGCTCCGCCAGCATCATGCCCGACCGCGCCGCGCCCAGCGGCCCGTCCGGGTGCGCCATCAGAACCGGGGGTGGCGCCGCGGCGATGGCCATCAGCGTGCCTGCCAGCGCGGCGGTTTCCTCTTCCCGTGCCTCCAGCGACCGGCTGAGCTCTGCCTCGCGATCCGCGGCGCGGCGCACACCGTCGCGCAGGGCGGCGAGCCCCGCCTCGAACGCGCGGACGGTTTCGGACAGTGCCAGAACCCTGTCGCGCCCGGTTTCGGCCTGATCCAGCTGCGCTGCCGCGGCTTCGAGGTTTTCAACCGCCGCGCGGGCATCTTCGGCCGGACCCGTCCGTCCGGCACCCGGCAGGGCAACCGCAAGGCAAAGGCAGTAAGCGGCAAGGCGAAAGGTCATGTAAGGAGGCTTTTTCCCGTCATCTGGGGCGGTGTGTCGAGACCCATCAACCCTAGCAGAGTCGGCGACAGATCCGCCAGCCGTCCGTCACGCAGGGTGGCACCTTCCGGCCCACCGACCAGAATCACCGGCACAAGGTTGGTGGTATGCGCGGTATGCGGCCCGCCGGTCACGGGATCGACCATCATCTCGCAATTGCCATGATCCGCGGTGACGATCATCGCGCCGCCGGCTTTCGTGACCGCCTCGATCACCTGCCCCAGCCCGGCATCGACCGCCTCGCATGCCTTGATCGCGGCCTGAAGATCGCCAGTATGGCCCACCATGTCGGGGTTGGCATAGTTCGTCACGATCAGGTCGTATCCGTCTTCAATGGCGGACACGAACGTCTCCGTCACCTCGCCCGACGACATTTCGGGTTGCAGGTCATACGTCGCCACCTTGGGGGACAGCGGCATGAACCTGTCCTCGCCGCCCTCGGGCACCTCGACCCCGCCGTTGAGGAAGAAGGTCACGTGCGGATACTTCTCGGTCTCGGCCAGGCGGAACTGGCGCAGCCCCTGCTTGGCGACCCATGCGCCCAGCGTGTTGACGATTTCCGCCTTGGGATAGGCGGTGGTCATGTAGGCGTTGTGGCTGTCGGAATATTCGACCATGCCCAGCAATCCGGCCAGTTTCGGGCGGGGACCGGTATCGAAGTCGCTGAAATCGGGATCGCCGATGGCGGCCAGGATCTCGCGCGCGCGGTCGGCGCGGAAGTTCAGACAGAAGACGCCGTCGCCGTCCTGCACGCCGCGGAAGTCCCCCAGCACCGTCGGTTCGATGAACTCGTCGGTCTGGCCGCGCTCGTATCCCACCACGACGGCCGAGGTCGCCGTGGGCGCGACATGCGGCGCCTTGCCGTTGATTATCGCGTCATAGGCCTGTGCAACCCGGTCCCAACGCTTGTCCCGGTCCATGGCGAAGTACCGGCCCACGACGGTGCCGATGGTCGCGTTGTCCGGCAGGTGCGCTTCAAGGTTGGCGACAAAGCCTTCGGCCGAACTTGGCGCCACGTCGCGCCCGTCGGTCATGGCGTGGATCACGACCGGCACGCCCGCATCGGTGATCGCCTTCACGGCGGCGTTCAGGTGGTCGAGCGACCCGTGCACGCCACCATCAGAGACCAGCCCCATCAGGTGCGCGGTGCCGCCCGTATCCTTCAGCGCGGCGATGAAGGCCTGCAGCGCATCGTTTTCGAAGAACGCGCCGGATTCGATGGCAAGGTCGATCTGGCCAAGGTCCATCGCCACGACGCGGCCCGCGCCGATGTTCATGTGGCCGACTTCCGAGTTGCCCATCTGCCCGGCGGGCAGGCCGACATCCGTGCCATGGGTCGTCAGCCTGGCGTTGGGACAGGTCGCCATGATCCGGTCGAAGGCCGGGGTGTGCGCCAGATGGGGGGCGTTGGCCTCGGTCACGTCGGACAGGCCCCAGCCGTCGAGAATGCAGAGAACCACAGGTTTCGGTGCTGCCATTTTTCGACCCTTCACGTCACATGTCAGGGCCTTCTAACGCTGCACGGCAGCGAACGGAACCGCCAACTCGGCAAAATGAATCGCATGGCCGCCGGGGCGTGAACACCCGTTCACAGGGGCGTTGGAAGGGGCCGTCTCTGCCATGCCGCGTTTTCGTGCAACACGTCCAAGTTGTGCGAGCGAAACGATATCGTCCTGAATGTCCCGGGAAACTAGCGCCATATCACACATTTGTTATATTCAGGTTGCAGATTAAGCGCGTTAGTGTCGTTAAAGTTGCAGTACTTTCTTGTGCTATCCGCTCCAATTGCTATGATCGTATACAATTAATAGCTTCGACTTGGGAAGATCTAACCTTGGCCACCCTGACTTTCAGCGTCGATACGATTGCCCAAGGCAACAACGTCGGTGGCGGTCTTGAAGTCTCGTCGCTGCCCGTGGTCGATTTTCTGAACAATCAGGGCTATTCCGATACGTCGGATGCGGTCTTCACGATCGAAATCGACGATGCCGACCTGTTCTATTCCGACATCTCGGACCCGCCCGACGGTGTGCCGGAGTACTGGATCGCAAGCGGCACCCAGCCGGTTTCCATGTTCATCGATGCCGACGGGGATGGCACGCCGGAATACCAGGTCGTTGATCAGAACAACAACTCTCCCCTTTCCCGTGACAACCAGTCCGGGCAGGATATGGCGAAGATCAACCAGAACCTGACGGCCTATCCTGTTCCCTACGATCCGCTCAATCCGGGAACGCCCGCCGGCGACATTGGCGGGAACCTCTACTTCGCGACAGACAACGATCCGTTCACGGTCGGCGAGATTCGCGCGCCCGTCGACAACACGATCAGCCCAGACAACCAGCTGACCATCGATGCCAACATCGTCGATCCCGTCGTCCCCTGTTTCATCCGCGGCACCCTGATCGCGACACCGTCGGGGCCGCGGAGGATCGAAACGCTCTGCGAAGGCGATCTTGTCGAAACCGTCGATCACGGCCCGCAGCCGATTCGCTGGATTTCGTCGCGCAAGCTTCGCCGGGGCGATCTGAACGCGTACCCCGAATTGCGGCCGATCCGTATTCCGGCAGGGGCACTGGGGGACGGGTATCCGTCCGAGGATCTTGTCGTCTCTCCCCAGCACCGGGTCGTTCTGTCATCCAAGATCATCCGGCGGATGTTCGACACGGACGAGGTGCTGGTCGCCGCCAAGATGCTTTTGGGCTACGCGGGCATTGCCGTCGACGACTCCCCGTCTGTCGAGTACTTTCATTTCCTGCTGGATCGGCACGAACTGGTCTGGGCCAACGGGGCCGTTTCCGAAAGCATGCTGACCGGCCCTATGGCCCTGAAAGCCCTGGGCGCGGCGCAGCTGCGCGAACTGGCCTCTATTTTCCCTGAAATCATTCTGCCGGACCACGTCCCGACACCCGCGCGCCGCATTCTCAGGCGCAAGGAAAACGACAAGACCCTTTTCCGGCACAACAAGAATGCCAAGCGCCTGTTTTCCAGGCCCGAATCGATGCCGCCGCCCTCCACACGCTCTCTGAATTGAAAGCGCAATAGTCATTCCTCCCCACGGGGCCCCTTGCTTCCGTCCGGGACAGTTCGTGCCCCGCCAGACCATGTCCCACCTGGCGGCACGTCGGGCCGCGCCGACCTGCCCCCCCGTGGGCCGGCGTGGCCCATTTCGAAAGCGGCTTTCCCCGCCGGGGGTGTCAGCATATCCCTGAGCAACGCCACCGGATGCGCCTTCAGGCTCAGCCGGGTGGCGACGTAATCCTCCACCACTTCCTCGCCCAGGCTCATCACCGGCAGATCCGCCTGAGGTTCGTCGAACGTCTCGCCCCCCAGGTCCCCGGCAAACAGCGGCAGGGGCTTGTCCGCAGCAATCGCCTTGGCTTCCCACAGTGCTTCCCGGCGCGAAATGCCCAGCGAATGGAACGCATCCGCCTCGGCCAGCCGTTCCAGCACCGCCGGTTTCATCCCGGCCCGGCGCCAGAGGGCCGATACCTCGCGGTAGCCATTCCCCCGCGCCGCCGTCAGCCAGGCGGCGTCCTCTTCCGAAAAGCCCTTGATCTGCCGGAAGCCCAGGCGCAGCGCCAGCCCGCCGCGGCCGTCGGGTTCCATCACGTTGTCCCAGTAGCTTTCGTTCACGCAGACGGGCCGCACATCGACCCTATGTTCCCGCGCATCCCGCACGATCTGGGCCGGGGCATAGAACCCCATCGGCTGCGAATTCAGCAGCGCGCAGGCGAAGATCCCCGGGTAATGGCACTTGAGCCAGGCCGAGGCATAGACCAGCAGCGCGAAACTCGCCGCGTGGCTTTCGGGGAAGCCGTAGGACCCGAAGCCCTCGATCTGGGAAAAGCAGCGTTCCGCGAACTCCTGATCATAGCCGTTCCGGATCATCCCCTTCAGGAACATCGACCGGAAGTCGCTGACATTGCCGTGCTTCTTGAACGTCGCCAGCGACCTCCGCAGCCTGTCGGCCTGGTCCGGCGTGAAGCCCGCGCCGATGATGGCGATCTGCATCGCCTGCTCCTGGAACAAAGGCACGCCCAGCGTCTTGCCCAGCACCTCGCCCAGCGCATCCGACGGGAACGATACCTCCTCCTCCCCGTTCCGTCGCCTTATGAACGGGTGCACCATGTCGCCCTGAATGGGCCCGGGACGGATGATCGCGACCTCGATCACCAGGTCATAGAAGTTTCGGGGCTTCATCCGGGGCAGGAAGTTCATCTGCGCCCGGCTTTCCACCTGGAAGACTCCCACCGAATCCGCCTTGCACAGCATGTCGTACACCGCCGGATCCTCCGGCGGGAGCGTCGCCAGCGTGTGCTGCTCGCGGTGATGCATCGCCAGCAGGTCGAACGCCTTGCGGATGCAGGTCAGCATCCCAAGCGACAGAACGTCGACCTTCAGGATGCCCAGCGTGTCGATATCGTCCTTGTCCCAGCAGATGACCGTCCGGTCCTCCATCGCCGCGTTCTCGATTGGGACGAGTTCGTCCAGCCGGCCTTCGGTGATGATGAAGCCGCCGACATGCTGGGACAGGTGCCGCGGGAAGCCGTCGATCTCGTAGACCAGCTGCATGGTCTGCTGCAGGCGGCGGTCGGTCGGATCCAGTCCGATCTCGCGCATCCGGTGCGGCTCCATCCCCTGCGGCGCGAAGAAGCCCCAGAGCTGCGAGGACATGGCCGAAATCGTGTCGTCGGAAAGGCCCATGGCGCGCCCCACCTCGCGGATCGCGCGCTTGCCGCGGTAGTGGATCACGGTCGCGCACAGGCCCGCGCGGTGGCGGCCATAGCGTTCGTAGATCCACTGGATCACTTCCTCGCGCCGTTCATGTTCGAAATCGACGTCGATGTCGGGGGGCTCGTCACGCGCTTCCGACACGAAGCGCTCGAACACCATCGTGCCCATTTCCGGGCTGACCGAGGTCACGCCAAGGCAGTAGCACACCACCGAATTCGCCGCCGACCCGCGCCCCTGGCACAGGATATCGCGGGACCGGGCAAAGTGGACGATATCGCGGACGGTCAGGAAATAGGGTTCGTATTTCAGCTTGCCGATCAGGTCGAGCTCGTGCGCCATCATCTTCTGCACCCGCTCGGGCGCGCCGCCGGGATAGCGCCAGGCCAGCCCCTCGTGCGCCAGCCGGTGCAGCCGCTGGGCGGGGCTTTCGCCCTCGGCCACTTCGGACGGGTATTCATAGCGCAGCTCGTCCAGCGAAAAGGTCAGCTGTTTCATCAGCCGACCCGCCGCATCGACCGCGTCTTCGTGGCCCCGGAACAGCCGTCGCATCTCGGCCTCGCTGCGCAACCGGCGTTCGGCATTGGCCAGCGCATTGCGGCCCAGCGCCTCGACCCGGCATTTCAGGCGGATCGCGGTCAGCACATCGGCCATCCGCCGCCGCTGCCCGCGATGCATCAAGGGCGCGGCGCTGGCGAGCACCGGCAGCCCCATCCGCCGCGCCTCCTCCGCCAGCGAAACGAATCGCATGCTGTCGGTCCCGTCATAACGCGGCGTCAGCAGCAGGTGCAGCGCGCCCGGGAACCGCTGGCGCAGGGCGCGCAGATGCGGCGCCCAGCCGGCGACGGGCGCCTCTCCGGGCCACAGCAGAAGCTCAAGATCCCGCCCCCCTTCCAGCAGGTCGGACAGGTGCAGGATGCAGTCCCCCTTCCCAGCCTTCAGCCGACCGGCAGACAGGATCCGGCACAGCGCCCCCCACCCCGTCCGCGTGCGCGGCAGAACGGTAACGGGCGGCGCATCAACGAAAATCAGCTTGGCCGCCGGAATCAGCCGCGGCGCGTTCCGGATCGGAAAGGAGGGCGGCGCCGGAATATGATCCGGCCGCGGCGGCCCTATCGGCGCCTGCGCGGCCTCCCAGTCCAGCCGCTCCTGCACCAGCCGCCGGATCGTCCGCGCCTCGGTATGCGCCCGCACGATTCCCGCGACGGAGTTGTCATCCGCAACGGCGATGCCCGGCAGCCCCAGCGCACAGGCGCGCGCCATCATCTCCTCGGGATGAGACGCCCCGGTGAGGAAGGTGAAGTTCGAGGTGATCGACAGCTCTGCAAACATCCGCCGCCATCATATTCCCCTTTTGTTCTCTTTTGGAGTCCCTCGCTTCACCGTCGCAGGGGGGGCGCTGCCCCCGCCCGCCCGTTCCGGGCGCGCTCCGCCAGAGTATTTGGAGAAGAGAAGAAGACAGGCGCAAATCCCCTTCTTCTCTTCCCAAATACTCCCGCCCGAGGCGGTCCATCGCGTGCCACAGGGTACGCCCGCAGGCCCCGCATCGCCCGCCGCGTCCCCGGGCCGGCGAGGGCGGGCCCCGACAGGGGACCGCCCGTTCGGGTGGGCGGGCGGGTCGGCCCGGGGGCGCGGCGGGCGACGCGGGATCGGAGCGACGCCTTGCCCCCTTGTCCCCGCGCCCTTTCGCCGCCTAGATTGGCGGAAATCCAGCATTGAAGCCAAGGACGCCCCTGATGACCATCGACGCGCCGGAAACCAAGATCGTGGACACCTACCGCATCGCCTGCGATGGCGGCGAAGGGGCACTGGGGCATCCGCGCGTCTGGCTCCAGATCCCGCGCGATACCGGTGTCGTCGAATGCGGGTATTGCGACTGCAAGTTCGTCCACAAGGACTTCGCCGACAAGGCTGCCTAGGCACCGCCGGGGTCGGCCCCCGGCAGTGCCCCGTTCCGAGCCCGGCCCTGACGCTATCAGGCGGCCGTCAGGCCACCGTCGACGGTGTAGAACCCGCCATTGCAGTAGCCCGCATCGTCCGAGCCAAGGAAGGCCATGATGCCGGCCACCTCTTCCGGCGTGCCGTAGCGGCCCATGGCGATCGAGCTCGCCGTCGCCTCGTGGGCCGAGGTCTTGTCGCCCTGTCCGGTATTGATCGAATCCATCATCCGGCTTTCGATCGGGCCGGGGTTGACGCAGTTCACGCGTATGCCCTTGGGCCCGGCTTCCAGCGCGGCCGTCCGCGTCATGCCGATCACCGCGTGTTTCGACGTGATATAGGGCAGTAGCCCGGGCGAGCCGCCCAGCCCCGCAACCGACGACATGTTCACGATCGCGCCGCTGCCCGCCTTGTACATCACCGGCAGCACGTACTTCATGCCCATGGCAACGCCCTTGACGTTCACGGCCAGCACCTTTTCCAGGTTCTCGATATCCAGTTCGTCGATGGTCTGGTACTTGCCTTCGATCCCGGCATTGTTGAAGAACACGTCGATCGTGCCAAACCGGTCGACCGCGGCATCGACATAGGCCTTCACGTCGGCCTCCCGGGTCACGTCGGCTTCGGTCGTGGCGACCTTGTTCTCATGACCCACCGCGTCGCGAAACGCGGCCCAGTCGGTGCCGGGCATGTCGACCGCGAAGATTTGCGCCCCACGCTCGGCCATCAGTTTCGCGGCGGCCATGCCGATGGCGCCGTTCGCGCCTGTCAGAACCACCACCTTGCCGTCGTAAGATTGTCCGGCCATCGGTTCTCTCCTTTATTGAACACTCATTCTCCAAATAAGTACGCACCGGTCCTTTTTGAGCCCCTGCGACCGCAAATCCGCAACGGAAGAACCCTGCTGGCAGCATGGAACCGAACGTGGCATATCTTCCCCCGGACCAGCAGTGAGGGCGACATGACGACGACATTCGGCAAGGGCTGCCATCTGCATCTGATCGACGGCTCGTCCTTCATTTTCCGGGCGTATCACGCGCTGCCGCCGCTGACGCGCAAGTCCGATGGCGTGCCCATCGGCGCCGTCGCGGGCTTCTGCAACATGCTCTACCGCTATATCGAGGGAAACACCGGGTCGGACGCGCCCACCCATGTCGCGGTGATCTTCGACAAGGGCAGCCACACGTTCCGCAACGATCTGTATGACCTCTACAAGGCCAACCGCGACGAGATGCCCGAGGACCTGCGCCCGCAGATCCCGCTGACCCGCCGCGCGACCGAGGCCTTCAACATCGCCTGCAAGGAACTGGAAGGCTACGAGGCCGACGACATCATCGGCACGCTCGCCTGCCAGGCCCGGGACGCCGGCGGCCGGGTGACGATCATTTCCTCGGACAAGGACCTGATGCAGCTGGTCGGCGACGGGGTCGAGATGCTGGATGCCATGAAGAACCGCCTGATCGACGTGGACGGCGTGCACGAGAAATTCGGCGTGGCGCCCAACCGCGTGGTCGACGTGCAGGCACTGGCGGGCGATTCCGTCGACAACGTGCCGGGCGCGCCGGGCATCGGGATCAAGACGGCCGCGCTGCTGATCAACGAATACGGCGATCTGGATTCGCTGCTGGAGCGCGCGGAAGAGATCAAGCAACCCAAGCGCCGGCAGACCCTGATCGACCATGCCGACCAGATCCGCCTGTCGCGCAAGTTGGTGCAGCTGGATTGCGAAACTCCACTGGATTTCACGCTGGACGATCTGGAGGTGAAGGACCCCGACCCGGAGGTCCTGATGCCCTTCCTCGCGGAAATGGAATTCCGCACCCTGACCAAGCGCATCGCCGACCAGATCGGCGTCGACGCGCCCGAGATCAAGCAACCGGAGAAGGCCGACGATACGCCGGTTGCGCCCAACCCGGCGATCACGGCCCCTTTCGACGCCGCGAACTACGAATGCGTCAAGGATCCGGGCGCGCTCGACACCTGGATCGCGAAGATCCGGGAACGCGGCTATGTCGCCATCGACACCGAAACCACCGGCCTGAACGAGATGACAGCCGACCTGGTGGGCATCTCCCTGTCGGTCGAGCCGGGGTCGGCCTGCTACATTCCGCTGATCCACAAGAAGGGCGACGCGGACGATCTGTTCGGCTCTGACGCGCTGGAAGACGGCCAGATCCCGCTGGACGAAGCACTAGAGGCGCTGAAACCGGTGCTTGAGGACGCGTCCGTCCTGAAAATCGGGCAGAACATGAAGTACGACGCCAAGATCTTCGCCCGCTACGGCGTGGACGTGGCGCCCATCGACGACACGATGCTGATCTCCTACGCGCAGCACGCGGGCATCCACGGGCACGGCATGGACACGCTGTCGGAACGGTATCTCGATCACACGCCGATCCCGATCAAGCCGTTGCTGGGGTCTGGCAAGTCGGCCCGGACCTTCGACCGCGTGCCGCTGTCGGACGCCACGCCCTATGCCGCCGAAGACGCCGACATCACGCTGCGCCTGTGGCAGGTCCTTAAGCCGGAGCTTCACCGCGAGAAGGTGACGACCGTCTACGAAACGCTGGAACGCCCGCTGGTCCCGGTGCTGGCGAAGATGGAGATGGACGGCATCAAGGTCGACCGGCAGACCCTGTCGCGCATGTCGTCGGCCTTTGCCCAGAAGATGGCCGGGCTCGAGGCCGAAATCCATGAACTGGCAGGCGAGAAATTCAACGTCGGTTCGCCGTCACAGGTGGGCGAGGTGCTGTTCGACAAGATGGGCCTTGAAGGCGGCAAACGCGGCAAGAACGGCAAGTACTCCACGCCCGCCGATGTGCTGGAAGATCTGGCCACGCTCCACGACATGCCCGCCCGCATCCTTGACTGGCGGCAGCTTTCGAAGCTGAAATCGACCTATACCGACGCGCTGCAGGAACACATCAACCCCGACACGGGGCGCGTGCACACGTCCTATTCCATCGCCGGCGCGTCTACGGGGCGGCTGGCCTCCACCGACCCGAACCTGCAGAATATCCCCGTCCGCAGCGAAGAGGGCCGCCGCATCCGCGAGGCCTTCGTCGCAGAAGACGGCAACGTGCTGCTGTCGCTCGATTATTCCCAGATCGAGCTGCGGATCCTCGCCCATATCGCAGATATCCCGGAACTGAAGCAGGCGTTCGCCGACGGGCTGGACATTCACGCGATGACCGCGTCCGAGATGTTCAACGTGCCGATGGAAGAGATGACGCCCGACATCCGCCGCCGCGCCAAGGCGATCAATTTCGGGGTGATCTACGGGATTTCCGGTTTCGGGCTGGCCCGCAACCTGCGGATTCCCCGGTCCGAAGCGCAGGGCTTCATCGACCGCTATTTCGAACGTTTCCCCGGCATCCGCGATTACATGGACGCGACCAAGGGCTTCGCGAAGGAACACGGCTACGTCCAGACCCTGTTCGGCCGACGTATCCATACGCCGGAAATCAACGCCCGCGGCCCCAAGGCGGGCTTTGCCCAGCGCGCCGCGATCAACGCGCCGATCCAGGGCACCGCGGCCGATATCATCCGCCGCGCCATGATCCGGATGCCCGCGGCCATCGCCCATCTGCCCGCGAGGATGCTGCTGCAGGTTCACGATGAACTGCTGTTCGAAGTGCCGGAAGGCTCGGTCGACCAGACCATCGACGTCGCGCGCAGCGTGATGGAGGAGGCCGCCGATCCGGCGGTGAGGCTGGATGTCCCGCTTGTCGTTGACGCGGGCCGCGGTGCCAACTGGGCTGAGGCGCACTAGCGTCAGCCGACGGGATTTCTGGGGGCTCTGCCCCCGCGGCGCCATGGGCGCCGCTCCCCCGAGGTATTTGTGGACCAAAGAAGCGTGGCGGCCCGCCGGTCTCCGTGACCGGCGGGCATGGCGTCAGATGATGACGTCGTACTGGTTTTCGTTCAGGTGGACGTCCAGCAGGCGGATCATGCCCCCGGCGTAGTCGATCACCGTGTCGGCGCCATCGTGGAAGATATTCGTCTTGGTGTTCCCGCCCCTCAGATCCAGCAGGTCGTTCTTCAATTGGAAATCGGTGATCTCGTCACTGCCCGTGTTGCCCTTGGTCTTGAACACGAACACGTCCTTGCCCTTGCCGCCGGTCAGGGTGTCATTGCCCTTGTCGCCATAGATATGGTCGTTACCGCGGCCGCCGCCGATCCTGTCGGCGCCGTTCCCGCCGCGGAGCGTGTCGCTGCCCATGTCGCCGCGCATGACGTCGTTGCCGTTGCCGCCATCCATCCGGTCGTTGCCGCCGCCGCCCTGCAACTTATCCTTGCCGCCGCCGGCATACAGCTTGTCGCGGCCGCCGCCGCCGTCCAGCGTGTCACGGCCCTTGGCGCCCCGCAGCACGTCTGCCCCTTTGTCGCCGTCGAGCTTGTCGTTGCCACCACGGCCCAGGAGCACATCCTTGCCCTTGCCGCCGCTCAGCCAGTCTTGCCCTTTCCCGCCATCTAGGAAATCGGCGCCGCCGTGGCCGAACAGGCCATCAGAGCCTTTGAGGCCGCGGACAGTATCGTTTCCGCCCGCGGCATAGAGCTGATCGTTCCCGTTGGTGCCCGAAATCTGGTCGGCCCGGTTGCTGGCGGTGAACTCCTCGACGTTGACCATCTGCAGCGTGCGCGAGAAGATCGCGCCATTCACGGCCTCGTTGAAGACGACCGTTCCGGCCGCCAGGTCCACGGTGACCCCGACGGGCATGTCGAGGAACGAAACCGAGTCATTGCCATCGCCGCCATCGAAACGGTCGACGATGTTGCGCGCCTGCCCCGGTGCCATGGAGGCCGTGTAGTAGTCGTCACCCCCGCCGGCGTGGATCGATTCGGCGCTGTAGAACCCGTCGAAGGATTCGTCATAGCCGGTGCCGTAGCCCGTCCAGTCGGCGCGGGCGAGGATGTGGTTGAGCGCATCCAGCGGGTGCGCGGTGTTTCCGACGTTGAAAAGATCGGCCAGCGGAACCTGCGGCATGCCGTCCATGATGTAGGAAAGCGACCCGGAATTCGGCCAGTAAATGTCGACATCGGTCACGACACCGGCGGTGGTGGTCCCGTTCATCCCGAAGCCGAAGAACTGGGTGTAGGGATCGCGCATGGGGTTGTCGCCATAGTCGATCCGGGTGCTGGTCGAGGAAATGACCCGGTCCGAGGTATCGGTCAGGACACCCGTCAACATGGTTTGAAGCGCGCCCCAGGAACTGGACGAGTATGAGAAAGTGGCCATCTGAGGACTCCGGGAACGGCAATGGAAACGCGGGCACAGTCGCCGCCATTGGGCTGGCCGGTCAATGCCTCAGCCGTCCGTTAACAGGACAAGTTGCCAAGAAAACAACGTCTTGCTGCACTTCAGGTTGTACAGATCAGGTGTTGCGCGACGTATCCGGTAATTTACCCTGCGGAAAGAAGAACGCGGCCGCGAATGTCAGAGATATGCCGCCATCCAGCCCAGGCTGTCTTCGGTCCGATCCGTGGTCGGCGTGTATTCCGCGCTGATCCAGCCATCATAGCCCGACGTCTCGATCGCCCGGAAGAGCGCCGGGAAATCGGTGTCGCCCTGTCCGGGTTCCGACCTGTCGGGCGCGGCGCCGAGCTGGACATGGGTGGCACGGCTCCCGAAACGCTCCCATGCCGCCAGCGCGTCGCCGTGGATCATGGCCGAATGGTAGCTGTCGTATTGCAGCCCGAGATTGGGCCGGTTCACGGCGTCCAGAACGGCGAGCGCCAGATCGTAGTCGTTCAGCACGTATCCCGGCTGGGCCTCGGGGTTCAGCGGTTCGATGGTGAAGCCCTGCCCTGGCGCGGCATCGCACAGCAGCGTCAGGTTATCGACGAAGCGCGCCACGGTGTCGGGATCGTCGCTGTAGCCGGCCATCACGTGGATCAGCCCGGGCCGGAAGCCCGAGGCATAGGACAGCACGCCTTCCATCTGCGCGCGGAACACGGCGTCCTGCCCCGGTTCCGCGGGGAAGCCCCTGGGCTTGCCCTCAGGCACCGGCGGGGGCGCGTTCATCAGGACGGGTGTCAGGCCCGCGGCCCCGGCCAGCGCGGCCACCTCGGCAGCGGGGCGGTCATAAGGGAACAGGATCTCGACGCCCGTGAACCCCGCAGAGGCGGCCGCGGCGAAGCGATCCTCGAACGGTCGTTCAAGAAACAGATGCGAAATGTTCGCGGCAAACTTCAGCGGAATGACACCAAACCCCTTACGAAACGTCGAAAACCGATCTCAGTCCTTCTATCAAAGGTCAGGCTGCCAGACCACCCGGTCGCGGCAACCGAAGGGTGCGTGGTTCCCACGCACCGCCCGCGATCACAGACCGTCCAGTTCCTTCGACGGAATGATCGGAAAGAACTCTCCGCCCGACCAGACGCCGAACCATCCGTCATGGTCCTGGCCCAGGTCCACCAGCCGATAAAAGCTCTTTCGGTCGATCAGCGCCTCCAGCCCTGCGCGGACGTGGACATAGGGCGACGGCTCGCCCGTTTCACTGTGGCGTTCGACACGAATGCCGTTCTCCGGGCCCGCCACAGTCTGGTCTTCCACCTGAGTCGTGAAAGTCAGCACCTGGTCGCGCCCTTCGCCCGAAACCTGGAAATCAACCGCGACGAAAGGCGCGTCATCGACGGTAATGCCCACTTTTTCGACAGGGGTCACAAGATAGTGTTTGCCGTCTTCCAGCTTCAGAATCGACGAAAACAGCTTCACCAGCTCCTTCCGGCCGATGGGCGTGCCCAGGTAGAACCACGTCCCGTCGCGGGCGATCCGCATGTCCAGATCGCCGCAAAACGGGGGATTCCAAAGGTGTACCGGCGGCAGGCCGCGTTTCTTGCCCCTTTTTTCGCCATCGGTGTTTTCGGCCGACCGGATCGCTTCTGCGATCCCCTCCGCCGAAGGTGTCACGGTTTTTTGTGCAGTCATTGCTTTTGCCATTTCTTCCTGTCGAGATAATCTTAGGTTCAACAGGGTAACTCCCGGCCTAACGAAACGCTCCCCGTCCCGAAAGGAAGTCCATGTCCGATCCCACCGACCTGGTCGCCGAGATCGAAGCGCTTGAAGAAAAGCTCGCACGTGCGAAGGCCTCGATCAACCGCCGCTTTATCGGACAGACGCAGGTCGTGGACCTGGCGCTGACGTCGCTCCTGTGCGGCGGGCACGGATTGCTGATCGGTCTGCCGGGACTGGGCAAGACGCGGCTGGTGGAAACGCTGGCGACCGTGATGGGGCTGAATTCCAACCGCGTGCAGTTCACGCCCGACCTGATGCCGGCCGATATCCTTGGATCCGAAGTTCTGGACACGGCCGAAGACGGATCGCGCCATTTCCGATTCCTGGAAGGTCCGATCTTCTGCCAGCTTCTGATGGCGGACGAGATCAACCGCGCCTCTCCCCGGACGCAATCGGCGCTGCTGCAGGCGATGCAGGAACGCACCGTGACCGTCGCAGGGCAGGATCGCCCGCTGGGCACACCCTTCCATGTGCTGGCCACGCAGAACCCGATCGAACAGGAAGGCACCTATCCGCTGCCCGAAGCGCAGCTTGACCGATTCCTGGTTCAGATCGACGTGCAGTACCCCGACCGCCAGACCGAACGCGACATCCTCCTGGCCACCACCGGCGTGGAGGAGGCCGAGGCCGAGGCGATTTTCTCCACGGAAGACCTGCTGGCCGCGCAGCGCCTGCTGCGTCGGATGCCGGTGGGCGAGGCCGTTATGGACATGATCCTCGATCTCGTCCGCGCCTTCCGCCCCGAGGAACCCGGCGCCTCCGAACGTGTTCAGGACACCGTCGCCTGGGGCCCCGGCCCCCGCGCCGCGCAGGCGCTGATGCTGACGGTGAGGGCGCGGGCGCTTCTGGAAAACCGGCTGGCGCCCAGCCCCGAAGACGTGATCGCGCTCGCCCGCCCCGTTCTCAGCCACCGGATGGCGCTGACCTTCGCGGCCCGCGCCCGTGGTGACAGCCTTGCCGGGCTGATCGAAGACACCGCCGCCCGTCTTGACGGGCACGAGAGGGCGGCGTGACGTCAGCCAGCACCCTACGACATAAGGCCGAAGCCGAGGCCGGACGCCTTCCCCCGCTTCTGGCCCGCGCCGACCACTTGGCCGGGACCGTCCTTCTGGGCGATCACGGCCGAAGGCGCGCCGGGCTGGGCGACGATTTCTGGCAATACCGCCCGGTGCAGCAGGGCGACAGCCGCCGCCTGATCGACCACCGCCGGTCTGCCCGTGGCGACCAGCAGTTCGTCCGCGAACGGGAATGGCAGATCGCGCAATCGGTGATGCTCTGGGTCGACCGGGGCGCGTCGATGCGCTTTGCCTCGGATGACAGCCTGCCGACCAAGGCCGACCGTGCCCGGCTTCTTGGCCTCGCCTCGGCCGTGCTGCTGGTGCGTGGCGGCGAACGGGTGGGCCTGACCGGCACCAACCTGCCGCCGCGCCGGGGCCGCAACCAGATCCTGCGACTGGCAGAGATGTTCTCGGAAGACGCCGAAGACGATTACGCCCCGCCCGAACATCGCGCCATGATCCCCCATGCAAGGGCGCTGTTCATCTCGGATTTCCTCGGTCCGATGGAGGAGGTCGAAGTGGCGCTTACCAAGGCCGCCGACCGCGGCGTGCGGGGCGTACTGCTGCAGATCCTTGACCCCAGCGAAGAGGAATTCCCCTTCCGAGGACGCACGATCTTCGAAAGCGTCGGCGGGTCGATCCATCACGAGACCCTGAAGGCGGGAGAGCTGCGGCAACGCTATCTCGACCGTCTCGCCGCCCGCCGCGACTGGATGGAGCGTCTGACCCGCACCACCGGCTGGCAGATGGGGCTGCACCTGACCAACAACAGCGCGCAATCGGCCCTTCTGTGGCTGTGGACCGCGCTGAACCGGGGGGCATGATGTTCACCATCCTGGGCATAGGTTTTACCGCGCCGTGGCTGCTGCTGGGGCTGGCCGCGCTGCCGGTCCTGTGGCTGCTGCTGCGCGCCGTGCCGCCCGCGCCGATCCGGCGGATGTTCCCGGGCGTCACGCTGCTTCTGGGCCTGAAGGACGACGAACAGGTCACCGACCGCACGCCGTGGTGGCTGCTGCTGATGCGCATGATCGCCGTCGCGGCCGTGATCCTTGGCCTGGCCGGCCCGGTCCTGAACCCGAAAACGGAAACCGCGGGCTCCGGCCCCGTACTCTTCCTGCTGGATGCCAGCTGGGCGGGCGCCAGCGCCTGGGCGCGGACGTCCGATCTACTGGAACAGCAGCTTGCCGAAGCCGGCCGCGCCGGGCGACCCGTCGCGATGATGCGCCTGACCCAGCCGGAAGAACCTCAGTTCCAGAACGCCACCGCATGGCGGACCCGCATCGCGGGGCTTCTACCCGAACCGTGGCAGCCGTCGCCGGATCAGATCGCCATGGCCTCGAGCGCGCTCGATGGCATTCCTGCCGGGACGGAGATCCGCTGGATCTCCGACGGGGTCGATTACGAAGGCCGTGACGAATTGATCGCCGCCGCACGCAGCGCCGGCGATCTTCGCGTCCTGCAATCCACGCGCGAGGCCCTGGCGCTGCGCCCCGCCACCTTCGAAGACGGCGTCATCCGCCTGACCATTATCCGCGCCACCGCCGGCCCGTCACGGGAAGTGACCGTACTGGCCCAGGGCCGCGATCCGGCAGGCACGGAGCGCCTGCTGGCCTCGGCCACCGCCGATTTCGCGGCGGGGGAGACCGAGGCCAGCGTCGACCTGTCGCTGCCGTCCGAACTCCGCGCCCGGATCACGCGGTTCGAACTGCAGGGCCAGCGGTCGGCCGGGGCCGTCAGCCTTGGCGATGACGGCCTGCGCCGCCGCGAAGTTGCCCTGATCGCCGGGCGCGAGGGGCATGAGGGGCTCGAACTGCTGGCGCCGCTCCATTACCTTGAACAGGCGCTGGAACCGACAGCCGATATCCTGAACGGCGCGCTGCTGGACGTGCTGCCCGCCAACCCGGATGCCATCGTGCTGGCCGATGTCGCGACGCTGTCGGCGGCCGAGGAAGACGCGCTGACCGAATGGGTCGACGATGGCGGCCTGCTCTTGCGCTTCGCCGGGCCACGCCTGGCGGCCAGCGACGTGAGCCGGTCCGACGAACACCCGCTAATGCCCGTGCGCCTGCGCGCCGGGGGCCGCAGCGTCGGCGGCGCGATGAGCTGGGGCTCGCCCAAGGAACTGGCCCCCTTCAAGGAGGATTCGCCCTTCTTCGGTCTGACCATCCCGGAGGATGTCACCGTCACGTCACAGGTCATGGCCCAGCCCGACCCGACGCTCGCCGACCGCGTGATCGCCTCGCTTTCCGACGGCACACCGCTTGTCACCCGCAAGGCCTTGGGGGGCGGCCAGGTCGTGCTGATCCACGTCACCGCCAATGCCGAATGGTCCTCGCTGCCGCTGTCGGGCCTGTTTGTCGAGATGCTGGAGCGCCTCGCCGTTTCCTCCGCCACCGGCTCGCCCGATGCCGCCGATCTGGAGGGCACGGTCTGGACGCCTGTACGTGTGCTGGACGGGTTCGGCCTGCTGGAAGATGCGACCACGCTGCCCGGCGTCGAGGGGCCTGAACTGGTCTCGGCCCAGCTTGGCCCTGACATGCGCCCCGGTCTCTACCAGAACGAAGACCGCCGTCTTGCCCGCAACGTGCTGCGCCCGGATGAAACCCTGCAACCCGCGACATGGCCCGCCGACGTGCCGGTCGAAGGCCTGGGTTTCGAACGCGAACGCCCGCTGGGCGGCTGGCTTCTGGGCCTCGCCCTCCTGCTTCTGGCGGCCGACGTGATCGCCACGCTGGCGCTTTCGGGCCGGCTCACGGCATCTCGCGCGCGATCCGGCGGGGCCGCGGCCCTGCTGGCGCTGTGCTTGCTGACCGCCGCCGATCCCGCGCAGGCGCAGGAGGCAGAGACCGACGATCTCGCCATCCTCGCCACCGACGAACTGGTATTGGGGCATGTCCTGACCGGCGATCCGGAAGTCGACGACATCGCCCAGGCAGGGCTGCGCGGCCTGTCGGACACGCTGTATTTCCGCACCTCGGTCGAACCGGCAACGCCCCATGGCGTGGATCTGGAAACCGACGAACTGGCCTTCTACCCGCTGCTCTACTGGCCGATCACGCCGGACCAGCCGCTGCCGTCGGACGAGGCCTATGCCAAGCTGAACACTTACCTGCGGTCGGGCGGCATGATCGTGTTCGACACCCGCGACGCGCATATCGCGAATTTCGGCACCTCCAGCCCCAATGGCCGGAAGCTGCAGCAACTGGCCGCCCCGCTCGACATCCCGCCGCTGGAGCCTGTGCCGGACGACCATGTCCTGACCCGCACCTTCTACCTGCTGCAGGATTACCCGGGCCGCCATAACGGCCGGTCGATCTGGGTCGAATCTGCGCCCGCCGATGCCGAAAGCGTCGAAGGCATGCCGTTCCGCAACCTGAACGACGGGGTGACCCCGGTGATCTTCGGCGGCAACGACTGGGCCGCCGCCTGGGCCACCGATGCCGAAGGCCGCCCGCTGCTGCCCGTGGGCCGCGGCTTTGCCGGCGAACGCCAGCGCGAACTGGCCCATCGCTTCGGCGTCAACCTCGTGATGTACGTGCTGACCGGCAACTACAAATCCGACCAGGTCCACGTCCCCGCCCTTCTCGATCGTCTGGGCCAGTGATGCCCCAACCGGAGCTTCCATGACCGGAACCGTCATCTTCGACCCCCTTCTGCCCCTGCCCCTGCTGATCGCGCTGGGCGTGATCGCCGCGGCCGGCGTTGTGCTGGCGCTGTGGCGCGGGCTGTCGGGCTGGGCCTTCCGTGCCGGCGCCGGGCTGGTGCTGGTCGCGGCGCTGTCGGGCCCGGTTTACCTGGCCGAGGATCGCGCGCCGCTGTCCGATATCATCCTGCTGATCGAGGACGACAGCGCCAGCCAGCGCCTGTCCGACCGCGCCAGCCAGACGGCTGAGGCGGCAGATGCGCTGGCCACCCAACTGGCCGCGCGGGAGAACACGGAAATCCGCCGCATCCGCGTGCCGGACGGCATGAAGAACGCGGGCACGGAGCTGATGACGACTCTGTCTGCCGCGCTGGCCGAGGAACCGCAGGCGCGCGTCGCAGGCATCATCGCCCTGTCCGACGGCCGCGTGCACGATATCGAACGCACGCCCGACCTGCCCGCGCCCCTGCACCTGATGCTGTCGGGGCAGGAGGACGACTGGGATCGCCGCCTTATCGTCGAGAACGCCCCCGCCTTCGCCATCATCGGCGAACCGGTGACGCTGACATTGAAGGTCGAAGACAGCGGCGCGGCGCCGGCGGACGCCATGGCAGACCTCGACATCTCGGTCGATGGCCAGCCGCCGGAACGCTTCACCGTCCCCATCGGGCAGGAGATCGACCTGCCGGTGACGCTGCCCCATGGCGGACGCAACGTGATCCGGTTCTCGGTTCCGGAAGCCGACGGCGAACTGACCGACCGCAACAATGCCGCGATCATCCAGATCAACGGCGTGCGCGACAGGCTGCGCGTGCTGCTTGTCTCGGGCGAACCGCACCAGGGAAGCCGCACTTGGCGCAACCTGCTGAAATCGGACAGCTCGGTCGACCTCGTGCATTTCACCATCCTCCGCCCGCCCGAAAAGCAGGACGGCGTGCCGGTGGGCGAACTTTCCCTGATCGCCTTCCCCACGCGCGAGCTGTTCATGGAGAAGGTCGAGGATTTCGACCTGATCATCTTCGACCGCTACAAGCGCCGCGGGATCCTGCCGCCGATCTATCTCGACAACGTGGCCGATTACGTCCGCAACGGCGGCGCGGTATTGATCTCGGCCGGCCCGGATTTCGCGGGCGCCGACAGCCTCGCCCGGTCGCCGCTGGGGACCATCCTGCCGGCCGAACCCTCGGCCCGGCTGGTCGAGGAACGGTTCAAACCCGCCGTGACAGACCTGGGCGAACGCCATCCCGTGACGTCCGGATTGCCCGACCCGGAGGCCTGGGGCGACTGGCTTCGGCAGGTGGAGCTCGATCCGCTGGGCGGGCAGACGGTGATGCACGGACCGGGCGACCGGCCGCTGCTGATGCTCGACCGTGTCGGCGAAGGCCGCGTGGCGCTGCTGGCATCGGATCACGCGTGGCTCTGGACCCGCGGTTATGACGGCGGCGGTCCGCAACTGGAACTGCTGCGGCGGCTGGCGCACTGGATGATGAAGGAGCCCGAGCTTGAGGAAGAAGCGCTCTGGGCCGAAGCAACCGGCCAGACGATGCGGATCGTCCGGCGGAGCCTGAGCGAAGAGGTCGGCGCCGTGACCATCACCCGCCCCGACGGGACGGAAGAAACGGTGGAATTGGACGAAGTCAGCCCCGGCCGGTTCGAAGCGCTCTACGACGGGACGGAGCTGGGTCTCTACCGGCTGGAGGAAGGCGAGAAGACCGCCGTCATCGGCCTTGGCCCCGCGGCGCCGAAGGAGTTCGAGGAAACCATCGCCACCGGTGACGTGGTCGAGCCGGTCCTGGCGCCCCTGCGCGGCGGTGTGTTCCGGATCGAAGATGGTTTGCCCGGCATCCGCGAGGTCCGCGCCGGTCGTCCCGCCGCCGGGCGTGGCTGGCTGGGGATCACACCGCGCGAAGCCTACCAGACGCAGGACGTCCACCAGTTGTCGCTGCTGCCGCCCTGGCTTGTCCTGATCCTGGCCGCACTTCTGATCATCGGCGGCTGGCTGCGCGAAGGCCGCCAATAGCCCGACACGGCGGGAAGGCTCTTGAAAAAGGACCTTCCTGGCAGTGGTTGGCGGCGCGCGACAATTCCTTACTGCAATTCCACCTGCACCCGATCAGAGCGGCCGTTGGCGTCTACGATCACCAGCGTCGAAAACCCGGCTCCCGGATGCGGCAGCGCCCATTCGCGGCCACGCAGACCCGTGGCAATGGGACGGCCGTCGGCCAACAGCGAAAATGGCCCCTGCCCGCCGCGCAATTTGACAACGAGACGGTCGGACGGTGACAGCCGCGCGCCATCCGGCGGGAAGGACAGTTCCGGTGCGTCGGCCGGGGCTGCGAAAACCGCGCCGGGATCGCGGAATCGTTGCAAGGGCGGTGGAAGGTCGGCGGTCTCCACGATCAAGGTTGTGGGCGGCGGCGGCGGGAGACCGTCGAAGGCGGGTTTCAGACGCCCAAACGCCTCGAACAACAGCGGTGCGGCCAGATCCGCGCCAAGGGCGCCCGGGACGGGCGTCCCATCCGGGCGGCCGAGCCAGACGCCGATCACATGCGCACCGTCGAACCCCACCGCCCACGTATCGCGGTAGCCGTAGGAGGTGCCCGTCTTGTAGGCCAGCGCCCCCCGTGGCGCACCCGGTGGCGGGGTGAGACCGGCAAGAATGTGGCCAACCTGCCATGCGGCCTCGGGCCCCATCAGGCGTTTCGGGGTGTTTTGTTCGCCCGGCATGATCGTCAGCCTTGGCCCTTTTCCGCCCGCCGCCAGTGCAGCGTAAAGCTGGACCAGGTCTTCAAGCGTGACCCCCACGCCGCCCAAGGAGATCGCAAGCCCGGGGCGACCGCCCGGCACGACCGGCTCGGCCCCGGAACGACGCAGGGCCGACATCACCCGCGCCGGACCCAGCGCCTGCGTCAGCTTCACCACGGGCACGTTCAGCGACAGTTGCAACGCCTTGCGCACCGGCAGATCGCCGTGGAACTCCCCGTCGAAATTGCGCGGCGCGTAGGTGCCGAACTGCGCCGGCGCATCGCGGATCACCGTTTCGGGATGCGCCAGCCCGCGGTCGAAGGCCAGACCGTAAACCAGCGGTTTCAGCGTCGATCCGGGCGACCGCAGGGCGCGGGTCATGTCGACATAGCCGTTCCGCGCGGCCTCGTACCCGGCGGACCCGACCGAGGCGAGGATTTCGCCGGTCCGGTGATCCGCCACCACGATCGCGGCGGAGATCCGGTTCCCCGCCGCCTTCGCGGCCCGAGCTGCAAGGCCTTGCAGTCCCGCTTGCAGGCTCGCGTCGATCGTCACGTCATGCCGGCGGGCGGTAGGATCATCGGCGCGCAGACGGTCTGCCAGATGCGGGGCCAGCAAGGGAAAGGCGCGCATGTCATGCGGGACGGGCGCGTGTTGGGCGACCTGCGCGGTTGCCGGGTCCAGCACCGCTTCGGCTTCCATCCGGTCCAGTACCTGGTCGCGCGCCGACCGCGCGGCCTGCGCGTGGCGGTCGGGTCGACGCTGCGTCGGGCTTTGGGGGAGCGCCACCAGCAGCGCCGCTTCCTCGGGCCGCAAACGCCGGGGCGGCTTGCCGAACCACGCGTAAGATGCGGCGCGGACGCCTTCGAGGTTCCCGCCGAAAGGCGCATGGGTCAGATAAAGCGACAGGATGCGTTCCTTGGGCATCCGCCGTTCCAGCGCCAGCGCCACGCGGATCTGGCGCAGCTTGCCCGCCCAGCGCCCGGTCGAGCCGTCTTCGAGCAGCCGCGCGACCTGCATTGTCAGCGTCGACCCGCCCGAAACCGCCTTGCCCGACAGGATCGCCTGCCCGGTGGCACGGGCCATGGCCAGCAGATCGACGCCCGGATGGCTGTAGAACCGCTTGTCCTCGTACCGGATCAGCATCGCGCGGTAGAGAGGATCGACATCGGCCAGGTCACTCAGGCCCATCCGCATCAGCCCGTCCGACACCGGGTAGGCCCGCAACAGCGCGCCGTGACGGTCCCGTACCTCGACCGAGGTCTCCCAGAAGACCTGCGGCAGCACCGTCCGGTCGATCCAGGCGTCGCCCGCATCGCGCAGCGTGGCGCCGGTCCAGAGGATAAGCGCCGCGGCCAGAACAGCGCGCGCCGCGCCGCGGGTGGTCATTCCGTCACGGTCACGCGGGTCGTGTCGGTATGGGCGCGGAAGCGGGGGCGGTACATGTCCTCGACCGAGGCTGCCGGGCGGCGATAATCACCCGGACTGATCGCACGGCCGACATAGGCCAGCGTGATCGTACCGCTGCCCTCCTGGTTTACCGCGGCGATGAATCTGTCCGACCGGAACTGCGCCATTTCGGTATCGGACGGTTCCAGCCAGTCCAGCGCGCCGATATCGCCGGAGCGCAGGAGCGAGGGGTTGTCGATCTCGATCCCCGCGGGCAGCGGATCGTCGATCATAAGCCGGGCGCTGCCATCTTCGAACGGTTTCACGGTGACGACGGTCACGAAGCGGTCGCCGACGGCGAAGCCTCTCCCGTCAAGCTCAACCCCGTCCATCGTGTAGTAGGCGCGCGAGATGGCATAGCCGTTGCCATCGGCCTGCGGCGGGGTTTCCGGGATGCCGAAGGTAGTGAGCGTGATGTCCGTCGCGGCGCCCCCGGTGGCGGTTATGTTCATCTCTCCCGCGCCGGGCGTGTTTTCCAGCACCTCGACGAAGGGGCCGGAGACCGGTTGCCCATCGACCGTCAGGCCGGACTGGGCCGGATCCTTCACCAGCTCATGCGCGGCCAGCAGCGCCCAGGTGCTTTCCTGCGTCGAAAGCCGCCCGTCGGCCGCGGCCAGCAAGTGGCCCACGCGGTCCGACAGCATGCGCACGTTCACGGCCGAACTGCCTGCCGCCGCCGCATAGGTCAGCACCGCCGCGCCGTCGCGCAGGGAGGTTCCGAAATCGGTGCGAAGGACGGGGACCCTGGCGCCCGTGTCCGGCTGGTCGTTGACGATCATCGCCGCCGCCCGGTCGAACATGGCGTCGGCGCGGGTCTGGTCCCCGTACGCGGCCAGCGCGGCGCCAAGCTGGGCCGCGGCCATGGGGGTGCCGAAGGCATCGCCCTTCACGTCGGCATAGTAGCGCAGATCGCTCATCGCGGCGGCGCCTTCACGGGCCAGCACGTACAGCGCGTAGGCGATGGTTTCGCCGCCATGGTCGAAATCGGGCGCGTAGTTGATGCGGTTGCGCAGGTTGTCCATGGCAAGGCGGAACGCGATGTCGGGCACCTCGTAGCCGCCCGCCTTTGCCCGCGACAGGAAATCGGTGACATAGGCATCGAGCCAGAAATCACCCGACTCCGCCGCCCACATCCCGAAGCCGCCGCTGGAGGCCTGCCGCGTCAGGATCCGCGCGATGGATTGGTCGATGCGCTTTTGCACGTCGGGGCCGTCTCCCAGCCCCATCTCTTGCGCAACCGATGACAGGTACAGAAGCGGCATCGCCTGCGACGTGACCTGTTCGGTGCAGCCATAGGGGTAACGGTCGAGCGCGCTCAGAAGGCCCGGAACGTTGAACTTTGCCAAAGGCCCGGCCGAGAGCAGCGCGCGGCCGGTGCCGGGGCGGAAATCGGCGAAGACGTCCTTCGAGAACAGGAAGCTGTCGCCTTGGCCCAGCGAGAAACGACGGGTCGACGCGATCTCGGGATCGTTGGCGCGGACGGGCATGCGCAGGGTCTGGCGCAGGATCTTCCCGTCGGGGAGCGTCAGCGCCAGTTCCAGCTCCGGATTGCCGACCGTCTGGGCAGACACCGGCACGGTGAAGACGGTCTTCGCCCCCTGTACCAGTTCGAACCGGCCGGGCGAGGCGCCCAACGTGAGGCCGGTGCCCTTCTGCAATACGGCCAGTTCCATCTGACCCGTGGGCGCGTCGGTATTGGTCAGCGCGATGCGGATGCGGCTTTCGTCACCCGGCGCCAAAAATTGCGGCACCGTGGCGGCCACGACAACCGGATCGCGGACGATCATGTCCCGCTCCGCCTCTCCCACGCCGGTCTTCGACCAGGCGACGGCCATCAGGCGGACGGTGCCGTTGAAGGCGGGCAGTTTGACGGGGATCGTGACGGTGCCATCGGGGCCAACCTGAACCGGACCGCTGAAGACGGACATCAGATCCTCCGTCGGCGGCGGGGATTGCAGTTGCGTGCCTTGCGCGTCGCCACCGGACCGGACGGTGCCCATGGCGCCGTTGGTCGGATCGATCAGTCGGCCGTAGACATCGCGGAGTTCGACACCAAGGCGGCGCTGGCCGAAATAGTAGTGCGAGGGGTCGGGGCTTTCGAAGCCGGTCAGGTTGAGGATGCCCAGATCGACCGCCGCGAGGGTCAGCCAGACCTGTTCGTCGGAGGCGCCCGCGACCTTCACGGTGACGTCCTGCACCTGTCGCGGGTCCGTGATCTCGGGCGCGTCGATGCTGACGGCCAGCTTGGCCGCGCCCGGATCGATGGCCGCATGGGCAATGCCCAGCGCCCGCACCGGCGTGCGGGACAGCGCGCCCTCGCCCACCGGGCGCAGGTAGGTCGCCATCACGTAGGCGCCGGCGCCCCAGTCTTCGGTGATCTCAAGCGGGACGGTGGTGTCGCCCTTTTCCACCGTCACAGCCTGGCGGGAAATCACGCGATCCGACATCACCTCGATCAGGGCCGTCCCGGCTTCGGGGGCCACGATGCGGAAGCGGGCGGTATCGCCTGCACTGTATTCGGGCTGGTCCAGAGAGACATCAAGCCTGTCGGGCGAGTCCGCACTGTCGGCGCCGCCGTACCAGCCGGCATAGAATTCGTAGGCGGCAGAGACGTAGTCACCGTCGGTACGCTCCACGATCAGTTCGTACTGCCCCCAGTCGACGGCATGGGACAGCTTGATGGGATCGGTGCCCAGCGCCGCGTCGCCGGTGGCGATGCGGGTGCGGCGGGTGGTCGGTTCCCAGTTCCAGTTGCCGTACAGCTGGTACCACTGGTACGTTGTTTCCACGCGGTTGAGCGTCCACGTGACCTGCATCCCCAAGGGCTGCAACGCGGGATCGAGCGCAATCACTTCGAACCCGGCGTCGGAGCCTTCGGCGGCCACATCCGTAAACAGCGGCTTGATCCCGATCACCGGGGTCGCCGGTTGCACCGGCACCGTGATCTGGCGTTCCACCGGGCGGGCAGAGCCATCGGCAAGCTGCACGGTGGCCGTCATCTCCAGCGGCATGCCATCGACCGACGGCGCCGGAATATCCAGCGCGACGGAGGCCTGACCTTCGGCATCCGTCACCGTACCGCCGAAATAGTCACGCTGCGCGGACATGCCTTCGTCGTAGCGGCCAAAGGCGTAGCCCGGCCAGTCCTTCAGCGACGACGTGCCTTCCAGCAGCACGTGGCCCGACACGTTCAGCCCTGCCCCCGGCGCGCCGAACAGGAAGCGCGCGTCGATGGACAGGGGCGGCGTGTCGCCCACGCGGATGGGAGCATTCGGCAGGGAAAGATCGAAGTCGATCTTTTCGGGCTGGAAATCTTCGACCAGCAGCGTCTGGCTGGCCAGCGCCGGGCCATCCGGATCGGACTTGATGTCCAGACGCCACGTCCCGCGCGGCACACCGGACCCGGTGGTCATGGAAAAAACGTGTCCCCCGGCCTCGCCACCATCCGACACGGCGCGGCGGTATTCCATCCCGTCGGGGCGCGACAGGATCGCGGTCAGCGGCAGGTTTTCGATGGCGACAGCCTCGGGATCGCGGGCCAGGACGGTGGCGTTGATCGTCTCCCCCGCGCGATAGGCGCCGCGGTCGGTCGTCAGGAATACGTCGACTGGAGCGGCCGGCGCGCGGCCCTCCACGCCACGGTCCGACAGGTCGAACGCCGGGCCGGTGAGGCTGAGGAACCCGATATCGTCGGCGCCTTCATCCTTCGCCAGCACCAGCGCCGGTTGCGCGCCACCGGTGCCGCGCATCAGGCCCGGCGCGAAGCTGGCCACGCCGTCGGCATCCGTCGTGGCCGTGCCCAGAACCGCGTTGCCGGAACTGACCAGCGATACCTCGACCCCCGCCTTGGGCGTCGTCTCCGACAGGCTGCGGATCGAGACATGCAGCCCGTCCGTCCCCGCCGCCGTCGAGATCCCCAGATCCGACAGCACGAACCATTGCGTCGCGCGCGGGTCTTCGTTGTCGTCCCGCCCCGGCAGATGCGCGTCAAGCACGTATATCCCGGCGGGCTGGTCCTGCAGCGCCTCGTCCAGTGGCAGGCGGGTGGTCATGTCACGGTTCAGGGTGTTCTGTACGTCGCCCGTACCGGTCCAGACCTGTTCGGCAAACTGCGTATTGAACGTGTCCACGTCCCACGGCGACAGGGGGCGGGCAAAGAAATTCTCCTGCATCGACCGCACCAGCGCCCGGTCACTGACGCGGGACAGGGTCAGATCCACCGTATCGGCGTTGACCGACACGATCGGCAGTGCCGCGCCCGCACTTTTCGGCAGCAGGTAGGACTGGCCCGAGAATTGCAGCGACGGGCTGCGGTCACGCACGTATTGCGTGATCTCGACATCCTTGTGCAGCACCTCGCCATCTTCCGCCGGCAGGCCCTGCCGGAAGGTGATCCGGTAGCGTTCGCCGTGCTCTACACCGTCCACGCAAAGCTGATAGCCGTCCGCCTCGACCACCAGCGCGGAAGACGGCAGGCGCACGTAGGTTTCATAATCGACCCCGGCTTGCGCCAGCGGATCCGAGAACTCTGCGCAGATCCGCGGCGCGGCGCTGTCGCTTTCGACCGTGGTGTCGGTGATACGGAAGCCGTACTTGCCGATGGCATCGTCCAGCGCAGCCTGAAGCCCCGGACGCGGTTGCGCGGCGATGGCCAGGCGCAGCGTCGGGATCATCTGCTTGCCGCGGTCCTGCGCTTCCAGTGCCTGTGCCAACAGGTTCAGCGCGGTCGCCTCCTCGCCGGGGCCCGTCGCGCGAAGATAGGCGTTGATCGCCGCACTCAGACCGCGTTGGTCATAATCGCGCTGGGTCTGATAATCGTCGGAGGTCAACAACAGAAGCCGCTGCGCGTAGTCAGCCCACAGATCTGCCCGGTCCGTCAGTACCACGGCCGCACCGGCCCAGCGCATCGCCAGTTCCGGCTGCCCCGCATCGCTGGCCGATTGCATCGCGCCCATGATCTGGTCGATCGTATTGGCCCCCGGCAGATGCTTCAGACCAAGGCTCTGCGCCTGATCGGTCGCAGCACCCACATCGGCCTGCCCCAGGAAGGCCAGCGCCTGCGCCCGCACGGCACCCGTCTGGATGACCGCGGCCGGGGTCGGGATCTTCAGTCCGGAATACGCGCCCTGATATTCCTCGCGCCGTTGCACGCCTTCTTTCGGGAAGCACGCGTTCGACCGCGTGTTGAACGTGAACGCCTGACAGCGCGGCTGATCCGTGCAGGCCTTCACGCAGGCCTCCACCGTCGTATCGAAGAGCGGCCCCAGATCGTCGCCATAGTAATCGACGTTCGGTTCAACCTGATAGCGGAACGCGGGCACCGCGTCCTGTGCCATCGCGGGCTGAACGGCGGTGAGGGCGATGCCCAGACCAATGGCGAATGTGCGGATTGTGGTGATCAAGGCGGCCTCCATGCGCGCGGTGTTCTGCGCTTTGATCCGGGCGGCATGGGCTGCCCCGACCTGACGACTCGGACAATACCATCTTTAAGCCCATTTTCACCGGCTGGCTGCAAGGTAGGTGACGAACTGGTTTCATTCGATCTCGTAACGGACAGGCGGCGCATGACTCTCGCTGAAAAACTCGCCCAGGAACGGCGCGCCCGTCTTGCGGCGGAACGCCTTCTGCAGCTCAAGCAGGCCGAGCTTTCGGCTGCCAACAAGAAGCTGTCGTCACACGCCTTTGCGCTGTCGCGCCGGATCGACGAAACTCAGGCCGAGGTCGCGTCGGTCCGGGATGAAAACGAACGGTTCCGGTCCGATTTGACCGTCGCCAACGAAAAGATCGAAGTGGCCGAACGGCGCTTGTGGCATTCGATCCAGACGATTCGCGACGGTTTTGCCTTCTACAATTCCGACGGCATCCTGATCGGTGCGAACAACGCCTATTTCTCGACTTTCGAAGGTCTGGACGAGGTGAGGCCCGGCATTTCCTACGGCCGCATCTGCGAGATCATGATCAACGAAGGCATCGTCAATCCCGAACCGCTGACGGGCACCGAATGGCTGGCCACGATGCTGGCCCGCCGCCACGATCTCAAGCCGCCGCCCATGGTGCTGCGGATGTGGAACGACATCTACCTGCGGCTGCTGGAACAGCCCGGATACGATGGCGACCGGGTGATCATATCGCTCAACATCACCGAAACCGTCCGGTACGAGCAGGAGCTGAAAGCCGCCCGCAGCAAGGCAGAGGCGGCGAACCGCGCGAAATCGGCCTTCCTTGCCAACATGAGCCACGAGATCCGGACGCCCATGAACGGCGTCGTCGGCATGTCGGAACTGTTGGCCGAAACCGACCTGACCGAGGATCAGCGCCTGTACGCGGAAACCATCCGCAATTCGGGGGAGGCTCTGCTCGTCATCATCAACGACGTGCTCGACTATTCCAAGATCGAGGCCGACAAGCTGGTGCTGACCGCCGAACCCTTCGATCTGGAGCGGGCGATCCACGAGGTGGTGATGCTGCTGCAGCCCTCGGTCCGCGACAAGGGGATCCGGCTGCTGGTCGATTACGATCTGTTCCTGCCCACGCGGTTGGTGGGCGATGCCGGGCGGATCCGGCAGATCCTGACGAACCTGACAGGCAACGCGGTGAAGTTCACCAATGAAGGCCACGTGCTGATCCGCGTCACCGGCACCACGGAAAGCGATGAATGTGCAATCCACGTCGCGGTCGAAGACACCGGCATCGGCATTCCCGAAGACAAGATCGAGCACATTTTTGGCGAGTTCAACCAGGTCGAAAGCGAGATGAGCCGCCAGTTCGAAGGCACCGGACTGGGCCTTGCGATCACGCACCGGCTGATCGGGATGATGGGCGGCACGCCCTGGGTGGAAAGCGAGGAAGGTGTCGGATCGTGCTTCGGCTTCCGCGTCACACTCCCCATCGCCGGAGATGAAATCGCGAGACCGCCCAAGCTGCCAGCCCGTCTGCAACATGCCCTTGTGGTCGATGGCTTGCCGATCAATCGCCAGATCATCGAACGGCAACTGGCGCACCTCGGCATCCGCGTGACGTCGTGCAGCTCGGGAAAGGAGGCGCTGGCGCACATGGACGACACCGTCGATGTCGTGTTGTCGGACCACCACATGCCGGGGATGTCCGGCGTGGAACTGGCGGAAACCCTGCGGGCGAAGGGCTGGCACACGGCACCGTTCATTCTGCTCAGTTCGGACCCCGGGTCCGACAAGGACAAGCTGTCCCGCAATTGCGTGCAGACAGTGTTGAAGAAACCCGTGCCGCGGCAGGAACTGCTGAAGGCGCTGGCCATTCAAAGCGCCGAAACGCTGGATTCGCCCTGTGAAACCTGTCCCCTGGCGGCGGTGCGCCCGGGCGGCAAGCCCTGCATCCACCTGAAGGTCAAGGATTGCGCGTTCCGCGACCCGCAGGGGCGTGTCCTGGCCGACGAGTCAGAGCCGGGCGCGCTTGCGGCGGAACAGGCCGCCCCGGCCCGCCAGATGCGGATCCTCGCGGCAGAGGACAACCGCACCAACCAGCTTCTGTTCAGCAAGATGGTCAAGGATCTGGATATCGAGTTGACCTTCGCCAACAACGGCACCGAGGCGGTGGAGAAATTCGCAGAAATCGACCCGGACCTGATCTTCATGGACATCTCGATGCCCGGCATGGACGGCAAGGAAGCCACCCGCCGCATCCGCGAACTGGAGGAGGAACTGCCATCCGGCAATCCCGGCCGCCGCGTGCCCATCGTCGCGGTAACGGCCCACGCGATGGAAGGTGACGGGCAGACGATCATGGCGGCGGGGCTTGACGACTACCTGACAAAACCGTTGCGCAAGGCCCAGATCGTGGAACGGATCACCGAACACTGCCCGGAAGACGCCCGCGAACCGCAGTCTCTGGCCCACTCGCCCCCGGCCGAACAGGCGGGTTAGCGCGCTGGGCCCGCGTAGGGGCGTACGAAGGCGGGACGATCCGGCGTCGAAAGGTCGGGGCTATAGGTGTAGCCGTCGCGGTCGAACCCTGTGATCGCCTCGGCATCCGTCAGGCGGTTGTCGATGGCGAAGCGCGCCATGGCGCCCCGGGCGCGCTTGGCGAAGAAGCTGACGATCTTCGGTTTGCCGTCCTTGTCTTCTAGGAATTGCGGCGTGATCACCCGCAACCCCAAGCTCTTCACCGGCACCGCACCGAAATATTCCTGGCTGGCACAGTTCAGCAGCGTGTCGGTGCCCTGCGCCCCGGCCTCGGCCTTCAGCGCCTTGGACAGCTGGTCTCGCCAATAATCATAGAGCGATGCGCCCCGGCGGGTCTTCAGGCGGCTTCCCATTTCCAGCCGGTAGGGCTGGATCGCGTCGAGCGGGCGCAGAAGCCCGTAAAGCCCCGACAGGATCCGCAGGTGATCTTGCGCCCAGCCCATGCCGTCCGCGTCCAGCGTTCCCGCATCCAGACCCTGGTACGTGTCGCCCGCAAAGGCCAGCGCGGCGGGACGCGTGGTCTCCGCCACCGGTTCATCGGCAAAGGCCTGAAACCGCTCGCGATTCAGGCGGGCCAGATCGTCGGACAGGCTCATCAGCCCTTTCAGGTCACGCAGCGGCAGGTTGCGCATCGTCTTGGCCAGCCGCGCGGCATCGTCCGGGAAGACCGGGTCGGTCGTCTCGACAGTCCGTTCCGTCCAATCCAGCCTCTTGGCCGGCGAGATCACGATCAGCATGCCTGTTTCCCCCTGTTGCGCTAATTGGCGGACTTAGCCCGCCGCACGCAGGACGTCCAGAAAGGCCGCGCCGAACCGTTCTGCGCGGCGTTCGCCCAGCAGGCGTTCCATCGCCACCTCGTCCCGCGGGCGCACCTCGGCCACCTTGGCCAGCAGCGTGGCCGAGCAACTCAGCGGCTTGTCGATCCCGCCCTCGCCCCGCGCAAGTTCGGCCTGCACGGCGCAGAGCTGATCGTAGACGCCGCCCGTCCCGTTCGCCGCCGCCTTCATCCGCGCGGGATGGGCGGATTCGGACCGGCCATTGATCACTTCAAGGAAGATCGCGCCGTAGCGGTCCAGCTTCTTGGCGCCCACGCCGGAAATCCGGGCCATCTGGTCAAGGTTCGAAGGGCGCGCCTCGGCCATGTCGATCAGCGTGCGGTCGGGGAAAATGACATAGGCCGGCACGCCCTGCGCTTCGGCCAGACCGCGGCGCTTGGCCTTCAGCGAGGCGAGAAGCGGCGCGTCCTCTTCCGACACCAGCGCCTTGGCCTCGGGTCGGGCGGAAGACGACGCCTTCATCACGTCCTTGCGCAGCTGGATCGATTCCTCGCCCCGCAGGATCGGCCGCGCCGCTTCCGTCATCTTGAGCGCGCCATGGCGGGCCGGATCTGGGCGGATCAGGTCGCGGCCCATCATCTGGCGGAAGACGGCCTGCCAGCCGCGCTTGTCCAGTTCCGTTCCTACGCCATAGGTGGGCAGCCGATCATGGCCACGCGCGCGGATCTTTTCGGTATCGGCGCCCAGCAGGATATCGATCAGATGGCCCGCGCCGAACCATTCCTCCGTCCGCAGGATCGCCGAAAGCGCCTTCCGGACGGGCGTGGTGCCGTCATACAGTTCCGGCGGGCTGTCGCAGTGATCGCAATAGCCGCAGGGCTCCGACGTTTCATCGAAATAGGCCAGCAGTTCCTGCCGTCGGCAGCCCAGCGCCTCGGCCAGTCCCAGCATCGCGTTCAGGCGGCCATGATCCGCCTCGCGCCGTTCGGGCGGGGCCGGGCTTTCGTCGATCTGGGTGCGGCGGAGGCGAATGTCGTCCGGTCCATAAAGCGTCAGCGTTTCGGCGGGCGCCCCGTCGCGGCCCGCACGCCCGATTTCCTGATAGTAGGACTCGATGGATTTCGGCAGGTCGGCATGGGCGACCCAGCGGATGTCGGGCTTGTCGACACCCATCCCGAAGGCGACCGTCGCGGCGACGATCAGCCCGTCTTCGCGGGCGAAGCGGGTTTCGACATGGCGGCGGGCGTCGGCCTCCATCCCGCCGTGATAGGCGCAGGCGTTGTGGCCGTCCTGGGTCAGGGCCTGCGCCAAGCTTTCGGTCTTAGCACGGGTCGAGCAATAGACGATCCCCGACCGCCCCTTGCGCGCGCCCGCGAAGGCCAGGATCTGGCGGCGCGGGTTGTCCTTGGCGGTGAAGGCAAGATGGATGTTCGGCCGGTCGAAGCCGCGCAGGAAGCTGCGGGGCGGCTGGCCCGCGAACAGCTTGCGGACGATCTCTTCCTGGGTTTCGGCGTCGGCGGTGGCGGTGAAGGCGGCCAGCGGCACGTCGAGCATCGCGCGCAGATCGCCGATGCGCAGGTAATCGGGGCGGAAATCATGGCCCCACTGGCTGACGCAATGGGCCTCGTCCACCGCGATCATGCTGACATCGATCCGCCGCAGCATGTCCATCGCCGCGGAGGAGGCGAGCCGTTCAGGCGCGAGGTAGAGGAGTTTCAGTTCGCCGCGCGCCAGCTGGTCGTGGATCTCGGCGGTTTCCTCGTCGGTATTGCCCGACGTCAGGGCACCCGCGGCGACACCCGCCTCCTTCAACCCGCGCACCTGATCGCGCATCAGCGCGATAAGGGGGGAGACGACGACGGTGACGCCCTGCCGCATCAGCGCGGGCAGCTGGAAGCACAGCGACTTGCCGCCGCCCGTGGGCATGATCGCCAGCACGTTTTCGCCCGATGCGACGGCGTTCACGATCTCTTCCTGACCGGGGCGGAAGGCATCGAATCCGAACACGTCCCGCAATAGCGGGCTGGGGGCGGTCATGGGCGGTTCACCTGATTGCTGCTCTGTTGCGGGACAGTCTCATACTCGGAATCGGTGAACAAGAGTCAGGGCCGCGCCGCCGGGCCGTAGGGTGCGTGGTTTCCACGCACCGCACCGCCTGCCGATTACATCACGTAGCCGGCGTTGTTCACGATGATGATGCGCAGCGCGAAGATCACCAGCAGGGCCACCAGCGGTGCCAGGTCAAGCCCGCCCATCGCCGGAAGGACACGGCGGATCGGGCCGTAGATCGGCTCAAGCAGGCGATTGAGGCCATACCAGATGGTGCCGACAAGCTGCTGGCGCACGTTGAGGATGTTGAAGTTGATCAGCCAGCTCATCACCACGTGGGCGATGATGAAGAATTGTGCCAGCTGAAGCAGCATCAGGAGGATCGAGATCAACGAGCCCATGGTGAGTTCCTTTCGCGTCCGGACACGACTTAGGCCGGGAAAGCTTAAAGGGCAAGAGGCGGTTGTGCGACTGGGTCGCGCTCAGTGCTCTTGCCAGAAAGGTGTTTCCAAGCTCTTATCGCGGCCAATGGCGACAGCCGGGCCGACGGGGGCAAGATGGCAGAGATTTCAGGCGCGATGGTCCCGGAGATACCGCTGAAAAAGCGCATCTGGGGCTGGTTCTTCTTCGACTGGGCCAGCCAGCCCTACCTGACGCTGATGCTGACCTTCATCTTCGGGCCTTACTTCGCCCAGACCGCGGCGCAGGCCTTCGTGGCGGGCGGCATGACGGAACAGGCCGCGCGGGCCGAAGCGCAGGCGCTTTGGGGCTACGGACTGACGGTGACGGGCATCCTGATCGCAGTTCTGGCGCCGGTTCTGGGTGCCGTGGCGGACAGTGCCGGGCGGCGGCTGCCGTGGATCTGGGCGTTCTCGGCGGCGTATGTCGTGGGGGCACTGGGGTGCTGGTACACGGCGCCCGAACATTTCTATGCGCCGATGGTGCTGGCGTTCTTCGGGCTTGGCATGATCGGCATGGAATTCGCCACGATCTTCACCAATTCCTACCTGCCCAGCCTTGGATCAAAGGACGAGCTCGGGCGCATTTCGGGCTCGGGCTGGGGGTTCGGCTATGTCGGCGGGGTGCTGGCACTGGCGATCATGCTGCTGCTGTTTCAGGCGGGCGACAGCGGCAAGACGATGCTGGGGATCGATCCGCTGTTCGGGCTCAGCCCCGCCTCGGGCGAGGATACGCGCATCGTGGGCCCGCTGACGGCGATCTGGTACGGCGTCTTCATGATCCCGTTCTTCCTGTGGGTCCGCGAAACGCCGGCCCCGGCGGAAGGCGGGGTCAGGGCCGGGCTGTCCGGTCTGAAGCGCACGCTGCGGACGCTGCCGCGGCATCCATCGCTTCTGTCGTTCCTTGGATCGTCGATGTTCTACCGGGATGCGCTGAACGGGGTTTACACCTTCGGCGGCATCTACGCGCTGGGCGTGCTGGGCTGGTCGATCCAGGAGGTGGGCATCTTCGGCGTGATCGGGGCCGTCAGCGGCGCCGTCAGCACATGGGCCGGCGGCTATGCCGACCGCGCCTTCGGGCCAAAGCCCGTGATCGTGGCCAGCTGCCTGCTGATGATCGCGACGGTCGGCATGATCGTGTCCCTGTCCCCCACCAGCGTCCTGTGGTTCGCGGTCGAGGAAGGCTCGGCCCTGCCGACGCAGATGTTCTTCCTGGCCGGTGTCCTGATCGGCGGCGGCGGCGGGGTTCTGCAATCGGCCAGCCGCAACATGCTGACCCGGCAGGGCAACCCCGAACGGATGACGGAAGCCTTCGGGCTTTATGCCCTGTCCGGCAAGGCCACGACCTTCATCGCGCCTGCCTCGATCGCCATCGCGACGGATCTGACCGGCTCGCAAAGATTGGGCGCGCTTCCGCTTCTCGCCCTCTTTGCGATTGGCCTGGTTCTGCTATGGTGGGTTCGGGCAGAGGGAGACGACCACTCATGATTTTTCACCGCTTGATTGCGTGCGCAGCACTGGCCCTTGCGGCCGGGTGCGGCGGCTCGACCGTCGAGACCGCGCAGCCGCAGGTTTCGCAATCCTCGGGCGGGCCCCTGGCCAAGACGCTGTTCGGCGCCGAACGGACGGCATCGGACCAGCGCCCGGATGCCTTCGGCTCGTACTCCAAGGGCTGCGTCGCCGGGGCGGTCGAGCTTCCGGAAACCGGGCCGACATGGCAGGCGATGCGCCTGTCGCGGAACCGCAACTGGGGCCACCCCGAGCTGATCGACTACGTCAAGAAACTGTCGGCGGTTGCCGCGAAGCAGCCGGGCTGGTCTGGGCTGTACGTGGGTGACATGAGCCAGCCGCGTGGCGGGCCGATGCTGTCGGGGCACCGCAGCCACCAGGTGGGGCTCGACGCCGATATCTGGATGCTGCCGCCGCAACGACTGAACCTGTCGGCGACCGAGCGCGAGAACATCTCGTCGATCTCGCTCCGGCGCGCGAACGGGGCCTACGTGAACGACAACTGGACCCGCCAGCATCACGAGGTGATGAAGGCCGCGGCGTCGGACAAGCGCGTGGCGCGGATCTTCGTCTTCCCCGGCGCCAAGGTGAAGATGTGCAACGACGAGACGGGCGACCGGTCGTGGCTGCGCAAGATCCGGCCATGGTGGGGGCATCACTATCACTTCCACGTGCGGCTGAACTGCCCGCGGGGCGACAGGGACTGCATCGATCAGGATGCGCCGCCGCCGGGCGACGGATGCGCCGAGGCGCAGCAATGGGTGAACAACATCCTGAACCCGCCGCCGCCGAAGCCGCGGGATCCGAACGCGCCGGCCCCGCAGCCGCGGCGGGAGTACGTGCTGTCGGATCTTCCCGGACAGTGCCAGAGTGTGTTGGCCGCCAACTGACGCCGGAAATTTGAGCGTTCGTTCCCCTTTTTACCGGATATCTCGATAGTAGATACACGCAAAGGTTGACTGCGCGGCATCGGGCGCGCTGTACCTTGCAGCAAGACCCTTGCCGGGGTATCGGTCCTGCTGCCGTGACCCCGGCCGGGGGCGGCATGACTTCAAGTTGCCGTCACCTTGCAAAAAACGGACTTCAAAATGCAGCGCGCGCTTATTCCGGCAGTTCTTGCCATGGCCATCATCGTGGTCGCATCGAACATTCTTGTGCAGTTCCTGTTCGGGGACTGGCTGACATGGGGCGCGTTCACGTATCCGTTCGCCTTCCTTGTCACCGACCTGACCAACCGCATCCACGGCGCCGCTGCGGCGCGGAAAGTGGTGCTGGTGGGATTCATCGTGGGGCTGGCCTGTTCGCTGGTGGGCACACAGATAGACGGCGAGTTCGGGCCGCTGGTGACGATCCGCGTCGCCGTTGCGTCCGGCCTGGCGTTCTTCGTGGCGCAGTCCTACGACGTTGCCCTCTTCTCGCTGCTGCGCGAGCAACGCTGGTGGGTGGCGCCGCTGGTGTCGAGCGTGCTTGGTTCGATCCTGGATACCGTGCTGTTCTTCTTCATCGCGTTTTCGGGGATTCTCAGCGCCCTTGCGCCGGGGGTCGACGTGGGCTGGGCGAACGAGCCGGTGCCGCTTCTTGGCGCCGGGCCCGTCATGCCGCTCTGGGTGTCACTGGCGGTTGCCGACTGGATGGTGAAGCTGGCCATCGCATTGGTGGCACTGGTGCCGTTCCGCGCGATTGCCGCGCGCGCGGTGAAGCAGGCCTGACTGACACTCGGGCTAGCTTCGAGGCCACGGTGAGAAAGTCCCGACACTTACTTGTTGTCCCGCTGAAGCCATGTTGAGCGGGACACGGACGCCTCACTTCAGAGTCGTCGTTGCACACGTCCACCCGGGGGTCGGGCGGAGCGCTGTTCGCGCGTTGCAAAAAAGTCAAAGTCGCCGCCGCATATCCACTGGTCAGAGGACGATCCAGAGCGCCAGCCCGCATGCTGCGCCGATCATCGCATAGCCCAGCAGCAGGTACAGACCATCCCGCGTCATTCGACCGAACGCCACCAGCGCCAGTGACAGCGCGCCGATCGAGGTGATGAACGGGAAGATTTCCAGAAACGGCCATGTCAGCGGGATCGCCAGCGTCGCGATGAAGGCCACCAGCTTCATCGGCCCGTAGGTCAGGAATTTCAGCCGCGCCTGCGAATGGCGGTCGATGAAGGCGCAGGGCCGGCGCAGCCAGTCGATTGCCTGCTGGAGCCGCCGGACCGGGACACTGCGTTGCCGCAGCATTTGCGGCAGCCACAGGTAACGGCTGCCGAACATCGACTGCACGTTCAGCGTTGTCAGGATCAGCGCCGACAGCGTCGGCACGCCCGGGATGCCCGACAGGGGCGAAACCACGAGGATCGCGATCATCAGCACCAGCGGCGTCACGGCTGTTTCGCCAAGCCCGTCGATCAGGTCGCCGACCCGCACCCAACCCTTGCCGGCGGAATTCTCCAGCCGGTCGAGCAGATCGCCCAGCGGCGTATAGGCCACCTTGCCGTCCGGGGACTGGCCCGGCGCGGAAAAGGCGGGTTCCCCCGGAAGCGGTGGGGTGGCGGCGTTCTCGATCATTCCTGTTCCTCGGCCAGCAGACGGGCCAGACCGCTGCGGTAGTCCGGGTAGAGAAGCTCCACCCCCAACTCGTTCCTGATACGGTCGTTCCGCACGCGCTTGCTGTCGGAATAGAAGCTGCGCGCCATGGGGGACATGTCGGCCTCGTCGAAGGGCACCTCGGGCGGGGGCGGCAGGCCCAGCAGTTCGGCGGCGTAGGCCAACACGTCCTGCGGCGGGGCCGGATCGTTGTCGCAGACATTGTAGGCCGTGCCGGGATTTGGCCGCTCGATCGAGGCCTGAAGGACCTGGGCGATGTCTTCGACATGGATGCGGGAAAAGACCTGACCGGGCTTGATGATCCGCCGCGCAGTGCCGGCGCGGACCTTTTCGAACGGACCGCGGCCCGGGCCGTAGATGCCCGCAAGCCGGAAGATGTGGATCGGAAGGTCAGGGATCGCGCGCCATTCCGCTTCGGCCGCGACGCGCATCCGGCCGCGTTTCGTGGTGGCGGTCAGCGGATCGTCCTCACCCACCCAGTCGCCATCGTGATCGCCATAGACGCCGGTCGTGGACAGATAGCCCGCCCAGTCGAGCGACGATGACTTGGCCGCGATCTGCGGGCCCAGTTCGGCCAGCACCGGATCGCCGCCATCGTTCGGGGCGGGAGACATCAGGATGTGGGTGGCACTTTCCAGCGCGGCCAGCACGCCGTCGCGGCCTGCCGGGTCGGGGAAAAGATGCGGGATCACGCCGGTTTCGCGAATCGCTTCGGCCTTTTCGGCCGAACGCGTGGTGCCATGTACGGTCCAGCCGTCGGCGATCAGCCGCCGCGCCAGCGCGCGGGCCGAAAAGCCGTGTCCGAATGATAACAACGTTTTAATCATGCGCCTAAATGATCATCGAAACGTGAAGGTTCAAGCGTTACAGAAATTCATTGCCGGATCGTTTTTCGTAACATATACTTGGAATACCGGTTTGGAGGAGCCCCGCGATGTACAGCCAAGGCCTTATCGGTGCGGACAGCCGCACCGAGGAAACTCCCGAATTCCTCGAAGCGTTCCAGAAACGCATCGATGCCGAAGAAAAGATCGAACCGAACGATCCGATGCCGGAAGGCTATCGCAAGACGCTTGTGCGCCAGATCGGCCAGCACGCGCATTCGGAGATCGTCGGCATGCTGCCCGAGGGCAACTGGATCACCCGCGCACCCAGCCTGCGCCGCAAGGCGGCCCTGCTGGCCAAGGTGCAGGACGAGGGCGGTCATGGGCTGTACCTGTATTGCGCCGCGGAAACCTTGGGCGTCACCCGCAAGCAGATGACCGAAGAGCTGCTCTCGGGCAAGGCCAAGTACAGTTCCATCTTCAACTATCCCACGCTGACCTGGGCCGATATCGGCGCAATCGGCTGGCTGGTGGACGGGGCGGCGATCATGAACCAGATCCCGCTATGCCGTTGCTCCTACGGGCCTTACGCCCGCGCGATGATCCGCGTCTGCAAGGAAGAGAGCTTTCACCAGCGGCAGGGCTACGAGCTGATGATGTCTCTGGCGCAGGGCACCGAGGAACAGAAGGCAATGGCGCAGGACGCGCTGAACCGCTGGTGGTGGCCGTCGGTCATGATGTTCGGGCCCCATGACAGCGAAAGCCAGCATTCGGATCAGAGCATGGCGTGGAAGATCAAGCGGTTTTCCAACGACGAGCTGCGCCAGAAATTCATCACCGCGACGGTGCCGCAGGCGCAGTACCTGGGCCTGTCGATCCCCGACCCGGACCTGACCTTCAACGAAGAAACGCAGATGTGGGAGCACGGCCCCATCGACTGGAACGAGTTCTGGCGGGTGGTCAAGGGCCAGGGGCCGGTGTCGCGAGACCGCGTCAAGGCGCGGAAGACGGCCTGGAACGATGGCGCCTGGGTGCGCGAGGCCGCACTTGCCCATGCCGAGAAACGCAAGACGCGCAAGATGGCGGCCGAGTAGATCGGGTTTGCGGGGGTCCGGGGGCTCTGCCCCCATCGCCCGTCGGGCGATTCCCCCGGAGTATTTGGAGAAAGAAGAAATCAGGGGCGCCTTTGGCGGGTCGGTCTGCGGAACGTGGATCGGTGGGCCTCGTGCCTTCGGACCGGAAAAGCCGCCCCCACGAGGCGGCGACTGAGGAGAGACCTGAATGACTGGCGAAATCCCCCTTTGGGAAGTGTTCATCCGCCCCCGCAACGGGCTGGCGCACAAGCATGTGGGCTCGATCCACGCGGCCGACGAGGTGATGGCGCTGCAGGCCGCGCGCGATGTCTACACGCGACGGGGTGAGGGCACATCGATCTGGGTGGTGCCGTCGGCGGCGATCACCGCGTCGGATCCCGACCAGTCGGGCGAGAACTTCGATCCGGCCGCCGACAAGATCTATCGTCACCCGACCTTCTACGACATTCCGGATGAAGTGGGGCACATGTGATGGCTCTGCCTGACGCGCTGCTGGAACTGGCCGACGATCACCTGGTGCTGGGGCACCGGCTGAGCGAATGGTGCGGCCATGCGCCGATGCTGGAAGAAGACCTGGCCATGCCCAACATGGCGCTGGATCTGATCGGCACCGCGCGGTCGCTGTACACCCGCGCCGGAGAACTGGAAGGCAAGGGCCGGACCGAGGACGACTTGGCCTATTTCCGGGGCGAGCGCGATTATCGCAACATCCTGCTGGTCGAGCGTCCGAACAACGATTTTGCCCAGACCATGCTGCGCCAGCTCTATTTCGCGGCGTTCATGGAGCCCTATTGGCAGGCCGCTCTGGACAGCACCGACGACGTCGTCCGCGGCGTGGCCGGGAAGGCCGTGAAGGAAGTCGCCTACCACATCCGCCATGCCGGCGAATGGGTGATCCGGCTGGGCGACGGGACCGAGGAAAGCGCGGAACGCATGCAGGAGGCGGTGCTGGATCTGCATCCCTATACCGGGGAGCTGTTCGACGAAGGCTCGGTTGAAGGTGAAGGCGCCCTGCCCTCGCGTGCGGCCATGCACGGGGCGTGGGAAGCCACGATGAAGGATATCTTCGCCCAGGCGCTGCTGGACTGGCCGGAAGAGCTGGGCCAGATGCGCGGCGGGCGCACGGGGCAGCATGGCGAACAGCTGGGCCATATGCTGGCCGAGATGCAATCGCTGGCCCGCGCCCATCCCGGCGCGGTCTGGTGAACGCCGTGGAGGTCGCCCAGCTTGACGCCAGGCGCGCGTGGGAGGCCGCGGCGGCGGTTCCGGACCCGGAGGTGCCCTGCGTGACGGTGGCCGATCTGGGCATCCTGCGGGACGTGCGGATCGAGGACGGCGCGGCGGTGGCCCGCGTGTCGCCCACCTATTCCGGGTGCCCGGCGGTGCTGGCGATCGAGTTCGCGATCGAAACAGCCTTGCGCGACGCTGGCTTCGAGGCGCGAATCGAACGCGTCCTGAGCCCCGCCTGGACCACCGACTGGATCAGCGCCGAGGGGCGCGAGAAACTGCGGGACTACGGGATCGCTCCACCCGAGGGCGGCGGCGGCAAGCGGGCGCTGTTTGGCGAAGATACCGTGACCTGCCCGCGCTGCGGATCGACCGACACGCGCAAGCTTTCGGAATTCGGCTCCACCGCGTGCAAGGCCCAGTACCAGTGCAGCACCTGTGCCGAGCCGTTCGATTATTTCAAGTGCATCTGAGGGGAGCACCATGTTCCACGATCTGACCGTCGCCCATGTGCGCCAGGAAACGCCCGATGCCGTGGCGATCACCTTCGATATCCCCGCGGACAAGGAAGCGGCCTTCGCCTACACGCCCGGCCAATACCTGACGCTGCGCGCCAACGTGGCGGGCAAGGACATCCGCCGGTCCTATTCGATTGCATCCGCCCCCGGTGCGGGGCTGACGGTGGGCGTGAAGCGGGTCGATGGCGGGGCGTTTTCCGGCTTTGTGCAGGGTCTGAAACCCGGTGATCGCATTGCCGTGATGCCACCCGAAGGCCGGTTCACCTGCAAGGGCGAGGCCGAGGTCGTGCTGATCGCGTCGGGCTCCGGCATCACGCCGATGATGGCGATCGCGGCCGATGTGCTGGCCCGCGGCGGGCGGGCGACGCTGGTCTATGGCAACCGCAACACGGGCTCGATCATGTTCCGCGAGACGCTGGACGCGTTGAAGGACCGGTACATGGAGCGCTTCACCGTCGTGCATCTGCTGAGCCGCGAGGATCAGGATGTGCCGTTGCTGAACGGCCGGGTGACCGGCGACAAGGTACAGCAACTGGCGCGCGCCGGGGCGGTCGATCTGAAGGGGGCCGAGGCAGTGTTCCTGTGCGGTCCGGGCGGCATGATCGAGGACGTCTCGTCCGTGCTGGAAGGCGAAGGCGTGCCGAAGGAGAAGATCCGGTACGAGCTGTTCTATACCGAGGGCGCGGCCCCCCGCGCGCCGAAATCGGCCGAGGCGGAGGCAGCGCAGGCCGCGGGCGTGGCGGTCGAGGTGATCCTGGATGGCACGCGGAAGAGCTTTCTGGTCGAAGCCGGCGACGACACGGTTCTGGACGCGGCCGAGCGCAACGGGCTGGAGCTGCCGTTCTCCTGCCGGGGCGGAATGTGCTGCACCTGTCGCTGCAAGGTGACGGAAGGCAAGGGCGAGATGGCGGTGAATTATTCGCTGGAGCCCTGGGAACTGGACGCCGGGTTCACGCTGGCCTGCCAGACGCGGCCGGTGTCGGAAAAACTGGTACTGGATTTCGACGCGGCGTGACCGGTGGCGGTGCGTGCAGAACACGCACCCTAAGGCAGGCCTTTGGCCGTCGGAACAGGGGGCTCTGCCCCCGCCCGAGCCTGCGGCTCGGACTCCCCCGGAATACTTCGTGAAGAAAGAGAACGGGGGCCTTGGCTTTCCGTTTGGGCAGGGTGGCCTCAGGTTTCCGGCGCGATGGACAGGGTTCTGGCCACTGCGGCGTCGAGACCTTCGGCGATGCTGTCGAAGAGATCTGTAGCGAGCATCGCTTCCAGCCCGGCAGCAGTGGTTCCGGCGTAGTCGATCATCTCGGCAACGTGGTCGGCCGGTGTCATGGGGCCGTCTGACATCATGAGGCCCGCGCCGAGGAACAGCTGTCGGACGGCGCGGTCTGCGATGTCGGGCGATACACCGCGGTTGGCCGCGTAGTCTGTCATTGCTTGCGCGTAGAGGGCAACGAAGCCCGGGACCGGGCCCGTCATCGCGGTGAAGATATCGATCTGGGACTCGTCCGCGATCTCGTCCGTCGTGCCGCAGGCGCCGAAGATGGCTGTCACACGTGCGCGGTCTTTTTCTGTTACGGTCGCGCTCGCGATCCACGGCGAGTAGGCCAGATGGCGTGCGGCGGCGGGGCTGCTCATTGCGCGCACGGCGCGGGGGGCGCCCGTGCAGCCGGTCAGCGTCTTGAGCGACACGCCGGCCATGACCGACAGGATCAGCGCGTCGGGCGCGGTCAGGTCCAGTTCCGGGATGCTGGCGGGCGGAACGGACAACACGATGACGTCGCAGGTCTCTGCCAGATCCTGCGCGCGGCGCGTGACATTGATGCCTGGGATATCGCTGAACGGCCCGGCTTCACCGCTCCGGTTTGCAAGCCAAAGCCGGTCAGGCGACACGACCTTGCGCGCCAGAAGCGCCCGGACGATGGCAGAGCCCAGCGTGCCGGTGCCGCCGATGATTCCGACCGTGCCGATGTTCAATGTGGTTTCAGTCATTCCAGATCCCCCTGACCTGTTCGTCGATCCCGGAGAAGTATGCGGCATGCAAAGTCCCCGCCTTGGCTGGCTTCCCGCGCAACCAAGGCATCCGCCGTAGGGTGCGTGGTCCCCATGCACCGCTCGAAATTCGGCGGCCGGTTTATGGTGCGTGCAAAGCACGCACCCTGCGGGCACAGCTATTCCTGGGGTGCCAGGTGCTCTTCGCCGCGCTCGCGGGCCAGGCGGATCTGGCGCTGGCGTTCGCGGAAGCGGGCCTTGTCGGCGTCCGATGTCTCGTCGATGCAGTGATGACACGACACGCCGTCCTCGTATCCCGGGCGCATCCGGTCTTCGGGTAGAATCGGGCGGCGGCAGCCGTGGCACAGCAGGTGCGGGCCTTCCTTCAGACCGTGGCCGACGCTGACCCGGTTATCGAAGACAAAGCATTCGCCCTGCCAGGTGCTGTCGTCTTCGGGCGTCTCCTCCAGATACCGCAGAATGCCACCCTTCAGGTGATAGACTTCCGGAACCCCCTGCCCCAGCAGGTAGTTCGTGGATTTCTCGCAGCGAATGCCGCCGGTACAGAACATCGCGATCCGCTTGTTGCCGAAGCGGTGCTTGTTCGCCTCCCACCAGGCGGGGAAATCGCGGAAGGACTGCGTGCCGGGGTCTATGGCACCCTCGAACGTGCCGATGGCGACCTCGTAGTCGTTGCGGGTGTCGATCACGGCGACATCGTCGGACCGGATCAGGTCGTTCCAGTCCTGCGGATCGACATAACGCCCGACCGCGGCCATCGGATCCACGTCCGGCTGGCCCATGGTCACGATTTCCTTCTTCAGGCGAACCTTCATGCGGGCAAAGGGCGGGTGTTTGGCGGTAGCTTCCTTCCAGTCCAGCCCGGCACAGCCCGGCAGGCTGCGAATGTGCGCCAACACCGTGTCGATGCCGGCCCGCGATCCCGCGATGGTACCGTTGATGCCTTCTCGCGCCAACAGAAGCGTGCCTTTGACGCCCTGCTTCGCGCACAGGTCGGCCAGCCCGGGTTGCAGCTCCGCGGGATCGTCGAAGCGGGTGAATTGATAAAGTGCCGCGATCACGTACATGGCGCCGATCCTCTAGTCAGAGCCCCGGGTCCATGCAAGCCCCCCGGTTGACGGAAGGCGGACACCATCCTACCCAAATCAGACCCAGAACCGGAGGCGACCCGATGGCCCATGCCCTGCTTGTGATCGATGTCCAGAACGATTTCTGCCCCGGCGGTGCACTTGCCGTGCCCGGCGGTGACGCGATCGTGCCGATGATCAACGCGATGATGGACGATTTCGACGCCGTTATCCTGACGCAGGACTGGCATCCCGCCGGGCATTCGTCCTTCGCCAGTGCGCATCCCGGCAAGGAGCCGTTCGGCATGGTCACGATGCCCTATGGCGAGCAGGTTCTGTGGCCCGACCATTGCGTGCAGGGCACCCATGGCGCGGCCTTCCACCCGGATCTCCGCACCGATGGCGACCTGATCATCCGCAAGGGCTACAATCCCGCCATCGACAGCTATTCCGCGTTCTTCGAGAACGATCACAGCACGAATACCGGGCTCGACGGCTATCTGAACAGCCGCGGGATCGGGACGGTGACCGTCGTGGGGCTGGCCACCGATTTCTGCGTGCACTTTTCGGCCGTCGACGCCGCCAAGGCGGGGTTCGAGACACGGGTGATCCTCGACGCGTGCCGGGGGCTCGACATGGACGGCTCGCACGCTTCGGCCATAGATTCGATGAAAAATGCCGGCGTGACGCTCGCCTGATCGCGCTGTTCGTTCCGCGCTTGCAAAGTCTTAACCCGATCCGCGCTAGACCTCTGGACCGATAGGCAACGGACCAGAGGGCGCTTATGGCCTCCGCCTCCCCGGACGACGCGTCAGCATCGGCCCCGCAATTTCAGGACGACGATCCCAAGGCGGCGCTTGTCCAGTATCTTGACGTGCGCCTGCATCAGGCAACGGCACGGCAACTGGGCTATGCCATCTGCGGTCTGGTTATCCTGACCTTCGAAGGTCCGGTGCTGGGTATCTTCACGTACCTGATGCTGCTCACCGTTGAATTCATTGATAACCGGACGATGCGCCGCGTGCGCTCCCGACTGGGCCGGACGCTGTCGCTGGAGGACGGATTTCGCCGCACGATGATCTCGGCGATCGTGCAATCGCTCGCCTTCTCGATATGCGTGTTCGTCATGTTTTTCGGCAGCGTCACCGGGCAGGCGCCGCTGTTCGCCCTTGCTTTCATGGTCAGCATGGCCGCCAGTTCCGGCCTTCTGATGCCCTATCACCCCCGCGTCACCCGTATCCGGCTGGGGATCTACATTGTAACGCTTGCCACGGTTCTGACCGGATCGCTTATCCGGGCCGATGAATGGGATCCGGTGCTGATCCTGAACACGCTGGGCGCCGTGCTGCTGGCCTTCTACGTGCGCATGTTTCTCGATTCCGTCTATTCGGGAAGGCGGCAGCGGCGGCGGCAGGATCAGGTGCTGAAGGAGCAGGCCAACGCACTGGCCGCCGCCAATGACGCGATGCGCCGAAGGCAACGGGAAATGCACCGGCTGAACCTCGTCGCGCGCAATGCCAATGACAGCGTGATCCTGTCCCGGCCCGGGGGCGTCATCACGTGGGTGAACGACGCGTTCACCCGCAACACCGGCTACACGAGGGAGGAAGCGGAGGGTCGCCGGATCGGCGATCTTCTGGACGGGCCCGACACGTCCGATGAAACGGTTGCCGCGATTGCCGATGCGGTGCGAAACGGCCGCCCCTTCCGGGGGGAGATCCTGAATTACACCAAGGCCGGCGGAAAGATCTGGACCGACATCAACATTGTCCCCGTGGCGGGCGAAGACGGACAGCCGGAAATGGTCGTTTCCGTCGAACGCGATGTCACTGCCGCCAGACTTCACGCGACCGAGCTGGCAGCGGCAAAACTCGCAGCCGAAGAAGGCGCGAAAGCCAAGGCAGATTTCCTTGCCACTATGAGTCACGAGATCCGCACACCCATGAACGGCGTGATGGGCATGGCCGACCTTCTGGCCGAAACCGACCTGGACGAGGATCAGAGGCTGTTTGCCGACACCATCCGAAGTTCGGCCCAGGCGCTGTTGACGGTGATCAACGATATCCTCGACCTGTCGAAACTGGACGCCGGAAAGATGCGGTTGAGCCCGGTGAACTTCGATCTGCCCGAAACCTTGACCGCGCTTATCCGCCTTCTGGGCCCGCAAGCCCGCGACAAGGGCCTGAGGCTTGAGCTCGATACCGGCGACACGCTGGTGCAAACTGTCTTTGCCGATGACGGGCGCCTGCGGCAGGTGCTGCTGAACCTCGTCGGCAATGCGGTGAAGTTCACCGAAAGCGGCTCGGTCACATTACGGGCGCGCAGCTTTGATACCGGGGCAGGGCACGATGTCATCTTCGAAGTGTGCGACACCGGCATCGGCATCCCGTCCGACAAGCTGGATCGCGTCTTCGAAGGGTTCAGCCAGGCCGAGGCATCGACCACGCGGCGGTTCGGTGGCACGGGGTTGGGCCTTACCATCGCCCGCATGATCGTGGAGGCGATGGGCGGCTGGATCGAGGTCACATCGGAAGAAGGGGTCGGCACGACCTTCACTGTAAACCTGACACTGGCCTACCCGGAGGATTGCGCACGGGTGTCCGGGGAACGGTCAGCTGAGCGCTCGACCACCTCGATGTCGCAGTATGCCGGGCTGTCGGTCCTTGTGGCCGAAGACAACCGGGTGAACCGCCTGTTGATCGAGAAGTTCCTGGAAGGGTCCCCGCTGCATCTGCAGTTTGCCCATGATGGCCAGGAAGTCGTGGTCCTGACCCGCAAGCTGGCACCCGATGTCGTGTTCATGGACATGTCGATGCCGATCATGAGCGGGATCGAGGCGACACGACAGATCCGCGAGATGGACGACATCCCGCAACCGGTGATCATCGCCCTGACGGCCAATGCCTTCGCGGGCGACCGGGCCGAATGCCTGCAGGCGGGCATGAATGCCTTCCTGTCCAAGCCCGTCCGCAAGGCCCAGCTGCTGGAAGCGATCCGGACCCATTGCCGCCCGCCGGAGCATCGCGCGGCGGAATAGGCGCCCTTTCGCCGGCATCCCGAACGCAACGGCCCATCGCCGCGCACCGTCTTTCCCGGCTTGCGTTGCCCCGCGCCTTGGTGTGACATGCCCGCGCCGCGGCAGGGGAGCCTTGAGCCGTAAGCTGGAACAATGGTGGCGGAGGAGCCGGCCCGTGGATATCGCGACACGCGTCTACAATCACAAGTGGAAGATCGACCCGATCGTGCGGTCCTTGATCGACACCGATTTCTACAAACTGCTGATGTGCCAGTCGGTCTTTCGCAACAAGCCCGACACGCAGGTCACCTTTTCGCTGATCAACCGCACCACCTCGATCCCGCTGGCGCATCTGATCGACGAAGGCGAGCTGCGCGAACAGCTCGATCATGTCCGGTCGCTGTCCTTGTCCCGCGGGGAAAGCACCTGGCTGCGCGGCAACACGTTCTACGGCAAGCGCCAGATGTTCCGCCCGGATTTCATGGAATGGTTCGAAAACCTGCGCCTGCCGCCCTACCAGCTGGAACGCAAGGGCGATCAGTACGAACTGACTTTCGAAGGCACGTGGCCCGAAGTCATGCTGTGGGAAATCCCGGCGCTGGCCATCCTGATGGAACTGCGCGGCCGGGCCGTTCTGAACGCGATGGGACGGTTCGAACTGCAGGTGCTTTACGCCCGCGCGATGACGCTGCTGTGGGAAAAGATCGAACGGCTGCGCGGGGTCGAGGGCCTTTTCATCGCCGACTTCGGCACGCGGCGCCGGCATTCCTTCCTGTGGCAGGACTGGTGCGTGCAGGCGATGATGGAAGGCCTGGGCCCGAAATTCACCGGCACGTCGAACTGCCTGATCGCCATGCGGCGCGAGGTCGAGGCCATCGGCACCAACGCGCACGAACTGCCCATGGTCTATTCCGCGCTGGCCGATGACGACGCGGCACTGGCCCGTGCGCCCTATGACGTACTGCAGGACTGGCACGACGAACACGAAGGCAACCTGCGGATCATCCTGCCCGACACCTACGGATCGCAGGGGTTCTTCGACCGCGCGCCAGACTGGCTGGCCGGCTGGACCGGCGTGCGCATCGACAGCGGCGATCCCTTCGCCGCGGGGGAGGCCGCCATCGACTGGTGGAAATCACGCGGCGAGGATCCGACGACGAAACGGATCATCTTCTCGGACGGGTTGTCGGTCGACCGGATCCTGGAGCTGCATGACCGCTTCGCCGGGCGGGCGCTGGTGTCCTATGGCTGGGGCACACTCCTGACCAACGATTTCCGCGGACTGGTCCCCGATGACGCGCTCGCGCCGTTCTCGCTTGTCTGCAAGGCGGTCAGCGCCAATGGACGGCCGACGGTCAAGCTTTCGGACAACCCGGAAAAGGCGCTGGGACCGGCGGACGAGGTCGAGCGCTACAAACGCGTCTTCGGCGTGGGCGAACAGGAGCGGATTGCCGTCGTGGTCTGAAGTACCGTCCAGTGCCAGCCACTTCGAAGCGGCATCATGAAAGCGGCGGCCTCAGGCCCTGTCAGACTTCGGCCTTGTCGGTCTTTTTTTCTTCTGCGCTACCGCGGCCTGATCCGTCTGACGGAGCACCGCCCTCGTCCACGATCTCGAAATGCAATGTTTCGCTTTGATGCCTTGATTGCGGGCGACCTGATTTCAGGTTGCGGATGTTCGGGCAGTCTTCCAGCACCTTGTGCCAGAATTCCCTGGCCCCCGTGGCCCCCTTTGCCACGCCCAGAAACCACTTGCCGGGCAATTCGTTCACCAGCGCATGGGCGGCGGCACGGCCGAACGCCCGGTTGCGATAGGCGCCCAGAATACAGAACTCCGACAGTTCGCGCGCGCCATTCCTGGCATCGCGCACCAGCGCGAAGCCCACGCGCTTCGGCCCGTCCATGATCCACAGCCCGTAGTGCCCACCTTCGTTCCAGATGCGGTCGACCATCTTCACCGGATCCAGCGTCGCACCTGGCGCAACGTCCAGCAGATAGACATTCAGGAGCACCGACAGGAAACGCGCGTCCGTCCGGTCCACCGGCCGTAACTGAACGTCTTTCGACATGCCTTACACTGCCTCTTCCACAGGATCGGGCAGCACCGGCGCCGCGGCGATCAGGGCCTGCGTGTAAGGGTGCTGCGGATCGTTGAACACTGCCTCGGTTCCGCCTTCTTCGACGATTTCTCCGGCTTTCATGACCATGACCCGGTCGGTGATCGTGCGTACGACACTAAGATCGTGACTGATGAAAAGATAGCTCAACCCGTAGCTCCGGCAAAGATCCGCAATCAGATCCAGGATCTGCGCCCGTACCGACACATCCAGTGCGCTGACCGCTTCGTCGAAGAGGATCAGCTCGGGCCGGATGATCAGCGCCCGGGCAATCGCGATCCGCTGGCGCTGCCCGCCCGAGAATTCGTGGATATATTTCCGGGCATCCGACGGCTGCAGCCCGACGGCGGTAAGCGCTTCGTCCACCGCATCTTTCCGGGCCCGACCCCTTGGCGGATCGTCCAGCAGGTGGAACGGTTCCGTCACCAGTCGGTCGACCCGGTGGCGCGGGTTGAACGATCCGAACGGGTCCTGGAACACCACCTGCATCTGCCGGCGCACCGCAAGATTGGGCCGGCCCTGTAACAGGACAGGCAGCCCGTTCAGCTTGATCTCTCCGCCTTGCAAGGGTTCCAGCCCAAGGATCGCGCGGGTCAGCGTGCTTTTCCCGCAGCCCGATTCGCCGACAAGGCCCAGCCGTTCGCCCTTTTGCAGCGTGAACGACACATCCCGAACGGCCCGGTAATATTCCCGAGGCTGGAACAGCTGCGTGCGCGGCAGGGCGTAGTCGCGAACCGCGTTCCGAACCTCCAGCAAGGGCGCCTCGGCACGGGCTTCGGGCAGGTCGACCCGGTGGCGCGAGGCGTCGAACAGCATCTTCGTGTAGGGATGCTGCATGTTGGAAAAAAGCTCGGCCGTGGCTCCGGTTTCCACCACCTCGCCATACCGCATCACGACGATCCGGTCGGCCATGCCCGACACGACCGCCAGATCGTGGGTGATCATCAGCATGCCCATGCCGTAATCCGCCACCAGCCCCTTCAGCAGGTCGAGGATCTGCGCCTGAGTCGTCACGTCCAGCGCCGTCGTCGGTTCGTCCGCGATCAGGAGCTTCGGGCGCAGCGCGATGGCCATCGCGATCACCACCCGCTGCCGTTGCCCGCCCGACAGTTCGTGCGGGAACCGGCCCAGCGGGAAGCGCGATTGCGGCAAACCCACCCGGTCCAGCACGTCGCGGGCGCGGGTTTCGGCCTCGGCCCTTGTGGCGCTGGTGTGCAGCAGGATCGTCTCCATCACCTGCGCGCCGATGGTCTTGACCGGGTTCAGCGCCGTCATCGGCTCCTGGAACACCATGCCGGTGAGGCGGCCGCGGATCGAGCACATCTCGGCCTCGGATGTTGTCAGCAACTCGTGCCCGTCCAGCGTGATCTGGCCCTTGGTCACGGCGCGGTCGGGCAGCAACTGCATCACGGATAGGGCCGTCATCGACTTGCCCGACCCGCTTTCGCCGGTGACGGCCACGATCTCGCCCGGGGCCACATCCAGCGAGACGTTCTTCAGGATATCGTAGCGCCCGATGGACAGGGACAGGTTGTCGATGGCAAGCAGGCTCATGACCGGTCCCCCTTCAGGCGCGGATCCAGCAGATCGCGCAGCCCGTCGCCCAGCAGGTTCAGGCCCAGCACGATCAGGATGATGGCAAGGCCGGGGAAGATCGCCATGTGTGGCGCCAGCGTCACCAGTGTCTGCGCATCGGCCAGCATCCGGCCCAGCGACGGCGTGGGCGGCTGCACGCCAAGGCCGATGAAGGACAGCGCCGCCTCCACCTGGATACCCAGCGCGAACTGGATGGTTCCCTGCACGATCAGGATGTTCGCCACGTTCGGCAGGATATGTTCGGCCGAGATCCACGCCCGCGACTTGCCCGATACCTGTGCCGACAGGATGAATTCCCGCTCCCACAGGCTGAGCGCCCCGCCGCGGGTGACGCGGGCGAAGACGGGGATGTTGAAGATGCCGAAGGCCAGCACGGCATTGGCAGCCGATGCGCCCAGAACGGCGGTGATCAGGATGGCGAGCGCGAGGAACGGGAACGCAAAGACCACGTCGTTCCACCGCATGATCAGCTCGTCCAGCCAGCCGTCCTTGTTGGACGCCGCGACCAGCCCCAGCGGTACGCCGAAGACCAGCCCGATGACGACGGAAAGGGCCGCCACCGCGATGGAGGTCCCCGCCCCCACCATGATCATGGACAGGATATCCCGCCCCAGCTGATCGGTGCCCAGCAGGTGCTGCATCGACGGCGGCTGCAGCTTGCCGGCGATGTTCATGACGTTCACGTCATAGGGCGTCCAGACCAGCGCGATCAGCGCCATTGCGCCCAGGATCGCCGTCAGCGCAATGCCCAGGCCAAGGTTGAAACGCGTGCGCATCATGACCGCTGCCTCAGCCTTGGGTCGACGATGGCGTAGGTGATGTCGACAAGGAAGTTGATCAGGACCACGGCGAAGACCAGCAGCATGACGACCGATTCCACGACGATCAGGTCGCGCGCGTTGATCGACTGGAAGATCAGCCGGCCAAGGCCCGGAAGGTAGAAGACCTGTTCGATCACGATGGACCCCGCGATCAGGAACGACACCTGCAGGCCAAGGATCGTCAGCACCGGGATCAGGGCGTTCCGCACCCCGTGCCGCCAGATCGCCTGGCTCCTTGTCAGGCCTTTGGCGCGGGCGGTGCGCATGAAATCTTCGCCCAGAACGTCGATCAGGGCCGACCGCATCACCCGCGTCAGGATCGCCGCCTGCGGCAGGGCCAGCGCGATGGCGGGCAGGGTCAACGCCTTCAGCGCCGGAAACACGCCGCCAGACCAGCCGGGAAAGCCCCCCGCCCCGAACCAGCGCAGGTTGATGGCGAAGACCAGCACCAGCATCATCGCGAACCAGAAGTTCGGCACCGCGACACCCAGTTGCGTGCCACCGATCACCGCGATGTCGCCGCTTTTGCCCCGACGCGCAGCGGCGAAGATGCCGGCGGGAAAGGCGATCAGCGTGGAAAGCACCAGCGCATAGACCGCCAGCGGCACCGAAACCCAAAGCCGGTCGCCGATGATCTCCGTCACCGGGCTGCGATAGGTGTAGGATGTGCCGAAATCACCGGTCAGCATGTTGCCGATCCAGCTGAAATACCGCTGCACCTTGGGTTGATCGAGCCCCAGCTCGGCCCGCAGCGCCGCGACCGTGTCGGGCTGCGCATTGACCCCCAGCATGAAGGACGCGGGATCGCCCGGCGCCACCTCGATCACGGCGAAAATGACAACGCTGGCCACTGCCAGGGTGACCATCAGAGACGCCAACCGTTTCAGTATATATCTCAACATCGCCGCCACGTTATGAGCGGCGGCGACAGTGGTCCAGAGGGATAACGCGGCGCCTTTACGTCAGTCCGCTGACGTGGCGTAATCCGCGTCAGATACAGGCTCCAACCAGTCAGCCGCGCTGCCATCGACGGCTTCCTGCACGGCGATATGGGTCATCATCGTGTCGGGCCCGGCGCCGTGCCAGTGGACTTCTCCCGGCGGGATCCAGACGGTATCGCCCGGCCGGATCACCCGGGGCGCTTCGCCCTTCACGCAGACGCGGCCTTCGCCGGTCAGAACATGCAGCGTCTGGCCCAGCGGATGGGTGTGCCACGCGGTCCGCGCCCCGGGGGCGAAGGTCACCCGCGCCGCGTTCACCTGCGATGGCGGATGGGACGAGACGATCGGATCGAGGTAGACCTGACCGGTGAAATAGTCGGGATTGCCCGGCACGCTCGCCTGGCTGCCGGCGGGAATGATGTCCATCAGCTTGCTCTTTCCTTGGGTGCGCGGACTATGCCCGCCCGCAGGCAACGGGGCAAAGGCCTATTCGGTTTCGGGCGTCTGGTTGTGCGCCAGCAGCCGCCAGACGGGGCCATGGCCCACGTAGGTCGACGCACACGTCGCGAAGTACGGTGACCCACCGTCCACAAGAGCCCGGGCGCGGTATGCCAGCACGACGGTATCTTCGTCGCGCGCCAGTACACGATCGTCGATCAGGACAGAGGTCCAACGCGGCCGGCTTTCCAGCTCTTCCAGGATCGCGTCGCCGGTCAGGATGCCTGTCGGTTCGGGGTAGACCATCACCGCACCATTCGCCATGCGCGCCATGTAGTATTCGGGGCCGTTCTTCCAGAACCCCTCTTCCATTTCCCAGAATTCAGGGTCCGTCACCGGTCGCACTCCCACACCGTTACCGGGAAGCAACCGCGCGCCAAGGCCGATGTTCCCGCGAAAGATAGACGGGCCCCGAAAGGCCCGCCCGTTTCATCCCACCGCGGCGCGGCACGCGCCGCATCGTGCCCGAGCCCGCCCGGGGCGGGTGGGTGGGGGAGGGCGCGATCCCGCCCCCGATACCGTCACTCGTCCCAGCTCATCTGGGACAGGTCGGTCGCGGCGGTGGGCGCGTTTTCCCACAGTCCGTTCAGGCCTTCCTTCGCCACGCTAAGCATGGCCAGCTGGAACAGGTAGCCGTTCACATAGTCGTCCGCGATGGTCTGCTGCGCTTCTTTCACAAGGGCCGAGCGCTGTTCCGGGTCCGCCGTCACGTCCAGCTGGGCGATCAGGTCCTGGAAGGCCGGGTTGTCATACTGGAAGTAATAATCCGGCCGGGCGTAGATCCCGATATCCATCGGCTCGGTATGGGAGACGATCGTCAGCCCGAAATTCTTGCCCTTGAAGACCGATTCCAGCCACTGTGCCCATTCGACGTTCTCGATCTTCGCGGTGATGCCCACCTGCGCCAGCTGGTTGGCAATGATCTCGCCCCCGCGGCGCGCATAGGACGGCGGCGGCAGGTACAGCGTCGTCTCGAACCCGTCGGGATAGCCCGCATCCGCCAGAAGCTGCTTGGCCAGTTCCGGATCGTACTCCGAGTTCCCGGTCAGATCGACATAGTCCGGGTTGTGCGGCGCGAAATGGGTGCCGATGGGCGTGCCATAGCCATACATCGCGCCGTCGATGATTTCCTGCCGGTTGATCGCGTGCGCCAGCGCCTTGCGGACGTTCTTGTTGTCGAACGGCTCCATATTGTTGTTGGTCGACAGGATCGTCTCGCCTTCGGTCGAGCCCACAAGCACCTTGAACCGCGGATCGGCTTCGAACTGCGGCAGGTTTTCGGGTGCCGGGAAGCCTGCAAAGGCATCCACGTCTTCGGCCATCACGGCAGCGAACGCGGCCGTCGGGTCAGAGATGAACTTGAACGTCGCGTCCTTGATCGCGGGCGCGTCGCCCCAGTAGTCGGGATAGGCCGCCAGCACGATCTTGTCGCCCTTCACCCAGTCCTTGAAGACATAGGGCCCGGTGCCGACGGGCGTCTCCTTGATGCCGTCGATGCTTTCCGGCGCCACGATCACGGCATCCCCCCAGGCGAGGTTGAACAGGAAGCTGCCCTGCGGTTCGGTCAGCGTCACGGCCACCGTCTGCGGGTCCACGACCTCGACGCTCTCGATCCCGGCAAACAGCGCCTTCTGCGCGTTGGTGCTATCCTCGGCCCGCGCACGATCCAGCGAGAATTTGACGTCCTCGGCATCCATCGTGGTGCCATCGTGGAAGGTCACGCCTTCGCGCAGCTTGAACGTATATGTCTTGCCGTCTTCCGAGATCTCCCAGCTTTCCGCCAGCGCCGGCACGACAGAGCCGTCGCCCATGAACCGGGTAAGCCCTTCGAACACGTTCGCATACAGCACTGAATCGATCGCCTGCGCAGCCGCGCCCGTGGGATCGAGATGCGGCGGTTCCAACTGCATGGCGATGATCACGTCTTCCTTGGCGTCCGCAGCGCCGATCCCGGCGGCCAAGGCTATCGCGCTCGCCATCGCGAGTTTGGCGAATTGTTTCATCTTATAGCTCCCGTCACGTTGTACTTGGGCCCTTGGGGCTCGTTTCTGGGCACAGTCTTGGCCGAGTCTTCAATCGACACAAGAGCTTTCCGCTCAGTGCACGCGCACGACGGTCGCCGGGTCGGGTTTATTATGCAACCTCTCTGGCCTGCCGGGCGTTCTGTCACATATTACCCTTTTACTGCGGGCGTGTAGGTCTCAGCACGGTTTAGTTAAATTGTTTTGTTTTGGACGGACTCAGTGGACGGGCGGATTACGTGAGCGAAGACGGCAAGATCAGCGATGTGTTTGTAATCGGGGGTGGCATCAACGGCTGCGGCATCGCGCGGGATGCGGCCGGTCGGGGACTGTCCGTCGTGCTCGCCGAAATGGGCGATCTGGCTTCGGCCACGTCATCCTCCTCTACCAAGCTGTTCCATGGCGGCCTGCGCTATCTCGAGTTCTTCGAATTCCGGTTGGTGCGCGAGGCTTTGGCCGAACGAGAAGTCCTTCTGCGCGCGATGCCGCACATCAGCTGGCCCATGCGCTTCGTGTTGCCCCTGTCACCCGACATGCGCTTCCCTACGACAACGCCCGCCGCCAAGCTGCTTTCGCGCACCATGCCCTGGTTGAAGGGTCGCCGGCCTGCATGGATGATTCGCGCGGGCCTTGCCGCCTATGACCGGATGGGCGGGCGTGACATCCTGCCCGGCACCACGCGGCTGAACCTCGCCGAAGATCCCGCGGGCGCGGTGCTGAAGCCCGGCTACAAGACGGCCTTCGAATATTCCGACTGCTGGGTACAGGATTCGCGGCTGGTGATCCTGAACGCCCGCGATGCCGAGGCCCGCGGCGCCACGATCCTGACCCGAACCAAGGTGATTTCCGCCGAACCGCGTGCCGGGCTTTGGCGGCTGCGGATCCGCAATCCCGACGGCTCGGAAGAAACCCGCGTCGCCCGCGTTCTGGTCAATGCCGCGGGTCCATGGGTGGGAGACGTGGCGACAGGTATGGTGCGGTCGAACTCACCCGCCCAGATCCGCCTTGTCCGCGGCAGCCATATCGTGACGCGCCGCCTGTTCGTTCACGACCGGGCCTACTTCCTGCAAGGCCCCGATGGCCGCATCGTTTTTGCGATTCCCTATGAACAGGACTTTACCCTGATCGGCACCACGGACGCCGATCATACCAACCCCGACCAGCCCCCGGAATGCACGGAGGAGGAGGAGGCCTATCTCTGCCGCTTCGTGTCGGACTACTTCGAAACCCCGATCACGCCAGCGGACGTGGTCTGGCGCTATTCCGGTGTCCGGCCGCTCTATGACGATGGCGACGAAACCCGCTCGGCCACCGCGGCGACGCGGGATTACACCTTGAAGCTGGAACGCACTGGCGGCGCGGCTGTGGTGCACGTCTTCGGCGGCAAGATCACAACCTACCGGCGGCTGGCCGAAAGCGCGTTGGAGAAGGTGGCCAGCGTGCTGGACCACACCGGATCGGACTGGACGGCCGGGGCATCGCTGCCGGGCGGCGATTTCCCGGTGGACGCGGTGGACGACCAGATCGCCGAATTGCAGCGCGCGTTCCCCTTCCTCGACGATGCTTGGGCCAACCGCCTGTTCCGCGCTTATGGCACCGAAGCCCATTCCATCCTGGGCGAGGCGCATTCGCCCGGCGACTTGGGGCAGGATTTCGGCGCCACGCTGACGGGGCGCGAAGTGGCGTGGATGATGGACCGCGAATATGCCCGCACCGTCGAAGACGTGCTGTGGCGGCGGTCGAAACTGGGGCTGCGGCTGGGGCCCGACAAGGTGGCGCTGCTTCGTAGCTGGATGAAGGCCCGCCGTTCGGGTTAGGCTGAAGCCCGACACCCGAGGGAGGAGTGACATGAGCCACATTCTGGCCATCGATCAGGGCACCACGTCGACGCGCGCCTTGCTGTTCGACGCCGACATGCAGGTGCAGGACAGCGCGCAGGAGGAACTGACCCAGCATTACCCGAACTCGGGCTGGGTCGAACACGACGCGGAAGAAATCTGGCAGTCGACCGTTCAGGTAACCCGCGCCGCGATGAGCCAGGTGGCCACCGCCGCGGACATTGCCGGCATCGGCATCACCAACCAGCGCGAAACCGTGGTGCTCTGGGAAAAGGACACCGGCAAACCCGTCCACAATGCCATCGTCTGGCAGGATCGCCGCACCGCCCGCATGTGCGACGCGCTGCGCGACGGCGGGCACGAAGCGATGGTGACCGAGGTCACGGGCCTGCTGCTGGATCCGTATTTCTCGGCCACCAAGATCAAGTGGATCCTCGATACCTATCCCGGCACCCGCGCCCGCGCCGCGAAGGGAGAGATCCTGTTCGGCACCATCGAAACATGGCTGATCTGGCGCCTGACCGGCGGCAAGGTTCACGCAACCGACGCAACCAATGCCAGCCGCACGATGCTGTGCGATATCCGGTCGGGCACGTGGAGCGCCGAGATCTGCGCGCTTCTTGAGATCCCGATGGAAATGCTGCCCGAAATCCGCGATTGCGCGGATGATTTCGGCACCACCGAAGACCGCCTGTTCGGCGGACCAATCGCGATCCGCGGCTCCGCCGGGGACCAGCAGGCGGCCACGCTGGGGCAGGCGTGCTTTTCGCCCGGCATGCTGAAATCGACCTACGGAACAGGCTGCTTCGCGCTTTTGAACACCGGTACCGAACCTGTCGCCTCGCAGAACCGGTTGCTCACGACAATCGCCTACCAGTTCGGCGGCAAGCGGACCTATGCGCTCGAAGGCTCCATCTTCATCGCCGGCGCCATCGTGCAATGGTTGCGCGACGAGCTGGGGATGATCGAGCGCGCGGAAGAGATCGGGCCACTGGCACAACAAGCCGATCCGGCGCAGGACCTTGTGGTCGTGCCGGCCTTCACCGGGCTGGGCGCCCCCTACTGGGATCCGGATTGCCGCGGCGCGATCTTCGGACTGTCCCGCAATTCGGGACCCGCGGAATTCGCGCGCGCGGCGCTGGAGGCCGTGGCCTTCCAGACCCGCGACCTGTGGGAAGCCATGCAAGCCGACTGGCAAGGCGCGCGCGAAACGGTGCTGCGAGTCGATGGCGGGATGAGTGTTTCCGACGTCGCGATGCAGGGCCTGGCCGACATCCTGGGCGCCCCGGTCGACCGCCCCGTTCTGCCGGAAACCACGGCGCTTGGCGCGGCGTGGCTGGCGGGCATGCAGGCCGGGATCTGGCCCGATCAGGAGGGCTTTGCCGCCCGCTGGCAGGTCGAACGCCAGTTCACCCCGCAATCCGACGAATCCCAGCGCGCCGCACGCTATGCCCGCTGGCAAAAGGCCGTTGCCGCAGCACAATCGGTTCCTCCGCTGGATTAGCAATGGGGGCGCTGCCCCCACACCCCCGAGGTATTTGAAGACCAAAGAAGTCAGGCACGCACCCCTTCTTCTTTTTCCCAGTACTCCCGCCGAAGGCGGACCGGCTGTGATGCGAAACCGGGCAGCGGGTTGCCGGGAGACGCCCTGCGGCTTCGGCACTGTGGACGGGCCTGTCACATCGGGCTAAGCCACCCCGAACATGAAGAGGGGCTGAAAAACATGGCTGATTCGACGACTCCCGACATTATCTACACCAAGGTGGACGAAGCGCCCGAGCTCGCCTCGGCCTCGCTGCTTCCCGTGATCCGCGCATTTGCCGATGCCGCCGGCGTTTCGGTTGGCACCAAGGACATTTCGCTTGCCGGACGCATCATCGCGACCTTCCCGGAAGCGCTGAGCGACAACCAGAAACAATCCGACGACCTGGCCGAACTGGGCGAGCTGGTGAAGACGCCCGAGGCCAACGTGATCAAGCTGCCGAACATCTCGGCCTCGGTCCCGCAGCTGGTGGCCGCGGTGAAGGAGCTTCAGTCGCAGGGCTATGCCCTTCCCGATTACCCGGAAGATCCTGCAACGGATGAAGAAAAGGCCGTTCGCGCCCGGTACGATTCGATCAAGGGCTCGGCCGTGAATCCGGTTCTGCGCGAAGGCAACTCGGACCGCCGGGCGGCCGAGGCCGTCAAGAACTATGCCAAGGCCAACCCGCACCGCATGGGCGAATGGGTCAAGGACAGCAAGACCCGCGTTGCGTCGATGTCGGGCGGCGATTTCTTCTCGAACGAACGCTCGGCGACGCTGGACAAGGCCGCGACCGCGAAGATCGTTCTGGAAACCGCCGATGGCGAGAAGGTCCTGAAAGAGGGCGTCTCCTATCCCGCCGGGACCGTCGTCGATGCGACCTTCATGTCGGGCAAGGCGCTGGATGCGTTCCTGGCCGACGAGATCGAAAAGACGAAGGCCGAAGGCACGCTGTTTTCGCTGCACATGAAGGCCACGATGATGAAGGTCTCGGATCCGATCATCTTCGGGCACGCGGTCAAGGAATGGCTGAAGCCGGTCTTCGACAAGTACGGCGACAAGATGAAGGCGCTTGGCGTCAACCCTGCCTCTGGCATGGGAGACCTGCTGGAGCGGGTGAAGGACGACGCCGAGATCATGGCCGCGATTGACGCGGTCCGCGCAGAACGTCCGCCGATGTACATGGTGAACTCGGACAAGGGCATCACCAACCTGCATGTGCCGTCGGACGTGATCATCGATGCCTCGATGCCCGCGCTGATCCGGGACGGCGGCAAGGGCTGGGGCCCGGACAACGCGCAGCACGATACCAACTGCGTGATCCCCGACGACAGCTATGCGCCCGTCTATGACGAGACGATCAAGTTCTTCAAGGAAAACGGAAAACTGGACCCGGCCACCGTCGGTACGGTGCAGAACCTTGGGCTGATGGCGCAGAAGGCCGAAGAATACGGCTCGCACCCCACCACGTTCGAGATCCCCACCGATGGCACCGTGAAGATGGTGCTGGACGACGGGACCGTGCTGCACGAACACGCGGTAGAAGCGGGGGACATCTGGCGTTCCGCCTCGGCCCGCAAGGCGCCGATCGAGGACTGGGTGAACCTGGCCATTGCCCGTCAGAAGGCCACCGGCTACCGCGCGATCTTCTGGCTGGACGCGAACCGCGCCCACGATGCGGAACTGATCGCCTACGTGAAACCGATCCTGGAAGCCAATGGCGTGGCCGACAAGTTCGAGATCATGGCCCCGCGGGAAGCCACGCGCGCGTCGCTGGAGACGATCACGAAGGGCGAGAACACGATCGCCATCACCGGCAACGTCCTGCGCGATTACCTGACCGACCTGTTCCCGATCCTTGAACTGGCGACCAGCGCGAAGATGCTGTCGATCGTGAAGCTGATGCAGGGCGGCGGCCTGTTCGAAACCGGCGCGGGCGGGTCCGCGCCCAAGCACGTGCAGCAGCTGGTGGAAGAAAATCACCTGCGCTGGGACAGCCTTGGCGAGTTCTGCGCGCTGGGGGAAAGCCTGAAGTTCCTGGCCGATGCCAAGGGCAACGAAAAGGCGCGGGTGCTGGGTGAAGCGGTGGATGCCGCGACGCAGGGTATTTTGGACCATGGTCGCAGCCCCAGCCGCAAGGTGGGTGAACCCGACAACCGCGACAGCCATTACTGGTTCGCCCGCTACTGGGCCGAAGCCCTGGCGGCGCAGTCGAAGGATGCCGACCTTGCCGCCCACTTCGCGCCCATCGCCACGGCGCTGGCCGACAAGGAAGCCGATATCCTGGCCGAACTTGCCGGCGCCCAGGGCAAGCCTGCCGATCTTGGTGGCTACTACCACACCGATGCGGACAAGACCGAGAAGGTGATGCGCCCGTCGGCCAGCCTGAACGCAATCATCGGCTGACGGGTCTGACCCCGGACAAACGAAAACCCGCCCATGGTGACATGGGCGGGTTTTTTGTTTCCTCGGACGTGGCGCGCGTTGCCTAGTTCACAACGTTTGCGGTGGTCGAGTTGATCAGCGACGGGGTGATCTGGGTGATCACGCGGCTCCACTTGGTGACGGGCTGTTCGGCGACGAAGATGATGTCGTTCGGACGCAGCTCGAACCGGGTCGTGTAAATGAAGTTCGTCGCGTTCGTACCGTCCAGCTGATAGGCGGTGATCGCACCGAATTCACGCGGGTCCGGCGATCCGCGCAGGACGTAGATCTGCTTAACGTTGCCCGTACGCGTCGGAACGCCGCCATCGCTGTAAAGTGCGTCGGCCAGCGTGGCCTTCTGGTTGTAAGGCATTGGGTAACGGGCCTGATTCTTGACCTCGCCGGTCAGGTAGACGTAGTCGCGGTCGATGGCGTCGAGCTGGATCAACTCCTTGAAGTTCTCGCGGCGTTCGTTCAGCTCATTCCTGCGTAGATCGACTTCGGACCGCAGTTCCGTCAGCGCAAGCTGCCGGTCGCTCTGCTGCAGCCGGGCAAGATCGATACGTTCTTCGAAATAGGCCTGGGCTCGGTTCAGCTCGTACGTGGTGTCCACGAACACGCTGTCGCCGTCCACAAGCTGGATCTGCTGGAGGCCACGGTTCGAATACAGTTCCCGAAGGGGAATCTGGTAGAGTTCCCCGTCCCGGTAGATTCGCACCGACGCATAATCCAGGTCCTGGCTGTTTACCCCGCCGGCCGCTGCAAGCGCGGCGTCGAGGTAGAGCGGCTGAAGCGTGATCGGCACCACGCCCGGCTGATCGACGGCGCCGCCGATCGACACGTTGCGGGATTTGAACTCTGCGATTTCAAGGCTGAAGGTCGGATCGATCTGGTTATCGACCAAGCGCCGGAAAAGTTCGCTTTCCGCCTCTTCGATGGTCATGCCGGCAATGGCCACACGGCCAACCTTCGGAATGGCAATGGAGCCATCGTCCTGAACGGTATAGCCCTGACGCGAATTGGAGGCAGCCAGGAGACCCGTAAGTTGCTCGACCGTAGAGCCGGTGCTGGGCGTTGCCAGCAACACAATGTCGCCGACCCCGATCTCGTAAGGCTGACGCGGCGCCGGAGGCGGAAGGCGCGTGGCCATGAAGCCGGGCTTGTCGGACGAATCCACAACCGGGCTGGGTGCCGTGATGCCGCTGCCGCGACTGCTGCCCAGACCGGCACTGGAAAAGAACGCCGCGGGCAGGGTCTTGGGTTCGTAGGTGGACCGATTCGCGATCATCACAGATTCGGACGTGATTGGAATCACGCGGACTTTCGCACCTGAATCCGCAACCGGATTGACCTTGGGCGAGAAGTAGACGAGCCCGCATCCGCTCAGGAAGAGCGTCGATACCGCCGCTAACGCCAAGAATTTTGGAATTCGCATACTTAGACCGACGCCCCCATCGATTCCCGTTATCTTACCAATGCTTACCCGATTCATGAGACTAGGCCACGTCTGGCAAGAGAAAAGGCGAACCTGATGCAGGTTCGCCTCTGTTCTGTCGCGCAGTCTGCTGAAAAAATGGGATCAGTTCAGCGTCGTGGTGGTGGTCGTGGTGCCGTCGCCGTTGGCGACAACGTACAGCAGGACACCGCCGACAAAGATGGTGCCGACTACGACGCCCGCAGATGCGTTACCCAGTCCAAGCAGATTAAGGTCCTGAGCAGATGCTTCAGTCGAGCCGAAAGCGAGAACGCATGCGAGTGCGCCGAGAGCAATAAACTTCTTCATGGTCAAACCTCCAAATGAGCTAGATATTTCTTAACGTAAAGTGAACCAAATTTCAAGCTTTTTGCAGGTGCAGAAAAGATTGTTGTATAGGTCCGTAACCTTTTAGTTTGTAAGGAATTCCAAGTCCACAAAACCCACGTCGGCATTGATCCAGTTGCGTGTTTTGCGCGGTTTTCCGCTGGGTGTGAACCAGTAGACGTTTTCAAAGCTGTCATCCTTGCCCGTACAGGATTCGGTGATCTGGGTCGCAGGGTACAATCCTGTCGTCAATTCAACCTGGGTTTGGCCCTGTCGGGTGTAGTCGCAGACGAACGGAACGGCCACGATCTGGCCCAGTCCGTTCATGTACCGGTTCACGCGCGTGGCCGTACTGCGTTCACCGCGCAGGGCCGGACCAACCTCACCTGTGTCGACATTCATCAAGTCGTTGCCGAGTCCGCGAGTCCCCACGAGAACGCCGTTGTATTCGGTGAATGCCGCCCCATCCCCCGAAACCCAGACGATGCGGCCTCGGGTCGTGGTCTGGATCGAAAGGATTGCCTGTTGCTCGCGCTTGGGAAGCTCTGCAAAGATGATCGGAACGCCCGTCGTTTTCACGTTCGCGGGTGTGATGAGCGGTCGGATGTCGTCGGGTGTCTGCCTCGACTGCCGGAAGTCTCCGTAGAGCTCGGCCAGGATCCCCGGGTCGTCGATGAGTTCCGTGCAGCCCGTCAGGGCCGACAGCCCCAGAGCGAGAGACGCTATTGCTTTCCGTGTCAGCTTTCTCATCGCCAGAACCGCCCCCACTGTTCCTGCAAAATCGGTTGCTGCTTCTCGCGAACCTCGTGGTAGAGCCGCCCCGGCACGTTCAGCCTTGCGCCGCCATCGCGAAGGACCGGGCGTATTTCGCGATAGAATTCGCGATCGTTCTGCCGGCCGAACACCTGGGTGAAGGGGATTTCGATGGTGATACCCTTGTCGAACGATCCTTCGCCAAACTCATCGAACGGCACATCCGTCAGCGTGGCGTAGGCCCCGATCCGGATCCCGTTGTCGAACTCCCGGGCAAGCGAAAAAGTCGCGCCCCAGTCACCGGCAAGGTAGCGACCGACATCCAGCTGATAAAGGTATCCGCCCCGGCTTTCGTTGTAGAATGACACGTGGCCAGTGGCGATTTCGTAATCCTGGAATCCGAACAACTGATCAAAGGCGCGTTGTTTGACGTAGTTGATCTCGGCACCCACGCCGAAGGCGCTGTCGACCGGCTTCCAGAGAACTTCTGCCGAGATACCGCCATACATCATTTCCAGATAACCGGCGGACACGCGGCCGAACAAATCCTGGCCCGGACGGAAGTACTTGGCCCCAAACAGGTTGGCCAGGGTGATGTCGGCCGCCTCCTGCGCGTAGAGATCCACGTCCGTCCTTACTCGCGGGAGTTGCGAGTTCGACGGCGGCAGCCCGTCTTCGTTTCCGGCAAGCCGGCCGTCGAGCCGGCCGTACACGATCGTTCCCGGCGAAAATTCGTAGGTCGCGTTGGCCTGCAAGCCGACCTGGTACCGCAGCGGGTTGTTGGGATCGAAGAAGACCAGCGTCAGGTAGGGACCGAACCCCCAGTCGAACGCCGGGTAGATGTCGTTCGGGAAGCTGAGCACACTCGTCGTGTCGTAGGCATCGTCGAAAACGGCGCGGGCGAAGCTGTCCCACGAGCCGTCGGGTTCGAATTCGAGCTCTTCCAGATCGCTGCGTTCAATCGTGATGCTGGAAACAGGCAGGCCGTAGTCCGTCACGGGTATGATGACGAAGCGGCTCACCGAATCCGGCATCAGCTGGGTCATGATCCGCGAAACGCGGCCGACCGCGGCTGCGGTATAGTACTCGCGGCCGTTGCGAAACTTCACATAGGCGACGTTGCCGTCCAGCCGGAAGGATTCGAACTGCAGGCCCTGCTGCTGCATCGCTTCGGCCAGCGAGATATGCAGGTTATGCGGCTGAAGCTGTTCCGCCGTCCAGCCGAGTTGCTCGGCCGTCTGCTCCCCCCGCACGCGCAACGGGGGCGGCGCGCCTTCAAGACCGCTCGGATAGGCGTTGGGGTTCTTCGGATCGAAAACATAGCTTAGCTGCGCCGCGACCGTGGATCCGTAAAGGTAGCCCGCGCGCAGGTCCACGCTGTCGTTCAGCTGGTAGTTCACGCCGACGTTGAAGGGCGAATTGCGTTCGAAATCCATGTTCCGGGATTCCGCCACATAGGCATCCGACGAGTATTCCAGCGAGAACCGCAGCCGATCCGAGTACTGATATTCAACGCCACCGAAAAGTGCCGCGTCGCCGCGGAACCACTTCCCGGTATCCAGTCGGCCCGTCTGGTCCACGCCGGACTGCCGCTGCCCGGGCCGGTTCTTGAAGTAGTTTCCGAAGATGCCCAGCGGGTTGCTGAAGCCATTGTAGCTTCCGAATCGGCCCCAGCCGATGCCGGCCGTCGCCCGCAAGCGTCCGAATGTCTTGGTCCCGACCAGGTATTCGCCCGAATAAATTCCGCTGCCGCCAATGTCCTGAAGTCCGACTGTAATGGCCGGATTATAAAGACCTTCTTCGCTCAGAAGGTACCGGACATCGAAGCTTCGGTCATAGTATGAGGGCCGCTGCACGCTAAAGCCCTGAAGTAGTGCATATCGAAACGACGCCGTCAGACGCGGGGAGAACTGAAAGCTGAGCGTCGTCCGGACGGTATTTTCGAAGCCCCCGGCCACAATCGACAGCTCTCCATCCGGCATTGGATGCGCGGATGGCATGTCGACCATGCCCGGAACACCCATGAAGTTGAAGGTCGGGTTCTTCCAGATCGGCTCTTCGGCGGACACCACGGAAGGAGACGCCGCGGCCAGGCTGACCGCGATCGAAGCAGCGGTCAGAGCCGCCTTCGATCTCAGGTGTATCTTTCCGTTCGCTTTCAACGCATCCCCCAAAAGCGTGGCCCCGCTTGCCGCACGACCCCTCACAGGCCCATGCCCGCAAGGCGGGGCCGTCAGGATATCGACACGTTGTAACCTTCTGGCCATTGATACCTATTGGACGCTTGGACGCGGGAAGAAAACGATCTATTTCGGGAAAATGCTAAGACTTTTCAGACGCCGTGGCACCAAACCCACATTCGACACGCCGGTTTCTCCGGAGACGCCCTTCATGGCGATCGGAGACATACACGGATGTGACAGGCTTCTGGCAAAACTGCTGAAAAAGATCGAATCCGTACCGAATACCGGTCATCTGGTATTCGTCGGGGACTATGGCGACAGGGGAGAGGAAAGCGCGGCGGTCTATCGCCGGCTTCAGGCCCTGGATACGACCGAATCGTCGGTTGTCTGCCTGATGGGAAACCACGAACGGATGCTGCTCGATTTCCTCGGCGATCCTGACGTGAACGGTCCAACATGGATGCGCCATGGCGGATTGCAGACCTGCGGCAGCTTCGGCGTTTCGCCGCCCGTGGGCGGTGGAACCGAACAGGAATGGTATGCAACGCGGGACCGGCTTCGGGACGCGATGGGCGACATCGAACCCTGGCTCCGCGGTTTGCCGCAAAGCTGGGAATCGGGCAACGTGGCCGTCGTTCATGCCGCTGCCGATCCGTCGGCGCCAATCGCCGAACAGTCGGAAGACACGCTGCTATGGGGCCATCCCGCGTTCGGAACCATGCCGCGGCAGGACGGCACCTGGGTCGTCCACGGGCATACCATCGTCGAAACGCCAATGGCGGAGATGGGCGTGATTTCCATCGATACCGGCGCCTATGCCAGCGGCCGGCTGACTGCAGCAAGCATTTCCGCCGACACGGTCAGTTTCATTTCGACCTGACGGGACGACGAAAAACCGCGGCTGGTGAACCAGCCGCGGCTTACAAGATCGCGCTTGATCGTCGTCTTACTTGCCGGTGCGCGACAGGACGGCGGTCCCCGTCTTGGCAACCAGTTCCAGATCCTTGAAGAACGAAACGGTCTGCATGTACTCCAGATCCAGGCCGATCCGTTCGTCGTAGCTGATGTCGTTGCGCCCGGACACTTGCCAGAGGCCGGTGATCCCGGGCTTCATCGTCTTGTAAGCGTTGCGATAAACGCCGTATTTGTTCATTTCGGACCGCACGATCGGGCGCGGGCCGACAAAGCTCATGTCGCCCCGCAGGACGTTCCAGATCTGCGGCAGCTCATCCAGGCTCGACTTGCGAAGGAAGTTGCCCAGCTTGGTGATTCGGGGGTCGTTCTCCAGCTTGCGGTCGCGCTCCCATTCCTCGGCAGCCGCCGGATTTTTGGCAAGGTGGTCGCGCAGCTTGGTTTCCGCGTCCACAACCATGGTGCGGATCTTCCAGCAGCGGAAGACCTTCCCGTTCTGTCCGATACGGCGATGGCCGAAGAACCCGGGACCACCGTCGCGGCGCACAAAGAGCCAGAGCATCAGGATGACGGGCGCGATGACGGGGAGAAGTGTCAGACATAGAACGATGTCTGCGGCCCGTTTGCCGAAACGGCGGTAGAAAGCGCGGCCGGACTTGCCAGAGTCTGCTTGGGAGGCTGCCGATCCGGACCGGATATCCTTGAAATCTGCTGTGTCTAAAATTGACATGATGTTCGTTCCTCAAAGCACACGGTCTGAAATGCCAACCTTCCGGAGGCGAACTGGTCACCGCTTACGGAAGGTTCATCAAAGCGTTCCTTTACGGTTTGTTAACGCATGGCGCTGCATCTGCAAAGTGGAGGAAATCCCCCATTTCGAGGACTTCACCAGTTCGACAAAATTCTAGGCAGCGCGGTTTCTCGGGCGGCAACTTGCAAGCAGTTTGTGAAAAAGTCAACTAAACCTCTGAAAGATATGCCTTTCCAAGGCATTCCCGGTCTACTGACCGGCGATTTTTGGTTCGATATGGTTTGCGAAGACCCCGTCAGATCAGCCTATAGTTGCGCTTTTGTTTAAGAAATATTCACGTTTGGCCGGAGGTGCCCAAGCAACTTCCTGCCAACTGCCCACTTATTGAACACAGCAGAGACCGGAAACGCGAATCGATCAAGCAAATTGGCATTTTGACATGGTCCGGACGCCTTTTTTGCGTCGAGGCCTGCGACTCGTCCATCCGCGACGCGGTCTCGGGCGCCGCGCATTGTGCAACTGCAGAAAAACCGAACGCGATGCGGACGCGGAACGCCCGGCGCCCTCCCGCAGGGCGGGAATTGTCATTTCGCTTACACTGTCTCCTTGTGGCGCGTTGCCAGTCTTCCTGCAGGCTGGTAAGCCCGCCGGGACCGTAGCTGAGAGGACCAAAACCCGTCATGACCGAAGATTACATCGTCAAGGACATCGCCCTGGCCGAATATGGCCGCAAAGAGCTGGACATCGCGGAAACCGAAATGCCCGGCCTGATGGCCCTTCGGGAAGAGTACGGAGCAGCCAAGCCGCTTGCCGGCGCACGGATCGCAGGCTCCCTGCACATGACGATCCAGACCGCCGTTCTGATCGAGACCCTGGTGGCGCTTGGCGCCGACGTCCGCTGGGCCTCGTGCAACATTTTCTCCACCCAGGACCATGCAGCCGCAGCAATCGCCAAGTCCGGCGTGCCCGTCTTCGCCGTGAAGGGCGAAACCCTGCCCGAGTACTGGGACTATTGTGACAAGATCTTCAATTTCCCGGACGGCACCTGCAACATGATCCTCGACGATGGCGGGGACGCGACGCTGTACATCCTCATGGGTGCACGCGTTGAAGAAGGGGAAACCGACCTGATCGAAACGCCCACCTCGGAAGAGGAAGAGGCGCTGTTCGCCCAGATCAAGAAGCGCATGGCCGAGACCCCGGGCTGGTTCGTCAAGCAGCGCGACGCCATCCAGGGCGTGACCGAAGAAACCACGACCGGCGTGCATCGCCTGTACCAGATGATGGAGAAAGGCCACCTGCCCTTCCCCGCCATCAACGTGAACGACAGCGTCACCAAGTCGAAGTTCGACAACAAGTACGGCTGCAAGGAATCGCTGGTCGACGGCATCCGCCGCGCCACCGACACCATGATGGCCGGCAAGGTCGCCGTCGTCTGCGGCTATGGCGATGTGGGCAAGGGCTCTGCCGCGTCGCTGTCGGGTGCGGGTGCACGTGTTGTCGTGACCGAAGCCGACCCGATCTGCGCGCTTCAGGCGGCAATGGACGGCTTCCAGGTCGCGACGCTGGAAGACATGCTGCCACTGGCCGATATCTTCATCACCACGACCGGCAACAAGGACGTGATCCGTATCGAGCACATGCGCGAGATGAAGGACATGGCCATCGTCGGCAACATCGGCCACTTCGACAACGAAATTCAGGTCGCGAACCTGAAGAACCACAAGTGGACGAACATCAAGGAACAGGTGGACATGATCGAGATGCCTTCGGGCAATCGCATGATCCTGCTGTCCGAAGGCCGTCTGCTGAACCTCGGCAACGCGACCGGGCACCCGTCCTTCGTGATGTCGGCGTCCTTCACCAACCAGGTTCTGGCGCAGATCGAACTGTTCACCAAGGGTGACCAGTACAAGAACGAAGTCTACGTTCTGCCCAAGCATCTGGACGAGAAAGTCGCGCGCCTGCATCTCGACAAGATCGGCGTGAAACTGACGACGCTCACCGACGAACAGGCGGCCTATATCGGCGTCAGCCCGGACGGCCCATTCAAGCCGGATCACTACCGCTACTGATATACACGGGGGCCGGCGCCTGTCGCGCCGGCCCCCCGCGCTTTCGGGGCCCATGCCCCGCCTCAGGCGGCAAACCGCGCATCGCCGGAATGCCCATGGGAACAAATCGGCCTCTCGCTCGCTTGTCTATGCAATCAGCAATAGCGCGTAGGAGGCTACAATGCTTATCAAGAAAATCGCCACTGGCACCGCCATCGCCGCACTGCTCTCGACCACCGCTCTGGCCGGGACCGCCGTCAAGAAAGACGCCGAGATCGAGGCAGACGCATCGACCAGCACCCAGATGGAATCCACGGATACCGTCGGTGAAAACCTGAACGAAGCCGGCGAAAGCCTGGAAAACGCGGCCGAGTCTACCCTCGACGCGGCCGGGAACGCAGCTTCCAGCGCCGGAACCGCACTGGAAAACACGGCGGAAGACGCGGCTCAGGCCATCGACAACACGGCTGATGATGCGGCCCGCGCCGCCGATAATACCGCCGAAGACGTGGAACGCGCTGCCGAAAATACCGCCGATGACATGGAAGACGCGGCCGATGAACCCGCAGTGACAACCGCCGCTCCGGTCGATCCGGCAGTCGCGGACGACACGCGCTTTACCAGCGTTGACCAGATGACGGTTGGCGACGTGGTCGGCATGATCGCGTACAGCCCGGAAGAAGAGCGTATCGGCGAGATCGACTATGTTGTCGTCGAAAACGGCGAACCGGCGGCCGTGATCGGCATCGGCGGTTTCCTTGGCTTGGCCGAATACACCGTGGCCCTGCCGATGAACGAATTCGAACTGTCGGAAGACGGCACGTTCTTCACGGTTGGCGCCACGGCCGAAGCCCTGAAGGAACGTCCCGAGTTCGACGAGACCGGTGTCGAAGGTCTGCCCCACGACACGTCCATGGCTGACGTGACGTCGATGGACGCAGCCCCGTCGGATGCAACGGCCCCGCTCAGCGGCTCGTAACTTCCCCGCGTTCACACGCCCCCGAGCCCCAGGCTCGATCAGCCCGCGCCGTCCCCCCGGCGTGGGCTCTTCTGTAACTGTTTCCCGGTTTGCAGCCCGATCTTTCGTCCGGCCAGCCCGTCAAACCGGCCGAAGGTAAAAGAGTCCAGACGGCCCTCCCGTCCGCCTAAAGCCAAGGTTCCCCCGACATCGCTCCTCTTCCGACGCGCGGTAGGGTGCGTGGTCTCCACGCACCTTCACCGGAACGGCCATACCGCCCGGCGATGTGGCCAAACGGGCTTGGAAACTTTTGGTTGTGCGATCGCCACATCCGTCTACCGTTGAGGGCACTGTCAGGTAGGGAGGACAGAAAGATGAGCAAACGCGACGATCTGATTGCGCAATATGCCGACGATCTGAAGACGAAATGCGGCGTTCAGCCGGACATGGAGCTTCTGAAGAAGGTGACCATCGGCTGCGGCCCGGCGATCTATGATGCCGACGCCTGCACCGTCGCCTCGAGCCAGCCGAAAGAGCTGGAGACGGTCAAGAAGAACTTCCTGATCAAGAAGCTGGGCTTGCCGGACGGGCCCGAACTCGACACCGGTTTGCAAAAGGCGATCGAAACCTACGGCATGTCAGAGCGCCACAAGCACCGCGCGGTGCTGTATTACCTGCTGACGAAGCACTTCGGCAGGGAAGCCGTCTACGCCTGAACCGGCCCGGACACGAACAATTCAAGGCAAATCCTCCGGACACGAAGATTGTCCGGGGGAACAACTCAGGCTAGAAGAAGGAAGAGGCCAGAACGGCCAGGACTTTTCGAATACCTGACGTGGTGTGCCATGGGCACCTCGGGGTGAGCGGGAGGATCCTGAGCTTTCCTTGCTTCTGGATCCTCCCATTCCCGCATGTCGCGACCCTTCGGTCCGGTCAATCTTTTCAGAACAGCGCCAGCACCAGCCCCATCAGGCCACAGGCCAGCGTGGCATAGCCGCCGTCGATCAGCGTCAGGCGGACAGGGCGCATGGAATACAGGTTGTTCAGCGCGATCCAGGGCGAGATGAAGAACAGCCCGATTCCGAGACCCGCCAGAACGCCCGTTCCAATCGTGACGATCCCCGCCGTCGCGAAGATGTGGCGCATCATCCCTGCCACCAGAAGTTGAAGGATGAAGGCGGTGATGAAGATGCCCGGCCCGGCGCCGCCCTCGGGCCGGCCATCGGAATCGACCTTGATCCCGGTATCCGCCATCCAAGGCTTCGACAGCGCCATGTACCACACCGCGCCCAGTGCGAAGGCCGCCGCGGTGGCCGCCAGTACATTCAGACTCTCGATCAGCAATTCCTGTCCCCCTTTCGCAGCGGACGCAGGTCAGTCCGGATCGGTATTGCCCAACGCGCAGACCGCTTTCCATTCCGCCTCGGTCACCGGCTGCACGGACAGGCGGGAGTTCTTCACCAGCACCATGTCGGAAAGCCGGTCGTCCGCCTTGATCATGTCCAGCGTGACGGGTTTTGCAAAGGGTCTGACGGCCCGGATATCGACGCATTCCCACCTTTCGTCATCGGTGGTGCTGTCGGGATGGGCTTCTGCCGACACCTCGACCACGCCGACAACGGCCTTCTCCTTCTGCGAATGGTAGAAGAAGCCCCGGTCGCCCGCATTCATGTCCCGCATGAAGTTGCGGGCCTGGTAATTGCGCACGCCGTCCCATTCCTCTCCCGCGGCCCCCTTGGCCACCTGGTCGTCCCAGCTCCACGTCGACGGTTCGGATTTGAAAAGCCAGTAGGCCATCGGCAATACTCCCTGCGCATGTGGGAACATCATGCCACAGCCAGCCGTTCAGGCAATGGCGTGTCAGTCCAGTTCGTCCTTCAACGGCCGGGCCAGCAGCGCCTCTATCGCGCCGGACACGGTCAGGTCCCCGTCCAGCAGAGCCACCACGGCCCGCGTGATCGGCATGTCCAGCCCTTGGCGCGCGGCCTCGTCCGCCACGGCACGGGCGGTGGCGGCGCCTTCGACGGTCTGGCCCGCGTCGAAGTCTTCGCCCTGCCCCAGCGACAGGCCCATACGATAGTTCCGCGATTGCGCCGACGTGCAGGTCAGCGCCAGATCGCCAAAGCCCGACAGCCCCGCCAGCGTTTCCGGCTGGGCGTCGCGCGGTTCGGCAAGGCGTTGCATCTCGGCATAGCCACGGGTCATCAGAGCCGCCCGCGCACTTTCCCCAAGCCCTGCACCTATGGCGGCACCGCAGGCGATGGCGATGACGTTCTTCATAGCCCCGCCGATTTCGGCACCCGCCACGTCTTCCGTCCGGTAGAGCCGCAGGGCGAAGGTGCTCAGCCGCTCCTGCAACGCCGCGCCGGCATCCGGGTCGCCACAGGCAAGCGTCAGGGCGGTGGGCAACCCCTTTGCGATATCCGCCGCGAAGGACGGGCCGGTCAGCAACGCAGGAACGGCGGTCGGCACGGCTTCGGCAATGACCGAGGACGGGCCAAGACCCGTTGTCAGCTCGATCCCCTTGCAGCAGGCGACCAAAGCACGGCCGGCCAGGTCGGGCGCGTTGGCCGTCAGAACCGCGCGCAGTTTCTGCATCGGGACGGCTAGCAGCACCGGCCCGTCGTAAAGCGCATCCCCGACCGATCCGCAGACTGTGATCGCGTCGGGCAGCGCCGCATCGGGCAGGCGTTTCGCGTTATGGCGGGTGGCCTGCATCTCGGCCGCCTGATCGGCGTCCCGCGCCCACATCCGCACCGGGCCGTTTTCGGCCAGCGCGATGGCCAGCGCCGTGCCAAAGGCGCCTGCGCCCAGAACCGTCACCGTGGTCATGCCTTGGCCCCCTTGCGCCCGCTGCCCAGCATCGCCTGCGCGCCCGCATCCAGCGGCCAGCGTGGGCGGGCGGACAGGTCCATCCCGTCGGTATGACCCAGCCGGAACCGCTCGATCCCGGCATAGGCGATCATTGCCGCATTGTCGGTACACAGCCGCAGGGGCGGCGCGAGGAAGGCCGCGCCCGCGGCTTCAGCAACCGTCTCCAGCGCCCCGCGGATCGCCTGGTTGGCAGCGACACCACCGGCAACGGCGATCAGGGGGACGGGGGGCGCGGTTTCGGAGATGTAGATCCCCAGTGCCCGCGCCGTCTTGGCCGCCAGAACGTCGGCCACCGCGGCCTGGAAACCGGCACACAGATCGGCGCGGTCGGTGCGGGTCAGCCCGCCCTTTTCCTCGACCACCCTGTCGCGCATCCGCAGCAGCGCCGTCTTCAGGCCGGAGAAGGACATGTTGCAATCGTGACGGTCCAGAAGCGGGCGCGGGAACCGGAACCGCTTCGGATCGCCCGCCTTCGCCTCCGCCTCGACCGCCGGGCCGCCGGGTTGGGTCAGCCCCAGGAGGCGCGCCACCTTGTCGAAGGCCTCTCCCGGCGCGTCGTCGATCGTGCCGCCCAGACGGCGGAAACTTTCCGGGCCCTCGACGATCAGGAACTGGCAATGCCCGCCGGAGACGAGCAGCATCAGGTAGGGAAACTCGGCCCCGTCCGTCAGCCGGGGGGTCAGCGCGTGACCCGCAAGGTGGTTCACGCCCACCAGCGGCAGGCCCGTGGCCAAGGCGATCCCCTTGGCGCACATCACGCCCGACATGACGCCGCCGATCAGCCCCGGCCCGGCCGTAACGGCAATGGCATCGAGCACGCGAAAGGCCTCCGGCGCCCTGCCCAGCCCGGCCTCGGCCAAGGCGGCGGCAACGCAGACGTCCAGCTTTTCCGCATGGGCGCGGGCCGCCAGTTCTGGCACCACCCCGCCAAAGGGCGCATGAAGGTCGGACTGGCCATGAACGACCGAGGACAGGATTTCCGCCCGCCCCCCCGGACGCTGCCGCACGATCGCCGCGGCGGTGTCGTCGCAGCTGCTTTCCAGCCCCAGTAGCGTCAGCTCCTGCGCCATGGCGCGCGGTACTCCAAGATTGCGTGTCCGTGCAGGGCAGGTAACACTCTGCCCAAACCGAAACAATCGCCGCGATACCACATGACCGACCGTCCCGTGCTGCTTCTGACCAGACCCGAGCCCGCAGCAAGGCGGTTCGCGGCGATGCTGTCGCCGCAGGTTCTTGCCGCAACAGAGCTCTGCATCTCGCCCCTGATGGAGGTCTGCATCACCGGTGACGCGTTCGAACCGGGCGGGGCGCGGGGGTTCATCTTCACGTCGGCCAATGGCGTGGTGGCCGCATCGGTGCTGACGGCTGACCGGACATTGCCCTGCTATTGCGTGGGCAAGGCCACGACCCGCGCGGCGGAGGAGGCCGGCTGGCCCGCCCGACAGCGCGGCGAAGACGCCGAAAGCCTGATTTCCGGCCTGCTGCAACACCGCCCCATGCCGCCGCTTTTGCATCTGCGCGGCGAACATGCCCACGGATTCATCGCAAAACGGCTGACGGACAATGGTCTGAAAACCCGCGAGGCCGTGGTCTATGACCAGCGCCCCCGCCCACTGACCGTCCGTGCCACCGAAGCCATGGCCGGTGCGCTTGCGGTGATCGCGCCGCTGTTTTCACCGCGTTCCGCCCAGCTTTTCATGGAAGCGGGCGCCATCCGGGCCCCTTTGCATGTTGTCGCGATGAGCCCGGCGGTGGCCGACGTCGTCCACAGATTGCAGCCCCGCAGCCTGACAATTGCCGATCAGCCGAACGCGGATGCGATGGCACAAGCGATTGAAAATGTCGCGGCACAGGTGTGCCGCCTTGAGAGGGGGGGAGGCGGGGGTTAAGCTGCGATGCGGAAATCGGTGTACCGGTTCAAGAATCAAGGGAGTGGGACGTGGCCAAGAACAAGTCTTCAGACAAGTCGACCATGTCGCCTGCGGACAAGTCCGCGAAAGAAGATCTGACCGACGATGCGGTCGCGCCCTCCCAGGATGAAGCGGCAACGTCATCCGATGGACGGGACGCCGACAGCGATGCCAGCCCGGAAACGGATCGCGACGCGCCGCCGGCCGAACTGGACGAACAGCCCGAAGGCCGCATGCCTGAACCCGACGCGGCCGAGGAACCCCGGCCCGAAAGCGCCCTGACCCCGGCCGATCCGGACCAGGCGACCGAAGCCTCGCTGGACGAGGACGCGACCTCAGCCACCGGTCAGGAAGGCGGCACCGATACCGACCCGACCGAACCCGCGGATACCGCGCTGGCCTCGGAAGAGGCGGAGCCCGAGGCCTCTGCCGGTGACATGCGGGAACCCGGGCCCGCGGATACCGCTGTACATACTGCGGCAGATACCCCTCCTCCCCCGCCTGCGGCCGAAAAGGTCGTGGTGGAAAAGCGTGGTGGCTTCTTCCCCCTGGTTCTGGGTGGCGTGATCGCTGCCGCGATCGGCTTTGCCGCCGGGTCGACAGGGCTTCTGAACTCCGTGCTGCCATCCTCGGTACAGGACGAACGCGACAGCGCCGCGGCGCAGACATCCAGCGAACTGGCGGCGCTGAAATCTGAAACCGAACAGCAGGCGAAAGACCTTGAAGCACTGAAGGCACAGCTGGCCGAAAGCCCTGCCCCTGCGGACAGCCCCGACGTGGACGCGCTGAAAAGCACCACCGATACGCTTTCGACCAAGCTCGCCGCGCTGGAAAAGTCGGTCGCGGACCTGACATCGCAGACCGGGCCGCTGGCCGACCGCGTCACGCGGATCGAACAGAACCCGTCGGGCGATGCGGCAACGCAGGCCGCGACCGAGTCCTTCAAGGCGGAACTGGCCAAGCTGTCCGAGGCGATCCAGACGCAGAAGGCGACGCTCGACAAGCAGATCGCCGAACAGGAAACCCAGATGAAGTCCTTCGCCGCCGACCAGGATCAGAAGATCCAGGCTCTGGTCGCCGAAGCGAAAGCCGCCGAAGCCAAGGCGCAGGAGCTTGAGGCCGCCGCAAGTGCCGCCGCCCAGCGATCCGAGATGCGCGCCGTGGTGGCCGATATCGGGATCGCCCTGAACGACGGTTCCCCCTATGCCGACCTTGTCGCCAAGCTGACAGCGGGCGATGTCGACGTGCCCGATGCGCTGGCCACCCCGGCAGATGGCGGCGTGCCCACGCTTTCAAGCCTGCGCGACAGCTTCCCGCAGACCGCGCGCGATGCGCTCGCGGCCGTCCGCCAGGGCGAAAGCGGCGGGCTGCAGGCGTTCCTGGACCGCCAGCTGCAGGTGCGTACGATCGAACCGAAGGAGGGCAACAGCGCCGATGCCATCCTGTCCCGCGCGCAGGCCGCGATTTCGGCCGGAGAACTTGAGAAAGCCGTGACGCTTGTCGGCTCGCTCTCCGAACCGGCCAAGTCGGCCGTGCAATCATGGGAGACCGCGGCGCAGACCCGGCTCGCAGCCGTGCAGGCGAATGCGTCGCTGGCGCAAAGCCTGAACTCCAACTGAAGGATCCGCATTCATGCTGTGGTCACTGATCAAGGTCGTCGTCTTCCTCGCCATCGTTGCGGGGCTGGCGCTTGGTGCGGAATATCTGATGGACAGCCAGGGCGGGGTGCAGATCACCGCCGCCGGCGCAGAATACACGCTGCAACCTTTGCAGGCGGTGATCGCGCTTCTGGTGCTGTGTCTTGCGATCTGGCTGCTGACGAAGGTCGTATCGCTGATCTTCGCGGTCCTGTCCTTCCTTGCGGGCGACGAAACCGCGATCACGCGCTTTTTCGACCGTGGCCGCGAACGCCGCGGTTTCAAGGCGTTGACCGAAGCGATGGTGGCCCTTGCGGGCGGCGAATCCCGCGAGGCGATGAAGAAAGCCTCGAAAGCCGAAAAGCTGCTGCAACGGCCCGAACTGACGGGGCTTTTGCGCGCGCAGGCGGCTGAAGCGACGGGGGATACCGCCAAGGCCTCCGCCGCCTACAAGGAGCTGATTTCCTACGATCAGACCCGCTTCGTCGGCGTCCGCGGTATCCTGCGGCAGAAGATGTCGGCCGGTGAGAACGACACCGCGCTGCAACTGGCCGAAAAGGCCCTGACGCTCCGCCCCCGCAATGCCGAAGTACAGGACACGTTGCTGAAGCTTCAGGCCAACGCCGAAGACTGGGCCGGCGCGCGCTCCACCCTGTCGGCCAAGCTGAAATCGGGGAATATTCCGCGCGATGTCTATGCCCGCCGTACCGCCGTTCTGGCGCTGGGACAGGCGCGCACCGGCATGGGGCTGGAAACCACCGCCGCCGAACGCGACCAGGCGATCGAGGCGAACCGCCTGTCGCCCGAACTGGTGCCCGCGGCGGCCGCCGCGGCACGCGCCCACCTCGCCAAAAGCAACAAGCGCGCCGCCGGACGGGTGATCCGCAAGGCGTGGGACGCGCAGCCCCACACCGACCTTGCCGCCGCCTTCGCCGAGATCGAGCCTGACGAGACGCCGCAGGCCCGTATCAAGCGGTTCAGCGCGCTGGCCCGGATGAAGCCCGACCATCCGGAAACCCGGCGGATCATGTCCGAACTGCATCTTGCCGCCGAAGATTTCCCCGGCGCACGCAAGGCGCTTGGGCCGCTGGCCGACGACGCCCCGGATGCACGCTTCTGCACGCTGATGGCCGCCATCGAACGCGGTCAGGGCGCTCCGGACAATGTGGTCAACGGCTGGCTGACCCGCGCGATCACGGCGCCCCGCGGTCCGCAATGGGTATGCGACAACTGCCAGCACGTTCACGGCGACTGGCGCCCGATCTGCGAACAGTGCGAAGGCTTCGACACGCTTACCTGGCGGTCGCCGCCGGTGCCCGTGATCTCGTCCACCACGGCTGCGTACCTTTTGCCGCTGATCGTGGGCAAGGGCGACGTGGTGGCGGGCGACGATACACTCCCCGTCCCCGCCTATTCCGCCGCCAGCGACGACATCCACGAGGCCGAACCGGTCGACGAAACGCCGGCCACAACCCCGGACGACCCGCCGGAAAACGCGGACATGGCCGAGACGCCCGAGCCCGCGACCGAAGGCACCGAAGACGCGGACCGCCGTACGTCAAAATAGGGGTTTCCAGCAATTCGGGGCGGTGCTAAAGGACCGCTCCACCGGGGTCTTCAAAGGTTCCACCCTCCGCATGGGCCGAATCCCGGCCACCGGAGAACGCCGCAGTAGCTCAGCTGGTAGAGCACATCATTCGTAATGATGGGGTCGGGGGTTCGAGTCCCTTCTGCGGCACCACTTCCACATCCAGACATGACCGAGGACTTCCGGAAGACCTCTTTTCATATAGGTTTTGGCCTCCTTGTGCCTGGCTCCGTCCGATGGAGTGCGGAACACCCGCGCAATGCCCCGGAACGACCCGAAGAGTCCCGGATTTTGAGCGCTGTACCTGGACAATCTGGCGCATGACGTAACGGTTCGCGGGCAAGGAGAAGCTCCTTTCCCTGGGCGCCTGTCTGGCGGTGTCTCTGCAATCCGCTCGAAACGCGCCCTAACCGAACACAGCCACCCCTTCGGACCATACGCGCAAAGCGGCGGCCGTCAGGCAGCCCGTGCCCAGGATGAAGGCCCCTGCGGACGAGATGCCTTCGACCAGAAGCAGCCGTCCGATTTCGGGGCTGTCGGTGTACCGGCGGCGAAGCGCATCCACGACACGCGCGCGCCACGCCAGAAAGGCCGCGATGGCGGCGAACACCCCCGCCATCGTGAAATTGACGTGCACGAGGCTGGCGTCGAACAGGAACGGCCCCGTCGCCGTGACAGCCGCAAGGGCCAGCCACGACAGGGCCGCGAGGTATCCGAGCCATCGTGTCATCGCGGCCGTCCGCCCGGTGCTATTCGGCGACGAAGGCCGACAGCGGCACATCGACCACGTGCGCGGCGGCGGTCACGCGGACGGTTTCGCCCATGTCCTGGGCTTCGGTCACACGTTCGCTGACCCCGGCCGATGCTGTGAAGGTATTCTCTCTGTAGTCCAGCAGAAGGCGGTCGTTGTCCGGGAAATACACGAGGATCGCGCCGGTGCCGTCGCCTTCACGGGCCACGCCGTAATCGCATTTCTCGGGCTCGGACGCGCCCGCGGGCCGGCAATCCAGCCGTCCGATCTGGTCGAACAGCTCGGCCCCGGCGCGGCGCGCGGCGGTGGCCGGTGCAAGGTATTCGGCGGCGGCCCAGCCTTCGGTGCCGGAGTCGTCGGTGTACTTGATCTGGCACCATGTCCGGTCGGTCCGGTCCTCGCAGCCAAGGTTGCGCATCACCTGCCCCAGGGACGCATGGGACACGACACCCGACTGGGTGGTTGCCTCTCTGCGGATGTTCAGCGTCGCATCCACGCCCGACACGATGACAAAGGCCGCATCCGCAACGTCGGGCTCTGCCGGGACAAGCGTCGCCGTGACACCATTGCCGGCCAGCGTCAGCCCCTGCGTGAACGGATCGTGCTGCAGCGCGACGGTCCCGCTCAGCAGCTCAACGATCAATGTCTCCTGCACGACGACATCCGAGTTGATGCAGGCCATGCGCGTCGTGGCGATCCCGCCATCGATGACAAGCGTTCCGTCTTCGGCCCGGGCCGACCCGGTGAACCGGTTGCAGCCGGTGCTGCCCGATATCCGGCCGTCATCGGTGAACTGGAGGCTGGGCGCGCCGGTCGTGGGGGACCCGTCGATCTCGGCGATCTGCCAGTCGGACGCCATGGCAGAACTGGCGGTCAGGGCGAAGGCCGCAGCAAGGATACGCATCTTGGTCTCCGACATCAGGACATGATCACGAAATCGCGGCCCGACCGGCGGTCGGGATGCAGCGGCAGGTCGGTGAAGATGAAGATCATCCCCGGATGGCTGTGCTCGGATATCACCGCGGCAAAGTCGGGATCGGTGCGGACGCGGGTCAGATCGTGCTCGGCCCCGGCCCTGTCGCCATCATAGGTCAGCGCCTCCCACTTCATGCCGCGTTCCTCGCTGTCGGGACCGTGCAGGATGTAGACATGCGGGCCCAGCGGCTTTCCGTCCCAGATCAGCGGGCCATCGGCGACCTCGCGGTCGTTCTCGATGATCACGATCCGTTCGTCATGGGACGACGCGATGACCGACGTGATCGGATAGGCATCTTCCAGCGCCCAGTCCGACGGGTGCTTTCGCGGTTCCAGCGTCGCCAGAACGTTCTCGAATTCGGTCTCGCTGTACTCGCTCAGGATGAAGCCCGGATGCACGACATTGTCGGGGGCCGAGCCCTTGGCCGCGATGATCACCGGCGTGCCCAGGTGGGTGATTTCGAACAGCCGTTTCGAAAACGCCAGCGGAAGGCGCACGCAGCCATGGCTGGCCGGATAGCCCGGCAGATTCCCGGCATGAAGCGCGATGCCGCCCCAGGTCAGCCGGTTCATGTTGGGCATCGGCGCGTTGTTGTAGGTGGACGAGCGGTGATCGGCATCCTTCTGCAACACGACGAAGACACCTGTCGGCGTCTCGTGCCCCGGCTTGCCGCTGGAACAGGTGGACACCGCGATGCGCACGCCATTGCGGTAGACATGCACCTTCTGTTCATCCAGCGACACGATCACCGACACGGGCCCGTCGGGCTGCCGTTCCGGGTGCCACGTGAATTCACCCGGCTTCAGCGCATGCACCTCCTTGTAGACATGCTGCCCCGGCAATGGCCCCGCCAGCATCGCCAGCCCGCCTGCGGCCGCCAGTGCTCCGAATTCCCGGCGTCCAAGCTTTCGACCGACTGTCATGCTGCACCTCTCCCCATTGTGTCCCGTTACCGGAATCCTAGTGCGAATACCGCAGGTGGGAAAGGGCTGACACACCAAAGGATTCTCGCTTTGGTTGACGCGGAGAGGTCATCGGGAATGACAAGCCCGTGCCTCGTGCTATTCTGCGGGAAACATCGACGGAGCCATGCCATGACCCCAAGATCCCTGTTCGCCATTGTCGCAATGGTCATGGCGCCCGTCGCCGTTGCAGCGCAGGACGGCCCGGCCTTCGATTGCGCCAAGGCCGAAAGCTCGGCCGAGAAGCTGATCTGCACCGATCCGGAGCTAGCCGCGCTCGACCGCCGTCTGGCCCGGCATTTCGAGCAGGCGGTCGCCGTGGCGCAGGGGCTGGATGCCGGCACCGACAAGGCCGTGGCGAACCTGCGCGCCTACCAAAGGGGCTGGATATCGGGCCGCGACGAGTGCTGGAAAGCCTCTGACCTGCGCAGCTGTGTGGAGATGGAGTACCTTGGCCGCGACGCAACCCTAGTGGCCGAGTTCATGCTGGAAGAGCCCACGGCGGTCACCGAATTCTTCTGCGACCCGGCGCCGATGTCCCTAACCGTCTACCAGTTCGCAACCGAACTGCCCGGTCTGCGGGTCGAGGTCGGGGATCGCGTCGAGGTGGGTGCGCAGGTTGCCCCCGATGCGCCCGGCGCATTCTACCTGCGGCAGGCGGGCGGGTTCACGTTCACCGATAGCGGCGGAGTCCTGCACGACGCCTATGGCACGGAGACCGAGTGCCGGGTCGCTGGCTGACCGCCAACGCCAGAGCTGAGACCTGTCACTTGATCCCGGCGCGCAGGAAGGCCTGAACGAACCGGCGCTGGAAGATCAGGAACAGGATCAGTAGCGGCGCGATGGTCATCACGGTGGCGGCCGAAATGACCGAGATGTTCACCCCGTTCTCCGGCGCGGCGAAGATCGACAGGCCCACAGTCAGCGGGCGCGTGGTGTCGGAATTCGTCACGATCAGCGGCCACAGGAAGTTGTTCCAGTGGGTCGAGACCGACACCAGCGCATAGGCCAGGTACGTGGGCCGAGCCGCCGGCACGAAGACCCGCCACAAAACGCCCAGCGTGCTGCAGCCTTCGACGCGGGCGGCTTCGTCCAGCTCCTTCGGGACCGACCGGAAGGTCTGCCGCATGAGGAAGATCCCGAAGGCCGACGCCATGTAGGGCGCGCCGATGCCGAGGATGCTGTCCAGAAGCCCCAGCCGCGCGGCCATGGCGTAGTTTTCGACGATCAGGACTTCGGGCAGGATGAACAGCTGCAGCAGAACCAGCAGGAACAGCGTGTCCTTGTAGGGGATCTCGATCTGGGCGAAGGCGAAGCCCGCCAGCGTGCACAGGATGAACTGCCCGATCAGCACGATCGTCACCAGCAGGAAGGTGTTCAGGAAATACCGCAGCCACGGTGCGCCATCCCAGGCGGTGGCGAAGTTCTCCATCGTCCATGGCGCGGTCAGGTTGAAGTTGATCGCATCGCTGACATTGTGGAACGCGGCCCAGAACGCGAACAGCAGCGGCGCGATCCAGATCAGCGCGACAAGGATCGCCAGCGCGGCTTCGGCATAGGTGGTCAAGCGGGTCATCGGTAATGCGTCCTGCGGTCTAGCACCAGGAATTGCAACGCGGCGCCTGCGCCAAGGATGATCAGCATCAGCACCGTCATCGCCGCCGCTGCCGGCGTGTCGAAGAAGGCAAAGGCGTTTTCCCAGACGTAGTAGAGGATCAGCTTCGAACTGTCCGACGGCCCGCCCTTCGTCAGGATGAACAGGTGATCGATCAGCTTGACCGAGTTGATCAGCGCGTTGACCAGAACGAAGATCGTCGTCGGCATCAGAAGCGGCAGCACGATCCGGCGCAGGTAGGTCCACCGGCTGGCGCCTTCGATGCGGGCGGCCTCGCGCAGGTCTTCGGGGATGGTCTGCAGCGCGGCGAGGTAGAAGATCATGTAGAACCCGGATTCCTTCCAGATCGTCACCACGCATAGGGCCCAAAGCGCGGTTTCCGGCTGGCCCAGCCAGTTGACCGAGGGCGCACCGAACAGCGCGCCGATCTGGTCCAGCACGCCGAAGCCCGGCGTGTAGAAGAACAGCCACAGGTTGGCGGCGGCGATCATGGGCAGCACGGTGGGCGTGAAATACGCCGTGCGCACGAAGGCGCGGGCGGGGATCTTGGAATTGGCCCAGAGCGCCATCGTCAGCGCCAGGATGATCGAGATCGGGATCGTCACGCCGGCATAGAACAGGTTGTTCACGGCCACTTCGCGGAAAGTCGGATCGTCGAACAGGCGGGTGTAGTTCTCCGCGCCCACGAATTCTGCCGGGTTGCGCCGCGTCCCGCGCGACCAGAGAGAGGCCCAGAGCGTCGCAATGGACGGGTAGAAGGCGAAGGTCGTCAGCATGATCAGGGCGGGCGACAGCAGAAGCCAGCCGTGGATCGTCCGGCGGCGGCGTTCCGTGTGGCGTTGATCTGTGGTGCTGACAGCCATGATGGCCCCTTTCAGGTCGGGTGCGCCGGGGTCGTCCGGCGCACCCGGTTGGTGCTTAGCGGTAGGCGGAAAGCTGACGCTCGGCCGCTTCCTGCGCTTCGGAAAGCGCTTCTTCCGGGGTCTTGGTACCGGTCAGGGCCGACTGGATCGCGTTGTTCAGACCTTCACGGACGCGGGCTGTCTCGAAGGTCGAGAACTCGGCCACGGCATGCTCAAGCTGATCGCGCGCCACCAGTGCGGGGGCGAACTCCTCGGTGTAGGCCTGCAGCTTTTCGGTTTCATACGCGGCGGGGGAGACGCCCATGTAGCCGGTCTGGATTGACCATTCGGCGGCCTGCTCGGGCGAGGTCATGAACTTGATCAATTCGAGCGAAGCTTCGCGCTCGGCCTCCGTCGCGTCCTTGAAGATGTAGAAGTTTCCGCCGCCGGTGGGCGAACCCAGGCGTTCGTTGCCCGGCAGCATGGCGACACCGAAATCGAACTCGGCCGCGTCCTTCACGGCGGTCAGGTTGCCGGTGGAATGCCACATCATCGCGGTTTCGCCTTCAAGGAACGCCTGGCGCAGCGTGCCCCATTCGACGGTGCCTTCGGGCATGATGCCGTGTTCCGTCGACAGCGACTTCCAGAACTCCAGCGTCTCGACGACTTCGGGATCATCGAAGTTGGTGCTGAGCCCGTCATCCGACATCAGTTCCTTGCCGTTCTGGATCGCGAGCGCCTGGAACATCCAGTAGGGATAGCCCGTCGACGGGATCATGATGCCGTACTGGTCGTCATTGGTCAGGGCCTTGCCCATTTCGACCAGTTCGTCCCACGAGGTGGGCGCCTTTTCGGGGTCCAGCCCGGCTTCGCGGAACATGTCCTTGTTGTAGTAGGCGACGATGGTCGACCGCTGGAACGGGATGCCCCATGTCTTGCCTTCGATCTGACCGTTGGCCATCAGCGCGGGGTAGAAGCTTTCCAGCCACTCTTCGTCGCCTTCGCCCACGACATCGTCGAAGGGAACGATCATGTCCTGTTCGATCAGGTCATAGGCGTCGATGGAAAACATGACGGCCAGCTGTGCCGGATCGCCGGAGTTCAGCGCGGCGAGCGCCTTGATGCGGGTGTCGTCGTAGTTGCCGGCATAGATCGCCTCGACCGAGATGTCGGGGTTCTGCTCTTCGAACTCGGCAACCATGCCGTCGACGACCTTGGTAAGGGGTCCACCCACGGCGATGGGGTAATACATGGTCAGGTTGACCTGTTCGGCGGCGGCGGGGGCTACCAGCGCGGAACCTGCAAGCAGGGCGGCGGCAACAGTCAGGGTGCGGGTCATGGTCAGTCCTTTGAAGTAGTGACGGTGAAGGTATCGGGGGCCTTGTGGCCATCACGGGGCGCAGCCTTTGCGCCCTCGCGATCCGGGGTGGCATCCGCGGCGAAGCGGACACGGTGTTCGTGGGGCAGACGCAGGCCGATCCGCGATCCGGGCGGCAGCGTGACGTGGCCGTCCAGAAGCAGGGCCAGCCCTTCGGCGGACGGCAGATCGAACAGAACCTGCGTGCGGCCGCCAAGGTATTCCGTCTCGACGATCTCGGCGGTCAGGTCCGGGTTTGCGTCGTCGCGTTCGATGGCCTCGATCCGGATGCCGATCCTGCCCGGGGCTTCGCCCAGCGCTTCGGCGTCGATCAGGGCCATGGGCGGTTCGCCCACGAACCGCGCGACGAAGGGCGTGGCGGGATGGTGATACAGATCCTCGGGCGATCCTACCTGTTCCGCCTTGCCATCGCGCATCAGGACGATGGTGTCGGCAAGGCTCATCGCTTCGGACTGGTCGTGGGTCACGTAGACCACCGTCAGCCCCAGCCGCGTCTGCAAGGCCTTGATGTCGCGACGCACCGAATGGCGCAGCCGCGCGTCGAGGTTCGACAGCGGTTCGTCCATCAGGCACAGGGGCCGTTCGGAGACCACCGCGCGGGCCAGCGCCACGCGCTGCCGCTGCCCGCCCGACAAGGCGCCGGGCTTGCGGCGTTCCAGCCCCTGCAGCCCCGTCATCTCCAGCGCGCGGGCGAGCGATGCGTTGCGTTCGGCCCGGCTCACACGGCGGACCTTCATGCCGAACAGGATGTTTTCGGCCACGTCCAGATGCGGGAACAACGCGTAGGACTGGAACACCATCGACAGGTTGCGTTCGGCGGGGGCGAGATGGGTGACATCACGGCCGTCGATCTCGATCCGGCCAGATTCCGGCGTCTCCAGCCCGGCCAGCAGCCGCAGCAGCGTGGACTTTCCACAGCCCGACGGGCCAAGCACGGCAACGAAACCGCCCTGCGGCACGGACAGCGACACGTCGCTGACCCCGCCGGCGCCGTCCCATTGCCGGGTGACATTGTCGATGCGCAGGAAAGGATCAGCCATGGATCGGCTCCTCGGCAAGGATCAGTTTGTCCGCGAGCGGTTCCAGCAGAGGCGCGAAACGCGGGTCCGGACGGCGGTCGATCACGATGTGATCGGCATCCTCCAGCCGTCCGCCCACGGCGACGGCCCCGCGGCCGAATTTCGTCCGGTCCGCGACAAGGATCGACGTCCGCGCGCAGGACCGTATCCGTTCGCGGACGCGGACTTCGCTTTCGTGGAAGTCCAGCAGGCTGCCGTCATCGTCTATGCCACCCACGCCGTAGATCCCGAAATCGGCGCGGTAGGCCGAGAAGAAATCGGTGATCTCCTCGCCCACGAAATCGCGGTCGGGCAGGCGCACTTCGCCGCCCGGCAGGATGATCCGCGCGCCTTCGGCGTCCGACAGGGCGACGGCCGCGTTCAGGTTGTTGGTGACAAGCGTCAGGTCGCGGCGATGCGCCAGCGCCCCTGCGACCAGTGCCGGGGTCGAGCCGATGGAGAGGAACACCGTCGCCCCGTCCGGTACGATTTCCGCGGCGGCGGCGGCGATCGCCAGCTTCGCCTCGTAGTTCAGAACCGCCCGCGTCGCGTAGGGCAGGTTCGTCGGCGGGTCGATGTATTCGGCCCCACCATGCAGGCGCCGCAACAGGGAGTCGCTGCACAGGCCGTTGATATCGCGCCGGATCGTGTGCGCAGAGACTCCCAGCGAAATCGCCAGCGCATCGACGGCCACTCGACCATCGCGCCGGGCGATATCCAGAATCTGCGCTTTCCTGTCTGTCATGCTCGAATCGCCTTTCGTTGCGCTCAAATGAGCACGGCGACTTGACGTTCGAGCGACGTTAGCGTGACGGTTTCATAACAATGAGCATCCGGACACGTCCGTTCCGGGCCACGCCTCAGCGCAGGACCGGGACGGCATCCGGGGCGGACTGGGCATTGGCGACCGCCATGCGCAGCGATTGGGCAATGCGTTCGGCCCGTTCAATGACAAGCTCTGCACCCGCCGGGGAACAGACCTCGTGCGCGGTTTCGCGGAACAGCGTCAGCCATCGGTCGAAATGGGCCTCTCCGATTGGCAGAGGCATGTGCTTGGGCACAGGGCGCCCGTGATAGCGGCCTGTCATCAGCGCGACCGAGGACCAGAAGGCGACCATGCGGTCCAGATGCGGGTCCCAGTCGTCGATGCGGTCGGCAAAGATCGGACCCAGCATCGGGTCGCGGCGGACCTTGTCGTAGAAGCCGTGCACAAGTTCACGCAGCACGTCTTCGTCAAGGCCGGTTTCGGCCGTGATCGCGGCGGTCACCTCTGGGCGGGCGGAGTCGGTCATGGCGGACCTCGGGGGGCGTTCACTTGTGATATGGCTTACGACTGCAGTTCCCGACGGTCCACCCTTGTCGTCATTGAAACGCCTTCCCATCGCGTGACGAAAACGCGTGGCCGGCAAGGAAACATGGCCCGACACCTTGTCGGAACGCCGGACAGATGACATCTCGGAAACGCAGACCTTCGACATGATATCCGCAACACGGACTGAAAGGCCAAGCCCATGACCAGCGACAGCACCGATCCCACCGGCCCCCGCCGCATGATCGCCGTCAGCAGCGGCAAGGGCGGTGTCGGGAAATCGACCGTGACCGTGAACCTTGCGGTGGCGCTGGCCCGGTCCGGGCTGAAGGTGGGCATCGTCGATGCCGACATTTACGGGCCGTCCGTCCCCGGCATGCTGGGCATTCCCGGCAACGCCCCGCCCGCGATGGGCCCCGACAAGCGCGTGGTCCCGCCCGAGGCGCACGGGGTCAAGGTGATCTCGATGGCGATGCTGACGGATGACGACCAGCCGTCGATCCTGCGCGGCCCGATGGTCACCAAGTACCTGCGCATGTTCGTCAGCCAGGTCGCATGGGGCGAACTTGACGTCCTGCTGCTGGACCTGCCGCCGGGCACGGGGGATATCCAGCTGACGCTGGCGCAATCCTTCCCGCTGACGGGCGCCATCGTCGTCAGCACTCCGCAGGACGTGAGCCTGAAGATCGCCCGCCGCGGGGTGCGGATGATGGAGCAGGTCGAGGTGCCGATCCTTGGCGTGGTCGAGAACATGAGCGGCTTCACCTGCCCGTCCTGCGGCGAGGTCACCCACATCTTCCACCAGGGCGGCGGAGAGTCGATCGCTGGCGATCTGGGCGTGCCGTTCCTTGGCCGCGTGCCTCTGGACCCGGCCGTGGTGGACAGCGGCGATGATGGCGTGCCGCTGGTCGTGTCGCATCCCGACAGCCCCGCCGCGCAGGCCTACCTGGCCATCGCGCAGGTGATGGCCGACGGGCAGGCCGGCAGTGGCGGTATCGCCCTTCCCTTCGACTGGACCATCGAAACCGGCAAGGGCCAGCCCGCGCCGGTCCCGGCGTCGGGCGATGCCGACATGCCCTGCGCGCTGGATCTGGACGCGGCCGGGCTTTCGATCCTGTGGGGCGATGGCACCCGGCACGTGATCCCTTCGCGCGATCTGCGGATCGCCTGCCAGTGCGCCGCCTGCCGGGACGAGATGTCGGGCGCGCGGCTTCTTGATCCTGCCGCCGTTCCGCTGGCCATCGCGCCGACGCGGATCTGGTCCATCGGCAACTACGGCATCGGTGTGGCCTTCAGCGACGGGCATTCCAGCGGGATCTACACGTTCAAGGCCCTGCGCGGGATGGAGGGGGCCGAAACCGAAGATGTCTGACACCGGCACCCGCCTGCGGATCCGCGCGCAACCCTCGCCGCGCGATCCCGATACGCTGCGCTTCCTGCTAGACGCGCCGGTGCAGGCGCATGCCGCCGCAGTGTTTGACCGGGATGGTGACGCCGATGCCCCGCTGGCGCGCGCGCTTCTGGCCATCGCCGCCGTGCAGCGGGTTGAGGTCGAGGGCGAAAGCATCCATGTCCGCAAGGCGGCGGATGCAAGGTGGGAGGATCTGAAAGCCCCCATAGCGGCCGCGATCCGCGAGGTCATGACCGGGTCGGAGCCGCCTTTGGGCGAACAGAAGATCGAAGACGGCGATGCGCGGATGCTGGCGGCGGTGCGCGATCTGCTCGACACCCGGATCAACCCGTCCATCTCCAGCCATGGCGGACACATAACGGCGGAACGGGTCAAGGACGGCACGGTCTACCTGCACATGTCCGGCGGCTGCCAGGGCTGCGCCGCGTCGCAACTGACGCTGCGCGGCGGCGTCGAGCGGGTGCTCCGGGGCGCCCTGCCCGATCTTCAGGGCATCGTCGACGTGACGGACCACGATTCCGGGGCGGCCCCGTTCCATGCGAAACTGCCCGCACGGCAGACTGCCGCGATCTCTCCCGTCGCGGAACCGGACACGCCCTTGGCGCCGCGCCTTCGCAGTTACCTGGAATCGCTTCCGTCCGACGATTCCGTGGTCGGCTACGGCACGCTGACCCGCGACATGGGGTTCACGGAGCCCGGCTCCATCCGCCTCGTGACCGACGCTCTGGAAGAAACGATGCACGAAGACGCCGCCGCCGGACGGCCCTTCATCGCCGCCCGCGCCGTCAGCCGTGCGGGCAACGGATTGCCGGGAAAGGGCTTCTTCGACCTTGCCTGCCACCTTTCGCGCGGACCCACGCCGGGCGAATCCGACCGCGAATTCCACGCCCGAGAAATCGTCCGGCTGTCGAGCCCGGCGAAGGGTGCGGCTTCCTGACGGGGACGTCCCCAAGGCAAGGCGCCAACACCGCAGATCGCCACTGGCCGTAGAACCCGGGGTTCCTGTTACTCGGCGTCAGAAAAGACCGGGTTCGGTCCGCGGCGCAGCCATTCGTGCACGAAATCCAGCTTCTTGCGCGAGATGTCGGACAGAACGAACGGATACAGATCCTGCAGGCCCATCGACCGGTTCACCTGGTTGATGCCCACGGCGATCCCGGCCGCGATGCCGATCATCTCCTGCGTGTCGGATTCGTAGTACGGGTTCCATTCCTGCGCCGGGACATCCGGCGACTGAAGGCCGGCGGCAAGGAAGCTGTCGGTCAGATCGACGAGATGCAGAAGGTGCGCCGTGGTTTCGGCCCAGTCCTCGTGCGGGTGGGCCGAGGCGTAGGAGGTCAGGAACCTCTCCTGCCAGTCCTCGGGCGCACCGTCGCCATAGTGCTTTTCCAGCGCCTTGCCGTAATCCGCGCGTTCGTCGCCAAAGAGCTTCCGGAACGCCTTGATGAACTTGGGCTCGATGCTGAGCCGCCACCACAACATGTGCGCGATCTCGTGGCGCATGTGGCCGATCATCGTCCGGTAGCGTTCCGACAGCGCCTCGCGCCGTTCGGCACGGACCACGGGGTCCGATTCCTCGATGCTGATGGTGACCACGCCTTCGGCATGGCCCATGACCACCGGCTTTTCGCCTTCGGCCAGCATGTGGAAGATCGGGTCGGGCCCGGTATCGATGGGGCTGAACCACTCCCACGTCCTGAGGTTGGCGAGCACCCAGCGCTTCGATGTCTCGGCCTGTGCCCAGTTGGCGACAGCGTCCGGCATCGACGGGTCCGGCGACATGGCCGTCATCGCACAGGATTTACACATCGCGCCCTCTTCGGGCGCGGTCCAGTTGCACCCGATCAGGGCGCGGTTGGCACAGAAGACAGCATCGGTGACAAAGGCGCGCGACCCGGGATCGTAGGCGACGTCGACGCCTTCGGGAGAGGTCATGTTGTCAAAGAAGAGGCTGCCGGTGCCGGCGGGGTTTGGGAACATTTGCATATCGCCCCCACACTACCGCGGCCGCGAGCGGCAGTCGAGCGGGGGTTGATGCAGACTCGGATCGCGACGCGCGGAAAGCAGCCGGTGAAGATGCCGAAACGCATGCCCGATGACACGGAGACCACGGGGCGTGTGATCCATGCTTCAGGTTATGGCGAGGTCGTCGTGGCGCCCTGTGCCTGGATCGGCCGGATCCGGTTCCGTTCCCTCGTTGACTCGCCGCGCTCCGCGCTTATGGCAATCGAAGCTCAGCGGGGCACCCGACAGGTCCGGGCTCTTCAGGGTCGGCGCGCCGTGGTCGTTCGCGGCCACGCCGATAGGGGTGGTGTTGCCGGCACAGGAGTCCAGCCGGTCGCCGCCCGCGGCAACTCGATACACGAGATGCCCGGCCGGTATCTTCCACCACGCCGTCGAAGAGCTTTCCTGCGACCAGATCGCCGACATCGAGGGCATTCCGGTGGGCACCGTCAAGACCCGCACCCATCACGCGAAGAAGGCCCTGCTGGACCATCTGGGCGCGCGCACCCGTCAGGAAAAACAGCTTTCTTTGACAGCCCGCATGGCTTCGCCCATTACTTCCCCCGAAGGTTTTTGGGGAGACAGACGTGAAAAACATTTTTGGTTCCATTGGCCGTCAGGTGTCGCTGCCGACACTGGCCGCGCTGGCATTTGCCCTTGGCGCACAGGTTGCAGCAGCGGATCTGGCTGCGGATGTGCAGTCCGACCTTGAAACCTACCTGGAAGAGCGCACCGAGATCGAAGGCAATTCCGGCGCATCGATCTTCGTCAGCCTTGGCCATGAGGGGCCCGAATTCTCGGTCTTCGCCGGCACGACGGAAATCAGTGGCGAGACCCCGGTGACGGACTCGTCGCTGTTCCAGATCGGCAGCAACACCAAGGGCTTTACGGGCGCGCTGATCCTTGCGCTGGAAGCCCAGGGCAAGCTTTCCATCGACGACACCATCGGCGACTGGTTGCCGCAGTATCCCGCGTGGAAGGACGTGACCATCGCCCAGCTGCTGCACATGATCAGCGGCATTCCGACCTATTCGGAAACCGTCCCGATGAACGATGCTTTCGTCAACACGCCCGACCGCGATTTCACCTTCGACGAACTCGTCGCCATGGCCTATCCCAGCGCCACGGTCGATCTGCCGCCCAACAGTGGATACTTCTATTCCAACACCAACTACATCCTTGCCGGCATGATCGCCGAAAAGGCATCCGGCATGTCCTACAAGGACGCCGTCGAAACGCTGCTGTTCGAACCGGCCGGGCTGACCGACACGTATTATTCCGACACCGCCTATACCGGCGAGGTGCTGGAACGGATGACGAGCGGCTATTTCAACAACCCGGCCTGCACGCTCTACGATCCCGATTGCGAGGTAAGCCAGCTTGCGCCGATCATCGGCCGGGACATCAAGGCCGACAGCGTCAGCTGGGCCGGACCTGCCGGCGCCATCGTGGGAAGCCCGCAGGAACTGGCCACCTGGATCCGCGCCCTGTTCGACGGGAAGGTCCTGCCCGAGGCGCAGATGAAGGAATTCCTGCGCCCGGTGTCGATGAAGACGGGGGAATACATCGACGACGTCACCGAAGACGATCCCAGCGCCTTCACGCTGGGCATCGTCCGGACCACTGGCCAGGGGATCGAGCCGTCGTACTTCTACCTTGGCATGACGCTGGGGTTCCGGATGGTGTTCTTCTATTCGCCCGAACATGACGTGCTGGTGGCGGGCGCCACAAACAGCCAGCCACCCGACGGCGAGGAGCAATTCACGCCGTTGGTGGTCAGCGTATACCAACGCGCGATAGAAGAAGCCGGCAAATAGGCTTGCCCGCGCGGCCGGGGGAGCGTTTCACGCCTTTCCGGCCGCAATGGCTTGGCCCGCGGCCACGGCCGATGACCACGCCCACTGGAAATTGTATCCGCCCAGCCAGCCGGTGACATCCACCGCCTCACCAATGGCATAGAGCCCCGGCACCTTCGCCGCTTCCATCGTTCGCGACGACAGATCACGTGTCGAAATTCCCCCGGCCGTGACCTCGGCCTTGGCATAGCCTTCGGTGCCCGTGGGGTGAAAGACCAGCCCGGTCAGGATCAACGCGGCGCGATCCAGTTCGGCGTCGGGCGTGTTGCCCAGTTCGCGCTTGAACCCGATGCGGGCGGCCAGCACATCGGCCAGCCGGGTCGGCAGCATCTCTGTCAGCGCAGCTTTCAGATGCGAACGTGGCATCCGGCGCCGGGCGTCGCGCAGCGCCGCGCCTGCATCCGGCACAAGGTTCAGCGACACCGGATCGCCAGGCGACCAGTAGGACGATACCTGGAGTATCGCAGGGCCGGACAGGCCACGATGGGTGAAAAGCGCTGCCTCGCGGAAAGATGCCGCACCGGTCTGCGCCGTGACGGGGCAGGAGACGCCGGCAATGTCGCGGAAGGCCTGATCGTCGGGGCCCAGCGTCATCGGCACGAGCGCGGGGCGCGGGGTGACAACGTCCAGCCCGAACTGACGGGCGATGTCGTAGGCCACGCCGGTCGCGCCCATCTTGGGGATCGACGGGCCGCCGGTGGCGATGACAAGGTTCGGAGCCGATGCGCCTGCAACATGGTAGCGCCCGTCGCGGTGGGCGATCTCGCCCAGTTCTGTCGAAAGCCGTACCTCGACCCCGCCCCTTGCGCATTCGTCCAGCAGCATTGCCACGATCTGCCGGGCCGAGCCGTCGCAGAACAGCTGCCCAAGGGTCTTTTCGTGCCAGGCGATGCCGTGGCGATCCACCATGGCGATGAAATCCCACTGGGTGTAGCGGGACAGCGCGGACTTGGCGAAATGCGGGTTCTCGGACAGGTAGCAATCGGCGCCCGCGTCCATGTTGGTGAAATTGCACCGTCCGCCGCCGGAAATCAGGATCTTCTTGCCCGCCTTGGCCGCGTGATCCAGCACCAGAACCCGCGCGCCCGCCTGCCCAGCCGTGGCCGCCGCCATCAACCCGGCCCCGCCGGCCCCCAGAACGATCGCATCATAGTCCATGCACGCCTACTAAGCCGCCGCGCCGCCCGCGAAAAGGGGCGCAGTGGCTGCCGGTTCAAGCAGATCACGGTTGGGGGCCCGAACAGTGACGGGAATGCCGGCGCCGCGGGGGCGTCATACTTGGCCATCCGCATCCGCCATCCAGGCTTGAACGTGGGCCTTGGCGTTCCGGCAGGCATCGGACAGATCGTTGCCCTGCGCCAGATAGCAGGCAATCGCCGTGGACAGGGTACAGCCCGTTCCGCGTTTCGCAACGAGCAAGCGGGGGGCGGCAAAGACCTCGCCCCCCGGGAACAAATGGTCCTGCGCCATGTCGCCCGTGCTGTGACCGCCCTTGATCAGCACCGCCCGGCATCCCAGCGCCAGCAAGGCGTCGGCCTGTGCCGCGATGCCGGGAAAGCTGGCAGCGACGGGGAGCCCGGAAAGCTCCGCCGCCTCGGCCAGGTTGGGCGTCACGATATCGGCCAGGGTCAGCATGTCCCAGATGGATCCAGATCGCGACCGCCCCTCGTTGCCGGACAGGAGCCCGCCGCCGGAACTCGCCCGCAGCACCGGGTCCATCACGATGGGCACGCCCCGCCCGGCAAGGCTACCCGCCACGGCCCGGGCGATCTCCGGCGTGCCCAGCATGCCGATCTTCACGGCACGCGGCGGGCGGTCGGCGAAGGCGGCATCGATCTGGGCGGTGACGAGGTCGGGCGGCATGGCGTGGATGGCAGCGACCGCGGCATCGGTCTGGACGGTCACCGCCGTGACCGCGGGCTTGACGGCAAGACGCAGCGCGCGCGCCGTGGCAATGTCGCGGGTCATCCCCGCGCCGCCGCTACTGTCGGTCCCCGCGATGACAAGGATGGAGGTCATCCCGACGCCTTCGCGGCGATCAGGGCGAGGTCGGGAAAACCCCGCGTCGCCAGCAATTCGGCCCCGCGCCATGCGCGCAGCCCCGTGGTGCAGCACAGGACCGTCCGGCCATGGCTCGTCGGCAGGTCCGGCAGGGCCTCCGGTGTCAAGCGAATGGCCTGCGGGGCGGCAGGAACGGGTGCCTCGATGGCGTCGCGCAGGTCGATGACACGGTCGTCGGGCCGCAGCATCGTCGCCTCGACAAAGGGAATCGCGCGGGGCGGCTCGGCCTCGCCATGGAAGGTGAACCCGCCCAGGTGGAACCGCGCCAGATCGACCGTGATCATGCGACCAAGCGGCGACGGGTCCAGCCCAAGGATCCAGTGCAGCGCCAGTTGCGCCTGCAGCGCGCCGATCATACCGACGGCCGGGCCCATCACGCCCGACGTCGCGCAGGTGGCCCCAGATGCGGGAAGGTCGGGGAAAACGGCCCGCAGCGACGGCGCCCCGCCGCAGAACCCGCCGGCATAGCCTGTGCGCCCCAGCACACTGGCGGCGATCAGCGGCACACCCGCCGCCGCAAGGCAAGTGTCGGACAGGATGTAGGACACGGCATAGCTGTCGGCGGCGTCGATCACGATATCGGCTTCGGCCACGATGGAAGGGGCATTGGCCGGGCTCAGCGGCGCGACATGGGCCGAGACACCGACACCGGGGTTGATCGCCAGCACACGGTCCCGCGCCGCCTGCGCCTTGGGGCGCCCGATATCGGCCATCGTATAGAGCGGCTGTCGGTGGAGGTTGCTTTCCTCCACGTGGTCCGGATCGAACAGTGTGATCCGCCCCACCCCTGCCCCCGCGAGGTATTGCAGGACCGGACAACCCAGCCCCCCGGCGCCGATCACGGCGACATGGGCGCGAGCGATTTTAGCCTGACCCGTCTCCCCGATTTCCGGCAAGGCGATCTGGCGGTCATAGCGGGTCATGAAGCGCAGACCTTCAGCCATTCGCGGGTGCGGGCCTCGGGGTCTTCCGCCTTCAGGATGTCCGTCACCACCGCCGCACTGTCGGCCCCGGCGGCAAAGACGCCCGGAACGCGTTCCGGCGTCAGCCCACCGATGGCCACCAAGGGCGTGTCGCCTACCCGGTGCTTCCAGTCCGTCACGCGGTCCAGCCCCTGCGGATCCCACTTCATCTTCTTCAAGAGCGTCGGATAGACCGGCCCCAGTGCGATGTAGGCCGGATCGTGGGACAGGGCGCGGTCAAGCTCGGCATCGTCATGGGTCGACAGGCCCACGCGGATACCGGCCCGGCGCAGGGCGGTGAAATCGGCAGTGTCCATGTCCTCCTGTCCCAGATGAACGAAGGAACAGCCCAGGTCGAGCGCCGCTTCCCAGTAGTCGTTCACCACCAGCTGCGCACCGTAGACCGCGCAGAAGTCCCGCGCGCGGGCGATCTGGCGGCGGATCTCTGCCTCTGGCTGGTCCTTGATGCGCAGCTGCACCAGCTTCACGCCTACGGGGACCAGCAGTTCCAGTTCCCCCACGTGGCCGACGATCAGGTAGAAGCGTTCCATCAGGCCAGCTCCGCCAGTCCAAGGACGGGGGTCGACGGCGCCGCCAGATCCCGGCGGTCCATCGGGTCGGCGTTGAAGCCTTGCCGCCCAGCCTCGATGGCCATGGCCATTGCGCGCGCCATGCCCACCGGATCCCCGGCCTTGGCGACGGCGGTGTTGAGCAACACGGCATCCATCCCAAGCTCCATCGCTTGCGCCGCATCGGACGGGCGCCCGATCCCGGCATCGACGATCAGCGGCACGCCCGGGAAATGCGCCCGCATCGACCGCAGAGCATCCGGGTTCTGAAGGCCCCGCCCCGATCCGATGGGCGCGCCCCAGGGCATCAGGACTTCGCATCCGGCCTCCAGCAGCCGTTCGCCCACGACCAGATCGTCGGTCGTGTAGGGGAAGACCTTGAAGCCATCGGCGGACAGCACGCGCGCCGCTTCGACCAACCCGAAAACATCCGGTTGCAGCGTGTCGGCGTGGCCGATGACCTCCAGCTTGATCCAGTCGGTGCCGAAAACCTCGCGCGCCATGTGGGCTGTCGTCACCGCCTCCTTCACGGAATGGCAGCCGGCGGTGTTGGGCAGGACGCGCACGTTCAGGTCGCGCAGCGTGTCCCAGAAACCGGAGCCCGAGCCATCCGCTGCCTCGCGCCGGAGCGAGACGGTCACGATGCCCGCGCCGCTTTCGCGGATGGCATATTGCAGGATCGCGGGCGACGGGTACTGCGCCGTGCCCAGAAGCAGGCGCGACGGGATCTGTTGATCGTAAAGCTGCATCTCAACCTCCCTGCATGGGGGCGAGCACTTCAAGCCGGTCGCCGTCGGTCAGCCGCGTCGTGTCCCGCGCGGTGCGGGGGATGAAATCGCCGTTCAGCGCCGTGGCGATGGCCGGGCCGGTGAAGCCCAGTTCGGCCAGCGCGGCGTGCAGCGTGGGGGCCGAAACCTCATGCGGTTCGGCGTTGACGATGATCTTCATGGGAGTTCTCCGGAAACAGGTGCTGCGCAAGCCGGGTGGCCATGGCGGGGGCCAGAAGGAAACCGTGACGGTAGAGGCCGTTCAGATGCCATGTGCCGCCCACGTGGGTCAGGCGCGGCAGGTTGTCGGGAAAGGCAGGCCGCAGCCCGGCGCCGGTTTCGGTCACCGAGGCTTCGGCGAAGGCGGGATGCAGCGCGAAGGCGGCCGAAAAGAGTTCGTTCAGCGACCGCAACGTCGGCGGGCGGGCAGAGCTGCTTTCGACCATCGTGGCCCCGATCATGTAGAGCCCGTCGCCCCGCGGGACGAGGTAGACCGGGATGCGCGGGTGCAGCAGCCGGATCGTGCGGGTGATCGCGACGCCGGGGCAGTGCAGATAGGCCATCTCACCCCGTACCGGCCGCAGATCAGACTGCGGCGAGGCGATGCCGGTGCAGTCGATATCCACGTCATCCGACGCTTGGGTGCCAAGGCGGATTTCGCCGCCCAGACCTTCGATTGCCTGCGCCAGATCTGTCAGAGCCTGACGTGGGTTCAGGTGGGCCTCATCGCCGAAGAAAAGCCCCTGTTCGAAGCGCCCGGCCAGATCGGGTTCCAAACTACCGATCTCGGCCCCCGTCACCGCGCGATGCTGCGTGGTGCGGCGGGCAAAGCGCGACAGCTCGGCCCGGTCCCGGCGGGGGGCCAGAACCAGCGTGCCGCGGCGGGTGACTTGGGTGATCGCCTCCCACCAGTCCGCGGACATGGCGCCGAGGGTGATCACCTCCTCCTCGGCGCTTTCGCGTTCGCACCAGGGTGCCAGCATGCCGCCCGCATGGCGCGCGACGCCGCCGGGCGCGTCGGACCGTTCGTACAGAACCACCTTCGCGCCCCGGCGGGCCAGTTCGTACCCGCAGGCGAGCCCGGCAAGGCCCGCCCCGGCGATACGGAGGGGTTTCATTCCTCGGGTTCCGATGCCGGCATGTAAAGCGCGCCGCCCTCGCGGTACTTGGCGGCCATCGCCTCCATGCCTTCCTTCTGCGCCTCGGCCCGGATGTCGTGGCTGATCCGCATCGAGCAGAACTTGGGCCCGCACATCGAACAGAAATGCGCGACCTTGTGGGCCTCTTTCGGCAGGGTCTGGTCGTGGAAATCCCGAGCGGTGTCGGGATCGAGCGACAGGTTGAACTGGTCCTCCCAGCGGAATTCGAACCGCGCGCGGGACAGCGCATCGTCGCGCGCCTGCGCGCCCGGCAGACCCTTGGCCAGGTCGGCGGCATGGGCCGCGATCTTGTAGGTGATCACGCCGGTTTTCACGTCGTCGCGGTCGGGCAGGCCCAGATGCTCCTTGGGCGTCACGTAGCAGAGCATCGCGCAGCCGAACCAGCCGATCATCGCAGCCCCGATGCCGGACGTAATGTGATCGTATCCCGGCGCGATATCGGTGGTCAGGGGGCCAAGCGTGTAGAACGGCGCCTCATGGCAGCACTCCAGCTGCTTGTCCATGTTCTCCTTGATCTTGTGCATGGCGACGTGGCCGGGGCCTTCGATCATCACCTGGCAATCCTTGGCCCAGGCGACCTTGGTCAGCTCGCCCAGCGTTTCCAGCTCGGCGAACTGCGCTTCGTCATTGGCGTCGGCGATCGATCCGGGCCGCAGCCCGTCGCCCAGCGAGAAGCTGACATCGTAGGCGCGGCAGATATCGCAGATCTCGTCGAAATGGTCGTAGAGGAAGCTTTCGCGGTGATGATGCAGGCACCACTTGGCCATGATCGATCCGCCGCGGGAGACGATGCCTGTCACCCGGTCCACCGTCATCGGCACCATGTGCAGCCGCACGCCGGCGTGGATGGTAAAGTAATCCACCCCCTGTTCGGCCTGTTCGATCAGCGTGTCGCGGAAGACCTCCCACGTCAGGTCCTCGGCCACGCCGTTCACCTTTTCCAGCGCCTGGTAGATCGGGACGGTTCCGATGGGAACGGGGCTGTTCCTGAGGATCCATTCGCGGGTGTTGTGGATGTTTCGGCCCGTTGACAGGTCCATCACCGTGTCCGCACCCCAGCGGATCGACCAGACCATCTTGTCGACCTCCTCCTCCATGGAGGACGTCACGGCAGAGGTGCCCATGTTCGCGTTCACCTTCACAAGGAAGTTCCGCCCGATGATCATCGGTTCGGCTTCCGGGTGGTTGATATTGGCGGGGATGATGGCGCGCCCGGCAGCGATTTCATCGCGGACGAACTCGGGCGTCACCCGGTCGGGAATGTTGGCGCCCCAGTCGTTGCCATCGCGGGGGCCGGTCACCTCGCGCTGCTGGTTTTCGCGGATGGCGACATATTCCATTTCCGGCGTGACGATCCCCGCGCGGGCATAGGCCAGCTGCGTGACCGCCTGCCCGTTCTTCGCGCGCAAGGGGCGCGGGCGGACGGGGAATTCCGGCGTCAGCCTTTCGCCTTCGACGAACCCGTTATCGGCGGCCGTCACATCGCGCCCGTCATAGGCTTCGACATCGCCGCGCGCCAAGGTCCAGTCCCGTCGCAGCGGGTGCAGGCCTTCGCGGATGTCGGTCAGGATGTCGGGGTCGGTATAGGCCCCCGAGCTGTCGTAGACGGTGACGGGCGGTTCGCCCGCCGTGGGATGAACCGAGATCTCGCGCATCGGCACGCGCACGTCGGGGTGCAGCTGGCCTTCGACATAGATCTTGCGCGAGGCCGGCAGACCTCCGGTGGTGATCTTCGGATTGGGGACGTTCATGGCGGTGCTCCTCAAGCATACACTCAAAAAGACACCAGAAGAGTTTTGGCCGGGAAACCGCGGGTGCCGGGGCACCTTTCGGCGGCATGAAACGGGACTACGGACATGGTTGTCCCCCGGAACACGCCAAGCTTCCTACGCCAGTATCAACTGGGTCAGGTTCAAAGGGTCGCGTCACCGGGCTGTTGCCCTGTCTGCCTCTCAGTCCCCTAGGCGGGACTCCCCTGCGTAAGCGTGATGGTAGAAAACCGGCATCGCAGTTGCAAGGGGGGTCTTGAAGGCCCCCGCAGCAAAACGCCGGCCCGCTTGATGGCGGCCCGGCGTGATGGGTCTGGCCCGAAGGCGGCAAGTGCCGCCCCCGGGGTACTGTTGCTTACTGCTTCGGCGTGAACGAGCCCGCTTCCTGCCGCTGCGGATACTCCTCGAAGGTCGACATGAACTCGGCGACGATGCCGCCGATCGGGCCGAAGGCGTACATGTGGCGCACGAACCAGTCGTCATAGTACGAGGAATCGATCGGGGCCATTTCGAACGGATCCGCCCGCAGGTCGATCAGCAGCGGAGCCTTGAGCGTCGTCTGCCCATGGGTCCACGCGCCCATGCCTTCTTCTTCCTGAACGCTGAAATGCGCTTTCCAGCGGTTAATCCGCACGGCGCCCAGCGTCCCGTCGTCGACGAAGGCGAAGAACTTGTCACGCGGCCATTCGCCGGCATCTTCGGCACCGGTCAGGTTCGGCAGCATGTTGTAGCCGTCCAGATGCACGTTGAAGGACTTGTCGCCCGCCTGGTAGCCATCCAGCAGCTTCTGCTTGATGTCCGGCTCGCCCGCCGCGGCCAGCAGCGTCGGGAACATGTCTTCCAGCGACAGGATCTCGTTCGAGACCTGGCCGCCTTCGATGTTGCCCGGCCATTTCATCATGAACGGAATGCGGATACCGCCTTCCCAGGTCGTCGCCTTTTCGCCGCGGAAGGGCGAGGTGCCGCCATCGGGCCAGGTGAACTTCTCGGCGCCGTTGTCGGTGGTGTAGATGACGATGGTGTTGTCGGTCACGCCCAGTTCGTCCAGCTTGGCAAGAAGCTGGCCCACCATGCCGTCATGTTCCGTCATGCCGTCGGCCACGATGCCAAGGCCCGTCCTGCCTTCGCTTTCCGGCTTCAGGTGCGTGAAGATGTGCATCCGCGTGGTGTTGTACCAGACGAACCACGGCACACCGGCTTCTTCCTGACGCTCGATGAAGTCGATCGCGGCGGCAAGGAATTCCTCGTCCACCGTCTCCATGCGTTCCTTGGTCAGCGGGCCCGTATCTTCGATTTCGCCATCCGCCGTGGCGCGCAGAACGCCCCGCGGGCCGTACTGTTCGCGGAACTCGGGATCGGTCGGGTAATCGGGGTTCTCGGGCTCTTCCTCGGCGTTCAGGTGGTAGAGGTTGCCGAAGAATTCGTCGAAGCCGTGGTTGGTGGGCAGGAATTCGTCACGGTCGCCAAGGTGGTTCTTGCCGAACTGGCCAGTGGCATAGCCCATGGGCTTCAGCATCTCGGCGATGGTCGGATCTTCCGGCTGAAGGCCGATGGGATCGCCCGGCATGCCGATCTTCAGCATGCCCGTCCGCTTGGGCGACTGGCCGGTGATGAACGCCGCGCGTCCGGCGGTGCAGCTTTGCTGGCCATAGGCATCGGTGAAGCGGATGCCCTCCTGGGCGATGCTGTCGATGTTCGGGGTCGTGTACCCCATGATGCCCTGGTTGTAGGCACTGGTATTGAACCAGCCGATGTCGTCGCCCATGATGACGAGGATGTTCGGCTTCTCGTCTGTCTGGGCCATGGCCATCGAGGCGGACAGCAGCGTCGCCACTACTGCACACGTTAGTCTCTGCATCGAATCCACTCCTAGTTGATCAAATGATTGAACTTTAACCGATTTGGAAATAGTGTACTGGGTAAATTTGCACAATTCGGTGATTTCAGCTTTGGTCCGTAAATGAAAGTTCTAAGGCGTTCCGGCTGGCTTTCAACGACGCCTGAAGATTTCGGGCGTGCTGTCCTTTCGCGGTGCGACGAAATCACTCTTCAGGCGGGGGAGCCCGTTTACCGGGCCGGAGATTCAACCGGCGGAATATACGGTGTGGTGACCGGTCGGGTCGAACTTCACCTGCCACATCTGCGCGAAGACAGGTCCCTGACGCATATCGGCGGGCCGGGTTACTGGTTCGGCGATCTGGCGGCGGTCTCGGGCAAACCGCGCCGGTTCGACGTCCGCGCCCGGGACGACAGCCGCCTCGCCCGGCTGAGCCGCGCCGAAATATTGCGTCTTACCGGGGAGATGCCGGAAGGCTGGCGATACCTGGCAACGATGATGATGAGCAACCTCGAACTGGCATTGAATTACGTCGAGGCGGTGAAGGCCAAGGATTCCGTCACCCGGGTCAGGGCCGTGCTGAGAAACCTCGCGACCCATTGCGGGAATGACGACGGCATCGTCGGCGTGTCGCAGGACGACCTTGCCGCCTTGGCCGGTCTTTCCCGCAAGACGGTGAATTCGGCAATGAAACGGCTGGAAGGCACCGGCGAAGTGACCGTTTCCTACAGGTCGGTCAGGATCAATCCCGGCGTCTGGGCGCCCGCCTGAAGTGGCAGCGTGAGCGGTTGGCAGCCCGATACCAGCTCTGTCAGATCAGAGCCCGAACGCTACCAGATGTTATGACCCAGCCGCGGGCCACCCACAGGACCGTCGGCACGAGATTGGACTCCGAGGCCAAACTTCCCGTGACTTTGGTCAAATCCGAGACCAACCCGGGTCATGTAAATCGTAAAGAGTGGTGAGCCGTGCAGGATTCGAACCTGCGACCCACTGATTAAAAGTCAGTTGCTCTACCAACTGAGCTAACGGCCCACTCTGTTGCGCCATTCTGGCGCTGTCCTGCCCCTCTCTATGCCGTGCGACCGGATGTGATCAACACCGAAACAGGTCGGGAAAGGTCGGAACCGGCTTGGCGCCGTTCCCGAATAGGCGCTCCCTTTAGGAGAGGCGCCGGGTAGGGTCAACCCCGGATCAGACAAGGCGCGACAGAAAATCCATTACCCCGGTCTGGGAGATATGGATTCTGTCCCGCGGCACCGTTATATGCGCGCAATGTCTTTCGATACTCCCTCCGATCTGCCCTTCATGAAGATGCACGGGCTTGGCAACGACTTCGTCGTCCTGGACGCGCGCGCGCGACCCGTTGAGGTCTCGCCCGCGCTGGCCCAGGCCCTGGCTGACCGGCAACGCGGCGTGGGCTTCGATCAGATGGCCGTGATCGAAAACGGACCGGGCGACGCGCATCTGAGGTTCCTGAATGCCGATGGTTCGGCCTCTGCCGCGTGCGGCAATGCCACTCGCTGCATCGCACGGTACCTGATGGACGAAACCGGGCGGACCCGCCTGCGCCTGACAACGGATCGCGGTGAACTGGTGGCGGTGGACGCGGGCGGCGGGCTGACCTCGGTCAACATGGGAGCGCCGCAGCTGGACTGGGCCGAAATACCGCTGGCGCGGGAGATGGACACGCTGGAATTGCCGTTGGACGGGGCGCCCGTGGCCACCGGGATGGGTAATCCGCATTGCACCTTCTTCGTCGATGACGTGGATGCGATCGACCTGGGAAGCTTTGGTCCGCGGATCGAGACTGATCCGCTGTTCCCCGAACGCACCAACGTGCAGGTCGTCCAAGTGATCGGGCCCGACCGCCTGCGGATGCGCGTGTGGGAGAGGGGCACGGGCATCACGCTCGCCTCGGGCTCGTCCTCCTGCGCGGTGACCGTTGCGGCTGTGCGGCGCGGCCTGACGGGGCGGTCTGTCCGGCTGGTGCTGGATGGGGGCGAACTGGATGTGACATGGGCCGAGGATGGCGTCTGGATGACCGGCCTCACGGCGCATGTCTTCTCCGGCACGCTGACGGCCGCGTTCCTGGAGGCACACCGATGACCGAGGCGCCCCGTTTCGTGACACTTGGTTGCCGGCTGAATGCCTACGAGACCGAGGCGATGAAACACCTCGCGGCCGAAGCCGGCGCGGGAGAGGTCGTGGTTGTCAACACCTGCGCCGTGACATCCGAAGCGGTGCGCAAGGCCGGGCAGGAAATCCGCCGCCTGCGCCGCGCCCATCCGGATGCGCGGCTCGTGGTCACGGGCTGTGCGGCGCAAGTCGAACCGGAACGGTTCGCCGCGATGGGAGAGGTCGACGTCGTGGTCGGCAATGCCGAGAAGATGCGGCCCGAAACATGGGCCGGACTGGCCGCGGATTTCATCGGTGACAGCGAAACGGTGCAGGTCGACGACATCATGTCGGTGACCGAAACCGCGGGGCACCTGATCGACGGCTTCGGCACGCGCGCGCGGGCCTATGTCCAGATCCAGAACGGCTGCGATCACCGCTGCACCTTCTGCGTCATTCCCTTTGGCCGGGGCAATGCGCGCAGCGTTCCGGCGGGAGTGGCCGTCGACCAGATCAAGCGACTGGTGGACCGGGGCTACAACGAGGTCGTGCTGACGGGTGTCGACCTGACAAGCTGGGGCACGGATCTGCCCGGCACGCCGCCCCTGGGCGATCTGGTGATGCGAATCCTGAAGATGGTGCCCGATCTGCCGCGGCTGCGCATCAGCTCGATCGACTCGATCGAGGCGGACCCGCGGCTGATGGAGGCGATCGCGACCGAGCCGCGGTTGATGCCGCATCTTCACCTGTCGCTGCAGCATGGCGACGACATGATCCTGAAACGGATGAAACGCCGGCACCTGCGCGACGACGCGATTCGCTTCTGCACCGAAGCCCGCAGCCTGCGAACCGATATCGTCTTCGGCGCCGATATCATCGCCGGCTTTCCGACCGAGACGGAAGCCATGTTCGAGAACTCTCTCGCGCTGGTGGAGGAGTGCGGCCTGACCTGGTTGCATGTCTTTCCCTACTCGCCACGTCCCGGCACCCCCGCGGCCCGCATGCCTCAGGTCCACGGTCCCGACATCCGCGCGCGCGCCAAGCGCCTGCGCGCGGCCGGGTCGGCGCGGATCGAGGCGTATCTTCAATGCCAGGTCGGGAAGACCCTGCCTGTGCTGATGGAAACTCCGACCCTTGGCCGTACCCCGCATTTCGCGGAGGTCCTTGTTGACGGACCCGCCACCGAAGGCAGCATCCTGAGTATCCGCCTGACCGGATACGAAGGCGACCAGCTGCTGGGCAAGACCATAGCCGCGGCAGCCTGACCGTTCGGGATTTCGTCCGCAATACCAGACCGGATTGCCGTAACTGACCCGGGGCGTTTGGCGCGCCCGCCGCTAGCGAACCAGGAATTCCGCATGAAGCGCGCCGGCGGCTTTCAGGGCTTGCAGAATGTCGATCATGTCACGGGGGGACACGCCCAGCGCATTCAGTCCAGCCACCACCTGGGACAAGGTCGTCGCCTCCGGCACTTCGGCCAGTTGCACCCCTTCGTCTTCCTGGATGTTGACCCCGGTCCGGGGCACGACGACGGTTTCACCCCGTGCGAACGGGTTTGGCTGAACGACAATCGGTGTCTCGTCGATGCGAAGGGTAAGGTTCCCCTGCGCCACAGCCACCCGCGACAATCGCACGTCTTCGCCCATGACAATCGTACCCGAGCGCTGATCAACGACGACACGGGCCTTTGTCTCGGGCTCTATCAGCAGGTTTTCGATCTGGCTGATGGCCCGCGCCGCGTTTCCGGCCCGCGCCGCCGTGATATCGAATTGCACGGTGCCCGAATCCAGCATCTGCGCGACCGGCCGGCGGAAAGCCCGGTTGATTGCCGCTTCGATCCGGCCTGCAGTCGTGAAATCCGGGTCGCGCAGGGCCAATCGGACATCGGTGAGAGAGGATAGTTCGAATTCGATCTCCCGTTCCACCCGCGCGCCCGAAGGAATAACGCCAGAGGTCGGAACACCCTGAACCACGCGCGCCGCTTCGCCTTCGGCCTGTGCACCGCCCGCAAGGACGGTGCCCTGCGCCACGGCATAAATTCGGCCATCGGCCGCGTTCAGCGGTGTCATGATCAGGGTGCCGCCCAGAAGGCTTTTCGAATCGCCAATAGCGGATACCGTCACATCGATCTGCGATCCGGTTCGTGAAAAAGGCGGCAGCGTGGCCGTTACCATCACGGCGGCCACGTTCTTTGGCCGGAACTGTTCGCCATTAACGTTAACGCCCAGACGTTCGAGTATGTTGGCCATGATTTCTTCGGTAAAGGGCGCGTTTCGCAGCCCGTCACCGGTGCCATCGAGGCCCACGACTAGACCGTAACCGATCAGATCGTTACCGCGGACACCGTCGAAATCCACCAAGTCCTTCAGGCGGACTACCCCGGCCGAGGCCTGCTGAACCAGGAACAGTGCAATCAGGGCGGACAGAAGAATTTGCCTCACAGGAAATTCACCAACGTCAGTCCCGCCGAACGCGCGGTGACGGAATAGAGCGATTCCAACCGGAACTGCACGTTTTGAATACGGTTGGCGATGTCGAATGGGTCTGCCTCCAGTAGTTCGGTCCGGGCCTGCTGCAGCGAATTGCTGGCAGCGCCGTTGCGGGCTTGCGATTCCTCGATCCGTTCCTCGGCAAAGCCGACATCGGCGCGCATGCCCGTCAGCTGATCGGACACGGCCATGAGACCATCGCGCGACGCCTGCACCAATTCGCTTTGCACGGATGTCGCCAACCCGAGCCCGGGATCGGTGACCAGCGCGGCCACGGCGATGTTGCGCAACATGTCCTTGAACGTCTGATCGTCTGCCCGAAGATCCAGGCTGACTTCGACACCTTCGCCGATGCGCAGCGGCGCCACCGAATTGGCCGATCCGCCATACATTACTGCATCGAACCCTGCGGGGTCGTTGAACCAGTCCTCGGCGGCCGTGATGACATCGGCCGCGGTCACACTACCGACGAGTTCAGCCTGCAAGGCGGTGAGCAGCGTATCGGCTTCCTCGAGAGGGACGGCATCGGTCGCGGCGCCCGCGAACAGACTCCGACCGCCAACGGACATGTTCAACATCTGGATGACCGATCCCAGTTGTTGCTCGGCCGAGGCAGACAGATGAGGCAGCGACGGTCCGGAGGTGGATTGGCCGACTGCTAGGAATGCGCCAACCATTGTCTGGGTCGCATCGTACACGGATTCCAGGCTCGTCTGCATGGTGGTCGCGACAAGTTTGGCTTCGCCCGCCGAGGTACTGATGCCTTCAAGCCGCTTCAGCTTGTGGTCGATATCGGAAAGGTACGCGAAATCCCCGCCAAGACGGTCGGAGATGTTGCTGGTCACGCCGCTGGAAAGCTCTTGCGTCAGAGTCGACAGGGCGCGTTTCGCGCGTGTGGTTTGAGTCTGGAGCATCAGGTGATGCGACAGGTCGCCGATGGAAGTCAGGCTCATTTGTCAGATCCGCAATAGGGTTTCCATGAGTTCGTCCACCGTCGCGATCATGCGCGCGTTGGCGGCGAAGATTTGTTCGGCAACGATCAGGTTCTGCAGTTCGGCATCGGAATCGACGCCTTCGGCAAGTTCCAGGCGTTCCAGTTCGGTCCGCGACGTCGAGGCGAAACTGAGATTCTGCCCGGCATAGTCGGCCGCCTGCGACACGCGGGACGTAAGGCTGGCCGCAAGCCCCGAGGCGGTAAGGTTGACCGTGCCGAAGCGGCCCGACGGCGGAATGCGACCATCCGACAGGACATCCACGAAGGCCTGCAGTTGACCGGCATAGCCGACATCGCCAGGGGCCCCGGAACCTAGTCCGTCTCGCAGCAGCCTGCTGTCGCCGCCCTGTGCCGGATCGACCAGCGCGTTGATCGTGATCCGGCTGGCAATATCCAGGTCATTCAACGCATCGAAAGGGTCGCCGTCATCGGTGAACAGCCCCGGATCCCCCGGTGCGGAGGTCGGGTCGAGCCCGGCGGTCTCGAACCGTTCCACAAGATCACGCGCGAGGCTGTCGAGGTCGGTCTGCATGTCGACGGTCAGACTGTCGCGAATCTCGAACGCGGCGGCCAGCGTGCCGCCCGCGATGTGGCTGGACGAACCGGACGTCGTCAGCGGCTGGCCGTTCAGCGTGAGCCCCGACAAAAGCCCATTGTCGATGGTCATGTGGGGCGCCGTTTCGCCCGTGACCGTGAACTCGATCTCGGACACCGAGCCGTCGAGCAGCCGTGCGCCGCCATAGGTGAACAGGGCGATATGCCCGTTCTCGCGCGAAACCTCGTGAACAGGGACCATGTTGGACAGTTCGTCCACCAGCGCCTGGCGTTCGTCGCGCATGCCGTTGCTGTCCCCGCCCGACGCCTCGGTAGAGGTGATGCGGGTGTTGAGCACGGCAATCCGGCGGAGCGCGACGTTCATGCGATCCACCTGCAGACCGATCATGCGGTCCGCGCGGCTGCGTTCGGCCCGCAGGCCGGTGGCCGCCTCGCGGATGCCCTGGCTGAGCCAGTCGGCACGCACAGTGACCGCGTCCAGCCGGTGGACGCTGTCGGGGCGGCTTTGCGCCTCGATCAGGCTGGATTCGAATTCTGCCAATCGGGCCGACAGGGCGTTGGGGTCGGTTGGCGACCCCACCAGGCGGACCATCGTGTCAGAGTAGGTGGAAATGACCGATGCGTTTCGTTCGTCTGCTTCGGCCGCGCGGCGGTTGGAAAGGATGACCGGATCGACATTCCGAGTGCTGCCAAGCACCCGAACGCCCCCGCCATACGTGGCGGAGGCAAGATCGAGCGTCCGACGCCCGTAACTGGGCGTCATGGAATTGGCGAGATTTTCCGAGACGTTGGCGGTGGCACGGCCCGCTGCGGCGAGGCCGGTCATCGCGTTGTTCAAAGCCGTACTTAGCGACATTTACGATGCTCCAGTCAGAGGTCAGAGGAGATCAGCGGATGATGTTCGTTGTTTCCTGCAACATCTCATCCACTGTTTGGATTACCTTGGCATTTGACGAATAGGCCCGTTGGGTCTGGATCATGCTCGTGAGTTCCCCGGCCACATCAGTCGTGGATTCCGACAAGCCGAAGGGCACCATTTCCCCCACCGGGCCGTCACCGGCATCCCACAGGTAGTAGGCGCCGCTATCGGCAGACGGTGCGAAGGTCTGGCGGTCCATCGCCGTGAGGCCGTTCGGGTTCGGCACGTCGACGATCGGGATCTGGAACAGCTTGCGCGAGGCGCCGGTGTCATAGGTCGCCACGACGAAGCCGCCGGAGTCGATCTCGTAGGTCTGGATCTGCGCCGCTTGCGAGCCGTCCTTGGTGATCGCGCTGGTCTGGAAGTCGTAGGACAGCTGCTTCATCGGCCCGCCGGTGTCATTGAGCTCGCCCACGAAGATCTCTACCGGGCCGGAATCCAGCGTTACGATGACCGACCCGGTTCCAGCGTCATAGGCGCCGCCCGTGGTCGTGGCGACCGAAGCAATTGTACCGCCTGCGGCGCGGCTGTCATTGAAGACGATATCGTATTCGCCCACCCTTGCCGGGGTGGACGCCGCATCGTCGAGCGCCAGCGTCCAGGTGTTGGACGATCCGGTGGCCGGCACCGTCGGCGAGAAGGTGGCCGTCAGGTTCTGACGTTTACCCAGGTTGTCGATGTATTCTATGGTAGTGACCTGATCATCGCCCGCGGCGCCTGCTTCGGTCTGCGCGGCGGGCAGGGTCACCCCCATGGTGATCTGCGTCGTCGGGAAGGCGGCAGGCTGCTTAGTGATCTGCACCGGCGTCAAGCTGTCGGAATTGCCGCGCGCAACGGCCGGCAGCGTGCCGTCTTCCCCCAGTTCCCAGCCCATCAGCACAAGGCCGGAGGTGGTTTTCAGGTAGCCGTTCGAATCGGTGGTGAAGGACCCCGTCGCGGTGAGCAGCATCTGCGGGGTTTCATCGCCGCCCTCGACCGCCGTCAGGTTCGCCACCGGGATGAGCCCCCGATCCTGCACTGCGATATCCGTGCCGCTCCCGGTCGAGACGATGGAGCCGTTCTGTTCCACCAGCCGCGTCGACGTGGTGCGAACGCCACCGGCGGTATAGGAGCCGCCCGAATTGGCCAGCGCCATGGAATGGAAATCCGTCTGCACCCGTTTGTAGCCGTTGGTCGACGCGTTCGCGATATTGTCGGAAATGGCCGCTAGCCTGCTGGCATTCGCGGACAACCCGGCAACCCCGGCATTGAGCGAAGAGGAAATGGTCATTGGGAGCGCCTTTCTGCTGGCTCGGATCAACAATCTCCCAAAAGGTACAGCGCGGCGCCTTAACGCCGCGCTAATATGTAAAATACTCAGCGTCTCGGGAAGGATCAGTGCCGCAAAAGCGTGATCTCGATCCGGTTGTTGCGCACCGCGGTCGGCTGGTCGGGAAGCGCCGGTTCGCGGTCCGCATGGCCCACCACGCGGCGGATACGGGACTGCGGGATGCCACCGCGTTCCAGCAACTCGCGGACGGTATCGGCACGGTCGGTCGACAGCTGCCAGACAGGATCCTTGGCCATAACCACCGGGAAAGCCTGCATATGTCCGGCGATCTCCAGCCCGTTGGTCACCTTGCCCGACACCCGTGCCACCATGCCGACGACCTGACGCAGCAGCGGCGTCGGACGGTTGGTGCCCTTGTCGAACAGCGGCTGGTGATCGGTTGCATACAGCTCGATCACGAGGCCCTTGTCGGTCACCTTGGTCACGATGTGCTTCAGCGCCATGTCGCTGACCAGGCTTTCGCCGGAATTGCCGCGCAGCTGTGCTTCGAGTTCCTTGAACTCTTCCTTGTCGCCGGCAGATTCGCTGTTTTTCTCGGCCTCGCCCTCGGCCGGGATCGTGTCCGTCAGCTTGCGCTCGGTCACGCCGACCCCGTCGGGGGACATGTTCTCCTCGGAGAACGTGGTCGATCCCGAGAAGGTCCCGTCGCCGCCGCCGGACACCCGGCTGATCGGAACGGACGGAGAGAAGTAGGCCGCAAGGCCGTTACGTTGTGCTTCGGAAGTCGCGTTCAACAGCCACATCAACATAAAAAAAGCCATCATTGCCGTAACGAAGTCCGCATAAGCGACCTTCCAGGCACCACCATGATGCCCGTCAGCAGCGACGATTTTTTTACGTTTGATGAGGACTGGCGCCGCGTTTGGCGTCGCAGTCATATCACCACCCATTTGTATTTCACCCACGGCCTTTCTAGCAATCAGGCGTTAAAGCGGGCTTAACAGGTGCAATTGTCGCGACTTCCGCGGATTGATTGTTTCGCATGAACAATCAACGGGTTCCGGGGCGCGAACTCGTCGCGCCCCGGAGGCGATTCAGGCGTCTTCGGTCATTAACACGTCGCCATATTCGTCCCGAAGCTTGTTCTTGAGAATCTTGCCGGTACCGCCAATGGGCAGGCTGTCGACGAAGATCACCTTGTCGGGGATCTGCCAGTGGGCGATCTTGCCCTCGTAATGGGCCAGGATATCGGCCTCGGACGGATCGGCGCCTTCGGCCTTGATCGCCAGCACCACCGGGCGTTCGTCCCATTTCTCGTGCCTGGCGGCGATCGCCGCGGCATTGGACACGCCGGGATGGGAGATCGCGATGTCTTCCAGTTCCACCGTCGAGATCCATTCCCCGCCCGACTTGATGATGTCCTTCGACCGGTCGGTGATGAACAGGTACCCATCCTCGTCGATCATCGCGACATCGCCGGTGTCGAACCAGCCGTCGTCGGTCAGGGCGCTGCCATCCGCCTTGAAGTAGGTATCCACGACCCACGGGCCGCTGATCTGCAGGTTGCCGGCGGCCTTGCCGTCATGTGGCAGGATCTCGCCCTCGTCGCTGACAAGGCGCAGATCGACGCCATAGGGCGGGCGGCCCTGGCTTTCGCGCAGCTTCAGCTTTTCGTCATGGGGCAGGTCGGTGTGCTTGGCCAGCAGCTGGTTGATCGATCCCAACGGGCTGGTTTCGGTCATGCCCCAGCCATGGATCAGCTCGACGCCGTATTTCTCGTCGAATTCGCGGATCATGTAGGACGGCGCGGCCGAACCGCCGATCAGCGTGCGCTGCAGGCTGAGGGCTTTCGATCCGGTCTTTTCCAGCGCGTTCATCAGGCCCAGCCAGATCGTCGGCACACCCAGCGCCATGGTCACCTTCTCACCGTCGATCAGCTTCACCAGGCTTTCACCGTCCAGCCCCGGCCCCGGCAGAACCAGTGACGAGCCCACCGCGGCGGTCGCATAGGGCACACCCCACGCGTTGACGTGGAACATCGGCACGACCGGCATCACCACGTCCTTGGCCGATAGCCCCAGCCCGTCGGCCTGGTTGGCGCCCAGCGTGTGCAGCACGGTCGACCGATGGGTGTATTCCACGCCCTTCGGGTTCCCGGTGGTCCCGGACGTGTAGCACAGGCTCGACGGCATGCGCTCGTCGATCTCGGGCCAGGTGGCGTCATCGGTTTCGGCGGCGATCAGGTCGTCCATGAAGAGCACACCGTCGACAGCCGCCGCGACCTCGTCATCGGCGGCGCCCATGTAAACGTAGTGCTCGATGGTCTTCAGATGCTCGCGAAGCTTGCCGATGGCCGGGGCGAAGGTCTTGTCGAAGAACAGGACCTTATCCTCGGCATGGTTCATGATGTAGATCAGCTGCTCGGGGAACAGCCGCGGGTTGATCGTGTGACAGACCATCCCGGCCCCGGCGACGCCGAAGTAGATCTCGACATGGCGGCGGTTGTTCCACGCGATGGTGGCGCAGCGTTCGCCCGTCTTAACGCCCAGCCGTACCAGTGCCGCGTTCAGCTTGCGGGCGTTCGATTCGACCTCGCCCCAGCCGGTGCGGCTGATGGTGCCGTCGGTCTCGACCGAGATGACAGGGGTGTTCGTGTGGAACCGGCCCGCATGCTCGATGATCGAGGTGGTTGTCAGGGCCTTGTCCATCATTTTGCCAAGGGACATGTCTGCTCCTCCCAAAGAATCTGAATCCATCTTTGCGGGACCCGGGGCCGCGACCCGGCAGGTCCGTCGCGCCTATCGAAGGCAAGATTTCCCCCGCTGTCGAGGGTAGAGCGTGCCTTACGTCGCTCCGGTCAACGCGCGGGGGAACGATTTGGTGCCAAGTCGCCCGCTCGCAGTCCCGGATCCGGGGTCGCTTGGGTGGCGGCGGCAGGGGCGCTGCCCCCGACCGCACCTGACGGCGCGGCCTCCCCCGAGATATTTGGAGACCAAAGAAGCATGGGGAACAGCCGCCGGCTTCTTTGGTCTCCAAATACCTCCGCCGGAGGCAGATCCACATCAGCCGCATACGCTCGGCTTGAAAATCGGGGCCGTAGGGTGCGTTGTCTCCACGCACCATTCACGCCCGCTGTGCGCCGATCCTCGCCACATCCAGTACGTCGAGCACCTTCGCCTCGATATCGGCGGCGTTGAGCCCGGCGGTCGCGTACATGTCGGCCGGGCTGGACTGGTCGATGAAGATGTCCGGCAGAACCATCGAGCGGTATTTCAGGCCGGTGTCGAACGCGCCTTCCTCGGCCAGCACCTGTGCCACGTGGGAGCCGAAGCCGCCGGTAGCGCCTTCCTCGATCGTGATCAGCGCGTCGTGATCGCGGGCAAGGTCAAGGATCAGATCTCGGTCGAGCGGTTTGGCAAAGCGGGCATCGGCCACCGTCGGGCGGATGCCGCGGGCCTCCAGCGCTTCGGCCGCTTCCAGCACTTCCTTCAGCCGCGCGCCGAAGGACAGAAGCGCCACGCCCTTGCCCTCGCGGACGACGCGGCCCTTGCCGATCTCCAGCACCTCACCGGTTTCCGGCATCTCGACGCCCACGCCTTCACCGCGCGGATAGCGGAAGGCGATGGGGCCGTCGTCATGGGCGACGGCAGTGGCGACCATGTGCTTCAGTTCCGCCTCGTCCGCCGCGGCCATCACGACCATGCCGGGGAGGTTCGCAAGGAACGCCGTGTCGAAACTGCCCGCATGGGTCGCGCCATCGGCACCCACAAGGCCCGCGCGGTCGATGGCGAAGCGGACCGGCAGGCGCTGGATCGCCACGTCGTGGACGATCTGGTCGTAGCCGCGCTGCAGGAAGGTGGAATAGAGCGCGCAGAACGGCTTCATCCCGCCCGCCGCCAGCCCGGCGGAGAAGGTCACGGCGTGCTGTTCGGCGATGCCCACGTCGAAACAGCGGCTGGGAAAGGTGTCGGCAAAGCGTTTCAGGCCGGTGCCGTCGGGCATGGCCGCGGTGACGGCAACGATACGGCTGTCGGACCGGGCGTGATCCAGCAACGCATCGCCGAAGACCGAGGTATAGCTGGGCGCGTTCGACGGCGCCTTTTTCTGTTCGCCGGTGACAAGGTCGAAAGTTGCCGTCGCATGGCCGCCATCCCGGGCGCGTTCAGCAGGGGCGTAACCCTTGCCCTTCTTCGTGATCACGTGGATCAGCGTCGGGCCCGTGGCCCGCGCGCGCACCGTGCGCAGGATCGGCAGGAGCTGGTCCATGTCATGCCCGTCGATGGGGCCGATATAGGAAAAGCCCAAGGCCTCGAACAACGTGCCGCCGACGGTCACCGATTTCAGCACTTCCTTGGCGCGCCTGGCGCCCGCACGAAACGGTTCGGGCAGCATGGAAACGGCGCCCTTGGCGGCAGCCTTCAGGTCTTGGAACGGCGCTTCGGCGTAAAGGCGCGAGAGGTAAGACGACAGCGCGCCCACCGGCGGCGCGATCGACATCTCGTTATCGTTCAGGATCACGAACAGGCGGCGGTTCAGGTGGCCTGCGTTGTTCATCGCCTCGAAGGCCATGCCGGCGCTCATGGCGCCATCGCCGATGATGGCCACCGCATCGCCCAGGCCTTCCGGCGTCAGGCCGCCAAGGTCGCGCGCGACGGAAAAGCCCAGCGCCGCGCTGATGGACGTTGAAGAATGCGCCGCGCCGAACGGATCGTAGGGCGATTCCGACCGCTTGGTGAACCCCGACAGCCCGTCCTTCTTGCGCAGGGTGCGCATGCGGTCGCGGCGGCCGGTGAGGATCTTGTGCGGATAGGCCTGGTGGCTCACGTCCCAGACGATCTTGTCCTTCGGCGCTTGGAACACGGCGTGGATCGCGACCGTCAGTTCAACAACTCCAAGGCCCGCGCCCAGGTGCCCCCCGGTTTCCGACACGGCCGAAATCGTCTCGGCGCGAAGTTCATGCGCCAGCTGGGTCAGCTGCGTGTCCGAAAACTGGCGCAGATCGGCCGGGCTATCGACAAGATCCAGAAGCGGGGTGGTCGGGCGGTCGGACATCGGTTCCTCGGGACAGGCTGGCCTTATGCTTGGCGGATCTGGCTTCTGTGGCGCGGTCAGGCGTCGCGCGCAATGGTAAAACGGGCGGCGTCCTTAAGCACAACCGCCCGCGGGCCATAAGGTTCAAGGGCGGCGCAGGCTTCTTCGACAAGGCTTGCCGCGCGCCGGCGCGCGCCGTCCAGCCCCAGATGGGTGACGAAGGTCGCCTTGCCGGCATCGGCATCCTTGCCCACGCGCTTGCCCGCGGCGGTACTGTCGCCGGTCACGTCAATGATGTCGTCCGCGATCTGAAAGGCAAGGCCCATGGCGGCGGCATAGGCGGCCAGCGGCCGGGTGTCGGCGCCAGCCAGCACTGCGCCGGCGGTGGCGGACCATCCGAACAGCGCGCCCGTCTTGCCGGCTTGAAGCGCCGTGATCTCGTCCAGCGTCAGCGGGGTTTTCGCGGATTCGGCGGCGATGTCGCGGGCCTGCCCCAGCACCATGCCGCGCGCGCCGCCGGCCTGCGCGAGGCTGCGGGTCAGCGCGATGCGGGTGTCGGCGGGGCCGGTTTCGGGATGGGTGACCAGATCGAAGGCCAGCGCCTGAAGCGCGTCACCCGCCAGAACCGCCGTCGCCTCGTCCCAGGCGACATGAACGGTGGGGCGGCCGCGGCGCATGTCGTCGTCGTCCATCGCGGGCAGATCGTCATGAACCAGCGAATAGGCGTGCAAGGCCTCGATCGCGCAGGCGGGCCATATAGCCGAGGCTTCGGACACGTCGTGCAGCCGGGCGCTTTCCAGCACAAGAAACCCGCGCAGACGCTTGCCGCCTTCGGCCGCATGGGCCATCGCCTCCGCCACGTCGCTGCGCGGCAGATCGGACAGGACAGCGGCCAGGTGGGCGCCAATTGCCGACGCGTCTTCGGCCAGCCGTTGGGTGAACATGGGCTAGTGCCCTTCGACCGGCGTCGTTCCGGTAGGGGTCCCGTCGGCGTCGAGCGTGATGGCGGCGATCTTTTCCTCGGCGCGCTTCAGCTCTTCCTCGCAGCGCTTCTTCAGCGCGGCGCCGCGTTCGTAGAGGTCGATGGACGCGTTCAGCGGCACGTCGCCCCGTTCCAGGCGGTCCACGACGCTTTCCAGTTCCTTCATCGACTCTTCAAAGGACATTTCGGTCACAGGGCGGGGGGTGTCGGTCATGATCCGGCCTTCATCAGCTCGTCTACGTGGGCCTTGGCCGAAGCGGCCAGCCCGGCGAGGTCATAGCCGCCTTCCATCACCGATACCACCTTGCCGTCGCAACATTCCGCCGCGATGGCGCAGATCTGCTGGGTGAGCCAGGCGAAATCCTCGACCTTCCAGTACAACTGGGCCAGCGGGTCGTTGGCATGGGCGTCAAACCCGGCCGAAACGATGATCAGTTCCGGGTTGAATTCCTTCAGGCGCGGGAAGGCTTCAGATTCGTAGACCCGGCGCATCTCGGCCCCGCCCGAACCGGGGGGCAGCGGCATGTTCAGCACGTTGTCATGCGCGCCGGTTTCGTTGGCGCGGCCGGTGCCCGGGAACAGCGGGATCTGCTGTGACGAGATGAACAGCGACCGCGGTTCGTCCCACAAGAGATCCTGCGTGCCGTTGCCGTGGTGGACATCGAAATCGACCACCGCAACACGGGACAGGCCATGGTAATCCAGCGCATGTTTCACCGCCAGCGCCGCGTTACCGAACAGGCAAAAGCCCATGGCGGTCGAGGTTTCGGCGTGATGGCCCGGGGGGCGCGTGGCGCAGAAGGCGTTCTGGACCTCATCGCCCAACACCATGTCGACGGCCTTGACCGCGGCGCCCGCCCCGCGGAACGCTGCGTCGAGCGAGCCGGGCGACAGGTACGTGTCGCCGTCGACCGTGTTGATCCCTTCGGCCGGTGTGTTGCGGCGCAGATCGGCAAGGTAGCTGGCAGGGTGGATCCGCAGGATGTCGTCATCCGCGGCCAGTGGCGCCGTGACCCGTTTCAGATCAAGGCCTTCCAGCACGTGCAGAACATGTTCCAAACGCGCCACCCGTTCAGGGTGGCCTTCGGGCGTGACATGTTCAAGGCAATCGGCGTGGGTCAGAAGCGCTGTTGTCATGACGCGACGCTACCAAGCGCGGCGAGACCCTTCAAGCGCGCCTATTCGATCGGGGCCAAAAGCTCCAGCGAGGTGACCAGCGGCCGGACGCCATGGCTGTGATCCTCTTCGAAGACGTTCCCGTTCACCACCCAGTTCAGAAGCGAACGGTAGTTCACCTTCAGGCACATCGGCCGGACCGACCACGTGACCTGCAGTGGGGAGCAGATGGCGTGGTTGTAGCTTGTCCCGGTGGTAGAACCCCGGAACACGACCGGCGGGCCGGTCACTTCGGGCAACGCCCGCGGCTGCGGCCGGCCATTCGACATGTGGCCCTGGTGGACATAGTCCATGAAATCTTCAGCGCGGTCGTCGTTCACGACCAGGAAGACCTGGCTTTCCACCCGCAGCACCGGGTTGGCGCAGGCCTTCGACAGGCATGATCCCAGGCCCGGCCCCGGCGTGACATCGCACGAGCTGAAGACCCAGTGCACTTCGATCGTGTCGCCGGGCTTCACGCCCTTGAACGCGCCGCGCCCGTGGGCGGGATCTTCCAGTTCCTGGGCGGTCAGGTTTTCCGTTTCATTGCACTTCCACCCGCCATGCGGGCCATCACCGGCGGAAACCGAAAATCCCGGCCCCCGGTGTTCGGCATTGGTATGGGTATGGATGTTGCACAGGTTCATGTCCGTGCGCGCCGGCGCCATCGGGAAGCTCTGCGTGTTCCGTCCCTTGGGCATGGAGATATCCCGCGGCGTCTGTGGCCCGTAACCACGGCAGATCTGGGCGGCCTGCGCCGGCAACGCCAGCGGCAACGCGACAAGAAAGGCAATCAACATGCGGATCATGGCCAGATTCCTTACCTAAAGGAGCACTCTCTCCGAGTGTGCCTGAAGGAGATTAAGGAACCCCTTTCGGTACAGCCGTCGCCGTCAGTCCGGCGCCAGCATGTAGCCCGCCCCGCGCACCGTCTGCAGGTAGCGGGGCTGTTTAGGATCAGCTTCGATCTTGCGTCTGAGGCGGGTGATCTGCACGTCCACCGCGCGTTCCTGCGCCTGCCCCCGGTCACGGCCAAGGTCTTCGACTAGCTTGGTCCGGCTGATCACTTCGCCAGGGCAGGCCGAGAAGATGCGCATCAACTGGCTTTCCGTCGCCGTCAGGTGAACGATGTCGGTGCCCTGCCACATCTCTCCGCGTTCCATGTCATAGCGGATGTCACCCAGCGTCAGGATCTTGGGCCCGGTCGATTCCTGCGTCACCTCGGGCATGCGGCGCAGGATGGCGTTGATGCGCAACAGCAGCTCGCGCGGTTCGAACGGCTTCACAAGGTAATCGTCGGCCCCGGCCTCCAGCCCCGCGATGCGGTCATCGGTTTCCCCCCGCGCCGTCAGCAGCAGGATCGGGGTCGTCCGGGTTTCGCGGATTGCGTGGGTCAGCGACACGCCGTCTTCCCCCGGCATCATCACGTCGAGCACGATCATGTCGAAATCCAGACCGTCCAGCACGCGCCGCGCATGGGCCGCATCGCGGGCCGAGGTGACAAGGAAACCGTTCCGGCGCAGGAACTTCTTCAGCAGGTCGCGGATCCGTTCGTCATCGTCCACGATCAGCAGGTGCGCATCCAGTGCCGTCATCACGCGCGGTCCTTCAGGGTCGAATACACGCGGTGTGTATCGGCGTTCATCATGGCTTCCAGCACCCGGCGGAACCCGGCGACGGCTTCCGGCCCGGCATCGCGATACGCCTTGCGCATCCGGGCGCGCTGCGCTTCGGACAGGCGGGATTCAAGATCCTTGCCGGCGTCGGTCAGATGCAGGTGCCGTTCGCGCCGATCGGTATTGCCGACACGGCTTTCCACCAGCCCCTGTTCCACCAGCGCGCGCAGCACGCGGTTCAATGACTGCTTGGTCACGCCAAGGATCGCCAGAAGGTTGTTCACCGTCGTCCCCGGCGCGCGGTTGATGAAATGGATCGCCCGGTGATGCGCCCGGCCCAGACCGAGGTCCGCCAGGATCATGTCCGGATCGGCTGTGAACCCGCGATAGGCAAAGTACATCGCCTCGATCCCCTGCCGGAGCTGTTCGTCCGTCAGGAAGAGAAGATCGCCTCCGCCCGGGATCTGTACGGCCCGCCCGCTCGTCATGCCGTGTTACCCCTTGTTTCCCATCGGTCTCTCCCGTCCCGCGCACTGTGTGATGCGCGAAGAATTCTCCCTTGTCACCCGCCAATTCCCGCTTTACTGGCGCCCGCCAGAGCGGGATTTGGGCCAATTTAAGTCAGCCTCGTTGACATTCCAAGAGTGAAAGGCTATCGAGTCGCCGCATGAACGTAATATTGTGTCCGCTTTCGACCCTATTGCGCAATCATTGCAAAAATCGAGGGGCCGGTCGGTAACCACCGGGCCGGAGTGACTGACAGACCGCAGCTAAGGAACGGGCCCATGCCGGGATATGACGAACTGGAAGGCAAGATCTGGATGGACGGCCAGATGGTCGACTGGAAGGACGCGAAGATTCACGTACTGAGTCACGCGCTGCACTATGCCTCGGCGGTATTCGAGGGCGAGCGGTCCTATAACGGCAAGATCTTCGCCTCGCGCGCCCATTCCGAACGACTGAAGAACTCGGCCCAGCTGATGGACTTCGACATTCCCTATTCGGTCGATGAGATCGAGGAGGCGAAAGCCGCCGTCCTGAAGGCCAACAACCAGTCCGACGCCTATGTGCGTGCCTTTGCATGGCGCGGCGCGGGCGAGGACATGGGCGTATCGGCGATCCGCAACCCCGTCCGCATGGCCATCGCGTCGTGGCAGTGGGGCGCGTATTACGGCGACGCCAAGATGAAGGGCGCCAAGCTCGACATCTCGAAATGGAAACGGCCCAGCCCGGAAACGATCCCGTCGAAGGCAAAGGCCGCCGGGCTTTACATGATCTGCACGATGTCCAAGCACGCGGCCGAGGCCAAGGGCTGTTCCGATGCGCTGATGATGGATTACCGCGGCTACGTGGCCGAGGCGACGGGCGCCAACATCTTCTTCACCAAGGACGGCGAAGTGCATACGCCCAAGGCCGACTGCTTCCTTGACGGGATCACCCGCAAGACGGTGATGGGCATGCTGGAAGAGCGCCAGATCAAGGTGCACGAACGCCACATCATGCCGGAAGAGCTGGAAGGCTTCGAACAGTGCTGGCTGACCGGCACCGCGGCGGAAGTGACCCCGGTGGGCCAGATCGGCACCTACAACTTCGAAGTGGGCACGATGGCCCGCGACATCGCGGAAGGCTACGAAAAGCTCGTCCGCGCCTGATCTTCGCGTTCAAGGACGACCGAACAGAAGCCCCGGTGCCCCGTGCGCCGGGGCTTTTTCGTGTCTGCCGCCTGCCCTTCGCACACAAGACGGCCCGGCAACGATCAGATGTTTTTTCCCCGCCCGGGGGTCGCAAAAGGCGAAACCCGTTGTAACGTGAGTTCAAAACCAAGGTACCAAGTGACGTGTAACGAGTAAAAACAGGGGGTAAGTACGCCATGGCGCTGTCAGATCGCGCGAAGACAATCCTATCCGGGGCCGCGGGCAATATCGTCGAATGGTTCGACTTTGCCGTTTACGGCTACCTCGCGGCCATCATCGGTCACAACTTCTTTCCATCCGAAGATCCGTTCGTGTCGACCGTTGCCGCCTTCGGCACCTTCGCCGCCGGGTACCTGATGCGGCCCATCGGCGGGGCGTTCTTCGGCTATATCGGCGACCGGTACGGTGAACGGGTTGTCCTGCTGTGGTCGGTGCTGATGATGGGCGGGGCATCGGGACTGATCGCGATAATGCCGACCTATGCCGAGATCGGGTATTTCGCCTCCATCGGGCTGGTGATGCTGCGGATGATCCAGGGGTTCTCGGTTGGTGGAGAGTTCACCGGGTCCATCGTCTATCTTGTAAAATCGGCCCGCAGATCGCAGCGCGGGATCGTTGGCGCGACGGCCAATACCGGTGCGATCCTGGGTTTTCTTGTCGGATCGGGGGTGGCCGCGATCCTGACGACAACGCTGTCGTCCGAGGACATGCACCAGTGGGGCTGGCGCATTCCCTTCGCGATCGGCGTGCTGATCGCGGGGCTCGCGTTCTTCATGCGGACCGGCGGGCTGACCTCGGGCGAGGAGGAGGAGGAAGACGACGGCACGGCCCAGGAGATCGAGGAAGAGGACGACGATATCTCGGTCGGGCATGCGCTGAAGCATTACTGGCCGATCATCCTGAAGTTCCTGCCGCTGGTGGCGGCGACGAACATTGCCTTCTACGCGATGTTCACCTTCTCGATCGATTTCATGTCGACGCATTACCACGTCAAGGAATCGCTGGTTCTCGACATCAACACGCTGAACATGGGGCTCATGGCGCTGTTCATCCTGCTGGGCGGCTGGCTGGCCGACAAGCTGGGGCGCAAGCCCGTGCTGCTGCTGACGATGGGATCGCTGGTGGTGCTGTCGCTGCCGTTTTCCTGGCTGATGTTCCATTCCGATCCGACGATGATCTTCCTGGGCCAGCTTGGCTTCGCCGCGATGTGCGGTTTCGGACTTGGGGTGAACCCGGTGACGCTGGTGGAATGGGCCCCGCACAACGCGCGGAACACGGTGATTTCGGTCGGCTACAATATCACGCTGGCGATCTTCGGCGGCACGACGCCGGTCGTGGCGGCATGGCTGATCAAGGAGACCGATTTCGTTTTCTCGCCCATCCTCTACATCATGGTCGTCGCCGCGATCGCCTTCGGGGTGGTGGTGATGTCGAAGGAAACGAAGGGGAAGCATCTCTGAAGGGATGCAGATCACGCGCCATCCGACATTCATCCGACGAGAGAAGGGCAGCGCCCGAGCCTGGGTGGGCGCTTGCCACGAGGGGTCTGGAGTGAGGCGTCCTTGTCCCGCGCTGCATTGGTTCGGAGGGGACATCACCCATGCGCCCTCCCGGGGGAGGGTCGGGGGCGGCCCGGGGTGCCCCCGGGTCAAACGACAAGTGAATGTCGGGACGCCGGGGGCACGGTTCACTACCCCTTCTGGTCCGCCATCCCGCGCTGGCGGGCGCGTTCCAGCCCCAGTTGGCGTTCGCGCCAGATGACCAGCGCGTTCCCCGCGATCACCAGCGCGGCACCCGACAGAACCATCACCGTCGGCACCTCGGAAAACCAGACATACCCGATCACCAGCGCGAACAGCATCGAGCTGTAATCGTAGGGCGCCAAGAACGACGCCGGCGCGTAGCGGTACGAGAACGTGATCAGGATCTGCCCCGCCCCGCCGATGATCCCCGTAAGAATAAGCAGCACCAGCGTCTGCCCGTCGGGCACGACCCAGCCGAAGGGCAGCGTGAACAGCGCCGCGACGGTCGAGGTCAGCGTGAAATAGAAGACGATTGTCGCAGGCTTTTCCGTCGTGACCATCCGCCGGACGTGGATCTGCACATAGGCCCGCGCCGCCGTGGCCCCCAGAATGCACAGCGCGCCGACGGCTGCCATGTCTGCCGCCGCAAGGCCGTTGCCCAGCCGCGGCCAGATCATGATCACGACACCGACAAGGCCGATTCCCACGGCCGAAATCCGGATCGCCCGGATCTTTTCCCCAAGGATGATCGCCGCGAGGATGACCACGAACAGCGGCGCGGCAAAGGTGATCGCCGTCGCCTCGGGCAGCGAGATCATGCCAAGACCGGCAAACATCAGCCCCATCGCCAGCGTCCCGATCACTCCGCGGATGATGTGGTCGAGAGGCCGCGCCGTCTTCAATCCGTCCTGCAGCTCTCCCCTCGCGATCAGCGGGATCAGGATCAGCGGAAAGGCGAAGAACGACCGGAAGAACACGGCCTCCCCCGCCGGAACCGTGTCCGAAAGGGCCTTCACGATCGCCGACATCACGCTGAACAGGAAGATCGCCGACAGGTACAGCCCCGCGCCACGCGCCGGTTTGTGAGAGGTCATGGGGGTCGATGCAGGTGTCGGCATGGCCGCGACCCTGCGCTTGTGCCGGAAAAAGTACAATGGGATTGAGCCAATTCGAGGGATCCGGCAACCCGGCTATTCCCGGGCTGCAAGGCCCGTCACATCTGCTCCATCAGCTCCGCGTGACGCGCGGTGAAGGCCGCGCGCACCTCCAGCGGGGGGCGCAGACGGATCTGGCAGGCAGCGACCGACGCCTCGTCGGGGCGGCCGAAGAACTTCGTGGCCTCGGTCCGGGTGAAGCCCGCGATCTCCACCGCTTCCATCCAGGCGCTGACCTTGTCGGCGCGTTTGATCTGCTGCTTCACCGTCTTGGGCAGCATGGCCGGCAGCCCGAACCGCAGGTGGATCGCGGCGGCCAGCCTGTCGTCGAGGTCACCGTACCCCGCGCCGACCGCGGCCTTGACCGGCGAGATCATGTCACCGATCACGTATTCGGGTGCGTCGTGCAGAAGGGCCGCCAGACGCCATTTCACCGGCGCACTGGGAGCGATCCGGGCGAAGATCTCTTCCACCAGCAGGGAATGTTCGGCGACCGAATAGGCGAAATCACCCTTCGTCTGCCCGTTCCAGCGGGCGACGAAGGCCAGGCCATGGGCGATGTCCTCGATCTCGATATCCAGCGGAGTCGGATCGAGCAGGTCGAGCCTGCGGCCCGACAGCATCCTTTGCCATGCCCGTGCCTGTTTCAAATCACGCCCCCGATCTCGTTTCGGGCCGGGTCATGCCGCCAAAAAGGCCGGGCCGCAAGCCCCGCTTCCACCGCTTACTCGTAGGACGCGGAGCGGGGCGGATACTTGCCGGAATGCGCCGCCACACGCCGGATCGTCCATTCCACAGCGTCGCGCATCGCATCGCCCAGCGCTTCGTCGAAGGCCTTCACGATATCGGGGGTCTCGTCGCTGACCGAGATCACGGCCTCCTCGAAAGAAGACGAGGCGATGATGTGATCGTCATAGGCCTCCAGCACCTTGATGTTCAGCCGCACGTCGACCTGCAGCACCGTAGGATCCCCTTCGGCGGAAATCACCTGCGCCTGGAACTCCCGCAGGTCGGTGATCACCGTGTAATCGGCCCGGATGCCAACGGCCGACTGCCCGACCGAGGACACCTTGCCCGTGTTCTCGAAGCTTTCGATCAGCAGGCTCTGCACGATCAGCGGCGCCCGGTCGACCCAGCGGCCTTCGGACACGTACTGGACCTGAAGCGGCGTCGGCTGCACCGCGATCCGGTTGGTATTCACCGCGGCCGAGGCTGTCGGTTCCTCGACCACGATCTGGACGCCCAGGTTCGGAAGGTTCCTGGCGAAGGTGCTTTTCGGCGTCAGCAGGTACAGGTCGGTCGGCGTGGTCACGCCCAGCCCGGCACAGGCGCCGGTCACCAGGACGATCAGAAGGGCGGGGACAAAACGGGGATACATCATCTGCGGAAAGTCGATCCTTGCGTACCAAGGAGGAACCGGGCCGGATCGCGTTCGATCCGATCGGCCAGCCGCTCCAGATTGATGACCAGGCGGCGCGCTTCCTCGATAAAGCCAAGAAGCTGCGGCAGTCCGAGACGAAGGAATTCGGACACCTGACGGCGGTTCTCCTGCACGATGGAATTGACCGTGCCCAGCAGGTCGGCGGCCGAGCTTGACACCACCCGCACATCGGCGGTCACGGCGTCGACCTCCTGCGCCACCTTGTTGATGGACTGGGTCATGTTGTCGACCGACGTGTGAATGTTGCTGATCATCGGCTGCAGGTCTTCGGTGATCGCGTTGTTGGCCAGGCTGAACGTCTTCTGCGCGGTGGCCAGCGTGCCGTTTGCCGTGGTGACCGCCGTGTTGACGACCGACAGCGTTTCGTTCGCATTGGTCATCACGCTGGTCACGGATTTCAGTGCATCCTGCGCATCCACCGTGATCCCGTCGATCCGGCCCGAGATCTTGGTAACGTCCGCGCCCACGGTCTGGATCACGGAATTCGCCGTGTCCGCCGCCTGGGTGACGTTCTGCATCACGCCCGGAAGATCGCGTTGCACCGTTTCGTTGATCGTTGCGACCGATTTCTGGACCTCGGCCATGGCGGCGCTGATATCCTCGACCATCTTGGTGCCGGTGCCGAAGGTCAGATCGTAAAGATAGTCCGATGTCTTTTCGACCGACACCATGGTCTTCGTGGTCTGATCGATCGCGGTGTCGATATCCTGAAGCGTCTTCTGCGCCTCGTCCAGACGGTCGGTGGCGGCGGTGATCATCTTCTGGCCGGACTCGCTGAGCTCCCGCGCCTGCTGATCGACGAAGTTCAATGTCGTCGTGGCCTGCTCCACCAGCGGCGGCAGCGTGTCCTGGGTCAGCGTCTGGATCGACGCCAGCGACTGCGTTGCCTGATCGGCCAGCGGCTTGCCCTGCTCTTCGATGAACTTCGTGGCTGCGTCCGATGTCGTCTTCACCGAATCCAGCGTCGTGTTCGCCTGCTGGGTCGCGGTGTTGAAATTGTCGATCAGTTCCTTCGACTGTTCGGCCCGCTGCTGGATCTCGTCGCCCACCTTCGTGTAGCGCGCGATAAGCGATGTCGCTTCGCCCGCAAGGGTGTCCACGTGTCCGTCGAGCGATTTCACCGTGTTCTCGATACCCGTCATCAGCTGCGGCAGGCGCGCATTGGCGAAGGTTTCGGCCGCCTTCAGCGTCGTGTCGACAACCGGCGTCAGCGTCTGGACCGTCTCGTTCACGGTGGCGGCCGCCGCGGCGCCGCTTTTCAGCATCTCGGCCACGTCGCCCTTCATCAGCTGGTCGGCGGTGTCGAAGGTCGTCTTGGCGCTGTTCAGCGTCGCCTCGACCGTACTGATGGCGCCTTCGGCCTTCTTGATGGCAGTGTCGGCGGTCTCCAGCGTCGTCGTCGCGGTGTTGAGCGTGGTCTGGGCGGTGTCCGACAGGGTCTTCAATTCGCCCGTGAAATTCGAGATTTCCTTGGACGCGGCCGATATATCCTTCGACAGGCCCTCGAATTCGCCCATGACCGTATCGACCTTCTCGGACGCCGAGGACAGGTTCGACAGAAGATCCGTCACCGCCTGCTGGTTCTGGGTGCTTACGACATTGTTCAGCTTGTCCAGCAGGTCGACTGCCTTGTTCAGCAATTCCGGCGCACCTTCGAAGATCGATTGCAGCGGGGATCGCTTGGACGGGATCACGCTGAATTCGGCCAGTGGCTTGCCGCCGGGGTTGTCGTTCTGAAGCGACACATAGCTGACCCCGGTCACGCCCTGGCTTTCCAGCACGGCCACCGTTTCGGTGGTGATCGGCGTCTTCTCTTCCACTTCCAGCCGGACGCGGACGCGCGACGGATCCTTGTCGTCAAGGTTCAGCGACACGACCTGGCCCACCTTCAGGCCGTTGTACCGCACGTCGCCTGCCGTCCCCAGCCCAGCGACGCTTTCGAACAGGACATCGTAGTAGGCATATTGCTGATCGGTGCTGAACTTTGCCAGCCACAGAAGGAAGGCGAACGCCCCGATCAGACCCACAAGCGTAAAGGCCCCGATCAGCACGAAATTCGCACGCGTCTCCATGCCTTACCCCTTGCCCTGTGCTGCACGGGCCCGCGGCCCGGTGAAATATTCCTGTACCCACGGATGATCGATTTCGGTCATCATCTCGATGGGGCCGGTGACCAGAACCTTCTTTTCGGCCAGAACCGCGATACGGTCGCAGATCGCGTACAGACTGTCGAGGTCATGGGTCACCATGAACACCGTCAGACCCAGCGACCGCTGCAATTCCCCGATCAGGTTGTCATAGGCCGCGGCCCCCACGGGATCGAGCCCCGCCGTCGGTTCGTCCAGAAACACGATTTCCGGGTCGAGCGCCAGCGCCCGCGCCAGTGCCGCGCGTTTCTTCATGCCGCCCGAAAGCTCGGACGGGTACTTGTCGCCCGCGTAGTAGGGCAGGCCCACCATCGAGATCTTGAGTTCCGCCAGCGATTTCATGATGTGGTGCGGCAGCTTCAGATGCTCGCGCATCGGCGCCATGACGTTCTGCAGAACCGTCAGCGACGAAAACAGCGCACCGTCCTGGAACGCGACGCCCCAGCGCTTTTCCACCTCGCGCCGTTCCTTTTCCGAGGCATGGAGAACATCGACGCCCAGCACCTCGATCGAGCCTTCGGCCGGGCGGTTCAGCCCGACGATGGTCCGCAGCATCACCGACTTGCCGGTGCCCGACCCGCCGACGATGCCCAGCACCTCTCCCTTCATGACATCCAGATCGAGGTTCTCGTGCACCACCTGCCGGCCGAACTGGTTCTTCAGCCCACGTACGCGGATGGCGACCTCGTCCGTCTGGGCGTTGTCTTCGCCAAGGGGGGTGTTCGCGCCGTCCATCAGACACCCATTTCCGAGAAGAAGACCGAAAACAGCGCGTCGAGCGCAATGACAAGGAAGATCGACTGCACCACCGACGCGGTGGTCCGCTGCCCCACGCTGACGGACGAGCCTTCAACCTGAAACGCCTGCCAGATCGAGATCACGCCGATCACCAGGGCGAAGAACGGCGCCTTGATCATGCCGATGGCCAGCTGCCAGACGCCGACATCGGCATAGAGGCGGGAAATGAACAGGCCGGGGCTGATGCCAAGGTCGATCCAGCTCATCAATCCGCCGCCGAACAGGCCCGCGATATTGGCGATGAAGCCAAGGATCGGCAACATGATCAGCAGGGCAAGAATACGCGGCACGGCCAGAACCTCGATCGGATCAAGGCCCAGCGTCCGCATCGCGTCGATTTCTTCCTGCAGCTTCATGGAGCCGACGGAGGCGGTGAACGCCGACCCCGACCGGCCCGCCACGATGATCGCGGTCAGAAGGATCCCCAGTTCCCGCAGGACGGACACGGCGATCAGGTCGACAACGAAGACCTCGGCCCCGAACTGCCGCAATTGCGCCGCGCCCTGAAAGGCCAGGACCACGCCGATCAGGAAGCCCATCAGCGCCACGATGGGCACGGCCTTCAGCCCGGTTTCCTCCATCTGCGTGAAGAGCGCGGCAAAGCGCAGCCGCCACGGCCGCAGCAACACGCCCACGAGCCGCGTCAGGATCAGCCCGAAGAAGCTCAGAAGCGACACGACCGACTTGCCGGCATCCACCGTTCCGCGGCCGGTACGGTCGAGGAGGGGAATGAAACCGGTCGGCGGCGCTTCGGGGGATTCATCCTCCGGGATTGCCTTGGTCACGGCGGCCATCAGGGCGGCCTGATCGTCGGACGCGCCGACAATCGTCACGGACCGGCCCTCGGCCTCCAGCCGCGTCTTCAGATCGGCGATCAGCCACGCACCGCCGGTGTCCAGCGCGTCGGCACCGGACAGGTCGATTTCCAGATCCGACGTATTCGATGGAATCGACGGCATAGCCCGTTCGACGGTGCCCAGCGCCGCGGTCAGCAGCTTGCCGGTCACGCGCAGGACGGGCCTTTCGGCGTCCTGGTCGAGCATTATTGATGCCATAGCCATGCGCTTTAGCAGAAGGGTGTCTGCCCCCAAGTCACAACCGCGAATCGTCGGTATCTTAACGATTTATCTTCCAAGGGTGCCCCAAGGCTACACCAATGCCGCAACGGCGAAATTCCGCCCGGGTTGCGGCTGCGGCGGATTTGCGAAAAGGGTGCGCGGGTCACAGCATTCCGGGGGACGCGTCATGGACATCCGCAGCATAGCCATGGGGCTGGCCTTTGCCCTGATGTGGTCTTCGGCCTTCACGTCGGCCCGGATCATCGTGGCCGACGCCTCGCCCCTCTATTCGCTGGCGATGCGCTTCCTGATTTCCGGCCTGATCGGCGTGGGGATCGCGCTGGCACTGGGGCAAAGCTGGAAACTGTCCCGCGCGCAGTGGAAAGCGACCATCGCCTTCGGCATCTGCCAGAACGCGCTGTATCTTGGCCTGAACTTCGTCGGCATGCAGACGGTGCAGGCCTCGCTGGCTTCGATCATCGCGTCGTCGCTGCCGCTGCTGGTGGGGCTGGCCAGCTGGCTGATCTTCCGCGAGAAGATCAAGCCGCTGGGCATTCTGGGGCTGATCCTTGGCTTTGGCGGTGTGGCGCTGATCATGGGATCGCGCATTTCCGCCGGTGTGGACCTGTACGGGGTCATGTTGTGCTTCATCGGTGCGCTGGCGCTGGCGGTCGCGACGCTTTCGGTGCGCGGCGCCACGTCGGGCGGGAACTTCATGATGGTCGTGGGCCTGCAGATGCTGATCGGCGCGGCGTGCCTGTTCGCCGTGGCGATCCCGTTCGAGCCGCTGCGGGTCAATCCCACATGGCCGCTGTTCTGGGCGTTCCTTTACACGACGCTGGTGCCGGGCTTGACGGCCACATTCGTCTGGGTGCTGCTGCTGGACCGCATCGGCGCCGTGCGCGCGGCGACGTTCCATTTCCTGAACCCGGTCTTCGGCGTGGGCATCGCGGCGGTGTTGCTTGGCGAGGCGCTGGGGCCGCTGGATATCGTGGGTGTCCTGATCACGACGGCGGGGATCCTTGCGGTGCAGGTGTCGCGCAGGCCCGGGCAGGTGGCGTAGTTGCCACCGTGCGTGGGGACGTTGTCCCCACACCCCTGAGGTATTTTCGGACCAAAAAAGACTGGCGCGGGCTTACCTGACCCCGTTCAGGAACACCGACAGTCCGTATTCGAACCGGCGTTGCCAGGCCTTGGTCGGTGGACGGTGCGTCGGGTCGACCAGCGCTTCCAGGATTGGCAGGTGCAACATGTCCATCAGGAGGTCCGCGGCCTCGTCCGTGTCGGGGATGGCCAGTTCGCCACGGGCACAAGCGCGGTCCAGCTCGTGGCGGATGCGGGCCTGCTTGTTGCGGCGGCCTTCCTCGATGCAGCGTCGGCTGAGTTGCGGGTGGTTCGCCGCCTCGACCACCGCAAGGCGCAGGAGCGCCACGGGCAGGTCCCAGGCGTCGTCCGGCGCGTCGAAGTGGAACAGCTCGCGCAGCCTGTCGGCGATGCCGCCGTCTTCATCGACGGGGCCGGCCTCGTATTGGGCGAAATGCTGGTCGACGAAGGCCACGAACAGGCTGTCGCGGTCCTGGAACAGGCCATAGAGCGTCTGCTTCGACATGCCCGCGCGCCGGGCGATGGCCGACATCGTCATGCCTTCAAGCCCCACCTCGCGGAAGAGGTCGCCCAGCGCCGCGAAGATGATCTGCCGACGCTGTTCCGCGTCGATGACCACCGGGCGCCCCTTGCGCGGTTGATCGGCGGCAACATTTGTGCCCTTGTTTTGAGCAGGTTTATGCAAACTGCGCCTCCGTGCACGTGTTCTGTTCTCTGGTGCAGTGGGAATCCGCTTGCGGACCGACCACAACCATAATTATGAGACTCGCGAGTCTTGTAAGTTTTCCTTGGACGCACGCCAAGCGTTTTCACGGAAAAAGGAATGAGGAGCCGTCCATGGCCCATACATATGTGTCCGCCCTGCGTGCGGTCCTTGCCGTCTTCGTGCTTCTGGGCCTCCCCGGCGGTTCCGCCGTGGCGCAGCAGGGTACCCCGCCGCCGCCGGCCGTGACGGTTGTGACGCTGCAGCCGCAGGACCTGACCCTGACCTCGACCCTGCCGGGCCGGGTGCGCGCCTCGGCCGAGGCCGAAGTGCGCCCGCAGGTCAACGGGATCGTGCTGAGCCGCCAGTTCAAGGAAGGCACGACCGTTGAAGAGGGCGATGTTCTTTACGAGATCGATCCCACGACCTACCAGGCCGCGGTCGCGCAGGCGCAGGCCGCGTTGAATTCGGCCAAGGCGCAGCTGGACGCCGCCAACCGCGACTTCCAGCGGACCTCGACCCTGTCGGAACGGGGCGTGTCGACCCAGCAGGCCAATGATGAGGCCGAATCCAACCGCGATATCGCCCGCGCGCAGGTCGCCGTTGCCGAAGCCGCGCTGCAGGCCGCCCAGATCGAACTCGACCATACCCGGATCAAGGCGCGCCTGTCGGGCCGCATCGGCCTGTCCGAGATCACGCAGGGCGCGCTGGTCACCGCCAGCCAGGCGACGCCGCTGACGACGATCCGGAAGATCGACACCGTTTACGTGGACGTGACCCAGTCGGCCGCCGACATGCTGGCGTGGCGCCGCGGCACGGCGATCGATCCCGATGCGTCGGAAAAGGTCGCCCTGACCCTCGCCGATGGCTCCACCTACGGGCACGAGGGCCTGCTGACCGCGGCCGAACCGCATGTGGACGAACGTACCGGCGTGGTCGTGCTGCGGATCGAATTCGACAACCCCGACACGCTGCTGCTGCCGGGCATGTACGTGCAGGTCGAAATGCCGACCGCTTTCGTGGAAAACGCTTTTCTCGTGCCCCAGGAGGCCGTGACGCGGGACCGGCGCGGCAATCCCCAGACGCTTGTGGTGGGCGCTGACGGGATTGTCGCGCAGCGGCAACTGACCGTGTTGCAGGATCAGGGCCCGAACTGGGTCGTGACCGAAGGTGTCGAGCCCGGCGACCGGGTAATCGTGGCCGGGCTGCAGCGCGCCGGACCGGGCGCACAGGTCACGCCGCAGGAACGTGCAGCGCCGGAAGGTGCGGCGACCGCCCCGGCACAGGCCGCGACCCCGGCAACGCCCGCTCAGGGTGCGGCCGAGGCATCGCCTGATGCCGGAAGTACTGATGGCGCCGCTCCGGCAGCACCGGCAGCGGAAACGACCGATGGCGATGCGACGCAAGATGCCACAGCGCCTGCCGCTGGCAGCGACGGGGCCGCATCCAGCGGCGCCGCAAACGAATAGGGCGCCCCAATGGCTCGTTTCTTCATCGACAGGCCCATCTTCGCATGGGTCATTTCCATCATCATCATGGGTGTCGGCGTCCTGTCGATCGTGACGCTGCCGATCGCGCAGTACCCGCAGATCGCGCCGCCCTCGATCTCGATCCGGGCGGTCTATCCGGGCGCGTCTGCACAGACGGTGGCCAATACCGTGACGCAGGTCATCGAACAGCAGATGACCGGGCTGGACGGCATGCGCTACATGTCGTCGAATTCGTCATCCTCGGGCGCGGCATCGATCACGCTGACCTTCGAGACGGGCACCGACCCGGACATCGCCCAGGTGCAGGTGCAGAACAAGCTGTCACAGGCCACGCCACTTCTGCCTGAAAGCGTGCAAAGACAGGGCGTCACGGTTGAAAAATCATCGGCCGGGTTCCTGATGGTGGTCTCGCTGATCTCTCCAGATGGCAGCCTGGACGAGACCGACCTGGCCGATTACCTGCAGACAAATATCGTCGACGAGATGTCGCGGATCGAAGGCGTGGGGTCGGTCCAGGTGTTCGGGTCGCAATACGCGATGCGGATCTGGCTGGACCCGGCGAAGCTGATCTCCTACGGGCTGACGCCGTCGGACGTGGTGTCGGCCGTCAGCCAGGAGAACGCGCAGATCTCGGCCGGGGCCTTCGGCAACCGCCCGACGCGGGACGGCCAGATGCTGAACGCGACGATCACCGCGCAATCGCTGCTGCAAACGCCCGAGGATTTCCGCCAGATCGTGCTGAGGGCCGAGGAAAACGGCGGGCTGGTCCTGCTGGATGACGTGGCCGAGGTCGAGATCGGGGCCGAGAATTATTCCACCGCGGCCACCTATAACGGGCAGCCGGCGTCCGGCATGGCGATCAGCCTTGCGCCCGGTGCGAACGCGCTGAACACGTCGGAACAGGTCACCCAGCGGATCGAGGAATTCGCGGAGTTCTTCCCCGAAGGCATTGACTACGTCATCCCGTACGACACCACGCCCTTCGTCGAGATCTCGATTGAATCGGTGATGCACACGCTGATCGAGGCCATCGTGCTGGTGTTCTTCGTGATGTTCCTGTTCCTGCAGAACCTGCGGGCCACACTGATCCCGACGCTGGCCGTGCCGGTGGTGCTGTTGGGCACCTTCGGGGTGCTCGCGGCGATGGGGTTCACCATCAACACGCTGACGATGTTGGCCATGGTGCTGGCCATCGGTCTTCTGGTCGACGATGCCATTGTGGTGGTCGAAAACGTCGAACGGGTGATGGAGGAAGAGGGCCTGTCCCCCCTTGAAGCGACGCGCAAGTCGATGGGCCAGATCACCGGCGCGCTGATCGGGATCGCCATGGTCCTGTCGGCGGTGTTCGTGCCGATGGCGTTCTTCGGCGGATCGACCGGCGTGATCTACCAGCAGTTCGCGATCACCATCGTTTCGGCCATGGCGCTGTCGGTGCTGGTGGCCCTGACGCTGACGCCCGCGCTTTGCGCCACGATGCTGAAGCAGAGCCACGGACCCAAGCGCGGCCTGTTCGGGCTGTTCAACCGTGGCTTCAGCGCGACGACGCGGGGCTATGGCGGGATTGTACAGTTCCTTGTGAAAAGGCCGTTCCTTGGCATCCTGATCTATGCGGTGCTGGTCGCCGGCATGGTGGTGATGTTCATGCGCACGCCCACCGGCTTCCTGCCGGACGAAGATCAGGGCATCATGTTCGTGATGATCCAGGGCCCCACCGGCGCCACGCTGGAACGGACCGAGGATGTCGTCGAACAGGTCCAGCAGTACTTTCTGCAGAACGAACCCGACGCGGTCGAAGCCGTGTTCGGCGTCGCGGGCTTCGGCTTTGCCGGGCAAGGGCAGAACATGGGCCTGGCCTTCGTGCGGATGAAGGACTGGTCGGTCAGGGAAAACCCCGCGCTTTCGGTGCAGGCCGTGGCCGGGCGGGCCTATGGTGCGCTGTCCCAGATCCAGGACGCAATGGTCTTCCCGATTGTGCCGCCCGCGGTGACGGAGCTTGGCAACGTGTCCGGCTTCGACATGTTCCTGCAGGCGAGGGGTGGCCAGACGAACGAAGAGCTTACCGCCGCCCGCAACCAGCTTCTTGGGATGGCGGCACAAAGCGAGCTTCTGACCGGGGTGCGCCCCAACGGTCTGGAGGACGCCGCGCAGTTCAACCTCGATATCGACTGGCGCAAGGCCGGGGCGATGGGGGTCACGGCGGCCAATGTGTCAACGCTCCTGAACATCGCGTGGGCGGGCGCCTACGTGAACGACTTCATCGACCGCGGCCGGATCAAGCGGGTCTATGTTCAGGGCGATGCCGAAAGCCGGTCGACCCCGTCGGACATGGACAAATGGCGCGTGCGCAATGCGTCAGGCGGTCTGGTGCCGCTCTCCAACTTCTCGGAAGGGAATTGGCAGCAGGGGCCGCAGGGCGTCTACCGCTACAACGGCGTGCCCGCGATGCAGATCCAGGGCAGCCCCGCACCCGGCGTGACGACGGGCGAGGCGATGGTGGAAATGGAACGCCTCGCCGCGCAACTCCCCGAAGGTTTCGGCCTGTCATGGACCGGCCTGTCGCTGGAGGAACGCGAATCCGGAAACCAGGCGCCGTTGCTCTATGCGCTGTCGTTGGCGGCGGTGTTCCTGTCACTGGCCGCGCTTTACGAAAGCTGGTCGATCCCGTTTGCGGTGATGCTGGCCATGCCCATCGGCGTGCTGGGCGCGCTGGCGGGCGCATGGCTGGGCGGGTTCGAGAACGGCGTGTTCTTCCAGGTGGGCCTGCTGACCGTCATCGGCCTGACAGGGAAGAACGCGATCCTGATTGTCGAATTTGCGCGCGAGCGATTGGATTCGGGCGAAGACCTGCTGAAAGCCACGGTCGAGGCCGCCAAGCAGCGCTTCCGGCCGATCATCATGACCTCGATGGCGTTTTCGCTGGGGGTCGTGCCGCTGGTGATCTCGACCGGCGCGGGTTCCGGCGGGCGGAACGCCATCGGCTCGGGCGTGCTGGGGGGGACGATCTCGTCCACTTCGCTGGGGATCCTGCTGGTGCCGCTGTTCTTCGTGGTGGTGGTGCGGCTGTTCACCCGCAAACGCAAAGCCTGACGCGCGATCCCCCGGGGCGGCCATCCCGCCCCGGGGGCAACATGCCCAGTTTTTAAACATTTCCCGCAAAGCGGGGCGGGGTTTCGGGCCGGAAAACGGCTTGGAGCCCTTGTTTTTCAGGACGAGGCGCACCCAGGCGGTGTGGCCACGAATTGTCACACAGCTTTATCCGAACTGTCACAAAACATGGCAGAAACTGCTGCAGGTTCCCGACGCAATTCACCAACCGAATTCAGGGAATGTGACATGAAATCTTTCGCACTTGCCGCCGTGGCCTCCGTTGCCTTCGCCGGCACGGCATCGGCGCAAACCGAAATCACCTGGTGGCACGCCATGGGCGGCGCCCTGGGCGAGAAGGTCGAAGAGATCGCCAAGGGCTTCAACGAGTCCCAGTCGGACTACAAGATCAACGCGGTCTACAAGGGTGGCTATGCCGAAACCATGACTGCCGCCGTCGCCGCCTTCCGCGCCAACCAGCAGCCCCACATCGTGCAGGTCTTCGAAGTTGGCACCGCGACGATGATGGCCGCCGATGGCGCGATCTATCCCGTCTACCAGATGATGGAAGACGCAGGCGAGCCGTTCGACCAGTCGGCCTACCTGCCGTCGGTCATTTCCTACTACGTGAACGACGACAACCAGCTGCTGTCGATGCCGTTCAACTCGTCCACGCCGATCGTGTACTACAACGTCGACCTGCTGGAAAAAGCCGGTGTCGACACGTCCGAGATGCCCAAGACCTGGGACGAACTGGCCGCAGTCGCCAAGCAGGTTGTCGACTCGGGCGCCGCCGAATGCGGGTTCACCACCACCTGGCAGAGCTGGATCCAGCTGGAAAACCAGGCCGCCTGGCACGATGTCGCCTTCGCATCGGCCAATGACGGCTATGCCGGCACCGATGTCGAACTGCTGATCAACGACGGTGTGCCGCTGCGCCATATCGAGAACATGGCCGAATGGGCCAAGGACGGCACCTTCAAGTACGGCGGCCGCCAGTCTTCGGGCAACCCGATGTTCTTCTCGGGCGAATGCGCGATCACCATGGGCTCGTCGGCCGGCCGCGCGGGCGTGATGTCGAACATGCCCGACACCAAGATCGCATACGGCATGCTGCCCTACTATGACGACGTTCAGGGCGCGCCCCAGAACTCGATCATCGGCGGCGCGACGCTTTGGGTCCTGCAGGGCCACGAGCAGCCGGAATACAAGGGTGTGGCCGAATTCTTCAGCTACCTCTCCAGCCCCGAGGTTCAGGCCGACTGGCACCAGTTCACCGGCTACCTGCCGATCACCAACGCAGCTTACGAGCTGTCGAAGGAGCAGGGCTACTACGAGAAGAACCCCGGCGCCGAGCTGCCGATCAAGCAGATGACGCTGAACGACCCCACGGTGAACAGCCGCGGTCTGCGCCTGGGCAACTTCGTCCAGATCCGCGACGTCATCAACGAAGAGCTGGAAAACGTCTGGTCCGGTCAGGCCACGCCGAAAGAAGCTCTCGATCAGGCCGTGGCCCGCGGCAACGACCTTCTGAACCAGTTCGACGCGTCCAACTGATCGCGCCTCTATAATCCGGGCGGGCCTTTCGCGGGCCCGCCCTTTTCCTGTCCGGACGACCCCCCATGCAAACCAAGCGCGTCACCTTCCGCCATGTCTGGCTGCCGTACCTGCTGTGTCTGCCGCAACTGGCGGTGACACTGGTATTCTTCATCTGGCCCGCGGCCGAGGCGATCATCGAAAGCTTCTATCGCACCAACGCCTTCGGCACCTCGATGCAGTTCGTGGCGTTCGAGAATTTCCAGCGACTGTTCAACGATCCCAGCTACTTCGCCTCGATGCGGGTGTCGGTGATCTTTGCCGTGTCGACCACCGTGCTGGCGATGACGCTGTCGCTTCTGTTCGCGGCCGTGTCCGACCGGATCATCCGGGGCACCAACGCCTACCGGACCTTCCTGATCTGGCCCTATGCCGTGGCCCCCGCCGTGGCCGGTGTGCTGTGGCTGTTCCTGTTCAACCCGTCCATCGGGATCGCGACCTATGCGCTGGAGCTTCTGGGGATCGACTTCAACGCAACGATCTACCCCAATTCCGCCATGGCGCTGATCATCATCGCGGCGGCGTGGAAGCAGATTTCCTATAACTTCCTGTTCTTTCTTGCCGGCCTGCAGGCGATCCCCAATTCCGTGTACGAGGCCGCGGCCATCGACGGCGCGGGCCCCGTGAAACGCTTCTTCACCATAGTGCTGCCCTTGCTGTCGCCGACGACGTTCTTCCTGCTGGTCGTGAACATGGTCTACGCCTTTTTCGAGACCTTCGCCGTCATCCACGCCACCACGCAAGGCGGGCCAGGGCAGGCGACGTCGATCCTTGTCTACCGGGTGTGGAAGGACGGGTTCGTGGGGCTCGACCTTGGCGGATCGGCCGCGCAATCGGTCGTGCTGATGGCGCTCGTGGCCACGTTCACCGTGATCCAGTTCCGCTACATCGAACGCCAGGTGGAGTACTGATCCATGGTGAACCGGATCTTCCAAAGAAACACGAGAGGTTCGCGCCCGACCCGAGGGTGGGCCGCAACACCGGGACTGCCTTCGGGTATGCGAATGACCTCGGAATCCTTCGAACGCTTCAGCCATTCGCGCCCGCGTCACGCCGAAAGCGTGCCTCGGCACGACGGGGCGGGTCGGGCGCGAACCGGACCGCTTCGCGCTCCGGGGTCTGCAACTGGCACCCTTCCGTCCACAGGATCGAGGTAGGAAAATGGTCGAAAACCGCCGTCTTCTCGACATCCTGGGCCATATCCTGATGCTGTTCGCCGTGGCGCTGGTCGTCTTCCCGATCTGGGTGGCCTTCGTTGCGTCCACACAGGCATCGGGCGCGATCATGTCGGGCACCGTGCCGCTGTGGCCCGGCGATCAGCTGATCCAGAACTACGCCACCGTGCTGGGCAAGGGCGTCGCCGCCTCCGGCGCGCCGCCGATCCTGCTGATGCTGGGCAACTCGCTGATCATGGCCATTGGCATCGCGGTGGGAAAGATCACCATCTCGCTGATCGCGGCCTATGCCATCGTCTATTTCCGCTTCCCGTTCCGCACGTTCATCTTCTGGACCATCTTCATCACCCTGATGCTGCCCGTCGAAGTACGGATCATGCCCACGTTCGAAGTCGTCGCAAACCTTGGTCTTCTGAACAGCTACGGCGGGCTGATCCTGCCTGTCATCGCCTCGGCCACGGCCACGTTCCTGTTCCGGCAGTTCTTCATGACGGTGCCCGAAGAACTGTGCGAAGCCGCCCGCATTGATGGCGCGGGGCCGCTGAAGTTCTTCTGGGATATCCTGCTGCCGCTCTCGCGGACCAATATCGCGGCGCTTTTCGTGATCATGTTCATCTTCGGCTGGAACCAGTACCTGTGGCCGCTTCTGGTGACCTCGACCGAGAACCTCTACACCATCGTGATGGGCATCCAGCGCCTGGTCACCGTCGCCGACGCCGAGCCGCAATGGCCGCTGGTGATGGCAACGACCATCCTCGCCATGCTGCCGCCCGTCCTCATCATTGTCGTCATGCAACGCCTCTTCGTTCAGGGGCTTGTGGAAACGGAGAAATAACCATGGCCGGCATCCGCATCGACAGCGTGAGAAAAGTCTACCCCAACGGTTTCGAAGCCATCGAAAGCCTGTCGCTGGATATCGAGGACGGCGAGCTTGTCGTGCTCGTGGGTCCCTCGGGCTGCGGCAAGTCCACGCTTCTGCGCATGATCGCGGGGCTGGAAACGGTTTCAGGCGGCACCATCGCCATCGGCGACCGGGAAGTGAACAAGCTGGAACCGGCAGAACGCGACATCGCGATGGTCTTCCAGAACTACGCGCTTTACCCGCACATGACGATCTTCGACAACCTCGCCTACGGCCTGAAGAACCGCCGCATGCCCAAGGCCGAAATCAAGCGCCGGGTGGACGCGGCGACCAAGATGCTGGGGATCTCGCACCTGCTGGATCGCAAGCCCAAGCAGATGTCGGGCGGTCAGCGCCAGCGGGTCGCGATGGGCCGCGCCATCGTGCGCGAACCGGCGGTGTTCCTGTTCGATGAGCCCCTTTCGAACCTCGACGCCAAGCTGCGCGTCCAGATGCGCGTCGAGATCAAGCGCCTGCAGCGGCAGTTGCAGACGACATCCGTCTACGTGACCCACGACCAGCTTGAGGCGATGACGCTGGCCGACAAGCTGGTCGTCATGAACGCGGGCCATATCGAACAGGTCGGCACGCCGATGGAGCTTTATTCCAACCCCGCCACCGTCTTCGTCGCGGGCTTCATCGGATCGCCCGCCATGAACCTGCTGCCGGGCGAAGTCTCGGGCGGGTCGTTCCACATCGACGGCGCGTCGGGCTTTTCTCCCGTCGCGCTGACGGCGGAAGCGCAGGGCAATGTCCTGCTGGGCATCCGGCCCGAACACCTGCAGATCGGCCCCGCCACCGGTCCGGGCCTTCAGGGGCGGCTGTCGATCCTGTCGTCGGAACCCATCGGGGCCGAAACGCTGATCTATTGCGAAGGCCCGTCGTCTGATCCGCTGATCCTGCGTGTCCCGGGGGAGGTGCACCACACCCCGGGCGCCATGATCGACGTCTTCGCCCCGGTGGACCGGCTGCACCTTTACGATGCCGAAACCAGCAAGGCCGTCCCGCTGAACACGGTGCGCGAACCGCAGACGGTGGGCTGAGCCCCTACCCCTTGAAGACCGGCGGCCGCTTTTCGATGAAGGCGGTCACCGCTTCGACATGATCGTCGGTCGTATGCGCCAGTGCCTGCATCGCGGCTGCCATTTCAAGGTGATCGGCCAGCGATGCCTCGCGCCCCTGCTTCAGCAGCCGTTTCGCCATCCGCACCGCTTGCGGCGGGTTCGCGGCGATCCGGGCGGCCAAGGCATGGGCTGCCGACAACAGCTCCGCATCCGGGACAACGCGGGAGACCAGCCCGCATTCCAGCGCCTCGGCCGCCGTCAGCATGTCGCCGGTCAGCGCCATTTCGGCCGCCTTGGAATAGCCCACGACGCGCTGCAGCAGCCACGCGCCGCCATCGCCCGGAACGATCCCCAGCTTGACGAAGCTTTCGGCGAAGCGCGCGCTTTCCCCGGCGATGCGGATATCGCACATCAGCGTCAGATCGCAGCCCGCCCCGACCGCGGCACCGTTCACGGCGGCGATGGTCGGCGTTTCCAGCGCGTCCAGAACCAGCGGCAGGCGCTGGATGCCCGCCTTGTAATTGCCACGTGTGGCGGTTGGATCGGGATCCGCCATCCCGCCGCCGCCCAGCATCTTCTTGACGTTGCCGCCCGACGAAAACGCCGACCCCGCGCCCGTCAGCACGATGGCCCGCACGTCCGGGTCTTCCTCGGCTGCGCCGAGCGCCCCCAGCACCCCGTCCAGCAGATCGACATCGGTGATCGGATTGCGCTGATCGGGATCGTTCAGCGTGATGGTGCAGACGGCATCGGTGACGTCGATCAGGACTTTGTCGGTCATTTGGGTCTCCTCGCGATGGGTGTTCGCAAGGGACGGGCTGACCGATCAAAGGTCAAGCGTACTGGCCCGGAACGTCACGATCAGCCGCCCAGCATCGCCTCGACCGCGCGCGTCACCTCCGCCGCCTGCGGGCGCGTGCTGGCGCCCCATGTCGCGGCGACTTCCCCGTCCGGGGCGATCAGGATCTTGTTGAAGTTCCAGCCGGGCTGGAACCCGGTTTCGGCCCGCACCGCCTTGTAGAATTCGTGCGCCCCGGCCCCGCGGACAGTGGTGATATCCGTCATCGGCATGGTCAGATCGAAGTTGACCGCGCAGAATTCCTTGACCTCCTCGGCCGAGGCCAGCTCCTGGTTGAAATCGTCGGACGGCACGGCCAGCACCACCAGCCCCCGGTCGCGGTAGGTGTCGTAAAGCGCCTGCAGCCCGTCATATTGCGGCGTGAACCCGCATTGCGAGGCGGTGTTGACCACCAGCACCGGCCGCCCGCGCCAGTCTTCGACAGAAAGCGCGCCGCCGTCGATGGACGCGAACGTCCCAGAAACCGGCCCGGCGGCCGCAAGCGCCGGCAGAAGCAGGCCCAGAATCGAAAGGATCAGCGTTTTCATCACCGGTCTCCCGCACGTGTTTCCCTGACCTTACTACGCACGGGGGGCGCACGCGGTTCACATTGCCGGGACGTGTCCGCCTAATCGCGGCCAAACTGTTTGATTTCCGGTCGCAGCCCCCATCTAATCGACAAGATCAAATTCGCGGAGGCCTCATGACCGAATACTTCAAGGATCCCGACGCCATCGCCAACCTGTCGCCCGAAGAATACCGGGTGACGCAGGAGGCGGGCACCGAACGCCCCGGCACCGGCAAGCTGCTTGGCAACAAGGAGCCGGGGATCTACGTCGACATCGTCTCGGGCGAGCCGCTGTTCGCCTCGGCCGACAAGTACGATTCCGGCTGCGGCTGGCCCAGCTTCACCAAGCCCATCGAACCGGCTTACGTGGTCGAACTCAGGGACGCGTCCCTGGGCATGGTCCGGACCGAGGTCCGCTCGTCCCACGGCGACAGCCACCTGGGCCACGTGTTCCCCGACGGTCCGCGCGACCGTGGCGGGCTGCGCTATTGCATCAACTCGGCCTCGCTCCGCTTCGTCCATCGCGACGACATGGAGGCGGAAGGCTATGGGGCTTACCTGGAACAAGTGGAGGACGTGACATGACAATCGAACGCGCAGTACTGGCCGGCGGGTGCTTCTGGGGCATGCAGGACCTGATCCGCAAGCTGCCCGGCGTAAAGGACACCCGCGTGGGCTATACCGGCGGCGACGTGCCCAACGCGACCTACCGCCATCACGGCACCCATGCCGAAGGGATCGAGATCAACTTCGACCCCTCCCGCATCTCGTACCGCGAGTTGCTGGAGTTCTTCTTCCAGATCCACGACCCGACCACGCTGAACCGTCAGGGCAACGATATCGGCCTGTCGTACCGGTCGGCGATCTACTACGTGGACGAGGATCAGAAGGCCGTCGCGCTCGACACCATCGCCGATGTCGATGCCTCGGGCATCTGGCCCGGCAAGGTCGTGACGGAGGTCGAGCCGGTGGGAGATTTCTGGGAAGCCGAGCCCGAGCACCAAGATTACCTCGAACGCCTGCCCAACGGCTATACCTGCCACTTCCCACGCCCAGGCTGGGTCCTGCCCCGCCGCGAAGCGAAGGCGTCCTGACGCCCGCAGGGTGCGTGGTCTCCACGCACCTTCCAAAACGGGTTACGGTGCGTGCAAGCACACACCCTACGACGCCTTGAGCCTTTCGGACGCCCATCGCGCGGCGTCCGCGACCGCCGGATCGGGATCATCGGTCAGCGTCTGCGCCCGGTCCCGCAACTCCGGCCTGCCCGAATTCCCGATCGCATAAAGCACGTTGCGCACGAACCGGTCCCGCCCGATCCGCTTGATCGGAGAACCAGAGAACAGCGCCCGGAATTCCGGATCGTCCAGCGCCGCCAGCTCTGCCAGCTGCGGCGCGCGCAGCTCCTCACGCGCGGCATACTTCATTTCCTGCGCCCGGGCGGCGAACTTGTTCCACGGGCAGACGGCAAGGCAATCGTCGCAGCCGTAGATCCGGTTGCCCATGGCTGCGCGCAGATCCTCGTCCACCGGGCCCTTGTGCTCGATGGTCAGGTAGGAAATGCAGCGCCGGGCATCCATCCGGTAGGGCGCGGGGAAGGCATCCGTCGGACAGATATCAAGGCACGCGCGGCACGACCCGCAGTGATCCGCCTCGGCCGCGTCCTTCTTCAGATCCAGCGTGGTAAAGATTGCGCCGAGGAACACCCAGTTGCCGAAATCGCGGCTCAGCAGGTTGGTATGCTTGCCCTGCCAGCCCAGCCCCGCCGCCTGCGCCAGCGCCTTTTCCGGCACCGGCGCGGTATCGACGAACACCTTTACCTCGCCACCGGCCTCGGCAATCAGCCAGCGCGCAAGGCGCTTCAGCTTCTTCTTCAGCACGTCGTGGTAATCGCGGTTCTGCGCATAGACCGATACCGCCGCCCGGTCCGGCTGGCCCAGGACCGCCATCGGATCGTGATCCGGGGCATAGCTTTCGGCCAACATGATGACCGACCGCGCCTCGGGCCACAGCACGGCCGGATCGCCCCGCCAGGCCGCACGATCCGCCAGCCAACCCATCTGCCCGTGAAACCCGGCCTCGAGAAAGGCGTCCAGCCGCCCCTTCACCTCGGGCACGTCGCCCGGCGCACAGATACCGCAGCCGGCCATGCCCAGCACGGCCGCCTCTGCCTTCACCCGTTCGCCAAGATCATCCATCTTCTTTGGTCCCCAAATACCTCGGGGGAGTCCGCGCCCCGCGCGGACGGGGGCAGAGCCCCCAACCACGACACCCTATCAGAAATCCAGATCGGCGTAATGCGCCGGAGGCGGGAATCCAGTCACCTGGTCGGCCAGGATCCCGCGGAAAGCGGGGCGCGACTTGATCTTCGCGTACCAGTCCTTCACCACCGGCTGCCGGTTCCAGTCCACGTCCGAGATGTAATCGAGCGACGACAGATGCGCCGCCGCCGTGAAATCGGCCAGCGTCAGCATGTCGCCGGCCAGCCAGCGGCGATGATCCAGCAGCCAGGCCATGTAATCCAGGTGGTACTTGATCGCCCGCGCGCCACTTTTCACGGCAGAGCTGTCGGGGTAGCCGCGCTTGGTGATCTTCTTGTTCACCCGCTCGTAGAGCAGCTGCGAGGTGACCTCGTCGTGGAACTTGTCGTCGAACCAGCCGATCAGCCGGCGCACCTCGTAACGGGCCGAAGGCTTGCGAGGCATCAGCGGCGGTTCAGGACGGGTTTCCTCGATATATTCGCAGATCGCGGCACTTTCGGCCATGATCTGGTTGTCCAGCCGCAGCACCGGCACCTTGCCCGCCGGGTTGCGGCGCAGGAAGTCGGCGTCGTTCTCCCAGTAGCGCTCCTCGACCAGTTCGGCTTCTATCTTCTTCTCGGCCAGCACGAGGCGGACCTTGCGGCAGAACGGGGAAAGCGGGACGTGGTATAGGCGGGCCATGGACAAACGGTCAATTGCAGGGTTGGCGCTCAGCAATGCCCGGCTTTTCAATGATTTTCAATCCTCGAAGCACGCGGCCCGGCCATCGGCCGCGATCGTCGCCGCCCCATCGCGGATTCCCGCGATACGCTTGCGCAACCACGGCGACGGGTCGGCGGCATTCCGCTCTTCCGGGTTGGGCAGGACGGCCGCCAAAGCTGCCGCCTGTGCCGCGGTCAGCGTGTCGGCCGTGACACCGAAATGCGCTTCGGCCGCCGCGCCCACCCCGTAGATGCCTGGCCCCATCTCGGCCACGTTCAGGTAGACCTCGACGATCCGGCGCTTCGACCACATCAATTCCACCAATGGCGTCATCCCTGCCTCCAGCACCTTGCGCACCCAGCTGCGCCCCTGCCAGAGGAACACGTTCTTCGTCACCTGCTGCGAAATGGTCGACGCCCCCCGCACGGCGCCATCGGCAAAGGCCATCTTGATCGCGCGCACGTCGAAGCCCCAGTGCAGGCAGAAATTCGCGTCCTCGGCCGCCACGGCCGACCGCGCCATGACCGGCGCGATATCCTCCATCGCGACCCAGTCGTGCTGCACGGACCCGCGCTGCCAGTAGTCGGCCAGGATGGTGATCGTGGTCGGCGGATTGACCTTCGAATAGAGCGCCACAATCCCCACGGCCAGAACCACGGCCAAGAGAGCCAGCCGCCGCAGGACTCGCAGCGGCCGAAACCGCCGTGCCGGCTTCGGCTCCGTCTCCTTGCGCTTTGATCTTGCTGCCATGCCTGTATCCGATTGCGCCTCTGCCCAGCTATGCCAAGTCGCGCCGGCAAAGGCAAAGCTTCGGTCGCGGATTTGTCGGCCGGGTGTGGGGGCTCTGCCCCCGCCGCTCTCCGGGCGACTCCCCCGAGGTATTTGAAGACCAAAGAAGATGCGGGCCCTTGGTCTTCTTTCTCCAAATACTCCCGCCGGAGGCGGACCGACAGGCGCGGCGTTTCTGACGGTACGTATCAGTTTTGCGGCGTTCGCAGCGCCTTCGACCGCATCGCCCCGTAGACGGGCATCAGGTCAGCCGCGAGCGCGGCGGCCTTACCCGTCAGTTCGGGCAGAGGCCCTTCCGCGCCAGCGAAACCGGTGCTGGCGTGAATCGCACCGTACCAGTGGGCGGCCCAGGCGCCGTCTTCCGGGCAGCCGCCGGCGGGCCAGTGCAGCATGGCGGGCGTGTAGTCGAGGCCAATCTCGGCGCAGAGCCGCCCCAGTGCGGCGGCCGGATCCTGCCGGATGTCGTGGCTGTCGATCACCGGGCCGGGGTGCTTTCCCAGCAGTTCGAGCTGACGGTCGAAGCCCAGATCCGCGCGCGACGGCCGCTCCCGCCTGGCAGAGTAAGACGCGATCACCCGGGCGGGGTGGCGGATCAGGTAGACGTTGACCATGTCCTCCATCCAGTTCGTCGGGATCACTGGCAGCATGTGCTGGGTCATGTGCTTCTGGTACCAGTGCGGTCTTTCGCCGGGGGCCGGCCCGGTCAGCGCGGAAATCACCTCTGCCGCGTCGGTGGGCTGAGACGCGATCACCGCATCGCGCATCGGATGATCCAGCCCCGTCTCCGCAAGATAGGCGGCATAGAAGGGTTCGTCCGTAACCGCGCAATCGCCCCGCGCCCGAAACGCATACATCATCGCGGTCGACAGGTTCCGCGGCCCGGACCACATCGCTATGCGCATCAGGCGACGTCCCGCGCGATGAGATCCTTGTAAAGCGCGCGGATCCGTTCCGTCACCGGCCCCAGATCGCCCGCGCCGATCACGCGGCCGTCGATCTCGCCCACCGGGGTCTGCGCGCCGAAGGTGCCGGTCAGGAACGCCTCGTCGGCGCCATATGTCTCGACCAGGCTGAAGTTCTTTTCGAACATCGGGATGCCGTCGGCGCGACAGACGTCGATCACCTTCTGCCGCGTGATGCCGTTCATGCAATAATCGCCGGTCGAGGTCCAAACCTCGCCTTTCCGCACGATGAAGAAGTTGCAGGCGTTGGTCGTGTTCACGAAGCCATGCGCATCCAGCATCAGCGCCTCGTCCGCGCCGGCCTTTTCGGCCTGCACGGCGGCGAGCACGCAGTTCAGCTTGGAATGGGAGTTCAGCTTGGGATCCTGGCTCATCGGCAGGCCGCGGATCTGGGGCACGGTGGCCAGTCGGACCGGCCGGGGCAGCTTGGGCTGCGAATGTTCGGCGATGATGACCATCGTGGGGCCGGAACGCGACAGGCTGGGATGCTGGAACGGGCGGATCTTGGTACCGCGGGTCACCATCAGGCGGGCATGGGCGTCGGTCTCCATCCCGTTGGCCTGCCGCACGTCTTCCAGCGCGGCCACGACACCGGCACGATCCATGCCGATATCCAGGTCGATGGCCTTCGCCGCCTCGAACAGCCGGTCCAGGTGATCGTCCAGAAACGCCCAGCGCCCGTCATAAAGCCGCAGCCCTTCCCACACGCCATCGCCCAGCAGGAACCCGCTGTCATAGACGCTGACCACGGCCTCGGCGCGCGGTTTCAGCGCGCCGTTGACCCAGATGAGGATGCTTTCGTTGCGCGCATCGTCTTCTGCCTGATGTGTCGTGATTTTGTCTGTCATGCCGGCCCCTTTTCCCATTGCTAGGATGGGACCGGCCCGGCTGCAACGGTGTCAGCCCCCGAAAGCCGCCCATGTGTTGCGGCCGACGATGCCGTCGATGACTAGCCCCTCTGTCGCCTGGAACCGCATCACCGCCAGTTCCGTCGCCGGGCCGAAATCGCCATCGACGGCGATGGGCCAGCCCGCCTCGTGCAGCAGAGTTTGCAGCCGTTCGACCTCCGCCCCGAACGACCCCCGCCGCAGGACCGGGCCGGTGCCACCCTGTGCGTGGGAGAGGATGATCGCCTGCCGCTTGCGCAGGGCTGTCTTGGCGCGGGTCAGGTACTTGCCCCGGTCCGCCAGCCCGTTCGTGCCGCCGTTGATGCGCCGCGTGATGGTGACAAGATAATCCCGGTCCGCCAGCGCGTTCAGATCGTGATCGGCCCAGTAGGTGCACGCGATCTTGAGCGAGGTCAGGGGTTCGGCGGCGATTTCCGGGGTGTTTTCCAGGTCCAGCCCCATCATCGCGCCGTATTTCCGGTAGTTGTACCGCCCGGTCAGCTGGATCAGGCCGCGCCCCTTGTACCGCCGGCCGTCGCCCGGTTCGGTATTGCCCAGGTCGGCCCGGCCTTCATAGGCCGCACCGGTGGCGAATTCCTCGGTCGTGCGGAAGCCAGCGCATTCGTGGGTCACCTGCGCCATGAAATGCGCGATCCGCAGGAAGCTGTTGATCTCGTAGCTCTCCAGCACCGTCGACAGATCATCGGCGATCGCCGACACGATGCGCCGCTGCGAAATCAGGTAACGGCCGGAAAAGCCCGGTGCGATATCGTAAATGAAATCTGCGTCCAGCGGGATCATCGCTGCACCTCCATGCTTGCCGCGTTCCGGATCTCTATGATCAAACAATCTTAACGCGAGTGTAGCATAGCGTACGGTGCCCGCGCAGCCCCCGCATCGCGGAGCCTTGATTTGAGCGTCAGCGCCCGACGCGTCAGCCTCGGGGCAACGGAGGTACCACATGACCCTGAGATTCGCGCTCGTCGCCCTGATCCTCGCCCTGCCCGTCCGGCTTTCGGCCGACACGCTTACCGTGGCCGGTGGCTGCTTCTGGTGTGTCGAGGCCGATTTCGAATCCGTCCGCGGCGTTTCCGAAGCCGTTTCGGGCTATACCGGTGGGCACGTCGAAAACCCCGACTACAAGCAGGTCACCCGCGGCGGCACCGGCCATTACGAGGCGGTAGAGATCACCTTCGATCCGTCACGGGTCTCGCGCGCCGCGCTGCTGGACCTGTTCTTCCGGTCTGTCGATCCCACCGATGCCGGTGGCCAGTTCTGCGACCGCGGCGAAAGCTACCGTACCGCCATCTTCGTGGACGGCCCCGAGGAGGAAGCCACGGCAAAGCGCGCGAAAGCACGGGCCGAAAAGGCGCTCGGGAAAAGGATCGTCACCCCGATCCTGCCGCTGGGCCCTTTCTACGAGGCCGAGGACTATCACCAGGATTACTACAAGGGCGACCGCCTGATCCTCACCCGCTTTGGTCCGCGGCGGCAAGCCAAGGCGTACAAGCTCTACCGCGAAGGCTGCGGCCGCGACGAACGCGTGGAGGCCCTGTGGGGTCCCACCGCCCCCTTCATCGGGCAATAGGGCACCGCGCGCGCCGGGCTTCTTTGGCCCGGAAATACCTCGGGGCGACAGGGGCAGAGCCCCCGGGAAGGCCCGCTACCCGCGCAGCGCTGCCTGGACATCCTTCAGATCCGGGATCACGTCCGCCGTGCCCTCCCGCGTCACCATCAGCGCGGCGGCCTGCATGGCCAGCCCGATCGCCTGCGCCATCGGCATTCCGCGGTCGAGCCCGGCCATCAGGTAGCCGGTGAACGTGTCCCCGGCCCCCGTCGTGTCCACCGCTTCCACTGGAACGGCCGGGTACGATGTATCCTCCCCCCGCACAGTATCGATATGGCGCGCACCGTCGGCGCCCAGCGTGATCACGACATGGGCCACCGGCAGATCCCCCGGCATCGTGCCGGTCGCGTCGGCCAGTTGCTCGGCCTCCACCGCGTTGAGCACGAGGATGTCGAGGAAAGGCAGCACCGCCTGCACCGCCGCGGCTTCGAACGGGGCGGCGGCATAGGCCACCTTCAGCCCCATGTCCCGCCCGATACGCGCGGCGATGTCCTGTGCGTTGGTTTCGTTCTGAATCAGCAGGATGTCGCCTGACGCGGCCTCGGTCAGCGCGGTGCCGATCAGGTCTTCGGGGATCGTGCGGTTGGTGCCGGGCCAGATCAGGATCTGGTTTTCGCCCGACGGCTCGACCGCGATGATCGCATGCCCCGTGGCCCCGCCCAGCTCCGCGATATGGCGCGTGTCGACGCCGTATTCCGTCATCCGCCGCTTGGCCCAGGCGCCATCGGCACCCACGGCCCCGATATGCGCCGCATGGCCTCCGGCGCGGGCCGCCGCGACCGACATGTTGGCCCCCTTGCCGCCCAGGAACTGCCGCAGCGCGGTGGCGGCCAGCGTCTCGCCCCCCGCGGGCAGACGGGGCACGGTATAGATCATGTCGGCATTGATAGACCCAAGGTTCCAGATCGTCATCGGCCACTCCCCTGCGACGGCAACGGACCGAGTATGCCGGCAATGCGCGGCAATCATCAACAGGTCAGAGCAACGAGAGGGTCCGCAGGCGATCCGGGATCTTCAAAGCTCCGGTGTCTCCACGACATCAACACCCGGATGCCGCCCAGCTCACGGCTTTCCCCCTTTAGCCTCCCCCCGTCCCTCCCTATGGTGCGGCCGTTGCAGCGGGAGAATGCCAAGTGTCCACCGTCACCCCGATGATGGCGCAGTACATGGAGATCAAGGAGGCGCATCCCGGCGCGCTCCTGTTCTATCGCATGGGCGATTTCTACGAGATGTTCTTCGACGACGCCGTGAACGCGTCCGAGGCGCTGGACATCGCGCTGACGAAACGCGGCAAGCACGATGGCGACGACATCCCGATGTGCGGCGTGCCGATCCATGCCGCCGAAGGCTACCTTCTGACGTTGATCCGCAAGGGCTTCCGCGTGGCCGTCTGCGAACAGCTGGAAAGCCCGGCCGAGGCCAAGAAGCGCGGCCACAAGTCCGTCGTGAAGCGCGATGTCGTCCGGCTGGTGACCCCCGGCACGCTGACGGAAGACGCGCTGCTGGAGGCTCGCCGCCACAATTACCTTGCCGCCTATTCCGAAGTGCGCGGCGACGCGGCGCTGGCCTGGGCTGATATCTCGACCGGCGCGTTCCACGTGATGCCCCTGACCCGCACACGGCTGGGCCCGGATCTGGCGCGGCTGGCGCCGTCGGAACTGCTGCTGGCCGATCCGCCCGAGATCGAGATCGAAAGCATCGCCCGCGACATGGGGGTTCCGGTTACGGGGCTGGCGCGGTCGGCCTTCGATTCCACGGGCGGCGCCGAGCGGTTGAAGGAGCTGTTCCGCGTCGGCACGCTCGATGCCTTCGCAGCGTTCGGGCGGGCGGAAATCGGCGCCATGGCAGCGGTCATCGGCTATCTCGAAATCACGCAGAAAGGCAAACTGCCGCTCCTGCGCCCGCCGCAACAGGAAAGCACCGACGGCGTGATGCAGATCGACGCGTCGACCCGCCGCAACCTTGAACTGACCCGGTCCCTGTCCGGCGGGCGCAACGGTTCGCTGCTGGCGGCCATCGACCGCACGGTGACGCCCGCCGGCGCACGGCTGCTGGAACAGCGCCTTTCCAGCCCGTCCCGCCGGCTCGACGTGATCCACGGCCGTTTGGCCGCGGTGGATCTCTTCTGCGAGGACACGGGCCTGGCGCAGGACCTGCGGACGGCCCTGAAGAAGACCCCGGATCTCGACCGCGCCCTGTCGCGCCTGTCGCTCGACCGCGGCGGCCCGCGGGATATGGCGGCGATCCGGTCGGGACTGGCGCAGTCCGAAACCATCGCCGCGCGCTGCAGGTCGGCCGGCCTGCCACCCCTGATCGCGGACGCCGTGAACGCGCTCACCGGCTTCGACGACCTGACGGCGCTGCTGGACACCGCGCTGGTCTCCGACCCGCCCCTTCTGGCGCGCGACGGTGGTTTTATCGCGGAAGGGTTCGACGCCGACCTCGACGAGGCGCGAAAGCTGCGCGACGAAGGCCGGTCGGTCATCATGTCCTTGCAGGCGCGCTATGCCGAACTTGCGGGTGTCACGGCGCTCAAGGTCAAGCACAACAATGTGCTGGGCTACTTCATCGAAACCACGGCCACCCATGCCGCCCGGATGCAAGCCCCACCGCTGAACGAAACGTTCATCCACCGCCAGACCACGGCCAACCAGATTCGCTTCACCACGGTGGAACTGACCGACCTCGAAGCCCGCATGATGAACGCCGGCAATCGCGCGCTGGAGATCGAGAAGCGCCATTTCGACAGCCTCCGCCACACGGTGCTGGACGACGCCCCACGGCTCAGCCATGCGGCCCGCGGGCTGGCCGAACTGGACCTCGCCACCGCGCTGGCCGACCTCTCGCGGGCCGAGGACTGGGTGAAACCCACGGTCGACGAAAGCCGCAGTTTCGCGGTGAACGGCGGCCGCCACCCGGTTGTGGAACAGGCGTTGCGCCGCGACAATGCGCCCTTCATCGCCAATGATTGCGACCTGTCGGCAACGGACGGTGCCGCGATCTGGCTGCTGACCGGGCCGAACATGGCCGGCAAATCCACTTTCCTGCGCCAGAACGCCCTGATCGCCCTACTGGCCCAGATGGGCAGCCACGTGCCCGCTTCGTCGGCCCATATCGGCCTTGTCAGCCAGCTCTTCTCCCGCGTCGGTGCGGCGGACGACCTTGCGCGCGGGCGGTCGACCTTCATGGTGGAAATGGTCGAAACTGCCGCGATCCTGAACCAGGCCGACGACCGCGCGCTGGTGATCCTCGACGAGATCGGCCGCGGCACGGCGACATATGACGGCCTCTCCATCGCCTGGGCGACGCTCGAACATCTCCACGACGTCAACAGGTCGCGCGCGCTCTTTGCGACGCACTATCACGAGCTGACCCAGACCGTCGCCAAGCTCCCGGGCACGGAAAATGCCACCGTCGCGGTGAAGGAATGGGACGGCGAGGTGATCTTCCTGCACGAGGTGAAGAAAGGCGCCGCCGACCGGTCCTATGGCGTTCAGGTGGCCCAGCTCGCCGGCCTGCCGCGCTCGGTGGTGGACCGCGCCCGTTCTGTCCTCGACGCGCTTGAACGCGGCGAACGGGAAGCGGGCCAGCCGATGGCCTTCGTCGACGACCTGCCGCTTTTCTCGGCCGCAGCCGCAAACGCGGAAGCCCCTGTCCGCGAGGTTGCGAAACCTTCGCCCGCCCTCGATCTGCTGGCAGACACCAACCCCGATGACCTCACCCCGCGCGCGGCGCTGGAGTTGGTCTACAGGTTGAAGGATGCCGCGCGCGAGTGACCCGTTGCGGTGCTTGGAGACCACGCGCCCGAACCGCCGTCGGACGATGATCGACGTCGCGGGAACTTTGGCCGAAGCTCAAGACCCGGCGTCCCGCTGTCACAAGGGACAGCGGGGTTTTCTTGGGTCGCGGCCATCGGCGCCTCCGCCTGTACCGCTGATCATGAAATGAATGATCAGAGTTAAAGAAGTCAGGGCCGATGAACCGGGATACCGAGTCAGCCGGCAGGTGTTGACGACACGCCGACCTGCGCGGGGCGGAGGAGGCGATCATGCAGGAGAAAGCCTTCGGCGGCGACCTGGATGATGTCGCCCGCCTTCGTGCCCGGGACCGGGGCTTCGAACATCGCCTGGTGCATCTGCGGGTCGAAACGGTCGCCCACTTGGGGGACGATCACGTCGATGCCGTGCTTCGAGAACACGTTCAGAAGCTCGCGCATCGTCAGCTCGATACCTTCGATCAGCGCGGCCGAGGCCTGCTTCTGTTCTTCGGTTGCCGCGTCCAGCGCGCGCTTCATGTTGTCGTAGACCGGCAGCATGTCGCGGGCCAGCTTGGACCCGCCGTACTGTTCGGCCTCGCGGCGCTCCTTGTCGGCGCGCTTGCGCAGGTTCTCGGCATCCGCCAGTGCGCGCACGAAGCGGTCCTTGTACTGGTCGCGCTCGGCCGCGAGGGCCGCCAGTTCGTCTTCCCCAGCGGTCCCGGTGGGCGTCCCGCCCGCCGCGTCTTCCGGACCCTCGGCCATCTGTGCCGCAAGCTCTTCGGCTTCGGCATCGGCGATGTCGTCCAGAAAATCATCCTTCTTGGGGTCAGCCATTATTGCACCTCTATTTCCGGTCGGAGACCAATCGTCCCACGAGCTGCGCCGTGTAATCCACGATCGGCACGATCCGACCGTAATTGAGACGGGTGGGCCCTATCACGCCCACCGCGCCAATGATCTTACGGTCCGCGTTCATATAGGGAGACACCACCAGAGAGGAACCGGAAAGTGAGAAAAGTTTGTTCTCGGACCCTATAAAAATCCGCACACCCTCTCCCGCTTCCGCGGATTCGAGGAACTCGGCAATGTCCCGCTTGCGTTCGAGATCGTCGAACAGCGACCGGATCAGTTCCAGCCCGTCATCTTCGGCGCCGCCCGACAAGAGGTTGGACCGGCCGCGCACGATCAGACGGGCCGAATCAGCGTCGGTTTCCTCGCCCTCCCACACTGCAAGACCGCGTTCCACGAGGTCACGGGCCAGCACGTCGATCTCCTGCCGGCGCGACGCGATCTGCTTCGAGATCACGTGGCGGAATTCCGACAGAGTGCGCCCCGCGATCAGCGAGTTCAGGAAGTTCGCCGCCTCGCGCATGGCGCTTTGGGTCTGGCCCGGCGGCGGGGTGAAGATACGGTTTTCGACATGCCCGTCCTCGAACACCAGAACCACCAGCGCGCGGTCGGCGCCCAGCCCAACGAATTCGATGTGCCGGATCGCGGCTTCCCGCTTGGGCGACAGGACCAGAGACGCCCCCTGCGTCACGCCCGACAGGGCCGATCCGACCCTGTCCAGCAAGGACTGCACGTCGCCCGAGCCCACCTGCGTGGCATCGATCGCCTCGCGCGCTTCGGCGTCGGGTTCGCCCACTTCCAGAAGCCCGTCGACGAACAGGCGCAGGCCCATCTGCGTGGGCACCCGCCCGGCCGAGATGTGCGGGCTGTCGAGCAGGCCCAGGTATTCAAGGTCCTGCATGACGTTGCGCACCGTCGCGGCCGAAACCTTTTCCGACAGCGCACGCGTCAGGGTCCGGCTGCCGACGGGATCGCCGGTCAGCAGGTAGGATTCGACCACGCGCCGGAAAACCTCGCGCGAGCGGTCGTTCAAGTCTTCGAGTAGCTTTGCTGCTTCGCTCATCGCTCTCCGCAATCGAACTTGCGCCCCATGGCCCTTGCGCCCTGCCGCATCCCGGCGGTATGCCCGCGGCCAAGAGCCGGTGCGCCGGTACCAGCAACAGGAATGCCCCATGCGACCGTCAGGACGAGACTTAAGCGAAATGCGCGCGGTTTCAATCGAAACCGGCGTTTCAGCCCATGCCGAAGGATCGTGCCTGATCAAGATCGGCCGAACCCACGTGCTGTGCACCGCCACGCTGGAAGAACGCGTGCCCCCCTTCGTCAAGGGATCGGGCCTTGGCTGGGTGACCGCCGAATACGGCATGCTGCCCCGCGCGACCAACACGCGGATGCGCCGCGAAGCCGCCGCAGGCAAGCAGGGCGGCCGCACGGTGGAAATCCAGCGGCTGATCGGGCGCAGCTTGCGCGCGGGCGTCGACCGGGTGGCCCTGGGCGAACGCCAGATCACCGTCGACTGCGACGTGCTGCAGGCCGATGGCGGCACGCGCTGCGCGTCGATCACCGGTGGCTGGGTCGCGCTGCGGCTGGCCGTGAACAAGCTGATGAAGGCGGGCGACGTGATTTCTGATCCGCTGCTGGATCCGGTCGCGGCCGTGTCCTGCGGGATCTACGCGGGCCAGCCGGTGCTGGACTTGGACTACCCCGAAGACAGCGAGGCAGGTGTCGATGGCAACTTCGTGCTGACAGGTTCGGGCCAGCTGATCGAAGTGCAGATGTCGGCCGAAGGCGCGACGTTCTCGCGCGATCAGATGAACACGCTGCTGGACCTTGCCGCGAAGGGCACGGGTGAGCTGGTCGCCGCGCAGAAAGCCGCCACCGCATGAGACGCCAGTTCGACGGCAATCGGCTGCTGATCGCGACCCACAATGCCGGAAAGCTGGACGAGATGCGCCAGCTTTTCGCGCCGCTGGGCGTCGAGGTCGTGGGTGGCGCTGAAATGAACCTGGCGGAACCGGTGGAGACGGAGGACAATTTCGTCGGCAACGCCCGGATCAAGGCGCGTTCGGCGGTGGAGGCCACGGGTCTTCCGGCGCTGGCCGACGATTCCGGGATCGAGGTCGACGCGCTGAACGGCGCGCCCGGTGTCTACACGGCGGACTGGGCCGAAACACCCAATGGACGCGATTTCAAGATGGCCATGACCCGTACGTGGGAGGAGCTGGAAGCGAAGAACGCCCCCGCCCCCCGTCGCGCGCGGTTCTGTTGCACGCTGATGCTGGCCTGGCCCGACGGGCACGAGGAAGTCTACGAAGGCCACGCCCCGGGCCAGATCGTCTGGCCGATGCGCGGGGTCGAAGGCCATGGCTATGACCCGATCTTTCAGCCCGACGGCTACGACATCACCTTTGGCGAGATGGATGCGGACGAGAAGAACCGGATCTCTCACCGTGCGCGGGCGTTTCAGGCGCTGATTGCGGGGTCCTTTGGCCGCTGAGGTCATGCCCCACGGCTTCGGCCTGTACGTGCACTGGCCCTATTGCGCGGCCAAGTGCCCGTATTGCGACTTCAACTCACACGTCGCGCGGACCATTGACCATGCGGCGTGGCGCGAAGCCTATGTATCTGAAATAAAACGTATTTCATCGGAAACCGGCCCCCGGATCCTGAACACGATCTTCTTCGGTGGCGGAACGCCCTCGCTGATGGAGCCGGAAACTGTCGCCGCCGTCATCGACGCGGCGCGCGCCGCATGGCTCCCGGCGAACGACATGGAGATCACGCTGGAAGCGAATCCCGGGTCGGTTGAAGCTGCACGGTTCGCCGGCTTTCGCGAGGCCGGCGTGAATCGCGTTTCGCTGGGCGTGCAAGCCCTGAACGATGACGATCTCCGGCGCCTGGGCCGGATCCATTCGGTGGCCGAAGCCCGCGCGGCCTTCGACATCGCCCGGAACACGTTCAACCGCGTCAGTTTCGACCTGATCTACGCCCGCCAGAACCAGTCCCGCGACGCGTGGCGCGCGGAACTGGCCGAGGCGCTGTCGATGGCCGCCGACCACCTGTCGCTCTACCAGCTGACGGTCGAGGACGGCACCGTCTTCGGCGCGCGTCAGGCCGCCGGGCACCTGAAAGGCCTGCCCGACGAAGACCTTGGCGCGGACCTTTACGACATCACTCAGGACATGTGCGAAGCCCACGGCCTGCCCGCCTACGAAGTATCGAACCACGCCATCCCCGGCGCCCAGTCCCGCCACAACCTGATCTACTGGCAAGGCGGCGATTACGCAGGCATCGGGCCCGGCGCCCACGGCCGGCTGAATCTGAACGGTCGGCGCATAGCCACGGAAACCCCACTTGGCCCTGACGTCTGGCTGACCGGTGCGCAGGCCGGAAGAGCTGAAACACGCTCCACCATATCTGGTGCAGAGCAGGCCGATGAATACCTTATGATGGGGCTGCGTCTCGCCGAAGGTATTGATGTGGAACGCTATTCGAAGCTGGCGCGCCAACCGCTGTCCGCGGCTACCATCTCGCACCTGTCGGAACTCGGCCTGCTGGAGCAGCGGAACACGGCCGCGGGCGTGCGCCTGGCGGCGACCCGGTCTGGGCGTAGTGTCCTCAACGCCTTGATTGCGGAGCTTGCTGCCCCGCCGCGGTAACGCCGTGACGTCCGACTGCCTCCGGCGGGAGTATTTGGAAGCGAAGAAGCCCAGGCGCGCCTGCCCTTCTCTTCTTTCCCGAAATACTCCCGGGGAGTCCGCTCGCAGAGCGGGCGGGGGCAGAGCCCCCTACCCGGCTCCCAGCTTCGCGCAAAGCGAATCGAGTTCGTCCAGCGTCCGGTACGTGATCACCAATTGGCCGGATTCGTGTCCCGACTTGTGGTTCAGTTGGACCTTCATTCCAAGATTGGCGGACAAATCGCCCTCGAGCGCTGCCGTGTCCGCGTCCTTCTCGACCGAGGCGCGCTGTTTCACGGGCGCAGGGCCGTCGGCCATCTTCTTTGCCAGCGCCTCCGCCGCGCGGACCGACAGGCCCTTGGCCACGATCTCCTTCGCGATACGCGAAGGATCTTCCGACGTGACCAGCGTCCGGGCGTGACCGGCCGAAAGCTTTCCGTCGCGCACCAGTTCCAGCACATCCTGCGGAAGGTTCAACAGGCGCAGAAGGTTGGCGATGTGGCTGCGGCTCTTGCCCAGTGCCTCGGCCAGGCGTTCTTGGGTGTGGCCATAACTGTCCATCAGAGCCCGGTAGCCCGCCGCTTCCTCCACCGCGTTCAGATCGGCGCGCTGGATGTTTTCGATGATCGCGACTTCCAGCACTTCTTCGTCGGAATATTCACGCACCAGCACCGGGACTTCGTGCAACTGCGCCTTCTGCGCCGCGCGCCAGCGGCGTTCTCCGGCGACGATCTGGAACTGTCCACCAGGCACCGAACGTACAATCAGGGGTTGCAGGATGCCCTTTTCCGAAACCGAGGCGACGAGGTCGGCCATATCCTCTTCCCGAAAGGTGCGCCGGGGCTGGTTCGCATTGGCCACGATGCGTTCGATCGGGACCATCACGTCCGGTCGCCGCGCCGCCTGCTGGCCTGCGTCATTTGTCTCCGGCGTCACATCCGCCATCAGTGCAGACAATCCCCGGCCAAGCCCACGTGGTTTCTGAGTTGCCATTGCTCTATTCCCCTCGCCTCACGCGGCCACTGTCTCGTGGTTCCGCACCAGTTCCGCCGCAAGCGCCCGATACGCCTTGGCCCCCGTCGAATTCGGATCATATGTCAGCACCGGCATCGCGAAAGATGGCGCTTCCGATATCCTGACATTCCGCGGAATCCGCGTTTCAAACACAAGGCTGCCTAGGTTCGCACGCGCGTCCGCTTCGACCTGATGGGACAAGTTGTTGCGTTTGTCATACATGGTCAACACAACACCTTCGATTCTGAGATCCGGATTCGCGGTGGCCCGAACTTCGCGGATCGTCAGCATCAACTGCGACAGACCTTCCAGCGCGAAGAATTCGGACTGCAGCGGCACCAGGACCGAGTTCGCCGCGACCATGGCGTTGACCGTCAGAAGATTCAGTGACGGGGGACAGTCGATCAGGATGTAATCGAGGTCGAAATCGGCCATGGCCTTCTGCCGGAGAGCATCACGCAGCCGGAAAGACCGGCGTTCGTTTGCTGCCATTTCCATGTCTGCCGAGCTCAGATCCATCGTGGCAGGGATGATCCACAATCCTTCGACCCCGATATCCTGCACGATATCCTTCAGGACAACGTCTTCCATGAGAAGGTCGTAAGTCGTCAGTTCGCGGGCGTCCTCGTCGACGCCAAGGCCCGTCGAGGCATTGCCCTGAGGGTCCAAGTCTACAACCAGAACGTTCATGCCCTCCTCTGCCAGAGCGGCCGCAAGGTTGATCGCAGTCGTCGTTTTTCCGACCCCGCCCTTCTGGTTGGCGATGGCGATGATTCGGGGTTCGTGGCGTGAGCTGTCAGACACGCGACACTCCTTCGATGGACAGGATAACCGCTCCCGGTTGGGTACGACTTGTAATCGGGAGCACCGACATTTGCCATCTCTCCCGAGCCGCATCCAGCTCTTTTTCCCAGCTCTCCCCCTTCTGGAACAGCGCGGTTCCGCCGGGCGCCAGATGCCGGTCGGCGAATTCCAGCAGAACGTCGAGCGGGGCGAGCGCACGCGCCGAAAGGATGTCAGCCTTTTGGGGAGCGGCGGATTCGATCCGCTGCGTCATTACGGTGATGTCGACCCCGGTTTCCCGCGCGACCGTCCGCAGGAACGCGGACTTGCGCTGATCGCTCTCGATCAAGGTAAATTTTCGTCCACCTGGTTGATCCGCGGCCAGAATAGCGGTCACCAGGCCGGGGAACCCGCCTCCGGACCCGAGATCAACCCAAGTGTCTCCCGTGGGCGCAGCCTCCCATACTTGAACCGAGTCCACTATATGGCGGTTCCAGAGGTGTTCCATACTGGATCTAGAGACAAGGTTGATCTTCGGGTTCCATTTCTCCAGCAAAGCTGCGTAAGTTTCCAACCGCTCTAATGTTTCACGTGAAACATTCTCGGGAAAATCCGGGCGCGTCATGCCCGCTTCGCCTGCCCGTTCCGCCGCAACCTCGCCATCAGCAGAGCCAGGGCAGCAGGGGTCATCCCCTCCATGCGACCGGCTTGCGCCAGGGTTTCAGGGCGCGCATGCGTCAGTTTCTGTTTCAATTCGTTCGACAGTCCGTCGACAATCATGAAATCGAACTCGTGCGGAATCACCTGCGCTTCGTCGCGCTTCATGGCAGAAACATCCCGTTTCTGACGCTCTATATACGACGCATAGAGAGCGTCATTCTCCACCTGGCGCCGAATCGGCGGCTCAATAGAGCTCAATGCGGGAACAAGAGGAATGAGAGATTCAAACGCAACATCGGGAAAAGCCAGAATTTCCAGACCAGTACGCCGATTTCCATCCTCTTTGACCTTGATACCGACGCTACCGATCTGCTTTGGCGTATAGGTTTCCGACGAAAGCAGAGACCGAGCGGTATCAAGGCGCTCTATCTTATCGAGGAACGCGACGCGCCGCTCTTCGCCGACACACCCAAGGCGCAGCCCCAGCGGCGTGAGGCGCTGGTCTGCGTTGTCGGCACGCAAGGACAGCCGAAACTCCGCACGAGACGTGAACATACGATAGGGCTCCGCCACGCCACGGGTTGTTAGGTCATCAATCATCACGCCGATATAGCTGTCCGTCCGACTGAAGGCGACCGCTTCGCGCCCCTGAACTGCAAGCGCGGCATTCAACCCCGCGACCAAGCCCTGGGCCGCAGCCTCCTCATATCCTGTGGTTCCATTGATCTGGCCCGCAAAATATAGCCCTGGTACGTCTCGGAGTGACAGTTGGGCATTCAAGGCGCGCGGGTCGACATAGTCGTATTCGATGGCGTAACCTGGCTGAACGATCTTCGCGTTCTCCAATCCTGCGATTGACCGGATATATGCCTCCTGCACCTCTTCGGGCAGAGACGTTGAAATTCCGTTCGGATAGACGGTGGGATCGTCGATACCTTCCGGTTCAAGGAAGATCTGATGTTGGTCCTTATCGGCGAAGCGAACAACCTTGTCCTCGATCGACGGACAATAGCGCGGGCCTACGCCTTCGATATGGCCGCCGTACATGGCCGACCGAGACAGGTTCTCGCGTATGATCTCGTGCGTTCGGGCGTTGGTATAGGTGATGCCGCAGGAGATCTGCTTTGCTTCTACCTGTTTGGAAAGAAAAGAGAAAAGTTCGGGTTCTTCATCCCCGGGCTGCGATTCCAAGATGTCCCAATTGATCGTGCGTCCATCCAGGCGCGGCGGGGTGCCGGTTTTCAGTCGTCCGAGAGGGAGATTGAAGGAATCGATCCGCTCGGCCAGTTTGATCGACGGCTTGTCACCCATACGCCCGCCGGGGCGTCGTACGTCGCCGATATGAATAACGCCACGAAGGAAGGTTCCGGTGGTAAGGACAACCGCCCCGGCCCGAATTTCACTGCCATCGGCAAAGAGGACACCAGAAACCCGAAGGCCGTCCATTAAGAAATCGGTAACCTCGCCTTCGACGATCTCCAGACCTTCGCGGGCTTCGGTCTCGGCCAGCATGGCCGACCTGTAGATTGCGCGATCGGCCTGGGCGCGGGGGCCCCGCACGGCTGGGCCTTTTCTGCGGTTCAGAAGTCGGAACTGAATCCCGGCCTTGTCCGCAACGCGGCCCATGACCCCGTCCATAGCGTCGATTTCGCGGACCAAATGGCCTTTACCAAGACCACCAATGGCTGGATTGCAGCTCATAACGCCAATTCCCTCGCGCTTGAGGGTCACAAGAACTGTTCGCGCGCCCATCCGGGCCGCGGCATGCGCTGCTTCGGCGCCGGCATGTCCGCCGCCGATCACGACGACATCAACAGGTGAATGTTTCACGTGAAACACTCCTCACTTTCCTAGACAGAAGCTGGAGAATATCTCGTCCAACAGATTTTCCACATCAACACGGCCCACGAGGGATTCAAGAGCCCGAATCGCATGACGGAGATCTTCGGCAGCCAGATCATACATCTCTGGCCCCTGTTCAAGAAGCCCCTGCGCAGCAATCAGCCCATCTTGGGCCGTCATCATCGCCCAGCGATGTCGCTCGCGGGTCGCAAGACCGGCACTGGCTGAACGATGGGTCAGTATTTCTTCGATTCGGGAGACCAGAACATCGACACCCTGTCCCGTCAGACCGGAAATGGCATCAGACGCGTCCATCAGAAGGTCAGCCTTGGGCCGCATCGCTATATCGCCATTTTGTCGCAAATCCTGCGGAACTTCTTCCTCCGACATCAGGAAAACCCGCAAATCCGCCGCCGCCGCACGTTCCCTGGCCAAGGCCACGCCCATTGCTTCGACCTTGTCCTCGGCCTCGCGCAAGCCGGCAGTATCCAGCAAGGTGACAGGCAGACCCGCAAGGTCCATGCGAACCTCGATCACGTCGCGCGTTGTTCCTGCGATCTCCGACGTGATCGCCGCTGCGCGGCCCGCCAAGGTATTCAGAAGCGTGGATTTGCCCGCATTCGGCGGACCAACAATCGCGACTTCAAAGCCCGAGCGGATCCGCTCTGCTATGCGAACACCCTTTATCTCATGGGATAGTTCATCCTGAACCGCTATCAATAGCGCCGATACCTCGGGCGTCACGTCGACCGGGACCTCCTCTTCGGCGAAATCTATGGTGGCCTCTATCAAAGCCGCGGCGCGGATCAGTTTCTCGCGCCAGCCATCGGCAACCGCGCCCAGTGCCCCGCCCAGAACCGCCTGGGCCTGTTTGCGTTGCGCTTCGGTTTCAGCGTCGATCAGATCCGCCAGGCCTTCGACCTGCGCCAGGTCCATCCGGTTGTTTTCCAAAGCCCGGCGTGTGAACTCCCCGGGTTCGGCTAGGCGCAAATCGGGCAACTCGGCCAAGCGGCCCAGAACCGCGGAGACACCGGCGACCGACCCATGGATTTGCAGTTCGACCACGTCTTCGCCCGTGAAGCTGCCCGGCCCGGGGAATCCCAATACGACCGCGTCGTCCAGAACGTCGCCCGACGAATCAAAAAGACGACGGACGGACAGGCCGCGGCCTGCCATTCCGGCGCCTGTCAATTCGTGCACTGCGGGGAATGCGGCGGGACCGGAAATCCGGATCACCGCCACCCCGGCACGGCCCGGAGCGCTGGCCAGGGCAAAGATCGTGTCCATGGCCGGCCCTCCCTAAGGCCTTCTAGGTATTCATGGAATCGAAGAACTCGCGGTTCGACTTGGTCTGTTTCAGCTTCGACAGCAGGAACTCGACCGCATCGGTCGTCCCCATCGGGTTGAGGATCCGCCGCAGCGCGAAGGTTCGCTGCAGGTCGGTCTTGTCGACCAGCAGTTCTTCTTTCCGGGTCCCGGATTTCAGGATATCGATGGCCGGGAACACTCGTTTGTCTGCGATCTTGCGATCCAGAACCAGTTCCGAGTTGCCGGTGCCCTTGAATTCTTCGAAGATGACTTCGTCCATACGCGAGCCTGTGTCGATCAGGGCCGTCGCAATGATGGTGAGCGAACCGCCCTCCTCGATGTTCCGCGCGGCACCGAAGAAACGTTTCGGCCGTTGCAGGGCGTTGGCATCCACACCACCGGTCAAAACCTTGCCCGATGATGGCACCACGGTGTTGAAGGCACGACCAAGTCTTGTGATCGAGTCGAGCAGGATCACAACATCTCGTTTGTGCTCGACAAGTCGCTTGGCCTTTTCGATCACCATTTCCGACACGGCGACGTGGCGCGAGGCGGGTTCGTCGAAGGTCGAGGACACGACCTCCCCCTTCACCGAACGCTGCATGTCGGTGACTTCTTCCGGGCGTTCGTCGATCAGCAGGACGATCAGGTAGCACTCGGGGTGGTTCTTCTCGATCGAGTTGGCGATGTTCTGCAGGATGACCGTCTTACCCGTCCGCGGCGGTGCCACGATCAGCGAGCGCTGGCCCTTGCCGATGGGCGCGACCAGGTCGATCACGCGGGCCGACTTGTCCCTGATCGTCGGGTCCTCGATTTCAAGGTTCAGACGTTCGTCCGGATAAAGCGGCGTAAGGTTGTCGAACGCGATCTTGTGGCGGGCGCGATCAGGATCCTGGAAGTTGATCTTGGTGACTTCGGTCAGCGCGAAATAGCGTTCGTTGTCACCGGGAGCCTTGATGACGCCTTCGATGGTGTCACCGGTCCGCAGGCTGTGGGCACGGATCATGTCGGGCGAGACATAGATATCGTCGGGACCCGGCAGGTAGTTCGCTTCGGTGGATCGCAGGAAGCCAAAGCCGTCCTGCAGGACCTCCAGCACGCCATCGCCCGAGATTTCCCAGCCTTCGTCCGCGCGTTCGCGGAGGATCTGGAACATCATCTCGCCCTTGCGCATGGTCGAGGCGTTTTCGATCTCCAGCTCTTCGGCCATGGACAGGAGGTCCTTGGCGGTCTGTGCCTTGAGATCGTAGAGGTTGAGGGATTCTTGAGTCATGAAATACGGGCCTAACGCGCACCGGTTTCGGTTGGTGCTGTCTGTTATTGGTCTGGGAAGGCACGCTGTCCGGACGGACAGGTTGGCTGGGCGTATAGGCAAAGCGGCGGGGCGAGTCAAATCTTTCCCGCGAGGTCCGGGTTACAGTGCGTGCAAAGCACACACCCTACGCCAAGGTTTCCCCGCCGGCGATCCCCTTCCGACGGTCGGTAGGGTGCGTGGTTTCCACGCACCAAGCCCGGGCCTAGAACCGCACCACGACGGAAATCACGATCAATGCCATCAGAACCGTCGGCAGTTCATTCATCATCCGGAACTGGCGGCCCGTCAGGCGGTTCTGCCCCTTTGCAAAGTCTTTCCGGCGCAGCCCTAGCCAATGATGGAACCATGTCATCGCGAGCACGCCCGCAGCCTTCGTGTAGGGCCAGACAGCGCTCCAGTCGACCAGGCCCGGCGTGAAGACCAGACACAGGCCAAAGACCCATGTGGCGATCATGGCCGGGTTCATGATTGCCCTCAGAAGCTTCACTTCCATCACCTCGAAGACCGGTCCGATCTCCTTCTCGGTCCTTTCAACGTGATAGACGAAGAGCCGTGGCAGATAGAAGAGACCGGCCATCCAGGCGATCACGGCCATGATGTGAAACGCCTTGGTCCAAGGGTAGAGCCAGATCAGTACATCCTGGATCATGTCGTTCGTCCCGACCCCGCCTCTCTTAATATTAAATATATATTAAGAAGAGATGATGTTTTTGTAGTGTCAGGGAAACCCGTGGATAAAAGAGTTCTCACCATGATCCTCCCCAGCCTTCCGCATGTGAACGAACGCGCTGGCCTGTTTGTGTATATACACTAATATCTTTTAATTTCAAACGACTAAGCCAGTATGCTCGCCAGAAAAGCTGTGGAAAACACGGGAACAACCTTGTTCTGTCCTGTCTTGTCCCAGCCCGCCGGTTATCCTTATCCCGGGTGAGTGGTTTCCTGCAATCCGCCGCGAAACACGCCTGAACCGCGCCCTCTTGCGCTTCGGGCCGATTTTCAGGACAACCGTCCCCGGGCTCAAGGCCCTTTCCCCCACCGGATTATCCACATGTCCCCTGCCCTTGTCCTTGCTTCCGGTTCCGCCACGCGCGCGGCGCTCTTGGCCAATGCGGGCGTGACAGTTGACTGCGTGCCCCCCCGCGTGGACGAGGACGCGCTGAAAGCCGCCCTCCTGGCAGAGGATGCCAAGCCCCGCGACATCGCCGATGCGCTGGCCGAAGCGAAGGCCCGCAAGGTCGCGACCCGCCGGACGGATGCGATGGTCATCGGCTGCGACCAGGTGCTGGAATTCGAAGGTACGATCCTGTCGAAGCCCGAAAGCCGGGACGACGCGCTGGCCCACCTGAAGGCGATGCGCGGCACTCGCCATGTCCTGTGGTCGGCGGCGGTGATCTATGAAGGCGCCCAGCCGGTCTGGCGGCACGTTGCGCGGGTCGACATGACCATGCGCGAGTTGTCGGACGCCTACCTTGAAGACTACGTCACCCGGAACTGGGACAGCATTCAGGCATCAGTCGGGGGTTATAAACTGGAAGAGGAAGGCGCGCGCTTGTTCTCCGCCGTCTCGGGGGATTACTTTACAGTGCTCGGGCTGCCCCTGCTCGAAATCCTCGGCTACCTGATGTTGCGAAAGGTTCTTGTGTCATGACTGGTACGCGGATCCCCCTTGCCGGCGTGATCGGCTCTCCCATCTCGCATTCCAAATCGCCGCAGATCCACCGCCACTGGCTGAATGCCTACGGCCTGTCGGGGCACTACATCCCCATGGACATCGACCGCGACGATCTGGGCGACGTGATCCGCACGTTGCCGAAGATGGGGTTTGTCGGAGTGAACATCACGGTGCCGCACAAGGAAGTCGTGATGGAGATCGCGGATACCATCACCGACCGTGCGATCCTGATCGGGGCGGTGAACACGCTGATCTTCCGCAAGGACGGCAAGATCATGGGCGACAACACCGATGGCTATGGCTTCATGGAAAACATCCGCGCCGGCGCGCCGCACTGGGATCCGAAGGCGGGTCCGGTGGCCGTTCTGGGCGCGGGCGGTGCCGCACGGGCCGTCGTGGCCGCGCTGTCGGATGCCGGCGTGCCGCAGATCCTGCTGACCAATCGCACGCGGATCCGGGCCGAGAAGCTGAAGGAAGAATTCGGCCAGCGCGTGAAGGTGACCGACTGGGTGCAGGCCGGCAACATCATCGACGAAGCGTCGCTGGTGGTGAACACGACCTCGCTTGGCATGGTGGGCCAGCCGGAACTGCGCGTGCCGCTGGATGGCCTGACACCCGAAACAATCGTGACGGATCTCGTTTACAACCCGCTGAAGACCCGCCTTCTGGCCGCGGCCGAGGAGGCAGGCTGCACGACAGTGGACGGTCTCGGGATGCTTTTGCACCAGGCGGTTCCCGCCTTCGAACGCTGGTTCGGGATCCGTCCCGAAGTGGATGCGGCAGCACGGGCCGCAGCGATGCGATGACCTATGTTCTGGGTTTGACCGGGTCCATCGGCATGGGCAAGAGTACGACGGCGAAGATGTTCGCCGACCAAGGTTGCGCCATCTGGGACGCGGACGCCGCCGTCCACCGCCTGTATGGCAAGGGCGGTGCCGCTGTCGAACCGATGGCCGCGGCCTTTCCCGACGCGATCTTCAACGGGAGCGTCAGCCGTGAGGCGTTGAAAGAAATCATCGCGCGCGATCCCGATGCCTTGAAGACCATAGAATCCATCGTGCATCCCCTCGTGGGCCAGGACCGCGCCGAATTTCGCGCGCAGGCCAAGGCGGATATCGTCGTGGTCGATATCCCGCTCCTGTTCGAAACCGGTGGCGAGGCGCGCGTCGACGGGGTCGCGGTCGTCAGCGTGGATGCCGCGACGCAGGAAGACCGCGTGCTGGCACGCGGGACGATGACGACGGCACAGTTCGAGGCGATAAGGGCCAAACAGATGCCCGACGCCGAGAAGCGCACGCGGGCCGACTGGGTGATCGAAACCGACACGGTGGAACATGCCCGTGCTCAGGTCATTGAAATCGTGAAGGAAATCCGGGAGCGTCTGCGACATGCGTGAGATTGTGCTCGACACCGAAACGACCGGCTTCAAGCCCGAGGAAGGCCACCGCATCGTCGAAATCGGCGGGGTCGAGCTGTTCAATCACGTGCCCACGGGCCGGACCTATCACCAGTACATCAACCCCGAACGCGACATGCCGCAAGAGGCCTTCGCGGTGCATGGCCTGTCGATCGAATTCCTGTCCGACAAGCCGCGCTTTGCCGAGATCGGGCAGGCCTTCCTCGATTTCGTGGGCGACGCGAAGCTGGTGATCCATAATGCCAGCTTCGACATGACCTTCCTGAATGCCGAGCTGAAATGGATGCGCCTGCCCGGCCTGCCGATGGACCAGGCCATCGACACGCTGACCATGGCGCGCGAGAAATACCCGGGCTCGCCCGCCTCGCTCGATGCACTCTGCCGCCGGTTCAACATCGACAACACGGCGCGAACCCTGCACGGCGCATTGCTCGACTCGGAAATCCTGGCCGAGGTCTACCTCGAAATGATCGGCGGCCGTCAGCCCGATTTCGCGCTGTCGATGGATTACTCCGACACTTCCGGCGAAGGCGGCACCGACTGGCGCCCGATGCCCCGCGAAAAGCCCCTGCCGCCCCGGATCACCGACGCGGAACGCGCCGCGCACGAGGCGTTCGTGGCGAAGCTGGGCGACAACGCGCTCTGGGCCAAGCTTGGCTGACGCGGCCCCGCGCCCGTCACCGGCCCACCCGCCCTCCCTGCGTCGGATCCCTGCGGGATCCTCCTTGCCGATGACGGGCGCGGTCCGGGATCGCTTAACCGTGGGATCCTGAGTATTTGAAGAAGAGAAGAAGCAGGAAAAGCGCCCTGATTTCTTTGGTCTTCAAATACCTCGGGGGTCTGGGGGCAGAGCCCCCGGCGCGACGCTACCGCGGTTTCCGAAGGTAGACGTAAAGCGCCCCTTCGCCGCCATGCTTCACATGCGCCTGGCTGACCTGCAGCACCGCGTGGTTCAGCGGCGCCATGGACAGCCATCGCGGCACCTGGTGGCGCAGCACGCCGTGGGGCACGGGCATCGGGCCGTGTGTATCGCCGGGCCGGCCCTTTCCGGTGATCACCAGCACCAGCCGGCGGCCGTGGGATTGCGAGGACAGGATGAAGCGGGTCAGCGCCGGATGCGCGCGGGCCTGCGTCATGCCGTGAAGATCGATGCGGGCCTCCGGCTCCAGCTTGCCGCGGCGGAGGCGGGTGAAGGCCTTGCGGTCCATGTTCAGGGGCTGCGTCGCCAGACGCTCGGAGAGGGGCGCGACCAGATCGTGATCCTTGTCCTTCTTTACCGCGCGGTCCCCCAGCCGGAAGCCGGGCAGGTCCGGTTTCGGGGCTGGCACCGCCGTTTGGGTGCCATTGATCGTGTCCTTCGCAGGCGCCTGTTCGCCGCCTTCGAGATTGCGGCGCCCCAGCGGATCGGCGCTTTGCGCGATCCGGTTCCACAGCTCCATCTCCTGCTGGTTCGGGCGGCGCTTGCGGGGCATCACGCGTCCCCGGGCAGCAGGGCGTAGGCTCTCTGGATCGGCATCAGGACGACCATGCGTCCGTCATCGCGCATGCGTCCGGCGATGCGGCCCGCCTTGTCGCCGGTACCGACGAAGATGTCGGCCCGCTGGGCACCCTTGATCGCGGCGCCCGTATCCTGCGCGATCATCAGGCGGCGCATCGGGTCGGTACCGTCAGCCTCGATCCAGACAGGCGCACCGAGAGGCGTGTAAAGCGGATCCACCGCGATCGACCGCATCGGCGTAAGCGACCGGTTCATCGCGCCAAGGGGTCCGCGATGGGCGGGCACTTCCGAGACCTCGCGGAAGAACACGTAGGACGGGTTGTGATAGAGCAGTTCTTCCCCGTCTTCGGGGTTGCGCTTGACCCAGTTGCCGATCACCTGGGCGCTGACCTGGTGCGGTTCGTACACGCCACGGCGGACAAGCTCTGTCCCGATGGAGCGGTAGGGATGTCCGTTTGCGCCGCCATAGCCCACGCGGATCGCGCTGCCGTCGCGCAGGCGGATGCGGCCAGAGCCTTGTATCTGAAGGAAAAACAATTCGACCGGGTCGTCGACCCACGCGATTTCCAGCCCGCGGCCTTCAAGCGCATCTGTTGTCAGGATCTCGCGCCGGGACAGCCATGGGCCCTCTGCGTGGATCTCGGCCGGGGTTGCGTATACGGGATAACGAAAGCGGTCGTCGGGGCGGCGGGCGCCTTGGAGCTCGGGTTCGAAATAGCCCGTGAAGACGGCCGGGCGGCCCTGGGCAATCTCGACCGGGCGGAAGAACAGTTCGAAGAAGGTCCGCGCCTCCTCTTCCCGCATGCTTTGCGCCACGGCGCACAGGTTGCGCCAGTCGGGCGCTTTCATGTCGGCGCAGGTGCTTGTGAAGACGTTCAGCGCGGCGGCGTGATCCTCGTCCTCCCAGCCATCCAGATCGGTGAAATCGAGGATCGTGTGGGTTGTGTCCATCGCGCCGAGATCGGCAAGGCCAGCGGTGGCGAGGGATGCGGCGACGGCGATTCCCGCGAGCCCGGCCCGCGCAAGAAATCCGATGGCCCCCGATCCCCCGGTCACGAGTCCGTCAGGCGTCGGTGGCCACGAGGAGCCAGTTGGGATCGTCGCTGCCCATCGTGCGCGCGAAGGTCCACGTGTCCTTCTGGCGTTTCGACGTGGTCGAACTGCCTTCGATGACGTTGCCCTCGCGGTCCTTCACGACCGAGGTCAGTTCGCCCACGAAGCGCATCGTGATCTCGGCCCGGCCGGTATCCTTGGCAAAGTCGGCGTCGGCCAGTGCGATCTCGCGCACGCCGATGAACTCGCTTTGAACGGTCAGGCCCTGATCTTCCCGTTGCGAGACGACATCGACGAAGGTTTCGAACACGTCCTCGGCAAGGTAGGGTTCGATCTCCGACAGGTTGCCCTTGTCGAACCCCAGGATGATCATCTCGTACGCGCCGCGGGCGCCCTGCACGAACTCGGTGACCGAGAAGCTTGGCTCGACCCGTTTCATCGCGGCCAGAGCGTCTGCGGCTTTCGAGCCTTCCTCGACATAATCGGTGATGTCGTGGTCCGGCCCGCCTTCGATCACTTCGAAATCCGGGCGCGGGGCACGGGCAGCGGTTTCCGGAACCTGCGGCTTCTCAAAGCCTTCCCGTGTCCCCAGCACGTTTCTGAGGCGCAGAATCAGGAAAATTGCGATTCCGGCCAGTATGAGAAGATGCAGAAGGGGCGATTGCATTTGAGCCTCTTTCAGGGTGCTGTGCGGACACGTCGATTGCGACGGGACGTTGTGCGATGCCCCGTGGTCATTATGTAGGGGAGGGGAGGGGCCAAGTCCACCGCCCCCGAGACGCAGAAAGGACCGCTGATGTACCTGTTCCTGGCATTTCTACTGGTGCCGATCATCGAAATCGCCCTGTTCATCCAGATTGGCGGGCTGATCGGCCTGTGGCCGACACTGGCAATCGTGGTGGGCACGGCCTTCCTGGGCAGCGCGCTGATGCGCAGCCAGGGGCGGTTGGCGCTGGCGGAAGTGCAACGTTCGTTCAACGACATGCGCGATCCCTCGGAACCCCTGGCCCATGGCGCTATGATCCTTGTCGCGGGCGTCCTGCTGATCACGCCGGGCATCATGACGGACGTGACAGGCTTTCTTCTCTTGATCCCGGGCGTTCGGTCATGGGTGATGCGAAGCGTGCGGTCGCGGGTAAAAGTCCAGCAATTCGAGATGCATGGCGGTGCCGGACCCCGCAGACGGCCCGATGGCGACATCATCGATGGCGACTATCGCGAGGTCGATCCCGATGCCGGGCAGCGCCCGCGACGGCCCGGGGCGGGCGGCCCTTCGGGCTGGGTGCAGGGTCCGGAGGACGACAAGCAGGCCTAAGCCGCATTGTCCTGCCCCGCCGGGGCTGCTAGTCAACGGCGCAATTCGACATAGCCCGGTATCTAGGAGGTCCCAATGGCCGAGAACGGAGCGGATGAAGCGCAACAGCAGCCGCAAATCCAGATGAACATTCTGAACCAGTTCGTGCGCGACATGTCTTTCGAGAACGTGATGGCGCAGAAAGGGTCGTCCGGCGAAGTTCAGCCGGACATCAACGTTCAGGTGAACCTCGACGCGCGGAAGCGGGGCGATGACGTCTACGAGGTGATCCTGAAGCTTTCCATCGAATCGAAGGCGAAGGAAGCCAAGGACGTCCTGTTCCTGATGGAACTGGACTATGCCGGCCTGTTCCGGATTGCCGGCGTGCCAGAAGACCAGCTGCACCCGTTCCTTCTGATCGAATGCCCGCGGATGCTGTTCCCCTTCGTGCGCCGGATCGTTTCGGACGTGACCCGCGACGGCGGCTACCCGCCACTGAACCTCGACACGATCGATTTCGTGAAGATCTACCGCCAGGAACTGGCGCGCCGTCAGGCGGCGACGGCGGAAGAGGCTCCGGCCGAGTCGTAAATCCCGGGCCGGGTCGGCCAGAGCCGGCCCGCCCGCCCACCCCGTCGGATCGCGCCTGCGCGCGATCTTCCTTACCGGCTCTGACCGACCCGGGGCTGGTGTCAGGCGGGATGCAGATCGGGCAGGGCCTGCCGCGCGCGGCCGATGCCCACCGCCATCGACAGGGTCGTCAGCCCGAAATAGGTTGCAATCGCAAGGAACTGGTGTTCCAACGGTACGCCGAAATCGATCAGGTAGCCGGTGATGACCGGCCCCAGTGCCGTTCCCAACACCATCACGGCCGATGCCATCGACTTGATCGCGCCGATATGGGCCGTGCCGTAGAATTCGGCCCAGAAGGCCGGGACCACGGTGTAGCTGGCGCCGACAGCCAGTCCGAAGGCCACGAAGCCAAGCGCTGCGGCCCCGGAACCCTGTGCCAGAGAGAAGATCGTGAAGGCCGCGATCATCGGCAGCTGGATCCACGGCATCAACCGCTGCGTGCCCTTGCGGTCAAGCAGCCAGCCTGCGCCGATCATCGCGCCCACAGCCGTCACGGTGTAGATCGGGAAAAGCGCCACAAGTTCCACATGTGGCAGACCCTTCACGTTGGCCATGTGCACCTGGTGGAAGAACAGCGCCGTACCCCAGGCCGCAGGGCCCAGCAGCGCCGGGACCATGAACCAGAACAGCGGATGGCGCAGCACCTCGCGCCGTTGCCAGTGGCGGCTGTCCATGCCCGCCCGGCTGTGACCGGCAGACAGGCTTTGCGGCGTGCGTTCGTGACGGAGCATCAGCATCAGCAGCGGGATCGCCGCCAGCGCCATGGCCGCTGCCAAGAACCACAGGTTCTGCCAGTCGGTCAGCTGCATCAGCGCGACGAAGAGGAGGGGGAGCAGCGCCTCGCCCACTGAAAAGCCCAGCATGGCGATGGACAGCGCCCGCCCGCGGGTGGCCACGAACCAGCGTGCCATGGCGACGGTCGAGGTCTGGCTTGTCATGCCCTGTCCGAAGAAGCGCAGCGCGAAGATGACGACGGGGAGAAGCCACACGGTGGAGATGGTGGCCATCGCGATGCAGGCCAGTGCCAGCCCGCCCAGCACCAGGGGCGCCAGCGCGCGGACGCGGAACCGGTCGGTCAGCATCCCGGCCCAGATCATCGTCAAGGCAGACAGCGCCGTGCCGGCGAAGTAGATGCCGCCCCAGTCACCATGGCCCAGTCCGAACCGTTCACGGATCCCGCCGGCAAAGACCGAGATGAAGAAGGTCTGCCCGAAGCTCGACAGGAAGGTGAGCATGGCTCCGGTGGCGAGCCAGGGCGCGTTGGCGGTCAGGAAGTGTCGGAAGCCGGGGGCGGATTGCATGGCCGAGCATTGGCGGCGAAAATGATCGGGCGCAAGGGCACGGCCGTGGCAACCGCCGGGCCGTATCTCCCGCGCCACCCGTCCCGATCCCGCGCTGCCCGCACGCCCGGCCCACCGGCGGATGCGTGTCCGCATCCGCCTTCGGCGCGGGATCGGGCCGGGCGCCGCGGAGCGTCAGAGCATGTAGCGGCTGATATCGGTGGAGCGGCTGAGTTCGCCCAGGTTGCTTTCGACGAACCCGGCATCGACCGTGATCGTGTCGCCATTTTTGTCGGGCGCGGTGAAGGAAAGCTCCTCGAACACGCGTTCCAGCACGGTGTAGAGGCGCCGGGCACCGATGTTTTCCACGGCCTTGTTCACCTCTGCCGCGATGCGGGCCAGCGCCGCGATACCGTCTTCTGTGAAGGTCACCGTGACGCCTTCGGTGCCCAGAAGCGCGGTGTACTGGCGGGTGAGCGCATTGTCGGTTTCCGTCAGGATGCGGACGAAATCCTGTTCGGTCAGCGCGCGAAGTTCCACCCGGATCGGCAGCCGGCCTTGCAGTTCGGGCAGCAGGTCCGACGGCTTGGCCACATGGAACGCGCCCGAGGCGATGAAGAGGATATGGTCGGTCTTCACCGGGCCGTGCTTCGTTGACACAGTGGTCCCTTCGATCAGCGGCAGCAGATCGCGCTGCACGCCTTCGCGGCTCACGTCACCGCCGCGGGCATCGGCGCGGGCGCAGACCTTGTCGATCTCGTCGATGAAGACGATGCCGTTGTCCTGCACGGATTCCAGCGCGATGCGGGTCACTGCCTCGTCGTCCAGCAGCTTGTCGGCCTCTTCCCCGATCAGCACCTCATAGCTTTCGGCCACTGTCAGCCGCTTGCGTGTGGTGCGCTGGCCAAGGGCCTTTCCGAACAGATCGCCCAGGTTCATCATCCCCATCTGCCCACCGGGCTGTCCGGGAATGTCGAAGGACGGGAAGGGGGAGGACGTGTCGGCGACGTCCAGCTCGATCACGGTATCGTCAAGCTCCCCGGAATGAAGTTTCTTGCGGAAGCTTTCGCGCGTGCTCTCCCGGGCGTCTTCGCCGGCGATGGCTGAAATCACCCGGTCCTCGGCGGATTTCTGGGCGGCCGCCTTCACGTCCTCGCGCATGGTGGAGCGGGTCTGGACGATGGCGGCATCGACCAGATCGCGGATGATCTGTTCCACGTCGCGGCCGACGTAGCCCACCTCGGTAAACTTCGTCGCCTCGACCTTCAGGAACGGCGCCTTCGCCAGCTTCGCCAGCCGGCGCGAGATTTCCGTCTTGCCGACGCCGGTGGGGCCGATCATCAGGATGTTCTTCGGGAAGACCTCGTCCTGCAGGTCCGGACCCAGCTGGTTGCGCCGCCAGCGCGAGCGCAGGGCCACGGCGACGGCACGCTTGGCTTCGGCCTGTCCGATGATGAAACGGTCGAGTTCGGAGACGATTTCGCGGGGGGTCAGATCGGTCATGCGAGACTTTCGGGTAGATGAGCAGGAGGCAGCCAGCGACGGGCGGACCCGAGCGGCAGGATGGACAGGAGCGCGGCCCGGATCCTGGCCCAGAACGCGCCGAGCGTGACAAGGAAGACGCCAAGGCCAAGGATCAGCCAGGCAAAGTTGCCGTCGGTCACCCCGTTCGACAGGGTGGCGATGACGGTGACGACATAGACGATGGCCGCCAGCAGGAACGACCGGCGGTCGATCACCACGGCAACCAGCGCGAAAAGCGCCATCAGCACGATGAGCGCGGCATTGGCCATGTCGTGGCTGGAGCTGAGAACCGACAGCGCGACGGTGTTGATGATCATCGGCGCGGCCACGAGGTGCAGCCAGAACCCCTGCGCCGCCCGCCGCGTCACGCGGTGGGGATCGGACGCATCGAAGACCATGGCGACGGCGAAACAGGCAAGGCCCAGTGCAAGCGTGACCCAGGCCAGGCTGCCTTCGGCGGAGAAGACGAAGATCTCCTGCACGCTGTCGGGCGTGCCGGTGCGGGTGGCGGCGGCGATCAGCGCGGTGCCGAACAGCACAAGTGCAATCAGCGCCATGGCAAAGGGCACCCGGAAACGCCACCAGTAAACCAGCGTCGCGGCGACGGTCAGCAGGCCGGGGACAACGAGGCTGGAAAAATCCTCCTGCGCGACCATGAAGACCTGCGCCAGCCACTGCGAGAAGCCGAAGGCGGCGGCGCCGGTGAACAGGATCGACAGCAGGATCGACGGGCCCACCATGCGGCGGCGGCGGATGAAGTATTCCGACAGGAGCCAGACAAAGGCCACGCTGACAACGCTCGCGATCATCAGCGTGGACCGCCACGCCATCGGGTCGAGCGTCAGGAAGACGCTCACCACCGCGCCCCAGCCGGCGGACAGGATGATCAGGCCCACGACAATGAAGATCTCGTTGAAACCGCGGAAAAGCTCGAACGGCTCATCTCCGGGCGACAGGTCCTCGCGCGCGCCGCGGCGCGACTGCGCCAGCGCGGTCAGCGATGCAGCCTGGCCTTCGCTGATCAGCCCGCTGCCCACGGCGGCCCGGATGTCGTCGGTTCCGATCATCCGATGGTTTCGACGGTCAGGTTGGTGTTGGTGTAGACGCAGATCTCGGCCGCGATGGCCATGGCGCGGCGGGCGATGTCCTCGGCCGACATGTCGGTGTCGGCCAGCGCGCGCGCGGCCGACAAGGCATAGTTCCCGCCCGAGCCGATGGCGGCGATCCCGTATTCCGGCTCCAGCACGTCACCGGCGCCTGTGACGACCAGAAGTTCCTTGCCATCGGTGACGATCAGCATCGCTTCAAGTTTCTGCAGGTACTTGTCGGTGCGCCAGTCCTTGGCCAGCTCGACACACGCGCGGGCCAGCTGTCCCGGCACGGCTTCCAGTTTGGCTTCCAGGCGTTCCAGCAGGGCAAAGGCATCGGCGGTCGAGCCTGCGAAGCCCGCCACGATCTCGGCCCCGCCGGGGGTCAGGCGCCGCACCTTGCGGGCGGTGCCCTTCATCACGGTCTGCCCCATCGAGACCTGGCCATCGCCGGCAATCGTCACCTTGCCGTCCTTGGCCACGCCGATGATCGTGGTGCCGTGCCAGCCGGGGAAATCCGTATCGCTCATGTCTGCTCCTGTTTCCGGGGCTTGAGCCCGTCCTTGTGACAGGGGCCACATATGGAACCCGAGCGCGACCGGGACAAGGGTGCTTGTCGAAGGGGAAGGCCCGGACATTTCGAGCGTTGGGCTTGTTCCGGGCCGCGGGTGCCTCCGGCGGGAGTATTTGGGAAGAGAAGAAAGATAAGGCGCGCCCCTAATTCTTTGGTCTGAAAATACCTCAGGGGTGCGGGGACAGCGTCCCCGCCTGTCCCGGCTTTCGGGCGTTCATACGGGAACCGGGATGATCGTCCCCTGGCAGGCCGCGATCAGCTTGCGGGTGCCGTCGGGCGCTTCGGCCCAGACGTCCGATGCCACGGCGACGACGCGGCGGCCGGGTTTCAGGATGCGGCCCTCGGCCACCAGCCGGCCGGCGCCGGGGGCGAGGAAGTTGATCTTCATCTCGACCGTCATCACCTCGACCTCCAGCGGCAGGACCGACATCGCGGCATAGCCCGCCGCCGTGTCCCCCAGCGCGAAGGTGAAGCCGCCATGGGCGAAGCCCTGCTGCTGGCGGAGGTTCTCGGGCAATTCGGCGGCAATGGTCACGCGGCCCCACGCGACGGACGTCAGGTCCGCACCGGCGCCTGACATCAATGTCTGTCGGGCGAAGCTCTCCCGGATCTTCGCGTCCATCCCCGTGGCCAATTGGTCTGTCATGTGGTCCTCCCCCCGTGCCCGACTATCGGCGGCGGTGCGGGCGGGGCGCAAACGAAAAAGCGCCCCGGACGCGGGTCCGGAGCGCTTTGGAACGTAAGGTTTTCGGGCGGATCAGATCGCGCCGTCGATCCAGCTTTGCAGCGCGGCCTTGGGGGCTGCGCCGGCGCGGTTGGAAATGACCTCGCCATCCTTGAAGATGAAGAGCGCCGGGATCCCGCGCACGCCGAGCGAGGCGGCGGTGTTCGGGTTCTGGTCTACGTCGACCTTGGCCAGCTTGATCTTGCCGCCATATTGTTCGGCCAGTTCTTCCAAGGCCGGGCTGATCTGACGGCACGGCCCGCACCATTCCGCCCAGAAGTCGACGACGACCGGAACGTCGGACTGGCGGACTTCGCTGTCAAAGGTGGCGTCGGTTACGGCAACGCTGGACATGTGCTGTCTCCAATATGAAATCTCGACCCGCCGAACCTAGGGAGCGGGCGGAACCGCGTCAAGATCCGGTACCCGGGCCAGCGCCGCCCTCACGACCTCGTGCGGGAGGGGCATGTGCGTGCCCGTGCGGGTCCAGATGACGCCCAGTTCGATGGCCCTGTCGGGATAGATCTGTTCTAGCGCAACAAGATAGGCCCCCATCTGGCGCAGGATGCCATCCGGACATTCGGCGGCAGAGGCGGGGACCACCGCGTTCGACTTGAAATCCGCAACCCGGATATGCGTGTCCTGCACGATCAGCCGGTCGATCACGCCATGAAGCCGCCGGTTGAAGAGCGGCGCGGTCACCGGGACCTCCGCCAGCACGTCCGGTGCGAAGAACGGGGCGAGGGCCGGGGCCTGCAGGACAGTCGCGGCTTCGGTCAGAAGGTCCGTGCGTTCGGCATCCTCCATGTCGGGCAGGATGCGGGTGGCGGCATGGGGCCAGTCCGCGGGTTGGTCGAAGATCAGATGTTCCAGCAGCAGGTGGATCCGCGTGCCGCGCAGCTTGGCGGCCTCCTCCTCCAACCCGGTGTCGCCCGCCAGAGCCTTGGGACCGCCAAGATCCGACGGCGACAGGATTGCCGGCGCCGGCGGCGGGACGGTCACGGAATGGCGGAACAGGTCGGGGACTTCGGGCAGGGTGGCCGTGGTCGTGGTGAAGTCCGTGGCCGCGCCCATGGTCCACTCGCCCGAGGTCAGCCGCAGCCCGTCGCCGCCCTCGCAGTTCAGGGGCAGGGCGTTCAGCGACCTCAGCGCCGTTTCGACGCGTTCGTACCACGTGGGCGGGCTGTTCCTCGACGCAAGCTCCCCCGAAGCAGCGACCACCAGCCAGCTTTCGGCGCGCGTGAGCGCTACGTACAGAAGCCGCAACCGTTCCTCCGCATCCCGCTCCTGCGCGTCGTCGCGGGCCGCGCGCAGGGGGGCGGGCATGTCGTCGACGACCGGGTTCCAGTAGGGCACGTCGCCCAGCGTCGTGATCGCGTTGGTCATGCGGGCCTGATGGCGGGCGGTGTCGGGCAGGATCAGCACCGGCGCCTCCAGACCCTTGGCGCCATGCACCGTCATCACCCGGATCTGGTCGCCCACCGCGCCCATCTGACGCTTGATCTCCAGATCGTCGGTTTCCATCCACGTCAGGAACCCCGTCAGGCTGGGCACTTCCGACCGTTCATAGGCCAGCGCCTGACTTAGCAGCGCGTCGATCCCGTCCTCGGCCTCGGCCCCCAGCCGGCCCAGAAGGCGGCGGCGGCCGTCATGGCGGGTCAGGATCCGGTCGATCAGGTCGTAGGGGCGCAGGAAATCGGCGTTGTCGCGCAGGTCTGTCAGGATGGCGAGCGTCTGCGGATGCGTCTCGACCTGCCCGCGCAGCACTTCCCACAGATAAGCGCCGTCGCGGCCATGGGCGAGGTGGTAGAGATCGTTTTCCGTCCACCCGAACAAGGGCGATTTCAGCGCGGCGGCCAGCGACAGGTCATCTTCCGGCGTGGCGAGGAAGGACAGGACGGCGGCCAGATCCTTCACCGCCAGTTCCGCGCCCACCTTCAGGCGGTCGGCCCCGGCAATCGGCAGGCCCAGCACCTTGCAGGCGCGGATGATCGAGGCAAAGAGCTCCGACCGCCGCCGCACGAGGATCAGGACGTCGCCATAGCGCATCTTCCGGCGGGCATTCCCTGCGGGCAGCGTTTCGCCGCCTTCGACCTGCGCCTTGATCCACGCGGCGATGCGTTCGGCCAGAACGGTGGTGTGGTGGGCCTGCCCGGGGCGGTCGACGGGATCGGTCCAGTGGCTGTCGTCCTCGGCATCCGTCTTTTCGACCAGTGGCCACAGGTCGACGCGGCCAGGCATCTCGCCATGGAAGGGACGGTGCTGGCTTTCGCGGAACCCAGGCGTGACGTCCGGATCGAAGACCTGGTCCACCAGTTCAAGGATCGCAGGCGCCGAGCGGAAAGAATATTCCAGCACAAGGTCCTGCATTCCGGGACCGGCGGCTTTCAGCCCTTCCTTGAACCCGTCGCGCATCGTGTCGAAGGCGGCGGCATTGGCGCCCTGGAAGGAATAGATCGATTGCTTGCGGTCACCGACCACGAAAAGCGTGCGCGCCCGGTCCCGATCCGCGCCCTTGCCGGCCATGAATTCCTGCGTCAGCGCCTCGATCACGTCCCATTGCGCGGGGGAGGTATCCTGCGCCTCGTCCACGAGGATATGGTCGATCCCGCCGTCCAGCCGGTAGAGAACCCATGTCGCGACGCCGGGATCGCGCAGCAGCTTGCGCGCGCGGCCGATCAGGTCGTCGAAGTCGAGCCAGCCGCGCAATTGCTTGCGGCGTTCGTATTCCGGCAGAAATGTATTGGCGAAGCGCAGCAGGGCTTCGGCCTTGTCCACGGCCGCCAGTGCCAGGCGGCGGTCGCGGGCGTCCTGCACGCGGACCATGAAGGCGTCGAGTTCCGGCAGGACCGCGCCGAGACGTGTCTGCGTGGCCTTCGTGGGGAACTTGCCGATCTTGGCGCCGAACGGGTCCTTGGCCGAGCCGCCGAACAGGAACACCTTTTCCAGCACCGGCAGGTCGGCCATGCCGGGGGTGCCGACGGGCAACAGCTTCTCCAGCGCGTCCACATCCGTTTTCGACCCTTCGGCCAGCCCTTCACGCAGCGCGGCCAGAAGGGCGGTTTCACTGCCAAGGAAGGTCTCCTGCTCCAGATCGGCCCAATCGTAGTCGTCGGGCAGGTCCAGCCCGCAAAACAGGCTCGCCCTGTCGTGGCCGCCCGCGAAGGCCTCGCGCGCGCCGGTGATCGCGCGCGTCAGGGCCGCGAAATCGCTGTCCGACAGGTAGGCCGCCACGCCATCGACCAAGGGCATCTGCGGGCCCGAGGCCATGTCCTCCACGATCTCGGCCCGCAGCAGATCGGCGGCGCGGTCTTCCATTTCGCTGAACTGGGGCGAAATCCCGGCCTCCAGCGGAAACCGGCGCAGAAGGGCGGCGCAGAAGGCGTGGATGGTCTGGATCTTCAGGCCGCCGGGCGTTTCGATGGCGCGGGCAAACAGGGTGCGCGCCTGCGCCAGATCCTCGGCGCCGGGCGTCAGGCCCTCCCACGCGCCAAGGCTGTCGAGCGTTGCGGACAGGTCGGCATCTTCCAGCATCGCCCATTCGCCCAGACGCTTGAACAGGCGGTTCTGCATCTCGGCGGCGGCGGCCTTGGTATAGGTCAGGCACAGGATCTTCTGCGGGTCGGTGCCCTGCAGCAGGATCCGCGCCACGCGGTCGGTCAGGACCCGCGTCTTCCCCGATCCGGCATTGGCCGACAGCCAGGTCGACGCATGGGGCTGCGCGGCCTGCACCTGCCGTTCGGAGGCTGCATCGCGGCTCATCCCACGTCCTCCGGCTTGGCAGTGGCGGTGACGTCCCATTCCCCGAACCGGGCAAGATGATCGTAATCGCCGCTGTCGGTGTCCTTCCGCATCGCCCTGCGCGAAGTGAAGCCCTGCGCGACCTCAAGGTAGGCCTCCATCAGCGTGCCCAGATCCTCCCACACTTCGGCGGGTGCGATATCGGCCAGCGGCGCGGCCTCGGTCTTGTATTTCGCGCCGACGCCGATGTAATCGGCCGCGGCCACGGGCGCTGCGGGGAAGCCATCGAAGGCGCCCCGTTCGGCCATCGCGGCCTCGATCAGCAGCTGTTTGTCGAACCCCTTCTGTTCGGCCTGCGTCGGCACATGGCCGGTCTTGTAGTCGTAAAGCAGCAGCCGCCCGTCTTCCGCCCGGTCGATCCGGTCGGCGCGGCCGGTCAGGGTGATGGCGTGGGCGGTGACATGATCTTCGGCCTTCACCTCGAACCCGCCGGGCTGGCCCAGCTTCTGTCGGTCATGTTCTGCCCGGATCACGTCATCGGCGATCCGCGCCAGTTTTGCCCGCCAAAGGCGCCGCGCGGCGGGCCATGGCACGTTCGCCAATTCGGCATCGGCACAGGCAAGCAGGCGTTCGGGGGTCAGTTCGTCAACCGGCGTATCCTTGATGAACCGTTCAAAGACCTTGTGAATGACGGTCCCACGGTCCGAGGCCTCGGCCTCCTGCACCAGCGGGTCCAGCGGTTGGAGCCCCAGCACCTTGCGGGCATAGATCGCATAGGGATCGCGGATCAGGGTGCGGATTTCGGTCACGCGGTATTGCTTCGGTCGCGCGTCCACGGGGGGCCGCGGGGCAGGGCGATGGGCCGGATCGATATGGGCGGGTGTTTCCAGCGCTTCCGCCAGCTGCAGCCAGTGACGGCCGCGTTCGCGCATGGCATTCAGCAACTTCGGCCCGTCGGTGTTGCGCAGACCGCCCAGCAGGTTCGTCAGCCGGTTCACCCAGCGCGAGAGGACGGTATCGGCATCGTCGGACCGTTCGGCGCGGGTCAGCCAGACCTCACGCGCGCCGATGGCCTGCTGGAAATCATGCGCTGACAGCCCGACGCGGCGCTCGGGCAGCAGCAGTCCCGCTTCCTTCCGCATCGCGCGGTTCAGCCAGGGATCGGGGGCCGGAACCTCGGGCCAGGACCCTTCGTTCAGACCGCCCAGGATCAGCAGGTCGGCGCCCATGACGCGGGCCTCCAGCGTGCCCCAGATCATGATGCCGGGATGGGCGGCATCGCGGTCGCGGACGGTGTCCTCGCCCAGAAGCGCGCCCAGCAGGTCCGAGAACTCCGTCGCCGACAGGTCGCCTCCCGCCGGGGCCTCCTGCGCCAGCAGATCCACCACCGCGCGGGCCTTCTTCCCGGCGTTCTTGTCCCACAGCCCGCCCGAGCCTTCGGCGACGCTTCCCCCCGCGATCCGTTCGGAAGCGGACAACAGCCGGTCCGTCCAGTCCTCCAGCGATGCTGTCGCCGGATCGAACAGGGGGCAGATCGCGGTGATCAGCCATTGGGCCCAGACGCCGCGGCGTTCGGGCATCTTCTCGGCCCACGCAATCAGCGCGGCGGGGTCGGGGAAGGCCGGACCATGACGGCGGAGCTGCAGTTCCAGATCGCGGGTCAGCAGCAGGTGGATACCGCGGCCCTCACCGGAATGGGTCAGCGGATGTTTCAGCAGGGCGATCAGCGCCGCACCGGTCAGGGGCCGGGCGAAAAGCTGGGCGACCTGCCGCAGGAACCTGCCCGGGGGCGACAGTTGCAACGGCATCCCGGCGCTGTCGTCGGGTTCGATCCCCCATTGCGCGAGGGCGGCAGCGACCTGCCGGGTCAGCATCCGGTCGGGGGTGATCAGGGCGGCCTTCGTGCCGTCCTCGGCGGCCTTGCGCAGGCGCATCGCGATGGCCATCGCCTCGGCGCGAGGGCCGGGGGCTTCGACAAGGGTCACGTTTTCCAGCGCTTCGCCCAGCCCGTCCAGTTTCGGACCTTCGGACAGCCACGCATGGGTGACGGGCGCGGGGCGCAGCGCGAGGGAGACCAGACGGTTCCGGGCTGGCGCCGGGGCGGGCGTGTCGGTCCACGGGCGGACATCGCCGGGGCCGATGCCCAGCACGTCCATGATCCGGCGGAAGCGGTATTGCGGGTGATCCTCGGCCGCCAGCGCATCGTCCATGCTCGACCAGATGCGCGCGGGCTGGTCGAAATCGAACCCCGGCAGCACCAGCGCGCCCTGCGGCAGGCGGGCGACGGCCTCCATCAGCATCAGCGTCGTACCGCGCGAGCCCGTCGAGCCTGCGACGATCACCGGATGCTGCGGCGGGTTGGCCTGCCATGCGGCGATGCGTTGTTCGACGGCCATCCGCTGGCGACCGGCGGCTTCGGGCGCGGTGTCGGTGTCCATCAGGGTGCGCGCGATGCCGATGAATTGCAGCGCGCGGGCCCAATGGCCGGACATGTCCGACACGTCGAGCCCCGAGATCGTGTCCGGGGAGACGCCTTCGCCCTGCATCTCCTCCATCAGCGCGGCGAGGCTGTCGGCCAGGTCGAACAGCGCCGCGCGAGAGGCGAGATCCGGTTGCTGATCCAGAAGCGCGCGGATCAGTTGCACAAGCTCCAGCCGTCGGCGGAGCGGGGGGACGGACAGCGGCAGATCCGCCAAAGCCGGGGACAGTCCGGGATCGGTGACCAGCGACAGTTGCGGCAGCAGCAGCGCCGGGCCGTCATCGAAGATCGCGCGGATGCGGCGGGCCATGCGGCGGGTGTTGACCATCAGCTCGACCCGGGCCAGCGCTTCGGGCGGGCCTTGGTGGCGGGCGGTCAGGCCAGAGACGATTTCCGCCGGGACATCCGCGCCGGGGGGCAGGGCAAAGACCCGCGGGAGGATGTCGGGTTCAAACATCGCCCTTCAACATGTTCTGGGCCAGTTCGACGCCTTCAGGGTGTCCGACATCGCACCAGTAACCCGGGTAGGTCAGGCCGAACATCCGCCCCTGTGCCAGCATGTCGTCCCACAGGCGGTTCAGGGAAAAGACCCTGTCCGAAATCCCGGCCAGCCCGGCGGTCTTGATGATCTGTGCGCCGCCGTAGACGACATCCGGCCCGCGGGTCAGGCGGCCCTGATCGTCGGCGGTGAAGTCGCCCGCGCCTTGCCGCCCGATGGCGTGATCCAGCGGCACGGTGATCGCCAGCGCGTCCATCCGGTCGGGGTCCCATGCGTCCACCAGCAGCTCGACCGGGCTGGGGCCGGACCAGACGGCGTCCGAATTCAGCGTGATCACGGTCTCCGCGCCCAGCATAGGCAGCGCCACCTTCAGCCCTCCGCCGGTATCCAGCACCTTGGGGGATTCGTGCGAGAACTCCAGCCCGCGACCGGAGAGGTACGAGATAATCTGATCGCCAAGGTAATGGGTGTTCACGACCACGATCGGCGCGTCCGCGACCAGTTCCAGTGCGTGGTCGATCAGGGGCTTGCCCGCGACGGGGATCAGCGGCTTGGGGCGATGTTTCGTCAGGTCGCCCATGCGTGTGCCGAAGCCTGCGGCGAAGACCATGGCGGGGAAGGGCAGGGTCATGGGCGCTCCAGCTTGGCCAGCGTGTCGGGCGTGGGGTCGGGCAGGGAATCGTGCACCAGTTCGGCGATGGGGGCCAGCGCGGGATGGTCCAGATCGCGCATCGCGTGGTCCCAGACGCGCGGGATCAGGTGCAGGTACTTGGGCTTGCCGTAATCCGTCGCCAGGCGGGCAAAGACACCAAGAATCCGCAGATTGCGCTGGGCGCCGAGGAGCGCATAGGCGGTGTGGAACGCGTGGGAGTCGTGATCTGTCGCCTCGATATAGCGGGCGATCATCTTGTGTTCGATCGCGGGGGAGACATCGCGGCGGGCGTCCTGCAGCAGCGAGACGATGTCATAGGCCGGATGACAGGTCATCGCGTCCTGGAAATCCAGCAGGCCCACGCGGGCGGCGCCATCACGTTCCGGCAGCCAGATCAGGTTCTCGGCGTGGTAATCGCGCAGCGCCAGCGCCGGTTTCGCGCGCGAGAGCGGCTGTAGCAGGTCTTCGAACCGGTCACGGAAGCGCTGGGTGAGGGTTTCGTCATCTTCTCCCAGAACGCCGGCGCGGTACTTGGTGAAGGCCAGCGCGGCGAGATCGGCCATCAGCGGCGCGTCATAGGGCGCAACGTCGGGAACCTCATGGGCGTGGAGCGTGACCAGCACGTCGATGGCCGCGTCGTAGAGCTGCGGTTCGGGGTTCGGGTCGGTTTCCAGCACGCGGGCAAACAGGGTGTCGCCGAGGTCTTCAAGCAGAAGGAAGCCGTTGTCGGCGTCTTCGGCGAGGATCGCGGGCGCGGTCAGACCGCAGTCCTGCAGATGGCGGGCGATGGCGGTGAAAGGGCGGATGTCTTCGCCGCGGTCGGGCGGCGCGTCCATCAGTACGGCGGTGGTGCCGTCGGGCGCCGTCAGCCTGTCGTAGCGACGGTTCGAGGCATCCCCGGCCAGCGGTGCGACGCGGGCCTGACCCCAGCCGGCGGCATCGATGAAGGCGGTTTTCCTGGTTTGCCGGTCGGTCATGCGGGCAGGTCTTTCAGTTTGTTGGCCCATTTCGGTGCGCTCCAGGAAAGGCGGAGCGCGCGGGGGGCATCGTCTGCGTCAAGGCTTGTGGGTTTGCCGGGCACGAGGGCAAGCGTCAATGCGTCTGCCGGGGCCAGCGGGCCCAGCCGGTCGGGCCATTCGATCAGGGTGATGGCCGTGTCGAAGGCGGCGGTGAGGCCCAGTTCCTCGATCTCGGAGGTGTCGCCGAGGCGGTAGAGATCGGCGTGCCAGATTTCATCTTCGGGCGGGCCGTAGGTCTGAACAAGGGTGAAGGTGGGCGAGGGGATGTCTTCGTCGGTGCCGAGATAGGACCGGATCAGGGCGCGGGCGAGATGCGTCTTGCCCGCGCCGATGGGGCCGCCCAGCAGGAGGCAATCGCCAGGGGCCAGGCGCGTGGCGAGGGTTTGCGCGAACGTGGTCGTCGCGGCCTCATCGCCAAGGGAGAGGGCGCGTGTTTCGGTAGGGCTATGGCTGTTGGCAGCGGTGGACATGGGCGCAATCTGGCGCCCGGGGCGCAAGGCTGCAAGCGGGATCGTTGCGGTGGCGGGCCGGGAACGCTGGCGCACCACCCCTGTCGGATCCCGTTCCGGGATCCTCCCTCGCGGCGCGCCCGCGATCCTTTCGGGTAACGGGTGCCAGGCCCTGGGATCGGTCGCGCGTCAGCCGAGCGGTTCGGCCCGGGTTTCGGACTGGTCGCCGGAGTGCGCTTTCGGCCTTCCGGATGGGCTCTTGTGGTTCTCGGGCCGCGGATCTGCCCGGACAGCCGCCGGAACCGGCGGGGCCGTGGTCATGTCGAGCTCCCCCCGGGTACGGTCGGTGCGCACGAAACGGACCAGCGTTGCGCCGCCGTGCACCGGGTAGACGCCGCACCAGATCGCCTCACCCGTGCGCAGGAAGGCGGTGGAGGACCATTCGGAGCGATTTTCGCGCAAAGTGACAAAATCGCGGACATCGCCCCAGGTTGGCGTCGGGCGGCACTTGTCCTGCCATGTGCGGATCGCGTCGATCACCGTTGTCTGGGCGAAGCCCGCGTCCGGATCGACGCCCCACAGCTTGCCGTAGGCCGGGTTCGACACGGCCAGCGCGCCGTCCGAGCTGAAGACGGCGACCGCGTCTTCCAGAGCCTCGATCACCGATTGACCCAGTTCCAGATCCGACCGGAAGCGGCGGGTCAGCGTGACCTCGGCGGTGATGTCCTCGAACAGGAAGGCGACGGCGCCGTCGGGATGGGGACGGCCGCTCACGGAGTAGACGGAGCCTGACGGCAGGCTCCACGTTTCCTGGTAGCGGCCGTTGGCGGCGGCGGCGACCAGTTCCGAAAGCTGCTGACGCCACGTGGCATAGTCCTTTGGTTCCGGCATCACGCTGCGGTCGCGCAGCCGGTCGAAGAAGGAAAACAGATCGGGCCGTGCGGAGAGGAACTCCGCCGGCAGCGCCGTGAGGTCGATCAGCGCCGGGTTGAACAGGGCCAAACGCTGGTTCCGATCGAAGATCGCCAGCCCGATGGACAGTTGCGCGAAGGTCTTGGCCAGTGTCTGGACGAAGTTGCGCTGGGCGTATTCGGCGTTGACCACCGCGTTGATGTCGGTGGCGAAGAACAGGTGCCCGTCCCCGGCGGTGACATGCGAGATCTCGAACCAGAGCTTGGTGCGGGTGCTCGCTGCCTCCAGCGCATGACGGACCGGGCGGCCATCGGGCGTACGGTCGAGCCTTGAGGGGAAAAGCGGGCGGCCTTTCTCTTCGCCTTCGCCCAGAACCCGGCGGGCCAGCGCGACATAAGCGGCATTGGACCAGATGACCTCTCCAGAGGCATTGGTCTGCCAGACCGGGTAGGGCGATTTTTCCGCCGCGATACAGGCCACCGTCACGCCGCCCAGGGCTTCGACAAGGCCGGTGGCGCGGCGTTGGCCCACGACCGGCGCCAGCGCCTTGTGGATCCACCGCGCCCGGCTGCCCTGTGTCGAGCGATCGTCCGATGCGCCGCCCGTCAGGCCTTGCGCCAGGGCACGTGCCGAATTGCCCGTCCCGATATCGAGACGTTCGCGTATCTCAACCCTGACCGTTCCGTCGAGCCATTCGAACACGATCTCCGACGGATCGGTTTGCGAGCGTGGCTGGCTGACCAGCCGACCCGCCCGTTCGACGGAGTCCAGCGAATGCGGCAGATCTGAAAAGCGGGCGGCGAGGACCGCCACGAGGTCCGGCCAGCGCAGCGGTTCATCGGATTTCCGCAAGGCTTCGCGCGCGGGTCCAGAGGCGCCGATCATCTCTTCCCCGTCGAACAGGAAGACAGATCCGCGGGCCGCGTCCGGCTGTGCGAGTGTTGTCGGCAGGTTCGCGACCGAACCGGTGGCCGTGCGGCGCATGGTAGACCGGCCCCTGGACGGCCACAGCCATGACACGGCAGCCAGCGCGGCGATCGTGCAGATCGCCGTCGTCACTACCAGTTCTGCCAGCTCCAACGTGTGCATCGACTCAGCGCCGCTCCTCGGGTTCAGATGCAGAAGAGTGGCATTTGCGGGGTTAAGCGATGGTTAACAACTCGCGCCGCCCGGAAAGGATCACACCTCGATAGGCATGTTTCGACCTGCGGGAATGAAATTCTGGTCGGCGCGGGCATCGATGCTGTGGCGGGGCCAGACGACCTCGACGATCGCGCCGATCCGGTCCGCGCCGTCCGGGTGATAGGGGTCGGATCCGTTGGCGAAGGTCAGTTCGGCCCCCGACCGTTCCAGAAGCGTCTTGGCGATGAACAGGCCCAGCCCCATGCCTTCGTATTCAGGCCGCTGAGACCGGTCGCGATCCGACTTGCGGCGGCGCATGAACGGATCGCCGATCCGGCCGATCAGGTGGGGCGGATATCCTTTCCCGTCGTCCACGATCCGGACCGATATCGCCTCGTCCGACCACGAGCTTTCGATCCAGACCTGGGCCTGGGCGAAATCGACGGCGTTCTGGATCAGGTTGCGCAGGCCGTGGATCACTTCCGGTTTTCGCAGGACGCTGGGCTGTGCGCGGCCCTCGGTGGCCGGGTCGTCACGGATCTCGACGATCTTGCCGCGGTTCATGTGCGGCTCGGCCGCTTCCGTCAGCACGGCGCTGAGCGGCGCCTGCCGGAGGTGCAGATCGTCCTTCCCGGCGCGGCCCATGTCGCGCAGGATGTCGCGGCAGCGGTCGGCCTGTTCGCGGATCAGGGCCGCGTCTTCGTGAAGTTCGGGGTAGTCGGACAGTTCTTCCATCAGTTCCGAAGACGTCAGCTTGATCGTGGCCAGCGGCGTGCCAAGTTCATGCGCGGCGGCGGCCACGACGCCGCCCAAGTCGGTCAGCTTCTGTTCGCGTGCCAGCGCCATCTGCGTGGCGGCCAGCGCATCGGCCATCGAATGCATCTCCGATGACACGCGGCGGGAATAGACGCCCAGGAAGACGACGGCGATTAGGATCGCGGCCCAGTTGCCGAAGACGAACAGATCGGGCACCCGCAGCACCATGCCCTGCGACGTGCGCAACGGCAGGTGGAACAGGGCCAGCAGGGTGACAAGGATGATCGCCGTGCCACCCACGATCAGCGTGGGCCGCAGACCGATCACGGAGGCCGAGATCGTCACCGGCCCCAGCACCAGCAGCGCGAACGGGTTGTTCAGGCCGCCGGTCAGGTACAAAAGAAACACCAGTTGCAGCAGGTCGAACATGACCATCAGGAAGTTTTCGCTTTCCGACAGGCGCTTGTTTTCCGGAAACACGAACATCGCGATCAGGTTGCCGATCGCGGAAATGCCCACGGCCAGGTAGCACAGGCCGAATTCCAGCCAGAGACCGAACATGTACTGCGACACGATCAGCGCGCCGACCTGACCGGTGATGGCCACCCAGCGCAGCAGGATCAGCGTGCGCAGCCGGATCCAGTTGCCGCGGGCTTCTTCCGACAGAAGGCCGATAGAGGGCTGTGCCATTCGTGAACGCGGCTCCGGTTGCATCGGGACGCGACAGTGTTAGGTCTCGGACGCGGCAGGATCAACTGTGCCATGGGCAGGTTGCCGCATATCCTTTTGATACAGGGAGCCGCCATGCCTCGTTACCTAGCCATTGCCGCCGTCATCGTCGCGGTTCTGTTCGTGGGCGGCGTCTGGGCGCTGACCGCCTGGCCGCGGGGCGGCGACCAGTTTGCCGATTGCCGGTCAAGCGCCGTGGCCGGCGGCGGCGACATCGGCGGCCCGTTCGAACTGGTGAACGCCCAGGGCGCGAACGTGTCCGATGCGGACGTGATCACGGAACCGTCGCTTGTCTACTTCGGCTACACCTTCTGCCCCGATGTCTGCCCGCTGGATACCACGCGCAACGCCGATGCCGTGGACGTGCTGGCAGACCGCGGGATCTCGTCCACGCCGGTCTTCATTTCCATCGACCCGGCGCGCGACACGCCCGAGGTGGTGGGCGACTATGCCGCCAACATGCACAAGAAGATGATCGGCCTCACCGGCAGTCCGGAGCAGGTGAAGGCGGCCAGCCAGGCCTACCGCACTTATTACAAGGCGCATCCGGCGGAGGACGAATACTACCTCGTCGACCATTCGACCTTCACCTACCTCGTGCTGCCCGAACACGGCTTCGTCGATTTCTTCCGGCGCGAACTGAGCCCCGAGGACATGGCCGACAAGGTCGCCTGCTTCGTGGGCGAGATCTGAGGCAGCGCCAAAAAAGACCCCGCCGGCTTTGCCGACGGGGTCCCGGGGGGCCCTGAACGTCCCCCCATCCCCGAAAAACCAAATGAACAACTCGTTACGCCCGGGGAGCCCATCCCGCTTTTTTCCGAAGCGGATCTTGTTGCTGCGAACAACATAGCCCGCAAGCGCCCCGGGTTTGAGTGCCAGACCCGGACATGATTTTCGGAATTCGGGACAAATTGGCCAAACCGGTCAAATGGCAGGAAAACCACTGCCCGGTCTCTGGTGGACCAACTGTTTGACCTTTCCCGGGCTGGACGCCATAGTCCCGCCGAATGCGACATTGACGCGCAGGCAGAGGACAACCGGAACATGGCAGAGACCGCCCGCTCAGACATTGGCCCCGACAAATCGCTTCTGTTGGTGGACGATGACGAGCCATTCCTGCGGCGCCTGGCAAAAGCGATGGAAAAGCGCGGTTTCGAGATCGAGACCGCCGGTTCGGTCGCGGCCGGCAAGGCCATCGCCACGGCGCGGCCCCCGGCCTACGCGGTGGTCGATCTGCGGCTGGAGGACGGCAACGGTCTGGACGTGGTCGAAGTCCTGCGCGAACGCCGCCCCGACAGCCGCGTGGTGGTGCTGACGGGCTATGGCGCGATCGCGACGGCGGTGGCCGCGGTCAAGATCGGCGCGACCGACTACCTGTCGAAACCGGCCGACGCGACCGACATCTGCGACGCGCTCCTGACCCGCCCCGACGAACTCCCGCCGCCGCCGGAAAACCCGATGAGCGCGGACCGCGTGCGCTGGGAACATATCCAGCGGGTCTACGAGCTTTGCGATCGCAACGTCTCGGAAACGGCGCGGCGTCTGAACATGCACCGCCGGACGCTCCAGCGTATACTGGCGAAGCGCAGCCCCCGCTGAACGCGCCCGGTTTTCGGACTTTCGTCATTTGTGTCCCGTCGGTCTGCCTCCGGCGGAGGTATCTTGGGACCAAAGAAGTCCGGGGGCATCGCCTGAGCTTCTTCGGTCTGTAAATATCTCGGGGGTGTGTGGGCATAGCCCCCACGCGGCGCCGGATTTCAGGCCGCTTCGGCAGCTGTCTTGCGAATTCGCTCGATCATCGAATTCAGCCCGTTCGACCGCTGCGACGACAGGTTCGATTCGAGTTCCAGCCGCGCCAGCTGCGCTTTCGCGTCGAGCGCGGGGACTTCGCCCACTGGCAGCCCGTTGTAAAGCGCGCGCAGGACGGCGATCAGGCCCTTCACGATCATCGCGTCGCTTTCGCCATCGAAATGGAAGGTGCCGCCGTCGATCTGCGGATGCAGCCAGACCTGGCTGGCGCAGCCGTGGACGCGGGTTGCATCGACCTTCAGCGCCGGGTCGAGCGGCTCCATCGCCTTGCCCTGTTCGATGACATAGCGATAGCGGTCTTCCCAGTCTTCCAGGAACTCGAAATCTTCGACGATGGATTCGAATGCCTCGGTGGCCATGGCGGCTCGTGCTCCTTCTAAACGACAGGGCAGACATAGTGCACATGTCGCCGCCCGTCACGCGCAAGGCATGACGGGCGGCTTCAATGTTTCCGGCTATGGGCGCGGATCGCGCTATTCGGCCGGCACCGCTTCGGCAGTGAAGCCCAGCGGGTGGCTGATATGGGGCAGCATTTCCTTTGGGCAGAGCTGCAGGAACAGGCCTTTCTCGGCCTCCCAGTGCTGCAGGATCGCGGCAGCCTTGCGGCTGCCCGTTTCCGCCGCGTGGCGCTCGATCAGCTCTTCCAGTTCGCTTTCCCAGTGCGGGTGGCTCAGTTGCCCCACCACCAGCGAGTCGGTATTCAACAGCCGCCGCGCATCGCCATGGGGATCGTAGATATAGGCCATGCCGCCGGTCATCCCGGCGCCGAAGTTGGCCCCGATCCGGCCCAGCAGCACGGCGACCCCGCCGGTCATGTATTCGCAACCGTTCGACCCGCAGCCTTCGACCACCACGTGCGCACCCGAGTTCCGGACCGCGAAGCGTTCGCCTGCACGGCCGGCGGCGAACAGGTAGCCTGCCGTCGCGCCATAGAGCACCGTGTTGCCGATGATCGTGTTCTCGTCCGTGACCAGTGGGCTGACCTGCGGCGGGCGCACGATGATCGTGCCGCCCGACAGGCCCTTGCCGACATAATCGTTGGCATCGCCCGAGACCTCGATCCGCAGCCCCGGCGCGGCGAACGCCCCCAGGGATTGCCCGGCCGAGCCCTGCAGCTTCACCGTCAGGTGATCCGGCTGCAGGCCGTTGTCGCGCATGCCGAAGCGGCTGACGAGTTCCGACGATGTCCGCGTGCCCACCGTGCGGTGCGTGTTCTGCACCGCGTAGTACAGCTGCATCTTCTCGCGGTCCTGCAGGAAGCGGCTGGCGTCCTTGACGATCTGCGCGTCCAGCGTCGGCGGCACCGGGTTCCGGTCCTTGTCGCGGTTGTAGACGATGTTCGACGCGCCATCGACGGTGATCAGCAGCGGGTTCAGGTCCAGATCGTCCAGATGCGCTGCCCCGCGCGAGACCTGCGCCAGCAGATCCGCCCGGCCGATCACCTCGTCGAGGCTGCGCGCGCCGATTTCGGCCAACAGCTCACGCACTTCCTGGGCGTAGAAGGTGATCAGGTTCACCACCTTGTCGGCATTGCCCGTGAACTTGTCGCGCAGGCGCGGATCCTGGGTGCAGACGCCCACCGGGCAGGTGTTCGACTGGCACTGACGCACCATGATGCAGCCCATCGCGATCAGCGCGGCGGTGCCGATGCCGTATTCCTCGGCCCCCATCATCGCCGCCATGACGATGTCGCGCCCGGTCCGCAGCCCGCCATCGGTGCGCAGCGTGACCCGTTCGCGCAGCTTGTTCATCGCCAGAACCTGGTGTGCCTCGGTCAGGCCCATCTCCCACGGGAGACCGGCATGCTTGATCGACGTGCCGGGGCTGGCCCCCGTCCCGCCGTTGTGCCCCGAGATCAGGATGACATCGGCCTTGGCTTTCGCCACACCGGCGGCAATCGTGCCGACACCGGACGATGCCACCAGCTTCACAGTCACCTTGGCGCGCGGGTTGATCTGCTTCAGGTCGTAGATCAGCTGCGCCAGATCCTCGATCGAATAGATATCGTGGTGCGGCGGGGGAGAGATCAGCGTCACGCCCTTCGTCGAATGCCGCAGCCGCGCGATCAGGTCGGTGACCTTCATCCCCGGCAACTGCCCGCCTTCACCGGGCTTGGCGCCCTGCGCGACCTTGATCTCAAGCTCTTCACAATGGGTCAGGTATTCGGCGGTGACACCGAACCTGCCGCTCGCCACCTGCTTGATCTTGGCCGACGGGTTGTCGCCGTTGGATTCCGGCTGGAAATGCGCCGGATCCTCGCCGCCTTCACCGCTGTCGGATTTGGCGCCTATCCGGTTCATGGCCACGTTCAGCGTCTTGTGGGCCTCGGGGGACAACGCCCCCAGCGACATGCCCGGCGTCACGAAGCGTTTGCGGATCGAGGTGATCGATTCCACTTCCTCCAGCGGCACGGGACGGCCGATGGGCTTGATATCCAGCAGATCGCGCAGGTGGATCGGCGGGTTGTCCCTGAGCGTCTTGGAATAGGTCTTCCACAGCTCGTAAGAACCGCGCCCGACCGCCGATTGCAGCAGGTGCATCGTGGTCGCTTCCCAGGCGTGCTTTTCCCCCGACGACCGCGACTTGTAGAAGCCGCCGATGGGCAGGATGTCGGTGCCCGATTTCCAGCCCTTGTCGTGGATCTCTTCCGCCTTGCGCTGGATGCCCGTCACCCCGATTCCCGAGATGCGGGAGATCATGCCGGGGAAGAATTCGGCAACCATGGCGCGGGAAAGGCCCACGGCTTCGAAGTTCAGACCGCCGCGATAGGAGGAAATGACCGAAATCCCCATCTTCGACATAATCTTGAGCAGGCCCTGATCGATCGCCTCGCGGTAGCGCCGCATGGCTTCGGTCAGCGGGCCGTCCAGCAGGCCGCGCCGGATGCGGTCGGCGATGGAATCCTCGGCAAGGTAGGGGTTCACGACGGTCGCGCCGCAGCCGATGAGCACGGCAAAGTAATGCGGATCGATGCATTCCGCCGCGCGCACGTTCAGCGAACAGAAGGTCCGCAGGCCCTTGCGCGTCAAATGCGAATGCACCGCGCTGGTGGCAAGGATCATCGGCATCGCCACCTTGTCCTCGTCCGACAGGTGATCGGTCAGCACGATATGGCCCGCGCCCGAGCGCACGGCATCCTCGGCCTCGGCCCGGATCCGGTCGAGCCCCTCGCGCAGCGCGCCTTCGCCCGGCAGGAAGGAACAGTCGATTTCCACCGCGGGGGCGTTGAATTGCTTGACCAGAAGCTCCCACTGCTTGTTGCCGACGAAGGGGCTTTCCAGAACGATGATCTCGGTCTGGGAGCTGTCTTCGTCCAGCACGTTCTTCAGGTTGCCGAAGCGAGTCTTCAGGCTCATTACCCGGTATTCGCGAAGCGAGTCGATGGGCGGGTTCGTCACCTGGCTGAAGTTCTGCCGGAAGAAATGGCTGAGCGGCCGGTACATCTTCGACAGCACGGCCTGGGGCGTGTCATCGCCCATGGACGCCAGCGCTTCCTTCGCGTCCTCGACCATCGGCGACAGGACCTGCTCCAGATCCTCCATCGAATAGCCGGCCGCGATCTGGCGCCTGCGCAGCACCTCGCCTTCGAAGATCGGCGCCTCGACGGCCTTGGCCAGCTCGGCGTCGGCGTCGTTGATCTTGCCGACCCAGTCCCCGAAAGGCTGCGAGGCGGCGAGTTTGTTCTTGATCTCGGCGTCGTGATAAAGCGTGCCCGTCGCCATATCGACAGAGATCAGCTGCCCCGGGCCAAGTGCGCCCTTTTCAACGACAGTGGCTTCATCCGGCGGCACCATCCCGGCTTCCGAGCCCGCGATCAGCAGCCCGTCACCCGTCACGACATAGCGCATCGGCCGCAGCCCGTTCCGGTCAAGCCCGGCACAGACCCAGCGCCCGTCGGTCATGGCAAGGGCGGCGGGGCCGTCCCACGGCTCCATGACCGAGTTGCAGTAGGAATACATGTCGCGCCACGATTCCGGCAGCTCGACCGCCTGTTTCGACCAGCTTTCGGGCACCAGCATCGTCTTGGCCATCGGCGCCGACCGGCCCGCGCGGACCAGAACCTCGAACACGGCATCCAGCGCGGCGGAGTCGGACGACCCCTGAGGGATGATCGGCTTGATGTCCTCGGCAAGGTCGCCGAACGTGCCCGAGGCCATGCGGATCTCGTGGCTCTTCATCCAGTTGACGTTGCCCTTCAGGGTGTTGATCTCGCCGTTATGGGCAAGCATCCGGAAGGGCTGGGCCAGCCACCATTGCGGGAAGGTGTTGGTGGAATAGCGCTGGTGGTAGATCGCGAAGGCGCTCTCGAACCGCGGATCCATCAGGTCGGGGTAGAAGGTCGCGACCTGTTCGGCCAGCATCATGCCCTTGTAGATGATCGACCGGCACGACAGCGACGCAAGATACAGCCCCGCGATCCCTTCCGCGGCCGCGGCCTTTTCGATCCGGCGGCGGATGACGTAAAGCTCGCGCTCGAACGTCTCCTCGTCCACGCCCTTGGCGTTCGAGATCAGGATCTGCTCCATCTCGGGTCGGGTCGCGTTGGCCTTTTCGCCAAGGCAGGTGATATCGACGGGCACATGGCGCCAGCCGTAGATGTAGTAGCCCATCCGCAGGACTTCGCGTTCCACGATGGTCCGGCAGGATTCCTGCGCACCGAAATCCGTGCGCGGCAGGAAGACCTGACCCACGGCAAAATATTCGTTCAGGCGCGGATCGTGGCCGGTACGGCGGATCTGGTCGTAGAAAAACGAGACCGGAAGCTGGACATGAATGCCCGCGCCGTCACCGGTCAACCCGTCGGCATCCACCGCGCCGCGGTGCCAGATCGCCTTCAGCGCGTCGATGCCCGCTTCCACCACCTTGCGGCTTTTCTGCCCGTCGATGGACACGACAAGGCCGACACCGCACGACGAATGTTCGTCCTCGGCCCGGTACATGCCGTACTCGGCCATCCATTTGCGCTTCTCTTCCTCGGCCTGGACCCAAGCTGCGTCGTAAGTCGCCATAATCCACCTCCTTCGCCGGTCGCCGCTGTCTGGGCTCTCCGGCAGAACATCGTCATCTTGTCACCGGGACCCGGGGGCGCTGCCCCCGCCCGGGTCTTCGACCCGGACTCCCCCGGAGTATTTCCAGAAAGAAGAATTCCGGGCGCCTCCCCTTTTTCTTCTTTCTCCAAATACTCCCGCCGGAGGCATCCGACGGGGCCGCGTTCGTTGCCGTCAACTGCCGCCGAAGGCGGCGATCACATCGGCTTCTGTCATTTTCTTCGTGTCGCCCGCAAAGGCATGGCCCGAAGGTTTCGCCTCGATATAGATCTCGGTCGTCATCGTCAGGCCCTCCAGATCGTCCAGCGATCCGGCGGCGAGGCTCAGGAAATCGGGCCTCTCGCCGTCGCCCGGCATCCGGTAGTAGAGGCTCGATCCGCAGATCTTGCAGAAGGCGCGCTCGGCCCATTCCGACGACTTGTAGATGCCGATGTTCTCGGCACCTTCCCAAGTGATCCCGCCGTCGGGCACGTTGATGCCGAAGCCAACCCCGCCGGACGTCTTCCGGCACATGCTGCAATGGCAGGCGTCGTAATGGTCGGGTGCGTCCGCCAGCGTGTAGCGGACCGCGGCGCACAGGCATCCCCCGGTGGTACATGTCATGGCGTGGCCTCCCCGCCGAAACGCCGGCGTGTTTCTTCCGCGGTCATCTTCTGCCGTTCGCCCGCGATGGCAAAGCTGTCGGGGGCGATGTCGAAGTAGAGCTCGCGCTGAAGCTCGAACCCGTTCGGATCGTCGAACAGCCCCAGCGGGATTTCCAGGGTGCCCTTGTGGGGGCCATCGACCGTCACAGCATACCACAGATTCGCTCCGCAGCGGTCGCACCAGGCACGTTCCGCCCAGTCCGACGACACATACCGGCGGATGTTTTCCGACCCTTCCCAGATCAGATCGCCTTCGGGGACCGACACGCCAAGGAAGACCGACCCGGTCCAGCGGCGGCACATCTCGCAATGGCAGGCGCCGTAATCCGACCGAACGGCGCTGGCCGTAAAGCGCACCGCGCCACAGAGACACGCGCCGGTTCTGTCGGTTGTGCTCATGCCGGGTCCTCCGCGGGGGCGAAGGCCGCCATGCAGTCTGCTTCCGTCATCCGTTTGTGATCTCCGGCAAACGCATAGCCGTCGGGACAGAGATCCGAGAAGAACTCGACCTGCAGCCGCGCGCCGGCGGCGTTTTCGAAAAGTCCGGCCGCGAAAGAGGGCGCTTCCCGCGCTTCTCCCGGGCGGGCGTGCATCCGGTACCAGAGCGACGAGCCGCATTCAGAACAGAAGGCGCGTTCGGCCACGTCCGAGCTTTCGAAGATCCGGACCGGACCTGTCACGACATAGCCTTCCTCGGCCTGGAACGACGTGAAGACACCGCCCGTCCAACGGCGGCACATGTCGCAATGGCATGCCACCAGCCGGTCGCGCGGCATAGGCGCTGCGCGCACGGTTACGGCGCCGCAAAGGCAGCGTCCGTCAAGCAACTGGGATCCGTCACTGGCCATTCCGGCGTCTCCCCTCGCGCGGCCTATTCGGCGGCGACCGATGCCTTCGCTTCGAGATCTTCCAGCAGCGCATCCACGCAATCGCGCCCGTCGCGGATCGCCCAGACAACAAGCGACGCACCGCGCACGATATCGCCCACCGCGTAGACGCCGGGCAGAGCCGTCCGTCCTGAGGTGAATTCCGCCTTCACCGTGCCCCAACGGGTCACTTCCAGGCCGGGTTCGTCCCACAGCGCGGGCAGGTCTTCGGGTTCAAAGCCAAGGGCCTTGATCACCAGTTCCGCGGGTTCGTTGTAATCGGCGCCTTCCATCGGCACCGGCGACTGGCGGCCGGTCGCATCCGGGGGGCCAAGGCGCATCTTCTGCACCATCACGCCCGACACCGTATCGCCCGCAAACCCCTTGGGCGCCGACAGCCATTCGAAGACGACGCCTTCCTCTTCCGCGTTCTGCACCTCGCGCTGGGAGCCCGGCATGTTCGCCCGGTCGCGGCGATACAGGCACTTCACGCTCAGCGCGCCTTGTCGGATCGAGGTTCGCACGCAGTCCATCGCCGTATCGCCGCCGCCGATGACGACGACGTTCTTGCCTTCGGCGCTCAGCGTGCCGTCTTCCAGTTCGGGGACGGTGTCGCCGAAGCTTTGCCGGTTCGAGGCGGTCAGGAAATCGATGGCCCGCACGATCCCGTCGGCGCCCGATCCGGGGCCGTCCAGATCGCGCGACTTGTAGACGCCCGTTGCGATGATCACGGCGTCATGTTTGGCGCGGATATCGGCAAAGGTGATGTCTTGGCCCACGTTGCAGTTCAGTTCGAACGTGACACCGCCTTGTTCCAGCTGGTCGACGCGGCGCATGACGACGTCTTTCTCCAGCTTGAAGCCCGGGATGCCATAGGTCAGCAGCCCACCACCGCGATCATAGCGGTCATAGACGGTGACCTGTACGCCCGCGCGCCGCAGACGGTCGGCCGCAGCCAGCCCGCCCGGCCCCGCGCCGATGATGCCGACGCTTTCGGCCCGCTCCTGCGACGGAGACGGCGGCTTGACCCAGCCCTTTTCCCACGCCGTGTCGGTGATGTATTTCTCGACCGCGCCGATCGTCACGGTGCCGTGGCCCGATTGTTCGATCACGCACGACCCTTCGCACAGCCGGTCCTGCGGGCAGATGCGGCCGCAGATCTCGGGGAAGGTATTGGTGGACTGGGAGACATGATACGCCTCTTCCAGCCGGCCCGTCGCGGTGAGGCGCAGCCAGTCGGGGATGTTGTTGTGCAGCGGGCAATGGGTCTGGCAATAGGGCACACCGCATTGCGAACAGCGCGAAGACTGCTCCTTTGCCTTGGTGTCGGCAAATTCCGAATAGATCTCGTTGAAGTCGCTGCGCCGCAATTCGGCTGCCCGTTTTTCAGGCATGTCCCGCGACACTTCTACGAATTTCAGCATGGGCTCTTTCGCCACAGCTCTTCTCCTCGTGGGCTTGGCCGTTCCGGCAGGACCCTATATCGGTCGTACCGGCCCCTTCGCGGCCATCGCTGACGTCCGGTACGGGTGACCGCCGGTTCCGGGACGTCTTAAACGGTATGCTGCGTCATGAAAAGTCAGTACTGCTTACCTAAATGAGGAAAGTTCCCGTGTTTGGGGACATCCGGCTGCGATAATGCGACCAAATTAGGTATCAATGCGGACCTAAAGCCTTTGCTTCCCTTTTATCGCCATACACTTATACCTCACGAAGGAAGCGAAGCACGTACCAGGACAGGTCCTCCATGCCGATATTTCAACTGATTCTCGTCGCCATCATTCAGGGGATAACCGAGTTTCTGCCGATTTCCTCCTCGGGTCACCTGATTCTGTTCCCGAGCCTGACCGGGATGGAGGATCAGGGGCAGGTGGTCGACGTGGCTGTCCATGTCGGAACGCTTTTCGCGGTTGTGCTGTATTTCTGGGCAGACGTGAAAGTTGCACTGGTGGGCACGGGGCGGATGCTGACCGGACGGCTGGACACGCAAGGGGCGCGGCTGGCCTTCAACCTGGCCATCGCAACGGTGCCGGTGGTGATCGTGGGCCTGATCCTGCACGTGACGGGTGCCAGCGACGCGATGCGGTCCGTCACGGTCATCGCCTGGACGACGCTGATCTTCGGCATCGTGCTATATATTGCGGACCAGTGGGGATCGGCCGCGAAGGTGGCCGAGGACTGGACGACGAGCAACGCCATCGTGATGGGTCTGTTCCAGGCCATTGCGCTGATCCCCGGCACGTCGCGGTCGGGGATCACGATGACCGCGGGCCGGATGCTGGGCTACGCGCGCGAGGAAGCGGCGCGCCTGGCAATGCTGATGTCGATTCCGACGATCCTCGCCTCGGGCCTGGTGCTGGGCTTGGATGTCGTGAATGAGGCCGACGTCGCCGTGGCGCGGGACGCCGGCATCGCGGCGGTCTTCGCCTTCCTTTCGGCGCTGCTGGCGCTGTGGGGGATGATGAAGATGCTGGAGCGGATCAGCTTCACGCCCTACGTGATCTACCGACTTTTCCTTGGCGTGGCGCTGCTGGTTTACGTCTACGCCTGACAACGATCCGCGAACCGGTGGGGGCTTCGCCCCCGCCGCCCGTTCCGAGCGACTCCCCCGAAGGTATTTGAAGGCCAAACAAGATCAGGGGACTCGCCCGCCGGAGGCAGACCGGCAGTGTGGCGATAGCCACGGCGATCAGATGACCCTTGTCAGGCGCGGTCGATCCGCATGCGGCTCGCGCTTTCCTGCGCGTCGCTGTACTGCCCGCCCGGACGGTACACCCACAGGTAATCGGGCAGGACCGCGTCCATCGCCGTGGGTTCGATCCCCAGGTCGGCGAACGTCCTTGCATCGTCGGCCACGACATTGTCGCGCGTCAGCGATTTCAGCTGGTCGCGGGTCAGCGTGCCGTTGCTGACCAGGCCGAAGGTACCGGCCTGCAGCATGTCGAGGCTCCACGCCATCACGCGTGCGACGAAGAAGGGCACCTTCATCCGCGGGCGCGTGCGGCGGATCATGGCCACGATCTTGCCCATCAAATCGTACATCGAGATGACTTCGGGGCCACCCAGTTCATAGACACCTGTCGGCACGTCGCCCCGGATCGCCTTGACGGCCGCGGCGGCGACATCATCGACCCAGACCGGCTGGAATTTCGTGTCGGCGGCGACGACCGGCAACACGGGGGTCATTGTCGCCATGGCGGCGAATCGGTTCATGAAATTGTCTTCGGCGCCGAAGATGATCGACGGGCGCAGGATGACGGCCCCCGGCATGTGCTCCAGCACGGCGGCTTCGCCCTCTGCCTTGGTGCGGGCGTATTCGCTGGGGCCGTCGGCATCGGCGCCGATGGCCGACACGTGGACGAGGTGGCCGATACCGGCCTCGGCGGTCAACCGGGCGATGCGGGCGGCGCCGTCGACCTGTACCGCGTCGAAGGTCTGCTTGCCGGATTCGCTCAGGATTCCAACGCAGGAGACAACCGCATCGGCGCCATGCAGGACCGACGCGACCGACGCATCGTCACGGATGTTGCAGAACACGGGCTCCACCTGACCCACGACGCCATAGGGGCGCACGAAGATCGCTTCGTTGGGATGGCGGCAGGCGACACGGACGCGCCAGCCGGCCTGGGCCATGCGTCGCGCGATGTAGCGTCCGACAAAGCCGGACCCGCCGTAGATCGTCACCAACTTGGACATCGGCCGCTCCTTCCGTGGCAATAGGCTGGGGTCATGAATAACCGTGCGCACCCTTGTGGAACAAGACGCAAAATCGCCGCGATCCGGCCGGGCGCGGGGCAGGGCCGGAGGGCGGAAAAAAGAATGCGCAAAAGGGTCGAAAATCCGTTTGACACCCCCCGCCACCCCGCGTAAATGCACGCCTCACGACACCTGCCCAGGTGGCGGAATTGGTAGACGCGCCAGCTTCAGGTGCTGGTGTCTGTATGGACGTGGAGGTTCGAGTCCTCTCCTGGGCACCATTTCGTCGTACCCCGAAGTCCGTTCCCGCCAATTCCCGGATTTCAATGATTTCCCGCTAAACTACCGTAGAGCCGCACTGGATTGACCGCGTCCGGCGCCCCCTGATCCGATGCCCCGGTCAGGTGAGCCGCATGTCACCAGGCGGCCCGATTCATGGCAATGACGGAAGCGAAGCCTATTCGCAGCTGTTTCGTGCGACCGTGGCAAGGGTTTCCCAGCCGTTGTTCAGCACTTCGTAGCTTTGCTCGGCCTTGCTGTTGTGCACCGACACGAAATCGCCGGGCGGCACGTCAAGGTCGAGCGTGTAGTTCGGCAGGATCGCGTCGAACTCTCCCAGGTGGGCGTCCCATGCCTCGGTCAGATCGGGGCACTGCATGGCCTCTATGCGCGGGGTGAACCGGGCAGGGATCTCGCGCAGCAACTGGGTCACGCAACCGTAGTATTCCTCGACCAGCTTCACCTGCTTGGGGTCGGAAATGGCCTTCGTCGGGTCGACATCGCCATCGACGGATTCGACGTTTTCCTCGATCTTCAGGTGGTTCTGCACGCGGTAGAACGTGTTGATGCAGGAATTGTGCTTGACGAACATGGCGTTCTTGTATTCGCGCACCAGCATGCCGGCCTCGATGTCGCTCTGGGCCGACGCGGCTCCCGCGATCATGGTCGCAAGGACCAAACTCCAGACGTTCAGATTGGGGCTCATGGACCGCGTACACCCGACAGATAGATTGGATGAGGCCAGAAACCATGCGCCGTGTGCGGCGTCAATCGCCGGGCACGGCCCGGGCGGTCACATGCGCGCGAAGCTGCCGCAGGCGCGCGGGGAATGCTCGGGAAATGGCCGGTTCCCCGCTGGGACGGGGGCTTGAAACAGGGGCCGGACATGACAAGGGCCGCACAGGGCGGCCCTTCGAATAGATACTGTAGGGGCAGATCAGCCGTTCACGCTGTCTTTCAGCGCCTTGGCGATGGTCATCTTCACGACCTTGTCCGCTTCCTTGATCAGCTTGTCGCCGGTCGCGGGGTTGCGGACTTCGCGCTGGGGACGTTCGCGGCAGTAGATCTTGCCGACACCGGGCAGCGTCACGGCGCCACCGGCCGAAACTTCGCGGGTGATCACGTTGCACACGGCTTCGAGTGCTGCAGTGGCCGACTTCTTGTCGGTGCCCATATCCTCGGCCAGCGCGGCCACCAGCTGGGTCTTGGTCATTGGCTTTGCCATGTTCTCCGGTCTCCTTAAACTGCCCGATCTTTTCGATCCATATTGGGCCTCATTCGGGGACTTTAGCCCAATATAGTAGGGGCCTACAACGTATTGTGTCCGCAAAACCGAAGGAAATATGGGTTTCTGGACGTTTTTGAATGATATTTTGCGTCGAACCGCCAGAGGGAAAGCCCGGATTGGGCGGGCCTTCGCCCAACATCACAGGAACGGCGTCTCGTCGAAGCTGCGCAATTTGCGGCTGTGAAGCCGTTCCAGCGGCATTTCCCGCAGCTTTTCCATGGCCCGGATCCCGATCTTCAGGTGCCGCGCGACCTGCGTCGTGTAGAAATCGGACGCCATGCCGGGCAGCTTCAATTCGCCATGCAGCGGCTTGTCGGACACGCACAGCAACGTGCCGTAGGGCACCCGGAACCGGTAGCCGTTGGCAGCGATCGTGGCGCTTTCCATGTCGAGCCCGATGGCCCGGCTCTGGCTCAGCCGCTGGACGGGGCCGGATTTTTCCCGAAGCTCCCAGTTGCGGTTGTCGACAGAGGCCACCGTCCCCGTCCGCATCACGCGCTTCAGCTCGTAGCCTTCCAGCTGGGTTTCCTCGGCCACCGCGGCTTCCAGCGACCGCTGGACTTCGGCAAGGGGCGGGATCGGGACCCAGACGGGCAGGTCGTCGTCCAGCACCCTGTCTTCGCGCAGGTAGGCATGGGCCAGGACGAAATCGCCCAGGGCCTGCGTGTTCCGAAGGCCCGCGCAATGGCCGACCATCAGCCATGCGTGCGGGCGCAGCACGGCGATATGATCGGTTGCCGTTTTCGCGTTCGACGGTCCGACGCCGATATTCACCAGCGTGATGCCGCCCATGTCGCCGCGCTTCAGGTGATAGGTGGGCATCTGCGGCAGCTTGGCGGGTGTGTCCAGCACGCCGTCGGGGGCCGTGATCTCGGCATTGTTGGTCGACACGAAGGACGTGTAGCCGCTGGACGGATCGGCCAGCATCGCGCGGGCGAAGGCTTCGAACTCGGACACGTAGAACTGGTAGTTCGTGAACAGCACGAAGTTCTGGAAATGCGCCGGGTCGGTGGCGGTGTAATGCGCCAGCCGGGCCAGCGAATAATCGACCCGTTGCGCAGTAAAGAGTGAGAGTGGCCCGGTGCCCTTCAGCGATTCATAGGTGCCGTTGACGATATCGTCGTTCGTCGTCGTCAGGTCCGGCACGTCGAAGACATCGCGCAGGGTGAAGCCCGCGGCGCCCTGCTGCGGGACGGTGGTGTTCGTGGCCGCCACGGCAAAGTGGATCGGGATCGGCGTGGTCGACGTGCCGATCCGCACCGGCTGACCGTGATTGCGGATCAGAAGGCGCAGCTGCTCCGTCAGGTAGCGTTTGAAAAGGTCGGGCCGGGTGACCGTGGTCGAATGGGTGCCCGGTTCGGCGACAAGACCGAAGCTGAGGCGGCTGTCGACATGGGCATAGGTCTTCGTGGTGATGCTGATTTCTGGGTAGAACGCCCGGATCCGGGTTTCGGGCGCGCCGTCGCGCATGGCCTGCGCGAACCGGTCCGACAGGAAATCGGTGGCGGTGCTATAAAGCTCGATCAGCCGGTCGACGGCGGCTTCGGCATCGGTGAAAGTTTCAGGCTGGGGAACGTCGGGTATTTCTGTACGGGGCATGCTAGTCCTGTGGGACGAAGAGATCGATCTTCTCGAATGAGCGCACGTCGATCAGGCCCTTGTCCGATATCCGAAGTTCCGGGATGACGACAAGGGCGAGAAGCGAATGCTGCATGTACGCATTGTTCAGCGAACAGCCCGTGGCGACCATGGCCTCGCCCAAGGCTTGCGCCTTTGCGGCGACGTCCCGCGCAGGGCTGTCGGACATCAGGCCCGCGATGGGCAGCTCGACCAGCGCCTGTTCCGCGCCGTCCACATATAGCGTGACGCCGCCCCCAACCTCGGCCAGTCGGTTGGCGGCCAGGGCCATCTGGTCGCGATCCGTGCCGACGACGATCATGTGGTGGCTGTCATGCGCCACGGTGGACGCCATCGCCATCTTGCCGGTGTAGCCGAAGCCCGAGACGAAGGCGTTCGTCACCTCGCCGGTGCCTTTGTGCCGCTCTACCAGAGCGATCTGGGCCACGTCGCCTTGCGGGCCGACAAGCCCGTCGGAGACGTCCAGATCCATTTCCAACGCCTTCGTCGGGGCCTGGTTTTCCACCACGCCGATCACGTTGGCGCGGACGGAATTGGCGCCTTCGGGGGCCGTGATCTCGAAATCCTTGTTTGTTAGGTCATGACCCAGATGGACCGTCTGGCGGGCGGTGTCTGGCCAGTTGTAATGCGGGCAGTCGACGCGGATCTCTCCGTTCTCGGCCACGATCTGGCCGCGGGCGATGACCAGTTCGATGGGCAGGTCGGTCAGGTCCGAGGTCAGGATCACATCGGCCCGCCGGCCGGGGGTCAACGAGCCTATGTCGCGTTCCAGTCCGAAATGGGTGGCGGTGTTGATCGTGGCCATCTGCAGCGCGATCAGCGGATCGCACCCGCAGGCGATGGCGTGGCGCACGACGCGGTTCATGTGGCCGTCGTTGATAAGCGTGCCGGAATGGCAGTCATCCGTGCACAGGATGAAGTTCCGGGGGTCCAGGCCCTTTTCCGTCACCGCCGTGATCTGGCTTTCGACGTCGTACCAGGCCGAGCCCAGCCGCATCATCGACCGCATCCCCTGCCGCACGCGGGCAATCGCGTCGGCCTCCTTCGTGCCTTCGTGATCGTCGGCCGGCCCGCCCGCGACATAGGCCGCGAAATCCGGGCCCAGATCGGGGGAGGCATAGTGCCCGCCCACCGTCTTGCCCGCGCGCTGGGTGGCGGCGATTTCGGCCAGCATCTTGGGGTCGGCATGGGCCACGCCGGGGAAGTTCATCATCTCCCCCAGCCCGATGATACCGGGCCATGTCATCGCCTGGGCCACGTCATCTGCCGTGATCTCGTAGCCCGTGGTTTCCAGACCTGGAGCCGATGGCGCGCAGGAGGGCATCTGCGTGAAGATGTTGACGGGCTGAAGCAGCGCTTCGTCATGCATCATGCGGACGCCCTCCAGCCCCAGCACGTTCGCGATCTCGTGCGGGTCGGTGAACATCGACGTGGTGCCATGGGGGATCACGGCGCGGGCGAATTCGGCGGGGGTCAGCATGCCGGATTCGATATGCATGTGCGCGTCGCACAGGCCGGGGATCATGTAACGGCCCTGCGCCTCGATCACCTGCGTGTCGGGGCCGATGCGGTCGCTGGCGTCGGGAACGACGCAGGCGATGCGGCCCCGGGCGATGGCGATGTCGTAGCCGTCCAGCACCTCGCGCGAATGGACGTTCACCCATTTGCCGCCGCGGATCACGGTGTCGGCCGGAGCGCGGGCGGCGGCGACCTCGATCAGCGCGGGTGCGACATCGGGCCAGGCGGGAAACGGGATCGGAGCCATGTCGGGGCCTATCCTTCCATCAAAGAGTGGGACTAGGGTGAAACCGTTCCTAACACATACCAGCTGAATGCGGGCTAGCACGCGCCATGACAATCGTCATTCACCACAATCCCGACTGCTGCACTTCGCGCAACGCACTTAGATTGATTCGGGACGCAGGATACAACCCTGTGGTTGTCCCATACCTTGAAACCGGCTGGACCCGGCCGCAATTGCAGGCCCTGTTCGCCGCGGCAGGGCTGACACCGCGGCAGGCTTTGCGGGAACGGCGGTCCCCGGCGGCGGAGCTGGGGTTGCTGAAACCGGACGTGTCGGACGAGGCCCTGCTGGACGCGATGATCCAGCATCCGATCCTTGTGGAACGCCCGATCGTGGCCTGTTCGCGCGGCGTGAAGCTGTGCCGGCCGTCCGGCGCCGTGCTGGATCTGCTGGAGCAGTGGCCCGCGGGGCCATGGGCCAAGGAGGACGGCCAGATCGTCATCGACGGTGATGGCAACAGGGTCGGGGACTGAGATGACATTTTCGCCGCTCTGGTCGGCGCTGCCGCCGATCCCGCTCCATGCCGTTGCGGCGATGACGGCCTTCGTGCTGGGATGCGTTCAGATGGCCTTGCGGAAGGGCACCGCGCTGCATGTCTGGCTGGGCCGGATCTGGGTCGCGCTGATGGCCGTGGTCGCCGGGTCGAGCTTCTTCATTCATGACTTGCGGCTATGGGGACCGTTCAGCCCGCTGCATCTTCTTTCGGTGATCACGCTGGCCGGGCTGGGCTATGCTGTCGTCATGGCCCGGCGCGGGGAAATCGAACGGCACCGGCGCACGATGCAGTACCTGTTCTGCCTGGCGCTCGTCCTGACGGGGGCGTTCACCCTGCTGCCGGGCCGGGTGATGCACCAGGTGATCTTCGGGAGCTGACATGGACTTTGAAACGGTCGAGGCGGACGTGTTCGGACGGTCCCTGACGGGGATCGGGCTGAACCTGCTGGTGCGCGACGTGCTGGCGGAATGCGCGTTCCTTTCGGAGGTGTTCGGGATGGAGGTGCTGCGCTCCTCTGCCGATTTCGCGATCCTGCGATACGCGGGGCAGCTGATGCAGCTGCATTCCGACGGGACCTATCATTCCAACCCGTTGCTGGGCCTGCTGCCCGAGACGCCGCCGCGCGGGGCGGGGATCGAGATCCGGCTCTACGAGACCGATCCGGACGAGGCGGCTGCGAAGGCAGGTGCCGCGGGCGGGACGGTGTTGCAGGTGCCGACCGACAAACCGCATGGGCTGAGAGAGACCTATATCCTGTGTGAAAACGGCTACGCCTGGGTGGCGAGCCGGGCGCTGTAGGGGGTTTGCGCCGCGGGGTCCGTGTCGCCCGGTGCGGGGGGCTGCCGCCCCCCGCACCCCCCGCCCGGGGGAACACGTTCCCCCGGACCCCCGTTAGGCGGGCACCGCTTGCGGAGGGCGGGAGCGCAGGATCAGGAAGAGCATGATGGCGATGTTGAGGCCGTTCCAGGCCACCCCGTTGATAAAGGCCAACCGGTAGCTGCCGGTCAGGTCGTAAATCACGCCGGCCATCCAGCCGCCAAGCGCCATGCCGAGGATAGTGAGCATCAGCACGAAACCCACGCGTGCCCCGGCTTCCCGTGGCGGCATGTATTCCCTGACGACCACGGCGTAGGACGGCACGATCCCGCCCTGGCTGAGCCCGAAGACGGTACTGATGACATAGAGCGGCACCAGCCCGTCCCATGGCAGGAACAGCGCCAGCGCGATGCATTGCAGCACCGATCCGATCAGAAGCGTCGCCACACCGCCCAGCCTGTCGGCGATGAAGCCTGATGCCACCCGGCTGATCACGCCGCCGGCCAGCATGAGCGTCAGCATCTCGGCCCCCGTTGCGGGGCCATAGCCCAGGCCGATGCAGTAGGCGACGATATGAACCTGCGGCATCGACATCGCCACGCAGCAGCCGATCCCGGCCAATCCCAGCATCCACGCCAGCACCCGTGGGGACATGCCTGTGCTGCGCCGGTTGATGGCGGATTGCGCCTCGGCCGCGCCATGGGCGTCGAGCGGGAGCTTGCGGCGGAAGAGAAGTGACAGCGGCAGGATGGTGGAAACGGTCAGGACCGCGAAGACGAAGTAGACGGTGCGCCAGTCGTAATCTGCGAGCAGCGCCGAGGCGAACATCGAGGCCAGCACGCCCGAGACATAGTTCGACGATGCGGCGAGCCCCACGGCGATGCCGCGGCGGCGCAGGAACCAATGCGAGATGTCGGCGATCAGCGGCCCGAAGCCGACGGCGGTGCCAAGCCCCAGAAGAAGGTGACACGCGGACAGCACCCAGATCGACGGCGCGATGGCCGACAGCGCGTAACCTGCGGAAATGCACAGCCCCGCGCCGACCAGCGCCCTCGGGGCGCCGAACCTGTCGATCACGCGGCCGATCAGCAGGTTGCCGACGGCGAAGCCGATCATCGTCAGGATATAGGGCATCGACGCTGCGGCCCGGGTGGCGCCGAAATCGGTCTCGACCGACGGCATGATCACGACGATCACCCACATCCCGCAATTGGCCATCACCCCCGTCAGGATGGTGAAGCCGAGCCGGATCCAGGAGTAGGTACTGTCGTGCACGTCGCTTGTCATGGGCGCACGCTAGGCTTGGTGCGTCCCGATGCAAGCGAAAGCGGCCCGCGCCGCGACGTCAGAAAGGTTCGGTCCAGGGGCGAAGCTCGATCTCCCACGTCCAGGCGGAGCGTGGCTGGTCGAGCAGCGCCAGATAGCTGTCGGCGATCGCGCCGGGATCGAGGCGGCTTTCATCCTCGTTCGGGGTGTCCGCCTTGGCGATGCCGCCGTCGATCACGAAATGGGCCACGTGGATGCCCTTTGGCTGCAGCTCGCGCGCAAGGGCCTGGGCCAGTCCACGCAGGCCGAACTTGCCCATCGCGAAGACGGTGGAATTGGCGAAGCCCTTCACGCCGGCGGAAGCCCCGGTGAAGAAGATGTTGCCCTTGCCCCGCGGCACCATGCGCTGGGCGGCGAAATGGGCCATCAGGAAGGCACCGTAGCTGGTGACCATCATGGCCTTCTCGGCGGCCTCGGCATCCAGCGTTTCGATCGGGCCGCGCACCCGGGCCGACGGGTTGTAGATGGCAAGCTCCAGCGGCAGGCCGACCGCGTCGACCTCGGCAAAGAGGCGGGCCGTGTCCGTCCTGTCGCCGGCATCGCAGGCGATTGTGGTGGCGCCGGTTTCGGCGGCCAGATCGGCCAGGTCCGATGGATCGCGCGCGGCGAGGATCAGCCGGTAGTCGCGCGCCGCCAGCCGCCGCGCAAGGGCCGCCGACAGGCCCTGGCCTGCACCGACGATGAGGGCGGCGGGCGATCCGGTCATCGTCTGGCCCCCCAGCTCGCGGAGGCGTACTTACGGGTGTAGAATTCGCCGATGAACCCTAGTGCGATCAGCGTGAGACTGACCCAGAGCGCATATTCCCAGCTGGTGCGGTGCGGTGTGTAATTGATGAAGACGAAACCCCGCGCCTGGTCGATGCAGTGGAACAGCGGGTTCCAGATGAACAGCGGCAAAAGGTAGGATGGCAGGCTGTTGGCCGTGAACATCTTGCCCGAAAAGATCATGTTCGCCCGGGTGTACAGCGGTTGCGCGATTCCGACGAAGAACGGGAACCACGGCTTGATCGCCAGAAAGACCATGCCGACAGCAAACCCGTAGAACCCTGCCAGCAGCAGCATGGCAAATGCCGCAACCGGCCGGTAGATCGTGATCTCCTTGAACGCGGCATCGTAGATGAACAGGATGAGAGCCATCGCCAGAATCTGGGTATACAACGCGGAAAGAACCGACCCGAAGATCGCGATGGCTGTGTTCATCCTGGCATGCTGCATCATCGGGCTTGACGGCCCGTCCGAGCCGGTGACGGCACTCACGATCTTGATGTGCGTCATGTACACGAAGATTCCGGACATCAGGTACAGCAGGAAATCGCCACGGATCGCGCTACCGCGCAGACCCAGCACCGAGAACATCAGGTAGAAGACCACGACAAGCGTGAAGATCTGCAGCATCGCGATCGCGATGGCCACCACCGCGTACTGGTGCCCGGCCCGGACGTTCCGCACCGCATAGTGATAGATAAGCTCGAGCGTGATCAGCCCGTTCGACAGGGAGTTCGATGATCGGGAGTACTTGAACATTTCGTGTGCTCGATCCGGCCAGAGCCTGCCTAATTATTAAGCTTACCTGACTGTACCAGGTGCGTGGCTGTGTCGCTGTTCGGCATGACACGGAATTCTTGCCGTTGCGTTGAGCGCAAACCATAACCACACGCAATATTCATGGCAATGTTTGCAACTGCAGCATTTCAAAATGCGACGATCCCGAGGAGACGCCCGTGACCATTGAAACCCTGGTACCGCTGATGAGACGACTGGCCATTCTGGCCGGTCAGGAGATCATGAAGATCTACGAGGACGCGGATTTCGAGGTCAAGGTGAAGTCGGACGAAAGCCCGGTCACCGTCGCGGACGAAGCCGCGGATGCACTGATCTCGGCCGGCCTGACGGCCGCGTTCCCCGACATTCCGCTGATCACCGAAGAACAGGCCGCCACCCACGGGCTGAGCGCCTCGACCTTCCTGATCGTCGATCCGCTGGACGGCACGAAGGAGTTCATCAACCGCCGCGGCGATTTCACGGTGAACATCGCCTATGTCGAAGACGGCGTACCGACCCGTGGCGTGGTCTACGCCCCGGCAAAGGACCGGATGTTCTACACGATGCCTGACGGTCAGACCGTCGAGGAGACCGGCGATTTCGATCCCGAAACGCCGGGCCCGACCAAGCCGCTGAGCGTGACCGACCCCGACAATGGCGGGCTGATGGTCGTCGCGTCGAAATCGCACCGTGACCAGGCGACCGACGACTACATCGCCAAATATGCCGTAAAGGACATGACGAGCGCGGGATCTTCGCTGAAGTTCTGCCTCGTCGCGACCGGGGAAGCGGATCTCTACCCGCGGCTGGGCCGGACGATGGAATGGGATACGGCCGCTGGCCACGCCGTGCTGGCGGGCGCGGGTGGCAAGGTCGTGCGGTTCGATGACCACACGCCGCTGCAATACGGCAAGGATGGTTTCGCCAACCCGTTTTTCATCGCCTATGCGCCGGGGGTGGAACTGAAATCGCAGTAACGATGGAACCTTGGCCGTGTTAGTTTCGTTTTCGATTCAATATTGAATCTGCCGTGGCCGATTTGGAACTGAGTGGGTGACGCGGAAATATCAGCTTGGAAGCACTGTCCAAACTGCTTGCGCAAAAGGCCGACATAGGGCCGGATCGCGCGCGCGATGCGGTGATTTTTCCTTTTTGGTATGACGGCGAAAAATGGCTCGAAAACAAATTGCTACGTTTAGAAAACGGTTCCGATAACTTCTTTTCCCTGCTAACAAGCGCGCAGGGGAAAGCAGCTTGTCGATAACGGTCCGGATGGCATGTCCGGCGGCCCACCAGTTGTAAGGAGCACTCATGCGCAGGAAAGTTACGAAGGCGATCTTCCCGGTTGCAGGTATGGGGACGCGGTTTCTGCCCGCGACCAAGTCGGTCCCCAAAGAGATCATGACCCTCGTTGATCGTCCGTTGGTCCAGTACGCCATCGACGAAGCCCGCGCGGCCGGGATCAAGGAGTTCATCTTTGTCACCTCGCGCGGGAAGAACGCGCTCGAGGATTACTTCGATCACTCCCCGATGCTGGAACAGGAACTGCGCCGGAAGGGCAAGGACGACCTTCTGGAGATCCTGAAGCAGACGAACATGGAAAGCGGCGCCATCGCCTATATCCGGCAGCACAAGGCGCTGGGCCTTGGGCATGCCGTGTGGTGCGCCCGTCGCCTGATCGCGAACGAACCCTTTGCCGTGATCCTGCCCGATGACGTGATCGCGGCCGAAAAGCCCTGCCTTCAGCAGATGGTCGAAGCCTACGAGGAAACCGGTGGCAACATGGTTGCCGCGATGGAAGTGCCCCCGGACATGGCATCGTCCTACGGCATCCTGGACGTGTCGGAAGACATGGGATCGCTTGCCAAGGTCAAGGGCATGGTGGAAAAGCCCAAGAAGGGCGAAGCGCCGTCGAACCTGGCTGTCATCGGCCGTTACATCCTTACGCCGTCGGTCCTGAAGACGCTGAATACCATGAAATCGGGCGCCGGCGGTGAAATACAGCTGACCGATGCGATCGCCGCCGAGATCGACACCGAATCGGGTGTCTACGGCATGCGCTTCCGTGGGCAGCGGTTCGATTGCGGCTCGAAAGCGGGCTTCCTGCAAGCCACCGTCGCCTTTGCCATGGCGCGCGACGATCTGCGCGACGAACTGGAAGGTTTCCTGAAGGAAATCATCCAGGTCGACCGGGCAGCGCAGTAAGCATTTTCGGGGGGCGCTGCGGTCCATTCCGGCCGTGGCGCAAAAGGACGGATTTCAATGGTTAATGTACTTGTTACCGGCGGTGCCGGCTACATCGGCTCGCACGCGTGCAAGGCGCTGAAGGAAGCCGGGTATACCCCTGTCACCTACGACAATTTCGTCACTGGCTGGCGCGATGCCGTCAAGTTCGGTCCGATGGAAGAGGGCGACCTGCACGACCGCGCGCGCCTTGACGAGGTGTTCGCCAAGTACCAGCCGGCTGCCGTCATGCACTTCGCGGCGCTCAGCCAGGTCGGCGAAGCGATGAAGGAGCCGGGCAAGTACTGGCACAACAACGTCGCCGGATCGCTGAACCTGATCGAAGCCGCGGTCGCCGCCGGGTGCCTCGATTTCGTGTTCTCCTCCACCTGCGCAACCTATGGCGAACATGACAATGTGGTGCTGGACGAAGACACCCCGCAGGAACCGCTGAACGCCTACGGCGCCTCGAAACGCGCGATCGAGGACGTGCTGCGCGACTTCGAAGCGGCTTATGGCCTGCGCAGCGTGATCTTCCGGTATTTCAACGTGGCGGGTGCCGATCCCGAAGGCGAGGTGGGCGAATTCCACCGTCCGGAAACGCACCTGATCCCGCTGATGCTGGACGCCATCGACGGCAAGCGCGCCGCGCTGACGGTCTTCGGCACCGATTACGACACGCCCGATGGAACCTGCATCCGCGATTACGTCCATGTGTGTGATCTGGTCGATGCCCACGTGCTTGGCCTGAAATGGCTGAAGGACGGCAAGCCAAGCCGTATCTTCAACCTTGGCACCGGTACCGGCTATTCCGTGCGCGAGGTCATCGACCGCTCGCGCGAGGTCACGAACCGCGATGTGCCTTACGAGGTCGGCCCGCGCCGGGCAGGCGATTGTACCAAGCTTGTTTCGGGCTCGGTCCGCGCGGGCGACGAACTGGGCTGGTCGCCCGACAAGTCAGAACTGGCGACGATGATCCGCGACGCGTGGCGCTGGCACCAGAACGGCCACTACGACAAGTAACGTGCCGCCTTGCGCCGAATTCCCGCGGCGCAAGGACGGTTGCTGCTTCGAAGGCGAGCGGCAATGATGCGGAAACCTCGCATCTCGCCCGCAAACGGAGAGCAGACCCCTGGCGCGCCCCTTCCTGCAGAACTACCGGCTGAGGCTGAAGCGGCGTCGGCTTCTGGCGCGCGCGGTGCGCAAGCGCCGGCAGATGAAACCGGTCGTTGATCGCACGTCTGCAATCGAACCTGGCGCCATCCTCCTGTTTGCCTGCGTCCGGAACGAGGCCGTGCGCCTGCCCTACTTCCTGTCCCATTACCGCAAACTGGGCGTGGATCACTTCCTGATCGTCGATAACGGGTCCGACGACGGCACGGTTGAGCAACTGCGCGCGGCACCTGACGTTTCGCTCTGGCAGACGACGGCCAGCTACAAGAAAGCCCGGTTCGGGATCGACTGGCTGACATGGCTGATGCTGCGGCACGGGCACGATCACTGGTGCCTGACCGTGGATGCCGACGAATTGCTGATCTACCCGCATCACGACACCCGTCCGCTTCCCGCCCTGACCGACTGGCTGGACCGGTCGGGCGTGCCAAGTTTCGGCGCCATGATGCTGGACCTTTACCCGAAAGGCCGGTTGGGCGACGCACACTATGAACCCGGACAGAACCCGGTGGAGGTCATGCCGTGGTTCGACCGCGGCAACTACACGATCCGCCTTCAGCCCCGGCATGGCAACCTGTGGATCCAGGGTGGCGTGCGTGCCCGGGTGTTCTTCGACACGTCCCCGCGCCGCGCGCCGACGCTGAACAAGATCCCGCTGGTGAGGTGGAACAGGCGCTATTGCTACGTGACATCTACGCATTATGTCCTGCCCTATGCTCTGAACACGGTCTATGCCACGGACGGGGGAGAGGCGACCTCGGGCATCCTGCTGCATACCAAGTTCCTGGACACCATCGTAGAGAAGTCGAAAGAGGAGAAATCCCGTCGCGAGCATTTCGAGAACAGCGATCTGTACGAAACCTATTACGACCGTCTGATCGCCAACCCGACGCTGTGGTGCGCGCAATCCAGCCGGTTCGTCAGCTGGCGGCAGCTGGAGGGCATGGGGCTGATGTCACGGGGAGGATGGACATGACCGGACCGCAGCAGAGCCCGTCCGGAACCATGTTTACCGGGCATAATCACTTCGTTACTATGATAGGCAACGGATCCGGATCGACAGATTGCAGGATCACGCAGCCGAAACGGCGTTCAACTGAACCTTCGCGACCGACGTCGAATGGCCGGTTGCTTCAGGTGCAGGAGACCTGGACTTGGGAATAATACGCCGGCTTCGGCTGAGGGTGAAACGGCAGCGATACAAGGCCCGCGCCTTCCGGAAACGCAGGGAACTGCGTTGCGTTGCAGACCGCACGTCACAGATCGGTCGCGGCGACGTTCTTCTGTTCTGCACCGCACGGAACGAAGATGTCCGGCTGCCCTACTTCCTGAAGTATTACAGGAACCTCGGCGTCAATCATTTCCTGTTCGTCGACAACGACAGCACCGATGGAAGCCTGGATTACCTGTCGCAGCAGGAAGATGTCTCGATCTGGCACACGACGGCCAGCTACAAGCGCAGCCGCTTCGGGATGGACTGGATCAACCACCTGTTGTGGCGCTACGGGAACAACCACTGGACGCTTGTCGTCGATCCCGATGAGTTCTTCGTTTACCCGTTCTGCGATACGCGGCCTATCAATGCGCTGACGGATTGGCTCGATGCGTCGGGCGTCCGCAGTTTCAGCGCGATGCTTCTGGACATGTATCCCAAGGGGCCCATCGGTGACGTTCCTTACAAGCGTGGCGACAACCCGTTCGAAACCGCGCTCTGGTTCGACAGCGGCAACTACACGCTCCGCCGCAACCACGCTTACCACGAACTGTGGATCCAGGGGGGCCCCCGCGCGCGCGCCTTCTTTGCCGATCATCCCGAAAAGGCGCCAGCGCTGAACAAGATACCGCTGGTTAAATGGTCGCGCCGGAACGTCTACCTTAGCTCGACCCACGCGCTGCTGCCACGGGGGCTGAACCATGTCTACGAACAATGGGGCGGGGAAAAACCTTCCGGCGCTCTGCTGCATGCCAAGTTCCTGTCGACGTTCAACGACAAGGCGCGCGAGGAACTAAAGCGCCGTCAGCATTACGCCGCGTCGATGGAATACCGCGCCTATGTCCGGAAAGGGCCGGACAGCACCGATCTGTGGTGCCGCTGGTCCGAACGCTACATCAACTGGCGCCAACTCGAAATCCTGGGCCTCATGTCCAAGGGGAACTGGGCATGACCGTCGGGATCATCATGCTGGTCCACACCGATTTCGAGCGTGCCGAACAGGTTGCCCGGCACTGGACGAAAAGCGGTTGTCCCGTCGTGATCCATGTCGACCGGAAATCCCCCACGGCCGAGTACGACCGTTTCAGCATGGCGCTGAACGCCGATCCGCTGGTGCGGTTTTCCAAGCGGCATCGCTGCGAATGGGGCAAGTGGAGCATCGTGCAGGCGACCATTTCCGCCTGCGAGGTCATGCTGGCCGAATTCCCGCAGGCCGATCATGTCTTCCTGGCGTCGGGCTCCTGCATCCCGCTTCGCCCGGTCGAGGAGCTGGTCCAGTACCTCCACGATCGCCCCGACACCGATTTCATCGAAAGCGCCACGACGGCCGACGTGCCGTGGATCGTCGGCGGGCTTTCGGACGAAAGGTTCACGATGTTCTTCCCGTTCTCGTGGAAGCGGCAGCGGTACCTGTTCGACAAGTCCGTCGAGCTTCAGCGCAAGATCGGGATCCGGCGGCGCATTCCGCAGGGACTGGTCCCGCACATGGGCAGCCAGTGGTGGTGCCTGACGCGGCGCACGCTCGACGAGATCTTGTCCGATCCCAACCGCCGTCGGCACGTGGCCTATTTCCGCGAGGTCTGGATTCCGGACGAAAGCTATTTCCAGTCGCTGGCCCGGATTCATTCCCGAAAGGTCGAAAGCCGGTCGCTGACCCTGTCGAAGTTCGATTTCCAGGGCAAGCCGCACGTCTTCTACGACGATCACCTGCAGCTTCTGCGGCGGTCCGATTGTTTCGTTGCCCGCAAGATCTGGCCCCGGGCCACGCGCCTTTACCAGACGTTCCTGGGCTCGGGCGGGGTCGCGGCCGGTCGGTCCGAACCCAACCCCGGCAAGATCGACCGCATCTTCGCCCGCGCGGTGGACCGCCGGCTGCGGGGACGCGCCGGCTTGCAGATGCAAAGCCGGTTCCCGCGGCAGGGGTTTGAACACGGGATCACCGCGAAGCCCTATTCGATGTTCCAGGGCTTTACCGAGATCTTCGAGGATTTCGAGGACTGGCTGACCAGAACCACCGGCGCCCGCGTGCACGGCCATCTGTTCGCGCCGGACCGCGCGCATTTCGCCGACGGGCAGACGGTCATCAACGGCGCCTTGTCCGACAGCGCGACCTTACGCGATTACGACGCCTGCCAGTTCCTGACCAGCCTGATCTGGAACACCCGCGGCGAGCGGCAATGTTTCCAGTACGGCCCTGCCGACACGCAGGACATCAACTTCATGATGGTCCGCGATCCGAATGCGCAGATCTCGATCATCTCGGGGGCCTGGGCGGTGCCGCTCTTCCGCAGCGGATCGTCCTTCGCGCAGTTGCGGCAGACGGCGGCGCGGCTGCAGAAGATCGAAGCCCAGCAGCTTGAGATCATGCGCGCGTCCTGGGCCAACGCCCGCGTGCGGATCTGGTCGATGGCGGAATTCATCGAATCCCCCATGGAGCCACTGCAGACGATCACCGACGAATTCGGCCAGTCCGGACAGCGTCACCTGTCCGAAGCCCCGCGTCTGCGCGACCTGTCGGGCTTCGGCCAATTCCTTCAACATCTCAAGAACGAGGGTATGCACCCCTATCTGATGGGTGACTTCCCTGTCGAGCAATCAGACCACATGCAGGTTCCCCCCGTGCGTAAACCGTATCTCGTCCGCTGATCCATGGCGCAAGATTTCGACTATTTCGTCGTTCTGGCCGGCATGCGAACCGGATCGAACTTCCTCGAAGCGAACCTGAACGCCCTGGCCGGTGTGCATAGCTATGGCGAAGTGTTCAATCCGCATTTCATCGGTTACCCGAAATCCCGCGACGTGCTGGGCATCTCGCAATCCGCGCGCGATGCCGATCCCGAGGGCATGATTTCGACCATCCGCAACCAGCCGGGCGTTCTGGGGGGGATGCGGTTCTTCCACGATCACGACCCCCGCGCGTTCAGGATGATGCTGGCCGATCCGCGCTGCGCCAAGATCGTGCTGACGCGCAATCCGCTCGAAAGCTACGTCTCGTGGAAGATCGCGCAGTCGACCGGGCAATGGATCCTGACCGACATCACCCGCCGGCGCGAGGCCAAGGCCCTGTTCCGGATGCCTGAATTCGAAACCTTCCTCGAAGACCTGCAATGTTTTCAGGTCCGCATCATGAAGGGGCTTCAGCACGGCGGGCAGACGGCGTTCTATGTCGGCTACGAGGATCTGCAGGATCTCGACGCGATGAACGGTCTTGCGAAATGGCTGGGGATCGACGCGCGGCTGGACAGCCTTGACGACAAGCTGATCCCGCAGAACCCCGGCCCGGTGGCGTCCAAGGTCTCGAACCCGAAGGCGATGGCCGACGGGCTGGCGACGCTGGATTCCTTCAACCTGACGCGGACACCGAATTTCGAACCCCGCCGGGGCCCGTCGGTGATCCGCCACGTTGCCGGGGCCCGTGCGCCGGTGCTCTACATGCCCATCCGCGGCGGACCCGAGGCCGAGGTCGAGCGATGGCTCGCCGCGCTGGATTCCGTTTCGGTCGAGGCGCTGAAGCGCGGCATGAACCAGAAACAGATGCGCAGCTGGAAACAGGATCATCCGGGCCACCGCAGCTTCACGGTCGTGCGTCATCCGCTGGAACGCGCGCATCACGTGTTCTGCACGCGCGTCCTGTCGCGCGATCCGGGCAATTTTTCCGCGATCCGGGCGATGCTGGTGCGCGATCACGATGCGCCGATCCCCGAAAACCCGGATGATCCCGCCTATACCGAACGCGACCATCGCACCGCCTTCGCGGCCTATCTCGATTTCGTCGCCGCGAACCTGAACGGGCAGACCGCATTCCGCACCGATCCCGCCTGGGCCAGCCAGTGGGAGGCGCTGCGCGGGTTCGGGGATTTCGTGCTGCCGGACCATGTCTTCCGCGAGACCGAGATCGCGAATTTTCTGCCCCGGCTTGCAATGTCGCTGGGGATCGACGCGCCACCGGTCCCGGAACCGGCGCAGCCGGACGCGCCCTTTGCCCTGTCCCGGATCGCGGACACCGCGCTGGAAAATCGTGCCGCCGAAATATACCAGCGTGACTACTTCATGTTCGGTTTCGAGACGCATTTGCACCCACAGGGAACCGAGGGCTGAAAAATCGTTTTGCGATGACGCTAAGCCGTGCAAGTCTGGACCCACCTGAAACAGCAGAAAAGGAGGTGATCCAGTGTCGAGAAAGCATATGGAGCGAGGTGTTGGGACAAAGTGGGAGGTCGCCTGCTGAGGCAGCCCTTGGCGGCTCGCCCGCCCACTTGACCGGAGCGGTCTTACCGACCCGCCTCCTTGGACTTTCGAAGGGCCGTCCGTGTCGGACGGCCCTTTTTGATTGGTACGGCCTGGGTTAAACACCGTCCCATGTTGCGGATCACCGATGATATAGCCTTGCAGGACTGGGAGCTGACGGAACAGTTCGTCCGCGCCTCCGGCCCCGGCGGGCAGAACGTGAACAAGGTGTCCTCGGCCGTCGAGCTGCGGTTCGAGGCCGCGCGTTCCCCGTCGCTGCCCGGCCCCGTGAAGGCCCGGCTGAAGCGGATCGCCGGGCGCCGCTGGACGGATGCCGGGACGCTGGTCATCCAGTGCGATGAAACCCGCAGCCAGGCCCGCAACCGCGCCATCGCCCGCGATCGGCTGATCGAGATGATCGCCAAGGCCACCGTCGCCCCAAAGCGGCGGATCAGGACGAAGCCCACCAAGGGTTCGATCCGGCGCCGGCTTGAATCGAAAAAGGCGCGCGGCACGGTGAAGGCGCTCCGCGGCAAGGTCGACGACGAATGACCTTTCCCGATTGAGATCCCGGGGTCAGCCGCTAGTCTGCCCCGCGAACAGAAGGGGAGACGTGCCATGCGGCTGATGGATCAATTTACCGGCGGGTGCAGCATCTGATGCGTCCCGGTCCCAAGAACATGATCACCGATGTGCCGGGCCTTCTGGTCGGCAATGCCCATGACGCCGATCTGCGGTCGGGCACAACTGTCCTGATGCATGAATCGCACTCCCTCACCACCTCCTGCGCGATCCACGGCGGCGCCCCCGGCACGCGGGAGACAGCGCTGCTGGACCCCGAAAAATCGGTCGCGGCCGTCGATGCGATCGTGCTGTCGGGCGGGTCGACCTATGGCGTCGATGCCGCCAGCGGCGTCGTGGCTGGCCTGCGCGCGCAAGGCCGTGGCCTGCCGCTGCATCACCTGCACATCCCGCTCGTTCCCGCAGCCATCGTCTTCGACTTGCTGAATGGCGGTGACAAGAACTGGACCGATACCCCCTATCCCGCCCTCGGCCGCGCCGCGTTCGAGGCTGCCGGCCCCGATGTCCTGCTGGGCAGCCACGGGGCAGGCTACGGCGCCTTGTCGGGCACGCTGAAGGGGGGGTTGGGCTCCGCCTCCTACGTGATGGACGACGGAACCACCGTCGGCGCGCTGGTGGTGGTGAACGCCGTAGGCTCGGCCACTACGCCCGGGGAACGCCATTTCTGGGCCGCCCCGTTCGAGGTCGATGGGGAGTTCGGCGGCCTCGGCCCCGATCCCGTCACGGGGCAGGGACCGGGCTATGTCAGCCGCAAGCTCGCGGCCTTTGCGGAACACGCGAACACCACCATCGCCATTGTGGCGACCGACGCGACGCTGACCAAGTCGGAAGCCAAGCGCGTGGCCATCGCCGCCCATGACGGGATCGCCCGCGCCGTGGTGCCCGCGCATTTGCCCAGTGACGGAGACCTTGTCTTCGCCGTGTCCACCAACGCCCGCCCGGTGCCCAACGACGATTTCGGCCCGATGCGCCTTGGCGCCATCGGCCATGCCGCGGCGCTGTGCCTGGCGCGCGCCATCGCCCGCGGCGTCTTCGAGGCCAGCACGGTCGACGGGGACATCATGCCCACCTGGAAAAGCCTGAACGCCCAATAATACATGGCGCGTGCATCTTCGGTGCGGCGATCGGACCCGCACGTGATCCGGCCCGGAACCTCCCCAACCGCGGCTGTCCGCCCTATCTATGCCGGGCAAAGCATCCAGACCGAGGAGACTCAGCCATGACGTCCATCGCCAGGTTCGCAACGCTCGCCCTGACCGTCCTTGCCCTGCCGGCCTTCGCCGACGGCGATCCGGACAAGGGTGAACGCGGGTTCAACAAGTGCAAGGCCTGCCACAGCATCACCGCCGACAATGGCGACGTGATCGTGAAAGGCGGACGGGTGGGGCCGAACCTCTATGGCCTCTTCGGCCGCACCGCGGGCACCGTCGAGGATTACAGCTATTCCGAGTCGCTGGTGCAAGCCGGTCAGCAGGGTCTTGTCTGGGACGAGACCAACCTTGTCGAATACGCCGCCGACCCGCGGGAATTTCTGCGCACTTACCTCGACGATCCGAAGGCCAAGTCGAAGATGGCGATCAAGGTGAACCGGGGCGTCGACGACATCGCGGCCTACATCGCAAGCGTCGGTCCGCAGGGCTGAACGACCCGCGTGTCGGGTCATGCTTGCCGCGGGCGGGAAATTGGGGTTCTGTCGGCCCGATTTTCCCGCCCAGTGAAAGGCCCGTCCCATGCGCGATCTAGAACATCCCGGCCGCTCGCCGGTCCATGCCCCGCAGGCGATGGCCGCAACCTCGCATCCCCTGTCCACGCAGGCCGCGGTGGACGTGCTGCGCCGGGGCGGCAACGCGATGGATGCCGCCGTGGCCGCCTGCGCCGTGCAGGGCGTGGTGGAACCGGGATCGACAGGGATCGGCGGAGATTGCTTCTGCCTTTACGCCCCCGGCGGAAGCGACGAGGTGGTGGCCTTCAACGGTTCGGGCGCCGCGCCCACCGGCGCCACGCCGGACTGGTATGCCGCGCAGGGCATCACCGCGCTTGAACGCCAGACCCCGCATTCCGTGACCGTTCCCGGCGCCGTCGACGCGTGGACGCAATTGGTGCGCGACCATGGCTCGTGGTCTTTGGGCGATCTTCTTCAGCCCGCCATCGGCTATGCGCGCGACGGCTTCCCCGTGTCGCCCCGCGTGGCCTTCGATTTCGCGGGTCAGGAGGCGCTTCTGGCAAACGAGGCGAACTCTGCCGCGATGTTCCTGCCCAAGGGCCGCGCGCCGAAACCGGGCGAGGTGCTGCGCTTCCCCAAGCTGGCCGCCACGCTGGCCCGCATCGCCGAAGAGGGGCGCGAAGGCTTCTATTCCGGCCCGGTGGCCGAAGATATCGTGGGCTTCCTGCAATCCCGCGGCGGGCTGCACACGATGGAGGACTTCGCGAACCGGGTAGGCGATTACGTCACCCCGATCTCGGCCGACTTCCGGGGCTACACCGTTCACCAGTGTCCGCCGAACGGGCAGGGCGTGACGGCGCTGATGCTGCTGAACATCATGGCGGGCTTCGACATCGACCCGTCCGGGCCGATCACGCCCGAACGGATGCATCTTGAGATCGAGGCGGGAAGGCTGGCCTATCGCGACCGGAACCTCTTCGTGGCCGATCCGAAATTCTCGGACGTGCCAGTCGAAGGGCTTCTGTCCATGGCCCATGCCGATGCGCTGCGGGGCGCGATCGATCCGGCCCGCGCGCTGAAGGATCTGCCGCTCTTCACCGTGCCGCGGCATCCGGATACCGTCTACATCACGGTCGTCGACAAGGACCGGAACTGCTGCAGCTTCATCAACACGATCTTCAACGGCTTCGGCAGCGGCCAGACGGCGCCTGAGTCCGGCGTCATCCTGCAGAACCGGGGCATGGGCTTCGTTTTGGATGCGGATCACCCGAACTGCATCGCCCCGGGCAAGCGGCCGCTGCACACGATCATCCCCGGCATGGTCACGCGGAACGGACGCGCGGTGATGCCCTATGGCGTGATGGGCGGGCAGTACCAGGCCTTCGGGCACATGCAGTTCCTGACGGGGCTGCTGGATTTCGGGCTGGATATACAGGAAGCCATCGACCGACCGCGCTTCTTCCCCGATCCCTATTCGGGGCAGGTCGAGGTCGAAGGCACGATCCCTCAGGAGATGCGCGACGCTCTGACGGCCATGGGACACGATCTTGTGCGCCCCGGCTCTCCCATCGGCGGCGCGCAGGCGATCATGATCGATCCGGAGACGGGCATGCTGGTCGCAGGCTCCGACCCCCGCAAGGACGGGTGCGCCATCGGCTTCTAGGGCCCGAGCGGACGCATCGCACGCTTGGCGGGCCAGTCGGCAGCTCGGGCGTCGGGACCGCGCCTGTCGACGGCCCCGCCCACCCTCCCCGGTCGGAGGCGGGAGGCCCGCCTCCTCCCTTGCCGTCGACAGGCGCGGTGCCTGCCAATGTCAATTGTTCCCACTTTGTTCCTGCCGTGCTAGGCTTGTGCAGGTAACAAGGGAGACAGGGACCATGACCGATCAGACCGACCGCTACACCCGTTTCAAGGCACTGCATGAGGGCCCCGGTGCCTTTGTCATGCCGAACCCGTGGGATGCGGGATCGGCGCGGCTGCTTGCGGCGGCCGGGTTCGACGCGCTGGCCACCACCAGCGCGGGCTATGCGTTCTCCTCCGGCAAACCGGACATGGCGAACCTGCTGACCCGCGACGAGGTGCTGGCGAATGCGCGCCAGATCGTGGCGGCGACCGCCCTGCCCGTTTCGGCCGACTTGCAGAACGGGTTCGGCCATACGCCCGAGGACTGCGCCGCGTGCATCCGGGACGCCGCGACCACCGGGCTGGTCGGCGGTTCGATCGAGGATGCGCGCAGCGATCCCGACGATCCGATCTATGACCTCTCCCATGCCACCGACCGGATCCGCGCCGCGGCCGAGGCCGCGCGCGACCTGCCGTTCCTGCTGACCGCCCGCGCCGAGAACTACCTGTGGGGCCGGCCCGACCTGGCCGACACCATCGTGCGCCTGCAGGCCTTCGCCGAGGCCGGGGCGGATGTTCTCTACGCGCCGGGCCTGCCGGACATCGACACGATTGCAACCGTCTGCCGCGAGGTCGACCGGCCGGTGAACGTTGTCATGGGTCTCTCCGGCCCGGCGATTTCCGTGGCGGACCTGTCCCGCGCCGGCGTGCGGCGGATCAGCGTCGGCGGGTCGTTGTTCCGGACGGCGATGGGCGCGGTGCAGCGCGCGGCCGAGGAGATGAAGCGGGACGGGACGTTCACCTATGCTGCCGACGCCATCGCCGATGCCCGGATGATGGAGATCATGGGTGCACCGTGAAATGCGTGGCTGAACGGCCGGTTCCCTGAAAAAGTCAGCGCCGGCGCACAGGGGGCGCCGGCGCTGGTGCCGGACGGTCTGGGGGGCCGCCCGACCCGTCCTGGTTCCGGGACGGTTAGAATGGAACCAGAACGGTATCGACGACGTGAATCACGCCATTCGATTGACTGATATCGGTCATGGTGATCAGCCCGACGCTCCCGTGTTCGTCGCGCAGCCACAACTTGCCGTCGCGGGGCCGAAGCAGCAGGAAATCACCCGACACGGTGTACATCCGGTAACCTCCGTGGGCCGATGCGCGCGCCATTGCCGTCAGGATCGGAGAGCTCATCTTCCCGCGCACGACATGAGCGCCCAGAAGCCTGGCAAGCTCGCTCCGGTTGTCGGGATGCATCAGCGTCTGCATCCGTTGGGGCGAAAGCTTCGCGAAGGCTGCGTCGGCCGGGGCGAAGACGGTGAACGGTCCCGGTTCCTGCAGCAGCCGGGCGATGTCGGTCTGCGTCATCGCGGACACGAGGGTCGAAAAGCCCTCTGCCGCCTCCGCATTGTCAGTGATGGTCCGGCTCTGTGACATCGGCCAGTTCGGCACGGCCTGATCGGCGGCCAGAGCAGGCCCAGCCGCAGCGAGGGCCAGGCCAAGAAATGCACAGGCGATCCAGGATGTCATAGCACCTCCGTTCGATCAGGGCTGGAGGCCCTGAATCACCAGAAGACACGTGATGTTTGGAGGAGAAGTTTCAGACGACCCAAGGGAAAATTACAAGTCTATGAAAAAACGTGGTTAATTTTCCTAAATTCCTTCCAAGGGCGCCGCGGCAAGGACGGCTCCGGTCGGCTGGCCGGTGGGCGAACCGCCGGGCGGTTCGTCGCTGACGGCAAGCGTCAGGCCGGCGACACGGTCGGCGAGGTCGGCCGGGACGGCAAAGCGGGCGTCGGGATCATCCGGCAGAACGCCGATGGAGACGGGTAGGCTGTCGGGCGCGATCCCCCACAATTGCAGGGCGCGGCCGGCCTGTGCCTGGCCTTCGGTGCGGCGGATGACGATGGCGTCTTCGGCCGGGTCATAGGCCGCGACCAGGCGCAGGCTGTCATCCTGTGCCGACAGCTCGGCCACGTAAACCGGTGCTGCTGCGTCGGGTTCGGTGACGGGTGGGACCGGGGCCAGTGCGAACCACACGGCAGCCAGCGCGGCGGCCCCGGTGGCCAGTTGCCACGGCCATAGACGCCGCCAGACGGGCACGCGTTCATCCCCGAAAAGCCGTGCTTCAAGGGCGGCCTTCACGGCGGGGCGGGCGCGGGCTTCGACCACTTCCTCGTCGTAGACGGAAAGCTGAAGCCGCCATTCGGCGACGAGCGCGGCGAAGATCGGATCGGCGTTGAAGAGCTCCAGCGCCTCGTCCAGCGCCTCGCCTTCCAGAAGCCCCAGCGCGAGTTCACCCGCCAGGGCAACATCGCTCCCGCCGTCGTCCGGAATGTCGGTGAAGGGGTCGCTCATCTTTCCACACAGGCCCGCAGAGTCATCAGCCCCCGTCTGAGCCAGGTGCGGATGGTGTTGAGCGGAACCTCGAACCGTTCCGCCAGATCAGCATAGCTGAGACCTTCGAGATAGGCCAAACGGATCGCCGCGGCGCGGTCGGTCTGCAGTTCGGCAAGGCACTGCGTGACTCTCCGCGCAAGCGAGGCGGCTACCGTCGATTGTTCTGGTGTCGGGCCGGTGGCGGTGAGCGTGGCATCGTGATCGGCAAGGTTGTCGGCAGGCTTGCGCATGCGGGCACGGTCGATCGCCGTGTTGCGGGCAATCGTGATCAGCCACGTCATCGGGCTTGCCACGCCGCTGGTATAGCGGCCGGCATGGCTCCAGATTTTGACGTAAGCGTCCTGCATGGCATCCTCGGCGAGTGATCTGTCCTTCAAGACACGCAGGCAAACTCCCAGAAGTTTCGCGGACGTGGCATCGTACAGGTCGGAAAAGGCGGCGCGATCACCCAGGGCGACGCGGCTGATCATCGCTTCGATCCGTTCCAGGTCCGTCATCTGCAGTTCCGGTCTTCAGGGGTTGCATGACGGCACAGTGCGAACAGTTCCCGGCAACAGGGCGCTGTCAAGTGTCTCATACGCATAAGAGATTGCATCCTGACGTACCGTCCCTGGGCCTTCTTGCGGCGCCGTGACCGACCATTCGGCCGGGCGCACCGCCATAGGACGGTACGACGCCTGTGAACTCAAATGGGCCGGTCTTCTGACTTGTCCAGAAAATTTAAGACACATTCGATGCATAGCTTTAAAGCAAAGCCCGCAGGACATAACAACCTTGCCGTCATGCCGACGCTCCGACGGCCAGGCTCACGTCCACGCCGTCCGGCAGATCGGCCAGGGCCCGACGTATCTCCTCGGCCCCGGACGTGATGTCGTGCACCGTGTTGAAGGCATCGGGCCGGGCCACGATATCGACATAGACCACCGGCCCGCCACGGCGCATCCGCAGCGTTTCCAAAGCGTCAGGGGGCACGACGCGGGCGACGGCGTTGCGGATACTCTGGGCGAGATCGGGATCGGGCGGTTGGTCGAGCAGCGAGGATATGCCCGCGATCACCATCTTCAGGCCCCGACGTGTCATCAGGAAAGCCACCAGAACTGCGCCGATGGCATCGAAGGTCAGCACGATGACGGGGTCTTTCGCCAGAACCGACGCGGTGATGGTGACCTGCAGGATGGCCGAGCCCACCAGCGACCCGAACCGCGAGCTGATCTCTGCCGCCATCAGGCCGGGGCCATCCTTGCGGGCGGCGCGGGTCATCGCGTGCCAACCGATATAGTTGACCACGAGGTTCACGGCATTGATCAGCGCGCCGAAGGTCAGGCTGAGAGGGCTGGCCGGCGGGCCGTCATCGATGAAGGCATCGGCCACGGATTTCAGAACCCAGTACGCGCCCAGCAAAAGGCCCACGCCGACGACCGCGAAGATCAGGCGCTCCAGCTTGCCCGTGCCGTATTCGAAGGTGGTGAAGCGACCACGGTGGACGCCCAGCATCAGCCAGATGGTGTAGAAGTTGATCGACAGCAGCAGCACCGCGCGCGTCGCCTCGCTGAGCATCGCGAGAGAGCCACCGACGATGGCGATCAGGGCCAGCGTTGCGGTGATCGCGGTATCGGCGACCGTCGTCAGGATGAACGCCTTCTCCTGATGGCGTTGTTCGGGCGTGGGCGTCGTCACAGCCGCAGCCGGGCACGGATGATGTCGATCAGGCCGACATCCGGGAAACGGACATAGGCCGCGCGCCCCACCGGGCAACGCGGGAAATCGTCCAGCTCCGCGTCCAGGGTCAGAACCGCCTGTGCGACCCCCGGCAGACGCCCCTTGGCCAGCGCGGCCAGATCCGTCCGCCCCAGCGTCGCGGCCGAGCCGCGGACCAGCAGGACCGTGGCGTCGCGCGTCCGGTTCTCCCCTTCAAGGATCACATGGGCAGGGTCGCCCGTGTCGATCAGCGGCGCCTCGGCATCCGGCAGCGGCACGTCCACCAGCAGCACCCGGCAATCGACCCATTCGACGATGGGCGTTCCCGCCTGCACCGTGGCCTCGGGCGAGGTGAGGACCGACACGATCAGCGACCCCGGGGGCGCCTTGACCGTGCCATGGCTGAGATGCTCCAGCGTCTTCTCGGCGGTGGCGAGGCTTTGTTCTTCCTCGGCCAGTTCCGACAGCGCCTGGTGCAGTTCGTGGCTGACGCGCTGGGTTTCCATCGTCAGTTCGAACTCGCCATAGCGGAGCCAGTCCGGCGTCGATCCGTCGCCCGAGATGAAGATCCCCCGCTTCGCCGCGTTGCGCCGCAGCACGGCCGCTTTCAGTTCGGTTTCGATCTGTGCGCGGCGCGCCTTGGCCGTGGCCAGCCGCAACATCGCCTCGTCCAGCCCCTCCTGCGGATCCAGCCCGCGGGCGTTCAGTTCCTCGTGCCGCTGGGTGATCCGGTTCAGGACCGCGACGCGGTCATCGACGACCTCGCGTTCCGCGCGCAGGCTGGAGATGTCGGCTTCCAGCACGGTTTCGAAGATCGCGGCGAATTCATCCCGGTCGGCAAGGCGCTTGGTGTCCATCGTCGACAGCTCTTCCAGCCGCGATTCCGCCTCCTCCGCGCGGATCCGGGCCAGCACGACCTTCTGGTGCAGCATCTCGATGGATTGCTGTTCGGCCAGCAGCAGCGTGTTCTCTATGGTCGCGATCAGTCCGTCGTCGCCCACGATCTCGCCCACGGCGGGCAGGTCGCTGACGATCTGGCCGGCAATCGGGGCCACCGCACGGTCCGCCCATGTCGTCACCGCCGCGTCGCGCACCAGTGTCGACCGAAGGTAGGGCGCCACCATCACGCCGCAGTAGATCACCGCGGCAATGATGACGAGCGTGTAGATCCGTCTGGGGGGCATTGTGGTCTCCGGTGTCTTTCTCGGGTCAGGATTTTACTGTGACGGTTCGGGAACAAGGGTCAGGGACGTGACGGGCCGGACCGCGCGGGCGCCCAGCTGTTCCAGGATCGTCGCGCGGCCGGTGCGCAGGTTTTCGGCCGGGGTGAGGGGCGGCAGGGTCAACCGGATTTCGGCGGCGACGCCTTCGCCCACGGGCCGGGTGCGGATCGGGCCCAGACGGGCCTCGGGGAAGGCCGCGACCACCGCGCGGGCAATGTGATCGGACAGGCCGTCATCGGGACGCCGGTCGACGATATGGGGCAGGGTGCGCCGCAGCATCGACACGCCGCCGGCGATCATGAGCACCGCGACATAGACCGCCCCGAACGCATCCAGCCCGTTGGCCAGAACCGGGTCCTGCGCCAGTGCGGCGGCGGTCAGCGTCACCTGAAGCACCAGCGACGACCGCATCATCGTGACCCGCGCGGCATATTGAGACTGGAAGGTCTCGCCCCGGCGGTCGACAGGCAGGGAGCGCAGCGACAGCCAACCCATCACGTTGACGGCCGTGTTGACGGCATTGACCGCCGCGGCCAGGGCAAGGCCCAGCGGGCTGGCGGCAAGGCCGTGGCCCATGGCGCTTTCGATGGCGCCGCCGGCGATCAGGGGACCGCAGATCAGGAGCGCGACGCCGATCAGCATCGAGGCAAAGCGTTCAACCTTGTCGACGCCGAATTCGAACCGGGCCATCTTCCCGCGATGGTTCGCCCGCAAAAGCCACAACCCCACGACCGAGGCGGGCAGCATCAGGAGGCTGCGGATGGCCTCGCTTATCATGGTCAGCGAGCCCGACAGGAGCCCGGCAAGCGCCAAGGCCGTCGCGATCGCGACGTCGGCTGCGACGGGGCGTATCATCACCCGTTCCGTGTGCCGTTCCCCGGCTGTTGGTTGACGCATCGACACCGCGGCGGACCTCCGGAGCCAGCAATACAAAACGGCGACCCGGGCGCCAAGCCTGTTTGCGGGTGTCCCGCGTCGCGGAGCGGCATGGGGGCTCTGCCCCCGCCCGTGCCTGCGGCCCGGACTCCCCCGAGGTATTTCCGGACCAAAGAAGTTGGGATTCCCTGCTTCTTCTTTTCCCAAATACTCCCGCCGGAGGCGTCCTACGTCACGGCGTTGCCTGCCCTTCAGGAGTCCGGGCTTGTCGCCGCGAGCGGATCGGCGCTATCCCCATGGGCAGGCGAGAACGCGAAGGGGGACGCATGACCGATCCGGACGAATACCAGGATATCCGCGACGGTGTCCGCGCGCTCTGCGCCGAGTTTCCGCCCGAGTACCATCGCAAGGTCGATGCCGACCGCGCCTATCCGGACGCCTTCGTCGACGCGCTGACCCGGGCGGGCTGGATGGCGGCGCTGATCCCGAAGGACTTCGGCGGTTCGGGCCTTGGCCTGACGGAGGCCAGCGTGATCATGGAGGAAATCAACCGCGCGGGTGGCAATTCGGGCGCCTGCCACGGGCAGATGTACAACATGAACACGCTTGTCCGGCACGGCTCGGACGAACAGCGCCAGCGGATCCTGCCCAAACTGGCGTCGGGCGAGTTGCGGTTGCAGAGCATGGGCGTGACCGAGCCCACGACCGGGACCGACACGACGCAGCTGAAGACCACGGCCGTGAAGACAGGCGACCGATACGTCGTGAACGGGCAGAAGGTCTGGATCTCCCGCGTGCAGCACTCGGATTACATGATCCTGCTGGCGCGCACGACGCCGCTGGCCGAGGTCTCGAAGAAATCGGACGGGCTGTCGATCTTTCTTGTCGACATCGCTGACGCGATGAAGGGCGGGATGGACGTCAAACCCATTGCCAACATGGTCAACCACGAGACCAACGAGCTGTTCTTCGACAACCTCGAGATCCCGGAGGAGAACCTGATCGGCGAGGAAGGCAGGGGCTTCAAGTACATCCTGACCGGGCTGAACGCCGAACGCGATTTGATCGCGGCGGAATGCATTGGCGACGGCTACTGGTTCACCGACAAGGTCACCGCCTATGTCAGCGAACGGCAGGTCTTCGGGCGCCCCATCGGGCAGAACCAGGGCGTGCAGTTCCCGATTGCCGAGGCCTATATCGAAGTCGAGGCCGCGAACCTGATGCGCTACAAGGCCTGCGCGCTTTATGATGCCGGAAAGCCCTGCGGGGCCGAGGCGAACATGGCAAAGTACCTTGCCGCCAAGGCCAGTTGGGAGGCGGCGAACGCCTGTATCGAGTTCCACGGCGGCTTCGGGTTCGCCAATGAATACGACGTGGAACGCAAGTTCCGGGAAACGCGGCTGTACCAGGTGGCGCCGATTTCCACGAACCTGATCCTGTCCTACGTCGCCGAGCACGTGCTGGGCATGCCGAGGTCGTTCTGATGCAGGTCGATATCGATCATCTGCGCCAATGGATCGGGCGGGAGCAGGTAGAGGCAGAGCGGCTGAGCCGCACGCTTGTCCGCCAGTTCAACGCCACCTTCGACCGGCAATCGGGCGCGGAGGAGGGCGATATCGCGCCGCTTCTGATCCATTTCTGCCTGACCCAGCCCATCGCGCCCACGTCCGAGCTGGGCGATGACGGTCACCCGGCGCGCGGCGGGTTCCTGCCGCCGGTGCCCTTGCCCCGCCGCATGTGGGCAGGCGGGGCGTTTTCGTTTCAGGACGACATCCGCGTGGGGGAGATTGTCGAACGTCGCTCCACCATCCGGGACGTGGTGCTGAAGGAGGGCCGGACCGGGGTGCTGTGTTTCGTGACCGTGGAACACGAGATCCGCAGTGGAGGGAGGGACGTGCTGACCGAACGACAGGATATCGTCTACCGCGATGCGACGGCCCCCGGCGACACGGCCGGGCGGATGCCGGAACGCGCGTCAGAAGGCACGCACCGGACGGTGATCCGGCCCACCGCGCCGCTGCTGTTCCGCTACTCGGCGATGACCTTCAACGGGCACCGGATCCATTACGACAAGGCCTACGTGACCGAGGTCGAAGGCTATCCCGGGCTGATCGTCCACGGGCCGCTGCAGGCGACGCTGCTGGCGCAGATGGCGGCCGATATCCGGGGCGCGCGCCCGACGGCGTTCCGGTTCCGCAGCCTGTCGCCGTTGTTCGACAACGCCGATTTCAGCCTGAATGCCAGCGAGGACTGGGACGGCCTGAAGGTGTGGACGGCGCGGGCCGGTGGTCCGGTCGCGATGGAAGCCCGGGCTGAATGGTGAGCGTGCGGTGCGTGGGAACCACGCACCCTACACGAGGATCACGGGGCGGCCGGCCAGATGTTCGACCGTCGCGTCCGTGTTGAAGACGTCGCTCAGCAGCGTGGCGGTCACGATCTCGGCGGGCGGGCCTTGCGCCACGACGCGACCGCCGGACATGGCCACGATCCGGTCGGCATAGGCGCAGGCATAGTTCACGTCGTGGAGCACGATCAGAACGGTCCGGGCCTCGTCCCGGGCCAGTTCGACGAGGTGCCGCATCAGGCTGCGCGAGGCCGCGATGTCGAGGTTGTTCAAGGGTTCGTCCAGCAGCAAGTATCCGGAATCCTGGGCGTAGATCATCGCGATCAGCGCGCGCTGGCGCTGGCCGCCGGACAGGGTGTCGATCATGCGGGTGCGCAGGTCCTGCAGGTCGAACCGGGCGATGGCGCGGTCGATCATGGTGCGGCAGGCGTCGGTCGGGCGGCCCTTGCTGTGCGAGTAGCGGCCGAAGCCCACAAGCTGTTCGACGGTCAGGCGGGGGGCGATATCGACGCTCTGGGTCAGGATCGCGCGGGTGCGGGCCAGATCGTCGCCGCGCATCTGGCTCAGGTCGCGGTCTTCCACCGTGATGCGGCCGGATTGCAGCGGGATAAGGCGGGCGATCAGGGACAGAAGTGTCGACTTGCCCGCGCCGTTCGGCCCGATCAGCGCCGTCACCCCGCCCTTGGGCAGATCGAGCGAGACGTCGTGCAGGATCTTCACCCCGCCGATGGCATGGGAGATACCTTCGCACCGGATCATTTTGCTTTCCCCCTGAGGACAAGAAACAGGAATACCGCGCCGCCCAGAACGTCGACCACGACGGACAGCGGGGTAGAGAGGTGCAGCACGCGTTCCAGCACCGTTTGGCCGCCGACCAGCACGGTGATGGAGATCAGCGCCGCCGCGGGCAGAAGATACGCGTGGTAGGGCGTGGCCAGCACCCCATGGGCGAGGCTGACGACCAGAAGGCCAAGGAAGGCGACTGGACCCACGAAGGCCGTTGCCACCGCGACCAGCACCGCGACCAGCGTCAGCGCCTGGAACTGCCGCCGCCGCGGGGTTTCGCCAAGATCCAGCGCCACGTCGGTCCCCAGCGACACGATATCCAGCGCGCGGCGCATCCTCCACGCCAGCGCGACGGCGATGATTGTCACGGGGGCGGCGATCAGCAGCAGGTCGGTCTCGATGGTATTGAACCGGGCGTAGGAGGCGACCTGCAGCATGCTGTATTCGTTGGGGTCGATCATCCGTTGCAGGAAGCCGGTCAGTGACCGGAACAGCACGCCGAAGATGATGCCGGTCAGGATCATGCGCATGATGTCGGCGCGGGCCTGTACCAGCAGGGTGCCGAACAAAAGAAGCGACGCGCCGATCATCACCGCGCCGGAGGTCAGGAACACGCCTAGATGCGACCAGCCCACGACCTCGGCCCCGCCATAGAGGTAGATCGACGCGGTCATGATCAGCACGTAGAGCGCATCGAACCCCATGATAGATGGCGTCAGGATGCGGTTGAAGGTGATGGTCTGGAACAGCACCGTTGCCGTCGACACTGCCACCGCCACGATCACCAGCGCCGCCAGCTTTTCGCCCCGGAACGGTAGCAGGAAGCTCCACGGTGCTTTCGCACCCAGCGCCATGTAGCCCGCGGCCGACAACAGCGCGAGCAGGGCGAGGAGCGTCAGGACCTTACGGGGCGCCATGGGACGGCCGTGAATAGAGAAGCCACAGGAACACCGCCGTGCCGATCACGCCGAAGACGGTGCCGACGGGGATTTCGAACGGATAGCGGATCAGCCGGCCAAGGATGTCGGATGCCAGCATCGCACCCGCGCCCCAGAACGCGGTCAGGGGCAGGGTGCCGCGCAGGTGGTCGCCGTACAGGCGGGACACGATGTTGGGTACGACAAGGCCGACGAAGGGGATCATGCCGACCGTGACCACCGTCAGCGCCGTGGTGATCGAGACGCTGAGCAACCCGAGCAGCAGCACGAGATCGTAGTTGAGGCCAAGGTTGATGCTGACCGACTTGCCCATGCCGGCAATGGCAAACTGGTCGGCCACGACGTAGCTGAGCACGGTGACGATGGCGGCGATCCACAAAAGCTCGTACCGGCCCGCCAGCACGCCCGAGAATTCGCCGTTGATCCAGACCTCGATGTACTGAAGCAGATCGGTCTGCCACGCGATGAAGGTGACGATGGCCAGCACAAGTGCGCCGTAGATCAGGGCGACAAGCGGGATCAGCAGCGGTTGTGTCGCGGGCAGGCGGCGGACCATGGCAAGAAACAGCAGGCTGGAGGCAAGGGCCGCGATGGCCGCGAAACCCATTCGCGCGATGATCGGCGCCTCGGGGAACAGCAGCGTCGCGACCAGCACCCCAAGGGCTGCGCCTTGTCCGGTGCCGGCGGTCATCGGCTCGACAAAGCGGTTGCGAACCAGCATCTGCATGATCGCGCCTGACACGGCCAGTGCCGCGCCCGCGATCACCACGGCGAAGCTGCGTGGCAGGCGGCTGACCGTCATCACATGCCAGACGTCTCCGCCTTGCCGCAGGTCGATCACGCCGACGAGCAGGGACAGGACGAACAGCCCTGCCAGCCCGAGAAGGCTGAGCGCGAGGCGCAAGTGTGTACCCCGAAGCGACATCAGCTGGAGCGTGCCAAGACAGGCCCGCACCCGGCCCGCAGGCGGCCCGGGGAACTGCACGTCACCGAAGATTCCAAAGGTTCAGCCGTCACCGAAAGTGTCTATGAACTGGTCCAGAATACGGTTCATCGACTGGATCCCGCCGCCGGCGATGTAAAGCGCGCCGCTGTCGACGTAGACGACATTGCCGGTCTTCCACGCGGTCGTGTCCCGCACCAGCGCGTTGTCCAGCGTCGTCCGGGCGCTTTCCCCTTCGCGGCCGATGGCGACCAGCCGGTCGATCACGATCAGGATGTCGGGGTCGGCCTCCTTGATGAACTCGAAGCTGATCGCCTCGCCATGGGTGGTCTGTTCGACGCCGTCGATGACCTCGGGCAGATCCAGCGCGGTGTGCAGCCAGCCGAACCGGCCGCCGGCGCCATAGGCCGATACCTTGGGCCCGTTCGTCATCACGATCAGCGCCTTGCCCTTTCCGGCCACGGCCGCTTTCGCCGCTTCCAGCTTGGTTTCGAAGTCCGCGCGCAGGGCCGTGGCCTCGGCTTCCTTCCCGAAGATCTTGCCATAGGCGTCCAGCCGCGCCAGCCCTTCGCCCACGGCATCATCCCAGATCGTCATGTCGAGCGTCGGCGCCATCCGGGCCAGCTGCGGCACGGCCTTTTGCGACCGTCCGCCGGCGATGATCAGGTCGGGGCCAAGGGCTGCCACGGCCTCCATGTCGGGCTCGAAGAGCGACCCTACGACCGTGGCGTCTCCGGCTGTCTCCTCGACATATGGCAGGTAGAGCGGCGCGACCGCGCCATCGGCCGTGATCCCCAGCGCGCCCAGCGTATCGAGCGCGGCGATGTCGAAGACGGCGATGGTATCAGGATTGGTTTCCACCTCCACCGGACCGTCGAACGTGTCGACGGTCACGGTGTCGGCCAACGCGGGCGCTGCCACGACCGAAAGCGCAAGCAGGATCGAGCGTAGCATGACCGTCCTCCTCAGAACGTCAGCGTTGCACGGACCGACACGGACCGGCCGGGCTGGTAGAGCGGGATGAGCCCTTCGCTCACGAACTCCTGCCCGTAAGTGGCGCGGTCGGTGTAAAGCTCGTCGAACAGGTTATCGACCTGCAGGCGCAGCTTGAGGTTTCCGTAAGCGGCCGGAACGTATTCCACGAAGGCGTTCACGGCCTGGTAGCCGGGCAGCGGATCGGCAGGGTCACCGTCATAGAAGCCGTCTTCCTCGAACGCGATCTGGGCGTCGGCGCCGAACAGCAGGCCGGTGTTGGGCACACTTTGCAGCACTTCCACCGTCATCTGGCGGCCCAGCGGCGTCGTCAGGTAACGGCCTAGGTAGGAATCGGCGTGGGAGCCGTCGACCGTGCTGTCGATGTCGGCATAGCCCAGCCGGACAAAACCCGATCCCCAGTTGTAGCCTGCCTTCACTTCATAGCCTTCGGATTCCATGTCGGCGGTCACGGCGGGGCCGGCGCGATAGCTGGGTGCGCGGGCGTCCTTGATGCTGGTCTGAAACAGACGGCCGCTCAGGCTCCATGGTCCGGAATCGTAGGATGCCGCAAGGAAGTAGTTGTCGGACGTCACCGGTTCGATCCCGTCCGACGGGTAGACCCAGGCCGGGTTCATGATGAAGTTTTCCGCCAGCGCGATCCCGCCCCAGACACGGGACGCGCCTGCGCCCACCGAAAACGCATCGGTCACGGCATATTCGACCGCTGCGTTCCCCGAGAGCCCGGAGTTATCGTACGTCGTGCCATCGGTGCCGGTGAAGCTTTGCATGTCGCCGCGAAGACCGGCGGTCACGCGAAGCCGGTCGGTGGGATCCAGCCGCGCCTGGGCGAACAGCCCGACGTTTTCGGCCTTCTCGTTCGGGGTCATCGAGTCTGACGGTGTGGTCAGGCTGGTGTAGTCGAGCTGCGCATCATCGGAGTAGAAATCGAGACCGGCGGTGATTGTGCCGATGGGCAGTGTAAACCGGTTCTGGAACACGCCGTTGTAGCTGTCGGTCTTGCCTTTGCCGATGTCGCTGTCGGTGGGCAGGTACAGATCGGTGGAACTGTAGGCGATCAGGAACTTCGGGTCCCAGTAGGCCGTGGGATCTACCGTGGTGTAGTTGAACACGATGTTTTCGCGCTGCAGGTCATAGCGCCGGGTCATCAGCACGCCGTCGGACGATTGCATGTCGGCCCGGAACGGGCGCAGATCGTCGTCGCGCACGGTTTCGTAGCTGAACTCGAACCGCCCGCCGTTTTCGGTTTCGTAGGCGAACTTGCCCAGCCCGCTGGACATCCCGGTGCCCGAGCCGAGGATATCGTTCCCGTCACCATCCACCTGCGTGCCGCCGGTGGCATACTTGCCGGATAGCAGCGCCTCGAACCCGCCATGGCGGGTCATCAGCGTGAGGCTGTTGGAAAAGACGTGGCCGTTCGACTGGTACTCGGTCGAGAACAGGCCGCCGAAGGTAAGGCCCGGGGCCAGCAGATCATCGACATCCTTGGTTTCGAAGGCAATCGCGCCGCCAAGCGCGCCGGGCCCTGCATCGGCCGGCGCCACGCCGGGGTCGACGCGGACGCGCTTAAGCAGTTCGGGATCGATGTAGGTGGTGGCGTTGTGGTGGAAGATCTTGTTGTTCTGCCGCGCGCCGTCGATGGTGACCGACAGGTTGTTTTCCTCGACCCCGTCAACATAGAGCTTCTGCGAAATCGGCAGCGAGCTTCCTACGGAAACGGCGGGTTCGTTCTTGAACACGTCGCGCAGGTCGGTCGGTTCGATGATCTCAAGATCTTCGCCGTCCACGTTGACCTCGTTCAGGTCACCGGCGCCGGCGTAATCGATCACGATCTGGCCGAGGTAAAATGGGTCGGTGTCCTGCGCCATGGCGGTGCTGGCACAGGTCAGGGCGAGAATCGAGGAACAGTAGAACAGGGTGCGCAAGATCATCCTCCAGCCCCACGGGGGCGGCTTTGGCCAAATGTCGGTTTGATGGCTGGCGGGATGCTGGCAGGTCTTCGGTGACGGACGGAACCGGCAGTCACCGGGTGCAGTGCCTACAGGATCGCCCCGGGAAGGAGAAGCCGGGAGGCGGTACAGCGGTCGTCGGTGATGCCGGAATGCTACATTTCCGACAGTTATCTTCAGATAAAGATTGTTGAGAATTTACAAGCTAATTCATACTGATGGAAATTCTTGACAATTTCTATAAGATTTCCTAGCACTGCCGCAGCAAGGCGGAGGCCCGGATATGAACCGGGTTCGCGCGGGCACCGCGTACCACCCACCCAGCGGACATATCAATCACAATACCAGTCGAACGGCATGACACCCGTTCGCAACTGACCCCTGCATTCGCCTTATCGGCAGACCAGGCAGGACAGGAGATGTCATGACCACCACGATCAGAACCCGCACCGGCGCCGCGACCGATTTCTTCGCCTACGTGCAGTCCTTCAATAACAATTTCGAATCCGCGGGCCGGGGCGTCTTTTCGAACGGGCTTTCGGGCGACTATGGCGCCTCGGCCGCGCCGGTCAGCGAAACGCCGGCCCCGGGCGCGCTGGGGTACATCATCCGTGACAATGTCGTCTACGACTTCAACACGCACACGCTGTCGGGCACTGTCAGCCAGGTCGTCTTCGGCAGCGGCGAATACTACACCGACATCGGGGGCGGCAGCGTCGCGCTGGACATGTCGGCGCCAGCCTACACGGTCGATCTGTCGCCGTCGATCACCGGTGACGCGGCCGTCGACGTGATCTACGGCATGCTGGATCTTGGCGGCGCATCGAACGGCGAGGTCCAAACCCTGCTGGACAACATGATCCCGGACGATGTCGCGTTCTACGGCGCCGGCGGTGACGATGTCTTCACGGGGACCGACAATGCCGATATGCTGAAAGGCAAGGGCGGCGACGACACCCTGTACGGTGGCAAGGGCGCAGACGACATTTACGGCGGCAATGGCGACGACACGCTCTACGGCAACGGCGGGTCCGACACGATCAATGGCGGCAAGGGCGACGATACGATTTACGGCGGCAACGGTTCCGACACGATCTTCGGCGGCAACGGTTCCGATACCATCTATGGCGGCAAGGGCAACGATACGATCAAGGGCGGCAAGAGCGCCGACACGATCTATGCGGCCAACGGCGCGGACACGGTCTTCGGCGGCGGCGGTGCCGATGTGATCTTTGGTGGCAATGGCAAGGACACGATCGACGGTGGCAAGGGTCACGACGTGATCAACGCCGGCAGCGGCATCAATACGGTGACCGGCGGCAAGGGTGCCGACGATTTCGTGTTCTCCGGATCGTTCAAGAAGACAACGATCACGGATTTCGGGCGCGGCAATGACGAGCTGGACTTTTCCGACTTCGGCGAAGCCACCACCTTTGCCGAGTTCAAGGATGCGTCGCAAGAGCGGGGCGGCAACGTCGTCTACGACATGGACGGCGACGGCCTGAACAAGATCGTTCTGCTGGACACCACTATGGACGACCTGTCCGCGTCCGACTTCATCTTCTGATACGCATCGGGGCGGTCCGATATCGGGCCGCCCTCCTGCCCCGCCGCGCGGGTGGAAACTCGCGCGGTACCGGCAGATTGCTTCGGGCGCAAACGCCGGTGCGCCGGTGATGCCCGACCCCCCCCAAGCTGAAATCGCATGACGTGGTGGCGCTTCTTGGAAAGCGCCGGTGCGATGATGATTATTGGTGACGTCAAAACGTCTGGCTGATACTCCGCAGAAGGCCCAACGGTGGGTCCTGAGCGGACGCCGGTCCCTCGCATCGTTGGCCTGAAGTCGTTTCTGCTCATTCTTTCGAAATTCCATTCGGTCGGCATGGCACCCGTTCCGCCGCTGACCTCGGCAATCACCTGACTGGCATTTCGGTCAGGACAGGAGACGTGATGACCACAACGATCACCACCAACAGAAATTCCGTCACCGATTTCACGGCATATCTCTATTCCTTCAACGAGGACTTCACCCCCAGGGACAAGGCGTTCTACGAGACCACGCGGGCCGGCGAATTCTACGGCGTTATTGCCGGATCTGCCGCGAACATCGGAGACACGGTGCGCCCGAACGCGATGGGCTATCTCATGGGTGATGCTGTCGGCTCCATCGGGACGTTGCAGACGATCAGCCGGGTCGCATTCGGCGATGGCGTGTATTCCACCCGCAACGATCTGAAAATGTCGATTCCCAGCTATACCGTCGAATTCTCGCCCGAGATCGGCGGTGCCATAGCCGGCTTCATGCGTTTGATCGTGGAGAGACTGGGCGATGCCACGAACAAGGATATGGCGTTTCTGCTAAACTCGATGCTGCGGACCGACGTGATTTTCCACGGTGCTGGCGGCAATGACGTCTTCCGGGCGACGGACGAGGCCGATATCCTCGACGGCAAGGCGGGCGCCGACACCCTGTACGGCGGCAAGGGCGCCGACGAGATCCTGGGCGGCAAGGGCGGGGATTCCCTGTTTGGCGGCAACGGCCACGACACGATCAACGGACAGAAGGGCTCCGATACGGTGTCCGGTGGCAAGGGCAATGACACGATCCAAGGTGGCAACGGCCGGAACACGCTTTCCGGCGGCGCGGACGATGACATGATCCATGGCGGTGCCGGCGCCGACACTATCCATGGCAACATCGGTGCCGACACCTTGAATGCGGGCGGCGGCGTGAACACCGTGACCGGTGGCAAGGGGGCCGACCACTTCGTGTTCACCGCAACGTTCAAGAAGACCGTCATCACGGACTTCGGGCGTGGCGGCGACCAGCTCGATTTCTCGGGCTTCGCCGGACAGGCAAAGAACTTCGACCAGTTCAAGACTGCCTCGATCGAGCGCGACGGCAAGGTCATCTACGACAGGGGCGGCGATGACCAGAACAAGATCGTTCTGCTCGACACCACGCTGGACGACCTGTCCGCGTCCGACTTCATCTTCTGAGATTCAAGGGTGGTCCGACATCGGGCCGCCCCGGTGCGCGTTCCGGATGCCGGTTCGCGAATGCAGATCCGATAAAACAGAGCGACGAAAACCCTGTGATATCCCGGCACGGTTTCACCATCGGTGAAATCGACGGTTTTGGCAGACACGCCCGCCGTCAACGGAAGCCGGATCGCGGTTGCGAATTCGGCACGAAACCGGGTTACCTAGTCGAGATCCAGCCTATATATTAATCAAATCAACAATCGGTCGGCGTGGCGCCAGTGCGAAGCTGACCTAGAAAACTGCCTCGTCCTCAGGCCAGGCACGACAGGAGACGTCATGACGACCACGATCACTACCGGCAGGAATTCCGTGACCAATTTCACTGGCTACATGGAAAACTTCAATGCGACCTTCCTGCCCAGTTCCTTCACGTCCTACAAACATGAAGTCAACGGCGTCTTCTACGGTGTCTACGGCGCGTCTGAGGGATCGCTCTTCGGGCCATCGCCCCAGGCAGCAGGATACATCATCGGCAACGGCTACGGAGCCGAATCGACGCCGCAAACGGTAAGCCGGCTTCTCTTCGGCAACGGCGTGTTTTCCACCGGCGACGATCTTCAGATGTCGGCTCCGCGCTATACCGTCGAATTCGCGCCTGTCCTGGCTGGTGCCCCGGCCGACAAGATTATCGACGAAGTGCAGAGCCTGGGCAAGTTTTCGAAGACGGGTGTGGACGCGCTGCTGGACATGATCTTCGCAGAGGATGTCGTCTTCTTCGGTGCCGGCGGCGGCGATGTCTTCACCGGGACGAATAATGCCGACCACCTGAATGGCAAGGCAGGCGACGACACCCTGAAGGGCGGCAAGAATGCCGACACGATCCTGGGCGGCACGGGCTCCGATAGCCTGAAGGGCGGCAACGGCCACGATACGATCAAAGGCCAAAAGGGTGCCGATGTTGTTTCCGGCGGGAAGGGCAACGACACGATCTTCGGCGGCAACGGCAAGAACACGCTAAAGGGCGGCGCGGACAACGACGAGATCCAGGGCGGCGCCAAGGCCGACACGATCAAGGGTGGCGGCGGCGCCGATACCATGAACGCGGGCGGCGGCATCAACACGGTGACGGGCGGCAAGGGAGCCGACCACTTCGTGTTCACCGGCGCTTTCAAGAAGACCGTGATCAAGGATTTCGGCCGCGGCAACGACCAGCTCGATTTCTCGAACTTCTCCAACGAGGCGACGAGCCTTGCGCAGTTCAAGAATGCCTCGACCGAGCGCAAGGGCAAGGTCATCTACGACATGGGTGGCGACGACCAGAACAAGATCGTGCTGCTCGACACCGATCTGAGCGACCTGTCCGCGTCCGATTTCATCTTCTGAAACGTCCGGGCGGTCCGGCATCGTGCCGCCCCCGGTCACGCGGACCCGATACCGTATTGCACGGTATCGGCAAGGCCGCTCCGACGCTGCGGAAAAGGTCATGAACGGTTCCCGATGACCGGACGGACCTTGCGGCCAAGGTCTGCCCGATGGCACAGACCGCGTGATCGGCCGCGCCCCACCGACGTAAATATTTGGTTTTGCAGAATAGTCGGTCCCGGCTAACCTTCCGCATGGATTGAGTTACCCTTAGGGCAACCACCACCGCGCCAGCCGCGGCACTTCTTGCCGCGCAGCCATAAGCAGGACAGGATTTTGCCATGCCGCCAGTTTCAAAATGCTTCGTGATGACGACGGCGCTTGCCACGTTTGCGGGCGCCGCCGCCATGGCCCAGGACGTCTACCCGATCGGCGCGGATCAGCTGGCCTTTTCCATCCACAACATGGACCCGAGCGTCGATCCCGGCGACGACTTCCAGCAATACGCCGCGGGCGGCTGGCTGGACCGCGCCGATCGGCCCGAACGGATGGCTTCCATCGGGGCGATGGCCTACATGACCGAACGCGCCAACACGATCCTGAAGGCCGCGGTGGTCGACGCCGCCGCGAACGCCGCCGCTGCGCCCAAGGGCAGCCCGGTGCAGCAGGTGGGCGATTTCTTCAACGCGTTCATGGACATCGAGGCGCGCGACGCCGCCGGGCTGGACCCGCTGCGCCCCTATCTCGACCAGGTCAACGCGCTGGAAACGCACGACGACATTGCCCGTTTCCTCGGCGAATGGTCCCTTGTCGTGTTCGAAACGCCCTTGATGACCATATCGGTCACCACCGACATGAACGATGCCACGAAGATCTCGATGGCGGCGACGGAGGGCAGCCTGGGCCTGTCCCTCGGCTCGGTCTACCAGATGCCCGGCGAGTCCGCGGCCAAGCAGGCCTATCGGCAATATGTCGAGGATCTGCTGATCCTGACCGGCGTGACGGGTGACGAAGCGGGGCCGATGTCGGAAATGATCGTCTCGCTCGAGACGATCCTGCAGTCGGGGGAGCTTTCGCCCGTCGAATATGCCGACCCGCGCAACCGCAACAACCCGACGGACTGGGCGGATTTCCAGGCGCTCGTGCCCGAGATGGACATGAGCCTCTACCTTGAAGGGCAGGGCCAGCCGGTGCCCGATATGATCATCCTGTTCCAGCCGAACTACTACCCCAAGCTGTCGCAGGTCCTACAGGAATATTCGATGGAGGACCTGCGCGATTACCTCCGGTTCTCGGTCGTAAGCTCCATGCAGGGGGTGCTGGGCCCGGACTTCAAGGAACCGGTGCGTGCTTTGACCGAGGCCCTGCTGGGCGTCGCGACCCAGACGCCGGACGATGACCTGGCACTGCAGATGATGCCGGGGAAACTGGGCCATCCGCTGGGCCGGCTGTTCGTCGAGGCGGCGTTTCCGGAAGACACCCGCGCCGCCACCGCCGACATGATCGAACGGATCATGACCCAGTTCCGCCAGCGCATCGAAACCCGGCACTGGCTGTCCGAAGAAACCCGCGAAGCCGCGCTGGGGAAGCTGGATGCGTTCTATATCGGGGTCGGCTACCCGGACGAATGGATCGACTACAGCTCGGTCGAAGTGGTGCCGGACGATCCGGTGGCGAACCTCGTCAACCTTGCGACCTTCGGCAACCGGCGCGACCTGTCGAAGTTCGGCCATCCGAAGGTGCATGAACCGTTCAACAACCCGCATGGCACGCTGCCGATGCTGGTCAACGCGGGGTACACGCCGTCGATCAACGGGTTCGAGGTGACAGCCGGCATCGCCCAGCCCGCGGGTTTCGACCCCGAAATGGACGCGGCGGTGAACTATTGCCGCCTTGGCGCCATCATCGGCCACGAGATGACGCACGGCTTTGACAGTGGCGGCCGCCTGTACGATGCGCAGGGCAACCTGCGGAACTGGTGGACGGATGCCGACGCACAGGCGTTCGAGGCCGAGGCGCAGAAGCTGATCGACCAGGCCGACGCCTACGAGTTCCTGCCCGGCAACTTCGTGAACGGTGCGCTGACGGTGAAGGAGAACATGGCCGACATCGGCGGCATCACCTTCGCCCATCTCGCGCTGATGAAATACCTCGAGGAGCACCCCGAGGAGAACGTCGAGATCGACGGCCTCACCCCATCGCAACGCTGCTTCATATCCTGGGCCCAGTTCTGGACGGAAAAGAGCACGCCGCAATACATGGAAAACAGCCTGACGAACGTGCACGCGCCGAACCCCTACCGCACGACGGCGCCCTTGCGGCACGTCGAGGCGTTCTACGAGGCGTTCGACATCACGGAAGACGATCCGATGTGGCTGCCGCCGGAACAGCGCGTGAATGCGTGGTGAGGAGAGATCGAGACATGAAAAAATGCAGAAGGGAGGCCCCGCCGGAGTTTTGTCGGAGTGCCCGTTGACGGTCAGGCGCGTCCCTGGTTTCTGGCTGCCTCTGCGCGTCGTCAGGAGGCCGGCCGGGCTTGCGCTACCTGCGGCCAGCGCGCGCGCCACGGGCTGAGCCCACGCGGGACGGCCTCGATCAGGCGTCTTGTATAGGCCTCCTGCGGGGCGCCAAGCACCGTTTCGGTCGGCCCGCTTTCCACGACGCGGCCGCGATGCAGCACCACGGTGCGGTCGGCCAGCCGTTGCACCACGCCCAGATCGTGGGTGATGAACAGCACCCCCAACCCGTCGCGGTCGCGCAGGCGGATCAGGAGGTCCAGCACCTGCCCGCGCACCGACACGTCGAGAGAGGCGACCGCCTCGTCACAGACCAGAAGCCTTGGGCCCGCGGCCAGCGCCCGGGCCACCGCCGCGCGCTGAAGCTGCCCGCCCGACAGGTCCCGGGGGCGGCGCCGGGCAAGGGCGGGGTCAAGACCCACGTCCCGGAACAGTTCCGTCACGCGGTCGGCGGCGGCGCGCCCGGTCAGCCCGGCATGGATGCGCAGCGGCACCTGCAGGCCGTGGGCCACGTCGCGCCGTGGGTTGAAGCTGGCCAAGGGGTCCTGGAACACCACCTGGATCGCGGCCCGTTGATCCCGCGGCAGCGGGCGACGCCCGTCAACTGGCGTGCCGTCCATCGTGACGGTGCCTGCATGGGGCAGGTCCAGCCCCACCGCGATCCGGCCCAGCGTCGTCTTGCCCGATCCGCTTTCGCCGATCAGGCCCACGATCTCACCCGGACGGACCCGCAGGTCGACCCCGTCCGACGCCACGATCCTGTTGCCGCCGCGACCGGTGAACGTCCGGTGGATGCCGGTCATGCGCAGCCCGGCCTGATCGTCCGGCACATCCGGTAGCGGAGACCCGCCTTCACCGGGGTTTCCGGACAGGGTGAAGGGCAGCGCCGCCTCCACCAGCCGCGCCGTGTAGGGATGCGCGGGGCGACGGGCGATCTCGCGCGCCGGGCCGTCCTCCAGCAGTTCGCCATCCTTCATCACCGCCATCCGGTCCCCGATGGACGCGGCAACGGCAAGGTCATGGGTGACGAAGATCATCGCGATACCCTCGTCATCGACAAGATGCAGCAACAGGTCGAGGATCTGGGCCTGTACCGTCGCATCCAGCGCCGTCGTCGGTTCGTCCGCCAGCAGCAGCCGAGGTGTGCCGGCCAAGGCGGCGGCGATGGCCACGCGCTGTTTCTGACCGCCGGAAAGCTGGTGCGGAAAGGCCTGCGCGCGGACCGCCGGATCGGGAAGGCCGACGCGGTTCAGCAGATCGACCGTCCGGTCCCGCGCGGCACGGGTGGACAGGCCGTGATGAACCTGCACGACCTCGTCGATATGGGCGCCGATGGTCAGAACCGGGTTCAGGCTGCCGCCGGGGTTCTGGAAGATCATCGCGATCTCGCGCCCGGCAATGCCGCGCCTGTCGGCGCCGGGTGCCAGCAGGTTGCCGGCGTGACCATCCAGCCGCATGTCGCCGCGCAGGCCGGTTCCCTTGGGCAGCAGGCCCGCGATGGCGCCCAGTACCGTGGTTTTGCCGGATCCGCTTTCGCCGATCAGTGACAGCACCTCGCCCGGGGCCACGTCCAGCGACACGCCGCGCACGGCCTGTACCGGCGCGTCGCGGCGGCGACCGGGAAAGGCGATCTCAAGATCGCGGAGGGTCAGAAGCGTGCCTGTCATCGTCCGGTCAGTCCCAGCCTGCGGGCCAGCGCGTCACCGCTGAGGCTGACGGCCAGCACGGACAGCGCGATGGCGATGCCGGGCAGGATCACCAGCGCCGGATCGGTGCGGATCAACGCCCGGCCATTGGCCAGCATCCCGCCCCAGCTGACACGGTTCGGATCCGACAGGCCAAGAAAGGCCAGCGCGCTTTCGACAAGGATCGCTTCGCCCACCGTCACGCCGATAAGGGCGATCACGGGTTGCAGTGCGCCGGGCAGCACCTCGGCAAAGGCGATGGCCAGCGGCGGGCGGCCGGCGATGCGGGCGGCGTCGACGTAATCGGCACCGCGCAGGCGCAGCACCTCGGCCCGGACCAGCCGGGCGGTGGGCGGCCACGAGGATATGCCGATGGCGACCACAACATTGGTGGCGCTGGCACCCAGCACACTGACCAGCGCGAGCGCCAACAGGAAGGTGGGCACGGTCTGGAACGCCTCGGTCACGCGCATCAGTGTTTCGTCCAGCCAGCGGGCCGAAAATCCGGCGAGCGTTCCGATCAGGATACCGACGCAGATCGCGGCCGCGGCGGCGGTGGCGCCGACGGTCATGGACACGCGGGCGCCGTGCAGCATCTCGGCCAAGATATCGCGGCCCAGCTGGTCGGTGCCAAGGGGATAACGGGCATCGGTGAAGGGCGGCGTCAGCGGCCGCCAGACCATGTCGAGCGGATCGCCCGGTGCGAGCCATGGCGCCATGAGCGCGGCGCCTGCCAGCAGCACCAGCAGCGTCACGCCAATGAAGCCGCCGACGGGGCGGGGAATGCGGGAAGCGGCGGTTTCGATCATCAGCTGGTTCCGTCCAGTTCGACCCGCGGATCGAGCAGGCCGTAGATCAGGTCGATCACGATGTTCACGACGACGACCAGAACCGTGCCCGCCAGAAGGATGCCCGCCAGCAACGGCATGTCGCGCTGGCTGACCGCCTCGTAGGACAGGGCGCCAAGGCCGGGGATGGCGAAGACGGATTCGATCACCACCGACCCGCCCAGTAGCGTGCCGGCCTGAAGGCCGATCATCGTGACGACAGGCAGCATCGCGGGGCGCGCCATGTGGCGCAGCGCGATCCGGCGGGACGGGACGCCGCGGGCGCGGGCGGCGGCAACCCAGCCGCTTTCGCCCGCGTCGATCATCGCGCCGCGCATCAGCCGGACGTAAAGCGCAAGGTATGTCAGTGCCAGCGTGAAGACCGGCAGGACAAGATGGCGGGCGATGTCCAGAACCGAGCCGACCGGCCCCAGATCGGCGCCATAGGTCGAAAGGCCGCCCACCGGCAGCCAGCGCAGCTTGACCGCGAACAGGATTATGCCCAGAAGCCCCAGCCAGAACCCGGGCGTGGCGTTCAGCACCAGCGCGGTGACGGAGATCACGGTGTCCGCGGGCCGTCCACGCCGCAACGCCGCCAGCCCGCCCAGCACCGTTCCAAGGGCCGCGGACAGCAGGATGGCCGAGACCATCATCATCACCGTGTTCGGCAGTCGTTCAAGGATCACGGCGCCCACGCTGCGCGAGAAGGCGAAGGAATGGCCCAGATCGAAAGTGGCCAGCCGGGTCGCGTATGTCAGGAAACGACCGCCCAAGCCTTCATTCAGGCCATAGCGTTCGCGCAGTTCGTCGGCGAAGGCCGCGTCGGCGCCGCCGATCCCGGCAAGGTAGGCGTCGACGGCATCGCCTTCGGCCATTTCCAGCAGGACGAAAACACCAAGGGACACCAGCAACAGCACAGGCACGGCCTGCAGCATACGGCGCAGCAGGTAACGGGAAAGTTGCAGCCCGCGGGGGCGGGCTGCAATCGTGACGTCAGGCGCGGTCATTCCGTGGGCTGGATCCATGTATCGGCCCAGTTGCCCGTGGCCCAACGCGGATTGTTGGCGACGTTCTTCACTTCGTCACGGGCGACCGTGATGAAGGTGAAATGGGTCAGGAACAGGATCGGCAGGTCGGTCTGGGCCAGCTCCTGGAACTCCTTGTAGACTTCGACGCGCGCGTCCGGGTCCAGCGTGCTTTGCCCCTTGGCAATCAGCGCGTTCATGTCGGCGCTGTCATAGCCGTACTGGTTGGCGAAGGGGATGCCGGCCGCCAGCCCGCCCTGGTACAGGATCGTGGTCGAAATCGCGGGATCGTTGCGATAGACGGGCGACCCGATCGCCAGATCGTAATCGTGGTCGGTATAGACCGCCGCGATATGGCCGCCGGGATCGGCGGTGACGATTTCCACGTCGATGCCGACCTTGCCCAGCGCCTGCCGCACGTAATCGCCCGCCGCGCGGGTCTGTTCGAACCACGGCGCCGGACGCAGGCGCAGCGAGAACCGGGTGCCGTCGTCACCGCGGGGGTAGCCTGCCTCGTCCAGCAGGGCTTCGGCCTTGTCGGTGTCGAAGTCGTAGGCCGGAACATCGTCGGTGTAGAACAGCGGATCGGTGGGCGGCACCGGGCCGGTCGCCGCCGTGGCGTAGCCCATGAAGACCACGTCGACGAGGAAATCCTTGTCGATGGCATAGGCCAGCGCCTGGCGCACCTCGGGCTTGGCAAGCTCGGGCGTCTCGTTGTTCATCTCGAGCACGATGTTGTAGGTGATGCCTTCATACCCTTCGGGGATCACGCTGATCCCGTCGATGGCGTCCAGACGCTCCAGATCCGTCAGGGGCACGGCGGAAAAGGCGGTGACCTGAACATCGCCGGTTTCCAGCGCCGCGGCCTTGGCACCCGCATCGGGCAGTACGCGGTAGACGATTTCATCGAGATAGGGCAGGCCCTCGCCCCAGTAGCTGTCGTTCTTCACCAGCTGGTAGAATTCGCCCGGGCGGTGTTCGCCAAAGACGAAGGGCCCGGTGCCGACGGGGGCGGTGTTGTACTCGGCCTCGGCCAGATCCTTGCCTTCCAGCAGGTGTTTCGGCAGCACGGCCGTGACGGCCGGCATCGCGTTTTCGATCAGCTGCGCCGGAACGGGCTTCGAGAACTTGAAGATCGCGGTCGTGTCGTCCGGTGTCTCGACCGCTGTCAGGTCGGCGAAGATCTGGCCGCCGATGTTCTGCAGGGGCTTCCAGATCTCCATCGCGGAAAACGCCACGTCGGCCGAGGTGAACGGTTCACCGTCCGACCATGTCACGCCGTCACGCAGGGTGACGGTGAAGGTCAGGCCATCGTCCGAGCCTTCCCAAGCGGTGGCCAGCAGCGGCTTCAGCCCGGTGTCATAGTCCATCTCGGCCAGCGGCTCGACGATCTTGGACGACAGGTAGAACACGCCGTTCGACGCAACGATGGCGGGGTTGAGGTTCCGTGGTTCGGTATCGGCGGCGACGGTCAGCGTTCCGCCCGAAACCGGCTCCTGCGCAAGCGCGGGCAGCGCGGCGGATAGCGCCAGAAGCGCCGCGGCGCCAAGTCGTGATATCCTGAAGTGGTTCATTCTAGTAACCTTTCCCTGTTTAAGGCGGCACCAAGAGGCTGTTTACCAGCGTACCATGCCAGCATCGACGTTCACTGTCTGCCCCGTCATCCATCCGGCATCATCCGAGGCAAGGAATGACGCGACACCGGCGATCTGTTCCGGCTGGCCCTTGCCGGGCATGGCCTGCAGCATCTCGACGAAGCCGAAGCTTTCATCGTGCGGGCTGTTCTTCACGCCCTCGGATTCGATCAACCCCGGCGACAGCGCGTTGACGCAGATCCCGTACTTCCCGACCTCGGTCGCAAGCGCGCGGGAAAAGCCGATCACGCCGCCCTTAGATGCGACATAGGCGGCCATGTTGGGCGTCCCGGCAAAGAAGGTGTTGGATGCGATATTGACGATCTTTCCCTTCCGGTCGGCGGCGCGCATCATGTCGGTGGCCTTGCGGCAGGTCAGGAACACTCCGGTCAGGTTGGTGCCGATGATCGTCTGCCAGTGGTCAAGGTCGATCTCGTCCCACGGGCTGAACGGCACGATTGCGGCGTTGTTCACCAGGATGTCGGGCGCACCATCGCGCGCGCCGGCTTCGATCAGCGCGGACACCTCGACCTGGTCCGAGATATCGCATTTCATCGCCGTGACGCCCAAGCCGATCTTTTCGGCGGCTTCCTTTGCGCCGGCTTCGTTCTTGTCGCCGATCAGCACCAAAGCGCCGTCTTCGGCCAGGCGTTTCGCGATGGCAAAGCCGATGCCCTGCGCCGCGCCGGTGACGATGGCGGTTCTTCCGTCCAGTTTACCCATGACATGCACTCCCCTGTTGGTTCTGTTGGTTCATCCGTCCGCGTCGATCCGCGCGGTGACGGCGGCCATGCCGGCGGCCAGGTCGACGTCATGGCCCAGCGCCGTCATCGCGCCCCCCACGGCGGCGACGGCGGCCAGCGCGTAGATCGGCTGCGCCGTCGGGCCCATGTGGCCGATGCGGATCAGCTTGCCCGCTGTCACCCCGCGCCCGGCCGACAGCATCACACCATAGCGCGCCCGCGCTTCGGCGATGACCGGACCGGCATCGACGCCGTCGGGCATCTTCACGGCCGTACAGGTGGCCGAGGCGATTTCTTCCCGCGCGGGCCAAAGCTTCAGCCCCAGCGCCAGGATCCCGGCGCGGCAGGCGGCGGCGGTCAGCGCGTGGCGGGCCCAGACGGCCTCCGGCCCTTCGCGCAGGTAGCGGTCCAGTGCCGCGTCCAGCCCGTTGATTTCCGCCACAGACGGCGTGAAGGGGAAGGGGTTCGTGCGCTTCCACGCATAGCGCCAGTCCTTCATCGCAAGGATCGAGGCCGTGGGCGCATCGGGGTTGGCATCAATCTTGGCCCAGGCGGCTTCCGACACGGCGGCCAGCGTCAGACCGGGCGGGCAGCCCATGCACTTGTTCGGGCCGGACACGTAGATCCCTGCCTTGCATGAACCGGGACCGCCCGGCATCCCGCCAAAGGACGACACCGCGTCGACGATCATCAGCGCCTCGGCGTCTGCCACGATGGCGCCGATGGCATCGATGTCGTTCAGCGTGCCCGACGGGGTGTCGTGATGGCAGACCGACACGACCGCGATCTCCGGGTGGTCCTTCAGGTAGGTGCGTACCGTTTCCGGGTCGATGCAGTCGTCATAGGCGACCTCGATCTCCTCAACGCGCTTGGCATAGCGAGCGGCCCAGTAGCCGAAGCCCTTGCCGTAGACGCCCGAGGCAAGGTTCAGCACCACGTCGTCCTTCGCGATCAGCGATGCGGCGGCGGCTTCCAGCCCCAGTACCGGTTCGCCCTGCAGGATCAGCGGTGGTTCCGGCGTGTCCATCGCCTTCTGCGCCTTCAGCGCCACGGATTCATAGAACGCCTGAAACGCGGGGTCGTAATCGTAGAGCACGGTCCGCCCCATGGTCTGCAGGACCTCGGGGTAGGCATCGACCGGACCGGCGGTCAGGGTAAATACGGGAGGGGTCTCTTCGGCATAGCGCATCTTCATGCTCCGGGTCTGGTGTGACCCTCCCCGGTGTCCGGGGAAGGGATACTGGTCGAACGGGCCGTCAGCCGTAATAATTCACGCCGATCTTGTAGTCCTTGTAGCTTTCGGGATCGTGGGAGAAGAGCACCTCGGCCCCCTTCTCCTTCTCGATCTCCTTCAGCCTGCGCATTGACGAGACACCGGCCACCGGATCGATGTGAAAACCGGCATTGATGTCGTTGTCATAGTTCTTGCGCGTATAGGCGGCGTCGAGCGTCAGCAGCAGCGGCGGGCGGCTGTCGAATTCCACCAGCAGGGAATAATGCCCGATGGTGTGGCCCGGCGTGAACAGAAGCGTGACGCCCGGGGCGAGTTCCACGTCGCCTTCGACAAACTCGTAGGCCGTATTGGCGGCCGTCTGGCCAGAGGTCAGCTGATCGGTGGCGCCGCGGGCTTCGGCCACCTCGGCGGAAAAGCCCAGGTCGGAATAGCCCAGCACCTCGAACGGCTGGCAGGCGGCGGCCTGCGGCAGTTCCTGTTTGTGGCAGATCTTCTTGGCGTCCGGGAAGAACTTGTTGCCGCCCACATGGTCGAAGTGGAAGTGCGAGTTGAAGACGACGTCGATGTCCTTGGGCTCAAGCCCCAGCAGCTTCAGCGCGCCGGGGATGGTCTGCTGTTCGCTTTGCTGCGGTTTCTCGAACGCCAGCGCCTTCATGACGTGGTCGTAATCGAACCCGGTATCGATCAGGAACCTGCCCTTGGGATGATCCACGAGGACCGAATAGACCGGAAAGCGCACCTCGCCCCCCGGGCCCTTGTTCCACCAGATGTGGAACCCGTCCAGGACAAGGCTGCCCCCGTCGAGGAGAAACACCTTCGTATCTGCCATGTTGCCGTCTCCCTGTTGTTTTGCGTTCCGTTTCCTGTCGTCAGCGCGCGCCGCGTTCGTAGCCCACGCCAAGGGCGGCGGGCAGGCGGGCGCGGCGGCCCCAGATCACCAGCACCAGCATCACCGCCGCGAAGGGCAGCATCTGGATCACGTCGGTGGGGATGTTCGATCCGGCGACTTGCAGGGCGGTGGTCAGCGACAGCGCCGCGCCGAAGATCAGCGCGCCGGCCAGCACCCAGAGCGGCCGGCCCCGGGCCAGCATCGCCAGCACGATGCCGATGAAGCCCGCGCCGCCGGTCATGTAGGGAATGAAGAGGCCCGCGCCGATATTGGCCATGTAGGCGCCGCCCAGCCCGGCCATTCCGCCGGTAAACAGCACGGCGGCCGATCGGATCGCGATGACATGCCCGCCCGCGACATCCAGCGCCGCCGGTTTTTCGCCTGCCGCGCGCAGGGTCAGGCCAAGGTTGGTGCGTCGGTACAGGAATGCCAGCACAAGGACCGAGATGAGTGCCAGGTAAACCAGCGGGTGCCGTCCGAACAGCGACGGGCCCAGCACGGGGATATCGGTCAGGAACGGCAGGTCGACACGATCAGGCGCGGGCAGGCGCGGATAGGTGCGCGAGAACTGGAAATGGTGGAGCAGCGCCGTCATCCCTTCGACACCAAGCGTCAGGGCGATGCCGATCACGATCTGGTTCAGCCGCAGCACCACGCACAGCAGCGCCATCAGCGCCGCCACCAGAATCCCGCCCGCGATCCCGCCAAGAAAGCCCAGCCAGATGGATGACGACGTCCATGCCGTCAGGAAGCCCAGATAGGCGCCCGCCAGCATCATGCCTTCGATCCCGATGTTCAGCACGCCGGCCTTTTCCGACATCTGTTCGCCAAGCCCTGCCAGCAACAGCGGTATCCCGGCCACGATGGCGCCGGTCAGGAGCGAGGACAGGAAGGCGGCGGTCAGCAGGGCTTCCATGTCAGCTCTCCGTCCATGAGCGGCGGGCATCAAGCCATTCGGCCAGCGCCAGAAGGATCAGCAGGCTGGACACCAGCACCAGCGTGAAATCCTGCGGCACGCCCACGCGCCGGGCGGCACTTTCGGCGCCGATCAGCAGGGTGGAATACAGGAAGATCAGGATGATCGAGCCCACGCCGTGGAACCGGGCCAGGAACACCAAGGGGATCACCATCAGCCCGTAGGCGGGGTTCCAGTCGGCCTGGATATTGCCTGTCACGCCCAGAACCTCGGACGCGCCGGCCAGCCCCGCGAACCCGGCCGAGATCGCGAAGACGGCGACCGTGAGCAGCGGCACGTTCAGCCCGGCATGGGCCGCGGCATGGGGGTTCGCGCCCACCGTGCGCAGACGCAGGCCGAAGGCGGTGCGCGTCATCATCAGGTGCACCGCCAGCACGGCAAGGATGCCCCAGATCATGCCGCTGGAAATCGTCGTGTCGAAGAGCCTGGGCATCCGGTCCGGGACGGGCAGGGTGCGGGTTTGCGGTACGGTGGTGGTGGGGTCGAGGAACACGAGCTTGACCAGTACATTGGCCAGCGACACGCCAAGGAAGGTCATCATCAGCGTGGTGATGATCTCGTTCACGCCCTGATAGGCACGCAGAAGGGCAGGCACGACCGACCAGAGCGCGCCCACCAGCGCCGCCACGCAGAACCCGGCGACAAGCATCGCCCAGCCGGGCAGGATATCGACAAGCGAAGGTGCCAGGGCTGCCGCTGCTACGGCGCCCAGCAGGAACTGACCGTCCACGCCAAGATTCCAAAGGCCTGCCCGGAACGCCACGATCAGGCCCGCGGCCAGGAACAGCAGCGGCGCCATCCGCGTGGCTGTCTGTTGCAGGCCCAGCGACGACAGCAGCCCCCGGCGCACGACGTAGCCGTAATACTCCAGCGGATCGACACCGAAGAGCAGCAGCACAATGCCCGAGACCACCAGCGCCGCGAGGATCGGCCCCAGCGTCACCAGCACGAAGCGTTGCAGCCACCGCGACGACCGGCGGGGGCTTTGGGCCGGGGCTGCGTCGTCGAGTTCGGAGCTTGCACTCATGCCGCGTCCCCCGTCGTGTCTGCCATCTTGCCTTCGTCGACCATCAGCCGGCCCAGGCGCAGCCGCAGATCGCCCGCGCCCGCATCGTTGACGACGGTGCCGCGGATGCGTCCGCTGGCCATCACCGCGATGCGGTCCGCCAGTTCGATCAATTCGTCCAACTCGGTCGAGATCAGGAGCACCGCCAGCCCCTTGTCCGCGATCTCGCGAATCCGGCGGCGGGAGGCGGCGATGTTGCGGGTATCGAGCCCGTAGGTCGGCTTGTTGAAGATCACCGCCCGCGCCTCGCCCGTCAGTTCGCGGGCCAGCAGAACCTTCTGGATATTTCCGCCGGACAGGTGCCCGATGGGCGTGAATTCACTGGGCGCGCGCACCGAATAGTGCCGGATCACCTCGCGCGCGTGGGCGCCGATGCGGGCGGGGCGTTCGATTCCCCCGCTCCAGAACGGCGCGGCGCCGATATCCTTCAGCACGGTGTTTTCAGCGATCGGGAAGATCCCGATGGTGCCCTCCGACAGGCGATCGTCGGTCAGGTAGCGCAGGCCCAGCTTGCGCCGTTGCCCGACGCTGAGCCGGGTCACGTCGGCGCCGTCGAACATCACCCGGCCCGCGGTGGCCGAGCGCTGGCCCGACAGCGCCTCGGCCAGCTGTTTCTGACCGTTGCCGTCGATGCCCGCGATGCCAAGGATCTCGCCCGGCCGCAGGTCGAACGAGAGGTCCTTCAGCGCCATCATCTCGGCCCCGCCTTCGGTGCCAAGGCGTTCGACGGACAGAAGCGGCGCGGCGGTGGGGGCGGGGCGGTCACGGTAGAGGCTGGCCGAGGTATCGCTGCCGCCGAACATCAGGCGGACCATTTCTTCGATCGCCGCGTCCTCGTCCATGCGGGCCAGCGCGTCGGGCGCGATATCGCCCACCATGCGGCCCTGTTGCAGGACGCTGATCCGGTCGCCGAAGCGGTAGGCCTCGCCCAGTTTGTGGGTGATGAAGATCACCGCCAGCCCGCGCTCCGCGAGGCGCCGCATCTGCGCGCCCAGCTCGTCCGCGCCGGATGGGGTCAGCATCGACGTCGCCTCGTCCAGGATCAGGACGCGGGCGTCGCGCAGAAGGGCGCGGGCGATTTCGATCTGCTGCTGTTCGCCAAGGGACAGGTCGCCCGTCATCGCGTCCAGTTGCACCTTCAGGCCGAAGTCGCGCGACAGCTCGGCGATGCGCCGTTCGATCTGCGCGCGGTGCGGGCGCCGCCACCACGGGGCGCCCAGCACGAGGTTTTCAAAGACCGTCAGCGTGGGCACCAGCATGACATGCTGGAACACCGTGGCGATCCCGGCATCGAGGCTGGCCGAAGGGCTGTCCAGCCGGGAGCCGGTCCCGGCGACGGAGATATGGCCGTCATCCGGTTCTTGCAGCCCGGCCAGCATGCCGACGATGGTCGACTTGCCGGCCCCGTTTTCGCCCAGAAGCACATGAACCTCGCCCGTCCGCACCGTCAGCGACACGCCATCCACGGCCAGAACGCCGGGAAAGCGCTTGGTGACCGTGTGGAGGCCGACGGCCTCGGACATGTCGGATGCGGTTTGGGCGGGCAGGGTCATGTCACTCGGTCACCGTCACAAGAGACCGGACGTCTTCGGCATCGAAGACAGGCTCGACCGTGATTTCGCCCGCGATGATCTGATCGCGCAGCGCCATCACTTCGTCCCACGCGGCGGCATCGACCTGCGGCGTCTTCAGAAGCTTCACGCTGTCATCGGACAGGGAGATCGCATAGCCCGTCGTGCCGAACGTGTCGTTCTTCAGGTCCTCGATCATCGCGGTGTAGACCGGCGTCATGTCCCAGACGACCGAGGTCAGCAGGTGCCCCTTGTCGAGCGACCCCTTGTCGCCGATCACGTCGATGAACAGCGTGTCCGACCCATCGGTGGCCTTGTTCGTCTCGACAGCCTGGATCATGCCGAAGGACGATCCGTTGCCCTGCCCGAAGATGATGTCGGCGCCGGCGGCGATCACGCTGGTGGTCACGCGGTTGCCGCCCGCGGCATCGGAATAGGCGGCGGGGCCGATCACGGCATAAAGCACCTTCACATCCGGGTTTTCGGCCTTCACGCCCTCGGCGAAGCCCGCGGATTGCGAGTTCCACGACGGCGGTTCGCCCGACACCACGATCCCGACGGTGCCGGTGGTGGTCATCTTGCCGGCGAGCCGGCCGGCAAGGTAGGCGCCCTCATGGCCCGACAGCGTGTAGTCGGCGATCAGGCCTTCGGTCAGCCCGTCGGGCGTATCGACGATGGCCACCGGCACGCCGGTTTCCTGCGCGATTTCCGGTGCGGCGGTGTTGTAGCCCGACGCATGGGCGATCATCAGGTCCACGCCTTCGGCGGCCAGTTCGCGCATCGGCGCGCGCACGTCGCCATAGCCCAGACCGTCGGCCACAACGACCTCGACGCCCGTGGCTTCTCCGGCGGCTTTCGCGGAATCGACGCCTTGCTGGTTCCAGCCGAAGTCGCTGCCTTTCTCAGGGGTGAGGATCGCGATACTGTTGACGTCGGCGGCCATCGCGCTGGCGGCCAGCAGCCCGGCCAGAGGAATGGAATACAATAGATGTCTCATGGTTTTCGTCTCCCGTGGTTAGTGTCAGGCGCCCCGGTTCAAGCCGGTGCGTCGGTATTGCGATCCCTGGCCACTGGCGCGGCCGGGATCCTTTTTGTGCTCGCCACTGTCGCGGGCCAGGCTGGGGCCGATGACACGGGCGGCTACGTTCCCTATTCCGGGATCGTTCGCGGGACCGAGGGCGTGACCCCGGTCGAACTGGTGATCGAGAATGCGGGCCCCGGGCCCATCCTCTGCCAGGCGTCGCTGGCGCACTGGTATTCCGATGACTTGGGGGAGGCGCCGGCCGCCGGGGTGCTGAGCGTGACGCTGTGGCACGACCCGGAAACCGGCAGCCTTGTGTTGCTGAACGCGCATCGCGACCGGATGCCGGTCGAGGCGGTGACCTGCCGCGCGCCGGATGCCACCCGCTGGACACGCCTCGCGCTGCCCTTCGCGGCCGGGGAAGGACCGGCGCGTATCGTCCGCCGTTGTGCCACCGGCGCCGATGCGGCGCTGGTCTGCGGTCCGGTCGATTAGGGCGCACGAGGCAGGCATCGGATCAGGACCCGTTCCCGTCGAGGATCGCCTTGATCCGTTCGTATTCAGCGGTGACGGCGGGTTGATCTGCAATCTCGGCCTCGCCCACCTCAAGAAACTGCGCGGCCATCGCGGCCTGTTCGTCGTCCGACAGCGACAGGATCTCGCCGCCGTTCTCCGTCCAGATGGCGTTGGCCTTCTCGACGTTCGCGACGCCCCACGGGAACACCGCTTCCTCGGCCGCGCGGCCGGATGCGATGATCGCGGCCTGCACCTCTTCGGGCTGCGACTGGAACCATGCCTCGTTCACCAGTGTGACAGAAACGATGTGCGAGAAGTTCAGATCGGTGACGTATTTCGCGGTGTCGTAGTACTTGAACGCGGTCAGGATCGGCATGCCGGCCAGCATCCCGTCCAGCCCGCCGGATTGAAGCGCGGGCGTGACTTCGGACAGCGCCATCGGCGTGGGCTGCGCGCCCGCCGCCTTCATCGGCTCCATCTGCAGCGGCGAGGCGAAGGTCCGCACCTTCATGCCCTTCATGTCGGCCAGTGTTTCAACCGGCTTGGTGGCGAGCAGCAGCGTAGGGGAGTTGTAGATCGCGCCGATCACCCGCACGCCCTTGTCGAGAAACATCTCCTCAAGGTGCTGGCGGTAGTCGGGATCGTGGATGACCGATGCCACCTCCTCCGGGCTTGCGAACAGGCCCGGCACGTCGAAGGCCTGAAACCGCGGGTCCACGTTGGTGACGAATGAGGTGGGGGTCGTGAACGCCTCGATCGTGCCCAGCAGCACGCCTTCCGCCATCCGCGGGATCGCGCCCAGCTGGCTGGCGGGGTAGATCTCGACCGTCACGGCATCGGGGGCGCGGGCGGCCATTTCTTCGGCGAAGACCTTCTGCCATTCGTGCTGCACGTCGTTGATCGTGGCGCTGGCCAGTTTCATCGTCGATTGCGCGGCCGCGGGCAGGGCCGCTAGTGCCAGCGTCGCGAGGAGGGCGCTCAGGACGGGGCGGCGGGGAAGGCGGAACATGGGGGTTTCTCCTATTGGCTCGCTGGTGTCATTGCATTCCGCCCAGCAGCCCCAGCGACAGGCCGGGCCAGGCGGTTATCAGGACAAGCGCGACCAGCTGGACGGCCATGAAGGGCAGCACGCCGCGGTAGATCTCGGCCGCGCGCACGCCCAACACGGACTGCGCAACGAAGATGTTCAGGCCGAAGGGCGGGGTGAACATGCCGATGGCTAGGTTCACTGTCATGATCACGCCGAAATGGATCGGGTCTATTCCCAGCGCGATGGCCATGGGCACCAGAAGCGGCGTGAGAACGAGGATGGCCGAGGTCGGATCCAGCACGCAGCCGATGGCCAGGAGCAGCAGGTTGACCGTCAGCAGGAAGCCCATCTGCGACAGCCCGGCATCGTTCACCCCGGCGATCAGCGCCTGCGGCACGCCTTCGACGGTCAGCACCCACGAGATAACGCTGGCGGCGGCCACGACGACCATGATCTTGGCCGTCAGGATCGCGGCGCGGGTCGCGGCGTCCAGCACATCGTTCAGCGTCATCGAACGGTAGATGAACAGCCCGATCAGTGCGGCATAGGCACAGGCGAAACCGCCCGCTTCGGTGGGGGAGAAGAAGCCGGCATAGATGCCTGTCAGCACGAAAACCGGCATGGCCAGCGCCGCGGCGGCAGACCGGAAGGCGGCAAGAGCCGCGGCAAGATCGAACCGGTCGCGCGGCAGGCCTGCGCGCCACGCCATGACCGCGATGTAGATCCCCATCATCAGCGCAATGGTCAGCCCCGGCAGAATCCCCGCGATGAAGAGCTTCGGGATCGATTGCTCGGCCGCCGCGCCATAGAGGATCATGGCGATGGAGGGCGGGATAACGATGTCGATCGCCCCGGCCGAGGTGATCAGCCCGGCAGCGCGGGTGCGGCCATAGCCGGCCTCGACCAGCCGGGGGAACATGTTGCGCCCGACGGCGGCCACGGCGGCCGCGCTCGACCCGCAGATCGTGCCGATCAGGGTCGACCCGCCAAGCGCCGCAATGCCAAGGGAGCCGGGCACCCGGCCGAACAGCGCCCGGACGAGGTTGATCAACCGATCGGCGATTCCCGAGGTGGCCATCAACTCACCCGCGAAGACGAAGAAGGGCACGGCCAGAAGGGCATAGGCATCGAGCCCGCCGAAGATCGTCTGTTGCAGCGCGATCAGGGGCGGCCCGCCATAGATCAACAGGCCCAGTGTGGCACCGGCCAGCAGCGCCACGAAGATCGGCGCGCCCAGGCCCGCGAGGATCACGATGCTGGCGCCCATGGCCCAGGTCATGCCCGTTCCCCCCGTGGGGCGGGCTGGCGCAGCGCGGCGAGGTCGGCCACCAGCAGCACCGCCGCCATCAGCGCCATGCCGGCAAAGCCCAGCGTGATGGCGAAATGCGGGATGACCATCGGGATGCCCAACCCCATGCTCGTCTGGCCGATGGCGCCGATCCGTTCGACGAAGGACCATGAATGCCACGCGACAAAGGCGCAGACCGCCAGCGTTGCCGCATCGGTCAGCATCCGCACGAACGCCGCCGCATGCGTGCCCAGGTGGTCGGGGAGAAGATCGATTGTCAGGTGATCCCGGCTGCGCGCGGCCAGTATCGCGCCTAGCATCACGATCCAGATCATGCCGTAGACCAGCGCTTCGTCCGCGCCGGTCAAGGTCGGAAGCCCTCCATAGCGGCCCGCGGCATTGGCCACGTTCAGCAGCACCATGGCGATAAGGCCGAGGCCAAGCACCCGGCGGACCAGCGCGACGATGCGCGCCTCGATCCGGCCCAGGAGCTGGCCCCGGCGGGTCATTCCCGCGCCTCGAGCACGCGGCGCACCGCGACAAGCCGGGCGCCACGGTCGCGGGGCAGGTCCTTCAGCTCCTCCGGCGAATAGTCGAACAGGCCGCCACCCGTCTTCATGCCCAGCCGGCCCTTGGCTGTTTCTTCACTGATCATGGGCGAGACATCGTCGCGGTCACACAGTTCGGCGTTCAGGAACGACGCGACCGAACTGTAGATATCCAGCCCTGCCATATCCAGAAGCCGCATCGGTCCCACGACCGACAGCTTGTAGCCGATGCCCCACTTGACCACGGTATCCAGATCCTCGGGCGACACGACGCCCTGTTCGACAAGATCGACGCATTCCCGCAGCAGCGCATAAAGCACCCGGTTTTCGACAAAGCCGGGCAGGTCGCGCTTCAGAACCACGGGGATCAGGTCCATCCCGCGGATCAGGTCGCGGATGACGTCCACCGTGGCGGTGGATGTCTCCTCGCCGCCGATCACCTCGATCATCGGAACGATATGCGGCGGGTTCGACCAGTGCATGCCGACAAAGCGTTCCGCGACGGGCGCATGGGCTTGCAACATGGTGATCGGGATGCCCGACGTGTCGGAGGCCAGCACCGTATCCGGGCCCATCAGCGGCCCCAGATCGGCATAGAGCGCGGCCTTGATCGCCTCATCCTCGGGCACGTTTTCGATCACCAGCCCTGCGCCGGTGACGGTGTCTTCCAGCGTCGCCGGGAAGGTCAGGCTGCCGCCCTGATCGGCGATGCCCAGACCGTCGAGCGCGCCGCCGATCATCGGCAGCATGCCCTTCGCCTTTTCGACTGCGGCGGCCGAGATATCGAACGCGGTCACGTCATGGCCCGCGCGGGCCATCCGCGCGGCCATTCCCGGGCCCATCGACCCCAATCCGATCACCGCGATACGCATCAGCCGGCGGTCCTCATGCGGTAGCCGCCTTGAAGGCCGAGCGTTCGGAGATCGCGGCGAACCACGCTTCCAGCGCCGGCATCGACGGGCGGTCATAGGGGAAGTTCAGGCAACGCCCAAGGATCGGCGCCAGCGCGATGTCGGCGATGGTCAGCTTGTCCAGTGCCAGGAAGGTGCGCCCGGCCAGATGGCCCTCCACGATCTGCATCTGATTGTGCAGGTCGGCGATCTGGCCCGGCAGTTCTGCAGGGTAATCGGCCGGCTCCAGCTTGGAGCCCTTGAAGCCCGCGACATAGTTCAGGTTGATCGCGGCCAGCAGGAAATCCATCCAGCGTTCGACCTCGGTGCACTCCGCCGGGGTGGCGCCGGTCAGGTCGGGCGCTTGCGTCGTGGCCAGGTACCGCAGGATCGTGTTCGATTCCCAGATCACCGTGTCGCCATCCACCAGCGTCGGCACCTTGGCCGTGGGGTTCATGGCAAGGTAATCGTCGCCTTGCGTGTTGCCGAACTGGCGGCCGTAATCCTCGCGCTCGTAGTCGAGCCCGGTCTCTTCGAGAAGGAAGAGCACCTTCTGCACGTTGCCGGATGTCTTTCGGCCCAGAAGCTTCAGCATTTTGGTCGTCTCCGTTCAGGTCGCCAGGGGTTTGTAGACGATGGCGTCCATTTCGATCCGCGTTGTGATGACGGCGCGCGCCTCCACGGTGGTGCGGGCCAGAACGGCCCCGTCGAAGTATTTCTTGAACACGCCGTTGTAGCGGCCGAAATCGCGCGGATCCTCAAGGTAGGTGCACACCCGGACGACGTCCTGCAGGGTGGCGCCTTCCTCGGCGATGATGCGGCGGATCGCTTCGATGGTGCCGGCGGTCTCATCCTCGATCGAGCCGATCAGCATGTTGCCGTCGGCATCTTTCGAGACCTGTCCCGACACGAAGATGAAATCGCCCGCCCGCACAGCGGGGTGAAAGGGCAGGTTCGGGTTCTTCTTGCCGATGGCGTAGTGCTGATCGGACTTGCGGGTTTCGGTCATGGGCACCCTCAGAAGGCGTTGGTTTCGATGATGTCGACACCGTGGATCCGGTCGACGAGGTAGATCAGGCCGCGGCTGTCGATGGTGACGTCGTTCGACGAAGGCCGCTCCGATCCTGTGGGCGTGTCGGGCAGGAAATGCCCGACCTCCTTCGGGGCGAAGGGATCGGCGAAATCGACCAGACGAAGACCTTGCGCGAACCATGCGAACGGGATGACCGTACCCGCGAACCGTTCCGACGGCTGGTGACAGCCCGTCATCGGCGGTTGCGGCGCGCCGTCGGTGTCCAGCCCGGGCACTTGCCATGTGGCGATCGGTGTGGGCAGCGTTTCGACGGTGATGTCGTAGACCCATGTGAAGGCGGGCGGGGCGGGCCACAGCTTGGCCACGTCCTCGTCCGCCACGATCATGATGTCGCGGCCCTTGATCGGTTCCTTGAACGGCAGGCAGGTATGGGTCGGATGCGGGAAGGCCGGTGAGGTATTGACCGCCGCGATGGCCTTCGGCTTCGACATGTCCGAGATATCGAGGATGAAGAGCCCGTGATGCCAGTAGCTGACATAAAGCCGGTTGCCGCGCCGGATCGGGTGGTGACAGCGGGGCGATGTCCAGTTGTCCCACGGATAATCCTCGCCCCCGGCTGCGTGCTGGCCGGGAATCCACCAACGCCCGACTTCGACCGGGTTGGCCGGGTCGACCAGGTCGAGGATCATCACGATGTTGCCGATGTACCCTTCGGCGGTGGGCGAGATGTACGCATAGCGCCCGTCGAAATCGTAGCGATGCACGCCACGCCCGCCGGTCACCCATTTTGAGATCATTTTCGGTTCGGCCGGTTTCGAGACGTCATAGACGGCCAGCCCGCCGCCGAAATCGCGATCCCCGTCCTGCCCCAGCTTTTCGTGGTTGACGATCATGATGTCGCCCGACACCCGCACCTTGTGAGAATGCCAGCCATCGGGCACGTCGATCCGGGCGATGATCTTCGGTTTGCGCGGATCGGCGACGTCGACGATGGTCGTGCCCGACGGGTTGCGCATGTGGCCGATGTAAAGCGTCGTGCCTTCCACCCAGACCTGACCGCCGCCGGGGCAGTCGATATGGGCCAGGTGGGTGCAGTTGGCCGACCGGCCCGGCGTTGTCGTGTTCGAGGCGTCCATCATGACCACCGCGTCACAGAAGACGCGTGATGTCGCCGTCGGCCGTCTGGCCCCACGACTTGTAGAGCGCGAGCTTCTTCAGCGTCGGCTCGTCCGAGGCGACGAACATGTAGACTGGATCGGTATCGCTGTCGTTGTGATGTTCGCACCACGCCCCGCCCGGCACGGCCAGCGTGTCGAAGGCGTTCCAGTCGAAGCGTTCGCCGTCGATGATGGAATGACCCTTGCCTTCGAACGGGGCGACCAGAAGGCTGGCCGTCTGGCGAAGGGGCAGGGTCTTCTCCCCCGGGCGCAGCATCTGGGCGAAGAAGGTGATTGTCTTGAACACCGGCTCGCCACGGGTCGGGTCGGTATATTCGACCATCAGCGCCTCGTGCGGGTCGCCTTCCACGTCGCGGAACCGGTCGAAGATCTCCAGCATCCGTTCCCAGCGGTAGACATACATGGGAGAGCTCAGGCCCCCGCCGCGGTAATGGTCGACCCATCGCGGTGTCATGCCGCCAGCCCCGTAGATCGCCTGCGAATAATCGTCAGGGACGTTGGCCGTCTGGGTGCGTTTCTTCACCGTCACGCCGTTTTCGATCTCGGTGTATTCGTGATCGAAATGGATGGCGTTCAGCGTTTCGATCAAAGGCAGGTCCAGCACGGACAGGTTCACCGCTTCCTCGTCGCCGATGGTGCCGTGATTGTGCCATGCATCGTTCGGGGTCAGCACCATGTCGCCGGGGCCGAAGGTGATGTCCTCGCCCGCGACGCCGGTGAAATTCCCCTTGCCGGTGAGCCCGAAGCGGATCGCGCTGGGCGAATGCTTGTGCGGCGGCATGATCTCGTTGGGATCGTTCAGGCGGTACGCGGTGTACATGGTCGAGACACTGGCGCGGCGCGGCTTCAGGCCGGGATTGCACAGGATCAGGCTGCGCCGTTCGCTGTCATCCATCGAAATCAGCTTGGCCGACAATCGCAACAGGGGCTCGATATCGTCGGCATAGCTCCACTTGTAGGGCAGGGCCTTGGCGGTCGCCATCAGCTGGCGGACCTCGTCATTGGTCACGTCATCGGTCGTGGCCCAGAACGGGAACATGTGCTTGTTGGCGACATCTTCATACAAACCGGCAAGCGCAGCATCGCGGTTGCTTCCGGCGTTGGTCTCTTTCACGGCGGCGTCGGTCATCGGGAAGGTCCTTCTCCTAGAAGAGTCCCCTAGACGTTAACCACGGTATCGTACCATGGCAACAAAATGGTTTAGTATTTGGTTTCATGCCGATCCGCGTGCCGAAATTTGCGGCGCAAGCCGGATTGGTCAATAAAGGAAGCCGATTCAGAGTTCTTTCGTAGCCGATTACCGAGGCGCTGGACTGTGTGAATGTCCGAAAAGCCTAAAATAAGACCAAATATATCGGTATTGGTATCGAAACTCACGCCACGGCGGCCGCGGGCGATTCGCTGGCAGTGGCTTTGCCGAGCACGAGGTCGGCCGCGGTTTCCGCGATCATCAGCACTGCCGCGTTGATGTTGCCGTTCGGCAGATCAGGCATGACCGAAGCATCGACCACGCGCAGCCCTTCGGCCCCCAGCACCTTCAGATCCGGTCCCACGACACTGCCGGGATCATCCGGCAGCCCCATCCGGCACGTGCCGGCGGGATGATGCACGGTGATCGAGGTGGCGCGGATATGCGCGTCGATATCCTCGGCCGTGCGGCAGGCCGGGCCGGGCGCGATCTCGTCCTTCACGAAGGGCGCCATTTCGAACGCGGCCCCCAGTTCGCGGGCCATGGCAAAGCCTTCGCGCAGGACCTGCCAGTCATGGTCGTTCGACAGGAAATTCTGCCGTATCACTGGTGCGGCAGCCGGATCGGTGGACCGCAGCTCCACTTCGCCCCGCGCGTCTGGCCGGGTCAGCACCAGCCGTGTGGCGAACCCGTCGGCAAAGGGTTGGCGGAACGGTTTCAGGTAGGGCCACGAGGCCAGCGGCGCGGCGGTGAACAGAAGCTGGATATCGGGCACATCGGTGGCCAGAGATGACCGCAGGAAAGCGGTGACACCGCCCGGAACGTCGCCCGAGAATCCGTTGCCGCCAAGATAGGTCCGCGCGAGGTCGGGTGCGATCCGGTCGACCCGCATCATGCGGTGGAACGGTCCGGGCTCGCGCCGATGATACATCAGGATGACCGAGACGTGATCCTGCAGGTTCCGCCCCACGCCGGACAGCGGCAGAACGGTGTCGATCCCCTTTGCAGCAAGGCCTTCGGGCGCACCGATCCCCGACAGCATCAGCAATTGCGGCGTGTTGATGACCCCGCCCGCAAGGATGACTTCGCGCGCAGCCAGGGCGGTTTCGCGCGTCCCGCGGACGCTGTAGGTCACGCCAGTGGCGCGGGTGCCCTGCATGTCGATCCGTTCGGCCAGCGCGCCCGTCTTCACCGTCAGGTTGGGCCGTTTCAGGGCCGGACGCAGGTAGGCATTCGCGGCGCTGGCCCGGCGGCCGTTGCGGATGCTCATCTGCAGCCGGCCGAAACCTTCCTGTTCGGCGCCGTTGTAATCGTCGGTCCAGCCCGCGGCGCGGCGCCCGGCTGCCGCGAAGGCATCGACCAGCGGGTCCTCGTAACTGCAATACTGGGTGCCGACCGGCCCGTCCCCGCCCCGCCAGTCCGACGCGCCCTGTTGCCAGCTTTCCTGCTTGCGGAAATAGGGCAGGGTGGCGTCAGGCCCCCAGCCCGACAGGCCGTAGGTGTCGGCCCAGCGGGCATAATCGCCCCGGTTGCCGCGCACATAGGCCATGGCATTGGTCGAGGACGACCCGCCGATCACCTTGCCACGCGCGCATTCCACGGCGCGCCCGTCGACGGAAGGTTCGGGTTCGCAGAAGTAGCCCCAGTCGTGCCGGCGCTCCTTGAAGATCATGCCCCAGCCCAGCGGAATATGGATCAGCGGATCCCGGTCCCAGCCGCCCGCTTCCAGCAGAAGAACGCGCACCGAGTGGTCGGCGCTCAGCCGGTTGGCCATGACGCAGCCCGCGGAGCCCGCGCCCACGATCACATAGTCGTATTCGGATTTCATCGGGTTCTCCTGCTGCTCTTGTCAGCGAACCATTGGCAAACCGTTCATGTCAATGGTATTGGTCGGGTCAGACCCGTTGGAACCGCACCCGGCGGCGCGCTGCCCGATCCCAAGGCATCGGCCAGTTCTGCGCCCCGCAAGAAGAACAATGAGCAGGTGACATGAACGACGCGACACAGGACAGCCCCGAGGATATCACAGACCTGCGCCAGGCTCTGAAAGAGATGTCGATGCAATCGGGCGGTCTGCCTCCCGAACGGCAATTGGCGAAAGATCTGAACGTCCCGCGTTCGCGCCTGCGCCGTGCTCTGGCCGACCTGCGGGACGAAGGCGAACTGCCCCCGGCCAAGCCCGGCCGCCGTGCCGTCCGGCAGGAAGCATCGCGGATCGAAGGCTTCGCCCGCGTGGCCAATCCCACCGACGTGATCGAACTGCGTATCCTGCTGGAGCCGAACTTTGCCCGGCTGGCCGCGATCCGTGCCTCGGCACTGGAAATCGCGCGCATCACACGCGCGGCGACCACTCGGCCCGAAGAAAGCTATGGCGGCGCCGATCTGGCCTTTCACCAGGAAGTGGCGCGCGGATCGCGGAACGCGCTGGCGGTCGAATTCTACCGCCTCCTGCGCGAGGTCGGGACCGACAGCCGCGTACGCCTGCCGTCGCGCAAGCCCCTGTGCCCCGACCGCCGCGCCACGCGCGACCGCGAGCACATGGAGATCGCCCGCGCCATCGCCGAACGCGACCCCGACCGGGCCGAGGCCGCGATGCGCGCGCATCTGGCCAATGTGCAGCGGCTGATCCACGAACGCCTGACGCCCGATCCGTCGGAGGATTCGGCGCGGCTGACCGGCAGCAGCGTCTGACGCGGGTCGTCTTGTATCCGGTCGGAGCAGTGGCGGGGAGACAGGGATTCGAACCCTGGGGACGCTCTCACGCCCAACGGTTTTCAAGACCGCCGCATTCGACCACTCTGCCACCTCCCCGAAGGTGCCGGGTCGAAAACCCGGGGCCGTTACTGGTTGGCGGGTCTAGTCAGCGCCCGCGCGCATGGCAAGGAGAATTGCGGCACGGAACCGCGCGGATGTTCAGATGACCACCCGCAGCGTCAGGTTAATCCGGCCGCCCTTGGGCAGCACGCGCGAGGAACCGAAGCGGATGCGGTCAATCCCGTGATAGGCCAGCCGGGCCGCGCCGCCCATCACCACCACGTCGCCCGAGCCCAGCCAGATCGATTCGGTCGACCCGCCCCGCGTCGTTTCGCCCATCCGGAACCGGGCTTCGTCCCCCAGCGAGATCGAAAGGACCGGCCACGAGAAATCGGCCTCGTCCTTGTCCTGATGCAGGCCCAGCTTGGCGTTTTCGTCGTAGTAGTTGACCAGGCAGCATTCCGGCAGGCGTTCGTCGGTGCAAAGCGCCGTCCAGATATCCAGGATCGGTTGCGGGATCGGGGGCCACGGCACGCCGGACGGATGATGCTCTATATACCGGTAGCCCGCCTTGTCGGTGAACCAGCCATAATCGCCTGCCGAGGTCATACGCACGCTCATCGGCTTGCCGCGTGGTGTTACGGGCCGATAGAGCGGCGCGGTTTTCAGAACCGGGCGCAACGATTCGACCAGCCCCGACTGGGCAGAAGGGTCGAGCCAGTTCTTGTAGATCTGGAAGCCGCGGATCGTGATGGGAGTAGGGGCCTGCATGGACATCACCCGTAACGGGAATGGGAGTGAAATGGAAACGCCTGTACGCAAAGCTGCCCGGAGGTCACATTATACGTCGAGAATCGTAAAATCCGGCGTTGAAGGCTGGTTGCAGCCCATTGGGACGGTCCCTATATACGCCGGGACGCGCGCCAGTGCAGCCGCCTTTCCGCGGACCTCGGGTCGGGCCAGGCAGCACCGTACCGGATCGCGCTTAGCAATCGGGACGGGGATGCCGTGATGGGTCACCGCCTCGGGTTATCGCCTTGTAAGTCATAAGGGATCGAAAATGAGCAAAGTAATCGGCATCGACCTCGGTACTACCAACAGCTGTATCGCGATCATGGATGGCTCCAATGCCCGCGTGATCGAAAACTCGGAAGGGGCGCGCACGACGCCCTCGATCGTCGCCTTCACGGAAGACGAACGCCTTGTCGGCCAGCCTGCCAAGCGCCAGGCCGTTACCAACCCTGAAAACACCGTCTTCGGCGTCAAGCGTCTGGTCGGTCGTCGCATCGACGACCCGGATGTGGCCAAGGACAAGAAGAACCTGCCCTACACCATTGTCGATGGCGGCAATGGCGACGCATGGGTGCAGTCGCGCGGCGAGAAATACTCGCCCTCGCAGATCTCGGCGTTCATCCTGGGGAAAATGAAGGAAACCGCCGAAAGCTATCTTGGCGAAGAGGTGACGCAAGCCGTCATCACCGTTCCGGCCTATTTCAACGACGCCCAGCGTCAGGCCACCAAGGACGCCGGCAAGATCGCGGGCCTCGAAGTGCTGCGGATCATCAACGAACCGACGGCTGCGGCGCTGGCCTACGGGCTCGACAAGAAGAACACACACACGATCGCGGTCTATGACCTTGGCGGCGGTACCTTCGACGTGACCATCCTGGAAATCGACGATGGCCTGTTCGAAGTGAAATCCACCAACGGGGACACGTTCCTGGGCGGTGAAGACTTCGACATGCGCATCGTCAACTACCTGGCGGACGAGTTCAAAAAGGAACACGGCGTCGACCTGACCCAGGACAAGATGGCCCTGCAGCGCCTGAAGGAAGCCGCGGAAAAGGCGAAGATCGAACTGTCGTCGTCCAGCCAGACCGAAATCAACCAGCCCTTCATCTCGATGGGGTCGAACGGTCAGCCGCTGCACATGGTCATGAAGATGTCGCGCGCCAAGCTGGAAAGCCTGGTCGGCGACCTGATCAAGCAATCGATGGCGCCGTGCAAGGCGGCCCTGAAGGATGCGGGCCTGTCGGCCTCCGACGTGGACGAGATCGTCCTTGTCGGCGGCATGACCCGCATGCCCAAGGTCGTCGAGGAAGTGACCAAGTTCTTCGGCAAGGAACCCCACAAGGGCGTGAACCCGGACGAAGTCGTCGCCATGGGCGCCGCGATCCAGGCCGGCGTGCTGCAGGGTGACGTGAAGGACGTCGTTCTTCTCGACGTCACGCCGCTGAGCCTCGGCATCGAAACGCTGGGTGGCGTGTTCACCCGCCTGATCGACCGCAATACCACGATCCCGACGAAGAAGAGCCAGGTTTTCTCGACCGCCGAAGATCACCAGAGCGCGGTGACCATCCGCGTCTTCCAGGGTGAGCGCGAGATGGCGGCCGACAACAAGATGCTTGGCCAGTTCAATCTGGAAGACATCCCGCCGGCCCCGCGCGGCATGCCGCAGATCGAAGTGACCTTCGACATCGACGCCAACGGCATCGTGTCGGTCGGCGCGACCGACAAGGGCACCGGCAAGGAACAGAAGATCACGATCCAGGCCTCGGGCGGTCTGTCGGACGCCGACATCGAACAGATGGTCAAGGACGCGGAAGAAAACGCCGAAGCGGACAAATCGCGCAAGGAACTGGTGGAAGCCAGGAACCAGGCCGAAAGCCTTGTCCATTCGACGGAAAAATCGCTGGAAGAGCATGGCGAGAAGGTCGATCCGTCGACCGTCGAAGCCATCGAACTGGCCATCGCCGCGCTGAAGGACGAACTGGAAACCGACAACGCCGACAAGATCAAGGCGGGCATCCAGAACGTGACCGAAGCCGCGATGAAGCTGGGAGAAGCGATCTACAAGTCCGCCCAGGAAGAGGCCGGAGAAGAGCCGAAATCGTCGGATGACGGCCCGTCGGGCGATGACGACATCGTCGACGCGGACTTCGAAGATCTCGATGACAGCAAGCGTGCGTAACGCATAACCGGGCATGAGGCGGGCCGGTCCGGATCCCGGGCCGGCCCGTGTACGTTCCGCTTTGGAGTGATTTCATGTCGAAGCGCGACTTTTACGAGGTTCTGGGCGTCGGTCGCTCGGCCTCGGCTGACGAAATCAAGAAGGCCTATCGCAAGAAGGCCAAAGAACTTCACCCCGACCGCAACGCCGACGATCCCAAGGCCGAAACCCGGTTCAAGGAAGCGAACGAAGCTTACGAAGTTCTGAAGGACGGTGAGAAGAAGGCGGCTTATGACCGCTTTGGCCATGCCGCGTTCGAAGGCGGCGGCGGTGGTCCGCGCCCCGGACAGCAGGGTGGCTTCAGCCAGGGCGACTTCTCTTCGGCGTTCTCGGATGTGTTCGACGACCTGTTCGGCGATTTCATGGGCGGCGGTGCCCGTGGCGGCGGCGGACGCCGTGCGGCGCGCGGGTCGGACCTGCGCTTTAACCTGCGGGTGACGCTGGAAGATGCCTTTGCCGGAGTGCAGCGCACCATCAAGGTGCCGACGGCCGTGGCCTGTTCCGCCTGCGAAGGCTCGGGCGCCGAAGGCGGCGTGCAGCCGACCTCGTGCCCGACATGCTCCGGCATGGGCAAAGTTCGCGCGCAGCAGGGCTTCTTCACGGTCGAACGCACCTGTCCGACCTGTTCGGGCCTGGGCCAGATCATCAAGAACCCGTGCAAAAGCTGCGGCGGCGCGGGCCGTGTCGAACGCGAGCGGCAGCTGTCGGTGAACATCCCCGCGGGCGTCGAGACGGGCACCCGGATCCGCCTTGCCGGCGAAGGCGAGGCCGGGATGCGCGGCGGGCCTCCGGGCGATCTCTACATCTTCGTCGATGTCGAAAAGCACGGCCTGTTCGAACGCGACGGCAACGATCTGTACTGCCGCGTGCCGGTGTCCATGGGCAAGGCGGCCCTTGGCGGCTCGATCGAGGTTCCGACGATCGACGGCGGCCGCGGCCGGGTCCAGATCCCGCCGGGCAGCCAATCGGGCCGGCAGATGCGCCTGCGCTCGAAAGGCATGCCCGCGCTGCGCGGTGGTGCCGGGGGCGACATGTATATCGAGCTTGCGGTCGAAACCCCGGTCAACCTGACCACCCGCCAAAAGGAACTCCTGCGCGAGTTCGACGAGCTGAGCGAAGACAACCACCCCGAGGAAAAGAGCTTCTTTTCCACGGTGAAGTCCTTCTGGGATTCGATGAAGGGTTAAGCCTGTCGTCGCAGCATCCGTAGGATGCGTGGTCCCCACGCACCGCAACGCTGCGGCGAAACGCATGGTGCGTGGACTCGCGCACCCTAAGAATGCGGCCGGTGACGGGCAGAATTTTGCCCGCCGCCCCGCCATCTGAGAGCCCTCGTTAACACCCCGTTCACCAATCCTGCGGCATGTTTCCGTCATGACCAGCCGCAACTCATTTCAGGAGGCCCCGCTGCCCCTTTTCGGCAGTGACGAGGCCATGCCCGCCGCTTTGCCCGAAGGCCGTCTGCCGTCCTACATCAAGGACCACCGCCGCCGCCTGCGCGCACGGTTCCTGATGGGCGGGGCGCAGGCCATGCCCGATTACGAACTGCTGGAGCTGGTCCTCTTCCGGGCGATTCCGCGGCAGGATGTGAAACCCTTGGCGCGCGCGCTGCTTGAGCGGTTCGGGGATTTCAACCGCGTGCTGGCCGCGCCGGCGCATCAACTGGCGGAAGTGGCCGGCGTGGGAGAGGCCGTCGTCACCGATCTGAAAATCGTCGAGGCCGCCGCCCACCGGATGGTGCGTGCCAAGGTCATGCAGCGGCATGTGCTTTCAAGCTGGGATTCGCTGCTGGATTACTGCCACACCACCATGTCCCACCGGGCGACGGAACTGTTCCGGGTGCTCTTCCTCGACACCCGCAACACCCTTATCGCGGACGAGGAACTGGGCCACGGTACCGTCAATCATGTCCCCGTTTACCCGCGCGAAATCGCGAAGCGCGCGCTGGAACTCGATGCCACCGCACTGATCCTTGTCCACAATCACCCGTCGGGCGATCCCACGCCGTCGCAAAGCGATATCGACATGACAGAGCAGGTCAACGCCGCCTGCCAGGCGCTGGGGATCGCGCTGCACGATCACCTGATCATCGGCAAGTCGCGGGAGCTTTCGTTCCGGTCCGAAGGCTATCTGTAGCCCCTGCCGTCGATCCAGACCTCGACCCGGCGGTTCACCTGCCGTCCCCATTCGCTGTCATCACAGGCCATGGGCAGGGCTTCTCCGAAGCCGGTCGTCTCAAGTGTCACCCGTTCCAGCCCCGACTCCTCGGCAGCCGCCACGACCGCGTCGCGCACTGCGCTGGCCCGGCGTTGGGAAATCGCGCGGTTAGGCTCGGCTGGGCCTTCCCCGTCCGAAAACCCCACGAACAGCAGGCGGTTCATGTCGTAGGTTCCGGCTTCCAGTGCATGGGCCAGTTGCAGGACATTGCTGCGGGATTGCGCATCGGGCCGGGCCGAGCCGGTTTCGAACCGGAAGGTCGTCGTCAGCCGGGAGAGAGGGGAAAGCGTGCGAACCATCTCTTGCAGGTCGCCAAGGCTTGTTTCCGGCCCGGCCGCATCGATCGCGTTGGCCAGCCGCTTGCCCTGGTCGGCGATGGACACGTGTTCCGGTGCCAGATCGACGAAACCGGCGCGGCGGATCACCAGTTGCGCGGCGGGGCTGCTGGCATAGGCCAGGAACTGCCGTGCCACGGTCGGCAGGCGGCGGGCGGGGAGGTAGAGGAACAGCGGCGCGGTGAGCGGATAGTCCTCTGTCTTGACGGCCCGGCGGGTCGCCGCAACTTCGAATCCGCAGGGGCCGGTCAGCATCACCGGGCGCGCGGCGCCGATGGCGGAGAAGCTGACAAGCCCGATGGCGAAGGGATCGACGGACACGGCCCGCGACACCGCCCGGCTGTCCGGCGGGCGCTGGATGCCAGAGCTAAGCGACAGCCCCGCAGGACGCATCAGGCGGTCGCTGACGGCTTGGGCAAAGCCGTCCTGCGGGTCCGGCATCACCAGCGTGATCGGCGCGTCCTGGCCGTCGAGCATTTGCCAATTGTCGATCTCCCCCGCGAAGACCTGCGCCAGTTCGGGAATCGACAGCGAGCGCACCGGATTTTCCGGAGAGATCACCGGCACGATGGCATCGAGCGCCACGACACGGCTGCGGTTGGGCAGGGTCATGTCGCCCATACCCGCCTCCTGCGCGAGGGCCTTTTCCATGAGCCGGATCTCGCGCGTGGTCATGACGATATCGGCCTCGTTGGCCAGAAGATCGGCAAAACCTTCATCGGTGTTGGTGGCGCGAAAGGTGAATTCGGCGATCTCGGTCAGCGGCTCCGGCGTGGACAGCGTGTAGTGCAGCTCGCGCGCGTCCCGCCCGGGCAGGCGCTCAGTGACATAGCCGTTGCGCAGGGCGAAACCTTCGACCAAGGCGGGCAGCAGCGTTTCGGCCATCGATCCCGCGCCCGAGAACGCGATGCGGGCCACGAACCCCGTCAGGGATGGACAGCCGGGCCCGTCGCAGATCACGCCCGACCCGTCGATGGTGAGCTCGCCGTAGATCGTGTCGACGCGGTAGAATTCGCCATCGAAGCCCAGGAGCGTGCCGCCGATTTCGACCTGTCCATCGCGGGATGTCAGAGTCACGTCCTGCGCCGCGGCAGGCCGCGCGAGACCGATCAGTGCCGGTGCGGCAACGAGAAGTGCGGCGGCAAGGGCCGCACGGAAGAACGCCATCAAGAGCCTATCGGAGCTGTCCCTGTCTGGCGGCGATCTTCAGGACATCCGCTGCATTGATCAACACCTGAACGCCACCCCCCGCAACACGGTGCGCAAGGGCTGGCGTTCGGGTCACATCATGTCAGCCGCCCGTGGCAGTGCTTGAACTTCTTGCCGCTGCCGCAGGGGCACAGCTGGTTGCGACCGGGGCTGCCCCAGGTCGACGGATCGTCTTCGACGAAACCGGGAGCCGCGCCAGCTTCCGATGCCGGTTCGGCCGGACCGGGATCGGCCGTGCCAGAGGCGACAGCGGTTTCCGCCGCGGCTGCGTCGGCCTGGGCCTGTAGCGCCGCGCGTTGCTGGGCCATCTGGGCCAGCATCTGCTGCTGTTCCTCTTCCGTCAGCGGGCGGATCTGCGCCAGCGTCTTGGTCACCTTTTCGCGCAGGCCGTCCAGCAGGCTTTCGAACAGCTGGAACGCTTCCGACTTGTATTCGTTCAGCGGATCACGCTGGGCATAGCCGCGGAAGCCCACGACCGACCGCAAATGTTCCAGCGTCAGCAGATGCTCGCGCCAGTTTTCATCGATGGTCTGCAGCAGGATCTGTTTTTCGATGTTGCGGATGTTTTCGGGGCCGAAAGCCACGGCCTTCTTGGCCATGAACTCGTCGGCTGCCTTGTACAGCCGGTCGCGGATTTCTTCGTCGTCCACGCCTTCTTCGGCGGCCCATTCGATCACCGGTTCGTCGATGCCCAGAAGCTCGATGCACTTGGCATAAAGCGCCTCGGTCTCCCACTGGTCGGCATAGGCGTTGGGGGGCATGTACTGTTCGACCAGGTCGTCTATCAGCTGGTGCCGCATGTCGGTGACGATTTCCGAGATATCCTCGGCGCCCATCACCTCCAGCCGCTGGGCGAAGATCGCCTTCCGCTGGTCGTTCATCACGTCGTCGAACTTCAGCACCTGCTTGCGCATGTCGAAGTTGCGGCCTTCGACCTTGGCTTGCGCGCGTTCCAGCGACTTGTTCACCCACGGGTGCACGATGGCTTCGCCATCTTCCATGCCCAGGGTCTTCAGCACCTTCTCCAGACGTTCCGACGCGAAGATGCGCATCAGGTCGTCTTCCAGCGACAGGTAGAAAGAGGTCCGCCCCGGATCGCCCTGACGGCCCGACCGGCCGCGCAGCTGGTTGTCGATCCGCCGGCTTTCATGGCGTTCGGACGCGATGACGTAGAGGCCACCGGCCGCGATCACCTTAGCCTTTTCGTCGGCATGCTTGGCCTCCTCGGCCTCGCGCAGCGCTTCGGGGTCGGCTTCGGTATCGGCGGCAAGGGCGGCCATCACCTGCATGTCAACGTTGCCGCCCAGCTGGATGTCGGTGCCGCGGCCGGCCATGTTGGTGGCGATGGTGATCGCGCCCAGACGGCCCGCATCGGCCACGATCTGCGCTTCCTGTTCGTGCTGGCGCGCGTTCAGGACGTTATGGGTCAGGCCCTCGGCCTCCAGCATCTGGCTGAGCAGTTCGGATTTCTCGATCGAGGTCGTGCCGACAAGAACCGGCTGGCCGTTCTCGTGCGCCTTCTTGATCTCGACGATCATCGCTTCGTACTTCTCGCGCTGGGTCCGGTAGACCTGATCGTCTTCGTCGATCCGCGCGATGGGCTTGTTGGTGGGCACTTCGACCACGCCAAGCTTGTAGATCTCGTCGAATTCTTCCGCTTCGGTCACGGCCGTCCCCGTCATGCCTGCCAGCTTGTCGTACAGGCGGAAGAAGTTCTGGAAGGTGACAGAGGCCAGCGTCACGTTTTCCGGCTGGATCTGCAGCCCTTCCTTGGCCTCGATGGCCTGGTGCAGGCCTTCCGACAGGCGGCGGCCCGGCATCATGCGGCCGGTGAATTCGTCGATCAGCACCACGGCGCCGGCGCGGACGATGTAATCCTTGTCCTTCTGGAACAACTTGTGGGCGCGCAGGCTCTGGTTCACGTGGTGAACGACCGTCGTGCTTTCCGGATCGTAGAGCGATTGTTCCGGGTCCAGCACGCCGCGGGCATGCAGTTGCTGTTCAAGGAATTCGTTGCCGTCGTCGGTGAAGGTGACGCCGCGGGATTTTTCGTCGATCTCGTAATGGCTGTCGTCGAGATCGGGGATCAGCTTGTCGATGGCGACGTACAGATCCGAACGGTCCTGCGACGGGCCCGAGATGATCAGCGGCGTGCGCGCTTCGTCGATCAGGATCGAATCGACCTCGTCGACGATGGCGAAGAAGTGATGTTTCTGCAGCACGTCATCCAGCGACGACTTCATGTTGTCGCGCAGGTAGTCGAAGCCGTATTCGTTGTTGGTGCCGTAGGTGATGTCGGAGGCGTAGGCGGCCTTGCGCGATGCCTCGTCCAGATCGTGGACGATCACACCGGTGGTCATGCCAAGGGCCGAATAGACCTTGCTCATCCATTCCGCGTCACGCTTGGCGAGGTAGTCGTTGACGGTCACGACATGCACGCCCTTGCCCGCAATCGCGTTCAGGTAGGCAGGGAAGGTGGCGACGAGCGTCTTGCCCTCGCCCGTCTTCATTTCGGCGATATTGCCCTGGTGCAGGAAGATCCCGCCCATAAGCTGCACTTCGTAGGCATGCAGCCCCAGCGCACGCGTCGCGGCCTCGCGGCAGTTGGCGAAGGCCTCCGGCAGCAAGGCGTCCAGCGTTTCGCCAGCCTTGTGCCGCTCACGGAACGTGTCCGTGCGGGCGATCAGGTCGGCGTCGCTTAGCGCTGCGAATTCGGCCTCCAGCGCGGTGATCTGATCGACCAGCGGCTTCGTTGCTTTTATCTTGCGGTCGTTCGGCGTGCCGAACACCTTTTTTGCAAGTGTTCCGATACCCAGCATACATGCTCCGACGAATCTCGTTTCCGTGGTCGGCGCCATCTTGCCCGCCCCGCGCCGAGTCCCTAGACACGTTGGGGAAAAACCGGTCCGTTCCGGCCACACCGCGATGTAAGGGGCCACCGGTAGAGTGTCAACGCCACGCCCTGCCGCGTTGCCTATGGAGGAGAATCCAATGCCCTCGACTAAACGAGCAATCCTGCCCTTCGCGCTGATCGCAGCGCTTGCCCTGCCCGCCGGTGCCCAGAGCACGCCGGACCCGGAAACCGTCATGGCGCGGGTGAACGGCGAGGAGATCACGCTGGGCCACATGATCCTGGCCTATGCCAATCTGCCCGAACAATATCGCTCCATTCCGATGGATGTGCTCTTCCCGGGGCTTCTGGACCAGCTGGTCCAGCAGACGGCGCTGATGCAGTCGGCGTCCGACGATCCGACGCCGTTCATCGAACTGGCGCTGGAGAACGAACGCCGGGTGCTGACGGCCGGTGAGGCCGCCCGCGGAATTTCCGAATCCGTGACCGAAGAAGACATCCGCGCCGCCTATGACGAGAAGTATGCCGGCTCCGGCACCACGGAATACAACGCGTCCCACATCCTGCTGGAAACCGAGGAAGAGGCGCAGGAGGTCATCACCATGCTGGAAGAGGGCGCCGATTTCGCACGGCTTGCGAAGGAACGGTCCACCGGACCGTCGGGCCCCGATGGCGGCAGCCTTGGCTGGTTCGCAGCCGGCGCCATGGTCGCCCCGTTCGAATCCGCCGTGATGGAACTGGAACCGGGCGAGGTTTCGGGCCCCGTGAAAACGCAATTCGGCTGGCACGTGATCATTCTGAACGAAGAGCGGGTCAGCGAAGCCCCGGCTTTCGAAGAGGTCCGCGGCCAGATCGCACAGGAGCTGCAGCAAGAGGCCATCACGCGCGCGGTGACGAAACTTGTCGATGCCAGCGAAGTCGAACGGCCCGAGCACAATATCCCGCCGGAAGCGTTGCAGGACCTTGGCCTGGTGCAGAACTGACTCATGGGAAAATACCCTGTCTCGCCGCTGGCGCCCGCACGCTTCCCCGACTTGCCGCCTATCGCCGGGGTGGAGTTTTCAACAGTCGCGGCCGGTGTTCGCTACAAGGACCGCACCGACGTGATGCTGGCGCGGATGGCCTCCGGTACGTCGGTGGCCGGTGTTTTCACCAAGTCGTCGACCCGCTCGGCGCCGGTGCTGGACTGCCAGAAGAAGATCGGCGGCGCCTCTGACGGACCGGCGGCGTTCCTGGTGAACTCGGGCAATTCCAACGCGTTCACCGGACGCTACGGCGAAGAAACGGTGGGCGTTCTGACGGAAGCGGTGGCGGACGCGGCCGGCGTGCCGGTCGACCGCGTGTTCACCGCCTCGACCGGGGTCATCGGCGAACCGTTGCCCCATGACCGCATCGTCGGCAAACTGGCAGACCTGACCGAGGGACTGGCCCCTGACGGCGCGAAGGCCGCGGCGCAGGCGATCATGACCACCGACACCTTCCCCAAGGGCGCGATGGCCCAGGCCGAGATCGACGGCAAGATGGTCAGCATCGCGGGCTTCGCCAAGGGGTCGGGCATGATCCAGCCCGACATGGCGACGATGCTGGTCTATATCTTCACCGATGCCAAGTACGATCAGGCGGCCCTGCAGGCGCTGGTCGCCGAGGCCACGGAATACAGCTTCAACCGCATCACGGTGGACAGCGATACGTCCACCTCGGACACGCTGCTGATGGCGGCGACGGGGGCGTCGGGTGTCGATGCGACGGGAAACCCGGGCTTCACCGTGGCGCTGGAAGACGTGATGCTGAACCTTGCGCACCAGGTGGTGCGCGACGGCGAAGGAGCGACGAAGTTCGTCGAGATCGACGTGACCGGCGCCCGGACCGACGTCGACGCCAAGACACATGCGCTGTCCATCGCGAATTCTCCGCTGGTGAAGACGGCCATCGCGGGCGAAGATCCGAACTGGGGCAGGGTCGTCATGGCCATTGGCAAGTCCGGCGCCTATGCCGACCGTGACCGGATCAGGATCGCCTTCGGAGATATCCTCGTGGCGGAAAAGGGCTGGGTCAGCCCCGCCTATACCGAGGAAGCCGGCGCGGCCTACATGAAGCAGTCGGAGCTGAAGATCACGGTTGACCTGGGCCTGGGCGAGGGTGCGGCGACGGTCTGGACCTGCGATCTGACCCACGGCTACATCTCGATCAACGCGGATTACCGGTCGTGAAAACGGTTCTGGTTTCGGCCGTCGCGTTGATAGATGTCGACGGCCGGGTGCTTCTGGCACAGCGGCCGGAGGGCAAATCGATGGCCGGGCTATGGGAATTTCCCGGCGGCAAGGTGGAGGCCGGAGAAACGCCCGAAGCGGCGCTGATCCGGGAATTGCAGGAAGAGCTTGGTATCAACACTTGGGAATCCTGTCTGGCGCCTTTGACCTTCGCCAGCCACGGCTATGATGATTTCCATTTGCTGATGCCGCTTTTTGCCTGCCGGAAATGGGAGGGCTTCGTGCATCCCGCCGAGGGCCAGAAACTGGCCTGGGTCAGGCCCGAGAAGCTGTCCGATTTCCCCATGCCGCCGGCCGATATGCCTCTCGTGGCGATGCTGCGAGACTGGCTGTAAAGCTGCCGAGAACGGGCGATGATTCACAAACTGCCCTAATGCTGCACATGCACAATCGGGGTTACTGGCCTGTTTGCATAAAATACAGGCGAATTTTGCCCGGAAACACACGCTATGCGCAACCTTTGTTATGGTGCCGTTAACGAATTCATGCAAATTTGTTATCCTGTCTTCAGGAGGACTTCGCCGTGCTGCGTACGATCATCATCGGAACTACCGTTTTCGTTCAGGGTGTCTTCGTTCGAAATATGCCGAACGGGCACATCGCGATTCGCGTGGGTGACCGGCTGTTTGCCGGGCGCCCCGTTTAACCTCGCGTCCAGTACGGGGTCTTGCCGAAATCATCGGTAAGTCCGTCCAAGGTGTGCAAGAAAATGACAAACCCGCGTTGGCATCGCGCCACGCGGGTTTTTTGATTCCGGAATTGTCGGGAATGACCAATCGCAAATGAAAAGGGCCGGCAAAGCCGGCCCTCAGGTTCATTTCCGTCCGAACCGCGATCAGGCGAGCGTGCGCTCGATCTCCTCGCGTTCGAAGATCTCGATGACATCGCCCTGGCGGATGTCTTCGTAGTTCTCGAAAGCCATGCCGCATTCCTGGCCCGACTGGACCTCGGACACTTCGTCCTTGAAGCGCTTGAGCGTCTTCAGCGTGCCTTCGTGGATCACCACGTTGTCGCGCAGCAGACGCACACCGGCGGACCGGCGGGCAATGCCTTCGGTGACCAGGCAGCCGGCAACCTTGCCGACACCGCCCGAAACCTTGAAGACTTCCTTGATCTCGGCGTAGCCGATGAAGTTCTCGCGAACTTCGGCGCCCAGAAGGCCGCTTGCCGCCGCTTTGACGTCATCCACAAGATCGTAGATCACGGAATAGTACCGGATCTCTACGCCCTTCTGGTTGGCGCTGTTACGGGCCGGCGTGTTGGCACGAACGTTGAAGCCGAACACGGGGGCACCGGACGCTTCGGCAAGGCCGATATCCGATTCCGTGATGGCGCCCACGCCCGAATGCAGCACGCGCACGCGGACTTCGTCGTTGCCGATCTTTTCCATCGCCTGAACGATGGCTTCGGCAGAGCCCTGCACGTCGGCTTTTACGAGGATCGGCAGCTCGGCGACGTTCTTGTCTTCCTTGGCCTTGGCCATGAGCTGTTCGAGGGTCGTCGCAGCACCGGCGGCCGCACGTTTTTCCTTCGACGCGCTTTCGCGGTACTCGGCGATCTCACGGGCCTGCGCTTCGGTGTCGACGACGTTCAGAACGTCGCCCGCTTCCGGCGTACCGTTCAGGCCCAGAACCTCGACCGGGACGGACGGGCCGGCTTCCTTGACGCGTTCGCCCTTGTCGTTCTCCATCGCGCGGACCTTGCCCCACTGTTCGCCGACGACGAAGATGTCGCCCTGCTTCAGCGTGCCTGTCTGCACCAGAACCGTGGCCACGGGGCCGCGGCCGACATCCAGCTGCGCCTCGATCACGGCGCCTTGTGCGGCACGATCGGGGTTGGCTTTCAGTTCCAGAAGTTCGGCCTGCAGCGCGATGGCTTCCAGCAGTTCGTCCAGACCCTGGCCGCTGACGGCCGAGACTTCCACGTCCTGGACTTCGCCCGACATCGCTTCCACGACGACTTCGTGCTGCAGCAAGTCTGTGCGGACCTTCTGCGCATTGGCTTCCGGCTTGTCGATCTTGTTGATTGCCACGATCATCGGCACCTTGGCCGCTTTCGCGTGGTTGATGGCTTCGACCGTCTGCGGCATGACCGCATCGTCTGCGGCAACCACCAGCACGACGATATCCGTCACCTGTGCCCCACGCGACCGCATCGACGTGAACGCGGCGTGGCCGGGCGTGTCGAGGAAGGTCAGGATGGAACCGCTGTCGGTCTGCACCTGGTAGGCGCCGATATGCTGCGTGATGCCGCCCGCTTCGCCCGACACAACCTTGGTGCTGCGAATCGCATCCAGAAGTGATGTCTTGCCGTGGTCGACGTGGCCCATGATCGTGATGACCGGGGGACGCGGCTGCAGATCCTTCTCGTCGTCCACGATCTGCTGGATCACGTGTTCAACGTCGGAAGCCGAAACCCGGACCACGTTGTGGCCGAATTCCTCGATGATGAGTTCCGCGGTGTCCGCGTCGATGGTCTGGTTCTGCGTGACCATCATGTCCATCTGCATCAGCGCCTTGACGACGGCACCGACACGTTCGGCCATGCGGTTCGCCAGTTCCGAGACGACGATCGCCTCGGGCAGCTGGACATCACGCACGATCTTTTCACGCTCGACCGAACCGCCCATGGCTTTCTGACGGGCACGTTCCTGCTTGCGGCGCATGGCGGCGACGGATTTCTGCCGTCCGCCTTCCGCACCTGACAGCGCCTGGTTCAGAGTCAGCTTGCCCGAACGGCGGTTGTCGTCGCCGCCACGGCCCTTGCCGCGCGCGGGGCGCTGCGGCTGTTCGCGGCCACGATCGCCGCCACGGTCGTTCCGGCGTGCCGGAGCGTCCTCCCGCGGAGCGGTTGCCGCGCCGGCGCGGGCCGGTGCGGAATCCGCCTTGGCGCGGGAGCCCGAGTCGCCGTCTTTTGCGCGGTTGGCTTCGGCCTCGGCCTCGAGCCGCTTGCGTTCTTCTTCTTCGGCCTTCTGGCGCGCGCGCTCTTCGCGTTCACGTTCCTCGCGCTCCTTGGCCTCGATCTCGGCCCGGCGGCGTTCACGCTCCTCGGCGCGGGCCTTTTCGTTGGCTTCGCGTTCGGCAATCTCGTCGGCCTCGCGGGCCTTGGCGGCCTGCAGCGCCTTCAGGCGGCGGGCCATCTCTGTATCCGTGGTCCCGGCTTTCTGACGGCGGGGATCGCCCGAAGCCGAACCTGCGGTTCCGGAACCCTTGTTGGCAGCGCCGGGTTTGGGCACGACCACGCGTTTGCGCTTGGTCTCCACAACGACGTTCTTCGTCCGGCCATGGCTGAAGCTCTGCTTCACATTGCCCGACCGGGGACCGCCGCCCCGTACACCCAAAGTCTTCTTGCCGTCACTATCGCTCATCAAGTTCAACGTCCTTCTCGGTGGCCGTTGCCACCGTTCACTTCGCGCAGGCCCTTCAATCGTTGGGCCTCCTCTACAACACGTCGCGCCAGTCCGCCAGAGCCCAGCGCCGCATGGATCACAGTTTCACGGCCAAAGGCGCGTCCAAGTTCGTCCGCGGACAGCCAGCCGATATAGCGGCCGTAATGCGGGGTCGAAAGTTTCGACTTGCCCCGGCCCGATCCATCGACCGCCTGAAGAAGCACCGTGGCTTCTTCGCGCTCGAGCCAGTCCTTGACACGTTCATAGCCCGAGACCGCGTCGCCCGACTTGCGTGCCAGGCTGATAAGATCGACGACCCGGGCGGTCATCAGCTGTTCGACAGTGTCGACCAGCCCGTCAGGTACAACGACCTGTTGTTTCAATCCGCGAGCAAATACCTTCTTTGCCACGGCCTTTTCAAGGGCGGACCGCTCCGACGTCACGTAGACACCGCGTCCCGGCAGCTTGCCGGCGATGTCCGGGACGATCCGGCCTTCGGGATCGACCACGAAACGGATCAGTCCAGCCTTAGGCTGTACCTTGCCCGTGATCGCGCATTTGCGCTCCGGCCCGTTCTCTCGGGTCTTTACAACACCGCCGCGTCCCATACCGGCCTCCCGGAGAGCAACCGGGCCATCAGGCCCGGGCCTCCGCGTCGTCTTCGGCCGGCGCATCGGCGCCGTCGGCTTCAGTCCCGTCGTCTTCGGTCTCGTCTTCGGCTCTGTCCTCGTCGGATTGGCTCGGGTGCAGATCCTCGGGATCGACCCAGCCCAGAAGGACACGTGCCGTCATCACCAGATGCTGTGCCTCTTCCAGGGAGATCTCGAAACTCTCAAGAAGGCCGTCATCCTTGACACGTTCGCCGTTCACCGTGGTCCAGCCGCCTGCCAGTTCCCAGTCGGCGCAGGTGGCGAAATCTTCCAGCGTTTTGATGCCGTCCTTGGCCAGCGCTTCAAGCATCTGGGGTGTCAGGCCGTCGAAATCAACCAGGCTGTCCTCGACACCCATCTCGCGGGCGTTTTCAAGGGCTTGCTTGGCCTGCGCTTCCAGGCAATCGCGGGCACGGGCCTGCAGTTCCTCGGCGGTGCTTTCGTCGACACCGTCGATTACCAGCAGTTCGTCAAGCTCGACATAGGCCACTTCTTCGAGATCGGTGAAGCCTTCGGACACCAGCAGCTGGGCAAAGAATTCGTCCAGGTCCAGCGTGTCCATGAACAGCTTGGTGCGCAGTTCGAATTCGGCCTGACGGCGGGCGCTTTCCTCGGCTTCCGTCATGATGTCGATATCGAGCCCGGTCAGCTGCGACGCAAGCCGCACGTTCTGACCGCGCCGGCCGATGGCCAGCGACAGCTGTTCTTCCGGCACGACGACTTCGATGCGCTCGGCCTCTTCGTCCAGAACCACCTTGGTGACTTCGGCCGGCTGCAGCGCGTTCACAAGGAAGGTCGGCTGGTCTTCGTTCCACGGGATGATGTCGATCTTCTCGCCCTGCAGTTCGTTCACCACGGCCTGCACGCGGGAGCCCCGCATACCGACACAGGCGCCGACCGGGTCGATCGAACTGTCATAGGAAATCACGGCGATCTTCGCGCGCGACCCAGGATCACGGGCCACGGCCTTGATCTCGATGATGCCGTCGTAGATTTCCGGCACTTCCATCTTGAACAGTTCGGCCATGAATTCCGGCGCGGTACGGCTCAGGAAGATCTGCGGCCCGCGGGGTTCGCGGCGCACGTCCTTGATGTAGCAGCGGATCCGGTCGTTCGGCCGATAGCTTTCGCGGCCGATCTTCTCGTTGCGGCGCAGGATCGCTTCGCCCGCACCCACATCGACGATGACGTTGCCGTATTCCTCGCGCTTGACCAGACCGTTGATGATCGTGCCGGCGCGGTCGCGAAATTCCTCGTACTGGCGGTCGCGTTCGGCTTCGCGGACCTTCTGCAGGATCACCTGTTTGGCCGATTGTGCCGCGATCCGGCCCATTTCCACGGGGGGCACTTCCTCGACCAGCGTGTCGCCGATCTTGGGGTCGGCCATGTGCTGCTTGGCCTGCTCGACCGTGAACTCGGCCTGGTAGTTTTCCAGTTCCTCGTCCTCGACCACCGTGCGGACACGGGTAAAGGTCGCGCGGCCGGTCTTGCGGTCAATGGACACGCGAATGTCCATTTCCGCGCCGTAGCGGCTTTTCGCAGCCCGGGCGAGGCTTTCTTCCATCGCCTCGACCACCAGTCCGGGGTCGATCATCTTCTCGCGCGCGACCGCCTCGGCGGTCTGCAGGAGTTCGAGCTGGTTTGCAGAAGTGATGGCCATCAGCCTGTCTCCTTACTCGGCCCCGTCGGCGCGCGCAGATGCGGCTTCGGGATCTTCCTCGACAATGTCGTCGAACTTGGTTTCATCCACTGCCGCGGCTTTGCGCTGCCGCAGCATTTCCTTGATCAGGTCGTCCGTCAGAACAAGCTTTGCATCCGAAAGCCAATCGAATTTCAGGCCAACGGTACCTTCGTCGAGATTTATTAGCACCTCGTCGCCGTCGATCCCGGCCAGCATGCCCTTGAAGCGGCGGCGGCCGTCGATCAGTTCGGCGGTTTCGATCTTGGCTTCATAGCCTTCGAACATGTCGAAATCCTTGAGCCGTGTCAGCGGCCGGTCGATGCCGGGGCTGGATACCTCCAGCGTGTAGGTATCGAGAATCGGGTCCTCGACATCCAGCACGGCGCTCACGGCGTTCGAGATCTGGGCGCAATCGTCCACCTCGATGCCGCCCTGTGCGCGGTCGGCCATGATCTGCAATGTCGTGCTCTTGCCCGACATCAGGCGGATGCGCACCAGTTCGAATCCCAGGTCCTCGATCACGGGCGAGATGATCTCGGCCAGGCGGCGGTCGATGGCGGCCTTTGCAATCAGTGTGCTGGTCATGGGAAAAACTGCGGTCTCCGGACAAAAAAACGGGCGCGCGGCCCGTCGAAAATTCCGGTGGAGCCTCAGGCCCAGAGCCCGACACGCCGCTGATGAAGGGGCATATACGCCCCGTGTGGCTGAAATGCAAGGGGGCTAGCGTCAGCCGCAGGAGCAACGGGACCTGACCCTAGATCGGCCGCTTCCCGATCAAGAAAATCGCGCCGCCTTCGGGCTGGAAGCGTTCGACGATCTCGAAACCGACGGCCTCGATCTCGGCGATAAGCTCGTCCTGGGTCATCGGACTCAGCCGCGGCATCAGGCCGGTCACGTTGGCGAAGCCCGACATCAGCTTCAGCCCGATGTTCAGCTTGGGCAGGCAGATCGTCGAGGACGCGAACACCCCGCCGGGCCTTGTCAGGCGATAGCTTTCGGCGATGGCGCCTTTCCAGTCGGCCACGAGATGCAGGATGTTCAGCGCAAGCACGGCATCGAAGGGGCCTTCAAGCTGCGACAGGTCTTCGACAGCGGCCTGTTCGAACGTTGCGTTATCGATCTCCTGTTCGGCGGCGTTGTTCTTCGCAATCTGCACCATGCGGCGCGAATAGTCGGTGCCCAGAATATGACGAACGTAGGGTGCATGGGACAGTGCCGTCAGGCCCGAACCGCAGCCATATTCCAGAACATCCGAATCGGTGGTGAGATAAACGCGCGTCAGCTCAAGCTTGACCTGGTACGCATCTTCGTCCGCAACTGGCTGGCTGGCATAGGATTTGGAAAAGAAGTCCCAGAAAACGCGTCCGACGGCCACGGGTGAATACTCGCCTAGTGAATGTAAAAGGGTTCAAAACCTCGCCTTCGACTAGACGAGCCACCAGCGTTCCGCAAGCCGCAGATCGTCCATAGGGCCGCGGGTCCCTACGCGTGCAGGGATGCCGACCGTCCGCCGGGCGGCAATCTGGCCGTGAAGCTGGGCAGGAAGTTTCGCCAGATCGTCGTTCAGCATCAGATCGCCGGGCCGTTCGGCCACGTCGACATGACCACCGGCCAGCGCCTCGGCCCGGACCATGGCATCCGGCACGACGACGCATTCCACCATGTCGGCCCAGCCGGCCTGACCGTCCTTGTAATGCCGCTCCAGCCGCCGGCCCAGGAAATGCCGCCCCGGGCGGGCCGACAGGGTCTGGTACAACCCGGTGCCGTTCCAGCTTTCGGGGTCATCGACGCCCGTGCCACCCGACGATACGATCAGTTCCGGATCGGCCAGCCGGAAGGGAAGGTTCGGGTCGGGCGCATCAAGCACCAGCCGCAGCCGGTCGCGCGACACCGCCGCGATATCCCGCAGGCCGGTCATCCCGGCATTGCTCAGCGAGCCCGCGGCATCTTCGGCCATCAGCCGGGTGCCGTCGTGGAAGGTCACGCCCTGCCGCAACCGGATGTCCCAGACCACGGCATCGGCATCGCTTTCCCACCCGGTCGCCAGTTCACTGCGCAGCACGCCATCGGGGCCGATTTCCGCGAGCGTATCGAAGACAGCCGCTCGCGCCACGGGCAGCACATCACCATCGGGCCGGGCCAGCGCAATCCGCAGCCGTCCGCCACGCCGGGGGGTTCCGGCAGATGCCATGCCTGTTGCCGCCAGCAAGGCCGCCGCGGCACCCGAGGCGACAAGCGCCCGTCGGTCCAGCCGTGTCGCCCGCCCGCTCATGATTGCGATTCCCGTGCCAGCCGGTCCATCACGCGCACCAGTTCGGCGCTGATCCCGGGTTCGGAAAGAGCATGGCCCGCATTGCGAACCAGCGTCAGGTCGCCCTTCGGCCAGCGCTGGCACAGCTCCCACGCCGAATAGGGCGGGCAGATCATGTCATATCTCCCCTGCACCACGTCGCCGGGAATGTCGGCCAGCCGGTCCATCCGGTCGAAGATCGCCTGACCTTCGCCCAGAAATCCGTGATGGGTGAAATAGTGATTCTCGAGCCGCGCGAAGGCCCGCGCGTAGTCTCCCGGGCTTTCACCGGAATTGCCCGACGAATGGATCGACGCCAGCGCGTTTTCCCATGCCGCCCAGATCCGGGCGAATCGGGTCTCCTCGGCCCGGTCGCCGGAAAACAGCCGCCGGTGATAGGCCGCGATCAGGTCGTCGTGTTCTTCCAGCGGGATCGGCGCGGTGAAGCGCGCCCATGTCTCGGGCCAGAACTTGCCTGCACCGCCGCCATAGAACCAGTCGAGCTCAGGCTGCGTCATCAGGAACACGCCGCGCAGGATCAGATGAAGGACATGTTCGGGGTGGGTCTGCGCATAGACCAGCGACAGCGTCGCCCCCCAGCTGCCGCCGAAGACGTACCAGCTGTCGATGCCCAGCGTTTCGCGAATCAGCTCGATATCGGCGACGAGGTGCCAGGTCGTGTTGTTCTCGACCTCCGCATGGGGGCGCGAACGCCCGCAGCCGCGCTGGTCGAACAGGATGATCCGGTAGTGCTTCGCGTTGAAATAGCGCCGCATCGCCGGGCTGCAGCCGCCTCCGGGCCCGCCATGCAACACCACGACGGGCTGTCCTTCGGGGTTGCCGCATTGCTCGACATAGATCCGGTGACCATCGCCCACGTCCAGCATACGCTGGTCGAACGGCTCGACCGGCGGGTAGAGATACTGAACTGCGCGCTTTTCGTCCGGGATTTTATCCATCGGTGACCTATATAGACGTGCAAACGATAAAGCGCACGAGGCATCCGGAATGCAAGCCGCAGAGACCAGTATTGATACGAATGAAGTGGCAAAATTCGAGGCGATGGCCGCCGAATGGTGGGATCCGACAGGGAAATTCAAGCCGCTGCACATGATGAACCCGTGCCGGCTGGGCTATATCACCGCCCAGATCGCGGCGGAATTCGACCGCGATCTTGCCGCCCCGAAACCCTTCGCGGGCTTGCGGATATTGGACATCGGCTGCGGCGGCGGCTTGCTGTCGGAACCGATGGCGCGCCTTGGGGCAATCGTCGTGGGGGCCGATGCGGCGGAACGCAACATTCCCGTGGCTCAGATCCATGCCGAGCAATCGGGGCTGGAGATCGATTATCGACACACCACGGCCGAGGATATCGCCGCGGGGGGCGAGACATTCGATGCCGTGCTGAACATGGAGGTCGTGGAGCACGTGGCCAACCCGCAGGCGTTCCTGTCGACCTGTTCGGCCCTTCTGAAGCCGGGTGGTCTGCACATCTGTTCGACCATCAACCGGAACCCGAAAAGCTGGGCCATGGCGATCTTCGGGGCCGAGCACGTGATGCGCTGGTTGCCCAAGGGCACGCATGACTGGTCGAAATTCATCACTCCGGACGAGCTTTACGCCTTGCTGGAAGGCGCGGGGTTGGAGCCGGTGGACCGCAAGGGATTCGTCTTCAATCCGCTGGGCTGGTCGTGGTCGATCTCGGACCGGGACCTGTCGGTGAACTATGTCACGGCCGCGACGAAGTCAGACGCCTGAATTCCGAGCGCAAACGGACGTTCGCGCCCTCCCGGATCGCTTGCGATCCGGGCCCCAACATCACCCGTCATTCTCCAACCTGACCCGCAACTCCCGCAGGATCGGCAGCAGCTTCCGCATCTCGTCCCCGCCCATGTCCGCCATCATCCGCCGGATCAGCGGCGTGATCGCCTGGATCGCCGCGTCCCGCGCCTGCTTCCCCGAAGGCGAAATCGCCACCAGCTTCCGTCGGGCATCGTCCCAGTCGGGCCGGACATGGATCTGCCCCGCCCATTCCAGCTTGGCCAGCGTGTTCGACATCGCCCCGCGCGTCACATGGAACGTGTCGGCCAGCTGCGCCGGTGTCCGCTCCTGCCCGACATAGGCCAGGTGGTTCAGGACCGAGAAATGCGACAGCTCCATCCCCTTCGGCAACACGCGGGAGAGCCGGTTGCGCAGCATCTGCTCGGTCGCCAGGATCTCGCTGAAAAACGTCACGGCGAGCGCATGGACATCGGCGTTGGTCTTGTCCGGGCTGGAGGGATCGGCGCTCACGGTGGGATCACACCTCCGGGTCGGCAAAGGGCCGCGCGTTGGCAAGCGACGGCACACGCCCCCGCGCCGAATCGACCGCGTCCAGATCCATCTCGAAGACCAGCGGCCCCGTATCGGTGCCGCCATCGACCAGCACTTCACCCCACGGTGCCACGGCCATGGAATGCCCATGGGTCGATCGCTGCTTGCCGCGCGTCGCGTCATGCGTGCCGGTCTGGGCCGGGGCCAGCACGAAACATCCCGTCTCGATCGCCCGGGCGCGTAGCAGAGTTTCCCAATGCGCCTTGCCCGTCACCGGCGAAAACGCCGCCGGCACCGTCAGGATTCGCGCGCCGGCCTCGGCCAGCGCAAGGTAGAGCCGCGGGAACCGGATATCGTAGCAGATAGACAGGCCCACGCGCCCGAAATCGGTATCGGCCACCACCGCACGGTCCCCCGGACGGTAGCCCGCCGATTCGCGGTAGGTTTCCTCGGGGCTGACCTCCACGTCGAACATGTGGATCTTGTCATAGCGCGCGACGATATCGCCCCCCGGGCCTATCAGGAAGGACCGGTTGGCAAAGCGCCCGTCCGCGTCGTCGGTCTTCACCGCCAGGGACCCGATCAGCAGCCAGACGCCCAACTCCTTCGCCTGCGCGCGGAAGGCGGGAAGGCTTTCATCCTCCTCCTCGCGGCGCAGGACCTCCTTCTGCCGGGTGCGGCTGGCCGAGACACAGTTCGTCACTTCGGGCGTCAGGATGAATTCGGCGCCCTCGGCCGCCGCATCGGCAATGAAGCCCTGCGTGACGGCGAGGTTGGCCGCGGGATCGTCGCTTGCGGTGATCTGGATCAGCGCCGCCTTCATCGGATCATTCCATCGCCAGCATCGGGTCGAGCTTGCCCGACCGTTCCAGCGCCATCAGGTCGTCGCAGCCGCCGACATGGACGTCGCCGATGAAGATCTGCGGCATGGTCTGCCCGCCATGGGACCGGTTGACCATCTCGGACTTCTTCGACGGGTCTTCCCAGACGTCGTATTCGGCGAATTCCACGCCCTTGGAGCTTAAGAGCCGCTTGGCGGCATCGCAAAACCCGCAAAGGGGTCTGGTGTAGATTTCGACAGCCGGCATGTGGGCCTCCGGACTTGCGCTGGGGCCTGACGCGGCCGCAGCTGTGTGAATGGCCCCACCAACCTAGGGAGTTTTGGCCACGCGCGCCAGCGCCAGCACCCGCACTTCGGCGGCACCAGCGGACATCGCCGCGTCCGTCGCCGCGGCAAAGGTCGCGCCCGAGGTCATGACGTCGTCGATCAGCACCACGACCCGACCATGCGCCGAGCGTTTGGGATGCGCGCGGATGGCATCGTTCAGCGTCTGGAACCGTTCGGTGGCTGTCTTGCCATCCAGCGACTGTGTCGCCCGCGCCCGCTGCAGCAGATCGGGGCAATGCTCCAGCCCCGTCTGCCGGGCCAGCGCCCGGGCAATCAGGGCCGACTGGTTGTAGCGCCGCTTCAGCATCCGGCGCCAATGCAGCGGGATGGGGACCAGAAGCGGGTCGCCCTCAAGCACCGGCCCGGCAGCGCGGGCCATCCACGCGGCGGCGGGGCGGGCGATTTCGGTCCGGTCGCCGTGCTTCAGCGCCATGACAAGAGACCGGGCACGCCCGTCATAAAGCAACGCCGCGCGACCGTCCGACCAGGGGCGCGGGCGGGCAAGGCAATCGTCGCAGTCGATCCGCTCTCCATCATTTTCGCCGGGGACGGGCAGGCCGCAGCTGTCGCAGACCGTGCCGCCGATGAAGGGCGTGTCGGCCCAGCAGCCGGCGCAAAGGCCGAACTCGATGTCCACCAGCCCGCCGCAGGAAATGCAGCGTGGCGGGTAGATCAGTGTCAGCACCGTTTGAACCGGCGCGCGCAAATGGTTACCTAGCGCCCATGCAGCCATCGTCAGACATCCCCACACTTTTCGACCGAACCGCACTGGACGCGCGCCGGACCCGCATCCGCGACGACGCGCTATTCCTGCATCGCATCGCCCGCGACGAGGTCGAGGATCGCCTCGACGTGGTTAACAGAACCTTTACGGCGCCCGTGGTCGTGAGCCCGGTGCCCGACCTGTGGCAGGATCTGCTGCCCGGCACCCGCGTGATCGCGGATGGCGACGTTCTGGATCTGGAAGAACAAAGCCACGATCTGGTGATCCACGCCATGGCGCTGCACTGGGCAAACGATCCGGTGGGCCAGATCATCCAGTGCCGCCGAGCGCTGAAGCCCGACGGGCTGTTCCTGAGCCTCGCCTTCGGCGGGCGCACGCTGCACGAATTGCGCACCGCGCTCGCGCAGGCCGAAACGCAGGTGACGGGCGGCCTGTCGCCCCGCGTGGCGCCAATGGCCGAGATCCGGGACATGGGCGCCCTTCTGCAACGGGCCGGGCTGGCGCTTCCGGTGGCTGACGTCGTGCCGCTGACCGCCGATTACCGCGACATCTTCCACCTGATGCAGGATCTGCGCGCGATGGGGGAAGGCAACGCTTTGACCGACCGTCTGCGCCATCCGACGCGGCGCAGCGTCTTTGCCGCGGCGCAGGCGATCTATGCCGAAACGCACGGCCGCCCCGACGGACGCATCCCGGCCACGTTCGAGATCATCTGCCTGACGGCCTGGGCACCCGATGCCAGCCAGCCGCAGCCCTTGCGGCCGGGTTCAGCCGCGAACCGTCTGGCAGATGCGCTGAAGACCGACGAATTCAAGCTGCCCGACTGAATGCCGCAGGGCAGGGGCAGGCGATTGACGCGCCCCCCCGCTCCGCTATCTGCACCCGGACCGAAATCAGGACACCGATGATGCTCGAAACGACACCCGCCCGCCCGGATCACGCCCCCGCCGACCATCCCGCCGTTGCGACGGAAAAGATCGGCGTTCTGCTGGCCAATCTCGGCACGCCGGACGCAACGGATTACTGGTCGATGCGGCGTTACCTGAACGAATTCCTGTCCGATCCGCGCGTTGTCGACTACCCGCGCTGGCTGTGGCAGCCGCTCTTGCAGCTGGTGATCCTGACAAAGCGCCCGTTTTCCAGCGGCGCGGCCTACAAGACGATCTGGAACAACGAAAAGAACGAAAGCCCGCTGCTGACCATCACCCGCGACCAGACCGCGGCCATCGCCGACAAGCTGGAAGCGCGGTTCGGCGACGGGGTCATGGTCGATTTCTGCATGCGCTATGGCAATCCGTCGACGCCTTCGAAAGTGCAAGCCATGATCGACGCCGGCTGCCGCAGGATCCTGTTCTTCCCGCTGTATCCGCACTATGCCGGCGCCACGACGGCCACGGCGAACGATCAGTTCTTCCGTGCGCTGACCGAGGGCCGCTGGCAACCGGCGACGCGCACGGTGCCGCCCTACTACGACGATCCGGATTACATCGAGGCGCTGGCCCAGTCGGTCGAGCGGACCTATCCCGACACGAAACCCGATGTTCTGGTCTGCTCCTATCACGGGCTGCCGCAGCGCTACCTGATGGAGGGCGACCCCTATCATTGCCAGTGCCACAAGACGACGCGGCTTCTGCGGGAGAAGCTGGGCTGGGCCGAGGGCGAAGTGATCACCACGTTCCAGTCGCGTTTCGGTCGCGAGGAATGGCTGCAGCCCTACACGGTGGAGGAAGTCGCGCGGTTGGCCGAGGCGGGGAAGAAAACCATCGCCGTCTGCGCGCCCGCGTTTTCGGCCGACTGCATCGAGACGCTGGAAGAGATCAACGAAGAGATCCGTCATTCCTTCGAAGAGGCGGGTGGCGAAAGCTTCACCTACATTCCCTGCCTGAACGACGATCCGGCCCACATCGCGGCGCTGACGGCGGCGATCGAACGGAACCTGTCAGGCTGGGTCTGACCGAGGTGGCAAAGACATGCGTCGACCGGGCAGGGGGGCTCTGCCCCCGCCCGAGCCTGCGGCTCGGACTCCCCCGGAGTACTTCGAAAGAGAAGAAAACAAGGTGACACCGGGCGTCTTCTCTTTCGAAATACTCCCGCCGGAGGCATCCGACAGAAACGCCGGGCGTGCCGGGTGACCAAAAGGTCTGGCGCATGAAAAAGGCGGTGGCAAAACCACCGCCTGATCCGAAAATCCGAGAACTGATAAATATCAGCTCGACGCGACGGCTGCTGCCACGATGGCGAGCAGGATCAGCGGCAGGATGATGCCGCTCGACGAGCTTTGGGTTTCTTCAACGATGACCGGCGCTTCGACGACGGGCTCGACCAGCGAGCCTGCGGTTGCGGTCGAAGCGGCACCAGCCAGTGCGGCGGCGAGAACGAGTTTTTTCATGGTGACCTCCAGGTCTGAATGCCGGCGGGGGAAGGCCGGCGTCCCAGGATAACCCCCTTGGACACCTTCTAAGCAGGTCGCGACAGCGGTTGTAAATCGACGCGGACTCTCCGGAAAAAGAAAAAGAGGCGGTGATGCATCACCGCCTCTTTCAATTTTTGGTCCGGCCCGTGGCATGCACAGGCGGAAAAGAGCTTAGCTCGACGCGACGGCTGCGGCCACGATGGCGAGCAGGATCAGCGGCAGGATGATGCCGCTCGACGAGCTTTGGGTTTCTTCAACGATGACCGGTGCTTCGACAACGGGCTCGACCAGCGAGCCTGCGGTTGCGGTCGATGCTGCGCCAGCCAGGGCTGCTGCCAGAACAAGTTTCTTCATATTGACCTCCAGATATGACGCGGACCGGTGGTGTCGATCGGCGCCTCAAGACTTACCTCGTGCCTTTTTCTAAGCAGGTCGCTGTTTTGATTGCAATTGGTTGTTGGATCCGGGGGCCTTCGCCGCACCGCGTTGTCGTCAAAATAGCAACACTTCGCGGTGCGACGGGAAAGAACGCCAACCCTCTGACACGTCATGGCTTTCGCCCGGAGGTAGTGCGTGCTCTTTTTCCCTGTGGGTCAGAGACCCGGTGACCGGTTTCAGATCAGCAGGACCTGTGCGCCGACATCGCTGATGGCGAAGAGTTCCTGGATGTGTTCGTTATAGAGCCCGATGCATCCGTTCGACGACCGGCGCCCGATCTTGCGCGTGTCATGGGTGCCGTGGATGCGGTAATACTTCCAGCTGAGATACAGCGCATGAGTGCCCAGCGGATTGTCGGGACCCGGCGGAATGAAGTTCGGCCATTCCGGATTGCGCTTCTTCATCGACGGCGTCGGCGCCCAGGACGGGCCTTCGACCTTGCGAATCACCTTGGTGCGGCCAAGGCGCGTCAGGTCCGGCGTCAGCGGCACGCTTGTCGGGTACAACTTGTACACTGTCTGGTCTTCCGACCAGTAGTGCAGCGCGCGCGAGGTCGTGTCGACGAGGATCGCGCCGTTGTTCAGATTGCTGAAGTAGGGCCGCCAGTCCCGCGAGCTGAAGCTGGAAATGTTCCTGGAAACAGGGGCTTCCGGCTCGGGCACGGGGCGCAGAGGGTCATAGCCCTCGGCGTCGGTGTTGGCGATGTCCTGAGCGATCGCAGGTGTGCTCAGGAAGGCGGCGCTTCCGGCAAGAAAGCCCCGGCGACTGGGGGTGAAAAACGGTTTTCCGGTCATGAATCGATTTCCCCTGATTTCGGCAACGGGCAGACGACGGTTATGGTAAGCCTTTGACGCCCCGGGGGCAAATCACCCGCGTGTCAGCCAAGTGTCACATAGCGGTGTCATTCCCGCACCCATGTAGGATTCCAGCCCAAAGCCGATTTGCGCATGCCCGTCGGTCACGGTAAAGCGAAAGATGACAACCGCTTGGGGGCCTTCCGGCCGTCGGCCGGTCCGACCGAACGCTCCGGAGAAGTGCAATGGCGCGAATCGCTCTGCTTTTGATTATTCCCCTGCTGGCGCTGACCGCCTGCGGTGTCGGTGGCTCGGGCGACGTATACCGCATCCGCGCCGGGGACACGTCCGAAGTGCAGTATCGCATGCTGGACGGTGTGAATGCGTTGCGCAACGCAGCCGGCGCCCAGCCCCTGCAGCTGAACGCGCAGCTGACCTCCGCGGCGCAATCCCATTCGCGGGACATGGCCTCGCAGCAGCGGCCATGGCATTTCGGGTCGGACGGGTCGTCGCCGCTGGATCGCGTCGCACGGGCCGGGTATCCGGGGCGTCTTCTGGGCGAAAACATCTCGGAAACCTACGAGACCGAGCTTGAGACCCTGGGCGCCTGGACGCAGGAGCCCGGATCGAAGCGGGTGATCATGGACCCGGCCGCGCAGGACATGGGCTTTGGGTGGCACCAGGAATCCAACGGCAAGATCTGGTGGACCCTGATCACCGGCACGACCGGGGCGGGCATTCAGGTGACGTCCGGCACGATTGTCGATCCGACGGCCACGGCGCAGGGCGATCCGCTTGTGATCCTGCCCGGGCCCACGCGGCCCGCGGGGTAAGGAAGGACGCGCCTGTCCGTTTCCGGAGGGGCGCGCCAGTACCTCTGGATCGTCAGGCGCGCAGGGTGATGACCGTGCCGACCTGAACCATCTGGTAGATCTCTTCGATTTCCTTGTTCGTCACCGCGATGCAGCCGGCCGTCCAGTCGCGCTTTTTCGGCGGCTTTTCGTTGTTCGGTTCACCGTGGATGAAGATGTCGCCACCGGGGCGCTTGCCCAGGGCAGCTGCAAGTGCGCGATCCTGTGCGTTGGGATACGAGATCCCGACCGACAGGTGGAACTTGCTTCTCGGATTCCGGCGGTCGATCAGGTAGGTGCCTTCCGGCGTCCGGCCATCGCCTTCATGAAGCTTGTGGCCCTGCGGCGCGAAGCCCAGATCGACATCGTATTCCGTCAGGATATCGCTGTAGTGCAGCAGGTACATCCGCCGCGCGCTCTTGTTCACGACGACGCTGGTCACCCGTGGCCCACGATAGGCCCCGGATCCGCCGCAGGCCGCAAGCGTCAGTGCGGAGGCCGCGGCCGCCACCCCGAAAGCGCGGCGCGAGGGGCTGATCAGCCCCGTTTCGGTGGAATTTCCGTCTTTGGACACGCTGCCTGTAGCGGGTCGAAAAATCTTACTCATGTGTCTGCCCCGGTCTCTGCCCGGTCGTAACGCCGGTTGCCTGGTGTGTCGGGACACCGCCGCCCGATGTGGTCCCGGGACTGTCGCGATGCTTGTGTCGGGGTTACCCGGCTGGCAGATTTTTGCAAATCAAAATTTCGTTTCATCCGATTCAAGGCCGGTTTTTGGTGGATTTCCAGTGCTTTTTGGCAACTGGGCCGCATTCAGCCGCTCTTCCATCCGGCGCAGGCGGATCAGAACCTCGTCCCGGTAGGCCTCGGTGCGTTTGACCTCTTCCTCCTGGTGGGCTTCCTGCATTGAGTTCACGATCAGGCCCACGACAAGGTTTACCACCGCGAAGGTGGTGACAAGGATGAAGGGCACGAAGAAGACCCACGCCTGCGGGTAGACCTCCATCACCGGGCGGACGATGCCCATCGACCAGCTTTCCAGCGTCATGATCTGGAACAGTGAATAGGCCGACCGGCCCAGCGTTCCGAACCATTCTGGGAAGGAGCCGGCGAACAGTTTCGTGGCAATGACGGAGGAGATGTAGAAGATGATCGCCATCAACAGGAACACGCTCGCCATGCCCGGCAGCGCGCTGACGAAGCCTTCGACCACGCGGCGCAGGCGCGGCGCGACCGAGATCACCCGCAACACCCGCAGGATCCTGAGCGCGCGGAGCACCGAGAAGCCCGCCGCCCCCGGCACCAGTGCGATGCCCACGATGATGAAGTCGAAGACGTTCCAGCCGTCCTTCACGAAGTTCTGGCGATAGCAGAATATTTTCAGGGCAAGCTCGAACACGAAGATGGCAAGGCAGATGCTGTCCAGCAGGACAACCAGCCAGCCGAAGCTGTTCATCACGCTGGGCACGGTTTCCAGCCCAAGGATGACCGCGTTGAAGACGATCACGGCGATGATGAAGTTGCTGAAGCCCGGCCGTTCGATCCATGCGGTCAGCTTGGCTCTGTCGATCATTCTGTTCCCTATGTTCCGTTGCGGCCCGAATTCAGCGTGTGAGGCGGGCCACCAGTTCCACATGTGCCGACCAGCGGAATTGGTCGGCAATGCGCAGGCTGTCAAGACGATAGCCTGAATCGACCAGCGCGCGCGCATCGCGGGCAAAGGTAGACGGGTTGCAGGACACATACGCAATGGAAGGAACGCCGCATCGGGCGATTTCCGCCACCTGAGCTGCCGCGCCTGCGCGGGGCGGGTCAAGGACGATGGCGTCATGGCGGTTCAGTTCGTCCGGTGTCAGCGGGCGGCGGAACAGGTCGCGCGCCTCGGTCGTGACCTTCTTCAGCCCCTGCGCGTCCCGCCAGCCGCGGTCCAAAGCGGCGGTCATGGCCTTTTCGCCTTCTACCGCGTGTACCTCGGCCGTTTCGGCCAGGGGGATCGAGAACGTCCCGCAACCCGCGAACAGGTCGACGACCTTGCGGGCTTTTCCGACGATATCCCGCACGTCGGCCAGCAGGGCGGCCTCGCCCTCGGCCGTGGCCTGCAGGAAGGCGCCCGGCGGCGGGGCGACCTGCGCGCGGCCGATATTCTGGAACGGGGGCACACGCTGGGCGATGGTTTCGCCATTCCACGTCAGCCGGGCCAGTCCGGCCCCTTCGGCCAGCCCCGCCAGGTCTGCGCGTAGTTGCACGTCGGGATCCTTGCCGCCCGACACCGCCACATCGGCGCCGCTGTCCGAGGCGGTGATGGTGACCGTCAGTTCCCCCTTCCGGCTGCCGCCGCGGATCGCGAGGTCACGGGCCAGCGGCAGAACCGCCGTCACCTGCGTGCTGAGCAGCTGGCAATCGGGAATTTCGACGATCGTGTCCGACGCGCGGCCGTGAAATCCGACCAGCGCGCCCTTCTTGGTTCGCCGCGCGGCCACGCTCGCCCGCCGCCGGCTTTGCGGGGGGGAGACATGCATCGGCAGGAACTCCGCCTCCAGACCCTGCGCGGCCAACGCGGCCTTCACCGTATCGGTGCGCCAGTTGCGCACCACGTCGTCGCTTACGTGCTGCACCTGGCAGCCGCCGCAGGACGCGGCGTGGCGGCAGGGCGGGCGGACACGGTCGAGCGAGGGCGTGACGATGCGGACGTCTTCCAGATGGTCGTCTTCCAGCGTGCCGGTGATGGTCTCGCCCGGCAGTGCGCGGGGTACGATGACCGGCCCATAGGGGCCCTGCGCGATCCCGTCGCCCAGATGGCCCAGCCTTTCGACAGTCAGTTGCATGGCTTATTCTGCCGCCGCGCCAAGGAAACCGCCAGACTGGTGATCCCAGAACCCGGCATAAAGCCCGCCTTGGGCCATAAGTTCATCATGGGTGCCCATTTCGGCGATGCGGCCCTGATCCATGACCATGATTCGGTCCATTTCCGACAAGGTCGACAGGCGGTGCGCGATGGCCAGCACGGTCTTGCCCTCCATCACCCGGTGCAGCGCCGTCTGGATCGAGGCTTCGACCTCGCTGTCCAGCGCACTCGTCGCTTCGTCCAGCACAAGGATCGGCGCATCCTTCAGGATGGCGCGGGCCAGCGCGATCCGCTGCCGCTGGCCGCCCGAAAGTTTCACGCCGCGTTCGCCAAGGAAGGCGCTGTAGCCACGGTTGCCGCGATGGTCCTTCAGATTGGCGATGAATTCATGCGCCTCTGCCCGTTTCGCGGCGTCGATCAGTTCATCTTCGGTCGCGTGGGGGCGACCGTACAGGATGTTGTCGCGGGCGGACCGGTTGAACATCGCGGTTTCCTGCGTGACCATCCCGATCTGGCGGCGCAGGCTTTCCTGCGTGACGTGTTCAAGGTTCTGGCCGTCGATCCGGATCATGCCTTCTTCCGCGCGGTAAAGGCGCAGAAGCAGCGACACCAGCGTCGATTTGCCTGCGCCCGAGGCGCCCACGATCCCCAGCTTCTCGCCCGGTCTGATGGTCAGGTCGATCCCGTGGACCCCGCCCGGATCGCCCTTGATGTGCGGGTCGTCGCCGCGGCCATAGGTGAACGTGACCTTGTCGAAGGCGATCTCTCCCTTGGGCACGACAAGATCCTGCGCCTCGGGTTCGTCATCGACGCGGATCCGGGGGGTGAGCGTTTTCATCCCGTCCTCGACCTCGCCGATGTTGGAATAGATCGTCATCAGCGTGAAGCTGACCCAGCCCGTCATCTGCGCGATGCGGATCGCGATGGTCCCGGCGGCGACGATATCGCCTTCGCTGGCAGAGCCCTGCTGCCACAGGTAGAGCGTGCCGCCCAGCATGATCACGGGCAGGAGCCCCGCCAGCGTCATGAGGCAGAACCGGAACATTGCGGACATGTAGCCGAATTTCAGCGATGTCTCGCGCACGTGGTTGAGCGATTCATGCGCGGCCTCGTCTTCGAAATCCGCGCGGGCGAACAGCTTGACCGTCTTGATGTTGGTGATCGTGTCGACGATCAGCCCGGACGAAGAGGCGCGCGCGCCCGCCCGTGCGGCGGCGCGGGTGCGGATGCGGGGCAGGAACCACCAGATCAGCCCGAAATAGGCCACCAGCCAGATCATGAAGGCCAGCGTGATCCGCCAGTCGATGGACGACATCAGGATCAGCGCACCCAGAAGCGAGGCCAGCGCGAAGGCCAGCACGTTGATCGTTTCGGCGGCGACATCCATCATCGCGCGCCCGGCCTGCATCTGCTTCTGCGCGATGCGCCCGGCGAAATCGTCGTCGAAGAACTTGACCGACTGGCCCAGCGTCCAGCGATGCAGCCGCGCCAGCACCATCGGCAGCACGTTGGGCTGCACGGCGATCGAGTTCACGGCGGACGAGGCCGCGAAGAGGATCGGCCGCATGATCAGGAAATAGGCCAGCGCCATCCCGTAGACCCACAGGTTGGCAGGCGAAAACGCGCCGTCCGGCCCGGCCGACACGGTGACGTCGATCACCTGGCCCATGATGTAGGCGTTGGCGACTTCCATGCCGCCGGCGACGGCCGAAATGGCGGCCGCGGCCCACAGGCCCGGCCACGCGCCCGACAGGCACCACGCCATGAACGCGCCCAGCTTTTGCGGCGGGGCACCGGGGGCGGGTTTGAAGGCATCGATCCAGTTGCCCATATCGAGCCATTTCGAGATCATTCCGCCGCCTCCGTCTTCGTTTCGCCGTTCTCGTCGTCGCTGTCGGTCAGCAGGAAGCCTCCCGATTGCCGTGCCCAGAACTGGGCATATAGCCCGTCCTGCGCCAGAAGCTCGTCATGCGTGCCCTCTTCCACGAGGCGGCCCTGATCCATGACGAGGATCCGGTCCATCTGCGCGATGGTCGACAGCCGGTGCGCAATCGCGATCACCGTCTTGCCTTCCATCAGACCGTACAAGACCTGCTGGATCTCGGCCTCGGCCTCGCTATCCAGCGCGCTGGTGGCTTCATCGAGCAGCAGGATCGGCGCGTTCTTGAGCATAACGCGCGCCAGCATGATCCGTTGCCGCTGCCCGCCGGAAAGCTTCACGCCGCGCTCGCCGACATGGGCCTCGTACCCCGTGCGGCCCTTGGGATCTTGCAGTCCAAGGATGAAGTCATGCGCGGATGCCTTGCGGGCGGCTTCGATGATCTGCTCATCGGTCGCGTCGGGGCGGCCATAGAGGATGTTGTCGCGCACCGACCGGTGGAGGAGAGAGCTGTCCTGCTGCACCATGCCGATCTGCCGCCGCAGGCTTTCCTGCGTGACATGGGCGATGTCCTGCCCGTCGATCACGATCTTGCCGGTTTCGGCGGCGTAGAACCGCAGCAGCAGCTTCACCAGCGTCGACTTGCCCGCGCCGGACCGCCCGATCAGGCCGATCTTTTCGCCCGGCCGGATCGTCAGGTTGATCCGGTCCAGCCCGCCCGCGCCGCGCCCGTAATGGTGCGACAGGCCGTCGAGTTCGATCAGGCCGTCGGTCAGCTGAAGGTCGGTCGCGTCCTTGTCGTCGACCAGGTCGATGGGCTGGGCGATGGTTTCCATCCCTTCGGCCACGACGCCAAGTTCGCGGAAGAAGGTCGTCAGCGCCCACATGATCCAGCCGGTCATCGCGTTGAGCCGCAGGCAGAGCGCCGTCGCGGCGGCCACGGCGCCGACGGAGGTCACACCCTGACCCCACAGCAGCATGGCCCAGCCCACGACACCGACGATAAGCAGGCCGTTCAGCGTGAACAGGCCGAAATCCATCACCGTGTAGATCCGCATTTCCTTGCGGACGGTGGTGCGAGTTTCCTCGATCGCGTCCTTGGCATAGGCCAGTTCGCGGTCGTGATGGGCGAACATCTTGACCGAATGGATGTTGGAATAACTGTCCACGATCCGCCCCGTGAGGGCCGACCGCGCATCCGATGACGCCTGGCTGGCGGGCCCGACGCGCTTCACGGTCCAGACCATCAGCGCGAAATAGGCGAGGCTCCACAGCGCCAGCGGGATCAGCAGCAGCGTGTCGGCGGCAGCCAGCAGGACCGCGGCGCCGACAAGATAGGCCAGCGCGAAGGCGATGGCATCGAAGACCTGGAACATGACCTCGTTCGCGGCCATGGGGGTCTGCATCACGCGGTTGGCGATGCGACCGGCGAAATCGTTCTCGAACCAGCCGACCGACTGGCGCAGCACGTGCCGATGCGCGCGCCAGCGGATCATGGTGCCGAAATTCGTCATCAGCATGTTGTTCAGCAGCAGCACCGCCACCAGATGTACGCCGGGCCGGATCAGCATGATGAACAGCGCGACCATCAGCAGTTCGAAACCATAGTTCTGCCAAAAGGCCACCGGCCCTTCGGGCAGCAGGTCGACCAGGCGGCCCATGTAGTGGATCAGCCAGATCTCGATCACCGCGACGATCACCGCCACCAGCGCGGCAAAGGCGAAGACACGCCGGAAGGGCTGCGCATAGCCCAGCATGTTCGGCCAGAGCCGTGTCGGAGGAGAATCGTCCTGAACATAGTCGACATAGGGGTCGACGAGGTTTTCGAAGAACCGGAACATGAGCAAATTTTGCAGAGTTTTGGACCCAGACGCGGAACCGATGGGAACGGCGGCGGGGCCTCACTGAATCAAACGTTTGGCTTGGTATAGGCCGGATGGGTCTTCAGGACCAGACAGAGGCCTGCACAGGTCAGCCGCGCTGGGCGAACAGCTCGTCCCTGGTCAGGGTGAATCCCGACGCGATCCACAGGTTTTCCAGCCGTTCGAGAGTGTCGCCCAGTTCGGGGCCCTGCAGGTCGGGCATCAGGTCGCGGGCCTTCAGCGGGAACCTGGCAGCCCGGCCCGCGGCCAGCCCGTCTTCGCCATGCCACGGCGTTTCGGTCAGGGCACAGCGCAGCAGCCAGCCGTCGCGCGCGTCGGCCTTCAGGCGATAGCCCATTTCCTCGGGGCTCTGGATCTCTTCCGCGGCGGTGCGGATCCGGTCGATCCGCTTGATCTCGGCCTTGGGCAGCCGCAGCGATTCCGCCACCCAGCCACCGCCAAGGGCCGCCAACCGGCGGGCGGCATCGGGTTTGACCCCGGCTTCGCCTTCAAGATGGATCAAGGGCGCCATCGCGCGATCATCGGCCCCCGGCAGCAACGCCCCCAGCGCCCCGCATTGCCGCATCGCGGCCACGGAAGGGGCGGGGTTCACGGCTTCCAGGAAGCGGTGCATCTCGTGGCCCACACGCTCGCGCGAGATCTTGTCGAGACCGTCGAGCGCATCGCCGATGGCGGCCAGCGCCTCGGGGTCCATCCCGGCGTCATGGTCGCCGTACCACGCGTGAAAGCGGAAATAGCGCAGCGCGCGCAGGTAATCTTCGTGCAGGCGGTCATGCGCGTTGCCGATGAATCGCACGCGCCGGGCTTCAAGATCCGGCATGCCGCCCAGCGGATCCAAGACCGTGCCATCGGGCCGGGCATAGAGCGCGTTCATCGTGAAATCCCGCCGGGCGGCGTCGTCGGCCACTTCGGTCGAAAAGGCCACCACGGCGCGCCGCCCGTCGGTGGCGACATCGCGGCGGAAGGTCGTGACCTCGAACCCTTCGTGGCCCGCGACCACAGTCACCGTCCCATGAGCGATGCCGGTCGGCACGGCTTTCAGCCCGGCGGCTTCAACCAGTTCGATCACGCGTTCCGGGACGGCATCCGTCGAAATGTCGATATCCCGCAGCGGCACTTCCAGCAGCGCGTTCCGCACGCAGCCACCTACAAAAAGCGCCTGCGCCCCGCCATCGGTCAGCGCGCGGCAGACGGCCTGCGTGTTCGGGGCAAAGACCCATTCGGCGTTGATGCGCTCCCGCGTCATCGGCCCGTCACCCGTCCGCAACAGACGCGCCGCGGCGGGCACGTTTGCCGATGTCTTCGACGGGCTCTTCGCCGCAAGCGATGGCGGCCACGGCTTCCATCCGTCCGGCCAGCCCGCGCAGCATCCGCGCGGTGGCGCCCCAGATGTAATAGGGCCCGTAGGGAACAGTGAAGTAGTGCCGCCGCACCCCGCGCCACAGGCGGCTTTCGATGATGTATTTCTCGGGCGTCATGACGTGGGAGAAGGGCACGCGGAACACCTCCTCCACCTCTCCCGGTTCGGGGGTGATGGTGAAGGGTTCGCGCACCAGCGCGATCACGGGGGTAACGTGAAAGCCGGTGACCGTCTCGTGCGCGGGCAGCACGCCCAGCACCTCTGGCAGTTCGAAGGGCAGGCCGATCTCCTCGCGCGCTTCGCGCAGCGCGGCGGCGGAGACATCGGCATCGGCCTCCTCCTGCTTGCCGCCGGGAAAGGCGATCTGGCCCGGATGGTGGGCAAGGTGCGAGGATCGTTTCGTCAGGATCAACTGCGGTGTGGCGCCCGTCACGTCGATGGCCACCAGCACACCGGCGGGCCGCAGCGATTTGGGCCGCATCTTCGCGACTTCTGCGGCCGCGGCCGGGTTCAGGTCGAAATCGGTGCTGTCATCGCCCGGCCGCGCGATCGCATCGCGCAGGGCATCGACCAGTGCGGCAGGGTCCTGCGGCACCGGTCGGGGCGCCGCAGAGGCATTACCGCTCGTCGTCCGGCCCGGAGGTGCCATCCCGGTTCTCCTCTGCCTCGAAGCCCAAGGTCGCCGGGTCCATATCGTAATGCGCGCCGCAGAACTGGCAATCCGCCGTCACGCGCCCTTCGTCCGTCGTCATCGTGCCGATGTCGCGGGCCGAATAGATCGACAGGCTCTGCCGCACGCGCTCTTCCGAGCAGGTACACCCGAACCGTACCGCCTGCGCATCGTAGACCCTGGGTTGTTCTTCGTGGAACAGCCGCACCAGAAGGTCGGTCGGTGGGACGGTGGGGCCGATCAGTTCGATATCCTCGACCGTGTTCAGCAGCACGTTCACGCGGTTCCAGTTCTCGGCCTCGTCCCCATCCAGGATGTCGGACGGCATGAGAACCGAGCCTTCTCCGCTGCCGCCACCCGATGCCACGAAGGGCGAGGCCTTGGGCATGTGCTGGAGCATGATACCGCCCGCGCGCCAGCGTTCTTCGGCACCGGGTTGGCGCGACCGTCCATAGGACAGGGAAAACCGCGTCGGAAGCTGTTCGGACTGGGCGAAATAAGCCTCCGCACAGCGCGCAAGCGATCCGCCCGCCAGCGGGGTGATGCCCTGGTAGGGTGTCGTGCCTTCGCCCTGGTCGATCAGGATCGCGAAATAGCCTTCGCCCACCTGGTCGAAAGGCGCGCCCTTTTCCAGACGGTCGGCATCGAAGGTGGCATAGGCGCGGATACGGGCCGGCATGCCTTCTTCTTCCGGGGCGAAATAGTCGGTCGCGATCATCCGCACGGGGCCGTTCGACTGCACCTGCAGCGACAGCTTCCAGCGCAGCGCAACGGTCTGGCCGATCAGCGCCGTCAAGAGCGCCATCTCGGCCACCAGCGCTTCCACCTTGGGCGGGTAATCGTGTTGTTTCAGGATACCGTCCAGTACCCCGTCAAGACGCGCGACCCGGCCACGCATGTCGCAGGCGTCGAGCTGGAAGGGCAGGACAGCGTCGTCCCACGCAAGTTTGTCACCGATGGTCATGGGGTTTCCTTGTGCGCCCGGGGTTGGCATACCGCCGCTATATAGGCTCAGCAAGGCTCGTTGAAAGGGGTCGATGATTTGCGACGTTTCGGAAACCCCCCGCTTCCCGGGCAGACTTACCGCCGCCGGACCGGCGTCTACGCATTGCTACCGCGGAATGGAAAACTGCTGATAACCGAGCAATTGCGGCCCGAACCGGACCTGCAGCTGCCCGGTGGCGGCATCGATCCGGGCGAAACGCCTGTCGCCGCGCTCCACCGCGAGGTGATGGAGGAAACCGGCTGGCGCATAGCGGGTCCTCTCAGGCTGGGATCCTTCCGGCGGTTCGTCTACATGCCGGAATATGACATGTGGGCAGAAAAGATCTGCCTGATCTACATCGCCCGCCCCACGCGCACCGTCGGACCGCCCAGCGAGCCGCACCACCTGCCCCTGTGGATGGACGCGGACGTGGCGGCGCGAAAGCTGGGGAATGCGGGCGACCGTTACTACGCCGGGTTGCTCTGACCGTGCTGCACAAGACGGCCCGAGAGATCCGGTGAACGCCCGGCTTTCGCTATCAGGGCTGCTGCCGCAGTTGCGGCGCAGGATTCCTTGGGCCTATATAACTCCTGAGGCGGAAGTTATCTGGTGAGCGTGCAAGGAGTTGCGTAGATGGAAAAACCTGTCCTGACCTTCCCCGAAGACGTGGCCGATTGGGTTTGCGCTCATTATGCCGAGGCCGATGTGATCCTTGAATATGGATCGGGCGGATCGACCGTTTACGGCTCGGAAATGGAAGGCAAGACGATCTATTCCGTCGAAAGCGATGCGGACTGGGCGACCAATCTGCAGCACTATCTTGACCGGTCTCCCGAGACCAGGTCGCATCCGCTCCTGCAGCATGTCGATGTCGGCAAGGTGGGACGCTGGGGGCGACCGGTCGATAACACAGGCTGGCGGCAATACCACAAGTACCCGGTGTCGATCTGGGACCGGGAAAATTTCGTGCAGCCGGAACTCGTGCTGGTCGATGGCCTGTTCCGCGTGGCCTGCGTGCTTACGACGATGGTCAAGACGAAGGCCACGGTCGAACTTCTGTTCGACGATTTCATGAACCCGCGCGAGGATCTGAAGACGGTGCGGCCGCGTTGGCAGGCGCTTCTGGATTTCATCGAGCCGGTCGAGATCAAGGGCCGGATGGCAAAATTCATAATTGAGCCGCAATCTCTCCCTCCTGAGCACTTTGCCACCGCTTTGGCGATGTTTTTTCGACGGTACTGACCGAACAGACCCCAAAATTGGCCGATACTCGCAGTGATCCCTGATGATGCCTGTTTCTTAAGGCGTCGGGATTGTCTATAGACGTGACGTGAAATTGGACCCAGGACAGGCCGCCGCGCCCGCCCGGACCAAGACAGGAAGGCAGTGGCAACGTGCACGCGAATGTTCTGGATCTGACCTTGTCGTCCTACGTGTTCCAACCCGGCAACGTGGTATTGACGCGGGACCGGCTGGGAACGTGGGAGTCCCGCTCTCCCGGCTATGACGAGCGGTTCGACTACTACACCTTGATCTACGACGTGTTCTACGACGAGACCGCACAGAAGGTCATAGCCATCTGCCCGGCCCTGATGAATTTCGAACGCCTGATCAACGAAGCGGAATTCGCCATCGACAACGATTCCGTTCCGGTCGCGTCGATCGAAAAGACGTCGAAGGGCACGGCGCGCGGCAGCCTGATCATGTTCGATTGGCCGCAGGACAAGGGCATTCCGCAGTTTCTCGAGATCAAGCACCCGCTGTTTTCCGGTGTCATGGCCATCAACCGGACGCACCGCGATCACTTCAAGGGCTGCAACGCGCTCTACGCGATCTCGAAGAACAACCGTCTTGACTGGATCGCCGACTGGCTTGCCTATCACGTCGCCGAACATGGCGCCAACGCGGTGGTCATCTACGACAACAACTCGACAGACTACACGATGGACGCGCTGGCCGACACGATTGCCGGTGTCGACGGGATCGAGCGTGCCGCCATCGTTCGCGCGAATTTCCCGTTCGGTCCGTCAGGCGAACAGCAGACGAACTACAATTCCAAGTTCCTGCACATGACGATGGTGGAATATGGCCGCCGCACCCTTCTAACGGAAGCGCGGGCGGTGCTGAACGTCGATATCGATGAACTGGTCTACTCCAAGACAGGGGAATCGATTTTCGACGCCACGGTGAAGTCGGAAAAAGGCTATGTCCGCATGAAAGGGCAGTGGGTCTATACCCCGCGGCCCGAACAGGGACAGGGGCATGCTGTGCGTCACGCCGATCACTGCTTCATCCGCACCGATCTGCGCCGCGGCGTGCACCGCAAATACTGCGTGGCGCCGAAAGGGCCGCTGGAAGGGTGGCCGTGGCTGACCCACCGCATCGTGTCGCGCAAGGACGTGCCGAATTCGGACTTCGGGCTTTGGCACTTTCGCGGTGTCTCCAACAGTTGGGATTACGACCGGGCCGATTTCGACGATGCGGTGCTGGAAAAGGATGATCGGCTGATCAAGACCATGGCGCGGAATTTCGGGCCCGGCGCCACCGCCACCGTGGCATGAACCGTTCCGGACGACGAAACGGAACTGCGATCAGGAGCGACCTGTGTTGATGGTGATCGATTGTCCTTGCGCCAGTTGCCCGGCCTTTGCCGGGATGCCCGCGCGAGGGATGATGTACTTCAGGACGAACGGCAAAGAATAACATGCCGACCAGACCAACGCTTGCTTTGCATATCGGCACGATCCACGACGGGGCCGACGGGCTGACCCCCGCGCTGCGCGACAATGGCGCGCTTCTGACGCCGCTTGGCAGTGCCGTGCCGCGCAAGCGGTTCTATTCCGCCCGGCTGGAAGAGGTCGCCTTCACGCAGGTGGAGAAGCCTGCAACGCTGGGTGAACTGGCCCCGTTGTGGAAAGGCACCAAGGACGGCGCACGGCCGCTTCACCGGTTCATGTCGATGCCGGATACCATCGGCGACGAGGCGGACCTGTCGCAATCGCAGGCTTTCTTCCCCGGTGCCGCGGCCGGACCGACCGCCCTGCGCCGGTATTTCGAAGGCGAAATCGACACGACCTTCCTGCTCGGCCTCGTCAATCCCGCAACCCTGATCAGCCGTGCCTGTGCGGGCGCCGAAGATGAAGCGTTGTCTGCCGGGCTTTCGACGATCCCGCCCGACAGCCTGTCGTGGCTGGACGTCGTCACCGCGATTCGCGTGGCCAATCCCGAGACACCGATCGTGATCTGGACCCGGGAACAGCTTCCGTTTGTCTGGCCGCAATTGATGCATGTCGCGGCCGGGCTCGATACCATGGTGATGACCGAACGGACAACCGACGGGCTGATCGGGCTTCTGCCGGACGAGGCAATGACATCGCTGAAAGAGTTCGTGGCCCGGGAAGACCTTGTCGAGCCATCGTCGCTGGCGAGGGTGTTCAAGATCTACATGGAGCATTTCGCCGATCCGGAAACACTGAACGAAGTGATCGAGGTGCCGGGCTGGGATGCGGAAACCGTGCGGGGGATCACCGAACGTTATCACGAGGACGTGGAGGCGATCGCGACGCTGGATGGCGTCACGGTGCTGACCGCATGATCCGGACCTCCGGATACACACGGGGATCGCGATGCCGATCCTGATCCGGACCTTTGGAAGCCATGGGCTGACCTCACCGGGCGATGGGCTGGGACATGTGCTTCAGGCCCTGCGCGAACCGGCCGACGTGCCAGGCCAGGACCTGGCGCGGATCTTTCTTGCGCAGGGGATCGCCGGAACGGCGCTGCCGGACCCGCCACCCGCGGGCGAACTGGGCCGGCGGTCGATTGGCGGCAGCCTGATCGTTGCGCTGACGGTCCCGCGAGATGCCCCGCTGCGCTACCCGTTCTTCGGGGTGGACCAGCCCGTTCCCGCCTCGGCGCCCGAGACCGACCTCTTCGCCGGGCGCGACTGCGTTCTGGCCGAACGCAACGGCGAAACGCTGGAAACGGTCCGCGACTGGATCCTGTGGCACCGCGCGCATCACCGGATGACAGGGCTTGTCATGCTGGACCGCGCCCGGCCGGAAGACGCCGCCACCTTCGCCCGCGAACTGGAGCGGGATCTTGACGGCAAGGTAGATCTGGCCGGGGAACACGACGGGCCGGACGCCGCGCTGAAGATCGTGTCGATCAGCTCGGATCTGCCGCTGGGCAAGCCCGATGCCGGCCCCGAGGCGCACCCCTTCATGGCCCCCGACGCGCCGGGCAAGGACCGGATGGAGGTGCCCGAGAACGATCCGTGGACCGCGCCCCTGGGCGCCGGGGCCGTGTTCGAAACCCTGCGCTGGCGCTTTCTGGCGCGGGCGGGCGCGGTGATGAACATCGACATGCACGATCTTCTGCCGCCGGTCGAAGACGCGATGCTGGCGGCCGCCGATTCTTCCTTTGACGGGGATCTGCCAGCCACCGTCTTCGATTGCGCGCGGCAGGTTGCGTCCGGTGTCGTCCTTCTGACCGGCGAACGCGTCTACCCGTGGAGCATCCGCAAGGGCCGTTCCGCGACATTCGGGGATCATATCTGCCGCCGGTTCGACAGCTATTCCTACCACCGCCGCTGGTGCATCGCGCCGGACAAGGCGCCCGAATCGGTCACGTGGCGGCTGACCCGGATCGTGGGCGTCGACGATCTTCCGGTGGCGCTGCGCTTCTATCGCTGCATGGCGCTGCGCTTCGACTCCACCGGCGCGCACGACGGCAAGGTCTCGCGCCTCGTGCCCAAGTCCAGCCTCGTGGAAAGCGAACAGCTGATCGCGCTGGCGAAACGGATGGGCTTCAAGCCGCTGCGCATGCCCGAGGTGAAGGTCGACCCGGTGCCCGAAGCCACGTCGGACCGCGTCGTCATCGTCACCTGCATGAAGAACGAAGGCCCGTTCATACTGGAATGGCTGGCCTATCACCGCTCCATCGGCGTGGATGACGTGCTCGTCTACACCAACGATTGCACCGACGGGACCGATACGTTCCTTGATCTCTTGCAGGAGAAAGGCCTCGTCCAGCATCGCGACAACCCGTTCAAGGGCACCGACCTGAAACCCCAGCACGCGGCCCTTGCCGCGGCCGAGGATGAAGACGTCGTGAAGAACGCGGGCTGGGTCATGTCGATGGATGTGGACGAATTCATCAACGTTCACGCGGGCGAGGGGACGCTTCAGGACCTTTTCGCGGCCGTCCCGCATGCCAACATGATCTCGATGACATGGCGGCTGTTCGGCAACGGCGATGTCGAGGAGTTCCGCGACGAGTTCCTGACCGAACGTTTCACCCGCTGCGCGCCGCAGATGACCCGCAAGCCGCATCAGGCATGGGGGTTCAAGACGATGTTCCGCAATATCGGGCTGTTCAAGAAGCTGGGCGTGCACCGGCCCAAGGGGCTGAAACCCCAGCTTGTCCAGGACGTGCGCTGGGTCAACGGGTCGGGCCAGCCCATGCCCCGGAAGGAGTACCGCAACGCATGGCGGTCGACCACGCGCACCGTTGGCTACAAGCTTGTGACGCTGAACCACTATGCGCTCCGGTCCGCCGAAAGCTTCCTTGTGAAGCGTGATCGCGGCCGGGTGAACCATGTCGACCGCGATCAGGGCCTGCACTACTGGTTCCGCATGAACAACAACGCCGACGAAGATCGTTCCATCCAGCGCGCCATGCCGCGGATGAAGGCGGAACACGCCCGCCTGCTGGCAGACCCCGACATCGCCCGCGCCCATCAGGCCTGCGTCGCGGCGCACCGCGCCCGGATCGATGTGCTCAAGGCCTCCCCCGAATACGCGGCCTTCTACCAGGACCTGATCGGCGAACGGCTGCGGCGTCTGTCGCGGCGGCATCTTCATTTCGGCTCGGCCGTGTTTCTTGCCGGGCCGCAGGTGATCCCGGACGAAGCGCTGCGGGACGATTTGCCGGATACCTATTTCTTCACGGTCCCCGAAAGCTGACCGCAGCGGCTGGACCGTGCGCTGCAAGACTGTACCATCCGGGCGACTGCCGCCCGCTGACCCCACGGGCGGCCCGACCGCCACGACAATGAAAAGGAGAGAGGCCGGTGTTCCTCATCGTATCGACCATGAAGAACGAGGCGCCTTACATTCTTGAATGGGTGGCGTTTCACAAGGCCATCGGGTTCGATGCGTTCCTGATCTACACCAACGATTGTACCGACGGCACCGACCTGATGCTCGACCGGCTCGAGGAGCTGGGCCACGTCATCCACCGCCGGAACGAGGTGCTGCGCCGCGGGCCGCACAAGTCCGCGCTGAAATATGCGATGACGGAAGAGATCTACGCGCAGGCCGACTGGGTCTACGTCACCGATGCCGACGAATTCCTGAACGTGAAAGTCGCCGATGGCCGGGTGCAGGACCTGGTCGACGCCTATCCGAACGCCGATGCGATCCCGGTCACGTGGAAGCACTTTTCGAACGACGGGGTGGCTGACCTGCCGAAGGATTTCATGATCCGCCAGTTCACCGATGCCGAAAGTGCCACGGCCGATGGCGGGGCCGAGGAAAAGGGGCGTTTCGTCAAAAGCCTGTTCCGTCCGGATGCCCGGATCGAAAAGCTGGGCCTGCATGGCCCGAACTACCTGGAAGACGCGCAGGACAGCATCGTGTTCGGATCTGCCGAACCGGGGTCCGCCATGCGACCACAGTCAGCCTTCGGCTACGATGTCGCGCAGGTTAACCACTATGCCGTGCGATCGGTCGATGCCTTCCTGCTGAAACGCGACCGGGGCCGCGCTAACCATGTGGGCGAAACGCTGGGCGCCGCCTATTGGAACCGGTGGAACAGGGGCGGCGAACGCGACACGTCCATCGCGCCGCTGATCCCGGCGATGGAAGCGGTCCATGCCGACCTGATCGCCGATGAAAAGCTCGCCTTCTTCGACCGGGCCGGCAAGGCCATCGCACAGGCCCGGCTGACGGAGCTTCTGGAAGACCCGGAAATCGCGGCCCTGCGACGCGAATTGACCGGGAGCGTCCCGCAGCCGCCGAAGGCGCCGGCCGCAGCCGTCCCGGTCGAGGCCCCCGCCCAGAAGCCCGCGAAGAACAATTTCGAAACGCCGGATCAGGCCAATGATGCGCTGCAGGCCAAGGCGCCGAACCGGCACAAGAAACGGCAGGAAATGCTGGGTCTCATGCCCCCCGGAGGGCGCTGTGCCGAGATTGGCGTCTGGAACGGCGGCTTCTCGAAAGAGATCCTGAACATCACCGCGCCGACCGAGCTTGTCTTGATCGACCCGTGGGATCTGCTGGCCCAGCGGGATTCCAGCGAATGGAATCACAAGGCGCACCAGGACGCGCAGGTGATGGAAGGCATGTACGACAACGTCGTGGACCAGTACGGCGACCGGGCCGACGTGACGATCCAGAAGGGCTTTTCCGCCGACGTGCTCAGCGGGTACCCGGACGACTATTTCGACTGGGTCTATATCGACGGCAACCACCAGTACGAATTCGTCCTCTCGGATGTCGAGATGTCGTTCCACAAGGTCCGCGCCGGCGGGATCATCGCGGGCGACGATTTCTTCTGGAAGAAGGACGGCCGCATGCATGTGCGCGAGGCGGTGATGGACGCCATCCAGGAACGCGGGCTCGACCGGGGCCGCTGCTTCTCGCGCATCGGGCAGCAGTTCATGATCAAGGTGGAAAAGTAGGGCCAGGCCGGCAAGAGCCGCAGCAAAGCGTCATGCGGTGCCACAAGCGGTGTTCAGAACATCCCGTTCGGGTTGGCGCTGGTTTCGGGCATTTCCTGCAGCACGTCCCAGTGTTCGACGATTTTGCCCGCCGCATCGAAGCGGAAGATGTCCAACCCGGCGTATTCCAGCCCCTCGGGCCAGATCTGGTGGCAATGCAGGACCACCAGATCGCCTTCGGCCACGGCGCGCTTCACCTCGACCCGCTTGCCGGGATACTCCGCCGCCATGCGTTCGAAATAATCGATGAAACCGTCCGTGCCGGTGGCCACGTGCGGATTGTGCTGGATGTAATCGTCGCCCACGAACTCCGCGATGGCTTCCCGCGGGCGGCAATCGTTGAACATCATCTCGTAGAAGGCGACTGCGTTCCGTTTGTTGGTCTGCGGATCCATCGTCACTGGAACACGTCCCGCATCGAGCTGAAGGCGTTCTTCAGTGCGTCCGACCAGCTTTGCGACAGCGCCTGAAAGCCCTGGTCCTCGGCTTCGATCCGGCGTTCCTGGTCGAAATCGAATACACCGCGGCGCTGCACCGTCAGGTCCAGCGGCATGCCGACCGACAGGTTCGACCGAAGGGTCGAATCCATCGACAGGAGCGCGGCCAGAATGCCATCGTCCAGCGCTGTTTCCGGCGTGATCACCCGGTCGAGGATCGGCTTGCCGTACTTGTGCTCGCCGATCTGGAAGAACGGCGTGTCGTCGGTGGCTTCGATGAAGTTGCCCGCCGAATAGATCATGAACAGCCGCAACTGCCCCCCCGCCCGCTGACCGGCGCAGATGATCGTCGATTCCGAGTGTTCGCCGCGGGCCGCCAGCGCCGGGCCGTATCGGCTTTGCACCACGGTCATCGCATCGCCCACGATCTCTGCCACGCGGAACATCGACGGCGCGGTGAACAGGGTTTCGATCCCTTCCTTCGGCTTGTCGATGTTCTCCTGCAGCATCGACATGACCGCCTGCGTGATCGCAAGGTTGCCGGCCGTCATCATAGTGATCGCGCGTTCACCCGGGTTCCGCCAGGTGAACATCTTCTTGTAGCGCGAGATGTTGTCCACGCCGGCATTGGTCCGCGTGTCCGACAGGCAGATCAGTCCGGCATTCAGTTTCAGCGCTACGCAATAGGTCATCGCTTTTCAGGCTCCGCTGCCGCAGCTTCGGGCCGCGACGGGCGGAGCCTTACTGCGATTGTTCTTGGGTTGTCTCCGACAGGATCGGACCGAAGCCGAAATCGCTGCCAATGGAGATCGCGAGCTTGTTGGAGCGAACGATCATCTCGGTCAAGTACTCGTGAAGTCCCTGGCCCAGGATAAAATCGACATCTGTACGGGTCATGTCCTCGCGCAGGGCACTGGCGTGGGTCAGCGACCCGTTGCTGTGGGCGCCATCGCCGTGGAGGTTGCCCAGTTCGGCCTGGATCTGATCCAGACAGTGCCGCAGAGACCGCGGGTTGCGGCGGTTCAGCAGCAGGAAATCGATCACCAGACGGACCTGCACCTGTTCGCGGTAGACCCAGCGATAGGCCGATCGCGCGCCGGCGGCCAGCAGGAGGTTGTTCCAGTGCAACTGGTCCACGCCCGAGCCCACCGGATGATCTTCCGGCATCAGCACGTGATACTTCACGTCGACAAGGCGCGATGTGGCGTCGGCCCGTTCGATGAACTGGCCCAGCCGCATGAACTGGTAGCGTTCGTCCCGCAGCATCGTGCCTTCGACGGCGCCGCGCATCCGCGCTGCATATTGCCGGATCTGGTCTACGGTGCTGGCAAGGTTCCGGGGCGCATAATCGCGTTCCGAAAACAGCCGCGTATCCGCCCAGGCATCGTTCGCCGCCGCCCACACATCCGTCGTGATGGAGCCACGCTGCGCCCGCGCATTGGCACGGGCCGCCGCGAAACAGGCCTGCACCGAAGACGGGTTTTCCGGATCCAGAATCAGGTGATGGCACGCTTCGGCGCCCGTCGCCTCCTCGGGGTCCTTTTCGAAGGTGTTCGAACAGCCCGCCGCGATCAGGATCGCGGCCCATTCGTTGCTTTCGGTCTCGATATGCGCGCCGGTCAGGTCGAACCTGCGCCCGGCCTCGATCAGGCGGGCAAGGTTGTCGGCGCGTTCCATGTAGCGGCCCAGCCAGAACAGGCCCTCGGCGGTACGACTAAGCATGGATGCCTCCCGCACCGGGTTTCAGCACCCAGGTGTCCTTCACCCCGCCGCCCTGGCTTGAATTCACCACCAGCGAGCCTTCCTGCAGCGCCACCCGCGTCAGACCGCCGGGCACCAGTTTCACCTCGGTACCCGAGATCACGAAGGGCCGCAGATCCACGTGCCGCGGCGCAAGCCCTTCGTCGACCAGCACCGGAGAGCTGGACAGCGAAAGCGTGGGCTGCGCGATGAAGCCTTCGGGGTTCTTCTTCAGCTTGTCGACGAACAGCTCCTGTTCGGCCTTCGTCGATTTCGGCCCGATCAGCATGCCGTAGCCGCCCGATCCGTGGACCTCTTTCACCACCAGATCGGCGATATTGTCGATCACGTAGGCGCAATCGTCCTTTTCCGAACAGCGCCATGTCGGCACGTTCTTCAGGATCGGCTCCTCGCCCAGGTAGAACCGGATCATGTCGGGGACGAAGACATAGGTCGCCTTGTCATCCGCCACGCCCGTGCCCGGCGCGTTCACGATGGTCACGCCGCCGTTGCGGTAGGCCTCCATCAGGCCGGGAACGCCCAGCACCGATTCCGGGTTGAAGACGGTCGGATCGATGAAGGCATCGTCGATCCGGCGGTAGATCACGTCGACCCGTTCGGGCCCCCGGATCGTCCGCATCCAGACGCGGTCGTTCTCGACATAAAGGTCCTGCCCTTCGACAAGCTCCACGCCCATCCGGTCGGCCAGGAAGGAATGTTCGTAGTAGGCCGAGTTGAAATAACCCGGTGTCAGGATCGCCAGCGTGGGTGCGCTATCGCACATGGGGGGCGCCACCGAGGCCATGGCATCGGCCAGCATCTCGGGGTAGTCGTCGATGGGACGGACCATTCCGTTATGAAACAGTGTCGGGAACATCCGCATCATCACTTCCCGGGTCTCGAGCATGTACGAGACACCCGAAGGTGTGCGGCAGTTGTCTTCCAGCACATAGAAATCTTCCGGACCCGTCCGGACGATATCGACGCCACTGATATGGGCCCAGACATCCTTGGGCGGCGTCAGCCCCATCATCACCTTCTCGAAGGCGGGGTTGTTGTCGACAAGCTCCGGCGGAACGATCCCGGCTTTCAGGATCTCCCGCGGGCCGTAGACATCGGACATGAAGGCGTTCAGCGCCTTGCACCGTTGGATACAGCCGCGTTCGACGATGTCCCATTCCTTGGCGGTGAAGATCCGCGGGATCATGTCGAACGGGATCAGTCGTTCGGGGTCGCCACCTTCGCCGTACACGGCGAAAGTTATACCGACCTTGCGGAACAGGGCCTCGGCCTCGGATCTGCGAGTCATGAGCGCTTCTACGCCTTCTTCGGCGATCCAGCGTTCTATCTGCGCATATTCGGGGCGGGTGCCACTTTGCGAAATCATTTCGTTAAACATAAGTTGAAGCTAACAGAGCCTGCGGCTAGGGCAATAAGAACGGTCGCGGCAAACGAGAAGATCCGCCTATTATTCTGACCTGTCCAAGGTCGCCACGGAGATTGTGATCAAAGTATGAGCATCGATGTCGCGCTGAACCACCGCACCCGCTACCGTTACGACCGCCTTGTGAACATGGCGCCGCACATCATCCGGCTCAGGCCAGCACCGCACACCCGAACCAAGATTCTCAGCTACTCCCAGAAGATCTCTCCGGCCGATCATTTCGTGAACTGGCAGCAGGATCCGTTCTCGAACTATCTCTCGCGTTTGGTGTTTCACAGCAAATCCGATCATCTTGAGGTTGAAATCGACGTCGTCGCCCGGCTTGAGGCGATCAACCCGTTTGACTTCTTCATGGACGAATCCGCGCAAGAGGCCGATTTCACCTACGACAAGGATTCCGCCGCCGATCTTGCCGCCTATACCAAGCGGCCGGAAATGACGCCCAGATTCAAGGAGTTCGTCGCCGCCTCGCCCGCGCAGAAGGGCTCCACGATCGATTACATCGTGGCGCTGAACCAGTACGTTCAGGAGGCTGTCGGCTACATCGTACGGATGGAGCCGGGCGTGCAGACCCCGGAAGAAACCCTGACCCGCGCGCTGGGATCGTGCCGTGATTCGGGCTGGCTGCTGGTCGAGATGCTGCGCGAACTGGGCTACGCCGCGCGGTTCGTGTCGGGCTACCTGATCCAGCTGACCTCGGATGTGAAACCCATCGAAGGGCCGTCGGGCCCCGAAAAGGACTTCACCGACCTGCACGCCTGGTGCGAAGTCTACCTGCCGGGCGCCGGTTGGGTCGGCCTTGATCCGACCTCGGGGCTGTTCGCGGGCGAAGGCCATATTCCGCTGGCCTGCACGCCGATGCCCAGTTCCGCTGCCCCCATTTCAGGCGCCGTCGACCCGTGCGAGGTCGAATTTGACTTCGAAATGAGCGTTCAGCGTCTGGCCGAACCCCCCCGTTCGACCCGCCCGCTGGAGCCCGGCCACTGGACCAAGATCATGGCCGCGGGCCGCGCGGTGGATGCGATCCTGGACAAGAATGATGTCCGCCTGACCGTGGGGGGCGAGCCCACCTTCATCGCCGCCAATGACCGTGATGCCGATGAATGGACCATCGCCGCCGTTGGCCCGACGAAACGCGCCTATGCCGACCGCCTGATCCGCCGCTTCCGCCAGCGCTTCGCGCCAGGTGGCGTGCTGCAATACGGGCAGGGCAAATGGTATCCCGGCGAACAGCTGCCCCGCTGGTCGTTCGAACTGCACTGGCGCGGCGATGGCGCGCCCTTGTGGAACAACACCGACCTGATCGCGCTGGAGGCCGACCCGAATCGTCGCCCCGCCGACGAAAAGGACGCCGAGATCTTCACTCGCACCTTGTGCCACCGCCTGGGTGTGCCGGCGAACCACGCGATCCCGGCCTATGAAGACCCGGTCGAATTCTCCCTGCGGGAACAGAACCTGCCCACGAACTCGACCCCGGAGACCAACAAGATCTCCGACCCCGAGATGCGCCGCCGCCTTGTGCGCGTGTTCGAAAAGGGTCTGGAAAAGCCCGTGGCCTTCGTCCTGCCGCTGCAGCAGGCGCAATCGGAAGCCGCTCCGCTGCACTGGCTGTCGGAACTCTGGCAGACCCGGCGCGGACGCCTCTACCTGATCCCCGGCGACAGTACGGCGGGCCTCCGCCTGCCGCTGGAATCCCTGCCGACCCTTCCGCCCGGCGTCTCGGCGATCCAGGCCGAACGCGATACGTTTACCTATCGCGGGCCGCTGCCGCACCGTTATGGCGCGCCGCCGGAATTCCAGACGGGCGAGCAGGCCGAAGCACGCCGCGAGTTCCTCGAAGAACTGCAAAAATCCCGCGATACGGGTAAGAAACCCCCCAAGGTCGAGGAATTCCTGAACGAACCCGAAGCCCCGCCGGAAGTGCCCGACGGCCCGATGGGCGGTCATGTCCGCACCGCGCTGTCGGTCGAACCGCGCGATGGCATCCTGAACGTCTTCCTGCCGCCGCTCTATTCCGCCGAAGGCTATCTTGGCCTTCTGAACGCGATCGAGGACACGGCCACCGAAACTGGCCTTCAGGTTCATATCGAAGGCTACGCCCCGCCCAAGGATGCCCGCCTGAACGTGATCAAGGTCACGCCGGATCCCGGCGTGATCGAGGTCAACGTCCATCCTGCGTCGAACTGGACCGACCAGGTCCACATCATCGACGCGATCTATGAAGAGGCGCGCAATATCGGGCTCGATGCCTCCACCTTCCTGATCGACGGACGGGTGACCGGATCGGGCGGCGGCAACCACATCGTCATGGGCGGTACCACGCCGGGCGACAGCCCGTTCCTGCGCCGGCCGGACCTGCTCGCCTCGGTGATCCGGTTCTGGCAGAACCACCCGTCGCTCAGCTACCTCTTCTCCGGCCTCTTCGTCGGCCCCACCAGCCAGGCCCCGCGTCTGGACGAGGCGCGCCACGATTCGCTCTACGAGATGGAGCTTGCGCTCGAACAGCTGCCAGCGCCCCCCTCGGCACCTGCATGGCTCGTTGACCGCCTGTTCCGGAACCTGCTGGTCGACGTCACCGGCAACACCCACCGGGCCGAGATCTGCATCGACAAGCTCTACTCCCCCGACGGCCCCACAGGCCGGCTTGGCCTGATCGAATTCCGCGGGTTCGAAATGCCGCCCCATCCGCGCATGGCCTCGGCCCAGGCGTTGGTGCTGCGGGCCCTGATCGCGCGGTTCTGGGAGAAACCCTACACCGAACCCCTGATCCGCTGGGGCACGAAGCTGCACGACACCTACCTGTTGCCGCATTTCGTGTGGGAGGATTTCAAGTCGGTGCTGGCGGACCTGGAAGGCAATCTCGGGATCGAATTCGATGCCGACTGGTTCCAGGCCCAGCTCGCCTTCCGCTTCCCCATCGTGGGCGAGACGGAAGTGGCCGGCGCCCAGATCGAACTGCGTAACGCCATCGAACCGTGGCCCACGCTGGGCGAAGAAGGCTCCATCGGCGGCACGACACGCTTCGTCGACAGCTCTATGGAACGCCTGCAGCTGACGATTCGCGATCTGCCCGAAGGGCTGGTGCCCACGGCCAACGGGGTCGAGATCCCGCTGACCAAGGTCGATGACAACACCCATGTCGCGGGCATCAAGTTCCGCGCGTGGTGGCCCGCGCACTGCCTGCATCCGACGATCCCGCCGCATGCGCCCATCGTCATCGATCTGGTGGATCCGAAACTTGGCCGTTCGGTTGGCGGCTGCACCTACAAGGTGGCCCATAGCGGGGGACGGGCACATGAAACGCGCCCGGTGAACGAACTTGAAGCGGAAGGCCGCCGCCTTGCCCGCTTCGACCACAGCCATACGCCGGGTCCGCTGGCCATCCGCAAGGTCACAAGAAGCACGGAGTTCCCGATCACGCTGGACATGCGCCGCGCCTGAACAGGGCGGCGCGCGCCGGGGGCTTCTTCTCTTCCGAAATACTCCGGGGAAGCCCGCCCCCCGGGGCGGGCGCGGGGCAGAGCCCCGTCCGCGGTGGCCCGCGTTACTTTGTCAGGATCAGCTTTCCCGCGCGGGTGATGCGCAGGATGTAGGTCTGATCGCCCAGCTGGATATGCGCCAGCTTGCTGGGGCCGACGAGGTCCTCGGCATGGTGCACCGGGGGAACGGCGGCATCGGATTCGGTATGGTTCACGGTGGTCATCATGGTCATGGCTGATCTGCCTCTTCTCGTGCGCTCAAAACGTCGCAGAGCCACGGGACGCAATCCCATTCCCGGCCGTGTTGCCCCAGAAGATCCATCAGTGCGCGCAGATCCGGACAGATCGTCCGGTCCGCCCGCAAGGACGGAACACGTGCCAGGGTAGGGGAGACGGGGGCGTCGGATACCCGCATAACTGCTCTCCGAATGAATGCCGGGCTGCCCGAATGCCTGTGAGGCCAAGGGTGGCTAAGCGGATATCCAATTCCTGACTGAAAAGATCGGGTAAGTCAATCGCGCGGTTCGGCTTCATGCAAGGGTCCGTCCGCAAACCGTTTCTGTCGGGCAGACCCGCGGATCAGATGAACAGGAAGTCACCGTCGTTCAGCGTTGCAGGCCTCACGTCGTCCAGTTTCACGACAGCATCCTCCCCGAAGCGGAGCAGCGCGGTGCCGCTGCGGCCCGAGACCGCAACGTCACCCACGCCGGACAGCCCGACGAAGACAAGCTTGTCGGTCCCCGCCTTGAAGTCGGTGACGCGGTCGCGGCCCGCATCCCGTTCGAAGACGAACAGGTCCACCCCGCCGCCGCCGGTATAGATGTCATCGCCCTGACTGTCGGCCAGCCGATCGTCTCCGCGCCCGCCCTTCAGCCGGTCATTTCCCCAGGCGCCGTTCAGACGGTTGTCGCCCTTGTTGCCCGCGATCAGGTTGTCCTGCGAATTGCCAATGCCATCCAGATCACGTTTGCCCCGCAGGCGCAGATCCTCAAGATCCTGACCGTGGTCGCGCAGGGTGAACGAAACACGCGACCGCACCGTGTCGTGTCCCTCGCCGCCGCCTTCGAAGATCCTGTCGCCGATCTGGCCCACGACATAGACATCGTCGCCCATCCCGCCCGACATGCTGTCGTCGCCGCGTTGCCCGGCCAGCAGATCGTCCCCACCGCGACCGCGAATCGTATCGTCGCCCCGGCCGCCTTTCAGCCTGTTATTGCCGCCATTGCCGATCAGCGCGTTGTCCTGCGCATTGCCGAACCCGTTCAGGTTCCGGGACCCGCCCAGCATCAGCGTCTCGACATTCTGCCCCCCCTTGCGCAGCGAGAACGAAACCGAGGCGATGACGGTATCCTGCCCTTCGCCCGCCTGTTCGGCGGCGTGGTCGTTCCTGCGATCGACATGGTAGACATCGTTCCCCGTGCCGCCCGCCATCCGCGCGGCCACGCCGTCAGGTCCCAGAAGATCGTCGCGCTTGGTGCCGGGGCCCGGTGCGACCGGGGGCGTGGCGCGATGGGCTTCGATCAGGCTGTCCAGACCGGCCGAGGCAAGAAGCGCCTTCATCACCGGGGAATAGTGAAGCTCATCCGTGAACATGTGGGCGGATGTCAGGCCGACATTGCGTGCAATCGCATCGGGCGACACCAGCGATACGGCGGGATCTTCCGCCGCCAATTCGGCCTGCGCGGCCCGCACATTGTCCCATTGCGCGCGGTCTGCCCGGCCGGCTAGCTCGCCCGACAGTTTCACGACGGCGATCGGCATGTCCTGCGCTGGCTTAACTTCGTGGCCGAACCGGTCGAACAGCATGGACAGCATGATCTTGTAGGACGACGCATCGACCCAGTCGAACGTGTCGGCTTCTCCCTGAACCCATATCAGCCCGCGCAGGTCCCCGCCGGGAACCTTTTTCAGGGCGGCCGCAGTATCCTTGATCAATTGGCGTGGCAATTCCGACGGCGTCGCCCAGTCCGGGCCACCGTCGCGGGACAGCAGTTGGGCGCCGCCCACCGCAACCGTCACCAACTGATAGCCGCCGGCGCCGTATTTCGCGGTCAGCTTCGCCTCGAACGGCGCGCGGAGCCCCTTCGCATTGCTTTGCCCGGCCAGAATGTAGATCGGAGTGCCCATGAAACCGCCCTGAATCGTCGGCGCCGATCCTGCGGGCATCTTGGTTCACGCGGGCTTAAGATTCGGGGTGGCGTCTCATCAATTTTATCGGCTGAGTACCTTGGTCATCTCCCCGGTCAGCAACGAAAGCTGTTGCCGCCCGTACTCCGCGTTGGCGTGAAAGACATCATGGGCCACATGCTCGCCATCGCCCAGCAGCCGCTGGGAGCCGCGCATGAACGCCGCATCGGTCAGGAAACCGTCGCGGATCGTATCGAGCGGTCGGGGGACAAGGTGCACCCTGTCGAACTGCCCGGCATAGCGCGTCAACGCCTCGTCCAAAAGCTGCGCCAGCGCCGGGCCATCGCCGCGGGAATGGAGATGCTGAAGCGAGGCTGTGCCCTCTCCGGTGCTGTCCAGCGCATCGGCCGACGGGTGGGGCTGGGGAACGATAAGGATTGGCAAATCCGACGCTTCGCGGACCAGAGCGATCAACCGGTGCAGCGCCATATCTTCGGCCCGGGCGGCAAGGGCAGCCAAAGCGGCAGGGCGCGAGATCGGGGTCAGGTCGGCCGGGCGGCGCCGCGCATCGAGCTGCGCCGATACCGTTTCGGCCGATGGCCAGCCCGCAATGGTGTGGGGCCGCATCAGCAGCGCGGCGAAGCGGATCGCCAGCGTCATCCCCACCATGACCACTGTATCGCATGCGGCAAGGTCAAGCTCGCGGGCGAGTCCGGCACGGTCAAGGAAACGGATCAGGTCGGGGTCTTCTGCCACCAGCCTTGTGCCCTCGCGCCGCAGCCTGTCCGGGCCGGGGCCAGTCTGTACGAGACACGAAAGCTCAAGCCCTTCCGGCGCGGCGCTTTCCACCGCCTGGATCAGCATGCCGGCATGGGAATTGCCCAGAAGTCCGATCCGCATCAACCGCGTCCCGCAAAGGCGTCGAGCAAGGCATCCTCGCAAATCGCTATGGCGTCGTCTTCGTCCTGTCCCGGCAGGATCGCAGGGGCCGCGCCCGACATCTCGGGCAGCGTCAGCCCGTAGGCGGCGAAGAAGACCTTCATCACCTCTGCGACCGCGGAGGCGGTGACATCACGCAGGTTGCTTTTGTACCGGTCAGCGCCGAACGGCGTGCCGGCGATGATCTCGTAGGCCGGGAAGTAATCGACGCCCGTGTCTTCCGCCGCGATCTCCCCGGCGACGGCGCGAAGGACCGACTTCGAATAGGTCGTGGCCGACAGCACATGGCCGCCGCTGGCCGTGGCGGTCAGCGGCACCGGTGACACGGTCAGGATCACCTTCAGGTCGGGATTGTCGACGCGCATCAGGTCGATGGCGGCTTTCAGATCGGCCTTCACGTCCGAAAAGCCGAAATTCACGAACTGGTGGCGCGCGGGATCGAAACGGCCCGCGATGATTCCGGGCGGCGACGGGTAGGCATGGCCGCTGGTCGCATCGACCCATGCCTCGGTCAGGCCAAGGGTGAAGACGATAACCTGCGACCGCCGGAACAGCCGCCTTACCTGCCGCAGATGGGCCCGGCGGTGAAACAGCACCTCCTCGACGCTCGCCAGTCCTTCTGGTTCGACCCCGGGGCGCAGCGCATCGTACCGGCGCCCGTCCCGGTCCCACACCGCGTTCGCGTCGGTGCGATCGTCCATGCAATCTTCGATCATCAGCCGCAACTGCCGGGCGGTGTAGATGTTGCCATAACGGGCCGAGAACAGCCCGTACCCGAACCGCCGCGCAACGTCTGGCGTCATGCCGGGGGGCGCGGGTTCGACATCCATCACTTGCAGTTCGGACGCCTCAAGCCACGGCCGCACGTTCTGGGCAAAGCAACTGCCCGCCGTCGCCACTTTCGTTCCGGCGGGCAGGGGGAAGGCGGGGTCGTGAAGATCGGCCATGCGGAAATCCGCCGTCTCGCGGCAGGACTTCCAGAACGCCTTGGGGGGCAGGTTGGCATAGGGCATCGCAAGGGCTCCGACCGGAAGACAAGCGCTAGCATGGCAAGGGTAAAAGATCCACGCAGAGCGGAGAGTTGAGTTCATCCCCCAAACCCCTTATCTGAACCCGGTAACGCAGCACGCCACCCGTCGGGAGAGGACAATGACCAATCACCTTTACCAGCGGGATCTGCCGGACGGACTGGACCTTGGTCCCGTCGTGGCCATCGATTGCGAGACGATGGGCCTGAACCCGCACCGCGACCGGCTGTGCGTCGTGCAGCTGTCGGGCGGCGACGGCAACGCCCATGTCGTCCAGATCGCGAAGGGCCAGACCGAGGCGCCCAACCTTGCGCGCATGCTGGAAGACCCTGCTGTCCTGAAGCTGTTCCATTTCGGGCGGTTCGACATCGCGGCCATGTTCAACGCCTTCGGCGCGCTGGCGGCCCCGGTCTATTGCACCAAGATCGCCAGCCGCATGGTCCGCACCTATACCGACCGGCACGGGCTGAAGGCGATCACGCAGGAATTGCTGGGCGTCGACATCTCGAAGCACCAGCAGATGAGCGACTGGGGCGCCGAGACGCTGACCGATGCGCAGCTGGATTACGCGGCGTCCGATGTGCTGCACCTTCACCGGCTGCGCGAGGTGCTCGACCGTCGGCTGGCGCGCGAAGGGCGGACGGAACTGGCACAGTCCTGCTTCGATTTCCTGCCCACACGCGCGCGGCTGGATCTGGAAGGCTGGCCCGACATCGACATCTTTGCCCACTCATGACGCAATCGCGCCGGGCATCACGCGGCGCGCGCGCCAGCGACGCCTGACGGCCATGCGGGGCATGGATCGCCATTCCCGCGTCGTCGCCATCCTGAAGGTGGTGCTGCCGCTGACCGCGCTGGGCCTGATGTCGACGGTCTTCCTGCTGTCGCGGTCCGTCGATCCGACAACGGCCATCCCCTTCGCCCAGGACGAGATCGACCAGCGCACTGCCGAACAGCAGGTCACCGCGCCCGTCTACACCGGCGCCACGCGGGACGGTGACGAAATCTCGGTTTCGGCGGCCCGTGCCCGGCCTGCCCTGCCGGGATTGCCGGCACAGGCCGAGGATCTGGATGCCAGGATCCGCTTTTCCACCGGCGGCTGGGTGACGCTGAAGGCCCCGAAAGGGCAGATGCCCGATGATAGCGAAGAGGCGGTGTTCACCGGTGGCGTCCAGATCGACAGCTCCTCCGGCTATGCGCTGCGGACGCAGGAACTGCGCGCCCGGCTCGACGGGCTGGCGCTGCGTTCGGGCGGGCCTGTCGAAGGGTTCGGGCCGGCCGGACACCTGACCGCCGGGCAAATGACGATCACGCGGGACGTGGCAGGGGGCGACGCAACCGCAACAGGAACCGCAACCGGAGAGCCTGCGGCCCCACGTCTTCGTTTTACTGGCGGGGTTCGGCTGATATATGATCCCGGAATTGCCCAGGGACAAGGTGGCGATGATAATGAAGACCAATAATGACCGCGCCCGTTCCGGGCGGTGGGATTCCGGCCTTGTGGCCCTGTGCCTGAGCTTGTGCCTGTGTCTCTCGCCGGTGGCTGCAACCGCCCAGTCCATGGCATTCGGGTCGGCGCCCACGACGCAGGACCAGCCGGTCGACATCACGGCCGACACACTCGACATCGACCAGAACACCGGTCGAGCCGTGTTCAGCGGTAACGTGCTGGTGATCCAGGGCGACATGCGCTTGTCGGCGAAAGAGGTCGAGGTCACCTATTCCGAAGCCCGCAGCGAGATCGAACGGGTCGAGGCGACGGGCGACGTCGTCCTTGTCAGCGGGCCGGACGAAGCTGAATCGCAAAAGGCGGTCTATACGCCGGAAAGCGGGATGGTGACGATGACGGGAGACGTGCTTTTGACCCAGGGCCAGAACGCCGTGACCTCGCAGGAAATGACCGTCGATCTGGTGAAGGGCACCGCGCAGCTGAGCGGCCGTGTCCGGACGATCCTGAACCCCCAGCAAGAACGATGAAGGACGGTCCCGCTCTGAAAGTCCAGGACGGCTCGGCCGGTCTGCGCATCGAGAAGCTGCGCAAGAGCTATCGCCGCCGTGTCGTCATCCGCGACGTCTCCATCGCGTTGAACCGGGGAGAGGTCGTGGCGCTTCTGGGTCCGAACGGGTCCGGCAAGACAACGCTGTTCTATTCCATCGCGGGGCTCGTCTTCCCCGAAGCAGGCACCGTCCATCTGGACGGGCGCGACGTGACCACGCTGCCGATGTACCGCCGCGCACGGCTGGGAATCGGCTACCTGCCGCAGGAAATGTCGATCTTTCGCGGCCTGTCCGTCGAAGACAACATCTCGGCCGTGCTCGATATCCACATCAGCAGTCGCCAGAAACGCAGCGTGCGACTGGAAGAGCTGCTTTCGGACTTTTCCATCGAACACCTGCGCCGGGTGCCCGCGCTGGCGCTGTCGGGCGGGGAGCGGCGGCGGGTCGAAATCGCGCGCTCGCTGGCCGCCGATCCCAGTTACCTGCTGCTGGATGAACCTTTCGCCGGGGTCGATCCGATCTCGGTCGGGGATATCCGGCACCTTGTCGCCGATCTGAAAACCCGGGGAATCGGTGTGCTGATCACCGATCACAACGTGCGCGAAACGCTCGAGATCGTGGACCGCGCCTATATTCTGCACGACGGGCACGTCCTGATGTCCGGCACGCCGGGCGAAGTGATCGAGAACGAGAACGTCCGGCGTGTATATCTTGGCGATAACTTCCGCATGAGTTGATCGTTCGGTCAGCGGAATCGGCAGCAATCGTCAGCCATCCGGTTACCAAGCGTCCGCTTTTCATTGACAGAACACCGGTGTCTCGCCTCAAATAGGGCCATGGCGACACGTCTTACAGATGCAATCCCGGGCCAGATCATCGAATCGATGCACTGGCTTGGCTATGCAGGACGCGCGCCCCTTCCGTTCGCCTGACCCGGATCCTGGGCCGCGATTTCGCGGTCTCCGTGTCTCGTGCGAACCCAGCTCGTGGAGTGAACATGCGCTACACAATCGCCGGCCATCAGATCGACATCGGCTCAGCCCTGCAGACCCATACCGAGACGGAAATAGAGGCCGTGGTGACAAAGTACGCCACGCAAGCCACTGACGCCAATGTGATCTATTCGAAATCGGGGCACGAATTCGCCTGCGAAACGACCCTCCACCTGTCGTCCGGGCTACGGGCGCAGGCCAGGGGCCAGGCCGGTGAAATCTATGCCGCTTTCGATGCATGTAGTGAAAAACTCGATAAACAGCTACGCAGATACAAACGTCGTCTCAAAGATCATCACAGATCACGGTCCGAGCCGGTTGAACTTACCGGCGTGTCCTCATATATCCTCGCCGCAGAAGCGCAGGGGGATGCTGAAGAGCCCGAAAGCCTGCAGCCGATCATTGTGGCTGAAATGGAGACGAAGATCCCGTCCCTTTCGGTGGGCGAAGCGGTCATGCAGATGGAGCTGGCCGGTGCGCCCGTTCTCGTATTCAGAAACGAGGGCAAGGACGAGTTGAACGTGGTCTACCGCCGTGACGATGGCAATATCGGCTGGATCGACCCGTAAGCGACGCATGCGAGGTCGGGACCCGTTCGCGGGTTCCCGGATCAGGAGACTGTTACGATGACTCTGTCCGGTATTTTGCCGCCCAAGGCGGTGAAGGTGCTTTCTGCGCCCTCGAGCAAGAAGCGCCTTCTCCATGACATCGCCGACCTTGCCGCCGGCATCTACGACCTGCCGGCGCGGGGGGTTCTGGACGCCCTGATCGAACGCGAAGGCCTTGGCCCCACCGGTGTGGGCCATGGCGTTGCCCTGCCACATGCCCGGATTCCCGAGCTCGACCGCGTGGTCGGGCTTTTCGTGATGCTGGAAAAGCCCATCGACTACGACGCGGTGGACCGTCAGCCCGTCGACATCACCTTTTCGCTGTTCGCGCCGATGGAGGCCGGGGTCATGCACCTGAAGGCGCTGGCGCTGGTGTCGCGCACGCTGCGCAACGCCGATCTGTGCAACAAGCTGCGCGCCAACCCCGATCCGGCGAAGCTGCACGCGATCCTGACCGAGGCCCAGGCCGACAAGGCCGCCTGACGGCCTATCCCGGGAAGAATTCGAACATCGCGGCCGACACGTCGTCTTCCAGCCCTTCAAGGCTGCTGTCCATGAGCGTGAAGAGACTGGCGTAAAGCTCGTCCAGGAAGGCACGACCGGGGTGGATCTGCTGGCAGGCCCGGACAATGTCCAGCAATCCCGAATCGTCCAGATACTTGCCGCCGTGCACCCGGCATTCGGTGAAGCCGTCGGAATAGGCCAGCAGCCTGTCCCCCGGCGCCATGTCGAATTCGGTCGAGACATAGTGGGCATCCGGCATCAGCCCGATGGGCAGGCTGCCGTCGCCGATGAATTCGGCCGACCCGTCGGCGTGGATCAGCAGCGGATGCGGATGGCCCGCGCGCACCATGCGCACCTTGCCCGTGGTCAGGTCCACCGTGGCGTAGACCATCGTGAAATACTCCTCGATCCCCTTGTCGGCGACGATCCGGGCGTTCAGCTGTGCGGCCACGTCCTCGGGCGGGCGCAGCGTGAAGCGGCCATCGGCCTGCCGTTCCATTGCGACGTTCTGATCGTGGAAGCTGCTGGAAAGGTACCCGCCCAGCCGGGCCGTCATCATGGCCGACGTGATGCCGTGCCCCGACACGTCGATGCTGAAGAACCCCACCTGATCGTCCTGCGGGGAAAACATGCCGACAAGATCGCCGCCGATATGCCCGCAGGGCTTCAGCAGCAGATCCACCCGCGACCGCCCGAACATGGCCGTGCTTTCCGGGACAAGCGATTCCTGGATCGTCTTGGCCTGGATCAGGTCGCGGTCAATGGAATCGTAGAAGCACTGCAGCTTGCGCAGCGCTTCCGTCAGCATGGTGTTTTTCTTCGTCAGTTCGCGGTGCATCGACAGGATGCGTTCACCGGCCGAGATCCGGGCGCGCAATTCATCCGCGTTCACGGGTTTGGTCAGGAAATCGTCGGCCCCGGCGTCCAGCCCTTCGGCGACTTCGTCCTTCTCGCTCTTGGACGTCAGGAGGATGAAATAGCCGAATTCGGGCAGATCGCGGAACTTGCGACAGAATTCCAGCCCGTTCATGCCCGGCATCATCCAGTCGCTGATCGCCAGATCGGGCATGTCAGCGGCACAGATCGCCAGCGCGTCGTCACCATTGTCAGCCTCCACCACGCTCATGCCCAGTTTGGTCAGGTGGCTGGCCAGGATGCGGCGCTGTAACCGGCTGTCATCGACGATCACCACCCGCTTGATGGCACCGCAATTGCCCGAAGGCTGTGCCTTCAGAAACGGTGCTAGGCCGTCGACGATGGATTGTGTCACGCGTGCATGTCCCTTGCAGGCCCTTCAGCCCGTCGCGCAGACCCTGCCTGAAAACGGTTAAGGCACCGTGAAATGCCGGATCCCGCTTTGCTTCGACCGCGGGGCTTAATCCGGGGTTAAATCCGGTCTGTCATGATGTCGGACGTAATGGATGCGGACCGGTTCCGCAGGATCGCGACAGTGGGCGCGCGTAACTCCCACAGGAGGGAGATGGTTTTCGATGATCGATTGGTCCCGGGTCGACGAACTCCGCAATGAAGTCTGCGCTTCGGATTTCACCGAGGTCGTCGACCTGTTCCTCGAAGAAGTGTCAGACGCAATCGAAATCCTGCCTCGCGCCGCGGCGCAGGGGGAGCTGGAGCAGGCCATGCATTTCCTCAAGGGCAGCTCGGCCAGCCTTGGCTTCAGAAGCTTCTCCGTCAAGTGCCGCAACGGGGAGAAGATGGCCGCGGAAGGCCGCGCATCGGACATCGACCTGGCGGAGCTGGCAATCGAATTCCAGAGATCGAAGGCGGCCTTCCTGAACGGGCTGGGAAAGTAGGTCCGCGCGCGTCAGGCCACCAGATCGCGTTCTTCGACGAAATAGCCGTAGATCGTCGTCATGATGCTGAGATTGATCATGAACATCAGCCATCCCGCCACAAGCTGCAGGATCAGTCCAAGGACCGTATCGCCCATGATTGCGCCGGGCAGGTTCAGAAGGAAGCTGAGGATTCCCACAGTAACGGTTAGGAATACCGGTCCGAAACCGGCTGACTGGGTCGCTTCCCATGCCTCGCCGAATGTCATTTTCCGACCCACCGCCGCGGCGGGAAGCGTCGGGCAGAGGCGGTAAAATGCGCAGAAGCATGCCAGTGTCCCAAGGATCGTGAGCGCCGCCAGCAGCAGACCGCCGCCCTGCACCATGACGTGAAACCCGGTGCTGAGGAGTACCAGGAAGAGAAAAAGTGGCAGCAAAATCAGTAAGAAGCCAAGTGCTAGGCCGCGACCCAGATAGCTGGCCATGCACGAACCATGCCAGCGAGGAAGAATTCCGGCCGGTTGCTCTTCCATCAGGACAAAGCGGTGCCAACCCACGGCCACCCACAATCCGGCAACAATTAAGACCGTCAGGAACAACAGGTATCCGATTGTGGTTGCGCCCGTTACGGGGACAGGGGGATAGGAAGCGCCGGTGAGGGGAACGAGAAAAAGCATGAGAATGGCCGCGCCAAGAGCGACGGCCCCGATGAAAGGCACAATCGACAGCCGCAGCGCAGGCCCGATATTGCGAAAGACCATCCCAAGAGCATGCACGAAAAGCTTCCAGATCATCGGATCAACCTTGTACCATTGTGACGGTACACGCCTAACACGAGCGTCGTCGTGCAGCCAGATCAGGCAAGCCACCTTGCCCAGCCCGGGGAAACCTAGTATCCGCGCGCGCACCGTCTGAATGGAGCTCCGCCGATGTCCGCACCCAAGAAAGTCGTCCTTGCCTATTCCGGCGGGCTCGATACCTCGATCATCCTGAAATGGCTGGAGACGGAGTACGGCTGCGAAGTCGTGACCTTCACCGCCGACCTGGGCCAGGGCGAGGAGCTGGAACCGGCCCGCGCCAAGGCCGAGATGATGGGCGTGAAGGAGATCTACATCGAAGACGTGCGCGAGGAATTCGTGCGCGATTTCGTCTTCCCGATGTTCCGCGCCAACGCGGTCTACGAAGGGCTCTACCTGCTGGGCACGTCCATCGCGCGGCCGCTGATTTCCAAGCGGCTGGTCGAGATCGCGGAAGAAACCGGCGCCGATGCAATTGCACACGGTGCGACGGGCAAGGGCAACGATCAGGTCCGCTTCGAACTGGCCGCCTATGCGCTGAACCCCGCGATCAAGGTGATCGCGCCCTGGCGGATCTGGGACCTGACCAGCCGGACGCGGCTTCTGGAATTCGCCGAACAGCACCAGATCCCCATTGCCAAGGACAAGCGTGGCGAGGCGCCGTTTTCGGTCGATGCGAACCTGCTGCACACGTCGTCGGAAGGCCGCGTGCTGGAAGATCCCGCCGTCGAGGCGCCGGAATACGTCTACCAGCGCACCGAAGACCCGCTGAACGCGCCGGACACGCCGGAATTTGTCGAGATCACGTTCGAGAAGGGCGACGCGGTTGCCATCGACGGCACCGAGATGAGCCCGGCCACGATCCTGACCCAGCTGAACGAACTGGGCCGCAAGCACGGTGTTGGCCGGCTGGATTTCGTGGAAAACCGCTTCGTCGGCATGAAATCCCGCGGCATCTACGAAACGCCGGGCGGAGAGATCCTGCTGGAGGCCCATCGCGGGATCGAGCAGATCACGCTGGATTCCGGCGCCGGGCACCTGAAGGATTCGATCATGCCGCGCTATGCGGAGCTGATCTACAACGGCTTCTGGTTCTCGCCCGAACGCGAGATGCTGCAGGCCCTGATCGACAAGAGCCAGGAGCATGTCACCGGCACGGTGAAGCTGATGCTCTACAAGGGCTCGGCCCGGACGGTGGCGCGCTGGTCGGATCATTCGCTCTATTCCGAGGCACACGTGACCTTCGAGGAGGATGCAGGTGCCTATGATCAGAAGGATGCGGCCGGCTTCATCCAGCTGAACGCGCTGCGCCTGAAGCTTCTGGCGATGCGCAACAAGCGGGTCGGCGGCAAGTAACGCCTTAAGGGCCGGACCGCGCCCGATCCCGGCCCGCCCACCCACCCGAACGGGTGAAATCCCTGCGGGCTTTCACCCTCGCCGGGATCGGGCGCGGTCCGGCGCTGCATTTCCGACCGTCGCGGCGGCCGCTTCCCTACTGGCCGCTGATCCGGGTCGCGAGGGTTCGCACCGGACGGTCGACGACCAGGGCGATCACAACGCCCAGCGGCCAACCGATCAGGAACCCCTTGCCCCAGGATATCATCCAGTGCTCGGTCATGCCGAGGTGCAGGAAACTGAAGAACCCTGCAAAGATGAACGACATGACAGCGGACATAAGCGCCGCCATGGCAAGGTCGAACTTGAGATCCTTGGACACTTGTACCTCCTTGAACCAACGCCACAGGTGGCGCGTTTTACCAATCAATGAAATACGTTAGCGGAGATCCCGCTGCACGCACTGCAAAATGGACCGATGCGCAAGGGGTTGCCAACCCGAAAGTCGCCGCCATGGGCGGCTCCGTGCGCAATTGCCCGGGCGATGGGCGGTTCGAGCTGTCCGGGGCCGATCCCGTCCAGTCTTCGGGCCTTGGGCCGCCCCCATTGACAAAGGCTACGCCAAGAAAAAAGCCCCGCACGGCGATCCGTGCGGGGCTTCGTGTGAATGATCGTTCCTGAAAGAACGGGTCTTAGTTCACCGCGTTCTGATCGACGCTGGCTTCGACGACATTGTTGTCGGCAGTGTCCGACGCGATGGCGACGCGGCGCGGTTTCAGCGCCTCGGGCACTTCGCGCTTCAGGTCGATATGCAGCATGCCGTCCGAATGGCTGGCGCCGGTCACGTAGACGTGGTCGGCCAGCGCAAAGCGGCGTTCGAAGGCACGGGTGGCGATGCCGCGGTGCAGGAACTTGCGCTCTTCGGTCTCGTCGGCCTTTCGGGCCGCCACGACCAGTGCGTTCTCCTTCACTTCGACCGAAAGATCCTCGGCCGAGAACCCGGCAACGGCGACCGAAATCCGGTAGGCGTCGTCCGCGGTCTTTTCGATGTTGTACGGGGGGTAGGTGGGCTGCTGAGCCTCACTGCTCATCACGCGGTCCATCATGTCTGCGATCTGGTCGAAACCGACGGTGGCGCGGTGCAGCGGTGCAAAGTCAAACGTACGCATATGTATCATCCTCATCTCGTGAGCGATTATCATGTGCCCTCCATCCGGACGGGCGGTTCTTCAGCAGGACCCAGATGTGGCGCCCTGCTGGTCAGGATGTGGGAATGTCTCCGCGGCCTGTCAAGACATGTGCACGCGAGAAATGCGACCCTGCGCCGTCAGGCGGCGTGGGCCGCCAGGGCTGCGGGTTTCGGCCCCCCGGTGGCCCAGTCGAGAAGCTCAACCGTATGCACCACCGGCACGCCGCTGCCCGATCCGATCTGGATCATGCAGCCGATATTGCCCGCCGCGATGATCTGCGGGTCGGTGGCCTTTAGCGTTTCGATCTTGCGCGCCTTCAACTGCGCGGAGATCTCGGGCTGCATCAGGTTGTACGTCCCGGCGGACCCGCAGCACAGGTGCGGGTCGGCGGGTTCCACCACCTGGAACCCGGCGGTCTTCAGCAGGTCCTTCGGCGCGAACTTCACCTTCTGCCCGTGCTGCAAGGAACAGGCGGCATGATAGGCGACGCGCGTACCGGCTGCGGGGTTCGTCATGTCCTCGGGCAGGCCGATCCGCGTCAACAGTTCGGACACATCGACCGCCAGCCCGGCCACGCGGGCGGCATCTTCGGCCAGTTCGTGGTGCGCGAACATATGCCCGTAATCCTTCACCGTCGTCCCGCAGCCCGAGGTATTGATCACGATGGCATCGAGCCCCTCGCCATCCATCTCCGCCGTCCAGGCGCGGATGTTGTGCGCGGCGGTCGCGTGGGCATCGGACGAACGGCCCATGTGATGGGTCAGCGCCCCGCAGCAGCCGGCGCCCTTGGCCACGATAACCTCGCAGCCCAGCCGGGTCAGCAGGCGTATCGTGGCGTCGTTGATATCGGTGTTCAGAGCCCGCTGCGCACATCCCGTCATCAGGGCGACGCGGAGTTTCTTCGGCGCTGTGGGGGCAAAGCTTTGCGGATCGTCATTGCGGCTGACCGGAGGCAGCCGCTTCGGCGCCATGTCCAGCATCGCGCGCAGGCGTGCATCCGGCACCAGCCCCCGGAACGGTCGCGCGACCCGCGCGCCCAGAAGCGCCAGCCGGAACCGCGTCGGATAGGGCAGGATCTGCGCCAGCACCCAGCGCAGCGCGCGGTCGGTGAAGGGCCGCTTGTAGCGTTCCTCGATATAGGCGCGCGCATGGTCGACCAGATGCATGTAATGCACGCCCGACGGGCAGGTCGTCATGCAGGCCAGGCACGACAGGCAGCGGTCGATATGCTTGACGGTCTTCGGATCGGGATCGCGCTCGTTCTCCAGCATGTCCTTGATCAGGTAGATCCGACCGCGCGGGCTGTCGAGCTCGTCTCCCAGCACCTGGTAGGTGGGGCAGGTGGCGGTGCAGAACCCGCAATGTACGCAGGCCCGCAGGATCTGGTTGGCGCGGGCGGTGCCGGGATTGGCCAGCTGGCTGTCGGTGAAATTCGTCTGCATGTGGCCTCTCAGGCGGCCCGGGCCATCAGGCCGGGATTGAACAGTCCCTTCGGATCGAACCGCGCCCGCAGGCCGGCGGTCAGGGCCGCGACAGGGGCGGGCTCAGACTGAAACGTGCCAAGCTGCGCGCGCGTCTCGGGCGCGGCGCGGACGAGTGTCGCATGGCCCCCGAAATCGCCCAGCCGGGTCCGCAGATCGGTGCCCTTTGGCATCAGCACCCAGATCAGCCCGCCGCCCCAGTCGAAGATCAGCCCGCTGGCCCCGGCCTTTTCGGCCAGTGCCGGGGCGTCGGACGGCTTGCACGACACCCGCCAGACATCGCCGGCCGCTTCGTGAAACGGCTTCACGTCGCGAATCGCCGCCCAGTCGGCCGCGGTGTCGAGCGCCACATGCGCCGCGCCGAAGCCCTCCAGCAAGGCCTGCAGCCGCCCCGTCCGGTAGCGCACCTGCTCCTCGAACCCTTCCACGCGGATCATGGTCACCGGCGCGCCATCCGGCCCCTCAGGCAGATGGGCCGCCCCCGTCACCTCGAACGGAGATCCCAGCGTCCGCGACATCGCCGCCACCGCGCGTTCGGTCGACAACCCGGTCAGTACGACACTGCCCTGCGCGGCGGGTGCTGGCAGGACCTTAAGCGCCACTTCCGTCAGCACGCCAAGGCTGCCCCAGCTTCCCGCCGTCAGCTTGACCAGATCATAGCCGGTCACGTTTTTCATCACGCGCCCGCCATTGCGGATCACGGTCCCGGTCCCGTCGACGAACCGAACGCCCAGTGCGAAATCCCGCGCCGCGCCCGCCTGTATCCGCCGGGGGCCGGAGACATTGGCCGCGATCACCCCGCCGATCGTCGGCGCGCCAACGGTCCCCAGAAGCCCGCGATGATCCATCGGCTCGAACGCCAGTCGCTGGCCCTCGGCCGCCAGCGCCGTCTCGACCTCCGCCACCGCAGTCCCCGCCTGCACTACCAGCGTCAGCGCGCCGGGCTCGTAAAGCGTGATCCCCGACAAGCCGCCGGTCTCGATCACCTCGCCGGTCTCGGGCCGCACACCCCGCGTGCCGCCCCCGACAATCGCCAAGGGCCCTTGGGCCGTCGCCACCGCTTCTGCAAGCTCTGCCTCAGTTCCCGGTCGCACCGGCCATCCCCTTCTTCTTTCCGGAAATACTCGCGGGGGGCACGGGGGGCCGCCAGCCCCCCGCCTGTGCCCTCACGCCGCCACGTCCCGTTGCCGCCGCGCGCCTGACGCATCCAGCGGGAAGACCTTCGCCGGGTTCAGAAGCCACGCCGGATCGAACACGTCCTTCACCGCCATCTGCGCCTCCAGATCCGCGTCGCCATATTGCACCCGCATCAGATCGCGCTTTTCCACGCCCACGCCATGTTCGCCCGTCAGGCAACCGCCGACCTCGACGCACAGCTTCAGGATCTCGGCGCCGAAGGCCTCGCAGATCTCAAGCTGGCCCGGCGTATTGGCATCGAACAGGATCAGCGGATGCATGTTCCCGTCGCCGGCATGGAAGACGTTCGCCACCTTCAGCCCGAACTCCTCCGACATCTCGCCCATGCGCCGCAGCACCTCGGGAAGGGCTGACACCGGGATCGTCCCGTCGAGGCACATGTAATCGTTCAGCACGCCCATCGCCCCGAAGGCGCTCTTGCGTCCCAGCCAGATCCGCGCGGCATCGTCGGCATCCCGCGCCTCGCGCAGTTCCACCGGATCGTGCCGCCGGGCGATCTCCAGGATCGTCTCAAGCTGCGCCGCGATCTCGGGGTCGGAGCCTTCGACCTCCACGATCAGCAGCGCCTCGCAAAGCGGATAACCCGCCTTGGCGAAATCCTCGCACGCCTCGATACAGAGCTTGTCCATGAACTCGATCGCCACCGGCAGCACGCCCGACCGGATGATGTCGGCCACGCAGGCGCCGGCGGCTTCGCTGCTGTCGAACCCCATCAGAACAGGCCGCGCGCCTTCGGGCTTGTGCAGGATGCGCAAGGTGGCTTCCGTCACCACGCCCAGTTGCCCTTCCGACCCGCAGACGACGCCCAGAAGATCCAGGCCGCCGGCATCCAGATGCGCGCCGCCAAGTTCCACCACGGTGCCGTCCATCAGCACCATTTTCACGCCCATCAGGTTATTCGTGGTGACACCATATTTCAGGCAATGCGCCCCGCCCGAGTTCATCGCCACGTTGCCCGCGATTGCGCAGGCCAGCTGGCTGGACGGGTCCGGGGCGTAGAAGAAGCCTTCCGCCTCGACCGCGCCGGTGACGGACAGGTTCGTGCGCCCCGTCTGCACCCGGATGAACCGGTTTTCATAGTCGGTTTCCAGAACGTCGCTCATCCGCGCCACGCCCAGGATCACGCTGTCGGCCGTGGGCAAGGCCCCGCCCGCAAGCGACGTGCCCGATCCGCGCGGGACAACCGGAACACCTTCCTGATGGCATATCTTCAGCACCGCCGCGACCTCCTCGGTCGAGCCGGGCAGGACGGCCAGCATCGGCGGGCATGCATAGGCGGTCAGCGCGTCGCATTCGTAGACCTTCGCCTCGGCCGGGTCCGAGATCACGGCCTCCGCCGGCAGGACTTCGGACAGGCGGTCGCGCAGGCGGTCCTTCTTCGCAAGGATCGACGGATCAGGCTGCGGCATCTGCATGTGGCACCTCCATCGCCGGGCGGTCGCTGACCGACCCTTTCGAACATCCAGCCTAGCGCCTTTCGATCCGTCAAGAAACCTGTTCCGGCCGGGGCAGGGTAACAGCACCCAACGAAGTGTTTACCTCCGGGACCTCCTGCGCCGGGTAAGGTCCGCAGCATGAGACTTGTTGCAACCCTGTGCCTCGGCTTCATCGCCGGGCAGGCCGCCGCCGATCCGGCTGTGATCGAGAACGTGGAGGCCGTGCAAAGCGGCGCCACCTGGCGGTTCGACGTCACCTTGCGCCACGGCGACACGGGCGCACATTATGTCGATGCGTTCCGTGTTCTGGACACGGACGGCAACGTCCTGGGCACGCGGGTCCTGTTGCATTCGCACGAGAATGAACAACCCTTCACGCGGTCGCTAATGGGCGTTGCGTTGCCTGAAGGAACTGATGTCGTGCAGGTGGAAAGCCGGGACACGACGACCGGCTGGTCAGGAAATCTGCAGGACGTTCAGCTGACGCCAGACGGCTAGGCCGCAACGCGCCACAACCAGTCTGCGCCGGTCAGGCCCGGTGATAGGGGCTTCCCGAAAGAATCGTCGCCGCACGGTAAAGCTGTTCGGCCAGCATCACGCGGACCAGCATATGCGGCCAGACCATGGTGCCGAAGGACAGCATCAGGTCGGCCTCGCCCCGCAATCCCGGGTCCAGCCCGTCGGCGCCGCCGATCATCAGGGTCACGTCACCGCGCCCGTCATCGCGCCAGTGCGCAAGGTGGTCGGCGAATTTTTCTGATCGAAGGGTCTTGCCGCGTTCGTCCAGCAGCAGCGTCACCGCGCCGTCGGGGCGGGCCTTGCGCAGCAGGTCGGCCTCGGCCGTCATGCCGGCGTTCTTCTTGTCCTCGACCTCCACCACCCGCGCCGGGCCAAGGCCCAGGGCGCGGCCGGTGCGGTCGAAACGGGTCAGGTAATCATCGACAAGCGTCTTTTCGGGGCCTGCGCGCAGGCGCCCGACCGCGCAGATCGTGATGCGCATACCAGCATCCAATCAGGCCTCGAAGGACCCCGGAAAGGTCAGTGTCTTCAGACGTTCGCCGCGGAGGCGTCGCCGGGAAGCCACATCTTTTCGAGCTGGTAGAACTCGCGCACTTCGGGACGGAATACATGAACGATCACGTCGCCGGTATCGATCAGCACCCAGTCACCGGTCTCCTTGCCTTCCATGCGGGCGGAACGCCCGTATTCGGACTTGAGCCGGTCGATGAGCTTTTCGGCCATGGCAGAGACCTGGCGCGACGAACGCCCCGTGGCCACGACCATGTAGTCGCCGATGGCAGATTTGCCGCGCAGATCAATCTGCACGATGTCTTCCGCCTTGTCATCGTCAAGAGAATTCAGGATTCGATCCAGGAGCGCTTCGCTCGTCAGATCGGTGTGGGCCATCAGGCCGGCCCGCTCGTCGGCAACCATGACCGCGTCAGCGTGGGTTGACAGGACATCGTCCTCCATTGGTTCACGCCGTGAAACCGCGGCGCTCGGGTATCGCAAAAATAGCAATCTATCGGCAAAGTTTCAATGACGCTGGCGTAGAGTGGTAACTCACGGTGCGTCAGAAGGCGGTTTCCCGGGCGAATCGTCGCCGAGAAGCCGCACTTCGCGCTGCGGGAACGGGATCGAAATGCCGTTTTCCCGGAACGCGTCCCAGAGCGCAAGGTAGACATTGCCCCGCACGTTGGTCAGCCCCAACGTCGTGTCCGAGATCCAGAACCGCAAGATGTAGTCGACGCTGCTGTCCCCGAACCCCACTATATGACAGACCGGCGCGCTGGGCACCGAAAGCACCCTCTGCACACCGGATGCCGCCTCGATGGCCACGCGGCGCACCTTGTGCGGATCGTCCTGGTAGGACGTGCCGAAGTGGATATCCAGCCGCACACGTTCGTTGGAATGGGTCCAGTTGACCACCTGTCCGGTGATCAGGTCCTCGTTCGGGATCAGGTATTCCCGTCCGTCCCGCGTCACCACGGACACGTAGCGCGCGCCCAGAGAATCGATCCAGCCGAATGTTTCGCCCAGCGAGATCACGTCCCCCGGCTTGATCGACCGGTCGAGCAGGATGATCACCCCGGACACCAGGTTCGATACCACCTTCTGCAAGCCGAAGCCGATGCCGACCCCGATGGCGCCCGACAGGATCGCCAGCCCGGTCAGGTCGAACCCCAGTGCCTGAACGCCGAACAGCACGACCATCCCGTACAGAACAAGCTGGGTGATCTTGATCCCCAGCACCTGCATCGAAGGCGAGATGTCTTCGTTCCGCCGCAACCCACCGGCGGCGGCGTTGGTCAGCAGCCGCGCACCGATCAAGAGCGCGGTAATCAGCACGAGCGCCTTGATCAGTACCAAAGCCGTCAGCCGGAAGGTTCCGATGCTCAGCGCCAGTTGATCCAGGAAGGTTACCGTCTCGTCCAGGAATCCAAGGGCGAGAAGCGTCACGTAGGCCCAGAGCGACACCTCGACCACGCGTCTCAGCGTCCGGTTGCGCACCAGCCGGGACCCGATCCCGATGGCCAGCCAGGCAAGGGCAATGGTGGCGACTATCCCGATCAGCCAGCTGCGCGAGGGCCAGGTGACCTCCTGCATCACCGCGTAGACGGTCCAGGACAGGATCACGAAATAGATCATGCTCAGCCGGTCGCGCAGGTGGATCAGCAAACGCAGCTGCCATTTCGGCCAGCCCGCGCGGGCCCGCATCCAGCCGTCGATCCGCTCGCGCGTCGCCAGCCGCAGCAGGATCGACAGGCCGACCAGCCCCAGCAGGATCAGGATCTGGTATTGCCGCCAGCCCGGTGTGATCACGATCAGCCAGAGGGATTCCAGCCAGTCGAGCACCGAATTCGCTGCGGCATGGGGATCGAGCTCAAGTTCCGTGGCAAGGAGCGGCGGCGGGTCGGCGCCCGGGGTCTCGGGGGTGATTTCCTCGTCCATCGCGTGGTGGAGGTTCCTTCGTTCTGAACACGTCTTGAAGTAGTGTCGGCGGCGAGTTCGACCATGAAGCCACGTTTCGCCGCTTGATTGCAACAGGTGGCGGGCGTATCTCCCGGGGCATGGATTATTCGCCGGAGATCAGGATCGAGCTTCAGGACCGCACGCGACTGCGTGAGCGGTTCTTTGGCGCGTCCCGGTCCGTCCTTGCGCGTCTATGATGCGCATCACCCCCCAAGCCAGACAATTCCAAGCATGACGGGAGAGGACCGATGTCCCCCAAGACACTCTATGACAAGATATGGGATGCCCACCTGGCCCACGAGGCCGACGACGGCACCTGCCTTCTGTATATCGACCGCCACCTCGTTCACGAAGTGACCAGCCCGCAGGCCTTCGAAGGTCTGCGCATGGCCGGCCGCACGGTGCACGCGCCCGACAAGACCATCGCCGTCCCGGACCACAACGTGCCGACGACGGCCGACCGCGTGAACGGCATCACGAACGAGGAAAGCCGCATCCAGGTCGATGCGCTGGACACCAACGCCAAGGAATTCGGCGTCCATTACTACCCGGTCGACGATATCCGACAGGGCATCGTGCACATCGTGGGCCCGGAGCAGGGCTGGACGCTGCCCGGCATGACCGTCGTCTGCGGTGACAGCCACACGGCGACCCACGGGGCTTTCGGCGCGCTGGCCCACGGCATCGGCACGTCCGAGGTCGAGCACGTGCTGGCCACCCAGACCCTGATCCAGAGCAAGTCGAAGAACATGAAGGTCGAGATCACGGGCAAGCTGAGCCCGGGTGTCACGGCCAAGGACATCACCATGTCCGTGATCGGCCAGACGGGCACCGCGGGCGGCACCGGTTACGTGATCGAGTATTGCGGCGAAGCGATCCGCGATCTGTCGATGGAAGGCCGGATGACGGTCTGCAACATGGCGATCGAAGGCGGCGCCCGCGCCGGCCTGATCGCGCCCGACGAAAAGACGTTCGACTACGTGAAGGGCCGCCCCCATGCGCCGAAGGGTGCGCAATGGGAAGCGGCGCTGAACTGGTGGAAGACGCTCTATTCCGATGACGACGCGCATTGGGACAAGGTGATCACGCTGAAGGGCGAAGACATCGCCCCCGTCGTGACCTGGGGCACCTCTCCCGAGGACGTGCTGCCGATCACCGCGAACGTTCCGGACCCGGCCGACTTCAAGGGCGGCAAGGTCGACGCCGTGAAACGCTCGCTGGAGTACATGGGCCTGACGCCCGGCATGCCGCTGTCCGAGGTCGAGGTTGATACCGTCTTCATCGGCTCGTGCACCAATGGCCGGATCGAGGATCTGCGCGCCGCGGCCGCCGTGCTGAAGGGCAAGAAGATCAAGGACGGGATGCGCGCCATGATCGTGCCCGGTTCGGGTCTTGTGCGCGCGCAGGCGGAAGAAGAGGGCCTTGCCGCCATCTTCGAAGAGGCCGGTTTCGAATGGCGCCTTGCGGGCTGTTCGATGTGCCTTGCGATGAACCCGGACCAGCTGGCGCCGGGCGAACGCTGCGCCTCGACATCGAACCGGAACTTCGAAGGCCGTCAGGGCCGTGGCGGACGCACCCACCTTGTCAGCCCCGCGATGGCCGCCGCCGCTGCCGTGACCGGCCGGCTGACGGACGTCCGCGACCTGACGTGATCTGCGCGCGCCCCGGCATGCCCGGGGCGCGGCACACCGGCAACTGTTTTTCCGTTCGCGCGGTGCCCTGATTCTGGGCAATGGCATTATCGGCAAAAACACTGTAAGGCTTTGGCCAGAAACAACTCTCGGGGTGGTACCATGAGTGACTGGCTGAAATTTCTTCTTCTTGGCATCGCGTCCGTCGTCTTTGGCATCTTTGCCCTGGGCAACACGGTCGCCGCATCGATGGCCGTGGTCTACGTGACCGGGGCGCTGTTCCTTGTCGCCGGCGTGATCCAGATCTGGGGCGGCGTGACGACCGAGGACATGGGCAACCGCGTGCTGACGATCCTGATGGGCGTCCTTGCGGTGCTGCTGGGCGGATCGTTCCTTTACAACCCGCTGGAAGGCGCCGTGTCGCTTTCGCTCCTGATCCTGATCCTGATGGGGCTGAGCGGTATCGTCCGTCTCGTCCTGGCCTGGTCGATGCGGCAAAGCCCGTTCTTCTGGGCGATGCTGATCTCGGGCGCTCTGTCGATCGTGCTGGCGGGCTATATCTGGGCCAATTTCGGCGCGATCTCGACCAGCCTTCTCGGCATCCTTCTGGGGATCGAGCTGATCTTCAACGGCGCAGGTTTCATCGTGATGGCGCTGTTCATCCGGTCGGTGCGCCGCAAGGTCTGATCGTCGTCGGGCGCGGGCAGGGTAGACCCGCCGCGCCTGCTTCATCGGCGCTGGGTCGCGGGGCTGGACGGGCAGGGGGCTCTGCCCCCGTCCGGGCCTGCGGCCCGGACTCCCCCGGAGTATTTGGGAAAAGAAGAACAGGGGACGCGCCCGGCCTTTTGCCCGGTCCGTTTTCCTGCATCGTTATCCCGGCGCGTGACGGCCAAGGGCCGTTTTCCATGGCCCGAAAGCTTGTCTTGGCGGCCGTTAGATGGTTTACAGCCTCATCCATTTCAGGAGACACGCTATGGACAAGTTCGAAAAGCTCACGGGCATCGCGGCCCCGATGCCGATGATCAACATCGACACCGACATGATCATTCCCAAGCAGTTCCTGAAGACGATCAAACGCTCCGGCCTTGGCGTGAACCTGTTCGACGAGATGCGCTACAAGGACGACGGCAGCGAGAACCCGGATTTCGTGCTGAACAAGCCCGCCTACCGCGAGGCCGAAGTGCTCGTTGCGGGTGACAATTTCGGCTGCGGCTCGTCGCGGGAACATGCGCCTTGGGCGATCAAGGATTTCGGCATCCGCTGCGTGATCGCGCCCAGCTACGCCGACATCTTCTACAACAACTGCTTCAAGAACGGCATCCTGCCCATCGCGCTCCCGCAGGAGCAGGTCGACGTCCTGATGAAGGATGCCGAGAAGGGCGCCAATGCAAGGATGACCATCGATCTTGAAGCGCAGACCGTGACGACCTCGGACGGCGAGTCGTTCTCGTTCGAGATCGACCCGTTCAAGAAGCGCTGCCTGCTGGAAGGGCTCGACGATGTTGGCCTGACCATGGAAAAGGTCGGCGCGATCGAGGCGTTCGAGGCGAAGGCCGCGCAGGAACGCCCCTGGGTGTGAACCCAGCGGCAACCGATTTTCAGACGCGCTCCGCAACATCTTGCGGGGCGCGTTTTCGTTTGAGCGGGCGGGCATTGTGCCGGGGGCGGATATGCCCTTCACTGGGCCGGTACTCTGGCGGGAGAGGTCCCATCCCCGATCACGCGCGACATTCCGCAGGTTTCGGGCTGGGCCTGATCCTATGCCTGTTCGCAGGTGGTGCTGATGCGGAAACGGTCCGCGTGGGGACGTACAACGCCGAACTGTCCCGCGACGGCCCCGGCGTGCTTTTGCGGGATATCGAACGGGACGATGAGCAGGTGGCAGCGGTGGTGGCCGTGATCGCGGCGACCTCGCCGGACATTCTGGCCTTGCAGAGCATCGACTGGGACTACGACGGCGCGGCACTGACGGCCCTGACCGACAAGCTGGACCGGGCCGGCGCGCCCTATCCTTACCGCTTCTTCCCGCCGTCGAACCGCGGGCATGACAGCGGTGTCGATCTGGATGGGGATGGCCGGATCGGCGGTCCGGGCGATGCGTGGGGCTTCGGGGAATTCACCGGTCAGGGGGCGATGGCGGTGCTGTCGCGCTACCCGATCCTGACGGACAGGGTGCAGTCCCATGACGACCTCCTGTGGAAGGACCTGCCGGGCGCGGATCTGCCGGAACATCCCGACGGCGCGCCGTTCCCGTCGGCCCGGGCGCAGGACGTGCAACGCCTGTCCTCTTCCGGCCACTGGGCCGTGCCGGTGGAGCTGCCGGGTGGCTCGGTGCTGACGATCCTCACCTTCCACGCCGCTCCGCCTGTTTTCGACGGACCGGAAGATCGCAACGGACGTCGGAATGCCGGCGAGATCCGGTTCTGGCAGCACTGGCTGAACGGCGATCTTGGACCGTCGGTGAACACCCGCTTCGTGCTAGCCGGCGATGCCAACCAGGACCCGGAAGAAGGCGAAGGCCGGAAGGAGGCGATCCGGTCGCTTCTGGCGGACCCGCGGTTCCGCGATCCGAAGCCGGCAAGTGCGGGCGCCACCCATGGCATGCCGGGCGCCGAGGATCCCGACGAGACCGTAATCTGGGACCAGGTGGGCCGCCTTCGCGTCGATTACGTTCTGCCGTCCAGTGACCTGCAGGTCACGGATGCCGGCGTCTACTGGCCCCCTCCCGGCGATGACGGGCACGAGGCGGCCGTCACCGCCAGCCGTCACAGGCTTGTCTGGGTCGACCTTCGCATCCCCAAGGAATGACGCAACGGACCTTCGCGTTCGCGGCGGGGAATGGCGGCTATGCTTTGCAGAGCGTTTACTCTTCGGTCAAAAGACCCGTGCAACACAGGTAACAGGCACAAGGAACGCCGCGCATCCGGCCGGCGTTCGCAAACGGAGACTCAGATGGCACACGCGATCCAGACCCGATCCAAGCTACCCCTCACAGCGGCCGGGATGACGGAGCCCCCGGCGCCGGGCGAATTCATCGAGGCGGCGCCGGGCGTTCTGTGGATGCGGTTTCCGCTGCCCTTCCAGCTGGATCACGTGAACGTCTACCTGATCGAAGACGGCGACGGCTTCGCGCTGCTCGACACCGGTATCGGCAATGACGCGACGAAGGAAATCTGGGAAAGCGCCTTCGCCAATGCGCTGAAGGGCATCCGGCTGACCCGGCTCATCGTCTCGCATCACCATCCCGATCACATGGGGCTGGCCGGCTGGATGTGCGAAAAGTTCGACATCCCCGTCCACATGACCCTGGCCGAGTTCCTGACCGGCAAGTACCTGTGTTCCGGCCCCTATGCCGACAAGGGGCACTTCTATTCCGACTTCTACCGCCTCCACGGCACGACCGAGGATCAGGCCGAAGCCGTCTCGGGCCGCGGGCTGGCCTACCTGAAGATCGTGACGGGCCTGCCGGATTCCTTCAACTCGCTCGACCCGGCCCGCGGGCTGGTGTTGGGCGGACGTCGGTTCGAGGTGCTGACAGGCGGCGGGCATTCGGTGGATCAGGCGATGCTTTATTGCCGCGAGGAAAAGCTGTTCCTCGCCTGTGACCAGATCATCGAACGGATTTCACCCAACGTGTCAGTCCACGCGATGGAACCGAACGCCGATCCGCTGGGCACGTTCATCCGGTCGCTGACCGATATCAAGGGCGTGGTCGCCGAAGACGCGCTGACGCTGTCGGGCCACCGCCTGCCCATTGCCGCGCCGCACAAGCGCGCGGACGAGTTGATCGAACACCATCACCAGCGCTGCGACCAGGTGATGGAGATCGTGGGCGCCGGCACGAAGACCGCCGCCGAGATCACGCCGGTCCTTTTCCGTCGCGAGCTGGACGCGCACCAGTTCTCCTTCGCCTTCTCCGAGGCGCTGGCCCATTTGAACCTGCTGGTCGAGCAGGGCCGGCTGACCTGGGAAGAAGAGAACGGCGTTCAGCGGGTGCGCGCCGCCTAGAGCCCTGCGCCTGCGTACCTGTCGGATGCCTCCGGCGGGAGTATTGGGAGAAAGGAGAAACAGGGGTTCTGTCCTTTCTCTACTTTCCCGAAATACTCCGGTGGAGTCCGAGCCGCAGGCTCAGGCGGGGGCAGAGCCCCCTGCGCGGTCATCCGTCCGGCGCCCCGGCGCAATTACAGCGAGCGCATCCAGAACTGCATCGGCTTTGCGGTTTCGGACCTTTCGCCCACATCCAGCCAGTTGAACGTTGCGATGACGCCCGGCAAGGGCGCGTAGCCCCGCTTGCGCCAGAATGGATCCAGCGGGGCGTAGTCGGCGGGTCGGGCGGGATGGTCTTCCGCGCGGATCACGGCGCAGAAGGCGGAACGGGAAAAGCCGAGCGCGCGGGCATGGGCTTCGCGCGCGTCGAAGAAAGCGTGGCCGATACCGTGGCCGCGATAGTCGGGCAGCAGGACCGATTCCGCGCAGTAGAAGACGGTGTCGAGCGGGATGTCCGTTCCCGCGAAGGCCGCGCCGAAATCGTCGGCATGGTCGGCCAGCGGCGTGCCCGTGGCGGCGCCTACCAGCCGGTCGCCGTCGAAGGCGCCGACGACGATTGCACCGGGGCTGGTGCGGTAGGCGTCGAGATACTGGCGCTCGTAGGCTTCGTCGCCCTCATAGAGGTAGGGGAAGGCCCGGAAGACGGCGATCCGGAGGCGGGCGACGTCGTCCAGCGCGGCCTCCAGCGCCGCGCCGGTCAGGGCGCGGGTTTCGATCACAGGAGATGCTCCGGCTCGCCCCATTTCTGGACCATGCGGTCGATCAGCTGCTTGCGGACCTGCCGGTAGGCGTCGAGCTTGGTTTCCCGGGTTTCACCGAGCCCGGTCGCGTCCAGGATGGGCCAGTATTCGACGTCGAGCGAATAGTAGCGCGTCAGTTCCAGCGCCCGGCGTTGCGAGGCGGGCGACAGGGCCACGATCAGGTCGAAGGACCCAAGATCGTCTCCCCATTGTTCCAGCTGGTCGAAGGACCGGGCGCGGTGGCGGGCCAGTTCAACGCCGATCTCCTGGCAGACGGCGATGGCGAAGCCGTCGATCTCCAGGTCGTTCTTCACGCCCACCGATTGTACGTAGGTGCCCGTGCCGTACAATTTCTTCATCAGCCCTTCGGCCATGGGTGAACGGACGGCGTTGTGGTCGCAGCAGAACAGGATGGACTGCGGCAGGCTCTCCGACACGCCTAACCTCCGAAATGCAGGACGCAGATGAGCGTGAAGAGACGGCGCGCGGTGCCGTCGTCGATCTCCACCTTGCCGTCCAGCCGCTCCTGCAGAACGCGGCTGCCCTCGTCGTGGATCCCGCGGCGGGCCATGTCGATGGTTTCGATCTGGCTGGGCGGCATCGTCTTCACGGCTTCGAAATAGCTTTCGCAGATCTGGAAGTAATCCTTCACCACCTGCCGGAACGGCCCCAGCGACAGCCGGAATTCCGCGGCCTTGTCGCCGTCGGTGGTCGACACGTCGAAGACCAGCCGCTTTTCGCGGATCGCCAGATCCAGCTTGTAGGGGCCGGGCGGGATCTCGCGGTCGTCGCGGTCGGGCAGGGTGAAGGTGTTCTTTTCCAGCAGGTCGAAGATGGCGACCTTGCGCTCCTGCTCGATCTCGGGCGTGGGCGGGGCCAGCCCGGTTTCATCAAGCGTGATTTCGGCGATATGGGACATGGAGCCGTGCCCCCCTCAGTTCAGACTGTCGAGCCGCGCCCGAACGCTGAGCCCGTGGGCCTGAAGGCTTTCGGACGTGGCCAGACGTTCGGCTGCCGGGCCGATAGCACGCAAGGCGTCGGGAGTCATCCGCGCCATGGTCGTCCGCTTCAAAAAGTCCATGACCGACAGGCCGGAGGAGAACCGGGCCGATCGCGCCGTGGGCAGAACATGGTTCGGACCACCCACGTAATCGCCAATCGCCTCGGGCGTCCAGGCGCCAAGGAAGATGGCGCCGGCATGGTGGCATTTCGCGGCCAGCGAATCGGGATCGGCCACGCAAAGTTCAAGATGTTCAGGTGCGATGCGGTTCGAGAGAGCGGCGGCCTCGTCCATGTCCTGCACCGTGATCACGGCGCCGAAATCGCGCCAGCTTGCGCCGGCGATGGCGCGGCGTTCCAGCATTTCCAGACGGCGGGCGACGGCCTCGGTCACGGCCTGCGCCATCTTCTTGCTGTCTGTGATCAGAAGCGACTGGGCGCTTTCATCGTGTTCGGCCTGGCTTAGAAGATCCAGCGCGATCCAGTCGGGATCGTTGTCTTCATCGGCGATGACGAGGATCTCGGACGGGCCGGCGATCATGTCGATGCCGACCTTGCCGAAGACCTGCCGCTTGGCCGCCGCCACATAGGCGTTGCCCGGTCCGGTGATCTTGTCGACCGGCGCGATCGTTTCGGTGCCGTAGGCCAGCGCCGCGATCGCCTGCGCGCCGCCGATGCGGTAGATCTCGTCCACACCGGCCAGATCGGCGGCCAGCAGGACCAGTGGATTGACCTCCCCCCCCGGGCAGGGGACCGCGACGGTCAGCCGTTCGACGCCCGCCACCTTGGCCGGGATCGCGTTCATCAGGACGGAGGACGGGTAGGACGCCAGTCCGCCCGGCACGTAAAGCCCCGCGGCGGTCACGGGCCCCCAGCGCCAGCCCAGCGTGGCGCCGTCGGGATCGGTCCACGAGGCGTCCTGCGGCATCTGGCGGACGTGGTAGGCCCGGATCCGTTGGGCGGCCAGTTCCAGTGCGGCGCGGTCTTCGGGGCTGACCGTTGCGATGGCCTTTGCGATCTCGTCCTTTGAAAACGCCATGGTCTCGGGCGTCAGCGTCAGGCGGTCGAAGCGTTCCGTCAGCTCGATCACCGCTGCGTCGCCACGTGCGCGGACATCGGCGATGATTCCGGCCACGGTTTCGGCCACGTCGGGCGCATCTTCACGCTTGGCGCTCAGGAGCGCCTGGAACTCGGCTTCGAACGTGGCCGAGGTTGTATCGAGGAATGCGGGCATGAGATCAGTCCGGGTGGCGGGGCGTGGCCCCCGACGGCGCGACATAGGGCCGGGTCACGTCGCGCAGGGTCACGTCGAGCGTTTCGACCTCTGCGCGGATGGCGCCATCGCCGGCCAGCGTGATCAGGACGCCACCGGTGCCGTCTTCGCCGGGTTCGAAGGTGATGGACAGCACGGACAGGACCGTGTCGGCATCCGACCGGTCGATCCCCTGGCTGGCCATGCGCAGGGCATCGTTGACGACAAGCAGCGATTGTACCCGTTCGACCGGGCGCTTGCGGCGTTCCGCGTTCGGCGCGTCCTCCCACCGGAAGCGGTTCAGCAGCAGGGCAAAGCGGCGTTGGCCGGCCAGCCACTTGATCTCGGTGATCGGGAAGACGGCATCCTGCACCAGCGATGACAGGACCTGCAGGTCCTCGGTATCGTAGGCACCAAGGTACAGAGGACGTTCCCCCCCGTCTTCAAAGCGGGCATCTTCGGTCACTGGGCGTGGGTCCGTTCGATCTTGGCGCCGACGGCGCTGAGTTTCTCGACAACCTGTTCGTAGCCGCGATCAAGGTGCTGGACTTCGGACACGATCGTGTCGCCTTCGGCCGCCAGTCCCGCAAGGATCAGCGAGACCGAGGCGCGCAGGTCCGTCGCCTCGACCGGCGCGCCCTTCAGGCGGTTGACGCCGGTCACCTTCGCGGTGCCGCCGTGAACTTCGATTTCGGCGCCCATGCGGCTGAGTTCGGGGACATGCATGAACCGGTTCTCGAAGATGGTTTCTTCCAGCACGCTGGTGCCTTCGGCGGTCGCCATCAGCGCCATCATCTGCGCCTGCAGGTCGGTCGGGAAGCCGGGAAAGGGGGCTGTCGACACGTCGACGGCCCGGATGCAGTTGTCGCGGCGGCGCACCGACAGGCCGGTTTCGGTTTCGGAGACCTCGATCCCGGCCTCGTCCAGCTTGTCGCAGAACGCGGCGACCAGATCGCGCCGGCCGCCAAGGCATTCGACCTCACCGCCGGTGATGGCGGGGGCCAGCATGTAGGTCCCCAGTTCGATCCGGTCGACGACAACGGGATGCGTCGCGCCGTTCAGGCGGTCGACGCCCTGAATGGTGATGGTGGATGTGCCTTCGCCTTCGATCTGCGCGCCCATGCGGCGCAGGCAGATGGCAAGGTCCACGATCTCGGGCTCGCGCGCGGCGTTCTTGATCACGGTCGTGCCCTTGGCCAGCGTCGCGGCCATCAGCGCGTTTTCCGTGGCACCGACAGACACCAGCGGGAAGTCGATCACCCCGCCGCGCAGGCCGTGGGGCGCCTTGGCGTGGACGTAACCGCCCTTCAACTCCATCTCGGCCCCAAGGGTTTCCAGCGCCTTCAGGTGCAGGTCGACGGGCCGCACGCCGATCTCGCAGCCGCCGGGCAGCGAGACGATGGCATGGCCGTCGCGGGCCAGCATCGGCCCCAGCACAAGGATCGAGGCGCGCATCTTGCGGACGATGCCGTGATCGGCTGTGTGGTTCGACAGGTCATGGCACGAGATCGCCTGCACCTGGCCGTCCTTCAGCGCGGTCACCTCGGCGCCAAGCGACATCAGCAGATCGCTCATCGTGCGGATATCGGAGAGCCGCGGTGCATTGGTCAGCGTCAGGGGGTCTTCCGACAACAGCGCCGCCGGCATCAATGTCAGGCAGGCGTTCTTCGCGCCGGCGATCGGGATCTGTCCGTTCAGCGCACCGTTGCCGGTGACCACAATCGTATCCATGCCTCTACCCTTCCTCATTGCCGGACATTTCCTGTCCGTTCTCATCCGCCCCATCCGCGCGCGCCCGCGCCTGTGCCTTGCGGCGCGCCAGGTTGGCCTTCAGGGCCGCCTTCAGCCGGTCATCGCGGGCATTGCCTGCGCCCTGACCGGACCGGGACGAACCGGGCCCTTTTCCCTTGGGGGTCTCTGTCATGCGACCTCCCTAACCCATGGATCAAAAAGCGTCCAGATTGGCCTTGCACGGGGTTTCGATTGAAGCTAATCCACCGCCCACGTTGCTGCCGTAGCTCAGGGGTAGAGCACTCCCTTGGTAAGGGAGAGGTCGAGAGTTCGAATCTCTCCGGCAGCACCACCTTCCGAATACATGCCCCGAACGCTGTCGCACCGAATCCCGCGGTCGACTCCAAACAATCATTCGCGGACGCGGCAAATATCGCAACCTTTGCGCGTCGGCTGCGTTCACGGCATCATGCAATGGAGGGCCGGATGTCCAGCGAAACAACCCCACCCGCCAACGAAAACCAGCCCATGCTGATGATCTGTCTTGGGTGGTTCGTGGTGTTCGGCTGCGTTACTCTTTCGGCGTCCATACTGATCGCCGATTTCGTCGTGCCCGATCACGACTGGATTGCGGACACGATCAGTGACCTCGGCGCAGGTCGCTATGAATTCATCGTCGACATCGGTCTTTATGCCTATTCGGCTGCAATTCTGTGCGCGGCGCTCCTCGCGGCCCATGTCCACATGGGCGGCAAGGGGTGGAGCATCGGCATCCTCGGGCTTCTCGTCTTCGGCCTGCTCGTGTTCCTGATCGGCGCCCGGAACGAATACGGTGACGCGGACAGCGACGGCTGGGTCATTCACGGGTATCTCGTCTACGCGCTCGGCGCAGCTGTCGCGGTCGTCGCGTTCTCGATGGCCAAGGGCCTGCAACGCGCAAACTATCGCTATGCGTATACACTGCGCGGGTTGGGCGTGCTCTGGGTGATCTGTACGCCCGCATTCTATTTTCTGCCAACAGGTATCGATGGCATCTACGAGCGCTGGCTGGGTGTCATCGCGAGCGCGATCCTCATCACCCTGGCCATCTTCTTCATTCGGCGGGGACACCAGCTGAACGCCTGATTCCGACCGCTTCATGAGACCGGCACGAGCATGCGTGTGCGTCAGCGACCCACATGGTGGGCGATCTTCGCCGATATCCAAAATTGTGAAATTGGTCGGAGTAGCAGGATTCGAACCTACGACCCCTGCCTCCCGAAGACAGTGCTCTACCAGGCTGAGCTATACTCCGACCGTGACGCGCCGGATAGCGAATGGCGCGGGGCTTGGCAAGGGAAGAACGTCCGAAAACGAAAGCGTTTCGGCGTAATGGCCCGCCGGCGTGTCTTGGGCTTGATCGGCACACGGCATGGCTGTCTTCTACGGGCAGAGGAGTCCCAGGGAGAAACCGCCATGTTCCGTTCGCTGACCCGCCTTGCCGCCGTGTTCCTGTGCCTTGCCGCGCTGCCGGCTCATGCCGACTTGAAAGAGCCCGAAGCCATGGTCGTTCTTACCCTTTCAGGCGCTATCACCGAGACGAACCGCGGCCCGCAGACACAAGAGAAATGGACGATCTTTTCCGAGCGCAAGATCTACTTCGACGCGGGCGCGGCCTTCGACATGGCGATGCTGGACGGGATGGAGCAGGCGAAGATCGCCGGCACGATCCCCGAAACCGGCGATCCGGCCACCTATACCGGCCCGCGCCTGTCGGCGCTGCTGAAGGCTGTGGGGGCCGAAGGCAAGGACATCACGGCCTATGCTCTTGACGATTACCAGATGGATATTCCGGCGGCGATGATCGCCGAACACGATCCGATCATCGCAACGCAGGTAAATGGCGAGCCCTTCGATCTTGGCGATCGGGGCCCGCTGATGATCGCCTTCCCGAAGGCAGGCGACCCGGACCTCCAGCAGCAAATTGTCGAACTGGAGGTCTGGGCGCTGTTCTACATCGAAGTGAAGTGACGCTTACAGCGACTCTTCCAGGGCGGTGACGACGGCATCGCCCATTTCGACGGTCGTGACAGGCTCCACACCTTCTTCGCCCAGAAGGTCCGGCGTGCGCAGACCCTTGGCCAGCACCGCCTGCACGGCCGCTTCCAAACGGTCGGCCTCGGCACCCTGGTCGAAGGAATAGCGCAGCGCCATCGCGAAGCTCAGGATACAGGCCAGCGGGTTGGCCTTGCCCTGACCGGCGATATCGGGGGCCGAGCCGTGCACGGGTTCGTACAGCGCCTTCGGACGGCCGCTGGCCATCGGGGCACCCAGCGACGCCGACGGCAGCATGCCCAGCGACCCGGTCAGCATCGCTGCCAGATCCGACAGCATGTCGCCGAACAGGTTGTCGGTCACGATCACGTCGAACTGCTTGGGCCAGCGGGTCAGCTGCATGGCGCCGGCATCGGCATACATGTGGGTCAGCTCGACATCCGGGTAATCTTCGTCGTGCACGCGCTGGACGACTTCCCGCCATAGCACGCCGGATTCCATCACGTTGGCCTTCTCCATCGAGCAGACCTTGTTCGACCGGCGGCGTGCCATTTCGAACGCCGACCGCGCGACGCGATCGATTTCGGATTCGGTGTAGCGCTGGGTGTTGATGCCGACGCGTTCGTTGCCTTCCTCGATGATCCCGCGGGGTTCGCCGAAGTAGATTCCAGAGGTCAGCTCGCGGATGATCATGATGTCGAGCCCCGCCACCACATCACGTTTCAGCGAGGAGAAGTCCGCCAGCGCGTCGAAGCACTGGGCCGGGCGGAGGTTGGAATAGAGATCCATTTCCTTCCGCAGACGCAGCAGGCCGCGCTCCGGCTTCACGCTGAAATCGAGGTTGTCGTACTTGGGCCCGCCCACGGCGCCCAGCAGCACGGCATCGACATTCTGGGCTTTTTCCATGGTTTCATCGGTCAGCGGCGTGCCGTGCGCGTCATAGGCCGCGCCGCCCACAAGGTCTTCGGACACGTCGAAGGCCAGCCCGCGCTTCGCACCGAACCAGTCGATGACCTTGCGCACCTCGGTCATGACCTCGGGGCCGATCCCGTCGCCGGGCAGGATGAGAAGGGAAGGGGTGGTCATCGGTGCGCTCCTTGAAAACAGTCGAAGAGCGGGTAGCTTGAACAATGCGGCAGGTCAATCCGACGCGTGTGTCGGTGGCATATCAAAGACCAGCCCTGCCCCGCCTTCAAAAGGATGAAGTGGATGCTTGTACCGTCACAACCCGTGCCTGCGCTGACCGTCGAAACCCTGGCAGGGGGCCCGTTCGATCTGGCCCGCGACAAAGGGGAGAAGGGGACGCTGGTGATCTTCTACCGCGGCCTGCACTGCCCGATCTGCATCCGCCAGATGACCGAGATCGAGGGACATCTGGAAGCCTTCACCGAGGCGGGCATCGAGGTGATCATGATTTCCGGCGATGACGAGGCAAAGGCGCGGGAGACGATCGAAAAGGCCGGCACGTCGAAGCTGCGCGTGGGCTATGGGATGGATCTCATCTCGGCGCGGGATGATTGGGGTCTGCTGATCTCCAAGGCCCGCGAAGGCACGGCCGAGGCGCCCTATTTCTTTGAACCCGGCCATTTCTACGTGTCCGAGGACAACAGGCTTTACTACGGCTGGCAGCAGACCGCGCCGTTTTCGCGCCCGAAGCCGGAAGACATGCTGCGCGGCATCACCTTCCGGATCGAAAAGGATTACCCGCCCCGCGGCATGTACACCGACCGCCTTCCCGGCGAAGGCTGACCCGAAATCCGGGCTCTACGTCAGCGGCGCCCTGGCGTGCCGGCACGACACGCCATGCCCGACCTCCCCCATGGGAGGGCATTTTCATCGCGGGATATCGGACAAACGTTGGGAATGCGGGACCTGCCGCGCTCTCACCAGATGTCGCCATGCCCTCCCGAGGTCGGGCATGGCGCGCCGCGCCTTCCGTCGGAAGGTGCGGTTTATGGCAGGATCAGAATTCCACGACCGCGCGGATCGACTTGCCTTCGTGCATCAGGTCGAAGCCGTGGTTGATCTCGTCCAGCGTCAGCTTGTGGGTGATCATCGGATCAATCTCGATCTTGCCATCCATGTACCAGTCGACGAATTTCGGCACGTCGGTCCGGCCCTTGGCGCCGCCAAAGGCGGTGCCCTTCCAGACGCGGCCCGTGACAAGCTGAAACGGCCGTGTGCTGATTTCCGCCCCTGCTGGCGCCACGCCGATGATGACCGAGACACCCCAGCCGCGATGCGAACATTCCAGCGCGTCGCGCATCACCTTCACGTTGCCTGTCGCGTCGAAACTGTAATCCACGCCGCCGATCTGGTCGGCCCCGCGCTTGGTCAGGTTCACGATCTCGGCCACCGTGTCGTCGACCTTCGACGGGTTCACGAAATGGGTCATCCCGAACTTCCTGGCCATCTCGGCCTTATCGTCGTTCAGGTCGACGCCGATGATCATGTCGCAACCTGCCATCCGCAGGCCCTGGATCACGTTCAGGCCGATCCCGCCCAGCCCGAAGACGGCGGCGGTCGATCCGATCTCGACACCCGCCGTGTTGATCACCGCGCCGATGCCCGTGGTCACACCGCAGCCGATATAGCAGATCTTGTCGAAAGGCGCGTCATCGCGGACCTTGGCCAGCGCGATTTCGGGCATGACGGTGTGGTTCGCGAAGGTCGAACAGCCCATGTAATGATAGATTGGCGTGCCATCGAGCATCGAGAACCGCGTCGTCCCGTCGGGCAGCAGGCCCTGGCCTTGCGTGGCCCGGATCGCGGTGCAAAGGTTCGTCTTGCCCGACAGACACGACGGGCATTCGCGGCATTCCGGCGTGTAAAGCGGGATCACGTGATCGCCGGGCTTCAGCGTGGTCACGCCTTCGCCCACTTCCATCACGATGCCTGCGCCCTCGTGCCCCAGGATGCAGGGGAACAGTCCTTCGGGATCGTCGCCCGAGCGGGTGAATTCATCGGTATGGCACAGGCCCGTCGCCTTGATTTCGATCAGGACTTCGCCCGCCTTGGGCCCGTCGAGGTTGACCTCCATGATCTCGAGCGGCTTGCCGGCTTCGACGGCAACGGCGGCTTTGGTACGCATGGCTGATCTCCTTCATGGGGCTTGCCGAATTTTCGCGAGACCGTGCGGCAGGTTGGCCACGTTTTCAACCGTCTTCGATCATGTGCTGGCGAATCCGTGCAGGCTTGTGGACAATGTAGCAGTGCCGGAAAAGGGAGTGGCGATGAAACGGCTTATGGTGATCTTTGTTGTGCTGGCGGCCTGTTCGGATGGAACGGCCCCGGATCTGAACGGAACGGCTCCGGATCTGCAACAACCCCCGGCGGTCCAGACGACGCCCCTTGGCGCCGTACCGGCCGCTCCGCCCGTCGGCTCCTCGGGCCAGTTCGCGACCGATCCGGTCTTGCCGGTGCCTGGTGCCGATCCGGTCGTGTCGGCGATCGGGACCGGCATGGACGATGCGGCCGAAGACGCGGCGAGCGCGGAGGAGACCGCCTCCGTCCCCGACATGTGCGGCGCCGACCAGCGCCAGGATCTTCTGGCCCAGCCGCTGGAGATACACCGCGCCAGCTTTCCCGCAGACACCCGCATCATCGAGCCGGGCAGCATCGTGACGCAGGATTACCGCCCGCAGCGCCTGAACGTGGACGTCGACGACGGCGGATCGATCAGCCGGATCTGGTGCGGCTGAGACCGGACCATTCCCTTGGATGGGGCCGTCTTTGCTCCAACGCGGGTCCGGGTATGTGAAGGAAGCCGGCTCACGCCGGTCAGGGAAGTTCGCCGGCTACCACGTGCGATAGCTGTCATGGCAGGTCTGGCAGGCGGTGATCAGCGGCGCGATGGTATCGCGCAGGCGGATCCAGGATCGGACATCCATATCCTTTGCCCGATCCTCGGCAATATCGGCCTTGCGCCGGAAGTCGTCCCATTGCGCCCAGACATGGGGTGACGTGCGCGACAGAGGATCGTCCCGTTCCTTCCGGAAATCGCGCGGGATGTGGGACATGGTCCGGATCAGGACCTTTCGGGCGGTGCGCGCATTCGACTTGTTAAATCGCACCCGGGCCGAGAGCATGTCCGTCAGGACATGGAGCGAGGTCTGCGCCTCCACCATGCCGGTGACGCGGTCCTGCACGCGGCGGTCGTCGATCAGAAGATCGGTCGGGTCGGGTTCGACGCCGCAGGCCACCAGCACGGCCAGGCCAAGGAAGATCGCCACCGGGATCGGCCAGGTGCGGCGGTTCGTGTGCCATTTCATGCGGTCGATCATCGGTTTCACCGTCGTTCAGGCCGGGGGTGGCGACTCGACTCCGCGCCCCGACTCACCCTATAAGAACAAAATAAGAACATTTCGTTCCCCACCTGTCTGCCCTTCGGTTTCCGCTGCCCAAACTGCTGCCCAACGTGCATGTCCAAACGCCGTATTCTTTCGCTGTGGTTTCCCCGTCTCGGCGCCGAACGGCTGATCCGGGTCGACCCCGCTGTGGGTGATGGCCCGCTGGCCATCGTGGCGGAACAGTCCAACATGCAGGTTGTGATGTCGTTAAACGCGGCGGCGCAGGCGGCGGGAATTTTCCCCGGCCAGCCGGTGCGCGATGCCCATGCAATGTGTGGCACGCTGGTGACCCGCGCGCAGAACGCCCCGGCCGAAGCCGCGTTCCTGACCGCGCTGCGCCGCTGGGCCGGCAAGTTTTCCCCGTGGGTGGCCGAGGACTCCCCGGATGGCCTGACGGTGGACCTGACCGGCTGCGCGCACCTGTTCGGGGGTGAAGCCGGCCTTGCCGCGGCAGTGGAAGACGATTGCGCCAACCTGGGCCTGTCGGTCCAGCTGGGCATCGCCGACACGCTGGGCGCGGCCTGGGCGTTGGCGCGCTATGCCGGCCGGCGGGCCGAGGCCGCGCGGTCCGGCGACGCGATCGATCAGGAGGCACCCGCCACCCGCGTCCGCGCCGCGCGGCGGCGGCACTGGACGAAGGGCGGCACCGCGCCCGGGGGGGCCGCGGCGGCGGTGACATCCGCCCGGATCGCGCCCGTGGGCCAGTGCCATGCCGCGCTTGGCCCCCTGCCGGTGGCGGCGCTCCGGCTGGAGCCGGACATGATCGCGCAACTGGGGCGCCTGGGGTTGCGCCGGATCGGGGATCTGCTGGGCCAGCCGCGTGCCTCGCTGGCGCGGCGGTTCGGCAAGGGGCTGGTTCTGCGGCTCGACCAGGCGATGGGCGGCGCGCCGGAGCCGGTCTCCCCCGCCCGCGCGCCGGATCACTTCGCGGTGCGGCTGACCCTGCCCGACCCCATCGGGCTGGTGGCCGACATGGAGGCCGGGATCGACCGGATGCTGCCGCAGCTTTGCGAGAGGCTGCGGGAACGGGGCCGCGGCGCGCGGACGCTGAAGCTGGAGGCCCACCGCACCGACCGCGCGGCCGAGGTGGTGACGGTCAGCCTCGCCCGCCCCTCCCACCTGCCCGACAGGATCCGGCCGCTGCTGGTCATGAAGCTCGACCATATCGACGCGGGCTTCGGCATCGACATGCTGCGGCTGGAGGCGGTGGTGACCGAGCCCCTGCACGACCGCCGGCAGGTGGGGCATCTGCAGGCGGGTCGCGAGGTGCAGGCGCGGCTCGAGGCAAGCTCGGCGCTCGACGACCTGATCGGGCGGCTGGGCGCCCGGGTGGGGATGGAGGCGATCACGCGGATGCATCCGGCGTCGAGCCACATCCCCGAGAAATCGGCCCAGGTGCTGGCCGCCGCCTGGTCCGAACCCGCGGGCGACTGGCCGGACCGCGAGGTGACGCGGCCCTTGATGCTCTGGCGGCCCGAGCCGGTGATGGCCCCCGACGCCGGGACACTCCCCCGCGCCTTCCGCTGGCGGGGGCGCGACTGGGAGGTGAAGGTTGCCGCGGGCCCGGAACGGATCGCCCCGGAATGGTGGCTCGACGATCCCGACTGGCGGACGGGGGTGCGGGACTACTGGCAGGTGACGGCGGTGACGGGCGAACGGCTGTGGCTCTACTTCGGCCATGGCGGGACGATGTCGAAAGGCTGGTTCTGCCAAGGGCAATTCGCGTGAACGCTGCCCGCCTCCGCGCCCGCCCCGCGCCCGAGCCGGCCCTCCCGCCCGCCCAACGGGTGGACCCCTTCGGCGTCCACCCTCCCGTCTCGGTCGCGGGGCGGGCGCGGAGGCCGATGGGGCTCGGGTTCACCATAGAGATAACTGCGCCATCCCCGCAGACCCACCGTCGCCTTGATGGGCCGGATCGAGCGCCCGCTCCCGCTCGATCCGGCCCAAGGCGACAGTGGCTCCGCAGAGATGGCTTGAGAGGATCTTCGGGCGCGCGCCTTATTTGGTCTTCAACTATCTCGGCGGTGTGGGGGCAGCGCCCCCACGGACAGGTGCCGGGGAAAGCGGCTTCGGGGGTTGTGGACCCGGGCGGCGGCGCAGACTAAGACGGACCGTGGATCAGGAGTTGGGCGGAGCGATGGACCGGAGCCTCAGATGGATCGAACTCAGGATGGAGGCGCTGGCGCGGGCCCGGCCTTTCATGCCGATGCTGTTCGTGGCGGTGCTGGCCGTGGTGCTGTTCCTGCCTGGCTTCTTCACGATGCCGCCCGTCGACCGGGACGAGGCGCGGTTCGCCCAGGCCTCGCGCCAGATGGTGGAGACGGGCGATCTGATCGACATCCGGCTGGGTGACGACACGCGCTACAAGAAGCCGATCGGGATCTACTGGTTGCAGAGCGCTGCCGTCGCCGTTTGTGGCCCGGAGTGCCGCGAGGAGATCTGGGCCTACCGGATCCCGTCGCTGATCGGCGCCGTGGCGGCGGTGCTTCTGACCTACCTGATCGGGCTGTCGCTGATGGGGGCGGGCTCGGCCATGGTTGCGGCGATCCTGATGGCGAGTTGTTTTGTCCTGGGGGCCGAGGCGCGGCTGGCCAAGACCGACGCCGTGCTGCTGGCGGCGATCCTGAGCGCGCAGGCCGTGCTGGCGCGGCTGTGGATGCGACCGGGAGAGGCGCTGCCGGCCTGGCTGGCCTACGGGTTCTGGATTGCGCTGGCAGTGGCCACGCTGGTCAAGGGACCGATCGCGGCGCTGGTCGTGGGAACGACCGTGCTGGGCCTTGCGGTGAGGGCGCGCGCGTTCGGCTGGCTGCGCGCGCTGCGGCCGGGGCGCGGGGCGGTGGTGTTCCTGGCGCTCGTGGTACCGTGGTTCGTGCTGATCACGCTGCGCGCCGGTAACGCGTTCTGGGACGAGGCGCTGGGCCGGGACCTTATCGCGAAGATCGGCGAAGGGCAGGAGAACCACGGCGCGCCGCCGGGCACCTATCTTGCGGCTGTCTGGGCCACGTTCTGGCCGGCTTCGATCTTCCTGCCGTTCGGGATCGCGGCGTCGTGGAAAGGCTGGCGCCTGCGGCCGGTCTGGTTCTGCCTTGTCTGGATCCTGCCGACATGGATCGTGTTCGAACTGGTGGCGACCAAGCTCATTCACTACGTGCTGCCGGTCTTTGCCGGGTTGGCGGTGATGTCAGCCTCGGGCTGGCTGGCGCGGCCCGAGGGGCGGCCGGGGACGGCGTTCCGGATCTTTCTCGGGTTTATGCTGGGACTGGCCGTCGTCCTTCTTGCGGTGCCGGCCTATGTCACATTCGAGGGCGGGCAATGGCCGGGGGCCTACTGGATTGCCGGAGTGGTGATCATGGCGGTGTCCGGCACGGGCCTGTGGCGGTCGGTGGGGCAGGGGCGCCGCTTCGCGCCTGCCTTGTGCGGCGCGGGTCTGGCCGTCGGCCTGTCGCTGGCCTTCTATGAACAATTGTCCCGGGTCGGGTTCCTGTGGCCGTCGGTGCCGCTGGCGGCGATGCAGGATGGCGCGGCGCTGTGTGGCGATGACCCGCTGCGGCTGATGGTGGGATACGAGGAGCCGTCGCTCCTGTTCCTCACCGATGACACGGGCGCCGATGTGGGGCCCGAAGCCGCAGCCCAGGCCGTGGCGCAGGCGGACTGCGCGTTCGTCATGGTCGAGAAACGGCTGGACGACAGGTTCCACGCGGCGCTGACGCGGGACGCCGAGGTGTTGGGCACCGTGACAGGCATGAATATCGGCAATGGCCGGGAGATCGCGGTGACGGGGTACCTGTTCCGGTAGCCGCATCGCGCGCGGGCCGGTCCACCCGCCCTCCCACCGGGTGGAAACACGGGGGTTTCCACCCTTCCGACCCGCGCGCGATGCTGGGCCAGGTTCGGTGACGACGGAGGGCTGCTCGGCTCGGGTTCACCACAGAGATGAGCGCGCCATCCCTGCAAATCCACCACCGCCTTGTTGGGCCTGATCGACCGCGGCGCCCCCATCAAGGGCAAGCCGCGCATCCGCGCGGGCCTGCGGCCCCTTGACGGGAGCACCGCGCCCGCTCCTACCGGCCCAAGGCGATGGTGGCTCCGCAGCGATGGCTTGAGAGGATCTTCGGGCGCGCGCCTTCTTTGGTCTTCAAATACCTCGGGGGTGTGGGGGCAGCGCCCCCACGACCGGAACGCTTCAGACCGAGGTGCAGATGTATTTCAGTTCCAGGTAGTCCTCGATCCCGTGATGGCTGCCTTCGCGACCGAGACCCGATTGCTTCACCCCGCCGAAGGGGCCGAGTTCCGTCGAGATCAGCCCGGTGTTCACGCCGACGATGCCGTATTCCAGCGCTTCCTGAACGCGGGTCACGCGGCCCAGATCACGGGCGTAGAAATAGGACGCGAGGCCGAAGATCGTGTCGTTGGCATAGCCCACGGCCTCTTCTTCCGTCGAGAAGCGGAAGAGTGGGGCGAGGGGACCGAAGGTTTCCTCCCGCGCGACCTTCATGTCCTGTGTGACGCCGGTCACAACCGTCGGTTCGAAGAAGGTGCCGCCCAGTGCGTGGCGCTTGCCACCGGTCAGGACGGTGCCGCCGTGCGCGGTGACGTCGGCCAAGTGCTCTTCGACCTTGTCGACCGCGGCGTCGTTGATCAGGGGACCGGTGGTCACGCCGTCTTCCAGACCGTCGCCGACCTTCAGTTTGCCGACGGCTTCCGCCAGCTTTTCGGCGAAGGCATCGTAGACACCGTCCTGCACGTAGATCCGGTTGGCGCAGACGCAGGTCTGGCCGTTGTTGCGGAACTTGCAGATGATCGCGCCTTCGACCGCCGCGTCCAGATCGGCGTCGTCGAAGACGATGAAGGGCGCGTTGCCGCCAAGCTCCATCGAGCATTTCAGGACCTGGTCGGCCGCCTGCCGCAGCAGGATGCGGCCCACCTCGGTCGAGCCGGTGAAGGTCAGCTTGCGCACCTTCGGGTTCTCGCAGAACTCCTTGCCGATCTCGGACGAGCCCGAGGACGGCACCACGTTGAACACACCCGCCGGGATGCCCGCGCGTTCGGCCAGCACGCCCAGCACGATCGCCGACAGGGGCGTTTCCGCCGCGGGGCGGGCGACGAAGCTGCACCCGGCGGCCAGCGCCGGCGCGGCCTTGCGGGTGATCATGGCGTTGGGGAAGTTCCACGGCGTGATCGAGGCCGCCACGCCGATCGGCTGCTTCAGCACCGTGATACGCTTGTCGCGCTGGTGGCCGGGAATGGTCTCGCCATAGATGCGCTTGGCTTCCTCACCGAAGAATTCCACGAAGGAGGCACCGTAGGCGATTTCGCCCACCGCTTCGGCCACCGGCTTGCCCTGTTCGGCGGTCAGGATCAGGCCAAGATCGTCCTTGTTCTCGATCATCAGGTCGAACCAGCGGCGCAGGATCGCGGCGCGTTCCTTGCCGGTATGGGCGGCCCATTCCTTTTGCGCGTCGTAGGCCTGCGCGATAGCGTCGGCCACCTGTGCGCGGGTCAGGTCGGCCACGTTGGCCACGACATCGCCGCGGGCAGGGTTGGTGACGGCGAAGGTGCCATTGTCGCCGTCGATCCACTGGCCGCCGACATAGGCCTGCGTTACCAGAAGCGACGGATCCTTGAGGAGCGACTTGAGGTCGGTGGGTGCATCGAGCATGGGGGCAGTCCTTTCGCGGAATTCGTTCGCCGTCAGAATTCAGATGAGGCAAGGTTTGTCCAGATGGGTACCACGGGTGACACAGTGGAAAACTTGAACGAGGCCTATGCCAACGGGGCCTTCATTCCAAGCGCCGAAGAGTTCCCGCCGCGCTGGGAGGCCGAGGCCGCGGCATTTCGCGAGGGCCTTGGTGCCCGGGCACGGCCTGATCTTCCCTACGGGAGGGGAACGCGCGAACGGTACGATCTGTTCCTGCCGGAGGGCGCGGCGTTGGGCACCGTGATCTTCGTGCATGGTGGCTACTGGCAGGCCTTCGACAAGTCCAGCTGGTCGCATCTGGCGGCCGGTCCTCTCGCGCGCGGATGGGCCGTGGCGATGCCGTCCTACGACCTGTGCCCGGGCGTGCGGATCGCCGATATCACGCGGCAGATCGCGCAGGCGGTGGCGGCCATCGCCGCGGAACGGCCCGGCACACTGGCGCTGACGGGGCATTCTGCGGGGGGGCACCTTGTGGCCCGGATGCGTGACCGTGCGCTGGTGGCCGAAGATACTGCCCGGCGGATCGCGCATATCATGCCGATCTCGCCGCTGGGCGACCTGCGTCCCCTGATGCAGACCGACATGAATGCCGATTTCCGGCTGAATGTGGCGGAGGCCGAAGCTGAAAGCCCGATCCTGACGGCCGATCTGCACGACGTCGCGGTCACGGTCTGGGTGGGCGCCGAGGAACGGCCCGGTTTTCTGGATCAGGCGCAATGGCTGGCCGATGCGTGGCGAGTGGAGCAGGTCGTGGCCTCGGGCAAGCACCATTTCGATGTGATCGACGATCTGGCCGATCCTGAAAGCCTGATGGTCCGCCGCCTGACAGGGCGCTAGCGCAGTCCGACCAGCGCGTCGGCCAGCAGGTCCCAGATCCGGCGGATGCGGGGCGTCTGGCGCATCGCCTCGGGCGCGGTCAGCCAGACGGGGAGGGGCGATAGTTCGATCCCCAGGTCCAGTTCCTCGACCAGCGGATCGGCAAGGGCCACGCCGCGCTGGGAAAAGCCCACGCCGCAACCTGCGCGCACCAATTGCCAATAGGCCGACTGGTTGTCGCAGCGCAGCTTGAAATCCTCGCGCGTCACCGGAAAGCCGTGGGCGTTCATCGCCTGCACGATGAGGTCGCTTCGATCATAGCCGATCAGGTCATGATCCCGCAGGTCCTCCGCGCGAATGGGTCGGCCGCGACGTTCGAGGTAGGATCGCGCGGCAAAGATTCCCAGATCCAGGTCCGCGACATGGCGGGTGACAAGGCCGCCGTGCGTGGGCCGGTACATGCGCACGGCGATGTCGGCCTCGCGGAACAGCAGGTTCTCGCTGGTGTCGGACGCGGCGAGCTCCAGCTGGATCAAGGGCTCGGCCCTGCGGATGTCGGCCAGGATCGCCGGCATCAGGAAATGGGCCATGAAGATGCTGGTAGCGATGCGCACGGTGCCTTCCAGCCGTTGCGACTGTCCGGCGGCGGTCAGGTGCAGGGCCTGCATCGCCTCGCGCATGGACTGGGCGTGGGGCAGCAACGCCTCGCCTTCCGGGCTGGGCCGCAGCCCGCGGGCATGGCGTTCGAAAAGCTGGGTGCCAAGCGCATCTTCCAGTGCGCGCACCTGTCGGCCCAGCGTCGGCTGGCTTTGCCTCAACGCGCGGGCGGCGGCTGACAGCGAACCGGTCTCGGCCACGGCAAGGAAGGCTCGAACCAGCGACCAATCGGCAAGGGAAGCGCGGGTATCCATTCATGAATGAATATCAGATCGTTGGATTTTGGCAATATTCGGTACGCTTGTGAATGGATATCCCGGGGGTCAGACGCCAATCCACGCACAGGAGCATGTCATGGCTGACGACAAGAAATCGACGGGAACGGTTCTCATCCTCGGCGCGACGGGCCGGTTCGGACGTAACGCGGCCGAGGCCTTCCGGGCCGCGGGCTGGACGGTGAAGGCCTTCGACCGCGCGAAGGACGATCTTGAACAGGCGGCGCGGGGGGCGGACGTGATCGTCAACGCGTGGAACCCGACCTATGACAAGTGGGCGGCCGAACTGCCCGGGTTGACGGCCCGCGTGATCGAGGCCGCGAAGGCCGCGGGTGCCACGGCGATCATTCCGGGCAATGTCTATGTCTTCGGCGAACAGACGCCTGCGCCCTGGTCCGAGTTCACGCCGCACGCCGCGCGGAACCCGATGGGCCGGCTGCGGATCGAGATGGAGGATGCCTATCGCCGGTCCGGCGTACGCACGATCATCCTGCGGGCCGGGGATTTCCTGGATACCGAGGCCTCGGGCAACTGGTTCGACAAGATCATGGCGCCGAAGCTGGCAAAGGGGCGCTTCACCTATCCCGGCCCGACCGACCGGATGCACGCCTGGGCCTATTTGCCCGACGTCGCCCGCGCGGCCGTTCTGCTGGCCGAAAAGCGTTTCGATCTGCCGGTGTTCACCGATGTGCAGTTCGAAGGCTATTCCCTTACGGGAGCCCAGCTGTTCGCCGCCGTCCAGCGCGCGACGCCCGGTCCGGTGCGGCTGGTGTCGTTCCCGTGGTTCGCCGTCAGGATCGCCGGTATCGTGAACCCGATGATGCGGCGGATTGCCGAGATGTCCTATCTCTGGCGCACCCCGCACCGGCTGGACGGCACGCTCTTCCGGCAACTGGCGCCCGATTTCCGGGAAACCCCGCTGGACGAGGCCATCGCGACGGCCGTGGCGTTCACTGGCGTGCGTCATGCGCATACGTCCGACCGACCGCAGAATGTCGAAGGCGTTTCCACCGCGTGACGTTCCGCCTCCCGGTTTGAACGTCGTAGGGTGTGTGCTCTGCACGCACCTTCGCCCGCTTGACCCGGGTGCGGTGCGTGCAAAGCACACACCCTATGGAAGGTTACAGCGCTGCCGGCCGGCCCACCTGCCCGCGATGCAGCAGCAGGTGATCCAGCAGCACGCAGGCCATCATCGCCTCGCCCACCGGGACGGCGCGGATGCCGACGCAGGGATCGTGCCGGCCCTTGGTGACAATCTCGTGCGGCTGGCCGTCGCGCGTGATGGTCTTGCGCGGCGTCAGGATCGACGAGGTCGGCTTCACCGCGAAGCGCACCACGATGTCCTGCCCGGTGCTGATGCCCCCAAGGACACCGCCCGCATGGTTAGAGCTGTAGACCGGGTTGCCATCGTTTCCGGGAAAGATCTCGTCCGCATTCTCCGCACCGGTCAGGGCGGCGGAGGCGAAGCCCGCACCGATCTCCACGCCCTTCACGGCGTTGATCGTCATCATCGCCATCGCCAGGTCGCTGTCGAGCTTGCCGTAGATCGGCGCCCCGAGGCCCGCGGGCGCGCCGGAGGCCACGATCTCGATCACCGCACCCACGGAATTGCCGTCCTTGCGCAGCGCGTCGAGCGTACCGGCCCAGCGATCCGCCGTCGCTGCATCGGGGCACCAGAACGGGTTCTGGTCGATCTGGTCCGCGTCATAGGTGCTCCGGTCGATCTTGTCGGCGCCCATCTGGACCATGGCGCCCTTGATGCGCAGACCCGGCGCCAGGTCGGCCAGCGCGGCACGCGCCAGGCCCCCAGCGGCTACACGCGCCGCGGTTTCACGGGCGGACGACCGTCCGCCACCACGGTAATCGCGCAGGCCGTATTTCTGGACATAGGTTATGTCGGCATGGCCGGGGCGGAACGTGTCCTTGATCTCGGAATAGTCCTTCGACCGCTGGTCGGTGTTCTCGATCATCAGCTGGATCGGCGTGCCGGTGGTCACGCCTTCGAAGGTGCCGGACAGGATCTTCACCGCATCGGGCTCGCGCCTTTGCGTGGTGTACTTGTTCTGCCCGGGGCGGCGCTTGTCGAGCCATTGCTGCAGATCCGCCTCGGACACCGCCACGCCCGGCGGGCAGCCGTCGACGGTCGCGCCAAGCGCAGGCCCGTGGCTTTCGCCCCAGGTGGTGACGCGGAAGAGATGTCCGAATGTGTTGAACGACATGGGAACGCCCCTCCTCGCGGCGGTTTCAGGTTCGTGCCGATCTATCCGCGCAGCCCCGGGCTCTCAAGCGGTTTCGAGTTGCATGGGCTTCTGCCATCCCATAGCGTCGGGGCGAAACCTCGGGGTGCCCCACAGGGCTGAGATGCGCATTTGCGAACCCGTTGAACCTGAACCGGCTTGTACCGGCGGAGGGAAGGTCAGACGGCTCCGCGCCACCTTTGCCTTTCGCCGCAAAAGGAGGATGCGATGAGACATCTTGTAATTGCAGCGCTTTTCACGACCACGGCCCTGGCGCCCGCGTTTGCGCAGGACGCGAAACCCGAACTGACGGTCTACACCTACGACAGCTTCGTGTCCGACTGGGGCCCCGGCCCCGTCATCGAGGAGGCGTTCGAGGAAACCTGCAACTGCGATCTGAACTTCGTGAGTGCGGGCGACGGCGCGGCGCTTTTGTCCCGCCTGAGGCTGGAAGGGGAGCGGAGCGAGGCGGATATCGTCCTTGGCCTTGACACTAACCTGATGGCGGCGGCCGCGGAGACCGGGCTTTTCGCACCCAGCGGCGTGTCGGCCGAGTACGACATGCCGATCGAATGGACGGACGAGACCTTCATTCCCTTCGACTGGGGTTTCTTCGCCTTCGTCCACGACAAGGACATGACCTTCCCGGCGGATTTCGAGGCACTGGGCGCAAGCGACGTGTCGCTGGTGATCCAGGATCCGCGCTCGTCGACGCCGGGGCTGGGACTGCTGCTGTGGATCCAGACCGCCTATGGCGAACGGGCGGGCGAGATCTGGGAAGGCCTGTCCGACAACATCGTCACCGTGACGCCCGGCTGGTCCGAAGCCTATGGCCTGTTCCTGAACGGGGAGGCCGACGCGGTACTGTCCTACACGACATCGCCCGCCTACCACGTCATTGCCGAGGACGATGACAGCAAGACATCGGCCGCGATGGCGGAAGGCAATTACCTGCAGATCGAGGTCGCCGCGAAACTGGCCGCGACCGATCAGCCGGATCTTGCGGATCAATTCCTCGAATTCATGGTCACGAATGGCTTCCAGTCGGCCATTCCGACGACGAACTGGATGTACCCGTCGGTGATGCCCGATGACGGTCTGCCCGACGGGTTCGAAGGGCTGGTCACGCCGGACAAGGCGCTGCTGATCGCCCCCGCGGACGTGCCGGGGATGCGCAAGGAAGCGCTGGACACATGGCAAGCCGCGCTCAACCGGTAAGCGCGGGTCCGGGATGGGTTGCGGCGGCGGCGATCTTCGCGGTCGTCGCCGCCTGCCTTTCGGCGGTGGCGTTTCGCGCCGTGGGCGAAACCGGCAGCCCGCCCGGCCCGGCAGACTGGTCGGCCCTGCGCTTCACGGTCTGGCAGGCCACCCTGTCGGCTGTGTTCAGCGTTGCCCTTGCGATCCCGGTGGCTCGGGCTTTGGCCCGGCGGGAGTTTCCGGGCCGCCGCGCGCTGATCGTGCTTCTGGGTGCGCCCTTCATCCTGCCGGTGATCGTCGCCGTGCTAGCCTTGCTGACGGTCTTTGGCCGCGGCGGATGGGTCAGCGCGGGGCTGGGCCTTCTGGGCCTGCCACCGCTGTCGATCTACGGGCTCCACGGCGTCGTACTGGCCCATGTCTTCTTCAACCTGCCGCTGGCCACGCGCCTGCTGCTGCAAGGCTGGCAGGAAATCCCGCCCGAACGCTTCCGACTGGCGGCGCAACTTGGCGCAGGCCCGCGCGACGTGCATCGCCTGCTGGAACGCCCCATGCTGCGAGACACCGTTCCGGGCGCGCTGGCATTGGTCTTCGCCGTCTGCCTGACAAGTTTCGCCGTCGCGCTGACGTTGGGCGGCGGCCCGCGCGCCACGACCGTGGAACTGGCGATCTACCAGGCGGTGCGGTTCGAATTCGACCTGTCGAAAGCGGCCTTTCTGTCGGTGCTGCAACTGGGCCTTGGCGTCGCGGCCGTGGCGCTGGCCCTGACATTCGCCGCGCCGACCGGCTTCGGCGGCGGCCTTGGCCGCGCGCCCGAACGCTGGGACCGCGCGGGCGGCCTGGCGAAGGCACTGGACTTTCTTGCCATCGGGCTGGCTGCCCTGTTCCTGCTTGTGCCGCTGACGGCGATCCTGACAGCGGGCGTGACGGGACTCGCCTACCTTGAAGCGCCCGTCTGGGTGGCCGCGGGCACGTCGGTCGCGGTCGCGCTGGCGAGCACAGTACTTTTTCTTGCATTGGCCATTCCGATCACGCTGGCGGCGGCGAGCAGCCAACCCTGGACCGAAACGGCGGGGCTGCCGGGGTTGGTGGCGTCTCCGCTGGTGATCGGGACGGGACTGTTCCTGATCCTGTACCCGTTCATCGACCCGGGGCGTGCGGCGCTGGCGGTGACGGTTCTGGCGAACGCTCTGGCCGCTTTGCCCTTCGGGTTGCGGGTGCTGGTCCCCGCCGCGCGGGCCGAGATCGCGCGGAGCGGGCGTCTGGCGCTGAGCCTCGACATGGCCGGGCGGACCTACCTGGCCCGGGTGCTGCTGCCGCAACTCCGCGGGCCGCTGGGTTTTGCCGCGGGGATTGCGGCGGCGCTGTCGATGGGGGATCTGGGGGTCATCGCGCTCTTTGCCGATCCCGACCGGGCGACGCTGCCCTTGGCGATCCTGCGGCTGATGGGGGCCTACCGGATGGAGCAGGCGGCAGGGGCGGCGCTTCTGCTGACGGTGCTGTCGCTGGCCCTGTTCTGGCTGCTGGATCGGGGAGGACGCGGACGTGCTGCAATTTGAGGGCGTGACGATCCGGAACGGGGATTACCTTCTGGACGCCGATATCGCCGTGGCAGACCGGGGCATCGTGGGTGTGATCGGCGCGTCCGGTTCCGGCAAGTCGACCCTGCTGGAAGCCGTGGCGGGGTTCCTGCCGCTGGACCGGGGCCGGATTCTGTGGCGGGGCGAGGATATCTCGGGCCGGGATCCGGGCAAGCGACCCGTGGCGATGCTGTTCCAGGACGGCAACCTGTTCCCGCATCTTAGCGTGACGCAGAACGTGGGCCTTGGCCGCCGTGCGGACCTGCGGCTGGGGGCCGAGGACAAGCGGGCCGTGGCCCATGCGCTGGAACGGGTCGGGCTGGGCGATCTGGGCGCCCGCCGTCCGGGCGAACTGTCGGGCGGGCAGCGAAGCCGGGCGGCGCTGGCGCGGGTGCTGGTGCAGGGGCGGCCCCTGTTCCTGTTGGACGAACCCTTCGCGGCGCTGGGGCCGGCCCTGAAGGCCGAGATGCTGGATCTGGTGGCTGAGCTGGCGGCAGAGCAGGAGGCGCTGGTGCTGATGGTGACGCACGATCCGGGCGATGCGGTGCGGATCGCGGATCATGTGGTGCTGGTGGACGGGGCCCGGGCCCTGGCGCCGGTTGCGACGGGGGCGTTGCTTGAAGCGCCGTCTGAGGCATTGAAAGAGTACCTCGGGGACTGGTCCCTGTAGGGATTTGCGCCGCGTTCCGCGTCGCCCGGGCGGGGGGCTGCCGCCCCCCGCACCCCCCGCTTCGCAAGGGGCATTGCCCCCTGCACCCCCGCAGGTAATGTGGCGCCGATAGATGGAGGGCGGGATGCATCCCAATCCGGTTTTCAAGACGGCGGGCGATGAACNGAGGGCGGGATGCATCCCAATCCGGTTTTCAAGACGGCGGGCGATGAACGGAACCTTGGCTTCGCCTTGGCGCGTGGCTTTGGCATGCTGGCTGTGTCGGACCCGCGGGGCGGGCCGCCGTTGCTGTCTCATATCCCGTTTTCAATGAGCGAGGATGGCGCCGCACTTGAGTTGCATCTGGTCCGGTCGAACCCGATCGCTAGGGCGGTGACCGGGACCTGTCCCGCCCGGATCGCGGTCAGCGGGCCGGAGGGCTACATCTCGCCCGACTGGTACGGCATGCCGGATCAGGTGCCGACGTGGAACTATGTTGCAGTCCATGTCGACGGGGTGCTGGAACGGATGGAGGACGGCGCCCTGCGTGGCGTGATCGACCGCCTGTCCGCCGTGTTCGAAAACCGGCTGGCGCCGAAGACACCGTGGACGCTGGAGAAGACCGACCCGGAGATCACGGAAAAGCTGATGCGGATGATCGTGCCCTACCGGTTGACGATCACGGGCCTCGACGGGACATGGAAGCTGTCGCAGAACAAGGCTGATGCGGCCCGCATTGGCGCGGCCGACGGCGCGGAAGAGACCGGGGCCGGGGAGCTGGCCGCGCTGATGCGCGACCTGCCGGTGTGACGGCTCAGGCCGCCTGCCCCATCGCGACGACCTTGCGGAAGGCAGGGCGGGCGCGCAGGGACTTCACGTGGCCCAGGATCTTGTCGCTTTCGATCTCGAACTGGATGCTGCGGGCCCAGGCCGCGCAATGCGCCAGGATGATGTCCGGCACGGTGAAGATCTCGCCCGCGATATAGGGGCCTTCGAACTGCGCCTCGATCTGCCGGATGCTTTTCGCGAATTCGAACTGCAGGCTGGGCACCACAGAGGGCACGCGCTTGTCTTCCGGCAGGATCGCCGTCATCCGGCTTGCCGTCCACAGGCAGGCATCCAGTTCGTCCAGCAGCTTGTGGGTGATCCCGTCCTGCCTGGCGCGCTCGACCGTGCCGGCGGGATAGGTGACGGCATCGTGCTTGTCCGCAAGGTAGGTCATGATCGCGGTCGAATCGGTCAGCACCGTGCCGTCATCCAGCGACATCGCGGGCAGCTTGCCCGCGGGGTTCACGGCCAGGATTTCCGGGCTTTGCGGGCTGGCGGGTACATGGGTGTAGTCGAGCCCGATCTCTTCCAGGCACCACAGGACGCGCATCGCGCGCGTGAAGACGTTGCCATAGACGGTGTACATTCAGGGTCCTCTCCCGTTGGGGTTTCGGGCAAGGTGCCGACCCGGGCCCAAAGGTCAAGTCAGACGCGGCGTTGGCCCAGCATCGCCAGACGGATCAGCGCCCGTTCCACCAGCGCCATGGCCGGCGCCGTGGCCCCGGCCGAACGCAGGGCAAGGTCGGTTTCCGTCAGCACCGTCAGCGCGGTTTCCAGCTTTGGCGCGCCCCAGTCGCTGGCCTGCCGGGTGATCCGGTCGCGCCGCGGTCCGAAGACCGGGGGGCGCAGCCGTTGCACGCCGGACCGGGGGCCGCCCGGGTCCGAGGCCACGGTGTAAAGCGTCCGGAAATGCCGGGTGGCGCCGATGCACAGGCCCACGGGCTGCGTGCCCTGCGCCTGCAGGCGGCTGAGAATCGGCCCGATTTCCGCCACTTTCGCATCGGCCACCACGTTGAACAGATCGTCGAGCACGGCGTCCGATGTCTGTGGCGCGCAGGCGTCGATATCGTCGGGCGACACGGGCGTGACATCGCCATGCTTGTAAAGCGCCAGTTTCTCGGACACCTGCGCGAACGCGCCCGGGCCGATCTCGGCCGCCAGTGTCTCCAGCAGCGCCAGCGCGTCATTGGGCACCGATTGCACGCCGGCGGCGGTCAGGATGCGCTCGATCTCGGCGCGCGAGGGCGGATCGTCGTAGATCGCGGCAGTCAGGACATTGGGGTGCGATTCGAAAAGTTTGCGAAGCTTCGACGTGGCCTTCAGCGTCCCGGCGGTGATGATCAGGCGGGCGTCGTCGGGCGTCCAGTCGTCCAGCGCGGTTTCCACGGCGGGGGCGATGGCATCGCCGGCCTCTTCGACGAAGATGGCGCGCAGGCCGGGGAAGAAGCCGGTGGCCTTCAGCCCGTCCAGCAGCGCTGCCGGATCCTTGCGCAGATCGGCACCGGACAGGCGCGTGAGGCGCATCTCCTCTTCCGCGCCGGGGCCCAGAAGGGCGGCCAGAACCTGCTGGCGTTTCAGCGCGATGCGCATCCCGTCGGCGCCGTAGATCAGCAGCCCGGCCTTGGCCTTGTCTGGCCTGGCGCAGTACGAATCGACGTCGCGGGCGGAGAGTTTCATGAGCCGAGGTCGGCCGTGGCCTGAAGCCGCCCGACGAGCCTGTCGGCCATCAGCTCCATCAGGCGGGCCTGTGCATCGCGTTCGGCGGCGAAGGTTTCGACCGTGGTGCCGGTGGCCGAATAGCCGGTGAAGCTTTCGATCCGGCCGCCGGCCAGCACCTCGCCGGGTTGTCCGATGGGGTGGAGGTTATAGTCCAGCGTGCCGATCACGCTGTAGCGCGTGGTTTCGTTGTTGGGGGTGACCGCCTGGCCCTCCTGGACGATCGTCAATTCGAAATCCAGACGGTAAAGCGGCGTGTCGGGCTGGCCCAGCCGGAATTCCAGCGCCTCGACCAGCAGGAAACTTTCGACGCTGCCGGGGCCTTCGACCAGCACCTTGTTGCGCAGCGCGCTGCCGGTGCCGCCGGGGCCGTAGACGGGTTCGAACCCGCAGGCGGCCAGGGCCAGCGGCAGCGCCAGAAGCGCGCGGCGTGATGGGGCGCTACACCACCACATTCACGATCCGTCCGGGCACGACGATGACCTTCTTGGGCGTGGCACCGTCAAGGCTTTTCTGTACCGCGTCGGTGGCCATCGCGATGGCCTCGACCTCGGCCTTGTCGGCCTCGCGCGGGACGTGGATTTCGGCGCGGCGCTTGCCGTTGATCTGGACGGGCATCGTGATCGTATCCTCGATTAGCATGGATTCGTCGGCCTTGGGCCAGGGCGCCTGTGCGACAAGACCTTCGGCCCCCAGCCACGGCGCGCGGGAAACGACCCCTTCGGCGCCCAGCATGGCCCAAAGCTCCTCGCTCAGGTGCGGGGTCATGGGCGACATCAGCTGGACCAGCGCCTTGACCGCCTGCAGCTTGGCATCGCGCCCGGCCTTCGACCGGGAAATCGTGTGCGTGAAGGCATAGAGCTTGGCGATGGCGGCATTGAAGCCGAAGCTTTCGATGCCGCCGGTGACATCGTGGATCGCCTTGTGCATCTCGCGCAGGAGCGCGTCGTCATCCTCGCCGGGGCCGTCTTCCATCGCCATGGTGTCGGTCGCCAGCCGGTAGACGCGGGCGAGGTGCCGATGCGCGGCCTCGGCGCCCGATGCCGTCCATTCCACATCGCGTTCCGGCGGGCTGTCGGACAGCACGAACCAGCGCGCGGTGTCGGCGCCGAAGGCCTCCACGATGCTGACCGGATCGACGACGTTCTTCTTCGATTTCGACATCTTGGCCGACGGTACGACTTCGACCTCCTGCCCGCCGTCTTTCAGGACGGTCTTGCCGTCCTTCACTTCCACGTCTTCGGGCAGGTGATAGACGGGGCGGCCACGGTCATCGTGGGTCTGGTAGATTTCGTGCGTGACCATGCCCTGCGTGAACAGGGCATTGAACGGCTCGTCGCATTTCGCGGGCAGATGACCGGTCGCCTGCATCGCGCGCGAGAAGAAGCGCGAATAGAGCAGGTGCAGAATCGCATGTTCGACCCCGCCGATATACTGGTCGACATTCATCCAGTAATCGGCATCGGCCATGTCGGTGGGCGTTTCGGCGCGGGGCGCAGTGAACCGTGCGAAGTACCACGACGAATCGACGAAGGTATCCATCGTGTCGGTTTCGCGTTTGCCCGGCTTGCCGCAGGACGGGCAGGGCACGTCGCGCCATGTCGGGTGACGGTCCAGCGGGTTGCCCGGGACCGTGAAGTCGATGGGTTTGCCGCCTTCGTCATAGGGCAGGGTGACCGGCAGGTTTTCCTTCTTCTCGGGCACCACGCCGCAGTCTTCACAGTGAACCACGGGAATCGGGCAGCCCCAGTAGCGCTGGCGGCTAAGCCCCCAGTCGCGCAGGCGGAATTGTACCTTGCCGGTGCCCAGCCCCCTGGCTTCGGCCCAGTCGATCGTGGCGTCGATGGCTTCCTGCCCGGTGGCCACCTCAACGCCTGCGGGCTGATCGACCCAGCGGACCTTTTCTGTTTTCGGCGGCACGAAAGCCTCGGTTCCGACAGCCGTATCGTCATCCATCGCGAAGAAGGTGTCGATGACCGGCAGATCGTATTTCCGCGCGAAATCGAGGTCGCGCTGGTCATGCGCCGGGCAGCCGAAGATGGCGCCGGTGCCGTAGTCCATCAGCACGAAGTTCGCGACCCAGATGGGCAGCGTTTCGCCTTCATGCAGCGGGTGCTTCACCGTCAGCCCGGTGTCATAGCCCTGCTTTTCCGCCTTCTCCAGTTCCGCTTCCGACGTGCCGGACTTGCGGCATTCGGCGTTGAAGGCCGCGAGCTTTGCGTCGTCCTTCTCCAGCGCCTTGGCCAGCGGGTGGTCGTTGGCGATGGCGATGAAACTGGCGCCCAGCAGCGTGTCGGGGCGGGTGGTATAGACCTCGATCCCGTCCAGCCCGTGGGCCGGTTCGGACATCGGGAACACCATCTGCAGGCCGCGGCTCTTGCCGATCCAGTTCTCCTGCATCAGGCGTACCTTGGCAGGCCAGTCATCAAGCGTGCCGAGCGCCTCCAGCAGTTCTTCCGCCATCGACGATATCTTGAAGAACCATTGCGTCAGCTCGCGCCGTTCCACTTCGGCGCCGGACCGCCAGCCCTTGCCGTCGATCACCTGTTCGTTGGCCAGAACGGTCATGTCGACCGGATCCCAGTTCACGACGGCGTTCTTGCGGTAGACGAGGCCCTTTTCCATGAAGTCGAGGAACAGCGCCTGCTGCTGACCATAATATTCCGGATCGCAGGTGGCGAATTCGCGCGACCAGTCGATGGACAGGCCCAGGGGCTTCATCTGCGCGCGCATGTCGGCAATGTTGCCGTAGGTCCAGTCCTTGGGGTGGCCGCCCGATGCCATCGCGGCGTTTTCGGCCGGCATCCCGAAGGCGTCCCAGCCCATCGGGTGCAGCACGCTGAACCCGGCGGAGGCCTTGTAGCGCGCGATCACGTCGCCCATCGTGTAGTTGCGCACGTGGCCCATGTGGATGCGCCCCGACGGATAGGGGAACATCTCCAGCACATAATACTTCGCCTTGCTCTCGTCGCGGCGCGCGCGGAACAGGTCGGCCGCGTCCCAGGCTTCTTGCCATTTCGCTTCGATCGCGCCGGCATCGTAGACGGCGGTCGGCGTATTGGTCTGGGTATCCTCGGGCATGGGCGTGGGCGATCCTTCGAAACTGGGCCTTCAAAACAGGTATGGGCCGGACCTGTGCAGGTCCGGGCCTGGCGACCTCATAAAAGGATTGAGACGCGGTGACCAGAGCCCAGCCGGGCCCGGGCCCACGTCAGAACTTGTCGTCGGAGATCCGGAGCTGTCGCGCGCGCGACAGGATCGCGTCTTCCACCGCGCGGGTGGTGGCCGGGCTGACCGGACCGCCCTGCGTCTGCAAGGACACGCTGAGAGACCGGGCCGTCAGCGACGGATCCTTGATATGGACGGTCGCGCGGTACGATCTGCCGCCGCCGGGCGGCCGGCCATAGCCGGTGACGATCAGGCCGGTGAACGGATCGACCGTCTGGATCGGCAGGAAATTCAGCACATCCAGCGATGCAGTCCACAGATATCGGTTCACCTGAACCTGCTGGCTGCTGGTATCGGGGCCGAAGATATCGAAGATCGACGTCCCTTCGGACATTTGTTCACTTGGAGCAGTAATTGACGGAGTTGCCGGTTCCGCGGCACTGCCATCGGCATTCCGGTTGCCACATGCAGCAAGAGACAGGGCCATTGCTGCGAGCAGACCTGCAATGCTCCAAGGACGGGCGCGGAGCTTCATCGGGTCACACCTTGGTTTTATTGACGTTTCGCGTGATTACCGAACACGGAGACTCACCGCAAGGTCAATAGATATACTGTGGGAGACCCGGCCGAATTTGCGCGGGGAATCGTCGTGTTGTACGGTGCCGCAAGGGCAGGCAGGGGCGGGACGGGCCGGGACGGTGCCCCCAGCGTCATAAGACTGTGGCATTGCTGCACCAAAATCCGCGGCATTGCCGATGCACCGGCGCCAGCACTTGCCCCAGCGCCCCTAAAAAGCGAAACCGCTTTCATACCCACGCCGGATTCACTGGCTTGGGCGTGTGAATGAAACCCGAGGGGAAAACCATGAAAAAGGTTCTGATCCTGACCACCGCACTCGTCGCGACCGCTTCGGTTGCAGCTGCGGATGTCCGCTTCAGCGGTTATGGCCGTTTCGGCCTGGACTATAACAGCGAAAATGACGAAGGCGTCGGCGGCAATGGTGTTCGTACCACCAACCTGACCAGCCGTCTGCGTCTGCAGGTGGACATGTCCACCGAAACCGACGGCGGCGTGGGCTTCAACGCTCGCTTCCGTGCTCAGGCCGACAGCCGTAACAACCGTCCCGGCCGGTCGTTCACCGACCCGTCCGGCGTTACGCGGATCCTGTCCGGTGGCGCAGAATTCAACGGCGCACGCTTCGGTGTGACCTACGGTGGCCTGACGGTCAACGTCGGCAACATCATCGGCGCAGTTGAAAACATGCCCGGCCTGTACCTGCCGACGACTTCGGCCGGCACCGGTGTCGACGGCTCGAGCTTCCAGTCGGTTGTTCTGAACTCCGCTGGCGACCAGTTCTCGTGGGACGCATATTCGTCCGGCGGCATTGGCGCGAACGGCCTTGAAGCCCTGTACGCAGTCGGTGGCTTCACCGGTCACCTGTCGTACTCGCAGACCAACGTTTCGGCACCTGGCGCGAACGACGCACAGACCAACGTCGGCCTGATGCTGACCTACACGTTCGGCGACTGGACCGTGTCGGCAGCGCGTCAGCAATCTTCGCTGGACGGCGGCACCGCCAACCCGGAAGAGCTGACCGCAGCGTCGATCTACGGCGACATCGGCATGTTCGGCGTCGGCTTCGCAGTTGGCGACAACGACGGCACCTACAAGTACACCCTGCGCGGTTCGGTTGACGTCGGCCCGTCCGGCACGCTGCTGGCATGGGTTTCGCAGGAAGACGACACCACGATCGCTGGTACGGACTTCGGCGGCACCTCCTACGGCATCAACTACGAGTATGACCTGGGCGGCGGCGTGACCCTGATCGCGGGCGCAGCGAACTACCCGTCGACCGGCGGTGCACCGACCGGCACCGACATCGACGACGTGACGCGCGCTCAGACCGGTGTTCGCTTCAACTTCTAAGTTGACGCACACGGTTTGACAGATTTGGGCAGGCCCTCGGGCCTGCCCTTTTCTTTTCCGGCGGAATGTTGTTTCCCTTCGGCCTACGCGCAGCGGGAGGAACCTCATGTCCGTGGACGAGATCGAAGAACGTATTGCCAAGGCCGCAACCGATGCCGGGCGGGATCCGGGTTCGGTCACGCTGATCGCGGTGTCCAAGCAACAGCCGCTCGACCGGGTCGAGGCGGTGCTGGATGAAGGCTATCGGATCTTCGGTGAAAACCGCGTTCAGGAGGCAGCCGGCAAATGGCCCGACTTCCGGGCGCGCTATGACGGCATCAAGCTTCACATCATCGGCCCGTTGCAGACCAACAAGGCCCGGCAGGCGATGGAAATGGCCGACGCGATCCATTCCGTCGACCGACCCAAGCTGGCCAACACGCTTGCCCGCCTCGCGCAGGAGATCGGCACCTGCCCGGAGCTGTTCATCCAGGTGAACACGGGCGAGGAAGAGCAGAAGGCCGGCGTGCTTCCGGCCGACACCGATTTCTTCATCGAGACGTGCCGCGGGCTCGACCTGCCGATCCGAGGCCTGATGTGCATCCCGCCGGTGGAGGAAGAGCCGTCGCTTCATTTCGCGCTGCTGGCCAAGATCGCCGAACGCAACGGCCTTGGCGGCCTGTCCATGGGGATGAGCGGCGATTTCGAGAAGGCGGTGAGCTTTGGCGCCACCCATGTGCGCGTGGGATCTGCCATTTTCGGGGACCGGGACTACCCGGCGAAGGGCTAGACGATCACGCGGGTCCGGCCGGGCACGATTCTTTCGGTGATCCACAGCAGATCTTCCGGCGAAAAGGCGATGCAGCCTTCGGTCGGATGGACGGGCTTGCGCCAGCGGTGCAGGAAGATGGCCGAGCCGTTGCCCGGTTCGGGCTCCACGAAGTTCCAGTCGGTGACCAGCACGACATCGTAAAGCGGATCGGCCCGCCGCAGGCGTTCGTGGCTGTAACCATGGGGCGCGCGGACGATACGGTTGTAATCGGGATCGCGCGGATCGTCGGACCAAAGGTCGCTGACGCCGATCGCGCAGGCCTCCGGGTGGGGCGCGGGCAGGCGATCGGGCCGGTAGAGGATGCCGATGATGCGCCAGATGCCCGCGGGCGTGGCCCCGTCGCCTTCGCGCTTGTCGGCGCGGACGCCACCGCGGCCGATGCTGCAGGGGAACGTCCAGCCCTGAAAGCGCAGGCCCGAAGGCGTCAGGACCAGATCCTCCGGCGTCAAAACAGGTGGCCCGACTTGGCGGCCTTGGTTTCAAGATAGGCGCGGTTGTGTTCGGTATGGCCGGCGATCAGCGGCACGCGTTCGGTGACCGTTATGCCTTCCTTTTCCAGCATTGCCACCTTGGCCGGGTTGTTCGTCAGCAGCCGCGCCTGGCTGAAGCCCAGCTTGCGCAGCAATTCCGCGCCGATGCGGAAATCGCGCTCGTCATCCTCGAACCCCAGCCTGTGGTTGGCCTCGACCGTGTCGAAGCCCTGATCCTGCAGCGCATAGGCCCGCATCTTGTTCGCAAGCCCGATGCCCCGGCCTTCCTGGTTCAGGTACAAAAGCACACCGTTGCCTTCCGACCCCATCTGCGCCATCGCGCCGCGCAATTGCGGGCCGCAATCGCATTTCAGGCTGCCCAGAAGGTCGCCCGTGAAACAGGCGGAATGGACCCGCGCCAGCACCGGCTGGTCGCGGTCGGGGCGGCCGATCTCGACCGCGTAATGTTCCTCCCCGCCATCTGCGGGGCGGAAGACATGCAGGCGCCCGGCCTCGGACACGGCAAGCGGCAGGCGGGCGTGGACCACGGGTTCAAGGTTGAGCGGACCCAGGGTCAAGCGCACGGCATCGTCCTGATCGACGCGGGTGATGGTCTGAGGCACCAGCGCGGCGGCCGCGGGCTCCAGCGGGGCGACGATGGCCGCGGGCAGAAGCTGGGCCGACTTCGCGATCTGGATCGCCGTGCGGTGCAGATCGGCCGAGCCTTCGCGCAGGCTGAGAAGCGGGCCCTTCATCGGCGTGGTCAGGTCGCCCGCCGGATCGGCGACGGACCGGATCCACGCGAAATCGGCATCGGCTGGAAGCTGGATGCGCGCCAGGTCGCCATCGTAGGCGCGGGCCTTCAGCGTTTCCGCCCGCCGCGCGGTGATGGCCAGCGCGACCGCCCCCGACAGGGCACGGAACAGGTCCAGCCGGCCCGGCGTCAGCGTCTCGGCCGCGGCTACAAGAACCGCCCGGCCTGCCCGGTTTATCACGATGGGCATGCCCATCCGCAGATCGCCGCGCGCACGCGCCAGAACCTCGGCCGCGTCGGGGGCGAGGGTGCGGGCAGCTTCGGCCGGTCCGGTATCGCTGTTGCTCATGGCTCTCATCTAGGGTCTTCGAGGGAAATTGTGAAACATTTCACTGCGTCAGCACACGTCGCCGTGAGACCGGTGCAGCACTTCTTGCCGCGGCATGGTCACTGCCACATCTTCACAGACAATCACAGGAGTTAAAAGATGGCCCAGATCAAGAACATCCTTCTCGTGGACGACGATGACGACCTGCGCGACGCGTTGAGCGAACAGCTGGTCATGACCGAGGATTTCGATGTCTTCGAAGCCGCCGACGGCGCCCAGGCATTGGACCGCACGAAGGAGAAGCTTTACGATCTGATCATCCTCGACGTGGGCCTGCCGGACACCGACGGGCGCGAGCTGTGCCGCCTGATGCGCAAGCAGGGCGTGAAGGCGCCCGTGATGATGCTGACCGGGCAGGACAGCGATGCCGACACGATCCTTGGCCTCGATGCGGGCGCCAACGATTACGTCACCAAGCCGTTCAAGTTCCCGGTCCTGCTGGCCCGCATCCGCGCCCAGCTGCGCCAGCACGAACAGTCGGAAGATGCCGTCTTTACCCTTGGGCCCTACACGTTCAAGCCGGCGATGAAGCTGCTGGTCACCGAAGACGACCGTAAGATCCGGCTGACGGAGAAGGAAACCAACATCCTGAAGTTCCTCTACCGCGCAACCGATGGCGTTGTGGCCCGCGAGGTGCTGCTGCACGAGGTCTGGGGCTACAATGCCGGGGTCACGACCCACACGCTGGAAACCCATATCTACCGCCTACGCCAGAAGATCGAACCCGATCCGTCGAACGCGCGTCTGCTGGTGACGGAATCAGGTGGCTACAGGCTGGTTGCCTGAGTCGATTTGTCCGGTTTGCGTTGGTTGACGGTTGTCAATTTTAACGTTAATAAATTTATAATAGTACACGCATCCCGTGCATGTCCGGGGCCTGACATGCGCTCCCTGTTGGACTGGCCGGGCCATTGGCCCGGCCTTTTTTGTGCTTTACAGCCCGCACGGACCCAATGATTGCCCTTTGTCACGGTCATTGCTAGCTTTCCGGCAGGCACCGCCCTGACAGGCGATGGCTGCTGCGATACCCGGCACCGCCCGGCCAAAGGCACCATCGCGATCCACGACAGAAAAGGGCCATTGCCATGCCCCATACCCCCCTGAAACTGGGCCGCATCACCGCGACCGTGCCGGTGAGCGATATCGAACGGGCCTGTGCCGTCTACCGCGATGTCTTCGGCTTCGAGAAGATATTCGAAAACGGCGATCCGACGGGTTTCGTAATCCTGAAGAAAGACGATGCCGAACTGCACCTGACACTGCACCCCGGTCACAAGGGCGCCCGGTTCAACGTCGCGCACATGATGGTGTCGAACGCGGCCGAAGCCCATGCCCGCTGCCTGTCCCATGGGCTGCGCATCATCAAGAGCCTGCAGGACAAGGAATATGGTCTGAAGGCCTTCGTCTTCGCGGACCCGGACGGCAACCGTATCGACGTGGGCCAGCAGATCTGACACGGCCGGAGCCGGTGCAGTTGCGCCGGCTTCAGTCGCCCAGCTTGGCGTGGACCTCGTCGAGGTCGATCTCGCCGATGGGCATCTTGTTGGCGGGGTTTTCGAAATCGTAATTGAACGCGTCGAAATCGCGTTTGTAGATCTCGTACATCAGGTGCATCGACAGGTCGTCGAAATAGTCCTCCACCGGATGCGCGCGCTTGGGTCCGTGGCCTTCGCTTTCGTTGAACCGCGGGATCTGGGCCAGGTCTATGGGATGGGTGGTTTCGACATTGTCGAGCACCTGCTGCATCCCGGCGTTGAAGTCCTCGGTCCAGAAGATGTTCTTGTACCGTCCGCCGTTGACGATGAACGTCGACACGTGGCCCGACATGGCGGACCAGTGGATGTCCGGGTCCATCGGGCGGCGCCAGCGGATGGTGTCGCGGGCGAACAGCAGGAAGCGGCGGAACGACTGGATCTGGTCGAACTCCTCCTTGCCGTCTTCGCCGCCGACCTCGATCCCGTACTTGTAGATCAGCATCGGAACAAGGTTGCCGCGATACCGCTTCCCGTTGCGCTGGATGCCGCAGATCTTGTCGAAGAACGACGACAGGATGCGCGTGTACGGATTGCGCACGCAGGTGAAGGCATAGATCTGCTGCTGTTGGACGTTGCGGGTGATCAGGTCCTGGCTTTCGGTGACCGACCACTTGTGCACGCCTTCGCGGGCATCGTGGATATCACCGTCGAAGAACCGGCCGTGATCGGAATAGTACATGATCTGACCGATGGTCGAACATGCGCATTTCGGAACGACCCGATAGACCATGCTTTCGGATTCGGTCATCCACGTTCCGGGAAAACCCATCGTGCTCTGCCTCCTGGCCCCGTGCCATCATATTGCTTTCAGGGTGCCGAAGCCAAAGAGAAATCAAATTTATCAGGTTTCTTCAATCGGCAATCACACCTATCTTTGCGTTCGCGCGGAACATTTGACAAATACCGGGGATCCAGGTGCCGAAGATCGCTTACATCCTGTTGTGCCACAAGGAACCGGAAGCGATCATCCAGCAGGCCCTGCGTCTGACCGCGGTGGGCGACTACATGTCGATCCATTTCGATGCCCGGGCAAAGCCCGAACATTACCAGATGCTGCGCCGCGCGCTGGACGGCAATCCGAACGTGACCTTCGCGCACAAGCGCATCAGGTGCGGCTGGGGGGAGTGGTCGCTGGTTCAGGCGTCGCTCCATGCCGTGGAAAGCGCGGTTGCGGCATTTCCCCGTGCCACGCATTTCTACATGCTGTCGGGCGATTGCATGGCGGTGAAATCCGCCGAATACGCCCACAGCTTCCTTGACGCCCACGATGCCGACTTCATCGAAAGCTTCGACTTCTTCGAAAGCGACTGGATCAAGACCGGCCTGAAGGAAGAGCGGCTGATCTACCGCCACTGGTTCAACGAGCGCACGCAACCTTGGCTATTCTATACCGGCTACGACCTGCAGAAAAGGCTGAACCTCACGCGGGAGGTGCCCCATGACATCCAGGTCATGATCGGGTCGCAATGGTGGTGCCTGCGGCGGCGAACGGTCGAAACGATCCTGGAATTCACCCGCCAGCGGCGCGACGTGATGCGCTTCTTCCGCACCACGTGGATCCCGGACGAAACCTTCTTCCAGACGCTCGTCCGCCACCTTGTGCCCGAACGCGAGATCCAGTGCCGCACGCTGACCTTCCTGATGTTTTCCGACTACGGGATGCCCATCACCTTCTACAACGACCATTACGATCTGCTGGTGGGGCAGGATTTCCTGTTTGCCCGCAAGATCAGCCCCGAAGCGAACGAGCTTCGCGCCCGGCTGGGCCGGCTCTATTCGGCCGAAGACGTTGATTTCCAGGTCTCGAACGAAGGGCTGGACCTGTACAAGTTCCTGGCCGGGCAGGGCCGGGTCGGGCGCCGCTTTGGCGCGCGGTTCTGGGAGACGGAAGGTTCGCTGGGCCGCGATCGCGAGTTGATGATCGTGATCTGCAAGAAATGGCACGTGGCGAAACGGCTGCTCGCCCGCATCAAGCAGGTCACCAACGTGCCGGCGGTCGAATACCTGTTCAACGAGGAAACGACGCCGCTGCCGGATCTGGGCGGCATCCAGTCGACACTGGAAAAGCGTACCCGCCATCGCCGGGCCCTGATGCGGATGCTGTTCGACTACTATGAAACCGACCGGCTGATCATCTGCCTCGATCCCAGCGCCTTCGAGCTGCTGGAGGATTTCTGCAGCGACAGGTCGGTCACGCGGCTTCTGGACGTCCAGTGCGAGTTTTCCGACGAGTATCTGCTGGGCCATGCAAGGCGCGTGGGCCTGGCGGGCGAACAGACCAGCCCGGCAACGCTGGCCCGGATCCTGCCCACGATCCGCAACGACATCGCCCACGAGGCCGACCGCATCCGCGACGCCGATTTCTCCCGCTTCTCGCGGATCCGCCAGTCAGACAAGGCGGATGACATGGCCGAACGGCTCGTGGAATTCCTGACGATCTCGCCCGACGCGGCGATGGAGATCGCCGAGACCGAGCACCTGTTCGCCGAATAGCGGCCTCAGGTCCGCTGCCGGTCGCGCCAGTCGCGGAACTGGCGGCGCTTGTCGGTGAACCAGAAGCCGATATCGACGAACCAGTCCTCGATGCGTTCCAGCACCGGATCGATTCGCCGTTCGCGGAACCGCTGCCACCGGCGCCAGAGCGCGATCAGCGCCGCGCCGAAAAGCGCCAGGAAGATGATGTTGAACCAGTTGATGACCGTGTGATCGGGGGAGTCGACCTGCCAGACCTTGACCGCGTTTGGGAAGATCGAGCGCAGGTTGAACCGCCAGCCGTAGTAGCGGACCATCACCCATTTCGGTTCGGCCTGGGTCGAGACGAGCGATTGCGCCTTGGCCTGAAGGTCCGAGGCATTGAACTTCATGTAGGGCGGCCAGCCCCAGCCGGTGTCCTGGTTGCGATAGACGCGGGGTTTGCCATTGGGACGAATCGCGTTGATCATGTAGACGTCGGCGGTGTTGTCCTGGCTGACCTCACCCCCGGTCGATGTCGTGGACCAGAACCATGTGTTGCCTTCGAAGCTGACACGCTTGATGTCTGTCCCGGTGAGCTGCACCACGTCGTGCCGCGGCAGCGTGTACCATAGGAAGAGCGCGAGTGCGCCCCAGATGATCAGCGTGAACGCCCACTTGATGTAGAACATGCCCGGCCTCCGGCTATGACGCGCCCAGATGATCGTCTGCCACCGGGGATGTCAACGCGGCGCGCTGTGCGGGTCCTTCGTGCCTTGACGCTTGCGGTCGTGGGCCGGCACACCTAAATGCACCGGCTATGGTACAGGGAAAATCAGATCCGAATTACAAGGTCATCGCCGAAAACCGGCGAGCGCGTTTCGATTATGCGATCGAACGGGATCTGGAGTGCGGCATCATCCTGGAAGGGTCCGAGGTGAAATCGCTTCGCGCGTCCGGCGCGAATATCGCGGAATGCTATGCCTCGGTCGAGGACGGCGAGCTTTGGCTGACGAACAGCTACATCGCGCCCTACGGTCAGGCCAAGACCTTCGGCCACGAGGAACGCCGTCGGCGGAAGCTGCTGGTGTCGCGGAAGGAACTGGCGGATCTCTGGAACGCGACCCAGCGCAAGGGCATGACCCTTGTTCCGCTGGTGATGTACTTCAACCACCGCGGCATCGCGAAGATGAAGCTGGGCGTGGCCAAGGGCAAGAAGAACCACGACAAGCGTGAAACCCAGGCCAAGCGCGACTGGTCGCGCGACAAGCAGCGGCTTCTCAAGGAAAACCGCTGATCCAATCCGGCCACGGCGTGCTCCGCGCCCGCGGCGGCCCGCCCGCCCACCCCCGTCGGATCCCGTGCCGGGATCCTCCTTGCCGCCACGGGCGCGGGGCGTCTGGCGATTGGCGGGAATCATGTCGTGAGCGCAGCCGGGGGCTCTGCCCCCATCCGGGCCTGCGGCCCGGATTCCCCCGGAGTATTTGGAGAAAGGAGAAGAACAATAGGGTTCCTTTATTCTTCTTTTCCCAAATACTCCCGCCGGAGGCAGACTGCGCAGCAGACGTTGACGAGGGCGGGAATCACATGCGGCCCGCACCGGCGTCTCTTGTCCTTCGCTGCGGCAATCTGTAACGACGGGGAATATGCCTTTGGGAGGGTTTCATGCAGGACGATCCGACGACGCTCGTCTCGACCGACTGGCTTGCCGCACATCTGAAGGATCCGGATCTTCGGGTGCTGGACGGATCGATGTACCTGCCCGGTGCCGGCCGGGATGCGGTGGCGGAATACGATGCCGCCCATATCCCCGGCGCGCGGTTCTTCGATATCGACGAGATTTCGAACCACCGGTCTTCGCTGCCCCACATGGCGCCGCCGGCCGAGAAGTTCATGTCGCGCCTGCGCGCGATGGGCGTGGGCGACGGGCATCAGGTCGTGGTCTACGATGGCGCCGGCCTGTTTTCCGCTGCGCGCGTCTGGTGGATGTTCCGGCTGATGGGCAAGACCGATGTCGCCGTGCTGGACGGCGGGTTCCCCAAATGGGTCGCCGAAGGGCGCCCGGTGGAGGACATGCCCCCCATGATCCGCGACCGGCACATGACCGTCCGGGTCCAGAACCAGCTGGTGCGGGATGTCACGCAGGTGAGCCAGGCCAGCAAGCTGGGCGATCACGAGATCATCGACGCGCGGTCAGCCGAACGGTTCCGGGGCGATGCGCCCGAGCCGCGTGAAGGGCTGCGTGCAGGCCATATCCCGGGGTCGAAGAACGTGCCCTATGGCTCGCTTCTTGACGGCGATGGCACCATGAAGTCGGCCGACGAGATGCGTGCCATCTTCAAGGCAGCGGGGGTCGATCTGTCGAAGCCCGCGATTACCTCGTGCGGGTCCGGGGTGACGGCGGCGATCCTGTGTCTTGCGCTGGAACGGATGGGCAAGACGGATTACGCATTGTACGACGGATCCTGGACCGAATGGGGCGCCTTCCCGACGGTCCCCGTCGAAACCGGCCCTGCCACCTGACCCCTTGCGGAGCGACCCGGATGTTCCAATCGCTGCCGGTCCAGCCGGCTGACCCGATCCTTGCCCTGATGGCCGCCTATCGCGACGATCCGCGGCCCGGCAAGATCGACCTTGGCATCGGCGTCTACAAGAACGCCGCCGGCGTCACGCCGGTGATGCGGGCCGTGAAAGTGGCCGAGGAGCGGCTGTGGCGTGATCAGGAGACGAAATCCTATATCGGATTCCTGGGCGATCCCGGCTTCAATGACGCGATGATCCGGCTGGTGCTGGGCGATGCTCTGCCCCGCCAGAACGTGGCCGCCGCGGCCGCCCCCGGCGGGACCGGCGCCGTGCGGCAGGCCTTCGAGGCGATCCGCGAGGCGAACCCGGACGCACGGGTGTTCATCAGCGATCCGTCCTGGGTCAACCATGCCAGCATGCTGGACCATGTCGGGCTGGCGCGGAAGAGCTACCGCTATTTCGATGCCGAAAGCCGCGGGATCGATTTCGATGGGATGATGGAGGATCTGTCGGACCTCGGCGCGGGTGATGTGCTGCTGCTGCATGGCTGCTGCCACAACCCGACGGGCGCCGATCTGAATTCGGTGGAATGGCAGGCCGTGCGGGCGCTTCTGGCTCGGACCGGCGCGCTGCCGATGATCGACCTGGCCTACATGGGCTTTGGTGACGGGCTGGAGGCGGACGCCGGACCGGTGCGCGATCTGGTGGCAGAGCTGCCGGAGGCGTTGATCGCCGTCAGTTGTTCGAAGAATTTCGGCCTGTATCGTGATCGCGCCGGGGTGCTGATTGCCACGGCGCAGGACGGGACGCTGGCGCCGCGGCTTGGCGATACACTGGCACATCTGAACCGGCAGAATTTCTCCTTCCCGCCCGATCACGCGACGCGGGTGGTTTCGACGATCCTTGATGATGTCGATCTGTCGGCCGACTGGCTGGACGAGCTGAACGGGATGCGCGGGCGGATTCAGTCTGTCCGACAGGCATTGGCGAATGAGTTGCAGCGGATCACCGGATCGGACCGGTTCCACTTTTTGTCGCGACATCGCGGCATGTTCTCGCGTCTGGGCGCCAGTCGTGAACAAGTGGAAATGCTGCGGGACCGGCATGGCGTCTACATGGTGGGTGATAGCCGGATGAACGTGGCCGGGCTGACGGAGAGTTCCGTGCCTGTGCTGGCGGCGGCGATTGCCGAGGTTGGTCTCTGACAGGCGTCGGGGCGTGCCTGTGGCTAACGTCACGCGCGCCCGTGACGGCCCGCCCGCCCGCCCCCGTCGGATCCCTTGCGGGATCCTCCTTGCCGCCACGGGCGCGTGGAATCTGCCGCGGCGCCGGCGCTTTTAGCATCATCGGAATTTTTCTTGCGTCTTGTCGTTGGTTTTCCGCCACCGCCGCCCGGAAACAAAAAAGCCCGGGCGCGAACGCCCGGGCCGTCTTCCGGCTGATGGGAGGAGGTATCAGCCCTTGGAGAACTCCGGATAGGCCTCCATGCCGAGCTCGGCCATGTCGAGACCGTTGATCTCTTCTTCCTCGCTGACACGCAGTCCCATGATCGCCTTGATGAGGAGCCAGACGACAAGGCTGACCACGAAGACGAAGATGCCGATGGCGAAGAAGCCGACAAGCTGGGTGCCGTAGCTGGCGCCGTCGTTGGTCCAGGCGACGATGAACGTCCCCCAGAGACCCGCGATCAGGTGGACCGGGATTGCGCCGACGACGTCGTCGATCTTCATCTTGTCGATCAGCGGAACCGTGACGACCACGATCACACCACCGATGGCGCCGATGATCAGGGCCTGGAACAGCGACGGAGCAAGCGGTTCGGCCGTGATCGACACGAGACCGGCAAGCGCGCCGTTCAGAACCATGGTCAGGTCGGCCTTGCCGTAGACCAGCTGGGTCACGATCAGCGCCGTCACCGCACCGGCCGCGGCGGCCATGTTGGTGTTGGCGAAGATCCGGCTGATGTCTGCCACGTCACCCACGGTGCCCATGGCCAGCTGCGAACCGCCGTTGAAGCCGAACCAGCCCAGCCACAGGATGAATGTACCCAGGGTGGCAAGCGCCAGGTTGGACCCCGGGATCGGGACAACCTTGCCGTCCTTGTTGTACTTGCCGATCCGCGGACCCAGCACGATGGCGCCGGCCAGGGCTGCGAAGCCGCCAGCTGCGTGCACCAGGGTGGAGCCTGCGAAGTCCGAGAAGCCCATTTCCGACAGCCAGCCGCCGCCCCACTGCCAGGACGCTTCGATCGGGTAGATGAAACCCGTCAGCACGACAACGAAGACAAGGAAGGGCCACAGCTTGATGCGTTCGGCCAGGGTGCCCGAAACGATGGACGCCGTGGTAGCACAGAACATCAGCTGGAAGAAGAAGTCCGACCCGACCGATGCATAGCCCAGATCGGTCGCATCCGCGCCGACGCCCACGGGCTCGAGCACGGTGGGGGCGAAGGCGCCCAGGTAGCCCGCGATCGACCAGCCGTCGCCCGGGTACATCAGGTTGAAGCCGACCAGCCAGTACATGATGCCCGCAATCGAGAAGAGCGCGATGTTCTTCGTCAGCTGCATCGCCACGTTCTTCGACCGGACAAGCCCGGCTTCGAGCATGGCAAACCCTGCAGCCATCCACATCACCAGGAAGCCGCCGATCAGGAACAGCAGCGTGGTGAGAATATAACTCGTATGTGCGGCCGCTTCACCGGTGGCGGCGGCGTCCTGCGCCAGTGCCAGCGCGGGCAGCGCGGCGATCCCGCCGGCAAGCGCGACTGTCTTGAGAAGTTTCATTGTCCTTGTTCCCCTTGGTCCCTCACCGCACTCACAGCGCGTCGTGATCGGTTTCGCCGGTGCGCACACGCACGGCCTGTTCGACATTCAGCACGAAGATCTTGCCGTCGCCGATCTTGCCCGTGCGCGCCGCGGACGAAATCGTCTCGACGACCTTGTCTGCCATGCTGGCCGGCACGACGACCTCGAGCTTGATTTTCGGCACGAAGTTCACGGCATATTCGGCGCCGCGATAGATTTCGGTATGTCCCGACTGGGAGCCGAAACCCTTGATTTCGGTAACCATCAAGCCGCCGACACCGGCTTCGGTCAGCGCCTCGCGGACCTCCTCCAGCTTGAAGGGCTTGATCGTTGCGATAACGAGTTTCACGTCGTGTCCCCTTTTTCTCCATTGACCCCATCGCGACCTTCGTGGGGCCGGTGGCGATTGCATAAGCATTCAAGACGGGCGCGCAGGGAAAGGTGACCCCGCGACCGTCTTGCAAAGGGGTCTGTCGGGACGAATGTGCGCATTTTCTGCACAGAATTTGGAAAAAGATCAAAAATTAGGCGAACTTGTAAAATACGACATGCGCGGCTGCTCTCAACAAAGCGCCGCCGGCGCTGTATGGTGTCTCCAACAATAAAGCCAGGCAGAGCAGAGCATGACCGATTCATCCAAGGCGCGACCGCGGCTGGTTGCCGAACGCAGTGGCAAAAGCCCGCGCGCGACGGCCAAGACCGCCGCAGGCGGAGGCGGGAGGAAACCCCCGCCGAAGAAGCCCGCCAAGACACCGCCACCGAAGAAGCCGGCGCGCAAGCGCAGTGGCGGCGGGGGCGGTGGCAATACGGGCGGCGGCGGTCCCATAGGCTGGCTCTTCCGGGCCATCATGGGCCTGTTCCGGCTGATCTTCCGCGTGATCTGGGGCCTGTTCTGGCGCGTCTCGCTGATCGTGGCGGTGCTGCTGGGCTTTGCCGTGGCCTATGTCTACACCACCCTGCCCGAGGCCAGCGCGCTTTATGACGGGCGGGCAAGGGGTTCGGTTACGTTGCTTGACCGGAACGGCGACACGTTCGCCTGGCGGGGCGATCAGTACGGTGGCCAGGTGACGGCGGACGACATGTCGCCTTATCTCCGCAATGCCGTCGTCGCGACCGAGGACAAGCGTTTCTACTGGCATCCCGGCGTCGATCCGCGCGGCGTGGCCAGCGCCGTGGCGATCAACCTGCGCGAAGGGCGCGGACCGCTGTCGGGGCATGGCGGGTCCACCATCACGCAACAGACGGCCAAGTTGTTGTGTCTTGGCGATGCCTACGATCCGTCGTCGGGCATGACCGAAGCGGAATACGAGGCCGATTGCCGCGAAACCACGCTGTGGCGGAAGATCAAGGAAGCCATCTTCGCCATGGCGATGGAGGTCAAGTATTCCAAGGACGAGATCCTTGCGATCTACATGAACCGCGCCTTCCTTGGCGCGGGCGCCCGCGGGTTCGAAGCGGCCGCCCAGCGGTATTTCGACCGCACCGCGGATCAGGTCACCCCGGCGCAGGCGGCGATGCTGGCCGGGCTGCTGGTGGCGCCGTCGCGCTACGCCCCCACCGCCGATCTGGAGCGGTCGCAGAACCGTGCGGCCGTGATCGTGGGCCTGATGGAGGAACAGGGCTATCTGACCAAGGCCGAGGCCGACCAGGCCCGCGCCCAGCCCGCCGTCCTGTCCGAAGCCGCGGCCGCCCGTGCCGGCGGGTATTTCGCCGACTGGGTGATGTCGACCGGGCCCGATTTCTTCACCCGCAACACCACGGAAGACGTGATCATTCGCACGACGCTGGATCCGCATATCCAGCAGGCCGCGGAAGAGGCGATGAAGATCATCTTCCAGGAGAAGGTGAAGGACGGCTCCGAAGCGCAGGCGGCCATCGTGGTCATGTCGCCCGATGGTGCCGTGCGCGGCATGGTCGGCGGGCGCGACACGCGGGTGTCGGGCGCCTTCAACCGTGCGACGCAGGCCGTGCGCCAGCCCGGATCGGCCTTCAAGCCGTTCATCTATGCCACGGCGCTGGAGGTCGGGTATTCTCCGAACGATACCGTGGTCGACGAGCCGTTCTGCATGGACATCCCGGGTTCGGGCCGCTGGTGCCCCGACAATTATACCCACAAGCACTATGGCCGCGTGACGCTGACCCATGCGCTGAAGGATTCGCTGAACATTCCCGCGATCAAGGTGTCCGAAAGCGTCGGCCGCGATCTGGTGCGCCGCGTGGCGGGCGATTTCGGCATCGCCAGCGATCTGGCCGACGGTCCGTCGCTGGCGCTCGGCGTGTCGGAAAGCACGCTGATCGAGATGACGGGCGCCTATGCGGGCATCCTGAACGGCGGCTCGTCGGTGACACCCTACGGGCTGGAGGAACTGCGGCTTCAGGGCGATGACACGCCCCTGATCGGCGCCTCGGGCGGCATGGGCGAACGGGTGATCCGGCAGGAAGCGGCGGAACAGCTTGTCTGGATGATGGAAAAGGTTATCACCGAAGGCTCCGGTGGGCGGGCGCAACTGCCAGGCTGGCAGGCGGCGGGCAAGACCGGCACCAGCCAGTCGTCCCGCGATGCATGGTTCATCGGTTTCACCGCGGATTACGTCGTCGGCGTCTGGATGGGCTACGACGACAACTCCCCGCTCGAAGGCGTCACCGGCGGCGGGCTTCCGGCCGAGATCTGGCGCGAGACGATGATCCGCGTGCAGGAAGGCCAGACACCGCGGCCCCTGCCCATGCGCCCCCCGGAAGGCGGCGCGCAGGCGCGCGAGCCCGACCTGAACGCCATCGACCCGGTCCCGCCCCGTTCCGGCGGACTGGGGCAGAGCATCGACAACCTTGTGCAGGGCATCTTTGGCGGGGGCGGAGGCGCACCCGAGGCGCCAAAGGTCGAGGGCGGCGACCGCTAGCCGGGCGGCGCGGTGTCATGCGCCGCACGGCTGGCCGCGGTCTACCGGCCGTAGTCACGGATGATCCGCAGGCGGTAACCGCGGAAGATCCCCGCCCGGCCCTTCGACTGGGGCCGGCGAAGCGCGGCCAGCGCGCGCAATTCTTCCCGCGCGGTCTCGTCCCGGAAGCAGGACAGCGACGGCAGCTCGCCCGGCGTCTTCAGGCTTTCGAACCGTTCGACCGACACGAAGCCGTCGATCTCGCGCACCAGGGGGCGCCAGTTCGGCGGCAATGTCGAGATAGGCATCGCGCTGGCCCTCTGCCGGTTCGACCTCGAAGACAACGGCAATCATGGGCTCCGTTTCCGCATGTCGTGTTGCGGGCAATCCTAAAACGGACCGTCGCGGCACGGTTCGGTCGCGGCCGAAGCGGCGCCATGGCCGTTTCGCTATCGGCGACGATCCGGGTCGAAATCTCGATATTATCCAACCTTTGCCCAGATCTTGCCTGATTTCGCCACCATACCCGGCCTTCAAGCCACATCTGCGCCTGCAAGGACCGAACATGGACCGCCTGACTGAAATGGAAGCCTTCGCCAATGTCGTCGATCAGGGCGGGTTCACCGACGCGGCCCGGAAGATGGGGATCTCGAAATCCGCGGTATCAAAGCACGTGTCGAGCCTGGAGGCGCGGCTGGGCGCACGGCTTCTGAACCGCACCACCCGCCGCGTCAGCCCGACCGAGATCGGCCTCGCCTATTATGACCGCGCCCGCCGGGTCCTGAACGATGCGGGAGAGGCAGATGCGCTCGTTTCCGCGATGCAGTCGGCGCCGTCGGGCCTTTTGCGGGTGTCTGTCGCGACGGATTTCGGCGTGAACCATGTCTCGCCTATCCTGGGCGGCTTCCTGACCGATTTCCCCGATATCACCGTGAACATGGTCCTGAACAATCGCTTCGTGGAACTGATCTCGGAAGGGTTCGACGTGGCCATCCGGATCGGAGAGCTCGAGGATTCCACGCTCCGCGCCCGCAAGCTGGCGGAAACCACCCGCCGCATGGTGGCCAGCCCCGGCTATTTCGCGCGCCACGGCCGGCCCGCGCGGATCGACGATCTGAGCGACCACAAGCTCCTGCACTATTCCACCCAGTCGAACGCCGCGGTGTGGAAGCTGACCGCGCCCTCGGGCGAGAAGCGACAGGTCCGGTCGGGAGGTGGGCTGTCGGTCAATGACGGCCAGTCGCTGCTGAACGCCGCGATCTCCGGGCTGGGGATCGCCTACCTGCCCAGCTATCTCTACTGCGCGGCGATGGAAAAGGGGCTGATCGAAGACGCGATGCCGTCGCTGCCGGTCGAACGGCAGGGCATCTACGCCGTCTACCCGCCGGGGCGCTTCACTCAGCCCAAGGTCCGCGCGTTCATCGACTTCCTTGCCCATCAGTTCGACGGCAAGGGCCCGATGAACTGGTAGCGCCTTGCGGCGGGTGCCCCTCTGTCGTCTGATCGGCGGATGGGCCGGGCGTTTCTGCCGGATGCCTCCGGCGGGAGTATTTCGGAAGAGAAGCAGCAGCGGATCCGCCATTTCTTTGGTCCCCAAATACCTCGGGGGAGTCGCCCGCTGGGCGGCGGGGGCAGAGCCCCCTATGCTCTGCTTCGATCAAGCCCGAAGGCTTTACTCTTCCGGAAAAACCGTCAGCACCGCTTCGACCCGGCGGTTGGCTTCGCGGCCTTCGGGCGTCCGGTTCGACGTGCGAGGCGACAGGTAGCCGGTTCCGTGTGCCGAAAGCTGTCCCGGATTCACCCCGTGATCCTGCACCAGGCGGTCGCGTGCCGACCGGGCCCGTTGTTGCGACAGCCGGACGTTGGCCGATTGCGAGCCGACGGTGTCCGTGTGCCCGACCAGCGCGATGCGGGCATCTTCGTGCGCTTTCAGGAACGCGGCCAGCGCGGCGAGCGACGGGTGCGGACCTTCGCCCAATGATGAACTGCCCTCTGCGAAGTCGAGGTCGTCCAGAACGATGTATCCGTTGCCGAGCAGCAGATCCGCGACCGATCCGTCGACCGGTGTGGGCAAGGGGATTGGCATGGGTGTGCCGGCTGCCGCATCCTCGGCGTCAACCGGGGTTGGAACCGTCGATTCGCCAACGGTCGCGGCGATGGCCGTGATCACCTGCACGTAGGCGGCGGTGCGGCTGCGGCTGACCAGCACGCTGACGGCGTGGGTTTCGCCCTTCTTCGCGGACAGGAAGCGGAAGTTGCGCAGGTCGACATACATGTCGGGCGCGGGCAGCACGTCGGTCTGGAAGCGGAAATCGAACCCGCCGCAGGCCTGCGCCGCGCACTCGTAGACAACAGTGAAGCCCTCGGCCTGAAGTTGCGCGCGGATGGGATCGAGGATCTGCGCCGGGGTCGCGCGGCTCTGGACCAGTTGCCAGCTTTGCCGCGTGACCTTGCCCGGAAACAGTTCGACTGGAACGTCGCCGTCCCGGTAAGGGCCCGTGGGCAGGGCGTAGCCTTCGTTCTCCCGCGTCTCGTCGGACAGAACCCGCGCGTCAGCCGGCAAGGGCGGGGCGAAGGCCGCCGCAGGGACCGCAGGCAGAGCCGCGGACAGCAGGACAAGGTAGACGGCGCGGGCGCATCTCATCGGGATTGCGCGTGGTACTCGTCATTGGGCCGCATGGCGGTGGCGCTGGCCACGCGGTTCGTCATGTTGAAGAACCCGGCCACGTTGGCGATGTCCCAGATATCGCGGTCGGTAAAGCCCACCTCGCGCAGGGTCTGGCGGTGGCTTTCCTCGATCTCTGCGCTGGCGGTGGTCATCTTCGCGGCAAAATCCAGCATCGCCCGTTGCCGCGCGTCCAGCGGCGCCACGCGGTAGTTCATCACCAGCATCTCACCCAGCATCGGATCGCCCGACAGTTCCCGCACCGCGGCGCCGTGGGCCACAAGGCAGTAGAAGCATCGGTTGATCGACGACACGACGACGGCGATCATTTCGCGCTCCAGCTTGGACAGGCCGGAAGGCGCCAGCATCAGGTCGTTGTAGAGGCCCGTGAACGCGTTCAGCTTGTCGATGTCGAAGGCATTGGCCCGCAGCACGTTCGGCACCATGCCCAGCTTTTCCACGCAGATATCGAAATAGCGTTGCGTTTCCGGCGGAAGCGGATCCACCATCGGCAGGTTCAATGCGGTGGGCGAGTTCTTGTCGGTCATGTCGGTCCTCTTCTCCGCCTCAGGACGGTGTCGCTGGCGGCCGGCGGTAATGGTACTGGCCGTAGATTTCCATCCCCAACTGGTTGTAGAGCGCGCAGGCCGCGAAGTTGTCGCGGCGGCAGAGCGCGGCGATATGGGTCGCGCCGTGGTCTGCCGCCCAGAAGGCGGCCCGGCGCAGCATCCAGCGGGCGAGGCCGTCGCGGCGATGCTGCGGGGCGACCTCGAGCGCGTGGAGCATCGCGATGGGCCCGTGAAGCGCCACGTAGGCCACGCCTGCGGGCTTGTCACCGGTGCGGCCGAAGACGGCGGTCTTTTCGCCCGCCGCGCGGTCCATCACCGCCAGCCGGGCCGGGCCTATATCGCCGTCGGCCCAGATTTCCTTCATGATCTCCAGGGGGGGCCAAATCGTGAAGGCAGTGACCGGTGGGACCTGTGTGTCGGTCAGCCGGTCCACCGGGCCGCCATACATCGCGACCGGGTCGAACACGGAAAACCCGCGCTTGCCCAGACCGGCATCCAGCCCCGGGTGATCGACATCGCGGACCATGAACAGCGGTTCCTGATCCAGCGCGCGCATTTCGGCCACGGCATCGCCGATATCGGCCTCGGACGGCCGGGAATGCGGATCGGTCAATGTCGCGGCCGACACGCGGCTGCCGCCGCCCTGGCCCTCGCGCAGCGTCCACGGTCCGGATTCGAACCGGCGCGCCGGGGCCCATGTGCCATCGATGGCATCATAGAAATCTTCGCGTGCGGCGGTCATGTGCCGTACTCGGTAACCAGTTTTGTCATGGCGGCATCGACCTGCGCGCCGTCTGCCCCGCGGACAACCACGTTGGCGCCGAACACGCCATCCTTGTGGAACGGGTAGCAGCCGATGGACAGGTCGGGGTGACTTGTGGCCAGGTCGCTCAGGAAGGCCGCGATCTCGCCCTCGCCGCGCATGACGCGCAGGGACTGGGAGAGGAGCGGGCTGCCCCCCGTCAATTGCGGCAGGACCGAGGCGACCATGGCCTCGAACACTTCGGGCACGCCGGCCATCACGTGGACGTTCTCCAGCGTGAAACCGGGCGCGACCGAGACAGGGTTCTCGATCAGCGTGGCGCCTTCGGGGATACGAGCCATGCGCAGGCGGGCGACGTTCAGCTCTCCGCCTGTGCGCTTGTAGTGCGCCTCCAGCAGCGCGCGGGCATCGTCGCGCACGTCGATGGATGCGTCGAAAGCCTTTGCGATGCAATCGGCGGTGATGTCGTCATGGGTCGGGCCAATCCCGCCCGAGGTGAAGACATGGGTAAAGCCCGCGGACAGGGCCTTCACCGCCGACACGATGGCGTCTTGGTCGTCCGAGACGACCCGAACCTCGGTCAGATCGATCCCCGCTTGCGTCAATTGCTGCGCAAGGAAGTACATGTTGCTGTCACGGGTCCGGCCCGAAAGGATCTCGTCCCCGATCACCAGCATCGCGGCTGTTGGGTTGGCCATGCAGGTCTCCCTTGCTTGGTGCGCCCGACAACGTATAGGCCGGCTGTCATGCGCTTTGAAGCCCCCCTCGTGCCCGCCCGCCTGATCCGTCGCTACAAGCGCTTCCTGGCCGATTGCGTGCTGGAAGACGGGACGGAGGTGACGGCCCATTGTGCCAATCCCGGCGCCATGACCGGGCTGGCCGAACCGGGAACGCGCGCCTGGCTGCTGCCGGTCAGCGATCCCAAGCGGAAGCTGCAATGGAGCTGGAAACTGGCGGAACTGCCCACGGGGGCCCTGGCCTGCATCGATACCGGGCTTGCCAACCGGATCGTGGCCGAAGCCCTGGCCGATGGCCGTGTGCCCGGGCTGGCGGCCTATCAGACCGTCCGGCGCGAGGTCGCCTACGGACAGGGCAGCCGGGTGGATTTCCTTCTGGGAGGCGATGACCTGCTCCCGGCCTACGTCGAGGTCAAAAGCGTCACGCTGATGCGGGAGGCGGGCCTGGCCGAGTTTCCCGACACCGTCACCGCCCGCGGTGCGCGGCACCTTGCGGAGCTGGCGGAAATGGCAGCAGGCGGCGCGCGCGCGGTGCTGTTCTATCTGGTCCAGCGCAGCGATGCAGAGGCCGTGAGCGTCGCCGCCGATATCGATCCCGCCTATGCGCAGGCTTTCACGGCGGCCCGGCAGGCGGGGGTGGAGGTGATGTGCCATGCCGCCGCGATCTCGACAGACGGCATCTCCATCGGCAGGGCCTTGCCATTCCGGGATGCACGCAGCGCCCGTTCGGGCGGCATTTGTTAACATAAGTTTGGCAGCATTTCGTCCGACGCGGTGATGACCCTCCGTCAATGCTGCAGGTGCGCGGTGGTGCCTCTGGCGCTCGCGGAACGAAAGTCTTATGTTGCAGTATGAGAGATAGGTCGATGAGAGACGCAGCGCTGTTGGACGACGCACGTGGCAAGCTGACGAAGGACGGGATCCGCATCCATGAGGCTGCGGATTTCAAAGGCATGCATGTGGCGGGCAAGCTCGCCGCGCAGATCCTTGACGACATCGCACCGCATGTCTTCCCCGGCCAGTCCACGGCCGAGATCGACCGGGTCATCACCGATATGATCGAAAAGGCCGGCGCGACGTCGGCGACCATCGGGTACAAGGGCTATCAGCACGCCAGCTGCATTTCCGTGAACCACGCTGTCTGCCACGGCATTCCCGGGCCCAAGACGCTGAAGGATGGCGACATCCTGAACATCGACGTGACCGTGATCGTGGACGGCTGGTTCGGCGACACAAGCCGGATGTACGTGGCCGGCAAGCTGCCGCGGAAGGCCGAGCGCCTGATCGAAGTGACCCATGACGCGCTGATGAAGGGGATCGAGGCCGTGCGCCCCGGCAAGACCTTCGGCGATATCGGGCATGCCATCCAGGCCTATGTCGAAGCCCACCGGATGAGCGTCGTTCGCGATTTCTGCGGTCACGGTCTGGGCCGCGTGTTCCACGCCGCGCCCAACGTGCTGCATTATGGCCGTCCGGGATCCGGCGCCAAGCTGGAAGAGGGCATGTTCTTCACCATCGAACCGATGGTGAACCTCGGCCGCCCGGAAACGAAGACCCTGGCTGATGACTGGACTGCGGTGACCCGCGACAAGTCCCTGTCGGCGCAGTTCGAGCATTCCATCGGCGTGACGTCCGACGGGGCCGAGATCTTCACGCTGTCGCCCGGTGGACTGTTCCACCCCACCTACGGCTGATCCCCGTCTTCCAGATCTTTCCTGAGCATGGCCAGTAGCAGGGTTTCCCCCTGCCATGGCACGATGGCGTCGTGAATGAACACCGGTTCCCGCGCGCGTCCTTTCCCGGGCGCCTGGGTGGCGACGGGCCGGGCCATCAGCGAGAAGGACGGCAGGAAGCGGGCGAGGGCGGCTGTCATCGGGACAGTCTAGCCGAAACGGCGTTCTTTCGCGACTCTGTCAGCAACGCGTCACCCCGGATCGCGCCCGTTCCGGGCCCACCCGCCCACCCCGCCGCATCGCTGCGCGATCCGCCGGCCCGGCCCGGGCGCGATCCTTCGCGCTTCTGTGTTGGCCGTCAGAGGGGGCGGAGAACGGTCACGTGTGTGTCGCCATAGCGGCGCTGATCGTCGACCGTGAAGCCTTCTGGCGCCGGCATGGGGGTGCTTTCCTCCCAGACGATCGTGGCATCGGCGGCAATCCAGCCACGGGCTTTGAGTGCGACCAGCACAGGCCCGCCCAGATCCTTGCCATAGGGCGGATCGAGGAAGACGAGATCGGCGGGCAGGTCGTCCCCCGTCGCGTCTCCCAGCTTCAGCACCTCGCGCGCCAGAACGCGGGTTTCGCCCGCCACGCCCAGCAGCCGGATATTGGCGGCCAGCAGCTTCTGCGCCGCGCGACCGCTATCGACGAAGACCGCGGATTGCGCGCCGCGGGACAGCGCCTCGAGCCCCAGCGCGCCGGTCCCGGCAAAAAGATCCAGCACGCGGGCATCTTCGATCGCCCCGCGGGAGGCCAGCATCGAGAACAGGCTTTCGCGCACCCGGTCCGACGTGGGGCGTAGATGTGCCGCGGGATCGCCCTTGCCCAGCGGCGTCAAAGGCCGCCCTCGGAACCGACCGGAAACGATGCGCATCAGGCTTTCAACAGGGCCTTGAGTTCGGTCTCGGGCGCGGCGACCGCGGCCGGATCGGGGGACTTTCCGGCCTCGATCAACCGCTTGCCCACCATGTAGCCGCGCGGATCGTTCATCGCGTCGACGGCCACCAGCCTGTCGCCCGAGTAATACCAGAACGAGGCCGTGAGCCCCTCGCCCCGGCGCGCCACGACCGAGGTATAGCCGGCGTTCAGCCCCGCGATCTGCAGCTTCACGTCGTACTGATCCGACCAGAACCACGGCTTCGGCACATAGACCGTCTCCGCCCCCAGCATGTTGTCCGCCACGCATTCGGCCATGTCGATGGCGTTGGGCACGCTTTCCAGCCGCAACCGACCGCCGTCATGGGGAAAGGACGCGCAATCGCCGGCGGCCCAGATCGACGGATCAGACGTCTGCCCGTAGGCGTTCACGGCAATGCCGTTGTCGATGGCAAGGCCCGCCGCCTCGGCCAGCGCTGTGCCGGGGGTGATGCCCACGCCCACGACGACGAAATCGACGTCCAGCTCGGTGCCATCGGACAGCACCGCGCCTGAAACGTGGCCATCGGTGCCCACCAGCCGCTCCAGCCCCACGCCTTCGCGGATATCCACGCCATGGCTCCTGTGGAGCGCGCGGAAGTAATCCGACGTCTCGGGCGCCGCGACCCGTTTCAGGATGCGGTCGGACATTTCGACGAGTGTCACCTGCACCCCGCGCTTGGTGGCCACTGCCGCGGCCTCCAGCCCGATGTACCCGCCGCCCACGATCAGCGCGCGCCGGCCGTGGGCCACTTCGGGCGCCATTGCATCGGCATCGGCCAGATCGCGCACGGTGAAGACGCCGCCCAGATCGCCGCCGATGGCCGACGGCAGGCGCCGCGGGGCCGAGCCTGTGGTCAGCGCCAGCTGGTCATATTCCAGCACCTCGTCGCCCAGCGTCAGCGTCTTCGCAGCCGGATCGATGGCCGACACGGTGGTCCCCAGCCGCAGGGTGATTCCCTGGTCCGCGTAAACACTTTCCGGCCACAGGAACAGGCGTTCCAGCGCCATGTCGCCCAGGAGATAGGCCTTCGACAGGGGCGGGCGCTGGTAGGGGGGATGTGCTTCGGCGCCGATCAGAACGATCTCGCCTTCGTATCCATCCTTGCGCAACCGCGCCGTCAGCGATGCGCCGGCCTGGCCCGCGCCTGTCACGATGATCCTGCCCATGCGGCAAACCCTCTCAAATCCTTGGCGCTAGCGCCGCGGCAATCTATATCCCTCAGAAGCGACAAAGCCAAATCCATGACCGGGAGTTAATTCATGACCATTTCCACGGGCGATACCCTGCCTGACGCCACGCTGCTGCAACTGGGCGCCGAGGGCCCCGAAAAGGTTTCCATCGCCGAACGGACCAAGGGCCGCAAGGTCGTGATCTTCGCCGTGCCCGGCGCCTTCACGCCCACCTGCCATTCGGCTCATGTGCCAAGCTTCATCCGCACCAAGGCCGAGTTCGACGGCAAGGGCGTGGACGAGATCATCTGCGTATCGGTCAACGACCCGTTCGTGATGAAGGCCTGGGGCGAATCGACCGGCGCCACTGACGCGGGAATCACCATGCTGGCCGATCCGGAAAGCACGTTCACCAAGGCCATCGGTCTCGATTTCACCGCGCCGCCGGCCGGTTTGATGGCGCGGTCGCAGCGCTACGCGATGCTGGTCGACGACGGAAAAGTCACCGTCCTGAACCTCGAAGAAAGCCCGGGCACCTGCGACGTGTCCGCGGGCGAAGGCCTGCTGGCCGCGCTCTGAAGCCTGTTCCGGGACGTAGGGTGCGTGGAAACCACGCACCCTACGTCCCGGGTTTTCCTGCCGGCCGGGCGCCGCCAATCGGCGGATGCCTCCGGCGGGAGTATTTGGTGAAAAGAAGAAGACAGGCGCCCATCTTTCTTCTCTTCCCCAAATACTCCGGGGAGTCCGGCCCGAAGGGCCGGGCGGGGCAGCGCCCCTGCGGCATCTGCCCCTTTACTTTCGCCTGATCGGTCAGACCAGCCCGTCGAACTTCCCGGCCAGCTTCACGTCCTTCTCCGTCAGGCCACCGGCATCGTGCGAGGTCAGCACCACCTCGACCGTCTTGTAGACGTTGCTCCATTCCGGATGATGGCCCAGCTTTTCCGCCCAGATCGCGGCGCGGGTCATCCAGCCGAAGGCCTCGACGAAGTTCTTGAACGTATAGGTCTTGGTGATGGCATCGCGGCCCTCGACCTCGGTCCAGCCGTCCTGTGCCAGCGTGGCGAGCGCGTCGGTGCGCGCCGTTCCTTCGAGTTTGTCGGTCATTCCTGTTCCTCCACATGGGCCCGTTTGAACGGGCCATAATCTGTCAAGACTTCGATCTCGTGTTCCACCGCGTCGCGCTCGGCCTCCAGATAGCGGCCGATGGCCTTCGCGAGCCCCGGATCGGCGATCCAGTGCAGCGAATGCGTCTGCGTCGGCAGGTAGCCGCGGGCGAGCTTGTGTTCGCCCTGTGCGCCGGCCTCTACCCGGGCCATGCCGTGGCCGATGGCGAAGTCGATGGCGCGGTAATAGCACAGTTCGAAATGCAGGCAGGAGTGATGTTCGGTACAGCCCCAGTACCGGCCATAGAGCGTATCCCGCCCGATGAAGTTCAGCGCGCCGGCCACCCAGTGTCCGTCGCGTTCGGCCATTGCAAGCAGGATGTCGCCGCGCATCGTGTCCTGGGCGTCGTCGAAGAAGGCGCGTGTCAGGTAGGGCTGGCCCCATTTTCGCGCGCCGGTGTCCTGGTAGAAGCGCCAGAAGGCGTCCCAGTGTTCGGGCTCGATGGCGTCACCGGTCAGCATGTGGATCGTTCCGCCGAACGCATTGGCGGTGCGGCGTTCCTTGCGGATCGTCTTGCGCTTGCGGGAGGACAGGCTCTCCAGGAAGCCCTCGAAATCGGCGTAGCCGTCGTTCTTCCAGTGGAATTGCTGCGTGGTGCGATCCATCAGCCCCATCGCGCGGCCGGCTTCGGCTTCGGCTTCGGTGCAGAAGGTGACGTGGAGCGAGGACAGGTTGTTGTTGTCGGCCAGCTGGACAGCGCCCTGCACAAGGGCCGAGGCGCCAATCTCCTCGTAGCCCGGGCGGACAAGGAAGCGGCGGCCCGTGGCCGGCGTGAAGGGTACGGCGATCTGCAGTTTCGGGTAATACCGGCCGCCTGCGCTTTCATAGGCATGGGCCCAGTTGTGATCGAAGATGTATTCGCCCTGGCTGTGGGACTTCGCGTAAAGCGGCGCGGCGGCGATCAGCTGACCGTCCATGTACGCGGTCAGGTACTGCGGTTGCCACCCCGTGCCAGGGCCGACGGAGCCCGAGCGTTCCAGCGCCAGCAGGAACCGGTGCGTGGTGAACGGGTCAACGGGCCGGCCATCCGCGGCCTCGGGGCAGGCGCAAGCATCCCAGTCGGTAGGAGCGATCTGCTCCAGAGATCCCAGGACCTGAATTTCGATCTGCGCCTGATCCATCTCGCGTCCGGCTCCCACTTGTTCACTGTCCGGGCCGTGCAGCGGCCGCAGCCGCGCCCGGTCAGCCCCGCCACGCCCGATCCGCCAAGGAGGTCGCGCGGCACGCGCGGCCGACGGGGGCGGGCGGGTGGGGCGGATCGGGCATGGCCGTGGCCGATCCCTCCCGCCTCTTCTTTATCTGTGCCCGACGTCGCGCCGATCAAGCGGGAAGCGCGGGCAGATAGCCTTCGAAGGTCACGTTGTCGGCAAATGCGCGGGCCGCTGCCTCTTCCCCGGGCGACCGAATCGTCCAGCAGAGCACCGGAACCCCCGCCTGTCGCAGTGCCTCCACACGGTCGCGCGGGAAATCCGCGGCGTGGTGGCTGATGAAGCTGGCTTCGACACGGTCGAAATCCGCGATTTCGGTCAGCCGGTCGCAGGTCGCGGCGGGCAACGGCCAGAGGTCGGGGTCGAAGCTCATCGTCGTCAGGCCGCGGGGCACGTCCGGCAGTAGCCGGGACATCTCGGCCATCGATTCCGGGTTGAACGACATCAACGCAACCGGCCCTGCATAGCTTTGCAGAGCGCGCGCCGCTGCGGCCTCAAGCGGTCCGACACCGGGGCCGTCATGGCGGTCCTGGTCCTTGATCTCGACCAGAAGCGGTACCTCCCCGTTCACGGCGTCCCGCACGGCGGCCAGTGTCGGGATGCATTCGCCGTCGCCGCCCAGCAGCGGGACCGTGGCCGCCTCTGCCGCGGTCAGATCCCGCAGCAGACCGTCGCGCCCGGTCAGGCGCGACAGGTCGTAGTCATGAAAGACCATCGCTTCGCCGTCGGCTGTCAGCTGCAGGTCGATCTCGATCCCGTAGCCTGCCGCCACCGCTGCCCGCACGGCGGACAGCGCGTTTTCGGGGCGCCCGGCGGCGATGTCGTGAAGCGCGCGATGCGCGATCGGCGGGCCCGTGAAGGCCGCGGGCAGGGCGGGGCGCATGGTTTCTACCGGATCTGGAAGATGCCTTCGATCTCGACCGCGACATTGCGCGGCAAAGCACCTGCGGACACGGCCGAACGGGCGTGCCGGCCGGCGTCGCCCAGAACCTCGACAAGGAAATCCGACGCGCCGTTGACGACTTCCGGCTGGTTGGTGAAATCGGGGGCCGAGTTCACGAAGCCGGTCAGCTTCACCACGCGCACCAGTTTCGACAGGTCGCCGCCGCAGGCGGCCTTGGCCTGCGCCAGAAGCGAAATCGCGCAGGTCCGGGCCGCGGCCGCGCCATCGGCCACGTCCAGATCGACACCGATCTTGCCGGTGATCAGCGAGCCGTCGGGCGCGGTCGAGATCTGGCCCGACACGTAGACCGTATCGCCCACCTGCACGAAGGGCACATAGTTCGCGGCCGGCGCCGGGGCATCGGGCAGTTCGATTCCAAGTTCGGCCAGTTTCGCTTCGATCGACATGGGCGTGATCTCCTGTTCCAGTCCGCCGGACCCCTGCCCGGCCTTCGCCGCGGACGCTAGTCCGGTTGGCCGGGGCCTTAAAGCCCAAATCCGGCCATGTGCGATCCTAGCGCATCGCCTTGGTGAAGTAGTCCGACATCGGTTTGACAAGGTAGGACAGCGGCGACCGGGCCGTGGTGCTGATGAATGCCTCCACCGGCATGCCGGGGATCAGCAGCGTGCCTTCGGGCAGGCGTTCGGCCTCACCGGGGTTCAACTCGATCTCGGCGCGGTAGAAGGACACCTGGGAGTTCGAATCCTCGAACGTGTCGGCCGAGATCTGCGACACCGTGCCGTTCAGTTCCGGCGTGGTCCGCTGATCCAGCGCCGAGAAGTGCAGAACCGCGTCCTGACCCACGTAGATCTGGTCGATGTCGATCGGATTCACGCGCACGACGATCACCAGCGGCCGGTCCTGCGGGACAAGGTACAGCACGGGTTCCGCCGGCCGGATCACCGATTGCGGCGTCTGCACCTGCAATCCGTAGACAATGCCCGACACCGGCGCCTTCAGGTCCAGCCGGTCGAGCCGTTTCAGGATCGACCGCCGTTCTTCCGCCAGTTCCAGTTCGCGGTATTGCAGATCGCGGAGCCGCGTGGTGGCGTCTTCGCGGGTCTGGGTGTCGAGTTGCAGGATCTGCAGGTCGATCTCGGTGATGCGGCCTTCGGATTGCGCTTCGGTCGCGGTGAGTTCGCCGATGGTGCCTTCCATTTCGGCCTGCGCGCGCAGAAGCCGCAGCACCGTGCCGGCCTGTGTCAGACCCTGATCGAGCAGGGATTGCTGCTGGCTCAGCTCCTCCTCGATCAGGTCGAGCTGCTTGCCCATCGAGGTCTGTTGCGCCTGGACGCCTTCGATCTGGTTCTGGATCTGGCCGCGCCGTTTCTCCAGCTGCTCGGTTTCCTTGTCGATCGTGTCGCGGCGGGCCTGGAACAGTTTTTCCTGCCCGGCGACCAGATCGGCCACGTCGGTGGATTTCTTGGCTGCCTCCAGCAGGACCGGATCGAAGGTGATCGTGTCGGTGCCGTCCTGTTCCGCTTCCAGTCGGCCGCGGCGGGCCATCAGTTCGAACAGCTGGCCTTCGGTGATCACCAGCTGCGATTGCAGGTCAGACGCATCCAGCCGGATCAGCGTATCGCCTTCTGCGACCTTGTCGCCTTCGTCCACGAGGATTTCCGACACGATGCCACCGTCGATATGCTGCAGCACCTGCCGGTCGCGTTCGACTTCGAACCGGCCCGAGGCGACGATGGCGCCCGAGATGTTGGTCAGCACCGCCCAGGATCCGAAGCCGCCGACCAGCAGCAACAGTCCGAAGACGCCGAACAGGACCGGACCGCGGGCGGACCAGCGGCGGGTTTTGTCGGGCGGTCGGGCGGGATTCAACGGCGCCTTCTTCGGCTTGACGGGTTTGGCCTTGGGGCCGGTCTTGCGTGATGCGGCGTTCATCGGACACCTCCCATCGAGGCGGTCTTGGAGAGTTCTTCGTGATTGGTGACCATCTCGCGCAGGACCTGATCCTTCGGACCGAAGGCTGCGCGCGTTCCGCTGTCGATCACCAGCAGCATGTCGCATTCCTGGATGGCGGCGGGGCGGTGGGCCATGATCATCACCGCGTGGCCCGCGGCCTTCAGTTCACGGATCGCCGCGTTCAGCGCCATCGAGCCTTCGTTGTCGAGGTTCGAGTTCGGCTCGTCCAGGATCAGCAGGACCGGTTCGTCATACATCGCGCGGGCCAGCCCGACGCGCTGGATCTGGCCGCCGGACAGACGGCCGCCGCCCTGGCTGATCTTGGTGTCATAGCCATCGGGAAAGTTGACGATCATGTCATGCGCCGCGGCGCGCTTGGCCGATGTCACGACCTTTTCGGCTTCCGGTTCCAGTTCAAGCCGCGCAATGTTCTGCGCGATGGTGCCATCGAACAGCATCACCCGTTGCGGCAGGTAGCCGATCAGCCGGCCCAGCACGGCCGGGTCGTACTGGTCCAGCGATGCGCCATCCAGTCGGATCGTCCCGCCTGCCGGTTTCCAGACGCCCGTCAGCGCCCGCGCCAGCGACGACTTTCCCGACCCGGACGGCCCGATGACCCCCAGCGCCTGTCCCGGTTCGACCTCGAACGAAAGCGCGCGCAGCACCGCACGGGATTCGCCCGGTGGCACCAGTGTCAGGGATTGCACCTGCAGCTTCGCCTTGGGGCGTGGCAGGGACGTGCGGGTATCTTCGGGCGGGGTGCTGTCCAGCAGGTCGGCCAGCGTGCGCCAGCCCTTGAAGGCGCGCTGCACCACCGGCCACTGGCCGATCGACAGCTCGATCGGGGCCAGCGCGCGACCCAGCAGGATCGAACCGGCGATCATCGCACCGGCGGAAAGTTCGCCCTGCAGGACAAGATAGGCGCCAAGGCCCAGCATCGCCGATTGCAGGAACAGCCGCAGCGTTTTCGTCATGGAGGAGAACGTGCCGCCCACATCGTTGGCGCGGATCGATTCTTCCAGCGAGGAATCGCGGGCCACCATCCAGCGGCGGAACGCCGAATCGCGCATGCCCATCGACTGGATCATCTCGGCTTCGGACCGGATTTCTTCCGACAGCATGCTGGCTTGGTTAGATGCGACGCCCGCCTTGAGCATCGGCCGGCGCGTGAAATGCTGGTTGACCCAGGTGATGAAGATCAGAAGCGCGCCGCCGCCCATCGCCAGGTAGCCCAGCCAGGGGTGGAACAGCGTGATGCCGGCCAGGAAGACCGGCGTCCACGGAATGTCGAATCCGGCCATCAGAACGGGCGACGAAATCAGCCGCTGCACCGATTCCAGATCCGCCAGTCCCGTCTGGGCCGCCGGATCGCGCGCCACGGCCGAACGGCGGATCATCGCGTCGAAGACCCGCTTGTCGAGCGCCGACTGGAACCGCGCTCCCGCCCGCGCCATGATCCGGCCGCGGGTGTAATCGAGGATCCCCATGATCCCGTAGAGGAAGGCCACCAGCAGCGTCAGCGCGACAAGCGTCGCCTCGGACCGCGATCCAAGCACACGGTCGTAGATCTGCAGCATGTAGATCGGGCCGGTCAGCATCAGCATGTTCGCGAAGAAACTGAATATTCCGACAGTCCAGTAGAGCCCCCGGCTCTGCTGCCGTGCGGCGACGAGTTCTTCACGTCCTTTTGTCATGCCCTTACCCGATCCCTCTGTCACTTATTCCATAAGCGACTCACTCTGCCGCTGCTGGAAGGTGGTACACTAGGCCGCAATCGGCAGGAAACCGTTGTTTCACCCTGCAAGCTGTTTCAAATCAGCGACAAATTAATCTATCACGATGACTATCAGTTCAGGGGCCGACTCGATCCAATGGATCACGGACCGGAACGGTGACTCGCGGTGCCTTGATGGACCGGCGATTGGACGAATACGATTGGACCTGACGTAATGCATCTTTGGCTTAGCCGGCTGGCTGCGCTTCCCGCCGCCACAGTGATTACCCTGACAGCGGCCTGCACGGTCCCGTCCGAAGAACACCGCGCCAGTGGCGAGGTGTTTGACCCCTATGAAAACGTCAACCGGAAGGTCCATGCCTTCAACATCGGCGTCGACAAGGTGATCTATCGTCCTGCGGCGAAAGGATATGTCTTCATCCTGCCCGACGAGATCCGGACCAGCATCGGCTACTTCGCCGACAACATGTCCAAACCGACGGACGTGGTCGATTTCCTGGCACAGGGCAGGATCAAGGAAGCCGTTATCACGGTCGGCCGGTTCCTGATGAACACCACCATCGGATTCGGCGGCCTTGCAGACCCCGCGACAGAATTCGGGATCCCGGACCTCGACACCGATTTTGGTGAGGTCCTGTACACGTGGGGCTTCGACGAAGGCGCCTATATCGAGCTGCCGTTCTTCGGTCCGTCGACAGAACGCGATTCGGTCGGGCTGGCCGTCGATGTGTTCACGAACCCGTTGGGTTACCTGGAATATGGATCGAATTTCCAGAACCTGCGTTATGGGTCGTACATCCTCGATCGCCTGAATGACCGGGGTACATACTCCGAAACGATCGACACGGTTCTTTACGAAAGCGCAGACAGTTACGCGCAGGCGCGGATCATATTCCTGCAAAATCGCCGCTTCGAACTGGCAGGAGAGGGGGGCGACCCCTATGTTGATGCCTATGCCGATCCCTATGCCGACCCTTACGAGGACGCCTATGCAGACCCATATGCAGACCCCTACGCCGACATCTTCGACGATCCGGAAGCAACGGCAGACCGTTTCTGACCTTGAGCGTGCGCCGCTGCGCATGCCCCGCCGGACGTTCCTTTCAACCGCGATGGCCGGCGTGGGCTTTGTCGCCGCCGGCTTGTCGAGCTGGCCCAGCCAGCTTCTGGCGCTGACCAAGGCCGGCGCCGAAGGTCTGGTCGACCAGCTGGTCGCCGACATCAACCAGGTGATCGCCACCAACAAGTCCGAAGCCTCGAAGATCCGGGACTTCGAACAGATCTTCTCGCGCTATGCCGACACTGCGATCATGGCCCGCTACGTGCTTGGCGCGGACGTGCGCACCGCATCGCCCGCGCAGCTGCGCGCCTTCACCGACGCGTTCGAGAAGTACATTGCCAACAAGTACGGCCGGCGCTTCCGGGAATTCATCGGCGGCACGGTCACCGTGACCGACTCGCGCCAGATCAAGGCCGGGTACGAGGTCAAGGCCATCGCCAAGCTGAAGGGCGAAGCGCCGTTCGGCGTCAGCTTCCTCGTCTCCGACAAGTCGGGCCGCGGCAAGTTCTACAACCTGTTCATCGAAGGCGTGAACATGCTCCTGACCGAACGGACCGAGATCGGCGCGATCATGGACCAGAACGGCGGCAGCATCGACAAGACCACCGCCGCGCTGAAGCGGTAAGGTTTCAGGCCAGCGACAGTTTCAGGGGCGTCCGGGACAACCGGGCGCCCTTTGCCTTTGCGGTTCGGTGCGTGGGCCGCGGGCTCTGGGCATGATCGCCTTGGGAGGTTAAGTCTGGGTCCGACATCGGACAGCCCCGGAGACCTGCATGACGCCCGAAGACATCGCCCGCCTGCCATATCGCCCCTGTGTCGGCGTGATGCTGATGAACGCCGAGGGCCGCGTCTGGGCCGGGCGCCGGAACGACCGCGATCACGATGCCTGGCAGATGCCCCAGGGTGGCGTGGACAAGGGCGAAGACGCCCGCACCGCGGCCCTGCGCGAACTGTGGGAAGAAACCGGCGTCACGTCCGACCTCGTCGAGATCGTGGCCGAAACCGACGACTGGCTGACCTACGACCTGCCGCACCACATTGTGCCACACACCTGGAAGGGAAAGTTTCGCGGGCAGGAGCAGAAGTGGTTCCTGATGCGATTTCAGGGCCGGGACGACCATGTCAACATCGACACCGAGCATCCCGAATTCGCCGAATGGCAATGGCGTCCGGCCGACCAGCTGGTGGATGGCGTCGTACCCTTCAAGCGTGACGTGTACCGGCAGGTGCTGGACGCGTTTTCCGAGCACCTCTGACAACGCCGGACGATCAGGGCGCCGGTGAACGCCGCCGTAGGGTGCGTGGTCTCCACGCACCGTTCCCCCGGAACATCAGGGCCGGATCAACGGGATCTGCGGCGCGCAATCCTCGGGCAGAAGGCCCATGAGGCGCGGATCCGGCTGGTGCTCGAATTCCTGCGCGAACGGCACGAAGCCCGACCGCTTGTAGAACGGCACCGCCTTCTGATCGTCAAACGTGCAGGTATGCACCCAGAACCGCGTGATGGGCTGGGACCATGCCAGTGCCACCGCCGCGTTCATCATGGACCGCGCGGCCGTCGTGCCGATCATCGGGCCGCTGACCCCGAAGTATTTCAACTCGCATTCGTCGGGCTGGCGGAAATCCAGCTCGATCAGCCCATGTGCCTCACCGTCCTTGATCAGAGAATGCACCCAGACATCCGGGTGGTGCAGGATCGCCGTCAGCTCGTCATCTGACAGTTCCAGGCGGGAGGCCCAGATATAGGCCTCCCCCAGGCGCCGATACAGCGCGCGGTACCAGTCGGGCGTCGGTGCCTCCACATGCTCCAGCGTGGCCCCGTCCGGCAGTTCGGCCGGGCGCGGCGCGGCGGGGGCCAGCATCTCCAGGTGCGTGATCACGCAGGCGACATGACCGGGCGGGACGGGATGAACGGTGAGGTCAGGCATGGCTTACAACAGTCCCGTGGCCTTCATCAGCTCGGCGACCGACTGTTCGGGGCGCGGCCCGATATGCGAGATCACCTCGCGCGCGGCAACGGACCCCATGCGCGCGGCGGTTTCCACGTCCTTGCCCGTGGCCAGGCCGAACAGGAACCCTGCGGCGAATTGGTCGCCAGCGCCGGTGGCATCGACGACCTTCACCTTCTCGACCGACACATCGGTGCGCGTGCCGTTCTGCATGACGGACACGCCGTCGCCCGACCGGGTGCAGACCACCAGCTCGCACAGCTTGGCCGTCTTCTCCAGCGCGTCGTCCAGATCGTCGGTTTCGAACAGGGACTTGATCTCGTCCTCGTTGCCGATGACGTAGTCCATCTCGTTCTCGATCAGGGTCAGGAAGTCGGCGCGGTGACGGTCGACGCAGAACGGATCGGAAATCGCGATGCCGGTCTTGCCGCCGGCGGCGCGGCAGGCGCGGGCGGCCTTGTAGAACGCCTCTTTCCCCTTGTCCTTGTCGAACAGGTAGCCTTCAAGGAACATGACGTCGGTATCGGCCGCGATCTTCTCGTCGACGTCATCGGGACCCAGCTCGGACGAGATGCCCAGATAGGTGTTCATCGACCGCTCGCCATCCGGCGACACGAAGATCATCGAGCGCGATGTGGGCAATTCGCCTTCCGGCACGGGCGCGTTGACGAAGGCCACGCCGGTTTCTTCCATGCCCTTGGCGTAGAACTGTCCAAGCGCGTCGTCATGGACCCGGCCGATGAAGGCGGTCTTCAGCCCCAGCGCGCCGGCGCCGGCGATGGAGTTGGCGACCGACCCGCCTGGCGCCTGATGGCGTTCCTGCATCGCGGCATAGAGCACTTCGGCCCGGTCCGTTTCGACCAGCTGCATGATGCCCTTCTCGATCCCCATATGGGCCAGGAAGTCGTCATCGTGCTGCGAGATCACGTCGACGATGGCATTGCCGATGCCGACGAGTTGATAGGTCTTGGTCATAGTGTCTTGTCCTCATAAGGGCAGAGATCGCGGATCAGGCAGGTCGGGCATTGCGGCTTGCGCGCCTTGCAATGATACCGACCGTGCAGGATCAGCCAGTGATGGGCGTGGAGCTGGTAGGGCGCGGGGACGTTGTCTTCTATGGCGCGTTCGACCGCGACGACGTCCTTGCCCGGCGCGATCCCGGTGCGGTTGCCGACGCGGAAGATATGCGTGTCGACGGCCTGCGCCGGATAGCGCCACCACATGTTCAGCACCACATTGGCGGTCTTGCGCCCGACCCCCGGCAACGCCTGCAGCGCCGCGCGGGAGGAAGGGACTTCCCCGCCATACTCGTCGACCAGAATGCGTGAGAGCTTCATCACATTCTTCGCCTTGTTGCGATACAGCCCGATGGTCTTGATGTAGCCGGTCAGCCGCTCTTCGCCGAGGTCGAGCATCTTCTGCGGCGTGTCGACGACGGTGAACAGGTCCTTCGTCGCCCGGTTCACGCCCACATCCGTCGCCTGCGCGGAAAGCGCCACGGCAACGAGAAGCGTGTAGGCGTTGGTGTGGTGCAATTCGCCTTCGGGTTCGGCCTCATCGGCCTCGAACCGGGCGAAGATCTCGCAAAGCGTATTGTAGTCGAGCTGTCGCGCCATGGGGCAAAGCTATGCCCGCTGTCCCGCCCGGGGGCAAGCAAAGGGGGCCATCGGGCGGCCCCTTTGCCGTAGGGTGCGTGCTTTGCACGCACCTTTCACCGGATCTGACGTGTCGGGCGGGCGTCGGGGGCGCTGCCCCCGTCCGGTCCTGCGGCCCGGACTCCCCCGAATGTATTTGAAGACCAAAGAAGCCTGTGCGCGCGGGCTTTCGCTTGCGCAGGTTCCGGGTCGTGTCGGGGTTGGGAAGGGCGTATCTTCGGGGAAAGCCTTTCGGAGCTGCCAGATGAACATCGAAACCCCCGGCCAGAGCCAGGACAGCTATCATTTCCACGTCATGCGCCGCGCGATCGACCTGATCGACGAGGCCGACCGGGCGGGCGCGCAGATGACGCTGGAGGACCTCGCGCGCCGGATGGACATGAGCCCCGCACATTTCCAGCGGCTGTTTTCGTCGTGGGTCGGCGTGTCGCCCAAGCGCTATCAGCAATACCTGGCGCTGGGTCATGCCAAGACGTTGCTGCGGGAGCGCTTCACCACGCTGGAGACGGCGCATTCGCTGGGCCTTTCGGGCACCGGGCGGCTGCATGACCTGTTCCTGCGGTGGGAGGCAATGAGCCCGGGCGAGTTCGCGCGGAAGGGGAAGGGGCTGGTGATCTACTGGGGATGGTTCGATAGCCCCTTCGGCCCGGCGCTTGTGATGGGGACCGACAAGGGGATCTGCGGGCTGGCCTTTTCGGCGGAAAGCACAGCCAAGGCGGCGATGGAGGATCTGACAGGCCGCTGGCCCATGGCCGAGTTTGTCGAGGACGCCACCATGCTGCGGCCCTGGGTGCTGGCCGCCTTCGGTGCCGAGCGGACCGAGCTGAGCCGCGCGCCGCTGTTCCTGATCGGGGCGCCGTTCCAGATCAAGGTCTGGGAGGCGCTGATGCAGATCCCGTCGGGCCATGTCACCACCTATTCCGAGATCGCGGAGGCCATCGGCGCGCCGAAAGCCCAGCGGGCCGTGGGCACCGCGGTTGGGCGCAATCCGGTCAGCTGGCTGATCCCCTGCCACCGTGCGTTGCGCAAGAGCGGTGAACTGGGCGGCTATCATTGGGGCCTGCCTGTGAAGCGCGCAATCCTGGCGTACGAGACGGCCCGCGCCGACGCCTAGGCAAATAAGGGGCGAATCGGGGCGTCAGGTATTCTTTTCCGACCGGTTTCGGCTTATATCGCCGTTTCAGAAGGGTGGCCCATCAAACGGACCGCCCCGGAGGCCGAGCAAAGGATTTCACATGACCCAGCCCGTCGCTGGCGCCCGTCGCCAGTTCCGTCCCGTCCGTATCGTTCTGCCGGCCCTGGCCGGTGTTGCCTTGCTGACGTCCGCCTGTACCGATCCCGCGTCGCTGACCACGGATTCGACCCCGAACCAGAACCGCAACCAGGGTGCCATCGCAGGCGGTGTGCTGGGCGCTGGCGTCGGCGCGATCCTTGGCGGCAATGCCAAGACCGCCGCGCTGGGCGCGGCCGTGGGCACGATTGCCGGCGCCGCCATCGGCGAAGGCATGGACCGTCAGGCGGCCGAGCTGCGCAACCAGCTTTCCAGCGACGGGATCTCGATCGTTCAGAACGGCGACCGCATGACCGTCACGCTGCCCCATGACATCACGTTTGCGACCGACAGCTTCGCCGTGCGCCCCGAATTGCGCCAGGACCTGACGAAGGTGGCGGCGAGCCTGAACAAATATCCTAATTCCAACGTCCAGATCATCGGCCACACCGACAATACGGGCGATGCGACCTACAATATCGGCCTGTCGCAGCAGCGCGCCGAAGCAGTGGCAAACCTCCTGATCGTCGATGGTGTCAGTACCACCCGCCTGCGCACGATCGCCGCCGGGGAATCGAACCCGATCGCGTCGAACCTGACCCCAGAAGGGCAGGCGCAGAACCGCCGGGTAGAAATCGTCGTCACGTCGACCGAAGGTTGATCGTTCGGTGTGACCGCACAGCGTTTGTGCGGTCACTTCCGCTCGTTCCGGTTGAACTTGCTGCCAAAATTCTACCTTGCTTCGACAAGCGAGACACAGGAGACGACAGATGACCGATACCCCCAGGCTTGTTGGCCTGAGCGGCGCCTTGCGCAGCGGTTCGACCAACCGGAAACTCGTGCACGAGGCGGCGCGGCTGTTCGGCCCGGCGGATTTCGAGGAGCTGGACCTGAACCTGCCGCTCTACGATGGCGACGACGAGGCGCGCGATGGCGTTCCAGCCGCGGTTGTGACGCTGGCGGAAAAGATCAAGTCCGCGGAGGCGGTGATCATTTCGACCCCGGAATACAACAAGGGAATCTCGGGCGTGCTGAAGAACGCGCTCGACTGGATCAGCCGGACGGATATCGCGCCTTGGGCCGACAAGCCGGTGGCGGTAATGTCGGCGGCGGCGGGCCGGGCGGGCGGCGAACGCGGGCAGGCGATGCTGCGCCAATGCCTTGTCGCGTTCCAGCCGCGGCTGATCACGGGCCCCGAGGTGCATCTGGCCGGATCGTCCAAGGAATTCGACGACGATGGCCGGCTGACGGGCGAGATCTACATCAAAACCCTGACCAGGCTGATGGAAAAGCTGCGCGCCGAGGTGGGCTGAAACCTATACGCGGGTCGAGATCTCGATCAGGTTGCCGTCGGGATCGCGCAGGTAGATCGAATTGATCTTCCCCGTGGCGCCGGTGCGGGGCACCGGGCCTTCGATGATGTCGACCTCGTGTTCCTTCAGGTGGGCAATCCATGTCTCCAGATCCGTCTTCGTCAGGAAGCACAGATCTGCGGTGCCGGGGCGGGCGTCGTGGGCCTTGGGTTCGAACGGGGCTTCGGCCGGATGCAGGTTGATCTTCTGGTGCCCGAAAACGAGTGCCCAGCGTTGCGTGCCGTCGGCAGCCCCGAAGCGTTCGGGCGCCATGCCCAATGCATCGCGGTAGAACCCAACCGTCGCATCAAGGTCGGCTACGGTCAGGACAAGGTGGTCCAGTCGGTCGATGATCGGGGCTGGCATGGGCTCTCCTTCAAAGGGATGCGTCGACGGCGAAGGCCGCCGGGTACGTGATACGGTCTTCCAGTAGCAGATCGGCCATACATTCCGCCACTTTGGGCGCCATGCCGAAGCCGATCTTGAAGCCTCCATTTGCAATGTAGTGCCCCGGCCGTCCGGGCCACGGCCCCAGCATCGGCGCGCGGCTTTTCGCCCGCGGCCGCAACCCCGCCCAGCGGTCGATGACCGGGGCGTCCGCCAGCGCAGGGACGAGCGCGCGGGCCTTGTCGATCAGCGCGTCCAGTTGCGTGTCTGTCGTGGCCGGGTCGTCATAGTCCCGTTCGGTGGTCGATCCGATGGCCACGGTGCCGTCGGCATGGGGCACGATATGCAGCGAATCGGCGAAGACCTGCGGCGCATCTTTCGCCGCGAACCCTAGCAACGCGGACTGGCCCTTGATGCCCATGCCCACGGGTTTGCCGGTCTCGCCCGTCAGCATGTCCAGACCGGCGGCGCCAGTGGCCCAAAGTACCGCGCCGCGATCCGGCGCTTCGGCCTGAACCACGATACCCTTCCGCGCCAGCGCGGCCACCAGCGCGGCGACCGCCCCACGGGGAGAGACCCGGGCTGTCAGCGTGTCGCGGACATACAGCCCGGTCGGGCTGGGTGGCACCATGGGGCCGTCGGGGGCGGGGATGACCTCCCATACGGCATGGGGGGCCCACAGCTCCCGGGCCGTTTCGATCCGCGCGCGGGCAAGATCAATGGCGCGGTCGTCGGTCAAAGGCTGCAACCGGCCCGAACGGACATAGCCGGGATCGGTTCCGCCTGCCTCCCGCACTCCCGCCCACAGGCCTTCGGCCATCAGCAGGCTGTCCAGCTGGAAAGCCTTCTTGTCGTTCCAGTTCTCGGGCACATGCGGGGCCAGCGCGCCCACATGCCCGCCGCTGGCCCCCGCGCCGGGGCCGTGGGGATCGACGATCTGCACGCGCGCGCCGCGCTGCAGCAGCGCCCAGGCGACGGTCAGGCCGAAGATCCCGGCGCCCCTCACGGTGACATCCACCATTGCAAAATCTGCTCCCAAAGGCCAATGTCGCGCCTCCATAAAGGAGACTGCCCCGCGTGTCAGGCGTACACTTCGACGAGGACCAGAAATCCTGGCTCGCCGGTCCCGCCGGTGTGACCTGGTCGCCTGCGGGCGTCCCGGTGTCGCGGCGGTTCGAAGATCCCTATTTCTCGTTGGCCGATGGGCTGGAAGAAACCCGCCATGTGTTCCTGACGGGCAATGACCTGCCCGAGCGCTTCACCCCCGGCTTCCGCATTGCCGAGCTTGGCTTCGGCACCGGCCTGAACCTGCTTGCCGCGGCCGCGGCATGGTGGACCTCCGGCCAGACCGGCCCGCTTTACTTCACCAGTTTCGAGGCGTTCCCCCTGTCCAGGGCAGAAGCCGCGGCGGCCCTGTCGGCCTTCCGCACGCTTGATGGCCCCACGTCGGAACTGTTGTCCGTCTGGGACGATCTGGGCAAGCGGCCCGTGTCGCTGTCGGGCGGGATCTTCCTCGAGGTCATCCTTGGCGATGCGCGGCACACGGTGCCCGCGTGGACCGGAATGGCCGATGCATGGTTCCTGGATGGCTTCGCCCCGGCCCGCAATCCCGAACTGTGGGAGCCGGGCTTGATCACCGCCGTGGCGAGGCATACGAGTGCAGGCGGCAGCGCCGCGACCTACACCGCCGCAGGCCACGTGCGCCGCACGCTGGCCGAGGCAGGGTTCGATGTCGAACGCGTGCCGGGCTATGGCCGCAAGCGCCACATGACGAAAGCACGACTTAGATGATTCCATCCGAAAGCCAGACCCGCGCCGGGATTTTCCTGATGATCGGCGCGACGCTGGTTTTCGCGATGCAGGACGGGCTCTCGCGGCACCTTGCCTCGACGTACAACACCTTCATGGTGGTGATGATCCGCTACTGGTTCTTCGCCGCGTTCGTGATGCTGATCGCCGTTCGGCAGGCGGGCGGCCTCCGCGCCGCCGCGCGCACGTCCCAACCGTGGCTGCAGGCCTTTCGCGGCGTGTTGCTGGCGGGCGAGATCTGTGTCGCCGTCTATGCGTTCACGCTTCTGGGCCTGATCAACAGCCAGGCGGTCTTCATCTGCTACCCGCTGCTCGTGGCCGCTTTGTCCGGCCCTGTACTTGGTGAAAAGGTCGGCTGGCGGCGCTGGGCCGCGATCGGCATCGGCTTCATCGGCGTCCTGTTGATCCTGCGGCCGTCGGGCGGCGTCTTCGATCCCGCCGCCGTTGTTCCCCTGATCGCGGCCTTGATGTTCGCGCTCTACGGGCTTCTGACCCGCTATGCTGCCCGCAAGGACACAACCGCCACCAGCTTCTTCTGGACCGGGACCGTGGGCGCCGTTGTCATGACCGTCATCGGCCTGCCCAACTGGGAACCTATGGCGCCGTCGGACTGGATCTGGATGTCGATGCTCTGCGTTACCGGCGCGCTTGGTCACTGGCTCCTGATCCGCTGCTATGAACTGGCCGAGGCCAGCGCCGTGCAGCCCTTCGCCTACCTCCACCTGGTCTTCGCGGCCGTGATCGGCGTCAGTGTCTTCGGCGAAGTCATCCGGGCCAACGTCGCCCTCGGCGCCTGTATCGTCGTGGCGGCCGGCCTCTTCACGCTCTGGCGTGAGCGGGTGCGGAGCTGACGAACGAAAATGCCGGGCGGTTGTGCGGTCTGCCGCAGCAGTCGCCGCGGTGTCGGTCTGCCTCCGGCGGAGGTATTTGGAGACCAAAGAAGCCTGGAACTGCCCCACGACTTCTTTGGTCCCCAACTACCTCGTGGGAGTCGCCCGAAGGGCGGCGGGGCAGAGCCCCCATTCCGTCACGCTGACAACTACCGGTCCACCCGCAAAAGATTGCCCTTCAACTCCTGCGTGAACGGCACCGGGAGCGGGTCCAGGCCCAGACGCGCCCGGTAGACCGGCAGGCTTTCGGTCACGCGCATGACGTAGTTCCGGGTTTCCGAAAACGGGATGAACTCGATCCAGTCTACGATATCCACATCGTCCCGCCGCGGATCGCCCATTTCCCGCATCCAGCGCACCGGGCGGGACGGGCCGGCATTGTAGCCCGCGGACATGAGGACCGGGTTGCCGTCGAATTGTTCGGCCAACCTGGCAAGGTACTCGGCGCCCAACCGTGCGTTGTGGCGCCAGTCGGTCAGCAGTCGGTCGGTGGAGTGTTCGTCGCTCAGCTCCAGCGTGCTGGCCACCGATTGCGCCGTGGCCGGCATCACCTGCATCAGCCCCCGCGCGCCGGCGCCCGAGATCACGGACGGGTCGAATTCGCTTTCCCGCCGCGCGATGGCCAGAACCATTTCGGGATGCATCGCAAGGTCCATCCGACCGACCTCGTGCAGCGGATAGTAGGCGCCTGCGAGTTCCAGCCCCGCCTGCGCCGCGCGTTTCGAGATCATCACCGCAAGGTGCGCCTCGTTCTGATCGACGGCCCAGGCGCCCAGCTGCGCCGCTGCGACCGGGTCGAGCCCTTCGACAAGATGCGTCAGGAAGCGTTCCGCCAGGATCTCCTCGCCGGCGTCCAGCAGGTTCTGCCCGGCCTCGAACACGCGCGAATCCACGAAAGACGCTTCGGACAGGGGCGGCAGGTCGGGCGGGTTGGCGAGCGCTTCGTCGAACGGCAGCTCCAGCTTCTCGGCGGCCAGCAGGCCGTAATACGAGGTCTGGTAGTCGGCGCCGCTGGCATAGGCGCGCTCGGCTTCGTCTGGCATGCTCGCCGCCTCATACGCGCGGCCCAGCCAGTACCCGCCGCGGCCCTTGGAGATCGGGGTCTCGACCGAGGCATCGAACCGTTCGAAATGGGTCGCGGCGCGAGTCGGGTCCTTCAGGAACCGCAGCGCGGTGTAGCCCGCCATCCATTCCAGATCGGAATAGGCATAGCCATCGGCCTGCGTCAGATGGTGGCTGGCGGCGATGCGGTAGGCCTGGGTGGCGTGACCGTCCTCCATCGCGTCGCGGGCATAGGCACGGCGGCGCGGCGCCCATGCGGCCGGTTCGCCCAGGGATGCCGCGTCGGTGCTGCGGGACAGCATCAGCTCGATCGCGTCGTCCTTGCGGCCGCGTTTGGCGCGCCATTCGAACCGCGCGTGCGCCAGCCCGGGATCGGCGTCATAGGGTGCCGGCACCGCGGCGATCAGGGTGTCGACATTGCCGGCCCCGGCATAAAGGCCCAGCCGCGCTTCGGCCAGTTTCCGGGCGCCGTCGCTGACATAGGGAAACATGCGACGGGCGCTGACATCGTGGCCCTGCCACAGCATCTGGCTGAGCCGCGCCTCGTGATGCGGGGCCAGCAGGTCGCGGTAATCCGAGAGGTATTCGGCCTGCGTCTCGTCCTCCATCGCCATGGTGCGCCAGGCGATGACTATGTTGGCCTTGGCCTCGCCCACATCGCCGCTGTCCGTCAGGGCGCGGGCCTGGATCAGGACGCCTTCGGGCGTCTGTGCCGTGTCGCCGGCGAAGAAGTCCCGCACCTGTTCGTTCGGCGCGGTGGCAAAGGCCTCCTCGCTCTGCTTGCGAAGCCAGTCCAGCCCCGGCCAGTCACCGCTGCGGCCGAGGAACGCCATGACTTCACCCGCCGTGCCGCCACCGTTCCTCAGGAAATGCCATTCGACGATATCGCGGTCGACACTGCCCACGGGGCCGGCCAGACGGCGCGCCGTTTCCCAGTCACGGGCGCGCATGGCGTCGAGCGCGCCGGAAAGGTCCGCCGCCGCGAGCGCGGGCCAAAGCGAAAGACAAGCGAGCGCCGCGGCAAACATCCGGCCGCGGACGGGTTTGATCATGGCCGGAGCCATCACGGGCACAGTTCCCTTCGACGTTACGTTTTCCGGCAGCACCGCCAGCCCCCTTGCCTTTCCGGGCAGAGTGAGGATAGAGGCTCCCCAATCGTTCCTGTCGGGCGCCCTGTTCACAACTCACAAATGTGGGAGGGGCATGGCAATGGCGGAATTCCGCTAGGCGGGCGCAGGGTTTGGGACGGTTCGGACGCAATTCAACCAGCGACAGGAGAGCGCAGATGTTCAAAGGCTCGATGCCGGCCCTCGTCACACCGTTCCGCAACGGCGAGCTGGATCTGGATGCGCTCAAACAGCTGGTGGACTGGCACGTCGCCGAAGGGTCTTCGGGGTTGGTGCCCGTGGGCACGACAGGCGAAAGCCCGACGCTGAGCCACCGCGAACATGAAACCGTGGTCGAGGAGGTCGTGAAGGCCGCCGCGGGGCGTGTTCCGGTGATCGCGGGTGCGGGCTCCAACAACACGACCGAGGCGATCCGCCTGATTCGCCATGCCGAGACTGTGGGCGCCGATGCCGCGTTGGTGGTGACACCCTATTACAACAAGCCCACCCAGCGGGGCCTGATCGCGCATTTCACCGCTGTGCACGATTGCTGCAACCTGCCCATCGTCATCTACAACATTCCCGGCCGGTCGATCATCGACATGACGCCCGCGACGATGGGCGAACTGGCGAAGCTGCCGCGGATCGTGGGCGTCAAGGATGCCACCGGCGATGTCACCCGCGTCAGCCAGCAGCGCGCGACCTGCGGGGCCGATTTCGTCCAGTTGTCGGGTGAAGATGCCAGCGCGCTGGGCTTCAACGCCCACGGCGGCGTGGGCTGCATCTCGGTGACGGCGAACGTCGCGCCGAAGCTTTGTGCCGAGTTCCAGGCGGCGACGCTGGCGGGCGATTACGCCAAGGCGCTGGAGCTGCAGGACAAGCTGATGCCGCTGCACGAAGCGATCTTCATCGAGCCGGGACTTGTCGGCGCGAAATACGCGCTGGAGAAGCTGGGCCTGTGCAGCGACGAAGTGCGCCTGCCGCTGACCGAACTGTCGGACACCACCCGCACCGCCATCGACAAGGCCATGGCGCACGCCGGGCTCTGACCTCCGGTTCGGGAATCCCTGCTGGATTTGTGACGGCCCTGAAGGCACCCTTCCGCCCGTAATCGTTGCGGAAGGGAGCTCAAGTCATGGCAAAGATACTGGTTCACATCCACACCGGGCCTTCGGACCCGACAAAGGCGACCCTTGGACTGCTGGTCGCGCTGACGGCAAAGAAGAAGGGGCACGATGTCACCGTCTTCCTGGCCGGCGACGCGGTTCACCTGTTCGCCCCGTCGTATCGTGGTACGGTCGAAGGCCTTGGCACCGGCACGCTGGTCGATCATCTGTCAGGCCACGCCAAGGCCGGGACGACCTTCGTGCTGTCCGGCATGTCCGCCAAGGCGCGCGGCTATGACGAGACGCTTCTGGACGGGTTCGACGCCAGCTTCGGCATGCCCGACATGCTCGTCGACCTTTCTACCGAAGCCGACACAGTGCTGTGCTACTAGATAGGCCGCCCGTCAGTAACGGCCAGCCGTAGGGTGGGTGCTCTGCCGCACCATCCCCGGCACGCCATCTTCATCAGGCTGCAATCGCGTAGCGAAAAGGCCCGAGCGGGGTCTTTTGCGAAGGCTGGGCACGCGGCCGACACCGACGGTCGCTTCGTCTTCGTCTGGCTGTTGTCCGGGGTGCGCAACCGGATCGGCCGTTCAGCCGGGAAGCCCGTTGATCTTCTCGACGGAGGCCAGATCGTTGTCCCAGTCCGCTCGGCTGGAAAAGCAGATATGTGCGCTGGGTCGTATGTCGATCCGGCTGTCAAGTGACCCTGCCGGCACGATAAGCAAACCAACGTCAGCCTGAGATACGGGCAGCGCGGACCCGCATTCCATGCAAAAGCTCTTCACATGTCGTGACCCGGAAAGCCGGAATGTCGTGATATTTTCCTCGCCTGACAGCCAGTCGATCTCTGCCCGGGACGAAAACAGATTGGCCGAATGGGCCGATCCGCTGTCCTTCCGACAACGATCGCAGTGGCAAAGGAAGAAGCTCTCGAACGCACCCGATATGCGGAATTTCACAGCGCCACACAGGCACTGTCCGGTCGCGAGATCACCCATTCACAGCCCTCCGACATGCAACCGGCATGCCGCCAGAAGAATACAATTTCCGTGAACAGGCGTATCCGCATGTAGTGGCTCGGTCAAACGGGACACGTTCCCGCCAGTACATGCTTTCGTCAGATCCCTTGCTCGATCCCACGAGAGGGGGGCCGGCGAAACAAGAACGGTCCGGGCCTTGGCAAGAGGGCAAGCAGAACCAGATGATCGTCTCCCTTGCCTTCCGTGCCGAATCCATATAACTAGGTATCTAGTGATACGGAGGCGACATGGACTGGAACATGGCGGCCGAGGGGTTCTCGGCCATGGGATCGGAAGCGCGGTTGAAGGTTCTGCGCGCTCTGGTCCGGGCGGGTGGGCCCGGGCTGACGGTGGGCGACATCCAGGCCCGCACCGGCATGGCGCCGTCGACATTGGCGCATCACCTGAAGGCGCTCGCCGCCGGGGGGGTCGTTCAGCAGGAAAAGCAGGGGCGGATGGTGATCAACCGCGCCTCGTACGACCGATTGGAAGCGCTCGCGCAGTTCATCCTGTGCGAATGCTGCGCCGACCGGGACATGGTGGACGCGGCCCTTGGCGGCGCCGGAAAAAGGGAACAGGCCGATGGCTGATCTGACGCAGAGTACCGGCGGGCAAGGTCCCCGGCGGTTGGGAGAGCGGCTGAAGCTGCTGAACTCGCCCATCACGGTGATCGTGGCGGTCTTCGCCGCCGTGCTGATCTTCGACACGGCGAACACCGGCGATATCGCTACCATCGCGTCCGGAGCGTTGGTGAACACCGCGCCCTACATCCTGTTCGCCGTGCTGCTCCTCGCCTTTCTCAAGGCCACGGGGGCCGAAGTTCTGATCTCGCGCGCGTTCGAAGGGCGCGAGACGCGGATGATCTTCCTTGCCGCGATCTTCGGCGGGCTGGCGCCGTTCTGCTCGTGCGAGGTGATCCCCTTCATTGCCGGGTTACTGGCGCTTGGCACGCCCCTGTCGGCAGTCATGGCGTTCTGGCTGTCCTCGCCCCTGATCGACCCGCCGACGCTGCTGATCACCGCCGGTGCGCTGGGCTGGCCCTTTGCCATTGGCAAGGCAGTTTCGGCAGTCGGGCTTGGCATCCTGGGCGGCTTCGCGATGCGCTGGCTGATGCGCACGGGAGCCTTCGCCGATCCGCTGCGGAGCTACCAGAAATCGGGCTGCGGCTGTGGCACGAAGAAGAACGGCAAGCCGCAGTGGCAGTTCTGGACCGAACCCGACCGGCGCGACGAGTTCCGCTCGCAATTCGTGACCAACGGGATCTTCCTGCTGAAATGGCTGGCGCTGGCCTACACGCTGGAAGCGGTGATGATCGAGTATGTCCCCGCCGACCTGATCGCCCGTGTCGTGGGCGGGGAAGGGATCCTGCCCGTGATCACGGCCGCACTCGTGGGGATGCCGGCCTACCTGAACGGCTATGTCGCCCCGCCACTGCTGGCCGGGTTGATGACGCAGGGCATGACAGCGGGCGCCGCGATGGCCTTCATGGTCGCTGGTGCCGTCAGCTCCATCCCCGCGATGGCTGCCGTGTGGTCACTGGTGAAACCGCAGGTCTTCGCCGCCTATCTGGGCCTTGGCCTTCTGGGCGCGGTCCTGGCCGGGGTGATCTTCCAGGCGATTGTCTGAGAGTGACGCTCAAGCCCTGAACGACAAACGCCCGCCTGACCGGCGGGCGTTCTCTTGTCGGGATCCTTCCTAGCCGAAGACCTTCGTCAGGGCCTGGTCGACGGCTTCGGTGATCGCGTCGATATCGTCCGCCGTGGCGATCAGCGCGGGCGAGAAGCACAGCGTGTTGTTCTTGCCCGGCACCGACCGGTTGGTGACCCCGATCAGCACGCCCTGTGCCGCACAATCCGCGACGACGGCCTGGGCGTCCTTCTCGGCCACCGGCTCCTTGGTGCCGCGGTCTTTTACCAGTTCGGCGCCGCAGAAGAGCCCTGCGCCGCGCACGTCGCCGATGACCTGATGTTTCTCCATCAGCGCCGTCAGGTTCGCCATCATCCGTGCGCCCATGGCCTTGGTATTGTCCAGCAGGCCCTCGTCCTCGATGATGCGCATGTTCTCGATGGCTGCCGCCGGGCCGGCCGTGCAGCCCCCGAAGGTCGAGATATCGCGGAAATAGTTCATCGGGTCGGCGGCGTTGTCCTTGAAGCTTTCAAAGACCTTTTCCGTGGTCACAAGGCAGGCGATCGCGGCATAGCCCGAGGCCAGCCCCTTGGCCATCGTCACCATGTCCGGCTCGATCCCATAGTTCTGGTAGCCGAACCATTCGCCGGTGCGGCCGATACCGCAGACGACCTCGTCGATATGCAGCAGGATGTCGTATTTCCGGCAGATCTCCTGCACCCGCGGCCAGTAGCCTTCAGGCGGCACGATCACGCCGCCACCGGCGGTCACGGGTTCAAGGCACAGCGCGCCGATCGTGTCGGGACCTTCTTCAAGGATCACCTTCTCGATCTGGTCGGCAGCCCAGATGCCGTAGTTCTCGGCCGGCGCGCCTTCCTGTTCGAAGGCACGGTATTCCAGGCAATGCGGCACGCGGACGAAACCCGGGGCGAAGGGCCCGTATTGTGCGTTGCGTTCGTCCTGCCCGCCTGCCGACAGGGCCCCGATGGTGGTGCCGTGATAATCGCGGTCGCGGTAGAGGATCTTCCACTTCTTGCCGCCATGCTTGGCATGGGCGATCTGGCGGACCATCTTGAACGCCTTCTCGTTCGCCTCGGACCCGGAGTTGGTGTAGTAGACGCGGCTGAGCCCCGGCATCTTGTCCACCAGCATCTCGGCAAAGATGGCACCCGGAACGGTGCCCGCAGCGCCGGCGAAATAGTTCAGCTTCAGGATCTGGTCGCGCACGGCATTGGCGATGCTTTCCCGTCCATAGCCCACGTTGACGGTCCAGACGGCGCCCGACACGGCATCGATGAATTCCTTGCCGTTCTGGTCCCAGACCCGCATGCCCTTGCCTTCGACGATGATCCTTGGATCGGACGTTTCGAACGGTTTGTGCTGGGTCAGGTGGTGCCAGACATGGGCCTTGTCGGCCTCCACCACGTGGCCGATATCGTTGCCGAGCGAATGTCCGTCCATGACCATGTCCCCTTCGAATGCTGCGCGCCGCGCGTGAGAAATTTGGTCAAATCAGACCACAGAGTCGCGTCTGACGCCAGCCCATTGCGCAAGCGGGCAGCGTGCTGCCGGGCATATCAGCCGCACTCTGGGTCGGTCTGCCGCGTAGGCGCTTTCGTGCCTACACAAGCCCAGGGGGCCGCGTTAGAAGCCGGAATTGCAAGGCATCAGGAACAGGCGGAACGGATGGCGCATATCATCGTCGTCGGCAACGAGAAGGGCGGGGCTGGGAAGTCCACCGTGTCGATGCATGTCGCGACGGGGCTGTCGCGGCTGGGCAAGAAGGTCGGCGTGCTGGATCTGGACCTGCGCCAGAAGTCGCTGCTGCGCTACGTCGAAAACCGGCGGGATTTCATGGAGCGGTCGGGGATCGACCTTCCCAGCCCGGTCTACCACGACCTGCCCGAGATCGACCCGGCGACGCTGGCCGAGGGCGAAAACCTCTTCGACAGGCGCATGGTCGCCGCGGTCGAGGCCATTGCCCCCGATTGCGATTTCATCCTGATCGATTGCCCGGGCTCGCACACCCGGCTCAGCCAGATGGCGCATTCGCTTGCCGATACGCTGGTCACGCCGCTGAACGACAGCTTTGTCGATTTTGACATGCTGGCGAAGATCGATGCCAAGGGGGAAAAGATCATCAGCCCGTCGATCTATTCGGAAATGGTCTGGAACGCGCGGCAATGGCGGGCGCAGACGGGGCAGAAGCCCATCGACTGGATCGTGGTGCGCAACCGCGTCGGCACCCAGAAGATGCTGAACAAGGACAAGATGGCCCGCGCGGTGTCGATGCTGTCGAAACGCATCGGCTTTCGCGTGGCGCCGGGGTTCAGCGAACGGGTGATCTTCCGCGAACTGTTCCCCCGCGGGCTGACGCTTCTGGATCTGCGCGATATCGGGGTCAAGCAGCTCAACATCTCGAACATCGCCGCCCGGCAGGAGATGCGGGACCTTCTGAAGGCCCTGCAACTTCCCGACGTATCCGTGGATTTCTGACACCGCCGACGCCGTGGCAAAGAAGTCTGGCAACAGGCGTCGGCCGGTGCTCCGGTTCAGTAAAGCGCGCGGATCTTGTTGAGCGCGTCTTCGGGGTCCGAGCCGTAGGAGACCGGCTGCGTGAACCTGCCCTTCTGGTCGAAGAGCAGCACATAGGCCGAATGATCCATGGTGTACCCCTCACCGTCGACTGGCACCTTGCGGGCATAGATGCGGAACGCCTTGATCGCCTTGTCGATCTCCTCCGACGAGCCAGAGACGCCCGTGACACCCGGCACCCAGGAGACGTAATCGCCCAGCACGTCCAGCGTGTCGCGCTCCGGATCCACGGTGACGAAGTAGACCTTCAGCTCGCGATCCTCCTCCGCCAGTTCCTCCTGCCAGCCGGCCACGTCGCCCAGCGTTGTCGGGCAGACCTCCGGGCAGTGGGTGAAGCCGAAGAACACCGCCGTGGGTTCCCCGCGCAGCGATGCGGCGGTGAACGTCTCACCGTCCGTCGTCGGCAATGCGTAATCGCCGCGGCCCAGCGTATCGGCCACGGTCTGGTTCAGCCGCGGCTCAAGCACGCGGACCCAGAGCAGCAGCAGGAGGGCCAGCACGACCAGCCCCCACACCGCCGCAATCAACAGTTTGCGGTTCATGCTCATGGATCAGTGCGACCCGTGCGCGTCGTGTCCGCCCTTGGCGTCCATTACCGGGAAGGTCAGCGTAACACTGCCCGCGGTTTCGAAGTCGAGCGTCATTTCGATGCTCTCACTGGCCACCAGAGGCTGCTGCAGGTCCATCAGCATCAGGTGATAGCCGCCGGGCTCCAGAGAAACCGAGCCGTGGGCCGGGATCGGCAGCCCGTCCGGCAGTTGCCGCATCTTCATCACGCCATCGACCATCTCCATCTCGTGCACCTGAACCTCGCCCGCGACGGGCGTTCTGGCGCCGGTCAGAACGTCGCCCGCCGTGCCGGTGTCGGTGATGGTCACGAACCCGCCCGCGACCGGCTGGTTCGGCAGCGTCGCCCGAACGAAGGGCGCCGCGAGCTCGAGGTCTCCAACGGTGACAGCTGCATCGGTGCCGTGGCCGCCATGGCCGTCGTGGCCATCATCCGAACCGGCGATAAGCTCAAGCTTCGGCGCGGGGTTCGGCACGTCGTGCGATCCGGTCGTGTCGGTCCAGTCTGCCGTGCCGTTGGCGCAGGTCTGCACCGACGGGAAGAACAGCGTCGTGCCGGCGTCCACGTCGGGACCAACCGTGCCGCAGACGGTGAACTCGTCGTACCAGCCGTCCTCCAGCTTGCCGCCCGACCAGACAACGGCGCGGACGCCTTCGGTCATCTCGGTGCCGTGATTGTCATAGGGTGTCTCGTAAGCGCCGGTTTCGGTCGCCAGCTCCCAGCCCGCCTTGGGCATCGGCTTGACGGCATAGAGCCCTTCGGGGATCTCGATCCGGACCTCGTTGGTCGCTTCGCCCTTGCAGCCATGGGGCACGCGCAGGGTAACCTTGGTGGTCTTGCCGATGGTGGCCTGGGTCTGTTCCAGCGTGGCATGGGCATGGGCCGCGCCTGCCGCGCAGGCAAGGGCGATGGCCGCGACGGCGGCGTGTTTGAAAAGGGGCATTGTGTTCTCCAGCAGTGTCCGCGCGCAGAGCGAATGCGTCGCGTGCTATGGGTGCCGGCCCAAAGGGACCGACCGTGTCTGAATGGATGGGTTCAGACCAGCCGCGGCGGCGCGCGCACGGGCGTGCTGGGAGAGAAATGTCGTGGCCCCGCGACCAGATCGCGGGACATGTCGGTTGCCAGCGTATAGACAACCGGATGGCCGCGGTCAGGCGCTTGCACCTGCGGCGACCTTGGCAGCTTGTGACAGAACGGACAGTCATGATCGTGCGCGGCGCCGTCGGGTCCGCAGATGTCATCCACCGTCGCGCCCATCGCCAGCAGGACGGCGACCGACGGGTCGGTATCGCTGCGGTCGGGCGCCATGTGATGAGCGGACAGGATGCCAAGTGCCGTCAGCAGAAGCGCGGCACAGATGGCGATCAGGGTATTGGCGCGGGGGCTGTCCATGGGTCCTGATACGGCAAGCAGGGGGCGGCAGGAAAGAAGCCGGGCTGTCGCACCTTATGCGACCAGCGTCTCGGCCTTCTTCAGATCGACCGAGACAAGCTGCGACACGCCCTGTTCCGCCATCGTCACGCCGAACAGCCGGTCCATCCGCGCCATCGTCACCGCGTGGTGGGTGATGATCAGGAACCGCGTGTCGGTCTGGCGGCACATCTCGTCCAGCAGATCGCAGAAGCGGGTCACGTTGGCATCGTCCAGCGGCGCGTCGACCTCGTCCAGCACGCAGATCGGCGCCGGATTTGCCAGGAACACGGCGAAGATCAGCGCCATCGCTGTCAGCGTCTGTTCGCCGCCCGACAGGAGCGACAGCGTCGACAGCTTCTTGCCCGGCGGCTGGCACATGATCTCCAGGCCCGCATCCAGCGGATCGTCGCTTTCCACCATCACCAGGTTCGCCTCGCCACCGCCGAAGAGATGCTTGAACAGCATCGAGAAGTTCGAGTTCACCTGCTCGAACGCCGTCAGCAGCCGTTCGCGGCCTTCCTTGTTCAGGCTGGCAATCCCGCCGCGCAGCGTGCGGATCGCTTCCTCAAGATCCAGCCGTTCGGCCTTCAGGGTGTCATGCTCTTCCTGCACCTCGCGGGCGTCTTCCTCGGCCCGCAGGTTCACGGCGCCCAGCGAATCGCGCTGCCGCTTGTGGCGCCCGATCTCGGCTTCCAGCGTCTCGGCATCCGGGATCTTGCCGGGATCGACGTCGAGCCCCTTCAGAAGCTCCTGCGGCGAAACCTCCTGCTCCTCGGCGATACGTTCGGCGGCGGCGGCGACCGTTTCACGGGCGGCATCGCGGCGGGCTTCGGCGCGGGCGCGGCCTTCGCGGGCGTCGGATGCCTTGCGCTCGGCATCGCGTTCTGCCTGCACGGCCTCTCGCAGCGCGGCCTCCGCCCCGGCCAGCGTGTCGCGTGCGGCGGCAGAGCGTGCTTCGGCATCGCGGATCGCGCCCGACAGTTCGTCCCGTTTGGCCGCGATCTCCGCGGGCGCGGTCGCGGCGTCCTTCAGTTCCAGTTCGGACGCATCGCGCCGTTCGCTCAGTTCCGCGATCCGCTTGCCGGCGGTTTCCGACCGGTGCTTCCAGCCGCTGATTTCCTTTGCCACGTCCTGACGCCGCTTGGTGCGCGCCTCGCCCTCGCGCCGCAATTCGTCGTGGGCCGACCGGCGTGTCATCATCGTAATCCGGCTCGCATCGACGGTGCGCTTGATTTCTTCAACGGCCGCGCGGGCGTTGTCGAGATTGTCGAGCCCCTTCAACGCGGCTTCCGCCTCCGCCAGTTGCGCCTTGGCCGACATCGCCTCCTCGCGGTAGCGGGTGACGGCAAGGCCCAGCGTTTCCTGCTTGCCCCGGGCCAGGTTCAGATCGGATTCAGCGCGAGACAGGGCGCGCGAGGCTTCGGCGACTTTCGTGTCGGCGGCCCGGCGCGCGGCGCGGGCGGCCTTGTCGGCCTCGGTTTTTTCCGCCAGTTCGCGGTTCAGCGCTTCGTGAGCGTCGCGAGCCGCGGCGGCGCGGGCTTCGGCCGCGTCCAGATCCTTGCGCATCGCGGCCAGTTTGTTGATCTGCTCCAGCCGCAGCGCAGCGGCGTTCGGCGCGTCCTCGGCCCAGGCGCGGAACCCGTCCCAGCGCCACAGGTCGCCTTCGCGCGACACAAGCCGCTGCCCGGGGCGAAGCGCCGCCTGCAGGCGCGCGCCATCCTCCCGCGAGACGATGCCCACCTGCGCGATCCGACGACCCAGAGCGTCGGGCGCGGTGACCTGCGGGGCCAGCGGAGTGGCACCATCGGGCAGCGGCTGCGCATCGTCATAGCCCGGCAGCGTCACCCAGCCCGACGGTCCGTCAGCGCCCACCACCGGCGCACGCAGATCGTCGGCCAGGGCCGCGCCCAACGCCTTTTCGAAGCCCGAGGCGACGGACACCTGGTCCAGCACCTGGCCTTCAGCCCCGTCGTCGCGCGCGACCAGCCGGGTCAGCGCGCCAACTTCGGCGCGCAGGGCGCCCGCTTCGCCATCGGCTTCGGACCGGGCGGCGCGGGCATCGGATTCGCGGGACTGGGCATCGGTGCGAGCGGCATCGGCTTCGGTCAGCGCGGATTCGGCGTCTTCCGCCGCGCGCACGGCCTCCGCTTCGGCGGTGCGGGCCGTGCTGAAGGCGGCATCCGCCGTCGTGGCTGCATCTTCCGCTGCTTTCACCGCGGCAGTCGCCTTTCCGGCTTCCTGTTCGGCGCGGGTCAGGGCGGTGCGGTTGTCCTGCACCAGACGCTGGGCGGACTGGTGCCGGGCCGACAGGCGGGCGACGTCCTCGGTCACCTGGCTCAGATGGCTTTCGCGGTCCTGCAGGATCGATGCCGCCTCGCGCGCCAATGCCTCGACGTCCGACAGCTTTTCGTCATGGCCTGCGCCGGCCTTTTCCAGCGCCTCGGCTTCCCATTCCAGCGCCTCGATGGTCTCGCCCGCGTCGCGGGACAGGCCGGTTTCGCGGTCGATGTCCTTGGCCAACTGGTCGATGCGGGCGGTCAGCGTTTCGATGATCTCCCGCGCGCGGGTTTCCTGATCTGCCAGCGTGTCGCGCTGCACTTGCAGGCGTTGCAGGACGGCCGCCGCGATCGCTTCCTCCTCCCGCAGGGGGGGCAGGGCATCTTCGGCCTTGGTCCGGGCCTTGGCTGACTCGCGCACGGCACTTTCGGCCTGCGCGGCCTCGACCGTGCGGTCCTTCAGTGCCGCGTCGGCGGTAAGCCTCGCGGTCTCGGCCTCGGTCCAGCGGCGGTACAGCAGCATGCCTTCGGCCCGGCGCAGGTCCGTCCCGATCCGGCGATAGCGTTCGGCCTGTTTCACCTGCCGCGCCAGCTGCGCGATCTGCGCGGCCAGTTGTTCCAGAACGTCATCGACGCGCAGCAGGTTCGATTCGGCGTTCTTCAGCTTCAGCTCGGCCTCATGCCGGCGCTGGTAGAGGCCCGAAATCCCGGCGGCTTCTTCCAGGATCCGGCGGCGGGCCTTGGGTTTCGCGTTGATCAGTTCGGCGATCTGTCCCTGCCGCACCAGCGCCGGCGATTGCGCGCCGGTCGAGGCATCGGCGAACAGCATCTGCACGTCGCGCGCGCGCACGTCCTTGGCGTTGGCCTTGTAGGCGGATCCCACGTCCCGCGTGATCCGGCGGATGACTTCCAGCGAATCGTTGTCGTTGAAGGCCGCGGGCGCGAGACGTTCTCCGTTGTCGATCTGAAGCACGACTTCCGCAAAATTGCGGGCGGGGCGCGATGCCGTGCCGGCGAAGATCACGTCTTCCATCCCGCCGCCGCGCATCGCCGTGGGGCGGTTTTCACCCATCACCCAGCGCAGCGCTTCCAGCAGGTTCGACTTGCCACACCCGTTCGGCCCGACAACGCCGGTCAGACCATCGGCGATGATCAGGTCGGTCGGGTCGACGAAGCTTTTGAAGCCTGAAAGGCGGAGACGGGAGAAACGCAACGTGCGGCGTCCTTCTGATTCCAGCAAGATAGAGACAGTGTGGACAACCGAACCGCGAAGTCAACGGTGCTTACGCATGATCTGGTCGGGCGGGCGATGTTGTCCACAAGATATTGACCGGGTCTTAACCCGAGACCGGGGTGCAATCGTACTGGAACGTCTCCGTCGTCGCGTCGTTCCAGACGGGCAACCCGGCACAGGCATAGCTGGCCGCCAGCGCCGCAGGGGGCCGCGACCTGGCCGTGCAGGACAGAGAGGCCACGGCCAACGACTGGTCGCCGTCCAGCCGCCGGACGCGGCAACCGCTGACCATTTCTATCGCGACGGCGGCCTTGGCCATGGTCTCGTACCGTTTCGGGAAGGCTTCGGTGTTCATGCGCATCGCCTGCGCCTTGTCGCCCGCAAAGCGGATATCGAAGGTGCTGCCGTTCACTGCCAGGCGCTGCACCGGCGCACCCCGGAAAGCGGGGCCGGGGGCGTTGCAGGCGACAATGGCGAGGGCCAGCAGCTGGGCGATGGCGATACGGATCATGCCGGCAGGTTAGCGCAAACGTGGTTAAGAAAGCCTTATCGCCACGCGGCCCGGAAACGAAAAACGCCCGGCCGATCGGGCCGGGCGTTCTGAATTTCGGTCGCGGGCGAGATCAGTGGAGCTTCTTGCCCACGGTGTCGATACCGTCGTCGATCAGCTTGTTCGCATCCTTGGCGTCCATCTGCTTGGCAAGAACCTTGCCGGCAGCTTCGACCGAGATCACGATCGCCTGGTCGCGGACTTCCTTGATCGCGGCGGCTTCGGCCGATGCGATCTGGTCCTGCGCGGATTGCAGGCGGCGTTCGATGGACCGCTTCAGTTCCTGTTCGGACATTTCGGCCGTGGCGGCTGCATCTTCCTTGGCGGTCTTGACGATCTGGTCTGCCAGACCCTTTACCTCGGCATGCTTGCGTTCGAACGACGCCAGCAGGGCCTGCGCTTCTTCACGCAGGGCACGCGCTTCGTCGAGCTCGTTCTTGATGCCTTCGGCGCGCTTGTCGAGCAGGTTGCCCACGATCTTGGGGACACCCACGTACAGCAGGATGCCGATGAAGATCAGGAAGGCGATCAGGACGATGAAGTTGGTGTTGCTGAGCGAAAAGAACGGGCCGGTTGCGGCGAGCGCGGGGCCGGCAAGCAGGCCAAGGCCCAGCGTTGCGGTCGCGGTGCTAAGTGCGCGTGCCATCAGCGTCATCCTTTCATCCGGTCTTCGACAGCGGCCTTGACGGCGGCTGCGTCGGCCTTGCCGCCCAGTGCGGCGACGAGCTCCTCGGCCGTGGCGGTGGCCACTTCGCGGACATTGTCGACGGCCGTGGCACGGATGTCGGCGATGGCCTTTTCCGATTCAGCCGCACGCTCGGAGATCTCGGCATCCGCTTGCGCGATGGCTTCGTCGAGCTTGGCCTGGATCTTGGCGCGTTCCTCGCCGGCGATGCGCTGCGCTTCGGCGCGCGCGTCCGCCAGGGCCTTGTTGTAGTCCTCGTCGGCCTTGGCGGCTTTCGCCTTCAGGTCCTCGGCGGTGGCGAGGTCGTTGGTGATCGTGCCCTGACGCTCGCCCAGGATGCCCGCGATACGGGGCAGGGCCACGCGCGACAGGATCAGGTAAAGCACCACGAGGGTGACGATCAGCCAGAAAATCTGGTTGGGAAAAGAGGCGAACTCGAGCTGCGGCATGCCCGCCGATTGCTCGGCTACGGATGCCATCTCTTCTCCGCCATGGGTGTCCGTTGCCATGTCGTACTCCGATCAGGGTTGCGGGCCTTCGTCCCCCGGGTACCCGGAAACGCACGGCCTTCGCAAGACGGGACGTGGCCCGTCCCACCGGGCAACGCATGGCAGCGCTGCCCGGCCGTAAGGATGGGACGTTCGTCTTAGACGGCGAACATCAGCAGCAGAGCGACCAGGAACGAGAAGATGCCCAGTGCTTCTGCAAATGCGATGCCGATGAAGAGCGTCGCGGTCTGACCGGCGGCTGCCGAGGGGTTGCGCAGTGCGCCTGCCAGGAAGTTCCCGGCCACGTGGCCCACACCGATTGCTGCGGCGCCCGAACCGATGCCTGCGAGGCCGGCACCGATGAATTGACCCATTGCTGCGATATCGCCTTCCATGTCTCTGTTCTCCTTACGATGGAATTGCGTGAAGTCTGTGTTCAGTGCGGCAGGGTGCGTGGTGTCCACGCACCGCTACCGTCAGTGAGCGGGGTGAAGCGCGTCCTTCAGGTAGACGCATGTCAGGATGGTGAAGACGTAGGCCTGGATGAAGGCCACCATGATCTCGAGCCCGTAGATCGCGACGACACCCGCGATGGCGATGGGCGAGATCACGGCAACCTGCGCGAAGCCGGCGAAAACCTTGATCACCGCGTGGCCGGCCATCATGTTCCCGCCCAGTCGGACGGAATGGCTAACGGGGCGCACGAAGTAGGATATCAGTTCGATGATGGCCAGGACGGGCCGCAGCGCCAGGGGCGCCGAGCTGACCCAGAAGAGGCCAAGGAATTTCGATCCGTTCAGCACGAAGCCCAGAACGGTCACCGTCAGGAACACGGCCAGCGCCAGCACGCCGGTCACGGCGATGTGGCTGGTGGTGGTGAAGGCCATCGGCAGCAGGCCAAGGAAGTTGGCCGTCAGGATGAACATGAACAGCGTCATGATGTACGGGAAGTACTTGATGCCGTCCTTGCCCGTGACATCCTCGACCATCTTGTAGACGAAGCCGTAGGTCAGTTCCGCGATCGACTGTCCGCGTGTCGGGACGAGGGCCCGGCGCGATGTCGGCAGGACCAGGAGTGCCACCACGGCCAGGATCCCAAGCGCCATCCAGAGCGTCGCGTTGGTCGGCGTGTACCAGGAAAAATCACCGTCGCCGAACAGCGGCTTGATGATGAACTGGTCCATCGGGTGGAAGGCAAGGCTGGACCCGTCGGAATGCGCGTCAGTGGCCATGTCGGTCCTTTCTCCGTCCTCTTGTGCCTCAGCCGTCCTTTCGGGACGTGTCGGCGTTGTTCTGTTCGTGCTCGGCCGCGTAGGCCTCGCTTGCCCTTTGAACCTCGGCCGCGCTGCGCATCATCGTCTTGATGCCGGCCGCGAAGCCAAGGAAGATGAACACGACGATGAAAAGCGGTTTCGTGCCAAGCAGGGTATCGAGCCCGTATCCCAGTCCGAAACCGATCCCAAGACCGGCCACCAGTTCGATCACCATCCGCCAGGCCAGTTGTGCCTGAGAATGGGCATCCTGCTTCGGAGGGGGTGGCACACGCGCCTTTTTCGCCGCGTCGAGTTTCGCCTCGAGCTGCGCAAGGCGCTGCCGTTGGTCGTCCTCGTCTGTCACCGCCTACTCCTTCGCAGGGTTGCCGTTGTGCTAAGGCCGGGGGGCGGGTGAGTCAATCGCGATACGACCGGCGTGGGTGAAATGGTAAGGCATTGAAAATAATATGAAATGCCATGTAATGACGCGTGACGCCAATCTGCCGCAGGCGCGTGTTACCGCTATCCGGGCAAAACGGCATATTCAACCAAATGGTTGACGATCTTCCCCACACGGCGCTACCGGGCTTTATGGATCACCCTCTCGACATCGTCTTTGCCGCCCTGGCCGACCCGACCCGCCGGGCGATCCTGGCCATGCTGCTGGAAGACGACATGGCCGTGACCGACGTGGCCGAACCGTTCGAGATGTCGCTGACGGCCATTTCCAAGCACCTGACCATCCTGACCCGCGCGGGCCTGATCGCACAGGAAAAGCGCGGGCGTGTGAAATGGTGCAAGCTCGATCCCTCGGGTCTGCGGTCGGCCAGTGTCTGGATGCAGGGTTTCGGCCAGTTCGAGCCGGTCCACCTGGACGCGTTCGAACGCTTCCTTGAACAGGAGCTGGCGCAGGACCTCGATCCGTCCGATGCGGATCCGGTCCGGGAATAGGCCGCGGCGAAAGTTTTTTCCCGGAAATCGTTCAGATCGCTTCGCGCGTGGCGGCGGTTTCTGCATTGCCGGTGTTCGGCGTGCCCGTCGGTTCGATCAGCAGGAGATGGGCCTCGTCGCGGGCCGCGGGGCAGTGTTCGACGTCCTTGGGCACCACGAACATCTCTCCCGCCCCCAGCGTCACGGTCCGGTCGCGCAGGCGGATGTCGATTTCGCCTTTCAGCACCAGGAAGAAATCATCGGTGTCGGCATGGCTGTGCCAGTTGAATGCGCCCTGAACCTTCACCACCATCACGTCGTGGCCATTGAACGTGGTCACGGTCTTGGGCGACCAGTGGTCATCGAAGGTGGCAAGCTTGTCGGCCAGGTTGATTGCGTCACTCATGACGTTCTCCTTCATGTCTCGGCAACGGCGACCTTCGGCGCCTCTTCGTCGCGCAGCAGGATCAACAGCGCGATGATGGTCAGCCCGATCCCGATCAGGATCATCGGCGGGGGCACGTCGCCGCCAAGGGCCACTTCCCACAGGATCACCCAGGACGGCGACAGGTAGGTATAGGCCATCACCTTGGCCGACGGAATCCGGAGCGTCGCGAATTGCAGCAGCACGAAGGTGGCGGCGCTGGCGAAGATCGCAAGGTATAAAAGCCCGACCCAGAACAGCGTCGGCAGCGTGGCCCAGTCGATGGCGCGCAGTTCCGGCCAGCCATAGCCGGTCAGGATCACGATGCCGGCCAGCAACATGCCGAAGGTGAAGACGACGGGCGGCTCCCCCCGGTTCAGCTTGCGCACAAGCGGGGTATAGATCGCGTGGCTGATACAGCCGATGAAATAGATGATCTCGCCCCTCTGGATGTCCAGGGCGATGAAATCGGCCCAGTCGGCCCGGAAGATGACCCACAGCGCGCCGATCCCGCCGATGGACAGCCCCAGTGCCATCCGGGGCGTCGTGATCTGTCGCAGGATCAGGTAACCGAAGCCGGCGGTCAGAATCGGTGTCAGCGTGAACACGGCCGAGGCGCTGACCGGATCGATTGTCTTGAGCGCTTCGAGCATCAGCACGAAGTACAAAGCGAACACACCGCCCAGCACCACGAAGCGCCACGGCGCGCGGAAATGTTCGCGCTTCAGCCCGGTGGTGGAGAGGGCGGCAATGCCGATCACCAGCCCGGCGATCATGAAGCGCATCGCATTGATCGCGACCGGCCCGGCATCGTTCGCGATCCGCGTGCCCAGCGAAAACGACCCGGCGATGAGGAACGAAAAGACCAGCATCGCCAGGTGACCCTGGGCGGCGCGACTCACGTGGCCCATTCCTTCGACCGCGCCTTCAGGAACGACAGGAACGCCTGAACCTTGGTGGTACGGTGGAGATCTACATGGGTGACCAGCCACAGGGGCGATTCCCATTCCGGCCGCGGCGGCAGCACCTGCACCAGGTCATCGCGGCCGGTCACTTCCCAGCAGGGCAGGAAGCCCATGCCCGCGCCGGCAAAGACGGCATCGCGCAGCACGTTGTCGGCATTGGCGCGGAAAGTCACCTGATCCTCGCGCACCCGCTCGCGCAGCCAGATATTGAAGGGTGCCCGGCTTTCGGGGTTGTCGAAGGAGACGAAACGGTGGCCATCAAAGTCGGCCTCGCTTTCGGGTTTGCCCTCGCGGTCGACATAGTCCTTGCTGGCGTAAAGCCCGACGCGCTGGCGGATGAAAGGCTGCACCACGTTGTCCGGCTGATCGGGGACGGAGCCCGCGCGGATCGCGACATGCGCCTCGCCATACTCCAGCCGGAACAGCCGCGGCCCGGTCATCAGCTTCACCTGCACCCGCGGGTTTTCGCGCTGGAAATCCGAAAGCGTCGGTACCAGCAACGGCCCAAGTCCTGCCAGAGATGTCACCACCAGTTCGCCCGCGACGTCGGCGCCTTGGCCCTTCAGGCGGGCGGTCAACTGGCTGAACTGGTCCTCGGTCGTCTGGGCGACGCGCAACAGGTCGTCACCCGCTTCGGTCGGCGTATAGCCGCGGGCATGGCGGTGGAAGAGCTTCACGCCAAGGCTGGTTTCCAGCGCGTCGATATGGCGGATGACGGTTGCGTGGTGTACGCCCAGCACCTCGGCCGCACCGCTGACCGTCCCGATCCGGGCCACCTGGAAGGCGGTGCGCACCTCGTCCCAATTGTTCATAGGCGTGTCGTCCTCTGGCACGGTCGGGGCGTCGGTTGGATGATCGTACCTTCCGACACGACGCCCGGACCCGAAGGTCTGCTGCCCAGAAGTGCCAAGCCGTGCACAGGCCTGCAAGGCCAAACTGACCCGTCGCCGTCGCACAAACGCGTGGGAGGTCCGGAATTCTGGTATACTCCTGGTCGCTATTGCAGCGCATACTTCCGTTTATTTATTTGAGAAATTTGCATGGGATGGACCGTTAATGGACGATCGTGACGTACAGATGACGATGGCCGCCGCCGGATACTACAACGGCGGCATCGACGGGATCATCGGGCCGAAATCCTGGGCGGCCGTCGCCGGAATCGAGACCGAGTTCAAGAACAGGTACAGGTTCGACCCGGCGGGATCCTACGAGAACCGGCGTCTCGTGGCGGCGCTGCAGGCCTGCCTGAACAAGCTGGGGTTCGAGCCCGGAACGATCGACGGATGGGTCGGCCCCAACACGGAAGAAGCCTTGAACGCGTTCCTCTTCAAGAAGACGACCGGCCGGGACGAAGTGATCCCGCGCGAACGGGTCTCCGGCGCGCCGGGCGGGGCCGCCATCCCGAAGCAGAGCGAGGTCGCCGCGGTATACGGTCGTCCCGGGGCCGAGGTCGAGCGGAGGCTGAAAACGATCGAGCTGCCGTTCTCGCTGCGCATCGACTGGAACCTGCGCCAGACGGCGCGGCGCATCCGGGTGCATGAAGAGGCGGCGGACCAGTTGAAGGCAGCGCTGGTCGCGGTCCGGGACCACTACGGCCCGGCCCGGATGAACGAGCTTGGGATCGACCGGTACGCAGGCTGTTACAACCACCGCAAGATCCGCGGCGGCACGTCGTGGTCGATGCATGCCTATGGCTGCGCCATCGACTTCTATGCCGCCCCAAACGGCCTGCGCACCCGCTGCCCCGATGCGTTGTTCTGCAAGCCGGACTACACGGATTTTCTGGATATCATGGAAGCCCATGAATGGCTGCCGGCGATCCGGCTGTGGGGCGCCGACGCGATGCACTTCCAACGCGCCCGGCTGGATTGAGCCTTCAGGGAGAGAGGCCGGCGAAACGATGCGCCCGGGGCTGGGGGCTCTGCCCCCGCCGCACCTGCGATGCGACTCCCCCGGAGTATTTGGAAAGAGAAGAAGGGACAGGAGCACCGGGGCTTCTTCTCTTCTGAAATACTCCCGCAGGGGGGCGGCGCAACGCCCGGACATCGTATCGGTGAACGTGCCGTGTGCCCGCGGGCGGAAGGGGCCTAGAAGTCGATTGCCAGGCCTTTCTTCTCCCAGTCGCCGTAGCGGACGGGTTCCGGGCCGTCGCGGCCACCCAGTTCCTTCGGGAGGTCGGGATCGTATTCTGCGGCCTTGCGGCGCGCCTCGGCCTCGGCCAGCGCGCGTTTTGCGGCGGGGGAGAGTTCCCTTTCGGGCGTGGTCTCGGTCATGGCGGCTTCCTTTCCCGTTACCTCGTGATATACGCCTGCGGTTGCCGCTGACAAGCGGCGGGGCAAGAGGCGCACGATGACGAAATCCGGGCTGGCCGCGCGCGAAGGCGCGGCGTTTCTGCTGAACCAGGTGCTGGACGAGCGCCAGTTGCTGACCGCCGCGCTGAATGCGCCGGTGATCGCACGGCTGGATCCGGCAGACCGCGCCCGGGCGCAAAGGCTTGCCACGGACACGCTGCGCGGGCTGGAACGGGCCGACCGCCTGCTGGAGCCGCATCTGCGCAAGGCCCCGCCCGTCCCGATCCTGAACCTCCTGCGGCTGGGCACGATGGAACTGGCCCACGGAGAGGCCGCGCATGGTGTCGTCGATGCGATGGTCGAACTGGCGAGCAGGTCGCAACGCCATGTCCGGTTGAAGGGGCTGGTGAACGCCGTGCTGCGCAAGATGGCCGAAGATGCACCGGAGGCCTGGCCGAAGATGCGGGTGCCGCGCTTGCCGGAATGGCTTAGGGGGCCGCTGATCGAAGCCTGGGGCGCGGAGGCCGTCAAGGCGATGGAGCAGGCCCATTTCGCCGGCGCGCCGCTGGATCTGACGGTGAAGCCGGGCGCGACACAGGTGCCGGAGAGCGCGGAAACGCTGCCTACCGGCTCGCTGCGCCTGACCGATCCGGGGCAGGTGAGCGCCCTGGCAGGCTATGACAGCGGCGACTGGTGGGTGCAGGATGCTGCCGCGGCCCTGCCCGCGAAGATCCTGGCGCCGGTTGCGGGAGAAAACATCCTCGACCTGTGCGCCGCGCCGGGCGGCAAGACGCTGCAACTGGTGGCCGAAGGCGCCACCGTCACGGCGGTGGACCTGTCGGAACACCGGATGGCGACGGTTCGCGCGAACATGGACCGAACGAAACTGAATGCCGGAACCGTCGTGGGCGACGCATTTAACCAGACGGGCCAGTACGATGCTGTCCTGCTGGATGCGCCCTGTTCGGCCACCGGCACGATCCGGCGGCACCCGGATCTGCCCCATGCCCGCGACGGCAGTGGCATTGCCGAGCTGATCGATTTGCAGACCCGCATGCTGGCCCATGCCTGGACGCTCGTGAAACCGGGCGGGCGGCTGGTCTATTGCACCTGCTCGCTGATCCCGGACGAGGGCGAGGTCCAGGTCGAGGAAGCCCTGGCCCTTTACCCCGACATGAGTGCCGACACGGATGCGCTGACCCTGCCCGGCATCGATCCGGAATGGGTGACGGAGGAGGGCGGATTGCGTCTCAGGCCCGATTACTGGGCGGACCGTGGCGGGATGGACGGGTTCTATATCGCCTGCCTCAGAAAAGCCGTTTGATACGCCGTGTTGCCCCATGACTTGCGCCCCTGCCGGCGTTAAGGTCCGCCTGAACGCGCCCGAGAGCGCATGGGGCAGAATGCATGGCGACGACCGGCAGCACACTTGGCCGCAAGGACCGGCTTCTGAACCGCCATTACGCATGGCGGAGCCGCTACAAGGCGGCCGGGCACGGCTTTGTTCGCGAACCCGTGCCGCGCACCATCGGCAACGCGCTGCGCGGGCAGCGGCTGGTCGAAGGCAAGCTTCTGTTCGCGGGCTACCTCGTGACGTCGGACGATACCGACCTTTGGGACGTGCGCGCGCCCGATGGGGCGTTCGAAAATGAACGGCAGGGATTCGACTGGCTGGATGATCTGGCCGCCGTGGGCGGGTTCCAAGCGCGCCGGAAGGCGCAGCGCTGGCTGAGGGTGTGGATCGACCTGTACGGCATGGGTGCCGGGCCGGGCTGGACGCCGGAACTGACGGGCCGGCGGGTGATCCGCTGGATCAACAACGCGATGTTCGTGCTTCACGGTCTGAAAACCGCCGAGCGGGAGCAGTTCCATGCCGCCCTGTCGCGGCAGGCGTGGTTCCTGTCGAAACGCTGGCGCGCGGCGCGGCCGGGTGTCCCGCGGATCGAGGCGCTGTGCGGTCTGATCTATGCCGCCCTGTCGCTGGAAGGCCACGCGGTGCTGGCCGACCCGGCGGTCACCGCGCTGGCGCATGAATGCAACGCCGCGATCGACGGCGCGGGCGGGCTGCCATCGCGCAACCCGGAAGAGCTGCTGCACGTGCTGGTCCTGCTCAACTGGGCCGCCGCGGCGCTTCTGGAGGCAGGGCGCGGCACGCCGCCCGCTTTGCACGAGGCGATCGACCGGGTGGCGCCGACCTTGCGGGCGCTGGCCCATGGCGACGGGGCGCTGGCCCGGTTCCACGGTGGCGGACGCGGGCTGGAAGGTCTGCTGGAACATGCGCTGGCCGATGCCGGCGGCAAACGCAAGCCGCGGCAGGGAACGGCCATGGGCTTTATCCGTCTGGCGGCCGCGCGCACCAGCGTGATCATCGATGCCGCGCCCCCGCCGAAGGGCTGGGCGGCGACGGATGCCCATGCCTCGACCCTCGCGTTCGAGATGACCTCGGCCCGGCGGCCCCTGATCGTGAACGCGGGATCGGGCGTCAGCTTCGGGCCGGACTGGCGCCGCGTGGGGCGCGCCACCGCCGCACATTCGACGTTGTGTCTGGCCGGGCAATCGAGCGCGGGCCTCGCCCCCGTCGATCCTGACAGCGGTCTGGAAGCCCTGACCGGCGGGCCGACCGACGTGCCGATGGAACGCACCCGCGTCCATGGCTCGCAACGGTTCGAGGCCGGACACGATGGCTATGTCGCGGCCTGCGGGCTGACCCATGCCCGCGCGTTCGAATTGTTCGACGACGGGCGGACGCTGGAAGCGGAAGACATGCTCTTTGCCATGCAGGACGCCGACGAGGCCCGGTTCGACGCCGCGCTGGCACAGAGCGACGGTCACGGGCTGGGCGCCGACATTCATTTCCACCTGCACCCGGACGTGGAGGTGGAACAGGACCGGGTGCGGAACATGGTACGCCTGATGCTTGCCAATGGCGAGACATGGGAATTCACCCATGACGCGCGCTTTACCCTGAGCGTGGAGCCGGGCTACTACCTCGAACGCGGACGGCTGGAGCCGCGCGCGACAAAACAGATCGTTCTCTCCGGCCGGGCCATGGACTATGCGACGCGCGTTCGCTGGGCCCTGGCGAAATCCGCAGAGACCGGCATCGCCCTGCGCGATGTGCCCATGGATGATGTTGACGAGACCGACGAGACCGACGAGACGGGCGGGACTCAGGAGAACAGCTGACGGTCGGGTGTCCCGGGCCGCGACTGAAGGAGAAAACCGAGATGACCGACCTGCAGCCGATCCGGCGTGCGCTGATTTCCGTGTCCGACAAGAGCGGGCTGGAAGAGCTGGGAAAAGCGCTGGCCGCGCGCGGCGTGGAGCTTCTGTCGACAGGCGGCACCGCGGCCGCCCTGCGCAAGGCCGGGTTGACGGTTCTGGACGTGGCCGAGGTGACCGAGTTCCCCGAGATGATGGACGGACGGGTCAAGACGCTGCATCCGCGCATCCACGGCGGCCTTCTGGCGCTCCGCGACGACGCCGCGCATGTCGCGTCGATGAATGACCACGGCATCCCGCCCATCGACCTGCTGGTGGTGAACCTCTACCCGTTCGAGGAAACCGTGGCCAAGGGCGGCGATTACGAGACCTGTGTCGAGAACATCGACATCGGCGGCCCGGCCATGATCCGTGCGGCCGCCAAGAACCACGCCTTCGTGTCCGTGGTGGTGGACGCCGAGGATTACGCGGCGCTTCAGACCGAGATGGAAGCGCATGACGGCGCGACATCGTACGCGTTCCGGCAGCGGCTGGCGCAGACGGCCTATGCCCGCACGGCGGCCTATGATGCGGCCGTGTCCGGCTGGATGGCCGCCGCGCTGGGCCAAGACAAGCCGCGGCGGCGTGTATTCGCGGGCGAGCTGGCGATGAAACTGCGCTATGGCGAGAACCCGCACCAGGACGCGGCCTTCTATGTCGACGGCTCGCTGCGTCGCGGCGTGGCGACGGCGCAGCAGCATCAGGGCAAGGAGCTGTCCTACAACAACATCAACGACACCGACGCGGCCTTTTCTCTGGTCAGCGAATTCGCGCCCGGAAGCGGGCCGGCCTGCGCGATCATCAAGCACGCGAACCCGTGCGGTGTGGCGCAGGGCGAGACGCTGGAGGAAGCCTATCGCCGCGCCTTCGATTGCGACCGCACAAGTGCCTTCGGGGGGATCATCGCGCTGAACCAGCCGCTGGACGTGCCGACGGCGGAGGCGATTTCCGAGATCTTCACCGAGGTGGTGATCGCTCCCGATGCAGAAACCGCCGCCATCGAGTTCCTGTCGAAGAAGGCCAACATGCGGGTGCTGACCACCGGCGGGCTGGCCGATCCGCTGGCGCCGGGGCTGACGGTCCGGCAGGTGTCGGGCGGGTTCCTTGTGCAGGATGCCGATTCAGGCCATATCGGGCGCGAACACCTGAGCGTCGTGACCAAGCGCGCGCCGAGCGAGGAAGAGATCGCGGATCTGCTTTTTGCGTGGACGGTGGCCAAGCACGTGAAATCGAATGCTATCGTCTACGCCAGGGACGGCGCGACCGTGGGAATCGGCGCCGGTCAGATGAGCCGGGTTGACAGCACGCGGATCGCGGCACGCAAAGCGGAAGACATGGCGAAGACACTTGGTTTGGGCAAGACGCCCACCATTGGCTCGGTCGTGGCGTCGGACGCGTTCTTTCCCTTTGCCGATGGCCTGATCTCGGCCGCGGAGGCCGGGGCCACGGCGCTGATCCAGCCCGGCGGGTCGATGCGCGACGACGAGGTGATCGCGGCGGCGGACGAGCTGGGGCTGGCCATGGTGTTCACCGGCATGCGCCATTTCCGGCACTGACATGAAGATGCATCGAAAATCAGGCGTTTCGGGCGCGGCGGCAGGCGGGATCGCGCCCTCGGCGGCCCACCCGCCCGCCCCCGTCGGAAACCTCCGGTTTCCTCCGGACCGCTTCGGGCGCGATGCGGCGCTGAAGCGCCGCGAGTGGGGGTAGACGTATGCGCTTGCTGTTCTGGGGTGCGTTCTGGGCCTTTCTGCTGGATCAGGCTTCGAAATACTGGGTGGTCCACGTGCTCGAACTGTCGCGTGTCCGGGCCATCGACGTTCTGCCGCCTGTCCTGAACTTCCGCTACGGCGAGAACACGGGAATCAATTTCGGCCTGTTCGGCGATGACAGCAGCTGGCTGCGCTGGGCGTTGATCGCGTTTTCCGGCCTTGTCGCCGCCGCCGTCTGGTACTGGACCCAGCGCGAGGACCGGCCGTGGCCCGTGACCCTGTCGGCCGGACTGCTGATCGGCGGGGCGCTGGGTAACATGGTCGATCGGGTGATCTACGGCTACGTGCTGGACTTCCTGAACATGTCGTGCTGCGGGATCGATAACCCCTTTGTCTTCAACCTGGCCGATGTCTTCATCTTCGGCGGGGCGGCGGGCATCCTGCTCTTCGAGCCGGCCAGGAAGGCCCCGAAAGCACGCTCCGGCAAGGCGGGATCGCGCCGGGGCGGTCAAAACGGGCCGTGACGCCCGCCGTGAAATGCGATAAAGCACCGCGAAACGCGAAAACCACACGGGTGTGGCGGGAGACCGACAATGCGAGGCAAGACGGCATTGATGGCGATGGCAGCGCTTGCTGTTGCAGCCGGATGTTCGGGCAAGAACGGCCTGCGCAACCTGGACTCCCCGGGTCCCGGGCCGGATGAGTTCATGATCATCCCGGCCAAGCCCCTGGCCGAGCCGAACTCCTATTCCGACCTGCCGCCGCCCACGCCGGGCGGGGTCAACCGGACCGACCGCGATCCGGCGGCCGAGGCGATCGTGGCCCTTGGCGGCACCCCGCCCGAGCTGCGCAGCGTGCCCGCGTCTGACACCCAGCTTCTGGCACAGGCGGGCCGTTACGGAATCGACACCGACAGCCGTCGGGCCCTGGCCGAGGAAGACGAGAAGTTCCGCCGCCGCCAGTCGCGGATGTCCGGGCTGAGGATCTTCGTGCCCGACCGCTATGCCGAAGCCTACAAGAGCGAGGCCATCGATCCGTTCGAACAGAACGACCGGTTCCGCCGCGCCGGTGTGCCCACGGTCAGCGCGCCGCCGGCCACACTGGACTGATTGTTTCAGGATCCGCCCGTCCGTTCACGAAATTTCAACCATGTCCGTGATCTGGCATGTCTTGAACTTGGGGGGCCAAGGGGTGATGTCTGTTGCCCTTCCTCACGGTGTCATGGCACCGCGCCAGGCCATCCGTTCCTTCACGCAAGCAGGAGACCGCCAGTGCAGATATTCCGACTGATTGGACCCGTTGCCGCTCTGTGTGCTTCGCTGGCCGCCGCGCCGCTGGCCGCCGAAACCGATCCGGTCAGCCATTTCACGCTGGACAACGGCATGGATGTCGTCGTGATCGAGGATCACAGCGCCCCGGTCCTGCAGCACATGGTCTGGTACCGGGCCGGCGCCGCGGACGAGCCCGTGGGCTCGACCGGCGTGGCGCATTTTCTGGAACATCTGCTGTTCAAAGGCACCGACACGCTGGCACCGGGTGAATTTTCTGCCACCGTCGCTGCCAATGGCGGACAGGACAACGCCTTCACCAGCTACGACTACACCGCCTATTACCAGCGCGTCGCCGCCGACCGGCTGGAACTGATGATGCGCATGGAAGCCGATCGGATGCGGAACCTGCGCTTGAGCGAGGAGGACATCGCCACCGAACGCGACGTGATCCTCGAAGAACGCAACCAGCGGGTCGAGAACGATCCCCGCGCGCTCTTCAACGAACAGATGGCCGCATCCCAGTACCTGAACCACCGCTATGGCGCCCCCGTCATCGGCTGGAAGCACGAGATGGAGGCGCTGGACCGGACCGATGCCCTGTCGTTCTACGAGACCTACTATTCCCCCAACAACGCGATCCTGGTGGTTGCGGGAGACGTCACACCGGACGAGGTGCGCACGCTGGCGGAGAAGTACTATGGCGTGATCCCGTCGAACCCCGACCTTCCGGAACGGGTCCGTAGCCAGGAACCGCCCCAGACGGCAGCCCGGCGTCTGACCTTCAAGGATCCCCGCGTCGCGCAGCCCTACATCAACCGGTCCTACCTTGCGCCCGAACGCGACAGCGGCGACCAGGAAAAGGCCGCCGCGCTGTTGCTGCTGGCGAACCTCCTGGGCGGGGGTCCGACGGGCTTTCTTGCCGACAGGTTGCAGTTCGAGGACCAGATCGCCGTCCATTCCGGCGCTTACTACGGCGGCACTTCGCTGGATGATGCGACCTTCGATCTGATCGTCGTCCCGGAAGACGGCGTTTCGCTGGAAGAGGCCGAAGCCGCAATGGACGCGGCGCTGGCCGAGTTCATGGAGAAAGGTGTCGATGCCGAGCATCTGGAGCGGATCAAGACACAGGCCCGCGCGTCCGAGATCTACGCCGGCGACAGTCTCGACAACCTGGCAAACCGCTATGGCCGCGCGCTGACGACCGGGCTGACTGTCGAGGACGTTCAGGCCTGGCCCGAGGTGCTGCAGGCGGTGACGCCCGAAGATATCATGGCCGTCGCGCACGAGGTCCTGCGTCCCGAGGCGTCGGTGACGGGCTGGTTGATGCGCGCCGACCCGTCCAAGCAGGAACAGGAGGTGACGCAATGAACCGGGCTTTCACCTGGATACTGGCGGCCGCCACGGCCGTGATGATGGCGATGCCCGCGCTGGCCGCGGTCGAGATCGAGGAGATCGAGACCCCGGGCGGCCTGACCGCGTGGCTGGTCGAGGATCACAATCACCCCTTCACCGTTCTGGAACTGCGGTTCCGCGGCGGCTCGTCTCTGGACGCGCCGGACAAGCGTGGGGCGGTCTACCTGATGATGGGCCTGCTTGAAGAAGGGGCAGGCGAACTGGACAGCCGCGAACATGCCCGCGCGCTGGAACGGATCGCGGCGTCGGTCGATTACGATTCCTCGGACGACGAGGTGACGATCACCGCGCGGTTCCTGACCGAAAGCCGGAGCGAGGCGATGGCCCTGCTGCACGACGCGATCCACGATCCGCATTTCGATGCCGACTCCATCGAACGTGTACGGCGCCAGGTTCTGTCGTCGCTGTCGAACGACCTGAAGGACCCGAACGCGATTGCCGGGCGGGCCTTTTCCGAGATGGCCTATGGCGATCATCCTTATGGCAGCCCCGGCGAAGGCACGATCGAAAGCGTGTCGGCCCTGACGCGCGAGGATATCGTGGCGGCGCACGAGGCCGTCTTCGCCCGTGACAGGGTCTATATCGGCGCCGTGGGCGACATCACCGCGCCCGAACTGGCGACGGTCGTCGATGACCTGCTGGGCGATCTGCCCGACACCGGCGCGCCGCTACCCGGCCCGGCCGACGTCGCGCTGGAAGGCGGGGTTACCGTGGTGCCCTTCGCCACGCCGCAATCGGTCGCCTATTTCGGCCACAAGGGGATCGAACGCGACGATCCGGATTTCTTCGCCGCCTACGTGCTGAACCACATCCTTGGCGGCGGCGGGTTCGAAAGCCGCCTGATGAACGAGGTGCGCGAAAAGCGCGGGCTGACGTACGGCGTCTATTCCTATCTCGTGCCCAAGGATCTGGCCGCCATGTACATGGGCAGCGTCGCGTCGGGCAATGACCGCATCGCCGAGGCGATCGAGGTCATCCGGGACGAATGGGCCCGCATGGCGGAAGACGGCGTAACCCAGAAGGAACTGGACGAGGCCAAGACCTACCTGACCGGCGCCTACCCGCTGCGCTTCGACGGCAACGGGCGGATCGCGTCGATCATGCTGGGGATGCAGATGCAGGACCTGCCGACCGATTACATCGCCACCCGCAACGACAAGGTCGACGCCGTGACGCTGGAGGACGTGAACCGCGTCGCGCGTGAACTGCTGGATCCCGATGCCCTGCACTTCGTCGTCGTGGGCCAGCCCGAGGGGCTAAGCTCGACCACCGGCAGCGAAGGCTGAGGCGCCGAGCGAAGCCGCTTCCATCAAGCGGCTTCGCGGCCTTACCGTTTGCTGCCGGCCGTCATGCGGAGCATCTTGCCCATCTGCATGCTCAGGTGCCCGGATCCGCCCTGGTACAGCGCGCCATCCACGTTGATCACGGTTCCCGTGACATAAGAGGCCAGCGGCGAGGCCAGGAACAGGCACATGTTGGCCACGTCCGCTTTTTCACCCATCCGTTCAAGCGGGATCGCGGCCAGCGCCTGCCGGCGCGCCTCCTCGGTCGGAACCAGGCGCCGGGCGCCCTCGGTATCGTCGATCAGACCCGGCACGACCGAGTTGATGCGGATGCCCTCGTGGCCCCATTCCATCGCCAGCGTGCGGGTGATCTGATCCACCCCCGCCTTCGCCGCGCAGACATGGGACTGGCCTTCGTAGGGCAGAAACGCCTGCGGGGCCGAGATGCTGACAACCGACGCGCCGGGTTTCTTCAGGAACGGGTAGGCCGCCTTCATCACGTGCACGGTCCCCATCAGGTCGATCTCGACCACCGTGCGGAAGGCGTTGTTCGACATTTCGGACATCAGCGCCGGGAAGTTGCCGGCCGCGCCCGAGACCAGAACGTCGAAGTCGCCCATCTTCGCATGAAACGCCGCCAGCCCTTCGGCCACGCCATCGGGGTCGCGCACATCGAAGGCCTGGCCCATCGCCATGCCGGCGCCCATACCTTCCAGTGACTTGACCGTATCGGCCACCTTCTCCGGGTTGCGGCTGGCCACGGCCACCTTGGCCCCGTGGGAGGCGAAGGCCTCGGCAATGCCGCGGTTGATGCCGCTCGTGCCGCCGACGACGACCACCGACATGTCGGCGAAATCCAGTGTCACGCTCATGCTTTCGTCCTCACTCGCCGTAGGGAATCCAGACCGTCCGGATCTCCGTCGCTTCTTCAAGGAAGGGTCGCATGTCGCGCGACCCCCAGTCCGTGGCCTGCCCGTTGTTGACCCATGTCCGCTTCAGGTTCCCGGCCGAGGCGTGTTCGATACCCGCCGATACATCCGCGGCCGAAAACGACCACACCGCGTCCACGTCCATGTGCGAGGCCAGCACCGGCGCCAGATCGGCATGGCTCCCGGTCAGAATATTGACGGCGCCGCCCGGCACGTCCGACGTGTCCAGGACCTGGTACAGTTCCGTCGCCACCAATGGCGCGCGTTCAGGCGCGATCAGGATCGTCCGGTTGCCCATCGCCAGCGCCGCGGCCATCGCGGTGGCAAGCCCCAGCAGGGGCGCTTCCTCCGGACACAGGATGCCGATCACGCCCACCGGCGTTCGCGTCGACAGGGCCACGCCGCGCAGGGGCACGCCCGCGACGCGACCGTCGAACTTGTCGGCCCACGCCGCGGCGGTGAATAGCCGGTCGAGCGTCGCGTCGACCTCGGCCCCGCCCTGCGTCAGTCCCGACATCCGGTCGAGCAGATCGGCAAAGTCATCCGCCCGGGCGGAGATGTTTTCGGCAATGTAATACAGCACCTGCGCCCGCTGATGGCCCGACATGCCGGACCAGCCCTTGGCCGCCTGCGCCGCCTCGACCGCGTTCCGCACATCCTTGCGGTTCGCCTCGCCCACATGGCCCAAAAGCGTGCCATCGGGGGCCGCAACCGCGCGCACGTAGCCGCCGTCGGGCCGCGCCTGCTTGCCACCGATATAGAGCTTTGGCGTCCGGTCGATCCCGCTGCCGCCGATGCTGGCCGCGGTTCCGGCCTCGGGCAATTCCAGCGGGCCGGGATCATGTGCGGGCTTGGTGTAGGCCTGCAACCCTTCCCATCCGCCTTCGCGCCCGAAGCCGCTTTCACGCATCCCGCCAAAGCCGGCCGCCGCGTCGAACAGGTTGGTCGCGTTCACCCAGACCACGCCCGCCATCAGCTTCGGCGCCACGTCGAGCGCGAGGTTCACGTTTTCCGACCACACCGTCGCCGCTAGCCCGTAGCGGGTATTGTTGGCCAGTGACACGGCCTCGGCCGGGGTCCGGAAGGTGGTGGAGACGAGGACGGGCCCGAAGATCTCCTCCTGCATCAGGGGGTGGGCCGGATCCAGACCTTCGATCAGCGTGGGCGGGTAGAAGCAGCCGCCATCGGGCAGGGCCGCGGCGCTGCGGTGGATCTGGCCGTCGGTGCAACCGTCGACCATTTCGGAGATCCGGGCATGCTGGACCGGGTCCACCACGGCGCCGACATCGACGCATTTGTCCAGCGGGTCGCCGATCCGAAGCTTGTCCATTCGCGCCTTAAGCCGGGTGTGGAAATCCTCCGACACGCTTTCCTGCACGATCAGGCGCGATCCGGCGCAGCAGACCTGCCCCTGGTTGAACCAGATCGCGTCCACCAGCCCTTCGACGGCGCTGTCCAGATCTGCGTCTTCGAACACGATGTAGGGCGACTTGCCGCCGAGCTCCAGCGTCAGGCGCTTGCCCGTCCCGGCCGTCGCTTCGCGGATCCGACGGCCCACATCGGTGGAGCCGGTGAAGGCGATCTTGTCGACCGGGGCGCCGACGATCATCTCTCCCACCGCGCTGTCGCCGGTGACGATGTTGACGACGCCCTTTGGCAGGCCCGCCTGCACGCAGATCTCGGCAAACAGCAGGGCTGTGAGCGAGGTGTATTCGGCGGGCTTCAGAACCACCGTGTTGCCCATGGCCAGCGCGGGCGCGATCTTCCATGCCAGCATCAGCAACGGGAAGTTCCACGGCACGATCTGCCCGCAGACGCCCACGGCTTTGCGGCCGGGCAGTTCCGTTTCCATCAGTTGGGCCATGCCGGCGTGGTGATAGAAATGCCGTTGCACCAGCGGGATGTCGATATCCCGCGATTCCCGGATCGGCTTGCCGTTGTCGAGCGTTTCCAGCACCGCGAACAGCCGCGCGTGTTTCTGCAATAGCCGCGCGAGGGCATAAAGGTGTAGCGCCCGGCCCGGTCCGCCCAGACCCTCCCAGTCCGCTTGCGCGGCCCGGGCGGCAGAGACGGCGGCATCCAAGTCGTCCTGCGTTGCCTGACTGATGTGCGCCAGAGCGTCGCCCGTCGCCGGGTTGCGTGTGTCGAAGCCATCGCCGGGCTCGGTGAAGGCGCCGTCGATGAACTGGCCGAAGCGGCCATCATGCGAGGCGATCCAGTTCAGCGCTTCTTTCGCGCTTTCGGGGGCGGGGCCGTAGCTCATGCTTTCAAAGATCTCGGCGACACTCACGCAGCTTCTCCGCCGCATTCGCAGTTAGCTCGAAGTTTAAGCATGTCGCTTACCCCATCGGATGACGCCACTCGGCGGAATAGGCGCCGGTGACATGGTGTTCCAGTTGCCGTTCGATATCGCCCAGCAGCGACGACGCGCCAAAGCGGAAAAGATGCGGGGACAGCCAGGCATCGCCCAGCTCGTCCTTGATCATCGACAGGTAGACCAGCGCGTCCTTGGCCTTCGATATCCCGCCCGCGGGCTTGTAGCCGACGCGGATGCCGGTGGCAGCGTGATAGGCGCGGATCGCCCGCAGCATCACCAGCGTGACGGGCAGCGTGGCGTTCACGCTTTCCTTGCCGGTCGAGGTCTTGATGAAATCGGCCCCGGCCATCATCCCCACCAGCGATGCCTTGGCGACATTCCTCAGGCTCCCCAGCTCTCCGGTGGCCAGGATCGTCTTCAGATGCGCCTCGCCACAGGCGGCGCGGAAGGCGCGGACCTCGTCATATAGCGCCTGCCAGTCGCCCGACAGCACGTGACGGCGCGAGATGACAATGTCGATCTCCTCCGCGCCGGCCGCCACGCTTTCGCCGATCTCGGCCACGCGCAGGTGGAAGGGCGACAAGCCCGCAGGGAAGCCCGTGGACACGGCGGCCACGGGAATACCCGAGCCTTGCAGGGCGCCGACGGCGGGCGCGATCATGTCGTGGTAGACGCAGACGGCGCCGACGGTGATCGGCGGCATGCCCATCGCGTTCAGCAGATCGGCACGGACGGGGCGTTTCGCCTTGGCGCACAGGCGGCGGACGCGGCCGGCCGTGTCGTCGCCCGAAAGCGTCGTCAGGTCGATGCAGGTCACGGCCTTCAGAAGCCACGCGGCCTGATGGTCCTTCTTGACCGACCGGCGGCCAGGCAGGGTGGCGGCGCGGCGTTCGATGGCGGGTGTGTTGGCCTGTGCCGCGCGGACAAGTCCCATGTCCAGCGGCATGCCGGGATTGCGGGGCTCCAGATGCGCGGCGGGCGCGGTCTGATACGCCGTCTCCATGTTCATGCCGGCCTCCCTTCCGTTGCCGGAACGGTGGCACGAGCCTTGCGGCATGGCAAGGACAGGAACGCGGGCCCGGTGCGGGGCCGTCGCGGAAACGGGCCTGTCGGCATTGGCGCAGGAACAATCCCGTCGCGCCGCCGGTTGACCGCACCTGTGCCATGCCGACAGCCATCCCGACGCCAGCGGCGCTTTGCAACCGTGACGTGCAGAAGCGTGCAAGTCCGTGATGACGGCGGCGGATAAGCGCCCAAGAGTCGGGCGTTAATTTTGCGAATAATTCGCAAGAGCATTGACAGACTTGCGAGTGACTCTCATATTCAATTTGAAATGAAACGATGGAAACCCGACTCATGACTGCTTTCACTGGCCGACGCGCATTCCTTGGGGGCTTCACCGCCGCCGTGATGCTGCTGTCGCTGCCGTTCCTGTCGAAACCCGCCGCGGCCGCCGATGCGCCGCTTCAGATCGTGGCCACCACGGGCATGATCGCGGATGCCGCGCGGCAGGTCGGCGGGGACGAGGTCGAGGTGAAGGCGCTGATGGGGCCGGGGGTCGATCCGCATTCCTATCGCCAGACGCGGTCGGACATCGTGGCGCTGACACGGGCGGATCTGGTGCTGTGGCACGGGCTCTACCTTGAAGCGCAGATGGAAGAATTCATGCACAAGCTGGCCCGCAAGAACGTGGTCGTCGCGGTGGCCGAAGCGCTGCCGAAGGATGCGCTGCTGGGCCACGAGGATTACGAGGACAAGTACGACCCCCACGTCTGGATGGACCCGGGCATGTGGTCCGGTGTCGTGCGCGAAGTGCAGCGCGCCCTGACCGAAGCGCGCCCCGAGGCGGCCGGGATCTTTGCCGCCAATGCCGACGCCCATATCGCCGATCTGGGACGTCTGGATGCCTACGCGGCCGAGACGCTGGCCAAGGTTCCGGAATCGGGCCGCGTGCTTGTAACCGCGCACGATGCCTTCGGTTACTTCGGCGAGGCCTATGGCTTCGAAGTGCTGGGCATTCAGGGCATTTCCACGGAATCCGAGGCAGGGTTATCCCGTATCCGCACGCTGGTCGACCGGCTGGTCGACAGCAACATTCGGGCCGTCTTCGTCGAAAGCTCGGTCCCCGACCGCAACATGCGCGCGCTGGCCGAAGGCGCGTCGGCCCGTGGGCACGAGGTGACGATCGGCGGCGAACTTTTCAGTGACGCGATGGGCCGGGACGGGACCTATGAAGGCACCTACCTGGGCATGATCGATCATAACGTGACCACCATTGCCGGTGCGCTTGGGGCGAATGTGCCCGCGCGCGGCATGGATGGCAAACTGGCAACCGGGAGCTGACATGCTGGAACTCGCAAGCACCGACGGACATGTCGCCAGCGATACCGCACGGGCGCAAAGCCCGCTGGCCGTCCGGGGGATGACCGTTTCCTACGGGGAAAAACCGGCGGTGTTTTCCGTGGACATGACCGTGAAGGCGGGGTCGATGACCGCGATCATCGGGCCGAACGGCGCCGGGAAGTCGACGCTGCTGAAGGCCTGCCTTGGGATCGTGAAACCCCTGTCCGGGCAGGTGGAGGTCATGGGCCGTCCGCTGGCCGAGATGCGGGCAAAGATCGCCTATGTGCCGCAACGCGCGAGCGTGGACTGGGATTTCCCCACCCGCGTGATCGACGTCGTTCTGATGGGGCTTTATCGCGAGGTCGGTTTGCTGGGCCGTCTGCGCGGCGCCCATATCGACCGCGCCCGCGCCTGCCTGGATCGCGTGGGCATGGTGGCCTTCGCCGATCGCCAGATCGGCCAGCTGTCGGGCGGTCAGCAGCAGCGGGTCTTCCTGGCCCGCGCGCTGGCGCAGGAGGCGGATCTGTATCTCCTGGATGAACCCTTCGCCGGGGTCGATGCTGCCACGGAAAAGGCGATCATCGCCGTGCTGAAATCGCTGAAGGCCGAGGGCAAGACCGTCGTCGCCGTGCATCATGACCTGGCGACCGTGGGCGATTACTTCGACCATGTCTTCATGATCAACGTACGCCGTATCGCCGAAGGCCCCGTCGCCACTGCCTTTACCGCCGAAACGTTGCAGGAGGCCTATGGCGGCCGTCTTGCCGCGGCGCAGGTCGATCAGATCTCGGCCGCGCTGGCGTAACCGGGAACCGGACACATGGTCATCGATGCGCTGCTTTTGCAGCTGGGCTACAACGCCACGCTGGTCGCCGTGGGCGCCATGCTGCTCGGCGTGGCCGCGGGCATGACCGGATCGTTCCTCTACCTGCGCAAACGCGCGCTGGTCAGCGATGCGATCAGCCATGCGACACTGCCCGGCGTGGGGCTGGCCTTCATCGTGATGGTGGCTCTTGGCGCGGACGGCCGCAACTTGCCCGGTTTGCTTCTGGGATCGGCGCTGTCGGCCTGGGCCGGGCTTTTGTGCCTTGGCTGGCTGGTGCGCCGTACCCGGCTGGCCGAAGACGCGGCCATCGGTGCCGTCCTGTCCGTCTTCTTCGGTTTCGGCATCGTGCTTCTGACCGTGATCCAGACCATGAGTTCCGGCCGTCAGGCGGGGCTTGAGAACTTTCTGCTGGGCTCGACCGCCGGGATGCTGCGCATGGATGCGCTGGTGATCGCGGGCGGGGGCGCGTTGATCCTGCTGGCGATCTTCATCCTGCGCCGCCCGATGCTGGAGGTCGCCTTCGATCCCGAATACGCCGCCGCGCGCGGGCTGAACGTGGATCGGGTGGATCTTGCGATGATGGGGCTGGTGATGGCCGTGACTGTCGTCGGCCTGAAGATCGTGGGTCTGATCCTGATCGTGGCGCTGTTGATCATCCCGTCGGTCGCCGCCCGGTTCTGGACCGACCGGGCCGACCACGTGGTGCTGATCGGAGGCATCCTTGGCGGGCTGGCCGGATACACCGGGGCCGCCATTTCCGCCGCCGTGCCGAACGTGCCGACAGGGCCGATCATCGTGCTGATCGCCTTCGGCCTGTTCGCGCTGTCGCTGCTGTTCGCGCCCGGTCGTGGCGTGATGGCGGCGCTCGTCCGGCACCTGCGGTTCCAGCACCGCGTCCACCTGCGGCAGGGCCTTCTGGCGCTGGCACAGGCGCAACAGATCTATGAACCACGTACCCTGCGGCTGCTGCGCCGCGCAGGTCTCGCCCGCCCGGATGGCGTGGCGACGGAGGCCGGCCGCGCCCGCGCCGCCCGCGCCCTGCGCGATGAAAAACGGTGGGAGATCGTCCGCACCGATCCCGCCCACGAAGCGGCCGCCGCCTTCTATGACGGGCTGACCGACATTGACGCCGTGCTAACCCGCGACCAGATTGCCGAGATCGACCGCCGCATCGGTAGCCCGCAGGGAGTTTCCGCCTGATGGGTGCCGAATTCGTCCCCCTGTCGCTGCCGCCGATCCTGATCGGCACCTTCGCTGCCATCGCCTGCGCGCTGCCGGGGAACTTCCTGCTCCTGCGCCGTCAGGCCCTTATCGGGGATGCCATCAGCCACGTCGTCCTGCCCGGCATCGTCGCGGCTTTCCTTGTGACCGGCACGATCTCGACCGGGCCGATGCTGATCGGTGCCATGGTTGCGGCCGTTCTGACGGTGATCCTGATCGAACTCGTGCGCCGCCTGGGCAATATCGAACCGGGTGCCGCGATGGGTGTCGTCTTCACGGCAATGTTCGCGGGCGGGGTGCTGCTTCTGGAGCTTTCCGATACCTCCAGCGTCCATCTTGACGTCCAACATGCGCTTTACGGCAACCTTGAAAGCCTGATCTGGCTGGATGCGACGGGCTGGGGATCGCTGCTCGACGCGCAAGCGCTGCGCTATCTGCCGGTGGAGCTTCCGCGCATCGCCATCACGCTGGTGGCCGTCGCGCTGTTCATGGCGGTCCTGTGGCGGCCGCTGAAGATCTCCACCTTCGACGAAGGCTTTGCCCGCACGCTGGGTCTGCCGACCGGGTTGATCGGCCTGTCGCTGGTAACGGTCGCCGCGCTGGCTGCGGTGGCCGCGTTCGACGCCGTGGGGTCGATCATCGTGATCGCGATGTTCATTTGCCCCCCCGCTGCGGCGCGTATGATGACCAACCGGCTGGAACGGCAGGTCGCGTGGAGCGTCCTGTTCGCTACCCTGTCCGCGGTCCTTGGTTACGTGCTGGCCGGCTACGGCCCGTTGTGGCTGGGCGGGCAGGACGCGGTGAGCGCTGCGGGCATGATCGCCACCGTTTCGGGCGTGATCCTTGGCATCGCGGCGCTGTACGGCCCGTGCCGGTCCCGCACGGGCGCGCCCGAAGGCGCCTGACCTGCCCCGCTTTCTTTCCGCTTTTCCCTGCGTCGCCGCGTCGCTGGCAAAGGCTTTGACGTAAGGGTCACCCTTACCCATATTAAGATTTCCTTCTGAAACCTTAACCGCGGTTGATATGGACGTCCTGATGCTTTCCCGGACGCAGTTCGGGATTCTCGCTTCGTTTCACATGCTCTTCCCCGCCATCACGCTGGCGCTGGGATGGGTTCTGTGCGCGCTTTATGCGCAGGCGCTGTGGCAGACGGATGTCCGCGGCACCGGCGTGCGCGGCGCTGGCCTGCGCGACATGCGCCGGGTGCGGGCCTTCTGGACGCGGGTGCAGGCGCTGGCCTTCGGGCTGAGCGCGGTGTCCGGGCTGGCGCTGGCGTCACAATCGCAGGTTCTGCGCGGGGCCGAGCCGCTGATCTCTCCCCTTGCCGGCAGCGCCTTCATGGCCGCCTTCGCGTTCCAGAGCATCGGGCTCTCGCTGCTGCTGATGCGTCGCACTCTGCCGCGCCGGCGGGTGCAGGCAGCGGCCGGGCTGATGATCGCCACAGGCGCCACGCTTTGGTCGCTGGTCCTGATCGGGCTTGGCATCGGTCTGGGCGGCGCGCTTTCAGGAGTCACGATCCCGGAACTGACCCTGGCGGCAGTGCTGTCTTCGGTCCTGACGGTTGGTTGCCTGATCGCCGGGCTGACCGCGCTGCGCATCCTGACGGGGGAACGGACCCGCGCCCAGCGGGGCATGCTGCGCACCGGGCTGTGGATGGTGGCCATCGCCGCGCCGCTTCTGGTGCTGCTCTCTGCCGATACCGCGCGGCTGTCGGAAACCGCGGCGATCTGGTTCTCGCTGGTGTTGGTGGCCATGGCGGGCCTGTCCTGGGCCACGCTGGGCTTTGGCGCCACAAGCCGCTCCATGCCCGGCATGCCGCCCTATGCATTGCTGATCGGGGTCTTCTCGATCAGCTTTGCCGGCTGGCCCATCACGCTGCTGCTCTGGCACGGCGCCGTCCCGCTCGAGGCGCTGGCCCCCCTGCCGCTGCCCGCCGGCGTGGTCAGCGATCTGCCCCAGACCATGGTCGCCTATGCGGCCGTGTCGGCCCTGCTGGTGGCGTTTTTCTGCGCGGCGACGCTGGGCATGGCCCGCAACGCGGCCTCTGAACGGTCCACCCGCCAGGGTCTGGGACTGCTGCCCGCCGAATAGCCCGAACCCCCGCAAGCAAGCTGGCAGAATCGCCTCAGCCCTGCTAGGTCTAGGGGTATGGTCCACGCACACCCCAATATCGGCGATACCGCACCCCGCGCGATCATCCGCCAGTTGAACGATTCCGCGATCAACCGCATAGCCGCGGGCGAGGTGGTCGAGCGCCCGGCCTCGGCCGTCAAGGAACTGGTTGAAAACGCAATCGACGCTGGCGCGACCCGGATCACTGTCGAAATCGCCGAAGCCGGCAAGACCCTGATCCGTGTCTCCGACGATGGCTGCGGTATCCCCGCCGATGAACTGCCGCTGGCCCTGTCCCGCCACGCGACGTCGAAGATCGACGGCAGCGACCTTCTGAATATCCACACCTTCGGGTTCCGGGGCGAGGCGCTGCCGTCGCTCGCCGCGGTGGGCCGCCTGTCCATCACCAGCCGCGTGCCGGGCGAGGCCGCGTTCACCCTGTCCGTCGCTGGCGGCCAGATGGCCGATGTCCGCCCCGCGGCGCACAATCCCGGCACCACGGTCGAACTGCGCGAGATCTTCTACGCCACCCCCGCCCGCCTGAAATTCCTGCGTTCGGACCGTGCCGAGGCTCAGGCGGTCACCGACGTGATCAAGCGGCTGGCCATGGCCGAGCCCTCGGTGGGCTTCACCCTGCGCGATGTCTCGGGCGGGGCCGCGCGAGAGATCTTCCGCGCCGACGCCGAACAGGGCGATCTGTTCGAGGCGCTGTCGGCCCGTCTTGGCACCGTGATGGGCCGGGCCTTCGTCGAAAACGCCCTGCCCATCGACACTACCCGCGACGGGCTCCGCCTGACGGGGCTGGCGGCGCTGCCGACCTATTCCCGCGGTGCGGCGGTGGCGCAGTACCTGTTCGTCAACGGCCGCCCGGTGCGGGACAAGATGCTGACAGGCGCCCTGCGCGCCGCCTATTTCGACTACCTGTCCCGAGACCGTCATCCGGTGGCTGCGCTTTTCATCGACTGCGATCCCGAGCTCGTCGACGTGAACGTACACCCGGCCAAGACCGAGGTTCGCTTTCGCGATCCCGGCATGGCCCGCGGCCTGATCGTCTCCGGCCTGCGCCACGCGCTGGCCGAGGCCGGGCACCGCGCCTCGACCACCGTCGCGGGCGCCACGCTGGGCGCGATGAGGCCCGAGGAGAGCGGCCAGGCCACAGCCCGCATTTACCAGATGGACCGGCCCGGCGAGGCCGCGCGCCGCATGGCATACACCATGCAGGCCCCCGATCCCGGCTTTGCCGAGATGCAGGGCACCCTCAGCGGGCAGGTGGTGACACCCGATCCGGAGCCAGAGACCGAAGCAAGGGTCCGGCACCTGCCGCTGGGTGCCGCCAGGGGCCAGGTGCACGAAACCTACCTGATCGCGCAGACCGATGACGGCATGGTCATCGTCGACCAGCACGCGGCGCATGAACGGCTGGTCTATGAACGGCTGAAAGCGCAGATGGCCGAAAAGGGCGTCGCCGCGCAGGCTCTGCTGATTCCCGATATCATCGACCTGCCCGCCGCCGATTGCGCGCGGCTTCTGGAGATGGCCGGGGATCTGCACCGCATGGGGCTGGGCATCGAACCCTTCGGCGGAACCTCGATCGCCGTGCGCGAAACCCCGGCGATACTGGGCACCGTGAACGCCGAAGCCCTGCTGCGCGATATCCTGGACGAACTGACGGATCAGGACGGCTCGCTGACGCTGCAAGCGCGGATCGAGGCGGTGCTGAGCCGGATGGCCTGCCATGGATCCGTCCGCGCAGGGCGTCGGATGGGCGCGGAGGAGATGAACGCTCTGCTGCGCGAGATGGAGGCCACGCCGCATTCCGGGCAATGCAATCACGGCCGACCGACCTACGTGGAACTCAAGCTGGCCGATATCGAACGGCTGTTCGGACGCACATGATACAGGTGGGCGCATATCAGATCGATCCGTCGCAACCCGAAGGCCAGCTGGTGCTGGCGGGGGCAGGCCTTGCCGCGATTGTCCTGTTGCTGCTCGTTCTGGCGATCCGCGCCGCGGCCCGGTCTGCCCGGATGTCGGAACCGCTGGCCCAGCAGATGGTGCTGATGAGCCAGACGCTCCGCGATCTGGGGCAGGGGCAGGAGCAGCTTCGCGGCGGGTTGCAGCAGGTGTCGGACACGCAGGCCAACGCGCAGGTGCAGCTGGTCCAGACGGTCGAATCGCGGCTGGGCCATGTCCAGCAGCAGATGTCGGACAAGCTGTCGGGCGTGCAGCAGCAGATGGCCGACCGGCTGGCCGACAACGCGATGCGGTCGAACCGGGCGCTGACGGAACTGCACGAGAAGATGAACGCCTCGCTGACCGGCGCGTCGAAGCAGACGGTGACATCGCTCACGCAGTTGCAGGAGCGGCTGGCGGTGATCGACAAGGCGCAGGACAACATCACCAAGCTGTCGGGCGATGTGCTGAGCCTGCAGGACATCCTGTCGAACAAGCAGACCCGCGGCGCCTTCGGGGAAATCCAGCTGAACGAGATCGTGTCGAAGGCGCTGCCCGCGGGCAGCTACACGATGCAGGCGACGCTTTCCAACAACAAGCGCGCCGACTGCCTGATCCACCTGCCGAACCCGCCGGGCCCCATCGTGATCGATTCCAAGTTCCCGCTGGAAGCCTACGAGGCGCTGCGGAATGCCGAATCGCCGGCCGAGGCCAAGGCGGCGGGGCAGGGGTTCCGCACGGCCGTGCGCGCGCATGTGAAGGCGATCTCCGAGAAATACATCCTCGACGGCGAAACCGCCGACGGCGCGCTGATGTTCCTGCCGTCCGAGGCGGTCTATGCCGAGCTTCACGCCAATTTCCCGGACGTGGTGCGCGAAGGTTTCACCGCCCGGGTCTGGATCGTGTCGCCCACGACCTGCATGGCCACGCTGAACACGATGCGCGCGATCCTGAAGGATGCGCGGATGCGTGAACAGGCCGGAGCGATCCGGAAGGAACTGGGGCTCCTCCACAAGGATGTGGAACGGCTGGGCGACAGGGTCGAGAACCTCGACCGGCATTTTCACCAAGCGGCCAAGGACGTGTCCGAGATCAAGATATCGGCCGACAAGGCGGGACGGCGGGCGCAGCGGCTCGACAATTTCGACTTCGCCGAGATCGCGCCGGACGAGGATGGCCTGAAACTTTCGCCCACGGGCTCTGCCGCGGCGGAGTGACCGCGCGCCCTCGCCGGGCCCGCCCACCCACCCCGGCGCAGGCCTGACGGCCTGCTCCGCCCGGCTCGGGCGCGCGGCCTCTCCCAAGCTATTCGAATCCGTGGACGGGCGCCTGTCTTCTCTGGTCGTCAAATACCTCAGGGTCTGGGAATAGCGTCCCCGGGGCGGAAACGGCATGACCGTACGCCGAGCGGGATGATCGTGGTGCGGTGCGTAGCGACCACGGACCCCGTGGCAAGGTTCCCGCGACGGCGATCACCTTCCGACTTGTGGTAGGGTGCGTGGTTCCCACGCACCATCCGTCGCGCACCAAACGCTTAGAACCACTGCCCGGGCTCCATGAGCCCCATGTCCAGCAATTGCCGCGAATGCCATTCGAACGGGGTTGAGTTCAGCCAGCGGAACGTATCGATGTCGAAGGTGCTGCCGGGATTGCGCTTCAGCGCCTTGGCCGTCCGGAACGAACAGATCGTGGCCGTCAGGTTGTGATGCCATGGGCAGGAATAGGTGTTGTACTCCTCCATGTTGAACGTGTGATCGGGCCGGATCTGCAGCCCCGGCTTCGCCCGGAACAGCGCGATCCGGTCGATCTTGCGGCTGCGGGGGGGGATGTGCTCCTCGAACCGCCAGCGCAGGCCGCCGAAGAAATCGAGCTGCCGTTCCATCACCGCGCCGCCTTCGTCCTTGCGCGCCTGCGCGTAATAGCCCGACTTGTCCATCAGCGCGTGCTCCAGCGACACCGCGTTCGGGAACCGGCGCAGATCCCCGGCGTAGAGATCCACGACATAGGTCAGCATCGCCTCGCGCCGCTCTTCCGCGTGGAAGGTCAGCATTTCGCCCACCGTGCGGCTCTCTCCGAACGGATAGAACAGGTACTCGGCGTTGTAGCAGTAATAGAGCCAGATCCCCGGCGCCGCGGCGATCATCCGGTTGATGGCCTGGAACGCCACTTCGGCCCGGGGCACGTCATAGGGCACGCGGTGGATGGCCTGTTCCAGATCGTCCGGCAGATCGAAACCTTGCGGCATGAACACGACCAGCGCCTTGAACCCGCAGGTCAGGTGGTGGCGCAGGGTGGTGGCGACCTCGACATCGTCTTCGACGAAGATCAGCGCCACCGGTCCCTTCAACAGCGCCGCCGCACCGTCGCGCAGGAAACTGTCGAGCGTTGCATGTCTCATGCCGTGGTCATGGTCGGTGCTGTCCCCTGGGCCCGCCCGGATCCGCGGTGTCTCTGGCCTTTCAGGGCAAATTCGGCTAATTGCCGGTCCAATGCAAGCCGGGCCCCCGATCACTGCGACCCCGGCGACATGTCTCCCACACTCGATCCGGACCTCCCCATGACGGCGCACAAGAAACTCTTCATCAAGACCTATGGCTGCCAGATGAACGTCTATGACAGCGAGCGCATGGAAGAGGCGATGCTGAAGGCGGGCTATGAACCGACATCGACGCCCGACGACGCCGACATGATCCTGCTGAACACCTGCCATATCCGCGAGAAGGCGGCGGAAAAGGTCTATTCCGAACTTGGCCGTTTCAAGGGGCTGAAGGAAGAAAAGCCGGATCTGAAGATCGGCGTGGCGGGCTGCGTGGCACAGGCGGAAGGCGCCGAGATCGTGCGCCGGCAGCCCCTGGTCGACCTGGTCGTCGGCCCGCAAAGTTACCACCGGCTGGCCGAACTGGTGGCCAAGGCCGATACCGGGGCCAAGGCGCTCGACACCGATTTCCCGGCCGAGGACAAGTTTGAGCACCTTTCCCGCCGCCCCAAGGCGCGGCGCGGGCCGACCGCGTTCCTGACGGTGCAGGAGGGCTGCGACAAGTTCTGTGCCTTCTGCGTGGTGCCCTATACCCGCGGGGCCGAAGTCAGCCGCCCCGCCGCGCGGGTGCTGGAAGAAGCGCGCGATCTGGTGGATCGCGGGGTGCGCGAGGTCACGCTGCTGGGCCAGAACGTGAATGCCTACCATGGCGCCGGCACCGATGGCGACTGGACGCTGGCGCGGCTGGTGCGGGAACTGGCCAGGGTCGATGGGCTGGAGCGGATCCGCTACACGACCTCGCACCCCAACGACATGGGCGACGATCTGATCGCGGCCCATGCCGAGGTGGAAGAACTGATGCCCTATCTGCACCTGCCCGTGCAGTCGGGATCGGACCGGATCCTGAAGCGGATGAACCGACAGCACACGGCCGAAAGCTATCTGCGGTTGATCGAGAAGATCCGCGCCGCGCGGCCCGATATCCTGATGTCGGGCGATTTCATCGTGGGCTTCCCGGAGGAGACCGAGGAAGATTTCCAGGCGACGCTCGATCTGGTGGAGGCGGTCGGCTACGGCTACGCCTATTCCTTCAAGTATTCCACGCGTCCCGGCACGCCCGCGGCCGAACGCCCGCAAGTGGGTGCCGACGAGGCCGACGACCGGCTGCAACGCCTGCAGGCCCTGATCACCCGCCAGCAGCGTGAAATCCAGGACGCGATGGTTGGCCGGCAGGTGAAGGTGCTGTTCGAAAAGGCGGGGCGGAAGCCGGGGCAGATGGTCGGCAAGTCCGAATACCTGCATGCCGTTCATGTCGATGCGCCCGACCTTCAGCCCGGCGAATTGCGCGATGTGGAGATCGTCGAGGCCGGGGCGAATTCGCTTGCCGGGCGGCTTGTCTGACCGGACCGGTTCCCAAAATCTGAAAACGGTGGGTGATTCCCTTCCGGGCGGCGACGTCAGGAAGCGGTAGTGCGATACAGTGAAAAATGCCTGCAAAACCCCGGCCGGCCCGCAACTTGGCAACAGTTTCTTGCCAATTAACCCTCTTTTCAGCACTCATGGTTTCCTGTGAGTATAGTTAATGGTTCCTGTGAACAGCGGGACCAAGGCTCCGGGCGCGGTGGCGCTTGAAACGATTTCGGAATTCGGGGGGGTGAAACCTGTGACCAGATTGTCAAACGCAATTGCCACCCTGGCCGCGGCCGTCATCGCAATGGCCGCGGGATATTCGGCCCCGGCATTCGCGCAGGGCCCCGTGACCGGCGTGGGCGAGATCTATGAACCCACGATCTGGGTCGATCCCGACGGTTGCGAACACTGGGTGATGGATGACGGGGCCGAAGGCTACATGACCCCTCATGTCCGCCGCGACGGAACGCCGGTGTGCCGCGACCGTCGCGCCTGCGGCACGATGCAGGCCGACCAGTTCTTCGCCACGGGCAGCGCCAACGTCAGCCCTGCCGGACGGCAGAGCCTGCTTCAGTTCTTCCGGTCGCAGAACGCCACGGGCTACATCGTGGTCGGACACACCGACAATGTCGGCGCGGCCTCCTTCAACCAGCGCCTGTCTGAACAGCGCGCCAGTGCGGTGGCTGCGATCGGGCAGAGTGCGGGGGCGCAGGTAGTCGATATCCGTGGGGCGGGCGAACGTCAGCCGCTGGCGTCGAATGCCACGGCCCAGGGGCGGGCCGAGAACCGCCGCGTCGACATCGTCTGCGTGAACTGAGGAGAAGCGAGATGTTCCGAACCAAAGCCCTTCTCCTTCTCGCCGCGACGGCCGGCCTTGCGGCCTGCGAATCGAGCGTCAACAAGACGATCGACGGCGGGGTCGATGCCAAGGACCTCAGCCAGCTGGAAGCGGGGATCTGGGTCGATCCGAACGGGTGCGATCACTGGATCATCGACGACGGCGTCGAAGGCTACCTGTCGCAGCGGCTGGATCGGAAGGGCAAGCCGGTGTGTTCGGGCATCGCCCCACCGGGAATCGCCACGGGCCCGTTCAAGCAGGACAGCTTTGTCGTCGACCTGCTTTGACGCAGCGGCGCCGAAGCCCGTTAGCCCATATCGGGGTTAAGGAACGGGCAATACACCGCCTGTAGTGTTTCATCTTTGTGAAAAGCCACTTTTGGCGCTTGCGCCATGGCCACAGAATTTGGCACGCTGTTCCCTACACCCCGAGCGAGGAGAGCGGATTGGCCATTCGTGCCCTGACCCCACCGCCAAAGGATCTGGCGCCTGCGGACGTGCAGATCGAATTTCCCGACAACCGGCTTCTGATCGACCTGTGCGGCGAGCACAATCGAAACCTTGTGGCCATCGAAAGCGCGCTTGGCGTGCAGCTGGCGCATCGTGGCAATGTCATCGCCGTTCTGGGGCAGGAGCCCGCCGCGCAAAAGCGTGCCGCCGAGGTGCTGCAATCGCTGTACGCCCGGCTGGAAGCGGGGCGCCCGGTGGAACCCGGCGACCTGGACCGCGAATTCCGCATGGGCCCGTCGGTGGGGTTCGATCCCGACGACGAGGCCGACGATCAGCTTGAGATGTTCAATGCCGACCGGGTTGAAATCCGCACCCGGCGCAAGATCGTCGAACCCCGGACCGAAGCCCAGAAGGCTTATGTGTGTTCGTTGTTCGACAATGAACTTGCCTTCGGCATCGGCCCGGCCGGCACCGGCAAGACGTATCTTGCCGTGGCCGCCGGTGTGTCGATGTTCATGACCGGCGATGTCGACAAGATCGTCCTGTGCCGCCCCGCCGTCGAGGCGGGCGAACGGCTGGGCTTCCTGCCCGGCACCCAGGAGGACAAGGTCGATCCCTACATGCAGCCGCTCTATGACGCCCTGAACGATTTCTTGGGCGGCAAGGAAGTGGGCAAGCTGCGCGAGGCCAAGAAGATCGAGATCGCGCCGCTGGCCTTCATGCGGGGACGGACGCTTTCGAACGCCTTCGTCGTGCTGGACGAGGCGCAGAATGCGACGACCATGCAGATGAAGATGTTCCTGACCCGTCTGGGCGAAGGCTCGCGCATGGTGATCACCGGGGACCGAAGCCAGGTCGACCTGCCACGGGGCGTGACCTCGGGGCTCGCAGATGCCGAAAGGCTGCTGAAGCCGATCCCCAAGATCGCGTTCAACTATTTCACGTCCAAGGACGTCGTCCGCCACCCGCTGGTGGCCGCGATCATCGACGCCTACGAGGCCGACGTGTGAGACGCGAATAGATGGTCACCGATGTCCGGCTCGAGGATCCGCGCTGGGAAAGCTGCGATCTGGACGGGCTTTGCGAACGGGCGGCAATCGCCGTATGCGCGTGGGCGGGGCTGGATCCGGATCTGGTCGAAATCACGGTTCTGGGCTGCGATGATGCCCGAATCGCCGTGCTGAACGCCGAATTTCGCGAGAAGCCGCAGCCAACAAACGTGCTCAGCTGGCCCGAGGAAGACTTGTCATCCGATACCCCCGGAGCGGTGCCCGAGGCGCCAGAGACAAATTTTGAAGGCGTTTATGCGCTGGGGGATATAGCAATCGCCTGGGAAACGTGCGAGGCGGAAGCTAGGGCCGCGAACAAGCCCGTGCAGGACCATGCGACACATCTGATTGTTCATGCAGTATTGCATCTTCTGGGTTACGATCACATCTGCAATGAAGATGCCAACTTGATGGAAACCGCAGAGGTTGAAATACTTGGGCATCTGGGTCTTGAAAACCCGTACTCGGACTGAATTTCTAGGATGACGGACGCAGAAACAAGTTCCCCTGCGCCGGACAGGATAAATGGGCGATAACGACGGCAGTTCTGCCGCGGCGCAGAGCGCGCAGGCAAGGTCCCTGACGGGACCGATCACACGCAAAACACCGGCCGAGGCGGTTCGTTCGCAAGCGATTGCGACGTACCCGATGTCATCGACGACACAGCTTTCGCTTTCTTCGGCGCCTTCGCCATCGCGCGTGGGTCTCTGGCAGCGGTTGCTGGACAAGATGCGCAAGGACGAACCGGCCCGGCTTCATACCAATGGGACCCATGTGACCGAAGCCCCTCGCCATGGCATGATCAACCTTCGCCGGATGCGGGTCGAGGACGTGGCCGTACCGACCGCGGAAATCGTGGCCCTGCCCGTCACCGCCAGCCGGGACGAACTGCTGGAGGCGTTCCGCGAGAGCGGCTATTCGCGGATCCCGGTCTACGACAATACGCTCGATTCCCCGCAGGGCTTTGCCCACCTGAAGGACTTCGCACTGACCCACGGCTTCAACGGCAATTCGTCGAACTTCGACCTGCCGTCGATGCTGCGGCCCTTGCTGTTCGTGCCGCCGTCGATGCCGATCGGCGTGCTGCTGCAGAAGATGCAGACGGAACGGCGGCACATGGCGCTGGTGATCGACGAATATGGCGGTGTCGAAGGGCTGGTCACGATCGAGGACCTGATCGAACAGGTCATCGGGGAGATCGAAGACGAGCACGACACCGACGAATCCCAGACATGGCGGAAGGAAAAGGCCGGCGTCTACGTGGCGCTCGCCAAGACCCCGCTGGAGGAATTCGAAGCCGAGATCGGACGCTCCCTGACCGATCACGAGGACGTCGCAGAGGAGGAGATCGACACGCTGGGCGGTCTGGTCTTCATGCTGTCGGGCCGGGTACCGACACGGGGGGAGGTCATCCCCCATCCCGATGGCCCCGAGTTCGAGGTGATCGACGCCGATCCCCGCCGGATCAAGCGTCTGCGCGTCCGCCTGAAGGACGCCACGGCCTGAACCGGGACCGCCTATGACACTGTCACCCGCCGCATGGCGCGCTTCACTCCTGCTCGCCGCCTTTGTTGCCGGCGCGTTGGGGGCCTTGGGGCTTGCGCCGATCTACGCGTGGTACGCGACGGTGGCCATGTTCCTGGCCGTGCCCTTTGCCTTGCGGCGTTGCACCACGGCGTGGCAGGCGGCGTGGGTCGGGCTGGCCATGGGGACCGGCTGGTTCGGCCTGGGCCTGTCATGGATCGTGGAGCCCTTCTTCGTCGATGCCGCGCGCCACGGCTGGATGGCGCCCTTTGCACTGCTCTTCATCTCGGTCGGCATGGCGCTGTTCTGGGGCGCGGCGTTCTGGGCCGCCTACAGGCTGGGCCGCGGGTTTCACCAGCGCGTCTGGCTTCTGTGCCTGACATGGACGCTGGCGGAACTGGCCCGCGGCTACATTCTGACGGGCTTTCCCTGGGCCTCGCCCCCGCAGGTATGGGTCGGCGAACCGCCGATGCTGTTCCTGGCCTGGGTCGGGCCATATGGTCTGTTCCTATGGATGCTGGCGGTTCTTCTACCCTTTGGCGCGTGGATGCAGGCCATCTTGTCCCGGGAGAGGCCGCGTGCGCTTTATGCCATGCCGCTTGCGCTCTATGGAATTGCGCAAACACTGGTTGGATATGCGCAGCCCGAGGTGGTTTCCAGCGGCTATGTCGTGCGGGTGGTCCAGCCCAACGCGGAACAGCATCTGAAATGGGACCGGAATTTCATGCCGGTCTTCTTCAATCGGCAGATCGAATATACCGAAGCGGCGGGTGACGGTCCGCGGCCCGATCTGATCGTCTGGCCCGAAACCGCGATCACCCCGCTGCTGGATCAGGCGGAATACGAACTTGGGCGCATTGCGCAGGCAGCGAATGGTGTGCCGCTTGTGCTGGGCACCCAGCGCGCGGACTACGGGACGGACCGGGCGCGGTATTACAACACGCTCGTGGTACTCGATGAAACCGGTGCGGTGGCCGATACCTATGACAAGCACCACCTTGTCCCCTTCGGCGAGTACCTTCCCTTCGGCAATGTCCTGTCCCGCTTCGGAATTCGCGGGTTGGCCGAAATGGCGGCCTTTGGCTATTCGCCGGGCCCCGGGCCGGCGCTGGTCGATCTTGGGCCCGTGGGCCAGGCCGTGCCGCTGATCTGCTACGAGGCGGTTTTCCCGCAAGACGTGAACGGTGCGCCGGGGCGGGCAGATGTGCTTTTGCAGGTCACCAACGACGCGTGGTTCGGCAAACGGTCGGGCCCCTACCAGCATCTGGCCCAGGCGCAGATGCGCGCGGCCGAACAGGGTCTGCCGATGATCCGCGCGGCCAATACCGGCGTTTCCGCCGTGATCGACCCGCTGGGCCGGATCGTCACGCACATACCACTGGGCGAGCAGGGATTTGCAGATGCAACCCTGCCATCCCCGTTTACCCCCACAATTTACGCGAGATTCGGCGATTTTCCGGTGTTTCTTGCGGTATTGGCGCTGATCCTCATGTCGATGATGAGGATTATGGGACGCAATCGAAATACATAGGAGTTGACCCTAGGGGCAGCGCGGACTACCCGGATAGGCAACCGTCACAACGGCTTCCTGGCGTGGCGGACATAACCCTAATGGAGCGCTTCCCATGGCCCGTAAGAACTATACTTTTACCTCGGAATCCGTTTCCGAGGGCCACCCGGATAAGGTCTGTGACCGGATTTCGGACGCGGTACTCGATGCCTTTCTGACCGAAGAACCGGAAGCACGCGTTGCGTGCGAGACCTTTGCAACCACCGGCATGGTGGTCATCGGCGGTGAAGTCGGGCTGTCCGATCAGGACAAACTGAAGAACTACATGGGCCGGATCGGCCAGATCGCCCGTGATTGCATCAAGGACATCGGATACGAGCAGGAGAAGTTCCACTGGAACACCTGCCACGTGCTGAACTTCCTGCACGAACAGTCGGCCCATATCGCCAAGGGCGTGAATTCGGCCGACAACAAGGACGAAGGCGCCGGCGACCAGGGCATCATGTTCGGCTATGCCGTGACTGAAACGCCCGAGCTCATGCCGGCCCCGATCCAGCTGAGCCACAAGATCCTGAAGCGGCTCGCCGAAGTGCGGAAATCGGGCCAGGAACCCGATCTGCGCCCCGACGCGAAAAGCCAGGTCTCGCTGCGCTACGAAGACGGCAAACCGGTCGAGGTTACCTCGATCGTACTGTCGACGCAGCACGCGCACGAAGAACAGAACTCGGACGACATCCGCGCCATCGTGGAGCCTTACATCCGGGAAGTCATTCCCGGCGAATGGCTGTCGGACAAGACGGAATGGTGGATCAACCCGACCGGCACCTTCGTGATCGGCGGTCCTGATGGCGACGCCGGCCTGACCGGCCGCAAGATCATCGTCGACACCTATGGCGGGGCTGCCCCCCATGGCGGCGGCGCGTTTTCCGGCAAGGATCCGACCAAGGTCGACCGTTCGGCGGCCTATGCCTCGCGCTATCTGGCGAAGAACGTCGTGGCCGCGGGCATTGCCGAACGCTGCACGGTTCAGCTGTCCTACGCCATCGGCGTGTCGAAACCGCTGTCGATCTATGTCGACACGCACGGCACCGGCGAAGTGTCCGAAGAAGCGATCGAGAAGGCGCTGGCACAGGTCATGGACCTGTCGCCCCGCGGCATTCGCGAGCATCTGCAGCTGAACAAGCCTATCTACGAACGCACCGCGGCCTACGGCCATTTCGGGCGCGAGCCCGATGCCGATGGCGGCTTCTCGTGGGAGAAGACCGACCTGGTCGATGCGCTGAAGAAAGCCGTTTAAGGCGCAAGCGCCGCGGCAGGTCAGCCCTGCCGCGGTGCGAACTCTGCCCAGATCGGCAAATGATCAGAAGCGGCCCGGCTTTCCGGGCCGTCTTCGATTCCGAACCCCGTCAGATCCAGATCCGGGCCGTGCGCGATCCGGTCGAGTGCTGCGACGGGATAGTTTGCGGGAAAGCTGTTGCCCGGCGGGACAAGCTGGAAATGCGGCGCCAGCGGTCGGTGGGCATGAACGGTCGACCATTCGTTGAAATCGCCCGCGATCACCGTACGGGCCGCGTGTTCGTCTTCCAGAAGCGACCGGATCGTTTCAAGTTGCCGCTTCCGGTTGGGGCGCAAGAGGCCCAGATGCACGCCCACAACACGGGTATTGTCGGGCAGCAGGACGGAAACCGCCCCGCGCGGTTCCAGCCCCGGCAGGTCGATATGGCCGACATCCACGATCTCGACCCCTTTTTTCACCAGCACCGCGTTGCCGTGCCAGCCCAGGCTGACATCGTTCTGCGCCAAGGGGGCCACGTGATAATCCGTCTCGCCCTCGATCATCTCGCGCGGCAGTGCTGTGGGGCGATCCCCAAGCCGCAGGTCGGCCTCCTGCAGGACGACGACATCGGCGCCCATCTTCGAGATGATTTCAAGAATACGTTCGGGCGACCGTTTCCGGTCCAGCCCGCGCGCCTTGCGGATGTTGTAGCTTGCCAGTCTCATGAGGTTACAGCAGCGGGCCGAACAGCCGCGCAAAGGGCGCGCCCAGCCGGATCTTCAGGTTCTGTTGACGCAATGTCTTTTCCAGTTTCTCGGCGCGGGCGAAATCGGGGATCAACATCTCCTCGACCGCGTTCGCGGCGCGGGGGTCGAAGAACACGGCCATGGTTTCGAAGTTCAGCCGGTAGGACCGGTTGTCGGCGTTCATCGTGCCCACCGCTGCCATCGTGTCATCAACCAGCACGACCTTTTCATGCAGGAACCCTTCCTTGTACCGCCAGAACTGCACGCCCGCCTCGCGGCATTCGTCGAACGTGGCGAAGGCGGCGAGCCACGGTAATATATGGTCGATCGCGTCGGGGATAAGAACCCGCACATCGACACCGCGCAAAGCGGCCTGTTTCAGCGCACTCAGCACATCGGTGTCGGGAACGAAATAGGGCGACGCGATCCACAGACGCTTTTTCGCCGCGACGATGGCCGATATGCAGAAGAGCGTGCCCGTCTCCATCTCGTCCGCCGGGCCCGCGGGCAGGATCAGGCCGGTCATGTCGGTGTCAGTCAGCACCGGTTCCCAGTGAAGGTCCTGGATCAGGGTGTCGTTCGTGGCCCAGTGCCAGTCCTCGGCATAGACAAGCTGCAGCTCCTGCACCATCGGGCCGGTGAAACCTACGAACGTGTCGCGCCACGGCCCGAACTTGGGATCGCGGCCAAGGTATTCGTCGCCCACGTTCAGCCCGCCGGTAAACCCGTCGCGCCCGTCGACGATGAGCGTCTTGCGGTGATTGCGGTAGTTGATCTGAAGCCGCCCGGCCCGTTTGCGCAGGTGCTTTTTCTGGGGCACGATGGCGCCCGCATCGCGCAGCGCGTCGAGGTAGGCATCGGGCAGGCTGTGGCTGCCGACCGGATCATACAGCAGCCGCACCATCACGCCGCGCTTGGCGGCCGCCATCAGGTGCTCGGCGAATTCCTTTCCGATCTCGTCGTCATGGATGATGAAGAACTGCGCCAGGATGTAATGTTCGGCCGCGTCGATGGCGGCAAAGAGCGCGTCAAACGTCGCGTGGCCATCCACCAGCAACCGCATGTCGTTGCCGCGCGTCACCCCGAGGGCTGCGAGCGTTTCGAACGGTTTCGTGTCGATCCCTTCGGGCGGTTCGGCAGGGGCATAGAGATGCGCAAAGGCGCCCGCGGCTTCGATCACACGCTGGGTTTCCCGGCGCGACACAAGGTAGTGCCGATAGCGGTGATGGCCCAGGAACAGGTAGGTGATCAGCCCGATATGCGGTGCGGCCAGCAGGAACACGACCCAGCCCACCGCGCCCTGCGGTGTCCGCGATCGTTGCACCGCCCGCCACGCCACGAAGATCGAGGCGATGAAGAGCAGGGTAAAGACGCTCGACAGGATCAGGGCGAAATTCATTCGGGCGTTCCTTCGGTTGTACCGGTGGGCACTAAACCCCATTCAGGCGGGATTGTCTTGGCCCGGCATGCAGGTGATTGCGAAACCTTGTCCGGCCCGCTACATCGCCGCCCATGTCCGATAGCCCCTCACGCCCCTTTCGCAACTTCTATGGCCGCCACAAGGGCAAGACGCTGAAGAAAAATCAGCAGGTCTACCTGGATGAGGATCTGGCCAAGCTGTCCCCCGGCCCCGTGCGGTGGGATGAAAACCCCGAGCGCACGGCGCTCGATCTGCCTGGCCTCTTCGGGGACCGCCCCGTCTGGCTGGAGATCGGCTTTGGCGGGGGTGAGCACATGGTGCATCAGGCGGCATCGAACCCCGATATCGGGCTGATCGGGGCCGAACCCTATATCAACGGCGTGGCGATGCTGCTGGGCAAGATCCGGCAGGCAGAGGTGACGAATTTGGCCGTCCATCCCGGCGACGTGCGCGATCTGTTCGATGTGCTGCCCGAAGCCTCGGTCTCGAAGGCGTTCCTGCTGTACCCGGATCCGTGGCCCAAGACGCGTCACCACCGTCGCCGCTTCGTCACGCCCGAACATCTTCAGCCGCTGGCCCGGGTGCTGAAGTCCGGTGCGATCTTCCGCGTGGCGACTGACATTCCCGATTACGTCCGGCAGAGCTTGCAGGAAATCCCCAAGGCGGGTTTCGAATGGTTGGCGGAACGCCCTGAAGACTGGCGCGTCGCGTGGGACGACTGGATTTCAACCCGTTACGAACGAAAGGCGCTGCGGGAGGGCAGAACTCCGACATACCTTACTTTTCGGAAGCGGTAACCGCGCGTTAGGGTGCCCTGAATCATTTCAGAGTACCTTTCATGTCCGACATTCAGATCACGAACTGCCATACCCACCTGTTTACCGCGGCCCATGTGCCGAAGACCTATCCGCACTGGGCGCTGATCCCGATCAAGCGCGTGCCTTGGCTGACGGCCCTGATCGCGTGGGTGCTGGCCTTCCTTGGCTTTCAGGAAGCCGCCGAACAGGTCCGCCGCCTGCGCCGGTTTCAGGAGGAAACCTCCTCTGCCGATCAGCGGAACATCCTTCAAAACATGTGCCGCCATTACCCGAAGGGCACCCGTTTCGTCGTGTTGCCGATGGACCTGTCGCAGATAGGCTATGGCCCGCCCGAGGTACAGATCGCCGAACAGCATGACGATCTGGCCCGGCTTGCGGCGACGGACGAATTCGGCAAGGAACTGATCCCCTTCGCCATGATCGACCCGCGCAGCGACCCGCTTGCGAACGAACTCTGGCGGGCCGTCGACACGCTGGGTTTCCGCGGTATCAAGTTGTACCCGCGGATGGGCTATGCGCCGACGGACAAGACGCTGATGTCGCTCGTCTACCCAAAGGCCGAAGAAAAGGGCCTGCCGGTGATGACCCATTGTTCGCGCGGCGGCGTGAAGGGGCACGGCCTGCCCGACCGGATCGCCGATGCGTACACCGACCCCGCCGCATACCTTCCCGTGCTGAAGGAATTCCCGCGGCTGAAGATCTGCCTCGCCCATTTCGGCGGGCAGCGCGACTGGGACGCTTACGTGAACCCCGAACCGCCATCGCCCTATCATGACGAACGCACGCGGAACTGGCAGGTGATGATCCGGCAGATGATCACTAGCGGCGACCACCCCAACCTCTGGACCGATATCTCGTACACGCTCTTTGACTTCGAGGAATACATTCCCTTCCTGCGGACCTTCCTTGAAGGCCCCACGAAGGAACACGAACGCCTGCGCCGCCGGGTGCTGTTCGGGTCGGATTACTACATGACCCGGCAGGAGGAACTTTCCGAACGCGCCGTCTGTATCCGGCTGCGGAATGCGCTTGGCGAAGACCTGTTCCGCCAGATCGCCGAGATCAACCCGCAGGTGTGGCTGGGGGAGCGACAGGAACCGGCAGACGGTCTTTGGCGCTAGACCCTTCGGCGGGAAACGGGTACGCGCGTTGCCGGAAACCGGTGTGAGGAAACTGCCATGTCCGGCCACGGCCAAACCATCCCGATGCGTACGCGCCCCAAGGGGCCGCTGAAGGGCACCGCGGATGTGCCCGGGGACAAGTCGATTTCTCACCGGTCGCTGATCCTTGGCGCGCTTTCGGTCGGTGAAACCAAGATCATCGGCCTTCTGGAAGGCGACGACGTTCTGGACACCGGCCGCGCGATGGAGGCGTTCGGCGCCGAAGTCACTCGTCATGACGACGGATCGTGGAGCGTCTTCGGCGTGGGCACCGGGGGCTTTGCCGAACCAGACCGGGTGATCGATTGCGGCAACTCGGGCACCGGGGTGCGGCTGATCATGGGCGCGATGGCGACCTGCCCGATTTCGGCCACGTTCACGGGCGACGCAAGCCTTGTGAAACGCCCCATGGCGCGGGTGACCGACCCGCTGGCGCTGTTCGGCGCGCAGGCCGTCGGGCGCTCGGGCGGCCGTCTGCCCATGACCATCGTCGGCGCCGCCGACCCCGTGCCGGTGCGCTACACAGTGCCGGTGCCCTCCGCGCAGGTGAAATCGGCCGTGCTGCTGGCCGGGCTGAACGCGCCGGGCCATACCGTGGTGATCGAACGCGAAGCGACCCGCGATCATACCGAACGGATGCTGGCGGGCTTTGGCGCTGAAATCTCGACGGAAGACACCGAAGAAGGCCGGGTGATTACTTTGACCGGCCAGCCGGAGCTGAAACCGCAGGATATCGTCGTGCCGCGCGATCCGTCCTCGGCCGCGTTCCCCGTCTGCGCGGCGTTGATCGTGCCGGGATCGGACGTGCTGGTGCCGGGGATCGGTCTGAATCCGACGCGGGCCGGGCTTTATTATACACTGCAGGACATGGGCGCGGATCTGACATTCGAGAACATGCGCGAAGAGGGCGGCGAACCCGTCGCCGACCTGCGCGCGCGCCATTCGCCCGACATGAAGGGGATCGACGTGCCGCCCGAGCGCGCGGCGACCATGATCGACGAATATCCGGTTCTGTCGGTCGTGGCGGCCTTTGCCACGGGCACGACGCGGATGACGGGCGTCAAGGAACTGCGCGTGAAGGAAAGCGACCGGATCCAGGCCATGGCCGATGGGCTGATCGCCTGCGGCGTGGCCGTGGATACCGGCGAAGACTGGATGAGCGTCACGGGTGAAGGCCCAGGCAGCGTCAAGGGCGGGGCGACTTGCGCCAGCCACCTGGACCACCGGATCGCGATGTCGTTCCTTGTTCTGGGCATGGCCGCCCGCGAAGGCGTGGCGGTGGACGATGGCAACCCGATTGCCACGTCCTTCCCGATCTTCGAACCTTTGATGACCGGCCTTGGCGCCGAACTGGCACGCGAGGGATAACGATGAGTGGACCTTTCACAGTTGCCATCGACGGGCCGGCGGCCTCCGGCAAGGGTACCATTGCGCGCGCGGTGGCCGCGCATTTCGGCTACGAACATCTGGATACCGGCTTGCTCTATCGTGCCGTTGGCGCGCGGATGCTGGAAGGCGAAGACCCGGTGGAAGCGGCCGAGGCACTGGTGCAGGCCGATCTTGAACGGCCAAACCTGCGTGGCGCCGCCGTGGCCGAGGCGGCGTCGAAAGTGGCGGTGCTGGAGCCGGTCCGGAAGGCCCTGCTGGACTACCAGCGCGCCTTCGCGCGGCGGGCCGGTGGCGCGGTGCTGGACGGGCGGGACATCGGCACGGTGATCTGCCCCGAGGCCGAAGCGAAGCTGTTCGTTACCGCCAGTGCCGAGGCCCGCGCCGGGCGGCGCTACCGCGAGATGGCGGCAAGTGGAATCGACACGACGGAAGAGGCCGTACTGGCCGACGTCCTGTCCCGCGATGCCCGCGACCGTGACCGGGCGCATGCGCCGATGTGTGCGGCCGATGATGCGCTGATGCTCGACACGACGGAAATGAACATCGACGAGGCAGTGACGCAGGCCATCGCGCATATCGTTTCGCGGCAGCGTAACTGAGGGCCGAGTCGCCCGATTCCCTCGAATCCTGCGTGCCCGGCAGGGCTGTGGCCGGAAAAGCCCTAAATCCGGGCGAAATGGCAGCATCACGAAAATGTGAGCGACGGAACACCCCCAATCCGGCAACGCAGTGTCTTCAAATCGAATTCGAATGTGGGTATGGTGGTGTCAGAGTTTCATTCACACACCTCCATTGAGCTCAAATTTGGCGGGCGGCACGTGCGGGTTGCACGGTCGCCCGTCAGACGTTATAGAGCGCGCGTCGAAAAGGCGCATAACGCCGTGAACCAAAGAGTTCGAGCAGCAGGGTCGGGATCAACCGGCCCTTCTTGTTTTGCGGCAGACCCGTGGACCAACAAGACCGGCGGAGACAACCGCACGGCCAGAAAACAGCGTAAAAGGAAACCGAGACCGCATATGGCTCAAGACACATCGATGGAGGAATTCGAAGCCCTCCTGAACGAAAGCTTCGAAATTGACACGCCCCAGGAAGGGACCGTTGTCAAAGGCAAGGTCATCGCAGTCGAGAATGGCCAGGCCGTTATCGACGTCGGCTACAAGATGGAAGGCCGCGTCGAACTCAAAGAATTCGCGAATCCCGGCGAAGCTCCCGAAATCGAAGTTGGCGACGAGGTGGAGGTCTATCTCCGCCAGGTCGAAAACGCGCGTGGCGAAGCGGTCATCAGCCGTGAGATGGCCCGTCGCGAAGCCGCCTGGGACCGCCTGGAAAAAGCATATGCCGACGATCAGCGCGTCGAAGGCGCGATCTTCGGCCGCGTCAAAGGCGGCTTCACCGTCGATCTGGGCGGCGCCGTTGCGTTCCTGCCCGGTTCGCAGGTCGATGTGCGCCCCGTGCGCGATGCCGGCCCGCTGATGGGTCTGAAGCAGCCCTTCCAGATCCTGAAAATGGACCGCCGCCGCGGCAACATCGTTGTCTCGCGCCGTGCCATCCTGGAAGAAAGCCGTGCCGAACAGCGCGCCGAAGTCATCGGCAAGCTGCAGGAAGGCGATGCGGTCGATGGTGTCGTCAAGAACATCACCGAATACGGGGCCTTCGTGGACCTGGGCGGTGTCGACGGCCTGCTGCACGTGACCGACATGGCGTGGCGCCGTGTGAACCACCCGTCCGAGATCCTGGCGATCGGCGAGACCGTCAAGGTCCAGGTCATCAAGATCAACAAGGAAACCCACCGTATCAGCCTGGGCATGAAGCAGCTGCAGGACGATCCGTGGGATCTGGTGGCCGCCAAGTACCCGCTGTCGACCGTGCATACGGGTCGCGTGACCAACATCACCGACTACGGCGCATTCGTCGAGCTGGAGCCGGGTGTCGAAGGCTTGGTGCACGTGTCCGAAATGTCCTGGACGAAGAAGAACGTCCACCCGGGCAAGATCGTGTCGACCAGCCAGGAAGTGCAGGTCATGGTTCTGGAGATCGACGGTGCCAAGCGCCGTGTGTCGCTGGGCCTGAAGCAGACCATGCGCAACCCGTGGGAAGTCTTTGCGGAAACGCATCCCGAGGGCACCCAGGTCGAAGGCGAAGTCAAGAACATCACCGAATTCGGTCTGTTCATCGGTCTCGAAGGCGAGATCGACGGCATGGTTCACCTGTCCGACCTGTCGTGGGACGAACGTGGCGAAGACGCGATCCAGAACTATCGCAAGGGCGATGTGGTTCAGGCCGTCGTCTCGGAAGTCGACATCGAGAAAGAGCGTATCTCGCTTTCGATCAAGGCTCTGGGCGGCGACAAGTTCGCCGAAGCCGCCGGTGGCGTGCGTCGCGGCTCGATCGTCACCGTGCAGGTGACCGCGATCGAGGATGGCGGGATCGAGGTGGAGTACGAAGGCATGAAGTCCTTCATCCGCCGTTCGGACCTGTCGCGCGATCGTGCCGAACAGCGGCCCGAGCGTTTCTCGGTCGGTGACAAGGTCGACGTCCGCGTCACCAACGTGGATCTCAAGACCCGCCGTCTGGGCCTGTCGATCAAGGCACGCGAGATCGCCGAAGAGAAAGAGGCCGTGCAGCAGTATGGCAGCTCCGACTCGGGCGCATCGCTGGGCGACATCCTTGGCGCCGCGCTGAAAGGCGACGACGACTGAGCCTGACGCTTCAGACCTGACAAGATCAGACCCCGCGGCCAACATGGCCGCGGGGTTTTTCTTTGGCAGAAAGGCAGGGCCTCTCCCGCCCCCGGGCCCGCCCGCCCGCCCACCCCCGTCGGATCGCCTGCGCGATCCTCCTTGCCGGCCCGGGGGCGGGAGAGACCGGTCAACCTATGGGAAACCTGATCGGGCCGGCGGGCGAATCGGTCGGTTTCGGGCCTGCCGAGGAATGCGGCAATGGGCCGGTGCCGGCCCGGTCCTGCCTCAAGCGGTGGCGCCGACCCGCCGTCTTCACCCCGAGCCGGGCCAAAAGGACATGGAATCCCTTGATATTTCCGGCAGTTCGGCTTTGAGATGTGTCGTATCATCCGTATAGTCGGCGCGCGGGCGGTACTGGAACTGCGCCGCCAGGGAGGTGAGTCCAGATGATCCGGTCGGAACTGATTGCCAAGATCGCCGAAGAGAACCCGCATCTTTACCAGCGGGACGTCGAGCGCATCGTGAACACCGTGTTCGAGGAAGTGACCGACGCGATGGCCCGGGGAGACCGGGTGGAGCTGCGTGGATTCGGCGCCTTTTCGGTCAAGAAGCGCGACGCGCGGATCGGTCGCAATCCCAGGACCGGCGAAACCGTGCATGTGGAAGAGAAATTCGTCCCCTTCTTCAAGACCGGAAAATTGCTGCGGGACCGCCTGAACGGGAAGTAAGCTGACATGCGCTACATCCGCTATGCCATCCTGGCATTGATCGCCGTCATCATCGTTTCGGTTGCCATGGCCAACCGCGACCCGGTGACGCTTGAACTGCTGCCGGCCGCGTTTGCCCATGCCGTGGGCTGGAACTGGTCGGTGACGCTGCCGCTGTTCCTGGTGATCCTGGGCGGGGCGGCGGCCGGACTGATCTTCGGTTTCGTCTGGGAATGGATCCGCGAGCACAAACACCGTCGCGAAGTCGGCCGCAAACGCCGCGAGGTGAAGCGGCTGGAGCGTGAAGTAGGCCGGCTTGCCGACGAAAAGCACCGCGGCAAGGACGACGTTCTGGCGATCCTCGACGAAGCGGACCGCCGCCGGGCATGATGTCCGACATTCGCGTCAAGATCTGCGGGCTGACCGATGCGGACAGCCTCGACGCGGCCGTTTCGGCGGGCGCGGCTTATGTGGGTTTTGTCTTCTTCCCCAAGTCGCCACGTTACCTGACGCCCCACGCCGCTGCCGAACTGGCCGCGCGCGTGCCTCCGGGCGTGTGCAAGGTTGCGCTGACGGTGAACATGGCGCTGGAAGAGCTGACGGGCATCGTGGAAAGCGTGCCGCTGGACATGCTGCAACTTCACGGGGCCGAAACGCCAAAGCATGTGCAGGCGGTGAAGGCCGCGACCGGTCTGCCGGTGATGAAGGCAGTCGGCGTGGCCGGGGAAGAGGATCTGGCGGCGCTGGAACGCTATGGCGCGGTTGCCGATCAGCTTCTGGTGGATGCGAAGCCGCCGAAAGGATCGGTTCTGCCGGGCGGCAACGGGCTGGCCTTCGACTGGCGCCTGCTGGTTGGCCGTCGCTGGCCGGTTCCGTGGATGCTGGCGGGCGGCCTGACGCCTGAGAACGTCGCCGAAGCCGTCCGGCTGACGGGCGCGCGGCAGGTGGATGTGTCGTCGGGCGTGGAGAGCCGTCCCGGCGTGAAGGACACCGCCAGGATCGAAGCCTTTCTGGCCGCCACGCGGTAAAAGCCCAGGATCAGGGGTCGAACCATGTACGCAAGGCAATTTAAATCGCCTTGCGCTTGCCCTAAGTCTATCACCTGACTAGAGCAGGCGAAACGCGAGCGAGGGGCCGGCCCACATGGCAAACGATCTCAAGAACTCTTTCAAATCCGGCCCGGACGAAAAGGGCCGTTTTGGTCTTTTCGGCGGGCGCTTCGTCAGCGAGACGCTGATGCCGCTGATCCTTGATCTGGAAGCGGAATACGAAAACGCCAAGACCGACGACTCCTTCTGGGCCGAGATGGATTATCTGTGGGAACACTACGTCGGCCGGCCCAGCCCGCTCTATTTCGCCGAACGGATGACCGAACATCTTGGCGGCGCCAAGATCTACATGAAGCGGGACGAGCTGAACCATACCGGGGCGCACAAGATCAACAACGTGCTGGGCCAGATCATCCTTGCCCGCCGTATGGGCAAGACCCGGATCATCGCCGAAACCGGCGCTGGCCAGCATGGCGTGGCCACCGCCACCGTCTGTGCCAAGTTCGGGCTGAAATGCGTCGTCTACATGGGCGCGCATGATGTCGAACGGCAATCGCCCAATGTCTTCCGGATGAAGCTGCTGGGCGCCGAGGTGATCCCGGTCACCTCTGGCCGCGGCACGCTGAAGGACGCGATGAACGATGCGCTGCGCGACTGGGTGACGAATGTAGACGACACGTTCTACTGCATCGGCACCGTCGCAGGCCCGCATCCCTATCCGGCCATGGTCCGCGACTTCCAGTCGATCATCGGCAAGGAAGCGAAGGAGCAGATGCAGAAGGCCGAAGGCCGGCTGCCCGATACGCTTGTCGCGGCCATCGGTGGTGGCTCGAATGCGATGGGCCTGTTTTTCCCGTTTCTCGATGACCCGACTGTCAATATCATCGGCGTCGAAGCCGGCGGGCGCGGCGTGAACGAGAAGATGGAGCACTGTGCCTCGCTCACCGGCGGGCGGCCCGGTGTGCTGCACGGGAACCGCACCTATCTGCTGCAGGACGATGTGGGCCAGATCCTTGAAGGCTATTCGATCTCGGCAGGTCTCGACTATCCGGGCATCGGGCCTGAGCATTCGTGGCTGCATGACACGGGCCGCGCGCAGTATGTGTCGATCACCGATGCCGAGGCGCTGGAAGCGTTCAAGCTGTGTACCGCGCTGGAAGGCATCATCCCCGCGCTGGAGCCCAGCCACGCGCTGGCCCATGTCGTCAAGATCGCGCCGGAACTGCCTGCCGATCACCTGATCTGCATGAACCTGTGCGGCCGGGGCGACAAGGACATCTTCACCGTGGCCAAGCACCTTGGCTTCGACATGGACAGTGGTGAGGGCCGGGAGACAAAGTGACACCCGTCCTCCGCCCCGCTGTGGCCGGCGATGCGAACACGGTCCGGGCACTGGCCCGGGCCGCTTATGCCCAATATGTTCCGGATATCGGCCGGGAACCGGGGCCGATGGCCGAAGACTATGCCGCGCGGGTTGCGGAAGGCGCGGTGCAGGTGTTGGTCGAGGGCGACAAGATCCTTGGCTTCATCGTCCTGTTCGAGGACAGCGATGCGCTGCTGCTCGACAACGTGGCCGTGGCGCCCGACGCGCAGGGGCGGGGATTTGGCCGCCTGCTTGTCGAAGCGGCGGAGGCCGAGGCCCGCGCGCTTGGCCATGATCGGATACGTCTCTACACCCATGTCAGGATGACCGCGAATATCGCGCTGTACACCCGTCTGGGCTTCAGGGAGACGCGGCGGGTGACCGAAAAGGGCTTCCACCGCGTCTACATGGAAAAGCGACTTGGCTGAGCGCGCAGCTCAGACTTCGTGCACAACCGTTTCAAACACTTCCACCTGCGGCGGGCCCATCAGGGCGTCGCGGGTTTCGGCGTTGCCGGCATTCTTGTGCGCTTCGCGGAAATGCTCCGACTTGGTCCAGGCGACGAAATCCTCGCGGCTGCCCCAGATCGTGTGGCTGGAATAGAGCGTATAGCCCTCGTCCTCGTTCACCGGGCCCTTCAGCAGGCGGAATTCCTGAAAGCCCTCGACGTCCTTCAAGCGGCTCTGGCGGGTCTTCCAGACCTCTTCGAAGCCGGCTTCCTTGCCGGATTTTACCTTGAACCGGTTCATGGCGATAAAGTTCATGGGTGGCGTCTCCTCTTGGATCGGTTTGAGGCTGGCGGGCGCTCGGGAAACGCAGCTGGCTGATATCTGTCTACCTGACACCCGGCGGGGCAGGGAACAAGCGGGATCAGGCGTCGCTGGAATCGTAAAGCTGCAAGACGTCGAGCGGCGCGATGTGAAGGGCGCGTTTGTGGGTCGCGGCGAGGTGCACCATCGGCGCGCAGCCTTCGTCGTGTGCCTGCATGAAGCGCGAAGCGCACAGGCACCAGCTGTCACCGGGTTTCAGGCCTGAAAATCCGTATTCCAGCCGCGGGGTCGACAGATCGTTGCCGACATACTTCGAAAACGCCAGGAATTCGGCCGTCATCACCGCGCAGACGGTGTGGCTGCCTTCGTCCGCGGTGCAGGTATTGCAGTGTCCGTCGCGAAAGAAACCCGTGACCGGATTGGTCGAACAGGTTTCCAAAGTCTCTCCAAGAACGTTCACGCTGTCTTCGGGTTCCATGGTCCTCACTCCGGTTTTGTCCTGACCCAGCATAACCAAGATGGCCCGGCCCGGCCATGCCCGGCGGGCGGGCTGTCAGGCGCCTTCGTGCCACCGGATCCAGCGCCCATGGTAATCGGCGCGGCCCAGTTCCAGATCGATATCCCCGGGCCAGAGCCTGAGCCCGATCCGTGCACTGCCGGGCGTGCCGTCGGCCTCCATCGACAGCCAGGCGACGGGGGCGTCGTGCGTGGCGCTGGCGCCCGCAGCTTCGATCAGGGCCGTAACGCGGGCCTTCACGGGTTCGGGGAAGTACTGCCAGGCGATGGTGTGGCAGATCATGTGGATATGGCCGGGGAAGGGCCGCGCAAGGCGATCTTCCAGCCAGTCGGCAGCGTCGCCTGCCGCGATGGGCGTGTCGATGGCGGCTATGGCGGCTTCGGTCAGCTCCATCCGATGCGGCTGATCGGGCCACAGGTAGGCTTTCATCCGCAGCGCTTGCGCGGGGTCGGTCACGTCGACAGGCCGCAGATCGACGGCGGCCTTGTCGGTCACTCGGATTTCGGCCGGGGCAGGTGCCGCCCCCGCCCATTCTGGCGTCAGCGTCAGAACCGGATCGGCGGGGCCCAGCCGGACGTCGCCGGCCTGCAATGCGTAACGGTCCCAGTTGGTGTTCAAGCCCCCGCTCGCCCCCAGTTCCGAGGTCACGAAGGGCAGGGGATGGCGCGCGGCGATCCAGTGCGCGCCGGCGATCAGCACGGCACTGCGGCGCACCTCGTTCGTTTGCGGCGGGCTTTGCATCCAGTCGGCGAAGAATTCCGCATGAGTTTCGAACGCGGCCAGCGCGGCGGAGATCAGCGTTTCCGGATCGGTCGGATTGGGTGGATAGGCCGCGGTCAGCGCGTCGTCGCGCCCCGACAGGACCAGCGCATGCAGACCACCCGCGGCGCGCAGGGCAATGGCATGGCCATAGGCGCTTATGTCACCTTCGAAACCACGGCAGATCCGGTCCAGCGTGCCGCAATCGGGCCAGAGATCGGCCAGCCCGTTCAATAGGACGCCCATGAAAGGAGAGCCAAGGTTCGTGCAGGCCTTGGCCTGAACGCGAAAGCTGTCCTGAATGTCGTCGCGGCTCATTTGAAGCGGTTCAGAAGGCGTTCGAGCGGCGACCGCGTGTCCACCGGTTCCGGCGCGTCCGGTTTCTTGCGGGGCTCGGGCGCGGGCGCCTTCTCTTCGGTGCGGGTCTTCGAGGATCGCGCCGGAGCCGTGCGTTGCGACACGGCGTTCATAAACCGCCCCGGATCGCCCTTGGCCAGATGTTCGGCCCCGTCCGAGATCCCGCGCATCAGGTCGTCCAGCCATTCGGCATCGGTCTTCGGGAAATCGTGCAGCACGTAGGGCGACACCAACTCCTTCCGGCCCGGGTGTCCGATGCCCAGGCGCACGCGGTGATACGCCTCGCCGATATGCCCGTGGATCGACCGCAGACCGTTGTGGCCCGCATGCCCGCCGCTGGTTTTCACCTTCAGGCGGCCGGGGTTCAGATCCAGCTCGTCGTGAAACACGGTCACGTCGCCCGGCTCCAGCTTGAAGAAGCGCATGGCTTCGCCCACCGACTGGCCGGACAGGTTCATGAAGGTTTCCGGCTTCAGCAGGGCCACCTTTTCCGTCCCAAGACGGCCTTCGCTGACCAGCCCCTGGAACTTCGACCGCCACGGCGCGAAGCCGTGATCGGCGGCGATCCGGTCCATGGCCATGAAGCCGATATTGTGCCGGTTCTGCGCGTATTTCGGCCCCGGATTGCCGAGCCCAACGAACAGCTGCATGGCGCACCTCCTTCGCATTCGCCGCCTGTCATGCCCGGTTCGCGCGGGAAAATCCAGTTCTGCGGCGCAGAAACGCAAAACGGGGCCGCAGGGGCCCCGTTCGCTCTCCCATCCGGTGACGGAAGTTATTCTTCGGTTGCGACGTCTTCTTCTGCCGCGTCTTCTTCTTCATCATCCGCCGCAAGCAGACCCGAGGGCGCCTGGATGTTGGCGATCACGAAGTCGCGGTCGATGGTCGGCTTGGTGCCGGCGGGCAGGTCGATGGCGGAAATCGTCACCGTGTCGCCGATGTTCAGCGCGCCCAGGTCCGCCGTCAGTTTCTCCGGGATATCGCCCGCAGTCACCATCAGTTCCACCTCGGGGCGGACAACGGTCAGAACGCCGCCCTTCTTGATGCCGGGGCAGGTTTCTTCGTTCTCGAACTCGACCGGGATGAAGAGGTTGATCTTCGTCGCGCGACGCAGGCGCATCAGGTCGAGATGGGTCGGAAGGTCCTTCACCACGTCGCGCTGCACGTCGCGGCAGATCACGCGGACGTCGTCGTGGCCTTCAACCTTCAGGTTGAAAAGGGTCGACTTGAAGCGGCCCGCTTTCAGTTTCACCAGCAGCGTGTTGAACGGGATCTGGATCGGCAGCGGATCGACGTCGCCGCCGTAAACCACCCCGGGAACCATGCCGTCACGGCGTGCCTGACGAGCGGCGCCCTTGCCTGTCCCCGTACGTACCTGGACTTCGAGATCCGGAATCTCACCAGCCATTTGCAATTCTCCTAAACATGGCGGGCATCCTCCAAGGCTGTATGCCCGCGTGAAGGCCGCCCATTAGGCGATTCCGCCCGAAAAGGAAAGAGGATTTGCCGTTGTGAAGGCAATTAATCCTGGGGCTTACTGCTGCCAGACCCCTTCGAAATCGGATGGCACCAGAAGATTGTGCCGGCCCAGCCGTTCGACCGAGGTTTCGCCGCAGAGCGCCATCGTCGTGTCCAGTTCCTTCTGGATGATGTTTAGCGCGGCGGTCACGCCCTCCTGGCCCATGGCGCCCAGCCCGTAGACGAAGGACCGGCCGATGAAGGTGCTTTTCGCGCCCATGGCGACGGCTTTCAGCACGTCCTGGCCTGACCGGATGCCGCTGTCCAGATGCACTTCCACTTGGTTGCCCACCGCCTCGATGATCGACGGCAGCGCCCGGATCGAGCTGATCGCCCCGTCGAGCTGCCGCCCGCCATGGTTCGACACCACGATCGCGTCGGCGCCCAGCTTGGCGGCCATCACGGCGTCTTCGGCATCGAGGATCCCCTTCAGGATCACCTTGCCGCCCCACAGGTCCATCAGCCGTTTCACCTTGTCCCAGTCGAGCGTAAGGTCGAATTGTTCGGCCGTCCAGGCGCCCAGCGAGGAGGTGTCGGAAATGCCGTCCACGTGGCCCACGATATTGCCGAAATCCCGGCGCGTGGCGCCCAGCATGCCGATGCCCCAGCGCCATTTCGTCATCAGGTTCGCCACGGTTTTCGGCGTCAGCTTCGGCGGGGCGGACAGGCCGTTCTTAAGGTCCTTGTGGCGCTGGCCGAGGATCTGAAGGTCCAGCGTGATCACCAGCGCGGAACAGCCCGCGGCCCGGGCCCGTTCGATCAGACGCGCGGTGTAGTCGGTGTCCTTCATCGTATAGAGCTGGAACCAGAACGGCGCGGTCGTGGCTTCGGCCACTTCCTCGATCGAGTTGATCGACATCGTCGACAGGGTGAAGGGCACGCCCATATTTTCGGCCGCGCGGGCGGCCTTGATCTCGCCATCGGCGCACTGCATGCCGGTCAGTCCGACGGGCGCAAGTGCCACCGGCATGGCGACATCCTGTCCGATCATCTTCGTGGCGGTCGTACGGCCCGACATGTCGACGGCCACGCGCTGGCGCAGGCGGATCTTGTCGAAGTCGCTGCTGTTCTCGCGGAAGGTCTGTTCGGTCCAGCTACCGCTTTCGGCATAATCGTAGAACATCCGCGGCACGCGCCGTTCATACAGCCGCTTGAGATCCTCGATACAGGTGACAACCGGCATGACGTTTTCCTCGGCCTATGGTCATCAGGATGCATAGCAACGCCGTCCGCCGGTCACAACTGTTGCCGGACCGGACCGGCATTTGGGCCTGTATCGCACCAGGTGATACCGGTTCGAATTTTTAACGAATTTGACGAAGTGGTCCTTTATCGGAATTCGTATTGCTTAAGAGATACAATACCCTAGGAACGCGCCCGCGAGCCGCTATACAACCCTAGATAAACAATTTACTCGGGTTATCGTGTAGATTAGTTTTCAACCTCTGATCGTAGCGCGGTACGGTCGGAGTGTTCCTTCAGACGAGTAACCCCGCACCGTAAGTGGATATCAACGAAGCCGACCATGAACAGTGATGACCTCTCTTCTCTCCTCGACCTGCTGAACGAGATTTCCGTGATCGAACAACTGGGAGGCGCATTGGTGGAAGCGCGGTTGCCGGCCGACATGATCGGGCCTCAGTTCCGGGTTCTGGATTACCTGATCCGCGTGGCCGACGGTCGGACGCCTGTCGAACTGGCGCGTGCCTTCCAGGTGCCCAAGACGACGCTGACCCACACGCTGTCCCGTCTCGACAACCAGGAACTGGTGCGCACGTTGCCCAACCCGAACGACCGGCGGTCGAAATGCGTCTGGACAACGGAAAAGGGCCGTGCTGCGCGCGACAAGGTGGCCGATGACCTGACGCAGGAGATGGAGGACATCCTCCAGCGATTTGGCAAAAGCCGTTCAGCCGAACTGATGGTGCTTCTGGAGGCCTTGCGCGACGCCATGGCTGAGGCGAAATCGCCCGAGATTCCCCGCCAACCCCCGGCTTATCCGGACGCCTGAAGCGCGCCCGGACGACCCGTGATCAATTGCCGGTGAACTGCGGCTTGCGCTTTTCCATGAACGCCGCGACGCCTTCGGCGAAATCGCCCGATTTCGTCAGATGTGTCTGTTCCATCCCTTCGGCCATGATTGCGTCGCCAAAGCTCATCCCGTCCAACTTTCGCAGAAGCCGCTTGGCCGCCGCGGCGGCAAGGGGCGCGCCGCCGGCCAGACGTTCGGCCAGTTCGCGGGTCTTTTCCCCAAGGCTGTCGGCAGGAAAAACTTCGTTCGCCAGGCCCAGGGCCTTCGCTTCATCGGCGCCGATGCGGCCGCCTTCAAGGATGGTCTGCATCGCGCGGCGATAGCCCATGCCTTTCAGCAGCAGCCAGCAATTGCCACCGTCCGGCACAAGCCCGATCGCGGCGAAGGCCATGTAGATCGCGGCATCGTCCGACATGGTGACCAGATCGCAGTTCATTGCCAGCGCCGCGCCGATACCGGCGGCATTGCCCTGCACCTCGGCCACCCAGATCTTCGACGAGGCGGCGATGCCGGTCAGGATCGGGCGGTACTCTTCCTCGATCATCTGGTGGGTGGGCTGTTCCATCCCGCTCGTTTCCTTCAGGTCGGCGCCGGCGCAAAAGCCCTTGCCTGCCCCTTTCAGGATCACGACATTGATCCGCGGCTTCACTTCCAGTTCGCTGATCGCCGTGCGCAGCTGACGGCGAAGCGAGCCGTTCAGCGCATTGTAGGATTCCGGTCGGTTCATCGTCACCGTGGCGACGGATCCGCTGCGTTCGATCAGTACGGATGTCTCGGGCATGGGGCCTCTCCCTTAAGTCAATGCGCCGGCGTCGCGGTACCGGGCAATGGTTGCATCGTCCAAACCAGCGGCCTTCAGGACCGCCTCGGTATCGCTGCCGGGCGCATGGGGTGGCTCGGGCATCTGTGCAGGTGTCCGGTCGAATCGGGGCGCGGGAGCGGCCTGTAGGACATCGCCCACTTTCGTAAAGATTCCCCTTGCGGCCATGTGCGGATGTTCCGGCGCTTCGGACCATGTCAGAACCGGGGCCACGCAGGCATCCGACCCGTCGAAGATCGCCGTCCATTCATCGCGGGTCTTCTGCGCGAAGACGCGCGCGTACTCCTCGCGCCGCGCGGCCCATGTTCCGGGATCGTTCTGATCGGCCTTGTGTTCGGCGGGCAGGCCCGCCTTGTCGACCATTTCGGCAAAGAATTGCGGCTCCAGCGGCCCGACAGAGATGAATTTGCCGTCGGCACATTCATAGGTTCGGTAGTACGGCGCGCCGCCGTCCAGCCAGTTGGATTCGCGTTCCTCGGACCAGCGGCCCTGCGCGATCATCGAATGGATCAGCGCCATCAGCGCCGACGCGCCATCGACCATCGCCGCATCCACGACCTGCCCCTTGCCCGATGTCTGCCGTTCCCAAAGTGCCGAGAATATCCCGAAAATCAGGAACATCGTTCCCCCGGCATAGTCGGCGCCGATGTTCAGCGGCGGGGTCGGCACGTCGCCGGCCTTGCCGATGGCATGGACGAAACCCGTCAGGCCAAGGTAGTTCAGATCGTGCCCGGCCATCTGCGCCATGGGCCCGTCCTGCCCCCAGCCCGTCATCCGCCCGTAAACCACGCGCGGCGCGCGGGCGTGCACGTCGGCGGGCCCCAGCCCCATGCGTTCCATCACGCCGGGGCGAAAGCCTTCGATCAGGACATCGGCCGCTTGGATCAGGGCGAAGGCAGCCTCGATCCCCTCGGCCGATTTCAGATTCAGCGCGGCCGATTTCTTGCCGCGGTTGTTGATCATGGTCGGGTCGGCGGGCCCGGATTTCCGGGTGATCAGCGTCACCTCGGCCCCAAGATCCGCCAGGAATTGCCCGGCCAGAGGGGCGGGGCCGATCCCCGCCATCTCGACCACTTTCAGGCCGGCAAGAGGTCCGCTCATGCCGCTTGCGCCTTGTCATCGCGCAGCTTGTCCAGCGCCGTGGCCGACACCGCGAAGCGTTCGCCGTAGCGGTCGGCCAGCTCCGTGGCGCGCGCCGCGAAGGCGTCGATGCCGATACCCTTGATGAACTGGATCGCGCCGCCCGTATGGGCCGGGAAGCCGATGGCGAAGATGCCGCCAAGATTGGCCTCGACCTCTGTCCGCAGCACGCCTTCATCCAGGCAGCGCAGCGTTTCGATGGCCTGACGGTACAGGATCCGGTCCACGGCATGCTGCTGGCTGACCTGGGGATTGCCCCTGGCGAATTGCGCCAGTTCCGGCCACAGCGTCTTCGACCCGTCGGCGGAATATTCGTAGAACCCCCCGCCGTAATGGCGGCCGCCGCGGCCCAGTTCGATCATCTTGTCGGTGACCTCGCGCGTGGCAGTGTTGTGCGCGCCGAAGCCGGATTTTTCGCCCAGACGTTCGTCGAGCACTTCGTGCGTCTTGCGGGCCTTCTGGGCAAGGATCAGCGACACCTCGTCGAACACGGCCAGCGGTCCCACGGGCATACCGGCGGCCCATGCGGCCCGTTCGATCGCGACGGGATTCATGCCGTCGGTCAGAAGCTGCAGGCCCTCGTCCATGAAGGTCCCGAACACGCGGCTGGTGAAGAACCCGCGGCTGTCGTTCACGACGATGGGCATGTAGCCGATCTGCTGGACGTAATCGTAGGCCTTGCGCAGCGTCTCTTCGCTGGTCTTTTCGCCCATGATGATCTCGACCACCTTCATCTTGTCGACAGGCGAGAAGAAATGCAGGCCGATGAAGCGCGTCGGATCCGGGCAGAAATCGGCCAGCACCGAAATCGGCAGGGTCGAAGTGTTGGAGCCGTAGATGCCATCGTCGGACAGCATCCCGAACGTGGCGCCGATGACCTTCTCCTTCAGCTCGATATCCTCGAACACGGCTTCGACGATCAGGTCGGTCCCGGCAAAGCTGCTGTCATCGGTCGTGGGCGTGATGAGACCCAGCAGCGCGTCCTTTTTCGCGTCGTCCATCCGGCCGCGCTTGATCAGCTTGTCGGCCAGACCGGCGGAGTAGGCTTTGCCCTTTTCGGCCTTCTCCATCTCCATGTCTTTCAGGTGGCTTGGCAGGCCAGAGGACGCATGCGCCCAGGCGATGCCCGATCCCATCATGCCCGCGCCTAGGATCGCGGATGATCCGGCCTTCCACGCCGGACCTTCCGGGCGGACCTTGCCGGATTTCACGGCCTGCATGCCGAAGAAGAACGTTGAAATCGCGGCCTTGCATTCCGGCGTGGGGATCAGCGCAGCCAGCCCGCGGCTTTCCACCCGCAGCGCACTTTCAAAACCCATCCGCATAGAGTTCACGGCGATGTCGAGGATCTTTTCCGGCGCCGGCAGCAGCCCGCGCGTCTTCTGGTAGAGCATCGCCGAAGACGCCTGGATGATCTGGCGGTTCTTCGGTGCGGTCGTGTCGCCGCCGGGATAGCGGAAACTCTTTTCATCCCACGGCTGGGTGTGGCTGTCCGGGTTGGCCTTGATCCATGCCTTGGCGGCGGGGATCAGGTCGGCCTCGGTCTCGACGATCTCGTCGACCATCCCGGCTTTCAGGGCCGCGTCGGGACGCGCCTGCTTGCCTTCCAGCAGGTAGGGTAGGGCCTTTTCCAGCCCCAGAAGCTTGGTCAGCCGCACGACGCCACCGGCGCCGGGCAGAAGGCCCAGCGTGACCTCGGGCAGGCCCACGACGGCCTTGGGCGAATTCACGACGACACGGTAGTTGGAGGCAAGGCAGAGTTCATACCCGCCGCCCAAAGCCGCGCCGTTTATGGCCGAGACAACGGGGACGGGCAGCTTTTCCAGTTCGCGGTAGGGGGCCTTGTTGGCCTCCAGATATTCGAACAGCGGATCTTCGGCCGTCAGCCCAAGGATCAGGTGCAGGTCGCCGCCGGCAAAGAAGGTCTTCTTGGCCGACGCGAAGACGACGCCTTTCAGCCCGTCTTCGGCCTTCAGCTTTGCGATCACGTCATTCATGCCGGGCACGAAACGGTCGTTCATGGTGTTGGCCGACTGGCCTTGCATGTCCATCGTGATGGTCACGATGCCGTCGGCGTCTTTTTCGTAGATGAAATCGGTCATGTCGGTCCCCCTCACACGCGTTCGATTATGGACGCGATGCCCATGCCGCCGCCCACGCACATGCAGATCAGCGCGCGCTTCAGGTTCCGGCGTTCCAGTTCATCCAGCATCGTCGACACGAGGCAACCGCCCGTGGCGCCCAGCGGATGCCCCATGGCGATGGCGCCGCCGACGACGTTCAGCTTTTCGTCCGGCACGTTCAGGTCTTTCTGCAGACGCAGGGCGACCGACGCGAAAGCTTCGTTGATCTCGACCAGGTCGATATCGTCGATGGTCAGCCCGGCCTTGCGCAGCGCCTTTTCGGATGCCGGCCCCGGACCTGTCAGCATGATCGTGGGATCGGTTGCCGTCAGCGCGACCGACACGACGCGGCCGCGGGGTGTCAGGCCAAGGTCCTTGCCCGCTTGTTCATTGCCCAGAAGGATCAGCGACGCTCCGTCCACGATCCCGGACGAATTGCCCGGCGTGTGCACGTGATTGATCCGCTCGACCTCCGGGTATTTCGCCAAGGCGACCGCGTCGAAGCCGATGGACCCGGGCATCGCGAAGGAGGCCTTCAGCGCGCCAAGCTTCTGCATGTCGGTGTCGGGCTTGATGAAATCGTCCCGCTCAAGGATCACTTCACCCATGTCGTCCTTGATGGCCACGACGGACTTGTCGAACCAGCCGTTGTCGCGGGCATGGGCCGCGCGTTTCTGGCTTTCAAGCGCGAAGGCGTCGACGTCATCTCGGCTCCAGCCTTCGATGGTGGCGATCAGGTCGGCGCCGATGCCCTGCGGCACGAAGCCGGTGTTGATCGCGGTCTCCGGATCCTCGGCGAAGGGACCGCCATCGGCGCCCATCGGCACGCGCGACATGGATTCGTAGCCACCGGCGCACACGACATCTTCCCAGCCCGATGCGATCTTGGCGGCGGCGGTGTTGAACGTGTCGAGACCGCTCGCACAGAACCGGTTCACCTGCGCGCCCGCCACCTTTTCATCCCATCCGGCCGCCTGCAGCGCGATCTTCGGCAGCACGGCGCCCTGTTCCATCACCGGCGCCACGCAGCCCAGCATCAGGTCGTCGACGCGCGACGTGTCCAGATCGTGGCGCCCCTGCATTTCCTTCAGCAGCGTGGTGACCAGCGTGATGGGCTTCACTTCGTTTAGCGTGCCATCAGCCTTGCCCTTGGACCGGGGCGTGCGGATCGCGTCGTAGATGTAGGCTGTCTCAGCCATGGAACTCTCCTCCCAAAAACAAAATTCTGCCGGTCAGGCCGCGTCGGAAAACAGCATCCGGGGCAGGGGGTCAAAATCGGCGGCCGCCAGCAGCCGCGCTTCTCGTTTCTCGATACCTATGCCGCGCAGCATCACTTCGGCCGCGTCGGACCCGGCCTGCCGCCACGACCGGTGCCCGTGCAGCACCAGCGTCATCGCGCCAAAGGTCGCGCCGCCCAGCGTGCCCGCGACCGAGGCGACCTGATCGGACCCCAGGTCGAACCGGCCGCTTTCGATCCCGCGGTGCAGTTCGCGCGCGGGAAAACGGCCCCAGAAATTGCTGAGCTTGGGTTCCTTCACCGCGTAGCGCGCGACAAACCGGCCCCAGTGGGGTTCTTCATGCACGCGGCGGACGCACAGGCGGATCACGTTGGATAGCCGCGCGGCGGGATCTTCAAGGTCGGAGACACTCTCCTGCAGTCTGTCGGCCATCTCGCCCGCGACCATGTCGCAGACCGCGTCGAACAGGGTCGCCGGTTCCTCGAGATTGTTGTAGATCGTCCCGCGCGACAGCCCGGCCTCGCGCGCCAGATCGCTGATCGCAACGGTCGAGCCGCCCTTTTCGGCCAGCACCCGCATCGCGGCGGTGTGAATTCGGTCGATTGCCGTGCTCATGGGCACCCCGCGCTCCCGTCGTTGCGCGGATTGAGCATATGTGTCCAATTCTTGTCAATATTGTTCAATGACCTCCTGCCCCGCAGGGGCTGCCACGTCCCGGCCACCCAAAGCCCCGGGACGCGGTCCGCCGACGGCCGTTGTCCCGGCCTGCATGTGTTGCTAGGTGCCACTGACCGACAGTTTCCCCGAGGCATGCCATGACGTTTCCCTTCCCTCCCGTGCGGGCATGAGCGCCGTGGCGGGCAACCGCTGGGTCGCGCTGGCGCTGATCTGCCTTGGCGTCGTCGGCGGTATGACCACGTGGTTTTCGGCCACCGCCATCGTGCCCGACCTGATCCTTGACTGGTCCCTGAGCGAAGTGGCCGCCGCCTGGCTCACCAACGCCGTGCAGCTTGGCTTTGTCGCGGGCGCGCTGACCGCGTCGGCCATCAACCTGCCGGACCTCGTCCGCGCCGAACGGCTGGTCGCGGTATCCAGTTTTGCCGCGGCGCTGGCCAACCTCGTCCTGTTGCTGAACCCCGGCGCCGACGGGGCCATCGCGGCGCGGTTCCTGACCGGACTCTGCCTTGCGGGCGTCTATCCCACGGCGATGAAGCTTATGGCGTCGTGGTTCGTCACGGGCCGGGGGCTGGCGCTGGGGTTCCTTGTGGCGGCGCTGACGCTGGGATCTTCGGTCCCGCATCTCTTCCGCGCGCTGACGGCGGGCTATGACTGGCAGGCGGTTGTTATCGGAAGCTCGGCCGCGGCGGGGCTGAGCGGCGTGCTCTTCGCCGTCGCCGTGCGCGAAGGCCCGCATGGCTTCGGCACCGCCCGGTTCGATCCGCGTCAGGCGCTCGCGGTGCTGCGCTCGCGGCCCGTGTTTCTCGCCAATCTCGGCTATTTCGGCCACATGTGGGAACTTTACGGCATGTGGGCGTGGATCCTTGCCTTCGCCACGGCGGCCCAGGCGGGCGTGGTGCCGTTCCCGTTCGGTTCAGCCTCGATGCTCAGTTTCGCCGTGGTGGCCAGCGGCGTGATCGGATGCCTTGCGGGTGGCTGGCTGTCGGACCGGATCGGGCGTTGCTGGACGACGGCGGGGTTCATGGCCGTGTCAGGCAGTTGCGCCGTGGCGATAGGGTTCGCGTTCGACGGCCCGGCCTGGCTGTTGGGCACGGTGGCGCTGGTCTGGGGCATTTCGGTCATCGGTGACAGCGCGCAGTTTTCGACAGCCGTGACGGAACTGGCGGACCGGGGTTTCGTCGGCACGGCCCTGGCGCTGCAGACGGGGATCGGGTTTGCCCTGACGGCGGTGGCCATCTGGGCCCTGCCCCGGTTCGCGGCGCTGCTGGGGGGCTGGCAATGGGCGTTCCTGCTGCTGGTGCCCGGTCCGGTGGTAGGGGTGGCCGCGATGCTGGCCCTGCGCCGACGGCCCGAAGCGGCGGCCCTTGCAGGCGGACGGCGCTGAGACAGCCCCGGGACCGCGCAAGCGGGCCCATCGCGCCCGAGCTGGCCCGGCGGGAGCGCATCGCGCGACCGCCCGGGGGGTGGGTGGGGCCGGGGAGGGCGTGATCCCTTCCCGCCGGACACGCCACACCGCCATGGTATCCGGGGCCGGATTTGCCTAGACCAATGCGAAAGACCAAGAGCCGAGGAATCCCCATGTCCCAGTTGATCTTCGCCGACAGCCTGTCCCGACTGGGCACGGAATCGGCCTTTGTCGTCCTGGCCCGCGCGCAGGCTCTTGCAGCCGAAGGCCACGACATTATCAACCTCGGCATCGGCCAGCCGGATTTCCCGACCCCGCCCCATATCGTCGAGGCCGGCATCCGCGCGCTGCGCGACGGCCACCATGGCTATACGCCCGCCAATGGACTGCCGGCCCTGCGGGAGGCGGTGGCGGCGGACCTGCACAGGCGGCACGGGGTCGAGGTGAACCCCGATCACGTGGTCGTCGTCCCCGGCGGCAAACCCACGATGTTCTTCGCGATGCTGATGTTCGGACAGAAGGGGGCCGAGATCCTGTACCCGAACCCGGGCTTCCCGATCTACGAATCCGCCATCCGCTATTCCGGCGCCTCGGCCGTGCCCTATGGGCTGGAAGAGGCCAATGGCTTCGCCTTCTCGGCCGAGGCGGTACTGGACAAGATCACCCCGGCCACACGGCTCCTGATCCTGAACAGCCCCGCGAACCCGACCGGCGGCGTGACCCCGAAGGCGGAGATCGACAGGCTGGTCGCGGGGCTGGAGGCGCATCCCCATGTCGCGATCCTGTCGGACGAGATCTATTCCTGCATGCTCTATGGCGGACGGTCCCATGTCAGCCTGCTGCAATATCCCGAGATCCGGGGCCGGCTGATCATGCTGGACGGCTGGTCGAAGACCTATGCCATGACCGGCTGGCGGCTGGGCTATGCCGTCTGGCCCGAGGCGGCGGTGGACCATGTCACAAGGCTGTGCATCAACGATCATTCCTGCGTGAACGCGGCGACGCAATTCGCCGGGATCGCGGCCCTTGAAGGCTCGCAGGCGCCGGTGCGGGAGATGGTCGCCCAGTTCGATGCCCGGCGGCAAGTGATCGTCGAGGCGCTGAACGCCCTGCCCGGTGTGCGCTGCGCCGATCCGGCGGGGGCGTTTTATGCGTTTCCGAATATCGAGGGCACGGGGATGACGGCGAAGGAAGCGCAGGACCGGTTTCTGGACGAGGCCGGCGTCGCGACGGTTGCCGGGACATCGTTCGGCGCGTGGGGGGAAGGGTTCGTGCGCTTCTCCTATGCGAATTCGACGGAGAATATCCTGAAGGCGATTGATCGGATTTCCAACGTGCTTTGACCGGGGCGGTGCGTGCGGAGCACGCACTCTACGAGCGGTTTTGCATGGTGTGAACGTGGTCGGGACTGCGCCCGCGCGCGGCCCGCCCGCCCACCCCCGTCGGATAGCTTGCGCGATCCTCCTTGCCGCGCGCGGGCGCTGTCCCTGTGTTGGGCAGGGGTGTGTCCGCTTGGCGGCGCATGGGAAATCGCGCATGGTGCGCCGGCATCGAAAGGAGGGGACGATGGTGGATACCCGCGCGCACAAGCGGTTCCGGTCGCAGGAATGGCTGGACAACCCGAACAATCCGGGCATGACCGCGATCTATGTCGAACGCTATCTGAACCAGGCCTTCACGCGCGAGGAACTGCAGGGCGACCGGCCCATGATCGGAATTGCCAACACGGGATCCGACCTGGCCCCCTGCAACAAGATCCACGTCTTCCTGATGGACCGCATCAAGGCCGGTATCCGCGATGGCGGGGGCATTCCCATCGAGTTCCCGGTCCATCCGATCCAGGAGACCGCCAAACGCCCCACCGCCGCGCTGGACCGGAACCTGGCCTACCTGGGGCTGGTCGAGGTGCTGCATGGCTATCCGATCGACGGGGTGGTGCTGACCACCGGGTGCGACAAGACCACGCCGGCCATGCTGATGGGCGCGGCCACCGCCGACCTGCCGGCCATCGCGCTGAACGGCGGCCCGATGCTGGACGGCTGGTGGAAGGGCAAGCGCGCGGGATCCGGCACCATCGTGTGGGAAAGCCGCCGTCTGCTAGCCGAGGGCGAGATCGATTACGACGAGTTCATGGAGCGGGTCTGTGCCTCGGCCCCGAGCCTTGGTCATTGCAATACGATGGGCACGGCGTCGACGATGAACGCCATGGCCGAGGCGCTGGGCATGACGCTGCCCGGCAGTGCTGCCATCCCCGCGCCGTTCCGGGAGCGGATGGCGATGGCCTACGAGACCGGCAAGCGCATCGTGGCCATGGTGCTGGAGGATCTGAAACCCTCCGACATCATGACCCGTGCGGCGTTCGAGAACGCGATCGTCGTGAACTCTGCCATCGGCGGGTCGACGAACGCGCCGCCGCATCTGGCCGCCATCGCGCGGCATGTGGGCGTCGAACTGGATGTGACGGATTGGGAGACCGTGGGCTTCGACGTGCCGCTGATGGTCAACATGCAGCCTGCCGGAACCTACCTTGGCGAGAGCTTTTTCCGGTCGGGCGGCGTGCCAACCGTGATGGCGGAGCTTCTGGCAGCCGGGCGGGTGCATGGCGATGTCATGACCGCCTCGGGCCGGCGCATGGCCGAGACGCTGGAGCGCGCGGCACCAGCCGACGGTGACGTGATCACAACCTACGCCAAGCCGCTGCGCGACAAGGCCGGGTTCAAGGCGCTGTCTGGCAACCTGTTCGATTCGGCCTTGATGAAGACGGCCGTGATCTCGGCCGAGTTCCGGGCGCGGTTCCTGTCGGAGCCGGGCCGGGAAGGGATCTTCGAGGCCAGGGCCGTCGTGTTCGAGGGCCCGGAGGACTATCACGACCGGATCAACGATCCTGCACTGGAGATCGACGAGCATGTGATGCTGTTCATCCGCGGCGTGGGCTGCGTGGGATATCCCGGCTCGGCCGAGGTGGTGAACATGCAGCCGCCCGACGTTTTGCTGAAGGCGGGGGTCAGCCACTTGCCCACGGTGGGCGACGGGCGGCAGTCGGGGACGTCGGAAAGCCCGTCGATCCTGAATGCCTCGCCTGAATCTGCCGTGGGCGGCGGGCTGGCCTATCTGCGGACGGGCGACCGGGTGCGGCTGGATCTGAATTCCTCGACCCTCGATGCGCTGGTACTGGAGGCGGAATGGGCGCAGCGGCAGGCGTCGTGGGCGGCGCCGGTGCTGCATCACCAGACGCCGTGGCAGGAGATCTATCGGACCCATGTCGGGCAGCTGGCCCAGGGCGGGTGCCTGGAACTGGCAACGGCTTATCGGCAGGTCGCGAAGGATCTGCCGCGGGACAATCACTAAGGGGTGGAGGGGGCTCTGCCCCCGCCGCGCCATTCTGGCGCGACTCCCCCGGAGTATTGGGGGAAAGAAGAGAAAAAGGGATCAGGCCGGGACCGGCCGGCGGGAGGACGCGTGAAGACGATCATCATTACCGGCGCGGGGCGCGGAATCGGGCGGGCGTGTGCGGAAGCTTTTCTGGAAGATGGCTGGGCCGTCGGGCTCATCGGTCGGACGCCCGAACCGTTGGAAGAACTGGCGGAGGCTTGGCCGGATGCAGTGGCCATGCCCTGCGACGTGACCGACGAGGACGCCGTGGACGCGGCGTTCCAGCGGCTGACCGAGGGCTGGGGGCGGCTGGATGTGCTGTTCAACAATGCCGGTGTGTCCGTCATGGGCTCCACGGTGGACGAGATCTCTGTCGCGGACTGGCGGCGGGCCATCGACATCAACCTGACCGGCAGCTTCCTGTGCGCGCGGGCCGCGTTCCGGATCATGCGGGCGCAGGAGCCGCAGGGCGGGCGGATCATCAACAACGGCTCGGTGTCCGCCCATGCGCCGCGCTGGGGGTCGGCGCCTTATACCGCGTCGAAACATGCGATCACGGGGCTCACGAAATCGCTGGCGCTGGACGGGCGGCCCTTTGGCATCGCTTGCGGGCAGATCGACATCGGCAACGCGCTGACCGAGATGGCGGCCAAGATGGTCACCGGCATGCCGCAGGCGGATGGAGAGATCCGGCCCGAGCCGGTGATGGACGTGGGCGAGGTGACGCGCGCGGTCAGCTACATGGCGTCGCTGCCGCCGGCGGCCAACGTGCAGTTCATGACCGTGATGGCGACCAACATGCCGTTCATCGGCCGGGGTTGATCGGGTTGCGGCCGAATTCCGTTCATGCCAGTGAAATTGGGCAAATTGCGCCTTGGAGAAGAGAATGAAACTATTGCGATACGGTCCTCTCGGGGGCGAACGCACCGGGGTACTGGCCCCTGACGGGACGGTCCGTGACATCTCGGTCCATGTGCCGGAACTGGCGGGGCCCGCGGTGGCCAAGCATCGGCTGAAGGCGCTGGCCTCGGTCGATATCGACAGCCTGCCTGCCGTTGCCTCGCCGGGCCGGATCGGCGCCTGCCTGGCCTGGGTGCCGAATTTCCACTGCGTCGGGTTGAACTACACCAAGCACGCGCACGAGACCGGAATGCCGATCCCGGAAGAGCCGATCCTGTTTTCCAAGGCGACATCCGCCCTTGCCGGGCCGAACGATACGGTAGCCCTGCCGGCCGACGCGCAGAAGGGCGACTGGGAGGTCGAACTGGGCGTGGTGATCGGGGCCGAGGCCGAGAATGTCTCGGAAGAGGTCGCGCTGGATTATGTCGCGGGCTACTGCGTGATCAACGACCTGTCGGAACGCGCCTACCAGATGGAGCGCGGCGGGCAGTGGATCAAGGGCAAGTCGCTGCCGGGCTTCGGGCCGATAGGACCCTGGTTCGTGACCGCAGACGAGGTGCCGGATCCGCAAGTCCTGGGCCTGTCGCTGGATCTGAACGGCGAGCGGGTTCAGGATTCGGATACCTCCGACATGATCTTTTCGGTGCGACACATCATTAGCCACATGAGCCGGTTCATGCGGCTGGTGCCGGGCGACATAATCGCCACGGGCACGCCTTCGGGCGTGGGCCTTGGGATGTCGCCGCAGCGCTTCCTGCGGGACGGTGACGTGATGAGCCTTCGGATCGACGGCCTGGGCGAACAGCGCCAGGAGGTCGTTCAGGGCTGACGCGCGCGCCCCCCCGCGCCAGTGCGGCGCGGGGGAGGATCATTAGGCGCAGAACGCCTTTCTGGACATCGCCATCGAACGGACGGCGGGAAGGCTGCTCATCATCTCGGCATGGGCGCCGACGGCTGCGGCTGCCACGGGGTGGGCGACGTTATGCAGCTCGATATCGCCAAGCGGCATGACATCGAGGCTGTCGCCCGGCGGCACGACATCGGCGGTCACAACGATGCGGTGATCGCCGGTCTTGGCATAGTCGGCCAGCCGCGCCGCGATGTTGGCGGGTTCGCCGACGACCGTGAAATCTAGCCGCTCGCGCGAGCCGACATTCCCCCAGGTGACCGAGCCATAGGCCACGCCGATCGCCGCCTCGCACGGCGCTGAAAGCCCGGCCCCGAGATTGCGCAGGCTTTCCGTGATCTGGCGCGCCGTCGACAGCGCCTGCCCCCGGGCGGCATAGCCGCCTTCGGCCGGGAAAACCGCCAGGACGGCGTCGCCGATGAACTTCAGCACTTCGCCGCCATTGCCGTGGACGAGGTCCGACACCGTTTCGAAGAACTCGTTCAGGAAGCGGATATAGGCGCTGCGGCCCAGTTCGGCCTCGAGCCCGGTCGAATTGCGCAGGTCGACGAACATGATGGCGGCGTCGATCTCCTCGCCGTGGCCGCGGCGGATCTCTCCGCCAAGGACGCGCGCGCCCGAACGTTTGCCGACATAGGTTTCCAGCAGGGATTGCGCGTTCTCGCGCTGCATGAAGACCTCGAAATAGCGGCTGATCACGGTCGAACATTCGAACATCAGGCCAAGGTTCGCCGTGGTGAAGCCCTGCGGATGGTTCGATGTCAGCGTCAGAACGTTGATCCGCCCGTCCGAGAATTTCAGCGGCATGGCGACGTAATCGGTTCCGCCCATGGCGCGCAGATCGGCCATGATCGGGAAGGTGTCGGGCGTGTCGGGATCGTTCAGACGTTGCCGCACGCCGCCCAGCCCGTTCGAGACATGGCGCAGCGGGCTGGCGGCATAGCCGGGATGATCGTGGATCTCGTAGGACGGCGCGAAGGTCGACACCTTGCTGTTGCCGTCCTTGTCCCGCGACCAGACATAGTTCTTGCCCGCGATGGTGGGATCGAGCGACCAGACCATGATCGACATCCGCGCGATCGGAACGCCGCTTTCGACCAGTTTCAACCCCAGCGCCTCGGCAAAGGCATCGGGCGTCTGGATCTTGCCGGCCTCGCGCAGAAGCCAGTCGACGAGCGGGCCCGACATGTTGCCGTCGCGCGGCGGGCGCAGCACGTTGTCGCCAAGGTCCAACCTGTCGGCCACGCCGGGCATGAAGGCCACGTAGCCGTCGATGCAATGGCTTTCGGGCAGGGGGCTGGAATAGTGCCAGATCGCCTGTTCGATCTTCTCGCCGTTCACGGTCAGGCCGCGATAGGCGGCCGTGCCCTTGAAGGGACAGAAGGTCTGCAGGTCGGACGGGGTCCCGGGGGGGACGACCAGGTCTTCCTCCGGGAAGTAGACCACCGGGTCGAGCCGGGTTTCGTACATCACCTTGGCACGTGTCGTCGACGCCAGAAGCGCACCGTTGCGCCATGCGCTGACACGGCCGGTCAGCGGTTCGACATCGATGCCGTAGCCGGGCTCGGAAAAGGGGACGTGAACGTTCATGACGTCGTCTTTCGGATCGTGATTCTAAGGCTGCGCTTGCGCGAAGCCTTCATCAAATGGGGTAAGAGGGTCGAATTGCCAATGGCGCGGGCGGCATTCCCGCCATGCACTGGCGCATGCGGACTATGCGCTCAGGCACAGTGACGCAAGGTAAGGATATTCGGACCATCCCGGTCACAGGTCCGATCACGGGCATGTCAGCAGCAGCAAGTTCTCCCGTATTTGACGGGATCGGAACTGGACGTGCCCGCCGCAAAGGGCGAAACTGCCCCTAACGGTTGCTCCGTTCGTCAGGGCGACCCGGGGAGAACGCAGGAAAGACATATGCAAAGACATCTTATCGCCGCCGCGCTGGGCCTTGCCCTTGCTCTTTCATCATTCGCCGCGCAGCCCGTCCGGGCCGAGGACGGCCAGATCACCCGTGCCGTCGCCGGGCTGGCCGCGATCGCGCTGATCGGCGCAGCCGTCTCGCAGGCGGGCAAAGACAAGCACGACGCCTACGTGAAGCCGGAACACCATGGCCGCAAGACGGACGAGAATACCCTGCCAATCGCCTGCCTGAAGGATTACCCCGTAGCCGGGGCGGACAAGCGGCTGGTCGGGCGCGGCTGCCTCATCAAGCATTACCGCAACGTGGCCGGCCTGCCCGGGTCCTGCGAGTTCCGCTTTCGCATGAAAGGGCACGATCATATCGGCTATGATCCGGGCTGCCTGCGCAATCATGGTTTTGCCATCGGGTAACCGGGGGCGCGCGGCCCGGCGGGCCCGCGCCGCTGGTGTCACCTTGCCGAACGGAGGCTGCAACGCTTGACCAAGCCCATGCTGCGCGAGCTTGTCCCCTGTCCCGACCAACGGTTCGAAGACGAACTGCTGGCCGACGGCTATACCGTTGTGGCCGGCGTCGACGAGGTCGGCCGCGGCCCGCTGGCCGGGCCGGTGACGGCCGCAGCGGTGATCCTCGACCTGAGCGTGCTGCCCGAGGGCCTGAACGATTCCAAGAAACTGGGACCGCGCGAACGCGAACGGCTGACGCTTGTTCTGCAGCAATGCGCGCAGATCTCGGTCGCGCATGCCACGGTCGAGGAAATCGACCGCCTGAACATCCTGCGCGCGAGCCACCTTGCAATGTGCCGGGCGGTCGAGGGGCTGTCTATCGCCCCGAACGCGCTGCTTGTGGACGGCTCGCTGGTGCCGCGCGGCCTGAAAATGCCCGCCCGCGCGCTGGTGAAGGGCGACGCGCGGTCGCTGTCCATCGCCGCGGCCTCCATCGTGGCCAAGACGGCGCGCGACCGGATCATGGCCGAACTGGCCGAGGAATGTCCGGGCTATGGATGGGAAACGAATGCCGGATATCCGACGCCAGCGCACAAGGCGGCCCTGCTAGATCTGGGGGTAAGTCGGCACCATAGACGCTCCTTTCGGCCCGTCCACAACATCTTGTATCAGGGGAAATTCTTAACCCCTTGATTCAAAAAGAAATTGACGGCGAATCAGGAATGACTCATTCTCTGTAAGACCCCAACGAGTGCAAAAACGCACCGCCCACAGGGGACGAGGCAGAGATATGACCAAGACAACGCCCCGGGCAGCCCCCGGTTGCGGCGACAGAAATGTGCCGCGCAACGAGATTCTTCAAGGCGATTGCATCGCTGAAATGAACCGGCTGCCCGCCGGTTCAGTGGATCTGATTTTCGCCGATCCCCCTTACAACCTGCAGCTCAAGGCGGATCTGCACCGGCCCGACAATTCGCGCGTCGATGCGGTGGATGACGAATGGGACAGGTTCGCATCTTTCGAGACCTACGACAAGTTCACCCGCGCATGGCTGGCCGCCGCGCGGCGCGTGCTGAAGCCCAACGGGGCGATCTGGGTGATCGGATCCTACCACAACATCTTCCGCGTGGGCGCGTCGCTGCAGGATGCGGGCTACTGGATCCTGAACGACGTCGTGTGGCGGAAGTCGAACCCGATGCCGAACTTCCGCGGCAAGCGGCTGACCAACGCGCACGAGACGATGATCTGGGCCTCGCGCGATGAGGGCGCCAGGTACACGTTCAACTACGAGGCGCTGAAATCCCTGAACGAAGGAATCCAGATGCGGTCGGATTGGGTGCTGCCGCTGTGCACGGGCCATGAACGTCTGAAGGACGGCAACGGCGACAAGGCGCATCCGACACAGAAGCCGGAATCGCTGCTCCACCGCGTTCTGATCGGAACGACCAATCCGGGTGACGTAGTGCTGGACCCGTTCTTCGGCACCGGGACCACCGGCGCCGTCGCCAAGATGCTGGGCCGCGACTACATCGGGATCGAGCGCGAGGACAAGTACATCGCACTGGCCAAGAAACGGATCGACCGGGTGCGGCGGCTGGACAAGTCGGCGCTCGAGGTCTCGACCTCGAAACGCACGGCGCCGCGGGTGCCGTTTGGCCAGCTTGTCGAACGGGGCATGCTGCGGCCGGGCGAACAGCTTTACAGCATGAACGGACGCCATTCCGCCAAGGTGCGGGCCGACGGGACGCTGGTGGGGGGCGACGTGACCGGTTCGATCCACCAGGTCGGCGCGCATCTGGAAGGTGCGCCCAGCTGCAATGGCTGGACGTACTGGTGCATCCGCAAGGAAAAGATGCTGGTGCCCATCGACCATTTCCGCCAGCAGATCCGTGACGAAATGGGGGCCTGACGGCCTGGGACTACCTGCGCGATTGCGTCGCGGATGTGAATCCCCTTAACACTCCCTATCTCTCCAATTACGCATCGGCGGCTTTACCGGCTGCCGATGCGGTATAGGATAGCCCGATCCGGCGTCTGCAATCGGAGAGTGTCATGGCTGAGACGACAAGCGGCGGCCTGCCGTTGTTGCGGTTCCTGCGGGACCCCGATGCCGACCCGGGGGAAGCGCATGCCAATGCGCGGACCGAACAGGCCCTTGAGCGCCACAAGAAGGAAGGCATGGAGCTTGCCGTCCGCGCCCGGTTCGTTGCGCTGGGCGTGATCGCGATCATGCTGCCATTCCTGAATTTCAGCATGGAGATGCTGTACTACGAGGTGCTGCTGGGCCTTCTGGCGCTGAACGGCTGGGCGCAGCGGCGGATCGGACGGGTGGGCAAGAACCGCGCGGAACTGGCGCTGATCTTCCTTGACCTTGTTCTGATGACCATAGCGTTCGTGGTGCCAAGCCCCTTTGCCGAGGAAGTCTGGCCGACACCGATGCTGTTCCGGTTCGACAACTTCACCTATTTCTTCGTGATCCTTGCGGGGGCGACGCTGGCCTATTCCTGGCGGACCATTTTCGCCATCGGCGTGTGGACGGCGGGCCTGTGGGCCCTGGCGATGTTCGGCGTCTGGAAATGGGGCTATTTCATCCCCGAACTCAGCGCCGCGTCGGCCGAAGCCTTCGCTGATTACCCGGCGATGGCGCGGATCCTGGATCCCAACGGCCTGAACCTGGATCTGCGGCTGCAGCAGACAGTGATCTTCATTCTGGTCGCCTTCACGCTGGGACTGGCGATGCGGCGCTACAACAAGCTGGTGCTGGGCAACGCGGTGCTGGAACGCGAACGCGCGAACCTGTCGCGCTATTTCTCGCCCAACGTGGTGGATGAACTGAGCCAGAACGACGAACCGCTGAAGCAGATCCGCACGCACAACGTGGCGGTGCTGTTCATCGATATCGTGGGCTTTTCAAGCTTTGCCGCCGACCGTCATCCCGAGCAGGTGATCGGTACCTTGCGCGATTTCCACAGCCGGATGGAGGCGCAGGTATTCGCCCATGGTGGCACGCTCGACAAGTACCTGGGCGACGGTCTGATGGCGACATTCGGAACGCCCATGGCCGGCCCGCAGGACGCAAGCGCGGCCCTTGGCTGCGCGCGGGCGATGATCGCGGCCGTCGAGGCGTGGAACGCGGAGCGGCGCGCGGAGGGCGAGCCCGAGCTGCGTGTCAGTGTCGGGGTGGATTACGGGCCGGTGGTTCTGGGCGATATCGGCGCCAACCGGCTGGAGTTCTCGGTCATCGGCAACACGGTCAACGTGGCGAACCGACTGGAAAAGCTGACCCGTCCGCTGGATGTGCGGATCGCCGTCAGTGACGCGGTCCGGGGGCAGGCGCTGAAGGAAGACGGCGGGGCCGAGGCGGCGGATGGCCTGACGGATCGCGGGGCGCAGGAGATCCGGGGGCTGGAAAGACCGGTGAAGGTCTGGTCGCTGGGCTGACGGGATCGCGCCCGTCGGAGGCGTCCCGCCCGCCCACCCCCGCCGCCTCCGGGCGCGATGGCGCGCGGTCGCGCGCCGGGCCCGGGGTTAGCGGGGCAGGGGCAGGGTGTGTTTCGTGTAGGGCGTCCAGTCGGTGATTTCGGGGTAGTACATCTTGCGCCACGCCCGCACGCGCGGGTTCATCATCCGTCGCCAGACGGGCGGGATCATCGCGATGCAGCCCATCAGCGGGTAGCCATAGGGCAGCTGCGGCGCGGCGCTGGCATCGTGGTGTTGCAGCAGCGGGAACCGACGGTCCGGCTTGTAATGGTGATCGGAATGGCGCTGGAGGTTGATCAGAAGCCAGTTCGAGGCCCGATGCGAGGCGTTCCAGCTGTGGCGGGGACGGACATGTTCGTAGCGTCCTTCTCCCAGATGCTTGCGCGTCAGCCCGTAGTGTTCGACGTAATTCACCAGCTCCAGCTGCCAGATCGCCGTCAGGGCCTGGAACAGGAACAACGCCAGCCCGTACCAGCCGCCGGCGATCAGGGCGAGCGCCAGCATCAGCGCCTGAAGCGCTGCATAGCGGTAGAACGGGTTCGAGAGGTCGGTCGCCTTGCGCCCGGCGCGGGCCTGCTTCGCGGCCTCGGCCGACAGGGCCGACCGGAAGCATTGGTGCAGGACGCGCCGGAAGAAACGGTGGAAGCCTTCGTTGTAGCGCGCCGTCACTGCGTCGCGCGGGGTGCCGACATGGCGGTGATGGACCAGCAGGTGTTCCGACCGGAAATGGGAATAGAGCGCCATGGCCATGAGCACATCGGCCAGAAACCGTTCCTTCCGGGATTTCTGGTGCATCAGTTCGTGGGCGTAATTGATCCCGATGGTGCCCGTCAGGATTCCCATGCCGAAGAAGGCCGCGAACGCACCGAAGGCGGACAGGTGATCCGCCCGCGTCACGTACCAGATCAGCGCATAGAGCGAGATGAATTGCGCCGGCACCCACAGCATCGTCAACCGCCGGTAAAGGGTAAGCGCCGCGTCGGGCGTCTGCGGATCGGCGTTTTCCGCGGTGATGCCCAAAAGCCCGTCGGCCGCAGTGAAGACCCACCAGGTGACCAGCGGCACGATCAGCAGCCAGAGGCCGCCCGCGGCGGCGCCGATCCAGACCAGCGGGATCAGCAGGAAGCTGACGTAGAACGGCAGGGCGTGGCGCCAGGATTGCAGAAGATCGCGCGGGATCATGGGGATCGGTCCTAGGGTTCGGGGGGCACTATATCACGGCGCGGTATCACCCCAAGACCGGATGATGCCGCGCAAGATCGAAGGCCTTGCGCATGACCGTTGGCAGGTCCGAGGGACGGAAGGTGTCAGGGGGCAGATACTCCCCGCGCGTGACGGGTTCGGAGCCGTCGAGGCGGGCGACCTCGATCCGAAGTATCAGGTGGAAATGGGTGAAGGTGTGCCGGACCTCCCCCGCGATGGGCTGCCAGTCGGCATTTGCCGGAGGGGCCGGCTCCGGCGCGGCCTCGGCCCAATCGGTGCCGGGCCAGCCCAGCATGCCGCCCAGAAGCCCCCGGTCGGGCCGGCGTTCCAGAAGCCATGCGCCATCGGCGCGGCGGGCAAGATAGGCCGTGCCATGGCGGGTGGGTTTCGGGGCCTTGGGTGTCTTCCTTGGCAGCTCGGCCGCCGTGCCGTTGGCGTGTGCAAGGCAGCCACTGTTCAGCGGGCAGAGCGCGCAGACCGGCCCCCGTGGCGTGCAGATCGTGGCGCCCAGATCCATCAGCGACTGGGCGTAATCACCCGGCCGGGCCGCGGGCGTGTGCGCCTCGGCCAGTGCGGTGAGTTCCGGCTTGGCGGCGGGCAACGGCGTTTGCACATCGTGCAGACGGGCCATGACGCGTTCGATATTGCCGTCGACCACCGTTTCCGGCCGGTCGAAGGCGATCGCGCCGATCGCCGCGGCCGTGTAGGGGCCGATGCCGGGCAGCTTCAGAAGCCGGGCGCGGTCGGACGGGAATAGGCCGTCGTGTTCGGTCGTGACCACGCGGGCGCATTTCAGCAGGTTGCGGGCGCGGGCATAGTAGCCAAGGCCCGCCCATTCGCCCATCACGTCGCCGTCCTCTGCCGCGGCCAGCGCCTGAACCGTGGGCCAGCGGGAGGTGAAACGGTGGAAATAGTCCTTCACCGCCGCGACGGTGGTTTGCTGCAACATGATCTCGGACAGCCAGACGCGATACGGGTCGGGCATCACACCGGCCGCCCGGTCCTCCGGGCTGACGCGCCACGGCAATTCGCGGGCGTGGATATCGTACCAGCCAAGCATCGCCGCAGCCACGGAAGGAGTCGTGTCGTCGTCACGCAATCTTTATGCTCCGGTCAGGCGGATTCGCTGGTGTGTCCCCGGGCCTAGCCTAGAATGCACCAGAGCGACAGGGAGTGGCACAATGGCGCCCAGGCCATCATCGACGCGCGGGTTCAAGCGCACCGCAAGCATTCTGGACACGAAGATCCGGAAGGCCGGCGAAAGCCGGGGCTTTGCCGTGTCGCGCGTGCTGACCCACTGGGAGGAGATCGCGGGCCCCGAGATCGCGAAGATGGCCAAGCCCGTGAAGGTGAATTACGGACGGGCGAGCTTTGGCGCCACGCTGACGGTGCTGACCACGGGCTCGATGGCGCCGATGCTGGAAATGCAGAAGGATCGCCTGCGCGAACGGGTGAACGCGGCCTACGGATACAACGCGATCAGCAAGGTTCTGATCACCCAGACGGCGCCCACCGGATTCGCCGACGGCCAGCATCCGTTTGCCGCGCGCCCTCCCGACGAGACGGAACCGGACACGAAACACGTAGAAGCCTCTGCCGCACGTGCGGCAGAAGGCGTTGCAGACGAAGGACTTCGTGCCGCGCTTGAACGTTTGGGGCGTGGCGTACTATCGAAGACCGGACAAAAGGAAAGGGGCCAGACATGACCCGCATGATGACACTGATCGGGGCAGCTGCCCTCATGACCATGGGCCTGTTGGCAGTGCCCGCACTGGCGCAAAGCGACGCCGAAACCCCCGAGATTGTGGAGATGGTTCTGGGCGATCCCGACGCACCGGTCGAGATCAAGGAATACGCCTCGTTCACCTGCCCGCATTGCGCCAGCTTCCACACCGGCGCGTTCAAGCAGCTGAAAAAAGATTACATCGATACCGGCAAGGTGAAGCTTGTCTACCGCGATGTCTATTTCGACCGTTTCGGCCTGTGGGCGTCGATGATGGCCCGCTGCGGCGGGGAAGAGAAGTTCTTCGGCATTGCCGACATGATCTACAATACCCAAGCCGACTGGACCCGCGCGGGCGATCCGACCGCGATCGTTGGTGAGCTTCGCAAGATCGGGAAGATTTCCGGCATCGACGATGCTGAACTGGACGCCTGTTTTGCCGACGCCGAAAAAGCGCAGGCGTTGGTCGAATGGTACCAGGCCAACGCGACCGAAGACGGGATCCAGGCTACGCCGACCTTCATCATCAGTGGCGATCTGGTCGAAAACCAGCCCTATGACGATCTGAAGGCAGTCATCGAAGAGAAGCTTGGCAACTGATGAGCGCACCGCTTGCTGGCCTGAAGGTCATTGAACTGGCGCGCATCCTGGCCGGCCCCTGGGCCGGTCAGACGCTTTCCGACCTGGGCGCCGAAGTGATCAAGCTGGAAAGCCCCGAAGGCGACGACACCCGCCGCTGGGGCCCGCCCTTCGTGGAGCGCGATGGCGATGTCTCTGCGTCCTATTACCATTCCACCAACCGCGGCAAGGCGTCGGTGATCGTCGATTTCTCGACCCCCGAAGGGCAGGCCAAGGTGCGCGAGCTCGTGGCCGGGGCCGATGTGTTCCTTGAGAACTTCAAGGTCGGCGGGCTGAAGAAATACGGGCTGGATTACGACAGCCTGCGGGAGGTGAACCCGGGTCTGATCTATTGCTCGGTCACCGGCTTCGGGCAAACGGGGCCCTATGCGCACCGGGCGGGGTACGATTTCATCATCCAGGGCATGTCCGGGCTGATGTCGATCACGGGCGAACCGGGCGGCCAGCCGCAGAAATGCGGCGTGGCGATCACCGACCTCTTCACCGGCATCTATTCGGTCAACGCGATCCTTGCGGCTTTGTATCAGCGGCAGGCGACGGGCAAGGGCCAGCATATCGACATGGCGCTGCTGGATTGTGCCGTGGCGGTGACCGCAAACCAGGCGCTGAACTACCTGACGACCGGCGTGGCCCCGGGGATGATGGGCAATGCCCACATGAACCTGACGCCCTACCAGGTGTTCGATTGCGCCGACGGTTTCATCATCATCGCGACGGGCAACGATGCCCAGTATCGCCGCCTGTGCGGGGTCCTTGGGCTGGACGAGATGGCGGAGCATCCGGATTTCATCGGCAACTCCCAACGCATCGCGAACCGGGACGAACTGACCCGCCGCCTGACCGCGGCCACGCTGACATGGAGCAAGACGGATCTTCTGGCCGCCTGCGAGAGCGTCGGTGTCCCGGCAGGACCCATCAACGATCTGGAGGAGGTCATGGCCGATCCGCAGGTTCAGGCCCGCGGCATGCAGATCGAATTGGACGGCGTGCCGGGTGTGCGATCCCCGTTCCGGTTTTCGGACGCGGAACTGGCGTTGCACCGGCCCGCCCCTAAGCTTGGGCAAGACGGGTAGAGCGGTCGCCCGCAACCTCCACAAGAAGAAACAAGCGCAGCGCCCGGCCCTGGGTGGGCGCTGACAACCGCAATCGGATGAGGGGCGCGGGTATCCGCCTTCGCATCGTTCGGAGCGAGACATCACCAAGCGCCCTCCCGTGGGGATGGTCTGGCGTTGCCCGGGGTGCCCCCGGGCGGGACGGTGAGTGAATGCCGGGTCTGGCCCTTACTTGCGCACTTGCACTTTCGGCGCCAGCGGAGCGGCTTCCGCGATCATCTGCGTCAACGCCTCGGCACCATGCACATTCAGCCGAACCGGCAAAGTGATGACCCGCGACCGCCAGCTATGGGGCAGGCGGGCGGCGTCCTTTTCGGTGCAGACAAGCTGAGCGCCCATGGCGAAGGCCTGCGCTTCCATCCGTGTCAAAAGGGCTGCCGCCAATGGCTGGTGATCGTCCAGCGGATGGGTCGCGACCAGATCGGCGCCCAGCCCGCGCAGCGTGTCGAAGAACTTTCGCGGCTGGCCGATTCCGGCGAAGGCCACGACCTTCAGACCGTCCCAGTCCATGCCGGTTTGAAGCGGCTGCAATTCCGCCGTCACGTGCGGGCAGGGGATCGTGTCCCCCCATATCTCGGCAAACTGCTCCTGCGCCTCGGCGTCTCCGATGGACAGGACAGCACTGGCGCGCGACAGGCCTTCGGCCACCGGTTCGCGCAGGGGGCCGGCGGGAATGCAGCGGCCGTTGCCGAAGCCCTGCGCCGCGTCCACCACGACAAGCGACAGATCCTTCGCAAGTCCCGGATCCTGAAAACCATCGTCCAGAACCAGCACCGTCGCCCCGGCAGCAACCGCGGCCCGTGCCCCGGCGGCGCGGTCCCGGGAAACCCAGACCTCGGCAAAGCTGGCCAGCAGCAGGGGTTCGTCGCCCACGCGGTCCGGTCCGTGCTTGCGGGGATCGACCTGCAGGGGGCCCGTCTCGCTGCCGCCGTATCCGCGCGAAATCACGTGGGGTGTGTGGTGCATCTTGCGCAGCGCCTCGACCAGCCAGATGACGGTCGGTGTCTTGCCGGTGCCCCCCGCGTTCAGGTTCCCGGCGCAGATGACGGGCACGCCCGGATCAACGGGCGCACCATCCGCCACCCGTTTCCGGGTCGCCCGGGCATAAAGCGCGCCCAGCGGCTGCAAGGCCCGCGCCTGCCATGCAGGGCGGTCGGGCGGGGTGGTCCAGAACTCAGGGGCGCGCATCGAGTTTCGCCTGTACCAGTTCGACCAGTCGGTCCGCGAGCCCCGCGCCCTCTGTCGCGACCGTCCAGCCGGCAAGCGCCATGGCGGCGGCCGCATCGGGCGCCGACAGGCGGGTGACGGCGACCGAAAGCTCGTTGGCGTTGGTCACGGTTCGCGCGGCGCCGACCTGTTCCAGCCTGACATAGCTGGCTCCGTGGTTGCGCACATGCGGCCCGTGCAGGATGGCCGACCCCAGCGCAGCGGCCGGCAGCGGGCATTGCCCCCCGGTCTGGGGTGTCAGCGATCCCCCCAGGAAGGTGACCGGCGCGGCCCGGTACCACAGCCCCAGCGCCTCGGGATCCTCGCAGACGACGGCCTGGATATTGTCCTCGATCTCTGTATCGGGATCCCAGCGTTCGGCGCGCAGGCCGGGGCGGTGCATGGTATCGACCAGCGGCTGCGCCTCGTCCGGGTGGGCCACGTGCGCCACCAGCAAAAGCCGGTGCGACAGGCGCACCGACATGCGGTGGGCCGCGACAACCGTATCGAACTCCGCCCGCTCGAGCCCCGCCGCCAGCCAGACGGGACGACCCGCCAATTGGCCGGTCAGGTCTTCGAAGGCGGTTTCGTCAAAGACGGGAGGCGTGACGCTCACCGACAGGCGCGCGCTTTCCTCGACCTGGTCGGGCGTGCGGACAAGCCTGCGGATGGCATCCGTGGCCGAAGGGCCGGTGGTCAGGATCGGGTCGAACAGACCCAGCGTGCTGCGCTGCCCCCCGCGCCATAGACCGCGGAGCGACACCGCATCGTCGCGGCTGATATCGGCGAGGATCATCGGCATCTTCCGCGCGCCGGCCTTGTGGATCAGCCCGGGGATCAGCGGCAGCCCGGCCCAGAGACCGACATCCGGCGCCCAGTGTGCCAGGAACTGTCGGGCGATGTTGCCGCCATCGTTGGCCAGCCGCTCCATGTGGTCGATCCCGATTCGGCGCAATTGCGCGGGCGGCGCCACGTCTGGGGCCACCGTCAGAAGCGCGTAAAGATCCGGCCGCTGCGCCTTGCAGCGGGTCGCGATGTCGGCCAGTGCCGCGGCGCGTTCGGCCGACGTCGCGTGCATCCACAGGACCTCGGCCCCGTCAGGGCGGGTCAGGGATATGTCATCGCTGCCGCGGGCCAAGGGTGCCGGATGGATCAGTGCAGTTCCTCGGTCGACGAGGCTTCGCGTTCCTCGTCCCTCAGCCGATGGATGTGGGCAATGAAGTAACGCATGTGGGCGTTGTCCACGGTGCGCTGCGCCTCGGCTTTCCATGCCTCGTAGGCGGCCTGGTAGGACGGGAACATGCCCACGATGTGGATGTCGTCGACATCCTTGAAGGTGGTCTTGCTGGGGTCGACAAGTTCGCCCCCGAAGACAAGGTGAAGGCGTTGCGTCATGGGCGGCATCCTTTCGGTTGCAGGGCGAAACCGGCCGGCAGGGGGCCGGCGGGCGCTTGGGGTCAACCTACGCGGACGGGACTGCCGGTCAAGGCTTTGGCAGGCCCGGGCGCAGATCAGGACGGTATTGATACGGCCGCGGCCAACTGGCCGTGCACCGCGGCCCCGCCGGCCAGAATGCCGTTCACCATCGGGTGGGCGTTGTTGAACTTCAGCGTCAGGCCCGCGCGGTCGGTCACCCGGGCGCCCGCTTCGCGCAGGATCAGGTCGCCGGCCGCCACGTCCCATTCCCAACTGGGGCGGAGGGTGATCATGCCGTCGAACCGTCCCTGCGCCACCATCGCCATCCGGTAGGCCAGCGACGGGCGGTAGACGCGGTGGAATTTGGGCGCCGCTCCGTCCCGCCAGTGATGCGCATCCAGCGCCGGGCGGGCGGCAAGGATATCGGCGTTCTCCAGCCCCGGCCGGGTGGAGGGGGCGATGGGCTCCCCGTTCAGGAAGGCACCCTTGCCCGCGACGGCCGAATAGAGCTTGCCCAGCTTCGGCAGGTAGATCACCGCGGAGGTCACGATCCCGTCTTCGGCCACGGCCAGGGCGTGGGCCCAGGTGCTGGAGCCTTCGGCGAAACTGCGGGTGCCGTCGATGGGATCGACGATGAAGACCTTGCCGCGCGACAGCCGGTCGGCGTCATCGTCCGACTCCTCGGACAGCCAGCCGTACCCGGGCCGCGCGGGGCGCAGGATTTCGGCCAACCGTTCGTTCACGGCCAGGTCGCTTTCGGTGACAAGCCCGGTGCCGTCGGCCTTTTCCCACGATTTCGCACGCGGCCCGGGCACGCGCAGCGCGATCTTGCCGGCCGCATCCGCGGCGTCGATCAGCAGGTCGATGTCACTGCCCGGCAATGGTCATCCCGTCGATCAGAAGCGAAGGCACGACATTCGACAGGTAGGTGCGGGCATCGTTGGCCGGCACGATCCGCATCAGCATCTCGCGCAGGTTGCCGGCCAGCGTGCATTCGTTGACGGGGTAGACGATCTCGCCGTTTTCCACCCAGAAGCCCGAGGCCCCGCGGGAATAATCGCCGGTGTTCGGATTGATGGTCGACCCGATCATCGAGGTGACCAGAAGCCCGGTGCCCATCTGGGCGATCAGGTCGGCGCGGCTTTGGTCGCCTTGCGTCAGCGCGATGTTCCAGTTCGTGGGCCCCGGCGTGCCGGAGATCGCGCGCGCGGCGTTGCCGGTGGACTGCATCCCCAGCTTCCGCGCGCTGGCCAGATCCAGTGTCCAGCCCGTCAGCACGCCATCTTCGACGATCGCGCGGCGGGCAGTGGGCAGGCCTTCGCTGTCGAACGGGCGCGAGCCGCCGATGCGCGCGCGGTGCGGGTCCTCGATCACCGACAGATGCGCGGGCAGGACCTGTTCGCCAAGGTTGTTCTTCAGCCACGATGCCCCGCGCGCCACGGCCGCGCCATTGGCGGCCGACAGCAGGTGACCGATCAGAGAGCTTGAGATCCGTTCATCGAACAGCACCGGATACGTGCCCGTCTTGGGGCGCCGCGCGCCCTGCAGGGCCACGGCGCGTTCCCCCGCGATCCGGCCGATATCGGCGGGGCCGCGCAGATCGCCGCGATGGGCGCGGGCATCGCCGTCGCCGTCGCGTTCCATCCCGGTGCCGGTCCCGGCAATGGCGGTGCAATAGAGCGAATGGCTGGTGCGCTGGAACGTACCCGAAAATCCGTTGGTGGCGGCCAGCGCCATTTCGTATCGGCCGGCGCCGGCATGGGCGCTGTCGGACTGGGTGACGCCCGGAACAGCCATAGCCGCGGCTTCGGCGGCGAAGGCGGCATCGCGCAGATCGTCGGGCGCGGGCATGTCGCCCCCGTCGTCAAGGTCGAGCCCTTTGCCGTCGCGAATGTCGGACAGTTGGGCAGGATCGGCGATGCCGGCATATTTGTCCTCGGGTGCCGCGCGGGCCATCGCAACGGCGCTTTCGGCCAGTTGCGCGACCCGGTCGGGCGCCGTCGCCCCTTCGCCCGAGGCGGAAACAACCGCCTGCCGCTGGCCCACGAAGACCCGCAGCCCCAGGTCGGTCGAATCCGACCGTTCCGCCATTTCCAGCGCCTGCCCCCGCACTTCGATCGAAATCGAACTGCCGCGCAGCACCACCGTGTCGGCGGTATCGGCGCCGGCCTTGCGGGCGGCGTCCAGAAGGGCTGCGGTGATGGTTTCGAGAGGCACGGGAGAGGTCGTCATGTCGGGTTCCAGTCTGACCGGTCGGGTCCGGCTGGACCTATCGCCGGGGGCCGTTGCAGGCAAGGGGCGGGCATCAAAAAGGGCCGCGCGAACGGCGGCCCCTTTCCGGAAAAATGGATCGAAATCACTGGATCCGCTGTCCGTTCGCGATGATATGGCCGTCTTCGTTGATCTCGAGCTCCGAGGTCAGCGTGTCGTCGCCCTGCGGCACGGCGAACATCGCCATCATCATCCGCATGCCATTGGCCATCTCGTCCTGGATCAGGCCCATCTGGATCAGCCGGTCCAGCAGCGCGTTGCCACCCGTCAGTTCCACGTTCACCTTGCCCGTGGGCTTGGGCATCCCGAACGTTTCCGTGTCGGAATTGTCGAAGGTCGCGGCACCCTGCGCGAACAGCTGCGCGCCCGCCGCCTTGAGCAGCAGCGAATTCAGCGACAGCTCGTTCAGTTCGACCGGGGGCGTTTCGCCGACAAGCTCGGAAGGATCCATCAGGTCCTTCAGCATCGTCAGAAGACCGTTCACGTTCAGCGCGGCCGACATCGGTTCGCGCGGCAGAACGCTTTGCGGATCGACCAGCTTCCAGATGTCATCCGACATCGTGAAATCTTCCATCGCCAGCGTTGCGCTGAAGCCCTGCGGCGTTTCCGATTTCATGACCGGAATTTCCAGCCCGAAGGCGCCGGTTTCCATCTCGATCGACATCGGGAAGGGAAGCTGTCCCGAGGTCAGCTCCAGTTTCTGGCCCTGGGCACCGATGTCCAGCAGGAAGGAGTTCCTGTCCATGCCCACCGAATAGGTGCCGCTTTCGGACGAGGACGCGAACGAGAACGGCGTGCCGTCGCCGGTGCCTTCCATCCGGGTCGTGGCCTGGCCGAACGTCGCGGTCGTGCCCATGGCAAAGCCCGCGTTCAGGTAGGCGGCCGGGTCCGTGGACATGTCGGCATCCGTGCTGAGCGGATAGTCGACCGTCCCGTCGGCCGCCACCGACGCGATGTCGCCCGCCAGCTTCACGTCGCCTTCCCCGCCTTCGTCGTCGGGCATCTTCGCGTCGATCTCGTAGGTGACCGAGGCGGCGCTGAACGTCTGGCTGACGCTGCGCAATGCGCCGATTGTGACGACGGATTTCGAGGCCACGTCGCGCATCTCGAACCCGCCCGCGAGCTCTGCCCCTTCGGGAAGCGGATCGGGGCTGGACGTGATCTCGCCCAGTTCCAGCGCCAGGGTTTCGGATGCGTAATCATAGGTCATCGCATCCGGGTCTCCGGTGACCGTGAAGCCGGGCGATGACTGCGTCAGCGTCATGTCGACGGAAAATGTGTTCTGCTCTCCGTCCTCGTCGACAACCGCCGTCACGGAAATCGGGGCCGACTCGGCCATGCTGACCGTGACGGATCCGTCGTCCTCGCCTGTCAGGGTCATTTCCGGCAAGGTTGCGGTGATGTTGGCGTCCGCGGACGGCTCCGCCTGTTCAAGCGTCATCTCGCTCAGCGTCAGCGCGTTGCCCGACCGGGTTTCGGTCGCCGTGACCGAATACCCCTGTCCTTCGATCTGTGCCTTGATGTCGGCCCAGACGTCGGCGGGCGTCACATCCGCGGCCGCGACCTGGGCAAGCAGCGTGATCGCGGTGGCCGCGCCACTGAGGCGCGCGAGGGAATACGTCATGGAGAAACCTTTCTGGACTTTGTTGCCCGCATCGTCCGTTCTTGGGCACCCAGCGTCAAGGGTGCCGTCAGGCGGGGCTGGACCGGCGTTGGGCGGCACTTTACCACGGGTCCCGAAGGATCGGCAAAAAAGGATTTGTGACATGAGCGCGATGGATCACCTGACGGGCAAGACCGTGCTGATCACCGGCGCCAGCCGCGGCATCGGTGCCTCGGCGGCCGAACTGTTTTCCCAGGCGGGCGCCAACGTGGTGCTGACCGCCCGGTCCGGCGACGCGCTGGAGGAAGTCCGCGCCGGGCTCAGGGGAGAGGCCGTGGCGCAGGTCTGCGATGTCAGCCGGTACGACGATGTCGCGGCGGCCGTGCAAACCTGTGTCGATCGGTTCGGCGGCATCGACGTGCTGATCAACAACGCGGGCGCCATCGTCCCCATCGCCCGGATGGAGGAGGCGGATCCCGAAGGCTGGGGTCATGCCATCGACATCAACCTGAAGGGTGTCTTCTGGGGCATGCGCGCAGCCCTTCCGCACATGCTGGAACGGGGCGGCGGGACGGTTCTGACCATCAGCTCGGGCGCGGCGCATCATCCGATCGAGGCGTGGAGCCATTATTGCGCGTCGAAGGCCGGCGCCGCGATGCTGACGGAAATGCTGCACGCCGAAAACGGGGCCAATGGCATCCGCGCCATGGGCCTGTCGCCGGGCACGGTCGCCACCCAGATGCAGCGCGAGATCAAGACATCGGGCATCAATCCTGTCAGCCAGCTCGACTGGTCGGATCATATCCCGCCCGACTGGCCGGCGCGGACGCTGATGTGGATGTGCTCGTCCGCGGCGGATGCGCATTGCGGGCAGGAACTGTCGCTGCGCGATCCCGACCTGCGGTCCAAGGTGGGCCTTGAATGATCGAACTGGAACAGGAAGGCGGCCTGTGGACCGTGACGCTGGCGCGTCCCGACAAGGCCAATTCGCTGACGGGCGAGATGCTGGAGCGCCTGGTCGAGATCGCGGAAAGTGCGGGTGAGGCGCGGGCGTTGATCCTGACCGGACGCGGCAAGGTCTTCAGCGCCGGCGCCGATCTGGACGAGGCGAAGGCCGGGCTTGCGGTTTCGCCCCTGTGGGAGCGGCTGTCCGGCGCGTTGGCGCGATTGCCGGCGCTCAAGATCGCGGCGCTGAACGGCACCCTTGCGGGCGGGGCCAACGGGATGGCCCTGGCCTGCGATCTTCGGATCGCAGTGCCTGGGGCAAAGATCTTCTACCCGGTGATGAAGCTGGGCTACTTGCCGCAACCGTCCGACCCGGCGCGCATGACGGCGCTGATCGGACCTGCGCGGACAAAGTTGATCCTGATGGGCGGGCAGCGGATCCCGGCGGAAGAAGCCTACACCTTCGGCCTGATCGACCGCATCGTCCCGCCCGAGGACCTGATGGAGACGGCCCGCAGGCTTTGCGCCGATACGCTGGCCGCGCCTGCAGAGGTCGCAAACGGAATCGCGGGGATGTGTTCGCGCGATTGATCTGCTTTGTTAGTCGTCCCTTGCCTGATCAGAACTGGTTCGCGGACTGGATCAGGAACAGGGCGTTCGCGGCGGGGTTGAAGTTCGCGTTGAACTCCTCGATCTGGGCCCGTGCAAGGTAGCGCATCGTCAGATCTTCCATGACCTTCGGATCGGTGAACTGGGACACATCGCTGCTGCCGGTGACGGCAAGGGTCTTGTCCTTGAAGATCTCCAGCTGGCGATCGAGATCCAGTTTGCCAACCGCCGACGGCAAGCCCAGAGCGGTTTCGAAGAACTTCTTCAGCGGCGGCTGGCCCAGCAAAGTGAACCACTTGGCATTCTCGCTCATGTCGTCGATGGCGATGTCGGCGACCTCGCGTTCGGCGTACATGGCGATGCGCATCGAATCGTTCTGATTGCCCACCGCGGTTTCGAATTCCTGCACCTGGTACTTGTCCACGATATCGGCCATCGCGGCGCTGTCGCCGGTCGTTACCGTCCCGGAGGGGCCGAAGCCGAACGCCTCGCTCAGCTTCTTGTACCGTTCGTCGGCCAGCCGGTTGGCCAGCGCGTCGTCGGCCTCGGTGCCATCTTCCAGGATCTTCTGGATGAAGGCCTTGTTGTTGATGTCATCCTGGAGGCCAAAGGCCCCCAGCGCCACGTTCAGAAGGCGCCGATCCGCGATCAGATCCTCGGCCGACGTCACCTTGCCGATGGTCTCGGCGAAGTAATCGCTGTCGCGCTCGAGCTGGGCGCCTTTCGTGAACGTGTCGAATTGCGACTCCCGCGTGCGTTCCAGGAAACGCCAGCCGGCAATGCCGCCGATGGGGATGACGGGCTGAAAGCTCATTGTTGTCCCGCCGCGAACAGACGATCCTCCCGCGGGATCAACGTGCGCAGCGCCTTCAGGCACTTGTAGTAGTGGCCGGCGACCAGCGCTTCCGTCGCTTCCGCTAGCGCATTCCGGCTGTCGGGATCGGTGAAGACCTGGCTCAGTTCTTCGACTCGGCGGAGGAGCGGCATGTGCGCCTCGTCCTGGGCAACGTCCCCCGACAGGACAAGCTGGGCTGCGTAACAGGCCCGCCGCACCGGTGTGGTTGCTTCCTCGGGGTGGATGGCATCGCGCAGGCGCAGGATATTGGCATCCGGCGTGACGATGGACACCCGACCGCGGCGGTCGCCGTTTTCGATCACGGCGCCGTTGATCAGCACCCTTTCTCGCGGGGCGAGCTTGAGAACCAGGCCGCTCATGTCCGTGCTCCGGTTGGGGGGCGCGCGCCCGGGCGGGGCTGGCCCTGTGCCATGCGCCGGCGGGATTGACCCGACGGCGCTTGGGGCCTGCGCCGTGCGCTTTTCGGGCCTGCTGTCTGTTGCGGCCGCGCTTGCTCAGGCGCGACAGTCAGTGCAGGATCAGGCGGGGTCAGATCGCCCCGCAAACCGCGCATGATGGCCGTGTTGATATCGAGAAGCGGTATGATTGAAGCTTCCCGCGCCAGCACTTTGCTGCTGTGCGCTTGGGTAAACTCGGCCAGGTAGAAGATCCGCGCCCTCAGATCGGGGGGCAACGGGTTGCTGGATTCGGCCACGTCAACGGCGAATATGTCCCAGAGCCGGCGATTGTCATGCAATGCTGCGGCAAGTTCCGAGAACCCTTCGGGCCCTCGTGCCTCGGCCTGTCGCAGGCGATGCGTGATGCGGGCCAGCGCCTCGTATTCGATGCCGCGTGGCGTTCGGGTCTGCGTCGCTGCTTTCGAGTAGCCGTTTTGTGCCAAGTTCTGGGCGTTCACGTCAGATCCTCGCGTGAAGGTGCATTTCAGGGGTCGGGGCGCGCATCAACGCGCCCCGACCGGAGATCATTCCGTCGGGATTAACGGAAGAGCGACAGGATCGACTGCGGTGCCTGGTTGGCGATCGACAGGGCCTGAATACCCAGCTGCTGCTGGGTCTGCAGGGCCTGAAGACGGGCCGAAGCGGCTTCCATGTCAGCGTCGACCAGCGTGCCGATGCCCGACTTCATGGCGTCGGTCAGTTTCGAAACGAATTCCTTCTGGCCCGAAATCCGGCTGGCGGACGCCCCAAGTGCTGCGGCGCCATCGATTGCGGTCTGAAGGAAGGTTTCGATTTCACCCAGGGCAGTGCCGGCCGTTGCGGTATCGGTGATCGCCGTCAGGTCGGTCGCCAGGTCCATGTCGGTTTCAAAGTCCGTGGTGGCCACGGTGAAGGTCGACGAGGTCGGCGCGGCGGAGCCCACGCGGTCGAGCGAGGCGATCACGGTCAGGCCGGTTGCGCCGTTTCCGTCGACATCGGCGGCCAGAAGGTTCGCACCGTTGAACTGTGCTGCACCGATGATCGAGGCGACCTGCGACGACTTGGCGGTGATGTCTGCCTGGATCTTGGTGAAGTCGACGTTTTCCGACTGGGCCGAAATGACCAGATCCTTGATGTCGGTCAGAACACCGACGATCTGTTCTGCGGCGGCCGAGGCCACTGCGGTGGTCGATTCCGCCAGCGACAGCGACGCCGAGATCGCCTTGAAGCCCGACGCGTCCGACTCCATGACCTTCGAGATGGCCCAGATTGCCGAGTTGTCTTTTGCCGTCGAAATGTCCCGGCCCGAGGAGATCGCGTTTTGCGTCTTCTCGAGGTTCATGTTGGTGTTGCGGAGCGCCTGCAGGGCGACCATTGCGCCATTGTTCGTCAGAATGCTGGACATTGCATGTTCCTTGAGTCAGCGAGCCGTTTTCGGCCCGTAAGTTTCCCCGCCTGTTGGCGGTCCATGACGTCTTTCTGACTGGTGCGGCGCCCTGCATTTCGCTGCAATCGGTTCCGCGCCACCCCGTTTGAGGTGCCCGATCAAACTGCGCCCGGAACCCTTAACGCTGCGCTAACGCTCGCACGCGGTTTCCTTCGGATTTTCCTAAACACTGCGTCATGCCCTCCGTTCGACCTTTGGCCGCGACGGGGCGGAAAGCGATGTGCGCTGGCCCGACCGGTCATAGGTTTCAAGCCCTTGGCGCACGCGCCGCATTTCCGCCATGCGGTCGGCCACGGCGCGAATCCCGTCAAGCGCGCCCCCCAGCAGCGCCTGGTTGCGTTGCACCTTGCTCTGCACCGGGGCGAGTTGTTCGGCGTTCAGATCGTCTAGGGAATTCAGGCGATCGATGATTGCCGATTTCTGCTCCATGTACTCCTGCAGATTTTCCAGATCCCCTGTCACCAGGGCCTGGCGCTCGTCCTCGAGCAGGGCGTCGAGCGCCGCGATCAGGTCCGCCGCCGTATCCATTTCATCAATGGCCATTTTCCGCCTCCATCATGGATTGAAAGAATGTCTCGGCCAGACCGATGCCGCCGGCCCGGGCAATGGCGCGGGCCTGTTCGCGGACAAGCAGCGACGAGAACTGGTCTTCACCGACGCCGCCACCGAACGTTTCCGACGTTTCGTGCAGGCCGGCCGATTTCAACATTTCCGCAAGGAATGTCGCTTCCAGTTCGATGGCCGCGTCGCGCATCGCCTGGGTGCCGGCGGTTTCATCCGACATTGCCCTGGGTTTCGCGCCCGCGACGGGCTGCATCTGAATCGGGTCCATCGAAGCTCCTCCAATTCAACCTAATTCAGGGCATATTGCCGTGGTCCGGTTAAAATATTCGAAACCCCTGCATGCGAATGTCATCGGGATCCAGGCAGAATGCGGGGCAAAATGCAGAGCTTTTCTCAGCCAGTCGCGGCGTCGGGCGGCGCGCTTGCGGGCGCAATCGGCGGATCGGGCAAGCCGTCCGCAGACGGGCGGGCCCAGACAAAGATGTCGGCCAGCACCAATGCGCAAACCGGCAGCGCAGCGCAGGCGGCGCCCGTCACCGTCGCAAATGGCGAACCCGCGGAGGGAGCGCCGCTTTTGACCGCCGGCGACAAGACCCGGACGGCAAGTTTCGCCCAGCTTTACTCTGGTGCGGAGGGTAAACCGTTGCCCGGAATGCTCGCCGGAGAATCAGAAACCCCTGAAAGCGATCCGGATGCCGCGACCGCCGAGGGAGAAGATCCTGCCACGTCGCCGGTCGAGAACGAAAGCCAGGTTGCTGACGGTGACTCCGATGCCGCGCGTCCGGATGCGCATCTTGCCAAGGCAAGGGCCGCGCTGGCACGGCAGAGTGAAACAGCGCCGGTTCCGACAGAATCAATCGCGATGCATGTGCCGGGCCATCACGAATCGCAGAAGAACAAAGTGGTCTCGACGCCGACCGAACTCCCCAGGGCGGTTGAAAAGACCGCGCCAGCCCTGGCTGCTCCGGCGCAAGCCGATCCACGCGCCACCGTTGCAGTGTCTGCATCGGGCGCCGTTCCGGAACAGGCCCGTCCGACCGCCGTGGCGGAGACGAAATCGGTGTCGTTCGACGGTGCGACCCTGCCAACTGCTTCAGGCAAGGCCATCACGATGCCATCCGCCGATGTTCCGCTCGCGCAGGCGGCGCCCGAACTTACGGGGGCCTTCAGGTCGATCCGGACTGGCCACGCGACGGCAGAGGCGATGACACGCCCGCAGGGTGAAGACGCAACAACGAACGCAGCAGCGAATGTTTCCGCCAACAAGGTGGCTGTCGACGGCATTCAGAAGGCTGGGGCGGAGCAATTTCAGGCCGGTATGACGGCTGGGGCGATCGTTGCAGGGAAACCGGCAACCGGCACAAGGCAGGCACCGGGGGGCGCGATGGCTGCATTACCTGCGGCGATTGCTGCGAACGCTTCCGAGCTTCAGGCGACAACCGGAAATGTCCCGATGGTGGCGCAGGCGCAGGTCGATACTGTTCCGGGATCGAAAAGATCAGCGGACAAATCTGGACCCGACCGGCCGGCGCCGCTTCGCTCGTCTCTCACTTCTACAGGTGGCGCTCAGGCGATTGCCGCGGCTTCGGTGGCCGTGCCCGCTCTGGCAAGTGTCTCGCTGGCGCAACCTGGCGCCGAGCTCGCGGCGCTTTCCGTCGATGCTCCGGTGGCGGCAGAGGACGCGGTCGCGGGGCTTGTGGGTCAAAGCGGTGGTCCGTCCGTCACGGGTGATGCCGCTGCCATGGCCCAACAGCAGCCGGCTGGTGGAACCTCGGCAGTGCGGCAAATTCTGCCGCATATCGCCGAACTGATGAGCCGGCCCGGTGAACGATCGGTCGAGATCGCCCTGGAACCGGTCGAACTGGGGCGGGTCCGAATGATGGTGTCGATGGCCGAAGGCGGTGTGACGTTGCAGATCACCGCCGAACGTCCCGAAACGCTGGACCTGATGCGCCGCCATATCGAGACCCTGGCCGAGGAATTGCGCCGGATGGGCTACGCCGAGGTCGGGCTGAGCTTCACCACCGGAGACAGCCCGTCTGAAGACAGCCGCCGCGCGATGCCGGAAGGCCATGCCGGGGACACCGGCGATGTTGCGGCCTCCGACTTGCCGGGCGCGGCAGAAACCGCGCGGCCACGGTCACGCACGATACCGGCATCAGGAATGGATATCAGGGTCTAGAACATGGAAACCACACCGATCGGCCCCCAGCCCCACACACGCGCGGTGATCGACACCGGCGACGGCGCGCCCAAGTCAACCGCGCTTGGCGCCGGGACGGCGCTGGCTTCGGATTTCGAGACTTTCCTGAAGATGCTGACCGCGCAGGCCAAGTACCAGGATCCGCTCGAGCCCATCGATTCGACAGAATACGCCTCCCAGTTGGCGCAGTTCTCGATGGTCGAACAACAGGTGAAAACCAATGATGCGCTGTCGGGCCTGATCTCGGCCACGGGGACAGGCAACCTTGCAGCACTGGCCTCGTGGGTCGGGATGGAGGTCCGCGCGGATGTGCCTGTCAGCTTCAATGGCACGCCGGTCACCGTCGTACCTGCTATCGAGGCCGGGGCAGACCGTGCCGAACTGGTCGTGCACGATTCCTTCGGTGTCGAGGTGCAGCGCTCGGCCATCGGCCTGACGGGCGAGCCGGTGGACTGGGCTGGTGCGTCGGGGGACGGCACGCCATTCCCGGCCGGGACCTATACATTCACCGTGGAAAGTTTCGCACAGGACAGCCTGCTGGGCACGAAACCGGCTGAAAGCTATGCGTTGGTTGAAGAAGCGCAGATCGAGGGCGGCACTGTCATGCTGGTTCTGGATGGCGGTGAAAGCGTCGCGGCCAGCGATGTCTCGTCAGTGCGCCGCGCGGGGTAAGGGCCCACGGGCCTGGCCGGAACCTGGGGCTTGGATGGCCGGTCAGGCCGTGATGGAGTTCGAAAATGTTTCGGTGTAGGACCGGCGGGCCACGCCGACATGCGGCCTGGCGACGTGCAACCGGGGCCGGGCAATGACGCTGACACGACCGATCTTTCCCGATCCGACCTTCGGTGCCCCACCGTCGAACGTGATGGAAGACCTGCGCCGGCACGGGATCCGCGCCGCGCCGCGCTCGGTGGAGCCGCTGCACGGGGGGCGCACAAACAGGCTCTGGCGGTTGTCCACGGACTCTGACGTATTGGTTCTGAAACTCTATTCGGCCCCGGACGACAATCCGCTTTTCGAGAACGATCCCGAACGGGAAGGCGCGGCGCTTGTGGCGTTGGCAGGCTCCTTGCTGGCGCCGAGGTTTCATCTGTCGGGCGCCACTGCCGCCGGGAGCTGGCTATTGTACCATCATGTTCCGGGAGGAACATGGGAGTCAGGTGCCCAACCCGTGGCCGAGGCGCTGGGGCGTATCCATGCGTTCGCCGGGATGCAAGGCACCCTGCCGGTGCGCCCGGGCGGGAGCCGGGCTTTGCGGGCGCAGGGTCTTCAGGCGCTGGCTGGAACATGGGGGCAGGACCGGGCCGAACTGGACGCCCTGCAGGAACAGCTTTCGGATGTGGATATCCCGCCTGTCGCCAGCCCCGCGCCGATCCATGGCGATCCGGTGCCGGGGAACGCGATTCCGGGACCGTCGGGCGTTGTTTTCATCGACTGGCAATGCCCCGCGCTGGGCGATCCGGCCGAGGATCTGGCGCTGTTCCTGTCGCCGGCGATGCAGATGCTGTATCGCGGCGCGCCGTTGGATGCAGGGGCAGAACGGGACTTCCTTGAGGCCTATCCGGACAAGGCGGTTGTCGAACGCCATGCGCGTCTCAAGCCGTGGTTCCACTGGCGCATGGCGGCCTATTGCCTGTGGCAGGTCGCGCGCGGGAACCATGACTATGCCGATGGTTTCGTGCTGGAGCGGGATGCGCTCAAGCGTCAGAGGTCGCTCAGCGCGTAGGTTGCGTAGGCGAACGGCATGACCACGCGCCGCGACCCCCCGAAGGGAAAGCGGGCCAGCGGGCGGCGCAGGGGGGCGGGGGTGTCGTTCGCGTGCCCCAGAACCTGGCGGGCCATCAGGTGGCCGGACCAGCTTCCCATTGCCACCCCGTTGCCGTGATAGGCCATCGCCGCGAACATGCCGGGATTGCCGGGGACGGGACCCACGAAGGGCATCAGCCGCCGCGCGAGGCAGACGAACCCCGACCAGCTGTGATCCGACGGCACATGCGCCCATGCCGGGAACATCTTTTCGAAATCGGCGCGGGTCGCGGCGCGGGCGCGGGCCTCGGCCCCCGGGCTGGAGAAGATGCCGCCGCGCATCCCGAACAGGAACCGTCCGTCGGGCATAAGGCGGAAATAATGCAGCAGGCGGCGGGTGTCATAGCTCATCTGCAGGCTGGTCCAGCCCTGTGCCGCGCGTTCTTCTTCGGTCAGCGGGCGGGTCACAAGAACGGTCGATTGCGCCGGCATGTAGCGGTTGGCGAGCCATTTCGGCAGGTCTTCCGAGGAATAGCCGTTGGTGGCAAGAAGCACGGTATCGGCCTCGACCGTCCCGCCCGGTGTGGTTGCGTGCCGGCCCGAGCCCTTTCGTTCCAGACGTTCGACAGGGCTGTGGGCGTATATCGCGGCCCCGGTATCGGCGGCCGCCGCGGCGAGGCCCAGCACGTATTTGCGCGGGTTCAGCGCAAAGCCGGTTCGGACCGTCAGCGCGCCGTGGAAGGGACCACCCATCCCGATGCGGGGCAGGTCTTCGGGGCGGGTCAGCTCGGTATCCCCCCAGCCTTCGGCGGCGATCTGGTCGGCCTCGCGCTTCAGCTTGTCGAAGCCGCGCTTGCGGTGGGCCAGAAGGGTTTCCCCGTCGGAATGGCGGTCGGCGTCGATGCGGTGACGGTCCAGCAGCGCGCCGACATGGTCGATCGCGTCGCGTTCGGTGCGGAAATAGGCGTCGGCCGCGTCTGCACCGAATTCGGCCGACAGCGAGGCATGAGAGCGTCGGGCGCCGCCCAGGCAGCAGAACCCGCCGTTCCGGCCCGAGGCACCCCAGCCGGGATAGCGGGCGTCGACAACGGTGACCGAAACGCCCTGTTCGGCCAAGTGCAGCGCCGCGTTCAGCCCGGTGAAGCCCGCGCCGATCACCAGAACGTCGGTTTTCACATGGCCTTGCAGTGCCGGCCAGTCGGGCAGGGGGATGGTTTCGTCCCACCAGCAGGTGGCGCGCGGTCCGTCGGTATAGGCGTAATCGCCGAAGATTCTTTTCACGTAAGTTCGGCCCTGTCGGCGGCGGCCTCGTCCGCCAGTCGCCGTGCCATGCTGCGCTTTGTCATCAGCGAGGCGATGATCACGCCGATCGCCACGATGCCGATCATGATGGTCGACAGCGCGTTGATCTCGGGGCTGACGCCCAGGCGGACGGAGGAGAAGATCTTGATGGGCAAGGTCGTGGACGAGGGGCCGGAGGTGAAGGAGGCGATCACGAGGTCGTCGAGCGACAGGGTGAAAGCAAGGAGCCATCCCGATACGACGGCCGGCGCGATGATGGGGAGGGTGACGAGACGGAAGGATTCCGCCGCCGTGCACCCAAGATCGCGCGCGGCTTCTTCCAGCGACTGGTCGAACGTGATGAGGCGCGAGGACACGACGACCGACACGTAGCACATGCAGAAGGTGGTATGCGCCAGCACAAGCGTCAGGATCCCGCGGTCCAGCCCGATGGCGATGAACAGAAGCAAGAGCGACAGGCCGGTGATCACTTCCGGCATCACCAGCGGCGCGTAGATCATGCCGGAAAATGCCGTGCGTCCCCAGAACCGCCCCGACCGGATCAGCGCATAGGCGGCCATCGTGCCCAGCACCGTCGCGATGGTGGAGGAGAAGAACGCCACCCGCAGGGTGACCCAGGCGGCATCGAGGAACTGCTGGTTTCCGGCCAGCTCTCCGTACCACTTGGTCGAAAACCCGGCCCAGACGGTGACCAGCTTCGATTCGTTGAAGCTGTAGATCACGAGGATCAGCATCGGGACATAGAGGAAGGCAAAGCCCAAAGTCAGCGACACGACGTTGAAGGCGGACAGGCGTCTCATGCGTCGGCCTCCGCCTGGCGTTGCTGGTTCTTCTGGAAGAAGATGATTGGCACGATCAGGATCAAGAGCAGCACCACCGCCACGGCCGAGGCGACGGGCCAGTCGCGGTTGGAGAAGAACTCCTCCCACAACACCTTGCCGATCATCAGCGTTTTCGATCCGCCCAGAAGCGACGGGATGACGAATTCACCGATGGTGGGGATGAAGACAAGGAAACAGCCTGCCGTCACACCGGGACGGGACAGTGGGAACGTCACCAGCCAGAAGGCCGACGTGCGCGAGCAGCCGAGGTCTTCGGCCGCTTCGATCAGAGAGATGTCGAGCCGTTCGAGCGCGGCGTAGATCGGCAGGATCATGAACGGCAGGTAGGTGTAGACGACGCCGATATAGACGGCCGTGTTCGTGTTGAGGATCGAAAGCGGCTCGGAAATCAGCCCTGTCCACAGCAGCACCTGGTTCAGGTAGCCTTCCTGCCCCAGGATCCCCATCCACGCGTAGACGCGGATCAGGAAACTGGTCCAGAAGGGCAGGATCACCAGCATCAGCAGGGTCGGGCGCCAGTGGTGCGGGGCGCGGGCCATGCCGTAGGCTATTGGATAGCCCACCAGCAGCGTCAGGAACGTGGCGATCAGGGCGATCCGCAGGGACGACAGGTAGGCCTTCCAGTAGAGCGAATCCGTCGTCAGGAAGACGAAGTTCTCGAAATCGAGTTCGGACAGGAAGGCGCGGATGCCCGCCAGCCCCTCCGACAGGTCCAGCTGCGGCATGTAGGGCGGCCGGGCCAGCGCGATGTCGGACAGCGATATCTTGAAGACGATCAGGAATGGCACGAAGAACAGTGCCAGAAGCCAGAGGAAGGGGATCAGGTAGACCAGAGATTTCCTCATGTCAGCCTGCCAACAGGATGCCGCAGCGGTCGGTCCAGTTGACCCAGACCTCATCCTCCCATGTGAAGGCCTGACGTGTCGACCGTTCGGTGTTGAAGCTTTGCGCGCGGATGATCTGACCGTTGGCCAGTTCCACGTGGTAGGTCGAAATGTTGCCGAGGTAGCCGATGTCGATCACCTTGCCATGCAGGACATTGTCGTCGTCGGGGCGGTCCTTGTGGATCTCGACCTTTTCGGGGCGGATGGCGTAGTGGCAGGTCTCGCCCGGCCCGATCTCGACACCCGAATGGGTGACAAGCGGCGGCTGGCCTTCGGCCCAGTCCACCAGGTAGCGCTCGCCGTCCTTGCGGGCGCGGCCCTGCAGGATGGTCACGTCGCCAATAAAGCCGGCCACGTAGACGGAATTGGGGTTCTCGTAGATCTGCGACGGCGTCGCGACCTGTTTCAGGACACCGGCATCCATCACCGCCACGCGGGAGGCGACGGTCATCGCTTCCTCCTGATCGTGGGTCACGATCACGAAGGTGGTGCCGGTCTTTTCCTGGATGTCCATCAGTTCGAACTGCGTTTCCTCGCGCAGTTTCTTGTCGAGCGCGCCCAGCGGCTCGTCCAGCAGCAGAAGCTTCGGCGCCTTCGCAAGGCTGCGCGCCAAGGCGACCCGCTGCCGCTGTCCGCCGGAAATCTGGTGCGGCTTGCGGCGTCCGAACTGTTCCAGCCGCGTCAGGCGGAGCATTTCCGTCACCCTGTCGCCGATCTTGTCCTTGGCCATGCCTTCGCGTTTCAGGCCGAAGGCGATGTTTTCCCAGACGGAAAGGTGCGGGAACAGCGCGTAGGACTGGAACATCATGTTCACCGCGCGCTGGTTCGGCGGGACGGGTGCGATGTCGTGGCCATCAAGCTCGATCTGGCCCTCGGTAGGGGTTTCGAACCCGGCCAGCAGGCGCATAAGCGTGGTCTTGCCGCAGCCCGACGGGCCCAGAAGGGCGAAGAATTCCTTGCGGTAGATGTCCAGCGACACGTCATGGATGGCGGTGAAGGTTCCGAACTTCTTGGTCACGCCGCGAAAGCGGATCAGGGGGGCTTCGTTCGGGTCTTCCCAGGGCGCGAAAACCGCCTGGTGGTCTTTGGTCTCGGCCAAGTCGGTACCTTTCAAAAAGGTCAGGCGGGTCGAAAAGGTAAAGCGGGCCGGGTGCATGTGCGCCCGGCCCCGAAGCGGGTCAGGTGCCCGATTTCACCTTGGTCCACAGGCGGGTGACAACCCGCTGCACTTTCGGATCGTAGGGCGAGGTGGTGTAGAGGTTTTCCAGCGTCGCTTCGTCCGGATAGATCGCCGGATCGCCGATCACGTCTTCGACCAGGAACTCCTGCGAGGCCTTGTTGCCGTTGGCGTAGTAGACGTAGTTCGACGCCGCCGCCATGTTCTCGGGGTCCATGATGAAGTTCAGGAACGCATGGGCGGCATCGGGGTTCGGCGCGTCGACGGGGATGGCCATCTGATCGAACCACATCAGCGCCCCTTCGGAGGGGGCGTTGTAGACGATCTCCACGCCGTTGTCGGCTTCGGCCGCGCGGTCGCGGGCTTGCAGGATGTCACCCGACCAGCCGAACGCCACGCAGATCTCGCCGTTGGCAAGCGCGTTGATGTATTCCGAGTTGTCGAACTTCTTCACGTAGGGGCGCACCGCGGTCAGGACCGGCTCGGTCTTGGCGATCACGTCGGGATCCTGGCTGTCGGGGTCTTCGCCCAGATATTTCAGCGCAGCGGGGATCATTTCCGTCGGCGCGTCCAGGAAGAAGACGCCGCAATCGGCCAGCTTTTCCATGTTCTCTGGGTTGAAGATCAGGTCGAGCGAGCCGATGGGCGCATCCGGCCCCAGCGCTTCTTCGACCTTGCCGACATTTGCGCCGATACCGGTCGTGCCCCACATGTAGTTGATCGAATATTCATTGCCCGGATCGTAGGAATCGGTGCGCTTTTCGACGACATCCCACATGTTGTCGTGGTTGGGCAGTTTCGACATGTCCAGCTTCTGGAAGGCCCCGGCGCTGATCTGGCGCTGCAGGAAGGTGCCCGACGGCACCACCACATCGTAGCCGGATCCGCCGGCCAGCATCTTGGTTTCCAGCACTTCGTTCGAATCGAACACGTCGTAGATCAGGTCGATCCCGGTGTCCTGTTCGAACTTCTCGAGCAGCGATTCGTCAATATAGTCCGACCAGTTGTAAACGCGGACTTCTTGGGCGAGCGCGGCCGACGTACCCAGGGCGAGGATTGCCGTGGCGGTCAGCAGATTGAATTTCATTGGTCGCTCCCATGTTGAATTTGGATTGGCCGTTCTGCCGGTCTTTTGCCGGCTGCCTATTGGATCTGATCAAGTTTTGCCTTCGGTGGCAACAGAACCTATGCTGCGTCTCCACGTTTTGGGCCAAGATGGCGGAGATCGCGGCAGGTGTCGTGGGGTCGACCGTGCGCGAAGTGCTCAAGGTCGAGGCAGTTCGGGAGAAAACGCGGATGGCAGCATTCGAAGCGCGGGTGATTTCGGCCGAAGAGGCAGACGGGACGAAGGTGCCGGCGCATGAACTGGTCTATCGCAGGTTGCGGGCGCAGGTGCTGTTCGGAGAGATCGCGCCCGGTCAGGCGGTAACGATCCAGGGGCTGACCGCGTCCCTTGGCGCCGGCATGACGCCGGTGCGCGAGGCGATCCGCCGGGTGATCGCGGAAGGCGGGCTGAACTTTCAGGGCAACCGCCGCGTCAGCGTACCGGTCCTGAACCGCGCCTGTATCGAGGAGCTTGTCTTCCTGAGGGCGACGATCGAACCGGAACTGACCCGCCGCGCGGCAACACGCCTGGAGGCCGGGGATATCGACTGGCTGGAAGCCGTGGATGCCGAGATGGACGTGGCGATCGAGGCCGGGGACATCGCGACCTACCTGAAGCGCAATCACGCCTTTCACAGTGCCATCTACGAAGCCGCCGATGCGCCGATCATGGCCTCGACCGCCGACCGGCTTTGGCTGCGTTTCGGCCCATCCCTGCGAGTTGTCTGCGGACAATACGATGCCGCGCGCGAGCCCGATCTTCACAAGGACATGCTGGCCGCCTTCCGGTCGGGCGATGCCGCGGCCGCGGCGGCGGCAATGGAACGCGACGTGCGTCAGGGCATGGGGCAGATCCAGTCGGCCCTGATCGAGAACCTGTTCAGCCCCTGAAATTCTGGGCTGCCGACCCGGGCGCGGATTGACTGTGGAAAATTTGATCATATTGTAGGACGGCGCCGAAACGCGGCCATTTGCGCGTTTGTACCGGCTTTCCTGACAGTCGATTGATACGGAGACGCGATATGTCCACGCTTGCGAACACCCATCCCACGGCCGAATTGCAGGCCCGCGATGCGGCCCATCACCTGCATCCCTTCACCGCCGGCGCCGCGCTGGCCAAGAAGGGCGCACGCGTGATCACAAGCGCCGAGGGCGTCTTCCTGACCGACAGCGACGGCGAGCGGATCCTGGACGGAATGGCGGGCTTGTGGTGCGTGAACATCGGCTATGGCCGCGGTGAGCTGGCCGACGTGGCCGCCCGCCAGATGCGCGAACTGCCTTACTACAACACCTTCTTCCAGACGACCCACGTGCCGGCCATCGAACTGGCCGAGAAACTGGCCGAACTGGCGCCGGGCGATCTGAACCACGTGATGTTTGCATCCGGCGGGTCGGAAGCGAACGACACCAACCTGCGGCTGGTCCGGACCTACTGGAAGTTCCTGGGCAAGCCCGAAAAGCAGATCGTGATCGCCCGCAAGAACGCCTACCACGGCTCGACCGTTGCAGCGACGGCGCTGGGCGGCATGGCCGGGATGCACGCGCAGGGCATTCCGTCCTTCGACGGGGTCCACCATATCGGCCAGCCCGACTGGTGGTCCGAAGGCGGTGACATGACGCCCGAGGAATTCGGCCTGATGCGCGCGCGCGAACTGGAACAGGCGATTGCCGAGCTCGGCGAAGACGAGGTCGCGGCCTTCATCGCCGAACCGATCCAGGGTGCGGGCGGCGTGATCGTGCCCCCGGACAGCTACTGGCCCGAAATCCAGCGGATCTGCGATGCCCATGACATCCTGCTGATCGCGGACGAGGTGATCTGCGGCTTTGGGCGCACCGGCAACTGGTTCGGCAGCGAGACCTTCCAGATCCGCCCCGACGTGATGACCATCGCCAAGGGCCTGAGCTCGGGCTACCAGCCCATCGGCGGCTCGATCGTCACCGACGCGGTGGCCGAGGTCATCGGCCGGGACGAGTTCAACCACGGCTACACTTATTCCGGCCACCCGGTCGCCGCGGCCGTCGCGCTGGAGAACCTGCGGATCCTTCAGGACGAAAACGTCGTGGGCCATGTCCAGAACACGGCCGCGCCGCACCTGGCCAAGGCCTGGGCCGGGCTGGCGGACCATCCGCTGGTGGGCGAGGCGAAGCTGGTGGGCCTGATGGGATCCATCGCGCTGACGCCCGACAAGGCCACGCGGGCCAAATTTGCGTCTGATTCCGGTACGGTGGGCCTGATGTGCCGCGAACGGTGTTTCGCCAACAACCTGATCATGCGCCACGTGGGTGACAGGATGGTGATCTCGCCGCCGCTGGTGATCTCACCGCTGGAAATCGACCTGCTGATCGCCCGGGCAAAGACCGCTCTGGACGAGACGCTGAGCGCGATCACGGCCGAAGGTCTGATGGTTCCCGCTACGTAACCTGCTCGAATCCTGACAAATTGTCGCCGCGCCACCCTGGCGCGGCGTTCGTGTTTTGCCCACCCATTGGGCACTAAACGCGGTCTATTGTGCGCCCTGACTGTATTTCCCCTGGTAAACCGGACAAAGGACCGCGTTCTCGGTCTAAGTTTCGGTGGCTGTTGAAACTTGGGTCAACACTGTGCTTGACTGTCTCCAAGCTGCATCCGGTCGAGATGCGGGGGAAACAACGGGGAGTGTGCTGTGCTAGACACTGCAACCGGCGATGCGTTCGTCGAGTTCGATCGCGTTCAGAAAAGCTATGACGGCGAAACACTTGTCGTCAAAGACCTGAACCTCGCCCTGCCGAAAGGCGAATTCCTGACGATGCTGGGGCCGTCGGGATCCGGAAAGACCACCTGCCTGATGATGCTGGCAGGGTTCGAAACGGCCACATACGGCGATATCCGGCTGGGTGGCGTTTCGATCAACAACATCCCCCCGCACAAGCGCGGCATCGGCATGGTCTTCCAGAACTACGCCCTGTTTCCGCACATGACCGTGGCTGAAAACCTCGCCTTCCCGCTGGAAGTCCGCAAGATGGGCAAGTCCGAGCGCGAGCAGAAGGTGAAGCGCGCGCTGGACATGGTGCAGATGGGCGATTTCGGCGGCCGCCGCCCGGCGCAGCTTTCGGGCGGGCAGCAGCAGCGGATCGCGCTGGCGCGCGCGCTGGTGTTCGAGGCCGAACTGGTGCTGATGGATGAACCGCTGGGCGCTCTCGACAAGCAACTGCGCGAACACATGCAGTTCGAAATCAAGCGAATCGCCGACAACCTGGGCATCACCGTGGTCTACGTGACCCATGACCAGACCGAGGCGCTGACGATGTCGGACCGTGTCGCCGTGTTCAACGATGGCAAGATCCAGCAGTTGGCGCCGCCCGATGTCCTGTACGAGGCGCCGGAAAACAGCTTCGTCGCGCAGTTCATCGGCGAGAACAACACGATGGAAGGCGTCGTGACCGAGATCAAGGGCGACAGCTGCCTTGTCCAACTGGACGGTGGCGCGCTGATCGACGCCAAGCCGGTGAACGTCACCAAGGCGGGGGAACGGACACAGGTTTCGATCCGGCCCGAACGGGTCGAATTCAATGCCGAGCGCCTGTCGCCCGATGCGCACCTGCTGGACGCCGAGGTCAAGGAATTCATCTACATGGGCGACATCTTCCGCACGCGGCTGAGCGTGGCGGGAAATGACGACTTCATCATCAAGAGCAGAAACGCCCCCGACCAGGAGCGTTTGAAGCCCGGCCAGAAGATCAAGATCGGCTGGCTGGCCGAGGATTGCCGCGCGCTCGATGCATGACATCGACGCCGGCCGGCGCCGGTAAGGAACGGCGCTGCAACGGGTCCCGCAAAGACGGCGGCCCTAACACCCGAAGAAAAATCAGAGGAGTGTAATATGACATTCAAGAAAATCGGCGCACTGGCTGCGTGTACGGCGCTTGTCGCGCCTGCGGCTTTCGCGCAGGACATGGCAGACGACATGACGCTCGTCAGCTGGGGCGGCGCGTACCAGGATTCGCAGAAGAAAGCCTATGCGGACCCTTACGCGGCCAACAACAGCGACGTGACCATCGTCTGGGACGAAAGCTCGGCAGAAGCGGTCGCAAAGCTGCGCGCGCAGAACGAAGCCGGCAACATCACCTGGGATCTCGTCGACGTCGTGGCGGCTGACGCCATCCGTCTGTGCGACGAAGGCCTGGCGATGGAAATCGACCCGGACGAAGACCTGGCGGAAGCGCCGGATGGGACCTCGGCCGAAGACGATTTCGGCGACCTGTTGGTCAGCGACTGCTTCATCCCGCAGATCGTCTATTCGACCACCTTCGGCTACCGCACCGACATGGTGCCGGAAGGCGTCGAGCCGCCGAGCGACATCTGCGACGTGTTCGACCTGGAAACCTATCCGGGCAAGCGCGCGCTGGAAAAGCGCCCCATCAACAACATGGAATGGGCGCTGCTGTGTGACGGCGTGGCCAAGGACGAAATCTACGACGTTCTGGAAACCCCGGAAGGTCAGGAGCAGGCTCTCGCCAAGCTCGACACGATCAAGGACGACGTGATCTGGTGGTCGGCCGGCGCCGACACGCCCCAGCTGCTGGCGGATGGCGAAGTCTTCCTGGGCTCGACCTACAACGGTCGTCTGTTCTCGGCGATCGAGGAGCAGGACCAGCCGATCGGCATGATGTGGGACGCGCAGGTCTTCGACCTTGACGGCTGGATCATCCCCGCCGGTCTGCCGGAAGATCGCCTGGCACGTGTGAAGGATTTCGTCATGTACGCGACCGACACGCAGCGTCTGGCGGACCAGGCCGCGTACATCTCGTACGGCCCGGCACGCAAGTCGTCGGCGCCGCTCGTCGGCAAGCATGCCGAACTGGGCATCGAGATGGGTCCGCACATGCCGACCGCTCCGGAGAATGCCGAAAACATCTTCGTCTACAACTATGATTTCTGGGCCGATTATCGCGACGATATCGACCAGAAGTTCCAGGCGTGGCTGGCGAAGTAATCCAACGGAGCGAGGCGGGCCACGGCCCGCCTCGCACACCATTCCGGGACAGGGCTTATGCCAAAGGGCTATATTATCGGGCACATCACGGTGAAAGACCCTGAGGCCTACAAGGAATATGTCGAAAAGGACACGCCGATCCTGAAAGGCTTCGGAGCCAGGTTCCTGGTTCGTGGAGGCCCGTCCGAGACGCCCGAAGGGGCGACCCAGGACCGGCACGTCGTCATAGAATTTGACAGCTACGAGGCCGCGACAACGGCCTACAACGACCCGGATTACCAGGCGGTTGCCGAGATCCGGCGCGCTTCGGCAGAGAGCACGATCATTCTCGTCGAAGGACATGAAGAATAACGGCCAAAGAGCCGACACAAGAAGACGGGGACACCATGGCAGACGCAACAGCCGATCAGGCCGAGACGCAATCGGGGCCCATGCTGGCCGCCGACGGCACGCCACTGAAGCGATCTCTGGCACGCTCGCTTCGCATGCAACGGATCAGGGCGCTGATGCTGGTGGCGCCACTGCTGATCTTCGTGCTGCTGACCTTCCTGTCGCCGATCTTCGACATGCTGTTTCGGGCCGTGGAAAACCGTATCGTGGGCGACACGCTGCCCCGCACCGTCGAAGTCCTGAAAGACTGGGATCCGGAGACAAGCGACGTGCCGCCCGAGGCGGCCTTCCAGGCGTTGTATTACGACCTGTTCCTGGCGGCCGAGGCAAAGAAGCACACGCGGCTTGGCACGCGTCTGAACTATGAAGACCCGGGGATTTCGTCGCTGTTCCGGTCGTCGGGCCGCAGCCTGGACGACCTGGGCGAAGATCATATCGAGGCGATCGAGGACACGGCCAAGCAGGACTGGCGCGAAGGCGCGTTCTGGTACGCGCTGCTGGGCGGCGATGCCGGCGAACCTGTTGTCGAAAGCGCCCGGTCGCAGTTCGTGGCGCTGGAAGGCGAAACGCCGCGGGGGCCCGTGGGTGTGGTCTGGTGCGGTCTGCGCAATGTCGTTGGCGCTCCGTGCCCACCGTCGCTGAGCCGCATGCCGCTGAATTTCGGTCTGTCGAACGATGCGATGGCGATGCTGCCGACCACGTCGCTGCAATACGCGGCCTTCGGTGTGTTCACCGTGCTGGAAGACGGTGAAGCGCTTCAGGAAGAAGATCCGTGGGAAGCCGTCTACGTTGCAATGGCGCAGGACCTGGCCGCGCCGGATGCTGCCGCCAAGGTGGCCGCCTATACTGGCCCCGGTGCCGCGGAACTGCAGGCCGCGCAGCAGGCCATCGCCGCGCTGCCGCCGATTTCCTTCCGCGACGGCTTTGCCGAGATCGACGAGGATTGGCTGGATCCGACGGTCTGGCGGTCGATCAAGGCCTATTCACCGAAATACACGCCGGGTTATTTCCTGAATGCCGTCGACCTTGAAATGGGTCCTGACGGTGTCCAGGCGCGGCCCGAAAGCCAGCAGATCTACGTGATGCTGTTCAAGCGGACGCTGATCATGTCGATGGCGATCACGATCTCCTGCATCATGCTGGGCTACCCGGTGGCGTGGCTTCTGTCGAACCTGCCTGACCGCAAGGCCAACATGCTGATGATCCTCGTGCTGCTGCCGTTCTGGACATCGCTTCTGGTGCGGACATCGGCCTGGAAGGTGATGCTGCAGCAGCAGGGGGTGATCAACGACACGCTTGTCTGGCTGGGCATCGTCAGCGACACGAACCGGCTGGTCATGATCAACAACCAGTTCGGGACGATCGTGGCGATGACGCATATCCTGCTGCCGTTCATGATCCTGCCGCTCTATTCCGTGATGAAGGGCATTCCGCCCAGCTACCTGCGGGCGGCGAAATCGCTGGGGGCGAACAACTGGACAGCCTTCTGGCGGGTCTACTTCCCGCAATCGGTGCCGGGCATCGGGGCGGGGTCAATCCTCGTCTTCATCCTCGCCATCGGCTACTACATCACGCCGGAACTGGTTGGTGGGACCACCGGGACATTCATTTCCAACCGGATCGCCTATCACATCTCGTCTTCGCTCAACTGGGGGCTCGCCGCCGCACTGGGGTCCATCCTGCTGGTCGCGGTGCTGGTGCTCTACTGGGCCTATGACCGGATCGTCGGCATCGACAACGTGAAGCTGGGGGGCTGAGGACATGGCTACGATCTACTCAGAGCAGTTCCGCCCGCCGTCCCGCTTCGTCATCATCGTGCTGGCCATCTTCGGCGCCGGCGCCGGCCTTCTGGTCGGCACCGCGCAAGGCAGCGGGATCCTTGGCATCATCGGTGGCGCGATCCTGATCGCCGCCCTTGGCTTCGTCGTCACCCAGCTGGTCGAAGGCACGGACAACTCCGGCGGCGAACGCGCAGTTCGCTGGGCCTTGCCCTTCGTGCTGGCCGTGGGCGGCTTCCTGTTCGGGGGCGCTGCGGGCGCCATCGTCGGTGCGCTGATGGGCTGGTTCTTCGGCTGGATCTCGTTCTGGATCGCGCGGGGGCGGTATCGCCGGGGGCTGGCGCCCTACCTGACGTCGAAACAGGTGCTGTGGTTCTACACCTTCCGGGTCATCTGCTGGTCGATCCTGATCTTCCTGATCACGCCGATCCTTGTGGTCATGCCGCTGTCGTTCAACGCGGAAGATTTCTTTACCTTCACGCCCGAAATGCTGGCGCTGAGCCCCGAGGGTTATTCGCTGAAGCACTACAAGGACTTCTTCTACAACCCGGACTGGCAGCAGGCCCTGCGTAATTCGCTTTCCATCGCGCCGGCGGCGACGATCCTGGCGGTGGGCTTCGGCACCTTGGCGGCCATCGGTCTCAGTCAGCCGCATGTGCCATTCCGCCGGACGATCATGGCGATCCTGATTTCGCCCATGATCGTGCCGCTGATCATCTCGGCCGCCGGGATGTATTTCTTCTATTCCCGGATCGGGTTGCAGGGGACCTATCTGGGCGTCGTGCTGGCCCATGCGGCGCTGGGTATTCCCTTTGTGATCATCACGGTGACCGCCACGCTGGTGGGCTTTGACACCTCCCTGACGCGGGCGGCCGCGAACATGGGAGCCAACCCGGTGACGACGTTCTTCCGGGTGCAGATGCCGCTGATCCTGCCGGGCGTGATCTCGGGTGGGCTTTTCGCCTTCATCACGTCGTTCGACGAGGTCGTGGTGGTGCTGTTCGTGGGCTCGGCCAGCCAGAAGACGCTGCCGTGGCAGATGTTCATCGGCCTGCGCGAACAGATCAGCCCGACGATCCTGGCCGTTGCCACGGTGCTTGTCGCGATCTCGATCTGCCTTCTGACCGTCGTCGAGCTTCTGCGCCGCCGGTCCGAACGGCTGCGCGGCATGTCGCCCAGCTGAGGCTGCGCCACTTCAAACAGACAAGGGCCCGGTGACAGCATCACCGGGCCCTTTTCCTGTCTGCGCGGCAACATGTCTGGGCATGCCTGAAAGCCCCTATGAGTCCTGCGATAACAAAACCGTGGGTTGCCCGTAGGGAAAGCATCATACCCATGATGACCTGCTTGACAGCACGCGGCTTTCCTCAATAGCCTGACGCGCGTCAGGGTTCATGACATATGTCAGGAATCCGGACCGCCGGGGAGGGCGACAGGGGGAGTTTTCGCAACTGATCCGATGCCTTTGCCGGTCGAACCGTAACGTGGACCAATTTATCTGCGTGAGCCGATCCGGAGGACAGCGTTGGCCAAGCCGCCACCGCCGGGGATCGTTCGCGCCCAGGGAGGACTTCATGACCCCATTCACCCGGCTTGCCGCCGGCTCGATCATCGCAGCCGCTGGCGCTTTCACTTCTGTCTCGACCGCCGCGGCGCAGGACTATGACTGGCCGCGCCTTCTGGTGATCGGCACGCCGGGAACGTCGTCCGGCAGCTTCGCCTCGACCAACGGCTGGGCGCCGGTGCTTCAGAAAGACACCGGTGTGACCGTGCGCGTGGTGCCCGAGGACAGCGAAACCCAGCGCTACCGCCGCCTGACCGAACGGGGCGACATCAACGTGTCGTCCGTGTCGTCGGCCGAGATGCGCTACCAGGTTGAAGGGATCGGCGGCTATGCCGGTTCGAACCCTGCACCGATGCGGATCCTGTGGCACCACAACGACACGCCGTGGTCCTTCGTGGTTGCCGGCGATTCCGACATCCAGACCATCGAGGACATCACCAAGGGCGGCGTGCGCGTGACCCAGGGCATCTTTTCGCCCGCGATGACGGCGACAGTGGCCGAATCGCTGCCGCGCTTTGTCGGCATGACGCCGGAAGAGGCGCAGGAAAAGATCACCTACGTGCCCGCGTCCAGCTATGTCGAGAACTGCCGCTCGGTCGTCGAAGGCAAGTCGGACATCGCCTATTGCTCGCCCATCAGCTCGGTCCTGTCCGAGATGGAAGGCGCGCCGGGCGGGATCCGCTGGCTGGACCTGCCCCTGGATAACGAGGAAGGCTGGGAAGCCTACCTGGGCGACCGCCCGATGCTTGTCCCGACCGAGATCACCTTCGGCGTGAAGACGGCGCAAGGTGTCGAAGGCGCGACGTCGAACTTCCTCTATGCCGTGCCGGCCGATGCGGACGAGGATTTCGCCTATAACATGGCGAAGTGGATGCATGAATCCTTCGACGGCTACAAAGGCACGCACCCGCTGGCCACGCGCATGTCGCTGGAGCAGTTCCGCGCCTATCTCGACCGCACGCCGCTGCCGGTCCACCCCGGTACGGTCAAGTACCTGAAAGAGATCGGCGAATGGTCGGAAGAAGACGATGCGAACAACCAGGAAGCCATCGAGAAGATGGATATCTGGGTCGCCGCCCGTCAGGCCGCGCTGGACGAAGCGCGCGAAAAGCGCGTGACGCCCGATTTCCAGAACGAAGAGTACCTGGAGATCTTCAACAAGCACACCGAAGGTCTCGACGGTCTTCGTTCGCGGCTCTGAGCTGAACCAACCTCCCCAAGGGGGCTGGCTGACAGGCTGGCCCCCATTCCGGGACCGGCGCCGCGTTTCCCGCGCGCGCCGGCCCGCCTTTCATACGCGGATGATCGAGTGATGACCCAGATAGACCAATCCGTGCCGGCGGGCGACGTTGCCGCCGCCAAGGCCGCCAAGGACGCCACGCCGTCGTCCGAGATCACCCGCCTGGGTGACCTGTTTTCGCTGTGGAGCATCGTCTTTGTCGTGCTTTGCACGTCGGGGCTGGCGCTGGGCCTTGCCTACGTGTTCGGCATTCCCATCGGCGGCCAGCGGATGCTGGAAGGCGAGTACTACTGGATCTTCATCGGCCTGTTCACCGCGGCCGCCTTCATCGCGTTGCCTGCCAGGCCGGGCCAGCGGAACGTGCCGATCTACGATGTTGCCGCTGCCGTGGTGGTGATGGGGATCTGCTACTATTTCTCGACCCATGCCTGGGACATCCTTCAATCGGGCTGGACGGATATCCGCATGGGTATCGTCATCTGGCTGCTGATGATGGAGATCGCGCGGCGGTCGGGCGGTATTCCCTTCCTGCTGGTGGTGCTGCTTCTGGGCCTCTACCCGCTTGTGGCGTCCTACTTCCCGGGCATCCTGATGGGGATTCCCTACGATTTCAACGTGATGATCGAATCCCACGTCTTCCGCGCGGAAGGCATGATGGGGATCACCACGAAGATCGTCGCGGAAATCGTTCTGGGCTTTCTTGTCTTCGCCGGCGTCCTGATCGCGACCGGCGCGGGCGAGTTCTTCATCGATCTCGCCAATGCGGGTTTCGGCAAGTATCGCGGCGGTCCGGCCAAGGTATCGATCGTGGCGTCGGGGTTCTTCGGGTCGCTGTCGGGGTCGATCTTTTCCAATATCGCGGGCACGGGTTCGATCACCATTCCCACCATGAAGAAGGTGGGCTACCCGCCGCACTACGCGGCGGCGATCGAGGCCTGTGCCTCGACCGGCGGGGTGGTCATGCCGCCGGTCATGGGCGCGATTGCCTTCGTGATGGCGATCACCATCGGCGTGGATTACGCCACTGTCATGCTGGCGGCGATCCTGCCGTCGCTCCTGTTCTATTTCGGCCTGATCCTGCAGGTCGATGCCTATGCGGCCCGCAAGGGTCTGCACGGAATGCCGGATGCCAACCTGCCGTCGGCGCGGAAGGTGTTGCTGAAGGGTTGGCCATTCCTGCTGGTGCTGGCCTTCCTCGTCTGGGGTCTGCTGTACATGCGATGGGAATATTACGCGCCGTGGTACGCCTGCGTGCTGCTGGTGCTGCTGTCCTTCCTGCGGCCCGAAACCCGGATGACGCCGAAACGGCTATTCGCAACCCTGCGGCAGATCGGGATCCTCGTGACGCAGACGGCGGCAATCATCCTGCCCATCGCCTTCGTCGTCAGCGCGCTGACGATCACGGGGGTGACCGGGTCTGTCACGTCGGGGCTGGTGAACCTGGGCGGTGGCAACATCTACATGATCATCTTCTTCGGTGTGCTGGCATGTTTCATCATGGGCATGGCCGGGCTGGCGCTGGTGGCCTACATCTTCCTGGCCGTGACGCTGGCGCCTGCGATCATCAATGTGGGCGGGCTGAACACCGTCGCCGTGCACTTCTTCATCGTCTATTACGCGATGCTTTCGGTCATCACCCCGCCTGTGGGTGCGGCTGCGTTCCTTGCGGCGACGATTGCCGGGGCCAAGCCGATGCAGACCTCGTTCACGGCGATGCGTCTGGGGGTGGTGATCTACTTCGTGCCGCTGTTCTTCCTGTTCCAGCCGGCGCTGGTGCTGCAAGGCGACCTGACACCGCTGATCTACGTGTTGCCGTCGATCATCATCGGGATCGTGCTCTTGTCCGGCGGGCTGGAAGGGTACCTTCTGGGCGTGGGACTCGTGCGACCTTGGCTGCGGGCGCCGCTGGCGGTAGCTGGCTTCGCCTTCAGCTTTCCGGGTCTGACGACGACGCTGGTCGGCGGGGCGGTGTCGGCGTTGCTGATGTTCCTGGTCTGGCGCGATAACAAGGCGGGCGCGGGGGGCGGCTCCGGCCGCATCCCGACGCGTCAAAACCCGTGATATCCGGTTGACGATATCGGCGGAAATACCTAAGCAGCACGTCACCGAAGGGGTATAGCTCAGCTGGTAGAGCGACGGTCTCCAAAACCGTAGGTCGCGGGTTCGAACCCTGCTGCCCCTGCCATCGGCCCCGCCCAGGGCGGCGGGTGTGCCGGGTTCCTTCATCGCGCAGTCAACACCGCAGAGCTTTCAGCCCAGCCATGGTCTGTTCCGGAGACCGTCTCCCGTCGCGTTCCTGACAAACGTAAGCCTTGCATTGCGCGGGCGCAGGCGGGAAAGTCCGCCGGCGAGGGAGGCACCACAATGGCGACGATCAAACCGGCAACACCTGAAAACCGGCCCACGGTGACCGTGGTCCAGCTGGTCCGCGAAGCGGCCCGGAAACACCCCGAGGCCGAGGCAGTGGTCTGCGGCGACACCCGGCTGAACTGGGCCGAGTTCGACGCCCGCGTGAACCGTGTGGCCAACATGCTGCTGGAGCGCGGCCTGAAGCGTGGCGACAACATCGCGATCCTGTCGCCGAACTCGATCCCCTTTGCGGAACTGTTCATGGGCATCCTGCGTGCGGGAGGCTGCGTGACGCCCCTGTCCACGATGGCCTCGCCCGATGCGCTGGAAAAGATGCTGACCGATTGCGGCGCGCCCATCCTGTTCCTGGCAGAGCAATATCGCGATCTGGTGGCGTCGTCCCTGGATGCGCACCCCGTCCGCCGCATCGCCATCGATTTCGCGGCCGAAGGCTTTGAAACCTACGACGACATCACCGCCGCCGCCCCCGACACGGACCCGATGATCCCGGTCGAGATGTCTGACGCGTTCAACATCATCTATTCCTCGGGCACCACCGGCACGCCGAAGGGGATCCTGCATTCCCACTGGATGCGCGCGGTTCAGATGGAACGGGTGTCGATCAACGGCTACGATCAGAACGCCCGGACGCTGCTGTCGACGCCGCTTTATTCCAACACGACGATCGTGGCGTTCCTGCCGACGCTGGTCGGCGGAGCGACCGTGCACCTGATGCCGAAATTCGACGCGCGCGGCCTGCTGCAGATCGTCGAACGCGAGAAGATCACCCACGCGATGCTGGTACCGGTCCAGTACAAGCGGATCATGGACGTGCCGGATTTCGACAGTTTCGACCTGTCGTCGATGCAGCTGAAACTGTCGACGTCCGCGCCGCTGCGGGCCGATGTGAAGGCCGACGTTCTTGCGCGCTTCCCCGGGAACCTCGTTGAATACTACGGCCTGACCGAAGGCGGCGCGACCACCGTGCTCGACACGGGCGCGCATCCCGACAAGCTCCACACCGTGGGCCAGCCCGGCCCAGGCGTCACGATCAAGCTGATCGACGGGGACGGGAACGAGGTGCCTCATGGCCAGATCGGAGAGATCTGCGGCCGCGGCACCGCGATGATGGACGGCTATTACGGGCGCGAGGATCTGACCCGCGATTACCTGTGGACCGATGCGACGGGCGAGATCTACTTTCGCTCCGGCGACATGGGCAGCTTCGACGACGACGGGTTCCTGGTGTTGTCGGACCGCAAGAAGGACATGATCATCTCGGGCGGGTTGAACATCTATGCCAATGACCTGGAGCTGGTGCTGCTGGCCGATCCGGACGTGGCCGACGCCGCGGTGATCGGCGTGCCGTCCGAGGCCTGGGGCGAAACCCCGCTGGGCCTGATCGTCCGGAAAGATAGTGCAACCGCCACGGCGGACGAGATCTGTGCGCGCGCCAACGCGAAGCTGGGCAAAAGCCACCGTCTGTCGGCCGTCGAGATCCGCGACGTCCTGCCCCGCAGTTCCATCGGCAAGATCCTGAAGAAGGACCTGCGCGCGCCCTACTGGGAGAAGACACCGGCCTGACGGTCAGGGGGCACTTTCGAGCGGACGCCGGCCCGGGGGTCGCTGCCGGATGCCTCCGGCGGGAGTATTTGAAGAAGAGAAGAAACAGGGGCGCTCCTGATTTTCTTCTCTTCCCGAAATACTCCGGGGGAGTCCTTCCCGACAGGGGAGGGCGGGGGCAGAGCCCCCGGCGCGGAGCCGACGGTCGCCAACGCCGGACATGGAGAGCGGGGTGGCTCTCTCCTCCTGCACAGATCCCCTGCCCGGGCGCAGGGTGACGCAAGGCCCGGCCGCGCCTAGGTTCCTTGCACCTGCATGGAGGGCACAGCAATGCCGCGCACCGTGAGTTTCGCCGAGATGACCGAAGGGCTGAAGGCCAGCCCGCGGATGCCGGTCGTGTTCCTGGGCCATGGCAGCCCGATGAACGTGATCGACGACAACAGCTATACCGCCGCATGGGCCCAGCTGGGGCAGGCACTGCCGAAGCCGCAGGCGGTGCTGGCGATTTCCGCCCATTGGATGACGCGGGGCACGACGCTTGTGCATGTCTCGGAACGGCCGCGGACGATCCATGATTTCGGCGGCTTCCCGCAGGCTCTGTTCGATCAGCAATACCCGGCGCCTGGTGCGCCAGATACGGCGCGGGCCGTGGCGGCGATGCTGAAGGACCATGCGGATGTGGGCGAGGACGTGGAATGGGGGCTCGATCACGGGGCGTGGGCGGTGCTGGCGAAGATTTTCCCCGAGGCCGACGTGCCCGTGTTTCAATTGTCCATCGATCTGAAGATGTCGTTTCAACAGCATGTCGAGCTGGCGCGCGACCTGAAAGGCCTTCGTGACAAGGGCGTGCTGGTGATGGGCAGCGGCAATCTTGTTCACAACCTTGGTGCGTTGCGGTTCGACGGACAGGCGCAGGATTTCGCGATAGAGTTCGATACCCTGACCGCCGACTGGCTGGTGGATCGCGATGTCGATGCCTTCGTAAACGCGCCGAAGCTGGGCGCGCTGATGCAGCTGGCCCATCCGACGGTGGAACATTACATCCCGGCGCTCTATTCCGCCGCTCTGGCCGACGATGCCGACGACCTGGCGTTCTTTGCAGAAGGGATCGACCTTGGCGCGGCCTCGATGCGGTCGTTCATCTTCGCTTAGGTTTCTGCCGTCAGGCCATGGCCAGCAGGGCCCGGGCCACAAGGTCCGGGTCGTATCGGGTGCCGTCGTGGCTGAGGTCTGCGGCCTCGACCGTGATCCCTCGCCGCCCCAGCGCCGCGGCTTCGGCGGGGTCATGGAGGCTGGAATCGAGCAGGACTGTGTTCAGCAGCGCATCTGTGGGGACACTGCCGGCGTCGGCGTGTAGCGCGGACAGGATCGCGTCGATGCGCTGGGACAGGGTCAGGCCGGGGCATTCCGGGTCGGTGCCAAGGCTGGGCACATAGACCTTGGGCGCTGGCGATGCAGCCACCGCCCGGCCTACGCCGCCGGGCAGAAGGTTGGCGATCACGCTGGTGTAGAGGCTGCCCGGCGGGTAGCAGATCAGGTCGGCCGATCCGATAAGATCGCGGTTCGTTGTGCCGATGCGGACGGTTTCTGCGGGCACTTCACCCCCTGGCCCGGCAAGAAACAGGCGGCGGATGGGTTGGATCAGGGCCGCGACCTCCTTCCCCGTGATCTCGCGCTGGCCGATCACGGTGGAGCCGTCGGCCAGTTCGGCGCCGATCTCCAGATTGATGTCGACGATGGTTCGGACGAAGCCCTGTACGCCGGCCATTTCGGTCATCAGATCGAGCGCCGGTTCCAGCTTGCGCCCATTCTCGAAGTAGCTTCCGGCGAGGATCAGGTTGCCGACGCTTGCGCCGCGGAGGTCGAAACCGGGGTGCATGTGGGCATCGAACCCGGCGAGCAGGCGGTCGATCACGCAGCGTGCAGGCTGCGCAACATCCAGCAAGAGCGGGTGGGTGCCGTCGATCAGCGTGACGTATTCTGCGTGCGCCCCGGCAGGATCGTCCTTTGCCAACCGGTGCACGAACAGGTGATAGGTCTGCGCCTGTCCTTCGACCGCCTCGTCGGCCAGCGCCATCAGGCGCGAGCGCAGGTCGCCCACGGCGGGCATGTCGAAGGCGCGGCGCAGGACCTGGCTGGAACCGCCGCTGTCAAACGGTGTGATCAGGTGGATGGAATTGTGTGTATAGGCCTTCAGGCGCCGTGAAATGCCGTTCAGCGCGGTGCCACCGCTGAAGAACAGAAGGCGCGGGCCGTCTTCGGGGGCAGCCCATTCGTCGCGGGCGGTCATCGTTGTTCCGTCACACTTGGCGGCGATAAGGTTTGACACGTCAGGGACTCCAAGGCACTTGGCCGAACACGATGGCGGACAGGACAGTAAGGGGGCATGGGATTTTGAACAGCTTCCTCGACCCAATTCGACCGGCAGCGCGTGCAGTGATCCTGCGCGACGGATACGTGCTTGCGCAACTCAAGAAACGTGACGGGCAGAGCGCCTATCTGACGCTTCCGGGCGGAAAACAGGACCCCGGTGAAACATTGGAGACCTGCGTTCGGCGGGAATGCGCCGAAGAGATCGGCGCGCAGGTGTCGGTCGGTCCACTTTTGTATGTCTCCGAGCTATACAAACCGAAAGCCTGTGGCACGCAGCACCGGGTCGAGTTCCTGTTCCGGTGCGATGTGCCCCCGGATTACGAACCGCAGCTGGGCCCGCATCCCGACCCGTCGCAGATCGAAACGGTCTGGGTTAGGCCCGAGAGGCCGCCGGCCCGATTCCGGCCCGATTACGGAACCGTTCTTGCCGCGGAAGGCACGTCTGTCTATCTGGGCCTGCTTGAAGAATGACACGACCCGCGATCCCATACCGGTGTCGGCAGTGCCGCCCGGAGGAGGACAGATGAAACACCAGCCCGGCCTGCCGCGGGCGATCGACGAGAACCTGCATTTCCTGTGCGCGGAACTCGACAGCCAGCTTTCCAAGCTCCAGGACTATTTCAAATCTCCGTCCGAGGCGCAGGCGCAGCGCCTGGTCATGCGGGCGGGTTACTCGTGGAACCTGCGGCAGCGGGTGCACGATGCGTCGCTGCAAAAGCTGTCGCGCCGGAAGGTTTCGGAATCCGAACGGTTGATGCTCACAAACATGGAGTTGATCGCCCGCAGCCTGGACCTGATCAGCCGCCATGCCCGCCGCTGCGTCTGGCACGCGGAAGAGGTACGGTGTGCGAAACTGCTTCGGTCGGACGTGTATGGCTCGGCCATCAAGCTGGTGCGCAAGACGGTGGCCAACGTCATGCCCGCCATCGAAGCCCGCGACAGCCGCGAGGCGGTGGCGATCGGGCAGGCGAAGGCGAAAGTCGAAGACAGGTACCGCAAGCTGTTCGGGCTTTACACGGGTGACATGCGCAAGGGCGACAAGGTCGAAGACCTGGCCCACTGCCTGCTGACCGCGAACGAGATGCGACGCATGGGTGACGCGCTGGAATCCATCGGCGAGGCGCTGATTTCCGTCAATATCGGCCAGTCGGTGCAGTTCGAACGCTTTTATACCCTGCGTTCGGTTCTGGCCGAGAACATGAAGGCCGACCCGACGATGGAGCCGCTGGCCGAGACGAAATCGGGCAGCGCGATATCGGCGGTGCAGGCGATGGACGGTGACACCGCTGTGACGGCTGTCTTCAAGGATGGCGACATCAGCAAGGTGCGCGAGGAACGCGCGGGCGTGAAAAGCTGGCACACGATCTACCCCGGCCTCGCGCCCAAGATCCTGAGCTACGCGAAGAACGGCAAGTCTGCCGCGCTGCTGATCGAACACCTGCCGGGGCATACGCTGGAACATATCCTGCTGAACGAAGGCGACGCGCTGCTGGCCGAGGCTCGGGGCGCGTTGTCGAAGACGCTGCGCGATGTCTGGACGCTGACCCGCACGGATGAGCCGGCCGAGATGAAATCAATGAAGCAGCTGGCCGCGCGGATGGGTGACGTGGTGCGCGTGCACCCGGAATTCGACGAAGGCCGGACGCGGATCGGCGGGCTGAAGCTGCCCGCGTTCAATGAGCTGGTGGCCGAGGCCGCCGTGCGCGAGGCCAAGCTGGGCGCGCCGTTTTCGGTCTTCATCCACGGGGACTTCAACCTCGACAACATCATCTACGACCCGGCGGAAAAGCGGATCCATTTCATCGACCTTCACCGCTCGCGCTACATGGACTACGTGCAGGACATGTCGGTCTTCCTGGTCTCGATGTACCGGCTTCAGATCCATGACGTGCCGATTCGCCGCCGGATCGCCGCGATGGCACAGGACTATCACAAGGTGACGGCGAAATTCGCCCGGCGCCAGAAGGACACGACCTTCGAATACCGGCTGGCCCTTGGGCTTGCGCGGTCGTTCGCGTCCTCTACCCGTTTCGTTCTCGACCGCGCCCATGCCCGCCGCATGTTCCAGCGGTCGCGCTTTTTGCTGGACACGGCGCTGGCTTGCCCGGAAGGGAAGGAGCATCGCCTGCGGCTGCCCATAGAGGAACTGTTCCGTGAGTAATCCCCGTATCGGTGTCGTGGGCATCCCCGGCAAATGGTCGACCGAAGCCTTGGCCGATGCGCTGGAAGAGCGCACCGGATTCCGCCACATCGTGGACATGGGTCATGTCGATTACGATCTGGGTGCGGGGACGGTCACCCATCGGGGCTTCGACCTGACGACGCTCGACGGGCTGGTGGTCAAGAAGATCTCGGAAACCTATTCGCCCCATGCGCTCGACCGGCTGGAGCTTCTGCGCGTGGCGGAAGCCAAGGGTGTGAAGGTTTTTTCGAAACCGGATGCGATCCTGCGCCTGATGGACAGGCTGGCCTGCACCGTGTCGCTGGCACTGGCTGGCGCGCCCATGCCGCCGACGCGGGTGACCGAGGATCTGGACACCGCCCGCGCCATTGTCGAGGAGTTTGGCGGCGCGGTGCTGAAGCCGCTGTTCTCCACCAAGGCGCGGGGGATGGAGCTGCTGGATGCCGACGATTCCGATCTGGACGACGCGCTCAGCGGGTTCGCGGCCAAGAACCCGGTGATGTACATCCAGAAGAAGCTGGACCTGTCGGGGCAGGATCTGGGCATGGTGTTCCTGGGCGGCGAATACCTGTGCACTTATGCGCGCGTCTCGACCAGCGGGGCGTGGAACACGACGATCAACAGCGGCGGGAAATACGCCGAGTTCCGGCCGGACAATGATCTGATTGCGCTGGCGAAAAACGCTCAGGCGCCGTTCGGGCTGGATTTCACCACGGTGGACGTGGCGCTGACGCCATCGGGCCCGGTGGTGTTCGAAGTTTCTGCCTTCGGAGGTTTCCGGGGCGTGAAGGAAGGCTGTGGTCTGGATGCGGCATCGCTGCTGGCCGACCACGTATTGAAAAGGGTTGCGGCATGAAGATCGCGAAACTCCTCGGTCGGCTCGACCTTTCGGTGCTGGATGATGTTGAGCCGCTGCACCTTCAGGTGGGCCCCGTCCATGTGACCCTGCGGTGTCAGGAGCCGGTGCGCACCGAGATGCTGAAGGCGCTCGCCCCGGCGATTGTCGATCACGCGGCGGAAGAGACGATCCGCATCGATGTCCTCGACGGGCAGATGGTAGCAGACCTGCCGAAGCTGAAAGACTGGGCGCGCGGACCGGACAGGATCTTGGGCAAGGATGCCTATGTCGATCTGAAGGACGGGCGGCTGGTGCGGAAGGTCCGCACCGGGATGGCGTTCCTGCAGGGCGACGGGTTCGGCGTGGCCTTCGGACCGGCCAGCGCCAATGCCAACCAGATCGCCAATTTCGTGAACGCGCAGATCCTGAGCGCGGCACACCGTGCCGGCTGGCAGATCGCCCATGCGGCGGCCGTGACCGACGGCTTCCGCGGGCTCGCCGTGTCCGGCCTGTCGGGCGGCGGCAAGTCGACGACGATCCTGCGCCTGATGGATATCGACGGGCTGTCCTACGTGACCAATGATCGCCTGCTTCTGCGCTCGGCCACGGACTGCGCGCGGGGGCTGGGCGTGCCGAAGATGCCGCGGATCAATCCGGGCACGATCCTTGGCAATCCGCGGCTGCACGGCCTCCTGTCCCCGGACCGCCGGGACGAATTGCAGGCGATGGAAATGGCCGATCTTTGGCCTCTCGAAGAAAAGCATGATCTGGATATCGATGCCGTCTACGGGCCGGGCCGGGTAAGCCTGTCGGCCGACATCACCCATTACTGGGTCCTGAACTGGAGCCACGAGTCCGAGGCGCCCACCAAGGTACGCTCCGTCTCTCTCTATGACCGCCCCGATCTGCTCGACGCGATCATGAAAAGCCCCGGGGTCTTTCACCAGAAAGCCGATGGCACGTTCCTGTCGGACGATGAAGAGCCGGATCCCTCGGGCTATGTCCAGGCGCTGCGCAACGTGGAGATCTACGAGATCTCGGGCCGGATCGATTTCGATGCGCTGGCCGATGCGGGGCGGGCGCTGTTCTCCTCTGTCGAAGCCGAATGACCGCACGCGCGGCCTTCATCCGGCACGGGGCCTACCGCCAGCGGGACGGCGCGCCAAGCGCGTGGCAGTTGTATCCGCTGACCGAGGCGGGCCAGGGAGATGCCGCGCGCGGGGCCGATGAAATCGTGGACCTTCTGGCAGAGCTGGGCACGAGGCTGAACCCGGTCCTCCACTGCTCCCCCCTGCTGCGCGCATGGCAGACGGCCGAGATCATGGCCGAACGTCTTGCCGCCGCCGGCCACATGGTGACCGGTCTCCACGAAACCGTCGCTCTCACCGAACGCTCCGTCGGTGCCGCGGCAAACCTGACGGGGGCGGAGATCGAAGCGATCCTTGCCGAAGATCCCCGCCATGACGTGCCGGCGCCCGGCTGGAAGGCCGAAAGCACCTACCGTCTGCCGTTCCCGGGGGCCGAATCTCTGCTGGGCGCCGGCGCGCGCGTCGCGACCCATGTCGAAGCGACGGCAGAACCCGATTGGCTCACGCTCTATATCGGGCATGGCGCGGCATTCCGGCATGCGGCGCACGTGATGGGGGCGCTGTCGCTGGACCAGGTCCGAACTCTCAGTATGTTTCATGGTCGGCCTGTGGTACTGGGGCGCGAATCCCCGAATCGGTGGCGCAAGATCGCCGGAAAGTGGAAAGAACGGAACATTCTTCGGACCGATTGAGGCCGCGAACCGTTCACGTCGAGTAGTCAGTGAAGAAGCGAGAACCCGACATGCGCGATTCGACAGACCCGACCGACGCCTTGGCCGCCTGCGCCTTCCTTCCCACGGCCGGTGACGACCTGCCGGATCTCGCCGGCCTGCCGCGCGATGTCATGCCGTGGAGCTTCGATGAAGACCATTCCGGCTGCAGCGACGGATCGGTAACGGCCAGCCTTGGTCGCACGTCCGAACAGGGATCGTGGCACTTCCCTGAAAAGCCGGTGATCTTTCTGTCCGACCCGCACGCCGATGCCGATGGCTTCCTGCGGTCCCTGGTGGCCGCCGGCGCAATCCGCCGCGAGGCCGAAGCGCCCCGCCGGTTCACGCTGACCCCGTTCGGCGCGGCGGCCCAGATTGTCGTGGGCGGCGATTGCCTCGAAAAGGGGCCCAGCAACCTGGATATGCTCGACGCACTGAAGGCGCTGATCGATACGGGTGCCGACGTCCAGCTTCTGGCCGGCAATCACGATCTGCGGTTCCTCGTGGGGCTTCTGTCGCTCGACCACGGCTTGTGCGGGCGGGACGCCGAAGCATCGGCGCTGACGGAACACCTGTTCATCCGGCTCGGCCGCAAGGCCATGCCGCTGCTGGTCGAGGTCTATGACCGCTACGTCGCGCCGAATGGCATCCCCGATGATGTTCCGGAGGAGGCCGCGGCGAAGGCGCTTTTGTACCCCGCCGACAACTGGGCCGAAAGGTTCGACCGTGCCGCCAAGCCGTACATGAAGGGCAAGGCCCGCGCGCGGGAGATTTCGCGCGCCGAAAAGAAGCGCCGGACCTTCGCGGAAGCCGCCGACGAGGCCGGGCTGACCATGCGCATGATGCTGGCCGCCGCCCGCGCCTGCCGGGCGCTGTTCCTGCCGGGTGGAGAGATGGCGTGGTTCTACGACCGCATGCAGGCGGTGACGCGGATGGGCTCGATCTTGTTCGTGCATGCCGGGCTGGATGACGCGGCATGCCGGATGCTGGCGCTGGACGGCCCCGACGCGGTGAACGCCGCCTTCAAGGAAGAAGCGCGTCGCGATCCGTTCGTTTTCTACTTCGGTGTGCTCGTGAACATGATGCGCACCAAATATCGCCCCAGCGACCGGACCCTGACCGAAGCCGGAGTGGAGGATCTGTGGGGCGCTGGCATCAAGATGATCGTGCAGGGCCACGTCAATAACCACCGTGGCCAGAGGCTGCTGGCGAAATCGGGGATGCTGCATCTTGAAGGCGACGTTTCGCTCGACAGTGCCACCCGCAAGCTGGAAGGCCTGAAAGGTCACGGCGTGGGCGCGACGCTGATCTATCCGTCGGGCGATGTGTTGGGCCTGTGTTCGGACTATCCGACGATCAAGCACTTCAACCCCGCACGGTACGAGGGCCGCGCGTGAAACAGGCAGACGGCAAGTTCCGGCACCAGTCCGTGCAGGATCGCAAGTCGATCAAGGCGCTGCTCGAGGCCGTGACCAAGGGCGTGGGTAAGGGCGAATTGACCTTCTCGGACGACGACGGCAGCTTCACGCTGGAACCCGACGGTCTGATGACGGTTCGCATCCGGGGCGAGAAAAGCGACGGCGCCTGCCGGTTCGACATCTCGGTCACGTGGAGCGAACGCCCGGACGAAGACGACAAATCGAAACCCGTGAAGATTTCCTGACCTTCGGGACAGGCGGGCATATCGAAATCAAGGGGATGACAAGCTTGGTAAAGATCGCCGCGGCCACCTTTCCGCTCGGCTGGCTCGACAGCTGGGCGCAATACGAGGACAAGATCGCATCCTGGGTCGGCGACGCGGCCGGTAACGGTGCCGATCTTCTGATCTTCCCGGAATACGGCTCGATGGAACTGGCCTCGCTCGCCGGTGCCGCGGCGGCAGAAGATCTGGAAGCGTCTATCACCGCAGTGGTCGAGCGTGCCGATGACATGAACGCGCTGTTCGCCCGGCTGGGCGCCGAACATGACGTGCACGTGCTGGCGCCGTCGGTCCCGGTCCTCACCGATGGCCGCCCCGTCAACCGCGCGCATTTCTACGCGCCCGACGGGAAATGTGGCACGCAGGACAAGCAGATCATGACCCGGTTCGAACGCGAGGAATGGGACATCGCGCCGGGCCGCAATGGCGTGACGCTGTTCGATACCGCGCTTGGCAGGATTGGCATACTGATCTGTTATGACAGCGAATTTCCCCTTCTGGGCCGCGCCCTGAAAGATGCCGACCTGATCCTTGTGCCGTCGGCCACCGAACGGATGACGGGATATTCCCGCGTCCGCATCGGATCGATGGCCCGGGCGATGGAAAACCAGTGCGTGGTCGCCATGTCATCGGTCGTGGGCGACGTGCCCTGGCTGCCGGCGGTCGAGGCCGGGGTGGGCTGCGGCGGCATCTTCGGCCCGCCCGACACGGGTTTCCCGCCCACCGGCGTGATCGCGGAAGGGGAACTGAACGCCCCCGGCTGGGTCTACGCCGACGTGGATCTGGCGGCCGTGGAACATGTTCGTGCCGACGGCGTTACCCTTCATCGCTCGCATTGGGACGAACAGGACGCTGCGGCGACTACGGTGACTTCCGTCACCTTGCGTTAAGATAGGCCTTGAAAACCGGGCCATTCACGCTCATTTAAGCGCATGCTCCGCACCAAGGCGGGGCCTCACATATGGAGAGACCATGGCCAAGGAAGATACGCTCGAATTTCCCGGTGTCGTGAAGGAACTCCTGCCGAATGCGACGTTTCGGGTCGAGCTTGAGAACGGCCATGAGATCATCGCACATACGGCAGGAAAGATGCGCAAGAACCGGATCCGTGTTCTGGCCGGCGACAAGGTCCAGGTGGAAATGACCCCCTACGACCTGACTAAGGGCCGCATCAACTACCGGTTCAAGTAAAGCCCCGTGGCTTTCATCCTGGGCTCTGGCAGCCCACGCCGTCTGGACCTTCTGGCCCAGATCGGCGTGGTTCCGGATGCCGTACGCCCGCCCGAAATCGATGAAACACCGGCGCGGGACGAACTTCCGCGCCCGTACTGCCAGCGGATGGCGCGCGAAAAGGTGGCGGCGGTCGATGCCGCGCCTGACGATGTCGTGCTGTGCGCCGACACTACCGTCGCCCTGGGCCGCCGCATCCTTGGCAAGCCCGTGGACCGGGCTGAAGCCGCCGCCTTCCTGAAAGCCATGTCCGGACGTCGTCATCGCGTGATCACCGCCGTTGCCGTGCGTCGTGGCGAAAAACTGTGGGAGCGCGATGTGGTCAGCACCGTCCGCATGAAGGCGCTGTCCGACGCAGACGTGACGGGCTACCTCGACACCGGCGACTGGCAGGGCAAGGCCGGGGGCTATGGCATCCAGGGGCCTGCGGGTGCGCTGATTCCGTGGATCTCGGGGTCCTTCACCGGGATCGTGGGGCTGCCATTGGCCGAAACCGCGGGTATCCTGCAGGCGGCCGGACTGAAAGTATGGGCATCATGAAGGGCCGTCAGATCTTCCTTGACCACATGGGCGACCGCGAAGCCGCGGCGCTGATGGTCGATGGCCGGCTGGAAGACCTGCTGATCGCGGGCACTGCGCCGGCACCTGGCACGATCTACCGCGCCCGCGCCGACCGTCCCGTGAAGGGGCAGGGCGGGATGTTCCTGTCCACCCCGGATGGCCCGGCCTTCCTGCGGCAGGTCAAGGGACTGGCGCCGGGCGACATGCTGCTGGTGCAGGTCACCTCCTATGCCGAGGAGGGCAAAGCCTTCCCCGTCACCACCCGCGTGATCTTCAAAAGCCGCTACGCCATGGTCACCCCGGGGGCGCCGGGCCTGAACATCTCGCGGTCGATCCGCGACGAAGAGGTCCGCGACCGCCTGCTGGAATGCGCGCACGAGGCCATCGCCGAAGGTCCGGGCACCTTGCCCGACGATCTGGGCCTTGTCCTGCGCTCGGCCACGGCCGAAGCGGACGAGACCGAGATCGCCGAAGACATTCTTGCCATGCTGAGCCTCGCCCAGCAGGTGATGTCCGACCCGGGGACAGAGCCCGAGCGCCTGGTCGATGGCGACGGCCCCCACATGCTCGCGTGGCGCGACTGGTCGGAGCCGGCCGAAATCATCGCCGATGACGGCTGCTTCGAAAGCCACGATGTGGCCGACGCGATCGACCATGCCCGCGGCGATCGCGAAACCCTTGAAGGCGGCGCGTGGATCTCCGTCGAACCCACCCGCGCGCTGGTGGCGGTTGACGTGAACACGGGCCGCGATACGTCGATGGCGGCGGGGATCAAGGCGAACCTCGCCTGCGCCCGTGCCCTGCCGCGCGCCTTGCGGGTGCGCGGTCTTGGCGGCCAGATCGTCGTCGATTTCGCGCCCATGCCCAAGAAGGACCGCATCCGCGTCGAATCCGCCCTGCGGTCGGCCTTCCGCGCCGACCCCGAGGAGACATCGCTGGTCGGCTGGACCGGGATGGGCAATTTCGAACTGCAACGAAAGCGCGGGCGCGTCCCGCTGTCGGAGGTGCAACCATGAAGAAATGCCCCATTTGCAACGAAGCAACCGTTGCAGACTACCGCCCCTTCTGCTCGCGCCGCTGCGCCGATGTCGACCTGGGCAAATGGATGACCGGCAGCTACGCCATCCCGTCTGCGGAACCGCTTGAGCCTGAAGAGTTCGAACGTGCCGTCGAGGACGCGCACCGTGCGGACGACCGGGAAGACGACGGCCCGAATGGCCGGTTGCACTGACGTCGGGGGCGTGGTGAAAAAGCCTCTGGACACTCCTATTTCCAGCGCTTAGACAGCCTCCACCCCGAAGGTCAGACCTTCCCCGTGCCCGGGTAGCTCAGGGGTAGAGCAGTGGATTGAAAATCCTCGTGTCGGTGGTTCGATTCCGCCCCCGGGCACCACTTTCCAAAAATCGTGATGTGCGTACATGTAGCCCTGCGTCCAACCTCAAGGTGAAGCTTTGTGGCCGTCTTGCAAAGGCGCGGTTACGCAGCGCTTAAACCTCGGGTGGCCGACGCGCTGGCGTTTTGGGCTGTCGAGCCTATCGCCCCGGCGGCGGGTTCTGGGGGTGGATGTCCTCGGCAATCAGCTGGACGGTTTCGGTGGCGAGGTTGGGAAAGTTACCTTCCCAGTTGTCGATGTAGACCCGCTTGTGGGTCACGGCCACGGCGATGGTGATGCGGCCAGCCTCCGAGCGTTCGTCGGGCAATGTGGCCACGGCAGCGGCGTATCCGCCGAACTGCGGGGTCTGGAAGACCCAGTCTCCTCGCAACTTGGCGCCCAGACCGTAACTGAAGGCCTCGGTCAGTTCATGGCACCCGGGACAGCCCGGCAGCGGCGTGCCAAAGCCTATCAGCACCGGATCGATCATCTGGGCGCGGGAGCCGGGCGTCAGGAAGCCATCGGTGCCGACGATCGTATCGAAGCTGCGCGCCACGTCCGAGATCGTCGACACCTGGATCGCGCCCGAGGGCATGGTCCAGGACGGGTTCCAGTACGTCGAATCCTCCCAGATGCCGCGTTCGGCGGTAAAGGCATGGATCGCGGGCGGCGGGATCTCGGCCGTGTCGAAACCGTAGGTGCCGGTCAAGTCGAGCGGTCCGAGGACGTACTCCTCCATCAGTTCGGCCACCGGATGGCCTGTCGCGGCTTCCAGCACCTGGCCCGCGATGACGTAGCCGCTGTGCGAGTAATCCCAGTTGGTGCCGGGGGCGAACATCCGCGGTGTCGACAGGCTGACAGCAATCAGATCTTCGGGGGTCCAAGTCTTGAACGGATCTTCAAGGAACGGATCGACGAACGCCGCTTCGTTGGCCACGTGATCCGGGTAGCCCGCCGTCATGTTGAGCAGCATCCGGATCGTCGCCGTGTCGCTGCCCGGCAGGTCCGGCATCCATTTCGCAATGGGTTCGTCGAGGTCGACAATGCCTTCTTCCGCAAGGCGCAGTGCCAGGGCCGCGACATAGGCCAGCGCTACGGCACCGTTCCTGAACCGGCCTTCGGTGGTTGCGGGAACGCCTGTCATGGCATCGCCCATGGCTTCGGTCAGAACCACCTCGCCGTCGATGCGCACTTCCAGCAGCAGCGCGTTCAGGCTGTGCCGCTCGAACTGGGCGCGGGCGACACTGCGGATTTCCTCGGCCGTGTCGGCGCGGGCGGCCGCCGTCGCGCCAAGCATCGAGGCCAGGACCATGCCGCAGGTGGCCGCGCGTTTTGCCTGCGGCAGTTTCAGGCTGAATTCGAACCCCATCTGTCTTCTCCCTGAACTGTGTACGGCCCGGTTTTCCCGTTCCCCCAATTTCTTCCTGCCGTCCCTTGGCAAGTCAATTGAAAATGCGTGGAGGCAATCCTGCAGGGAAATAACTTGCGGGGATTGAATTTAGCACCGTAAGGAAGCGTGTGCGGGTTTGGTCGACTTCGGGCAAGCCGGGTGCGGGACAGCGATGGACGGGAGCATGGTCATGACATGTAAAGAATTTGGGTCGAAAGCCGGGCAGATGTCCCTTAGCGTGCTGGCGGTATCGGGGCTGACACTCGCGACCGCCGGAATGGCAGCGGCCCAGGCCTGCGTGCCCGATCCAGCCGCTGCGACGGCCTACCCGGTGACAGAGGCCATGACGACCGAACGCCTGCCCGACGACATGGCGCAAAAGCTCGATGCCGCGGTGAAGGGCGCAATGGAGATCGCCGCCGCGCACGGTTTCATCGCGGGTGTCCTGACACCCGAAGGCTACTGGACCGGGGCATGGGGTATCGCCGATCCGGACACCGGTGCGCCGATGGAAGTGGGCATGCATACCCGCATTGGTTCGGTTACCAAGACGTTCACCGGCACCGCGCTGATGCAGTTGGTCGAAGAAGGGAAGGTGTCGCTGGACGACACGATCGACCAGTACATCGACGGTGTGCCCAACGGGGACCGCGTTACCCTGCGCGAGCTTGCGAACATGACCAGCGGGGTCATGAGCTATACCCAGGCTGACGAATTTCTCGACCTCTTCTTCGAGGACCCGAGCCTGACATACACGCCCGAGGAATTGCTGGCCTTCGCCTTCCCCGGCTCGCCGATCTTCGAACCGGGTATGCAATACAATTATTCCAATACCAACACCGTTCTTCTTGGCCTCGTGATCGAAAAGGTCACGGGCCAGAGCATCGAGGACGTCTTCGAGGAACGGATCTTCGCACCGCTGGGGCTGGACAACACCTTGTGGCCCGGCACCAGTACCGAGATACCCGAACCCTATCCGCAGGGCTTCACTCTGCAAGGCAATGCCGCCACGCCCGAGGCACCTTCGAACGCGACGCACTGGAACGCATCGTGGGGCTGGACCGCGGGAGAGCTGATTTCGAACCTCGGTGATCTCATGACCTATGGTCGGGCGCTGGGAACGGGGCAGGGCTTGTTGGGCGCCGAAACGCAAGAGGTCAGGCTGACCTCCTTCCCCGAACCCGCGGGCTATGGCCTTGGGATGGGCTGCGTTGACGGTTGGGTTGGCCACACCGGAGAGCTGCCGGGCTATAACACGACGGTGTTCTACGACACGACCTCGGACACCACGGTCATTGTGCAGGCCAACAGCGACATTCCGTCCGGTGATTGTGGTGACGCCGACGTGCTCCCCGGCAACCCGACGGATGTCAGCTGTTCCTCACCCGCCAGCCGCGTTTTCGGAGCGATTGCCGAAACGCTGGGCCATCCGTTTGTGATGCCGTCGCCGAAGCAGTAGACCGTCATGCCCATGTCAGCTTTTCGCGCACGAAATTTGCATCGCCTGATCGGGCTTGCCGTGTTGGCGTCCTGTGCTGCGGCGCCGGCCCTGGCGCAGACCATTCGTAATGTCGACCGGGCCGTCGCCGGGCAGACCACGATCCTGCAACGTTATGCCCCGCCGCCGCAGGTGGGATCGGTGGCCATCGGTGTCGAGGATGAGCGTGAACAGATCGACATGGCAAAGGCCGAGCGCGTCCGGTTCCGCCTGAACTCCCTGACAGTCGACGGGGTGATCACCCTGTCGCCGGGTGCGCTTGCCCCGCTCTGGCAGGCACGGATCGGGTCCGAGATCAGCCTGGCGCAACTCTATCGCATCGCCGATGCGGTGGACGCGGCCTATCTCAGGGCCGGTTACTTTTCAAAGACCGTCGTGCCGGTGCAGGACTTTTCCGATGGTCGGGTCCGGTTGCAAGTCTTCGAAGGCTATGTCGACCGGATCGAGATCGACAGCGCCATTCCCGACATCGACAACCGGCTGGCGCCCTATATCGAGCGGATCTTGGCGATGCACCCGATCCGGGTGAAGGATGCCGAACGCGAATTGCTGCTGATGAGCGATCTTGGCGGTCTGGAGATCGAGGGCACGTTCGTCCGTCCCGAAGGTGCATCCGGTGGCGGACTTCTGCGGCTGGCTGTCGCGCAAGCCCGCACTGGCGGGATGATCGGGCTCGATAACCTCGGCTCCGACACGGTGGGGCCGCTGCAACTGGCGACCGAGGCCAATTTCAACGACGCGCTTGGGCTGTTCGAAAGCACCAGCATGACCGGCGTGACCACGCCGCAGGACCTGAGCCAGCTGGGTCTCTTGCAGTTCGCGCAAAGCTATCCCATCGGCAGCAACGGGCTGACCGCGGGCTACAACCTTGTCTACCTGCGCCAGCAGCCCGGCGGCGACGATGCCGATCTGGACATCGACGTGACCTCGGCCATGGCGTCGGCGTACCTGTCCTATCCGTTCATTCGGACGCTGGACCGCAATCTGTGGGGCGAGATCGAGCTGACGGCCCGCAACGACGATGTCGATGTTCTGGGCAATGCGATTTCGCGCAGCAAGACCCGCTGGGCGACGGCGTCGCTGCAATACGACCAGGAGTTGGAGAAGGGGAGTTACGGTGTCGAAGGTGGTCTGAACTTCGGCATGGCCTCGGACATCGACATGGGCGACGTGCCGGGGGATTTCCGGTTCCTGACCGCGGGACTGACCTTCGATCACGCGTTGGGCGAGGAGACTATGTTCTCGCTGAAGGCAGATACCCAGTATTCGGGCCGGGCCCTGCCCGGGGCGGTACAGTTCGCGCTTGGCGGCGATCCGTATGGCTGGGCCTTCGACAACGGCACGCTGTCGGGTGACAGCGGGGCGGCGATCACGGTGGGGCTGACCCGCGAATTTTCCACCGGCCTCGCGGCACTGCCCGCGATCACGCCCGGCATCTTCGCCGATTACGGCACCGTCTGGTACGATGCGCCGGGCAATGGGCCGGGCAGCGAAAGCCTTGCTTCCTACGGCGTGGGTGTCAGGGGCGTTCTGGGCAAACGGCTGAGGTTCGAGCTGATCGGCGCGTTCCCGTGGCAATGGTCCGACAGCGTCGAGGATCCGGGCAACAAGTTCCTGTTCCGGCTCGCCGTTCCGATCTGATCAAGGGCGTCTCAGCCGGTAATCCCCTGGATCACAAGGAAGACACCCGCCGACAGGGCCGCTGCGGCGGGCACGGTGATGACCCACGCGGCGACGATGGTCATGAAATGCGACCGGCGCACCAGTTTGCGGCGGCGGCGTTCCTCGGGCGGCAGAGCGGGCAGGCCGGGGATCGCGCGCTTGGCCTTGCGCATGCGACGCTCGGCGTACCATTCGCGGAAGAACCCCACACCGAACACCCCGCCCACGGCGATATGCGTGGAACTGACCGGCAGGCCCAGCGAGCTTGCCATGATCACTGTCACCGCCGCCGACAGCGCCACGCAGAATGCGCGCATCGGGTTCAGCTTGGTGATCTGGTTGCCGACCATGCGGATCAGCTTGGGCCCGAACAGGAACAGCCCGAACGAGATCCCGAGCGCGCCGATGACCATGACCCAGAGCGGGATCGACACCGCGTGCAGGTAATCCCCCGTCGATGACGCCTGCACGATGGCGGCCAGCGGCCCCACGGCGTTGGCGACATCGTTGGCCCCGTGCGCAAAGCTGAGCAAAGCGGCCGACACGATCAGCGGGATGCCGAACAGCACTTTCAGCGACTTGTTCCGGTTCTCGAGCCCGACCGACTGCCGGCGGACGACCGGGATCATGATGAGCCATGCAAGGATCGCGACAGCCGCGCCGATCAACAGCGCCGCGCCCATGTCGATGACAACGATCTTCGTCAGCCCCTTGACCGCAAGGTAGGATGAAAAGGCGCCGGACATGAAGCCGACAAGGACAGGCACCCAGCGTCTGGCGGCTGCGATCTTGTCGTCCTGGTAGATGATGTTCGACTTGATGAACCACAGGAACCCGGCGGCGACGAGGCCGCCCAGAAGGGGCGAGATCACCCAGCTTGCGGCGATGGCGCTCATCTGGCCCCAGCTGACCGCGCCGAAGCCTGCCGCCGCGATGCCGGCGCCCATGACGCCGCCGACGACGGAATGGGTGGTCGATACCGGCGCGCCGACCCATGTCGCAAGGTTCACCCACAGCGCAGAGGCAAGGAGCGCCGCCATCATCGCCGAAATGAAAACCTGCGTGCTGGCCATGTTTTGCGGCGCGATGATGCCCTTCGCGATGGTCGATACCACGTCGCCGCCCGCCAGCAGTGCGCCCGCGCTTTCGAAGACCGCGGCGATGACGATCGCCAGCCCCATCGACAGCGCGTTGGCGCCGACGGCCGGGCCCATGTTGTTGGCCACGTCGTTGGCGCCGATGTTCAGCGCCATGTAGGCGCCGAAGGCGGCGGCCACGACAACGATGAAGGTGTTGTTGGTCACCCCGAAGATCAGCGCCGCCAGCAGGCCCGCGAACACGATGAACAGCAGCGCTATGCCGAAGCCCATCATCGGCCGGCTGACATAAAGCGTTGCCTGCTCCAGCGTCGTCATACGGCCCAGGTCGCGGTCCAGCGTTTCCAGGTGGCTCGGATCCAGGTTGTCGTGTGACATGCATCGCTCCCGTTCGGTGCAAAAGACCGGGTTCGGGACCCTGCCCGACCGTAAAGCGGCGTTACTTGCCGGATCCGGCCCCGAAATCAAGCAGGATCTGCTTCAAACCCGGCTCATCTACCAGCTCCGCGGCCTCGGCCGGGTCGATCCACTGGCGCCGTCTTTGATCGCGTTCCGGGTATTCGTCCTCGAGCATCCGGACCTCGACCGGGAACACCAGTGTCTCCACGGCCACGGGCAGGCCGGAGCGCTTGATCTTGTCGTAGACGTAAGACCCGAACGGCGTCTCCGCGACGCGGGCCGGCCGGACACCGGCTTCTTCCCACGCTTCGACGACGGCCGCCTCGCTCGCGTTCTTGCCGCGCATCAGCCAGCCTTTCGGGATGATCCATCTCCCCGTCCCGCGGCTGGTGATCAGGAGAACCTGCGCCTTCCCGTCAACCATCCGATGGCAAAGCGCCGCGATCTGCAACTGCATGGGGCGCTGCAACATCGGCATGAGAAGGTCCATCGCGGCCTTCTGGGCGCGCCTGATCCGCGACCGTATCCGACCCTTTCGGTTGATCTTGCCTGATGTCACGCGGTGATGCTCCGCATTTGTTCGTTACCCCCGAACCGCGGACCATAGTGGATCCCCATACCCTGCGTAAGCCCCGACCGACAGCCTTTCAGATCGCAACCGCGCTTGCGCCGGCACCCCTGGCCGTGACATGGACTTGCCCATTCACGGCAGGCGAAAAACGATGACCTTCCCTTCGAAAACCGAGATGAGATCCGGCCTGTCCGAAATTGCGCCGGGGCTGGCGATCTGCCTGATCGTCGCTGCGGCGGCGCGGTTCCTGTCAGAGCATTACGGCGCGCCGCAGATGCTGTTTGCGCTGCTTCTGGGCATGGCGCTGCATTTCCTGACCGAGGAAGGGCCAAGTGCTGCCGGTGTCGATTTCGCCGCGCGGGTGATGCTGCGGATCGGCGTGGCGCTTCTGGGCGTGCGGATCACCTTCGTTCAGGTGACGGCGCTGGGCTGGCCCGCAGTGATCTGGATGACGCTGGGGATCGCGGCGACCATCGGCGTGGGCGTGGCCATCGCACGGGCGTCGAACCGCGGCACCGCGTTCGGAGTCCTGTCGGGCGGGGCGGTCGCCATCTGCGGTGCGTCCGCCGCCATGGCCATCGCCGCCCTCCTGCCCCGCGGCAAGGAGCAGGAGCGGGACACGATCCTTGTCGTCGTCTCGGTCACCGCCCTGTCGACGGTGGCGATGATCGTCTACCCGATGATCGTGGGTGTCTTCGGGCTGGACCCGCGACAGAGCGGCATCTTCCTTGGCGGCACGATCCACGACGTGGCGCAGGTGGTGGGCGCGGGCTATTCCATGTCGGACCAGACCGGCGACACTGCGACGATCGCCAAGCTGTTCCGCGTGGCCATGCTGATGCCGGTGGTGCTGATCATCGGCCTGATGACCCGCGGCAGCGGCACCGGACGGGGCGCACCGATCCCGCTGTTCGTTCTGGGCTTCGCGGGCCTTGTCGTCGTGAACTCCTTCGGTGTGATCCCGGCGGTGGCCATCGACTGGATCACGACGGTTTCGGGCTGGTGCCTTGTCACCGCCATCGCCGCCCTGGGCATCAAGACATCGCTGAAAGCCCTGTTCGAGGTCGGGTCGATCCCGCTTCTGGCATTGGTGGGAGAGACGGTGTTCCTCGCGCTCTGGGTCGGGCTTGGGATCTGGTTCGGCATCTGACCGAAGGCCAGAGGCGGCAAAAGCCTGCACGATATTTCTGCAGCGAAGCGGCGCCGCCTTGTGGGCGGGGGCTGCCGCCATATGTGTGATCCATCACATGCCTGAAAGGCGAAACAGATGATTGCGATGGGTCTTGTCCTGCTGGGGCTGGCCGGCCTCGTAGTGGGCGGAGAGATGCTTGTCCGGGGCTCGGTCTCGGTGGCGAAGGCTTTCGGCATCCCGCCCATGGTGATCGGCCTGACACTGGTGGGCTTCGGTACCTCGTCGCCCGAACTGGTGACAAGCCTGCAGGCCGCGCTCTCTGGCGCGCCGGATCTTGCCATCGGCAACGTCGTGGGCAGCAATATCGGCAACGTGCTCCTGATCCTGGGCCTGACCGCGCTGCTGGCGCCCATTGCGGTGCATCCGGCCGCCTTCCGCCGTGACGGTGGCGTCATGGTGCTGGCAACGGTGTTGTGCCTGGGCGCGGTGTTGATCGGAGAGATCGGCCGTGCCGTGGGCCTTGGCTTTCTTCTGGTGCTGGCGGCCTACCTCGCCTTCACGCTGATCACCGAACGCCGTGCCGCGCGCACGGCCGCCGCCGCCGTCTACGAGGCCGAGGCCGAAGCCGTCCCCGGCCCCGACCAAAGGATGGGCGTGGCCCTGCTGCTGACGGTCGCGGGGCTGGCCATCACGATCCTTGGCGCGCGGGGGCTCGTGTCGGGCGCGGTGTCGCTGGCGCAGGCGGTGGGGCTGTCCGAGACGGTGATCGGCCTGACCATCGTCGCCATCGGCACCTCGATGCCCGAACTCGTCACCTCGATCATCGCGATCCGGAAGAACCAGGCCGAGGTCGCCCTGGGCAACGTGCTGGGGAGCAACATCTTCAACGTGCTGTGCATCCTTGGCATCACGGCGCTGGTCCAGCCGATGGTCATCCCGGCAGAGATCGTGGCGCTCGACATCTGGGTGATGTGCGCCTCCGCCCTGATGCTGGTCGTGTTCGCGTGGACGGGCTGGCGCATCGGGCGCCGCGAGGGGGGCATCATGCTGGCCTGCTATGCCGCCTACCTTGCGTGGCTGCTGATCTGACGGCCAACCTTCTGAAAAGGCCGCAAAAAGGCAAAAGGCCCGCCGCTGGAAGCGACGGGCCTTTGAGCACTGTGGCTGGGGTGGTAGGATTCGAACCTACGGTACACGGTACCAAAAACCGCTGCCTTACCACTTGGCTACACCCCAACAGTGCGCGGCTAATTACGCCGCTTTGCTGGGTCTTTCAAGGGCGATATCCAAAAACTTTGGCCGGTTCCGGTACGGAACCCCACGGCCCTGATTCCGGACAGTTTTGCGCGGCTCAATCGCGGGTCTCGTCCGGCAGAACGCCCCACAGATCCTGTTTGGAGGCCCAGCCGCTGTAGCCTCCGGCCGAGACCTCGCACCAGTCGGTGGAACACGAGCCCAGCCGCGCGATCACGCCGCGTTCGAAGCGCGCGACCTGGCGGCTTTCAACGTCGGGGCGGGCATAGACGATCATCATGTCGTCGCTGGCCAGCACCGTGCGCACGCCCGAAAGCAGGGCATAGTGCATCCATCCGCCCGCGCCCTCTTGATCCTGCACGCGGCGCCAGTGGCCGTGTTCGGCGGTGATCTTCAGCGGCATGTCGCGGCGCTTGAAGATCCAGTCGATGCGGTGGGTCGTCGACGGGCCGCGGCGGACGTTGCCGGTGCTGGCCTTCATCGAAACGAAGCGCGGGATGGGCATGTTGGTCACGGGGCCGACCGTCTGTCCGGCCCGGGCGTTGGGGGCGTGCAGAATGCCGCCCGCCAGAACTGCAAACACTGCCGCGATGAAAGCGCGGCGCGAGGTCACACCAGATTTTCTCACAGTACGCCTGCCTGTCTTGTTACCTGTCTGCTCGCGGGCGGGGGGCTGCCGGTCTGTGTGGCCCGGATGTCCGGGCGGCCGGTTGTCTTCTTGTGTCCCGTCCCGTCCTGTACCACGATGCCACGGAACGGGTGGTCGAGAGAAGAGAGGGAGGTCTCGCGTGGCAAAGGAAAGACTGAGTGTTGTCGTGACGCGACGCTTGCCGGAACCGGTGCAGAAGCGCCTGGGCGAGCTGTTCGATGTGACCCTGCGCGAAGACGATACCCCGATGACGAAGACCGAACTGGCCGCGGCCATGCGTTCGGCCGACGTTCTTGTGCCGACGGTGACCGACACGATCGACGCGGGGCTTTTGGCGCAGGCAGGCGACCGGCTGCGGCTGATCGCGAATTATGGCGCCGGGGTGGATCATATCGACGTGTCCACAGCGCGGCAGCGGGGCATCCTCGTGTCGAACACGCCGGGCGTACTGACGGACGATACCGCCGACATGACGATGGCGCTGATCCTCGCCGTCACGCGCCGTATCCCGGAGGGCCTTGCCCTGATGCAGAAGGGCGACTGGGCAGGCTGGGCGCCCACGGCGCTTCTTGGTGGACGGATCGCCGGGCGGCGCCTTGGCATCCTTGGCATGGGCCGGATCGGCCAGGCGGTGGCGCGGCGGGCGCAGGCCTTCGGTATGCAGATCCACTATCACAATCGCCGCCGCCTTCACCCCGAGATCGAGGCCGAGTTCGGCGCCACCTACTGGGAAAGCCTTGACCAGATGGCCGCGCGGATGGACGTGATTTCCGTGAACTGCCCGTCGACGCCATCGACCTATCACCTGCTGAACGCGCGCCGACTGAAGCTGCTGAAGCCCGAGGCCGTGATCGTGAACACGTCGCGCGGGGAAGTGATCGACGAAAACGCGCTGGTGCGGATGCTACGGTCGGGCGATATCGCGGGGGCGGGGCTCGACGTCTATGAACACGGGATTGCCGCGAACCCGCGGATGCGCGATCTCGACAACGTGGTGCTGCTGCCGCACATGGGCTCGGCCACCATCGAAGGCCGGATCGAGATGGGCGAGAAGGTGATCATCAACATCAAGACCTACGAGGACGGCCACCGCCCGCCCGATCAGGTCGTCCCGTCGATGCTGTAGACCCATGCGCGCCTTCCTGGCGATCGAACCCGGCGAAGAGACGCTGGAGGCGCTGGAATTCCTGCAACAGGACATTCCGGTGGGCCGGCTGGTGGCGCCGGGGGCGATGCACCTGACGCTGGCCTTCCTTGACGACCAGCCCGAAGACCGGCTGGAGGACCTGCATTTCAAGCTGGAGACCCTGACGCCCCCGTCCTTCGACGTGATCTTCGACGGACTGGGCACCTTTGGCGGCGACCGGCCAAGGGTCGTCTTCGCAGTCGTCGAACAGGTGCCCGCGTTGATGCAACTGCGCAGAACGGTGGTACAGGCTGCGCGGCGGGTGGGCATGAATCTTCCCCGCGAAACCTACCGGCCGCATGTCACCCTGGCCCGCCTCCGCCACGACCTGTCGGACGAGGCGCATATGCGGCTGCAGGATTTCCTTGCCGCCGAGTTGCTGACCGCCATCCCGCCCTTCCGCGCGCATTCCATGACGCTGATGCAATCGCAACTGCATCCCGACGGCGCGCGCCATGAACCGCTGACGCAATACCCGCTGCGCTGAGCGTCCTTGCTCCGCCGTGGCACCGCGCTAGGGTTCAGGGCCACTGGACACCGAAAGGACTACGCAATGCAGATTCTGCACCTCTCCCGGATCGCGGCACTTGTCGGGTTCGGATTGGCCGCATCTGGAGCCTACGCCCAGCAAGCCGCCGACGCCGTTGCGCCGGAGGCGGCAACGGACCAAGACGTGCCGGCCTTCGAAGATCTGTCTGGTCCGATAACCGCCTCGCTTGCGGCCAAGGCGGCCGGGGAGCCTGTGCAGGGACAGGAATGGATGGTCTCTGCCGCCAATCCGCTGGCCGTCGAGGCCGGGGCCGGGATTCTGTCCCGTGGTGGCACGGCCGCGGATGCGCTGGTGGCCGTCCAGACGGTGCTGGGGCTGGTCGAACCGCAAAGCTCGGGCCTTGGCGGCGGCGCGTTCCTTCTCTGGTACGACGCCGAAACCGGCAAGCTGACAACGCTCGACGGTCGCGAAACCGCGCCATCGGCGGCAACACCCCTGCTGTTTCAGACCGAAGGCGAACCGATGGGCTTTTTCGAGGCCGTTGTCGGTGGCCGGTCGGTCGGTGTGCCCGGCACGCCCGCGCTGTTGCAGGACGTGCACGACCGGTGGGGCAAGCTCGACTGGGCGCCGCTCTTCGATCCGGCAATTACCCTGGCGCGCGACGGTTTCAAGGTTTCGCCGCGCTTGTCGGGCCTTGTCGTGGTTGGCAAGGCCCGGCTGCGAACGCATCCCGAGACGGCCGAATACTTCCTGCCGGGCGGCTTCCCGCTTCTCCCCGGTCGGCTGCTGCAGAACCCGGCCTATGCCGACGTGCTTGAAACCTTGGCCGCCGAGGGCGCCCAGGCTTTCTACAAAGGTCAGATCGCCCGCGACATCGTGGCGGCCGTACAATCCGTCGACAATCCGGGCCTCCTGACGGTCGAAGACATGGCCGTTTACCGCGTGAAGGAACGCGCGCCGGTCTGTGCCGCGTATCGCGTCTACGAGGTCTGCGGCATGGGCCCGCCGTCCTCTGGCGCGCTGACGGTGGGTCAGATCCTTGGCATGCTGTCGCATTTCGATCTGGCGGCGCTGGGGCCCGACAGCGCGGAGGCATGGCGTCTGATCGGCGATGCCTCGCGCCTCGCTTTCGCCGACCGGGGCCGCTACATCGCCGACAGCGATTTCGTTCCGGTCCCGTCGAAGGGCCTGCTGGACCCGGCCTACCTTGCCGAACGTGCGCGGCTTCTGGAAAGCGGCACGGCGCTGGACACGGTCGAGCCGGGCAAGCCTTCGTGGGATCACGCCGGGCTTTGGGGCGACGGGGCGTCTCCGGAGCAGCCCTCGACCAGCCATATCTCCATCGTCGACGCATACGGCAATGTCGCTTCGATGACGACGACCATCGAAAACGCCTTCGGCTCGCGCGTCATGGTCCGGGGGTTCCTGCTGAACAACGAACTCACCGATTTCTCGTTCAGCGCGGTGGATGATGGCCGGCCCGTGGCCAACCGGGTAGAGCCGGGCAAGCGGCCCCGGTCCTCCATGGCGCCGACCATCGTGATGCAGGACGGCGCCCCGGTGCTGGCCGTGGGATCGCCCGGGGGCAGCCGGATCATCGGCTATGTCGCGCAGGCCATCATCGCATGGGCCGACTGGGGCATGAACGTGCAAAAGGCCGTGTCGATGCCCCACGGCGTGAACCGCTTCGGGACGTTCGACCTTGAAGGCGGCACGCCGGTGGCCGACCTCGCCGGGCCTCTGGGCGAGATGGGGTTCGAGGTTGAAACCAGGCTCCTGAACTCGGGCCTCCACGCGATCCAGGTCGGCGACGGGCTGGAAGGCGGGGCCGATCCCCGGCGCGAGGGGATTGCGCTCGGCCGCTAGGTCCGGTTCTGTGCGCGAAACGCAAACCGGGAGAGTCGGAGATGGTCCAGGCGCACGCATTGCCACGCAATGAAGAGGGGATCGCCGCAGCGACGGGCATCCTGAAGCAGCGTTTCGGCGACCGCTTCCAGACCGGCGCCTCGATCCGCGAGCAGCATGCCCACACCACGACCTACATCGCCAACCAGGCGCCGGACGGTGTGGCCTACCCGGAAACGACCGAAGAAGTATCGGAAATCGTCAAGATCTGCGCCGCTCACAAGGTGCCGGTCATTGGCTTCGGCACCGGGTCGTCGCTGGAAGGGCACGTGAACGCGCCGGCGGGCGGGATCTCGGTGGATTTCCTGAAGATGGACAAGGTGCTGGCGGTCCATGACGCCGATCTCGACGTCGTCGTCCAGCCCGGCATCACGCGCGAGGGGCTCAACACGCATCTGCGCGACAAGGGCCTGTTCTTCCCCATCGACCCGGGCGCCAATGCCTCGATCGGGGGCATGGCCTCGACCCGGGCTTCGGGCACCAACGCGGTGCGCTACGGGACGATGAAGGACAACATCCTTGCGCTGGAAGCGGTGATGCCGTCGGGCGAGATCATCCGCACGGCCACGCGCGCGCGCAAGTCCTCGGCCGGCTACGACCTGACGCGCCTGCTGATCGGCGCCGAAGGCACGCTGGGCCTGATCACGGAAATCACGCTGAAACTGCACGGCATACCGGAGGCGATCTCCTCGGCACGCTGTTCGTTCCCCACCGTCGATGCCGCCTGCGAAGCGGTGATCGCGACGATCCAGTACGGCATCCCGGTGGCCCGGATCGAACTGCTGGACGCGCTGAGCGTCAAGGCGGCCAACGCCTATTCCGGCCTGGGGCTGCCCGAAGCGCCGCTGCTGCTGCTGGAATTCCACGGCTCCGAGGCTGGGGTGGCCGAACAGACGGACGCCTTCCGCGACATCGCCGAGGAATTCGGCGGCAGCGATTATGCCGCCACCGCCTCGCCCGAGGAACGGACCAAGGTCTGGAAGGCGCGGCACGACATGTACTATGCCTCGCTGCAACTCAGGCCCGGCTGCAAGGGCCTGTCGACGGATGTCTGCGTGCCGATATCGAACCTTGCCGACTGCGTGAACCAGACGGCGGCGAAGGCGGCCGAGATGGGGCTGATGGCGCCCATCGTGGGGCATGTGGGCGACGGCAATTTTCACACTCTGGTCCTGATGGACATGGAGAATCCGGAGGAAATCGCCAAGGCCGATACATTCGTCGGCTGGCTGAACGATCTTGCGCTCTCGATGGACGGCACCTGCACGGGCGAGCACGGGATCGGGCAGGGCAAACGGCCGTTCCTCGTCAAGGAACTGGGCGGTGCCGTGGGCGTGATGGGCGCGATCAAGCGCGCGCTCGACCCGGACGGAATCATGAACCCGGGCAAGATCGTTCCGGACTGAGCCATGTCGCGGCCGGAGCCGGGGGCTCTGCCCCCGCCGGTCCTTTCAGGCCCGTCTCTTCCGAGGTATTTCAAGACCAAAGAAGACGCGGCGCCTGCCTTATTCACTTTCAAAATACTCCCGCCGGAGGCACCCCGCCGTTAACCGCGCCAGACCGGCCCGGACGTCATGTTACTGGGGCGAAAGCGCGTTCTGGACGGGCGCGGACAGGGGCCGAGGTCGGTTTTGATCCGCGTTGCGTCGGCGCGATCCTGTGCAGGAATGCGGCGCGCATTTAAGAAGGTTCAGGCTCGGCAGTTGTGAAGGTGCGGTCATGAAAACCCAAGTGAAAGCTCTGGTCGTCGGCGGCGGTGCCGTGGGCACGTCCGTCGCCTATCATCTCGCCCGGGCGGGCTGGGACGATGTGATGCTGCTGGAGCGTGACGAGCTGACCTCCGGCTCTACCTGGCATGCCGCGGGGCTGCTGCCGCTCTTCAACATGTCTTTCGCCACGACCCATATCCACAAGTACTCGGTCGATTTCTACAAGGCGCTGGAGGCCGAGACGGGGTTGAACGCGGGCTTCTCGGTCGTGGGGAACCTGCGGATGGCGCAGACCAAGGCGCGCATGGACGAATACATGCTCTATGCCTCGACCGCCGAGACCTGTGATGTTCCCTACGAATGGATGACGCCGGCGCAGATCAAGGACCGCTGGCCGCTGGTGCGGACCGAAGATCTGGAAGGCGCGATCTTTCATCCGACCGACGGCTACATCAACCCGGCCGATGTCACGATGGCCATGGCCAAGGGCGCGCGGCAGCGGGGCGTCACGATCGAGCGGAAATGGCAGGTCGATGGCTATGAATGGACCGGCCAGAGCTGGAAAGTGACTGTCACCAAGATGGTCGAACGCGGCGGGAACCTTGTGCCCTCGGACGAGCAGAGGGTGATCGAGGCCGAACATGTCGTCACCGCCACCGGCAACCACGCGCAGCGGACGGCGAAGCTTCTGGGCATCAAGATCCCCGCGATCCCGGTTGAGCACCAGTATATTGTGACCGAACCCGACCCGGCGCTGGTCGAATACCGCAAGACCCATGGTGAACATCCCGTCCTGCGCGATGCCGACGCCAAATGGTACGTGCGCGAGGAACGCGGCGGCTGGATCCTTGGCCCTTACGAGGAAAACGCCCCGGCGCGGTTCCTCTACGATGTGCCGGAGAGCTTCCGCGCCGATCTCTTCCCGCTGGATCTTGAGCGGATCGAGGAAGAGTACATGTCGATGATCCACCGGATCCCGTCGTCGGAGAACGCCGGGCTGAAGGACGACTACAACGGCCCGATCTGCTACACGCCCGACGGCAATCCGCTGGTCGGCCCCGCGCCGGGCCTGCGCAACATGTGGCTGGCCGAGGGCTTCTCCTTCGGGATCACGGCGGCGGGCGGCACCGGCTATTACCTCGCGCAGATGATGGTGGAGGGGGAGGCCGAGATCGACATGGCCTCGCTCGACCCCAAGCGCTACGGGCCGTGGATGACGACGGAATTCGCCGCGCGGAAGAACGAGGAGAGCTATTCCCACGTCTTCATTCTGCACCACCCGGACGAGGAGCGGGAGGCCGCCCGGCCGCTGCGCACCTCGCCCGCCTATGATCGCCAGAATGCGCTTGGGGCGCAGTTCGGTTTCGTGAACGGGTGGGAGCGGCCCAACTACTATGGCCCCGTCGATGCGCCCGAAGGTTTCGACCACGACGCCCGCAGTTTCCGCCGTGGCGGCTGGTGGCAATATGCGATGGAGGAGGCGAAGGCGGTCCGCGAGGGCGTCGGCCTGATCGACGCGACGGCCTTCACCAAGCACGCCGTGTCGGGTAACGGGGCGACGGAATTCCTCGACTGGTTCACCTGCAACAAGCTGCCCAAAGTCGGCCGGATCAACCTGACCTATGCGCTGACCGATGCCGGCACGACGCGGACGGAATACACGATCGTGCGCAAATCCGAGAACGGGTACTACCTTGTTTCGGCCGGGGCGTGGACGTCCTATGACGCGGATTACCTGCGGAAATCGGCGGAAGATTTCATGGAGCGGACGGGTAAGCTGGTGATCATCCAGGATGTCACGACGCAATGGGGCGTCTTCGCGATTGCCGGTCCGAAATCGCGCGATGTGCTGAAAAAGCTGGTGCGCGATGCCGACCCGGAGACGGTCCTGTCGAACAAGCGGTTCCCGTGGCTGTCGGCGCGCGAGATCGAGCTGGGCATGGTGCCTACCACCGCGATCCGGGTGGCCTATACGGGCGAGCTGGGCTGGGAGCTGCATCATCCGATGGAGATGCAGAACCACCTGTGGGACCGGCTGATGGAAGCGGGCGCCGAATTCGGGCTGAAGCCGGTCGGTGCACGGGCGCAGAACTGGCTGCGGCAGGAAAAGAGCTACCGTGCCTTCGGGAACGAACTGGGCCGCGACGCGACTCCGCTGGAGGCCGACCTCCCGCGGTTCGTGGACCTGACGAAGGACTTCCGTGGCAAGGCGGCGATGGAGGCCAAGGGCATTCGGTCGAAATGCGTGACGCTGCTGATCGACGGGCCGGAGGATGCCGATCCGTGGGGGCGCGAGGCGCTGTATCATGGCGAAACGCGGGTCGGGCGGCTGACCTCGGGCGGGTATTCGGTGCATTTCGGCAAGTCCATCGGGATGGGCTATGTCTCGCCCGAGCTGGCGGTGCCGGGCACGAAGCTGGACGTGAAGATGTTCGATCAGCGGTGGCCGGCGGAGATCGTGGAAGATAGCCCCTATGATCCGTCGAATGCCGTGATCCGTGTAGACGGCTAGGATCGAAACGTGACGACTGTCGGAAGGCCCCTGTGCAGGGACCTTCACGTGCATCGGCCCGTCTACGAGGTTCCTTCGCTCTCTCTTCCCGGCTAGGCTGCGGGTACGAGTTCCAACTTTTGCGAGTACCCCATGAGCGAGCCCCGCCGACCCGGCATCCTGATCATCCTTGCTTTCGCGGCGGTGGCGTTTCTCGCCATGGTCTCGTACCGCGCCAATCCGCTGAACGAGGGCGCGAAGAGCTACGCCACCGCTGTCGCGGCGACAAGCGCCGGGGTCTATGTCACCCTTCGCTCGATCAACGCCTTCCTGTCGACGGCGCAGGAAATCGAGGTTTCGGGCGGGGCGGTCTTCGTGTCCGGCTCGGCCCAGCCTTTGAAGGTGCTGGAGCCCATCGACGACACGATCGAGCGGATCTCGGCCATGGTGTTCGGACTGATGGTGGCGACCGGGGTCGTGGCGGTGGGCATCGGTCCGATTTCCGCGGTGGGCTTTGGCATGATCGTGCTGTCGCTCGGGATAGACCTGATCCGGCGCGTCATCGGCAAGGTGTCGGACGTGACCGCGCTGGAACGCCAACTACTGCGCTATGGCCTGCTTTTCGGGCTGGGCGTGCCGCTGGCCTTCGTATTGACGTCGCAGATGGCGGACTGGATGACGGCGGATGTCTGGGCGGAATATGACGCCGTCGTGCAGGACATCACGGCCGAGGTGGATCTGGCCGAGGCAGGCGAGAGCGCCAGCGTTGTGTCGAACCTGCGGTCCGCCATTAACGGGGTCGAGCGCTACCAGACGCTGGCGGCCAATCTCCTGGATCGGGCGGATGATCTTCTGAACGCCTACGTGATGATCCTGTCGGTTTTCATCTTCAAGCTTCTGCTGCTGCCGGCCCTGATCCTGGGCGGGCTGATCGCCTTTTCGCGGCGGTTCTGACGCGGCTCAGCCTGCCGGGCGTTCGAAGACGAAGGCGAGGTTGTTGGCCGGCATCTCGGCCGTTTCGACAAGGATCAGGCCGTCTTTGGTGGCCCAGTCGATGATCCGTTTGTCGTCCTTGTAGCCGACCTCCGGGTCATGTTCGCGCAGGCGGGTGTCGAAGCTGACATCGCCCTCGCTGATCAATACTCCGCCGCGTTTGAACGGGCCGTAGGCGATGAAGCAGCCTGCGGGGGCAAGGCAGGCAGCGGCTTCTGCGATGAGGGTGCGGGCCTCGGTCTCGCTGATCAGGTGGAGGAGGTTGCAGACGAGGATCAGGTCGCGCGGACCGTGGGTTGCGGCCCAGCCGTGGGAGGTTGCGTCGAGCTGTAGCGCGGGCGCGATGGTGTTCGTGCCCGACTGCGCGGCGTAGGCGTCGATGCTGGCAAGGCGGGTCGGGTCGACATCGGTAGGCTGCCAGTGAAGGCCGGGCAGGCGGGCTGCGAAGGTCGCGGCGTGCTGGCCAGTGCCTGCGGCGATTTCAAGCGCGCGACCCGTTTCAGGGGCGACGCGGGCGAGAAGGTCGGCTATCGGGCCCGCGTTGCGTTCGGCCGAGGGCGCGAAGAGACGGCCATCGTCGGTGGTTTCAGCGGTGCTGGCCAGGAAATTCGGGAAGTCGCGTTTGTGCATGGGCTCACCGGGGGTTTGATCGCGCGCAGTGTGCCATGGGCGGGCGGCAGTTCCCAGCATGTTGCGGCGGTTACCGGGCGGAGCGGCCGGGCTGCGCCCGTCCGCACGACAGGCTCCGCGCCGGCCCTTCCGGCCGTCACGGGATCAGGGGGGCGTGGCCCCCCGTCGCCCGTTCCGGGCATCTCCCCCCTTGAACGCAGAAGGCCCCGCCGGGGCGGGGCCTTCGCTTAGCGTTTCAATCCGATCAGTTGGGGATCGAGCCTTCGATGCCTTCGACATAGAAGTTCATGCCCAGCAGCGTGCCGTCGTCTGCGGTTTCGCCATCTTCCAGCCAGACCGAGCCGTCCTGCTTGTTGATCGGGCCGGTGAAGGGGTGCGTCTCACCCGCGGCGATGGAATCCTTGAGGGCCAGCGCCTTTTCCTTCACCTCGGCCGGAACGGCGTCGGAAATCTCGCCGATGCCGACCATGCCTTCGTTGATCCCGTGCCAGACATCGCTGGATTCCCAGGTACCGTCCATCACGGCCTTGGTGCGTTCAATGTAGTAGGGCGCCCAGTTGTCGATGATCGAGGAGACCCGCGGGCGCGGGGCATATTCGCTCATGTCCGAGGCCTGGCCGAAGGTGATGACGTTGCCAGCGGCTTGTGCCGCGGCTTGCGGAGCGGTCGAATCGGTGTGCTGCAGGATCACGTCGGCGCCCTGTTCGATCAGGACCTTGGCGGCGTCGGCTTCCTTCGCCGGATCGAACCACGTGTAGGCCCAGACGATCTTGAATTCGACATCCGGGTTCACGGCCCGTGCCGCCAGGAAGGCCGCGTTGATGCCGCGGATCACTTCGGGGATCGGGTAGGAGCCGATGTAGCCCACGATGTTCGATTCCGTCATCTCGCCCGCGATGGTGCCCTGCACCGCGCGGCCTTCGTAAAAGCGGGCCGAATAGGTCGAGACGTTGTCCGCGCGCTTGTAGCCGGTGGCGTGTTCGAACTTCACGTCCGGGAACTTCTTGGCCACGTTGATGGTGGGATCCATGAAGCCGAAGGAGGTGGTGAAGATAAGGTCGGCACCGCCAAGGGCCATCTGGGTCAGCACGCGTTCGGCATCCGGGCCTTCGGCCACGCTTTCGACATAGGTGGTTTCGACCGCATCGCCGAATTCCTCCTCGATGGCCAGGCGGCCGACGTTATGTTCGTAGGTCCAGCCGCCGTCGCCGACCGGGCCGACATAGATGAAGCCGACCTTGGTCTTGTCCTGGGCCGCGGCCCCGCCTGCGGCAAGGCCGAAGGCCACGATGGCGGATGTGAGAAGCGATCGTCTGTTCATGGTGGGATCCCCGTTTTATTGTGGTTTGATGATGTCAGGTTACGATGGGCGCCTCAACTCGAGGCATGGAAAATGCGGCCAAGGGCGGCAGGGGCGCGGGCCTTGTCGCGGGACAGAAGCACCAGCACGACGATGGTGATGATGTAGGGCGACATGGCAAGGTATTCGACGGGAATGGCCACGCCCGCGGCCTGCAGGTTCAACTGCAGCACCGTGATCCCGCCGAAAAGATAGGCACCGATCAGCACGCGCCACGGTCTCCACGAGGCGAAGACGACCAGCGCCAGTGCGATCCAGCCCACACCGGCGGTCATGCCTTCCGTCCATTGCGGGACGCGGACAAGGCTGATGTAGGCCCCGCCCAGGCCTGCGCAGGCGCCGCCGAAGACGATTGCCAGCGAGCGGATCAGGACGACCTTGTAGCCAAGCGCATGGGCTGCATCATGGTTTTCGCCCACGGCCCGCAGGATCAGACCCGCGCGGGTGGACCGCAGGAACAGCCAGACCAGCGCCACCAGAACGATGCTGAAATAGAGTACCACGTCATGGGTAAACAGGATCTCTCCCACGAACGGGATCTGCGACAGGCCGGGGATGTGCAGATCCGGCGTGGGGGGTGGTTTCACGCCGACATAACCCTGCCCCAGCAGGGCCGAAAGCCCGAGGCCGAAGAGCGTCAGCGCAAGGCCCGAAGCGACCTGGTTGGCCAACGCCAGCTGCGTGAGGATCACGAAGAGGAGCGACAGGACCGCCCCGCCCACGCTTGCGGCCAGAAACCCCAGCCAGGGGGAGCCGGTTTCGACGGCCGTGGCAAAGCCGCAAATGGCACCGAAGATCATCATGCCTTCGACGCCAAGGTTCAGGACCCCGGCCTTTTCGGCGATGAGTTCCCCCGTGGCGGCCAAAAGGATCGGCGTCGCCGCGACCATGAGAGAGGCCAGCAGCAGGATCGGATTGATGGCGGATAGATCCATGTCAGGCGGTCCCCCGGACGGCGAAGCGGATGCGGAAGTTGGTCAGAAGATCCAGCGCCAGCAGGAAGAACAGCAGCATTCCCTGGAAGACCTGGATCGCCGCCGATGGCAGGCCGAGGTTCCCCTGGGCGATCTCTCCGCCGATGTAGGTCAGCGCCATCAGCGCGCCGGCCAGCAGGATGCCCACCGGGTGCAGCCGGCCCAGGAACGCCACGATGATCGCCGTGAAGCCGTAGCCCGCGTTGAAGTCGATGGATACCTGTCCCGACGGTCCCGAAACCTCGAACATGCCCGCAAGCCCCGCCAGCGCGCCCGAGACGCCAAGGCAGAACAGGATCAGCCGCGCGGGTTCGACGCCCGCAAAGCGTGCGGCGCGGGGGGCCTCGCCCGTCAGGCGGATCTGGAAGCCCAGCATGTGACGGCTGAGCAGGACATAGGCGAAGATCACCGCGATCAGGGCCGCGACGACGCCGTAATGGATGCCGGAATTGGTGATAACTTCGGAATTGAAGGCGCTAGGGTATTGTTGAAGGTTGCGGCTGCCGGGAAAGCCCATGCCTTCGGGGTTCTTCATCAGGCCCAGCGACATCGAGGCAAGGAACTGTTCGGCCACGTAGACCAGCATGAGGGAGACGAGGATCTCGTTCGTGCCGAAGCGCGCCTTCAGGATCGCGGGGATCATGCCCCATATGAACCCGCCCAGTGCGCCGGCGATGATCATGGCCGGGAAGATCCACCATGCCTCCAGCGGATAAAGCGCCAGCGCCACGCCCGCGCTGGCCAGCGCGCCCATGATGTACTGCCCTTCCGCGCCGATGTTCCAGATACCGGCGCGAAAGCCCAGTGACAGGCCGATGGCGATCAGCACCAGCGGCGCGCCTTTCACCAGAAGCTGCGGGCGGTAGTAGAAGGCGAACTCGCCGAACAGCGGTTCCCAGAAGATGGTGCGGATCGCCTCGACCGGGTTCTTGCCAAGGGCGGCGAACAGGAGGCCGCCGAAGAACATGGTGGCCACAACGGCAAGAGCCGGCGTGGCATAGGACCAGGCCTGCGAAGGCTGGCGGCGTCGTTCAAGCTTGATCACGTGCGCGCCTCCGCCGTGTCGATATGGGCCACTTCCATCCCGTGCGCGCCGCCCAGCATCAGGCCGATCTGTTCCACCGTCAGCCCGGCCGCCGCCCGTGGCGGGGACAGCCGGCCTTCGGTCAGCGCCGCGAAATTGTCCGAGATTTCCATGAGCTCATCCAGATCCTGACTGATGCAGATCACCGCCGTGCCCTTCTGGGCCAGATCCAGAAGCGCCTGCCGGATAGCGGCGGCGGCCGAGGCATCCACGCCCCATGTCGGCTGGTTCACGACCAGCACTTCGGGCCGTTGCAGCACCTCGCGTCCGATGACGAACTTCTGCAGGTTGCCGCCCGAAAGCGAACGGGCCGCGTTTTCCGGCCCCGGTGTGCGGACGTCGAAGGTTTCGATGATGCGTTCGGCGAAGGTCTTCGCCTTGGGCCAGCTCAGAAAACCGTTCCGTTCCAGCCCTTCGCGCACCGCGCCGGTCAGAAGCGCGTTTTCGGTCAGGCTCATGTTGGGCGCGGCTGCATGGCCCAGCCGTTCTTCGGGCGCCGCCAGCAGGCCCAGCCTGCGCCGCGCGACCGGGCCCAGCCTGCCCACCGGTTGCCCGTGAAGCTGAACCGCGTCGGGCGCCGACAGGATCTCCCCCGACAGCACGCCCAGCAATTCGTCCTGCCCGTTACCGGCCACGCCGCCGACGCCAAGGATTTCGCCCGCGCGCACCTGGATCGAGACGTCCTTCAGCGACGTGCCGAATTCCGAAGGCGAAGGCACGGACAGGCCCGAGATTTCCATCGCGATCTCGCCCACCTCTCCGGGTTTCCGAGTCGGGATCTGAAGCGTGCCGCCGACCATCAGTTCGGCCATCTCCTTCGCCGTGGTGTCGCGCGGAACGCACGTGCCGACATTCTTGCCCAGCCGCAGGATCGTGGCGTTGTCGCAAAGCGCGCGGATCTCTTCCAGCTTGTGAGAAATGTAGAGGATCGCCGTGCCTTCCGACGACAGCTTGCGCAGGGTCTGGAACAGGATTTCGACCTCCTGCGGGGTCAGGACGGATGTCGGTTCGTCCATTATCAGCAGTTTCGGGTCCTGCAGCAGGCAGCGGATGATCTCGACCCGCTGCCGTTCGCCGGCGGACAGATCGCCAACGATCCGCGAAGGATCGAGCGGCAGGCCATAGGCCTCGGAGACTTCCGTGATCCGGCGGGCAAGGTCGCGCATCTGGGGCGGGTCTTCCATCCCAAGCGCCACGTTTTCGGCCACTGTCAGCGCCTCGAACAGCGAGAAGTGCTGGAACACCATCGCGATCCCGTCGGCTCGCGCCGCGCGGGGCTCGGCCGGGGCGAAGGGTGTGCCACGCAGGGTCATGGTGCCGCTGTCGGGCTTGACCAGCCCGTAGATCATCTTGACCAGCGTCGACTTGCCCGCGCCGTTTTCGCCAAGCAGGGCATGCACCTCGCCTACGCCGATATCGAAGGAGACATTGTCGTTGGCGACAACCCCGGGATAGGCCTTGGTCAGCCTCTCGATCTTCAGAAGCGTCTCGGTCATGCCGGGCGGGCCTTTCGGTTGGGGTCGGTTTCGGTTCGGCCCAGCTGGCCTGCAAGGATCTGGGCGGCGACGCCAACGGCAATGGCCTGCGGGTGCTTGCCAAGCGCGGGGTCGCCGATGGGGCAGGTGATGCGGTCGATGGCATGGGGCGAATGCCCCATTGCGGTGAGCCTCGAACGGAACCGCGCCCGTTTGGTGGCCGATCCGATCAGACCCAGCCCGGCAAAGCCGCGCCTGAGCAGTGCATCGCACAGGTCGAGGTCGATGGCATGGGAAAAGGTCAGCACAAGGTGCATCGCGTCGGTCGGGGCATGGCCCGCCAGTACCGCGGGATCGGCGGCAGGCACGGTGGTCACGTCCTCGGGAATGTCTGCCGGGAAGCGTTCGGCCCCGGTATCGATCCACGTGATCGCCAGATCCGGCAGAGGCGCCAGCACATCGACCAACGCCCGCCCGACATGACCAGCGCCCCAGATCCACAGAGGCGTTTGCGCGGGCGTCACCGGTTCCACCATCCAGCCGTCGATCAACTGAGCTTGCGGCGCCGCCCCTTGCCCACGTGCATCGGCCAGCAGGCGGTGGACGGAAAGCGGCATGACGTCATTGCCCGTGGCCCGCGCGATCACGTCATCCTGCGGTTCGGGCAGACAGCCTGCATTGAAAACCTCGGTCAGCAACGTCACGGCCCCGCCGCAGCACTGCCCCAGATCTGGGCCAAGCGCTTGCCGCCTGATCGTGGTCGCGCCGGGTTCCATCTCGCGCCCGGCCTCTGCCGCATCGAATTCCAGCGCGCCGCCGCCTATCGTGCCGGACTGACCGCCCTCCCAGACCAGCATCGCCGCGCCAACCTCGCGCGGGGTGGAGCCGCGCGTTTCCGCGACCACCACACGGGCGACGGTGCCATGCGCCTCGACAGCGCGGGTCAGGGCGGTCAGGTCAAACGCCATTCGACACCCTTTGTACCGCGTGCCAGATCCGTTCGGGCGTGGCAGGCGCATCCAGCGCCGGGTAGTCCGTGCCGCAGGCCGCGACCGCGTGGCTCAACGCCAGAAACGCCGAGATGCCCAGCATGAAGGGCGGTTCGCCGACCGCCTTGGATTTATAGATCGTGTCTTCGCGGTTCTCTCCGTCCCAGAGCGCGACGTTGAAAACCCGCGGACGGTCCGAACACGCGGGGATCTTGTAGGTCGACGGCGCGTGCGTCCGAAGCATGCCTTCCTGATCCCAGACCAGTTCTTCCGTCGTCAGCCAGCCTGCGCCCTGCACGTAGCCGCCTTCGACTTGACCGATATCCAGCGCGGGGTTCAGGGACGTGCCCGCATCATGCAGGATATCCGTCCGCAGGATCCGGTTTTCGCCGGTCAGCACATCCACCGCGACCTCGGTCACCGCGGCGCCGTAGGCGAAGTAGTAGAACGGCCGGCCGTGGCCCGTGGCGCGGTCCCATTCGATCTTGGGTGTCTTGTAGAACCCTGTGGCGGAAAGCTGGACCCGCCCGTGATAGCAAAGCTGCGCGGCTTGCGTGAACGTATAGCTGGCGCCGGCGACCTCGACATTGCCGTCCGCGAAGGTGACCGCCGCGGGCTCCGACTGGTGCAGTTCGGCCAGATGTTCCGCCATCCGCGCGCGGATCGTATCGCAGGCGGCCTTCACTGCCATGCCGTTCAGGTCGCTGCCTGACGATGCCGCCGTGGCCGAAGTATTCGGCACCTTGCCCGTATCGGTCGCGGTGATGCGCACATGATCCATCGCGATGCCGAACCGGCTGGCCGCCACCTGCGCGACCTTCTGGTACAGGCCCTGGCCCATCTCCGTTCCGCCGTGGTTCAGCTGGACCGAGCCGTCCTGGTAGACGTGCACCAGCGCGCCCGCCTGGTTCAGGTGCGTCAGCGTGAAGGAAATCCCGAACTTCACTGGCGTAAAGGCGATACCCTTCTTCACGAACCGATTGGCCGCGTTCCATTCCGCCACCGCCGCCTTCCGTGCCGCGTAGTCCGCGCTGTCCAGTAGTGCGTCCGTCATCTCGTGCAGGATGAAATCCTCGACCTCCTGCCCGTAGGGCGTGGAGCGGTCTGGCGCGGGCGTGTCGGCCTTCGGGTAATAGTTGCGACGGCGGACCTCGACCGGATCGAGGCCAAGCTCATGGGCGATGTGGTCCATCACCCGCTCCATGCCGATCATGCCCTGCGGGCCGCCGAAGCCGCGATAGGCGGTGGCGCTTTGGGTGTTGGTCTTCAGCCGGTGGCTTTCGATCCGGCAGGCGGGGAGAAGGTAAGCGTTGTCGGCATGCAGCATCGCCCGGTCGGCCACGGGCAGCGACAGGTCCATCGCCCAGCCGCAGCGGATCAGGTGGCGGTAGCTCAGCCCCATGATCCGGCCGTGGTCGTCGAAGCCGACCTCGTAATCGACCCGCGCATCGTGGCGTTTGCCGGTGATGATCATGTCATCGTCGCGGTCGTACCGCATCTTGCAGGGCTTGCCGGTCTTCATCGCGGCCACCGCGCAGGCCACCGCCAGAGCATTGCCCTGGCTTTCCTTGCCACCGAAGCCGCCGCCCATGCGCCGGGTCTCGACGCGCACGGCATGCATCGGGCGGCCTATCGCGTCGGCCACCTTGTGCTGGATCTCGGTCGGGTGCTGGGTCGAGGACATGACCACCATATCCCCATCTTCCGACGGCAGGACCAGCGCGGCCTGACCTTCCAGGTAGAAATGCTCTTGCCCGCCCATGTCGAGACTGCCTTGCAGCACGTGCGGCGCGCGCGCGATGGCGGCTTTCGCGTCGCCTTTCTCCCAGACCACCGGGCCGCCTTCGAAGCGGCTGCCGGCCTCCATCGCCTCGTCGACCGTCAGGATCGGGGTCTCTTCGGTGTAGGCGATATCGCCCAGACGCGCGGCCTTGCGGGCGGCAAGGTGGCTGGTGGCGATGACGATGAACAGGGGCTGGCCGATGTAATGCACCGTGCCGTCGGACAGGAGCGGTTCGTCATGGATCGAGGGCGAGACGTCGTTCTCGAACGGCAGATCGTCGGCCACCATCACGGCGACAACGCCCGGGGCCGCGCGGACCGCGTCCAGATCCATCTTCGTGATCGTCCCGCGCGCGATCTTCGACAGCCCGAACGCAAGGTGCAGCGTGCCCGCCGGCACCGGCAGATCGTCGATGTAGCGCGCCTGTCCGGTGACATGGAGCGGCGCCGCATCGTGGGGCAGGGGCTTCGCGACACTCATGACGCCATCCCCAGAACGGACGTAGCGGCGCCGGTGTCTTCGGCCCAGGCGCGGACAAGCATGCTCTGCGCCGTGCCCAGCCGGTAGGCGGACGAGGCACGCATGTCGGAAAGGGGGGAGAAGTCTTCGGCCAAGGCGGCGATGGCGGGGGCGATCCCGTCCTCTGTCCAGTCGGCGCCGGTCAGCGTAGTTTCGCAGGCAGTGGCGCGCTTCGGAGTTCCGGCCATGCCACCGAAGGCGATGCGGGCCTGTGCGACCTTGCCGTCCTCGACCGTGATGAAGAACGCGCCGCACACGGCCGAGATATCCTGATCGAACCGTTTCGACAGCTTGTAGACCTTCAGCAGGTCGGGCTTCAGGGGCACGGTTATCGCCTCGAGGAATTCGCCCGGCTGAAGGTCCTGCTTGCCGTAGTCGATGAAGAACTCTTCCACCGGCATCGTCCGCCGTGCGTCGCCCTTCCGCAGATGCAGTGTCGCGCCAAGGGCGATCAACGGCGGCGGGTTGTCCCCGATGGGCGATCCATTGGCGATGTTCCCGCCGATCGTCGCAGCACCGCGCACCTGGTAGGAGCCATAGCGCCGGATCATCTCGGCATAGGACGGGTAATGGGGGGCAAGCGCCTCTCGCACCCGGTTCATGTCGACCATCGCGCCAAAGCGGATCTCTGTGTCGGAGACGTCGATCCCCTTCAGATCGGCGCAGCCGTCCAGGAAGATGACCTTGTCCAGTTCGCGCAACTGCTTGGTGACCCAAAGCCCGACATCTGTCGCGCCGGCAACCAGCACCGCATCGGGTTCGGCGGCATAGGCCGCCGCCAGAGCATCGGAAGATTCGGGGCGGTAGGGTGCGTGGTCCCCACGCACCTTCGCCAGGGCCGCACTGTCGTCTATCCAGTCCGGTACCGGCACACCCGCCGCCGCGTCCGCCGCGCGGACGATGGGCGCATACCCGGTGCACCGACACAGGTTCCCGGCCACCCGGTCATCCGTCGCCCGGTCACCCTGTGCATGGGCCACGGCCATCGACACGGCAAAGCCCGGCGTGCAGAAGCCGCACTGGCTGCCGTGATGGCGGACCAGCGCGTCCTGCACCGGGTGCATCTCGCCCGCGGGGCCGGAGAGCCCTTCGACGGTGCGCACGGCCTTGCCCTCAAGCTGCGGCAGGAACAGGATGCAGGCGTTCAGCGCCTTTGCGCCCGCGTCATCGGTCACCATCACCGTGCAGGCGCCGCAATCGCCTTCGTTGCAGCCTTCCTTGGTGCCCTTCAGCCCGCGCCGTTCGCGCAGCCAGTCGAGCAAGGTTTCGGTGGGGGCGGCATCGGTGACGGTCACGGGCTCTCCGTTCAGAAGAAACGCGATCTCCATGGCCAAATTGTGTCCCAGACCCGCCGCCATACCGTGTTGAGCCAGTTGGATCCCCCGATGCAGCGTAGAAGGGGCCGGCCATTTGTTGCCAAAAGCCTAAAGAGAGGGCAGCCCGGCTGACAAGCCTGTGCCGCGCACCCAATATTGCACTTCCGCCACGGCAAGACGAGAGGGATGTCGAGGGAGAAGGGGATCTGTTTTGGAATCATGCGCTTGCGAGGGGAATGCCCGCTGTGCGCGGAAGCTCTTTCAAGTCGGGGCGAAGAATAATCTGCTGTAGAATTCGGCAGATGCCTGCAAACCGGGCATCCCGACAGGTCTGCGCCGCGCGACAGGATCATCCATTTGCCATGCGCCGGGTCCTTCTGCGCGGAAGCCGGGCGTCGTCGCCGGACCGTGCCCGCGGCGGGCCCGACCACCCACCCCCGTCGGATCGCATGCCGCGATCCTCCTTGCCCGCCACGGGCACGGTTCGTCCCGGGCGATGACTGGCGGGTGGGTCCCGTCCAAGCGCATCGCCTTCGATCCGCGAGGGCGAAAGCGGAACGCTTTCGCCCGTTGGGGCGGGTGGGCGGGCGGATCGAAGGCGATGCGCGACGTAGGCTCTTCCGGGGACCGTCCACGCAACATATGGTGGTCCCATGACCGACACCCCCCGATTCATCCACCTTCGCCTCCATTCCGAATATTCCCTGCTGGAAGGGGCCGTGCGGCTGAAGAAGCTGCCCGATCTCTGCAAGGCGGCCGGGATGCCGGCCGTGGCGCTGACCGACACGAACAACCTGTTCGCCGCGCTGGAGTTCTCGGTGTCGCTGTCGGGTGCGGGCATCCAGCCGATCATGGGGCTGCAGGTCGATCTTGCCTACATGCCCGCCCAGCCCGGGGAGAAACCCCGACCGCCGGCGCCCATCGTGCTGCTGGCCCAGTCGGAGGCGGGCTACGGCAATCTCATGAAGCTCAACACCTGCCTCTATGTCGGCAAGCCGGATCAGCTGCCGCAGATCACGCTGGAGGAGCTGGAAACCCACAGCGACGGGCTCATCTGCCTGACGGGCGGGCCGGGCGGCCCTGTTGGCCAGCTTCTGCTGGGCGGCCAGCGCCCCGCGGCCGAAGCCCTGATGTCCCGGCTGAAAACCACGTTCGGGGACCGGCTGTACGTGGAACTGCAGCGCCATCCGGGCGCCAACGGGCCGACCGACGCAGAGAAGCGCACCGAGCGTGGCCATGTCGAGATGGCCTATGCGATGGATCTGCCACTGGTCGCCACCAATGACGTCTACTTCCCGACGCCCGAGATGTACGAGGCGCATGACGCCCTGATTTGCATCGCCGACGGCGCCTATGTGGACCAGCAGCAGCCGCGGCGGACGCTGACACCAAAGCATCATTTCGCTAGCCAGGCCGACATGGCAGCCCTCTTCGCCGACCTGCCCGAGGCGATCGACAATACCGTCGAGATCGCAAGGCGCTGCGCCTTCATGGCCTACCGACGTGACCCGATCCTGCCGCGCTTTGCCGATGACGAGGTCGACGAATTGCGACGTCAGGCCAAGGCGGGCCTGAAGGACCGGCTGGCCGTGATCCCCCATGCCGCCCCGGTCGAGGACTACGAGAAGCGGCTGGAATTCGAACTTGGCATCATCGAGGGCATGGGCTTTCCCGGCTACTTCCTGATCGTTGCGGACTTCATCAAGTGGGCCAAGGAACACGACATTCCCGTCGGCCCCGGCCGGGGCTCGGGTGCTGGCAGCCTCGTGGCCTACGCGCTGACGATCACCGACCTCGATCCGCTCCGCTATTCGCTTCTGTTCGAACGGTTCCTGAACCCGGAACGTGTGTCGATGCCCGACTTCGACATCGACTTCTGCATGGACCGCCGCGAAGCCGTCATCGAATACGTCCAAGGCAAGTACGGACGCGAGAAGGTGGCGCAAATCATCACCTTCGGTGCGCTTTTGTCCAAGGCCGCGATCCGCGATATCGGCCGCGTGCTGCAGATGCCTTATGGCCAGGTCGATCGCCTGTCGAAGATGATCCCGGTCGAAGGCGTTAAGCCGGTCTCCATCGAGAAGGCGCTGGCGGACGAGCCGCGCCTGCGCGAGGAAGCCCGCTCCGAGGAAGTCGTCGACCGCCTGCTGACCTATGGCCAGCAGGTCGAAGGCTTGCTGCGGAACGCCTCGACCCACGCCGCCGGCGTCGTGATCGGCGACCGGCCACTGGACGAGCTGGTGCCGCTCTACCAGGATCCGCGGTCCGACATGCCGGCCACGCAGTTCAACATGAAATGGGTCGAACAGGCCGGGCTGGTGAAGTTCGACTTCCTGGGCCTGAAGACGCTGACCGTCATCCAGAACGCCATCGACCTGATCCATGCCTCGGGCCGCGATCTGCACACGGCGCCCGACGGCACGCAGATCTACACGCCCACGGAAGGGGCCGAGAACCAGATCAACGCGATCCCGCTGGACGATGAAGAAACCTACAAGCTCTACGCCGCGGCGAAGACGGTCGCGGTGTTCCAGGTGGAAAGCTCGGGCATGATGGATGCGCTGAAGCGCATGAAGCCCACGACGATCGAGGACATCGTGGCGCTCGTGGCCCTCTATCGTCCGGGCCCGATGGAGAACATCCCCAAATATTGCGAGGTCAAGAACGGCCTGTCGGAACGCGACCGGCTGCATCCGACCATCGACCATATCCTCGACGAAACCCAGGGCATCATCGTCTACCAGGAACAGGTGATGCAGATCGCGCAGGAAATGGCGGGCTACAGCCTTGGCGGCGCCGACCTGCTGCGCCGCGCCATGGGCAAAAAGATCCAGGAGGCGATGGACGCCGAACGGCCCAAGTTCATCAAGGGGGCCAAGGAAAACGGTGTCGACGACAAGAAGGCGCTGGAGGTCTGGAACCTTCTCGACAAGTTCGCGAACTACGGTTTCAACAAGTCCCACGCGGCGGCCTACGCCGTGGTCAGCTACCAGACCGCCTGGCTGAAGACGAACCACCCGGTCGAGTTCATGGCCGGCGTGATGAACTGCGACATCCACCTGACCGACAAGCTGGCAGTCTATTTCGAAGAAGCGCGGAAGGGGTTGGAGCTGCCGTGGATCCCGCCCTGCGTGAACCGGTCGGAGCCCGCCTTCACCGTGAAGGACGGCGCACTGATCTACGGGCTTGGCGCGTTGAAGAATGTCGGGCTGGACGCGATGCGGCTGATCACCGACGGCCGCCGTGCGGATGGCACCGACAAGCCCTTCGTAAACCTTTTCGACCTCGCCCGGCGGGTCGACCTGAAACGGATCGGCAAGCGGCCGCTGGAAATGCTCGCCCGGTCCGGTGCCTTCGACCAGCTCGATCCGAACCGGCGGAGGGTGCTGGAAAACCTCGACGCGCTGGTCAGCTATTCGGCAGCGATCCAGGAACAGAAGGATTCGGCGCAGGTCTCGCTCTTCGGCGAAGCGGGGGAGGATCTGCCCGAACCGCGCCTGTCGGGCGTGCCCGACTGGCTGCCCGCCGAACGGCTGGGCGAGGAATTCAAGGCGGTCGGCTTCTACCTGTCCGGCCACCCGCTGGACGACGACATGAACGGCCTGAAACGGCGCGGGATCGTGACACTGGACGACGTCACTGAACGCGCGGCCCGCGGCCCGCTGGTGGCGAAACTGGCGGGCATCGTCGCCGGGCGGCAGGAGCGCAAGTCCGCCCGCGGGAACCGCTTCGCCTTCTGCCAGCTGTCCGATCCGACGGGCGCCTACGAGGTCACGCTGTTCTCCGAAGCGCTGGAGGCCAATCGCGAGCACCTCGAAACCGGCTCCCGTGTGGTGGTGCAGGTCGAGGCGACGATGGAATCGGACCAGTTGAAGCTTCTGGGCCGCACGGTGACCCCCATCGACGCGCTGGTCGCGTCGGGTGGCGCCAGCGGCCTCAAGGTCTGGATCGATGACGCGTCCGCAGTGACGACAGTCGCCACGGTGCTGGAAGAAGCCAAAGCCGCCGCCAAGGCCGCGGCCCGCGCGCCGGTGCAGCTGTGCCTGTCGGGCCCTGATCTTCCGGGCGAGGTGGAGATGGAACTGGGTTCCGACTTTGTAGTATCGACCCAGATCCGGCAGGCCCTGAAGAGCCTGGAAGGCGTGACGATGGTCGACGAACTCTGAACCGCGCTGCGCGCGCCCCCGTTGCAGATTGGCCGTTCCCTGCGGAAACGACCAAAGCCTCCGGCGGGAGTATTTGGAGAAAGAAGAAGGACAGGCCCCTTTTCTCTTCTTTCCCCAATACTCAGGGGGAGTCCTCCCACAAGGGAGGGCGGGGGCAGCGCCCCCTGATCGCTGAACATCGCGTGCCCGGTTCGGACGCCGGGCTTGCCCCGCATGGGGCTCTGGGCTAGACCCCGCCGCGACTGCGGCCCCCCTTCAGGACATTTCCCATGGCCAAGCCCAAGAAGACCCCACGCCCCAAGGCCGAGACGCCGAAAGGGTTTCGCGACTATTTCGGCGCCGAGGTCACCCGGCGCGCCGAGATGCTGCGCCAGATCGCCGGGGTCTATCATCGCTACGGCTTCGACGCGCTGGAAAGCTCGGCCGTCGAGACGGTCGAGGCGCTGGGCAAGTTCCTGCCCGATGTCGACCGCCCGAACGAAGGCGTGTTCGCCTGGCAGGAGGACGCCGAGGGCGAGAAGCCCGGCGACTGGCTGGCGCTACGCTATGACATGACGGCGCCGTTGGCCCGCGTCTATGCCCAGCACCGCAACGATCTGCCGACGCCCTATCGCCGCTACACGATGGGCCCTGTCTGGCGGAACGAGAAACCGGGGCCGGGGCGCTTCCGGCAGTTCTACCAGTGCGATGCGGATACGGTGGGCACGGCCTCGATGGCCGCCGATGCCGAGATCTGCGCGATGTTGGCGGATACGCTGGAAGAGGTTGGCATTCCTCGAGGCGACTACATTGTGCGCGTGAACAACCGTAAGGTGTTGAGTGGGGTTCTGGATCGTGTTTTCGGAACCATCGATGCGGTTGCTGAAACCATGATAGAAGGCAATCCGACAGGCGAGGAGCGAAAGCAAGCGGTCCTGCGTACCATCGACAAGTTCGACAAGGTTGGCGAGTCTGGTGTCCGAGAGCTGCTTGGAAAAGGGCGCCTGGATGCGTCGGGAGCATACATCGACGGAGTCGGGCTTAGCGGAGAGCAAATCGAGCCAGTCATTCAGTTTCTTACGTCCAAGGGCTCCGACAACGAAGAGACGCTCGGGAACCTGCTTGCAACCGTCGGCACCAACCCTACTGGTGCGGCAGGTGTTCTGGAGTTGAGGCAAATCGCAGATCTGCTTGACGCGGGTGGGTATGGCTCTGATCGTATTCTAATCGACCCCTCCGTCGTGCGTGGCCTTGGCTACTACACAGGCCCGGTATACGAAGCCGAGCTGACCTTCGAAATCAAAGACGAAAAGGGCCGGCCCCGGCAGTTCGGGTCGGTTGCAGGTGGTGGGCGCTATGACGATCTGGTCAAGCGCTTCACAGGGCAGGAAGTGCCGGCGACGGGCGTCTCGATCGGGGTCGACAGGCTGCTGGCCGCTCTGGAAGCGAAGGGGCGGTTCAGTGACTCGGCCGAAGGACCCGTCGTTGTCACGGTAATGGATCGTGACCGGATGGCAGACTATCAGGCCATGGTCGCCGAATTGCGCAATGCCGGGATCCGGGCCGAGGTCTATCTGGGCAATCCGAAGAACTTCGGCAACCAGCTGAAATACGCGGACCGGCGCGGCTCTCCGGTCGCCATTATCCAGGGCTCGGCCGAGAAGGAGGCCGGGCAGGTGCAGATCAAGGACCTTATCCTTGGCGCGCAGATCGCGGCGGAAGCGACGCTGGAAGAATGGAAGGAACGGCCCAGCCAGTACGAGGTCGCGCGCGGCGATCTGGTGTCAACGGTGCGCCGGATCCTCGACGACCAGGGGCGCGGCTGATGGGTTGGCGGGCGGCAGAGCTGGCCCGGGCCGCGCGGCTGAAGGCGCTGTTCGAGACGGCCGGGGCAAAGCCGGTCGAAACCTCGGTGTTGCAACCGGCAGACCTGCTGCTGGACCTTTACGGCGAAGACATGCGCGCGCGGGCCTACGTGACGTGGGATGCGCTGCGGGGCGAGCTGATGCTGCGCCCGGACTTCACCGTGCCGGTGGTGCAGATGCACATGGAAGGCGGGGCCGATCCGGCGCGCTACACCTATTCGGGCGAGGTCTTCCGGCGGCAGGAGCAGGATCCGTCGCGGGCCAATGAATATGTCCAGGTGGGCTACGAGGTGTTCGACCGGGTCAACCCGGCGGCCGCCGACGCCGAGGTCTTCGCCCTGATCGCGCACGGGCTGTCGGAACTGTCGGGCCTGCGCGCGGTGACCGGCGATATCGGCATCCTGACGGCGGCGGTCGAGGGGCTGGAAACATCGTCGGCCCGCAAGGCGGCGCTCATGCGGCACCTGTGGCGGCCGCGGCGGTTCCGGGCGCTGTTGGACCGCTATTCCGGCAAGACGCCTATGCCGCCGTCGCGCACGGCGCTGTTGCAGGCGGCCACGACCGTGCCGGCCACCGCGCCCGAGATCGGGCGGCGACAGCTGGTCGAGGTCGAATCCCGGATCGAGACGCTGAAGATCGATTCCGCCACGCCGCCGATCGGTGGCGCGGCGCTGTCGGCACTGAACGCGCTTCTGGCGGTGCGCGAGACGATGCCCTTCGCCATGGAACAACTGCGCGACATCGCCATCGACCTGCCGGCGATCAGCCCGGCGCTCGACCGGCTGGAGGCACGGGTGGCGGCCTTGCGGACACGGGGCGTGGATGTGGACCGGCTGGAATTCGAGGCCTCCTACGGGCGGACCTCGATGGAATATTACGACGGGTTCGTCTTCGGCTTCGTGGCCGAGGCGCGGCCCGATCTGCCCCCCGTGGCCACCGGCGGGCGCTATGATGCGCTGACGCGGCGGCTGGGGCAGGGGGCCGAGATCCCGGCGGTGGGCGGCGTGATCCGGCCCGGCGTGATGCTGGAACTGGGAGCGGTCTGATGGGTGTGAAACTTGGCGTGCCGTCCAAGGGCCGGCTGATGGAAAAGACCTTCGACTGGTTCGAAAAGCGCGGCATCCGGCTGATGCGCGCGGGGTCGGAGCGGGAGTATTCCGGCGCGGTCGAGGGGATGGACGGCCTCGACCTTGTCCTGCTGTCGGCGGGAGAGATCCCGCGCGAGCTGGCGGCGGGGCGGATCCACCTGGGTGTGACCGGAACCGACCTGATCTACGAGAAACTGCCGCTGTGGCAGCAGCAGGTGGAAGAGATGGCGCCGATGGGCTTCGGTCAGGCGGATCTCGTGCTGGCGGTGCCGAAGTTCTGGCGCGATGTCGATACGCTCGACGATCTGGATGCGGCGGCAGCGGCCTTCCGGCGGGTGCATGGCGACCGGCTGCGGATCGCCACGAAGTATCACCGGCTGGTGCGGGAGTTCCTGACCGAAGGCGGCGTGGCGGATTACGCGCTGGTCGACAGCCAGGGCGCCACCGAAGGCACAGTGAAGAACGAAACGGCCGAGGCGATTGCCGACATAACCTCGACCGGCGAGACGCTGAAGGCCAACCACCTGAAGGTTCTGTCCGACGGGCCGATCCTGCGGTCTCAGGCGACGCTGTGGCGAAGCCGCGTGGCGGACTGCACGAACGCGGAACGGCTGGTTCTGAACGACTGCCTCGACCGGGTGCTGGACCCGGTCTGACGGCGCTCAGGCCGCCGCCAGGACGGGACCTTCCAGCAGGCGCATCAGATCTCCGAAATAGCCGCCCGAACGTGCGGGCTGCGTCGGGTCCGACGTGATCGCGACGGCGAGGTCGCGTGCAGGATGGGCGGCGATGATCTGGCCGCCATAGCCCCTCCCGAACACGTAGCCGGACCGCGTCAGGAACCAGCCGTACCCGTAGGAGAGCCCCGACCATGGCGACCGCGTGCGGGGCTGGCGCGAGGCCATGATCCAGTTTTCCGAGATCACCTGCTGCCCATCGTACCGGCCACCATCGCGCATCAGAATGGCGATCTTCAGCATGTCGGTCGGGCGCAGGGCCATCTCGTTCCCGCCAAGGTAATAGCCTTGCGGATCGCGGGTCCACGGCGGGATCGTGATACCCAGCGGATCGCCAAGGCGTTCTCGGGCAAGCGACAGGAGGCTTTGCCCGGACGCTTCGGCCAGCGCCGCCCCGAGGATGTGGGTCGAGCCGGTGGAATAGAGCATCCGCGTGCCGGGCTCCGCCTCCATCGGGCGGGAGAGCGCGTTGCCGAGCCAGTTTGGCGAGCTGATCCATTCGCCGTAGTTGGGGCCGGACGTGCGTTCGAGGCCCGCGCGGAGGGTGACGAGATCCTCCATCGTGATCCGCGCCGCGCCTTCGGTGACGTTGGCAGGCAGGATGGTCGGGGCGACGTCTGCCAGCGGTGCATCGACGGAGGCGATTTCGCCACGGTCGATAGCGGCGCCCAGCAGGAGGGCCACTATACTTTTTGAACATGACTTGATGTTGGCGGGGCGATCAAGCCCGGGACCGCGGGGAGCTTCTGCGAAGATGACGGTATCGCCGCGCCGGATCTGCAGGGAATGGATCTGGTCGAGCGCGCCGATGGCCGATTGCAGGTCGTCGGTGCGGGCCCGTGCGAATCCGGGTGCGGCAAGTGCCGCGGTGGCGGTGGCGAGAAGGTGTCGGCGGTGGATCATACGTTAAAGATGTATGCGCCGGGGCGCGTATCCACCGGTGCGGGGATCACGACTGCGTGGGAGAGGGTACGAAGGGACATCGCTTGCGCGCCCGTGACGCCCCGCCCGCCCACCCCCGTCGCATGCCTGGGGCATGCTCCTTGGCGCCACGGGCGCGCAAGCCGGGGCCGGTCACGTTGGTTGCGGGATACCGCCGGGGGACAGGGTACGCGTTACGAATGTGACCGGGCCCGGTCTTGGGGAAAAGATCGGGCGCCCGGGCTGAGGCGCGGCGCGACCTGCGGGATGGTTGCCATGCGGATGTAGCGGAAATGTGACGAAACCGGGCCACAGGGCCAGGTTTCTGTGGATAAGCCTAGTCGGCCGCCCCGGCGCGCGTGATCCGGCGAAGCGCGGTGCCGAGGCCGGTGGCGGTCACGAAGAGGCCCGCGGCGGTGCAGACGATGGACGGACCGGCCGGCGTGTCGAAGGCGAAGGCCAGTTGCAACCCGCCGAGCGCCGCGCCGATGGCGAAGACCGTGGCCAGGAGGGCCATCGCCTCGGGCGTGCGGACCAACGGTCGGGCGGCCGCGGCGGGCAGGATCAGGAGCGCCGTGATCAGCAACACACCCACGACCTTCAGCGCCACGGCCACCACGATGGCCAGCGCCAGCGTCAGCCCGAAGGCATCGCGCCCGGGCGCCGATCCGCCCGCGCGGGCGAGGTCGGGCGACAGCGTCGCCGTCAGCAGCGCGTTCCACCGCCAGCCCAGAAGCGCCAGCACCAGCCCGGCGCCGATCCAGACGATCAGCAGATCGCCCCGCGTCACAGCGAGGATATCGCCGAACAGATAGCTCATCAGGTCCAGCCGCACATGGCCCAGCAGGGCGACGGCGACCAGCCCGGCAGCCAGTGCGCTGTGGGCCAGCACCCCCAGCGCCGTGTCCATCGCCCGCGCCCGTCCGGCCAGTGCCGTGGCGGCCGAGGCCATGGCAAGCGCCGCGATCAGGACAGCGGGCATCGGCGGCATGTCTGTGGCCAGCGCCAGCGCGATTCCAAGGATCCCGGCATGGGCCGTGGCGTCGCCGAAATAGGCCATCCGGCGCCAGACCACGAAACAGCCAAGGGGCGCCGCGGCCAGTGCCACGCCAAGCGCCGCGATGTTGGCGCGCAGGAAGAAATCGTCGAACATTTGTATCACTCGGCCAGGCGCAGGGCCGGGGCATGGCGCGGGGTGTCACCGGGACTGCGGAGCGCCGTCACCTCGGGTGCGACGTCGCCGATCAGGGCGCGATAGGCGTCGGAGGAGGCAACTTCGGCGGCCGAGCCCTGCACCACGACCGTGCCGTCCAGCAGCACGATCCGGTCAGAGGCCGACATGACGACGCCCAGGTCGTGGCTGACCATCAGCACGGCGCAGCCCAGATCGCGGCGCGCGGCCTCGATCGCGCGGTAGAAAGCGGCGGTGCCTTCGGCGTCGAGCCCCTGTGTCGGCTCGTCCAGCAGCAGGAGTTGCGGACGGTTCAGGAGCGCGCGCGCCAGAAGCACGCGCTGACGCTGCCCGCCGGACAGGTCGGCCAGCTGCCTCTTGGCCAGCCGGTCCGTCCCCGTGCGGGTGAGGGCCTGGGCCACCGAATCGCGCCCGGCGCGGCGGGGCAGGTTCAGGAACCGGGTCACGGTCATCGGCAACGTGGGATCGAGCGCCAGGCTTTGCGGGACGTAGCCCACCCGCAGCCCGGGCATCGTTCCGATCGTGCCGGCGTCGGGCGTCACCGCGCCGATCAGGCTGCGCAGCAGCGTCGACTTACCCGAGCCATTGCGGCCGATGATCGTCACGATCTCGCCCGCGGCGACATTCAGCGACACGTCCCGCAGGACGCGCGCGGACCCCAGCCGGACGGAGAGCGCGCGGATCGTCACCACCGATTCCGCCGCCTCAGGCCGTTGGACGTATTTCAGGCCGGCCTTCACGGGCGGTCCCCGCCTTCGCTGCACGCGGGGCACAGGCCTTCGGCTTCGACCACGCGGGTTTCGACGACAAAGCCCGAAGCCGCGGCGGCATCGGTCAGCCCGTCCGTCGACCGGTCGCCTTCGGCTTCGGCCACCGTGCGACACTGGCGGCAGATCAGGAAGGCCGGGACATGAGAGGCATCGCCCGCGTCATGGTCGGCCAGAAGCATGCAGGCGGCATAGGCGTTCAGGCGCTCGATCCGGTGGATCAGCCCGGCGCGCAAAAGGAAGTCGAGCGCACGGTAGACGGTCGGCGGCTGCACGCTGTGCCCGCCTTTTCCAAGGATTTCGAGGATGTCATAGGCGCCCATCGCCTGATGGCCCTGCAACAGGATCTCGTACACCCGCCGCCGGGCGGGGGTGAATTGCAGCTTGGCATCGTGGCAGCGCGATTCGGCCCGTTCCAGGGCGTCGTCGATGCAGCCTGAATGGTCGTGTGCTTCGAATCCCAGTGCGGTCACGTCGAGCCTCCGTTCGTGTCGGATGGGGATTGATACAGTATAACATATCACCTATCAAGCGCCCTCGGTTCCTATTTCATTGCCGGAGATCCCGATGACCCACCAGACACCATTCCCCGCGCGCTGCACCCCGTGGACGACGGCGCGGCGGAGCCTTGCCGCGCTGGCCACAGTCTGTCTTGGCTCCGGCGCGCTGGCCGGGCCTGCGGTGACGACCGACATCGCGCCGGTCCAGTCGCTTGTCGCGCAGGTCATGGACGGCGTGGGCACGCCCGCGCTTCTGGTTCCGCAGGACGCTTCGCCGCACATGCTGTCGCTGAAGCCAAGCCAGGCGAAATCGCTGTCACAGGCGGATCTGGTGATCTGGGTCGGACCGGACCTGACGCCGTGGCTGGAGAAGTCGCTGGACAGCCTCGCGCCCGATGCCGTGCGCCTGACGTTGCTGGAAGAGGACGGGTTCGAACCGCTGCCGTTCCGCGAGGGGCTGGCCGGCCATGACGACCACGATGCGCATGACGATGACCATGCAGGGGAAGATCACGACGGTCACGACGACCATTCCGATCACGCCGACGACGGTCACGACGATCACGACGAGGAAGCTCATGACGATCACTCCGGGCACGGTCACGACGACCATGGCGACCACGGCGACCATGAGGACCACGCCGCAGAGGGCCATGCCGGTCACGACCACGGTGACGAGGACCCGCATGCGTGGCTCGACCCGACCGTTGCGCAAGCCTGGCTGGGCCTGATCGCCGCGCATCTGGCAGAGGTCGATCCCGACAACGCCGCGATCTACACCGCCAATGCGGAGAGGGCACAGGCGGCCCTGACCGCTCTGGACGAACGGCTGCAGGCGCAACTGGCGCCGGCGCAAACCGTGGCCTTCGTCACGGATCATGACGCGTTCCAGTATTTCGAGCGTCACTACGGGCTCGACTGGGTGGGGTCCGTCTCTGGCGGGGACGCCGCGGCCCCGGGTCCGCGCCGGATCGCAGAACTGCAGGAGGCGATGGCAGATCACGGCGTCCGCTGCGCCTTCGGGGAGCCGCAGGCCAGCGACAGGCTGCTGCGTGCCGCGACGGACGGGACCGGAATCACGCTTGGAACGATGGATCCGATCGGCCGCAACCTGACCCTTGGGCCGGATCTTTACCCGACGTTGCTGACCGATCTCGCAGGCGCGTTGACCGCCTGCGCGGCACAGTGATGTGAATGTGCCGCGGGCCGGGTTCCGTGCGGCGCCTCTTGAAGCCCCCAAGACGCGATACTAAGACTCAGTTAACGCATTTCCGGCTATGTTGCCGGTGCTAATAAAAGGGGCAGGCGCCATGAAGGACCCGATCTCGCAATTGACCAGCTTCGTGATCCCGACGGTGGAGGAAACCACCGCTCGCGGTTCCGTTCGGTACGACATCTTCTCGCGCCTGTTGAAGGAGCGGATCATTTTCGTTGCCGGCCCGATCCAGGACGACATGGCGACGATCATCGTTGCCCAGCTGCTGTTCCTGGAAGCGGAAAGCCCGTCGAAGGAAATCTCCATGTATATCAACAGCCCCGGGGGCATCGTGACCTCGGGCCTGTCGATCTACGACACCATGCAGTACATCAAGCCCAAGGTCGCGACCGTCTGCATCGGGCAGGCCTGTTCCATGGGGTCGCTGCTGCTTGTCGGCGGGGAGCCGGGCATGCGCATGTCGCTGCCCAACAGCCGGATCATGGTCCACCAGCCGTCGGGCGGGTACCAGGGCCAGGCGTCGGACATCATGATTCACGCGGCCGAGACTCAGAAGCTGAAGGACCGGCTGTACGAGATCTACACCAAGCATACAGGCCAGCCCAAGGACGTGGTCGAACGTGCGCTGGACCGCGACAACTTCATGTCCCCGGAAGAGGCGAAGGACTGGGGCCATATCGACGAGATCGTCGAACATCGCGGTACGGAAGAGTAGGATCGCTATCCGCGGCGCCTCTGGTGCCGCGGATGTCCCGCAACGTGCCGATGTTGCAGGCGAACCGGCCGTGATGGCAGTGTGTGACGTTACGTCACTTTGGTTTCCCGGCCGACGCGGCGGCACATTGTACGAACCGGGCCGGTGTGCCATACGCCGGATCCTGGGCCCGGTTGTAGTCCTGCGCGCGGCCGCCCGACAGCTTGCGCGTCTTAACCATTTGCTATGCGCGGGCCTTTACCGGTCCGGGCATTTTGAGATTGTAGTGAAAAAGGTGCTGTCCTAGATTGTCATGACGCCGGAACCGCAAGGCACAAGAACAGCAGCAGGCGGTGACTTCCGGCAATGACGGGGGCAAGTTGGACGTCGAAGCCCGAAAGGGAAGCCCGAAAGGTAGATCATGGCGACGAATTCTAGCGGCGACAGCAAGAACACTCTCTATTGCAGCTTCTGCGGCAAGAGCCAGCACGAGGTACGCAAGCTGATTGCCGGGCCGACGGTGTTCATCTGTGATGAATGCGTCGAGCTGTGCATGGACATCATCCGCGAGGAAACGAAAGCCGCCGGGCTGAAAACCTCGGACGGCGTGCCATCGCCCAAGGATATATGCGATGTTCTTGACGATTACGTGATTGGTCAGGCCCGCGCGAAACGCGTGCTCTCGGTCGCCGTGCACAACCACTACAAACGCCTGAACCATTCCCAGAAGGCCGGCGCGGATATCGAACTGGCAAAATCCAACATCCTGCTGATCGGCCCCACGGGCTGCGGCAAGACGCTGCTGGCCCAAACGCTGGCGCGCATTTTGGATGTGCCTTTCACGATGGCCGATGCCACGACGCTGACCGAAGCGGGCTATGTGGGCGAAGATGTGGAAAACATCATCCTCAAGCTGCTGCAGTCCAGCGAATACAATGTCGAACGCGCGCAGCGCGGGATCGTCTATATCGACGAAGTCGACAAGATCACCCGCAAGTCCGAAAACCCGTCGATCACGCGGGACGTTTCGGGCGAAGGCGTGCAGCAGGCCCTGCTGAAACTGATGGAAGGCACCGTCGCCTCCGTTCCGCCGCAAGGTGGGCGCAAGCATCCCCAGCAGGAATTCCTGCAGGTGGACACGACGAACATCCTTTTCATCTGCGGCGGCGCCTTTGCCGGGCTCGACCGGATCATTTCGCAACGCCACAAGGGTTCGGCCATGGGCTTTGGAGCCGATGTGCGCGACAAGGACGAACGCAATATCGGCGAGATCTTCGAGGATCTGGAACCCGAAGACCTGCTGAAATTCGGCCTGATCCCGGAATTCGTCGGCCGTCTGCCGGTTCTGGCAACGCTGGAAGACCTGGACGAAGACGCGCTGGTGACGATCCTGACATCGCCCAAGAACGCGCTGGTCAAGCAGTACCAGCGCCTGTTCGAACTGGAAGATACCGAACTGGTCTTCACCGACGACGCGCTGACGGCCATCGCCAAGCGCGCCATCGAACGCAAGACCGGTGCACGGGGCCTCCGTTCCATCCTCGAGGACATCCTGCTCGACACGATGTTCGATCTGCCCAGCCTCGACAGCGTGACCAAGGTCGTCGTGAACGAGGAATCGGCCATGTCGGATGCGGCGCCGCTGATGATCCATGCCGACGCGGAACGCGAACCGGCCACGGCAGGCTGATTCCACAGTCCTTGAAGGCGCTGCCCAAGGCGGCGCTTTCCCGCCCTGCGCCCCCGTGTCGCCGGGCAGGGCCACTGGACCTTCGCCCGGCTTTGCGCCATATCTTGTCAGGTCAAAAGGCCCGGAGGGATCGATGAGCATCAAGGACAAGTTCCTGAGCGCAACCACTTGGTGGCACGGTCAAACCCTGTCCACGAGGCTCTTCACCGCGCGCCACGGTACGAAGGTCGGCGAAGACGATCAGGGCAACATCTTCTATCGCAACAGCGACGACAGCCGCCGCTGGGTCATCTATAACGGCCTGGTCGAAGCCAGCCGCATCGGTGCCGACTGGCACGGGTGGCTGCACCGCACCTTCGACGATCTTCCCACGGACAAGCCGCTTGTGCACAAGTCGTGGGAAAAGCCGCATCACGAGAACATGACCGGCACGCCGCTGGCCTATGTGCCGCCCGGTTCGATCCGTCGCGCCGACCCTGTCGAGCGCAGCGATTACGAGGCCTGGAGCCCCGAATAACCCAAGGGACCCGACCCCATGTCACAAAATCCTGTCGAAATCGCGGTGGGCGGCGTCGTGCTTGCCGCTGCGATCGGCTTCGCCGTTTATGCCGGGCAGGCCGCCGGCCTGTCGCGCAGTGGTGACAGCTATGAACTCAAGGCCTCGTTCCGGTCGGTCGAAGGTATCAGTGTCGGCACCGATGTCCGCTTGGCGGGCGTGAAGATCGGCTCGATCTCGAACCTCGATCTCGATCCGCAGACCTACCGCGCCATGGCCACACTGACCGTCTCGCAGGACATCCAGGTGCCCGATGACAGCGCCGCGGTGATTTCCTCCGAAGGTCTGCTGGGCGGCAACTTCGTCGAAATCAGCCCCGGCGGGTCCTTGGACTACTTCGACCCGGGCGGCGAATTCACCGACACGCAAGGCTCGGTCAGCCTGATCTCGCTTCTCGTCAAGTTCGTGTCGGGGAGCAGCGACGAGTGATTCGTGCGCTCGTTCTTCTACTGGCGGGGCTGGTGGCGACACCGGCCCTGCCGCAGGCGCCGTCGGTTAATGCTGTGTCCGGTACCGGCGCCATTCTGCGCGGGCTCGACAAGGTGAACGGCCACGGGATGGATGTGGAACTGTCCCGCGGCGGGCGGGCCGTGATCTTCGGGCTGGACGTGCGGCTGGACGATTGCCGCTACCCGCCGAACAACCCGTCGGGCGACGGTTTCGCCTTGCTGACCATCCGCCGGCTGGGCGATCCCAAGGTGCTGTTCGAAGGCTGGATGATCGCGTCCTCGCCGGCGCTGAACGCGCTCGACGATCCGCGCTACGACGTCTGGGTCCTGCGCTGCATGATCTCCTGAGCTGACGGGATCGGCACATCGCCGAAGGATGCAGGCCGTTCGATGGCCTCGGCCAGCCGTCTGCGGTACTCGGCCCGCGTGATCTCGATCCCGCCCAGCGATGCCAGGTGCGCCGTCAGGAACTGCGTGTCGAACAGCCGGAAGCCGCCCTGCACGAGCCGGTCCACAAGATAGGCCAGCGCCACCTTCGATGCGTCGCGTCGGCGCGAGAACATGCTTTCCCCGAAGAACGCAGCCCCCAGCACCACGCCATAGACGCCGCCGACCAGAAGATCGCCTTCATAGACCTCCAGCGAATGGGCATGGCCCAGCCGGTGCAGGTCCAGGTAATGTTCGCGGATTTCGGTGTTGATCCACGTCTCGGCCCGTTCGGCGCAACCGTCGACGACACCTTCGAAATCCCGGTCCACCGCGATGGTGAAGCCGCCGTTCCGGATCCGTCGCGCAAGCGAGCGCGTGATCCGGAAACCGTCCAGCGGAATGATGCCGCGATGCCGCGGGTCGACCCAGAAGATCTCCGGGTCGTCGCGATGCTCGGCCATGGGGAAGATCCCGATGGAATAGGCATGCAGAAGCAATTCGGGGGAAAGCGTCATGACGGACCGCGGCGCGCCAGTGCCGCATCGCGCGTGAGCCGCCGGGGTGGGCGGTGAAGGCGCGATTCCTGCGCAGACCTCGCCTCCCGACCGCCCCTCAAGCACCTACTCCGCGACGGTGTGGCTGGCGAGCCATTGCTCCAGCCAATGGATATTGTAGTCGCCCGCCTGGATATCCGGTTCCTGCAGCAGCGCGTGGAACAGGGGCACGGTGGTGTGCACGCCGTCGACGATCAGTTCGCCCAGGGCGCGGTCCAGACGGGCCAGCGCCTCGGGCCGGTCGCGGCCGTGGACGATCAGCTTGCCGATCAGGCTGTCGTAGTTGGGCGGGATCTTGTAGCCGTCATAAAGCGCCGAATCCATCCGCACGCCCAGACCGCCCGGGGCGTGGTAGTGGCTGATCGTGCCGGGGCTCGGCGCGAAATCGGGCAGCTTCTCGGCGTTGATCCGCACTTCGATGGCATGGCCGCGGGGAACGAGATCCTCCTGCCGGAACGACATCTTCATGCCGGCCGCCACGCGGATCTGTTCGCGGACAAGGTCGACGCCCATGACCGCTTCGGTGACCGGGTGTTCGACCTGCAGGCGGGTGTTCATCTCGATGAAGTAGAACTCGCCGTTCTCGTAGAGGAACTCGACCGTGCCCGCGCCGGAGTAGCCAAGCTTGGCCATCGCGTCGGCGCAGATCTTGCCGATCCGCGCGCGTTCGGACGCGGTGATGGCGGGGCCGGGGGCTTCTTCCAGCACCTTCTGGTGGCGGCGTTGGAGCGAGCAATCGCGTTCGCCCAGGTGCACGGCCTGTCCGCGTCCGTCGCCGAAGATCTGGATCTCGATATGGCGGGGGGTGGTCAGGTATTTCTCGATATAGACTTCGTCATTGCCGAAGGCGGCCTTGGATTCCGACCGCGCGGTGTGGAAGGCGTTTTCCATGTCGGCCGCGGACATCGCGACCTTCATGCCGCGCCCGCCGCCGCCGGCGGTGGCCTTCACGATCACGGGGTAGCCCATTTCGGCGCCCAGCCGCTGGGCGCTTTCCAGATCGGGCACGCCGCCATCGCTTCCGGGCACGCAAGGAACGCCCAGGGCCTTCATCGTGTCCTTCGCGGTGATCTTGTCGCCCATCAGCCGGATATGTTCGGCCGAGGGTCCGATGAAGGCGATGTTCATCTCTTCAAGAATTTCGACGAAGCGGGCGTTTTCCGACAGGAAGCCATAGCCCGGGTGGATCGCTTCCGCGCCCGAGATCTCGCAGGCGGAGACGATCGACGGGATCGACAGGTAGCTGAGCGTGCCGGAAGGCGGGCCGATGCAGATCGATTCGTCGGCCATGCGCACGTGCATGGCGTCGCTGTCGGCGGTGGAATGAACGGCGACCGAGGCGATCCCCATCTCGCGCGCGGCACGCACGACACGGAGCGCGATCTCTCCTCGGTTGGCGATCAGGATCTTCTTGAACATGGTCTGGGTCCCGTCGCGGTCCTGTACTGGGTTGCCGCAGGCGCGGCGAACCGGATCAATCTGGGGCCGCATCATGCGGCCCCGCTGGATCAGTCGATGATGACGAGCGGCGTGCCGTATTCCACGGCGGCCTGGTCTTCCACGAGGATGCGGCGCACGGTCCCGGCCTTGGGCGCGGGAATGTGGTTCATGGTCTTCATCGCCTCGACGATCATGATCGTCTGGCCTTCGCTGACCGTGGCGCCCACCGCGACGAACGGATCGGCGCCGGGTTCGGGCTGAAGGTACACCGTTCCCACCATGGGAGAAGCGACAGCGCCGGGATGATCGGCGGGATCTTCCGGCGTTTCCGATGCAGGCGCGGGCGCCGCGGCCGATTGCGCGTGGGCTGTCGGGGCAGTTGCGGGCGCGGCCGGTTGGAACGCTGCCGGCGCGGCCTGCGGCGGGGGCGTGCGCACGACCCTTACGTTCAGGGTCTTGTCGGCGCCCATGTCACGTTCGACATGCAATTCGGTCAGATCGTTCTCGCGCAAGAGTTCCGCCAGTGCCCGAATGAAGGTCACGTCGGCGTCGTTGTTGCTCTCTTTCATACGGGTCCTCGGCCTTTGGCGAAACGGATGCCGTCCGTTTTCGGTTTTGGGGGCTTATAGGCGATGGGTTGACCGGAGAAAAGCGCTGTCGCGACAGAAGAGCCTTCGGGGGGCGCAGAAGATTGTCCTGCCGGGCGCGCGGACGCCCGTGATGCGACCGGGTCCGGGTCGGTCTGCCTCCTGTTCTTCGGAACCGGAGTGATCTTACCATGCGTCAGGCCCGGGTCCAACCGGCGCCATCGCGCCCGGTCCGGGGCCCGCCCGCCCACCCCGTCGGATCCCTGCGGGATCCGCCGACCCCGACCCCGGCCCGGGCGCGATGCCGCCTGAGCGGGCGGGGGCGAACGCGGCGGGCCAACGGAAACGGGCCGCGTGCGCAGCGCGGCCCGTTCGGGGTCCGTCAGGGACAAGGGATCAGATGGCGAGGTATTCCGCGCGGAGTTCGGCGTTATCCAGCACCTCGGCCGCGGAGGCGTCGAACACGACCGAGCCGGTGTCGAGGATCACGGCCCGGTCGGCCAGTTCCAGCGCACGCACGGCGTTCTGTTCGACGAGGATCGTGGTCATGCCCTGCTCCTTGATCGTGTGGAGCGTCTTTTCGATCTCGTCCACGATCACCGGGGCCAGGCCTTCGTAGGGTTCATCCAGCAGCAGCACCTTGATGTCGCGCGCCAGTGCGCGGGCGATGGCCAGCATCTGCTGTTCGCCGCCCGACAGCGTCGTGCCCTCCTGCTTGCGGCGTTCGCCGAGGCGCGGGAACAGTTCGTAGAGCCGTTCCAGCGACCAGCCGACGGGGGGCGCGATCTGGGCGAGCTGCAGGTTTTCCTCCACCGTCAGGCCCGCGATGATCCGGCGGTCTTCGGGGACAAGGCCCAGGCCCGCGCGGGCGGCCTGGTAGCTGGACATGGTGTGAAGCGGCTGGTGATCCAGCCAGATCTCGCCATGGGTGACCTGCGGATTGCCGATCCGGGCGATGGAGCGCAGGGTCGATGTCTTGCCGGCGCCGTTGCGGCCCAGAAGGGCAAGGATCTCGCCCTCGTGCACGTTGAAGCTGACGCCCTGCACAATGTAGCTTTCGCCGTAATAGGAATGGATGTCCCAGACCGACAGGAAGGCCGGCGCGGTGGCCGCCATGTTGGCGTTCTTTGAGAAGTCGGGTTTGATGTTCATTTCGGTATCCTCTCGGGTGGAGGGGGGCGGCGGGGAGCCCCGCCTTACGGGCTAGGCTGGCGCGGGGCCGGGCCTTACCCGCTTTCGCCCAGATAAGCTTCGCGCACCTTGGGATGGCCGCGGATCTTTTGCGGTTCGTCTTCCACCAACGGCGTGCCCTGGGCCAGGACGGTGATCCGTTCGGCCAGCGAAAACACCACGTGCATGTCGTGTTCGATGATCGCGATGGTGATGTCGCGTTCGTCCTTGATTTGTTTCAGCAGGTCGATCGTGTTGTTGGTGTCGGCCCGCGCCATGCCGGCGGTCGGTTCATCCAGCAGCAGAAGCCGCGGTTGCTGGGACAGGCACATGCCGATTTCCAGCCGCCGCTTGTCGCCGCGGGACAGGGATGCGGCGGTCATGTGGCGCTTGTCGGCCATGTTCATGTCCTCGAGCACCTGTTCGGCCTGTTCGATGACGTCCGTTTCGGTGTTGACCATGGCGACGGCGTGCATCCGGAACGCCCCGTCGCGCCGGGCGAAGACCGGGATCATCATGTTTTCCATCACGGTCAGGTCGCCGAAGATCTCGGGCGTCTGGAACACGCGGGAAATGCCCATCTGGTTGATCTCGTACGGAGACCGTCCCAGCACCGACTGGCCGTCGAACATGACCGACCCCGTATCCGGGATCAGCTTGCCGACAAGGCAGTTCAGAAGCGTCGACTTGCCGGCCCCGTTCGGCCCGATGATGGCATGAACCGAGTTCTCCTTGATCGAAAGGTTCACGTCGGACAGCGCCTTCAACCCGCCGAAGCGCTTGGAGACATTCTTGACGTCGAGAATACCCATCACGTGCTCTCCTTATTCCGCGGGTTCGGTCTTGGTGGCCTTCGACTTCTCGTCGGCCTGCTTGCGCCGGGAGAACAGCCCCCCGATCTTCTGTCCGCCTTCCACGAGCCCGCCGGGCAGGAAGATGACGACCAGCATGAACAGGATCCCAAGCGTCAGGTGCCAGCCCGAGCCGACGAAGTGTTCCGCCACCCAGACGACGAAGGTCTCGAGCCCGTCGGGCAGGAACGAGAACCACTGGTGCAGCGTCGCTTCGTTGATCTTCGAGAAGATGTTTTCGAAGTACTTGATGAAGCCCGCGCCCAGGACCGGACCGATCAGCGTGCCGGCGCCGCCAAGGATGGTCATCAGCACGACTTCGCCCGATGCCGTCCACTGCATCCGCTCGGCGCCTGCCAGCGGGTCCATCGAGGCCATGAGCCCGCCCGCCAGACCGGCATACATGCCGGAGATGATGAAGGCGGTCAGGGTGTAGGGCCGGATGTTCAGGCCGGTATAGTTCATCCGCTGCTGGTTCGATTTCACCGCCCGCAGCATCAGGCCGAAGGGTGACCGGAAGATGCGGATCGACAGGAAAAAGGCGATCAGCATGACCACGGCGCAGAAGTAGTAGCCGAAGTTGAACTGGAACAGCCATGCGCCCACGTCCATCTGGTAGGTTGATCGCATGTCCCAGCCAAAGAGGTTGGTCAGCGGGATCGACCCGTCGGGCGTCGCGGATTCCCCTAGGATGCGGGGATCGTTCAGCGTCAGTTGCAGGCCGGTTTCGCCATTGGTGATCGAGGTGCCGACAAAGCGGCCAATCAGGTCGGAATAGGCGATGGCGAACATCATCTGCGCGAAGGCCAGCGTGAGGATCGAAAAGTAGATCCCCGACCGCCGCAGCGTGATGTAGCCGATCAGCGCCGCGAAGAGCCCGCCCACGATGACGGCCAGCACGATGGCCGGGATCACGTTCATCGTCAGCAGCTTGAACATCCAGACCGCGGCGTAGGAGCCGACGCCGAGGAAGGCGGCATGCCCGAAGGACAGGTAGCCCGTCAGCCCGAAGAGGATGTTGAAGCCGATGGCGAAGATCCCAAAGATCACGAAACGCTGCATCAGGTCCGGGTAGCCGGCATTGAACTGCGCCATGGCGGAATCCGCCGGGAAGGGGTTGAGAAGGAACGGCGCCAGGAAGACCAGCAGCGCCACGATGATCAGAAGGGTCGTGTCTTTTTTGTCCAGACCGAACATGGTTTATTCCTCCATCACGCCCTTGCGGCCCATCAGGCCCCGCGGGCGGGTGAGCAGTACGACAATGGCAACGAGGTAGATGATGATCTGGTCGATGCCGGGCAGGATGGTCTTGACCTCGTTCATCGAGGCAAAGCTTTCCAGGATGCCCAGCAGGAACCCGGCCAGCACGGCGCCGGGCAGGCTGCCCATGCCGCCGACCACCACCACGACGAAGCTGAGGACCAGGAAATCCATGCCCATGTGATAGTTCGGTGCATTGATCGGCGCGTACATCACGCCCGCCAGCCCCGCCACCGCGGCGGCCAGCCCGAACATGATGGTGAAGCGCTTGTCGATGTCGATGCCCAGAAGGCCCACCGTCTCGCGGTCCGCCATGCCGGCGCGGACGACCATGCCGAAGGTGGTGAACTGCAGGAACGAAAAGACCGCGGCGATGATGATCGCGGCAAAGCCGAAGTAAACAAGCCGCCAGTAGGGATAGATGATCACGTTGGGATCGAACCCCAGCAACTGGCCGAAATCGAACGATCCACGGAAGGCGTCGGGCGCCGGCGTCTGGATCGGGTTGGCGCCGTAATAGTGCTTGATCAGCTCTTGCAGAACGATGGCAAGGCCGAAGGTCACCAGGATCTGGTCGGCATGGGGGCGCTTGTAGAAATGCTTGATCAGGCCGCGTTCCATCGCGTAGCCGATGAGCAGCATGACCGGGATCGCAAAGAGGATCGCCAGCGGCACCGACCATTCGATGATCGAGGCGCCCACCTCGGGGCCGAACCAGCTTTCGATATAGGGCGTCTTGACCTTCATCGGGTTGCCCAGGAAATCGGTCCGGGTCGGGTCGACGGTTTCATAGCTGAGCGTCAGCAGGCGTTGCACGGTGACGGCGCAGAAGGCGCCGATCATGAACAAGGCGCCGTGGGCGAAGTTCACGACACCCAGCGTGCCGAAGATCAGGGTAAGGCCGAGGGCGATCAGCGCATAGGCGGACCCCTTGTCGAGCCCGTTCAGGATTTGGAGGATGATGGCATCCATCGGCGTTCTCTCCTGGCGAAAACTGGCGGAAAGACTGTACCGCGCGACCGGTCAAATCCTTGGGCCGGTCCGGCGGTTGCAGGATCCCGGCCGCGCGCCAGGCGCGCGACCGGGCGTTCGGTCGGATCAGGCGCCCGGGTTGCAGGTGCCCAGGTTGCCGCCTGCGAACATCGGGTTGTCGGGCTCGTACCAGACCTGTGCGGTCGGCGTGATCTCGACGACTTCCAGAAGGTCGAACTCGGACTCCGGGTTGTCCTTCCCTTTCACGACCAGCACGTCCTTGAAGCACTGGTGGTCGGCCGAACGGTACAGCGTCGGGCCGTTGCCCAGGCCGTCGAACAGGAAGCCCTTGTTGGCGTCCGACGAAATGCCCGGCAGCGAGCTGTCGTCGCCTTCCAGCGCTTCGACCACCGAACAGGGGTTGAACGAACCGCCGCGTTCCACGGCATCGGCATAAAGCAGCGTCTGCACGTAGCAGGTGTGCGCCGCCTGGCTGGGCGGGAAGCCGTACTTGGTGCCGAAGCTTTGCACGAAGGCCTTGGAGCCGTCGTCCTGCAGCGACCAGTGCCAGTTGGTGGACCCGAAGATGCCTTTCACGTTCTCGCCGGCACCCTTGGCCATCAGGCGGGAATAGAGCGGCACGACGATTTCGAAGTTCTTGCCGTTCACCTGCTTGTCACGGAGGCCGAACTGCACGGCGTTGGTCAGCGAGTTGACCATGTTCCCGCCGTAGTGGTTCAGGACCAGCACGTCGGCGCCCGAGTTCAGGACCGGCGCGATGTAGGACGAGAAGTCGGTCGACGCGAGCGGCGTCAGCACGTTGTTGACGGTTTCCCAGCCCTGTGCCTCGGTCGCGGCGGCGATGGATTCCTGCTGCGTCCAGCCCCAGGTGTAGTCGGCCGTCAGGTGATAGGCCTTGCGGTCCGGGCCGTACAATTTGGCCAGAACCGGCGCCAGTGCGGCGCCCGACATGTAGGCATCGAAGAAGTGGCGGAAGCCGTTGGCCTTCTTGTCCTTGCCGGTGGTGTCGTTCGAATGGGTGAGGCCGGCCATGAAGATCACGCCGGCTTCCTGGCAGAGCGCCTGCACGGCCACCGCCACGCCCGAGGACGAGCCGCCGGTTATCATGATGGCGCCGTCTTTTTCGATCATCGACTTGGCCGATGCGCGGGCGGCGTCGGATTTGGTCTGGGTGTCGCCGGTGACGTATTCCACCTTCTTGCCCAGGATCCCGTTGCCCTTCAGCGCCTTGGACGAGAAGGTGTTCAGCATTCCGCCGTCGCCTTCGCCGTTCAGATGCTCGACCGCCAGCTGGTAGGCGCGAAGCTCGTCCGCGCCTTCATCGGCATAGGGGCCGGTCTGGGGAACGTTGAAGCCCAGCGTGACCGAACTTCCCGTCGGTTCGTTCGTGAAGGCCGAGGCCTGCGAGGCCGTGAAAATCGTCGGCAGTGCCACACCGGCGCCCGCGACGGCACCAGTTTTGAGCACGCCGCGGCGCGAGATATCCTTGTTGGACATGGAGATCCTCCCAATTATCCCTTTTTGAATTCCGTCGCGCAGGCTCCTCTTTCCCACAGGACGGCGCACAATCGTGCAAATTCACTATGCGAGGGATATGTAAAACAATGCAATAAACCCTTTGCATGACACAAAATTTCTGTAAAAATATGAACAGCTCTATAACGCATTCAGTAAAGTTTTTACGCTGCGCTGCGGAAAGCGCTTGAAATGGTTCGATAAGCCGGGAGGAGAAGCGCTGAGCCGGGACACACTGAGAGGTAGCAGGATCCGCGAACGCCGGACGATTGCCGGTGTGCGGCAATCCGAACTCGCCAGACAGGTGGGGATCTCGGCGTCGTATCTCAATCTCATCGAACACAACCGCCGCAGAATCGGCGGCAAGCTGCTGGTCGACATCTCGGTCGCGCTGGGGGTCGAACCTGCCGTGCTGACCGAAGGCGCCGAGGCCGCGTTGATTTCCACGCTGCGCGAAGCCGCCGCCGAGAACGCCGGCGTGTCGGCGGAAATCGACCGGGTCGACGAATTCGCCGGCCGTTTTCCGGGCTGGGCAGAGCTGTTGGCAGGCCATCACCGCCGCATCGCCTCGCTGGAACGCACGGTCGAAACCCTGTCCGACCGGCTGACCCACGACCCGCATCTGGCGGCGTCGATGCACGAGGTCCTGTCAAGCGCGGCCTCGATCCGGTCCACCGCGTCGATCCTGGCGGAATCCGAGGATCTGGAGGCCGAATGGCGCGACCGGTTCCATTCAAACCTGAACGAGGACAGCGCCCGGCTGGCCGAAAGTTCGAAGATGCTGGTGCAGTATCTGGACGAAAAGGATGGCGGTGCCGACAGGCGGGGTGTCCCGCAGGAGGACGTCGACGCGTTCCTTGAGGCGCACGGCTACCACTTCCCGGAACTGGAATCCGGTGAGGCCACGCCCGACGATCTGGCCCGCAACGCACCGGAGCTTGGCTCGGACGCGGCAAGGGCCATGGCCCGGGGCATCCTGCGCCAGTATGCCGAAGATGCGGCGCACTTGCCGCTGGCACCCATGGCGCAGCTGATCGCGCGCCTGGGCTTCGAACCCGACCGGCTGTCGCGCGAAACCGGGGCGGGCCTGTCGCGCATGTTCCGCCGTCTGGCCGCTCTCCCGCGCAAGGTGACGGGGACGGAAACCGGGCTGGCCGTTTGCGATGCGTCGGGCAGCCTTGTGTTCAGCAAGCCCGTCGCGGGCTTCGCCCTGCCGCGGTTCGGCGCGGCCTGTCCGCTCTGGCCGCTGTTCACCGCGCTGACACGTCCGCAGACGCCCCTGCGCCGGGTGGTGGAACAGGCGGGCCGGAACCCGGGCCTGTTCGATTGCATGTCCGTGTCGTGGCCGCAGGCCGCACCGGGCTTCAACGGGGATGCACAGCTGATGGCCGCCATGCTTGTCGTGCCGCTAAGGGGCGAGCCCGATCCCGATCCGATCCCCGTCGGCGTCAGCTGCCGCATCTGTACGCGGCGGAACTGCCGGTCGCGGCGGGAACGGTCGATCCTGAAGGAAGGGTTTTGACACTGCGAACGGGCGGCGGGTAAGCTGCGGGACACACCATGGGGGCGGAACCAACCGGGGAACACAATTCCGGGGCCGTCCGGGAGGGATGGAAACTCGATGGGCCGAAAGGTTTTGCTGATCGAGGATGAAGCGAACATCGCCGAGGCGATCCGCTTTCTTCTGGCGCGTGAGGGCTGGCAGGTCGAGGTCCACGCCGACGGGACGGACGCGGTCGACGTGATCCGTGCAAGCGCCCCCGATCTTGTCATTCTGGATGTCATGCTTCCGGGGAAAAGCGGGATGGACGTGCTGCAGGAATTGCGGGCCAACGGGCCGATGCGATCCCTGCCGGTGCTGATGCTGACGGCCCGTGGCCAGTCCCGCGACCGCGAGATGGCCGAACAGGCCGGCGCGAGCCGCTTCATGACCAAGCCGTTTTCGAATGCCGAGGTGCTGACCGCCGTGCGCGATCTGGTCGCCGGGGCCGCCCGGCCATGACCGAGCGTCCGCCTCCGGTCTTCCTGGAGCGCCGCAGCTATCGCCGCCGCCGCATCATCGACGCGATCCGCGTGCTGCCCCTGTTCGGCACCGCGCTGTTCGTGCTGCCGCTTCTGTGGCCCACGGCGCAGCGGGAGGAGGCAACGGGCATCCCCGCCGTCGCCATGTCGGACATCCTTGTCTATATCTTCGGCGCCTGGGCGCTGCTGATCGCAGCCATCGTGGGCCTGAGTTACCTGGAAAGGTCGCTGTCAGACGACGCGGACGATACCCTCGACGACTGGCCCGATCCGTCCCGCCCCGAAAGCACGGATCCGCGCGCGGAGAGAGAGGCGATCTGAATGGCGTCTCTCGACCTCATGGTGCTGGTCTGCCTGATCTACGTGGCCTTCCTGTTCCTTGTCGCCTTCGCGGCCGAACGGATCGCCGCGCATCGCACCGTGGCCTGGCTGCAATCGCCGTGGATCTACACCCTGTCCCTGTCGATCTACTGCACGGCGTGGACGTTCTACGGCGCCGTGGGCTATGCCGCGCGGTCGGGGATGGAGTTCGTGACGATCTACCTTGGCCCCACGCTTGTCATGGCGGGCTGGTGGTGGGGACTGCGCAAGCTGGTGCGTATCGGGCGCAGCCAGCGGGTGACATCCATCGCGGACCTGATCTCGGCCCGCTATGGCAAGTCGAACCTGCTGGCCATCGGGGTGACCATGCTCGCCGTGATCGGGGTGACCCCCTATATCGCGCTGCAACTGCAATCGATCACGCTGTCCTTCGCGGCGTTCTCCGCGCTCGATCCCGGTGAGACCTTCGATGAAAAGCTGGCGGTCTTCTGGGCGGCCGGGGGGCTGGCCGTCTTCGCGATCCTGTTCGGGACACGGAACCTCGACGCCAACGAACGCCATCACGGGGTGGTCACCGCCGTCGCGCTGGAGGCCGTGGTCAAGCTGGTGGCACTTCTGTCGGTGGGGATCTTCGTCGTCTGGGGCCTGTCGGGGGGGATCGGGCCGACGATGGAGCGGATCGACGCCTCGCGCATCGGGCAATGGCATGTCGACAGCAGCCGCTGGCTGACGATCACCGCGCTGTCGGCCGCCGCCTTCCTGTGCCTGCCGCGCATGTTCCAGGTGATGGTGGTCGAGAACTCGGACGAAGGCCACCTGCGCACGGCATCCTGGGCGTTTCCGCTGTACCTTCTGCTGATGAGCCTTTTCGTCGTCCCCATCGCCGCCGTGGGGCTGGAGGTGATGCCCGACAGCGCCAACCCCGATCTCTTCGTGCTGACCCTGCCCTTGCAGGAGGGCAAGACGGTGCTGGCCATGCTGGCCTTCCTGGGCGGGTTTTCATCGGCCACGTCGATGGTGATCGTCGCGGCCATGGCGCTGTCGACCATGCTGTCGAACCACGTGGTGATGCCGATCTGGCTGGCCTTCAAGAAAACCGGCGCGCAGGTTTCGGGCGATGCGCGGGCGGTGGTGCTGACGGCGCGGCGGATCTCCATCGCCGTGATCATGGTGCTGGGCTACTTCTATTATTCGCTGTCGGGCGGCGGCGCGGCGCTGGCGTCGATCGGGATCATCGCCTTTGCCGGGGTGGCGCAGATCCTGCCGGTGATGATCGGCGGGATGTTCTGGCGGGGCGCGACCCGGATCGGCGCAGCGGTGGGGCTGACCGTGGGCTTCGTGCTCTGGGCCTACACGCTGCTTCTGCCGGGGCTGGGCGGCGGCGCGCTGCCCGATCACGTGATGGCAGAGGGCCTGTTCGGCATCAGCTGGCTGCGCCCGCAGGCCCTGTTCGGGTTCGTGGGCCTCGACCCCGTGGTGCATTCCGTGTTCTTCAGCCTGCTTCTGAACACGCTGACTTTCTGTGCCCTGTCCATCGTGACCTTCCCCAGCCCGCTGGAACGCCTGCAGGGCGCGCAATTCGTCAACGTGTTCGACCATTCCACCGCCGCGCGTCGGTGGACGGGGTCGGTCGCGCAAAGCGAAGACCTGATGATCATGACCCAGCGCCTGCTGGGCGCGGCCGAGGCGCAATCGCTGTTCGCCACCGAGGCAAAGCGCCAGGGTGTCACCGGACAACTGCCCACGCCGACGCCCGCCTTTCTGGAACGGCTGGAACGTGTGCTCTCCGGCTCCGTCGGGGCGGCGACGGCCCATGCGATGGTCGACCAGATCGTCGGGCGGTCGGCGGTGTCGGTCGAAGACCTGCTGGCCGTGGCGGACGAAAGCGCGCAGATGCTGGAATATTCCAGCCAGCTGGAAGCCAAGTCCGATGAACTGGCCCGCACCGCGCACCAATTGCGCGAGGCGAACGACAAGCTGACCCAGATCAGCCTGCAGAAGGACAGCTTCCTCAGCCAAGTCAGTCACGAACTGCGCACGCCAATGACGTCTATCCGCGCGTTTTCCGAGATCCTGCGCGATTCGGAAGCCCTGGGCCCCGAAGATCAGCGCCGCTATGCCAACATCATCCATGACGAAGCACTGCGTCTGACGCGTCTTCTGGACGATCTGCTGGATCTGAGCGTGCTGGAAAACGGCCGTGTGACGCTGAACATGCGCGAAGGTCAGCTGGCCGATGTGCTCGACCGTTCGGTCGATGCCGCGCTGGCGGGGGCGGACAGGCCGCTGCACGTGCGGCGAAAACGCGGGGCCGAGGAGGTGGAGGTCGCGACCGACCTCGACCGGCTGGCGCAGGTCTTCATCAACCTGATCACCAACGCGCAGAAATATTGCGATGCGCCAAGGCCAGAACTCACGATCCGCGTCCACAAGCATGCCGCCGGCGTGACGGTCGATTTCCTGGATAACGGCAGCGGTATCCCGGCAGAGGCGCAGGCGACGGTGTTCGAGAAATTCTCGCGCGTGCATGCCGAACGGGCCGGGGGCGCAGGCCTGGGCCTTGCGATCTGCCGCGAGATCATGCTGCGCCTTGGCGGCGACATCGCCTACCTGCCACGGCCCGGCGGCGCCGCCTTCCGCGTGAACCTGCCCGCGGCGCTGGTGCGCGAAGCGGCCTGACGCCCTTACCGGGAATGGCGCGGAGTAAAGACAATCGTAACGTCCTATGCGCTATGACGGGTCCCGAGTGTGGGCGGACATGTGACTGGGGCGGATGCACCGATGGCATCGACGGCTAGGAATGATGAACAGATGACCGGGTCCGGCGGGGACGCGGATGGCGGCGTTGCGGGCCGGAAAAATCCATCAGCGCTGACGCGAAAGCTTTCGGCTGCGAAGGCCGGTCCGTCGACGACCGAACGCACGGCGCTGCGCGCGCTCAGGCTTGCCATCGCGCGCACGTCCGACGACCTGTACGAACTGCCCATTGCCGCCATCGGCGCCACGCAGGACAGGTGCATGATCGACGATCTGCATCGCCATTTTTCCGATAACTGGCTGCTGATGCTTCTGGAAGGCCCGGACGGGCGGTTCGGCGTCGCCAGCGTCGATCCCCAGACAGTAATGGTCCTGATCCAGCGCCAGACCATGGGGGATGTTTTCGGCGGCACGCCGAACGAACGTGCGTTTACCGATACCGATGCCGCGCTGGCCGAACCGCTGATCGACGGGATGCTGCAGCGGGCCTCCGAACTGGCCGAAGTCGAACATGACCGCCGCTGCCTGACCGGCTACCGTTACGGCGCCCGGGCGCTGGATGTGCAGGATCTGGTGCTTGAACTGGAAGACGACCGGTTTCGCATCTTCGAAATGACGCTCGATATCGCGCACGGCAAGGTGCAAAGCACCCTCCGGCTCGCTCTCCCCGACCTGACGGAAGAGGAATCGGATTCCGTGGCCACGGGCCCGCGCGGTCCGCATCTGGATCAGGCGACAGGCGTGATACGGGCGGAATTGTCGGCGGTGCTGGGACGGATCCGGATGACACTGGCGACCTTTTCGCGCCTGCAACCCGGCACGCTTCTGGAACTGACCGACGGCGAACTGGAAAAGACCGAACTGCGCACCATCGAAGGGGTCAAGATCGCCGTGGGCCGCCTGGGCCAGGCCGGCGGGTCACGGGCGCTGCGCGTGAACGAACCGCCCCCGACACAGCCCTCGGCCCGTGAACTGGCCGAGACCTTCGAACCCGCGGGCCGCGGCCCGGCGCCGGGCGCGATGGGCGGTTTCGGCGGCGGGCTTGAGGGCGGCTTAGCCGGTGGTTTCGACGGTGGCTTTGATGGCGGCTTTGACGGCGGCCTTGAGCCCGGCGGTGATGGTGGCTTCGATCCGGGTCTGGGTGGGGGCATGGATGCCGCGCCGATGGCCGGCGGTCTGGACGACCTGCCCGAGATGCCCGCGATGGACTTCGACGCCGGTGCGCCGATGGACCTGCCGGGCATGGATGCCGATCCCGATATGGCCGCGTGGAACACGGATGGCGAAACCGAAGGTCTGCCCGATCTGCCCGCCCTTCCGGACTTGCCGCCCCTTGGCGGGGACGATGGCGGGTTGCCGGATCTGTCGGATCTGTCGGATCTGCCGATGGGCACGCCGATGGATCTCAACCTCGACGGGGAAGACAGCTGAGATCAGGGCCCCGCGCCGTTGTGCGCATGGGGCGCTGGCCTATGCCGGGGCGGCGATCCGGTCGAGGCTCTGGCCGACTGTGGGCGCGGCGAGCATGCCGGCGCCCATCGCCCCAAGGAAGATCAGCCCGGCGATGCCGCCATAGCTGAGCGATGCGATGGACGGCCCGGGGCAGAGCCCGGCCAGCCCCCAGCCCATCCCGAACAGGACGGATCCTACGATCAGCCGGTGCCCGATCTCGTGCCGGGGCGGGGCGGGGAACTCACCGCCCACCAGCGGGCGCCGCCCGCGGGTCAGCTGCCAGGCCACGGCCATCGGAAGGATCGCGCCGCCCATCACGAAGGCCAGCGTCGGGTCCCAGTTGCCGAACACGTCCAGCCAGCCCTGTACCTTCGTCGTGTCGGTCATGCCCGACAGGAACAGGCCGGCGCCGAACAGACCGCCGGCAATCAGTGAAACGATCAACCGCATCAGATCACCCCCAGGACATGCCGCATCAGCGTCAGCGTGATGCCGCCTGCCAGGATGTAGAACACCGTCGCGACCATGCCGCGCAGCGAAAACCGCGAGATGCCGCAGACACCGTGCCCGGACGTGCAACCATTGGCGACCCGCGTGCCGATGCCCACCAGCAGACCGGCCGCGATCACCACCGCCCAGTTCGGGGTCAGGTGCGTCTCCTTCGTCATGCCGGTGGCGAGGTAAAGGATCGTGGGCACGCCGACCAGACCGGCCAGAAAGACCAGCCGTTCGGTGGCGGTCGACCGGCCCGAGCCGTCGACCAGCCCGCCGATGATGCCGCTGGCCCCCATGATGCGCCCGTTTCCCAGAAGGTAGACGGCGCCACCCAGCCCGATCAGCCCGCCGCCAAGCAGGCCCATGATCCAATCGTGTTCCATGGCGATTTCCTTAAAGCTTGTTGACGGGCAGTTTCAGGTACACGTTGCCCTCGTCATCGGCGGGCGGCATGTGGCCTGCGCGCATGTTCACCTGCAGCGACGGCAGGATCAGGCGCGGCATGCCCAGCGTTGCATCGCGGGCATCGCGCATCGACACGAAATCCTCGATCGGCTTGCCTTGCCCCACGTGGATGTTCAGCGCCTTCTGTTCGCCCACGGTCGTTTCCCACGCGAATTCATCGCGGCCCGGCGCCTTGTAGTCATGGCCCACGAAGATGCGAGTTTCGTCCGGCAGGGCGAGGATCTTCTGGATCGAATTGTACATCGTCTCGGACGAACCGCCCGGGAAGTCGCAGCGCGCGGTGCCGAAATCGGGCATGAACAGCGTGTCGCCCACGAAGGCCGCATCGCCGATCACGTAGGTCAGGCAGGCCGGCGTATGGCCGGGCGTGTGCAGCACGTCGCCGCGCATCTGGCCGATATGGAAGCTGTCGCCTTCGGTGAACAGCGCATCGAACTGCGATCCGTCGCGCTGGAATTCGGTGCCTTCGTTGAAGACCTTGCCGAAGGTGTCCTGCACCACGGTGATCCGGTCGCCGATGCCGATCTGGCCGCCCACCTTCTCCTGAATGTAGGGCGCGGCCGACAGGTGATCCGCATGAACATGGGTTTCGAGGATCCATTCGACCTGCAGGCCCCGCGCCTTGATGTGGGCGATGATCTCGTCGGCCGAGGACGTGTCGGTCCGGCCCGAGGCGTGGTCGAAGTCGAGCACGCTGTCAATCACCGCGCAGGCGCTGCCCTGGGGATCCTTCACCACGTAGGACGCGGTGAACGTGGCTTCGTCGAAAAAGGCTGTCACATGAGGTGTCATGGCACTCTCCTTTACTGTTGCGAATACACATATCAATATGTGAATGTAATGCAAGCCCGATTGCAGCGTAAATTTCAGGCAGCGATGGAACCAGCCTGCCGCCCATGCGTTTTTTTAACCGCCTGTAAACTTTCTGGGCCAAACTTGTGGAGTTGCGGGTAACGTGACTGCAGAGCCGATCCCGGGAACTTGCGGCAGGAGGAACAGCCGCGACCCTGTTGCGGATCGGTTCTTAGGGGAGGAAAAACATGACGGAGACAGACTTGGCCCATCGGGCCAGAGACCTTGAATTGCGAATCGCCAGCGCCGGCAACAGCGGGCGAATGTCCTATCAGCGGGAATTCTGTTCGGTCCTGCAGAAGATGCGGGCGGCCGGGATGGTGGTGCCCTCGCGGCTGAAAACGCTCGAGGAAGCGCTGCTGAACGAACGGTGCGAGGCGGATTTCGACAACCTGCCCGTGTAAGCCCGCATAGGTCAGCCCAGGATCACGCCGACGGCCACGAGCATGAGACCGAGCGCCGATACCAGCAGGGCGGCGAGGTTCAGCGGCACGACCGATTGCAGAACGACGCGCAGCGCGTCGTCGTCGAGCCTGGCGCGCCGGGCACGGATGACCTTCAGCACGCACCAGATCAGGCCCGCGATGCCGGCCAGGACAAGGACGGCGCCGGCCCAGATGATGATGTCGAACATGCGCGCTCCTTCAGCGTGGCCCGTTTGCGCTGCGGCTACCCGAGAGCGCGGTCGCGATCAAGCGCGCCCTTGGTCGCGCGGGCGGGGTCTGATCTTGCCTTGTGGGGCCGCAGCGGCCCATGTATCCCGGCAATCCACCACGTGCGGTTCAATCGACGCCAGGGAGTATTGAGGCATGGAAGACGGACAGATGGTCGAGAGCGCGGCCGATGCGACCTACAAGGTAACGGCGGCCGAGCTGCGCCAGTTCATCGAGCGTTACGAACGGCTGGAGGCGGAGAAGAAAGACATCGCCGACCAGCAGAAGGAAATCATGGCCGAAGCCAAGGGCCGTGGCTACGATACCAAGGTGATCCGCAAGGTGATCGCGCTCCGCAAGCGCGACAAGGACGACATCGCCGAAGAAGAGGCGGTGCTGGAGATGTACAAGGAAGCACTGGGCATGTGAGCCGTCTCAGCCCGCCCCGATATCGGTGCGGGCGACCGAGACGGACTTGACCACCGCCCAGACCTCCCGCCCCGGCGCGATATCCAGCGCCTGGGCCGACCGCCGTGTGATCCGGGCGAGCAGCGTGTCGCCGCCGCAATCCAGCCGCACGATCACCCCGGGCCCGCGACCGTCCCGCAGGGCGATAACCCTGCCGTGCAGGATGTTCAGGGCCGACAGGCCTTCGGGCCGGTGATCGGCCAGAATCACGTCATGCGCCATGATCCGCACGCGGGTTCTGCTGCCGGGGCCGAGCCCCATGTCGGGCAGGAACAGCGTGCCGCCGGCAATCGAAAGCTCCGTCATCCCGTCATCATGGTCCCGAAGGACGGTAGCCTGCAGAAGCGCGCCCGCATCGCGCACGCCCAGCATCGGCACGAGATCGAGATCCGACAGCACCTCTTCCGCGGGTCCTGCCTTTACCACGCGGCCCGCATCCATGATGACGACGGTGGTCGCCAGCCGCGCGACCTCGGTCATGTTGTGGCTGACATAGAGGATCGGGATACCGGCGGAATCGCGCACCGCCTCAAGATAGGGCAGGATATCCGCCTTCCGCGCGGCATCGAGCGCCGAGAGGGGCTCGTCCATCAGCAGCATCCGCGGGGCGGAGAGCAGCGCCCGACCGATGGCGACCCGCTGGCGTTCGCCGCCCGACAGGGTGCCGGGGCGACGGTCCAGCAGCGGGGTGATGTCCAGCAGGTCGGCGATGGTTTTCAAATCTGGCCGTTCGGCCCCGGGGCGGGCGAAGCGTTGGCCGTAGGCAAGGTTCTTGCGGACGCTCAGATGCGGAAACAGGCGGGCCTCCTGGAAGACATAGCCCAGATGCCGGCGATGGGGCGGCTGCTCCGGGCCGGTTTTCGCGTCGAACAGGACATCGCCGTTCAGGGCGATCCGGCCCGACGTGGGCCGCATCAGTCCGGCGACAGCGTTCACGACGCTGGTTTTCCCGCTGCCGGACCGGCCGAACAGCGCGGTCACGCCAGCGGGGGCCTCGAAGGCGACGTTCAGGTCGAACGATCCCAGCCGGTGGGCGATATCGACCGACAGGCTCATCGTCCCGCCACCCGTTTCGCGGCGCGGTGGGCGAGGAGTTCGGAAAGGGCCAGGGCCAGGAGCGACACGAAGATCGACACGGCGACAAGCCGCAGCGCGGGGCCATCGCCACCGGGCACCTGCAGGAAGGAATAGATGGCCGAGGGCAGGGTCCGGGTTTCGCCGGGGATGTTCGACACGAAGGTGATCGTGGCGCCGAATTCGCCCATGGCCTTGGCGAAGGCCAGCACCGCCCCCGCGATCAGGCCCGGCGCCATCAGGGGCAGCGTGACCGTCAGGAACACCCAGGCCCGGGGGGCGCCCAGCGTGGCGGCGGCCTGTTCCAGCCGGGGATCGACCGCCTCGATCGCCAGCCGGATGGCGCGGACCATCAGCGGGAAGGCCATGATGCCGGCGGCCAGTACGGCACCGGTCCAGCGGAAGGCCAGGACAAGGCCGAAGGTTTCGGCCAGCCATTCGCCCACGGGCGCGCGGCGGCCGAAGGTCAACAGCAGCAGGTAGCCGGTGACAACGGGCGGCATGATCAGCGGCAGATGCACCAGCGCGTTCAGCACCTGACGGCCGGGAAAGCGCCCGCGCGCCAGCGCCAGTGCGGTCAGGACGCCAAGCGGCAGGCTGAGAAGCGTGGCCCAGAACGCCACCTTGAGCGACAGCGCGACCGCCTGCCATTCCGCGGGGCCGAGCCAGCCGCTCATGGGTGTGGGTCCGTGCCGAAGCCCTGCGTTTCGAAGACGGCCTTCGCCTCGGGCGTCGACAGGAAATCGAGGAACGGCGCGGCACCTGCCTGCGCGTCGGGCAGCAATGCGGCGGGGTAGAGGATCGGTGGATGGCTGTCGGCGGGGAAGGTTCCCAGCACCCGGACGGCGGGTTCGGCAATGGCGTCCGAGCGATAGACGATCCCCAGCGGCGCCTCGCCCGAGGCGACAAGCCGCAGCGCGGCGCGCACGTTGTCGGTCTCGGCGAGGCGGGGTTGCAGGACGTCCCATTGTTCCAGTGCCTGAAGCGACGCCTTGGCATAAAGCCCGGCCGGCACCGCCTCCACCAGCGCGACGGCAAGGCGACCGTCGCCCAGGGCAGCAGCGATGTCATACCCGGCCGTCACTGTCCCGTCAGTTGTTCCGGGCGCAATCGTCTGCGGGGCCGCGATCAGCACCAGTGCGTTGGTCAGCAGGGTGCGGCGGCTGCTTTCGCGGATCATCCCGGCGTCTTGCAGCCAGTCCATCCAGTCGGGATTGGCCGAGATGAACAGATCCGCCGGCGCGCCCTGATCGATCTGCCGCGCGAGAAGCGAGCTGCCGGCATAGGCGATCCGCACCGGTGGATTCCCGTCGCGCGCCCAGAGCGCCGCCACCTCGTCCAGCGCCGTCTTCATGCTGGCGGCGGCGAAGACGGTCACCGGCTCCTGCGCCTTGCCTGCCATGGGCAGGAGGGCAATGGCCACGACAGCGGACAGGACAAGACGGCGCGCGATCCGGGTCATGGGGCACTGTAGCGTCGGGCGGTCACGGGAAGATCACCGTCACGCCATCGGCCTCCTGCAGGGCTTCGATGTCTTCGTCGTAGATCGCGCCCAGCCGTTCGATGTCGGCCTCGGTCCAGCCGGGCATGTCGATCTCTTCCACGGTGGCGTCTTCGTCGGTGAACCGTTCAAGGAAGGCCAGCGACAGCCGGCGCACCTTGGCCGCGCTTGGCGAATCCAACGTGTCGATATAGGCCTGCAGGCGTTCCAGCCCTTCCCCGGTCATGATTTCGTCCAGCCCGTCCAGCCCGCCTTCGACGGGGTCGTCGGGCTGGAACCCGGCCATGGAGCGCAGGATCTGGGGCCAGATCAGGGGCGCGTCCTCGTTGCACCAGACCGTGATCGGGATGCCCGGTGCCGCGTCGCGCATGCGCAGGATCGGGTCGGACCAGCGCAGGGCGCGGGGATCGGTGCCGGCCAGAAGATCGGGCGGCACCATGCGGCTTGCCAGTTCGGTCCGGATGGCCGGCAGGAAGGTCGCGGGATCGCGGACGGCAAGGAACAGCTCGATCTCGTCCCGGTCGAAGATGTCCTGCAGCAGCTGCAGCCGGCGGGGCGCGTCGGGGTAAAGACGCCCGTCCACCACCGCCTCGCTCACCGCGCCGAAGAAGCGGTCGTTCGACAGGATCATGGTCTCGGCGCGGTCGTTGTCGAGCGCGGCATCGAGGATGATCTCGCGGCTGTCGGGCACCGGCGGCGCGCCTTCGGCCTCCTGAAAGACGTTCTTGAACAGGGGGCGGTAGCGGGCCGGACCGGGCAGGGCGATGCTGCGCGCGGCAAAGCTGTCGCGGTTGCGCATCAGGCTTTTCAGCAGCCGGTCACCTTGCGTGAAATGCGCGCCCGCGTGAAAAACGATCCTCATGGGACTCCGGACCGGGGATACTTGCATGGACTGTTCGTCTTGGCGTAACGCGTTGACGCGCGGCGGTCAAACCGGAGGCCGGGCCAGGCAGGACGCGTCGGGCCTGCCCCCGCGGCCTGTCGCGCGGTAGCCCACCAGCCCCATCCATTCCTTCGTGGACATGACCAGTGTTTCAAGATGGAGGGCGAAGTTCCATTTCGGCCCCCATGTCTGCGGTGCGGTGCGGAAATCGGTGGGCCAGGGAACAAGGTTCTGCCAACCCGCCGCACAGAAGGTTTCAACCGACCGGCGCATGTGAAAGGCGCTGGTGACCAGCAGCCATGGCCGGTCGCCCCGGTCCGGCGCCAGGTCCAGCGACAGCCGCGCGTTTTCGGCGGTATTGCGCGACGACGGCTCGATCAGCAGGCGGGGCGGACGCAGGCCAAGGTCCTGCAGAACCCAGGCGCCCATCGAGGTCGCGTCCTTCGCCGCCGGTGTCAGCGCGACGATGCCGCCGGTCCAGATCACGGGGGCCTCGGGGAAGCGCTGCGCAAGTGCCAGAGCTTCGGTAAACCGTTCGCCGGCGCCGTTGACCATGGGCTTTTGCCAGTAATGGCTGGCCGCGCCGTCTTCGCCGCCGCCCAGAACGATGATGCCGCCGATGTCGTCGGGCACCGGCGGGTCGGGCGGATAGCGGGTTTCCAGCGGAAGCAGGACGAACTGGCCCACGGGCAGCAGGGCAATCACCAGCATCGCCGCAAGCGCCGAACCCGCCAGCCATCGTGCCGGCCGCAAGTGCCCGCGAAGGACGGCCCAGAAGGCTGCAGCGACCAGAAGGATCAGGGCCGTGTCGGGGCGCAGCACTGCGAACGCGGCCTTGTAGAGCACGAAAAGTACCGAATCCATGGACATGTCCCCTGATTTTCGCGACGCCCTTATTGCGGGCGCCCGCGGTCCGATATTGATTGACGTAAGGGCAGTCACGGCCATTTTCCGCCGGAAATGCCCGTAAGCCGCTTATTCGCTGGGCAAAAATCCTTTAACAGGCTCAGCATATGCGCAATAATCGCCAAGTTCGCGTCTGATCTTCCGAAGCGCATGGACGCTTTCGCAGCAGATGCGAAGACTGACCCGAGCCAGCAACAAGCCGAATGGCGGAGCGACACATTCAGATCCTGCCCGATATTGCGCCGCAAGACCGGACTGTCAGACCTCCTCGCGCGCAGGGGCAGGCTATTCTTTCGATCAAACACGTTGACGGTGTCTCGCGACTTGACAATCTGCGGACGTCGGGATCGCTGCGGCTTCTCTTTCCGCGCGCAAGGTCAAAGGACCGGGTGCTTGGCGTGCTGCTGAACACGGCCGGCGGGATCACGGGCGGGGACCGCTATGTCATCCGCGCCCATGCGCGAACCGGCACCGGGCTCACCGTCACGACACAGGCTGCCGAACGCGCCTACCGCGCCGAAAAGTTCGAGACGGGGCGGCAGGACACGCACCTGACCGTCGATGACGGCGCCGATCTGCACTGGCTGCCGCAGGAGACGATCCTGTTCGACGGCGCCCGCTTTCGTCGGCGCCTGACGGTGGACCTGAACGCCGACGCGTCGTTCCTGATGGTCGAGCCGCTGGTCTTCGGCCGGGCGGCCATGGGCGAACGGCTGCAGGACGTGGCCTTCAACGACCGGATCGAGATCCGGCGGGACGGCATTCCGATCTACCTCGATGCGCTGTCGCTGGACGATGCCGTGTCCGACCAGATGAAGGCCCCGGCGCGCGGCGGCGGGGCGGGGGCAATGGCGACGGTGGTGCGCGTCTCCCGTGCGGCCGACGCGCATCTGGACCCTTTGCGCGCGCTTCTGCATGACCTCAAGCCGACCGGCCTCTGCGCCGGTGTCAGCCTTGTGCGCGACGGGCTTCTTGTCTTGCGCGCGCTGGCGCCCGACAGCCATATTCTGCGTCAGGCCCTTGTTCCTGTCCTGGAACGCCTGGCGCAACAGGACATACCCCGACCGTGGACGATCTGACATGCAACTGACCCCCCGCGAAAAAGACAAGCTTCTGATCTCGATGGCGGCCGAAGTGGCCCGCAAGCGTCTGGCGCGCGGTGTGAAGCTGAACCACCCCGAAGCGATCGCGCTGATCACCGACGCGGTGGTCGAAGGTGCCCGCGACGGCCGGTCGGTGGCCGACATGATGGAGGCCGGGGCCCATGTCATCAGCCGCGACCAGTGCATGACCGGCGTGCCGGAAATGATTCACGAAGTGCAGGTAGAAGCCACGTTTCCCGACGGCACCAAGCTGGTGACCGTTCACAATCCGATCCGATAAAACCGGCGACCAACGCCCCAGAAGAGCAGAAGAAGAAACAGGAGCAACAACATGAAAAAACTGACCCTTACCGCAGGCGCCATTCTTGCCGCGACCCCTGTGCTGGCACACCAGACCGGCGAGGCCCATAGCCACGACAGCGGGTTGACCATCGCCGCCGGCGCGATTGTCATCGTCCTTGCCGTCGCCGCCGGCGCCGTTCGCCGCCGGCGCGCCCGGTCGATCGCATGATCCCGGGAGAGCTCTTTGTTGCCGAGGGTGACCTGGTGCTCAACGAAGGGCGCGAAGTCACGACCATGATGGTGGCCAATACCGGCGACCGTCCGGTTCAGGTGGGCTCGCACTACCATTTCGCCGAAACCAATGCCGCGCTCGATTTCGACCGGGAGGCGGCGCGCGGTCAACGGCTGGACATCGCCGCCGGCACTGCCGTGCGGTTCGAACCGGGCCAGCGGCGCGAGGTGAACCTGATCCCCTACGCCGGCGCGCGGAAGGTCTACGGGTTCAACCAGGCGGTCATGGGCGCGCTCGACTGAACGGGCGCCGCACGGACCGGCCCGCACGCATTTAAGTAACTTGAAGCTCCATCAGCGGAGAGACCCCGATGCCCGCCAGAATAGCCCGCACCGATTACGCCAGCATGTTCGGCCCGACCACGGGCGACAAGGTCAGGCTGGCCGATACCGACCTGATCATTGAGGTCGAAAAGGACCTGACCACCTACGGGGAGGAGGTCAAGTTCGGCGGCGGCAAGGTGATCCGCGACGGCATGGGCCAAAGCCAGGTGACCCGCGCGGGCGGGGCCGTGGATACGGTCATCACCAACGCGCTGATCGTCGACGTGACGGGCATCTACAAGGCGGATATCGGTCTGAAGGACGGCCGCATCGCCGCCATCGGCAAGGCGGGCAACCCAGATACGCAACCCGATGTCGATATCATCGTCGGCCCGGGAACCGAGGCGATCGCGGGCGAAGGCCGGATCGTGACGGCGGGGGGCTTCGACAGCCACATCCATTTCATCTGCCCGCAGCAGATCGACGATGCGCTGCATTCCGGCGTGACGACGATGCTGGGCGGCGGCACCGGGCCCGCCCACGGGACGCTCGCCACCACCTGCACGCCGGGGCCCTGGCATATCGCGCGGATGATGCAGTCTCTGGACGCGTTCCCGATGAATTTCGGGCTGTCGTGCAAGGGCAATGCCTCGCAACCCGATGCGCTGGTGGAAATGGTCGAGGCCGGTGCCTCCGCCATGAAACTGCACGAGGACTGGGGGACGACCCCCGGCGCCATCGATTGCTGCCTGAGCGTGGCCGACGACATGGACGTGCAGGTGATGATCCACACCGACACGCTGAACGAATCCGGCTTCGTCGAAAACACGGTCGACGCCATCAAGGGCCGCACGATCCACGCCTTCCACACCGAAGGCGCGGGCGGGGGCCATGCGCCGGACATCATCAAGATCTGTGGCGAAAGCTTCGTTTTGCCGTCGTCCACCAACCCCACGCGCCCCTTCACCGTGAATACGTTGGAGGAGCATCTGGACATGCTGATGGTCTGCCATCACCTGGACAACTCGATCCCGGAAGACGTGGCCTTTGCCGAAAGCCGCATCCGGCGCGAAACCATTGCCGCCGAAGACATCCTGCACGACATGGGCGCCTTTTCGATCATCGCGTCCGACAGCCAGGCCATGGGCCGCATCGGCGAGGTGATCATCCGCACGTGGCAGACCGCCGACAAGATGAAGAAGCAGCGCGGGCGTCTGGCGGAAGAGCAGGGCCAGAACGACAATTTCCGCGTCCGTCGCTACATTGCCAAGTACACGATCAACCCGTCCATCGCGCACGGCATGTCGACCGAGATCGGCTCGATCGAGGTCGGCAAGCGCGCCGATCTGGTGATGTGGAACCCGGCCTTCTTCGGCGTGAAGCCTGAAATGGTTCTGATGGGCGGCACCATCGTCGTGGCGCAGATGGGCGATCCGAATGCCTCGATCCCCACGCCGCAGCCCGTCTATACCCGCCCGATGTTCGGCGCCTATGGCCGGTCGCTGGAAAAGTCTTCGGTCATGTTCGTGTCTGCCGCGGGGCAGGCCAACGGGATCGGCGCGCAATTCGGGCTGGCGAAGGAGACGGTGGCGGTCAAGAACACGCGGGCGATATCCAAGGCCGATCTGCTGCTGAACACCGCCACCCCGCAGATGGAGGTGAACCCCGAAACCTACGAAGTGCGCGCGGACGGAGAGCTTCTGACCTGCCAGCCGGCCGAGGAACTGGCCATGGCGCAGCGCTACTTTCTGTTCTGAGTGAATATCCGATGAACATTGCCTTGCATTTCGCGCACAGCGGCTATTCCGCAAAAGGGGTGGCACATGCTGCACCTGCAGCATACCTTCACCGCCATGGGAGGAGATTGATCTTTAGCAAAGGATACATCTCCTATGGCACACATCACTGCAAACGTTCCGGCGGGCCGGAATGTACAAAACGCGTTCAGCCGTTTCTTTTCGGCAATCGGCAACGGCCTGGTGGTCATGGCCGAGAACAACTCGAAAATGAAGCAGATCCGCGCGCTGGAAGCTCTTTCCGACGCAGATCTCGCGAAGCGCGGCATCAAGCGCGAAGACATCGCACGTCACGTGCTGTCGCCCGGCTACTGGATCTGATCCAGACCCGGCACATGTCCCGGGGGCAGGTATGACTGCCCCGGGGCCGGATACGGATGCTGCGAGCGCAGCATCGAGCGATGCCGCAACGCAGCTTGTGGCGCGCGTTTATCACGACCATGCACACAGGCCTGCCCCGGCAGGCCGTCTGCATCTGACCTACGAAGGCCGTTTCCTGCGCCGAAGGGTGCTGGAACTGGAAGACGGCCGGAAGGTTCTGGTGGACCTGTCCCAGACCACATCGCTCAATCACGGCGGGGTGCTGGTGACGGTCGATGGCGACGAGATCGAGATCGTCGCGGCACCTGAATCTCTGCTGGAAATCACCGGGCCTGACCTGACCCGCGTCGCATGGCATGTCGGCAACCGCCACACGCCGTGCCAGATCGAACCGGGCCGCCTGCTGATCCAGCCCGATCACGTCATCGCCGATATGCTGTCGAAGATCGGCGCCAACACGCGGCCTGTCACGGAACCCTTCACGCCCGAAGGCGGCGCCTATGGTCACGGACGGACCCATGGCCACAGCCATTGAATCCGGTACTGGCAGCATCGCCTTCCTGACACTCGCGCAATGGTTCTCTCCCGGTTATCCGGTGGGGGCCTTCGCCTATTCCCACGGTCTGGAAATGGCGATTTCCGACGGTGCACTGAAAACTGCGCTGGACCTGGATCACTGGATCCGCATCCTGATCGACTATGGCTCGGGCCGGTCCGATGCTCTGTTCCTGTCCGCGGCCTACCTTGCCCCCGACATCGACGCTGTCCGCACCATCGACGCCACCGCCCGCGCCTTCGCCCCCTCCCGCGAGCGGCTGATGGAGACGGAGCTGATGGGCTCCGCCTTCTGCCAGACCACCGCGACGCTCCACGGGCTGGACCTGCACGGCCTGACCTATCCCGTCGCCGTGGGCCGGGCCACGTCCCTGTGTGGCCTGCCACAACAGACCGTCGCCGCATGGTACCTTCACGCCTTTGCCGCGAACCTCGTCTCTGCCGCCGTGCGCGCGGTGCCGCTGGGCCAGACGGAAGGGCAGGCGGTGCTGTCGGCGCTTCACCCCTTGTGCGAAACAGTGGCGCGTGAGACGCTTTCCGGCGATCTTGATGCCCTGAGCGGTACGGCCTTCGCGGCCGATATCGCCTCGATGACGCACGAGACGCTCTATTCACGGAGTTTCCGCACATGAAGGACATGAACGGCCCCCTGCGCGTGGGCATCGGCGGCCCGGTGGGCGCAGGCAAGACAACGCTGACCGCCGCCCTGTGCGAGGCGCTGCGCGACACCCATTCGGTGGGCGTGGTCACGAACGACATCTACACGCAGGAAGACGCCGAGGCGCTGATGCGCCTGCAGGTCCTGCCGCGGGACCGGATCATCGGCGTGGAAACCGGCGGCTGCCCGCATACGGCCATTCGCGAGGACGCCTCGATCAACCTCGCCGCCGTGGCCGAGATGATCGCCCGCCACCCCGAGGTCGAGATCGTGCTGATCGAATCCGGCGGTGACAACCTGTCAGCCACCTTCAGCCCGGAACTGGCGGACGTCACGCTCTATGTCATCGACGTGGCCGCGGGAGAGGAGATCCCGCGCAAGGGCGGGCCTGCCATCACCAAGTCGGACGTCTTGGTCATAAACAAGACCGATCTGGCCCCTTACGTCGGCGCCGACCTGGGCGTGATGGAACGCGATGCGAAGCGGATGCGCGGCGACCGCCCCTTCGTCTTCGCCAGCCTGAAACAGCGGCAGGGCGTGGATGCCGTCGTCACCCTTTTGCGGAATGTCGGCGGGCTTTAACCCGCCGGACCGGTGGCACCCGCGCCGCCAGTGTCTTATTCAGGCGGGGACGCCATCGACAGGAGCCCCGCCATGACCGAAGCCGCCCATGCCGAAACCGATCCGGTCGCGCTGACAGCCGACCTTGTGCGCTGCGCCTCGGTCACGCCGGAAGAAGGCGGCGCGCTGGTGCTGCTGGAGGATCGCCTGACAGCCGCGGGTTTCGACTGCACGCGGGTGGATCGGGGCGGTGTCAGCAACCTCTTGGCCCGCTGGGGCAAAAAGGGCCACGCGAAGACCTTCGGCTTCAACGGCCATACCGACGTGGTGCCCATCGGCGACGCGGATGACTGGACCACCGATCCCTTCGGCGCCGAAATCCGTGACGGTATCCTCTATGGCCGTGGCGCAACCGACATGAAATCCGGCGTCGCGGCCTTCGTTGCCGCCGCCATCGACCACGTCACCCACACCCCGCCCGACGGTGCGGTGATCCTTGCGATCACGGGGGACGAAGAGGGCCCGGCGCTGGATGGCACGACGGCGCTGCTCGATTACATGGCTGAGACCGGCGAACAGATGCGCGCGTGCCTCGTGGGCGAACCGACCTGCCCGTCGCGCATGGGCGAGATGATCAAGATCGGTCGCCGCGGTTCCATGAACGCCGAATTTCACGTGACCGGCGTTCAGGGCCATTCGGCCTATCCCCACCGCGCGAAGAACCCGCTGCCACCGCTGGTCCGCCTGATGGACCGGCTGGCGAGCCACGAACTGGACCAGGGCACCGACCATTTCGACCCGTCGACGCTGGCGGTGGTGACGGTCGATACCGGCAACCCGGCCACGAACGTGATCCCGGCCAAGGCCATGGCCCGCGTGAACATCCGTTTCAACGACACCCATTCCGGCGACAGCCTGTCCGACTGGTTGCGGGCCGAGGCAGCGCAGGTCGCCAGCGACTTCGACGTGAAGATCGACGTGCAGATCCGCGTCTCGGGCGAAAGCTTCCTGACACCGCCCGGACCGCTCTCCGATCTCGTCGCGCAGGCGGTCGAGGCCGAAACCGGCGTCACACCGATCCTGTCGACCTCGGGTGGCACGTCGGATGCGCGGTTCGTCAAGGATCACTGCCCGGTGGTCGAGTTCGGTCTGGTGGGCGAGACCATGCACCAGGTTGATGAACGCGTGCCGGTGGACCAGATCCGGCAGCTGAAGGCGATCTACACGCGGATCCTGGCCGGCTATTTCGCGTGAGGCGCAAGCCGCGCACCCTGATCGTGATGGTCAAGGAACCAAGGCCGGGCCGCGTGAAAACCCGCCTTGGCGCAGAGATCGGCATGACCCGCGCGGCGTGGTGGTTCCGGCATCGGATCCGGTACCTTCTGCGCCGTCTGCGCGACCCGCGCTGGCACCTCGTGCTGGCCGTCAGCCCCGATGTGGACGGCCTGCAAAGCCGTGTCTGGCCCGGCGATCTGCCCCGAATCCCCCAGGGAACAGGCCATCTGGGCCATCGCATGCTGCGCGCGATGGCAGCCGCCCCACCCGGACCTGTCTGCCTGATCGGCGCCGACATCCCCGACGTGACATCCACCGAAATCGCCCATGCGTTCCGAATGATGGGCACCGCCGACGCCGTTCTGGGACCGGCCGAGGACGGCGGCTACTGGCTCATCGGTTTCAGGTCGTCCGCACTTGCCGCGCGCGCCTTGCGAACCGGGGCGCTCGACCGCGTCCGCTGGTCAACCCCGCACGCCATGGCCGACACCGTCGCGGTCTTGCCGGGGCTCAAGATCGCTGAAGCCGCCCGCCTTGCCGACGTGGACACGAAAGCTGACCTCACCCGACGCGCCCGAAGCGCCTAGGCGGCCCGCGAAGCGGGGCGCCGTTGGGGAGGGCGGGCGGGGCGCTGAGGGCGTGTCATGTCCCGACGGCGCCACGTCGCAATTGCTCATGACGCGGCCCCCGGTCCGTGCTAGGGACCGGCCATGACCCGGATCCCCGACCGCCGCGAAATCCTCGAATGGATCGCAGAAAACCCCACCCAGACGTCCAAGCGCGATATCGCCAAGGCCTTTGGCATCAAGGGCGCCCAGCGGATCGAGCTGAAGCGCATCCTGCGCACGCTCGAAGACGAAGGCCACCTGGAAAAGCGCAAGAAGTCCTATCGCGATCCCGATCGCCTGCCCCCGGTGACGGTGCTGGAAGTGCGCGCGCCCGACAAGGACGGTGACCTGTTCGCCCGCCCGCTGGAATGGCATGGCGAAGGGGTGGAGCCCGTCGTGCTCATCCTGCCGCGCGCCGCCGATCCCGCGCTTGGCGCCGGCGACCGCATCCTTGCCAAGCTGCAGATCGTGCAGGGCGAGGATCACCATTACGAGGCCCGCCTCATCCGTCGCATCGGCTCCCATCCCCGCCGGGTGCTGGGGGTCTACCGCAAGGAGTCCGAAGGCGGGCGGATCGTGCCCATCGACAAGGCGACCCACAACGAGTGGACGGTGTCCGAGGCCGACCGCCACGGCGCCAAGGATGGCGAACTGGTCGAGGCCGAACAGATCGGCTCCCGCGCGCGCATGGGCCTGCCGCGCGCCCGCGTGATCGGGCGGCTGGGCGATCCGAGCGGCCCCAAGGCCGTGTCGCTGATCGCGATCCACAATCACGGAATCCCCGACGACTTCCCGGCCGAGGTGCTGGAGGAAGCCGACGGGATGAAGCCGCAGGGACTGAAGGGCCGCGAGGATCTGCGCGAGCTGCCCTTCGTCACCATCGACCCGGCCGATGCCCGCGATCATGACGACGCCTGCTTTGCCGAACCCGACGCGGATCCGAAGAACCCGCGCGGTTTCGTCCTGTGGGTCGCCATCGCCGATGTCGCGGCCTATGTCCGCCCCGGCACCGAACTGGACCGCGAAGCCGTAAAGCGCGGAAATTCCACGTATTTCCCGGACCGCGTCGTGCCGATGCTGCCGGAGCGCCTGTCGGGCGACCTGTGTTCGCTGCACGAAGGCGTGCCGCGCGCGTGCCTTGCCGTGCGCATGCAGATCGACGAGGGTGGCAAGAAGATCGGCCACCGTTTCGTGCGTGGCCTGATGCGCTCGGCCGCGTCCCTGAGCTATGAACAGGTGCAGACCGCCATCGACGGGACGCCCGACGATCAGGCGGGGCCGCTGCTGGATCCGGTGCTGGTACCGCTGAAAGGCGCCTACGATGCGCTGGCCGCTGCGCGGGAGGTGCGCCAGCCGCTGGATCTGGACCTGCCGGAACGCCAGATCGAATTGGCAGAGGACGGGACCGTGACGTCCGTCAACTTCCGCGACCGGCTGACCGCGCACAAGATGATCGAGGAATTCATGGTGCTGGCCAACGTGGCCGCCGCCGAAACGTTGGGCAAGAAACGCTCGCCGCTGCTGTTCCGGGTGCACGAGGAGCCGTCGCAGGCCAAGCTGGACGCGCTGCGCGAGACGGCGCGGGCGTCGGGTTATGCGCTGGCCAAGGGGCAGGTGCTGCAGACGCGGCATCTGAACCAGTTGCTGAACGCCGCCGCCGGGTCGGACGATGCGGAACTGATCAATATCTCGACCCTTCGGTCGATGAGTCAGGCCTATTACAGCCCTGACAACCTTGGACATTTCGGGCTGGCGCTGCGGGAATACGCGCATTTCACCTCGCCCATCCGCCGCTATGCCGACCTGATCGTGCACCGGGCGCTGATCTCTGTCCACGGCTGGGGCGACGACGGGTTGTCCGAGCGCGAGATCGAGACGCTGGAGCAGACGGCGGTGCAAATTTCGGACACCGAACGCCGGTCGATGATGGCCGAGCGCGAGACAACGGACCGCTATCTTGCCGCCTACCTGGCCGATCGGGTGGGCGCGGAATTTGAAGGCCGGATCAACGGGATAGCCCGGTTCGGCGTCTTCGTGAAGCTGGACGAGACCGGCGCCGACGGGCTGATCCCGATCCGCTCTCTGGGGCAGGAATACTTCAAGTACGACCAGCAGGCCGGGACGCTGATGGGGGCCGATACCGGGCTTCTGATCGCGCTGGGGCAGCGAGTGAAGGTGAAGCTGGCCGAAGCCTCTCCTGTCACCGGTGGGATCGAGCTGGAACTGCTGGAACTGAACGAGAAAGCGATGCCGAAGGGGCAGCCGCGGTCGGGGCGTTACGGGCGGGGCAAGTCCGCCGGGTCGGGTCGTCCGGGCCGGGCACCGGGCAAGGGCGACAAGGGCAAGCGCAAGGTGTCGCGGCGGCGAAGCTGAGGGCCCGGGGCACTATACTTTCTGGACACAGCCGGTCACGAGGCGAATACCCGGGGCACTATACTTTCTGGACATAGAGGTAAAACGGGGTGAACGCCGCGGGCCAAAGCGCGCCCGGCGCGGCCCGCCCACCCACCCCCCGTCGGACGCGCCGAATGCGCGTCCTCCTCCGCCGCGCCGGGCGCGCTTTGGCCGGGGTGGGGACAGGATTTGGCCTCACGTGTCTGATCTGACGGAGACCTTCGCTGCGGCCTGTGCATTGGTCCGGCTTGCGGGACGAAGTGGACACCAGTTTTTGGGGCCGCCAATGTCCGCCATCAGTCCGTCCAGTCTTTTTGAGTTCAGGCCCTGGACGAAGCCAGCCAAACTTATGCGTCGCAGTTGTAGCTTCGAGAATTCTGACCACGCTCATCCGGAGACCCGTATTGACCTTGAGTATCCTGACATTGGCCGCGATCTCGGTCGGCATCTACTTCGTTATGGCGGTGGCCCTTATCGTCTCCCAACATCCCAAAGCTCTCGAAGCGCGTGAGGGGTTGGATTTCACCGGAGTAACGGCGTCAGGTGCTTTTGCCCCACCGGAAACACCCGAATTCGCCCGCAGGACCTATACCGCGCGTGATGGCGCGGAGTTCTCGTATACCCATGTGCAGACGGAAGGCAGCGCAGGCTTGCCTTTGGTCATCATGATTCACGGCTCAGGATGGTTTGGCGGTCAATTCGACCGTCTGGCATGGGCGCTCAGGGATGTGGCCGAGGTCAAGGCCGTTACGCTTCGAGGACATGGGGACAGACCTGCGCGACGTGGCGATGTGGATTACATCGGACAATTCGAGGACGACATCGCCGACCTGATGGCAGACGACCCGCGCGAGGCTATCCTGCTGGGTCACTCTTCCGGGGGCGGGCTGGTGGTGCGCTTTGCAGGTGGTGAACATGGCGGAAAAATCGGTGGCGCCATTCTTCTTGCGCCGTTTCTCAAGCACAATGCCCCGACGACAAAACCTAGCTCAGGAGGCTGGGCGCATGTACTGACCCGCCGCATCATCGGCTTGTCGATGCTCAACAACGTGGGCGTCCATTGGCTTGACCACATGGACATGATCCAGTTCAACATGCCCAAAGCGGTTCTGGATGGTCCACTTGGCGATTATGCGACCACGTCTTACAGCTGGCGGCTCAACACATCCTTCGCACCGAGAAGCAACTACCTCGCGGATATGGCCAGACTGCCGCCGTTCCTTCTGGTCGCAGGAGCAGAAGACGAAGCGATGGTGGCGGACCGGTACGAACCTCTCATGAGCAATGTGACAGACAAGGGACATTACCATGTCGTCAACGGTGCCTCGCATCTTGATATCGTCGATGCCCCTGAAACCGAAGCGTTGATACGAGGTTACCTGGGTGAGCTCTGACACGTGAAAGCCGCAACCAGCGGCCGCTATTCCCCTTGAAACCGTACCCGGCCGGTATCTGAAGTTGGAGCGTGGAAGTGCCTGTACTAGCCCCGCGGTACGCGAAAACCTGTCGTCACAGTGTTTGCAGCATCGGTCGAATTGGGCTCCGAGCATGCGTAATTGGGCTGACCCTGCACTGAGGTCGAGCTCCCGATAGGATCACAGGAAATCTGTGAGCAAGGGAGACTTCGAATGGAACATTATGTTGGCTTGGATGTGTCGCTGCGGTCCTGCG
>NZ_QZEX01000010.1 GCF_003646465.1 Chachezhania antarctica
ACGACCCTGAAATGGGCTGCGCATCATCAGACCCGACGCAACAACCCGTCAACTGACGGCCTTCCAAGCCCTTCAGGCTGCGCCAACTGCTCCATAGTCGAGAAAACAGTCAAAAATCGAGGTGCCCCTTAGTTGGCCATGGCCAACTTTCTAACCCAGCTTAGAGGGAGAGAGTGGTTGTGAAGGGTTTGACGGGAAGTGAGATCGGGAGAGTGGCTTCCGACGCCCGTCGTGGAGAAAAACTGATGGCGAAACCTGTCCAGAAAATCACCCTGTCCCCTTCACGGGATATCCCTTTCGACAAGCTGGTGCTCAGCCAGTCCAACGTGCGGCGCATCAAGGCTGGCGTATCCGTCGAGGAACTGGCCGAAGACATTGGCCGCCGCGGCCTCTTGCAGAGCCTGAGCGTGCGGCACGTCTTGGCTGACGATGGGACCGAGACCGGCAAGTTCGAGATCCCGGCCGGTGGACGGCGGTTCCAAGCGTTGTCCCTGCTGGTGAAGCAGAAGCGTTTGGCAAAGACGACACCCATTCCCTGCATCGTGCGGGATGCAGCGTCCGACATCCTCGCCGAGGACGATTCCTTGGCCGAGAACATGCAGCGCGTCGCCCTGCACCCGCTCGACCAGTTCCGCGCGTTTGTGTCCCTCCGCGACAAGGGTCAGAGCGATGCAGAGATTGCTGCGGCCTTCTTCGTGACGCCACAGATCGTGAAGCAACGCCTGAAACTCGCCTCCGTCGCCCCTGCACTGCTTGAGGTCTATGCCGAGGATGGCATGACGCTGGAGCAGCTCATGGCCTTCACCGTGAACCCCGATCATGCGCGTCAGGTTCAGGTCTGGGATGTGATCCATTCATCCTGGAACAAGGAGCCATTCCAGATCCGGCGCATGCTGACAGAGACGTCGGTCCGGGCGTCTGACCGGCGCGCGGTCTTTGTGGGTGTTGAGGCCTACGAAGCAGCGGGCGGCACGATGCTGCATGACCTCTTTCAGGGCGATGACGGTGGCTGGCTCGAGGACCCTGCCCTGCTCGATCGGCTGGTGACGGAAAAACTCCAGGCCGAGGCTGAGACGGTTGCGGTTGAGGGCTGGAAGTGGATCGAGGTCGCGCTTGACCTGCCCTACGGCTACAGTCACGGGCTGCGGTCTCTGTCTGGTGATCCGGCACCGATGACGGATGACGAAGGTGCAGCTCATGCCAAGCTGCTCGCCGAGTACCGAGCGCTCGAGGAGGAATACGCGGATCAGGATGACATCCCCGACGAGATCGACACGCGGCTTGGCGTATTGGAAACGGAGATGGAAAAGATCGAGACCCGGCCGTTGATCTTCGACGCGGAGGAGATCGGGCGGGCAGGGGCGTTCGTCACGCTCGACCGCTACGGCGCGCTGGCCGTCTATCGCGGCTATGTGCGTCCAGAGGATGAGCCCGTTGACGAGACCGCGGTCCAGGATGGTACTGATCCTGCGGTGGCGGGGCGGGGGGATGATCGTAATCTCACCGATAGCCATGTCAGTGCCGCTCCTGGCGGAACCGTCATCATGTCGGGTGGTCAGCCGATCGGAGCTGACTTGCCGGAGGATGAGGACGACGGGGCGTTGAAGCCGCTGCCCGAGCGGCTGGTCATGGAGTTGACGGCCCACCGGACGCTGGCGCTGCGTGAAGCGATCGGGCGCTCGCCGGATGTCGCGCTGACACTCCTGCTCCTGAAGCTGGTGACGGACACCTTCCGCACCTCATCTGCTTCGGGCAGCTGTCTCGAGGCATCCGTGCGTCAGGTCTATATGTCAGCGCAAGCGCCCGATCTGAAAGACAGCGTGGTGGCGAAGCTGGTCGACGAGCGTCATGCGGAATGGGAAGCCGATCTGCCGCTTGGCGATGATGCAGCGCTCTGGGACTATCTGACGGTCCTCGATCAGGGCAGTCGGTTGGCCTTGCTGGCGCATTGCCTCAGCTTCGGCGTCAACGCGCTGCATGAGAAGGTGAACCCATACGGTGCAGGCATCTCCGCAGGCGGTCTGACCCGGCGGATGGCGCATTCCGATCTCGTGGCGCGTGCCACAGATCTCGACATGGTCGAGGCGGGCTGGGAGCCGACGGTCGACACCTATCTCAACCGCGTGCCCAAGGCCCGCATCCTCGAGGCCGTGCGCGAAGCGAAAGGGGAGGGGACTGCCCAGCTCCTCGATCACCTGAAGAAAAGCGAGATGGCCAGTGAAGCCGAGCGCTTGCTGAAGGGCAGCGGCTGGTTGCCCGAGGTCCTGCGCCGGAACGATCTCGTGGCGCTGGACGGTGAGGACCGTGCCGAAGGCCAGGGGGCGGATGCCGAAGTGGCTGACAGCGTCAGTGAAGCTGACCTTCCTGCATTCCTGACGGATGACCTGCCTGCTCAAGGCGCATCGATGCTGGCCGCGGAATAACGTGATCCAGTGGGGGGCGGAGATTCCGCCTCCAATCACCCTATAACGTAACAATATCAATAAGATGAATGCGATTACTCGCATTCAGAATGAGGAATCATGTCTGCAACAACCATCATCGACACCGCCCCCCTCGGGGCGCTCATTCGCTACACTGACGGCAGCCCCAAGCCACCGGCACGCTTCACCAAGAAGCTGGCGGCCTGGGAGCGCTCGAACGGCGTCGGCCGCCTTGTGAAAAAGGAACCACCCCGGCTTTACGCGACCTGGACGGCACCCGCGTCGTTCACGCTGCATGAGGGCAACTTCTCCTCGGACGGGGTGATCCTCGTGACCATCATGCGCAGCCATTCTGCTGACAGCACCCTCGTCTTCGAGGTGGCCGAGGAACCGAAGCCCGGGCAGGTCCGCGTGCTTCTCGACTTCGGCGGCAACACGGAGCTGCTGCATTTGGCGGAATCTGTCACTGCGGCCGAGCTTTGGATCGCCAAGGAAGGATACCGCAATGCGCGACTTGAAATCGTTGGCGATGAAGATGGCGAAAGGGCAGGGGGCGCGGACCTGGCCGCCTGAGCCCACTGAAACCGAGGGGCCCGCCCAAGCGCGGGCCTCTCAACCATCACAACCTCGTCCTTTGAGTTCGCGGGGCGCCAAAGGAACCATCCCCAAGGAAGGACGTCTTCAACCAAGAGTTTGGCCGGGAGGCTGGCGGCAAAAGCATCAGCGGGACAACCGGCTCCAGTCGTCAGGGCACCATCCCCCGCTCGCCATTCCCTTCCTTGGCCCAAATTCTGTCTTCGAGATCAACCCGCGAGGGGTCGGACTACGGGCGAGCCCGTGCCGCCGGGCGGATTCGGACGAGCCGAACGCACCCGGTGATGTCAGCCAGTATTCGGGCCTTCGAGGTCCTGTCGCGCGGGGGATGGTCCCCCGCCTCCAAGACAGGAGCCAAACAGATGTCCCGCAAAGATGCACACGCCTTCGCCGCCTCCCTCGCCGCCACGCTCATGGTCTCGATCGTCGTCTTCCAGGCAGGGGATGGAACCTTCGGCGCCGTCCCCGCCGATGAAATCGACGGCGACGAGGTCGTGATCGTCTCGGAGTACGATCCCTTCGGGTGAGGCTTTGGCCTCACTTCCCGAGGGCCCGGGCACCGCGCAGGTGCGCCTCCGGGCCTATCGGCGACCAAGTGATCGGCGATGCCGATCTGAGGAACGCCGGTCTGCGGCCCTGAGCAGATCGTGGTGCGCAGGGTTGGCCGGGCAGCGGACATGCGCAGTTGCGTCGAAGCCCTCAAGGACTATCAGCAGGCCTTGCCAAAGCCGACCTTTGCAACACTCGTTCAATCTGACACCGTACGTGAACATCGACAGCAGTGTTAAAGGACTTGCTTTGAAGGAAATTTCCGAACTCCGCTTCAATGCAATCGCTGGCTATGCCCGGCACCCGAGGGCAGTTTTGACTGGTGAGGAACTGGCTTACTACGAGGCAGAGGATGGGAGCATTCTCGGCCTGCTCATCAGGGACCGAACAGACGGTGACTTCGCGGGAATGGCCTTTGGCCGGGACGCGAAATTGCGGTTCCGGTGGACTTCCATGACCAATTTCCTCGAGAGCCCGGAACTGGCGCACGACGCATTGGCGGAACTGATGACCAATTTGCTCGATGAGCCGGACGAATTTCATCACCAAGGTGATGAAAGGGGGGAGCCGGTCAATTTCTTCACTCTTATGCACCCACTGGATGTCTTGCACCCGGACTTCCAGCAGGTCGCATCCGAAATTGGGTTCTTTCCTGCCCGGGGCATAATCGAACCAATGATGCGGTGGCACGAGGATCTAGATGGAAACTTCGTGGAGCAGTTCCAGTCCACCGCTTTCGACCAGCGGATTTGGGAACTTTACCTTTTCGCGACGCTAATCGAACTTGGGTTTTCCCTGGATGTGACGCATGCTGTGCCCGACTTCATCGGCACAAGCTTGTTTGGGCCCATCGCCGTCGAAGCGGTGACGGTTGGACCGACTCGGCGAGGCGCTGAAATTGTTCCGCCACCGCCCGTTGAGACCCAGGAACAGATGGAAGCGTATCTGTGGGACTATATGCCGATAAAGTTCGGCAGCCCATTGTTCAGCAAGCTAAGGAAAAAATACTGGGAAAAGGAGCAGATCGCTGGTGTGCCGCTGGTGTTTGCAATCGCGGACTTCTCATCGCCCGGCTCCATGATCCACACCCGATCCGCACTCGAGCGGTATCTCTACGGGTACTCCTTTGACGCCGCACGCGACGAGCAAGGAAGAGCCGTAGCTCAGCCCATAAAGATCATTGAGCACCGTTGGGGGGACAAGGTGATACCCTCCGGCTTCTTTGACATTCCGGACTCAGAACATGTCAGCGCCGTTATCTCCACAACCGCTGGTACGATCTCAAAATTCAATCGAATGGGGATTCTGGCCGGGTTCGACGCGGGCAATGTTTTGATGACGCGTACTGGCACTGTCGTCGACCCCGATCCCGTAGCGAGGGACCCGCTGCTCTTTAAGGCGATCGTGAACGCCAAAGGATACCATGAGAGCTGGGTGGAAGGACTCAACGTCTATCATAACCCGCGCGCCATCATTCCGCTTGAGGAACACCTCGTACCTGGTGCCGCGCATCACCATTGCGACGCGGAGGGCAACTGGACAACAACCGCCCCCCGCTTCCATCCTCTGGCATCAAGTACTGAAATCCTAGGCGGCGTGAATGTCGCTAAAGCGCTCGCGAATTTCGAAGGTTCGGCGATACGGTTCTGGAAAAAACCTTAGTGGTGGGCCCTATCTTGACGGTGCGTTCGCCATACTACTTCCTTGGCGACCCCGGCTGCACCAGGCGAGCGACAGGTTAGGGTGCCGGTATTTCGGCTGCGCAGGCGCACGGGCGGTTTTCGTCTCGGTGCCGACAAGTTCGGCCAGGGAGTAACCCAGATCCTGGGCGAGAGCTTCCACCTTGGAGCGGGCTTCCGCCTTCTGTCGATCCTCATAGGTGGAGATCGCCTTGGCGACGTCCTTCCGCATTTTCTTCAGCTCGCCGAGCGACAGTGCCTCGAGATCGTAATCAGCCATTGGTGCGCTCCGTGTCCTGAATGATCCGGTATCGATAGCCTGTCGCGGCAGGGTGCCGCAACTCCCGGAAGGCGGGGAGGCAGGTGACGAGCATAATCTTGGCCGCTAGTGGGGTGCTGGGCTTGGGTTCAGGCAGTCCCGATTGGCAGGATGACAGGGTCTGGCATGGGCTCCCCGCGCATCTCTGTCTTCTGGGCCATCCCTTCGACTGACAATCCCCTAATCCCGTTCGCTTGCCTGCGCGCAACCCCGCGTCAGCCCGGGCCGTGTTGGCCGCCTATGGCGTCCTACCCGCTCCACCCCGGTCCTTTGGGGGTTTCCGGTGTCCATGCTGTCCACCGTGCACGCATCACCCGACGGGCTTTTTCCGGGTCTTGTCGAAGGGACGGTCCCGAAGACAGGAAACACAGGAGCTAATCATGCAAAACATCGTCATCCTCGCCGGCAACATCGGTCAAAAACCCGAAACCCGCACCACCCAGGGCGGCACCAACATCACCAACTTCAGCCTTGCCACCTCACGCCCCCGCCTCTCGGAAGGTCGCGTCCTGCGCGACGAGAACGGCTACCGGATCATGGACACGGAATGGCACCGCATCACCTGCTTCAACGGTCTCGGCAAGACGGTCGCCGAGCACTGCGAAAAGGGCATGAAGGTCCTCGTCCATGGCCGCATCCACTACAGCAAGTGGATCGACAGCATGGGCAACGACCGCTACGGCTGCGAGATCATCGCCGAGAAGGTCGACTTTCTGAGCCGCCCAAAGTCGGCCGAGAACGAAAACCCCGAGCTGGTCGATCGCGACGATGAGATCCCGTTCTAAGAACGGGGTCTCCCCCTCGGGCCCGGCGGGACAACCCGCCGGGTCTGTTAAACTTCAGTCTTGCGTCTTCATCGCCGCCAGCTTCTTGTCGATCCTACCGATGTGGTGGTCCCAGTCATCTGCCCAGCCCTCGGCTTTCGCTTGCTCGCAGAGCGCCCTCGCCAAGGTCCAGTTGCCGCGCTTCTCTTCGATGATGCGAAGCTGCCGGTAGCCCGCGTGGGCAGGGATGAAGCCCCAGTTCTTGTCCTCGCGGAAGAACCGGGCGACATTAGCCCCGAGCCCGATCTGGCGCTCGAAACTCTTCACTGCCTCGTCCAAGGCGAACGGATCGTGATCGCGCCACCGGTAATAGAACCCACCCCTGACCGCAAAGTAGAAGTGCAGGTTAAGAACCGGGACGTTCTCGTTCACCAGCGTGTCCGCCCGATCTAGCAGCTTGTACCCCAGATGGCGCAGGTGCTCCTTCTTCAGGTATTCAGCCAGTGCGCCGAGGCTGTTCGGATTGGTCGACCGCGCAAGGCTTTCCGCCGTGCCTCCGCCGAGTGGCGCGAAGACCCCTTCGATGGTCGCGTGTTCCTCCGGCGTGAACGCTTCCGTCCACCAGTCACCGGTCGGTTGCGATTCGGCCTTTCGACGGAAAAATGGCAGCATCCTGTATCCCTTTCCCGCCACCGTGGGTAGCATCGCACTATGCAAATACCTGACGACATCACACCCATCCTGCGCGAGATCGACCAGTCGCTCAAGGAAAAGGCAATACCGCCGCACTCACGCCCCATAATGGCGGTGCTCGAGTTCGGAAATAGGTTCCGCATCAGTCTTCCGATTGCGAAGCTCCCGCCCGGTGCACCGGCAGAACTGGTCGCGACCAGCGTATACACCGACCGCATTCACCGCTGGTACGAAGAGGTCTATGGCGACCTGATCAAGACCGATTTCTCTGAGAAGGCCAAGGTCGCGGTCCTCGCGGATGGGGACATCTGGGAGATGCGGATTCCACTGATCTACGGGACAGTGGTCATCGAGGCCAAACGCGATCTGCCCAGCCACACCTGGAACAGAGTTGGGACACAGGTTCTCAACGTCAACGCATGCGTCTCGCTGACGGGCATCACTGAGGCCCGCCTGAAGCACTTTTCCGACGACGACCTGAACGAGGTCTACGGGCTGTTCGTGGTCGGGCTAGATGTTCGTGATGCATTCAAGCGGTTCCGCAAGTCCGACCCGATGTTCGCCGCCGCCGAACAGGATTGGTTCGCAGCAGTCGCGCATATGACCAACCAATCCCCGAACTGGGGGCAAGCCCGGTGGTCCTCGCTACAGATGACCGAGAAGTTCATGAAGGGCTTGATTGCCATCATCGGGGATTACGAGGTTCCATGGGGGCACAAGCTGAAAGAGCCGCATGCCGTCCTTGCCAAATCAATCCGAGGCCTCGACCTTCGCCACCTAATTGCAGACATCCAGTGTGACGCTTCGGTTCGGTACAACGACCCGAAGATGCCTTCCACACGCCAGCAGGCCTACGCTGCCCACAAGGCCAGCCTGCTCGTCGTGCGGGTCTTGGGCGACGTCCAGTACAGCCAAAACCGATGACTACCCGCAAGCCTCGCACACTGCCGCTTTGCTCTAATTCGCCATTGTGAACCCAAGAGCGAGAGGAGGGCCGGTTTCCCGGTGACGGGTTGAAGGCTGGGAGAGTGGCTCCCGGCGCTCGTCGCGGGAGATAGCCGATGGGCGTTGTAGAAGTTCTGGATCCGGTGCAGCCGATGGGGGCTGGTGGCTGGAAAGTGGATGTAAGCCGGGGTGAGCGGAACGGGCGGGTGTCGTCCGAATGGTTCAACCGGCCCGATGACGAGCGGTATCTGTCGCTCGACGATCTCTGGGCCAATGTGAAAGGCCGGTCGGAACGCAGCCGCAGCCGTGTGGTGCAGACGGCGAACATCCGGGTCGAGGCCGCGCGCGACAACCCCGAGCGGTTGCACCTGATGCTGCCGAAGGCGCAAGAACCGGTCGCGCCCACGCATTGGGCGTTTGGCCAGCTTGCCAGCATCGTTGGCGCACCGGCCTCCTACCTGCGGCAGCTGCCTGCGCCGCTGGCGGGGATCAACCTGCAATACGGCCTGACCAACCACCGCGCCGAACAGGTCAAAACCTTCGAGACCGAAGACGGCCGCACCGAACTGCGCGCCGTGACGGGCCCCGACTATGGCCGCATCCACGATTTCGAGCTGGTCGAGGCGGTGCAGCGCATTGCGGGCAATGGCACTGGCGACACGCGCTGGAAGGTGCCGGGCGTGCTGGACTGGTCGACAGGGGTCTACAACCCCGATGTCGAAATCAGCCGCGACACGACCACGCTTTATGCCTCGGACCGCGATGTCTTCCTGTTCCTGGTCGATGATCGCAACCCGATCGAGGCGGGTCGACTGCCCGACGGCTCTCCTGATCTCTACTTCCGGGGCTTCTACTGCTGGAATTCCGAGGTGGGCGCGAAAACCCTTGGCATGGCGAGCTTCTACTTGCGGGCGGTGTGCCAGAACCGCAATCTCTGGGGCGTCGAGGATTTTCAGGAGATCCGGATCCGGCATTCGAAATACGCCGCCTCCCGCTTTGCCCATGAGGCGGCCCCGGCGCTGACGCGGTTCGCCAATTCCTCGCCGCAGGGCTTCGTGAACGGCATCAAGGCCGCGCGGCAGCAGATCGTGGCGCGCAGCGACGAGGATCGCGCGGATTTTCTGCGCAAGCGGGGCTTCTCGAAGGCGGAGTCCGGCAAGATCATCGAGAAAGTGCTGATGGAAGAAGGCCGCCCGCCCGAGAGCATCTTCGACTTCGTGCAGGGCATCACGCGGCTTGCGCGCGACAAGACCCAGCAGGATGCCCGCCTCGACATGGAAGGGCGCGCCAAGAAGCTCCTCGACCGGGTGGGCTGATAGAGCGCCCAAGCAGCGATCGCCCGACACCGGGGCGGTCGCTGTAGCCTTTTTCTCAACATGCACGCCGCTGGCCATGCCCCGAAAGGGCAGGGGGCTTCGGTGTGCGGATTTCAGCGAGACACCCATGACTCCCCAGGAAGAAACCGTCATCCTTGAGGCCCGCGACATCCTTGGCCGCTATCTCAGCCAGAACCCGGTTATCGGCAGCTGGCAGGCGCTGATGGATTATTGCGCGCTGACCGTGCGTGGGCCGATCGAGCGGTTCCACGTCCTCTATCTCGACCGCAAGAATCGCATCATCGCCGATGAGCTCTTGTCGACCGGCACAGTTGATCATGTCCCGGTCTATCCGCGCGAGGTGATCAAGCGCGCCCTGATGCTGAACGCCAGCGCCCTGATCCTGATCCACAACCACCCGTCGGGTGATCCGACGCCGTCCGAGGCTGATCTCAGCATGACCAAGGAAATCCAGAAGGGCTGCAAGTATCTCGGCCTGACGCTGCATGACCACATCATCGTCGGCGCCGGGACGGAGCTGAGCCTGCGGGCCCTCGGCAAACTCTGACGCTGTGGCCAGATCCATCACCGTCGCCCTTTCGAGGAAGAGGGTGGCGGTTTGGTCTGTGACGGATGATGCGGGGAGAGTGGCTTCCCGCGCCGTTGGAGACATTGCCATGTTTGACCTTCCCCTGCCGATCCAGCCGAGCCCGCGTCCGATGGGCCCCGTTCTAAATGGCCCGACTGTCGCTCCTGATCCCAGCCTGCCTTTCGCGCTGACGCGGATGCACCAGACGCCGGCAGGCCTGATGTCGGGCACTGCTGCCCCCGTGGTCGTTGAGCGTTTCCCGACGTTGGTCGACGCCATGCAGGGGGCGTTTGAGTATGCAAAGGATAACGGCCTTGAAGCAGCGCCGCAGCTTCTGGCGATCCTTGATTGCGACCAGCGCCTGGTTCTTGCCGGGGCCACCAGTCATGGCGCTGTGGCTTGGTGCCACCCTGTCGCCAATGCTCTTGAGGCGCGGGCCATTGTGACCGAGGCGGTTCATCTGCGCGCCCAGGCTGGCCGCGCCACTGACTGGCACGAGCCTGAATTGGCGCAGCGGCTTCGTCACCGTGCTGATCTGCTGGATGCCCGCCTTGTCGACCCGCTCTGGCGCGCTTTTGCCGCCCGGGCGCTGCAGATCGCGGCGTGACGCCCGAGAGACAGAGGAGGGCTGGGAAGGGTTTGAGCCTTCGGGGGGCAGAGGAGTGCGCCACCCGGGGGGTCTGACCTGTCCTCACCGAACGGAGATATTCATGACCCAGACTGAACCCACTCTGGCCGCCCCGCTGCGGCCTTCCACCGTCGATTTCGGGGCGATCCTTGCCGCGCATGCCGAACGCACCGCCCGGACCCTCGCCCTGCGCCCATGCAACAAAGACCGCCTGTTCGATGGCCTCATGGCCGCCGGCATCACCCATGTCACCGTGACCTTCGACGGGGCCGGTGACAGCGGCCAGATCGAAAGCATCGGCGCCTGGGCGGGCGAGACGGCTGTCGACTTCCCCGCGACTGAAATCCCCTATGCCGCGCTGACGTGGGATGATCCCGAGGTCGAGATGCGCAGCCTGTCACTGGAGGATGTTGTCGAGCAGCTCACCTACGACTTCCTCTCCGATACCCATGACGGTTGGGAAAACAACGACGGCGCCTACGGCGAGTTCTGCTTCGACGCCGCCGCCCGCTGCATCCATCTCGAGTTCAACGAGCGCTTCACCTCGTCCGAACTTTACACGCACGATTTCTGAGGGGGCGACGATGGCACATCCCTACCACCACGCCCTGTCCTCAGTGAAGAAATGGGGCGGCACGGTCGATGATTTCATCGCGGTGCATGCATGGTTCGACCAAAGCAAGGAGATCACCGCCGATTTTCGGCACCGGGCCCTGCGGCACCATGCCGAGGGTATCTTCATGGCCGAGACGATTTTCGGTCCGACCCTCACGCTTTCGACCGGGCGCATCATCCCGACCCGCTGGGTCGGCGAACAGCACGTGAAGGAAGACCTCGGCTTCATCCCGAGCTTCGCCGACTGGGTGAAGGCCATCCGACCCGAACCCTGGATGGGCCGGTCCGAGCGGATCGAGGCGCTGGTCGATCCGCATCTCGCCTCGCCCTTGGTCGAGGTCAGTTGACATGACCGACCCGGCCTATCATCGCCTCGGCCTGCCGGTGACCGCTTCGCCTTACGCCGTCCTGCGCGCAGCGGTCCGGGCGCTTCATCCCGACACGCGCGCCGTGCGCGGCTTCCGGACCTCGCGCAAGCGCTTCTACCAGCAGATGCTCTGCGCCCATGCCGCGCGACAGGCGGCGGGCGACCAGCCAAACGGCTGATTACCCCCAACCACCCCTTCATTCCAACACAACGCCCGGCCGCCCGGCCGGGTTTTCCCCATTCAGGAGGTCCCCATGGCGGATTACTTCACCCATTTCTCATGCCTGATCGACGTCGGCAGCCCCGACAAGGCCGCCCGGGCCCTTGCCCTGTTCCAGCGCTTGCGCGCCGCGGATCAGGACGCCGATGACCCGGAGGTCTCGGGCTTCACTCTTGAGCGCCAGGACGCGCCCGAGGGCAGCACGCTCTGGATCCATGACGACGAGCACGGCGATGTCGAGGCGGTTATCCGTTTCGTGCTGCGCCTTGCAGAAGACTTCGAGCTCACCGGCCTCTGGGGGTTTCAGTACGGTCTGACCTGTTCCCGCCCGCGCCTCGACGCCTTCGGCGGCGGCGCGCATGTCATCGACCTCGGCGCGCAGAAATCCGTCGGCTGGACGAGCAGCCAGGAATGGCTGGCCGCCGCGCTAAACGGGGAGGAGGTCGATGCCTGAGGTCATCTGCACAACAGTCTACCAGTTCCCCGAACTCTCGGATGCCGCCAAGGAAAAGGCGCGCAGCTGGTATCGCGAGCTTGGCCCCCATGACGACTGGTGGGACGCGGTCTACGAGGATTTCGAGCGTATCTGCGATATCCTCGGCATTCGTCTCAAAACCACGCCCGTGCGCCTGATGGGCGGCGGCACGCGGGCCAAGCCCTGCATCTGGTTCTCAGGCTTCTGGAGCCAGGGCGACGGGGCTTGCTTCGAAGGTTACTGGTCCCACTCCAAGGGCGCGGCCGCGCGCATCCGGGACTACGCCCCGACGGACGCGACGCTGCATGGCATCGCCGACTGGCTGCAGGCCATCCAGCGGCGGAATTTCTACCAGCTCGCTGCCGAGGTCAGCCACCGCGGCCGCTACTACCACGAATACACCATGTCCGTGGACGTCACGCGGGACAGCCCGACCTGGCAGCCGCCGACCGAAGACGCCGAGGAGATCGTGACCGAGGCGCTGCGTGATCTGGCCCGCTGGCTCTACCGCCAGCTTCAGGCTGAATACGACCACCTGACCTCGGACGAGGCCATAGAGGAGGGGATCATCGTCAACGAGTACACCTTCACCGAAGAAGGGCGCCGGTTCGGGTGAGAGCGCAGGCAGTTCATTTGATCTTTACAATCAGGCCATATGATCTATATTCAGCCCAATGGAGGACGCCATGTACGTCGCAGAGAAAATCCGGGAACCCGCACAGATCAACGCCGTCGCGTTGAAGGCTTACGCGCGCGTGGTCGATGCTTGGGGCCTTAACCTGAACGAAGCGGCTGGCCTTGCCGATATGACGGTGAGCACGTGGAAGCGCGCCAAGAAGCCGGACTTTGCGGGAGAACTGACCAAGGATCAACTCCTGCGACTCAGTGCGGTGATCGGCATCTACAAGTCGCTCGAACTCTACTTCTCCGAGCCGCTCGCGCGAAGCTGGTTCACCCGACCGAACACAGGGCCGCTGTTCGGGGGTAGCCGTCCGGTTGATACCGCCATCGACGGGGGCTTGCCGCAAATTCTCGCGGTTCGGACCTATCTTGATGCATTGCGCGGTGGGGCATGAAGCAGACCGAGATTTCTGATCGTGGTCTCGTTCGTCTCCTGCCCGCCACTTACCACAAGCCGCCATCCCTGCGCGGTCTCGTCGATACCGATGACGAGATGGAGATCCTCGCAGAGATCGAGGGCCTGACCAGCGGCCGCCTTCTGGCCGAACGTGGCCGCAATCCCCATCTGGACCCGCGCGAGCTTGCCTGGCAGCGGCGCAGCCGCGATCTGCGCATTTACGGCGACAGTCATGTCAACGCTGCCTTCACCTATACCCGCGCCGGCGGGAACCGCTTCAACACCGAAGATCGTGGCGCCTGGTACTGCGCGTGGGAGGTGATGGTTTCTGTCAGCGAAGTGGCCTGGCACCGCACCCGTGAACTCGGCTTTACCGGCAGCTTCCATGACAGCGCTCGCTATGTGGAATTGTTGGCGGATTTCATCGGGATCTTCGATGATCTGACCGATGAGCCGGAACACCCAGCGCTGCATCCCGATCCGGCTGTCGGATATCCCGAGGGCCAAAGCCTGGCCCAACATCTTCGCCGGGCTGGATCGCGGGGCCTGATCTACCCCTCAGTTCGGGCTCCCGCGCCGGGCGGGAATTGCCTCGTCTGCTTCGAGCCCCACGCCATCCAGAACGTCCGGCCGGGCGCGTCTTGGGATCTTGTTTGGGATGGGACACCGCACTACTCGCTTACTGCCGTCGGCTGACGAGTAATGGCGCATGCGCTTTTTTGGGGGGGGCGAAGACATGAAACCGGCAAACGGCAACAGGCCGGACGTCACGCATTTGAAGCCGTGTGACCATCAGTTGTTCTTTGAGGCTTTGGACTGAGTCCGCCGGTCTTCTGGGCTTCGTATAGACGCGCTGAGGAAGGCGACGTCTCGGCCCCAAGAGACCACTATAGTTTTCTTCGATGAGGTTGCTTTTCCAGCGTTATGGACGCTCCAACATCACCATTTCCAAAGAACTGAGGGGCTAGCCCCAAGTGGAGGAAGATCTGAAGACGCTGGGTCGAGAGACGACTACGACTTGCGGTGGTTGCCGAAGGCCGATGTAGGCATCTCCCGGCGTCCCGCCGGGCCCAGGTCTTGGTCCTTCGGACAGGAGTTTGACCGAGGCTGATGTCCCGAAGGGCTAATCTGCCAACCTATAGGTTGGCAACTACGCTCGGTTTGCCAAGCCACGGTATGGCAGAAGCTCCGGAAGGCCGGAGCCAGCCGGTGCCGTGCTCACTTGTTCCCGTCGATCCACTTCGACATCAGCCCCTTGTCGCGGAAACATTCGTCCGGCACGGCGCGGCGCTTGATCCGGGCGAGGCGTTCTGCAAAGGCGACCTGCCTTGATGTCGGGCGGCTTTCCTGCGCGCCCGGGTTCATCTTGGCTTGTTCGTCGATCCAGGCACTCAGGGATCGCCGATCTTGCTGAACCTCCCACGGCAGAAGCGTCTGGTTGCGCAGGGCCAGCGCGCGGGCATAGGCGATCTGCTTTGGCGTCGCGGGCAGGGCGTAAGTGGTGCTTTCCATCGGGGATCTCCCTTCTTAGCGTCGCTTTCAGCATAGAACATAACGGGAACAAAATCAAGCCGCCTGCGGAAATCATGGGGTTTGAGAGGAAGAGGAGGGCCGGGGAAGGTCAGGCCTGAGGGTGCCCGAAAGAGGGTGTCCGGGGCTGATCCTGTCCCTCATTCCGGAGTTTCCCGATGACCCATCTCGCCCATTTTGCGACCGAGCGCGCACTTGCGCCTGTTGTCCCCATCCCGTCCCCCGATACGGCCGCTGCGATCTTGAGCGTGGCCAAAGCGCTGCAGACTGATCTGGCGCAAGGTTTCCAGATCGACGCGCTGCGCCTGCGCCTTGAGATGGAGTGCGCCTTTGGCGGCTCTGACGCGACCGGCGCCTGGGACTGGAAGCTGGCCTATGAAGCAGGCGAGGCAGCGCTTGTCCTGTTCCTGCGGAAATTCGGCCGCGCGCTGTTGGCGCGGGCGGGCTCGCCCGCAGCACTGCTGCCGATCCTTGCCAAGGTGTCCGGCCTTTTGCCGACCCACACGCGGCGGTCTGAAGAGATGGAGCGGTTCCAGCAGTTCTCGACGCCGCTGCCCATGGGGCTGGCGGCACTGGCTGCAGCACAGATCACCGCGCGCGATCTGGTGCTGGAGCCATCGGCCGGAACAGGCCTTCTGGCGGTCCTCGTAGAAATCGCGGGCGGCAGCCTCGCGCTGAACGAGCTGGCCGACACCCGCGCTGATCTCCTGCGTCGACTGTTTCCGGGTCGGCCTGTCACTTGCTTCGACGCTGCACAGATCGACGATCATCTCGACGCGGATCTGCGCCCGAGCGCCATCCTGATGAACCCGCCATTCTCGGCGGTGGCGAATGTCGACGCCCGCAGCACTGAGGCGACAGCCCGGCATCTGCGCTCGGCGCTCGCGCGTCTGGCCCCCGGCGGACGGTTGGTCGCCATCACCGGTGCGGGCTTCGCGCCCGATGCGCCCGCCTGGGCTGAGACCTTCGGGCGCCTGACCGAGACCGCGCATCTGGTCTTTACGGGTGCGGTGTCCGGTGCCGCCTTCGCCAAGCACGGCACCAGCTTTGAGACGCGGATTTCGGTCTTCGACAAATGCCGCGGTGGCGAGGCGGGCGGCATCACAGCCGATCTGGCGCGCCCGATATCGCCTGATGTCGCCAGCCTGCTGTCGCTGATCACTACCCATGTCCCCCCGCGCCTCGAACTGGCGCAGGTCGCACCAGCCGGGCAGGGCCCCACTTCCCCCTTCCCGGGAAATCCTGCCCGCACCACGCGCACAGGCATCAGCTCGTCGCGCGCCACGCCTGCAACAGCCCCCACCAACACCGCGGTGCAGATCGAGGCCGCAGACCTCGCCTATACCCTGCGCGATGCAACCGAGGACGGGGCCAGCGCGCGCCTGTCGGATGCTATTTATGAGACCTTCCGTCTGCAGGCGATCGACATTCCCGGAGCGGAACCGCACCCGACCAAGCTTGTGCAATCTGCGGCCTTGGCTTCGGTCGCGCCCCCAAAACCCAGCTACCGGCCCAAGCTTCCAGCCGCCATTCTGCGCGATGGCCTTCTGTCCGACGCGCAGCTTGAGACTGTGATCTACGCGGGCGAGGCGCATGGCGCTTATCTCGCGGGGTCTTGGACCGTCGATGAGACCGGCGACATGGTCTCGGCCGCGCCGGACGATGGCGCTGACGCCGTCCGTTTCCGCCGCGGCTTCTTCCTTGGCGACGGCACCGGGGCGGGCAAGGGCCGCCAGTCGGCCGGGATTGTGCTCGACAACTGGGCTCAGGGTCGGCGCAAGGCGCTCTGGATCTCGAAGAGTGACAAGCTTCTCGAGGACGCTCAGCGCGACTGGTCTGCCCTTGGCCAGGAACGCTTGCTGGTCACGCCGCTGTCGCGTTTTGCACAAGGCCGCGACATCCCGCTCTCCGAGGGCATTCTGTTCACAACCTATGCCACGCTGCGCTCCGAGGAGCGGGCTGCAAAAAAGTCCCGCGTTGACCAGATCGTCGACTGGCTCGGGGCTGATTTCGACGGGGTGATCCTGTTCGATGAAAGCCATGCCATGGCCAACGCCGCAGGAAGCAAGGGCGAGCGCGGCGATGTTACGGCCTCGCAGCAGGGCAGGGCGGGTCTGCGGCTGCAGCACAAGCTGCCGAATGCCCGCGTGGTCTATGTTTCGGCCACGGGGGCAACCTCGGTGCACAACCTTGCCTATGCGCAGCGCCTCGGTCTGTGGGGCGGGGAAGACTTTCCGTTTTCGACGCGGGCGGAATTTGTGCAAGCTATCGAAGCTGGCGGCGTTGCCGCGATGGAGGTCCTGGCCCGCGATCTGCGGTCGCTTGGCCTCTACACGGCGCGCTCGCTGTCCTATGACGGCGTCGAATACGAGATGCTGGAACATGCGCTGACGCCGGAGCAGCGCGGCATCTATGATGCATATGCGCTCGCCTTCGGAGTCATACATCGGAACCTGTCCGCGGCGCTGGAAGCGGCCAACATTACTGGCGAATCCGGCGGCACGCTAAACCGTCAGGCCAAATCCGCGGCACGCTCGGCCTTCGAGTCCGCCAAGCAGCGCTTCTTCGGTCATCTCCTGACCTCCATGAAGACCCCCAGCCTCATTTCCAGCATCGAGGCTGATCTGGCAGCAGGCCATGCTGCCGTCATCCAGATCGTCTCAACCGGTGAGGCGCTGATGGAGCGCCGCCTGTCGGACATCCCCACGGATGAATGGAACGATGTGCGCGTTGACATTACGCCAAGAGAGGCCTGCCTTGACTACCTCGCCCATTCCTTTCCGGTGCAGCTCTACGAGCCCTTCACTGACAGCGAGGGCAATCTGTCCTCGCGCCCGGTCACGCGCGATAGCCAGCCGGTGGAATGCCGCGAGGCGGTGCGCCGCCGCGATGCGCTGATCGAGCATCTGGCAAGCCTGCCGCCTGTGCCCGGCGCGCTGGACCAGATCGTCCAGCGCTTCGGCACCGATCTGGTGGCGGAAGTGACGGGCCGCTCGCGCCGCATCGTGCGCAAGGGCGAGGGTCATTTGGCGCGGCTCGTCGTCGAAAGCCGGGCGGGGTCTGCCAACCTCGCGGAAACCGCCGCCTTCATGGATGACCAGAAGCGCATCCTGATCTTCTCGGATGCCGGCGGCACGGGGCGCAGCTATCACGCCGATCTCGGGGCGAAGAACCAGCGCCTGCGGGTCCACTACCTCCTGGAACCGGGCTGGAAGGCCGATGCGGCCATTCAGGGACTGGGCCGCACCAACCGCACCAACCAGGCGCAACCACCGCTGTTCCGGCCCGTTGCTACCGATGTGAAAGCAGAGAAACGCTTCCTCAGCACCATCGCGCGTCGCCTCGACACGCTCGGGGCGATCACGCGCGGCCAGCGTCAAACCGGCGGGCAGGGGCTGTTCCGGCCCGAGGACAATCTGGAGTCTCCCTATGCCCGCGATGCCTTGCGCCAGCTTTACCGCCGCATCTATCGCGGCGATGTTGCGGGCTGCTCGCTTGGGGAATTCGAGGATGCCACCGGTCTCAGCCTGACCGATGACAACGGCCTCAAAGACGATCTGCCCCCGATCACGACTTTCCTCAATCGCCTGCTGGCGCTGACGATCGACATGCAGGCCGTGCTGTTCTCGGTCTTCGAGGAACTCCTCGACCAGCGAATCGAGGGCGCTATCGCTGCCGGGGTCTACGACCTCGGGCTCGAGACGCTGCGCGCCGAGAGCTTTCAGGTGACGGACGCACGGGTGATCTACACCCATCCCGGCTCCGGCGCAGAAACCCAGCTCCTGACCATCGCGCAAAAGCAGCGCAACACGCCGACCGCGCTCGCTGATGCGCTCGACTGGCTGGACGATCCGAAGGCGCGTTTGCTAGTTAACAGCCGCTCAAACAGGGCTGCCGTGCAGGTGCCCGCGACCAGCTTGATGCTGGACGACGGCACCATCGAACCGCGGCTGAGGCTGATCCGGCCAACGGAGGCCAGCACGGTTCCGGCCCGGATGATGGAGGACACCCACTGGCTCGAAGCCGACCGCGCAGTCTTCGCCGCCGCCTGGACCGCGGAACTGGCCGAGGTGCCGGAATTCACGGAAACCACGCTGCACATCGTGGCGGGGCTGCTGCTGCCGATCTGGAAGCAACTGCCGCAGGACGAGACCCGCGTCTACCGGCTACAAACCGACGATGGGCAGCGCATCATCGGTCGCCGCGTCTCGCCGTCTTGGGTCGCGACCACGCTGGCCGCCGATGCGCCGAAGCTCACGGCGGCGCAGGTCCATGCCCTTGTTCTGGAGGGCAAGACGGTCGTGCGCTTGGCCGAGGGGATGGAGTTGCACAGGTCCCGCGTCATGGGGGTGAACCGGATAGAACTGTCGGGCTTTTTGGGTGCCGCCAAGGACCGGCTCAAGGCAGATGGGTTCTTCTCGGAGATCATCGCCTGGAAGCTGCGGCTCTTCTGCCCAGCAGACTCCAGCGGCATCGCAGTGCTTGATCGTCTGCTTGCACGTTGTCCCGTGACAGGACTACATGCGCGTGGAGGGTGCTGAGCCATGTATTCCGAGACTGAAGATGTGATCCGCGCTCTGGCGGAGAACGCAGAGAGCGTGTGTCGCGCCTACCTTCCCGCCGGACGGCGGGAAGGGTCCTACTGGATCGTCGGCGATTTGCAGAACAATCCCGGCCGGTCGCTCTTCGTGCGGCTGACTGGACCCACATCAGGACCGGGAGCCCGTGGCAAATGGCAGGACGCTGCTGTCGGATTGCATGGTGATCTTCTCGACATCATCCGTGAGCGAACGGGGATTTCCCGCTTTCCCGATCTTCTCACTGAGGCCCGAGCGCATTTGGGCCGCCCCCAGCCGGTCCTCCCGAATACGCCAGTGCCGAAGAAGGCCAAAGCCCCCGGTGGCACACGAGCCGCGGCGGCGCGGCTCTTTGCAGCCTCTATGCCAGTCGCAGGCACGCTTGCTGATACCTACCTCCGCTCCCGAGGCATCACCCAAGGCGGCACGATGAGCGCGCTGCGCTTCCACCCGAAGTGCTGGCATCGGGATGAGGGCCAGACCCGGAGCATCCCCAGACCGGCGCTGATAGCTGCGGTCACCGATGGGGCAGGGGCCTTGCAGGGTGTGCATCGCACCTGGCTTGCGCACGACGGACAGGGCAAGGCGGAGGTCAAAACGCAGCGACGTGCCATGGGTCACCTCCTGGGCAATGCCGTCAGGCTGACCCCGCAGCAAAACATCCTCGTGGTCGGCGAGGGCATCGAGACCATGCTGTCCCTGTCCGAGGCGGCCCCCGGCCTTCCCGTCTGGGCGGCGCTCTCGTCGGGTCACCTCGGGGCCGTCCTGCTGCCAGAGGGATTGCAGCGCCTCTACATCGCGATCGACCGCGATCCGGCCGGGCAACGCGCGGCAGAGAGGTTGAGCGCCAAAGCCACAGATGTCGGGATTGGGTGCCATGTGCTCGAGCCACAACTCGGGGATTTCAACGATGATCTCCGGGCGACCGGCAAAGAGGCGCTGCGCCAGCATCTGGCAGGGCAGATCGGGCTTGAGGATCGGCAGCGCCTGTCAGGCTGAGCAGCATCGCGCAGGGGGCGGTCAGGGGCAGAGGGGGGGGTAGGGGTCCTGCAGTCCTGTCGCGGGTGTGGATCATCACCTTTGCCTCTTGCCGGGTAAATCTCATCCACCCGACACCCGCGCGGCCTTCAAGAGATGGGCAGGCGGCCGTCAAAGGGGACGCCCCATCAAGGGCGGCAGGCAAGCTATTTCCGCCGCTGGGGACGAGCCCCCGCTTTGCATCGCGAAACAAATAGCTTGCCTGCCGCCCTCCTCCACATGCGTTCCGGCCCCGAAAGGCGGGGTGAAGGGGCGTCCCCCATGACGGCTTTCGCAGCCCATGAAGGCCGCGCGGGTGTCGCGCGGTTGAGACAGGCCCGGAGGCAAGAAACCGATGACGATCCACACCCACGACGACGCGTATGAACCCGCCCACACCGCATCCCAGACCGCCCATGCGCTCGACGAGTTGCAGCTTTATGGCTTCCGTCCTTTTGATGAGCCCGATCCGCGCCCGATGCCCGATGGGCAGCGCCTTGCGGTCGCCGTCGCCGACATCTTCGATGCCCTCGTCGCGAGCCTTGAAGACACCCGCATGGAACCCGACCTCGAAGAGGTGCTCTGGGGCCAGGTCAACCTCTTCCACCGCGCGACGGCCCGGATCGAGCGGTCGCTCGATGAAAACGAACAGGCGCAGCGCCGCCTTCAGCGCGAGCAGGACGGCTCCGAGGTGAAATCCACCGAACTCGAGCGCCTGACGGCCGAAGGCCTGACGCTGATCGAACGGCGCAACTGCATGGACATGATGCGCGATCACGCCGCCACCGAGTTCGTCCATCACACGGGATCGTCCTGGCGCCCCCGCACGGGCTCGATGGTGAACCGTCAGCACATGACCGCCGCGCTCATTGACAGCCGCGACTTCCTCGCCGCCAAGCGCCGCGCAGAAACCGAGGTGATGTTGCCCGCAGGCCCCAAGGTTGCCCTCACCGGCGGGACCGACTTCAACGATCACCGGCTGATCTGGGGAAAGCTCGACCAGGTCCGGACCAAGTATCCCGACATGGTCCTTCTCCACGGTGGAAGCCCCAAAGGCGCGGAACTCATCGCCGCCAAATGGGCCGAGGCCCGCGGCGTGACGCAGGTGGCCTTCAAGCCCGACTGGACCAAGCACGCCAAGGCGGCGCCCTTCAAGCGCAACGACGCTATGCTGGACGTGCTACCCGTGGGCGTCCTCGTCTTCCCGGGCACCGGCATCCAGGAGAACCTAGCCGACAAGGCCAAAAAGCTCGGCATCCCGGTCATGAAGTTCGAGAAGGGGGCATGAGCCCCCTTTTCCTCTCGCGGGGAAATCGAGGTGGAAGAGCAGGCTTCCACCTGATATTTTGGAAGAAAGCCTGCTGGATCACGATATGTCTCACTCTGTCGCTCAACTTGAGGTGTTCCCGACCGACCTGCAGATGCGGCGGATCGATCCAGCCTGCAACATGCGGCGGTTTTACCGCATGAGCATTCAGCCCGATCTCTTTGGGGGCGCCAGCTTGGTGCGCGAATGGGGCAGCATTGGCGCGCGCGGGCAGATGATGATTGAGCAGCATCCAGATGAAGGGCGCGCCGTAACCGCGCTGATGAAACTTGCGGCGATAAAGAAGCGGCGGGGTTATGCATGATGCGCGGCCGCGGTTCGAAAAGCGGGCAGACACAGGAAAACGAGGGGGAGATGGCACTCGACACTGACAAGATCGATGATGCGGCTCTCGCGATCCTTAGCCTGACGCTGCATTACGGCGATCAGGTCTGGAAGGGAATCGATTGGGCCATCACCAACCGGCTTTTCGAGAAAGGCCTGATTTTTGATCCCAAAAACAAGGCGAAATCGTTGAGCCTGACCCCAGAAGGGGTCGCGCATGCGCGGGAAATTCTCGCGCGGGAGTTCAGCAAGGCCGAGTGACGGGCGGCTTTGCGGGACCTTACAGTCGTTCGCTGCATCTGCGCGCAATTTGCTCGCATCCGCATTTGCAGCATCAGCAACGCGCAGGGCGGCAAGCGGGCGTTCGCTGCGCTCCCGTCGAAAATCACCTGTCCTTCTGAAAGCAGTCATTCATTTGGGCGTAGAAACCAGTCGGCCGATCGGATGATCCGCCGCACTACACCGAGGCGCCTCCAGCAGAATCAACCTTGAAGCTGTTGGAAAGCCAGAGGGAATAGCCGAAAATCCCCGTTCTCTCTAACCCTACATCTTGTATCATGTTGCCTCAACCGCAATATCCGTAGTATGCTTTTGGTGAGCTGTTGCGTCAGCGATGGTGCGTATTATTGACCAATACTGAGGCAAACAATGTTTGATGAACCTAAGGTGATGTTCTGGCCAGTCGGCACAGGGGATAGCACAACTGTTGTCGTCCAGAATGGCATTGTTTTGCAGGTTGACTTGCGAGATCTTCATAGCGCTGGCGATGCAGACGATGATCATGCTGCCTTGGTCGACAAACTCGTAGAAAACCTCCCCACAGTGAACGGCAAACCATATCTTTCAACCTTTGCTTTGACCCACCCTGATAAAGATCACATTCAGGGCTTCCACGATTTGCTTGATCGCGTCACGATTGGCGAAATCTGGTTTACCCCGCGCGTCTTCATCGAGAACGATCAGGATTTGTGCGATGATGCAGTAGCCTTCAAAGAAGAAGCCGAGCGCCGTGTTCAAGAAACGATCAACTCAGGTGGTGACGTTGGCGCAGGTGATCGGGTCAGACTCATCGGATACGATGCCCTTCTCAAAGAAGATCACTTCGTCGGCTTCCCGGAAGATCGCCTGACTGTTCCTGGCAACTCGATAACAGAAATTGACGGTGTCGATTACGAGGGAGACTTCAACGCGTTCATCCATGCACCATTCGCGGAAGAAACTGATGGTGACCGCAACAACACAAGCCTTTGCATGCAGGTTGTTCTGGGTGATAACCCTTCCAAAGGGGGCGTTCTCCTGTTCGGCGACATTGCCTACCCGCGTCTGCGCAAGATCATCGACAAGACCAAGGAGGCTGGCAACGAGGAGTACCTCGCCTGGAAAGTGTTCCTTGCACCGCATCATTGCAGCAAGTCGGCCATGTACCAAAAGGAAGGCGACAAAGAAGTTCTCAAGCAGGATATTCTTGATGATCTGGCGGAGTATCAGGTTGATGGCGGCGTGATTGTCGCCAGCAGCGAAAAAATTCCCTTGCAGAATGCATCTGGCGAAAATCCACCGCACGCAAAAGCGAAGAAACGCTACGAAGAAATCGCTGATGGAGGTTTCCTCTGCACTCACGAGGATGGAGAAGACGGAGAGCCCCTGGTCTTTGATGTTTCCGACGGCGCGCTAGACGCTCCAGAAGTTGCGCAAGCGGCCGCTGCAAGGAAACTTGCCGATGCGGTTGATGATGCGCGCGGATCAGACAGCCCGCCCTCGGAACAGGTCGGGTATGGCTGATTTCACGACGAGAGGGCAACAACTTGCACTCGACCAACTCCAAGATATCGCGGCAGCCAGCGATGATACGATTGATATCGTTGACGTAAAGCCACCTGCTGGCCAAGGCCTTTCTCTTGTTATTCGCGTGTCTATTGATACGAGCGGATACGCTTATGAAGATGGCGGCTTCGACTATAGAAGGCGCGAGCCGCTGAACATTTTCGTGTCGCCGCATTTTCCAGTGGAACCGCCAAGGGTCTACTTCGCACACAAGCGCTTTCTCGGGCGCGCCCATGTGCAGTGGGGTGACTACCTCTGTTTGTACCAGGCAACGGATGTCGAATGGGCATCGCAGGATGGAATGTTTGGCCTGATCAAACGTCTGGACGATTGGCTGCGTGATGCTGCCCGCAATCAGCTTGACCCGGAGGATGCACCTCTTCACCCGCCAGTTGAATACACTTCCTCCGACATCAAACTTGCGGTCGAGATCGATGCGCCAGAGATTGAAGATGGGAAATCCTTCTGGCTTGGAACAGGAAAACTAACCAGACGGAATGACCATTGCTTTGATATTTCAGAATGGTCCGAGACGCCGAGCTCGCTGCCGAAGGATGAAAAGTTTGCCGCAGTCGTGCTGCTCAATCAGGCCATGCCGATGGAGTACCCTGACACGATCAGCAAACTCATCACGACGCTGGAAGCTCGCGGAGTTCCCTTCGATCTGCTGTTCTCAATCCTGAAAATATTTGCCCTGTGCCAACCTGATAACGAACCGCTCTACTTCATTCTTGGCGCGCCCATGAGGCGAAGAGCGGCGGATGAGCCATTACGACAGCACCTCAGCGCCTGGAAGATGGATGCGGAGTATGTCAAAGCTCTCCAGGGCATAATTCTGGAAGAGAATACCGAGGCAACGCTGGAAGCCTGGAAGGTCGTTCTTGAGTGGGCAACCGAAGCCAAGACCGAATGGTGCCGCGTCTACGATAACCGTCCCGAGGTTACCTTTCGTCGGGACCAAGGCACCAAAGCCAGCTGGTTTCTTGGCAAGAAGATTGCGCTGTTGGGTTGTGGCGCGCTCGGCTCTCATATCGGTGAATACCTCGCTCGCGCTGGAGCCGAAAAAATTCGCCTGGTCGATTATTCAGCCGTCAATGCTGGCATCCTTGTTCGGCAGCAATTCCGAAACTATCAAGTCGGTTACTCAAAACAAAGCGCCTTGTCTGTACAGCTGCGTGCGATCAACCCAAAGGCAGACATCGATCATGAATTCGCCAACCTAACAAAAGGTTGGCCAGAGGCACTTAATATCAGTGATTTCGATCTTGTCATCGATGCGACGGCGTCAAGACGGGTTGCCACCGCCTTGCAGCTTGATCTGACAAAGCACAATGATGTGCCGCCGATGCTACGATGCGCGATCAGCGCAAATGCATCAAAAGGTATCGCCACTTTGAACATGCCTGGTTCAGCTTTTGGCCCTGCCGACCTATTGCGTCGCACCAAAGTCGCCGCAATGTCTGATAGCGGTTTGACAGATTTCGCCGAAGCGTTTTGGCCATTCGATCAGCACGAGCGAGGGTTTCAACCCGAACCAGGTTGCTCCGAGCCTACCTTCGTGGGATCAGCTGCAGATATCGCCTTTTTCGCATCCTCATTCTTCAACTTTGCAGCTTCGGCCTTGAGGGAGGGCGGTGACTCAAAGGCAACAGCATGTTTCGTTCGTGTGTCACATGATGACGGCTCAATGTCCTCGCATCTTGTCCCGCTTTGCCAACCCAGTATCCACGTCGAGGCTCATCATGGATACCGCGTCCATCTCTCTCATCGCGCGCAATCAGCGATAGACAGTGAGATCAAGTCAAACGCCCGTACGGGCAGCGCTAAGGACGAAACTGGGGGTATCCTCCTTGGCGAAATTGATGATGCGCTGGGAATAATTTCGATTGATGTGGCCACAGGACCGCCGCCAGACAGCAAAAAGTCTCCCGAGCTTTTTGAGTGCGGCATTGAAGGGACGCACGCGCTTTGTGAATTCCACGCAAAAGAAAGCGGCAACTCAACGAAGTTCGTTGGAGTCTGGCATACGCATCCTGTTTCCATACCAAAGCCAAGCATGGTAGATCTTGGCGCCATGGCGCAGATACTCCATCTACAGGAAAAGACGCCGCGTCATGTTGTGATGCTGATCGTTGGTCATGCAGCCACGCGTCCGACCTGGCGCTTTCATCTGTTCAGGCGCAATGAATTTCAAGTCGTTACCCTTGCCGCTGGGGAGAGTGTCGATGAGTAGCAAGTCTTTCAAATTCGGACTTGCGCTATCAGGCGGTGGCTCGCGAGCGGCAGCGTTTCATCTTGGATGTATGAGGGCTTTGAATGATCGCGGCATTCTCGATCAGGTCCTAACGCTTTCCACTGTATCCGGCGGAAGTGTGATTGGCGCGCTTTGGGCATACTCGGACGATAGTTTCGAAGAATTTGATCAACGCATGCAAATTATTCTGCGCAAAGGGCTGAAAAAGGGGATCATCCGATACACCCTCTTTTCTGGCGAAGCGCCGAAGATCGTTGGGACGATCTTCACATCAGGCGTTCTCGCGGCGCTATGCTCGTCGGCAAGGCTTCTGATTTCTGCGCTTGGGCTTGTCGGCATCAAACATGCGAGCCTGGATTCATTGAAGCTACGTCTTCAAGCACCGCTTCCCAGATTTGCGAGCAGAACAACAGCCTTTGCACGATTTCTTGACGATGAGTATTTCAAGGGAACCCTCCTCAAGGGGGTCAAACGCCAGAACCTGAAAATCATTATCAACGCGTCAGAGCTCAGAACCCAATCGGCATTTCGCTATGGCTCAATGGAATCTGGATGTTGGAGATTTGGAACGCTAACCGAAGACACGTTAGTCGCAAAAGCTGTTGCGGCCAGTGCCTCGTTTCCAGCCATCCTTCCAGCTTTGGATGAACAGCAGCGCTACATAAAGCGCGGTGAAACGGCCACGCATCGAACAATCGTCAGTGACGGCGGCGTCTATGATAACCTTGGGACGAGTTGCCTCATCCCTAAGCGCGATAGCAGTTTTAGCACGAATGTGAATGAGACTGATTTCATTATTGCCTGCGTCGCAGGCCAGGGCATTCCCGATGGTTCCTCGCTACCATATTTTTGGCCGTCCCGAATGATCGAGACGATTAACACAATTCATCGTCGGACTCATTCAATAACATTCGATCTCTTGCACCGTCTCAAGGAAAGCGGTGAGATTAAGGGTTTTCTTTTGCCGTATCTTGGGCAGAACGATGCTGCCCTGCCGTGTCCGCCCCCTGACCTCGTAGCGCGTGACAAGACGTTTGATTACCCAACGAACTTCGATCCGATGTGTCAGGAAGACTTGGAGTTGATCGCAAAGCGTGGTGAACAGCTCACCAAAAACCTAATCGAGACATATCATCCTGATCTTTGAAAGATTGATTGGCGCATAGCCAGCGCCGTCCTAGTCTCGGTGAAGTTCAAAATGGGCCCAGTAGTGATTCACTTTATCGACTTGGACAGGTCGAAATGGCCAGAGATCACGCAAGACATCTGCATGCGGATGTCCAAAACTGCGATGCCCAGGATCCGAGCTAAAGATACTGAGCCCGGGTTCGATCATGGATGCAAGGCCGGTAAACCAATTGTTCTTTGAGCCATGATGGGGCACTTGAAACACTGTCGGCTGGAAAGATCGTTTGTGTCCCAAATATCCGACCAAAGACTGCCATTGATGGTCCGTACTTAGATTACCATCACCCGTATAGATAACTGAGCCGTCAAATTTTTCCTCGAACCACGGCCAGTTGGTCCGCCAATGGCCGATGGGACCTCCATATAAGAATAGGCTAAGATCGTTGAGCTGAGACTTCGGGAATGTCCGCACGTAATGATCCTTCAGTTCCCGTAGCGCATCCTTGCGATCATTGTCGGAGCTGTTTAGGAGGGCATCGCGCAAATCATTCACTCGCTCGACAAACCTCGCTACGTTCTGTGGCCTAGTCGTTGGATCGTTGTAGGGCACGAATTCCCAGAGGCTAGGGATGAACGCCGTGCCACGCGGATGCATCATCAGCATTTGGTAATGATGCCTTGCGCCTGACAGATATGACATCCATTCGGCCATCCAGTCTTGGTCGCCTTTCTCCTGGCGGATCTCTGCTTCGGCTTCAATCTTCAACGGCAGATCGCCATCAGGGTCAAAGTCAGGCTCGCCGCCCCCGTCCGGATCAGCTGGTCCGTCACCATCAGAAAACGGCACAAAGACGATTTGATTGAACCCGTCACCGGCTTGATCGACTAAGTATTGCGCTGGGTCGGTATAGAACGCAAATTCGGGATCGTCAGGTTCGAGCCCCTGCGCATATCCGATGGCGAGCCGGTGCCAAAGCGGGGCCCAAGGCAGCATGAGGGTGCGCGTACCCACATCGTTGAGCAACTTCACCATCCCGCTGATATGGTCAGCGTCAAAATGAGAAATCACAACAAGATCTAGCCTGCGTCCATCTACGCGGCTCTGGAACTTACCAAGAGCGTTCCTCACCAGCCGTTGTGACGAGGATGTGCCGCAATCATAAACCCATTGAAAATCCGGTCTCGAATGATGGTTAAAAGATGAACCAAGGGTAAGCCGCCCTGCGGAAAATAAGCCTTGGCCTACTGGGTGGAAACGATACTGGACATGTATTTTCATCAATAACCTTCAAAAACTTGCAACTATTTTCTGTGACTCCAGACTAGCAACTTTTCCAGCCAACCCAATAGGCCAATCGTGACCGATTGCATGACTCTGCAAGTTGCTGTGAAGCTCACCAATGACCGGAAGTGGCGCGCTCCGGCGGAACGTGGTTGGATGGATGTTGAGCCTTGCACCGATGACCGCTTTGGTTCGCTGCGTTTGCGAGATTGATGGCATGGTTGAAGGACAGGTTTGGGCCGAACACGATGCTGCACCTGCGAAATAGGCTTCCATGCTGCGATGTGCGTGACTGTAATGGTGAAGGTTTCGACATGGGCAAGCCCCGTAAGCGGGGCCGGGCTGCTGAGGCTCCGCCCTGAATTCTGACCTTGCTGTATTCCTGTGCCAATACGTCTTGGCCTGTCTCATCCTGAGCCATCCCAAGACGTTTGCCACATGGTCGCCTTCACGATCCGCTTTCAGCCCTGACGGGTCTGCATCCCTCTTGCAAGGCGGACGCTGCCGCCGGGCGAAGCCGAGGGGCTTTAGTCTTCGCCACCTGGCATAAGATTCAGAAGGGCTATGCGTCTGGCTTCTGGTCGAACAGAATAACGTGCGCGCCTTCTTCACTGTCAGGGTTGCCTACCAGCACGAACGGCATATCCGACCCGTTCTTCTCGTAGAGACGGCGGTATTTCATCTGGCCGCTGAGCGGATCGCGCACTTGGTCATAGCGAAAGCTGTGCTGAACGCCGTCTTCGATCCAGGCCTTGACGCCATCGGGGGTCACCAGTGCAAGCGGCGCGCCGTCAAGCAAGATTGTCTCGCCAACGTTGAAAATCTCTTTCATCTCATGGGTCTCCTATCGGTCTTCTTTGGTAGCGTTACAAACCGTCGTCGCCTTTGCAACGATCTCTGCCCCGCGTGTTCCCTCTCTCGGTGTCATTGCCCCGGATCACAATCGTGTCCTGCTCCGGTCGCTCGCGAGCATTTTAGGGCTGGAGGCGGTCTATCCCGCGTCCTCATAGGGCTCGTACCTCAGGTTCGCGCCGTCCGCCTGATCAAAGTCATCGGACCATCTGGTACGGCGCATGCCGCAGCTCCATTGGAATACGACGCCGACCTCGACGTCTTCACCGTTTACCGACGCCCAAATGACTTCGACGGGGTAACCCGCATAATTCTTCATGCTCTTCTCCTGACCTCCATTTGGTCGGAGCCGCAGTAATCAGGTGGCAGGTATCTGCCTGTACCTATATATGCTTGGCCACCACAAAACGGAGTTTAGTAACTTGCTTTACAGGCCTCTACATATTGCGCTCTTTCTGGGCGCGGCTTCATCCTCCGTCGCGGCCGAGTGGGAGATCGGCTTGTCGCGAGGTCTGGACACCTATGCTGCGACTGCAAACGACGGGACTTTGCTCTTAGTTTGCGACCCAGACCGTGTCTACAACCCAAACGTGAGCCATGCGTACTTTTTGTCGCGTCAAAGCGATGGCAAAGCGCCACAACGCATTGTCTTTCTCGCGGCGACCGGAGAGCAGGCTGCCTTTTCTGTGCAGGACGGGATCGCAACGCAACGGGATGCTGATCCTTCCGAATGGGCACAGCTCATCGATATGATCGAGGCGGGCGGTCAGATCGCTGTCGTGACCGCACGCGATGCCTTTACGCTGGATCAGGACGCGCTGCCCGGGCTTCGATGCCGCTGATCTTTTGAGTGAGCTCTTCGATCTCGGAGTGCAGCAGCGCCTTACCGAAGGCGGATAACAGCTGCGTCACCCCATAGACGTTGAGAGGGTCATCAATGCTTGTCTGCAACGCCGCCACAAGGGTGGCGTCGAGCCTGATCATCGATTTCATAAAGGGGGCACCAGTGCCTTTGGGCTCGGCCAGGCGTGGTCGTGCAGCGGAGGCAATCTCATGCCAGGTTGCGGTGTCGCGCAGGTTTTGCATGCGGGCGCGAACCGCTTTGATCAAGGCACGCCGAACGTAGTCCGGGTCAAGGCCAGATCGTTCTGCCAGCGCATCAATCCGTGCCTGATCCTCAGCCCCGATGCGCACGTAATAGGTTCGAGACTGCGCTTCGGTGCTATTGCTGCAAGCATCGTCCGCCAACGGCTGGGTGGATACCCCTGGGTTGATGCGCGCCGTTTCAGCCGAGGCTGCCTTTTCCCCTTTCCGGGGTTCTTTCTTGTCCACTGAATTTGCCGCTGGGCCTTCTGTCGCGACCGCTGCCGCCGTACTCTGATTGAATGCGGCATATTTCGTGGCGCTCGTGGCGAACTGCCGCGATCGCGCCAGCCTGTCTTCGTTCGAGACAGCGGTCCCGGACCGGTTTGGAATCTTCCTAACCATTGGCAGCGTCCACCATGGCCTCGATGTCGCAAAGGACATCGCTGCACAGTGTCAGGGCTGAGGAAAGATGCCCCGCTTGCAACCGATGACGACGATCTTGTTCATAAATGTCCCGCACATATCCCAGCGGTCCGGTCAGCGGCATGCGCTGGATCGCAGTGAGATGGGGCACCGGCGTGGGCAGAAGTGGCAGGGTTGAAATCACCTCGAAAACCTCAAGGTCCTGCCGGTGAACCCTGCGTCTTGCCGCATCACGCTCAAAGTCATCTCCTGCGGTCACGAAATCGATCGCGCGTTTGTCCGCGTTCATCAATACCGCTGAAAACAGCGGGGCGGGGTCATCCGGCCCGAGGGTCTCGATCATGCGTATAACCCATGTAAGGGTTTTCAGGGCCGCGACGAAATCCGATTGTACCGGCACGGCCGGCACCAGGATCATGTCGCAGGCCAGCGCCAGTGTTTCGGTGTCGGGGTGCTCGCCGGGGCGGGTGTCGATCAGAACCAGATCAACACCTTCAGCCTCAAAGCTGTCCAGCGCGTGGTAAAGGCCTTCAACGGTCTCGGGGGCATCGGCCACGGTCAAGCCCGTGGGCCATGGAAGGCGTGGCAGATCACCGAAGTCGGCGCGCGCGCTTTTTGATTCCCATTCGAGGATCTGCTTGTCAGCATCCGCATCCATGACATGCACACGGCGGCCGCGTGCCAGCATGGCGGACGCAAGCATCTGTATGAGAGTTGTCTTTCCCGAACCGCCCTTCGCGGAGATGGCCGTCACAACAAGCATTCAATGTCTCCATAACGTATATTTTGCGCCGTTATGGCGATGCCTCGGGATGGCGTCCAGACCTTGCGCGATACAGACGTTCAACCTTTGGGTCAGACAGATGTGTATCTGCTGAGGCGATGTGCTGTTTTGGCGATCATCTGCGTACGCGTTCGGTCAATTGGTCAGCAGGTCACTCACGCCGACCGTGATTGCAGCGTCCATCCTTTTCGCCATCGCGTCGCTGTGGCAATTTCCCAATGCTGCCATCAGCCTTCGAGGTGTCGGGTCACCTGACCATCGACTATCCGTATCAGCGCCGACGTAATACGCACGGTGCTGCGCAGGCGTTCCAATCCCACAAGGTCTTCTTCTCCTTCCGGGAGAACCCCTTTGAGCATTCAACGCCAATGAAGGGATATCGTGTCGGCTGCGCCGACGTCATTCCCGCGCCTGTTCAGGATCCGGGCCGGGGTCCCGGATCGCGGCGCGGGGGAGGCGGTGTCCCTTCGGTCTGTTCGTTGTCGCGTGGGGTTTACAGCAGGCATGGCCAAGGCCCTGCCTGCTGATCACCGAAGGTGCGACAACGGACCGAAGGGACGTTGACAGGAACGGTATTGTGTATGACAAAACTTGTGCGGCGACTCATTAGAGTTTTCGTGTTTACAAAAACTATCTAATGATAAATCTTGCCGCCCATGTCGAAACGCCTCTCCACCATAGCCCGACAGGAGGTTCTCCGGCTTGCCGCTCAAGGGCTTGGCGATGGGGAGATCGCCGTGCGTGTTGGCTGCTCCCGACCCACTGTCGCCCGCGTGCGGGCGCGCGGTGTGGTGACGGATCGAACCACAAAGGGCCGCGTGCTGCAGGTTCGGGTGTCCGCCCGTGAGGCCGAAGCATTCGAGGCGCTTGTGGCTGAGACTGGCATGACCACGTCGGGTTTGCTCCGGCACATGATCCGTCTCTCATCCGGCATTGTCGCGTTTCGCCGGGACGAGGTCACGGCGCTCAAGGCGTCGGCCAATCAGCTCAATGCCTTGGCGCGCAATCTTGTCCAGATGCTGAAGCTTGCCCATGCGGGCAAGCTGCGGTGGAACGCGCGCGACGCGGCAATGGTCGGTCGGCTTGCGGATCGGGCCGAAGAGGTTGCCCGGGCCGTGCAGGCTTTGCGCGCGGCCTCGCTGCGCGGGTCCTTCGTCCGGGTGTCCGATTTTCGGGACGTTGGGGAGGGGCAGCGCGATGGCTGAAACACGCACCCTCCAGCAGGCGGTATTGGGCGAGATTCTGCCTCATGTGGGGCGGCGGTCTGCAGCCATGGCAGGCGAAGCGCGCGTATCGTCGGGCCGTCGGCGTGGCACGTCCGGCGGGGCAGTTGCGGTAATGTCCTGGAACGCGCTGCGGGTGCCGCAAAGCGTGGTGAAGCGGGTCGGCACGGGCGGGTGTCATTCGCCAAAAGAGTTACGCCGACAGATGAAATACATTCTGCGCGACGAGGCGCGGGTCGCAGCCTGGTCAAACCAGATCGGCATCGATCGTGCCTTTGGCGAGCGCGGCATGGAAAATATCATTGCCGATTGGAGTGCTTCCTGGTGCGGGGCGCCGAAACGGGGTCACACCGATCACATCATCCTGTCCTTTCCCAAGGGAACCGAGGCGGAATTGGCGGAAGCCATCTCGCGCGAATGGGCGCAGGAGGTGTTCGGCGGGGATTACCGGGATCGATATCGGTATGTGGCGGCCCTCCATTGCAACACAGACCATGTGCATGCCCATGTTCTTGTCGACAAGGTCGGGATGGAGGACGGCAAGTTCCTCTCGATCAGCCGCCATTCCGAGATCAGCTATGACATGATGCGCGAGCTGCATGCGCAGATCGCGGGCGAGCACGGGCTGGTACTGAACGCCTCTTCCCGTCTGTCGCGTGGCATCATGGAAAACGCCCCGAGGGACACTGATTTGCAGGCGGCCCGCAAGGAGGGGCGGGAGCCAGTGGTTGCCCCGCTGGATCCTGCAAGCCGCGTTCTGCGAGAGGCCGAGATGCGCAGGCACGCCGAGGGGTATCGGCAGCTGGCGCAACTTGCGGGGATGGGCCTGGAGGCCGACACCCCTCCGAATGGATGGATGGGGCGCATCGCGGAGAGCGCGGAGCTTGCCGCCACCAACTTGATGAAAGGAATGCCGGTGAAAGAAGGGTTTGCCGAAGGGGTTGATATCCCCGCTGCCGGAGCGGATGTGATCGGTCGTCTGATCGCCGCCCGCGAGACATTGCAAGCGGAAGCCGACACCGCGTGGAGCGCCATTCAGGACATGGCTCCCGGTGCCGAAAAGGTCGAACTGGAACAGCTCTTTGCGGGGAAGGCCCGCGAAATGGGCAGGCTTCTGGGCCGCGACTTTCTTGCGGATCATTCTTCATCGGTGTCGCCCGAGCGCGATCCCTACAGAGTTCAGGGGATTGCGGGGCTGGCAGCACGGGCAGCAGAGGAGGGCAATCCGCTCGTCGTTGAGGCGGATGCTGCACTGGGTCGTTTCAGAGCGGAATTGGCGCGCGTTCTGGCACCGATGGAGGCACGATTCGAGGAGGCGGGCAGCAGCATCGAAGAAGTCGCTGCCCGTTTCACCGCACCCCATCGCAGCGAGGCGCAACTCGAAGCCTCACGCCCAGTGGACGCCCAGGAGCGCTCGGACTGGCTTGGGCTCGAACGCGACCTGCAGGCGCGCGCGCGTGATGTTTTTGCGGGGCTGCACATGGATCGTGATCTTTTGGCGGATCTGGCGCGTCAGGATATTCTTGACGCGGGGCAGGGCAGTCGCCTTGCCGACATCGCCACGCTGGACAAGCTGATCTCCGACGTGCGGCAAGACCTGCGCGACGGGGATATGGATCAGCTGGCCGCTGGCCGGATCGATCCGCTCATGGACCGCATCGAAGACCCCGGTCTGCGACAAGCCGTGTTCTCGGAGCTAAAGGCCATCGCCGCAGTGGATGCGGGTGATGACATTACCGGGCGCGACAGCGAACCAGCCGCCACCTACCGGACCCGGATCGAGGCTTTCGAGCGCGCCGAGGAGCGGGGGCGCGACCGGGACGATACCAGTGGCGATTACGGCCTCTAGAGGATTCAAAACATGCTGCATGCAATGGAAAGCCGTTGGCGGTATCCAATCGCCATCCTGCTCGGTCTCGGTGTTGGCACCTGGATCGGTGCCGCGATCGCCACGCTCTATCTGATGGCTCGATTTGGCGAAGACCTGGGTGGGTTCGATATTTTCGAACTTTGGCTGCTCAATCTGTCTGATCCACGGGTCAAGGCAAACCCTGCGGTGGAACATACTGCGTGGCTCATCACGGCACTTCCTGCCCTGCTTCTGGCGGCGACAGGAGCTACATCCGTTCATCGCGGGTCGCTCACCGATTATGATGATGCGCATTTCCAGTCGCGTCCCGAGCTCCGCCGCAACCGTATGTCTGCGTCTCTTTCCCAGAACGGCTTTCTGTTCGGCAAGCTCGGGTCACCTGCGTCCCGCGCGCCTTTCGTGTCGGCCACGCCAGATCGCTTCCCACACGCAATGATGATCGCGCCAACGGGCCGGGGCAAAGGGGTAGGCTTCGTTTTGCCGAACCTTTTGCACTTCCAGGGCAGTGCCGTGATCCTTGACGTCAAGGGCGAGAATTTCGAGAAGACATCCATCCACCGCCAAAAGGCGCTGAACAATCAGGTCTGGTACTTTTCGCCCTATGACTACGTTCAGCCCGAGGGCAAGAACGGGCCCGTCCTGACCCGCACGCACCGGTTCAATCCTCTCCAGCGCATTGCCGATCTGCCCAGCCCCGAGCAGCAATACACCGCCGTCAACACCATGGCGGACTTGTTCCTCATCGTCGAAAGCGTGAACGCGCAGAGCTTTTTCCAGGCCGGACGCAGCCTGTTCGTGGCGTCTTGCCTCTATGCCATCGAGACCGGAAAGCCGACGATCGGTGAGGCGCTGCGGATCATGACTGGCGGCGGCAACAAAAAGGAATTCTACAAACGGGCCGCGATGCAGACTGCAAACCCGGTGGTGGCAGAGATTTTCCTGAGCATGGCCGACGAAGTGGACAAGATTCTCGATTCCTATGTCAGTGTGATCCGCGGTGCCGGATTGGAGCTCTGGCTCGATCCGGCGGTGGACCGGGCGACACAGGCAAGCGATTTCGACTTCGGGACGTTCCGACGAGAGCCACAGTCGCTCTATATTGTCGTGCAGCCGGAGCACCTGAAAACACTGGCCCCCCTGATCCGGCTCCTGTTCGCCGATGCCATCGCATGTCTGCAGCGCGCGCATCCCGGACCGGACGAGGCACATCCCGTCATGTTCCTGATGGATGAATTCGACCAACTGGGCAAACAACCCCTGGTCTTGCAGAGCATCAAGACGATCCGCTCCTATGGCGGGCGGCTCTTTATCATCTCGCAGTCGATCCCCGGTCTTGAGGGCATCTATGGCGAAACCGACCGCCGCGCGCTGCAGGCCGGTGCGGGTGTGCAGATCTACATGACCCCGCAGGATGATCGCACCGCCGACGTGCTGTCCGCAGCCCTCGGCAAGCGCACGATCGTGGGCAAGACCAGATCACAGGCAACCGTGCGCAAGCTCTCGGAAAGTGCAAATATCAGCCGTCGCTCGGAAGAACGGGCGCTGGTATCCCCCGCTGAATTGCTGCGTTTCCCGCTCGACAAGGTCCTTGTCCTGCCCGAGGGGCAATATCCCATCAAGGCGGATCACATCCGCTACTATGCGGACCGGCATTTTGAGGAGATCGACAAAGCACGGCAGGGGCATTCCTTGCCCTATCCTCCTGCTGCAGCGCCAGTCTCGAACAGGCCGAAGAAAATCACCCTCGAGCATTCAGAACCTGCAGCACCCGCGGCGATCTCCATGGGCGACAAGGAATTCGAGACTGCGGTGCAGACCTACACAGGCGCGCTACAGGGATACGCAGAAGCCGCGAGGGCAAAGCCAAAGAAAACACGTTTTGGTGGTCGGGCGCGCTCTTCGGACGCAAAGGCGAGGGGATGATCTGGAAATCGAATGTGGCTGTGCTGTTCTGCCATGCGCCAGCTATGAGACAGATACCAATCGCGCCTGTTTCGGGTCATAGACATAGCCCGAAATCGTCCCGTCCTTGATCCGTTCAACTGCATCCTTTATCGCGAATATTGGCACGAGAAACCACTCTCTCGGAATCACGGGCCTACCAAAGCGATCCATGATCTCGATCTCGAGCCGCGCGGGCTCGAAGATGCGATGGATCAGGTTCTCCAGTTTTGTCCGATTGATGTTGTAGAGTTCATAAGTCGCAACCACCTCGACGTTCGCCATCAGAAACGTTGGTTGCAGATGTGCGCCAGCGATCCGCTTTTCAACGCTCATATTGGTGACGCCGATCTTGTGTACGAGTTCGCGATTTTCGGCCACAAGTGGATGATCGGATTTGCTGCGAAGCACATAAATGATCCCGCTCGCCTCATCACCGTCGAGTGTCTGATCGGAAAAAAGTGGCCCTGCCGATGGATCGGTGATCCGCCGTCCGGCGTCGTCCTTGTTCAACGCGCGCTGAAGCGAGCGCATCAGCATGTTGCTCTCGGTCCCGTTGTCGAAAATCACCCGCAGACGCGCATCCGTGCGACCTTGCTCGTTGGTGATGGTCTCGCCCTTGTCGGCGACATAGGCCTTTTGACCGCTGACAATGAAGAAGCGTCCCTTCTCGATCTCGGCTTTCATCTCGAACGGGCGAGTTTCGCGCAAGCCGCTATCCAGTTCTTTCTGGACCTGCTCGAACAAGGGTTTGAACGTCGCGAAATCCTTGCATTTCTCGCGGTTTGCGACTTCATCGGCGGCCTTTTTCTCGGCTGTTGACCGGACATGCTTCAATTCCGTGAGGGGTGATTTAGCAACTTCCACGCCCAGTTCGGCGAGGAGGGCATCGTCATCGAGGTCATCGGAGTCTGATGCTGAGGGCGCAGGGGTGTTTGCTAGGAGACCCTGCTCGTCGAGTGGGGCAAGGAGGTCGCGGCATTCCTGCAAGTCGCGGATCCGATCAAGACGCACGGCGTAGAGGCGTTCAAAGATATCACGATCCTCCCCGTGCTGGGGAGGCCGGCCATGCTCATCTGCAAATCGCAAGATTTCCTCAAAACCTGCGATGATGCGTTCTTCGCGTGGTGTGCGGCTGAGCTGCTTCTTGACCTCGACCTCGACGCCAAGCTCAGCAAGGAGGGCGTCGTCTTCGTCCGTGAAACCCTTAGCCATTGGCAGCCTCCTGCTTCATGCGCGCGAGATACGCCACGCCTTCGGCCATTTTCTTCTCCCACGGATCAGGCGATGTGATGGAAGGCAGACGGCCCCGCTCCTGCTTGAACTTGACGGCGCGTTTCGCCAGATCTCGCGCCTCGTCCGGTGACAGTTGCACCTTTTTCGCCGAGATGACGGCCTGGACCTGCCGAAGGCTTTCCTCGCTCATCGTCTTTGCCAGAATCGAGTAGGCTTCGCCGAACGGGTTGATGCGATCAATCAGATCGATGTCGAGTTCGCGCACGTCCATTGCGAATTTGCGCACCCCGTCGATCAAGGCGGTATTGCCGGTTGTTTCTGTGTCATCGCGGTTCGACAGCGCGATCTCTTTCGCCTTTTGGGTCAGGTTCAGCGCAGCAACTGCGTGTTGGCGCACCGCTTCCTGATCCTCTGCATCTAGCTCTGGGAACCTGGCACCGACAATCTTGCCCATGCGAACCTGCGTCAGTTCCTCCGGCACCAGCTCTTCGTCGAAGAGACCCCGTTCGATCGTAGTCTTGTCCTGAACGAAAGCTGTGATCACCTCATTGAGGTCCTCTTGGCAGATGCGCTTGGCTTCCTTGCTCTTGGGTTCGACCAGACCTTTGATTTCGATCTGGAACTGCCCGCTGGCCTCGCTGAAGCCAACGTTCTCTTTGTTGGGGTCATAGCCGCCCTCGCCGTAATCGAACCCTTCGACAGGGCCACTTTTCACGGTCTTGGGCGTGAAGTTGAAACGTGGGGCCAGCACCTGCTCCATCAGCAGGCTTGCAGCGATCGCCTTCAGTGTATCGTTGACTGCCTCGGTCACGGCTTCGGCCGCGGCGTCGGGCTCCGCGATAAGGTTGGTGAACCGCGCTCGGGTCTTGCCCTCGGCATCGCGGGTGGCGCGGCCGATGATCTGCACGATCTCCGTCAGGCTGGCGCGATAACCCACCGTCAGGGCGTGTTCGCACCAGATCCAATCGAACCCTTCTTTCGCCATACCCAGGGCGATGATGATGTCGACATGATCGCGGTTGTTCTTCTGCGTGGAGTCTTTCAGCGCGGCGGAAACCTTGTCACGCTTGGATGGCTCGTCGTCCACCAGATCGGCGATGCGTAAGACTCGCTCGTCGGGCGTCTTGACCAGCTGAAAGCCTGTGATGGGATCCGCTCCCTGCCAATCGCCCAGGGCGTCAATGATATGCTCGACCTCGCGATGCTTGTCCTTGGTGCTTTCGCGCGAGTTCACGTTCGGGATGTGAAGGATTGTCTTCTCGGTCGGATCCAAAACCTTGAGGATGTCGTCCGCATAGGACCCGGAATAGAAGAAATACCCGATGTCGAGCGTCTTGAGGTATTTGTAACCATTCAACTGCTGATAGTAGGTATAGGTAAAGGTATCGAACTTTGCCTCATCTTCGGGCGACAGAACGGCTTCGGCATCGCCGCGGAAATAGGACCCGGTCATCGCAACCAGATGCACCTTGTCGCGCGCGACCAGTGCGCCCAGATGCGTGCCCAGCTTGTTATCAGGGTTGGCAGAGACGTGGTGAAACTCGTCTACCGCGATGAGCCGATCATCAAACGCTTCAATCCCGAACTTGTCCACGGCGAACCGAAAGGTCGCGTGGGTGCAGACCAGAATCTTGTCGTCGCTCGCCAGAAACTTGCCGACAGCGCCGACCTTGCCGTCATCCCCGCCGGGAGCGTTGCATAGGTTCCATCGCGGTTGCACGGTCCAGTCTGCCCAGAAGCCGTACTTGCTCAGCGGCTCGTCGTTGAAGCTGGACCCGATGGACTTTTCCGGCACCACGACGATGGCCTGGCGCAGGCCCTGATTGTGCAGCTTGTCGAGCGCGATGAACATCAGCGCGCGGCTCTTGCCCGAGGCCGGGGGCGACTTGATCAGCAGGTATTGCTCGCCCCGCTTCTCATAGGCACCCTCTTGCATTTCGCGCATGCCAAGCTCGTTCGATTTGGTCGAGCTTCCATTGGCCGCGTAATTGACAGAGACGGAAGGAACCTGCTGTGTCATGATGTTTTCCTTCTGAGGGGCGCGGAATCATTCGCTTTGGGGCAGGCAATCAAAACCCGATCAAGTAGCGATACCGCACCCTGCCTATCGTAACAGTATGATTTATATGTATTTTCCAATTTACGCCCTCTAGCCCACATACGCACAATCAAAACCCGATCAAATGTTGTCCCTGTCACGCCCATGAGGGGACATATCCGGCCCGAGGGCGTTCAGCATCCGCAGGACGGATCAGATCAGCATCCAGCGTTGCGCGAATAACCCGCGATGCCTGCGCAGCGTTCTGGTCGTCGATGCCAAGCCGCTCCCGAAGTGTCGCGTTCGTCATCTTTTGACCGCCTACGTATTTGAGCGCGGCATGTTGGTAACACGCTCGCACGGCTTCTTCCGGTGTCATGTCCGCAAAGCGGCGTGGTGCAAACAGAACCACGCGCACGGCGTCTCCCTCCATGCGGAAATCCGGTGGTGGCAACTGGTGTAGCTCAACCGCCGAGATCACCTTGTCGATGCCGGTGCCTTGTTCTTCGCAAAGTTTCATCCGCCGCATCAACGACGCAAGGGCTTCATTTCGGGAACGCGGCGGCGAGTCCAAAAACCGGTCGGGGCTAACCAAGGGGGCGCCCGGGTTCGTGATCTCCATGCGATCACTGAACAACTCGATGAGTGGTCCTGCACCGGTGATTGTCATGTCTTGGTGGATCAATGCGTTGGCGATCAATTCGCGGATCGCGATCGACGGATAAAGTGGTCGCTCTTCGCGGAATGCTTTTCCGATCAGTTCGTTGCGAGGCAGAAGGCCGTCGATATAGTCCACCAGCCCCTGAAAACCCGCTGCATAGCCGCGCTGGCCATCCTGGCGGTGGCTCACGTCATCTGCACGTCCGGTGCCGGCATAGGCCACGAAACGGACGCCTTTGCGCTCTACAGAGGGGCCGAAATCGGCAAGTTTCTTGGCATACAGGATTGCACCCAGATTGGTGATGTTCCAACGGTCGCTTACATCTTTCTGGATCAGGCGATCCGCCAATAGCCTGTCGAAGATCCCCTGCCTGTTATCCGGCAAGGGCTGGCCCGTAAGATCGAAGTAGTTGGCGTAATTCAGCCGCTCAAGAACGTCGTCGCCGGTTAGGAACTGCGCCGCGACCCCTGTCTCCCAAGCGTAGGGCTGCAACTTGGCCCAGAGGGAACGCAGGCGTTCCGGATGGTCGGAGAGGCGCGGCGTGGCGCTGCCGATGCGCAAATAGGCTGTGCGGTCAAATTCTACCGGGGCGGTTGCGGCGGCGGGGATGGTCAGCAGGATCAGGCGCCCCCCATCGTGATCGACTTCTTCGAAACGAAACTCGATGCTTGGCGACAGGTGGTTCGCAATCCACAGTTCGAGCGGCTGCCCCTTCTCCTTCTTCACTGTCGGCTCAAAAACCGTGCCGACAGCCGCATGATCACCGTCTCGCACCCCCCAAACCACATAGGCAAAGTGCTGATCGGCCAGACGTGCGGCATTGGACAAGGCCGAGATCAGCTTGCCGATCAACGGTCCGTCAGCATTGTTTTCCTTGAACTCGATCCATGTGGTTTCCGCTGGTTTGGCGCGCAGATCGTCCACCAGCCTGCGAGTGCGTTCCGCACTCATGACAGGGTCAAGGGTCATGATGTTTTCACTTTCTGACCCATCTCGCCCGACCAGCGTTTTTCGTAGGCGCATTCCTGTATTGCCCGCCGACCCGGATCGTTCGGCTTAGCCGGACTATCGTTGGTGGCATAAATAATCGAAATGGAGGGAAAACCTTTGATCATTGACCTTTCACCCGCTTATCAAAACGTCTTAAGAATATACGGGCTGTGATCAGGATTATTTGAAACCGAAAAGCACAATCTTCTTCATCTGACAGACCCGGATGGCTGCCGTGCGGATGCAATCTTGCCCACAACCCCAATACGTACGCGGGTTTGCCTCTGTCGTTCTCCCACTCATTGTATTCGTGAAGTAGGAATGGTCCCGATTTTGTATCTGCAAGGTATTGCCTCTTCGCGTCATCACTAACCTTAGGATTACATCCAAAATACTCCGCAATTTTGTCCAGCAGTTCCTGATAGAAATCTCTGATCATCGCGTTGGCGGAAGACCAGTTCCCTTGCGAAAAGTTCTGAACCGCTTGATCCAAATGCCCCTTGGCGACGCCAAACCCGTGCCGACCAAGTAAGGCCTCAATTTCGCTGGTCGCCTCTCGAAAATCTGTCTCAGGGACATCCTCAGGCAGCATCCGCCTGAGAACAGTCTGTATAATGACCCTTGGAGCGTCATCGAAAATGGAAGATCTGCCCATTGGGTCTGGCACCTCCTCTTCCACAAGTTCGAAGCCATCCATTTTCAGACCAGCAACAAGACGCAACCAGACATCTGGCTTGTTGCGCTTGCTCTGCTCGGATGCCGTAATTGCATGCTCAATCATGGCTCTGCTTAGGTCGCTGTTCCCATTTACCGTCGGAACAGAACGCCGTCCCATACTGCTTTTGGCGAACCTAACTAAATCATTGGCCTTCGAAGCGCCCGATCCAGAGCCACAGAATTCCTCGACACCCCACCCTAAAACAAGAGACGAGAACGCGGCTTGCGTTGACATTTCAGCAATCATCTCGCCCGCTGCCATCAGCGTCATGCTATTGAAGTTACTCATACGCTCACCTTCGTCGTCATCTTCGTGTACATCTCGAACAGTTTTTCCAGCCGTTCCGTGTCGTTACGGAAGCGGCGGCCGATGTAGATGCGTTCCAGCACCTCGTCGTTGTGGTCATGCGCGGCGCGGAGGTTGGCGGGCATTTTTTCGGGGTCGTAGAGGTCGGCGATGGTGGCGGGGAAATGCGCCTCGCGCGCCAGTAGGATGCCTTCGGCCGCCGCTGTCAGATCAGCGCGATTTTTTTCGGTCAGCTTTGGGACGGGGAAGGTATTCCAGCCGAGGGTGTTGGAATAGCTGAAATCGGTTCGCATCCGCACGCAAACCGTGCCGATCCAGACCCAATGCAGACGCGAGGCGATCAGCGCCATGTTCCAGAGCGGGGCGTCGTAGAGGGCGAAGGACTTTTCTTGAATGATACTCTCAGGGGCCAAGACGCCAACAGGAAGGTATGGCCGGTTCTCCGAGCTGACACGCGGAACGACCATAACTGATTTTTCCGCCGTAACCTGATCTCGAAACCTATATGGTGTTTCAGCGAGTTTCTGGGCGGCTTTGTCCTGCTTGGCGGCCTGTCGTGCCTTGGCAACCTCCGCCATTTTTTGGGCGATCGGCGGAACTGACTCTGCCGCTGAACGGTCTTTTTCCTTTATCCAGAGACAGGCGCGAGGCGCGGCCGAGATGAACTCCTTTGAGCCATACAGAGGTCGAACAAAGTGTGAGGCCCTCGGATAAGTTTCAATCAATTCTCGCCCTTCTTGGCGCGAAAAGATTAACGCCGCCCCGTAGTAGGGGTGGTTGCCAAATTGCATGATTGCGCGGTCATCAACGGGTTTCGAGCGCATCGTGATCGCCACATTTGGAGCGGTCACCAGATAGGCATTGATGTTGTCGGCCTCTCTGACGACCGCTCCGCCATCCTCAGCAAGCGTGAACAGCTTGCGCACCGCGCCCGAATGATTTGAAATACCAACTATCACAACAGTCACACCTGCATTGTGGCTGGCAAGGTTTGCCCATTTGAAACTGGTATGGGCAAAGGCGATTTCGTGCCCTGTCTTGGAAATCAACGGCCAGAGGATCGGCACCTGTTGCCCCTGACAGATCGAATTGGTGGACACGAAGGCCGATACGGTGGGCGTATGCAGCCCGTAATCGGCGGCCTTCATGAACCAGCCTGCAACATAGTCGAGTGACTTCCAGCTTTTCGTGCGTCCCTCGAAAATGCGCCCAAGGTCTTCTTTCTGCTCCGTGCTCTGCCATTTGGACCCCAGATATGGAGGGTTGCCGCAGATATAGGTCTCGCCCCCCTCGTTCACGAAGTCGATCTGCGCCTGATCCAGCGGCGACATGAACAGGTCATCGGCCTGAAACTTCACCCCCGTCCCCGTGGGCGGGCAGACAGACAGCCAGTCCAGCCGCAGGGCGTTGCCGCAGGTGATCCAGTTCTGCGCATCCAGCGGCAGGAATTCAGCCAGCGCCTCTTTCTGGCCGCGATAGGTCACGTCGCATTGGTATTCCGCGATGATCAGCGCCAACCGCGCGATCTCGGCCGAGAAATCCCGCAGCTCGATTCCGCGATAGTTGGTCAGGGGAATGTCGGTGCGGCGCAGCGGCTCGCCCCGGCGCTTGTTAATCTCGTATTCCAGCGCGCGCATTTCCTTGTAGGCGATGACAAGGAAGTTGCCCGAGCCGCAGGCGGGATCGAAGACGCGGATCTTGGCCATGCGGGCGCGCAGATTGGCCAGCTTGCGCGCGTTGTCGCCCGCCGCCTCCAGCTCTGCCCGGAGATCATCGAGGAAGAGCGGGTTCAGCACCTTCAGGATGTTCGGCACGGACGTGTAGTGCATGCCGAGGACCGAGCGTTCCTCCTCATCCGCGACGGCCTGGATCATCGAGCCAAAAATGTCGGGGTTGATCTGCGTCCAGTCGAGGCTGCCGATATGGGATAGGTAGCGCTGCGCGATCTTGGAAAAGCGCGGCACATCGGTGCTGCCCGAGAAGAGGCCACCGTTCACATAGGGAAAGGTGTCGGCCCAGCGGGGCAGCTTGGCCTCGGCCCGTTTGGGGATGGCGGTGTTCATCGCACGGAAGATCTCGCCGATGACTTCGTGCGTGTTCGACCCGTCACGGTTCGCCATCTGGTCGATGGTGGCGGTGAAGAGGTTGTCGCTGACGAAGATGTCGGTGTCTTCGGCGAAAAAGCAGAAGATCAGCCGCGCCATGAAATGGTTCATGTCGTGGCGTTTTTCGGCGCTGCCCCAGTCGTGGTTGTCCTTGATCAGTTCGACATAGAGCCGGTTGAGGCGGCTGGTGGCGCGGATGTCAAACGCACTTTCGCGGATCTGCTTGACGGTGGAGATACCTGCGAGCGGCAGGAAAAAGCCGAAATGGTCGGGGAAATCGGAGTAGCGGCAGGCGATGGTTTCGCCGGTGGTGATGTCCTCGGCATCGAGGTCTATGCCGTCGGTGGCGAGGATGAACTTGGCCTTGGCGCGGGTGGTCGCGGGGCTGTCGCGAAGGGCGGTCAGGGTCGCCGCGATGTCGCCCGGCGCGCAGGTCGCAAGATGGATGTTGTTGGTCTGCAGGACGCCGCCGATGTCTGATTTGTTCGACGCGCCGGTGCGCAGACGCTTGATCGTCGTCTCTTTGTTGCCGAAGGCGATCAGGAAGGCATAGGGAAAGTCGGCCGCGTCGAAAGACTGCTCGGCGAGTTCGGTAACGGCTTGTTCGATTTCAACGGCGTTCATGCGGCAGTCCAGGGGTTGATCAGGTCGATCTCGCAACCCTCGAAGTCAGGCGTATTGCGTGTGGCAACGGTGGCGCCGCAAGCGTGGGCAATGGATGCGATCTGGCAATCGGCCTGGGCGATCGGTCGCCCGGCGGACCGTCGTGCGGCGGCGATGGTGGCGCAGGACTGCGCGGCGTTGCTGTCGAAGGGCAGAATGCGCCCGGCCAGGTCCTCGCGCAGGATGCGATCCACCGCATCAACCAGCGCAGCGCGGCGCTTGCCGTTCCCCATGATCGCGAGGCCGTAGCGCAGCTCCGCCTCCGATATCGAGGTCAGGTAGACGTTGAGCCCGTCCTGAGCCGACAACCAGTGTTCGACCCTGGGCTCCGGGGCCGGGCGCAAAAGCTCGGAGATGACATTCGTGTCGAGGATGATCATGCGTCAGGCCTAGTCGAATATGGGCGGTTCGCGCATGGCTTCACGCTGCGGAAGGTCGAGATCAACGCCGCCCAGAGGCGCGACCCGCGCACGGATCGCCGCAGCAAGATCGTGGCTGGGCTTCGCCTCGCCAACGACGTGGCGCAGGATCTCGCGCGCCTCCTCTTCCATCGAACGGCCATGTTCGGCCGCGCGGATGCGAAGGCGCCGCTTCACGTCATCGTCAAGGTTTCGGATGGTAATGCTTGCCATGATATCCTCCTGAGAGGAGTGTAATCATCGCAATCAATGCGATCAAGCGCAAACGCGCTCATGTTGGGACAAGACGGGAGAGATCACCGTCCGAAAGTGCTCAATGCGCACGCTTCCAAACATCCCTCAGCTGGTCACTTCTGATTTTTCAATACCAGGCACCCACACCTGTTCGACCCCACGTCTCCCGTCCTTCCGACCAAGCTGCACCACGACATCGATGCTGGAGGCGGCATAGCGCCTTACCTCCTCAAAACTCATATTGATGCCGACGGACATGACCATGAGGGCAAGGCGGTCGAGCGCCTTCTGCGCGGTATCGGCGTGAATTGTGGTGAAAGAGCCGGAATGGCCGGTGTTGATCGCGTCGAGGAAGGTCTTGCATTCATCGCCGCGCAACTCGCCAAGAATGATCCGGTCAGGACGCATGCGCAAAGAGGTCTCCAGCAATTTGGCCGCGGTGCGTTCACTTGAGGGGACACGGTCCGCCTTGAGCATCGTGCGATTGGGCTGCGGAGGAAAGAGCTCAAATGCGTCCTCGATGGTCAAGATACGTTCCGTCTCGGTCACCAGCGCGAGAAGCGCCCGAGCAAAAGTCGTTTTGCCCGTGGACGTCCCGCCGCTGATCATGATGTTCAACCGCTCATCGATGCAGAGTTTCATGGCGGCTCGAATATCCCCCGCTTGGGTCAGCGCGATCACCCGTTCGGCTTTTTCCTGTCGTTCGGCGTCCAGGTCCACCAGTGCACCGTGCAACAGACCGATGTCGCCCAAGGTGAGTTGGTCTTCACTGTAGCGGCGCAAGGTGATCGACGGCCCGCCATCCACGACCGGTGGATAGACGACCTGTGCCCGGATCGGCTTGCCGTTTATCTCGATCTTGCCGGAGACGAGCGGCTTTTTCTCGCTGATCTGTCCGTGGGTGGCGCTGGCAATGGATGTTGCAAGGTCCCGAGCTTGGGAAGGGGAGAAAAACACACCTTCGAGGCCGACCATATGCTCAGCCCCCCGGGTTTCCACCCAGACCTTTCCATCGGGATTGACCGCTATTTCGACCACGCAGGGATCGGCGATCGGTGCAGCCAGAGGTTTTAGATAGGTCGAAAGAAAACTGGCTTTTTCTGCCGCCGGGTTCATCAATAGAACTCGAGATCACGGTCGACGATCACACTTATCGCAGCACCTGGCTGGACCGAGATAACCGGAGGCAGGGTGGCATATTCGCCGATCACCGCATTGGTTGCCTGCGAAAAACTGCCCGCGACATCCTCGGCAATTTCTGATCCGGTCTCGGAGCTGGCCTCGGATGCGGCGATTGCCGGTCCTGCGCCGATGATCGAGAGCAATGCGGCTGTGCCAAAGCGCAGCCCAAAGCGGGAGTTCACGGAGCCCGTCACGCCCGAGCGGCCCTGATCGTCCGCGCCAAATGCGGCGAGCTGAACCGATTGCCCCTCGGGTGTGACGATGCGTGACCAGCCAACCAGAATGCGGGCCTGGCCCAAAGAGACATTCGAATTGTAGGTCCCGAAGAGGCGGGAGCCTTCGGGAATGAGAACGCGGGACTGATCGAAACTCCAGACCGGGTAGTTCACGATGGCGGTAATCTGTCCGGGCAATGTGGATTCGATGGCGGTTTCCAGTGACGCTTGAATGAGCGTGCCCTGCAGAACCGTATTGGAAGGATTGGCGATAACCTCCGCTGTCGCGACTTGAACGGGCTGGGCACCGTCCAACACGAAGGCGCGCGCCGCCGCATCTCCGACCGCAGGTCCCCTCTCAGGGTCAGATGCCGGACTGCCCGTCTGGCCGCCCGCATCAAAGATCACCCCTTCGGACCGGATTTGTGTGTTGCGCAGCGCCGCCGCCTCGGCACGCCGACGGTCCAGTTCAGCCCGTCGCGCGGCTTCCTCGGCAGCGAGCTGATCCCGCTCGGTTTGCGCGCGTAGAGCGTCACTCATACCGTCATCGATCTGCTGTTGCAGGGCGTCGTTCTGGCGCTGCAGTCCGAGCATTTGCTCCATCAACTGCTCCATCCGGCCATCGGCAACACGCGCGCGTGCGGCAACCTCATCAGCGAGACGTTTTTGCGCTTCAAGATCGGCTTCTGCCAACCGGGTGTCCATCTCGCTTTGCATCTGGGCGATGAGCGCCGTGTTCTGTTCCTGGACCGAGCGCAGCGCTTCGGCCAGCTCGGCGGAATTGTCGGGGGCAGGGGCCTCGGCCAGTCTTGCCAACTGGGCTTGTAGGGCGATCACGTCGCTCGCAAGCTTGGCGTTCTGTTCCTCGAGGGCTTGGCGCTGCGCCGCGAGTTCATCCTCGATTGGTCCGGGATCGAACCTAGGCTCTGATCTTTGTTCGGTCGGTTCCGCGTCGGTTGTCATGCGGCCGAACCCGTCACCGTCGACCTGATCCTGAAAGTCGTCGGCTTTCGATGTTTCAACGGCAGAAGTGATGCCGCTGCCTTGCACAAGCGGGTAGGCAATGATGGCGGTCCCAGCCAGAAGCAATGCACCCAAACCAAGCCTGAGCCCGAGAGATGCGCGCCGCTTGGGTGCGAAGCTGTATTCCTTTTCCCCGGTTTTCTCGTTGCTCATGATCAGAACTCCCGTCCACGCAGGGCGGCCACGGCAGCAGCCTCGGTCGTGAACCCACCAGTTTCCCGGGTAATGCAGATATGATCGTCGCCCATTCGGATCGTGTAGGCGTCCCGCACGCCGGTGACCCGCACGACCGCACCTTGCGTCTGGCTGTTCTGGGTGATCTCGTAGCCTTGGGCGTTCAAGCCGAAGATCGAGGGCCGCACGCCGGGCCGGAATTCAAAGAAGGTCGAGCGCCCATCATTCCAGACCCGCACCGGGCGGATCGCACCGCTGCCCGCGAACTGATAGCCGGTATCTCGGCCTCCAGCCGCAAGCTGGCGCCCGGCGGGTCGCTCGTCGGGAAAGTTTACGACGACCCGGAAAGACTGTGTCCGCGAGCGTCCCTCTGTCAGATAGAAGGCGACAGCGCGGCGGTTGGTAAAGATCGTCAGGTTTGTCGCGGCCCGAGCCTCGACAGGCTTGATCGAGATCGTATTGCGGTTTGACAGAACCTCCACTTCATAGGACGCGGAGTCACCGATCAGGACTTGATTGATCCGTTCGCCGGGACCGAGTTCGATTGACGTGTTTACCCGAAGGTGGGTGTCGATCCGGATCACATCCGTAGGGTTGAAGGTCACGTGGCGAACGCGGGCGTCCTGGCCCATGGTGACCGGTGCGCGCTCGGCCAAGGCGGGCGTTCCGAGCAACCCGCCGACCGTTGCGATGGCAATTATGAAGGTTTTCATGAACTATTCTCGTGTCAGTGTTTCGGCATCGACCCGGTAAGCGGTCACCGAGAAGCCAAGGGGATTTTCCCAAACGCGTGTCAGGGAGCGTTCGCGGCGGGGGGCAAATTCAAACCCTACGGTGGCGATGAATGTTTGCGTGACGGGGGTCTGGTTGGGTCGGGTGAGGCGTTTGTCGAACCGGATCTGAGCCACTTCGTCCTGCAGGAAGGTGATCGCCCGCACGCGGACATCGACCTGCGCATTCGCGCCGTAGCTGCGCGGTGGATAATTCTCGGCCCCCGCGGTCCAGAGTTCTATCAGCGAGGCGCGGGCGGGCCCGCTGGAGCGCCGCTGGACACTTTCGAGCCGTTCTTGAATGCCGTTCCTGAAATAGCTTTCGCGGTCGCTGATATAACTGACAAGCAGGGATTCCTTGATCGCTTCCTCATCGGTGATACCAGTCGGCTGAACCTGATAGATGCGTTCTGCTGCACCCGACGTGCTGTCGACGAGGACGGTAAACACTTCGGTTTCGCGCAGGGGCAACATAACCGTAATGGTCAGGGCCAACAGCACGGATACGGCGCAGGAACAGCCCGCAACGATCCATGCGGCGCGCGCTGCCCGGCGCGGACCCATCACCAAATCGATATCGAAACCACTCATGACTATCCCTTCTTCATCTTTCCGGCGAGCTTGACCGCACCGCCCGCATAGCTCCCGGCACGGGCCGCGCTGGACGATCGGTCGGAGACGCCTTGTCCCTGAAGTCCTGCATTGAAGCCCCGTCGCATGTCATCTCCGCCCCGGATCGCGGCACCGGTATTGCGCCACGCGTTCCCGGGCATCCGCGCGGCATTTGCACCGATCGAGGCGAGGCCGATGTTCGTGGCGGCAAGCCCTTGCGCGAAAGTTGGCACGAGCAACATCAGGCCAGCGCCGATCATCATCACCACGACGAACGAAATCGCGTCCCCGAGTGTTTCGACGCTGTCGAGGCTATCAGGCGCGACAGCTTCACCCGTCGCTATGGTGAAGCCAGCCATGGCAGCCACGAACAGCGGCACAAAGGAAAAACCGATGGCGAGTTTGACCCATGCCTCGAACAGTGGCGCCGATTGTTTGAATAATGTGCAAGCCACGACCACAGGTGCGATGGCGATCAATACCGCCAACATGATCTTGGCGGCCGACAGAACGATGATGGTGATCGTCGCCATGGCGGCGGCCACAAGAAACATGACCACGCTGGTCATGGCACCGGCCAGCCAGCCTCCATTCTGGCTGATCGCCTGTCCGACATTCAGGGCTTGGGAGTAGAGATCGTCGATTCCATCATAAAGGTTCCCAACTGTGCCGCCTGACAGTGAGTTCAGTATCCCCGCGCCGAGCTCCGCCGGGGCGTTTGTCAAAGCGTCATAGGGGACAGAGAGGTTCGCGAAGGTCAGGAACACATTCACCAGCACAATGCGCAGCCCTACCGACACGATTGTGGAAACCGAGAGCGGCACGGCTTGCAGACCCACATTTGCGCCTACAAGAACGACCACCAACACAGATGCGGTCTGTACAACCGGGCGTACTGCGGCAACCGTATCAGCATACGTGTCAGCTGCCACGCCCGCGACAGTGGCATCTACCAATGCCAGAACCTCAGCGATTATGGCCATCCTTAACTACCACACCGCTCCAATTGGAAGTTCTGATAGCGCTCGTTTACATCTGACCAATCGCTGCGACGGTATTTGCGAAAGACGCTGAAATCGCTGGTAGTTGCATCCTGCGCCGGTTTGCCAATTCGTTCCTGCGTAAACGCATCGAGCGACCCGAGATCATAGATGCAGCCGCAGAAGCCCTGCGACATTGCAAGCTCTCTCAGGTCGGTGCCGAAGCCCCATCGAACCGCTCCACGGAAAATCTCGTTGCCGAAAAACTCAGTGTCCGGATAGCTGAAGGTGCAGGTTTGCGGCTTCGGGAACATCAAGAGCCCTCTTGCCTGTACCTCGCGCATGAGATCGAGGAGGCGTTCTTCCTCCCCATTTTCGGTGGCAGTGACGACCTCCCCGAGCAACGTATCGTCGGGCAGGTCTTGCAAGTCTTCCGCCCAGGCACTGCCTGCCAGGGCGATGAAAACTGCAAGTGCTTTGAGTGATGTATTCAAGGGTCAGTCCTCGGCGCCGGAAAAATCAAAGAAGGAGCGTGTGCGCGCCTGCTCGGCCGCGAAATCAATGCCGTTTTGACCTTGCGCCAAGCCTTGGGCGGCATTCAGGCGCCACATCTGGCCCAGCATGTAATTCGTCTCCGCGGCCATACGCGTGTTGAGATCGATCGATTCCTTGAGCGTTTCCTGATCGCCAATCGCTTCCACCAGCCCATCGATACGCTCGATGCTCTGGGCGGCTTCCTCGTAGGAAATTTGGGCTTGCCCGATAATCATGGCATTGGCAGCCGCCAGATCGGCTATGGCAGCGCCTTGCGGGTTCCCGGCGTCGTTCAGCTCGGTGAGTTTTTCCGAGGTGAACCCCGCACTGGCCATCGTCTCGCGCATGGCATCGGCGGCCCGGCGCTCTCCCATGGTGACGTCGCCATCGAGCAGATCGTCCAGCAGGCTGTCAAAATCCCCGAGCGACAGACTGTCCATGAAACCCGATAGATCGGTGATCTTCTGGGCGCGGGCACGCAGGTCCTCCACATCGTTGTAAAGGGCTGCGATTTCATTCAGGCCGGTAATTGAACCCAGGACGTCATCAAGAAGGCCCTGAATAACAGTGAGGCGCTCGATCTGGGTGCGCAATTCCTCGATTTGCTGAAGCTGGTTTTCCGCATCGCGCAGCGCGGCCTGCAGCTGCTCGATATTCTGCGCGAGGTTCGATCCATCGATCACTGGCACGCCCTGAGCGAAAGCAGGGGGCAGGTGAGCCGCCATGAGCGTGCCCGCGACAAGGATAGCGGCAAGGCGGGTCTCAGCCTTCATCGGAATACCTCCAGAAAGTGGATTGCTCCAGGTGATCGGCGGCCTCGGTCAAACCTTGTGCCGCTTCGACTTTCACGTGGGCCGCGCGCAGACGCAGTGTCAGCGCCATGAGCCGCGCCCGTTCAGCAAGCATATAGGTGGAGCGGTCCAGCGCCTCTTTTGCGTTACGGGGCGGATCTTCACGCAAAAGCGCCGCGATCCTCGTCATGGCCTGATCGATCTGTGTGCCCATGTAGGCGCCATAGCCGACCGAGGCATCCGCCCAGTTGCCCCAGGCGGCCGAGGCGCCATCGAAGCCCGCCAGTGACCCCGTCATTTCGACGCCGGTGATGGTGCCAAGATAGTCGTTGTAATAGCCGTTGATGCGCCGGACGTAGGTCTGGGTTTCCTCGAAAGGAGGCACACCACCATATTCGAGAACACGGCCGGGGCCTGCATTATAGGCCGCCAGAGCGTGGTCAATCCGACCGAAGCGGTTCAGTTGCGTGAGAATGTAGCGTGCGCCACCGTCCAAGTTTTCCCAAGGATCATACGGGTTCACACCGAGATCCGATGCTGTGCCCGGCATCAGCTGGCAAAAACCGCGCGCCCCCACGTGGGAGACGGCTGCATTGTTGAAACGACTTTCCTGCTTGATCAGTGACTGAAACAGGATACGCCACGTCAGTGGCGTCAGACCGGCGGCCGCAACACCGGGATGACCCTCATAGCGCCGCGCCACCGTGATGATCATGCGCTCCACGTCGCTTGGCTCACCGAAGAGGCGATCGGCATCAGGATGATCTTCCTGGGCTGGGTAAGTCTCTGCAGCGCTCGCCCAGCCGGGCCCACCAGCCTCGAACCCACTCAGGTCGGTGACACCGGTGGTCTCCGCAAGGAAACGCTCATAGGCTTCAAGCTGCTCTTGATAGATATCCGCTTGTTCCTGGCGGGCGTCGCGCTTCTGGCCCTGCCGCAAGGCGTCGCGTGCGAGCTCTTCCACGCGAGACACAGCGCGGGCAAGGTTGGAGCCATCGATCACTGGTACGCCCTGCGCAGAGGCAAGCGAGCCAAGACCCAGAGCCAACGGAATCGCCATTCTAGAAGCTCTGGAAATCACAATGCGCATTCCGTGAAACAAGGCCGGGGGCAGGGGCCGAGAACGCCATAGCGGGCCGCTCAAAACAGGGCGATCGCACGCCTGTTGATGCACCTTCGCAAGCGCTCAGGACCGTCATGGCGACCAACAGAAAAAATCGTGCTTTCACATCATGTCCTTCCAGAATTCTTCTTTCTTGCGCCAATTGGCAGGCGCTTTTTCCTCGCCGGTCTTGCCGCCACCAAGAACAGTAACCAGACCGCCCAAGCCTGCGAGATCGGTATTGACGAACACGCTGTCGGTGCCGGAACGGATCAATGCCAGCCGCAATCCGGCTGTCGGGCTGGAAAGAAAATCCGCCTCGCGCGCATTCAGGCGCAGGATGCTATAATCCTCCGGATTTGCCCGTGGATTGGGAAACAGGATCTGGGTTGCCACACTTTCCGCGATGATCTGGCCGACCGAACTTTGGTCCAGATGACCCGGTGTCTGGGTCAACATCATCACCACGCAGTTGCGCTTGCGCATGGTAACCAGCCAGTCATGGAGGCGCTTGACGAAGATATCGTCAGCCAACATCTTCCACGCCTCGTCGATCACAATAATCGTTGGTCTGCGATCCTCGATCACGCGCTCGATACGGCGGAAGAGATAGGCGAGGAGGGCGGAGCGTTCTGCGTCCTGGTCCAGAAGTTCGGTCATGTCGAGACCAAGGACATCCTCGCCAATGGCAATCGACTGGGCACTGGGCCTTGAGAAAAGCCAACCGTACCGGCCGGCTTCTGTCCATTCCCGCACGCGGGACACCAGGTCGCCGTCATCATCGGTAGAAGCCACGAGGCTTGCCAAACCGTCAAAGGTTCTAAGGCCCGGCTCCGCAGCGGCGATCTGACGAACCGCCTCGTTCAGTGCTGCGGTCTGGACCGTCTCAAATGGACGGTGGCGGGCCAGAATGTCGCCGAGCCAATCTGTCAGCCAGGCGGCCCCCCGCGCATCGGTCTCCGTGGTCATTGGGTTAAAGCCGGTGGGCTGGCCCACCTTGATTTCGCTGTAGCTGCCACCCAAAGCGCGGATCGCCATCTCCAACCCCTGATCCTTGTCGAAAACGATGACCCGCGCACCCACTCTGCGGGCCTGCGCCATGAGAAAAGCCGTGCCCAGTGTCTTGCCGGACCCGGTGCGGCCCAGAACAAGCGTGTGCCCGACGCTTGGCTCATCGGTCCGGCGCCCCGCTTCGTGAAAGTTGAACCGGTAGAGGCTGGAGGTCACGGTCGGGAAGGCCGTGATCGTCTTGCCCCATGGGCTGGCCTCGGGTCCGCGTCCCGGCCTTGTCTTGTGAAACGCGGCCAGTTCCGCGAAATTGTGCGACGAAACGATCCCGTCACGGATCCGGTAGGCCCAGTTTCCGGGCGCTTGTGCGAAATAGAGCGCCTTTGCGGCCCAGGATTCCCTTACCAGAACGGCACCGGTCTCTTGCCCCGCCCGCCAGATCTCGGAAGCTGCCTGTTCCAGTTCCTCGGCGCTGTCACAGAAGACCTGCACGGATGCATGGTGTGTCCCAAAGGTCGACCGGCCGGATGCCACGGCGTCGGCGGCTTCGATCAATTGCTCTGTCAGGCTGACACCAGCATCCTCGGAGGCACCCCGCTGGCGAAAGGTGCGTTGAATGCGCTCAACCATCTCATTGGCGCGCCGCGGCGTGAAAGAGTTGGTGATCGTGATGTCATAGGGCAGTTCCAACGCGTCAAGCATGGTTGGCCAGGTGCGACTGGGATAGGATTTTATCCCGAAAATCGCGCCGTATCGTGCGCTGTCGCCGCTTTCCAGCCGCATGGTTTTGCCTTGAAAGCTGACGTCGAAATTGCTCATCGTGTCAGCCAACAGTTGCCCGGGGGCCGCGATGATCTTGCCGTAGCTCTGTCCGTGTACCGCGGCCAACACTGCAAGCCAGTCCCCGCTCGAGACTGTCAGGCGCGCTGCGCCTGCGTCGGAATACATCGCCATGAGCAGCGTCATGGCCTCTTCCAGGGCAACAATTCGCGTATCGATGTCTTTCTGGAAATCGCGGCCCCCGCCTAGGGCACCCAGAACCTTCGAGAATGCCTGCGGCATCGACGGACGCATCAATACTGTCAGCATCAAGGTGCGGGCTTTCAGGTCACGTGCGCGCAGGCTTCTCTGCCACGCCGCGTCTACCGCATTTGCAAAAGGCATACCGTCAGGCGCAGCAAGGTCCGCGACATCCGGGCGTGATACCTTGTTGATGTGGAAACCGAAACGCTCGCCCAACTGACTGACGATCCGGGCAAAGCCTTCACTGATCTCATCGATCCGGGTGTCATCGCTGGTGAAGCTGTCGATCCCGCCAAGCGTGACCGACGCCATCAGATCACCCTGCCGCGTCAGGATGACATTGTCTCGCACCGCAGCAATGTAAGGTAGGTGCCGCCCAAGACGCTCGGCTTTCAAGACCTTGTCCCCAAGTGCATCCCGAACAGCGTTGCTTGCAATCAACCCCCGAAACTCACGCGACATAGAAATCGCCCCCATCGCGGGATCGCACACTCGTTCGCGGTGTGCGCGACATCACCACGTTCAAAATCTGGAACAGATGTGGATTGCGGTCTGCGACCACCCAAAGCGGTGGGTAGCCCGCGAGGAACACCAGCAGGAACCGCATGTCGTCAACCAGAATGAAAGGGATCACGGATGCGAAGACCAGCGCCACAAAATATCCGATCGGGAGACCGAATATCCGTGGCGGCTTGGTCATCCCCAGAAAGAGTGGTGTGTCGCGCATGGAGGTCTCTGCGGCCTGTCAGATCAAGGAGCCGCAAAGCCATCGATGATGGTCTCGGCCGAAAAGATCAGCACCACGCCGACAAACACGGCGACGAAGATCGGCCAGTTGAGACGCCCGAAAAACATCATGACACCCGATCCCACGAGAGCGAGCACGCCGAGGCCACGACCGATCGGACCCGTCACCGCGTCGATGATGTTGTCGATCATGTCAGAGACCGGGCTGAGGTCCTGTGCAAGCGCCGGGGCTGCGGCCACTATCAGCAACGCGGCCAATGCCGCCCGGGTATAGTCGATGCGTTTCATATCTGGTCTCCGATGGATTGGGCATAGACGGCCATGACCTTGCGGACATGGCCTTGGGTTTCGCGGTAGGGGGGAATCCCGCCATGGCGCGCCACGGCTTCGGGGCCGGCATTATAGGCTGCAAGCGCAAGCTGCGGCGTGCCGAAACGATCAAGTTGTGTCAGCAAGTAGCGGGCGGATCCATGCAGGTTTTGCTCAGGATCATGCGGATCGACGCCAAGCACGCGCGCAGTGTCCGGCATCAACTGCCCAAGCCCGATTGCGCCGACATGCGACCGCGCGCCTGGATCAAATGCGCTTTCAATAGCGATGTTGGCGCGAAAGAATGCGAGCCAATCGCGAGAGGACATCCCGGCCCTGCGCAGGGCCGGGTGGTCCACGTAAACCGACCCCACATCCAGGATCATAGTCTCGATCGCAGGGCGGCCCGATGGGACCCGAGGCGGAGACAGGCGTGGTGAATCAAGAGGGACGACCTCAGAGCGTGCGACACCGTCGCTTTGCTCGGGTTGGGGTCTTGCAAAGTCGAGAACGCTACTGGTCAGTCGACCAACACGGTCTGGAGCATCGAGATCGATAACGGATTGTGCATAAGTGGAAGGGCCTGAAAGCCCCCAGAGAACGAGGCTAGCCGCTGGTAGGATACCTTGTCGTCTCAAACTCCCACGTGCCTCTCTCACCTTCTCGGAGAGGGCAGCTGAATACCTTTGCGTCGAGCTCCAGGCAGAAGCTCATGAGCCCTGCTGCGGTCTTGAAGACGCGTGGTTTAAGATCCCGGTTGGTCACATAGACCGACCGGTGCACACCGCCTTGACCGTCATTGGAGCAGACGAAAACCGTCCAGCCACCCCTATGCGTGTTGCCGCCCTTTTCCGGGGCTTCAACGCATTCCACCTCGATCCATGCCCCACCCTCGATCGCCTCTTGCATGTGCGATGTTAGGATCACGGGGTATTTTGTTCCTGCCATTTTGCCTCCGAAGGAAAGAAGTTCCTACGGAAGTAACCTGCTTTTGCACCGCTTCAAACAGTGCATGTCACAAGATATGCGGCGACGTAGCGGAAAACCCGTTAGAAGGTCAATAGATATCTTTTGATTGATTACGATATTTTTTCGGTGATAGGTCCGACACACGATTCGCCCCCAGATTGTCGGGAGACCACCAGATGTCGCGGTTGCTGGCATGTAGCACATTCATCGCCCTAGCGATCCCAGCAAATGCCGAGGCGCTGGCGATGGACTGCGTGTTGCCGTTGCGGCCGGAGCTGGCGGCCTCGCCTGCGCTCCTGAACGAGTACGGCGACGACATCAGAGCCGAGTTCAACACCTACTTCGATGAGGCACAAACCTATCTGAATTGCCTCGCCGCAGCATCAGCTTCCGCGCAGGCCGAAGTCCGTCTTGTGCTTGACGCTTACCAGGAGATGTTCCAATGAAACGACGCGCAAAATATGTCAGCAATTATGACACAATTAACATAAGTCTGATTATACGCCAACGGGTTAGCGGCGGCGCTCTGTCATGAGGCGGCTTGTGTCAACTGCCGCGATCATCGCGATCGGGCTTACACCGCTTGCTGCCAAACCTGCCACCGCACAAGGCTACCAGATCGATTGTGCGATCCTCCTGTGCCTCGCAGGCGGTTGGCCTGCGTCGGTTCCCTGCGCCCGTGCGCGCGCGGAGTTCATCCGCCGGATCACGCCCTGGCCAGTCGAACCACCGCTGCAGATCTGGCGTTGTCCAATGCGTGCTGAGTTCGAGGCGCCGGACCCGTTTGAGCGCCTCTACAGGTTGGCGGGGTTCAATCCTGGTCAAGCAGTCTCCCTGCCCCGAGAGCGAGAAACGCTCCAGCTCGCCCAAGCTGTCGGGCGTGCCGCCGATATCGATGTGACGGACCCTGCTTTTGATTTCGTCCGCTCCATAGATGTCTTTCAGGTTACGGCACGTCAGAGGGAGGGCCGTGACGATTGCAACAGATATGCTTCTGTGCGGCGTGGCACGTATGATCAAGACGGCCAATTCCGGTGGCAAAACAGCTCGATAAGTGCCCTTCCTCCAGCCTTCCGAGGGGCCGAGCGATACGGCCAGAACTGCCCCGATATCTGGGTCCGTGCTGTGTTCGTCGATTGGGAGGATTTTGAGGGCGCCTATGGCTTCGAACAAGTCAACTACTGATCTCAAACAGTCACAGGCAAACGATAAAAAAGAAGAAACCCCCGCAAGGCGGCAACCAAGCGAGGGGCTCAAAGAACAACGGAATTGGCGTTCCGTCAGATCAAATCAAACTGTGATCTCGTTCTAGCAGTCCCGACAGTCAAGGCAATGAAAAAACGTGTCGCTCGCGGGGACACGGATGCCCTGTTGCAGCCTTGTCCCAATTCACAAGGACTAGACAGTGAACGTGATCCAAACCCATCTCACCCTGCCGGAAGGCTGGACCAAAGGTGCTGTCATGGCGCTAATTTCAGAGGTTGCCCCGCATATAGGCCTGCGCCCGGCGCGCTTGGCAGTTCTGAACTACATCATCGGGCGCACCCGCGCATCCGACTGGACCTCTCCCCATCGTGAACCGGTGTTTTTTGGCGCGCAAGATCTCGCAGCGGTCGAACTTGGCAAGACGTCGCGCCAGTTGCGAACGGATGAGGCCGCGCTGGCCAAGCTTGGGCTGATCGTGAAACGTGTCGCGGCGAATGGGGCCCGCTATGGTCGCGCTGGCCTAGGCTTGATACTGACTCCGCTGATCGCGCGACTGGAAGAGTTCATAGCCCTTCGCGATCGGCTCCGTGCGGAACGGAGGCATTTGCGCGCTTTGAAGGATCTTCGGTCCCTTCGTTTGCGTCACATGAAACGGTGCATCGCCGCCCTGCCCTCCTCGGCTATCAAAGATCCTGAGATCGTCAAGATTCTCGCCAGTTTCGATAAATGGCCACGCAGCGATGCGTTAAGCCGTCTTGGTCTGGAGCGGCTCAACGCCCATTTGAAGGCCAGTTCCGATCTGTGCAACAGCCTTGATGACTGGCTTGAAAAACGTGGGCTTTCTTCCGACCAGCCAGCGGAAAACTTCCGGCCCTTTACACAAAACACCAGAGAAGAAACTCAAACTGTAAAGACGCCGCCCGCTGTGGATAACTCTGGAAGACATGCGGAAATCGCACAGAGTGAACCGCCATCATCAATTCCCTGCCCCGCGCCACCCGCTCTGACGCCAGAGAATCTATATCGCATTGCCGGCGACGGCTTACGCATGATGCTTGACGCGAGCCGAGATCAGAACCGACCTCTCAAAGAGCGCGACATCATCGAGGCTGCCTGGGCGTTGCTGCCGATGCTCGATATCCATGCTTCAGTTTGGCATGAGGGCCAGAGCACCTTGGGCGACCACGGGTTGGCTTTCTGCCTACTATTGGTTGATGCGCAGCGAGATCACCCGAGCTACCCTGTTCGCAATCCTGGCGGTTTGATGCGCGAACTGATCCGTCGAGCCAAGGCAGGAAGGCTGGACTTCGATGCAAGCGTTGCGGCTCTGCAAAAACGGCGCAATGGGGTGAGGTAGAGTTTCCAACCCGCAACTGAACTTGCCCAAAAACGCGCTGAAAATCTCGTAATGAAGTTTATGTTAAGGTAATCTCCAGATCCCTTCGTCCTGAACCACCCGGGATTCTGAAAGAAGCTTCTCCAGATGCGCCGCGGCATTTCGTTCGGCGGCCATTGCAATATGCGGGTCAGATTTTTTGTAAACAGAAGTGGCGATATTCTGGAGCGAGTCGGAGGTACTTGAGAGGTACGCGAGAATCTCCGACTCACGACGCATCCGGTTGGCGAGCAACCGTTTGACGTACGGTCCCGGGTCCCGGAGTACAGGTCCGTGACCCGGCAGGCTGACCTTATCGTTGCGATCGATTAGCCGCTGAAGCTGGGTGCAGTAATCGCGCATGTTGCCGTCAGGGGGACTGACTATAGAACTGTTCCAACTCATCACGTGATCGCCTGTGAAAAGTACTCCATCCGGCCTCGCGAAGCAGAGGTGATCGCTCGCATGACCAGGTGTGTGCAGGACAGTAAGACCAGCGATCACCTGCCCGTCTTTCAAAAAGCCGTCAGGTTGAAACGCATCGTCAGGAAATGCGCGCGAAACATAAACCGGCAAACCTGTACGTTCGCGCAATGCCGGCACGGCCCCGAAATGATCGGAATGGTGATGTGTCAAGAGAATTCCGGCAGGGTTGGCTCCCAAATTCTCGACGATTGCTTCGAAATGTGCACTGTCTTCTGCTGGACCGGGGTCGATAATGAACCGACCGTCAGGAGTATCAATGATATAGCTATTCGTCCCGTGATAGGTCATCTTCCCGGGATTGTTGGCAACGATCCTTAGGATTCCCTCGGCCACCTCTACGCCCTGCGCACGAGGAGGGTCAGGCTCACCGTAAAACATGTTGTTTCTTGTCATTCTTTATGACCATGTATTGATTGCGAACAATCCGTATCATGCAGCTCCGCCTCTTGCTCTTGCACAATTTCGGAAACCTCAAGCTGGTTTTCAGCGCCGGTCGAACCCGGCACTGGAACAAAGCAACGAAGCCCAGCGTTCAAACACGGCCCCGATTTTGGAACCCTGTATACAGCACCACAGCAATTGCCGCCTTGGCCAGATCTCCAAGCAGGAACGGGTAAAGCCCGGCGTTCATCAATTTTTCTCCATAGCCGATAAAGCCGCCCAGCCAGAAGAGCCCTGCGCAGTACATAAGCATGGAACCGAAAAGTACAGCGACAGTTGCTCTGAATGCAGGCTGAAACCCTCTCAACTTTTGAACCATCCATCCAGCGGCAGCCGCTGCGAGTGCGAACCCAATCAAGTATCCGCCTGTGGGGCCGGCAATATAGACCAATCCGGCCGGCGCGGGAGGCGTGCCAGCGAAAACCGGAAGGCCAAGCGCGCCTTCCAGAAGGTAGATTACTACAACAAGTCCACCGCGAACTGGACCCAGAAAAAGTCCAAGGCCCAGGACTGCTAGGGATTGGGTCGACATCGGAACCGGGTAGAAAGGAACCACGATTTTCGCGGAGAGTGTTAGAAGAATGGTGCCGATGAGTATAGTTGCGAACTCTCGGGACAGACTTGCGAGTGGTTGGCGTTGAGTAGATTCCAAATTCATTTTGTTAGTCCTTGTGTCAGTTGGTCGTTGATATGGTTTTTGTAATGGTGAGTTCACATCCGCTTGGCGACCTCTTCGAGCATGACCTCGGTGGCACCGCCGCCGATGGCCTGGACACGGGCATCGCGCGACATGCGTTCCACGGGTGTTTCCCGCATATAGCCCATACCGCCATGGAACTGGACACAGTCGTAAAGCACGCTGTTTACCAGCTCGCCACAATAGGCCTTGACCATCGATACTTCTTTGACGCAATCGCGGCCCGCGGCATCTAGTGACGCAGCGTGATAGGTAAGCTGACGTCCCGCTTCAATCCGGGTCTGGCAATCGGCCAATCGCTGGCGCACTGCCTGCTTGTCCCACAGCACACCACCGAAAGCCTTGCGCTGCTTGACGTAATCCACAGTCATTTCCAGTGCGGATTGCGCCTCGGCGCAGGCCATTGCACCCAGCACGATCCGTTCGTTCTGGAAGTTCTTCATCACCGAGTAGAAGCCCCGGTTCACCTCCCCCAGCACGTTCTCTGCCGGGATGCGCACATCCTCGAAGATCAGTTCGGCGGTGTCCGAGCACAGCCAGCCGGTCTTGTTCAGCGCCCGGCCGACAGAGAACCCCGGCGTGCCCTTTTCGACCGTGAACATGGTGATCCCGCGCGAGCCCTTGGCGTCCGGGTCGGTCTTGGCGCCGACGAAATAGATGTCGCCATGCACGCCGTTGGTGATGAACATCTTGGTGCCGTTGATCACCCAGTCCGATCCGTCCTGCACCGCGCGCGTGCGCATCCCCGCCACGTCAGACCCGGCGCCCGGTTCGGTCACGGCCACTGCGGCAATCTTTTCGCCCGAGGTGATCGAGGGCATCCAGCGCGCCTTTTGTTCGGGCGTACCGGCGTTTTCAAGATGCGGCGAGGCCATGTCGGTATGGACCAGAACCGTGGCCGAAAACCCGCCGAAGGTGGAGCGACCCGCTTCCTCGGCCAGCACGACGCTGGACATCACATTTAGCCCTGCGCCGCCATATTGCTCGTCATAGCGCATGCCCAGCACGCCCAGATCGCCCATCCGGCGCAGCACGTCACGCGGCACCATGCCATCCTTTTCCCAAGCGTCGGCCTTGGCCGTCACTTCGGTTTCGATGAAGCGGCGCAGCTGCGCGCGGATCATGTTCAGGTCCTCACTGAACGGGCCTGTGGCCGCATCAATCATGTCATGCTTGGTCATTGGATTTCCTCTGGATCGAGTTTTACAAGGGGCGCTTGCCCGGCGACGGTGTCGCCGGCGGCGCAGTAGATTTCGGCTACGATGCCCGCAAACGGGGCGACCAGGCTTTGCAGCAGTTTCATCGCCTCAAGCACCACCAGTGTATCGCCCGCCGCGACCCGATCGCCGGGCGCGACCCGCAGTTCGACCACTGCACCGGGCATCGGCGCGACAAGCAAGTCTGCCCCGCGGACCTTTCCCGAAGCGCGTTGCAGGTGTCTGTCCTCCAGCGTTTCAATGGCAAACCCGGCCATACCATCCGGCGTTGACAGAAACACCTGCCAGTGTTTTTTCGTGCGGCGCAGGTGCGCGGCGCGGGTAAAGGGCACGCCGCCAACGCGCCCTGTCAGGCGGTCGGCGGTCAGGCCGGGCGCTTCGACGGTAACAGGGGTGTCGTCCGGCAATCTGATCGTCAGATGCCTTTTATCGCCCGCCGCGCTGGTCGGGTCTTCGTCGCCCAAGGCCCAATAGAAGGCAGCGCCGGGCCGGCCTGCGGGCGCGGTCAGACGCCACGCACCTAGACCTTGCCAAGGGGTGTTCCCGGCCGTCGGGACCAGATGCAAATGCAGGGCCAGTGTGGCCAGCGCGCGGCTTTGCGCATCGGGTGCGGGGGGTGCCCACCCGTTCACAAACATCTCGACAAGCCCGGCGGTGTGATGCCGGATCGCGGCAAAGTCGGGATGAATTAACAAGGCGCGCTGAAACGCCAGGTTCAGCCCCAGCCCGCCCACGGCAAAGCCGTCGATTGCGGCCACGCTCTTGCGGATGGCCTGCGCCCGGTCCGGCGCATGGATGATCAGCTTGGCCAACATGGAATCGTAGTGATGGCCGACAGTTGAACCTTCCCCGACGCCCGTATCCAGCCGCACGCCCGAAGGCGGCACCCACAGCGTGATCCTGCCGGTTTCGGGGCGGTAATTCTCGGCCGGGTTTTCGGCGGCAACGCGCACTTCGATGGCGTGGCCTTCGAAGTGTACGTCGGGTTGCTGGAAAGTCAGCCGCTCGCCCCGCGCGATGCGCAACTGCCATTCGACCAAGTCGATTCCGGTGATCGCCTCGGTGACGGGATGTTCGACCTGAAGGCGGGTATTCATCTCAAGGAAGTAATAGGCGCGGCGCTCGGGGTCATATAAGTATTCAACCGTTCCGGCAGAGCGGTATCCGATCGCCTGTGCAAGGCGCACGGCGGCAGCGCGCATATGCTCGCGCAGATCGTCTGGCAGATTCGGCGCGGGGGCCTCTTCGATAAGCTTCTGGTGATTGCGTTGCAGCGAACAGTCCCGGTCGCCGAGATGCACCAGGTTGCCATGCGTGTCGCCTAGCACCTGCACCTCGACATGGCGGGAGCGGAGCGCATAGCGTTCCAAAAATACCGCCGGATCGCCGAACGCACCCTGCGCCTCTGCCCGGGCAGAGGCGATGGCCTTGGGCGCGTCGGCCATGTCGGTGACGAGACGCATCCCGCGTCCGCCACCGCCGGCGCTGGCCTTGACCAGGAATGGCACCCCAAGCGCGCCCGCCTCTTGCAGCAGGCGTGAATCCGATTGATCGGCACCGCGGTACCCGGGCAGCACCGGCACCCCTGCGGCCTCGGCCGCAGCCTTCGCCGCGATCTTGGACCCCATTTGAGCGATGGCATCGGGTTCCGGTCCGATAAAGACTAGCCCTGCGGCCTCGACCGCTGCCGCGAAATCCGCGTTCTCGGACAGAAAGCCATAACCGGGATGCACCGCACCCGCGCCCGTGGCGCGCGCAGCCCCCAGGATGGCCGGGACGTTCAGGTAGCTTTCAGACGCAGCCGCCGGGCCGATACAGACAGCGTGATCCGCCTCGGCTACGAAGGGCGCGTCGCGGTCGGCCTCGGAAAAGACCGCAACCGTTTCCAGACCCAGCTTGCGGCACCCGCGCTGGATGCGCCGGGCGATCTCGCCCCGGTTGGTAATCAGGACGCGGGTGAAACTCATTTCACTCTCCACGAAGGCACGCTCTTGTTGAGAAAGCTGTTGATGCCTTCAATGCCTTCCCCGGTTTCCCAGGCGTCGGCTAGACGGTCGGCGGTGTAGATCATGTTGGTTTCCAGATCGTGACTGGCGACATAAGCGATCAGTGCCTTGGTATCCGCCACCGCGCCGGGCGCTGCCTGAAGGTGATCGTGCACCACCCGTTCAACGGCGGCATCCAACGCGTCGGCGGCGACGACCTCGGTGAGGAGCCCGATCCTTTCGGCGCGCGCGCTGTCGAAGAGCGCGCCCGACAGCATGGTTTCACGCGCGTGCACCTTGCCGATGCGGGCCACCACGTAGGGCGAGATATTGGCGGGCAGCAGACCCAGTTTCACTTCGGTCAGGCCATAGCGTGCGCCTTCTGCGCCGATGGTATAGTCGCAGACCGAAATCATGCCGACGCCACCGCCATATGCCGGCCCGTTGATCCGCCCGATCAGGGGCTTTTGCAGCGTGTCCAGTCGGCGCAACAGATGCGCGAGCGTGGCGCTTTGTTCGACCCGTTCGGCGCGGGATTTTTCGACGTTTGAGGCGAACCAGTTGAAATCCCCTCCAGCGCAAAAGCTTTTGCCGGCACCGGTCAGGATCACGATGCGCACCTTGTCATCTGAAGCCAGATCCTCGACCGCGTCGAAAAGCTCGGCGATCAGATCGGCGTTCAGCGCATTGTGCTTGTCAGGGCGGTTGAGGGTTACCGTGGCAACGCCACGCGCATCGGTTTCGACAATGATGGTTTCATAACTTGTTGTCATGACATCGGCCTCACATTCTGAAGACGGGCGTGTGGCGCCCTTTCTCGGGCACCGACGAGACAATGGCCAGACACAGGCCCAGAATATCGCGGGTCTGTCCGGGCTCGATCAACCCGTCATCCCAGAGCCGCGACGTGGCGTAATACGGATCGGACTGTTCGCCATATTGGGCACGCACCTGCGCCTCGATCTGCGCAAGATCGGTCTCCATCCTTTCAGGCTCGCCGCCTTTCTGGCGGCGCAGCTCCTGCATCACGTTGGTCGCGATGTCCGCGGACATGGTGGCCAACTCCGCCATCGGCCAGGCAAAGAGGAAATTCGGTGCAAATCCGCGTCCGCACATGCCGTAATTGCCCGCTCCATAGGATCCGCCAAGCAGGACTGACAATCGCGGCACCTTGGCAACCGACATGGCATAGACAAGCTTGGCGCTGTTCTTGGCGATGCCGCCGCGCTCCGCCTCGGTCCCGACCATGAAACCCGCGATGTTGTGCAAGAACAGTAGCGGGATATTGCGCTGGTCGCACATCGAGACGAACTGCGCCCCCTTCAGCGAACTGTCCGACATCAGCGCGCCGTTGTTGGCCAGGATACCGACCCGATAGCCGTGGATCCGCCCGGTGCCGCAAACCAACGTCTCACCCCAGCCGGGCTTGAATTCGCGGAACTCGCCCGCGTCGATCATGCGCAGCAGAACCTCGCGCATGTCGTAGGGCTGCTTGCGGTCGGCGCTGATGATGCCGAGCAATTCTGACGGATCATGCGCGGGCGGCGCGGGGGCTGCGTCGGGCGGCATCGGGCGCGACTGGCCCAACTCGGCCACGATGTCGCGCATCAGCGCCAGCGCATGGTATTCGTCCTCGGCCAGATGGTCGGACACGCCCGAGACGCGCGAATGCATCTCAGCACCACCCAGCGTTTCGCCATCGGCCACTTCGTTGATCGCCACCTTGACGATAGAGGGCCCGCCCAGATGGATGCGCGCGTTGCCGCGCACCATGATGACCTCGTCCGACAGCGCGGGAATATAGGCCCCGCCTGCCGTGCAGCCGCCGAACACGGCCGATATCTGCGGCAAGCCGCTGGCCGACATGTTGGCCTGGCGATAGAAGGAATTGCCGAAATGGCGGGCATCGGGAAAGACCCGGTCCTGCTCGGGCAGATAGGCCCCGCCGCAATCCACCAGATAAAGGCAAGGCAGCCGGGTTTCCGCCGCGATTTCCTGGGCGCGGATATGCTTTTGCACCGTCTCGTGGTAAAATGATCCGCCCTTGACCGTCGCATCATTGGCTATGATCATGCAGGGCAGGCCGTGGACGATGCCGATGCCGGTCACGATCCCCGCACCAGGCACCTCGCCGCCGTATTGCCCGTAGGCCGCGAGCGACGACAGTTCCAGAAACGCCGTGCCCGGATCCACCAGCAAGTCGATCCTCTCGCGGACCAGCAGCTTGCCGCGCTTGCGGTGGCGCTCGACCATGTCGAGGCGCCCGCCCGAGGTGGCCTCGGCAAAGCGCGCGCGCAGCGTCTCGACCCGCGCGCTTTGCGCCTGGTGATTCCGCGCATAGATCTCTGATGCGGTCAGCACTGCTGTTTCAAGGCGCGCCATGGCTCAGGTCTCCTGTCTTTCAAGTATTCCGTTGAGAAACACATCGGCATAGGTGCGTGACAGCGCCTCTGCGCTGCCGCGGTGCGGATCGAACCATTCAAGCGTGGCGTTCAGCGTACCGATCAACATCAGGCGCAGGCGGCGGATGTCCACTTCGCGTTTCAGCGCGCCGTCTGCCTGAAGCCGGGACAACAGGTTGTCCCATTCGGCCTCATAGGCCCGGCGCGTGTGCAGATTGGCATCGCGGACGGATTGCGGCACCTGCCCGAAAATGCGCACATTGGCCGAGGAATAATCGCTGACGTCCAGAAGCGCGCGCAGGTGCGCCCCGATCGCTGCCCGCAGGATCGCCTCGGCGCCGGTGCCCTCGGGCAAGGCGGAAACGGCTTGGCGCATGCTCTCATGAACGACCTGAATACCTGCATCCAGAACGCGCGCGACGATCTCGTCCTTGGAGCCAAAATGGTAATATATGCTGCCCGCCTTGATTCCAGCGGCCTCGGCGATTTTTCTGAGTGACACGGACCCATAGCCCTGTTCGCGGAAGAGCCGCGCCGCAACATCCAGCACGCCATCACGCCCGACCGCCCTCCGGGGGATCTCGTTGAGCTTGCTCGCTGAGGTATTCGCCATGGGGTCTCTTTACGGTATACTGCCTAACTAACACCTGTTAGGTAATTGGTGCCGATGAGTCAATCCTCCCGAACGCGTTGGATTGGAATTTGTGGCGAATCCCGTCCGGGCAATCGTCATACGGCCGCCGGAAATGCCGGTCGCCAGCCAAGGCTCGAATACGTGGTTTGGCTGGCGTGGGTCAGATCGTGAAGCCGCCGCCGCAAATGATGTGCTGACCCGAAATGAAGTTAGATTCGGGCGTACAGAACAAATAGACCGCGCCAGCGGCCTCTTGCGGGGTGCCGACCCGGCCCAGCGGAATCATGCGCTCCATCTGGGACAAGAGATCGGGGTTCACGCCGACCTTGATTTCGCGGTCTTCCACTTTGATTGTGCTGTCGCCCGCGGCGCTGCCTTCGGTCAGCCGCGTGCGGATCGGGCCAAAGGCCACCGCGTTGACGTTGACCTTGTAACGGCCCCATTCCTTGGCCATCGTCCGGGTGACACCCAGAACACCGGCCTTGGCGGCGGCGTAGTTGATCTGGCCGGCATTACCGCCGGTCCCCGCGATGGATGAGATATTCACCACCTTGCGGAACACTTCCTGCCCTGCAGCAGCTTCTTCTTTGGCCTTGGCGCTGATCACCGGCTGGGCGGCGCGCAGAATCCTGAAGGGCGCAGTCAGGTGAACGTCGATGATCGCCTGCCACTGTTCGTCGGTCATCTTCTGAACGACGCTGTCCCAAGTATAGCCGGCATTGTTCACGATGATGTCCAGCCCGCCAAAACTGTCCACGCCCGTCTTGATGAAACGTTCGGCGAAACCGTCTTCTGTCACGCTGCCGGCGCAGACCACGGCCTCGCCGCCAACCGCACGAATGGCCTCGGCGGTCTCATTGGCCGGGTCGGCATCCAGATCGTTGACCACCACGCGCGCCCCTTCCGAGGCCAGCTTGAGCGCGATCTCGCGACCGATACCCCGGCCCGAACCGGAAACCAGCGCAACGCGCCCGTCAAGTTTTCCAGTCATGTTTTCTCCTCCCGATTGGTGCTGTCACGCTTTTTCATAAAGCGTGGTCACACAAGCCCCGCCAAGACCCAGATTATGCTGGAGCGCCAGCCGCGCGCCTTCCACCTGCCTTGCATCTGCCTGCCCGCGCAACTGCTGAACCAGTTCGGTGCATTGCGCCAGGCCGGTCGCCCCCAGCGGATGCCCCTTGGACAACAGCCCGCCCGACGGATTGGTCACGAATTTGCCGCCATAGGTGTTGTCGCCGTCATCGACGAATTTTGCCGCATCACCGCGGCGGCAAAGCCCAAGCGCCTCGTAGGTGATCAGCTCGTTATGGGCGAAACAGTCATGCAGTTCGACCACGTCCACATCCTGAGGGCCGATGCCCGCCGCCTCATAGACCTGATCGGCGGCGCGTTTGGCCATCGAATAGCCGACGACCTCGCGCATGTCATGCGCGCCGAAGGTTTCCGGGCCGTCCGTCGTCATGGCCTGAGCGGCAATGCGCACCGAGCTGTCCAGACCGTGCTTGTCGGCGAAGGCCTTGGAGCACACGATTGCCGCAGCCGCGCCACAGGTCGGTGGGCAAGCCATCAGCTTTGTCATGACGCCGGGCCAGACGACCTGTGCCGCCATCACTTCTTCCGGCGTCACTTCCTGCCGGAACAGCGCCACCGGGTTCCTGGACGCATGCCGACTGGCTTTGGCGCGGATTTTCGCGAAGGTTTCCAGCGTAGTTCCGAACTCTTCCATATGCGCTTTGCCCGCGCCGCCGAAATAGCGCAGCGCCAGCGGAATCTCCGTGTTGCCCACCAGCACGTCGGTCTCGGCGTCGAAGGACGTGAAGGGGCTGACCCGATCGTGGAACATCGCGACGATTGCGCCAGGCTGCATCTGCTCGAAGCCAAGCGCCAGAGCACATTCCACCGCACCGCTTTCAACTGCCTGACGGGCCAGGAACAGGGCCGACGAACCGGTCGAGCAGTTGTTGTTCACATTCAGAACCGGTATCCCGGTCATGCCGACGTGATACAAAGCCCGCTGGCCGCTGGTGCTGTCACCATAGACATATCCCACATAGGCCTGCTGAACCTTGTCATAATCCAGCCCCGCATCGGCAAGCGCGGCACGGGTGGCCGCAGCAGCCATCACATCATAGCTTTCGGATTTTCCTGGCTTCTGAAATGGGACCATCCCGACGCCGACGACATAGGCTTTGTCTCTCATTTCTCTCTCTCCCATGCTTGGCCCGGCCATCGTGAACGGTAAGCCATGTCAATTTCTAACACATGTTTGATTTTAGCGCTCAACCTTGATAACTGTCAACATAGCTAAACCGTGATGTAGGGAGCCTGCGTCATTTGCCAACACATGACTGATTTTCCTGACCGCGCGTTCCGCAAGCCAGCACCATTCAGGCGTTCGGGTCCCGGCATGACTGTCGATAAACGTCTGACGTCTGGTTCCGGTAACCAGTGGTACCCAACCCACCAAAAGGAGAGATAATGGCGTATTGTTACGAATTCAAAGGGTTCGTGCCCGTTGTGCCCGAGGATACATATGTCCATCCTCAGGCGGTTCTGATCGGAAATGTCATCCTGGGTCATGGATGCTATATCGGACCCGGAGCAAGCCTGCGGGGCGACTTCGGCAGGATCGTGATTGGCGACGGGGCCAATGTGCAGGACAATTGTATCATCCATTCCTTTCCCGGTCGCGACGCGATCGTTGAATCCGACGGTCATATCGGCCACGGCGCGATCCTGCACGGTTGCACAGTGGGTCGGAACGCCCTGGTCGGGATGAATGCCGTCATCATGGATGGCGTAGAGCTTGGTGCGGAATCAATCGTCGGCGCGCAGGCGTTCGTGCGGGGCGAAACGATAGTTCCACCGCGCTCGATGGTGGTCGGATCGCCGGCAAGGGTAATCCGCGACGTCACCGAGAAGGAAGTCGCTTGGAAAACACGCGGAACTGCCGAGTATCAGCAACTCGCGCGCGACTGTCTGGCCGGATTGAAGCCCGTCGAGCCGCTGAAGGCGGTAGAGACCGACAGGCCGCATATGGCCGCCTCCGACGTCGTATCCATTCAGGAGGCGCGGCAGAAGCCATCCTGACCTGTCCGGCAAACCGGACAGGTCAGGGTTCCCGCGTGCCTCAAAAGCCCCCGTTGGCATCGCCTTGACGCGGGACGGCAACTCCGTAATCCAGTGTGCCGCCCTGCCCTTCAAGCCGTCACAGCCGGAATATCCCGTAATGCGGATCGTCGATCGGCGCGTTCAGCGCAGCCGAGATCGACATGCCGAGCGCGTTGCGCGTGTCCGCCGGGTCGAGAATGCCGTCATCCCACAATTCCGAGGTCGAGGTATAGGCCTCGACATCGCGCCGGAACTTCTCCAGCACCGGGTCACGGATCGCGGCGATTTCCACTTCGGTCAGTTGCTTGCCTTCGCGTTCAAGCTGCCGGATCTTGACGTCGGCCATGGTGTTGGCGGCCTGATCCGCCCCCATTACGCCGATTTCCGCCTGCGGCCACATGAACAGCGTGCGCGCATCCCAGGCCCGCCCGCACATGCCGTAATTGCCGGCCCCGTAGGACGCATTGGCAATCACGGTGAACTTGGGCACGACCGAGCCGCCCTGCGCCATCAGCATCTTGGCGCCGTCCTTGGCGATGCCGCGTTCCTCGTATTCGCGGCCGACCATGTAGCCGGTGATGTTCTGAAAAAAGACCAGTGGCGTACGGTTCTGGTTGCATAGCTGCATGAAATGCGCCGCTTTAAGCGAGCTGTCGTTGAACAGCACCCCGTTGTTGGCGAGGATGCCCACTTTGTAGCCCCAGATGTGGGCAAAACCGCAAATCATCGTGGTTCCGTAATCCGGCTGGTATTCGTGAAACCGCGAACCGTCCACGATTCGGGCAAGAACCTCGCGCATGTCGAACTGGGTCTTCCGGTCCTTGGGGATGATCCCGTAAAGTTCCTTGGGATCGTAATAGGGCTCCTCATGCGCCGCCGTTTCGATGATGGTTTTTGGCATACGCTTCCACTGACTGACAATCTCGCGCGCCAGTGCAAAGGCGTGCTGTTCTGTGGCGGCGCGATAATCTCCCGTCCCCGAGACAGAGGTGTGCATCACCGCGCCGCCAAGTTCCTGCACGCCGACCTCTTCGCCGGTGGCCGCCTTGACCAGTGGCGGACCGCCCAGAAAGATCGCCCCGGTGCCCTCGATGATGATGTTGTAATCGCTCAGCGTCGGCACATAGGCGCCGCCCGCGGTGCAATGCCCGCCAACGATGGCAATCTGCGGGATATTGGCCTGGCTCAGCTTGACCTGGTTGCGAAACACCCGCCCGCCCAGATAGCGGTCGGGAAACACGCCGTGTTGCAGCGGCAGGAAGCCCCCGGCGCTATCGCAGATATGGACGACCGGCAAATGGTTCTCAAGCGCGACATCCAGAAGCCGCACGATCTTTTTGACGGTATGCGGATACCAGGCACCACCCTTGACGCTCGCATCGTTGGCGTGGATGGCCACCTCGCGGCCCTGCACGATGCCGATGCCCGTCACCACGGCGGCACCGGGCACGGCGCCATCATATTCGCGGCAGGCGGCCAGCGTCGAGAATTCAAGAAACGGCGTGCCCGGATCGAGCAGCAGCTTCAACCGCTCGCGCACGCCCAGTTTGTTCTGGCGTGCCAAGCGGTCGATGTCCCGTTGGGGCCGCTCGAAACGCGCCGCGTGCTGGCGAGCGTGAAACTCCTTCAGCCGTTCGGACATGGCGGCAAAATTGGCCTTGTAGTCGGCGGCATTGGTGTCGATGTGGCTTTCGATCCGGCGCATTGTCACTCCTCCTGCGGGGTCAGCTGGGCAAGGACGGCCTTTAGGCCGAAACTGTCACCCGCGGTAAAAGGCATTTCGGCAACCACACCGTCGCGCGGCGCGGTCAGGGTGGTTTCAAGCTTCATGCTTTCGATGACCAGAAGCGGCTGGCCTTCTGTAACGGTGTCTCCGGGCTTAACCGCCACCGAAACGACGACCCCCGGCATCGGCGCCAACAGTCGATCACCCCCTGCAGCGCCCTGCCTGCCGGCAAGCCGGTCGTCGGGATCGACCCTCCCAACCTCGAAGGTGCGCCCGTTCAAATGTATGAAGGTAGATTCCGACCCGACCGCCAGCCGCAACTCATGCGCCCGCCCCCCGGTCCGCAGCACATGTGCGCCCGGCGCCCCGGTCGGGTCCAGTTGGCAGGGAACTGCGCCATCTGGCATGTTCAGGACAAAGCGGCTGCCATCATGGGTTAGCCAGCATTCGGCCTCATGGCTGGCGATCATGAATATTCTGCGCATCAGTTTCTCCACCCGCCCATCTTGCGGTGCATTTCGGGTATCTGCATCACATCGGTCACCAGACGTTGATCAGACAGGGCCGCCGCCGCCATAAGCAGGGTGGATACATCCTCGCCCGGCGCGGTCAGCACATCCGCCTGTTCGGCTAGAAACCCGGTTGAAACATCGCCCGACGCAAAATCGGGATGTGCAAGGATCGCGTCCAGATAGCCGGTGTTGGTCGTCACCCCGAGGATGACGTAATTCTGCACGGCGTTCCGCGCACGGGCGATGGCCTGTGCGCGATCTGCCCCATGCACGATCAGTTTGGACAGCATCGGGTCGAAATCGGTCGTGACCTTGCCGCCGTCCCGAATGCCACTGTCCACACGGATACCCTCACCGTGGGGTTCGTCCAGCAGCAGGATATCCCCGATCGCGGGGCGGAAATCGGCCGTCGCGTCCTCGGCACAGATGCGCAGCTCAATCGAATGGCCGGTCTGCGGAATATCGGCCTGCGCCGCGCTCAGCCCCTCGCCCGCCGCGATACGCAACTGCTCGGCGACCAGATCGAAGCCCGTGACCATCTCGGTCACCGGATGTTCGACCTGAAGGCGGGTGTTCATTTCGAGAAAGTAGAAGGCCCCGTCCTGCGCATAGATGAACTCGACGGTTCCGGCACCCCGATAGTTGACGGCGCGCGCAATTCTGGCGGCGGTTTCGCAGATCTCGTCCCGTTGTTCGGGCGAAAGCGCGGGCGAGGGCGTTTCCTCGATGATCTTCTGGAACCGGCGCTGGATCGAGCATTCGCGCTCCCAGAAATGGACCACGTTGCCCTGCCCGTCGCCCATCACCTGCACCTCGATATGGCGCGGACGTTCGATATAGCGTTCGACGAAGAGACGACCGTCGCCGAAATACCGCTCGCCCTCGCGGCGCGCGGTGGCGATCTCGGTCTCCAACGTGCTGTCCTCGCGCACGATGCGCATGCCCTTGCCGCCGCCCCCCGCCGAAGGCTTGATCAGCAGCGGATAGCCCAGGGTGCGGGCGCGTTCGACAAAACTCGCCGGATCGTCATCCTCGATCGCCGAGGGGGCAACCGGAAAGCCGCGCGCCTCGACAAAGGCGCGCGCGCGGACCTTGTCGCCCATCAGGTCGATGGTCTCGGAGGTCGGGCCGACAAATGTCACACCGGCCTCTTCCAGCGCCGCGACGAAACCGGCATTCTCCGACAGAAAGCCGTAGCCGGGATGCACCGCATCCGCGCCGATCTTTCTTGCGGCCGCAACGATCTGCGGAATATCGAGATAGGCCGCTACAGGCGTCGGGCCGTCGATCATCACAACCTCATCCGCGATCAGATGGGCCGGCCCATCTTGTTCGGCGACGTGGCGCAACACAGCCGTCGCAAGGCCGCGGGCCTTGGCGGTGCGCAACACGCGCGCCGCGATTTCACCCCGATTGGCGACCAGGAGTTTTGAAATAGTCATGGTATTACCCTCTTGTTCGGGTCCGGGGTGTTCAGCCCGTCGCGCGCGGCCAGGTCGGCCGGCACGGGAATTTCGATATCCAGCAGCATCTGGGCAAACCCCTTGCCTTGCGGATCGATGCGGACCGAGGCGATGCCGCCCCCGCCCAGCGATTCGTGCAGCAGGAAATTCAGCGAATGGCTTCCCGGCAGGTCGAACCGCTCGACCTTGCCTTCGCAGACATGGGAGAAATAGTCTTTTACCACCTCTTCGCTGAGAGCCGACCGGATAAAAGGCAGGTAGTCTGGCTTGCGCGCCAGGATACCGATATTGGCGATATCCCCCTTGTCGCCCGACCGTCCCCAGGCCAGATCGACGAGGCGCACCTTGACCGCGTCCGGACCGGGCTCGCGGCTCTCTGCGGGCGGTGCGGCAGGCGGATCGAGGTGGACTGGCCTGGTGGCCACGGTGACGGGAACATCCTGGCCGTCGACCTCGACTGCGACGGGGGTGTCGGCCTTGTCCTGCAGGAACGAGAACAGGCGTACCACCGGCTGCACCTTGGGCCGCCCGGCAAAGAACCCGGTCAGCCCCTGCGCAGTCGAGATGGCCATCGGTGCGATCTCGCCGGCGAAGATGTTGAGCGCGGCGCGGTCGTCGTGCGTCACGCCGATCTTGATCACCACCTCGCGGGTCTGCGCCCGCGCGTTGGCGCCGTAAGCCGCCTCTGCCCCCAGCACTTCGACGCTGACCTGCCGGAAATCGGACAGGTTTCTTTCACGGAAGATCCGGCGGCAACGGGTAACGATGGCCTCGGCCACGCGCTTGCCCTTGGCCGGCGCGTTGATGGCCGCCAGGGTCAGGGAGGAAACCGCGCGCCAGCCATCGGCATGGGTCGCCGACACCTTGTAGCTGCCGGTACGCCCGAGACCCTTGCCGCCTTTGACCAACACCCGATCCGGCCCGACCTGGTCCAGCGTGACCTGCGACCAGTCGCAGATCACGTCGGGCAGCAGGTAGGCGCGCGGATCGCCGATTTCATAGAGCATCTGTTCACCGACCGAACCCGGCACAACCAGCCCGCCCGTCTCTGGTGTTTTGGTCATGACAAAACTGCCGTCTTCCGACACTTCGACGATGGGCATCCCCATGTCGTCCCAGCCCGGTACGTCCTGCCAGTCGGTGAAGTTGCCACCGGTCCCCTGGGGGCCGCACTCGATCAAATGGCCCGCCAACGATCCCTGGCTGAGCTTGTCCCAATCATCGTCGCCCCAGCCAAATTCATGCATCAGCGGGCCGAGCGCCACTGCGCTGTCTGCACAGCGCCCTGTGATCACGATGTCGGCTCCGGCATCCAGCGCCGCCGCGATGGGGCGGGCGCCCAGATAGGCGTTCATGCTCCAGATATCGTCTGGAAACGCGACGCCCGAGAACATCTCCGTCTGACCACCGGCGCGGATATCGTCGGCCCGCGCCGACAAATCATCGCCCAGCACAACACCGATGGACACATCTATCCCGGCCTCGGCGGCGACTTTAGCCAGCGCATCGCGGCAGCCACGCGGGTTCACACCCCCGGCATTGGCAACGACCTTCATCCCCTTGGCCTTGATTTCCGACAACCAGGGTGCCAGCGCCTTGACGAAATCCGGCGCATAACCCGCATCGGGCGACTTGGCGCGGGCTCGCGCCATCAGCGACATCGTCACCTCGGCCAGATAGTCGAACACCAGATAGTCGATCTCGCCTTTGGAGACCAGCTGACCGATCGCTTCAGGCGTATCGCCCCAGAATCCCGATGCGCATCCGATACGCAGTTTTCGATCCGACATGTGCTTCTCCTCTCCGCTTGATCAGCGGCCTGTCCATTCAGGTTTGCGTTTCGCAATGAAGGCGGCAAAGCCCTCGCGCGCATCTTCTGTCTGCGCAACTCGTGGCAACAGGGTTTCGGCAAAGCGCATCTGCTGCGCATAGGTCATGTCTTCCATCGCGTGGCAGGCGTATTTTCCCAGCCGGATCGCGGTAGGCGACTGCGCGGCAATCTGCGCGACCAACTCCGCAACCTTGTCATCCAGCCCGGCAGTATCTGTCACATGGTTGACCAGATCATAGCGCAAGGACTCCTCGGCGGTCAGAGGAACGCCGGTGATGAACATCTCCATCAATCTGCGCCGGGGCAACATGCGGATCATTGGCGGAACGATAGTCATCGGAAACAGACCCACCTTCACTTCAGGCGTTCCGATTCGGGCATGATCGACCATCACGGCCAGATCGCAGGCACAGATGATGCCCGCGCCCGCGCCCATGGCCACACCGTTGATGCGCGCGATGGTTGGCTTTCGGCAGGCTTGTATGGTTTCGAACAATTGCCCGGCGAAATGGTCCGGATAGGCCGGGTCCTGAACAAATGGGCCACCTTCGGCACCCGCCTTGATGTCGCCGCCAGCGCAGAAGGCACGCTCGCCCTCGCCGGTCAGGACGATCACCCGGCATTCCGCGTCGGCCTCGGCCGCCAGAATTGCGGCAATCAGACCCTCTGCCACTTCGCGGTTCAGGGCATTTCGACTGTCAGGGCGGCAGATCGTGATGCGCACCTCATACCCCCGCGACTGCGAACGAACGACATTCTCCACCATTTCCAAGATATCCCCCGTTTTCTGGCCGAACTTGCCTGCAACGTCAGGTCGCGAAAAGCTTGCCTTGAACTATTTTCTAACATGTGTTTGATTTTGGTCAACGCTGTAGATGACATTTTGTTCGGGAGGAAAAAGTATGACCAGTCAGAATGAACTTGCCATGGCTGATCTGGCGGCCATCAGGGCGAATTATTCGCTGACCGATGAGCAGCGCCAGATCGTTGATCATGTTGATCGGGTGTCGCGCGAGGTGCTTCACCCGCTACAGGCACGCATGGACCAAGAGGATTGGTGGCCTGACGATCTTTTCAAGCAGATGGGCGAACTTGGTCTTCTGGGGATCACGGCCCCGGAGGCTTTGGGCGGATCGGGCCAGAACGAGTTTACCCAGGCGTTGGTGTCTGAGGTGATTTCGAAGTGGAACCCCGCCGTCGGCCTGTCGCATGGTGCACATGACAACCTGTGCCTGAACAACCTGCTGCGCAACGGCTCCGAAGCGCAGGTGAAAAAATATGTGCCGGGGTTGTGTTCGGGCGATCTGGTCGGCGGGCTCGGGCTGACCGAGCCCGGCGCGGGATCCGATGCGCTTGGCTCCATGGCCACCACCGCCCGGCGCGACGGCGACGACTATGTCATCAACGGCTCGAAGATCTACATCACCAACGGTCCCATTGCCGATGTGATCCTGCTCTATGCCAAGACCGACAAATCCAAAGGCGCCAAGGGCATTTCGGCCTTCATCATCGAAACCGACAATCCCGGGTTCAAGGTGGCGCAGAAACTAGACAAGATGGGTTTTCGCGGCTCACCTACGGGCGAGCTGGTGTTCGAGGATTGCCGCGTTCCGGCATCAGCCATGTTGGGGGTCGAAAACTCTGGCGTTGCAGTGGTGATGAGCGGGCTTGATCTGGAACGCGCGATGGTCGCTTCGGTCTGCGTCGGCATGGCCGAACGTGCGCTTGAACTGGGTCTGGAATACGCGAAGATGCGCGAACAATTCGGCAAGCCGATCGCCAGCTTCCAGATGATGCAGTCGAAACTGGCCGAGATCTACACCGAGGTCGAAACCGCTCGCGCCTTCAGTTATCGTGCCCTGGCGGCCTGTGTCGGCTTGCCGAAGGGTGCTGGGGGTCGCGGCGAGATCCACAAGCTGACCGCGGCCGCCTGCCTTTACGCAGGCGAGGCCTTTAACAAGGCCGTCACCGAAGCCTGCCACATCCACGGCGGCTCGGGCTACATGCAGGACACCGAGATTAACCGGCTGTTCCGCGCCAACAAGTTGCTGGAGATCGGCGCGGGCACCAGCGAAGTGCGCAAGATCATCATCGCCGAAGAACTTTTGCGCGCCTGAGGGGGACGAGACCATGAACAAGCAACTGCGCAACGACATCAATCTGCCAACACATTTCATGACGGACGAACAGCAGGCATTGGCCGATCAGGCCGGAAAGTTCTTCTTTTCCGAGTTCCACCACCTGAACGCGGAAATGGACGACACCGACGACCTGCCGCCTTCGGTCTTTCCCAAGCTGGGAGAGATGGGCTATCTCGGCCTCAACGTACCGCCGGAATTCGGCGGCGCGGGGCTCGACTTCACCTCGGCCTGCATCATCACCGAACAGCTGTCGCGCGCCTCGGCGGCCATCGGGTTGACCCATGTCGCGCATGACAACCTGTGCGTCAACAACATCTACCGAAACGCCAATGACGATCTGCGCCGCAAGTATCTGCCCGGCCTGTGCAACGGCACGCTGGTGGGCGCGCTTGGCCTGACCGAACCGGGCGCCGGGTCGGATGCGCTCGGCTCGATGCGGACCACGGCGAAGAAGGATGGCGATGACTATATCCTGAATGGCACCAAGATATATATCACCAACGGGCCGATTGCCGACTTGGTGCTGGTCTATGCCAAGACCTCGCCCGAAAAGGGCGCCAAGGGCATTTCCGCCTTCATCGTCGAAACTGACACGCCCGGCTTCAAGGTGGCGCAGAAGCTCAACAAGATGGGTTTTCGCGGCTCGCCCACGGGTGAGCTGGTGTTCGAGGATTGCCGGGTGCCCGCGAAGAACATGGTCGGCAAGCTGGACGGCGGCGTTGCGGTGACAATGTCGGGGCTGGATCTGGAGCGCGCCATCGTCTGCTTCAATGCCCTGGGGATTGCGCAGCGGGCGCTGGATATTTCCATCGATTACGCCAAGACGCGCCAGCAGTTCGGCAAACCGATCGCCAGTTTCCAGATGGTGCAGGCGATGCTGGCCGACATGTATACCCAGATCGAGGCGGCGCGCAGCCTGTCGCTGAAGACGGCCGCCATGTGTGAGGGGCTGGAAGAGGGCGAAGGCGGGCGCGGCGAAATTCACAAGCTGACCGCTGCGGCGATCTTCAAGACCGCCGCGGCGACGTCCTTCGTGCTGGACAAGGCGGTGCAGATCCACGGGGGGTCGGGCTACATGCGTGATACCGAAGTGAACCGCCTCTACCGCACCGGACGTGTGCTGGAGGTCGGCGCGGGCACCCAGGAGGTGCGCAAGCTGATCATCGCCGGCGAACTGCTTAAAAACTGAGGGGGCAGAACATGAGCGAAGAAAAAGCACGGCGTTACGCGCCGGATCTCATGGCGGGCCAGGTGGCTCTGGTCACCGGATCCGGCTCGGGGATGGGCCGGGCAACGGCGCTGGAAATGGCCTCCTGCGGGGCCAGGCTGGCCCTATTCGCGCGCCGCGAAGGGCCGCTGGAGGAGACCGCCGAGATGATCCGCGCGGCGGGTGGCGAGGCCTTTGTCGTGCCAGGCGACACCCGTGACGCGGACAGTATCGAAATAGCGATGGGGCGCATCAAGGACCATTACGGGCGGCTTGATGTTCTGGTGAACAACGCGGGCGGCCAGTATATCGCAGCCGCGCGCGACATCACCAACAAGGGCTTCGAGGCTGTGATCCGCAACAACCTGATAGGATCGTGGCAGATGACACGCGCCGTGGCCGATCATTTCATGTATGAAAACGGCGGCTCCATCGTCTTCGTGACTGCGATTTCAGCGCGCACCGCGCTCACCGGGTTCACCCATACCGTCGCCGCGCGCGCCGGCGTGACGGGCATGATGAAGACCTTGGCCGCCGAATGGGGCGAATACGGGATCCGTCTGAACTGCGTTGCGCCGGGAACGATCAAGACAGAGGCGCTTGGCCGCTATCCCATTCCGACGGAGCGCTGGAAACAGCTCAACCGCTCGGTCCTGAACCGGATGGGCGCGGCGGAGGACATCGCCGGGACGATCATTTTCCTCGCATCCAAATTGGGGAATTTCATGACCGGCGAAGACATCTATGTAGACGGCGGGGAAACCCTGCACATGGGTCACGATGCCCGTGACATGATAAACCCTGACATGTTCGAGAAACGCGAACGAGGAGATGGAAAAAATGAGTAACCCCCCCGTCGTTCTGGAAATTTCCGACAGGATAGCCACGGTCACGCTGAACGATCCGGAACGTCGCAACCCGATCACCGGAAACGACATGATCGCCGCGCTTCTGGACGCGTTTGCAAAAGTGCAGGCCGACCCGCAGGTCAGCGTCATGATCCTGACCGGTGCCGATCCGGCCTTCTGCGCCGGCGGCGACATCAAGGAGATGAACGATCCCGACAGCATCTTTCGCAAGGAACCGCTTGCGGCGGCGCAGAGCTATGTCGATGGGGTGCAGCGGCTGCCTCTGGCGCTCTACAATCTCGACGTTCCTACCATCGCCGCGGTCAACGGCGCGGCGGTCGGCGCGGGATGCGACCTGACGATGATGTGCGACATGCGCGTCGCCTCGGACAAGGCGCGGTTCGGCGAAGTCTTTTTGAACCTCGGAATCATTCCGGGCGATGCGGGCAGCTGGTTCATGCTGCGCCGTCTGGGCCATCAGAAAGCTGCCGATCTGACCTTCTCGGGCCGCATGATCGATGCCGCCGAGGCCCTGGAAATGGGAATGGTGCTGGAGGTCGTGCCGCATGAGAAATTGATGGACCGCACCCGCGAACGCGCCGCCGTCATCGCATCGAAGCCGCCGCGCGCGGTGCGGATCGCAAAGCGTCTGATGCGCAATGCCGAACGGATGGATCTACCAGATTTCCTGAATTCCGCGGCGGCCTATCAAGCGCTCATGCATCAGACTGAAGACCACCACGAGGCGGTCGCTGCCTTTATCGAAAAACGAAAACCGAATTTCACGGGTCGCTAAAGGAAGATCACATGTCCGATATCACCAAGAGGAAGATGGAGCAGATCGCGCAGATGTGGAATGCGCGCGGCAAGGGTCTGATAAAGCATATGGCACTCCAGATCGAAGAGGTCTCGACCGAAGGCGTTCGAGTTCGGATGCCGTTCAATCCGGAGTTTTGCGTCGACGCGGATCAAACGCGGCTTCATGGTGGCATCCTGACGGCTCTGCTGGACAGTGTGTTCGGTCTTGCAAACTTTGTGGCAATCGAGGGCGTCAGCACCATGGCCACTCTTGACCTTAGGGTTGATTACCTGCGGCCCGCTCGATCGCGCGCGGACGTCATCGTTCGCGCGCATTGTTTTCGGGAAACCCGCCATATCGCCTTCAATTCGGGCAGTATCTGGTTTGATGGCCATGAGAATGCGGAAATTGCACGTGGAGTCGCATCATTCGCATTGACCCGTGGAGACTCCAGCCTGTTTGACGCGTTGGAAAAAGGAGAGCCATCGTGATCAACTTGCAAGCCGTCAATGCAAATGTATCCCGCGTGCCGTTCTTCCGTTTTCTCAACTTCGAGGTTCAGAGCGTGGACAGCTGCCACGCCGAAACCGAGATGACCTTTGTAGAACGCCACATCGGAAACCCAGTCATGGACTACTACCATGGCGGGATCATCGCGAGCTTCATGGAAGCGACCGCCGCTATCGCAGTTCATCCCGATTTCGCGGACGTTCCGGCAAAGCCGATCAATCTGACCGTCGATTACCTCCGACCTGGCGTGAAGGGATCGCTTTATGCCCGTGCTAATGTTACCCGCAAGGGCAAGCGGATGGCGAGCGTCAGCGTGATCACGTGGCAGACGGACCGGGAAAAGGCGGTTGCGGAAGGGCTGTACCACTTCCTTCTGGTTTGATCGCAATGGCTGCGCTCATCAGGCTCGCGCGACGTTCTCCCTGTCGCAGATCCCTTCAAGAAGCAGCTTGATGAGCATGCCAGAGAACTCAGACAATGAAAGATACCCCGAGCTTCCCTCCTTGTTGGGATCAAACCATTCCACCGTCCAGTTCAAGGCGCCCAACATCACCTGGCGCAGAGGGACAATCTTGATGTCAGATCTTATGGCATCGGCCTCTTGCGCTTCGCGAAGAACCCTGTCCCAGAGATGCCCATACTCATGACGAATATCCCTGTGTCTCTTCCTTAAATGATTGGGCAGCATCCCATAGCTTCTGATGTTCGCAGACGTGAATTCGCTTGCCTTGAAGAGAAAATGTAAATGCGTCCAAATCGCAGTTGCGATCCTAGCATGATGGTCGATTGGCGCATGAAATTCTTGGACTGCTGCGGTGACCCCAGATAGCAAATCGCTCAAGCCGGCGTTCAGAACCTCGTCCACTATCGCGTCTTTGGATTTGAAATGGTAATAGACGCTGCCCGCCTTCATATCCGCTTCATCCGCGATCTGTCTTAGCGTGGTCGCCTTGTACCCTTTGTCTCTAAGAACGCGCGCCGCGGCCCTCAGGATTTCGGCGCGGGTTTTTGCGGCCTTGCCGATGGTGTCTTGCTCTTCAACAGAAGCGGCTACGTCGCCCGCCTTCTGGCCGTCTACGTCAGCCCGGTGACTGGGACACATACCGTCAAGTATCAGTTTGCTCATACGTTCTGCGAGGATATGAACCGGATACTGGTCCATTTTATACCATTCGACGGTCCAGTTCATGGCGCTCAATATGAACTGCCGGATCGCCGTAACGGAAATGTCGTTTCTCAGGGTGCCATAGTCTTTGGCATCCTGCAGAAAGCTGCTCCATACCCCGGCATAGGAGGCACGCAACTCACGGTGTGGGGCGCGCGCTTCATCCGACAGCATCGGATAGTTCCGGATATTGGCGGAAGTGAAGTCGCTGTCGGTCAGAAGATAGGTCAGGTGGGTTTCGATAAGCAAAGCGAAGGTCTTGCGAAATTCTTCGGGGCGCTGCTTTGTCGCGCGGACGATTTCGCAGACCTTCTCGTAAAGCTGCCGCACACCAAGTTCGAGAACCTCGCTCAAAATCTGGTCCTTGGATTGGAAATGATAGTAGATGCTTCCGGCTTCTATCCCTGATCCATGGGCAATGTCGCGCATCGTCGTCGCGTAAAAGCCATCGTGCCGAAAAAGTCGGGCAGCCGTAGCGAGGACGTCCCCCCGCGTCCTTTCGGACTTGCTCAGGTCATCTTCGATTTTATCGACCACATCGAGTCCTCGCATCATCCGCGACCGATACTTGTCGCCCATAAGGATGTCCATTGCAATAAATCTAACAAGCGTTAGAATGTACGAAAGGACGCCTCGAATCAAGTTCTTTGCGAAGGTGTTAGCGGAAGAGGAGGACATCCATATGCGAGGATTAAATGGAAAACGTGTCATCGTGACGGGTGGCGGCAGCGGAATCGGGCGCGCGGTGTGCGAACGTTTCGGCGAAGAAGGTGCCGAGGTTGCGATCTTCGACATGAATGAAGGCGGCGCGCAGGAAACGGCCCGTCTGATCCAGAGCGGCGGAGGAAAAGCCCAAGCTTACAGGGTGGACATCACCGACCGGGCTGAGGTGGACAAGGCTGTGGCCGCGTTCGAGGCTGGTGGCCCGATCGACGTGCTGGTGAACAACGCCGGCTGGGATGTGATAAAACCGTTCCTCGACAGCGATGCGGATCTGTGGAAAAAGGTCATCGACATCAACCTTTATGGTCCGCTGAACATGCACCACGCGGTGTTGCCCGGCATGGTCAATAACGGCGGGGGCCGCGTGGTCAACATCGCCTCCGACGCCGGTCGTGTCGGGTCTTCGGGCGAAGCCGTTTATTCGGCTTGCAAGGGCGGCATCATCTCGTTCACCAAAACCGTGGCGCGGGAACTGGCGCGCAAGGGCATTCAGTTGAACGCTGTCGCCCCCGGCCCGACCGATACGCCGCTGTTTGCTCAGGTTGCCGAGGGCGAGGCCGGTCAAAAGATCGCCGAGGGTCTCAAGCGGGCGATTCCGATGAAGCGTCTGGCGCAGCCGACGGATTATCCTGGCATCATCTGCTTCCTGTCGTCCGACGACGCCGGTTTCATCACCGGCCAGGTGATCTCGGTTTCCGGCGGCTTGTCGATGCACGGTTGACCGTGGGCGGGAGTGCCTGTCACAAGGTATTGCCGTCACGCCGTGTCCAGGGTTACCTCCCCGACTGGCCGCGCCAAATGCGCGGCCCTTTTTCCTTGTAGAAAGGTGGCGGATGTTTCAGCCAGACTCTGACATTCAGCGATTAAGCACGCTGACCGCTTTTCTGAAAGACTGCGGCATTGACAGTTACGAGGATCTTGTCCGCCGCGCCACTGAGGAGCCGGATTGGTTCTGGGGCCGGATCATTGACCATGCCGGTATACGGTTCGGCAAGCCGCACACGGTGCTGCGGGATATTTCCGATGGGCCTGAATCGATCAGATGGGCTGTCGGAGCCACTCTGAATCTGACGGAAACCTGTCTCGACGCACGAATTCACGAAGGTCTTGGCGAAAAGACTGCGATTGACTGGGTCGGCGAAGACGGAAGCCGCCGCCGATGGACCTATTCCGAACTTTCCGCCGAAGTCGCCCGCGTCGCCTCGGCCCTTGACGCGCGCGGGGTGCAGCCTGGTCAGGCGGTGGGCATCTACATGCCGATGATCCCCGAAATCGAGGCTGCGCTGCTAGGTATTGCCCGGCTGGGCGCGGTCGCGGTGCCGCTGTTTTCCGGCTTTGCGCCGCATGCGATCATATCGCGCCTGAAGGATGCGGGTGCCGTGGCGGTGCTGACGGCGGATGCCTCACCCAGACGCGGCAAGCCGGTCTGGATGGAGGCGGTGCTGGCCGAAGCCCTGACCGAGGTGCCTTCCGTTCATACCGTGTTCAGCCTGCGGCGGTTCGGCGGCGCGGTGGCCGATCCGGCCCGCGATCTCGACTGGACCGAAGCTTTGGGCGCCGCCGACCCGGATTTCGCAGCGGTTGCCGTCAAGGCCGAGGACCCTTTCCTCATCGCCTATACCTCGGGCACGACAGGCCGGCCCAAGGGCGTTGTGCATACCCATCTCGGGGTGCAGGCCAAGGCAACGGCGGATATCCTGCTGTGCCTCGACATGAAACGCGATGACCGCCACCTGTGGATGACCGACATGGGCTGGGTGATGGGGCCGCTCACCCTGCTATCGGTGCTGCTGTCCGGCGCCACGCTGGTGCTGGCCGAGGGCGCGCCCTCTATCCCTGGCGATCCCTTCAGGCTGTTGCGCATTGCGTCCGAGATGCAGGTGACCCACATCGGCGTTGCCCCCACGCTGGTGCGGCAATTCATGACGCAAAGCCCCGAGCCACTTTTGGCCTATGACTTGGCACGCCTGCGCATCGTCGCCTCGACCGGCGAGCCCTGGACGGAAGAGGCCTGGCTCTGGCAACTCGACCATATCTGCCGACGCCGCGCTGTGCCGCTGAACATTTCCGGTGGAACCGAACTGTTCGGCGCGATCCTGACCTCAACTGTGCTGCACGAAATCAAGCAGGGCGGTTTTTCGGCCCAGGCCCTGGGTGTGGGCGCGCGCGTACTGCGCGAGGATGGCCACGAGGCCGCGCCGGGCGAGGTGGGCGAACTGGTCGTGACCCAGCCGCCTCTGGGGCTGACCCCGGCGATCTGGGGCGACCGCGAGCGGTATCTCGAAACCTACTGGTCCACCTATCCCGGCATCTGGCGGCACGGCGACTGGGTGCGCCGCGACCCTGACGGCACCTGGTATATCCTCGGCCGCTCGGACGACACGCTGAACATCGCCGGTAAACGCATCGGCCCGCCCGAGATCGAGGCGGCGCTGACCGGGACCGGCGAGGTGGTGGACGCCGCCGCCATCGCCGCGCCCGACGATATCAAGGGGGTGGCCGTGGTCTGTATTTGCGTCGCGGCGCCGGGGGTGTCGCCCAATGCGACGCTTGTCGAACGGCTCAAGGACCGGGTGGGCGAGGTCGTGTCGAAACCCTTCCGCCCGCGCGAGATCCATTTCGTCGAGGCATTGCCCAAGACCCGCACCATGAAGACGATGCGCCGGATCGTGCGCGCGGCCTTCCTTGGCGAGAATCCGGGCGATCTGTCGTCGATCAGCAACCCGAAAACAATCCAGCCCATTGCAGACCTGCGAAAGGATAAGACATGATCACCGTTTTCGGAGCCACCGGCACCACCGGCGCCCCCCTTGTCGACACGCTTCTGACCAAGGGCGCGACCGTGCGCGCTGTCACCAGCAACCCCGCAAGTCTGGACGCTCTGAAGGCCAAGGGATGCGAGGCCGTCGTCGCGAGTTTCACCGATCCCGCCGCGCTGGCGCGGGCCTGTAACGGGGCAGAAAAGATATACCTGGTCACGCCTGCCCATCTGGACATGCGCCAGTGGAAGGCGAACGTGATCGAGGCCGCCAAGGCCGCGGGCGTGCGCCATGTCGTTCTGGCCACCGGGCTGGGTGCGTCGCCCAAGGCGGGGCTGACTTTTGGAAAGTGGCACTCCGAAACCCAGGAGCTGCTGAAGCAGAGCGGGCTTGACTGGACGTTCGTCCAGCCGACCTATTTCATGCAGAACCTGTTCTGGCAGACCAGCAACATTGGCAAGAACGGGGTGTACCACGATGATCTGGGCGGCCCTGTAGCCTGGATCCACGCCCGCGACATCGCGGATGTCGCCGCCGAGACACTGACCGCCCCGGGATTTGAGGGCAAGGGTCTTGGGCTGACCGGCCCCGAAGCGCTAACCGGCGATGACATCGCAGCCCTTTTGTCCGAAGTGACAGGGCGAAATGTCACCTGTGCCCCCCTGTCGGCCGAGGATGCGAAAGCGGCCATGGTGGCTGGCGGGATGCAGGATGAGGTCGCCGGAGCCATGGTCGAACTGGCCTCCATAGCGCCCAAGGGCTACCTTGCCGGCATCGAGACAACGGTCAGCGACGTGTTGGGCCGCCCGGCCCGTCGATTTACCGATTTCATCGCTGAGAACCGGGATGCGTTCGTCCAGTGACCTGGCGGCGGCGCCGCTTTATCTTGAAATGGCGCCGCCCCTGAACGCAGCGTCCCAGATCAACCATCTTTTTGTGTTCCGCGATATGGGTGTACTGAGCGGACGTGGAAGCGGGCGGTTCGCGACCGACCTCTTTACCCTTTCGATAACGTGCGACGACAGCGGCGGGGCGCGCGGATCGATGGCACCACCGCGCCCGGGTTTCACGCCCCGCCTAATGCCATTCCATGGTGTCGTGGCCGGGCTACGGCTGTCGTCAAGACCGGAGCGTTTGCCCGAGGCCGAGGAACTGAAACCGTTGGCTTCAGCTCTGGCGCGCGTTCAGCAGAGCGACGAGGCGCTGCCGTTGTTGGTCACTATGCTCGACGAACTTGCAAAGTGTCTGCGTTTTGCCGCGTCACCCGGGCTGTGCAGTGCCCGGACGGAACGACGTAAGGTCCGAGAGGAAACCAGCGTGTCACGACGGCGACTCGCTGCCTCACGGCGCTTTCGGAGGTTGCTTGGACAACTCGCGACGCAGACCGTGTCCCTGACAGATCTGGCGCTGGATGCCGGATATTACGATCAACCTCATATGTCCGCCGCCTGCCGTGCCTTTGCAGGAAAACCACCCCGCGCACTTCGCTTACAGGCGGCACAGTGCGGTTTTGGCCGTTCGCTACAAGATGCGCGCCTCAAGGATCGGCTAATCTTGGTCATCAATGAATGAAATTCAGGAGGGCAGCACGCCATGACGCCATTCGAACCGAAAAATCCTGCCTATGACGCACGCGTACGCGACAGTTTCAATCGACAGAATGTGATGCGCACGCTTGGGATCAGGATTGCCGATCTTACCCCCGGACATATCGTCCTAGAGATGGCCCACAGTGCTGATTTCACCCAACAGCATGGGTTTCTGCATGCCGGAGTCGTTTCGACCGCGCTCGACAGTGCGTGCGGCTATGCCGGTTTTTCGCTGATGCCCGCCGATGCCGCGGTGTTGACGGTGGAATTCAAGATCAACCTGCTCAACCCGGCGGACGGCGAACGGTTTCGCTTCGTTGCCGACGTGGTGAAACCGGGAAGGAACCTGACCATCTGCGAGGCACGCGCCTATGCCACCAAGGGAGGACAGGAAAAGCTGGTCGCGACGATGACCGCGACGCTGATGGCGCTGGTGGGGCGGACGGGCGTGGCGGGGTGACGACCGGGGCCGGGCACCGGGCGAGGGTCAGACCTTCAACCGGGCTTCGAGGACATGCCGCTGGACCTTTCCGCTGGTCGATCTGGGGAAATCGTCGAATGCGATGAAATGCAGCTCGCGCGGGCGTTTGTAGCCTGCCAGACTTTCGCGGCACAAATTCATCAGCGCATCCGCATCCGGTCGGTCATTGCCGCAGGCGACAAAGGCCACCGGGGCTTCGCCCCATTTCGCGTCGAACGCCCGCACCACCGCCGCTTCGACAACAGACGGATGCGCCAGAAGCACGCGCTCGATTTCCGCCGGATAGACGTTCTCGCCGCCGGTCTTGATCAGGTATTTAACCCTGTCCACAAAGTCGATCGTGCCATCGGGATTGCGCCGGAACAGATCGCCCATGTGGAAGAACCCGTTGCGAAAGTCTCGGGCATTGGTGGCGTTGGCGTTCCAGTAGCCAGAGAACAGCGTCGGGCCGCGCATCGCCATTTCACCGGGCGTTCCGTCGGGAACGTCGCGGTCTTCAGGGTCAACCAGCCGGACCTCGCAGAATGCGCTGATCCGTTTGGACAGTTTTTCGGGTATGACACCGGGCGCGATCAGACCCGCGGTGCCAGGCGGCAAGCCGGTTTCGGTCGCCCCGAAGGAATTCAGGAAGGGCGTGTCCAGAAGGCTGGTCAACTCCGCGATCTGATGTGGAGGCACCAGATCAGCCATCGCGCCGCAGACCTTGATCCCTTTCACCGGCAGCGGGTTGGCGCGCCGCTCGGCGATGAAGGCATCCAACGCGCCCGGCATCATCACGAACCAGCCGATCCTGTGGCGTGACAGCGCCTCATTGATGACGGCAGGTTGCAACCCGTCCACCATCACCACCGTGCCGCCGCGCAAGATCGTCGCCAGCGCATGATCGGTGGACGCCATGTGAAACATGGGCGCCCAGGCGATGAAGCCGTCGCCGGGATCGAGCGCCAGTTGCGCCGCGAAGACCATGGATCTAGCGATATGGGCGCGGTGGCTGATCAGCGCCCCCTTGGGTCGGCCTGTCGTCCCCGATGTGTAAAGGATCGTCAGCCCGGCCTCGGGATCCTCCACCAGGGTTCCGGTGCGCGGATCTGGTTTGGCCCCAGCGATGGCCGCGTCCAGATCCGGCCCGATCTCCATGCATCGGGTAGCGGAGACCGCATGATACGCGCCGCGCAGGCCGGGTTCGACCAGCGCCAGAACCGGCTCGACCAGGTCGATGCAATGCCGCAGTTCATCCGGCGCAAGCGGCCAGTTCGGTTTCAAGATATTCCGCCCGGTTGTGGGACAGGATCGCGATCCTGTCTCCGGGCGTGACGCCTCTCGCCAGAAAGACGGCGGCCAGACGATCAACCCGCTCCAGCAACTCGGCGTAGGTCTGCCGTTTGCGACCGTCCTCGACGGCAAGAACCCTGGCACTGTCCTGCGCGCGGCTTCGAAAGATCGAGTACAGATCGGTGCGTCCTGCGCGAAAAACCTCTGGCTGCATCGCATCCTCCCCTCATGCCAATTCAAAGACCCTGCGCCAAACGCACCCCTTCATCAATGGCGCGCAGCGCGTCAAGCTCCGCCGCCTCTTTTGCCCCGCCGATCATCGTGACGGTGACTCCGCGCCCGGCGAGGGCCTCGGCCAGCGCCCGCTCTGGCTCCTGCCCGGTGCACAGCACGATCGTATCGGCGGCGATGACCTTTGGCTTTCCGTCCATGAGGATATGCAGCCCCGCGTCGTCGATACGGTCATAGACCACGCCGCCCATGGCCTCGACCCCGTGTTTGCGCAGCGCGTTGCGCAGGATCCAGCCCGTGGAGACGCCAAGCCCTGCCCCCGGTTTCGAGGTTTTTCGCTGAAGCATGACCACCTTGCGACGCGAAGGTTTCGGTGCCAGCGGATCGCCCGCAAGACCGCCCGACGCGGCGAATGTCGGGTCTACGCCCCATGTCTCGCAGAATGCGTTGGTGCTGTGGACCTCTGCCGATCCGGTCACGAGGAATTCGGCCACGTCATGGCCGATGCCGCCTGCCCCCATCACCACGACGTTGTCACCCGCAGCACGTTCGCCGGACAGGATCTCGGCATAGGTGGCAACGCTCGGATGGTCCACGCCCGGCAGATCGGGAATGCGCGGCGTGACCCCTGTGGCGATCACTACATGGTCGAAACCGGTCAGATCATCCAGACCGGCCCGCTGCCCCAGGCGCAGCGTGACGCCGTGTTTGTGCATCTGGCCGGAATAACAGCGCAGGGTTTCGTCGAACTCGTCCTTGCCCGGCGCCGCACGCGCCAGGTTCAATTGGCCGCCCAGCCTGTCATGGGCTTCGAACAAGGTGACGACATGGCCCAGCCGTGCCGCCTCGGCCGCCGTGGCCATGCCCGCGGCGCCGCCGCCGACAACCGCCACCTTCCGGGGTGAATCTGTCGGCGTGTCCCGGAATTCGGTTTCGCGGCCTGCCCGAGGGTTGACCAGACAGCTCACCGGCCGGTCGGAAAAGATAAAATCCAGACAGGCTTGGTTGCAGGCGATGCAGGTGTTGATCTCGTCCGCGCGGCCCTCGCGCACCTTCTTGACGAAATGCGGGTCGGCCAGAAAGGGCCGGGCCATCGAGATCATGTCTGCCTCGCCAGAGGCAAGGATGTCCTCGGCCATTGCGGGCGTGTTGATCCGGTTCGAGGCGACCACAGGAATGGACACTGCGGCCTTCACATTGGCCGCCGCCTGCCGCCAGGCACCTCGCGGAACCGGATAAGCAATCGTCGGCACGCGCGCTTCGTGCCAACCGATGCCGGTGTTCAGAATATCCGCCCCCGCCGCCTCGATCTTGCGCGCCAGTGCCGCAATTTCATCGGCGGGCGCGCCGCCCTCGACCAGATCAGCCGCCGAAATTCGGTAGATGACAAGGAAATCCGGCCCGCATTGGTCTCGCACGGCGCGCACGATCTCGACCGGAAAGCGATGTCGGTTCTCGGCGCTGCCGCCCCAGTCGTCTTCACGCTTGTTGGTATGCGTGACAGTGAATTCATTGATGAGGTATCCTTCGGAACCCATGATCTCGACGCCATCGAACCCCGCGGCCTGGGCGTTGGCTGCGGCTTTGGCGAAATCCGCAATGGTGCGGCGAATATCGGCGTCGGTCATCTCACGCGGGATGAAACGGTTGATCGGCGCGCGAATCGGTGATGGCGCCACGCAGCCCTCGATCTTTGCGTAGCGTCCGGCATGAAGCAACTGCGCGCAGAACAGGCTGCCTTCGGCTTGTACCGCCTCGCAGATCGGACGCAGGTGCATGGCCTCGTCCGGGTCGTCGATTCGCGGACCTTCCGGATCGAACAGCCCCTCGGCATTGGGAGAAAACCCTCCGGTGACCAGAATCGCCGCCTCCCCCCGGGCCCGTTCAGCGTAGAACGCGATCTGTTTGGAAATGCCATCGGGCTCGGTTTCCAGCCGTGTGTGCATCGACCCCATGATGATCCGGTTTCGCACCATGTGTGTGCCTGCGCGGATGGGCGAAAGCAGGTTTCCGAAGCTTTCCCTTTGCGTGTTTCCCATTGTGAACATCCTCCTCAAATCTTTGCTTGAACTATATTCTAACATTCGTTAGATTTTTGGGAAGAGTATATTTCGGTCACGGGGAGGAGCGCCGATGCAATTCCAGCCAACAGAGGATCAAAAGGCGTTTCGCGAAACCGCCAAGAGATTCGCCACTGAAAAACTGGCGCCCAGCTATCAGGAGCGCGCAAGCGGCCACACGTTTGACCGAGCGCTGATCCGCGACATGGGCGCGCTTGGACTAATTGGTGCCGATCTGCCGGAGGAATTCGGCGGACTTGGCGAAAGTTCGGTTACTTCCGGGCTGATCGTCGAGGAAATCGCCTATGCCGATTTCAACGCAAGCTATGTTCAGCTCCTCGGCTCTCTCATGGGGGGGATGGTGGCCAAGCATGCTTCCCAGGAGATCGCTTCGGAATGGGTGCCCAAGGTAGTCTCGGGGGAGGCCGTCATTGGCTTGGGCCTGACCGAACCGCGCGGCGGTTCGGACGCGGCGAACCTGATCCTCAAGGCCACGAAGTCCGGCAACGGCTGGCGGCTGAACGGCGAGAAGACCTCGATGAGCTTTGCATCCCAAGCCGATGCGGCGGTAGTCTTTGCGCGTACCGGCGATCCGGACGGCGGCTCACGCGGGGTCAGCGCGTTTTTTGTCGATCTGAACCAGGAGGGCATCAAGCGTACCCATTTCGACGACATCGGCACCAAGCCGGTCGGACGCGGATCAGTGTTTTTCGACGATGTGTTTGTGCCGGCCGAAAGCATGATGGCCGAACAGGACCGCGCTTTCGGCACGATCATGGCGGGGTTCGACTATTCCCGCGCGCTGATAGGACTGGAATGCCTGGGCGCGGCACAGGCATCGGTGGACGAAACCTGGGCCTATGTCCGGGAACGCGAGGCGTTCGGCGCCCCCATCGTGCAATATCAGGGCGTCAGCTTCCCGCTGGCAGAGGCCGAGACGCAACTTACCATGATGCGGCAGCTTTGCTACTACACACTAGACCTGCGCGACCGGGGCCTGCCCCATACCTCCGAGGCGGCGATGTGCAAGTGGTATCTGCCCAAGACCGCCTGCGAGATCATTCACCAGTGTCTGATCCTGCACGGGCATTACGGATACACCACCGACCTGCCCCATCATCAGCGTTACAACGACGTGCTCGGTCTGCAGATTGGCGACGGCACCGCGCAGATCCAGAAGCTGGTGATTGCCCGCGAGAAGGTCGGGCGGCTGGCGCTGCAGTATGACAAGAAGGCGAAGGGAGTAGCGAAATGAGCGCTCCCGTCGCCGTAACCATCGAAGGTAGCGTCGGCATCATCGAGCTGGCTCGACCAGAGAAGTTCAATTGCTTGTCGCTCAAGGTGCATGAATGCATTTCGAACGCGCGCGCCAGGTTCGAGGCCGAACGGAATGTTCGGTCGATCCTGATCCGGGCACAGGGCAAACATTTTTGCACCGGAGCCGATCTGACTGAGGTGAAGGGCAAACTGAACGATCCCGCCGCGCTGGACCATTTCATCGCCTTTGGCATGAACAACCTGCGCGCACTCGAATCCTCCTCCCTCCCTGTCGTAGTGGCAGTGCAGGGCTTGTGTTTGGCCGGCGGGGTCGAACTAATGCTAGCATGTGACGTGTGTTTCGGAGCCGAAACGGCGCAGTTCGGCGATCAGCATGCGCAATTTGGTCTGATACCCGGTTGGGGCGGTTCGCAGCGGCTGACGCGGCTGATGGGACAACGCCGGGCGCTTGACTTGATGTTTTCGGCTCGCTGGCTGAAGGCCGAGGAGGCCAAAGAGGCGGGTTTGGTCAATTACATCGTGCCGGAAGCGGATCTGCACAAGTCCGCGCTGGAATACTGCCAAAAGATCGCGACCCGGTCGCGTCCCGGTATCGCCGAGATGAAGCGGCTGGCACGGGAAGGTGCGGACCTGGGCATCGACCAGCAAATGCGGCTGGAGCGTGACGCCGCCGTGCGCGCGCTGCCCAGTGATGACGTGGCCGAGGGGCTCGACGCATTCGAGAACCGGCGCGCCCCCGAATTCAAGACTTGAGGAAAACATGGAATTCACTTTGAACGACGAACAACGCCAGATCTACGAATACGGCGGTCAGTTGGCGCAAGAATTCGACAACGATTATTGGCTGCGGCATGCCCGGAAACATGAATTTCCCAGGGACATGTTCCAAAAGATTGCCGATGACGGCTTTCTGGGCATCATGGTTCCCGAAGAATACGGCGGTGCCGGGCTTGGCATGACCGAGATGGCCCTGTTCATGGAAGGCACGGCCAATCACGGCATTCCGCTGCTGATGATGGTGGTCGGCCCGACCATGTCGCTGGCCCATATCGCCAGCCACGGCACCGAGTTCCACAAGAAAGAGCTGCTTCCAGCCGCCTGCCGGGGCGAAATCCAGTTCTGTTTCGCGATCACCGAACCGGGGGCCGGGTCGAACACGATGAAGTCCACCACGCTGGCCAAGCGCCGGGGCAACCGGTTCAGCCTGACGGGGGAAAAGACCTTCATCACCGGGGCCGATGTGTCCGACTATTGCCTGGTTGTGGCGCGGACCAAGCCGCACACCGAGGTCAGCCGCAAGACCGACGGGTTCACCCTTTTTGCCGTGGACCTGAAAAAGAAGGGCGTCGCGCAACAACGGGTGAAGATCTCGATCCCCTTGCCCGAAGAACAGTGGACCCTGTTTTTCGACGAGGTGGATCTGGGTCCCGAGGACGTGGTCGGCGAAGTGGACGAAGGGTTTTCCATCCTGTTCGACAGCCTCAACCCCGAGCGCATCATCCTGGCCGCACTATGCTGCGGCATCGGCCGCTTCGCCCTGAACAAAGGTGTGGCCTATGCGTCCGAACGCAATGTCTTCGGTCAACCCATCGGGGCGCACCAGGGTGTGCAGCACCCGATGGCCAAGGCCTACACCGCCATTGAAATGGCCAGCCTGATGACCCGTCGCGCAGCGTGGGAGTTCGACAACAAGCTGCCCGCGGGGGCCTCGTCGAACATGGCCAAATACTTCGCCGCCGAAGCCGGGATCGAAGCGGTGGACGCCGCACTGCAGGCGCATGGCGGATCGGGTTTCACCGAGGATACCGGACTCTACGAGATGTATCCGCTGGTGCGCCTGTTGCGTACGGCACCCGTGAACCGCGAGCTGTGCCTCAGCTTCATCGGCGAAAAGGTCATGGGTCTGCCGCGGTCCTATTGATCGCCCGGCCGGGAATGGAGGATAATATGCAATATGGAATGCGCTTCCGGCGGGAGGATGCCGCCGACAAGGTAAACGATCACTTCTGGCACCCAGTCGAGGGCACGCCGCTCGAGGAGGTGCGCCGCATTCAGGAAGAGCGGCTGCGCGATCAAATGGCCTATCTCAAGGCGAACTCGACCTTCTATCAGGAGAAGTTCGCCGAGGCCGGTGTGGAATTCGGCGATATCCGCACCATCGAAGACCTGCAAAAGCTGCCCTACACATACAAGACCGAGATTCGCGAAAGCCTCGCGGCAGAGCCGCCCTTCGGCAAGCACCGCGCCGCGCCGATGGCCGACATCATCCAGATGCAGGCCTCGTCGGGGACAACCGGCAGCCCCGCATATGTGGCCCTGACCGAATCCGACGCCGAGATGTGGCACGAGATGACGGCGCGCTGTTTCTTTGCCAACGGCGTGCGGCCCGGCGACATGGTGCTGCATGCGTTTTCGCTGGCCAAGGGCTTTGTCGGCGGCATCCCGGTGATGCAGGGACTGCAATACATGGGTGCGATCGACGTGCCGGTGGGGGCTGATGGCGGCGCGGAAAGGTTGCTGCGCGCTTGTGCGGACACGCGCCCGCGCTGTATCGTCGGCGCACCTAACTTCGTTCTGCATCTGGCCGAAAAGGCTCCGGAAGTGCTTGGCTGCAAGGCCAGCGAGCTGGGCGTCGAGCGGGTGATCGTGGGCGGCGAACCGGGCGGCGGCATCCCGGCGATCCGCGCCAAGATCGAAGCGGCCTGGGGTGCCAAATGCACCGAGATGCTGGGGGGCACCGATCTGGGCGTGACCTATTGGGCCGAATGCGACGCGCAATCGGGCATGCATATGGTCAACATGGACTACATCATCACCGAACTGCTCAATCCCGAAAGTGGCGAGATCATTCCTTGGAAAAAAGGCGCCGAGGGCGAGATGATCTATACCGCGATCGGCCGGCGGGCAAGCCCGCTGGTGCGGTTCCGGTCGGGCGATTATATTGAGGTCATCGACACCGAGTGCTCCTGCGGCCGCACCGGCCCCAAGATCCGTTGCACCGGTCGGACCGACGACATGCTGATTGTGCGCGGGGCCAATGTGTTTCCTTCGGCGATCAACAGCGTGATCACAGAAATGGTGCCCGAAACCAATGGTGTCATGCGGATCGTGGCAGATTTCGAAGGCCACACTACTCAGGGCGCGCTGAAAGTGATCGTCGAACGCGGTCCCGGTCGCGATCCATCTGATGACAACGCCCTCAAGAATAAGATTGAGCAGCGCTTGCGCGATGCCCTCGTTTTCAGGGCCGACATTCGCCTGGTCGCGCCGGATACGTTTGAAAAACCCGGCGCAGCTAAGGTCGCCTTTGTCCTCAGAAAGTACCCGGACCTGCCATGACGAAAATGAAATCCCTTCTCGACACCGGGTCCGACGACTTCCGGAAAAACGATGCGCTTTACCGGGAAAAGGTCGGCGAACTGCATGCGCTTCGGCTGCTACAACGCGTCGGCGGCCCGGAAAATGCGCGGGAACGGCATGTCAGCAAAGGCAAGATCCTGCCGCGCGAACGGGTCGAGCGGCTGATCGATCCGGGAACGCCCTTTCTCGAAATCGGAGAACTCGCCGGGCTGAACAAATATGAAGGCGTGCCACCCGGTGCAGGGATCATCACCGGCATCGGCGTGATCGAGGGACGTCAGTGCATGATAATCGCCAATGACGCTACCGTGAAGGGCGGCACCTATTTCGGCATGACCTGCCGCAAACACGTCCGGGCGCAGAAAATCGCCTGGAAAAACCGTCTTCCGGTGATCACCCTGGTCGATTCCGGCGGGGCGTTTCTGCCGGAGCAGGCGAGTATCTTTCCCGATGAGGGGCAGTTCGGCTCAATCTTCCATCAACAGATCGGCATGTCGGGCGATGGCGTACCGCAGATCGCCGTGGTCATGGGGCCCTGCACCGCGGGCGGCGCCTATATCCCGGCGCTTTGCGACGAGGTGGTGATCGTGCGCGGTCAGGGCTTCATGTATCTGGGCGGGCCAGAATTGACCTTTGCTGCGACCGGCGAAAAGGTCGATGCCGAAACGCTGGGCGGCGGCAAGATGCATTCGTCCGTTTCCGGCGTGACAGACCATCTTGCCGAGGATGACGCGCACGCGCTGGCCATCACCCGCGAAATCGTCAGCCACCTGGGCGAAAAACCGCAGCCGCGCAAGACGCCGACGTCGCCGCGCCCCCCCGCCTATCCGGTCGAGGAGATCTATGGCGTCGTCAGCCGAGACCCAAGGGTGCCGACCGACAACCGCGAGATTGTTGCGCGCCTTGTCGATGACAGCGATTTTCACGAGTTCAAGCCACTTTTCGGCGACACCCTCATGACCGGCTGGGGCCGAATCCATGGCCACGAGGTCGGCATCCTGGCCAACACCGGCGTGCTCTTTGTCGAGGCCGCGCTGAAGGCTACGCATTTCATCAATCTCTGCGTCCAGCGCGATATCCCGCTGCTGTTCCTCGCGGATGTGAACGGCTTCATGGTCGGCCGCGACGTCGAGCAGATGGGCATTGCCAAGGCGGGCGCCAAGATGATCACCGCCATGTCTTCGGCGCGGGTGCCGAAGTTCACCATCATCACCGGCGGCTCTTACGGGGCGGGTTACCTGGCCATGCTTGGCCGCCCGTTCCAGCCGGACGCGATGTTCGCCTGGCCCACGGGCCGGTCCGCGATCATGGGGCCGGAACAGGCCGCCAGCGTGCTAGCGCAGGTGCGCGCCCAGATCAACGAACGCCAAGGCAAGAAATGGACACCCGAGGAGGAGGAAACCTTCAAGGCACCAATCCGCAAGGAATACGAAGATTTCCAGGGGGCCTACAATTTCGCCTCCAACCTCTGGATCGACAGCGTGATCGAGCCTGCCGAGACCCGGGACGTCATGGCGCTGATGCTGGACATCGCTTCGCGCAGGCCCAAGGTCGAAACGCATTTCGGCGTGTTCAGGATGTGAGGCGCAAACCATGAAAATCAAAACGCTTCTTATCGCCAATCGCGGCGAAATCGCCTGCCGAATCGCACGCACCGCGCGGGCCAGCGGCATCACCCCTGTTGGCGTGCATTCGCAGGCCGACGCCAACGCCCTTCACGTCCGTGAGATCGGCAAATCTGTCTGCATCGGTGCCGGTCCCGCATCCGAGAGCTATCTGAAGATCGACGCAGTCATCGCCGCCGCCAGATCCGTCGGCGCCGATGCGATCCATCCCGGTTACGGCTTTCTGGCAGAGAACGCAGATTTCGCCCGCGCGGTCGAAGCCGCAGGCATGATCTTCATGGGGCCGACACCGGAAACGCTGGAACGCTTCGGCGACAAGGCCAGCGCCAAGGACGCGGCGGTTGCTGCCGGCATTCCGGTTGTCTCGGGCGCCCAGGGCGCGCGCTCCAACCCGCAGGAAATCGCACAGGAAGTGCGCAAGATGGGCCTACCGGTGCTGCTCAAGGCGGTCGGCGGCGGCGGCGGGCGCGGGCAGCGGCTCGTGACGGTTGAAGCCACGCTTGTGGAGGACATCGAGGGCGCGCTGCGCGAAGCAAAGTCCACCTTTGGCTCCGAGGGCCTTCTGCTGGAACGCTTCCTGCCCGAGGCACGCCATGTCGAGGTGCAGATCGCGGGCGACGGCAAGGGCCATGTGCTGCACCTGTTCGAGCGCGACTGCACGCTTCAGCGCCGCCACCAGAAGGTCATCGAAGAGGCCCCGGCTTGGGGCTTGCCTCGCGCGCTTCTTGACGAGATCGCGCATGACGCGGTGCGCCTGGGCGAAACGCTCAATTATCGCGGCCTGGGCACGGTCGAATTTCTGGTCGCGGGGGACGAGTATTTCTTTCTGGAGGTGAACCCGCGCATCCAGGTGGAACACCCCGTCACAGAGGCGATCACCGGGCTGGACCTGGTCGCGTTGCACCTGCGCATTGCGGAGGGCGCGGGCTTGGGGCTTGTTCAGGAGGATCTGCGGATCAACGGCCACGCCGTCGAGGCGCGGCTTTATGCCGAAGACCCGGCCATGCAATTCGCCCCCTCGACGGGCACGCTGACCACGCTCAGCCTGCCCGGCGGCCTGCGGATCGACAGCGGTGTCGAAGAAGGCGACGCGGTGACGCCCTATTACGACCCGATGATCGCTAAGCTGATCGTTCACGCGCCCGACCGGGAAACCGCCTTGGCGCGGCTGGCGACGGCGCTGGACCATATCGCGGTGGAGGGTGTGGAAACTAACCGTGCCTTTCTGACGGCGCTAGCGCGAAACCCCGAATTCGGGCAGATGCAGGTTCATACGCGCTGGATCGACGGCCAGCTTGACGCGCTGACACAGCCGCCCCCCCTTACCCGCCCCGAGCGGTGGAAGGCGGCAGCCGCGATTCTGTTCGTGGCAACGTCGCGCCGCGATGCGGACGTGGATCCCTGGAGCAACCGCGATACCTTCACCGGCTGGCGGCTTGGCCTGGGTGGAGATGCGGTTGAGGCGGGACAGCGCGTGACGCTCACCGATTCCGCCGGTGCATCGGAGGAATTGCGCGTCGGCCCTGTCAAACCGGGTGACAAATACACCGTTATTTCGGAAAACGGCGATGCTACCATGTTGACCGCGCGTGAAATCACGCCGGGTCGATGGCGCCTGAGCGAGGGCGATACCGTCCTTTTGATCGACGCGCGGCTCCACGCCGGGGTGATTGAGATGGACACGCCCGAAGGTCGGCTGATCTTTCGCCCGGCCACGCCGCTGACCTTTGCCGGCGGCGATGCGGCAGCGGATCGCGCCGTGGTCTCGCCGCTAACCGGCATGATCGTCGAGATCAAGGTGACCGACGGTCAACCCGTCGCCGCAGGCGACGTGATCGCGGTCATGGAATCAATGAAACTTGAAATCTCGATCCGCGCTGCCGCAGCCGGTACCGCCAGCAAGATATCCGTCTCGAATGGTGACATGGTCAATCGCGGCCAGGTCATCGCCGAGATACTGCCATCCGAGGAGCTATGAGATGAGCGACTTTCCCAAATTCGTCGAATTTCGTGAGGAAGGCCCGCGCGAGGGCTTTCAGATCGAAAAGAAGATCTATCCGATCGAACAGCGGATCGAACTGATCGATATGCTCAGCGACACCGGTCTGAAGCGCATTCAGGTCGGCAGCTTTGTCAGCCCGAAATACGTGCCGCAGATGGCGGACACCGGGGAGTTGTTCCAGCGTATCAAGCGCAAGCCGGGCGTGAATTACACGTCACTATGGCTGAACGACAAAGGGTTTCGCAAGGCCCTGACGGCGCATGAGGTCGATATCGACCCGCGCCTGCTGTTATATCCTTCCGAGGCGTTTGCCCAATCGAACAACAATTGTTCCTCCGCGGAAATGCGGGAAAAACAACGCGACTGGGTTCGCCTTTACAAGGAAGAGGGATATACGATCGACGCGGCCTATGTGATGACGGCCTTCGGCTGCAACCTCGAAGGCCCCATCCCGCAAGAGCGCATCTTGGACGATTTCCGCTTCGTTCTTCAGCTGTGCGAAGAAGAGGACATCCCCGTACCGATCCTTGTGATCGCCGATACAATGGGCTGGGGCAACCCCGAGGCTGTCAAACGAATGATCGGCGCGCTGCGGGAACTGGCACCCAGTGCCCGCATCGGGATGCATATTCATGACACGCGCGGGCTTGGCATCGCCAATCTCCATGCCGCCCTGTCGATGGGCGTGGACATGTTCGAAAGTTCGGTCGCCGGTCTTGGCGGCTGTCCTTTCGCGGGCCACGGCCACGCCCGCGCCGCAGGAAATGTCTGCACTGAGGATGCGGTGTTCCTGTGCCACGAGCTTGGCATCGAAACCGGCATTGATCTGGACAAGCTGATCGCAGCGGCGGTCAAGGCGGAAGAGATCATCGGCGTGCCTCTCATGGGCCGGGTCATGCATACCGGCGGGCTCGACAAGTACCGCAAGGCAAACTGAGGAGGGATGAAGATGGCGAAGGCGCTTGACGGAAAAGTGGTTCTGGTCACCGGCGCGGGTGGCGGTATCGGCCGCGATATCGCGCTGATGGCGGCGTCCGAAGGGGCGGCGGTGGTAGTCAATGATCTGGGGGCGTCCCTGAAAGGCACCGGCCAGACCGAAAGCGCCGCTCAGGCCGTCGTCGCAGAGATCAAAGCCGCCGGAGGTGATGCGATCGCCGATGGCGGTTCGGTCACCGACCCCGAGGCCGCGCGTGCGATGATCGAGGCCGGTGTCAAGGAATTCGGTCGCATTGACGCGGTGGTCAACAACGCAGGCATCCTGCGCGACGGGTTTTTCCACAAGATGACATACGAGGATTTCGATGCGGTGGTGAAGGTCCATCTTTATGGTGCCTTCAATACCAGCCGCGCTGCCGCCGATTATTTCCGCGAACAGGAAGGCGGCGCTCTGGTTCACATGACCTCGACCTCGGGTCTGATCGGCAATCTGGCGCAGGCCAATTATGCGTCTGCCAAATTGGGCATCGCCGCCTTGTCGAAATCGATTGCGCTCGACCTGAAGCGGTGGAACGTGCGGTCGAACTGCATCGCGCCCTTCGCCTGGAGCCGGATGATCTCGTCTATCAAGACAGACACCCCGGAACAGGTGGCGCGGGTCGAGAAGATCAAGCAGATGACCCCTGCAAAAGTTGCGCCGATGGCCTGTTTCCTGATGAGCGACCGCGCGGCTGACGTGTCCGGACAAGTCTTTGCGGTTCGCAAGAACGAGATCTTCCTGTTCAACCAGCCCCGCCCGGTGCGGTCGGTTCATTCCGGCGAGGGCTGGACAGCGGATGAAATCGCCGAGCGCGCCATGCCCACGCTCAGATCGCAGTTCACACCGCTCGAAGTGTCGGCGGACGTCTTTTCGTGGGATCCGGTCTGATGGGAAAACGCAAGGAAAAGATTAGCTCGAACATCGCCTGGAGCACGCCGGACAAGATCTGCGTGCGGGGCCTTGATCTGCCGAACGAGATTCTGGGCCACATGAACCTAGGCGATCTCGCCTTTCTGCAACTGACGGGCCGCAAGGCCACGCCAGAGGAAAGCCGGGTCTTCAACGCCATCATCATCACCCTGGTGGAGCATGGCATCACGCCCTCGGCGCTGGCCGCGCGCATGACTTATATGGGCGCACCGGAATCGCTTCAGGCGGCGGTGGCGGCGGGACTGTGCGGGCTGGGCACGGTTTTTGTCGGCTCGATGGAGGGCGCCTCAAAAATGCTCTACGAGGCGCTGCCGCAGGACAGGCGCGGCACCGGCGCCGATCTGGATGCCATAGCGCTGGAAACGGTTGAGAAGTTCCACGCCCGCAAGGCCATCGTGCCGGGGCTGGGCCACCCGGTTCACAAGCCGGTCGATCCGCGCACACCGCGCCTGTTCCAGATCGCAGCCGAGAACGGCAAATCCGGTCAATACATCGAGTTGATCCAGAAAATTCAGGGCGTGGCCGAGGCGAGATCGGGCAAGATGCTGCCGATCAACGCTACCGGTGCCATCGGCGCGATCTGCTGCGAATTCGGCTTTCCGTGGAAGATCGTGCGCGGCTTTGGGGTGATGGCGCGGGCCATCGGGCTGGTCGGCCATATCCTTGAGGAAAGCGAAAACCCAATTTCCTATGAGCTGTGGCAGCGTGCCGAGCAGGAAATCCTTGAAACCTCGGGACCGGGAGCGAAATAAACGATGCAGACATCAGCCCCCGACACCCATGGCGACCTGCGCGATGCCCTGCGCGCGCTTTGTGCACAGTTCCCGCCGCAATATCATCGAAAGTTCGGCGAGAACGAAACCTACCCCGAGGAATTTGTCGATGCGCTGACCCGCGAGGGCTGGCTCGCCGCGATGATCCCCGAGGAATACGGCGGATCGGGCCTGGGTCTGACCGAAGCCTCGATCATCATGGAAGAGGTGAACCGCTGCGGTGGCAACGCGGGCCACTGCCATGGGCAGATGTATAACATGGGCACGCTTCTGCGGCACGGCTCGGACGAGCAGAAGCAGAAATACCTACCCGCCATCGCCAGCGGCGCGCTGCGCCTGCAGTCCATGGCCGTGACCGAGCCGACGACCGGGACCGACACCACCAAGCTCAAGACTACAGCGGTCAGGAAGGGCGACCGCTATGTGATCAACGGCCAGAAGGTCTGGATCAGCCGCATTCAACATTCGGACCTGATGATCCTGCTGGCCCGCACCACACCGTTGAAAGATGTCAAGAAGAAGTCCCAGGGCCTGTCGATCTTAATGGTTGATCTGAAAGAGGCCATCGGCAATGGCATGGAGGTGCGCCCCATCGCCAACATGCCGGGCCACGAAACCAATGAAGTGTTCTTCGACAACCTGGAGATTCCCGCCGAGAACCTGATCGGAACCGAAGGCCGCGGATTTTACCACATTCTTGACGGGCTCAACGCCGAGCGCACGCTGATCGCCGGGGAATGTATCGGGGACGGATACTGGTTTGTGGACAAGGCCCGCGCCTATGCCGGCGAGCGTATTGTCTTCGATCGCCCGATCGGTCAGAATCAGGGCGTGCAGTTTCCTATCGCCAAGGCCTATGTGAACGTCGAGGCCGCCAACCTGATGCGCTTCGAGGCCGCAAGACGCTTTGACGCCGGGCAGGATTGCGGGGCACAGGCGAACATGGCAAAACTACTGGCCGCCGATGCCAGCTGGGAAGCGGCCAATGCCTGCATCCAGACTCATGGCGGCTTCGGCTTTGCGCGCGAATACGATGTCGAGCGCAAGTTCCGCGAGGCCCGACTGTATCAGGTGGCCCCGATCTCGACCAACCTCATCCTGTCCTATGTCGGCGAGCATATCCTGGGTATGCCGCGGTCGTTCTGAGGCCAGGGACCATGAATGAGATCGACCTTGACGCGCTGGCACCCTGGCTAGGACGCACTGAAACCAAAGAAGACGTCCTGACGCACGGTCTGATCGACAAATTCCGTGCCGCGTTCGGTCCGCAACTTTGGGGCGGAGCAGGTGATGTCCCGCTGGGGGTTCATTGGTGTATTGCCCTTGATACCGTGCCAGCTGCCGCCCTGTCAGACGATGGCCATGCCGCAAGGGGTGGATTTCTGCCCCCTGTCCCGCTGCCCGCCCGCATGTGGGCCGGCGGCGATGTTACACATTTCACGCCGCTGACGATCGGCGAAGCCGTCACCCGCCGCTCGGTGATCGGGGATATAACAGCCAAGCAGGGCCGCAGCGGAACGTTGGTCTTTGTGACCGTAGAACACGAGTATTCGAGCGGCGGCCGGCTTTGTATTCGGGAGAAGCAATCGATTGTCTATCGTGAGATTTCTGTGCCCCGCCCGGTCAAGAACGCACCTGCCGCGGTTGACCCCACCACGCTCAGATCGAGCCTTGCACCGGATCCGGTGCTGCTGTTTCGCTATTCGGCGCTGACGTTCAATGCCCATCGCATCCACTATGACCACGTCTACGCCACCGAAACCGAAGCCTATGCCGGGCTTGTTGTGCATGGCCCATTGCAGGCGACGCTTCTTCTGAATCTGGCGGCGGAAGCCTTGAAGTCGTCGCCCCACCGGTTTTCTTTCCGGGGACTGGCACCGCTGACCCTGCCCTGCGAATTGCAGTTGCATAGTGAAGGGGCCGAAAACTCCGGAACCGTCTGGTGCCAGGATCAAACCGGTCTTCGAAGCTTTACCGCAGAATACGCGACTGTCTGAGCGGTTCTGCTTGGCGGCGGATTCAATTGTTGATTTAACTTTCTAACATATGTTAGGTATCAGAAAGCGGCTTGGCACCTCCGGCAAGCAGCCCTCTGAAATAAGAGGTGGGAGGAGAAAAATGCGAGGAAACCTCGTCACTTGCGGATCACCGTTCGGTCAGGTTATGTGCCGTTCCATGGGCTGTCGGCAAAAGGCACGGGCTGAGTCATGACCACGAATGGGGGGATCGTCACATCGCCGCTTGCTGTGCGCAGTGCAACTTTGAAATTTGGCGGTGTGACGGCGCTCGACGATGTGAGCATTACCGTGAACGACGATGAATTGCTTGCGATCATCGGTCCGAACGGTGCCGGAAAAACATCACTTCTGAACGTTACTGCGGGTTTCTATCGTCCGCAGAAGGGCCGTGTCGAGTTGTCCGGGCAGGACGTTACCGGCCTGCGTGTAGACCAGATCGCCCGGCGCGGACTGGCGCGTACGTTTCAGGGCACCCATCTCTTTGCCGGGCAGACCGTGGTGGAAAACATCATGATCGGTCGTCACATGCTGATGAAATCGAATGTGATCCAGGCCTTTTTCCAGTTTGGGCTCGTGATGCGGGAGGAATCAGAGCATCGCGAAGCCGCCGAAGAGATTATTGACTTTCTGGAGATCGAAGCAATCCGCAACCGGCCAGTGGGCACATTGGGCTACGGGCTGCGCAAACGTGTCGATCTGGGCCGCGCATTGGCGCAGGAACCATCCATCCTGCTGATGGATGAACCGATGGCTGGCATGAACTCGGAAGAGAAAGAAGACCTCGCGCGCTTCATTCTCGATGTGCGCGAGGCGCGCAAGATTCCAGTGGTTCTGGTCGAGCACGACATGGGCGTTGTTATGGACCTTGCTGACCGGATCGTGGTGCTGGACTTCGGGCGGGTCATCGCCGAAGGCACGCCCGAAGAAATCCAGAAGAACCCGGCTGTGATCAAGGCATATCTGGGTTAGCGGGATGACAAAACAACGAACAGCAATGGTCTTTTCAGACCCGGCAGTGACACACAGCGAAACCCTGCCGCAGGTTTTGCTCGCGCGTGCAACGTCCATGCCGAACAACCTCGCCGAACGCCACAAGCGCCTGGGCATCTGGCGGGAATTCACCTGGGCCGATGTGATTGACAGAGTTCGTGCCCTGGCTCTCGGGTTGGAGAACCTGGGCCTGTCGGCGGGCGAATCCGTCATGTTGATCGGGGAAAACGAACCCGAACATTTCTGGGCTGAATACGCCGTTCAGTCATTGGGCGGCAAAGTCCTGTCCGTCTATCCGGATCAGAACGCCGAAGAGATCCTGTATCTGGCCGAAGACTCGCAAACGCGGATTTTTCTGGCGCAGGATCAGGAGCAGGTCGATAAATGCATCGAGATCGCGGGCAAGTACTCGGGTGCCTTGGCGATCGTTTACTGGGATGATTCTGGTCTTTGGAGCTATGATCATCCCCTTTTGCATTCATTTGAAAGCCTTAGCGCGGCAGGACGTCAGATTCACGCCAAGGAGCCTGCCAGATTTGAAGAACACGTCAAACGCGGACGGGCGGACGATACCGCCTTGCTGTCCTATACCTCCGGGACCACGGGAAAACCGAAGGGCGTTGTCATCAGCTATCGTTACCTGTTCGACAACTGCTCACGTGTGATGGGGGCAATCGAAATCGCGCCAGGCACCGAATACTTGACGTACATTTCGCCTGCCTGGGTCACGGAACAGATTTTCGGCCTGTCGATCGGTTTGATCGCGCCCATGGTCGTCAATTTTCCCGAAGGCCCCGAAGATGTGCTGACCAACATCCGCGAACTGGCGGTTGACGCGCTGGTGTTCAGTCCGCGCCAGTGGGAAAACCTTGCGTCGATCGTGCAGGCCCGGATGTTGGGCGCGGGCAAGTTCCGCAACTTGATGTACAATTGGGGTATGAAAGTCGGCCGTGACGTTTATGTCGAACGCTTGGAAGGGCGCAGTCCCAGCCTCGCCTCGCGCCTGCGACTTCCCTTTGCCGAGGCGCTGGTGCTGCATCACCTGCGCGACAATTTGGGCCTTGGCAAGGCAAAAAATGCGATGAGCGGCGGTGCTCTGATGGCCCCCGAAGTCTTTCGCATGTTCCACGCCATGGGGGTCAAGCTGCGCAACGTCTATGGCGCGACCGAAATCGGCCTTCTGACCGCGCATGTCAGCGAAAGTTATCAGCTGGAAACAAGCGGCAGCTGGATGCAAAGCAATACCGCTTATGGCGATCCGTTGGAATACCGCATAACGCCGCAAAGTGAGTTGCAGGTCCGCGGCGGCTCGGGCTTTGGCGGATATTATGGCAAACCGGACGAGACCGCCGAGGTGCTGACCGAAGACGGTTGGTATGCCACCGGCGATGCGGTTTCGATGACCGATGACGGAGAGCTGGTATTCTACGACCGCGTCAAGGACATGCGCCGCCTAGCGAACGGCCACAGTTATCCGCCGCAGTTTATCGAAACACGGCTGCGCTACAGCCCCTACATCAAGGATCTTATGACGCTGGGCGACGAAACCCGGGATTTTGTCGGAGCGCTGATCAATATCGACATGGAGGTCCTCAGCCGCTGGGCCGAAGAGAACAATATCAGCTTCTCGACCTATACCGACCTGTCGCAAAAAGCCGAGGTTCTGGACCTTATCAAAGGCGAGGTTTCGCGCATCAACGCCTTGCTGCCCGAAGGTTCTCGGGTCGTGCGGTTCGCGAATTTCCCCAAGGAACTGGACCCGGACGAAGGCGAGCTGACCCGCAGCCGGAAACTCCGGCGCGCATTCCTGGAAGATCGGTATGCCACGCTCGTCGAGGCTATTTACAGCGGTGCCGACAAGATCGACCTTGAGATTGCCGTTACTTATCAGGATGGCCGCCAGGGCGTGCTCAGGGCCGAGGTGCGTGTATCGGATGTCGAGAGCGGATCGAAGGCTGCCGGGCGGCGGTCGCAAATTTAAGGGAGGTCGGCAAAAATGGTCTATTTCATCAATGACATCATCACCGGGGCCTTGATCGGCCTGCTTTACGCGCTGGTGGCCATGGGGTTCGTCGTGATCTACCGCGCTAGCAAGGTGTTCAATTTCGCGCAGGGCGAACTGGTGATCATCGGCGGTTTCATCGTCTGGTTCACAACCATGCAGCTCGGCCTGAGCCTGTGGCTGTCGATCCCGCTATCCTTGGTTCTTGCGGGTCTTGTCGGCTATCTGATCGAACGGATTTTCCTCACCAAGCTGATCGGTGAATCGGTGTTCTCGATGGTGATGGTGACTGTCGGCCTGCTGATCCTGCTGCGTGGCGTCGTCCTGCTGCTGTTTGGGGCTTCCGTCCGGCCATTCCCGATCATCTTTCCGCTGAAGCCGCTCTTACTCGGCGATATGCTGATTCCGATGAACTTGCTTATCGGGGGGATCATCACCATCGTTGCCGCCGTTGGCCTGTCCTGGTTCTTCAACTGGACCCGTTCAGGCCTGCGGATGACGGCAGTGGCCGAAGATCACGTCGTCGCTGCTTCGATGGGGATTTCGGTGAAAGGCTCTATTGCCTTTGCCTGGATTCTCGGCGCAATCCTGTCCACGATAGGAGCGATGATCTTCCTCAGCGGCAAGTCGCTGACCTTTCTGGCCTCGGATATCGGTTTTGCGGCACTGCCGGTTGCATTGTTCGCCGGGTTGGAGTCGATCGGCGGACTTGTCCTGGCGGGAATCATCATCGGTGTAATCCAGAGCCTGACCACCAACTACCTCGATCCGATCATCGGCGGCTCGCTCGGCAGTGTCGTGCCCTATATCATCATGCTTGCCATTCTGCTGATCCGGCCCACGGGTCTGTTCGGCTGGCGCACAATCGAGCGGGTTTAATTCATGGATCCTTCCGGCATTTTTCCCACAAGCTATCGCGCCGACAGACGTCTCGTGCGCACGCGCTGGCAGGCGGTTTGCCTGGCGCTGTTCCTCGTGGTTATGCTGGCGATGCCCTATCTTGTGAGCGGGCGTATCATCGCCGTGCTGAACATGATGCTGATCAGCGCCGTGATCGCCGTCGGACTCCAGATTTGCACCGGCTATGCGGGCCAGATCAATCTGGGCCAGGCCGCATTCATGGGGGTGGGCGCCTATACCGCTTCGATACTGGCCTCCAAGACCGGTCTCACGTTCCTGTTGACCATACCGTTGGCCGGGTTCGCGGCTGCGCTGTTCGGCTTTCTCTTCGGTTTGACGGCGACTCGGATCAAGGGGTTCTATCTGGCGCTGACGACTCTCGCGGCACAGTTCATCTTTCATTTTGCAGTCCTGAACCTGCCATCCTCCTGGCTAGGTGGCTCAAATGGAGTCACCGTGCCGGCAGCAGAGATATTCGGGCTGCGCTTCGTCACCGAGACCCAGCAATTCTACATGAACCTTGCGGTTGCCGCGATCATGATCGCAGGCGCGTTCGGGATCATCCGGTCGCGCTTCGGTCGCGCCTTCATCGCGGTCAGGGACGATGACGTGGCCGCAGGCATCATGGGGATCAATGTAGCGGCTACCAAGGCGAATGCCTTTCTGATCGGCGCCTTCTATGCTGGCGTCGGCGGGGCACTCTGGGCCTACATGATCCGCTTTGTCGGGGTCGATCAATTCACCCTGTTCCATTCCATCTTTTTCGTGGCGATGATCATCGTCGGTGGAATGGGGTCGATCGTCGGGGCGCTGGTCGGTGTCTTCGTCATTCGCACCATCCAGGAAGTTATTGCCACAGTCGGCCCGAATATCGCCGATTCCGTCTCGTTTCTGGGAGGCGATATCGTGTTCGCGGGCATGAACGTCATTCTTGGTGGCGTGATTGCCTTGTTCATGATCCTTGAACCCAAGGGGGTGATGCACCGCTGGAATATCCTGAAATCGTCTTATCGTATCTGGCCGTTCCCCTATTGATTTCGGGGCGGTCTATAACCTGGGAGGAGAATGAAAATGACATACCTCAGCAAATCGGGCCTTGGGGGGCTGCTGGCCGCCGGAACGCTGGCGCTCGCCACGGCGCTACCAATGAAGGCACAGGCGGAGACCACATATAACCTTGCGCTTCTGTCGGACTTTTCTGGCCCCTATGCCGACATCATGCCGATCTTGGCCTCAAGCCGGGAGGTCGTTTTCGACTGGTGGAACGCGACCAGCGGCAAGGAACTCGGCGTCAAGCTGAACTACAAGAACTACGAGACCCGATATGATGCCGCACAGGTCGCCAGCCTGTGGCCCGGAATCAAGTCGGAGCTGGCGCCGATCGCCGTGGTCGGCCTTGGCGGGCCGGACGTGGCGGCCCTGTCCGAACGCTTACCCGAAGACAAGATCCCGATGTTCATGGCCACGGCCGCCTATGGCTTTGCCTGGCAGCCCGATTCCTGGATATTTAATCCGCGCCCGACCTATTCGCATGAAGCCGCAGGCTTTCTGGCTTGGATGCGCGAACAGCGTGGCGGCGACGAACCCATAAAATTCGCGGTCCTGTCCTCCGAGGCATCCCCTGCCTATGTCGATATGGGAAAGGGGCTCGAAGTCTATGCCGAAGAGCATCCCGAGGCCGCCGATTTGGTTGAGGTCATCTATACCGACGTGCAGCCGACCGACCTGACCGCGCAAATGCGTCGCGTCGCGCGGTCGGGGGCCGAAGCGGTGATCATCCAGACCAACACCTCGATCGTGGTCGCCGCGAAACGCGGGTTGCAGGCCAACGGGGCCGACATCCCGATCATGATGAGCTCGCATAACGGGCTGCCTGCCTCGGGCAAAGCGCTTGGCGGGCTGGCGCAGCTTGAAGGCGACTTTGAGGCCTACGGCATGGTGATCGCGGCCGATGAGGACACAGAAGCGCGGCAGTTTTACCAGACCCTAGTTTCGGATTACGGGCTCAAGGCGCCCTGGAATGTCGTGACGGCCATGGGGATTTCCCAGGCCCTCTATACCGTGGCCGTGATCGAGCACGCGATCGAGGAGAACGGTGCCGAAGGTCTGACGGGCGAGCTGGTGCGCGAGGCGCTCTTTGCCAAGCCGATCACCTCGGAGGAAACCCATGGCTTCCTTCCGAGTCTCACTTTCACCCCAGAAGCCCCCTTTCCTCTGAAAGGACTCAAGGTGAACGTGGGCACGGTTAAGGACGGGAAGATCACCATCGCGGCGACCGGCGTCGATGTTCCCGATTTGAGCAAGTGGTGAACAAAACCCGGGCACCGCGATCGTGGTGCCCGACCCTTTCTCTGGATCCGGACCCGAAGTTATGCTCGAACTCAATAACGTGGAAGTGACCTATTCCGACGTCATTCTGGCGCTCAAAGGGATCTCAATGACCGTGCGCGAGGGTCAGTGTGTTGCGCTTCTCGGTGGAAACGGGGCAGGGAAAAGCACGACGCTCAAGGCGATTTCCGGAACTCTGAAATCCGAAGACGGAACCGTGTCCGCCGGTTCGATCGTCCTGAACGGCACGCCGATTCAGAACATGGAAGCGTCGAATGTGGTAAAGAATGGCCTTATCCATGTGATGGAGGGCCGACGCGTGCTGCGTCACCTGACATCGGAACAGAACCTGATTGTCGGCGGGCATATGGTGACCAATTCCACCGAACTGAAAAACCGTCTGGCTCATGTCTACAGTCTGATGCCGCGTCTTGCGGACCTGCGCAACCGCACCTCGGGGTTCATGTCCGGCGGTGAGCAGCAACTGCTTTTGATCGGCCGGGCCATGATGGCGAGGCCCAAGATCATCGCCATCGACGAGCCGTCGCTGGGTCTGGCGCCGATGATGGTCCGTGACGTCTACGAAGTTCTCAAACAGCTCAAGCGCGAAGGCACGACCTTCTTTCTTGTTGAACAAAACAGCGCCGCCGCCCTGTCGATCGCCGATTACGCCTATGTGATGGAAAACGGGCGCATCGTCTTGGATGGCCCCGCCCACAAGCTCGCCGGCAACGAAGACATCAGAGAATTCTATCTTGGTGTCACCGCCTCCGGTGAACGCAAGAGCTATCGCGAAATCAAGCATTATCGGCGCCGCAAGAGATGGCTCGGATAGGAGGGGAAATACAATGACTGAATTGCTGGACATCAAGGGTCATACCGCACTTGTAACCGGGGCCGGACAAGGCGTGGGTCGTCAGGTCGCGCTTTATCTCGCCGAACATGGCGCGGGTGCCGTTGTGGTCAACGATTTCCACGCCGCGCGGGCCGAAAGCGTCGCGGCGGAAGTGGAAGCGGCTGGTGCAAAGGCGCTACCGATGGCCTTTGACGTGTCGGATTTCGATGCTGTGGGCGCGGCCTTTTCCGAGGCGCAGCGCGTCTTTGGTAGCGTGGAAATTCTGGTCAATAATGCTGGTAATGCCGGGCCGACGTCACGGCTCGACGATCTTGTACCGTTCTGGGAATCAAACCCCGCCGAATGGCGGCGCTGGATGGCCACCAATTTCGATGGCGTGCTGAACTGCACCCGCCACGCCATGCCGATGATGGTCAAGGGTGGCTACGGACGCATCGTGACGGTCATTTCCGACGCAGGCCGGGTGGGCGAGCCGCACCTGGCGGTCTATTCCGGTGCCAAGGCCGGGGCGGCGGGCTTCATGCGCGCCATTGCAAAGGCCGGTGGCCGGTTCGGAGTTACCGCAAACTGCGTCGCCCTAGGCGGCACCAGAACCCCGGCGGTCGCCGATCTGATCCCGGATGCGGAGACCGAAAAGCGGGCGCTTTCGCAATATGTAGTCCGGCGGCTGGGTGAGCCGGAAGACGCGGCAGGCATGATCCTGTTTCTTTGCTCGGATGCAGCAAGCTGGATCACCGGCCAGACCTATCCGGTGAATGGCGGTTATTCATTTGCTTGCTAGAGCCGAATATGGGCAGTCGCAATCAATTGGGGCCGCCCTCGAACAAGCGTTTATTATCGGCGCCGATCTCCGGCGGCAGCCCCGAAATCTCGGTTTCGAAACCGTCGAATTTCAGGGGTTGGACCAGAAAAGTCTCTGTCTTGCCGCCATCGTGCGCGATGGTGCGCAGCAACCGGCGGGCGCGCACATGCGGATCGTTCATGGCCTCGGCCAGCGAATTGACAGGGCCCCAGGGTACGCCGGCCTTGTCAAAGAGACCGCCCCAGTCCGCGCGCGTCTTGCCGACAAGAACCGCCGCAATCTCCTCCCGCAACTCGTCCTTGCGCGTGACACGGTCGCGGCTTTTCATCCCGGCGAGGTCCGGTTTGTCGATCGCCTCGCAGAACGGATGCCAGAACCAGTCCTCATGCGCGATGGACAGCGTCAGCAGTTTGCCGTCCTTGCAGGTGAACACGCCATAGCCCGGCTCAGAGATGAACTCGCCCAGCGGCGTGCCATTGGCCGCGGGCACAAGGAAGGCCGTGAGCATCGAGACCACCGCATCCGACATCGAGACATCGACGTAACGGCCCTGCCCCGTCCGCTGGCTGGATACCACAGCCGAGAGGATCGCGATCGCCGCAAACAGCGCGGCGCCGATATCCGCAAGCGGCAGGGTCGGCACCGGCCCCGGTTGCCCGGCCTCGGCCTGATCGGCCAGAAGACCACCGACGCCTTCATAGCTGAGGTCATGCCCCGCCCTGTCGCGATAGGGGCCGTCTTGCCCGTATCCCGAGATCGACACATAGACCAGCCGCGGATTGATCTTGCGCATGTCCTCGAACCCGGCGCCAAGTGCTGCCAGCTTGCCGGGGCGAAAGCCTTCGACGATGACATCGGATTTGCTGACCATCTCACGAAACCGCGCGATCCCCTCCGCGGATTTCAGATCGAGCGCCACGCTGCGCTTGCCCCGGTTGAGCGCCCGAAAAAGCGGCGGAAACTGCCGCGCGGGATCGCCGACGCCGGGCCGTTCGACCATGATCACCTCGGCACCCATATCCGACAGAAGCATCGTCGCGTAGGGTCCGGGGAATTGTTCCGCGAGGCTGAGGATTTTCAATCCGGCCAGTGGTGCAGTGCTCATATCAGGCTCCAGGTCTTGTTTCTTCCGCGCGCGTATCCAGCTCAGTGCAACGCAATCCGCGCTAAAAGGCAAGCCCAACTCAGCAAATGTTGTTTTTATTCCGAGGGTTACAATGACTGAAACACCCAGCACCCTTACCGTCGAACGTGTGGCCAGAACCGAATGGATTGCCTTCCAGCGCACCGAGCAGTTGAACGCCATGTCGATGCAGATGCTGCGCGATATGACAAATGCGCTTGAAGCCGCGATTGCCGACGACGCCGTTCGCGCCATTGTCCTGACCGGCTCGGGCCGCGCGTTCTGCGCGGGGGCCGATCTCAAGGAAGTGGCCAGCGCAAGTCACGAACCCGGAGAGCCCGACCTGCTCGACCTGGTCGAGCACACGTTCGGGCTGATACGCCATGGCCCCAAGCCTGTGATCGCCGCCGTCAACGGGCTGGCCATGGCGGGCGGGCTGGAAATGGTGATGTCCTGCGATCTGGTCTTTGCCGCCGAAAGCGCGCAGATGGGCGATGCCCATTCCAATTTCGGTGTCTTTCCCGGTGCGGGCGGCGCGGCGATCCTGCCGCGCCGGGTCGGACTGAACCGCGCGAAGTACCTGCTCTTCTCGGGCGAAAATGTCTCGGCGCGGGAGATGATGGAGTGGGGATTGGTCAACAAGGTGGTTGCGGACGCCCAGCTTCGCGAGACGGTGCAGGCCTTTGCCGACAAGCTGTCCGACAAGAGCCCGGCCGTGCTGCGCCGCATGAAGTCGGTCGCCAACCGGTCGCTGAACGTAGACGAGCCTGCCGCGCTCGCCGAAGAGATGCTAAATCTGCGCGCTCATATGCGATCCTGGGACATGCACGAAGGGCTGGCGGCGTTCAATGAGAAGCGCAAGCCTCGGTTTCGCGGATACTGATACAGGAGGACGAATGATGCAGGACATATATGTCATCGGCGTCGGCATGACGCCGTTCGGAAAGTTTCGGGACAAGTCCATCAAGGACATGACCCGCGAGGCCGTCACCGGCGCTCTTGCCGATGCCGGACTCTCGGCAAAGCGCATCGAAGGCGCGTTTTTCTCGAACGCCGTGCAGGGCCACATGGAGGGCCAACACATGATCCGCGGAGAGATAGCGCTGCGCGAGATCGGCATTCAGGGCGTTCCAGTGGTGAATGTCGAGAACGCCTGCGCCAGCGGCGCGACTGGTTTCAAGCTGGCGGTCGATTTTCTCAAGGCCGGCAACGGCGATTGCTGCCTCGCCGTGGGTGCGGAAAAGATGTATTCCGATGATCGCGCGCTGATGTTCTCGGCCTTCGACAGCGGCTGGGACGTGAGCAATGGCGAAGCGGTCGCGCAGCGCCTGGCCGATCTGGGTGCCGGGGTGGAGGAACCCGAAGGCTCGAAATCGTCCAAGCCATATAGCGTGTTCATGGATGTCTATGCCGGCTTCGCGCGGCTGCACATGAAAACCTTTGGCACGACACAGGAACACTTCGCGGCCGTGTCCGCCAAGAACCACGGGCACTCGGTACATAATCCGCTGGCGCAATATCGCGACAGCATGAGCATTGATCAGGTGCTCGCCGCGCCGCCCATCACCTACCCGCTGACCCTTCCCATGTGCGCCCCGATTTCCGACGGAGCGGCGGCGGCGGTGCTTTGTACGGGCGAGGGCCTCAAACGGCTGGGCATCGACCGGACCCGCGCGATCAGGGTCAAGGCAGCGGTCCTGCGCTCGGGCACCGACCGCGCGCCCGAGGATCACGAAAACCACCTGACCCGCCTTACCGCCCTGCAAGCCTATGAACAAGCCGGGCTTGGCCCCGATGACATGTCCCTCGCCGAAGTGCACGACGCAACCGCCGTGGGCGAGGTCATCCAGATAGAGAACCTGGGCTTTGTCCCGTTCGGCGAAGGTGGCCCGGCCAGCCTCCGCGGCGAGACAACGATCGGCGGGCGCATCCCGGTGAACACCTCGGGCGGGCTGGAATCCAAGGGCCACCCGGTGGGTGCCACCGGGATTGGCCAGATATTCGAACTGGTCACGCAACTACGCGGCGAGGCTGGCGCACGCCAGGTTGACGGCGCACAGAACGCCATCGCCGAAAATGGCGGCGGCTTGCACGGCGTCGAGGAAGCCGCCGCCTGCGTCACCATTCTGGGCCGCTGAAACAAGGAAAAGAAAATGGAAAATGTGATTGCTGCCGCACAGGCGATTTATACCGACGACCAGCGCATGTTGCTGGAAAACTTCCGCAAGATGGCCAATGCGGAATTCGCTCCGCTAGTGGAAAAATACGAAGATCTGGGCCATCCTCCGGATGCGGAAACCCTCAAGGGCTTGTTCACCAAGGTCGAGGAATTCGGGCTCATCAGCGGCTTGCTTCCCGAAGAGGACGGTGGCGCGGGGATCGACCGCTTGACCTATGGTATCCTCTACGAGGAACTGGCGCGGGTTTGGGCCGATCTGGCGATCGCCGTTCTGATTCAGGGTCATGCCGCATTCGCGCTCAACCTGATGGGCGACGCGGCGCAGAAAGAGGCTTATCTCAAACCGCTCCTGCGCAGTGAGCGCATTTGCGCCACTTGCATTTCCGAACCCTCCGTCGGCTCGAACGTGCGTGAGGTCAAGACCCGCGCGGAGCGCCACGGCGACAGGATTTTTGTCAGCGGACAGAAGCTGTGGATTTCCAACGGTGCGCAATCGGATTTCGCCATCGTTGTCTGCAATTTGGACGGTGGCATTTCGATGGTTATCGTGGATCGCGACAAGGGCGGTTATGAAAGCCGCGAGCTGCGCAAGATGGGGCTTGTCGGCGCCTCGACCTGCGAATTGTTCTTTGACCGTGCGGAAACCAGCGCCGAACATGTTCTGGGAAATGCAGGCGGGGGCCTGTTCCAGACATTGAAGCTTTTTGAGAGCGCGCGGGTCTTTGTGGGGCTGACAAGCGTCGGTATTGCACAAGCGGCGCTGGAGTGCGCAGTCTCTTATTCGAAAGAGCGCGAGCAGCACGGCAAGCCGATCGGCGGGCACCAGTTGATCCAGGGCTACCTAGCCGACATGGCCACGCATCTGGATGCTGCGCGCCTGTTGTGCCAGCGTGGGCTGCAACTTCTGGAACTGGGCGTGCGCTGCGACACGCAGACCTCGATGGCGAAATGGTATGCGACTGAAATGGCAGTCGAAATCGCCGGCAAGGCCGTGCAGATTCACGGCGGCAATGGTATCACCAAAGAGTTTCCCGTCGAACGGCACTTCCGCAATGCCAAGGTCATGCCGATCCCGGACGGCACCACCGAAATCCAGAAGCTGGTCATCGGGCGCAACCTGACCGGGTTGAACGCGTTCTGAAATGCGCCCGGGCCGGTACGGCACACGCGGTGCAGCCACGGCGTGATCGTTCCGGCCCAATGGCGTTAAGCAGGTCGATCCAAACCTTGCCTCGACCCGAGCGGAGGGGCCAAGAGGAAGCGAATTTGTCGAATAAGCTACGGCCAGCATCGCGGACCAACTCTGCAAGCACCGTCAGGGCATCCTGATCATCGATACCGCGACAGTCGGCAGATGCTACCCGGTCAAACATCCAGACTGGACTTCCAGAGACCGGTCCGCCCGGCCGCCAGTGAGATTGCATCGAAACATCGCCACACCAGGTTTGTCGATCACTTTATGGAGATAAACCGACCGGCCAGACCATGGACGTCATCGATAGAAGAACCTCGCGCCAATCGATAACGTGGGTGTTCTAGTGTTCAGTTGTACAACGAGGAAGCCGCATTCGGGCCTCGGCTACCAGACGCCCAAGGCGTTCGCCGAGGACTTGGGCATCGCAACCGAAAGCTGCGCTGCACCATTCTAAAGTTCCGCGCATCTGTCAGTAGCTCCAGCAGCGCCAGTCGGCGTATCACTAACCGGGCTCAAATCGCGGCTGGATGAAAGTTCTGTGGCAGGTCACCTACTGCCGTGGAGCTTAAAGCCATCAAGCTGAACGGCCAGTGCTCTTCTGTGAACGCTTATCAACAAAGGAGATGAGCTATGGAACATGGAAAAACGGGCGAACTCCGTACGCGTGGCGGACTCGACGACCGTCATGAACCGCCAGTGTCGGCCGACGAACCCGTTCTCGCCGGAGATCCCGCGGAGGACGGGCATGTCCGGTACGGTGCGTCCTGCGGCGCGATATGCACTCACCACCTCATGCGCGGGCGTCAGTGGCCGCGTCGTCTGTCGGGCCGCCTATTTCGTCGCAGATGAAGGAGGCGGCATTCGGCATGGTGCCCAAGCAGTGCCCCCCCGCACCCATAAGACCTGCCGCCACTGCACCCCGAAGTTATTCGGCACACCGAGAATGGTCATCCGCGAGGCGATGGCAAAGGGGGTGAGGCCGTACGGATGATCGCGTTGGTTATCGCGCGGGTGCTTGAATTGGGTTTTTTCCCGTAGCGGTGAACTAGATCATGTCGATGAAACCCATTTCGCCGATGTCCGTCTCTACCGTCATCGACTTGCTCGGCCGAGGCCGCCAGATCGCACATACATGCGATTGCGCCGACCGAGGCCGCGGCGGCGTTGGTGCGGCGATTGCCGGTCAGTAGGACTTGGGCATCCCCAGCGCTTTCTCGGCCACGTGAGAGAGGATCAGTTCCTCGCTGACTGGGGCGATGAAGTTCAGCACGCTTTCGCGGAAATACCGCTCGACGTGGTACTCCTGTGCGAAACCGAAGCCGCCATGGGCGCGGATTTTGGCTATATCGGTTCGCTCTTCATCGCCACGACCGAAGCTGTCGCCGCCGAAAGCTACAAGCAGATGATCGTGGACAGCGCGGCCGAGGACATTCTCTACACCAGCCATTTCACCGGGGTGAATGCCAATTACCTCAAACCTTCGATCCGGTCAGTAGGCCTGGATCCGGAAAACCTGACCGGCGAAGGCAACAAGCTAAACCTCTCCACCGGCGACGTCCGCCCGAAGGCATGGCGCGACATTTGGGGCTGCGGTCAGGGCATCGGAGCGGTTCACGCGGTGACGACAACGGCGGACTACATCGACCGGGAATCCCGTGCCGCGAAGGACGCGCTCTGCAGCTGAGCGCCGGCAACTTTGCGCAAACCCGTTTCGGTCAAGACAGTCATATCAGCCGGATTTGGTCGGCCGCCTTGCGATCTGCCCGGAAAATCAGCGCGGTCCGGGTCCGCGCCTCATCCGTCCTTGTCGTTGACGATCAGATCGGCATTCTCCGGCAACTCCGGCACCACGCTCACCGCGTCGGCGCGGATCCTGGAATGCGACTTGAAGGCCTCGGCAGCGGCGATGATTGCGGCCGAGGCATCGGCACCGTCTTCCAGCACAAGCGAGATGCGGATCATGTCGCGATCGTTCTCGCGCGTTACCACGGCCTGCGCGGCCTTTGCGCCCGGCGTACCGATGACAACTTCTTCGATCACGCGCGGATAAACGAAAATCTCGCGCACTTTGACCGCTGCGCCGACTCGGCCCTGCAGTGCAGAAATTCGGCTGACGGTGCCATCCGCGTTGCTCCCCAGCGCAAAGGCGCTGTCTCCGGTGCCAAACCGAATCATCGGCCAGGTGGCATCGCGCGCGGTCACAACAACCTCACCCGGTTCCCCGTGAGCGACCTGTTCTCCACTGATCGGATCGCAGATTTGCACCACGCGGTCGGGATGAACCACATAGCCGTCGCCGCCATCCTCATAGCCGACAAGGCCCAAATCCGCAGTGGCATAGGCAGCCCAGGTCGACACGCCATAGTCTGCCTCGATCCGGCGGCGCTTGGCCATCCAGTCGCCCATCTCACCACCGAGGAAGGCCGTTTTCACCTTCCAAGCGTCGCGGCCATAGGTTTCGATCACCTTGTCCGCCAGCGTCAGGAAAAACGCGGTGGATGCGCAGATCGAAGTGACGCCGGTTTCGACGATGATCTGCGCCTGAAGCTCGGTATTGCCGACGCCGCTGGGAATTACGGTGGCCCCGGCGGCCTGTGCCGCTTCGTCGAACAAAAGCCCCGCCGGCACGAGGTGATACATCCAGGTGTTCAGAATGATGTCGCCCGCACCCACGCTGGCCGATCTGAATAGAAGGTCCAAGCCGTGGCCACCGCCGCCCGAAAGCGACGGCTCGAAGATCGGGCCGGGCGACACGTAGATCCGGCCGACATCCTTTAGATCGGCAGCGAGAAACCCGCCGAAGGGCGGATTGGCGCGCTGGAGCTTGAGAAGCTCTTCCTTCTTCATCACCGGCAGCCGTGACAGATCTGCCAAGGACCTGACGGCCGCCGGATCGAATCCGGCAGCCGCAAATCGTGATTTCAGCCCAGATGCCCTTTCGGCTGCGGCGGCATAGGCTTGAGCTATGTCCTTATAGATGTCTTCAGACATGATCATGCCTCCCTGTTCAGTCGTGGCTTAAAGCGGGCAGTCCTTGCGGAAGTTCGGCGCGCGCTTCTCGCGATGCGACAGTACCCCTTCCTTGACGTCTTCGCCCATGAACCCGAGCATTTCAAGCGCAGTCGAGGCATCGAAGATCGGGCCAGCCTGGCGCAGCCAGTTGTTCAGCGAATATTTGGTCCAGCGGATCGCGCTTTGCGAGCCGTTGGCGAGCTCGACGGCCGTATCCAAAGCGATTTGCTGCAACTCGTCATCTTCGACGCACATTGACACTAGGCCGATGCGCTCGGCCTCTTCGCCCGAAACCGGCTTACAAGTCATCAAATAGTATTTCGCCTTGGCCATCGAGGTCAGCAATGGCCAGATGATTGCCGCGACATCGCCAGCGGCAACGCCCAGACGCGGGTGACCATCGACGATCTTGGCCTTCTTACCGGCGATCGAGATGTCGGCTAGGATGGCCACCACAAGGCCGGCACCGGCGGCAGGGCCGTTGATGGCGGAAATAATCGGCTTGTTACAGTTGATGATGTTGTAGACGAGGTCTTTGGCCTCTTTCCACGTCTTCATGATCTCGTACGAATTGCCGATCATGTTTTCGATCAGGCTGAAATCGCCGCCGGCCGAGAATGCCTTGCCCGCGCCGGTGACTATGACCGCATTGATGTCGGGGTCACGATCGATATCGATCCACATATCTGTCATCTGAGTGTGGGTTTCCGCATCTACGGAATTGAAGGTCTCAGGGCGGTCGAACGTGATGCGCAGGACGCGATCAGCCGGGTAGTCGAATTTCATCTTGTGATATTTTGCGTAACGATCGGACATGGTTCTTTTCCTCCTCAGGGTATTAGGTTCAGTCAGGCAATCCGAGAACGGCCTTGGACAGGATGTTTCGCTGGATCTCGTTCGACCCTCCATAGATCGTCGTCGGTCTGGCCTTGTAGAAACTCGCAAGGACATCGACGCTTACATTGCCGACCTGAAGCGGGCCGACGGTGCCGCCATCGGGTCCGGCTGCCTCGATCATCAGCTCGGTGATGCGCTGAAAGCACTCGGTCACCCAGATCTTGAGCATCGAGACATCGGCGCCCAGCGTTTCGCCGCGCTTCAGTTGGTCGGCGAAACGGGAGTAAAGCGCCGCGTGATCCTCGACATCAAGCGCGGCTTGCGCAAAGCGGTCGCGGAACACTGGATCGTCAAAAGCGCCACGGCCCCGTGCGAAGCTCTCAAGCTGCCCCAACGCGTTCTGGGCCAGGCTGGGCGAGCCGATGAAGATGCGCTCGAAGCTCAGGAGCGCCTTGGCCATGGTCCAGCCCTTGTTCAACTCGCCCACGAGGTTTTCGCGGGGTGTACGGGCATTGTCGAAGAAAACCTCGCAAAATTCCGTTTCCCCCGAAAGCGTGGTGATCGTGCGCACCTCGACACCGGGTTGATCCATCGGCGCAAGGACAAAGCTGATTCCCTGTTGTTTTTTGGGCGCGTCCGGATCGGTGCGGACCAGCATGAAGATGTGCGTGGCGTCATGCGCCATCGTGGTCCAGATCTTCTGTCCGTTTATGACAAAGTCGTCGCCGTCAATCTCTGCGCGTGTGCGCAGGTTGGCCAGATCGGACCCGGCACCGGGTTCCGAATACCCCTGGCACCAGATGTCTTCGCAACTGAGGATTCGCGGCAGCCAATAGTTTTTTTGTTTCTGAGTGCCGAACTTGATGATCAGGGGGCCGACCATCTGCACACCCATGTCTCGACCACGATTGACACCCCAGCGCTGCTGCTCTTCGTAGAAGATCAGCAGCTTGGCGGCATTCAGCCCCATACCGCCGTATTCCGCGGGCCAGGCCGGCGCAACCCATCCCTTGGTGTGCAGCTTGCGATGCCAATGTTCAATCTCGGCGAACTTGGGGCGGTGCGGCAGATGGCGCAGCTCTTCGGGGTACTCGGCCTCGAGGAACCCGCGCACCTCTTTGCGGAATTCCGCATCGCTCATTGCGTTCCAGTCGGTCATTGTGCGGCCCCCTCTTCTTCGCGCGCGTCAAACCAGATCCGACGGTGATAGGCGTCGTCGCCCAGCCAGGCCGACAGCACCAGCGCCCGGTTCAGATAAAGCCCGATATCGAATTCATCGGTGTAGCCGACCGCGCCGTGCAGCTGGATGGCGTCGCGGGTGACTTTCCTGGCGGCCGTGACCGCCCGTGCCTTGGCCCGGCTGGCCAGACGTGCGCGGATACTTGCGTCCGTTTCGCCATCCATCCGCATCAGAACTTCGCGCACTGCGGCCTGCGCGACCTCGCACATCACGTTCAGGTCGACGGCGCGGTGCTGGATGACCTGGAAGGATCCGATCGGCTTGTCGAACTGCTCGCGCGTCTTGATGTAGTCGAGCGTAATCTCGAAGGCGCGCTGGCTCAGGCCGACAAGCTCGGCTGCGGCAAGCGCCGTTGCGTCGGCCACAGCCTCGGACAGCGCTCCCTGAACCGCGGCACCGCAGGCCAGCTCCGCAGCCGGCGTTCCTGAAAAGGAAAGCTCGCCCAAGGAACTGCCATCGGCCTGCGCCCGCCTGGTCGTAACAAGCCCATCCGCGCTGGCCTCGGCCAGAACTAGAACCGGGCCACCATCTGCTTCGGCTACAACAAGGAAATCCTGCGTTCCTCCCGCGCCAACCACCCAGGCCTTGCCGCCGGTCAGCTTTCCGTCCGCATACCGGCAAGTCGCATCAGCGGAAGCGCCGCCCGGACCACGTTCCTGCCAGGCAACCGCCAGCGATGCCTCGCCGCCGATAAGCTGTTCCAGCTTCGGATGCTCCGGGCAAAGGCGGCGCAGAAGGCCTAGGCCAAGACCAATCGTCGCCACGACCGGTTCCGGGGCGATCACGCGGCCGACCTCTTCGGCGATAACGCCACCGGCAGCCAGGCCCATGCCAAGCCCCCCCTGTTCTTCGGGCACGGCCACGCCAAAAACACCGGCTTCGCCCAATTCCCGGACCATATCCGGGTCAAATTCGCCCCCGGCATCGCGGAGCTTTCGCGACCGTCCACTTCCGCCCGCGCGGTCAAACAGCGTGCGCGCGCTTTCGCGCAGCAGGCGAAGGTCTTCTTCTTGTTCGCTGGATTGCATATCAACCTGTGTCATTTCGTTTTCGCTTCATCATCAATGGGACGTCAGCTGAAAGAACCACCTCGCCCTTGGGGTTCCTGACGCTGAGCGTATAGTGCAAAACACCTCGATCGGGCTTGCTTTTGGACGGCGTGACCGAGTTGATAGTCATTTCGATATCGAGGGGTTCATCCGGGCGGACAGGCAGCAGCCAGCGCAGATTCTCGAAGCCCATGCCGCCGATATTGGCCACCTCGACCATCAATTCCGTCACGACAGGTTTGAACACCTCAAGCACGGTCTGAAATCCCGAGGCGATCAGGCTGCCATGTATCGCGGTCGCATAGTCTTCGTCGGTGTGCAGCCGTTGCGGGTCCCACTCCTGGGCAAAGGCCTTTATGGACTGTGCGCTCATCGGGGCGCTGCGAAAGTGAAAGACTTGGCCCGACTCGAAATCGTCAAGATATTTCAAGCGGCCCCCTCCTTTGCGAAACCGGAATCATACCCGCTCGAATCTTTGGAGATTCTCACCCGGTTGAACTCTTCCAGTTTCGGGTAGGTTTCCTTGAAGGCCGTCAGGAATTCCGCCATCGGCGCATCGACATAAAGACCCCGGTCGTTCACATATTCCATGTGGCGCTGGTCCTGCTCGTCGAATTCGTGGAAAAGAGCATCATGATAGCCGTCAAAGACCAGAGGCTTGACCCCGAATCTTTCACACAGCTCTATGTTGAAAGCGGGTGTGACCTTATAGGATTCACCACCCAGCCAAAGTTGAACATAACCGTGATAGATAAAGAGATCGGTCCCCATCAGCTCCTGCAGCTTGGGAGTATTCAGGTGGTTGCGCACGTCCGCGAATCCCAAAGCGGCGGGGATACCGACGGCGCGCAGACAGGCGGCAAGTAGGATTGCCTTGGGGACGCAGAAGGCTGCCTCCGCCCCGGCGATCCGGCTGGCACGATAAGAATCTTCATCCAGCGCAAAACAATACGGGTCGTAACGGATATCGTCGCGAACCGCTTCGAACAGGCGGATCGCCTTATCTCGATTGGTCGCGTCCACAGGAAGATCGCGCAAAGCCGATGTGATGAAACCCTGCACTTCGAGGCTGTCGCTCTCGACAAAGTGCGCGGGCAAGACAAAGCGCGCAGCTTCTGTCGGCAGGTCGTCATGGGGTTGGGCCATTGGATCTGTCCATTTTTTTCTAACAAATGTTAGAATACAATCTGAAAACCTGCGGGTCAACGAGATTTATTCTGTTTTTCGCAAGTCCTGGCCAAAGCGGGTATTGTCTTCCCCCAAAGCCGCAGCACGGCCGGCCGAAGTTGCCGCACAACGGAATTCCGGAGCAATTGGCAGCGGCAGCGCCGGTACCTCCCGACCAGAAATGTTCAGCTTCCGCGCGAATACGCCGCGTGCGATAAAATGCGGATCGGCCGCAGCTTCGGCTGGCGTTTTCACGACGGAACAGCAACAGTCCGCCGCGGCCAACAAAGACTCCCAATGGGTCGAGGGCTGGTCGCCCAGACGGCGCGCCACTTCCGCAACACTGGCATTGGGGTCGGACCAGTCATCACGAAGCTCCTGCGGCAGGCCGATGACATCGCAGAACCTCTGCCAGAACTTTTCCTCGATCGCCCCGACGGCGATCTGACGGCCGTCCGCCGCGGTATAGAGACGATAGCGCGCTAGGCCGCCGGTCAGACGGCTGCTGCCGCTTGCGATGTCATTGCCGGCGATCACGCCATCTGCATGGGCCCAGTAGGCAAAGGCAAACGCCCCCTCAGACATGGCGACATCAAGATGCGTCCCCTGACCGCTTGCCTGCCGCGCAATCAGGGCCAGCAGGATATTCACCACCGCCGGATAGGTTCCGCCCCCGATATCAGCGACCAACCCGAAGGGCATGGTTGGCTGCTGATCCGGTCCCCGGCTCAGCGACAGGATCCCCGAATCGCCCACATAATTGAGATCGTGCCCGGCAGTCGAAGCCTTCGGGCCGGTCTGTCCATAGCCGGTGATCGAACAATAGATGAGACCGGGATTGATCTCGCGCACGGCCTCGTATCCCAGACCGAGCCGGTCCATCACTCCGGGGCGAAATTGCTCTACCAGAACATCGGCCTTTTCAAGCAAAGGGCGCAGAACATTCATTGCGCCCTTTGACTTGAGGTCGATAGCCACTGACCGCTTGCCGTGATTCAAAACAGCGAAGCCAATGCTCTCCCCGTCTATTTTTGGCGCGGTCAGGCGTGCGTCTTCACCCGTGCCCGGGCGCTCGAACTTGATAACCTCGGCCCCGGCTTCGGATAACATGAGCGTGGCCATCGGGCCGGGAAGAAGGGTGCTGAAATCCAGCACCAAGATATCCTTGAGCGGCTGTGTCATCCTCCCTCCCTCACGCGAAACGCGCAGCCCCATTGTTTAGAACCACCACGTCGCGGGCCGGGATCGAAGCGCGGAACCGGGCCTCGCCACCCTCTTCCCAGATCTCAAACCGCACGGTCTCGCCGGGATAGACCGGGGCGGAAAACCGCACGTCCAGCCCGACAAGCCGGGCGGCGTCATAATCGAGCAGCGATTTGAGGATCGCCCGCGCCGCCAGACCATAGGTCGCAAGGCCGTGCAGGATCGGGCGGTCGAACCCGACCGAACGCGCCACATCCGGGTCGGCATGAAGCGGGTTCATGTCACCGCTAAGGCGGTAAACCAGCGCCTGGCGCGGCAGTGTTTCGATATCGCAGACATGATCGGGCGCGCGGTCGGGCAAGGCCGCCGGGGCCGGGCCGGGCCTGTTTTCGCCACCGAACCCACCATCGCCACGGCAGAAGGCCGACATCGCCACGCGAGCCAGCTTTTCGCCGCTATCGGCATTGATGATGTCGCGGCTCTGGTAGATGACGGCACCTTTGCCCTCGCCCTTGTCGGAAATAAAGTCGATCCGGCTGCGGCCGATGATGTTGCCGTTCACCGGCAGCGGCTTGTAGATGTCTAGCCATTGTTCACCATGCAGCACCTTCTGCCAGTTCACGCCGGTCTTGGGGTCGCGCAGCCAGAAGCCCGGGTACCCCATCGTGACCGCCATTGAGGGAACCGCCCTCAGCCCAGCTTCATAGACAAAGGCCAACTCTTTCCTGTCGGTCGGATCCTCGCCAAACCCGAGGCCGAGCGCATAAAGGATCGTATCCCGCTCGGTCAGTGTCTGCTCGATCTCTTCGAAGTCCCAGTTCGATAGCGCGTCGAAATCCAATGGCATGATCTTTCCTCCCTGGTTTGTTCTTAGAGGGTGTTTTGCGAACCCAAGATTGCCGTGACCTGACTGGACAGCACACCGCCGTTCCCATGGGCCAGCGCCAGGTCGACATCCCTCAACTGAATGCCGGGCGCATCGCCACGGATCTGCCGCGCCGCCTCGATCACGGTGAAAATGCCATACATGCCGGGATGCACACAGGACAAACCCCCGCCATTGGTATTCACCGGCAAGACCCCGCCCGGCGCGATGCGCCCGCCCTCGACAAAGGCACCGCCCTCGCCCTTGGCACAAAAGCCGAGATCTTCCAGAAATAGGATCGTATTGATGGTGAACGCATCGTAAAGCTCGACCGCCTGAATGTCCGAAGGCGACACGCCCGCCGCGGCAAAGGCGCGTGCGCCCGACTCGCGGGCGGCGGTCACGGTGAAATCCTTCATCTGCGATATTTGCCGGTGCGAGCTTTCCGCCGCGCTGCCCAAAACGTAAACCGGGGCCTTAGGGAAGTCCCTGGCACGGTCGGCGCGAACCATCACGATCGCCCCGCCGCCATCGGTGACAAGACAACAATCGCGCACAGTCAACGGATCGCCCACCATACGCGCGCCCAAAACATCCGCGCGGCTGAGCGGGCCGCGCTCGAATGCCTCGGGGTTGTGCTGCGCCCAGGCCCGCGCGGCCACGGCCACATCGGCCAGCTGTTCGCGGGTGGTGCCAAATTCATGCATGTGCCGTGCCGCCGCCATCGCATAGGCGGAAATCGGATATCGCGGATTATAGGGCGCCTCATAGGCGGGCGGGCGCGAGGCCGTCACCAGCCTGCCCGACGCGGTGCGCTGGTTGGAGCCATAAACAATCAGCGCCACATCACACAGGCCAGCCTCCAGCGCCATTGTGGCGGAGGTCAGGTAATTCACGAAGGACGACCCGCCCGTCATGGTGCCGTCGATGAACCTGGGCTGAATGCCCAGATATTCGGCCGCCATAAGGGCAGGCATGCTGTCTTCCATCATGGTGCAGAACAGACCGTCCACATCGGACAGCTTCAGCCCCGCATCGCCAAGTGCCGCAAGCGCGGATTGCGCCATGACATCATAGGCCGTCAGCCCATGCGCCTCGCCGAAACCCGCGTGCCCGGTTCCCACAATGGCGGATTTTCCCCGAAGTTTGGTGGTCATGGCCTATACCTCCGCCGGTTTGAACAACACGGCCGGTTGGCCCTCGGCCCCGCCCACGAAGGCGGTCACGGCCATGTCGATGACAATGTCACCGGGGGCAATGCCCTCGACCCGGCTCATCATCCGAACGCCTTCCTCCAGTTCCACCACGCACACGTTATAGTCGCCGCCGCGCTCGGGCTTCTGACGCACGACAGTGGTGGTGTGGACCCGGCCCTTGCCGCTGGCGGGATGCCAAGAGATCGCGGTCCCATGGCAGTGCGGACACAGGACCCTTGGAAAGAAATGATAGGCTCCGCAATCATCGCACCTGGGCAGCATGATCTCCCCGTTTGTCAGCGCGCGTTGGAATATCTGGTCTGGTCCTGTGGCGTCCGGCACCGGCATTCTCCTCAAATGGCCCATTCCTGGTTAATCGTATTGATAATGTTTCTAACACCTGTTAGATTCTGTCAAGCTCCTAGGATCACGTGAGAGAACGCCATGTCAGATTCAAGTTCAGCCCCCCTTTCCGGCAAGCTCGTCATCGCGCTCGAACAGGCGGTGGCGGCGCCCTTTTGCTCTTCGCGGCTTGCCGATGCCGGTGCGCGGGTGATCAAGGTCGAACGCAAGGGCGTGGGCGATTTCGCGCGCGCCTATGATACTGCCGCCAACGGCGAAGGCGCCTATTTTACATGGCTAAACCGGGGCAAGGAATCGGTCGCACTGGATATCAAAGCAGCAGAAGATCGCGATATCCTGCTGAAAATGCTGGAAAACGCGGATGTGTTCATTCAAAATCTTTTGCCGGGCGCCCTGGCAAAGCTGGGTCTGGATTCCGCGAGTCTGCGAGAGAGGTTCCCGCGTCTCGTGACTTGCGACATCACCGGATACGGCGAAGACGGCCCGATGCGCAACGCCAAGGCCTATGACCTTCTGGTGCAATGCGAAAGCGGCCTGGCATCGGTGACCGGCACGCCGGACGGGCCGGGGCGGGTTGGCGTGTCGATCTGCGACATCGCCACGGGCATGACAGCCCATGCCGGGATCTGCGAAGCGCTGATCGGGCGTGAGCGCACCGGCAAAGGTAGCGGCGTTTCGGTGGCCATGTTCGACGTGATGGCCGACTGGATGTCGGTTCCGCTGCTCTATCACGACTATCTTGGCAAACCGACGCCCCGCGTCGGTCTGAACCACACGGTGATCTGCCCCTACGGCGCCTATGAGTGCAAGGACGGTCAGCTTGTCGTCATTACCGTGCAGCACAGCGGCGAATGGCAACGGTTCTGTGAACACATACTGGGCGATGCAACTCTGGCAGCCGACCCCCGGTTTCATGACAACACGGCGCGAATTGACAACAAGCCCGCGCTCGAAGCGCTCATCAAGACCGTGTTCGCCTCGCATGACCGCGTCGAGATGCTGAAGAGGCTCGATGCTGCGGGCATTGCATTCGCGGCAGTCAACGACGTGGCCTCCCTGTCCGACCACCCCCAGCTCGACCGGTCCGTCATCAGCACGCCCTCTGGCGAAATCAACGTCCCTGCGCCCCCGATCCGGCGCAGCGCCGGAGAGACGACACTTGGCCCTTGCCCTGCTTTTGACGCGGACGGCAAAGCCATCCGCGCCGAGTTCGACCCTCGTCATAGAACAGGATACACGCATAAATGACCGCTGCGCAGAAACCCGCGATCCTTGATGGCGTGAAGATTGTCGATCTTACTTCTGTGGTTTTCGGGCCTTTGGCCACGCAAATGCTGGGCGATCTGGGGGCCGATGTGATCAAGGTGGAAAGCCCCGAGGGAGATCTTTTGCGCCAGGTCCAGCCGTCCCGCAACAAGCTGATGGGCGCCGCCTTTCTGGGTGCAAACCGCAACAAACGCAGCGTCATTCTAGACCTCAAGACGCCAAATGATCGCGATCGGCTGCGCAAGCTGCTGGCCGATGCCGATGTGATGATCTCCAGCATCCGGCCCGCGGCGCTTGCCAGATTGTCCCTTGACCCCGAAACGTTGCGCCGCGAGAATCCGAGACTGATTACGGTATCCGCCACCGGCTTTGGGCAGGACGGGCCCTATGCGGCCAAACCTGCCTTCGACGACATCGTCCAATCGGTCTCGGGGTTGGCCAGCTTGGCATCATTGCGCGATCCCGAAGCTGCGCCGGCCTATGCCCCGACGATCCTTGCCGACAAGCTTGGCGGCGTCACTGCGGCCTATGCTGTCATGGCCGCCTTGTTCCATCGTGAGCGCACGGGCGTGCCCCAGCATGTCGAAGTGCCGATGTTTGAGACGCTGACGTCGTTCCTGCTGACCGAACATATGGATGGTGCCACATTCGAGGACAACCCGCAAGATTTCGGCTATGCCCGCATGCTTGTCCCTCATCGCCGCCCGGTTCAGACTTCGGACGGGTTTATCACTATTCTGCCCTACACCAACGTTCAATGGGCACGCTTTTTCAAGGCAGTCGGGCGGGAAGACATGCTCGGCCACTTGTGGGTGACCGACATGGACACCCGCAGCCGCAACATAGGCGCGGTTTACGATATGGTGGCGCAGCTCGCGCTGACACGGACCACAAAAGAATGGCTTGCCCTGATGGAGCAGGCCGATATTCCCGCCATGCCAGTCCGAAACCTGTCAGATCTGCCCAGCGACCCCCATCTTGCCGCCACCGGTTTCTTTCAGCAGATTGCTCATCCAACGGAAGGTGCCATCTGGACAACACGCCCGCCGGTTCGATTTTCGGCAACCCCGGCGCGACACGACCACCGACCAGCCCCTCGGTTGGGCGAGCACAGCGAAGAGATCTTGGGCCCGGCCGAAGAGTAACCCCACCCGGACCGATCAGACATCCAGCGAACGAGCGATCAGTTCCTTCATGATTTCGTTGGTGCCGCCATAGATCATCTGCACCCGGCTGTCGGCGTAAAGACGCGCGATCGGGAATTCCATCATGTAACCGTATCCGCCATGCAGTTGCAGACATTCATGCATGACTTCGTTCTGCGTCTGACTGCCCCACCATTTCGCCATTGACGCGGTGGCGGCATCAAGCTCGCCAGCCTCTATTCGGGCAATGCCGTCATTGACGAAGCTACGCAGCAGTTCGGCTTTGGTCTTGCATTCCGCCAGTTTGAACCGGGTGTTCTGGAAATCCATGATCCGCTTGCCGAACGCCTTGCGATCCTGAACGTATTTTACGGTCTCATCGATCGCGAAGTCGATGAAACCAAGCGCGGTGATTCCGATCATCAATCGCTCCCAGGGCAATTGCTTCATCAGCTGATAGAACCCCTGCCCTTCCTCAGTACCTAGCAGGTTGGCTGTGGGGACGCGCACATCCTCAAAAAACAGCTCGGCCGTGTCAGAGCCCTTCATGCCAAGCTTCTTTAGGTTCCGCCCACGCCGGAATCCTTCTGCGTCCTTGGCCTCCAGAACGATCAGCGACACACCCTTGGCCCCTGCGCTTCTGTCCGTCTTGGCCACCACTACGACTATGTCGGCGGTATGACCGTTGGTTATGAAAATCTTCGACCCGTTGATCTTGTAGTGATTGCCGTCTCGTTCTGCATAGGTCTGAACGCTCTGAAGGTCCGAGCCGGTGCCCGGTTCTGTCATGGCGATAGCGGCGACGCTTTCGCCGCTAATCAACCGCGGCAGCCACTTTTTCTTTTGCTCTTCACTGCCGTAGGTGTTCAGATAGTGAATTACGATGCTCTGGATGCCGTAACCCCAGCCGGTATCTCCGGTGCGCCCTTGTTCATAGACAGTGATCGCGTCAAACCCAATACCGCCCCCGAATCCACCATACTCCTCCGCAATGGATCCGCCCATGACGCCCTGCTCGCCGACGACCTTCCAGAACTCTCGGTCGACGATGCCTTGTGACGCCCATTTGTCGACATTTGGCGCCATCTCGGCATCAAAAAGTTTGCGGGTACTCTCCGCGAACATCTTGTGTTCATCGGAAACCCAGTTTGGGGAGTTCTTGATCAGAGACATGTTTTTTTCCTACAAAGGCGACTTGATCTGTTGAAATCTATCAGGTGTCTTGTCTTGAAAATGAGGAGGAACAGGTTCAAGCGATGCGTCAGATTAAGCAAATATCCTCCCAAGAGCCGGTTCCCCTACTGGTTGCTCCCGTTCATGATAAGCTCCGCGCAAGGCGGACCTTTCAAACGCTGTGCGCCCCGAATCAACTGAGTTTCTCGATCAATTCCGGCACCGCGGTGAAAAGATCCGCGACAAGGCCGTAGTCGGCAACCTGGAAGATCGGGGCTTCTTCGTCCTTGTTGATGGCGACGATGATCTTGCTGTCTTTCATACCGGCCAGATGCTGGATCGCGCCAGAGATGCCCACCGCGACATAAAGATCGGGGGCTACAACCTTGCCGGTTTGCCCGACCTGCCAGTCGTTGGGGGCGTAGCCCGAGTCAACGGCGGCACGGGATGCGCCGACGGCGGCACCCAGCTTGTCGGCCAGTTTCTCGATCAGGGCGAAGTCAGCTTCCGAGCCGACACCGCGCCCGCCCGACACGACCACGCCTGCGCTGGTCAGTTCGGGGCGGTCCGAGGCGGCTACCTTGTCCTCGACCCATTCGGACAGGCCGGGGTTTTCGCCCGTGGCAATCGCCTCGACCGAGGCAGAGCCGCCCATCGGGGCCAGATCGAAGGTCGAGGTGCGGATCGTTATCACCTTGACGCCATCGGTGGATTTCACCGTCTGGATCGCGTTGCCGGCATAGATCGGACGTTCGAACGTGTCCGCATCGACTACGCCCACCACGTCGGACAGGATCATCACGTCCAGCAGGGCGGCGACGCGCGGCATAATGTTCTTCGCATCCGTGGTAGAGGGGGCCACGATGTGCGAATAATTGCCCGCAAGGCTGACGATCAGGGCGGCCACGGGTTCGGCCAGGCGGTGCCCGTAGAGCGCGTCTTCGGCGACCAGCACCTTGGAGACGCCTTCGATCTTGGCGGCCTCATCCGCTGCGGCCTTGGCCGAGGCGCCGGTGCAGAGCACGGTCATATCGCCCAGTTGCTTGGCCGCGGTCACGGCCTTGGCGGTGGCATCCACTGCCAGCGTGCCATCGGTTACTTCACCAATCAGAAGAACAGCCATCACACAGCCCCCGCTTCCTTGAGTTTCGCCACAAGCTCGTCAACCGAGCCCACCTTGATGCCCGCCGCGCGCGCCGCCGGTTCCGAGGTCTTGACCACGGTCAGGCGCGGGGTGACATCGACGCCGTAATCGGCGGCGGTCTTTTCATCGAGCGGCTTTTTCTTGGCCTTCATGATGTTCGGCAGCGACGCGTAGCGCGGCTCGTTCAGGCGCAGGTCGGCGGTCACGATCGTGGGCAGTTTGACCTTGATCGTCTGCAGACCGCCATCCACTTCGCGGGTGACCAGCGCGTGATCGCCCTGAATGTCCAGATGCGAGGCGAAGGCGGCTTGGCTCCAGCCCAGCAGGGCAGATAGCATCTGGCCGGTGGCGTTCATGTCGTTGTCGATGGCCTGTTTACCCGCGATCACCAGACCGGGGTTTTCCTCGGCGATGACGGCTTTCAGGATCTTGGCCACGGCCAGCGGTTCGATGTCGTTGTGAACATCGTCCGTAGCCACGACCAGAATGGCGCGGTCGGCGCCCATGGCCAGCGCGGTCCGCAGGGTTTCCTGCGCTTGCTTGACGCCGATGGAAACCACCACGACCTCATCAGCCTTTCCCGCTTCCTTCAACCGGATCGCCTCTTCCACCGCGATCTCGTCGAAAGGGTTCATGGACATTTTGACATTGGCGAGATCGACACCGCTTCCGTCCGCCTTGACGCGGACCTTCACGTTGTAGTCGATCACACGTTTGACAGGCACGAGTACCTTCATTGGCGTGGTCTCCCTTGAGTTCTTCGATATGGTTTCGACCGACTTATCGGTCTGTGAATTGGGGTTTGCGCTTCTCCGAAAACGCTTTCATAGCTTCGGGAAAGTCATGCGCGCACAGCAGAACACTTTGGCAGTCACGCTCGATGTCCAGAGCCTCAAGATAACTACATTCCGCCGACGCGCGCATCACACGCTTGGCGGTTTGAACGCCGAACATCGGATGCTGTGCAATCTCGCGCGCGATCTCAAGCGCGCGGGCCTCGACCTGTCCGGCCGGCACACATTCCTCGACGACGCGCAGGTCGCGGGCGGTGCGCCCGTCGATCTCGCGCCCCGTGAGAACAAGCATCCGCGCCACGCCCGCGCCGGCGCGTTGCTGAAGAAGCCAGCTCGACCCGGTGTCAGGGCAGCCGCCGACACGGGCAAAAACCTCGCACAGCCGGGCATCTTCGGCCGCTACGACGATATCCGCCGACAGGGCCAGGCTCAGGCCGGCACCGAAGGCGACACCGCAGACGGCGGAGATCAGGGGTTTCCGAAAGAGATACGCGGCGCGCCCGCCATCATGAACCTTGTCCACCATTTCCGATGTGGCTCTCGCGCCTTTGGCAATCTCAGACTGAAAGCCGACCAGATCCCCACCGCTGCTGAAATGATCGCCACCGGTCATGACAACTGCGCGTAGCGTGTCGTCCCGCTCCGCCTGCCGCAGGCATGTTACGAGATCCTCGACAAACCCGATGCTGTAGGGGTTACGTTTCCCGGGCTGGGTAAAGCGTAGGATGCCGATGGGGCCGTCCCGGTCTAGGCGCATCAACTCGGTCATGCCAATCTCCCTCAGGTTCCGGTCCACACCGGGGCGCGCTTTTCGGCGAATGCTCTGGGGCCCTCGATTGCGTCATTGCTGGCGTAAACGACCTCGTGCAGGCGCTTACCTTCTTCCAGACCGCCTGCGCAGCCCAGATCCATGGTGGCGCGAACGCCGCCTTTGGCGGCGATCACGGAAAGCGGCGCGCCCCCGGCAATCCGCTTGGCGAGATCCAACGCCCGCGCGCGCACCGCGTCCGGCGTATCCTCGAGATAATTGGTGAACCCGTAATCATGCAGACGCTCAATCGGCATCAGATCGCCGGTCAGAAGGATTTCCATGAGAATGGGTTGCGGCAGCATCGACAGCGCCGGCGCCGCCCAAGGCGACCCCCGGCCAATCTTCACCTCTGTAATACCAACCTTTGTTCCCTTGAGGCCGACGCGCAGGTCGCAATTGAGGGTCAGCATCATGCCCCCCGCCATCAGCGATCCAGTCATCGCGGCGATGATCGGCTTCTTGCAGGCGCGCATGGTTTCATGAAACGGGTCACGCATTTTCGTCAGAATATCGACTCCTTCATCACGCGCTATCTGCGAAGCTTCCTTCAAATCCAGCCCGGCACTGAAGACACCGCAATCGGTCGAGGTAAGTATCGCCACGCGGACGGTGTCATCCGCTCCGATTTTCTTCCAAGCATCTGTCAGCCCGTTCGTTGCGTCCACAGACAACGCGTTCTTGCGCTCGGGCCGATTGATACAGACGGTCGCGATTCCGTCTTCAATTGTAAGCTTGATCGGGCTCATGGTTTCCACTTCGTTTCTCCAGCATCGTTTTAACTTGAACACGCGGTTGTTGCTCCCCCGCGACATGATCGCCACGGGGGAGCTGCCATCTATTCGACAGTGAACTTCGCCGAGCTTTCCTTGATCACTTCCCACACCACATCGATGTAGTCCGCGCTCCAGTCGGTCAAAGGAACCCAGTTTGCCCCGTCCCATTGTTCAATGCGTGTCTTGCCACCGCCACCGTGATCCTGGGGCGTTACGGTCACAGGGGCCATCAAGCCATTGGCGTCGAAGTTTTCTATCGCCTCGTAGCCCGATTTCATGCTCTCGGGCGTCAACGGCCAACCGTTCTCCTGGATCGCAAGCCGAGCAGCTTCGAAACCCGTCGTATAGACTGCAAGGCCGAGATTGTAGTATACGTCACGAACCAGGCTTTCCGGCCCACTGCCCTTTCCGTTTGCATAGTAGGTGTCGAGCATCGTCTTGACGATTGGCACGTCTTGCCCGCCGGCCACGTTAGTCCCGCGCAAGACACCTTTTGCCTCTTCCGCGCCGATGTTATTTATATCGACCTCGTTCATCCAGTTCACCGACAAGTAGCGGTCGATTGGGAAACCGTTACGACGCATTTCCTTGGACGCAACAACATGCCCACCGGCCAATAGCCAGCTGATCACATAGTCAGGCTTGTCTCGGCGAATCTTGCTCCATGCGCCGGACTGATCCGACCCCGGCAGCGGAACCGGATAGAGCTCCAGTTGGAAGCCTTCCTTCTCGGCAAGCGTCTTAAGAATCTCGATCGGCTCCTGCCCGAAAGGATAGTCCAGATAGATGAAGCCGATCTTGGCATCGCTCAGATCGCCCCCCATTTGGCCCTTGATGAAGGCAACATCGTTCGCCGCCTGCTGCCAATAGGTCGGACCGACAGGGAAGACCCATCCGAAAACCTCGCCGTCGACTGCGTCACCACGGCCGACGAAAGATTGCATCAAAATGTTTCCATCCTTCATGGCACGCGGCAAAGCCGCGTTCGTGACCGGCGTAGACAGGAAGTTGTAGATAAAAACGCCCTCACGCTTCAGCTGCTCATAGCATTCCACGCCCCGCTGCGGCTCATTGCCGTGGTCGCGCACGATGATTTCAACCGGGTGCCCCTCGATGCCACCGTTTTCATTGGTGTACATCGCAAGATCTTGGGCCGCCTGTGCGACCTGTGGCGAAATGAATGTGTATGACTTGCTGAGGTCAAAGCAGAGGCCGAACTTGATCGGCTCATTTTCCTGAGCTGATGCGATCGCCCCGCTGGTTGCCAACGCAGCGGCGATGGCAATAGTCCATACTTTCCGTTTGGTTTTCATGTTTCTCTCTCCCGTTGTTGAACGCAGGGCTCATAGTTCCAATACTGATTCTCAGCCCCACGCATTTTGCGTTCAGTTGCCATTCTTCATTCCCCGTACTTCGAAGAACTTTCCCTAACGACGTCCCAAACAACTTCTCCGTACGCCGCGATCCAGTCAGTCTGCGGAACCCAGGTTTCGCCATCCCACATCTCGATACGCGTCTTGCCGCCGCCGCCGTGATCCTCGGCTGTGACCGTGATTGGTGCCATCAGACCGTTGGCGTCGTAGTTTTCCAGCGACTCTAGGCCCTTTTTATAGGATTCCGCGGTGATCGGCATCCCCTCCAGGTCTGCGGCCCTGCGGGCAGCCTCGAAGATGATCGAATACATCGCCAGACCTGTGTTGTAATAGACGTCCTGCGTGTTCACGAGCGGACCGGAGCCCTCTCCCTCGTCATAGAGTTTATTGATGATCTCCAGACGCAGGGGCACGTCCTGACCACCCACGACATTTGTGCCGCGCTTGAGCCCGGTGGCGGCCTCGGCGCCAATATTGGCGATGTCGACTTCATTCAGCCAGTTTACGGAAATATACTTGTCCATCGGAATGCGATTGCGTTGCATTTCCTTCGAAGCGACGACATGCGCACCACCAAGCATCCATGAGATCACATGGTCGGGATTGTCACGACGCATCTTCGACCATGCACCGGATTGATCGCTGCCCGGCAGCGGCACGGGGTAAAGCAGTAGTTCGAAACCCTCTTTCTGCGACAGCGTTTTGAGAATCTCGATCGGCTCCTGCCCGAACGGGTAGTCGAAATAAATGTAGCCGATCTTGACGTCCGAGAGATCGTCGTCATGTAGCTGCTTGATATATCCGATATCGTTTGCCACCTGCCCCCAATATGTCGGGCCGACGGGATAGACCCATTCGAAAACGGTTCCATCCACCGCATCGCCCCGACCCACCAGTGACTGCATGAGAATCCGCCCGTCTTCCATCGCGCGTGGCAGGATCGCCAAAGATACAGGCGTCGACAGCGTGTCGAAGACGAAAACCCCTTCCCGGCTCAGCCTGGAATAACACTCGATGCCGCGCTGTGGCTCGTTTCCGTGATCACGAACGATAACCTCTACCGGCTCTCCACCGATACCACCCTGCATGTTGATCAGCTTCGCCACATCCATCGCTGCCTGCGACACCTGCGGCGTGGCGAAAGTATAGGCCTTGCTAAGATCATAGCAAACCCCGACCTTGAATGGCTCCGCCAGAGCCTGTGTTCCGGCCATCCAGCTCCCCATCATAGAAAAAACAGCTAATGCCTTGGTAAGTTTCTTCATCTTTTCCTCCCTGAACAATCTCTGTCTAGTGACTTAACTCAGCCAACGCTTGCGTCGGCTGTAATGTTTGACATTGTGAAAGTTGGCACCTTCTCCGCCGCCAAGGTAGAATTCCTGGATGTCGGAGTTGGATTTGAGCGCCTCGGCTGTACCATGCATGACCACGCGGCCGTTTTCGATCAGATAACCTTCCGAAACGATTTCCAGCGCGGCCAAGGCATTCTGTTCAACCAAAAGCACCGACAAACCCTCCTCGCGGTTGATTTTTTGAAGGATGCCGAAAATTTCAGCCACCAAGAATGGCGCTAGCCCAAGACTCGGCTCATCGAGCATCAGAAGACTCGGTTGGGTCACAAGAGCTCGGCCAATGGCAAGCATTTGCTGTTCGCCGCCCGACAGATAACCCGCCTGCGAATTACGGCGCTCGGCAAGCCTGGGAAAATAGTCGTATATTTTATCCTTTTCCACACTCAATTCAGATCTGGACATTCCCATCGGTGCGGCCGCAGTCAGGTTCTCGTCTGGAGTCAGATGCTCGAAAACGCGCCGTCCTTCGATGACGTGACAGATGCCCATTTCGACACGTTTCTGCGCCAGCATCTCTGTGATGTCGGTCCCGTCAAACTTTATCTCACCCCGGCTGATATGGCCGCGTTCTGCCTTCAGAAGACCACTGATCGCCTTCAATGTTGTGCTTTTTCCGGCTCCGTTGGAGCCCAGAAGCGCGACCATTCCGCCCTTCGGCACCTGAACAGAAACGCCTTTGATCGCCAGCATTACGTTGTCGTACAGCACCTCGATGCTATTCATCGACAGAATGGACTGGCCTTGGGCTTTCTCTTGCATCGGCATTCCTCTTTACTTTCTGAGCTGATCGAAGGGCCAGGTCATAAGATAGTCTCTGATATTGCCGTAGAGTTTTCCGAGACCTAGCGGTTCGATCATGAGAATGATGACGATCAACGCGCCGTAGACCGCATTGGGGATATGAGCGAGCGTTTCCACATTGACCTGCATGCCGAGCTCTTCGCTCGCTGTCACGACGAGCCCGTTCACCAGCCCCGGCACGAGCAGGATCAACGCAACTCCGAAATAGGACCCGATGATGCTGCCAAGTCCGCCTACGATCACCATCGCCAATACCTGGATTGATACGTTTACCGAAAACTGTTCGGGTGCGGCCAGAAAGTAGAAGGTCGCGACCAGCAGGGCCCCGCTGACACCGGCAATGAAAGACGATGCCGCGAAGGCTAGGATCTTGTAGTAGAAGCTGTTTACGCCGAGGATCGCCGCAGCAAAATCCTTCTCACGCACTGCGACAAGTGCACGTCCCAGCCCAGTGCGCTTGAGGTTTAGCATGAAGATTGTGACCAAGACGCACCAGCCAAGTGCGACATAATAATAGCCGGCATCAGAGGTGATCTGCTGTCCTAACAGCGCCAAAGTTGGAGCCTGAAGTGATGCGTGTGACCCGCCGGAAATCGTTGGGGAGTGGGTCAATACCCAGTCCATCACGAATTGCATCGCGAGGGTCGTGAGCGCGAGATAAAGACCTTTGACCCGCAATGCGGCAAAGGCGAACAGACTGCCGATCACTGATGCCGCCAACCCGCCAATGATCAAGGCGATTTCCCAAGGCACCCCGAGCCGCACGGCATGTATGGCCGAATAGGCACCAACGGCCATTACTGCGGCATATCCGAGATGGAGCTGTCCGGCCCAGCCTGTCACCAAGTTCAGTCCTAAAGCGGCGGCTGTCCAGATCAGCCAAGGCAAAATGTAACTGTTAAGGTAAAGTGACGGTAGGATAAACGGTGCCGCAAGTCCGATCAACAGAAGGAACACCGCCAAGTTCCGGTCTGCCGGAACTTTGAACATGCGGCTATCCGAGATCAAACTGGAGTGGTAGACACCCGAGAGTCGATAGAACATTTTACACCCTTTCGATGTCGTGACGGCCGAACAGTCCGTGCGGACGGATCATGACCGTAAGAATCAGGACCGCGGCGACGATGAGTTCGCGGCTGCCGCCTCCGACAAGCGGATCAAGAAATTCCGCACCGACATTTTCGATTACGCCCAGAATGATACCAGCAACGATCGCGCCTAATATGCTGTCGAGACCACCCAGAACAGCGACAGTCAGACCCTTGAGAAGCAGAAGCGACAGTGCCTGATCGACACCCTGGATTTCGCCCCAAATGACACCTGCCGCCACAGCCACCACAGAAGCGAGGGCCCAGGACAGCCCGACACCGCGCTCGACCGAAATTCCGACAGACCATGATGCCATGTAATCATCCGCGATCGCCCGCAATTTGATCCCGGTCCGGGTTCGAAAGAACACCATGAAAGCGACGAACAGGGCAAGCGCAACGCCGGCGCCGACCAGATGGATGCGGCTGATGAAGATGTCGCCCAGAAACAATGGTTCATAGCTGACACCGAGTTCCATCGAACGCGACGTCCCACCCCAGATTGCAAGCGTTGTGCCCCGCAGGAAGATGTCGAGGCCAAGTGTCAGCATCAGGATCATGACGACCGGACGGCCCGCGAGACGCCGAAGCGCCACCCTTTCAATGCCAAACCCCAGACCGAACATGACGACCGCAGCAAGCGGAATAGCTAGCCATAACGGCATTCCCAGATCGCGCGCTAGGGCAAGAACCACATAAGCCCCGACCATTGTCAGCCCGCCCTGCGCCAGATTAGGCACCGAGGATGCCTTGTAGACCAGGACCAGGCCGATGGCAAAAAGTGAATACAACAGACCCGTCAGGGCACCGTTGATCGCAAGCTCTGATAAAAAAACCCAATCCATTTAAACCTCCCTTATGGGAAGGGTTCTTTCGACCTTCCCCATTTCTCCGGTCTCGTAAGCCACCTGGGCGCTCACATGGACCTTGGTTGAACCGTCATAGAGTGCCGCGATAACATCGGCGTAGCGTTCCTCTACGACCTTGCGACGCAGTTTTCGGGTTCGAGTGATCTCGCCATCGTCCGGGTCAAATTCCTTTGGAAGGCAGACAAAGCGCTTCAGGTGCAGTGGCTCGGTGACGGCCTTGTTTACCCGTTCGAAAGCCGGGCGTATTAGCGCCGCGACTTCGTCGCGCTGAGACAAATCTGAATAGGACACATATGGCACACCGTTCACCTCGGCCCAATGACCGACAGCTTCAAAATCCACGCAGATCATCGCAGTCAGCTCATCCCGCCCCGCTCCGACAACGGCCGCATCCTTGATATACGGACTGAATTTCAGCCGGTTCTCTATATAGTTTGGCACGTAGCGTTCACCGCCCGCCGTATGCATGACCTCGGAGACGCGCCCCAGAACCACAAGCTGGCCATTCTCCTCAAGATAGCCGGCATCGCCAGTACGCAGCCACCCGTCCGTCAGGGCTTCGGCGGTCGCTTCGGGTTTGTTGAAATAGCCATTGAACACACCTTCCGAGCGCAAGAGGATTTCACCGTTCTCGTCAATCTTCGCCTCGACACCCGGCACGGGCTTGCCGACGGTATGCAGGCGCACCTCGTTGGGGGCCTGCATCGCGGTGATCGCGCTGTGCTCGGTCTGGCCGTAGAACTGGCGCAGCTTGATCCCGAGGGCGCGGTAGAACACGAAGGTATCTTCGCCAATCGCCTCGCCACCGGTAAACGCATTCCTCAGGCGGCTCATGCCGAATTGATCCTTGATCGGACCGAAAATGAGAGCCTCCCCCAGAAAACGGCCCAGTGGTTCCAACGCACCACCACTTTGGCCGTTCAGTTTGCGCGTCTCGGCGGCAATCGCCCGGTCCATGAAGAAGTGGTAGAGCCACTTCTTCAACGGGGTTGAGTTCTCCATGCCGACCTGGATTGTTGTCAACATCTGGTCCCAACTCCTGGGTGCTGCCAGGTAGAAGGTCGGTGCGATTTCCCGCATGTCTCGAACGACCGTTTCCTGCCTCTCCGGTACGTTCACCGTGAACCGGAACATCAGCGCCGCCGCCACCGTTATGGCATAATCGCCGACCCAGGCCATCGGGAGATAGGCAAGGATTTCCTCTCCCTCTCCAAACACTCCCGCTGCATGGCCATTGCGGACAGCGGCAAGAACATTCTTCTGGCTCAGTACGATACCCTTCGGCTTGCCCGTGGTGCCCGACGAATGCAGGAAGATTGCCGGGTCCTCGGGCTTCGCTCTGTTCAGAAGTTCATCGCGGCGGCGCGGATCCTCGTTGAGACTGTGCAGGCCGATTTCGATCAGGTGATCCCATGACATCAGGCCGTCGTCTTCATAGAAGCTGAGCCCGCGCGTTTCGTCGTATATGATATGCGCTATGCCGCTCGCGCTCGCGCTCCGCAGCTCGAGGACCTTGTCCACTTGCTCTTGATCTTCTGCTATGGCCGCGACGATTTCGACCTCGCTCAGGAAATGCTGAAGCTCTTCGATCGTTGCGCCAGGATAAGCCGGCATTGCATAGGCACCGAGCAGCGAAATCGCAAGCATGCCTGCATAGAGCCGCGCACGGTTGTCGCCCAGAATGAGCACAGCCTTGCCGGGCTTTACGCCGATCTTCTCAAGCCCGGCCGCGCAGGCCAGTACTTCTTCGGCGTACTCTGCCCAGGTGGTTTCCTTCCAGATTCCACGCTCTTTTTCGCGAATAGCAATATTCGACCCGTAGCTTGACGCGTTCCGTGCCAGCAATGCCCCGATCGTTTCGCTGGCGGAAAACTGCGATTTTGCTGCTTCAACCATGCGATCCTCCAATATATGCCTCGATAACCCTCGGATCTTTTACAACATCCTTCGGGATACCGCTGGCGATCATTTCGCCGTAGTTGAGTGCCAGCACCCGATCACAAATACCGATGATGACGTCCATATGATGTTCGATAAGCAGGACACTAACGCCGCGTTCATCCCGCGCGTCCAGAATGAAGCGGGACATATACCCCTTCTCCTCCTGGTTCATACCCGCCATCGGCTCGTCAAGGATCAACATCTGCGGCTCTGCCACCAGGGCCCGCGCAAGTTCGACCCGCTTTTTCAGCCCGATCGGAAGGCCGTCGACCAGTTCGTACCGGATGCTCTCGAGCTGCAGGAACTCGATCACCTCCTCGACGATTTTGCGGTTCTCGACTTCTTCAGGACGGGCCGCCCACCAATAGAACGCCGTGCGGAAAACTCCCGGGTGCATATGAATGTGCCGGCCGAGCAGGATATTATCGAGAACGCTCATCCCATTGAAGAGCGCGAGGTTCTGAAACGTCCGGGCCACACCGAGCTTTGCAACCTTGTGGGGTGCCGTGCCGGTAATGTTCTTTCCGGCCAACCGGACAGTCCCCTCGTTTGGCGGGTAGAACCCGGTGATTGCATTGGTAAGCGTCGTCTTGCCACTGCCATTCGGCCCAACAAGGCCGAAGATTTCCCCTCGCTGGATGACAAGATCGACACCGGTGACAGCAACGATACCGCCAAAACGGCGTTCGATCCCTGTGCATTCCAGTATCGGCTTATTACTTAGTGTCGTCATATGGCCCCCGTTTTCCCCCAGGCAATGCACGTATCAAGATATCCGGAAGTAATCCGGTCGACCTGTGGGCCAGGGATCTCCCCACAACTGCTGCCCACCGTCGATATTCAGAACTTCACCGGTTACGAATTTCCCCGAATTTGCCGCCATATAAACAACGCCTTCGGCGACATCCCATTCGTCGCCGGCGTGGCGCATCGGATTTGAGTCCTCGAAGGTGGCCGCGCCGTCTTCGGGATAGTTGTGAAAGCCGTTGCTTTCACAACATCCGGGCGCCACGCAGTTCACGCGAATCCCATGCGGCGCCCACTCTACCGCGACCGATTTTGACAAGTATATCACCCCTGCTCGCGCCGCACAGGTATGCGCGATGCCCGGCATGCCGCGCCAGATGTCGGCCACGATATTCACGATAGAACCGGGTCGCTTTTGCTCGACCCAGTGTCGTGCGGTGGATTGCATCATCCACCAGGTCCCGTTGAGGTTGGTGTCGATGACCGCGTTCCAGCCCTTCGGAGAAAAGTCCAACGCTGCTTGGGGAAACTGACCCCCGGCATTGTTCACCAGAACGTCAATCGATCCGAATTCACGGTTGACCTCGCCAACGAAGTCCTCGACCTGTCCGGGATCCCGGATCGTCATAGGCTTGGCAAACACCATGCCACCAAAAGTTTCGAGAAATTCCTTGGCCGAGGCCAGCTTTACCGCGTCGCGTCCATTGATCGCAAGATTGGCACCCAACCTAGCGAACAGCACCGCAATGGAAAGACCCAAGCCACCGCCGGCGCCCGTCACAGCAACGGTTTTACCCGCAAACAAGTCGCTTGCATACACGGTTGCGCGTGACGCCAAGTCTCCTCGCGAAGACCCGTACTGCGTCTTAGTCATGACGCCTCCTCCCTGTGTCCCGTTCGGGTTCGTTGCGGATAATCTAACGCGTGTTAGAAAACTATGCAAGACAAGAATGCGCTTTGCTATAGTGATCACCTCTGGTCAGTAAGACTTTGGAAGCCCTAACGCTTTTTCGGCGATGAACGACAAAAGCATCTGTGGTGTCACGGGGACGATGCGGAAAAGTAGTGCCTCTCTTACCAGACGCTCCACATGATATTCCTTGGCGTATCCAAACCCGCCAAAGGTAATCTGCGCTGCTTCAGTCGCCTCGACCGCGGCATCTGCGGCCAGTAGCTTGGCAGCGTTGGCTTCCACTCCGCACGCCTCTCCCGAATCATAGAGGGCGGCGGCATGCATCACCATGAGATTGGCAGCTTCCACCCGTGCCCATGCCATTGCCAGCGGATGCTGGATGCCCTGATTCTGGCCGATCGGCCGCCCAAAGACCACACGCTCGTTGGCGTATTGCGCGGCGCGCACCAATGCATTGCGTGCGATGCCGATGCATTCGCCGGCAACGAGGATGCGTTCCGGGTTCAGCCCATGCAGAATCTGTCGGAAACCCTTGCCCTCTTCCCCAATCAAGTCTTCGGCCGGGATTGGCAGTCTGTCGATGAACATCTCGTTCGAGTCAACGGCTTTCCGGCCCATTTTTTCGATTTCGCGAACATCCACGAAATTGCGGTCCAGATCCGTATAGAACAGGCTCAAACCCTCGGTCGGGTTAGTCACGTCTTCAAGCCGTGTCGTTCTGGCCAGAAGCAGCATCTTGTGGGCCACCTGCGCGGTCGAAATCCAGACCTTTTGACCATGAACGACGTACCTGTCCCCCTGTCGCACAGCTATGGTTTTAAGCTTGGTGGTATCCAGCCCGGTCGTCGGCTCGGTTACAGCGAAACAAGCTTTTTGATCGCCGGCGATCAGAGGGGGCAGCATGCGAGCGCGCTGTTCATCGGTTCCGAACTTGACCACCGGGTTGAGCCCGAAAATGTTCATGTGGATGGCCGAGGCCCCGCTGGCGCCAGCCCCCGATTCGGCAATCGCCTGCATCATGATGGTCGCTTCGGTGATCCCCAGACCAGCACCGCCTACGTCTTCCGGCATGGCAATGCCAAGCCAGCCACCATCTGCCATCGCCCTGTGCAAATCATGCGGGAAACCCCCGTTCCGATCCCGGTCCAGCCAGTAGTCGTCATCAAACTGCGCACATATACGCAGGATCTGATCTCGAATTTCCTTTTGTTCACCCGTCATTCGAAATGTCATTGTGTCTCGCTCCCATCCACACCTACAAACCCTGCCTCACACAGGGCAGTGATCCGGTCATCTTCATATCCAAGATTGCGCAGAATGCTTCGGCTGTCCGCGCCCGGCGGCCGCCCTAGCCAGCGCAACTCACCGGGGGTGGCGCTGAGATGCGGGATAGGTCCAATCACCTGCGTTTGCTCGCCCTCAACCGATACGATGTCGCCGCGATGACGTATCTGCTCATTCGTCATGATCTCCTCGACGCTCAGCACACGAGAGGCAACCGCATCATAGCGGGCAAACTCCGCCTCGACTTCCGCAAGCGTGTGTTGCGTGACGAAATCATTTATGGCGTCGAAGACCACGGCCATATGCTGCGACATCTCGTCGAGTGTAGCGAACCGCGGATCATCGGCCAGCGCATCTCCGCCGACCGCCCGCAACAGGCGTTGCGCTGTTTCTGCGCTACCAGCCGAAACGGTCACCCACACCCCATCAGAGGTTCGGAACATGCCCCCCGGCGCAAAATCCATCGGCTGGCGCAGCCCGTTGCGCCGCGGCGAGAGGTTCGCGCCCGTCAATGCGGGCACGGGATAGTCCATCAGTCGAAGCAGCGCCTCGAACACCGCAAGATCGACGACCTGACCACGCGCAATCCCTTTTTCCCGGGCAAACAGCGCGATCATGATCCCCAAAGCACCCATCAACCCTGTCGTGCTGTCGGCCGCTGGAAATCCGGGGTGCATCGGTGGCCCGTCCGCAAAACCAGTCAGATGGGCTAGACCACTCAACGCCTCTGCCGCGCGCCCGAAAGCGGGCACGTCCCGCATCGGGCCGTCCTGACCGTAACCCGAAACGCGCAGAATAACTAAATCCGGGTTCCACTTATGCAGGGTTTCAGTCCCGACACCCGCACGTTCAAGCACGCCTGGCCGGAAATTTTCAACAAGTACGTCGGCGCTTTCAACCAGTCTGCGCAGGATGTCCCGTCCTTCGCCCGACTTCCAGTCGAGGCTCAGAATTTTTTTGTTGCGGCCCAGAGTTTTCCACCAAACGCCAACTCCGTCCCCGGCCTTTGGTCCGAGATCGCGCATCATATCCGTCCGGTTGGGTGCCTCAATCTTGATGACGTCTGCCCCAAAATCAGAAAGCAGCGAGGTCGAGAGTGGTCCAGCAATAACATGACCGAGTTCGATGATTTTCAGCTGATGAAGTGGGGAGGTCATATGATCTCTTCGCTAATAATCTAACATCCGTTAGATTATTAGCGAAGAGGCGGACCAAATTCAAGCCGCAATTGCGATTCCAATGGCTCGGGAAAGGGTTAATGATTGCTGTCTTTTAGAAATTTGCGGTCAGACAGAGAGAATGTTTACCCACAAAGTCGTCACCTTATTCACGTGATATCGACCAGTTCGCAAAGTCAGGAAGAGATCAACTTCGAATGCAACGTGGTCGGATTCATCTCCCGCCTCGGAGGACGGATCCGAAAGAGGAGCGCGTAAAGCACCGGCACGGCCACCAGCGTCAAGACCGAAGCAAAGGCAAGGCCGCCCATGATTGTGACCGCCATAGACGCGAAAAACGCATCCGGCAGCAGTGGGATCATGCCGAAAATCGTCGTGCCGGCCGCGAGCACCACCGGGCGCAGACGGCTGACCGATCCATTCATCACGGCCTCGTAATCCGCAACACCATCTGCACGTTGCAAGTCGATCTCTTCGACCAGAACAATCGCGTTCTTCATCAGCATCCCGGATAGCGAGAGGAAGCCGAGCAAGGCCGTAAAGGTGAAAGGCAATCCGGTGAGCAACAGCCCCAGGACCATGCCCGTCACGGACATGGGGACGACAAGCCAAAGGATCAGCGGTTGGCGGATCTTGTTGAACATCAGGATCGAAATCGTCAGCATGACCAGGAAGCCTAGGGGAAGCTGTTTGCCAAGGCTTTGCTGCGCCTCCCCTGCGCTTTCGAATTCGCCACCCCATTCCATCGAGTAACCTTCCGGAAGCGGAATGGCCTCGATCTCGGCGCGGACACTGCGGAAAGCTTCATCAGCGGTGAGGTCGCTGCGCGCGCCACCAAGGGCGGTGATCGTCCGTTCGCGGTCGCGCCGGTGAATGAGCGCCTCGGCGAGGCGTGTTTCGAAGCGTTCCACCAGGTTGGCCATGGGAACATAGGATCCCGCCCCCGCGGACCAAACCGACAGGTCGCGGACGTGGCCAATGCCGTCACGTTCGCTCTCTGGAAGTCGGAGAAGAATCGGGATCACCACATCTCCCTCTCTCAGCTCGCCAACGCGCAAGCCAGAGGTTCCGAAGCGAATAGTGTCCGCGATCGCGCTGCGCGTGGCGCCGGCCAGCCGCATCCGCGACTCGTCGACGACAGGTTCAATGAGAATCTCGCGTTGGCGCCAGTTGGTGCGCGGATTAGTGATCGTACCTGCCTCCTCGAAAATGCTTGTCGCCTCATCCGCGAGCTGGCGCAGGATGACAGGATCGGGTCCCGAAAAACGAACTGCAACATCGGCACCGGCTGGCGGTCCGAACACGATCTCTTCGACGCGGATCAGAGCGTGGGGGAATTCAGCGGGCAAGTCTTCGTTGAGTCTGCTGGCGATCGCCGGGATCATCGCGGCGTCCGCAACCCGGACGATGAGCTGGCCATAGCTGGCATCCGCCTGCTCTGGGTTGTATGTCAGCATGAAGCGGCTTGCACCACGCCCCACCAGGGTCGTCACATCTGTTACACCCTCTTCGGCCAGAAACATTTGTTCCAGACGTCGCATTTCGCGTTCGGTGACATTGATGTCGGTCCCTTGCGGCATCTGGAATTGGACATAGAAAATCGGGGTGTTCGACGCCGGGAAAAAGGCCTGCTTAACCTGACCGAAGGCCATCACCGACCAGACGGTGATCCCCAAGATTGTCAGCACGACCGGGATACGGGCGCGCAGCGCCAGCCACAGAAACCCGCGATAAACCCCATAGAAAGCGCCCTTGTAGGGATCATCCGAAATGTTCTTGGGGGCCTTGAGCAGCAGCTTGCCAAGATACGGCGTGACCGTTACGGCAAGAACCCAGCTCATGAGCAGCGATATGGCGATCACCGCGAACAACGAAAACAGGAACTCGCCCGTCGCATCGGGCGACAGACCAATCCCGGAAAAGGCCATGATCCCGATCACGGTCGCGCCGAGCAAGGGGATGGATGTGGAACCTTCTGTTTCGACCGCCGCGTCTTCCGCGCTCTTTCCCCGCGCCATGCCGATTACCATTCCCTCGGTGATGACGATGGCGTTATCAACCAGCATTCCCATTGCGATGATCAGGGCGCCCAGGCTGATCCGTTCCATCTGGATCCCGAACACCGACATGAAGAACAGCGTGGAGAAAACGGTGAGCCCGAGCGTTGTCCCCACCACAAGGCCCGCCCGCCAGCCCATGGTCAGCATCAGCGCCCCGACGACGATGGCGATGGACTGCCCTAGGCTGACAAGAAAACTCGAAACCGCCTCGTCGACCACAACATGCTGTTCATAGATAGGGGTGATCTCTACCCCCTCGGGCAACGCGGCCCTCAGCTGTTCGATCCGGTCCGAGACCGCAGCGCCGACCTCGACGACGTTCCGGTTTGTCAACGCCGACACGCCGAGAGTGAAGGCTGCTGCTCCGTTCTGGCGGATGATCTGGCTTGGCTGTTCGGCCTCATCGCGAGTGACACGGGCGATGTCGTTGACCGCCACTTGTCCGACCTCTCCAGCCACGCCAAGCCGCAGTTCTTCAAGCCCTTCGGGTGTTACATAACCCGGCGGAACCGACAGGCCGATACGTGCAGGGCCCTCGGTTATCTCGCCATTGGTGAACACCTGGTTCTCGTCCGTGAGAAGACCAAGTATCTGGTTGGGCGGAATCCCAAGTCCAGTGAGGCGGGCGGATGGGATCGAAATGGTGACCAATTCTTCGGCGAGGCCCTGAACCTCGACATTTGCGACCCCGTCGACAGTGACGAGTCCGACTCGCAACGACCTCGCCAGATCACGCTGCTGCTGTGGGGTCAGACCTTCGGTCGTCACAGCGTAGAACATGCCGAAGACGTCGCCAAAGTCGTCGTTTATGATGGGTGCGCGCGCGCCCGCCGGAAGCTCCCCCTCCACATCTCGGATTCGGCGTCGCATTTCGTCCCAGACCTGCGGGATTTCGTCACGACCATAGGTGTCCACGATGTCAACAGTAATCTGCGCCATGCCCGGCATCGACTTGGATTCGACCCTGTCCAGCTGCTTCATCTGCTGCAAAGCATTCTCAATGACGTCAGCGACTTCCTCCTCGACCTCGACGGCCGTGGCGCCGGGATAGGGCACGAAGACGAGCGCGGTCTTGAGGGTAAAGCTCGGATCTTCCAGACGGCCGACCGTGTTCAGCCCCCAGTAGCCACCGAACAGGCAGAAGATGATCGCAAGCCATACCGCGACGGGACGCTTGATGCTGGCGCGTGAAATGCTGAGTGCCATGAACTAATTTCGTCCTGTTAAAAGGGTAGGATCACAAACCCGAAACGACGACTGCCTGATCGTCGCTGAGCCGCCACCAGCCGCCAGACACGACCAGTTCGTTGCCCTCCAGACCGCCCAGAATGACAACCTCGTCATCAACGGGAAGCCCAAGCTGGACCGACCTGCGCGAGACCTGGCCGGATGATTCATTGTAGACCCAAATAGAAGGATTGGGTCGGCTCGTCGTGTCCACCGCTGAAACCGGAACGATGATGGCTTGTGGGCGACTTTCTTCTGCCGCAATGGCAATGCGCACATCCGCAATCATTCCTGGCAGCAGGCGCGGGTCGATATCGCCGGTGATGGCGAATTCCAGATCATAGGTCTGCGCCGTCTGGTCGGCATCGGTCGCAAAGGACCGGAATACGAGAGGTGCCGTGTAGCCCGGCACGGCTGGGAAACTCGCCACGATGTGGAAGGCGCCGGGTGTCGCTCGCGCAATGGCCGCAAGATCCTCCGGCAGCGATATCACGACTAGCATCTCGTTGAGGTCCTGCAAGCGTGCGACTGGGGCGGCCGAAGTAATGTTGACGTATTCCTCGACGAAGGTGCGCGCCACGATCGCGTCGAACGGCGCGACGATCTGGGTCTGTGAGAGACGCCGCCGTGCCTCTCGCAGCGCGACATCTGCCTGCGCGAATTGGGCGCGCGCAGTCTCGAGCCGGGCGTCGGCCGCGACACCCCGCGCGGCGAGACCGGCCGCGCGATTAAGCTCGGACTTCGAGAGATCGAAGGACGCTTGCGCCCGGTGGACCGTAAGCTCGAAATCGACCGGATCGAGCTCGGCAATAACGTCGCCCGCGCGGACCGTGTCGCCGGGCTCCACCGCGAGCCGAACGATCTGCCCCGATATCTGAAACGCAAAATCCACTGTCCGGGCAGGTTCGACGCGACCTGCGACGGTGCGGGATTGATTGACGGAGCGACTGATCACACGGGTGACTTCGACTGTGACCGGTCGTTCCGCGTTCCCCCCAGGCCGTGTGTCAACATCTGCCTCCGTGGTGCCCGTCGCGGTCTGAGCAAGCACGTCGGTCAGGAACGACGGAGCGAACGGAATTGCAACGGCAGCCACGCCTGCGACCAAGACAACAGACATTAATTGCTTCAAACGTCGTGTCTTTCTATTCGAGTTCATTGATCATGGTCCTCAATCGTTCGATGACGCGTTCCCCGATGTCCGCGCCGCCATCCGGAAGCTTCAAAAGCTTCTGGAACCTCAGCCCTTGGATCGCAAGGACGGCAATCATGGCACCCGGAGCGTCCTTCGTGTCGGACAGGATGCGCTCAAGATCGCCGGTCAGCTCAACGCGGAGTGGATCTAGCAGCTGTGGATCCGAGGCCGCGGCGGCGAGTATCGCCATGGACAGGTCATCGTCGACATCCTTGGATCGGGTGATGGTTTCAAGATGTCCTCGCAATGTGCGCGAGGACAGCCGCTCGGGCAGATCGTTAAGGAGCACGCGATGCGCCGAGAGCATTTGGTTCAAAAGTCCGGATAGCAGGGCTTTCTTCGTCGGATAGTTGTATAGCACCCCGCCCTTGCTCAGGCCGGACTCCTTTGCGACGGCGTCAATCGTTATTTTTCCAGCACCTTCACGCGCGGCAATCGCACGCGCCGCCTCGAGGATCTTCCGCGAGGTCTTTCCTTCTCCCGCAGCGAGTAGGCGCCCTTTCATTTCTGTACCATCCGGACGGTTAGGTTCGACAGGCAGCTATGTCTCGTTACCACCTAAGTCAAGCGTCCGGTGCACATCGCGTCAAAAAGGCGTGGCGCCTGCTGTCAAGAGTACATGAAGCCACCTGGATGTCCTCCTCCCGCTAAATCGAGCTATTGCCCGCGGAATAGACGTCTAGAAAGGTGTCGGTAGCTTTCGTGGAATGTTCTGATGCATCGATCCGAGGCTCGAGCGCCAACAGTCTCGGCATGATGACGCCGGACAGGGAGAGATGAATGAACTGACCGGCAGCAGTATGGCAATCCTGCACGTGCAGAGATCCCGCGTCGCGCATGCCTTGAAGGATCCGCGCGACAATTCCGGTAGCCCGCTTCGGACCCGCTTCCATGTATATGTCGCCTGCCTCGGGCAGAACCGAAACCGCACCAATGCAGGAACGCAATAGACGAATGTAGTCATCATCCATCACAAGGTCGATCATGCGCCGTGAGAGCTCTTCCAGGACGCTTCGCGGATCTTCTCTGCTTGATAGCGGTCGAGATATTTCGGCCGAGAGCCTGTCGCACTCCGCTTGCACAACGATCAGAAAGAGCTGTTCCTTGCTTGAACAATGAGCATAAAGGGTTGCCTTGGATACTTTCGCTTCCTCGGCAATCGCATCGACGCTGGCACCTTCGAAGCCAAATTTCAGGAAAACGGTCCTGGCCCCTCTGAGCACATCGTCAACTTTACTGACCCTCATGCCGACCACCTCCCTCGCCTGCGAAGACGCCCTCGTGTTCCCAATTATGTGCAATCTCTCCCAGTGCGTCGAGAACGCTTCGCAAGTCGTTGCCGCGCGACGTCAGGCCATAGGACACCGCAGGCGGAATGGTCTCAGCCTGTTCGCGCCAGATGACACCAGCGCCTTGCAGCATCCGCAGACGCTCGGTCAACATTCGGGTTGATATCCCCGGCACAGCTCGCTTCAGCGCCCCGAACCTTTGCGGCCCCTGATCGCTCAGGACCCAGATGATGTAGGTGGTCCAGGGTCCCATGAGCAGACGCAAAATCGAGTCCATCGGGCACTGTGGCGGGACCTTGGGCATCGCTGTTCACCCTCGGGCTATGCAGTTACTTTTCCGTTCCTACTTTATTTTTCGCCATGCATCAACTATTCAGTGTCTTCACGAGACACGCGAGGTCTCCCTGCAAACCGGGAAGGACAAACGGACATGGCCCGCCAACCCACGTTCTTCATTCCCCACGGGGGCGGCCCCTGCTTCTTCATGGACTGGAACCCGCCCGATGAGTGGGACCGGCACCGGCAGTTCCTGAAGGATCTGCCGGGCACGCTGCCTGAGCGCCCCAGGGCGCTCTTGGTGATCTCGGGTCATTGGAAAGAGCCTGCCTTTACCATGCAGACCAACCCTGCCCCACCGCTTCTGTTCGACTACGGCGGTTTCCCGCCCCATACCTACGAGTTGACCTGGCCTGCCCCCGGCGATCCGGCGCTGGCGGAGCGCGTGCATGACCTGATCCGCGCCGCGGGTCTCCCCGCCGCAAAGGATGCCGTGCGGGGGTTTGACCACGGCGTCTTCGTGCCGCTCAAGGTCGCCTTTCCGGAGGCCGACATTCCCTGCGTCCAGCTGTCGGTTGCCAGCGATCTCGACCCCGGGCGCCATATCGCGCTTGGCCAGGCCCTGGCCCCCCTTCGCGACGAGGGCGTGCTGATCCTCGGCAGCGGCAACACCTATCACAACATGGGCGTGATGATGCGGAGCCTGCGCTGCGGGCCGCGGGGCGACATCGTTGGCGGCGCGTTCGACACCTGGCTGACCGAGGCGACGACCTGCCCCGATTCCGAGGACCGCAACCGCAGGCTGACGCACTGGTCGGACGCACCCGGCGGCCGGGATGCCCATCCGCGCGAAGAGCATCTCATCCCGCTGCATGTCGTGGCGGGTGCGGCGGGCGACGATATCGGTCGCAAGACGCTGGAGGATCACGTTCTTGGCGCTATCGAAAGCGCCTTTCGCTTCGGTTGAACAGAAACTTGGAACAGGAACACAAAGTCATGTCAATTGACATCAAAGGCCCCTTCATCGTGACCGGTGCCTCCGGCCAACTCGGCAGTCAAGTCATCGAGAACCTGCTGGCGCAGGGGGCCGAGCCCCTTGTTGCAATCACCCGCACGCCGGAAAAGCTCGCGGCCCTTCTGGGGCGTGGGGTCGACGTCAGGGCAGGCGATTTCAATGACCCGGCCGCTCTTGGTGCGGCCTTTGCCGGCGGCGGGCGGCTGCTGATCATCTCGACGGACGACCTTGAGCCGGGCAAACGGCTTGCCGCGCACCGTAACGCGATCGCCGCCGCGCAGGACGCCGGTGTTTCGCATATCGTATATACGTCGCTCACCAACCCGGATGAAAGCAGCCCGATAACCTTTGCCGCCGATCACCGTGAGACCGAGGCGCTGATCAAGCAGACCGGCATCCCGCACACGATCCTGCGCAACTGCCTTTATGCCGATCTCTTGTTGCAGAGCGGACAGCAGGCAATCAATGCGGGGGCGCTATACGCGGCAGCAGGCGAAGGCAAAGCAGGCTATGTCACGCGCGAAGATTGCGCCCGCGCTGCCGCCGCGGCCCTGTTGTCCGAGACCGGATCGACCCTGCGCGACATCACCGGACCCGAGGCCGTCGGCCATGCCGAGATCGCCGCGATCCTGTCCAAAGTTTCCGGAAAGAAGATCCCCTATGTCTCGATCACGCGCGATGCGCTTGTCGAGGCTATGGTCAAGAACGGCCTGCCGGAGTTCGTCGCGGATGTCTTCTCATCCTTCGACGTCGCCATTGCTACGGAAAGTCTTGATGTTGCCTCGCATGAGGTTGAAAAACTGATCGGGCAGAAGGCGGAGTCGGTCCGGGATTTCCTGCTGGCAAACAAAACCGCTTTGACAGGACAGGCGTAAACGACACGCCCAAAGGGCATTGCTAAGTTGTTGGCCGCGTGTCGTAGGGTGTTGCAGGTCTGTAAATTACGCCACCATCTAGATGGTGTATTCTGCCCAGAGGCTGAACGCGTCAGCTCGGGCGTGGCGATATGAGTTTGCGGTGAGTTGAAATCGGCGGGGACGGAAAATCAGGTTGATCTGATCGTGAGCGGATAGAAACCTCTGAGCCTGCCGATGTGACTTGAACCGGCCGAATATCTTCTCTCGCTTCCGGGTCGGCCTGTGTGATCCTTCGATGGCGTTGTTCAATCCCTTGTGGGCGCGGTGGTCAGCGTCCGGTGCCAATGTTTTGATCGGCTTGACATAGCTGCGCAGCTTGTCGGTGATCACGACCCTCGGCTCGCCGAACTGATTGATCAGCCTTTGGAGAAACCGCTTGGCTGCTTTAGCGTTTCGTCGCGTTTTCACGAGAATGTCGAGGACGTCCCCTTCCGCGTCGATGGCACGCCACAGCCAATGTTTCTTCCCTCGAATCGAGATAACGACCTCATCCAGATGCCATTTGTCATTGGGGCGAGGACGATCGCGCCGGACGCAATTTGCGAAATGTGGACCAAAGCGATTGACCCACAACCGGATCGCTTCCCGGCTTACAATCACACCGCGCTCGGCCAGCAGGTCTTCGACGTCGGCCGTGCTCATTGCGAAGCGATGGCAAGCCCAAACAGCGTATGCGATGATTTCGCGAGGGAACCGGAAGCCCTTTAGGCGCAGGATACTGGTTGGGATTTTCATGACGTTGAAATAGCCTGATCATGCAAGCTGAACAACTTGGCAATGCCGGGCGTGCCGGGTGAATGTCATGCTTCAAGCTTACGTCATCACGGCGCTTTCTTCCAGAAAATAGCACTATAAGCGCCTCGCCTTGTCGGCCGCAGCTATGCCAATAAGTTTGCATTATCGGGCACAAAGGAATATGCTGTAACATAGGCTTAAAATGAGTGGATTTTTGGAAAAATGATGGGCGCAGAACACGATAAATCGACCTCAGCACGCTCTGATAAGTTTGATGATGCTCAGGGTAACGAGAGCCGTCAAGAGAAAAGCGACTGGATCGCCCGGCCGGCTCATGTTGCTGGGTCTGGCACCCTCGATCGGCTGGTAGATACCGCCCGCGGCTACGCGCGCGCCGCGGCCTCCGATAACACACTGAAGGCCTACGCAAAGGACTGGGCGCACTTCGCGCGCTGGTGCCGACTGAGGGGGGTGGAGCCCCTGCCCCCCTCGGCCGAGATGATTGGCCTTTACCTCGCGGATCTCGCCTCCGGGTCCGGTCCCTCACCATCGCAGTCCACGTTCGGACCGCAGTCGGCGTCCCGCCCCCTGTCTGTCAGCACGATCGAACGTCGCCTGTCAGGCCTTGCCTGGAACTATGCGCAACGCGGCTTCACCTTTGAACGTAAGAACCGCCACATCGCAACCGTCCTTGCCGGGATCAAGCGCAAGCACGCGCGACCGCCCGTGCAAAAGGAGGCGATCCTGGCCGAGGACATCCTCGCGATGGTGGCCACCCTGCCCTACGACCTGCGCGGGCTCAGGGATCGGGCGATCCTGCTGAACGGTTATGCGGGCGGTATGCGCCGGTCAGAAATCGTCAGCCTCGACGTGCACAAGGACGACACGCCGGATTCTGGTGGCTGGATTGAGATCTTCGACAAAGGCGCCCTGCTCACGCTCAACGCCAAGACCGGCTGGCGCGAGGTCGAAATTGGCCGCGGCTCCAGCGATCAGACCTGCCCGGTCCAGGCGCTGGAACAATGGCTGCACTTTGCAAAGATCGACTTCGGCCCTGTCTTCGTCGGCACCTCGCGGGATGGCAAGCGCGCATCTGAAACACGCCTGAACGACAAACATGTCGCACGACTGATCAAGCGCACGGTCCTCGACGCCGGCATCCGATCCGAACTGTCCGAAAAAGAGCGCCTGGCGCTGTTTTCCGGCCATTCCTTGCGCGCCGGTCTCGCGAGCTCTGCCGAAGTCGATGAGCGCTACGTCCAAAAGCATCTTGGTCACGCCTCAGCCGAAATGACCCGCCGCTATCAGCGTCGCCGCGACCGGTTCCGCGTAAACCTGACCAAGGCTGCGGGGCTGTAATCTTCGGACCTTCGGCGCGTTTGCCAGAAATGGTCAGCAACACCTCAAGCCGGAAGAGCCGCGTTCGCATGCTTTGGCGCAACGTCTAGGCGGCGAGCCCCTGTCACACCCCGAGCGGCGCAAACAGATCTTGCAGTATCGCCTCGTCCAGCAACGGGCCAGCCTGTCCCCCATCCTTGTCGAACAAGGCGTCGGCCAGCGCCTGTTTGTGCGACTGCATGTCCAGTATCTTTTCCTCTACCGTGCCTGCAGCGACCAGACGATGCACGAATACCGGTTTGTCCTGACCTATGCGATGGGTGCGGTCCATGGCCTGACGCTCCACAGCTGGGTTCCACCATGGGTCATAAAGGATCACCGTATCCGCCTCGGTCAAGGTCAGCCCAAGACCACCGGCTTTCAGGCTGAGCAGGAAAACCGGCGCAGTGCCTTTTGCAAAGCTTTCCAGTACATCGGCACGCTTTTGCGTCTGGCCCGTCAATGTCAGATGGGGGATACCGGCGGCCGCAAGATCCGCTTCGATCAGATGCAGCATTTCAACGAATTGCGAAAACACCAGAACGCGGCGACCCTCGGCCACAAGCTCGGCCAGCAATTCACGCAAACGCACGCGTTTGGCGCTGTCCGCCACCGCGCGCGCCGCGTCAGTCTTGACCAGCGCGGGGTCGCAGCACACCTGCCGCAGCTTGAGCAGCGCATCGAGCACAGTAATCCGCGCTGCGGCCAGACCACGGGCGCTGATCGCCTCGCGCACCCGGGCATCCATGGTGCTGCGCACGGTTTCATAAAGCGCTTGCTGCGGCTTTGGCAGCTCCACCCGTTCCAGGATTTCGGTCTTAGGAGGAAGTTCGGTTGCGACCTGCTCCTTGGTGCGACGCAGCATGAAGGGGCGCAGCCGACGGTTGAGACGCGATTGTGCGACCGCGTCACCATGCTTTTCGATCGGGGTGCGAAACAGTTTCTGAAACTCTTTTCTATACCCCAGAAGACCCGGATTCACCCAGTCGATCAGTGTCCAAAGGTCTTGCAGCGAGTTTTCCAGCGGCGTGCCGGTCAGCGCCAGCCGCCCCTTGGCAGGAATGTTGCGCAGGCTCTTGGCCATTTGCGACGCAGGGTTCTTGAGGGTTTGCGCTTCGTCCAGGATCACCAGAGGCCACTCTGTCGCTGTCAGCCAGTCTTGATCACGCGCCAGCAACGGATAGGTGGTGACGACCAGATCGGCGCGCAGAGCCTCGTCGCGCAGCGCCGCCCGGCCTGTGCCATGCAGGACCACGAGTCGAATATCCGGTGTGAATTGCGCGGACTGCATCTGCCAGCCATGCAGCAGGCTGGTCGGTACGATCAGAAGCGCCGGGCCAGCTGCTCCTGCTTCGCGACGTGCCTGCAAGAGGGCCAACACCTGAATTGTCTTGCCCAGCCCCATATCATCCGCCAGAACTCCGCCAAAACCGGCTTCGAGCAAGCTGCCCATCCAGGCGGAACCATAGGCCTGATAGGGGCGCAACTGCGCGCGCAATCCCTTTGGTGGAGCAAAACTCTCGGCCTCGGCCAATGCCTTCAGGCTACGAGCCAGCGGAATGATCCCGGCGTTATCGGCGAAGTGTACCGAGCTGCCTGCCAGCGCCTTTTCTGCCAACCGAGCGACATCGGCATCCGACGGGTGCAGCGCGCCCAACTCGGCATAATGCGTCAGCACCAGATGGAGTAGGGGTGCCAGCGGACTGAGGTCCAGGGGGGCATAGCCCGCCTTGCCCCGGTTCAGGTAAACCGGCTTATCGGACAGATGCTGCGACAGGACGTCGACATCCGGCACGGCGTCCCATTCGTCACGCACCTGTTCAAGAAAGGCCGCGATCAGGGGCGCGACATCCACTGGCTTGCCGCCGATCTCGGCTTGAAACCCCAGCGAGAACCAGTCGTTGCCGTGGAATGCGTCGCCTGCCTCGGTCTGTGTTGCAACCGTCAGCGCGGCAGCTTCATCGCTCAAACGGAAGGGCCACTTTGATGTTTCAATGATTTCCCAGCCTTCGGTCCGCAACCCGGGCAGCGTCCGGAACGCAAACTCGAGACCATCGCGCGACGACAGGAGGCGCATACTGTTCGCGCCCATCTCCTCCTCAGCGAAGACGAAATCGCATTGCAGCATTCGAGCGCTCGGCAAAAGATAGTCCATTTCGTCAACGGGTATCGCCCCTGCATCCATCAGTCGGATGACGCAAGCAGCTTCCCATTGATGATCGCGCGTCAGCGTTACGACCTCGTTGTTTTCAACGACCCGGGGGTCGGCGTCGCCTTCCCAAACCTCCTGCCCGTCATAGACAAAGCGCAATGTCAGTGTTGGCAGAGTGACAGAAACGCTGTCCCAACGCCTATAGCCGTCACGCGCGCTCTCCGCTCCAAGCGTCAAACGGGCGATGCGTTTATGGGCCGCGCGCCGTCTCTGTCGCGCCACATGCGGCGGCGGCAAGGCCAGTCCAGCGAGCGTGGCGGGCATCTCCGCAGCCAGGGCCGCCGCTTCATCGGGCGCGACTTGGGGAGCGCTCTGGACAAGCTGCAGCGCCTCAATCTGCACCGGCTGTGCCAGCGCCCCGATCTGACCGTGCGCGGTGTTCACCCATAGCGCTGCCCCGTCCAACGCCCGCAACTCCAACTGTATGCCGTCTGCGTCCTCAAACCCCAGGCTCTGACTGCCATCCGCCGCCATGCGCCAGGCCAGTCTGGCCTTTGGACACGCTTCTGACCAGCTCAACTCCGCGTCCGGAGAATTGTCATGGAGGAAGCGACCCGTGTCGCACAAGCGCCGGATCAGGGGCAAAGCATCCTGCCCCTTTGGCTTGAACATACCGGGCAGGCCGTAGCTATAGTGCGTTTCCCACAGTTGGGTCTGCGCCAGCGCAGACAAAAGCTCCAGATCGGTCGGTCGGATGAATTTTGCCACAGCGTTGCTGCGCAGCGCATCATAGCGCCGGATCGCCTTGTTCAGGCCTGTGCCAGCAGCATTGATACGGCCCTTGTAAATGTCGATCCTGACTTTTGTTTCATTCGGGATCAGGACATAAAGCAGGCGTTCCTTCACCTTGTCCGGATAGTCCTCGGGACGTGCCTCAGGCGGCACTAGGGCTGTCGGCTGCTGCTTGACACGGGTCAGCCAACCCCGCACCGGTGCTGCCAGTTGCGGGGAGCTGGAATCGCGTTCCGCCGATGTCATCAAAACAGCGACCACGTGCTTGCAATTATGCCCCACCGGGCAAGAGCAAATCCCGTCCACAAAGCTGTTGCTCAGGGTAATCCGCTGTTGGTAGCTTTCCCCGCGCCCATTCAACACACGCCCGCGGATACTCCCATCCGGCAGAGGCTCGACCGTCGCGACCAGACCGCGATGCGCATAATCTTCACCGCGTTGCAGCGTGCCGACATCAAAATAATCCCTCAACCGTAAGTCCATGCAACACCCCAATGCCCGCCCCGCAGACCCGGCCCACAGGTCTCCCGCATATTCTTCCAGATAGCGGTTTTCCATTGCGCCGCCTATGTGGAACTTACAGAAAAAAGGTGGCACCAACCTCCGAAACGTTATTCTTCTGCCATCAATCGGTCGTTTAGTGACGGTATATGAAACTGCAAACGGCCTGTTTTGATGCCTTTAATCGGTTATGCACGCGTCTCGACAGAGGATCAGACCCCCCTGCCCCAGTCGCAGGCCCTGAAATCCGCAAGCTGCGCCGAGATATTCGAAGAGCAAGCCTCGGGCGGCAATCGCGCCCGGCCGGTGCTTGCGCGCGTGCTGGAGCGGATCGGCAAGGGCGACACGCTGGTCGTAGTCCGCATCGACCGCCTGGCGCGATCACTCTCCCATCTACTCGAGGTGATCGAACGGCTGGAAGCCAAGGGGGCCTTCTTTCGCTCGCTGCTGGACCCAATCGACACTGCGTCCCCGCAGGGCAAATTTACCCTGCAGGTTCTGGGCGCGGCGGCCGAGTTCGAACGCGCGCTGATCCGTGAGCGTACCAAAGCGGGGCTGGCCAGCGCACGCAACAAGGGACGCGTCGGTGGGAACCCTGGTCTGCGCGCCAAGGATCCTGCAGCGTTGCGCAAGGTCCGTCTGGCGCGCCAGGATGGATATATGGAGCGCCTGAACGAGACGGCGCAGGATTGGGTGCCACATGTCCGCCGGTTGCGCCCAGACATGGCCTGGGAAGATGTGCTGCGCATCGTAAATGCCCCCCTGCCCGAAGCGCGTCGCTGGACGCAAAGCCGCCTGCGGCGTGCCGTGAAGGCCTACGTGCGCGACGGCTTCCTGTCTGAAGCCGTTCTTGGCCGTGCCGGGCGACGCGAGACGGACGACCGCCTGCCGGCCATCGTCGCCGCCATCAAGGGTGCAGACCCTGATATCACGCTACAGGCGATCTGCGTCCGCTTAGAAGCGATGCGCGAACGCACACCGCGCGGGCGAACCAGTTGGCAACCGTCTTCGGTCAAGATGTTGCTGGAGCGTGCTCAACGCCTAGGCTTACTCTCTAAGTAACGGGATACGGCATACAGCAGTCACTAGATCGTTCAAACTTTGGGCTGTACAAAGGAATCGCCAGAGCTGCGCTAAAGAACCTATAAGTGGTCAGAGCGGCATGAATTGCGTTACTGAAGCTGGTAGTGACGTTTCAACTGCTCACCCTCGCCGGGGTGAAATGTTGTCCTGTGGATAAATCTTGTATAAGATAATCTAGTTAAACCAACTGCTTAGCATGAAGTCATGATGCGCTGTCTTAACGTCAGCGCTTCATATGGTGGTTACCTCCTCCGTCAGCACAAGACGGCCGCAAACATTTTTTCTTGAGTTTCCCCATTTCTCGCGTCATAGCTGTAACGTGAAAAGAAGAAAAAATACGTCCTTCGCGTTTCCCGATGCTCCGAACGGTAGCCTATATCGAGTAACGCAGACGGGACGATGTGAGGCGGACGAACAAAAATGCATCCAGTGCTGCATGATAAACTAAGAGCAGACGCAGACCGGCTTTCCGAAGCCCTTGAACACATGTCCAAGCTCTTCCTAGCGCCAAAAGAAGAAAAGACGCTTCGGAGCTTCACTACCGCTGAAGTGGCAGAGTTGTTGCGTGTAAGCGATGGCTATCTGCGAAAAGCTCACTTCGACGATCGCATCCCCGATGTCGAGCAAGGCTCTAACAACAAACGCCTCTACACCGCCGAGAAGATTCTCGAGATCCGCAATATTCTGTCACAGAACGCTAAAGACCCCTACCAGTTCCTTCCTGGTCGACGTCAGGGCGACAAACTGCAAATCTGGTCCACTGTTAACTTCAAAGGCGGCTCGAGCAAAACGACAACGACCGTAACGCTTGGGATGAGGCTAGCGTTACGCGGCTATCGTGTGTGTCTGATCGACGCAGATCCGCAAGCCTCGCTCACGACCTTTTTCGGATATCAGCCCGAGATCGATTTCCGTAAGGGCGGAACGCTCTATGATGCAATCCGCTACAACGACGGCGAAATATCCCGAGTCCCGATCACCGACGTTCTACGTAAGACCTACTTTCCCAATCTGGACTTGGTTCCTGGAGGGATCATGCTCTCGGAGTTTGAAACAGAGACCCCTATGGCATTGAGCCGTGGTGAGCAGCCGGTGTTTTTCAATCGGATTCGAGATCCGATACGCCAGGTTGAGGACGAGTACGATGTTATCCTCATCGACTGCCCCCCTCAGCTTGGATATCTCACGATGTCGGCAGTATGCGCATCAACTTCACTGCTCATGACCATTATCCCCGAGCGCGTAGACCTCGCTTCAGCCAGCCAGTTTCTCACCATGGCATCTGGTGTTTTGGAAGTACTTCATTCCAACGGAGGGATCGGCGCCTACGACAATTTTGCGTATCTGCTGACCCGGTTTGACACAGCCATAAGTACGCAGCAAGATTTGGCCGAATGGATCAGGCAGTTGCTTGGTGACAGTGTGATCAAGTCCCCATTCGTTAAGTCGTCTGCCGTAAGCGAAGCTGGCTTGTCCCAGAAGACAATCTTCGAGGTGGATCTTGCCGGCTCGAAGAACCGGAAGACTTATGATCGCGCCTTGGAATCCGTGATCAGCTTCTCAAACGATATCGAAAAGATGATCCAATCCGCATGGGGTCGAGGAGGCAGCAATGAAGCGTGATCTACTTGCCAAAAGCCTAGCGCAAATGGGTTCCAAACCTTCTGCGGCTGTCGAGGAGAACGACCAGAAGCCCGGCGAAGGAGCCCCTCGCTCGCTGAAAAGCATGTCAGACGTGCTCTCTCAAGTTTCGGCCCAAGCTTCCCAAGAAGTGGATGTCAGCGAAATCTCGGATTCCGAAATTGCAGACAGGTTTGACGTGGCCGAGGGGCTTGACGATCTCATTGAGTCGATCCGGACTTCTGGTCAACAGCTTCCTGCCCTGCTTCGGTATCGGCGTGGAGTCGGCCCTCGCTACGAAGTTGTCTATGGTCGCAGAAGAATCGCAGCCTGTCGGGCGCTTGGGATCAAGGTCAAAGCCTACATCAAGGAAATGGACCAACGTGAGGCACTTGTCTCTCAAGCCTTAGAAAACTCCGCTCGCCTCGAACGAAGTTTCATTGAACAAGCTATCTTCGCAATCAAGCTCGAAGAACAGGGTTTCACCAGGGCAGAAATCGGAGATGTCCTCGCAGTCGACAAGGGAACCCTCAGCAAGCTGATAAGTGTAGCGCGCGATCTTCCTGATGTGCTGATCTATGCAATTGGCGCTGCTCATGAGGCAGGGCGGCGACCGTGGCTCGAACTCAGGCGACTCATCAAGATCGAAACTGCTGTGACAGACGCTGAAATGCTCTCGCTGGTTCCTGACAATGGTACGCCAACTGAAAAGCTGAGCGCTCTCATTGAGGCGCTTCAGGCTGCTGAAGGCAAGAGCAAAAAGGCTGTAGGTTTGGCGGCAAATGCTGCCTCTCCTAACCCACTGTCCAGATTAAAGGACAGGCCGGTCTCGTTTAAGGCAAAGGGCAAGCGCCTTATGATCGAGGTATCGGAACAGAAAGAACGAGGCTTCATCGGTTTTGTCGAAGCCAACCTTGAGAGACTCTACGACGAGTGGAAAAAGAATCCATGAAGCTGGCGCAGATCCACAAACGATAAGCCATTGATTTCGTTACGGTTGGCCGTGGCCAACCTATGGAAAAGATAGAAGCAAACAACAAGGAGGCAGACAAGCGCGCAAAAAGAAACCCCCCGAAGGCGGTGAAGCTCTCCAGAGGGTCCCGATTTACTAGCACTATATTGGTACTCCCAAAAACGAATCACTGCAACACCGATTTCGGTGCCCGGTCGCATTTTGCCGTCTGAAATCATATGAAACAGGAACAAGTCGCGACTTCAGCAGTCGAGGCGCAGGATAACTGTGCCTTGCAGGAGCCCATTGCCTTTGCGGGAATGGGCAGCATCGAGCAGCAACCTTCTTTCAGACCGATCACGAGGCGAGATTTGATGGCCGCGGTCAACACCGTCTCCAAAGACCTCGGACTGCGCGCAGCCTCTGTTATGGTGATTGATGCTCTACTCAGCTGCCTCCCTTGCAAAGATTCCAAATCAGGTCTCGATAGACCTATTTCGCCACTAACTTTGCTTACCGTCTACGCGTCCAATAATACACTTTGCTTTCGAGCCAAGGGGATCACCGAGCGACAGCTCAGGCGTCATTTAGAACGCCTAGAAGAAGTTGGGCTGATCCAACGCAAAGACAGTGCTAACGGGAAACGGTTCCCAATTCATCGCGGCGGGAAGGTTATCGGCGCATTCGGCATTGACCTTTCCCCTCTCCTGGCACGGGCAGAAGAACTTTTTGCCCTCGCCCAAAAGCGTCGTCAGGAAGCCGATGAGCTGCGCGGTCTTCGCTCCTATATCCAGAAGCTGCGTATGGAATGTTTAAGACTACCCGTAGGCGAAGACGTAAGTACTTTCTTGGAAGGAACACGCAACATCATGCGCCGCGCCAGTACGACGCTAGTGCAAGCCCGCGCAATCATTGACAAGCTTACAGACGTTCTCATGGGCGTGGATCAGGCCAATACAGAAGGAACCCAAGCACCTGTTGCCACGATAGAATCTAAAACCACCACCATAAATCAGCCACAACAGAACCTTGATGATACAGCCACAATGACCGCCACAGACGGTCGAAATGTCCGGCACAAAGAACCACAAAAATCATATACAAAAAAAACTACGCCAGATTCAAACACAGAGTTTTGGAACAGTCTGACAGTCCTGTCTGAGTTCTATCCCAGTACGCCTCGAACAGAGCGCGCTATGGTGCAAATAATCTTCGAGTTTGGAAAGATGCTTAGAATAGCTCAGGTTACCCTAACGAAAGCGATTTCAACAATAGGTTACGCGAAAACACTAATGGTCCAAAACCAGATTGCTGGCAGTGCAGAGCAAATCTCCAACCCTGACGCATACCTAGCTCGAATCATTTCAGCTACCAAACATACCTTAGGGCATCTCTAAAAATTGCCCTGACCTTGGCGCTGCGATATCGTGACTTGGTGAACCGGCATATAGGGGATGCAGCAATGACGCAGATGGGTTTCTTTGATCTTTCGGACCGTTATGCGAGCCTTG
>NZ_QZEX01000011.1 GCF_003646465.1 Chachezhania antarctica
CCCCGTCCGCAGGAACCGGTAGCAGTTTTCATAAAGCGCCAGCGCATGGCCGCTGGTGAACCGACGCTGGATGTTGAGGTTGATCAGCGCAAAGACCTTCGGGTCGTTCAGCTTTTCCGCCAGCGCGGGGGAATAGGCATATTCGCAGATCCCGCCCTTCAGCTTGGCATAGCTGAGCAGCGCCGAGACGCCCCATTCCTGCTGCCCCTGCTCGTCCAGCATGTCCCATTCGGCGACCGTCTCGGCCAGCCCGCGCAGGCTGGCCTTCAGCGTCTCCATGTCGTTCGAATTGTAGCCGATCATCAGGCAAAGCGTCCTGGCATCGATCCGGTGCACGGCCTGGCTGACCAGCGTGTCATAGGCGTTCAGCAGCAGCACGTTCGACAGCTTGCGTTGCAGCAGCGTCAGCTTGCCCGAGACATGGATCGCTGCGACGTGTTTCTTCACCTCGCCCCGGCGCAGCGAGCCCGTCAGTTGTTCCCGCGGAATATCGTCCATGCGCGCCCCCGGGCGATTCCCATCTGCCCAAGTATCGGCTTCAAGGTACCCGCTGGCAAGTCCGGGTTTGGCACCTATAGCGCGGACAGCCCGGGCTCCCATCGCCAGTGCATAGGTACCCGGTTACGGGACCCGGGCCGCGCGGACCGGCCCCGGATCCCCCTGATCGTGCCCCTCTGCCTTGCCAGAGCACAAGATATCCTTGATTTTCAGAGCAGATCGACTCCGCCCGCCTGCCCTTCCTGCGAATCGGAGCCCCTCTTCCCGTAAACGGGTCCCCTATCCCCCGTAGACGGCGCCGCGTTCTCCCGTATGCGGGCACCTGTCAGCGGGTAAATATCTGATTTCACATACAGAAATGAACCGTAAAGTCTTTAAATACCTGAAAGGATTCTTAAACGTTCGTGATGTTTTCGATTTCATCAGGTAAAAAAGGGATGGAACAGGTCTGATCGATTCCCATCCGGCCTCTCATGTGCCATAGTTCGCAGCATATCCCCTTCAAACGCGAACATGCGGAGCTGACATGGTGATGAAACCGGGCAACGGATCCCGGGCGGGCGTGCCCTCCTACTTCAACATAGACCCCGCCAAGGCCGCGGAAAAGCTGTCCGAACCCATCGACACGACCCGCTTCGCCAAGGCCGCCGCCTTTGCCGCCCGTGGCCGCGACGACCTTGCCAAGAGGGGCTACGCCCCCGATGGCCAGAAGCGGCTGCGGTCGTTTTCCACATGGGAGATCTGCCGGTACCTGATCCCCGTCGCCCCGGCCCATCTCAGGCGCGTGCTGAAGGCCAACCCGGAGCTGCCCCAGGGCACGGGGGAAGGCGGCTCGAAATGGTTCACGCTGGAGGAGATCCTGATCCTCCGCGATCACTTTGCCACCGAAGGGGCTGCCAACCGGGAATACCGCGCGTGGCGGCCGGAAGGCCTGCCGGCCAAGGTGGTGGCGGTGGCCAACTTCAAGGGCGGGGTCGGCAAGACCTCGACCGCCGCGCATCTGGCGATGTCGGCGGCGCTCGATGGCTACAAGGTGCTGGTGGTCGATCTCGACAGCCAGGGCTCCATGACGTCGATCATGGGGGGCAAGGTGCAGGACGAATGGCAGACCGCCTTCCCGCTTCTGGCCCGCGATTTCGCCCGGCATCTGGAGGCCGAGAACAAGGTCCGTGCCGCCTCGGGCGATCCCACGATCCCCTTCGACGAGACCCTGACAGAAGCCCTGACCATCGATCCGGCGTCGCTGATCCAGCCCACCCACTGGCCCAATATCGACCTGATCGGCGCGCAGCTGAACCTCTACTGGTCGGAATTCCAGGTGCCCGTCTGGCGGATGCAGGCGCGAACTTGGCCGCTGTGGGATTCGCTGTCGAACGCCCTGACCGAAGGTGGGCTGCTGGACCGGTACGACCTGATCTTCCTCGATACCCCGCCGGCGCTTGGCTACCTGACGATCAACGCCTTGGCGGCGGCCGATATCCTGCTGGTGCCCCTTGGCGCGTCGTTCCTGGAATTCGATTCCACGGGCCGGTTCTTCGACATGATCTATTCCACCTTCGCCTCGATCGAAGAGGGCGAAAACCGGATGCGGCGCAGCGATGGGCTGCCGGAAATGCGGTTCGAATGGGATGCTGTCCGGGCCCTGATCACCCGCTTCGATGCTGCCCAGCAATCTGATCTGGCCAACGTGATCCAAGCCTATTTCGGTGATTTCATGACCACCTACCGGCAGGACGTGACGGCCATGGTCGGGCAGGCGGGAGAGCAGGTGTCCGGCATCTACGAGGCCGATTACCGTGATTTCAACCGCGACACCTATGTCCGGGGGCGCGAGACGTTCGACCGCACCTGGGCCGAGGTCAAGGACCTGATCCTTGGCACATGGTGGCGCGATCAGCAGATGGCGAACGCGGAGGGTTAAGATGGCCAAGCGACGCAAACTGGAACTGCCCTCGGCTGACGATCTCAGCCGCTACGAAGACGAGTTTCGCCGCGAAACCCCGGTTTCGCGGCCCCCGACATCAGCCCCCATCGCGCAGGTCGCGGCAGAGACGGCCGCCGGGTACGATGCCCGACCGCCGGAGGCCCGGGCCGAGGCGGCGCGGGACCGGAAGGATGCCGTAAGGCTGCGCGATGCCGAGGGCAGGGGCCTTGTGATGGCCGAGATCCCGCTGGAGGAGATCGACGCCGATGCGCTGGTCCGCGACCGGGTGGCGCTGGACCAGGTGGAGATGCGGGAATTGGAGAAATCCATTCTTTCCAATGGCTTGCGTCTTCCGATCGAGGTTTTCGAGTATCCGGAGGCCGAAGCGCAGGCCAAGGGCGCGCGCTTTGGGCTGCTGTCGGGCTACCGGCGGCTGCGGGCCGTGCAGGCGCTGAAGGGGCGGGCGGAGGACGACCGGTTCGATACGATCCGCGCCGTGATCCGCGACCCCGACGCCATGGGCGGCACCTTCGCCGCGATGGTCGAGGAGAACGAGATCCGCGCCTCGCTGAGCCATTTCGAACGTGGCCGCATCGCCGTGATCGCCAGCCAGCAGAGCGCCTTTCCGGGGGTCGAGGCGGCGGTGGACGCGCTGTTCCCGCAGGCGTCGAAGGCGAAGCGGTCGAAGATCCGGTCCTTCGCGCTGATCTTCGAGGAACTGGGCGACATGCTGACCTTCCCCGACCTGATCAAGGAAAAGGACGGTTTGAAGCTGGCGCAGGCTTTGCGCGACGGGGCCGAGAACAAGCTGCGCCGGAGCCTGGCGGAAACCGTTCTGGACACGCCGGAAGAGGAAGCCGCGGCGCTGGCCCGGGCGCTGGAGGATCTGGACCCGCCCAAGGCCGATCCGCGCCGGGGCGGGCGGCCGAAGAAGGCGCCGAAGGAGCGCCGGGCCGGGGAGATGCGGCTGGACAGCGGCGTGACGCTTGTCAGTGCCGAGGACGAGCGCGGCTGGATGATCCGGCTGGACGGCAAGCAGGTGGACCGGGAGCTGGTCGAAGTGGTGATGGCCGAAGTCGCCCGCCTGCTGGACACGCCCTGACCGAGGTCGATTTCGTGTATGGGAACCGGTGAGACCGCGATTTTATCGGACGTGACGCGATGAGAAGGAAGCAGGCGGTTTCATCCCTGTTTTCGGTCTTTAACCGCCGGCCGGATCGTGCACGGCATCCCGTTTCGCCCGGAAACTGCGCCTGTGTGCCGGCCATGCCGGGCGGCACACGGCCGATGTTCCGGGCCGCCATGCCCGGCAATCGCACGGTGTCACACGAGAACGCCGGCGATGCTTTCGGTGCAGCCGCGAGACGGCAATGTCACACCGCGCCGGGCAATTCGATGCTGGCGAAACGTTCCATCGCAAATTCGTAGAACACCGCCGGGGCGAAATGCAGGCTGCTGCGGGTGCGCACAAGCAGGGCGAACCGGTTCGTCGGCAGGCCCGGATCTTCGAGCGGCCTGAAACAGAGCTGCCCTTTCGTCAGTTCGGTCTGGGCGCCGATGGGCGTCATGATCGAAACGTAATGCCCCGCCAGCGCCAGCTGCACCAGCATCCGGATGGAGTTCGCTTCGACGATGGGCGGCAGGGACGGGCCCGCCTGTTCAAGGAACGGGTCGATCACGCCGCGCAGGGAAATTTCGGGGCGGGCGATGGCGATGGGATAGCTCAGGCAATCGTTCAGCCGCAGGATCTTGCCCGACGCCAGCGGATGGTCCGGTTTCATCAGCGCGCCCACCCGCACGTCGCGGCGCAGGGCAATTTCAAGGCCTTTCGGCTGCTCGTGGATGAACCCGAAACCGATATCGACCTCATCGTTCAAGAGCTTGTCGAGAACATCGGCCGAGGACGTGACGATGATGTCCAGATGGATGCGCGGGTGTCTCTGGCCGAACTCGGCCAGGAATTGCGGCAGGAAGGACAGGCCCACGCTTTCCACGGTGGCGATGCGCACGCGCCCCGTCCGCAACCCGCGCAGCATTTCGATTTCGGCCAGGGCCGTATCGAAGGTCGTCGCCAAGAGCCGCGTGTGCCGGTAGAGGACCTCTCCCGAGGGCGTAAGATGAAGCCGCTGGCGGTCGCGTTCGAACAGGGTCAGCCCCAGCGCGGTTTCCAGCTGTCCGATCTGGCGCGATATGGCCGACGACGCGACATTCAGCTGGCGCGCCGCCTCGCGCATGGACAGGTGGCGCGCGACCGCGTTGAAATAGATCAGCGACGGCTGATGAAAGACCCGGGCCATATGCGCGGGGGCCAGGGCGGTGTCGGGCCGCGCATCAGCGACCGGTCTTGGCACGGATTTGCCATCCGGGGTGGCGTCGCCATTCTCCAAAGTCGTCGATCCTGTCCAAGCTGTTGCCTATCCGGCAACACTCTGCGCTCGGATTGAAAATATCAAGGACGTGAATATTGCCGCAAGGTCGCGCTGCGACTCGACCGTGGCGGGATCGCTTGTTCCGGCTGGTTAAGAGTTTTGGGTTGTATAGGGGCGCGGGTGGATCCGATGACGGTCGAGTCGTTCTTCGAACGCGGCGAAAGGGCAGGGCCTCCTTCAGACCAGAGGGGGGCCGGTGGCTTCGATTGCCCGGCGGAGCTATCGCATGCCGGTGGGCGCCGGTCTGTCTTCGATGCCGCAGACGACAGGCGCGTTGCGGACGGCATGACGCATATGAAGATCGTGCGCGCGCCCCATGCCTCTGCCAGGGTCTTGTCGGTCGATGCCGCGGCCGCGCGTGCCATGCCCGGCGTCATCGCGGTTCTGACGCACGAGGACGTCGCCGATACCACGATCCTTGATCCTGTGATCCGGTTCGCGGGCCAGCGCGTGGCGGCCGTGGTGGCCGAAACAGAGGCCGTGGCCAAGGCCGCGTGCCGCGCGATTACCGTCGAGTACGACGTTCACGATCCGGTCACGGACCCCCACGCCGCGTTAAGCCCCGACAGCCCCAAGGTGCACGAGACGGCCGACAGCAACATCGTGGCCGAACTTCACGGGAGTACCGGCGATGTCGACACCGGGCTGACCTTCGCGTTCACGGTGCACGATGCGACCTACACGCAAGATGTCCGGCCTGTGCCTCCCGATGGCCGCGAGTGTACGGGCTGGCTGGACGATGACGCGCGGCTGATCCTACGCACGGCCGCGCCGTCGCCCGCCCGTATCGGCGATGCGCTGGCAACGCTTCATGACCTTCCGCGCGCGCACGTGCATGTCTTGGGCGAAGCGTCCGGGCCGGGCGGGCCGGGCATTTTGACCGAAGACATCGTGGCGCTGGCGGTGCTGAAAACGCGCCGTCCGGTGACGCTGAAAGGGTCAGGCCCGGAGCGGACCGAGGGCACCGCAGAATGTAATCCGATCGAGGTGCGCGTGCGCCTCGGGGCGTCACACGGTGGCAGGCTGACGGCGATGGACCTGCGGGTCGTGTGCAATGTCGGGGCTTATGGCGGCCACGCCGCCGGGGCGCTGATGCGCGCCGTTGGAGAGTCGGTGGCGCCATACAAGTGCCGCAGCAAGCGGATCGACGGATACGCGGTGCGGACCAACACGCCGGCGCCGGGCACCTTTTTCGACGACTGGGTCGCAAAGGCCGATTTCGCTGTCGAACGCGCGATGGACGATCTGGTGGATAAGCTGGGCCTGGATCCCGTTGCCTTCCGCCGGATGAACGCGATCGGGCCGGCGGATCCGGCGATCTCTGCCGATGGCAGCCACGTCAGGGCAGGGGGCGGCGTATTGACCGATGGTCGCAACGAGAGCGGTTGATCATTCCCGGCCCGTAGAACCCTGCCACTCGGGTTGTGAGCACCTCGCGCGCAGGTGCCTGTATCACATCGGATAACATCGCCTGCTGACTGTCATGCGGGGCCTGTGATCTCGACTTCCGTCATGGCCTGTCTGGCCTGATCCAGCGTGGCCCGGGGCGTGCCGGACGCGTCGATCTTTTGCCAGGACAGGGGCCCGGTGCCTGTCTCCAGTTGCATCATTAGGACACTTGAATCCGCGTCCGAGGCGTCGCCGACGCGCGCCTCCAGCCGCGTCGTCAGCGTGTCCCGGGGCGCGTCCAGCCAGAAACCGCTGAAGGGGACGCCCGTACGGGCGGCGGTGGCCTCGGCCTCGTCCCGGAGGGCGGGGTCGATGAAGGTGGCGTCGAGGATCACCGAATGGCCCGCGTCCAGTATCGTTGCGGCCCGGTCGAACATGGCCTCGTACACCGCGTCGCGCCGGTCGGGCGCGTAATCGCTTGTGGCCAGCTTTTCGTCCGGCCGCTGCCCGGCCTTGCGTTCGAGGTCGGACGACAGAAGCACCGCGCCGGGGAGCGCGCCAAGGCCGGGCGCAAGGGCCCGGGCCAGCACGCTCTTGCCGCTGCCCGAAAAGCCGCCGACCGCGATCAGGCGCGGCGGGCCGGGGTCAAGCGCCCGGCAGGCAAGATCGAGATAGGCCGCCACCGCGTCCGCCGAGGCGCCGGCCCGTTCGCGCGCGGCGTCGGTCTGCAATTGCACCATGGCCCGGATCGCGGCCCGCACCGACAGGAACAGCGGCAGCGCCGCCAGCCCCGCATCCTGCGCCCCGCGGAAATCGCGCAGCCACGCGTCCAGCACGCGGCACCCCTGCCGGTCCAGATCGCGGTGCAGCAGGTCCATGATCAGGAAGCCGATGTCGTAGAGCAGATCGCAGGTGCCCAGATCCTCGTCGAATTCCAGTGCGTCGAAGGGGACGGGGCGGCCGTCGATCACCACGAGGTTGCGCAGGTGCAGATCGCCATGCGCGCGGCGGACATGCCCGTCCCGGCCCCGCACATCGAGACAGGCGCCGACGCGGTCCAGCGCCCGGGCGGCCGCGTCCTGCCATTCGGACACCCGGCCGGTGCCGTCGGCGCCGGGGAATTCCGCGAAGACCCGGCCCAGTTCATCGAGGATATCGGCCATCATCGCGCGGCCCGGCTGACGGCGTTCGGGCGTCTGTTCGTGGTAGCGGGCAATCGCCGCGCCCGTGTCGGTGGCGAGCCGGTCATCGAAATCGCCGCGTTCGGCGATCCGCTCCAGTTCGTTTTCCGCCGGAAAGCGGTTCATGCGGAGCACCCAGTCCACCGCCTCTCCGTCGCCGCCAAGGGCCAGCCCGTCTCCCGCCCGCGTGACCGGCATCACGTCGCGGTAGATGGAGGGCGCGGCGGGGCGGTTCAGTTCCAGTTCGCGGTCCAGGATCGCGTGGCGCAGGTCCACCGTGCTAAGGTCAAGATAATCGTAGGTCACCGCCCGCTTCAGCTTCAGCGCCGCGTCGCCCTGAAGGAAGATGACCGAGCAATGGGTTTCGACCACCTCGACGTCCGAGCCGTCATCGCCTTCGAACCCGGCGCCCGATTTCAGGAAATCTATCGTTTCAGTCTGGTCCATGGGTGCGCTCCTGTCTGCAGGACGCGGGTCACGGGCGCGCCGACCCCGTCCGGCACTGCGGGAACGGCCGCCGGCTGTTCCCCTGTCGTCTGGTTCACGCCGTATCCGTCGGTCAGTCAGTGGGCAATCAGGAGCGGCGTGTTGGACATTCCCGGGAAATCCCGCGTCACGCCGCCCAGAACGAACTCCCGGAACCGCGAATGGCCATATCCGCCCATCACCGTAAGATCCGCCCCGATTTCGATCTGCCGCTGCCCAAGTGCTTCTGCCGCCGGTCGGCCATCGCCGGCAATGCGCGCGACCGATACGACAAGACCGTGCCGCGACAACATCACCGCGAGGTCCTCGCCGCTCTGGGCCTGTTCGGAGGAGGGATCGACCATGGCGATTTCGACCGTGTCGGCGGCTTCCAGCATCGGCCGGGCCCGGCGTACGGCATGGAGCGCGGAGACGTTGCCATCCCACCCGATCATCACCGTTTTGGCATCCGGCTTCATGCTGTCCGGTCCCACCATGACCAGCCCGTCGCCGGTAAAGAGCGCGCCTTCGAAAGCATCCGCATCGGTCCGGTCGAACCGGCCGTCTTCGGGCGCGGCCAGAACGACAAGATCGGAATACCGCGCGCGGTGGCCGAAGCGGTTGGACAGGGCGCCGGGGGTGGTGACCAGCGTCGACACGTCCGACCGCACGGCTTCGGCTTCAAGGCGGGAGCGCATCGTGCGGGCCAGCGCGTCGGCCCCGGCCACCGTGTGTCCGTGAAAATCGTTGCGGAAGGCCGTCTCTCCGAACCCGGCATAGGCGCCTGTCGGGATCTCGGGTTCGATGCCGATGGCCACCACGCTGACATGCGCGTGGTAATGCCGGCTGACGGCAAGCGTGGCGGCAAGCCGGCCGTCATCCCGGGCGGTTCCGTCGGCATAGGTCAGAACTGTCTTGATGGGCATCAGGCGTCCCCCTTCACTTTGTCCGTGGTGCCGCGCTTCAGCGCGGCGCCAATCGTTTCGTTGAAATGGTCATGCAGGTCGGCGGACGTCTGTCGCGCGGTGTCGGTCCACAGGCCCAGCATCCGTTGCCATTCCTCGCTGTAATCCTTCTGCGTCTCCTCTGTGAACGCGGCCCAGTGGCCGATTGTTTCACCGGGATGCCCGACATCGGCCAGTTCCCCGATGAACGCGCGGTCGCGGTCCAGGCGCCGGGCCACGAAGGACAGGTGTTCCTGCCCCAGGCGGGCCATCCGCTCTGCCACGCGGGCCTGGACATGGGCGCCGGCGTGAAACAGTTGACGGTTGAGCTTGAGCGCCGCGCTGGCGTCGACGTCCGGTGATGCCGGGCCGTTGGCCGGGCTGTCGGGCGTGGTCTGTTTCGCCATTGTCTTCCTCCGTCGATGTTTTCATCGTTGGGGGCATCATGACATTCGATTTTCGGAATGCATTGACATGCGTCAATCCGCGGATCTTTTATGGGCTGAATGGATTGTGGCAAATGCACGCATCGCGGGAAGCTGTTGGCCCTGACGTGCCGGATGCGGCGGGCGCGGGCGACCCTGATGTCGGAACAATTGTTAAGCGACGGCGCCTTGGCGATCACACTTGCGGGATGCCGGTGGACTCTCGTCGAAGACGTGCGAAATAGTTAACGTCACCGACCGGATGCGGCCCTCGATGGCGATGGCGGCCCACGCACGTTCCACTTCGCGGAGATGTATCTTGACCCAGGACACCAACGGGCTGCGGCACGCGCGCGATGTCGAAGGTCATCTGACATGGCTTGAAAGCTTTACCTCTGCCGCGCTTGGCATTCTGGCCGTCGCCTCGGGCATCTATACCTATCTTGGCGTCCGGGGGCTGCTGGACGACAGCGGCGCGCTGTCGCTGTTCGCAGCGATCGCCTATTCGGCCGCCGTTTCGACGGGCATCTTCGTGTTCTGGTCGTACCTTCTGCGCCTGCTGCCGGCGATGCGCACGACGGCGACGCGGCTTTGGCTGGTGCTGGCGATGGTGATAGGCTCCGGCGCGATCATTGCCATGTCGTCCTGGCTGAACGCGGCGGCGCTTGCGGGTTCGGCCGCGGTGGAACAGCATCTGGCCAGGACCGTGCAGGATTACCAGGCCTCGCTGGAACGCGCGCACGAAGTTTCGCTTCAGGGGCAGGCGTTGGGGCTGGACGTGGCGCGCACGCGGCAGAGTTTCGAGGACCTTTCGGCGCAGGAGGCGGGCGGCGGCCTGTCGGGGCTGGCCGGGCGCGGCGCGGTGTTTCGGGTGCTGACGCAGAAGTCGGACGAACTGGCGGCGCTTGAGGAATTGATCCAGGCGCAGGAGCTGCCCATTGCGGCGGCCTTTGCGGAAGGCAACGCGATCCTCAGCCGAATGCGCGCGCTGACGGTGGCGCCCGGCGCGGTCGAAGACAGATCCGTCCAGTTTTCGGAGGAAGCGGTGAGGCTGGCGGGCGTGATCACGACCCTGCGCCAGCTTTCCGTGGCCTCGCTGGTGGACCGTTCGGCGCGCGATCTGGCGCAATCGGTCGTGCTGCCGCGGCTGGACGCGACCAACGCGGGCGGGCAGGCGGCACAACAGGCGACGATCACATCGCTTCTGGAAGTGCTGGCCCAGCGGGCCGAGACGCTCCAGGCGGCGGCGTCGGACGTGCTGGCGCTGGAGCCCGCGTCCGACGTGATCTACACGCCGATTTCCACCGCCGATGCCGTGATCCTTTATGCCCGCAACTTCGTCCCGTCCTGGGCCGGGGCCATCGCGATTGATCTGTTGCCGGCCGTGCTGGTCATGATCGTGGCCGTGGCGCAGGGGGCGATCCGGTCAGGGCGGGAGCCGTCGGATCCCAAGGATGCGCTGACGGTCGCCGAATTGCAGGCGGCAATCGTCGCGCTGCACGACATGCAGACCCCGCCGCCGCAACCGCCCAGGGACGCAACCGAACGGCCGCCCACACCGCGTGTCGTCGAATGACGGATCAGACACAATCCGCGCCCCCCGCTCGGACCGAGCGGCGCACGATGCGCTGGCTGCTGGGCGGGCAGGTGGTTGTCGCCCTGTTCCTGATCCTGTCCGATGTCGCGGGGATGTTGCCCACGCTTCTCAGCCCCGGGTCGGACGCGCCCGAGTTGAACAGCCCCACCTATCCCGGCGATCAGACCCGGCGCTATCGCCCGTCGAACCCGACACAGCCGGGCGCGGGGATCGATCCCGACATGCCCAGCCAGCTGACGCTGACGACACAAGGCACCGATACGGTGACGCTGCGCGGCGCCATCTCGCCGGGTGACGGGGATCGCATCGGCGCCGAGCTTCAGCGCATCGCGCCTGCGACGGCGGTCATCGAAAGCCCCGGCGGCAGTGTTGCGGATGCGCTGGAGATCGGGCGCGCGCTGCGCCGGCTTGGAATCGCGACGCGGCTTCCGGACGAGGGCGTCTGCCTGTCCGCCTGTCCCTACATGTTCGTGGGCGGAGTGGACCGCACTGTCGGGACCGACGCGCGCCTGGGCGTTCACCAGCACAGTTTCGGGGAGTCCACGATGCTCCCGGCCTTCCTGGCCACGCAGGACATTCAAAGCGGTCAGGCGAAGGTGCTGGCGCATCTGGATGACATGGGGATCGACCTGCGCATCATGGGCCCCGCGCTGGCGACCCCGGCGAACGAGATCTACATCCTTACGACGACCGAACTGGCCGACTGGAACGTCGTCACGGAAACGCCGTAGCGTCCCTTGACGCTGCCCCCGCCGGGTTCCGTCCCTATCCGCTTTCACAAAGCCACGAGACCGACTAGTCATCGCTATCTTGGCGCGTGAGGGACCTTTCATGGCACAGAATTCCACCATCTACAAAGTCGAACTCTCTGTCGCCGACATGGATCGTCACTACTACGAAACCCACAAGCTGACCGTGGCCAAGCACCCGTCGGAAACCGACGAACGCCTGATGGTGCGGCTTCTGGCCTTCGCGTTGAATGCCGATGAACAGCTTGAGCTGACCAAGGGACTGTCCACGGATGACGAACCCGACATCTGGCAGAAAAGCCTGAGCGGCGAGCTGGAACTGTGGGCGGCGCTGGGACTGCCCAGCGAGAAGGCCGTGCGTCAATCCTGCAACAAGGCCGGCAAGGTGGTCGTCTATGCCTATGGCGGCCGGCCGGCCGAGATCTGGTGGGACAAGATCAAGAACAGCACGACCCGTTTCGACAATCTTCAGGTCATGAACTTGCCCGAGCAGGCGACCAGCGATCTGGCGGAACTGGTCAACCGCTCGATGAAGCTGCAGGTCAATATCCAGGACGGCGATGTGATGATCAGCGTCGACGATCGCATCGTCTACGTGACCCCCGTCGAATGGAAGGGCGCGGCCTAGGCCCGGCCCCGTTCTGCCGGCTGCCTTCACCTGATCCGGAGCTGCCCGAACGACACCTGCCACGCGGATGACGTTCCCGTCTGTTGACGGAACCAATCGGCGCATCCGTCGTTTTCATCGAAAGTGCACGCGGGAGCGCGCGGAAACCCGATGCGCCCCGCAGGACCACAGGAGAAATCCCATGGCGGACGGCGACGCGAAGATCGATAGGCTGCTTGAACGTCACGGGCAGACCTATTGCGACGAGCTTGGCATCGACATCGCGAACAACACACCCAGCGTGCTGTTCCGCTGCCTGGTGGCCGCGATCCTCTATTCCGCGCGGATCAGCGCCGACAAGGCGACGCAGGCGGCCCGGGCGCTGTCCGAGGCAGGCCTGACCACGGCCGACAAGATGGCGGCGGCAAGCTGGCAGGACCGGGTCGATGTGCTGTCGGCCAACGGCTACAAGCGCTTCGACGAAAGCTACAGCCGGAACCTTGGCGATACCGCCGCGGCGCTGCGCGACGACTATGGCGGGGATCTGCGCAACCTGCGCAAGGCCGCCGGAGAGGATCCCGGCGACATGCGGCGGCGGCTGAAGGCGTTCAAGGGGCTGGGCGATGCCGGGGTCGACATCTTCTTCCGCGAAGTGCAGGTGGCCTGGCCGGAAGTTGCCCCCTTCGCCGACAGGAAGGCGCTGAAGACCGCAGAGAGCCTGCGGCTTCCGAAGACGGCCAAGGGGTTGGCGGGGCGGGTCAGCGACGCGGACTTCCCGCGACTGGTGGCCGCGCTGGTCCGCACCGATCTGGCCGGGGATCACGAGGCTATGAACGGGCGATGAAAAGGCGCTGATCGCACTCCGGCACAGGCGCCAACGGTGGGTTGGCGGAGCCGGTTCGCGGACCGCTCCGTCGTCGGGTCACGAACTTTTTTCTTGAACTTCCGGGCGCTTTGGGCGTTACGCCAAGGACCAGGAGCGTTACCCGGGACAAGGTTGCAAGAGCGATCTCATGCCAAGCCGAACGTGAAAGCGTACGGGGTCCGGCTCGGCACCGCCGCCCGAAATCGTTAAGGAGCCAGGAAAGATGCTGACACGACGACACTTCATCCAGACGACAACCGCGCTGTTTTCGGCGTCTGTCGCCACCCCGCTCCTGGCCAGCGGTCGGCCGAGCCAAGCGCAAATGGCGGCGTGGGACGCCCAGGTGACACCGCCCGGATACGATCCGGCGACATCGAACCCGTGGGGCCTGAATCCGCGCTTCCTGCCGCAGCGGGTGGTGGCGAAGGGGGGGCTTGTCCCCGGGGACATCCATGTCGATGCCGTCGCGCGGTATCTCTACCACATTGAAGAGGGCGGCACCGCCATGCGCTATGGCGTGGCGATCGCGCGGGGCAACCTTTACGAACCGGGCACGTACACGATCAAGCGCAAGGTCGAATGGCCGCGCTGGACGCCGACCCAGAACATGATCGACCGCGATCCCTCCCTCTACGCCGGTATGGCTGACGGCATGGATCCGGGGCCCCAGAACCCTCTCGGCTCGCGCGCACTCTATCTTTATGTCGGCAACCGGGACACGTATCTGCGCATTCACGGCACGCCCCAGCCGCAAAGCATCGGCGGGCGTGCAAGTTCCGGCTGCGTGCGCATGGTGATGGCGCACATCAACGGCCTCTATCCCAACGTCACGACGGGCTCGACCGCGTACCTGTATTCGGCCGAGGACAGCGTCACGCCAAGAAGCTGATCGGCGGTTCTGGCTGGTCCCCGCCGGTCCGATGTCTTTGCGGGCGGATCAGGCCGTGGTCGAGGTGCAGATGGGGTTCCCGCCTGTCGAGCGCAGCGGAAGCAGTGTGACTTCCACCGGGCCGCTGTGTTCGTACCAGTAACAGCCGTCCTCGGGGCGCAGCCGCGCTGTGCCCAGATCCTGGCCGGGTGCGGCAATGGTTGTCACGGACTCGGGCAGGTTTCCGACATTTGCCGGAGAGCTGCCATCCATCATGAGTTCCGTGCAACCGGCAAGAAACAGTATTCCTGCCATTATCGGCACGTAGAGTTTGCGCATGTCTACCTCGTTCATCCAGATCGCTTGGTCCCGGCATGCACTGCTTTGGCCGGGTCGTTTGAAGGGGCGGTGACTTCGCGGTCACCGAAGGGCGCCATTGGCCCCTGAAGCTTTGGCCACTCTAGGGGCTATGCCGATGTGGACGCAATGAATCCCCGAGGGCAATCCACGTCATGGGACGGTCCCCGCCGGTCGCAGAAGGCCGCCAAAGGCGCAACCGGCGATGCGGGATCGCTTTACCCCAGCCAGACGTCGAGGAACAACATGATGACAAGGCCGAAGGCAAGGCCGAGCGTCGCCCTGTTCTGATGACCGGAGCGGTGGGTTTCGGGAATGATCTCGTGGCTGATGACATACAGCATCGCACCTGCCGCGAAGGCCAGACCCCAGGGCAGAAGGGGCTGCGCAAGGCTGATGACGCTCGCGCCGATAAGGCCGCCGACAGGCTCCACGAGCCCGGTGAGGGCGGCGATGCCCCAGGCGCGCGTTCGGGAATAGCCTTCGCCAAGCAGAGACACCGCGACCGCCAGGCCTTCGGGGGCGTTCTGCAGCCCGATGCCGATCGCAAGCGGCAGCCCGCCCGATAACCCGTCAGCCCCGAAACCGACGCCGACGGCCAGGCCTTCGGGGACGTTGTGGATGGTGATCGCGATGATGAAAAGCCAGACGCGGCGCAGCGACACGGCATCGGGACCCTCGCGCCCGGATTTGAAATGCTCGTGCGGTATCTTTTCGTTCATCAGCGCAACCGCACCCATGCCGAGCAGGATCGCGAGGCAGACGATGGCCGCGGGGGTGGCGGAGCCGTCGAATTGCCTTTCGGCCGCGTCGAGCGCCGGGATGATCAGCGAAAAGAACGAGGCCGCAAGCATCACGCCCGCTGCGAAGCCCAGCAGGAGATCGCGGGTCGCCCGCGACGGGATGCGCCCGAAGAACACGGGGAGCGCCCCGACAGCGGTCAGCGATCCGGCGGCCAGGCTGCCAAGAAAGCCAAGCGCTATGGGGGAGAGGGTGTCCATGTTGTCAGGCGTTCCCGGAGTTCAGCTCAGGCGCCGGGGTAGCGCGTATAGACCTCGGTCGATCCGTCTGCGCGGATCAGGTAGACATCGTAGGCCTCGCGCTCGTCCTGCGGTCCCATGCCCGGCGATCCGTAGGGCATTCCGGGCACGGCAAGGCCCACAGCGTCCGGCCGTTCGTTCAGCAACCGATGGATATCGGCGGCCGGGACGTGGCCCTCGATCACGTACCCGTCGACGAGCGCCGTATGGCAGGACACCATGCGTTGCGGCACGCCATGGTCGAGCTTGAAGCGCACGAGCGACCCGCCGAACATGTCTTCGCCCGTGGGCTGGAAGTCGTGCTGCTCAAGATGCTGCATCCACGACAGGCAGCAGCCGCAGCCATTGGTTTTCTTCACGTCGATCGGGATCGCATCGGCGATGGCCTGCGCCGCGGGGAGCAGGGCCAACGCGATGGCAAGGGCGGGAACGTGCCGTTTCATGGGTCAGGGCCTTTCGGTTGGTGTCCGGGCGGTGCGGCCGCCCAACTGTTCGGTCAGACGCGAGTGTGCGTCGGGCAGCCGCCCGAGAGCAAGCCGGTCGTCCGCGAAACGCCGGTCGCGATGCCTGCAACGCCGATGCGGTCGATCGTTTCTCCGGTCCTGCGGTGCTGCATTACAGGTTTTGTAAACAATTTGTCCGAGACTGGCCGTTCGCCGGTCCGGAGTACCAACATGTTGCGTCTGCTCGCCATTGTCATACCGGTCGCCACGCTGGCGATCTGGTTGCTGATCAGCACGCTTTCGAAATTCTACGCGGAGCAGGCGATTGCCAGGGATGCCGGTCACAAGGCCCTGCACTGGGGCGAATACATGTCCGAGCGGGTGCCGGAGCTTGAGCAACTGATTGCCACCGGGATTCCCTCGCCCGAGCAGAAGCAGATCATTCGTCAGATACGGACCCTGGGCGACGTGTTCCGCTTCAAGCTGTTCGATGCGAACGGGCGGCTTGTGCTGGTGTCCGACGAAAATTCCATTTCGAATCCTGTTGGCGTGTCCGCAGAACACGACCCCGAGACGATGACGGCGGTACGCACGCGCAAGTCTGTGATCGCCGTACGTGACGGCGCAGAAACCAATGGATGGCCGGATCTTTATGCCGAGGCCTACGTTCCGCTGCTGGATGATCTTGGCCGGATTGCCGGTATCATCGAGGTTTACGTCGACGTCACGAGCACCGAAACCTATTTCGAGGAGAGCTTCGACAAGTTCGGCGTGATCGTTTCCTTCGCGAGCGCGCTGTTGTTCCTGCTTCCCGCGGTGGGCTTTGCAATGCAACGTCGCACGGCACATCGCTCTCTGGAGGAGGTCGAGTATCTCTCGCGGTACGATCCGCTGACGGGACTGGCAAACCGGGCAGAGTTCACGCGCCGTGCCGGGGCGCTTCATGCGGACGGCAAGCTTTCGAGCCTGCTGTTCATCGATGCCGACAAGTTCAAGACCATCAACGACACCCACGGACACGCGGTCGGCGATGCCTTCCTGGCGCAGCTGGGCCGGATACTGACGTCACAGACAGAAGCCTGCGATATCGTGGCCCGGTTCGGTGGCGACGAATTCGTGGTCGCGTTCTGTGGTCTCAGGACCGAGATGCTTGAACCGCGCGTTCGGGCCATACTGAAACAGTGCGCGCAGCCCCTGCTTGCGGATGGTGTCTCGATAACGGGTTCTGTCAGCATCGGCGTGGCTATCGCGTCCGAAGGCAACAGCTTGCAGGATACCATCGCCCAGGCCGACGCCGCTCTCTATTTCTCCAAATCCGAGGGTAGAAACCAGTTCGCGATCTACGGCGACAGCATGGGAGAGCAACTTCGTCGCCGCGTCGAGCTGGAAACCCTGGTCAGAAACGCCGCCGAGAACGAGACCTTTACCCTCGACTACCAGCCGCTGGTGGCAGGGGACGATTTTCATCCGATCGGATACGAGGCTCTCCTGCGCCTGAAAAGAGAGGACGGCACATTCGTGCCCCCGGTAGAGTTCATTCCCCTGGCCGAGGACATGGGCCTTATCGACAAGATCGGCCGTTGGGTGATCTACACCGCCACACGGGCCATTTCCTTGCAAGCGGGAGAGCTGAAGATCGCGGTGAACCTGTCGGCGGTTCAGTTCCGGCGGGGCGATCTGCCCGAGATCGTGGCGGATGCTCTCGCGCGATCAGGGCTGCCCGCCAACCGGCTGGAGCTTGAGATCACCGAGTCGCTGCTTCTTGGCGACGACCCGTTCGTCCTGTTCCAGATCGATACTCTCCGCGACATGGGCGTCGGCATCGCGATGGACGATTTCGGCACCGGCTATTCCAGCCTGGGCTATCTGTGGCGTTACGGTTTCGACCGTATCAAGATCGACCGCTCCTTCGTCGCGGGACTGCTGGACAACCCCGAACGGTCCCTGGAGATCCTGGATTCGGTTGTCATGCTGGGCAAGAAACTGGGTATGAAAGTAACCGCCGAAGGTGTCGAAACGGAGGAGCAGTCAAAGCTTCTGACCAAGCTGGGCTGCGATGTATTGCAGGGATACATGTTTGGACGGCCTGCGCCCCTGCCGGACGTCCCCGGGTCGCGGGAAACGCCGGAGACCGTTTCGCCTCCGCTCTCCCGAGAAGCATGAGGTCCCAGCCTTGGCGACGACCTGTTCGATTGCGGGCGCCGGTTGGTGAAGATCTGCAGATGGCTTGCCCGGGCGCCTTTCGAAGTGACGCGACGGCCCGCCTACAATTGCGGAGCCGATACCGGCACGTCCGGAGCCAGTTCGGCCCAGATGCGTTCTTCGGCTTTGGATTTCTGGCCGATCAGACGCGTGGCGGTCGTCGCGATCCGCGGCGTCGGAAGGATGTCGGAATAACTGACCAGGGTGCGCGGGGCGGACAGGGTGTCCAGCATCGATGACGGGACCCAGGCGATGCCGACGCCATTGGCCGCGATCTGCATGGCGGCCACGGTCAGGGCGGTTTCCACCCGGACCTCGGTCGCGATATGGTCCGGGATGTGGGGATTGACTTCGGTTTCGATCAGCTTGCCCAGGAACACGTCCGACGGGTACGCGACAAGGGGCAGATGACCGTCCTCGATTTCGGACCTGAGATGGGCGGTGCCGACAGGGACAAGGTCTTCCGTCGAGATCAGAAGCTGTTCCATGTATTCCTCGGGCGGCTGCGCAAGTTCCGTCATCGACTTGTAGGTCAGGACAAGATCGGCCTCCTTCGTGATCAGCATCGCCCAGCATTCCGACCGGTTCGCGGAATGCAGGCGCAGCGTGTAGCCCAGTTTCCCCAGCCGGCTGGCGATAAGCTGCGGCAGCAGCGACGTCGTGATCGCGTGCTGGCTGGCCATGACGATCCGGCTGCTGATCTGCCTGTCGGCCTTGCGCAGATCCACGACAAGCGATTTGAGATCCGACGACAGGCGGCGCAGCCGGTCTTCCTGATCGATCAGCATCCCGGTGGGACGCGCGGGTTTCCGCGTCCGGTCCATGAGATCGACACCCAGGTAGTCCTCGATGCTGCGCACCCGGCGCGAGAAGGCGGGCTGTGTCAGGTGGCGTCGCTTCGCGGCTTCGTTCAGGGAGTCGCTTTCAAAGATGGCGACGATGTCCTCCAGCCATTCGAGTTTCATGTCGGCTCCCGTCTAATATGCGTTGGCCGCATGATAGGTCCGGAACTTGGCATTTGAGAACCCGTATTCTACGTTGCATTCTGGCCTTCTACACAAAGCCCGAGGAACTACTATGCATTTCGCGCGATTTGAACGTGTTCGGTTGGCCCATCTGCCGACGCCCCTGGAACCGATGGATCGCCTGTCCGATGCCTTGGGCGGGCCCCGGCTTTGGATCAAGCGGGACGATTGCACCGGGGTGTCCACCGGCGGCAACAAGACCCGCAAGCTGGAGTTCCTGATGGGCGAGGCGCTGGCCCGAAAGGCCGACGTGGTCATCACGCAAGGTGCCACGCAATCGAACCATGTCCGCCAGACGGCCGCGTTCTGCGCACGTCTGGGGGTGGAGTGCCACGCGATCCTTGAAGACCGCACCGGATCCAACGATCCCGATTACCGGCTGAACGGCAACGTGCTTCTGGACGGCTTGCACGGTGCCACCATTGAACATGTGCCCGCCGATACCGACATGGGGGCGGCCTGTGAAACGGCAGCCGAAGAATTCCGGGCGCAGGGCAAGACGCCCTATATCATCCCGGGTGGCGGGTCGAACCCTGTCGGCGCGCTTGGCTATGCCAATTGCGCGCTGGAACTGGTCAACCAGGCGAACGAGATGGGGCTGAAGATCGCACGCGTCCTGCATGCGACCGGGTCGGCGGGGACGCAGGCGGGGCTGGTGACCGGGCTGCGCGCGCTCAATTCCGGGATTCCGCTTCTGGGCATCGGCGTCCGCGCGCCCAAGGAAAAGCAGGAGGCCAACGTCTTCGCGCTGGCGCAGGCCACGGCGGAGAAGCTGGGCTGCCCCGGGGTTGTTTCCCGCGACGATGTCGTTGCCAATACCGATTATGTGGGCGAGGGGTACGGCATCCCCAACGCCGGCACCATCGAGGCGATCGAGATATTCGCCCGGTACGAGGCCATCCTTCTCGATCCGGTCTATTCCGGCAAGGGCGCGGCGGGGCTGATCGATCTGGTGCGCAAAGGGACCTTCGACGGGGCCGAGAACATCGTGTTCCTGCATACCGGCGGCTCGGCCGGGCTGTTCGGCTATCGGTCGACCTTCGACGCGCCGCGCGAGCTTTCGCTGGCAACCTGACACGGGACGGGACATATCGGATGCACAAGGTGATCGGGCTGATCGGCGGCATGGGACCGGAGGCGACCATCCTGATGATGTCGCGCCTTCTGGCCGCCACGCCTGCCAGCGACGATGCCGATCACATCCCGCTTCTGGTCGACAGCAACACGCGCGTGCCGTCGCGCATCGCCCATCTGATCGACGGTACGGGGGAAGATCCGACGCCGGTCCTGGTCTCGATGGCGGAAAAGCTGGCCGCAAGCGGGGCGGACGTGCTGGCCATGCCTTGCAACACGGCGCACAGCTATTATCCGGCGATTGCCGCGGCGGTGCGGATCCCGGTGCTGAACATGGTGGACCTGACCGCGCGGCAGGTTGCGGCGCAGTATCCCACGGGGCCGGTGGGCATCCTTGCGTCGCCTGCGGTAGAGATCACCGGGGTCTTCGCCAAGGCCTTCGCGTCCCTTGGCCGCGACGCGATCTATCCCGCCGACCGGGATCGCACGCTTTCGGCCATCCGCGCGATCAAGGGCGGGGACACGGACCGCGCCCTGCCGATCCTGCGGGCGGCGCTGGCCGAACTTGCGGATGCGGGGGTGGGGGTTGCGGTGATAGGGTGTTCCGAGTTCTCGATCGCCGCACCACGGCTGACCGATGCGCCGCTGCCGCTGGTCGACAGCCTCGATGTCCTGGTAGACGCCTGTGTCGCCGCCGCGACCGGCCAAGCCGTCTCAGTCAAGCAGGGAGCCGCGTAGGCCCGATGACCGTTCACTATCTCAAGTCCGCCACGCCACAGGCTCCCGAACAGAAGATCGAGCTGCGCGATCAGGTGACCGACATCCTGTTGGCCATCGAAAAGGGCGGCGAGGCCGAGGCGCTGCGCTTTGCCCGCCGGTTCGACCGGTGGGAGGGAGACATCGTCGTCACGCCGAAAGAAATCGAGGCCGCGACCGCCCGCCTGTCCCCGTCGCTGCGCGAGGATATCGATTTCGCGCATGAAAACATCCGCCGGTTTGCCGACGCGCAGCGCGCCACGCTGACGGATATGGAGATCGAGATGGCGCAGGGTTTCATGGCCGGCCAGAAATCCATCCCCGTCCTTGGCGCCGGCTGTTATGCGCCGGGGGGCCGGTTCAGCCACGTGGCCTCTGCCCTGATGACGATCACGACGGCCAAGGCGGCGGGTGTGGAATTCGTGGCGGCCAGTTCTCCGCCCCGGGGCGGCTTCGGGATCTCGGACGAGATGGCCTATGCCATGCATCTGGCGGGCGCCGACACGATCCTGCGCATGGGCGGGGTGCAGGCCATCGCGTCGATGGCCTTCGGTTTCTTCGGGATGACCCCGGTCGACGTGCTGGCAGGCCCCGGCAACAGCTGGGTGGCCGAGGCCAAGCGCCAGCTGTTCGGCCGTGTCGGCATCGACATGGTCGCGGGCCCGACCGACAGCCTGATCCTTGCCGACAGCAGCGCCCATGCGGAGGTCGTGTCATGGGACATGGTCGGTCAGATGGAGCACGGCGCGGATTCGCCCGTCTGGCTTGTGACGGATGACGCGGACCTGGCGAGTGCGGTGCTGGAAATGATCCCCGGCCTGATCGGGTCCCTCCCCGCGGCCAACGCGGAGTCCGCCGCGGTTGCCTGGGCCAACCTGGCCGAGATCGTGGTCTGCGACACGCGCGAGGAAATGGCGCGCATGGCCGACACCTATGCGCCCGAACACCTGCACGTGCAGGCGCGGGACCTGGACTGGTGGCTGGGACGGCTGAAGGCCTATGGTTCGCTTTTCCTGGGCGAGGAAACGACGGTGGCCTTCGGTGACAAGGCATCTGGGCCGAATCATGTGCTGCCCACGTCCGGGGCTGCGCGGTACACGGGCGGGCTTTCGGTGCACAAGTTCCTGAAGACGGTCACCTGGCAGAAATCGACCGCCGAAGCGGCGCGCCGCGTGGCCGAGGTCACGGCGCGGATTTCGCGGATGGAGGGCATGGAAGCCCACGCCCGGACCGCCGATATCCGCCTGTCACCCCGCGGGTAAAGCCACCGCGGCTCTTACACCTCTTCCGCGAAATGGCAGGCGCTCATCTGGCCGCCGCCCATGTCCCGCAACGCGGGCACGTCGCTGGCGCAACGGTCCGTCGCCATCGGGCAGCGGGTGCGGAAGAAGCAGCCGCTGGGAGGATCGATCGGGCTGGGCACATCGCCCGTCAGCACCACGCGGTCGCGTTTCGCGGATGGATCCGGCAGGGGCACGGCCGACAGAAGCGCCTTCGTGTAGGGGTGGCGCGGATGGCGGAAGATGGCGTCGCGATCCGCGATCTCCATGATCCGGCCCAGATACATGACGGCGATCCGGTCGCTCATGTGTTCGACCACCGCCAGATCGTGCGAGATGAACAAAAGCGCCAGCCCAAGGTCCTTTTGCAGATCCATCAGCAGGTTGATGATCTGCGCCTGAACCGACACGTCCAGGGCCGATACGGCCTCGTCGCAGATGATGATGTCGGGCTCCGATGCCAGCGCCCGCGCGATGCAGATCCGCTGACGCTGGCCGCCGGAAAACTGGTGCGGCATGCGTACCATCGTCTCGCGCGGGAGGCCGACCTTTTCCAGAAGATCGCCGACGCGGGTCCGGCGTTCGGTGCGGGTCCGGGCCATGCGGTGGCTGCGCAGGGGTTCGGCGATCAGCTCCTCGACCGTCATGCGGGGGTTCAGGCTGGAAAACGGGTCCTGAAAGACCACGTTCATGCGCTTGCGGACGGGCTGCATTTCCGCCCGGCCCAGCCCGGCGATGTTCTTGCCTTCCAGCGTGATCCGGCCTTCGGTCAGGGGGATGAGCTGCGCCAGGCATTTCCCGACGGTCGACTTGCCGCAGCCGGATTCGCCCACCAGCGACAGTGTCTCGCCCCGGGCGATGTGGAAGCTGACGTCGCTGACGGCATGCACCGCCTTGACCGACCGCGAAAACAGCCCGCCCCGGATCGGGAAACGTTTCACGAGGTTGCGGACTTCGATGAGATGCGGGGCGTCGGTCATGCGGCCGAGACCTCCCGGGGCGAGAAATGGCAGGCGGCGAAGTGGCCCGGGGCCTTGGCCTCCAGCGCCGGGTCGATGCGGCGGCAGACCTCCTGTGCCCTGGGGCACCGGTCGGCGAAGGCGCAGCCCGACAGGGGCTTTGACAGGTCCGGGACACGGCCCGGGATTTCGGCAAGGCGGACAGGTTCTGCCGTGGTCAGCGACGATCCCAGCTTGGGCACGGCGTTCAGCAGGCCCTGGGTATAGGGATGGCGCGGCGTGCGGAACAAATCGCCGACCTTCGCCTCTTCCACCTTGCGGCCGGCATACATGACCAGCACCCGTTCGGCGAATTCTGCCACGACGCCAAGATCGTGGGTGATCAGCATGACGGCCGAGCCCACCTTGCTGCGCAAGTCCTGCATCAGGTCGAGGATCTGGGCCTGGATTGTCACGTCGAGCGCGGTCGTGGGTTCGTCGGCCACCAGAAGCGCGGGGTTGCAGGCCAGCGCGATGGCGATCATCGCCCGCTGGCGCATGCCGCCCGACAATTGGTGCGGGTATTCGTCCACCCGGCGTTCGGGGGACGGGATGCCGACAAGGCGCAGCATCTCGATGGCGCGGTCGTGCGCTTGGGCGCGGCTGGCGTTTTCGTGCAGGCGGACGGATTCCCCGATCTGCTGCCCGATGGTGAAGACCGGGTTCAGCGAGGTCATCGGCTCCTGGAAGATCATGCTGATCTCGGCGCCGCGCAGCTTGCGCATCTGGCGTTCGGAGGCTTCCAGCAGGTTCCGGCCCCGGAAATTGATCTGCCCCGCCACCTTGCCCGGCGGCGTGGGCAGGAGGCCCAGGATCGACATCGACGTCACGGACTTGCCGCAGCCGGATTCGCCCACCACGGCCAGTGCCTCGCCCGCTTCGATGTCGAAGCTGAGCCCGTCGACGGCGCGGTTCACGGCCGTGGCCGTGCGAAAGTGGATCTGAAGGTCGCGCACTTCGAGAAGGGCCATGGCTATACCTGTTTCGCAAGCCGGGGATCGACAGCATCGCGCAGCCCGTCCCCCAGCAGATTGACGGCCAGGACGGTGATCGACAGGAACAGCGCCGGGAAGAACACGATGCTGGGCTTCACCTGCCACAGCGCGCGCCCCTCGGCCATGATGTTGCCCCAGGACGGCACCGACGACGGCATGCCGGCACCGATGAAGCTGAGGATCGCCTCGGTGATCATGGCCGAGGCGCAGATATAGGTCGCCTGAACCGTCAGCGGGGCCATCGTGTTGGGCATGATATGGCGCCGGATGATGCCGAGCGTGCTGGTGCCGCAGGCCTTCCCGGCCTCGACGTAAGGTTGCTCACGGACCGACAGCACGACCGACCGGGTCAGCCGCGCGACGCGGGGGATTTCGGCGATGGTGATGGCAAGGATCACGTTGAAGACGGACCCGCCGCGCATCAGCGTCATCAGCGCGATGGCCAGCAGGATCGCGGGGATGGACATCAGCCCGTCCATGATCCGCATCACGATGTTGTCGGCCCAGCGGATGAAGCCCGACAGAAGCCCGATGGCCAGCCCGACAACCGAAGCGCAGATCGCCACGCCGGCGCCCACCACGAGCGAGACGCGCGCGCCGTAGACCGTGCGCGAGAAGATGTCCCGGCCCAGCATGTCGGTGCCGAACCACGCATCGGCCGAGGGCGGCTTGACCCGGAACGCGGGGTTCAGAGCCGACGGATCGGCCGTCGCGATCCAGGGCGCGAAGATGCCCATCAGCGTGACCAGCATGAGCAGGATCAGCCCGATCCACATCGTCGGATGTTCGATCAGGAGCGCCATGCGCCGGCTGCGCTGCGGCGGCGGCGTCAGGATCTGCGGCCGGTCGGGGGCGGCGGCGAACTCTGCGTCTGTCTGGTTGATCGGGGCGGTCAATAGCTGATCCTCGGGTCGATGAGGGTGTAGCTGAGGTCGATCAGCAGGTTGATGATGACGTAGACGAAGCTGAAGACCAGGATGACGGCCTGGATCACCGGGTAATCGCGTCTCAGGATAGACTCCACCGTCAGGCGGCCCAGTCCCGGAAGGGCGAACACGGTTTCGATCACCACCGCGCCCGAGATCATGAGCGCGATGCCAAGACCCACGACGGTGACGATGGGCACCATCGCGTTGCGCAGGGCGTGGATGAACAGGACGGTATGCCCGGCGGCGCCCTTGGCGCGGGCGGTGCGGATGTAATCCTGCTGAAGGATCTCAAGCATCGTCGCCCGCGTGATCCGGGCGATCAGCGCGATATAGACGCCCGAAAGCGTGGCGGCCGGCAGGATCAGGCTGCGCAGCCACGGCCAGATGCCTTCGGCGATGGGCGTGTAGCCCTGCACCGGAAGCCAGCCCAGCTTCAGCGCCAGTGTCCACGCCAGCACGTAGCCCACCACGAAGACGGGGACCGAAAAGCCCAGAACCGCGAACAGCATGATGAACCGGTCCAGAAGCGATCCGCGTTTCCACGCGGCGGCCACGCCCATGGGAATGGCGATGGCCAGCGCGATGATCAGGGTCACGATCATCAGCGATACGGTCGGTTCGACCCGCTGCAGGATCATGGTGCTGACGGGTTCGCGGGTGAAGATCGAGGTTCCGAAATCCCCTTGGAACACGCCCCCGGCCCATTCGACGAACCGCACGGGAAAGCTCCGGTCCAGCCCCAGCTGGGTGCGGATATTCTCGATGTCCTCCTGCGTTGCCTGATCGCCGGCCAGGATGGCGGCCGGGTCGCCCGGGGCGAGGTACAGAAGGCTGAAGACGAAGATCATCACGAAGAGCACGACCGGCACGGTCGATAGGATGCGTCTGAGAATATAGGCGCTCATGCGGGACAGGTCCTTGGGGAAGGGGCGGGGGCACCCGGTTCGCAGGTGCCCCCGGCCAGTATCTTAAACGCGGTGTCTTACGCGCGGTCGACGTTCCAGAACAGGCTGACCGACGCATGCAGCAGGCCCGTCAGATCGGTGCGCACGGCACCGTCCTGGAAGGTCTGGCCCAGCGGGATCGTCGGAACCTGGTCCAGCGCACGGGCATGGGCCTTGTCGAAGAGCTGCTGGGCTTCCTCGTCGGACTGGGCCGAAAGCCAGTCCGCGACGGTTTCTTCCATCACCTCGTCCTGCGACCAACCCCACCAGCCCTTTTCGCCAAGGCCGCGGGTGGTGGCGTTGGTGGCCGGGTTGTCGATCGAGATCGCGGGCCAGTTCGTGTGCGCGATGCTCCAGCCGCCATTGTCGACCGATTCCTTCGACACGCGGCGCTGCACCACGGTGCCCCAGTCGGTGTCCTGCAGATCGACGTTCATGCCGATCTTGGTCAGGATATCCGCGGTGATCAGGCCATGCGGATGGATCGACGCGATGTCGGTCGGGTTCAGGATCACGACGCGTTCCCCATTGTAACCCGCATCCTTCAGCGCCTGTTTGGCGCCCTCGACGTCCAGCGAGCCGATGATGCCCTCGCCCAGTTCGTTCACGCCCGGCAGGCCGCACGGGAACGATGCCAAGCATTGCTGCTGGTTGGCTTCGCTGGCGGTGACCGATTGCATGTAGGGCGTCTGGTCGATGGCCTTCAGCACGGCGCGGCGGATTTCGACATTGTCGAACGGCGCCTGCAGGTGGTTGAACCGCAGGACCGAGATCAGGCCGAACGGATCCTGGCGGAACAGTTCCACGTCGGGGCTCATTTCTATGAGCGGCGCCAGATCCGGCAGGATCGAGGCGACCCAGTCGACCTCTCCGGCCTGGATTGCGGCGGCGGCGGTGGCCGGGTCGGGAATGATGTTCCATATCACGCGGTCAAAATGCGCGACCTTGCCGCCCGACGTCCACGCCGCGGGTTCGCTGCGCGGGTTGTAGCCTTCGAACTTCTCGTACACGACCCGGTCACCCGATACATATTCATCGGCCATGAACTTGAACGGCCCGGACCCGACCATTTCCGTCACCTGTTCCGAGATATCGGTCTTGGCAAGCCGTTCCGGCATGATGAAGGCCGGCGACGAATGCGGTTTGCCGATCGCGTGCAGCAGCCGGCCGAAGGGGCGCGTAAGCTTGATCACGATGGTCTTGTCGTCCTTGGCCGAGAAGCTTTCGGTCGCGGCCCCCAGCGCCTGACCGAAGCCGTCGCGCTTGGACCAGCGTTCAAGGCTGGCCGCGCAATCCTGCGCCCGCACCGGTTCGCCATCGTGGAACATCAGCCCGTCGCGCAGCGTGATCTCCCATGTCAGGCCATCGTCGGAAACGGTGTGGCCCTCCGCCATCTGCGGCGCGGGTTCCATGTTGGCGTCCATGCCGTAGAGCGTATCGAACACGGCATAGCCGTGGGTGATGCTCACGGCGGCCGGGGTGAAGATCGGGTCGAGGATCGTGAGGTTCGAACTGGGCACGTAGCGGAGCGTTTTGGTGGCGCCCTGCGCGAACGACGGCAGGGACAGCAGCGGCGTCGCGGCGGCTGCCCCAAGCAGAGTACGTCTTGAAATCATGGTGAAATCCTTCCTGTTGGTCTCATGTCATGGAGCCTTTTCAGGCGGTAGCGGGAGCTTCTTGCGGCTCCTCCGTGTCGTCGGCGGGCCAGAAGGGCCTTTGCCGGTTTTCCCAGTCCACGTCCTGCAACCGCAGCGGCGCACCGCCCGGCCCGTGGATCGGGATGTACTGCACATCCGGTTCCAGAAGCTTGCGATAGTTCATCAGGTTCTTGAATGATGCGATCTTGCACGACCTGATATCAATACCGCACGCTGCGTAGTGTTCGTCCATGTGTTCGTAGAAGGGCAGACTGCCGACAAGGATCTGGATGCCGCCGGATCGCAGCACCGCCGTTTGCCCGGTCGATGCTTTCGAGCCCGAAGCGGGCCCCCCGGAATAGGTGAACGTGCCGTTGCACAGCCGTTCGACCGTGGCCTGTACCGGGGCGGGGCTGAACCAGCGGGTGTCCTGCTTGGCGCCGATATGGAACCGGGCACTGGCGCCTTCGCCCAGCTCGAAAGCCTGGGCGGCGGTTTCCGGATCGACGATGTAGACGGTTGCTTCGGTTTCGGGCGCGACCTCCAGCAGCGCCGACAGCAGCGCGGGGGAATCGCCCTGCGCGCCGGCGCCCATCGCATCGGGCGCGTCGACGATCAGCGTTCGGCCCGGATAGGCAATTGCGGCGCGGACTGCATCGGCGGGGGTCATCGCGGGCAGTTCGAACGCGCGGCGCCGGTCCCAGATCGCGTCGAGTACCTCCTGTGCGACCGTGTCCCCGGCCGCCGGATCGCCGTCCGTTACCGCCAGACCGGTGATGCCGACATCCGCCATGTCGAGCCACGGCTGAACGGGGAAATAGCTGACCGACAGTGCCCGCCCGTCCGCTTCGATGCCGCGCGACAGGGCCGCGACCTGCGCCATGGGCTCGTCGCCCAGCGTGGCGCCGCCCAGAACAGGCACGATGGCGTTGTACTTGCGGATGCGTGTGACCGGGGCGATTTCCCCCTTGATCGCGCGCACCAGAAGACCGGCGGCGCAGGCGCCTGTCCGGTAGGCATCGACATGGGGATAGGTTTCGTACCCGACGATGATCTGCGCCATATCCGCCATCCGCTGCGTGACATGCGCGTGCAAGTCCAGGCTGACGGCAATCGGGATCGACGAATCGTCCAGCTTTTCGCGCACGGCCTTGATCACGCCGCCTTCGGGGTCCTTTTCGGTCGCGCAGATCATCGCGCCGTGCAGCGACAGGTAGACGCCGTCCAGCGGCAGAGCGTCGGCGATGCCCGTGGCGATGGCCTCGACCGCCTCGTCATAGAACGCGTCGTCGACATGTCCGCCCGACACGCAGCGCGACATGAAGATCGGCACGATCTCGGCCTTTGCGTCGTTCAGCGTGTCCAGGGCGCCGGTGACGGACAGTTGCTTGCCCGTGGCAGTCCTGACGACATCGTCGCCGCGGAAGATACCGAACCGGGCGAAATCTTCCTTCCCTGCGACTCTCAGCGACAGGCTGTTTCCCTCGAATTCGAAGCTGGCGATTGCGACTCTCATGGATCTTCCTGGCCTGTACTGAACGTGGCGGGCGTGAGGTTTTCATGATGAGCGCGCAGACGAGATGCTCAACACGCACCTTGTTAAGAAGTTTTGCAGGTCGACAGCCCTGAATACAAATGCCGATTGACGTATTCATTATGCAGTTCTGACATAATAGGGCGCTTACCGGGTCCCTGTCGCGAACGCCACTGCGATGTGGAGCACCTTGCATCGCGCTTCTGCCTGCGATCAGAGCGGATCGCCGTGGCGATCCCTAGCTAGCGTATCGCGAAGAGCTCGACCTGAACGCTGCTTTCGTTCCGCGCGCCGGTGCCCACGAACAGCGTGGTGTTGACCCAACCATAGCGTTCGTCGCCGGTTTCCAGGCGGGCATGGGTGCGCATGTAGTAGCTGTGGGGGTCGACCGCCTCGCCCCGTCCGATGGCTGCGATCACGTCGGCGGGACCGTGGCGGTAGCCGTAGTTGATGATCTCGATCGTCGCGCCATCGTGGGTTTCCATGGCGTAGCGGGTGTCGAGCTCGGCCAATCCATCGGGGAAGATCGTCTGCCAGTCGGCGCCGACGTTCAGGATACGGCCCGACAGCGCCGGCCCGGTGACCGTGCCGCCGATGATGGGGATGATGCGGCGCTGTCCCGCGCGGCCGGTGCCCATGGGCCGGATCGGGCCAAGATCCACCATCAGGGTGCAGACATGTTCCAGCGTCGGGTTGGGAAGATCCATGATGCGTTGGGCCGATAATTGTTTACTTGGTTAACAGTCTGGCGTATTGAGGACATAATAGCAAGTCGCGAGGTAGGGCATGACCATTCGCCAGAAACTGTCGATGGATCCGCAGGCGGCGGACGTCCGGACAAACGATCTGGAAGACCTTGTCGGCTATAACCTGAAACGCGCCTACGTGATCCTGAGCGCGGATTTCAAACGCACGCTGGGCGAGGACGGGTTTGCCCCGCGGGTGTTTTCCGCCCTGTCGCTGATCGTGCAGTACCCGGACATCACGCAAAGCGAACTGGCGCGCATGCTTGGGATCGAACGGTCCGGGCTTGTGGCCATCGTGGATCAGTTGGAACAGCGCGGCTTCGTGCAGCGCAACGCCGTGCCGGGAGATCGCCGGGTGCAGGCACTGATGGCGACCGGGGACGGGTGTGCGGCTTACGAGCAGGCCCGCGCATCGGTCGAGGCGCACGAGGAAAAGCTGCTGTCGCACATGACCCCGCGCGACGTTGAAACGCTGCTGGGGCTCTTGAGGAAAATCCGAGAGATCGAGGAATAGCCGTTCCGGCGGGTGTGACGGAGGGAGAGACCGTCATGCCCACAGCCGATGACCTGAGGGGGGAGCAGGATGAACATGCAGGCGCCGACAGGCGAGGCGGATTTCTGGAATCCGGAGTTCGCGTACGAGCATCGCGATGATGGCACGATCGTCATGCGCCAGACGGGTGCATTGCCGGAGCATTTGCCGACGCTGGCCGATTACCTGGACACATGGGCCGACGCGACGCCGGACCGGACATGGATCGCGCGGCGGGGCAGGGATGGCGAATGGATTCGCATCTCCTACGCCGAAGCCCGCGACAGGGCCCGCCGGATCGGCGCGTCCCTGCTGGCGATGGGGCTGGGCGCGGACCGGCCACTGCTGATCCTGTCGGGCAATTCGCTGGAACATGCCCTGCTGGGGGCCGCGTGCTTCTATACCGGCATTCCCTATGCGCCGATCACGCCGGCCTATTCGCTGGTCTCGAAGGACCATGCGAAGCTGAAGGACATCGCGGGCAATTTGCAGCCCGGGGCGCTTTTTGTGGACGACGGGCAGGCCTACGAGGCGGCGCTGAGCGCCATCGCGGCGGACGGGCGACAGGTGATCGCCCGGGAAAACCCGGGCGCGGGCGCGGCGATGTTCGACGACCTGCTGGCGGGCGATCCCGCCGACGCCATGCCGGCGCGGCAGGCCGTGGGGGCAGAGACGGTCGTGAAGTACCTGTTCACGTCGGGCTCCACCGGGGCGCCCAAGGCGGTGATCAACACCAACGGGATGATCTGCACGATGGAAGCCATGGTGCGCGATTGCTACCGGTTCCTGCAACATACGCCGCCCGTGGTGCTGGACTGGGCGCCATGGAACCACACCGCCGCGGGGAACAAGGTGTTCTACCTCGTGATGACCAATGGCGGGACGTACTACATCGACGATGGCAAGCCCGCGCCGGGCGCCATCGCCGAGACGATCCGCAATCTGCGCGAGATCTCGTGCACGTGGTATTTCAACGTGCCCGTCGGCTGGGACGCTCTGGTCGAGGAGCTTGAGGCCGACGACGCTCTGGCCCGGACCTTCTTCGCCGACCTGTCGATGATGTTCTACGCGGGCGCGGGCATGGCGCAGCACACATGGGACAGGCTCCGCGCCATCGGGCGGAAGACAACGGGGCGCGAGGTTCTGCTGTCGTCGAGCCTTGGGTCCACGGAAACCGCGCCCTTCGCCCTGTCCTGCACCACGGTTCAGGAAAAATCGGGCAATGTTGGCGTGCCAGCAAAGGGCCTGTCGATGAAGCTGGTGCCAAATGGTGGCAAGCTGGAGCTGCGCCTGAAGGGGCCCAGCATCACGCCCGGATATCTCAACGATCCGGCCAAGACGGCCGAGGCCTTCGACGAGGAAGGTTACTACAAGATGGGCGACGCGCTGCGCCCGGCGGACCCCGGGGATTTCTCCAAGGGGTTCTTCTTCGACGGGCGCGTGGCCGAGAATTTCAAGCTGAACACCGGCACATGGGTCGCCGTCGGAGCGGTGCGGGCCGCGCTGGTCGACGCGATGGGCGGCCTGATCCGCGATGCGGTCATCGTGGGAGAGGACGCTGCGGAAGTGGGCGCTTTGCTGATCCTGTCGGACCGCGCGCAGGCGATGGATGCGGACAGGCGGACCGCCGCGCTGACCGACAAGCTGAAGGCCGCGGCCGCGAAGGCCACGGGATCGGCCACCCGCGTCCGCCGCGCGGTGGTGCTGGAGCAGGAGCCCAGCTTCGATCTTGGCGAAGTGACCGAGAAGGGATCGCTGAACCAGCGCGCCCTGCGGGCGAACCATGCCGATCTGGTGGCGGCGATGTATGCGGGTGAAGGCCCGGTGATTAAGGCGTAATCACAAGGCGTCGATCACCCAGACCAGCCACAGCGTGATCGCCGGAAAACTGGCAAGGATCACGACCCGGATCATGTCCGTCAGCACGAAGGGCAGGGCGCCCTTGTAGGTCTGGCCGATGGGCGTGTCCTTGGCCATCGAGTTGATGATGAACAGGTTCATGCCCACGGGTGGCGTGATCAGCCCCACCTCGACCACGATCAGGACAAGGATTCCGAACCACAGGCCGAAATCGTTCGCGCTCATCCCGAAATCGAGCACCGACATGATCGGGAAGATGATCGGGACGGTCAGCAGGATCATCGACAGGCTGTCCATCACGCAGCCGAACAGCAGGTACATGATCAGGACGACCGTCAGGATGAGCCAGGGCGAAAAGCCCTGATCGCCGATCCAGACCGATGCCGTCTGCGGCAGCTGCGTCAGCGACAGGAAGTTGTTGTAGATGCCGGCGCCCAGGATGATCAGGAAGATCATGCCCGTGGCCGAGGCTGTAGACAGAACGGATTGCTTCAGGCGCGACCAGTTCATTTCGCCCGCGGCGAGGGCCGCGATACCGGTGCCCGCGGCGCCGACGGCCGCGGCTTCGGTCGGGGTGAAGATGCCCGCGTAGATGCCGCCGACCACGACGATGAAGATCGTCAGCACAGGCCACACCTTGCCGAGCGCGACGAGGCGTTCGCTCCACGGTTGGCGGTCGCGCACGGCGGCGCTGTTGGGCGAGACGCGGACCCAGACGGAGATGGCGATCATGTAGCCGATGGCGGCCAGAATGCCGGGGATCAGGGCCGCGACGAACAGCTTCTCGATGTTCTGTTCGGCGAGGATGGCGTAGATGACAAGGATCACCGATGGCGGGATCAGGATGCCCAGCGTGCCGCCCGCGGCCAGTGCCCCGGTGGACAGCGATCCGGGATAGCCGTAGCGGCGCAGTTCCGGCAAGGCGACCTGGCCCATGGTGGCCGCGGTTGCCAACGACGATCCGCAGATTGCCCCGAACCCGGCGCAGGCGCCGACGGCCGACATGGCGACCCCGCCCTTGCGGTGACCAAGGAAGCTTTCGGCGGCGCGGAACAGGGCCGCGGACATGCCCGACAGGGTCGCGAACTGGCCCATCAGCAGGAACAGCGGGATGATCGAGAACGAATAGTTCGAAAACGTGCCATAGGTCAGCGTCTTGATCTGGTTCAGCGTCATCATCGGGTTTCCGATGACAAGCCACGTGCCGCCGACGCCGACGCCGATCATGGCCAGCGCGATGGGCATCCGCAGGAAGACGAAGAGCAGGAGGACCGGGAAGGACCACAGGGCCAGCTCGATATTGCTCATGTCGGAACCTCGTCCGGCCAGCCGGCCATGCGGCGCACAGAGCGCAGGATGCAGAACGCGGCGATCAGGACGAACCCGATCCCGCCGACAAGGCTTGCGGCATAGCCCTGCCAGACCGGGATCTGGGCGATCAGGGTCGTCTCGTTGTAGGAATGCTTGTCGAGCATCCCAAGATACAGCCGGTGCGTGCCCACGACGGCGATGGCGAACATGCCGATGTTGAACAGCAGGTCCAGCAACCGGTCCATCGCGCCGGGCATCACCTGCTGGAACAGGTCGACGCGGGCATGCGCCTCGCGCAGGTGGGTCCAGGGCAGGAAGGCGAAGATCGCGGCGGCCATGCCGATTTCCGTCATGTCGTAGATGCCGCGGATCGGACCCAGGCCGATGTTCAGCGGCACGAAGGCGCGGCCGATGATCGACACGCAGGTCAGGACGATGATGCCCAGAAGGACCGCGCCGCCCGCAAGGGCAAGGAGGGTCGCGAGGATCTCGGCAAAGCGGTTGAGACGGCTGTACATGCGGTTACTCGTGGCGCGCGGGGGGGAGCGGCGGGGGTGCCCGCCGCTCCGTCAGGGGTTCAGCCGCCGTGCTTGGCGATCAGGCCCTTGGCCTGTTCGATCAGCGCGGCACCGTCGATGCCCTTGGCGTCCATGTCCTCGATCCAGCGCGCGATCACCGGTTCGGACGCCTCTTTCCAACGGTCCACCTCGGCTTGGTCCAGTTCGACGATGTTATTGCCGGCCTCGACCGCGATTTCGCGGGCCGGGGCGTCCTGGTCCCACATCACCTGTGTCGCGAAGGCCGAAAGCTTGGCGCCGGATTCCGCGTCCAGAATGGCCTTCAGGTCATCGGGGAGCGCGTCGTACTTGGCCTTGTTCATGACCAGCACGATGGCAGCGGTGTACAGCGCCTCGTCCCCCGAGAACTCGGTATGGTTATCGACGAGTTCCGACAGCCGGATCGCCGGGGTGACTTCCCACGGGATCACGGTGCCCTTGACCACACCTTTCGAGATCGCCTCGGGGATCGAGGGCAGCGGCATGCCGACGGGTTCGGCGCCCAGTTCGGACAGCAGGTCGTTGATGATCCGCGTCGGACCGCGGACGGTCACGCCCTGCAGGTCTTCAAGGCTGGTCACGCCGTCCTTGCTGTGGATCACGCCCGGTCCGTGGACCCATGCGCCCAGAACCTTGACGTCGCTGTATTCGTTGTCCTGCCAGTCGGTTTCGACCATCTCCCAGTAGGCATTCGCGGTGGCCACCGGATCGGTCATCATGAACGGCAGTTCGAACACTTCGGTGCGCGGGAACCGGCCCGAGGTGTAGCCCACGACCGTCATCGCCATGTCGACGACGCCGTCGCGCGCCTGGTCGTAAAGTTCGGGCGGGCGGCCGCCCAGCGACATGGCGTCGAAATGTTCGATCTTGATGCGCCCGTCCGAGGCCTCCTCGACACTCGCGGCCCAGGGTTTCAGGATCTCGGCCGGGACCGTAGCCGGGGGCGGCAGGAACTGGTGCAGGCGCAAGGTGACGTCCTGCGCGGCGGCGGCCCCGCCCAGAGCGGTGGCGGCCAGCGCACCGGCGATCGTGGTCTTGATGAAGCGTCGTTTGTCCATGGTCTATCCTCCCTGATTTCCATGACGTGGTAGCGGGTTGGTCCCCGCCTTGCCTTCAGCGGAACCTGGGCTCCCGTTTCTCCAGGAATGCCCGCAGCCCTTCCTTGGCCCCGTCGGAGGTCTGGCACATCGCAGCCGCAAGGCTTTCGGTGAACAGACCATCCGCGCGGGACATGTCGTTGATGCGCGAAATCGCGTTGATCATCAGGTAGTTCGAGAACGGCGCGTTGTCGGCGATCTTGCGCGCCAGCGACTTCGCCAGATCCAGCCCTTCGCCCGCGCCCACGGTGTAATGCGCAAGGCCCAGCTTCAGGCCATCCTCGGCCCCGTAATTGCGGCCGGTCAGCATCATTTCCCGCATCCGGTCGGCCCCGATCAGGCGCCCGACGCGGACGGTGGCGCCGCCGCCCACGAAGATGCCCCGGCGCCCTTCGGGCAGCTGGAACCGCACATCGGGTTCGGCGATCCGCACATGGGTCGAGGCCGCGATTTCCAGCCCGCCGCCGATCACCGCGCCCGTCAGGACGGAAATCACCGGCAGCCCGCCGAATTCGATCAGGTCGGACACGCGGTGCCAGTTGCGGGAATGGTAGACACCGGCGACAGGTTCGCGGTGTTCGTGTTCGGCAAGGTCCAGACCCGAACAGAAATGCCCGCCTTCGCCCCGCAGGATCACCGCGTTCACGCCTTCGGGCGGATGGGAAAAGAACTGGTCAAGCTCGGCCACCAGCGCATCGTTCATCGCGTTGCGCTTTTCGGGGCGATTGAAGATCAGCGTTGCGATGTCGCCATCGATCTCGGTCCGTGTGACCGTGCCGGCTGTGGCCTTGTCCATCTGAGATTCCCCCGGTCTTGCCTCGGTTTTTGTTGTATAGGTAAACAGTTTTCATGTATAGCATTCTTTGAGGGCACCAACAGAAAATCATCGGGAGGATGCGCATGGTCGACTTCAAGGCGGTTAAGGCGATCGATTTCCACACCCATGCGGAAGAACCCTGCAATCATTCGCGCGACGATGGCTACAACGAATTCCAGGCCGGGATGGCGGCCTATTTCCGCAATCCCGCCGGGGCCGAAGGCATGCTGCCCACGGTTCAGGACACCGCCAATTACTACCGTGAACGCAACATCGCCGCCGTGATCTTCCCGGTGGACGCCGAGCGCGAGACGGGCTTCCGCCGCTATTCGAACGAGGAAGTGGCCGGGCTTTGTGCCGAGAATGACGACATCCTGATCCCCTTCGCCTCAATCGACCCGCACAAGGGCAAGGCCGGCGCGCGCGAGGTGAAGCGCCTTGTCCGCGATTTCGGCGTGCGCGGGTTCAAGTTCCACCCCACCATGCAGGGGTTTTTCCCGAATGACCGGGAGGCCTGCTACACCGTTCTGGAAGCCTGCGCCGAAGAAGGCGTGATCACGCTGTTCCACACAGGCCAGACGGGCGTGGGTTCCGGCATGAAGGGCGGCATGGGGATGCGGCTGAAATATTCGAACCCGATGTACCTGGACGACGTGGCCGTCGATTTCCCCGACATGCCGATCATCCTGGCGCATCCCAGTTTCCCGTGGACGGAAGAAGGCCTGGCCGTCGCCCAGCACAAGCCCAATGTCTATTTCGACATGTCCGGCTGGTCGCCCAAGTACTTCCCCGAGATCTTCATCAAGTACGCGAACTCGATCCTGAAGAAGAAGATGCTGTTCGGCTCGGACTGGCCCGCGATCACGCCCGACCGCTGGCTGGCCGATTTCGAGAACGCGCCGTTCAAGGACGAGGTGCGGCCGCTGATCCTGAAGGAAAACGCCTTGCGGCTACTGGGCGAGACGACCTGACGCTATCGTTTGTGGGAGGACGACATGGCTGAACTGGCACCACTGGACGAGACGATCACGCTGGAGGACCTGGACCGCGATCCGTTCCCGATCTACCGCCGCCTGCGCGCCGAGGCGCCGGTCTGCCGGGTCAAGGCCGCGGGGCGCACGCTGCTGACCAAGGCGGCGGACACGAAATACGTCAAGGATCACCCGGAGATCTTCAGCTCGGACGATCCCAACACGCCGATGAAGCGCGCCTTCTGGGCCCATACCCTGATGCGCAAGGATGGAGAGGCGCATCTGCGCGAACGGATGGCCATGGCGCCGGCCTTTGCGCCGAAGGTGATCCAGACGGAATGGATGCCGCGCTACCAGAAGATCGCCGAGGACTACGTCGCCCGCCTGCCGAAGGGTGAGGTCGTCGATCTGTTTGCCGTCCTGTCCGGCGCCTATGCCGCGCGCGGTCTTGCGATCCTTCTGGGGATGGAGGAAGCCAGCGACGAGGACATGATGGAATGGTCCCAGGCGCTGATCGAAGGGGCCGGGAATTTCGGCTGGCGCGATGCGCCGTTCGAACGGGCGGACCGCGCGAACGAGGGCATCCATGCCCTGCTGGACAGGTTGCAGGACAGGCACCGGGCCGAACCGAACCCGTCGGCCTTTTCCGCCATGCTGAACGCCGACGATCCGATCGAGGAAAAGCAGATCTATTCCAACATCAAGATCGCCATCGGCGGCGGCATCAACGAACCGCGCGACGCGCTGAACACGACGCTGTACGGCCTGCTGACCAATCCCGACCAGCTGGAGGAGGTCAAGCGCAAGGGCGACTGGGTGAAGGCGTTCGAGGAAGGCATCCGCTGGGTCGCGCCGATCTCGGCCTCGTCCCGGCTTGTCACCGAAGACACCGAAATCCGCGGCCACCTGATCCCCAAGGGCGACACGGTGATGACCATCCAGGCCAGCGCCAACCGGGACGAGGATGTCGTGTCCGACGGCGAGGCCTTCAATGTCTACCGGACCGACTGCCTGCACCAGTCCTTCGGCAACGGCCCGCATTTCTGCCAGGGCACGCATGTTGCCCGGCGGGCCGTGGGGGTGATCATGCTGCCCGCGCTGTTCGACCGGTTCCCGAACATGACGATCCCGGACACCGATGCCGTGATCTGGCGCGGGTTCGGGTTTCGCGGGCCGGTCGAGATACCGGTTCTGCTGCAGTAAGGCTACCGGCGCGAGGACGGGGCGCCCGGCACGACATGTTCGTCATGCCCGGGATCCCGCGCCCGAGTGTTGCCGCAAGGCTGAAACGGCGGATCAGTGGTTGTGGCGGGGCAGGATCCGGGCGATCTGGTGAAAGCCTTCGGCGGATTTCAGCACCGCGCCGTCGCTCAGCTGGTTAGCCTCCTGCCGGTAGATCCGCTGCCAGGGCGTCTGGTCATCCGGGACCGGGGGCGTGCCTTTCTGGCGGCGTTCCTCGATTTCCGCATCCGGCACCAGCATGTCGCAACGGCCTTCGTTCAGGTCGATGCGGATCGTGTCACCGGTGCGGAGCCATGCCAGCCCGCCGCCGGCCGCACTTTCCGGCGACGCATGAACAATCGACGGGCTGTCGGCGGTGCCCGATTGCCGCCCGTCGCCGATGGTCGGCAGGCTGGTGATGCCCGCGCGGATCAGCCGGTCGGGGGGCTGCATGTTCACGACCTCGGCCGAACCGGGCCAGCCGATGGGACCGGAGCCGCGGATCACGAGGATCGAGCGTTCGTCGATATCGAGATCGGGGTCATTGATCCGGGCGTGATAGTCTTCAGACCCGTCGAACACCACGGCACGGCCTTCGAAACAGTTCTCGTGCCCTGTCTCGGACAGGAAGCGGCGGCGGAAATCTTCGGAGATCACGCAGGTCTTCATGATCGCGAAATCGAAAAGATTGCCCTTCAGCACGCGGAAGCCCGCACGCTCCATCATCGGTTGGGCATAGGGGCGGATCACCTCGCGGTCGCGGGCCTCGCGGCCATTCAGGTTCCGGCCCATGCTTTCGCCGGTCACGGTCAGGCAGTCTTTGTCCAGCACCCCGGCGTCCATCAATTCCCACATGATCGCCGGCACGCCGCCCGCGCGGTGGAAGCGTTCCGACAGGAAGCGGCCCGCCGGCTGGATATCGGCCAGCAGCGGGATGTCGTAGCCGTGGATCTGCCAGTCGTCCTTCGTCAGCTCGACGCCCGCGGTTTCGGCGATGGCGGCCAAGTGCGGTTGCGCGTTCGTCGAGCCACCGATGGCCGCATTCACCCGCACCGCGTTCAGCATCGCCTCGCGCGTCAGGATCTGCGACGGGCGGAGGTCCACGTGCACCATGTCCACGATGCGCTTGCCCGTGCGGTAGGACATCTGCCCGCGCTCGCGGTACGCGGCGGGGATGGTGGCGCATCCGGTCAGGGACATGCCCATCGCTTCGGCCAGCGCGTTCATCGTGGAGGCGGTGCCCATCGTGTTGCAATGGCCGATGGAGGGCGCGGAACTGAGCGCTGCGTCCAGGAACTCCGCCCGGTCGATCTCTCCGGCCGCATAGCGGCGGCGGGATTGCCAGATGACGGTGCCGGAGCCCGCAAGCCGCCCTTCGTGGACGGAATCGAGCATCGCGCCGCCCGACAGGACGATGGCCGGAATATCGACCGTCGCCGCCGCCATAATCGCGGCGGGGGTGGTCTTGTCGCAGCCGGTGGTCAGCACCACGCCGTCGATGGGATAGCCGTGCAGCAGCTCTACCAGCCCAAGATAGGACAGGTTTCTGTCCAGCGCGGCGGTGGGGCGGCGGCAGTTCTCGAAGATCGGATGGGTGGGAAATTCCATCGGGATGCCGCCCGCATCGCGGATACCGTCGCGCACGCGCTTGGCCAGATCGATGTGATGGCGGTTACAGGGGGACAGGTCGCTGCCCGATTGCGCGATGCCGATGATCGGGCGGCCTTCGGAAAGTTCCTCGGGCGTCAGGCCATAATTCATGAACCGTTCGAGGTAGAGCGCCGTCATGTCGGCATGGTCGGGGTTGTCGAACCAGTCCTGGCTGCGCAGTCGGCGTTTCGTCATGGTGCTGCTCTCCTTGGATCCGGACCGTTCGTCGGCGCGTGACGCGGGTCAGGTCTTGATGTCGGGCCGTCCGGGCGTGACGCCGAACGATGCCAGTCCCGCGCGAAGATGGGTTCGCATAAGGTACTGGTAGGCCAGGTTGTCCGACGCCTCGATCGCGCGCAGGACGGTTTCGTGTTCCTCGAAGGTCTCGCCCTCGATGATGCGGCGGGTCTTGCCGCGCTGCATGATCCGCAGGATCACCGGCTTCATGATCCCGTAGATGTCGAGCGTGGACTTGTTGCCCGTCAGCGCGATCAGCGCGGTGTGGAACTGGAAATCGTATTCCGACGCCTCGACTATGCTGCGCGCCTGAACCATCTGGCGATTGATCGCCCTCAGGTTTTCCAGATCCGCCGGCGTGACCGCATCGAAGATATGCAGCGCGATACCCGTCTCGATCAGCTCGCGAAAGCCCTGGATATCGTCAAAGGTCTTGCGCGAGATCTCGGCCACGTTGAAGGAAAAGATGTCCAGCGCGCGGTTCATGCGATGATCGACGATGGTGGCACCGACCTTGGGCCGTACGTCGACGATGCCGTAGGCCTTCAGCATGCGCATCGCCTCGCGCACCGTGTTGCGGCTTGTCGTGAAGCGGTCGCACAGTTCGCGTTCGGTCGGCAGCTTGTCCCCCACGGTCAGCCCGTCCGCTTCGATCAGGTCGCGGATCTGGGCCACGACCTGGTCCACGGCTGACCCCCCGGCGCTATCGTCGAATGCATCGTCCAACCTGACGGTCCCCGTTGTGGTGGTCAGTTAACCGCGGCCTCATATCGGCCACGTGGCGATGGGAGGATAGAACAGGATGATCCCCAGCACGACCAGCTGCAGCGCGATGAATGGCAGCAGCGCGGTGTAGATGTGCTTCAGCGTGATCTCGCGCGGCGCCACGCTTTTCAGGTAGAACGCGGCGGGGCCGAAGGGGGGTGTCAGGTACGACACCTGCATGTTCACGGCGAAGAGGATCCCGAACCAGATCGGATCATAGCCCAGCTGCACCACGATGGGCACGAAGATCGGCAGGGTCAGCAACGCGATCCCGATCCAGTCGAGGAACATGCCAAGCACCAGCAGGATCACCATCATCACCATGATGATCAGCACGGGCGCCGCATCAATGGACAGGATCGCCTGCGCGACGAAGCGGTTGCCTCCCATCAGGTTGTAGACGCCCACCAGAACGGCGGCGGCGATCCCGATCCAGATGATCATGCCGCAGGTTTCCAGCGTGTGGACAAGGCTGTCCTGCAGCAGCTTCACGTTCAGCTCGCCCCGGAAGAACGAGATGATCATGACCGCCGAAACCCCCATCGCCGCCGCTTCGGTGATCGAGGCGATGCCCCCATAGATCGAGCCCAGCACGACGAACACGATCAGGAGCGGCGCGGCAAGGGACCGCAGAGCGGACCACAAGGATTCCTCGGCCGCTTCCTCTTCCGACATCGGCGGGCCAAGCGCGGGATTGCGCCAGCACATGAACAGCACGTAGGCCACGTAGAAGGCCAGCAGCAGCAGTGCGGGCGTGATGGCCGCGATGAACAGGTCGGCAATCGAGACATTGGCGACCAGCCCGAAGATGATCAGCACGATGGATGGCGGCATCATCGTGCCCAGCGACCCGCCGGCGCAGACGACGCCGATGGACAGGCTGCGGTCATAGCCAAGGCGCAGCATCTGGGGCAGGGCGAGGATGCCCAGCAGCACGATCTCGCCGCCGATCACGCCGGACATGGCGGCCATCAGGATCGCCACGATCAGCGTCTGCACCGCCACGCCGCCCGGCAGGCGGCCGGCCAGGATGCGCATCCCGTTGAACAGGGATTTCGCGATGCCCGACCGGTCCAGCAGCGCCGCCATCAGGATGAACATCGGAATGGCGACCAGCGAATATTCGGTGATGAACCCGAAGATCCGCGACGTGACCAGCGGCAGGGCCATGGGCCCGAACCAGCCGAAGGTGAAGATCAGCGCCACCAGCCCCGTGACCCATGCCAGCGGCTGGCCGGTCAGAAGCAGCAGGAAGATCATGGCGACAAGCAGATAGGACCCGTTTTCGATGCCGAGCGCGCTGAGATCCATGCTCATTCCCCCTTGGCGGGCGCAGATGTGTCTGAGACATCGCGGCGGATGGCGGCGATCAGGTGCAGCAGCGTCTGGACGAACATCGCCACCACGCAGATCAGCACCATCAGCTTCAGCAGCGCAGGCGTCGGCGGGTTCCACGAGGTGCCGGTGCCTTCAAGATGCAGGTCACCGGTGGGCGTGAACCAGGATTTGCTGACCATGATCCAGCTTGCGAAGGACAGGCCAGCGAAGAACAACAGCGCCACGACGGAATTGAAGATGTCGAGCATCCGCTTCCGCTTGGGGCTGACGGAATCGTAGAACATCCGCACGCGGATATGCTTGTCGCGGGCCAGCGCCACCGGGCCGCCGATCAGGAAGATCGCCGCGATCAGGAAGGACGTGGTTTCATGCGCCCAGAAGGTCGGGCTGTCGAACGCGTAGCGCGACACGACCTCGATGACCGAGATCAGGAACGCCGCGAAGATCGCCCATGCGAACACCTTCGCAGATGCCGCCAGCGCACGGTCCAGACCTGTACGGATGTCGACGTCGCTGTCGTCGACCCTGGTGATAATCTCGGATACCTGTGCCACGTCCGGCGTCCCCCTTTGTATTGCCTTTGCGCCCGACCGAAGCCGGGCGCAGCCGTGTCATCATGCCGGATCAGAGCAGGTTGCGGCCCTGAAGATAGCTCGTGACCGCATCGTAGTAGCGCTGGGTCATGTCCGTCTTGGGGGCCCAGTTCTGCCATTCCTGCTGGGCAATGCGGCGGAACTTGGCCCGTTCGTCGCCCGACCAGTTGATGATCTCGATCTCGGGGTTGGCCTTGGCCTGTTCCACCGCCGCGGCATCTAGTTCGCGCACCGAATATATGTGGTTGAAGCTGAACTGCTTGACCGACGCGATCAGGATTTCCTTCAGGTCTTCAGGCAGTTCGTCCCAGATCTGCTTGTTCATCGAGATGTCGATCATCGGCAGCGAATGGAACCCGGGATACAGCGGGTAGGGGGCGATGTCGTTCATCCCCAGCGACTGGTTGGTGGCGAAGACGGTGTTGTCGGCCGCATCCACCACGCCCTTGTCCAGCGCCGAGAAGATCTCCGAGCCGGGCAGCGACACGGGCGCGGCCCCGGCTTTCGAGAAGATCTCGTACACCATGCCTTCGGGCGCGCGCAGCTTGACGCCTTTCAGGTCCTCGACCGTGCGGATCGGCACGCCCGACACGAAGGCCTCGGGCTCGGTCGCGCTGGCGCCGATGAACTGGACGCCGTAGGGTTCTACCAGCTCGGCATACAGCTCGTTCCCGCCGCCGCTTTCCATGAAGCCCAGAAGCTCGAACGGATCGCTCCACGCGCCGACAAGGTTGCCCATCATCGCAAAGGCCGGATCCTTGCCCGAGAAGTAGCTGGGATCGGTCAGGTGGCCCTGAAGGATGCCCGCGCCCACGGCTTCCAGCGTATCGGTATGCGGCACGACCGACCCGATGGGCAGGATCTCGATGTCGATCCGGCCGCCGGACAGCGTTCCGACGTTCTCCGCCCATTTCTGCTTGTTCACGAAACCGGGTTCGCCCGCGGTTTCCGATGTCTGGAACGTCCAGTTATAGTCCGCGGCCAGCGCGGATCCGCCAATGCCCATGACCGAAACGGCCACGGCGGCCAGTCCGGCAAGCTTCTTGGTAAAGCCCATGTCTCTCTCCCTTTGGTTGATGCCCGCGTGATCTCCTCCAAGGAACCGGGAGGGGCATCCTCTGACCCGGTGGTTGGGCAAATAACGCATGGATCCGGGTTGCGATCAACAATCGGAGCGGCGTCCGGGGGGCCATTTCCCGCATTTCATCATACCAGATGGCATTTGTGCGGAAGCCCGCAGCCGGGAACCGCGTCCCCGGCCCACGATACTGGCCAGTTTTCCGCTTTGGTCCGACAAAAGTGTACGCCGGAGGAGATCGATTCTCGCCCGCCCCGGCATTCAATTATCACCCAGACCGACGCGGCTTGTCCCAAAGGCGGAAGGCAAGACCGGTGGCGCACGCGGGGTGTCGGGCACGGGATTGTATCCTTACGGTTGCATTCCCGGATTGTCGGGGTGCAGGCCCCTGAAGGAACCCGTGCGGCAAGGTTCAGCCGGGATTGATGCCGGTGCCGTGCATGCTAAGTCCTTGATCATGAAACCTTGGATCATTCTGACCCTGACTGTGGCCCTTGCGGCCGCCTGTGGCCGCAGCGTGCCGGACGATGCGCGCATCGTCGTTGCGGGCGATTCCGTCATGGCGTGGAACCGAAGCACCGGCGCATCGGTCGCCGACGGGCTGGCGGCGCAGCTGGGAGAACCTGTGGGCGATGTCTCGCTCGCCCTGGCGCAGGTCGGGGGCGGGCGCGGTCCGTTGAACATCCCGACGCAGCTCGCCGGGCTGACACCCGAATGGGTGGTGCTGAACGGCGGCGCGAACGACCTGAGCAGCAATTGCAACTGTTCCGATTGCGGGGCCGTGCTGGACCTGATGATCTCGGCCGAAGGGACAAAGGGCACGATCCCGGCACTGGTGGCCGATCTGCGCGGGCGTGGATCGCGGGTGATCTGGGCGGATTACTACACCACGCCCCGACATGCCGGCACCAGTTGCGAGGCGCCGTACCAGGTGCTGGAAAACCGGCTGGGCCGGATGGCGCAGGCCGATGCCGGGGTGACACTTGTCAACATGGACGACGTGTTCCGGCCCGACGACCCGTCGCTGTTCGCGTCGGATCGCATCCATCCTTCGGAAAAGGGGTCTGCCCGCATCGCGGCCCTTGTCGCGCCGCTGCTGGGGCCCTGACAGCGCCGAGATCCTTGATCGCAGCCGGTGCCGCCATTCAGAGCGGGTACATGCACCGATGCCCGCGTGCGCCTTCTTCCGTCCAGTCGGGCACGCGGGCGGCGCAATCCGGCCGGGCATGGACGCAACGGGGGTGAAAATCGCATCCCGTGGGCCGGTTCACCGGGCTCGGCACCTCTCCCGACAGCGGAACGTAGTCCTGCCGGGCCTCCGGGTCGGGCTCCGGGTTCGCTTCCAGCAGGGCCTTGGTATACGGGTGCCGCGGCTGGGCGAAGATCTGTTCGGTGGGCCCCTGTTCCACGAAGCGGCCAAGGTACATGATCGCCATCTGGTCGGTCACGTGGCGGACAAGGTTCAGGTTATGCGTGATGATCACGATCGCCACGCCGCTGCGGGCCTGCACTTCGGCCAGGAGGTTCAGCACCTCTCCCTGCACCGACATGTCGAGCCCGGCGGTCGGTTCGTCGGCGATCAGCAGCTTGGGGTCCAGCGCCAGCGCGCGCGCCACGCCGACCCGCCGCGCCTGTCCGCCCGACAGCTGGTGCGGGTAGCGGTTGGCGAATTCCGGCGGCAGGCCAACAAGGCTCAGAAGGCGCACGGCTTCGGCCCGGCTGGCCTTCATCCCGTTGATCCGCAGGGGTTCGGTGACCAGCGCCTTGACGGTCAGCCGCGGCGACAGGGAACCGACGGGATCCTGCCACATCATCGACATTTCCCGCCGGAGCCGGCCCCAGTCACGCGCCGACGCGTCGGAAATCTCGGCCCCGTCGAACCGGATCGACCCGCCCGAGCTTTTCTTCAGCCCGATCAGCGTCCGGGCGATGGTGGACTTGCCGGAGCCGCTTTCGCCCACCAGCCCGAGGGTCTGGCCGGGGTCGAGCTGGAAGGACACGCCGCAGACGGCCTCGAAATCACGGGGTTCGCGGCGGAGCGCCGCTTTCAGCCGCCCTTGGCGAACATAGCGGATGCGCAGGTCGGTGACTTCCAGAAGGCTCATGACGCGTCCTCCGCCGGATCGACAAGATGGCAGCGCGCGTCCTGCCCGGGCGCGGCGGGGTAGAGCGGCGGGTGTTCGACTTCGCAGCGGGCGAAGGCCTTGCCGCAGCGCGCGCGGAAGGCACAGCCCCTGGGCGGCTGGCGCAGGTCGGGCAGGGTGCCGGGGATCGTCGGCAGGTGCCGCGTGGCCACGCGAATGCGGGCGGGGTCGCAATCGAACAGCGCCTGCGTGTAAGGATGGCGGGGGGCGTTGAAGACCTCTGCCACCGCGCCGCGTTCGACGACCTCGCCCGCGTACATCACCGCGACCTCGTCACACAGCTCGGCCACCGTGCCCAGATGGTGCGAGACGAACAGGACCGAGCAGCCGAATTTCTCCTGCAATTCGCGCAGGAGCGTGACGATCTGCATTTCCAGCGTGGCATCCAGCGCCGTCGTCGGTTCATCCGCGATCAGCAGGTCGGGCCGGGTCAGCAGCGCCATGGCGATGCACACGCGCTGACGCATGCCGCCCGACAGCTGGTGCGGGTAGACGTCGAGCTTTGACGCCGCATCGGGCAGTTGCACCTGTTCCAGGAACTCGATGGCCCGCGCGCGTTTCTGGGCGCGGGTCCCGGGATCGCGGTACTGGATGTCCATCATCTGCCGACCGATGGTCGTGACCGGGTTCAGCGCCGTCATCGGGTCCTGAAAGATCATCGAGATCCGCTGGCCGCGCAGATCGCGCCAGGCCCTGGGACCAAGGCGCGCCAGATCGTGGCCGTCCATGCGGATGGCTCCGCCCGCGATCCGGGCGTTTTCGGACAGGAGGCCGATCAGCGAATAGGCCAGCGTGGACTTGCCACAGCCGCTTTCGCCGACAAGGCCCAGCACCTTGCCGCGGGGAACCTCCAGATCAATGTTGCGCAGCGCGTGGATGGTGCCGCGCGGGGTGGCGAAATCGACGGACAGGCCGTCAATGGACACCAGCGGTTCGTCTTGCGGGGCGGGCCGCGTTGCAGCGGGGGATGCCATCAGCCGGCCTTTCTCAGCTTGGGATCGAAGATGTCGCGCAGCGCCTCGCCCAGGAAGGTGAAGCCAAGGGTGACAAGGATGATCGGGATCGACCCGCCGATGACAGGCCAGGGCGAATTGCGGATGAAATTGTAGCCATCGTTCAGGATCACGCCCCACGACGGCGTCGGCGGGCGGACGCCCATGCCAAGGAAGCTGAGCCCCGCTTCGGTGGCGATCACCAGCGGCACATCCATCGACGCAAGGATCAGGAGCGGCCCCAGCACGTTCGGCAGAACATGGATGAACAGCAGGCGCGGCATGCCCACGCCCATGGCGCGTTCGGCGAGGATGAACTCGGCGTTCTTCAGGGCCATCGTCTGGGTGCGCACGATCCGCGCGTAGATCGGGATCGACGTGATCGCGACCACCAGCATGACGGTAAAGAGGCTCGGCCCGATGATGGTCACCACGGCCAGGCCGAAGACGATGGTGGGAAAGGACCGCAGCGCGTCGAAGACCAGCAGCAGCACGTTGTCCAGCCAGCGCGGCCCAAGCCCGGCGATCAGGCCCAGCAGCAACCCGGCGCTGAGTGCGGCGGTCAGCGAGGCGGCGGCGACCAGCATCGCGATGCGCCCGCCCGCGATCACGCGGCTGAAGATGTCGCGCCCGATATTGTCGGTGCCCAGCCAGTGTTCGGCCGAGGGCGGCGCCATGCGCGGGCCGACCATGATGGCGGCCGGGTCATAGGGCACGATCCACGGCGCGAAGATGGCCGAGCCGATGATCAGAGCCACCAGCACGAAGCCGATCATGCCCGTCCGGTTGCCCGCCAGCACGCGAAGGCCGCGCGACAGGGCGCTGGGTTCGGGCAGCGGGCTTTGCGTCAGGTCGGTCATGCTACAGCTCCTCTCGCTGGCGCGGGTCGAGCCAGGCGATCACGAGGTCCGACACGAGCGTCGCCAGCACGATGATGCCGGTGGTGACCAGCACCGCGCCCAGCACGATGGGATAGTTGCGTTCGTTCACCGCCTGCACGATCAGCGCGCCGATTCCGGGCCGGGCAAAGATCGCCTCGACGAACACCGCCGCCGAAAACAGGTGCGCCACACCGGTGCCGATCAGGGTCACCGCCGGTTGCACCGCGATTTTCAGGATATGGGAGCGGGTTATCAATTCGTCCGGCAGCCCGTAGGCCCGGGCCATGCGCACATGCGGCTGGCCCATCACTTCCAGCATCGAGGCGCGCACGATCCGCGCCACGTAGCCGACCCACGAAATGCCGATGGCGAAGGACGGCAGGATCAGGTGCCGGATCCCGTCCCAGAAGCCTTCGCCCGCGCCGATGGCCGGCAGCCAGCGGAGCCAGACGGCGAAGACCAGCACGGAATAAAGCGCCATCACGAAGGCGGGGATGGAGATCGTCCCGACCGAGATCACCCCGGTCAGCGTATCGAGCCACGTGTTCCGGCGCAGCGCCGAATAGCAGCCAAGCGCGATGCCAAGCGTCGCCGCCCACAGGATCGAGACCGAGATCAGGATCAGCGTGTAGGGCAGTTGTTCGAACACGATCCGCGAGACCGAGCGGCCGGTGAACACGTCCTGCCCCAGGTCGCCCCGCAGGATGTTGCCGAAGAAGGTGACGATCTGCACCGGCAAGGGCCTGTCCAGCCCCATGGCCACGCGGGTCTGTTCGATCAGCTCCGGCGTGGCGCGGGGGCCAAGGATCATCACCGCCGGATCGCCCGGCACCACGTGCAGCATCAGGGTGAGGATGGAGACCGCGACCATGACGATCACGACCGAAAGGCCGAACCTTTGGAAGGCGTACAATAGCACTGGTCGCGGTCTCCCTTCGCTTACACGCTGCCCTTGAAGTCGATGTAGAGCGGACGTCCATCCGGGCGCAGCGCCGGTTCCAGACCTTCACGGTACATCACCGGCGTGCCTTCGTGGGTGATGAACTTGTAGGCGCCGCTGGCTTCCATCAGGGCCTGCATTTCCTGGTAGATCTCGGCCCGCTTCGCGGTGTCGGTCTCGCTCAGCGCCTGCTTGTGCAGGGCGTCGAATTCCGCGCTGGAGAAGCGTTCCCAGTTCCAGATGCCGACCTGATCGCTCACGAACCAGCTGGTCGCGTAATACGGGTCGGGCAGCATCGAGAAGCGGTTCAGCACCAGCTGCATGTCCTTCCAGCGGTCGCCTTCGCTTTCCATGCCCAGCGTCCAGAACGAACCGGAATCCTGCACGTTGATCTGCGTGGGGATGCCGATCTGCGCGAGTTGCGCCTGGATCACCTCGGCCATGGTCTTCCATTCGGATGCATTCAGCGCATCGATGGTCAGCGGCTCCGACGGGGGGCCGCCCGCCGCTTCAAGGAATTCACGCGCCTTGTCCAGATCGCCCGCGACGGGGACGGACGGCGTTTCGCGATGGCCTGGCAGGCCCGGCGCGATCATGCCCGTGGCAGGCGCCGCTTCGCCGAAATAGACCGCGTCGATGATCTGGTCGGCGTTGATCGCGTACTGGATCGCCTTGCGCAGGTTTTCGTCGCCAAGTGCGGGGTTGTCGAGGTTCATGCCCAGCCAGACATAGTAGAGCGAGGGATATTCCTCGATCACCGTGTTGGCGGGTACGTTGCCGCGATACTGCGCCAGCGACGACAGGGTGATCTGGGTGAAATCCAGATCGCCGGCCTCGTAGGCGCGCTCGGCGGTCTTGGTGTCGTCCATCGGCAGGATGCGGATCTCGTCGAAGCCCGGGGCCTCGCCCGTCCATTCGGGGTTGCGCACCAGCTGCACGTACTGGTTGGGCTTCCATTCCTGCAGGATGTAGGGGCCCGAGAACGCCGGCGGCGTCATCCCGAAATCGCCACCGTTCTCCGTGGCTTCCATCACCGCCTTCTTCGACACGATATGCCCGGTGCCGTAAGGCAGGGTGATCGACCACAGCGGCTGGAACGGTTCTTTCAGGACGATGGTGCCCTCGTATTTGCCGGTCACCTCGACATGGTCCAGCGGACCCCAGTCGCTTTTCACCGGGCTGTCATGTTCCAGCACGCGTTCGAACGAGAATTTCACGTCCTCGGCCGTGATCTCGCCATAGCCGCCAGTGAACATCAGGCCGGGCTTCAGCTTGAAGCGGATATGGGTCTCGTCGATCTGCTCGATCTCTTCGGCCGCTTCCAGCTCCCACTCCCATTCGCGGCCGGGCACATAGCGGACCAGCTTGGAATAGATGCAGTTCATCACGTCGACGTTGTAGCCGTTCTGGTAGAACCCGGGATCGAGCGCATCGATATCGGCATAGGAGCTGACGCGCAGCACCTGGCCCGATTGCGCCCAGATGCGCGAGCCCAGCGGCATGGTCGCGGCGGCAAGGCCGGTCGCGGTGGCGCTCTGCAGGAATGCCCGGCGGCCCAGGCCGGATTTCGGGGTATGAGTCTGATCAGTCATTCTGAGTACTCCCTGTGAGTAGGTGGCCGTTCCGGCCATTCGTTTCAGTGTCAAAGCGGGCCTGCCGGGATCGCCGGCAGGGTATTTCGGGTCGCTCAGGCCAGATCGCGCGGGATCTCGCACGACCATTCCTGTTCATGGGCTATGGCCTCGCCTTCCTTCGCCACCAGTCTGGCCTTGATGACGAAATGCGTGGCGGTTGCGGTCATCTCCGTTTCCGTCCGGCTGGAGATGCCCCAGCCCTCGCGGGAATGGGCGACATCGGTGACGACATGGCCGCGGAACGACCGCCAGTCGGTACCGGTAAAGGAATAGGTCTCGACCGTCTTGATCGCGGTCGTCAGCCCGTTGTCGGCGATCCGGATTGTGCCGGAATCGTCCGTCGCCGTCACCCGGGTTTCGCCGGTGCCCAGATCCTCGGTCACGATCCAGTCGGCATGGGCGGGGGCCAGCACGTCCTTTTCCATCGGCGCGGCACCCTGCGGCGTGCCCAGATCGCGCGGCACGGGGCCGTCGGTCTTGGCGCGGACCGGCAGGACAAGGCGGCTGGCGGCGGTATCGACGCGCAGCGTCACCGGTTCGGGCGCGGGCCAAGCGATGGGGAAGTAGCTGGTCGAGATCCCCAGCCGCAGCCGATGCCCGGCGCGGAAGGTCTGGGCCACATGCTTGAACGGCACGGTGGCGGTATAGACCTCTCCCGGCACCAGAGCTTCGGGGCTTTCGTGGCTGTCGCGGTGGGTCAGGTTCAGCAGGCCATAACTGACCCGCGTCGCCGCCCCGTCGGGCGCCACGTCGACTAGGCGCGCGGCCACCTGGGCCACGGGCTGGTCGACCGTGAAGGTCAGTTCCAGCTGCGTGTCGCCCGCGATTTCAACCGGGGCGTCCAGCGGTGCTGTCTCGAACACCATGCTGCCCGCATCGTCGCGGCGCTGATCGACCGGCTGGTCGCCCGGATTGGCGTAGGAGCACCACTTGCCCCCCGCGATCCCCGTGCCCAGCGGCGAGAAGATCTCGCGCGCGCCGCCCGGCGCATCGTCACGACCAAGCGAGCCATCGGCCCCCAGCGCGAAACCTGTGCGGGTGACGTTGGGCGAAGGCCACGACGGCTCCTCCACCCAATACCCATCGCGATGGGCGTAGTAGCTGGCAGGCTCCGCATGGTCCTGCATGTAAAGGCGCAGCTGCGGTTCCTCCATGATGCCGGTGTCGGCACCCTTCAGCCACTGGTCCCACCAGCGCAGTTCCTCGCCGTTCCAGTCGATGGCGGGGCCGGGCACGCCGATATGCGGATACTTGTGGGACCATGGGCCGACGAGGCCCTTTTTCGGGCCTTCCAGCGACTCCATCAGGCGGAACACCGTGCGGCAGTACCCATCGGCCCAGCCCGACACGGCATAGACCGGCACCTTGATCCGGCTGATATCCTCGCAGACCGAGCCGTGCTTCCAGAACTCGTCCCGGCGCTGGTGTTTCGCCCAGTTTTCCAGCCACAGGCCGGAGCCTGTCAGCCGCTCCATCCACATGTCGCGCCACTTGTCGCCGACCAGATCGGGATCGGGCGCCAGCGTGTTGATGGCGAACATGTGCGACGCCCACGAGATCTGGTCCACGACCATCGTCCCGCCCATGTAATGCACGTCGTCGGCATAGCGGTCATCGGTCGAGGCAATCGAGACCACGGCCTTCAGCGCCGGCGGCTGCAACGCGGCCACCTGCAACCCGTTGAACCCGCCCCACGAGATGCCGACCATGCCGACACCGCCATCGCACCAGTCCTGCGCCGCGATCCACGCGATCACGTCACAGGCGTCCTGAAGCTCCTGCGCGGTGTATTCGTCGGTCATCAGGCCTTCGGATTCACCGGTGCCCCGCAGATCGACGCGGACATAGGCATAGCCGCGGGCCGCGATGTAGGGCGCGCGCACCGCGTCGCGGGCCAGCGTGCCGTCGCCCTTGCGGTAGGGCAGGAATTCGAAGATGGCAGGCACCGGCGCGCCATCGGCCGGGCGCCAGATGCGGGCGGCAAGGATGCAACCGTCAGGCAGCGGGATCTCGACGTGGCGTTCTTCGATGACCTCGTGAAGCGGGCTGCGCTGATCCATGCCGTGGCATCCTTCTGTATTGGTGCCGCAGATCGTGTCATGCGAAGGGGCAGCGTCACAATTTCGCGAAACGGCGCATATTGACTTCCTTTGTGCGTCAGTTAGCTTCACCCCATGCCTCCTGACCCCCTTACCAGCAATCTGGCGTTCGCCTGCACGTTGTTTCCGTCCATCGCGCATGTCTGCCGGCGGATCGGAATCAATCGCCAGCAGTTCAACAAGTACCTGTCGGGCACCGTGCGCCCGTCCCGCCACAACATGCGCCGGATCTGCGATTTCTTCGGCGTCACCGAAGCCGAGCTGCTGATGGAGCCTGCGCGCTTTGCCGAACTGATCTCGCTCCGCCGGCGTCCGGGCAGCGAGCAGGAGGTCACGCCGCTGGGCCCGACGCTGAAGCGGCTCAGCCAGTTTTCCACGCCGCTGCACCGGTATGTCGGCGGGTATTTCCGCTACTTCCATTCCTACAGCAATCCGGGGATGATCATGCGGTCCTACGCGCAGATCACCCGCCGGGACGGCCATTACCTGTGGAAGAACATCGAACGGGAAGACACCGCCCAGGGCGGCCCGCGGGACGTGTTCAAGTATGAAGGCATGGTCTTCTACCTTGGCGAACGGATCAACGTGGTCGAGAACGAGGCGCTGCTGTCGTCCTCGATCACGCAGATGATCCTGTACCCGTCCTACAATGCCGGCATCGACTACCTGCTGGGCATCCAGACGGGCGGGCCGCTGAAGCGCGGGCGCAAGCCTTCGGCGTCACGGGTGGTGCTGGATTACCTTGGCCAGAACGTCGACGCCCGCCGCGCGATGGCGCAATGCGGGCTGTTCGCGCCCGAGGAGCTGGACCCGAAGATCGTGCAGCTTGTCCGCAACGAGATGCCCACCGGCGCCTGGACCTTCGAGGTCGAGCAGCTCTGAACTTATCTCCGGCCCGACAGCCACGTTTCCAGATCCCGCTGCGCCGCGTCGAGCGTTTCGATGTTGATCGTGCGGGTCACCAGCGCCCGGTTCAGCGCGCGGACGCGCTTGTTCAGCGTCAGGTCGTCGTCTAGGTCCGACAGGACGCCCAGCTTTTCGTAAAGCGACAGCAGCCGGTTCTGCACGGTGCGCAGGGACATCCCCCGCCGTTCCGCGATCAGCTTGTCCTGCAGCCCCAACGCCAGGTCGATCAGCACGGCGAATTCGCTGTCATCCAGGCGGGTGCGCGGCGATGCAGCGCTTTTCTGGCGGCGGTGGATTTCGCGATCCACCATGATCTGGCCTTCGGCCAGCACGGCGCGCAAGGCCAGTTTCAGCCGGTCGCGCGAGGCGGTCTTCAGGATGTAGCCATAGGCGCTGTCTTCGGGGACGATCTGTTCGATCCCGCGGAAATAGGCGTCGTCGGCGTAGTTCGACCAGAACAGGATCCGGCTTTGCGGACGTTCGGCCCAGATCGTGCGGGCGGCCTCTATCCCGTTGCGGCGGTCCATCTGCAGGTCCATCACGATGGCGCCGATGGCCCCGGCGCGGGCCTCTTCCTCGCCCGCCGCACCATCGGTGGCATGGAAGATCTCGGTCACTTCGGGCAGGGCTTCTGCCAGCGCGTCCTGCAGGTAGGTGGCGTGGAACTGGTCGTCCTCGACGATAAGTGCCCTCATGCCCCGCCCTCCAGCAGTACTCGGATGGTGCAGCCGTATTCGTTCACGATGTCCAGTTCGGCCGGGATCAGCCGCGCCCGGGTGCGCATGTGGGCAAGGCCCGACGTGCGCCGCGGGGCGGCCGGCATGCCCCGCCCGTTGTCGCGCACCGCCACGACAAGGCGGGTGCCGTCCATCGGGTAGATCCGCACGTCGATGCGACCGGCGCCGGAATGGCGGACGGCGTTGTTGATCGCCTCCTGCACGATGCGGAACAGCGCGGTGCGCACCGTCGGGTCCAGCCTGTCGGGCGCGCCCCTAGTGTCGTCCGTCACCTCGATTTCGACCGGGGAGGGGCCCGCGGCGCGTTCCAGGTGGACGCGGACGGCATGTTCGAAGCCGAAGAGATCCAGAAGCGTCGGCACGGCGGTGTCGATGATCTGGCGCAGATCGCCGATGGTCTCGGACACGCGTTCCGCCAGATCGGCGCGCGACAGCGGCGCCTCTCCCGTGATTTCGCGCAGCAGGCGGGTAAGATCGGCCAGCGTCTGGTCGTGCAGGTCCATCCCGATGCGCTGGCGTTCCTGTTCCAGCGTCTGGGTCAGCCGCAACGCGCCGCGGCGCAGGCCTTCCTCGCGCGCCTGAGCCTCCTGCCCGACCTGCGCCGCGCGTTGCGCCTGTTCGGCGGTGTGGAGCGCATGGAAATAGGGCGACAGCACATCGGCCACGTGCTGCGCCTGCTGGACCGTGTCGAGCGTGTAGAGCCCCGGCGTGGAATGCGAGATGTTGAGCGTGCCGATGGGCTGGCCCAGCACCTTCATCATCACATGCACGCGCGACCGCAGGGCGTGGTTGAAGATCGGCTCGGAACAGGCGCCTTCGAAGGTCTGGCGGGGGTCCTGCATCGCGTCGTGGCACAGCATGTAATCGCATTCGCCGGCAAACATGTCCCGCAGGGGCGAGACATCGACCCGCGTGCGGGCACGGGACCATCGCGTCTGGATGCCGACTTCGTAGCTCGACAGCCAGCCGGTGCGGTCGTTCAGGCACAGGTCGGCATGGGTGAAGGGAATGACCTCGGCGATCTCGTCGGCCACGGCTTCCAGTGCCGACGCGATATCGGTCCGCTCGGCCAGATGCGTCGAGATGCGCAGGAACACGTCTCCGGCGGCAGACCCGGTGGCGGGCGCCTGCAAGGCATTGGTCATGATCTCCTCCCCGCGCGCGCTGCGCGTTCCCGCAAGTGTGGCAAGAGATTACCTGAAAGAAAACACCCTGACCCGCAAACACGGTGCGGGAACCCGCAACATCTCTGCGGGTGGATGCCTTTACAGGGGTATGGAGGCGTTTCATGATCGCCTCATCCGTGCTCTCGATGACGCGGAATTAAGCGCAGGTTCCATGCGCGTAGGGAGGAATACATGACAATTTCCAAGATGCTGCTGAGCGCGGCAGGCTTTGCCATGGTCGCCGGACTGGCCCAGGCCGACACCTCGGGCAAGCGGATCGCGCTGTCCAACAACTATGCCGGCAACTCGTGGCGGCAGGCGATGCTCGAAACCTTTCAGGAGACGGGCAAGCAGGCCGTGGACGACGGTGTCGTGGCGGCGGCGGATGCCTATACCACGTCGGAAAACCAGGCGACCGAGCAGGCCGCGCAGATCCAGAACATGATCCTGCAGGGCTATGACGCCATCGTGCTGAACGCCGCTTCGCCCACCGCCCTTAACGGCGCGGTCAAGGAAGCCTGCGACGCCGGGCTGGTCGTGGTCAGCTTCGACGGTATCGTGACCGAGCCCTGCGCCTGGCGGATCGCGGTCGATTTCGCGGCCATGGGCAAGGAAGAGGTCGACTATCTGGCCACCCGCCTGCCCGATGGCGGCAAGCTGCTGGAAATCCGCGGGCTGGCCGGTGTCTTCGTCGATGACGAGATCTCCAAGGGCATCCACGAAGGCGTGGCCGAACACGACCAGTTCGAAATCGTGGGTTCCGTCCACGGCGACTGGGCACAGGACGTGTCCCAGAAGGCCGTCGCGGGCATCCTGCCGTCGCTGCCGCCGGTCGTCGGCGTCGTGACGCAGGGCGGGGATGGCTACGGGGCCGCGCAGGCGTTCAAGGCCGCTGGCCGCGACACGCCGCTGATCGTGCTGGGCAACCGCCAGGACGAACTGAAATGGTGGTCCGAACAGCACGAAGCCAACGGCTATGAAACCATGTCGCTGTCGATTGCCCCCGGCGTCGCCTCGCTGGCGTTCTGGGTTGCGCAGCAGGTGCTGGATGGCGCCGACGTGCCGAAGGACCTGACCGTGCCGTTCCTGAAGATCACGCAGGACAACCTTGCCGAGGCGCTGGAAACCACGCCCGAAGGCTCGGTCGCCAACGTGACCTATACGCTCGATGACGCCAAGACGGTCATCTCCGACGCCAAGTGATACGACCCGGCGGGCCCCGTCCGGCGGCCCGCCCCTCATTCGAATTGGAGCGCTCATGTCCGATCATGAGACCGCCCCGATCGTGACGCTGACGGACGCGGCCCGGCATTTCGGGCCCGTTCGCGCGCTCGACGGGGTCAGCCTGTCTGTTGCCCCGGGGGACTGCATCGGGCTTGTCGGCCACAACGGCGCGGGCAAGTCGACGCTGGTGAACCTTGTGAACGGTGGCCTTGCCCCTTCGTCGGGGGAGATCCGGTTTCCCGGAGGTGCAAGCGCGCTGGAGGCCGGTGTGCGGTCGGTGTTTCAGGAACTGTCGCTGTGTCCCAACCTGACGGTGGCCGAAAACCTTCGGATCTCGCACAGCGCGCTGAAGGGCCCCGGCTGGCGGACGCGCGCACGGGCCGAGATTTCCGAAAGCCTGAACACCATCTTTCCCGGTCACGGCATCGACCCGAATGCCGAGGTCGATACACTGTCGATCGCCCAACGCCAGATGGTCGAGATCGCCATCGGCTTCGCCCCTCGCGGCACGCAGGCCCGGCTGGTGATCCTTGACGAGCCGACATCGTCGCTGGACGCGGGCATTGCCGATCAGCTGCTGGCCCATGTGAAACGCTTTTGCGGATCGGGCGGCGCAGTGATCTTCATCTCCCACATGCTGGGCGAGGTCTTCGACGTCGCCAGCCGTATCGTCGTGCTGAAGGATGGCAAGGTGGTCGCCGAACGCATCACGGCCGATTTCACGCGGCAGGGCCTTGTCGATGCGATGGGGCATGTGACGACAGAAACCGCGACCACTGAAACCGCACGCGCGCATGGCCCCCAAGTGGTGCAGACCGAACAGGGCCTGACCGCGCGCAAGGGCGAAGTCGTGGGCCTGTCGGGCCTTGCTGGCCATGGCCAGGCCGAAGCGCTCGCGAAGCTCTACCTCTCACGTTCATCCTCATGGCGGTCGCGCAAGGTGCCCGATGTTGTCTTCGTGGCCGGCGACCGTCCGCGCGACGGGGTGCTGCCGCTGTGGTCGATCCTGCGCAATATCTCGATCTCGATCCTTCAGCAGGGCGCCAAGCGTGGCCTTGTGAACCGCGAAGCCGAAACCGCCATCGCGGCAGACTGGAAATCCCGCATCGGCATCCGCACCGATGACGTGACCAACCCGATCCTGTCGTTGTCAGGTGGCAATCAGCAGAAGGTGCTGTTCGCCCGCGCGCTGGCCTCGCCCGCGCAGGTGGTGATCATGGACGACCCGATGCGCGGCGTGGACGTGGGCACCAAGCAGGACGTCTATGCCATGATCCGGGCCGAGGCCGCGAAGGGCCGCACCTTCCTGTGGTATTCGACCGAGACGGAAGAGGTCTGCCAGTGCGACCGCGTCTTCGTTTTCCGCAACCACGAGATCAGCGCCGAGTTGACCGGCGCCGACATCACCGAAGAACGGATCCTGCAGGCGTCCTTCGAAATGCAGGAGGCATCATGACCTTCCTTTCCCGCCACAGGATCATCCTTCCCGTGGTCTCGCTGGCCGTACTGCTGGCCGCAACGTTCTACATGCAGCCCCGCGCGATGAGTTATTTCGGGCTGAACCTGCTGTTCAACCTCGCCGTTCCCATCGCGCTGGCGACGATTGCACAGATGATGATCATCATGGTCAACGACATCGACCTGTCGCTGGGCGCCTTCGTCAGCCTTGCGGCCTGCGTGACGGCGACGTTTCTGAACGACACGCCGATGATCGGCCTGTTGATCCTTCTGGCGCTGATCCTGTCCTATGCCGTGCTGGGCGCCCTGATTCACGCGCTGGAACTGCCCGCCATCGTCGTGACGCTGGGCATGTCCTTCGTGTGGAGCGGGCTTGCGCTGTTCATCCTGTCCTCTCCCGGTGGCGCGTCGCCCGGCTGGCTGCGGACGCTGATGACGGTGAAGCCGCCCTTCGCACCCATGGCCGTGGTCGCGGCGGTGATCATCGCCGGCGTCACCCATCTGCTGATCATCCGGTCCGGTCTTGGCACCGTTCTGCGGGGCGTGGGCGGCAATGCACGGTCGGTCGAGCGCGCGGGCTGGCCCGTGATCCGGCTGAAGGCGCTGGCCTACGGGCTGGCGGGGCTCTTCGGCGTGCTGGCCGGCATGGCGCTTGTGGGGCTCACCACGTCGGCCGATGCCAATATCGCGCTGCGCTACACACTGCTGTCCATCGCGGGCGTGATCCTTGGCGGCGGAGAGTTCACCGGCGGCAAGGTCAGCCCCGTGGGCGCCGTGATCGGGGCGCTGACCCTGACGCTGGCCGCATCGTTCCTGTCGTTCATGCGGCTGTCGCCCGACTGGCAGATCGGCGCACAGGGGGCGATCCTGATCCTTGTGCTGACCGCGCGCCTGATCTTCAGCCGCAAGGGGGCCGAGGCATGAGCGCGCTCTCCAGGCCCTGGATCTGGTCGTGGCTGGCCGCCGCCGCGGCCTTTGCCCTGACGCTTGTCCTGACGTCGGGCCGGGGTGGAGGCGAACTGGCCTATGCCGCCCTGTCCTTCGGCGCCTTCGCCGCCATCGTGGGGCTGGGCCAGATGCTGGTGATCACGCTGGGCCCCGGCAATGTCGACCTGTCGATCCCCGCGACGATGACACTGGCGGCCACCCTGGCGCTGAAAGCCATGAGCAGCGATCCCGGCACCGCGTGGCTGGGCCTGATCACGGCGCTGGCCGTGGGCGTCGGCACGGGGCTGGCGAATTACGCGCTGATCTTCCTGTTGCGCCTGCCGCCGATCATCGCGACGCTCGCGGCGTCACTCGTCTACCAGTCCGTCGCGATCTGGTCGAACCGGGGCCTGCGGATCAAGCCGCCCGAAGGGCTGGCCGACTTCGCCACCGGGCGGTTTCTTGGCCTGCCCAACGTGGCGTGGGTCGGGCTGGTGCTGGCAATTGTGGTCTGGGTCGTGCTGGAACGTTCCGTCTGGGGCCGCTGGTTGCTGGCCACGGGGCAGAACCTGCGCGTCGCGCGATTGGCCGGTGTCCCGGTCGAGCTTGTGCGCGCCACGACCTATGTCTCGGTCGCCGTCTTCGCGTCGCTGGCGGGCTACCTGCTGGCCAGCTTCTCGGGCGGCGCGGCGCTGAACATGGGTGCGGAATACCTGTTGATGTCGATTGCCGTCGTCGTGATCGGCGGCAGCTCCATCGCCGGGGGCAATTCCAACGTGCCCGGCGTCTGGGGGGCTGCGCTTTTCATGTTCCTCGTCGTGTCGATGCTGAACAGCTATGGCGCGGGCGCGGGCGTCCGCAACGTTCTGACCGGCGCCATGATCATCGCGATCGTCATCGCAGCCAGCACAAGAAGGACACGCGCATGATCACCCTGCCGCCGCACCTTGAGATCCACGATGACCGCTTCGCCACGCTGGTCCACCCCATGTCGACGCTGGACGAGATCGCGACCGGCTTCACCTGGACGGAAGGCCCCGTCTGGTTCGGCGACCACGATTGCCTGCTGTTTTCCGACATCCCCAGCCAGCGGATCCTGCGCTGGTCCGAAGGGGAGGGCGTGTCGGTCTTCCGCAGCGGATCGGGCTTCAACAACGGCAACACGCGCGACCATCTGGGCCGGCTTGTCGGCTGCCGCCACGGGACGCGCGACGTGGTGCGGACGGAATTCGACGGATCGCTGACCGCTCTGGCTGACAGCTATGAAGGCAAACGCCTCAACTCGCCCAACGATGTCGTGGTCAGTTCCGACGGCGCGGTGTGGTTCACCGATCCCACCTACGGCATCATTTCGAACTTTGAAGGTTACAGGGCCGAGCCCGAACAACCCGCGAGAAACGTCTATCGCCTGTCGCCCGACGGGGACCTGAAAGCAGTGGCGAGTGATTTTGTCCAGCCCAACGGGCTGTGCTTCTCGCCCGACGAAAGGGTGCTCTACATCGCCGAAAGCGGCTCCAGCCATGACGACGCGGTGCCATCGGTGATCCGCAAGTTCGCCGTCGACGGCGCCACGCTGCGCGATCTTGGCGCCTTCGCCCATATCACCCCGGGCCTGCCCGACGGGCTGCGCTGCGACGTGCTGGGCAATGTCTGGACATCCGCCGCCGACGGGGTGCAGTGCTTCGCGCCCGACGGCGCGCTTCTGGGCAAGATCCTTGTGCCGCAGATCGTATCGAACCTGTGCTTCGGCGGCCGCGACGGGCATCGCCTGTTCATCACGGCCAAGACGTCTGTCTACCGCGTGTTCGTAGACGTCCGTGGGGCGGAGCCATGGACGCGTGGAGCCGCCTGACCACAGGCGCTTTGTGTCAATTGTTTCCCTGACAGGCGGTTTCCGCGTCAGGCTGGTACAACACTTACACTTCTCCCGCACCGCGAATTTCTGGGGATACATCGACAGTCCATAAGCCCGGCCATGCTCAACCCCATACCCAAGGGTTGCGAAGCTGCATCGCCCGTTTCGGGGCGCACAATTGCAAAAGGCTGAGAAGATCATGTTTGGATTGTTCAAATCATTCCCCAAGACCCGCGACTGGGACATTGAAGCAGAGACGGGACGGGGCGATCCCTATTTCCCGGAAGACACCGGCAGATACGCAGGGCGCGGCCGGCAGGACGACGACCGGCGCGACACGGATGACGGCACCGATTTCGGGCCGGACTGGTCCTTCGGTGTGAACCCGATCGCACAGGTCGTGGACAAGCTTCCCGCACCTGCCTTCCAGCCGATGGAAAACGTGAATGCGCTGAACGTCTTGCCGGTTAATATCTGGATCGACTGGAACGGCGGCGACACGTTCCACGGCACCGACGGCATCGACTTCGCCTGGGGCCTTGGCGGGCGTGACCAGATCCTTCTGTATGACGGCAACGACGTGGCCTATGGCGGCGCTGGAAACGACCTGATCCTCGGCGGTCGTGGCGACGACACGCTGTTCGGCGGCGTGGGCTCGGATGTTCTGTCCGGTGACGTCGGCGATGACACGCTTGATGGCGGCGACGGCGACGACATTCTGATCGGCGGGCACGGTCGTGACGGGATCTACGGTGGCGCAGGCAACGACACGATCAAGGGTGACACCGGCAATGATCGGGTCCGCGCCGGCGACGGCGACGACCATGTCGAAGGCGGAGATGAAAACGATGTCCTTTGGGGTGACGAAGGCAACGACACCATGTTCGGCGGCTCCGGCGACGACCAGGTCATGGGGGGCATGGGCAACGACCTGCTGCGGGGGGGTCAGGGCGATGACGATATCCGCGGCGGGGTCGGGTCCGACGATCTGTACGGCGACCAGGGCAACGATTTCATGCTGGCCGGTAATGGCAACGACCACATCCGTGGCGGCACGAACGGCGCGGGTTCGGTCGGCGACTACATGATCGGCGGCGGCGGTTTCGACGCGTTCTATTTTGCCAAGGGCGACAGCGGTGGCATTGCCGCCCCGATGGACGTGGTCGAGGATTTCGTGTCTGGCGGCGATCTGCTGGTCTTCGAGGATTTCGGGACGTCGTCCTTCCTGGGCGAAGCGGACGGGTTTTCGGGCGTGCCAGGGGCCGAGGCCTATTTCGAGCACACCCAAAGCGACATCCACGGCGATGTGACGATCGTGCATCTTCGCGACGGGAACGATCTGGCCGAGGATCTGTCGGTCTCGTTGCTGGGCCATGTCGACCTCACGGCAAACGACCTGTTCATCGTGTGACGAACGCGGGTCAGGCAACAGCCTGGCCCGCCATCGCAGCAAGAACGGGTGGCGCGGGGACGGTCCGGTCCCGGCGCCATTTCTTCAGTCGAAAACGTACCCGATGCCCCGGACCGTGCGTATCGCCACCGGCTTGGTGGGGTTCGTTTCGATCTTCCGCCTGAGGCGCGAGATGCGCAGGTCGATGGACCGGTCGAAGTGTTCCCAGCCGCGGTCATGGGCCTGTTCCAGCAGTTGATCGCGGTTCAGCACCCGCCCGCGGTTGCGGGCGAAGACGCGCAGCAGGCTGAATTCCATCGCGGTGATCATGATCTCCTGCCCGTCGGGGCCGAAGAGCTTCGCGCCGTCGAGGTCGAGCTTGCAGGGACCGAACGCCACCGTTCCCAGGCCGCCTTCGTCCTTCGGTTCCGGCGCCTTCAGGAACCCCTGCCGGCGCAGCGCGGCCTTCACCCGCGCTTCCAGCTCGCGCAGGTCGACGGGCTTGGCGACATAGTCATCCGCCCCCATTTCCAGCCCGATGATCCGGTCGATCACCTCGCCCGCCGCGGACAGCATGATCACCGGAACCTTCGACGTGACACGCAGGTTGCGCAGCGCCGTCAGCCCGTCGGTGCCCGGCATGTTGATGTCGAGGATGATCGCGTCGGGGGCCTCGGCCTCCAGCAGTTCGGCCATCCGGTCGGCATTGGCGGCCTCGATCACCCGATAACCGCGTTCGCCGAAATATTCCGACAGCATCTCGCGCAGGTGGTCTTCGTCGTCGCAGACCAGCAGCGTCTTGTCCCCACCGGTCGTCATTGTGCCGCCCCCTGTTCGGACAGCCGGTCCAGCAGGTCGACGAGATCGTCCTGCAGGATCGGCTTTTCGATATAGGGCCGCCGGGTTTCCGACAGGAAGCGGAAGACCTCGTCGCCCATCGTGTCGCCGGTGATGAAGCCCACGCGGCCGGCATAATCCGGACGCGCGCCGATGACGGCCTTGTAGAACGACTCGCCATTCATGTCGGCCATCTTGAAATCGCTCAGCACGATGTCGAAGGTGTCTGTCTCCATGAAGCCAAGCGCGTCGCGGGCGTTGAGCGCGAGAACGGGGCGGCAGTGCAGGTCCTTCAGCATGTCGCAGATAAGTTCGCCCAGGGTTTCCTCGTCGTCCACCACCAGCACGCGCTTGCCTTCGGGGACGGCCGGTTCGGCCTCCTGCGGCCCCGCAGGCTCTGCCACGCTGTCGACGGCCTCAAGCCGGACGAAGAAGCTGGTGCGCCGGCCGACGTCGGAGTCCACCTCCAGCGCGCCGCCGTGCGCATCGACGATCCGGTGGCTGAACGCCAGCCCGATGCCGGTGCCGCAGCCCACGTCCTTGGTGGTGAAGAACGGATCGAAGATTCGCGCCCGGATGTCTTCGGGAATGCCCGGGCCATTGTCCCGGACCTCCACCACCGACTGGTTGCGCGCCGCGTCGTAATACGACCGGATGAGCAGGCTTGCAGCATCCCCAAGCGGCGCCAGCGCATGTTCGGCGTTGACGATGAGGTTCGAAAACACCTGCACCAGCTGATCCGGATCGACCTGCACATCTGGGATCGTGTCGTCGAATTCCGTCACGATCCCGGCCCCGCCGGCGCGCAGGCCGTAGCCCGCAAGATCAAGCGCGGTGGCCGCGATATCGTTTATCGAACATGTCTCGACCGTCTTCGGCCGCTGCCGCGCCATGGCCAGGAAGGCCCGGACGATCTTGGCGCTGCGGTTCGCGGCCTCGGCGATGCGGTCCACGCGTTTCGCCAGCACCGGATCGTCCAGCTTGCCTTCCAGCATCTGGGCATAGCCCACGACGATCGACAGCGGGTTGTTCAGCTCGTGCGCGACGCCGGCCAGCAGTTCACCAAGCGCCGACAGTTTCTCGGCCTGGTGGGCCATGTCACGCTGGCGCTGCAGCTCCTCCTGCATCATCAAGAGGTCCGAGATGTCGCGCGTGGACGACACGATCACCCGCTCGCCCTTGTAATCGGTCACCCGCGCCGCCGTCAGGCCCTGCATGATCGACCCGTCGCCGCGGCGAAACTGGACCCGGTAATCATCCAGTGACCCGGTTTCCTGCAGCGCATCCAGGTAATGCTGCCGGTCCTCTGGGTTCAGGAAGAAGCTGAGCGTCGTGTCGATATCGCCGAAGCGTTCGCGCGATGGCGGCGGGCAGTAGATGACCTTGCCGTCATCGAACCGCGACACGAGGAAATTCGCCGGACAGGCCTCGACGATCTTGCGCAGCAGCAGATCCGCGTCGCGCTGCTCCTCCTCCGCGCGGCGCTGTTCGGTCACGTCGGTGAACGAGATCAGGTAGCCGCCCGCCTCGGTCCGGTGGGCCGACAACAGCAGGTGCTTGCCATCGCCCAGGCGGCACGTGCGTTTCTTCCCGAAGGCGCCGACGAACTGCGCAAGGTCATAGGCGTACCTGTCGGCGGTGGTGCCTTCGGGGGGCAGGATGACGCGCGCATCGACCAGGCGGTACAGTATCGCCCCCAATGTCTCCCCGCGGGCAGGGCGGTGAGTATCCCTGAAGAACAGCTGGTTCCAAAGCCTGTTGCCCAGAACGAACTGCCCGTCGCGGTCGAACATCGCCAGCCCTTCGTCCAGCGACTGGATCGTGTCGTTCAGGGTTTGCAGGCTTCGGTTCTCGGCCTCTTTCAGCGCGGTCGTGTCGGTGACCACCACGACGCGGCCCTGATCCTCGGTCAGTGCGCGTTCCACCAGGTAGTGCCTGCCGTTGTGGAACTTCACCTCCATCGGCTCCAGCGTCTCGCGCTGCTGCCGGACCGCGGCAGCAAAGACCGCGCTACCCCGTTCGCCGACGTCCTTGCCCGAGATACTGGCGATCTGCGGCGCGAGAACGTTGAACCGTTCTTCATCGGTAAGCTTCAGCATCTGGTCGGCCGTCAGGCCGAACGGCGCGGCGAAGGCATCGTTGCAATGCGAGAACTGCCATTGCGGCCCTTCGATCGCCACGCCCACGGGCAGGCGCGCCACCGCGTCGGTGAACAGCCGCTCGGCGCGGCGCTGGTCGGTCACGTCTTCCAGTGTCAGGAGCCGGCCGCCCAGCGATGTCTCGTAGACATTGCCCACGATCTCGCGGCCCAGTGTGTTGGGGATGGCAAAGCCCTTGCCCGCGCCCCGGATCCAGCCATCGAATTCGTCCAGCATCCGGGCCGCCGTCGCGCCCTGCGGCGGCGACAGGATACCCGACGTGATCGCCTGCCCGTAGATCTCCCGGATCGCCACGCCGGGCGCCATGACATGCGTGTCCGGCGCGGCGGTGGCGCGGAACTTTCTGTTGGCGAAGATGATGCGCTCGTCGTCGTCGATCAGGGCCACGCCGAAATCGACGGCCTCGATGGCGTCGTCGAGCACGTCGCGCGCGCGGGCTTCCGCCGTGCGCTGATCGGTGACGTCGGTGATGGATCCGGCGATCCCGCCGGTCTCCAGCGGCGTCAGCTTGATGGTCTTGCGGCTCCGGTCGGGCAGCGCGACCTCGAACGTCAGGGGCCGGAACCGGTGCAGCGGCGCAAGAAGATCCGATCCGCCGTCCGCCCCCCGGACGATCCTGAAATGCCCGATTTCCACCGCCTTGGCGACAACGTCCCGCAAGGCCGTACCGGGTTCAAGGAGGTGATCATGCGGCGCGAACACCCCGGCGCAGCGGGGGTTGGCCAGCAACAGGTTCCAATCGCGATCGAACAGGACGAAACCTTCTTCCAACGTGGCGACGGCGGCGCACACATGGGAGGCCACGGTTGGCGATGCAGTGTTCATGTCGGCCGGGGCTCTCCAGGTATCGGATCGACGTTGCGCGGACTTTCGGCCCGCAGGGCGGACGGTGGCGAACGCCATCGATCCACCATTATCCGACAGTTTGTCATTTCATGCTCGCCAATTGTATCAGATGTATCAGGCGGGCGTGTGGCCCGACCGGAACGCCGCCGCGCGGGACCTAACCCTCAGGTTGCCCGACCGGTTCGACCGCGACAGCCTGCCCGCGCTGTTCTTGTTCGACCTGGGCGTGAAGCCGGACCGGGTCCAATTTCGTGAGCCACCGTCCAACTTTGATCGAAGCACGCATCCACCCCAAGAAAGTGCGTGGTTTTTCAACGTTATATGTTACTTCTCGGGACGCGTGATCGAATCGTCGGGCCTTGAGGTGATATGACTGAACTCTGGATTGCTCCGTGGTCGAAGCGGCGGACTGCCGTTTGGCTGGTATTGTCGCTTTGCGTCGTCGTGTGGATCCTTGCGGGCGCGGGGCTTGCCCGGGCCCAGCAGGCCCCGCAGCCGCCGAAGGTCGGGACCGAACCGGTCAAGGCCCAGAACGTCGCCGAAACGGCCGGGTTCACCGGGCGGGTGCAGGCGATCAACAGGGTCGAAATCCTGCCGCGGGTGTCCGGGTTCCTGCTGTCGCTGGGCTTCAAGGAAGGCAGTGCCGTCAGCAAGGGCCAGACCCTGTTCGAGATCGAGCCGAATGCCTACCAGGCCGCGATCACCCAGATAAAGGGGCAGATCAAGGCCGCCCAGGCCTCCAAGACGCTGGCCGATATCGAGGTGGCCCGCCAGCAGAAGCTGGTCTCGGACCAGGTGTCTGCCGAGAACGTGCTGCAGGAGGCGCAGGCCAAGCAGGGCCAGGCCGAGGGCGCACTGGAGCAGTTGCAGGGGGAGCTGGAGAACGCCCAGCTGAACCTGTCCTACACCACCATCACGGCGCCCTTCGACGGGCGCGTCGGGCTGACCGACATGTCCGTGGGGGCCTATATTTCCCAGGCGACGGGCACCATGGTCACGCTGAGCAGCATCGATCCGATCTACGTCACCTTCCCGGTATCCGAAGCGGTGATGCTGAATTTCGGCGGGATGGAGGAAGCAGAACCGGGCGGACTGCAACCGGCCGCGCCGGCCGGGTCCACGTCTGATGCGACGGCCGATACCGGTACCACGACCGACAGCAGCGGTGGTGCGTCGACGAACAGCACATCCGCTGCCACGGCGAACAGCGCCGCTGGCGGGACCAGCGATGCAGCCGACAGCAAGACGGCTGCGCCTCACATACCGCTGAGCGTGTCTCTCACGCTCGCCAATGGCAAGGACTATGACAAGACCGGCCGTATCACCGTGGTGGATACGCAGGTGCAGGAAGGCACGGACACGATCCTTGTCCGGGCCAGCTTTCCCAATCCCAAGGGCATCCTGCGCGACGGCCAGCTTGTCCGCGTGACGGTGACGCATGACACCGAGAACACGTCGCTGACGATCCCCGCGCAGGCGCTGCAGCGCGATCAGGGCGGGTATTTCGTGCTGGTCGTGGGCGCCGACAACAAGGTTGAAAAGCGCCCCATCACCTTCGGCCGCATGGTGGGGACCGAGGCGGTCGTTACCGGTGGCCTGAAGGCGGGGGAGCAGGTGATCACCGATGGCGTTCAGCGCGCCCGCCCGGGTGAAGCCGTCGCGCCGCAACCGGCAAGCGCCCAGCCGTCGGACGCGTCCACGCCCGATTCCACTCCGGCCCCGTCGGAGTAGACCGATGATCTCAAAGGTATTCATCCACCGCCCCCGCATGGCGCTGGTCATCTCGATCGTGATCACGCTTGCGGGTGTGATCTCGCTTCTGCAGCTGCCGGTCGCGCAGTTCCCCGACATCGTTCCGCCGCAGGTGCAGGTCACTGCACAGTATCCCGGCGCCGGTGCCGACGTGGTGGAATCCACGGTCGCCCAGCCGATCGAGGAGCAGGTCGTCGGCGTGTCTGACATGATCTACATGAAGTCCACCAGCGGGGCCGACGGCAGCTATACGCTGAACGTGACCTTCGCGCCGGGGACGGATCCGGACATCAACACCGTCAACCTGCAGAACCGGGTGAGCCTGGCCGAATCCTCGCTGCCCGATCAGGTCACGCGGATCGGGGTGAACACGCAGAAGCAATCCTCGGCTCTGTTGCAGGTGATCAACATCACCTCGGACGATCCCAGCCACGACGACCTGTTCCTGTCGAACTTCGCCACGATCAACGTTCTGGACCGGGTGAAGCGGGTCGAAGGGGTGGGCAATGCCATCCTGTTCGGCGCGCAGAACTATTCGATGCGCGTGTGGCTGGACATCGACGCGATGACCAACCTGGAACTCACACCGCAGGACGTGATCAACGCGATCAACGCTCAGAACGTGCAGGCCGCCATCGGGCGGATCGGCGCGCAGCCGATGACGAAAGACCCGGTCTTCCAGCTGAACATCCAGACGCAGGGCCGGCTGTCCACGGTCGAGGAATTCGACCAGATCGTCATCCGCGCCGCGGAAGATGGCGGCTATGTCCGGCTGTCGGATGTCGCGCGGGTGGAACTGGGGGCGCAATCGCTGGACAGCGAAAGCCGGTTCAACGGCCAGCCCACCGCGATGATCGGCGTCTATCTTGCGCCCGGCGCCAATGCGCTGGCCGCGTCCGAGCAGATCAACGCCTCGCTCACCCAGGCCCAGAGCGCCTTTCCCGACGATATCAAGTGGTCGGTGCCCTACAACTCGGTCAGCTTCGTGAAGGCGTCGATCGAGGAAGTGCTGAAGACCCTGGCCGAGGCCTTCCTTCTGGTCGTGCTCGTCGTGTTCCTGTTCCTGGGCAGCCTGCGGATGACGATCATCCCGCTGATCGCCGTGCCCGTGTCGTTGATCGGGGCGATGTCGTTCCTGCTGATGCTGGGCTTTTCGCTGAACACGATCTCGCTTCTGGCGCTGGTTCTGGCCATCGGGATCGTGGTGGACGACGCCATCGTCGTGATCGAAAACGTCGAGAAGGTCATGTACGAACGGCCCGAACTGACGGTGCCGGAAGCGACCGAAGCCGCGATGGAACAGATCACCGCGCCGATCCTTGCGATCACGCTGGTTCTGCTGTCCGTCTTCGTGCCGGTGGCCTTCATACCCGGCATCAGTGGTACGATCTTCCAGCAATTTGCGGTCGCGGTGTCGTTCTCGATGCTGATCTCGGCCCTAAACGCGCTGACGCTCAGCCCCGCGCTCTGTTCCATGCTGCTGAAGCGGCACGAGGGGGAGCGGAAGGGCATTCTGGTCTGGATCTCGAACCAGATCGACCGGGCCGGGCTGGGCTATGCCTTCGTGGCCGGGGCCATTGCCCGCCGCGCGATCCTGTCGGTGCTGTTTCTGGCCGTGGCCATCGCGGGCACGGGGTGGCTGTTCAAGACCACGCCGTCCGGGTTCCTCCCGACCGAGGACCAGGGCGCCTATTTCGTCGAGATGTCCTTGCCTGACGGTGCCTCGATCAACCGCACGCGCGCGACGATGGCGCAGGTCTACGACCTGCTGAAGGACGGCCCCGGCGTCGAAAGCGTCGAGACGGTGACCGGCTACAGCTTCATCGACGGGCTGGCCAAGTCGAACAGCGGTTTTGCCATCGTCATCATGAAGCCCTTCGACGAACGCACCGCGGAAGACGAGACGGTGAATGCCTCGCTCGCCCGGGCGGGCCGGCAGCTCGCGCAGCTGGACACGGCCATCGGCATTCCGTTCAACCTGCCGCCGATCATCGGTCTGGGCACCGGGGCGGGCTTCGAATACCAGCTTCTGTCGCTGCAAGGGGCCGACCCGGTGGAACTGGGCGCCACGGCACGCGGGCTGGTTACCGCCACCCATGCCGATGACAGGCTGGCGGGGGTCTACACCACGTTCTCGGCCACGTCGCCGGTGCTGAATCTGAACCTCGATCGTGAACGCCTGCAGACGCTGGGCGTCGATGTCAGCACGCTGTTCGAAACGATGCAGGCGACGCTGGGCGGCTATTACGTCAACGACATGAACCTGTTCGGGCGGACATGGCAGGTGAATGTCGAGGCCGAGCAGAAATACCGCGAAAGCGTCGACGACATCTCGCGCATCCACATCCGCAACAGCAAGGGCGAGATGGTTCCGATCACCTCCGTTGCCAGCGTGTCGCTGGAGGCCGGGCCGCAATCGCTGACGCGCTACAACAACTATCGCAGCGTGACGATCAACGGCGGGCCAGCGCCCGGCGTGTCGTCCGGCACGGCCCTTGCGGCGATGGAGGAGGTTTCGGCCAAGACCCTGCCGCAGGGCTACAGCTATGACTGGACGGGCACCGCCCAGCAGGAGATCGAGGCTGCCGGCAAGACACCCATCGTGCTGGGGCTGGCGGTGCTGTTCGCCTACCTGTTCCTCGTCGCGCTCTATGAAAGCTGGACGATCCCGGTGGCGGTTCTGCTGTCGGTCAGCTTTGCCGCCTGTGGCGCGCTGATCGCGCTGCGCCTGTCGGGGCTGGCCAACAACGTCTATGCCCAGATCGGCCTGGTGGTGCTGATCGCGCTCGCTGCCAAGAACGCCATCCTGATCGTCGAATTCGCGATGGAACGACGTGCACAGGGGGAAACCATCGTCGACGCCGCGATCGACGGCGCGCGGGCACGGTTCCGGGCTGTCATGATGACAAGCTTTGCGTTCATCGCCGGCCTCTTCCCGCTGGTCGTGGCCGAGGGCGCGTCGATGCTCGCACGGCGCGGCGTGGGTGTGCCGGTCTTCGGCGGCATGATCGCGGCGGTGGTGGTGGGGATCTTCATCATCCCGGCGCTCTACGTGCTGGCGCAGCGGTTCCGCGACAAGGTGCACGGCACGGGCAAACCGCCCCCGACAGAGAGCGGCTGACCCGGTAACGGCGTCCGGCGCGGCTACCGGGCGTCGTTCAGAAGCTCCACCATCCGGTCGCGCATCACGAATTTCTGGGGCTTGCCGGTGATCGTCATCGGCAGCTCCTCCACGATGCGGACATGGCGCGGCACCTTGAAATGCGCGATCTGGCCCGTGCAGTAGCTGCGCACGGTCTCGTCCGTCAGGTCGGCGCCATCGACGGGCACCACCCAGGCGCAGACTTCCTCTCCCAACCGGTCGTCGGGGATGCCGAAGACCTGGGCATCGCGGATCTGCGGATGGGAGAAGAGAAACTCCTCGACCTCGCGCGGATAGATGTTTTCGCCGCCGCGGATGATCATGTCCTTCACCCGGCCGGTGATGGTGCAGAAGCCTTCATCGTCCAGGACGGCCAGATCGCCGGTATGCATCCAACCGTCGCGGATCGCTTCGGCCGTGCGTTCGGGTTCTTCCCAGTAGCCCTTCATCACCGAATAGCCGCGGGTGCACAACTCCCCTTGCGTGCCGGGGGGGACGATGCCGCCTTCTGTATCGACGACCTTGATTTCCAGGTGCGGATGCACCCGGCCCACCGTCTCGCAGCGCTTCATCAGCGGATCGTCGACGAAGCTCTGGAAGGACACGGGCGAGGTTTCGGTCATGCCGTAGCAGATCGTCACTTCCGACATGTTCATGCGGTCGTTGACCTGGCGCATCACCTCGACCGGGCAGAGCGCACCGGCCATCACGCCGGTCCGCAGGCTGGACAGGTCGCGCGGCTGTTTGTCGAGCTCCTGCAGCATGGCCACGAACATCGTCGGCACGCCATAAAGCGCCGTGCAGCGTTCGGCGCTGACGGTGTCCAGCGTCTGCGCCGGGTCGAACGCCTCTCCCGGGAAGACCATCGCGGCGCCCTTGCTGACGGCGCCCAGCACGCCCATCACCATACCGAAGCAATGATAGAGCGGCACCGGGATCGCCAGCCGGTCGCTTTCGGTCAGCCGGATGCGGTCGGTCACGAAGCGCGCGTTGTTCAGCACGTTGTAATGGGACAGCGTTGCCCCCTTGGGGTTGCCCGTGGTGCCCGACGTGAACTGGATGTTGATCGCATCGTCCGGCTGCAGGCCCCGGTCGATCTGCGGCAGGCGCAGCTGCTGAGCCGGTCCGCCAAGGCCTGCCACCTCGCTGAACCGCCAGGCGCCGGGGATAGCCTCACCCGCGGGCGTATCGTCCATCACGATGACATGGCGCAGGGCGGGCACCTTCGCGGCGTGCAGGCGGCCCTTTTCGGCTTTCTCCATCTCCGGCGCCAGCGTCCGGATCATGTCCACGTAGTTCGACGACTTGAACCGGCGGGCAAGGACCAGCGCCTTGCAGCCCACCTTGTTCAGCGCGTAGTCGAGCTCGGACAGCCGGTAGGCGGGATTGATGTTGACCAGCACCACGCCGATCCGGGCCGTGGCGAACTGGGTCAGCACCCATTCCAGCCGGTTCGGCGACCAGATCCCCAGCCGGTCGCCCTTTTCCAGACCCAATGCCAGGAAGCCCGACGCAAGCTCGTCCACCGCGCGGTCGAAATCGTAGTAGCTGAGCCGCCGGTCGGGGAAGATCAGCGCATCGCGCGGGCCATAGCGCGAGACTGCATCGCCCAACATCTGGGGGATGGTGGCATAGACCAGCGGCGGCGAGGACGGGCCCTGAACATAGGACCGCCCGTCGCGCGGGGCGAGATCGGCCGTGTCAGGCCCTGAGCTTTCCGTCCCGAAGGTCCGGATACGGCCTGCGACGCTTTCGTTCAGAATGCTCATTGCCATGTCCTCCTCACATGTCGCGCCAGTCGCCCGATTGCTCGAAGGCGTGCGCCGCCTGGTATATCTTCATCTCGCCGAAATTCGGCCCGACCAGCATCATGCCGATGGGCAGGCCCTCGCTCAAGCCGCAGGGCACGCTCATCGCCGGCAGCCCGCCGTTGAACGGCGCGGTGTTGGCCGTCATCTCGAACGCGCGCTGGACGTAGAGGCTCAGCGAGCAATCGGCGGGCGGGTGCGGCTGCGGCTTCACGGGCAGGGTGGGCAGCAACAACAGGTCATAGGTCTTCAACGCGGCGTGGTAGCGTTCGTTCACCTTGCGCATGATATTCTGCGCCTTGCCATAGAAACGTCCGCGATACTGGCGCTGCGCATGTTCGCCCACGAACATGCAGGCCTTCAGCGAATGGCTGAGTTCGTCCGCGCGGTTCTTCCATTGCGACATGTGGTCGGTCATCGACGGCAGGAACAGGCCCTTGTAATTGGTTCCGGTGGAGTTGCCCCACATCATGCCGTCCTGGAGCCCTTCCAGCGTGATCGCGGTCCACGCGTCCATGGCGGTAAAGTGCTCGGGGACCGAAACCTCCTCGACCCGCGCGCCCAGTTCGCGGAAGCGCTCGGCGGCCTGCAGGACCTTCTGGTCGACGTCCGCTTCGGAATTGGCGTGGGCGAAGCCTTCCTTCAGGATACCGATCCGCATCCCGTGCGCCCCGCGCCCCAGCGCTTCGGTGTAGGAATAGACCGTCGGGTTGTACTGGCGCGGATCCAGCCCGTCGGCGCCCGCGAGCACCTCCAGCAACAAGGCATTGTCGGCCACATTGTTCGTGACAGGGCCCAGATGGTCGATGGTCTGTTCGATGGGCATCGCGCCGGTATAGGGCACAAGGCCATGGGTCGCCTTCATTCCGTAGACCCCGCAATTCGACGCCGGGATCCGGATCGAGCCGCCCTGATCGCCCGCGATGGCCATGTCGACCTCTCCCGCCGCGACCAGCGCAGCGGAGCCCGAGGACGAGCCCCCCGCCATGTAGCCGCGCTTCCACGGGTTGTGGACCGGCCCCTTGGCGTTGGTGTGCGAGCCGCCGGACAGGCAGAAGTTCTCGCAATGCGCCTTGCCCGCGATGATGGCGCCCGCGTCCAGCATCCGCGTGACGATGGTCGCGTCGATCTCGGGCGTGTAGCCTTCCATGATCGACGAGCCATTCATCAGCGGCACGCCCGCCAGGCAGATCGTGTCCTTCAGCGCGATCCGCTTGCCACGCAGCCTGCCATCGGGGGCGCCGCGGACTTCCGTCTTCACGTACCACGCGTTCAGCGGGTTCTCCGTCGGATCGGGATGATAGCCGGGGGACCGGGGATAGCGGACTTCGGGCAGGTAATCCGGCATCGCGTCCAGCCGGTCGTAGGACTGCATGAAGGGTTCAATGATCTCGGTATATTCCTGCAGATCCTCGTCCGACAGCGACATGCCGAAGCGGTCCGCCATGGCACGCATCTGCGAAAGGGTGGGGCGTTTGATCGTCATGGCGGTCACCTTGGAGGGTTGCGAGGGCGGGGGTGTCTCCGGCCCGGATCGGTGCGAGGTTTTGCCGGTCGGGAAGGACGGCATGGGGCGCTGCGGGTGTGTGGCGGCGGGCGAGGCGCTGGCCTGCCGGGTGCCGCGCGCGCCAAAGCCCAGAAGCTCGTCAACGCGGGCGCGATCGGACAGGTCGGCCCGGCCCAGCGTGCCGGTGATCCGGCCACGTTCCAGCACGAGCACGCGATCCGACAGGTCGGCGATGAAATCGAAGTTCTGTTCGACCAGCAGGATCGAGAGGCCCCGTGTCTCGCGGAGGTGGAGGAGCGTTTCGGCCATCTCCTCGATGATCGAGGGCTGGATGCCTTCGGTCGGCTCGTCCAGCAGCAGGAAATCGGGGTTACCCATCAGGCAGCGGGCCAGCGCCAGCAATTGCTGTTCGCCGCCGGAAAGCGCGCCGCCATCACGGTCCAGCAGGCGCGTAAGGCGGGGGAAGTCCTTCAGGACGGTTTCCATCACCTCTGCCTCGGTCCCCGCGCCGTAATCGTGCCAGGCGAAGCGCAGGTTGTCGCGTACCGAGAGCTGCGGGAAGATCCCCCGGCCCTGCGGGACGTAACCGATCCCCAGCTGCCCGCGTTCGTTGGGAGCAGAACGGGTGATGTCGGTTTGGTCAAACCGGATCTGGCCGGAGGTGGCAGGCAGGAAGCCCATCAGCGTCTTCAACAGCGTCGTCTTGCCCATGCCGTTATGGCCCAGCACGCCCACGACCTCGTTCTCGCCGACCTCCATATCGATGCCATGCAGGATCGGCACGCGGCCATATCCGCCCGACAGGCCCTTGACGCTCAGCAACATGTCCCGGTCTTCGGTCATCAGGCCTTCTTTCCAAGATAGACGCGGCGCACGGTTTCGTCGGTCATGACGCGGTCGACATGGTCTTCCATCAGCACCGCGCCTTGGTGGAACACGGTCACCGTTTCAGCGATGGAGCGGATGAATTGCATGTCATGCTCCACGATCACCACGGCGGCGGAGCGGGTCATTTCAAGGATGATCCCGGTCATCCGGTCGACATCGGCGGCGCTCATCCCCGCCGCCGGTTCGTCCAGCAGCACCAGCCACGGGTCGGTCACGACGACAAGGCCAAGCTCCACCCGCTGCCGTTCGCCATGGGCCAGCTGCCCCAGATCGGTGCGCGCGATGGACCCAAGCGCCAGCCGGTCGATCACGTCATCGGTTCGGGCGACCGCCTCGACCGGGGTGAAGAAACGGCGCGCGGCCAGCCAGATGTTTTCGTGCACGCTCAGCGCGTCCATCACGTTGGGTGTCTGCGTCTTTATCCCGACGCCAAGCGAGGCGACCTGGTGCGGCATCCAGCCCGTAACCTCCTGCCCGCGCATGAACACGTGGCCTTCGGACGGCGTCAGCAACCCGGTCACGCATTTGAAGAAGGTCGATTTTCCGGCACCGTTCGGGCCGATCAGGCAGCGCAGTTCGCGCGCTTTCAGCTTGAAATCGACATTGTCGCTGGCGGTCACCCCGCCGAAGCGCATCGTGAGACCGGCGGTTTCAAGGACGGTTTCAGCCATGTCGTGCCCTCCGCATCCGGCGGTTGGCGGGGCGGCGCCGCGCGGTACGACCGACCGAGGCGTGCCAGAGCGACCCCACGGCCGGAACCAGACCGCGCGGCAGGAACAGGACGAAGATCACCAGCACCAGCCCCATGATCAACGTGTTGTCGATCATGCTTTGCTGGCCCAGCAGGAACTTCAGGTAGGCCAGCCCGGCGGCGCCCACGATGGGGCCAAGCCGCGTGCCAAGCCCGCCGACGATGCACCAGATGATGATCTCGGCCGACTGGCCCAGCGAAAAGAGGTTAGGCGTCACGATCTCGGCCCAGTTGGCAAACAGCGCACCCGCCAGCCCGGCGATGGCCGCGCCGATGGCGAACAGGACCGTCTTCCGCGCCGCGACGTCATAGCCGATCAGCGCCATGCGGGTTTCGTTTTCGCGGATGCCGATGGCGATGCGCCCGAAGGACGACCGCAAGAGCCACGTGACCAGCAGGAACACGATCACCAGCGCCACGGCACAGACATAGAAATAGGCGTCGCCCCAGATATAGGCGCCGGAATCGCCGGGGACGTTCAGCGTCTGGAACCCGGGAATACCGTTGAAGCCGCCCAGCCGCGCGTCGCCGATCACGTATTGTGGCCCGGCGGTGGAGTTGATGAACTTGAACAGGATCAAGGTCACGACAAGCGTGATCACACCCAGGTAGACATCCGTCAGCCGCCCGTAGAACATCACCGCGCCCAGCACGGCCGCGAAGGCCCCGGGCAGCAGCACCGCCAGGATCATCGGCAGCGTGCTTTCCCCGATATTCACCGCCGCGATGGCGTAGACATAGGCCCCCAGCCCGAAGAACGCGGCCTGACCGAAGCACAGGATCCCGCCGAAGCCCCAGATAAGCCCAAGGCTCAGGCCAAGCATCCCGTAGATCACCAGAACGGTCAGCGTGTAGGTCCCGATAAGCATCGGCATGACGGCGATCAAGATGGCCGACACGATGAGCGTGACGACGACATCGCGCTTGGCGGAACGCTCCATCACAGCTTTCCCTTGAAGAAGCGGCTTGTGATGCCTTGTGGCATGGCGCGCAGCAGGATCACGGCGGCGATCAGCAGGGCGACCTCTCCGATCACGGGGGAGACGGCGAAGGTGAAGATCTGGTTCACAAGCCCGAAGGAGGTGGCCGACGACACCAGCCCCGCGATCAGCGACGGTCCGCCCGCGATCACGGTGATGAAGGCCTTGGCGATGTAGGCGCCGCCCGACGTGGGGACGAGACCGACCAGAGGCGCCAGGATCGCGCCCGCCAGCCCGGACAGGGCCGAGCCGAAGAAGAACGTCGCCATGTAGATCCGGTCGGGGCTATATCCCAGCGCCGCGGCCATGTCGGACCGCTGCATCGTGCCGCGCGCGATCAGCCCGGCGCGGGTGCCTTTCAGCACCGCATAAAGGGCGATAACCAGCACCACGGCCATGACGATGATGAAGAAGTTGTAGCCGTTGATCTGGTAGGCGCCCACGGTGAAGCCTGGGATCGGGGTGGAAATCCCCGTCGTCGTGTTGCCGAAGATCATCGTGGCCAGCCCGATGAACACAAGGCTAAGCCCCCACGTGGCCAGCATGGTGTCGACCAGACGACCGTAAAGGTGCCGGATCACCAGCCGTTCGACCACCAGCCCGATCAGCCCGACGACCAGCGGCGCCACGATCAGCATGGCGATGAACACGTTCACCCCCAGCCCCACGGCAGTGATCGTTGCATAGCCGCCCATCATCATGAACTCGCCATGGGCAAGGTTGATGACCTTCATCATGCCGAAGACCACCGCCAGCCCGGCACTGATCAGCACCAGCGACGCGATGGCGTAGAGCATTTCAACGAGGATGACGAAACTGATATCCATAACGGCCCGCTTTTGGTGAAACGCGGGGCGCGCGCGACGGGCGCCCCGCGACAGGTGCGAAGATCAGATCTCGATCTCGTACTGGGTGTTGTCGTCGGGGTTTTCCTGCAGGTTGCAGACGGCCTGCGTGTCTACCGGTGCCACCTGGTTCAGGGTCTCGACCACCTTCATCTTCTGGTCCTCGACCTCCATGATGTGCACGTCGAGCGTGGCATGGTGGGTCTGCGGATCGATGGCGATGTTGCCTGCCGGGCCGACGATGGAAACGCCGGTCTCCAGCGCCTCGATCACCGGGTCGCGATCGACGGTGCCGGCCTTCTTCACGCCTTCCGCCCACAGCATGATGCCCTGGTAGGTGGAAACGGCCAGTTCGTGGATGCCGTTCGTGTCGCCATAGGCGGCCTTCCACTTCTCCTTGAACGCCTTGTTTTCCGGCGTATCCAGCTCCTGCGAGTAGTTGTAGGCCACCATGATCCCGTCGCCTTCGGCCGAGGTCAGGACCTTGTGTTCGTTGCCCACGCCCATCGTGGTCGAGGCCAGCGGGATCTTCGTGTTCATGCCGGCCGCCGCCCATTGACGGAAGAACGACAGATGCGCGCCGCCGACCAGAGGTGCCACGACCAGATCCGGCGAAACCTGCTGGATCTTGGTGATGGTCGAGCCGAAATCCGACACGTCGAGCGGGAAGAAATCGGTCGCCACGACCTCGCCACCGTTGTCTTCGACGAACTTCTGGATCCAGCGCGCAGTGATCTGGCCGTAGTTGTAGTCCGCCGCCAGGATATAGACCTTGGGCCCGGATTTCTTCATCGCGTAGGGGACCAGAACCTCGACCTGCTGGGTGGGCGTGACGCCGGTGACGAAGATGTTGCGATCACAAACGCCGCCTTCGTACTGGACGTTGTAGAAGTAGAGCGTATCGGTCTTGCGCATGGTCTGGCGGATCGCCTCGCGCGAGGCGGACAGGATGCCGCCATGCACCACGTCGACACGGTCCTGCCGGGTCAGCTTTTGCGCGTACTGGGAATAGAGCGCCATGTCCGACTGGGTGTCATAGTCGATGATCTCGACCTCGCGCCCCAGAAGGCCGCCATTCGCGTTGATCTCGGCAATCGCCAGCCTTGTCGCCTGATCCATCGGCTTGCCGTAGGCATCGAAGATGCCCGAGGTATCGAGGATCGAGCCCAGCTTGATCGTGTCCGCCGCGAAAGCGGCGCTTGGCAGAAGGGCGGCGGTGGTGAGAGCGGCGCCGGCGCCAAGGAATTCTCTCCTTTTCAGAGACATGAACATGTCCTCCGTTGTTGGGTTTCTGGAATGGGGAAAGGTGACTTCAGATCACTCTTCGTCTTTGGGCTTCGGGGGCTCCTTGCCCTTCATGCGGGTGGCGTAATCCGCCGTCCGCCCGGCATTGGGCACGTCGAAGTCGAACCCGATCTCCTGGCCCATCTGCTTCATCGCGGGCAGGCGCACGGCCATGCCCAGGATCTGATCCATCGCTGCGCCAAAGGCCCCTTCGGCGCCTTCGCCCGTCCCGCCACCGCTGCCCATCCCGCCGATATGGTTGATGCGGATGGAGTCGATCTTTTCCACCGGCTTCATCATCTGGGTCATGATCTCGGGCATCCGGTCGAGCCGGCGTTCTTCCAGCCGCATCCGGATGACGGATTCGCTGAGCGTGTTCTCCGCCTGGTTCAGGGCGGCGCGACCGGCCGCTTCGGCCTCCATCGCGGCCTTTTCGGCATTGGCGGCAGTGGTCTTGGCCGACGCATTGGCCTGCGCCTTTGCCAACAGGGTGCCGACATCGCTTTTCACGCGGGCATCTTCCAGTTCGATATCGCGTTCCTGCTTCATGCGGGCGATCTCGCGTTCGCGGGTGGTGACCGCACGCTCCTTCTGGGCCTGCACGCTTTCGGCGGCGAGGATGACCTGCGCGCGGGCTTCTTCCTCATCCGCCTTGGCTTTGGCTTCCTTGGTGCGGGCCTGCGACAGGCGGATGTCGTTGGCGATCTTGGCCTCTTCCAGCTCCAGCAGGGCCTTCATCTCGGCCAGGCGCAGGGCTTCGTCATTGGCGACCTGCGCCGATTTCGTCTCGCGTTCCTGCTCGATGCGGGCCGTCTCCGACGCGCGCCGCGCTTCGGCCCGGGCGGTCGCCGACCGGCTTTCGGCCTCGGCTTCCAGCCGGGCGAAATGTTCCTGCTGGGCGATGTCGGCCTCGCGCTCGGCCCGCTGCAATTCGATCTGGCGCTGGTGCTGGGCCAGGCGGTGTTCGCGTAGGGCGGTTTCCGTGGTCGTTTCCACTGCGATCCGGGCCTTGCGTTCCTCGGCCACCAGTTCGGCAAGTCGCCGCATGCCGCGGGCGTTGAAGGCGTTGTTCTCGTCCCGCTGGGACAGGTCGCTTTGATCGACGGACACCAGCGAGGCCGACACCAGTTCCAGCCCCAGCCGCTGCGCCTGCCGGCCGACGGTGTCCGACACCTCGTCGCAGAACCCGGCGCGGCCGATGTGGATGTCGCCAAGGCTGCGGGTGGCGGCGGCGCTTTGCAGGGCACTGGCCATGGTGCCGCCCAGCACCTCTTCGAACGCCTCGCCGCTGCGGGCGATCCGGTGGCCCAATGCCTGCGCGGCAACGGAGATGCTGTCGGTATCGGACGCCACGCGGATTTCAAATTCCATCACGATGTCGGCGCGCATCTGGTCCCCCGTCAGCACCGCATCGCGGCCCGTGCGCACCAGATCAATCGCGGCCGTCTGCATCGACACGCGCTGGAGCTGGTGGACGATGGGAAGGGCGATGCAGCCACCATCGGTCAGCACCCGGCGCCCGCCCATGCCGGTCCGGACCAGGGCGGTTTCCAGCGTCGCCTTGGCGTAGAAGCGCTGCAGGAACCAGATCCCGATCAGCAGAAGGACCACGAAAATGATGAGTGCCGAAATCCAGACCAAAACCTAACCCTCCGCTGACCGTCGGCCCGTGCGTAACGGAACGACTCTCGCCTGCGGTCAACGGTGGCGAAGTTTCATTTCCAATTCAAGTATTTTGTTTGAAAAGGAAAATACTTGTGGATTTTCTTTATTTTACAGAAGCTTGAAGTCGCAAAATTGCATTCCGTCGGCGCGGGCAAGGTAGACCGATGGCCGCGTCGACCCGGTACGTGACAGGCTGCGCCCGGTGACATAGCGCACCGACGGCGCGTCGCGGCTGGACGAGGTGCGCCACAGATCGCCGTGATCGCGCAGAAGCCCGGCCAGGTAGTTCATGCCTTCGTAGGTCGATTGTCCCAGCGCGTTCAGCGCCGGCGCGAAATCCCCGTGCATGGAATGGTAGCGTTCCTTGAAGGCGGCGTTGGGCTCGGTCGCCAGGGCGCCGAAATAGGACGACACGGCGAACAGCCGTTCAAGGTTCCCCGCCCCGCAGGCCATCAGCCCGTTCTCCTCCATCGCGCAGGACAGGCGGATGATCGACCGATGCAGGCCCATCTTGCCGAAGACCCGGTTGAAGCTGATCGCGTCCTGCCCCACCAGCGAGACCAGCACCGCATCCGCGCCCGACGCCTCCAGCGCCTCGACCACCGGTTTCATCGACGCGAAGCCAAAGGGCAGGTATTTCTCCATCACCACGTCGACATCGAGCGATTTCAGGAAGCTTTTCGCATAGCTGTGCGAACTGCGGGGCCAGACATAATCGTTCCCGATCAGCGCCCACTTCCTGGGCCGATAGGTCGCCTGAAGACGGGCGATGGCGGGGCCAAGCTGTTCCTGCGGTGTCTCGCCAATGGCAAACAGGCCGGTTGTCGTTTCGCCGCCTTCGTAGAGCGGCGTGTAGATATAGGGAATGCGCTGGCGCACGACCTTCGACAGCCGCTGCCGGATCGCGCTGATATGCATGCCGACGATGGCGTCTATGGCGCCCAGATCGATCAGGTCGTTCACGATCTCCTCGACCGGTTCGGTCGCTTCGACCGCCGCGTCGATCATGATCAGCTGGACCTTGCGGCCGTCGATGCCCGAATGCCGGTTCAGTTCCGCGACCGCCACCTGCGCGCTGGAAATGCAGGACGGGGCCCAGATCCCGGCAGAGCCACAGAGCGGGATCAGCAGCGCCACGCGAAAGCAATCCGTCCGGGCCAGAAGCCCGCTTTCGCGGAAATCCGCCAACTCGATCGGCATGGAATCTTCGGCCGACAACCGTCCCAAGGAATGTCCCCCTCCCGCAGAACCGGGATATCGGGACATTTCAATTGAATTTAATTTCCAAGTCAAATATTTTGAAGAAAATAGTATTTGGACGGACCATGTCTGCACAGAAAAAGCACTTCGAGCATCACCTGTCATATGTGCTGGCGGCCGCGCACCGGTCGATCAACCAGTCATTGACCGAGCGGCTTAAGAAGCATGGAATCAAGATCGAAGCCTGGCGCGTCATGGAATGCCTCGATGCCGGAGAGCGGCTGACGATGGGCGAACTGGCCGACCGCGCGCTGCTGAACCCGCCGACGCTGACCAAGCTGGTGGACCGGATGGTGCTGGACGGGCTGGTGCACCGCAAGGTCGCGGACGAGGATCACCGCCAGATCAACCTGCTGCTGACCTCGCTGGGCCGCATCCGCATGATCCAGATCCGGCAGGAAGTCGACGCCCAGGACCAGAGCCTGGCCGACGTGCTCGACACCACCTCGATCGACATGCTGCGCGAGGCGCTGGCGAAGCTCTGCTAGCCGCGCGGGATTCATCCGATCGGGAGGACCGGCCGATCTAGATCAACGCGACCAGCAGAGACCGGAACGATGCCTTGGCCTGCGCGCGGGTCAGCGGGGCAGGGCCGATCTGGCCTTGCAGGCAATAACGGAAGGCACCGTCGATCATGGCATAGCAAGTCTCGACGTCCCCCGGCACAGGGCGTCCGGCCCGTTCGAAGGCGGATCTGACGATCCCGATCAGCCGCGCTTCGATCTCGGCCACGACGGGGCGGAACGTCTCGTCGAACATGGCCTGCGTGCGGATGTCGTACCAAAGCCTGTGGGCCATCTCGTCATCGAAGATCGACGCCACAAGCGCTTCGGAAAACGCGTCGACCACCTGATCGGGACCCTTCGCCCTTTCGAGCGCCTTGGAAAAGCCGCGGACGAATTCTTCCTTGTAGACCGTGACGCAGTAGATGATCAGGTCGGACCGGTCTTCGAAATAGTAGTGCACCATGCCCAGCGACAGGTCGCATTTTTCGGCGATGTCGCGCAGCGAGGTGTTGGCATAGCCAAGTTCCTTCAGCGCCTCGATCGCGCTTTCGGCGATCTGGCGCTTCTTGTCTTCGCGCTTCGCGCTTTTCCGTTCGGCACGCGCGCGCAGCTTGGCTGGCATTTCGTTCATCGGTCTCTCATGTCACCCGGCCGGGCCGGGTCAGGACGCCGACACCCCGCCGGGCATCGTGTCCGGGCCCGGCGAAGCGCGGCAGTCAATCGGCGGCGGTTTCCGTCGGCCGGGCACCGGTCCTGTCGGTCCGATCCCGGCCGCGCCGCATCATGCCCGTCAGGCGCCCCGTTCGATCAGGGTATTGCCGAACTGCTCGCGCAGCTTGTTCTTCAGCATCTTGCCGGTGGCGTTCAGCGGGATCGCGTCGGTGAAGATCACGGCATCGGGGATCTGCCACTTGGCAACCTTGCCGTCGAAGAGCGCAAGGATCTCGTCTTCCGACGGATCGGCCCCTTCGGCCTTCACCGCCACGATGATCGGGCGTTCGTCCCATTTCGGGTGCGTGGCGCCGATGGCGGCGGCCATGGCCAGGCCCGGATGGGACACCGCGATGCCTTCCAGATCGACCGAGGATATCCATTCCCCGCCCGACTTGATGATATCCTTGGTGCGGTCGCGGATCACCATGAAACCGTCTTCGTCGATGGTCGACACGTCGCCCGTGTCGAACCAGCCGTCATCCGTCAGGGCCGAGGCATCTTTGCCGAAATAGGTATCGACGACCCAATAGCCCTTCACCTGCAATGCGCCTTCGGTCTTGCCGTCATGGGGCAGCGGTTTGCCCGCGTCATCGACGATGCGCAGGTCGATCCCGAAGGGCGGGCGCCCCTGACCGGCGCGCAGGTCTGCCATCGCCTCGCTGTCCAGCTCCAGATGCTTGGCCTTGATCTGGTTGCCCGACCCCAATGGCGAGGTTTCGGTCATCCCCCAGGCGTGGATCGTTTCGCAGTCGTAATCGTCGCGGAACGTGGCGATCATCGACGGCGCCGCGGCCGACCCGCCGATGACGTTGCGCTTCAGGCTTTCCATTTTCGAACCCGATTTCTTGGCGGACGCCAAAAGCATCATCCAGATCGTCGGCACCCCCAGTGCCAGCGAGACCTTGTAGGTGTCGATCAGGCCCAGCAGGCTGTCACCGTCCAGCCCCGGCCCCGGCATCACCACCTTGGCGCCGGTCATCGCGGCGGCATAGGGAATGCCCCACGCATTGGCGTGGAACATCGGCACCACCGGCAGCACGATCTCCTGCGCCGAAAGGCACAGGCCGTCGGGCAGCGAAATCGCCAGGGTGTGAATCATGGTCGACCGGCTGGTATAGAGCACCCCCTTCGGATTGCCCGTGGTCCCCGACGTGTAGCACAGCGAACAGGGACTCTCTTCGCTGATCTGGGGCCATTCGTAGTCATCCGCGCCGGTTTCGATCAGTTCGTCGAAGAACAGCGCTTCGGGCAGGGCGGCCAGCACGTCTTCGTCGCGGGGGCCCATGAAGATGAAATGCTCGATGGTCTTCAGATGCGCCTTGGTGCCCGTGATCAGCGGCATGAAGGTCTTGTCGAAGAAGATCGCCCGGTCGGCGGCATCGTTGCAGATGAAGATGAACTGTTCGGGGGGCAGGCGCGGGTTCAGCGTGTGACACACCATGCCGCCGCCCGACACCGCGAACCAGATCTTCAGGTGACGGTGGTTGTTCCACGCCAGCGTGGCCACCCGGTCGCCGGTTTCAAGGCCCAGCTTGCCAAGGGCCGAGGCGAGCTTCAGCGACGCATCGGCGACCTCTCCCCACGTGGTGGTGCTGATCTCGCCGCTCGTCTCGCGCGAGACGATCTCGGTATCGTTGTGGTACTTTCCCGCATGCGTGATCAGATCACTGATCAGCAGCTCCTTGCGCATCATCGAACCCAGCATTCGCTGCTCTCCTCCCAAAAAAACTGTACCGCCCTCGCGTCGCACGGGACGCGGGGGACGGGCAAGACATCAGGCCGCGTGTTCGGCCTTTATCATGTCGGCACATTTCTCTCCGATCATGATCGTCGGCGCGTTGGTATTGCCCGAGACAAGTGACGGCATGACCGAGGCATCCGCAACCCGCAAACCGCCCAGCCCCCGCACCTTCAGATCGGGGCCGACGACGGACATGTCGTCGGTCCCCATCCGGCAGGTGCCGACGGGGTGATAGACCGTGTCGGCGCGGGCGCGGATGTGGCTCTCCCACTCGGCATCGGTCATGTTGTCGTGCAGACCGTAGAGTTCCGATGTCTGGTACCCCTTCAGGGCGGGCGCATTCATGATCTCGCGCGTTTTCTTCGCGCCTGCGATCAGGATCTTCAGGTCCCGGTCGTCCGACAGGAATTGCGGATCGATGCCGGGCGCGTCCATCGGATCGGCCGAGTTCAGGAAGACCTCTCCCCGCGAAAAGGGACGCAGGTTGCAGACATGGCAGGAATAGCCATAGCCCATGTGCAGCTTGCGCGCGTGGTCGTCGACGATCGAGATCACGAAATGCGTCTGCAGGTCGGGCCGGTCGACATCCGGGCCGGACGTGAAGAAGCTGCCCGCCTCGGCCAGGGGCGAGGCGATCATCGAATTGCCGTCGCGCCGCCATTTCAGGATCTCGCGCACCAGCTTGGCGGTCCCGCGCAGGCCAATACCGAAAGTGTCGGTGTCCCGCGTCTTGTAGGCCAGGATGAAATCCAGGTGATCCTGAAGGTTCTGACCCACGCCGGGCAGTTCGTGCACCATCTCGATCCCGTGCTTCGTGATGTCCTGCGCACGGCCCACGCCCGAAAGCTGCAGGATCTGGGGCGACTGGAACGCGCCGCCGCACAGGATCACTTCGCGGCCCGCGTGGACCTCCTTGTCCTCCTTCCCCGCGCGATAGGACACGCCCATTGCACGGCGGCCTTCGAACAGGATCTTCGTGGCGCGGGCATTCGTGAGCACGGTCAGGTTCGGCCGGCTGTCCATCACCGGATGCAGGTAGGCCGCGGCGGCAGAACAGCGTTCGCCGTTCTTTTCGCCATGGAACTGGGTACACTGGTAAAGCCCTGCGCCCGCGTTATCACCCGCGTTGAAATCCTCGGTCGCGCGGATCTGCATCTGTTCGTTGGCCTCCACGAACGCCCGGCTGATCGGACGCGGCGCCTTGGCATCCGACACGTGCAGCGGCCCGGCCGTGCCGTGATGTGCGCCGTTCAGGCTTTCGTTGTTCTCGGCCTTGCGGAAATAGGGCAGGACATCGTCCCAGCCCCAGCCGTCGCAGCCACTGTCGGCCCAGCCGTCGTAATCTTCCCTCTGGCCGCGGATATAGAGCATCGCGTTGATCGCGCTCGACCCGCCAAGCGCCTTGCCGCGCGGCTGGTAGCCCCTGCGCCCGTTCAGGCCCGGTTGCGGCACCGTCTCGAACGCCCAGTTGTTGATCTTCGGGCGGCCCGGCAGCATCGCCACCACGCCGGCCGGCGCCCGGACAAGGATCCCGTCGCCCTTGCCGCCCGCTTCCAGCAGGCAGACCGTCACCTTGGGATCCTCGCTCAGACGCGACGCGATGGTCGCGCCGGCGGAACCACCGCCGACGACTACGAAATCGTAGTGCATTTCTCTCTCCCTATCGTCCGGGGGCTTTTGTCGCTGCAACGCCTCCCCGCGCTGCCAGCGATTCCCCACTTCTCGACGGGACTACTCAACCATCAAATTTGAACAAATGTCCAGTTTTTGATCTGGACCATCCTTGGCAGGGCAGGCGGGTCCGTATGGCGCCGGTGTCACGCGGCCCGCCCAGGCCCTCATGCATCTATTCCGCGACGCCGGGATTCCGCGTCGCGTCCCTTTTCCGGTTGTCCATCCAGATCACCGCCACGATCAGCGCCGACACCGCGCCGCCGACAAGCGTCGTGCTAAGACCGGGGAAACTGAAGGCGAAACCAGCCGCCGCGAGCGGCACGCGGAGGATCGGGCGCACAAGACCCACGCCCAGCAGGTATCCTTCCAACCCGCCCGACAGCAGGATGATCCCCACGATGATCGACGGCAGCACGTAGATCAGCGGTGTCAGGTCGCCCTGCATCACCAGCGCGGGCTGGAACAGGAAGAAGAGCGGCACGAAGTAGATCACCACCCCCAGACGCATCGCCGTGAAGGATGTCTTCATCGGCTTGGCGCCCGCGATGGTCGCGGCCAGGAAGGCGGCGGCCCCCACGGGCGGCGTGATCACCGACAGCATCGCGTAGTAGATGATGAAGAAGTGTACCGCGACTTCGTTCAGACCGCCGATCTTGATGATCGCCGGCGCCAGCGTCACCGCAAGGAAGATGTAGGCCACGATGGCAAGGCCGGCCATCCCCATGATGAAGCAGGCCAGCACGCCTAGGGCGATGATCAGGTAGACGTTGTCGCCCCCCAACGCCACCAGCCCCGACGTGACCGAGCCCGTCACCCCCGTGATCGTCAGTGCACTGACAACGAACGCGATGGGCAGGATGATCGCCGCGGTCTGGGTGACCAGTATGCCGATCTGGCGCAGCGTCTCGAACATCCGGCGCGGCGTCATCATCGTGTCGCGACGCAGGAAAGACAGTGCCACCATCATCACGCAGGCATACCACGGCGCGTAGTATTCCCACCGCATGTAAAGCAGGCCCCAGACAAGGAATATCAGGACCGACAGGAACGGCCAGCCCTGTATCAGGACCTGTCTCGCAGACGGCAGCTTGTCCTGCGTCATGCCCGTCAGCCCCTTGCGGGCGGCATAGGCATCGACCTGCAGGATCAGCCCGAAGTAGAACAGCAGCGACGGCAGGATCGCGGCCACCATGACGGTCGCGTAATCCACCCCGATGGTGATCGCCATGACGAAGGCGATGGCCCCCATGACCGGCGGCATGACGACGCCGCCGGTCGACGCACAGGCCTCGATCGCGCCGGCGTAATGGGGCGGATAACCCACCCGTTTCATCGTCGGAATGGTGATCGAGCCCGTGCCCGCGATGTTGGAAAAGATCGACCCCGACAGCGATCCGAAGAAACCGGAGGCGACGATGGACACCTTTGCCGGTCCGCCCCGGTACTTGCCGAAACCCGCATTGGCGAGGTTGATGAAGAACTCGCCCGCACCCGTGGCGATCAGCACGCCCGCGAAGACCAGGAAGCCCAGGATGATCTCGGCCACGATCTTGGTGGTGATGCCCATCATGCCCTCGGTGCGGAAGACATGCGCCTCGATCATGCGGTCAAAGCTGTAGGGGATGCCCATCAGCAGGCCCGGGAACCGGTCGGCGATGATCGGGTAGAGCCCCAGCAGCAGCACCACCAGCAGGAACGGCAGCCCGCCCGAACGGCGCGCGACCTCCAGCATCAGCAGCCACAGGACGACGCCCGCGGGGATGTTCACCCAGCCCGCCTGAAGGATGTCCCAGGCATGCGTCGAAAACCAGAAGCAGATGCCAAGGACCACCGCGGCGGCGGCGATGTCGTAGACCGGCAGGGTCGTCTGCCCCTTGACCGCGGGCAGGGCGATGTAGGCCGCGGCGACAAAGAGCCCGATGAAGACCCAGTAGTACTGCCCCTCCAGCAATCGCTGCCCGGCGATGGGGATGCCGAACGCATAGGCGACCCCGATGGCCAGCCCGGCGGTGCAGAGAATGACGAAGACGATGCTGCGGTACGAGAACATCTCGCCCAGCCGGGTGACGTCCGATTGCGGCAGCCGGTCCTGACCGTCAGGAACAGGGACGTCGGGATCCGAGGTATGCGACATGGTCGGGGCTCCGATCAGGAATGGAAGGCGGAGCGGCCCCGGGACCGCCCCGCGAACGTCCGGGACCGGTCAGAGACGGGAGCGCAGCCCCGGAAGGCCCTCGGTATGCTTGTCGAGGATGTCGAGGAACGCCTGGTTCTGGAACTGGATCTCGACACCCTGTTCGCGGGCTTCCTCCATCGCCGCGGTGCGGGCGGCCAGCCAGGCATCCATCGTTTCGATGGCGGTCTGGTTCCACGCGTCGTCCTCGTCGGTCCACTGGCCGATTTCGCGCAGGTACTTCACCGTGCCCTCGTGGATCGGCAGCGGCGTCCGGTCCAGGTACTGGCGGAACAGGTCCCGCGACATCCGCTTGGTCAGGGGATGGGTGTCGTTGTACGCCTCGTGCGACTGGTCGAACCACTTGGCAAGGTTGTAGACGAAGTCGGTATCCGCATCCGCCGGCACCGAATACAGGAAGTTCGACGTGGCGCCGCCGACACCCTGCGCCGTCTTCACGCCAAGGCCGATCGTCGTGGGGACAAGCATCGGACGGTGTTCAAGATACCTGGCCCAGCCGTCGGCATTGTCGGGATCCAGCGAAAGCCAGCGGATGCTGCCCGGCGCGCCTTCCATCTCTGAAAGCACCGACGAAATCGGCGCACAATAGGCCACGTCCGATTTGCCTTCAACGACCGACCGGCAGTTCTCGCTATAGCTCGACGTCGGCACGAAGGTGATCTTCTCCGAGACCTCCTCGGGCGTCATGCCCAGAAAGGCGGGCAGGGCGTCGTTCACGGCCGTGACCATCGGGGGCGAGAACATGCCCTGCGTGACACGGGCGCCCTTGGTCTTGATGTCCTCGATTGTCTGCAACTCGGAATCGCCGGCCACCACATAGCCCCACGGCGTGTCATTGTGATGCCACAGCACCCGCTGCGCCACAGGCTTGGTCCCCGCATAGCCGCCGATCCCCTCGATCTGGAACCGCATCTCGGCGGCCGACACGGACGACAGCGCGATATCCTTGCGGTCCGTCAGGCGTGCATAGCGCTGCGGTTCGCTGTCTTCCGGCACGACGCGGACGGTGGTACCGGTTTCCTTCTGCAGGACCGGGCCCCAGCCATTCGTCGAGGCGAAGCTACCGCTGGAGGTGCCGGGCGTTCCGATCACCAGAAGGCGCGGCCATTCGTAATCCTGCGCCTGTGCCGGGGCGGCAAGCCCCAGCGAAACCACCAGCGCACCAAGCGCCGTGGCCGATACCATTCCAAGTGCTTTCATGATGTCCTCCCTGAAGTGCACGTCTGCCCCGGTCGGCCAACTGCCGCCCGGATGCCGTTGCATGCGGTCAGGGTCAGGTGTTCAAGCTCTTGCGGCTCTCTCCCGGACCCACCGCGGATCGGCCTGGGCCAGCGGTCCTCCGTCTTCGCGGGAAGAGCTCACGGGCCGGCCGATTGTCATCTTCCTGTCCTCCAACAAGAATCCTGACACTTATCAGGATAGTCATGTGGTGGACGTTACGTCAACTTGTACTTGCAGGCTTCCAACATGTTCATCGCCCTTGTCGCTGCGCGTGATGCCGACGCTTGACAGTTGCCGCGCACGGGGTCGGATAACCACACCGGTCAATCTGCAAGGCGTCGGTGAAGCCCGGGCCAGCCGTAGCCGGGCCTTGACCTCGCGACAATTCCGTTCGTACCAATTCCCCACACCCGCCGCGCCTGCCTGAACGCGGCGCCGGAACGGGCCTTGGCGCGGTGACGGGCCCGGAACAGGAAGGACAGGACATGGCACTCCATTTGCGGCAAATCTGCCTTGTCGGCCGCGATCTGGCCACGATCCGTGCCGATCTGGAAACCGTGTTCGGCATGCCCGTCTGTCATGTCGACCCTGCCGTCGCCAAGTTCGGGCTGGAAAACATCCTGCTGGCCGCGGGCTCGCAGTTTCTCGAGGTCGTCTCGCCCATTCAGGAGGGCACAGCCGCCGGCCGCTACCTGGACCGGCGGGGCGGCGACGGCGGCTACATGGTCATCACCCAGGTGCGCGACAAGGCGGAGCAGGACGCCGTCCGTGCCAATGCCGCCGCCAACGGCGTGCGCGTCGCCTATGACAGCGACCGCGGAGACTGGCACATAATGCAGCTTCATCCCGGCGACATGCGCGGCGCCTTCTTCGAGGTCGAATGGGACAATGTGGGCGACGTGTGCGGCCACTGGACTCCCGCGGGCGGGACGGAATGGCAGGACGTGCCGGCATCAAACGTGGTGCACGGTATCCTGGCCGCGGAACTGCAATCCGACGATCCCCACGCGCTGGCCGCCCACTGGTCGGCCGTGTCGGGCCTGCCCGTCGAAGACAGGGGCGGCGTGCCGCGCATCGCACTCGCAAATGCCGCGCTGCGTTTCGTACCCGACGAGGACGGGCGCGGCCCTGGCCTTGGCGCGCTGGACATCGCCACGACGGACGCGGCCCGTATCCAGAACGCCGCGAAAACCCGCGGCCTTCCCGTGACGGATGGGCAGGTCATCCTCTGCGGCACCCGGTTCAACCTGATCGAATGATGGCCCGCGCCACGAAATTCGCCGGAGAAGACCATGGCCGAAGGCCCTGTAGCACTAATTATGTTAAATATATGTGGGGAAAACACCGATCCCGTAGCCTGTCGACAAGGGCAAGGCCGCGTTACTCCGCAACGGTCGCGATGGTGGCGGGATCGTCACCGGAGCTCGCCAGCGCGCAGGCGAGATGAGCCGATGCCAGAACCCCGTCGACCAGCACCGCCCCGGATTGCGCCGCAAGACCCGCCCGCAGACGGGACATGCCTGCGCATCCAAGAATGATCGGCCCGGCTCCGGCGGCCGTTGCCGCGGCGATCGTGTCCAGCAACCGCGCCTCGACATCCGCGCCGCCGGCTTCCACTTCCAGAACTGGCACCCCCGATGCCAGAACCCCGGCGCAGGCCGGACGGTGGCCGTAGGCCGCGACATTCGCCGCGATCACGGGGACCGAGACATCCAGCGTCGTCACGATCCCGAACCGACCGCCGTGAAGCGCGGCGACCGTCATCGCGGCCTGGCCGATGCCGATCACCGGGCAATGGGCCGCGGCGCGCAGCTGCTCCAGCCCGGTGTCGTCGAAACAGGCGATGACGATGGCATCCACCTCCGCGGCCCGCGCCTTGGGCAGCAACGCCAGCAGCCCGGCCACGGCGCGTTCGCCATCCTCGGCCCCCTGGATCGCGGGCGGACCGTCGGGGTTGGTCCAGCCCAGAACCTCGACCCAAGGCACTGCCCCCCGTGCGACGGACACGAGGCTTTCGGTCATCGCCTCGGTCGAGTTCGGGTTGATGTAGAGCAGCCGCATCATCAGCGCCGCGCCCGGACGAGGCTGGCCCAGTCCTCCAGGATCGCCGCGGCGTCTTCGCCCAGATGCCGTTCGGCCGGCATGATCCTGTCGCCCACCGCGCGGCCGCATTCGTGGGTCAGCCGGTCGACATCTATCGGGAACCGTCCCGTTTCGGGCAGATCGCTGATGGTCGCCCCCGCCTGACCCATGTCGGCCGCGTAGTAGAGCGCGGCAATGCCCGCGATGTTCATCGCTGCCACGCACAGCGCGCACGGCTCGCAACTGGAATAAAGCTCCGCCCCCCGCAGGTCGACGGTGCCGAGGTTGCGGCACGCATCGCGGATGGCTTCGGTTTCCCCGTGCGAGGTCGGGTCGTGGTTCATGACCGACCGGTTGATGCCTTCACCCACGATCTTGCCGTCCTTGACGATGACCGCGCCGAACGGCTCAGTTCCCGGGGTATCGAGCGCCTGGGCCGAGATCTCGATGGCGCGGCGCAGGAAGGTTTCTTCATACATTTCAGGCTCCTGCCTCTGCAGCGAAACAGGCGACGCGGCGGTCGTGGACTTCGGCGCGGCGTTCGGGGCGTTCCTGTTTGCACCGGTCGAAGACCAGCGGGCAGCGGGGATGAAAGCTGCAGCCGGATGGAGGAGACACGGGCGACGGCACTTCGCCCCCCATCGGGCTGCGATCGCGTTTCGGCGCGTCGAGGTCCGGAATCGTGTCGAGCAGCAGCCGCGTGTAGGGGTGCAGCGGGTTGGCGAACAGATCCATCGTCGGCTGGATTTCGACGATCCGGCCCAGATACATCACCGCGATCACGTCGGCCATGTGGCGCACGACGCTCAGATCGTGGCTGATGAAGAGATATGTGAGCTCCATCTCCTTCTGCAGCCGCTTCATCAGGTTCAGCACCTGCGCCTGCACGGAAACGTCCAAAGCCGAGGTAGGCTCGTCGCAGACGAGGAACTCGGGCTCCCCCGCCAGCGCCCGCGCGATGGAGATCCGCTGCCGCTGCCCGCCGGAAAATTCATGCGGGAACTTCAGCCCGTCGGCGGGCGCAAGGCCCACGGTCCGCAGCAGTTCATCGACGCGGGCGGATACGGTGTCCTCGGGCGTGTCGGGCCGAAGGGTCCGCAGCGGTTCGGCGATGATCCGGCCCACCCGCCAGCGCGGGTTGAGGCTGGCAAACGGGTCCTGAAAGATCATCTGCAACCGGTCGCGGTCACCGTGAAACCGGATCTTGCCCCCCGATGGCGGATGCAGCCCCGTGACCAGTTTAGCGATGGTGCTTTTCCCGCACCCGGATTCGCCCACCAGCGCCAGCGTCTGGCCCCGCTGGATCACGAAATCCACGCCATCCACCGCGCGCAGGGTGCGGCGCGGTTTGCGTTCGATCATACGGTTCAGCCACGGGGCGGACACGTCGAAACGGCGTTCCAGCGCGTCGACTTCCAGAATGGCGTTTGGACGAATGTTCACGCGATGGCTCCTTCTTCGACGGTGCCAGTCTGCTCCAGCCAGCAGGCGGCGCCCGTGGCGTCGCCCTCCGTGATCCGGGGCACATCGCGCCGGCATCTGGGCCCGGCATGGTCGCACCGAGGGTTGAAGGCGCAGCCCGGCGGGATGGCGTTCAGCCGGGGCATGGAACCGGGGATCATCTGCAGTTCCTCCACGTCCTTCCGCAGGCTGGGGATCGAGCCCATGAGCCCGGTCGTGTAGGGATGCTTCGGTCGCCGCACCACGTCTTCGACCGCGCCGACCTCGGCCAGCCGACCGGCATACATCACGGCCACCCGGTCGGCGGTTTCCGCGATCACGCCCATGTCGTGGGTAACAAGCATCACCGCCGTGCCCCGTTCCCGGCACAGCCGCTTCAGAAGCGCGGTGATCTGCGCCTGGATCGAAACATCGAGCGCCGTCGTCGGTTCATCCGCCACGATCAGTTCGGGTTCCGCACACAGCGCCAGCGCGATCACGATCCGCTGCCGCATGCCGCCCGAAAACTGGTGGGGATAGTTGTCGATGCGTTCTTCGACGGCCGGGATGCCGACCTCGCGCATCAGGTCCTTCGCGCGGGTGCGGGCCTGTGACTTGTCCAGATCGGTGTGCAGGCGGATGGTTTCGACCAGTTGGTCCCCCACTCGGAACAGCGGGTTCAGTGACGTCAGCGGATCCTGAAAGATCGCCCCGATCCGGCGGCCGCGGATGGCCTGCATCGCGCGGTCGTCCAGGGTGTCGATCCGGTCGCCCGACAGGTGGATCGACCCGCCGGAGATACGCCCGGGCGGTTCCAGCAGGCCAAGGATCGCCATGCCGGTCATGGATTTTCCTGCCCCGGATTCACCCACCATGCCCAGGATTTCCCCCCGCCGGATCTGAAGCGAGATATCGTCCACGGCGGTCAGGATGCCCTTCCGGGTCGGGAATTCGACGCGCAGGCCCTGCACGTCCAGAACTATGTCACTCATGCCTTGGCTCTTTCATAGCTGGGGGTGAAGATGTCTTCGACGGGCGGATGGCCTGCCGTGCGGTCGGGGTATTTCGCGATCAGCCCGTCGAACTGCGCCTGCGCCCGGGCGGCATCAGTGGCTTCGTCGACATCGGGGATCACGCCGTCTGCCATCACGCGGCGGCCGTCGATCCACACGTCCCGGACATCCCGGCCCGAGGACGAGGTCATCACCGTCTGCACAGGGTCGGGCGTTTGCAGGGTGCGGCTGAAATCGATCACCGTGATATCGGCCTTGGCCCCGGGCGCGAGCCTGCCCAGATCGGGCCGGTTCAGCGCCTGCGCGCCGCCTAGGGTCGCGGCGTCGAACATGTCTTCCGACCGGATCGCGTCCATCCTTTCGGCCAGCCGCGCCGTCATCATGCCGATCTGCATGTTCAGGATCATGTCGGCGGGAAAGGTATCCGTGCCCAGCCCGATATTGATGCCCATGCGGCGGCACTTGGGGAAGCTCTTCAGCATCCCGCCATGCCGGGCAGAGACCAGCGGGCAATGGACCAGCGTGGCCCCTGCCCCGGCAATCAGTTGGAACTCCGCCTCCGTCGCCTGCGTGCCGTGCGGCAGCAGCCAGTTGGGGCGCAGCGCGCCGATCTTCTCCAGCCATTCGATGGGTCCCAGCCCGTGCTGTTCAGCCACCAGCCGCAGCTCTACCGGGGACTGTGCGCAATGCTGCCGCACTGGCGCGCCCATTTCGTCCGCGATATCGGCGGTGCGTTGCAGCAGGGCTTCGGTGCAGGTCTCGATCCGGTCAGGCGCGAACATCGCCCGGATGCGGCCGCCTGCGATCCCGTCGATCCGTTTCGCGAAATCGGCGGCCTGTTCCAGTTCGGCCAGCCCGCGCGCTTCGTCATAGACGGCACGGATATTGCCGGCGTCATCCGTCACCTGCCCGCCGGTGCGGCAGGCCGGGCCAAGATAGGCGCGCAGGCCAAGGTCTTCGGCGGCGGCAGCGGCAGCTTCGAATTCGGCGACTGTTTCGCCCCATTCCCGGTAGAAGAGCGACGCAATGGGCAGCGCCGTCGTGATCCCGTTCCGGATCAGCTGCGCGAAGGCGTGGCGCTTCTGGAAGGCCAATTCTTCGGGCTCGTACATCTCGTACGGCCCGCGCGCGACATAGCTTTCCGGCCAGACCCGGCCCTTCTTCCACGCCGGGGCGTTGTCGTAGCCAAGGATCGTGGTGTCGAGATCCGACAGCGCGTCGAGGTCGATGAAGCCCGGCGAAATCACGGCCTCGCCGTAATCGACACGCGCGGCCACCTCGCCATCGAACCCCGCGCCAACATGCAGCACGTTCTGGCCTTCGATCACCACCTCGCCGTTTTCATGCACGACATGGCGGCCATCCTGGTGGCCGATCACCCAACGGGCGGTCAGAAGGGTCCGGGCGGGCATCAGGGCGCCTCGATCACGCATTTGCCGTCGCGGGCGATGGCGTTGCCGCCCTTCAGCGCCAGCTTGCGGGGGGCGTGGACGGCCACCGCCTCGGCCAGCGTTTCGCCTTCGACCAGCACGCAATCGGCCTTGCACCCGATCTCCAGCCCATAGCCTTCGGCCCCCATGATCGCGGCACCGCCATAGGTGCAGATCTCCAGCGCCAGTTCGACCTCGTCATCCCGGCGGAGGTTGTTGCGCATGCCGATCTGCATGGCCTTTTCCAGCATGTCTGAATTGCCGTAGGGGCCCCAGGTGTCGCGGATCCCGTCACAGCCGGCGCCGATCAGGATGCCCATGGCTTTCAGCTCCTTCACCACCGGAACCGGTGCGGATGCAGGCGCCGTCGTCAGGATGTGAATGCGGTTTTCGGCCAGCTTTTCGTGCAAGCCGTGCACATAGGCCCGGTCCACCGCGCCAAGGCAGAATGCATGGCTGATCGAAACCTTGCCCTGCATCCCCAGCGCGACCGTCCGGTCAATGATCTCCTCCATCGAGAACCAGCCGAGCGCGTCGCGTTCGTGCAGGTGGATGTCGATGGGCTTGCCGTGCTTTTCCGCCAGCGCGAAGACAGTATCCAGATGGCCCTTGGGATCATGTTCCATCCCGCAGGGGTCGATCCCGCCGACGAGGTCCGCGCCCAGAGACATCGCTTCGTCCATCAGTTCGGCCGTGCCGGGGCGGGTCATCATTCCGGATTGGGGGAAGGCCACGATCTCGATATCGATCATGCCCGCCAGCTTCTCCCGCGTGACCATCACGCCTTCGACGCCCGCCAGCCCGTGATGCGTATCGACGTCCACGTGGCTGCGGATATGCGTGCAGCCGTGCGACATGGCGAGGATCGCGTGCCGTTCGCTTTGCACCTGCGGGTCAAGGCCAAGGGAGACCTTCACTTCGCGTTCGTTGTTGATCTTGTCGATCAGGCGGGGGCCGACCTCGTTGCGATACCACGGCAGGCCCAGCAGGGACTTGTCCAGATGCGTGTGCGCCTCGATCAGGCCGGGGATCAGGATGCGGCCGCCGCAATCGATCACTTCGGCGCCCTCGGGGGCCGTGTCCGCGAACAGGCCGTCCACGATGTGCAGATCGGTCACGGGGCCGGCCATGGGGCGGACGTTTTTCAGGGTCTTGGCAGTCATGAGGGTCACCGGAGTTTGGGATTGAGCGCGTCGCGCAGCCAGTCGCCGATCATGTTGACCGACAGGACGATCAGGCACAGCTGGATCGACGGAAACACGATGATCCACCACAGGCCCGAGAACAGGTATTGATTGCCGATCCGGATCAGCGTGCCAAGGCTGGGCTGATCGGGTGGCATGCCGACGCCAAGGAAGGACAGCGTCGCCTCCGACAGGATCGCCAGGCCAAAGTTCAGCGTGGCCGCGACCATGATCGGCGTCATGCAGTTGGGCAGGATATGGTTCAGCATGATCCGCCAGGATTTCACCCGGATCAGCTTGGCCGCCTGCACGTATTCCTTCTTTGCCTCGACCATCGCCGATGCGCGGACGGTCCGGGCGTATTGCACCCAGGATGGCACGGCGATGGCGAAGATCAGGATAGGTGCGGCCAGCACGTCCTTCAGACTCGTCGGCAGGGAGGCCGAGGCGATGGCCGTGATCAGGATCGCGATCAGGATAAAGGGCATCGACAGCAGCACGTCGCCCACCCGCATGATCACGTTGTCGATCCAGCCGCCGAAATAGCCCGCGATCAGGCCCAGTGTCAGCCCGACAGACAGCGCCAGCAGGACCGAGGCGAACCCGATGATCAGCGAAATCCGCGAGCCGTAGAGAATCGCCGACAGGATATCCCGCCCCTGCGTGTCGGTGCCCAGCACGAAGGGCATCTGCCCGTCCGTGTTCCAGATCGGCGGGATTTCCGAGTTCCACAGGACCAGCGCCGACAAATCATAGGGGTTCTGCGGCGCGATGAAGGGTGCAAGGAACGCCGTCAGCGCCACGAAGGCCAGCAGCACGGCGGCGAAGATCGCCGATGGGTGCGAGCGGAAGGAAAACCACAGGTCGCTGTCGCGCAGCCGGGCGTAGCGGGACGGCTTGACCGGCAGCAGGGTCGCATCGGTGGCGGTGGCGGTCGCTGTGTTTTGCATGATGTCCTCGGGCTCAGCCATTGGCGCCACCGGCGCGGGCGGTGTCGTCGCGCAGGCGCGGATCGACCCAGGCGTAGGTAACGTCGACCACCGTGTTCAGGGCGACGAAGATGAAGGCCACGATCATCAGGTAGGCGGCCATGACGGGGATATCGACGAAGGTCACCGCCTGGATGAACAGCATCCCCATGCCCGGCCACTGGAACACCGTTTCGGTCACCAGCGCGAAGGCGATCAGGTTGCCGATCTGCATCCCCGTGAGCGTGATCACCGGCATCAGGCAGTTGCGCAGCGCGTGGCGCCACTGCACGCGGGACGTGGGCACACCACGGGCACGGGCGAACTTGATGTAATCGGCGCGGAGCGTCTCCAGCATCTCGGCCCGGACCAGCCGCATCACCAGCGTGATCTGGAAGGTGGCCAGCGAAATCGACGGCAGCACCAGCGCCCGCCGCCCCGATGGCGTGAGCAGGCCCGTGGACCACCAGCCGATATCGACCGTCTCGCCCCGCCCGAAGGCCGGCAGCCAGCCGAGCGAGACGGAAAAGGCGAGGATCAGCAGGATGCCCACCACGAAACTGGGCAGGGAAACGCCCACGATGGATCCCAGCTGCAACGCATTGGCGATCGGGCTTTCCCGGTAAATGGCCGTGATCACCCCCAGCGGGATACCCACCACAAGCGAGATCACCGTGGCCACCAGCACCAGGTCGAACGTGGCGGGGAAACGGTCCTTGATCAGGACCATGACGTCCTGCTGGTTGCGGTAGGAGATCCCGAATTCGCCCTGCACGGCGTTGGTGACGAACCGCGTGTATTGCGTGATCAGCCCGTCATTCAGACCCAGCCGCTCGCGCAGCTCGGCACGGTCGGCCTGCGTGGCCTGTTCGTTCACCATCATCTCCACCGGGTCACCGAAGAACCGGAAGATGATGAAGGCCAGAAGTGCCACCGCCAGCATGACGAAGGCCGCATTCGCGATGCGCTTGATGAGAAAGGCGATCATGGCTGCCTCCGTTCAGGTTGCTGTGACGGGGTGCGTGTCCGGGCCCGCGATTGGGCCCGGACGGGGGGCTTATTCCGCGACCTGCGCGAACCAGAGGCGCGGCTTGTTGTCGGGGAACAGCGGCATCTCGGTCACGTCATCGGTCACGGCCCAGGCCATTGGCTGCTGATGCAGCGGGATCATGATGTTCTGATCCTTGACGATCTTCAGCGCCTCGGTCTCCAGCGAAAGCCGCTTGTCCAGATCCAGCTCCATGCCGGCCTGCTGCACCAGCGCGTCAAGCTCCGGGAAGGACCAGCCGCCCCAGTTGAACACGCCCGAATTGCCTTCCTTGGTGTGGAAGATCTGCAGAAGCGGCGAATAAGCATCCAGCATCGGCAGCGTGGCCCAGCCAAGGATGTAGACATCGGTCTTGCCGTTGGTCCGCTTGGGCGACTGGACCGCGCGGGGCGCGACATCCAGCTTCGGCGCAAGACCCACGCGAGACCACATCGACGCGATGGCCTGGCAGAACTGTTCTTCGTTCACCAGCCCGTCGGAAATGCAGCTGAATTCGAATTCCAGCCCTTCGGGAACGCCGGCCTCTTCCAGCAGCGCCTTGGCGGCATCCGGGTCGAAGCCCGGCAATTCGTCCAGTTCGGGCACGTAGCCCGGGATCGGCGGGGCGACGGTCGCGCCGGCGATGCGGGACTTGCCGCGCATGACCTTCTCGTGGATCAGGTCGAGGTCGATCGCCTTGTAAAGCGCCTCGCGCACGCGGTTGTCGGTGAACGGGTTGTCTTCGCCCGTCGTCAGCTTTTCGCGGAACGGAAAGCCCACCATCACGGTCCGCAGGTCGACACCTTCCAGCACTTCGACATTCGGTGCAGCCGCCAGACGCGGCAGATCCTGCACCGGCGCGTCGTTGGTGAAGTTGATCTCCCCCGACAGGAGCGCGGCGACACGCGTCGCGGCAGAGTTCACCGGCGTCAGCTCGATCCGGTCGAGGTTGTGCTGCGGCTCGTCCCACCAGTCGGGGTTCACGACGAACACGGTCTTTGCATCGGGCTGGCGGCTTTCGACGATGAAAGGGCCGGTGCCGTTGGCGTTGTAGGTGGCAAAGCCTTCGACGCCGCCACCGATATCCGTGGGCAGCAGGCTGTCGTTTTCCGTCATCCATTCCTCGTCGAAGATGTGGATGTTGGTCAGGTCGTTCAGCAGCAGCGGGTAAGTGCCGTTCAGCGTGATGTCGACGGTATGATCGTCGACCACTTCCGAGCTGACATAGGCCGGCAGGTTGCCCTTCAGCGGCGAGGTATCGTCGCTCACCCGGGTCAGCGAGGCCACGACATCTTCGGCCGTGAACGGGTTGCCATTGTGGAAGGTCACGCCTTCCCGCAGCTTGAAGCGCCAGGTCACCTGATCGTCCATGATCTCCCAGCTTTCGGCCAGCGCGGGTTCGATCTTCAGGTCTTCGTTGTAGCGGACCAGGCCTTCATACACGTGGTTCAGCACGTTGATGGTGAAGCTGTCGCCATAGGAATACGGGTCGAGCGAGCCGATATCCCGGTTCGCGCCCCATTTCAGAACGTTCTCGGCCTGCGCGGTGCCTGCCAAACCGGCAATCGCGGCCGTGGCAAGCAGGACGTGTCTTATCTGCATGATCTGGTTCCCTGTCGTAGAAGATTGTACTTTTGGAATCGTCAAGATTGGATACGATTTCCAAGTCATGCCGCAGTGCATACAGGCTGGCAAGTAAATTGTATCCAATTGACGAAATTTATTGGATACGATATAGCGAGTGCAGAAATGATGGGCAGTAACGAACATGAGTGACAGCAAGACGACCCTGACCAACGCGGTGCATGACCTGCTGCGCCGCGCCATTATCGAACAGGCGTTGAAGCCCGGCATGCGTCTGCCCGAAGACACCGTTGGCGAACAATTCGGGGTGAGTCGCACCATCGTGCGCCATGCGCTCGTCCGGCTGGAGAATCAGGGGCTTGTCATCACCCGCCGCAACCGCGGCGCCTTCGTGGCCGAGCCATCGAAGGAAGAAGCCCAGCACGTGTTCGAGGTCCGCCGCTGCCTTGAGAACGAGGTGATCCGAATCCTGTGCCGTCGGATGCCCGGAAGTGGATACGATCAGCTGGAAGCGCATGTGCGCTCCGAAGAGAAGGTGAAGGGCAAGGACGGCCCGGTCTCCATCCGGCTCGCCGGCGAATTCCACGTTCTTCTGGCCGAACTCACAGGCAACGACGTGCTGGCCCGCTACGTGTCCGAAGTGGTGCTGCGCTGTTCGCTGATCATGTCGATGTACGCCCGCAACCATTCATCCGATTGCGCCGTGGACGAACATTCCCAGATCATCGAGGCGATCCGCGCCGGGGACGAACAGCGCGCCATAGACATCATGGACCATCATCTGGGCGCCGTCGCCGGCCGGGCGGAGCTTTCGCCCAAGCCCGACAGCATCCAGTCGATCCTCTCCCACTACGGCAAGGAACTGGCCCAGTGACGCAACCCGGATCTCACCGCGCCTTCGATTTCAACGATCTGTCCCCGCGCGAGGCGTACAAGGTGATGATCGGCACCATCGTGCCCCGACCCATCGCCTGGGTCACGACCGTGTCGCCCGACGGCGTGGTCAACGCCGCGCCCTATTCCTTCTTCAACTGCCTGTCGGCCGATCCGCCGATCTTGGCCCTTGGCGTCGAAAACAAGACCGACCGCAGCTTCAAGGACACCGCCTACAACATCCGCATGACGGAGTGCTTCACCGTCAACATCGTCGATCGCCCGAATGTCGAGGCGATGGCGGTCACCGCGGCAGGCTTCGACGCCGACGTGGACGAACTGGAAATGGCGGGCCTCACCGCCGCGCCGGGGGAAAAGGTCATCTGCCCCCGCATTGCCGAGGCGCCGGTTTCCTTCGAATGCGAACGCTACCTTGGCATCGCCGTCAGTTCCGCGCGCGAGATCATCCTGGGCCGGATCGTCATGGCCCATATCCGCGAGGACATCATCGACCCCGCGACCTGCTATTCCGACCATGAAAAGCTGGATGCCATCGGGCGGATGGGCGGCAACGGCTATGCCGGGACGCTGGACTATTTCGACTGGCCGACACCTTCGGCCGAAGACGTTCTGGAAAGCCTCGAACACTCCAGGGCCACCGGGACGGCCTAGACCGCCTCCAGCCGCGCCCGCGTTTCCGGCATCAGCATCAGGCTGCTCTCGATCCGTTCCCGCCAGCGGGGGCCGCGGGATCGCGCGTCTTCCAGAGCCTCGGCCAGTTCGTCCGGCCGGTCGCGGGCCAGAACCTCGATCAGGAACGCGGCCTGCGCCCGGTCCTTGCGCGACTTGCCCTGATCGGGCCCGCCCCGCCGCCGGTCTGCCACGATCAGCTTGTGGATCGCGAAGCGTTCGGGCCGGGGCACCTGCACCAGAACCCCCGACCGATAGAGCGCGAGCGCATGGATCGGTTCGGCGATCAGGAAGTTCAGGTAATGCAACGCCTGCGCGCTGACCCCCAGCGCGGGCAGCGGCCGGACGGTTTCGTCCCCGAAGGCCGGCGTCAGGAATTCGACCAGCGAGTCCCCCCGGCTCTGCCGCCATTTCCAGACCTGCCGGTCATGGACGCCGGGCACCGGATCGAATTTCAGCTCGCTCAGGATATCGCCGGGTTTCGGATCCACGCGATCTTCCAGCGCGACGGACAGGCGTTCGAAACTGGCAAGATCGATGTCGCCGGTGCGGGCCAGTTCATCGGCGCTGAACCGCACGCCCAGTTCGCCTTCGTAAAGCGCATAGGCGCTGGTGCCCACAAGCGTCCCGCCCAGCCGGAACACCCCTGCCCTCGCAAAGGCCAAGAGCATCGAGCCCGTGTCCCGGTCCGCCCCGATCAACCCCTCCGCGCGCAGGATCCGGGCCATGCGCGCCATCGCCCCCTGCCGCGCCTTTGCCTCGGCCTTCAGCTCTCCGGCCCGGGCGAGCCTTTGGCGCAGGTCGGGCGTGTCCTCCCCCAGGTAGCGCGATTTCATCTCTGTCCCCAGCCGGTACTTGTCGTAAAGGTACGTCCGGCCGTTGCGGTGCCGTTCCTCGAGGCTGCCCACCAGCGTCGAGGCCGTCTCGTCGAGATGCAGACGCAGCAGATCCTGATAGGTGACCTGCGCTATCCGCGAGAGAGAGGTGATTTCCATGACCGCCCGGTATGTGCATCAATAAATTTAATGAAGCACATACCACACTGTGTGGATCAGGTAAATATTTGCTGCACACACAGGTGAGCGACCCGGGGCCGCTGCCGTGGCCTCCCCGAATTGCGAGCCGGAAAGGCCGGCGGTCTACGGGATCATCCGCACCGCGCGCACGGCAAGATCGTCCAGCCCCTCTCCGCCCCCGGCCACGTGGTCGCAGATCTTGCGCAGCATCCGCGGGTCCCAGAAATCGCGCAGGTGGTTTGCCACCATCTCGGCCTGGTTGGTGCCGGGCTGGGATTTGAAGAAGGTGGCGATCTGATTGGCCATGTAGATCATCTTTTCAGGCGACATCTGACACCTCTGTCTGAACGCGGTGAGCATGGGAATAAAGGGCGAACCCGCCGCCCCGGGCAAAGGCGGCAAGGGTGATGCCGGCGCCTTCGGCCAGACGCACGGCATGGGCAGTGGGGGCCGAAACGGCGATCAGAACGCGGCAGCCGGCCATCGCGCATTTCTGGACCAGTTCCACCGACAGGCGACTGGTCATGACGAAGGCTCCATCGGCCGCGTCGATCCCCTGCCGGGCCATGGCGCCGATCAGCTTGTCGAGCGCGTTGTGCCGGCCCACGTCCTCGCGCGCCAGAACGATGTCTTCGCCCGGCCGCAGGAAGCCCGCCGCATGGGTGGCACGGGTCTGGTCGTGGAGCGGCTGGAACGCCCGCAAGGCGGCCGTTGCCTGCGCCACGTCGGCGCGGCTAAAGACGGGGCCATCGTCCGACACACGGGGCAGGTCGCGGGTCGCAGCCTCAAGACTGTCGATCCCGCACAGCCCGCAGCCCACGGGGCCCGCCATGAACCGCCGGCGCGCGGTCAGAACCTCGCGCCGGTCGGATCTAAGCCAGAACCGGGCCTCGATGCCCAGCTCGTGCTCGGCCGTCTCGAACCCTTCGATCTGGTCCAGCGCAGTGACGATGCCTTCGGTCAGGGAAAACCCGTAGGCAAGATCGGCGATGTCACCCGGGCTCGCCATCATCACCGCCTGGCTTGAGCCATCGTAGATCATGGCGACCGGCACTTCCTCGGGCAGAGACCGATGGGCGTGCAGCGCGCCTTCGGATTGGACCGAAAGGCACGGCCGGCTGGCTGTACTGGACCACGCCATCGCGCTCACTCCGCCGCCGGCAGGATGCGGCGCGAGCGTTCGGCCTGGGCGTTGTACGTCTCCTGCCAGTCGGTCGGGCCGTTCGACGGGCTGACCTGCACTGCCGTCACCTTGTATTCCGGGCAGTTCGTGGCCCAATCCGAGAAATCGGTGGTGATCACGTTGGCCTGCGTGTCCGGGTGGTGGAAGGTGGTGTAGACGACGCCGGGGCTGACACGGTCGGTCAGCTTGGCGCGCAGGGCGGTTTCGCCCGCGCGGCTTGCCAGCCGCACCCAATCGCCTTCGTTCACGCCGCGGGTTTCGGCATCGTGGGGGTGGATCTCCAGCTGGTCTTCCGCATGCCACACGGTGTTCTGCGTGCGCCGGGTCTGCGCACCCACGTTGTACTGCGACAGGATCCGGCCCGTCGTCAGCAGCAGCGGAAAGCGCGGGCCGGTGCGTTCGTCGGTGGCCACGTATTCCGTGATCATTAACCGGCCCTTGCCGCGCACGAAGCCATCGACATGCATCAGCGGCGTGCCATCGGGATGCGCTTCGTTGCAGGGCCACTGGACGCTGCCCTTTTCTTCCAGCACCGCGTAATCGACCCCGGCGAAGGACGGCGTTGTTGCCGCGATCTCGTCCATGATCTGGGCGGGGTGGGTATAGTTCCAGTCCGCGCCCATTGCGTTGGCGAGCAGTTGCGTCACCTCCCAGTCGGCATAGCCGTTCAGGGGTTTCATCACCTCGCGCACGCGGTTGATGCGGCGTTCGGCGTTGGTGAAGGTGCCGTCCTTTTCAAGGAAGGTCGAACCGGGCAGGAAAACATGGGCATAGTTCGCGGTTTCGTTCAGGAACAGGTCATGGACGATGACGCATTCCATGGCCGCGAGACCGGCCGCGACGTGCTTGGTATCGGGGTCGGATTGCAGGATGTCCTCGCCCTGGCAGTAAAGCCCCTTGAACGTGCCATCGACGGCGGCGTCCAGCATGTTGGGGATGCGCAGGCCCGGTTCGGGATCGATCGGGGTGCCCCAGACGGCCTCGAACATCTCGCGCACGTCGGCGTTCTTGACGTGCCGGTAGCCCGGCAGTTCATGCGGGAAGCTGCCCATGTCGCACGACCCCTGCACGTTGTTCTGTCCGCGCAGCGGGTTCACGCCCACGCCCGGACGGCCAATATTGCCGGTGAGCATGGCGAGGTTGGCGATCCCCATCACGGTGGTCGAGCCCTGGCTGTGTTCGGTCACGCCCAGCCCGTAATAGATCGCGCCGTTGCCGCCCGTTGCATAAAGACGGGCCGCCGCGCGCAGGGCTTCGGGGTCGATGCCCGTAAGCGCCGCGGTCTCTTCCGGGCTGTGGCGCGGGTTGCTGACGAATTCGGCATAGTCCTGGAATTCGTCCCAGTCGCAGCGGGTGCGGATGTATTCCTCGTCGAAGAGGCCCTCGGTCACGATGGTGTAGGCCAGCGCCGTGACCACGGCCACGTTCGTGCCCGGGCGCAGCGGCAGGTGATGGGCGGCCTCGATATGGGCCGATTTCACAAGGTCGATCCGGCGCGGGTCGATCACGATCAGCTTGGCGCCGGCGCGCAGACGTTTCTTCAGCCGGCTGGCAAAGACGGGATGGCCATCGGTCGGGTTGGCGCCGATAACGACGACGACGTCGGTCTGTTCGACGGAATCGAAATCCTGCGTGCCGGCCGAGGCGCCGAAGGTCTGGCCCAGCCCGTAACCCGTGGGCGAATGGCAGACGCGGGCGCAGGTATCGGTATTGTTGTTGCCGAAGACCGACCGCGTCAGTTTCTGGACAAGATAGGTTTCCTCGTTCGTGCAGCGGCTGGAGGTGATGACCCCTATGGATTTCTGGCCATAGGTTTCCTGCAATCCGCGCATGCGGTTCGCGGCGAAGGTCAGCGCCTCGTCCCAGCTGACCTCACGCCAGGGCTCGTCGACGCTGTCGCGGATCATCGGGTTCAGGATGCGGTCGCTGTGGTGGGCATAACCGTAGGCAAAGCGGCCCTTCACGCAGGAATGGCCCCGGTTTGCCTTGCCGTGCTTGTAGGGCACCATGCGCACCAGTTCGTCGCCCTGCATCTCGGCCTTGAAGGAACAGCCCACCCCGCAATAGGCGCAGGTGGTTATGACCGACCGGTCGGGCGTGCCCATCTCGATCACGCTCTTTTCCTGCAATGTCGCCGTGGGGCAGGCCTGCACGCAGGCGCCGCAGCTGACGCAATCGGAGGACAGGAAATCGTCCAGTGCGCCGCCCGCCGACACGCGGCTGTCGAAGCCCCGGCCTTCGATCGTCAGCGCGAAGGTGCCCTGCACTTCCTCGCAGGCGCGGACGCAGCGGTTGCAGACGATGCATTTCGACGGATCGTACGAGAAGTAGGGGTTGCTGTCGTCCTTGGGCAGCCATTCGGGGTTGGCCTCGCCCGAGGTGTCGCGCGCCTCGAAATGGTTGGCAAGCCCGCCGGTTTTCGGCGCCTCGTAACGTACATCGCGCAGGCCCACGGCGCCTGCCATGTCCTGCAATTCGCAATCGCCGTTGGCCGAGCAGGTCAGGCAATCCAGCGGGTGGTCCGAGATGTAAAGCTCCATCACGCCGTTGCGGATCTTGCGGACCTTCTTCGATTGCGTGTGCACCGCCATGCCCTCTGCCACCGGCGTGGTGCACGAGGCCGGCGTGCCGCGCCGGCCTTCGATTTCCACGACGCACAACCGGCACGACCCGAACGCCTCCAGATTGTCGGTCGCGCAGAGCTTGGGCACCTGGATGTCCAGTTCCGCCGCCGCCCGCATGACGGATGTGCCTTCGGGCACGGTGACTTCGAACCCGTCGATGGTCAGCGTCACCATCGCGCCGGACCGGGCGGGCGTGCCCATGTCGCGGTCGTCCTTCGGGTCCATGGTGGGGATGATGAAATCTTTCATTCTGCGGCCTCCTTGCGGTGCGCGAAATCGTCGGGGAAGTTGGTCAGCGCGGACATGACGGGGTACGGCGTGAAGCCCCCCAGCGCGCAGAGCGAGCCATCGGTCATCGTCTCGCAGAGATCGGTCAGCAGTGCGGCGGCATCGGCATCGCCTTCGGCGATCCGGTCGATGGTCTCGACGCCGCGCACGGCGCCGATCCGGCAGGGCGTGCATTTCCCGCAGCTTTCAACGGCGCAGAATTCCATCGCGAAACGCGCCATCTGCAGCATGTCGGCGGTGTCATCGAAGACCACCAGCCCGGCATGGCCGATCAGCCCGCCTTCGGCGCCGAATTCCTCGTACCCCATGGGCGCGTCGAACTTCTCGCGCGGCATGTAGGCGCCCAGAGGGCCGCCGACCTGCACCGCCTTCACGGGCCTGCCGCTGGCGGTGCCGCCGCCGATATCGTTCACGACCCCGCCCAGCGTCACGCCGAACGCGGTTTCATAGAGCCCGCCGTGCTTCACGTTCCCGGCGATCTGCAGCGTGATCGTGCCGCGCGACTTGCCGACGCCGAAGCTGGCGTGATGCTCGGCGCCCTTTTCGAAGATCACCGGCACGGTGGCCAGGCTGATGACGTTGTTGACGACGGTGGGCCGGCCCAGGAACCCTTCCAGCGCGGGAAGGGGCGGCTTTGCCCGCACGACGCCGCGCTTGCCTTCGAGCGAGTTGAGAAGCGAGGTCTCCTCGCCACACACATAGGCCCCCGCGCCTTCGCGGATCTCCATGTCGAAGGCGCGGCCCGATCCCATGACATCGGGTCCCAGCACGCCCTTGGCCTGCGCGATCTTGACTGCCGCGCGCATCACGCGGATCGCATCGGGATATTCCGACCGCAGGTAGACATAGCCGCGCGTCGCGCCGACACCCAGCCCGGCGATCGCCATGCCTTCGATCAGCGTGAACGGATCACCTTCCATGATCATGCGGTCGGCGAAGGTGCCGCTGTCGCCTTCGTCGGCATTGCAGACGATGTACTTTTGCGCGGCCTCGGCCTCGCGCACCGTGTTCCACTTGATACCGGTCGGAAAGCCCGCCCCACCCCGGCCCCGCAGGCCGGAGGCGGTGACCTCGGCCACGATGTCTTCATCCGTCATCTCAAGCGCGCGGCGCAGACCGGCCAACCCACCGTGGTGCTGGTAGTCGTCCAGGTTCAACGGATCGATCACGCCGCAGCGGGCGAAGGTCAGCCTTGTCTGGTTGGCGAGGAACGGCAGATCCTCGACCGGGCCGAGACCGTTCATCTTGCCGTCCAGCAGCGCGGGCACGTCTTCAGGCGCAACCGGACCAAAGCCCATCCGCACGCCATTCACGTCGATCTCGACCAGCGGTTCAAGCCACAGCATGCCGCGGGTGCCGTTCCGAATGATCTCGACCTCCACACCGCGGGCCGCGGCCTGCGCCGTGATCGCATCGGCCACGGCATCGGCGCCAAGCGCCTTGGCGGCGCTATCCATCGGGACCCGGATCTTCATGCGCCGACCTCCGCCAGAAGGGTGTCCATCCGGGCGGCATCGACGCGCGCAACCACACGGTCGTCCACCATCGCGGCCGGTCCGCAGGCGCACATGCCAAGGCAGTAGACCGGCTCGACCGTCACTGCGCCATTGATCGTGGTGCCGTGCCAATCGACCCCCAGCTTCTCCAGCGTGCGTTGGGCCAGGGCGTTGCCGCCCACGGCCTGACAGGCCTCGGCCCGGCAGATCTTGACGATATGCCGACCGGCAGGGGCCTTGCGGAAATCGTGGTAGAAACTGATGACGCCGTGCAGTTCCGCGCGCGTGATGTTCAGCGCATCGGCGATCAGCGGCATGGCCGCTTCGGGGATGTACCCGAAGGACCGCTGGATCGCGTGGAGCATGGGCAGAAGCGGCCCTTCAAGATGAAGATGGTCGGAGATGAGGGCGCGAAGTTCCGGGTCGGAAGGCGCTGGCGCTGATGGTTGCATTGGCTCGCCTGTGTTGTTTGTCAGGCCCAGCCAAGCGCATTCGACGATGCGAAATCAATAATGCTATTCCGTTAGTCGATTGAGGATCTCTATCAACCGAAGCTCGATTGCCTGCGCGCCTCGCGGAGCAGCGCATCCAGAACGGGGGTGTGCGGATCCCGGTAGGGCGCAATCAGCCCCACGGAATGGGCACTTTCGCCCCCGCTCAGCGGTATCGTGGCCAGCGCCTTGCCGGTGGTCAGAAAGCGGGCCATGTCCTCGGGCAGGACCGTCAGCCAACCGCCGTTTTCGACGTTCACCACCAGCACGACGGTCGAGTTCGATTCGATCCGCGCGTCGGGCGTCACGCCGGCCAGTTCCAGGTTGCGGTTGATGATCCGGCGATTCTGCATGTCGGGCGTCAGCAGGCACAGTTTCTGGCCCTCGAGTTCCTCCCACCCGACCGACCGCCGTCCGGCGAACGACGACGCGGCGGAACAGACCAGCATGTAGCGTTCCTCGTACAGCGGTTCCGTGCTGACCCGGCCCGTCGGTTCGTTGTCGAGGTAGGAAATCCCGGCGTCCACCTCGAGGTTGTCGAGCATCGCGAGGATCTCGGCCGAGGTGCGCGACACGATCGTCATCCCGACCTTGGGATGCTTCCGGCTGAACACGCTCGACAATTGCGCGGCCCATGTCAGCGCGGTGGGAATGACGGCGATGCGCAACTGGCCCGACAGGCCGTGCCGCTTGAACCGCATCTCGTCGCGCAATTGCCGCGTGTCGCCCACGATCTTGCGCGCCCAGACAAGCGCCGTCTGCCCCTCGGGCGTCAGCCCGCCATAGCGCGACCCGCGAAAGATCAGCTGGACGCCCAGCCGGTCTTCAAGCTGCTTGATCCCAGTGGAAAGCGTCGGCTGCGTGATCCCCAGCGTTGCGGCGGCACGGCCGAAATGGCCTTCCTTCGCCACCGCGATGAACATTTCCAGCTTGTCGAGCATGATCGGCCATCCGGATTGAAATCAAACAAACCGATAGAGATCAGAAATGAGCCCGCGAAGGCAAGCCGGTTTCCGACACCAGGGGTGAGCGGCAGGCCGATCCTCAGTTCCGCTGCCTGTCGTCAAGGCCAAGACCGCGGCCGATGATCTCGCGCATGATCTCGGACGTGCCGGCGTAGATGCGGCTGATCCTGGCGTCGGAATAGAGGCGGCTGATCTCGTATTCGTCCATGTAGCCCGCCCCGCCGTGCAGTTGCAGGCATTCGTCGACCACGCGGCCTTCGACTTCGGAGGTGTAAAGCTTCACTTCGGCCGCCATTTCGGCGGACAGTTCGCCCTTCAGGTGTTCGCGCACGCAATGGTCGGTCAGCGCCCAGGCGGCATCCAGTTCCGTCCGGGCCGAGGCCATCTTGAAACGCGAGTTCTGGAACATCCCTATGGCGCGGCCGAAGGCGCGGCGCTCCATGATGTAGTCCATCGTCAGGTTGAACGCATGTTCGGCCCGCGCAATGAAACCCACCGCCCCGATCAGGCGTTCCTCGGCCAGGTTCGTCATCATGATCTTGAAGCCCTGCGCGGGATCTCCCAGCACGTTTTCCTTGGGCACCTTGACGTCGTCGAAGAACAGCTCGGCCGTGTCCTGCGACGCCAGGCCCATCTTCTTCAGGTTCCGGCCGCGGGCGAAGCCATCCCAGGTGTCTTCGACAAGGAACAGGCCTATCTCGTGGCTCCTCTCAGGGTTCGTGCGGGCGGCGACCAGCACCAGACCGGCCAGGAACCCGTTCGAGATATAGGTTTTCGAGCCGTTCAGAACCCAGTGATCGCCCATGTCGACGGCGCGCGTCCTGATGCCCGCAAGATCCGACCCGGTACCGGGTTCGGTCATCGCGACGGCCAGGATCGTATCGCCCGACACGATATCGGCCATGTACCTGTCGCGCTGCGCGTCGGTCGCGAAATTCTGCATGTAGGGCCCGACGATGCGGTTGTGCAGGCCAATGAAAAAACCGGGCTCCTTCGGGCCCAGCTCCTCGCACAGGATCATGTCATAGCGGAAATCTTGCACACCCAGGCCCCCGTACTTCTCGTCGGCATACATGCACAGGAACCCTTCGGCCCCGGCGCTTTTCCACACCTCGCGGCTGACAACGCCGTCCTCGCGCCAGGCCTCGGAATGGGGGAAGACTTCCGTTTCGGCCCAGGCACGCACGGTGCGGCGGAAAAGCTCGTGTTCTTCCTCGTATATGGTTCGCTTCAGCATTCCTGCCTCCGGTGACATTGGCCGTCCTGCGCAGTATCCAAACGCCGTTTCCGACGGCCGGGTTGAAACGTTCCCGGGCCAGCATGTCATCAGTCGCAGGCATAAAGACGCTGGTGCCGGCGATGGTGTCTTCGAACCCGACCGATGCCAAGGCCTTGATGAAGCGTCCTCGCGTCAGTCAGGACCTGCGGCTTCGTGGGCTGTGTCCGTCGGAACCGCGCCCAAGCCCGGGAATTTGGGCGCGGGCGTCAGATGCCGGAACCGGACAGCCGGGCAGAAGGCCCCCGACTCAGGCGACCTTGGGGGCCTTGATCCGCAGGAAGTAGATGAACAAAGCCGTCATGAGGTACAGCCCGATGCTGATCGGGTTGGTGAAGAAGGCCATCACGTCGCCGTTCGACGTGATCAGCGTCCGCCGCATGTAGAGTTCAAGGTACGGTCCAAGGATGATCCCCATCAGCATGGGCACCAGCGGATAGGACATCAGTCGCAGCAACCACGCGAAAATGCCGATCGCCAGCGCCATCCACATCTGGAACCCCGAATAGGTCGAGGCATAGGTGCCGACCATCGCGACCATGGCGATGAAGGCATACAGCACCCCCCGGTTCATGCGCGCCAGCCAGATGTAATACGGCCCGAAGACAAGAACCGACAGGAAGACGAAGACGGCCGCAACCATCAGCGCGGCGAACATCGGGGCAATCGTGGCCATTTCGTTGGTCAGCAGGCCGGGCCCGGGCACCAGCCCGTGGATCAGAAGCACGCCGAAGATGATCGCCGTGACGGAATCCCCCGGGATGCCCAGCGTCAGGAGCGGCACCACCGCCCCGCCGCACATGGCGTTGTTGGCGGATTCCGCCGCCGCCAGCCCTTCGTGCGAACCATTGCCGTATTCCTCGGGCTTCTTGCTGACGCGCTTGGCCTCGGCATAGGCCACGAAGGACGCCATCGAGGCGCCGCCACCCGGCAGCATACCGATCAGCACGCCGATGACCGAGCTTTTGACGTAGGTCCAGAAACCGATGTCGCGGACTTCCTTCCAGTCGGGCCAGAAGTCCCGGTGCTTCACCTTGAACGCGGGCGTCTCGGCGGCGGTGCGGGCCTTCGATCCGCCCTGCAGCAACAACTCGCAGATCGCGAAAAGGCCGATCACGGCAGGCAGAAGCTGCACGCCTTCGATCAGGTTGGCGCTGCCGAAATCGAACCGCCCCTGCGCCACCATGTTGTCGAAACCGATGGTCGAGATCATCAGCCCCAGCGACACCGTCACAAGGCTTTTCCAGATCGATCCCTTGGCCACGATCACCACCGTCACCACGGCCATGAAGACCAGCGCGAACTTGTCGGGCGTGCGGAACATCAGGGCGAATTCGCTCATCGGGACGGCGACGAACATCAGCACGGCCGCACCCAGCACGCCCCCGATGGACGACGCCAGCGCATCGAGGCTGAGCGCCTTGGCCCCATGCCCGCGCTTCATCAGCGCATAGCCTTCCATCGTCGTGATCGCGCCGGACGCCGCTCCGGGAATGTTCACGGTGATGCCGGTGACCGATCCCGCGTATATGCCCGACATGAAGATCGCCATGACCATCACCAGCGCGTTGGTCAGTTCCATCGCGAAGGTGAACGGCAACAGCAGCGCGATGGCCAGCGTCGCGGTCAGGCCCGGGATGGCGCCGAAGACAAGGCCCATCAGGAAGCCGCCCACGAGGTACAGAAACGTCTCGGGGTTGGCGAGCGCCGCGAAGCCGCCCATCACTTCGGCAAACATCAGAAGTACCCCGAGGGCAGGAAGAGATCGAAGAGCGTGACGAAGAACAGCCAGCCAACCCCGGTGATCCCCGCAGAGATCACCACCGACGTCAGGATCGCTTTCACCGGCCCCAGCCGCTCCTGTTCGAACAGCCACGCGACGCCGAAGGCATAGCACAGCGTCGCGTAGACATAGCCCAGCGGTTCGAACGCCCAGGCAAATCCGCAGGTCAGCGCGATCAGCGCGACCGTGCGCAGGCTGAAATTGGCGTCCTCGTCATCGTCGTGCACCGCGGTGCCGCGCAGCTCCTGCACCAGCACGCCAAGCGCGCCCAGACCAAGGGTGAAGACAAGGACCATCGGCATCAGGGACGGACCGGGCTCGCCAGTGGCGAAGGGCCGGGGCAACTGCAGCGCCTGCTGCAGGTAGGCCACATCAAGCGCGAGGATGAAAAGCGCGAAAAGCGCCTGGCGAGTCATCGTCAATGGAAGCGCCTCTTGTCCGTCATTCGTCTATAGCAGAACCCGGCCGAGGGAACCGGCCGGGTTACGTCATCGGGAAACCGTGGGCCGGATTATTCCAGTACGCCTTCGGCTTTCAGCTTGTCCAGAAGCTTCAGCGCGCGGGTCTGGGTCCGCTCGACATAGGCTTCGGTTTCGGGACCATCCATCCAGTAGGCATTCATGCCGGTGGCGGCGGCCTTCTCCTGGAACTCCGGATTGTCGAACGCGGCTTTCAGACCGGCGACCAGGGTGTCCTGGATCTCCTGCGGCGTTTCTGCCGGCACGGCCAGCACACGCATGCCGCCCCAGATCACGTCATGGCCAAGCTCGGTGAAGGTCGGCACGTCCGGCAGGCTGGGATCGCGCTCCGAACCCATCACGGCAAGGATGTTCACCTGACCCGCCTCGGCGGCAGAGGCCACGGTGGCATAGCTCAGGCTTGCGGCGTCGTTCTCGCCCGAGATCAGCGCCTCGCGCTGTTCGGCCGAACCGTTCGGGAACGGCACGTGGTTCAGTTCGACGCCCAGCTGGTCAGCCATGTCGAGCGCGTGAAGATGCCAGATACCGCCAATGCCGGAATCCGAAACCGTCACTTCGCCCGGATTTTCCTTCGCCGCGGCGATGAAATCGTCGAGCGTTTCCCAGCCGGTGTCGGCGTTGACGGCCAGAACGGTGGGATAGAGCGTCACGTTCGCCAGGTAGCTGAGCGAGTCCGTGTCATAGCCCGGCACTAGGTTCTTGTAGGGCACGGTGATCATGCTGTCCCAGGTCAGCGAACCGATGGTATAGCCATCGGGGCGCGCCTTCATCAGGCGCAGCGTGCCCACGCCGGACTGCGCGCCGGTCACGTTCTGGGTGCGGATGCCGACGCCAAGCGGTTCCTCGGCATATTGCAGAAAGGTGCGCATCACGGTGTCGGTGCCGCCGCCCGCGCTCCACGGCATGATGTGCATGATGTCTTTGGTGGGATAGTCCTGTGCACCCGCGCTTAGCGTGCCGGTGACAAGAATCGCGACGCCGGTCAGGGCAGTGCGAAGACCCTTCGAAAAAGTCATGTGGGACCTCTCTGTTGCTTCTTTGCGGCGCCCGGAATCGAAGGCTCCGCAGTGACGTTGGCTCCCTGCCGGGGCAGGATCCATTTTGTATACATCACAATATACAGGTGAGAGTGCATTGCAACGGTTTTTCCCGCGGCCCATTATGGCGCCCTGCGGACGACGGGAGACGCGCCATGATCAGACCCAACCTGCCCCGGCCGGGAGAGATCGTTCTGGACCATTCCGGGCACTTCGTGGCCGACGCCGACGCGGCGCGTACTGCCCTGGAAAAGCTGGGGTTCACCGTCACACCGCTTTCGGCGCAGGTGCAGCCGGATCCGGTGACGGGAGAGATGAAGCCGACCGGCACGGGAAATATCTGCGTCATGCTGCCGGAAGGGTACCTTGAGGTTCTGGTCCATACCGCCGACACCGCGATCGGGCGCGAATTCAAGGCGGCGCTCGACCGGCGCGCGGGGCTGCACCTTGTGGCTTTCGGCCTTGCCGATGCCGCCGCGCGTCACGCGGAACTGGTGGAAGCCGGCGTGGACATGCGCCCGCTGGTGCATTTCTCCCGAGAGGTCGAGACCGAAACCGGCATGGAAACGGCCGCCTTCACCGTCGCGCGCCTGCCCGCCGGCGCGATGCCCGAAGGCCGGGTGCAAAGCCTGACGCACCATAACGAGGCGGCGCTTTGGCAGCCGCGCTGGACCGCCCACGCCAACGGCGCGCAGTCCCTTGACGCGATCGTGCTGTCCAGCCCCGATCCCCGGGAAAGTGCCGCGCGGTTTTCCCGCTTCCTCGGCCGTCCGGTGCAGAAGGACGGCCCGGGCCTGCGCATCCCGCTTGATCGCGGCGCGCTGGAATTCCTCCCGGAAGAGGCCGCGACCGCCCTTGTGGGCCATGCGGTCGACCCGGGGCAATCGTGCTTCGTGGGCCTGCGGATCGGGCTGGCGGATACCGCCGCCCTGCCCGATGACCCCCGGGCGCGATGGGTGGACGGGTCGCTCGTCGTGCCCTTCGATCCCACGCTGGGGTCCGGTGTCTGGCTGTTCCATCCCCGCTGACATCATCCGCCCGGTGTGAAGCGGCGCGGCCGCAGCCCGGCGTGGAACCACGTGATCATGGAATAGATGTCGTAGACCGGCAGGCCCGTGGCAGCCTGCACCGCTGCGCTGTAGGGCGACATGTTGGTGCATTCCAGAACGATGGCGCCGACATCCGGGTTCGCGGCCACCAGTTCCTCTGCCCCGGCCACCACGTCGGCGCAGGCCAGCGCGGGGTCCAGATCGTCCTTCTCGGCCTTGATGATCGTCCGGAAGAACTCCACCCCGTTTTCGGTGCCCATGACGGGCGTGTCGCGGGGAACGCCGATACCGTCGAGATGCGCGGGCGTCAGGCTGGCTGCGTTGATCGTCACGATCCCGGGACGCTTGCCCGGCGGCAGGGTCGCCTGCACCCAGGGCACCTGCATCATCGACGATGTCGCCACCGGCACACTCACCGCCGCCGCCAGTTCGCGCTGGTAGATCGACAGGAAGCCGCAATTCGTGGTGATCGCCTCGGCGCCCAGATCGACAAGATCCCGCGCGGCATGAATAAAATCGTCCAGCAGCCCCCGCGCGCCGTCGCAGACCACCCGGTCCGGGCTGGCACCGCGCACGATGCGGTAGATCACCGGGAACGGCCACGTCCCGGCATGGCCCATTTCGCCATGGATCCGGGCGAACCGCGCCTCCAGCATCAGGATGCCTAGCGGCGCGCCGTATAGAGATTTGCCACCGCGCACCACGTTCTCACCCGGAGCGCCGAAGGGCCGGACGGGATCGGTCATCGGCCGAACCGGGTCGCGGCAAACGGGGCAAGGTCGATCTCTGGCGCTTCTCCCGTGACAAGCTGCGCCGCCAGCCGCCCGCTGCGGGCGGAGGACACGAGGCCCACGTGACCGTGGCCGAAGCAATGCACGACGCCGTCGATGCCGCGCGCCTTCGCGATCACGGGCTTGCCGTCGGGCATGCTGGGCCTCAGCCCCATCCAGACCTCGGCCTCGCTGACGTCGAGTTCGGGGAAGGCAGCGCCCAGATGCGTGCGCATGATCTCGGCCCGGCGCCAGTCGGGTTCGGCGTCGGGGCTGGCGATTTCCACCTGACCCGCACAGCGCACGCCGGTGGCAAGGCGCGTGATCACCACCTTGCGGTCGCCCACCATGACCGACGTCGTGGGCCCCGGCAGGTTCGACCCGCCCCGGACCGTCACGTGGTAGCCGCGTTCGCTTTCCAAGGGCACCGCGTCCCCGGCCTGCTTTGCCAGCGCGGCCGACCGCGCGCCGCTGGCGATGACGGCCGCCGGGCAGGCGATCTCTCCCTGCGTCGTCGTCACAGCCTGCAATGTGCCGCCCTCGGCGCGGAAACCCGTCGCACGGGCCGCGACATGACGGGCGCCAAACGTGCCGGCATAGTCCATCAGCGCCGCGCAATAGGCTGCAGGGTCAAGGCACTGCCCCGCTTCGGGCACGTAGACGGCGAACCGGTAGTCTTTCGCAAGATCCGGCTGGCGCATCGCCAGGTCTTCCGCCCCGATCTCCTCGCAGTCGATCCCCAGGTCGCGGCGGATACGCCATCCCAGCCCGTCCGCTTCGTATGCAGCCCGGTCCCGGTAGACATGCATCAGGCCGCTTTTAGCATCGATCAGATCCGGCACACCGGCCCGCGCGGCCACCTCTTCATGCAGGCGCGGCGCATCTTTCAGTAGGGTGCGCAGGTCGGCGGCAGTCTGGCGAAGTTTCCCTTCCGTTGACCCGGCAGCAAGGTAGCGCAGCAGCCACGGCAGCGCCTTGGGCAGATACGAAGGCCGCACGCTGAGCGGACCCAGCGGATCGCGCAGCCACTTGGGCACCTGTTTCCAGACACCCGGAGACGACGGCGGCGTGACCGAATGCGATGACAGCCACGCGGCGTTGCCGAAGCTCGCCGCTTGCTGACCACCGGGCGGGCCCGGGTCCACCAGCACGACCTTCAGGCCGCGCTCGGCCAGTTGCACGGCCGTCTGCACACCGATGATCCCTGCCCCGATGACGGTGACATCTGCCTTCATTCTGGCCCTCCTGCCGGTCGGTTCCCGGCCCTGTTCAGCACCGCGTGATGCATCCGCTGTCCCCGTCGACGTGCAGCATGTCCCCGTTCCGCAGATCGGTCCAGAACGCGGCTTCGGGTTCGACCACGATGGGCACATCCGCCAGGATCGCGCCCTGCGTGACCGACGGATCGGGAAGATCGCGCAGGATCAGCGCCGCGGGATGGGTGTCATGCACCTTGAGCTGGTAGAGAAACCGCCACGCGCCGGCCGACCCCCGGCTGGCAGGCAACACCAGAACCCGCCCGGCAACGCACGCGCCCAGCAGATCGCTCGACCGTCCGACCACCTGGCCCGACCGGATATCCAGATCGCCCAGAAAGGACAGCGCCGTGTCGGAAACCAGCGCCATGCCCTGCGCCTGCCCCTTCACCACGCCGCGCGCCTGCCATGTGGCGTCAGCCATTGCGCCGCCTCCGGGGCTGGAAGCGGCCCGTGACCGCCGTTTCCACCGCCAGCTCGCTGGTCGTGAACAGCGTGGGGCACCGGATCATGTCGCGGACGTAATGGGCCTGCTTGGCGCTATCCACGACGATGGTCTTCAGCTTCGGCGGGACGACACCCAGCGCGGGATCGGGCGAACAGGTGCAGGCGAAATGACACGAGATCGGGCAGGTGTCGCTGACCACCCGCGCGCCCGCCTTTATCATGGGCGCCACCAGACCGGCATCCTGCGCCAGCTGGCGCACCGCCCGGCTGGTGGTGACCCAAAGTTCCACCCCCGGCGAGACCTGACGGCCGGAAAGCAGCGCGGAGTAATGCTTCATCTCCTCGAAGGAGGCATGCGGGCAGCCCAGATGGACAAGGTCGAAGCCGGTCTCCTCGCCCGTGCAGAACCCGTCGAAGACCTGCGCGATGTCGGCCTCTGTCACCTCTGCCTCTGGCAGGCCCGGCGCATCGGCATCGTCGGCCCAGGGGGGCGTCACGCCGGGCAGGATGAACATCGCCACCCCGCCCGACGTCGCCATGCCGACGCCCATCGCGTCGAGTTCATCCAGCGACGGCCGTGTTTGCAGCCCGCGGATCAACGGCACCCCGCTGCCGACCGCCGTTCCGATGACATAACCAAGCGCGGTGAAATCGGCCGTTCCGCTGGGGCGCGCGGTGACCGTGACACGATGGGTCGGCTGGCGGTTGCGATCCAGATGCAGGCCGAAACGCGGATAGCGCCCGGTCATGCCCGCGTAGACGGCAAAGAACCCGTCGCGGTTCGACCGCGCCCCAAGCACGGAATTGGCAAAGACGGTCACCCCGCTTTCGATCGAGGCGATGTGCATGTTCCATGTCGGCCAGTGCCCGGCCCAGTAGGGCGTGCAGGTGAAGGACGTCGCACTGCCCATCAGGCGATGCGCGGCCTCGGCCCGTTTCTGGAGGAGCCCCAGCGCCTCGGGCGCCCCGGTGTCCTGCCAGTTGCCCATGTCGGCATTGGCGATATTGGTGGACACCGGCACCGCCATCTTGGCGCCCTGCCCCGCCGTCGCCTCGATCAGCTCCACGTCGCCCTTGTAAAGCGCCATGCCGGCATGGACATGGGCATAGCCGATATCGACCATGTCGGGCGCGTCATAGGCTTCGCCCAGCTGGATCAGCGCCGCCATCGCCTGCCGGGCGGCGTCGCCTTCGGTGCCGTCCAACAAGGCCTTGTCGCGGTCCGACAGCTTCATGGGTCAGCTTCCGATCCGAAGCGTCGCGGATTCGCGGCGCAACGCGGCCAGGATGCTCAGCGCCACGACCATGCTGGTCCGGTTGTTCTGGGGCGACGGGTAATTCTGCGACGTCATTTCGAGCGAGACGGAACTGGCCTCGACACTCAGCGTGTGGCGGGCGCCGGGCAAGGTGCCATCGGCCCGGATCCTGACCTGCGTCCGGTCCAGCCCGATGCCCACAAGGCCCAGCGTCACGGCCACGTTGAAGTGGCGCGGGAAGTGGCCCGCAGCCTCGCGCGCAGAGCCTTCGAAAATGGGCACAGGTCCGTCCGCGGCCGGGGCAAGGTCGATGCCGTTGTCGTGGATGAAGCTTTCGTGCTCGAACGACGCCGGGTTGATGTGGGACGTCAGCACGACGGACGTGATCTCGTCCTCCGACGCCGCGCGGATGATGTCGAGCCCGGGCAAGGTGCCGCCCGCGATCTGCAATGTCGCGCCCGCGTCGCCTGCGATGTCGATCAGGTCGAGGTTCACCGCCAGCGCCCCCACGCTCACCGCGATGACATGGCCGCCGGCGCGCAGGGTCGGTTCGACCACGTCGCGGAATCCGTCATAGGTCGCGCATTCCACGAGGATCGCATCGTAGTGCGGCGCGTCAGCGGCATCGATGACGGGCACATCCAGGCCGAACTTCGCCGCGTTTTCAGCGGCCCGCGCCTTGTTGCGTGCCGCGATGGCGACAATGTCCAGCGTGTCCGCCTGACCGGCGCTTACCCTCGCGGCGATCTGCTGCCCAACATTGCCGAAGCCGCCCAGTACGATCCGTGTCACGCCTGCCATGCCAGTGTCTTTCCCATGCCAGTGTCTTCCCATGATTGTCTTGACTACATTTTGTACTCTGCCATGTATACAATTAAAAATGCAACCGAGCAGCCCCTTGAGGACGATCCATGACCGACCGCGCCCCCGTCACCCGAAGCCTTGCCGCCTTCATTTCCGGGTTCACGCCGTCCGCCCTGCCGGACGAGGTCATGGCCTACACCCGCACGCTGGCCAAGGACGGGATCGGCGTGCTGTGCGCGGCAACACATGAAAGCGTGACGGCCGCGCAGGGCATCGGCGACTTTGCCGAAGAGATCGCGGGCAACGGCCCCTGTACGCTGATCGGGCGGGGCCAGACCGTCGACCCGGTGAACGCCGCGCTGGCCAACGGAACGCTGGGCTATGCCGCCGATTTCGAGCCGCACCACCCCGAGGCGATCCTGCACCCGATTGCCGTGATGATCCCCACCGCGCTCGCCCTGTCCGAGGCCGAGAACCGCACCGGAGCCGAGGCACTGGCCGCGGTGGCGCTTGGCTGCGAAGTGACCTACCGGGTGTCCATGGCGATGAACCCCCGCGCTCTGTACGACCGCGGGTTTCACCCGTCGGCCATCGCGGGCAGCTTCGGCGCCGCTGCGGCCGCGGCCTTCCTGCTTGGGCTGGACGAGGAGCAGACCGTGCGCGCCCTTGGCTTGGCCGGGCTGCAGACATCGGGCCTTCTGGCATGGCAGGACGACCCGCGCGAAGACGCAAGGCCGTTCCAGATGGGGCTGGCCGCGCGCAATGGCGTCATGTCCGCGATGCTGGCGAAACGCGGCTTCGGCGCGCCCGATCGGATCTTCGATGGCGGCCACGTCGTGCTGGACGCCTATACCGCCGTGGCCGATCCCGCGCCGCTGACAGCGGGCCTTGGGGTCGAATGGGACGGGGTGATGGAACTGGCCATCAAGCCCTATGCCTCGGTCTCTTTCCTGCACCCGGCGCTCGACGCGCTTGTGGGGCTGCTGGAAGACAACGCGCTGACGTCGGACCAGATCGACAAGATCAGCCTGCGGTTTGCCGAGTCCGGCGCGCATTGCGTGGATGATAACCCGCTGAAGGGCCATTCGGCGCAGTACATCCTTCCCGTAAGAGCCGCGATGGGGCGGCTTTCGTTCCTTGACCTCTTCATCGACCGCCGCGAGACGGAGCCCGAGGTCGCCCGGCTTGCCGCCAGTGCCGAGGTGGTCCGCGACACCGGCGCCTTCAACGACGCCTTCCCGGATTTCTACATGGGCGAAGTCACCCTGACCCTGACCGATGGCCGAACCCTGTCGGCAACATCGAAAGTGGCGCGCGGTTACCCGGAGCAACCCCTGACGGCCGAGGAGATGGACCGGAAATTCGAGGATGTGACCGCGACGGTCTGTTCCCCCTCCCGCCGCGCGGCACTGGCCGCGGCGTCGGAAGACCTGTTCAACGCGCCCGATGTCCGTACCCTGACCGCGCTTCTGGCCCAGGCGCCGGATGCCTGAGACAGCGTGGCCGTTGACGCTCAACGGCAACAATGAATACAACTTGGAATACATAGCTCGATCCGAGGCGCACGTATTATGAGTACCGACAAGAAGCCAGCCGCAGCAGCCCGCAACGTGTCGTCGTCCCACCGGGCGCATGCACAGCTGCGCGAACAGCTTCTCCGGTCGAAATTCCTGCCCGGGCAGAAGATCAACGAGGTCGCGCTGGCCGGCCAGCTCGAGATCAGCCGAACGCCCCTCAGGGAAGCGCTGAACCGGCTGGTGGCCGAAGGGCTGCTTCTGGACCGGGAACGCGGCTTTTCCGTGCCGGGGCTGGAGCCCGAGGTGGTCTTCGACCTGTTCGAGGCGCGCGTCGAGATCGAATGCGCCACCGTCCGGCTGGCCTGCGAACGGGCTGACGCCGCGGGGCTTGAGGCCCTGTCGGCATTCCTGGACGAAAGCATGGCGGAATCGCCGGATGCGTCGGTCGACCGGCTGATCGAACTGGATATCCGCTTTCACGACACCATCGCCGAACTGTCGGGCAACAAGGTGCTGCGGCAGATGCTGTCGAACCTCAATGACCGCATCCACCTTGTGCGCTGGATCGCGATGGAAGGTCAACGGGACCGGACCCAAAGCCAGCACCGCAAGATCCTGGATCACATCTGCGCGGCGGACACAGACGCCGCCATCGCCGCCATGCGCGCGCACATTCTGCACCGCAAGGAAGATATCCTCGTCGCGATCAAGGCCGCTTACGGTCATGTCTATACCCTCGCCTCGGCCTGACCCTTCGCGGGCGCGATGGCCGTGACCCGACAATTCTGAAAGACGTGATCCCATGACCCGATACATCATCATCGGCGCCGGGTCGGGCATCGGTGCGGCGCTGGCCCGCCAGCTGGCAGCGCCCGGAACTGACCTCCTGCTGCACACTGGCTCCAATGCCGACCGCCTGTCCCGTGTCGCAAAGGCGTGCGAGGACGCGGGCGCCACGGTCTCGACCTGCCTCGGCCTGACAGAGGACCCCACGCTGATCGAACAGGTGGACGCCTGGCTCGCCCCCCTGCCCCAAGGCGGACTGACCGGCCTTGCCTTCGCGGCGGGCTACGCAAAGCTGGGAACGGTGGACACGACCGACCCCGCCGCACTGCGCAGCGCACTCGATGCGATGCCGATGGCGTTCCAGCGCCTGTGTACCGCCGTCGCGCCGAAACTGGCCGATGGCCGGGGCCGCATCCTGTGTGTCAGCGCCTTCGGCGCGCATCGGGCCAAGACCCACAGCTATGCCCCCACGGCCCCGGCCAAGGCCGCGCTGGAAGCTCAGGTCCGTGTCTTCGCCGCCAACCTTGCCCCGCGCGGGATCACGGTGAACGCCGTGGTGCCCGGTTTCATCTCGAAAGAGGCCGGCACGCCGTCTTCCCTCACCCCCGAACAATGGGCCGAGGTCACGGCCAACATCCCCATGGCGCGCCTTGGTCAGGCCGCGGAAGTCGCCGCGGCGGCGGCCTTTCTGCTGTCGGAACCCGCAGGCTACGTGACCGGCCAGTGTCTGCATGTGAACGGCGGCCTGACGCTCTGAAGCATCGGGGGCGCGGGAGCGGGAACAATTGTGGCATTGCGCCAATGTCGACGCATCTGTATACAGTTTGAAATACAGAAATGCTCGCCCGGCGTTTGGCCCCGCGCACCGACAAGGAGACACAGTCATGGAAAATACGCTCAACGGCGCCGAAGCCATGGTCCGGATGCTCGAAGCGCAGGGCGTGGATCATATCTTCGGGCTTTGCGGTGACACCACGCTGCCGTTCTACGACGCGATGCACCTGCTCGATCACAAGATCAACCACGTGCTGACGCGGGACGAACGCAGCGCGGCCTACATGGCCGACGGCTATTCCCGCGTCACCGGAAAGCCCGGCGTCTGCGAAGGCCCGTCGGGCGGCGGCGCGACCTATATCCTGCCGGGGCTGATCGAAGCCTCGGAAAGCTCCTATGCCATTCTGGCGATCACGACCGACATCTCGGTATCCACCTACGGCAAGTACCCCCTGACCGAAGTCGACCAGGAGGCGCTGATGCGGCCCCTGACCAAGTGGAACACGGTCATCAAGCAATCGGCCCACATCCCGCGCATGGTCCGCGCGGCCTTCCGCGCCATGACCACGGGACGCCCCGGCGCCGCCCATCTGGGCCTGCCCTATGACATCCAGTACGACAGCGTCGATCCGACGGACATCTGGGCCGATCCCAAAACGGCCAGCTACCCGGCCTACACCACCGGCCCCGATACCGGGTCGGTCGAAGCGGCGGTGGACGCGATCCTGTCGGCCAAGAGCCCGCTGATCGTCTGCGGAGGCGGCGTGGTCGTCGCCGGCGCGATGCCCGAGCTTGACCGGATCGCCACCCGGCTGGACATCGCGGTTGCGACCTCGATTTCCGGGCAGGGATCGCTGGCCGATACCCATCCGAACGCGCTTGGCGTCGTGGGCTCCAACGGCGGGACCGACCAGACATGGGAGATGATGCAGGCGGCCGACCTGATCGTCTTCATGGGTTGCCGCGCCGGCTCCACCACCACCGCCCGGTGGGAGGCGCCCAGCGTCGGCACCCGCATCGTGCATTTCGACGTCGATCCGATGGTGATCGGCGCCAACCTGCCCACCGAAGTGGGCGTGGTGGGCGATCTGCGCATGTCGCTGGAAATGGTCAACGCCGAGCTCGACCGCCACGAACAGGGGCTTTCGACCTTCGGCGGTGCGGCCGCCGTGGCCGACATCAAGCGCCGCAAGTTCGAGATCTTCGACCGCATCGCCGACGCGGGCGACACCCCGATCCGGCCCGAGCGCGTGATTTCCGACCTGATGAAGGTGCTGCCGTCCGATGCCATCGTCGTGTCCGATCCCGGCACCTCGTGCCCCTATTATTCCGCCTATTACCAGCAACAGCTGGCCGGACGTTACTTCATCACCAACCGCGCGCACGGCGCGCTGGGGTATTCGCTGGCGGCCTCGCTGGGCGCATGGCATGGCCGTCCGTCCAGCAAGACGGTCGCGCTGATGGGCGACGGGTCCTTCGGCTTCACCGTGGGCGAGCTGGAAACCGTCTGCCGTGCGAAGGCGCCGATCACCTTCGTGGTGTTCTCGAACTCCAACTTCGGCTGGATCAAGGCCAGCCAGATGGCCGACAAGGGATCGCGGTACTACAACGTCGATTTCAACCGGGTGGACCAGGCCGCCGTCGCCGCCGCCTACGGCGTGAAATCCTGGCGCGTCGAGGACCCGGCCGATCTTGAACGCGTGCTGCGCGAAGCGGTGGAGCATGACGGGCCGACGCTGGTCGACGTCGTCACCCAACCGCTGGAAGAGGCCAACGCCCCCGTTCGTCGCTGGATGGGCTGACGCGGTAGTGCCGCTTCGCCGTCCTCGGGGTCCCTGCTGTCAAGGCCGGGGACGGATTGCCAGTCGACCTTCCTGAACGTGCCCATGTCGCATGGTCTCTTGCGGTCGGCGGCGCCTTTCCTGGCGTCGGCGGCCACGGCACCCGTGGCACCGGCATGACCATGACTGTCATCCTCGTCGCCATCGTGACCGCTGGCCGATGACGTGTCCGGCGCAACGGTGCTTCGTCAGGGTGCCGATGTCAGGCTGAACGTGTCCGCCAATCCGAAGATCACGCAATAGGTCAGGCCGCTTCTCCGACCCGGCGGGGGACCAGGGCGCGGACAATTTCGACCATGCTGACATATCCAATCGTCTCGCCCTGCACCGTCACGTTGCACACACTGCCCATCGCGCCGTCTGCCAGTGCGATAACGCTTTCCAGGTTGTCGTCCGGAGCCACCTCCCCGACGACCTGACCGTCCGGTTTGTCCTTTGCCATGATCGAGCGGACCCGCAGCACCCGGGCGCGATTGATGTCGGCCACGAAGTCCTCGATATACGGGTCCGACGGGTTCAGCAGGATCTGTTGCGGCTCGCCCTGCTGGATCACGGCACCATCCTTCAGGATCACAAGGTGATCGGCAAGCTTCAGCGCCTCGTCCAGATCGTGGGTGATGAAGACGATGGTCTTCTGCAGTTCCTTCTGCAGTTCCAGCAGCAGGTCCTGCATGTCCGTCCGGATCAGCGGATCGAGCGCCGAGAACGCCTCGTCCATCAGCATGATATCCGAATTCGACGCCAGCGCCCGGGCAATGCCCACGCGCTGCTGCATCCCGCCCGAAAGCTGGTGCGGATATTGTTCGCCATTGCCCGAAAGACCGACACGGTCGATCCACTTCTGCGCCTCGCGGTCGGCCTCCTCCCGCTTGATGCCGCGGGTCAGCAGCGCCATGCCCGCGTTTTCCAGAACGGTGCGGTGCGGCAGCAGGGCGAACTTCTGGAACACCATCGACATGCGTTCGCGGCGCAACTGGCGCAGCTGGCTGTCGGAGTAGGCCAGCACGTCCTCGTCGTTCACCAGAACCTCGCCCGCGGTGGGTTCGATCAGGCGGTTCAGGTGGCGGATCAGCGTCGACTTGCCCGACCCCGAAAGGCCCATGATCACGGTGATCTCGCCCTCCTTCATGTCGACATTGATGTCCTGCAGGCCCAGCACGTGGCCGGTTTCCTCAAGCAGATCGTCCTTGGACTTGCCCTCGCGCACCGCGGCAAGCGCGGTCTCCGGGTCCGGGCCGAAGATCTTGAACAGGTGGCGGATCGAGACTTTGATGGTCTTGTCGGTCATTTCGGTCTCTCCTTACCGGCTGGATTGGCTGGCATCGATCCGCGCCAGCGACGCCTTGGTCACGCGATCCAGCGCGATGGCCAGAACGACGATGCCAAGACCCGCAACAAGGCCCACGCCCAGTTCAAGATTGCGGATGCCGCGCAGCACGAGGATGCCCAGCCCGGGGGCCGAAACCATCGAGGCGATGACCACCATGGCGAGGCTCATCATGATCGTCTGGTTGACGCCGGCCATGATGTTGGGCAGCGCCAGCGGGATCTGCACACCGAACAGCTTCTGGCTTTTTGTCATGCCGAAGGCGTCGGCGGCTTCGATCACGTCGGGATCGACAAGCCGGATGCCGAGGTTCGTCAGACGCACCACAGGCACGATGGCATAAAGGATCACGGCGATACCGTAGAGCTTTGGCTCGGTCACCGAGAAAAGGAAGATCAGCGGGATCAGGTAGACGAAGGGCGGCAGCGTCTGCAGCATGTCCAGCACCGGCGTCAGCACGCCCTGCAACCTGTCGCTGCGGGACATGGCGATGCCTATGGGCACGCCGAACAGCACGCATATGAACGCGCACACGAAGATGATCGCCAGGGTCTGCATCGCGACGTCGTAGTGATCGACGAAGGCAAGCCCCGCGATGACAAGCGCCACGAACCCCACGACCTTCCACGACCGGCCCACGGCCCACGTGATCAGCAGCAGGACCGGGAACATCACCCACCAGGGCGTTTCGGTCATCACCCACAGCATGTTTTCAAGCGCCCAGCTCAACGGTTGGGTCAGCGGGTCGACAACGAAGCGCAGGGAATCCCGGATATCGAGGAACCCGGTTTCAAGACCCTTGGTCAGGGCACGCGATTGCGGGATAGCGGCGCAGGCGTCGTGCAGCGCATCGAGCGATGGAAAGGGAAGATCGCGGAGCGGCGTTCCGGCGGCCTCGTCGCCACCCTGGGTGCGGGCCATGAGGTCCGCCATGGACATCGGGCCATCCGAGGCCTCGGCGTCGCACCAGTCTCTCAAACCCAACGTGTCGAAAAGGCCGTCATAGGTTGCCATGTGTGTCTTTGGACCGTCGCGGCCCACCCTCGTTGTGAAACAACAGAACGGGGCCGGCTGTCCGGCCCCGTTTCATCTTGCGCCCCGGCTGGGGGCAATGCGTGATCAGTCCAGCAGGGCCGAAAGGCGCTCACGAGCGGCATCGCTCACCCAGCCGCTCCAGGTGTCGGGCGAGGACGTCAGGAAATAGACGGCAACTTCCTCGTTCGAGGCGTTGTTTTCCTGTTTCCAGGCCAGCAGGCTCGACATCTGTTCGGTCGAGAACGTCATGTTGGTGAAGAACTCGGTCAGTTCCGGCTGGGTCTCGGCGAAGTCCGCGGTGACCGAGGTCAGGATCGGCGCGGCCGGGAAGTCCGAGACCTTCGGGTCGGGCGTGTCGGCGTTCTGCAGCGGGCCGAAGGCTTCGGCGTCATAGCCGCCAAGATCGACCTTGGTCATGTCGTACATGCCCAGCGGAACGGTCGGGCCCCAGTAGTAGCCGAACCACGGCTCGTCATTGGTGACGGCGGCGCCCATCGAGGTCGCCAGCGTTTCACCGGACCCGTGATTGAAGACCTCGATGCCGTGGCCTTCAAGATCCAGCGCGCGCGACAGGTTGTCGGACACGACGCGGCAGCCCCAGCCATCGGGACAGTTGTTGAAGCGGCTCCCGACAAGTTCGGGATTGTCGAGGATACCCTCGATGGTCGCCAGTTCGGGGTGCGCTTCGACCAGCGACGTCGGCAGCCACCAGCCTTCGACGCCGCCCGGTTCCAGAACCGAGGTCAGGCGCTTGATCGTGCCGCCTTCTTCAAGGCGGTTGTAGGCGTCGCCGGCCGAGTTCAGCCAGAGATTGGTCACCACGTCCGGCTCGCCGTTTTCGGCAACCGAGGTGATGGCGGGAATGGTGTCGGACTGGACCAGCGTGACATCACAGCCATAGCCCTGTTCCAGCAGGAACTGGGCGATGTTGGTGGTGACTTCAGCCGCGGCCCAACCCATCTGGGCGATCGAGACTTCGCCGCACTGGTCGCCCGCGTCCTGCGCCTGGGCTGCGAGAGGCAGGGTAAGCGTGACGGCAAGGGCAGTCGAAGCAAGCTTCAACGAGCGCATGGAGTTCTCCTTCGTTTTACGGATTGTTCTGACGTGAAAGCAGATGTGGCCATGATCCGGCCACGACAGGTTCAGAGCCTTACGGGAGGCTTCAGTATGCACTTCGCTTTCGACATCGAGACCGTCCCTATCAGGGAGGTCAGGGAATCGCAAACGAGCTTGTTGTATTCTTTTCCACCCCGGTTAACTGCCGGACAGCCGCCGGGTGCGTGGGTCCTTGCCCCGGCATGCGCCCTCCCCTCCCCGGACAGCCCGGAAATCACGCCACGCGAAACTTGGACGCCTCCGACCCCGGACGCGTCGTTGCCCGGAACCGACCGGCGGGCGTTTGGTGTCGTCCGGCCCACCGGGACACATTCCGCCTTTTTCCCCCTAGCGGCCCAGAACCATCCCGGCCAGCGACAGCGTCGCGGGCAGCGTCACGAAGGCCAGCAAGGTTTCGAGCGTGACGATGGCGTTCATCAGGGGCACGTCGCCCCCGGTTTGCGCGGCAAGCGCCGATGACGACGGCGCCGTGGGCACGGTGGCGAAGATCATCATGATCGTCATTTGCGAGGCCGAAAGACCCGTCGGAATCAACAGCACGCACAGCGGAAAGACGACGAAACGGCCAAGCGACGCCACGGCCAGCGGTGCGACCTGCGCCTTGAGCCCGCGCAGGCGCAGGCCCGCCCCGACGCACAGCAGCATCAGCGGCAGCGCAATGGCGCCCAGCATGCCCGTGATGTCATGCAGCACGGGGACATGGCCGGGCAGCAGGACGTTCCCCAGAAGCCCGGCGCAGATCGACAGGATGATCGGGTTGCGCGCGATGTCCCGCGCCACCTTGCCCGTAACCGATCCCTGCGCGCCGTTTGCATTCAGGGTCACCAGAACCGGCACCAGCGACAGGTTGGTGATCAGCGCCAGGATCGCCGCACCCAGAGCGGCGACCGCCAGGCCTTCCGATCCGTACAATCGCTCGGCCACTGCCAAGGCAAGGAAACCGTTGTGCCGCACCGCTCCCTGCAGGACAGAGGCGCGCCGGGGGGCGTCGATCCGCAACAGCCATGTGGCCAGCAGGGCGAAGATTCCGGCCACGTAGAACGCGCCTCCAAGCACCAGCCCGAACGGAACGACCAGATCGATGTCGATGTCGGCGGTCGAGATCTTGTGGAACAGCAGCGCCGGGATCATCACGTAATAGCCCAGCTTTTCCGCCAGCGGCCAAAAGCCGTCCCCCGGCATTCCGGCCCGTCGCAGGAGATTGCCCAGAACGACCAGCATGAAGACCGGCGCCAGCAGAAGCGTGGTGGTGATCATCGCCTGACGGTCAGCAATCAGCCACCGCAGAACGCCACGATCGAGCGCCCCCTGGTCCGGCCGGAGATCATTTCGCCCATCGTGTCATGAATTTCCTCCGGGTCGATCACCCGCGCAATGGACGAAACCCTGGGCGGGCGCAGATCGGTGCCGATGCGATCCCAGATCCGGCGGCGCAGCGGCGGGGGCGCGTTGCCCACGATGCCCGTCAACGTGACTCCGCGCAGGATGAACGGCATGACGGATGTGGGCACCCGGTTGCCCCCGGCATTGCCGATCGATGCGATCGCGGCCTCGGGCGCAGCGCTGCGCAAGAGCCAGGCCAGAAGATCGCCGCCGACCGTGTCGATGGCGCCGCTCCAGCGGGGCGGCTCGATCATGCGGTTCGACGCTTCGGGCGGCGCGATCACCTCGGATGCGCCCAGGGCGCGCAGTTCTTCGCCGGCATCGGACTTCGAACTGACGGCCACGACCTCGTATCCCAGCCGCGCCAGCATCGCGACGGCCTGGACGCCCACGCCGCCGGTCGCACCGGTCACGGCAACCGGGCCCCGGTCGGGTTCGACACCAAGACTTTCCAGGCGGTCCACGGCCATTGCGGCGGAAAAGCCGGCAACGCCCACGGTGGCGGCTTCGAGCTGCGACAATCCTTTCGGTACCGGCACGATCCATTCGGCATCGCCCCGGACATAGCCCGCCAGCCCGCCATCGCGCGCGACGCCCAGCCCCATGCCATGGGCGATCACCGCCTGCCCCGGCTCCAGGAGGTCCGACGTGCTTTCGACGACATGACCCACGGCTTCGATCCCGCCGTTGATCGGCAGCGACGTCGCGATGGGCGCCTTGCCCTGCCCCGCCAGCGCATCCTTGTAGTTGACCCCGGCATATTGCGTGCGGATCAGCGTATCCCCGGCGCTGAGAGCGTCGGGGGACATCTGCACAAGGCGGCCGCGGCTCATCTTGCCGTCGGCTTCCAGCCGATACGCCCTCATGCGACCGCTCCGCCCGCCGCCTGCCGGCGCTGCATCTGCTTGACGATGTTCAGCTGGTGAATCTGGCTTGTGCCTTCGTACAGCCGGAACAGGCGCACATCCCGGTAGTACCGTTCGATGGGGCTGTGATCGGCGACATACCCTGCGCCACCGAACACCTGCACGCAGCGGTCGGCCACGCGGCCGCACATCTCGGACGCGAAATACTTGCAGATCGACGCCTCCAGCGCGATGTCCCGGCCCTCGTCCCGCGACCGGGCGGTGGCCAGCACCAGTTGCTTGGCGGCCTCGATCTCGGCGCGGCAATCCGCCAGCAGGGCGGCGACCAGCTGGAAATCGATGACCTTCTGCCCGAACTGTTCCCGGTCGCTTGCGTGGTCCATCGCCAGCTCCAGCATCCGGATCGCGGGGCCGGTGCACAGCGCCGACAGGTGGATGCGCTGCTTGTTCAGGACCTTCATCGCGGTCTTGAAGCCCACGCCTTCCTGACCGCCGATCACGTTCTCGGCGGGCACGCGGCAATCGTTGAAGTAAATCTCGCCAACCGGGGACCCCGCCTGCCCCATCATCTTGTAGGGCGCGCTGGTCGAAAGCCCTTCGAACCCGCGTTCGACGATGAAGGCAGTGATGCCCTTCGATCCGGTCGTCCCGTCTTCGGTCCGCGCCAGCACCGTGAACAGATCGGCAATCGGCGCGTTGGTGATGTACCGCTTCATCCCGTTCAGGATGTAGGTGTCGCCCACGCGCCGTGCCGTGGTTTCGATGTTCGACGCTTCCGATCCGGCATTGGGTTCGGTCAGCGCCAGGCAGCCCGTCGCCTCGCCCCGCGCCATCAGGGGCAGGTATTTCGACTTCTGCGCCTCGGTCCCGTCGGCCACCAGCGCTTCCGACCCGATGCCGGTATTCGTGCCCACCCGCGCGCGATAGGCGACAGCGCATTGCGACAGCTCCATCGCGCCCATGACAAGCTCTTCCGTCGTCAGGCCAAGCCCCCCGTATTCCTCGGGGATGGACCAGCCGAAGAAGCCGCGCGCCGCCATGTCCCGGACGATGTCGGGCGGCACTTCGTTCAGCTCTGCCACGCGGTTTTCGTTCGGATGCGCAACGGTGCGCACCCAGTCATGGACATCGTTCAGCAGACGGTCGAGCTTCGCCTTATCCCTGATCATTCCCGTTCCCTTCGTTCACGCCTTGCCGGCGAAATCCGGTTTCCGTTTTTCCAGAAACGCACTCAGCCCTTCGGCGGCCTCGGCCCCGAAACGGGCGCGGTTGATGCCGCCGGCCTCAACCGCGAGGTGCGTGGCCAGGTCGTTGGTGGCGGCTGCGCCGATTTCATCCTTGATGATCGCCATCGCCCCGACCGCCCCCGCCGCCAGTTTCGCGGCCATGCCTTGGGCCGTGGCCAGTGCGTCGCCCACCGGGGCCACGGCATTGACCAGACCCAGCACATGCAGCCGGTCGGCTTCGACGGGATTGCCCGTCAGGCACATCTCGGTCACCAGCTGGCGGGGCAGCGACGCGTTCAGGAAGTGGGTCACGCCGCCATCGGGAGCGAGGCCGATCTTGACGTAGGCCACCACGAACTTTGCGGCCTCCGCCGCCACGATCATGTCGCAAGCCAGCGCCAGCGACATGCCGGCGCCCGCCGCGCCGCCTTCGACGGCGGCGATCACGGGCGTGGGGCAGGCGCGGATCGACAGGATCATCGCGTTCAGCGCGTCGGTGTTGCCTGTCACCTCGGCCATGGTGCTTTGCGCGCTGGCTTTCAGATTGTGGATGTTCCCGCCGGAACTGAAGAAACCGTGGCGCCCCGTCAGCACGATGGCGCGCACGCCGGGATCCTCTCCGGCCGCGATGATCGCGGATTGCAGCGCCTTGTAGACGGGCGGACTGATCGAATTTCGGGTCTTCGGACCGTCCAGCGAAATGGTCAGGACGGTGCCGTCCCGTTCGGTGACAACCTCGGTCACGGGGGACGTTTCGGTATTCATGCGGACTTCTCCTTTGGCTTCCCGCCCACCGTCCTGCCGCCGGGGCCGCGTCGCCCATCGGAATACGCGGAGGCGACGGCGACGCGCGATAGGCGCAGCGGCGCGGATCGGGCCATGGCCGTTCGGGGATCAGGTCAGAGAGCGGGTCTTCAAGCCTTGCGCATCCCGCGGCCACCCAACGGCAGCCGCGGGGGATGGTCTTACTTCGCCTCGGGCGGGATCAGGTCTTCGGGCACATCGACACCGATTTCCTTGTAGTACTTGTAGGCCCCGACATGGAGCGGTGCGTTCATCTGGTTCAGCGCGTTCTCGGGCGTGATGATCGACATCCACTTTGCCGCCTGCACCAGCGCATCGTGGTTTTCGAAGACGGCCTTGGTGACGTTGTAGGCCACCTCCTCGTCCATCCACTTGTTGGTGCCCAGCCCCACGATCGAGCTGACCATCCGGACCGGCTTTTCGTTCACCTGGCCGGAATAGGTTCCGGGCTGCAGGAAATCGAATTCGCGCCCCGGCACGCTCGACGCCGCTTTCACGCCTTCGCTGTCGACCTTGTCATCGGGAATGCCCAGCACCCGGAATTCGCCCAGGGCGGACAGCTGCTGAAGTTCGGCCGACGGGATCGGGGTCGGCACGAAGTAGACATCGACCTGGCGGTCCTGGAAGGCCTGTTCGGCCGACGCCCAGTCAAGGTTCACGGGGGTGAAGTCCTTGTCGGGCTCGTAGCCGGTGACACCCTTGATCACCTGCAGGATCACGGTTCTCCCGGCCGAGGACGGCGGCCCCACGAAGACCTTCTTGCCTTTCATGTCGGCCATGGAATTGATGCCGGTGTCGGCCCAGGCGATGCCGTGATAGGCGCCCAGCGGGTAGTTCACGATCGACCGCAATTCGCTGAAAAGCTCGGGCGCGTTGTCCATCTTTTCGTACATCCGCGTGCCGTTCTTCAGGTAGCTGTTTATCGACACGGCCGTGACGAAAAGATCGAGCTGCTGCATCGCCGCTTCGACCGCCTGCCGCGTCGCCGGCGACCCGGTGGCAAGCTGGGTCGAATAGCCGTAATCCTTTTTCATCGCCTGGCTGAGCGCGATGGAAAACACGGTCGTGGGCGAGGCCTGCCCAAGCGAGGCCATACGCAGCGTCTGCGCGTCGGCCGTTGCCGTGCCTGCCATCAGCACCGCGCCCGAGGCGAGCGCAAGCGCTGCGGTCTTCAGTTTCCTTAGTAGCATCGTAGTCCTCCCTGGATTGTCACGATGAGGCCGTCTGTTCCCGTCCGGCCGCGCTTTCGTTGTTGCGGCCGGACAGGAAAAGAAGGGCGACCGAACAGGCAACCAGCACGTATTGCAGTGCCGGCACCTGGATCACGAGCCCGGCCGCCAGCATCATGCGCAAGATGCGTTCGGGCCAGCCCAGCCGCTTGCGGGCATGGCCGATCAGCCCGGTGTTGAGCAGCCATATCGCCAGCGCCAGAGACACGCAGACCCGGGCGAAGGCCATCGGGTCGAACGCCCCGATCAAAAGCAGCGACGGCTCGTAGATGAAGATGAACGGAATGATGAAGCCGACCAGTGCCAGCCGCACGGCCACGAAGGCGGTGCGCATCGGGTTTGCCTCGGCAATGGGGGCCGCTGCGAAGGCGCCGATGGCCACGGGCGGCGTGATCGCCGACAGGACGCCGAAGTAGAAGACGAACATGTGGACGGCCAGAAGGTCTGCGCCCAGCTTCGTCATCACCGGCCCCAGCACCAGCACGATGATCAGGTAAGCCGGCAGCGTGGGCATGCCCATGCCCAGGATCAGGCAGGCAAAGGCCGTGACGAGCAGTGACCCGAACAGCCACGTGTCCGAAAACGACGAGATCACCGAAGCAAAGGACAGGCCCAGCCCGGTCAGGTTCATGACGCCCAGGATGATGCCGATACAGCCCACGGCGACAAGGATCGACGCGCAGGCCTGCCCGGCCTTCACCGCCACGTCCCAGTACATCTTCGGGTTCTTGCGGTTCTGCGACCGGAACAGCCCCAGCACGATGGCAAGCACGGCGGCGACGAACCCGGCCATGGCCGGCGACCGGCCCATCACCAGGACGGCAACGATGGCCAGGATCGGCAGCGCGAACTGCAGCGACAGGACGTAATCGCGGCGGGTCAGCTTGACGCGCTCTTCGGCCGGCACCGGCGCGATCCCGCGGGCGGCGGCCTGGACCGAAATCGCGGCGAACAGCGATCCATAGTAGAACAGCGCCGGGATCAGCGCGGCCACGGCGATGGTGGTATAAAGCTCTCCGGTCAGGTCGGCCATCAGGAAGGCGGCCGCCCCCATGACCGGCGGCACGATCTGACCCCCGGTCGAGGCCGCGGCCTCGATCCCGCCGGCGGTGGCGGCGGAAAAGCCCCGGCGCTTGATCATCGGGATGGTGAACGACCCGGAGCCTACGACATTGGCCGTGACGCTCCCGGACATCGACCCGAACAGCGCGCTGGCCACCACGGCCGAATGCGCCGGACCGCCCCGCGTGCCCCCCGTCAGCGCGACCGAGGTGCGGATCAGCGCATCGCTGGCGCCGGTACCTTCAAGGATCACACCGAAGACGACGAAGACCAGGACAACCCGGATCACGACGCCCGTCGGCATCCCGAAGACCCCCTGGTAGCCGTACCAGACCGTTTCCATCGTCCGGTTCAGCGTCATGCCCGCGTGGTTCAGGAAGCCCGGCAGATAGTTCCCGAAGAAGCAGTACAGCAGCACCAGAACCGCGATGATCACGATGGGCAGGCCAAAAAGCCGTCGTGTCGCCTCCAGCAGCACGGCGCAGGCCGCAAGGGCCAGCCAGGTGTCATAGGCCGAGAAAAAGTAGAATGTCTGCTCCATCAGGTGTTCGACCTGCGTGAAGCGATAGGTGGCCAGCACGGCCACGGCGATCAGCACGGCATCCAGCAGGCTTGCCGCGACCTTGACGAAGGCAGGAGGAATCAGCGCCCCGTAGACGGGACGCGTCACCAGCACGATCACCACCGCGGCACCCATCAGGGCATTGCGCCCGAACGAGATATCCCAGGGCCCGGCATAGGCCACGTAGATCGATTGGGCGGCCAGCAACGCCGACAGAAGCGCGGCGACACCCAAAACGATGGTGCGTGGATGGATGGCTTTGCTCATTCTGCGGCGCTCCGCATGGGGCCGGTGCCGGCAGGCACCGCCAGGTAGGGGCTGTCGGCCAGCGACCAGCCGGGCTGCGGTTCGGACCGGAAGATCTGGCGCAGGTGCACTTCGTCCGGCCCGTCGCCGATGCGGAACCAGCGGGCATAGGCAAAGGCATGGTGGATCGGCAGATCGTCAAGCCCGCCCATCGCGCCGAAGATCTGCAACGCGCGATCCGCGATCTTCTGCAGCATGTTGGGGACGGACACCTTGATCATCGACACCGGCCGCCAGCTTGCCGTGTCTCCGCCCTGGTCCAGCAGCCAGGCACAGCGCTGGATCGCCAGCCGGTTCATGTCGATGTCCACCCGTGCCTCGCCGATCCAGCGCTGGATCGTGTCGTAGTCGATCACCGCGCGCCCGAAGGCGGTACGTTCGCGGGCGCGGACGATCATCAGTTCGACCAGCATTTCGGCCAGCCCGATGCAGCGCATCGCATGGTGGATCCGCGCGGGGCCAAGACGCACCTGCGCGCCCTTGAAGCCGCGGCCACGCTCGCCCAGCAGGTTTTCGGCCGGCACGATGACATCGTTCAGCTCGATCTGTGCGATGGGGGCCACGTGGTCCTCCCAGCCCAGATAGCTGAGTTCCCGCGTGACGGTCAGCCCGGGCGTATCGGTGGGGACCAGAACCATGCTCTGACGGGCCGTGCGGGCATTGTCGGGATCGCTGATGCCCATCACGATCAGGAAGGAACAATCGGGATGCGCACCGCCGGTGGCGAACCACTTCCGGCCGTTGATGCGGATACTGTCACCGTCAAAGTCCAGCCGCGTGGCGATGTTCGATGCATCGGACGACGCGACATCGGGCTCTGTCATCGCGAAGGCCGAACGGGTCGTGCCGTCCAGCAACGGATCAAGCCAGCGCGCTTTCTGTTCCGGCGTCGCCAGTGCCTGCAACATTGCCATGTTCGGGACGTCCGGCGCCTGGCAGTTGAAGACCTGGCTGCCCCAGGGAAGCTTGCCCATGATCTCGGCCAGGGGGGCAAATTCGAGATTGGTCAGGCGCGTGCCGGGTTCGTCATCGCCCAGTGCCGGCAGCGCGAGGTTCCACAGCCCCTCCGCGCGGGCCTTGTCGCGCAGCGCGGGCAGGAAATCCGCCGGGCGGCCCTGGCGCATGACCTGTTCGACCCAGTCACGATGCCGGGGAAGGACCTCGCGCTCGAAGAAAGCTGAAACCCGCGACTCCATTGCCGCGGACCTGTTCGAAGTATCGAAACGCATTTCCCCTCCCAAGGTTTATTATATCGCCTTGTTGACCATTTCGTTTCATATATCGTAATGCTTGTCAAATACGTTTCGACTGGAGCACCTTCATGACCCGACCCGATCCCGGCACCGGCCCGCTTTCCGGCATCAAGATCCTGGATATCGCCACAATCATTGCGGGACCGATGGCCGGTTCGCTGCTGGCCGATTTCGGGGCCGAGGTGATCAAGCTGGAGCTCCCGGGTGCGGGCGACGGGCTGCGCGGCTTTCCCCCGTTCAAGGACGGCAAGTCGCTCTGGTGGAAGGTGACCAATCGCGGCAAGTACCATGGCACGCTGGATCTGCGCCGCCCGGACGGGGCGAAGCTGTTTCTGGACCTGATAGGCCAGGTCGATGTCCTGATCGAAAACTTCCGCCCCGGCACGCTGGCGCGGTGGGGGCTCGACATCGAAACGCTGTGGAAGGCGAACCCGAAACTGGTCGTCCTGCGGGTAAGCGGCTACGGTCAGACCGGACCGTCCGCGACCCAACCCGGCTTCGCCCGGATCTTCGAAGCGATGGGCGGGCTGACCCACATCACGGGCGATCCCGACCGCGCGCCGGTTCATACCGGGTATCCGCTGGCGGATTCCATCGGCGGGCTGTTCGGGGCCTTCGCGATCTCGGCCGCGCTGGTCAAGGCAATGCAGCCGGGCCGCGAACAGGGCGAGGAGATCGACCTTGCCCTGACCGAAGCGATGCTGCGCATCCTGGAATCGCTGGCCATCGAATACGACCAGCTGGGCCACGTCCGCGAACGGGTGGGCAACAAGAACACCTACTCCGCGCCGTCCGATGTCTACATGACGCTGGACAAGCGCTATGTCTCGCTGGCGGGATCGACCAACACCACCTTTTCAAACAACGCCAACGCGATCGGCCGCCCGGACCTGGTGGACGACCCGCGGTTCAGTTCCAATGCCAGCAGGGTCGACAACGTGCAGGAGCTGGACCGGATCTTCAGCGCCTGGATCGCGTCACACACGCTTGACGAAGTGTTGGCCGCCTTCCGCGAATCGAACGGCACACTGGCGCCGATCTACGGCATCGACCAGATTTTCGACGATCCCCAGTTCAAAGCCCGCGAAGCTATCGTTAAGGTTGAAGACGAAGACTTCGGAGAGGTTCGCATGCAAGGCCTGGTGCCCCGTTACCGGAACGACCCCGGCCATATCCGCTGGGCCGCCAAGGCTCTGGGAGCGGACAATGATTACATATACAAGACTCTCTTGAACCTCAGCGACGACGACGTTGCAAAATACCGGGAGCAAGGGATTCTTTGACAGACGGCAGGACAACTCTCAATCAGTGGGCAGATGCGGGCCGGTGTGACCTGCCCCGGGACACGGGCACGGATCAGGCCCTGTCATCGACACTGATACGAGGGCTGGAGATCCTGGCGCTTTACAGTGACAGCGAGATTTCGCTGTCGAATTCCGAAATCGCGCGGCGGCTTGGGCTGAACCGGGCCACCGTATCGCGACTGTGCAAGACCCTTGTGCACATGGGCTATCTTCGGCGCGATCCGAAGGGGGCCTTCCGGCTGGCCCCCCGGATCCTGTCCCTGTCCTACCCGGTTCTAGCCGCGACCCGGTGGCGGCACCGCCTGGTCCCGCCGATGCGTGAACTGGCCGAGATGAGCGGCGGCAATGTCACCCTGGCCGTGATGACCGACGACCAGTTCGTGCAGATCCAGAATGTCGGCAACCCGACCAGCTTTCCCCATGTTCCCGAATCCGGTGTCACGGGGCCCTTGCACCGATCCGCCAGCGGGCGCGCGCTTCTGTCCCTGCTGGAAGGTCAGGCGCTTTTTGACAAGCTGGCCGAGCTTCGACAGAAATTTCCCGCGGAATTCGAAAGCCATGCCGAACTGACCGCTGCCAGCATCACCCGCTGCCGCACCGAAGGCTTCTGCACCTCCTACGGCGACTGGAGGGCCAACATCGTCGCGGTCTCGACACCTTTGGGCGTAACCGATGACGGGCTGCGGGTCGCGCTTTCCTGCGGCCTGCCCCGCTTCAGCGCGCGCGAGGAATATGTCGAAAAGGACCTGGGCCCCCGCATGGCCGAAGCGGCCAAGGCCATGCGCCTGATGGGCCCGTTTGTCCCCGGCCCGGCAGAGCCGGGACGCGCCGCGATCTGATCCGCCCGACCCCAGGACGCCGCATATCGGCTTGCTATCGGCCAGACGACAGTCGGACAGCTTCAGGCCCGGGTGTATCTCCGGCCCTACGAGTCGGTCCCGTCCAGCGCGCCGGGCGACAGGCTCTCCCAGAAGGCCTCGATCGCGGCCTTGTTCAGCGCCGACATCCAGCCGTGCCGCTCGAAATCGTCCCGGGCCGGGCCTTCCAGCTTGGACAGGAACAACCGCTTGTCCGCATCCCGCTGCGTCGGCGTCCGGGCCGCGGCCAGCTCCTGTATGCGTTTCAGCTTCCGCGCCCGGGCCGACAGCGCTTCGGGCGCCGGGGGCGGAACGTTTCGCGGCGAAACGTCCGCCGCGCCGTAATCCTGTCTCAGGACCGTCGTCAGGTAGCCCACGGGGTTCTTCACACCCCCCTGCCCCGCCACGTAATCCAGCTTGCCCCGCACGTGGCCCTCGCCGTGTTCGCCGATCCACTGCCGCGCCAGCCTGTCGCTGACGCCAAGCGCGCGCAGCCTTGCATAGACCTCCGACGACCGGATCCCGCCGCCATCGTCCAGGTCCAGGATCGCCAGTTGCGGGTTCTCGGCGATGCGGAAGCGGATGTCGGTCACCGTCCGCCCCATCTTCCGCGTCTCGGGCGTCACCACGATGTTCGAGGTCTTGTTCACCTCGGCCACCGCCGGCTTGATGATCTTGGCGTTCAGGTGCTTGTAGGTCTCGTAATAGGGGCTGTCGGCCACCCCCATCAGCCGCCGGAACAGGTCCAGCGACCACCAGCCCGTGCTCCCCGTCCGCAGGAACCGGTAGCAGTTTTCATAAAGCGCCAGCGCATGGCCGCTGGTGAACCGACGCTGGATGTTGAGGTTGATCAGCGCAAAGACCTTCGGGTCGTTCAGCTTTTCCGCCAGCGCG
>NZ_QZEX01000012.1 GCF_003646465.1 Chachezhania antarctica
CGACGCGGGCGGCCACCAAAAACAAAAAACGGAGCTGCAGATCTCTGACGCCGGCTGATCACCGGGACCAAGCAAGTGGGGAATTTTACTTCGGCACTTCTGGGGAAAATTCAAACGGCGTTGACACCAGCTTCTCATCTTCGCTCCACCGCCGGCGCCGTTCGACACCCAGAACCTCGCCCAGCATGGCTCCTCCGAATAAGACACGTCGTTAAGCACGTCGTTATGCACGTGTCTTAGCTCGGAACCCCGCCGTCAGGCAGGCGGCTCCAATCGGTCGGTTACTTTGTTCGAGCAATTCGGGCAACATGGGCGCATCGCCGATATTACTGCCGGTGATCTCGACAGCCCGGACCTCCAGTGTTTCCGCATCAATCCCGAGGTGGATCTTACGCCAGATGCGCCGCTTCGGGCCGCCATGCTTGCGCGCGTTCCACTCGCCTTCGCCCTCCGACTTGATGCCGGTGCTGTCGATGAGAAGGTTCAGCGGTCCCGTAGAGCCGCGATACGGCAGGCGCACGTTCAACGTCTTCTGGCGGCGGATAGTGTCCCGGGAAATGGTGTAACTTTGCTCTTCGGCCTTGGCTTGGCCGCAGTTACAGGGCGGCGATCTTCGCCGGGTCCATGGGGTCAGTGTCGCAAATGGCGGCGACGGTTTCCAGTGTCATGTAGCGCCGCGTGATCGCCCACTCATCGTTTTGCTCCAGCATCAGCGCTCCGACCAGACGCGTCACCGCGGCCTCGTTCGGAAAGATTCCGACGACGTTGGTCCGGCGCTTGATCTCTTTATTCAAGCGCTCAAGCGGATTCGTCGAATGGATTTTCGGCCAATGATCCTTGGGGAAGCCCTTGTAGGCCAGGACGTCCTCTTCGGCACGGCGCATCAACTCGGCGAGCTTTGGATGGCGTGGTTCGAACGCGTCGTTCAGCTTGGTCCAGTGGTCTTTCGAGGCCGCGAGCGTGTCCTGGTCGAAGGCGGTCCGGAGCGCCGCGGTGACGATCGGGCGGTCCTTCTTGCCGACGCAGGCTAGCGCATTGCGCATGAAATGCACGCGACAGCGCTGGACGGTCGCGCCGAGCACCTTGGCGGCTGCAGCCTTCAGGCCCTTGTGATCGTCGGCGATGATCAGACGGTTGCCGCGCAGGCCGCGATCCGCGAGAGAGCGCAGGAACTCGTCCCAAAAGACCTCCGCCTCGCTGGGCTGGACGGCGATGCCCAAGACCTCGCGGCGGCCGTCCAGGTTGACCGCCACGGCCACTATGGCCGCGACACTGACGATCCGGCCGCCGCGGCGCACCTTGATGTAGGTAGCGTCGAGCCACAGGTAGGGCCATTCGCCTTCCAGCGGGCGGTTCAGGAACGCGTCGACCCGTTCGTCGATCTCGCCGCAGAGCCGCGAGACCTGGCTTTTCGACACGCCGGTCATGCCCATCGCCCTGACGAGGTCGTCCACCGAGCGGGTCGACAGGCCTTGGACATAGGCCTCCTGAATGACCGCCGTCATCGCCTTCTCCGCTGCCCGGCGCGGCTCCAGGAACTCGGGAAAATAGCGGCCCTTGCGCAGCTTCGGGATCTTCACATCGACCCGGCCTGCACGCGTCTCCCAGGCCCGGGACCGGTATCCGTTCCGGCGGTTCACACGGTCGTCGCTGCGTTCGTGCGCGCCGGCGCCGCAGAGCTGGTCGACATCCAGCGCCATGAGCCGGTCGGCAACAAACCCGAGCATCTCGGCCAGCAGGTGGGTGTCGGACGTCTCCGACAAAAGCGCGCGCAAGGCTGCGGTCTCTGATAGGCTGTCTTTGGTCACGGTTGATCTCCTCGGTCATGGGTCAGGTCGGCAAACCGAACCTTAGCCGAAGAACAACCGTGGCCGCCAAGCGACCCACGCGGGCCTCGCTTCGCTACGCGAAGGCTCCGCTCAGCCCGCGCTACCGGCGGGAATTACACCAACCGTTGGGACACTGCTTGGCGGCGGCTCAGTGTGCTGAAATCCGGCACCGTCCAGTCCAGACCGACCAGACGCAGGAGACTTTCCACGAACCCGGTCGTTTGACGCAACGGAAGACCAAATAGAACTTTCAGGGTCAGCCAGGTCTGGATCGCGGCGTCGCTGAAACTCTGCTGTCGGCCGCGCCTGCCGCTTGGCGGGGGTGTCCAGGTCATCTCGGGATCAAACCAGATCGTCAGTGATCCACGCTGCTTCAGCGTGCTTTTGTAAGCCGACCAGTTCGTGGTCTTGTATCTTGTCGGTGCCCAGCTGCTCAAGACCTCCAGCTATCACACTGGATTCACAACATGAATCCCCTCACCCGATTTGTGCAACAAAGCCCCTTCGCATTTGCCAGTCTTGCGGTTCAAAGCAATCTCAAGGTGACTGGCATGGGGAATTTGGGTCAGAATCTGCAGAACCTTTCGGTCGTCTGTTATTGAGTGGTCGTTCGGGACGGTGAAGAATACGAAATGGCGGATCATCAAGAATATTCCGGTTGGTGGGACGGATCGCGAAGCCACAGGGGCTTGTGGAGATCCTGTTCTTGATCGAAGCCGTCACTTGGTTCAAGCGCTGTCACGGACGGGGCCCACCAAAGCCATGATCGGCACACTCCCTTTGTCATCGGGTCAGGAATTGCCCTCCGCTGCCGCCACCGCAGCGAGGTAGGCTCGTAACACCGCAAGGCTTTCCGGCTCGTCCAGAAATGGCATGTGCGCCCGGTCGGGTACTTCGGTTCGGATCAGGTCTGGCCGCCGCAGCGCCATCTCCTCGACAATGCGGGTGGATAGGATGTCCGAATTTTCCCCACGGATCACCGCCACCGGCCGCCCGGCAAGCGCGTCGAATCCGTGCCACATGTTCGGCGCCCGGTCTAGCGTGGCCATGAAAGCGTCGCGCAGGGCAGGGTCGTAGGTAATACGCAACCCGTCCGGCGTTTCGGCGAAATGGTGCTGCACCTCTTCGCACCACCGCGCATCGGGCACGCCGTAAAACCCCGGATGATGCGTGGACATTGCCGCAATGCGCGCGTCAATATTGCGTTCTTTGGGCTGGAGCCCGACATAGGTGGTGATCCGCATCCGCCCGTCCGGCTCCATTTCGGGGCCGATATCATTCAGACACAGGCCCAGGACGCGCTCCGGGACATGCGCGGCCAGCGCCATGGTCACCATGCCGCCGCGCGATGTACCCAGAAATGGCGCGGCCTCGATCCCTAGGTGATCGAGCAGGTTCAGGACATCCTCACCTTCGCGGGGCACGGTGTAAGTCTCCGCGCCGGTTTGTTCGGAGAGGCCGCGCCCGCGTGCGTCGAGGGCAACCAGTCTGTGGTCCGGAAAAAGCGGACGCAACAGTTCGAAATCGCTCCCGTTCCGGGTCAGGCCGTGCAGGCAAACCAGGATCGGCCCGTCACCGCCATCGCGATAAAACAGGCGAGCGCCGTCCGAAGCGGTAAAATGGGGCATGGTCGAACTACTTCTTTCCTGGTGGGTTTCCGGCGGCGCGGCTGTCGGCGATGGAGACGCCCGCAACCGAAAAGTGATTTGTCGGGATCTCTTTCAGGATCACGCGAATGCGCTCCGGCTCGGCATCCATGGACCGCGCCAGGGCGTCGGTGACCTCGCGCATGATCGCGCGCTTCTGGTCGTCGCTTCGACCCTCGAAGATCAGGATTTCTGCTATCGGCATTGGGTTCTCTCCTTCACGTGTGGCTCAGGTTTCAAGCGTTGGTGACGGGCTGAGGCGAAGCTCGATCCGGCCGAGCGGGCCAAATTCGGCACTGACAACGGCACCCGCAGACAGCGAAATGGCGGCGGTGGCGGCCCCGGCCAAGACCACGTCGCCTGCCGATGTGCTGATACCACGCGCGCAGGCGAGGCGCCCGGCCGCCGCCAACGCGTTGAGGGGATGCCCGAGAATTGCGGCGCTTGAGCCAGTCTCTTCCGGCCCGTCCGACATGGCAATCGAGATGGCGATATCGCTAATCTCGGTTTCAGGCGGGAACCTGCGGCCAAGAACATAGCCGGCAGAGGACGCATTGTCGGCGATCACATCGCCAAGGTCGAAACGGAATCCGTCGTAGCGGGAATCGATGATCTCCAGCGCTGGGGCCACCGCCTCGACGCAGGCCAGAGCTTCCTGCGGTGTCGGATCCGGCGGCAGTGGGCTGCGCAGCACAAATGCAATTTCGGGTTCGACACGGGGATGAATCAGCGGGCCGAGGTCCAAACTGTCGCCTTCGTCATGGTGCATCGCGTCGGTGAGTTGACCGAGGATGACCTCGTTCACGCCAACCTGTTTCATCTTCGCTTCGCTGGTGAGGCCGAGTTTCACCCCAGCCAGTCGTTCGCCCCGCGCCAGTCGATGCGCAACCACAATCGCCTGGATGGCATAGGCGTCCTCGACGGACAGAGCCTTGTCCGGAGGGAGTTGCGGCACGGGCCGGGTTGCGAAAGCGGCATTATCGAGAAGGGCCGCGCGGTCCTGGAGGCTGGTCATGGGGTAGGCTCCGTTCGAATATCTGATGTGACTGGATGACCCCAGCCGACGAAGGCGGTCCGGACGATCAACTCAACACCCCGCCAAGCCAAAGCGAGATCGCGGGAAAGGCGATAAGCAGCACCATGCGCAACAAATCAGCGGCCAGAAACGGCAATACCCCACCAAAGATGGTGGAAAGCCGGACGCGATTGCCCACGACTGCCTTCATCACGAACACGTTCATTCCAATCGGGGGGGTTATCATGCCGATTTCGACAAGTGTCAGCGTGACGATGCCCCACCAGATCGGATCGAAACCCATTGACAGGATGATGGGCAACACAAAGGGCACGGTGATGACCACGGCGGCCACTGTGTCGAAGATGCTTCCAAGCACCAGGTACATGATGGCCAGCAAGGTCAGAACCGCCCAGGCGGGCAGGGTATCCGGGTTGATCACGGCCTCCAAAGCCTGAGCCATACCCGCAAAGTTCAGATGACTACCGAAGATATTGGCGCCGATGATCAATAGATAAAGTCCGGCGCTGGTGCCCGCAGCATCCCGCAAGGCTTCGAACAGGCCGCTGACAGAGGCGCGGCCCGACATGAGCCAAGCCACGAAGGAGAAACCGGCTCCGACCGCAGCGGCCTCCTGCACGGTGAAGACGCCGCCATAAAGCCCCCCCAGCACAGCCAGGAACAGGGTGATCGGGCGCCAGGCGATGCGCAGCGCGTAGACCGGGGCGAAAGTTTCGGAACTGTCGGGGACCGGCGCCGCATCGGGACGCAGCCGGACCTGGATAAGGACAGACGCGACGTAGAGCGCCAGGGCCAGCATCCCCGGAACAATCGCTGCCGTAAACGCCTTGGCGATCGAAATTTCGGAAATGACGCAGTAGATGATCAGGACCACTGAGGGCGGAATAAGCGCGCCCAGTGTGCCGCCGGCGGCGATGCTGCCAGTCGAGAGCCCCGGCGCATAGCCGCGTGATTGCATCTCGCGAAAAGCGACACCGCCAAGCGTGGCGGTGGTGGCCACCGACGAGCCGCTGATGGCACCGAAACCAGCGCAGCCCATGACAGCGGCGAGTGCATGGCCGCCGCGCAGGCGACCAAAAACCGCCGTCGCAGCGGTGAAGATGTCATCGGCAAAACCTGCCGCGACCGCGAGGTTTCCCATCATCAGGAACAACGGCACCGCAGCCAGATCGACGCTGGACAGGCTTCCGGTCAGGTTATTTGTGCCGATGAGCAGGGCCGGGCGAAACCCCATCTGAAGCAAGACAGCGCCAAGCCCGGCAATCGCCAATGCCACGCCAATCGGGACATGCGCCAGCGCCAGGAGGTAAAGAATAGCGAAGGAGGCCAGGACCTTTGGCCCCGCCCCAAGCGTCGGTGCGAAATACGCCGTGCTCAGCATCACCGCGAAAGCGGCGGCGACCATGAGCGTGGGCGGAACCACATCGCGCAGCCGTTTGCCCGGATTCCGAAGATAGGAGGCAAGTTCCGAGACGAAGACCGCAAGCTGTGCCAGCGCCGCGAGCCCGATCATAACAGCGGCCGCACCCCAGAACGGGGCCTTGGGCAGCCCCGTAACCAGCGTCGTCTCGCCATGTGACGCTTTCCCGATGGCGTATCGGATAAGAAACCATGCAAAAAGGCAGGACACGAACAAGCCGAGGCCCGCCGCGATCAGGCGCGGAGCGGCCTCACGACCTGTGATCTGGGCCAGTATACCCATTGCAACGTGCGATTGTCGCGTGTTCGTCCAGACCAGAGCCAGCGCCATAACAACCGCAAAGCAAAGTTCTGCAACTTCATACAATCCGAGGATTGGTGCCGAAATGCTCCAGCGCAGCAGGACATCCAGGGTGAAGGCGAGCGACAACCCGAGCAGCATGAGGCCCGCCGCGTTGGCCAGCTGGCGGGCCGCGAACTCGCGCAGCCCACCCCCAGCCACCTCGGTAACGTTGGCTGTGGCGGCAGACATCCGCTTCCCCTGCGTTACTGACTCTCGCGCCAGGCTTTGATTTCAGCGCGGTATGCGTCCAGCACAGTCGCCCCGTTGGGCGTGGCCTCGACCCACTCCGCGATCACCTTGTCGGCGGCCGCTGACCATTTGGCCATTTCCGCTTCGCTCGGGACGATGATGTGATGGCCTGGCGTTGATTCCACCACGGCCCGGACACGATTACTCTCGTCCTCAAGACCCGGGCCCCAGAATGCGGCGAAGGCGGACGGCGGGTTGTCGTCGAAGACCTTTTGGATATCCGGCGGCAAGCGATCGTAGGTATTCTGGTTCATGACGATATACATCGGCGTCGTACCGAGCGGGATGTCGACATGGCCGAGCGTGACGTCGAGCAGCGAAAACCCTTCGACAGCAAACCAGTCGGCAGCGGCCGCATCGACCACATTCTTGGACAGCGCTTCAGCGATGGCCGGAGCCGGCAGTCCGACCGGAGTGGCGCCAACGGCGGTGATCATGGCCGAGAGAACGCTGCCCGCAGCGCGCACCTTGGCGCCCTTGAAATCGTCCAACCCGGTGATCTCGCCGGAATGGTGCAAACGCGCAATATCAGCGGTACCGATGCCAACCACCTTCACGGACTCAAATCCCTCGATGAGGCCGTCCTCATAGAGGGCTGCAAGGGCTGCGGATGTCTCGGAAGAGCCGCTGGCAAGAAGTGGCAGCTCTGTGACGCCCGCCGACTTAAACCGACCGGAGTTATAAGATGTAATGCTCCAGCCAAGATCAATCAGGCCCGCCTCGACGGAATCGAACACTTCGTTTGGAGCGGCAGCCGAGCCACCGGTGAGGAATTCCACCTTGAGCTTGCCGCCCGATTCCTCTTCCAGCTTCTTGAACCAGGGCTCGAAGAGACCGGTATTCAGGAAGTTTGTTGGGCCGGTAAAACTCGCGAAACGGAGCGTAACTTCCTGCGCGTTGGCCGTAGAAACAATGGTGGTCGACAGAGCGACACCAAGGGTTAACGCCGTAAAACGACGGCAGATCGTTGAAATGGACATTAAGGTCCTCCCTACCTTGTTGAGATGCCGCGGCATCCGTTCTGACGCGACAAAAGGCGGTTCGCGAGACTGCAAGTCTCCCCCTCACCGCCTCGTTATCGCTAGAGGCACAAAGAGAAATCCTGAAGGGCAAAGTCTAAAGTATTCACTTGGCGAACATCCTTTATTGGATGCCTCGTTTGGATGACTCAATAACGCGTTTGCGCTTTCAGAGCCGCCTCGGACCGGGCAATGCACTCGCGCAGGGGTTGGAGGCAAGTCGCAGCCGCTTCAGCGGGCGACATCGCCGTGCGGAAAAAGGCGATATTGACTGCGCCGATCGATTTGCGCCCGAGTTTGACGGGCAGGGCGATGGCGCTGATGTTCTCTTCGATCAACCCGACCGATAGCGCGTAACCGCGCCGGTGGATTTCGTCAAGCCGACCATCAATGTTGCCCAGAATCGCAAGGTCCTGGCCATCGAGCGTGCCGATTCGGTGCAATATGTCCAGAGTGCGCGCCAAGTCTGAGCGACCGAGCGAACTAAGATAGGCAAGCCCCAGCGCCGAACGGAGAACGGACCGCGTCTTGCCCACCAGCCTACGGTGAACCGAAACAGGACTGTATTTGTGGCTGGACGCCTGAATCACCATCTGCCCGGAAACCAGCGTCGCAAAATCACTTGGCCAAATGACCTGCTCGGTGAGTTCGTGCAGCATTTGCGACATGATCTGCGTCGCGACATCTTCGTACCGAACGCCATCGCTGAGTTGGTGTACCCGCTCGGTCAGCGACACCGAGCCATCCTCGGCGCGGCGCATAAGATAACCTTTGAGTTCAAGCGTGTGGATAAGCCTATACAGCGTGGCGCGGTCGATTCCGGTGAAGGTCGCAAGTTCGCCGACCTTTGCCCACCCCAGATCACCCGCAGCCTCCAGCAGATCCAAAGCGCGCGTGACCGCACGTATCTCCTTGTAGGGGGAGGCGGTATCGGAATCGCCAGCTATTGTCATGACCTACTCCCGTTCGCCACGTGAACAGTATGGAGGTGGTCGTTGTGGAAAATCAAGGGGGGCGTCATTTCTTGAGTGTCGGGAGGTTACAGACCTTGTCCGGCATTCGGCGAAACCGCTCACCCTGACACGGGGCAGAAGCGGACGCCTCTCGGAGAGGAGGAGACGAAATGATTGTTGGAAGCGTCTGCATGTCGCACAGCCCTATCATGGATCGGAACCGCGCGGCACCTGAGGCCGAGAAACGATTCTGGAGGGCCATCGACAAGGCGAGCGACTATGTTGCTGAAGCCGATCCGGACCTGGTGGTGATTTTTCATCCGGACCACGTGAACGGTTTCTTCTACAAACTTCTGCCGTCTTTCTGCATCGGAATCGAAGGCGACTCCGTGGGCGATTTCGGCACCGTTGCGGGCAAGCTCGATATTCCCGCAGGCCGGGCCTGGTCCTGCGCCGAACACACGCTGAAAGAAGGCGTCGATGTTGCGGTCTCCTACCGCATGGATGTGGATCACGGCGGTGTTCAGCCGATCGAATTGCTCTCGGCAAAGGTGCCGTTGACGCGCATGATCCCGATTTTCGTGAATTGTGCCCTGGCGCCGCGGCCGACGATGGCAAGGGTCCGCGCTCTCGGCGAGGCGGTCGGCCGCTGGGCAGCATCGTGCCCTGAACGGGTGCTGATCGTGGGTTCCGGCGGGTTGTCGCACGATCCGCCAATTGCCTCGCTGGACACGGCAACGCCGGAAGTGCGCCAACGGCTGATTGACGGCGGCCCGCTGCCGCACTCGGCGCGCACGGCACGACAGAATAACGTGATGGGAGAGGGGCCGCGCTTTGCCGCCGGGCAGTCGAAGCTGCTAGCGCTCGATGCTGACTGGGACAAGATGTTGTTGGACGGCTTCGCGGCTGGTGATCTCTCCACGCTCGACTCATCAGACGACCAAACGATCTCGCAGACCGGTGGCCGGGGCAGCCATGAGGTGCGTTGCTGGATCGCTGCATTGGCGGCCCTGGGTCAGGGCTACAAATCAGACGTGTTGTTCTACGAACCTATTCCGGAATGGCTTACGGGCATGGGCATCATGACGGCCACACCGGCCTGACGCCACGGATTCAACCAGACGGCCGACGCGCTTGGCGAAAGTCGACACGAAAAGCAGGAGTGAGACATGGGAGTCCGTAGCGGACAGCAATTCATCGACGGGTTGAAAGCCAACCCGCGCGCAGTTTGGATTAACGGCGAAAAGGTCGAGGATGTCACCACGCATCCGGCCTTCTCGCGGATCGTGCGCCAATTGGCCCGGCTTTATGAAGCCCAGGTCGATCCGGCGACCCGCAATACATTGACCTATGAAGTCCCCGAAACCGGTCAGCGGGCCGGCATGGCCTTTATGCCGGCGAAAACGTCCGAAGATCTGCGCCGCCGCCGCGATGCCTATTACCTCTGGGCGTCGATGAATTTCGGCCTGATGGGGCGCTCCCCGGACTTCCTTAACGCCAGTTTGCTTGCATTTGCCGAAGCGCGCGAGGTTTTCGCCCGCGGCGGCGACCGCTTTGCGGACAATATCGTCAATTACTACAAATACATCCGCGACAACGATCTGTTTCTCAGCCACGCGCTGATTTCGCCGCAGAACGACCGGACCAAATCGTCTTCCGAACAGAAAAACCTGCACATGCGGGTGGTCAAGGAAACCGATGAGGGCATTTACGTGCAGGGCGCGCGGATGGTGGCCACGCTCGGCGCGGTTGCGGACGAAATGCTGATGTATTGCCTGCCCGGCATCCCGGAAAGTGACGCCGACCACGCGTTGTCCTTCGCAGTTAAGGTGTCCGATCCGGGCGTGAAGCAGATCTGCCGCGAACCCTACACCGTCGATGGGCAGCGGTCCGACTTTGATCATCCGCTGTCGAATAACTTCGAAGAGAACGACTCGCTCTTGATCTTCGACAATGTCTTTGTTCCATGGGAACGGGTGTTCATGTATCGCGACGTTGCGCTCAACAACGCGCTTTATACCGAGACGGCGCTGCGCAACTACACCGCGCACCAGACCAACACGCGGGCGCTGGTGAAACTGCAATTCGGAGTGGGCGTGGCCATGGCTGTCGCGCGTTCGATTGGCGCCGACCAATTCCTGCATGTGCAGCGAATGCTGGGCGAGGCCCTGAACGGAATCGAGTTTCTCAAGAGCGGCTTGGTGCGCTCCGAAGTGGAATGTGAGCAAACCGGCCATGATACGGTGCGCCCGGCTCTGGCCCCTTTGCAGGCGCTGCGCACCTTCCTGCCAACCGCTTACCCGAAGCTGGTGGAGACCATTCAGACCATTGCCGCCGGCGGGTTCATGATGATGCCCTCGGGCGCAGAATTCACTGTCCCCGAACTGTCTGAAGACACGGACCTTTATTACCAGGGCGCAGGCGGAATGTCTTCGGTAGATCGGGCGCGGCTTTTCAAGCTTGCCTGGGATCTTTCCGGTGAGGCGTTTGGCTCACGGCTGCTTCAGTACGAGCGCTACTATGCGGGCGATCCGATCCGGACCACTGCCTCCAACTATCTTCAGGTGCAGGACGAAGAGATGATGCGCCTGGTCAACGATGCGCTGGCGCTGGCTGGTGATCCTGAACCCGCGCGCAGCCTGCAGCGCGACGCAGCAGAGTGAAAAACGTGGAGTATGAGATGACAATGACGTCCCAACACAAATCCATCTGGACCGACCTGACGCGGGTGCCTTTTACCCAGGGCTATCTGGATGCGGGCGGCGTCCGCACCCGCTATCTGGCGGCCGGTGACGAAGACAAACCGCTGCTGATCCTGATCCACGGGACCGGCGGCCACGCCGAGGCCTACAGCCGCAATCTTGCCGCCCATGCCGAGCATTTCCGCACCTATGCAATCGACCTTGTCGGCCACGGTTGGAGCGACAAGCCGAAGCTGGATTACGAAATCGCTGACTATGCCAAGCACGTGATCAATGTGATCAAGGCGCTCGGACACAAAAAGGCGCATGTGTCGGGCGAGTCCCTTGGCGGCTGGGTGGCCGGATGGATGGCGGTTCATCATCCCGAATGGCTCGACCGCACTGTACTGAACACGGCCGGCGGCTGGACCGCTTATCCGGAGGTGATGGAACGCATCAAGCGGCTGACCATGGAAGCGGTGAACGATCCGTCGCCTGAGCGGATTCGAACGCGGCTGGAATTTCTGATGCACGACCATTCCAAGGTGAATGACGATCTCGTCGAAGTGCGCCGGGCAATCTACGCACAGCCCGGCTATGCCGACATCATGGAACGCATCCTGTGCCTGCAGGAAATGGACATCCGTCAGCGGAACATGTTCAGCCCCGAGGACAGTGCCAAGATCACAACGCCGACTCTGGTTCTGTGGACCTCGCACGATCCCACCGCAGCGCCCGAAGAAGGCCGCAAGATCGCGGATGCGATTCCCGATGCGCGCTTCGAAGTGATGAACGAATGCGGCCACTGGCCCCAATTCGAAGATCCCGAAACTTTCAATCGGATTCACATCGACTTCCTGCTGGGCCGCTGACCGCGACCCGGAACGGAAACACGTGGTTTCATCGGCCCAACCGACCCTGAGACAAGGAGAGCAAAGTCATGACGATAAACACACAGGCAAAACGCCTTGTCAGTGCCAAAACGACACCACCCTTGGCGCCGACAGCGTTCCGCGATGCGCTGGGACGTTTTGCCACCGGCATCACGGTCATGACGACGCATGATGACGAGGAGGGGCATTATGGCGTCACGGCCACATCGTTCTCCTCGTTGTCGCTTGACCCGCCGCTGGTGCAATGGAGTTTGCGCAATGAAGCCTATTCGTTGCCGGTTTTCCTGCGCGCGCAACGCTTTGCAGTGAATATCCTGGCGGCGGATCAAGAAGAGGTGTCGCGGCGTTTTGCGACCGCCGATGTTGACCGCTTTGCCGATCTTGACCTTGACGAAGGAATTGTCGAGTTGCCCTTGATCAAAGGTGCAGCGGCCTGGATCGAATGCAGCCTCGAAACCACGCTTCCCGGCGGCGATCACACGATCCTGGTAGGGCGCGTGTTGCGGGCCCGCACATTTCCCGAGCCGCCGCTTCTGCACTGGCGGGGCGACTATCTGCCGATTGACGAAGACGCCCGCCAGCCTCGGGGCACCGCATGAGCGGGCGCATCGACGACATGGCCACGGCGCTGGTGGACGCCCGGACAGAGCTGAAACAGATCCCGCCGCTGCGCGAAAGTCACGGGCTGGACACGGTTGAGGACGCCTATGCGGTGCAGGACGCCGCAAACAAGATTTGGCTTGGCCAGGGACGACGGTTGGTTGGTCGCAAGATTGGGCTGACCTCGCCGGCGGTTCAGGCTCAGATGGGCATCGACCAACCCGATTACGGGATGCTTTGGGCCGACTATTTCTTCACCGATGGCGAGGTCGTCGACACCGGCCGCTTCATGCAGCCAAAGGCCGAGTTGGAAGTGGCCTTCGTAATGGACCGCGGCTTCGACGATCCCGAGGCGCCGATGGCCGAACTGATCCGCCGTGTCGCCTATGCGGTTCCGGCGCTTGAAGTGGTCGACACCGCGATCCGAGATTGGGACATCAAACTGGTCGACACTGTGGCCGACAACGCGTCGGGCGGGGGGTTCCTTCTGGGCCTTGGCGCGCGTCGGCTGACCGATCTCGACCTGCGACTCTGCGGCGGCATCCTGTCGTGCAATGGCCGCGTCGTTTCACACGGGCTTGGCGTAGATTGCATGGGAAGCCCGCTCAACGCGACATTGTGGCTGGCCCGCCGCATGGCGCAGCTGGGCCAACCACTGGCTGAAGGCGACATCGTGATGTCGGGGGCTTTCGGGCCGATGGTCCCGGTGGGACCGGGCGAGGCATATCTGGCCGAGATTTCCGGGTTCTCGCCAATCCAGGTGAATTTCGACGACGGAGGGGCGGGAGCATGACCGGCAAGATCAAGGTTGCAATCATCGGTTCGGGCAATATCGGCACCGATCTGATGATCAAGATCATGAGGACTTCGGACGTTCTGGAGGTGGGCGCCATGGTCGGGATCGACCCGGACAGCGATGGTCTGGCCCGTGCCACACGGCTTGGCATCGCGTCTACGCATGAAGGCATCGAGGGGCTGACCCGGCTGCCCGTGTGGTCCGAGATTGGCATTGTCTTCGATGCCACGTCCGCGGGCGCGCACAAGCGCAATGACCAGATTGTCCGCGACGCGGGCAAGATCATGATCGACCTGACCCCGGCGGCCGTTGGTCCTTATGTTGTTCCCCTGGTGAACATGGACAACCACCTGGCGGAGACCAATATCAATATGGTGACCTGTGGTGGCCAGGCCACGATCCCGATTGTGGCGGCGGTGTCGCGAGTCGCCGAAGTCAGCTATGCGGAGATCGTCGCCTCGATCTCATCCCGCTCGGCCGGACCAGGCACCCGCGCCAATATCGACGAATTCACCGAGACCACATCGCGCGCAATCTGCGAGGTCGGTGGCGCCTCAAAGGGCAAGGCGGTGATCATTCTCAACCCCGCAGAGCCGCCCATGATCATGCGCGACACCGTCTATTGTTTGGCAAAAACGACTGATCGTGAAGCCGTGCGCCGCTCGGTCGAAGCGATGATCGCCGAGGTGCAGGACTACGTGCCTGGCTATCGGCTGAAACAGGAAATCCAGTTCGAGACCATCGGCAACAACGCCGCGGTGCGCATCCCGGGCGTCGACGACCACGCCACCGGGCTGAAGGTCAGCGTGTTTCTCGAAGTCGAAGGCGCGGGCCACTACTTGCCGAAATATGCCGGCAATCTGGACATCATGACCTCTGCTGCGTTGAAAACCGCCGAACGGCTGGCGCGACGGACACTGACGGAGGCCGCGTGAGATGACCGACTCGGACAAGACCAAGCTTTACGTACAGGATGTTACCCTGCGCGACGGGATGCACGCGATCCGCCACCGGTACACTTTGGATCAGTGCATCGACATCGCCACGGCGCTGGACCGCGCCGGCGTGGCCGCGATCGAACTGAGCCACGGCGACGGGCTGGCCGGGTCGAGCTTTGCCTATGGTTTTGGGCGCCACACCGATCTTGAATGGATCGCCGCCGTCGCCGACAAGCTTGAAACCGCCAAACTGACAGCTCTTCTGGTGCCGGGGATCGGCACCATTCACGACCTTCAGGCCGCCTATGATGCGGGGGTGCGCTCAGTCCGTGTGGCCACCCATTGCACCGAGGCCGATGTCGCCGCCCAGCATATCGCCCATGCCCGCAAGATCGGCATGGATGTGTCGGGCTTTTTGATGATGGCGCACATGTTGGGGCCAAAGGAGTTGGCCGAACAGGCGTTGTTGATGGAAAGCTATGGCGCCCATTGCGTCTATGTCACCGACTCGGCCGGCGCGCTGCTGATGGATGGCGCACGGGACCGTATCCGCGCCTATCGCGATGTACTGAATCCGGAAACCCAGGTGGGTATCCACGCGCATCAGAATCTGTCGCTTGCGGTGGCCAATTCGGTTGTTGCGGTGGAACAGGGCGCGTTCCGGGTGGACGGCTCTTTGGCCGGGATGGGCGCAGGAGCCGGCAATACGCCGATCGAAGCCTTCGTGGCTGTCGCCGAGCGGTCCGGTTGGGACCACGGCTGCGATCTTTTCGCGCTTATGGACGCGGCTGACCGGCTGGTGCGCCCGATCCAGGACAGGCCGGTGCAGGTGGACCGCGAAACTATCGCGCTGGGGTATGCCGGGGTCTATTCGAGCTTCCTGCGTCATGCCGAAACCGCCGCCAAGACCTACGGTCTCGATTCGCGCGAAATCCTGGTCGAGTTGGGCGAGCGCAAAATGGTCGGCGGTCAGGAAGACATGATCGTCGACGTGGCCCTGGATCTGCTGCGGGCAGGGCAGGGCACCGAATGAGCGTTCGCTGAGTGAACAGAAGACAGTTAGTTTTGCGATGTTGTCGGGATGAGTAATAACCTCATTCTTGTCGATGCTGCGAAACGCCAGAGAGAGTGAGGCGGCGGCTCGACTGAAGGCCTAGGGAGGACATCTTCAATGATGAGAGAAAAGAACCGCCCCCTGATTCTGGGGGTCGGTGGAACTTTGCGGAATCAGTCCACCGGGCAAAAAGCCCTGCACCATGTGCTTGCACGAGCCGAGGAGCGCGGTGCCCGCACAAAACTGATTTCCGGGCAGGCGCTGAACCTACCGCTTTATTCGCCCGAGTCTGCCGAGCGCAGCGCGGCCGCCCAGGAGATGATCGCGCTGATGCGCGAATGCGATGGGCTGGTCTTGTGCTCTCCCGCCTTTCACGGCTCGGTCTCCGGGCTAGTGAAGAATGCGCTCGATTATACCGAAGACATGAACCGCGATGCCCGCGTGTATTTCGATGGGCTGCCGGTGGGCTCGATCGCTTGCGGCGCAGGTTGGCAGGCCGCTGGTCAAACGCTGTCCGCGCTTCGCGCCATTGTCCATGCGCTGCGCGGCTGGCCGACGCCAATGGGCGGGATGATCAATTCCACCCAAAAAGTCTTCGATGACGCGGGTGTCTGTGTGGATGCCGCCGTGCGCTTCCAACTCGACACAATCGCCGATCAGGTCACGGAGTTTGCCATTCGCAAGAGTTGAATGACCCGCCCGATTCGCTTTGGAGGTGGAGGGCGGGAACATCGGAAAGACATCGCCCCGGCGTTGATACGTAAATCAAGAAAGGAGAAAACACATGCGATTTGGAGCGTTTCTGCTACCGGCTGCGGCCGCGAAACACGATGAGTTACAATCAGAGCAGTACCCAGGAGCCAACCCGACTTACTACCAGCGGTCGCTGAACGAACACGCCCGCGTGATCAAGCAGCTCGAAGACCTCGGCTTTGACTTCGTCGCCTTTTCGGAGCACCATTTTCATCTGGAAGGCTTGGAGATTTCAAACAATCCGATCCTGCTGGGTTCCTGGGCCGCCGGCTTCACCAAACGCATCCGCATCGGCCAGATGGCCACCGTGCTTCCGGCGCGCAATCCGATCCTCGTGGCCGAGGATTTGGCGATGCTGGATCATTTCTCCGAAGGCCGCATGTTCACCGGCTTTGCGCGGGGCTATCAGGCACGTCACGTCACTACGATCGGCCAGAAGAACGGCGCCGTGGCGACCTTTGCGACCGATCCCGACTACGCCACCAACGATGCGCGCAATCGGGAACTCTTCCAGGAATCCTATGACGTGATCAAAGGACTCCTGAACAACAGGACCTTCTCGTATCAAGGCAAGCATTGGCAGATTCCGCCCGAAAACGTGAAGTGGGATCACCCGAAGACCAAAAAAATGGCGCCGGACATGGTTGATGGCGATATCCTGAAAAAGATCGGCATCGCGCCGAACACCCTTCAGGATCCCTCGACAATCGAAATGATGGTGCCCTTCACGCTCAGCCCCAACACCATGAAATGGGCGGCGCAGGAAGGGGCCTGGCCGATCGTCTTCACGCCCATCGACGAGACCCTGCGGATGTGCCTCGATGCCTACCATTCCGAGGCAGTGGGCCGCGACCCCAACGTCAAATGGGGTCAGAACGTGGGTCACTTTCGCGACATCGTTGTCGCCGATACCGACGAAGAGGCCTTCAATATCGGCAAGGACGCGCTTGGCTATATCTGGACCGGCTGGCACGATCACTTTGGCTTCAACGAGGCGCTGCGGCGCCCGGGCGAAGAGGGGCCGATCCCCAACACCTATGAATCGATGGTGGATCGCGGCTTCGCGATTGCCGGCTCGGTAGATACCGTGGCCGCCAAGATGGAGAAGATGATCGAGACCTACGGCATGGAAATGATCGTGCCCTGGATCGGCGTTGGACCGGGCCCGGTCGACAAACTGCTGCGTTCGAACGAGTTGCTGGTAGAGAAAGTTCTGCCGAAGCTCGGCATCAAGCTGGAACAGCGCAAGCCGACCTTCCGCAAAGAACTGCGCGAGGGCACTTGGCGCGATCAGCCGCTCTGATACCCTCCGGCTTCAGGCAATGAAAAAAGTCCCTCGCGCCACTGCGATGAGCGGCGCAGGGGCGCGAGGAGATCGGATGCTGACTCCCGTCAGGTATTTCATGGGTATATTCGGACCCGATGGCGATGCAGAATAGTGCTTCAGCCGTATCATAACGGTCTTGAACCGGACGGCCGAATTGTCCTGATCGCGCGGACGCGGGGGCTTGGCGTCTTCGCAAACTAATAAGAGACACAACGCGGAGGAGACGCAAATGACTGACGACCAATCGATCCGGCAAGCGCCGGGCATTTACCGCAGGCGCGTGGGCGACTTTGTGGTCACGGCGATCAACGACGGTATCGTTCCGGTGCCGGCCGAGGTAATGGTCGGCATGGCGCCCGACGAGGTGAAGAAAACCCTGGAAGGCCGCTTTCGCCCCGGCGATCCGCATATTACCATCGGTGCCTATCTGATTGAGAAGGGCGGTTCGCGCACGTTGGTGGACACCGGTGCACGCAATCTGATGGGACCGACGCTCGGAAAGGTGGTGGACAATCTGGCGGTGGTTGGGGTGACACCTGACCAGATCGACCGCATTGCCTTGACCCATATCCACGCTGACCATGCCGGCGGTATGCTGGACGACGACGGGGCTGCGATCTTCCCGCGGGCCGAAGTCTTTCTGTCGGTAGACGAAGAGAAACATTGGCTTGGGGGTGAGCCGCCGACCGACGAAGTGGGCGTATCCGAACAGGTCAACTCCTACGCGCCACAGCTGCGCAAGGCCTATGGCGACCGCTGGCACGCAATCGGCGAGGAAGAGATCATTCCCGGCATGCGCCGCGAAGCCTTGCCGGGCCACACCCCTGGCCACAGCGGTTATCACCTGTCCAGCGGTGACGAAGAACTGCTGATCTGGGGTGATATTACCCACGTGCCGGTGGTGCAGATTGCCCGTCCCGACGTCGGTCTGGCTTTTGACGTGGACGTCGACCTTGCCCGCAAAACGCGGCATCGTATCCTGGATCGTATTTCTGCGGACCGTCTGGCCATCGGCGGGATGCACCTGGAGTTCCCGGGCTTTGGTCATGTGGTGCGCAATGGATCGGGGTACGAATACGTGCCAGATTTGTGGATGCCCGACATCTGAGAAAACATGTGACCGGCGCGGCTGGTGTTGCCGCGCCAACCAAGGAGGCGGCGATGCAGGGCGATGTAACCAATGGCGGGGAAACGCAGCGGGCCAAGGTCGCCGTGGTGACGGCGGCGAGCTCGGGCATCGGGCTGGGCGCGGCCCGCGCATTGGCGGCGCGCGGCTGGTCACTCGTGCTGATGTCGCGTTCGGAAAAGATCGAAGCCGCGGCCGCGGAACTGGGCGCAACGGCCCTGCGCGGAGACGTGACCAACGATGACGACATCGCCCGGCTCATTTCGACCGCGATGGATCTTCACGGACGGATTGATGGCGCCGTCATCAATACCGGCCATCCGCCCAAGGGAGAAATCCTGGAGCTCACCGACGACGACTGGCACACTGCGATGGAAATCATCCTGATGCCGACGGTCCGCGCGATGCGGCACCTGGCCCCGATTTTTGCGCGGCAAAAGTCGGGAGCGGCGGTATCGGTCTCGACCTATGCCGCACGTGAACCGGAACTGACCTATCCGTTATCGGCGGTCTTCCGGGCCGCGTTGTCAGGCTTTCTCAAGCTCTGCGTCGCCCGCCACGGCGGCGAAGGCTGGCGGATCAATGCCGTGCTGCCCGGCTTCGTCGACAATTATCCCAGCAAACCCGAGGCGCTGGCGAAGATCCCGATGGGGCGATATGCGGCAGTCGAATATGAAATGGGTGCGACGATTGCCTTCCTGCTTTCCGAGGACTCCGGATACATCACCGGCCAGGGCCTGCTTGTGGATGGCGGGCTAGTCCGGGCGATCTAAAGGGAAGGAAAGCGAATGACCCAAATCGCAGGAAAGACGATCCAAAGCTACTGTACTGGAACTGCCGAGGTAACCCAATGAACACGATGGCGAATGTAGTCAGCCTGAATCTGCTGGAAGGCGAGATCGTTTCGCCGATTGTGCTGGATAGGGTGGAGGATGCGATCACCGCGATTGCGCGCGGCGAGATGGTGATCGTCGTTGATGACGCTGACCGCGAGAACGAGGGCGATCTGATCATGGCCGCTGACGCGGTCACCCCTGCCGACATCAACTTCATGGCGACCGAGGGGCGGGGGCTGATTTGTGTGTCACTGTCCGCCGAGCGCCTGGAGCAGTTGGACCTGCCGCAGATGGTGGGGAACAACACCGAGTTTCTCAGCACCGGGTTCACAATCACCTGTGATCTGCGCGAAGGGACAACCACGGGAATTTCGGCGTCTGACCGGGCAAAAACCATCCGTGCGCTGACCGACGCCAACCGCGTGCCGGGCGATTTCAACCGTCCCGGCCATGTCTTTCCGCTGCGCGCACACCCCGAAGGGGTGCTTGGACGTCCCGGACACACCGAGGCATCGCTGGACCTGTCGCGTTTGGCTGGGCGCTACTCCGGCGGCGTGCTCTGCGAGATTGCGCTGGCCGACGGCGAAATGGCTCGACTCCCCGACCTGGCGGCCTTTTCCCGCCGTTATGGGCTCAAGTTGATCTCGATTGAGGATCTTATCGCTTGGCGCCGGGTGAACGACAGGGAATCCGAAATCGGAAACACACCGTCCTGACCTGGCGGGACTGTGTGCACGGCCTGAGGCCCTGAGCCAGCCACGAACTGAGGATTTGATATGAGCAGAAATCAGGTTTGCGTTGTTGTCGGCGCCCGTTCCGGGCTGGGATTCGCCGTGGCCGAGGAAATGGCAAAACGCGGGTATGATCTGGTGCTTTCATCGCGCAATCCCAAAGAGGCCGCCGATACGCTGCGCGCTCGCCATGACGTGCGGATCGAAATTGTGCCCGGCAGTGTTGCCGAACCCGCGGTCGCGGCTGCATTGGCAGAAACCGCCAGCGGTCTGGGCGGGGCCAGTGCCTTGCTGCTCAACCACGGCGGACCGCCGGTCAAGCCGTTGATGGCCATCACGGATGAGGATTGGTCACAATCGGTCGAAATCATGGTGAATGGCCCTTTGCGTGTGCTGCGGGCGTTGGTGCCGCAAATGCAGGAAGCCGAAAGCGGACGGGTTGTGGCGGTGTCGTCTTTTACCGTCAAGTCGCCCTATGCCGGTATTGGCCTGTCAAACAGTCTCCGCGCCGCGCTGGTCAATGCGCTCAAGACGGCGGCACTTGAACTCGGGCCGGAAGGGATCATGCTCAACGCCCTGGCGCCGGGATATGTTGAAACAGGCCGTATTCGCGAGTGGAACGACTCCTACGCGAAGCAGCGCAATATCGGTGTCGATGACGTGCGCGCGCAGACCTTGGCGACGGTTCCATTGCGCCGGTATGGAACGCCCGAAGGCTACGCGCGGATGGCCGCGTTTTTGTTGTCGGACGACAACGACTATATTTCTGGTCAGCAGATCCTGTATGATGGGGCGCTGGTGACCGCGAACTAGACAACAAAAACACGGAGAAGGCGAAATGCCGGCACTGGTTCTTGCAAGAGTGAAGATAAGTGACGCCGAAGCCTACAAGGAATACGCAGCCCGTTCCAGTCCGGCGGTGCAGGCCTTCGGGGGCCGGTTCGTTGTTCGGGGGGCAACGCCAGAAAAGTTGGAAGGCGAGGATGACAGTCTGCGCACCGTCGTCGTGGAATTCCCCGATATCGAAACCGCCCGGGCGTGGCACAAGTCTGAGCAATATACCGAGGCGCGCGGATTCCGGACAGTCTCAAATCACCCGCCCGAGTGGTAACGATAATGGCCCCTCTTATCATGCGTTGACATTTGCGCGCGCCCAGAACAGCCTGCGGGCACTCACCCGGGGGGTCTCGACAAGAGGCTGAGATACTGCTGGCACCCGTGCAGCGCAGTGACCCGATGAACCTGATCCAGTTCACACTGGCGTAGGGATGGTGCACTGGCCGCGCGGGCCCCGACCACTTTCGTGGAGGGCTATTCCCACACCGGCAATCCCATTCGACGCGGAACTGGGTCTCCAACGCTTTGAGCTATGGAGGCTCCGACCGATGAAAGATCTCACCCCAACCGTCACCACGGGCCCGCTGCCCGCGTCGCGCCGCGTCTGGCACGCGGGCACCCGTCACCCCGATATCCGCGTGCCCATGCGCGAGATCGAGCTGCACCCCACGGCCGGGGAACCGCCCGTCACCGTCTATGACAGCTCGGGCCCCTATACGGACCCGGAGGCGACGGTCGCCATCGACCGGGGCCTGCCGCGCCTGCGCGAGGGCTGGATCGCGGCCCGTGGCGATACCGAAACCTACGACGGGCGCCATGTGCAGCCGGCTGACAACGGCTTTGCCGAAGGCGCGCGACTGACGCCGGAGTTTCCCGTTCGCAACGCGCCCCGTCGCGCCACGCAAGGTCGGGCGGTGACCCAGATGGCCTATGCCCGCGCGGGCATCGTCACGCCCGAGATGGAATTCGTCGCGATCCGCGAAAACCTCGGGCGCAAGGCGCAGGCAGAGGCCCATGCACAGACATTGGCGCGCGACGGCGAAAGTTTCGGTGCGGAAATTCCGGATTTCATCACGCCGGAATTCGTGCGTGACGAGATCGCCAAGGGCCGCGCGATCATCCCCGCGAACATCAACCATCCCGAGGCCGAGCCGATGGCGATCGGGCGGAACTTCCTCGTCAAGATCAACGCCAATATCGGCAACTCGGCGGTGACCTCCTCGATGGCCGAGGAAGTGGAAAAGATGGTCTGGGCGACCAGATGGGGCGCCGACACGGTCATGGACCTGTCGACGGGGCGCAACATCCACAACATCCGCGACTGGATCCTGCGAAACTCGCCGGTCCCGATCGGCACGGTGCCGCTGTACCAGGCGCTGGAAAAGGTCGGCGGCATCGCCGAGGACCTGAGCTGGGAGGTCTTTCGCGACACCCTGATCGAACAGGCCGAGCAGGGGGTGGATTACTTCACCATACATGCAGGTGTGCGGCTGCACATGATCCCGATGACGGTGAACCGGGTGACGGGGATCGTGTCGCGCGGGGGCTCGATCATGGCAAAGTGGTGCCTGCACCATAACCGCCAAAGTTTTCTGTACGAGCATTTCGACGAGATCTGCGAGATCGCGCGCGCCTATGACGTGTCCTTCTCGCTCGGTGACGGGCTGCGCCCCGGTTCCATCGCGGATGCCAATGACGAGGCGCAATTTGCCGAGCTTGAGACCCTCGGAGAGCTGACGCAGATCGCCTGGGCGCGGGATTGCCAGGTGATGATCGAGGGGCCGGGCCATGTGCCCATGCACAAGATCAAGGCCAACATGGACAAGCAGTTGCAGGTCTGCGGCGAGGCGCCGTTCTATACGCTCGGGCCGCTCACAACGGACATTGCGCCGGGATACGATCATATCACCAGCGGCATTGGCGCGGCGATGATCGGCTGGTTCGGCACGGCGATGCTTTGCTACGTGACGCCGAAGGAACACCTGGGCCTGCCAGACCGCGACGACGTGAAGGTGGGCGTCATCACCTACAAGATCGCGGCCCATGCGGCGGACCTCGCCAAAGGCCATCCGGCGGCACAGATCCGCGACGATGCGCTGAGCCGCGCACGGTTCGAATTCAGGTGGGAGGACCAGTTCAACCTCTCGCTCGATCCCGAAACCGCTCGGTCGATGCATGACGAGACCCTGCCGAAGGAGGCCCATAAGGTCGCGCATTTCTGTTCGATGTGCGGACCGAAATTCTGCTCGATGAGGATTTCCCACGACATCCGCGCCGAGGCGCAGAAGGACGGCATGGCCCGCATGGCCGAGAAGTTCCGCCAAGGCGGAGACCTGTATATCCCGCTGGAGGACAAGGCATGAGCCAGGCACCGGACACCCTTCTGACCGCGCTGCGCGCCACGCCGCCGCTGGTGCAGTGCATAACCAACTACGTCGCCATGAACATCGCCGCCAATGTGATGCTGGCGGCGGGGGCCAGCCCCGCCATGGTTTTCGACGTCGAGGAGGCCGAGGAATTCGCCGGGATTGCCGGAGCCGTGACGGTGAATATCGGCACCCTGTCGCCGCCCTTCGTCGCCGGAATGCACGCTGCAATCCGGGGCGCGCGAGGTGCGTGGCGGCCCTGGGTGCTGGATCCGGTGGCCTGCCAGGCGACGGCCTATCGCCGCGAGGTTGTGCAGGCGCTGGTGGCCGAACGCCCGACGATCATCCGGGGCAATGCCTCGGAAATCCTGTCGCTGGCCGGAGAGGCAAGCAAGGGGCAGGGCGTCGACGGGCGTGATCCAGTCGCGGCGGCGGAAGAGGGGGCGCGTCGGCTGGCGCGCAGCAGCGGTGCCGTGGTCGCCGTGACGGGCGAGGTCGATTATGTCACCGACGGCACCCGCGCAGTGCGGGTCGAGGGTGGTTCGCCTTTCATGCCGATGAACACCGCCCTGGGCTGTTCGCTGACCTGCCTTTGCGGGGCCTATGCTGCGGTGGCCGAAGACGCCTTCGACGCCGCCGTCGCTGCGCTTGCGCATTTCGCCGTTGCGGGGGCGAAGGCGGATGAGGGCGCCTCGGGGCCGGGCAGCTTTGCGCCCCGGTTCCTCGATGCGCTGGCGGCGGTCACCCCGGCGGACCTGTCGAGGGCGGCGATTTACGACGCGGCGGTTCCCGCGTGAGGCGCTGCCCTGACCTCTCGCTTTACCTCGTGCTTGATCCCGGCCTGTGCGCCGGGGTCGGCTTGGTCGAAACCGCCCGCGCTGCCGTCGCGGGCGGGGCGACGGTTGTGCAACTGCGCGACAAGGCGGCAGGCACCGCGCGGATGATCGAGACTGGCCGGGCACTGAAGGCGGCGCTGGCCGGAACCGGCGTGGTGCTGATCGTGAACGACGACGTGGAGGCCGCCGTTGCGATTGGTGCGGACGGGCTGCACATCGGGCAGGGCGACATGGCCGTGACCGAGGCCCGCGCCCGGATCGGTCCGGCGATGGTGCTGGGCCTGTCGGTCGAGACACCCGCGCTGGCCGCCGCCGTCGATCCGGCGCTGGTCGACTACATCGGTGCGGGGCCGGTCTTTGCCACGCCTTCCAAGCTGGATCACAAGGCGCCTGTGGGTTTCGAAGGGCTGGCGGCGCAGGTTGCTGCCAGCCCGGTGCCCGCCGTGGCGATCGGCGGGCTGAAGGCCGAGCACGTGGCGCAGGTCCTGAAGGCCGGCGCGCAGGGCGTCGCCGTGGTTTCCGCCATCTGCGGCCAGCCCGACCCCGAGGCCGCCGCCCGCGCCCTCAGGGACAGGATCGACGCGCTAACCGTCTGACGCCCAGAGCGCGTGGAAATGATGCACCGGCCCGTGCCCGTGGCCCACGTCCAGCGCATCGCTTTGGGCCAGCGCCGCATGCAGGTAGGCCTTGGCGCGGGTCACGGCCTCGGCCATGTCGTGATGCGGCAGGAGCGCGGAAATGGCCGAGGACAAGGTGCAGCCCGTGCCGTGATCGTTGGTCGTGGTGATGCGGGGCGCGCGCAGGGTCTGGATACCCTCGGGACCGGCCAGCAGGTCGGTGCTGTGCGCGCCCTCCAGATGCCCGCCTTTAAGCAGGACGTACTCGGAGCCGAGAGACAGGAGTTCGGGCAGGGCGGCGGTCATGGTCGCGGCGGTCCAGTCGTCGGGACGGTTCAGCAGGACGGCGGCCTCGGGCAGGTTCGGCGTGATGACCGTGGCCAGAGGCACCAGCGCCTCGCGCAGCGCCGAAACCGCTTCGGGATCCAGCAGCGCGTGACCGCTTTTCGCCACCATCACCGGGTCCAGCACGATGTTGCGCGCCGCGTGATGGCGCAGCCGGTCGGACACCGCGCGGGCGATCCCGGCGTTGGCGATCATGCCGATCTTCACCGCGTCGATGCGCACGTCCTCGAGCACAGAGTCGATCTGGTTGGCGACGAAATCTGGGTCAAGCGCCTGGAAGGACCGTAAGCGGCGGCTGCACCCCACGTTGTAGATGAGCTCCGGCACTGCGAGGTGATACCCATCTCATGATGTGGAGTGCGTTTCGCAATGTGCGCGACAAATTCGTTTCTCAGATCTCTGGGCGTCGAGATCTACGGGTCAGGTCATCGGCGCTGGCCGGACGACGTGAAGGCTCGTGCTGTGGCAGAGACCCTGGAGCCGGGTGCGACTGTGAATGCGGTTGCCGGTCAGTATGGCATCCGCCCGAACCAGCTCTCGGCTTGGCGGCGTCTGGCAAAGCAGGGGCAGCTGGTTCTCCCTCCGGCGGAGCTCGGAGAGCCGGCCTTCGCGCCTCTGGTCATTTGCGATCCGACGGAGACGCCCGAGCCTTCCGACGCGAAGCCCCAGCAGGTGATCCGGATCGTCAAGGGAACGACCCGGATAGAGCTGTCGCCCGACACGTCGGCAGATCGGATCGCCGCGATCGTGCGTGCTCTGGAAGCGCCCACATGCTGATGCCGTCCCAAGGGGTCCGCATCCTGGTGGCGACGAAGCCGGTAGACTTCCGCAAGGGGCATGATGGCCTGGCAGCCCTGGTGCAGTCGACCTTGGCCGAAGATCCGTTCACCGGGACGGTCTTCATCTTCCGAGCGAAGCGTGCAGATCGGATGAAGATCCTGTTCTGGGACGGCAGCGGTCTCGTCATGGCTTACAAACGACTGGAGGAGAGCACCTTCACCTGGCCCGCGATCCGGGATGGTGCGATGACCCTGAACCGCGCCCAGTTCGAAGCGCTGTTCGCCGGGCTGGACTGGCGGCGAGTGCGGTCTCTGGAGGCGCGCGCCCCCGCTGTGGCAGAGTGACTCAGGGCGGGGAAAGCCGGTCTGACGAACGCAGGAGCGGGGTATGATCCCCCCATGTCCAGCGCCCCATCCCTCGACCTGTCGGCCATTCCGGAAGACCAGCGTGACGCTGTTCTGGCCGTGCTGCGCGAGCGCGATGCACTCAGGGAAGCCAACAAGCGCCTTGAGCACCTCGTCGCCGAACTGAACCAGGTCGTGCATGGCAAAAGGTCCGAGAAACTGAGTGAGGACGAGCGGCAGCTGGCCTTCGAAGATCTGGAAACTGCCGTCGCCGAGGCAGAGGCCCAGCAGGATGAAGACGCCCCGGCCACGTCCGGTCCGCGGCGATCCAAGGTCGCCCGCCGCAATCGGGGCAATCTGCCTGAGAGCCTCCCCCGGATCGAGCAGGTGATCGAGCCGGCCAGCCTGGAGTGTCCCTGCGGCTGCGGCACGATGCACCGGATCGGCGAGGACCGCAGCGAGCGGCTGGACATCGTGCCGGCCCAGCTCCGCGTCATCGTGACGGTTCGACCCAAGTATGCCTGCCGTGCCTGCGCCGAAGGGGTCACCCAGGCGCCAGCCCCTGCCTTCCTGATCGAGGGCGGGCTGCCGACCGAGGGCGCCATTGCGCATGTGCTCGTCGCCAAGTTCGCCGACCATTTGCCTCTCTATCGCCAGAGCCAGATCCTCGCGCGTTCCGGAATCGACCTTCAGCGCAGCACGCTCGCCGATTGGGTCGGCACGGCGGCCTTCCACCTTGCCCCGGTGGTCGACCGGCTCGCCGAGCACCTGAAGGGCTCGGGCAAGCTCTTCATGGACGAAACGACGGCGCCGGTTCTGGAGCCCGGGCGAGGCAGGACGAAGACTGGCTTCCTCTGGGCGCTGGCCCGAGACGATCGGGGTTGGGGCAGCGATGACCCGCCCGGCGTGGTCTTCACGTACCACCCGAGCCGCGCCGGCGTGAACGCGGAGCAGATCCTGCAGGGCTTCGACGGCATCCTGCAGCTGGACGGCTATCCCGGCTACGATCGACTGACGCACCCCTCGCGCACGGGAGGCGCGCCGATCACGGTTGCACATTGTTGGGCACATGCGCGCCGAAAGCTGAAGGAAGTCTTTGACCGCGACGGATCGGAGATCGCCGCCGAGGGGCTGCGCCGGATCGCCGAGTTCTACCGTATCGAAACCGAGATCCGCGGCATGGGACCGGGACAGCGCCTGTCGGCGAGACAGACACGCACCGCGCCGCTGGTGGCCGAGTTCGGCGAATGGTTGCAACTCCAGCGCCGCCGGGTCTCCGCCAAGTCCCGCCTCGGAGAGAAACTCGCCTACATCCACCGGCAGTGGGACGGGCTGCAGACCTTCCTGCAGGACGGCCGCGTCGAGATCGACTCCAATGCCGTGGAGAACCTCATCAGGCCGATCGCCCTGACACGGAAGAACGCACTCTTTGCTGGGCACGATGAAGGCGGACGCACCTGGGGGCGCATCGCCTCGCTCATCGCCACGGCAAAGATCAACGGGATCGAGCCCTTCGCCTACCTCAAGGCGACGCTCGAGGCGATCGCGGCAGGCCATCCTGCGCACCGGATCGACGAGCTGCTACCCTGGAACTTCAAGCCGTCCAGCTGAACTCCGGTGGGGCGTAGACGCCGCTTACGAAGGACCGAACGCCGCAGGTGTTTTGCGCCACCACGGCCGTGACGACCGAACAGGCATAGGCGCCAAGCGCCGACATGGTCTTGATGTCGGCCTGGATGCCGGCGCCGCCGGACGGGTCCGTGCCCGCAATGGTCAGGACGTTGGCGATCATGTCGGTGCCCCCGCCATCAGGGCTGCGGCCTGGTCCGCAACTGCGCCGACATCGCGGCTGAGCGCGAGGCTGCCATCCGTCAGCGCGGCAAGGTCGATCCAGCGCGCCTCGAGCGCGTCATCTGCGGCAACCGGAACCCCGGCGATCCAGCGGAACAGAACGGCGATCAGGATGAAATGGCGGCGCAAGGTGCCGGTGCCGTCGTGATCAAAGGCGTCGAGCGCCGTGATCACCCGCAGCGGGTCTGCGGAAACGCCGGTCTCCTCGGCCAGTTCGCGGATGGCTGCGTCGAACAGGGGTTCGCCCTGGTCAATCTTGCCGCCGGGAAATCCCCAAAGGCCCGCATCGGGCGGATTGGCGCGACGCACGAGAAGGACCTGGGTGTCGCGCACGACTACGGCGATGGCCGCCGGGATCGGGCGCGGGTCTGTCGGTTGATATGGCAAGGCGGCCTCGTCATTCTGAGGCCGGCAAGGGCAAGAGAGCGCTGCGATCCTGTCCCTTCGCCGGCATGATCCGGATCAGGTTCAAAGGGTCACCGCGCTGCAATCGCCAGCGATATCTCAGCCCCTTGTCGGGACACCCCTAGGTGAGCGGCAGCTTATCAGGCTGAGCGCCCGGTTCAATGCCGTGCGGATGTGCTTGCGACTGCCGTCGCTTGCTGAAACTTTAGGCAAAACAGACAAGGCAGCAGTCATGGAGTCCCTGTTCCGTTCGCTTGGCCCGGTTATTGGCCGCCCCTCGCCAGCCGAAGCCCTTCGCGCCGGGATCGGCGCCCTGATCGGGCTTGGGGTGACGGGCGCATTCCTGTTGTCGCCCGTGGTCGACCTGACGCTTGGCCTTTACCTGATTGCCCCGTTCGGTGCGACGTCGGTCCTGCTGTTCGCAGTGCCCAACAGCCCGTTGGCGCAGCCGTGGTCGGCGGTGGTGGGCAACACTCTCGCGGCACTGGTCGGTGTGGTGGTCTGTTCCGTGGTCGCTGACCCTGTCCTGCGGATCGCCCTTGCGGTCGGGCTGACGATTACGGTCGGCATCCTGTGTCGCGCGATCCATCCCCCGGCGGGTGCGGTCGCCATGACAGCGACGATGAGCCCGGAGGCGGTCGAGCGACTTGGACTCTGGTTCGCGATCGCGCCCGTCGCCACGGGCACCCTCGCGCTGTTCGTCTGTGCTGCGATCTACGCCCGGCTCACGGGGCGCAGATATCCATTCCGCCAGTTCGATGAGCCAAGTCGCCACCGCACCGAAGATCCCGATCCCGCCAAGCGCATCGGGCTGTCCCGAGAAGAACTGACGGAGCTTCTGGATCGCTATCGCCAGTCGTTCAACCTGGGTGTCGAGGATCTGGCGCGATTGATCGGCGCGGCCGAGTTGCAGGCCGCCGCGCACCGGACAGGTCCGCTTCTGGCGACCGACGTCATGTCGCGTGATCTGGTGACCATTGGCCCGGACACTCCGCTGTCAAAGATTGCGGACCTGTTCAGACATCATCGCTTTACCTCGCTTCCGGTGACCGGGGTCGAGGGGCGTTATCTTGGCGTGATCTTCCAGATGCACCTGATCGACCGAGCGCGCGAGGATGCGCTTCGGCTCGACCGTGGATATCTCGCGGCGTTTCGGCGCCTGATCGACCAGGGTCGCACGCAGCCGGTCCGAGCCAAGGACATCATGAGCGTCGCCGGGCCTCGGGCGGTACCGGCGACTCCGGTCGGGGTGCTCCTGCCGATGATGGCCGATGGTGATGTCGATGCGGTGCCGGTCCTTGAAAAGGGCCGGATCGTCGGCATCGTCACCAGGACGGATCTGATCGCCGCCCTCGCGCGGTCCGGGCTGCGGGCACAGGGCTGAGAGGCGGCGGCCCGGTCAGGCCGGTTCGAGCGGGTGATCTTCGGGAGTCGGGACGCTTGCGAGACCCGCGACAGGGACATTGTCGATCAGGCGCACGCCATCGAGCCAGGCGGCCAGGAAAAGGCGACCGGGGCGGTCTGCCCTGGTCATCAGCTTGAGGTCGGGATCGCTGCGCAACTCCAGGTAGTCGATCGTGTCGAACCCGGCAGAGAGCAGCGCCGCCCTGGCGTTATCGAGGGCCTGCGCAACTTGTCCGCCGCGGGAGATGACACGCGCGGCGTCGTCCAGGACCTGGGCGATCACCGGCGCAATTTCGCGTGGCCCGGGCCCGAGCCGGAGGTTGCGCGACGACATGGCGAGGCCGTCTTCCTCGCGGATGGTCGGACAGCCGACAATCTCGGTCTTCAGGTCCAGATCCTCGGCCAGGCGGGTCACCACCTGCAGCTGCTGGTAATCCTTTTCCCCGAAATATGCCCGGTCGGCATCGCACTGCAGGAAAAGCTTGGTCACCACCGTGGCCACGCCGTCGAAATGCCCCGGCCGCGCCCCGCCGCACAGGCCCGCGCTGACACCGGTCACCGAAATCGTCGTGGCAAAGCCGTCGGGATACATCTGCGGGCCGTCGGGCACATAGAGGACATCCGCGCCATAGGGCGTCAGCTTTTCGGCATCGCTGTCCTCGGTCCTGGGGTATTTGGCCAGATCCTCGGGGTTGTTGAACTGCTTGGGGTTCACGAACAGTGTCACGATCACCCGGTCATTCTCGTCGCAGGCGCGGTCGACCAGGCTCAGATGACCGGCATGCAGCGCGCCCATGGTCGGCACCACACCGATGCTGTCCCCGGCGCGACGCCAGCTTTGCGTGAGGGCGCGCAGCTCGGCCTTGGTGCGGATTATCTTCATGTGCCTGGTTCCTCCTGGGAAAAGACATGTTCGGGGGCGGGGAAGCTGCGGGCGCGGACCTCTTCCGCGTAGGTGCGGATGGCGGTACGCGCCTCGCTGGCCAGGTCGCCATAGCGTTTCACGAACTTCGGCTTGAAGGCGTCGAAAAGGCCCAGCATGTCGTCGATCACCAGGATCTGCCCGTCACAGCCCGCGGACGCCCCGATGCCGACCGTGGGAATGTCGATACCCGCGGTGATCTGATCCGCCAGAGCGGCGGGCACCTTTTCCAGCACGACCGAGAAGGCCCCGGCGCGGGTCACCGCACGGGCGTCTTCCAGGATCCGGTCCGCATCTGCGCCGCGCCCCTGCACCTTGTAGCCGCCAAGCGCGTTTACTGCCTGCGGCGTCAGGCCGATATGGGCCATGACGGGGATGCCGCGATCGACGATAAAGCGGATCGTGTCCTCCATATGCGCGCCGCCTTCCAGCTTGACTGCGCCGGCACCGGTTTCCGCCATCAAGTGGGCGGCATTGCGAAAGGCTTGGGCCGGGCTTTCCTCATAGCTGCCGAAGGGCATGTCGACGACCATCAGCGCGCGGCTGAGGCCACGGGCGACGGCGCGGCCGTGCAGCACCATCATCTCCATCGTCACGCCGAGGGTCGAGGGCAGCCCGTGCAGCACCATGCCGACGCTGTCACCGACCAGAACCAGATCGCAGTCCGCGTCCGCCAGCTGTGCCACGGGGGTCGTATAGGCGGTCAGGCAGACCAGCGGATCGGCCCCCTTGCGCGCACGGATGTCGGACGCGGTGAGGCTGCGTTGCGGGGCGGATTGGCTCATGTCGGTCCTCCTCAGACAGGCTTCCGTGGGGTTACCCGGTTCGACATTATTTCGCAAGTGCAGCGTAATATTATTGCGATTCAATATAAGAAAAAGCCATATATGTGCGTGATGGGTTGTGGACTCAGAAGTCCAGTCCCAAGTCCAGCACCTGCGCCGAATGGGTCAGCGCACCGGATGAAATATAGTCCACGCCCGTCGCCGCGACCTCGGCGATGCGGTCCAGCTTCATGTTGCCCGAGGCCTCCAGCACCACCTGACGGGCGGTCATGTCCACCGCCTTCGCCAGCATTGACGTGTCCATGTTGTCCAGCAGAACAACGTCTGCGCCACCCTCGTCCAGGACCTCGGCCAGCTGGTCCAGGCGGTCGACCTCGATCTCGCAGCGGATCATGTGGGATGCCCGCGCCTTGACCGATTGCAGCACGGGGCGGATGCCACCGGCGGCCGCGATGTGGTTGTCCTTGATCAGGATCGCGTCGGACAGGCCGAAGCGATGGTTGAACCCGCCGCCATGCAGAACGGCCTGTTTTTCCACGATACGCAGGCCGGGGGTCGTCTTTCGGGTGCAGGTCACGCGGGCGTCGGTGCCGCGCGTTTCGGCCACGAAGGCGGCGGTCAGCGTGGCGATGCCGGACATGCGCCCGGCAAAGTTCAGCGCGACCCGTTCGCCCGACAGGATCGAGGCCGCGTCGCCCGTGATCTCCATCAGCAGGTCGCCCGGCGCGATCACGTCGCCATCGACCTTGTGCGTGGTGATCTGCAGCGCGGGATCGACCAGCCGGAACGCAAGCGCGGCCATTTGCAGACCCGAAACCACGCCCGGTTCGCGGGCATTCAGCCGCGCGGCATAGGTGGTGCCGGCAGGAATGACGGTGCGGGTGGTGATGTCGCCGTAGGTGCCCAGATCCTCGATCAGCGCGGCGCGGACCAGCGGTTCAAGGATCAGGTCGGGCAGGGGGGGCATTGTTGCGCTCTGGTTCATGCCGGTTCCTTTCGGGTCATGGTCGCGCGGATCGCCAACGCGTCGGTCAGGGTCATCAGCGACCGTATGCCGGTTGCGCCATCGGGGTGGGGAAAGTCCGACCGGAAATGCGCGCCCCGGCTTTCGCGGCGCAACAGCGCGGCGGCGGCGATCAGGGTGGCGGTGGCGGTCATGTTGGCCAGCGTCTCGCACCCGGGTTGGGCGGCTTCGATCGCGGCGATGTCGGTCAGCGTGCGGGTCAGCCCGCCGGCCGTGCGGATCACGCCGGCACCATCGGTCATCGCCTGCCGCAGCCGGGTGACCAGCGCAGGGTCGGGCGTTTCGGCGGCGGGAAGATCGGGCAGGGTGACGGGCGCGGCCGCCCTGGGCGCGGGCAGGGCGGCGTCGATCGCCAGCGCACAGCGGCGGCCATAGACCAGCGCCTCAAGCAGCCCGTTCGAGGCCAGACGGTTCGCGCCATGCAACCCGGTCGAGGCGACCTCTCCACAGGCCCAGAGGCCGGGCAGGGTGCTGGCCCCGTCGGCATCCGTCGCCACGCCGCCCATGTGGTAATGCGCGGCGGCGGCCACGGGGATCACCTGCGTCACCGGGTCCAGCCCGGCCTGCTGGCAGGCGGCGGCGACGGCGGGGAAATCTGTCAGGATCTTCGCGCCCAATGCCGCGCGGGTGTCCAGCGCGGGGGCCAGCCCGTCCTGTGTCTGGGCATAGACGGCGCGGGCCACGATGTCGCGCGGGGCCAGTTCGGCATCCGGATGCGCCTCCACCATGAAGCGGTCGCCGTGGCGGTTGACCAGAACGGCCCCTTCGCCGCGCAGTGCCTCGGTCGCCAGGGGGGCGGGATCAAGGCCGCAGGCCATGGCCGTCGGGTGGAACTGCACGAATTCCGCATCGGCGATCTGTGCACCGGCGCGGGCGGCCATGCCGATCACCTGACCCCGGATGCGCGGCGGGTTGGTGGTAAGGGCATAAAGCCCGCCCGAACCGCCCCCCGCCAGCAGCACGGCGGTGCCGCGCAGGGTGACGCTGGCGCTTTGCCCCTGATCGCAGCGGACGACGGCTACGCCGGTGACGCGGCCGCCCGATACCTCAAGCGCCGTGGCCATGACGCCTTCGAGCACCTGGATATGGTCCGCCTCGCGCACTTGGACGGTCAGGGCGCGCATGATTTCCGCCCCGGCCTGATCGCCCTGCACCCGCACGACGCGGGCGAAGCTATGCGCCGCCTCGCGCGACAGAACATAGGATCCGTCGGCGGTGCGGTCGAAGGGCGTGCCCAGCCCGGTCAGGTCAAGGATGTGATCGCGCGCCTCGGCGGTGACGGAAGAGGCCACGCCTGGATCGACGGTACCCGCGCCGGCGGTGACGGTATCGCGGGCATGGGCATCGGCGCTGTCCGCCGGGTCCATCGCTGCCGCCACGCCACCCTGCGCCCAGGCCGAGGACGCGCCCGTCCCCAAAGCCTCGGGAGAGATCATCAGCACGGGACGCGGGGCCAGTTTCAGCGCCGCATATTGCGCCGCCAGTCCCGCGCCGACGATGATCACGCGGCCCGTTTCGATCGGCGTTTCGATCGGGGTCATCGCCCTAGCCGGCCATTTTTGCGGACAGATCGATCATGCGCTGAACGGCAACGCGGGCCTTGTCGGCGATCTCCGGGTCGACCTCGACCGCGCCTTCCATCGTGTGCAGCGACCACAGCACCTTTTCCAGCGTGATTTTCTTCATGTAGGGGCACATGTTGCAGGGCCCGACGAAATCCACATCCGGCAGCGCGTCCGAGATGTTGGAGGCCATCGAACATTCCGTCACAAGCATCGCCTTTTCCGGCCGCTGCTGCGTCACATAGTCGATGATCCCGCTGGTCGAGCCGGAGAAATCGGCCTCGGCCACGACATCCGGCGGGCATTCGGGATGCGCGATGATCCGCGTGCCCGGGTTCCATTCGCGAAAGTCCTTCAGGTCCTGCGCGGTGTATTGTTCGTGCACGATGCAGGCACCGTCCCACCACACGATGTTCTTCTCGGGCACCAGGTTGGCGATGTTCTGCGCCAGGTACTTGTCCGGCGTCATGATGACGGTGTCCGCGTCCAGCCCGCGCACGATCTGCACCGCGTTGGAGGACGTGCAGCAGATGTCGGATGCCGCCTTCACCTCGGCCGTGGTGTTCACATAAGTGACCACCGGCGCGCCGGGATACTTGGCGCGCATTTCGGCGATGCCTTCGGCGGTGATGCTTTCGGCCAGGGAACAGCCGGCCTCTATGTCGGGGATCAGCACCGTCTTGGAGGGATTCAGGATCTTCGAGGTCTCGGCCATGAAATGCACGCCGCACTGGACGATGACGTCTGCCTTTACCTTGGTCGCCTCGATCGCCAGCTGAAGGCTGTCGCCAACCACGTCCGCGATGCCGTGGTAGATCTCGGGCGTCATGTAGTTATGCGCCAGGATAACCGCGTTGCGTTCCTTTTTCAGCTTGTTGATCGCCGCGACATAGGGCGCGTAGATCGCCCAGTCTGGGGGCGTCACGACACGGTCCATCCGGGCGAAAATGTCAGCATTTGCCTGGGCGATGTCGGTGGAGGGAGAGAGATCGTAGTGATCGGCGAGTTCGGCGCGCAGCGCGATCTGGTCGAGCAAGAGCGGAGTTCCTGAGGTTATTTCGGGCCGCCGCGGAGGGCGCGACCGCACGCGGGTGGTGTCGGCTGGGAGGTGTTTACGGGTCGACTTACCTAAGGGCAAGTGTGCGGGGTGTCTTATTTGAATGACGCACGCTAACATGTGCCGAAAGCCACCGTCATACGATTATGGGCTCAGACGTCGGTGCGCAGGCAAGACTTTGGATCCGGTCCAGAGGCGAAGCGGGCTTTCAGCAGGCATTCGTCGTATTCCGAGCGAACCTCGGAATCGAACAGGATGCCGCCTCACACTTTGAAAATGGCCTCATCGCCCTTTTGGAAGGCGAGGTTGCGGACGGATGGAGACATTGCCGCGCACCAGGCCAGAAGGATCTATGAATTCGATGGCCCCGCAGTCGATGTCACGCGGACGTCCCTCCAGCGCGCAGGGACTGTATTGCGCGGATCAAGGCCACAGCCTGTCTCGTAGCTCACGTAGCCCGCGCACCATTGGCCCGCGGTCCGCACGCGTTCCATGCGGTCCAAGGCCCGTGGCATCTCGTCAACATGGTCGGCGTAGATAAACTCGCGAGGTGCGGTGAACCGCATCTCGGTGCCTGCCCAATCGTCGCGCAGCAGGAGGCGGTGAGCGTCCGATTTGGCCTCTACTGGTACCCTCGAGGGGTCAGGCCTCTTCATCGGCCGTTACGAAGGCCTGAGAGGTGTCGTAGTCCACCGCGAAGCGCATCTCGCGGAGGGGTTTCACGCGCCGGATGGATTCGGCGTAGATCTCGTGCGCCTTGTAGGCGGCCAGCGCCGCGTCATCCACGAACTCTCCGTAGACGACAACATCGACTTCCTTGCTGGCCGGATCCGTCTTTCGGTTCAGAGCGATCTCGAGGTGCTTCGCATGGGGAATCCGCGTCAGGATCTGCAATCCCTTCCGAACCGCGTCGAGGTTGCCGTCGATTGGGACAGTGAAGAATACTACATGGCGGATCATTGAAATACTCCGGGAGTTTAAGGGTGGGAAGCGGTTCCGGGCCGCACGCGAGATAGCACGCGCCCCGCGCGTCTGCCCTTCTAAGGTTTCGGCCCGACACCGCAACCCGATCTGCCCGCCATCAGCAGGTTTTGCCCTGAGACACCGCCGAAGTGTGCGGGAAGCGCTTACGTCGCACTGAAAGGCTTCCTGTTGGTGCATCAGGACGGGTTCCTGGCGGGCGGTCCGCGTTCTGACGGTCGATCCAACCACGGGATGACCGGGTTCCGGAAAGTCAAAGCAGGCCTTGAGAAAGTCGGATCCGGAGGTGGAGTGATGGGTCTGGCGGGAATGCGGACAGCACCCGTACCCCCGCGCGGCGTCGCTCACCACCCTTGTCCGATCCGCGCGCGGCTGCCGCGCGCTCCCCAAACATCGGAGATATTTCATGTCCAAGTCTAGCAAACGCAAGTTCGACGCTGCAGCGTCGATCACCAACGAACTCATCGACATCATTGACCGGGGCGTGCTGCCCTGGCGCAAGCCATGGACGGTCGGCGGCAGTTCCGTGCCGCTCCGCCTGAACGGCGAACCCTACCAGGGCGTCAATAACTTCCTGTTGACTATGCGCACCATGATGGCCGGATACGCCTCGCCTTACTGGATGACGTTGAGGCAGGCGAACGAGCTCGATGCGAAAGTCATCAAGGGCTCGAAATCGTCGGTGGTCGTCTACTACGGGACGGCCGAGCGCGAGCAGGCCGAAAGCGCCCACGGCGACCAGGCGGAAACCGAAGATCCCAAAACCATCCCCTTCATGAAATCCTACCGCGTCTTCAACGCCGATCAGATCGAGGGGTTGGACCCTCGCTTCCATCCCGCTGCGGCCGAACCGGAAGTTCATCCCGAACGCGCACCGATCCCGCATATGCAGAGCTTCTTCGAGGCAATCGGTGCCAATGTCAGCTTCTCTGGTCGGGAAGCATGTTACGTCCCGAATCTCGACAAGATTTACATGCCCCCGATCGAGCTCTTCGAGAACCCGCGGAATTTCTACGCCGTCTGGGGTCATGAGCTGGGCCACTGGACGAAACCCCGGCATCGGTTAAACCGCAGCTATGGCGATGCGCGGTTCGGCAACACCGCCTACGCACGGGAAGAGATTGTGGCCGAGCTCTGCACGGTGTTCTTGGGTCAGAAGCTGGGGTTCTCCGCGCATACGCTGGAGCTGAACGCGGCCTATCTCGACAACTGGGTCCGCGTGCTCCGGTCTGACAAGCGGGCGATCTTCAAACATGCGGCGGACGCGCAGCGTGCCTGTGACTATCTCGTCGCCGCGTCGGAGGCGGGGCAGGGGGAACAGGCCGCTTGAGGCCGGGGCTGTCCGGGCTGGTAGGGCGTGGTGAAAGGAAAAACTGGCTTTGGGTTTGGTGGTTTCAACCCATCCCGAAAGGACAGACCCATGAGCCATCCTGAACCCGCAGACTATTCGCGTCCGAACGCGGCTGTCATCGCATCCCAGAACGACGCTTTCCGCAGGTTTGCCTGCCTTGGCATCACCCCGGATCAGCAGATCCAGGGCCGCCTCGTCGTGACCCAGTCCCTGATCGAGGCAGGCGATGGCTTCGTCACAGAGGCCGTCCAGGCCACCGGTGCGTTCGATACATTCGAGCCGGACAATGATCCGGAAGGCTGGCACGACTTCGGGGCCGTGACGATCCGGGGCGAAACCGTATTCTGGAAGCTGGATCACTACGAGGCCAGCTCTGACTTCCGCTATGGCGCCGAGGCACCCGACAATCCCGAGACGACCATGCGCGTGCTGACCGTCATGATGGCGCGCGACTGGTAGGGCGGGCCGCACCCCAACCTTCCATCACCGACAGGCCCGCTGACCCTCCGAAAGGGAAAGTGGGCCTCTTGTCCTGTTGGTTCCCGGATCCGGGGATTGGTTGCGCGAAGACCCGCGCGGCCCTCTCAAACACGTCGAGAAGGACATGTCATGACTCACACATTCAAAACTACCACCGTCGCCATCGGCGACCTCTGCCCGCATCCCGCGAACGTACGGACCAATTCCCCCGAGACCTATGCCTCGGAGAATATCGCGCATCTCAAGGCCAGCATCGCCGTTCTGGGCCTTCTTCAGCCGCTGCTCGTTCAGAAGATCGGTGGCAAGTTCGGGGTGCTCGCCGGTGGCCGGCGCCATGCGGCGCTTCTGGAGCTGGTCGCCGACAAAACCGCCAAAGGGTTCACGAACCGCACCAAGATCGACTGCCGTTTGGTCCCTGACGATTGCGATGTGACCACCGCGCTGTCGCTCGCCGAGAACATCACCCAGGCGCCGATGAACGCCATCGACGAGTTCGAGGCCTTCGCGCGGATGATGGAGGTCGACGGCCAGACTCCCGAGACGATTGCCAAGACCTTCGGCACAACCGTCGCCGCCGTCAAAGGCAGGCTGCGCTACGGGCTCATCCATCCCGACATCCGTGCCGCGGCCCGCGCCAAATCGATCACCCTCGACACGATGAAAGCCTTCGCCGATCACCCGAGCCAGGAGGTGCAACGCGAGGTCTTCGAGGCGCTCACCAGGGAGGACAACTATGTCCAGGCCCATACCGTCCGCAACGCGCTGAAGTCCCGCGGTGTGCAGGTCAGCGACGATATCGGCGCCTTCGTGCGGAAGGACTACGAGGCGCGTGGCGGCGCCATCGCGGCCGATCTCCTGGACGAGCATTCCGTGCTGGAGGATTCCGCGCTGGTCGAAACGATCCTGCTCGAAAAACTCGCCGCCGCCGCCGAAGAGGCGCGGGCAGAGATCGGCTTTGCCTGGGCCGATGCGGTCATCCAGTACGACTATGCCGCCATGGCGGACTATGGCCGTGTCTATCCGGGTCCAGTCGAGCCCGATGAGAAGGGCCAGAAGCGTGTCGATGAGATTGCCGCCGAACTCGAGAAACTCGAACACGAGATGGAGAACGAAGAGCTCGAGGAAGAGGCGTACAATGAACTCTACGAACGCGTGGACGCGCTGGAAGCTGAGGCGCGGGACCTACAGGAGGCCTATGGCACCGAGGATCTTTCGCGCTCCGGCGTGATCGCCTCCTGGTCGCATGGCAAGATCTCCCTGCATGTCGGGATGGTGCGCCCTGAAGACAAGGCGGAGCGGTCTGGCAAAGGCACCGGCGCACCGAGCGACAGGGGCGCCGTAGACGGCGATCAGATCACCTATCCCGCCTCGCTCACCGAGGACCTGAAGACCGAGCGGGCGATGGCGCTCGGCGCGGCCATGGCGATGCATCCAGAGGCGACGCTCGACCTCACGCTCTTCAAATTGGTCACGGATGTGCTGACCAGCGGTTTGGGCGTCACCCAAGCGATCAAGGTCGATGCGCGCCAGGAGTATCGTACCCACGCCAAGATGGACGAGATCGACGGCACCTCGCTTGAACAGGTGGCCGAGGCCCATGACGCACTCGACCTCTCCTGGGCCGATGACGCGAAATCCCCTGCAGACCAGTTCGCGCTCTTCCGGGCGCTCGATGCGGGCGAGAAGGCCAAACTCGTGGCCTATGCCACGGCGGCAACCACACAATCCTGCTTCTCACGGGACCGGCAGCGGGATAGCTTGATGCATGACTTCGAAGTCGAGATCATGTCGGACATCCGAGCGCATTGGACACCGAATGCGGCGCTCTTCAATCGCTTCAAGAAGGCCTGGCTTCTGAAGATCCTCGGTGAGGAACTGGGGCTCGCGCAGGAGGCGGTGACATTGGCCTCCTCGACCAAGAAGCAAGTCGTCGAATTCTGCGACAAGCTCTTCGCCGAGCCCTTCGCCACGCTGACGGATGCACAGCGGGCGGCGGTCGCGGCCTGGTGCCCGCCGATGATGCAGACGGCAGGTGTCGAGCCAGCCGAGAAACCCGAAGACGAAACCGAAGTCGCAGAAGCGGCCTGACCCTACAGGCGGCCCGCTCCGAAACGTAGGCGCGGGTCGCACCCCTCCCTCCATCTTACAGGTAAAACCCATGGCACTTCTTAGCTTCACCGCGGCGAGCGTCGCGGCGCAGATCGCGCATGCGCGCGGCTGCTCCACCTTCCTTCCCAACTGGAACGGGCCGGTGGGCAAACCCGCCCTGATCCTGATCGTCGGCAATGGCGTCCATCTGCGCTCGAACGGCATCGATGGCACGACGACGCGGATCGTCACCACCGAACGCGCCGATCCCACCCATGCCTTCGCCGAGGGCATCAACCCGTTCCGCGATCCGGGCTGGATGGCGGCGCGGCAGGCGGCGTTCCGCGATCTGACCGGCCAGTTCTACACCGACATTCTCGATGATGTGCAAATGCTCATCGACCGTGGTCATGACACGATTCGGCTGGCGACCGATGGCCACACGATCCGCGTCTTCCTGCGTCGCGCCGCCGACTATCTGATCGGCGGGACCTACGACGTGCCCTCCGGTCTCGGCGGGACGTTCCGGGTGATCCTGAAGGACGCCACCGACACCCACGCCCTCGTGCAGAATAGCGGCAATTGCGAGGATTTCGACGAGATGCTGCCTTACCGCGTGCCGCTCGATGCGCTCATCGAAATCGATGACCGGAGGGCGGCATAGTGGGTTGGCTCTTCTACACCGACCGCCGCGTCAAAACCTACGCGGACGAGAAGGCAGAAATCGCCCGGCTTTGCACGTTCGAAACGGATACGCGCAAGACAGTGCTGCTCAAGGCCTCCAAACTCGGGTCGACCTGGTATGCAGCTTTGAGGCTCACCAACATCGATGGCGCGCCGGTTGAAGACAGAACCTACGTGACCGATGCCGACGGGTCGATCACCTTCGGCGCCGTGTTCCTCACCCGCTATGACGAGGGCTGCTGGGGCTACAAGGACATGGAGGAGAGCGCCGGGCCCGTGGAGTCGCGCGCGCCGCTCAGCCTTCTGGCATTGCTCTCCGAGTTGAAGGATCCCGACAGCTATGCCCATGCCTGGCGTCAGCGCTGCCGCGACTGGGCGGCGATCCCGGACTACGACGAGGGTGACAAGATCAAACTGGCCGCACCGGTAACGCTGACCGATGGCAGCACCTGCCAGATCGTGACCGCCACCCATTACCGGCGCGGAGGGCAAAAGCGTCGCTGCTACCGCATCGAGGAGACAGGCGGCCTCGTGCGCCTGTCGAAAGCCTCGCTCGCCGGGTCCGAGCTCCTCGGCTCGGCGAAGAGTGAGGCGAGTCCGGTTCTGGCCGAGTTTTTCGCCGGGAACGATTCCTGACCGCCGGCAACATCGCTATCTGTTCAGCCTTGAGCCGCCTCCGCGCGTTTGAAAGCGCTGAGGCGGCTTTCTGTCCTGTCGGACCCACAACCTGACTCAAAGGACAGACGATATGGACAACCGAAGCCCGGCACTCGCACGCGATTTCCCATCGAAACCACAGCTTCTGCAGGCCATTCGCCTGATCGGCAGCGAGATTGAGAAGCAACCGCTCAAGAGCTCATCGCTCGCTCGGATCATGCGCGAGAGTTTCGGCGGTAGCGATGCCGGCGGCGCGTGGTCGTGGCGCATGGCCTATGACCTGATGCAGGCCGCCACGGTGACGGCGATCATGCGGGACAGCGGTTCGGACGCGCTCGCGACGGCCAGATTGCTCGCCTCACGGCTCCTGACGGAGACCCGGCGCTCCGAAGAGCAAATCCGGCTCCAGCAATTCTCGACGCCGCTGCCCTATGCGGCGCTGGCTATCCGTGCTGCCGCCATCCGCCCCGGCGAAACCGTCCTCGAACCTTCCGCCGGGACCGGCGCGCTGGCTGGTTTTGCAGTTTGCGCGGGTGGCAAACCGATGCTGAACGAGATCGATCCCTTCCGTCGGGCGCTTCTCGAGGCGGTGTTCGGGGGCGAGGTGTCCGGCTTTGACGCCGAACATATTGATGATCTCCTGACGGTGCCCGAGCTTCCCGGTGTCATCGTGATGAATCCGCCCTTCGCCTCATCGGTCGATCGGTCGCGCGACAAGCACATTGCGGCGAAACATCTGATCGGCGCTGCCAAACGGCTGGCACCCGGCGGACGTCTCGCGGCGATCATGCCGATGGGATTTTCGCCAAAACGAGACGCGGCCCATTGGGCACGGGCCTCGGCCATCGCAAAGCCCCGTCTCGCGCTCACTATTCCGGGCCACGTTTACCGCAAACTCGGCACCACCGTCGAAACCCAGCTCATGGTCTTCGACAAGGTGCAGGAGGAGATCGAGATCGTCCGCGCCATGGTCGACGATCTGGACGCGGCGCGCCAAATCATCGATGATATCGCCGCAACCCGCACTGCCACTCCCTCGATCCAAACCGGTGCGCAGTTTCGGACTGGGTCGCGCCGGGTCGGTGTCCCTGTTGCACGTCAGCGCCCAATCGCCCAAGCGGCGTCTGCCAAACCCAAATCGCATGCCGCCATCCCGCTGGCCTTCACCTGCCTCGACACCCCCCGCGAGAACACGCCCGTCTCCGACATCTATGCCCGCTATCGTCCGCAGCGGATCGAGATTGAGGGTGCCCGGGAACATCCGACCCCCCTGGTCGAGAGTATAGCCATGGCCTCGGTTGCCCCTCCGGCACCCAACGGCGAAGCCGCCGCTGATCTGCGCCTGCCCGGCCGTCTGATCGAGGAGGGCCATCTCTCCGAGGCCCAGCTCGAGACCATCCTCATGGCGAACGATGCCCACGCGCGCGACCTGCCGGGGCGGTTTACCATTGACCAGGACCAGACCCGGATGACCCGCGCCGACGATGATCCGGAAGCGTGTGCCTACCGCCTCGGCTATTTCCTTGGCGACGGTACCGGCTGCGGCAAGGGCCGGGAATGCGCCGGTCTCATCCTGGTGAACTGGCTCGCAGGTCGTCGCAAGGCGGTCTGGATTTCGAAGTCCACCACGCTCATCGAGGACGCGATCCGCGACTGGACCGATCTCGGCGGCTCGCCCGCCGACATCCAGCCGCTCTCCAAATGGAAGCCAGATCAACCCATTCCGATGGGCGACGGCATCCTTTTCGTGACCTATGCGACGCTGCGGTCGGCGGGCAAATGCGGGAGGACCCGGCTCAGCCAAGTTCTCGACTGGATGGGCGACGGGTTCGACGGCGTGCTGGCCTTCGACGAGGCCCATGCCATGCAGAACGCCGCCGGGTCCGACGAGGGCAGGGGGGTCAAACCCTCCCAGCAGGGCCTCGCCGGGCTGCGTCTGCAGCTCGCGGCTCCCCGGGCCCGGGTCTTCTATGTCTCGGCGACGGGAGCCACCAGCGTGCAGAACCTGGCCTATGCCTCCCGCCTCGGGCTCTGGGGCCAGGGGCCCGAATATCCCTTCCCGAGCCGCGAAAGCTTCGTCTCGGCGATGGAAGCCGGGGGCGTTGCTGCGATGGAAGTCGTGGCGCGCGACCTGAAGACGCTCGGGTTCTACACCGCGCGGGTGCTCAGCTTCGACGGTGTTGAGTACGACGTGCTCGAACATGCGCTCACACCCGCCCAGATCGAGATCTACGATGCCTATGCCGGGGCTTTCCGGACCATCCACCACAACCTCGAAGCGGCGCTGACCGTGACAGGCGTCAATGATGCCTCCGGTCAGACGAACGCCTCTGCCGCGAAAGCCTCGGCGAAGTCGCGCTTCGAGAGCACCAAGCAGCGCTTCTTCAATCACCTCCTGATGGGCATGAAAGCCCCGACCGTCATCCGCGCCATCGAAGAGGATGTTGCGGACGGCTATGCTTGCGTCATCCAGGTGGTCTCGACTGGCGAGAGCCTGTTGAAACGACGCCTCGAGGCGATGGATCCCGAAGACGAGCTGGTGGAAGGTGCGCTCACGCCCCGCGACTATGTGCTGTCCTATCTTGAACAGGCTTTCCCGATCCACGCCCAGAAGCTCGTGGAGATCGACGGAAACATGGTGGCCGAGCCGCTGCGGGATGCGAACGGTGCCCTGGTCGTCTCCCGCGAGGCCGAGGCCTTGCGCGATGCGGCGATGATGGAGCTGATGGCGCTTGCGCCTATTCCCGCCGCGCTCGACCAGATCCTTTGGGCCTTCGGCGATGAGGCCGTGGCCGAAGTAACCGGGCGCTCCATTCGATCCCTGAAATCCAGCGACGGGGCCCTGTTTATCGAAAAGCGCAGCGCCAACAGCAATTCCTCGGAAACCCGCGCCTTCATGGATGGCGAGAAGGACATCCTCATCTTCTCCGATGCGGGCGGGACGGGCCGGTCCTATCATGCCGCAAAGACGGCGAAGAACCAGAAGCGGCGGCGCCACTATCTGCTGGAGCCCGGCTGGCGGGCCGATGCGGCAATCCAGGGGCTAGGACGCACGCATCGTTCGGCTCAAGTGTCAGCACCCTTCTTCCGGGTCTGCACCTCGGATGTGCATGGCGAGAAGCGCTTCACCTCCACCATCGCCCGGCGGCTCGATCAGCTGGGGGCGCTCACCAAGGGCCAGCGCGAGACCGGCTCGCAGGGCATGTTCCGCGAGGAGGACAATCTCGAGAGCCCGATCGCAAGGGGTGCGCTGCGCGGCTATTACGCCGACCTGGCCGCCGGGCGTGCCGGGGCCATGAGCTATGAGAAGTTCTGCGATTGGACCGCCTTGCGGCTGATCGACCAGGACGGCGTGCTGCTCGAAGAGCTTCCACCAATCCAACGCTTCCTGAACCGGGTGCTGGCGCTGCCCATCCACATGCAGAACGCGCTCTTCGCCGAGTTCATGAGCCGGATCGCCGATCAGACCGAGCGGGCGCGGGCGGCTGGCACGCTCGATCTCGGCGTCGAGACACTGCGTGGCGAGCGGATAGAGCAGGTCTCGACCGAAGACCTCTGGACCTGTCCGCGCTCCAGAGCAGTGACGCGCATAATCGGACTTGAGGTGACGGACCCCGTCCATATCCTCTCCGCAGAAGAGGTGCTGGATCGGAACCCCGACAGGTTGCCGATGATCAACCGCGCGTCGGGTCGCGCGGCGTTCATCTCAGCCCGTCCGATGCAGATGTACGACGAGGAGATTGTCACGCTCATGCGCAAGGTGACCCGGCCGAGCGGGTCCACCTATGTCGAGGAAGGGAAGTTCCAGGCTTCCGCCTGGGAAGAGATCGAGCCGTCCGAGTTCCGCCGCCTCTGGGACGAGGAGGCCGATAGCCTGCCGAAGGTGACCACGACGAAGCTCTATCTGCTGACCGGGCTGCTACTGCCGATCTGGAAGGACATCCCCTCGGGCAACGAACGCATCTACCGGGTCACGTCCGAGGGGCAGGGGAGCATGATCGGCCGCACAGTCAGCGAGGACGGTGCGGTCGCGCTCAGAGCCCGTTTTATGGTCGGCACCCCGAAAACCCCGCAGGAGATGCTAACGGCGGCGCTCGGGTCCACCGCGCCGGTCGATCTGGGCCGGGGCCTCACGCTAACCCGCCGCCGGGTCGCGGGCGCGGCCCGCCTCGAGATCGACGGGGCCGACCGGGGCACGATCGACGGGCTGAAGGCCATGGGGTGTTTCACGGAGATCATCGCCTTCCAGCTCCGGGTCTTCGTGCCCCACGGGGAGGGTGTTGATACCGCCGCGATCCTGGCCCGGATCGTGGGGGAAGGGTCTCCAACGGCGGCAGATCGCGCCGCCTGAAAGGGAAAGTGGGCCTTGGGTCGGGGGGAACGCGGAAGGGTGCTTTGCCCCCTCGCGTTCCGCCGCCGTGGCGGGTCTCTGGACCCCTCGGCACCTTCCCCAATCCCAGACAAGAGGACGAGACCCATGACCAACTCCGAGACCACCTTTGCCGAGGCGGTGGCAAAATGGCAGGCCGAGCGCGAAGCCGCCAACAAGGCCGCCCGAAACGAGCTGCTCCCGCAATTGCGAGGCCTCGGCATCACCGAGGTCACCGCCGAATACGAGGGCTACGGCGATTCGGGGAATATCGAAGACGTGACGGTGCAGCCGGTCGGCATTGCGCTCCCCGACGATCTCGCCACGAAGCTCGGCGACTTCGCCTGGTCTGTCGCCTATCACCAGCATCCCGGCTTCGAGAACAACGAGGGCGGCTATGGCACGCTGACCTGGGATGTCACCGCCGACAGCATCGCACTGGATCATGCCGACCGGCATGTCGAGTGCTCCCACAGCCGTGACGAGGGGCTCTGACATGGCCCATCCTCTCCATCATGCCGAAAGCTCGGCCCGGAAGTATGGCGGGTCGCCATCCGACTATCAGGCGGTCCACGACTGGTTCGATGCCTCAAAGGAGCATCTCGCCATCTTCACCCACCGTGCGCTGCGCCATCACACGCAAGGCATCTTCGAAGCCGAACGGGTTTTCGGGCTTTCGCTCACCAACGAGGCGGGGCGTGAGATTCCCATCCGCTGGATCGGCGAGCAGCATGTCCGCGAAGACTGTCAGGGCCGCATCCCGAGCCTCGCCGACTGGCTCGGACGGATCCAGCCCGAGCCCTGGATGGCCAACGGGCATATCGACGGGCCGGCGCATGAGCCCGTCGGCGATCCGCGCACGAAATGGCTGGCCGAGGTGGCTGAGGGCAAGACGATCCTCGGCCTCAAGGACTGGATGGAGGCGAGGGGATCATGATGCGCAACGTCCGCAGATTCTACGATTGCAGCACAGCACATCTGCCTGAACAAACCGTCCAGGCCATCGAGAACGGGCTCTTCGCCAAATCGCCGAGCTTGCAGAATGAGTATGGCTGGCTGTTCTCCGTTCCGGAGACGCTCGCCGATCTGCCGGAAGGCGTCGACTGTGACGCCTTCAAGGCGGTCATGGCGTTGGCGATGGATGCGGGGTGCGACTACGTTCTCTTCGATCGGGATGTCCCGCCGGTGCCCTATCTCGAGGTCTTCGATTGGTAGATCGAATGCGGGTGTGCAGAGGCCCGATCTGGGGATCGGGCCTCTCTTGTTTCCAACACCAATACTGAAATGGAGATCCAGATGAACGTCGCGGAGATCAAGGCCGCCGTGGATGCCGGCAAATCCGTCCACTGGGCGAGCGAGGGCTACCGGGTGCATCGGGATGGCCTCGGCCAATACCTCATCACCTTTGTGCGGAACGGCAGCACGATCGGTTTGACAGACCGGAGCGGCCGCCAGTTGAACGGGGCCGAGGCCGACTTCTTCATATTGGAACCGAACAATGATGCCGCGGCAGAGCAGGGGAGGGTGGTGCGCGGGGCGACGTCGGACACCTCGTCCAGCGCCGGGCCGGGCTGACGGTCAGGAGAGAAAGGAAAGAGGGCTTTGTGGTTTTGCGATCCCATGAGGGGTCGAAAAGCAATCCCGCGTGCTCTGGCCAAGTGCCGGGCAGCGGCAAACCCAAGGAGAAGACCCATGTTCGCAGGAACCCTGACCAAGAATGCCGAGACCGCAGCCACCGCCTATTCCGGCATGATCCACTCGAGCCGGTTCGACATCGCGATCCAGCTCGAGACCCGCACGAAGATGTCCGAGCGCAGCCCGGATTTTGATGTGACCGCGGTGAACAAGTCGGGCCGGAAGGTGCGTATCGGCACGGCCTGGAACGAGACCGGCAACACCACCGGTAACCATTACATCTCGATGCAGATCGATGTCGGCCTCGGGCCGTTCCGGGTCAACGCCGTGCAGACGAAGGAAGCACGCGAAGCAATGACCGGTGAATTCGAGATCATCCCGCTGGTCTCGAACGGTGGCATGAAGTCCGGTTCGATCTCGGGCGAGTTGACCGCGATGGATGCAGACAACGCCTTCGCCGGTTACATCGCCAACATGATGTTCGACCTCGAATTCATGCTGATCGAGAACGAATTCAAGACCGAGGAGACCCATCCCGACTACCGGATCGAGGTCTCCTCGCCCAAGGGCCACCCGATCCGCGTGGGTTCGGCCTGGATGGCGAAGAGCAACCGCACCGGCAACGACTACGTCTCGCTCCTCATCAACACGCCCGATGGCGATCTGCGGGTAAACGCCGTGCAGAACGAGGAGCAGCGCGGCGGCCAGACCTTCTCGATCATTCCCTTCGTCGAGAGCGGTGCGCGCGAGCGGGACGCTGGTGCGGGACTGTCTCTGGTGTCCTGATGTGACGGAACCTGGTCCCGATCGATTAACGAGGCCGGCCTAGACCGGCCCGGTCTGCCTAACCTACGGGAGCTGCGGAAACGCGGCTCCCGTTTTTCTTTGTGGCCGGTCAGTTCGAGGTCAACGGCCTGCCCGTCGCAAGGTGATGGCGAAACTCGCCGGTGCGATAGCCCCGCTGGCAAAGCATCACTCCGAGGTCTCTTCCACCGTGCCATCGTTCTCGGAGGGCGTCTCACAAAAGATCTCTTCGACCGTCACCTGGTCGGGTAGTGGTCCTTGCAACGCGTCCTCGATCGCCTTGGTTGCGAAATTCGCCGAGACGGACGTCGCGAAACTGATCGTCACGGTCAGCACAAGCTCTTTTGCGGTCATGCCCAGGGCCGCGTCGACCGAGCTGTCGGTAACGTCCGCACCGGCGACGCCTTCCAACAGCGCGAGGATATCCTGTTTGGACGCGTCCGCGTCATCGCCGGCAAGGCGCATCACCACCACAACGTCAGTCATTGAAATCGTCCCACATCCGTGTCTCTCGAAATCCACTCAATGCCCGCATGAATCGGGCCCGGTTGCGACTATAGCGCGCAAGGTCTCGCCCCGCTTCACTTTTGTTCGGGATCGCCCCGCCGAGAAGCGCCGCAATGTCTTCCCCAAAGGGCGCGGTCACATCGAAGTGGTTCAGGGCGGCGAGCGCCGGAAGGACCGAGTGGCGAAACCTGTTCGCGACGTTTTGCACCTCTTCGCCGCTCGCCTCGCGGCGAACATAGTCGCCCGACTTCAGCAGGAGAAGGTGCGGTGCCACGTGGCGGAACACGGCCGCGACCACGTTCAGGTAGCGCGTCTCGGGCGTTGGATACCCATCCTCGACGGGCCCTTCCGAGGCGAGAAGTTCCAGGGTCGCGAAGACGCCGATGACGATGAACATCATGGCGCTGTCGGCTCTGTCATCACCGTCGGATGAGAGCCCCTCGATCGTGCGCATCAGCTCATAATCCGCCGACAGGAGGCTGGCTGCGGCGGCCCCGTCGGCTTCAAGCTCTGACAGGAGCCGGAATGTCGCCAGATCCAGAGGTCGCGGCAAGTCACCCGTGCTTGTTTCCGGATTCAGCGCCTTCTGATAGGCGACATGGCCTGCGGCGGCGTGGCAGGCTTCGTGGGTGGCGAAAAAGGCGACACCGGCAAACCATGCCAGCGTCATTGCGGGCTCGATCCCGCCCAACCGCTCGGCCCGAGCTGCGGTCTCTCCTTCGACGTTGACGGCTTGGAGGCGAGACAGGATGAGATCGGGTACGGCGGTTCCGATCGCGATGCGATAGCGATCCTTGCGCCAAGGCGAAATGATCGCGTCAAGGCCCGCACTTTCGCGGTGCCTCCAGTCTATCCGTTCGGCGAAGGCTGTCTCGTCGATCCCGGGGAAGAGCACGTAGGTGACGAACTCTCCGGCGACGCGGATCAGGGTCAGGGTTTCGAGGTCTTCCTCACCCATTGTCAGCACCGTCGAGGATGCGATCGATCCGGCGTGTGGCCTCGAAATATCGTGCTTCTCTGACGAGGAACTTCTCGTGATCCGCGTCCGAGGGGCCTTCCCCGAACCATCTGCCGTCGCCGAAACCGATGTCTTTGGAGATCTCACTCGCCTCGAACCAGGCGGTGTCGTGGACGCGCACCGACTCTTCAAAGTCACACGGCACCAGGTCGTGAAGGGATCTGAACACCAGGTTGGTGAAGTTCATCGCCCGAAAGAGCGGGGAGGGATATTCCGTCCCCGGTCGATCCACCGGACCCTCCCTCGTGTCGAGCGCCCGCATGACAAGGATATGGGCGAACGCCAGCTGGAAGCCGTATTCGAGCCCATCCTCCGCGGTCCAGCCCCTCAGAAACGGATGTTTCTCATCCATGCTCAGGAGCATTTGGTTCAGCCCGTTCGCATCCGCGTCAAACTCGATATCCTGTAGCATTTCCGGCAGCAATTCTGGCGATCGGCCGGGGGCTTGGTCCAGATATGTTGCCGCTTCGTCGACGAAGCCGGGTGTCGCGTCCGGAAAGAGGAGATCGATATGCCGCCGCAGGAGGTGCGCGAGTTCGTGCGAAATCACGTAGTCGAACATCTGCATCAGGATGTCGACGAAATACTCCGCACGCTCCGCCTCCATCGACCAGTCATCGAAGGCAATGAGCGGGCCGTCGAGCGCCTCTTTCCACGATTTGCCCGGATCCCTCAGGGGGTGCGCGCGCGAAAGCACGTCCGGATGATGGGCTGCGGCCGTAAGGAACCGCCAAAGTTTTCGCAGCAGGCCGAGGCTTATGATGACTGCACGGCGATCGCCCGATTGGCGCGCGGCCGCGTTCGGAGCATCGCCGGCTGAGATGACGAGGTCGATCCCTTTGATGTTGAGGTCCGGATCGCGCGCGTCCAGGAGGCCTATGTTGATGTCGAAGACATGTTCGGTCCAGTGCACCAATGTCGTCTCGACTGGTGTAAGCCCTATGACGTCGAGATATCCGCCCATAGACCTGACGATGGGATCGACCTTCCAAAACGCACGCGAGACCTCTTCCATTCGATCACGATATCCCGAAGAATTTCGGGATGGGGTCGCTCCATCGCGCGTCGAACGCGAAGGGTGCAAAAAGCCCGTCCTCCGTTTCGGGGTCCTGATCGAAATAGGCGGCGATCTCTTTCCTGAGGTCGGCCTCCCCCTCCCTGGTAATCGTGTCCCGGAGGAGATCGAGCTCGGGGAAGGCCGGTTCGAGCGGTGCCAATAATTCCATGGCGGGCTCAAATATCTCGGCGAAATAGTCACTTTCGGGATGTTCCACATTCCAACGCGCCCTTTGGGCGACAGAGTGTAGGAGCAACCGCAGATTTGGCGACGGGTAGGTGTCGCGGGTTCCGATCCTGTCGCGCGCCATGCGTTCCTGGCCGACCACGAAGAGTGCGTATCCTACGAATTCGGCATAAAGGTTCTCTTTGCCCGTCATATACTGCCAGCGCGGCAGGGTCGCGGATCGCGCGAAGGCGAACTCGCCGGACATACCCGAGCAGTAGACGTCGGCATCGATCTCGACATCGCGTAGCGGAAAGCCGGGAGGCGTGTTGCCCGCATCCTGGCTCATCAACTCGTCCACCATGCACAGGCCCGCCCCGCCGTGTCGCTGTCGGAGCAGGCCGAGATGCCCTCGCACTACATGGGCCAGCTCGTGAAACAAGACCGGCAGATAGAGCGACTCGAAGAAGAAGAGCCAGCTGCCCTCGATGTCCGGACCGATCTCGTTGATCGTCAGGTCGACGCAGGTTTGCACCCCGGACGTCGCCACGTCCTCTGCGAAGTCACGGAACGACAGGGACACGGTCCTTTCGAGGCGAAACCCTGAGGCCACCATGCGGGCGAGTACCGAGCTTACGACGGCCGCCCAAAGGACGTAGCCGGACGTGAACTCGATCGAGAACGGACCGCCGACGCGCGACTGGCGGGCCCTTGCGTTCAGGTGGGTCTCCGGAGTGACGCCAACCTTGAGATCGCTGCCGTCAGGGAAGGCGTACATGTCTCGCATGGCACCGGTGACGGCACGCACCGCGGACTGGAGGTTTCTCAACGCCATCCGCAACTGTGCCGAGTCAACGTCTGCGAACAGCTCGTCAGGGAAGCTGGGGCGGTCTATGTATTGAACCCTTCGCAACACCTGAGACTCTCTCCTTTGAACTTGCAAAAGCCTATCTCCGTCGGCCTTTCCGGGCAAATGCCGGATGAACAGGCGTCGCGTAACCAGTGGTTCCGCGTTCGCAAGTACTTAGACAAACGCCTATGGGCACATATCGAATATTGACGGGTCACCCATATTTGCCGCTCGACAATAGTATACGAAAGGTCTCCGAATGTAGCTTTGCATGAAGCGCATAGCTGCATTGCAGCATTTGGCGTTGTTGCACCGCAGCATTTCAGGCTAGCCTACTTTTGAGGTTGCTCTCCTCTCCTCCTCCCTGGAGATCGGCCTCAGGTTTGCGCCACACCTCCTCCCGTGGCGCGGGCAGAAGAGATCAGACGCCATCCCACCTCCCGGGATGGCGTCTTTCTTTTTCCCTATTGAAATCCTCACAGGATCTCGGGTCGCGAAACCATCGATACTGTCGTATCGTGGTCTCAAGACCAACGATTTTCCGATGATTTCAATTCCGAGAAGAGGGTTTTAGATGCGGGGCTTTCATTTCGTCCTTCCATGTTTGCTCGTGCCGACCGTCTGTTTCGCGGAACCTTTCACGGTGGCCAGTTGGAACATTGCGAACCTGGGCGCGCCGGGCTCGGAATTGCGCGGGTTCGACCGCGACGCGAATGACTACACCCGTATCCGGGAGATCATCTCATCCATCGATGCGGACGTGATCGCATTCCAGGAGATTGGCAGCGTCGCGGCGCTGGAAGCGGTCCTCCCCGACGGGTACAGCTTCCGGTTCGAGACCCGCTGCTATGAGAACGCACAGAAGTGCGCGGCGGATGCTGACGACATATACAACGCGATCGCGATCAGGGACACGTTCGCGCACCGTTTCTTCCAGATCGATGAGCTCGCCGTGCCGCATCAGAACGAATGCGGCGCGCCCGCGCGCCCGGTACGCGGCGGCGTGGGCGTCGATCTGTCGGTCGACGGGCGACGCTATCTGGTGCCGTCGATCCACCTGAAGGCGACCTGCAAGAACAATTCTGTCGAGCCCGGAACGGAGGACGACTGTGCGACGCAGCGCGAGCAGGTGCGACGCCTGCGTGCCTGGATGGACGCCCAGGACGACGAGGCGACGATCATCTTGGCGGGGGATTTCAACCGGCAACTCCTGGAGGGGGCCGACAACATCCGGGCGGAATTCTTCCCGAACGTGCCGCAGGGGCACATCCTGCCGGGTGCCGAGACACGCGCGTGCTGGTCCTCGTTCGCGTTCGATTTCGCTCGATTGGGCGAGGAGGCCATGGCGAACAACCCGCAGTTCGAGGCCGAGGGGCTGCGCCCATGGCTCTACACGCCCCGCAGCAGCGCCGAGATCGACTTCTTCGTCGTGGAGAACCTCGCGGAAGGTGTGACGCTGACGGCGGATCAGATCGAGCTTACGGGTGACTACGTGTTCCGCGATCCTGGCGCCGCGCTGACCCGATGTGATGGGAGCCTTCAGCCCTTCGCCGACGGAAAGGTCCTGACCTTTGCGGAAGCCTATCCGAGCGATCATTGTCCGATCGTGATGACCGTCTCGGAGTAGATCGATGTCCTCAGAGAGTCTTGGCGGGCAGATTCTGGTCGGTGTGACGGTGGCCGCGATCGTGGGGATCGGCGGGTGGGTTCTGGGACGTGCGACCGCGCCTGCGGAGCCGCCCTCCCTCGAGATCACCCCCGAAAGCGTCACGGCACAGGTTGGGCTCGACACCGAATTCAACGCGATTGGGGGTCCGGATGTGAGGACACTGACATGGCGTGTCGCGGGGCAACCGGTGGGCCGCTCGCATGTTGCGCAATGTGATGCCGTGGCCGCGCAACTCATGTGCAGGTTCCTGGTCCCCGGGACGTATTCGGTATCTGCCACGGCCACCGCCGCAAACGATTTGGAGGTCACGAGGCACAGTTCCGTCTCGGTGGTGTTCCCGGACAGGTACTACACAGTCTTCATCCAGAACCCGGATCGACAGGTGCGCAGCGATGCCTACAGGGTGTTGTTGCGTCGGATCGATTGGGCCAGGGTTCAGCAATCCATCACCCCCTTAATCCTGCTCTACGACCCGGACAAGGGCCGGAATGTGTTCGCAGCCGACACGGTCTTTGAGCCGGAGTTTGAGGGCGTGGACGTGTTGCAGGGCCTCAAGCTGCGGATTCCGAAGCTCACGGAACCGGCGCGAGGCCTCGTCGTCGGCCCACTGGAGGCTCTCGGGGTCACCGTCACCGAGATTCCCTATGCCGAGGCGATCCTGTCGATCGAACGGGGCGCGGTCGACGGCGGCTTCGTGACCCTTGGCGATCCTACGATCGATCTGCTCGACGCGGACCTCGAGGACATGCAGGCTGAGTAGCATACCAAGTGGCTTGATCCCTGATGTCCGCCACATGTCTTCCTAAGCCTTACGGCCTCCCCTGCTCGGCTGCGCGTGTCGCAGGGCAGAACGGCCCTTCGGTCCGTCGCGCATTCGGCCATGCGGCCTCACCGCGGCGCAGCACCTGGCATCCCGGTTTGCCCGTCTCGCGAGCAGGCCGTTCCCCGGCCGCTGCGCCGGATTACGCTCCGGTCTGTTTTGCGGGGCAAAACGATCCCGGCGCTCCATCCGTCTCCCGCGTCCGGTCGCGCCCTTTGCCTGCTCGCGTCGGGCAAACCTACCGTCAACACACACACATGAGTGCGGAAGCATATCCTCCGGATGGCCCCCAAATCAGCCCGCGTCAAGGATCGCAAAACTTTTCGGCGAGGCCGGCGGGTGTGGAGAAGGCAGTCCAGTGCTCGATGACGCGCCTGTGGTGAGCGATGCGCCCGGAAAACTTTTGCGCCCGGCGCGCCGGCGGCTTCGCCGTCCCTGACCCGGACAGATTCGGTGAACCAGACGTACGGCCATGCCACCACACTCACGTGGTGGTTCCCCGAACATCTGGAGACACCAACATGACATACGAGAACGCGAATGCCTACGAGACCATCGAACTTTTCGGCCTGACGGAGAAAGACGCGGAGCTGCCCATCCCCGAGGATCACGTCCTGACCGATAGCATCGTCCGCGAGACTTTCGAGGCCCTGCTTGGCCAGCTGCGCGGCACCGGTCTCGAGACCGAGATCGAACCGCTCGCGCACGGGCTCGCCACGATTCTGCAGCGCCGCAAGATCGCTCTGGGCAGGGAGCTTGACCGCACCGCTGACAAGATCGGCGCCCTGGCAAAATCCCATGACGGGTCGGAGATCGCCGAGACCGCGCTCGAAGAGGCGCAGGCCCGCTTCCTGCAGGTCCGCGAGATCGTCGGGGCCATCGAGGTGATGAGCGAGGCGGCGGCGGAATGCTACGAGGTCGAGACCGGCCACGCCTTCATCCCGGCCGCGGGATCGCGCGCCAGTGCTCGCGCTCAGGAGACCGGAGCGGTCTTCGAGGCCCGGCAGCTGCTGGAACAGCACGATCGCGAGGCAGCCGCGAAGTCGAAGGTCGAGGGGGTTCCCCTGATCGTCTCGGGGGCGACCGACTGGACCGATATCGACGTCATCTTCACGACACTCGACAAGGTTCGCGAGCGCATCCGGCAGAACCGCAACCAGGAGATCTTCCTCTGCCACAAGGGTGGCAAGCACGGGGCCGAGATGATCGCCGCCCGGTGGGCTCGGGCGCGTGGCGTCGCGCAGGCGCGCTTCGATCCGCGCTGGTCCGCGCATGGGCGGGCAGCACCCTTCAAATGCAACGACGAGATGCTGGACGACAAGTTCGCCGCGACCGGGGTCGTGCTCTTCGGCGGCAACGGGGTCGCACTGAACCTCGGGCAGAAGGCGGAAGCCAAAGGCCTGACGGTGATGCGGGTCGCCGATCCGGCGAAGAAGACGGCAGACGCGTGAATGAGAGAGGGTCGCCTTTGGGCGGCCCTTTCGTCGTTTTCATCTGCCTGCCCGTAAACTGGCGGTCTCCTCCGCACAGTAAGCCAAGTCGCGGTGGAGGTGTCGGCCTGAGGCCGATCGCGCATTCGGCCATGCGGCCTCACCACGGCGCAGCACCCGGCGTCCCGGTTTGCCCGTCTCGCGAGCACGTCGCGCCCCGGCCGCTCCACCGGATTACGCTCCGGTCTGTTTTGCGGGGCAAAACGATCCCGCCGCTCCATTCGTGTCCCGCGTCCGGGCAGCACCCTTTGCCTGCTCGCGTCGGGCAAACCTGTCGTTAATCACACACACATGAGTGCGGAAGCATATCCTCCGGATGGCCCCCGAACCCGTCCGCGTCAAGGATCGCAAAACTTTTCGGCTAGGGGGGGCCGGGGAGGAGAGGGCGGTCCAGTGTTCGATGACGCCCCCGTGGTGGGCGATGCGCCCGGAAAACTTTTGCGCCCGGCACGCCGGCGGCTGCGCCGTCCCTGACCCGGACAGTTTCGGCAACCAGGCATTCGGCCATGCCACCACACTCACGTGGTGGTCCACGAACATCTGGAGATGAGATCATGACCGACGAGAACAAGACCGAGGACGACCTTTGCCGACACTGCGACCGCACAGGCACGTCGCAGCGCGGAACTTCCACCGGGAAAGACCATCACGATATTGGCGGCCATGTCGTCCCCTGCGTCGCCTGCGGGAAAGACGCGTTGCGGACCGATTGGTAGACTATCGATGGCGGGAGCGTCAATTTCCACTGGCGGGAGGCCTGTGCGCATTGTTCGCACCTCAGCGAGTCTCTCTTCGCCTGAACAGTACCTTTCATCGGGCGGCCCCGTCGCCCGGTGATCCCTCTCTCTAACCCTTCCACGCTCTCGACGACTGCGACACCATCCATAAGTGCAGCCCCGCCCGGCTAAGGCCGGGCGGGGCTGCTGCGCTCCTCAACTGTCTGTGGCCCCTCAGTCAGACGCAAATAACATGAAGGTCGGTGGTGATCGATCGTCGGTCATGCCGGGCCCCTGCCGGCGGTTGCACCGCCGTCACCGCGCTCGCAGGTTCCGGCCGTGCCGGCCTCCACCCGGAACACGAGGCCCCTGGACGTGCTGAGTGGCATACCCCGGCGGCGGCCTCCTGACGGAGCCAGCCGGCGGGGTTGCCCTCATGCGCGCCAGAAACCCCGCGATCCGCCCGTCCGGGTGCAGATCGCTGGGGCGGGCGCAGCGCATCGACCGCGCCGCCCGATGACGGCGACCCGTCCGGGCCGACAACTCTGCTGCCAGACCTGCGGCTGTATCACCGCCCCGGATCGCCACACAGGCGACGGGGAAGCCGAGCTTGAGGCAGACGATCGCGGTCGTGCCGATCGGGCGCACGCGAACCATCGCGCCGACGCGTTGGAAGCGGGGGCGGACCTGGTCACGTCTGACATAACTCGACAGGACCGATGGCGGCTGAGGAGCGGGGTGCACATTTGGGTCTCCCCTCTTTGCTCATAGATGTGGATCGCACGGGGTCGGGCGGTCCGTGCCCTCCGCTCACGCTCCGGCAAACACAAATACGGTTTCCACGCGCGGGGCGCGCGGACCCTCCGCATTTGTGTTTGCGGACCTCCCTTGCCCCCCGTGCCGGGTGATCCCCATCGCAAAAAGGAGAGACCCAAATGACCAACCACTACGTCGCCACCGTTCCCGTCAAGTTCACCGACAGCGACGGCAAGGAACGCACCCGCTTCCAGCGCGTCGGCGCGATGTTCCGCAACACCCGCAACGGGGACGGCTCGGAGTTCTTCAGCCTCAAGCTCGACTTTCCCGTCGCAGTCCAGGAGCTGGTGATGTTCCCGCCGAGCTCGAAGGAACCGCAGGAGTAATCCTCCCACGAGGATGGGCGGCCCACGGGCGGCCCTTTCCCTGTCTCAGGAAAGGCTGCGCCAAGACCGGGGATGCCTGCCTTCGGCCGGCGTCCCCGGGAAGGTGTCAGGACCGCGTGCGGTCCTGACGGAGGATATCAGAGATTACCTGGAACAGGTCTGCCGGCCAGCCTCAAGGGGGCCATCCGGAATAACAGTCGGGCTGCGCCCGCCGGTTTTTCCGGCAGAGATTTGGCGGGCCAAATCTGGCCGCCCTTGACCCTGTCCGTCAGCCCCGTCGGTGAAGAGATGCGCCGCCCCTCGCTTCCGTCCGAACACATGCGTGTTCGGCCAGACCCTCGGGCGCGGGCATGACAACGGGCGACCGAGGTGCGGTTGGAGATGGTTGGGTTTTCTGGGCCCTTCGGGCCGGGCCTCACACCTGTGGAGCTCGGCTCGAAGCGGAATTCAAGGTCGCCTGGGGGCAATCTACAATAATATTGCATTGACCGTGACGTATAGTTTCGTATGATGAAAGCGACCTTGAATGAAGGTGGCAGGAAATAGGGGGGCTTTCTTCGTATGAGCCGGACCAAGAGACTGACACAGACGGAGCGGGCGGAGATTATCCGTGAGGCCGGAGAAGGTGTGGGGACTTCCGTGCTCGCGGAGCGGTTCGGGGTCACGCCGCGGGCCATCCAATACACGTTGAAAGCCGATGATGAACGCCAGCGGGATGCGGCCGTGGCGACGGCCGCGGTGACGGTGAAGCTGACACCAGAAGAGCTCGCCGCGCTCGATGAGGTGCTGTCCGCGGCGGGGATCGAGACCCGCACGGAGGGGGTCCGGCGGCTGATCCAGGCGGCGGGCGGAACCTTCGTTCCGGACGCGCAGCTGGCGGCTGAGATGGCACGTTACCGGGCCTCCCTGCACGAGGTCGGTAACGGCGTCGTACAGGTCGCCAAGCAGATGATGAAAGCCAGCCGGGAGGGGCTGGGGGAAGGCTCCGCGCCGAACGCAGAGTTGTCCGAACTGCGCCTCGCGCAGATGCGTGGGCTGGCGCGGTTCATCCTCGATTCCGCTGACGAGATCGACCTGCTTTTGCGCCGTCGTCGGGATGGGATGCAGCTCTCCGCCACTGCCGCTCTGAGGGAGTTCGCCCATGCGGCTGAATGATGCCGTCCATGACGTCACCGGAGAGATCTTCCGGGATGGCTGGAGCCGCATCCGGGGCTCGATGCAGGGGCTGCAGGCGTCCCGGCAGAGGCAGCTCGTGCGCGCCGCTGCGGGGCATCGTGCGGCGGTCTTCAAGGCGATCCGGGGCGGGGGCACGCATACCAAATCCCAGCTCATGAACCAGCTTGATTACCTCACCACCAAGTCCTCGCATATCGTGGACAGCAGCGGGTTCCTGGATGGGAAGACGAGGCTTGAGGGATCGGAGATCAAGGACCTGACGGAGCGGTTCGCCAAGCGCTGGAGTGCGGGGTTCAAGCCCAAGCTCGGACAGACGACGCATATGCTCATGTCCTATCCGATCGGCACCCGGGGCGAGGACGTGCGCGACATCACCGCCAATGTCGCGGAGCGGTTCTTCCAGTCGGACGAGGGGCATTTCGACTACATCATCGCGGTCCATGAGGACCGGGACCACCCCCACGCGCATATAGTCTTGAACCGCCGATCGCAGGAGGGCGAGTTCTTCTTCCTTGGCCGGGACCATCGGTTCAACTACGACGACTTCCGCCTCGCCATGGTCGAGGAGGCCGAGAGGTTCGGGGTGCGCCTCGAGGCCACGCGGCGGCTCGATCGAGGTGTCGTGCACTACCCGCCGCGCACCCGCGAGGTCTATGCGGCGAAGGACGAAGGGCGGGCCACGGAGCCGCGGCCACGGGTCGGAGCAGACTTGGATCGCGCTCTGGAAGAGATCGCAAACACCCGGATCATCTATCACTCACTTGCCGCCGAGGCCTCTGCGGACAACCGAGAGGACATCGCCGATGCCCTGTTCCGCTCGGGAGAGCTTCTGGCCAAGGGCGGCAAGCTGACTTTGGAAGGAGGCGTCTACATGGCAGAGGAGCAATCGTTCGAGGATCTGCGGACCCGTTATGCCGATCAGGTCGCGCGCGTCCAGGGCATGATTGATGCGAAGCCGGAGGCCGACCGGCCGAGGCTCGAGCGCAGCCTCAACGAGATCCAGTCGCGGCTCGCGCATATGCAGCCCTTGGGGCTGCGCTCCGTGACACTGACCGAAAAGCCTTCGGAGGGCGGGGTCTATTCCGAGACGAATATCGATGCGGCCCGGCTCGACCGGTTGCGCGACCCCGAGGTGCGGGCGCAGGTCGACACCGCGCTGCGCGGAACCGGCATCAGTTCGTCCGTCGTCGTCGCGCGGATGGAGACGGGCGCGCAGAACGCGGCGCTCGAGCGGCAATGGATCGCTGACGATCTGGCGCGGGTGGCCGAGAGGGACGGTCTCAACCTCGAGCGCCGCGCGGATCTGGAGGCGGCGCGCGAGACCCTCAACCGCGCTCATGTCCAGCTCGGCGTCGCGCTGGAGCGGGCAGGGGTCTTGCGTGAGGACGGTGTCGTGGAAGATCGCACGGTGATGGAGCGGGTCCATTATCATCGGGACGCCACTGAGGACATGGAGCGCGCGATCCGCCAGGACATGCGTTCGGAAGGTTTGACCGATCAGCAGATCGAGGCGCGGGAGTGGGAGGTTGTCTCCCGCGCGGAGCGGCGTATCGAAGAAGAGCAACGCAGCTACCTCGATGCGCATCCCGAACTGCTCGCGCGCCCGGGCGACGTGATCGACCGGTCCGAGCCCTACCGGGAGCGGATCACCGACGAGGCCCGGGCCCGCGAGATCACCCGCGAAGTCGACCGGATCATGGAAGGTCGCGACGCGCGGACCCCAGTTGCGGATGCCGTCACGGACGAGTTCCACGCGCGCTATCCCGATATGCCGTCGCATCTCGCCCGCGGGCTTGGCGCGACCTATGCTTCCGTCACCGATCTGCGCGACACCGAGGCCCTCAACCAGGTCCGCCGCGACAACGAGTTGCTTGAGGTGGCGCTCGACCTGCGCGACGGGCGGCTGTCGGACGCGCGCGAGGGGGACGCAGTCGAGGGCGCGCCGATCATCGATCCGGACATCCGGCGGGTCGTCGACCACGAACGGGCCGGCAATCTGCAGTCGCCCTTCCAGGATGACGGCCAACGTCTGGCCTACCGCGACGCTGTCGAGCGGGAGCTTGATGATAGGCAGATCGAGCGGCTGCGGGACGGTGATGCCGACGTGCTGAAGACCCAGATCGAAGACCGTCTCGACCGGCTCTATGCGGCCAAGACCTATTTGCAGTCGGATACGGCCACCGCCAACAGCGAGGCGACCCGCGCCGTGGTCGAAGAGATCGCCGACCGCGAGTTCGAGCTTCACCGCGCCGATCTTGTCGATGGCGAGACCGAGCGCGGGGAGACCCATTGATGGGATGGATGGGGAAGGGCCGCCTCGCCCTCGGCGTCGCGCTGGTCACACTGGTCGCTATCGCGATCGGCTATGTCATCGCCTCGGCTGTGGTGACGTTCCGGGACCTGGGTTTCCGGGCGGAGATCGATTTTTTCTACATCGCCCAGTACTATCGCGCCATCGGGGCCGCCCGCCCCGATGATTTTCGCCTGATCAACCTGATCATGGGCGGGGCCGGGGTGGCGGGCCTCATGATGAGCCTGGCGATGTCGGGCTCGGCGCTCACCCGGTTCGGCTATACCCATTGGCAGACCCGCCGCGAGATGAAGCGGAACGGCTTCTTCGGCGCGCCGGGCACGGGTTTTGTCATCGGCAAGCTGGGCAAGCCCGGATCGCGGGCGCCGTTCCTCTGCTCCCGGACCTTTCCGCATGCGTTGATCGTGGCCCCGACCGGACGCGGCAAGACCACCGGGTTTGTCATTCCGAACCTGCTGACCTGGCAGGGATCGGCGGTCGTGCTCGATGTGAAGGGTGAGTGTTTCGAGGCGTCGGCAAGGCATCGGGCCGCCCAAGGCGATACGGTCTATCGGTTCGCCCCGACGGATTGGGAGGACAGGCGCACGCATCGCTACAACCCACTCTTGCGCATCTACGAGCTCAAAGACCCGGCGCGCCAACAGATGGAGTTGCAGCTCCTGGCCACACTCTTCCTGCAGAATGACAACGACCGGGTGCAGGGGCTCCTCAAAGGCGGGATCGATCTCTTCGTCGCGGCCGGGCTCCTGGCCTTCCAGCGTCGTCGACCGACGCTAGGAGAGATCTACCGCATCGCCGCCTCGGGTGGGCAGAAGCAAAAGGAATATCTCGCTCGCGCCCACGAGGTCCAGAACGCCGCGGCGCGGCTGATATTCACGCGGCTGGCCTCGACCAACAACGACACGCTGACCTCCTATGTCTCGCTCCTGATGACGTCCGGCTTGGACCAGTGGCAGAACCCGGCGATCGATGACGCGACGGCGACCTCAGACTTTGACTTCCGGACGATCCGCAAGAAACCTTTCAGTGTCTATTTGGTGGTCCAGCCCCTCATGGTGAAGCCGCTGGCACCTCTGATACGGCTCTTCTTCTCGGATCTGCTGTCGGCGCTTCAAGACAAGGAGCCGGGTCCGGACGAGCCCTGGCCGGTCATGATCATGCTCGACGAGTTCAACCGGCTCGGAAAGATGCCGATTGTGGCCGAGAGTATCGAGGTGCTGCGTGCCTATCGCGGGCATCTCGCGGTGGTCACCCAAACCATCCCGGCCATCGACGAGATCTACGGCGAGAACACGCGGCGGGCCTTGCAGGGCAACGCCGGGATCAAGCTCTACCTGACGCCCTCGGACGAAAAGACCGTCGAGGAACTGAGCAAGGCCGTGGGCAAGACCACCAAAACCGTGGTCACACGTTCCCGCGCGGTCGGCAAGAACCCGTTCGAGGGCCGCAGCCAGTCCGAGCGGACGGAGGAGGTCGCGCTCCTGCCGGAAGATGAGGCGCGACGTCTGCCGCTTGATGAGATCGTGGTGGTCGTGGACGCGCAGATGCCGGTCCGGGCGAAGCGGGTCGTTTACTACGAGGATCCGTTTTTCAAAGGCATCCACGCGGCGCAGGAGGGGGATCTGCCCTTCCCGAAAGGCTCAGTTCCTCCGATGGAGGAGTTGCCCCTGAGTGTCCGGGCGATGCCTTCGGCGCCGCGTGGGTCAGGTCTCTCGGAACGCGATTTCGAGGCCAGGATGGGGTTATCAGACTCCGGAGGGAGCGCACCCATTGATCCCGGTCCGGCTCGAACGCCTCGGCGCGGTCGTGCCGCAGTTCTCGCGGACGATCAGCGGCAGTTCGAGATGGATTTCGGGCGGCAGACAGATCTGGAGGTGGAGGCTGCGTCCGAAAACGACGTCGCCCGAGTTCAGGACGCCGTGAGTGATCTCGAGCGGTTGGAGGCGGAGATGTCCGGTTCGGAAGCAAACGTCAGCGAGACGGGCGAGAAATTCGGGCTTGGCTGAGCCGCCATGCGGGCGACACGAAAGAATGTCGCGATGGCGTCTTGTGGCCACGGCCTTGAGCCGACCATTGTCACGGGTGAAGAAAGCCAGGGTCGTCGCGCTCTGGTCGAGGGGCTCGCTCAATCGTCGCAGGGTCGATCTCACGCATCGTCAACTGGGCGTTCACCCTGCGGGCCGCGGGGCCCGCACGAAACCACTTCGCGGCGGAAGCCAGGTTAAAGCGCGGACGACGCTGCCCCTTTGCCGGGTTTGAGGCCTCCATCAGAACCTCGATCATTTCATCGATGCGGTAGAGGCCACCCGCAACGGGGAGGGGCATCTTGCGCTGCTGGAGCGCCTGTCGCTTCACCTCGAGCTTCTCGGCGACATCCGCGAGAGACACAAGGTCGGGACGGGCCTCGCGCAGGACAGTGCCCTGCGGCAGCGCCTTGATCAGCGCCCGCGCCGCTTCAAGGATCGCGCTCTCGGCCTCATCCCCTTCAAGTTCCAGTTCTACACCCAGAAGACCGGCGTGACCGGTGCCCACGAGTGCATCTTCAAAACCCGCCTCGAAGATCGCGTCAGAGAGCGCAAACGCATCGTGCTCCCCATCGGGGAGCGCAAAGACCAGTTCGAATTCGAATTCTTCAGCCATTGGCATTACCTTCGCCGTTCTTCTGAAGCTTCACGCAGGCCAGAGCCTTCTGTCGGATCCTTTTCGCGAACTGCTGTGGATTCTTCGGGGTCGACCAGACAGACATCTGACAAAACTCGCCACAGCGGCAATCCTTATCGTTGACCGGGCATCGGAGGATCCGCCACGCGTGCCCCTTGCCCTCAATAAGGTCCCATCCCAGCTCTTCGAGCTCTTGGATGACGACCTCGATTTCCTTTGCTGTGTGCTTCTTCCTTGGCACCTTAGATACTCCACTCTCTTAAATTGTCAAGTGACAAGTTAATGTCTCGGCAGAAACATCGCTGCAATTTGCTGCCCGCTACCTGCTCATTCCCTAAGGAAGTTTGCTGTCATACGCTTTGATCTGAGAACGGGATACAGGACCGGCGTCCCAGACAGCAACACCGGGGCTGATGGCGGTCGGTTGCGTCGCAAGTATCATTCGCTGCGGTTTTGGGGTGCGGATACTTCTCAATAGCCAACGGTTGCACTCTGAGTGATACGCATATATCATCTTTATGCGTATTTTGGATGTTAAGATGGCAAGCACCAGCGTGACACTCGGCCCGCATTGGGACCAATTCATTGCCCTGATGCTGAAGGAGGGCCGATACGGGTCGACCAGCGAGTTGATCCGTGCCTCGCTGCGGCTCATGGAAGAGCAGGAGGGTCAACGCGCCCGGCTCCGGGTCGCCCTGATGGAGGGCAAGGACTCCGGCGATGCGGGACCGCTGGACATGGCCACGATTAAACGCGAGGCGTGGGCCAGGTCTGGCGCCAATGACGCGTGAAATCCGGCTCAGCGAGGCTGCCAGAACCGATCTTATCGACATCTGGATGGAGACTGACCGAAAATGGGGACCCGACCAAGCGGACAGATATCTCGACGACATCGAACATTCCCTGAACGGATTGCTCGACAATCCGCGGATCGGAACGGACTGTTCGGATCTCTTGCCGGGATGCTGGCGACTGATCACCGGCCGCCACCTTGCGTTCTACGAGGTCGATGGCGCCGCGATCTTCGTGATCCGGGTCCTGCATCAGTCCATGGATGTGCCGCGACATTTGAGGGATCGGTGACGGCAGAGGAAGTCCGGTTGGCCGAGGGAGGTTCGCTGCACCCCATCTGGGAGCCAAACCCGTTTCCCCGGTCTCTGCTCGCCGTGGCGTCAGGCCGAGATCGCGTAGACTGACCCGTCGCCCAAGTCCTTGAACATATCAACCTTCGCGCCGTCCCAATGGTAGGTGATGTGGCGCCCTTGGACGGGAGCGGCGGCGACATCGGGATAAAAAGTCGCGAAACATGTGCCGGCAGGGTTTCGGACGGACGGGTAGACGATACCACTCGCACCATCAGCACGTTGGTCTCGCGCGAAGGCCTGAGGGCTGGTGTAATCTTCCGGGTTGAGAAGATCGTCAAACCCCTCCCGGACGTCGACAAGGACCGCATCTAGTTTCCCGATCAGCTCGCGCTTGTCGGCGATCCATCCCGGCGCTTCGTCGGTTGCGGCACAAAACAGCTGGGTGTGATGGACGGTCTCAAATAGGGCCGTTTCGAAATCGTCCGCTCCATAGAAGGCGCCGAAGGTGCCGTCGTGGAACCGCCCCTTGTGATCGGGTGTCACATGCACGAATGGGGCCATCAGATAGGATGCTCCAGGCCCTCCGACGCGCCGTTCCTCGGGGACGAGGTCCAGGTTTCCGATGGTCAGGGCGAGCCTAGGGTTGGTCTTGCTCTCGCCCGAGCCGAGAAGCAACCAGTCGGCTGGGTCTGCGATATCCTCGAAGAGATCGATCGGTGGGTAGGCCGAGTTTATCAAGCGATGGTACCTGTCCCAGGTGACCCTGGTTTCGGGCGCTGTCACCAAGGCCCCCGCACCGCGTCAAGGTAACGCCTGACCCGCATGATGTCGGTGATCTGCCCCCCAAGCATGACCTCCAAAGCCGTCGCGCCGCCAAATGCGGTATTCGAGCGCTTGACCCAGCTGTAACCTCGTGCTGGCTCCTTGAAGAGCAGTCGGAGCGCCTTGTGGATCCCCATGATGTTCGAGAGGCGTGCGGCGGTATCGATCCCGGCACGGCCGAATTCCCCTGCTTTCCAACGCCGAAACGTCCGCACCGAAATATCGCCCATGAGGACGGAGGCCTGCTCATCGCTCAAACCCCAGAGGCCGGCGAGTTTAATAAAGGCGCGCTGCATGGCCTGCACCTCCTCATCGGAGAATTGCGGTACGGGAGCGGCGACGTGTGGTTCGATCCGTCTGAGTTCAGGCATAACAGCCTCCGGAATGGACATATGGCATATATATGCAAATTAGCTGCCACTTGTCAACATCCGGCCTGGGCCCGAGGTACACTGCGCGGCGACAGCTTAGCAGCTGTGACTTATCTCAGAGCCCCCGATATCGGCTCGAGGAAACGGCACAGACTCTGTGACGGGACGATTGGGATCATAGGCAAGGCGATGCATACACTGTTGAGTGCGCATTCGGGGATTATCGCCTTCCCAGCCTGCTTAGACGGGCCAACTGTGCCATCATCTTTGCGCCTGTGCCGGGTGGGCCCGATCCGGGAGAAACGGGTGTGTTCTGATTGACACCCGGCCTTTGAGGCATCGTCTGGACGCCAAAGAATTGTCGGGCGCGGAGTGCAGCGTACTCCGCCCCACTCGCTCCGCCGATAAGATACCGGTTGTAGGCCTGCTGGCTGCCGCCAAGGGCTCTGCCGAACCCGTAGGCCCCACCCATCCCTGCCGAGAGCGCAGGCATCATGATGTTTCCCGAAATCGCCCTGACGATGAAGGGCGTCGCGATGATGAAGCCCTTTGCCATGAGCACCATCATGAAGAATGGGATAAGGGCCCCAATGTTGGACGCGCCCTCGGGATCTCCAAGCTCTCCGATCAGTGCCGAACTGACGCCGGTGATTGTCGCGAAAACACCTGCGACGACTATTGGATAGAGCGCGAAGGAGACCAGCGCCGAGAGCCAACGCGCAAAATAATCCTTGGTCACCTCGAAAAGCGTCAGGAAGATCATGACCGGAGCGATCCCGATCAGAAGTGCGATCATGAGCCGGGATGCGACGAGAATGAAGGCAGCAAGCCCGCCCAGGATCGAGAGCAGGAGCACGCCAAGAACATCTAGCAATGCGCCGGCCACCCAATTCAGTTCCGAGCCTGCGGCATTCAGGTATTCTCCCAACTCGGCAATGAGCCGGTCAAACTCCTCTGCGAACGTGCCGCTTGGGCCCGGCGTGCCACCACCAACAGAGGCGACTAGCGATCCGGCGATGCTGTCGATGCCGTTCAAGACGGCTGATGAGAAGGCGTTGAACTGAACCCAGTTGGTCGCGAAAACGCCTATGAGGCCGACTTTCACCGCGAGCCAGAAAGCAGTGCGTCCGTCCATGGCACGGTACTGGTAGATCATGTTCACACAGACCAGAATGACCACAAGCGTCGTTCCAAGAACCAGCATTGTGCCGACTGTTGCCGCCACCGCGCCGAACTGAGTCTCTGCGGCAGAATCCAGGTAGCCCTGGGAGGTTTCGACGAAGTAGGTGACGACGCTCATGACCCGTTACCAGTTGCCCTCGGCTTCGCAGATCGCCATCGCGTCAGGTCTCAACGCGTTGGCGCGCCGGTTGTAGGTGTCCGAGGCCTCAAGCATTTCCCATCGTTCGGTTGTGGCGAAACGATCCCGAAACTCCGTTTCCGCCGCCCCCCAGGACGGGAAACGGGTGTCGCAGGAGCAGGATCCGGTTTCGACGATACGTTCAAGGTTTTGAGCCCGGTAGATGTCCTGCACCAGGACACGTTTGAAAGCCTCTCGCACGGTGATGTTCTGCATCCACTCAGGCTCAGCGGGCCGATCGATGCAGACATCCGACGTGCCGTCGAGAGAGGGGACGAGGTCGCGTTCGGCGGCAGCCGAAAACCCCACAACGGTGATCGAGATGCAAAGCAAGGCGGTTCTCAATTCGCGCCAGCTCCTTCGGCAATCTCACGCTTCAGAAACGCGGTGTGGCCAAGATGCGCGAACTCGGACGTGCTTACGGATACGACCTCCCATCCATCCCGACCACGGGTGTTCAGGTCGTCCTGCATCGCGATCAGGCTGGTTTTCTTGTCCACCGGATAGGTGATGATCTGGTACTCAAACCGCTTCATGGGTCATGCCTCCGCTAAGATCGGTTCCCGGGAGATAGAATTCGGTGATGCCGCGTTGGCCGTCCTCGCGGCCCGCCTGGATGATCACGTCGATCGAGCTTTCGATGTATTGGACCATGTCCTGATAGGTCATCGGAATTTCAGTCTTCAGCGCGGCGATGGCCAGCCGTTGGACCGCCAGTTGTGGCGTCTCGGCATGGAGGGTTGTCATCGAACCGCCATGGCCGGTGTTGATCGCCTCGAGGAAGGTCATGGCCTCCTTGCCGCGGACCTCGCCGAGGATGATCCGGTCGGGCCGCATGCGCAGCGTCGCGGTCAGGAGCACGTCGGCCGATTGGAACTCGGCGTCGCGGTTGGCGATCAGGGTCACTGCGTTCGGCTGGGCGGGGAGCAACTCTGCGGCCTCTTCGATCGTGACGATACGTTCCGCGTCGGCAACGTAGGAGAGGATCTTGCGCGCGGCGACGGTCTTGCCGGTCGAGGTGCCGCCGGAGACGATCATGTTGAGCTTGTTCTCGACGCAGAAGCGGATGGCTGCGTAGATGTCACCGGAGGCGACGACCTCGCGGAGCGCGCGGTTCTTCTCTTGGCGCAGTTCCTCGAGCTTGCGCTCTTCGCCATAGAGAAAACGAAGCTCAATCTGGTCCAGCGGCAGGCTCGAGAAGAAGCGGAGCGAGATCGACATGCCCGCGAGCACCGCGGGCGGGGTTACGACCTGGGCGCGGATGGGGCGGTCGCGATAGGTGATCGAGACCGAGACGATGGGCTTGTCCTTGCTCATAGTCGTGTTGGCTGAGGAGGCGATCTGGTTGCCGAGATCGCGCACCTCCGTGACCGTAAGGCGCTGCTCAAGCCCCCGCATGAAGTGATCCCCCTGGAACTCACCCCAGCAAGAGCCATCCGGGTTGATGCATATCTCGATGACGTCATCGCGGGCGGCGTCCTTCAGCTTATCGAGCGAGGTCTGGAGGTAGGAGAGCGTCATCTCAGAAAATCTCCAGATCCCGGTCGACCATGACGGTGACGCGGGCACCCTGATCGACATAGATGACCGGGCCAATGGAGAGATATTCACCGATCACGCTGTCGGTGGCATCGGCCAAGTCATCGCCCACATCTTCAAGTACGTCCGCGGTGGTCTCATCCTCGACCTGGGCGGCGGCCACACTCGGGGCGGCCGAAATGATCGAAATCAGCGCGGCTGAGCCGAACCGCTCGTCAAAGCGGGTATCGACGAAGCCAGTGACACCCGAACGGCCCAACTCGTCTCCCCCGAAGGAGCTTATCTGGACGGTCTGGTTGTTTGGCAGGACAATCCGGTCCCAGGCGATGGTGACGCGCTTCTGGGCTATCTCGATGCCGGAGCGGTAGCGTCCAATAAGGCGCGAGCCGCGCGGGATCAGGAGCCGTGAGCCGTCATAGCTGAAGACGTCTTCGGAGATGATGGCACGGGTCTGTCCGGGGAGCGAGCTGTCGAGTGCGGTCTCCATCACGGCCTGGATCATCGTGCCCTGAATGACCGTGTTCGAGGGATTTGCGATGACTTCGGCTTGTGTGATGGCGCTCGGCAACGCGCCGTTCAGCACGAAGTCTGTCACCTCGCCGAAGGTGCGTTCGGTAAGTTCTGTCTCGCCCGCATTGGCGCCGCCCGTTCCGCCGAAGGCGATAACGGGGGAGGAAATCCGCCGTTCCTGGAAGGCACGCTCCTCCTCGGCCCGGCGTTGCAGCTCGGCCAGCCGCCGCGCCTCTTCCTCACGTCGCATCCGCTCATCTTCGCGGGCGCGCAACTCTTCGTCGGTGGGTCCGAGCGGGGCGGGTGCCGGCTTGTTGGCCTCCAACCGCGCGAGGTCCAGGTCCATACGCAGCTGTTGCAGCTCCCGATCTCGTGCGGCGAGTTCGGTCTGGAATTGTTCCTGAGCATTCTCGGAGGCGTCCTGTAGGGCTGCGATCCGTGCGGTCAGGGCATCGATCGCCTCCGCTGCCGCGCTGTCCGCCCCGGCGTCGGTGTCCGGCGCGTCGCGCAGTTCCTCGATCTGGGCCTGGAGTGCGGCGATCTGCGCCAGAAGTTCGGCGTTGGGTTCTGGTTCGACGAGAACGATCTCGGGTTCCGGGGCGGGCGGCGGCACGAAGGGTTCGATCTCTCCGAACCCGTCACCCTCGGTTTGGAACTCGTCCGGGGTGGCCGTCGGCAGGGCGACCTCTTCCCCCGGGCCCGAAAACAGCAAGAGGACCAAGCCGCCCGCCAGGATGAGCCCTGCGAGGAGGAGGGCGAGGAGCGGTAAGCGGTGTTTCGGGGCGGGTCCGTGGCGCGGGTTGCCCCGTTCGAGCGCAGCAAGACGCTGTTCGAGATCCGGGTTGTTGTCACTCATGAGGCGGCCTCCGCGGGCGGCGTCGCCTCGATACACACCACGTCCTCGCCCAGACGCAGCACCCATTGGCGCCCCACGCCCGAGACACGGATCACACCGTCTTCGACCGCGCCTGTGTTCACCGTGCGCTCGCGCCCGTTCGTGTAACGGAAGATCGCCGGGACGGGTGCGTTCCGTGGGAAGGCGAAATAGGTGAAGGTGCCGTCGTCCCAGACCCGGGTCGGCGTGAACTCCGTCCGTGCGCTGGCCCCGTAATTGGTGTTTGGCGCGGCGCGTGCGATGGCGTCGGCCGAGCGGCGATTGTCTTGCGGGTAGCGGAATTGCACGACATAGAAGGTTGGGCTCGAGACCTCGTTCACGTTGAAATAGTAACTCCGTCTGTTGGTGTAGACGGTCACGTTGGTATGGACGCCGCGGGCGACAGGTTTGATCGCAAAGGCGCGACCACCTGGGACGCCGTCGATCTCAAATCCTTCCGTGTCGCCGGCGATGATTGAGCGGATGCTCTCGCCTGTCCCGAACTCGATGGTCGTGACATGGGTCAGGGAAACGTTCAGCCTGTAGACCTGGCCTTCCTGGTAGGACGCGACCCGCACGCGGTGGTCGTTGGGTCCCCCGCGCGGGATCGCCTCGGCTGACGCGTGGGGCGTAAACAGCGAGACCATCAAAAAGGCCGCGACGAACGCCTTGGCGTGTCCGGCGTGTTTCGCATTGCAAAAAGCCTGGCGCCTCTCGCGCTTTTGGGACGCTGGCAAGGCGTTCCCTGATTTCTTGTTCCGGAAGCGAATTTACTGGTTCTCCAATCTGTCCGAGCGGATCGCGTATTCGACGACCGTGAAGCCAAACGGGTTGGTCCAGACCTGGTCGATGGAGCGGCTCTCTTCGGGGCGGAACTCGAAGAGGAGCGTCGCGGTGAAGAGGCCCGCTTGGACCCCCTGGATCGAGGTCAGGCGCTTGCGAAGCCGCACCGTGGCCCGGTTGTTGCCGATCAGGTTGATGCTGAGAATCTCGACATCGAGCCGTGCATTTGGCCCGTAGACTGACGGCGGATACTCTGCATTGGCCGAGTTCCAGATCTGGCGCAGTGAGGCCCCTGCTGCACGGTCCGAACGGCGCAACACGCTGCGGATGCGCACGTCATTGTCGAGCTGGTTGTAGACCTCGCGGTCCGTCACGTAGCGGAAGACCTCCGCCTCGATAATGGCGCGGTTCTCGGTGACGGTGGTGGCCCCGACGGTGGCTTCGGGGAGGGCGAAGCCGGTGGCGGGATCGTAAGGCACAACAACTGGGGGCGGATCGACATCGAGGATGGCCACGGCGGCCGCGCTGAGGCAGCCCAGGATGCCAAAGCCGAGGCCGATGAGCCCCAGGCGCTGCCAGAGCCGTTCCCGTCTCAGTGCGCCGTAGACCAGTTCCTCCTCGATGATGGCGGTTTCTTCGTCCAACAATCAGTCCTCAATCCGCGCTCAGTTCCGGAAGCGTGAACTCCATGAAGCGTTGTTCTTCGGCGATGGTGGCGGCATCGATCACGCCGCCGGTGCCATCTCCTACGGTCTGGATCGCTTCGAGCTGCCACATGGCGACGAGCGCGATGGCGAGCTCTGCCGTCACCCGCGTGTTGAGATCGACGCTCTCCTTGAGCTCATCCATGTCGTCGATGAGCCCGACGAGCCGGTCGACACGTTCGAGCGACTGCCCGGCATCCTCATAGCTGTTCTGGGCCGCGGCCGAGACCAGCGCGCCGGTCGTGGCCTGTGTCGCCACGCGCACGGCCCCGGGATTGCCGCTGCGGGCCATTTCCGAGAGCGTGTCCTCGTCGAAGCCGAGATCGGCCAGCACCCGGTCCATCTGGGTTTCGATCTCGACGGCGCCGGATCCGGTGAGCCCGGAAAAATCCCCCGTCTTGATGGCTTGAATCGTGGCGATGATGTCGCCGAACTCCTGGTCCAGGAGACCGTTTAGTTCGTCTTCCATCTGTGTCCGGATGATCTCGGGCAACTCTGCGAGACGCGTTAACGCCTCATACGTTCGTTGTAGCTCGGCGAGCTGCTCCGTGAGCGTGGCAAGCTGTTCGCGGAGCTGCACGAGTTGCTCGTTTTGCAGGATCTCGTCCTCGATCATCTGCCGGAGCTGCTGGATGTTTTGGGCGATGTTCTGGGTGTCCACGACCGGCACGCCCTGGGCCAGGGCGGGGGCACTGGTCACGAAAGGCGAGCAAAGCGCCAAGACGCTGGCCAGGGTCAACGCGCGAAATGGTGCTGAAATGAACATTCTGCGGGGCATCAATCCAGATCCTCCAATGTGAACTCCATGAATTCGTTCTCGGCCATGCGGGTCGCGGCCTGGGCCAGTTGGGCCGCGCTGAGCGGTTGGGTCCGTGCGGCTTTCAGGCGAATGCGCGCGGCCATCAGCCGGACCAGTTCGGCGCGGGCATAGGTGTTGAGCGCCATGCTCTCCTGGAGGTCCTGGGTCGCGCCGATCCGGGTGACGATGTCCTGGACGCGCAGGGCGGCCTGCCGGATGGCGGCGGGGGAATTGCTGCCGTAGAAGGCGGCGCCGAACCCGCTGAGCGAGAGATGGGCGTTGGCGAGAAGCGCGGGGTCGATCGTGCCGAGCGCGTCGATGCCACCGATCCGCGCGAGGTAGAGATTGTAGCGTTCGGGGATGACCCTGATGTAGTGCCGGGTCTCCTTGAAGGGCGGTACACCGCCATATTCGAACACACGGCCAGGCCCGGCGTTATAGGCCGCGAGCGCGTTGACGACGTTGCCGTCGAAGGTGGTGAGCTGGGCCGCGAGGTAGCGCGCGCCGCCCTCGACCTGCAGGTAGGGGCTGTCATAGTATTCCGGGTTGATCCCGAGATCGCTCGCGGTGCCCGGCATGATCTGGGTGAGGCCGAAGGCGCCCACGGGCGAGCGTGCGCCGATGGAGAAGCGGCTCTCCTGCCAGATGAGCGCCTGCAGGAGGGCGCGCCATTGCACGACGGAAAGACCGGCCCGCCCGACCCCGGGCCGGCCGTGGGTCTCCTGGGCGACCCGGATGATCAGCTGCTCGATGTTTTCCGCCGCATCCCCGAACGTACCCGCGCCGCCGGGGTTGGGATCGATGTCGCCCGAGCCGTAGACCCCCGCTGCGGACCGGTCCGGATCGCCGCTGCCGCCCTCGAGGTCTTCGACCATGCCCGGCAGTCCCTGGCCGCCGAAGCTCGTCTGCGCGTCTAGGATCGCGCGAAGCGCGGCGAGCTGTTCCCGTTCGATCTCGGTTAGCAATTCTTCGACGGTGAGTTTCTCACGCTGGACGGCGAGGTCGGCGTCCCGGTCGCCCGTCTCGACGATATCGCGGGCCGTTAGCCCGGAATCGTTGGTGGGCACGCCCTGGGCGAGCGCGGCCGCCGGCAGGAGAGCCGCCAGGAGGATATGTGCGACCCTAGACCTCAACGCCGTCGTCCGGGTTTCCGATGGGTGTGAAGATGCAATCCGGCTCGGCCCGGTCGAGCGAGGCGCGGAAGGCGAAGCAGTTGGCCTGCGGCTCGCGATATTCGGCGCAGGAAGAGAGAACGCCGAGCGCGGCGAGGAGAATGAGCGGTCGGATCATGAGAGCCTCCAGAAATCAGGTCTGTCGCGGTAGTCGGGGCCGACGAGGGCCTCGCCCTTCTCCATGCCGCCCAGGATGGTGAGGAGGGGGCCGAGGGCGGAGAGGTCGGCATCGACCACCACCGAGCCGCTGTCGTCGCGGATGAGCGCGAGGCGACTGTCGCTTCCGGTGTTCAGGAGAACGTCGAGCTCTTTCTCGAAGAGGTTCAGCATCGCGTAATCCGATGCGTGGGCGCGGATGTTGGGGAGCAGGATCTGGGTTGGCACCGCCTCGACGATGGTCTTGCCGGTCCGCGTGCGTTCGAGCTGGCTCGCATATTGTGTCATCATCACCGCGACCGTGTTCTGTTTTCGGGCGGTCACCAGCCAGTTCGAGAGCCGTTCGGCAAAGTACGGGTTGTCGAGCGCCTTCCATGCCTCGTCGATCACGATGATCGTGGGGCGGCGGTCCTCGATCTCCCGCTCGATGCGGCGGAAAAGATAGGAGAGCACCGCCATGCGCTCCTTCTCGCTCTCGCTGTCGAGAATGCCGGTCAGGTCAAACCCCACGACATCGCCATCGAGGGAGAAGGTGTCCTCAAAGCTCTGGCCGAAGATCCAGCCGTAGCGGCCGTCCTCAGTCCATTCGAGAAGGCGTTGGTGCAGGTCGCCACTGTCGTCGGTCGAGACAAAGAGCGAGGCGAAATCCTTCCAGTTCCGAAGAGCGGGGTTACCGGCAGTGGCGTTCTGGCGAACGACCTCCTGGATGCGGTTGGTCTGGGCCGGGGTCAGGGGTTTATCCGAGCGATAAAGAAGCGAGGCGAGCCAATCCGAGAGCCAGGCCGTGCCGCGCTCATCAATCTCGGTCCAGAGCGGGTTGAGGCCTGTCGCCTGTCCCGCCTTGATCGAGGCGTAGCGCCCGCCATTGGCGCGGACGGCCATCTCCATCCCGAGCCGATAATCAAAGACGAAGATGCGCGCGCCGACCCGGCGGGCTTGCGTCATGAGGAAGGCCGAGAGGACGGATTTGCCGGAACCGGGTCGGCCGAGAATGAGAGTATGTCCGCCAGTGGGCTCCTTCTCCGGCGAGCCTTGCTCGTGATAGGAAAACCGGTAGGCGCTCTGTTCCGGCGTCGGGAAGAGCGTGATCTCCTGGCCCCAGGGCAGTTGGTGTTTCTCCTTGCCGAGCTGCGTGCGATGAAGTGCCGCGAAATCCGCAAAGTTGCGGTTGGTGACAGCGCTGGCGCGGACCCGTTTCGGCTGGTTGCCCGGATGCTGGCTGAAATAATGCGACTTGGCCGCCATCCGCTCGCCGATCATCTTCACGCCCTCGGCGGCGGCGGCGTTCACGATCTCGGCTCCGAGGGTCTGCAGCTCGTCGAGACTGTCACAGAAAACGGTCACGACCATGTGGTGCGCGCCGAAGCTCTGGCGCTTGGCTTCGAGATCATCATGGGCGATGTCGAGCGCTTCGAGGAGTGAAAGCGCGGCATCCTGGGAGGCTTGCATCTGGCGCTTCTGGCGCTTTATCCGGCCTGCCATCAGGTTCGAATTGATCGGCGTGAAGGAATGGGTGACGATCATGTCGACCGGCAGGTTCAGCATGTCGAACATGGTGCAGGTCGTGCCTTCGGCATATTCGCCGATGGTGAAGCTCTTGCCGAAGCGGTGGCCGACAACGCCGTCCGATAGCTCGAAATGATCCTCGAGAAACGTGACCCGGGTGTTGGCGACGTTACAGGCGAGGAACCCGTAGCGGTTTGCGGGATAGAGCGGCAGTTCGCGGCCCGTGTTGAGCGCGCCGAGAAAACCGACAAGCTCGCCAGAGGCTGCTGAAAGGATGCGGGGCTTGAGTTCGGCGAGGCCGGAGGTGAAGACGCCGACCGCCTCCTTGAGACGACGGATCCGTTTCGCAGTCTCTTCCCTAAACCGCTCCGGCGCAGATCGGTTCACGAAGCCGAGGAAGCTTCTGGGCGGCGGGCGGTGGATGATGGTGAGTGTGAGGGTCTTGTCCCGGAGACCGGCCGAGGCGAGCTTTGCGCGCCAGGCATCATCCACCGCCGCCGCGAAGCCGTCGCCCCGGACCGGGAGCAGGTCCGGGGTGATCGACTTCGAGACCTTGTGCACGTAGTAGCTGAACTCCGGCCCGAGCTGCGCGATGATCCGGGCGAAGAGCGCCGTCACCTTGTCGAGATAGGTATCGTCCGTGGTGTAGCTGTTCACCCCGCTCAGGCGGATGCATTGGAGGAGCTCGTTGGCACGCGTGCGGACCGTGTGGTCGTCCACGAGACTGACATAGGGCAGCATATGCGCGAGGCGCTTCTCGCGCGCATACCAATCCGGCATGAGGGTGCGTTCATCGACGGTCTCGCCCAGGGCTTCACTATGGCGCATAGCTGTCGCCCCCGTGGATGGACCGGTTCCGCGTCGGTGGGGTCTCCTGCAGAGACGTCATCATCACGTCGATGAACCGCGGGTCCCAATCCGCCGCTTTCCAGAGAACCGGATAGAGAACCGCCGCGATGCCCAGGACAACCAGGTGCTGCACCCACACGAAGAGCAGCACCGACCCGAAGAGCCAGATCATGGCATACATGATCGGCAGGCCGAGGAGCTTGGGCGGGCGTACGAGGCCCAGAAAGAGCGGCGATCGTTCGGCCACGTTCGCCTCCTCTCACGACCCGAAGACGGCGGCAACGATGGTCGGCGCGGCCGCAACACCCGCGATTCCCACCAGCACCCAGAGGGCTTGGCGCAGATCGATGATGTTGAAGAACCAGCTGAGGAACACTCCGAGGACCGCGAGGGTGGCGATGACGACGCCAAGCGGTCCGGTCAGCGCGTCCACGATGCCCTGTAATAAGCTCTGAATCGGTGAGAGGTCGATGCTCTGGGCCAGGGCCGGTTCTGCCGCAACGATGAGGAGAGCGGCAAGGGTGATCAGGGGGTTCGTCAATGGCTTCATGGGGACGCTCCTTCCAGCCGGTTGAAGACGGCCAGCACCCGCTGGACGTGGTTTTGGGTTTCTCGAAACGGTGGAATGCCGGAATGCTCGCGCACGGCGTCGGGTCCGGCATTGTAGGCGGCGAGCGCGAGGCGCGCGTCGCCAAACTCGGCCAACATCAGGGCGAGGTAACGCGCGGAGCCGTCGAGGTTCTGTTTCCAATCATGGGGGTCGACGGCAAGAGCGCGGGCTGTATCGGGCATCAACTGCCCGAGCCCGACCGCCCCGACATGGGAGACGGCGTGCGGATTGTACGCACTCTCGATCTCGATATTGGCGCGATAGAGGTGGAGCCAGTCCGTGACGGTGATATCGGCTGCACGGAGCCCAGGGTGGCTCGCATAGCGCAGTCCGGTCTCCTCGATCGCGGCGAGGATATCCGGGCGTGGTGTGAGCGCGCGAGGGATCATCGCCGCGACGCGCACCCCTTCACGTCGCTCAGTGCGGCGCTCCTCGCCCAAGATGCGCAACCCTTCTGAGGTCGAGCCAACGCCAACCCCGTCATTGTAGTTGCGCGCGAACCGCTCCTGGGCGCGCGACGGCGAAAGAGAACCGTCCCCCGCCATCACCAGGACCATGTCTGCCGATGCCGGGAGGCCCAGGTAGGAAAGGAAAAGGGCGCTAAGCCCGGCTGGCAGCCATCTCTTCGCTGGAGAGTTTGTGAACCGTCCGCTTGCCCTCTTCCAGAGGCACGTCGGCGTGCGAGAAACCGATCCCTTGCAGGAAGGAGATGACCCCGGTGACGGTCTTGATCTCGCGGATCTTGATGTCGTTGCGCGAGGTTCGGGTCCGGGCCGTGACCAGAAGTTTCTCGATCCCATCGTCGCTGACAGCGCGCATGATCCAGACCCCATGCCAGTTGGGGCCTTTCTTGAAGGCGTCCTCTTTGCAGACAACTTCGACGCGATAGCCGCTGGCGACCAGATCGCGGAATCTGGGTTCGGTGACCACATTCGGGGCTTCTTTTTCTAGGTCCATCACCCGGATCACGTTCTCCAATAGGGCGAATGACCAGGTTTCAGGTGTTGAAACCAAGTCATACGATCATATAGTATTGACGCACAAGATAAACTTTTGATGCGACAAGCGGATTCTTGCTCAACTAACGAATAGACGGTTCCCATGCATTTGATCAAGAAAATAAGGGGGTTGGACGCCCTCAGGTTGTGCGCATCGACCGTGGCACAAGCTATACTTCTGGTCACGTGCCTGCCGGGCCACGCCTTCGCCGCGTCCTGTTTGCCGCCGCCCAGGCCCTTCGTGCCGAGCGATTCCGAGGCCGCGCGGGACTATGCAGATCTCATCCGCAGCGACTTTGAACTCTACATCCGGGACATCCAGAGCTACTTTCGGTGCTTGGAGGAGGAGCGCGCCCGTGCGTTCGAAGAGGCGCGCGAGGTGAGCCAGGACTACGGTCGCTTCCTGGAGCTGGTGGACGAGTGATGTGACCGCGACCTTTCCAAAGGGTCGCCGCCTAGTGACATCCGGCCGTATCGGCGGCGTGCAATTCGGAGTCTCTATCATCACCTAAACGCCCATTATCCACTTTTTAGATAATCTATAAAGTAGATTAGCCCTGTCACAAGAGGTTTGTGACACGTGGCGAAAACGATCAGGAGTTCGGGACATGAGGCACTCCGCGACGCTTTGATTGCGGCGCGGAAGGCGGCTGGGTTAACGCAGGCCGAGCTCGCTTTGCGTCTCAGATGCCACCAGTCCTTCGTCGCCCGTCTCGAGAGCGGAGAGCGCAGGGTCGACGTAGTTGAGTTGATCGTGCTCGCGCGTGCTCTGCAGATCGATGCGGTTATGCTACTGGCAGCGGCCGAGGCGGCGACAGAACTCGATCACCGTATTTAGGGCGAGGTGATGGGCTCGTCTTCTCGGATGGTATGACGAGATCGAGTCCCGGTGGGGCGGAAGAGAAATGATAACAATGGATTGTTATGGGGCGCTGCGCTGCACTGTCTCTAATACAGGTTTGGTGGAGAGAAAAACGTCTTAGTAGTTCACCTGCTCGAACCCGTAATTGCCCTCGTAGTCTCGCCAGTCGACGAAGACCGAGCGGTGATAGATGGAGGGACAATGATCGCCCCAACGTTCCAAGCCGACATGCGCCTCGGGCAACGCGGCGACGGACGAACGAGACCAGTAAAAATCGCCCTGGATTCCATAGGAACCGAGAAGGACTGTTTCGAAACGGCTGCAATCGCTGTCGCGGGATTCGTGTTGGCGCGCATACCGAACATCGAAGACACGGATCGAGCGGATGAAGTTGAACTCCGGTCCACTGATGTCGATGTCGGCTCGGTCCTGGATCAGATGTAACGCAAACCCGTCAGGGTGAGGTAGTGGCTCGACGCCTTTCGACCGCACGACGGCAGGCAAGAGGGCGCCAGCTTTTTCGGGGTCAGATTCCGCGAGGTTCTGGGGCAGGGTAGAAGCGTTGGAGAAGAGGATGTCAATGACACGCCGAGTGCGACCGGGGTCGTCTACAGGTTCGAAGGAGGCCCCCATGGGGCAACGCCAGATCTGGAGGGGAGGCTCGACAGGCCATGGCGTGATCCGTCGTATGAACTCTGCACGTGCCCGCGAACAGGGCTCTGATGCCGGCCAGCCGCCGGAGAGGCAGAGCAGGATGGCGCAATCGATCGGGTAGGTCTGCGCCGACGCGCTGTTTCCACCTCCGCTCAGCGAGGCCGTTCCCGCGACGACAGCGAGAAAAAAATTACGAAGGAAATTGCGCATATCCAAGAGCTCGATTGACTGTGATGCAGAATCTGAGGATTACGATAATATACTATCGTCGAGCGGTCAAATTCGAATTTTTGTAACTGTCTTGGAGCGCCTTGATGCTAAAGCAGATCGGCTGAGCCCCTGAGCGACAGCTCCTCCAAAAGGTCAGTAACCTCATCGGTGGTGACAGTCTTTGCATTCGCAATCGTGTTCCGGCTTAACGGGGGATCGATATGGTGTGCCGTACGTTTGGGATCGAGCCAGAGGATGGACAGTTCTGACGTATTCCAGCGATAGACCCAACCAACGGTTCGATCACTGCGACCGTCAACAAGCCGCGCGACCGGAACCGCTTCTTCCTTTTCGATGCTCACCGGTTCGTGTCCGCCTTTTCTGCTTCGGTTCTTCAGTCCTATTCGGCTGGGACGTTCCCGTGATCTGATCTCGGTTGAACTTATTCCTGGCTCGTTAAAAAGGGGCGACACCGACCGCGTCGGTGCCGCCAGAGGTTCGCCCACAGGGAGGTGGTAGAGGGCGAAACCTATTGAAAATAGGGGAATTTCATGTTGCGCATAATAACTCTTATGTTAATTTCCATACCCCGCCATCTTGTACCACCCGCGACTCAGACAACAGCTTCTCCAGATGCGCCGCAACGTTTCGTCCTGCGGCCATTGCGATTTGTGGGTCGGTTTTCTTGTAGACGGAAGCGGCGATATTCTGGACCGAATCCGGGGTGTTTGAGAGGTGGGCGAGGATCTCCGCCTCGCGACGCATGCGGTTGGAAAGCAACCGTTTGACGTAAGGTTGCGGATCCCGGAGTATAGGTCCGTGCCCCGGAAAGTAGATCCTATCGTCGCGCTCAATCAGCCGCTGTAGCTGCGCGCAGTAGTCGTGCATGTTTCCGTCAGGGGGGCTGACGATCGAACTGTTCCAACTCATAACGTGGTCGCCCGTGAAGAGCACTCCGTTAGTGTTATGGCGTCAAAATCGCCCGTCCTACTATTTCGCCCTCTTCGAGACGGTTCAGAGTATTCTCGGCCTCTTCTAGATCGACCGTTTCGGTCGGCAGAACAGCGACCTTTCCGGCCCTGGCAAGCTCCATCAGTTCGGCGAATTCGGACAGGGATCCGACATAGCTGCCCAGGATTGTCAGGGCTTTCACCGGGATCAATGGCAACGCCCAGGGCGCCGCGCCGCCGAACAGGCCGACGATGACGATCTTGCCGCCCTTGCCGACCGCGTTGAAGGCAAGGCTGGCGGTGGGCTCGGCGCCCACCAGATCAACAACAGCCAGCGCCGGACCGCCCGTGGCCGCCTGGACCTGGGCAACCGCATCCTCGGCGGCACCGTCAATTGCCGCGCCCGCGCCCGCCTTCAGCGCCGCGTCGCGCTTAGCCGGGTCGATATCTACGACAATGGGCGGCAACCCGCCCATAGCTTTCACCAGGCCAATCGCCATAAGACCCAGCCCCCCGGCCCCGATGATCATCACCGGAGCGGCCTTGATCGTGTCTTCGACCTTTTTCAGCGCCGAGAATGTCGTGAGCCCGGAACAGGCCAGCGGCGCCGCCAGTTCGGGGCTGATGTCGCCGATGTCGAACAGATAGCGCGGGTGCGGAATCTTGATCCGATCCGCATAGCCGCCATCGGCGAACATGCCCAGATACCGGGGGGCGGCACAATAGTTTTCGAGCCCCGCCTTGCATTGGTGGCATTCGCCGCATCCCTGCCATGGATAGACGACGAAATCCTTGTCACGCTCCAGCTCGCCCGCATCCGGCCCGACCGCGATGACCCGGCCAACCGGTTCGTGCCCCATCACCAGCGGCAGTTTCATGCCACGATCGCCAAAGCTGAGCGTCTGGCCGTGGCCCAGATTGTAACAGCCTTCGCGGATATGCAGGTCGCTGTGGCAAACGCCGTTCGCGGTCACCCGCAACAGCACTTCGCTGCCGCTCACTTCGGGGTCGGGGCGATGTTGGGAGACAAGCGGCTTACCGAATTCGGTCAGGGATTCGCATTTCATTGTGACAACTCCTTAGATTTCAGCTTGCGCTACGAATTTGTTGGTCAGGAAGGATTCCAGACCCTCGATCCCGCCTTCGCGGCCATATCCCGACTGGCGCCGCCCGCCGAGAGAGGAGTCAAGAAACACTAAGCCAAACCCGTTAATGCCAACCATGCCCGCATCCAGCGCCGCCGATATCCGGTCGGCACGATCCTGCGAACCGGTAAAGGCATAGGCACCAAGGGCGAAATCAGTGCTGTTCGCCTTTGACACCGCGTCGTCGAAATCGGCGAACCTGTTGACGATCGCCACCGGGCCAAAGGGTTCTTCTTGCATGATGCGCGCCTCGGGCGGGACATCGGCCAGCACCGTGGGGGCGTAAAAATTGCCGGGCCGGTTCAACCGCATTCCCCCGGTCAGAACCCGTGCGCCCTGAGCGATGGCGTCCTGTACCAACGCATCCACCGCCTCGATCCGGGCCGGGCTCATCAGCGGACCCATCTGGGTGTCAGGCTCCATGCCGTCACCGACGGTCAGGATTGAAAACTTCTTAGCAAAGCCGGTGGCGAAGGCGTCGCAGATCCCGTCCTGCACCAGAAAACGCGTCGGCGATATGCAGACCTGCCCGGCGTTGCGGGCCTTTGTCGCGACGGAAAGATCAAGCGCGCGGTCCAGATCGGCGTCGTCGAATACGACTACCGGGGCGTGACCGCCCAGTTCCAGAACACATGGCTTGGCCTCGGCCCCGGCCTGCGCGCCAAGGATCTTGCCCACCCGGGTCGATCCAGTAAAGGCGATCTTTCGGATTACGGGCGAAGCAATCAAAGCCGCGCTGATCCGGCCCGGATCGCCGATCAGGACATTGAGCGTGCCGCGCGGCAGACCCGCTTTCTCCAGTGCCTTGGCGACGGCCTGAAAGCACATCGGGGTTTCTTCGGCGGGCTTGACCACCACCGGGCACCCAACCGCAAGCGCCGACGCCATCTTGCGCGCCGCAAGCGAGGCAGGAAAATTCCAGGGCGCAATCGCAGCAATCGGTCCGATCGGCTCCGTGCGCATGGTCCGTGCCACGTATCCCGGCATTGCGTCCAAGGAGCGATCCTTCAGCTCTGCCGCCGCATCCGCGCTCCATTCAAGCAGGGCGGCACAGTTTTCGATCTCCAACCGGCTTTCGGCCAGGGGCTTGCCCAGTTCCAACGTCATGTGGCGAGCGGCGGTTTCGGCGTCTTTGCGCAGTTCGGCAGCGGCCTTGTGCAATATGGCGCTGCGGTCCAACAGGGACATGCCCGACCAGATCGGAAAGGCGGCCTCTGCCGCATTCAGCGTGCGTTCGATATGGGCGGGTTCAGCCATCGGGAAATCGGCCAGTCTTTCGCCTGTCGCCGGGTTGTTCACTTCGCCCATTTTCGGCGTCGTGGTAATCCATTCGCCATCGACGAAAAGCGCGGGCTGCCCGTATTCGGGATGATGCGGTGTCATGAGATCCTCGGATTATGTGTCGACGCTGGGTTCCGCGAACGTTGGCATGCGCGGACAGCGCGGCGAACAGGGATGCCCCCCTGCCCGCCACAACCGTTCGAACGCAGAGCGTCAGTTGCAGGTATATCCGCCGTCCACGACAAGTTCGGAGCCATGCACGAAGGACGCATCGTCAGAGGCCAGGAACAGAACCGCCTGCGACACCTCTTCGGGTTTGCAGGGCCGGTCGAACAGGGTCGGCCCCATGATCGCGGTGCGGGTTTCGGCATCGCCGTGCAGCAGATCCTTGGTCATGGGGGTGTCGATAACGCCGGGGTGGATGGAGTTGACGCGAATGCCGTGCTCGATCAGGTCGACAGCGCAGGATTTCGTCATCAGCCGCACCGCGCCCTTGCTGGCGATATAGGCCCCGGCCATCGGCGCACCGACGAGACCATAGATCGACGAGATATTCACGATGGACCCGCCGCCGCTGTCCTTCATCAGAGGCACGCAGGCGCGAATGCCCAGATAGACACCCTTTACGTTGACGTTGAACACCTTGTCCCATTCATCCGGTTCGGTTTCATGCGCCGGTTTCAGGACCAGGATGCCCGCGTTGTTGACCAGCACGTCCAGACGGCCGGCTTTTTCCTTGACCGTTGCGGCCACCGCGTTCCAGTCGGCTTCTCTGGCGGCGTCATGCTTGATGAATTCGGCCTTGCCGCCAGAGGCGCGGATGCCTTCAACCACGGCATTGCCCGCCGTTTCGTCGATGTCGGTGACAAAGACGGTGGCGCCTTCGGCGGCCAGTGTTTCACTATGGGCCTTGCCCATGCCCATCGCGCCGCCGGTGACAATCGCGACTTTTCCAGATACTCGTCCCATTCTTTCCTCCCTGGGTTCAGTTGATAAATGGTTTCCGCCGCCAGACAGGACGGCGGAAACCGGGTAATGATGTTACTCCGCTGCCACGGAAATGCGAGTCTGTTCGAAAGAGGCATAGCCGGAATCGGCCACCTCTTTCAGCACGGCCCGGTAGTTGATCAGACCGCCCAGATAGAACCGCACCGCGTTCTTCTTGCCGGGAACATTGGCGCCGAAAATCCAGGATTCCGCCTTGGGGAACAACGTCATGCCAGCGATTGTGCGGCAGGTCTCCAACCATTCCTCCTCGGCCTCGGGTTTCGGATCGAAGGCCGCTATGCCGTTGTCTTCGGTATATTTGATCGCGTCCGAGATCCATTCGACCTGGGTTTCGATCGACGGCGGCAGATTGGTAAACGGACCGTTCGGTCCGAGGATCATGAAGAGGTTCGGGAAACCGGTTTCGGAGACACCCAGATAGCCGTCCGGCCCGTCCTTCCAGCGTTCCGCCAGCGTCACGCCGCCGCGTCCACGGAAGTCGATCTTCATATAGTTGCCTTCAACCGCATCAAACCCGGTCGCCAGGATCAGGATATCCAGTTCGCATTCGGTTCCATCGGCAAGCCGGATACCGGTCTCGGTGATTTCGTCGATCGGGTTTTGCTTGACGTTGATCAGCGAAACGTTGTCGCGGTTATAGACCTCGAAGTAATTGTGCCCGCACAGAGGCCGCTTGGCATAAAGATCCGTCGGCGTCAGCAATTCGGCGGTCTTGGGATCCTTCACGATCTGCTTGATCTTCGTGGTGATGAATTTCTGCGCCGCCTTGTTGGCGGCTTCATCCGTGGCAATGTCGCAGAAGGTGCCGAACATGAACCGGAACCCGCCGCCTTCGTCCCAGGCATCCTGGAAAATCCGGTCGCGTTCCTCTTCGGACACCGACATCGCCGGGATCGTGGATTCCTCAAACCCGAAGGCCACACCGGAATTGAACACCTGATCCCAGATCGCGTCATAGTTCTTCTTGATCTCGGCGATCTCTTCGGCTGATTGCGGGCGATTGCCCACGGGCACGTTATATTGGGGCGTCCGTTGGAACACCGTCAGATGCTCGGCCAGCGGGGCGGTTGCGGTGATCACCTGCTGACCGGTCGATCCGGTGCCGATGACGCCGATACGCTTGCCTTGCAGGTCCACACCTTCGGGCCACTGGCCGGTATGGATCAGCTCGCCCTTGAAATTGCCGATGCCCTTGATGTCGGGCGTATTGATCGCCGACAGCAGGCCAAGCCCGCAGACAATATATTTGGCCTTTACCGTGTCGCCCTTGTTGGTTGTCACGGTCCACAGGTTTGTGGCTTCGTCGAAATGCGCCGCCGTGACCCTGGTTTCGAACTGAAAGCTGCGCCGCAGGTCGTGTTTGTCGGCGAACCGGTTCAGATAGGTCAGGATTTCAGGCTGCGTGAGATAGGTGGTTTCCCAGGTGCTTTCCTGCAGCAGTTCCTTGTCAAAGGCATAGCGATAGACATGGCTGGGCGTGTCCGACAGGGCGCCGGGATAACGGTTCCAGTGCCAGGTGCCGCCCACGCCGGGGGCGTCGTCATAGGCCTGGACCTTGAGGCCCAGATCGTCGCGCAGTTTCTTGACCTGATAGAGACCGCCAAAGCCGGCCCCGATTACGATGGCGTCGACATCGCCGCCATGTGTGTTGGTATGTGTCATGATGTCCTCCCAAAGGGGTGCGGGGCCGCCATGGGCACCCGCAATAGATGCAGCCCTTCCGGCCCCTTGCCGGAAAGGGTGATGGGTTCAGGCGATGTCAGAGAGCCTTGTACCAGGCGCCGATCCGGGCGATTTCCGCGTCGGCCTCGGGGGCGCGTCCGGCCAGGAACGGGAACACGTGCTGCATCCCGTCCACCACCGACAAGGTCGTGTTGACGCCTGCCGCCTTGGTTTTGTCGGCCAGGCGGGTCGCATCGTCCCGCAGGGTTTCGACCTCGCCGGCATTGATGTAAAGCGGCGGATAGCCCGCGAAATCGTTTTTCAGCGGGTTTGCCAGCGGATCCGCCGGATCGCCGCCTTCGCCCAGGAACATGCCGCGCATCCCTTCTAGGACGGGTCGCGATACCAGCGCGTCGGTCGCCTCGTTCGAGGACAGCGTGCCGCCAGAAAGTTCCATGTCCAGCCAGGGCGAAAAGGCAATGACCGCGCCCGGCAGGGTCAGCCCCAGATCGCGCAGCTTCAGGACCGTCGCCACAGCCAAGTTGCCACCCGCGGAATCGCCGGCGGTCAGGATGTTTCCGGGCTTGATCCCGTTGTCGACCAGCGCCTGATAAACCGAAACCGCGTCTTCGATCTGGGCTGGGTACGGGTGTTCGGGGGCACGGCGATAATCCAGAATGAAGGCCGAAACCCCCAAGGCCTTGGCCAGATGACCCGCCATTTTGCGGTGGCTGGACGATGATCCGACCGCAAAGCCGCCGCCATGGGTATATGCCATGACCTTGCTTTGGTCGCATCCGGCCGGATAGGCCCAGACCCCATCCACACCGCCCAGGGTGTCGGATTTATAAGTGACGCCTTCGGGCTCCATTGTCGGTTTTTCCCATTCGTCGAACAGGGCGCGCAGATCCGGAACCGTCATCTCCGGATTGGCGGTCATGCGGTCGCTCCAATCCTGGTAGAGCGCCCTCAGATAGTCGGACTCGTTTGATGCCATGGTCATTTCTCCTCCTAAGAATTTTAGTTCAGGCCCACGCACCCGGTTCGGGTTGCGCGGCCTCATCCACGGTATTGAGGGTCCGAAGCGATCCGTCCTCCCGGATTGGCTTGTCCACCTATTGCTTGCTGCCCCCCAACAAAAGCGCCGTCCAGGCACCGCACCGATGCGCCGGACAAACGAACGCTAGTCGAAAAAAATTGGCCGGTATTGGACGATGCTGCTTTTCTTTGGTTGGATATTGCTGCCGCGGTTTCGCCCGCCAGGTAGTGTCCCACCGCTTGGTGTAGGAGGCCGCGCGCGGAGCCCCCGGCGTAGCGCAGCGCGCGGCCGGGTGTGACGCTGGCGGCCACCGCCGATCTTCGAGAAGGTTCGGGTTGCGAGACCTTGAACCAAGAACGGAGATGACGATGACCGATGACAGAATGATGCTGATTGAGCTGGTTGAGAAGCAGGCCGATGGCGATCTCGTGCGCGAGATGCTGGCCTTCGCGGCCGAGCGGATCATGGAAGTGGAGGTCGAGGCGCGAACCGGTGCCGGGAAGGGCGTTCGCTCTCCCCTGCGGGAGGTTCAGCGGAACGGTTACCGGGACCGCGACTGGGACACTCGTGCCGGGCGGATCGCGCTGGAAATCCCGAAGCTGAGAAAGGGGAGCTACCTGCCCAGCTTCCTGGAGCCGCGACGGACGGCTGAGAAGGCGCTGGTGGCGGTGATCCAGGAAGCCTACGTCCACGGCGTCTCCACGCGCTCCGTGGACGATCTGGTGAAGGCGATGGGCGCTGGCGGCATGTCGAAGAGCCAAGTCAGTCGCCTTTGTGTCGAAATCGACGAGCGGGTGAATGCATTCCTCTCCCGGCCGCTCGAAGGCGCTTGGCCCTATCTCTGGCTCGACGCGACCTACGTGAAAGTGCGCGAGAGCGGGCGGATCATCAGCCGCGCCGTGATAATAGCGGTGGCTGTAAACGAGGACGGCAAGCGCGAGGTTCTCGGCGTCGCCACTGGTCCTTCCGAAGCAGAAACGTTTTGGACCGACTTCCTGCGCTCTCTCGCCGACCGTGGCCTGCGCGGCGTGAAGCTGGTGGTCTCCGATGACCACAAGGGGCTGCGGGCTGCCGCGCGGCGGGTGTTCGACGCGACGCACCAGCGCTGTCGCGTTCACTGGATGAGAAACGCTCTTGCCCATGCTCCGACCAAGCAGCGCACGGCCGTGGCGGCAATGCTGAAGACGATCTTCGCCCAGGAAAACAAGGCGGATGCCGAAGCCCAGTGGGAGGTCGTGGCGGACGCGCTGCGCGAGAAGCAGGCGAGGCTCGGCGCCCTCATGGACGCCTCGCGCGACGACGTCCTCGCCTACATGGATTTTCCGCGCGAGCATTGGGCCCAGATCGCGTCGACGAACCCACTGGAGCGGGTGAACCGGGAAATCAAGCGCAGGTCCGACGTCGTCGGCATCTTCCCGAACGACGAGGCAATCGTCCGTCTCGTCGGTGCGCTGATGCTCGAGACCAATGACGAATGGACGGTCGCGCGGAGATACATGTCTCTTGAAAGCCTGGCGCGTGTCACCGACACTACAACCGTCAGGCTATCCGCCGTGGCGACCTGATCAGCCTTGGACCTCTCCGAAGGTCGGCGCTCTTACACCATCTCTCGGGACACTACCGCCCGCCATGGTGCGCGATTGGCGGGAAACGGCTTTGTTGCACAAATGGCGTGAGGGGATTCATGTCGTGAATCCAGTGTGATAGCTGGAGGTCATGAGCAGCTGGGCACCAACAAGGTACAAGACCACGAACTGGTCCGCTTACAATAGCGCGCTGAAGCAGCGCGGATCACTGACGATCTGGTTTGATCCCGAGATGACCTGGACACCCCCGCCAAGCGGCAGGCGCGGCCGACAGCAGAGCTTTAGCGACGCGGCGATTTAGACCTGCCTGACCCTGAAAGTTCTATTTGGTCTTCCGTTGCGGCAAACGACCGGGTTCGTGGAAAGTCTCCTGCGTCTGGTCGGAGTGGACTGGACGGTGCCGGGATTCAGCACACTGAGCCGCCGCCAGAAGACGTTGAACGTGCGCCTGCCGTATCGCGGCTCTACGGGACCGCTGAACCTTCTCATCGACAGCACTGGCATCAAGTCGGAGGGCGAAGGCGAGTGGAACGCGCGCAAGCATGGCGGCCCGAAGCGGCGCATCTGGCGTAAGATCCACCTCGGGATTGATGCGGAAACACTGGAGGTCCGGGCTGTCGAAATCACCGGCAGTAACATCGGCGATGCGCCCATGTTGCCCGAATTGCTCGAACAAATTCCACCCAATCAGGAGATTGGGTCGGTCACCGCGGATGGCGCCTACGACACCCGCAAGTGCCACGAGGCGATTGCTGCCCGACACGCCGATGCCGTGATCCCGCCCCGCAAGAATGCCAAACCCTGGAAGCCCACGAGCGCCGGTGCCATCGCCCGGAACGAGGCAGTGCGGGCCTCACGATACCTGGGCCGTGCGTTGTGGCGAAAACTGACCGGATACCACCGCCGAAGCTGCGTCTAAAGCAAGATGCACTGCATGAAACTGCTTGGCCAATCCGTGATGGCCCGGGACTTCGACCGGCAGGTCGCGGAAATCCAAATCCGCATCGCCGTGCTCAACCGCTACACTGCTCTCGGCATTCCCGTCACAGAGCCCGTAGGATAAGTCCGTCCGGGGAAAGGGGAAATCTGCCCGTCATTGGATTTGTGCAACAAAGCCGCGGGAAACCTCAGCCGCGGCGGAACTTCGCGGGGGTAACGCCGACAGTTTCGCGAAAGACCCTGGTGAAATGGCTTTGATCCGAAAACCCGGTCTCGTCCGAGATCCATGCAATCGGCATGTTCGAACTGTTCAATAAACTCTTGGCGCGGCGGATCCGTTCGGCGGTCACATGGTGATGGGGCGTTTGCCCATAGCTTTCCTTGAATTTGCGCAGGAAATGAAAACTGCTTAGCCCGACAACAGCCGCCATGTCGTCCAGCGCGATTTTCCGTGACAGATGGTTGCGGATATATTCGTCAAGAAGCCGGCGTTCCGTCGCGCCGAACCCGCCCGAAGACGGCACCTCGCGGAACCGGAAATTGGCGTAGTTGCGCAACAGATGGATGCAGCTTTGGGTTCTGAGCGTACCCGCCAGCAGATCCGCGCCCGCCGAATTTGCGGTCAACTCGCTGGTCAGCGCCTCGGCGATTCGCGGAAAGACATTGTCCTCGCGCCGCACATGATCGTGGATTTCGATGTCTTCCAGGGGGCGGTCATAGATCTCGCAGGCGACCTCGCTGATGGACTCATGGGACAGATAGATGTGCTGAACGTCAATTGGCGCGTTCCAAGCCCATCGTGACATCTCGGCCCGCGACAACAGGGAAACCACACCCGGTTCAACGGTCTCTTCCTGCCATTTCCCGCCATCGGAACGCCCCATCCGGGCGGCCTGACCCCGGTAGACGACGATCATGTAATCGCGCATCTCGGGGATCTCGACATCCTGCGAGGCATATTTGTACCCGATGAATTCAAGCCCCTGCCAGCCGCGCGAGGTGCTGTCCACGGTCCGCCTGCCCGGAATCCAGTCGGTTATCTGATCTGGTGGAACCAATGCATTCAACTAAAGACCCTCCCGATCATCGTTCCCCCTCCTGTCTTCTCATCGGGGTGCCGCATGATGGTGGCCGTCAGCGGTTGCGGCCGACTTGTTGATCCCGGCAACCGTGCGCCCCCGCCAGGGACCGGCCCTGAAATGTGCAAACCCAACCGTTGAATGCTATCAGATGAGGTCATATACGAGAAATACTCAACTTTTATATCTGCCATACCGGAACGGCATGGATGAACCTTCGCCAACTTCGCTACTTCGTTCAGATTGTCGAACAGCGCAGCTTTACGGCAGCCGCTGAACGGCTGGCTGTGGCCCAATCGGCGCTGAGCCGGCAGATCAGGGCGCTGGAGGATGAGTTGAAGGTTCCGCTTTTGCTCCGGCACGGCCGCGGCGTGTCCCCGACCGAGGATGGGCTTGAATTCGCGCGCCGGGCCAAATCCATCCTGGAGGACGTTCAGCACCTGACCGGGGCGTTTTCGCAGGAACAGGCGCCGCTTGTCGGGACGGTCCGGCTTGGACTGCCTCCGACCGTGTCCAATATCCTAGCCACGCATCTGATTGAGCGCACGATGCAGGCGCATCCCGCGCTCAAGCTTCAGGTGTCCGCCGGGTTCAGCGGGCATATTGAGGACTGGCTTGCGCGGGGCAAGATTGATCTTGGCGTTGCATACGGCGAACAGAAATCGACCCTGGTCGATACCCGCCCGATGCTGCGGGAAAAGCTGTTTCTGGTTCAGCCGCCTTCCGCCGCCCCGGTGGACGAAAAGCCGATCGCCCTTGGCAAGGCGCTGTCACTGCCGCTGATCCTGCCGAATACGGGTCACGGGTTGCGGTCGAAAATCAATGCCGCCGCGCAGGCCGAAGGGGTGGCGCTGAATGTCGTCTACGAGATCGACATTCTCGAAGCCATGTTGGGTCTGGTGGAACGTGGCCGCGGTTATACGATCCTGCCCAAGGTCAGCGTGATACCGCAAATGGAGGCTGGCCGATTGGTGACGCGCGCCATCGAAGACCCGGAACTGGACCGGACGCTGGTTCTGATGACGCCGGGTCTGGTGCCGGTATCGCAACTGCACCGCCGGTTCGCCGATTTCCTGACCGACGAGATTCACGATATGGTTGCCACGGGCCAATGGCCCGGGACGCGCCTTTAGGCACCGCTGTCAGGTGGTGTCACCGCCATGCCCGACCGGTTCCAGTTCGATCACCGCGTCCAGCGCATAGGCCCCCTGCCCCTCTGGCATGGCCAGAACCGGATTGAGGTCGATCGACATCAGCCGCTCTCCGGCCCCGGCGGCAAAGACCGAAAGCCGCGACAGCATCCCGGCCAGGGCGTCGATGTCGGCCGGGGCCTGGCCGCGCAGCCCCTGCAGGATCGCCGAACCGCGAATGGACAGGATCATCTCGCGCGCCTCATCCGGGCCAAAGGGGCAGGCCCGTACCGCGACATCGTTCAGAAGCTCGACGAAAATGCCCCCCAGGCCGAAAACGGCAACCGGCCCGAAGGTCGCATCGCGGTTGATGCCCATCAGGCATTCGACCCCGCCCGACAGTTGCTTTGCCACCAGCACGCCGGTCACCTCTGCGTCGGGCGCGTGCCGCGCCGCCGCGGCCAGGATCGCGCCATGGGCCGCGCGAACGGCATCGGCATCGGCAATGTCCAGCCGGACCGCGCCGATGTCAGATTTATGCACGATGTCGGGCGACAGGATTTTCATCACCACCGGATAGCCGAACCGTTCGGCGGCCTTCACGGCCTCATCGGCATCGGCGGCGGCGTATTCCGGCGCGGCGGCGATACCCCAGGCCTGCAGGATGTCTTTGGCCCGTGCTTCGTCGGGGCTGCTGTCCGGCAGGGCCACCGGCCCGGCCTGCGGAAGAGGCACCTTGGCCGGGGCTGTCCCTGCCTCGGAATAGCGCAACACGGTATCAATCGCGCGGACCGCGCGGCAGGGATCGTTGAACACCAGAATGCCGGCATCGTCATACCGGCGCAAGATCTCGGGGTCGCCCAGGGCGCACAGGGCGATGATCCGGTCGGGATGGTCCCGGCGCAGCGGCGCCATCGCCTTGAGGATCACCTCGGACATTGCCGGTGCCCCGGCCACATAGGTCAGAAAACACAGCGCCGCGCCATAACCGCCTTCTTCCAGGGCGACACTGGTGAATTTCTCGAACAACGAAGGATCGTTCAGAGCCTGCGCCGTGCAGTCAAGCGGGTTCACCGGCGACGCATATGGCAATAAATCCTTCAGGCGTTTCTGGACCGCATCGGGCATGGGGGGCATGGGCAGGCCCAGACCTTCGGCCGCGTCGCTGGCCACGATCCCCGCGCCCCCGCTGACCGTGACAACCCCAAGCGAGCGTGTCGAGGGGAAGACGCCCCTGGAGGCGACATAGGCTATGTCCATCATCGCTTCGGAATCCTGCACCAGGATCGCGCCGTGCTGGGACAGGACCGCATCGGCCACCACCGCGTTTCCGGTCAGCGAGGCGGTATGCGATGCCGCCGCGCGGGCCCCCACGGCGGATCGTCCCGCCTTGAGCAGGATCACCGGCTTGCCCGCCCTGCGCGCCGCATCCAGCGCGGCCAACAGCGCGTCGGCGTCGTTTATCGCCTCCATATAGGCGCAGATCACGTTGGTCCTGTCGCTCTGAACCATCCAGGAAATGGCGTCCGACACCGTGATGTCGGCCTCGTTTCCGGTGGTGATCAATACCGACGAACCCAACCCCTGCTGGCGCGCCAGGGCGCTCAGATGGGCACCGAACGCGCCGGACTGGCTGGCGATGCCGATCGTGCCGGGGCGGGGAAAGCCCAGATCGAGCGATGAGGAAAACGTACCGAAATACCCGATTTCCGCGTTATAGACCCCCAATGTGTTCGGCCCGAGCAGGCGGATCCCGTGTTTGCGCGCAAGGGCGACCAGTTCGCGTTGCGCGGCTTCGCCTTCGGCGCCGGTTTCGGCGAAGCCTGACGAAAACAGGGTTGCCGCCCGGCACCCTTTGGCCCCCAGATCGGCCAATGTCCGGGGCACCAGTTTTGCCGGAACCGCGATCAATGCGGCATCCGGCGTTTCGGGCAGATCGGCGACGCTGGCAAAGCAGGGCAACCCCTGAACTGCGTCCCGCTTGGGGTTGACCGGCAGAATACGCCCCCGGTAACCCGCCTTCAGCATGGCGGCGATCGGGCGCCCGCCGATCCGCAGCGGGTCGTCCGAGGCACCGATCACGGCAACGGATCCGGGCGATATCAGATTGGAGAGTTGATCAAGCGTATTCATAACTGGTCCTCAATTCATATCGTGGCGATTGCCGGTCAGCCCATCCGGTCCGCCAGGGTGCGGCGCGCGATCACCAACTGTTGTATCTGGCTGGTGCCTTCGTAGATCCGCAAAAGCCGGATGTCGCGATAGAGCCGTTCGATGTCATATTCGGCCATATATCCTGCCCCGCCGTGGATCTGCAGCGCCCTGTCGGCGATACGGCCCGCGGCCTCGGTGCAGAAATATTTCGTGCAGGACGCTTCCAGAATCGCCTTGCCTTCCCGATCAAAGGTATCGGCGGTGGCCCTGACCAGCGCCCGCGCCGCCTGCAAATCGGCCTGACAATCCGCCAACAGGCCCTGAACCAACTGGTGTTCGCCGATGGGTTTGCCGAATTGTTTGCGTTCCAGCGCATAATCGGTGGCAATGTCCAGCATCCGCTGCCCCTGCCCCACGGCCATTGTGCCGACATGAATGCGGCCCCGGTCCAGCACCTTCATGGCCGTCCGGAACCCCTGATTGATCCGATCCGGCCCGCCGATGATCGCGGTTTCGGGAACGCGCACATCCTCGAAAATCACATCCGAGGTCTTGGTGCCCTTCTGCCCCAGCTTCTTGTCGGGTTTGGCAACGGTGATGCCCGGCGTGTCGGCCGGAACGATAAAGGCCGAAACCCCGTCGGCGCCCGGCTTGTCGGGATCGGTGCGCGCGAAAACGGTGAACACACCTGCGCGCACCGCATTGGTGATATAGCGCTTGGTGCCGTTGATCACGAAATCCGACCCGTCACGCCGCGCCGCGGTGCGAATGCCGGCCGCATCCGATCCGTTGTCGGGTTCGGTCAGCGCAAAAGAGGCGATGACATCGCCACTGGCAACCGCCGGCAGCCAGCTTTGTTTTTGCTCGGGTGTGCCGTCCATCACGATACCCTGCGATCCGATGCCGACATTGGTGCCGATCAGGGACCGAAAGCTAAGCGAGGCATAGCACAGCGCCTCGATCAACCGGGCCTCCTGGGGGACGTTGATGCCGATGCCGCCGTATTCCTCGGGGGTCGAAAGGCCGAACAGCCCCATGTCCTTCATCTCCGAGACGATGTCCTCGGGAATATCGTCCTCTTCCTCGACCCGCTTTTCGGCCGGGATCAGTCTTTCGCGCGCGAACCTGTCCACCGCCACCAACAATTGTTCAAAGACATCCGAATCCACGCCCGCAGCCATGTCATTTCCCCCTTTTCATCACGAAATCAGGCTTGCTATAGCAATACCTTTTCGTATAGTAAATATCATTCCATATAGGAAATACGATGGTCGACGAGCAGAACACCCAATTTGTCCCAGCCGTGCAAAACGCCACACGGATCCTGCGCCTGATCGCGGCCAGCGGCCGCCCGCAGGGGGCAACAGAGATCGCCCGGCAATCCGGGCTGAGCGTTTCGTCGGTGTTCAAGATCCTGCGCACGCTGCACCAAGAGGGGCTGATCACCTTTGACGCGGATGAAAAAACCTATGGCGTTGCAATGGGTTTGCTGGAATTTGCCATCCCGCTGATCGGGTCCAGCCCCGGCGATCTCATTCGCCCGGCGCTCAGCGCGATTGCCCATGATCACGGCGTGATGATCGCCCTGTGGCAAATCACCCAGGACGACCGCATCGTTCTGACCGACCGTTTCGTGGCGCCCGGCACCGTGCAGGTCGTGATCGCGCCAAACAGCCGTTTGCCGGTTTTCGCAGGTGCCACCGGGCGTTGCTATGCCGCCGCGCTGGGGCTGGACAAGGCCGCGGCGCGCCGTGGCTATGACACGATTCGCTGGCAGGACGCCCCGGGTTTTGAAAGCTACTGGCAGGATGTGATCGCGGCGCGCGACAGCGGGTCGGCGCAGGATCGCGGCCATCTGTTCCGGGGGCTGGACATGGTTGCCGCACTGGCATGTGACGCGACCCAGGTTCCCCGCCTCGCGATGAGCAGCATCACAATTGCCGGACAGCATTCGGATGACGGTCTGGCAAAGGTCGGTCAAACGCTTGCCGATGTCGCCGCCCGGATCGAACACATCGTTTTCGGGCGTCCGCGCTCGGGACCCACAACAGTTGACGAAAGAGAGGAAACGGAATGTCAGTAAAGACAGCACTTGACGGCAAGGTTGTTCTTGTCACGGGCGCGGGTGGCGGGATTGGGCGTGATATCGCCTTGATGGCAGCCGCAGAAGGCGCCGCCGTGGTGGTCAATGATCTGGGCGCATCCCTGAAAGGCACCGGTCAGACAGAAACTGCGGCGCAGAAAGTCGTCGAAGAGATCAAGGCGGCGGGCGGCGATGCGATCGCCGATGGCGGCAACGTCACCGATTCGGACGCCGCGCGCGCGATGATCGAGGCGGGTGTCAAGGAATTCGGCCGCATCGACGCGGTGGTGAACAACGCCGGCATCCTGCGCGACGGGTTCTTCCACAAAATGACCTACGAGGATTTCGACGCGGTGGTGAAGGTTCATCTTTATGGCGCCTTCAACACCAGCCGCGCGGCGGCCGATTATTTCCGCGAACAGGAGGGCGGCGCGCTGGTGCATATGACCTCGACCTCGGGGCTGATCGGCAATCTGGCGCAGGCGAATTACTCGGCGGCAAAGCTGGGCATCGCGGCCTTCTCGAAATCGGTCGCGCTTGACCTGAAACGCTGGAACGTGCGGTCGAACTGCATCGCGCCCTTCGCCTGGAGCCGGATGATTTCCTCGATCAAGACCGACACGCCCGAACAGGAGGCGCGGGTTGAAAAGCTCAAGCAGATGACGCCCGCCAAAGTGGCGCCGATGGCCTGTTTCCTGATGTCCGACAGGGCCGAAGGCGTCAGCGGACAGATCTTTGCCGTGCGCAACAACGAGATTTTCCTGTTCAACCAGCCCCGCCCGGTGCGCTCGGTTCATTCCGGCGATGGCTGGACCGCAGATGAAATCGCCGAGCGCGCCATTCCCGCGCTCAAATCGCAATTCACGCCGCTCGAGGTTTCGGCGGATGTCTTTTCGTGGGATCCGGTCTGATGGGAAAACGCAAAGAAAAAATCAGCTCTGACATTGCCTGGAGCACCTCTGACAAGATCAGCGTGCGTGGGCTCGATCTGCCCAACGAGATCCTGGGCCACATGAGCCTTGGCGATCTGGCGTTCCTGCAACTGACGGGCCGCAAGGCCACGCCCGAGGAAAGCCGCGTCTTTAACGCCATCGTCATTACCCTGGTCGAACATGGTATCACGCCCTCGGCCCTGGCGGCGCGGATGACCTATATGGGGGCGCCGGAATCGCTTCAGGCGGCTGTGGCGGCTGGCTTGTGTGGGCTGGGCACCGTCTTTGTCGGTTCTATGGAAGGTGCCTCGAAAATGCTTTACGAGGCACTGCCACAGGACAAGTTGGGCACCGGTGTCGATCTGGATGCGCTGGCCGTCGAGACGGTAGAAAAATTCCGCGCCCGCAGGATGATCGTGCCGGGGCTGGGCCATCCGGTGCACAAACCGGTCGATCCGCGCACCCCGCGCCTGTTCCAGATCGCTGCCGAGAACGGCAAGTCCGGTGAATACATCGAGTTGATCCAGAAAATTCAGGCCGTTGCCGAAGAAAAATCGGGTAAGATGCTGCCGATCAACGCCACCGGCGCGATCGGGGCGATCTGCTGTGAATTCGGCTTTCCCTGGAAGATCGTGCGCGGCTTTGGCGTCATGGCGCGGTCCATCGGGCTGGTCGGTCATATCCTCGAAGAGAGCGAAAACCCGATTTCCTATGAGCTGTGGCAGCGTGCCGAGCAGGAAATTCTTGAAACGTCGGGTCCGGGGGCGGCATAAGCGATGCAGACCTCGGCCCCCGACAGCCATAACGACCTGCGCGACGCCATGCGCGCGCTTTGCGCGCAGTTCCCGCCCGACTATCACCGCCGCGAAACCTACCCCGAGGAATTCGTCGATGCGCTGACCCGCGAGGGCTGGCTCGCCGCGATGATCCCAGAAGAATACGGCGGCTCGGGCCTGGGGTTGACCGAAGCCTCGATCATCATGGAGGAGGTGAACCGCTGCGGCGGCAACGCGGGCCATTGCCACGGGCAGATGTATAACATGGGCACGCTTCTCAGGCACGGTTCGGAGAAGCAAAAGCAGAAATACCTGCCCGGCATCGCCAGCGGCGCGTTGCGCCTGCAATCCATGGCCGTGACCGAACCGACAACCGGGACCGACACCACCAAACTGAAGACCACCGCGGTCAAGAAGGGTGACCGGTATGAGATCAATGGCCAGAAGGTCTGGATCAGCCGTATCCAGCATTCCGACCTGATGATCCTGCTGGCACGCACCACGCCGCTGAGCGAGGTCAAGAAAAAGTCGCAGGGCCTGTCGATCTTTATGGTCGATCTGAAAGAGGCAATCGGCAACGGGATGGAGGTCCGCCCCATCGCCAACATGCCCGGCCACGAAACCAATGAAGTGTTTTTCGACAACCTGGAAATCCCCGCCGAGAACCTGATTGGGACCGAGGGGCGCGGATTTTACCATATTCTTGACGGGTTGAACGCCGAACGGACCCTGATTGCGGCGGAATGTATCGGTGATGGATACTGGTTCACCGAAAAGGCCCGCGCCTATGCCGGTGACCGCGTGGTCTTTGACCGTCCCATCGGCCAGAACCAAGGCGTGCAATTCCCTATCGCCAAGGCTTTCGTGAACGTCGAAGCCGCCAACCTGATGCGGTTCGAGGCCTGCCGGCGTTTCGACGCGGGCCAGGATTGCGGCGCACAGGCGAACATGGCCAAACTGCTGGCCTCCGAGGCCAGCTGGGAAGCGGCCAATGCCTGCATTCAGACCCATGGCGGCTTCGGTTTCGCACGGGAATACGATGTCGAACGCAAATTCCGAGAGGCCCGGCTGTATCAGGTGGCCCCGATCTCGACCAACCTGATCCTGTCATATGTCGGAGAACATATCCTCGACATGCCAAGATCGTTCTGAAGGCCAAGGGCACCGCGCCAGCGGATACCATCCAGCGACGGATCGGCGGCATCCCGCCCGCCCTTTCCGTCGGCCAAACCCACCGTCAGGCTTTGGGTTTTTCCAGCACGAGAACCAGCATCCGGCCTTTGAATTCGGCGCTGCCGCCAGGGGATTGATACCGACCCCAAAGGCGGGCAACCTGCGTTTCGATCGCGGGCGTGATCCTGGATTTCAGCTAGGGCAGGTCCGTCATTCTGGCCCGGAAATCGTTGAGGTCGCGAAAGGCGAGCGGACGCAGATAATCGAAACGCCGGGACATCAGGAACAGCCCGGCGTCCAGGCTGCGCTCAATCGCCGCCAGCGCCGCGGCGCGTTCGGGGCCTTCATCGTGAAATACCCGCAAAACGTCGTTGAACGCGCCCTCATAGGCGGGTTCGCAGATATAGGCCCGCCGGGCCGCAGCAAGCGCGCAAGCTCGGCCAGGGCGGTATCCATGGACGGAATCGGCACGTGATGCAGCGATTTCATCATTATGGCGGCATCCATACTTGCCGTTTTCAGGGGCAGTGCCTCGCCCCGGCCCTGCAGAAAGAACACAGCCGGGGCATCCTTTTCGACGGCGCGGGCAATCTGCGCGGCCTCGGCGTCGATGCCGGTCACATGCGCGGCAGCCGCCTCGCGCGCGATACGGCGGCTTAACCCGCCGTTGCCGCATCCGAGATCCAGAACCCTTGCGCCGCCGAGGTCAAGCGCCTGCATCAGCGGTATCAGTTCGTCGGCGTAGACCGGCAGATCCTTCATCTGTCCGCCTCCAGCATATTGCGCGCCCGTTCGACCACCGGCGCGTCGATCATGCGCCCGTCAAGCTGGACCGCGCCCTTCGATCCGACCGTGTCCGCAGCGGCAACAACCCGCTGCGCCCAGTCCCGTTCCCGGTCGCTCAGGGCGAACCCCCGGTTGACGGTGCCCACCTGCCGGGGGTGGATGCACATCTTGCCGCCAAACCCCAGCCGTCTGGCACGGGCAGTATCCTCTTTCAGCCGGTGTTCGTCATCGAGCGCGACACAGACCCCGTCCAGCGGCGCCGGAAGCCCGGCCATGGCCGAGGCCACGACAATGCGCGAGCGCGCAAGAAGAAGCCCCTCGTCTTCGTCGTCGATACCGCAATCGAGCTGAAAATCCACCGATCCGAAGCCCAGCCGCGCAATCCCCGGAACAGAGGCGATACGATCGGCATTCCACAACCCGCGCGCCGTTTCGATCAGGGCGATCACCGGCATCGGACGCGGGAGGGCGGCGACAAAAGCCGCCGTTGCAACATCGTCCTCGGCCTTGGGCAACATGACGGCACCGACCCCTGCTGCGCCAAGAACGGCGATGTCGCCCGCGTGCCAATCGGTTCCGATCCCGTTGATGCGAACCGCGACACCGGCCGTGCCCCCGGCATGGCCCGCCAGCCAGCCGGTAATCGCATCCCGCGCGGGGCGCTTGGCCTCGGGCAGGACCGCATCTTCGAGATCAAGGATCACGCCATGCGCGCCGCTGGCCGCCGCCTTGTCGAAACGCGCCGGTCTGTCACCCGGCACAAAAAGCAAAGATCGTTCCATCTGGTCCTCTAGCCTGCGCGCGATCCCGGTGCCCGGCTTTCGATCCGCAACGTGTTTGAATAAGTAAAGCGATCGGCCGGGTAAAGGTTGATGGCCACCAGATAGGTTGCCCCGCTGCCATTCAGATAGTGGCGCGTAACCCGCAGCGCCGGATCGCCGGGCGTGGCCCGCAAAAGGGCTGCCGCGCCCTCGTCCAGCAGCGCCGCCCCGATTTGCTGGCGTACCTCGGCCGGAGAAACCCCGTAGCGCTGTTCGATCAGCGACCAGACCGGCAGGCCCGAGTCGTCAACCACATCGCACACGCCGCGAAAGCTGCGCGCAACATAGATATCGGTCAGGGCAATTGGCGATGGCGCGTCGCGCTTGGACCGCAGCCCCTGCAACCGGGTCCAGATCTGGCCCGATGCGCCACCCAGCAGGTCCGCGATCCCGCCCTCGGCCTCGACATCTGCCACCTGTTTCAGGCTGAAGGTCACGTCGCGCTCATATTGGTACAGATCCGAGACCGAATCGCCGACCTGCACATATCGCTGGCTGACCCGATCCGACCGCACCCGTGTGCCGATGCCGGGCCTGCGGGTGACAAGCCCCAGGGACTGCAACCGCCCGGTCGCCTCGCGCACGGTGTGCCGGGATATGTCAAACTGGCGGCACAACTCCTGTTCGGTGGGCAAGAGGGTGCCGACCGGGTAACGGCCCGCCTGAATATCCTCGATCAATGCCTGCGCCACTTGGGCATAGCGCGGTTGTCCCGCGATCTGGGCGGTGCTCATACCGGGTGTCGTTCGATCAGTTGCCGCGCGACGATGATGCGCTGCAATTCGTTGGTGCCTTCGCCGATCAGCAAAAGCGGCGCGTCGCGATAGAGCCGTTCGACGTCGAATTCCTTGGAATAGCCATAGGCCCCGTGGATGCGCATGCAATCCAGTGCATTGGCCTGCGCCGCTTCGGTGGCTGAATATTTGGCCATGCCGGCCTCCATGTCGCAGCGCGCGCCCTGATCATAGGCCCTCGCCGCGCTTTCGGTAAGCAGCCGCCCGGCTTCGGCGCGGGTGGCCATTTCGGCCAGTTTCAGCTGAATCGCCTGATGTTCGCAGATCGGCTTGCCAAAGGCCTTGCGCGTCTGGGCATAGGCCACGGCCATATCAAGCGCCGCCTGCGCCAGACCGACGCCCCGCGCGGCCACGTTGATGCGCCCAAGTTCCAGCCCGGACAGGACCTGTTGCAGCCCCCGGCCCTCGGCCCCGCCGATCAGGTTTTCGGCGGGCAAGCGGTAGTCGTCGAATTGCAATTCGCAAGTGTCGATGCCGCGATAGCCCAGTTTTTCCAGTTTGCGGGTAACGGCAAACCCCGGCCCCTTTTCGGCGATGAACAGGCTCATGCCCCGATGCGGCGGCGTGGCCGTCTTGTCGGTCTTGACCAACAGCGCCAGGCAATCGCCCTCTTGCGAATTGGTGATCCAGGTCTTGGAGCCGTTGACCACGTATTCGTCACCGTCCCGCCGGGCGGTGGTGCGGATTGCTTGCAGATCGGTACCGCAATCAGGTTCGGTCAGCCCGACGCCACCGCGCAGTTCCCCGGTGGCAAAACGTGGCAGGAACCGGGCCTTTTGCCGGGACGTGCCGTGTCGCTGCACCGCCGAGGCCATGATGAGATGGCTGTTGATGATCCCCGACAGCGACATCCAGCTTTGTGTGATGCGGGCGACGATCCGGGCATAAGTGCTGGCCGACAGGCCCAGCCCACCGTACTGCTCTTCGATGATACAGCCGAACAGGCCCATTTCCTTCATCCTGGCGACTATGTCGTGCGGATATTCATCCCGCGCCTCAAGATCATGGACATAAGGATCGACATCCGTTTTCAGGAACTTGTCGAGCGCGTCAAGGATCACCTGATCGTTGTGGTCGGTCATGATTGGCCTTTCCTAAACGGGCACACCGGCCAGAACCGCAGCAAAGGCGCGCGCGTCCGGTTGCGCATCCAGCCCCAGAACCGCATCGCGGATCGCCTCGGCGCGGTTGTCGGACACGGCTGTCGTGGCGTTTTCCCAGTATTTCGCGACAATCTCGTCATTGGTCAGCGGCCGGTCCGGGTTGCCACGGTTGATCTCTTCGCCATGCGTCAGCGTCCGGCCATCACCAAGCGTCAGCACGACCTCGCCCGAATAGTACTTCGGAAACGGCGCGTCAGGATAGTCGGCGCAGGTCACCTTTGCGGCCAGCGCCAGCAACTCCGGATCGTTCAGTGCCTCATCGGACAATTCCGTCAGCCCAAAGCGTTTGCGGGCCAGCCCGGACGCTATCGCCCAGGGGACCGAGAATTGCGCGTCATAAGAATTCTGCGGGCAGCGTTTGGTGCCGATCGGCTCGCATACGGTCTTGTGCACGCCTGCGGGAACAAGCGCCTGAACCTCGACGATATCCTCCGCCGTCACCCCATGCGTCGTAGCAAGCGCCACGGCCGCATCGGCGCAGGCATGGGTGAAATGGCAGGCCGGGACGGCTTGACAACTCTCGGCATGGCGACGTGAAGCCAAACAGGGCAAGCTCGTGCTGCCTGCGGCAGAAGTCGAGGACCCTGTCTTTGCGCCTCTCGTTGTCTGCGAGGTCGCCGAGGAGGAAGCGCGGCCGGAGGTCGCATCGCAGGCTGCCCCGATCAGGATCATTCGGGGTGCTGTCGTGATCGAACTCGCGCATGACATCCCCGTCGCCCGGGTCGCGGAGATAGTCCACGCGCTGGAGGTGCATCCATGCTGATGCCCTCGCAGGGCGTGCGGATCCTGGTGGCGACGAAGCCGGTCGACTTCCGGAAGGGGCATGACGGTCTCGCGGCGCTGGTCCAGTCGACGCTTGCCGAGGATCCGTTCACGGGCACGGTCTTTGTATTCCGCTCAAAGCGCGCCGACCGGTTGAAGATCCTGTTCTGGGACGGCAGCGGACTCGTGATGGCCTACAAACGGCTGGAAGAAAACACCTTCACTTGGCCCGCGATCCGCGACGGGGCAATGACCCTGAACCGGGCGCAGTTTGAGGCCCTGTTTGCCGGTTTGGACTGGCGCCGGGTTCGATCTCTGGAGGTGCGCCGACCGGCTGTGGCAGAGTGACTCGGCCTATTGAATAACCGGGCATCGGCGCCCCGGGCCCGGTATAATCCAACCATGCCCGACGCCCCGCCCATCGACCTGTCCGCGATCCCCGAAAGCCAGCGCGCGGCCGTGCTGGCGCTGCTTCAGGAGAACGGCGCGTTGAAGGATGCCAACCGGCGCTTGGAGCACCTTGTGGCAGAGTTGAACCATGTCGTGCATGGCAAACGGTCCGAGAAGCTGAGCGAGGACGATCGGCAGTTGGCCTTCGAAGACCTTGAAACGGCCGTCGCCGAGGTCGAGACCCGCAGGGAGCAGGCCGCCCCCTCCACCCAGACCCCGCGACAGAAACGGCAGCGCAATCTCGGCCATCTGCCCGCGGACCTGCCGCGCATCGAGCGTGTCATCGAACCGGCGAGCCTTGAGTGTCCTTGCGGCTACGGCCGCATGCACCAGATCGGCGAGGATCGGACCGAGCGTCTCAACATCGTGCCCGCGCAGCTTCGTGTGCTGGTCGACATCCGGCCGAAGTATGCCTGCCGTATCTGCTCGGATGGGGTCACTCAGGCTGTCGCCGCGCCCCGGCTGATCGAAGGCGGGATGCCGACCGAAGGTGCCATCGCGCATATCTTGGTCTCGAAGTTCGCGGACCACCTGCCGTTCTACCGCCAAGGCCAGATCCTGGCGCGCTCCGGCATCCAGGTCGACCGCAGCACCCTGGCGGACTGGGCAGGCACCGCAGCCTTCCACCTCGGCCCCGTGGTCGACCGGCTGGCGGAACACATCAAGTCCTCCGGAAAGCTGTTCATGGATGAGACCACGGCTCCGGTCCTCGCCCCCGGACGCGGCCGAACCAAGACCGGCTACCTCTGGGCCCTGGCCCGCGATGATCGCGGATGGGGCGGAGAAGACCCGCCCGGTGTCGTCTTCACCTACCAGCCCAGCCGCGCCGGCGCCCACGCGGAACAGATCCTTCTGGGCTTCGACGGTATCCTGCAGCTCGACGGCTACACCGGTTATGACCGGCTGACGCGCCCGTCCCGCAAGGGCGGCGCGCCGATCACGGTGGCCCACTGCTGGGCGCATGCGCGGCGCAAGCTGAAGGAGATCTTCGACCGCGACGGCTCGGAAACCGCCGCCGAGGGCCTGCGCCGGATCGCTGAGCTCTACCGCATCGAGGCCGAGATCCGAGGCATGGGCCCGGGCCAACGTCTGTCGGCCCGTCAGGCCCGCAGCGCGCCCCTCGTGGCCGAGTTCGGTGATTGGCTGCAGGCACAGCGTCTGCGTATCTCGGCCAAGTCGCGCCTCGGCGAGAAGCTGACCTACATCCACCGCCAGTGGGGCGGCCTGCAGACCTTCCTCCACAACGGCCGCGTCGAGATGGACTCCAACGCCGTCGAAAACCTGATCCGCCCGATCGCCCTGACAAGAAAGAACGCCCTCTTCGCCGGCCACGACGAGGGCGGTCGCACCTGGGCCCGCATCGCCTCCCTGATCGCCACCGCGAAGATCAAAGGCGTCGAGCCCTTTGCCTATTTGAAGGCGACCCTGGAAGCCATCGCCGCCGGTCACCCGGCCAGCAGGATCGACGAGCTGCTACCTTGGAACTTCACCCCGTCAAGCTGAACAGGCGTGGGGTGGCGACAGCGCTTACAGATCATCCTTATGCCAGAAAGAAGCTCTTGATCAGGCCGTTGAACCGATCCTTCTTTTCGATTTGCGTCCAGTGGCCGCACTCGCCGAACGTGTGCAGTTCCGAGCGTTTCAGCATTTGGTGAAGGCGATGAGAGGACTCCAGGGGGATAACCGCATCCTCGCGACCGTGCACAATCAGCGCGCGATGGGGGAGCGCGGCAATCTTGTCTTCGGGCGTAGACAGCGCGGCGACATGGCGGCCGCGGGGTGCCGGGAACATGGCCGAGAAACTTTCCTGATAGCCGGGGCGTTTGCTGGCGTCGTAACGCGATTTTATCAGATCCTCGGTGATGAGGCTTTTGTCATAGGCAAAGCACTCCATCATGATCTTGCGCATGTTTTCCAGGCTGGGCTCATAGCCCCAGACGGTGTCCAACCCCTCTGTCAGACCAAAATCAAGACCTGCCGAACCCATCAGAACCATCCGGTCGACCCGGTCGGGATACCGGCTGGCAATAGCCAGCGTGAGCCCGCCACCGAAGGAATTACCGACGAAATGGGCCTTTTCGACACCCGTGGCGTCCATAAATGCGATTGTATGTTCGACCCAGCCGTCCAGCGAGTAGGTCTCGTTCTCGTGGCGCTCGGTGTAGCCAAATCCCATTGCATCCGGCGCCAGAACCCGGAAATCGCTGGCCAGGTCGGGAATTGTCAGCCGCCAGTTGGCATAGCCGGTCACGCCCGGCCCGGATCCATGAAGCAACAGAACTGCGGGGCCAGTCCCCTCCTCAAGATAGTTGGTCTTCCGCCCTGCGGCCTCGATTGTCTTGCCGATTTCAGGATTGGTCATTGTTAATTCCCTTGTTGCTCTGTTGCGTTACTGCCGTTCGCCAAGTCCAGTGCGACATCAACAATCATGTCTTCCTGCCCGCCGACCATGCGGCGTTTGCCCAGCTCGTTCAGAATAGTGCGTGCATCTATGCCATATTGCACGGCCGCGCGTTCCGCGTGCAAAAGAAAGCTCGAATAGACACCGCTATAGCCCAGAGAAAGCGTTTCACGGTCGACCCGGACCGGGCGCTCCTGTAGCGGGCGGACCAGATCGTCTGCCGCGTCCATCAGCGCGTTGAGGTTGGTGCCCGTATCGTAGCCTTCCCTTTCAAGAACCGCTATCAGAGCTTCGAGAGGCGCATTTCCGGCCCCCGCGCCCAGGCCCGTCAAGGATCCGTCGACGCGATACGCCCCCTCTTCGACGGCGGCGACTGAAATCGCAACACCAAGCGTGAGGTTGTGATGCGCATGGATGCCGACCTGGGTTTCCGGCTTTAGCGCCTGACGCAAAGCCCGCGCCCGCGCCCGCGCGGAACTGACGGTCAACGCACCGGCGCTATCGGTCACATATACGCAATGTGCACCGTAGCTTTCCATAAGCAGGGCCTGTTCGGCCAGGGCTTCGGGTTCGTTCATGTGGGCCATCATCAGAAAGCCCGACACATCCATACCAATGTCGCGCGCGGTCCCGATATGCTGTCTGGCGATGTCTGCCTCTGTGCAATGGGTGGCCACGCGAACCGACCGGACACCGGCGGCGTATGCCTCTTTGAGGTCGGCGATTGTGCCGATTCCCGGAACCAGAAGCGTGGTCAGTTTGGCCGTCTTTGCCGCGTCGGCTGCGGCGGCGATCCAATCCAGATCGCGATGGCGCCCGAAACCATAGTTGAAACTTGTCCCGTTCAATCCGTCGCCGTGGCTGACCTCGATCGCATCAACGCCTGCGGCGTCCAGCGCAGCGGCGATATCCTGCACCTGATCGACAGTGAACTGGTGGCGCACCGCATGCATCCCGTCGCGCAGTGTCACGTCTTGGATATAGAGGTTCTTGGTCATTGCGCGGCCTTTTCTTTCGTGCGTGCGATCTGTTCGCCGGTTGCCAGCGCCGCCGATGTCATGATGTCCAGATTTCCGGCGTATTTCGGCAGGTAGTGTCCGGCGCCCTCTACTTCGAGAAACACCGAAACCTTCAGCCCGCCTTCGGCAGGGCCGCCGGGCAGCCCGGCCGCCGCGTTCGGTCCGATCCTTTCGAACTGAACTTCCTGTTTGAGACGGTATCCAGGGACATAAGCCCGCACGGATTCGACCATATCCTCGACCGATGCGCGAATAGCTTCCGCGTCGTCTGTCTGGGCCAGGCAATACACCGTGTCCCGCATCACCAAAGGCGGCTCTGCCGGATTGAGGATAATGATGGCTTTGCCTTCCTCGGCGCCACCGACCTCACATATGGCGCGCGAGGTGGTCTCGGTAAATTCGTCGATATTCGCGCGTGTTCCCGGCCCGGCCGACCTGGAAGAGATCGAGGCGACAATTTCCGCATAGCGCACCGGGGCCACCCGCGAAACCGCGGCCACGATCGGAATGGTGGCCTGGCCGCCGCAGGTAACCATGTTGACATTGGCCGCGTCCAAATGGGCGGAAATGTTGACCGTTGGCACCACATAGGGCCCGATGGCGGCAGGCGTCAGATCGACGACCCGTTTGCCATCGGCTGTCAGCAACTCGCTGTGCCGGGCGTGGGCCTTGGCGGACGTCGCGTCGAACACCACAGCAATGTCGCCATAGCCGGGCATCTGCCGCAAACCGTCGATACCCTCGGCCGTCACCGGGACGCCCATCTTTTCAGCCCGCTTCAACCCGTCCGAGGCAGGGTCAATGCCGACAAATGCAGCCAGCTCCAACAGGTCGCTGTTCCGCATCAGCTTGATCATGAGATCGGTGCCGATATTGCCGGTGCCGATTATGGCCGCCTTTACTTTTGACATTCTATCACTCCGTGAATGAAACGCTGACATGGCCCAGGCCGCCAATCGAGGCCTGAACCAGTGCTTTGCCCGTGACCGGAGCCATCGGCCCCAACGCTCCGGACAGGATGATCTGCCCCGCCCTGAGGGGCGTTCCGTTTGTACGCATCTTTTCGGCCAGCCAGGCGACGGCGTTGACAGGGCTGCCCATGCAGGCCGCACCGGTTCCGGTGGAAACGGTCTGCCCGTTCAGGGTCATGTCCATTGCGCAGTTGGAAAAATCGAAGCCCAGGGGCGAGATGACCGGAGCGCCCAGAACCAACAAACCGGACGAGGCATTGTCGGCGATCGTATCGAGCAGGGTGATGTTCCAATCGGCTATGCGGCTGTCCACGATCTCGATTGCCGGGGCAATAAAGACGGTTGCGCGCAATACATCCGCGGCATTCGGCTGGGCAATATCCAGATCGTCGCCCAGAATAAACGCGATCTCCGCCTCGATCTTTGGTTGCAGCACGCGGTCGGATGAAATGACACCCCCATCGCCGACGATCATGTCCGACAGCAAGGTACCGTAGTCCGGCTGATCCACGCCCATCTGAGCCTGAACGGCCTTGGCGGTCAGTCCGATCTTATGTCCGATCAACCGGCTGCCCCCGGCCAGACGCCGTTCGATATTGGCCTGCTGCACGGCATATGCGGCATCAAGCCCGCCGTCCTCCAAATGTGTTAGGATCGGAGCGCACGGCGTTGCTTTGTTCTCAGCCTGCCACAATGTTTCGGCCGCGACCGCCAGATCATTATCCAATGTCATACGTCCCTCTGTTCTTCGGTTTGTGATGAACCGGATGCGGTTTGCCGCAACCCGAGCAAAACGGCCGGCGACCGGTACAGAACGGTATCGGCGGCCGTTTCAGACAGTGCGCGCCGGATGAACCCTACCGGATCGTTTTCCATGATCAGAAATGGATAGTCGGTACCGGCCAGTATCCTATCGTGTCCGATGGTTGTTTCCAGAAACTGCAAGGCGACATCGTCGTAAACGATGCTGTCAAAATAGAACCGGCGCGCCAGTTTGCTGGGCGGCACGGACATGCTGTTCCGGATCGACATTCCCAAGCGGTACGCATGATCCAGCCGGGGCAGGATGGCGGGCAATGCACCGCCGCCATGCGAAAGGACAATGCGAAGATTGGGGTGATTTTCCAGGACCCCACTTGTCATCAGCGACGTGGCGGCGAGAGCTGTCTCAAGCGGAAACGCCGCAATTGCGGCCATTGCCGGTACATCGCCGATCCGCTCGACCCCGGCCGGATGCAGCGCATGAACCATAACCGTCATGTTCAGCCGTTCGGCTTCGGCAAAGACCGGGGCAAGCGACGGATCGCCCAGGGGCGTACTCTGAACATGCGTGCCGATCTCGATCCCTGTCAGCCCCATGTCCCGCAACCCGCTCAGGCTGTGAGCGGCCTTTTCCGGTGTTTGCAGCGGCACCATCCCGAAAGCTGAAAACCGCTTCGGGTAGGTGGCGACTAGATCTGCGAGAAAGGTATTGACGCAGTCACAGATCGCCTCTGCATCGTCGGCGCCGAACCAATAAGACAAAAGCTCCGGCATCGGCGACAACACCTGATGGCCGATCCCCTTGGCCTCCATGTCGGCCAACCTGGCATCGGCGTTCCAGGATCGTGAATCGATCTGGCGAAAAGACTTCCCTCCGATCACGATCCGGGCCGAGCCGTCCCGTTCATGCACAACGGAGGGCCAGAGCGCATCGCGTTCTGTTCCGTCCGGAAACTGATCGGGCACGACGTGGCTATGGACATCTATTGCCCCAGATGAGCGCAAATTCTTCACCACAGTATCTTCCGTGTTATCATCCAGCCAAACAGCTTTCCGTCCATCAACCGGAAAGCTGCGCAAACGCGATTACATGCGCCTTCGGAAGCCATATCAGTTCTCGAGGCCGTTCAGATTCGATTTCGCGCCCCACATGCAAAGGCTGAAAGGTTCGAAACCGAACTGGCGTTCTCTATACGTTTCTTCGTCTACCTTGTTAACACCAACTGAGTATTCGAATGTCATCCCGTCAGGGCCCTGGAAATAAACAAACCGGGCACCTGATGTCGGGTGACGTCCCGGACCGAAGGTAATCGGTACGTTATGTTGTTTCAGCAGATTGTACGAACGCATGATGTCATCGGTCGATTCAACCTGATGGTTGATATGCTGGAGTCCGCCGCGCCCTGCAGGGACAAGAGCGAGCGTATGATGAATCTCATTCACGCGCAAAAGCGGAACGTCTCCGATACGATCACTGACGCGGGCGTTGCAAACCTGGGTCCAGAATGCTTCATCCCGCTTGCAGTCCTGGCTGAAAATGCCGACATGGCTGAAGCCGGAGATTCCGGCGTCCCGGCTCGGAAAATGACGCTTGCCCATAATCTCTGGCTGAACTACCAGCTCGATTTTCAGGCCACTGGGCTCTCGGAAAGCAACGAAATCTCTTACATGACGGGAATCGCACTCGTCGCGGGTGCCCCTATGCAGATCGTGTCCAAGATCTTCGAGAGTCGCAGCCGCGATTTCAAGTGTCTGACTATCGCGGACTTCGAAACCGACGACGTGGTCGTTGGGGTCCCCTTCGTGGTAGTATAGGGTATGTCCCCGTTCATCTGATCTGAGGTGTCGCGAATTGCGGCTGCTTTCGGAAACCTCCAGGCCCAGAATTCTCGTTGCGAAGTCGGTGCTGGTTTGAATATCTTTTGTACCCATCCGAACATAGCATACATCAAGCAGTTCAATCATCTTGTGGTCACCTTTCTGTTATCTTGGGTTTCCCAATCGGCTCCCCAGCGTTCGGGAATCAGACCATCGGAGTTCCACATGCAAAACGAGTCGCGCGCGTTTCTGAATTGTCGCGCGGTCCAGTCAGGCTCAACAGTTTTCATTCCGGTCCCGTAAGACACGATCAGGTCCTCGGGCCCCTGGAAGTACAGAAAAACTTCGCCACTTGCGGGATCGCGCCCGGGACCATCGAGGATTCGCACCTGTTGATTGGCAAGCAAATACTTGCTGCGCATGATATCGTTCAGGTCGCCTACCTCAAAATTGACGGATAGCAGCCCACTCCGCTGGCTTGCGTAGTAGGCGAGGCGTTGGTGCCGTTCATCAAAACCCAGTTGAACGCTTTCTCCGACAAAGTCCCGCACCCTGGCGCCGAAAACCTCGGTCCAGACCGCCATGTCGCGCGCGGGGTCGGGGCTGCGCAGATCGACCGATGAAATCGCTTTGATGCCCGCGTCGCGCGCGGGGAAAAACCGCTGACTCTTGTTTTCGTGGCGCACAACAATCTCGAACCGGTTGCCGGCGAAATCTTCAAAGGCCACCGCATCGCGGTAGAGCTTTCCGGCGCAAACCTCTGCGGGCAGCCGCTCGGGCTCAAGTCCGCAGGCGGTAAGTTTCCCTGTGATGTCGTCAAGATCGCTCTGGTAACGGACACTGAACCCGACAACCGGCTTGCCGGTCGCGCCGGTGGCGTCGCATTCTACTGAATACGATCGCTCGTCGGATCGGAAACGGGCGATGTCGTCACTGCCGTCCGCCGACTGAAGCCCGACCGCGCCTCCAAGGAACCGTTTGAAATCATCCAATTCTTTCGCTGGATACCGAACAAACCGAAGCTCTTCAATCATACCGGGGTCACCCCTTCTTCCCGCGGCGCGGTCACATCCGCGCCTGCTTGCGTCAGTTGAGTCGTGCCAAGATAGGCCCGTACCACTTCGGGGTTATCCAGCACCTCATCAGGAGGTCCGTCTCCGATCGACCGGCCGTAATCCAACACATGGATACGGTCCGCAATCGCGGCGACCATTTCCATGTCGTGTTCGATCCAGAGCATCGGAATTCCCAGTTGCTTCTTTGCGGCGTCGATATGGTAGGCAAGTTCCTCGCGTTCTTCCTGGGTCAGTCCCGCGGAAGGTTCGTCCATCAAAAGAACTTTCGGTTCGGCCACCAGCGCCCGCCCAAAGCCAATGATCTTCTGAATTCCGAAAGGCAGACCGCCGACAGGCAAATGCGCCAGATGGGTCAGCGACAACATCTCGAGCACGTCGTTGACCACAGCGAGATGCTCGGCCTCTTCGCGCCGCGCCGACGGCAGTCGGAACCATTGTTCCGCAAGTGTCGCCTTGAGATGGTTGTGCCGGGCCACAAACAAGTTTTCACGTGCGTTCATCCGGGGGATCAGTTCGGCATGTTGAAAGGTGCGCCCGATTCCCATTTCCGCAATGGCACTGGGTTTCTTCCCGATTAGGGACGTGCCAAGAAAGTGGATCTGTCCCGAGGGCCGATAGAGCCCGCTGATGCAGTTAAAGATACTGGTCTTGCCGGCCCCGTTCGGTCCGATCAGCGCCAGCAATTCGCCCGACCGGACACCCAGCGAAACTCGGTTAAGGACGACCAGACCGCCGAAATGAAGTTCCACATCCTTGAGTTCAAGGTCATACATTTGCTCGCTCCTCGCGTCGGCGCCGCGCATTGGCCAGATAGTCGGCGCGGCCAGCGCTTCCGGTCCCAAGGTACAGTTCCAGGATTTTCTGATTGGTCCGCAGGTCTTGGGTTGCACCTTCAAGCTCGACTTTGCCGTTTTCCAGAACGAAACCGTAGCTTGCCAGCGCAAAAGCCACTGCCGCGCTTTGCTCGACCAACAGGATGGACAGGTCGGTCCGGGCGTGAATGTCGCGCAGCCGCTCGATGATCTCGTCGACGATCACCGGAGCCAGCCCCAGCGACAGTTCGTCGATCAGCAACAGGTTCGGCTTGCAGACAAGCGCGCTGCCAATCGCCAGCATCTGACGCTCGCCCCCTGACAGCAAGCCAGCCGGTTTGTTCCTGAGTTTTGCCAATCTGGGAAAATAGACAAAGATTTCTTCTTCGATCTGCCGCCAGTTGCTGCCTTCGGCACGTGTGGTCGAGACGACTTCCAGGTTCTCGGCAACTGTCAGGTTGGTAAAGACCTTGTCCCGCTCGGGCACCAGAACGATGCCCTTGTGGATCGTTTTCGGAAGCTGAAGCCCGGTAATGTCTTCACCGAGATACCGCACGTTGCCGGCGGTCACCCGCGCATTGTCCAGCCCGATGAACCCCGAGATCGCCCTGAGCGTGGTCGATTTGCCAGCCCCGTTGGCCCCTAGGAGCGCGGTAATCTGGCCTTTCGCAACCCGGAGGTTGACACCGTGCAGCGCCCGGATCGAACGCTGATAGGTGACTTCCAGCTCCGTGACTTCCAGAATGTCTGTCATGGCGTGTCCTCCCGTTTCGACGGCGATGCGAATTGACCGACAAGGCGTTTCCAGATGCCGGTCAGGCCGCTGGGTTCGAAGACCAGAAACAGGATCATCAGCAGACCAAAGGCCGCATAGGAAGCCGAAGAAACCGTCGTGATGTCCAGCCCGATATAGGGCACTGCTTCCATCAGCCATTCAACGAAATAGGGAACCAGCGTGACGAACACCGCGCCCAGCAGGGCCCCCGGCAAGCTGCCCATTCCGCCAATGATGATCATCGCGATATACTGGATGCTCAGGAACAGCGTGAAGGCTTCGACCGAAACGAAGTTCTGGTAGTAGGCGAACAACGCGCCCGAGAACGAGGCGATTCCCGACGTGATGACAAAGGCCAGCAGCTTATAATTGGCAACCTGCACGCCAAGAGCCTCGGCTGCGGTTTCATTCGCATGCAGGGCCTCCCAGGCGCGGCCTGTCTTGGAGTTCAGCAGATTGCGACACCCCCAGTAGGTGCCCGCGACCAGCGCCAGAAGCACATAGTACCAGGCGTATCCGTCATAAATCTCGAACCCGAAAACCACTGGCGGATCGAGGAAAATACCCGTCGAAGCGCCGCTGGCGAATTCGTATTCGCCTCCAAGGTAGATAACGAGAAAATGCAGCGCCAATGTGCTCATAGCCAGGTAGATGCCGCGCAGCCGCAAGGACGGCAGGCCGAAGATCAGGCCGATCACCGCGCCTGCCACGACCGAAGCCGGAAGGGTGATCCAGATACCTGCACCCGCTTCCTTGTAAAGGATCCCGGTGGTAAACGCGCCAGCCGCCATCAGGCCGCTATGACCCAGAGAGATCTGCCCCGCAATACCGGTCAGAACCATGAGCGCCAGTGCTCCGATGCCCGCGATAAAGATCTGCGACGCGATGTCGAGATGAAATGGCGTGGCCGAGGTCGGCAACAGTACAAGCAGGACGATCAGTCCGATCCAGGCCACCTGGTTCTGGCTTAGTCGCTTTCTACGCGTTGTGGCAGGGGTCATTTTGCCGATGCCGGTTTCTATATTAGACACGATTGAGTTCCTCCTTGGTGCCGTACAGGCCCCAGGGCCGGACAATGAGAATTGCGATCAGCACAAGGAACGGCACGACATCGGACAGAAGCGGATTGACGTAGTGGATCAGAAGAACCTCCAGGGCCGCGATGACACCCGCGCCGATCAACGCACCGGGCAGGCTGTCCAACCCGCCAACAAGTGCCGCCGGAAAGGCCTTGAGCCCGATCACCGCCATGTTCACGTCGATACGAGAATCGAGGGTGACAAGTACTCCCGCCAGTGACCCCGAAAAGGTCGACAGGGTCCAAGCCAGGGCATAGACGGTATGAAGGTTGATCCCGCGTTGCGCCGCCAGCAGCGCATTCTGTCCAGAGGCACGCATCCGCATGCCCCAGCGTGACATGTGAAGAAATGCCAGAAGCCCTAGGTAGACCAGGAACGTGCAGACAACGAGCCACAGCGCGGCGGTGGAAACCCGGACCGAGTCGGTAAGCGCGATCGAGGCATTGTCGAAGCTGATCATTGCCCCAACGTTCAGTTGTTGTGGCCCCCAGATCAGGACCATTGCGCCGCGCAAAAGAATGCCCAACGCTACGGTTGTCAGAACGGCGGCCAAAACCGGTTGTCCCGTCATCTTGCGCATAAGCAACAGATAGACGGACAACCCGACAACGATCGAGAACATCGCGGTGAGGGCAATCGCGACGAGAGGATCCGAGGCGATACCTGCCGACGTGGCAACCAACAGGTAAGCCCCCAGGATCATGAGTTCGCCATGTGCCAAATTCAGGACACGGCTGACTTTGTACACCAGGACATAGCCGCACGCGACAAGAGCGTACAATGACGTCAAAACAACGATGTTTGCTAGGATTTGCATGATAAGCTCCTGTCGCGCTCAGGCCTCATTCGACCTCGTAGGCCTTCCAGTCCCGTGCGATCTCCATCGCGCTCTTTTCGTCGCTCCAGCGATAGGCTCGGTAGTAAATGGTTTCGCGGAAATGATTGTCATCGGTCCATTTGATCGGACCTCCGCGCAATCCCTTGGTGTCGATTTCGATGTTGCTCATGACGGCATTAATCGCCTCGGCGCTTGTGTCTTCGCCAAGCTGTTCAAGAACTCCCTCGACGACGATGCCGCCGACCCATCCGTCGAGAATGGACTCTGGATGCAGGTTGGAACCGGATTCCTTCACCGCATTGACAAGGGTTTGCGTGGCTTCGCTGTCTTCGAACAGCATCACGTTGGTTCCCAAGGTGAAAAGGTTCGGGTCCTTCATTTTCATCATCTCAAGTTCGGCCTCAGCCAGATGGCCGACGTAAGCGTTGCCTTTCCAACCCTGCTTGCGCAGCGCATCGACGAAACGGATCTGCACGGCCCACGGTGCCCAGGACAGAACTGAATCGGCTCCATTCTGAATCAGTTTGGTTGCGAAGGATGTGTAGTCAGCCGTTCCTGGCGGCGCGATCTCGACGCCGGCCGATTTCATGTCCGCTTTCAATACCAACCGTTCGGCTTCTTCCATCCCCGCCCGCGAGATTGGAATGCCCATGGCGGAAAATCCGACGGTGGCATCGCTGCTTTCCCGGTCACGAAGGTAATCGACCATTGCGATGCTGTCATGAACTGCGGAAAAGCCCGTCGAACAATACAAGAGTGGTTTGGCCGGCGGCATCGTCTCTGCAGGACAGACCGAACCGGCAAACAAAACGGGCACTTTCCCGCGCGTCGCCTGGCTGATGATCGGGGCGAAGGTTGCCGATGTGCTGACCGAGATGATCATCTGCACATCGTCCTGGGTCAGAAACCTTTTGGCGTTGCTCGCCGCCCGCGATGCATCGCCCTGGTCATCATAGATCACCAGCGACACGGTCTTTCCGTTGACGCCTCCCGCTTCGTTCAGGAGGTGGAGGTACAGCTTCAAACCCTCGGCCGGCGCGGCATATGTGCCAGCGGCCGAACCGCTCAGTGCAGCACTTACCCCGATCACGACCTCGTCATCGGCCGCCAGCGCCGGTCCCGCGGCAACTGTGGCCGACAGGACCAAGCTCTTGGCAAACTGTATAATTTTCATGGCTTTTCCTCCCATAAGTGACAGCACAAAATTCATAGCCCTTGCTGTCATGACTGTTCGACGGGCCAATCGATGTCTTCGCGTGTCAACGTATCGACCATCATGGTTTTCCAGATGGCGGTGACTTCGGCATATTTTTCGGCATTGCTGTCCCAGAGCGTCCGCATTGCGTAACCCCGGACCATATTGAAGGTCATGTAGACCAGGTTCTCGGCTAAAGGCGGCGGCATGTATTTGGACATAACTTTGACCCATTCGGCCTCGATCGGCAGACGCGCTTTCTGCGACGCCTCCAGGATCTCGGTCTTCAGATCGGGATCCGTGCTCGCGGACAGAACAATGTCCAGAACGCTGAAGAAATGCTCCCCCAGAAAGAAGCTTTCTGCATCCTTGAGCATCTCGTCGAAAATTTTGCTCTGGTCGGTCGCTGCTTGAGCCCCCTCGATGCTTTTGTCGACGGCAATTTGGTAGAGGTGCTCGTGAACTGCCAGGATCAAATCCCGTTTGTGACGGTAATGATGCAGCAGTGCGCCCCTCGATACCCCGGCGTTGTGCACCACCGCTTCGGTGCTGAACCCGGAAAACCCACGTTCGCGCAACACTTCGATTGAGGCCGATATGAGGCGTGATCGCATTTCTAGGCTGCGTTCGTCTTGCGACCGTGAGGCATTGACCGCATCGGTGTCCGCCTTGTCGCTCTGCTTGTTGGAGGAAATTTTAGTATTCAATGGATACCTTTCCATCCGCGACGAAAACAGCGTAGGTTTTCAACGGAATTTCGCAGGGCATCAGTCCGGGTTCGCCCGTGGTCACGTCGAAGGTTCCGAAGTGCCACGAGCATTCGACAAACTTTCCGCACAATTCGCCTTCTTCGGACAGCGAAGCCTCGCCATGCGAGCATTGGTCCTGAGTGGCAAAGAAGTTGCCATCGACATTGTAGACGGCGATGACGTCTCCATTCGGCAGGGTCTCGGCACGTATTTCACCTTCCGGCAAATCCTCGGCGGGAAAAAGAGCCAAGATCCTTTTTGTATCTTCACTCATAGCATCGTGCTCCCGCCATTTACCGAAATCACCTGTCCGGTCACGAAACTCGCTTCGTCCGAGGCCAGGTAACTTACCATCGAAGCGACTTCGCTCATTTCCGCCGGTCGCCCCATCGGGATCACACTGAGAAATTTCTCTGCCAATTTAGGATCGCGTTCGGTAATCTCGGCCATTTGCGGTGTGTTGGTCGCGCAAGGGGCCACTGTATTCACGGTAATCCCGTCAAGGGCGTACTCCCGGGCCAATCCGGTGGTCATGCCGTGCATGCCGCCCTTGGCCGCATTATAGGCGGCATGATCCCACAGACCGTTTCGCACGGAATCCGCACCAACGTTCACGATCCGCCCGCCACGCTGTTCGCGCATGACAGGCAACGCGTGCCAGCAGCACCAGACCGCCGTCCAAAGATTTCGGTCAATGGTTTCACGAAGGGTGTCGGGCGTATGTTCGGCAAATGCTCTGATGATCCCGCCACCTGCATTATTGACCAGAATGTCGAGCCGTCCGTATGCGCCAATGGCCGCATCGACAGCCGTCTTCGCAACGGATTCGTCCGCGAGGTTTCCGGGAACGACCACTGGGGGCTTTCCTTGAAAATGTCGCGCTGCCATTTCCTCGGCCGCCACGGTCGCTTCGGTCTCGTCGAAATTGGCGATCACCAGCCGCGCCCCGTCTGCCATCAGACGTTCAGCGATAACCAGACCAATTCCGCGCCCCGCTCCCGTTATCAGGGCAACCTTGCCTGACAGTTTTCCGCTCATAGTCGGTCCCCTCACTCTTCGTCGATCGCGCCCCTGCAAGACCGGGGCGCGATCCGTCCGTGTTACAAAATTATGCTGATCCGGCCCTGATTACGCAGGCCGTTGGTATCAAGAACAACACGCTTGGACCTGATCCGGATTTTGCCGTCCGAAACCTCCAGACCGTACAGGAGCTTGCCAAAGAAGATGTTGCTGAAGTCATCCTTGGTTCGATAGGTCGAAAAATTACACGCGACTTCAACCTGACCGTCATCTTGCGAAAGGATACGAACATTCGACACCTGATGGCGGGTTTTTGAATGCGGATACTCCGCATGGGCGGTCCGCTTCATCAATCGCTTGACCCGTTCGCCCAACCGGTACCTGTCATCCGCGATGTAAAACAGGTTGTTGTCGGGTGACGCATCGGCGGGAATGTCCGTCGGCGGAATCTGATAGGTCGCATCGTCGGTGAACAGATCCAGCCATTCCGGCAGCCGCCATTCGTCAAGAAGCTCGGCTTCGGCGTAGAGAAAATCCTCGACTTCCGGCCGCGTGAGCGTCCCGGCGTCAGATCCCTTTTCTGTTGCAGCGATCATGTCCGCTCTCCCCGGATTTGTTCAGGGCCGGTAAGGCGGCGGCTCCATTCGCGCCAGAACGCACGCATCTGCTCTTCGTCGTCCATCGCCGGCTGTTCCAAGCCCATGCCCTTTGATATGTCGTTCCACCGCACTTCCTGACTATTACGATAGCCCAGCTGGCAATGTTCCAGAGCCTCTACGTCATCCGGAGTGGCAAAGCCGCCGGGCCCGAGGAACTCCAGAAAGTTCGACAGGCGGAACTTGCGAGCCGCCGCGCTCTCTTCCTGCGGTCCGGCCGCCCAGGCATTGACGTGAAGCAGGTTTGGCGATTGCGGGAAGAAGGTGCGGATCGTCAGCGACATGATGTCGTTTATGATCAGGTTAGGGAAAATCAGCAGGTTGCGGTTCTTGTAAGCGATCCGGTCTGCTTTCTCCTTGCCGTATAGTTTTTCGTTCCGGGCGTTAAGAGCGTCGATCTCTTTCTTCCCTTCATCGCCCCAGAGTGACACCCATTGACCGGCAGGCCGTCCCCAGGGGGCGCTATATTCGATCACGCCGTGGCCATTGCCTAGATCCTTTCCAACACCGCTCAACGCGACATTGGTCAGGCCGCCTTCCATCGACTTGAGGTAGTCCAGATAAGTCGCATGGGTGCTCGTCGCGTGATAGCCGTCGATGCTGTTTTCTACCAGAAGCTTCCAGTTCGCGTTCATCGCGTATTCCTGGGTGCCGCCAATGACCTCCATGCCGTCAACCGACTGATCGAAGATCACATCCAGATATTCCTTGGCATTGCCAAGGTAATCAACAAGCGGGATTGCTTCAGGGTCGTAGCACAAGAAATACAGCCCGCGATAACTTTCCAGCCGGGGCACCTGACGCATGTTGGAATCAGGGTCGTTCTTGAAGTCGTGCCCATAGCTTTCTTCGCCCGGCTGATTTCTCAGCGCGCCGTCCTGGCCGAAGACCCAGCCATGATAGAAACACTGAAAGGACTTGGCGTTGCCTTTGCGTTCACGGCAGACTTGGGAACCCCGGTGGGGACAGGAATTGAACAGCGCCCGGATGTTGCCCTGGCGGTCCTTGTTGAACAGAATGCTGCGGCCGCCGACCACTCGGGTCACAAAGTCACCCGGTTTCTTTAGTTCCGATTCGTGGCCGAGATAAAGCCAGCAAGTGGAAAAGATGCGCTCGCGCTCTTTTGCGAACACGTCCGGATCAGTAAAGTTGTTTCTGGAAACCTTGAAGAGATGCCGATCGTTGTCGATCATCACCAAGGGATCGTTTCCGTTGGGCTTCATTGCGTCTTATCCTCCTCCGGTTGATGGGGTTCAGGCGGGAATTGCCTGTCTGAGTTTGTAAGCGGGGTCCTCGATGGCGGCCCGCTCCAGCCGGATGCCGTTTCCGACCAGTTTACGTATTGCGGCCATGTCCTTGGGAACATTGATTGTGGTGCCCCCGACGATCTCACCGCCCCGCAAGGCGATGACAGCGAAGCGCCCGCTGGCCGGATCGCCGCGCAAGACGGTCTCTTCACCGATGCTGTCGCCCGCCACCTGAATGTTCATGTTATACTGATCGGACCAAAACCACGGCGCAACCTTTGCCGGCTGCGGCGCGCCTGTTATCGACGCCGCGGCGATGGCTGCCTGCTGGTTGGCATTCGCCCAGGTCTCGATCCGCATCCAGCGATTGTGACACCGGCTGAACTGCTCGGTCGCATCCCCGACCGCCAGCACACCGCTGCGTTCGGTGACGGCCCTGTCGTCCACCCGAAGCCCCTGCGCGCCCTCTGGCAAACCGATCATGGCGGCAATCCCGCGCGGCGGCTCCACCCCGATGCCGACGACGACAAGATCGGCGCTTTCCACCGACCCATCGCTCAGCGTGGTGTCGCGCCCCGACGCCGAGACCGGCCTCACACCATACCGGAAACGAACGCCGTTCCCGGCGTGCATCTGCTCCAGATGTTCGGACGCCTCCGCGGGCAGCCCCCGTTCAAACAGACGTGAGCCGGCCTCGACCACGGTCACGTCGCAGGCCCCCGCTGCCGCTGCGGCAACTTCCAGTCCGATGATCCCGCCGCCCACGATCAGGATCCTTCCTCCCATAGCCATCCGCTCGCGGATGGCGGCAGCGTCCTCGATCGTGCGCAGGACATGGATCGGCACGGTCAACCCGGCAAGCTGATCGCATTGCCGGGCGCTGGTGCCTGTCGCCAGAACCAGATGATCGTAGGAAAGCTCCTCACCCCCGGCGAGCGCCACGACCCGTGCATTGGGATCGGCGTCGACGACGGGGCTGCCGAGCCGCAAATCTATTTCGGCGGCGCTCCAGTCGCCCTGTGCCTTCATGAAACGAGTCGACCAAGCCGGATCTGTCAGCATTTCCTTGGATAGCTGGGGTCGCTCGTAGGGCAGATGCGGCTCCGCCCCGACCAGAACGACCGAACCGGAAAATCCCGCCGAACGGAGTTCCAGCGCAACTCGGGCCCCGGCCTGACCGGCGCCAACGACAACGACTCGGTCGGTCATGGTCGGCCAACGAACCGGCAGGCCACGCCCGGAGCATTTCTGTAATTGTGGGTCTGCATTCTCTCCCCCCTTCTCCGGCAACCTCCCGGCCGGTCAACTTTCTTGCCAAGGATTTACAAACAGTCTAGACTGCTTGTCAATGCACGAAAATCAGGGAGGTGCACAGTTATGTCGCAAAAAGCAGAAGATAGTGATAAAATACAGGTTGTTAGCGGGTATCAAAGCTGCAGTCTTGGCATGCTTCCACCGCGGATGCCGGATCGCGCAGATCCGCAGGTTCCCCATGATGCATCCCTCGGCAAAGTCCACTATGGCCGGATTGGGGGCGTCTATTTCTATGACCAAAATTTCGACGCCGCTGTCGGGATGGTTGAGATTGAACTCAGCATTCAATGCCTTTCCGAGGGGCATTGCCGCGTCGAGGCATTTGGTATCGGCGATGGCTTTCAATCCTGCTCGGCCAATGGTCAGGACGCACCATTGATCATTCAGTTGTGCCGCAGGGACGGAACGGTGGTCGCGGAATCGAAATGGTCTTATTCGCGTATTCTTTGTGGGCATGTCGAGGCGCTGACACACAAAGAAGACATCTTGCTTGCCAGCGAGGAATTCGAATCAATTGAACTGGGGGTGATTCCCTCGACAAAAGGGACTGTATGCACTTGCGCAATGCCGCTCGGCAGCTAGGTGTTGGATCCCTTCAGGTTGTTCAACTTTTGCCTGACGTCACCGCCCTCCGGGCAGATTTGAGCTGTCAATCTGCCCTTTAATTGCGGGCCTGCAATCTCAGGGTCGGGTCAAGCGTCGATCATGCAGGTCGCTCTTTCCCCCATTCGAAGACCGTCCCGTCGACCCCGATGCAGTGTAGAAATACAGCCAACTTGCGGGCGGCAGCGACCTGGGCCTTCTTCATGCCGTTGCGCTTGGCGAGGCGGAGGCCCCATGCTTTCAGGGCGCACCATTTTTCGTCCGGTGTAGCAGGACGCTGGCCGCCTCGAACAGAAAGGTTCGTAGCATCCGGTTTCCCCATCGCGATACGCGGCCGTTGGTGTCAGTTTCGCCGGATTGCTAGCGGCGCGGAGTCAGGCCGAGGTAGGCACCGGCCGTCGCCGCACTTCGGAATCGCGAGGGATCATCGATCTTGTGGCGGAACGTAAGCGCCGTCACCACGCCGATGCCGGGAACCGTCATAAGACGTCGGGTGGTTTCGTCTTCCCGTGCGAGTTGGCGGACCCTCCGATCAAGCCCGTCCAATTCGCCACACACATTCGCATGAACGGAGATAAGCGGCAGCAGCACAGGCCAAAGGATATGCCCGACGAGGTGGTCCATGCCATCAAATGGCAGACCGCCAGCCGCTACATGATGGTTGAGGCCTTCGCACAAATCGACACCGAGGAGATCGACCCCATTCTCAGCATCACAACGAAAGCCGCCTGATCATGCCCTCAGGCCATCCGGGAAATTACACCAGCTTGATGGGGTGGATGCCCCCTGCTTGGCGGCATCGATGTGCCAGAGCGTGGTAAAGCCGAGGCATTCCACAAGGAGACAGGGAGCATCCGTCATGGAGATTACGACAATTGGGCTGGATCTGGCAAAGAACGTGTTTCAGGTCCACGGCGTCGACACCGAAGGAACGGTCGTCTTGCGAAGGAAGCTGAGGCGTTCCGATCTAATCACATTCTTCGGGAGCATTCCTCCGGTCCTGATCGGTATGGAGGCTTGCGGAGGCGCGCACTTCTGGGCCCGGGAACTGGCCGCGCTTGGCCATGAAGTTCGGCTGATGCCTCCGGCTTATGTCAAGCCATACGTCAAGAGGGGCAAAACTGACGCGGCCGATGCCGAGGCGATCTGCGAGGCAGTGACGCGACCGACCATGCGCTTTGCATCGATCAAGACGGTGCCCCAGCAATCGGCAGGCGTGGAACTGAAGGTCCGACAGCTGCTGATCCGGCAGCGCACACGCACGGTCAACGCGCTGCGCGGCCATCTCGCGGAGTTCGGCATCGTCGCGGCGAAAGGCATCGGCCGGCTGGATGAGCTCGTCGTGATCGTCCGCGATGCGTCGGATCGGCGCCTGCCGGACGCCGTGCGCGACGTGTTGCAGGATCTGACCCAAGAGATCGATGGGCTGAATGACCGGATCAGGCGGATCGACCGTCGCCTGGTCAAGCATTGCAGGGAGGATGAGACAGCTCGGCGTCTGGCAACGATCCCGGGAGTTGGCCCGATCACCGCCTGCGCGTTGCAGGCCATGGTGACTGCCCCGAAATCCTTCCGGTCCAGCCGTCACTTCGCGGCCAGGATCGGTCTGACGCCGAGGGCGAACTCGAGTGGCGGCAAGGAACGGCTTGGCCCTATTTCCAAGCAGGGCAACACCATGCTGCGATCGTTCCTCGTGCTGGGCGCGATCGCCAGATTGCGCAATGTCCGCTCCTCGCCCGAGCGCGATGGATGGATGTCGGCACTCCTCGCGCGACGCCCCTACAAGGTGGCAGCCGTCGCGGTTGCCAACAAGCTCGCCCGGATCGCGTGGGCGCTCATGGTCAGGGGAGGCATCTACAGGGAAACCGCCACGTCCTGATCCGAAGACCGCGTTTCGCCGGAACCGCCACCGGCGAAGGCCAAGGTGCACCACGATGATGAACGCGAAGAACCGGTAGCCCGACAGCGAGAAAGCCCGTGTCCGTCAACGCGCCCCGAGAGCGCCACTTTGATCCGGCACTCGTTTCCGCGCATCTCATCAAGGCCCGCAGCCAAGGTGCTGCAAGTCGAGGCCGGACACATGACCGCACCGTTCGATCGCTGTCATCACCAAAATCGCGCCTTGACCCGCAGGGGGCATCCACACATGACGGACGTGACCCCTTCCGGCCCTGGCTTGAGGCACAACTCTCCCGCATCCCCCGGTCCTCGAAGCTTGCCGACGACATAAGATACACGCTGGCCCGCTGGCAGGGCCTCACCCGGTTCCTCGAGGATGGGCGTCTCGAACTGGACACCAACCCCGTCGAAAACCAGATCCGGAAGATTGAACCGCGCCGGGTTTGCCGGAGGCTGATTTCGTTTAGTTACGCGGCCATGTCTTCAGTTTCCAGAGCGGCGTAGAAGTTTGCCTCTGCTTCTGCCGGAGGGATGTTCCCGATCGGCTCGAGCAGGCGGCGGTTGTTGAACCAGTCGACCCATTCGAGGGTGGCATATTCGACGGCCTCGAAGTTGCGCCACGGCCCGCGACGGTGGATGACCTTGGCCTTGAACAGGCCGTTGATCGTTTCCGCCAAGGCGTTGTCGTAGCTGTCGCCGACGCTGCCCACGGATGGTTCGATGCCGGCCTCCCCCAACCGCTCGGTGTAGCGAATGGACAGGTATTGGGCGGATTCAACCGGTCGTCGCAACACCTTCGATCTTATCTTGTTTGAGCAGCCGGTCGAGGGCCTCTGCCGGCGTTTGCCATCCCAGCGTCTTCCGGGGACGCGTGTTTAGCGCATGGGTCACGGCACTCAGCTCTTCGGCGCCATGTTTGCTGAGATCCGTGCCCTTGGGGAAGTATTGGCGGAGCAGACCGTTGGTGTTCTCGTTGCTGCCGCGTTGCCAGGGGCTCTGAGGGTCGCAGAAGTAGATATCGAGACCGGTATCGATGCGGAGCTGCGCGTGTTGGGCCATCTCGGCACCTTGGTCCCAAGTCAACGAGCGACGCAGATGGGCAGGCAGGCTGCCGATCGTCCCTGCGATGGCATCGCGGACGGCTTCGGCACCGTGACCCGTGAGAGCCGGACCGTTCTTGACCGACTTTCCCGCGCCGTGCCCCTCCATGCGTGGCAAGTGCAGGAGCATGGTGAAGCGGGTCGTGCGTTCGACCAGCGTGCCAATCGCCGAGCTGCCGAGACCGAGAATGAGATCGCCTTCCCAATGCGCTGCTTGGCGTATATCTACATGGATCAGCCGTGTCCGGTGGTCTTCAGCCGCAGAGCGACTGACCTAATGGGATGAACTGCCTTCCCACCAAACCGCTGCTATTGTGGCGAACATAGGTGGAGAGAGGAGCATCTGATGGACATCAAGGTTTTGGGAATTGATCTGGGCAAGACCGTTTGCAGTCTGGCCGGGCTGGATGAGTTCGGCACGGTCGTGTTTCGCAAACGCCTCCAGCGGCATCGACTGCTGGATTTTCTGGAAGGGCTTTCACCTTGTGTTGTTGCGATGGAAGCCTGTGGCGGCGCACATCACATCGGGCGCTTTGGTCTTCAGAAAGGACATGAGCCTCGGCTGATGTCGCCGCTCTATGTTCGGCCCTATGTGAAGGTTCACAAGAACGATGATCGTGACGCGGAGGCGATTGCCGAAGCCGCGACGCGCCCGACGATGTCATTCGTCGCCATCAAATCGGAAGAACAACTCGACCTTCAGGCCCTGCACCGTGCGCGGGAGCGTCTGGTGTCGGACAGGACACGGCTGATCAATCAAGGCCGCGGCTTCCTGATGGAACGCGGCATCCGGGTTGGAACGGGGCGCCACATCTTTCAAAAGGAACTGGCCAGATTGACCGCAGAGGGCAATGACGATCTTTCACACCGAATGCTCATGCTTCTGTCTGACATGGCGTCAGAGTTGGACGTGATCAATGACCGGATCGCGGCGATTGATGTCGAGATCAAGGCTCTGGCCAAGGCGGACGCCGATATGCAGCGGTTGATGGATATTCCTGGCGTCGGCCCGACAATTGCGACGGCGCTCGTGGCCGCTATCGGCACTGGAAGCAGTTTTGGCAAAGGACGCGATCTCGCCGCATGGCTCGGTCTCGTGCCGCGGCAGATCACGACGGGTGGCAAGGCCAAGCTGATCGGCATTTCGAAGCACGGCAATCGATATTTACGCAAACTCTTCATTCACGGTGCCCGAACGGTGCTGCATCTCGTGCGTGACAGGACGTCACCAATAACGGCCTGGGCAGACGGCCTTAAAGAGCGAGCGCATGTGAACGTCGCGGCGGTCGCCATGGCCAACAAGATGGCACGTATCGCCTGGGCTGTGTTGACTAAGGGTGAGCGGTATCGGCCCCACGCATTGAGCGGCCTGTAGTCGGGCTGAAGCACAACTGGTCACAGGAATCTGCGAGCGAGGAGGAGATGGACCAACGACCGATCGGCGTTCTGTCAGTCTGATGGGGAGCATGGCCCCTCGAGTGCCGATGAGCTAACGAGACACAGAACGCGCGACTTCCCATCTTGGTCAGGGGCAAATCGAATGGCCCCGAAGAAAGACCGAATACATAGACGCAGGGTCAGCGGTGCATCAACAAATCACTTGCAGGGGAAGGCAGTTCATACATGCTCCCCTGAAAAGTCCTCGGTTTGAAGTTAGCCTGTTCTCCAAACGAGGAGACAGACAATGCGGAAAAGCCGTTTCAGCGAAGAGCAGATCATTGGCATCCTGAAGGAGCACCAGGCCGGGATCGGCGCCAAGGAACTCTGCCGGAAGCATGGCATCAGCGATGGCACGTTCTACAAGTGGCGCTCGAAGTATGGCGGCATGGAGGTGTCGGAGGCCAAACGGCTGAAGGCGCTGGAGGCTGAGAATGCGAAGCTCAAGAAGATGCTCGCGGTGTCAATCGGCACGCAAACTTGACCCCCTCTCGGCGTCCAAAAATGACCCCCTTGGAGCGCACGGGTAGCTGGCCCGATGCGGTGTAGCCCCCATACAGCGCAGCCGTATCGGGCCAGCGGTGTCCTGGTCATTCGCGGGTTTTGAAGCGCCAGCTCTCGTTGCCGGTTTCGACGATGTCGCAGTGATGTGTCAGGCGGTCGAGCAACGCAGTTGTCATTTTCGCGTCGCCGAAGACCGAAGGCCATTCCCCGAAGTCGAGATTGGTCGTCACGATGATCGAGGTGCGCTCGTAGAGGCGACTGATGAGATGGAACAGCAGCTGGCCGCCGGTCTGCGCGAAGGGGAGATAGCCGAGTTCGTCGAGGATCAGGAAGTCGAGGCGGCAGAGCAGGTCTGCCGTGCGCCCCTGTCGGTCGGCACGGGCTTCGGCATCGAGCTTGTTCACCAGGTCCACGACATTGAAGAAGCGCCCCCGTTTGCCGCGTCGGATGCAGGCCCGTGCGATGCTCACGGCAAGGTGAGATTTGCCGGTCCCGGTGCCACCGATGAGCACGACATTGCGCTGCTGTTCAAGGAACTCACCGGCGGCCAGATCGCGCACCAGCGTCTCGTTGACCGGCGTTTCCTCGAAGCTGAACTCGTCGATCTCTTTCGCCAGCGGCAGCTTGGCGATCGTCATCTGGTATTTGATCGAGCGCGCCTGCTTCTCGCTGATCTCGGCATTCAGCAGGTCGCCGACGATCTGTTGCGGCTCGTGCTGACGCTTCACCGCCGTGGTGATGATCTCATCGTAGGCGGCCTTCATGCCGTAGAGCTTCAGCTGGCTCATCGCGTCCAGCACCTGTGATCTTTCCATGGTTGGGTCTCCTGAGGCTGTCGTAGCGTTTGCAATCGGCCACGGGCTCGCAGGTCAGTCGCAACGCCTCCGGCGTATCGATGGTCAGCGGCGGTGGCGGCTCCCGATGCCGGGCCAGGATGTTGAGGACGACTGAGGCCGCGGGAACCCCTTCGTTCAGGGCTTCGGCACAGGCAGCGTCCACTGCATCCAGCCCATCGATCGGGATCATGCTGAGGATCTGGACCATCTGCCGGTCGCCGTTCGGCACCTTGCCAAGCTTGCGCTGCACGCGCCTGATCGCCGCCGGCAGGTCCCAGTGTCAACGCCGTTTGAATTTTCCCCAGAAGTGCCGAAGTAAAATTCCCCACTTGCTTGGTCCCGGTGATCAGCCGGCGTCAGAGATCTGCAGCTCCGTTTTTTGTTTTTGGTGGCCGCCCGCGTCG
>NZ_QZEX01000013.1 GCF_003646465.1 Chachezhania antarctica
ATAACCAACGCAGCGCACGCTGCGCGCCGTGCAGTCGGCGGCGCAGAACCCGTCAGGCCAGAACCGCAGCGCCGGTCAGACCCCAAACCCAGCCGACCACGCACCGCAGAAATACAACCTCAATCGTCCCAGTAATCTGAGACCCACGGCGCCGGAAGGGCTATTTCGCTTCGGCGACGGCTTCCGCCATGACGCACAGGATCTCGTACATCACCGTCGCACCGTGCATGGCAGTCAAACCGCTGACATCAAACGGCGGTGAGACCTCCACCACGTCCGCGCCGACGATGTTCAATCCTGACAATTCCCGGATCATGCGTTGCGCCTCGATCATCGTGATTCCGCCCGCTTCCGGCGTTCCGGTGCCCGGTGCGTAAACCGGATCGAGCGCGTCGATGTCGAAGGACACGTAGGTCGGCATGTCGCCAACGACTTCGCGGGCGTCTGCGATTGCGGCTGCCCAGCCCATGTCGGTGAATTCTTCCATCCGGATCACGCGCATGCCGGATTCATAGCTGAAATCCCACAAGGCCGGGTCGTTCATCGACCCCCGGATACCGATCTGGCAAACCCGTTTCGGATCCAGCAATCCCTCCAGCACCGCGTTTCGGAAGGGGGAGCCGTGGTGGAACTTCGATCCCATGTAATCGCCGCCCGTATCGGCGTGGGCGTCGATGTGGATCATGCCGACGGGGCCGTCGGCCGCCAGCGCCCGCAGGATGGGGAGCGTGATGGAATGATCGCCCCCCACGCTCAACGGCCGGGCGCCCGTCGCGTTCAGGCGTTCGTACCATTCCTGGATCTGGTGGTGGGCTTGCGTCAATTCGTAAGGTTCTTCCGCCCAGGCATCGCCCACATCCGCCACGCGGCAAAGTTCGAACGGGTTCACGCCGGTGGCCGGATTGAAGGTTCGGATCAGGGAGCTTTGGTTGCGCACCTCGCGCGGCCCGTGGCGCGCGCCCGGGCGATTGGTGACCCCGCCGTCGAAGGGCACACCGACCATCGCGATATCGACATTCGCCAGATCTTCCGCATAGGGCGCCCGCATGAACGTGGGCAGGCCCAGGTAGCGCGGGCGGAGCTGCGGGTCGGCATATTCGGGATATTTCTCGCTCATGGCGTGGTCTTTCCTGCGCGTGCCTGTTGCCGCCACCAGATACTGGGCTGCGGCAAAGATCAACGCCCGCGCCCTCTCGCCAGTGCGTCAAAGCTGCGCTATCAGGCGCCATGACCGATATCAGCTCTCTTTTTGTCACCCGCCTTTACCGCGCCGCGCTGTCGGATCTGGGCGATCCAGTCGATCCGACCGAACTTCAGGCATCGTGCTATTCCATCGCCGAGGATGACGAGGCGGGACAGGAATGGTGCGAGGCAAATGATTATGCCGGCTACACCTCCTATGCGTCGCTCACGGATCTGCCATGGCGGTTTCCGATCTTCGGCGATCTGGTGAAACTTCTCGACCGCCACGTCGCGACGTTCATCGAGGATCTGGATTTCGATCTGGATGGGCGCGAGGTGCGGCTGGAAGATATCTGGATTAACATCCTGCCCGAAGGCGGGATCCATACCTCGCACATCCATCCCCATTCGGTCATCAGCGGCACGACCTATGTTGCCGTGCCGGAAGGGGCGAGCGCCATTCGGTTCGAAGATCCGCGATCGGCAATGATGATGGCTTCACCCGTACGCCGCAAGGATGCGCGGCGGGAGCTGAAGACCTTCATCTACGAGATGCCGAAACCCGGTGATGTGCTGCTCTGGGAAAGCTGGTTGCGGCACGAGGTGCCGATGAACATGGCCGAGGAAGACAGGATCTCGATCAGCTTCAATTACAGCTGGGCTTGATCTCAGGGGCCCAGGTAGTAGGCTTGGATCTCGGCCCAGCGGTCGGTGGTCAGGAAGGACAGCAGCGCGCGGTTCAGGGTTTCGCGGGCTTCCGGCGCGCCTTCGGGCAGGACGATGCCGTAATCCTGTTCGGCAAATTGGATATCCGTCATCCGCACCGTGTGGAAGTTCTGCACGTTCCATGTCAGCACCGGCCGGTCGTGGACGAAGGCGTCGATATAGCCCTCACCCAACGCGATTAGCCCCTCTTCGACCGTGTCGAATTCAAGGGGGTTCACCCGCATGTCCCGAAGGGGTTCGCCGGAAGAGGCACCGGCAAGGCTGCCGACGCGGACACGGGTCAGGTCGGACGTATCGGTCACGGCGCTGTTGAAGGACGCGGCAGTCAGGCCGGCGGCCAGCTGGGCGGTGATCGCCGAGGTCAGAACAAGCGCAAGAAGCATCCAGAACATCGCCAGAAGCCGCCCCGCAAAAGTGATCGGGGACTTGTCGCCGTAGCCCACCGTCGTCATCGTCACCACGGCCCACCAGAACCCGGAAAAGATGCCCTTGCCGGCTTCGGGTTCGAACTGTTTTGCATTCCTGCGGCGTTCCAGCCGCCAGGCCAGTGCGCCGACCACGAACAAAAGCCCGCCAAGGGCGCCCAACGTGGACAGAAGGGTTGGGTTTGTCATCGCGACAAAAAGCGTGCGAAATCCGCCCCGGTGTGATTCCGCGACGGCCACGCCCAGCCCGGTCCGGTAGTAGGGGTGCGAGAAGTCGACGATCTTTTCCCGTTGAAGCGTGATCGTCATTGCCGCGATGGAGCCATCGAGCGAGCCGCTGGCGACATTGTCGATCATCCCGCTCAGCGAGGTTTCGACCAGCCTGTATTCGAAATCGAGCGTCTCGGCGAGTTCGTCCAGCAGATCGATCGCCATGCCGTGCCATTCGCCCGAAGCATTCTGCATCGCGAAGGGCGGCGCGTCGCGGGTGCCGATCCGCAATGACCGATCGAGGTCCTGGGCAGCCGCGTAAAGTGGCGCGATCGTCAGCAGCAATGTCAGGAAAAGCACTGCGGTGCGCCGGAGGCTGCGGGCGAAAACGGTCATCTGGGCCTCGTACTCGGAAAATTCCGCGTCGGTCGAACGTAATAATCCTGCGGTTCTAGGGCAGGGGGCGCTAAAAGAAAACACTGGCCGGAGAGAGCCCCGGCCGGTGTGATACGGATGTTTCAGGTGTTTACTGGTTCACGTTCGGCTGGGTCTTCTTTTCCGGTAAGGGCGAAATCGGCGATTGGCGGGGCCGGGTGGCTCGTCCCCACCACGCGATGCTGCTATGATGCCTTCCTTGGCCTACCGGCCGCGCCTCATACTGGCCCGGGCATCAAGAACGCATGGTCGCAGCAGATGTTCGGCGCGGACATGATCAAAGGGCTTGCGTTCCCGGCCCCGGCGGAGTATCCGGCCACCTCATCCACGACCTCCACTGGAATCAGGGTGACCCGGACATTCCGGGGCTCGCCAGTGATGTTGATAGAAGGAACAGGCGAATGAACGCCACCGAGCTGCGGGACAAGTCCGTAGATCAGCTCCGCGAGGATCTGGTCACTCTCAAGAAAGAAGCCTTCAACCTGCGATTCCAGCAGGCGACGGGCGCCAACGAAAATTCGGCACGTATCCGTGTCGTGCGCCGCAATGTGGCGCGCGTCATGACCGTCCTGAATGAAAAAGCCAATTCGGCAGCCGAATAAGGAGCGCCCGAGATGCCCAAACGTATCCTCAACGGCGTTGTCACTTCGGACGCCAATGCACAGACCGTGACGGTTTCCGTCGAACGCCGCTTCACGCACCCGGTTCTGAAAAAGACCGTGCGTAAATCCAAGAAGTACCGCGCGCACGACGAGAAGAACACCTTCAAGGTCGGCGACAAGGTCCGCATCATCGAATGCGCGCCCAAGTCGAAAACCAAACGCTGGGAGGTGGTTGACGCCTGATCCGGCTGAAGCGCGCCCCGAGGGGCGCGTTTTGTGTCGGCAGACCGGAAATCACTTCCTGGTTTGATCGAAACCCTGGGGCCGAAAGAACAGGTCCTCAAAGGTCGGGAGAAACCTCATGATCCAGATGCAGACGAATCTGGATGTAGCTGACAACAGCGGCGCTCGCCGTGTTCAGTGCATCAAGGTTCTTGGCGGATCCAAGCGGAAATATGCTTCTGTCGGCGACATCATCGTGGTGTCGGTGAAAGAAGCCATTCCGCGTGGCCGCGTGAAAAAGGGCGACGTGCGTAAAGCAGTCGTCGTGCGCACCGCCAAGGAAGTCCGCCGCGAAGACGGCACCGCGATCCGCTTCGATCGCAACGCCGCCGTCATTCTCAACAACAACAACGAGCCGATCGGCACCCGGATCTTTGGCCCGGTCGTCCGTGAGCTGCGCGCGAAGAACTTCATGAAGATCATTTCGCTCGCCCCGGAGGTGCTGTGAGATGGCTGCTAAACTGAAGAAGGGCGACGCGGTTGTCGTGATCGCCGGCAAGGACAAGGGCAAGGAAGGCACGATCCAGTCTGTCGACCCCAAGTCCGGCAAGGCCGTGGTCGAAGGCATCAACATCGCCATCCGCCACACCCGCCAAAGCCAGAACAGCCAGGGCGGCAAGATCCCGAAAGCTCTTCCCATCGAGCTGTCGAACCTTGCCTTCAAAGATGCCAACGGCAAACCCTCCCGCGTCGGCTTCAAGATCGAAGACGGCAAGAAGGTGCGTTTCGCCAAGACCACGGGGGACGTGATCGATGCTTGATGCTGCCGATTATGCACCGCGTCTGCGGACAGTATACCGCGAGACGATCCGCGCCGCTCTGAAAGAAGAGTTCGGCTACAAGAACGAGATGATGATCCCCAAGCTGGACAAGATCGTTCTGAACATCGGCTGTGGCGCCGAGGCGGTCCGGGATTCCAAGAAAGCCAAGTCGGCCCAGGAAGACCTGACCACCATCGCTGGCCAGAAAGCCCTGACCACCGTGGCGAAGAAATCGATCGCCGGTTTCCGTGTTCGTGAAGAAATGCCGCTGGGCGCCAAGGTCACGCTGCGTGGCGACCGGATGTATGAATTCCTCGACCGCCTGATCACCGTGGCGATGCCCCGTATCCGCGACTTCCGCGGCGTGTCGGGCAAGAGCTTCGATGGTCGTGGCAATTATGCCATGGGCATCAAGGAACACATCGTTTTCCCCGAGATCGACTTCGACAAGGTCGACGAGAACTGGGGGATGGACGTCATCATCGCCACCACGGCGAAGACCGACGCCGAAGCCAAGGCGCTGTTGAAGCATTTCAACATGCCCTTCAACTCGTAAGCGCGGGAAGGAACACCACATGGCCAAGAAATCCATGATCGAACGCGAAAAGAAGCGCGAGAAGCTGGTGGCCCGCTACGCTGCCAAGCGTGCCGAGCTGAAGGCAATCGCGAATGACGACAGCCGCCCGATGGAAGAGCGGTTCAAGGCACGGCTGGAGCTGGCAAAGCTGCCGCGCAACAGCTCGCCCACGCGGCTGCACAACCGCTGCCAGCTGACGGGTCGTCCGCACGCGTATTATCGCAAACTGAAAGTCAGCCGGATTGCACTGCGGGAGCTTGGCTCCAACGGTCAGATCCCCGGTCTGGTGAAATCGAGCTGGTAAGGGAGGGCAATAGATGAACGATCCTATCGGCGATATGCTCACCCGGATCCGCAACGCGCAGATGCGCCGGCGGTCCACGGTTATCACACCGGCCTCGAAAGTCCGGGCCTGGGTTCTCGATGTGCTTGCGGACGAAGGTTACATCCGCGGCTATGAAAAGGTGACCGGTGAAAACGGCCACCCGGCGCTCGAGATCAGCCTGAAGTACTACGAAGGCGCTCCCGTGATCCGCGAACTCAAGCGCGTGTCGACCCCCGGTCGTCGCGTATATGCAGGCGTCAAGGATCTGCCCGAAGTGCGGCAGGGTCTTGGTGTCTCGATTGTCTCCACGCCGCGCGGCGTGATGTCGGATGCAAACGCTCGTAGCCAGAATATTGGCGGCGAAGTGCTTTGCACTGTCTTCTAAGGAGGGCGTGATGTCTCGGATTGGTAAGAAACCGGTCGAGCTTCCGGGTGGTGTGTCCGCCTCGGTCTCCGGCCAGAAGATCGAAGTGAAGGGGCCTAAAGGCACCCGCAGCTTCACCGCGACCGACGATGTTAATATTGCCGTTAACGACAATATCATCACCGTCACGCCGCGGGGCAAGTCCAAGCGCGCGCGCCAGCAGTGGGGCATGAGCCGCACCATGGTGCAGAACCTCGTCACCGGGGTGTCCACCGGTTTCAAGAAAGATCTTGAAATCAGCGGTGTGGGCTATCGTGCGCAGGTTCAGGGCAATGTCCTGAAGCTGAACCTGGGCTACAGTCACGATGTGAACTTCGCCATCCCCGACGGGGTGACGATCACGTCGGCGAAACCGACCGAAGTCTCTGTCGAAGGTTCCGACGAGCAGCTGGTTGGCCAGGTCGCCGCGAACATCCGCGCCTGGCGTGCGCCCGAGCCCTACAAGGGCAAGGGCATCAAGTACGCGGGCGAGTATATCTTCCGCAAGGAAGGCAAGAAGAAGTAAAGGCACGCAAAATGGCAAACAGCAAACGTACGCTGTTTCTGAAGCGCCGTATGCGCGTCAGAAGCAAGCTTCGCAAAGTCAACGCCGGTCGTCTCCGGCTTTCGGTCCACCGTTCGAACAAGAACATCTCGGTCCAGCTGATCGACGATATCGCGGGGCGCACCGTCGCCGCGGCATCGACGTTGGAAAAGGACCTGGGCGTTGTCGGCAAGAAGAACGTCGAAGCGGCAACCAAGGTTGGCACGGCAATCGCCGAACGCGCCAAGGCGGCCGGGGTGGAAGAAGCCTATTTCGACCGTGGCGGCTTCCTGTTCCACGGGAAGATCAAGGCACTGGCCGATGCAGCCCGCGAAGGCGGTCTGAAGATCTGATCGTGGCGGTGCGTGGGAAACCACGCACCCTACGGACGGCACCGGGCGGTTTGCCCGGCATGACAAAGCAGGGTGCGTGGTCTCCGCGCACCTTTCGTGTAGGCGGACACGTCCGCCTCGATGATCGAGGGCTCTGCGGTTTCGGCTGCAGACCACTGTGATCGAACAGACAGGCGCACGGGCGCCAGGAAGAAGGAATGCCGAATGGCAGAACGTGACAACCGCCGGGGCAACCGCCGCGACCGCGACGAGAACCCCGAATTTTCCGACCGCCTGGTCGCGATCAACCGTGTGTCGAAGACCGTCAAGGGCGGCAAGCGCTTCGGTTTCGCGGCGCTCGTCGTCGTGGGCGACCAGAAGGGCCGTGTCGGCTTCGGCAAGGGCAAGGCCAAGGAAGTCCCCGAGGCGATACGCAAGGCGACCGAGCAGGCGAAGCGCAAGATGATCCGCGTGCCGCTGCGCGAGGGCCGGACCCTGCACCACGACATGGAAGGCCGCTGGGGCGCTGGCAAGGTCGTCATGCGCACCGCGCCGGAAGGGACGGGGATCATCGCCGGTGGTCCGATGCGTGCCGTGTTCGAGATGCTGGGCATCAAGGACGTCGTGTCGAAGTCGCTGGGCTCGCAGAACCCCTACAACATGATCCGCGCCACCCTGGACGGCCTGCAGAAAGAGCAGAGCCCCCGCCTGGTGGCCCAGCGTCGTGGCAAGAAAGTGGCGGACATCCTGTCCAAGGGCGACGCGCCGGCCAAGCAGGCCGAAGCCGAGCCGGCAGAGGCGTAAGGAGAGCGATCAATGGCAAAGACAATCGTCGTCAAGCAGATCGGCTCGCCGATCCGTCGCCCCGCAGAACAGCGTCGTACGCTGATCGGCCTGGGCCTGAACAAGATGCACAAGACGCGCGAACTGGAAGACACGCCCTCGATCCGTGGCATGGTCTCGAAGATCCCGCACCTGGTGGAAATCGTCGAAGAGCGCGACTGACGTCGCGTGCGGTGCGTGAGAACCAAGCATCCTACGGCAAGTAACGAAGCGCCCCGCCTTGTGCGGGGCGCTTTGCGTTTGGGGGGGGCCGGAGGCGGTCCGTGGGAACCACCCGCCCCCGCGGCGCCTGCCCGTGTGCTGTCAGATCGCGTCGATCGCGTCGGCCAGCATCTGACGGACCTGCTCGGCGACGGCATGCAGCTCGTCGTTGGGGATGGCCATCATCGAGGCGACCGGATCGATGGCGCTGACCTCCACGCCGCCCCTGGTCTGGCGCAGGATAACGTTGCAGGGCAGCATGGCGCCGACGCGGGGCTCCATCCGGATGGCTTCCCACGCCATGGTCGGGCTGCAGGCGCCCAGGATCCGGTAGGCGCTCATATCCTTGTCGATCTTCTTTTTCATCGTTGCCTGCACGTCGATTTCGGTCAGGATGCCGAAGCCCTTGTCGGCAAGGGCCGCACGCGTGCGGGCGTCGATGTCGTCGAGTTTGGCATCGGGAAACAGGCGGTCGATCGTGTAGGTCATAGGGAAATCTCCAATATATGCATTAAATCATATATGTTGCGTCCGGGCCGCCATGTCAAACGGGATCGTGTCGCCACCGGCAGGGACGGTGTCCGCAAGGCATTCCGAGCGCTACCGCGCGCCGGGCCCGCGCAGCGGTTCTTGCAATATCCGCACGTGGCCCCTATACGCTCCCGGTGGTTCGTTCCGAGCCATGGAATCAACATCAAGAAACGCCGTGTTCGTCCCATATCGCTTCGAGGGGCGCTTCCGGTAAGGAGAAGCGACATGAAACTGAATGAATTGCACGACAATCCCGGCGCCACCAAGAAGGCACGCCGCGTCGGTCGCGGCCCGGGTTCGTCCAAGGGCAAGACCGCCGGCCGCGGGATCAAGGGTCAGAAATCCCGTTCGGGCGTGGCCATCAAGGGATACGAGGGCGGCCAGATGCCGCTCTACCAGCGTCTTCCCAAGCGCGGCTTTACCAAGCCGAACCGCAAGGAATATTCCGTCGTCAACCTGGGCCTGATCCAGAAGTTCATCGACGCAGGCAAGATCGATGCCGGCAAGCCGGTGGACGAAGATGTTCTGGTGGCCTCGGGCCTCGTCCGTCGCAAGCGCGATGGCGTGCGGGTTCTGGCCAAGGGCGACGTGACCTCGGCCCTGACGCTGACCGTCACAGGCGCTTCCGCCTCTGCCGTAGAGGCAGTTGAAAAAGCCGGTGGCACGCTCACCGTTGCGGCGCCTGCCGCGACGGCCTGACGGGTTGTGGGCCGCGTCCGCGCGGCCTATCTACCCATATAGTTTTCCATAACGCCGCCCCGCCGGAAAACGGCTTCCGGGCGGCGTTTTCGCAAAAGAGACCGATCCATGGTATCAGCCGCTGAACAGATGGCCGCAAACACCAGCTGGGCCGCGCTGGGTAAAGCGACCGACCTGCGGAACCGCATCCTCTTCACGCTTGGCCTGCTGATCGTGTACCGGCTGGGGACATTCATTCCCGTTCCCGGCATCGACGCGATCGCGCTGCGCCAGTTCATGGAGCAGGCGGGGCAGGGCATCGGCGGCATGGTTTCCATGTTCACCGGCGGCGCGCTTGGCCGGATGGGGATTTTCGCGCTGGGGATCATGCCCTATATCTCGGCCTCGATCATCGTGCAGCTTCTCACGGCCATGGTGCCGTCGCTGGAGCAGCTGAAGAAAGAGGGCGAACAGGGTCGCAAAAAGATCAACCAGTACACGCGCTACGGCACGGTGCTGCTGGCGACGGTGCAGGCCTACGGACTGGCCGTTTCGCTGCAATCCGGTGATCTGGCGACGGCGCCGGGCTTCTACTTCCTGGCCTCGACCATCATCACGCTGGTTGGCGGCACGATGTTCCTGATGTGGCTGGGTGAACAGATCACCGCGCGCGGCGTCGGCAACGGTATCTCGCTGATCATCTTCGTTGGCATCATCGCGGAAATTCCCGCGGCCCTGGCGCAGTTCTTTTCGTCCGGCCGGTCGGGGGCCATCAGCCCGGCCGTGATCATCGGAGTGATCGTCCTTGTGATCGCCATGATCACCTTCGTGGTGTTCATGGAACGCGCGCTGCGCAAGATCCATATCCAGTATCCGCGCCGGCAGGTGGGGATGAAGGTCTATGACGGCGGGTCCTCGCACCTGCCGGTCAAGGTGAACCCGGCAGGCGTCATCCCGGCGATCTTCGCCTCGTCCCTGCTGCTGCTGCCGACCACGATCTCGACCTTCTCCACCGGAACGGCGACCGGTCCGGTGATGTCGACGCTGATGGCCTATTTCGGGCCGGGCCAGCCGCTGTACCTGCTGTTCTTCATTGGCATGATCGTGTTCTTCACCTATTTCTACACGTTCAACGTTTCCTTCAAACCCGATGACGTGGCCGACAACCTGAAGAAACAGAACGGCTTCATCCCGGGTATCCGTCCCGGCAAGCGCACGGCCGAGTATATCGAGTTCGTCGTCAACCGCGTGCTGGTCCTGGGTTCGGCGTACTTGGCGGCGGTCTGCGTGTTCCCGGAGATCCTGCGCAACCAGTTTGCTGTGCCGTTCTATTTCGGCGGTACTTCTGTGCTGATTGTCGTTTCGGTGACCATGGACACGATCCAGCAGGTGCAAAGCCACCTTTTGGCGCACCAGTACGAAGGCCTGATTGAAAAGTCGCAACTGCGCGGTAAAAGCAAGAAGCGAACGAAGCGAGGCCCCGTGCGGCGCTGACAGGTGCCCGTGACAGGCGGGGAGTTGGGGACGATCATGAATATCATCTTGTTGGGCCCGCCGGGTGCGGGCAAGGGGACGCAAGCGCGTCACCTCGTAGAGAAACGCGGAATGGTGCAACTGTCAACTGGTGACATGCTGCGCGACGCCCGCACCAGCGGGACCGAGATGGGCAAGATCGTTGCCGATGTCATGGACCGCGGGGAGCTTGTGACCGACGAGATCGTGATCGGCCTGATCCGCGAGAAGCTGGAAACGACCTCTGCCAACGGCTTCATCTTCGACGGCTTCCCCCGCACGCTGGGGCAGGCAGATGCGCTGGGTGAATTGCTGGCCGAAGAAGGCCAAGAACTGGGCGCCGCCATCGCCATGGAAGTCGACGACGAGGCACTGGTGGAACGCATCACCGCCCGGTCGACCTGCGCGTCCTGCGGCGAGGTCTACAACGACAAGACCAAGCCGATCCCGGCCGATGGCAAATGCTCCAACTGCGGCAGCACGGAATTCAAGCGCCGGGCCGACGACAACGAGGAAAGCCTGAAGACGCGGCTGATGGAATACTACAAGAAGACGTCGCCGCTGATCGGTTACTACTATGCCAAGGGCAAGCTTTCGACTGTCGACGGGCTGGCGGATATCGCGAAGGTCCAGGCGTCGATCGCGAAGATCGTGGACGAAGCGTAGGATCTGTTTCCTGCGACGCTCCACGCCTGTTCGACATCGATACGGATTTCCCGTATCGGGCGGCCATCGAATGTCGGCTGCCCTTGACGACAGGTTGCAATACTCCTAAGAGCCGGTGTCTCGCATCAGAATCAGGTCCTGGCACCGTTGGTGATCGGCCTGTTCGATTCGTTTCAATCCATATGCTAGGGTAACCCCCCCGGCGTTGTGAAAAAAGGTTCTGGGGCTACGGAACCGCAACGAAAAAGGAAAGTACCACGTGGCACGTATTGCCGGCGTTAACATCCCGACTGCAAAGCGGGTTCCCATTGCGCTCACCTACATCACCGGAATCGGCCCGAGCTCGGCCAAAACCATCTGCGAAGCGGTCGGCATCGACCAGGCCCGCCGGGTGAACGAGCTGAGCGATTCCGAAGTTCTGCAGATCCGCGAACATATCGACGCCAACTTCACTGTCGAAGGCGACCTGCGCCGCGAAGTGCAGATGAACGTCAAGCGTCTGATGGACCTCGGCTGCTACCGCGGTCTGCGTCATCGCCGCAACCTCCCCGTGCGCGGTCAGCGTACGCACACCAACGCTCGTACCCGCAAGGGCCCGGCGAAGCCGATCGCCGGCAAGAAGAAGTAAGGGAGGCTCATACCAATGGCACGCGATACACGCCGCGCTGGCAAGAAAAAGGTCTCCAAGAACATCGCCACTGGCGTTGCTCATGTGAACTCGACCTTCAACAACACCAAGATCCTGATCTCGGACGTGCAGGGCAATGCAATTGCCTGGTCGTCGGCGGGCACCATGGGCTTCAAAGGCTCGCGGAAGTCGACCCCCTACGCCGCCCAGATGGCCGCCGAGGATGTCGGCCGCAAGGCACAGGAACATGGCGTAAAGACGCTGGACGTCGAAGTTCAGGGCCCCGGTTCGGGCCGGGAAAGCGCCCTGCGCGCCCTGGCAGCCGCCGGTTTCAACATCAATTCGATCCGCGATGTCACGCCGATTGCGCATAACGGGTGCCGTCCGCCGAAGCGCCGCCGCGTCTGACCTCGCAACAGATTTTCAAGGGCCGCGCCGGGAGCGCGGCCTTTGGCCGTCATATTATTTACCTCGGGCGCCCGTCTCTATCCGGTCATGGGAGACGGTCAGGAATGGAGGGAAACATGATCCACAAGAACTGGGCTGAACTTATCAAGCCGACCCAGCTGGACGTGCGTCCGGGTAACGACCCGGCACGGCAGGCAACCGTCGTGGCAGAACCGCTGGAGCGTGGCTTCGGCCTGACGCTCGGCAACGCGCTGCGCCGCATCCTGCTGTCTTCGCTTCAGGGCGCGGCCATCACGTCGGTGCAGATCGACAACGTCCTGCACGAGTTCTCGTCCGTCGCTGGCGTGCGCGAAGATGTGACAGATATCATTCTGAACCTCAAGGCCGTCGCTCTCCGCATGGAGGTCGAAGGGCCCAAGCGCTTGTCGGTCTCGGCCCGCGGCCCGAAGGTCGTGACGGCTGGTGACATTTCGGACAGCGCCGGGATCGAGATCCTGAACCGCGATCACGTGATCTGCCACCTGGATGACGGTGCGGACCTGTACATGGAACTGACGGTGAACACCGGCAAGGGCTATGTGTCGGCCGACAAGAACAAGCCGGAAGATGCCCCGATCGGCCTGATCCCGATCGATGCGATCTATTCGCCGGTCAAGCGCGTGTCGTATGACGTGCAGCCCACCCGCGAGGGCCAGGTGCTGGATTACGACAAGCTGACGATGAAGATCGACACCGACGGTTCGATCACGCCGGACGATGCCGTGGCCTATGCCGCGCGGATCCTGCAGGATCAGCTTTCGGTCTTCGTGAACTTCGACGAGCCGGAATCGGCTGGCCGCCAGGACGATGACGACGGGCTGGAATTCAACCCGTTGCTTCTGAAGAAGGTCGACGAGCTCGAGCTTTCGGTCCGTTCGGCAAACTGCCTGAAGAACGACAACATCGTCTATATCGGCGACCTGATCCAGAAGACGGAAGCCGAAATGCTGCGGACGCCCAACTTCGGGCGGAAGTCGCTGAACGAGATCAAGGAAGTCCTGTCGGGCATGGGCCTGCACCTGGGCATGGATGTCGAGGACTGGCCGCCCGACAATATCGAGGATCTCGCCAAGAAATTCGACGACGCATTTTAAGGTGGCGGTGCGTGGGAAACCACGCACCCTACCGCGCCGCCGACCGTAGGGTGCGTGGTCTCCACGCACCGCTACCACGACCCGGGCACCTGCCCCAAGGAGAGCGGACCGCTCGCATGGTTCGCCGGACAAAGCAAAACACGTAGTAAGGATAGAAACATGCGCCACGCTCGCGGATACCGCCGCCTCAACCGTACACATGAACACCGCAAGGCTCTCTGGGCCAACATGGCCGGCTCGCTGATCGAGCACGAGCAGATCAAGACGACCCTGCCCAAGGCGAAGGAACTTCGCCCGGTGGTCGAAAAGCTGATCACGCTCGCCAAGAAGGGTGACCTGCACTCCCGCCGCATCGCGGCCTCGCGCCTGAAGGAAGACAAGGACGTCGCCAAGCTGTTCGACGTTCTGGGCCCGCGTTATGCCGAGCGTCCGGGTGGCTACATCCGGATCCTGAAAGCCGGCTTCCGCTATGGTGACATGGCGCCGATGGCGATCATCGAACTGGTCGACCGCGATCCTGATGCGAAAGGTGCGGCCGACAAGGCCCGCGTCGCAGAAGAAGAAGCGGCTGAAGAATAAGACTTTCGCCCGTATCGTTCGGGTCAGCGCCCCTGCCGGTCCGGCGGGGGCGCTTTTTTTGTGTCGGGCGGTCCAGGCCGCACCCCGGATCGCCCCCGGGGCGCACGGGCCCGCCCGCCCCCGTCGGATCGCTGGTGCGATCCTCCTTGCCCGCGCGCCCCGGGCGCGATCCTTTGCTTCCGCCGCGTTCCGTTTCTTGCATCCCGGCGCCGGGGCCAGCATATCCATTGAAAGACTGCGAGGGTGGCAATGATCCGATACATTCTTCTGTGCATCACGATGGTTCTGGCCGTGCCGGCCGCGGCCCAGACGCAGGTGCCCGCCAGCCAGGGACAGATCGCGCTGTCCTTCGCGCCGGTCGTCAAGCGTGCGGCCCCGGCCGTCGTCAACATCTACGCCAAGCGGATGACCGAAGCACGGCCCAGCCCGTTTGCAGGCGATCCGTTCTTCGAGGATTTCTTCCGCGGGTTCGGCCGCCCGCAGCCGCGGGTGCAGAACAGCCTCGGCTCGGGCGTGATCCTTGATGAAAGCGGGATCGTGATGTCGAACTACCACGTCGTCGGCGGCGCGACGGATATCCGAGTGGTCTTGGCCGACCGGCGGGAATTCCAGGCGCATGTACTGCTGGCCGACGAGATGGCCGACCTTGCCGTGTTGCAGATCGACGATGCCGAAGATCTGCCAGCGCTGTCCCTGCGCGACAGCGACGCGGTCGAAGTGGGTGAACTGGTGCTGGCCATCGGCAACCCGTTCGGCGTGGGGCAGACAGTTACCAGCGGCATCATTTCGGGGCTGGCCCGGGCCGGCGTGATCCGCGGCAATGCGCGCAGCTACTTCCTGCAGACCGATGCGCCGATCAATCCGGGCAATTCCGGTGGCGCGCTGGTCGACGTGAACGGCGACCTGATCGGCATCAACACCGCGATCCTGTCGCGGTCGGGGGGATCGAACGGGATCGGCTTCGCGATCCCGGCAAATCTGGTGCGCGCCTTCCTGGAGCAGGCAAAGGACGGGCACGACCAATTCCAGCGCCCGTGGGCCGGCATGTCGGGGCAGGAGGTCGATGGCGACTTGGCCGACAGCCTTGGTCTTGGCGTGCCCGGCGGTATCCTGATTGCAGAGATGCACAGGGCGAGCCCCTTCCGCGCTGCGGGGTTCGAGGTGGGCGACCTGATCACCCATGTCGGGGGGCTGGATGTGAACTCCCCCGCCGAGATGGTGTTTCGCATGACCATTGCGGGTCTTGGCGGTACGGCGACGGTGACCCGGGTCCGTGGGGGCGTGGCCGAGGATATCGAGGTCGCGATGATCGATCCGCCCGACGATCCCCCGGCCGAGGAAACCGTGCTGGACGAGAACAGCGCCCTGCCGGGCCTGACGGTCGCGCGGATCAACCCGGCCGTCATCCTGCGCCATCAGTTGGGACTGCGCGACGACGGGGTTGCGGTGCTGGAGCCGGGCCGCGTCGGTGCCTGGGCCGGGCTGCAGCGGGGCGATATTCTGCTGGAAGTAAACGGTCGGGCCATCGAGCGGAGCGGTGACGTGGTGGACGCGCTGTCCCGTCAGCGGGGCCGCGTGGAGATCGAGATCGAGATCGAGCGCGGCGGGCGGCGGTATTCGCTGGCCTTCCGGACCTGACATGGCGGATCTGTTCGACAGCGGGCCGGGAACCGAACCGGACAAGGCAGGGGAGGGCAAGGCACCGTTGCGCCCGCTGGCCGACAGGCTGCGGCCGGCGGCCATTGGCGAGGTGATCGGGCAGGCGCAGGTTCTGGGGCCTGAGGCGCCGTTGGGGTCGATGCTGGCATCCGGTCACTTGTCGAGCCTGATCTTCTGGGGGCCGCCCGGCGTGGGCAAGACCACCGTCGCGCGGTTGCTCGCGGCCGAGACGGACATGCATTTCGTCCAGATCAGCGCGATTTTCACCGGTGTGGCGGATCTGAAGAAGGTCTTCGAAGGCGCGAAGATGCGGCGGGCCAATGGCAAGGGCACGCTGCTGTTCGTCGACGAGATCCACCGGTTCAACAAGGCGCAGCAGGACGGGTTCCTGCCGCATATGGAGGACGGGACGATCCTTCTGGTGGGCGCCACGACCGAGAACCCATCATTTGAACTGAACGCCGCGCTTCTGAGCCGGGCGCAGGTGCTGGTGCTGGAGCGGCTGTCGGAAACGGACATGGAGGCGCTGGCGCAGCGGGCCGAGGCCGAACTGGGGTTCGAACTGCCATTGGTGCCCGGGGCGCGGGCGGCCTTGTTCGAGATGGCGGATGGTGACGGCCGCGCGCTTTTGAACCTGATCGAGCAGGTGGCGGGCTGGGGGCTCAAGGACCCCATCGACCGGGCCGGGCTGTCGGCGCGGCTGACGCGGCGGGCGACGAAATACGACAAGACGGGGGACGAGCATTACAACCTGATCTCGGCGCTCCACAAATCGGTGCGGGGGTCGGATCCGGATGCGGCGCTCTACTGGTTTGCAAGGATGCTGAAAGGTGGGGAGGATCCACGGTTCCTGGCCCGGCGGATCGCCCGGATGGCGGTCGAGGATATCGGGCTGGCCGATCCGCAGGCGCAAGGGATCTGCCTGGAGGCGTGGGAGAGTTACGAGCGGCTGGGCTCCCCGGAAGGGGAACTGGCGTTGGGGCAGGCGGTTCTGTACCTGGCGCTGGCGCCGAAATCGAACGCGGGTTACGTGGCGTTCAAGGCCGCGATGGCGCTGGCCGAAAAGACCGGGAGCGTCACGCCGCCCAAGCATATCCTGAACGCGCCGACACGATTGATGCGGGAGCAGGGCTACGGGAAGGGCTACGCCTACGATCACGATGCCGAGGACGGGTTTTCCGGGCAGGATTACTTTCCGGACGACATGGCGCGTGCCGAGCTGTACCAGCCGGTGGAACGGGGCTTCGAGAGGGATCTGAAGAAGCGGCTTGAATATTTCGCGCGGTTGCGTGCCGAGCGGGGAGAGTAGGTGCAGCGTGACCCGGTCCACCGCGGCCCCGCGCCCTTGCGGGCCCGCCCACCCGCCCCGGCGCAGGCCTTAGGCCTGCACCGGCCCGCGTCGGGCGCGGGTCCGGGCATCGTGGGGCGGGAGGGGTGCCTTGACAGTTTCAAGACGAGGCGCGAGAGACGGGGCCATGATTGCCACGTTGATACAGGTTGCAGCGGGCGGGGCCACGGGCGCGATGTGCCGGTACCTGCTGGGGCTGGGCGTCGTGCACGCGCTGGGGCGGGAGCCCTTCCCGATGGGCGTGCTGGTCGCCAATATCCTGGGATCCTTCCTGATGGGCGTCCTTTTCGTGACCTTCGCCCATCGTGGGCTGACCCATCTTGGCCCGCTGGTCCTGACCGGGTTCCTGGGCGGGTTCACGACGTTTTCGTCATTCTCGCTGGAAACGGTCGATCTGATTGACCGGGGCGAGTTCGGATGGGCGGCGGCCTATGTGGCGTTGTCGGTTGGTGTCTCCGTGCTGGCGCTGATCCTTGGCATGACACTGGCACGAGGGGTGACACAATGAGCGGCGTACAGACAGTGACCGTGGGCGCCGACGAAGGCGATCAGCGGATCGATCGGTGGCTGCGGCGCAAGTTCCCGCATGTCAGCCAGGGCCGGATCGAGAAGATGTGCCGGAAGGGTGAATTGCGGGTCGATGGCGGACGGGTGAAGGCCAACACACGGCTGGAAACCGGTCAGCAGGTGCGCATCCCGCCGATCCCGGAAGACGTGGAGCAGGCGCCGGCACCGAAGGCTGCGGCCCGGATCTCGAATGCCGACGAGAAGATGATCCAGGCCACGGTGCTCTACCGCGACGACTACGTGATCGCGATCAACAAGCCCGCGGGCTTGCCGACGCAGGGCGGCAGCGGTCAGACGCGGCACGTGGATGGACTGGCCGAGGCGCTGCGCTTCGGGATGGAGGACAAGCCGCGGCTGGTCCACCGGCTGGACAAGGATACCTCGGGCGTGCTGCTGCTGGCGCGGACGCGGGCGGTGGCGCAGGGCCTGACGGCCGCGATCCGCCACCGCGAGACCCGCAAGATCTACTGGGCGCTCGTTGCAGGCGTGCCGGTCCCCTACCTGGGCGAGATCCGCTACGGTCTGGTCAAGGCGCCGGGCCACGGGAAGGCCGGCGAGAACGAGAAGATGCGCTGCGTTCACCCGCGCGACATGAACGACACGCCGGGCGCGAAGCGGGCGCATACGCTTTATGCCTCGCTCTACCGCGTGGCGGGGCGGGCGGCCTGGGTCGCGCTGGAGCCGATCACCGGGCGCACGCATCAGCTGCGCGCGCACATGGCCGAGATCGGGCACCCGATCATCGGCGATGGCAAGTACGGCGGATCGGGCCAGGAAAACCAGGGCGACGGTTGGGGCGCGCAGCTGGGGGGCATCATCTCGCGCAAGCTGCACCTGCATGCGCGGTCGATGACCTTCCTGCATCCGGTGACGCAGAAGCCTGTCACAGTGACGGCCCCGCTGCCGCCGCACATGGCCGAAACATGGGAGACGCTGGGCTGGACCGAGGACCTTGCCGCCGACGATCCGTTCGCGGAGGGCCTGAAGTGACGCCGTTGCGGCTGGTCATCTTCGACGTCGATGGCACGCTTGTCGACAGCCAGGGCAGCATTGTCGGCGCGATGACGGCGGCGCTGGTGGAGGAAGGGCTGGTCGTGCCCACGCGGGCCGAGATCCTGTCGATCGTGGGCCTGTCGCTGGACCACGCGGTCGCGCGGTTGATGCCAGACATCGACACGGCGCAGCGGGGCAAGGTTGTCGCGGGTTACAAGGACGCCTACCACGCCGCGCGGGTCGCCGGCGGGGTTGCCATCGAATCGCCGCTCTATCCCGGCATCCGGGAGATGCTGGTGGACCTGTCGCGCGATTCCGAGGTGCTGCTGGGCGTCGCCACGGGGAAATCGCGCCGGGGTCTGGATGCGCTGATCGAAGGCCACGAACTAGGCCAATTTTTCGTCACGCAGCAATGCGCGGACGATCATCCGTCGAAACCGCACCCGTCGATGCTGACGACGGCGCTGTATGAGACCGGGGTCGAGGCCGCGGATGCAGTGATGGTCGGCGACACGAGTTACGACATGGACATGGCGGCGGCCGCAGGCGTGGCCGGACTGGGTGTCAGCTGGGGCTATCACCGGCCGGACGCACTGACCGCGGCGCGGCGTGTGGTGAATTCCGCCGCCGAGGTGCCCGCCGCCATCGCGGAGATGTGGGAGACGACGGCGTGAGTGAATGGGCCCCGAAACGGTTCTGGACCGAGGCTGCAGTAAAGGCAGATCCGGACGGCTATGGCGTGATGCTGGACGGCAAGCCGGTGCGGACGCCCGGGAAAAACCCGCTGACCATGCCCACGCGGGCCATGGCCGAGAAAGTGGCGGCCGAATGGGACGCGGTTGAAAAAACAATCGATCCGCGAACGATGCCTGTCACGCGAGCCGCCAATTCGGCGATTGAAAAAGTGGCACCGCAGAAGGCGGCCGTGATCGAAATGCTGGCCGCCTATGGCGACACGGATCTGTTGTGCTATCGCGCGGACCACCCGGAAGGATTGGTCGCGCGGCAGGCGAAACTTTGGGACCCGGCGCTGGACTGGGCGGCCGAAACCTTGGGTGCGCGGCTGGAACCACGGACCGGGCTGATGCCGGTGCCACAATCGCCCGAGGCGCTGGCAAAGCTGAACGCAGAGCTGCACAAATTCGATGAATTTCAACTGACAGCGGTCCATGATCTGGTGATGCTGACCAGCTCCCTGGTGCTGGGATTGGCAGCCACGCGCGGCTGGCAGACGCCCGAATACATCTGGTCGCTGTCGCGCGTGGACGAAGACTGGCAGGAAGCCCAGTGGGGTGAGGACGACGAGGCGCAGGCTGCCGCTGCGGCACGCAAGGAAGGCTTCCTGAACGCGGTTCTGTTTTTTGAGCTTTGCAGCGCTGAATAGCCCGGCAGTTGCGCTAAAAAACAGGCAAACAGCAAGGTAAAGCGCTGCATAGTGCGGCGCTGACCACTGATCCGACCCTTGACGACACTTAATGAATCCCTTCACACTCTACTATGCAGACAGGGGGGAGTTGCCTCCCTGTGTGGTCTTTCGTTCCGACACGATCACAGTCGGTCAACCGCCCGGTTTTGAGGCGGACAATCAGGAAGAGGTAGACATGAAAAAATCCATTCTTTTCGGCGCACTTACAGTGGCCGGGCTGGCAGCGGGGGGAGCCGCCGCCGCAACGCTCGACGACGTGAAGGCGCGCGGCAAGCTGAACTGCGGTGTGACCACCGGTCTTGTGGGCTTTGCCGCCCCCGATGCGAACGGTGAATGGAAAGGCTTTGACGTTGCGGTATGCCGCGCTGTTGCAGCCGCCGTTCTGGGTGACCCGACCGCGGTCGAGTTCGTGCCGACCACCGGCAAGACCCGCTTCACTGCCCTGGCGTCGGGCGAAATCGACATGCTGGCCCGGAACACCACCTGGACCTTCTCGCGCGATGTCGACCTGAAGTTCGAATTCACCGGCATCAACTACTATGACGGTCAGGGCTTTATGGTTCCCAAGGAACTGGGCGTGACCTCGGCGAAAGAGCTGAACGGCGCGACCGTCTGCATCCAGACCGGCACCACGACCGAGCTCAACCTGGCCGACTTCTTCCGCGCCAACAACATGGAATACGAGCCGGTTCCGATCGAAACCAACGCCGAAGCGCAGCAGCAGTTCCTGGCAGGCGCCTGTGACGTCTACACGACGGACGCCTCCGGTCTCGCGGCAACGCGTGCCACGTTCGAAGATCCGACCGCCTATGTCATCCTGCCCGAAATCGTCTCGAAAGAGCCGCTGGGCCCGCTCGTCCGTCATGGCGATCCGGAATGGGGCGACATCGTGCGCTGGACTCTCTACGCGCTGATCACGGCTGAAGAACTGGGCGTGACGTCGACCAACGCGGCCGAACTGGCCAGCGGCACCAACAATCCGGAAGTGAACCGCCTGCTGGGCACCGAAGGTGACCTGGGCGCCATGTTCAACCTGGATGCCGACTGGGCCCTGAAGGCGATTTCGTCCGAAGGCAACTATGGCGAAATCTTCGCCAAGAACATCGGCGTCGACACGCCGGTCGGTCTGGCCCGGGGCCTGAACGCACAGTGGACCGAAGGTGGTCTGCTCTACGCACCGCCGTTCCGCTAAGACGGCATAGGGGCGCAGGAGAAATCCTGCGCCCCAACCGTTTTATCAAAGTACATCGCTGATCCACACCGAGCCAGGGCCGGCGAGCAGGGAAGAACCTTGCCGCTATTGGGAAGTTCTGTGCCGCGCAACAGGGGGCGAATGCCACAATGACAATACTAACAGATCCGCCAAGGGGGCAGTTCAGACTGTCGATGCTCCTTAGCGATACGCGGTATCGGTCCTTGACCTTTCAGGGGATTGCCCTGCTTCTGCTGATCTTCGCGATCGCCTATCTTGCCAGCAACCTGATGACGAACCTTGCGCAAGCCGGGCTGAGCATCAGCTACAGTTTCCTGGCCAGCCCGTCGGGCTACGACATCAACCAGACACTGATCCCCTACAACAGCCAGTCGACGAACATGCGCGCGGCTCTGGTGGGCATCCTGAACACGCTTCTCGTGTCGGGGCTGGCCTGCGTGACCGCGACGATCTTCGGCGTCACGGCCGGTGTGCTGCGCCTGTCGAAGAACTGGCTCGTCCGCAAGATGATGGCCTTCTATGTCGAGATCTTCCGGAACATCCCGGTGCTGATCTGGATCATCATCATCTTCACCATCATGACCGCCGTCATGCCGGCGCCCAGCGCCTTCCGCGGGGACGATCCGGATTCGACGATGGTTCTGGGCGGCATCGCCTTCACCAACCGCGGCGTCTACGTTCCCGGCCCGCTGCTGGCCAACCCGATCTTTTCGGCCACCGTTCTGAACTGGGTGCTGGTGCTTCTTTTCCTTGTCGGATCGTGGTTCGGCGCCCGCGCGGTGCGCACTTGGGCCACCGCGAAACAGGAAGCGACCGGTCTGCGTCCGACCACTTGGTATTGGATCCTTGCGATCTGGATCGTACCCGTCGGCATCCTGCTGGCGATCATGGGCCTGCACTGGCAGATCCCGGAGCTGAAGGGCTTCAACTTTGCCGGCGGCATCAAGATCGGCGGCCCGCTGATCGCGCTGTGGTTCGCCCTGTCGATCTATACCGGCGCGTTCATCGCGGAAAACGTCCGCGCAGGCATTCAGGCGATCTCCAAAGGCCAGACCGAAGCGGCCTCGTCGCTGGGGCTGCGCCCGGGACGGGTCATGAACCTGGTCGTGCTGCCACAGGCACTGCGGGTCATCATCCCGCCACTGATCTCGCAATATCTCAACATCACCAAGAACAGCTCTCTCGCCATCGCGGTGGGCTATGCCGATGTCACGGCGACACTGGGCGGCATCACGCTGAATCAGACCGGCCGGGCCATCGAATGCGTGCTGCTCCTGATGCTGTTCTATCTCACCATCTCGCTGTCGATCTCGGCGGTGATGAACATCTACAACAATTCCGTCAAGCTGAAGGAGCGCTGAGACATGGCCGATACGCATGCACATAGCGTCGCCTTCGTGCGCAAGGACGTGATCCCGGAAAGCCCGCCGCCCGCGCGGCAGACCGGGGTGCCCAAATGGCTGCGGGAGAACCTGTTTTCCAGCTGGGCCAACACGGCGCTGACCATCGCGGCGGCCTGGGCGATCTACATGGTCCTGTCGTCGTTCCTGCCGTGGATCCTGAACGGGGTCTGGGACGCGTCCAGCCTGTCGCAATGCCGCGAGATCCTCGCCGGCAAGACCGGTGCCTGTTTCGCGGTCCTGACCGAACGCTGGCATCAACTTCTGTTCGGCTTCACCTATCCCAGCGAACTGTACTGGCGGCCGGTCCTGGCCTTCATCATCATGCTCGTCGCCTTCGCGCCGGTGCTGTTCTTCGACCTGCCGCGCCAGATGCTGGTCGTGACCGTGCTGTTCCCCTTCATCGCCTTCTACCTGATCTGGGGCGGCCCGCTGCTGACCCCGATCATCGCGTTCCTGGGGTGCGTTGCAGGCTACCTGGTGTTCAGCCACTACGGTAAGGCCAACTTTGCCACCGGGTTCTTCGGCGGGATCGCCGCGGCCTTTATCGTATGGTCTATCGGCGGCCTCCTGGTCGATCTGGTACGCCCGGAGGAGCCGTGGATGACCCCGGTGCCAAGCCGGGATCTGGGCGGCTTCATGCTGAACATGATGCTGGGCGTGACCTGCGTATCGCTGTCGGTGCCGCTGGGCATCGTGCTGGCGCTGGGGCGGCAATCGGACATGCCGCTGATCAAGGCGGTCTGCGTGATCTTCATCGAGTTCATTCGTGGCGTGCCGCTGATCACGCTGCTGTTCGTTGCCTCGGTGATGCTGGCTTATTTCTTCCCGCCTGAAAGCACCGTCGACCTGTTCCTGCGGGTGGTCATCATGATCACCATGTTCTCGTCGGCCTATATCGCCGAGGTGATCCGCGGGGGCCTCGCCGCCCTGCCCAAGGGCCAGTACGAGGCGGCCGACAGCCTTGGCCTGGATTACCCGCAGGCGATGCGGCTGATCATCCTGCCTCAGGCGCTGAAGATCTCGATCCCCGGCATCGTCAACGTGGCGGTGGGGCTGTTCAAGGATACGACGCTCGTCTCGGTCATTTCCATGTTCGACCTGATCGGCATGATCCGCGGCCCGATCCTTGCCTCGACGGAATGGAGCGGGGTCTACTGGGAACTGTTCGGCTTTGCCGCCCTGCTGTTCTTCGTCGTCTGCTACGGCATTTCTCAATATTCCCAGTGGTTGGAGCGTCGTCTCGCCACGGATCACCGGTAAGGATACGACCATGGCTGAAGCACAGAAGCTGGAGATCTCGGACGAGATCGCAATCGACATCCGGAACATGAACAAGTGGTTCGGCAGCTTCCACGTCCTGCGCGACATCGATCTGCAGGTTCGCCGCGGCGAACGGATCGTGATCGCTGGGCCGTCGGGGTCCGGCAAGTCGACCATGATCCGCTGCATCAACGCGCTGGAGGAACATCAGCAGGGCTCGATCGAGGTGGACGGGACGCTCTTGTCGTCGGATCTGAAGAACATCGACAAGATCCGATCAGAGGTCGGGATGGTGTTCCAGCACTTCAACCTGTTCCCGCACCTGACGATCCTTGAAAACTGCACGTTGGCGCCGATCTGGGTGCGCAAGATCCCGAAGAAGGATGCCGAAGCCACGGCGATGCATTTCCTTGAAAAGGTGAAGATCCCCGAGCAGGCCAACAAGTACCCGGGCCAGCTCTCGGGCGGTCAGCAGCAGCGGGTGGCGATCGCCCGGTCGCTTTGCATGCGGCCGCGGATCATGCTGTTCGACGAACCGACCTCGGCGCTCGATCCCGAGATGATCAAGGAGGTGCTCGACACCATGGTGTCGCTGGCCGAGGAAGGCATGACGATGCTTTGCGTCACGCACGAGATGGGCTTTGCCCGTCAGGTGGCGAACCGGGTGATCTTCATGGATGCGGGCCAGATCGTGGAACAGAACGAACCGGAAGAGTTCTTCAACAACCCGCAGAACGAACGGACCAAGTTGTTCCTGAGCCAGATCCTGGGGCACTGACGCGTCACGGTTGGGATCGCGCCCGTCGCGCGGCCCGCCCACCCACCCGGCGGATCCCCGCGGGATCCGCCACCGCGCCGCGGTGTGCGTGTCAGCCGTCGGTCAGTTCCCGGGGGATGACGAAGCCGGCCGCCGCGCCGGTGCCCGGTTCCAGCGCCGTCCAAACCTCTATGTCGAAACGCGCCACCAGTGTCGCACCGGTCGGGTAGTCTTCGAAACGGTCGTGTTGGGGCGGGTTTGCCACCAGCTGCTGTGCGAAATCGGCGATGCCGGGATTGTGGCCGATCAGCAGAACCGTTTGCCCGGTTGCATCTCGCAAAGCCGCCAGCATATCGGCCGGGTCCGCATGGTAGAGGTCGGGGCGCAGGCTCGGCTGCACACCGATGCCAAGCCCCTTGAACGTGTGCTGAGTACGGGTCGCCGTCGAACACAGTACCTGATCGGGCACGAAACCTTCCCGCGCGAGCCACGCCCCCAGAGCCACCGCGGACCTGCGGCCACGATTGTTCAGCGGTCGGTCATGATCGTCGAGCCCGGGGTCGCCCCAGCTCGATTTCGCGTGGCGCATCAGGATCAGGGTTCTGGTCATGTCGGGTGGAAGGCCTTCATGTGATATGCAGACTGGGCGTCACTTCGGTCGGCACCCTGGCTGACTGGACAGGAACGGCGCACGGTACAGCCGCGCGTCATGCAGGAGGCCTGCCCGGCTTCGGTCGCCAGATAATCGTGGCAGGCAGGGACGTCATAGGCATGGTCCGGGCCAAGCGCGCCCACTGGGCAGGCCGCAAGGCAGGGGCGGCGACAGTCATCGCAGGGCGACGCCGCAAGAGGCGTCGGGACATCCGCAAGCGGCCGGTCGAAGACCAGCGCACCTCGGTAGGAAATCATCAGGCCGACCGTGTCATGGACCAACATGCCGGTCGGGCTGCTCCACGCGCGGCCGGATCTCAGGGCCCAGTCGATGAAAGGCTCGTAAGGCGGGCCACCGAAGGGAAAGCGTGGCGCGGCGCCAAGCTCGCCCGCCAGGTTCGCGATCACGCGGAGCGACCAGCGGTCGACAGGATCGGGCGCGCCATCTGTCCCTTCCTCCGAGGACCGGAGCCCATCCCAGAACCCGGGGCCAGCACCCAGCAGCACGATGGGCTGCGGATCCGGCACGACGCCCATGACCAGAAGCCCCTCCGCCGAGGCGCGGTCCGAAACCTGGGTATAGGTGGGAACAGAAATTGCTGCGTCGCTCATGGCCGCACTCTATCCGGCTCTCCGGCCACAGCAAGGACCGCGGCGCCGACAGGCGGCGCATCGCGCCCGAAGTGTCCGGTCGGATCCTGCAGGGATCCGACCGGGTGAGGCGGGTGGGGACGCTGAGGGCGCGATCCTCTGACCGGAAAACGTCAGCCCAGGCGGATCAGGGTCCCGGCGCCGTGTTCGGTGAACAGTTCCAGCAGGCAGGCATGAGGGGCACGGCCGTCGAGGATCACCGCCGCACGGACACCCTGCCGCAGGGCATCGAGCGCCGTTTCGGTCTTGGGGATCATGCCCCCGGCAATGATGCCGTCGGCCGTCATCTTCTCGATATCGGCGGCGGTCATCTCGGTCAGCAGGGTGCCGCTGCCGTCCTTCACGCCCGACACGTCTGTCAGCAGCATCAGCCGATCCGCCTTCAGCGCGCCGGCGATCGCACCCGCGGCCGTGTCACCGTTGATATTGTAGGTCTGGCCTGCCTCGTCCGAGCCCAGGGGCGCGATCACCGGGATCAGCTCGGCCTCTCCCAGAGTGCGCAGAACGAACGGGTCGACCTTCGTCGGCGTGCCGACAAAGCCCAACCTGGTGTCTGTCGCTTCGCACCGGATCAGGTTCGCGTCCTTGCCCGACAGCCCCACGGCCCGACCGCCCTGACGGTTGATCGCTTGCACGATGCGCTTGTTCACAAGGCCCGACAGCACCATTTCGACCACGTCTATCGTGGCCGCATCGGTCACCCGCTTGCCGTTCACGAAATTCGACGCGATTCCCAGCTTGGTCAGCATCTCGGTGATCATCGGACCGCCGCCATGCACGATCACGGGGTTCAGGCCGACCTGCTGCATCAGCACCATGTCGCGGGCGAAATCGTCCATCGCGTCGTCGCTGCCCATGGCATGGCCGCCAAGCTTGATCACGACGGTCGCGTTGTCATAGCGCTGAAGGTAGGGAAGCGCGCGCGCCAGCGTGTTGGCAGTGGCAATCCAGTCGCGGTTCATGGCGGGTCCCTCTCGCATCGGTCCCGCAGGCCCTTACGGGCAAGCACGGACAACCGCAAGAGCGTCCGCTACCCGATGCCCGCAATGATCGCGCGCAATGTGGCGATCCCGTCGCCTTTTTCCGACGAGGTCAGGATGATCTCCGGATAGGCGGCCGGGTGCTTCGACAGCGCCTTGCGGACTTGGTCCAGAACCTTTTCGCGGTCGGACAGTTTCACCTTGTCCGCTTTCGTTAGCACCGCCTGGAAGGTCACGGCCGCCCGGTCCAGCAGTTCGAGGATTTCTTCATCGACCTTCTTCACGCCGTGCCGCGCATCGATCAGCACGAAGGCCCGGCGCAGGGACGTCCGCCCCGACAGGTAGGCCTTCAGCAGACGCTGCCATTTTTCGACCACGGCCACCGGCGCATTGGCAAAGCCATAGCCGGGCAGATCGACAAGGTAAAGATCGGGGCCTTGCAGGAAGAAGTTGATCTCCTGCGTCCGGCCCGGGGTGTTCGACGCCCGCGCCAGCCCCTTGGTGCCGGTCAGCGCGTTGATCAGGGACGACTTTCCCACGTTGGACCGCCCGGCGAAACAGACCTCGACCCGGTCGGCATCGGGCAGCCCGTCCATGGCGACGACGCCCTTGAGGAATTCGGATTCCCGGGCAAACAGCTTCCGGCCCGCCTCGCGCGTGGCGTCGTCGGGCTCCTCGGCCAGGGGGAAGGGGAGCGCGCTCATGCCGTGAGCCCGTGGTGACCCAAGGTCTTCAGCATGAACGCGGCCGTCATTTGCTTTCCGGCTTCTTGCGCTTGAAGCTTGACTTGATGTTGCCAAACACGTCGGGCTTGTACCCCTGACTGCGCATGATGATGTACTGCTGGGTGAAGGTGATCGTGTTGTTGGAAATCCAGTAGATCACCAGACCGCTGGCGAACGAGCCCAGCATGAACATGAAGACCCACGGCATCCAGGCGAAGATCATCTGCTGTGTCGGGTCGGCCGGGGCCGGGTTCAGCTTCTGCTGCAGCCACATCGAGATGCCAAGCAGGAGCGGCAGGATTCCGATAAAGATCGTCGCCATGATCGTGTCAGGGGCGGGGCCGGCAAAGGGCAGAAGCCCGAACAGGTTCATGATAGACGTCGGATCGGGCATCGACAGATCCTGGAACGGGCCGAACCACGGGGCCTGGCGGAGTTCCAGCGTGACGAAGATCACCTTGTAGAGCGAGAAGAAGATCGGGATCTGCAGAAGGATCGGCAGACAGCCCGCGGCGGGGTTCACCCGTTCCTTCTTGTAGAGTTCCATCATGCCCTGCTGCATCTTCTGGCGGTCGTCGCCGGCCTTTTCCTTCAGCGCTTCCATCTGCGGCTGAAGTTCCTTCATCTTTGCCATCGAGACGTAGGACTTGTAGGCCAGCGGGAACAGGATCGCCTTCAGCACCAGCGTCAGCGCGATGATCGACCAGCCCATGTTGCCGATGAAGATGTTCATCTGGTGCAGCAGCCAGAAGATCGGCTTGGTCAGGAAGAAGAACCAGCCCCAATCGATCGAGTCGATGAACTTGATCACGCCCTGTTGCTGGTATTCGCGGATCGTGGCCCATTCCTTGGCCCCGGCAAACAGACGTGACGACACGGTCACGCGCTCGCCCGCGCCGATGGTCTCGGTCGCCAGGCGGGTCTGGGTTTCGTAGACGTCGCGGTTTTCGTAGTACTTGGCGACCTGGGTGTAGGGCGTGCCGTCGTCGGGGATCAGCATCGTCATCCAGTAATGGTCGGTGAAGCCGGTCCAGCCCGCGTTTCCGACGCTGACGACTTCGGCCGGCGCGCCTTCGCGCGGGACGTTGTCCAGGTTGCGGAGCGCTTTGTACTTGAACTCCTCCAGAGTGCCGTCGTTCATCATCATCGCGCCTTCGAAGAGGATGAAGAAGTTCTTCAAATCCGCCGGTTCGCCATGGCGCGAAATGATGCCGTAGGGCTGCATCGTGACGCTGTCGGTGCCGGTGTTCTCGACGCTCTGGTCGATGGTGAACATGTAATTGTCATCGACCGAGATCTCGCGGCGGAAGATCAGGCCGTTGTCGTTGTCCCAGCGCAGGGTAACAGGGGTGTCGGGGGTCAGCGTTTCGCCGTCCTCGACGGTCCAGATCGTGTCCGCACCCGGCACGTCCTCGAAGCCCAGCCCGCCGCCGGGGGCCCAGCCATACAGGGCATAATAGGCATTCGGCGCGCCGGTGGGCTTCAGAAGATGGACGATGGGCGAATCCGGTGCCAGCGTTTCGCGGTAGTCTTTCAGCGAAAGCTCGTCGAACCGGCCGCCGGCCAGCGACAGCGTCCCGCTCAGCCGCGGGGTGTCGATCGGCACGCGGGCGGCGGTGGCCGTGCTGGCGTCGGCATCCGCGGCCGCGCCACCGGGCGTGTTCGCGGCGGGCAGGCCTTGCGTGGATTCCGCTGTCGGAACAGAACCTTGGGTGCCTACCTCTTCGGTCGCGGCGATCTCTTCCGGGGTGGGCCCTTCCGGTGGTGGAAAGAGCAGGAACCAGCCCAGGATCACGGCGAAGCTTAGCGCTGTGGCCAGAATGAGGTTCTTGTTCTGATCGTCCATGCGGAACACCACACCTGTCGGGCAATGAAAGTCAGCCCGCGTTCAACAGGGGAAGGGTGGCGAGGTCAAGCGGTTTCCCCCGTGATGTGCCGGGCCGGGCGAAGTCAGGCCTGCCCTGACGCGCCCTACTTCCGGTTCTGAAGGGCTTGAATGGCGTGCGGTATCGTCCGGTTCGAACGGCGTTTCGCGTCGAAATGCCCCTGGACGAGCCGTGCCCGGCGACCGGACGGGGATATCTTCAGCCCACGCCGCGCCCGATGGTCGGTGCATCCTGCAGCTTGGCATTGTGCCGCGCGACCCATGTCAGCGTTTCGCCGAAGGGCATGGGCCGACCGATGCCGTAGCCCTGAACGTGATGGCAACCCAGCTGCGCCAGCAACGCGTGTTCGCCCACCGTTTCCACCCCTTCGGCCAGGGTCTCCAGCTCCAGCCGTTCGGCCATGGTCAGGATCGCGGTGATCATGCGCTGCTGTTCGGGATCGCGGTCGGCCCGGGTAACGAAGCTCCGGTCGATCTTGATCCGCGAGACATCGAACCGCCGGATCGACGCGATCGACGAATGCCCGGTTCCGAAATCGTCAAGGTCGATCCGGCAGCCCATGGCCGCGAGACCCGAGATGTTGCGCGCGATGGTGTCGTCCGGGAGCTCCGAGACCACGGTTTCAAGGACTTCGACATAAAGCCTTTCGGGCGCGATGCCGAACCGGTCCAGCTCCCAGCGGACACGGTCCAGCAGGCCGGTGCTTCGCAACTCGTCGCCGGCAAAGTTCACGCCGACGCCCGGCACTTCCATACCGGCGCGGTCCCAGTCCGACAGGGCCGACAACGCCTGGAACAGCATTACCTGTCCCAGCCGTTCGGTCCGCCCGGCCGCGGACAGTGCCGGCAGGAACCGGGCAGGGGCCAGAACGCCCTGTTCGGGATGTTCCCATCGCGCAAGCGCCTCGAACCCGGTGACGCGGCCCGTTTCGGTCGAGATCTGGGGCTGGAACCACGCAAGGATCTGGCCGTTCTCCAGCGCGGTTTCGGCGTCCGCGCGCAGCGACGAGCGGGCCCGCGTGCGCCGGTGCAGTTCTTTCGTGTAGGCCCGGATCGACGATGGCCCGGCAAGCCTTGCCTCGGTCAGCGCGGCGTCGGCGGCGGAAAGCCATGCCGTGGCACCGGGCACTTTCCTGCCGCGGCCGGATAGCCGGGGCATCCGCGTGGCATGTGCGCGGCTTGCGGGATCATGTTCTGTCACCGCGAGCAGGGGACCGTCCGGCCCGGGAACCCGGCTGCGCAGGCAGAAACCGATGGCACAGGCCAGGTGGATCGTCGCCCCCTGGATGGAAAACCCGTCCTCGAGCGTGGTCTGAAGGCGGCCGGCGATCTGGATGCAGACCTCAAGATCCGAATCGCTGTTGGGGGCAAGGCAGATTCCGAACCGGTTTTCGCTCAGCCGGGCGGCGATATCGTCCTTTCGAAGCACGGCGCCGATCCGTTCGCCGATTTGCAACAGCAGTTCATCGGCGGCGTCGGGGCCATGATGTTCGGCAACCTCGGACAAGCCGGTGAAATCCAGCATGAAGCAGGCCGACCGAAGGTCGGAATTGGCGGTTTCCAGGTAGATGTCGGCGGTCACGTCCTCGAACCCGGTGCGCATCATCAGTCCGCTGGCGTCATCGCGCGCGGGCGGACGGCGCACCTCTGCCCCGAAGCCACCGGCGAACGCGATGCAAAGCGGCACGCCCAGCGCCGTGATCACCAGCGCGGCTTCCCCGCCCAGCCAGAAGGCGCCCAGAACCAGCGCCGGAAGAAAAGCCAGCCCGGCCGGCCCGACGAACCAGGACACGACCCTGACCAGCAGGTCGCCGATCTTGCGCGGCAGCCCGGGCCGGAACGCGCCTGGGCGGTGCCGGCCGGAAAAAGGCATATGCATGGGGTGGCCCTTCGCTTCGCCGACGTTCGGGCATCACGTTATCGTCAGGACCTGAGCGCTCCGTTAACGGAGACGCGGAATTTCCGAAGAATCTGCTTTCGCCGGGTCACCAGCGTCGCGGGTCAGCCCGGCGAAATCGAACAGGTTCGGGTCCAGCAGGTGCGATGGCCGTGCGTTCATCAGTGCCCGGAACATCACCTGCCGCCGCCCGGGGCTGCGTGCCTCCCAGCCGTCGAGGATCTGCTTCACCTGCTGGCGCTGCAGCCTGTCCTGCGAGCCGCACAGATCGCACGGAATGATCGGATAGTTCATGGCGCGGGCGAAGGCGTCGCAATCCTCCTCGGCCACGTGGGCCAGCGGGCGGTAGACGAACAGGTCGCCTTCATCGTTGACGAGCTTTGGCGGCATCGTTGCAAGACGCCCGCCGTGGAAGAGGTTCATGAAGAAGGTTTCAAGGATGTCGTCGCGGTGATGGCCAAGAACGACGGCGGAACAGCCTTCCTCGCGCGCGACGCGGTACAGGTTGCCCCGGCGCAGGCGCGAACACAGCGCGCAGAAGGTCCGGCCTTCGGGCACCTTTTCGGTGACGATGGAATAGGTGTCCTGGTATTCGATCCGGTGGGGGACGCCCATGTCCTCAAGGAATTTCGGCAGCACGGTGGCGGGAAAGCCCGGCTGCCCCTGATCGAGATTACAGGCCAGGATGTCGACAGGCAGCAGCCCGCGCCATTGCAGTTCGTGCAGGATCGCGAGCAGGGTGTAGCTGTCCTTGCCGCCCGACAGGCACACCAGCCAGCGCGCGCCGCGTTCGATCATGCCGTATTGATCCACGGCTTCGCGCACGTGGCGTACAAGCCGCTTGCGCAGCTTGCGGAACTGCGTCGACTTTGGCGCGCCGTGAAACAGCGGATGGATATCGGTGTCGTCGTCGAGCATGGGCCTGCGGTACCTTGTTGGCCCGCTCTACCGCATGCGGGGAGCCTCGGGAAGGGGGCTCTGCCCCCGTCGCGCGCTGCGCGACTCCCCCGGAGTACCTGGAAAAGAGAAGAAAGGACTTTTCCCGGGATCGGCGCCTGTCTTCTTTGGTCTTCAAATACCTCAGGGGTGTGGGGACAGCTTTCCCACTCTGACAGGACGGGCAGGCGCCGCCCGTCAGTATCGTCCCTTGGCCGGGCCACGGGCAGGGCGGCGGGTGCGGATGCGTTCGCGCAGGAAGACGACAAGACCCGAGCCCGCGATCAGCGCCATGCCGAGCCAGACCTCGATCACCGGGAGGTCGCCCCAGATGTACCAGCCCCAGAACACGGCGAGGGGGAGGGCGGCGTATTCGAAGGGCGCGACGGTCGCCGCGTCGGACAGGCGGTAGGCCTGGCTGAGCGCATAGCCGATGATGGCGGAACAGAAGCCAAGGCCCAGGAGCGTCAGCCAGTCGTGAGACGGCGGCCAGACCCAGGCGCGCAGCAGGAATTGAAGGCTGGCGCCCGAGTTTTCGTCAACGAAACGCCCGTCGCCGGCGACCAGCCCGAACCCCAGCGAGACCACGATGAAGATCGCCTGAATATAGACCGCCATGGCGGACGCCTTGCTTTCGGCGCCGATCTTGCGGGTGATGATCTGCATCAGCGCGTAGGCAAAGGCCGCGAAGACGGGGAGCAACATGACAAGGCGGCTGGCGCCCAGCACTTCGCTGCTGGCCCAGGGGCGCTGCATCAGGATCACCCCGGCGAGGCCCACAAGCACGGCGCCGATCCGCCACGGCCCCACGGTTTCGCCCAGAACCGGGATCGACAGGAGCGTGATCAGAAGCGGCGCGACGAAGAACAGCGCCGTCGCATCGGCCAGCGGCAGGACGGCGAGCGCGAGGAAATAGGTCATGTTGGCGGACACGATCAGGGCGCCGCGCAGCAGGTGCAGCCATGGCCTTCGCGTGCGCAGGACCGACCAGCCGCCTTCGGCCTGCACGATAGCCAGGCTGAAGCAGACCCCGATCAGCGACCGGATCAGGACCAGCTGATGCAAGGGGTAATCGCCGGACAGTGCCTTCATCAGCATGTCGTTGATGGAAATCATCACCGTCCCGCCAAGAAGGAACGCGACCCCGGCCATGCCGGCTGAAATGGGTGTGGCGGAAGTGTTGGTCATCCGTGGCTCCGGGCGGGGTACCTCCGGGCTAGTCAATTGTGCCCGACCGCACAATGGGGCCGTCGCGTCTGCAGAACGTTCGCGGGCGGATCGCTCTTGGCCCGCGGTCTGCCGTAAGCTAGAAAGCGCGGCAACGCCCAGCACACCGAAGGAGGCCGGCCCATGCAGATGAGCGATCAGCGCGAGATCAAGGCAGATCCGGCCACCGTCTATGCGGCCCTGCTGGACCCGGAGGTCCTGAAGGCCTGTGTGCCCGGTACGCAGGAACTGACCGGCTCGCCCGAGGAAGGGTACGAGGCGGTCGTCGTCCAGAAGGTCGGCCCCGTGAAAGCGACGTTCAAGGGACAGGTCACCATGACCGACATGGTTCCGAACGAGAAGCTGACCATCAGTGGCGAAGGCAAGGGCGGCGCCGCCGGGTTCGCCAAGGGCGGCGCGGTTGTCACGCTGGAACCGACCGAGGCGGGCACGCTTCTGTCCTATGACGTTGAAGCCAAGGTCGGCGGCAAGCTGGCGCAGCTGGGCGGCCGTCTGATCGACGGCTTTGCCAAGAAGATGGCCGACAACTTCTTCCAGGCGCTGCAGGACAAGCTGGAAGGCCCGGCCGACACGGCCGAGTAGCGGCCGTCGCGCCGCGACAGACACAGAAACCACGTTTGGCGCTTCGGCGCCCACGCAGAACGCAACACTGCGAACAGGCTGATAATGTCTCCAATTCTGACCGTGCGCGATGTGCGCAAGACCTATGACGGCGGCTTCGAGGCGCTGAAGGGGATCGACCTCGAGATCGAGGAGGGCGAGATCCTGGCCCTTCTGGGCCCAAACGGTGCCGGCAAGACGACGCTGATTTCCACCATCTGCGGCATCACCGTACCGACCTCGGGCTCGATCACCGTGGGCGGCTACGACATCCGCACCGATTTCCGGCAGACGCGGTCGCTGATCGGGCTTGTCCCGCAGGAAATCGCGCTGGAGCATTTCGAAACGGTTTTCCGCACGGTCTCCTTCTCGCGTGGGTTGTTCGGAAAACCCCGCAACGATGCCTATATCGAGGACGTGCTGAAGAAGCTTTCGCTCTGGGACAAGAAGGACGCCCAGATGAAGGAGCTTTCGGGCGGCATGAAGCGGCGCGTGCTGATCGCCAAGGCCTTGAGCCACGAACCCAAGGTGCTGTTCCTGGACGAACCCACCGCGGGCGTCGACGTGGCGCTGCGCAAGGACATGTGGCAGGTGGTCGACGAGTTGCGCGCCAGCGGCGTGACGATCATCCTGACAACCCACTACATCGAAGAGGCAGAGGCCATCGCCGACCGGATCGGCGTAATCAATGGCGGGCAGATCCTGCTGGTCGAAGACAAGGCCGCCCTGATGGCGCGGATGGGCAAGAAGCAGCTCGACGTGATCCTGACCGACCCGATTGCCGCCATGCCCGACAGCTTGAAGCGCGACGGGCTGGAGCTGGGCGCCGATGGCGACCGGCTGATCTATACCTACGATACGCGGGCCGAGCGCACCGGGATAACCCGGCTTTTGCAGGATGTTGCGGATGCCGGGCTGGTGCTGCGCGACGTGCAGACACGGCAATCGAGCCTCGAGGACATTTTCGTTGGCCTTGTCCACCAGGACAGCGCGGGAGACACGCCATGAACTGGAGAGCCATCGCCGCGATCTTCAAGTACGAGATGAACCGTTTCGTGCGCACGTGGAAACAGAGCCTCGTGTCGCCGGTCATCTCGACCTCGCTTTATTTCGTCGTCTTCGGATCGGCCATCGGATCGCGCATCGACCAGGTCGAAGGTGTCAGCTATGGCGCGTTCATCGTGCCCGGTCTGATCATGCTGACGGTGATCATCCAGTCGATCATGAACGCCTCCTTCGGGATCCACTTCCCGAAATTCATGGGCACCATCTTCGAACTGCTGTCGGCCCCCGTCAGCTATGTCGAGATCGTGCTGGGCTATGTGGGTGCCGCGGCGATGAAATCGCTGCTGATCGGGCTGGTGATCCTTGGCACGTCGTACTTCTTCGTCGATCTGACCATCGCGCACCCGCTGGCGATGATCGCCTTCCTGCTGCTGACCTGCATCAGCTTCTCGCTGTTCGGGTTCATCGTGGGGATCTGGGCCAAGAACTTCGAACAGATGCAGATCATCCCGATGATGGTGGTCACGCCGCTGATCTTCCTTGGCGGGTCGTTCTATTCCATCTCGATGCTGCCGCCCTTCTGGCAGACGGTGACGCTGTTCAACCCGGTGGTCTACCTTGTGTCGGGCTTCCGCTGGGCGTTCTACGACACCGCGGATGTCCCCATAGGGTTGAGCCTGATCGCGATCTGCATCTTTACCGGGATCTGCCTGTTCATCGTGTCGTGGATCTTCCGGACGGGTTGGCGAATCCGCGATTGACGCTACGCCACAGGCGGATCGCGGCGTCATTCGGGCGCGCCGCCCATAATGTCTTCGGGTCGCATCTTGTGCCGTGCCGGGTGGCCATCTACATGAGTCTGCATGGGGATACGCATACCATTCATTGACCGGTCGCCGGTCGTATCCGTTGTCCGTCTTGCCGGCACGATCGGGTCATCGGGGCGAGGTGCGATCAACGACAGGTCGATTGCCCCGCTTCTGGAAAAAGCATTCAAGCGCGGCAAGCCGAAGGCCGTCGTGCTGGAAATCAATTCCCCCGGCGGATCGGCGGTCCAGTCATCGCTGATCGCAGCACGGGTGCGGGCGCTGTCGGCCGAACACAACGTGCCCGTGCTCGCCTTTGTCGAAGACGTCGCCGCTTCGGGCGGGTACTGGCTGGCCACTGCGGCCGATGAAATCTACGCCGACGAGAATTCGATGTTGGGCTCCATCGGGGTGATCGCCGCCTCCTTCGGCGCACATATCTTCCTGGCCCGGCAAGGCGTCGAACGGCGCGTTCACACGGCCGGCCAAAGCAAGAGCTTCCTCGATCCGTTCGTGCCGGAAGACGAAAAGGATGTCGCCCGGCTGAAGGATCTGCTCGACACGATCCACGACAATTTCAAGGCCCATGTGTCGGACCGGCGCGGTTCGAAACTGTCCAGCGAACAGGACCTGTTCACGGGCGAGGTCTGGCTGGCGCGCCGCGCGGTGGAACTGGGGCTGATCGACGGGATCGGTCACTTGCGATCCACTGTGCGCGAACGGTTCGGCAAGGACGTGAAGATCCGCCGGTTCGAAATGCGCCGGCCGTTCTGGACGCGCTTCGGCACGTCGCTGGCGCAAGACGCCATCGCGGGCATCGAGGAGCGCGCGGCCTATGCGCGTTTTGGTCTCTGACGTGATCGTAAAGGCCGTTTCCCTGTTTCTGATCGCGATGGTTGTGCTGGCCATGTTCGGACGCCTGCGCGTTCCCGGATCGAAGAAGATCGGCGCCGCCTTGAAATGCCCGTCGTGCGGCAGCTACCGCATTGGCCGGGGGCCGTGCACCTGTGGCGGCGGGGGAGATCGCAAATGATGCCATGGATCTTGGCGGGCGTGGGGCTTGTTGTCCTGCTGCTGGCCGGCGACATCCTTGTGCGCGGCGCGGTCAACCTGAGCCTGCGGCTTGGCGTGCCCGCCCTGATCGTGAGCCTGACCATCGTGGCCTTCGGGACCTCGGCGCCCGAGCTTCTGATCTCGATCGACGCGGTGCTGGACGATGCCGACGGGATCGCCATCGGCAATGTCGTGGGATCCAACATCGCAAACGTGCTGATGGTTCTGGGCATTCCGGCCATCATCCGCCCCCTGCACACGTCCGAATGTGAAACCCGGCGCAATTTCGTCACCATGTTGCTGGCTACGGGGCTGTTCATCGGGCTGTCGATGACGGGCGTACTGACCTGGATTTCCGGGCTTATCCTGCTGGCCGGTCTTGCAATCATGCTGGCCGATGCCTTCCGGACCGCGCTGGCCCACAAGCGCGCGGGCGAGGTTGTACCCGAAATCGAAGATGCGATGGAAGAGGCCGACCCGGACATGCCGGGCTGGCGCATCGGCCTTTACCTTGTCATCGGTCTGATCGGTCTGCCCTGTGGCGCGGGCCTGCTGGTCGAAAACGCGTCGATCATCGCGCGAACCTATGGCGTATCCGAAGCCGCGATCGGGTTGACGCTGGTGGCCATCGGTACCTCGCTGCCCGAACTTGCGACTACGGTCATGGCCACGATCCGTCGGCAGGCCGACGTGGCGCTGGGCAACGTCATCGGGTCGAACATGTTCAACCTGCTGGCCATCGGCGGCATCGCGTCCCTGTTCGGGGATATCGATGTCGATGCCGAGTTCCTGCACTATGACCTGTGGGTCATGCTGGCCGCATCGCTGGTGCTGGTGCCCTTCGTCTTCTTGGGCCGCGACATTACCCGGTTCTGGGGGATTGTGCTGGCAACGCTATATGCGGTCTACCTCGTCACGGTCCTGATCTGACGGGACCCGGCCACAGGAATCACGGAATGAGCCCACCGGACCCCTTGCACCCCCGTGCGCTGGTCACCGGCGCAGGCCTGCGCCTTGGCCGCGAGATGGCGCTGTACCTTGCAAGCCGCGGCTTCGACGTGGCGGTCCACTATCGTTCCTCTGCCGACGCCGCCGAAGAGGTCGCGGCCGAGATCCGGGCGATGGGCCGCCAGGCCGTGACGCTTCAGGCCGACCTCATGGTAGAGGACGAGGCACAGGCCCTCCTGCCCGCTGCGGCCCGGGCCTTGGGCGGCCCGGTGACCTGCCTAGTCAACAACGCCTCGACCTTCGAGCATGACGACTTTGACACCGCCACGCGGGAAAGCTGGGACAGGCACCTTGAAAGCAACCTGCGCGCTCCCTTTGTTCTGATGCAGGCGATGGCGTCGCAGGATCTGTCGCCCGACCGTGACGCGAACGGCGAAGCGCGGGCCACCGGCCTTGTCGTGAACATGATCGACCAGCGGGTGTTGAAGCCGACCCCGCATTTCATGAGCTATACGGTCTCGAAAATGGCGCTGTGGGCGCTGACGCGAACGGCGGCGCAGGCGCTGGCGCCACGGATCCGCGTGAACGCGATCGGGCCGGGGCCGACCTTGCAGGGCGCGCACCAGGACGGCGACATCTTTGCCCGGCAACGCAAGGCCACCATCCTTGAACGCGGCGCCGATGGAGCCGACATCACGGCGGCGCTGGGTTACTTTCTGGAGGCGCCCGCGGTCACCGGGCAGTTGATTTGCCCCGATGGGGGGCAGCATCTGGCATGGGAAACGCCAGACATATTCGGAACGGAATGAGCGGATGTTATGAATAGATGTCCACCGGGTTCATGATTGTTACTTTTCCGTTACGAAAAGCGCTTTAAATTCATCGCCTTGTGAAGGCCCTCGAAAATCTTTCCTTTAAAAACAACGGCCTGAAAAGTTGCCTAATTATTAACCAAATCGATGAAGGTATCGAAAACGCAGCAAAAAATCGGACAACCTGAAACTTATCTCCAGTGTTATCCACAGATTCCGTGGATTTGTTTCGGGTTGATTTCGCCCGCTACCACTTGCAGCCAATGAGGGAATCAATCCGCTATACGTCATGAGCGCAGAATCCGACCAAACCCACCAGGCCGATCCCGGATCGGAACCCGCTGACGAGCGGCCGACGGGCTATGCCTGCATTCAGGGCTACCTGCGCACGCTCGACAATTCGCCGGGCGTGTACCGGATGCTCGATGCCCAGGCGCGGGTGCTTTACGTCGGCAAGGCGCGGAACCTGAAGGCGCGGGTGTCGAACTATTCCCGGCCCCATGGTCATTCCGGGCGGATCGACCGGATGATCCGCGAAACCGCTTCGATGATGTTCCTGACGACGCGGACGGAAACAGAAGCGCTGCTGCTGGAACAGAACCTGATCAAGCAGCTGAAGCCCAAGTACAACGTGCTGCTGCGCGACGACAAAAGCTTCCCGAACATTCTTGTGCCCAACGATCATCCCTTCCCGATGATCAAGAAGCATCGCGGCGCGAAGAAGGAGAAGGGCACCTATTTCGGCCCCTTCGCCAGCGCCGGCGCCGTGAACCGGACGCTGAACCAGCTTCAGAAGGCGTTCCTGCTGCGCAACTGTACCGACAGTACCTTCGATGCGCGGACGCGACCCTGCCTGCTCTACCAGATCAAGCGGTGCTCCGGGCCGTGCGTCGGCCTGATCTCGGAAGCGGACTATGCCCAGTCGGTCGCCGATGCCGAACGCTTCCTGTCGGGCAAGTCGACCCGCGTGCAGGAAGAACTGGCGGTCGAGATGCAGAAGGCCTCGGACGAGATGGAGTTCGAACGCGCCGCCGCGCTGCGCGACCGGATCCGGGCGCTGACCCATGTGCAGGGCACGCAGGGCATCAACCCGAAGGGCGTGAGCGAGGCCGATATCGTCGCGCTTCACATGGAGGGCGGGCAGGCCTGCGTGCAGGTGTTCTTCATCCGGTCGGGCCAGAACTGGGGCAACCGCGATTTCTACCCGCGCGCGGGTACCGAAGTGTCGGCGGCCGAGGTGATGGAGGCCTTCCTGGGCCAGTTCTACGACAACAAGGAACCGCCGCGGCAACTGATCCTGTCCGATGGAATCGAGAACGTGGACCTGATGACCGACGCCCTGACAGAGAAGGCTGGTCGCAAGGTAGAAATCCTTGTCCCCCAGCGCGGCGAGAAAGCGGAGCTGGTGGCAGGCGCGCAGCGCAACGCGGCTGAATCGCTCGCCCGACGGATGGCGGAGAGCGCCACGCAGACCAAGCTGTTGAAGGGGCTGGCCGAGGCGTTCGGGCTGGAGGCGCCGCCAAACCGGATCGAGGTCTACGACAACTCGCACATCATGGGCACCAACGCCGTGGGCGGGATGATCGTGGCAGGGCCGGACGGCTTCATGAAGAACGCCTACCGCAAGTTCAACATCAAGGGCGACGACCTGACCCCGGGCGACGATTTCGGCATGATGAAGGAGGTCCTGTCGCGCCGGATCACCCGGTTGCAGAAGGAAGACCCGGACCGCACCAAGGGCCATTGGCCCGACCTGCTGCTGATCGACGGCGGCGCGGGGCAGGTGAACGCCGTGGCCGAGATCCTGACCGAGAACGGGGTCGAGGATCTGGCGGTGATCGGCGTCGCCAAGGGCGTCGACCGCGATCACGGCAAGGAAGAATTCCACCGCCCCGGAGCGATTCGCCCCTTCGCGCTGCGCCACAACGATCCGGTGCTCTACTTCGTGCAACGCCTGCGGGACGAGGCGCACCGCTTTGCCATCGGCACCCACCGTGCCAAGCGGGCAAAGGCCGTCGGCGCAACGCCCCTCGAGGAAGTGCCCGGCGTGGGTGCGTCCAGAAAGCGGGCGCTGCTGGCGCATTTCGGGTCGGCCAAGGCGGTCGGTCGCGCCGATCTGGCGGATCTGAAGGCGGTCGACGGGATCTCGGCCTCGCTGGCGCAGAAGATCTACGATTTCTTCCACGAACGCGGGTAGCGGGCCGGGGTGGGGGCTCTGCCCCCGTCCGCTGGCGCGGACTCCCCCGAGGTATTTTGGCACCAAAGAAGTCCGGGCGCGTGTCTTCTTTGGTCTTAAAATACCTCCGCCGGAGGCACCCGACTGCAAGGCCGGGTGCTGCCGTTCTGTTATTCCATTCCGCCCAGCAGCGCGGTGTTGCCGCCGGCGGCGGTGGTGTCGACGCAGACATGGCGTTCGGCCAGAACACGGTCGGGACTGGGGATGCCGGGGATCAGCGGCAGGATCGGGCCGTCGCGGGTGGCCAGCGCCTGATCGTAGGCGCGGGCCGAGGCCTCGTCACCCCACCAGATCACGCCGGAGATGTCCGGAACCTTCGCCACGGCGTCGGGCGTCATGGTGCCGTCCACGCGGATGGACTGGCCGCCCGCCTTTGTGACCGCGCGAACCTGTTCTTCGACCGCCTCCGCCCCGGGGCCAAGGCACAGGAGCGGCGCGCGGGGGATGGCGGTCAGGCGGTTCGATTCGCCGGTGGGGCCCGGCATGATCTGCGCCTCCTGGATGCCGGTCGCGCCGACGGGGGCCGGGAGCTTGCCCGCGGCAGTGGTGAATTGGCCGGACGCCTCCTGCCGGTCGGGCGCAAGAAAGCGGCCCATGTAGAGCGGCCCACCTGCCTTGGGGCCAGTACCGGACAGGCCCTCGCCGCCGAAGGGTTGGGAGCCCACGATCGCGCCGATCTGGTTGCGGTTGACGTAGATATTGCCGGCGTGGATCGCCTCGGTGATCTCCTGCACGCGGTCGTCGATGCGGGTCTGCAGACCGAAGGTCAGCCCGTAGCCCGTGGCGTTGATGTCGGCGATCACGCGGGGCAGGTCCGAGGACTTGAACCGAACGACGTGCAGCACGGGGCCGAAGATCTCACGCTCCATCGCCGCGATGCCGGGGATGCCGATCATCGTGGGCGGGATGAAGGTGCCGATCCGGGGGGCGGTGACCTGTTTCAGCAGGCGGCCTTCGATCCGGGCGGTTTCGATGTGGGCGGCGATACCGTCCCACGCGGCCTGATCAATGACGGGGCCGGAATCGGTGGACAGGGGCCAGGGGTTCGCGAGCTCCAGTTCGTCCATCGCGCCGGTGAGCATTTCCAGCACCGTGTCGGCAATGTCGTCCTGCAGATACAGGCACCGCAGGGCCGAACACCGCTGGCCCGCCGACTGGAAGGCGCTTTCGACGATGGCCTGCACGGCCTGTTCCGGCAGGGCGGTGCTGTCGACGATCATGGCGTTCAGACCGCCGGTTTCCGCGATCAGCGGCGCGCCGGGTTCCATGTGATCGGCCATGGCGCTGCGGATGCGCTTCGCCGTGGCGGTGGAGCCGGTGAAGGCCACGCCCGACACGCGCGGATCGGAGGTCAGCAACGCGCCGACCTCTCCGCCGCCGGGCAGGAGTTGCAGGGCACTGGCGGGCACGCCGGCCTCGTGCATCAGCGACACGGCCAGATCGGCGATCAGCGGCGTCTGTTCGGCGGGTTTGGCCAGCACGGCGTTGCCGGTGGCCAGCGCCGCCGCGATCTGGCCGGTGAAGATCGCCATCGGGAAGTTCCAGGGCGAGATGCAGGTGAAGATGCCTGCCGGATCGCCTTCGGGGATGTTCTCGGCGTAGTAGCGCAGGAAATCGACGGCTTCGCGCAGTTCGGCCACGGCGTCGGGGATGGTCTTGCCGGCCTCGCGGGCGAGGATCGCGAAGGCTTCGCCGAAGCGTTCCTCGTAGAGGTCGGCGACCTTGTTCAGGATCGCCGTGCGTTCCGCGGCCGGGGCGTTCCATGGCTGCGCGGCGGACAGCGCCGTTTCCACGTCGGTCTTGCTGGCGTGGGCCACGGTCCCCGGGCTGTCGGACGGATCGGCCGGGTTGGTGACCGGGACGGCCGCTTCGGGCGCCGACGGTCCGGCAAGGCGGGGTTCGGCGGCCCATTGATGCGCGCGGTACGGCTCCCGCGCCGCGTCGATCTTGGCCAGCGTCGGTCGGTGCGTCAGGTCGAACCCGCGGGCGTTCGGGCGTTCCGGCATGAACAGCTCAGGACCCGTGGGAATGTCCTGTCCCGGTTCCCCGATCGTGACGAAGGGATCGGCGGCGACGGTTTCGGGTGGCACCGTCTCGTCGACGATCTGGTTCACGAAGGACGAGTTGGCACCGTTTTCCAGCAGCCGCCGCACAAGGTAGGCCAGCAGGTCGCGATGGGCGCCCACGGGGGCGTAGATCCGGCAGCGGGTGGAATTCTTCTTCTTGACGATGTCGTGAAGCGCCTCGCCCATCCCGTGCAGGCGCTGGAATTCGTACTTCCCTTCGGCGTCCATCTCGTCCGCCATGTGCAGGACGGCGGACACCGTGTGCGCGTTGTGCGTGGCGAACTGCGGGTAGATCCTGTCGGTCATGCCCAGCAGCTTGCGGGCATTGGCGATATAGGAGACGTCGGTCGCCGCCTTCTGCGTGAAAAGCGGGAAGCCTGCCACGCCCTTGACCTGTGCAAGCTTGATCTCGGTATCCCAGTAGGCGCCCTTGACGAGGCGGACCATCAGCTTGCGGTCATGTCTCTCTGCCATTTCATGAAGTGTGTCCAGCACCGCGCCGGCCCGTAGACCGTAGGCCTGGACCACGACGCCGAACCCGTCCCACCCGGCCAGCGAGGGTTCGGACAGCGCAGCCTCGATCACTTGCAGCGAAAGCGACAGGCGATCGGCCTCTTCCGCGTCGACGTTCAGGCCCATGCCGGCGGATTTCGCCAGCAGCGCCAGCGAGCGGAGGCGGGGGACAAGCTCTGCCATGACGCGGGCTTCCTTGGCGACCTCGTACCGGGGATGCAGGGCCGACAGCTTGACTGAGATACCGGGGTTGTCGCGGATGTCGTCGTGCTTGCACGCGTTGGCGATGGCGGCGATGGCCTGGGCATAGGACAGGTGATAGCGCTTGGCGTCGGTTTCGGTGCGCGCGGCCTCGCCCAGCATGTCGTAGGAATAGGTGTAGCCCTTGGCCTCCATCCCCGCGGCGCGGGTCATGGCGCTGCCGATGGTCTCGCCCAGCACGAACTGGCGGCCCATCTCGCGCATGGCGCGGCCCACGGCCGTGCGGATCACCGGTTCGCCCAGCCGTTTCACCGCGCTGCGGAGCGACTTGGCAGGGCTTGTGCTTTCATCGTCGAGCACCTTCCCGGTGAGCATCAGTGCCCATGTCGAGGCGTTGACGAGTACCGATGTCGAATGGCCAAGGTGCTTGCCCCAGTCGGACGGCGCGATCTTGTCTTCGATCAAGGCGTCGATAGTGTCGGCATCGGGGACGCGCAGGAGTGCTTCGGCGAGGCACATCAGCGCCACGCCTTCCTCGGTCGACAGGCCGTATTCTGCGAGGAATGTTTCCATCAGGCCGGGGGCGGAGTGGCTGCGGATCGACCGGACCAGATCCGCACCGGCGCCGGTGATCTTCGTACGGTCACCGGGTGTCAGGCTGGCGGTTTGGACCAGGCTGTCGAGCACGGCATCAGGGTCGGCGTAGGTCAGATCGTCCAGGGAAGCGTGCATCGATCACTCGCAGTTGTTTACTGAATGGAAAGCCCCACCGGTGGCGGCTGGGGCGACTTGAACAATTTCTGCCGGCCACGGCAAGCCGTTCGGCCGGAAGTGGACAAGTTTGAGGCGTCCGGGCCCGCTGCAGGGGTGTTTCCGGGCAGGGCAGCTTCGGAACATGGAGAAAATCACTTGACCGGGACGCGGACTGCATCACTTTTTCATCATGCCCGTGATCACCATATTGGCGGCCCTGACCTTCGGGTTCGCGCCGGTGCCCGGTCTGGATCGGCCGGATGCGGCTCCCCCGGGCCTTCGAAAAGCTGAAAGTACCTGCCCGCCCGCGCCGGATCACACGGCCGAACTGGAGGACCTGATCGCCGAGGTTCAGGCGGCGCCGAACGAGGGCGCGGCGCGTGCGATTTCGAACCGGATGTGGGCGCTTTGGGCCGATGCGCCGGACGAGCCGGCGCAGGCCATTCTCGACCGGGGCATGACGCAGCGACGGTCCTTCGATCTTCTGGGGGCCCAGCGTGCGTTTGACCGGCTGATCGACTACTGCCCGGACTATGCCGAAGGTTACAACCAGCGCGCCTTCGTGGCCTTCCTGCGGCAGGACTATGCCGCGGCCCTGCCCGACCTGGACCGGGCGCTGGAGATTTCCCCGCGCCATGTCGCGGCGATGAGCGGGCGGGCGCTTTCCCTGATCGGTCTGGGCCGGCTGGCCGAGGCACGTGTGGCCCTGTCGCAGGCGCTGGAGCTGAATCCGTGGCTGCCCGAGCGGCGCCTGATCGCGCCCGGCGGGGCGCTGGCGGATGTGGGCCGGGATCTCTGAACGACGCGCCGCGCCTTGCGCCCGGCAAGCGGCCCGCCCGCCCACCCCCGTCGGATCCCTTGCGGGATCCTCCTTCCCGCTTGCCGGGCGCAAGGCGCATGTTTCGGGGCGGATGTCGCGACGCTGCGGCCACGGATCTGGCGTTGTCCTGCCGTGGTGTCACAGAGCGCTTGCGCCCGCATGCCCGGATCGGCAGAAAGCGTGAACATCCGGGCGCGCGCGGGCGTGATGGAATGGTAGACATATCGGACTTAAAATCCGAAGGGCTTTGTCCCGTGTGGGTTCGAGTCCCACCGCCCGCACCACCCGCCCGGATTGCCGGTCCGGTTGCTGCGCGCGCGCCCCACGTTCGGGACGACCCTTGACGGAGGCCGGGACGCGCAGGTGCGTTGACATCCGGCCCGCGATGGCAACACTGCGCCCCGCCGCGGTGGCCTGCCGCGTAGACCGGAGGAAATTCACATGTCGTCCCCCTGCATCATCTGCGTCGCGATCACCGGCTCTCTGCCGACCAAGGAAAACAACCCGGCGGTGCCGATTTCCATCGAGGAACAGGTGGAAAGCACGCAGGAGGCTTTCGAGGCGGGCGCCACGATCTGCCACGCCCATGTCCGCAACCCCGATCAGACGCCGACCTCGGACCCCGAGAAATTCGCGCGCCTGAAGGAGGGGCTGGAGACGCACTGCCCGGGCATGGTGATCCAGTTCTCGACCGGCGGCCGGTCGGGCGCGGGGCGCGAGCGGGGCGGGATGCTGCCGCTGAAGCCCGACATGGCAAGCCTGTCGGTAGGCTCGAACAACTTTCCCACGCGCGTCTACGAGAACAGCCCGGACCTGGTAGCTTGGCTGGCGGACGAGATGAAAACCCATGGCGTGAAACCCGAGATCGAGGCGTTCGACCTGAGCCACATCTTCAAGGCGGCGGAAATGCACGCGGCAGGCGCGATCCCGGAGACGCCCTACGTGCAGTTCGTGATGGGCGTGAAGAACGCGATGCCGGTCGACCGGGAGGTGTTCGATTTCTATGTCCACACCGTGAACCGCTTCTTCCCCGGTGCGCCGTGGTGTGCGGCGGGGATCGGTCCGAACCAGATCGTCCTGAACGACTGGGCGATCTCGTCGGGCGGTCACGCGCGGACGGGGATGGAGGACAACGTCCGCCTCGATCGCGACCGGCTGGCGCCGTCGAACGCGGCGCTGGTGACCCGGGCGGCAGAGCTTTGCGAGAAGTACGAGCGTCCGGTGGCGACATTTGCCCAGACGCGCGAGATTCTGGGCCTGCGTCCCCACGCGGCGTAGGCCGCCAAACCCCGAGTGATCCGATAACGGGCTGGCCCCGGCGCATCGCGCCGGATCGCGCCCGATGCGGCCCGGCGGGAGCGCATCGCGCGACTGCCGGGGTGGGCGGGCGGGGCCGTTGAGGGCGCGATTTCTGCGCTCAGCCCCGTTTGCACCGGTGACTTCAGAGAACGCCGATCTCGGCCAGCGCGCGGTTCAGGTCCGCGGGCAGGACATCGTCGTTCTTGCGGTTGGCTGCACCCGCCGACAGGTCCGGCGGCGCGTCGGTTTCGGCCAGGTAGCGCCAGCCCTGGAACGGCCGGCGCGGCGCGCCTGCGGTGCGGTGGATTTCGGGGTCCAGCACAAGGGCGCAGCGGCGGGTTCCGTCCTCGGCCGTGACCTCGTCGAGCCGCAGGACCTTCTGGCGGCACTGGATCATGCCGCGGATCACCCAGTACAGGGATCCGCCATCCACCAGCTCGGCCTCGCGCTTGGGCCACATCCGGGTGACGTGGCGCGGCAGGCCGTCCGGCAGTTCCGCACGGCGGCGGATCTGCCAGGTTTCCAGATCCTGGATATCGTCAGCCCCGACACAGAGCTTCACCAGATGGACACTCATGTTCCCATCGCCCCCAAAACGTCATCCCATCATCATATTGTAGGCTGCCGCCACGATTCTTCAACCGATAGCGTCTGCGGCGTTGAGGTGCGGGGCCTCTTCCTGTAGTCTGAATATCCTCCACACCAACCCGGGATTCGCACAGATGAGCCGTTTTGCAGCCCCGATCGCCGAGCAGATCTGGGACATGAAATACCGCTTCAAGGCGGCCGACGGAACGCCCGAGGACCTGACGGTCGAAGACACGTGGCGCCGAATCGCCCGCGACCTGGCGCAGGTCGAAAAGGACCCGGACCATTGGGAAGAGGAGTTCTACACCGCGCTGGAAGACTTCAAGTACCTGCCCGCCGGGCGCATCACCGCCGGAGCCGGCACGGCGCGACGGGTGACGCTGTTCAACTGCTTCGTCATGGGCACGGTCCCCGACAGCATGGCCGGTATCTTCGACATGCTGAAGGAAGCCGCGCTGACGATGCAGCAGGGTGGCGGGATCGGCTACGATTTCTCGACCATCCGGCCCAAGGGCGCCGACGTGCTGGGCGTGGCCGCCGATGCATCGGGACCGCTTTCTTTCATGGATGTCTGGGATGCGATGTGCCGGACGATCATGTCCGCAGGTTCGCGCCGTGGTGCGATGATGGCGACGATGCGCTGCGATCACCCGGATATCGAGAGCTTCGTCGCCGCCAAGTCCGATGCCGCGCGGCTGCGGATGTTCAACCTGTCTGTCCTCGTGACCGATGACTTCATGGACGCCGTCGACAAGGATGCCTCGTGGGATCTGAAATTCGGCGAAAAGGTCTACCACACCGTTCAGGCGCGGGATCTCTGGAACAAGATCATGCGGGCGACCTACGATTACGCCGAACCCGGCGTGATTTTCATCGACCGCATCAATGCCGAGAACAACCTGAACTATTGCGAGACGATCGCCGCCACCAACCCGTGCGGCGAACAGCCCCTGCCGCCCTATGGCGCCTGCCTTCTGGGCTCGATCAACCTTGCCCGGCTGGTGACCGATCCCTTCGGCGACACCGCCTCGGTGGACGAAGACGCGCTGTCCGAACTCGTCGCCACTGCCGTGCGGATGATGGACAATGTCGTCGACATCTCGAACTTCCCGCTGCCCGAACAAGCGGCCGAGGCGCAGGCCAAGCGCCGCATCGGGCTGGGCGTCACCGGGCTGGCCGACGCGCTGCTGATGACCGGGCTGGAATACGGCACGGACGAAGCCGCGGCCCAGACGGAAGCCTGGCTGAAGGCCATCGCGCGGGCGTCGTACCTGGCCTCCGTCGAACTGGCGAAGGAGAAGGGCGCCTTCCCGCTCTTCGATGCGGAGCCCTACCTCGCCTCCGGCACCATGCAGCGGATGGACGATGACGTGCGCGACGCGATCCGCGAGCATGGTGTGCGCAATGCGCTGGTGACCTCCATCGCGCCGACAGGGACGATCAGCCTGTATGCCGGCAACGTGTCGTCGGGGATCGAGCCCGTCTTCGCCTATGCCTACAAGCGCAAGGTGCTGCTGCGCGATGGCGGCCGGACGGAAGAGGAAGTCGTCGACTACGCCGTCCAGATGTGGCGCGACCGTATGGGCGATGCCCCGTTCCCGGACTATTTCGTCAACGCCCAGACGCTGAGCCCCAAGGCCCATGTGAAGATGCAGGCGGCAGCGCAGAAATGGGTCGATTCGTCGATCTCGAAGACGATCAACTGCCCGGAAGACATCTCGTTCGAGGAGTTCAAGGACGTCTACCTTGAGGCCTGGGCCACCGGCTGCAAGGGCTGCACCACCTACCGCCCGAACGAAGTCACGGGCAGCGTGCTGAGCGTCAGCGAAGCCAAGCCGCAGGAAGAACAGACCACGGCCGCCGAACAGAACGCCGAAGCGGGGGGAGAGGTCGTCTACATGTCCGACCCGCTCGACCGCCCGAAGGGGCTGGAGGGCCGGACCTACAAGCTGAAATGGCCCGACAGCCCGCACGCGATCTACCTGACCGTGAACGACATCGTCATAAACGGCCACCGCCGCCCGTTCGAGGTGTTCATCAACTCGAAGAACATGGAGCATTTCGCCTGGACCGTCGCGCTGACGCGGATGATCTCGGCCGTGTTCCGGCGCGGGGGGGATGTGTCCTTCGTGGTCGAGGAACTGAAAGCCGTCTTCGACCCGCGCGGCGGCTTCTGGATGGAGGGTAAGTACATCCCGTCGATCCTCGCGGCCATCGGCGGCGCAATCGAACAGCACTTGATCTCGACCGGGTTCATCGAAACCGAAGGCTCGGGCCTGAAAATGGATCCGACGATGCAGATGGGAAGCGGCACAAAGCCCACGGCAAAAGCCTGCCCAAGCTGCGGCGAATTCGAGATGCGGATGCTGGAAGGCTGCATGACCTGCGCAAGTTGCGGCCATTCGAAATGTGCCTGATCGGTATTTACCGGGAGACTTGAGGAGTCTGCGCTGATTTGGGTGTTTGCTGCGATTTGGATTCACGTTATGGTGGATCCGAGCGCGGTTGATAGGGCACCCGGCGCGGTATCTTAACAAGGTCTCGTCATGAACGTCCTTCGAACCCTTGCAATGGCTTCAGGGATTGTGTGCGCGCTGCCAGCCGTGGCGCGGGCCGATACGGATCTGGCCAAACAGCTTCAGAACCCTGTTGCCTCGCTCATCAGCGTGCCGTTCCAGCTGAACTACGACCAGGGCATCGGTGCGTCTGGCGATGGCAACAAGTACACGATGAACCTGCAGCCGGTGGTTCCGATTTCGCTGTCGCCCAGCCTGAACCTGATTTCACGGACGATCATTCCGCTGGCAGTCCAGAATGACGTGACGCCGGGCACGACGCAGTCGGGTGTCGGCGACGTGCTGCAATCGTTCTTCTTCTCGCCCAAGGAACCCACCGCCGGGGGCCTGATCTGGGGGGTTGGGCCGGCCTTCCTGCTGCCGTCGAACCAGACCGGCCTGTCCGCCGACCAGTTCGCCGCTGGCGTCACCGGCGTGGCGTTGAAGCAGTCGGGGCCCTGGACCTATGGCATACTGGCCAACCAGCTTTGGGATGTGGGCGGCGGGGCCGGCGCGACCGAGATCAACGCGACCTACGTCCAGCCGTTCCTGAGCTATACCACGGCCAAGTCCGTCAGCTTCACGCTGAATTCGGAATCCACCTTCGATCATGTCGCCGGGACCCAGCAGGTGCCGGTCAACTTCATGGTCTCGAAGGTGACGAAGATCGGCAGCCAGCCCGTCAGCATCGGCGGCGGCGCGCGATATTACGCGGATTCGACGCCCAACGGCCCGGACGGCTGGGGCGCGCGGTTTATCGTGACGTTCCTGTACCCGAAATAGGCCCGGAATCATTTGTCTTGACCGACGTGCAGGCTGCGCCTATTGCCCCGCAAAGGTGCCGGGCACCTGCCGCCTGCAGACTTAGGTCACGGTGAAGCCTGGAGAATTCGACGTCCCTCGCCCTCGAAGCAATTCGTTGGTGGGCAATGCAGGCCCCCATCAGTCGCGAATTGCCTTACCCGAGGAGTGAAGGATGTCTGTTCCGGACACCCAGGATAACCGCTTGCTGACCGCCCCCGTGGCGCGTGTATTCATGGCGCAGGCCGTGCCCTTGGTGCTGGTCATGCTGATGAGCGGATTGCAAAACATCGTCGACGCGATGTTTCTTGGCCATTTCATAGGCACCGACGCGCTGGCCGCCGTCAGTGTCATTTTCCCTGTTCTCATGACGATCATCGCGCTGTCGGTGCTGGTCAGCGGCGGCATGTCGAGCCTTCTGGCCCGTCACCTTGGCGCAAGCGACGATGCGGCGGCGGGCGCGGTCTTTGCCGGCGCGCACGGGCTGGCGCTGTGCATCGCACTGATCCTGAACCTGGCCTTCGCCGTGTTCGGCAGCATGGGCATCAGCCACTTGTCAGGCGGTCAGGCCGGTATCGCGGAAATGGCGCGCACCTACCTTGCGATCACCATTCTGGCAACGCCGGTGCAGTTCCTGCTGGGCCTGCACGGTGACGCCTGGCGCAACGAAGGCCGCGCGGGCCTGATGGCCGTGCTGACGGTGGGCGTGACCCTCGCCAATATCGTGCTGAACTACGTCCTGATCGTGATGCTGGATCTTGGCGTTGCCGGATCGGCCTGGGGCACGGCGCTGGCGCAGGGGCTTGGCCTTGCGCTGCTTGTAGGCCTGCGGTTGCGGGGTGGCGGTCAGCTTTCGCTAGGGGCTTCGCTGCGGCAATCCTGGGTCAGGTTCTGGCCGCGGATCCTGTCGCTGGGGGCGCCGGTCAGCCTTGGCTTCTTCGGGATCGGCGTGGTGTCGGCGACGATCGTGGCGACCTTGCCCGTGGCCGCCGGGGATGCCTTTGCCGAAACCGTGGCGGGCTACGGCGTTGTCACGCGGATCCTGTCCTTCACCTACCTGCCGTTCATGGCCGTCGCGCTGGCGATGCAGGCGGTTGTCGGCAACAACGTGGGTGCCCGGCTTTATGTCCGGTCGGACGCGGTGCTGCGGCTCGCCGCCGGGGTGGGCTTGATCTACGGGCTGGGGATGGAGATCCTGCTGATTGGCTTCAGCCCTTGGATCGGGGGCCTGTTTGCCGACGATCCGCGCGTGGTGGCACAGGTGGGCGATATCCTGCGGCCCATGGTGTGGCTGTACCCGCTCTCGGGGCCGATCCTTGTCCTGTCGATCTACTTTCAGGCGGTCGGGCAGCCCCTGCGGACGGCGATCCTGTCCCTGTTGAAGCCGTTCCTGCTCAGCCCCGTTCTGGTGCTGTTCCTGGGCACGCGCTTTGGCACTCCGACGATGTGGTACGCCGCCCCGCTGGCCGAGGCCATTCTGGCGGTCGTGGCCATCTTCATCGTCGTCGCCAGCCTGAAACAGCGGACGACCGGCCCGGGCTTTGGTCTGGCCAAGCAGGAGGGCATGGCATGAGCATCGAGACACTGGGCGATGCCAAGGCGCAGGCGAAAGCCCTGCGTGTGGCGCTGGGGGAGAACGGGACCGTGATCAGCCATGCGCAAGCGCTGGAACTCGTCGCCCGCCAGAACGGCGCGAAGGACTGGAACGTGCTTCATGCGCGGCTGGCGGCGGTGGAGCCCGAGACCTTCGGCCTTGGGCAGGAGGTGCGCGGGTCGTACCTCGGACAGGCCTTCACGGGACGGATCATCGCGCTGGCTCGGCCGGCCGGGCAGTTCCGCCTGACGATCCAGTTCGACACGCCGGTGGATACGGTGCGGTTCGAAGGTTTTTCGAACCTCCGCCGTCGCGTCAGCGGGACCGTCGGCCCGGACGGGCGATCCGTGCGCAAGACGTCGGACGGTGTGCCCCAGCTGATCGTGGAAATCCCGCAACGCCCCGGTTAACCCCGGGGCGCCTGCTTCTCGGTCGAGAACGGCTCGATGTCTTCCAGCAGCTTTTCCAGCCCGGTTTCCAGCTGCTCGAAGGCGTCGCCCAGCCGCGCTTCCAGCGCTTCCTGGTGGGCGCGGGCGATGGGCAGAAGTTCCGCCATCATCAGCCGCCCCTTTGCCGTCAGCGCCAGATCCACCAGCCGCCGGTCGGTCTGATGGGCGCGCTTTTCGATCAGCCCGGCTTCTTCCAGCCGCTTGGCAGCGCGCGAGACCTCGTATTTCTCCATCGCCACCCGTGCCTCGATATCGCGGACGGAAACGTTGCCCGCATAGGCCAGATGCACCAGCACCCGCCATTCCGGGATCGAGATGCCGAAGCGTGACCGGTACTGTTTCGCCAATGCCTCGCTCGTGCGCTTGGCGGCGACGGCCAGACGGTAGGGCGTGAAGCCCAAGAGGTCGAACTCGGGCAGGGGAGGGGGGCTTTGGTCGGTCATGCTGCGCCCCATCTCACCCGCAGGCCCGTGTCAGTTCAAGCGATTTCATTGCATCCGCTATGAAATCTTGACATCATTGCAATTGCTACATTTATATTTGAATAGCGAATCCGCGGTGCATCAATGCTGCGCGCGCCAATCCGGGAGGATCAGCGATGACGAAACATGAACTGCCCCAGGGCATGGTCCGCGCCGCCGGCGGGACTGGCGTGAACGAAGGCTACATGCCGGGCTGGGCCAACGATTTCGAAACCGAAGCGCTGCCCGATGCGCTGCCGCAGGGCATGAATTCGCCCCAGAAGTGCAATTACGGCCTTTATGGCGAACAACTGTCCGGCACTGCCTTCACCGCCAACCCGCCGGAGCGGACGTGGACCTATCGCATCCGGCCATCCGTCAAGCATTCGGCCCGCTACACGAAGATCGATCTGCCCTACTGGAAATCGGCGCCGAACGTCGATCCGGACGTGACCAGCCTGGGCCAGTACCGCTGGGACCCGGTGCCGCCGTCGGAGGATGCGCTGACGTGGCTCACGGGCATGCGCACGATGACGACCGCCGGCGACGTGAACACACAGGTCGGGATGGCCGCGCACATCTACCTTGTGAATACGTCGATGCAGGACGAATATTTCTACTCGGCCGACAGCGAATTGCTGGTCGTCCCGCAGGAAGGCCGGCTGCGCTTTGCCACCGAACTGGGCATCATCGACGTGGAACCGAAGGAGATCGCGATCCTGCCCCGCGGCCTCGTCTACCGCGTCGAGGTTCTGGAAGGCCCGTGCCGCGGGTTCGTGTGCGAGAACTACGGCCAGAAGTTCGAGCTTCCTGGCCGCGGGCCCATCGGCGCCAACTGCCTTGCCAATCCGCGCGACTTCAAGGCGCCGGTGGCGGCGTTCGAGGATCGCGAGGTCCCGTCGACCCTGACCATCAAGTGGTGCGGCCAGTTTCACGAGACGAAGATCCCGCAAAGCCCGCTGGATGTCGTGGCGTGGCACGGCAATTACGCGCCCTACAAGTACGACCTGCGGAACTACTGCCCCGTCGGCGCGATCCTCTTCGATCACCCCGATCCGTCGATATTCACCGTGCTGACCGCGCCGTCGGGCGTGCCGGGCACGGCGAACATCGATTTCGTGCTGTTTCGCGAACGCTGGCTGGTGGCCGAAGATACCTTCCGCCCGCCGTGGTACCACAAGAACATCATGTCCGAGCTGATGGGCAACATCTACGGCCAGTACGATGCCAAGCCGCATGGCTTCGTCCCCGGCGGCATGAGCCTGCACAACATGATGCTGCCGCATGGCCCGGACCGCGACGCGTTCGAGAAGGCATCGAACGCCAACCTCGGGCCGGACAAGCTGGAGAACACGATGTCCTTCATGTTCGAAACCCGCTTCCCGCAGCACCTGACCGCCTTCGCGGGCAAGGAAGCACCGCTGCAGGACAATTACATCGACTGCTGGGACAGTCTTGAGAAGAAATTCGACGGCAAGCCCGGCAAGAAATAGGGCGCACCCGCGTCTGACGGTCCCGGCAGTTCGGCCGGGGCCAACCCATTCACGACAGAACGACAGGACCTGACGATGGCCAAGGCATTCGCGTCGCAAGGCGACATGAGCGAGAAGAACATCTCCTTCACCGAAGTGGGCGAAGGGCTTTACGCCTTCACCGCCGAAGGCGATCCGAACACGGGCGTGATCATCGGCGACGACAGCGTGATGATCGTCGAGGCGCAGGCCACCCCGCGGCTGGCCCGCAAGGTGATGGAATGCGTGCGCTCGGTCACCGACAAGCCGATCAGCCACCTTGTGATGACGCATTACCACGCCGTCCGCGTGCTGGGCGCCTCGGCCTACGGTGCGCGAGAGGTCATCATGTCCGACGTCGCCCGCGCCATGGTCGCCGAACGCGGGCAGGAGGACTGGGACAGCGAATTCGGCCGTTTCCCGCGCCTGTTCGAAGGGCACGAGGAAATCCCCGGCCTGACATGGCCCACCACCACCTTCAGCGACCGGATGACCGTCTATCTTGGCAACCGGCGGGTCGATATCGAATGCGTGGGCCGCGCCCATACCGCCGGTGACGCGGTGATCTGGGTGCCGGATCAGGAAGTGCTGTTTACCGGGGACATCGTCGAATACCATTCCGCCTGCTATTGCGGCGACGGTCATTTCAACGATTGGCCCGATACGCTGGACGCCGTCGCCAGTTTCGAACCCCGCGCGATTGCGCCGGGCCGGGGCGATGCGCTGGTGGGCACCGAAATGGTGACAGCGGCGATCGAGAACACCAAGGATTTCGTCCGCTCCACCTACAAGCCGGTGGAGAAGGTCGTGGCCCGCGGCGGGTCGCTGAAAGAGGCATGGGACGCGGTGCGCGCCGCATGCGACCCGAAATTCGCCGACTACGCGATCTACGAACACTGCCTGCCCTTCAACGTCGCCCGCGCCTATGACGAGGCCCGCGGGATCGACACGCCGCGCGTCTGGACGGCGGAACGCGATCAGGCCATGTGGGCGGACCTGCAGGGATGAGTGCTGCGGCGCCTTTCGTGACCATGGCGCGGAACAACGCCTGGGCCAACGAGGTGCTGCATGGTGCAGTGGCGGGGATGGATGAAGCGAGATTCACCGCCCCGCGCCCCGGCTTCTTTCCGTCGCTGGCGGCGACCCTGAACCACATCCTTCTGGTCGACCGGTTCTACCTGGCCGCGCTGGAAGGGCAGGGGGTGCCCTATGCCGATATCGACGCGCCCGACATCACCGAACCGGGCGCGCTGTACGCTGCACAACGGGCCTGTGACACGCGCCTCATCGCGTTCTGCGAAGGGCTGTCGGAAGGGGCATTGTCGGAAACCCGCGACACCAGGCGGGTGGACGGTCCGGTGCCGGAACGGGTGGATGCGCTGCTGCTGCACCTTTTCCAGCATCAGGTTCACCATCGCGGGCAGGCCCATGTGCAGGTGCAGGACGCAGGGCTGTCGCCACCGCAGCTCGACGATTTTCATCTGGAGTATGGCCGCGTCGCATCGGCTCGCGCGTGGCTCGACGGCTAGGCCGTCAGGGGAGGGGACATGTTGGACGACCGCTATTCGCTGGCTTTCAAGCTCTATCCGTACGAACGCTCGGCCGATCAGGACGCGGCGCAGGCGGTGCGCCATCCGGTGATCGTGGTGGGCGGGGGCCCCATCGGCGTGGCCACCGCGCTGGATCTGGGCCTGCAGGGCATCCCGGTTGTGGTGCTGGACGACCATGAGGGCATCGGCCAGGGCAGCCGCGCGATCTGCTTCGCCAAGCGCAGCCTCGAAATCGCCGACCGCTACGGCGCGGCCGGGCCGATGCTGGACAAGGGCGTTGTCTGGAACCTTGGCAAGGTCTTCCACGAAGACCGGAAAGTGTTCGAGTTCAACCTGCTCCCCGAATCCGGCCACCGCTTTCCGGCGTTCATCAACCTGCAGCAGCCCTATTTCGAACGCTTCCTCGTCGAACGGCTGCGAGAATTGCAGGCAGACGGTGCGCCTATCGAGATCCGCGGCAGGAACAGCGTGCAAAGTGTCGAATTTCACGACGATCACGTCCGGCTTCAGATCGACACCCCCGAAGGCCCCTACACGCTGGAAGCCGACTGGCTGATCGGCTGCGACGGCGCGGGCTCGCCCCTGCGCACGATGATGGGGCTCGATTTCGATGGCCGTGTGTTTCAGGACAGTTTCCTGATCGCCGACATCACGATGAAGGCCGATTTCCCCACGGAACGCTGGTTCTGGTTCGAACCGTCCCACAAGGCCGGCGCCTCGACCCTGCTGCACAAGCAGCCAGATGGCGTCTGGCGGGTCGATTTCCAGATCGGCTGGGACGTGGACCGAAAGGTCGAACTGAAGGAGGAGAACGTCCGCAAACGGCTCGACGCGATGCTGGGGCCGGACGTGGAGTATGAACTGGTCTGGACGTCGATCTACACCTTCCAGTGCCGCCGGATGAAGAAATTCCGGCATGGGCGCGTCCTGTTTGCCGGCGACTCCGCGCACCAGGTGTCGCCCTTCGGCGCGCGCGGCGCGAATTCCGGCATGCAGGACGTCGACAACCTTGGCTGGAAACTGGGCATGGTGATCCGGGGCGAGGCGCCGGATGCGTTGCTGGACAGCTACTGCGCCGAACGGCGGCATGGCGCGGATGAGAACATCCTGAACTCCACCCGCGCGACCGATTTCATCACGCCCAAGTCGAAGATCAGCCACATCTTCCGCAATGCAGTGCTGGACCTGGCCGAGCGGTTCGAATTCGCGCGGCCCCTGGTCAATTCCGGTCGCCTTTCGGTGCCTTGCGTCTATGACGGCTTGCCGCTGAACGGCCCCGATGCCCTGACCGGCGGCCCGGCCCGCACCCGCGTCGGCAGCCCGTGCCCGGATGCTCCGCTGGGCGACGGCTTCCTGCTGCCGCGTCTGGGCAAGGGCTTCACGCTCCTGACCATCGACGTCGAGGCGGCGGAGACGATCGAGGCCGACGGGGTGATCGCCACGCGCGTGGCGCTCAGGGCGTCCGACGACACGACCGGCGCGCTGGCCGAACGGTACCTGGGAACGGCCGCCTCGGCTGTCTACCTGATCCGTCCCGACCAGCACGTTGCGGCGCGGTGGGAGAGTTTCGACGCCGCCGCGGTGCAGGATGCGCTGCGGATCGCCTGCGGAAAAGGATGACAGATGACGCTGCAGACCAAACCGAACATCGCCGATGCTGACGGCTTCTACGCCGACCTGATCGCCGCCCATGACGGGCTGAGCGAAGACGAAAGCGCCGCCTTCAACGCGCGCCTGATCCTGATCCTCGCCAACCAGATCGGTGACCGCGCCGTGCTGGATGCGGCGCTCGAGGCGGCGCAAGCCAGGCGCTGACCGGCGAACGGTGCGTGGAGACCACGCACCCTACCGACCGTCGGAAGAAGAGCGCCGTCCGGGGAACCTTGACGTAGGGTGCGTGGTTTCCACGCACCATGCCCGGCGAAAACCCAACGGCCCTGACGTCTTTGGCCCTAGAATAACTCGGAGGTGTGGGGGCAGAGCCCAACGAACCGCTCAGCTCCACTGCACATCTCCCAGGAAGATGTACCCTGCGCCGTAGATCGTCTTGATCAGGCGCGGGTTCTTCGGGTCCTCGCCCAGCTTGGCCCGCAGCCGCGAGATGCGCACGTCCATCGCCCGGTCGAAGCTTTCCCCCGCCGTTCCGCCCAGCGCGTCCTGCATCTGCGTGCGGCTGATCAGGCGCTTGGGGTTCTCCAGGAACAGCCGCAGCACCTCGCCCTCGGCATGGGAAAAGGTGGATTCCGCCCCTCCGCCGTTCACCAGCGCGTAGCGGTCGAAATGTGCGGTCCAGCCGTTGAAAGCCGCGCTCTGTCCAGATTGGGGCACGGCGCTGCGCGACCGCAACCGGGCACGGATGCGGGCCAGCACCTCGGCCGGGTCGAAGGGCTTGGTGATGTAGTCGTCGGCGCCCAGTTCAAGCCCGGTCACCCGATCCTGCACCTGCACCCGGCCGGAAATGATGATCACCGCCGCCCCCTGTTCCAGCGCCAGCCGGTGGACCAGCGCCAGCCCGTCGGTGTCGGGCAGGGACAGGTCGACAAGGCAAAGATCCGGCGTCGCGCGTTGCAGCGCTGTTTCGAACGCGCGGGCGCGGGCGAAGGACTGGGTGCGGTAGCCCGCTTCCTCCAGCGCGTCGGTCAGGATCTGGCGCACCTCGGGTTCGTCGTCGAGGATCCAGACAAGAGCGCCTTCGCTTGGGGTCATGATCGCCTCATGCTGCTGCTTCATGGCCCAGAAGGCCGGCCAGGGTCTGTATCGTGAACGGCTTGCGCAGCACCGGCCCGCTGGTCAGCGCGGCGCGGTGAAGCGGATCGTCGAGCGGAAGGGAGGTCATCAGGATCAGCGGCACGCCAGCAGACTTGGCCGCCCAGCCGAGGTCGAGCCCGGTGGCCGTGCCTTCCAGCTTGATGTCCGACAGGATCAAAGCGATCTCTCCCACGTCGCCCAGAAGTGCCTGCGCCTCGTCTGCCGCTGCGGCCTCGATCACGGCATAACCCAGGTCCATCAGCATGGTCCGGTAGTTGCTGCGCAGATCGGCGCTGTCTTCGACCAGCAGCGCCAGACCGCCGGGGGCGGCCGGGGCCAGCCGCAGGGGCAGGCGCAAGCGTACTTCGGCCCCGCCGGACCAGTTGCCGATCTCCATCGCGCCGCCGGCCATCTTGACCATGTCGTAGACCATGGGCAGGCCAAGGCCCGAACCCGCGTCGCCCTTCGTCGTGAAGAACGGATGCAGCGCCTTGTCCAGCGCATCCGGTGAAAAGCCCGCGCCGGTGTCGGTGACGGACAGTTCCAGCCAGATGTCGCCCACCGCGTGCGCCGTGATGGTGATCTGCCCCGACGTGCCGCAGGCATCGCGAGCGTTCAGGATGAGGTTCAGCAGCGCGTCCTGCAACAGACCGGGGTCGAGCATCACGGGCCGGTCCGGGCAATGGTCGAGCACCGTCAGATCCACCGCCTGCGGCAGGCTGGGCGAGGCCAGCAGTTTCAGGTCGGCCAGGAAATCATGCATGTCGGTCGCCTGCGGCCGGGGCGGTCGCTGGCCCGTCATGTCAGCGATCCGGTTCAGCAGCCGCCCACCGCGCCGGGCCGCGGTGCGGGTGGCGGCGATCAGGTCGGCGGCCTCGGTGCCCAGATCCATCCGGGCCAGCCGGCTTTGCATGCCAAGGATGATCGTCAGGAGGTTCGAGAAATCATGCGCCATGCCCGAGGTCATCTGCGCCGCGATCTCGCGCCGCCGGCCCTGTTGCAGCGCGGCGCGGGCCTGGGTTTCCGCGGTGACATCCATCGACAGGATATAGGCCCCGCCCTGGCCATCGGGAGTGAAAGCGGCGCGGAGCCTGCGGGAATCGTGCGGCTCGGTGAACTCGAACACCGGGCTTTCGCCCTGGAAGGCGGCATGAAGATGGGGGCGTATCAGCTCGAAATTCTCGATCCCCACGGCGGCGGACAAGGTCATGCCCACGACATCGGCCGGGCGGCCCGGCATGATCGCCGACAGGCGGCGGTTGGAATAGGTGTAGCGGCCTTCGGCGTTCACATGGGCGATGTGGGCGGGCATCATCTCAGTCACCAGACGCGTGCGGGCCTCCATCTCCGTCAGTTCGCGCTTGGCCTCCTCCAGCGCGGCGTTGGAGGCGGCGAGCTTGCGGTTGGCGGCGGCCAGTTCCTCGGAATGGGAGACGAGCTTTTCCGACAGCTCCTCCGACCGTGCCCGCAGAAGCGTTTCGCTGCGCTTGGCTTGCGTGATGTCGGTGTAGACGGTGACCCAGCCGCCTTGCGGCAGGGGCGAGCCTTCGACCGAGATCGTGCGGCCGTTGGCGCGGGTGCGTTCCATGTAATGCGGTTCGAACGCGCGGGCGATGTCGACCTTGTCGGCGACATAGGCCTCTATATCGTCGATGGGGCCATATTCGCCCGAGGTGGCGAGGTAGCGGATGGTATCCTCGAAGGGTGCGCCCGGGATGGTCAGCCAGTCGGGCAAGTTGAACATCGTCTGGAACGGACGGTTGCAGACAGCCAGCCGCAGATCGCGGTCATAGATCGAAAGCGCCTGGGCAATGAGGTTCAGCCCGGCGCTGGTCATGGCCTTGGTCTGGGTGTCGTCGAGTGTCATGGGCACGGGTCCTGCGGGAAGAACAGGCTAGCATCGGGCGGGGCGGCGGGCAATCTTGCGTGGTGCGTTGGCCGGTGTCGGAGGGGGCTCTGCCCCCACCCGCCCGTTCCGGGCGTGCCCCCCGGAGTATTTTGGGAAAGAAGAAACCGGGCTTCTGATGAGACTTCGGGCATCTCTTGGCGAAGTTGGGGAGGGCACGGTGAAAATCGGCATGTGCGGTTAGCGTCTGTGGAAATATCGGGTATCTCTGTGGCGAGAATTCGAAAGGTTTGTCCATGAGTTATGTCACCACGCTGGAACAGACGCGGTTCACGTTCCCGGATCTGCGCGCGCTTCTGGCCAAGGCGTCGCCTCATCGCAGCGGCGACGTGCTGGCGGGTGTTGCGGCAGATGGGCCGGTGGAGCGGCTGGCGGCGCAGATGGCGCTGGCGGACTTGCCGCTGAGTGCCTTTCTGTCGGTGGATGTTCTGGGCGTGGACGGCGACGAGGTGTCCGACCTGATCGCTGCGCGCCATGACGCGGAGGCGTTCCGGCCCGTGGCGTCCCTGACGGTGGGCGAATTCCGCGAATGGCTGCTGGCGCCCGAGACGGATGGCGCGGCAATCGCGGCACTGAAATGGGGACTGACGCCGGAAATGGTGGCGGCGGTGTCCAAGATCTGCCGGGTGCAGGACCTGATCGCGATTGCCGCAAAGGTGCGGGTCGTGACCGCGTTCCGGACGACGATCGGCCTGTCCGGGCGGCTTTCGACGCGGAACCAGCCGAACCACCCGACCGACAGTTCGCGGGGGATCGCGGCCTCGGCGCTCGACGGGCTTTTGATGGGATCGGGCGACGCGGTGATCGGGGTGAACCCGGCCACGGATACGGTCGAGGATTACGTGCGCATCGTGACGCTGCTGGACGACCTGCGGCAGGCGCTGGAGATCCCGACGCAATCGTGCTGCCTGGGCCATGTCACCACAGCCATCGCCGCGATGGAGGCTGGCGCGCCGGTGGATCTTGTCTTCCAGTCGGTCGCCGGGTCGGCAAAGGCCAATGCCGAGTTCGGGGTGACCCTGTCGTTGCTGGCCGAGGCGACGGAGGCGGCGCGGGCTCTGGGCCGGGGCACCGTCGGCACCAACGTCATGTATTTCGAGACCGGGCAGGGCGCGGCCCTGTCGGCCAATGCGCATAACGGTGTCGATCAGCAGACGATGGAAGCGCGGGCCTATGCTGTGGCGCGGGAATTCGATCCGCTGCTGGTCAACACGGTCGTGGGCTTCATCGGCCCGGAATACCTGTTCAACGGAAAGGAGATCCTGCGCGCGGGGCTGGAGGATCACTTCTGCGGCAAGCTGCTGGGCCTGCCGATGGGGGTGGACGTCTGTTACACCAACCACGTGGAGGCCGATCCCGACGACATGGACACGCTGTTCGTGACGCTGTGTTCGGCGGGGGTGAATTTCGTGATCACGGTGCCGGGCTCGGACGACGTGATGCTGAATTACCAGAGCCTGTCGCATCACGACGCCGTCTTCGCGCGCGAGACGCTGGGGCTGGCGCCCGCGCCGGAATTCGAGGACTGGCTGAACCGGATCGGGCTGACGGATGGGGCAGGACGGCTGCAGGACGCGCCGCCTGCGCTCGCGGGCCATCCGGGTGTGGCCGGTCTGCTGGAGGCACACGCATGAGCAAGGGACGCACCGAGGCGTTGCTGTCGCCCCTGAAGGCCGCGACCGAGGCGCGGATCGGCATGGGCCGGTCGGGCGCCGGTCTACCGACACGGGCGGGCCTGTCCTTCGCGCTGGATCACGCGCGCGCGAAGGAGGCGGTGTGGTCCGAACTGGACCGGGAGGCGTTGCAGGAAAGCATCGCCGATCTGGGCCCGGTTGGCCTGGCCGACAGCCAGATCAGCGAGGGGCGGGCCGAATACCTGCGCCGCCCGGATCTGGGGCGGTTGCTGGCGCCGGGGGCGGAACTGCCGGACGCATCCCCCGGGGGCATTTGCATCGTCGTGGCCGACGGGCTGAGCGCCATGGCGGTAAAGTTCAACGCCGCGGCTGTCCTGCGGTCGCTGGTGCCACTGCTGCCGGGGATCGGGATGGATCTTTCGGGGATCGTCCTGGCGCGACAGGCGCGCGTCGCGCTGGGCGACGAGGTTGCGGTGAAGATGCGGGCCGCCGGCGTCGTCGTGCTGATCGGCGAACGGCCCGGGTTGTCGTCGGCCGACAGCCTTGGGGCCTATGTCACGTGGAACCCGCATGCGGGCATGCCCAATGCCGACCGGAACTGCATTTCCAACATCCGCGCGGGGGGGCTGGACCCGGCTGACGCCGCCCGCCAGATCGCCGGGTTGTTGCGGACCATGAAGCGTGTCGACGCCAGCGGACTGGAGATGAAGACCCGGCTGACCGCGCTGACAAAGGCCGACGGCTAGAGCGGCGCCGGACGTGCCCATGCCGGGATCTCTACCGGGCGCTCATCGCCATGGTCGGGCTATTTGTGATCGACACGCTTGTTGTGGCGATCCTTTGGAAGGTTGCCGGACCCCCTGAGGTCGATCCCCGTGTTGCGCAAGGCGCGCGGCGGAGATCGGCGTTCGCCGTTGCACGGCACATCGTGGCAAGGGCAGAGAGCCGGACCTGGGGTGCCAAAACCTGCAGGGCGCGAGGTCTACTTCTTGCGGGTCGGCGGGACTTCTTTCATGGACTCCAGCAGGGCGGCCTTCAGTCCCTCGGGGTCCCCGACCAGACGTTCATCGCGGCAGATATCGGTCGCGAGGGCCGTGGCATTGGCGAAGTCGTAGCCATTGAGCACGAGATCGTTGATGAACGTACCCTGCGGCTTGTCCCAGATCGTCTGACGCCACGGGCCGCGGTAGCAGTCGATGATGATCGGGTGCCCCCCGGTCGCCTTTGCCGCGCTGCCGTCGGTTGCGAACGCGGGGGCAGCGGGAAGGGTCAGCGGGATCAGCATAAGGAGGGCGGTGCGAAACGATGCCATAATGGGAAAACCTCTTGTCTCGGACAGAACTCGCCGAGGGTGATGTGAATGAGCGCATACTGCACGGGGTCGATGCGGTGTGTGAAGCAGGCCAAGCGCTTCGCTTCAAGTGAAGATTGAACGCTACGCGAGGTCACACGCAATTTTGACCGGTTTTTCGTCTGGTTTGGGAAGTGCAACCGCAACAATGCCCCGAAAATGGCCATAATGTTGCCGTGCAGAGATTCGCCGGAGAAAGTACGGTTTGGGCGGTCACGTCGGCGGGCAGAGGACCTGGGCGCTTGTGTCAGTCGTCGTCCAGCGCGCGGATCGCGGCGTCGAGATCGTTCAGCAGCGCGTTGATCCGGTCGGGGCCGATCCGCGCTTCGATCCTTTCATAAGCCTTGATGCTTTCGGGCGAGACCTTGCGGATGAAGGCGAAGCCGTCGTCGCTCAGCCGGATCCGGGCACGCCGGCCGTCGCCGGGGTTGCGATCCATGGCGATCAGGCCGCGTTCATCCAGCGTCTTCAGGATGCGCGACAGGGACGGCGCAAGGATGCAGGCGCGTTCGGCCAGTTCGGTCGCGGTGATGACGTCGGATTCCATCAGAACCCGCAGCACGCGCCATTGCTGTTCCGTGACGCCGTGAGCTGACAGGATGGGGCGGAACTCGCTCATCAACCGTTCGCGCAGCCTGAGCAGCGTGATTGGCAGGGTGCGCCGGGTCTCCGAAAGCTCGAAGCCGTCGCGGAATTCTGAACGCGCCATGATCTGTTCCTCGTGTCGGAATCTTTGGTCTTTCAAAGCGGCGGCGTTGACAAGCGGCTTATTGATTAACATGTTCATTTATGGGAGGCGAATCGATGCCGCATCTTGCAATGGACTATTCGGCCGGGCTGGAACACCGCTGTGACATGACCGCGGTGGCCACCGCCGCGCATGGTGCCATGGTGGCGGCCGGGATCTTTCCGGTGGCCGGTATCCGGGTGCGGCTGCACAAGGCGGATCATGCCATCATTGCCGACGGGCTGGCAGAGAACGACTTCCTGGCCATGACGCTGTCAGTCGGCGCCGGACGGTCGACCGAGGCGTTGAAAGCCGCGGGCGACCTGATCTTTGCCGCTGTGCAGACGGCGCTGGCCGAACCCCTCGCCACCCCCCATTTCGCCCTTTCGCTGGAAATCCGGATCATCGATCCGGAGCTGAGCTGGAAGGACACGCCCATTCACGCCCGCGTGTCGGCACCGAAGAAGGACTGAGCCATGAGCGTTCTGGACGACAACATCCAAAAGGCCCACGCCTACATGGCGCCGTTTCGCGAGGGCGGCGTCATGAACCATATCGACGGCGACATTGTGCCCGCGATTTCGGGGCAGTGGATGGATACGATCTGCCCGGTCGATGGCTCGGTCCTGGAACAGGTCACGATGTCCGGTCCGAAAGACGTGGACCGCGCCGTTGCCGCGGCCAAGGCAGCCTTTCCGGGCTGGTCGAAAACGCCGGGGGCCGAGCGCCGCAAGATCCTGATCAAGGTGGCAGAGGCCATCGAGGCCCGGGCCGAGGAGATTGCCTTCATCGAATGCATGGACACGGGCCAGGCGCTGCGCTTCATGTCGAAGGCCGCCCTGCGCGGGGCGGCCAACTTCCGCTTCTTCGCGGATCAGGCGCCCCATGCCGAGGACGGGCAGGTCACACGCACACCCACGCAGATGAACACGACCACCCGTCGCCCCATCGGGCCGGTGGGCGTGATCACCCCGTGGAACACGCCGTTCATGCTGTCGACGTGGAAGATCGCACCTGCGCTGGCATCGGGCTGTACCGTGGTGCACAAACCCGCCGAATTCTCGCCCATGACGGCCAAGCTGCTGGTCGAAATCGCCGAAAGCGCGGGCCTGCCCAAGGGCGTTCTGAACGTCGTGAACGGGTTGGGCGAAACCGCGGGCAAACGGCTGACGGAACACCCCGAAATCCGCGCCATCGCCTTCGTGGGCGAAAGCCGCACCGGGAGCATGATCATGAAGCAGGGCGCCGACACCCTGAAGCGCGTGCATTTCGAACTGGGCGGCAAGAACCCGGTCATCGTGTTCGACGATGCCGACATGGAGCGCGCGCTGGATGCCGCGACCTTCATGATCTATTCGCTGAACGGGGAACGCTGCACGTCATCGTCGCGCCTGCTGGTGCAGGATACGATCTATGCCGAGTTCACGGCCAAGGTCGCCGAGGTCGCGAAGAAAATCAAAATCGGCCATCCGCTGGACCCCGACACGGTAGTCGGCCCGCTGATCCACCCGGTACATGAAAAGAAGGTCCTGTCCTATTTCGATACCGCCAGTGCCGAAGGTGCGACCATCGCCGCGGGTGGCGAAAAGGTGGGCGATACGGGTTGCTACGTGGCGCCAACGCTCTTCACCGATGCCACCAGCGACATGGCCATCGCGCAGGAGGAGATCTTCGGCCCCGTCCTGACCGCCATTCCCTTCAGGGATGAAGCCCATGCGCTGGAGATTGCCAACAGCGTGCAATACGGGCTGGCCGCTTACGTCTGGACGCAGGATCTGGACCGCGCGATCCACATGACCGACAATCTGGAAGCGGGCATGATGTGGGTGAATTCGGACAACATCCGCCACCTGCCGACACCCTTCGGCGGCGTGAAATCATCCGGCATCGGCCGCGACGGCGGCGACTGGTCGTTCGATTTCTACATGGAAACCGTGAACGTCTGCTTCCCGCGCGCGCCGCACAAGATCCCGAAACTGGGCGCCTGAGCGCCCGTTTCCAGATACAGTCATCCCCGGGAGGACCCACAATGCCGATCCCCGCGCCCGTCCTGGCCCCGCCGTTCAACATCCTCCGTCTCAGCCATGTCGAATTCGGCGTGACGGACCTGGCCGCCAGCCGCACGTTCTATACCGACATCCTTGGCCTGCAGGTCACGGACGAGGACGACAGCACCATCTATTTTCGCGCCATGGAAGAACGCGGACACCACTGCCTTGTCCTGAAGAAGAAGCCCGAGCCCGGGATCGACTACCTGTCCTACAAGCTGTTCGCCGAGGAAGAACTGGACAAGGCAGAGACGTATTTCAAAGGCCTGGGCCACCGCACGGACTGGGTCGACCGCCCCTACCAGGGCCGCACCCTGCGCACGCATGATTGTTTCGGCGCACCGATGGAGTTCTATTTCAAGATGGAAAGGCTGGAACCGATCCACCAGAAATACGCGCTCTACAAGGGTGTGAAGCCCCTGCGGATCGACCATTTCAACTGCTTTGCCCCGAACGTGGACACGGCCGTCGACTTCTACGGCAAGCTGGGCTTCCGGGTGACGGAATACACCGAGGATGCGGAATCCGGCGCGCTCTGGGCCGCGTGGACGCATCGCAAGGGCGGCGTGCACGATATCGCCTTCACCAACGGCCACGGCCCCCGCCTGCATCACACCGCGTTCTGGGTGCCGACGCCCCTGAACATCATCGACCTGCTCGACCTGATGGCGACCACGGGTTACGTCGGCAACATCGAACGCGGCCCGGGGCGGCACGGGATTTCGAACGCGTTCTTCCTCTATATCCTCGACCCGGACGGCCACCGGATCGAGATCTACTGTTCCGACTACCAGACCATCGACCCCGATCTTGAGCCGATCAAGTGGGACCTGAAGGACCCGCAGCGGCAAACGTTGTGGGGGGCTCCGGCGCCGAAATCGTGGTTCGAGAATGGCTCCGCCTTCACCGGGGTCGAAACGCGGGACGCCGATCTGAAGGCCTCACCCATCATCGCGCCATGATGGGGGCAATCCCATGGCAGAGACGCAGAAGGACCAGAGCATGAACATTCCCGCAAGGGTTGCCGCATTCCGCGCCGGGGGGCTGAACCGTTATGGCCTCGTCACCGATGCGGGCATCGTGGATCTGACTGTGGAGTTCGGGGCGCGCTTCCCCACGCTGCAACACGTCATCGAAGCCGGCGCGCTGGAGGAGATCATCGCCGCAGGCGAAGCCCGCGCGCCCGCCTTCCGCGAGGAGGATGTGGAGTTCCTGATCCCCATCGCCCGGCCGGAAAAGCTGATCTGCATCGGCGTGAACTTCCCCGACCGCAACGCTGAATACAAGGACGGGCAGGCCGCGCCGGGCAAGCCATCGATGTTCATCCGCTTTCCGCGGTCCTTCACCGGGCACAACGGCGCCCTTGTCCGTCCGCCGGAAAGCGAGCAGCTGGATTACGAGGGCGAGTTGACCATCGTCATCGGCAAGGGCGGGCGCCGCATCGCGCGCGAGGACGCCTATGACCACATCGCGGCGATCACGCTTTGCAACGAAGGCACGATCCGCGACTGGGTGCGCCATGCGAAGTTCAACGTGACGCAAGGCAAGAACTGGGATTCGACCGGCGCCATCGGCCCGTGGCTGGTGCCCTTCCGCGAGGCCGCGCAGCTGGACGACATCAAGCTGGAAACCCGCGTCAACGGAGAGATCCGCCAGCAGGACCGCACCGGCCGGATGATGTACGATTTCCGCTACATCCTGAACTATGTCTCGACCTTCTGCACGCTTGCCCCGGGCGACGTGATCGTCTGCGGCACGCCCACGGGCGCGGGCGCGCGGTTCGATCCACCTGTCTGGCTGAAGCCCGGCGATGTGATAGAGGTGGAAGCGGACGGTGTGGGAATCCTGCGTAACACGGTGGTGGACGAATGACCCTTACAGACACACAAATCGAAGACGCCGCCGAGGCGCTGCTGACGGCCGAAGACACGGGCACCCAGATCGGGCTGCTGTCCCTGAAATACCCCGGCATGGACCTTGACGATGCCTACCGGATCCAGGCGGCGCAGATGGTGCGGAAGCTGGCTTCGGGCCGGACGATCGCCGGCTGGAAGATCGGCCTGACATCCAAGATCATGCAGGACGCACTGGGCATCGCGACGCCCGACAGCGGGGTTCTGTACGATGACATGCTCTTCGCCTCGGGAGTCGCAATCGCCGCGGGCCGCTTCATCCAGCCCCGGGTCGAGGCGGAGATCGCGTTCGTCATGAAATCCCCGCTGGACGGGGATGTCACCCGCGATGACGTTCTGGCAGCGACGGATTACGTGGTGCCATCGCTTGAAATCCTCGACACGCGAATCCAGCGCAGGGATCCCGAAACGGGGCAGGCGCGGGTGATCGTGGACACGATCAGCGACAACGCGGCCAATGCGGGTATCGTCACGGGCGCGCAACACCACGCCGTCGATGCCCATGACCTGCGCTGGGTCGGTGCGATCCTCCGAAAGAACGGCGAGGTCGAGGCGACGGGCCTTGGCGCCGCGGTGCTGGACGATCCGGTCACCAGCCTCGTCTGGCTGGCCCGCCGCATGCACCAGTACGGGCAGAAGATCGAAGCCGGGCAGGTGATCCTGTCGGGCTCGTTCATCGCGCCCGTCGAATGTCCCCCCGGCACGGTGATCGAGGCTGATTTCGGCGCTTTCGGTGATGTGTTCGTCAGCTTTGAGTGATCCCCATGCCCGCACCTGAAAACATCTTCAAACGGCGCCTTCTGGCGAAGGAAACGCAGATCGGCCTTTGGGTCGGGCTGGGCGATCCCAGCGTGGCGGAACTGGCGGCCGGCACCGGGTTCGACTGGCTGGTGCTGGATGGCGAACACGGGCCCAACGGCTTGCGCGATATCCTGGCGCAACTGCGGGCCGTAGGCGCCGGCCGCGCGCACCCGGTGGTCCGCACCCGCGACGACAGCCGGACCGAGATCAAGCAGATGCTGGATATCGGCGCGCAGACGCTGCTCATCCCGATGATCGAAAGCGCAGACCAGGCGCGCGAGGCCGTGCGATCCGTACTCTATCCGCCCGAGGGCGTGCGCGGTGTCGGGGCGGCGCTGGTACGCGCGTCGGGCTACGGCGGGGAGGCCGATTACCTGCACACGGCGAACGACCAGATCTGCCTTCTGCTGCAGGTCGAAAGCCGCGCGGGGATGGCGGCGCTGGACGATATCCTTGCGGTCAAGGGTGTCGACGGCGTGTTCATCGGCCCTGCCGATCTGGCCGCAGACATGGGCCACCGGGGCAATCCCGGCCACGACGATGTCAGGAAAGCCGTCAGCGACGGGCTGGCCCGGATCCGCGCCGCCGGTGTCGCCGCAGGCGTCCTGACCGGTGACCGCGCACAGGCCAAAAGCTTTGCCGAGGCGGGCGTGGAGTTCCTGGCGGTCGGGTCCGACGTGGGCACCCTGCGCAGTGGTCTGGTGGCCTTGCGCGACGCGTTCTGATCGGTCAGGGGGCAACGCTCCGGAGATCGCTGTCCGGGCCAATTTCGGTCAACGGGTCCGCGGCAGGGACGCGACTGTCTCTGTCAGATCAGGCCCTCGGTGCACCAGCCGTCGAAGACATCAAGTGCTGCCGCCACGAACGCGGGGTCGTTGATATGGCAGTCGAGCTCGACCAATGTCACGTTAGCCGGGACCTTGGAACGCAGTTCGTCGATGAAGGCCGCAAGACCTTCGGGATCGGACAGCACGCCGCCCGGTCGGTCCCATTCGTTGCCACCCTGAAGCGGCAGCAGGAAGGTCACCGGGCCGGTGGCCGTGGCCAGCTTGTCGCACAGGGCGCGGGCCATCTCGCGCCGCTGGTCCGGGGTCATCATCACCGATGACAGCAGCCGATTATGCGCATGGATCTCCTGCCCGGCGAGCTTCTCCGGAACGGGTTGCCAGCCGACAATATCGATCAGGTCGTAGCAACCGATGGACACAAGCTGCGGCGTGCCGGTGCGGCCCGCGTTCGTCATCCGGTCTTCGCCCGCGGTGACGGTCGAGCCCATGATGTGGTTGCCGATCTCCTGCGGGGCAAAGTCCATCACGGCGGCGAAGGCCTTCTGACCGGCCAGGCTTTCGAAGGCACGCCCGCCCATGCCCGTCGCATGGAACACGGCGACTTCATAGCCGCGCGCCTCCAACGCCGGTTTCAGGTCGACCATGTAGCGCAGGACCGTCTTGCCGAAGGACGTCATGCCGATCAGCGGCTTGTCCCGGTCCGGCTTTTCCACGGCCCGCGCCGCGCCCAGCACGGCACCCGCAGCCTGCGACAGCGACGCCTTGCAGACAGAGTTCAGGCCATAAAGCCCCCCGGCCCACAGGATCATCTGCACATCGGCCGGCAGCCTGTCGGTCGGGATCAGGGGCGAGAAGCTGACCGTCGACACTATGTATTTCGGCACCCCCAACGGCAGGGCGGAACAGACATCCAGCGACAGATCGGTGCCCATGGTGCCGCCCAGCACGATAACGCCATCGAAACGCCGGGCTTCGTACAATTCCGCAGCCATGGCCGCCGCACCGCGGGCCATATCCTGCATGGCAAGGTTTTCATCCTCGTGCGCGATGGCCTGCGCGATGGTGCTGCCGCCTGCCTCGACGACCTGGTGCTTGGAAATGTCCGTGGGCTTCTTCGGATCGCCCAGAACGCTGACATCCATCGTCAGGACCTTGCCGCCCTGCGCTTCGATCACGCCTGTCAGGTAGGACAGTTCGTCGTCCTTGGTGTCGTAGGTGCCGACGACAAGAATGGTGGGTTCGGTCATAGCTTGATCCACGCTGTTTTCAGGTCGAGATACTTGTCCATCGCATGGAGCGACTTGTCGTGCCCGTTGCCCGATTGTTTGACCCCGCCCAGGGGCACGGTGTTGTCGGCGCCGCCATAGGTGTTCACGTGCACGACGCCTGCGCGCAATCCCCGGATCATCCGGTGCGCGCGGGACAGGTTCGATGTCCATACGGCCGCGGCCAGCCCGTAATCGGTGCCGTTGGCGATCTGCAAAGCGTCTGCTTCGGTATCGAAGGGAATGACGGCCAGCACGGGGCCGAACACCTCGTCCTGCGCAATGCGGTCGCCGGGCGCGACGCCGGTCACCAGCGTCGGTTCCATGAAATATCCGCCGGTATCTTCCAGAATGCGCGCGCCGCCGATCACGGTGCGCCCGGCGGCGCGGGCCTCGTCCACGAAAGACAGGTTCTGCGCCAGTTGCCGTTCCGAATTCACGGCGCCCGCATTGGTCTTCAGATCCAGCGGATCGCCGACCTTCATCGTCTCCATGAACGTGGTGAGTCGGGCAACGAATTCGTCATGGATCGACCGCTCCACCAGCAGGCGCGAGCCCGCAACGCAGACCTGCCCGGAATTGCGGAAGATCCCGTTGGCCGAGACCTTCACCGCCTCGTCCAGATCGGGCACATCGGCGAAAACGATGTTGGGGGATTTGCCGCCAAGTTCCAGATAGACCCGTTTCAGGTTCGACCGGGCCGAATATTCCAGCAGCCGCCGCCCCACGGGGCCGGAGCCTGTGAAGACCAGCACATCGACGTCCATAGACAGCCCCAGTGCCTCGCCCACCACGGCGCCTTCGCCGGTGACGACGTTCAGGACGCCGGGGGGGAGGCCAGCCTCGTGCCCCAGTTGCGCCAGCTTCAGCAGCGAAAGGGACGCGGTTTCGGCGGGCTTCAGCACCACGCTGTTGCCGGCGGCCAGCGCGGGCGCCAATTTCCATGCGCCGATCATCAACGGGAAGTTCCACGGCACGATGGCCCCGACGACGCCCACGGGTTCGCGGTGGACCAGTGCCAGCACGGACGGATCGGTCGGCGCGATCTCTCCGTTCAGCTTGTCGATGGCTTCGGCGTAGTAGCGGAGCGTACCGGCGGCCGACAGCGGTTCGGCCTTCAGGGCCATGCCGATCTCGGTCCCGTTGTCGCGGACGCCAAGCACGGCCAGTTCGGCGGCGTGTTCCTCGACCAGCGCGGCCCATTTCGACAGCACCGCCTTGCGCTTGGCCGGCGCCGTGTCCGCCCACACGCGTTCAACGAACGTCCGTCTCGCGGCGGCCGTGGCGGCGGCAACGTCGTCCTTTGTACCACGGGCGATGGTTGTCAGCACCTTGCCGTCCAGCGGCGAGATGACGTCCAGCCGCCCCCCGTCCGATGCGGGCACGTGCGCGCCGTCGATCAGGTGATCGGCGGGGGGAACCTCGGCGCTGCGCAAGCTGTCGATGCGGTTCTGGTCAAGCATGGCCTAGCCCTGTTGCGAGTTGTGAATGTCGTGGTCATGGGAATCTTCGGGCGAGGTCGCGCGGCGTTCCCGGATGATCCCCCAGATGTGGATGACGATCAGCAGCACGATGGCGGCGGCCAGCATCGCCGCGATGGGCCGGTCGACGAAGTCGAGCGGTGTCTTGACCCGCGCCATGGCCGACCGCAGCTTGACCTCCATGATCCCGCCAAGGACCATACCAAGGATGATCGGCACGGTGGGCAGGTTCTGCCGTTTCAGCACCAGCCCCAGCATCCCGAACCCGGCGGCAATCGCGCAATCGGTGATCGAGTTCCTTAGCGAATAGACCCCCACGAAGCCCAGCGTCAGGATCGTCATGCCAAGGAACCGCGTGGGAATCCGGATAATCCGCATCAGCATGTTGGACGACAGGCCCACGAAAACGACCACGACGACGTTCAGCAGCATCATCGACATGAAGAGCGCGTAGACGAAATCCAGCTGGTTCTGGAACAGCCCCGGCCCCGGCACCACGTTGTGGACGTAGAAGACCGACAGCATCATCGCCGTCAGCGCCTCGCCCGGGATACCCAGCGCCAGCAGCGGGATCATGGCGGCGGCGGGCACGGCGTTGTTGGCGCTCTCCGATGCCACCAGCCCTTCGGGGCTGCCATTGCCGAATTCATCGGGCGTTTTCGATGTCTTGCGGGCGTAGGTGTAGGTCAGGAACTGGGCGGTGAATTCGCCCACGCCCGGGATCATCCCCATCAGCACGCCGAAGCCCGATCCGGCCGCGGCGATGCGCTTGTGCCTGAAGACGCCGGTCATGGCCTTGAACATGTTGCCGACGACGCGTTCGCCCTTTGGCGCCTCGTCGGGTTGCGTGGCCAGCAGGAAGCCTTGTGACAGCGCGAAGAGGCCCAGCACGACGACGATCAGATCGACGCCCGAGGACAGGAAATCGAAGCCGAAGGTGAAGCGCTGGGTATAGCGCACCGGCTCGAGCCCGATGGTTGACAGAAGGATGCCGAAGGCCGCGAGCGATCCGGCGGCGAAGGTCTGGCCACGGTGAGCGATCACCACCAGCACAATCCCCAGAAGGGCGGCCAGGAAGATCTCGCGCGAGCCGAACATGGGGGCGATCCTGGCCAGTACGGGCGACAGCAGGATCAGCGCGGCGATCGACAGGATGCCGCCCACGAAACTGGCACCATAGGCCAGCCCCAGAGCGCGCAGCGCCTCGCCCCGTTTGGTCATCGGGTGGCCGTCATAGGTGGTCAGCGCGTTGACTGCCGTACCGGGCGTGTTGATCAGGATCGCGGGCAGGGAGCCGCCGTACATGGACGATCCGTAGATCCCCAGCAGCATGGTCAGGCCGACGATGGGCTCCATCGAGAACGTCGCGGGCAGCAGGATCGCGATGGCGACGGGGGCGCCGACACCGGGAATGGCGCCGATGATGACTCCGCCGATGGACCCGATCAGCAGCGCGAACAGGACGGCAGGGGTCAGCAGCAGGTCAAAGCCGGCGATCAGGTCAACCATCAGAGATACGTCATCACGAAAGTCCGGAACGGCCCGGATGGCAGGGACTGGTAGACCTCACCGGCCGGAATGCGCACACCCAGAAACCCCTTGAAGATCACCACGACAAGCGTGCCGAAGACGGCAGCCGCCAGGATCCACCGCCAGCCGCGATAGCCAAGGCGCAGCGTCAGCAGGATCGTGAAGGCCAGCGTTGCGGGCAGGTAGCCTATGATCGGCACCAGCCAGACATAGGCCATGAACCAGATCGCGTATTCCACGGCCTTGATCCATTCCAGCACCTCGGCCATGCGTCCGGGGATGCGTTCCGACACCATGGCGCCGATCAGGTGCAAGAGGCTGAACACAACCATCGCGATTACCGCCACACCGGGCCAGAAGGCCGGCTGCGCGAAGGTCTTCACCCGCGGCAGCCACGGCGCCTGCGTCGGAAGATTGAACAGCAAGAACAGCGCGAACAGGAAGGCGAGTGCCGCGATGAAGAAATCGCCCGGCCGCCGGTATCGCTGAAACAGGTCCTGGAGGGTCTTCATGGATAGGCTCCGGGTTGGTTCAATATTTGAACCTATGGTGTTAAAATAACTTGCCTCGCGAAAAAGCTTCTGTCAACAACGGTGAAGAACCGAAACGCCGATGCCGTTTTTTTCAGCAAGGGACGCAGATGGGGACGATTACCAAGGCGCTTGAACTGCTCGACCTGTTCTCGAAATCCCGGCCGGAGATCGGCCTGGGCGAATTCGTGAAACTTGTCGGCCGGGACAAGGCGACGGTGCATCGTCATCTGGTCGAACTAATGCAGAACGGCTGGCTGGAGCAGGACCCGGCCTCGCGCGCCTACCGCCTGGGCCCGGCGATCCTGCGGCTGTCGGCGGTGCGCGAAACAACCTATCCCACCCGCGCCCTGATCCGCCCCGTCGTGCGTCAATTGTCGGAAGACGTCGGCGAACTGGTTCATGCCTCGCTGCTGCAGGGCGATCAGCTGTCGCCGATCTTCTTCGCCGATCCGGGCCGCTACGGCGTTCAGGTGCATTTCAACCTGTCGGAACTTCTTCCCCTGCACGCCACGTCCTCGGGCCTGGCCGTGCTGGCCTTCTGCGCGCCCGATCAGCAGGAGCGTATCCTGACCGGCGCGCTGACGGCCTATACCAAAGCCACCACGACCGACCCCGAGACGCTGCGGGCGCTGATCGAAGACACGCGCCAGACGGGCATCGCGGGCATTTCACAGGCCTTCGACGCCGAAGTCGCCTCGCAGGCCATCGCCGTCTACGGGCCCGGCGACCGGCCGATCGGTGCCCTGTCGGTTTCCGTCCCGTCGGTGCGGGCGACGCCCGAGCATAGGCAAAACATCCGTGGTCCCCTGACCCGGGCCGCGCGCGACATCACCCGGTCCCTCGGCGGTACGTACCCGCCGGATCATCCCCTGTCCCGGCACGAGGCCGAGGTAACGTAAGGAGGCCCTCATGAAAGACGGCAATTTCCTGAAGGAACACAACGCGCGCCACATCTGGCACCCGATGGCGCATCCCGCCGACAGCCAGGCCAACCCGCCCGACATCATCGTGGGGGGCGAGGGCGTGCACATCACCGATGTCGACGGCAACCGCCTGGTCGATGCCGTGGGAGGCCTGTGGAACGTGAACCTTGGCTATTCCTGTCAGCCGGTGAAGGACGCAATCACCGCGCAGCTGGACCGGCTGCCGTATTATTCGATCTTCCGGGGCACCTCGAACGACAATGTCATCGAACTGGGCGAGATCCTGCGCGAATTCTTCGCCGAAGACGGGATGACGCGCGCCTTCTATACCTCGGGCGGGTCCGACAGCGTGGAAATCGCCCTGCGGCTGGCGCGCCAGTATCACAAGGTGCGCGGCGAAGGCGGGCGGGTGAAGTACCTGTCGTTGAAGAAGGGCTATCACGGCACCCATACGCTGGGCGCCAGCGTGAACGGCAACGCCAATTTCCGCACCCAGTACGAGCCGCTGATGCCGGGCTGCTTCCACGTTCCCGCGCCCTATACCTACCGCAACCCGTTCAACGAAACCGATCCCGAGAAGCTGGCGCACCTGTGCATCGCCGCGCTGGAAGACGAGATCGCGTTCCAGGGCCCCGAGACCATCGCCGCCTTCATCATGGAGCCGATCCTTGGCGCGGGCGGCGTGATCCCCCCGCATGAAAGCTTCATGCCGGCGGTGCGCGCGATCTGCGACAAGCACGGGATCCTTCTGATCGCTGACGAGGTGATCACCGCTTTCGGCCGGTCCGGCGACTGGTCGGGCAGCCGTCACTGGGGCGTGAAGCCCGACATGATGACGACCGCCAAGGCGATCACCAACGGGTACTTCCCGTTCGGCGCCGTGATGCTCTCGGACCGCGTGGCCGAGGTGTTCGAGAACGACAAGAGCGGCAAGGCGGCCATCGGGTCCGGCTATACCTATTCCGGGCACCCGGTGGGGGCGGCGGCCGCGATTGCCTGCGTGAAGGAAACCCTGCGCCTGAACGTGAAGGACAACGCGGCGGCGCGGGGTACGCAGCTTTATGGCGGGTTGAAGAAGCTGATGGAGAAGCACGAGATCGTCGGCGACATCCGCGGCGGGCACGGCATGATGGCCGCGCTGGAGCTTGTGTCGGATCGTGACGCCAAGACGCCGCTCGACAAGAAGACCATCGGCGCCGTCCACCGCGCGACGTTCGACGCGGGCGTAATGGTGCGGGTGTCCGGACCGAACATCATCCTCTCACCACCGCTGATCCTGTCGGAAGCCGAGGCTGATACCATCATCGACGCGCTGGATACAGGCCTGTCCGCAGCGCGGTGAAGGCGGAAATCACATCGGGCCGCGCGCACTTACGCGGCCCGATCCGTATCGAACCCAACATCAGATCACCGCCCCGCCCGGAGCATACCCGGGCAGCGGCCGACCCTCCCGTCACGCCAAAGGCGTGCCTTCGGCGCGATGAGGGCGCTTTGCTGAGGTCCCGCTCCGGGCTAATGGCGCGCAGGTGTCGGAGCCTCGCCCCGGAACCAGCGCTGAATCGACCACCCAGGGTCAGGCGCTGCCCTTCCCGACCGACACTCTTTGTCGCCCGTTTTTTCGGCAAGACAACCGCGTCAGCGTCCCGCATGAAAAAATTGTATACAAAAATCCTTTACAGCGTACAGAACTCCCTTCTAGCGTAGCAGCATCAGGAGGACCAATGCCCCACACGCTACGCCAACAGATCGCGGACCTTGTCCTGAACGGAGAGCTCAAGCCCGGCGACCGGCTTGACGAACAGTCTCTGGCCGACCGTTTCGGCGTTTCCCGCACGCCCATCCGCGAAGCGGTGCGCCAGCTCGCGGCCTCGGGCCTGATCGAGATCCGCCCGCGCAGGTCGGCCGTCGTCCGCAGCTTCGACCGGACCGAACTGAACGAGGCCTTCGAGGCCATGGGCGAGATCGAGGCCCTGTGCGCCTCCCGCGCCGCGGTCCGGTTCAACGAGGCCGAGCGCCTGCGCCTGCGCGCCCTGATCGCCACGTCCGAGGACATCAGCGCGCGGGCCGACAGGTCTGCCGCGCTGGAGATGGATTTCGAATTCCACGGCCTGCTGCACGACGGCGCGCGCAACTGGATGCTGAAGGCCGTGGCCGAGGAAACCCGGCTGAAGATCACGCCCTACAGCACCGCGCTCTACATCATGGAAGATTACGACGCCGATCTGGGTACGCCCCATCGGCAGCACAGGGCCATCGCCGACGCCGTTCTGGCGGGCGACGCGGATCTGGCCGGTTCGCTGATGCGCGAACATATCGCGCAGGCCCTGATCTCGCTTCAGGCATTTTTCGACAAGACGGCGGCGCGCGGCACTGCCCGGAAACAGAAGGGCAAGGCCCGATGACACATGTCTATAACGGCCCCGGCTACGCGCCGATGTACGCAACGGGCGCCATGTGCGCGACATCCCATCCCTTCGGCGCGCGGGCCGCGATAGACATTCTGGCCCAAGGCGGCAACGCCGTGGATGCGGCCGTGGCTGGGGCGGTCGTGCTGGGCTTCTGCGAACCGGCGATGACCGGCCTGGGCGGCGATGTCTTCGCGCTGATCCACGATGCAAAAACCGGCGAATGCCGCGGCCTGAATGGATCGGGCCGGGCGCCCGCCGCGTTGCAGGCGGCGGATCTGCGGGCGCAGGGGATGACCGCGATACCGCTCGATTCCGCTCATGCCGTGACGGTGCCGGGCGCGGTCAACGCGTTCGACCGGCTGATCGCGGATGACGGCCGGCTGGACCTTGCGGCGGTGCTGGCCCCTGCCATCCATTACGCCGAAACCGGCGTGCCGGTGCATCGCCGCACGGCCTTCGACGCGAGGGATTTCGGCGACCGGCTGAAAGGCGCGGGGCGCACGCATTTCCTGAAGGACGGCCGCCCCTACCGCGAGGGCGAGATATTCTTGGCCAAGGGACAGGCCGAGGCGCTGAAGCTGATCGCGACCGAAGGCGCCTCGGCCTTCTACGAAGGCCCGATCATGGACGACATGCTGGCAACGCTGAAAGCCGAAGGCGGCCTGCACACGGAAGCCGATTTCGCGGCCACCGCAGCCACGTCCGTCACCCCGATCCGCCGCGCCTACCGTGATCACGACCTGGTCGAGCTTCCACCCAACGGGCAGGGCGCCACGGCCCTGCTGATCGCGGCGTTGCTGGAGCGGTTCGACATGGCCGCGCTGGACCCCAACGGTGCCCAGCGGGTGCATCTGGAGGCAGAAGCGACGCGGCTGGCCTATGGCGCACGGGACAAGTTCATTGGCGATCCGGGTGACGGCGCACTGGATCTGGACGGCATGCTGTCGGACGCGGCGGTGGATGCGCTGGCCGCGCAGATCGACACGCGGCGCGCGGGCACGCTGGTCCAGCCGCGGGCCGAGGCGCTGCACAAGGACACGATCTACATCACCGTTGTCGATGACGACGGGCTGTGCGTGTCGCTGATCTATTCGATCTTCTGGCCCTATGGCTCGGGGCTGGCGACCGAGCGCTACGGGATCAACCTTCAGAACCGCGGCGCCGGGTTCACGCTGCAAGACGGGCATGTCAACGAACTGGCCGGCGGCAAGCGGCCCCTGCACACGCTGATCCCCGGTTTGCTGGAACGCCCGGGCGATTACGCGATACCCTTCGGTGTCATGGGCGGCCCTTACCAGGCCACCGGCCATGCGCACCTCGTGTCGAACCTTGTCGACTACGGAATGGACATCCAGGCGGCCATCGATGCGCCGCGGAGTTTTCTCGACATCGCGACCGGCGAGCTGGAGCTTGAAACCACTTTCAGCGACGCCGTCGCGGCCGAACTGGCCCGGATGGGTCATACCATCACCCGCGCGCCCGTCGGCATGGGCGGGGCGCAGGCCATTCGCCGGGACGTTGCCACCGGGCTTCTGACGGGCGGCAGCGATCCGCGCAAAGACGGGTTCGCACTGGGGGTCTGAACGATGAGCGATCGGGAACGCACAGGGCAGGGCGGCGTCAGCATCGTGGGGATCCTGCGCGGTCTGGCCGGGCTCGCGGTGATCACGCTGCTGTCGGCGCAAATCGTGATCGTGGCGCTGCGCTATGTCTTCTCGATGGGCGCGCCCTGGGCCACGGACCTGCTGACGTACCTGTTCTTCATCATCGTCTCGCTGCCGTTGGCGGGCGTGATCCTGCGTAACGAAAGCGTTCGCGTCGACGTGATCAGCCAGCGCTTCCCGCGGGCCACGCGGCGGTTCATCGACCGGTTCGCGCTGCTGGGCCTGCTGTTCCCCGCGATGGCCTGGGCCGCGTGGAAGACGGTGCCGATGGTCCAGACGTCGTGGCGTGTGCTTGAAAGCTCTCCCACCCTTGGCGGTTTGCCCGGCTTCTTCATCCTGAAGACGATCACCGCGCTGGTCTTCGTCATGCTGGCGGCCCTTGCGCTGCTTCTGGGCCTGCGCCCGAGCCTTTACCGCGGGAGCGACGATTCATGAGCGGTGCCCTTCTGATCCTGCTGGGAGTCCTGCTTCTGGGCGGTATCCTGTCCGGTGCGCCGGTGTCCTTTGTCCTGATCGGCGTGCCGACGCTGATCGCCTTCCTTGGCGCGACGTTCGGCCATTTCGATCTGGGCTTCCTTGCGGCTTTCCCGTCGCGCGCCTTCGGGATCATGACCAATGACGTGTTCCTGTCAGTGCCGCTTTTCGTGCTGATGGGCGGGCTGCTGGAAAAGTCCGACATCGCCAAGCGGATGATGCTGACCGCGGGCGCGCTGTTCGGCGACCGCGAAGGCGGGATGGCCTATGCCGTGGTGATCGTGGGCGCGCTGCTGGCCGCATCGACCGGCGTGATCGGCGCCTCGATCTTCATGCTGGGCCTGATCGCGATGCCCGCGATGTTGCAGGCGGGGTATTCGAAATCGCTGGCCTCGGGAGTGATCTGCGCCTCGGGCTCGTTGGGGCAGATCATCCCCCCATCGATCCTGCTGATCCTGCTGACCGACCAGATCTCGTCCGCCTACCAGGCCGGGCGCCGGTCGGCCGGCGAATGGGCGGTGGAACCCGTGTCGGTCGGCGACCTGTTCGCCGGGGCCTTCATTCCCGGTCTGCTGCTGGTGGCACTTTACATCCTCTACGTCTTCTTCATGTCGAAACGGCGGCCCGACACCTGCCCGCCCGTCGTGATGCGGGACGAGGCCGGCAACCGCACCCGCCCCGATCTGAAAGAGGTCACCTATTCGCTGGTCCTGCCGCTGTTGCTGATCGTGATCGTCCTGGGCTCGATCCTGGGCGGGATCGCGACGGCCACGGAAAGCGCGGCGCTTGGCGCGGCAGGCGCTTTGGTGATGACGGCGATGGACCGTCCCGGCGTACCGCGCTGGCGGCTTGCGGTCATGCTGGCGGTCCTGCCGGCCGCCATCGCGCTGGTGCTGGTCAAGTTCGCCGGCGGCGCGCAGGCGGGGCCGCTTGCCGCCGCCTTCGGAACCGTGGCGCTTGTCTTCCTGTGCGTGGGCACGCTGACCGCGCTGGCACAGGAATTGCGGCACGGCGGCGTTTGGGCCGTCTCCGTCGACACTGCCAGCATGGTGGCGATGCTCACGCTGATCGTGCTGGGCGCAACGATGCTGTCGCTGGTCTTCCGGGGCCTGCACGGCGAGGCGATGGTCGAGGATTTCCTGCACGGGCTGCCCGGCGGCAACATGACGGCGGTGCTGGTCGTCATGGCGATCATCTTCCTGCTGGGCTTCGTCATCGAATATGTCGAGATCATCTTCATCGTCGTCCCCATCGCCGGGCCGCCGCTGATGGCCGCGGGCGTCGATCCGGTGTGGTTCGCGATCCTGATCAGCATGAACCTTCAGATCAGCTTCCTGACGCCCCCCTTCGGCTACGCGCTGTTCTACTTCCGCCGGGTGGCCCCGGCTTCCGTGCAGACCATCGACATCTACAGGGGGATCCTGCCGTTCATCCTTCTGCAGATCGTCGCGCTGGCGATCGTCGTGCTGGTTCCCGGCCTCGCGACATGGTTGCCCGACGCGATCTACCACTGAACGGCTCCACCAACAGGGATGAGATAAAATGAAAAGAAGAGCCTTCATCACCGCGGCAGCCACCGCGCCCGCCGCGCTTGCGGCACCGTCCATCGTCAGCGCGCAGGCGCAGCATAACTGGAAACTCGTCACGTCCCTGCCGCGGGGCCTGCCGGGACCGGGGGTTTCGGCGCAACGCTGGGCCGACCGTGTCACCGCGATCACCGAAGGCGCGATCAAGGTCGATGTCTTCGGTGCGGGCGAACTGGTGGCCCCTTTCGCCACGCAGGAAGCCGTGGAAAGCGGCACGGCCGAGGTCTATCACGGCTCGGGCTCGTGGTTCTCGGGCCGTGACACCGCGCACGCGTTCTTTACCGCCGCACCCTTTGGGCTGACGTTCGACGAGATGCACGCGTGGATGTATTACGGTGGCGGGCAGGAGTTGCTGGACGAATTTACCGCGCCGCGGAACCTGAAAGTCTTCATCGGCGGCGGCTCCGGCGTGCAGACGGCGGGCTGGTTCAAGAAACCGATCAATTCGCTGAGTGATCTGCAGGGCCTGAACTTCCGCGCCGCGGGTCTCTACGGAGAGGTCCTGCGCAAGCTGGGCGTGAACCCCACGTCGATTCCCCCCGGGGATATCTTCGCCTCGCTTCAGGCGGGCACGCTGGACGGCGCGGAATGGGTTGGTCCGTCGAACGATCTGGCATTCGGTCTGCCGAATGTAGCGGGCTACATGTATGCGCCGTCGCCCGTCGAGATCTACGGCGGGATCGAATTCGGCATTGGTCTGGATGCCTGGAACGCGCTGACCGACGGCCAACGCGTGATGGTGGAAGCGGTCACGGAAGCCGAGGCGAACCGGTCTTCGGGCGACACCCTTCATGCGCACCTGCAAGCCTACGAGAAGCTGCGCGCCATGCCGGATCTGACCATCGGCACCTTCCCGGACGATGTGTGGGAGGCGATCATCACCGCCTCGCGCGAGGTCATCGACGAGGTCAAGCAGACCAGCGATTTCCATGGACGGTTCGTCACGGCCTATTACGACTACGTCCGGCAGGCGACCGAGTACAAACGCTACTACGATACCGCGTTCCTGATCGAACGGCAGAAGTTCTTCAGCTGAATCGAAACGCCGGCCTGCCTGATGGCGGGCCGGCGTTCCTTTCGGGGGCTATGAAACGACGATCCGGACCAGATCCGTGCGCACGGTCGGAACGCATGGGTCACACCGGTCGCGTTACTCGGCCAGCAGGGCGTCGATCTCGCCCAGCGTTTTTGTATCGGCGTCGATCTGGGCCGTGGTTGCGGCCGCATCCTTCCAGTAGATCACCGCGCCGGTTTCGGCGGCGATCTGCTGGGCCTTGTCGGATTCGATGACCTTCTTGGCGACAACGGCGATCTTCTCGCGCACCTCGGCCGGCGTGTCCTTGTGCACGAAAAGCCCGTTCCACAGGCTGGCAGACAGTTCGGGTGTCAGTTCCTTGATCGTCGGAACATCCGGTGTCAGCGGAATGCGCGTGTCGCCGATGGTGGCCAGGATGGTGACGTCGTCCATGCAGGGCATGACCGATTGCAGGTTGGTGTTGATCACGTCAGCATCGCCCGAGGCCAGCGTGTTGCAATCCAGCGCGTCGAATGCCGTGTCGGAATCATAGGCGAAATCGTTCAGCTTGGCATGGGCCAGCGTGACCTGCGTCGGGATCAGGAACGATCCGAAATGGCCAAGCGCCACCGGGTTTTCCTTGGCGTGCGCGGCCAGGCCTTCCATGTCGGAATAGGGCTGGCTGGCCGACGACACGATGACGAACGGATAGGTCAGGAACGATCCCACCGGCTCGAACGGGTTGGGATCCAGCGCAGGAATGCCGACCAGCGGACCCACCACGGGAATGTCGATCACGAAGGACCCGATGGTGTAGCCGTCCGGCGCCGCATTGGCGACTTCGGCGGCGCCGGGGAACGGGCCGCCGCCGCCGCCGGGCTTGTTCACCACCGCCGCGGGCACATCGTATGTGGCCTGGAATTCATCCGCGATCAGGCGCGTGAACACGTCCTCCAGATCGCCCGGCGGGAACGGCACCACGAATTCCACCGGCTGTTCGGGGTATTCGGCGAAGGCGGCAAACGGCACTGCGGATGCGGTCAGTACCAGCGCGCCGGCTTTTGCGATTGTCGATGTCATTGAAGGCTCCCTGCGTAAGTGTCATTATTCAACACGTTGTATGCAAAAAACATTGAAGCTGTTAATCTAAGCTGTCAACACATAGCTGCGCATGTGTTTCCCGAAGGACTGGAGCGGCACCCATGGGGACGATCACCAAGGCTCTGACATTGCTCAATCACTTCTCGGCCGACCGCGCGGAAATCGGGTTGGCCAGTTTCGTGCGCCTCACAGGGGGCGACAAGGCCACCGTGCGGCGCCACCTCGTGGAATTGCAGGACAATGGATTTCTTGAACAAAATCCCGACAGCCGCCGGTACCGGCTAGGTCCCGCGGTGTTGCGGCTGGCCGCCGTACGCGAACGCAGCTTCCCGATGCGCAGCGTCGTGGCGCCCATTGTCGACGAGATGTCGGCGGCACTTGGGGAACTGGTGCACGCCGCCGTCCTACAGGGCGACATGATGTCGACGGTCTATTTCGCGGACCCGAAGATACACGGCACCCACGTGATCTTCGACGAATCAGAGATGCTGCCATTGCACGCCACCGCCTCGGGTCTGGCGATGCTGGCTTTCGGGCCGGAAGGCACAACCGACTACGCGATCGCGCAGGACAGGCTGTCCTATGCGCCCAATACTGTGATCGCGAAGTCCGACCTGCTGCACCTTGTCCGCCAGACCCGCGCGCAGGGCTTCAGCTTTGCCGACCAGTTCTTCACGCTCGACATCCAGTCCATCGGAATGCCCTTCTTCGGGATCGACGGCGCGGCAGTCGGCACGCTGGCCGTCCCGGTCCCGCAGGCGCGGATGACGGCCGGTCTGCGCGACGATATCATCGAGCACCTGGCCAACGGCTGCGCCGCCATAACCCGCTCGCTGGGCGGCGAGATGCCGGCCATCTGCAAGCCCGGACGCCCCCGCACGGAGACCATTTCATGACACGCACGACGCAACAGCTCCTGGCCGACCGCACGCGGCTGCTGGGGCCTAACGTTTCCACCTTCTACGACGATCCGGTGCATTTCGTGAAAGGCGAAGGCGTCTGGCTGTGGGATGCCGACGGGCGCAAGTACCTGGATTGCTACAACAACGTGCCCGTAGTGGGGCACTGCAACCCGAGGGTGGTCGAGGCGATTGCCACGCAGGCCGCCACGCTGAACACGCACACAAGATATCTGCACGACACGATTCTGGATTATGTCGAGGCGCTGACCGAAACGCTTGACAACAGCCTGAACACCGCGATCCTGACGTGCACGGGGTCCGAGGCCAACGATGTCGCCTTGCGGATGGCCGAGGCGGTGACCGGCAAACGCGGCATCATCGCGACAGACGCCACCTACCATGGCAACACGGCGCTCGTCAGCCAGCTGAGCAAGTCGAACGTGCCCACCGTGGGCTTCGGGCTGGAACAGTATTTCCGCTTCGTCGATGCGCCCGACAGCTACCGCAATCCCGATCCGGACGGAACGAAATTTGCCGCCGCCGTGGCCGAACAGATCGCGGCGCACGAGGCGTCGGGCACCGGGTTCGCCGCGTTGGTGGTCTGCCCGTACTTCCTGAACGAAGGCTTCCCGAACCATCCCGACGGCTGGCTGAAGGCCACGGCCGAGGTGGTCCGCAAGGCCGGGGGGCTTCTGATCTGTGACGAGGTGCAATCGGGCTTCGGCCGCACCGGCACCCATATGTGGGCGCACGAGAAGATGGGCGTGGTGCCCGACATCATGACGCTGGGCAAGCCCATGGCCAATGGCCACCCGGTGGGCGGCGTGGTGACAGGCGCCGATACGATGGCCGCGTTCCGGTCGGGTTATCGCTATTTCAACACCTTCGGCGGCAACCCGGTGAGCAGCGCGGCAGCTTTGGCCGTGCTCAGGGAAATCCAGGAGCGGTCGCTGGTGGAAAACGCCCGCGTCGTGGGCGCGCACGCGCAGGTCCGCCTTCGGGACCTGATGGACCGCTACGACTGCATCGGCGACGTGCGCGGCTCGGGGCTGGTTTTCGGTGCGGAAATGGTGACCGACCGCGCCACGAAGGAACCGGCCAGCGCCTATACAGACCGTCTGATCAACGCGATGCGCCACGAAGGCTTCATCCTGTCCAAGCTGGGCCGGCACAAGAACGCGCTGAAGATCCGGCCGCCGCTGGTGTTCTCGATCGACAACGCCGACATGCTGTTCGATGCGCTGGACAAGGTGCTGCGGGACACGCCCCTGACATGAGCGCGACCGTCGAAAAGGCGCTGCATCTGTGGGGGATGGAGGGCGCCGAGTACACCCTGTTCGCCGCGCGCGAAAACGCGGTGCACCGGGTGCGGCAGGGCGGGCAGGCCTTTGCGCTGAGGCTGCATCGTGAGGGCTACCGGACGGATGCGGAACTGACCTCGGAACTTGCGATGATGGAGGCGGCGGGGCAGGCGGGGCTACAGGTGCCTGCACCCTGCGTCTCGGCGGAGGGGGCGTTCCTGCATGTCGTCGACGGTATCCAGATCGACCTGCTGACATGGCTGGCCGGCGCGCCCGTGGGCAAGTCGGGTGAACCTCTGCCCCCCGCGCGCGGGGCTAATCTGTTTCACGATTTGGGCCGGGAAATGGCCCGGCTGCATGGCGCATGGGACGGCTGGGCGCGGCCCGATGGGTTCGACCGCTGCGCGTGGGATCGCGCGGGGCTGTTGGGCGCGGCGCCAGTCTGGGGCCGCTTCTGGGACAATCCGACCTTGGACGCAGGGGACTGCGCCCTGTTCACCCGGCTGCGAGAGGTCGCCGATGCCGATCTCTCCCGACGCGAGGCCGGGCTGGACTATGGTCTGATCCACGCCGACCTGGTGCGCGAGAACGTGATGGTCGATGGCGACCGCGTCCAGTTGATCGACTTCGACGATGCGGGGTTCGGCTTCAGGCTGTTCGACGTGGCGACCACGCTGCTGAAGAACATGAATGAACCCAACTACCCCGAACTGAAAGCGGCTCTGCTGACCGGCTACCGCTCGATCCGGGCGCTGGATACCGATGCACTGGACCTGTTCATGGTGCTGCGCTCGGCCACCTATGTGGGCTGGATCATGACGAAGCTGGACGAAGACGGCGCCGCGGCCCGAAATGCGCGGTTCGTCTCGACGACGCGGCAGCTGGCGCAGGACTATCTGACCGGGGAAGGAGCAACCCCATGACCCGTTTCCAAGGCAAGACCGCGATCATCACCGGCGCCGGGACCGGCATCGGTGCCGCCATCGCCGACCGTTTCGCGGCCGAAGGCGGCAACGTCATCCTGACCGGCCGTCGTCCCGGACCCATCACGGCAGTGGCCGGCCGGTGCGGCGGCGTTGCGGTGGCGGGGGATGCGTCCTCCTCGGAGCATATGGCGACGTTGGTGGCGTTGGCGAAGGAACGCTTCGGTGGGCTCGACATCATGGTCTGCAACGCCGGGGGCTTCGGTTTCGGCACGTTGACCGAAACCGGCGAGGAAGACTGGGGCAATGCCGTTCAGGCCAACCTCACCACCGCTTACGCGGCCGCGCGGGCGGCGCTTCCGGCACTGGTCGAACGGCAGGGCAACGTGCTGATGATGGCCTCGATCGCGGGGCTGGCGGCGGGACCCGAGGCGTGCGGCTATGTCACCATGAAACATGGGTTGCTAGGCCTGACCAAGTCCATCGCTCGCGATTTCGGGCCTAAGGGCGTGCGGTGCAACGCGATCTGCCCCGGCTGGGTGCGAACCGAAATGGCCGACATGGAAATGGCCGAGCTGATGGAGCGCAAGGGGCTGGACACGGTGGAAGCGGCCTATGCCCTGGTAACCCGCGATGTCCCCCTGCGCCGCCCGGCCGAAGCGGCGGACGTGGCAGCGGCGGCCGCGTTCCTGTGTTCGGACGAGGCGAAGATGATCACCGGCAGCATCCTGACGGTCGATGGTGGCGCGACCATCGTTGACGTTCCGACGCTGGCGTTCTGAAGCGGGCGAATTGTCCGACGGACAATGCCCGCGGTCTTTGGTATTTCTTGCGGTCAGGGCAGTGTTGCAAGGAAGGCCGGGCCATGACGATCACACGGCAGGAAGAACTGGACCGGCTGAAAGAGATCGGCCGCATCGTTGCCAACACAATGCACGCCATGGCCAAGGCGATGGAGCCCGGCATGACGACCCGCGAGCTGGACGAGATCGGCAGCGTGCTGCTCGAGACCGAGGGCGCCGTGTCGGCCCCGAAATCCACCTACGGTTTCCCGGGCGCGACCTGCATCAGCGTGAACGAGGAGATCGCCCACGGCATCCCCGGCGACCGGGCGATCCGGGCTGGTGATCTCGTCAACATCGACGTGTCGGCGTCGAAGGACGGCTATTTCGCAGATACAGGCGCCACGTTTCGCGTGGGCTCCGTGCATCCGACGCTTGATCGCCTGTGCCGCGACGGGAAACGCGCGATGGAGATCGGGGTTGCACAGGTGCGCGGCGGCCAGCCGCTGGCCGGCATCGGGAATGCCGTCGGGCGTTTCGCGTCGGACCGCGGCTACACGCTGATCCGCAATCTTGCCAGCCACGGCATCGGCCGGTCGCTGCACGAATACCCGCAGGAGATCGCGACCTGGCCCACGCGCAAGGACAGGCGGCGCATCGACAAGGGGCTGGTGCTGACCGTCGAGCCGTTCCTGTCCACCGGCGGTGTGTGGGCTGCACAGGGCGACGATGGCTGGACGCTTTACAGCGAACCGTCTGCTCCGGTGGTACAGTACGAACATACGGTCGTGGCGACGGACAGCGAGGCGATCATTTTGACGATGCCCGGCTAGGGCGCCAACGGCCCTTCGGGCCGCCGTTACAATTCGCAAGATTCTGGCAATCGTCAGGAAAAAGTTGACGCCGACGGTACAGGTCGCTTCAGTTGGGACGGACGAAAGAATTCCGGCCAACGGATGTGTCAGGCGGGCCGAAGGTCCCGCAGGGAGGAACTACATGGCTCAGTCGCAAGGCGGCGCTTCGGCGCTGCTCTCCTTGCCTGCGTTGCTGAATCGCAATGCGACCCAGTTCGGGACCAAGCCCGCCTTCCGCGAGAAGGAATTCGGCATCTGGCAAACCTGGACATGGGCCGATGTCGAACGGGAGGTCGAGGCGCTGGCGCTTGGCCTCATCCAGATGGGCGTGGGCAAGGGCGACTTTGTCGCCATCATCGGGCGCAACCGGCCGCACCTGTATTGGGCCGTCGTGGCGATCGAACGGGCGGGGGCCATTCCCGTGCCGCTCTACCAGGACTCCGGCGCCGAGGAGATGGCCTATGTGCTGGATCATTGCGGCGCCAAGGTCGTCGTGGCCAGCGATCAGGAGCAGGTCGACAAGGTCTTCGAGATTCAAGGAAAACTGCACCAGTTCGAACACCTGATCTATCTCGATCCCCGCGGCCTGCGGAAATACGACCATTCGCATCTGCACCGGTTCAGCGACGTGCAGGAGAAGGGCCGCGCCGCCCGTGACGACCTGATCCGCGAACTGGAGGCGCGGACCGCTGCGCTGACCTACGACGATCCGTGCGTGATGCTCTACACGTCGGGGACGACAGGCAAGCCCAAGGGCGTGGTGCTGTCGAACCGCAACATCATCGAAAGCTCGAAAGCCTCGTCCGAATTCGACAAGCTGACCAAGGACGAGGAAATACTCGCCTACCTGCCGATGGCATGGGTGGGGGATTTCATCTTCTCGGTGGGGCAGGCGTACTGGAACGGGTTCTGCGTGAACTGTCCGGAAAGCCCCGAGACGATGTACGAGAACCTGCACGAGATTGCGCCCACGTACTTCTTTGCGCCGCCGCGCTATTTCGAGGAGCGGATCACCATCCTGACGATCCGGATGGAAGATGCCGGGCGACTGAAACACTGGCTGTTCAAGCGATTCATGGAACTGGGCCGCAAGGTTGGCCCGCAACTGCTCGACGGCAAAACCGTGAGCGCGTGGGACAGGTTCCTTTACGGGCTGGGCAACATCCTCGTCTATTCACCGATTCGAAATCGCGCGGGCATGAGCCGTGTGCGCGTGGGCTACACCGCGGGCGAAGCGATCGGGCCCGAGATATTCGACTTCTGGCGCTCATTGGGCATCAACCTGAAGCAGCTTTACGGGCAGACCGAGGCATCGGTCTTCATCACCCAGCAGCCCGACAATGAGGTCCGCGCCGACACGGTGGGTGTGCCGAGCCCGGGGGTGGAACTGCGCATCGACGAGACGGGAGAGGTCTTCTACCGCTCGCCCGGGGTGTTCGTGGAATACTACAAGAACCCCGAAAGCACGGCGTCGACCAAGGATGCCGAAGGCTGGGTGGCGACGGGGGATGCCGGGTTTATCGAGGACGGGACCGGCCATCTGCGGATCATCGACCGCGCGAAAGACGTGGGCAAGATGGCCGACGGTGCAATGTTCGCGCCGAAATATGTCGAGAACAAGCTGAAGTTCTATCCCAATATCCTGGAAGCGGTCCTGTTCGGGAACGAGCGGACGGAATGTGTGGCCTTCATCAACATCGACCTGACGGCGGTGGGGAACTGGGCGGAACGGAACAACATCGCCTATTCGTCGTACCAGGAACTGGCGGGCCACCCGCAGGTGATGGAGACGGTGCAGGCCCATGTCGAGGAAGTGAACAAGTCGGTGGCCGAAGATGACATGCTGTCGGGCTGCCAGATCCACCGGTTCGTGATCCTGCACAAGGAACTGGATGCTGACGATGGCGAACTGACCCGCACACGGAAGGTGCGCCGGCGGATCATCGAGGAGAAATACGCCGATATCGTCGTCGCGCTTTACGATGGGTCGAAGGAGATCGCGACGAAGACGGAAGTAACGTACGAGGACGGACGCAAGGGATCGATCAGCGCGGTGCTGGAGATCCGGGATGCGGCCGTCGTGCCGGTGGTGCCGCAGAAGGTTGCCGCGGAATGACGGGTGACGTGCGCCTGCGGCGACACCCCACCCGCCATCCCGCAGGGGCGATGGTGATGGCGCTGGCCGTGATGGCTTCACCCGCCGTTGCGGGCTTTGCCGAGGACTGGACCGGGGCCGCGACCCGGTGTTTCGAGGCCGTGGACGAGGGCCGGGCGCTGGCGACCGACGGGTACTCTCTGGTCGACGGCGAGGCCGGGGGCGACTGGGCGGACCGGATCTGGCGCAAGGGCGGCGTGGCGATTGTGCAGCGGGTGCTGGAGGCCGGCGGGTCGGTTGACCCACGGGTCTGCGACGTGCGGAACATCGAATACCTGTCACTGGGCAGCATTGCGGCCGTGACCGGGGCTTACGCCGATATGCTGGGGCGGTTGACCGGGGACCGGGGCTATGTCCAGCGGCAGTTCCCGCCCGGCTATCGCAAGGGCAACGGGATGGTGTCGGAGCTGCGATCAAGCCAGCCGGGGCCGCGCGGGTGCCGGGTGGCGGTGAGTTTCGTCACCGCGCCGGCGGATGGCCTTGTGATCTTCTCGGTCAGTGAAATCGGACGGCAGCCGTGCGGGGCGCTGCCAGCGGAGGGGAGCGCGGGATGAAGGACACCGACGGGAGCTACATCACCGAGGACGGCCGCAAGATTGGCGGCGTGGTGATGGAAATGAAGAACATCACCCTCAAATTCGGCGGGGTGAACGCGATTTCCGACATCTCGTTCGACATCCGCGAGGGCGAGATCCGCGCGATCATCGGGCCGAACGGCGCCGGCAAGTCTTCGATGCTGAACGTGATCTCGGGCTTCTACATCCCGCAGGAGGGCGAAGTCTGGTTTCATGGCAAGCCGCGCCCGCAGATGAAGCCCTACGAGGTCGCGCGCCAAGGCATTGCGCGGACGTTCCAGAACATCGCCCTGTTCGAGGGCATGAGCGTTCTGGACAACGTGATGACCGGCCGGCTGACCCACATGAAATCGGGCCTGTTCGCACAGGCGATCTGGAAAGGCCGGGCCGAAAAGGAGGAGATCGCCAACCGCGAGATCGTGGAGAAGGTGATCGACTTCCTTGAAATTCAGGCGATCCGAAAGACGCCGGTCGCCGGGTTGCCGTACGGCCTGAAAAAACGGGTCGAACTGGCGCGCGCGCTGGCGGCAGAACCCAGGCTTCTGCTGCTGGACGAGCCCATGGCCGGCATGAACGTCGAGGAGAAGGAGGACATGTGCCGCTTCATCCTGGACGTGAACGACGAATTCGGGACCACCATCGCCCTGATCGAACACGACATGGGCGTGGTGATGGATCTGTCGGACCGGGTGGTCGTGATGGATTACGGCAAGAAGATCGGGGACGGCACACCGGAAGAGGTGCGCGCGAACCAGGAAGTCATCGACGCGTATCTTGGTGTGCAGCACTAGGCGGCCGAAAAGGGAAGAAACAGGCATGTTCAACGAGATTTTCATCGCGCCCTTTGCCGACATGATCGCGGCGCCCGATTTCCTGCTGCAGGTGCTGTGGGAGGGGCTGGTTTCGGGCATCCTCTATGCGCTGATCGCGCTGGGCTTCGTTCTGATTTTCCGGTCCTCCCGGATCTTCAACTTCGCGCAGGGCATCATGGTCGTCTTCGCGGCGCTGACGCTGGTGGGCCTGCATGCGATGGGCGTGCCCGCGTGGATCTGCGTGCTGCTGACGCTGGGCGTTATGTTCGTGCTGGCCGTCGTGATCGAACGGGTGGTGCTGCGGCCCCTTGTGGGCCAGCCCGACATCATCCTGTTCATGGCCACCATCGGCATCACGCTGTTCCTGATCGGGTTCGGAGAGGTCATCTTCGGCGGCGAGAACAAGGTGATGATCACCGAGGAACTGGGTATTCCAACCGGCTCCGTCCTGCTGGAGCCGTTCGGGGGCCTGCTGATCCTTGAACAGAAGGACATCACGGCGGTCGTGGTTGCGGCCCTGCTGGTCGTCGCGCTGCTGGTTTTCCTGAACTACACCCGCATGGGGCGCGCGATCCGTGCGCTGGGGGACGACAGCCAGGCGGCGCTGTCGGTCGGCATCTCGATCCAGACGATCTGGGTGCTGGTGTGGTTCATCGCGGGCATCATCGCGCTGGTCACCGGCATTGCCTGGGGCGCCCGCGCAGGCGTGTCCTTTGCGCTGGAGGTGATCGCCTACAAGGCGCTGCCGGTTCTTATGCTGGGCGGGCTGGAAAGCATCGCGGGCGCCATCATCGGCGGTCTGATGATCGGGCTGCTGGAGAAACTGTTCGAGATCTACTGGGGCCAGCCGCTTCTGGGCGGGAACACCGAGACATGGTTCGCCTTCGTGCTGGCGCTGATCGTGCTGCTCTTCCGGCCTCAGGGGCTGTTCGGGGAAAAAATCATCGAAAGGGTTTAGCGCAGCCCCGGGGCTGCGTGACCAAAAGGGGTGAGGCCAGTGGCAAAGCTGATTGCGATCCTGAACGTGGTGGCATGGTCCGGTTTCTGGGCCTTCGGCTATCTTGCCGTGACGACCGATCCCGACCTGGGCTCGCGCATGGTCATGGCGGCGGTGCTGGCCGCGGTTGGCGGGGGGCTCGGGCTCTGGGCGTGGTTCTGGCTGGTGCGCCACTCGGAAGAAATCGGTTACGCTCGGGCACCGAAACGCGCCGAGCGCACGAATGACGAAGTGGAAATAGGATGAACTTGGTACCCCGTATCGCACTGGCCGCCGCCCTGACACTGGCCGGGGGCGTATCCGCGCAAGCCACCTGCGCGCCGATCGATACGCCTGCCGCCAATGCGGGGCTGGAAAAGATCAAGGCCGACATCGCCGCCGGCGATTACAAGGCGGCTTTCACCGGGTTCGAAGTTTCGGACGATGAAAAGAAGATGCTTACCGATCAGTTCGCACAGGCGATGGGCACTGATGGCAGCCCGTGCAAGACCCTGCGCCGGCTGGCCCACAGCCCCTATTTCATGAACGAGATCGTGCTTTACGAAGTGGCGCCGACCCGCCTGATCTACCTGGTGATCAGCGGCGAGACGGATGGCGACGCCTTCCGCCTGATCGATCTGAGTTTCACCAGCAAGTACCACGAAGTCCGCCCTTTGATGTTCTGAAGCGGACCTGACGACCCAGACAAGGAAACACCACATGTTCTACCGCACTGCCGGACAGTTCAAGACGACCTACCGCGACGACCAGGCGCTGTTTCCGATCCGTCAGGACGCCGTGCTGGTCGCGGTGATCCTGATCCTTGCCTGGGCCGTCTTCCCGTTCATCGCGACGGAATTCGCGTTCCAGACGCTGCTGATCCCGATCCTGATCTATTCGCTGGCGGCCCTGGGCCTGAACGTGCTGACGGGCTATGCCGGGCAGCTGTCGCTCGGCACCGCGGCCTTCATGGGTGTGGGTGCCTATGCCTGCTACAAGATGCTGACGATCATGCCGTGGCTCGACCCGATCGTGGCGATCCTTCTGTCGGGGTTCTTCAGCGCCGGGGTCGGGGTGATGTTCGGCATCCCCAGCCTGCGGATCAAGGGCTTCTACCTGGCCATCGCGACGCTGGCCGCGCAGTTCTTCCTTGTCTGGCTGTTCGAGAAATGGGCCTGGCTTTACAACTACAACGCATCGGGCGCCATTCAGGCACCGAACATCACGTCGGTCTTTTCCGGGGGCACCTATGTCAGCGGGCCGCTGGCCACGTCGTTCACGCAGTACTACATGGTGCTGGGGATCACGACGCTCCTGACCATCCTGACGATCAACCTGACCCGCGGCACGCTGGGGCGGACGTGGAAGGCCACGCGCGACATGGATTTCGCGGCCGAACTGATCGGGATCAACCTGATGCGGTCCAAGCTGTCGGCCTTCGCGGTGTCGTCCTACATCGTGGGCGTGGCCGGCGCGCTCTTCGTCTTCATGTGGCGCGGGGCGGCGGAACCCAACCTGTTCGACATCCCGCTGTCCTTCACGATCCTCTTCATCGCCATCATCGGCGGGCTGGGATCGATCCTGGGCAACTATCTGGGCGCGATCCTGATCGTGGGCCTGCCGGTGGTCTTGAACACGGTGCCGGCGGCACTTGGCCTGCCTCTGGAATCCGCCTTTGTCGAACACCTGAACCTGATGATCGTCGGCGGGCTGATCATCTTCTTCCTGATCGTCGAGCCGCACGGCCTTGCGCGCCTGTGGGGGCTTGCCCGCCAGAAGCTTATCGTCTGGCCGTTCCCGTACTGACGGGGCCGGCTGCAACCTGAAGTCATCGCAAAGAGAATTCCAAGGGAGGAACTCGATGAAACACTTCACCAGACTTGCCGCTGCGGCGCTGGCCGTCACGGTCGCTGCCACGTCGGCCCCGGCGCAGGAGACAGAGGAACTTTTCGTTCCGAACCTCGCCTACCGGACCGGACCTTTCGCTGCCACCGGCATCCCGCTGATGAACGGCCAGCGCGACTATGCGCAGATGCTGAACGCCCGCGACGGCGGTGTCGGCGGCGTCATGCTGAACTTCGAGGAATGCGAAACCGGCTACAACACGCAGAAGGGCGTGGAGTGCTACGAGAAGACCAAGGGCGAGGCCATCGTGACCCAGCCATGGTCGACCGGCATCACTCTGCAGGTCCTGCCCAAGACAAACGTCGACAAGATCCCCGTTCTGGCCCCCGGCTACGGCTTTTCGCCGATGGCCGACGGCAAGGTGTTCCAGTGGGCCTTCAACGTGCCCGGGTCGTACTGGGATGCGGCGTCGATGATCCTGAAATACATCTCCGGCGGCGATCTGGGCTCGCTCAATGGCAAGACCATCGCCTTCCTGCATCTGGATCACCCCTACGGCAAGGAACCTTTGCCGTTCATGGAGGCCATGGAAAAGGAACATGGCTTCAAGCTTGAGCCGATCCCGGTCGGTCTGAAGGAAATGCAGAACCAGTCGGCCCAGTGGCTTCAGATCCGCCGCCTGCGTCCCGATTACGTCGTGATGTGGGGCTGGGGGGCGATGAACGCCGGCGCCATCACCGAAGCCGTGAAGACCAAGTTCCCGATGGACAAGTTCGTCGGTGTCTGGTGGTCCAGCCATGATGCCGACCTGCGGATCGTCGGCGAAAAGGGCAAGGGCTACAAGGCGATCTCGTTCTCGCGCCCCGTGCTCGACGCGCCGGTGCTGAGCGATCTCGAAGACTACGTCTATTCCAAGGGTGACTCGCTGGCCAGCGAGGAGGAACGCCAGGGCGTGTTCTACAATCGAGGGCTGGTCATCTCGATGATCCTGACCGAAGCGATCGCAACGGCGCAGAAGCATTTCGACAAGGCCGTTATCGGCCCCGAGGACCTGCGCTGGGGGCTTGAGAACCTCAACATCACGGATGAGCGCCTGGAAGAGCTGGGCATGTCCGGCATGGTGGCGCCGTTCTCGACGTCCTGTGGTGACCACACCGGGCATTCCGGCGGCTGGATCCTGGAATGGGACGGTGAGAAGTTCGTGCAGGCGTCCGACCACCTGACGCCCGACAGCGAAGTGATCCGCCCGATGGAGATCGCGGGCGCCAAGGCCTATGCCGAGGAAAACGCGCCCTGGCCGGTCAATGAAAGCTGCGACGCCCAGGCGGGCTGAGCGAACACGTCCCGGCGCGCTGCCCGCGCCGGGGCATTCCCCTGTACGAGGACGAGACCATGCTCGACGCCGGCGAGACCCGCGAGACGCTTCTCGAAGTGAACAATATCGAGGTGATCTACAATCACGTGATCCTCGTTCTGAAAGGCGTCAGCCTGTCGGTCCCCAAGGGCGGCATCATCGCGCTTCTGGGCGGCAACGGCGCGGGCAAGACGACGACGCTGAAAGCGATCTCGAACCTGCTGCATTCCGAACGCGGCGAGGTGACGAAGGGTTCGGTCAAGTACCGCGGCAAGGACGTGCACAACGAAGATCCGTCCGCGCTGGTGCGCAAGGGCGTGATCCAGGTGATGGAAGGGCGGCACTGCTTTTCGCACCTGACCGTGGAAGAAAACCTGATGACGGGCTTCTACACGCGGCGCGAAGGGCGCGCGGCGATGATGAACGACCTCGATCTGGTCTATAGCTATTTCCCGCGCCTGAAGGAGCGCCGCAATTCACAGGCCGGCTACACCTCGGGCGGCGAACAGCAGATGGTGGCCATCGGCCGCGCGCTGATGTCGAAGCCCGAAACCATCCTTCTGGACGAGCCGTCGATGGGCCTTGCACCGCAGCTGGTGGAAGAGATCTTCGGCATCGTTAAGAACCTGAACGAACAGGAGGGCGTGTCCTTCCTTCTGGCCGAACAGAACACCAACGTGGCGCTCAGGTTCGCGCATTACGGCTATATCCTTGAATCGGGCCGCGTGGTGATGGACGGCCCGGCGGCCGAACTGCGCGAGAACCCGGACGTGAAGGAATTTTACCTAGGCATGGCCGAGGAGGGCCGGAAGTCGTTCCGCGACGTCCGCTCCTACCGTCGCCGCAAGAGGTGGCTGAGCTGACCGGCCAACCATGGACCCGACCTGAGACGATGACCGAACCGAAACCCGTCCGACGACCGCATATACCCGGCAGAGCGCGGAGTTTGCCCTGATGACAACGTATTTCGACACTCTCGAAACCCGCAGCGCGGACGAACGGGCCGCCGATCTGGCAACGGCCCTGCCGCAACAAATCGCCCGCGCCAAGGCCCTGCCGGGCTATGCGCAAACCTTTGCGGATGTCGATCCGGCCAGCATCACCGATGTTGCGGCCTTGGCAACTTTGCCCGTGCTGCGCAAATCCGACCTTGGCAAGGCGCAGGCCGCCCATCCGCCCTTCGGGGGCTTCACGGTGAAGCCGCCCGCGGGAAATGCCCATGTCTTCCAGTCCCCCGGCCCGATTTACGAACCGGGCGGCATCGGCGCTGACTGGTGGCGCGCGGGCCGCGCGATGTTCGCCGTGGGGATCGGGGCCGGCGATATCGTCCAGAACTGTTTCAGCTATCACCTGACACCCGCGGGCATGATGTTCGAAAACGGCGCCCGTGCCATTGGCGCCGCCGTGCTGCCGGCCGGCACCGGCCAGACCGAGCTTCAGGCCCGCGCCGCGCATGACATCGGCGTCACCGCCTATGCCGGCACGCCGGATTACCTGAAGGTGATCCTCGACAAGGCCGGGGAGATGGGGCTCGCGCTCAAGATCACCAAGGCGGCGGTCGGCGGCGGTGCGCTGTTCCCGTCGCTGCGACAGGAATACGCCGACCGCGGGATCCTGTGCCGGCAGAGCTACGGCACCGCCGATCTGGGCAGCGTGGCCTACGAGACGAAGGCAATGGAGGGCATGATCGTCGACGAAGGCGTGATCGTCGAAATCGTGACCCCCGGCACCGGCACGCCGGTTGCGCCGGGCGAGGTGGGGGAGGTCGTGGTGACGACGCTCAACCCCGATTACCCGCTGATCCGCTTCGCGACCGGTGACATGAGTGCGGTCCTGGAAGGCGAAAGCCCCTGCGGGCGGACCAATATGCGGATCAAGGGCTGGATGGGCCGTGCGGATCAAACCACCAAGATCAAGGGCATGTTCGTGCGCCCCGAACAGGTGGCGGCACTCGTCGGCAAGCACACCGAGATCGTGAAGGCCCGCGTTGTGGCGGGGCGCGATGGCGAGATGGACACGATGACCGTCCGGATCGAAGCGGATGGCGGCGATGCCGATGCCTACGGGCGAACGGTTGCCGACGTGCTGAAGCTGAAGGGCCGGATCGAGGTTGTCTCTCCCGGCAGCCTGCCCAAGGACGGGCTCGTGATCGAGGATGCACGCAGTTACGACTGACAATCTTGGCCGGGACCGGAACCGGTTTGAAAAAGGCCGCTTACAAGAGCCTTCTGGAAAGGCTCTTGCCGGAACAGCCGCTGCTGTTCGGCTTGAGGGTCATCGGCGGGGATGGCGTGGCCGACGCAACGGCCCGATTGACCGACGCGCGTCAAGCCACGATGTCTTCTTCAAACACGATCTGACGATTGGGGAGACATCATGAAGACGAGAATCACCGAACTGTTCGGCATCGAACACCCGATCATGCAGGGCGGCATGCACTATGTGGGCTTTGCCGAACTGGCGGCGGCGGTATCGAACGCCGGCGGTATCGGCACCATCACCGGGCTGACGCAGAAGACACCCGGCGACCTTGCCAACGAGATCGCCAAGTGCCGCGACCTGACCGACAAGCCCTTCGCCGTCAACCTGACCTTCCTGCCCACGGTGAACGCGCCCGACTATCCGGGCTATGTAAAGGCGATCATCGAAGGCGGCGTGACGGTCGTCGAAACCGCCGGCCGCAACCCGCAGGAGGTCCTGCCCTACCTGAAGGATGCTGGCATCAAGGTGATCCACAAGTGTACCTCGGTCCGCCATTCGTTGAAGGCGCAGGAGATCGGCTGCGATGCGGTGTCCGTCGACGGGTTCGAATGTGGCGGCCATCCGGGCGAGGACGACATCCCCAACATGATTCTGCTGCCCCGCGCGGCGGACGAACTGGAGATCCCGTTCCTCGCCTCGGGCGGCATGGCCGATGCGCGCAGCCTTGTCGCCTCGCTGGCGATGGGGGCTGACGGCATGAACATGGGCACCCGTTTCATCGCCACGAAAGAGGCGCCAGTGCATGAGAACGTGAAGCAGGCGATCGTGGCCGCGTCGGAACTGGACACGCGGCTGGTCATGCGCCCGCTGCGGAACACCGAACGTGTGCTGACCAACGACGCCGTCGAACGACTGCTGGAGAAGGAACGCAGGCTGGGCGCCGATCTGAAGTTCGAGGACATCATCGAAGAGGTCGCGGGCGTCTACCCCAAGATCATGATGGAGGGCGAGATGGAGGCAGGCGCCTGGTCCTGCGGCATGGTCGCGGGCCTGATCCACGACATCCCGACCTGCGCCGAGTTGATCGGCGGAATCATGAAAGAGGCCGACAGCCTGATCAAGGACCGCCTCGCGGGTCTGGCGGCATGAGCTACAAGACGCTCGACCTGGCCATCGCCGACGGCATCGCCCGGATCACGCTGAACCGGCCCGATCAGGCCAATGCGCTGGACAGGACCATGGCGCAGGAGCTGTTCGCCGCGTCGCTCGCCGTCTCCACCGATCCGTCGGTGCGGGCGGTCCTGCTGACAGGGCGGGGGAAGCTGTTTTGCGGCGGCGGCGATCTGGCGGCGATGGACGCGGCCGGCGACGGTCGCGAGGCGATGCTCCTGGAGATGGCCACGCTGCTGCACCAGGCGATCATCCGGTTCAATTCGATGGATGCGCCCATGGTCGTCGCGGTGAATGGCGCAGCCGGTGGGGCGGGGTTTTCGATCCTGCTGGCGGGCGATTACGTCATCGCGGCAGACACGGCGAAGTTCGTGTCTGGCTACACCGCCTCGGGGCTGACGCCCGATGGATCTTCGACGCATTTCCTGGCCAAGCACGTGGGTCTGTTGCGCGCGAAGGAACTGATGCTGACCAACCGTCCGCTTTCGGCGCGGGAGGCCTGCGAATGGGGCCTCGTCAGCCGGGTGGTGCCGCACGAAAGCCTTGGGGAGGAGGCCGAAGCGATGGCGCGCCAGTTCGCCGACGGGCCGACGAAGGCGTTCGGCGGGGTGAAACGGCTTCTGCAGACAACCTATTCCGACAGCATCGAGGCGCAGCTGGAGAAGGAATCTGTCAGCATCGCGAAGATGGTGACGACGGAAGACGGCCCGCATGGCATCCGGTCGTTCCTGAACAAGGTCAAACCCGTCTTCAAGGGACGCTAGGCGCACGGATTGCTGCGGGCGCGCGTCTGTCGTAGATCCGTGGGACCAGCCCCAGCCGGGAGATCGGCCGGGGCCCAACGGTCGAAGGGCAGGGCGGCGTGACGGATGTGGTGACAGGAACCGGGGCGATGCCGCGCCGCAGGGTGACCGGCACGCGCGGGCTCAAGATCCTGTCCTTTCTGATCGCCATGATCTGCCTTCTGCCGATCGTCGCCGTGGCGCTGGCGGCCGTGACGGGCGGGCTCGATTCCGTACTGCACCTGTGGTCGACCGTCCTGCCGCGCTATACCCTGACGACGCTTGTTCTTGTGACGTTGGTCGCCGCAGGCACGTTCTCCATCGGGGTCGGTACGGCCTGGCTGGTGACGATGACGCGTTTTCCCGGCGTCCGCGTGCTGGAGGTGCTGCTGGTCCTGCCGCTGGCCTTCCCGGCCTATGTGCTGGCCTATGCCTATACTTTCGTGCTGGACCATCCCGGCATCGTGCAATCCACCCTGCGCCAGGTCACCGGTTGGGGTCCGCGAGACTACTGGTTCCCGGAAGTCCGATCCATCGGCGGCGCGGCGGTGATGTTCGTGCTGGTGCTGTATCCCTACGTTTACCTGCTGGCCCGGGCCGCCTTCCTGCAGCAAAGCAGCGGGGCGCTACTGGCCGCGCGCACGCTGGGCGACAGCGCATGGGCCGCGTTCCGGCGGGTCAGCCTGCCGATGGCCCGGCCCGCCATCGCCGCGGGCGTGCTGCTGACGGTGATGGAGACCATCGCCGATTTCGGCACCGTGTCCTATTTCGGCGTCCAGACCTTCGCGACCGGCCTTTACACCAGCTGGTTTTCCTTCGCCGACAGGGCCGGGGCCGCGCAGCTGGCCCTGTGCCTTCTGGTCTTCGCGCTGATGCTGGCCGTGTTCGAACGCGCGCAGCGGGGCGAGGCGCGGTTTCACCAAGCGGGCAAACGGTCGATGCGGATGCCTGCCGCCGATCTGACGGGGGGACGGGCGGCGGCTGCTGCCGTCTTCTGCGCGATCCCGGTCCTCTGCGGCTTCATCCTGCCTTGCGTGATCCTTCTGTCGATGGGCATCGGATCGGAACAGGATCTGCTGGGCCGCCGGTACCAGGGCTTCGTCCGGAACTCCCTGACACTGGCCGGCACCGCCGCGTTGATCACCGTGGGAGCGGCCATCGTCGTGGGCTTCTACCAGCGGCTGGCCCCGGGGCGCAATTCGGCCGGGGCGGCCTATGTCGCGCGGCTGGGCTATGCCGTGCCGGGGGGCGTGATCGCCGTTGGTCTGCTGGTGCCCTTCGCGGCCTTCGACAACGCGCTTGATGCGTGGATGCGCGAGACGTTCGATGTATCGACGGGGCTCCTGATCACCGGATCGATCTGGCTTCTGGTGGCGGCCTACATGGTTCGCTTCCTTGCCGCGGCCCTTGGCGCTTACGAGGGCGGGCAAGCGACGGTGCATGTGAACATGGATGCGGCGGCACGGTCGCTGGGGCAGACGCCCTTGGGCGCACTGCGCCGCGTGCATCTGCCGATCCTGACGCCCAGCCTGCTGACTGGGCTTCTGATCGTGTTCGTCGACGTGATGAAGGAACTGCCCGCGACGCTGATCCTGCGGCCGTTCAACTTCGACACGCTGGCGGTGCAGGCCTACCGGCTGGCCTCGGACGAGCGCCTGGAAGGGGCGGCGGTGCCGTCGCTGGTGATCGTGGCCGTGGGGCTTCTGCCGGTGATCCTGATCTGTCGTCAGGTCGGGCGGCACAAATGAAACCGGCGCCCGAAGGCGCCGGAATTGATCTGACCATTGGTCCGAACGGGCCGGTTACTTCCAGCCGACGTCGTTGAAGATCTTCTGCGCGGTGCCAAGGTTCTGTGCCACGGCGGACAGGTCCACCGTGTCGGGCTTGAATGCGCCCAGTTTCTGCACCGGCTCGGCCATGGCCACGCCGTCGACAACCGGGAATTCGTTGTTGCCGGCCGAGAAGTATTCCTGCGCCTGATCGGTGGCGAGGTATTCAAGGAACGCCAGCGCCGCTTCCGGGTTGGGCGCATGGGCCGCCATACCGCCGCCCGACAGGTTCATGTGGGCGCCGTTGCCGTCCTGATCCGGGAAAACCCAGCCGATCGTGTCGATGGATTCGGTCACGCCGCTGACGTCACCGCCAAGGGCACGGGCGAAGTAATAGCTGTTCGACACCGCGATGTCGCATTCGCCCGACACCACGCCGCGGATCTGGTCGGTGTCGCCGCCCTGCGGGTCGCGCGCCATGTTGTCAACGATGCCCTGCGCCCAGTCGCGGGCGGTTTCTTCGCCGTGGTTCTCGATGATCGAGGCCAGCAGCGTCTGGTTGTAGGTGTTGGTCGAGGACCGGATGCAGATCTTGCCCTTGTACTCGGGATCGGCAAGCTCGAGGTAGGTCTGCGGCGGCTCGGGCATGTCGGTCTTGTCGTAGAAGATGATCCGCGCGCGCTGGCTGAAGCCGAACCACTGGTTGTCGCTGTCCTGCAGGTTGTCCGGGATACGCTCTTCCAACGTGGCGCTTTCGACCGGTTGCAGCAGGCCCATGTCCTTCGCGCGCTTCAGGCGCGAGGTGTCGACCGTCAGCAGGATATCGGCGGGGCTGTTCGCGCCTTCTGCGTCCATCCGGGCCATCAGCTCGTCGGCGTTGCCTTCGATGCGGTTGATGGTGATGCCGGTGGATTCTTCGAAGTCGGTGTAAAGCCGTTCGTCGGTGTCGTAGTGGCGGGACGAATACAGGTTCAGTTCGTCGGCACCGGCGGCGAGCGGTGCGCCCATGGCAATTACGGCTGCAAGGGCGGCGCTGTGAACACGACGCCCCAGCAGGGCGCGGAAAGGGGTGACATCAGTGCTGGTCATGCGGAATCCTTATCTCCTCCGGCCGGAGCGACATTGCTCCGTTGCATATGCATCGCCTGCTCAACCTGTGGGGTCAATGTAAACCGAGTAAAATCATCGGGAATGAACGGATCGGTTTACCGGATACCCGGAAACAATGAATAGCCAAACGCCGAAAGGGCCGCCCGGAGATCCGGAGCGGCCCTTTCGGCAGGGTCTTCCACGCGGCGCCTTAAGGGCCCACGCGCAGGATCAGCCCTGGCGCGCCTTGAATTTGCGCTGGGTCTTGTTGATGACGTAGACGCGGCCCTTGCGGCGCACGACACGGCAATCGCGATGGCGGTTCTTGAGCGACCGCAGCGAGTTTCTGACCTTCATGGTCTGTCTCCGTTCCGTGTGGCGCCGCGGGGGCACCGGTTTGTCGGGTGTTTCGCAGATTACGAAACAGTTAATGCATGGTGGGCGATACTGGGATTGAACCAGTGACCCCTACGATGTCAACGTAGTGCTCTACCGCTGAGCTAACCGCCCCTGCACCGTGGCGCCAAACACATGCATATGCTTGCGAATTTTCGCTTGCATCAGGCCGAACCGGGAAGGTCCGAAACACGCGCTCCGCGCCGGTTCGGGCTCTATAAAAGGAGTCGCGGGGCTATTCAAGGGCTTTTGGTGCGGTGCAGATATGCGCTATCCTGACGCTGGAAGGAGACAGGATGATCGCCGAAGCCTATCGTCTGATCGAGCCGGTTGTAAGGCGGTCGAGCGTGGTGTTCGCCTCGCCGCACAGCGCCAGTTCCTATCCCGTCGACTTCGTGCGCCGCAGCCTTCTGGACAAGCACTCGATCAGGTCCTCGGAAGACGCATTCGTCGATCAGTTGTTCAATGAAGCGCCCGATTTCGGGGCGCCTCTGCTGCTGTCGGGTGCGCCGCGGGCCTACGTGGACATGAACCGCAGCCCGGATGAATTGGACCCGGCATTGATCGAAGGTGTGCCGCCCCAGGCGCACAATCCGCGCGTGGCCTCGGGCCTTGGGGTCATCCCGCGATTCGTGGCCAACGGCCGCGCGATCTACCGCGGCAAGATCACCCTTTCCGAAGCGCAGCGGCGGATCGACCTGTACTGGCGGCCCTATCACGACGAAATACAGCGACAGCTTGAAATCTCGCACGCGCTGTTCGGCAACGCGATCCTCATCGATTGCCATTCCATGCCGCACGAGGCGCTGGACAGCGTCGTGCGCCGCGGCGTGGCCCGGCCCGAGATCGTGCTGGGCGACCGTTACGGCGCCGCCGCCGGGGCGGATATCGTCGACCGGGTCGAAGCGGCGTTCCAGGCGGTTGGGCTGGTGGTTGCGCGCAACACGCCCTTCGCGGGCGCCTTCGTCACGCAGGCTTACGGGCGCCCCTCGCGCCGGCAGCACGCAATCCAGATCGAGATCGACCGCGCGCTGTACATGGATGAACGCCGGATCGAGCCGAACGCGCGGTTCCACACCTTCCGCGAAATACTGAAGCAGGTGATCGCCGAGATCACGGCGCTGGGATACGACGAACTGTCCCTTGCAGCGGAATAGGTCTCAGGCGCTCAGCTTGCCCGGATCGTGTTCCGGCTCGGGCGCCAGGTCCACGGGACAGCCAGCGGTCCCGGCCGATTGCAGGACCCGCGATATCAACGTCTCGGCTTCCCACCTTTTCAGGCACAGACGTGCCGCCAGACTGTCGTCGGTCTCCATGTCGTCGAAGATCGCATCGGGAAGCTGGTCTTCCAGCGCCCGTAGCGCGACATCGCCGGAATAGAGGCTTTCGGCTTCGATCCCGTTGGCGGTCACGATCTCGTGCCGGTCCATCAGGAAGTGGAAATAGGTGACGGTGCCTGCGGTGTCTTCACGGCTGACGCCGGGCAGGCCCAGAAGTGCGACCGCGGGCACAAGGACTTCGCCCGCACCGAACATCAGTTCTGCATCCGCGGTAGAGATCAGAATGCGATGCTGGGCCGAAACCCGCAGCGTTTCCCGCGGCAGGTTCTGTCCAAGCGCGCCCGCCTCGATCCGGATGGTGCGCAGTTTCTTGCGTCGCCGCATCACCTCAGGCTCGATCGTGCGCGACCCGATCCAGCGGACCGGCTGCACGCCGTTGTCGCGCGTCATGACAAGGTCGCCTATCGCAAGTGTTTCCACCGGGCGTGTTCCCGAAGGCGTCGAAATCCGGGTGCCGGCGACAAAGCAGGGGAACACCGGATAGCCGGGATCGCCGGCCACCACGAAATTCTCGCCCGAGTATTCGACGGGAACTTGCTGGAAAGAGCCGTTGTCGCCGAACGGGGCACTGTTTGACAGGTACAGGTTGCTGCTTGAAAACGGGGAGCCGGTATTGCTTCCGTTTACGTACATCCGCAAGTTGGAGTTCAGGTAGGCGATGTTCGCGCCGGTCTGGTTGTTTTCCTGCAGATCAAGGTCGTTCGGATTCTGGCCGCGGACTTCGGATTCGAAGATACCGTCGCCATCCAGATCGACCTCGAAAAGCCTGATCCGTGCGGCGTTGGGAAGTGTCTCTTCGTCGGTCCCGTCATTATTGACGTCTTCTTCGACGATCTCGTTCGATTTGTATGTCAGCCTGACCTGGGCGTTGGGCGCCGCCGTAATCGTACCACCCATATTGTCGTCGAAATTCTGGTTGAACGGCTGGCTTGTCGGTTGGACCCGCAACGGATTGTTGGCGTCGCCGGGGTTGCCCACGATGTTGCCGTTCGCGAAGAACTTGTAGGAGAACGTGACCGAGATATCAGTCGCCATCGGGGGCTCCATTCCAGGGGGCCGGTGCCCGCACCGGGACCGGCGACGATGCCGCGTTATGAATTCATTGCCCCTTCGCCTAGCAGCGAGCGAGGCAAAAGTCACCCGAAACTGCGTGCGAAGGGCACAAATGGCGCGATTTTCGGCCATTTCGCACGCGTCAACGCAGTGTTCGGCCCTTTATTATGGCCTTTTCACCAAATCTCTTCCTGATGTCGTCAGTTGCGCGTTCGGCTTTCGACCGAGTCGCGGCGCCCGGATCCAGCAGATCGCCGGACAGATCGGCCCGGTCTTCCGGGCACAGATCGGACAGGCCGCATCCCAGCAGGCGGAACGGCCCGGCGGATTCGGCCTGGTCCAGCAACCCGCGCGCCGTGCGGTAAAGCGTGTCGGCCATCTGCGTGGGCGAGCGCAGCGAAACGCGCCGGGTCAGTGTCTTGTGGTTGGCCCGCTTCAGCTTCAGCGTAACGACGCGCCCCGCGATCCCCTTGGCCTTCGCGCGGGCCGATACCTTTTCCGCCATCCGCCACAGGTGACCGTCCAGCAGGGCCGGATTGCCCGTATCTTCGAAGAACGTCGTTTCGTTCGAGATCGAGCGCACCGGTTCGTTGGCCGAAACGCGGCGAAAGTCCTCTCCGCGGGCCAGATGGTACAGCCGGTCGCCCATCGACCCGAACCGCGCCACCAGATCGGTCTTCTCCCAGCGCAAGAGATCGGCAAAGCTGCGAATCCCAGCCCGGTCCAGCGATTCCTGCGCTGCCGGACCGATCCCCCAGATCAGGCGCACGGGCTTGTCGCGCAGGAAGGCGGCGGTTTCGGCCCGCCCGATCACGGAAAACCCCCGCGGCTTGTCGAGGTCGGATGCCACCTTGGCCAGGAACTTGTTGTGCGACAAACCGATGGAGCCCGTGAGCCCCAGGTCGTCCTTCATCCGCTTGATGAGCCCCGCCAGCATCACTGCGGGCGGCGCGCCGTGCAGGCGTTCGGTGCCGGTAAGGTCCATGAACGCCTCGTCCAGCGACAGGGGTTCTACTACGGGAGTCAGCGCATCCATCATCGCGCGGATCTCGCGGCTGATGCCGGCATAGACCTCCATCCGCGGGGATAGCACGACGGCCTCGGGGCACAGCTCTAGCGCCTTGAACATCGGCATGGCCGACCGCACGCCGCGAATCCGTGCGACATAGCAGGCCGTCGACACCACGCCGCGCCGGCCGCCGCCGATGATCACCGGCTTGTCGGCCAGCGCCGGATCGTTGCGCTTTTCGACCGAGGCATAGAACGCGTCGCAATCCATGTGCGCGATGGTCAGGCTGAAAAGCTCGGGATGGGACAGCATCCGCAGGCTGCCGCAATCCGGGCAGCGCGCGTGGCCCCTGGTTGGCGGTTGCCAAGCCTCCCACCATGCCAGACAGTCCCGGCAAAGCGCAGGTTGCGGCCCCCGGGGCGCAGTGATGTCGTTTCGTGGCATGGCGGTTCGGGCAGTGCTGTTGGGGCGCAAGCGCCTTGGGCCCTTATCTTGCGTGATGCGGGGGCTTTTTCAATCACCCGCGGGTGCGTGGTGCAAGGGGACGGGTGCGATGACGGCGTTTGTTGGAGCGAAGCTCGCGCTTTTCGCCGGGCCGGAACTGGTGGTGATCGAGCGGGACGACATCCCGACGATCGACTGGCCGGGCTTTCTGGATTTCCCCGGCGGCGGGCGCGAGGGTTGCGAATCCCCTGTCGCCTGCGCTCTGCGCGAGACGCACGAGGAACTGGGATTGAAAGTGCCCGAGACGGAACTCGTCTGGCAGCGTCTCTATCCGCACCCATTGGGACAGGTCTGGTTCTTCGCCGCGCATCTGGAGGCGCGGGTGGCGCAGGACATCCGCTTCGGGGATGAAGGGCTGGGCTGGCGGCTGATGACGCCCGCGGCCTACATGGCGCATCCGAGGGCCACGCCGCAATTCCGGTCGCGGTTGCAGGACTACCTGCGCGAGTCGGGCCGGACGCCCTAGCCAAAGATATCCAGCTTCAGCGGCAGCAGCTCGCCCATCCAGATCGCGTGATCGCGGTGATCTTCCAGATCGTGGCCGGTGTCGGGATGCGTGAAGACGGTCAGCCCGTCGCGGTGCAGCGCGAGCCACGGCACGATCTGCGCGAAGGCGTCGGGTCCGAAGGCCAGCTGGCAGCTCCACCGTGGATGGGGGCCCACGTTCTTTTCGTGCACGCGGCCCATTTCCGCGCCGAACCGGTCGCGCACCGTTTCACACAGCGCCCGCGCCTTATCGACGGTCGCGGCGTCGAAATAGACATGTGCGTGGTAGCCCTTGATTTCGGTCATCTGCGTCTCCGTCCGCTGGGAGTGCCGTCAGTATTGCAGATGTGCAGGGGCTTCACGAGCGGGTGCCGCGAACAGCGTCTGTGCAGCGCCGGACAGGTTCCCGCCAAAAAAATCCCCGAGGCTTTCGCCCGGGGCTAGTGAAGAACGAACCCAGGAAGAGGACAGGTCCGTTACGGGGAGTGTAGGGACCAGTGTCTGCCTTCCGGGGGCATCCGGGAAGGCAGGAATTCCGGACCCGCCATGTTGTTGTAACCGCGACACGACGGCCGCCCTGAAAGCGGGCGCTCGTGCTCGGTTTGAAGGCGGTCTGTTGTCGCCGGGTCAGGCGCCGGCCAGTTCCTGAAGGATTGCCTGCGCGGCCTCGCGCGGGGAGGGCGCGTTGACGATCGGCCGGGCGACCACGATGTGGTCAGCCCCGTCGCCGATGGCGGCGCCCGGCGTCGCGACGCGCTTCTGATCGCCCATGGCGCTGCCTTCAGGCCGCACGCCCGGCGTGACGATCAGGCGGCCCGCCGCTTCCGGCAGGGCGCGGATCCTGATGATTTCGCGGGGCGAACAGATGATGCCGTCGGCCCCGGCCTCGAACGCGCGGGCGGCCCGTTCGGTCACCACGTCCGCCAGATCGCCATCCCGGATCATGCCGGCATCCAGATCGGTGCGGTCGAGCGACGTCAGCACCGTGACCGCAAGGATCTTCATGTCGGACTTGGCCGCGCCTTCCTTGGCGGCGCGGACGACATGCGGGTCGCCATGCACCGTCAGGAAATCCAGATCGAACTGGGCCAGACCGCGCACCGCCGCTTCCACCGTGTTGCCGATATCGAAGAGCTTCATGTCGAGGAAGATGCGCTTGCCATGCTCCATCTTCAGCTCGTTTGCCAGCGCCAGTCCGCCGCCCGTGAGCATCCCCAGGCCGATCTTGTAGAAGTTGACCGCGTCGCCCAGCGTCTGCGCCATCTGCAAGCCGGCGACGGCGTTGCCCACATCCAGTCCGACGATCAGGCGGTCATCCGGTTTTGCAGGCATCCGGCGGCTCCGTTTTTGCGAAAGGGTCCGCCGGCTCCTACACGTTCGGGTGGCGTTTTGTCTATCCCGCGCGATCGATCTCGGTTGCCAGCAGCTTCAGTTGGTCACTCAGCCGAATTTCCGGCATCCGCTTCATCTGGCGCAGCGCATCGCCCAGAAGCGCGCACCTGAGCACTTGCGGATCCACGTCGGCGGGAAGCTCGGCCATGCAGTGAAGCCAGGTCACCCCGCTTTCGCGCTGAACCGCGACATCGGAATGGTATGTCTTCGTGCTGTTGCAGAAGACGGTTCGCGCAATTTCAAAGCCAGTTACAGTCACTCTTTAACCCCTCAGTACACATACAATTCGAATATCAATTTTGACTCATCCGAGCGCCGGACCTAGTAGCCGATTTTCGTCGTTGTAACCGTTCTGTAACATTGACCCGGCGTCAGGACACTTCGATGTCATACGTGTTGGACAGGTATTGTAAGCCGAGATTCAGGGCCTGCGATCTTGAACGGGGCGGGGCTGATCCCATCTTTGAACCAAGGCCCGACCCACGGTGTGCTGCCAGGCAGGCACCGACATATCCGGGCGCTTTTGAAGGAGACCAGTGATGGACTTGAACAAGTTCACGGAACGCGCCCGCGGCTTCGTGCAGGCGGCGCAGACCATAGCAATTCGCGAAGGCCACCAGCGGCTTTCGCCGGAACATCTGCTGAAAGCATTGATGGACGACGATCAGGGGCTTGCAAGCAACCTGATCACCCGTGCCGGCGGTGAACCCGCCCGCGTGGTCGAGGCGTTGACGCTTGCCATGGGCAAGATCCCGAAGGTCAGCGGCGATACCGGCCAAATCTACATGGACACGACCACGGTCAAGATCCTGGACGAGGCGGAAAAGATCGCCTCGAAAGCCGGGGACAGCTTCGTGCCGGTCGAACGTGTGCTGATGGCGCTGGCGCTGGTGAAATCGCCGGCGAAAACGGCTCTGGATGCCGGCAACGTTTCGGCGCAGGCGCTGAATGGCGCGATCAACGATATCCGCAAGGGCCGGACCGCCGACAGCGCGACGGCCGAAGAAGGCTATGAAGCGTTGAAGAAATACGCGCGCGACCTGACGGAGGCCGCGGCCGAAGGCAAGATCGACCCGATCATCGGGCGGGACGATGAGATCCGCCGGTCGATGCAGGTGCTGTCGCGCCGGACCAAGAACAACCCTGTCCTGATCGGGGAACCCGGCGTCGGTAAAACGGCGATCGCGGAAGGTCTGGCCTTGCGCATCATCAACGGCGACGTGCCCGAAAGCCTGCGCGACAAGAAGCTGCTGGCGCTCGACATGGGCGCACTGATCGCCGGGGCGAAATACCGCGGGGAGTTCGAGGAGCGGCTGAAATCGGTCCTGTCCGAGGTGACCGATGCCGCCGGCGAAATCATCCTGTTCATCGACGAGATGCACACCCTTATCGGGGCCGGCAAGGCCGATGGCGCGATGGATGCGGCCAACCTGATCAAGCCTGCGCTTGCACGGGGTGAACTGCACTGCGTTGGCGCCACGACACTGGATGAATACCGCAAATACGTGGAAAAAGATGCGGCCCTTGCGCGCCGGTTCCAGCCCATCGTGGTGCAGGAACCGACCGAGGAGGACACGATATCGATCCTCCGCGGCATCAAGGAGAAGTACGAACTGCACCACGGCGTGCGGATTTCGGACAGTGCCCTGGTGGCGGCGGCGCAGTTGTCGCATCGCTACATCACCGACCGATTCCTGCCCGACAAGGCCATCGACCTGATGGACGAGGCCGCCTCGCGCCTGCGGATGGAAGTGGATTCGAAGCCCGAGGAACTGGACGCGCTCGACAGGCAGATCCTGCAGATGCAGATCGAAGCCGAAGCGCTGCGGGCGGAAGACGACGCGGCCTCGAAGGATCGTCTGGAGAAGCTGGAGCGTGAACTGGCCGACCTGCAGGAACATTCGGCCGAGATGACAGCGACCTGGCAGGCCGAACGCGACAAGCTGGCCGGCGCGCGGGATCTGAAGGAGCAGCTCGACCATGCGCGGGCGGAACTTGAAATCGCCAAGCGCGAAGGCAACCTGGCCAAGGCGGGGGAGCTTTCCTACGGCGTGATCCCGGGGCTGGAAAAGCAGCTGGCAGAGGCCGAGCAGCAGGAAGACGACGGCGTGATGGTGGCCGAAACCGTGCGGCCCGAACAGATTGCCGAGGTCGTGGAACGCTGGACGGGCATTCCGACGTCGAAGATGCTGGAAGGCGACCGCGAAAAGCTGCTGCGGATGGAAAAGGAACTGCATTCGCGCGTTATCGGTCAGGATACGGCCGTGACCGCGGTGGCCAATGCCGTTCGCCGCGCGCGGGCCGGACTGAACGACGAGAACCGGCCGCTGGGCTCGTTCCTGTTCCTTGGCCCCACGGGTGTGGGCAAGACCGAGCTGACGAAGGCGGTGGCGAATTTCCTGTTCGACGACGACAACGCGATGGTCCGCATCGACATGTCGGAGTTCATGGAAAAGCACGCCGTGTCGCGCCTGATCGGTGCGCCCCCGGGCTATGTCGGCTACGATGAAGGCGGTGTGCTGACGGAAGCGGTGCGGCGGCGGCCCTACCAGGTCGTCCTGTTCGACGAGGTCGAGAAGGCCCACCCCGATGTCTTCAACGTGCTGTTGCAGGTTCTGGACGACGGTGTGCTGACCGATGGTCAGGGCCGCCGGGTCGACTTCAAGCAGACACTGATCGTGCTGACGTCGAACCTTGGCGCACAGGCGCTGAGCCAGTTGCCCGAAGGCGGCAATGTGACCGAGGCGCGGCGGCACGTGATGGATGCGGTCCGGGCGCATTTCCGGCCCGAGTTCCTGAACCGTCTGGACGAGACCGTGATCTTCGACCGGCTGGGCCGGCAGGACATGGGCGGCATCGTTGAAATCCAGATGAAGCGGCTGCTGAAGCGGCTGGCGGATCGCAAGATCAATCTTGAGCTGGACGAGGCGGCGACGCAGTGGCTGGCCGATGAAGGCTATGATCCGGTCTTCGGCGCGCGGCCCCTGAAACGGGTGATCCAGCGGGCGCTTCAGAACCCGCTGGCCGAGATGCTGCTGTCGGGCGACATCCTCGACGGATCCACCGTTCCGGTGACGGCCGGACCGGACGGTCTGATCATCGGCGACAGGATCGCCGCGTCCAACCGGCAGCCGCCGGAAGATGCGGTTGTCCACTAATCCGGACATCACGTTGGGAGGCCGCTGATTTGAAGCGGCCTGGCCGGGTCCGGGGCACATGCCTCGGGACCGGCAAGGCGTTCAAGAAAACGCCTTTTCGGCCCCGTGCGCAGCGCCGGACGTGGGGATCGCCTGATGCCGATCCCGCTCACTAATCCGGCAATTCCACATGGTACGGCTTGATCGGCAGGCACTTCCCGCCCAATGTCGGCGCGCGGCGTGGCACCGTCCCGCCGGATACCTAGTGTGGAGCCTTCTATGCCCTCGATGCCCATTGCTGAACATGCGCTCCTGATCATTGCGCTGGTCATTACCCTTTTGTTCGGGCTGACCGTGCTGACCGCCATTGTATTTTTCGTGGTGGACCGCTGGCAGACCGGCGACGCCATTCGCCGCAACTACCCGGTCATCGGCCGGTTCCGGTATCTTTTCAGCGATCTGGGCGAGTTCTTCCGGCAGTACTTCTTCGCCATGGACCGCGAGGAAATGCCCTTCAACCGCGCGCAACGCAGCTGGATCGAACGCGCGGCGGAAGGGCAATCGAACACGCTGGCTTTCGGGTCCACCCGGAACCTTGGGATTCCCGGCACCGCGATTTTCGTGAATTCCTTCTTCCCGCCTCTGGAACAGCAATATGCCACGACGAAACCCTTGCTGATCGGTCCCGGCGCGCGGCATCCTTATCTTGCCCCGTCGTTCTTCAATATCTCGGGCATGAGCTATGGCGCGATCTCGAAACCGGCCGTGCAAGCGCTGAGCCAGGGCGCGAAGGAGGCCGGGATCTGGATGAACACCGGCGAAGGGGCGCTAAGCTCGTACCACCTGGAAGGTGGGTGTGACATCGTCTTCCAGATCGGCACCGCGAAATACGGGGTCCGTAACAAGGAGGGCCACCTGAGCGACGAGAAACTGCGCGAGGTCGCCGCCCATGAAACCGTGCGCATGTTCGAGATCAAGCTGAGCCAGGGTGCGAAACCCGGCAAGGGCGGCATCCTTCCGGGCGCGAAGATCAGCCCTGAGATCGCGATGATCCGCGGTATCGAACCGGGTCAAGATTCGATATCCCCCAACCGCCATGCCGAGATCAACACCTTCGACGACCTGATCGACATGATCGGCCACGTGCGCGAGGTCACGGGCAAGCCTGTGGGCATCAAGATGGTGGTGGGGTCCGAGGTCTTCGTGCGGGAATTCTTCGACACCATCGTCGCGCGCGGGGCGGACAGCGCGCCCGACTTCATCACGCTGGACGGCGGGGAAGGCGGAACCGGGGCCGCCCCGATGCCGCTTCTCGACCTGGTGGGCATGTCGATCCGGGATTCGCTGCCGCTTGTCGTCAACGTCCGCGATGAGTGCGAACTGAAGGAACGGATCCGGATCGTGGCCGCGGGAAAGCTGATCAATCCGGGCGACGTGGCGTGGGCCATCGCGGCGGGGGCCGACTTCGTCACTTCCGCCCGGGGCTTCATGTTCTCTCTGGGCTGCATCCAGGCGTTGAAGTGCAACAAGAATACCTGCCCGACCGGCATCACCACCCATGACCCGCATCTGCAGAAGGGGCTTGTCGTGGAACGCAAGCACGCCCGTGTCGCCCGCTATGCGCGGGAGATGATCCACGAGGTAGAAACCATCGCCCATTCCGTCGGCGTGGCCGAGCCGCGGATGATGGGGCGGCGGCATGTGCGGATAGTGCAGTCGGACGGCCGGTCGGTGCCGTTCAGCCAGATCTATCCCAGCGTGAACCCGGTGATTGAAACATCCATCTCCCAGACGTGAGAAGGCTTTGCTTGGCGGAGCGGGTTGCGGGCGCTACCTCCGATACAAGCAATGAATGGAGCCTCGCCCGATGGCACGACGCTGGATCAACGACCTTACCCGGAACGACATCACCCCCTATCCGGCCTACCTGAACCGGCGCCAGCTGATCGCGGGCATGGCCGGCGGGGCAGGGGCGGCGGCGCTGGGATCCATCGCCGGGCCGGCCCACGCGGAAACGCTGGAGCCCAACAGCTGGGATGACATCACCAGCTACAACAACTTCTACGAATTCGGCACGGGCAAGAGCGATCCCAAGGAATACGCGCACCTGATGTCGACGTCGCCGTGGTCGGTCGAGATCGACGGGCTGGTCGACAGGCCGGGCACCTATTCCTTCGACGACATCATGTCGAACATGACGATCGAGGAACGGATCTACCGGTTCCGCTGTGTCGAGGCTTGGTCGATGATCATCCCATGGAACGGGTTCGAACTGTCGGATCTTCTGGCCATGGCCGGCGTGCAGGACGGCGCGAGATACGTGGCCTTCCAGACACTCTATCGCCCGGACGAGATGCCGGGGACCCGGTATCCGGTGCTCGATTGGCCCTATGTCGAAGGTCTGCGCATGGACGAGGCGATGAATCCGCTGACGATCATGGCGACGGGTATCTACGGCAAGCCGATCCCCAACCAGAACGGCGCGCCCCTTCGGCTCGTTGTGCCATGGAAGTACGGGTACAAGTCGATCAAGTCGATCGTGAAGATCTCGCTGGTGGCGGACGAGCCGCCGACATCGTGGAACGAGGCCAACCCGCGCGAATACGGCTTCTATTCCAACGTGAACCCGAATGTCAGCCACCCGCGGTGGAGCCAGGCCAGCGAACGCGTCATCGGTGGCGGCCTGTTCGCCAAACGCGAGCCGACGCTGATGTTCAACGGGTACGAAAAGGAAGTGGCCTCCATGTACGAAGGCATGGACCTCGAAAAGTACCACTAAGAGGCCGGTCATGGTGCAATCGCTGAACACCGTTCTCCGCCGGCTGCCGATCTGGCCGCTCTATGTGTTGTGCGCTCTCTATATAGTGCAGCTCTTCGTGCGGGGGGTGATCGGGCAGCTTGGCGTCGATCCCGTGAAGGCGATGGAACATGCGCTGGGGGAAAAGGCGCTCTGGTTGCTGATCGTGACACTGACCGTGACGCCACTTCGCACGTGGACCGGTATAACGCTTTTGCGCTTTCGCCGGGCCCTCGGGCTGATCACCTTCTTCCTGGCACTTGCCCACTTCACCGTCTGGCTGGTGCTCGACGTGCAGATCCTGTCGCAGATCTGGGCGGACATCCTGAAACGTCCCTATGTAACGGTGGGCTTTGCGGCCTTCCTTCTGATGCTGCCCCTTGCGGTGACATCCAACGCGGCTTCGATCCGGCGTATGGGCGCTGGATCGTGGCGACGGCTGCACAAGCTCATCTATCCGTCCGCGGTTCTGGCAGCGGTGCATTTCGTGATGCTGGCCAAGGGATTTCAGATCGAACCGCTGATCTATTTGGGAATCATCGCGATTCTCCTGGCCTCGCGCCTGCCGATCGGCCGCTGGCGCGCCGCGATTCTAAGCTGAAGATCCCGAGTCGCGCTGCCTTCCCAAGGGTCAGTCTGGGGATAACCCTGTGGGATTCTCCCTGTGCTTGGCCCGAGAGCCTATTCTGCAATCAAACCGATAGCACCGTGCGAGGCGCCCGTGGCCGCTTTTCAGCAATAATCCATACATAACACCATGTTTTCATGCAGTTTTCATAAACTGCCAAAAAAAGTTCACGAATCTCCCGATTTCCCTCTTGCGGGTACTGACCCCAATCCGTAGATAGCCCCTCACCGGCGGCGCTGAGGCGCACGACGGGGCGGCCAGAGCGGAACGGACGGGAGTTCGGGAGGTTCTGGCGAGAGAATTTTGAGGCATTTCGGGCGGGG
>NZ_QZEX01000014.1 GCF_003646465.1 Chachezhania antarctica
ACATGCGTGCAGCGATGCCCCACGTGGTATCAACCAGACTGCGAAGAGAAGCGTGACCCGGATGAGTGACAGAGATCCCAAACAACAAGGAAAACGAGCTTGACCAAAACGCCCAATTAGAGAAGCGGTCACTGAAGGTTTTTGAAATATCGTGCAACGGGCCAGCGTTGGTAACCGGATGCCTCATAAGCGGCACGTGCTGGCGCGTGTCCTGAGTCACCTACAGTCTCGACCATCACCATCGACATCCCCGCATCGCTAGCCTGCGCTTCGGCAAACTGCATCAAATGCCTGCCCAGACCCTGACCCTGCCGGTCCGGTGTAATCGCTATGATATTGATTGCGCCCATTTGATCTTCTGGGTGCAGCTGGAACCCCAAGAACCCAAGCAGATCCTGACCGTCCACCAGAAGCCAAAAGCTGACTTCGCTTTGATCCAGCAGAGCACCAACGTCTTCGATCTGACGTGCTTGCCATCCGTTGGGATAGAAGGCGTCGTACACAAAGCTAGGCACCTCTTGACGAGTCTTTGCAAAGATCGGCGACCAAGCTGCGATAGTTAGGCCAAGAACGGCGCTTCGATGTTCGGGGGTGTAGGGGATGATCTGAATGTTGCTCATAGTGGCGCAGGTAGCATAGCGGAGCCACAGCTGTCAGCTTGGTCTGCACAGATGACCTCGGACCGTCGCGGGGGTTTTGCAGCCGCGGCGTACGGCAGCTTCGACGGGCCGCGCCGCAAAATCCTGATCCGAGGCTGAAGGTCCGGACCGCGCCGTGAGGGACTTTCTACGGCTTTTCTGGGGCCACCGCCTCGTGCAATGCTAGGAACGGTATGGTGGAGCCTTAGTGATGTGCTTCCCGGATGCAGCTGGCGTCTGCACTACACGCGACCTTCTCCTTTGAAAGGGCTCATAATTGGTAAAGAAAGCGATCATCCCCAAAGCGATGACTGGACTCTATCAAAGCTGGAAAATGGCCCCCGGTTCTGAAGCCGATGGATTCGTTTTTCTGACAGGGTTTAACGGAGCGGGACTGGACGGTGTCACCTCACCGGACGCAGCAACACAAATCATCACTGCCTTTGATCAAGTTTTCAGTGTCTTAAAAGAAGGTGCGATGGATGGTAGTCACGTTGTAGAGGTGACGAGTTATCATGTTGGACTGAAAGACCATCTGGAAACATTCAAGACGATTTGGGCGGAGCGGATGTCCGAACCCTATCCAGCGTGGACCGCAATAGAGGTCGCGGGCTTTGCTTCAGAGGATGTTGTCGTCGAATTGCGGGTGGTAGCTCATAGATAAGCAGTCGTTGGTACAGAATACGCGGTTCAAACGTTGTCCCGCACTGCGGACCTCGGGGCTCTGGATGATGCTGCGCGGTGCCGTGAAGGTCCGGTATGGGAAAGCCGCGCTGCGGCAAAGGTGATCCTGGCCAACGTCGGGTTTGGGCCGCGAGCGATAGTCAGCCCGAGCGCCCAGGGCCTGCCGCGAGAGGGGCGACTAGGCGCTTGGCCCTTCGGCGCAGGGAAGGGCCGGAAGGAGCCCCCTTCCGACCGATGCTGCGTCAAATTTGAACGGCAGCTTCACCGGGTCATACCGTGGTCGCAGGGCGGACTTCGATATGGCTCCGAAGTCGAAACTCGACGGTCGGAAGGACCACTTATGGAACGGCCGGATGCTCCCCTCGATCCTTCGACAAACCCCAATGCGTCGCAGCACGCTTCAGTTCACCGACTGTCCCCGTGCGAAGGCCGAACGGATGAGCGCGAGCCAAGCGACGGAGAACAACAGCGCCACCGCCCCGTCGACCCACCGCCGCAGGCCGGCGTAGCCCCGCATCACGGCCGCAATCGAGAACGCCGCGGCGTAGCCCGCATAGATCGCGAACCCGATCACCACACAGCAACCCGTGGCAATCGCAACGCCCATCCAATCGCTCTCGGCTCCCAAGCCAACCGACAGCGCGGCCATCCACGCGACCACGGCCTTCGGGTTCGACAAGTTCAGGACGAGCCCGCGCAGGAACCATTGCCCTTCGCTGACGGGCGCGTTATCGGAAGCACTGTTGTGTGCCTCGCTCTTTCTCATGGCCGAACGGGCCGAACCGAAGGCTAGCCAGAGCAGGTAGAGCCCGCCAAAGACCTTCAGCGCGACCAAAAGAGGCGTGGTCATTTGCAGTATGGCACCAAGGCCGGTGGCGGCGACCAGACCCCAGAAACCAAGGCCCGCGCCGAGCCCGCATCCGAAGAGCATTGCGCTGCGCCGTCCCGATGCAGCCGACGCCGTGCTTACGGCGAGCGTGGCGGGTCCAGGGGAAACGGCGACGATAAAGAAGGCGGCGACGATCGCAGTCAGTCCCGTCCAATCGAGCATAGGAACATCGTAGTAAGGAAAGGGTCTGCGATCTGTTTAGCACGCGTTCCAGCGCTCGTCGCCAGAGATCTTACTACGAGGGGGCGGTCCCGCCCCCAAGTCATGTCGGCCACGGGTCACGCGGAGCGGGCCACCTCCATGCCGCCGTAGAGCATCTCGCTCGGCAGGTTGAAGATGAAGTACGGATTGAGCGACGGCAGCGCGCTGACGGCGTCGAGACGCGCACGCTGGTCGTCCGTCAATTCGAGCGTCAGGGCCGCAAGGTTGCCCTTCAACTGCTCCGGTCGGCTGGCCCCGAGAAGAAGCGAGATCATCCCGGGCTGGCCCAGTACCCATGCCAGCGCGACCTGCACCATCGGCACGTCGAGTTCGGCGGCGACATCGCGGACGGTCTCCACGATGTCGAAGTTCCGCTCGGTGAACAGCATCCCGCCATAAGGGTTGGCCCCATTCAGACGTTCGCGCGGCTGGTCCTGGGCCTCGTCCGCGGCATTGGGCACCGAGGAGGGTTCGGACGCGGCGGCGAGTTTGTCGCGGCCGTACTTCCCGGTCAGCAGGCCACCGCCCAGAGGGCTCCACGGCATCATGCCAAGCCCGAATTCACGCGCCATCGGCATCAGGTCCAGTTCCACCCCACGCTCGACCAGCGACCAGGCGTATTGCAGGCCGATTGGCCCCGGCAGACCGTGCGCTGCGGCCAGCGTGGCGATCCTTGCCACGTACCAGGACGGGGTGTTCGAGAAGCCGTAATACAGGATCTCGCCCCGCGCGACGGCATCGGAAAGGGTGCGCAGCACCTCCTCGGCCGGGGTCAGCTGGTCCCAGACATGGACCCAGAAAAGATCGATCCGGTCCACGCCCAACCGCTTCAGCGACGCCTCGATGCCCAGACGGATGTTGTAGGCGCCATTGCCCGCGTGCATCGGCGTGCCCTGGGATCGCGGGAAGCCTGCCTTGGTCGAGATCACCAGCCGGTCGCGCATCCCGCTGTCCTTCAGGAAGCCGCCCAGCATCCTTTCGCTTTCCCCGCCGCTGTAGACATCGGCGGTGTCGATCAGGTTGCCGCCTGCCTCGACATAGGTGTCAAGAATCGCACGGGCGGTGGGTTCGTCCGTGCCCCAGCGGCCGGCGCCGAAGGTCATGGTGCCAAGCGCCAGCGGGCTGACGATCAGGCCGGAACGGCCGAAGGGGCGATAGTCTGTCATCTGCATGGATGGTCTCCTTTGTCCCCACGAACATAGGAGGCTGCGCCGCCGGGGATTAGCTGCTACCTGTGCCATGAGCCTGTGAGGAAATTTCAGCAATGGCGCGGATGCCGCTCAATGATCTGGCCGCCTTCGCCGCGGTGGCCCGCACGCGCAGTTTCACGGCCGCGGCGGCAGAGCTGGGCGTTTCACCGTCCGCGCTCAGCCATGCGATGCGGAGCCTGGAGGAGCGGGTTGGCGTGCGTCTTCTGGCGCGCTCGACACGGTCCGTCGCCCCGACCGAGGCGGGCGTAGCCCTTCTGGACCGGCTGGGGCCAGCCCTGACCGAGATCGACGCCGGGCTGGCAGGCCTTGCCGCTTACCGCGACGACCCCGAGGGCATCGTTCGGATCACCACGTTCCACTGGATCGCGCAGACCCTTCTGGCCCGGGGGCTGCCGGCTTTCCTGGCGGCACATCCCGGCATCACCGTGCAGGTTACGGTCGACGACAAGCTGCATGACATCGTCGCAGACGGCTTCGACGCGGGGTTGCGCTTTGGGGAGCATGTCGAGAAGGACATGATCGCCGTCCGCGTCGGCCCGCCGCTGCGGCATCTCGTGGTGGCAACGCCGGAATACTGGGACCGTCATGGCCGGCCCACCCGCCCGCGCGACCTGCGCGATCATCCCTGTGTGGCCTACCACCGGCTGAGCAGCGGTCGCATTGCGCCCTGGGAGTTCGAGAAGGACGGGCGAGAGCTGCGCCAACCGGTCGAGGGGCCGCTGATCTGCAACTCGGCCGATCTTGCGCTGGCGTTGGTGCGGCAAGGCGGCTGCGTCAGTCTCCACATGGAGGAGGATGTGTCCGCCGACCTCGCTGCTGGCCGCCTCGAAGCCGTGTTGGAGGACTGGACGCCGCCCTTCGATGGCATTCATCTTTACCACCCAAGCCGCAGGCAGACGCCGCCCGCTCTGCGCGCGCTGGTCGACTTTCTGAAAGGGTAGCGACAGGCAATCACGGCCCCGATGGTGGCAACTTCAGCGACGGCACCGGCCGCACTGGCGCGGACCGTTTGGGAGTGGGCAGAGACGGGGAACTATACCGAGCCCGGAATGTCGTGGCGTAATTTCCACGTGAGATTGCAGAAACTCTATCGTGACCCTGCGGCTCGTCCGGGCCGCCACACCTTGGGGAGGAGGGGATACAATGACCATTCTAAGAACCTGTCTGGTCGCAGGTGCATTGGCGATTGCCACCGCGACAATATCCATTGCTCAGGAGCTGCCACGCGGTGACCCCGAGGCTTTGGGTTTTGATCGCGAACGGCTGGCCCGTATGGACGCGACATTTGGTGCGCTGGTCGAAAAGGGCATGGCACCGGGCGCGATCATCATGCTGGTCCGCGACGGACAGATTGCGCATGTGTCGACGATGGGCGCACGCACACCCGACGGCGAACCGATGACCGAAGACACGATCTTCCGCATCTATTCGATGACCAAGCCCATCACCACTGCCGCCGCAATGATGCTGGTGGAAGAAGGCCGCCTGCTTCTGGAAGCGCCGGTGGCCACCTATCTGCCCGCGTTCAAGGATCTGGTGGTCGTCACCGGAGAGACCGACGCAGACGGCAACGCTGTCACCCGCCCCGCCAAGGGCACCATGACCGTCCGCGACCTGATGCGACACACGTCGGGGCTGACATACGGGTTCTTCGGCGCGGGTCCTGCACGCGACGCGTATAATGCGGCAGAGGTCTTTTCGCCCGAGAACACCGCCATCGAACAGGCCAACTTGCTGGCCAGCCTGCCGCTGGAACATGATCCGGGCACCACTTGGGAATACTCCCGCTCTACCGATGTGCTGGGCGCGGTGATCGAAATCGTGTCGGGGCAAAGCCTTGAGGACTTCATGACCGCGCGCATTTTCGAGCCGCTGGGCATGACCGACACCGCCTTTTATGTGGATGACGAAGCCGACTTTCCCCGCATTGCCGAGGCCTTCCCCGAGCAGGCCCAGCTGGGCGCAGGCGACATCTTCGATCCCCGCGTGCGCAAGCCCAACCAGTCGGGCGGCGGCGGTCTGATGTCCACGGCGCACGACTATTCCAAGTTCGCGCAGATGATGCTGAACGGCGGCGAATTGAACGGCACCCGCCTGTTGTCGCCGAAAACCGTGCAGCTGATGACATCCAACCACATGGAGGGCATCATGCCGGGCAAATACTATCTGCCGGGTCCGGGCTATGGCTTTGGCCTGGGGTATGGTGTGCGTCTGGAAGACGGCAACGCACCATCGTTCGGCAGTGCTGGTGAATTCAACTGGGGCGGTGCGGCGGGCACGGCCTATCACACCGACCCCCAAGAAGAATTGATCGCGCTGCTGATGATCCAGTCGCCTGCCAACCGTGGCCCGTTGCGCCTGATCTTCAAGAACCTCGTCTACCAGAGCATTGCGGAAAGCCGTGCGGACGATTGATCCGAAGACTGCATATCCAAGAGAAAGGCCCCGATAACATCCTTCCACTGCAGAAGACCGAGGAGATCAGCGCGGCCTTGATCAAGGGCGCGCGGAGCGGTGCCCTGACCCATAAGCGCTCCGTCAACGTCCGCCCCAAGCCTCGCCCTCAGGATCATCTCTACCGCACTGTCTGAGGCTGGGGCGGGCTGGGTCTGCCGGACGCGGCCTACTGGCCCTTCGCCAACAAGTCCCAAATCGTCGACGGAGAGATCCAGCCCTCCAGCGCCACCTTGACGCCGCCGGAAATCCAGGAAGACCGCGGCGGCTTCTGGTTCGTCACGATCTACGACGCGGACGGCTGGCTGACCAGGGATGTCTCCGCCATCTCCGACACCCGAACCGAACCGAAGGAGGATCACGCAGGAAGCGCGACACCGCAGGAGATGAACGTCTATCAGTTGCTCAGTAAACTTGGATCCACATCGCAGAAGGATGGTGTTGGTGGTTTCATGCGGCACATCATCCGAACAGAGTTGGCATCGGATACCCCTGCCTTCTGCCCGCTAAACGGGCGCGGCCGCGTGGACGCAATAGCGCTTAGGGATTACGCTCTCGCCAAAGCGTCAACAACGAGCGATCAGAGAACCACGACAGCCCGCTCCGTGATCATCGGCTATCTGGTGAGAGAATATCCTTGCCGGTAAGATGGCATCGAAGCGTTGAGAGTAAGCCGCCAGCCAGCAATCGGCGCTCACGCTACCTCCAAGCGCTGCCAAGTGCGAAAAAGCCGACATGTCTGAGCACAACTCAAGCGTCGGTTTGTCCCGCAATGCGGACCTTCGGCATTCGTAAATGCGGATCGCTGGCCCGGGGGCAAGCACGTTCTCAGTCTGGCCGCCAATTTCAATCCTGGTGCCCAGACCAAGCATCCTGTGCCATCCTAAGACGCGGAGATCAGCATGTCCTCGGGCGACTTACCGGATTTCAGGGCTTCGTTGAACCACGCCGGTTTCCGGCCACGGCCGGACCAGGTCAATTCCGGGTTCTCTGGATGGCAATACTTGGGAGCGACCGGGGTCTTCGCTTTTGTCCCGCCACCCGTAAGTTCGGCAAGGCTGAACCCTTTATCACGCGCGGCGGCCTCTGCTGCTGCGAGGGCTTCCTTCTTCCGCCGGATTTCAAAGGACTTGATGGCCTTTGCCACATCCTTTTCCAGCTGCTTCAGGTCATCCAGGGACATTTCATCAAGATTGATAGCGGTCATTTCGTTCTCACAACTTCAAGACTTTCCGAGAGCATATCGGATCCACAAGATATCCGGAAGGGCAATGACAAATTACCGGATGCTGTACATCCAATAGGTGTCATTATGTTAAATAAATGATATTGGACCAGTCGGCAGTCGGTCCAAGGCGGTCCCATCCATTATTCAAGAACGCTCATGACGGAAAATCGCGGTTCCGTTTCTCGCACGCCGCCGCAAAATTTTGCGGTGCGACTGGCCAGCTAAGCGGCCCTCTCTTTCTGTCTTGCCCGGTCGATGATGAAATCCATCGCCTTCTGAGCTTCTGCCGCGGCGCGAAAGATCATCGTCTTGTCGTTCTTCAGGGCTCGCAGCCAGGTTTCGATATAGGCTGCGTTCTGGTCGAATTGCGGTGTGACGCCCAGATACACGCCCAGCATCGCCGCGCCGATCTCTGCGACCAACTCGTTGAACGCGTATTCTTTCCGGCTTTCGTGCGCCTTCTGGATTGCCAGACGCTTCTCTGCGCAGGCCCAGTGCGTCGTCTCGTGGGCCAGTGTCCCGTAGTACGAAGCCGCGCTCCGTTCAGGCAGCCATTTCAGCCGCATAGTTGTTCCACAGGCTGAACACTTCAGCCCGGGATTGGCGGTAGGGTGCTGCGAAAAGGCGATTGCGCTTTGGACGGAAGATGGTCGCGGCCTGATCGTGGACGGATAGAAACGCTGCGCCTGGCAGGGGGATTTGAAGCGACCCATGATCTTTTCTCTTCGTCGTGTGTGTCGATGCGACGCCTCTGATCGGTTGCGCAAACCCTTGTGCGAGCGATGATCGACACTTGGGCAAAGGTCACGGATGGCCACGCCATAGCCGCGCAACTTGTCCACTGCCCGGCAGTGCATTGCGAAGCAATGTCACGAGAGGGGGGCACCAGGACACGTGGCACACCCCATCGCTTCATCAACTTCATCAGGAAACGCTTCGCGGCATGGGCATTTCTGCGGCTTTGCAGCAGTATCTACAGCATGTCTCCGTTTGCGTCGATCGCTCGCTAATACCAATATTTTCGCCATTGAATTGAAATCAAGACTTCGTCCAGGTGCCATTTGTCGGCAGGAAGCGGGCGATCGCGACAGATCTTGGCCGCTATCTGCGTTCCGAACCGCTGGCACCACACCCGGATGCTTTCATACGAGACGATTACGCCCCGTTCGGCCAACAGATCCTCGACATCGCGCAGGCTCAGGCAAACCGATGGTACGCCCAGACGGCATAGGAGATGACGGACCATGGGAAACGGAAGCCCTTCAGGCGAGGCTGCGAAACTTGGCTGATCATGTGAAATGGCTATGCGTGCAGCCAGAGCGGGTCAATAACATGACAAAGCCGTCCCGGTGCCTGTTTCAATGCTCGGTCGGGTTAGGCAGAAACCCGTTCCGCTAGTGGGTGCGCCTCGCGTTCTGTCTGGCAAAAAGCCCCCGTCCCTTTCGGCTGGGCAGAGCGGGAGGGCGCAGCCCGACCTGTGGCCGGACGCGGCCCGCGGACAGGGGGCGGAGCGAGAAAACCGGAGGCTACGCCGCGGCGCGGTGGAAGCCGGATTTGTCGTGGAGACTGCCAACCCCTGTCGCGGGACGGGACCGGATGGCACGCGGATCAGGAGAAGCTGGAAATGTCAGGCGCGCTACTGATCGCCTTCGGCGATGACGTGGCGCAGGGGCTGGGCCAACGGGTCAACCGCGTCCGGGGCCTGATGATCCTGGCCACTGCGGCAATTTCAGCGGCCGCCATGGCGGCCGCCGGGCTGATCGCCTTCGTGGGCCTTGCCGCGCCCCTCATCGCGCGCAGGTTGACCGGCCGCCGGCACGAGGTGACGATTCCTGCCGCCGCCCTTTGTGGTGCCGTGATGGTGCTGGCCGCCGATACCGTGGCCCGCACGATCATCGCCCCCGCCCAATTGCCCGCCGGCCTGATGACCGGCCTTCTGGGCGCGCCCTTCTTCGGCTGGCTTTTGTGGAAGAAACGCAATGACTGACCTGTCCCCTGCGATGGAACTCCGCTCTCTGACAGCGGGCTACGGCGACAGGCCCGTGCTGCGCAGGCTGGATCTGGCCGTGCCAAGGAGCCGCTTCACCGCGCTTCTGGGCCCGAATGGCTGCGGCAAGTCCACGCTTCTGCGCTGCCTGGCCGGGCTCCACCGCGTGCAGGGCGGGGACGTGCTACTGGATGGCACCCCAACCCGTCAGTTGCAATCACGGGCGCTGGCGCGCCATATCTCGATCCTGGCGCAAAGCGCGCAGGCCCCCGAAGGGCTGACGGTGACAGAACTGGTGCGGCAAGGACGATATCCGCACCGAACGCTGCTGGGCAGTTGGACCGCCGCCGATACCGCCGCCGTGGACGAGGCGTTAAGCCTGACGCATCTGGACCATCTCTCCGACCGGCCGCTCGACAACCTGTCAGGCGGACAGCGGCAGCGGGCGTGGATCGCGATGACGCTGGCGCAGCAGGGCAGTGTCCTGCTTCCGGATGAACCCACGTCCTATCTGGATCTGGCCCACCAGATCGAGGTGCTGGATCTGGTGCGCGACCTGATCGACAGCCGGCAGGTGACCGTCGTCGCGGTGCTGCACGATCTGAACCAGGCCGCGCGTTATGCAGATCACATGGTGCTGCTGAAGGACGGTATCGTGGCCGGACTGGGATCGCCAGAAGACGTACTGACCCCCGAACGGGTGGCCGATGTCTTCGGCGTCGGGGTTCGCGTGATCGCAGATCCCGAAACCGGCACGCCGATGTGCATTCCCAGGCGGCGGCAGGCTGCCGCCACCTGACGCAGATGGGCTCAGAACGACTTCGTCAGCCGGACCCCAAATTCACGCGGGTCGCCCACTGCCGCTGCCGCCTCCGGGCCAGAGAGATAGGTGAAGTAGGTTTCATCGAACAGGTTCGTCGCGTAGCCGGTGATCGCGAACGAGTCCCAAGCATAGCCCAGTTGCGCGTCGATGGTGACATAGCTGTCCATCTCGGCCCTCTCGCCACCGGTTTCGATCCGCGACAGGGCACTGCCCAAGTACTGGACATTGCCGCCCACGAACCAACCGGTTTCCCGGCCCCAGAGTGCGCCTAGAACCGCCGTGGTTTCCGGTGCGTTCGAGAACGCCTGACCCGACAGGTTCAGATCGCCCACGTTGAAGCTCTTGAATTCGGTCTGCAGCAGCCCCAGCGAACCATAGACGTTCAGCGTATCCGACGCCTGGTAGTTCAGCTCAAGCTCCCCACCATAGGATTCCGACTGGCCGGCATTGGTAATGTGGCATTGCCCAAGAGGGGACATGATCCTTCTTATGCGCGGATGGTGGTCATCGTGAAGCCCCGGATATGCAAGACGCTGGTCATGCCCAACGTGGCAGATATGCGTTCGGGTCGGCCGCGATCTTCGTCCGTGGGTCGTCACCCGCATTCGCTGATTCCAACTGGGCGGCAGACCTTTACTTGACCGCGGGGCCCTTCCCATCCCGGGATACTTTTTCCCACACCATTGTCCTGCCGATCCTTTCCACCGGTCGTGCGTATCCATCGCGTTCGAGACGTCGCAACAGATGAAGCACGCCACTATTGCTCATTTCCAGGATATCCCGCAACTCGGCCTGCGTGCGGGGCTTTCCCAATGCATGAAGCGCAAGGCAGCGGCGGGCTTCGATGCCCGTGCGTCCCGGATCGCGGACCTGGCGGCGCAGGTCAGACGGACAGTCGTTCTTGCGGGTTCCGGCGGACAGGGGCATCAGGACTCCCCTCTTTCGGTGAAGGATGGCGCCTGTATGCCGGGCAAGGCCGCGTCGATCGTCGGGGCAAAATGGACCCGCGGTGCGACCAGCCCATGGGTTTCCAGAACGCGGCGGATGTCCGGGCTGGCCCCTGTCAGCCAGAGAGCCACGCCTTGCTTTTCCGCCGTGCGCGACAGGTTTCCGATCATGTTCGCCCCGGCGGAATCGAGGAACGGCACCTTTTCGAAGTCGACGATCAAGGCCCGGTGGTGATCTTGGATTCGGTCCAGAATGGCCCCGATGGACGCACTGGCCCCGAAGAAGAGCACCCCGGTGATCCGAAAGATCACGACGTCGGACCGCACCATCGCCTGTTCATCGTAGACGGTACGCGGGTGAAGGCTGTCGGCCACGTCATCGCCGGCGAAGGGCCGGTGGGTTTGGACAGACGTGACAAGGCTCATCCGGTGAATGAACAGCACGGCACCAAGCGCCACGCCCACGACGATGGCTTCGATCAGGTCCCGGAAGATCGTCAGGAAGAATGTCGTGCCCAGCACCGCGGCCTCGCCCCAGCCGGACCGCACAAGGCTGGTAACGGCGCCCCATTCGATCATGTTCCACGCGACGACGGCCAGAACCCCCGCCAGCGCAGCAAGCGGTATGAACGACGCCAGGGGGGCCGCCACGAGGATGAAGAGCAGCAGGAAGACGGCGTGCAGCATGCCCGCCACCGGCCCGTGGGCGCCGGACCGGACGTTCGTCGCGGTGCGGGCGATGGTGCCCGTGACGCAGAACCCGCCGAAGAGCGCCGACCCCATGTTCGCCACCCCCTGGGCCACCAGTTCGCAATTCGACCGGTGGCGGCGCCCTGTCATGCCATCGGCCACCACGGCGGACAGAAGGGATTCGATCGCCCCCAGCAGGGTGAACGACACAGCCGCCGGCAAGACGGCGACCACCTTGTCCGGATCGAACGAAGGCAGTTGCGGCGACGGAAACGAAGACGGGATGCCACCGAACATGCTGCCGATGGTTTCGACGGGAAGATCGAACAGGGCCACGGCACCGGCGGCGACGGCCACCGCGATCAGAAGTCTGGGCCACGACGGGCGCAGGCGTTTCAGCCACAGGATCGCGGCGATGGTCGCGCCCGACAGGGCGGCGGCGGCGGGGGTAATGGTATCCAGGGATTGCCACAGCGCCGGAAGCTTGCCCAGAAGATCGCGCAGTTCGTTCGGGATCGTCAGGCCCAGAAGATCCTTCACTTGGCTGGCAAAGATGATAATCGCGATTCCCGCGGTGACAGGGAACGGAATGAACTTGATGAAGCTCCCCAGACGCAGGAAGCCGGCCACCGCAAGCATCAGGCCTGACAGGAACGTGGCCAGAACCAGCCCCCCGATCCCGTGTTGTGCGACGGTTGCGGCGACCAGAACGATGAACGCCCCCGCCGGACCGCCGATCTGGAAGCGCGAACCGCCCAGAAGCGACACCAGGAACCCGCCGACCACGGCCGTGTAGAGCCCCTGCGCGGGCGTGGCACCCGACGCAATCGCGATCGCCATCGACAGCGGCAGTGCCACGATTGCCACCGTCAGGCCGGCTACCGCATCCGCACGCAGCTGCGGCAGGCCATATCCCTCGCACAGCACCGTCACCAGTTTCGGTGTGTAAAGCTGGGCGAATGTCGGCGCATTCAACCCGGCTGTCTGTTCCATCATCTTGGCCGCTCCTTGCGCAGGCAAGCGGCGGGATCGTCGGCAGGTCGTCGGCGGTCGCCGTCGCGGGATCAGGGTTTGTAAGCCGGGGATTTCAGACGGACACCACGCCCGCCCCCCGTGCTTTGCGCACCCTCACCAATCAATTCGATTCCGCTCCGCTCGAATGCCTCGACGACCTTGGTCAGGCTGTCGACAACCCCACGGACGGTGCCGGTGCCCGACTCCATCCGCTGTATGGTCGGCACCGAAAGCCCCGAAAGTTCGGCCAGCGTTTTCTGGTCGATTCCAAGAAGGGCACGCGCGGCGCGCATCTGAGCTGAAGTTATCATTACAGATGTTTGACATATCTATTTTACGAAATAAACAGCTATAATGATAACTCAGGCATCAATTGACCGAATACGCCAATTGATGCCGCTCGACGAATTTCCTGAGTAGTTTGGGCAGGTAGAGCCTGATCCTGCGCAGTGAGCCGGCTTCCTCTGGAGCGGAGCCGCTGGTTTTGCCTCGTCAACCAATCGAACGGCCGGACAGATCATTCCGCTGAAGCTTGCGACGGAACCTCCGGTTCTCCGGGGCCAGAGCACCACGGCCGCTTGTCGCGCCTGTCAGACCTCGACCGTTGTCGGGACTTCCACAAGGAGCCGATCGTTTTCCACCTTTACCGCGAAGGTCTTCAGCAGTCGCTTGGCGATACGCGACCGCGCTTCGCCCGTGGGCACGTGGAACAGGGCCTGGTGGAGAGGGCATTCGATACAGTCGTCTTCCAGGTAGCCGTCCGACAGCAGGGCGAAGGCGTGGGTACAGACATTGGACGTCGCATAGAACGTATCCTCGATCCGATAGAGCGCGATCAACTCCTCGCCGATCGTCACGCCCAGGACCTCGCCCTCGCCCACCGCTGCCGTTTCGGTCACGTCATGCCATNCCGAAGCCCACGAAATTCGATTGCAGGAAAGACACCATCCGCCCGTCGCGGTCGGCCGCGGTGACCGCCACCGTCCCGCCCCGCCCGGGCAGGCCGGGCGTCGGCAGTGCCGTCCGGCGTTCTATCTTCGCGGCCCGCTTCGCCGCATGAAGGGGATCGCGCAAGGCATCGCGCAACAGGGACTGTCCGTCGGGGTCACCAAGTGCGGCGGCAATATCGGCCGAGGCGCACTTGAAGGCCTCGATCTGAAGATGCCGGCCTTCGACGCCGTCGGGATCCTTCTAGGGCGCTTCGAAATGGAGAACTGCCCGCGATGTTCGGCCAACGACGCGCACTTTACTTTACTGTGCGTCCCTGGCGAAGTACGCGCTCGTCATTGTCCGCGGACCAATGGCGGACAACGGCTCGTCCTTTTTCAGGATGTCACGCCCCTCCGAAACCCGCGCCAACTCCTTCTTCAGGCGCAGGATCTCGGTGTCCTTTTCCGCCTCTCCAGATGATCCCTTCGCGAAAGTCTTCTTCCAAGCGTAGAGCGAATTCGGGCTGACCCCGAGACCGCCCGACACTTACGTGACCCCGTAGCCCCGCTCGGAAATCTGCGCGACCGCGTCCCGCTTCAACTTATTGCCGGGCCTTTCATCCGGATGCCGAGGACGGACTGGCCGATCTTGAAAGTGCCGTGCCTATGTCCACCGCGCCCGAACACCTGTCCGGGGGCACCGAGCCGGCCCAGGACGATCCGGACAAAGACACCGAGGAAGAGACCATACGCAGGACATGATGGGACACCGGCGGACTGGCGCCGCAGCGCCGGACCTGCAGGCAAACGCCCGGCATCGCGGCTTGCGCGCCGATTCCGCTTGTCTTGACGCTGGCATGACGCATCGACAACGGATCCGCGTTTCCACCGAAAGACGCTCCCGGGGTCCGGCGCGCCGGACCCGGGTGCGTCACAAGCGGATCGCCGCAGCATGGCCCTGATGCGGCCATCCCTGTCGTGCGACTGATGTCGCGTCAGAAGCGGAATTCGATCCGCGCAGAGCCGCCATAATCGTAGCTGTTTTCAGACAGCGCGGCCTGACCCAGGAGCGAGATGGACAGATTGTCCCGCAGCTCGACTTCGATCCCGGCGGCGAAATCGCCCTGGTAGCGGTCGCTGGTCAGCGCGCCGTTGAACGCACCCGGCGCATCCGCACCGACAAGCGTGCTGGACATGGTCAGGGTCGGATCGGTCAGCGCCACAGTGACCCCGGCCCGAAAAAAGGCCAGGGCCGAGCGGTTGCTGGCCTGGAAGGCGCGGCCCACTTCCACCGCCGGGGTAAAGGCCAGCCAGTCTTCGCTGACCGAATTCACGTTCCAGTTCAGCCCGCCATCGCCGGATTCGGTGAACCCGTCCTGCCAGACCTGCGTATAGGCCAGCGCGGCCGAGGGCTTGGCATAGAACCCGCCCTGCCCCAGGAACACCGCCGAGGCGCGCAGTTCCGCGCCCAGGAATCGGCCGTCGACATCCGCGTTCGCGGTCCGTGCAACGCCACCGCTTGTATATCCGCGCTCGTAATCCAGCGAGTACAGGCCGCCTGTCACGGCGCCCGACAAGGTATATCGCCCGATTTCCTTTTTCAGCGCGACGCCACCCGAATAGCGGTCGCCATCCTGCGAGAAGTTCTCGCCCCCGATGGAGAGCGTTTCAAGCTGGCCGGCGAGTTCAACGAACAGGTCGGCCCCCACTTCGCGCTGCGTTCCAAGCGCCAGACCCCAGGCCGATTCAGTGAATTCCGGGCTTTCGCTGGTGCGGTCCTGATGGCGGCGCGACCCGATCCCCATGCCCCAGCTGCAATTGTTCTGGTGCAGGAAATCAAGCCCGGCATCGGGATCGATGTCCGGGCAACTTTGCAGCAGCTGGTTAAGCGCATGGGACGAGGAAATCGCACTGGATGCGCCGGTCAGGTGTTCTTCGGGCGCATAGTGACGATAGGCCGTTCTCAGCTCTTCGCCTGTCATGGTGTTCAGGAATTCCGTGGCAAGCAACGACAGCTCGTCCTTGAGTGTCTCCGATTGCCCGTTCTGGATCGATGTCATGGTGTCGCTGAAGTAGCTCGCGTAGTTGAGCGCGTTGCCGCTCAGCTCCACGCCCGAGGCAGCGCCGGAATAATCCACCGTGAAGTCCACGTAGACGCCGGCGCCATCACCGCTGGAATCGTCCTTCGTGTAGACGGTGTAGGTGGCGACGGAGGTATTGGTCACGGTCGAGTCGCTGAGTGTCAGGCGTTTGGACTCGTCCACCTCGGCGACCTGCAGCGTGCCCTTGTCGCCGCTGGCATAGGTCGTCGACCCGCTCCAGACAGGTTTGAAGTTGGCATCGCTGAAACTCACGGTGGCCGCGTCCTCAAGCCCGGTGAAGGACAGCAGGTCGTTGGTCACGGTCGCGCCGTCCGAACTTTCGGCATCGATCAGAACCGTTCCGGACTCGGCGAAATCGCCGCCCAGACTGATCTGGCTGGTCCCGATCGTTCCGACACCATAGGCCGACAGCGTGGCGCCGGTTTCGCCGGTATAATTGCCCATCTCGCCCAGGTAGACCGTGCTGCCCGCGGCAAAGGTCGCGCCCTTCTTGTTCTCGAACTCGGTCCGATTGCTGTCCGACAGCTGCAAGGAGCCCGACAGGAGTCCGCCGTCGTTGTTGTGGATCCGCAGACCACCGGTGTCGTCATTGGCGATCACCACCGAATCCAGGTCGGCACTGCGGAGCGTGCCGGAGTTGTCGATCAGGTTCGAATAGTGGATCGTCCCGTCGGTGTTCATCTTCATGCGCCCGCCCGACACGGCGATGGTCTCGTAGGCGTTCTTGTTGGTGGTCTCGACCACCGCTCCCGCCTGCACATAGAGATGCGAGGTGCCGCGGCATTGGTCGTCGGCCTGATCGCATGAACCCGAGGTCGTCCAGTCGCCCTTTGGATCGTCACTGCCGGTTTCCGAGGATTGCACCAGGATCGCGCGGGCATCCTTGCCCTCGGCCTTGATGGAGCCGCCAACATAAAGCTTGACGCCGCCGGAATAGCTGTCGCCGCCCGACGCGCTTTGCAGGAACACCCCGTGCGCACCTTCGCCCGTCACGTGGATATCGCCCTGGAGGTCGGCGTTGACATAGCCGCCGTCACCGTCGCCCCCGGCGCTGCCGACGCCCGTCGTGTAGGTAGTGGCAACCGCCTGGGTGTCGAGCGACCCGGCGGCGCCGCCGCCGCCGCCCACGGAATGGGCCCAGACGCCGTGGGCGTTCTTGCCCGAGGTGGTGATCGAGCTGTCGGCATCCATGGCTATCGCCACGTCACCGCCACTGCCGGCCCCGCCGCCATCGTCCCCGCCGAAGGCCTGCGCACCCATGGTCTCGGCAAAGTTCGAGATGGCCGTGACGATGTTGCCCTCGATGTCGCCACCGTTGCCGCCACTGCCGCCGAGCGACTGGGCATGGATCCCCATCGCGCCATCGCCTTCGGTGATGATGGATCCGCTGTCTTTGAGAGAAACCGACACGTCGCCGCCATCGCCGCCGCCCGCACCGGAATGCGTGATGGTGATCGAGGTGATCAGCCCTTGGCTGCCATCGCCGGCATTGCCGCCGCCGCCGCCGACGGACTGCGCATAGATCGCCGTGGCGCTGTCGCCCGTGGTGTGCAGCTTGCCGGAACTGGTGACCGACACATCGCTGCCATGACCCGAGGATCCGGCCTTGCCACCGACGTCGATGCTCCAGCTCAGGAGGCTGCCGGGCATGCCCTTTACCGACTTGTAGGTGTCGTAGATGTCATCTAGCCATTCGCCGGCATTCGCGACCGTTTCGATCCAGCCCGTCTTCCCGGGTGTCCCGTTGCCCGAGTTGCCACCGCCGCCGCCGACCGACTGCGCGAAGATCGCATAGGACGCGGCACCTTCGGTCGTGATGGTGCCATCGGAATGGGTGACCTTGACATCTCCGCCATCGCCCGAGGCCCCGTTGTCGCCGCCCTGGGTGTAGGTCAGCGAAACGGCCTTGTTGCTCTTCTTCGGATCGCTGCCCTTCGGCGCCTTCTCCTTTTTCGTGTAGCCGAACGTATGCGACCCGGCCTGGCCGCCGTCCCCGCCGCCACCGCCGACAGACTGGGCGTAGATCCCGTAGGACGTGTCGGTCTTGGTGGAAATGTCGCCGGTGTTGGTGACGGTGACGGTGTCGCCGTGGGCCGCCGTGCCGCCGGATCCGCCGATCGCGGCGTCCAGGTCGACGGTTGTGCTCTCGCCCTTGGGCTTCCAGTAGCCGTCCAGTGCAAGCGCATAGCCCGCCCCCGCGACGCCGCCATTGCCGCCGACCGATTGCGCATAGATACCGTGGGCATTGCCGCCGGTCGTGGTCACCGAGGCGTCATTCTCGACCGTCACCTTGTTGGCGACGGCCCCGTCCCCACCGGACCCGCCGACAGTCACCGTGACCTCGCCCGAGGATTCACCGCTGCCCTGGGTGTTCAGGGCATAGCTGCCGCCGCCGACGCCGCCGTTGCCGCCGACCGACTGGGCAAAGATGCCCGTCGAATAATGCCCGCTGGTGGTCAGGTCGCCGCCCTTCTGGTTGGTGATCCCGACGGTCCCGCCCTTGCCGGAATCCCCGCCGTCGCCACCGACGGCGACATTGACCGAACCGCCGAATTCCGCGGAGACGTTGACCGTTCCGGAGATCACCGCGCCGCCGTCGCCGCCGCTCCCGCCGACCGACTGGGCGTAGAGCCCCCGCGCGGTGTAGCCGGAGGTCGTGACCGCGCCGGAATTGGTCAGATCCACGTTGCCGCCGACACCGCCCTTGCCACCCGTGCCGCCCACGGCGACATTGACCGACCCCGAGATCGGACCGCCGGTCCCCGAGCCCGTCACCAGCAGCCCGCCCTTGCCGCCACCGCCGCCCAGGGCCTGGGCGGAAACGGCATCAGACGTGTCGCCGGTTGTTGCGACCTTGCCCGTGTTGGTCAGCGACACTTCGCCGGACGTGCCACCGTCGCCGCCATCCGCGCCATGCGCGATGTTGACCGCGGCGATGCTGAGCGCGCCCGACACCGTCACGCCGCCTGCGCCGCCGCCGCCGCCGATGCTTTGCGCCTGCACGCCAAGGGCCTGGCCCCCGGCGGTGGTCACGTCGGCCGCGTTGCTCAGCGTGACCTTGCCCGCGCTGCCCCCCGATCCGCCGTCGCCGCCATGGGTATAGCTCAGGTCGATCGAGATATCCCCCGAGACCGTCGTGCCCGACTGGCCGCCGCCGCCGGCGATGCTCTGCGCGAGAATGCCGGTGGACAGGTGGCCCTTGGTCCCGATGGAGCCGGACGTGGTCACATCGACATCGTCGGCATCGCCACCGGCGCCGCCGGAAGAGCCCAACTTGACCGATCCCGCGTCGATCCCGATATCGCAATCGATTGTGTGGCCGCCCTTGCCGCCGCCGCCGCCCTGCGATTGCACCAGCACGCCCAGGGCATTGTCGCCGCCGGTCTGGATCGTGCCGTCCGACACAAGCGTCACGGCGGCGCCGGTGCCGCCGGTCCCCCCGTTGGAGCCCTGGTTGCCGACGTAGCTGCTCATGTTCAGGCCGACGTTGGAATCGGTCACGTTGCTCGCATGGCCGCCGCCGCCGCCCAGCGACTGTGCGAAGACCGCGTCGGAATGGTCGCCCGACGTGGTGACATCGGTCTTGGTATTCGCCGTGACCACGCCGCCGTCGCCGCCGGCCCCGCCATCGGTCCCCATGTCATGGCCGAATTCGATCGACGCAGCGCCCGCCTGCGTGTTGGTGCCGGCAGAGCCGCCCCCGCCGCCCACCGACTGGATCAGGACGCCCACCGAGCTGTGGCCTCCGGTCGTCACCTTCCCCGTCAGGCCGACCGTATCCGTGTCGCCGATATCGACCGTTCCGCCATGATGGCCGCTGGAGCTTTTCTGGGACCCGGTCTGCGAATTGAAGGTCAGGCCGATGCTGGCATTGACCACCGATCCGCCGGCGCCGCCACCGCCGCCGACGCTCTGCGCCATGAAGCCGGCCGACTTGAACCCCTTGGTTTCGATATCGACCGAAGCACCGTCCGCTGCCGTGATGGAGATGTCACCGCCGCTGCCGCCGTCACCGCCGGAGGTGCCGATCGCCGGTTTGATCAGGTCGAGCCCGACGACCGTGCTGCCACCGTGACCGCCGCCGCCGCCGATCGAGGAGATCAGAACGCCGTCGGCCACGTCGCCTTCAGTCGTGACCTTGAACGTGCCGCTCTTGAAGTCCACGGACACATCGCTGCCGCTGCCGCCGCCGCCGCCATTCGCACCAAGCGCCCAAGCTCCCTTGGGCGACGTCGACTTGCCGCCGCCGTTGCCGATGCTGCTGATCATGGCCCCGACCGAATACTTGCCAGAGGTGTTGATCGTCGTGTCACCGTCGTTGGTCACGGTGACGTCGCCGGCATTGCCGCCCTCCCCACCCTGACCGCCAAGCGCGACAACGCCATCGTTGCCGCCGCTGACGCCGCCGCCGCCGCCCGCGCTCATCGCCAGTATGCCCGGGGCATCCTCGCCCTTGGTGGTGATGGAGTTGGTCCCGGTCAGCGTGACCTCGACCTTGCCACCTGCGCCACCAGCCCCGCCCGTGGCGCCGATCGCATCGAACCCCTCGTCTTTCGATCCGGTGCCGCCGCCGCCTCCGATCGACGCCGCGATCAGGCCGACCGCATAATCTCCGGCGGTATCAATGCTGTAATCCTCAAGCGTGGCTGACACAGTACCGCCATCACCACCGCTTTCGCCATTCGCCCCGTAGGCGACAAATCCGTCGGACTCACCGGAGCTTCCCGCAAAACCGCCGACGCTCTCGATCAGTATTCCGACCGCCTGCTCTCCGCTCGTGGTTATGGTGCCACTTTTCAGGTCGACGCTCGCATCGCCGCCGGGACCCGGTTCATTGGCATGCCCGCCATTACCGTCGAACCAGCTCTTGCCAGGGCCGCCTTCGCCGCCTGCACCGCCGAGACTCTGGATCAGGACACCCACCGCGGTGTCCCCGGTCGTGGTGATATCGCCCTCATAGGTGATCGACACATTGCCGCCGGTCCCGCCGTGGCCGCCATTGCCGCCAATGCCATCGTCCGGGCCGTGGCCTTCGCCGCCTTCGCCGCCGTTCCCCGCTTCGCTGATCGCGAGGATGCCGTGCACGCTTGTCCCCGTCGTCGAGATCGACTTCTTGCCGCCCTGGGCCAACAGCGTGACATCACCGCCATCCCCGCCCGCTCCACCGCGCCCGCCGGTGGCCGTGTTGTCCGACAGCCCCTCTCCGGCTTCCGCGCCATCGCCGCCGCTGCTGAGCAGAGTAAGCCCTGCGCTGTCGCTCGACTTGATTTCGAACGGATCGCCGTCCGTCAGCGTCACTGTGACGTCGCCGCCCTTGCCGCCCTCACCGCCTTCGCCACCATCGCCCTGGTGAAATCCGCTCTGGTTGGTGCCCTTGCCGCCCTTGCCGCCATCGCCACCCTCGCTGACGGCCTTGACGCCCGGGCCGTCGGTGGTCTTGAAGACGTATCCTGCGTCGCTGCTGTCGCCGGCATCCACAAGAACGGTCAACGTGCCGCCGTTGCCGCCTGTGCCGCCGACACCGCCATGGGCCGTTCCGAATGCGCTGTCTTCGTTCGCCTCGCCGCCCACGCCACCTTCGCTCACCAGCCGGATGCCGCTCGCGTCGCTGTCCATTCCAGAACCGCCGTCGTCGAAATGCATGGTCGAGGACAGATCGCCACCGTCGCCGCCGTCACCCCCATCCTGACCGTCTTCGTGATCATCCTTGGTGGCGTCGTGTCCCTCATCCCCGTTATCTTCGAGGTTGAGCGCATAGGAATGGTTGGCCGAAAGATCGGCACTGATGCTTTTGGTGACATCCTTGTAGGTGATATCGGTGACCGAGCCGTCGGGCTTGTAGACATAGGGGATATCATCGCCCGTACAGGTCATCGTCGTGCCGTCGGTGGTACATGCAGCCCCCGCGGGCAGCGCGAGGACCGACAGGACGGTTACCAGCGCCCCGGTCAGGGCCGTGGTCGATCTGACGGATCTGTACACAGGGCCACGGCCTGCGGCGGGGCGAACCTCTGCAAAGGAATGTGTGGGGGTGATATGCATTTGAGTGACCGATTCCTTACAGAGCAATAGGACTAACTGTTTATAAGCTAAGCTTAACTTTGTTAATCGATATTCCCCAAGAGGCTTTCCCTTTGACTAAAAGGTCCCTGACGGGGTCAGCATATCAAGCGTTTTCGCTCCGAGCGGTGCGTGCATTTGGGGACAGACGCCGGACCGGTCGTCTCCCGCCGAGGCTCCTTGCTGTTCGGGAGCGGCGGTCCTGTTGTGCATCGCAGCGGATTTGCCTCTCCAACCGCTTACGTTTGGTTCGGGTCTGGGTCGCAGTTATGCATGACGGCGGCGCCCGGAGGTGTTGGATCGCGACGAGGATAGCGCGCACCATCGGGCCGGTTATGGCGACGCTTCGATCAGGGCCTTGGTGTTTGAGTTTGCCGATTGATCCGAAAGCGCATCCAGCAACTCGGTCCGGTTCTTGAAGTGCCAATGGAAACTGGACCGTGCGCATATTGTACAGCAATGAATGCACCTGTAGCGATAGCATCGGAGGCCAAGCCCGAAGCCGCGGCGGCGGAAGCGAGGGGACAGGATGACAACGAAATACTCTGCCATTTCGCTTCTTCGTGAAGGCCTGCGGGGTCAGTCGGGCTGGTCCAAGGCGTGGCGGTCCCCCAAGCCCGGGGCGGCCTATGACGTCGTGATCATCGGTGCCGGAGGGCATGGGCTGGCGACCGCCTATTACCTTGCCCGAAACCACGGCATCACGAACGTTGCCGTCATCGAAAAGGGGTGGCTGGGCGGCGGGAATACCGGGCGGAACACCACCGTCATTCGCTCCAACTATTACTACCCGGAAAGTTCCGCGCTCTATGGCCTGTCCGTGAAGCTCTATGAAGGCCTGTCGAAGGAGCTCAACTACAACGTCATGTTCTCGCAGCGCGGCATGCTGGTCCTTGCCCATTCCGAACCGGAAATGGAAATGGCGGCGCGTAACGTGAATGCGATGCAGCTGAACGGGGCGGACGCGATCCTGATGGACGCGGCGGATGTGCGCAAGAAGGCCCCGTTGCTGAACTATTCGAAGGATGCGCGCTTCCCGATCCACGGCGCCGTCTGGCAAGGCAGCGCGGGAACCGGGCGCCATGATGCCGTTGCGTGGGGCTATGCCCGCGCGGCCAGCGCCCTGGGCGTGGATATCATCCAGAACTGCGAAGTGACGGAATTCATTAGGGAAGCAGGCAGGATCACCGGCGTCGAGACGACGCTTGGCCCGATCCGCGCCGGGGCGGTCGGCGCGGCCGTTGCCGGACACAGCTCGGTCCTGGCCAGGCTCGCTGGCTTCAAGCTGCCGATCACGTCATACTCACTTCAGGCCTTCGTCACCGAAGCGATGAAGCCGGTGATCGATACCGTCGCTTTTTCGCCCGCCTACGGCACCTATTTCAGCCAGTCGGACAAGGGCGGGCTTGTCATCGGTGGCGGGCTGGATCGCGTGCCGTCCTATGGCCAGAAAGGCAACCTTCCGGTGCAGGAGGCGGTTCTGGCGGGCCTGGTGGAAATGGCGCCCGTGCTGGCCAAGGTAAAACTGCTGCGCCACTGGGCCGGCATCGTGGATGTAACGCCCGACAGTTCACCCGTCATCGGACCGTCCGGTATCGAAGGGCTGTACGTGAATTGCGGCTGGGGCACTGGTGGCTTCAAGGCCATTCCAGCCGGCGGCTACCTGTTTGCCCATCTGTTGGCGAACGGCACCCATCACGAGATCAGCCGCCCCTTCGACATCGATCGTTTCGTAACCGGCCGGCTGATCGACGAAGGCGCGGCCTCTGGCATCGCGCATTGAAGGAGACGGATATGCAAGTGTTACCCTGTCCATTCTGCGGCCCCAGATCCGAAGGCGAGTTTCACTTCGCGGCAGAGACCGGGAAGACCCGGCCGGACACAACCCGGGATGTGAGCGCCGAAAAATGGGCCGCCTATCTGTTCGACCAGACCAATGAAAAGGGGGTCACGCGGGAAATCTGGATCCACCTTCCCTGCGCCGAGGTCTTCGTCATGTCGCGCGACAGTGTCACGATGGACGTGCTGGGAACCGAGACCCTGAGGAAGCTTCCGACATGAGCGGGACACGGCTGAGCTCGGGCGGTCTGATTGATCGTGCGCGCCGCATCGACTTCAACTTCGACGGTCGTTCCATGCACGGATTTGGGGGCGACACCTTGGCCTCGGCACTGCTGGCCAATGGCACGGGCATTGTCGGGCGCAGCTTCAAGTATCACCGCCCCCGTGGTGTTTGGGGCGGGTGGTTCGACGAACCCAACGCGATCTTTTCCGTCAGAACGCCAAAAGGCAGCCTGCCCAACGTTCTGGGCACCACGACAGCGCTTGCCCCGGGGATGGACATCAGAAGCGTCAACGCCTGGCCCAATGCAGGTTTCGACGTCAAGGGCGGCCTGGACCTGTTCAGCCCGTGGTTGAAGGCCGGGTTCTACTACAAGACCTTCATGAAACCCGATTGGCACCTGTTCGAGCCGATGATCCGCAGGATGGCCGGGCTGGGCACGCTGGAACCGGACATGGTGGAGGGCTACACCGCGGATCAGGTCCATGCGCAGTGCGATCTGCTGGTGGTCGGCGGCGGGGCGGCCGGACTGGCGGCGGCCGAAGCGGCGGCGCGGCAAGGCAAGACCGTCTGGCTGGTCGAAGATCATGACACGCTTGGCGGCGGGCTGTACCGCATGGGCGACAGGATCGAAGGGCTTCAGCCAACGGATTGGGTCGCCGCCCGCAAGGCTGCCATCGAAGACGCGGGCGGGCGCATCCTCACTCATACGACCGCGTTCGGGGTGTTCGACCATCGCCTTTACGGGCTTGCCCGACAATCCGCCGTGGATGTCGCCCCGACGCTTTATCGTCTGCGTGCAAAGGAGTGCCTGTTGGCCAGCGGGGCGATCGATCGTCCGGTGACCTTTGGCAACAACGACCTCCCCGGCATCATGAGCCTCGAGGCGGGCCTGGAATACCTTGGCCGCTACGGAGTGCGGGTCGGGAACGCCATTGCCATCGCCGCGAACCACGCGCAGGCGGCATCGGCCGCGGCACGTCTGAGCGAGGCAGGCGCAAAGGTCAGCCTGTTCGACCCTGCAAAGGGCGATCTGGCCGCCTCCGGCCGTCGCGGTGTGAAGGCGCTGCGTCAGGGCAAACGCGCCGAGGCCGTCGATTGCGTATTGGCATCGGCAGGCTGGACCCCGGTCCTGCATCTGTGGCGCCACGCCGGCGGCAAGCTTCGCTGGGACGAGGCATTGGCCACATTCCTTCCCGCAGAGGCCCCTGCGGGCATGCGCGCCATCGGGGCCGCCAACGGGACGTTCGATCTGGACCAGGCCCTTGCCGAAGCCCGGGCCTTTGCCATGGGCGAACCCTACAGCCAAGCCACAACTCGATTCACGCTGACCCCGACGCTGCCCAAGCCCGGCGCAAAAGGGCGCCAGTGGATCGACTTCCAGCATGATGTCACCCTCAAGGACATCGAACTGGCCGAACGTGAAAACTATGTCTCCGTCGAGCATCTCAAGCGGTACACCACCTTGAGCATGGCCTCGGACCAGGGGAAGACATCCAACATTCCCGGGCTTGCAGCGATGGCGGCCCTGACGGGCAAGACAATCCCCGAGGTCGGCACGACCACGTTCCGCCCGCCCTTCGTCCCCGTCCCGCTGGCTTTGTATCATGGCCACCACGGTGGCCAGAATTTTCGCCCGCTCAAACGCCTTGCGCTGGAAAACGTCCACCGGTCCTCTGGCGCGGCGCTTGGGGAATATGGCGGCTGGCTGCGCCCGGCGTGGTATGGCGACCGACCCGGCCCCGAGGCTGCACAATCCGAAGCGCGCATGGTGCGCGACGCGGGAGGCATTCTGGATGCCTCGCCTCTCGGGAAAATCGAGGTGATGGGGCCGGACGCCGAAGCCTTCGTGAACTTCGTCTACTACAACACCATGAAGACTCTGAAGCCGGGTTTCCTGCGCTACGGGTTCCTGCTGACGGAGAGGGGCGTGATCTTTGACGATGGCGTGGTGTTTCGCATGGGCCCGAACCGGTTCGTGATCTCCAGCTCGTCAAGCCATGCGGAAGGCGTGACAGGCATGCTTGAAAGCTGGCGGCAGGACGGCAACGATCCCGATCGCATCTTCGTGCATGATACCACCAACCACTGGTCCACCGTGACCGTGACGGGGCCGAAAGCGCGCGACGTGACCCGCAGCCTTGGGCTGGACGTCGATCTTTCCGCGGACGCGTTCCCTCATATGACGTTCCGCGAAACCGTCTGGCGCGACGTGGCCCTGCGGATTGCGCGGGTCAGTTTCACCGGAGAGGTCAGTTTCGAGATATCGGTCCCCGCATCCAGCGCCAAGGCACTCTGGACAGCGCTTGCAGATGCAGGCCGACCGCTTGGCGTCCGGCCGATGGGGATCGAAGCGCTTTCGATCCTGCGGGCCGAGAAGGGCTTTATCATCATCGGCAAGGACACCGACGGCGAAACCATGCCTCACGATCTGGGTTTCACCCTGCCCCGAACGAAGAAACCCACCACCTTCGTGGGCGACAGGGGCCTGCACACGGACGCGGCAAACGATCCCGACCGGCGGCAGCTTGTCGGATTGTCCGCCATCGGCGACACACCTTTGCCGACCGGCGCGCACCTGATCGACGGGACGGATCGCCGGTCCTTCGGGATCGTCACATCGAGCTACATGAGCCCGAACGTGAACCGGCCCATCGCATTGGGGCTTGTCGAGCGCGGAACCCAGCGGATGGGCGAAACGGTCACCCTGTTCCACCTTGGACAAACCTACCAGGCGACATTGACGTCGCCCGTGGCCTTCGACCGGGAGGGAGCCAGGATTCATGCGTGACGATACACATAAATGGGATGCCCCCTTCCCTGCATCCAGCGTTCTTACGGGCGAGGTCGACGGCAAGGCGTGTCGCGTATCTTCTGCCAACATGCATCGGCTGACCCTGATCAGTGGCAGCGGCGTACAGACGTCCTCGGAACTGCCCCTGATTGGCTGGCCAGAGATCGCCCCCGATGGCCCCTTTGCCCTCAGCCTGCGGCGCGACCGGATCCTGGAAGTCAACGGCCCGGCCCGGACAGACGGGTGGGACGAGCTGAAGTCACTTGCCATTTCCGACATGACGGACGGCTATCACGCCTTTTCGGTCGACGGCCCCGGTGCGCTTGGCCTGCTCCACCGCGGTGCCGACGTGTTCGCGGAAACACCGTCTGCGTCCGTTGCGCGATTGATCTTCGGCTTGCCGGCATTGGTCTACCGCACAGGTGAAACCGCTTTCAGCCTGGTCTTCACAAGAGCCCAGGCTGTCGCGGCGTACTCCGCCCTCTCGACCGCATTGCGACACTGCGCGCCTGTTCGCTTCAAAGAACGTCCATGACGGGTTCCGTGACAAAGCCACGTCCGGCAACGACGGCTCAGACCCTTGAATCTGCGTGATGAACCGACGCCCTCGAGCACGGCATTCCGGTCTCACAACGACGCCGCATACGTCACAACCAATCAGTTCAGCGCGGGATGGTCGGCATCATGCCGCGCGCGGCGATGATCTCTCGCCGAGCAGGATGGGACACACCATACCTGACGTAGAAGAACACGGAGTGCAGGATGACATGCTGGGGGAAATGCGATACCCGGAACGACACCATCAAGGCAAAACGTGCGACAGAACCGAGGGCGGTTGTCTCAGCCTCGGCTCTCCCCGTTGTTGGCAAGGTTGGGCGGATCGTTATGGATCGCCCAGCCGGCATCGCAGCCCGACGGCGGCAGCGCGATCTTGTCGGCCTTTTCGATCAGCAGCGTCTTGGCGATGAAATTTGCCGCCACCGGGGCCGTCAACAGCAGGAAGATCGTGATCAGCAGCTCGTGGAAACTCAGGGTGTCTTCGAAGGCGAAGAAGTAGATCATCGACGCGATGAGCACCCCGCCGACGCCAAGCGTCGTGGCCTTGGTCGGCGCGTGCAGCCGCTGCATCGTGTCGCGCAGCTTGATCAAACCGAATGAGCCGACCAACCCGAAGATTCCGGAGATGACGAGGAAAAAGGTGACTAGGATTTCCATGATCTGGTCCATTTTCCGCTCCTATTCGATAATGTCGCCGCGCAGGATGAAGCGGCAATATGCGACGGTGGAAACGAAGCCGACCATGGCGACCAGCATCGCCGCTTCGTAGTACATCGCCGTGCCGTTCCGGATCCCGTACAGCACCAGAAGCGCGATCAGGTTGATCACCATCGTATCCAGCGCCAGGACCCGATCCGCCAGGTTCGGCCCCTGCACGAGCCGCCACAGGTTCATCAGCAGGCCCAGGCTGAAACAGCCAATGGCGAAAGCAACGGCAATGCCAATCATTGGAAGATCTCCTTCAGCCGGCGTTCGTAGCGGTTCTTGATATCGTCCCGCGTGCCCTCGGGATCATCCGTGTGCAGGCAGTGGACCAATATCTCGCTCGCGTCCGCCGTCAGCATGGCCGAAACCGTGCCCGGCGTCATCGTGATTGTCCCCGCGAGCACCGTGATCGCCTCGGGAGAGGTCAGTTCCATCGGCACCACGATCCACTGGGATTTGAGGTTCGCGTTGCGCTTGAACAGGATGAGCAGCGCCACCTGGACGTTGGCCACGACGATATCCCAGAGCACGACAAGGATGTACTCGATGATCTTCAGCGGTCGACCGACACTCGGCTTGTTGGGCCAGTACGGGCCGGTCAGCGCCGGCACCAGGATGCCCAGTACGGCCCCCAGCAGCAGGTTGCCGAGAGAGAAATGGTTGACCAGCATCAGCCAGACCACAACCAGTCCGACGCTCAGAAACGGGTGCGGGATCAGACGTTTGAACATGTCAGCCTTCCTCTCCGGTTCCCAGGACCGCACCGATGTACTCGGACCGGTCGAACATCTGCATCGAGGTTCCTTCCATGTAGGTCACCACCGGCCCGGCGAGGACGGAAAGCAACCCGAGAAGCACAAGGGCGGTGATCGCCGGTGCGATCTCCATCGGGCGCGCGGTGGGCATGGGCTCTGGCGTACCTTCTTCTGGCAGGTCCTCGGCTGCGACCGCCGTGGATTTCCAGAACAGCATGCTGCCCGCCCGGGCAAAGCCCACGATCGTCAGAAGCGACCCGGCAAGCACGGCGGTCCAGGCCCACCCGATAAGTTCGGGCTGGCGCAGGCTGTCCAGCACCAGAAGCTTGCCCAGGAAACCGCTGAGCGGCGGCATCCCGGCCACGGCGATGGCCGCGCCGAAGAAAAGGGCCGCGAAAAGCCCGTTCTGTACGGTGACGGGCATGGCCAGCAGGTTATCGCTTCCACGGCGCGTGATCACGAGATCGGCCACCAGGAAAAGGGCTGCAGCAGCGAAGGTCGAATGGACCAGATAGTATAGTGCCGCCGTCGTCGCCTGCGGCGTGAAGACGGCCACGGCGACCATCAACGTACCCATGGACCCAATGACAGAGAAGCCGGCAAGCGGCATCAGCCGGCGCGCGCCCAGCACGCCGATGGCCCCGATGGCGATGGTGACGATCGCGGCCGGGAACAGCCATTCTCCGATCATGCCCTCGGTCGCGGCTGTGTCAGACCCGAAGATCACAGTGCCGAACCGGATGATCGCGTAAGCCCCGACCTTGGTCATGATGGCGAAGAGCGCGGCCACCGGCGCGGGCGCATTGGCGTAGCTCGCCGGCAGCCAGAATTGCAGCGGGAAGATCGCGGCCTTGATGGCAAAGACGATCAGCAGCAGCATGCCGGCCACGCGTACCAGCCCGGCTTCCTCTGGCGGGATCTCGGCAATGCGCATAGCCAGGTCAGCAATGTTGAGCGTACCGACAGACGCATAGAGCGTGCCGAGCGCGAAGAGGAACAGGGTGGAGCCGGCAAGGTTCATCACCACGTATTGCAGCCCGGCCTGCAGCCGTTCCTTGCCGCCCGAATGGATCATCAACCCGTAGGACGCGATCAGCAGGACTTCGAAGAAGACAAACAGGTTGAAGGCATCCCCGGTCAGGAATGCACCGCAGATTCCCATGAGCTGGAACTGGAACAGCGCATGGAAATGCCGCCCGCGATTGTCCCAGCCTGTCGCGACCGCGTGGATCACGACGATGACGGCGAGTATGGACGTGATGAAGACCATTAGCGCCGAGAGCCGGTCCAGAACCAGTACGATCCCGAAGGGCGCGGCCCAGTCGCCAAGGTAGTAGACCTCAGTCTCTCCGCCGCTGGCAGAAATCAGAAGCCCGGTTGCGATGGCCGCCAGCAGCAAGGTGCCGGCGACAGAGGCGATGCGTGCAAGGGTGATATCGTGCCGCATGACGTAGCCGATCATCGGCGCCAGCAAGGCAGGCAGCAGGACGGGAGCGATGATCCAGTTCATTCTGCGTCACCCTCCCCGATCAGGGCTTCGCCTTCGTCGATGTCGATCTTGTCGTTCCCGCGTTCCAGGTACGCCCCAAGGGACACCATGACCAGCACAGCCGTCATCCCGAAGGAAATCACGATGGCGGTCAGCACCAGCGCTTGCGGCAGCGGATCGGTGTAACCCTTCGAACCGTAGGGATCGAGGATCGGCGGTTGGTCGATTGTCAGCCCGCCGGACGAGAAGATGAACAGGTTCACCGCATAGGACAGCAGCGCCAGGCCCAGGATCACGGGGAAGGCCCGCAGGCGCAGGATCAGGTAGATCCCCCCTGCGGTCAGCGTGGCGATGGAGCTTGCAATGACGATCTCCATGTCAGCCCTCCTCCCTGTTCTTGCGGACCCGGAGCGATGGGTCGTAATCCATTGGTTCGGTGTTCACGGTCTCTCCGGCGTGACGGGCGATCCGCGACAGGCTGTAGAGCATCAGCATGACGGCCCCCAGCACGGTCAGGAACACGCCAAGATCGAACGCCATGGCCGAGGCAAGCTCGAATTCCTCGATCGGCTCCCAGTGGACATAGCCGAACGTGCTGGTCAGGAAGGGCAAGCCCCAGAAGAAGGCGGCACAGCCTGTAATCCCGGCGATCACCACGCCGAACCCGATCATCGCGTGATATTCGTAACGTTGACGGGCCTGTGTCCATGCAAAGCCGGAGGCCATGTATTGCATCAGCAATGCGATGGCGATGACCAGCCCGGCGACAAACCCGCCGCCCGGCTGATTATGACCGCGCAGGAAGATATAGACGCCGACCATCGTGACGATGGGAAGCATGATCCGTGTGCTGACCACCATCATCAGCGGGTGACGGTCCCGGGAGAGGTTTCTGGAAAGGTCCATGTTGCGCAGGCGTCGGCCCGCAGGCCCGGACAGAAGCGCCTCCATCAGCGCAAAGATGATCAGGCCGGCAACACCCAGCACGATGATCTCGCCGTAGGTATCGTAGCCACGGAAGTCCACGAGGATCACGTTGACCACGTTGGTCCCGCCGCCGCCCTTGTAGGAATTGGCCAGAAAGTACTCCGAAATCGTGCTGATATCGCGGCGCATGAACGCATAGGACAGAAGGCCCACGCCCGTCCCCGCGGCGACGGCGATCACCGCATCGCGGCTGCGCCTGAACACGCTGCTTTCAACGGGCGAATCCTTTGGCATGTAGTGCAGGGCCAGCAGAAGAAGCATGATCGTCACGGTCTCGACCGAGATCTGAGTCAGCGCCAGATCAGGGGCCGAGAGGTAGATGAAGGCCGCAGAGACCATCAAACCCACGACCCCGATGACGACCAGCGCCCGGAACCTCTGGCGATGCAGCAGGACGACCGAAAGCGTTCCCCCAACCAGGAGTGCCCAGGCGACGTAGGCGACCGGCGGGATCGGCAGGATCGGGCGGTTGACCTGGCTCAGCCCGCCCCCCTGCCAGGCCGCGAAGCCAAGCAGGACGGTGGCAATGACAAAGATCGCAAGATAGCGGCTCATTGCGCCGTTGTGCAGGCCCTCGGTAATGCGCCGGGACAGGGCCGCGACCCCTTCGACCAAACCGTCGAAGATGACCTTGGCCTCGGGGCGCGGCAGTGCGGTCCAGATCCGGTTCAGCGGGGCATAGAGCGCCAGCAGGATCAGACCCCCGACCACGGCTGTTGCGGACATGTAGAGCGCCGGCGTGATACCGTGCCAGATCTTCAGGTGGGCATGGATGCTTGTACCGGTCACGGCGCTTGCGGCGACGTCGACGATGGGTTCCGCGATGAAGGGAAACAGCCCGATCAGCATGACCAGCACCACCAGAAACGCGGGCGAGGCCCACATGCCGAAGCCGGGGTCGTGCGGTTTGTGCGGATAGTCGTCGCGCACGGGACCGAAGAAGACATGGCCGATGAAGCGGAACGAATAGGCCGCCGAAAGAAGGGCCCCCAGCGTCGCCACGATCGGAACGATGTAGTGATTACCAGCCCAGATGGTATGGGCGGCTTCTTCCAGCATCAGTTCCTTGGTCAGGTAGCCGTTCGTCAGCGGGATGCCGGCCATTGACAGGGCGGCCAAGGCGCTGATCACGAAGGTGATGGGCATCAGCTTGCGCAACCCCCCAAGGCGACGGATGTCGCGGGTATGCGCCTCGTGATCGATGATCCCCGCGCTCATGAAAAGCGCGGCTTTGAAGGTCAGGTGGTTGATGATGTGGAACACGGCCGTGGTGGCGGCGATATCCGTGCCAAGACCCAGCAGGAAGGTGATGAAGCCCAGGTGACTGACGGTCGAAAAGGCCAGGAGGGCCTTCAGGTCATTCCGGAAGATGGCAATGCACGCCCCCATCACCATGGTGATCAGACCCACGGTCGCGACGATGTAGAACCACGCCTCGGTCCCGGACAGGACGGGCCACATCCGGGCCATCAGGAAGATACCTGCCTTCACCATCGTGGCAGAGTGCAGGTAGGCCGAAACCGGCGTCGGTGCAGCCATGGCGTGGGGAAGCCAGAAGTGGAACGGGAACTGCGCAGACTTGGTGAATGCTCCCAGAAGGATCAGGATCAGCGCGGGCAGATACCAGTCCGAAGACCGGATCAGATCCCCATGCTGAAGGATGTCGGTCAGGTTGTAGCTGCCGACGATATTGCCAAGGATCAGCATCCCCCCGATCATCGCCAGGCCGCCTGCACCGGTCACCGCCAGCGCCATGCGCGCGCCCTGACGGCCTTCGGGCAGGTGCTTCCAGTATCCGATCAGGAGAAAGGACGACAGCGAGGTGAGCTCCCAGAAGATCAGCAAAAGCAGGATGTTGTCGGAAAGAACGATCCCCAGCATCGCGCCCTGGAAGAGCAGCAGATAGGTATAGAACTGCCCCATCGGATCATCGCCCGACAGGTAGAACCGCGCATAGAGGATGATCAGCAGCCCGACACCCAGGATCATGCAGGCAAACAGGAAGCCAAGCCCGTCCAGGAAGAAGCTGGCCGACAGGCCCAGTTGCGGAAGCCATTCGACCTGGGTCTGTATCACCCCGCCCGACATGACGGTCGGCGCATGGACAAGCAGCATCGCCAGCGCCAGCGCGGTCGGCACGGCCGCGAAACTCGCGCAGGCATTCCGCCCCGCCCGGATCATCACGCCTGGAACCAGTGCGCCGAGAAACGGCAGCAGCGCGATGATCAGAAGTAGGTTTCCCCCGTCGGTCATTGCCTCGCCTTTTTTGAAATCGGTCTTTGGCTGTTGTAAATAACAAGACCCCTGAGTGGGGCAAGAGAAACAGCCTGCGTCCTTTGCACCCAAGGCACTTGGTATACCAGTTTAAGAGTCAGTTCACGCATTTGTGAACTCTCCCGCCAGGGGTCGTGGCATCGAAACAACAGAAATCGGAAGGTGATCAATCTCCGGACGAACGGACACCCACCCAAGGGGCGGTTGCAACCGCCAAGGAAATCGCGCCATGAACGTGATTAACGACACGGGACGACCCGGTTCCGGATGGTTTCATACGAAACCGTCACGCCGCGCTCCGCCAAGCGATCTCCCACATCCCGCAGGCTCGGTGCGAAACGATGGCAGGCCCATACAGCGTAGCCAGTCACCCCCCGCGGGAAACGGAAGCCCTTGATCCGGGGCCTGTCGTCGATATCGAACATCGCGCTGAGCTTCTCCGCTGCGAAGATAGTGACAACCTGACAAAGCCCCGGGACCGTCCCAAAAAAAATTTTGAACCATTCTCGGACTCGTCCCGACGAAGCGATGTGACTGCCCGATGGGGGCAGAGATTCAGTGACCTTCAGCGGGATGGAACCAATGACGAATGACCTCAAAGAACAGTCGGCGGAACTTGGCAACGGGATTGGCGCCCTGATCGGACCGGACAATGCGGCAAGCGCCGACAGCGGCAGCCTGAACGCCTTTCTGCGCGACGTGCAGGACACCAAGGCGCTGCTGATCGCGACCAAAAGCGTGCTGGGTGCCATGGGACCGGCGCAGGAAGGCGCGGAACTGGCGGCCGAGGTCGTCGATAGCACCCGCGATGCGCTGAAGCTGCTGGGCAAGCTGGGCGGCGGACTGGGCACCATCGTCAAATCCTTCGGCAACACGCTGGACCCGCTTGAAAGCGCGCTGGAAAAGTTCGGTGAACTGGCCGGGAGCGTGGCCGACAACACCGATGTGCTGCTGGAAATGGTGGACATCCTGATCGACAAGATCACCACCGATTTCGAAGAGCCCCTGATCGCCTCGATCCAGAATGCCGAGCGGGTGCAGGACAGCGTCGGGCTCGTCACCGATGTCTCGGACAGCCTGACAACGGCCGTCGATGCGACCGAAGCCGAAACCGGCGGCGCACCGCGCCTGCTGGCCGCGGCGGAACAGCTGGAACGCTTCACCCAATCGCGCATGGAATCCCTGGAATCGGCCGAGTACCTGGTGCAGCAAAGCGCCGTCTTCGAGGGCATGACCGACGTCTTCCGCCCGGTCTTCGACACGATCGGCGCCGTGAATTCCAGCTTCGACCGGATCGACCAGATCCAGGACAAGCTGTCGTTCCTTGAAGGGCCGCTGGATATTGTCAACGTGGCGCTGGATCCGATTTCGGGCGTGCTGGATGCGGTGGGCTTCGTCTTCGACATGGTCGTGGCCCCGATCCTGAACCCGATCCTGCGGGCCACGGGCATCAAGGGCCTGCTGGACGATATCGGCGCGAAACTGGAAGAGCTGGGCCCCGATTTCGGCGCGTTCCTTGGCTACATGGAAGGGCTGATCGGCGACAAGGCGGTCGAGGCGATTCAGAACGGCGTCACGTTCCAGTCGGACGAGACCGGCGCGGACAACGACGACGAAAGCTTCATCGACGCATCGGCCGAGGCCAAGGAATTCGCCAAGTTCGTGATGGCGCAACTGGCCGGGCATGTCTCGCTCAGCGACGATTTCACCACGGCGCTGGACGGCATGGTCAACGGCCTGCGCGACGACGCGGCCGTGTCGGACGATGAAGGCGCCTTCACCGGCAACGTGAAGATGGTCGAAAGCTTCGACGCGGACACCGGGACATACGGCGCGATCGACATCACCATGGGCGACGGCGACGACATCGTGATCGACGATGCGGGCAATGCCACCATCGACGGCGGCGCCGGGTCGGACGTGTTCATCATGGGCGCGGGCGACGATTTCGTGACCGGCGGCGCGGGAGAGGACTTTGCCGTCTTCCACGGGCTGGTCGGCGCCTACACCTTCGGCGCGACCGAGGACGGCAAGCTGCAGGTCTGGAACACGCGACCCGTCGACGGCAAGGCCTACGAGGGCACGAACACCTTCGTCCAGGTCGAGAATTTCCGCTTCGGCGACAGCCAGCTGACCGAGCAGCAGGCCTTCAACGTCCGGCAACTGGCGGCACATGAAGAAGACGCCGTCGGCACCGAAGGCAACGACGTGATCATCGGCAACGCGCGTGGCAACACGATCGAAGGGCTAGGCGGCGACGACGTCCTGAACGGCGGCGGCGCGGGCGCCGACCGGATCCTCGGGGGCGAGGGCAACGACCTGATCCAGGTGCAGGAGGGCTTTACCTTCGCCGATGGGGGCGCAGGCGTCGACACGCTGTCGTTTGCCGGTTCCAACCAGGGCTGGGACGTCGACCTGACGGAAAACGCGCCCGCGAACATCCAGGAAGCAAGCTCTCACCGCCAGATGGCCGGCGTGATCGCCGATGCCGTCCGTCAGCGGCTGGTGGATGCGGGGGAGACCTTCCAGGTCAGCCGGCTCGACACCGCGCTGGCCGAGGCCGTGACGACACCGCTGGCGCAATGGTACGCCACGCACGGGACGTTCCTGGAAGACCTCGTCATCCGGTTCCAGGTCGTGGTGCACCCTGACGACCAGCCCGGCGTGTTCCCGTTCGCGGATCAGGTCAAGGCGCTCTTCCCGTCGGCCGAGGATTTCGACGTCGCGGTCCGCGATTTCGAAAACGTGCTGGGCGGCAATGGCGACGACAATCTGCGCGGCACGGCGGGCGACAACGCGATCATCGGCAACAATGGCGATGACACGCTGCTGGGCCGCGCCGGTGACGACGTGCTGAACGGCGGCGAAGGCAACGACATTCTCGACGGTGGCCGGGGGCGCGACGTGCTGATCGGGCTGGGCGGTGACGACACGTTCATCGGATCGCTGAACCGCGACGCCGGCGGCGCATTCGATTTCGACAAGATCGATGGCGGCGACGGTTTCGACACGGTGTCCTTCACACACCTGACCGAAGATCTGGACGTCGACATGACCGACGGATCGTTCAACGGGATCGACGAATACGAGATGGTGGATGTCGAACAGATCGACACCGGCGCGGGCAATGACACGATCCGCATGGCAAATGTGCTGGGCGGTGTGTCGACCGGCGCGGGCGACGATACGGTGATCACCGGCGAAGGCGTCGCGGGCCGCGCTATCTCGACCGCAGCGGGGGATGACATCATCGACGCGAAACTCGGCAACCAGTTCCAGTACTTCCTTGGGGACGACGACGACCGGCTGACGATTTCAGGCGCGGTCGGCGCGGTGGAAGATGCGCAGCACTTCACCTTCGGCGGTGCAGGGCACGATGTGCTCGACCTGAGCCAGATCGCGGGCGGTGTGAAGCTGGGCCGGGACACCGGCCCGGGCGTCGATTTCGGCGGCACTATCGCCGATGGTCAGGACGCGACGGCCACGCTTTCGATCACCGGGTTCGAGGAGCTGTACCTGACCGAACAGGCCGACACGCTGCGCGGCAGCTTCGCCGACGGCTTTACCTATATCGCAACCGGCGGCGGCGCAGACATCGTGGATCTTGCAACGCAAAACGGCAGCGTGATCGACGACAAGCCCACCATCGATACCGGCGCGGGCGATGACCGGGTGACCGTGAATTCAGGCTTCTCGGCCATGATCGAGACCGGCGAAGGCGACGATGTGGTCGACGCGTCGGCCGGTCCGCACACCGCGGGCGTCGTGCAGGATTATCGCACCGGCAAGGGCGACGACTTCGCCCAAGTCGGCAATGCGTTCGCCAATGTCCACATGGGCGACGGCATCGACACCGCCGACTACTCGGCGCGCGAGAACGTTCTCATCCTGCACATGGGCGGGAACAACAAGGACGTGAACGTCAACGGCATCCGCAACGATCCCGACAGCTTCTTGGGCATCGGCTTCGAAACCAACTCCGGGATCGAGAACCTGATCGCGACGCAGGGCGATGACGTCGTCAACGGGAACGACTGGGACAACATCATCGAAGGCCGGAGCGGGAACGACGATCTCGACGGCAACGGCGCCGACGATACCCTGCTGGGCGGCAAAGGCGACGATGTTCTTGACGGGGGTACCGGCGCGGACGCCCTGCTGGGCGGCGCCGGAAACGACGCGCTGAACGGGGAAGACGGCAACGACACCCTGATCGGCGGAACCGGGAACGACATCCTGAACGGTGGCGACGGGGACGATTACCTTGATGGTGGCGCCGGAAACGACACGCTGTCTGGCGGCGCCGGGGACGACCTGCTCAAGGTGGAATTCAACTTTGGCTTCGATGAAACCTACGACGGCGGCGAAGGGTCGGACACCGTTGTCCTTGCGGGGCTGACAACCGATCTGGCGAGCGGGCGGAATTCCTTCCGGGAATACGACGTCTTTCTTCAGGACGAAGAAATTGAAGTGCATTACGTGTACAATCCGAAGTTCGGCAAGAACCAGCACAAGCACATCAAGTTCGCCGATCTGATCAGCATCGAGAACACCACTGGTTCGGATTTCCGCGACAGGATCTTCGGCACCGACGGCGAGAACGTGATCTACGGCGGCGGCGGCGATGACCTGATCCAGGGGTTCGACGGCGACGATACGCTGTCGGGCGGCGATGGCGACGACGAAATCTTCGGCGGTGACGGTAACGACATCCTGTCGGGTGGCGCAGGCAACGACATTGTTTCGGGCGGGGCGGGCGCTGACACGTTCGAGATCCGCCGCAGCGAAGACAGCGGCATCGACACCTATACCGGCGGCAACGGCAACGACACGTTCCGCTTCACCTCCACCGCGTCGGGTCAGGGTGGGGCGCCTGTTGCCACCGCAGCAACACAATCCGCGACCATCTCGGGCGGGGCCGGGCAGGACAAGGCCGTCTTCGACGTGGCACTGGAGGATCTGACCGTCACCCAAGGCAACGGTGCCCTCCACATCCAGACCAGCGACGGGGCCCAGTTCACCATCGGCAACGACGTGGAGCAGTTCGAGTTCGCGGGTCAGACGCTGAGCTTTGACGAGACGGTGGATGCCATCAAGCAGGTGGTCGGCGAACATGGCAGCTTCACGGCCACCGACAGCTACCAGACCGTCACGCTTGAGCACGACTACGAGAACCCGGCCGTGATCGCCTACATCGCCAGCGAGAACGGCGGGACATTCGTCGAGACCCGGATACGCAATGTCGACGGCGACAGCTTCGAGATCGCGCTCCAGGAGCAGGAGGGCGCCGACGGCCACCATTCACCGGAAACGGTGAACTTCATGGTCGTCGAAGCGGGACGTCACGAACTGACCAACGGCGCCGTGATCGAGGCCGGGACCATCGATACCGACGAAGTCTACATGACGCGGTTCCAGGGCGGCTTTGCGGATGTCGATTTCGAAGGCGCGCTGTCGGGCCGTGACACGGCGGTCTTCGCCTCGACCAACACGGTCAACGGCAGCCACATGGTCACCACCCGGGTCGATGATGTGAACGCGGACGGTTTCGAGGTCGCGATGGCGGAATCCGAAAGCCGGACCGACGGCCACATGGTCGAGACCATCGGCTGGGTCGCAATCGAGAACGGCGATTTCTTCGACTTCAGGACCGGGCAATTCGATCTGAACGATGACGCGATCACGCTGGAAGAGGCTGTCGACTTTGCCCAGATCACCGAGATCGGCGGCAAGAACACCGCCATCGTCCGCCAGGATCTGGACAACACGACAATCCGCATCCAGGAGGACACGTCACATGACAGCGAGACCTATCACCCCACCGACGAGGTTTCGTTCCTGACCTTCGCAGAGGATCAGGGCTTCCTCTTCGCCTGACATCGAGGGCAGGCAATACCTGACGGGCCGGGGTCGTTCCCTGGCCCGTCTTGCGTTTCGGTCGCCCCGCCGCGGCTTTGCGCCAAGGGCACTGTCTTGCAAGGATGGTGTCTGCGGGCCGTGCCGTCTGCGAGCGGCCCGACACGCATGGTCGAACGTTCCGACACCATCTGGCCCGGGATCTGGTCCGGGGCAACATCGCGACTGACCTGACGTGGGCGGCGCGGCTCCAAGGCATGCCGTCCGTATTGATGCCGCAGCCGCAGCGCGCTTTTTCCGAACCGTCGCGACCGAAGATCCATTGGAGCTTGCGGCGCGCGTGACGCGCTACCAACGCCCGCCTACCCGACCATGTCGAGCGGATCGTAACCGTTCTGGATGATGGCAGAGCCCAGCCCGAACTTGTAGCCGTCGATGAAGGATCGCACGAGTGCACCGGGGGCGTCGTTCAGATCTGTTACACCAACATGGTTCGCCCGGATCGCCGAATCCCTGAGTCCCACCTCGACCGTGCCCAGGAGAACGGCGGGATCGTCCTCGGGATTTTCGGGGAGCGCGTCCCACGCCGAAATGATGATGGCATCGCGGTCCTGGTTGTAGACCATCGAATGATCGCGGCCGGGCAGAAGGATCCGGTCGTATGTGGTCGCCTCGACGCGCACCGGGCCATCGGTGCCATCGACTACCGTGCGGTCGTACGCCATCTCCAGTTCCATCCTGAACGTTTCGATACGGTCGTGGCCGAAGCCGTCGCCGGGCTTCACCGGTTCGGTCTCGCTCAGGCGGGAAAAATCGAAATGATCCCGCGTCACATGGTAATCGCCGATCAACGTGTCGTTCCCGCGCCCCCCGATCAGCTGAACCGGGTCGTCGACCTCGCGACCGTTGCTTACCTTCAGCACGTCGTCGCCGTTGCCACCCTCGAGGATCGCCGTCTTGATTTTCGGGGCCTTGGCGGGTCTGGCCGCATCGAAGGTCAGCTGGTCGTCGCCGCGTCCGCCGGTCGCCCGGCCTTCGTCCACCAATTCGATCTTGTCGGCGCCACCGCCACCGTCGAGCGTGCCGGCCCCGCGCAGCTCGTCGCGGCCGCGGCCGCCCTTCAGCAGGCCCGGTCCGTCGGCGATATAGAGTTCATCCGCCCCGCGGCCGCCGAAAAGCCGCGCGCCGGCTTTCGCGGCGAACAGGTCGTCGGCGCCCGCACCGCCTTTCAGCACGGCGCTGCGCCCTTCGGCACCGAGGGAATCGTCGCCGGCGCCACCTTTCAGCAGAGCGCGGGGCCCGTCGGCACCAAGGGTATCGTCGTCGGCACCGCCACGCAGGATCGCGCCACGCCCCTCTGCGTTCAGCTTGTCATCCCCTTTTCCGCCGACCAGCCGGTCGCGCACACCGTTGCCCGCCTCGAGCCGGTCGTCGCCGCGTCCACCGAAAAGCCGGTCGCGGCCCGCCCCGCCCTCAAGCACGTCGTTGCCGCCTTGCCCGTCAAGTCGGTCGCGACCCTTCCTGCCTGTCAGGGTATCGCCACCCCGACCGCCCTTCAGGAGGTCATTGCCGAACGACCCGCTCAAATCGTCGGCGTGGCCGCCGCCGAACATCTTGTCGTCGTGAGCCCCGCCATACAGCATGTCGGGACCGCCACCCCCGTGCAGCCGGTCGTTCCCCTTCCCGCCGGAGAGTTCGTCCGGACCGCCGCCGCCGCGCAGGACGTCGGCGCCCTTCCCGCCCGAGAGGACGTCGGCGCCGCGCTGGCCGTTCAGGGAATCGCGCCCCGCCCCGCCGGTCAGGTCATCATTGCCCTTGCCGCCCTTCAGCTCGTCCCGGCCACGGGCGCCGTCGATCTCGTCATCGCCCTTCGAGCCGTGGAGCGTGTCCGCGCCGCCCCTGCCCCAAAGCGTCGCGCCATCCGGACCGTTGCGGCCGCCGGCGGCGCTCACGAAGTCGCTGCCGCGCCCCGCATCCACCATGACCCAGTCCTGCGCGTCGTAGGGGCCTGACTTGAAGACGATCCGATCGGCCCCGTCCTGGGCGAATATCCTGGCGCCGCTTCGGGCGACGACATGATCCGCATGATCGGTGCCGCTGAAGTCGAAGCCGGCCTCGACATTGTTCGGGATCCGGTATTTCACCTTCTGGCCGGCGATGAAGTCGGGAAAGGCGGTCATGTCGCCATCCCCGTAGGCCCCCGCCACCGCGCTGAGCGCAGCGACGCTCCAGCCGACCTGCCATTCCTGGTAGGCCGCGCCGCCGTGGCTGAGAGTCATGCCCGCGATCCGCCCCGACACATCCTCGCCCCGGAACGTGAACTGCCCCGACAGGGTAACCGTGACGCCCGACCAAGCGCTGAAAACCTCGATCTTCTGTGCGTTCTCCGTCACGGCCTGCCCGCGCAGCAGCGCCTCCATGGCGTCGCCCCAGGTCGAGGGGATCAGGTTCTGGCCAAGAAGCCCGGGCCCGGGCGTACGGATGGTTGCGATCGTCGGCATGAAGGGCTCCCGATGGCTGTCGTGACAGTAAATCTTGCCGACCCTAGGGAACCATGCGCCGGATCTCAAGTTCTGTGGGTTTCACGGGGCACCGAGATCCTGGATCAGGCCAATGACGCGAACAGCTTCGCCTTCGGCGTCGCCTGCACGTTCAGAAGCCCTGGCAGCGGGCGGACCGGCCGGTCCGCCGTTGTGAACGCCGGGGCGGGATCACGCCATTGATCGCACCTGCCTTCGGCCAGCTAGAGTTTCTTTCCGAATTGCTTGAACTAAGGAGAGAAATCACGTTAAGCACCTCTACATAAGCGCGAATGGTGGGTTCTACGGGGAGCCCCGAGTGCCAAGGTTCTTAGTGTGCCGATCCTTTCGCGATCATGTCTGGCACCGGCTGCAGCCAATTCGGTACCGCGAACGCCGGCGGAGTCTCTTGGGGGCAGCATCGTGAAAAGGGTTCAGGCATGACCGGTTCCGAGAGCAGTGCCACCGCTTTGGTCCCGTCCGACAGCAAGACCTTCCGGCACGCCTTGTTGACACTGATCGCGCCTTTGGCCGGCCTTCTGATCTTCGGCCTGATCGAAACCGTTTTTCATGACCGAACGCCTGCGGTGCTATACTTGGTTGCCGTGCCGCTTCTGTTCCTGTCGGTCTTCGTCGCCGTGCATCATGCCGAAGCGATTGCCCACAGGATCGGGCAGCCTTACGGCTCGCTCCTTCTCGCCCTGTCCGTCACCCTGATCGAAGTATCGCTGATCGTTTCGATGTTGCTGGCCGACGCCGAGGGCGACAGCGCCGTCGCCCGCGACACGGTGTTCGCGGCGCTCATGATCGTGCTGAACGGCATCGTCGGGCTGTGCCTTCTGATCGGCGGCCTGAAATTCCATTCGCAGGAGTTTCACGCCCGCAGCGCCACGGCTGCGCTGGGGGTGCTGGGCACGTTGTCCGTTCTGGGGCTTGTCCTTCCCAACTTCACGCAGGCCATTCCCGGCCCGATCTATGCCCCGGCACAACTGATCTTCGTCGCGGTCGTGTCGCTCCTGCTCTATGCGCTGTTTCTCTTCGTCCAGATGTTCTCCCACAGGGCGGAATTCGTGGACATGATCGACGATGACGCGACGCACCACGCGCCGGTTTCAGGCCGGACGCTGCTGGTGTCGGTCATGGCCCTTCCCCTTTCGCTGATCTCGGTCGTGTTGCTGGCCGAAATGCTGGCAGATCCGGTGCGGGACCAGATCGAGCTGGCAGGTCTGCCCCCAGCCTTCGTCGGCGTGGTGATCGCGCTGATCGTCCTGATGCCCGAAGGCATAGCCTCGATCCGGGCAGCGATGGGCAACCGGCTCCAGACCAGTCTGAACCTGGCGCTCGGGTCCGCCCTGGCCAGCCTGTGCCTGACGATCCCGGTGGTTGCTCTGATCTCGGTCGCGATGGGGCGGCACCTGGTCCTGGGGCTGGAAGCCGAACATATCGTGCTGCTGGTTCTCACCCTTCTGATAAGCACCCTGTCGCTGGCGATGGGCCGCACGACAATCATGCAGGGCGGGATTCACCTGGTCATCTTCGGCGCCTTCATAACCATTTCCGCCTTTCCCTGACCCCGGATCGAAGCCGGGGTTCCGGACCCGATTACAATTGGACTGATTTCAGACAATGATTTTCTCACCTGTTTCCTGCCTCCGTGCATTCCGCTTGACCGAAATGTTCGCCGCTCTCCTGATCGCTGTCGCGGGCCTTGCCTCCCCCGTCGCGGCGCAGGAGGCCGAGCAGACCGAGCCGCTTCGGATCGCGGTTCACGACAGCCCGCCTTTCGTCATGATCGAAAATGGCCAAAACAGCGGTCTTGCGATCGACCTGTGGGAAAAGGTGGCACGAGAACTGGGGTATCAGTTCGAATACCAGGAATTCGAGACCATTCGCAGCATGATCGACGCAACGGCGGCGGCCGAAGTCGACGTGGCCGTCACCAATCTGACCGTGACGGAAGCACGGGCAGAACGGATCGACTTCAGCCAGCCATGGTACGATTCCGGGCTTCGGATCATGGTCAGTGACGACCGTGGCTCGACCTTGCAGAAACTGTTTGTCGGGCTCCGGGATTCCGGTTTCCTGCGGGCCTATGCCTGGCTGGCCTTCGCGCTTCTCGTGGCCTCGCTTGCATTCACTTTCTTCGACCGCAAGTACGACAAGGACTTCCCCGAGAAGTTTCAGGACGGGTTCGCCGAAAGCTTCTACACGGTCATGACCGTCGCCACCTCGGGCAAGCCGCCCAAGCGCAAGAACCTGTTCGGCTGGCTTGGGCGAATGTGGCAGGGGCTTTGGCTGGTCTGCGGCGTGATGGTGGTGGCCTTCGTCACCTCGACGGTGACATCGGTCATGACGACGCTGTCGATCAAGAATGACATTCGCAGCGTCATGGACCTGCCGGGTCTGTATGTCGGTGTCTCGGAAGGCAGCAGCGCCGAAGAGTTTGCCGAAGCGAACGGGATCACCACCATCTCCTTTTCCGGAATCCGGGCGTCGACCCAGGCGCTGTTGAACGGTGAAATCCAGGCCATCATCGGCGACAAGCCGGTGCTGGAATACTATACGAAGCGCAATTCCGACCAGCCGCTTACGGTTGTCGGCGCGGTATTCAACCCCGAGAAATACGCGTTTGCCCTGCCTCAGGGAAGCGACCTGCGAAAGCCGATCACGGTCGAGATCGTCGGCGCCCGGCAGGACGGTGAAGTGCAGGACATGGCGACCAGGTACTTCGGCCTGAACCCCTGACCCTGACGGGCGGAGACACAAAAATGCCTAACACTGCGTTCACGACGGACACGGGCAGTGCGCTCGATATTGCCGTTCGCGCCCCTGTCCGCGTTCACCGTGACATGACATGCGACGCCGCGGCCGATATTATCTCGGATGCCGGAGGCGAGGCCGCCATATGTGTCGTGGATGACGAGGACAGGCTTGCCGGTGTCATCAGCCTGCGGGCCTGTCTGGCCGCACCGTCCGGGGCGATGGTGGACGCGGTCATGCAACACGACATGCCGTACGCACGGGCCGAGTGGACGGCCGAACAAACCGCAAATGCCGTGCTGAGCCGGGATCTCTCGATCCTGCCGGTTCTGGACAATACCGGACACCTTGTTGGTGTCGTCGAGGCGCGGCGTGCCCACCGGCATCTGCTGGGCAAGGCCGAGGTCGACGTGCAGGACATGGCCGGACTGGTCGGCACGCACGAAGACGATTACGGCGCCATGTCGATCTGGGCCGACTTCCGTCGCCGGGCGCCGTGGGTTCTGTTGCTGGCGGTGGCGGGCCTTGTGGCGGGCTATGTCGTGCATGTCTACGAAGATGCGCTCGATGCACTGGTGATCCTTGCGCTCTACATGCCGATGGTCGCCGATACCGGCGGCAACGTGGGCACCCAGTCGGCCAGCCTGGTCACCCGCGCAATCAGTTGCGGGACCAGCACGATAAGGGATTCCGGGATGGTGCTGTGGCGCGAAACCCGGGTGTCGCTGATGATGGCGGCGTGCCTGTTCCTCTTCGCCTATCTCAAGGTGATCCTGATCTCGAACCCGGCGGATGTGCCATTGGGCCTGTCGCTGAACCAGATCGCGCTGGCCATCGGCATCGCGCTGGCGGTGCAGGTCGTCAGCGCCACGCTGATCGGCGCGGTCCTGCCCCTGGGCGCGGTGAGCTTGCGGCTGGACCCTGCCGTGGTGTCCGGGCCGGCGCTGACCACGATCGTCGATCTGACCGGTCTTATCCTTTACTTCGGCATCACAACGTCGATGCTGGGACTCACCACCGCAATGTAGCCAGGACGGGCCAGACAATGTTCGATCTTCTTCCGCACTTGGGGTCCACCGTCGCCCCGTCCATCGCGATGTTCGGCAGCTACTTCCCCTTCTGGCTGATCAGCTTGTTCGCGGCCATCATCCTGACCGTCGTGGTGCGGACCGTCTTCGTGGTGATCGGCATCGACGACATCCTGCGGTGGCGTGTGCCGGTCTACTTCGCCATGGCCCTGTCGCTGACCTGCCTGATCTCGTTTTTCTTCTTTGGACGCTGAGTTTTGACCGACATGAAAATCACCCGGACGACCGCTCTCATCGGTGCCCTTGTCAGCGTTGCCATCGTCGCGTCGGCGGTGGTGCTGACACAGCAAAGCCTGCGACAGGCGCGGCTCAACCCCTTGTCGGACGACGCCGCGGTAGGCGCTGAAGTCATCCAGATGGCGACCAGCGTGCCGGGCCGCATCACGGCGTTGCATGTGCAGGAAAACGGCGTCGTGAAGAAGGGCGACATCCTTGTCGAGATCGAAGATGCCCCCTACCGGCTGGCCGTCGAACAGACGCGGGCGGATCTTGAAATCGCCAGGGCCGCCGCGAATGACCAGTCGCGCAGTATCCAGGCCGAAACGGCAAATGCCGCGATCGCCGCCGATCAGGTCGAACGTGCAGAAGCGAACCTCGCGCTGGCTACGAACTCTCTGGAGCGCCTGCTGCCGATGGAAGACCGCGGCTTCGTGTCCAAGCAACAGGTCGATGACGCGCGCACCCTGAAACTGGGGGCAGAGGTCAGCCTGCGCGAAGCAGAACGCCAGCTCGAGGCGGCCGATGCGCTGGTCGGTGACGAGGTCGGCGCCGAAGCACTGATCCGCGCCCGACAGGCCGCATTGTCCATCGCGGAATACGAACTGGAGCAAACCGTCCTGCGGGCGCCCCATGACGGCCGGATCGTCGGGCTGACGGTGTCCGAAGGCAACGTCACCCTGGCAGCCACGCCGATGTTTTCGCTGATCCGTACCGATCACTGGCACGTCGATGCGAACTACACCGAAACCGTGCTGTCGAACATTTCGGCGGGCGACTGTGCATCGGTCTTCGTTCTGTCGGACAGCAAGCAGAAGATCACCGGCGTGGTCGACAGCGTCGGATGGGGCGTCAGCTCGAAGGACCTGATCGATCTGCCCTTTGCGCTGCCCATCGTCCCCAAATCGCTGGACTGGGTGCGGGTCCAGCAGCGGTTCCCGGTCCGGGTGCACCTGATCGACCCGCCGGCCGATCTCATGCGGGTCGGCGCATCGGCTGTCGTCACCGTGCATCAGGGCAACAATGACTGCTGACTCGCCGCTGTCCCGACTGATCGGTCAGGCGTGGATCGATCTGCAGCCTTTCGAAGGCCGGTTCGGGCAGACATGGCGGGTTGCGCTTCTGTGCGCGCTCGTCACCGGCACGGCGATGACATTCAGGATCCCGGAAGCCGCGATCAGCTGCTATCTCGTGATCTTCCTGATGAAACCCGACGCGCTGATGAATTGCCTGATGGGCATCGGCCTGATCGGCCTGGCAACCTTCGTGCTGTTCGTGATGATCCCGATCATCAATGCCAGCATCGACAGCCCGGTGCTGCGACTGGCGATCATGTTCGGGGCCTCCTACGTCTTCCTGTTTCTCAGCTCGACCACACCCCTTGGCGAACAGGCGGCCATTGTCGGGCTGATCGTGGCCTTCATCATGACGTTGGTCACCGATGTCCCGATCGGGGAAATCGCGGACAAGGGCCTCATGGCCGCGTGGAAGATGGCATGCATGCCGATGGCGCTGATGGTGCTGTTCAACCTGTTGTTCGGCATTCCGCCGCAGACCCATGCGCGCAACCTTGTCGTCTCGCGCCTGACCGCCGCGGCCGACGCGCTGGAAGACCGGGGCAGCGATCAGGTGCTGCAGGAGCTTCTGGCCGAAGGCAACGATCCATCGCTTCAGTCGATGCTTTTGGTACGGCTGCTGCATCTTGTGCCCAAGGCGCAGTCGACCTGGCTGAACGGGGCCATCGATACCAGCTACCGGCTGCTGCTGGCCGCGCAGGCACCCGCCGAGGCCATTTCGCGGGGCGAACGGGCCGAACTTGCCGCCAGTATCCGCGCCGCCGCGGACCGGATCCGGCGCAAGGACCTGCCCGAGGTGTCGGAAACAGCGTCCTCAGGCGATGCCGCAGGCGAGATCCGGAGCGCGCTGGCCGGCCTGTCCCGGCCCGACGGTGGCGGCACTCCCAGCCCGGCGTCTACCCCCCTGCTGGCCGCAGATGCCTTTACCAACCCCACGCACCAGCGATACGCCCTGAAGACGTCGCTTGCGGCGATGATATGCTACCTGATCTATACCGGCATCCAGTGGGACGGCATCCACACCGCCCTGATCACCTGCTACGTGGCGGCACTGGGCACCACCGGGGAAACGGTGCGCAAGCTGACGCTGCGCATTGTCGGCTGCCTTGTCGGCGCCGCCCTGGGATGCGCGGCACTGCTGTTCGTCATGCCCGTGATCACCTCTGTCGGGGCGCTCATGGTCCTCGTGTTCTGCGCCGTCATGATCGGGGCCTGGGTCTCGACAGGCCCCGAACGGATTTCCTATTGCGGTGTCCAGATCGCGCTGGCCTTCCTTCTGACCACGCTGAACGGGTTCGGGCCCAGCTTCGAATTCTCGCAGGCCGGTGACCGGATCATGGGCATCCTGCTGGGCATCGTCGTGATCTACGTCATCTTCACCCAGTTCTGGCCCGCCAGCATCGTGGGAGAGATCCGCGAAACGCTGGGCGACGCGGTCGCGCGTCTGCAAAGACTGTCTGGGAAACCGGCCGACGAACGCCTTGCCGAAACCGAAGAGTCCGCTGCCGTTCTCAGGATCGTTCAAGACATGAAGGAGAAGCTTTCGATGGCCAGCTTCGAACCCCGGCGCGAACGGGCAAGCGCCGAAACCCTGGCCAGGTACGACGCGATTCGCCAGGAAGTTGAGACCCTCTGGCGCGAGATCCGGTTCAGCAGGGACGTGCCCCGGTCAACGACGCTCAGGCTGGCGGAGATCGACCGCGACCTGGGGGCCACCGCATGACCAGAACAGGTTGACCTAGAGTAACCCCCGAAATCCGGGGTAATGGTGGCAGAGATGGCTTCTTTTGCCAGCCATGTCCCCGTAGGATCTTAAACAGCTGTAATATTGACATAATACATTTGCCTGAAGACAAGAAGGAAGCCGTATGTGTACCTCGCTCGTTTACCTCGATGCCGCCAACAGGGCCTATTTCGGCCGGACGCTGGAACTGACCTCGGACCTGCCGTACCAGCTTGTCTTCTTTCCGGCCGGTCTTCCGTTTTCGTCGCATCTCGAAGGACACGCCCCGCTTGAGTACACGTCCGTCTACGGCGTTCTGGCGGTGACGATGCCCGGCCGCATGCCGACCGCCGAGGCGCCGCTGGGCTATCCCGATCTCAAGGTGCTGGAAGGCATGAACGATCAGGGCCTGACCTTCAGCCTTCTGTCCTACCCGACCGCCGGCGGCGCGACGTCCAAGGTGGACGCGACACAGGCGGTTCTCTCGGCCTCGGACTTGGGGTCGTGGGCGCTGGGGCAGTTCGCCACCGTGGCCGAGGTTAAGGACGCGCTCGCCAGCCAGCCCGTGCTGCTCGAGGCGCTGACCCTGCTGGGCGGCGTGGAATCGCCGTTCCACTATGTTGTGCACGACGCGTCCGGCGCATCCTTTGTCATCGAATTCAACAAGGGCGTGATGACCACCTACGACAACCCCGTGGGTGTCATGACCAACGGTCCCGAATTTTCGTGGCACCTGACGAACCTCGACAATTACACGTTCCTGACGAATGTCGACAAATCCAGCGGCACCTTCGGCAGCTACCAGGCCTCGCAGCCGGATTCCGGGATCGCGACGGCAGGCCTTCCGGCATCGAACACCTCGGTCGGCCGGTTCGTGCGCGCGGCCTACTATGCGCACTACACCGAAAAGGCCGACAGCCCCGATCTTGCGGTGATGACGCTGGCCCATGTGATGAACAACTTCGACCGCCCTCGCGGCGTGACGATCGACTATCCCACGGAAGGTGGCGGGCACCTGGAAGTGGCCGGCCTCTCGCAATCGGAAGATGAGACCTACGCGACCGAATACACCTGCTGGACGAACCTGTCGGACCTGGACCGCAAGCGGTTCTACCTGCGGACCTATCGCAGCCTGAACTACGCCAGCTTCGATCTGCCCGCCCTGGCCCAGGCCGGGGGCGTCTGCGTCATGCCGGTGACCCATCTCGACGGCCTGTCGGGCGATGCGACCGAAACGCTGAAGACGGCCAAGGCCGCCTGACGCGCGAAATGACGTGACCAGTTCCGGCCGCCGCCACATGGCGGCCGGAGGATTGTGCAAAACGCTTGAGAGGCAACATGACTGACTGCATCGACAACGAGAACGACGAGATCTACGGCTCGCACACGCTGGCGCAGGCTCTTCCGAAATCCATCTTTCCCGCGACCGAGAACAACCCGCGGCGCGTCTTTTCGGCCGTGCGGGACGAACTGATGCTGGACGGCAATGCGCGCCAGAACCTGGCCACCTTCTGCCAGACCTGGGAAGAGCCGGAAATCCACGAGCTGATGGATGCCTGCATCGACAAGAACATGATCGACAAGGACGAATATCCCCAGACCGCCGAGATCGAGGCGCGCTGCGTGCGGATGCTGGCCGATCTGTGGAACGCGCCCGACGGCCCCGCCACCGGCTGTTCGACCACCGGGTCGAGCGAGGCCGCGATGCTGGGCGGGCTGGCCATGAAACGCCGCTGGGAAACGAAGCGCAAGGCCGACGGCAAGCCCATCGACAAGCCGAACATCGTCACCGGCCCGGTGCAGGTGTGCTGGCACAAGTTCACCCGCTACTGGGATGTCGAACATCGCGAGATCCCGATGGAAGACGGCCGCCTGCTGATGACGCCGGAAGAGGCGCTGAAATACTGCGACGAGAACACCATCGGCGTCGTACCCACGCTGGGCGTGACGTTCACCGGCGAATACGAACCCGTGAAGGCCATCAGCGAGGCGCTGGACCAGTTCGAAAAGGACACCGGGCTGGACATCCCGATCCACGTCGATGGCGCCTCGGGCGGGTTCCTTGCGCCGTTCTGCGCGCCGGATCTGGAATGGGATTTCCGCCTTCCGCGCGTGCGGTCGATCAACGCATCGGGCCACAAGTTCGGGCTGGCGCCGCTGGGCGTGGGCTGGGTCATGTGGCGCGAGGAAGCGGATCTGCCGGAAAGCATGATCTTCTGGGTCAACTACCTGGGCGGCAACATGAAGGACATCGCGCTCAACTTCTCGCGCCCCGGCGGGCAGATCGTGTGCCAGTACTACAACTTCCTGCGCCTTGGCCGCGAAGGGTACGAAAAGGTCCACGGCGCCTGCTACGACACCTCGGCCTTCCTGGCGGAAGAGATCGCCAAGCTGGGCCCGTTCGAGATCGTCTTCGACGGCGACCGGGCGCGCGGGATCCCGGCCGTGTCCTGGCAGATCAAGGAAGGCACCGATCCGGGCTTTACCCTGTTCGACCTGGCCGACCGGCTGCGCGTGCGGGGCTGGCAGGTCCCGGCCTATACGCTGCCGGCCAATTGCGAAGACCGCGCGATCCAGCGGATCCTTGTGCGCAACGGGGTCAGCCGCGACCTGTGTGCCCTGCTGATCGACGACATGAAAAGCGCGCTGGAGCATGTCGAGGCCCATCCCCGGAAGACGTCGCTGTCGGAAGACGACGCGTCGGGCTTCCACCACTGATGCATGCGCTGCATGAAAAGATCGGGGGCCGGCCATGAACCGGCCCTTCGAAGGACATGACGCGCAGGGGCTGACGGAACGGGGCGTTGGCCCCTTCGTCACCTTCCGCAGCTACCTGCATCAAGGCCGTCTGGTGCACTGGCGCGCGCGCCAGCACCGCAAGGGCCTGTTGCAGCACCCGGATCAGGTCGCCGCGTTCTGGCAGAAGCCGGCCTATAACTGGTGGACGGGGCTCAGCTTTTCCATTGGCTCGCTGCTGTTCATGCTGGGGGCGACGCTGTCGCTGACCCCGAACCCGCTGAGCGCTGTGCAGATCGCCATCATCTTCTTCATGGGGTCGATCCCTTTCACGATTGCCGGGTTCCTGCAGAACTTCCAGGCGGCGAACGCGGGGGACTTCTCGTCCTCCTCGCCGGCGCGGCCTGATCGGATATCCATTGTCGGCTGGGAAACGAACAGCCTGGGCTGGATCAGCACGTTCGCGCAGTTCCTGGGCACCATCGCCTTCAACTTCAATACGTTCGACGCGATCGATCCGGTCTCGGGCTGGTACCAGCAGGACCTGACGATCTGGCTTCCGGGCTTCATCGGCTCGGTCCTGTTCCTTGTCTCGGGCTACCTGGCGTTCATGGAGACAAGCCACGGCTACTGGTCGTGGAAACCTGGGGATCTCGACTGGAAGATCGTGTTCATCAACCTGCTGGGTTGCATCTTCTTCATGATTGCCGGGATCGTTTCCTTCATCCCGAAGGGCACGGACCCGGAGTGGCTGATCAACCTCGCCAATGTTCATCTGTGGCTGGGCGCGTTCTGCTTCCTGACGGGCGCGCTTCTGATGATGCGCGAAAGCCGGCAGACCGAGACGGTGGGCGACCAGAAACTCTGACAACGCCGGTCGGCCCGGATCCGGGGCCGTTCCTGCGCGCGTCAGGCGGTTGTTACAGGTTATCCCTGACCACCATCCCGTCCTTCATGATCAGCGCCAGCGACTCCTCGGGCTGGCCCAGCCAGTCGAGCCCGGTTTCCGGATCTTCATCGACGACAAGCAGATCTGCCAGTGCGCCCGGCGCGATCACGCCCAGCGGGCCCGCATAGGGCGCGCGTTCCCCCGACAAGGCCAACAAATCGCCCGCATCTCCCGTCGCCATGCGCAACGCCTCCAGCGGGGACATGAAGCGGGCCAGTTTCGACAATTGGCGGCCCTGCGTGGCCGTGCCCTTCGGGTTCATCAGGATATCGGTGCCGAACGCCATGCGCACGCCGTGCTGGCGGCCCATCTCGAAGGCCGATACCGTGCCGTCCTGAACCCGGATCTGCTTGGCCCGCGCGGACGGATCGGTCTTGGGGTTCGCGTCCTCGTCGTTCAGGAAGGGCTGGATGCTCCACCATGCGCCGGCATCGGCCATCATGCGCGCCGTTTCCTCGTCGGCCAGCTGCCCGTGTTCGATGGATTTCACGCCGGCGCGCAGACACCGCTGAATGCCTTCCGAGGTATAGACATGGGCGCAGACATAGGTCCCCCAGTCCGCGGCGGCCCTGACGGCGGTGCGCATCTCCTCCTCGAAGAACTGCACGCTATCCAGCGGATCGTAAAGCGATGTCACCCCGCCCCCGGCCATGATCTTGACCTGGCTTGCGCCCTTCATCAGCTGTTCGCGCGTGCGGCGCAGAACCATGTCGTTCCCATCCGCCAGGACGGCCACGCCTTCCTTCTCGGCCCGGTCGGCCGGTGTCGACGGCATTCGCGGCAATGCGCTGAGAAGCCGGAAATCGCCGTGCCCGCCGGTCTGGGAGATCATCGCGCCCGACGGGAAGATCCGCGGCCCCCGGATCACGCCCCGGTCGATTGCCTGTTTCAGACCGAAGCTGGGCCCTCCGACATCGCGCACGGTGGTGAAGCCGCGCAGCAGTGTCGCCCCGGCCTGCTGGCCCGCGACAAGCTGCACGAAGTTGATGTCGCCCATCATCGCGACCTGCTCGGTCACGCCGCACAGCGTCGCGTGCCAATGGGCATCGATCAGCCCGGGGATCACGGTCCGGCCGCCGCAATCGATCACCCGCGCGCCCTCGGGCACGGTGCCGGCGGGGACCAGCGCCTCGATCCGGCCATCCCGGACGACGATGTCCCGACCGGCCAGGATCTCCAGCGTATGTCCGTCGAAATACCGCAGGTTGGCCAGGACCGTCGGTGGCTGGGCCGTCTGGGCGCGGACTTCGCCCGGGGTCAGCCCGAAGCCCGCAAACATCCCCATCACGGCGCCAAGACCGCCCAGCATCTGGCGACGGTTCAGATCCGCCTCGATCCGCCGAAAGCCGGCCTGAGTCTGCGGCGCGCCGCACAGGCAGACATCGTGTCCCGCATCGGGCGCCGGGGCGCTGCAACAAACCTGGCACATCCTGTGCTCCTTTCCCATCGCCCGGGTCCGCCGGTCCATCCCGGCTGCAACTTGCGCGTTTCGCTGTCAGTTCGTTGCCTTGGCGGGGGCCGTCCGGGACGTCATGTTTCCCAGCGCAAATGCAAGTGTCGAGGCGGCCACCAGCGATGCGGCATGCGCATCCACCTGTGCCAGCTCGGAATCGAGCAGACCCGCCTTTGCCGTCGAGACATCCGTCAACGTGCCCAGACCGTTCCGGAACGCCTCGAACGCGGCCTCGTAGGTCGTATCGGCAGCGATGTTCAGTTCCCGCGCCGCTTCATACGAGCTCAGCGCCGATTGAAGCGTATTAGCGGCGACAACGATTTCGCTGCGGGCGGTATTGATCGTCAGTTCGTGCGTCGCGGCCGCGGCCGCCTTCGCGGCCTCCGCCTGATTGCGGCGCCTTTCGCGAATCCTGCCGTCATAAATCGGAATTGACATGCCGACGACCACACCGGACGTCGTGTTCTGGAAATCCGCGCCCGGCAAAGTGCCCGTCTGGATCCGGCCATTGTTCGCTGCGGCCACCGCACCAAGATAGACCTTGGGCCGGAACGCTGCGTCGGCCGCCTCCACGTTGGCCTCGCTTGCCTGAAGCGCCGCATAACTCGCCAGCACGTCAGGGCGCCGGGCCAGCGCTTGCTCGATCACCTTTTCCGTCGGCAGGGACCGCGCCCGTGGCAACCGGCGGCCCGCGCTCGACGCGATCCTCAGCTTGGACCGCGGGGAGACCCCGATGGACCCCATCAGATCCTGATACGCGCTGCTCAGTCCGTCTTCGGCGGCCACCAGCCGGAACTTCGACTGGGCGACAAGCTGCTTTGCCTGCGCCGTTTCGATCGTGGTTCCAAGGCCGCTTGCATAACGGCCATCGGCCGCTTCCTGCAGTTCAAGGCTGTTCTGCAGCGCGCGCCGGGCGATGGCCAGATCCTGCTGCGCCGCGCCATAATTGAAGTACGAGCGCGAGATGTTGTAGATCAGCGCCTGGTGGGTCCCGTTGAAGTTGACGTTCGCGGCATAGGCCGTCCGCTGTGCCGCATCGCGCCAGGCCTGCCGTTCGCCAAAATCGAACAGCAGCCATTGCAGGGCGATGTTCGGAACGACACCCTGTGAATTCGTCCTGATGTAATCGGTGTCGCCGTTCAGCCCGGTTACCGGCGTGACAAGATCCTGGTAGCCGCCGATGACGTTCGCCGTGATGATCGGCAGATATGTTCCTTCGACCATGCCGACGGCCTCGGCCGCCTGCCGGGCCTGTTGCCAGGCCACGCGCGTTGCCGGGTGATTGCGCTGCCCGATGTCGATCAGTTCTTCCAGTGTCAGAACCTTGCCCGACTGCAGCGCGTTCGTGGGCTCGAACGCCCCGTCTGGTCCCTTGACCGAGAAGTCGCCGGCAGACTGTCCGTCCGCCGCCCAGGGCTTGTCGGGTGCCGGGGAAACGGTCGGCGTACCGGTCATGTCGGAACAGTTCGCTAGGGTCATGCAGATGGCAAGGCCCGCCATTTTTGCGGAAACCCGGTTGCCTTTCCGGCGGACAAACCCAAGACGCGATTTCTTCCGGGGCACCAGTTCACCACGCTCCGTTCGGATAACATTTGTTGTTCCGAAGGATGGCATAGCTGCCATTCGGTCACAACTCCTACCTAGACAAGCTTCTGATTCCATTGGCCCGTCAACCCCCGCGGCATCGTCAGTCCGAACGCTCCTCTTCACGGGAATATTCTCATCCTCGACCGCCTTCAGCCGCCGCATCGCGTCGGGCAGCAGACCGCCATATCGCTTCTTCCAGTCGAAACACGTCGCCTGGCTGATCCTTGCCTTCCGGCAGTAGAGATTCCACCAGTGGTCGGCCTCGGCCGGTCGCGTGACTGGACGCGACCTGCGTCAAGGTCCGCGGCGTCCGGACAAAGACTGCCCCTTCGCGATCTTCGCAAGCCTCGCGGCCTGCCCGGGGCCAGATAGGCCTGACGCTCAAACGACCGGAAAGTCTGCGACGGAACCAGTATGGACGATTGCATTTTGATAACAATACTATGCCAAGTCCAAACTGAACGATAGGAAGACCATTGGAAACGCGCTTGTTGGAGAGCCTGCTGCACGTTGCTCAACACGGTTCGATCGCGGCGGCGGCAAGGAGGCAGGGCCTGACGCCCGCAGCGGTGGGGCAACGCATACAGGCGCTGGAAAATGAACTGGGCTTTCAACTGCTGGAACGTGTCGGGCATACCTCCCGGCCCACGGAAGCCTGTATCCGGCTCTTGCCGCATGCGCGGGAACTGGTCACGCTTGCCAACCACCTGGCCGAAAAAGCCGACATGGACGGCATGAGCGGGTTCATTCGCGTGGGCGTGATCTCGACATTGTTCCAGGACCTCATTCCGCCGGTTCTTCGACGGATCCATGCGGAACTGTCGGGGCTGCCGCTGCATCTCATTCCGGGCACGTCGATGGATCTGTAGCCGCCCTGATCGTGGAGCCCGGATTCGACGTGCCCAAGGCGGCGCTGGTCGAACCGCTGCTGACCGAGCCCCTGGCCCTGATCACGCGCGACCGGACGGACCGCGGGATCGAGGTGGATCCGATGGTCGAGCTGGACAGCCTTGAAACGATTGCCATCCTCGTTGGCGAAGGGCTTGGCGTATCTCTGGTGCCGTGCTGGCGCGGGTTGGAGCGGTTCGCGCCGCGGCTCCATGTTTCCCAGCCGCTGCCGGCGGAATACGACCGCAGGCGGTGCCTGATCTATCCGAACAAGAACCGCAACGATCCGCTGTGGTCGGCGTTCCGGGGGCTTGTCAGCGATTGCGCCGCGATCCTAGGGGCGGACCGGCACCGGGACGTCGGCTGACCCGCCGGCACTGTCCGCGGAGTTCATGCGCTGATCGCGTCCGTTCCGATCATGTGGCAGGCGGCGCGAAGCCGGTTGGCAAGGTCGGTCATGCCGGGCACGCGCTTGCGGCAGATGTCTTCGGCAAGCGGGCAACGGGTGTTGAAATGGCATCCCGGCGGCGGCGACAGCTGGGTTAGTTCAGGTCTGCGCGGGTAACGCGAGTGCCAGCTATTCCCGCGGGGCGTCCCGGGTAAGGAGGTCGTCGCTCTCAAGACGCTCGGCTGCCACTAGAGGTATCAGCGCCTTTTCTTCGGACTGGCGCGAAAGCCCTTCGCTAGGGCCGACTGGCGACGTGGCGGCCGGCGTCATCCGTTTCGGCGTTCGCACAGGGATGTCAGGGATGGCGCCGGTTCCCTCCAGGCGGATACGATAGGTCGTATCGGGGATGGCGACGCCGGCATCTTCGATGGCGGCCTTCACCAGGCGGATGGCATCGCTGCGGGCCGTGGCGAAGCCCGTCTCGTTCTGATCGATCCAGCCGGTCACGCGCAGGATCGCGCCGGACTCGGTGATGTTTTCGATCCAGACCAGTTCCTCGGGGTCGTCCAGCACAAAGGGCTGAGCTTTCAGGGCGGCCTGAGCCAGGATCCGTGTCGCCTCGAGGTCAGCATCGGGATCGATGCCGATGTCGAACATGAACCGCCGGGCCGGGTTCTGGGAAAAGTTCACGATCCGGCCCTTGAAGACCGCCGAGTTCGGGATACGCACATGATTTCCGTCCAGCGACAGCAGGATTGTCGCGCGCGAGGTCAGCCGGATCACACGGCCCACGTCGCCTTCGATCTCGACAAGATCGTTTGGCCGGAAGGGCTGGCGTAGACTGAGCATGATGGAGGCCACGAAGTTCTCGACCGTATCGCGGACCGCAAAACCGATCGCCAGCCCCACGATCCCGGCCGCACCAAGGATGGTCCCCAGAAGCGCGGCTGCACCCAGGAGATCGAGGGCGACCACGATCCCGACGATGCCGGAAGCGACACGGAAGGCCTGACGGTAGATACCGGCGATGAAGGCATTCGGCGCAATGCGATCCCAGAAACGTTGCCGCGCCATCACTACTCCGACGGCAACGATCATCGCGAAGGCGGCTGCGGCGAGGATGAAAAGGGGCAAGCGGGCGATGAACTGATCGAAGCGCCCACGGAAGCGCTTGAACGCCGGGTCGATTTGCTGGGAGATGTCGTCCGACGCGGCAAGGGCATTGTTCACGGCGACAACGCCTTCCAGACGCCCGGATATCCCTTCCACCTTCTGACTGACGCCCGGATCCGCAATGTCGCCTATGAGCGTGACCACGCCGGCCTCCACGGATACGGTTATCTCGTCGTGATCGAGCGCACTGATGATGGCGCGCAGACGTTCGGCAATGGCTTGGTCCGAGGGGGCGCCTTCGATCGCCAGAACGGGTGGCAGGTCACGTCCCGGGTCATTCTCCTGCGCGGAAGCCGGCCCAGCCGCGGCAACGAAAAGACAGATCAGACAGACAAGAAATCGCTTCATGAGACTACCATTATCGAAGATGTACAGGGTCATCCATACACACCTGCGCCCGACCGCCCTAGAGAGCAAATTTTGATTGCGTGGAGGCGAGAGTCCCTGAGCTCGGAGGCCTCGAGACGTCCGCAGCGGACGGTGCGAATCCTGGAACTGGAAAGACATCAATCGCGGTGGGTCGGATCGTCGAGCTACCCCCGAATTCGGACACAGAACCTCGGCCTGATGCGGCGGATCGACGAGCAGTTCCTGGAGACCCCGTTCCTAGGCCTCCGCCATATGACCTGGCACCTGCGCAATAACGGGCATCTCGCGAACAAGAAAAGGATACGCTGGCTTATGCGCCTCATAGGGCTGGCGCCAATTACCAAAAACCCAACCCGAATACCAAGATCCAACCTGCAGGCTCTCGTTATGAATGAGGGACCGCAGGGGGCAGGTCAGCATGTTTGCTGCCCTGAAGTCGAGCTGCCTCGCGAGAATCTCGACAACTCCATGCTCGTTACGACCGCGATAAAGCTTCGGAACGCGATGTATGCCCAGTTCCGGAAGTACCCATGCGGCGACGGCTCAGGAAATGCCTTTCTCGCCGACAAGATTCACGCACCGGCGCAGTACCGCATCTACGTCGAGGATCATGATGCTGATTTCCGGTGAGGGATTGATACAGCCGCAGATATCGTCGGCAACCTTCTTCGATTTGTTCTGGTGGCTCAGCGCGGGCATTGCGCCAAACTGACTTTTCGTGGTGTTCACGATTTCATCGACGGAGTCGACCACCAGACCGTATTTGTTGCCATCCTGTTTGAAAATCAGAACCCGCTCGCCATGATGTTCGGTGACGGGCAGGCCATAGAGTTTGCGCGGATCAATGAGGCTGATCAATTCGCCGCGCAGATTGACGACGCCATCGACGAAATCGTTTGCAAATGGTGGCTTCAAAAGGGATTTCGGATATTCGATCACTTCGCTGACATTCGCCGTATCCATGGCAAAGCGCATGTCCACAGTGAAGACAATGTATGTCTGTCGCGCATTCGCCAGGCGGGTCCTGGTTTGGGTCTTTGCGGCTTCCTCGGAGGGGTGAATCTCGTTGCATCGCAGGGCTGTACCGACGAGCAAGGGGTCCCGCTTCAAGGCTTCATGGTCGAGCAACATGATGATCGCGTTGTCTGTGCCGAGGAGACACCCCCTGACGATGTCCTCACGCGGCAGGGCGAGCTTAGTGAATTGGAGGACCTCGTCCTCGAAACAGTTGACGATGCTGTCGATGGAATAGACCAGCAGTCCGATCTGACCGCCTTCCGTTTCGACAATCAGCAACTTTCGCTTCGGCGAGACGCTCTTGCTTTTTTTGAGCAGGGCGGTGTCTCCCATGAAGTTCCGGAAGTCGGCCACCGGGATGATCCGGCCGCGAAGGTTTGCAATGCCGATGAAGCAATCATGGACGAGGAGCGAGTCCGTGATTTGGGGAGCGTCCATCACTTCGACCACGTGGCGCAGGTCGATGGCGCAGGTCGTATGCCCGAATTGAAACGAGAGGCAGTTGAAACGAGGGCCGCGAGACTTGGCGGATAACCCGGCACCGTCGCTCGCAAGGTTATCGCTGCGAGGCACCCGCTTGAGATTCAGGAGTTCGCACGGATCAAGGATCTGGACGATGCGCTTGCCGTCGTCGAGTTTGAGCAGCCCTTGCACGGCCACGTCCTTGGGTTGGCCCTGCTTCGCGCGAAAATCGACGCGTGTCACACCTTGGGCGTTCAGCACCTCGCCCGTGCGGTCGACCATGATGCCAATGCACAGCTCTCCGTCCTCGACGATCGCCACCTTGCGGTCCATCGCGTCGTTGTCCGGAAACTCGAGCAGCAGACGCAGATCGACAACCGGAATGATCCGGCCCCGCAAGTTGAACAGGCCCAGCATGAAAGCCGGAGAGAGCGGTACCGCCGAGATCGTCGCGGGCTCGTTGACGACTTCCTTGATCACGCCAGCGTGGAGCGCGAATTCGGTATTGCCCAGCCAGAAGGAACCGTAGATCGCCGGAGCCTTCGACGCGTCCGGTGTGCTCGGCGTCAGGTCTTTGGCGCCGGCCACGGGAGGCAGCGCTCCATCTATGGGATTTGGGGCTATTTGCGCCGAAGGGGCGCCGACATCGCGTGCATCGGCAGGCTTCAGCGTTGTCTCGGTGGTCATGTCGTGCCTCCCACGCGTGGAATTTCCGCGACCTGAAATTCACCGGTCGCGCAGTCGATGGTCACCTGGCGGCCAAGTACGCCACCGGTTTCGACGTGGATGTTGCGCACGCCCAGTTTGCGCACCGCCGAATAGGCGCTTCCGGAATTGATCGTCCCGACCAGACGTTTGGGGTCGGTGTCAGGCGGCATCGTCATGTTGGCGCCGCCCACGACGATGGCCTTGATGCTTCGGTAATCCTTCGGCCCAAGCTCCATCAGCGAAACGAGCGAGCGCACTGCCTGATCCACATGGCGTCCGCCGATCTGGTCCGTGACCTGTCCGGAATCGGACAGAAGGCAATGCGCCAGCCCGAAGATATCGCGGGCAGGATAGAGCAGTCCCAACCCTATGCAGGAGCCAAGAATGGCCGTCAGAAGCTGGCCCGACCGGCCGGTTTTGACTTGCCCGATCTGGACGTGGATCTTTTCCGTTGTCGTCATGCCAGGGCTTCACCCAAGCGCCGCGTTGGCCGGTAGATGATCGGCTCAATCTGCTCGAAATCGGTGGCCATGTGTTTCAGCGACTCGCTTTCCCCTATGAAGAGAACGCCTTCGGGATGCAGAACCGAGCGCACATTGCGCAGGATCTGTTGCTGATCCTCTGCCTTGAAGTAGATCAGCACGTTTCTGAGGAAGATGACGTCGAACGGCGCCGTGCTGGTCAGGGCCTTCAGCAGGTTGTGCTGCTGGAACCGGATGCGCGACGAGATCTGCGGGGCCACCGACCAACCCATTTCATCGGAACCGGTCATTTGGCGCGTGAAGATCTCCGGGTTTTCCTTCCGGAAACGGGCAATGGGTCGCCCTTTGTATATTCCCGCCGTCGCGACATCGATAACGCGAGAGGAGATGTCGGTCCCCAGGATCGAATAGTCGAAGCCGCCGGCGCGCTGTCTGACCTCTTCCAGGAAGACGCCGGCCGTGTGGGCCTCTTCGCCTGTGGAGGCCGCAGCGGACCACACGCGTATCGCGCGCTTCCTTTCTTTTGCGATGAAACCCGAAACGAACACGTCGTTGAAGTAACTCCAGACCCTCGGGGTCCGGTAGAAGTAGGTTTCGTTCGTCGTGACGCAGTTCGTCAGCTGCTGTTTTTCGGCCGGGTCCTGATCGACACGCGCAAGATATTCCTTGTAGCTGGACAGCCCAAGCTCCCGCATCCGGGGCCGGAGGCGTGAGACGAGCAGCGATCGCCGCGCGTCTCCGATGCTGATGCCGGTTTGGGCATAGACGACGGCGCGCAGTTTCGCGAATTCACCGTCGCTCATCATTTTCGAGAGATCCATGCCCTTACCCTTCGTCCCACGGTTTCCGAAAGTCAGCGATCACGTGTCCAACTTGGCGATTTCGTCGGTCAGGCCCTGGGCACCGCTCTTCAGTTCCTCGGTAGCGTTGGCGATCGAGTCGGACGCGACGACTGCCTGTTCGGTGGCGTCGACAATGGCCATGATTGCCTCTGCCACATCGCGCGCTGCGGTTTGCTGCTCGTTCGCAGCGACGGAGATCTGATTGATGGAGTCGGTCGTGTCCGAAATGCCGGCCAGGATCTTGGTGAACGCGGCACCCGCCTCACGCGAGACTTCGCTGCCTTGCGTGACACGCTTGACCGTCTCGTTGATCAGCTTGCTGATCTCCTTCGTGGCCTGCGACGACCGCTCGGCCAGTTTTCGCACCTCGTCGGCGACAACCGAGAACCCGAGACCATGCTCGCCGGCCCTTGCCGCCTCAATTGCTGCGTTGAAGGCAAGCAGGTTGGTCTGTCCGGCGATTTCACTGATAACTTTGACGATTTCGCTGATCTCTTCCGAAGACGCGTTGATCAGGTCCATCGCTTCGATCGAACGGTCGATCGCCTTGGCGCCAAGATCGGCCTCTTCCTTCGTGCGCTTGGCGATTTCATCCGACATCCCACTGTTCTGGGCGATGGAATCGATCGACGCGCTCAGTTCCTCGACGGACGCGTTGATCTCTTCGGTGGTGCAGCCCAGCGACTGCGCGCCGTCCGCCACGTTCTTCGCCTGCTCCGCGATGCTTGCGGATTTCGCTACGAAATCTTCGGCAATCTGGGAAACATTCTGCTCGACAGCCTTCTGGGCCGAGATGTCGGTGGCGAACTTGACGACCTTGAAGGGCCTGCCCTTGGCGTCGAGGATGGGATTGTAGGAAGCGCTGATCCACACTTCCTTGCCGTTCTTGCCGAAACGCTTGTACTGCGCCGACGCGAACTCCCCGTTCGCCAGGTCGGTCCAGAACTGCTTGTACTCCTTGCCTTGCACGTAGGCCGGGTCACAGAAAATCCGGTGGTGCTGGCCGCGAATCTCATCCAGAGTGTAACCGGTGACGGTCAGGAAATTATCGTTCGCCGTCAGGATCGTGCCATCGAGGTCGAATTCGATCACGGCCTGCGCGCGGCTGATCGCTTCGATCTTGCCATCCTGCTCGGCGGTACGGGTCTTCTCCTTCGTGATGTCGGTGGCGAACTTGACGACCTTGAAGGCCTTGCCCTCTTCGTCGAGGATCGGATTGTAGGACGCGTTCAGCCAGATTTCCTTTCCGCCCTTTCCAAAGCGCTGGAACTCGCCGGTCACGAACTGGCCCATTGCGAGCTGCATCCAGAAATCCTGATAATCGGACGACTTGACCAGCTCCGGATCGCAGAACATCTTGTGATGCTTGCCTTTGATGTCGCCCAGGTCGTAGCCGACCGCGTTCAGAAAGTTTTCGTTCGCCGTCAGGATCGTCCCGTCCGGTTCGAATTCGATAACGGCCTGAACACGGTTGATCGCGTCGATCATACCTGTCGCGTCGATGTCGTCGACGGAACCCTCGATCGACGATACTGCATTTGTTTTGGCACTCATGGCCCCGCCCCACTTTGAAAGTCACTCGGCGGCAACCTATGCGCCGACTACTAAGGGCTGATTACCGGATGACCGAACGCGCAAGGATAATGACTTCAATTTATGCAAGATCGAACAGACCGGACACCTGCCGCATATCGGGCACAGGTGGCCTGCCCCCTGAAAAGTGGTCTTCCCCGAAGCAGGCTTTCGAGCCAGACGGAGGATCAAGGAATGCCCGAGAAAGGACAGTTAGGTCCTTGCCTGCCGAGCTTTCAGGAACGCGCCGATCACTTCCTGCACGCCCTGAGGCAACGGCCGACGGTAACGCCCGATAAAGAGTGAACGCATCGGCGCAGGCTGCAGCCTGCGGTAGCTGCCGAAGCCCGCCTCGGCCTCGTGCCGCGCGATGGACAGCGGCCAGACCGTCCCGTGGCCGGTCTTCGCGACAATGCGCCGTGTCGCGGCGATGGAGTCGATCTGCATCTGGCAGGCGATGGATACCCCGTAGTCCCGCGCAAAGGACTCCGTCAGTTGCAGAAAGCCGGTCGACAGTACCAGCGGCACCTCGGCCAGCGCCGCCAGCGGCAGAGGCGCCTGATCCTGCAGCAGCGGGTTGTCGCTGCGGCCGAAATAAACCATCGGCTCCCGCTCGATCAGCTGGAACTGCAGCGTGTCGGTGTGCTTCTCCTGGAGCGAGATGATCAGGTCGACGCTACCGTCAAGAAGCAGGTCCGGCAGGTAGCGGCTCAGCCCTTCGGTCATCTCGACATCAGACTCGGGCAGCGCCTCTGACAGCATCTCGAACAGTTGCACGCCATGATCCTCGGCGCAGGTCGGCGGCACGCCGATCCGGATACGTTCCCTGGGGCGGTCACGTTGCGCCGCCAGATCGGCGGCCAACTTGTCGAAATCGTCTATGAGCCCGCGGGCCCGGTCGTAGAGCATCTGTCCCTCGCGGGTCAGAACGGCGCCGCGCGCGCTGCGGCGCAGGAAGGACAGCCCGAACTCCTGCTCCAGCGCCTGAATCTGGCGCGAAATGGCCGGCTGCGCGACATGCATCACTTCGGCCGCGCGCGAAAAGGATCCGGTATCGGCCACGGTCAGGAAGTATCGAAGTGCGCGCATTTCCATCGGGAGAACTCTTTCCGCCCAGGGTTTGGGCATGGCTGGAGGCTGCGCGGCGCCCTCGTCGACTGCCCCGCGAGTGATGTGCGTGCCCCACGGGCCGGCGATCCGCCCGTCCGTTCGCCTTATATGCAAGGCAAACTGCGTCGTTCCAGCCCGCCGCACCGGCCCCTGTGAAGCCGGGCGCGATACGCGCGGGGCATAAAGACATGCCGAAACGATATTGGTCAATTGCGCGGCTCGCCGCCAGCGATCGAGGAACAACAACTCACAGGGACCTAGAATGAACAAGCTTATCTCTTCCGGCCTCGCGCTGTCCTTGGCAGTGGCGGCAGCCCCTGCCCTGGCGCAGAATTTCCCATCGCAGCCGATCCAGATGAACGTCTGTTCACCGGCCGGCGGTGGCAACGATCAGAACGCTCAGGCCATCGCCCCCTTCGTGGAAAAGTACCTCGGCCAGCCGGCCATCGTGCAGTACAAACCTGGTGCCGGCGGCACACTGGCTGCGACCGAAGTGTCCGAGGCCGATCCCGACGGCTATACCCTGCTGGTCTGCGACCCGGGCGGTACCGTCTTCGGGCCCATCGCCCAAAACCTCGATTTCGGGGCCGACAGTCTGGTGCCGATCGCGCAGCTGACCTTCGTGCCCTGGGTGCTGACCGCCGCCGGCGAGGCGCCCTGGGACAGTGCCCAAGCCTTTGTCGACGACGCGCTGGCCCGCCCGGGCGAGATCGACGCGGCCATTGCCGACGTGGCCTCGGCCGACCATTACATGTGGCTGCTCTTTGCCCAGGACACCGGCATCGGCCCCAGCGGCCTGCGCTGGGTGCCTTATGGCGGCGGCGGGCCGAAAGTGCGCGCCATGCTGGCGGGCGAAAGCATGATCGACATGCTGTTGCCGTCTCTGGTCAAGGGCCCGATGGTCGAGGGCACGATGAAACCGCTAGCCGTCGCCGCCGGGGCACGTTCCGCTGCTATCCCCGATGTGCCGACCATGAAGGAACTGGGTATCGACGTCGTCGACGGCCTGGCGATCCACGTGTTCGCCCCCGCCGGCACGCCGGACGACATCATGGCCAAGCTGCGCGCCGGCTTCGCCGAGATCGCGACCGATCCCGATTATGTCGATGTCTATACCAAGATGGGCCAGGACATTTCCGGCTTCATGGACGGGAACGCCTACCAGCCGGTCTGGGAGCAGACCTGGGCAGTCGCGCCGGATCTGCTGCGCGAAGCGGCCGGCGCCAAGTGATGACACTTGGCGGACGCTCCCTTTCGCGTCTGCGCCTTGCGATGGCGGCCATTTCGGCCGCCATCTGCGCCGGCGCCGGCTGGCTTGCCCTGAACATCGACAGCTTCGTCAAGGGCTGGGCCTTTGCGATGCCCGGCACCACCGACAGTTCGCTGGCGCCGGCGACCTTTCCCCGGCTGATCCTGTGGCTGGTTGCCCTGCTGGCCGCCGCCAACCTCGTCTCCGCCATGCTGCACCCGGACGAAGACGAACCCGCGCAAACCGTCACTCCCGGTCAGACCGGCCCCATTACCCTGTCGCGCGTGATCATCCTGGCGCTTTCCACGCTCGCCTACCTGGTTTTGCTGTCCCGGGCCGGATTCATACTGACCTCGATTGCCGCAATCGGCCTTGGGGCGCTGGCGACCGGTTATCGCCGCTGGGTCCCCCTTCTGGCGGTGGCGCTGCTGCTGCCGCCCGCCACCTGGTATGCCTTCCGCTACGGCATGAAGGTGATTCTTCCGCAGAGCGACTTCTGACCCGATGACCGATGCAATCCTGACAGCCCTCGGCAACGTGACCGCGCCAACGGTCCTTCTGGCCTTGATGCTGGGGGTGGTGGTGGGCGTGATCATCGGCGCCCTTCCCGGCCTTTCGGCCACCATGGGCATGGCGATCTTCGCCCCTGCCACCTTCTTCCTGCCCCCGGTCGAAGGCATCTCTTTCCTGCTGGCGCTCTACAAGGGCGGCACCTTCGGCGGATCGTTGTCCGCGATCCTGATCGGCACACCCGGCACGGCCTCGAACGCCGCCACGGTCGCGGACGGCTATGCCATGACGCGTGCCGGAAAGGCCGGCCGCGCCCTTGGCCTGGCGGTCTGGGGATCGGTCGTGGGCGACGGGATCGGCATCCTGGCCCTTGTGCTCTGCGCGCCGCTGGTCGCCGAATTCGCCCTGCAGGTCGGCAATGCCGAGAAATTCGCGATCACCGTCATGTCGCTGACCCTGGTCGCCTATGTCTCCGGCAACTCGCTGCTGAAAGGGCTGTTTGCCGCCGCCATCGGTCTGGCCCTCTCGCTGGTGGGCACGGACCCCATCGGCGGCTCGCCGCGGCTGACCTTTGGCGTGCGCGAGCTGTCTGCCGGTATCGGGGTGATCCCGCTGGCCATCGGTCTTTTCGGCCTGGCCGAGGTGCTGGACCAGTTGGCTCGCTGGCGCCCCGGTCCGCTGGAAGCGCCCCGGGTCGAAGTGCCCCTGCTGCGCGACATCTTCCGTCGTCTGTGGCAGGTGAAATGGACGATCGGGCGCTCCTCGCTCATCGGGGCCTTTATCGGGGCGCTGCCCGGCATCGGTTCGGAAACGTCGAACTGGGTGGCCTATGCCCTGGCCCGGCGCGCGTCGAAAACCCCCGAGGCCTTCGGCAAGGGCGCCGACGAAGGCGTGGTCGCGCCCGAAGTCGCCTGCAACGCCACGTGCGGCGCTGCGCTGATCCCGACGCTGATCTTCGGCATCCCCGGCGATGTGGTGACCTCGATCCTGATGGGGGCGCTGATCGCGCAGGGTCTGCAGCCGGGGCCGACGCTGATCACCGACAACACGGGGCTGTTCTACACACTCTATGCCGGGCTGTTCGTGTCGATGGTCATGTTGGCCTTTGTCGGGCTCGCGGCCATGCGCTTCGCCAGCCGCATCATCCTGATCCCGCGCCCGTTGCTCTTTACCGCTGTCGCCGTGCTGTGCGTGACGGGCACCTATGCGATCAACGCCCGACTCTTCGACGTGGGAGTCATGGTGGCCGCCGGCTTCATCGGTTGGGGCATGCGCGCCCTGCAAATCCCCGTGGCGTCCCTGGTCCTGGCCTTCGTGCTGGGCGGCATCCTCGAAGACAGCTTCCGCCGGATGCTGATCCAGAGCCGTGGCGAACTGTCCCCACTTTGGGAACGGCCCATCGCCCTTGCCGTCTGCCTCGTGACGCTCGCCGTCATCGCTCTTGCGCTCAAGGGCACAATAACAGCCCGGTTTCGCAACCGGGCCGCTGAAACACCAACGCAATGAAGAAGAAGACAATGAAACGTGAAATCCTTGCCGATGGCGTCACCGCCGCCTTTCCCGACTACCCGCTCGCCGTCGAGGCCCACGGCCTGGTCTTCGTGTCAGGCATGCGCGGTGGGCGTCCTGGCGTGCAGCCCAATTCGATCGCCGAGCTGCCCAAGACCGCGCAGCACCTCGCGTCGGACTACGGTCTGCTGAACGCGGTCGAAGGCCCTGTCATCGCCGATGCATGGACCGCCTTCGAGAACTTGACCAAGGTGCTGGCTGCCGCCGGTTCGGATCAAAGCCAAATCCTGCGCCTGCACATCTGGCAGTCGGACAAGCGCTGGTTCCCGCGGCTGGAGCAGGTCCGCATCGTCTGGCAGCCGGTGCCCTGCCCTTCTTCGGGTCTGGGTGTGGGGACTGTTTGCGGCCAGTTCGGCCAGCATTATGGCCTCAGCGCCATTGCCTCGGTTCCCGGTCTTTCGCAGGACTATCCCCAGCGCGACGTGGTCAAGACCTTCGACAATGCCGACCTTCCCTCGGCCAGCTTTTACAGCCAGGCCGTCGCCTGCGGGCCGCTGGTCTTCCTGGCCGGTCATATCCCGATCAAGACCACCGCGCCGGGCAAGCCGGTTGTCGCAAGCTACGACGACGTGCCCGAAGAGGGCCGCGCCCTTGCCACCGGCAGATCGCACCCCGACAGCCGCCACGGACCGATCGCCGCGCAGACCTGGTTCACCTATGACGAAATCCGCAAGAACCTGGCCGCCCAGGGGCTTGGGATGGAGCATATCGTCCAGTTGACGATCTTCCTGGCCGACCTGCGCGATTTCCCCGACTTCCTGCGCGTGCATGCGCAATTCTTTCCCAAAGGCGGCCCGGCGATCACCGTCAGTGGGTTTGACGAGGTCGGGCACAAGGGCACCCTGCTGGAGATCGAGCCCGTCGCGGTGAACCCCGCCGCCGGGCTGGCCGTGACGCCCCATGGCTGGCAGATCCCCACGCCCCTGCCCGGGGCCGCTGCCGTGACGGTGGACAAGTTCTGCTTCCTGTCAGGCATGATCGGCATGACTCGGGATGGCGTGCTGGCCGCGTCTTCCACCTGTGTCGAGGAGCGCGAAGGCCGCGCCTTGGTGGCCGAGCTGGAACGCTTCGAGCGTGTGCCGGGTCTGGCCGCGCAGTGCTGGGCCAGCTTCGACCGGCTGGCGGAAACGTTGAAAGCGGCGTCGCTGGACCTGGACTCGCTGACCAAGATGACAGTCTTCATGGCCGATCCGCAGGATTTCCTGATCTTCGAGGCCGTGCGCCGGGCGCGCCTGTCCGACAGCCTGCCTGCGATGGAAGGCATCTGCGTCTTCGGTCCCGGCCCGGTCGAGGGCGCCCATGTCCAGATCGAAGCCATTGCAGCGCAAGCCTGATGCAGCCGCTTGAACTGGCTGTGGTCGCGGGTGTGTTAGGTGCGGGCGCCGTATTGCAAAGCTTTACCGGGTTCGGTTTTGCCCTGATCGTTGCCCCCATCGCCGCGCTGATTGCCCCGGACATGGTGCCGGGGCCGCTTCTAGCGCTGACCCTGCTGCTGACCCTCAGCTACACTTGGCAGGCGCGCGAAATGATCGACTGGCGCGATTTCGGGTACATCATGCTGGGTCGGCTGCCGCTAACGCTGGTGGCGGGCTATGCCATAAGCCGCGTGGACCCGGTGGTGATGAGCCTGGTGTTCGGCCTGTTCCTGCTGGGCGCCGTCGCTGTGACCTGGAGCCGGGTCAGCCTATCTCCCAGTCCTGCCATCCTTACCATCGCGGGCGGGTTGTCGGGCTTTTTCGGCACGCTGACCGCCGTCGGCGCCCCGCCGCTGGCCATCGCCTACCAGAACAGGGGTGGGCCCCAGATCCGCGCGACGTTGGGCGCCAACATCATCCTGGGCACGATCCTGTCGCTTTGCGCCCTCGGAGCCGTTGGGCGAATTGACTGGGCCCCGCTGGCCTGGAAGACAGCGGCGGCCCTGCCCTTTGTGCTCTGCGGGTCATGGATAGGGCGCAGGCTGGCCGACCGAGTGGACGGCGAACTTTTCCGCCGTATTGTCCTGCTGGTTTGCGCCATTTCCTCTGCAGCGGTCGTGATCGCAGCACTGTGGAAGCTCTGACGTGCAATTGGCCGAATGCGGAACAGACCTGCGGGTTTTTTCGCAAAGTTGCCCCGTCGTCATGGACAGGCTTCTGCTGTCGGCGATCACGCCGCAAGGTTTGCGTAGATCGCAAACGGGCAACCACGCTCAGTCAGAACGTCAATCTGATCTTTATTGGAACAATCCATTTATCTTCTGTCTTCCGCGATCATCCGGGCGGCCTTTTCGGCGATCATGACCACGGGGCTGGCCGTGTTGCCCGACACGATCCGCGGCATGATCGAGGCATCGACGATACGTAGCCCGTCAATGCCGTTCACGCGCAACCGGGGGTCGACCACGGCTCCGGCATCCTCCCCCATCCTGCAGGTGCCGACCGGGTGGAAGATCGTCGTGGCGATGGTGCCGATGGCATCAAGGATTGCCGCGTCGTCTTCCACGCCCGGGCCGGGCAACAGCTCGGTCGGCTCGAACCGGGACAGCGCGCGCGCCGCCATGATCCGGCGCGCCTGCCGAACGGTTTTCAGGGCCACCAGCCGATCCCGTTCGGCGCTGAGGTAGTTGGGGCGGATCTCCGGGTGGATCTTCATGTCTGCCGAAACGGCGTGGCTTGTGCCCCGGCTTTCCGGCCGCAGGTTGCAGACGGAAACGGTGATCGCCGGATAGGGGTGCAGCGGATCGCCCAGCTTGTCGGTCGACAGGGGTTGCACATGATACTCCAGATCGGGCGTCGCCAGCGACGGGTCCGAGCGTGTGAACATCCCGAACTGGCTGGGCGCCATCGACAGCGGCCCGCCACGGGTCAGCGCGTATTCCAGCCCCATCCGGGCTTTTCCGGCCAGGGAATTGGCCATGGTGTTGAGCGTGCGGGCATTCTTCACCCCGAAAACGGTGCGGATCTGCAGGTGATCCTGCAGGTTCTCGCCCACCTCGGGCAGGGCGTGGCGCGGTTCGATGCCCAGTTCGGACAGACGGTCGGGATCGCCGATACCCGACAGCTCCAGCAGTTTCGGGGAATGGATTGCGCCCGCCGCAAGGATCACGCCGCGCGCGGCATGGGCCGTGCGGGACTGATCATCGTGCCGGAACCGCACGCCGGTGGCGCGGCGGCCGTCGAGTATCAAATGCTCCGTCTCGGCATGGGTCAGCAGCCGCAGGTTGCCGAGTTTCAGTGCCGGGCGCAGGAAACCCCGGGCCGTGTTCCAGCGCTGGCCGTTCTTTTGGTTGACCTCGAAAAAGCCGCTGCCTTCGTTGTTGCCATCGTTGAAATCGGCACGCGGTTCGATCCCCAGTTCGCGCGCGGCCTCCTGCACCTCGCGCAGGATCTGCCATTGTAGCCGTTGAGGCGCGACCTTCCATGCCCCACCCGAGCCGTGCAGGTCGGTCCTGCCGGCGTGGTGATCTTCGGAGTGCAGGAAGAAGGGCAGGACATCGTCCCACGCCCAGCCAACATTGCCCAGCTGGCGCCAGTGGTCGTAATCCGCCGCCTGCCCGCGCATGTAGATCATGCCGTTGATCGACGAACATCCGCCCAGCACCTTGCCGCGCGGATAGGACAGCGCGCGACCGTTCAGGCCAGGTTCGGGTTGCGTTTTCATCATCCAGTCGGTTCGGGGATTGCCCATGCAATAAAGGTATCCGACCGGGATGCGCACCCAGTGATACCGGTCGGATCCGCCGGCCTCCAGCAACAGAACCCGGCATTTCGGGTCTTCCGTCAGGCGGTTGGCCAGCACGCACCCGGCCGTACCGGCGCCGACGATGATGTAGTCGTACTGTCCGTCCAGGTCGTCCGCGGTCATGCCTGCGCCTTTCGGGCGTCTTCGGCCCACAGCGGGCGCATCGCATCGCGGATGGCGGTGAAGCGATGGTAGCGCGCGTCGTAATGCGCCTGCATGTCCGGGTCCGGCGCCAGGCGGGATTTCGTGCGGGTCATCGCGGCCACGGCGCTTTCCAGATCCGGATGCAGACCGGCGGCAACAGCCGCCCCGATGGCCGCGCCCAGGGCCCCGGTTTCCTGCGATTCAGCCACCGTCACCGGCAGGCCCAGCCCGTCGGCAAACATCTGCGGCCAGACCGGGCTGCGCGTACCGCCACCCGAAAGCGTCGCGGACGAGACAACGAGCCCCGCCGCCCGCAACACGCCGACATGCCGCCGGTGTTCGAACATCACGCCTTCGTAGATGGCGCGAAGCACATGGCCTTCGCCGTGCCAGCCGCCCAGCCCGTAAAGCCCCGCGCGGAAGTCCGATCCCAAGCGCGAGCCATATAGAAACGGCAGGTAGATCGGATCGCCCGCGTCCGGCGTGACCTCGGCAATGCGGGCGCTGCACTGGCCGAACGGGTCATCATGATGGCCGCCGCGTTCGACGAATTCGCGCACGTACCATTCAAGGTTCGCGGCCGACGTCGCGCTGGATTCGATGTTCATGAAGCGCCCCGGCCCGAAGCCCGCGACCATGAACACGTCGTCCGAGGTGATGGGCGTTTCCGACACCACCTGGTTGATGCTCCACGTCCCCACGATCAGGGACGCCTGCCCGGCATGGACCACGCCCGAACCCAGCGCGCTGGCGATCACGTCGAAGAAGCCGCCGATGACAGGCGTGCCGGGGGCAAGGCCGGTCGTCCGCGCGGCATCTTCCGTGACGTGGCCCGCGATCCCGGTCGGATCGATCAGTCTCGGCAGCATCCCCACCGCATCGTCCAGACCATAGAGCGACATCAGCCGGTCGTCGTAGACGCCATCGGGCATCTGCACGAGGCCACAGCCCGACATGTCGGACACGTCGCTGGTGCGTTCGCCCGTCAGGCGAAAATTGATCACGTCCTTGCACAACAGCACCGTCGCCGCGCGGGCATAAAGCTCCGGTGCGTGGCGCTTGATCCATGCCAGCAGCATGGGCGTCTGCGATGGCCACGGCTTTTGCAGGCACAGGTCGAACAGCGCCTCGCCTGCTTTGGCCGAAAGCTCCGCCGCCATGTCCGACGCGCGGGTATCGAGCGACTGTATCCCGATCACCGACGCCCCGTCGCCATCGACAATATATAGCCCGTTGCCATGACCCGCGCAGCCCACGGCGGCGATGTCTTCGGGTGCGATCCCCGCCTCGGCGATGCAGGCGCGGATCACCTCGCCCGCGTTCGCCCACAGCTCGTCCATGTCCCGTTCGACGCGTCCCGGCGCGGGGCTGACCGACCGGCCATCCAGTGCCCGGGCCGCCAGCTGGCGGCCATCCGCATCGAAAAGCACGGCCTTGATGACCGTGTTCCCTGCATCCAGCCCCAGCAGGTAGCGCGCCGTCTCAGCCATTCCGGTAGATCTCCCACGCGGCTTCGCCATCCGCGCCATCGTGGATCAGGGCCATCAGGGCCGCGACCACGGCGCGCGGATTGTCATGCTGATAGATGTTGCGCCCATAGACCATCCCCTGCGCGCCCTGCGCCATCAACCGGGCCGACCGCATCAGCACGTCCTTCAGATCCGCCTTGCCGCCGCCGCGCACCAGCACCGGCACGCGGGCGGCTTCGATCACGCGGTGAAATTCCTCTGGATCGTCGGTCGGGTCGGCCTTGATGATGTCGGCCCCCATCTCGCTTGCAAGCCGGACCAGCGTCACGATCTTTTCGGCATTGCCATCCACCTGGTAGCCGCCGCGCACGTCGTTGGGCAGCATGACCAGCGGTTCGATCATCAGGGGCATGCCGTATTTCTGGCACGACGCACGGACGCGCGCGATGTTCGACACGCACTGACGGAAGAGCTCGGGCTCGTCCGGCAGCATGAACAGGTTCACCACCACGCAGGCGGCATCCATCTCCAGCGCGCCGATGATGGGTTCGTCTGCGTTCTGAAGCTCGGACCACATCACCCGGTGGCGGGTGTCGTTATAGGGGTTGCCCATGTCGATGCGCATGACCAGCGCGGGCTTCGTCTTTTCCGGCCGCGACTGGAGCAGATCGGCCTGCCCGTATGTCATCTGGATCGCGTCGGGGCCAGCGTCGATCAGGGTATCTACGACCCCGGCCATGTCTTCTAGACCGTTCAGGAAGCTCGGCTCGTTGCAGACGCCATGGTCGATGGCGACGTCGAGGCATCCGCCATTGGTGAACATCCGGTTCATGCGGGCTTTGGGACTGATGCGCATGCTGTGCTGCTCCTGTTCTGGGTTCTTTGATCAAGTGTGCGGGGCGATACCCCGTGATAGGCGTCCAGTTCGGCGACAAGGGCCGCGCACTGGGCGTGGGTTTCGTCGTCCGACCAGCCAAGTTCGGCGGCGGCAATGGAGGCGATGGCATCCACCAGCGCCCGGTCGATCCGCCCGGTGATCGCCAGCGGCGTACGGCGCAGAACGATGTCGGACAGATGCACGACCTGTTCATGACGGATGAGCCAGGCGATTTCGGCAGACGTCATCTGAAGATCGCGAGCAAGCGGGTGATCGCCCGTTGCCGCGGCACAGTAAGCCATGACGTCGTCGGCACGGCTGCCGTAGAGGTCAACAAGATGCGCGGCGCGGGGGCCGGAAATGCCGAAATGATCAACAAGGGCCTGCGCCAGCGGCGCCGCGCCCCGGAAGTCCCGCCCGCCGCCTATGGCGAGGTCGCGTGTATCGACCTGCCGTTCGGTTCCCAGTTCGGCCAGCACCATGTCCGACGTCTCGGTCGCGAAGGCGCGGAAGGTGGTCCACTTGCCACCGATCATGCAGAACTGGGGCACGGGGCCGTCCACCCGCCGCACGAAATGGCCCCGGCTGATGCGCCCGGTGAAATCGGCGTCGCTTGTCGGCAGGGGCCGGATGCCGCTGTAGCTGAAGACGATGTCTTCCTCCCCCACCGCGATGCCGGGAAACAGCCGCCGGAGCGACACGAGGATATAGTCGCGTTCGTCCGGTTCGCAGCGCGTGCGGGTCACTTCGGACACGCGGATATCGGTCGATCCCGCCAGCACGCGGCCAAGGTAGGGGAACACGATGCAGACCCGGCCATCGACGTTCTCGAAGAACATCATGTGGCCGCCAAGCGCGCGCTCAAGGTCGGGGTTGTCGAGGATCAGGTGCGATCCCTTGGTGCCGGTGACGAACGGCACATTGCCCCCGCCCGGGGACAGGCCGTTCCGCACCTCGTCCACCCACGCGCCGGCAGCGTTGACGATGATCCGCGGCGTCAGGGGCAGCCGGTCCCCCGTCTCCCGGTCGATCAGGACATGGCCGTCCCCCTCGCGCACCACTTCGGCATAGTTCAGCGCGGCCGAGCCCGACCCGGTTTCAACCGCATCCAGCATCAACTCGATCCCCAGCCGCTCGGGATAGGAGATCCACGCGTCGTGATAGGTGGCCGAACAGGTCAGGTCCGGAAACAGATCCGGCCAGATCTCCCGCGTCTTGCGGGCGCTGCGGAACCGGTGCGGCGGCAGTTGCCGGGCCGTGCGCGAAACGAAGTCATACAGGGACAGGCCCAGCTTGATCGGCACCGCACCACGCCGTGCCGGGCGGCCGGTGCGGCCAAGGAAGCTGGCCGCCGCATTCCACAACCCCGACAGAACCGGCACGATCGGCACCGTGGTGGGCAAGGGGCGGACCATGTGCGGCGCGTTTCGCAGCAGGGCATCGCGTTCGGCCAGCGATTCCCGCACCAGCCCGAATTCGCCGTTCTCAAGATACCGCAGCCCGCCATGGATCATCCGCGACGGCGCGGCGCTGCACCCCGAACAGAAATCGTTCCGCTCCACCAGCAGGACCCGAAGGCCCTGCAGGGACAGATCGCGATAGACGCCCAGCCCGTTGATCCCCCCGCCGATCACGACCGCATCGAAGCGGGCGTTCTCGCGGACGCGCCTCAGGCTATCGCTTCTTTGCATCGGCATGACGTTCTCCTGCGCCGGAAACCGTGCTTCCGGCGGGCATTCGGTTTTCTCGGTATCGGCCGGCCGTCAGGCGGCGAGCGGTGTCAGGTGCCTTGCTGCCGCCGCGGTAATGGCTTCGACCTCGTCCTGACCCAGCCGGATGCGCCCGGCCGCCGCATTTTCGCGCGCCTGGTGGGCGTTGCGGGCCCCGCACAGCGAGAAGGTGATCCCCGGCTGTTGCAGCGTCCACGCGATCACGATCTGCGCACGGGTCGCTCCATGGGTTTCGGCGATGGGATCGATCTCCTGCATCAGGGTTTCGACCCGTTCCCGGTTCTCGCGGGAAAACAGCGGGTTGTCCTTGCGCTGGTCATCGCCGGTGAAGGTCCGGTCCGGCCCCATCCGGCCGCTCAGCAGGCCAAGGGCAAGGGACGAATAGCTCAGCACCGACACGCCGTTCTCGCGGCACAGGGGCAGGATCGTGTCCTCCAGTCCGTGGCGGACCATGGAATATTCCTCCTGCACCGCGTCCAGCTGGCCGGCCTTCAGATAGGCCGCCACATCCTCGGCCGAGGTATTGCTGGCGCCGATGGACCGGATCTTGCCCGACGCCTTCAGACGCTCCAGCGCCTCTATCGTTTCGTCCAGCGGCGTCGTCGGATCCTGCCAGTGCGTGATGTAGTGGTCGATGTAATCGGTACCCAGGCGGCGCAGGCTTTCCTCGACCTCGTGGATGATCGACTCGCGGCCCAGGTAGCGATGCACCGGCCCGCTGTCGTAATCGAAGAAGTGGTTGCCCTGCTGCGTGTGCCAGACCAGCCCGCATTTCGTGGCCAGCACGACCTCGTCCCGCCGCCCGGCAATGGCGCGGCCCACGATCTCTTCGGCCACGCCCTGTCCGTAGGCGGGCGCGGTGTCGATCAGCGTGATTCCTTCATCCAGCGAGGTTCGGATCGCGGCGATGGAGGCGGCCTCATTCGTGCCGCCCCACATCCAGCCCCCGATGGCCCATGTCCCAAGACCCACGGCCGAGGCTTCGATCCCCGAGGCGCCGATGGGGCGGCGGAGCATATCATGCGACATTCTTCGATCCTTTCCAGTCTTCAAGAAGGGCGGTCACCGTCACTTCGTCCGAGACGAGCGAATGCAGGAAGCCGCCATTGAGCACCGCCTTCAGCGGCCGGGCCTTCTGCGGGCCCGAGGCCACGCCGATCACGGCGCGGCAGGCGTCGAGCTCGGCCGGGTCGACCGCGACAAGGCGCTTGTTCAGTTCATAATCAGCCACAGTCCCGTCGCGGCCGATCAGGTGGGCAAGAAATTCGGCTTCGACCCCCATGCGGACCAGCATCTCGCGGTCGGCCTGTGGCACCGGGTTCAGGTCGTAGTAGCTGGACCCGCTGGGCGCGACCGATCCCACGCCCGTCAGCGCGACATCGGCGCGGCGGGCCAGGTCTATGATCTCGCGCACCTGGGCCATGTCCTTCAGCATCTCGCATTGCTGGCGGTTCTCGGCAAACAGCGGCGCGTGCAGCAGCATCGCGCGCCCCTGCAGCCGTTCCGCCAGCAGCGAGACCAAGCGGTTCACGTCAGTATAGAACTTGCCCTGCACTCCGCCCGTCAGCGGCACCACCGTCACGTCCATGGGCCGTTCGGGCACGAGGTTTTCCACCACGGCGCTGACAGCCCGTCCGCCGGAGATGGCGATCACGTCCCCGTCGCGCAGGTTTTCCAGCAGAAGCCCTGCGGCCGCGCGCCCGACCTGGTTCAAAGTGGTTTCAGCGTTACCCAGCACAGACGGCGTGACCACCGCGGTCCGAAGATCGCTGGCGGCGCACAATTGCGCCTCAAGCTCGGCCAGCCTTGGGAAGGGCGTGTCGATGGTGATTTTCACCATGCCCAGCTTCCGACCCTGCGCGATCAGCCGGTTCACCTTGGAATGGGACATGTTCAGCCGTTCGGCGATTTCGGACTGCTTCATGCCTTCGATGAAGTGCAGCGTCAGGACCGTCTGGATCAGGCGCGCAAGTTCGAAGTCGAGGGTGGGATCCTGCATCATCGTGGCCCTATCCCCGTCGCTTGTTCAGGAAGAGATCGATCGTCACCGCCGCCAGCAAGATCGACCCCCGGATGATGTCCTGCCAGTAGACCGACACGTCGAGCAGCGCGAGCGAGCTGGACACCAGCGACAGAAGCGCCGCGCCAAGGATCGCACCCAGGATCGTGCCGGTGCCGCCGTTCAGGCTGGCCCCGCCGATCACGGCCGCCGCGATGACGTTCAGCTCCATCCCCAATCCGAAGGTAGGCTGGGCCGATCCGAAGCGTGCCATGTAGATGACCCCGGCCACACCACACAGGGCCGAGCACAGGGTGGTGGTGGCGAAGATCACCCGCTTGGTACGGATCCCGGAATAGGCCGCCGCACGTTCGTTGCTGCCGGTGTAGAACACCTTGCGGAACATGGTCGTGCGGCGCAGCAGGATGTCGAAGATCGCGACCACGGCCAGGAAGGTCAGGATCACCACCGGGATCGGCCCGATGGACCCCTGCCCGATGAACTTGAATTCGGGCGGCAGGGTGTAAAGGCCCAGCGGTCGCCCGCCGGTGCCCAGAAGGCAGATCCCCCGCGCGATGACCATGACGGCCAGCGACACGATAAAATGGTGCAGGCCGATCTTCGTCACGAAGAACCCCATGAACGCACCCACGGCGGTACAGCAGCCGATGGCAATCAGGGACGCGACCCATGGGTCGAAACCTGCCAGGAACAGCCAGCCGCCGATCACCATGGCCAGCGCGGTGACCGAACCCACCGAAAGGTCGATCCCGCCCGAGATCAGCAGGATCGTCATGCCCACCACCACGATACCTTCGACGGCGAAGGCCATGATGACGGTGCGGATGTTCACCCATGTCAGGAAATAGGGCGAGGCGAAGGACATCACGACGATCAGAAGCAGGATGATCGCGATCAGCCCCGTCTCGCGCATCTTCAACAGCCCCTTGGCCGCCGCCATTCCCCGGCCGTCCCGCGGGGCCTCTCCCGCTTCGATTGCCTGTTCCACGCTGCTCCCCCTCACGCGTCCGCTCCCTCGTGTTCCAGGACCGAAGCAAGGCTCATGATCGCCTCCTCGGTCATGTCGTCGCCTGCGACCTCGCCGCTTATCCGCCCTTCGCGGATGACAAGGATCCGGTCGCACAGCCCGATCAGTTCAGGCAATTCCGACGAGATCACCACGATCCCGACCCCGCTTCGGGCAAGGTCGCGCAGGATCCGGTGAATCTCGGCCTTGGCGCCCACGTCCACGCCGCGGGTGGGTTCGTCCAGGAAGATCAGGTCGGGATCGACCGACAGCATCTTGGCAATCGCCACCTTCTGCTGGTTGCCGCCCGAAAGCGACGACACCGGATCGGTCAGCTTGCCGTATTTCAGCCCCAGCCGTTCGCCCAGGGCCCGCGCCCGTTCGCGTTCGCCGCGGCTGTCGATCATGCCGCCGCGCCGCGAGATCCGCGACAGGTCGAGCGCCGAGATATTCTCCGCAATCGACATGTCCAGAAACAGGCCCGAGCCCTTCCTGTCTTCGGACAGGTAGACCATGCCCGCGTCGATGCTGTCGCCGTAATCGCGCAAGGTAAGGGCCTTGCCGTTCAGCCGGACCTCGCCCGTCACCTCGCCCTCGATCCGGCAGATACCCTTCACGATCTCGCTGCGCCCGGCGCCGATCAGGCCGGCGATGCCCAGCACTTCGCCATGGTGAAGGTCGAAGGACACGTCCCTGAACCGCGTGGCCTCGCTCAGATCGCGGACGCTCAGAATGACGTTGTCATCCGGTTCAGCCTGCTTGGCGGGATACAGGTCGTCGATGACCCGGCCCACCATCGCCTTGACGACGTCCGGCGGCGTGATCTGGGCCACGTCCATCGTCGTGATATAGCTGCCATCGCGGAACACGGTCACCCGGTCGCAATTGTCGAAGATCTCCACCATGCGGTGGGAAATGTAGATGATCCCGATGCCTTGATCGGCCAGCCTGCGCATGATGCCGAACAGAAGCTGCGCCTCGCGCTCGGTCAGGGCGGCGGTGGGTTCGTCAAGGATCAGCACCTTGCAGTCCAGCGTCAGCGCCTTCGCGATCTCGACCAGCTGCTGGTTCGAGATCGAGAGGTCCCCGGTGCGCGCCCGCGGATCAATGTCGGCCAGCTGGCGCAGCACCTCGCCCGCCTTGGCCTCAAGGGCCGCGTAATCCACGAAGAACTTCCGGCTCAGGTTCGTCTGCGGCATCAGGATGTTTTCGGCGACCGACACGTCCGGGCACAGCGCGATTTCCTGATGAACCAGCCCGATCCCCAGTTTCTGCGCCTCGGTGGGCGAGGCGATGGTCACCGCCGCGCCATTCCAGAAGATCGTTCCGCTGTCTGGCGCAAGGATACCGTCGATGACGTTCATCAGCGTCGACTTGCCCGCGCCGTTTTCCCCGGCAAGAGCATGGATCTCACCGCGTTTCAGTTCGAAATCGACACCCTTCAGCGCATGGATCGCCCCGAAGGATTTGTGCACATCCGAAATTTTCAGAACGACGTCATCCATAAACCCAGTTTCCCTCCCCCCGGACGGGTGCGGCCGACGGACCCTGCCGTCGCGCCGCAATGCTCAGACAGGCCTTACCGGCCGTCCATGTACGCGTTTAGATCGAAATCGTCGGCGTTTTCCTTCGTGATGACGGCAAAGCCGTTGTCCATGAAGGGGATCTGGAACGGGTTATAGCCGGATGTCTTGTAATCGTTGAACGGCTCGAACACCTCGGCGTTGTTGGCCAGGTGCAGCGCCACGAAGCCCATGAAGCCCTGGATGCCCTGGTTCGGGTTCAGCGCCATGTGCACGTTGCCGGCGCGGATATGCTCCAGCATCGTGGGCGTGATGTCGGCGTGCATCACCAGCACGTCCGCCCCTGCCTCCTGGATCGCGGCCACGGCGCCTTCGGCCGAACCGGCTTCGGGGATCCACACCGCGTCAAGTTCCGGATTGGCCTGCACGATCGACGACATCGCCCGGTAGGCGGCGGTGCTGTCCTGGTTCGTGGCCTGCCGTCCGACCAGTTTCCAGTCCGGATGGTTGGCTTCCATGTAGTCGATCAGCGAGGTCACACGCAGATCGTGGTTCGACTGGCCCGGGTTTTCCAGAACCGCGTACTCCCCCGCCTCGCCGCGCTGCGCCACGATCTCCTCGGCGGCGAACTTGGCTTCGGCATGGTTGTCCGACGTGATGTAGGCCGTGCGATCCGACAGCGGCGAATCCGCCGCGAAGGTCACGACCTCGATACCCTGCGCCATCGCCTGGTTGATCGGCTCGATGAACGGATCCGACTGCATCGGGTGCAGCAGCACACCGGCGGGCTGGCGCACGACATCCTGCTCGAACGAAGCGATCTGTTTCGAGATGTCGTAATCCGGCGTGCCCGAGAAGACGGTCTCGCAACCGAAGGCCTCGGCCGCTTGGTGGAACGCCTCGTATACCGGCACCCAGTAGGGATGCGCCGATACCATGACGTTCATGATATAGGTCTCCCCCGGCTCGCACATCAGAGAGCCCTTGCCCTCCTCTGCCGCCAGCGGGGTTGCGGCCAGGACAGCCGTCATCATTCCGGCCAAGGCCGGGGCTTTGAATCGTTTGGTCATATTGCTCCTCCCGTTGCACCCGGTGTGATCCCGGGTTCTCATGACGCCGCAATATCTTTCACTCCGCGGCATTCATTGCAGGGACGCTACGAGCGCGTTTTGGACACGTCAACAATGGGAAGGATATTCTGCAGTTCATGAAATAAATTTCAGGGACTCTGTCGTAACCTTTGCCTTGATGGTTTCTACCCAGCGGCGTGATTTGTTGATGAGGTGCATCCGGGCGGAGTGCCGGATGACCATTCCGTGAGCAAGCGCAGACCGCGTTGATCTTCGGAGACGCCACCCTATCTACAATTTCAGAAATTTCTGAAAACTCTGCAAGAAAAAGTCTTGGCCTATGAACATGTCCCCGCTGCACCAGGAGTTCGTTCTGCACTTCGGTGAAATGGGCAGCCGTTGGGGGATCAACCGGACCGTTGGTCAGATCTACGCCCTGCTGTTCCTGTCGGCGGATGCGCTGAATGCCGACCAGATCACCGAGGCGCTGGGGATCAGCCGGTCGAACACGTCGATGGGGCTGAAGGAACTGCAGGCCTGGCGGCTGGTGCGACTGAAGCACGTCCCCGGCGACCGCAAGGACCATTTCACCACGCCCGACGACCTGTGGGAAATCGTCCGAATCCTGATCGAGGAGCGCAAGAAACGCGAGATCGATCCGACCCTGACCAAGCTTCGCACGCTCGAAATGCAGGGGCCCGTCGGGGACGACTACTCCGAAGCGCGGATTTCCGAACTGCGCGAGATGATCGAGATGATGACCGGTTTTTACGAGGACATGGCCCGGCTCGAGACCGAGCAGCTGGTGCGCCTGATGACATATGGCAGCCGGATCGCGGGCGTCATCGAAAAGGTCGGTGGCTACCTGCCGTCGTCGAAAAGCTGAAATAGGACACGAATGAATGGAAGCGCTCGACACCCTTCTGCTCAGCCGCATCCAGTTCGCGGCAAACATATCTTTTCACATCCTGTTCCCGACGATCACCATAGCCCTGGGCTGGGTTCTGCTATTCTTCCGGCTGCGCTTTGCGCGCACGCGCGACGAAAAATGGATGGCGGCCTATCGTTTCTGGGTGAAGATCTTCGCGCTAAGCTTTGCTATGGGCGTGGTGTCTGGCATCACCATGTCGTTCCAGTTCGGGACCAACTGGCCCGGCTTCATGGAAACAGTGGGCAACATCGCCGGCCCCCTGCTGGCCTACGAGGTGCTGACCGCCTTCTTCCTTGAGGCGGCCTTCGTGGGCATCATGCTGTTCGGATTTTCCCGAGTGCCGGCCTGGCTGCATATCACCGCGACCGCGCTCGTGGCGTTCGGCACTACGTTGTCGACCTTCTGGATCATCGTGCTGAACAGCTGGATGCACACGCCGCAGGGGTTCGAAATGATCGACGGCGTGGCCCATGCCACCGACTGGTGGGCGATCGTCTTCAACCCCTCGATGCCCTATCGCTTTGCCCACATGGTGCTGGCGTCCTTCCTGACGGTTGCGTTCCTGGTGGCGGGCGTCTCGGCCTTCCGCTGGATCATCGGCGACCGCTCGCGCGAGGTGCGCGCGATGCTCAAGACGGGGGTTTCGATCGCCGCGCTGCTGATCCCTGTGCAGATCTTCATGGGGGACATGCACGGCCTGAACACGCTGGAGTATCAGCCCCAGAAGGTCGCCGCCATTGAAGGCAACTGGGAGACGGGGCCGAACGTGCCGCTGCTGCTGTTCGCCCTGCCCGACGAGGCCGCCCGCGAAAACCGGTTCGAGCTGGGCATCCCGAACGGGGCGTCGATGATCCTGACGCACCACGCCGATGGCATTGTGCCCGGACTGAACGATTTCGTCGCCGCCGACGGAACCCCCCTGCACCCGCCCGTGGCCCCGGTCTTCTGGTCCTTCCGGGTGATGGTTGGCACCGGGCTGGCGATGCTGGCCCTGAGCTGGGGCGCCGTCTTCTTCATGTGGCGCCGGCGTCACCTGCACGACGGCCGGATCCCCGGTCACCGGATGGCGGTCGAAGGCCTGCCGAAGCCGCTGCTGTGGGCGCTTGTGCCGATGGCGTTCTCGGGCTGGGTGGCGACGCTGGCGGGCTGGTATACGACGGAAATCGGGCGACAGCCCTGGCTGGTGTCGGGGGTCATGACCACCGACATGGCCGTGGCCGACGTGCCCGCCCCGATGGTGGCGGGAACGCTGGCGATCTACCTCGCCATCTATGCAGCCCTGCTGATCGCCTATGTCGGCGTCATCGCCTACCTCGCTCGGAAGGCCGCCCGCGGGGACGACGCCCCCGGCAACAGCATGACCCATTCGGGCAAGGCGCAGGTCGTTGCCCTAAACCCCGCGGAGTAAGCCGATGCCCGATTTCTCGACCCCTGCCGACTGGCTGCCCTGGGCCTTTGCCTCGCTCATGGGGCTCTCGATCCTCGTCTACGTCGTGCTCGACGGCTTCGACCTTGGTGTCGGGATCCTCTTTCCGCTCGCCGACCCGGAGGAACAAGACCGCATGATCGGGTCCATAGGGCCGTTCTGGGACGCCAACGAAACCTGGCTCGTGCTGGCGGTGGGACTGTTGCTGGTGGCTTTCCCCACGGCGCATGGCATGATCCTGTCGACATTGTACCTGCCGGTCTTCGCGATGCTGATCGGGCTGATCCTGCGCGGCGTGGCGTTCGAATTCCGCGCCAAGGCCCGCAGCCGGCACAAAGTGCGGTGGAACCGCCTGTTCTTCGCCGGATCGCTGATCACGGCGCTGGCGCAGGGCTTCATGCTGGGGCTGTACATAATGGGCCTGGAAAAGACGGTGGAAACCTATCTGTTCGCCACGCTCACCGCGCTGTGTCTTGCGGCGGGCTACGGGTTCATCGGCGCGACATGGCTGGTACACAAGACGACGCGGCATCTGCAGATCAAGGCCCTGCAGTGGGCGCGGCGCAGCCTGTGGGCGGTGATCGCGGGGGTCGGCGCCGTGTCGATGGCAACGCCGCTGGTCAGCGACCGGATCTTCGGGAAATGGTTCTCCTTCCCCGAGATCCTGTGGCTGGCCCCGCTGCCGGCCGTGTCGGGCGCGCTGATCGCAGCGCTCTGGATCATGCTTCGGCGCATGCCCTTTGCCGGGGACCGGTGGAACTGGCTGCCCTTCGCCACCGCCAGCGTGATCTTCGCCGCGGCCTATCTGGGACTGGCCTACAGCTTCTACCCCTACGTGGTGCCAGAGCGGCTGACCATCTACGAGGCCGCCGCCGCCCCCGAAAGCTTGATGATCATCCTGGTGGGGGCCTGTTTCGTCGTGCCGGTGATCATCGCCTATTCGATCCTGGCCTACGTGATTTTCCGCGGCAAGGCGACGGAGCTGCGGTATTACTAGGCACCGGAACGTCGCACGAGCAGTTGATCGGCCGTGGGGCGGGCAGCCATGGCCATAGTGCGAAAGGCCAGCGCCGCCGGCGACAGATCTTGCCCGGTCCGGGCATAGATGTTGTAAACACGCTTTTCGGTGGGTCCGGGCAGATCGCGGAACATCACGCCGAAGATATCAGAAAAGATCGCGGCATAGGACGGCGCGATGGTCAGCCCCTGCCCGGCCCCGACCAGCGCCAGCGCGGTCGTCAGCCCCCGCACCGAAATCGCGCCGGCAGTGGCGCGGACGGGATCGCGGAACACCGTTCGGTCGAGATGCAGGCTGAATTCATCGGAATACCTGATCCAGCGTTCCGCGCCCAACCGGCCCCATGTCAGCGGTTCTTCCGGGCCTGGCGGCTGGCCAAGTGGCAAGACCACCTGCATGGCCGACCGCCAGAAATAGTCGCCGGTAACGCCCGACGGCAGGATCCGTTCGGGTCCCAGCCCGATTTCGGCGTCGTTCATCGCCACCGCTTCGACCACGCGGTCGCCGGTGGTATCCATCACGCTCAGCTCCACGTCGGGATAGGCTTTCCGGTATCGGCTCAGCACGCCCGGCAACCAGGAACAGGCCAGGATCTGCGGCACCGCGATCCGAAGGTGTCCGCGTCGCAAGGCCCGCAGGTCCGCCGCGCCGTCGGTCAGGTTTTGCAGATCGACCAGCATCCGCGACACGGTATTGCGGATCTGGCGGCCGAATTCGGACAGCTCGGTTGCACGGCCCGACCGTTCGAACAGCACCATCCCGATCTCGACCTCCAGCTGCCGGATCTGCATCGACACCGCGGATTGGGTAAGGCCCAGCCGTTCGGCCGCAAGAGTGAAACTGCCGGTGTCGGCGATGCTCTGGAAGGCCTGCAACTGGCGAAGCGTGATCGGCATCAAGTTTCCTGATCCATCAAGAAGATTAATTGATTTGTATTATGCTGCGCTGCAGATAACAATTCCCGTCACGACAGAGACGGAACACCACAATGCATATCGGAATCATCGGAACGGGCATCGTCGGTGCGGCGACAGCGGGCTGGCTTCAGCGCGACGGGCACAGCGTCACCTTCTTCGACCCGAACGAGGCGGGGGAAGCCTGCTCGTTCGGCAATGCCGGGTCGCTTTCGCCCAGTGCGGTGCTGCCCGTAGGCATGCCGGGGATGTGGAAGAAGGTGCCGAAATGGCTGCTCGATCCCGATGGGCCGCTGGTCATCCGCGCCCACTACCTGCCCACTGTTCTGCCTTGGCTGATGCAGTTCCTGCGCCATTCCAACGAACGCGAGGTCACCCGGATCGCGACCGCCCTGCGCGGCCTGCTGAGCCCGGTCTTCGATTCGTACATGCCACTGCTCCAACGCGCCGGCGCATCTGATCTGGTCCGCCGCGACGGCTGTCTTTACGTGTATTCATCGCGCGAAAGCGCCGACCGCTGGTCCTGGGGCGCCAACCTGCGCCGGTCGCTGGGCGTCGAGATGCAGGAGCTTGAGGCCGAAGCGCTGTTCGACTTGGAGCCGGACCTGCGTGGCAGCTTCGGATTCGGCCAGTTTGCACCGGAAAACGGCGCAACGCCCGACCCTTCCGCGCTCGTCAAGGCGATCTACGGCCAGGCGATAGCCGATGGCGCCGGGCACATCCGCGCGCGCGTCACCGGTTTCGACCGCAAGGCCGACCGGATCGCGGCGCTGACGCTCGATGACGGCTCCCGGCACGAGGTCGACGGCGTCGTGATCGCCGCCGGCGCATGGTCGGGCCAGTTGACCCGGATGCTGGGCACGCGGGTGCCGCTGGAAAGCCAGCGGGGCTATCACGTCACCATTCAGGATCCGGGGATCGACCTGAAGCGCAACGTGATGGCGGTTGAACAGAACATCATGGTGAACCCGATGCAGATGGGGCTGCGGCTGGCCGGAACGGTGGAATTCGCCGGGCTGAAGGCCGCGCCGGACTTTCGCCGTGCCGAAGCGCTGCTGTCCCGTGGTACCGAAATATTTCCGGGCCTGCGCCCGGACAAGCACACGAAATGGATGGGCCATCGCCCCTGCCTGCCGGATTCGATGCCGGTCATCGGGCGGGTCCCGCGCACGCAGAACGCATGGATGGGCTTCGGCCATGGACATGTCGGCATGTGCGGCGGAGCCACCACCGGGCGCGAGCTTGCCAATCTCGTGTCGGGCCGCGCGCCCGAGATCGATCTCGAACCGTTCCGTGTGGAGCGGTTCTCCCGCCCGGGGGCGGCATGACCGCCCCCACCCCAAAAGCCCCCGGAGACACCGGCCCCGGCCGGCCCAGAAGGGGCACCCTCCCGACAGGAAGCAAAGGAGACACACGATGGACGTGCTGAAACGCAAGATCCTCGCTACATTCGCCGCGGCCGGCCTTGCCATGGCGCTGCCCGCCGGCAGCCTGATGGCGCAAAGCTGGCCGGAAGAACCGATCACCATCGTCGTGCCCTTTCCGCCGGGCGGGTCGACCGACCTCCTGGCGCGCAAGATCGGCGAAGCGATCTCGGGGCCGCTGGGTCAGCCCGTCGTGGTCGAAAACCGGGGCGGCGCCGGCGGGACCGTGGGCGCGAACTATGTCGCGAACGCGGATCCGGACGGCTACACCCTGCTGATGGGTGTCACCGGATCGAACGCGATTTCGGCCGCACTGCGCGACGACCTGCCCTATTCGCCGACCGAAGATTTCGATCCGGTGTCGATCGTGATCTCGTCGCCCCTGGTTCTGGTCGTCCGGTCCGACAGCGATTTCGAAACCGTCGAAGACGTGCTGACCTATGCCCGCGAGAACCCCGACAGCTTTACCCACGGCACGCCGGGCGTCGGCACGTCGATGCACATGTCGGCCGAACTGTTCGGGCTGGTATCGGACACAAGCCTGGTGCACGTGCCCTACCAGGGCAGCGCCGCAGCACTTCAGGATCTTCTGGGCGGCCAGATCGACGCCATGTTCGGCGACATCCTCGTGACCTCGGAATACATCACGTCGGGTCGGCTGCGCCCGCTGGCGGTGACCGGAACGCAGGAGCATTTCCTGCTGGAAGGCGTGCCGACGGTGGAAGAGGCCGGGCTCGACGGGTATTCCGCGTTTTCGTGGCAAGGTCTGTTCGCCCCGGCCGGAACCCCGCCCCAGGTGCTCGACACGCTTTACGCGGCCGTTTCGGACGCCCTGCAATCCGACGATATCCAGGCGCTGTTCCGCGAACGCGGCTTCCTTGTCGAAGGCATGTCACCGGCTGAATCGAAGCAGTTCATCGCCGACGAGGTCGCGAAGTGGACCGAAGTCGTGGACGCTGCCGGCCTGAAGAACTGAGCCCGGACGCCTGAACCCGCGGGTTTCGGCCCGCTCACCACGCACCCAGACCGGGCCCTACCAGCCATTTGGCACATGGGGCCCGGTCCGCATCCGGGACCACAAGCATGACATCGGTGAAAAGCCTGTTGCCAGGGGCCACGCTCTTCGTCTTCGCGCTGGCGATGGCGGTGATCGCCGCCGGCTATCCGCTGGGATCGCTGCTGCGGCCGGGGCCCGGGTTCTTCCCGCTCGTGATCGCGATCCTGCTGGCCGGCCTTGCCCTTGCGACGATGGTCGAAGACTGGCGCCGTGACGGCGGCCCCGTCCCCCCCGATGACGAAGGCGCCGATGCCGGCCGCGTGTCCATGCGCCCGGTCATCGCCACAAGCGCCGCGATCATCGTGTTCGCACTTTTGCTGGAACGGCTGGGCTTCGTTCCCGCCGCGCTTGCGCTGGTGGCCATCGCCGCCCTGGGGGAACCGCGCAGGAACTGGCTGACGGTCGCGCTGGTGGGCGTGTTCATGTCGGCCTTCGGCATCGTGCTGTTCATCTGGCTTCTCGGCCTGCCGATCGAACCTTTCGGAGCCTGATGATGGATCTTCTGTCCGGCATCACCTTGGGCCTGCAGACTGCACTCAGCTGGCAGGCCCTGATGTTCTGCTTCATCGGCGTGACCGTCGGAACGGTCGTGGGCGTGCTGCCCGGGATCGGCGCGCTGGCCGCGATTTCACTGGCACTGCCATTGACCTACTACCTCGATCCGACCGTGGCGCTCATCATGCTGGCCGGGATCTTCTACGGCGCCCAGTACGGCGGCTCGACATCGTCGATCTTGCTGAACCTCCCGGGCACCGCCACCGCGGCGATCACCTGCCTTGACGGCAATCCCCTGGCCAAGCAGGGACGTGCGCCGCTGGCGCTTTTCGTCACCGCGATCAACAGCTTCATCGGGTCGACCTTCGCAATCGTGCTGGTCATGGGTTTCGCCCCGGTGATTGCCGAATTCGCGCTGAGCTTCGGCTCGGCCGAGTATTTCTCGGTCATCCTGCTCGGGCTGGTCGCGGCATCGACCATGACATCCGGATCGGCCTGGAAGGCGCTGGCCATGGTCGTCTTCGGTCTGGCGTTGGGTCAGGTGGGCACCGATATCAACACCGGGCAGTTCCGCTTCACCTTCGGTCAGTACGCGCTGGCCGACGGGTTCAGCCTTGTTGCACTGGCCATGGGGCTGTTCGGCGTGGCCGAGATCATCTCGAACATCGGCCAGCCGCCGGGCACCGTGCATTCGGTCGGGCGGATCCGCTTCCGGGACATGCTGCCGGCCAGGGGCGAATGGAAACGCATCTGGGCGCCCACATTGCGCGGTTCGGTCATCGGCTCGTTCGTCGGGGCCCTGCCGGGCACCGGCCCGGGTATCGCCACGCTGATGGCCTATGCTACCGAGAAACGGCTGTCGAAAACACCCGAACGCTTCGGCCATGGCGCGCTGGAAGGACTGTCCGCCCCCGAAGCTGCGAATAACGCCAGTGTTCAGGCCGCGTTCATCCCCACCCTTTCACTGGGCATCCCCGGCGATGCGGTGGTCGCGGTGCTGATGGGCGCGATGATCCTGCACGGCATCCAACCCGGGCCGAACCTGATCACCAACGAACCCGAGATGTTCTGGGGCCTGATCATGAGCTTCTGGGTCGGGAACATCCTGCTCCTGATCCTCAATATCCCGTTGATCGGGCTATGGGTGAAGCTGCTGTCGATCCCCTATCACCTGCTCTATCCCGGGATCCTGATCTTCATCTGCCTCGGGGTCTACTCGGCCGACAACAATGTCTTCGACATCTACGTCGTCCTGGGTTTCGGGCTGGTCGGCGTGCTGATGCGGCGCTGGGGCTTTCCCGCCACGCCGGTGCTGCTGGGCTTCATCCTTGGCCCGCTGCTGGAGGAACATTTCCGCCGCGCGATGCTTCTGTCGAAAGGCGATCTGCTGGTGTTCTTCGAACGCCCGATCAGCGCGATCTTCCTTGCGCTCAGCCTGCTGTTCCTGGGCTCGGTCTTCCTGCCGGGCCTGCGCAAGCGGCTGGGCCGCCAGGCCACCGACACGTAGGCCGCGTTCGCCGGTCAACCCGGTGGCGTGCGGTATCCCGCGCCGCCGCAACTTTCGATGACCAGCCGGTCGCCGCGGTCCAACCTTGGGGCCGAACGCGCGGGCAGGTCTTCGCGCGTACCATCGGCCCGCAGCATGGTTACAGCCGCCGGGCGCGGCGCACCGCCGCCATGCGCGCCGTCGGGAACCTGCGTGAAGCGGTCGCCGCGCACCGAAACCGATATCCCGTCGGCCAGCGCCTCGTAGACACGGATGATGCCGTCGCCGCCACGGAACCGCCCCTCCCCGCCCGATCCACGCCGGATGCCCGCCGAAACGACCCGGATCGGGGCCACCGCCTCCAAAGCTTCAGCAGGCATGTTGCGGGCATTGCCGACATCGGTCGAAATCCCCGGCGCCCCGTCGCGATCGGGCCCGCCGCCGGCGCCGCCGGCTATGATCTCGGTCGACAGGAAGGGCTGGCCATCGGGGTACCGGCCCGAAAAGGCGATGACAAAGGACATGCCGGAATTGGCCGCCGGCATCCGGGCGGGCGCGGCCTGCGAAACGGCACGCAACACCGCCGAACAGATGCAGCGCACCATGTTGGTCCGCGCGTTCACCGCCGCCGGAGGCGACGCATTCACGATGCTCGCCTCGGGGAGGGTCAGGTCGATGCAGCGCAACAGGCCCCCGTTGCGGAACACGTCGTCGCCCACCAGCGTCAGCAGTGCATAGAGCACGGCCGACAGCGGTCCCGACCGCGCGCAGTTGACGGGGGCCGCGACCTGCGGCGCCGACCCGGTGAAATCCGCCGCAAGCCGGCCGCCGGCAAAGCCCAGCCGCACCTGTACCTCGCACGGTCCCAAACCCGGCACGGGGTCGAGCGCATCGCGCCCGTCAAACGGGCCGGAGGGCAACGCGGCAAGCCGGTCCAGCACCTCGGCTTCGGTCCGTGCAAGGCAGGCCGCGGTCGCGGCAAGAAAGGCGTCGGTGCCCAGATCGCCGCAGATCCGGACGATCCCGCCGCAGGCATTGCGACTGGCGGCAAGCTGGGCTTCCAGATCGGCCATCACGATGTCGGGCACCCGCGAGGCGAGGCGGATCATGCCCGCGATCTCGGGCAGGAACCCTTCGCTGGTCCCGGCGCGGATGGCGGGAATCCTTAGGCCCTCCTGATAGATCTCGGTCGCATCCGGCGGGACCGATCCGGGCCGGGCACCGCCAACATCCTGATGATGCAGAAGACTGGCGGTCAGCGCGACCGGCCGGTCACCGGCAAAGACCGGTTGCACCAGCGCGATGTCCGGCAGGTGGGTTCCGCCACTGAACGGATCGTTGAACAGAAAGATGTCGCCCGCCCGCATGCACGACACGGGATAGGCCGCAAGGATCGCCGATACCGCGCCGGGCAGGGCCCCCAGAAGCAGCGGGATCGCCTCGGACAGGGCAAGGAGTTCCCCGTCGGGCGTGAAAAGCGCGCAGGAGCAATCGGCCCCTTCCCGCACCACCGGCGATACGGCGGTGTGGAACAAGGTCTGCTGCATGGTCTCGGCCAGACCGTCGAGCCGCATCTGGAGAATCCGCAGATCTGTCATCGGGACGCGTCCTTCGGTTCGGTCACGGGCTCTAGCACAAGCCCGGCGCCCTGCGGGGCAAGGTGCCAGCCGGGCGGCACCCAGACATGTCCGGCGGGCGTTTCGGCCATTGTCCCGGCGCTGCCGCCGGTGGCGGTGACCGTCGGGACGGGAAGGCAGCCGTCGCCGGCATCGTCCCGCATCAGGGCCAGCGCGTGCAGGTGCCCCGCCCCCGGCAGCCCCACACCGAAGCGGGCGCGATAGTGTTCGATTAAGGCCTCTGCGATCTCGGCCCCGGTCCGGGGAAGGCCGGGCAGGGCCAGCCTGACCGGATGCATCTGTCGCCGGGCCGAAAGGATCACGACACATGTCGGATCGCCCCCCGGCCCTTCCGCCAGATCGGGCCCCAGATCGGCCCGCAACCCGTCGATCCACGTTGCAAGCTGCGCCGGATCGATGTCGGGCAGCGCGCAATCCAGGGCGATCTGGGCCTCGGTGCGGCCGCGCGACAGCGCGATGCCAATCGCCCCGCCCACGGCCGGCGCCGCGGGCAGCAGAACGCGTCCGGCGCCCATAGCCACGGCCACGCCTGCGGCCAGCAGCGGGCCAAGCCCGCCCATCGCGACCAGCGCCGCGCGCGTCGGATCGACATTGCGGCGGGCCGCAAAGCTGGTCAGCTCGGCCGCCAGCGCCACCTCGACCGCGGCAATCGCCTTCGCGGCGGTACAGCGCAGATCGGCCCCCGGCGCCAGCAGCGCGATCCGGTCGGCCGCGCCGCCAGTCGGGATCGGTAACCGGCCCAAGACCGACAATGCGTCCTCGACCCGCGCCGGGCCGTCGGCAGCCAGTACGATATCGTCGCCGCGCCGGGCCAGCCCCTGCGAGGCACCCAGCGCGACACTGGCCATGTCGGCCAACTCCTGCCGCAGAAGCACACCGGCGAATTGCGCGCTGTCGACCATGCGCGGCCCGTCCGCGCCGACCAGCGCCAGATCCGTGCTGACCGATCCGGTATCGAAGACCAGCGCCTCGCCCCCCGCGACGGCTGCTGCCGCCACCCCGGCCGCCGCCGGGCCACCGGCCAGCACGCGCGCCGGGCGGGCGAGGGCGCTGGCCTCGTTGCAAAGGGTGCCCCGGTTGTCGGCAAACAGGACACGACCCGTGAACCCGGACGCGGCCAGCCGCGCCGATACGCGCGCCAGATCCGGCGCGACCACCGCCTTCAGCCAGGCATCGAGCACCGTCGAAACCGTGCGCTCGTATTCACGCGGTGCGGGGTCTACGTCGTGCGACAGGCTGATCGCCACGCCGGGCAGCGCGTCACGTAGCCTGTCGGCCACGATGCGTTCATGCGCGGGCGAGACATGGGCAAACAGAAGACAGACGGCCACCGCCTCGGCCCCGGTCGCGCGCAGCTGCGCGACAATCGCATCGAGCGCGGCGTGGTCGATCGGCCCAAGCTCCGTACCCGCCGCGTCGAGACGGCCGGGCAGTCCGTAGATCGCATCGGGCGCGACCAGGAAGCTCGGCGCAGGCGACGCGGCCACCGGATCGTAAAGGGCAACGCGGTTCTGGCGTCCAAGCGCGAGCGTGTCGGTGAAGCCTTGGGTGGTGACCAGCGCAACCCGCGCCGGGCGCCGGGCAAGAAGCGCGTTCAACGGCCGGGTGCTGGCCAGCCGCAGTTCGTCCACATCGACCGGAGAGATCCCCAGCAGGTCCATTCCCGTCACCAGCGCGTCATGCGGATCGGCGGCGCCCGGCACCTTCGCGACACGGGCCGCCTGCCCGTCCCACAGCACGAGGTCGACGAATGCGGAACCGATATCCACAGACAGGATCACGGGCCCGCGCGCCCGGATGCAAAAGGTTGGCAGGGCAAAAGGCGGCGCGCCATCACAGGACCCCGAAATATTCGCGGTGTTCCCATTCCGAAACCGTCATCAGGTACCGGTTCCATTCCGCCCGCTTCAGGGTGGCGATGTAGCCGCGGAAATCGTCGCCCAGCGTGTCGGCGTAAAGCGTGCCGTGTTCGAACGCCTCGATCGCGGCGATCAGGCTTTTCGGCAGGCCCGGCGCGTCCGCATCGTAGGGTGTCACCACCGGCGGCGGCGCCTTGGCCCGGGACTCGACCCCGGACAGCCCGGAAAGGATCTGTGCGGCGAACACGAAATACGGGTTTGCCGCAGGTTCGGCGACACGGTTTTCGATTCTCGAAGCCTTATCGCCCGGTGTCATCAGCCCGCGGACCATGGCACCGCGATTGTCGCGGCCCCACTGGATGCGGTCGGGGGCCAGCTGGAACGGCTGATACCGTTTGTAGCCGTTGACGGTGGGCGTTGTCAGAAGACAACTTTCCTCGGCATGGGCCAGGAGGCCCGCGATCCAGCCCGACGCGACCGTAGTCAGGTCTTCGCCTTCCTCCGGCATGAACAGGTTCCGGCCGCTGCCTGTCTCGACCAGCGACTGGTGCAGGTGCCAGCCAACCGAGGCGCCGTTCTCGATTCGTGGCCGGCACATGAAGCTTGCGTGCATGCCGTGCCGCGCCGCCACTTCCTTGGCCATGGCGCGCAGCATGATCATGTTGTCGGCATGGTCCATCGGCGCGGCCGGTTCGAACACGAACTCGACCTGCCCCGGTCCCATCTCGACCTCGACCGACCGGAGCGGCAGCCCCAGCCCCTGCGCCGACCGGCGCAGCGTGTCGAGCGCGGGTTCCAGCCGATCATAGACGGTTTCCGACAGGAACTGGTAGCCTGGGGCCAAGAGCCGTGTTTCGGGCGGCGCCGACGGCATCCCGCCATCCCCGTGCGCCAGCCGGGGATCGGCCAGGTCGAAGAGGTGGAATTCGACCTCAAGCCCGACATGCATCTCCCAGCCGCGCGATGACAGCCGGTCCAGCGCCCGCCGCAGGATCTGGCGGGGGGCAAAGGGCACAAGCGTGCCGTTGGTGAAGGCCAGATCGCAGAAGACCCAGGCCGAATGCGGCGCCCAGGGCAGAACGCGAAAGGTTTCCGGCGCCGGGACCATCAGCATGTCCCCTGCCCCGGCCATCGGGTTCGCGCCCACCGCCGCCTCGGCCGACCAGACCGGGAACACGGTCCGGCCCGAAAGGTCCTTCAGCAAAAGCGTGGCCGGCGCCCCCAGGCCCGAACGAAAGACCGACGGCAGCGCATCCGCCGTGACGGTCTTGCCGCGCAGGATGCCATGGGGATCGACGAACAGGACGCGGACCGTTTCGATGCGGTCCGCGCGGACCCGGTCGATGACCTGCTGGGCCATCGCCACCGCGTCGGCATCCAGCAGCCCGTCCCGGGCCAGGCGGCCTTGCGATACCGCGTCATCCTTCGTCATGGCCTGCTCCCCATCCCTCGTGACCCCCCGCCTGTGCCTCGGACCATGCGCCGCTCATTCGGCAAGCGTGGCGTCCCAGCTGCATGCCTTGCGGCGTTCGGCGTCGCTGTCGTGCCACGCCGCCTTCCAGTCGCCGTCCTGCGCGATGGCATCAGTCGACACCGGGCCGAAGATCTTGTCCAGCGCGACACTGCCGTGCATCGGCATCGCCGTCTCGTCCCCGGCTTTCACCGCGTCGATCGCGCGGCGCAGCATCCGGCGATAGCGGATGATCCCGACATCGGACTTGCCCAGGTGTTCGTCGGTGCGATCCTGGATGCGGCCCATGGATTCCACCGCCCACTGGTCGTGGACGTTGATGTCCATGCCCATGCCCGTATACGTCATCACCCCCTGCTCTTCCGGGTCGTATCCGTAGCTGTTGGACTTGTTCTTCAGCGGTGCGTAATCCGGCAGGCGGTGTTCCTTCAGGCGCTGTTCGCGCATCAGCTCCTTGTTCACCGGCGCGCCGAACGAGGTGAACATGGAATACCAGTAGCAGGTTTCGTCATCGACCGGCACGTGCCACTGGGTGATCGTCATCTCGCGCGACATCGGGATGCAGATCGCCTCGGGGAAGATCTGGTTGGTGACGCGGACATGGATGCGGCCATCCTCCATGTGGCGCAGCGCGGTCAGGCGCAGGCCGAAATCGGTCTCCTCGACCTGGATCTCGGGGCGCGGATAGTCGCGCAGCAGCTTCGTCATCGGGATCTCGGTATTGGCCGCCTTGTCCCGGAACTGCTTGCCATAGCTTTCGTTCGGGTCCTCGTCCTGCAGGAAACGGTGCAGGAACGATGCATGTGCGGGATCGATGCCCACCTCCATCGCCTGCAGCCAGTTGCATTCCCACAGGCCCTTGAAGGCGAAGACATGGGTTTCCGGGGCGCGGAAGCAGTCGAATTCGGGGAAGGCCGGCGGCTCGCCCGGGCCCATGTAGGCAAACACGATGCCGTTCTTTTCGACCACCGGATAGGCGCGCGCCTTGATCTGTTCGTGCATCCGGCTGCCCTCGGGCTCGGCCGGTTGTTCGACGCACTGGCCGGACCGGTCGAAATGCCAGCCGTGGAAAGGACAGCGCAGGCCGTTGTCCTCCAACCGGCCGAAACACAGGTCGGCGCCCCGGTGCGGACACTGGCGCTGGATCAGACCCAGTTCGCCCTGTTCGTCGCGGAACAGGACAAGATCCTCTCCCAGAAGCCGCACGGGCACCACCGGGCGGTTGCCGGCCAGTTCGTCGATCAGCGCGGCCGGCTGCCAATATCGGCGCAGAACCTCGCCGGTATCGGTGCCACGGCCCACGCGGGTGATCTGTTCGTTCAGGTCCTGACTGATCATGGTGTCTCTCCTCTGGAAATCATGGCTTTGGGGCGCGTTCTAAAGACGGCCCGGCAGGAAAAGGATGATGGCGGGAACCGCCAGCAGGATGGCCAGCCGCACGATGTCGATGAAGACGAACGGCAGCACACCCGTCATTATGGTCTTGGTCGGCAGATGGCGCGCCGCGCCCTTGACCATGAACAGGTTCATGCCCACCGGCGGCGTGATCAGGCCCAGTTCGACGGTGACCACGGCGATTACGCCGAACCACACCGGATCGAACCCTGCGTTCATCACGACCGGGAAGAAGATCGGCACCGTCAGCAGGATCATCGCAAGGCTTTCCATGAAGCAGCCCAGGATCACGTAGAACACGATGATCAGTGCCATGGTCTGCCAGGGGGCAAAGCCGTTGTCCTGGATGAAGCTGACCATCGCGAAGGTGATCTGGCTGGTCGACAGGACAAAACCGAAGACCTCGGCCCCGATCAGGATCAGGAAGATCGCGCCGGTGGCCTTCACCGTCTCGACCAGCGCCGCCCTGATGCCGTCCCAGCGCATGCCGCGGGCCAGCGCGAAGACAAGGGCCAGCGCGGCACCGGCGCCGCCGGCTTCGGTCGGCGTGAAGAACCCGCCGTACATGCCGCCCATCACCAGCCCGAACAGCGCAAGCGCCGGCGCGAAAAGCCTGAGCGTGGTCAGCACGCCGCCGCCCGCGTCCTCTGCCTCCGGCGCGCTCTGATCGCCCGGCCAGATGCGCGCCATGACGACGATGGTCAGAAGGTACAGCGCCAGGGCCAGCACCCCGGGCAGGATGCCCGCCAGGAACATATCTCCCACCGATTGCTCGGTGATCAGCGCGTACAGGAGCAGGGCGATGGACGGCGGGATCAGGATGCCCAGCGTGCCGCCCGCGGCCAGTGACCCGGTGGCCAGCCGCGGATCGTATCCCTTGGCCTCCATCTCGGGATAGGCGACCTTGGTCATGGTCGACGCGGTCGCCAGCGACGATCCCGAAACGGTCGAGAACACGGCCGAAGCGACGACCCCGGCCGCCGCCAGCCCGCCGGACCATCCGCGCATCAGCCGTTGTGCCCCGTCGAACAGATCGCGCGCCACGCCCGAGCCCGAAATCAGCGCCCCCATCAGCAGGAACAGCGGCACCAGCGTGAAGGAATAATTCGACGCGGTCTCGAACGTCGCGGTCTCCAGCACGCTCAGCGCCGGCCCTGCGCCGACGATGGCGGCGAAACCGCCGAAGCCCGCCAGGATCATCGCCAGACCGATCGGGCTGCCAAGGATCACCGCGGCGAAGAGGAACGCGATGGACATGTACCCGATCACCAGCGGCGTCATGACAGGTGCCCTTCGCTGACATGCGTGGCCGTCAGCGCCTGATCGAACGAGATCAGCGCAAGCGCCAGGCATTCGACGGTGATCGCGGAATAGAACCACCATAGCGGCAGCACCAGGTCCTGGGTCACGTCACCACGGTTCAGAAGGATCTGCGCCTCGTGTCCGAACGACCACGCCAGAACCAGCGCCAGAACCATGGCCAGCGCGTACCACAGGCGGACGGCCAGCTTCTGAACGATCGCCGGCATCCGGTTCACGAACAGATCGACCGAGATCATGCCGTCGCGCATCGACGCGGCCAGTGCCGCCATCACGAGGATCAGCAGGGCATAGGACGCCTGCTCGACCGCGCCGGGGATCATCAGGTTCACGGCCCGGCCGGTGGCATCGAACAGGATGCGCGTGACAACGTTGAACGCGATTACGGCCATCATGTAGACGGCCGCGGCCCCGGCTATCGCCAGACTGGCGCGTTCCGCCCAGACCGACAGGCGCGAAATCGTCGAAAGGATCATGTTCCTGGCTCACTTGGGGGCCATTGCGACCGCCCTGCTTGCTTGTATCTTCATCAACGAACCGGCCCCGGGCAGCATGCCCGGAGCCGGATATCCTGTCATGTGGGCCCCGGTTCAGCCCAGTTCGGCCTCGCACTCGCTGACATAACCCTTGACCGCCTCGTAGGTCGCGGTCCCCGGCAGGCCCTTGTCGTCCAGTTCCTTGATGTAGGCCTGGGTCGTTTCGGCCGTCGCCGCTTCCCAGCGGGCGCGCTCCTCGGGATCGAGCATGATCACCGTTTCGGGGTCGAGCCCGGCCAGCACCTTGGCGCCCGCCTCGTCATAGCCACGCCCGGCCGTCACGGCCCAGTCCATGCCCGAATTCGCGTCGATCGCAGCCTTCGCCTCGGGCGTCAGGCTTTCGTAGACGTCCTTGTTCATCGTCGCGACGAAGGCCAACGCATAGAAACCGAACTCGGTATGATAGTCGGTCAGTTCTTCCAGGCGGAAGCTTTCGACGCTTTCCCACGGCAGCATGTAGCCGTCGATGGTGCCGCGCTGCAGCGATTCATAGGTCTGCGGTGCCGGCAGGCCGATAGGTTCGGCCCCCAGACGGTCAAGCATGTCGCCAACCACGGCGGTCGGGCGGCGGATCTTCAGCCCTTCCAGATCGGCCAGCGTCTTCACCGGCGTGCCGGCGGTGTGCAGGTGCCCCGGATCGTGGGTGTGCACGAACAGGACATGGGTCTGGTCGTATTCCTCGTCCAGCGCCCCGGAATCGTAGAGTTTCTGGAAGGCGCAGGATCCGACGGCCCCGGTATCGAACAGGCCCGGCAGCTCCATGATCTGGCTCAGCGGGAAGCGGCCGGCTGTATAGCCCTGCACGGTCCACGCGATGTCGGTGATGCGGTTGATCGCATTGTCATAGCCAGCAGGCGCCTTGCCCAGGGTCTGGGCCGGGAACACCGTCACGGTCACTTCCCCGTCCGAGGCGTCTTTCACGGCCTCGGCCCAGTCCTGGAAAATCTGCTCGTGCTGCCACGAATTGGGCGACATGAAATGGGCATAGCGAAGGTTCTGGGCCTGGGCTGCGGCGGGGACAAACGCGGCCGCGGCCAGGGTCATGGCGAGGGTACGAAACATCAGGGTCCTTTCTGGCTGTCCGGAAATGCGCTTGCAAAACTTGTGCGTTTATCGAACATATGTGCTATAATTTGAAAGTTCCGGCTGCGCCGCGGAAAGTCAAGGCAGCGCGCGCGCTTCGCCGTACAAATCCGTGGCTGGGCCAAAGATGCCCGACATTTGTGCATTCACGGCACCACGCGTCGGCAAGACAGGATATCGATGACCGCGAACCGGGATATCTCTCTGACCTTCATGAAGGGCATGACCGTCCTGCATGCCTTCGACGCGGCCGCCACCGGGTTGACCCTGGCCGACCTGTCACGGCAGACCGGATATGACAGGGCGACGGTCCGCCGGCTTGTCCTGACACTGGTCGACCTCGGCTATGTTGAGAAGACGGGCAACCGCTTCCTCTTGACGCCGCGGGTCCTTGTGCTTGCCGGCAGTTTCCTGCGGGGGCACAGCTTCGGCAAGATGGTGCAGCCTCTGCTGAACATCTGCGCCGGAGAGATCGGCTTCGCCGTGGCGCTGGCCATGTCCGATGGGGATCACGCCGTCTACGTCGCGCAGTCGACGCTTCAAAGCTCCCGGTTCACCTTCGGGTTCACGGTGGGCAGCCGGGTGCCGCTGCTTCCCACCGCGATCGGACGGATGTTGCTGGCCTGGGGTGATCCTGCCTGGGCAGAGCACGCGCTTGGGACGGCCCCGCTGGACCGCTACACCGACGCGACCCTGTCGGACCGGGACGCCGTCGCCCGCGCCGTGCAACAGGCGATGGCCGACGGGTACTGTATCACCCGCGACGAATTCGAAGCAGGGGTGACGGCGCTTGCCGTGCCGGTCGGTGGCCCGGGCCGCGCCCGCGCGGTGCTTGGCTTATCGGAACCGCATGCCAGCCTGCCCGACAGCGCACTTTCGGCAACACTGGCGACACTCAGGCAATGCGCGGCCGAACTGCGCCCGGGTTTCGACATCTCACAATGAATGGTGACCGCCAAACCTGATTCTCGCATCACGTCCGGATCGGGGGCCAGCAACGGCGCTTTCACGTTCCAAGAACCATGAAAACGCCGCTTTCTGCATTGCCCTTCGATGTCCAATAATTTGCATCCTTGTTCCGCGTAATATGCCGCGACAGGTACAGGATCGGGATGTCGAGAAGCCCACTCTGCGTAAGGTAAAGCACATTGAGGATCCGCCCAATCCGGCCATTGCCGTCGGCGAACGGATGGATGCTCTCAAACTGATGGTGGATCAGTGCCATCTTGATGAGCGGGTCCAGTTCCGACCGACCGTCATCGTTCACGAACCTCTCGAGCGCCGTCATGTGGTCTACGATCTCGCGTGCGCCCTGGGGCGGGACAAAGACGGTTTCGTCGGTCTGCTCGTTTCTCAGTGCCGTGCCCGGCACCGCGCGGAACCCGTCGCTGCGGTTTTTCAGCAGACGGTAGATGTCGATCAGGGTCGAGTTCAGGACCAACCCGCCCGTCTGCTGTAAGCGGCCGAAGCCCAGCCGGACCGCATCGCGGTAGAGCGCCACCTCCTTCGCGGCAGGCGAACCGGGGTCGTCAGGAAAAAGATCGGCCTGGAACGGTTCGTCCTGTGTGGTGACGATGTTTTCCACCTCGGACGACGCCTTGGCCTTCTGCAGGGCCAGCGTGTCTATCAGGATGCCCGGGTTCGGGATCGTGCACGCCTGCCCTTTAAGATCTGCCAGCGCTCGTGTCGCACGGTTCAGTGCCTTCAGGACAGGGATTGTCTCAAGCTCCGCCGGCGGCGGCAGTTGCGGGATCAGTTAGGTCGACTTCTACATACGGCCTTCGTTACTTTAATGTTTCGTCGTTCTTGTAAGGATTTGGCAGGACGCTTCGGGAATGCAGGCATTGATGGTGTCGGCATCCGGCTGGTCGAGGAAGACTAGGAAATGCTCCCCAGCCCTCGTGAAGCGCAGGTCTTCGGCAACATTCACTAGCACGGCGTAACTTCTGTCGTAGGCCCGTCAGATCGCGTCTTCCCGGTTTCCGTCAACCAGATCACCGGTTGTCCCTACGCCGGGATCAGGACATCATTCCATCTCACTTTTTCAGACCCCAATGGTTAGAAATTAGCGCTATTGCTTCTCGCGGCATAATCCCAGCCTTGCCAACTTGTTGGCCGTAGAGAACGCAACCGGATAGTTGGTGCAAAAAGTGAAGCAAGACACTGAAAAAAATAGGTTTTTCCGGATCTTGCCAATTGGCAATATCTATTTGTTGTCAGCTCGGGCCTTAAGGAAAGCTTCAACGGCATGCCGCAATTCCTCATCGGGTAGATCCCGCGGGAACTCCAGCGACAGGCGCGCTCCCTTGCGCCGCAACTGTACCTGCTGCCCGTACACGGCGTCTGCGGCACGGCGCTCCTTGGGCGGTTTCGCGGCAGATTTCAGGCGTGCGATCACTTTTGGGGCCTGCACCCCCTGCCCTGCCGACTGCTCCGCTGCTAGCCTGTCGGCTTCGGCCAGGATCGCCTCGCGCCCGGGCGCATCAGCAAGGAGAGGCTTCAGCTGCCGCGCATGAAGCTCTTTCACGTCACGAACCGACGGAAACGCCGATACGATGCGCGGGTCCAGCCGCGCCAGTTGGAGGTAGCGTGACAGCCACCCTTGCGACACCTGCAGCCGCTCGGCCATCAGGCTTTGCTTGCCGCCATAGTATTCAGCCACTGCGCGGGCATAATCGCGTGCGCGCTCCAGATCCGAGATATCCTCGCGGTCGCGGTTCTCGATGTCGGCAAGTCGAAACGCCTCCTCGTCCGTCAGCTCGCGCTCTTCGATCAGGTACTGGAACTTCGGATAGTTGTTCGCACGCAGCCAAGAGATCGCGAAGTGCCGCCGTGCGCCGCAGATCACCTCGTAGTCGGCCACCTGACCCGCCGGAAGCCGCCTGACAATGGCCGGGAATTCCTGTTGTCCCTGGCTCAGGATCCCGTCAATCAGTTCCTTGCAGTTCTCATAGCTGAGCGCCTCGTAGGCGCGGTTGTGCCCCGCCCACATCACGCAGCTTGCCGGATCAACCAGCCGCAGCACCTTTTCCTGCCGCTGACCCGATGCCTGCTCGGCCATCGTGGTCGACCGTTTCAGGAAGCGCGCGCCGGACCGGTCACGCGCCGGGGCGGCAGCACCGATCCCCTTCAGAACATCGTCGAAAACTGCATCGTGCCGTTTGCTCAAAGGATGCCCTCCTTGCGCAGATCCGCGTGATGGCTGGGCCATGTCTTGCGGATCAGGGTTTCGATTTCGCGGCCAACCGCGTCCAAGTAGACTCGGCAGCGCTTGTGGGTTTCGGTGCGCGTCGCAGGGCCCGTGATTTCATACACGCTCATCAGGTTGGCGCTGGCATTGTCGATCTCGGCGCTGTCCTTCAGTACCGATTGCAGGATGTCCTGCGGGAACACTGCCTCCATCACCCGCTTGATGGCAACGTGCGCGCTTTTCTGATCGTTCATCTTTGTCGCCAGGATTTTGACGAAATGATACCCGCGCGCGCCTCCGTGTTCGGCCAACTCGTTCAGGGTGGCTCCCATCATCTTCAGGAAGTGCGCGGTCGATCCGAAGTCGATATTGTTCGGCGGCGCGGGGATCAACAGCGCGTTCGCGGCCCGCAGAACGGACAGTGAAATCATCCCCAGTGCCGGTGGCGGATCCAGCAAGATCACATCGAACTGGTCGGCAATGGTGGCGATGCCCGTCCGCAGGCGGTCCAGAACAAAGCCTTCTTCATTCATCATCCGCGCGGCGAATTCGTATTCCGCATCGTACAGGCCCAGGTTTGCTGGGATCAGCGCGATATTGGGCCAGTAGGTCGCCCGCAACGCATAGTGCAATGAAGACGGCCCACCATGACGGAAGAACGGGTACAGCGTGTCCTCGTCCTCGTCGACGTCCACGTCAGGGTTCAACCCGAAGATTGAGGTCGTGGAGCCCTGGCTGTCACAATCCACCACGCAAACGCGATAGCCCCGCAGCGCCAAGAACTGTGCCAGGTGGACGACAAGTGTCGACTTGCCCACGCCGCCTTTGAAGTTCTGTACCGCCAGCACCGTTGCCGGATCGTCAAGGCCGCGCCGGGGCAATGTGCCGAACACCTCGCGCATCCGGTTCACGTCTTCCAGGCTATAGCCTGTGCGCCGCCCGGTTGCCGGGTCCTTTTGGGGTTCGGGCAAACGCCCGTCGCCTTCAGCATCGCGGATCGCCTTTTCGGTGCGACCTACCATTTCGCCCGCCGTGCGGACGTTGAAGCGCAGGTTTAACGTTTTCTGCGCACCCGGCGCATAGACCCTCTCCCGAAGGCGTTCGATCACCGTATCGGCGCGGGTTGCAAGGCTGTCGATCTCGTCAAGCGTTACGGGATAGTCTTCTGGCTCGATCATTTTCGCCCCATGATTTTTCCGAGAGGGTACTCGCGGTAGGGAAACCGCTCAAGTACGAATAATGAGTCCCACGGCACGAAAAAGCGAACCTTCATGGCAGGGCTCTGATTGACGGGAATATTGCTGTGTTGGCTGTAATGTTCGGAAGATCAGATACTCCGCATCCTTTCTTTCACCCAGAATGTAGCACATTACCTGATCGGGCGGGAAAACGGGTGCTCCACGGACCAAAACCAAAACTCATCAAATCGAAAAACCTTCTTGTTCAGGATTCATGGATTCAAATGTTCAGGCCTGCCAACAGTCAATTTTTTAGAGCGCTTCTCCAATTTCGGCCTACTTCTTGGGACGGTTTGGCTTACGGATCGGGACGGCTGGCGCTACCTATTGGGGGGGCTGGCCATACGTACCGGGAAGCTCAAATCTTACATTTTGGGCTGCTCTGAAAGGGCGAATCGTACGACTCGAAAAAGCCTTAAAAAGCAGGGTTCTCTGATTCGACGACCTCGGTGTCCTGTGATTGAAAGCTTACGTATCGGGTGCGGGGCCTTCTGGTGCCGCGCTTGTCAGCTTACATCGGAACCGTTACAAATGTAAGAAAACTAAGGTATGAGTCCGAGCAGCCATGGCCAAGTCATCCAAAGGATACCGGACTGTCGACGCCCGGCCAAGCCGTGAGTCGTTGATAAAGCCGGGAGAGCTGGTGGACCTCATCGAGGTCACGCCGCTGACCCTGACCGACCGGCGGATCTACAACCAATTGCTGGAGAACGCGTGGGAGGCCATCGACAAGCCGGTCGTCCACGTTATCGCCAAGGCGGATCTGCGCGGATCGCATAATTCCAACGACCGGATCGGGGAAAGCGTCGAACGGCTGATGGCTGCGATCGTGAAGGTCGAGGCAGTGTGGGACGGCAAGCCCGCCGTCGAACGGGTGCAGCTTCTCGGAGGCAACATGGAGATGGCCCGAGCCGACGGCTTGTTCGAATACGAAATTCCGGCGCGGCTCCGCAAGATCATCTCGAACTCGACCGTCTTCGCGCGACTGCAGCGGGAAGTCATGTTCGCGCTCAGTTCGAAATACGCACTGACGCTCTACGAAATGGTTCAGAAGCGCGGGAATCTCCGATGGAAGTCATCGGAGAAATTCACGTTGGACGCGCTGCGCGGTGTGCTGGGGGTGCCCAAAGGCAAGCTGACGTCGTGGTCGAACCTGCGAATGCGGGCGATCGATCCCGCGGTGGCAGAGGTGTCGGCATTGTCGGATTACATGGTCGAGATCCAGCCGATCAAGACCGGCCGGTCGGTAACCCATGTGGAACTGCGCTGGTGGCGCAAGGACGGTGAAGAGACGGGCAGGGTGGAACGAGCCATGCAGTTTGCCTCGCCCGGTCGGCGTGCGCGTGCGGAGGGGCGCACCGAGAACGTTGCCGAAGAGGCTCCTGCGCGGCCCCGGCCCGCCTGGCTCGACAGGCAGGGGGCTGCCCTGAAGACCCAGACCTATGAAACCGCGCGGCTTCGACACCCTGGCTACGACATTTACTTCGTCGAAAGCGAGTGGCGCAGCTGGGCGGCGGGAAAGGAGCCCGCTGCCGATCCCGACAGGGCCTTTCTTGCCTTTTTCCGGAGATATGCCGAGGCGAACCCGCTTTAGGTAGGCAAGGATCTGGGATTAAAGGGATTTCCGGGTTCTTGCCAGTTGGCAATGCTTCAGGATGTGGGGCAGGGGCCGACCAGTACGAGACGCGGGGGGCCTGCTACTAGGAGCGCAACATCCCGACGGCGGCGGCCAAGGGCATCGCACGCAATCCGTTAGCGGTGGGAACATCCCGTTCTCCGGCATACACGAGGATCTTCCGGTCAGCGCTGATGTCATCCGACGCCAGATGAAATCCGCGGGATACTTTTGGCGCCGTCGCGCGCTTGACTTCTATCGCCCATGTCTCGCCGCCGGGCAACCTCAGCACAAGGTCGAGATCTGCCCCGGCTGAGGTGCGATAGAAATATGGCTCTGTCCCCGGTCGGGGCAGCGGAGATGAGGGTTTCGATGCAGAATCCTTCCCAGCTTCCTCCGATCACGGGATGCCCAAGTAGGCTCTCCATTGAAGCCAGGCCCAGCAATGCGTGTACCAGCCCACTGTCCCGCACAAAGACTTTTGGTGATTTCACGAGACGCTTGCCGACATTTTCGTGCTACGGCTGCAGGCGCCGAACCAGCATCAGGTCGACCAGCAGGTCGAGGTACCGCCCGATCGTCTGTCCTGATACGCCGAGACCTTCTGCCAGAGCCGCGGCGTTCAGCAGACCACCCTGCGCATGGGCCAGCATGGTCCAAAAGCGGCGCAATGTGGCGGCCGGGATTCGGGGGCCAAGGGCAGGGATGTCGCGCTCCAGATAGGTGCGGAGGAAGTCCTCAGGCCAGTTCATGCTGGTTCTGTCGTTATTGGCCTGGAAGCTATCCGGGAACCCGCCGCGCAACCACAACCGGTTCAGATGCTCTGGGTTTACCTCGTCGATCAAAAGCGGCGGCGTTTCGATGTACCGGACGCGTCCAGCAAGGGATTCCGCCGACTGATGCAGCAGGGCCCTCGATGCCGATCCCAGCAGCAGGAACTGCCCGGTACGCATGCCCTTGCGGCGCCGCATATCGATCTGGCCGCGAAGGATTTTGAACAGGCCCGGCATCTGTTGTACCTCGTCGAGTATCACGAGCCGACCGAGTTGTTCATCGAGGTACAGGTCTGGCTGTGACAGGACCTGCCGGTCGGATTCGCGCTCCAGGTAAAGGTAGACGGAAGGGCGTCGCGCCGCTATTTCCAGCGCAATCGTGGTTTTTCCAACCTGCCGGGGGCCTAGAAGGACTGCGGCAGCTTGGGTTTCAAGTGCCGCATTAAGGTTCTGATTGGTATGGCGTGGATACATACCTTGAAAATCTTCCATCTTGTGGATGATATACAAGGTAAATCGAGATGTCGGGCTGCGCGAGTGACGATGTCGCGGGCTCGTCCAACAGACTATCTCGGAGCCGCCGCGCTAAGTGTAAATGACGACAGGTTAAGACCGCCAAGGCAACGGATCCGGAACGGTTGCCGACAAAATACTCACCCAGCCGATCGAAGAAAAGGCAAAGTTATTGGACGTATGTGCAACCTGCGAGGCGCAGCGCTTACTTTGCAAAACGGATACGCATCCGCCGCCGCATCGATCGAGCGCCTGGACGCCTGGCCATTGGAACGCGCGGTTCATTCAGGATCGTCAGGCCCAGAAGATCCTCCACCTGACTGGCGAAGATAGTACCCGCTATTTCGGTCGTGAAGCCCATGGTGACAGAGACCAAAATGAACTTGATGAAGCTCTCCAGACGCGGGACGATGGTCGCCGCAAGCTACCCGAAATCGAAAGGGCAGGGTCCGACGTCCCCAACGCCGGCTTGTTTGGTCACCACAACTGTCGTTACGTCTAATGTGACGTCAGGAGAGCCACACAATGTCTTTCACACTGAAGCAGTTGCGTTACTTCGTGGCGGTCGCCGAAAAGGGCTCCGTCATCGGCGCGGCGCAGTCGCTGTCGATCGCACAATCTTCCGTGACCGAGGCATTGAAGAACCTCGAGGCCGACTTGGGTGTGACGCTGTTCGAACGCCATGCCCGGGGGCTGAACATCACGCACAGCGGGCACCAGTTCCTGCGGCATGCGACCCAGATCCTGACCGACGTGTCCGGCGCGCAGCGGGCGTTCAAGCGGCCGCCGGGCACGACATCGGGGCGGTTGAATATCGGGGTCACGTCGTTGATGGCGGGTTATGTCATGTCGGACCTGCTGGCGCGCTACCGTCGGATGAACCCGGTGGTCGATGTGTCGGCGCTGGAAGATTCGGGCGAGTACCTTGAACACCTGCTGATCGGTGGCGAACTGGACATTGCGGTGATGGTGATTTCCAATTTGCGCGATCGGATGGCGCTGCAATCCGAAATCCTCGACGTCTCGGCTTTCCGGTTGTGGCTTCCACTTAACCACCCCCTGGCTGTGCGCGAAAGCATTGGGCTGGACGATGTCGCGCGCGAGCCGTTGATCATGCTGAACGTCGACGAGATGGAGGAAGAGGCGGTCAAGCTGCTGTCGGCCTTCGGCGAGCGGCCCCAGATCGCCTTCCGGACCCGAAGCGTTGAAGCCGTGCGCAGCCTTGTCGCCACTGGGGCAGGGGTGACACTGCTGCCGGATCTGGTTTACCGGCCGTGGTCGCTGGACGGGGACAGGATTGAAAGCCGCGATGTCTCGGGCGCCCTGCCGATCGTGCAGGTGGGCGTGGTCTGGCGGCGGGGGCTGCCGCTGTCGCCCGCCGTGCGCGATTTCATCGCGCTGGCACGGATGGGGCAGGGCGGCAAGCACCTGCGGCTTTGATGTGCCCAAGCTATCGGAATTTCCGAATGATGCTTTCTGAATAATGAGTTTGCGCGCGCAGCATCAGCGACGCATGGTTTCGGTGCGGCAGAGGAACCCCGGGCCTGTCATGGCAACAGGGCTCCCGGACCGCGCCCCGGGTATCTGACGGTCGGGGGTCACAAACAAACAAGCCAGGGCGGCCCGCGGGTCCCGGCCATGCTTAACGCGTGGCCAAGGGATGCGTCTGGTCGGCCCGCAGGGAGACCGCAATGAAGAATACTTTCATCACTGCCGTGGTGAGTTCGATCACGGCCGCCTCGGTCGCGACATCGGCCCTGGCCCAGATGACCGAGATTGGCGAAGGCGAAGGCCAGCTGTCAATCGTCGCTTGGGCGGGGTACGTCGAGCGCGGTGAAACCGACCAGAGCTTCGACTGGGTCACCGGATTCGAGGAAGCGACCGGCTGCATGGTTTCGGTCAAGACGGCCAACACCTCGGACGAGATGGTCGCCCTGATGAACGAAGGCGGCTTCGATCTTGTCACCGCGTCGGGCGATGCGTCGCTGCGAATGATCGCAGGCAAGCGGGTGCAGCCGATCAATATCGACCTTGTACCGTCGTGGAGCACAGTGGACGAGCGCCTGAAGGACGCGCCCTGGCACACCGTCGACGGCGTGCACTACGGCGTGCCCTACATGTGGGGCCCGAACGTTCTTATGGGCACCTCGATTTTTGACTGTTTTCTCGACTATGGAGCAGTTGGCGCAGCCTGAAGGGCTTGGAAGGCCGTCAGTTGACGGGTTGTTGCGTCGGGTCTGATGATGCGCAGCCCATTTCAGGGTCG
>NZ_QZEX01000015.1 GCF_003646465.1 Chachezhania antarctica
CGACACATGCGTGCAGCGATGCCCCACGTGGTATCAACCAGACTGCGAAGAGAAGCGTGACCCGGATGAGTGACAGAGATCCCAAACAACAAGGAAAACGAGCTTGACCAAAACGCCCAATTAGAGAGGCAGACATTGCAAGAAACCCTCTCACGCACCATGCCGCATGACCTTCAATAGGTCTGGCGAGCGCCCGAGGGGACGGGCGCCTTTTGCGTCAGGCAGTGAAGCTGTCGGCGTAGCTGTCGCGCAGGAGGTTCTTTTGCACCTTGCCCATGGTGTTGCGGGGGAGGTTTTCGATCACCTCGATCCGCTTGGGGCGTTTGTACGCGGCGAGCTTCTCTTTCAGGTCGGCCCGGATCGCGTTCAGATCGGGCGCGGCCCCGGCTTCGGCCACCAGCACCGCAACCACGCCTTCGCCGAAATCAGGGTGCGGCACGCCCACCACGGCGCTTTCCAGCACGCCGGGTTGATCGTCGAGCAGGAGCTCGATTTCCTTCGGATAGATGTTGTAGCCGCCGGAGATGATCAGGTCCTTCCCGCGGCCCACGATGTGGACATAGCCGTCGGCATCCACCATCCCCAGATCGCCGGTGATGAAGAACCCGTCGTCGCGCAGTTCGGCGGCGGTTTTCTCCGGCATCTGCCAGTAGCCCTTGAAGACGTTCGGGCCGCGGACCTCGATCACGCCGATTTCGCCCCGTGGCACAGGGCCGCCGGATTCCGGGTCGCAGACCTTCAGATCGACGCCGGGCAGGGGAAAGCCCACGGTGCCGGGGCGGCGGTCGCCGTCATAGGGGTTCGACGTGTTCATGTTGGTTTCCGTCATCCCGTAGCGTTCGAGGATGCGGTGGCCCGTGCGCTCTTCAAAGGCGCGGTGGGTTTCGGCCAGAAGCGGCGCGCTGCCCGAGATGAACAGGCGCATGTGCCCGGCGAGGTCCTTCGTGAACTCCGGCGCGTCCAGAAGCCGGGTGTAGAAGGTGGGCACGCCCATCATCGAGGTGGCTTTGGGCAGGGCCTGAAGCACCTCGGCCTGATCGAATTTCGGCAGGAAGATCATCGACCCGCCCGCCAGAAGGATCACGTTGGTGGCGACGAACAGGCCGTGGGTGTGGAAGATCGGCAGCGCGTGCAGGAGGACATCTCTCTCGGTGAACTGCCAAAGGTCCACCAGCGTTTCGGCATTGGACAGCAGGTTGCCCTGCGTCAGCATCGCGCCTTTCGACCGTCCCGTGGTGCCCGAGGTATAAAGGAAAGCAGCCAGATCGTCCGCGTCGCGGTCGACGGTGGCGAAGTCGCGCATAGCCGCGTCGGCGGTGGTCTGAAGCGAGCCGCTGCCGTCGGGCGACAGCGTTTCGCAGGCCGCGCCGGAGGCTTGCGCGACGGGGGCCATGTCGGCGGCCTTCGCGGGATCGCAGATGAAAAGCGTCGCGCCGCTGTTCTCGATGAAATAGGCGATCTCGGACGCGGTGTAGCCGGTGTTGAGCGGCAGGAAGACAAGCCCGGCACGGGCGCAGGCGAAGATCAGGGCCAATGTGTCGGGCGATTTCTCGGCCTGGATGGCGACGCGGTCGCCTGTCTGCAGCCCGGCATCCATCAGCGCATGGGCAAACTGCGCGGTGCGTCCGGCGAAATCGGCGTAGGTCAGCGTGGTGTCGCCCGGCAGGTGCAGGAACGGTGTATCCTTGCCTGCATGAGGGGCGATCAGACGGTCGTAGAGCGGGTTGGCCATGGGGTCGTCCATCCTGTGCGTATCTGCCGGGGGCGTTGATAACGGCATCGGGCGGGGGGCGGAAGGGCGCGCGGTCAGCCGATCTTCAGCGCGCGCCGGGGCAGGGACCGCATCTCGCGCACATAGGCCGCCGCATTGCCGGGATAGAGCGTTTCGATCCGCCCATCGGGCCGCTTGTACCAGCTTTGACATCCCGTGGCCCAGACCGTCTGCGACAGGCCGTCGTGGATGCGGGCGTTGAAGGCCGCTTGCGCGTCGGGCTGGACATCCACCGCGCCGTCCCCGGCCGCCCGGATGGCGTGCAGGATCCATGGCACCGTCTGTTCGATCATGTAGACGACCGATGTCGTGCCGACGCCGGTATTGGGCCCGGTCGTCATGAAATAGTTCGGGAAGCCCGCCACCATCACGCCCTTGTAGGCCTCGACCCTCTCGGCCCAGAGATCGCGCAGCCGGACGCCGCCTTCCCCCACCAGATCCAGCGCAAGGTACTGGGACTGTATGTCGAAGCCGGTGGCGTAGACCAAGGCATCGACCTCGCGCTCCGTGCCGTCGGCGGTCTCGATCCCCGTGGCGGTGATCCGGGCGATCCGGTCGGTGACCAGGTCGACATTCTCACGGTTCAGCGTGGCATAGAAATCGTCGGAGATCAGGATGCGCTTGCAGCCGATCTCGTAGTCGGGAGCCAGCTTGTCGTGGAGGCCTGGATCCTTCACCACGCGGCGCATGTAGCCTGTCACGCGCTCGGCCATCGTCTTGCGGCGCTTGGGGCTCTGGATCGCGGGATAGAGCACAAGATCCAGCCGCTTGCGGATCATCCAGCGATAAAGCCGCTGCCACAGGGGAAACCGGGCAAAGCGGGCTTTCTGCGCGTCGGAATAGGCGAAATCCCCGCGTGGAGAGATATAGTTCGGCGTGCGCTGGTAGACATCGACGCGGGCGGCGGTCTTCGCAATTTCGGGGATGACCTGGATTGCGCTGGCGGCGCTGCCGATCACGGCGATGCGTTTGCCTGCCGGGTCGAAACCGGGGTCCCACTGGGCTGTGTGCATTGCCGCGCCGGTGAACGTCTCGCGGCCCGGAATGTCGGGCCAGGCCGGTTTGTGCAGCCCGCCCATCGCGTTGATCAGGAAGCGGGCGAAGATCTCTTCCCCGTCGACGGTGACGATCCAGCCATTCGCTTCCGCATCATAGCGCGCACCGGTGGCCTCGCGCCGGAAGGAGAACCGGTCGCCCACGTCGAAACGGGCGACAACGTCTTCCATGTAGGCCCGGATTTCTGCCTGCGGAGAATAAAGATGCGACCAGTCCGGGTTCGGCGCGAAGGAGAAAGAATAGAAATGCGAAGGGATATCGCAGGTCGCGCCCGGGTAGGTGTTCGCGTACCACGTGCCGCCCAGGCCCTTGTTCTTGTCGATCACCTCGAACGCCTGGATCCCGGCCTGCTTCAGCTTCACCGCCGCGCAGATGCCGGAGAAGCCCGCGCCGATCACCAGAACCTCCAGCCGTTTCATGGTCACGCGTCCCGGAAGCGCGGGTCGGCCGAGCAGGCGGCATAGTCTTCGGCGATGGCCGCCGCGCGCAGTTCGGTCATGGGTTTCATGGAGGGATGGGTGAAGAGGTAGAACCGGCCGCTTTCGATCCCCTCGGCCGTCAGGTCGCCCACCAGCGCGGGGTCGATGCCGTTGGCGATGACCTCGGGGATCCCGTCGGGCGTGGTCGCCAGCATGTCGTCAAGCGTCTCGGTCGCGCTGTCCAGCGAGGGCCGCTTCGCACCGGTATTGTGAATGTCGGTCCGCACCCATCCGGGACACAGGACCGACACGCCGATGCCTTCCGGCGCCAGTTCGCGCTGCAGCGTCTCCGAATAGCCCACGACCGCGTATTTCGATGCGTTGTAGGGGGCGAGCCCCGGCATCGCGATATGCCCGGCGATCGAGGCGGTGTTGACGATATGCCCGCCCGTGCCCTGCCGGCGCAGGATCGGCAGGAAGCTTTGCACCCCGTGCACCACGCCCATCAGGTTGATCCCGATCAGCCAGCGCCAGTCGGCAAGGTCGATCTGTCCGGGGGCGCCGCCGATGGCCACGCCCGCGTTGTTCACCACGATATGCGCCGCGCCGAAGCGTTCGACGGTGGCACCCGCCGCGGCGTCCACCTGTTCCGGATCGCTGACATCGCAGTGCAGGCTGGCGATCCCGTCGTGGATATGCAGCAGCTCGTCCTTAGCCGCCTTCAGCCGGTCGGCGTCGATATCGGCCAGCATCACGTTCGCGCCACGGCCTGCCAGGCTGCGGGCGATGGCCAGGCCAAGGCCCGATCCGGCGCCGGTGACAAAGGCTGTTCTGCCTGAAATTGTGGTCATGATCCTGTCCTCCCCCATTGGCAGTCTAGAAACGAAGCAGGGGTCGTACCAGCCCGGCGAAAAGTTCCGTGGGGGCACGTCTTTCGGAGCGGCTGCCACAGGCCTTCCGGGATCGACTTTTTGCGATTGAAACTGGTATCGCCTTGTTTCAAAGCTTGACGTGTATCAGCGGAGAACACCCCAGCATGGCGGGAACTATTGAAGATCGGCGCGGCGTGCAGGCGCCTGGCCAAGGGGCACACGAGGGATCGTTCGGCAGGACGGAGGCACGCTGAATGCCCGGAACCACCCCCCACCATGGCGCGATGCTGATCCAGGGTTTCGTCCGCGACCTGATCGATCATGGCTATTCGCAGAAGCAGATCTTTGACGGCTCGGGCGTCTCTCCCCGGATCATGACCGATGAAAAGCCGTCGCTGCCCTTCGAACAGATCGCCTCGTTCTTCGAACACGCGGCCGAGCTGACGGACAACGACCTTGTCGGCTTTGAACGCGGTGCCGCGCGGGAACTACGGCGGGCGGGGCTGATCTGCTATGTCGGCACCTCCAGCCCGACGCTGGCCGATGCGCTGCGGAACGTGGCGCGCTATCAGCGTGTGTTCTCGGACGCGCTCGAATTCGATACGTCCCAGATGACCAGCAAGAACATCGTGTCCTGGCAGTACCGGGTCGAAACTCGGGTGCAACGGCGGCAATACGTGGAATTCAGCGCATCGGGCATGATGGCGGTGCTGCGCAAAGCAACACAGCGGCCGTTCGTGCCCGAATTCATCCACTTCAAGCACGCCCGCAACACCCATACCGACGTGATCGAGAAGTTCTTCGGTTGCAAGGTCAGCTATGCACGGCCGATGAACCAGATAGGCTTCCGGCCGCACGATCTGGACCTGCCGCTGCCGGCGGCCGATGACGGTCTGCATACGGTGCTGAAGGACTACTGCGAAGACGTGCTGGGGCGGAAGAACCGCAATGCGCCCGACATCGTCATCGACGTGGAGCGCGCCATCGTCGACCGGCTCGCCTCGGGCGAGGCCACGCAGGAGGAAGTTGGTCGCGCGCTGGGCATGAGCGCCCGCACCCTTGCGCGGCGCCTTGCGGCCGAGGGCACGACCTTCTTCGGCACGGTCGAGGAATTGCGCCACACGCTGGCCGTGAACTACCTGAAGAACAGCGACATCGTCCTGGCCGAGATCGCCTACCTGCTGGGCTATTCAGGCATGTCGAGCTTCAACGACGCCTTCAAGCGTTGGACAGGCCAGACGCCGGGGCAGTTCCGGAAGCAGAAGTAGGGCGTGGCGATGCCGCGCTGACGCCAGACGTCGCGCGGCACCGGTTTTTAATAGTCCCGTTCGTAGAACAGGCCGATCCCGCCTTCGCCCGTATTGTCCACCCGTCCACGCAGCGTGACGGAGGGGGTGACATCCAGGTTCAGGTTCAGTTCGGTATCGCCTTCGGTGTTGACCGTGACGTCGGAATAGACGTTGTCGGCGATGTAGCCGCCCGTCGTCAGCGCGCCCAGCCCGCCAGAAGATCCGGTGCGGATGGAATCCACGCCGGTCGCCTCGCGCACCTGGTTGGTCACGCCGTCGCCGGTGATCCCGCCCGCCCGCGCAATCGATGCCGCCATCTGGGCCAGCCGCAGGGGCGAGATATCGGCGAAGTTCTCGCCGAAGACCAGCATGGCCAGCGCCTCGTCCTGGGGTCGTTCGGGGGACGAGGTGACGACGATCTCGGGCGATGTCAGCGCGCCTTCGATGCTGAGCGTGGCCGACCCTTCCGACGTGTTGGTCGTGGCCACGAACTCGATATAGGGCGTGAAGGACCCGCGCAACGAAACCTCGCCACGGTTCAGCCGCAAGGGCCGGCCCAGCACGTCGACGACGCCCCGGATCAGCGAAATCCGCCCGGTGGGGATGACATTTGCCGTGGTGCCTTCAATCCGCATCGACCCGCCAAGTTCGGCGTCCACGCCGCGTCCGCGCACGAAGACGCGGTTGGGCGCGTTCAGCTGGATGTTCAGCCCGTAGACCACCGGCGGGCTTTCCTCGCCCGTCTGGATCAGGTCGGCGAAGACCAGCGTCTGGTAGACGGCGCCGCTTTCGCCGACATGGGTGATCTCGGGGATCGGTGTCAGGCCAAGGCCGGCACCGGTTGCGGCAAGGTCGATATTGGTTTCACCGAAGTTGACCGTACCGGCGATCTGGGCGCCGCCCGTCAGCGGGCCGGTCAGCGACAGCTGGCCGCTGGCCGAGCTTTGGACGTTGATGTTGTTGGTCAGCCCCAGTTCGTTCAGCGCGATGGCAAGGTTGGCGTTGAAGGGCGGCAGCAGCTCGATCGGGCCGCGCACCGTGACGTCACCACCTTCCCCAAGCGAGGCGGACGCCGCCACCACGGCCGAGCCATTGTTCAGCGTCACGTTCAGGCGCAGGTCTTCGACCAGCTGACCGGCCGCGGGGAAGGCCGCGGTGGCGCCTTCGGTCGTGATCGTGCCGGCAATGGCGTCGAGCGACGGTGTCCCGTTGAGGGTCAGCCGGTAGTTCAGCAGCCCGGACAGCGAGTTCGGGGTGATGAAGATGTTGGCGATGGCCAGCGGGGCCTGGCCCTGGGCCGTGATGTTGGCCCGGTTGTCGGTCATGTTGTAGGTGCCGGCGATGCCCGACGTGATTCCGCCGGGGCCGGACAGGTCGGTGTCGATCCGCCATTGCCCGTTTTGCAGCTGGGCCTGGCCTTTCGATGTCAGCGTGCCCGAGAAATCCTCGAGCAGGCGCTGAAGTTCCGTGATCCGGGCATCGTAGGAAATCCGTGCGGACCCGTCGGAATTCAGCGCACCGTCGACCGTCAGGGCCGAGTTGCGCGGCCCGCGGGCAGCCATTTTCGTCGTCCAGCCGCCGGCGCGGGTCTGGTTGACCTGCCCCGTCAGCTTGATCGGCCCCATCGACGCGGGGATCAGATCGCCGATGACCGCGATCTCGCCATCCAGCATGCCCTTGATCAGGCCATCTGCGCCCTGGCTGCCATCGACATGCAGCACGATGCGCTCGGCCCCCGTGACATGGGCCGTCGCGGTCCAGGTCTGGTCGGGATCGGTGTCGAAATCGGCCTTGAGCGACAGCGGCGCGATATCGTCGGGGATCATGCCTTCGACGCGTTTCAGCGTGCCCAGCAGGGTGAGGTTCGCGCCGTCTTCGGCCGTGTGACGGCCGGTGAAGGTGAAGCTGCCCGCAGCGCCGCCGGTCAGTTCGCCCTGTGCCGTGGCCACGCCGTCGCGGCGGCGGGCATTGGCGGTGAGCGTCACGGGTTCGAGTTCAGCCGGCAGAAGGCCGCTGCCCGACGGAACCTGCCCGTTCACTTCGACCTGAAGGATGCCGTCCGGCGTCATCTCGGCTTCGACATCGGCCATGGCCGAGCCGTTGCCGTCAAGTTCCAGCCGCGCGTCAAGCTGGCCGTCCTCGGTCCGCGTGGCGGTGCCCGAGAAGGCGACAGGCGTCATCGCCGGCGGCAGGGTGGTGTCGAGGAAGGGCAGGGCGCCGTTCAGGTCCAGATCGGCGGTGCCATTCTCGCCCACCTCGCCTTTCAGCGTGGCGCGGACGGCATCGGCGGCGGTGACCGTGACATCGGTCTGCCAGATGCCCGACGTCGCCCGTTGCAGGCGCCCGGCAAGGGCCACGGGCGCGAATTCCTCTGGGATCATGCCCGTCTTGTCGTCGGCGGTGGCGCTCAGCGTCACGTCGGCCTGACCCAGCGCATCGACGGTGCCTTCGATCAGCGCCTGCAGGCCTTCGCCGGCGGTCACGTTCAGCTCCCCCGTCCAGCCTGCATCCTGCGTGGCGGGGCGGGTGGCCTCGCCGTCGATCTCGATGGGCGTCAGCTCTTCCGGCACCAGGCCGGGCAAGGCGCCGACATTGCCCTTGGCGGTGATCTGCGCGGCGCCTTCGGGCGGGACGCTGCCAGACAGCTCGATCGTGCTGTCATTGGGGGCGGTCACGGACAGATCGCCCGACCACGTGCCTTCGGCCTGCTTGACCGCGCCATCGAGCGTCACGGGCCCCGAAATCGAGGGCACCAGCAGCCCGAGATCTTCAAGCTTCGCCTGAAGCGCCAGATCGGTGTTCGTGCTGCTGACGCTGCCATTGGCGCTGGCATCGAAGCTGGGCGCCTTGAGCGTGAAGGTCCGCAGATGCGTGCCGGTCGTGTCGCGGGCGGCGGCGATGTCGAGCTCGGCCGTGCCCTTCAGCAGCGGCACGAGGTCGGGAATGCCGACATCCAGATCGGTGGTCTCGCCGCTGACGGTCACGTCGAAGGAATCCGCCAGCGGTTCGGCCGTGCCCTTTACCGAAACCTGCGCGGATCCGTCGATGGGCCGGCCTGCCAGCTTGGCAAAGCGCGACAGGTCGGGGATGTCCAGCTGTGCGCCGCCATCCAGCACAAGCCCGCCTTCCTTGCGGCGCACGGCGATGTCGCCGGTCATGCCGTAATCGGCGATCTTGAAATCGAGCGAGTCGAGCGTCGCGTAATCCGCGCCGCCGAACGAGAAGTTGCTGCGCAGAACGGCCGTGTCGCCAAGCGCGGCGCTCAATCCGTCATCTTCAAGATCCAGCCCGGTCAGCGTCGCGCGGAGCGAGCCCGACAGCAGCGGTTCATCCGCGTCGGGCGTCATCGACTTGGCCTTCAGGTCGCCGCCCGCGATGATCTCGGCGCGCTCCAGCGCCAGGCCCTCGCGGTCGATGCCCGAGGCGGTGATCTCGGCCTGCCAGCGGGTGTTGTCGGTCAGCGTCACGCTCAGGTTGGCACCCGCGATCGACACCGGGGGCGCGCCGATGGGCAGCACAACCGATGTCGCATCCGGCGGTTCAATCCGGCCGCGGGCTTCCAGATGGTTCAACTGCCCGTCCGACAGCCCGAGAGACGCGGTCAGGTCAAGCGCCTGCGTCTTGATTTCGGCGGTGTTGACGTTCAGATCGCCGCCCTGTTTCAGACCTTCGACGTGAAGCTGGGTGTCGGGGCCGAAGAAGGGCTTGTATTCTTCTGCCACCAGCGATGCGACGTCGCCGCCGAGATCGGCGGTGAAGGTGATGCCGCCCTGGGGCGCGTCTGTCTGTGCGCCGCTGGCCACGCTGGACAGGGCGACGGTGCCGGTCACCCGGTCGGTATTGTCCGTTGACAATGCGATATCGGCGTTGAAATTTTCCACGGGGCCCGTGCCCTTGGCCGTCAGCGACAGGGCCGGCGCGCCGGGAATGCCCATCATCGAAGACAGAAGGCCGCCCGACGCTTCGTTCACTTCGACATCGACCGTGATCTCCTGGCCCTGCGGCGCATAGGCGGCCACGAATTTCAGCTGGTCGCCCGCGCTGTCGAGGCGCGTGGCCTCCATCTGCACGTTCAGCCCGCCATTGGCGAGGTCCAGTTTCCCGTCCAGCGACAGCGTCGCGGCGATGCCCATCACTGGCTCGCCCAGCGTCAGCTTCTCGGTCGAGATCTCGCCAATGTTCACGGCAACAGGCAGTTCGGGGATCGAGAACGGCTGCGCCTCGGCCGTGGGCAGTTCCGGGTCGGTTTCGACGGGGGTCGGCAGGCGGGCGAAGTCGATTTCCTCGGCAGTCAGTGCGTTGACCGAGAACCGCCGCCGCACCAGCGCCAGCCGGTTCCAGTCGAGCACGACATTTCTCAGTGTCAGCCACGGCCCGTCATCGTCGGACACTTCGATCCGTTCGATCGTCGCGCGCGAGCTCAGCGCGCCGCTCAGGCCCACGACACGCACCTGGCGGTTCTCGCCCGAGGCAAGGCTTTCCAGCGTCCGGACAAGGAAACCGCCGGCATCGTCGCTGTCATCGGCGTTCTGTGCGACCGCCGGGCTCAGCATCATGAGGCCGGTGGCCAGCGCGAAGTAACGAATGAATCGCCGCATCAGAATGCCTGCCCGATACCGATATAGAATTGAAGACCGTCGCCGGTGTCGCCGTCGACGGGGGCGGCCACGTCGAACCGGATCGGCCCGAAATCGCCAAGCTCGTAGCGAATGCCAAGGCCGGCGCCCGATTGCATGGGGGAATCGCTTTCGACAACGGCATTCCGTCCGACGATCCCCACATCGTAGAAGCCCACCAGCCACCAGGTGTTGGTCACCCGCGTCCGCACTTCGAACGATCCTGCCAAAAGCGACCGCCCGCCCGATGTCCCGCCATTGGCTGGAACGCCAAGCGACTGGTAGGGCTGCCCGCGGACGGTGCCCGCGCCACCGCTGAAGAACAGGTAATCGGGGGTGATGTTGGGCAGATCGTTGCCCATGTTCGACCCGGCCTGCACCCGCGTCGCGAACACGACCCGGTCGGAGGGCGGGCTGATGTAGTAGCGGAAATCGCCATAGGCGCGCGCCGCCACGGTGTTGCCGTGGGATTCGAAATAGGGTCGCACCTCGGCATCCACGAAGTAGCCGTTGGTGGTGTTCACCGGGTCGTTGCGATGATCCCAGGTGACCGTCGTGGGCACCGAAACGATGTTGAAATCGCGCTTGCCGAAGACGTCGTTGGCCAGGTCACGGGCGAATTCCACGCCCACTTCGCTGCTCAGCGTCCGGCTCCACCGCCGCTGCACGCCTGCGCCCACGGCAATATGGGTCAGGTCGTAGAAGGTCTTGTTCTGCTGATCCAGGATCGCAGAGTAGTACACAAGGTCGTCCGGCCCCAGCTTCGCGGGCAGTTCAAGCCGCGCGCCCAGCGTGCCTTCGATATCCTCGTCCCCGCCGATATTGGCGATCCGGGCCGACAGCGCCAGCCGTTCGGCATTGCCGAACAGGTTGCGGTGCGTCCAGCTGGCCGAGACATCGACGCCCGAACGCGAGTTCAGTTCGCCGCCGAAGCTGATCCGGCGTTTCTTGCGGTCGTCGACCTCGATCGTGTAATCCAGCGTGCCGTCGGGGTTGGGAACCTCGGCTTCCTTAAGAACCACGGTGTCGAAGGTGCCGGTCCGCCGCAGACGGTTGGCGACGGTCCGCACGTCGTCGGGGCTGAAGACCTCGCCTTGCGGGAAGCCGGCGATCTTGCGGATGGCTTCGGGCCGCACCGTCGTATTGCCGGTGATGGTCAGGTTGCCGAACCGCAGCTTGGGGCCCGTCGCCACGGCGATGGCCGCGTTCAGCCGGGAGTCGCGGTGATTGGCGACGATCTTCTGGTCGCCCACCTTGGCCTTGGCATAGCCTATGTCCTTCCAGCCCGAGATCCCGGCCGCCGTCGCGTCGCGCAGCACGCGCGAGGACGCGGGCGCGCCGCTGCGGAACCCTTCGGGCAGCTCGGTGCCGGGGGCCAGCGGATCGATGCTGACATTGCCCAGAACGAATTGCGGGCCGGGGTCGATATCGATGGCGATGGTCTTGATCTGGCTGGGCAGGTTCAGCGGGGGGATCGTCGCGGCCTCCTGCCCGTCGATGCGGATATGGACCACGGGGCCGAAATAGCCGGCATCGTAAAGCACCTGTACGAAGGTCCGGTAGTCGGCGAGCGATGCCGCGGCCAGTTCCTGCGCGTCGGTCCGGCCCGTCTGTTTGAAGCTGATGACCGAGGACGCGGCGCGAAGCCTTTCCTGAAGCTCTTCCGAAGCGCCATCCGCCGTCAGCGTGATTTCCGGCCCGGCAGGCTTGGCCGCCTGCGACTCGGCCGAATCATCTTTTTTCTTGAAGAATTGGGCTGTGGCAGTGGTTGGAGCGCCAAGCACCAGGGTGCTCAGGGCGCAGACAACAAATGCGCTTGCGGCGCCGCGTTTGTGATCGGGTCGAATCATGACAGCCCAGGTATCCCCACACCTTCGAGCCTGACCCGCCCCTGTGGCGCGCCTTGGCTAGAGCATGGTTAGCATGTTGCTTCGGCAGTAAAAACGACTTTGGGCAATGGGCTCCGCCAGAAAAGGCGATGACTTGCCCAAATGTAACGGTCAGGACCGTCCGGCCGCGTACCAGCGTACGATGGCGGCCCGGTCGGCCGGTTCCATGTAGGTCACGTTGGCGGGCGGCATTGCCGTTGATGCCCCGGCCTGCAGGAACACTTCGCGGGCATTCGTCAGCAGATCGTCCTCGGTTTCAAGATAGACTCCCTTGGGGGCCACGGCGATCCCGTCATAGCTGGGCGTGCGGGCATGGCACATCGAACAGCGGCCCTGGATTGTCTGGTGCACGGTATCGAACCCCGGCGCTTCGGCCAGCCGGACATGGGCCGGGTTGCGGGCCGCCGTACCGTCCGGCGCCGCAGCGGGAAGCCGCGCCAGACCGGCAAGGCTGAGCCCGACGATGGTCAGGAACAGCGCGGCGGTCACACCCCATGTCCACCACGGCTTGCCCTTGCCCGCGTTGTCGGTGTTGTGAAAATGCCGGATCGTGACCCCCATCAGGAACACCAGCCCCGCGATGATCCAGTTGAACGGCGTGGCGAAGGCCAGCGGGTAATGGTTCGACAGCATCATGAAGATCACGGGCAGCGTCAGGTAGTTGTTGTGCGTCGACCGCAGCTTGGCGATGCGCCCGTATTCCGGATCGGGCGTGCGCCCGGCCTTCAGGTCGGCCACCACGATGCGCTGGTTGGGAATGATCACGAAGAACACGTTCGCTGTCATGATCGTGGCGGTGAAGGCGCCCAGATGCAGGAAGGTCGCCCGCCCGGTGAAGATATGCGTGTAGCCCCAGCCCAGAGCGACCAGCAGGACGAACAGGATCAGCATCAGTTCCGTCGGGTGATGGCCCAGCTTCGACTTGCAGAGCGCATCGTAGACCAGCCAGCCCAGTCCCAGCGACCCCGCCGACACGATGATCCCGCGCCACGGCGCGATGTCCACCATCGAGGTGTCGACAAGGAAGATGTCGGCATTGGCCCAGTAGACCACCATCAGCAGCGCGGCCCCCGACAGCCACGTGGCATAGCTTTCCCATTTGAACCAGACGAGGTGCTCGGGCATCCGCTCGGGCGCGACAAGGAACTTGGTGATGTGATAGAAGCCGCCGCCGTGGACCTGCCATTCCTCGCCATGGGCGCCGGTGGGCATGCCGGGCGCCTTCTTCAGGCCAAGATCCAGTGCGATGAAGTAGAACGACGACCCGATCCATGCGATCCCCACGATCACGTGCAGCCAGCGCAAGGCGAAGGCGACCCAGTCCCAGGCGATGACCGATATGGTGGCGAAATCAAGCATGTGGGACGTCTCCGGCAGGGTGGGCTCGCGCGAGCCTATGCAGGGACGGAATATCTGGCTATTGATGAGTGAGGGCAATCACCCTCAAAAATCGCCGAAGAATGTCATACCTCGATAACATACGTACCTTCGTTCGTGTCTATGAATTGGGCAGCATGTCGGCCGCTGGCCGAGATCTGCGCATTTCGCCTGCGGTGACGTCGGCGCGGATCTCCCAGCTCGAGTCGTATCTCAGCGTGCGCTTGTTCCAGCGCACCACCCGCAACCTCACGCCGACGGAACAGGGCCGCGCCTTCTATCCCGGTGCCTGCCAGGTGCTGGAAGCCGTGACCGCGGCCGAGGCCGAGGTGACAAGCCTGACGGAACATCCCCGCGGCGACCTGTTCATCGCGGCGCCGCTTGGCATCGGCCGGCGGCTGGTGGCCCCCCAGATCCCCGGATTCCTGGCAGAGTACCCCGAGATCAACCTGCGCCTGCGCCTGACCGACCGGCGCGTCGACCTGCCCGCCGAAGGGCTGGACCTCGCGTTCTTTCTTGGAGAGCCCGAGGATTCGACCCTGCGCATCCGCAAGATCGCCGAATGCCGCCGCGTGCTGTGTGCGGCGCCGGCCTATATCGCCAAGCGCGGCATGCCGAAGACGGGCACCGATCTGGTCGAGGACCGGCACGATTGCCTTAACCTGCGGTTCCCGGGCGCGACCGAATTCCAGTGGCGGTTGCAAACGGCCGCCGGCCCCGAACGCTTTGCCGTGACGGGCCACATGGAATGCGACGATGGCGATGTGCTGACGGAATGGGCTCTGGCGGGCGAAGGCATCATCCTGAAGCCCGTCTTCGAGGTGTCCGAGCATCTGAGATCGGGCAACCTCGTCCCGGTCGCCACCGACACGCCGCCGCTGTCGGTGCAGATGGCGTGCCTATACACCCACCGGCGGCATCAGGATCCCAAGACCCGGCTGTTGATGGAGTTCATGTCGGAACGGCTCGCCGTCGCGGTGCAGGGCACCGAGGACACGGCCGAGCCGGTGCTGGGTGCCGCCGCGGTCTGAGGCGGGTTACTCGATCAGCACCCGGCCCAGGACGTCCAGACCTTCGGCCCCCGGTTTCACGATCAGCACTTCGCCCGATCGCGGGAAGACGCCTGTCAGCGCCGTGATGTTCACCTGATGCGTCACCATCATGATCCGCCCGTCCTGCGCGCGGATCAGATCAAGTGCTTCTGCGGTCTGGGCCGCCCGCCGCGACCTGTCCTGAAAGAAGGAATTCAACGCGGGTTCTTCGGTGACCGGCCCCAGCTCCAGCAGCCGGGCGGTGTCCATGCAGCGGCACCACTGGCTGGACAGGACCGCATCGAACGCGATCCCGCGGTCGCGGAACGCCGCGCCGATGGCCCGCGCCTGTGCCCGGCCGCGGTCGTCCAGATTGCGCTGCGTCGCACAATCGTCCAGCGCGAAGCCGGCCGGATCCCCGGTTCCCGGCGCCAGCGCATGGCGCATCAGCGCGACGGCGCCCGGCGTGTCGAACGCCTGCCAGTCGTCCGCCCGCAAGGGCAGGGCGGCCAGCAGCAGGGCGATGGTTGCAAGGATCAGCTGTTTCATGCCCCGTCAGGTAGTTTCCGGCGGGCGGTCGTCCAGCGATCAGCTGCCGCGATAGGTGGAAAAAGCGTAGGGCGAAAGCAGCAGCGGCACATGATAATGAGATGCCTCGGACATGCCGAAGCGGATCGGGATCTCGTCCAGGAACATCGGGTCCGGCCCGGCCTGTCCCGTCGCCTGAAGATAGGTCCCGGCCGAGAACACCAGTTCATAGGTGCCGGTCTCGAATGTGTCGGCGGGCAGGATCGGCGCGTTGGTGCGCCCGTCGGCATTGGTCTCGGCCTCGGCCACCAGCTGGCGGCGGTCGCCGTCCACGCGGTACAGCCGGATCGGAACGCCTTCCGCCGGACAGCCATGAGCGGTGTCGAGTACGTGGGTGGTGAGATAACCGGTCATGTTGTGTTCCCCTTGCCAGTCCCTTCTACATGGTCAGGTCAGTCTGGTACAAAACGTATCCGCAGGCATCTGTATTCGGTACAAATTGAAAGATTTTCCGGTCAGGGGCCGGTATCGTCCCCCGCGACCGGTGCGCACCACGAAAAGGCCCTGAAGATGAACCGTTACCCCCGTGACATGATCGGCCATGGGCCGACCTCGCCCGATCCGAAATGGCCGAACGGCGCCAGGATCGCCGTCCAGATCGTGATCAACTACGAAGAAGGGGGCGAGAACAACATCCTCCATGGCGATGCGGCGTCCGAGGCGTTCCTGTCCGAAATCGTCGGCGCCGCCGCGTGGCCCGGGCAGCGGCACTGGAACATGGAAACGATCTACGAATACGGCGCCCGCGCCGGGTTCTGGCGTCTCTACCGGATGCTGAAGGGTATCCCCGTCACCGTCTACGGCGTCGCCACCGCGCTGGCCCGCGGGCCCGAACAGGTCGCCGCGATGCAGGACGCGGGGTGGGAGATCGCCAGCCATGGGCTGAAATGGATCGAATACAAGGATTACACCGCGGAGGCCGAACGCGCCGAGATGGAAGAGGCCATTCGCCTGCACACCGAAGTCACCGGCGAACGGCCGCGCGGCTGGTACACCGGGCGCGCCTCGATGCAGTCGGCGGCGCTCGCGGCAGAGGAGGGCGGTTTCTCCTATGTCGCCGATAGTTACGCCGACGATCTGCCGTTCTGGCAGAGCTTCGACGGCAAGGACCAGCTGGTGGTGCCCTACACGCTGGATGCGAACGACATGCGTTTTGCCACGCCGCAGGGGTTCAACTCGGGCGAACAGTTCTACGCCTACCTGCGCGACACCTTCGATTGTCTCTATGCCGAAGGCGTGATGGGCGCGCCCAAGATGATGTCGATCGGCCTGCACTGCCGCCTTGCCGGCCGCCCCGGCCGCGCCGTGGCGCTGCAGAAGTTCCTTGACCACGTCCGGTCGCATTCCGACGTCTGGTTCGCCACGCGATTGGAGATCGCCGAGCACTGGGCCGCGACCCATCCGCCGGTGACCTTCGCCCGCCCGTCGGAAATGACGCGCGAAGATTTCGTGGCGGCCTATGGCGACGTGTTCGAACACTCCCCCTGGATCGCCGACCGTGCGTTCGATCTGGAACTGGGGCCGGTGCATGACCGGGCCGGGGGTCTCTGGAACGCGCTGACGCGGATGTTCCGCTCGGCCTCGCCCGACGAACGGCTGGGCGTCCTGACGGCGCATCCCGATCTGGCCGGCAAGCTGGCCGCCGCGAAACGACTGACCCAGGCCTCGACCGCCGAACAGGCCAGCGCCGGGCTCGACAGCCTGACGGATGACGAGCGGGACAGCTTCACCCGCCTGAACACCGACTATGTCGAGAAGTTCGGCTTTCCCTTCATTATCGCCGTCCGCGATCACGACAAGGCGGGCATTCTCGCCGCGTTCCGGACGCGGCTGGACCATGACCGCGAGACCGAGTTCGCGACCGCGTGCGCGCAGGTCGAACGCATCGCGCAACTGCGCCTGGCCGATATGTTGCCCGCATGACCCGGACCATCCACGCCACCCCGATGGACCCCGCGGCCTTCGCCCCGTTCGGCGACGTCCTCGACACCGCCCGCGCCCCGGACAAGATGATCAACCAGGGGCTATGTGGCCGCTATCACGACCGTGCGCGGGTGGAAGTGGGTACGGGCCGTGCCGGAATCAGCCTCTTCAAGGCTGAAACCCGGGCGCTGCCGCTGGTGCTCGACATGGTCGAACGGCACCCTTTGGGCAGCCAGTGCTTCATCCCGATGACGCCCGATCCCTTCCTTGTGATCGTGGCCCCCGACGAAGACGGCACGCCCGGCACGCCTCTGGCCTTCGTCACACAACCGGGGCAGGCCATCAATTTCTGTGCCGGAACATGGCATGGCGTCCTGACGCCATTGTCTGCTCCGGGCCTTTTCGCCGTGGTGGACCGGATCGCTGCGGGCGAACCGGGTGATGCCAACCTTGACGAACACTGGTTCGATGCCCCGTGGACAGTGATGCCGCCGGCGGGGTGAGCGGGCCATCACGTGAGCACGTGCCAGCCGCGTCGGCCAAAATTCACCGAGACCGCGCCATATCTCGAATGAGGCGCTTGAATTGACGACGGAACCGGATCACCTGACCGTACTATAGTCAGGAAGTTGATCGCAGCGCGGGATCGACAAGGGAAACCGGTCATGTTTTCAAGCGAACTTGCAGAAATACGGTTCGGATGCGGTCTGTCGCCGAGCATTGAACCGCCCGCATCCCGCGAGGCCATGCTGGCGGGACTCGAGGCGCCGGATGAAATGGCCATCCGGTATCCTGTCCGGTCGTTCCCCCAGTTTTCCACCGATCTCGTAACTTTGCGGGACGAGCTGAAAACCTATCGGGAGGCCCTTGGGAAAGATGACCCGGGCTATCGGAAGCAATTGCGGAACTTTCGCGATACCACGATGGACGACGCCGCACGGGACCGCGCGCGTATCATGCAGCGCTGGACGCAGACCGAACACGCGTTCCGGGAACGCCTTGTGCTTTTCTGGACCGATCACTTCACCGCCTATCCGAAGACCGGGCTTACCCAGTACGGCGCGACCGGATACGTGGAAGACGCGATCCGCCCCCATCTGACCGGCCGGTTCGAGGATCTGCTGATCCCGGCGGTGACACATCCCGTCATGCTTTTGTTCCTCGACCAGAGGGTTTCGGCCGGACCGTCCAGCCGCGCCTCGCTTCGTGGCGAGAACAAGAAACTGGGGCTGAACGAAAACCTGGCCCGCGAAGTGATGGAGCTTCATACGCTGGGTGTCGACGGATCTTACACGCAGGGCGATGTCCGCCAGTTGGCCGAACTTCTGACCGGGCTCAGCACCGATCGCACCATGTCGTTCCAGTTCCGCGATGGCTATGTCGAACCCGGTGCGGAAACCGTGTTGGGGCGCAGCTACGGCGGCGACGAACCGTCGCTGGACAGCATTCACGAGGTCTTGCGAGATCTCGCGCGGCATCCGGATACGGCACGCCACATCGCCCGAAAGCTGGCCACCCATTTCGTGTCCGATACGCCGCCGGCCAATCTGGTGGCCCATATCGAAGCGCGCTACCGAGAAACGGACGGCGCGCTCCTCCCCGTTTATGCGGCCTTGCTCGAGCATCCTGCCGCCTGGGACCCGGCGCTTCGCAACGTGAAGCCCGCGGCCGACTTCGTGGCTTCCGCCTGCCGTGCGCTGGATCTCCACGAACGCACGTTCGAAAGCATGAGCGCGCGCGACATGAAGCGTAAGATTCTGCGACCGATGCAGAAGATGGGACAGAACTGGCAACTTCCGCCCGGCCCGGACGGCTGGCCCGAGGAAGATATCGCGTGGATCACCCCGCAAAGCCTGGCGTCGCGGCTGGACTGGGCCATGGCAGCCCCGCGCCAGCTGAGAAGCGACCTTCCCGATCCCCGCCTTTTCGCGCAGCAGGCGCTGGGCACGACCCTGCCCCCAAGCGTCGCATTCGCGGCCAAAGCGGCCGAACAGCGCTACGAGGCCATAGGCCTGGTGCTTGTTTCGCCCGCATTTCAGCGCCGTTAGGAGGTGCAGATGTCCAATACCCTTACCCGCCGGGCCTTCCTTGGCCGCTCTGCCCTGATCGGGTGCAGCGCCGCGGCCAGTCCGCTTTTCACGCCGGTCACGTTCGCGGCCGCACCTTGGGATACGCGGCTGGTCGTGATCGTGCTGCGGGGCGGCATGGACGGGCTGGATGTCGTGCAGCCTTACGGCGATCCGCTGTTCGCCGCGATGCGGCCCACGCTGAAGACGGGACCCGTGAACGGGGCGGTGGATCTGGATGGCTATTTCGCGCTGCACCCGGCGCTGGCGCCGCTCATGCCGCTCTGGCAGGCGGGAGAGTTGGGATTCATGCAGGCCGTTTCGACGCCTTATCGCGACAAGCGCAGCCATTTCGAAGGGCAGGACCTGCTGGAAGCGGGAACGACGGAGCTGATGGCCGCGCGGGACGGCTGGCTGAACCGCATGCTTCAGCTTCTGCCGCAGGTGGATTCCCGTACCGCCTTCGCGATTGGCCACGGCGATCTGCGCATTCTCGACGGCCAGGCCCCCGTGTCGGACTGGACGCCCGAAGCCGATCTGTCGCTCAGCCCGCAGACCCAGCGGCTGGCGGAAGAGATCATGCAGGACGATCCGGCCTTCCACGCTGCCTTTTCCGAAGCGCTCAACCTGTCGGACGGCAGTCTTGAGATCCCGCCACTGGAGGAAGAAGGTGACGAGGGCGGGATGATGATGTCGATGGACGGCGACAAGCCCGCCCGTCCGGGACGGGAAGAACAGGTCGCTGCCTTCGCCGCGGACATGCTACGCGGGCCTGCGCGGGTGGCGTCGTTTTCGATCAACGGCTGGGACACGCATTTCAACCAGGCGCGCGCCCTGCCGCAGGCGCTGGAGCGTCTGGCCCTGACAATCGCGACGCTGAGAAACGGACTGGGCTCCGAAGTCTGGGGCAAGACCGCCGTGGTCGCCGTGACGGAGTTCGGCCGCACGGCGCGCGAAAACGGCACCGGCGGCACGGATCATGGCACGGGCGGGACGATGGTGATGGCCGGCGGTGCGATCCGCGGCGGGCGCGTCTACGGCGACTGGCCCGGACTGGCGGAGGCCGATCTCTACAACGGCCGCGACCTGATGCCCACGCGTGACATTCGCGCGCCCATCGGCTGGCTGATGCGCGGGATGACGGGCCTGAGCGTCAGCGACATCGAACGGACGGTGTTCCCCGGGCTCGATTTGGGGAGCGATCCGCGGATCCTCGGGTGATGCGGTCAGGCTTGGCTATGCCCGCGGAAGGGCATAGAAGCTTTCCCATGACGCAGGATGATCCCTCCCCGCGCCCCGTGGGCGCCCCCGTCGTAGACTGGTCGCCCCGGCCCTTGCCGGGCGGCGAGGTTCTGGAAGGACGCTATGCAAGGCTGGAGCCGCTGTCGGCCGAAGCCCATGCCGCTTTCCTGTTCGCCGCGTTCGACGGGCATGACTGGCTTTGGGATTACATGCCGAACGGCCCCTATTCCTCGGCCGCGCAATACCATCGCTGGGTGCGCGACGTGGAAGACGATCCGGCCTTTGCCTTCTACGCGATCCTTGACCTGGAAACCGGCCACTACGGCGGCGTCGCGTCGTTCCTGCGGATGGATCCGGCCAATGGCGTGATCGAGGTCGGCAACATCAACTTCGCCCCTGTCCTTCAGCGTACCCGCGCCGCGACCGAGGCGATGGCGCTGATGATGGGCTGGGCCTTCGAGAACGGCTACCGCCGCTACGAATGGAAGTGCAACGCCCTGAACCGCCCGTCGCGGCAAGCCGCGCAGCGGCTGGGATTCAGTTTCGAAGGCGTTTTCCGGCAGCACATGGTCGTCAAGGGCCTGAACCGCGACACCGCGTGGTTCGGCATCGTCGACGCAGAATGGCCCGCGCTGCGGGAGGCCTATGGCGTCTGGCTCGACCCGTCGAATTTCAATGCCGACGGGTCGCAGCAGGAACGTCTCAGCGATCTCACGCGCCTTGTCAGGGCGTCGTCGGACCCGACGCTCTAGCGCAGATCGCGGTTGCCCGGGCGCTGGACGCCACGGGCCGTCTGGCGGTTCTGGATTCGCGACTGCAGGAACAGCGCCACGCCAAGCGCCAGCAGCGTCAGGACAACGGTTTCGACCATCCTACAGAACCTTCGCCTGGTCCTGCCTGCGTTGCAGCAGGGACCTGATATGCGCGGCCTTGTCGTGCCACGGCGCACCGGCGGCGCGGGCCTTCGCAAGGGCTGCGGCGGCGTCGGTCAATTCGCCATCCCCGGCGCTGTGGGCCGCGCCTTGCAGGAACTGGGCCACGTAATCCAGCATGTCCTCCGCCTCCGGACTGTTCAGAACGTCCGCCATGTGGGCCAGATCGTCCTGGTAGGCGATGGGATCGGGCGTCACGGTTTCGTCGGTGACGGGCCGGGGCTTGTCCGGCTGCATCTCCGGCGGGAGGTGGCGGAGGATCAGGCTCTGGAATTGGGAGAGCGAGACGATGGGCTTGGCGACAAATCCATCGGCGCCGGCAGCGATGGCGGCATCGGCCATGCTGTCATCGCCCGAAGCGCCAAGGATCGTGGCGATCCGGGGGCGGGTGGCGGTCAGCTCCTCGATCAGTTCAAGGCCGTTGCCGTCGGGCAGGCCGATATCGACGATGATCACCGCGGGACGATAGACAAGAAGGTGTCGTCGTGCCGATTTCAGGCAATCCGCGCGCCGGATCCGGGCACCGCTGCGCAAGCACAGCAGGCGGATCGCGTCGCAGGCATAAAGGCTGTCTTCCACCACAAGTACCGTGAGACCCAGAAGGGGGCGGGAGGGCAGAAAGACACCGCTGAGGCGGGGGGCAGAATCGGTGTCGTGCATGGCAGCTCCTTTCGGCGGACACCGTGGAAGGCTACGTTCAACAGGACTAACGCCCGGTTAACGTACCCGACCCCGCCCCTTGCGCCGCGGGGCAGAGAGGCAGATATAACCCACGTTACCCGTTGCTGAGAGGAGCCCGCCATGATCGGCCGTCTGAACCATGTCGCCATTGCCGTTCCGGACCTGGACGCGGCGTCCGAACAATACCGCAGCGCCCTGGGCGCCAAGGTCGGCGCCCCGCAGGACGAACCCGATCACGGGGTGACGGTCGTCTTCATCGAACTGCCCAACACCAAGATCGAACTGCTGTATCCGCTGGGCGACGACAGCCCGATTGCGGGCTTCCTTGAAAAGAATCCGTCGGGCGGCATCCATCATGTCTGTTACGAGGTCGACGACATCATCGCCGCGCGGGATCACCTGAAGGAAACCGGCGCCCGGGTGCTGGGCAGCGGCGACCCCAAGATCGGCGCCCATGGCAAGCCGGTGCTGTTCCTGCATCCCAAGGATTTCAACGGCTGTCTCGTCGAACTCGAGGAGGTGTAGACCATGTCCATCACCTCGGCCTTCGTCCTGTTTTCAGTGATCTGGTTCATGACCTTCTTCGTGATCCTGCCGATCCGGATCGTCACGCAGGGCGACAACAACGACGTGGTGCCCGGCACGCACAAGGGCGCGCCGGAAACCCATCACCTGAAGCGCAAGGCGTGGATCACGACGGGCGTGTCCGTCGTGCTGTTCGCGATCATCGCCTCTATCATCATATCCGGGCTGATCACCGTGCGCGATCTGGATGTCTTTCACCAGTTGCCGCCGCTCCAGTAAGGGCGTGGAACACGTGGGTGAAGGCCGCAGCCCCCAGAACCGGGACCAGCAGGTTCACGATGGGAATGGTCAGCGGGATGGCCATCACGATGCCGGTTCCCCAGATCAGCGGCAGGTGCTTGCGCCGCAGCTTGATCGCGCCTGACCGGCCCACGCGGCGCATGGCGGCCAGCATGAAATACTCCCGCCCCAGCAGGAACCCGTTCAGCAGGTAGAAGATGATCGGCGCGATGGGGGCCAGCAGCAGGTAGAAGACCAGCGCGGCCAGGTTTGCCACGATCATCACCCCCAGCATGCTCAGCCCGTCGCGGACACCGTCCATGAAAGGCACTTCGGTCGCGGGGGGCAGGCCGGGGTAGTGCCGTTCCTCGACCGCGTCGGCGACCTGATCCAGAAACAGCGACGTGATGGCCGAGGCGACGGGGATCATCAGGAAGATCGACAGCACCAGCATAAGCGGGATCGACGACAGGCTGGCCACCTTGCCGATCCAGTCGACCTGCCCGATCCAGGGCAGGGTGACAGAGGGGCCCACCAGCCAGTTGATCAGCGCGGCCACGATGATCGAGGCGAGGATTAGCGCCCCCACGGAAAGCCCGACGCCCAGAAGCAGGACCCGCTGGAAACGCGGGTCGTCCATCTGGCCTATGGCACGGAAAACGGCACTGAAGATCATGAGCTTACCCAGCGTGTGATGCGGTCAAGGTCCGGGCGCGGCCGTTCCGGCGGTGCAGCGGTTTCGGTGCCAAGGAAGATCAGGCCTGCGACCTTTTCCGAATCCGTCAGGCCCAGGCCTTCGCTGCAGAAGGCCGGATGATGCGACGCCCAGCCAGACAGCCAGTTGGCCCCCCAGCCCGCCGCCAGCGCGGCGTTCAGAAGCGACAGGCAGACGGCGCCTGCCGAATAAACCTGTTCGATGTCGGGGATCTTGACGGACGGCTGCGGCGAGGCCACGACAACGACCGCAAGATGCCCTTGCGCGAAGAGGGCCCTGTCCTTTTCCACCTCTTCGGGCTCGCGCCCCGCGGCGGCGGACATGTCGCCGGCCAGCCCGGCCAGCCGTTGCAGCGCCGCGCGTTCCAGAACGATGAACCGCCACGGCTCCAGCTTGCCGTGGTCCGGCGTTCGCGCGGCGGCGGTCAGAATCACCTCCAGCGTTGCGCGGTCCGGGGCCGGGCCGGTCAATGTCTTGGCAGGGCGGGATCGGCGCGACAGCAGGAATTCCAGCGCGGCGGGATTGGGATCGGGCATGAACGGTGCCTCCGGTAAGAACTTCGGTCTATCTCGGACTGCGAAGGGCCGGGGTCAAGGGGCGGCTTGCGGTCTGGCGGTTGCATCTGCGGGGATGGCACCCGATGTAAGCATCGGCGGCCGCGACAGTCAGGCGCAAGGAAGGAAAACGACATCATGCTGAGAGTGATTGCAATCGTGGCCGTGATCGGCGCACTGGGTTTTGGTGGCTACGTGTACTGGCAGGACCGGCAGGTGCCGCCCACGCCGCAGGAAGAAGCCGCCGTCGCGGGCGAGAATCTGAGCGATGCGGTCAACAACCTGAAGGACGCGGTGACGGGCGTCAGCTCTGCCGCGACCGAACAGGCGAAGGACGCCCTGTCCGACAATGTTGCCAACCTGCAGGCCAGCCTTGGCAATCTGGCCGCCTCGACCCTGAACGATGCGGCCGACAGCCTGAACGGTTTGCAGGCCCGGCTGGAAGCGCAGGGCATCCTGACGGAGGATGGGCTGGACTACGACCGCGCCGTGGAAAAGGTCAATGAAATGGAATTACCCACCGCGGTGCGGGCACGGGCGATGGAGACGCTGCGCGAGGTTCAGGACACGCCCGAGAAGGCGCGGGCCTACTTCAATTCGCTGATGGAGCAGGTGCAGGGCGCGGCCGAAGAAAAGGAATAGGGGCTGACGCAATGGCCAGGCCCAAGCTGCGCGATCTTCCCGATCTGACGCACCTTGCCGTGCCCGGCGCGCGCGTCGCCGTCAGGGTGACGCCGAAGGCCCGGCAGGACGGGGTTCGCGTGGACGGCGCTGACCTGAAGATCACGGTCACTGCCCCGCCCGAAGACGGCAAGGCCAACGCGGCCGTCCGCGCCGTGCTAGCCCGCGCCATGGGCGTGGCGCCATCGCATCTGGAGCTAGTTCAGGGGCAGACGACGCGGGACAAGGTGTTCGTCTACTTGCGCCCCGGTCGCCCGGCATAGACGCCTTCGGGCAGGTTCAGCGCGGCGGCAAGATCGCGAATCTGCTGGTGCGACAGAACGATGTTCTGCACGCGATCGGTTCGGGGATCGAGCTGTTCGACGGTCACGCACTCTTCGAAGGCATTGATGACGAGATCTTCCTGCAGCACGGTGCTGCCTTCGTCGACCAGCGTGATGACCGTCGCGTCGAAATCGTGTTCGATAGTAAACATGGGGTGAACCTGCCGGGATCTGCTCTGGGATTCAATCGGTTCCGAAGGCATTGTTGCCAATGCCACCCTGCCGGAAGTCCGGGAAGAAGGATATGCAATGTTTCGCGTCTTGCTGCTTTTGGCCTGCTTCGTGGCGGCCTGCGACGTGGCCGTTCAGCCTGCGGAGAGACCGACTCCGGCAGAAGACGCGGCGCTCAGGGCCCGGGCGGATGCCGCGGCGGAGATGTTCACCCAGGTCGTGACCCGCGTGGAGCCTGCAGCAGAGAAAAAATGTCGGCAGGTCTCGCAATCCATGCCCTGCGATTTCCTGTTCCGCGTCGACGTGACCCCCGGCGCGCCGGTCAACGCCTATCAGAGCGAGGATTTGACCGGACGGCCCGTGATCACCATCTCGGGGAGCATGATACTCGACGTGCGCAACGCGGATGAGCTTGCCTTCGTCCTCAGCCACGAGGCGTCGCACCACATCTTGAATCACATCCGTCGCCAGCGCGAAAGCGCGGCCTACGGGGCCGAACTGCTGGCGCAGAAGGTGGCCGAACAGGGCGGCAGCGCCCGCGACATCCGCATTGCACAGGAGCTGGGCGCGGCCATCGGCTCGCGGGTCTACTCCAAGAACCACGAGCTGGAAGCCGACGAACTGGGCACGATCATCACCGCGAACGCCGGGTACAACCCGCTGATCGGTATGGGCTATTTCGAAAAGACACCCGATCCCGGCGACAAGTTTCTTGGCACGCATCCGCCCAATTCCGACCGCCGCCGCGCGGTGCAGCAGACGTCTTCGCGGATCGGCGTATCGCTCTGACGGGAAAGGCACTTCGAAAATGCCTGTTTTTCTTGACCTGAATCAAAGTTAACCTTTGCGCGAGTCAATACACCCTCTTCATCGTCGCGCGCATTGCGCAGACCCGGAGGTGAAGATGTCGAGCCAACCCAACCTGAAGCGCCATGCTTTCCTGTTCGACAGCATGGCCCAGTCCGTGGGGGTTGATCTTGAAAACTCCGTTCTGGATGGCACGCTGGAAATGACCGAACTGGCCGAGGCCGTGCTGGCATGCACCGGCTGTTCCGATCCGGACCGATGCGATCACTGGCTCGACAGGAATGGAGCGGGAGCGCAGAAGCACACGCCGGACTTCTGCCGCAACCGCGCGCTGTTCGAAACGCTGATCAAGAACGATCCGATCTGACAGACCGGCGGGGCCATGCGCGCCGCGCCCCTGCCGGACATTGCCGAACCGCGAACCGTCCTACCCGCCGTCGGCCGCTTTCGGCGGCGCCTTCGGGGAGAACGCGCAGCGGTCGGGCTTGATATCGATGAGGGGCGTGCCGTCCAGGCAATCGAGCCCGCGCACGATGACCTCCGCGTCCTCGATCCTCACCAGTTTGACCAGTGACGTTCCGATCGGATTGGGCCGCACAGGCGATCTGAGCGCGAACGTCCCGGTCGTGGTCCCGTCGTCCCGCGGGCTCTGCGTGACCAGATCGCGCCGGCTGCGGTCAAGCCAGTAGAGAACCTCGATCATCTCGTAACTGTCTAGCCCCGCCAGCGCGGGCTGCCAGACGGGATCGAGCACCAACCGGCATTCCGGACCGTCGATCCTGCCCTGCCGCGGGCAGGAATCACGGGTGGCGAACGGCGTGCGGATACGGCCGATGAAACGCAGCCACGCATCACCGGCCGGGGTGCATACCACCGCACGTTCACCTGTCCTTATCGTGTCTTTGCTTACCATGAAGGCTCCAGAATAAATCACATGATTTTGCAGGATAATGCTGAAAGAGAGTCCGGCGGCGTTACGCGGATGTTATCATTCCCCCTTGTCTAGCCTAACTTCGCCGCCCTATCCTCGACTGCAAGAATTCCGGGAGTGGGAAATTTTGCATAGTATCGGAGAGTCCATCGCTCTGGCCTTCCAGCTGGTCCTGACCGGCAGCGCCGATCTGATCGAGATCGTGGGATTGTCCCTTCAGGTCAGCCTCAGCGCAACGGGTTTCGCCCTTCTGATCGGCCTGCCGCTGGGCGCGCTGGTGGCGATCAGCCGGTTTCCCGGCCGCAACGTGGTGCTGGCGGTGATGAACGCCCTGATGGGCCTGCCGCCGGTGGTCGTCGGGCTGCTGGTCTACCTGCAACTGTCCCGCTCCGGCCCGCTGGGGTTTCTGGGGCTGCTCTATACGCCCACCGCGATGATCATCGCGCAGACGATCCTGATCGCGCCCATCGTCGCCGCCCTGTCGCGTCAGATCCTTGAAGACCTGCATTGCGAATATGCCGAACAGTTCCGTTCCCTCTGCCTCAACCCGTGGCAGAGCATGGAGGCGCTGCTGTGGGATGCCCGCTTTTCGCTGCTCACGGTCGCGCTGGCCGGGTTTGGCCGTGCGGTGGCCGAAGTGGGCGCGGTGATCATCGTCGGCGGCAATATCGACCACCTGACGCGGGTGATGACGACGTCCATCGCGCTCGAAACCTCGAAAGGCGATCTGGCGCTGGCGCTGGCCATCGGGATGGTGCTGCTGACGATCGCGCTGACGGTGAACGCGGCCGTGCAGATGATGCGCACCACGGCGGCACGGCAAGCCTATGTCTGACATGACGATCACCGGCGCACCGCCCCGGATCGAGGAGGCGACGCAGGCCCCGATCCTGCAGCTTTCGGTCACCGACCTTTCCCTGCGCTTCGGCGAGGCGACTGTGCTGGACGGTCTTGATCTGACGCTGGGGCCTGTGGGCTGCACGATGATCATGGGCCCGAACGGCGCCGGCAAGAGCCTGCTTCTGAAGCTGCTTCACGGGTTGATCAAACCCACGTCGGGGCGGATCGACTGGAGCGGATACAGTGCCGCCGACGTCACCGCGCGGCAGGCGATGGTGTTCCAGAAACCGGTGCTTCTGCGCCGGTCGGTCGCTGCCAATCTCGATTTCGTTCTGCGGTCCCGCGGGAAGGACAGGGACCGCTGCCATGCGCTGCTGGACCATGTCGGGCTTACCCACAAGGCGGATCAGCCTGCGCGCCTGTTGTCTGGCGGAGAGGCGCAGCGGCTGGCGCTGGCCCGTGCGCTGGCGACCGATCCCGAGGTGCTGCTTCTGGACGAACCGACCGCCAGCCTAGATCCGGCATCGGTGCTGGCCATCGAACGGATCGTGTCGAGCGCTCGTGACCGCGGCGTGCGGATCGTCTTTGTCACGCACGATATCGGACAGGCCCGGCGCATGGCCGACGATGTCGTGTTCCTGCACCGCGGACGCGTGGCCGAACACGCCCCGGCCGCTGCATTCTTCCCCGAACCCCGCTGTCAGGCGGCCCGGGATTACCTGAACGGCAAGATCGTCGTGTAACTACCACCTACCAGAGGACCCCCCACATGTTCCGAAAAATCCTTGGCGCGGCTGCCATCGCGGTGGCTGCGAACAGCCCCGTATTTGCCGAAGACGGCGCCATCATCGTGCAGTCGACCACCTCGACCGCCAATTCCGGGCTCTACGATCACATCCTGCCGATCTTCGAAGGCAAGACCGGCATCAAGGCCAACGTCGTGGCCGTGGGGACCGGGCAGGCGATCCGCAACGCGCAGAACTGCGATGGCGACGTGCTGCTGGTTCACGCCAAGCCGGCCGAGGAGAAGTTCGTCGCCGACGGTTACGGCACCGGCCGCACCGACCTGATGTACAACGACTTCATCATCGTCGGCCCGGCAGAGGATCCCGCCGGCGTGACGGGCATGACCGATGCGCAGGCCGCGCTGAAGAAGATCGCCGGGGAAGGCGCGCTCTTCGCCTCGCGCGGGGACGATTCCGGGACGCACAAGAAGGAAGTGTCCCTGTGGAAGGACGCGGGCGTCGATCCGGATGCGGGCTCGGGCCAGTGGTACCGCGAGACCGGTTCGGGCATGGGCGCGACGTTGAATGCCGGGATCGGCATGGGCGCCTACGTGATGACCGACCGTGCGACATGGATCAGCTTCGCCAACAAGCAGGATTACGAAATCGCGGTGGAAGGGGACGAGGATCTCTTCAATCAGTACGGCGTGATCCCCGTGAACCCCGACAAGTGCCCCAGCGTGAATGTCGAAGCGGCGAACGCGTTTTCCGGCTGGCTTTTGTCGCCGGAAGGGCAGGCGGCGATTGCCGAGTACAAGGTTGACGGGCAGCAACTGTTCTTCCCCAACGCGCCGTCCAACTGATAGACCGTCGGGGCGGCGCATCCTGCCGCCCCGATCCGACGGACAAGATGACCGAGGCTGCAATCGTGGAACATCAGTACCTGACGGTCAAGGAACTGGCCGACCTGCTGCGCCTGAAGGAACGGAAGGTCTACGATCTTGCCGCCTCGGGCGAGGTGCCGTGTTCCCGCGCGACCGGCAAGCTTTTGTTCCCCGCCGCCGACATCCAGGCCTGGATCGATGGCGCCAGTTCGGGCCGCCGGGCGGAAGCGCCTGACCGGCCCGCGATCGCGCTGGGAAGCCACGATCCGCTGCTCGACTGGGCGATCCGGCAATCGCGCTGCGGGTTGGCCACGTTCTTCGACGGCTCGCTGGACGGGCTCGACCGGTTTGCGCGCGCCAAGGGCGTTGTCACGGGCCTGCATGTCCACGACCCCGAAAGCGGCGACTGGAACGTGCCGGCGGCGACGCGGGTGGCCGGGCACGAGAACGCGGTTCTGATAGCCTTCGCCACGCGCAGCCGCGGGCTGGTCTGTGGAGACGATGTGGCACCGGAACGTCTTGCCGACCTAGCGGGCCTGCGCGTCGTCCCGCGCCAGACGGAATCCGGGACGGACGGGCTGTTCCGGCATCTGGCCGCGACCGAAGGGCTGGATCTGGAGACTGTCGATTTCGCCGAAGTCGCCCGGACCGAGGACGAGGCCGTCGAATCCGTCCGCCGGGGCGAGGCGGACGTGGCGTTCGGGCTGGCCTCCGTCGCGCGCTCCTATGGCCTGCGCTTCGTGCCGGTGATCGAGGAAGAATTCGCGCTTCTGGTCGACCGCCGCGCGTGGTTCGAGCCGCCGATGCAGGCGCTCCTGGCCTTCTGCGCACAGCCCGAATTCCGGCGCCGCGCCGAAAGCTATGGCGGCTACGACATCGGAAACCTTGGCAAGGTGCTCTGGAACGCCTGAACGTCAGAGGATCAGGATCGCCCGGAAATCGTTGACGTTGGTCAGCGTCGGGCCGGTGATGACCTGATCGCCCAGCCGTTCGAAGAAGCTGTGCCCGTCATTGCGGATCAGGAAATCCTTCGCGGAAATCCCAATGGCCATGGCGCGCGCCAGCGTGTCGGGGCGGATGACGGCGCCGGCGATCTCTTCGATCCCGTCCACGCCATCGGTATCGCCCGCAATCGCATACACATCCGACAATCCGTTCAGCGCCACGGCCAGCGACAGCAGGAATTCCACGTTCCGCCCGCCGCGACCGTCGCCGCGCAGGGTGACGGTGGTCTCGCCTCCGGAGATCAGGACGCAGGGCTTCGCGAAGGGCTGACCGTGAGTGACGACCTGTGACGCGATGCCGGACATGACGATGCCGACGTCGCTGGCCTCACCTTCGATGGAATCGCCCAGGATATGCGTGGCGTAGCCGGCCTGCGCCGCGACATTGGCGGCGGCTTCGAGCGATTGCTGGGGGGCTGCGATCATGTGGGTGGTGACAGTGGACAGGCGCGGATCGTCGGGCTTCACGCTTTCGCCTGCGCCGGTTTCAAGGATCTGGCGGGCGGCGGCAGGCAGGGTCAGGCCGTAACGGTCAACGATCTCCAGCGCGTCGGCGCAGGTCGTGGGGTCGCCGACGGAGGGCCCCGAGGCGATGTTGATCGGATCGTCGCCCGGCACGTCCGAGATCAGCAGGTTGACCAGCGTCGCCGGATGGCAGGCCGCGGCCAGACGCCCGCCCTTGATCGCCGACATGTGGCGGCGCAGGCAGTTCATTTCGTCTATCGTCGCCCCGCAGCGCAGCAGGTCGCGGTTGATCTGCTGCTTGTCTTCCAACGTCAGGTCATCGGCGGGCAGGGGCAGCAGCGCCGATCCGCCGCCCGAGATCAGGCAGACGACCACGTCGTCCGGTCCCAGCCCTTCGACCAGCGCCAGCATCCGTTCGGCCGCATCACGGCCCGCCGCATCCGGCACCGGGTGGGCGGCTTCGACGATCTCGATCCCGTCGCAGTCAACGGCATATCCGTAGCGGGTGACAACAAGACCTTCGAGCGGACGCCCGTAATGCGCCTCTGCCGCCCGTGCCATCGCGGCCGAGGCCTTGCCGGCCCCGATCACCACAAGGCGTCCGGTGGCAGGATAGCGGGGCAGGTGGGGCGGGACGCAGATATCGGGCTGCGCGGCGGATACGGCGGCGTCGAACATCGCGCGCAGCAGGCCGTCGGTGGTGGTCATCGCGGGGGTCGTCTTGCCGGTCGTCATCGCAGTATTCGAAGATCCTGGAACAGGTGCGGATCGACCGATGTCTGGTCGAATGTGTTCCCGCGCGCGATCATCGCCACGGCATCGTGACTGTGCAGGCTTTCCTGGTGGCTGGCAACGATCCGGTAATCGGCGATGCGGTCATCCGCGCCGACCCTTTCTGCGAAAAGCCGGACGGCATCTTCGACGAAGATCGGGTTGGCGGCGTTGAGTTCGGCAAAGGCCTGTTCGTCTTCGCGCTTGACCATCACCTGGGTTTCGGTCGGGATCGCCGCGCGGCACAGATCGACGACATCCTCGAACCACAGGATCCCGGCATCCGGCGCCGTGCACAGCGACAGCCGCGCGACCGAGCGCTGCGAATGCGGGGTCGCCAGCTGCCCGCGCGTGGCGCGTGCGTGTTCCGACAGTTCCAGCGAACAGGGGCAGGTCGAGGAATAGACGTAATCGAGATGCAGGATCTTCTGGCGAACGCCCTGCCGTTCCACGACCTCGAGCGTCGTGTTGTAGTACTGGTAGCCTTCCAGCCCCGATCGCAGGGACCTGACCTTCACGGGAAAGCGGAAGTTCATCGCGATCCGGGCGTCGCGGCTGCCATGGTCGGTCTGGTAGTCGTTCAGCACGTCTTCGATCACGTCGTAGCTGAAGGTATGCTCGGCCGCCCGGTAGAAGCTGCGCATGATCCGGGACATGTTTATGCCCTTGCTCTCGCCTTCAAGGCTGACGGTGCCGGTGACCGTTGTTTCGGAATTCAGCTCTCCCCCGTCGCGCAGACGGTAGCGGATCGGCAGCCGAAAGCCCGAGATACCGACATGCCGGATCAGGGAGTGCGCGCCCTTGATGTCGCTTGCGGGGCCGTTCTGCAGATCGGGGAGCGTCGCGACATAGGCGGGATCGGCCACGAAGCTTTTCGGATAGGTGCGCGACATCTCGGTCCGTGGTTCGGCCAGTGTCTTGATCACGTCGCGCAGATCGGCCAGGTCGGTTTCTTCCGCGCCGGCGGTCCACATCTTCAGAAGCTCGGCGATCACCGTGGCCTGCGTGGGCTCCGACAGGTCGTCTGTCCGGGATACGGGCGTGTCCATGACGAATCTGTGGTTCACAATGCGGTCCCCATTCTGAAGGGTGACAACGCTTGGCCAGGCCGCGACCGTTTCCGGTCGGCAGACCTTGCCGGATCCAGGATCTTGCGCATTCGGAACCTTTCCTTCGCCGCGGAAACCTTTGGCGGTTCCTGTCACGTGGACAGCGCGGCAGGTGCCGGCGCCTGTTCTTGGTGCTAGGTATACCAAGAACAGGCGTCAGTCGAGTCCGAACTGAAGGAAATATTCAGAATGCTTGATATGGCCTATTCCGGCCCCTTGATCTTGCCTTCCACGACATGTTCCAGGTCAAGCTCACCGATCGTCAGCACGACCTTGACGGGGAAGGTCTTGCCCGCCGTATCGGCTTCGCGCATCGCTTCCTCGATGGCCTGCTGCGAGGTGACGCCCACCTGCTTCAGGAACTTGCGCATGCTCATGTTGAAATCTTCGCTCATCTCCGTCTCCCGTGTTGGATCTGTGCCAAGGCTCACACCCGGCATGGGCGAAGGGCAAGGGTTTTCCTGCCCTTGCCCCGGCTCTTAGCCGTAATGTGCCACCGGCGTACCGGCGAGTGCTGCCATGTTCAGAAGACCGCGCGCCGAGATGGACGGTGTGACCACATGCGCGCGGTTGCCCATGCCCATCAGGACAGGCCCCACTTCCAGACCGTCGCCGCGCATCTTCAGGATGTTCCGCACGGCGCTGGCCGCATCGGTGTTGGCGAAGACAAGTGCGTTGGCCGACCCTGTCAGCCGCGATTCCGGCAGCAGCCGTTCGCGGATCGAGGGGTCCAGCGCGGCGTCGAGGTTCATTTCGCCTTCGTAAGTGAAATCCGGCGCCTTGCTGTCGAGGATCTCCAGCGCCGCGCGCATGCGCCCGCCGGAATCGTTGTCGAGGTTGCCGAACTGCGAATGCGAACACAGCGCGATCTTTGGTTCGATCCCGAAGCGGCGGATATGGCGCGCGCAGCCCATCACGGTTTCGGCGATCTGTTCCGGCGTCGGCTGGTGGTTCACCTGCGTGTCCGAGATGAACAGCGGCCCGTCTTGCAGGATCATCATCGACAGGGCGGCGACGGGGGCCAGCGCGCCTTCCTGCAGGATCTCGTTCACGTAGCGCAGGTGCCAGCTGAACTGGCCCACGGTGCCGCAGATCATGCTGTCGGCCTCGCCCCGGCGGACCATGATCGCGGCAATGGCGGTGGTGTTCGTGCGCATGATCGTGCGGGCCAGCTCCGGCGCCACGCCCCGGCGGGCCATGATCTGGTGATAGTTCTCCCAGTAGGCGCGGTAGCGGCTGTCGTGTTCGGGGTTGACCAGTTCGAAGTCGACGCCGGGCTTGATCGACAGGCCGGCCTGTTCCAGCCGTACGGCCACGACCTCGGGACGGCCGATCAGGATCGGGACGGTGGTGGTTTCGTCCAGCATCGCGCTGGCCGTCCGCAACACCTGTTCGTTCTCGCCCTCGGCGAAGACGACACGGCGGTGCGCCTTGGCCGCCGCTTCGAACACCGGGCGCATCAGCAGGGCAGACCGGAAGACGGTGCTGTCGAGCTGCTGCTTGTAGGCGTCCAGATCGGCGATCGGCCGGGTCGCCACGCCGGATTCCATCGCGGCCTTGGCCACGGCGGTGGCGATGATGCCGGTCAGGCGCGGATCGAAGGGTTTGGGGATCAGGTAATCCGGCCCGAAGGCCAGCTGCTCACCCTTGTAGACAGCCGCCGTCTCGGCAATTGTCGTCGTCCGCGCAAGCGAGGCCATGGCCTCGATACAGGCGATCTTCATCTCGTCGTTGATGTCGGTCGCGCCCACGTCCAGCGCACCGCGGAAGATGAACGGGAAGCACAGCACGTTGTTGACCTGGTTCGGGTAATCCGACCGGCCGGTGGCGATGATCGCATCTGGCGCCACTTCGCGCGCCGCGTCGGGCATGATTTCCGGCAGCGGGTTGGCCAGCGCGAAGATGATCGGGCGGGCGGCCATGCGCTTGACCATCTGCGGCGTCAGCACGTTCGCGCCCGACAGGCCCAGGAACAGGTCGGCGCCTTCGATCACGTCGTCGAGGTTGCGCAGGTCGGTCTTGCGCGCAAAGGTCGATTTGCGCGGGTTCATGTCCTCTTCACGGCCCTCGTAGACCAGCCCGTGCAGATCGCAGAGCCAGATGTTCTCAGGCTTCACGCCCAGCTTGATCAGCATGTCGAGGCACGCGATCCCCGCGGCACCGCCGCCGGTGGAGACGACCTTGATGTCTTCGAACTTCTTCTTGGCGACCCGCAAGGCGTTGGTCGCGGCAGCCCCCACCACGATGGCGGTGCCGTGCTGGTCGTCGTGGAAGACGGGGATGTTCATGCGTTCGCGGCAGATGTCTTCGACGATGAAACAGTCGGGCGCCTTGATGTCTTCCAGGTTCACGGCGCCGAAGGTGGGTTCCAGCGAACAGACGATCTCGGCCAGTTTTTCCGGGTCGGTCTGGTTCACTTCCAGGTCGAAGCAATCGATATTGGCGAATTTCTTGAAGAGGACGGCCTTGCCTTCCATCACCGGCTTGGCGGCCTGCGCGCCGATATTGCCCAGCCCCAGAACGGCGGATCCGTTCGACACCACGGCCACAAGGTTGCCCTTCGACGTGAACCGCGTGGCGGTCGTCGGATCCTTCGCGATCTCCATGCAGGCATCCGCCACGCCGGGCGAATAAGCCCGGGTCAGGTCGCGGCTGTTGGCGAGCGGTTTCGTCGCCCGCACTTCCAGTTTTCCGGGCCGCGGGAACTCGTGATAGTCCAGAGCCGCGCTTTGGGTCTTGGGGTCTGATTTGTCCGTCATGATTGTTCTTCTTGCCTAGATCGAATTCGCTGCACCATCGCCACGTCCCAAGGGCACCGGATCGCCTCCCCGGCTCCGCAGATGTGCCCATCGGTTCTTGTCGGCTGGCGCCGTTAGTCGAGCATCGGCCGGGTTTTGTCGAGGGGAGGCGTTGCAGTCTGTGCGATTGACGCCGCTCAGGCGCGGACCAGTTCGCGGGCCACGCAGCGCGGTCCGGCCTCGCGCAGGACGGTTTCGCTTTGAACGGTCCATTGGGTTTCGTCGACGTCGGGGAAGAACGTGTCGGCGTCGTCGACGAAGGTGTCGACCTCGGTGATCAGCAACCGGTCGGCCAAGGGCATCAACGCGTCGTAGATCCCGCGGCCACCCATGCCGAAGATGGCGCCGTGCCCCTTGTCCCGTGCAAAGGCCAATGCGGCCTCGACCGACGGGAAGGTGTGGGGGGCAAGGTCCGGGGTCGACGACACGACGCAGTTCAGCCGGCCGGGCAGGGGCGGGTTGGGGATGCTGGCCCATGTCCGCCTGCCCATGATCAGGGCGGCGCCCCGGGTGGCGTCCTTGAAGAACGCCATGTCCTCGGGCAGCGTCCACGGCATGGTGCCGCGCCGCCCGATGGCGCCGTTCCGGCTGCGTGCAACGATGAGGCTGATCAAGCGGTCTGTCCTTCAGATTTCGGGGCACCGATAGCGAAGCCAATACGCGATGACAACGCGGTCCTAGAGGACGAGGTGGTCTACCAGCGCCAGCGGTGTGCCAAGCGCATCGCCCGTGCCCAGCCCGTAGATCAGTTCCGCGCCCACCTGGCGGGCGAACCATGCGGTCAGGGCCGGGCCGCGCATATCGTCCCGCACGCTTGCATCCCGCGCGCGGCGGACGATGCGGGAGGGTGCCCAGACGGCGAGGAAGGCCTTCTCCATGGCGTATTGCAACTCCGTCTGGCTTTCGACGACACAGCAGCGCGTGTCGCGCGCGGCGAGCTTCCACGCGGCCTGCTCCATCGCCAGAAGGTCGATCTGGCGTTGGGCGGGGCGGGTTTCGGCGTGCACAGACACGGTGCCCGGAGCGGTGGTCAGAATGACGGGCTGGCCCAGCGACAGGAACTGATCGAACCATTGGCCCAGGCGCGGGTCCTCCGCGGCGCGGTCCGATACCATCACGACGATGGGCGTCCCGGTACCACTGGATCGGCGCGCGGAGGCGGGCGCCTCTCCCTGGGGCTTCGTGCGTTCGATTTCGACCCCCAGCTGGAATGGCCCGCGATCCAGCTTTTCGACGCACAGCGTCACATGGGTGATCATCGGCTGGGCCAGCAGCCGGTCGGCGATCCGCTCGGCCAGGGTTTCGAGGAGGTCGAGCCGTTCTTCGCCAAGCACCGCGTCGATCACCTGCACCAGCGTGTCGTAGCTAAGGATGTCGTCCACGTCGTCACCGGCGGGATGTTCGGGGGGCAGCGTTTCGACGGTCAGGTTGAAGCGCAGGGTCTGGTCTATCCCACGTTCCTCGTCGAACGCGCCGATCTCGGTTTCGCGGACGTAGTTGCGCAGCAGCAGGCGGTTGGCCGTGCGGGGCGCAGGGGCGACATGTTCGGCCAGCAGGTCGTACCGGATCTCTGCCGGGCGGTTCATGTGCCGCCCCCCGGATGGGGGGACGGCATGGTGATGTTCAGGAGCATGCCCATCCTATTCTGCCACGCTCGGGACCGTGGCCCCGGCGGTCCGCTTGGTCTTGCAATCGAAGATGTGGCCTGCGGCGAAGGACATGATCGCTGCACCGAAGGACCAAAGCGCGCCCATAGCCCAGGTACCGATCGGCTTGCCGATCAGCGGCACCGAGTATTCCGATACAGAATTCCAAGGTCTGGGCATGGGGCCTCCCCGTATTGGCCTGTCGGGTGCCAGAGGGTGTTATGGTTTCAGCAGTATTTTTCCGTGATGGGTGGCGCTTTCCATCATCCGGTGGGCCTCGGCGGCCTCGGACAGGGGCAGGACGGCGTGGGTCACGCTGCGCAACGTCCCGTTTTCGAACAGCGGCCAGACCTTTTCGCGCACGTCTGCGGCGACCCTCGCCTTGAACTCCTCGGGCCGCGACCGCAGCGTCGAGCCGGTGTAGCTGAGCCGTTTCAGCATGATCGGCATCAGGTCGATTTCCACCTTCGAGCCACCGTTGAACGCCAACTGCACCAGCCGCGCATCATGGCGCGCGGCCTTGATGTTGCGGGCCACGTAGTCGCCGCCGATGATATCCAGGATGATGTCCATGCCCCCGGCCTCGCGGCAGATGGCGACGAAATCCTCGGTCTTGTAGTTGATCGTCGTCGTGGCCCCCAGAGAGGTGGCGAAGGCCGCGGCCTCGTCCGATTCGACGGTGGTGAAGACGTTCAGCCCAAGGCCCTTGCCCAGCTGGATCGCGGTGGATCCGATGCCGCCCGATCCGCCATGGACCAGGAAGTTGCCGTTTTCGGGGATGGCGTGGTCAAGGAACACGTTGCTCCAGACCGTGAAGAAGGTCTCGGGCAGGCCCGCGGCGTCGACCTCGTCCACGCCTTTGGGAACCGGCAGACAGTGGTCGGCGCGGACGGCCACGTATTCGGCATAGCCGCCGCCATTGGCCAGCCCGCAGACGCGGTCTCCCACGTTCCACATATTCTGCCCGTCGCCCACGGCCACGACTTCGCCCGAGATTTCCAGCCCCAGCAGGTCGGACGCACCCTTGGGCGGCGGGTAGTGGCCGCGGCGCTGCACCATGTCGGGGCCGTTCACGCCTACAGCGGTGACGCGGATCAGGACTTCGTTCGGGGCAGGGGCGGGAACGGGACGGGTCCCGAGATGCTGGACCTCGGGACCTCCGAATTCCTTGAGTTCAATGACATTCATATCGCTTGGCAGGTCGGTCATGCGCTTTCCCAGATGCTTGTTCAGGCAGGAACCGGCACCGTGCCGATAGCCGCGACCACGTCATCGGCGGTATTGGCAATGGCAACGCCGGCATCGCGCAGAACGTCTATTTTTTCCGCGGCCGAGGCCAGCCCGAATGTCGAAAGCGTGCCCGCGTGTCCCATGCGCCGGCCCTCTGGCGCATGACGGCCCACCACGAGCGCGACCACCGGCTTGCCGAAGTTGACCGATTTCAGATAGGCGGCCGCTTCTTCCTCTTCCCGGCCGCCGATCTCGCCAACCAGCACCACGGCTTCGGTTTCCGGATCGTCCTTGAACCGCTTCAGGCAGTCGACGAAGTCGACCCCGTGCAGCGTGTCGCCGCCGATGCCCACGGTGGTCGACTGGCCCAGCCCGGCTTTCGAGCATTGCGCCAGGATTTCCGAGGTCAGCGACGCCGACCGGGACGCGATCCCGATATTGCCGGGCTTGGCATCTACCGTCGGCATGACGCCGATCTTGCACTGGCCCGGTGTCAGGATGCCTTGGGAATTGGGCCCGATCAGCATCGTGTCTGACTGGCGCAGGGCGGCCTTCACGCGGGCCATGTCGTGCTGCGGCACGCGTTCGGTCACGCAGACCACAACGCCGATACCGGCCTCGATGGCCTCGATCATCGCATTGGCCGCGAAAGGCGCGGGCACGATCACCAGCGATGCATTGGCGCCGGTGCCTTCGACCGCTTCACTGACGCTGTTGAACAGCGGCAGGTCCAGATGCCGCCGCCCGCCCTTGCCGGGGCGCACGCCGCCGACATAGGTGGCGCCGTAGCGCATCGCCTGATCGGTGTAGAAGGTCCCGGCCCGGCCGGTCATCCCCTGCACGATCACACGGGTGTCGGCGTTCACGAAGATGGACATGTCCCGGCCCTCCCTAGCGCGCGATTTCGACGGCACGCGCGACGGCGGCGGTCATGGTGTCGTGGATTTCCACCGGGATCTTGCGCTCCCGCAGGATCCGCGTGCCCCATTCGGCGTTCAGGCCCGCCAGCCGGGCGACCACCGGCAGGTGCCGTTTCGACCGGGAATAGGCGAAGGTCAGGCCCTCGGCGACCGTGTCACACGAGGTCATGCCGCCGCCATGGACGTTCAGCAGGATCACCTTTGCCTTCGGTTCGTCCAGCAGCAGGGACACGCCCTTGCCGATGTCGAAACTGGTGGCGGTGGTGCGGATGTCCATGAAGTTGGCGGGCGCGCCGCCGGCATCGAAGATCATGTCGGTCGTCGCAAGGCCAAGGCCCGCGCCGTTCGACACGATGCCGATATTGCCCTCCATCCGGACGAGGTTGATGTTGTTCCGTGCGGCTTCCATCTCGGTCGCCGTCAGGCCCTGTTTCTCGACAAGGGGTTCGAATTCGGGATGGCGGAACAGCGCGCTGCCGTCGATCGCGATCTTGGCGTCGATGGCCACCCATTTGCCGTCGGAGGTGCGGGCGAAGGGGTTGATCTCCAGCAGGGTCATGTCGTTTTCGACAAAGGCCTCGCGGGCGGCCAGGATCATGTTGACGGGTGCGTCGGCCTCGATCCCGATGCCCTTCAGGAAATCGGTCAACTGCGAGCGCGTGTCAGGTCCGTCCCGCCCCAGCGTCATCCTCTTGACCGTGTCGGGATCCATTTTCGAGCGCTGTTCGAACTCCACCCCGCCTTCGGACGAGGCCAGCAACAGCACTTCGCCTGTCGCCGTATCCAGCGCCAGCGCGATGAAGTAGCTTTGTGCCAGGTCCATCGCCTGTTCGACGTAGATCGACGAGACGAGCTCCCCCGAACTGCCGGTCTGCGCGGTGACGAGGGTCGAACCCAACATCTTCCGGGCTTCATCCGCGACGGCCGATGGCGTCGCCGCGAACTTCACGCCGCCGGCCAATCCGCGGCCGCCGGCCACGATCTGGGCCTTCACCACGTATTTCCGCGCGGCGATGGCGGCACAGGCCTGCGCGGCCTCGTCAGCCGAACGCGCAAGCCTGCCCGCAGGAACCGCAATCCCGTACTGGGACAACATTTCCTTCGAAAGGTGTTCCGAAAAATACATCCTAGCACTCCTCCCCGAATGCCTGATATCTGGTCCTTGGTATACCACGGTACCGCCGGAGTCAACGCAACTGGCGAGAGGTGGGGTATTGTTGTACGCCGGAAAGCGATCAAGCGAGGATGCCAGGTGATAGATCTGAAGGATTTGCAGTGTCTCAGCGCGCTGGCGCGGCACAAGCATTTTGCCCGCGCGGCCAAGGATTGCGGAATCTCCCAGCCGGCGTTCTCCATGCGCATCCGCAAGATCGAGGAGCGTCTTCAGACCTCGATCGTGAAGCGCGGTAACCGGTTCCAGGGGCTGACCGACGACGGCAACATGATCGTGCGCCACGCGCGCAGCATCATGGACAAGGTCGAATTCTTCGAACAGGAATACCGGTCGTCGAAGGGGCAGATCTCGGGCTCGCTGAAGCTGGGGGTGATCCCCACGGCGCTGGGCTATGCCGGGCATCTGCTGATCGACCTGCGCCGGGAATTTCCCAACATCGTCGCCCGGATCGAAACCGCGTCGTCGCTGGCGATACACCAGGGGATCGAGGACGGCCGCTTTGACGCCGGGATAACCTACACGGATGGTGCGCCCGCCGATTTCCTTCAGGTCGAGCCCCTTTACATCGAAACCTACGAACTTCTGGTGCCCTTCGCCATCGCGCCGCGGGTCAACGGTGCGGTCACATGGGCCGAGGCCGCGAAGCTGCCGCTGACACTGCTGGAGCCCGGCATGCAGAACCGCCGGATCGTCGATCAGGTCTTCGAACATGTCGGCGCCACGCCCAACGTGATCGCGGAAACCAGCGGTTTTACATCGGCCATCGTGATCGCTGTTGAAGGTCTGGCCGCGACGGTGGTGCCGAAAGGGCTGGTCAAATCACTGGGCGGATCGTCGGGAGCCGCCACGCTGCCGCTGATCGATCCGGTCGTGGAAAAATCGGTCAGCCTTGTCACCGCGATCCGCGAGGAGGGGATGCCGATTTTGCAGGCCCTAAGGTCGGTGGTGGACAAGTCTTGATAAGGATTGGTTATCGTGGCTTAATGCATCGCGATTTTACAATGTGAGATCCTTATGCCAGCTTCACCCCGTCGAAGGAGGGGTGACATGGCACCATTGGACGATCAAAAAGGCATCTGGAAGAAGAAGGGGACCGGCAAGAGCCGCAAGACCCCGAAGGGTCGTCAGTATGACGATATCGCTCTTTCGGAAGTGCGGGCCCTGCTGGGAGACCAGCCGCGCCGTAGCGACCTGCTGATCGAATTTCTTCATCTGATTCAGGACGCTTACGGCCATCTGTCGGCGCAGCATATCTCGGCCCTGGCCGATGAGATGCGCATGGCGCAGGCAGAGATCTACGAGGTCGCGACCTTCTATGCCCATTTCGATGTCGTGCGGGAGGACGAGACACCCCCGCCGTCATTGACCATCCGAGTCTGCGATTCGCTGTCCTGCGAAATGGCGGGCGCCGCGCAATTGCAGAAAGCTCTGGAAGACGGGCTGGATCCGTCAGAGGTTCGCGTTGTCCGCGCGCCCTGCATGGGCCGCTGCGATACCGCGCCCGTGGTCGAATTGGGCCATTTCCACGTCGACAACGCCACGCCTGAAAACGTCATGGCAGCGGTCGAGGCGAAGCATACCCATCCCATGATCCCCGATTACACCCGCTTCGACGCCTATGTCGCCGAAGGCGGATACGAGACGCTGAAGGACCTGCGCGCCAACGGCAACTGGGAAGCCGTCCAGACCAAGATTCTGGATGCCGGCCTGCGCGGCCTTGGCGGGGCGGGTTTCCCGTCCGGCAAGAAATGGGGCTTCGTGCGCGCCAATCCCGGCCCGCGCTTCCTGGCCGTGAACGGCGACGAGGGCGAGCCCGGCACGTTCAAGGACCGCTACCTGCTGGAGCGCGATCCGCACACTTTCCTGGAAGGCATGCTGATCGCCGCCTGGGCGGTCGAGGCCGACAAGGCCTTCATCTACATGCGCGACGAATATCCGGCGATCCTGCATCTTCTGAAGGAAGAGATCGCGGCGCTGGAGGAGGCCGGCATCGTGACGCCCGGCTACATCGACCTGCGCCGTGGTGCGGGGGCCTATATCTGCGGCGAAGAAAGCTCGATGATCGAATCGATCGAGGGCAAGCGCGGCCTGCCGCGTCACCGCCCGCCCTTCGTGGCGCAGGTGGGGATCTTCAACCGCCCGACACTGGTCCACAATGTCGAGTCGCTCTACTGGATCGCGCGGATCAACCGCTTCGGTCCCGAGGAATTCAGCTCTGTCGAGAAGAACGGTCGCAAGGGGCTGCGGAACTATTCCGTGTCCGGACGCGTCAAGAACCCGGGCGTTCACCTGCTGCCCGCCGGGTCAACCATTCTCGACATTATCGAGGCAGCAGGTGGAATGCTGGAGGGCCATGAGTTCAAGGCCTACCAGCCGGGCGGCCCATCATCCGGTCTCCTCCCTTCTTCACTGGATGATGTGCCGCTCGACTTTGATACGCTGCAACCGCATGGCTCCTTCATCGGGTCCGCCGCGGTGGTGGTCCTGTCCGACAAGGACAGCTGCCGGGATGCGGCGCTCAACATGCTCCGGTTCTTCGAAGACGAAAGCTGCGGGCAGTGCACCCCTTGTCGGGTGGGCTGCGAGAAGGCCGTGAAGCTGATGCAGGCGGAGCACTGGGACCAGGAACTGCTGGAAGATCTGTGCGTCACGATGGTGGATGCCTCGATCTGCGGCCTGGGACAGGCGGCGCCGAATGCGATCCGTCTGACCATGAAACATTTTAGCGAAGAGGTGTGACATGCCCGACGGCGCGCCTGTAGCAATGATTACCTTCAGCCTGAACGGGGAGGACGTCACCGTTCCCGAAGGCTACACGATCTGGGAAGCGGCCAACGGCCGTGGCCTGAAGATCCCGCACCTGTGCCACAAGCCCGAACCCGGCTACCGGCCCGACGGCAACTGCCGGGCCTGCATGGTGGAAGTGGAAGGCGAGCGGACGCTCATCGCCTCGTGCATCCGCCCCGTGGCGGACGGCATGAAGGTCACGACCGACAGCGACCGTGCGAAGAAATCCCGCGAAATGGTGATGGAGCTGCTGGTCGCCGATCAGCCCGAAGTGGCCCATGATCAGTCGTCGCATTTCTGGGACATGGCGGAACTGAACGGCGTGAAGGAAAGCCGTTTCCCGAAGATGGAGCCGCAATCGGTTCCGCTTCTGGATGCCAGCCACGTCGCGATGAACGTGAACCTCGATGCCTGCATTCACTGCAACTTGTGCGTCCGCGCCTGCCGCGAAGTGCAGGTGAACGACGTGATCGGGATGGCGGGCCGCGGGCATGAAGCCAAGATCGTCTTCGATCAGGACGATCCGATGGGCGCGTCGTCGTGCGTGGCGTGTGGCGAATGCGTTCAGGCCTGCCCGACGGGCGCGCTGATGCCGGCCTCCGTGCTGGATGAAACCCAGGCCGGGGACAGCAAGGATTTCGACCGCGAGGTCGATACCGTGTGCCCCTATTGCGGTGTGGGCTGCCAGATCTCGCTCAAGATCAAGGACGACAAGATCCTTTATGCCGAAGGCATCGACGGGCCGGCGAACGAAAACCGCCTGTGCGTCAAGGGCCGGTTCGGCTTCGACTATATTCACCACCCGCATCGCCTGACGAAGCCGCTGATCCGTCGCGACGACGCGCCGGCCAAGGGGTTGAATGTGGATCCCGGCAACCTGTCGACCCATTTCCGCGAAGCGACATGGGATGAGGCACTGGATTTCGCCGCCAATGGCATGAAGGGCCGCGGGCGCGAAATCGCCGGCTTCGGCTCGGCCAAGTGTTCGAACGAAGAGGCGTATCTGTTCCAGAAGATGATCCGCCAGGGCTTCGGGCACAACAACGTCGACCACTGCACGCGTCTGTGCCACGCCTCGTCAGTGGCCGCGCTGATGGAGAACGTGGGTTCGGCCGCCGTGACCGCGACCTTCAACGAGATCGAGAATGCGGACGTGGCCATTGCCATCGGCTGCAACCCGATCGAAAACCACCCCGTGGCTGCAACTTATTTCAAGCAGTTCACCAAGCGGGGCGGCAAGCTGATCGTCATGGATCCGCGCGGGCAGGGCATGAAGCGCTTTGCGAGCCACATGCTGCAGTTCCGCGCCGGCGCGGACGTGTCGATGCTGAACGCGATCATGCACGTGATCGTCGAAGAGGAGCTTTACGACCGCCAGTACATCGAAGCGATGACCGAAAACTGGCCGGCGATGAAGGAGCACCTGAAAGGCTTCCCGCCCGAGAAGATGCAGGAAATCTGCGGCATCGATGCCGAGACCCTGCGCGATGTCGCCCGTACCTTCGCTGGTGCCAAGGCAGGCATGATCTTCTGGGGCATGGGCATCAGCCAGCACATCCACGGCACCGACAACTCGCGCTGCCTGATCAGCCTTGCCCTGATGTGCGGGCAGGTGGGGCGGCCGGGGACCGGCCTGCATCCGCTGCGCGGTCAGAACAACGTGCAGGGCGCGTCCGACGCGGGCATGATCCCGATGTTCCTGCCGGACTACCAGACCGTGACCGACGATGGCGTGCGTTCTGCCTTCACCGACGTGTGGAAATCGGAAGACTTCTCGAGCGAGAAGGGCCTGACCGTGGTCGAGATCATGGATGCGATCCACGATGGCGAGATCCGCGGCATGTACATCCTGGGTGAGAACCCGGCCATGTCGGACCCGGATGTCGACCATGCGCGGGACGCTCTGGCCAAGCTGGACCACCTTGTCGTGCAGGACATCTTCCTGACGGAAACGGCGAACTATGCCGACGTGATCCTGCCGTCTTCGGCGTGGTACGAAAAGACCGGCACCGTGACGAACACCAACCGGCAGGTCCAGATGGGCCGGCCCGCGGTGCCGCCGCCGGGCGATGCCAGGGAAGACTGGTGGATCGAGGTCGAACTGGCGAAGCGTCTGGGCCTGAACTGGACGTACACGCATCCCAGCGAAATCTTCGCCGAGATGAAGTTGAACATGAAGTCGTTCGACAATATCACGTGGGAACGTCTGGAACGAACCGCCGTGACCTACCCGTCGCTCAGCCCCGAAGATCCGGGCCAGGCGATCGTGTTCGGCGATGCGTTCCCGCGGGAAGAAGGCCGGGCCAAGTTCACGCCCGCCAACGTGATTCCGCCGGACGAGACGCCGGATGCGGAATACCCGTTCATCCTGATCACCGGCCGTCAGCTGGAACACTGGCACACCGGGTCGATGACCCGCCGTGCCTCGGTTCTCGACTCGGTCGAACCGGAAGCGAACTGTTCGCTGCACCCCAAGACGCTGCGCGAACTTGGCGTGGAACCGGGCGGCTATATCCAGCTGTCGACACGGCGCGGGTCGGTCGTGGTCATGGCGCGGTCTGACCGGGCGGTGTCCGAGAACAACGTCTTCCTGCCCTTCGCCTATGTCGAGGCGGCGGCGAACATCCTGACGAACTCGGCCCTTGATCCCTTCGGCAAGATCCCGGAGTTCAAGTTCTCGGCCGTGCGCGTCGAGAAGGCGGAACTGGTCGCGGCCGAGTAAGCCGCGACACCGACCCAAAGAAATCGCCGCCGGACTGGAAGGTCCGGCGGCGATTTGCGTTTTCGTGGCAGGGGCCTGTCAGCCCGTGTTGCGCAGGCCCGATGCCACCCCGTTGATCGACAGCAGGATGCCGCGCTGAAGACGCTCGGACGCTTCATCAGTTGACCGGGATTTCTTCAGCAGCGCCACCTGGATGTGGTTCAGCGGGTTCAGGTAGGGGCTGCGGTCGCTTTCGGTGACAGGCCGTTTGCCGGTGATCTTCTCTATCGCGTCGACCGTCGCTTCCCATTCCGCCGTGATGCGCGAGAAGATCCGGTCGCGCAGCGCCTTGTCTTCGACAAGGTCGGCATAATGCGCGGCGATGGTCAGGTCGCTTTTTCCGATCACGGATTCGATCTTGGAGATCATCTCCGTGAAGAACGGGATGTCGTGGTAGAGGTTCGCGAGTTCGGTCGATGCGCCGCCGGGATTGTCCTTCTCCCATTCCGCCACGGCCGTCCCGAACCCGTACCAGCCCGGCAGCATGATCCGGCATTGCGCCCAGCTGAAGACCCACGGGATCGCCCGCAGCGACGTGATCTCCCGCGTTTTCGCGCGGGAGGCGGGGCGGGAGCCGATGTTCAGCGACGCGATCTCGCTGATGATGGTCGAGGACCAGAAGAAGTCCTCGAACCCCTCGGTTTCGAACACCAGCTCGCGATAGGCGCGGAAGGCGTGGTGCGACAGGCTTTCGAAGATCGCCTCGGCCTTGTCGGTGACAAGATCCTGACCGGGCAGCAGCGACGCCTGGATCGTGGCCGAAACGAGCGTTTCCAGGTGGCTGAACCCGATCTCGGCATTGGAATAGCGGGAGGATATGACTTCCCCCTGTTCCGTCAACCGGATCTGGCCATCCACGGCGCCGGGCGGCTGGGCGATGATCGCGTCGCGGGCCGGCCCGCCGCCCCGTCCGACCGACCCGCCCCGCCCGTGAAACAGGCGCAGCTTCAGGCCGCGGGCCTTGAAGAGCTTCACGAATTCCCGTTCGGCCTTGTACAACTCCCAGCCCGAGGTGACGAAACCGCCATCCTTGTTGCTGTCGGAATAGCCCAGCATGATTTCCTGCGTGCTGGCCTGCGCATCGACGACGCGCTTGTATTCGGGCAGGTCCATCAGGTCGCTGATGACCTGCGGGCCGACCTGCAGGTCGGCGATTGTTTCGAACAACGGCACCACGGCCAGCGCGCAGGTCCCATCGGGCGCGACAAGACCTGCCTCCTTCAGCAGGACCAGCAGTTCCAGCACGTCCGACACGCTCTGCGCGTTCGAGATGATGGAGGTCGTGATCGCCTTGGGGCCGAACCGCTCCACGATGTCACGCGCCGCGCGCAGGATGCCCATCTCGTCTTCGGTGGCGTCGGAATAGGTCCAGTAGGGGCGGCGCAGGGCGCGCGGAGAGTTCAGTTCCTGCCGCAGCAGCGCGATGCGGTCGTCTTCAGAGAGGTCGCTGTACCCCGTGCCCGGTGTCACGGCTTCGAACAGTTCGGCCACCGTCGCCTCGTGCACGGAGGAGTTCTGCCGCAGATCGACCGTCGCCAGATGAAACCCGAAGCTGCGCACCTTGCGGCGCAGGTCCAGCAGGCGGCCGGTGGCGATGATCTCCCCCTGATTGGTGCGAAGCGATACGTCGATGGCATCGAGATCCGCCAGAAATTCTTCTGGTTGCCCATAGGCACCGGCCTCGAACGTGGCGCGGGGGCGGGGGGCGTCCGGGTCGATCTCCTGCAACGTCGTGGCCAGCCGCGCGAAGATCGTGCTCAGCACCAGCCGGTAGGGTTCGTCCATCCGGTGGCCCGAGGCGTCGGGCGATCTTTCGGCCATCGCAAGGATGTCGTCGTTCACGCCCATGACCCGGGTGGAGATCGACAATTCGCTGCCAAGCGCGTCGACTTCCGACAGGTAGTGCGCCAGCGCGTGGCCGGCCTGGAGGCGGAAGGCATCGCGCAGGACGGTTTCCGTCACGAACGGGTTGCCGTCGCGGTCGCCGCCGATCCACGTGCCGATGCGCAGGAAAGGGGGCATGGGCGTTGTGAACGGCAGGTCCATCGCCTCCTGCGCGGCTGTCATGATCTTGGGCACGGCCTGGAAGAAGGTATGGTCGAAATAGGCCAGCCCGTTGCGGATCTCGTCATTCACGGTCAGCTTCGTGCGCCGCAGCATGTGCGTCTGCCACAGCGTCGCGATCTCGCGCTCGATGGTGATGTCGATGGCCTTGATATCCAGCCCCACCGCCTTCGCGCGCGACCGTTCGTCCAGCAGGCGGACGATGGAAAATTCCGACCGCATGGTGCTTTGGCGGCGGATCTCGGTCGGGTGGGCGGTGAGGATGGGGGAGATGAGCGCTTCCTGAAAGAAGCTCTTGATCTGGTCTTCGGTAAAGCCCACGGCGCGCAGCTCTTCCAGCATGTCGCCTATCTGCGAGCCTTCGGCACGGCCCGAGGCCAGCACTTCCTGGTCCTGCGCGATGTTCAGGAGGTGCAGGAAATAGGTAAACGCCCGGACGACCTGAAGCGTCTGGGCTTCTGTCAAACCGTCGAAGGTCTGTTGCACATCGGCGTAATGCCGGGCGTCGCCGCTGCGATGATAGTCGACTGACGCGACGCGGATCTTTTCGATGATGCGGTAAGCCTCGTCACCTTCCTGCGCGCGCAGGACCTGGCCCAGCAACCTGCCAAGGAAGCGGATGCCGTCATCCGATGGTTTTTCGGGCGGCGCGGTGCGATCCAGGACTGAGGTGATGGCCAATGCGGTGACTCCCTGCGCGTGTCGTTCCAGTCGTCATGGGCCCCGTCGGATGGCGTGAGAATATCGTGGGCGGTCGCAGGAGCCTTCTTGATCGTCGTTGGTATGGGTGGCGGCATGACACGCACGCCGCCGCCCGTAGGCTATCAGCCAATGGCTTCGAGAACGGCCTCGCCCAGCCCGGCGGGGCTTTCGGCAACGACGATCCCGGCCGAACGCATGGCTTCGATCTTGTCCTCGGCACCGCCCTTGCCGCCGGCGACGATTGCGCCCGCGTGGCCCATGCGGCGGCCCGGAGGCGCCGTACGGCCGGCGATGAAACCGGCAACCGGTTTCTTGCGGCCTTTCTTGGCTTCCGACTTCAGGAACTCGGCCGCTTCTTCTTCGGCCGAACCGCCGATTTCGCCGATCATGATGATCGAATGCGTATCGTCATCGGCAAGGAACCATTCCAGCACGTCGATATGCTCCGTTCCCTTGATCGGGTCGCCGCCGATGCCCACGCATGTCGACTGGCCAAGGCCCGCCGCGGTGGTCTGGGCCACGGCCTCGTAAGTCAGCGTGCCCGAGCGCGAGACCACGCCACAGGTGCCGGGCTTGTGGATGTGGCCGGGCATGATGCCGATCTTGCAGGCGCCGGGCGTGATCACGCCGGGGCAGTTGGGGCCGACCAGCCGGGACGTGCTGTCGATCAGCGCGCGCTTCACGCGCATCATGTCCTGCACCGGGATGCCTTCGGTGATCGCCACGATCACTTCCATCTCGGCGTCGATAGCTTCGAGGATCGAATCTGCCGCGAACGGCGGCGGCACGTAGATCACCGTGGCATTCGCCCCGGTCACATGCTTCGCCTCGTGGACCGAGTTGAAGACGGGCAGATCCAGATGTTCGGTCCCGCCCTTGCCGGGGGTCACGCCGCCGACCATCTTGGTGCCGTAGGCGATGGCCTGTTCGGAATGGAAGGTGCCTTGCGAGCCGGTCAGGCCCTGGCAGATCACCTTGGTGTTTGCGTCGATAAGAACAGCCATTCGATTACCCTTTCACCGCGGCCACGATCTTTTCGGCGCCGTCTTTGAGATTGTCCGCAGCGATCACGTTCAGGCCCGAGGAGTTGATGATCTCCTTGCCCTGATCGACATTCGTACCTTCGAGGCGCACGACAAGCGGCACCTTCAAGCCGACTTCCTTCACCGCCGTCACTACGCCTTCCGCGATCACGTCGCAGCGCATGATGCCGCCGAAGATGTTCACGAGGATGCCCTTCACGTTCGGGTCGCTGGTGATGATCTTGAAGGCTTCGGTCACCTTCTCGGTGGTGGCACCGCCGCCCACGTCAAGGAAGTTGGCCGGGTTCGAGCCGTAGAGCTTGATGATGTCCATGGTGGCCATCGCAAGGCCCGCGCCGTTCACCATGCAGCCGATTTCACCGTCCAGCGCGATGTAGTTCAGATCGAACTTCGACGCTTCCAGCTCCTTCGGGTCCTCTTCGGATTCGTCGCGCAGCGCACCGATATCGGGGTGGCGGTAGATGGCGTTGCCGTCGAAGCCCATCTTGGCATCGAGACACATCAGGTCGCCGCCCTCGGTCACGATCAGCGGGTTGATCTCCAGCATGTCCATGTCTTTTTCGGTGAACAGCTTGTAGAGCGTGCCCATCAGCTTGACGCACTGTTTCACCTGGGCGCCTTCCAGCCCCAGAGCGAACGCAATGCGGCGGCCGTGGAAGGCCTGGAACCCGGTGGCAGGGTCGACCGAGAAGGACAGGATCTTTTCAGGCGTCGACGCGGCGACCTCCTCGATGTCCATCCCGCCTTCGGTTGAACACACGAAGGCCACGCGGCTGGTGACACGGTCGATCAGCAGGGCGAGGTACAGTTCGCGCGCGATGGCCGAGCCGTCTTCGATATAGATACGGTTCACCTGCTTGCCCGCGGGGCCCGTCTGGTGCGTGACCAGCGTACGGCCCAGCATGCGGCTGGCTTCCTGTGCGGCTTCTTCAACCGACTTGGTGACGCGCACGCCGCCCTTTTCGCCGGCATCGCATTCCTTGAAGCTGCCCTTGCCGCGGCCGCCGGCATGGATCTGCGCCTTGACCACCCAGACCGGACCGTCGAGTTCGCTGGCGGCCGACTTGGCCTCTTCGGCCCGTGTTACGGCGCGGCCGTCGCTGACCGGTGCACCGTATTGGCGAAGCAGCGCTTTCGCCTGGTATTCATGAATATTCACGCTTGGAATTCCTCCCTTGAAGTATGCCGTTCCGGCCGCAGTTGGTTTGGAGTTACTTGATAAGCGGCAGAAGCCGTTTGAATGCCGGCGTGCCGGCCTGGCCCAGCCATTCGAACACGACCATTTCCGTCGTGACGATGCCGATGCCGCTGGCGTTGAGGCGCGCGAGGCACGCCTGTTCGCTTTCGAGCGTCCGCGAGGCGGTCGCATCAGAGACGACGAAGACGTCGTAGCCTTCCTCGATCAGGCTGGCGGCGGTCTGGACGACGCAGATATGCGCCTCCATACCTGCCAGAACCGCCTGCTTGCGGTTCAGCCCGCGGAACTTTGCTGCAAATGCATCGTCTTCCATGCAGGAAAAGTGCACCTTGCTCAGGACCGTGGTCCCGGGTGCGGGTTTCAGTTCCGGCACCGTGTGGCCAAGGCCGGCCGGATACTGTTCCGTCATGATAACCGGAACGTCCACTTCCTGCGCGCTGGCAAGAAGCGTCTTGGTGTTCCGAATCGTCCGGGCCGGGGCCTGCATCGCCGGAACCAGCCGCTCCTGCATGTCGATGACGACGAGCACGGAGTCTGTTGCGCGTATTAGCATGTCGGTCTGTGTCCCCCGCTATGTGTCGGATCGCCGAAAGGACGTCTCTCCTTACGCCCGTCAGGTGATCTACATTCCCTTGGTATGCCAAATACCACGGTGGTTCCCGTTCATCAAGTGGCTGCTGGCCGGCAAAAGCGCGCTATCGAATCTAAGGCGGATGATGGGGGGGTTCGGGACGCTGAATTCACGCCGCAGCGCAATAAAATCTGGCCTTTCCTGGTTGTCCGACGGGCTCCATCACGCCGCATGGCCTAAATAACCTCTTTGTTTTACTGAGGTTGCAGGGATTGCCATCATATCTGCCCATCGGAATGTGTAGAAAGTCCTTTGATGAAAGACATCGAAAAAACAGGGTGTTATGGTGGTGCACCAAATACAAACTGTGCAACTGCAGCGAAGAACGACCGCAAAAGACAATTGCGTGCTCAGAATGGCTGGTCTATGGTATACCACAAGATCAGGGCAGCGTCGCAGATCGCACTCATGACGGGGAGACCAGAGGCATGAAGCTTCGACCGATCGCGACCAACTTCACCCTGAAGGACCATGTCTACGACAGGCTGCGCGAGGCCATTACCGAAATGGATATCTACGCCAGAGATGCTGACCTGAGGCTCGACGAGCGTTCGCTCGCAGAGCAGCTGGGTATCTCGCGCACGCCGCTGCGGGACGCCATCGCGCGTCTTGAGGGCGACGGCCTGGTGTCGGTGGTTCCGCGCAAGGGGATCTACGTGCGGCGCAAGAGCCGGGAAGAGATCCTCGAGATGATCATTGCCTGGGCCGCGCTGGAAAGCATGGCGGCCCGACTGGCAGCAGAGACCGCAACGGATGCCGAGATCGCATCCCTGCGCAAGATCGCGGCCAAGTACACGGGCGAAACGGCGAGTACCCACATCTCGGAGTACTCCGACGACAATATCAAGTTCCACCAGCGCATTCTCGAGATCTCGAAATGCACGATGCTGAAGACGATGGCCGATGCCCTGTTCCTCCACATGCACGCGGTTCGGCTGCGGGCAATGGGGGAAGGGGACCGGCTGCACCGTTCGATCGTCGATCATGCCGAGATCATCGAGGCGCTGGAAACGCGTGATCCCGAACTGGCCGCCCTGCGCGTCCGGGAACACACGATGCGCCTTCACGACCACGTTCGTCGGACGTGGATGCGTCTGGAAATCTCGACCAAAGACAACCTGAGCAAAGACAACTTGAACACCGCCTAGGAAGACGGACGCAAAGAGAGAAAAGCGTTCCGGCCCAGGCACCAAGGGAGGACACCAATGGACGTTGCCACCGCAGCAAAGGACTTCAGCACCGAAGCGCCGGCGCAGGAAAGCCAAACCGACGGCTTCCATCTTCTGATCGACGCGCTGAAGCTGAACGGTGTCGAGACCATTTACAATGTCCCCGGCATTCCGATCACCGACCTTGGCCGGTATGCGCAGGCGCAGGGACTGCGGGTCCTGTCGTTCCGTCACGAACAGCACGCGGGCTATGCCGCGGCTGCGGCCGGGTTCCTGACCAAGAAGCCGGGCATCTGCATGACGGTTTCGGCGCCGGGCTTCCTGAACGGACTGACCGCGCTGGCCCATGCGACGACGAACTGCTGGCCGATGATCATGATCTCCGGCTCGTCCGAGCGCGAGATCGTCGACCTGCAGCGTGGCGACTATGAGGAGATGGACCAGCTGGCCATCGCACGGCCCCACGTGAAGGCCGCCTACCGTATCCTGCATGCCGAAGACATCGGTCTGGGCGTTGCCCGGGCCATCCGTGCCGCCCTGACGGGCCGTCCCGGTGGCGTGTACCTCGACGTGCCGGGCCAGCTTCTGGGCCAGGTGATGGACGCGGCCGAAGGCGCGAAGTCGCTGATGAAGGTGGTTGACCCCAACCCCGCCAGCGTACCGTCGGACGAGGCGCTCGATCGTGCGCTCGACGTGCTGAAATCGGCCAAGAAGCCGCTGATCATCCTTGGCAAGGGCGCGGCTTACGCGCAGGCCGACGAAAAGGTCCGCGAACTGGTCGAAACGCTGGGCTTCCCCTACCTGCCGATGTCGATGGCCAAGGGCCTGCTGCCCGACACCCATCCGCAATGCTCTGCCGCGGCCCGGTCGCTGGTGCTGAAGGAAAGCGATTGCGTCTTCCTGATCGGTGCCCGCCTGAACTGGCTTCTGAGCCACGGGCAGGGCCCGGGCTGGGGCGAGAAGGGCATGAAGAAATTCGTCCAGATCGACATCGAACCGACCGAGATGGACAGCAACCAGATGATCAGCGCCCCGCTGATCGGTGATGTTGGTTCGGTTGCCACGGCCCTGCTCGAAAAGATGGGCGGGAACTGGGAAAAGCCGTCCGAAGAATGGACCGGCGCGGTGCGTTCGAAGGTCGAAGGCAATGTCGCCAAGATGGCGCCGCGGCTGAAGAACAACAACTCGCCGATGGATTACCAGGGCTCGCTGGGCGTCATCAAGGAACTAATCGCCGAAAACCCCGACGTGGTTCTGGTGAACGAAGGCGCCAACGCGCTGGACCAGTGCCGTTCGATCGTCGACATCCACAAGCCGCGCAAGCGTCTGGATGTGGGCACCTGGGGCATCATGGGCATCGGCATGGGCAGCGCCATCGCGGCGGCTGTCGAAACCGGAAACCAGGTCCTGGCCGTCGAGGGCGACAGCGCCTTCGGGTTCTGCGGCATGGAGATCGAAACGGTCTGCCGTTACGACCTGCCGGTCTGCACGGTGATCATGAACAACAACGGTATCTACCGTGGCGACGGCACCAACTGGTCGGGCGGCGAAGATCCCGCGACCACCGTGTTCGTCAAGGACTCCCGCTACGACCTGATGATCCAGGCCTTCGGTGGCGTTGGCGTGACCGTCGACAACCCGGATGCGCTGCGCCAGGCCATCAAGGAAGCCTTCGCCAGCCGGAAGCCGACGCTCATCAATGCCGTGATTGCCGAAGGCGCCGGCAAGGAAAGCGGCAATATCGGCAACCTCAACCCGTCTTCGGTCGTGGCGCAGCAGCGCTACCCGCAAGCCAAGAAAATCAACGGTTAAGTGACCGCGGAGGCACTACTATGAAAGCTCTCGAAGGGGTCAAGATCCTCGATTTCACTCACGTGCAGTCAGGCCCGACCTGTACCCAGCTTCTCGCCTGGTTCGGCGCAGACGTGATCAAGGTGGAGCGTCCCGGCGTCGGTGACGCGACCCGCCAGCAGCTGGTGGACGTTCCGGGCGCGGATTCGCTCTACTTCACCATGCTGAACCACAACAAGCGGTCGATCGAGCTGAACTCGAAGAACGAAACCGGCAAGGAAGTTCTGACCCGGCTGATCGAAACCTGCGACGTGATGGTGGAAAACTTCGCCCCCGGCGCGCTGGATCGCATGGGCTTTTCCTGGGAGCGTATCCAGGAGATCAACCCGCGCATGATCCTGGCCTCGGTCAAGGGTTTCGGCCCCGGCAAGTACGAGGATTGCAAGGTCTACGAGAACGTCGCGCAATGCGCCGGTGGCTCGGCCTCGACCACCGGTTTCCTTGACGGCCCGCCGACGGTGACCGGCGCGCAGATCGGCGACTCCGGCACGGGTCTGCACCTGGCTCTGGGGATCGTGACGGCCCTGTTCCAGACCACCCGCACCGGTCGTGGCCAGAAGGTTCTGGCGCCGATGCAGGATGGCGTGATCAACCTTTGCCGCGTCAAGCTGCGTGACCAGCAGCGTCTGGAAGCGGGCCCGCTGAAGGAATACTCGCAATACGGCGCCGGCATCGAATTCGGCGAAGCCACGCCGCGGGCGGGCAACGACTCGGGCGGCGGTCAGCCGGGCCGGATCCTGAAGTGCAAGGGCTGGGAAACCGACCCGAACGCCTACACGTATTTCATCACCCAGGCGGCTGTCTGGGAGCGCGTCTGTGACGTGATCGGCGCGCCCGAGTGGAAGACCAAGGAAGGCTACAAGTCCCCGGCTGAGCGGCTCGACAAGCTCGACGAGATCTTCGCGCGTGTCGAAGAATGGACCATGACCAAGACCAAGTTCGAGGTTATGGACATCTGCAACCCGCTCGACATCCCCGTCGGTCCGATCCTGTCGACCAAGGAGATCATCGAGGACGAGGGCCTGCGCAAGACCGGCACCATCGTCGACATCGATCACCCGAAGCGCGGGAAGTACACCTCGGTCGGGTGCCCGATCAAGCTGTCGGACAGCCCTGTCGAAGTCACCCGTTCGCCGCTTCTGGGCGAACACACCGTCGAAATCCTGCGCGACGTGCTGGGCTACGACGGCGAGGCGCTGGCCAAGATCGTGGAATCCGGTGCGGTGGGCAAAGTCGACCAAAAGGCCGCCGAGTAAATTTGTGAATCAAACGGGGTGATCCGGCGCAAGAACGGATGCCCCGTGTCCCGGGAGGACGAAAATGCGATTGATCGTTATGGGGCAGCAGGCCTTCGGTAAAGACGTGCTGGCCAAGCTGCTTGAGACTGGAACGGACGAAGTCGTGGCCGTCTATTGCGAGCCCGACAAGGACGGCAAACCCGTCGATCCGATCAAGGAATTCGCGCTTGAGAAGGGTCTTCCGGTCGAGCAGCCCGCGAATTTCGACGACCAGGCGACCCTGGACACGCTGGCCGGTTACAATGCCGACCTGATGGTCATGGCCTTCGTGAACGTCTTCGTTCCCGAAGCGGCGCGCGACACGCCGACCCATGGCTCGATCTGTTTCCACCCGTCGCTTCTGCCTCTGCACCGTGGACCGTCGGCCGTCAACTGGCCGATCATCATGGGCTCCACCAAGTCCGGCTATTCCTGGTTCTACCCGTCCGACGGGCTGGACGAAGGCGACAGCCTGCTCCAGTGGGAATGCGACATCGGCCCCGACGACACGGTGATCGATCTCTATTTCAAGAAGATCTACCCCCATGCCGTCGACTCCGTGCTGACGGTCGTCGACCTCTACCGTGACGGAAATCCGCCGCGGATCGTGGCCGACGAGGCGGAGGCGACCTACGAGCGTCGCTGCAACAAGAACCATGCCCAGGTCAGCTGGCATCGCCCGGTCAAGCAGGTCTACGACCTGATCCGCGGCACCAATCCCGCGCCCGGCGCGTGGACCACGCTGAACGGGGAAGAGGTCGGGATCTTCGATTGCGAGCTGGTGTCGGGTGACGGCATTTCCGGTCGTATTCGGGAGATCACGGATGACGGAATTTCGGTCCAGTGCGTAGGCGGCCGGATCCTCGTAAAGCGCGTGCGCCCGGCGGGAGAGGCAAAGATGTCTGCCTCGGAATGGGCCGCGTCGACCGGACTGAAAGCCGGCGACACACTCGGTAGCTAAAACACACTCAAATTTCGGGAACTATTACTCATGTCCGATATCGAAATCGCCCGCGCCGCGACAAAGAAACAGATCCAGGAGATCGGTGCCAAGCTGGATATTCCGTCCGAGCATCTGCTCCCCTATGGCCACGACAAGGCCAAGGTGTCGGAAGACTTCATCAAGTCGCTCTCCGACAAGCCCGACGGCCACCTGGTTCTGGTGACCGCCATCAACCCGACGCCCGCAGGCGAAGGCAAGACGACCACGACCGTGGGTCTGGGCGACGGCCTGAATGCCATCGGCAAGAAGGCTGCCGTCTGCATCCGCGAAGCCTCGCTCGGCCCCTGCTTCGGCATGAAGGGTGGCGCGGCCGGTGGCGGATACGCCCAGGTCGTTCCGATGGAGGACATGAACCTCCACTTCACCGGTGACTTCCACGCCATCACCTCGGCCCACAACCTGCTGGCCGCGATGCTCGACAACCACATCTACTGGGGCAACGAGCTGGAGATCGACATCCGCCGCGTGGTCTACCGCCGCGTTATGGACATGAACGATCGTGCGCTCCGCCAGATCGTCTGCAACCTGGGCGGTGTCGCCAACGGGTTCCCGCGGGAAGCCGGCTTCGATATCACCGTGGCGTCGGAAGTCATGGCGATCCTGTGCCTGGCTACCGACCTGGCCGATCTTGAAAAGCGCCTGGGCGACATCATCGTGGCCTACCGCCGCGACCGGACGCCCGTCTACTGCCGCGACATCAAGGCCGACGGTGCCATGACCGTGCTGCTTCAGCAGGCCATGCAGCCGAATCTGGTGCAGACGCTGGAAAACAACCCGGCCTTCGTTCACGGCGGCCCGTTCGCGAACATCGCGCATGGCTGTAATTCGGTCGTGGCAACCACCACCGCGCTGAAACTGGCCGACTATGTCGTGACCGAAGCCGGCTTCGGGGCCGACCTTGGCGCCGAGAAGTTCATGGACATCAAGTGCCGCAAGGCGGGCCTGAAGCCCGAGGCGGTCGTGATCGTGGCCACCGTGCGCGCGATGAAGATGAACGGCGGTGTCGCCAAGGCCGATCTGGGCGCCGAGAACGTGGATGCCGTGAAAGCGGGCTGCCCGAACCTTGGCCGTCATATTGAGAACCTCAAGCAGTTCGGCGTGCCAGCGGTCGTGGCGATCAACCACTTTGTCACCGACACCGATGCCGAAGTGGCCGCGGTTCAGGAATATGTCGCAACCCAGGGCACCGAGGCGATCCTCTGCAAGCATTGGGCCGATGGCTCCAAGGGCATCACCGATCTGGCGAACAAGGTCGTCGAAATCGTGGAAAGCGGCGAGGCGAACTACACTCCTCTCTATCCCGACGACATGTCGCTGTTCGACAAGATCGACACCATCGCCAAGCGGATCTACCGCGCGGACGAAGTGGTGGCCGACACGAAAATCCGCAACCAGTTGAAGGAATGGGAAGCGCAAGGCTATGGCGACCTGCCGGTCTGCATGGCGAAGACCCAGTATTCCTTCACGACCGATCCGAACAGGCGCGGCGCGCCGGTGGGCCACAGCCTGCCGATCCGCGAAGTGCGGCTGTCGGCCGGTGCCGGGTTCGTCGTGGTTGTCTGCGGCGAGATCATGACCATGCCCGGTCTGCCCAAGGTTCCGTCGGCGGAAGCGATCTGCATCAATGACGACGGCCTGATTGACGGGTTGTTCTGATCAAATGCCCAGCAGCACGCTTCATACCATTATGATGCCTGTTCGCGGCGATGGCAGGGGGCCTGTGCTCTTTGCCCACGCCGCGGCGCTGGCAAAGCGGTTTGGCGCGCATGTCAAGGTTGTGCATTGCCATCCGAAGGTCGACGACATGATGCCCTATGGCGTTGTCGTGCCGGCCTTCCTTCGCAAACAGATCGAGGCCGCCTCGGAAGCGAGCGCCGGCAGCGATGAGGATTTCCTGCACGCGAAATTCACGGCTGACGCCGCCAAGCACGGCGTCAGCGAGCAGGCGCCCGAACTGGGCAAGCCGACAGCGAATTGGTACGAATATGTCGGCAAGCAGGTGGACGCGGTGCGCCATTTCGGCCGCCTTTCCGATCTGATCTGCGTGGCCAAGCCGTCCAAGCAAGAAAACCTTGGCTTCAACACGTTGAAGGAAGCCCTGTTCTTTTCGGGACGGCCGGTTCTGGTTTGCACCGAGTCCGATCAGGTCAGCCCCGATCTGGGCAAGCACGTCGCCATCGGGTGGAACGGGTCGTTGGAGGCGTCCCGTGCCGCTGCGTTGGCGGTGCCGCTGATCGAAAACGCCGGACAGGTAACGATCCTGACCGGTGGCGGTTCTGAACACGCGGCCTCGGCCGAGGAGTTTCAGGACTACCTGGCAGTCCGGGGCGTGACTGCAGGCATCGTGAATTTCGATGTCCGCGGGTCCGCCGGGCGCCAACTTCTGTCCAAGAGCGGTGAGGTGGGGGCCGACCTGCTCGTCATGGGCGCATATCACGAGAGCTATGAACGCGAGACGTTGCTCGGAGGAAACTCTGCCGTTGTGGTGGAGGAGGCGACGATCCCGGTGATCATGGTTCACTGAGTGAGGAAGTAGAGAAGAAGAAGGAGGAAAGAGAGAGACTTGGAACGACCCGGTGTTCTCCGAAACAGCCTAGCCAAACCAAAACTCAAGATCGGCAGGCGGAGACACCAGCACCTGAAGTCCAAAGTTCTGAATCCAAGGGAGGATACTATGAAAATTTGGAAAGCATTGACGATGAGTGCCGCTGCACTTGCCATGTCGGGTACCGCGGCACTGGCGGAATGGCAGCCTCGTAAGCCTGTCGAGCTGATCATCATGGCCGGCACCGGCGGTGGCGCAGACCAGATCGCGCGCCTGCTGCAGGGCCTGATCCAGAAGAACGGCATGAGCCCGCGTCCTTTCATTCCGATCAACAAGCCCGGCGGGTCCGGCGCGGAAGCGCTGTCCTACATGAAGGGCAAGGAAGGCGACAACCACACCTTGCTGGTTGCGCTAAACAGCTTCTACACCACGCCGCTGATCCAGGAAGAGCTGGAAATCGACGTGACCAGCTTCGCCCCCATCGGGCGGATGGCAATGGATACCTTCCTTCTCTGGGTCAACGCCGAGAACGAAGATATCACCGACCTCGACAGCTATATCGCGGCCGTGAAGGAAAAGGATGGCGCCTGGAAAGTAGGCGGCACCGGCATGGGCCAGGAAGATTCGATCCTGACCGCGATGATGGAAAAGGAACTTGGCTACAACGTGACCTACATCCCGTTCCCGGGTGGCGGCACGGTGGCGAAGAACCTTGTCGGCAACCAGGTCGATTCCACCGTCAACAACCCGTCTGAACAGATGGAATTTTGGCGCGCGGGCAATGCCAAGCCTCTCGTCCAGTTCAACGGCGAACGTACCGCTCCGTTCGAGGACGTGCCGACCGCCAAGGAACTGGGGGCTGACATCGAGTACTACATGCAGCGCTCGATCTCGGGGCCGGCCGGAATGGATCCGGAAGCCATCGCCTGGTACCAGAACCTGTTCGAGGAACTCTTCAACTCCGAGGAATGGCAGGCCTACTGCGAATCCGACGGGCTGACCTGCGAGCAGTTCCTGACCGGTGACGACCTCTCCGCTTTCCACGAAGCTCAGCTCAAGCGTCACGAAGAGCTGATCGAGTCCGTGGGCGCCGACGCCATCATGTCGAAGTGATGTGATACCTGCTCCGGGCCCGTCAAACAGGCCCGGAGCAACCAAGCAAACTCGTCTGGCTGGTCGGCTGCGGTGCTGACCACAGGAAACAACGAATTCCAACGACAGTCCGCAAGGGAAGGTATTCAATGAACGTTCGTACGGCAGAGTTGCTCATGGGCTTTGGCATGCTTCTGGCGTCACTCGGCCTGATGTGGACCGTCTACAGCGACGATCTGACCATCGGCTGGGTCCAAGGCGTCGGACCCGGTGCCGGCATGTGGCCCTTCTGGTTGTCCCTTGGCATGGCCGGATCTTCGGTCTGGACCCTGGTCCGCTGGTTCAAGGGAGTCACGCCCGAATCCCGCAACGAGGATCCCTATATCGACCCGGACACCATCTTCATGGTCGGGGTCACGGTTGCAGCCATCTTCTGTCTGCTCCTCTTCAGCTCGATCATCGGGCTCTATTTCTCGATGATGTTGTTCCTGCTCTTCTACGTGAAAGTGCTCGGGCGCCACGGCTGGCCGGTGACGATCGGCGTGATGATTGGTGTTCCGGTGGCGGTCTACATGCTCTTCGAGGTCGCACTGAACAAGTATCTCCCGCGCGGTTTGCCGTTCTTCGAGAACCTGATGCTGCACGTCGACGACTTCCGCTACTCTCTCATGTACTGAAGTTGCCCACAAAAAAACTGCACTCCAGCAGGGAAAACGCCAAATGGACTCCATAATTACACTATTGGGCGCCGGGCTGCTTCAGTCCTTCGAGCCGCTCAACCTCGCTATGATCTTCCTGGGATGTCTGGCCGGGTTGTTCATCGGCGCCATGCCGGGCCTCGGGTCGGTCAACGGCGTCGCCATCCTTCTTCCCGTCACCTTCCTGGTGCCGCCGACATCGGCCATCATCTTCCTGGCCGCCCTTTACTACGGCGCTATGTACGGCGGTGCGGTATCTTCGATCACCCTGGGGATCCCGGGCGCCTCGACAGCGGTGGCCACCGTCTTCGACGGCAGGCCGATGGCCCAGAAGGGCAAGGCCGATCAGGCGCTGATGGCCGCGGCCATTGCATCGTTCATCGGCGGCACGATCTCGGTCATCCTATTCACCGGCTTCGCACCGCCGCTGGCGGCCTTCGCCTTGAAGTTCGGTCCACAGGAAGAATTCGCGCTGATGCTTCTGGCCTTCGCAACCTTCATCGGGCTGGGTGGGGATGACATACCGAAAACGATCTTCTCGATCCTCATCGGCCTTGTCATGGCGACCGTCGGTTTCGACATCATCTCGGGCAAGCCACGTCTGATCTTCTTCGACATGGTCGACTTCCAGCGCGGGATCGAGTTCCTGGTTCTGGCCATCGGCATCTACGGCATCGGCGAGATGATCTGGACACTGGAGCACACCAAGGGTGGCATCCAGATGCACAAGGTCGAGATCGGCTTCAAGAGGATCGTCGACAATCTGCGCCAGGTTAAGCAGTACTTCGGCACTGCCACGATGGGGTCTTTCATCGGCTTCTTCGTGGGGACGCTGCCGGCCGCCGGTGCAACGCCTGCCGCGCTGATGTCCTATGGTCTGGCCAAGACATTCTCGAAAGACGGTGACAGCTTCGGCAAGGGCAACGTGGCCGGTGTCGCGGCACCGGAAGCGGCCAACAACGCGGCTTCGACCGGCTCGATGCTTCCGATGCTCACGCTGGGTATCCCGGGCTCGCCCACCACGGCGATCCTTCTGGGCGGCATGATCATCTGGGGCCTGCGTCCCGGACCGCTCCTGTTCGCGGAAAGCCCGGACTTCGTCTGGGGCCTGATCGGGTCGATGTATGTCGCCAACTTCGTGACGGTCGTCCTGAACATTGCCCTGATCCCGGTCTTCATCCGTGTTCTGGCCATGCCCTTCAGCGTGCTGGCGCCGATCATCTTCATCCTCTGCACCGTCGGTGTCTACGCCACCACGGACCGGATGTTCGATACCTGGCTGATGCTCTTCCTGGGCTGCATGGGCTACCTGATGCGCAAGCTGAACTACCCGGTCGCACCCGCGGTTCTGGCCATCGTGCTCGGGCCCCTGACCGAACAGTCGCTGCGTCAGTCGCTGATCGGAAGCCAGGGCGATCCGATGACCTTCCTCGAGCGTCCGATCTCGCTCACGGTCATCCTGCTGGCGGTCGCGCTGATCTGCTACCCGATCGTCAACAGCTTCCTGAAGAGGCGCAAGACGGTCAAGATTGCCGAGTAATCGCAATCCGTCCTGCTGGGGAATGGAAAAGGGGGCCTTCGGGCCCCCTTTTTTAGCTTTCGTACCGGGTGCTTCCGCGCCGGTTTTCATCCATCGGCAGTTCGGTGAAGAGCGGCTGATGCGCCCGTTGCGTGCAGGCCTGCCGCGGGCACAGATGGCAGTTGATGCCGATCGGTGCATATAGCTGCGGGTCGTCGAAATTGTAGCGCGAGGCATAGCGGATCCGGTGCGCGTATCCGGCCTCGCACCCCAGCGCGAGCGTCAGGCGCCTGTCCTGCGTTTCCTCGCTGAAAACCGGGCGGTGCACGGTCCGGCTGATGGTGAAGTATCGGTCGCCATCCGGCATTTCCACGAATTGCGGCATGATCACGCCGGGCGTGTAGAACGCTGTGTGAATGTTCCAGACGGGACAGGATCCGCCATGTTCGGCCAGGTGGAACGAGGTGGAGTTGAACCGCTTCGTCACGTTCCCCGCCTTGTCGATTCGCATAAAGAAGAACGGCACGCCCCGCGCCCCTTCACGCTGGAGCGTCGTGACCCGCTGGCAGACCTGTTCGAAGGATGTCCCGAAAGCGGCGGCGATCCGGTCCATGTCGTAGCCGGTGGTTTCGGCCTCGGCCAGGAAACCGTCATAGGGCATCAGGTAGGCGGCCGCGAAATAGTTCGCCAGCTCCACCCGCAACCGCGTCAGCGCCTGGGGCGAATCGAAGCCGCTCTTTTCGGTATAGTCGGTGATGATGTCCCCGAACTCGACCACGCACAGGACATGGGCCAGCTGGAACACTTGGTTCGAGTTGTTGAGCGCCTGCGACAGGTACACCACCCGCGCCGCCTCGTCGTAGTAGCGCAACGCGTCGCCCATGTCCCCGATGCGGCGGACCTCGACCTGGATCCCGTGCTTGTCCTTCAGCTTGTCGCGCAGCTCGGCATAGCGATTCTCGGGCGTCGTGAAGCGCCCGTTCCACGCATTTTCGGCCGCGCTTTCAAGGTCCGGAAAGTGGTTCCGGTGATCGCGGAAGAAGTCGTGAATCAGCGCCTCGGGCGACGATTTCAGAAGTTCGCTGGCGCTTTCCGCACCGCCCAGCGTCATCAGTTTCTCAAGCGCCGACCGGTGCGCGTCGTAAAGTTGTAAAAAGTTGTCGACCAGTCGCGGGGCATGGTCGATTGCGCCGCGAATCTCCTGCAGGTCCGGTTTCTCGCCGTTGAAGACAGGGTCCTGCACCGCGTTGCGCAGATCGGCGATGTGCCGGGTGCTTTCGTCCTGCGTAAGATCGCGCCAATCGATGGCATAGGTGTCGGCAATGTTCATAAGCATTTGAACGGAAAGAGATCTCTGGTTATTCTCCAACAGGTTCACATAGGACGCACTGACCCCCAGTTGCTTGGCCATTTCGGCCTGGGTCTGCTTCCGTTCGCGTCTCAGTTGCCGCAGCCTGGGGCCGATCAGGGTCTTCACCATCATCTGTTCCTTACAACATTACGGAATGTTGGTTTGTTGTGTTCACAGCATACACGTTTACCCTTTTTTCGTGGAGCAGATATTTTTTGAAAGTATATTACCTCCAAGAACGATGAAGACCACGCTTGGGAGAGATGTCGCATGGGATACAAGATCGTTATTCTGGGTGCGTCCTATGGCTCGCTTCTGGGCACCAAGTTTGTCATGGCAGGCCATGACGTGACTCTGGTTTGCCGCAAGCCCACGGCCGAACTGATCAATGCCGAAGGCACCGACGTCCGCATCAAACTGCGCGACGAAGACGACCACCGGTCGTTCCGATCCAACGATCTGCCGGGCACGATGAATGCCGTCACGCCAGAGGATGTCGTGGCGTCGGATTACGATCTGGGCGTTCTCGCGATGTCCGAGCCGCAGTACTGCAACGACGCCATCACGGCCGTCTTGCGCGGTATCGGCGGGGCCGGCCTGCCGTGCCTGTCGATTATGAACATGCCGCCGCTGCCGTTCCTGCGCCGGATCGAAGGGCTGGATACGTCGACGCTGGAATCCAGCTTCACCTGCGCGGACGTCTGGAACACGCTGGAACCCGGCCGGGTGACGCTGTGCAGCCCGGACCCGCAAGCCTACCGGCTGGCCGAAGAGGGCGCGAACGTGCTCCATGTCGGGCTGCCCACGAACTTCAAGGCAGCGCCTTTCGAGAAGCCGCAGCACACGCAGATCCTGAGGGACCTGGCCGAGGACATCGATGCGCTGCGTGTCGATGGCAAGGACGTCCCCGTGAAGCTTCGGGTGTTCGATTCGCTCTTCGTTCCCTTCGCCAAATGGTCGATGCTGCTGACCGGCAATTACCGCTGCGTGCTGCCGGACGGTGTGCAGGCGATCCGCGAAGCGGTGCAGGGGGATCTGGACCTGTCGCAATCGATCTACACCCAGGTCGATGCGATCATCCGCAAACTGGGCGCCGATCCCGAAGATCTTGTGCCGTTCGAGAAATACGCCAACGCGGCCGAAGGGCTTCTGCGCCCGTCTTCCGCCGCACGGGCCGTCGATGGCGGGGCCGATCACATCGAACGTGTGGATCTGCTGGTCAAGCTCATCGGGGATCAGCTGGGCGTCACGTCGCCGGAACTGGACCGGATCGCAAATACAGTCAGCGCGCGACTTGCCGAAAATCAGCGCGCCGCCGCGTGACGTAACACGCAGCGACAAATGAACCGGAGGAATTATGGAAGATTTTGCGGAGTCACCGCGCGCCTCAGGTGCGTCTGAAACATTCTTTGAAACGCCTCTGACCCAGACGGACCCGGGCCTTGCGGCCATGATCGGCCGCGAACTGGGCCGTCAGCGGGACGAGATCGAACTGATCGCGTCGGAAAACATCGTCTCGCGCGCCGTGCTGGATGCGGCGGGCAGCGTGCTGACCAACAAGTACGCCGAAGGCTATCCGGGGCGTCGCTACTACGGCGGCTGCCAGTACGTGGACGAGGTCGAGACGCTGGCCATCGAACGCGCGTGCGAGCTGTTCGGCTGTGGTTTCGCCAACGTGCAGCCCAATTCGGGCAGCCAGGCGAACCAGGGCGTGTTCCTTGCGCTGGCAAAGCCGGGCGACACGATCCTTGGCCTCAGCCTCGACGCCGGCGGTCACCTGACCCATGGCGCCAAGCCTAACCTGTCGGGCAAATGGTTCAATCCTGTGCACTATGGCGTTGATCCGGAAACGCATCTGATCGACTACGACCAACTTGAATCGCTGGCTGTCGAACACAAGCCCACGATCATCATCGCCGGGGGCTCGGCCTATCCCCGCCAGATCGATTTCGCCCGTTTCCGCGCAGTGGCCGACAAGGTCGGTGCGATCCTGATGGTCGACATGGCGCATTTCGCCGGGCTGGTCGCCGCGGGTCTGCACCCGTCGCCGTTCCCGCATGCGCATGTGGCCACGACCACCACGCACAAGACGCTGCGCGGCCCCCGGGGCGGCATGATCCTGACGAATGACGAAGCGATCGCGAAGAAGATCAATTCGGCCATCTTCCCGGGTCTGCAAGGCGGGCCGCTGATGCATGCCATCGCCGGCAAGGCCGTGGCCTTTGGCGAGGCGTTGCAGCCCGGCTTCAAGACCTATGCCGCGCAGGTCATTGAAAACGCGCAGATTCTGGCGAAAACGCTGGTCGATGACGGCTTTGCCATCACGTCTGGCGGCACCGACACGCACCTGATGCTGGTCGACCTGCGCCCCAAGGGCGTGAAGGGGAACGAGGCCGAACAGGCCCTGGGCCGTGCACACATCACCTGCAACAAGAACGGCGTGCCGAACGACCCCGAAAAACCGACCGTGACCTCGGGCATCCGTCTTGGCACGCCGGCGGGCACCACGCGGGGCTTCGGCGCCGCAGAGTTCGCCCGGATCGGCACGATGATCTGTACCGTTCTGAACGGGCTCGCCACCAATGGCCCCGAGGGCAACGGCGAAGTCGAAGCTAAGGTCAAGGAAGACGCCATGGCCCTGTGCCAAGACTTCCCGATCTACCCAACCCTGTGAAACTGGTAATGCGAGGAACCACAAATGTCTGGTTTTAATGGACTGGCCGTTCCCGGCCCGACGAACATGCCCTTCGAAGTGCGTCGGGCGATGGATGTGGCACTGGAAGATCACCGCGCGCCTGATTTCCCGGAATTCACGCTGCCGCTGTTCGCCGACCTGAAGAAGGCCTTCATGCTGGAAAACGGGCAGGTCTTCATCTTCCCCAGCTCGGGCACCGGCGGGTGGGAATCGGCGATCGTCAACACCATGTCGCCCGGTGACAAGGTCCTGGCATCGGTCTTCGGACAGTTTTCGCACCTGTGGGTCGACCTGTGCCAGCGTTTCGGCCTGGTCGTAGACGCGATCGAGTGCGACTGGGGCACCGGTGTTCCCATCGAGCTTTATGAACAGAAGCTTGCCGCCGACAAGAACCACGAAATCCGCGCCGTTCTGGTCACCCAGAACGAAACCGCGACGGGCGTGAACAGTGATGTGAAGGCCGTCCGCGACGTCCTGGATAGCCTCGGCCACCCCGCGCTGCTGTTCGTCGATGGTGTAAGCTCGATCTGCTCGATCGAATTCCGGATGGAAGAATGGGGCGTCGACGTGGCCGTTTCGGGCTCGCAGAAGGGTTTCATGCTGCCGACCGGTCTGGGGATCGTCGGTGTCAGCCAGAAGGCGCTGGATTCGCGACCTAAATCGACGCTGCCGAAGACGTTCTTCGACTATGACGACATGATCAAGACGAACAAGGACGGCTACTTTCCCTACACGCCGGCCACCACGCTGCTGCGCGGCCTGCGCGCATCGCTCGACATGCTGCTGGGCGAGGGGCTGGAAAACGTCTGGGCGCGCCACAACCGGCTGGCCGAAGGTTGCCGCCTTGCGGTCGATGCCTGGGGCCTGACGCTCTGCGCGAAAGAGCCGAAATGGTATTCCGACACGGTCAGCGCGATTGTTGTGCCGGAAGGCTATAACGCCAATGACGTGATCCAGACCGCCTACAAGAAGTACGATCTGTCGCTGGGCGCGGGCCTGTCGAAAGTGGCGGGCAAGGTCTTCCGGATCGGCCATCTGGGCTACATGAACGAACTGATGGTCCTGCAGGCCTTGGGCGGCGCAGAACTGGCGATGCGGGACGTGGGCATTCCGTTCCAATCCGGGGCGGGCGTTGGCGCGGCGGTCGATTACTACGCCGCAACCCCGCAGGCCGCGGCACTGGCCGCCGAATAACTCCCCCCCTGTGGCGCGCGATCGTCGTCCCCTCGGGGGTCGCGCGCCGCTTTTTTCTACGAAATAGGCCCAATACATGCGCATCGTCTTTCTTGATCGGGGCTCCATTGGCCCCTCTGTCGAGCTGCACCGCCCGTCTTTCGAACATGAATGGGTGGTCTATGAACAGACCGCGCCGGACCAGGTGGCCGAGCGTCTGGCAGACGCCGATATCGCGATATCGAACAAGGTGCCGATCCGCCGCGACAGCATCGAAAAGGCGCCGAAGCTGAAGATGATCGCGATTCCGGCGACGGGTTATGACGCCTTCGACCTGGAAGCCTGCCGCGAGCGTGGCATCGTCGTGTCGAACGTGCGCGGCTATGCGATCAACACCGTGCCGGAACATACCTTCGCCCTGATCCTCGCGCTGCGCCGCAGCATCGTGGGCTATCGTCAGGACGTGATCGACGGCGAATGGCAGCGGTCGGGGCAGTTCTGCTTCTTCACGCATCCGATCAAGGATCTGAGCGAATCGACCATCGGCATTGTCGGTGAAGGCGTGCTGGGGCAGGGGGTCGCGACACTGGCGCGGGCCTTTGGCATGAAGGTCCAGTTCGCCGCGCACAAGGGCGTGTCGGGGCTTGGCCCGCTTTACACGCCATGGGACGAGGTTCTGGAAACCGCGGACGTGATCACGCTGCACAGCCCGCTGATGCCCGCGACCAAGAACATGATCGCCGAGCCTGAATTCCGGAAGATGAAGAAGAAACCGCTTCTGGTGAACTGCTCCCGCGGGGGGCTGGTGCACGAAGGCGATCTGGTCAAGGCGCTGGACGAGGGCTGGATTTCCGGCGCGGGCTTCGACGTGCTGACGTCCGAGCCGCCGGCGGACGATAACCCGTTGTTAACGGTACTGGATCGCCCGAACGTGATCGTCACGCCGCACGTGGCCTGGGCCAGCGAGGAGGCGATGCAGACCTTGTGGAATCAGGTCCGCGATCATCTTGAAAACTTCTACCGTGGCGAACCGAGCAACGTCGTCACGTGAAGCGGCTGGCGGTCCGGCAACCCGGACCGCCAAGCATTCAGGGGAACTTCCAGAAGCCGTTCGCCCGGGAGACAACGACCTTCGGCAGATCTTCACGCGAAAAGCCGGCCTTGGCGAGGCTAGCGTCGGTTTTGTGCGACAGGTGGGTGTACTCGTTTGCCATACGGTTGGCTTCACGAATCCATTCGATGGCCAGAACCAGTGCCCGCAGCGGAAAAAGCAGAGCTTGACCAAAGTTGACCTGAGTGGGGTGTGTAACGGTGTTCGCCATGACTGGCACCTTTTCATCTGGTATATCTGGTACCAACTTATGCCGCGTTGCGGCGCGAACGGCAAATGCTGCGTCAGCATTGCCGCTATGCAGAAATGGCAAGGCTGGGGCATTGCGGGTGATTTCGGTATGGGTTCGGATCGATTTTCGCTAAACGGCCGGGGGGTATGCTCCGGTCCCGGCGCAGGGCGGACGTACAGGCCAATGGACAGGCCAATGGGTTGAAGGAGAAGACCGTGACGGCACAGATTATTGATGGGAAGGCTTTTGCAGCGACGGTTCGGGCCAAGGTGGCCGACCATGTCGCGCGTCTGCAGGCCGACCATGGGCTGACCCCGGGCTTGGCGGTGGTTCTGGTGGGTGAAGATCCGGCCAGCCAGGTCTATGTCCGGTCCAAGGGCAAGCAGACCAAGGAAGCCGGGATGCTGTCGGTGGAGCACAAGCTTTCGCCGGACACGTCCGAAGAAGACCTGCTGAAGCTGATCGCGGATCTGAACGCCGATCCTTCGATCCACGGGATCCTCGTTCAATTGCCGCTGCCGGATCACCTCGATTCCGACCTGGTGATCAACGCGATCGATCCGGCCAAGGATGTCGACGGGTTCCACATCTCCAATGTCGGGCTGCTGGGCACCGGACAGAAAAGCATGGTCCCCTGCACGCCGCTGGGCTGCCTGATGCTGCTGCGCGACCATCTGGGCTCGCTCTCGGGGCTGAACGCTGTTGTCGTGGGCCGGTCGAATATCGTGGGCAAGCCGATGGCGCAGTTGCTGCTGGGCGACAGCTGCACCGTGACCGTCGCGCATTCCCGGACGAAGAACCTTCAGGATGTGGTCCGCGCGGCCGATATCGTCGTGGCGGCCGTCGGCCGGCCCGAGATGGTGACGGGCGACTGGATCGGCGAGGGCGCCACGGTGATCGACGTGGGAATCAACCGGATCGAAGGCGAAGGCGGCAAGACGAAGCTGGTGGGCGACGTTGATTTCGAAAGCGCGTCCAAGGTCGCAGGCGCCATCACGCCTGTGCCGGGCGGCGTAGGCCCAATGACCATCGCTTGCCTTCTGGCCAACACGATCACCGCCTGCTGCCGCGCCAACGGCCTGCCCGAACCCGAAGGCCTGACGGCCTGATCCTGCCGGCCCGGCTGTGCAGGCCGGGCCGCGCCCTAGACTGCTGCACACTGTCCCGCGACCCAGAACGGCAAAGGTGACATGTACCGCATCCGACTCTTCGCGACCCGCCATGCCCGCGGATTCGAGCGTCTCTACGGGATGCTGGAAACGGTCATGGTCGCACTGGACCCCGTCTTTCGGCGGCTGGGCTACACCCGCGTTGAACGCGTGGTGGGGCCGATGGAAAACCTGACCAAATCACTGCTGTTCGACTGCAAGATGTGCGGGCAGTGCGTACTATCCTCGACCGGCATGTCCTGCCCGATGAACTGCCCCAAGACCCTGCGCAACGGCCCGTGCGGCGGCGTCCGCCCGGGCGGGTACTGCGAGGTGAAGCCCGACATGCGCTGTGTCTGGGTCGAAGGCTGGGACGGTGCGGCCAGGATGAAGGGCGGGGATCGGATCAAGACGGTCCTGCCACCTGTCGATCATTCCCTGAAAGGCTCGTCCTCGTGGCTGCGTGTCGCCCGCGAAAAGGCTGAGGAACGGCGCGAAGCGCAGGAGCCCCGCCGCACGACCATCGCCGGGGCCTTCGGCGGCGCCCGCAAGACAGAACCCACCTCGGCCCCCCTGGCGCCCGAACCCGGTCGCAAGGATGGATGACGCTCCGCGCACCGGAAGCCGGTTGGAGAAGGTCCTGCGGTCGGGCCGTTTCGCCATCACGGCCGAACTGAACCCGCCCGACAGCGCCGACCCGGAGGACGTGTACGAGGCCGCGCGCCCCCTGGGAGAGGTCGCCGACGCGATCAACGCCACCGATGCGTCAGGTGCCAACTGCCATATGTCATCGCTGGGGATCTCGGCCCTGCTCGTGCAGGCCGGGTACGGGCCAGTGCTGCAGGTGTCGTGCCGCGACAGGAACCGGATCGCGATCCAGGGGGATGTGCTGGGCGCGTCGGCCCTTGGCGTGCACAACGTGCTGTGCCTGACGGGGGATGACGTTTCGGCAGGCGATCAGCCGGGCGCGAAACCGGTGTTCGACTTCGATTCGATCTCGCTCCTGCGCACGCTGCGGACCCTTCGCGACGATGCGGTGTTCCTGTCCGGCCGCAAGATCACCACCCCGCCGAAGCTGTTCCTTGGCGCGGCCGAAAACCCGTGCGTCGACCCGCTGGAATGGCGCGCCGACCGGCTGGGCAAGAAGATCGACGCGGGCGCTGATTTCATCCAGACCAACCTGATCTACGACATCCCACGGTTCGAACGCTTCATGGACCGGGTCCGTGAACTGGGCCTCCATCGACGTGCGTACATCCTTGCGGGCGTCGGGATGGCGACGTCGGCCAAGGGCGCGCGGTGGATGCGGGCGCGTGTGCCGGGGATCCACATCCCCGACCACGTGATCGACCGTCTGGAAAAGGCCAGCGATCCGGTCGAGGAGGGCAAGCGCATATCCGTCGAACTGATCCAACAGGTGCGCGAGATCTCGGGTGTGTCCGGCGTTCATGTCATGGCCTATCGGCGCGAACATGAGGTGTCGGAGATCGTCATGCGCTCAGGCGTTCTGGAGCGTCGGAAAATCGAATGGCGATGACGTGAATCGCGCGAGATAAGACGCGCAACTACCTGAAATATTGAATATCCGAAAGCACATGTTCTGCTTCAGTTCTCGATCTTGCCCCAAAGGTCGAAATCGCCGGCTTCGTCGACGATGACGTTGACCATGTCCCCGGCCTGAAGGGTTTCGAAGCCCTCATCGATGAACAGGTTGCCGTCGATCTCTGGCGCGTCGGCGGTTGTCCGGCAGGTGGCCCCGTCGTCTTCCACGCTGTCCACCAGAACCTGCATCCGTTGGCCGACCTTGGCTTCCAGCTTCCGGGCGGAAATCGCCTGTGCCTTTTCCATGAACCGGTCCCAACGTTCGGCCTTCACCTCTTCCGGGACATGATCCGGTAAGGCGTTCGACCGCGCGCCAGCGACATTTTCGTATTGGAAGCAGCCGACGCGATCCAGCTGCGCTTCGTCCAGCCAATCCAGAAGAGTCTGGAACTCGGCCTCGGTCTCTCCTGGGTAGCCCACGATGAAGGTCGACCGGAGCGTCAGGTCGGGGCAGATCGCCCGCCAGGCGGCGATTTCATCCAGCGTCTTGGCGGCGGCCGCGGGGCGGGCCATGCGCTTCAGCACGTCGGGATGCGCGTGCTGGAACGGGATGTCGAGGTAAGGCAGCACGCCGTTGGCCGGGTCCGCCATCAGCGGGATCAGGTCACGGACATGGGGGTAGGGATAGACGTAGTGCAGCCGCACCCACGCGCCCAGCGTGCCCAGTTCGCGGGCCAGATCGGTGATGTGGCTGCGAACCTCGCGGTCCTTCCATGTCTGCGGCTCGTGGCGTCGATCGAGCCCATAGGCGCTGGTATCCTGCGAGATCACCAGCAGCTCCTTCACCCCGGCCTCGACCAGCTTTTCCGCCTCGCGCAGCACGGCGTGGGCGGGGCGCGATTGCAGCCGGCCGCGCATGTCGGGGATGATGCAGAACTTGCACTTGTGGTTGCAGCCTTCTGATATCTTTAGATAAGAGAAGTGCCGCGGCGTCAGCTTCACGCCCGCCGCGGGCAACAGATCCACGAATGGATCGGGCGACGGCGGCACCGCCAGATGCACCGCGTCCAGCACCTGTTCATACTGGTGCGGGCCCGTCACGGCCAGGATGCGCGGGTGGTGTTGGCGGATGTAGTCGGGCTCGGCGCCCAGGCAGCCGGTGACGATCACGCGGCCGTTTTCCGTCAGCGCCTCGCCGATGGCATCCAGCGATTCCGCCTTCGCACTGTCAAGGAACCCGCAGGTGTTCACGATCACCGCGTCGGCGCCGGAATAGTCGGGCGAGATCCCGTAGCCTTCGGCGCGCAGCCGCGTCAGGATGCGTTCGCTGTCGACGAGCGCCTTCGGGCACCCGAGCGACACCATCCCGATCCGGGGCTGCCCGTCACGGCGGGTGTCGTCCATCCGCGGGGCGGGGGCAAGGTCGGGGCGAAGCTCGGGCGGGTTTTGTACCATGCGCGCGCTATAACGAGCGCACGCAGGGCTGGAAAGGCCCCTCGCGCAGCCGTGTCAGGTGCTGACCTGTTCGCGCAGGATCGAAGCGGTGAGCGAGATCATCAGGTAGATGCCCCCGAAGATCAGGAAGGCGAGAACCGTGTTTTCGAATTTGCGGGGAGAGCTTGGCTCCTCGCTGGGGATGGGCTGGACCGAGATCGTCAGGTAACGGACCTGCCGGTTGGCTTCCATCCGGGTCTGTTCGACCTGTTGCAGCGCGGATTGCATCATCATGTCCCGCGTCGCCAGATCGGCTTGCGCCATCTGCATCTGCACCGACATGCTGGCCAGCGATTCCTCGCCCTGGTTGGCCTGGGTCATGCGATCGTTCAGCTCGGCCACCTTGCTGGTCAGCCGCCGGATGTCGCCCTTGACCCCGTCGACCTTGGCCTGGTTCGGGCGCAGGTTGTCTTCCAGCGCGGCCAGTTCCAGTTCCTTTTCCTCAAGCTGGGTCTCGAAGGTGCTGATCATCGTGCGAAGGCTGGCGATCCGGCCCTCCGGGTCGATCAGCGCGTTCTTCTGCTGCAACTTGATCAGCGCTTCCTGTGCGTCGCGGCGGTCCTGTTCGGCGACGGCCAGCGCCTCTTCGGCGTCCTCCATCTGGTCGCCGCGCTTTTCACGGCTCATGTCGTTCACCCGGTCTTCCGCGTAGGAGATCAGCCGGCGCGAGAATTCGGTGGCCGTCTCGGGATTTGCCGCCGTGACCTCCATCCTCAGCACGCCTTCGGTCGGATCGTAGCCGATCTTCACGGCTTTCTTGTAGGTCTTGTAGGTCTCCTCCGTCGAGGCATCGGCCGGCAGGCGCTGGATCGGGTCGATCCAGGGCTGCGAGTAATGCGCCTGGAAACCGGCATCGCGGTCGAGCCTGACCATCGCGTCCTTGGATTCAAGGAAGGACTGGACGGCGGTGGAATCCTGCGAGGTCGCGAATTGCGTGCCTGTCAGCAGGCCGGCCACCTGGCCACTGCCGCCATCGGCCTGCAGGATCAGGAATTCGCTGTCCGACGAATACATCGGCGTGGCGATGTTGTAGAAATAGTACCCGCAGATCAGCGTTGGCAGCCCCACGAAGAAGGCAAGCCGCGCCGCCAGAAGCGCCAGCGTGCGGCGGCGGCGGCGGACGATGTCGCGCTGGATCTCGCTGATCTCGCGTTCGCGGCGCCGGGCCGGGTCAAGCTCGGTCGATGGCAGGAGATCGGGCTTTTGCTCGACCGTCTGGGGAAGCTGGACGCGGGCCTCGCCATCCTTCTTCCGTGGCACGACAAGTTCCAGCATGTTGGCGTGGCGGAACGGATCGATCCCGTTCTGCCGCAGCAGGCGGACGGCGTCCTCGTCCGATGTGGCGGGCAGATCGTGACGTTGTGCCACCCGGCGCGCCATCCGCAACTGCCGGCTTGTCAGCCCTTCCTGTCGGATCGCCTCGTTTTCCACTTCGGCCGGGGTCGGCTGTGCTTCGGTCTCGTCGCGCTTGGGCGACGTCGTGGGATCATCCTGTGGCGGGGGCTGTTCGGGCCGGGGGGTCGCGCGCTGTGCCGCATCCGTGACGTAGGGATCGGCCTTCGGGGCCGAGAACGCGCCATCCGGCGGCGGGGCGACGCGACGGGGATCGCGGCCAGCCTCGGTCTCGACAGTTTCCGGGGCCGCGTTGCCTGCCGCCGCCGGGTTGCGGCGGATGCGGAACTTCCTAGCCTTCGGTTTGGTAGTCATAAAGCTGTTTCGCTTCTTCTAGCGTGTCGAACATGTAAAGTTGCCCGTTGCGAAGGACAGCCGCGGATCTGGCGAATTTCTCCAGCGTGGCAGGCGAATGCGAGACGATCACGATTGTCGTCGTCTCCAGCCGTTCGCGAAGGATGCTGGCGGCCTTGCGGTTGAATTCGGCATCGGTCGATCCGGGCATGCCTTCGTCGATCAAATAGATATCGAAGTCTAGCGCAAGCATGAGGGCAAAGGAAAACCGCCCCTTCATGCCCGATGAATACGTGCCCATCGGCTGATCGAAATATTCGCCCAGGTGGCACAGCCAGCGGCAATAGGATTCGACGTAATCCGGATCCATGCCATACAGCTTGGCAATGTAGCGGCTGTTTTCCTTGGCCGAGATCCGCGAGACGGTGCCGCCCATGAAGCCAAGCGGGAAGGACACGTTGCAGGTGCGCCGGATCACGCCCTCGTCCGGTTTTTCGATCCCGGCCATCATGTTGATCAGGGTCGTCTTGCCGGTGCCGTTCGGTGCGAGGATCCCAAGGCTGCGCCCCAGTTCGACCCGGAAGGACACGCGGTCGAGGATCACCTTCCGCTGTGTTCCGGTCCAGAAGCTCTTGCTGACATTCGAAAACTCGATCATCCGCGTTTGCCGTGGAGAGGCGTTCTTTCTGGTCACTCACGTTCTGCCATTCGGTCACACCTTTCGGGGACGCCCGGAAACAGTTTTCAGGCACCGCAGGTCAATTTATGCCGAAACGGGAAACAAATCCATAAGCACAAGCGCCGCGCTCACAGGAACGCGACGCTTTTCTTTTCAGACCTTTGCCGGTCTCAGGCGTTTTGCGTTTCGACCTGGCAGACGGCACCGGAAAAGAAGCTGAGAACCGCCCCGAAGCTGAACAGCGCCAGGGTAAAGCCGATGGCAACGACGAAGTCGATCACGACCGGGCCGATGCTGCGCATGCCTTCGGGCCGGCCAAGGCCAGCGGGCGGGCGGCGATCCAGACGCGACACATGGGCGGCCCAAATCCGATTATCCGCTCCGGTGCAAAGGTGCGGGAGCCGTTCCGGCACCGGCGGTACTGGCCAATCCCGGCCTCTGCCCCCATCTATCGCGGCATGAGCGACCTCGGCCGACCCATTCCCACCCACGACCCGCTTGCCGACCGGATCCGCGCCTGCCGGATCTGCGCCGAACGCTTTGCCGCGACCGCCACCGCCCATGCGCCGCGCCCGGTGGTCTGGTTCCGCCCCGGCGCGCGGATGCTGGTGGCAGGGCAGGCGCCGGGTGCGCGGGTTCATGCCTCGGGCCGGCCGTTCACCGATCCGTCGGGCGACCGGCTGCGCGACTGGCTGGGGATCGACGAAGCGACGTTCTATGATCTGTCCGGCGTGGCGGTGGTGCCGATGGCCTTCTGCTTTCCCGGCTACAACGCGAAAAAGGCCGACCTGCCGCCGCCGCCCATCTGTGCGCACACGTGGCACGGACAGGTGATGGACGCGCTGGACAGCGTCGAACTGAAGATCCTGGTTGGCGGTCATGCCCATCGCTGGCATATGGGCCGTCAGGTTTCCGTCACCCGGACCGTGGCGAATTGGCGCGATCATGCACCGCGGGTCTTTCCTCTGCCCCATCCGTCGTGGCGCAATACCGGCTGGCTGAAGAAAAACCCCTGGTTCGAGACCGAGCTTCTGCCGGTTCTGCGTGCCCGGGTCGCAGAGGTACTTTCATGACCGATCCCACACCTATCGACCTGGCCCATGCCGCGATGGAGGCCGCGCCCGACGACGATGCCGCGCGGCTGCGCTTCTTCGAACGCGTCGCGGACAACGAGCTGTTCCTGATGCTGGCCGCCGATCCGCAGGGCGACGCGATCAGCCCAGACATCTTCAACGTGGCCGACGGCCAGTTCGCCCTGGCCTTCGACCGGGTCGAACGGCTGGCCGATTTCGCCGGCGCCTCGGTGCGCTACGTGGCGATCCCGGGGCGGGCCTTGGCGGGCTTGCTGTCAGGGCAGGGGATCGGTCTGGGCCTGAACCTTGAAGTCGCGCCGTCGTCGATCCTGATCCCGCCCGATGCGCTGGCATGGCTGTCGGACATCCTGGCGCAGGCCCATTCCGGCGCGCCGGTGGCGGAAGAGGCGCAGATCTCGGAACTCCGTTCGCCCGCAGGCGTGCCCGAGGCGCTGTTGTCGGGGCTGGATACCAAGCTGGCCAGCGCCGCGGGGCTGGCGCAGATGGCCTATCTGACGGCGGTGGATTACGAAAGCGGCGCCTCGGGGCACCTGCTGGCCTTCATCGACGCGACCGAAGGTGCCGAGACGGCATTGAGCCGGGCGGTGGCCGAGGCCCTGGTCTTCTCGGGGATAGAAGCGGGCGCCATCGACGTGGCGTTCTTTGGCGCGTCGGAGCCGATGGCGGCACGGCTGGCGCGGGTGGGGCTGCGGTTCGACCTGCCGGTCTCGAAAGGGCTGAACCGCACCGCGCCGGGCAGCGATCCTTCCAAGCCGCCGAAATTGCGGTGAGCGGGGAGGGGGCTTTGCCCCCGTCCGTCCTGCGGACGGACTCCCTCAAAGGTATTTGAAGACCAAAGACGTGTGCGGATCACGCTTCTATTTCAGGGGCATCACGAGCGATGTCGGGCTGTCACGAGGGTGAGAGACCCACTGTGGCCGGCGCCGGGCCCGGTCTAGGGTGATGAGGCGCCGCGATATTTCCTGCGGCGCGAACGGATCCAGTCCTTACAGGGAGCTTTCGTGCCGACCATGAACCGATTTGCCATGATTCTTGCCGCCGGCCTTTTCGCCGCGCCCGCCGCCTTTGCCGGCGACCAGTACACCGATGAGACGGGCTACGCCGTTTCGGGATACGATGTCGTGGCCTACCGCGACCTTGAACAGGCCCCGCCGGGCCAGAGCCAGCCCGAAGCCGTGCGGGGCAAGGCGGACATCACCGCCGAGCACAACGGCGCGACATTTGCCTTCTCGACCGAGGAAAACCGCGCGAAATTCCTGGAAAACCCGGACTATTACGCGCCGCAATATGACGGGCACTGCGCCTATGGCGTGGCCAAGGGTGGCAAGGTGCCGGGCAATCCGCACCTGTGGCGGATCGTCGACGACAAGCTGTACCTGAACATCACGCCTGTCGTCGTGGGCTTCTGGGAGGAAGACATTCCCGGCAACCTCGACCTGTCGGAAGGCAACTGGGTGGATATCGAGCCCACGCCGGCCTCGACCAGCACGATCCCGAAATACACCTCGCCCGGTCCCGTCGCGGACTGAGCCCGGGCCTCGACGGCCACAGAACGCGCCTGCACCCGACCTGTCCCCCCGGACAATGCGGGCGCTGGGCCGTCAGGCGGGAAAGGCCGGCTGGGAACAGCCGGCCTTTTGCCGTCAGCGCAGCGGTTCGCGGAAGGTTTCGCGCATCGTCAGAACAGCCACGAGAGAAACGGCCGACGCGGCCATGATGTAGTAGGCCGGCGCAAGGTCGTCATGGCTGGCCCCGATCAGCCAGGTGACGACCATCGGTGCGGTGCCGCCGAAGACGGCATAGGGCAGGTTGTAGGCAACGGACACCGCCGTCACCCGGATCCTGCCGGGGAAGAGCTCGCACATCGCGGTGGGCAGGCAGCCGCTGAAGACGGCGATGATCGCGACCATGATCAGCTCGCCCGTCAGGATCAGCGTGCCGTTGTCATGGTGCAGCAGCCAGAACACCGGGTAGGCGCCCAGCCCCATCAGGAGGGTGCCGGCCAGCAGCATCGTCTTCCGTCCGACAAGGTCGGACAGGTAGGCCATGGCCGGCAGCAGCACGACCAGAACCACGAGGCTGATCGTGTTCAGGTCAAGCGCCAGCCGCTGGGTGACGGTGTTGTATTCGACAAGGTAGGTCACGAGGAACACGAACCCGCCGTAGAAGGCGATCGAGCTCATCACGCAGATGCCGATGATGCGCAGCATGTCGGCCCCGTGATTGCGCACGGCATCGACCAGCGGCACCTGCTTTTCGACATTGCCTTCCAGGTCGTCGACTTCGGGTGCGACCAGCGTTTCCTCGACATGGCGGCGCAGGTAGACGCCGGCGAGGCCCAGCACGATGCCCAGCAGAAACGGCACACGCCAGCCCCACGCGCTCATCGCTGTGTCGGACAGCAGGTTCGACAGCAATGTCGCAACACCCGATCCCAGAAGAAGGCCCAGAACAGCGCCGGTGACGCTCCACGATCCGGCAAGGCCGCGGCGGTTCGGCGGCGCGTTTTCGACAAGGAAGGTGGCCGAGCTGGTGTATTCGCCGCCTACCGACAGGCCCTGGCACAGGCGGAAGAGGGTCAGGAGCAGGGGGGCGGCCACGCCGACCGCGGCATAGGTCGGAAGGAACGCGATCAGCGTCGTGGGGATGGCCATCAGCCCCACCGATAGCGTCAGCGCCAGTCTCCGGCCGAACGTGTCGGCGATATGGCCCATGACGATGCCGCCGATGGGGCGCATCATGAAGCCCGCGGCGAAGACGCCGAAGGTGGCGATCAGGCTCACGGTTTCGCTGTCGGCGGGGAAGAAGTGCTTGGCGATGATCGGCGCAAGAAAGCCGTAGATCGCGAAATCGTACCATTCCAGAACGTTGCCGATGGCGCCGGCGATGTTCGAACGGCTCCAGAAGGCGCGCGGGCCTTCGGCCTGTGCGGTTTCGGTCATGTCACGGTTTCCCCCGCCCGTGCACGCAAATGAGGCGTGCGGTCGGGTTCAGATAGAAAGGGGGAGATGTATGACGCAAGGGTAAGCTGCCAGCGGGAAGCTGTTACCCGGGGAAGTGACGCCGCGCCAACACAGCACGGCGCCGTTCGATCGTGTGATTACCGCCGGCGGTCGCGGCGTGCGCTCATCGGCTGGAAGGCGACGCCGACATGGGCTTCGCAATAGGGCTTGCCGGGCTGGGCAGGCAGGCCGCAGAACCAGAAATCTTCCGTCGCCGGATCGCCCACGGGCCATTTGCAGGTCCGTTCCGTCAGGTCCATCAGCGTCAGCTTCAGTGCGCCCTTTTCGACTTCGCTGACCTTGGCCAGCGCTTCGGGGCTGATTTCATTGGCCGATGGCTGTGGCGGCAGGGGCTGCCCCGCGGGCACGATCTGCTTGCGCGGGTTGACCGGCGCCGAAGGGGCGGGCCGGGCTTCGGGTTCGGGCGCGGCATCGGCCGTTTCGGCCTTGGCCGTTTCGGGCGCCGCTTCCGGCTGCACCGCTTCGGGCTTGCTGGCCGGTTTAGGCTTTGCTTCCGCCGCTGCGGGCTTTGCCGCCGCCGCCGGTCCGCCGGTGCGGTTCGACAGGCCCAGGCGATGCACCTTCCCGATCACGGCATTGCGGGTCACGCCGCCCAGTTCCTTGGCGATCTGACTGGCGGATTGACCCTCGCCCCACATTTTCTTGAGCAGTTCAACGCGCTCGTCGGTCCAGGACATGCCAACCCCATCTCGTATAGCGGACAACCCGGAAGGCGCCCGCCGTCAATTTCATCAAGCTTGGCTTTCGCCAGACCGACATATTAGTCTTTCGGGGCGGAGTTACAAGGTACAGGCCCCATAGCCCGGCAGCAGCGTACTGCAATTCCCACTTCCCTTTCCCGTGTGCAAGCGCTAAAGCCGCGCCATGGTCACTGGTATTGCCAATATCGCCTCGCGACGCCGACGTCGCACAGCCTGAAGCGCCCCGGCGCTCGGGCCAATGCCCGTACGACCTGACTTTCCCTTACATTTCGTTGACGTTCCCAGCCCCATCCGGCACTTCTGTGGCCTGTCCTGGGACTTATCAGAGGAAAATCTCATGATCCCGTCCGTTCTGCCGACATATAACCGTGCGCCGCTCGAATTCGAGCGCGGCGAAGGCGCTTGGCTGATCGAGAAGGACGGGCGACGCTTTCTGGACCTGGGCGCCGGCATTGCCGTGAACGCGCTGGGCCATGCCCATCCCGATCTGGTTGCCACGATTTCCGATCAGGCGTCGAAGCTGTGGCATGTGTCGAACCTCTACAAGATCCCGCAGCAGGAAGCGCTGGCGAACCGGCTGGTCGATCTGACCTTTGCCGACACGGTCTTCTTCACGAACTCGGGCACCGAGGCGTGCGAACTGGCCGTGAAGATGGCGCGGAAGTATTTCTACGAGAAGGGTGAGCCCGAGAAGGTCGACATCATGACCTTCGATGGCTCGTTCCATGGCCGGTCGTCGGCGGCCATCGCCGCGTCTGGGGCCGAGAAGATGGTCAAGGGCTTTGGGCCCGTGCTGCCCGGTTTCGTGCATCTCCCGTGGGAGAACGCGGTGGAGGCTGCGAAGGCCGCGGTGACCGACACTACCGCCGCCATCCTGATCGAACCGATCCAGGGCGAGGGCGGTATTCGTGTGTTGCCCGATGCCGAACTGAAGGCGCTGCGCGACCTGTGCGACACGCACGGCCTGCTGCTGATCCTTGACGAGGTGCAGTGCGGCGTGGGCCGGACGGGGCGGCTCTTTGCCCATGAATGGGCCGGGATCACGCCGGATATAATGATGGTCGCCAAGGGCATCGGCGGGGGCTTCCCGCTGGGCGCCGTGCTGGCCACCGAAGAGGCCGCAAGCGGCATGGTCGCGGGCACCCACGGGTCGACCTATGGTGGCAACCCGCTGGGCTGTGCCGTGGGCCTGACGGTCCTGAACCATGTGGGCGATCCGGATTTCCTGGCCGACGTGAACCGCCGGGCGGGCCTGTTCCGTCAGCGACTGGAAGGGCTGGTGGCGGATCACCCGGAGGTGTTTGAATCGGTGCGTGGCACCGGGCTGATGCTGGGCCTGAAATGCAAGCCGCCCGCGGGTGAAGTCGTGGCGGCGGGCTATGCGGCCGGGGTCATCACCGTGCCTGCGGCGGACAACATCATCCGCCTCATCCCGCCCCTGAACCTGACCGAGGACGAAATCGGCGAAGCCATCGCGCGCCTCGGCGCCGCCGCAACGGCCCTGACAGCCGGATAAACAAGCCCAACTGCCCGGAGAACGCCAGCCCAAGGACGGCGGCGGTCTCCGGCCTGATCGACGGACAGACATGAACCATTTTCTGGATATTCACACCACCGACCCGACCGACCTGCGGCAGATGATCGAAGATGCCCGCGCCATGAAGACGGCCCGCGCCGGCCGCCCGCGCGGCGCGGCGGACGACACCCGGCCGCTGGAGGGTCACGTGGTGGCCCTGATCTTCGAAAAGCCATCCACCCGGACGCGCGTGTCCTTCGACGTCGGCGTGCGCCAGATGGGCGGCGAGACGCTGGTGCTGTCGGGGTCCGACATGCAGCTGGGCCATGGGGAGACGATCGCCGACACCGCCCGCGTGATGTCGCGCTTCGTCGATCTGATCATGATCCGGACCTTCGATCCCTCGGTCCTGACGGAAATGGCCGAAGCCGCCGACGTGCCGGTGATCAACGGGCTGACCGACGCCTCGCATCCCTGCCAGATCATGGCCGACGTGATGACGTTCGAAGAACATCGCGGCCCCATCGCCGGGAAGAAGGTCGTCTGGACGGGCGACGGCAACAACGTGTGTTCGTCCTTCCTGCACGCGGCCGGGCAGTTCGGGTTCGACCTGACCTTCACCGGTCCGCAGGTGCTGGACCCGGCCGCGGCCGATGTGGCCTATGCGCGCGAGAAGGGCAGCGAGATCCTGATCGAACGCGATCCCTACAAGGCGGTCGAAGGCGCAGACCTGATCGTGGCCGACACGTGGGTTTCGATGCACGATGCCCAGTCGGCGCGCGAACGGCGCCACAACCTGCTGCGGCCCTACCAGGTCGACAAGCGGTTGATGGAGGCGGCGGGGTCGGACGCGCTCTTCATGCATTGCCTGCCCGCGCATCGCGGGGAAGAGGTGACGTCGGAAGTGATGGACGGTCCGCAATCGGTGATCTTCGACGAGGCGGAGAACCGGCTTCACGCGCAGAAGGCGATCCTGCGCTGGTGCCTGGGCGTCTGACCTTTGCTGACGGGCCGGCACAGATCGCCGGCCCGTTGCGCTTCGCGGGCACCTCGCTTTTTCCCGGGCCGTTCCTGCCTGACCTGACATAGGGTGACCAGGCGCCTGATCGGTTCCGGTGGCCGGACCGTTGCGGTGCATCACGCAGCAGCCACACGGGGCAGCGCTACATGTCGACGCCCTTGTTCGAGGCGATCCCGGAAGCCATGAGCGAGGACGAGATCGCACTTACGAAATCGACCCCGAGGTTCCAGTTGGGCTGACGCCCCCGACCGGGTTTCGGGCGCGCGGCGTCTTTCATCCGTGTTCCCGGATTTACAGCGCGAGGCGCCGCGGTATCATTCCGTGCGGGAACGAGGAGGGACAGGATGAACCCTGCAGAATGGCTGGCCCGGACGGCGAAAGCCGTGCCGGAGGCGCCGGCGCTGTTTCACGGCGCACGCCAGATCTGCGACTATGCCGGGTTCGCCCGGATGGCCGGGTCGGTCGGTGCGCTTCTGGCGCAACGCGGGATCGGTCCCGGGGACAGGGTCGCCGTGTTCCTGCCCAACGGTCCCGATTACCTGCCGACCCTTTACGGTATCTGGTATGCAGGCGCGACAGCCGTTCCGGTCAACGGCAAGCTGCATCCGCGGGAAGTGGCCTGGATCACCGGTCATGCGTCGGCGCGGCTTGTCTTTGCCACGGACCACCAGGCGCTGGCAGGGGCCGGCGTCGACGCCGAACTGATCGGGCCGTCGGCCGATCTTTATGCACGGGCGCCCCTGGGCCATCCCCATCCGCTGGGCGCCGACCATCCTGTCTGGATCTTCTACACCTCGGGCACCACCGGCCGCCCCAAGGGCGCGATGCTGAGCGCGGGGAACCTGATGGCCATGTCGCTCGGCTATCTCGCGGATGTCGACGACGTTCATGCCCGCGATGCCGCGCTCTACGCGGCGCCGATGTCCCACGGTGCGGGGCTTTACAATTTCGTTCACGTGCTGCGGGGCGCCCGCCACGTGCTGCCCGAAAGCGGCGGGTTCGATCCGGCCGAAATTCTGGATCTGGCCCGTAGGCTGGGGCCCGTGTCGATGTTCGCGGCACCCACCATGGTCAAGCGCCTTGTCACCGCGGCCCGGGCTGCGGTCGACAGGGGCCATGGGATCAAGACCATCGTCTATGGCGGGGGGCCGATGTATGTCGCCGACATCCGCGAGGCGCTGGATCATTTCGGGCCGAAATTCGTCCAGATCTACGGACAGGGCGAAACGCCGATGACGATCACTGCCCTGTCGCGTGCAGACCTGGCCGATGCGTCCCATCCCGACCGGGACAGGCGCCTGGGCTCGGTCGGCCGGGCCCATTCGGTGGCCGAGGTCCGCGTGGTCGATGATGCGGGGCGGCCCAAACCGCACGGGGAGACCGGCGAAATTGTGGTGCGGGGACCGACGGTGATGCTGGGCTATCTGGACGATGACGCGGCCAACGCGAAGGCGCTCCGCGACGGCTGGCTCTGGACCGGGGACCTGGGGCGGCTGGATGCGGACGGCTACCTGACGCTGCAGGATCGCGCCAAGGACCTGGTGGTCTCGGGCGGAACCAATATCTATCCGCGCGAGGTCGAGGAAGCGTTGCTGACCCATCCCGGCGTCAGCGAAGTGTCTGTCGTGGGCAAGCCCGACCCGGACTGGGGAGAGATCGTGGTGGCTTTCGTCGTGGCCGCCACGCAAAGGCCCGAGGAGGCCGATCTGGACCGGGCCTGCACCGACCGGATTGCGCGCTTCAAGAAGCCGAGGCGGTACATCTTCGTCGATGCGCTGCCGAAGAACAATTACGGCAAGGTCCTTAAGACAGACCTCCGCGCGCGGCTTGGGTCCGGTCGCACTGGGGAATGACCCGGGCGCGCATGCGCCCATCGCGCCTCGACCGCCGGGGCGGGCGGGTGGGGCGCGAGAGGCGCGATCCTTCCCGGTATCAGTCCCGCCCGGCCATCGCCATGATCTTGCGCGCGGCGCGCTCGTGCGGCTTGTCGATCATCTGCCCGTCGATCCGCACGACCCCCGCCGTGGGGTCGGCGGCGAAGGCGGCCAGCACTTTCTCGGCCCAGTTCAGTTCATCTTCCGTCGGCGTGAAGGCCGCGTTCACCGGGGCCACGTGTTTCGGGTGGATCACTGCCTTGGCGCCGAACCCGTCGCGGCGCGCGGCGTTGGCCTCGGCCTCGACCACGGACAGATCGTCCAGCACCGCGCAGATCGTGTCGACCGGCACGACGCCCGCCGCCGCCGCCCCCGCAAGGCACAGGTTCCGCGCCAGCCGGAACGGCTCGTGATAGCCCTCGCGTGCGCCGTTCTCCTTGGCGCCCAGCGAGGCCGCCAGATCCTCTGCCCCCCACATCAGGCCCCAGAGCCGCGGATCGCAGCCCTTGTACGTGCCCAGCGTGAACAGGGATCCGGCCGTTTCGGTGGCAATCGCAAGGATCGGTGTCTCTCCCAGCCCATGCGCTGCCTCGAACGCCGCAAGGTAGTGGGCGCAGCGGTTCAGATCCTCCGGGCCTTCGCATTTCGGCAGCGCGATCCCGTCGGGCGCATGGGGCATCACGGCGGCCAGGTCGGCCAAGGTCAGCCCCGTGTCCAGCGCATTGACCCGCACGAACAGCTTCTGCCCTTCGCGCTTCTGGCCCAGCATCCGACCCACGATGCCGCGGGCGGCGTCCTTTTCGGACAGGGCCACCGAATCCTCCAGATCCAGGATCAGCGCATCCGCCTCGCCATCGCGGGCCTTGCCGAACTTGCGTTCGCTGTCGCCGGGGACGAACAGGAAGCTGCGCATCACGCGTCCCCCTGCGGTTTCTTGTACAGAAGCGACGTGCGCTTGCACTTGGCCACCAGCGTGCCGTCCTGCTTGTAGCAGCGGTGCTCGAACTCCACGATGCCCCGGTCGGGCTTCGAGCGGCTCTCGCGCAGCATCGTCACCGTGGTTTCCGCGCGCAGCGTGTCGCCGTGAAAGACCGGGTTCGGGAAGACGACATCCGTGAAGCCCAGGTTGCCCACCAGCGTGCCCAGTGTCGTGTCCTGCACCGACAGGCCCACGAGGATCGCGAAGGTGAACATGGAGTTGAACAACCGCTGGCCCCATTCCGTCTGCTCGGCGAAATGCGCATCGATATGCAGCGGCTGCGGGTTCATCGACATCAGGCTGAACATGGTGTTGTCCGCCTCTGACACCGTGCGGCGCAGCTCGTGCTGGAACTCCTGCCCTTCGTGATACTCGTCGAAAAAGAGACCGGCCATTCAAACCCTCCATCAATTGCCTTCTGCATGATCTGCATGAGACCCGCCCCAAAGGAAAGCAAAGGCACCAAAAAAAGGGCCATGCGCCGGCGCATATCGGGGCGTGCAAAATTGCATGATCGAGCGAACGCTGGGTCGGCTCGCTCCCCTGAGCGTCCGACTACTTCCCGATGACTTCCAGCGAACCCGAAAGCCACGGCAGCTTCGCAGTCGCGGGCTCTGTGATCTGGCTGCGCACCAGCCGGCGCATCATGTCGGCCACGTCGCGGGGGACGCGGTCGGTCCAGTCGGTTCCGGCAAAAAGCGAGATCTTGCGGCCCTCGTTGCCGAAGGGCAGGGGATAGGCGTCGATCGCATCGTGGAACCGCGTGGCGCGCATGTAGCCCAGCGGCGTCGTGATCGCCCAGCCGACGCGCCGCGCGACCATGGCCATCAGGGCCAGGTGACTGCCGATTTCGAAGCGGTCGTCGAACTGCAGGCCATGCCGGGTCAGGATGCCTTCGACCTGCTGTGCGATCAGTTGTTCGCGGGCATAACGCAGCAGCGGCAGGCCGTGGATATCGGAAATGATCTTTTCCGGATCGCTGACCCAGCCGGCCGGCGTCACAAGGATGAACGGGTCTTCGACAAGCGGGTATTCCGTCACCCCGTCCATCGCCTCGCCCGTGCTGGCGGCCACGGCGATGTGGAATTCGCGGGCCTTCATCGCGGCGGAAATCTCGCGGCTGGAGGCCGTGATCAGCTTGAACCGGCAGCGCGACAGCGAATCCGCCAGTTCGGTCACCAGCCGCGGGGTCAGGTCATTGTCGAAATCGTCGATCAGCCCGATGGACAGCGTCGTCAGATCGCCCAGGTCCATCACCGTCAGTTCGTTCTGGGCAAGGCGAAGCTCGCTCAGAACCGCTTCGGTGCGGGACAGGAAGGCGCGTCCGGCGGGCGTCACGCGCATCGGGCGACGACCGTGATCGACAAGATCGACCCCCAGCGCCTGTTCCAGATTGCGCAACTGCTGGCTGACCGCCGGCTGACTAAGCCCGGTCCGTTCCGCCGCCTGAGCGACCGACCCCGTACTGGCGAGCGCCTCGAACACCTCGAGCCCCCGCAACGTCACACCCTTGATCAGCATTCTGCCGTCCTGCCATTCCCCCCGCGCTGTTCCTTAATGGCACAGTGCACGGGGTCAAGGTTAAAGACGACAGTTTTGGTCAACCACAGGTTCTCCGCGCAGTATCGCCGAATTTTTTGTAGTTTTTCCACAAGACTTCATCACGGGCGCGATCCGACTGCCGGGTTTCCTGCGCCCGATGCGGATCCCGGAACCACTTGGCGACCTTGCGGCGTTCCGAGAACGAAAGCGTCTTTTGCGCAACGTTTTGTATACAACTGCACAATCTGTCGGACGCCGCGGTGCGTTCCGACTCGCGGCAGGCCCGCTCGACAACGCCGCCTGCGTTTGCGCATGCCCCGGCCAGACACAGACCGAGAGAGAGTAAGATAATCGAATTTTTCATGGACTGCCTCTTGCCCATCTGGTTTGCACGTCCGGCCCGGTTTGCCCGGATCCGTGGCGGCCCGGCTTTGCCGGTTTTCCGCCTTATGGCGTCCTAGATACCGTCAATCGGGGCTTCAGATCAATCTTCTATCGCTGGCAGGCGCGTCCCGCTTGACCGGCCCGGCGTTCACGATCATATGCACGTTCCATGACAGACCTCGCGCATATCCGGAATTTCTCCATCGTCGCCCATATCGACCACGGCAAGTCCACGCTTGCCGACAGGTTGATTCAATCGACCAATACGGTGTCCGAACGCGAGATGAAGGAACAGCTGCTCGACGCGATGGACATCGAGCGCGAGCGCGGCATCACCATCAAGGCGAACACCGTCCGGATCGAGTACATCGCCGACAATGGCGAGTTCTACGTGCTGAACCTGATCGACACGCCGGGCCACGTCGATTTCGCCTACGAGGTCTCCCGTTCCATGCACGCGGTCGAAGGCTCGCTCCTGGTGGTCGACAGCACCCAAGGGGTCGAGGCGCAGACGCTTGCCAACGTCTACCAGGCCATCGATGCGGATCACGAGATCATCCCGGTCCTGAACAAGATCGACCTGCCCGCGTCGGAACCCGACCGGGTGAAGGCGCAGATCGAGGACGTGATCGGGATCGACGCCTCCGACGCGCTGCTGGTGTCGGCCAAGTCCGGCATTGGCATCCACGAGACGCTGGAGGCGATCTGCCACCGTCTTCCCGCGCCTTCGGGCGACCGTGACGCACCGCTGAAGGCCATGCTGGTCGACAGCTGGTACGATCCCTATCTGGGTGTCGTCGTGCTCGTCCGGATCATGGACGGCGTGATGAAGAAGAACGACCGCGTGCGGTTCATGCGCTTCGGCACCGTGCACCAGATCGACCGGATCGGCGTCTTCCGCCCCGCGATGCAGAATGTCGATGAGCTGGGCCCGGGCGAGATCGGGTTCATCACCGCGTCGATCAAGCAGGTCCGCGACACCAAGGTTGGCGACACGATCACCCATGAAAAGAGGGGCACCGACAAGGCGCTTCCGGGCTTCAAGCCGTCCGTTCCAGTGGTGTTCTGCGGCCTCTTCCCCGTCGATTCCGCCGAATTCGAAGACCTGCGCGACGCGATCGAGAAGCTCGCCCTGAACGACGCCTCGTTCTCGTACGAGATGGAGACCTCCGCCGCGCTGGGTTTCGGCTTCCGATGCGGGTTCCTTGGGCTTCTCCACCTCGAAGTGATCCGCGACCGGCTGGAACGCGAATACGGGATCGACCTGATCACCACCGCGCCGTCGGTCGTCTACCATGTATTCATGAAGGACGGGGAGGTGCTGGAACTGCACAACCCCGCCGACATGCCCGACCTGACCCATGTCGATCATATCGAGGAGCCGCGGATCAAGGCCACGATCATGGTGCCCGACGACTACCTGGGCGACGTGCTGAAGCTGTGCCAGGACCGCCGCGGCATCCAGCAGGAGCTGACCTATGCTGGCAGCCGCCCGCTTGTCGTCTACGATCTGCCGCTGAACGAGGTCGTGTTCGATTTCTACGACCGGCTGAAATCGGTGACCAAGGGCTATGCCAGCTTCGATTACCAGATGATCGGCTACCGTGAAGATTCGCTGGTGAAGATGCAGATCCTCGTGAACGACGAACCCGTGGACGCGCTTTCCACCATGGTGCACCGCGATCGGGCGGAACAGCGCGGCCGGGCGATGGTCGAGAAGCTGAAGGACCTGATCCCGCGCCACATGTTCAAGATCCCGATCCAGGCGGCCATTGGCGGCAAGGTCATCGCGCGCGAGACGCTGTCGGCCATGCGCAAGGACGTGACGGCGAAATGCTATGGCGGCGACGCGACCCGGAAGCGCAAGCTGCTGGACAAGCAGAAGGCCGGCAAGAAGAAGATGCGCCAGTTCGGCAAGGTGGACATTCCGCAGGAAGCGTTCATCTCGGCGCTGAAAATGGACAGCTAGGGGCGGGGCAACGCTGCGTGGCAACCACGCACCCTACGCACAACTGCCCCCGTAGGGTGCGTGCTCCGCACGCACCATCCGCGGCCGCTCATCTCCCCAGATACACGCCAAACACGAAAAATCCTGTCCTCCTGCCGCAGAGCTATCTAAACTCTGCCGCAACACTGGAGGATAACCCATGAAACCCATCCGCACGCTGGCCCTGCTGGCCGCTCTCGCCACGTCCCCCGCCCTGGCCGACGGGATCGAAGCCGACGACGCGGCGCTGATGGTGGGCACATGGGTTGGGGTCGTCGCCTCGGGCAATGCCGACACGGTGGCGAGCGTCCTTGCCCCGGAATTCCAGATCGTCCGCGGCAGCGGCACGCAGCACGACGCGGCGTCCTACGTTCAGAACAACTTCCCCAAGATCACGTCGATCCCCGACGCCACCGACTTCGTCGTCACGGGCGAAGGCGACATCCGCGTGGTCAGCTATGTCCTGCAGATCACCGAGACGGTCGACGGCAAGGAACTGCAACACGAAGCCCCCCGCCTGACCGTCTTCCGCCGCATCGGAGAGACATGGTTCGTTTCGGCGCATGCGAATTTTGCTTTGCCGCAGGGGTGACAGCTTTCCCAGCTTGAAATTTAGTCGAGGCACGGAAAATAGGAGGCACTATTTCTTATGCGCTAGAACAGCGCCGCAATTCGCTCCTCAAGACTAATCAAAAGTACGGCAACGATGATATCCATGGCAATTGTAAATGAGAAATTCACCCATTTCTTGTTGTACTTTTTAAGCCGGGTCAGTTTTCGCCTGCCGTCAAATTCGCTTAGGCAGATGAAGGAGGGGCGCGGTCGCCTCAAAGACCGAGTTAGTCTTGGGCACCTCGATTTTTGACTGTTTTCTCGACTATGGAGCAGTTGGCGCAGCCTGAAGGGCTTGGAAGGCCGTCAGTTGACGGGTTGTTGCGTCGGGTCTGATGATGCGCAGCCCATTTCAGGGTCG
>NZ_QZEX01000016.1 GCF_003646465.1 Chachezhania antarctica
CCCCGCCCGAAATGCCTCAAAATTCTCTCGCCAGAACCTCCCGAACTCCCGTCCGTTCCGCTCTGGCCGCCCCGTCGTGCGCCTCAGCGCCGCCGGTGAGGGGCTATCTACGGATTGGGGTCAGTACTCGCAAGTGCTTTTTTTCGGAATCGACGATTTTTTCGACCTTACCTTTGGGCAACCGCCCCGGATGGCCCCTTTTGGCCGGAAAATGGCCTTTTTCCGCGATGTTATCCACATGGCCTCCGGCGTTTTGCAGGTCCCAAGGGCAAAAAAGCGGGCGCGCAAAGGGAATCGCACGGGCTTCAATCGTATCGATTCCCCTGAAAGGACAGCCACGGGCGCAGATTCCCTGCTAGAAGGCTCCGAGTCCCGGTCGAATACCCTCCCGGGCCCGTCAGGTCAGGAATCGGTGCGTTCGAAGATCGTCGGGAACCAGTCTTCGCGCAGACGGTCGCCAGGTTTGTGACCGTGACCCGGGAACGGGGGTGAGGTCCGACCGGGGCGTTCGACATAGGTTGCGTCGTCGCCCACGAAGCGGACAGAGAACGCCCGGCGCCGCGTGGCGCTGGTATTGCCCCGCGCGCCATGGAGCGTGCGGAAGTGGAAGGCCACCGCATCGCCCGGCGCCATGGGATAGGAAAGCACATCCATGCCTTCCGCGTCCGGGTCCGGCACCGGGCGGTAGAGGTCGGGATCGGGGAAGAACGAGTCCTCGGACACCCAGCGGGTGGGCATCACGTCCTTGTTCCACAGATGGGAGCCCGCGACGCAGCGGAGGGATGCCTCGTCCACAGGATCCAGCGGGCACCAGAAGCTGATCGTCTGGCGGCCGGCGACAAAGTAGTAGGGGCCGTCCTGATGCCATGGCGTGGCCATCGAGGTGCCGGGCTCCTTCACCAGGACATGATCGTGGAAGATCTGGACGCGGGACGATCCCATGAGGTCGGCGGCCACTTCGGCCGCGGGGCTGTTCAGGATCGCGCTTGAGAATTCGGGGATGCGGGTCCAGTTGCAGTAGTCGTCGAAGAAGCGTCCGGTTTCGCCGGCGCGTTCATTTTCGGATGCGTAGGGACCGGGATGGCGCAGGTTGCGTTCGATGCCCGCGCGCAAGCCTTCCACATGTTCGGCGAACAGACCGCGGATCATCACCGCGCCGTCGCGTTGGAAATTGTCGATATCGGCCTGTGTGAGGAGCGGATGCGGCATGGACGGTTCTGCCCTGCCCTGTTCTACTATTTGCGCCGAAGACGGATAACGACGTCGACCGAGGCGATCTCGGCCCCGTCGGGGGCATCGGGCAGGCGGGCGATCACCAGCTGGTCGGACGGAGCGTCCGTCAGCCGTGCCTGATCCTCCCAGTAGAAGTGCGGGTGATCGTGCGTATTGGTGTCGAAATAGCTCTTGGACCCGTCGACCGTGACTTCCTGCATCAGGCCCGCATCGCAGAAGGCCCTTAGAGTATTGTATACGGTCGCCAGTGAAACGGCGGCGCCGGCGGTCTTCACGGCCTCGAAAAGGCTTTCGGCGGTGACGTGACGGTGATGGCCGTCCCCGATCAGAAGCCGGGCCAGTGCAAGCCTCTGGCGCGTGGGCCTGAGCCCGACCTTGCCAAGCCAGGCGGTGGCGCGTTCTTCTTCGGTGACGCTCGCCACATCACCGTCGATACCGTGTTCGCGGTCGAAGTCGGGTTCGTGGCAAGGGGTGTCCTTCAGGTCGACCTCGTAGACGTTCGTTGCCACATCCTGGCGGGATGCAGCATGCGCCTGCGTGGCCGTGTTCGCCCTGGTATCCTTCGCGGTCATATGTCCGACCTGTTTGCTCCGGTTCCGGCATCTGCGCACCGGACGTGGCTTGCAGAGAAATCTCTCTGGTTTCTCCACACTATAAAAACCTCCGGGCCAGAGTTTCAATGCATATTCAAGGGATATTCCTGCCTCTGCCTGCACAGTGACGCGGCGCAACACTGTCGCTGCCCAAGTTTGCATCCCCCGGACAACCTGTGCGGGCGGCTGATCGGGATACTGGGCGCGGAACGGGCGGCAGGGGTGCCCGGCACCCTTGCAGGCCCCCGACAGCCGGTGCTAGAGGAAGGGCAATCGAGAAACCGGGTGCGCGCTATGGCAGACAGCCGCCGCATAACACCCGGAAAAGACGGGACGACAGCGACGTTCCCGACGGCGACTGGCATCGCCGACCCGGGCCGCTGCCGCAGAGAGGAGACGCGCCGAATATGGGTCAGTTCCCCGACAGTTTCGACAAGGACGCCCTGCTGGCCTGTGCCCGCGGCGAGTTGTTCGGCCCCGGCAATGCGCAATTGCCCGAACCCCCGATGCTGATGATGGATCGCATCACCGAAGTGTCCGCCGACGCGGGCGAAAACGGCAAGGGCCATATCGTGGCCGAGCTGGATATCACCCCCGATCTGTGGTTCTTCCCCTGCCATTTCCCCGGGAACGAGGTCATGCCGGGCTGCCTGATGGTGGATGGCCTGTGGCAGCTGACCGGCTTCAACCTTGGCTGGCGCGGCTGGCAGGGACAGGGCTTTGCCCTGGGCGCGGGCGAGGTGAAGCTTTCGGGCATGATCCGTCCCGACCGCAAGCTGGTCACCTACGAGGTCAACTTCACCCGCGTGATCGACCGCCGCCTGAAGATGGGCGTGGCCGACGGGCGCGTGCTGGCCGACGGCGAAACGGTCTGCCAGGTCAAGGACATGAAAGTCGGCCTGTCCGCGCCGGAATCTTCCTGATAGACACGGGTCACGCTTCGCCGTCTTGACGGAACCGAACGGGTTCCGATCTGACAAGGTATTCGAGAAGGACAAGGGAGGCGCCAATGCGCCGTGTCGTGGTAACCGGGCTGGGCATCGTCTCGTCCATTGGCAACAATGCCGGGGAAGTTCTGGAGTCGCTCCGTTCCGGGTTCAGCGGCATCCGTGCCAGCGAAGAGATGACGGAACACGGGTTCCGCAGCCGTGTGGCCGGTGCGCTGAACATCGACCTCGCCGATCATATCGAAAAACGCCTGATGCGCTTCATGGGACCGGGGGCGGGCTATGCCTACCTCGCCATGCAGCAGGCCATCACCGATGCAGGGCTGGACGACAGCGATGTCGTGAACCCACGCACCGGGCTGGTGGCGGGCTCCGGCGGGCCGTCGACCTCGGCCATGTTGCAGGCGCACCAGACGGTGCTGGAAAAGGGATCGCCCAAGCGGATCGGGCCCTTCGCGGTACCAAAATGCATGTCCTCCACGATCTCGGCCAACCTTGCGACGGCTTACAAGATCAAGGGCCTGAACTATTCCATCACCTCGGCCTGCTCGACCTCGCTGCATTGCATCGGCAACGCGGCCGAACAGATCATGATGGGCAAGCAGGACGTGATGTTCGCCGGCGGCGGCGAGGAACTGGACTGGACGCTGTCCTGCCTCTTCGACGCGATGGGCGCGATGTCGTCCAAGTACAACGACACCCCCGAACGGGCGAGCCGCGCCTTCGACGCCGATCGCGACGGGTTCGTTATCTCGGGCGGCGGCGGGATCGTCGTGCTGGAAGACCTGGAACACGCCAAGGCGCGCGGCGCCAGGATCTATGCCGAGGTCACGGGCTATGCCGCGACGTCCGATGGCCACGACATGGTCGCGCCTTCCGGTGAAGGCGGCGAGCGGGCGATGCGCGTTGCGCTGTCGACCCTGCCCGAGGACCGCAAGGTCAGCTACATCAACGCGCACGGCACATCGACGCCCGTAGGCGACGTGGGCGAAGTGGAAGCGGTGCGCCGGATCTTCGGCCAGGGCTCCACCCCGCCGATCAGTTCGACCAAGTCGATGACGGGCCATGCCCAAGGCGCGGCCGGCGCGCTCGAGGCGATCTTCTGCCTCCTGATGCTGCAGAACGATTTCATCACGCCGTCGATCAATGTCGAAAACCTGGACCCGGCGCTCGATCCGGCCGAGATCGCGACGACCCGCAAGGACGACGCCGGACTCGATTCCGTGATGACGAACAGCTTCGGCTTCGGCGGCACCAACGGATCGATGATCCTTTCCAATTACAGGGACTGACGGCGACATGACGGACAGCTTGAAGGGAAAGCGCGGCCTGGTCATGGGCGTCGCAAATGAAAAGTCGATCGCCTGGGGGATCGCGCGGGCGCTCCACCAGGAAGGGGCGGAGCTGGCCTTCACCTTCCAGGGCGACGCTTTCGGCAAGCGGGTGGAGCCGCTGGCCGCGTCGGTCGGATCGGACCTGCTGGTGGATGTCGACGTCACGGATGACGCGTCGCTCGACCGCGCCTTCGCGGCACTGGCCGAGAAGTGGGAGACGATCGATTTCCTTGTCCACGCCATCGCCTATTCCGACAAGTCGGAACTGACGGGCCGCTTCCTGAATACCAGCAGGACCAACTTCAAGCATTCGCTGGAAATCAGTGCCTACTCGTTCATCGACGTGGCCCGGCGCGCCTACCCTCTGATGAAGGACAATGGCGGTTCGCTTGTAACGCTGACCTACCAGGGTTCGAACCGCGTGGTTCCGAATTACAACGTAATGGGCGTGGCCAAGGCCGCGCTGGAATCCGCCACGCGCTACCTTGCCAACGATCTGGGCCCGGACGGGATCCGCGTGAACGCGATCTCTCCCGGCCCGATGCGGACGCTGGCGGGTGCCGCCATCGGCGGCGCGCGCAAGACCTACAAGCACACCGACCAGAACGCCCCTCTGCGCAGCAACGCGACGCTGGAAGCCGTGGGCGGGACCGCCGTCTATCTCGTGTCCGACGCCGGCGCCTCGACCACGGGCGAGATCATCCGCGTTGACGGCGGGTTCCACGTGCTGGGCATGCCGCAGGCCGAACACCTGTAGTCTTCGGCGCGGGGTGAACGTCGCCTGCCCTGCGGGCATTGCGACGCGCTGACGCGCGCCGGCATTGGCGAACTGCCGATGCTGCCACCACCATTCCTTGTCGTCGGAACAATGCACCGTCGGTCTGCCTCCGGCGGAGGTATTTGGGGGCCAAAGACGTCAGGGCGAGCGCCCCTGCATTCTTCTCTTCCCAAAATACTCCGGGGGAGTCCGAGCCGCAGGCTCGGGCGGGGGCAGAGCCCCCTCGCGCACATGGGCGGCCTTGTGCCCGGCGGCGCGCTTGGGCACTGTCCTTGACAGGGAGGAGCCGTGCGGTTCCGGTCCAACAGGGGAGACCCGGCATGGCGATCACCACTTGCGTTTTCGACGCCTACGGCACGCTGTTCGATGTTGCTGCCGCCGCGCGGCAAGCCGCGGACGAACCTGATTTCCCGACGCTGAAGAAGAAGTGGGCGGCCGTGGCGACCCATTGGCGTCTGAAGCAGCTTCAGTACTCCTGGCTGCGCGCGGTCACCGGCGCGCATACCGATTTCTGGGAGGTCACGCAGAATGGGCTCGATTGGGCGCTGGAGGCGCAGGGGCTGGGCGATCAGCCTGCCCTGCGTCAGCGGCTGCTGGATCTGTATTGGGAGCTGTCCGCCTTCCCGGAAGTGCCCGACATGCTAGCCGCGCTGAAGACGGCCGGGTTTCAGACCGCGATCCTGTCCAACGGCTCGCCCGAGATGCTGGCCGGTGCTGTCGAGTCCGCCGGGATCGGGCCTTTGCTCGACGATGTGCTGTCCGTCGAAACCGTCGGAATCTTCAAGCCCGACTCGAAGGTGTACGATCTCGTCGGCGCGCGGTTCGGATGCGCTACGGACGAAGTGCTGTTCGTGTCCTCGAACGGATGGGATGCCGCGGCGGCCTCCGGGTACGGGTTTTCGACCGTCTGGGTGAACCGTGCAGGCGAACCGGTGGACCGGCTTCCATGGAAACCGACCCGGATCCTGGACGATTTGCGGGCGATCCCGGACATCGCCAAGGGCTGAAGACAAGGATTACCGATGGCCGAGTTCACGACTTCCGACGGGCTGAGGCTCTACTACGAAACCCGGGGGGAGGGCGCGCCGATCCTGTGCCTGCCGGGGCTGACCCGCAATGTGCGGGATTTCGACTTCGTGGCGCCGCATCTGGACGGGTACCGGATGATCGCGCTGGATCTGCGGGGGCGTGGGCTGTCGGCGCATGATCCCGACTACATGACCTACAACATCTTCCGCGAAGGCGAAGACGTGGTCGACCTGCTGGACCATCTCGGTCTGGACAGGGCAACCTTCCTCGGCACCTCTCGTGGCGGGCTCGTGACCATGGCGGTGGCCGCATCGCGCCCCGAACGGCTGGCAGGCGCAATCCTGAACGATGTGGGGCCCGAGGTGGGCCCCGCAGGCATCGCGCGGATCATGGGCTACCTTGGCGCCACGCCAGAGGAGCCCACCCACGACGCATGGGCCAGGGCCGCGATGGAGGCCAACGCGCCGGAATTTCCCGGCGTTCCCCTGTCGGTTTGGCGCCAGCAAGCCGAGGCGCAGTTCATCGAGACGGGTGACGGTCTGGCCCTGCGCTATGACCCGCATCTGCGCACGGCGATCCTTGAACAGGCGGCGGCCGGGGACGCCCCGGACCTGTGGCAGTTCTTCGACAACTTGCGCGGTATCCCCACTGGCGTGATCCGCGGCGCGAACTCGGACATCCTGACGCCCGAGACGCTGGCGAAGATGCGGGAGCGTCGCCCCGATTTGATGGTGGCCGAGGTGCCCGATCGCGGTCATCCTCCGTTCCTTGACGAGCGCGAGTCGCTCTCCATGATCCGCGCCGTACTGGAGGCCGCCACGTGACATCCCTTGCCCTGATCGAAGCCGCCGCCGAACGGTTGCGCGGCCATGCCCGCCACACGCCGCTTCTGTCCTCGCCCTTCCTGGACGAGATCGCGGGCCGCCCGGTCTTCGTAAAGCCCGAATGCCTGCAGCATACCGGCAGCTTCAAGTTCCGCGGAGGTTGGTCGGCGGTGTCGGCGTTGGAGCCCGAAACGCGCATGCGAGGCGTGATCGCCTATTCCAGCGGCAACCACGCACAGGGCGTGGCGGCAGCGGCGAAGGGGCATGGCATCCCGGCGGTGATCATCATGCCGGAAGACGCCCCGGCGCTGAAGATCGCCAACACGCGGGCCCTTGGCGCCGAGGTCGTGCTGTACGACCGCGCCAATGAAAGCCGCGAGGAGATCGGCGCCCGTCTGGCGGAAGAACGCGGGCTGACCCTGATCCGACCCTATGACGAACCGCAGGTCATCGCCGGCCAGGGCACGACGGGGCTGGAGATCGCCGCGCAGGCGGCCGAGGCAGGTGTGACCGAGGCCGACGTGATGGTCTGTTGCGGTGGTGGCGGGCTGACGTCGGGCATTGCGCTTGCGCTGGACGCCAAGGCGCCCGGCCTGAAGGTGCGGCCGGTGGAACCGGAGGGGTTCGACGATGTCACACGCTCGCTGGCCACGGGGCAGATTCAGTCGAACCCGTCGATGGCGGGCGGGCTGTGCGACGCGATCCTGACGCCGGCGCCCGGTGACATCACCTTCCCGATCATGCACCGCCTGTGCGGCCTTGGCATCGTCGTGAGCGATGAGGAGGCGCTGCGGGCCATGGCGCAGGCCTTCCTGCGGCTGAAGCTGGTGGCCGAACCCGGCGGTGCCGTGGCGCTGGCCGCCGCGCTCTACCACGGGGCGGAAAGCGACGCGCCGGCGGTCATCGCCGTGATCTCGGGCGGGAATGTGGATCCCGCGATCTTTGCCCGCGCGCTCGGCGCACTGGATGTGTAGCACCGGCGGGCAATAAGGTTGACGGCTCAACCATTTTCTGCGCGAAATTGGACAGCGCCGGACCAACCGGCGAGCCTGTGGCCAAGATGAGAATCAGATTGGGGAGGGAAGGATGAACATCGTCGATCTGGGCGACGTGCGCCTGCATTACCGTGTCGATGGCGATCTGGATGGCGCGCCGGTGGTCTTTGCCAATTCGCTGGGAACGGATCTGCGGCTTTGGGACCAGGTCCTGCCGCTGCTGCCTTCGGGGCTGAAGATCATCCGATACGACAAGCGCGGGCACGGGTTGTCGTCCCTGCCGCCTGGTCCCTACAAGATGGGCCAGCTAGTGACCGATGTCGAAAAACTGATGGATCATCTGGGCGTGGCGGACGCGCTGTTCGTGGGCCTCTCCATCGGCGGCATGATCGCGCAGGGGATCGCCGTCAAACGGCCCGATCTGGTGCGCGCCGTGGTCCTGTCGAACACCGGCGCCAAGATCGGCACGAAAGACATGTGGGATGATCGCGTCGCCGCGGTGAAGGCATCGGGCATCGAACCCATGGCCGACGCGGTGATGGAACGATGGTTCTCTCCCGCCTTCCGCGCCAGCCCCGAATTGGAAGCCTGGCGCAACATGCTGGTCCGCCAGCCGGCTGAAGGCTACGCCGGCTGTTCGGCGGCCATTTCCGGCACCGATTTCTACACGCCCACGTCCGGCCTGCGAATCCCCGCGCTGGGGATCGCGGGCGATGTCGACGGCTCCACCCCGCCGGATCTGGTGCGGGAGACGATTGACCTGATCCCGGGTTCGAAATTCGAGATCATACGCGGCACCGGCCACCTTCCTTGCGTGGAAGCGCCGGAGCGTTACGCGGAAATCCTGACTGCCTTCATCAAAGGAACCGGCCATGTCTGACACGTTCGAACGCGGCATGAAAACCCGGCGCGAGGTTCTGGGCGATGCCCATGTCGACCGCGCCGAAGCCGCCAAGACGGATTTCGACCTGCCCTTCCAGACGCTGATCACCGAAGGGGCATGGGGCACGGTCTGGTCGTCCGACGCGATTTCGCGCCGGGAACGGTCGATGCTGACGCTGGCCTTGCTGGCGGCGACGGGCAATTTCGAAGAAATCCCGATGCACATCCGCGCCACCGCCAACACAGGCGCGACGAAGGAAGACGTGATGGAAGTGTTCCAGCACGTCGCGATCTACGCAGGCGTGCCCAAGGCCAATCACGCGATCAAGCTGGCCAAGGCAACCTACGCCGAGATGGAGGACACCGCATGACCCTGATCCCCCGCGCCCGCGCGCAGCACCCCCTGGCCTATGCGCCCGGCTACAAGACCAGCGTACCGCGCAGCCCCAAGCTTGCGCTGATCTCGATGCCGGCCACGCCGACCGAAGATACGGGCCCGGTGTTCGGGCAATCGATGCTGGGAGAGCTCGACAACAACCTGGTCCTGAACCTGACGGGCGATCCGGCCATCGGCGAACGGGTTCTGGTCCATGGCCGCGTTCTGGACCAGTCGGGCCGCGGCGTTCCGGGAGCCTTGGTCGAAGTCTGGCAAGCCAATGCCGGCGGACGCTACCGGCACAAGAAGGATGGCTACCTTGCCCCGCTCGACCCCAATTTCGGCGGTTGCGGGCGCGCGATCACGGGGGAGGCCGGGACCTACCAGTTCCTGACCATCAAGCCCGGCGCCTATCCGTGGCCCAACGGCCCCAACGACTGGCGGCCGGCGCATATCCATTTTTCCGTCTTCGGCCATGCGTTCGGCCAGCGGCTGATCACCCAGATGTATTTCGAAGGCGATCCGCTGATCCCGCGCTGCCCGATCGTGAACACGATCCCCGATCAAAGCGCCATCGACCGGCTGGTCGCGCCCCTGGACATGAACGGCTCGAAACCGCACGATTTCCTGGCCTACAAGTTCGATATCGTCCTGCGTGGCACCCGCCAGACCCTGTTCGAAAACAAGAAGGAGGGGATGTGAGATGGTCCAGAAACTCGACACACTGGAAGAAACCCCGTCGCAGACCGCAGGGCCTTACGTCCATATCGGTGCCACGCCGAACTTCGCGGGCATCGGCGGGATCTACCCGGAAGACCTTGGGCTGAAACCCTTTCCCGACGACGCCGAAGGCGAACGCATCACGATCCGCGGCATTGTCCACGACGGCACCGGCACGCCGATGCGCGACGTGCTGGTGGAAAGCTGGCAGGCGAACGCCGATGGCCAGTACGGCCCCGGCACGCAGGGCTGGGCGCGGCTGCCCGCGGATCAGGAGAACGGCATCTGGACGCTGGAGACGATCAAACCCGGCGCCGTGGGCGCCATGGCACCGCATATCGCGCTGTGGATCGTGTCCCGGGGGATCAATATCGGGCTGCAGACCCGGATCTATTTCGACGGGGACGACCTGTCGGCCGATCCGGTGCTGGCCCGCGTCGAACACCGCAACCGCCTGCCCACGCTGATCGCGAAAAGCGACGGTCCGGGCAGCTGGCGGTTCGACATCCACCTGCAGGGCGATGCCGAGACCATCTTCTTCGACATGTAGACCGGACCCGCCCCGCGGGATAGACGGGTGCCATGACTGACTTTCTTCTCGTTCATGGCGCCTGTCACGGCGCATGGTGCTGGGCCGATCTGCTGCCCGAGCTTCTCCGGTTGGGCCACACAGCCCGCGCCATCGACCTGCCCGGCATGGGCGAGGACACGACCCCGATCGACGACATCACGCTGGCCTCGTCCGCGCAGGCCGTTGTGAGCGTCTGTTCGCCCAAGACGCTGGTCGTCGGCCACAGCTGGGGCGGGCTTGTCGCCGCCGAAGCGGCCGGGATGGCGCCGGGTTGCATGACGGGGCTCGTGCTGCTGGCAACCTACGTGCCCCTGCCCGGCCACTCGCTGGCAGATCTGCGACAGGGCAGCCCGCGGCCCGCGTCTTCGGCCGCGCTCAGGCGGTCCGAAGACAAACGGACGGTCTACGTCGGACGGGAAGACGGGCGGACACTGTTTTACAACACCTGCCGGCCCTCGGCGCAGGACTACGCGCTGGACCGGCTGTGCCCGCAGCCCGTAGTCCCGCAGCTGGAGAAGGCGGCATTGGGCGAAGGCTATGACGCCGTCCCCAAGAGCTTCATCCTGACGAAACGGGATCACACGATCCTGCCCGATTACCAGCGCCAGATGGCCGAAAGCTGGCCACCTGAACGGATGTACGAAATGGACACCGACCACTCGCCCTTCCTGTCAGATCCCGCGGGTCTCGCCGCGATCCTGCACCGCATCGCGGGGGAAGAAGCATGAGCGCATCCGTCTTCGACAGCGCGCTTTACGCGGGCCTCTTCCCGACGGGCGCAGTGCATGAACATTTCACCGAACGCGCCGAACTGGCCGCGATGCTGCGCGTCGAAGGCGCGCTGGCTGCCGCGCAGGGCGAACTGGGGATCATCCCGGCGGAAAGTGCCTCTGCCATCGCTGATGCCGCGGCCAGCGTGACGCTGGATGCCGACGCGCTGTCACCCGCCACGGGACGGAATGGCGTCGTCGTGCCCGCACTGGTCGCCGATTTCCGCGCGGCTGTCGGTCGGGCGGAGCATGCGCAATACGTCCATTGGGGCGCGACCTCTCAGGACATCATCGACACCGGGCTGATGCTGCGGATGCGCGGCGCGCTGACCGCCATCGAAACCGACCTGAAGGCCCTCCTGTCCCGCCTGGCCGACCTGGCGGCCGAACATGCCGAAACGCCCATGGCGGCGCGCACCTATGGTCAGCACGCCACGCCCACGACCTTCGGCGCCGTGGTCGCAAGCTGGGGAATGCCGCTGGTCGGGCTGCTGAATGAACTGCCGTCCTTGCGTGAAAGCTGCCTGCTGGTCTCGCTGTCCGGCGCTGCCGGGACCTCCGCCGCGCTGGGTTCGCAGGCGCCGCAGGTCCGGGCCTCCATGGCCGCCTCGCTGGGCCTCGCCGATCCGGGGCGCAGCTGGCACACCGACCGGACCCCGGTCCTGCGGCTGGCCGACTGGCTGAGCCGCATGTCCATCGCGATGGCCAAGATGGGTGAGGACGTGATCGCCCATATGCAATCGGGGTTTCAGGAGGTCCGCCTGGGTGGCGCCGGAAGTTCCTCCACCATGCCGCAGAAGCAGAACCCGGTCGCGGCATCCGTGCTGGTCGCCCTGTCCCATCAACAGACAGCCATGGAAGCCGCCCTGCGTGGAAGCGCGGCAGTCCACCGGCATCAACGGGACGGCGGCGCCTGGTTCACCGAATGGATGTGCCTGCCGCAGATCGTGCTGGGCGCGGCATCGTCGGCGCAGACGGGCCTGCACCTTGCCCGTGGGCTGGAACCCGATCCCGCACGGATGCTCGAAATGCTGAACGAAACGCTCGACCTGATCCATGCCGAGGCGCTCAGCTTCGCGCTGACCCGTTTCCTGCCCCGGCCCGAGGCGCAATCGGCGGTCAAGGTCCTGTCCCGCGAGGCGATGGAAACCGGCGTGCCGCTTCGCCAACTGGCCGCGCGGGACTGGCCCGATCTTGACACGGATAAGCTCTTCGATCCTCTGGGCCAGACCGGTACCGCGCCACAGGACGCTCGCGCCTTCGTGGACGCTGCAACCGGCCGCTGACACGAAGGACCGCCGGTGCGCCTGCCGATACTTTTCATCCTGATCACGGTGATCATCGACGCCATGGGCATCGGACTGATCATGCCGGTGATGCCCGAACTGATACAGGAGGTTCAGGGCGGCGGCCTTGGCACGGCGGCCCTCTGGGGCGGGCTGCTGGCGTCGGGCTTTGCGGTGATGCAGTTCCTGTGCGGACCCATGATCGGCGCGCTGTCGGATTCGGTCGGGCGGCGGCCGGTGCTCCTGATCTCTCTCGCCGCGATGGCGGTGGATTACCTTGTCATGGCGGTCGCCGGGTCGATCTGGCTGCTGCTGGCAGGGCGGATCTTCGGCGGGATCACGGCATCGACCTATGCCACCGCCGGGGCCTACATGGCCGACATCTCGAAACCCGAAGAGAAGGCCGCCAATTTCGGCCTGATCGGCGCGGCCTTCGGGGTGGGCTTCGTACTGGGCCCTATCGTGGGCGGATTGCTAGGCGCCTACGGCACCCGCGCGCCGTTCTATGCGGCGGCGGCACTGGCGGCGATGAATACCATCTTCGGCGCAGTGGTCATGCGCGAAACCGTGACCGACCGCATCCGCCGCGCCTTCACCTGGCGCAGGGCCAACCCGCTGGGCGCGTTCCGGTATCTTGTCGGCCTGCCCGAAATCCGGGTGCTGATGCTGGGCTTCTTCCTGTTCTCGGTCGCCTTCCATGTCTACCCCGCCGTCTGGGCCTTCTTCGCGGAAGAGCGTTTCGGCTGGGGCCCCGGCATGATCGGGCTGTCGCTGACGCTTTACGGGCTGGCGGCGGCGCTGGTGCAGGGGCTGCTGATCCGGCCGATCCTGCGGGCCGTCGGCGACTGGCGCGCCGTGCTTTACGGGCTGGCCTTCGACATGGTGGTCTTCGCGATTCTCGCCTTCGTCACCAATGGCGCGGCCGCCTTGGTGCTGACGCCCCTCACAGCGCTCGGCGGTGTGGCGATGCCCGCGTTGCAAGGGATCATGTCACGCGCGACACCGGACGACGCGCAGGGCGAGCTGCAAGGCCTGATGGCCAGTGCCACGGCGCTTGCCACCATCGTGTCACCGCTTGCGATGACAAGCGTGTTCGCCGCCTTCACCGCACCAGACACGCCCATCTACCTGCCGGGGGCTCCGTTCCTGGTCTCGCTGGTGCTCGTGGTCGCCGCGCTGGCAATATTCCGGAAAGCAACGCCCCTATCGGCGCAAGAAAAATAGGCCAGCGACCATTAGACCCTTTGAAGCCTGACGTTCATCAGGTAACGCTTCGGAAAACCACCGCGGGAGGCTTAGACATGCAAACCATCAAGGCGGCCGTGTGCCGTGAATTCGGCAAACCGCTGACCATCGAAGAGATCCAGATCGACGAACCCGGCCCCGGCCAGGTGGCCGTCGACATCGATGCCGTGGCGATCTGCCATTCCGACATCTCGCTGGCCGAAGGCGCGTGGGGCGGGCCTTTGCCGGCCGTGTTCGGCCATGAAGGCGCGGGCCGCGTGACGGCCGTGGGCGAAGGCGTGCGGACGGTCAAGCCGGGCGACAGCGTCTGCGTGACCCTGCTGGCCACCTGCGGCGAATGCCCGACCTGTTCGGCGGGTCGCCCGGCGCTGTGCGCCAACAAGGTAACGGGCGCGGGAGGGCCGGTCTACGACACCGATGGCGGCCCGATGCTGCAGGGCCTGTCCTGCGGTGCCTTTGCGCAGAAGGTCGTGGCCGTCGAGCGGCAGGTCGTGAAGATCCCCGACGATGTGCCGAAGGACAGCGCCAGCCTGATCTCGTGCGGCGTGATCACCGGCGTGGGCGCGGCCGTCGTGTCGGCCAATATCCGCCCCGGTCAGGATGTCGTTGTGATCGGTGCCGGCGGCGTCGGCCTGAACGCGATCCAGGGTGCGCGGATTGCCGGCGCACGCCGGATCGTAGCCGTCGACATGCTGCCCGAGAAGCTGGAGGTCGCCAAGGAATTCGGCGCCACGGACGGCGTGCTGGCAAGCGACGAAAAACCGTGGCGCGCGGCGATGCAGGCAATGGGCAAGGGCGCGGACGCGGTGCTGGTCACCGTCGGCGTCATCCCGGCCTACCAGACCGCGCATCGCTACCTGGATCGCGGCGGCAAGGTCTACATGGTGGGCATGCCCCATGGCGGCGCCAAGGCGGAATACGAACCCGTCGTGCTGGCCGCCACCGCGCAGGGCATGATCGGATCGTTCATGGGCGATGTCGTGATCCAGCGGGATATCCCGTGGATGGTCGACCTCTACAAGCAGGGCCGGCTGAAACTGGACGAGCTGATCTCGAAGCGCTGGAAGCTGGAAGAGATCAACGAGGCCATCGCCGACACCAACTCTGGCGCGGCCCGCCGGAACGTGATCGTCTTCGACTGACGACATCCACAGACCGGGAGCGGCTTTCGGGCCGCCCTGCGCCGACAGTGTCCACAGTCCGCCCGCCCGCGGCGCCCGACCGGTGACCCAGGGTCACCTACGCCAAGCCACGCCTTGGTGCATCGATCGCAATCCGCTACGAGTTGAACAAAGTCCCAGCGGAGACCGCGTCATGAAGCTTCAGGATCTCGACATCATCGTCACCGCGCCGCCGGCGCCCGGCTGGGGCGGGCGCTACTGGATCCTGGTGAAGGTCACCACCGATACAGGGATCACGGGCTGGGGCGAATGCTATGCCGCCGGCGTCGGGCCTGACGCGATGGCCCATGTCATCCGTGATGTCTTTTCCCGCCACATGGAGGGCGAACGCCCGGAAAACATCGAACGCATGTTCCGCCGGGCCTATTCCTCGGGCTTCACCCAGCGGCCGGATCCGACCGTGATCGGCGCCTTCTCGGGGCTGGAGATCGCCTGCTGGGACATCCTGGGCAAGGATCGCGACTGCCCGGTCCATGCGCTGCTGGGCGGGGTGATGAACGATCGCGTGCGCGCCTACAGCTATCTCTACCCCCTGCCGCAGCACGATCTGACCGAGTTCTGGACCTCTCCCGAACAGGCCGGCGAAAGCGCGGCCGATCTCGTGGCCCGTGGCTACACCGCCGTCAAGTTCGACCCGGCCGGCCCCTACACCATGCGAGGCGGACACATGCCGGCGATGTCGGACATCTCGGCCTCGGTCGCGTTCTGCAAGGCGATCCGCGAGGCGGTGGGCGACCGGGCCGACCTGCTCTTCGGGACCCACGGCCAGTTCAACGTGGCCGGCGCCATCCGGCTTGGGCAGGCGCTGGAGCCCTATTCCCCGCTGTGGTTCGAAGAGCCGATTCCGCCCGACAGCCCCGAAGACATGGCCCGCGTCGCCCGCGCGGTGCGCATTCCCATAGCGACCGGCGAGCGGCTGACGACCATGGCCGAATTCGCCGCCGTCCTGCGCAGTGGCGCGGCCGAGATCCTGCAACCCGCCCTGGGCCGCGCGGGTGGCATCTGGGAGGCGCGCAAGATCGCCGTTCTGGCCCAGGCCTTCACGGCCCAGATGGCACCGCATCTTTATGCCGGGCCGGTGGAATGGGCCGCAAACATCCAGCTGGCCGTGTCGATCCCGAATCTACTGATGGCCGAGACCATCGAGACCCCATTCCACAACGATCTGATCCGGGGCTCGATCACCGTCGAGAACGGCTTCATCCCCGCTCCCACCGCGCCGGGCCTTGGCATCGATGTCGACGAGGATCTGGCCCGCGCGCATCCCTACACGGGCAACGGCCTGCACCTCGAAATGCAGGAAGCGCCCTGCGATTACGCCAATGGGAACACCTTTCAGGGCGGCGCCCCGGCGGGCGAATCCTGACCCACGCCGAGGGGGTGACAGGCACAGCAACCTTGACGCATAGTATGTCAGCCCTACTTACCCGAGATTTTCGAACCGTGAGCCGACCGCCCGACCACCCCATGTCTCCCGCACAGCCGTCAGCCATGGCCGTGCGGGCCGCCGATGCCGCATCCTACCTGAAGACACTGGCCCATGAAGGTCGCCTGATGATACTGTGCCATCTGGGCACGGGCGAACGGTCGGTCGGCGAACTGGAGGAGCTTCTGGGCACGCGCCAGGCTGCCGTCAGCCAGATGCTGGCCCGGCTGCGCGACGAAGGCCTGGTGGACACGCGGCGCGACGGCAAGACGATCTACTATTCCCTTGCCGACCGGAACACGGAACAAGTGATCGGGCTTCTTTATTCCCTATTTTGCAGACCCGAATGACACGCCCCAGCACGACCTTCACAGGCCCCGACCTCTGCGCCCTTTCCGCCCGCGAGGCGGTGGAGCTTCTGCGCAGGGGAGACGTTTCCCCCACCGAAATGCTCGACGCCAGCGAGGCGCGGCGCGCATCAGTCGAGCCGGTGATCAATGCGATGCCCACCGCCTGCTATGATCGGGCGCGCGCCGACATGGCGAACCTGCCGGCCCGGGCCGAAGCCAATAGCGGACACCCCGCCTGGCTGGCCGGCCTGCCGCTGGCGATCAAGGACCTGACGCCGGTCAAGGGCGTGCGCACCACGATGGGCAACCCGTACTACGCCGACTGGGTGCCCGAGGCGTCGGACCTGATGGTCGAACGCCTGGAAGATCGCGGAGGGCTGGTCGTGGGCAAGACCAACACGCCGGAATTCGGTGCCGGCGGCAATTCCACCAACCGGGTGCTGGGCGCCACGCGTAACCCCTGGGACACGCGGATGAATGCGGGCGGTTCGTCGGGCGGCGCCGCGGCATCGCTCGCGGCGGGCGAGGTATGGCTGGCCCACGGATCCGACCTGATGGGCTCTCTCCGGACCCCGGCGGCGCATTGTTCCGTCCTTGGCTTGCGCGCCGCGCCGGGGCGCTGCAGCGGCGGATCGAAGAACGCGCTGCACCAGGCCGAAGGCATGCAGGGCCCCATGGCGCGCGACGTCCGCGACATGGCGCTGTTCCTCGACGCGATGACGGGCTGGGACCCGCGCGCGCCGATCTCGCTGGATGCGCCTGCGGTCCCCTTCCAGACAGCCGTGGCCCAGGCGCCCGAGCGCGCGCCACGCATCGCCTTCTCGGAAGATCAAAACGGTTTTGCCGCCGTCGAAGGCAATATCCGCACAACCCTGCGCGCCGCCATGACCGCCACCGAAAAGGCCGGCGCGACGGTCGAAGATTACTGCCCCGACCTGCCCGGGCTCAACGACAGCTACCTTGCCCTGCGCGCCGTCCATTACGGCACGACGCTGGGGCTGGAACCCGACGCGATCCGCGAGACCTTCGGCGACCGGGTCCGCGACAATGTCGCCTACGCGATGGAGATCGACGCCACCCGGATCTACGCCGGAATCCGCGGCCGGTCCGAAATCTACCGGATCATGCTGGCCTTCTTCGACACCTACGATGTACTGGCGATCCCCGTCGTGGGCATCGCGCCCCGCGCGGTAGAAGAAGAATACCCGCAGATCGTCGATGGAGAACCCATAGGCACCTACGAGACCTGGCTGCGGTTTTCCTTCCTTGCGACGACGGCCCTTCTCCCGGCGCTCTCGATGCCCGCAGGCTTCACCGAAGACGGCTTGCCCGTCGGCCTGCAGCTCATCGGCCCGCCGCGGGGCGAGGCGCAGCTGTTGCAGACCGCGCTGTTCATCGAAGAGGCGCTCGCCCTGCCCGTGGGTCCGATAGACCCGATCACCCGCTGATCCCGGCTACCGCGGTCCCGCCTGCCCCCCGCAAGCCCGGGACCGTCGCCGGGAACCGAAACCGCCAGTCTGCCGAGGGATCCGGCCGAAGGCCGGGCCCGAGACAAGGTCGTGCGCCGCAAGGCGCTCCTTTCGGGAAGGGTCGGGATCACTCGCGTCAGTTGGACACGTAGCCCGCCACGACCTGCAGGATCTTGTAGGATGTCGCCGCGTCGTTCTCGACCACGGCAAGGAACTCTTCCTCCCCGATGCGCAGGCAGGTCAGCTCGGTCTCGGCGACCATGCTCAACGCGCGGGGTTCTTTCCGGATCAGGCCCAGTTCGCCCACCAGCGCGCCGGGGCCAACGCGGGCGATCAGCTGGTCGTCCTCGTCCTCGGGCTTGGGCAGGTACAGCCCCGCCTCGCCCTCGATCAGCACATAGGCACCGTCGCGGGGCTCGTCGCCCTTCACGAACACGATCTCGCCGGTCTGCGCCTCGTACCAGTGCGAGCCGAAGGCCAGCAGGCGAAGCTGCTTCCGGTTCAGTCCGGAGAAGAGCGGGATATCCTCCAGCGCGCGCACCTTGCGCATCAGGTCGGCACTGGCTGCACTGTCTTCGGCCATCTCGGCCACCCCGTCATCGCTTACAAGCCGACCCTGCCGGATCTCGAAATAAATGTCGAACACGTCCGGATCGTCAAACGCATCGTTCAGGTAGATCACCGTCGTGTCGGGCAGCAGTTCGCGCAGGTTCCTGTGCACCTTGATCTGCGAATCGCGATCATAGCTCGCCAGCGCCCGGTCGAGGATCAGGATGTCCGGGCGCTTGATGGTGGCGCGGCTCAGCGACAGGGATTCGGCGAAGATCGCGGGCAGGTTGGACCCGCCGATCGAGATTTCCATGCCGTAGATCAGGTCGATCACGTTGGGCTGCGCGCCGCCGTCGATCAGGGCCTTGGCGACGATACGCTCCACCTCTTCGCCGCGCGTGCCCGACGACCGGATCACCTTGCCGAACAGCGCGTTCTCCAGAACCGTGATCCCGGGCGCATAGGTGTCTTCCCCGATCGGCTGGAACAGATCGCCCATCGCCTTCTGCAGGACCGGCGCATGGCTTTTCCGCAGCTCGAGGATCTGCGTCTTCATCTCGTCGGAAAAGGCCGGGCCGATCTGGTCGGCCGAGATTCGGAACGGCACGATAAGCAACGTCGCCAGGTCCTCGTCCGTCAGTGCCTGCGTGCCGCTTTCGCGGCTGCGTTCCACCAGGTCGACGGCGGCGCCATAGTTTTCCGGGTCCAGCCCGAGGTTGCGGAACAGCGGATGGTCGGTGCCGACGGGCCCGAAGATCTGGCGCAGCATCTCGATCACGTCACGGGTCAGCTTGACCAGAGGCACGTCGAGTTCCAGTTCCCGCACAAGCGCCATGAACTCGGTCTGACCTGCCAGCGCTTCCTGCGTCAGCGGCCGGCGCGGCGTCGCGAACAGCAGGTTCTCGGCGACCGGCAGCGCGCTGTTGTATTTCTCGGGATGGAAGAAGTAGACATAGCGGCCCAGCCCGGCGGCTTCGACCGCCTCCCGCGCCGCGGGGCGGAGCGCGATCACCTTCTCGGCCAGGGTCGGGTGCTCCTCGGCCTCGAACACCTGGTCAAGCCCCCGCTGGAACAGCGCCGTGCCGGACCCCATGCCATCGACCAGCTTGTGCCACCAGTCGCGCAATTCATCCATCGTCTCGAAATCGGCGCGTTTCGGGTCCAGCCAGTTGGCATGGAATGAATCCGTGCTGTTGCCCGCCTTCACCGCCTCGATCATGTCGACGTCTTCCGGATTGTCTTCCATCGGACGATAGCGCAGCGGCATCAGGATGTTTTCACCGAACGACCCCTGGAACGTCACCGGCCGCGATGTCGCCCGCCCGATTCGCGCAGCGATCACCGCGTGGTGCAGGTCCGTCAGATCGTGGCCCGCGATCTCGATCTTGCCCGACGTCGGCACCACCTCCCGCGTCAGAAGTTGAGTCAGCGCGCGGCGGTCCTCTTCGCTGGGAGCAGCAATGGCGATGACCTTGCCGGCCGGCAGCGTGGTCGAGATATCTTCCAGAACCGGGTTCCCGTCGGCATCGCGCAAGGTCACGTGATCCAGCACGATGTCCCCCTTCAGGCGCGAGAGCTCTTCGGGCTCGCCCTCGAACTGGCTGCGTTTCATCATGCCGGCCGGGGCAAAGCGTTCGGTCACCGTTTCCCAGCGGACCTGCATGTCGGCGGTCTGGTTGTAATAGGCCAGCAGTTCCTTCCAGGGCGACGCGATGTCCTTGTAGGCACCAAGCGCCGCGACCAGCGCACCCAGCGAAACGGTGCCCTGCACCACGAGGTAGCCGCCGATGGAATAGAAGAAGAAGGGCGTCAGTTGTCCGATGAAGTTGTTCAGGAACTTCATGAAGAACTTCTTGTTGTAGATCTTGAAGCGAATGTGGAAGAGCCGCCCCAGTTGATCCGTCACCAGCGCCAGCCGATACCGCCAGCCGCCGTTCAGGCGCAGCGCACTGGCGCCTGCCGCGCTTTCGCCGATGACGGACGCCATCACCCGCAGTTCCTTGACCCGTTCCTTGTTCAGCTGGTTGATCTGCCGCTGCAGGATCGGGATGATGTAGGCCTGCACCGGGATCAGCGCGACCGCCGCCAGCCCGAACCAGAAGCTTTGCACGAACAGGAAGTACAGGATCGTCAGCATCTGACCGGCCTGCATGACCGGCTGCGAGATCATGTCCCCCATCAGCCCGCCCATCGGCTCGGATTCCGAGGTGATCATCGAGACCATCTCGCCCTGGCTGACACGTTCGAAATAAGGCTGCGGAAACAGCAACATGCGCGAAATCAGGCGATACCGGAACCGGCGCAGCATGCGCTCGGCCAGGATACCCTTCATCGTGTTGATGCGCATCTTCAGCAGGCCATGGATCAGCACCGACAGAAGGTACAGACCGCACAGGATCGCAAGAAAGGTCAGTTGGGGGACCTGGTAGCCCCAGACCTCGATCATGTTGGACTGCGCACCGATCACGTCGTTGACGATCCGCTTGGGCAGTTCCAGCGTCAGGTACAGAATCGGGAACATGAAAAGGGTCACGACCAGCAGTACAAGCTGATCGCGCTTCGAATGTTTCCAGATATATCCGAAGAGTTTCTTTTCTATTGGAACTGTCCCCAGCCTCGTGCGGGCCTGCCCGCCCTGCCCTTTGCCACAGGTCTACGACAGCGCCCGCGAATTAGACAAGTGCAGACTGCGTGCCGCCACGTTCTGCACCTATTGCACTGATCTGAAACAGGACAATTGCAGAGCAGGTGCCCAACCCCTAAGCTGGCAGGCAAGGACCCCCCGGAGGCCCATTTGACCGAAACCGTTCTTACTGTCCTGCTTCTGTTCGCATTGCTTGAAACCAAGCACATGTTTGCAGACTATTTCCTGCAGACGCCCCGGATGCTCGACGGGCGCGGGGAGTATCTGCATCTGGGCCGGGCCATGCATGCCGGCGTGCATGCACTGGGATCGGCTCTTGTCTTCCTGATCATCGGCGCGCCGCTGGGCTTCATCATCGTGATCGTCGCGGTGGAATGGTTCGTCCATTTCAACATCGACTTCGGCAAGGCGATGATGTCCGACAAGATGGGCCTGGCCCCGAACCACGCCGGTTTCTGGCGCGCGGCGGGGGTCGACCAGTGGCTGCACCACATGACCTATGTCGGCATGACATGGGCCTGGGCGCAGTTCGCGATCTGACCTACAGCTAAGAACCCGACGTCGATCTCGCGCTGCAAACAGGGCAACTCGGCCGCATAGGCCATGTGCCGGACGACGTCTCCGGTCACGTCGGGCTGTATCACAAGGCGAACGGTCGGCCGGTAACGAGCCAGATCGTGACCGGAAGGCAGATCCAGATAGTCCGCCCAGTCAGGGCAGGAACGGCATCCCTCCCACGCGAAGGCGGTGCCGTCGAAAGTCGAACATTGCATCCGCACAATGGCACACGACCCGTGGCCCGGCCCCCGCGTTGCGGTCGAGAACAGGAACGTTCCGTCCCGCTCCTGCCAGTTCGAACGCGGTCGCCGCGCTGATGAGACCGCCCCCGATGACGATCACATCTGCAGTCCCGGTCATGTCTTCCGTCTTTCGCTACGCCTGCGCGCTGGGGCGTTCCGCGATCCTGTCGTGCCACGTCCATGTGGCGGTGTTGCCTTCCGGGATCCGCTTTTTCGTGACTTTTGCAAACTGCACGAACACGAAGGTCGAGATATCGGCCAGCGTCAGACGGTCCGGCAGGGCAACCCAGTCACTCTCCGCCAGCCGCTTCTCCAGCATCTCGAAGAACAGGTCGATCCGCACCAGACCGCGCTCCGCCAGTTCCGGGATCTGTTCGAAATTGGTGGTCCCGGGGATCGCCCGGCCCTTCATGTGCGGGTTGCCGTTGCGCAAGGCCTCGGCCACCGCCATGCCGCCCTGCGTCTCCGCAATCGCGTTCCACATCAGCACCAAGCCCTTTTCGTCCGGCGTCCGCCCCATCAGGTTCGGCTCCGGCTGGATCGCCTCAAGGTAGGCCGCGATGCCAAGGTTCTCGGCCAGCACGGTGCCCTCCTCCGTCACCAGCACAGGCACGGTGCCCCGGGGGTTGACGGCCAGGAAGTCAGGGTTCAGCTGATCGCCCTTGGCGATAGAAATTTCGCGGGTCTCGATGTCGAGCCCCTTTTCGACAATGAACATCCGCGCTCGCCGCGGGTTCGGCGCCGTCGCGCAATCGTAGAAGATCATGGGGCTCCCTCCCTTGAAAATTCATCCCCACGCTACCGCGCACGCGCCGCATTCGAAACGGTGGACGTGTCACCGTCCCGCAACGGAACGATGCCGATGTGGCGCCAGATACCCAAGCCGACACTCATGCCGTACATGCCGATCCGCCTCCGGCGGGAGTATTTCGAGTAGAAAGAAGACGAGGCCCTGCACCTTCTTTGGTCCACAAATACCTCGGGGAAGTCGCGCCAAAGGCGCGACGGGGCAGAGCCCCCATCCGCGCCCTGAGGCTTAGCCGCCCATTTGCCTGGCCACGGAACGCGCGATGACCCGTTCCTCGTCGGTCGGGATCACAAGGATCTTCGCCGCGCCCGCTCCGATATCCGCCGCGCTGTCCGCGTTGGCGGCCGCGTCGATTTCGAGACCCAGGAAGCCCAGCCCCTGGATCACGCGTTCACGGATCGGTGCCGCGTTCTCTCCCACGCCGCCGCAAAAGACGATACCGTCGAGCCCGCCCAGCACTGCCGCCAACGCGCCGATCTCGCGGCGGATGCGAAACACGTAGTAGTCGATGGCCTCGGCCGCTTTCGGATCTTCGCTCGCCAGCAGCACGCGCATGTCGTTGGTGTTTTCGGACATGCCCTTCAGACCGCTCTCGGTATAGAGCATCGTGGAAATCTCGGACGCCGACATGCCCTTCTGCTCCAGCAGGTACAGAAGCACGCCGGGATCGAGCTGCCCGCAGCGCGTGCCCATTGGCAGACCGTCAAGCGCCGAGAACCCCATGGTCGAACCCACGCTGCACCCGCCGTCCATCGCGCACATCGAGGCGCCGTTGCCCAGATGCGCCACGATCACCCGGCCCGCGTGCAGGTCGGGATAGTCGCGCGCCAGCACCGAATGGATGTAATCGTAGCTGAGCCCATGGAACCCGTAGCGGCGCACGCCTTCTTCGTAGAAGCGGCGCGGCAGGGCGAAGGTGTCGTTCACGAAGGGATGGCCCTTGTGAAAGGCCGTGTCGAAGCAGCCGACCTGCACGGCATCCGGGAACGCCGTCTGCGCCGCGCGTACGGCGGCCAGGTTGTGGGGCTGGTGGAGCGGCGCAAGTGGCACGAACGCCTCCAGTTGCTCCATCACGCCTGCGTCCAGCACCACGGGGGCGCCATAGCTTTTTCCGCCGTGGACGATGCGGTGACCGACACCCTTGGGCGCGCCCTTCAAAACAGGTTCAACCACGTCGAGGATCGCGCGCACGCCGGATGCATGGTCGGCATGGCCCAGATCCCGCGTTTCGCTGCCCTTGATCACCAGCTTCGCCGCCGGGCCGAGGTTGTCGATCTGGCCCACCATCAGCAATTCAGGTTCGGCCGCTTCGGAATAGACCCCGAACTTGATCGACGAACTGCCCGCGTTCAGCGTGAGGATGCCGCTCATTTGCCAAGGCCCCCCTTTTGCGCCGCGTAAAGCGCCGCGATGGCGCAGGAGGCCAGCCGCGCCTTCTCATTATCCGCGCGGCTGGTCAGGATGATCGGGCACTTGGCGCCGATCACGATTCCGCCCGCCTCGGCATGGGCGAGGAACGTCAGCTCCTTCGCGATCATGTTGCCCGCTTCGAGGTTCGGCGCCATCAGGATATCGGCCCGCCCCGCGACCAAGGACTGGATGCCCTTGATCCGCGCGGCATCCAGATCGATCGCATTGTCCATCGCCAGCGGCCCGTCGACGAGCCCGCCGCGGATCTGGCCGCGTTCGGCCATCTTCGACAGCACCGCGGCGTCGAGCGTCGAGGGGATGGCCGGGTTCACAACCTCCACCGCCGACAGGACGGCAACGCGGGGCTCCTCAATGCCCAGCGCATGGGCAAGGTCGATGGCGTTCTGGATGATGTCGACCTTGGTCGGCAGGTCGGGGGCGATGTTGATCGCGGCATCGGTGATCATCAGCAGATGCGGCAGACCGGGCACATCCATGACAAAGACATGGCTCAGCCGGCGGCCCACCCGCAGACCACCGTCCGATTTCACCACCTGTCCCAGCAGGATGTCGGTGTGCAGGTCGCCCTTCATCACTGCGTGCGCCTCGCCACTATGGATCATCGCGACGGCGCGGGCGGCGGCGGCCTTGTGGTCGGGCTCTGCGATGATGCGGAAAGCGCTGATATCGAGCCCGCCTTTCTCTGCTTCGGCGCGAATCCTGTCCGGGTCGCCGATCAGGATCGGGTCGATCAGCGTGTGTTGCGCGGCCAGGATCGGCCCCGCCAGCGCGTCGGGGCTTTCGGGCGCCACCACGGCCGTCGGGATCGGGTCCAGCACCTCGGCCATCTGCAGAAGCCGGTCGAAATGAACATGGCGTTGCACGGTCAGGCCGGGGATATCGCCACGCTCCATCGTCAGGCTTTGCGCGGGCGCGAGCACCACGGCCTCGCCCTCGACGACCCGGCCTTCGGGGCCATCGACCCAGGTTTCGAACTTCACCCGGTTGCCGTCCATCTTTTCGATCAGCTTGGCGTGGGCCGTCAGTTCCTCGCCCGCGCGGGCGCGGCCGATGAAATCCAGCGTCTGGCTGAGGTAGAGCGTTCCCGGCCCCGGCAGGCGGACGCCCAGCACGGCAGAGATCAGCGACGCGACCCACATGCTGGGCGCTGCCGCTTCGGCACGCCCATCGTCGCCCGGCAGGTTCATCGGGTTGAAGTTGCCGGACGCGTTGGCGAACACGAACAGGTCGTCGGCCCGGCAGATACGGGTTTCCTGCGCCGTCATCCCCACCGCCAGATCGTCATAGCACAGGCTGCTTATCTTGGTCGTCATCTCGGTCACGTCCTTCCCCGGCTTACCAAAAACGCCACATAATCCCATCGCGCCAAGGTCTACCGCAGGATTGCGACGGCTTCGTTGATGTCCACCCCAATGTGCCGCGCCACGGCGCAATTGCCGCGGCAGTTGCGCGATGGCCGGCGATTGGGCAGGGTTCGTAAATGTGTCGGGATGTCCGTAGGGGCAGGCCGCGGCACGGTTCACCCGGCTGCCGGACGTTCGGCGGCACAGCACTCCAACCGGCCCCGCGCCGTTGCAAGGACCCACGCCATGCGCCTACCTCTCACGCTTCCCTTTCTTCTCGCGCTCGCCCCAGCCAGCGCCGCTTTTGCACAAAGCTACAACTGCTCCAACGCCGCTACGCCGACCGAGCACGCGATCTGCAATCACCGCGATCTGGCCAACATGGATGTCGAGATGGCCACGCTTTATGGCGTGGTCGGCAAGATGCCCATGATGATGGGCGAACGCGGCGCGGAAGAGGCCGCGGCTCAGACCTTCCTGACCACACGCAATGATTGCGGCGACGATACCGCCTGCCTGAAAAGCGCCTATTCCACCCGGATCAGCGCGCTGAAATCGACAATCGACACGGGCATGTCGAACTATTGCAAGGCCATCAAACTCTGCTGAGGCAGCAAATCTCCCCCTTGAGCGGACGACAGGAATCGCAGCGCGCGATTGAAAACCAGGGCTCTAGCGGCGGTAAATGAAGCAGCGGCCCTGCACCGCGCCCGATGGCAGCGGCATTTCTTCCAGATCCTCGAAGAACATCCTGTCGGACGAAATCACCAACCCGCCGGGCGCAAGATGCGGGGCGATCAGCGGCGACATCGTCTTCGCGAATGCCACGTTCTTGGCCGCGTTGTGACCGCCCAGATCGGCGTGGATCAGGCTGGCAACGGGGCCTGCATCGGCCAGTCGCGCGGGCAGGGTTTCGGTTATCTCGCCCAGAATCGCATGATCCTCGTCCGGCGTCGAATCGGGGTGCGAAGCGATGGCGCGTTCGAAGACGAAGATCTCTCGCCCCCGGATCTTTTCCCGCAAATGGTGAAACGTCCGGCCGTTACCCAACCCAAGCTCGTAGACCGGGCCGCCCATATGCGCGGTTTCCGCGATGGCATAATCGAGGCATGCACGCTGCGAGACCATGCGGTCTATGAAGATGTCCAGTCGGCTCATGCGTAGTCTCCACTATGGTTAACGACGATTAACAACGTCGGGTCGTTCCCGCTTCATGCCAAATACGGCGCGGGAAGTGTAGGGCCCCGGGCCGCAAGTAACGCGACCGCTATGCCACAGGTGCAATTGGGGTTTGACTAGCAGGCCGCCCCCACGCGATTGTGGCGCCGACATCGGGGGACGCCGAGAAGGACCATGCCAATCCATACCGCCACAAACAGGCACGCCTGAATGAAAGATCTGTTGTCAGTAGAAGATCTTTCCATCGGCTTCGGCCGGGACCCCAGTGTTGTTGAAGGGGTCAGCTTTTCACTCAAGCCCGGAGGGACGCTGGCGCTGGTCGGCGAAAGCGGATCGGGCAAGACGATCACCTGCCGTGCGATCCTGCGGATCCTGCCCAAGGCGGCGCAGCTTCGCTCTGGCCGCGTGGTGCTGAACGGGCGCGATGGCGAACGCGTGCTCAGTTCGATGACCGAAAAGGAAATGCGCGCCGTTCGCGGCGATGCGGTGTCCATGATCTTCCAGGAACCGATGCGGTCCCTGTCGCCCCTGCACCGGATCGGCAACCAGATCTCCGAGGTGCTGTGGCTGCACCGCGGCGCGACCGAGGCGCAGGCCAAGCGCAAGGTGCTGGAAACCTTCGAACATGTGGGCTTTCCCGATCCCGAACGCGCCTACCGGTCCTATCCGTTCGAACTGTCGGGCGGCATGCGCCAGCGGGCGATGATCGCCATGGCGATGGTGGGCGAGCCGGAGCTGCTGATCGCCGACGAACCGACGACCGCGCTTGATGTCACGACCCAGGCGCAGGTGTTGGGCCTTATCCGCCAGTTGCAGGCCGATACCGGCATGGCGCTGATCCTTGTGACCCACGATCTGGGCGTCGTGGCCAACATGGCCAAGGACGTGGTGGTGATGCACAAGGGCCGCGTGATGGAATCCGGCCCGGCCGAACCCGTGCTGATGACCCCCGCACATGCCTACACGAAAAAACTTATCGCGGCGGCGCCGGCGATCCCCGAACCCACCGACGAACCCGCGCCCCCGCCGGCCGAGGTCACGGACCCGATCCTGACACTGAAGGACGTGTCCAAGACCTACACGATGCGCAGCGGCATGGGCCGGGAAACCCTGATCCACGCCTGCCAGCACGTCAGCCTCGTCCTGCCCCGCGGCAAGACACTGGCCATCGTGGGCGAAAGCGGATCGGGCAAGTCGACGGCGGCGCGGATCGCCCTTGGCGCCGAACTGCCCGATCCCGGTGGACAAGTCATGTTCACCCCCGATCCGGGCGGTGAAACCCTGAACGTCCACGCGATGGACCGGACCCAGCGCACGATGCTTCAAAGGCGCGCGCAGATGGTCTTTCAGGATCCGTATTCCTCGCTGTCCCCGCGGATGCGCATCCTTGATGCGCTGACCGAGCCGCTGGACATCCACAACATCGGCACCAAGGCCGAACGCCGCGAGCGGGCGGAAGAGATGCTGCGGCAGGTCAGCCTTGGCCCGGACATGCTGAAGCGGTTCCCGCATGCGTTTTCCGGCGGGCAGCGGCAGCGGCTGTCGATCGCCCGCGCGCTGACGCTGAACCCGGCGCTGCTGGTTTGCGACGAACCGACCTCGGCGCTGGACGTGTCGGTGCAGGAACAGATCCTGACCCTGCTGGAAGACATCCGCGACCGGCTGGGCCTGTCCTACCTGTTCATCAGCCACGATCTGGCCGTCGTGTCGCGCATTGCCGACGAAGTCGCCGTGATGCGCCGCGGGCTGATCGTGGAGCAGGCGAGACCCGAACAATTGTTCAACGATCCGCATCATCCCTACACCAAGGCGCTTATTGCAGCGCGACCCGAACCCGATATCTCCCGACCCATCGACCTGTCGCTTGTCGCGCAGGGCGCCGGATCGCCCGAGACCTGGCCGGAGGCATTCCGCATGACGAACACGGAATTCCCCGAGCTCTCAACTCTCAGCCCTGGACACAAGGTACGCTGTCATGTCTGAACACTACCGTTTCTCGATCCGGGCCGCATCGGCGGCCATCGCATTCGCCCTGACCGCCGGCACCGCGCTGGCGCAGGTCGATCTGAAGCCGGTCCCCTACTGGAAGGCCGATGTCGAGGCGGGCAAGCTGCCCCCGGTCGCCGAAAGGGTGCCGTCGGCGCCCCTGATCGTGGATCTGGAGGCCAAGGGCCGCACCATCGGCACCCCGGGCGGCACGCTGAAGACCATGGTCACCCGCGACAAGGACATCCGCCAGATGGTCGTCTACGGCTATGCGCGGCTGGTGGGCTACGACGAGAAATACAACCTTGTGCCGGACATCCTGGAAAGCGTCGAAAACATCGACGACACCAAGGTCACGCTGAAGCTGCGCCCGGGCCACAAGTGGTCGGACGGGCATCCGTTCACGTCCGAGGATTTCCGCTACTGGTGGGACGACGTGGCCAACAACGAACAGCTCCAGCCCTCCGGGCCGCCGGACTTCCTGAAGGTCGGGGGCGAACTGCCCAGCGTCACCTTCCCGGACGAAACGACGGTGGTCTTCGAATGGGTCGGGCCGAACCCGGACTTCCTGCAAAGCCTGGCCATGGCCAGCCCGACCTTCATCTATCGCCCGGCCCATTTCCTGAAGCAGTATCATGAAGATTACGCCGATGCCGACACGCTCGCCGCGGCCATCGAGGATGAACGGTCGTCCAGCTGGGCCGCGCTGCACAACAAGCTCGACAACATGTACAAGTTCGACAACCCGGACCTGCCGACGCTGCAGCCCTGGGTGAATTCGACCGACGGCAACAAGATCCGCCACCAGTTCGTGCGGAACCCCTACTATCACCGCGTCGACAGCACCGGGCAGCAACTGCCCTATATCGACACGGTCGAGATGGAGATCGTGGCCTCCGGGCTGGTTGCCGCGAAAAGCTATGCGGGCGAGACCGATCTGCAGGGCCGAGGCCTGTCGTTTTCGGATATTGCCGTCCTGAAGAAGGGCGAAAAGGAAAACGGGACCTACACCACCCTTCTGTGGCCGACGGGCGTTGCGTCGCAACTGGCGATTTACCCCAACCTGAACGTGGACGATGCCGGCTGGCAGAAGGTCCTGCGCGATGTCCGCGTCCGCCGCGCACTGTCGCTGGGGATCGACCGCGAAGGCCTGAACAAGGCACTGTTCTTCAACCTGGCCACCCCCGCCGCGATGTCGGTGCTGCCGGAAAGCCCGATGTACCAGGAAAAGTTCCGCGAGGCCTATGCCGCGCATGACGTCGCCGCCGCGAACGAGATGCTGGACGAGGCCGGGCTGGACAAGAAGGGCCCCGACGGCATCCGCCTGCTGCCCGATGGCCGCCCGATGGAGCTGATCATCGAAACCGCCGGCGAACGCCAGGAAGAAGAGAACGCACTTCAGATCATCACCGACAACTGGAAAGATATCGGTGTGAAACTGGTGATGCGTCCGCTGGACCGCGACATCCTGCGCAACCGGGTCTTTGCCGGCACGACGATGGCGTCGGTCTGGTACGGCTGGGACGACGGCCTGCCGCAGCCCTTCACCTCGCCCTCGTACCTGGCACCACGCTACCAAGACTTCCTGGCATGGCCGAAATGGGGCCAGTACTACCAGACGGGCGGCACCGCCGGTGAAAAGCCCGACCTGCCCGAAGCGATCCGCCTGATGGATCTGGCGTCTGCGTGGGAAAAAGCCACCACCACCGAAGAACGCAGCGAGATCTGGACCGAGATGCTGGCCATCCACGCAGATCAGGTCTACGGCATCGGCACGGTGAACCAGGCGCCACAGCCGATCGTGGTGTCGGACAAACTGCGCAACGTTCCGGAACGCGCCATGTGGGCGTGGGATCCGGGTGCGCATTTCGGGGTTCACCGGACCGACGAATTTTTCTTCGCGGCTGAGTAAAGTAAAAAGTAAGGGGTACGTCGGGCGATGCAGCTTCTGAGATACGCAATCTACCGGTTCGGCACCATGCTGCTTACGCTCTTGGTGGTGTCGGTCCTGGTGTTCGCGATCATCAACCTGCCGCCCGGCGACTATATCTCGAACCAGATCAACGAACTGCGCGCGACAGGGCAGGCAAGCGGGCTGGCCAAGGCCGAATTCCTGCGTCGGGAATATTCGCTCGATAAGCCACTGTGGCAGCAATACATGATCTGGATGGGCTTCATGCCCGGGGTCCACGGCTTCTCCGGCCTGATCCAGGGCAATTTCGGCTGGTCCTTCGAATTTGACGCACCGGTGGCCGAAATCGTAGGCGACACGTTATGGCTGACCGTGCTCGTCAACGTGGCTGCGGTTCTGTTCGTCTACATGGTGGCGCTGCCCTTGGGCATCTTGGCCGCGGCGCGATCCAAGACGTGGATCGACTATTCTTCGGCCTTCGTGGGCTATCTTGGCCTTGCCACGCCCAACTTCCTGCTGGCGCTGATCCTGTTCCACTACGGCAACAAGCATCTGGGCCTGCCCATCGGCGGGCTGATGGATCCGGCCTATGAAGGCGCGCCGATGTCGTGGGGCAAGGTACAGTCCATCCTCGGGCACATGATCGTTCCTACCTTCGTGATCGGTACCTCAGGGGCTGCCGCGATGATGCAGCGGCTTCGGGCCAACCTGCTCGATGAGCTGGGCAAGCCTTACGTCGAAACCGCCATCGCCAAGGGGATGAGCGAACGGCGCATGCTGATAAAATACCCGCTGCGGATGGCCTTCAACCCGTTCGTGGCCGATATCGGCAACCTGCTGCCAGCGATGGTCTCGGGCTCGGTTCTCGTGTCTGTGGTGATGGGGCTTCAGACCATCGGGCCGTCGCTTCTGATCGCGCTCAAATCGCAGGACCTGTTCCTGACCGGCTTCATCCTGATGTTCGTGGCCCTCCTGACGCTGATCGGGACGATGATCTCCGACGTGCTGCTGGTGCTTCTTGACCCCCGCATCCGCTACGAGGGCCGAGACATATGACCCAGCTTCCCGACGGCCGCTACGTCGACGACGCACCGTTCGACGCCGATGCCGGCCTGACCACGCCGGAACGCGCCGATCTCGATGCGCCCAACGCTTTGCTGGTCTGGCGCAAGTTCCGCCGCCACAAGCTGGGGCTGATATCGGGCGCGTTCCTGCTGCTGTGCTACCTGCTGCTACCCGTGGCCGGGTTCTTCGCGCCTTATGCCCCCAACGACCGGCACCCGGACCACCAGTACAAGGCGCCCGAAAGCATCCGCCTGTTCCACGAAGGCAGCTTCATCGGCCCCTACATCTATTCGGTGGAGGAGGTGCTGGACATGGAGACCTACACCTACAAGTACATTCCCGACACCGACACGCCTCTGCCGCTGAAGTTCTTCTGCCTGGGCGATCAATGGCAAGTCTTCGGGCTGATCCCGTCGAACCGGCACCTGTTCTGTTCCCCCACCGAAGATCCAATCTTCCTTTGGGGGTCCGACCAGCTGGGCCGCGACGTGTTCTCCCGGATCCTCTACGGCGCGCAGCTGTCGTTGACGGTGGGCTTGATCGGGATCTCGGTGTCGTTCTTCTTCGGCATCGGGCTGGGCTCGATCGCCGGCTATTTCGGTGGCCGGATCGACTGGGTGATCCAGCGCGTGATCGAGATCCTGCGAAGCCTGCCCGAATTGCCGCTGTGGCTTGCGCTGTCGGCGGCGGTGCCGTCGAACTGGGGGCCGGTGGCCGTGTTCTTCATCATCTCGATCATCCTCGGCATCCTCGACTGGCCCGGCATGGCGCGGGCCGTGCGGGCCAAGTTCCTGTCGCTGCGCGAGGAAGAGTTCGTGCGCGCGGCCGAAATGATGGGCGCGCCATCCGGGCGGGTGATCCGCCGGCACCTGATCCCCAACTTCTCAAGCCACCTCATCGCATCGGCCACCTTGTCGATTCCGGCGATGATCCTTGGGGAAACCGCCCTGTCCTTCCTGGGCCTTGGCCTGCGGGCACCGGCGGTATCGTGGGGCGTGATGTTGAACGACGCACAGAACCTAGCCTCTATCGAGATATACCCGTGGCTTGCGATCCCCATGATTCCGATCATCGTGGTGGTACTGGCCTTCAATTTCTTCGGCGACGGCTTACGTGACTCGCTGGATCCCTACGAAAGCTGAAGTCACTTTCGCAGAAGGCCCAAACGGAACCGACAGGACACCTGAAAGGAATCCGAACCCATGAGCGACGTTTACGAGCCCCCCAAGGTCTGGACCTGGGAAAAGGAAAGCGGCGGCAATTTCGCCAGCATCAACCGCCCCGTTTCGGGTGCCACCCACGACAAGGAACTGCCGCGCGGCGAGCATCCCCACCAGCTGCATTCGCTGGCCACGCCCAATGGCCAGAAGGTGACCATCCTGTTCGAGGAGCTTCTGGCGGCCGGCCACAAGGATGCCGAGTACGATGCCTGGCTGATCAATATCGGCGATGGCGATCAGTTCGGATCGGGCTTCGTCGAGATCAACCCGAACTCGAAGATCCCGGCGATGGTCGACTATTCGACCGAAAAGCCGACCCGCATCTTCGAAAGCGGCGCGATCCTTCTGTACCTGGCCGAAAAGTTCAACGCCTTCCTGCCGGCCGATCCGGCGAACCGGGCGGAACTGCTGTCGTGGCTGATGTGGCAGATGGGCTCGGCCCCGTTCCTGGGCGGCGGTTTCGGCCATTTCTACGCCTACGCGCCGGAGAAGTACGAATACCCGATCAACCGCTACGCGATGGAAGTGAAACGCCAGCTCGACGTGCTCGACAAGCACCTGGCCGACAAGACCTTCATGCTGGGCGACGAATACACCATCGCCGACATGGCGATCTGGCCGTGGTACGGCAACCTGTGCCTTGGCCGTGCCTACAACGCGGGCGAGTTCCTTGATGTCGCGTCCTACAAGAACGTCGTCCGGTGGGCGGAAATGCTGGATGCCCGCCCCGCCGTGAAGCGTGGCCGCATGGTCAACAAGGCCATGGGCGACCCGTCCGAGCAGCTTCACGAACGCCATGATGCGTCGGATTTCGAAACGAAGACACAGGACAAGCTGGCGGAATCGGCGTAACCGCCGCGCCGCACCTGCCCTTTTCGGCCACCGGTCATCCCGACCGGTGGCCGATTTGTTTTTCGTACAAACTGTCGCAGTAGTTGGGTTTTTACGTTACCCTTGCGTTAAGTGAGTCTTGGACTCACGTTTAAAGAGGGCCAGCCGGGAGCATGTGCCACCGAAATGGACGCCGGTTCCAGCATCCGGCAGGCACAGATCCCCGACCGCTCGGACAGCGTTGAAAGGACTGGTGTGTCGATGAGTGCCGATGACGGTGAGAACGGTTCCGGCGGGGACCAAGACCTGGACGGAACGACAAGCGACAGACACGAAGACCCCCGCACGCCCCCGGACGACGAACAACAGGATCTGGAATGGGTCCTGTCCGTATTTGACGATATCGAAGCATTCCTGCAGACGCATCGGATCCAAGCGGCGGCCTGTGAAATTGCCCATGTCCGCCGACGACTGGCCCCGATCCTGCGCCGGCCCGCCGACGCTGCGGGAGGCACTGCGCTACAGGACGGGGTGGACGGCCTGAAACAAGCTCTCCGGCAGGCGAACAACCGCGCGGCCGATGCCCGCGACGACCTTTTCGCGCTCTTCATGTCGGGTCTGCCCGGCGTCGAACGGCTGCTGTTCGACCACGCCCCTGTGATGATGCATTCCTTCGACCGGGAGGGCCGCCTCGTGCAGGTCAGCTCGTACTGGCTGGATGTCATGAAACAGTCCCGCAAGCACGTGATCGGCACGCACTCCCGCCATTTCATGACCCTGAAAAGCCAGGACAAGGCACAGGCGCTGCTGCCTGTGCTGTTCGAAAACGGCCGTATCGACGATGTGGAACTGGACCTTGTCCGCAGTGACGGAGAAGTTCTTCCCGTCACCTTCTCGGCGGCTCTGCGCCATGGCATGGGTCGTGCCGAGCCGACGTCCATCGCGCTGACACGGATCTGACCCTGCGGTTCACGCGCCCCGCGTCCACCGCGCGATGGCGTCCGCAGCCGTTGAAAGATGATCGTCCAGACCCAGCCCGGTCACCCGCTTGCACGGTTTCAGGTCATGGTCGCCGTCTTCAAGCCAGTGAAACGTGATCCGGTCGGACAAGGCGTAGCCCGCCACCTCCTCCCGCGTGCCAAAGGGGTCGCGGGTGCCCTGGCAGATGAGCGTGGGCATCTGCAGGTTTGCCAGGTGGTCCGTGCGCAACTTGTCCGGCTTGCCCTGCGGGTGGAAGGGGTAGCCAAGGCAGATCAGCCCCGCGATCCGGTCCCCCATCCCATCGGCGATCAGGCTCGCGACACGGCCGCCCATGCTCTTGCCGCCGATGAACAGCGGGCCGTCATGCGGCAGGGCATCGATGGCGGCGCGGTATTCCCCGGCCAGCAGCTCGACCTTCGGCGGCGGGCGTTTGGGTCCGCCGGTGCGGCGGTCGGCCATGTAGGCGAACTCGAACCGGGCGACGCGCAGCCCGCGATCTGCCAGCCTTTCGGCAACCAATGTCATACACGGTGTGTCCATCGCCGCACCGGCGCCATGGGCCAGCAGGAACGTAGGCCGGCCCGGCTCGTCGCCGTTCAGCAGGAAGTCGTGGCCCGGCATCGCGATGCCCCGATCAGACGTAGGTGCCGGCCACCGCCTCGCGGATCGCCTTGATGTTGGCGCCATAGGCCGACGGTTGCGTCACCGAACCGCCCCGGAACACGGCCGAGCCCGCAACCAGCACATCGGCCCCCGCCTCGACGATACCCGGCGCCGTGGTCGGGTCGACGCCGCCGTCGATCTCGATATGGATCGGACGGTCGCCGATCATCGCGCGCAATTCGCGCACCTTGGCGATCTGGCTGGCAATGAACTTTTGTCCGCCGAAGCCCGGGTTCACCGTCATCACGCAGACCAGATCGACCAGGTCCAGCACATCCGCCACGGCCGACGCCGGCGTGCCCGGGTTCAGCGCCACGCCCGCCTTGCAGCCGGCGCCGCCGATGGCCTGCAACGTCCGGTGGATATGCGGCCCGGCTTCGACATGGGCCGTCAGCCGGTCGGCACCGGCCTGCGCGAAGGCATCGATGAAGGGATCGACGGGCGCGATCATCAGGTGAACGTCCATCACCGTTTTCACATGGGGCCGGATCGCCGCGCAGGTGGTCGGCCCGAAGGTGATGTTCGGCACGAAATGCCCGTCCATCACGTCGACATGGATCCAGTCGGCGCCCTGCGCCTCGACGGCCTCGCACTCCGCCCCGAAATTGGCGAAATCGGCCGACAGAATCGACGGGGCAATCTTCAAATCTCGGTCAAAGCTCATGCGCGTGCGTCCCATGAATGGTGCGGTACCTGCTAGACAATCAAGGCGATTAGCGCAGCATTGCAAGGCAGCACCGCACGCGAAGATTGCAAATTCCGGGCAGCCCTACTCCGGAATCGCCGCGAACCGCAATCATTCCCGCCCCGTTACATAACTTTCACGAAGCTGTCGCAATTCGTTGAGACGCCCGGGATAGGCCGACGCCGCACAGTCCTGGGGGTGAACCTTGCTTCGTATCGAGAAGCTGACCAAGAAATTCGGGCAGAACACTGCCGTCGACGCCGCCTCGTTGAATGTCGAGGGCACGGCGATGATCGGTATCATCGGCCGCTCCGGCGCCGGCAAATCCACCCTGCTGCGGATGATCAACCGCCTGAGCGACGCGTCGGACGGCGTGATCGAATTCGAAGGTCGCGACGTGACCCATCTGACCGGCGCCGCCAAGCGCGCCTGGCAGTCGGATTGCGCGATGATCTTCCAGCAGTTCAACCTTGTCCCGCGCATGGACGTGGTGTCGAACGTGCTGCACGGCACGCTGAACCGCCGGTCCGCCTTCACCACGATCTTCAACCTCTATCCGCAGTCGGACATCCACCGCGCGATCGAGATACTGGATCGCCTGGGCATCGCGGACCACGCACCGAAACGGGCCGAAGCGCTTTCGGGCGGCCAGCAGCAGCGTGTCGCCATCGCGCGCGCCCTGATGCAGGACCCCAAGATCATCCTCGCGGACGAGCCCATTGCCTCGCTCGATCCGATGAACGCCCAGACCGTGATGGAGGCGCTGCGCCGCATCCACGAAGAAGACGGCCGCACCGTCATCTGCAACCTTCACACGCTCGACACGGCCCGGCGCTATTGCGACCGCGTTATCGGCATGCGCGACGGCCGGATCGTTTTCGACGGCTCGCCCGAACAGCTGACGACCAATATGGCGCGCGAGATCTACGGCGCGGGCGCCGACTTCTCGGAAGCCGCCACGTCGACCGAGATCGGGACCCTCGAACACGGCCACGCCGAAGATGCCCATATCCGCGCCCTGCGCGAGGCCGAAGCCACCGCCTGACACCATTTCCACGACTTCCGGTCAAAGTTCGGCCGGGCCTACCAACCCTCGGGAGAGACCTTATGAAAAAGATCATCGCTGCCGCCCTGGCAACCACCGCGCTGACGGCCCCGGCCTTCGCACAAGACCAGATCGAAGAATTCCGCATCGGCATCCTTGGCGGCGAAAACGCCCAGGACCGTCTGAACAACAACCAGTGCCTGGCCGATTACACCCAGGAAGCCCTGGGCGTTCCGGTCAAGTTGTTCGCGCCCGCCGACTATAACGGCGTGATCCAGGGCCTCCTGGGCGGCACCATCGACATGGCATGGCTGGGCGCAAGCGGTTACGCCAAGACCTACCTGACCGACCCCGACGTGGTCGAGCCGGTGCTGGTCAAGGTGAACACCGATGGCACCTACGGCTACCATTCCATCGGTTTTGCCCGCAAGGACAGCGGCATCACCTCGCTGGAAGATATGAAGGGCAAGACCTTCGGATTCGGCGATCCGAACTCGACCTCGGGCTACCTGATCCCGTCGATCGAAATCCCCCAGCAGACCGGTTCGACGATGGAGCCGGGTGAGTATTTCGGCGACGTCAAGTTCACCGGCGGTCACGAGCAGACCATCGTCGCAGTCTTCAACGGCGACATCGACGGCGGCGTGACCTGGGCCGACGGCCTGGGCGAATGGGAAGACGGCTACAACTCGGGCGCGCTGCGCAAGGCCGTGGATGCGGGCCTGGTCGACATGAACGACATGGTGGAAATCTGGAAGTCGAAGCCGATCCCGGAAGGCCCGGTCGTGCTGCGCACCGCCCTGCCCGCCGACGTGAAGGAAAAGATGACCGCCCTGATGGCCGGTCTGCATGAAAAAGACCAGGATTGCTTCTACGGCGTTGCCGCCGGCGAAGCCCTGCACTTTGCCCCCATCGGCCACGACGCCTACCTGTCGATCATCGACGCCCGCAAGTCGGTTTCCAACTAAGCGAAATCACTGCTCCCGAAGCCCGGCCTTCATGGCCGGGCTTCTTCACGTTCAGGGGATCCCGACATGGCCGAGACCAGCGCCTCCACCCGCGTGGACGTCATCCAGACCGATTACATGGCCCTGACCCGGCGCAAGCGATTGTACAGCCTCGTGCTGCTGATCGTCTTCGTGGCGCTGATGGTCGCGGGCTTCAACACCGCCGACAGCCGCAATGCAGGCGGGTTCTGGAACGGGATCACCCATGTCTTCGATTTCCCGGCCGAGGTCCTGGGCGAAGCCTGGGAAAACATCGCCGAACTGCCCCGCCATCTTGTCGCGCATCTGCCCGCGCTGATCGAGACGCTGAACATCGCCGCCGCCTCGACCCTGATCGGCCTGATCGCGGGCACGGTGCTGGCGCTCTTGTCAACCCGCGGGCTGGCACGCTGGCCGCGGCTGATCGGACTGTTCCGCCGGCTGATGGACATCGCCCGCGCGATCCCCGAAATCGTTATCGCCCTGGTGCTGATCTTCGTTCTGGGCGGCGGGCCGGTGCCGGCCATGATCGCCATCGCCATCCACACCACCGGCGCGCTGGGGAAACTGTTTTCCGAAGTGAACGAGAACGTCTCGCTGAAGCCTGTCGAGGGTCTGCGGTCGGTCGGCGCCACATGGGCGCAGCAGATGTACCTTGGCGTCATCCCGCAGGTGGGCCCGAACTATGTCAGCTACGCGCTGCTCAGGTTCGAAATCAACATCCGCGCCTCGGCCATCCTTGGCTTCGTGGGCGCAGGCGGCATCGGCTATGACCTGCGAAACGCGATGTCCTGGGGACAGGGCAAGTACGATCAGGCCGCGGCGATCTTCATCCTGCTGTTCCTGACCATCGTCGCGGTCGACCAAATCTCGGGCTACCTGCGCGCGCATCTGACCTACGGCACCCAAGCCCGCGAAGGAGTGCGGCCATGACCGTCGCAACCACCGATCTCGACCGGCTGAAATCTGGCGCGGACCAGCTGTTCTCGAAGAAGAAACTGGCGGGCTTCAGCATCCCCTTGGTGATCATCGCCTATCTCGTCTACATCTTCTTCGCCTTCGACGTGCCCGGGCTCTATTCCCGTGCCGACATGGACAACGCCCGCACGCTGGTGGCCGACAGCTACAGCTACAAGATGCACGTCACCCGCGATAATCGCTCGGCCGAGGTCGACATCTCCATCGAAGGCCGCCGCAACGGCACCTACCCGGAAGACGGCTCACCCGACTGGGTCACCCGCGGCGAAGAGACGGTGATCGACCTCGGGCAAGGCCACATCGCCACCTTCGGACCGGAAATCGTGACCTACACGATCCCCGGCTATGGCACCTTCCGGGCCGAACCCGGCCGCTCCGGCGTCAATGCCACCTTCCCGGATGGCGATCTGCCGGGCTGGATCAACGCCTCGAAAAACCGGGTGGCCATCACGACCGAAGCGGGCCGCTTCACCGTCACCCGCAACCGGACCGAGGTGTTCCGCTATTTCAACGGATGGGAGGCGTTCTGGTTCACGCTCGACAGCCCCTATTACGGCCTGTCCGTGGGCGAGGTCGCGGGCCGCGCGGTACAGGGCGAAGCGGGCGACATCTTCACCGCCTTCTGGACCAACTCCATGTGGCGGCATCAGGACGTGGCCTGGGCCCTGTTCGAAACCGTGCTGATGGCGTTCCTTGGGACCTTCGGCGCCGGCCTCATCGCGCTGCCGCTGGCGTTCCTTGCGGCCAAGAACTTCGCGCCCCTGATGGCGGTCCGCTTCGCAATGCGCCGGATGTTCGATTTCCTGCGCGGCGTCGATGCGCTGATCTGGACGATCATCCTGGCCCGCGCCTTCGGCCCCGGCCCCCTGACCGGCGCGCTGGCGATCCTGGTGACCGACACGGGCACCTTCGGCAAGATCTTCTCGGAAGCCTTGGAGAACGTCGACAAGGCCCCCATCGAGGGCGTGCAGTCCACCGGCGCCAGCGCGATCCAGCGCTACCGCTTCGGAGTGATCCCGCAGGTGGTGCCGGTGCTGATCTCGCAACTGCTGTACTTCCTTGAATCGAACACGCGGTCTGCCACCGTCATCGGCGCCATCACCGGCGGCGGGATCGGGCTTCTGCTGACGCAGGCGATCATCACCCAGCAGGACTGGGAGAAGGTCACCTATTTCATCGTGCTGATCGTTCTGATGGTTATGGCAATGGACTGGATTTCCGGCATCCTCCGCCGCCGCCTGATTTCCGGGGACGGCACCGGGCATTGAGGTCGGACGGGGGCGCTGCCCCCGGACCACCGAGGTATTTGGAGACCAAAGACGTCAGAAGCCCCGCCTTCTTTTCTTCTTTCTCCAAATACTCCCGCCGGAGGCAGACCGGCGGAGCCGCCGATTTCGGGGCTGGGTATCCGGGCGGTTTAGGGTCAACCTGCACGTGACAACAAAAAGAAGCGTACCATGACGGATCATCCCCTGCTCTCCCCCGACGAACCGCGCATTCACGAGGAATGCTCGATCACCGAAAGCACCTTCGGGCCCTATACCGAGATCGGGCGTTTCTCGCGCGTGGCGTATTCGTCGTTCGGGGCGTATTCCTATTGCGACCGGGCCTGCGACATCGCCAATGCCCAGGTGGGCAAGTTCGCCAACATCGCCAGCTTCGTGCGGATCGGCGCCACCGACCATCCGCTGGATCGCGCGGCGCTGCATCATTTCATGTATCGGTCGGCCTCTTACTGGGAGGATACGCCCGACGACGCCGCGTGGTTCGAAAAACGCCGCGCGCGGCGGGCGGTGATCGGGCATGACACGTGGCTGGGGCACAACGCGCAGGTGAAGCCGGAAGTCACCATCGGCCACGGGGCCGTCATAGCCTCGGGCGCCATCGTCACGAAGGATGTGGCGCCCTACACCATCGTGGCCGGCACGCCGGCGAAACCAATTCGCGAACGCCAGCCCGGGCCGGTGGCGGATCGGCTGATCGCACTGGCGTGGTGGGACTGGAATCACAATACCCTGCGTGCCCGGTTGGACGATTTCCGGCAACTGCAGGCCGAAGCCTTCCTGGAGAAGTACGAGTAGCGGTCAGAATTCCCGTTCGTCGGGCAGGTCGGCGTTGCCGATGGTCAGCGCGACCCGTTCACCGGCGAACCATGTGCGACCGAATTCGACCGGGACGCCATCGGTGTCGGTGCTGACGGACTCGGTACACAGAAGCGGTGCGTTCTGGCGGATCTGCAGGTGCCGCGCGTCGGTTGCCGTGGCCTGGACCGCCGTGACCCGGGTCGAGACCCGGATATAGTCCTTCACCCCCACCTGCCGCAGGGCCGAGGTGATCGACGGATCGGCGCGCAGGATCGCGGGCAGTTCCGGAAACCGGTCCGCGGGAAAACAGGTGCGGAAGATCGCCAGCGGCTGTTCGTCGGCCAGCGAGATGCCTTCGTAGACATGCAGCTGCGCGCCCGGTTCCAGGTTCAGCGACCGCGCCTCGTGCCCATCGGCGCCGCGCATCGTCAGCGCCAGAACCTTGCGCGACGGCAGGCGGCCGGCGGCATAGAGATTGCGGGCAAAGCGCACCCGCGTGCCAATGGGGTAATCCGTGGGCTGGGCCGCCACGAAGACGCCGGCGCCGCGGCGGGCATGGACAAGACCTTCTTCCGCAAGTTCGGCCATGGCGCGGCGGACCGTGTGACGGTTGACGCCGAACCGCGCCGCCAGCTGCGCCTCGGTCGGCAGTTTCGATCCCGGCGCGTGACGGCCTTCGGCGATGTCCGCCGTCAGTTCATCGGCGATGGATTTCCAGAGCGGCGTGCGGCTCATGCGTCCCAGGTTCCTGTCATCAAATATTCACAGCTTGCGCGTTGTGTCCGGAGGCTCATCGGGTTAGAATTTGTCGAGTTGTATAGATAGCCACGTCAACATGTCCAAGGCGGATTCGACGAAACGTCCGAGTTCCCTGGCATTATCTTCAATACTTCGGGGAAAGCCATAGATGCCAACGACCGAGCCCGCCGCATCGCGCCAACGCTGGATGTCCGTCCTTGCCCGCGCGCCCGAACGTGACCTGATCGCGCTCTGGGACGCGTTCGCCGCCAAGCCCGCCTTCGAATGGCTCCGCCGGCCCGAAACCGGGGCCGTGATGGTGCGCGGACGCATGGGCGGCACGGGCGGTCCGTTCAACCTAGGCGAAATGACCGTCACCCGCTGTTCGGTCCAGACCGATGGCGGGCTGGTGGGTCACGCCTACGTGCAGGGCCGCAGCCAGCCCAAGGCCGAGGCCGCCGCGCTGATCGACGCCCTGATGCAGGGGGGCGACGCGGCGCGGGTGGAGGCCGAGATCGTGGCCCCGCTGGAAACCGGCATGACCGAGAAGAAACAGGTGCAGGCCGCGAAGGCCGCGGCGACACGGGTGAACTTCTTCACCATGGCACGGGGGGAAGACGAATGAGCCCGACCGCAGACGGCACCCGCTTTGGCGGCGGTTTCACCGATCCCAGCCGCGATGCGGCGCGGGCCTTCCGGACGATCATGACCGTGCTGGCCCGACCGGGAGAGATCGGGACGCTGGACCAGGTCCACGCGCCCGCCCCGCTGTCTCAGGCACAGGCCGCGCTGATCCTGACGCTGTGCGACACCAACACGGGCGTCCATCTGGCGGGCGCAGCCGACGACTCCGCCGTGCGCGACTGGGTGCGGTTTCATACCGGTGCGCCACTTGTGGCCGCCGAAGATGCCGAATTCGCCGTGGGCACATGGGACGCGCTGCAACCGCTCGACCGCTTCGCCATCGGCACGTCGGAATATCCCGACCGTTCGGCGACGCTCTTTGCCGAGGTCCCGGTGTTGGCCCCCGAAGGCGCCACGCTGAAAGGCCCCGGCATCCGCAACACCGCGCGGTTGAGCCTGCCGGAGACGGGCGCCTTGCAGGATAACGCCACACTCTTCCCGCTGGGGTTCGATGTCTACTTCACTTGCGGCACCGCCCTGGCCGGTCTGCCGCGGTCCACCCAGATCACGGCGGAGGACGCCCAATGTACGTAGCCGTCAAAGGTGGCGAACAGGCCATCGACAATGCCCATGCCTGGATGGCCGAACGGCGCCGCGGCGACACCGATGTGGCCGAGCTGACCACCGACCAGATCCGCGAACAGCTGGCGTTGGCCGTCAACCGCGTGATGGCCGAAGGCTCGCTCTACGATCCCGATCTTGCCGCGCTGGCGATCAAGCAATCCCGTGGCGACCTGATCGAAGCGATCTTCCTGATCCGCGCCTACCGCACCACGCTCCCGCGTTTCGGCGCATCCGAGCCGCTGGATACCGCCGCGATGGCCTGCGACCGGCGCATTTCGGCGACGTTCAAGGACGCGCCCGGCGGGCAGATCCTTGGGCCGACCTTCGACTACACGCACCGGCTGCTGGATTTCAAACTCGCCGCCGAAGGGGGCGCGCCCCGCGCCGAAACGGCGGACAGTGACCCGGTGCCGGTGCCGCATATATCGTCGATCCTGGGCACCGAAGGCGTTCTGCAACCGGAACCCCGCACCGACACCACGCCCCGCGACCTGACGCGTGAGCCATTGTCCTTTCCCGCCGACCGCGCCGTGCGGCTGCAATCGCTGACCCGCGGCGACGAAGGTTTCCTGCTGGGCCTTGGCTATTCCACCCAGCGCGGCCATGCCCGGAACCACGCCTTCGTGGGCGAGTTGCGGATCGGCATGGTCCCCGTGGAAATGGAAATCCCGGAACTGGGCTTCGCCATCGAGATCGGCGAGATCGAGGCGACCGAATGCGAAACGGTGAACCAGTTCAAAGGCTCGAAAACCGAGCCCCCGCAATTCACCCGCGGCTACGGTCTTGTCTTCGGCCAGTCGGAGCGGAAATCCATCGCCATGGCGCTGGTCGACCGAGCCCTGCGCTGGGAAGAACTGGGCGAAGAAAATGTCGGTGCCGCCGCGCAGGACGCGGAGTTCGTGCTGAGCCATTCCGACAACATCCAGGCCACCGGTTTCGTCGAACACATCAAGCTGCCGCACTACGTCGATTTCCAGGCCGAACTCGAACTGATCCGCCGCTTGCGGCGCGAAGCGGAAGCCGCGCAGGCCCCTGCCCCCGATGCGCCCGCGGAACGGACCAAGGAACAGGAGCCAGCAGAATGAGCGGCTACAACTTCGCCTACCTGGACGAGGACACCAAGCGGATGATCCGCCGCGCAATCCTGAAAGCGCTGGCCGTGCCGGGCTATCAGGTGCCATTCGCGAGCCGCGAGATGCCGATGCCCTATGGCTGGGGCACGGGCGGCGTACAGGTTTCCGCCGCCGTGCTCGTGCCCGAGGACACGATGAAGGTCATCGACCAGGGCGCCGACGACACGACGAACGCCGTGTCCATCCGCGCCTTCTTCCAGAAGACGGCCGATGTCGCGGTGACCGAGGCCACGGGCAAGGCCACCCTGATCCAGACCCGCCACCGCATCCCAGAGGAACCGCTGACCAAAGATCAGATCCTTGTCTACCAGGTCCCGATACCGGAACCCCTGCGCTTCCTGGAACCGCGCGAAACCGAGACGCGGAAGATGCACGCGCTGGCCGAATACGGGCTGATGCATGTGAAACTGTACGAGGACATCGCGCGCCACGGCGAGATTGCGACCTCCTACGCCTATCCGGTTGAGGCCGCGGGCCGCTACGTGATGGATCCGTCGCCGATCCCGAAATTCGACAACCCGAAGCTCCATTCAGCGGCGATCCAGTTGTTCGGCGCAGGCCGCGAACAGCGCATCTACGCTCTGCCGCCCTACACGCCGGTCGTTAGCCTCGATTTCGAAGACCACCCGTTCGAGGCGCGCAAGGCCGAAGGGGCCTGCGGGCTCTGCGGGGCGGAAGACAGCTATCTCGACGAGGTCATCCTCGACGACCGGGGCGGGCGGATGTTCGTCTGTTCCGACACCGATTACTGCCGCACGCGGCGCGAGGCAGAGGAAGCGGCATGACACCTATCCTGTCCGTCCAAGATCTGGAAAAGCGCTACGGCGCGCGCATTGGCTGTACCGGCGTCAGCTTCGACCTCTGGCCGGGCGAGGTGATGGGCATCGTCGGCGAAAGCGGTTCGGGCAAGTCGACGCTGCTCGGCTGCCTTGCGGGCGGGCTGACGCCCGACAAGGGCCAGGTCATCTTCGACATGGCCGATCTGGGCCCGCAGGACGTTCTGAAACTGTCGGAACCCCGCCGCCGGATGCTGGCCCGCACCGACTGGGCCTTCGTCCACCAGAACCCGCGCGACGGGCTCCGCATGGGCGTGTCGGCCGGTGGCAACGTCGGCGAACGGCTGATGTCGGTCGGCGCGCGGCACTATGGCAATATCCGCGAAACGGCGACCGATTGGCTGGACCGCGTGGAAATCGCGCATGACCGGATCGACGACCGGCCCCGCGATTTCTCGGGCGGCATGCAGCAACGCCTGCAGATCGCGCGGAACCTCGTCACCGGCCCCCGGCTGGCCTTCATGGACGAACCGACGGGCGGGCTCGACGTCTCCGTACAGGCGCGGCTGCTGGACCTGATCCGCGGGCTTGTGCATGACATGGGGCTGTCGGCCATTGTCGTTACGCACGATCTGGCCGTGGTCCGGCTGCTAGCCGATCGGCTGATGGTGATGCGCCAGGGCCGCGTCGTGGAACAGGGTCTGACGGATCAGGTGCTTGACGACCCGCAGGATGCTTATACTCAACTTCTGGTGAGTTCGGTTCTGCAGGTCTAATCCCATGATATTCGCATACACGCTCCAGGATGGTCGCCTTGCGCTTCAGGCGCAGGGTGCCGATATGGCCGACGCGCTATGGATCGACATGTTCCGCCCGACGGACGAACAGCTGGAGCAGGTCCGGGCCCTTGGCTTCGACATCCCAAGCAAGGCCGAGATGCGCGGGCTGAAGCCGTCGAACCGGATGCACCTAACGGCGGGTATCGACTACATGACCGTGGTCATGCCCGGCCGCGACGTGCAGGGGCACCCGACCAACGGGCCGGTATCGTTCATGCTGGGGACCGAACAGCTTGTCACCGTGCGCCATCACGCGGTGCGGGCCTTCAAGACCTTCCCCGGCGTGGCCGACCAGACCGCCATCGGCTGTTCCGACGCCCGCTGCCTTCTGCTGGGCCTCCTGGGCGAAAACATCGGCGGGCTGGCCGACATGATGGAGCGGATCGGCGACCGGCTGGATGAACTGGCGCTCTGGATCTTCGACGACGACCGCAAATCGGATGCCGAGCTGGAAGAGACACTGAAACGCACCGGCCGGATGAGCGAGCTGATCGGCAAGATCCGCCTCGCACTGCTGAATCTCGACCGGCTGCTGGGGCACCTCGAGCCGATCCTGATGAAACACGAAGATGCCGCCCACCTGAAACCGATGCTGCCATCGCTCGAACGCGACGTGTCGGCGCTGGCGGTCCATTGCGATTACCTGACGGGCCGCGTGGGCTTCGCCACCGAGGCCACGATGGGCATGATCGACCTTGGCCAGAACCGCGCGGTTTCGGTGATGTCGGCGGTGACCTCGCTCTTCATCCCGCCGACGCTGATCGCCTCGATCTACGGCATGAACTTCATCGACATGCCGGAACTGCAGGATGCCTGGGGCTACGAAATCACACTTCTGGGCATGGTGGCCTCGTCGGTGCTGACCTATTTCCTGATGCGCTGGCAGAGGTGGTTGTGAAAGGATGACATCCTTCGCCTTCATGTCCCTGTCGAAGTGCCGCCTGCGGCGGCGCGGGGACGCCGTCCCCGCACCCCTGAGGTATTTGAAGACCAAAGAAGTGGGGCGCACGGTCCCGGCCGTGCCACGGCGTGCGTCCTTGGCGGGCTTCGCGTCCCCTGCTTCTTCTTTTCCAAAATACTCCCGCCGGAGGCAGACCGCCGTCGCACCCCGTGCTGCCAGATCGAATCCGGGCGGACCCGTGTTTCACGAAGGACCCAGACCATGATCCGTATCGAGAACCTCTCGAAGACCTTCACGCTCCACAACCAGGGCGGCGCCGTGATCGAGGTGCTGACCGGCGCGCATCTGCATGTGCGTCCGGGCGAATGCGTGGCGCTGACCGGGGCCTCGGGCGCCGGAAAATCCACGCTGATGCGGCTGATCTACGGCAATTATCGCGCCGCATCCGGATCGCTGAAGATCGCCGGCACCGATATCGTCACCGCCTCGCCGCGCGACATCCTGAAACTCCGGCGCGAGACGCTGGGCTATGTTTCGCAATTTCTGCGGGTCGTGCCCCGTGTACCGACGCGCGACGTGGTGGCCGAACCGCTGGTCGCACTCGGGACCCCAAGGGCCGAGGCGCGCGCGCGGGCGGAGGCGCTGCTGTCGCGGCTGAACCTGCCGGAGCCGCTCTGGGATCTCAGCCCCACGACCTTCTCGGGGGGCGAACAGCAGCGGGTGAACATCGCGCGGGGCTTCGTGCATCCCTACCCGGCGCTGCTGCTCGATGAACCGACGGCGAGCCTCGATGCCGCGAACCGCGACGTGGTTGTCAGCCTGATCGAAGAGGCCCGCGACCGTGGCGCCGGCATTGTCGGCATCTTCCACGATGCCGAGGCGCGGGGCCGCGTGGCGACGCGCGAGGTCGACGTGCGGGACTTTGCCCCGGAGCAGGCGGCATGACCGACGCCGCCCCCCTTGCCCCCGTCATCGCGATTGTCGGGCCTTCGGGCGTCGGCAAGGACAGCGTGATGGAGGCGATCAAAGCCCGCGATTCGGGCTTTGTCACCGTGCGCCGCGTGATCACCCGTGCCGCCGATGCGGGGGGCGAGGATTTCGATGCCGTCCCCGTCGATACCTTCCAGCAAATGGAGACCGACGGCGCCTTTGCTCTCAGCTGGCAGGCCCATGGTCTGCATTATGGCATCCCCGCGGGCATCGACGAGATGCGACGGACGGCGACGGGCGTTCTGGTCAACCTGTCGCGCGCCGTGCTGCCCCGGGCCGAGGACCGGTTCGGCACGCTCATCGTCCTTGCGCTGGAAGCCGACCAGGACGTTCTGGCGCAACGGCTCGCGCAACGGGGCCGCGAAGACGAGGCCGGCCGCGCCAAGCGGTTGGGCCGGGCGATGGACCTGCCCGAAGGCCTGTCCCGCGTGCATCGGATCGACAACAGCGGACCGCTGGAAAACGCCGTCCGCGCCGCGCTGGCGGCCCTTCACCCCGAAAGGGCGTAGCGATGGAGCACGTGAAACCGCCCGTCCTCTGCCTCCCCCGCCACGGCCATTGCGTCGATGGCGAAGGGCACGGGCAGAAGGGGCGACAACCGGCGGTCGAGCACGTCGGCCACGGCCGATTGTTCGGCCCCGGGCAGCGGGCCGGAGAGCGTGATGTGGAAGCGGAATTCGTCCATCACGTAAGGATAGCCCCAACGGGTCAGGTACGCGTCCTGCGCCGGGCTCAGCCTGCCGGCGCGACGCTTGGCCAGTTCCGCATCGGTCAGCGGCGCGCGCAAACCGTCCAGACCTTCGACGCAGGCGCCCGCGAGGGCATTCAGCGCGGTCTCGTCCCCGACCGGGCACAGCGCGATGAACCGGCCGATCTTGGTGACCGCGACGCCGTCCAGCACCACGGGCGCGAGCGTCGTGCACAGGCGTTCGGCTGCTGCGGCCAGATCGTCTCCGCTGACGCCATCGGCCAGCCGAAAGGGCGCCTTGATCGTGGCATGCAGCCCATATTTGCGAGGACGTTCCGTGATCTCGGCCACCGGACGCGGCAGCGGGTCGACATCCGGGTGATCAACTTCGCGCCCCGCTTCCGCGTCCCATCCCAGCCACGACGTGGCGAACTCCACCCAGGGCTCGTGGGTCCGCGGCATGAAATACAGCGCGTAGCGGCGATAGGCGGTCTTGGTCATCGGGGGCGCATCCTTTTTTCCTCTGGCCGGGCCGGACAATCGCCGCCCCGCGCCTCCGTACAACCAGACTTTACGAGCACCAAGGGCATAACAAAATGACGCAAGAGCTGATCCTGGCGAACGCGCAAATCGTCCTGAAGGACGAGGTACGGCGCGGCAGCCTGAAGATCGTGGGCGAGACGATCGAGGCGATCGATACCGGCACCACTGTCCCACAGGGCGCGGTGGATTGCGGCGGCGATTACGTGGCGCCGGGGCTGGTGGAGTTGCACACCGACAACCTGGAACAGCACCTCCATCCCCGTCCCGGGGTCGACTGGCCCCATGCGGCAGCGATCCTGGCGCATGATGCGGAGATCGCAGGCTCGGGCATCACCACGGTGTTCGATGCGATGCGGGTGGGTTTCAACCCGTCGACCCGCGCGGATTCCGCCGCCTACGCGCGTGGACTTGCCTCTGAATTGTGGGCTCTGCGCGAGGCGGATACGCTGAGGATCAGCCATTTCCTGCACCTTCGGGCCGAGATCTGTGCCGAGACGTTGATCGACGACCTGAACGAATTCGGGACCGAGGATCGCGTGGGGATCGTGTCACTGATGGATCACACGCCGGGGCAGCGCCAGTACGCGGACGTGTCGAAACTTGCCGATTACATGAAGCGGACGCAGGGCATGACCGGCGCGGCCTTCGATGAATATTGCGACCAGTTGATGGCGCAGCGGGACCGGCTGGGCGAAAAGCACGAGGCCCACGCGGTGGCCTGCGCCCGGACCTTCGGCGCGGTTCTGGCGAGCCATGACGACAGCACGCAGGCACAGGTGGATCATTCCGCAGCCTACGGCGTGCAGGTGGCCGAATTCCCCACGACCACCGAAGCTGCGAAGGCCTGCCGCGATCACGGTATCCCGGTGATGATGGGCGCGCCCAACGTCATCCGCGGCGGCTCGCATTCCGGCAATGTCGCGGCCGAGCCCCTGGCGAAGGAGGGTCTGCTGGACATCCTATCATCGGATTACGTGCCGGCGGCCCTGCTGCTGGCGGCGGTCAGGCTGGGCGAGACGTGGGACGATCTGGCCCGCGGCCTGTCCACCGTTACGGCAGCGCCTGCGCGGGCGGTGGGGCTGACCGACCGTGGCACGATCGAGACCGGCAAACGCGCCGACCTGATCCGGTTCCGCCTGCATGACGGCACGCCGATCCTGAACGGCGTCTGGTCCCGCGGCCGCCGCGCGGCCTGACGTCCCGGGACGGGGAACAGCGTCAACGGAACCGGCTTTCCAAGGCCGGTGCCGCTTACGCCGCTATGTAGAAAAGGTACCGTTCCGGCGGGATGGTGTCGGGCGCCTTGATCTGGGTGAAGCCCACCAGCGGCTGGCCGGACACCACCAGCCCACCGGGCACCATCACCCGCATCAGCGCGGGGCTGAGGCGTGCGGCCTCGGCCACGTCCTCGTCCTTCACGCCGTAGCCCAGATCGTAATGCGCCATGGCGATCTGCGCGCCCTGCCCCGCCAGCTTGTCCAGCATCGCTTCCGCTTCGCCTTCAAGGTAATCCTCCTTCGGCGGCACGCAGGAGGGATGGCAGTTCAGCGCCCGGTCCACGACCCAGATCCGCCGATCCGGCAACTGCTCGCGCAGGTGGTCGTAGGTGCGCCCGTTGCCAAGGCCAAGGTCCAGCACGTCGCCCGCAAGATCGGCAATCTGCGCCGCCCCCCAGTCGAGCCCGTCCCGCTGCGCTGCAAGGCGCCGCAACATCGAATCAAGCCGGCTCATCGACCGCCCTCCCGTTCAAGTTCCTGTCTATCCGCCAGACCCGCCCGGGCCCGGCCTGCAGCCGCGTCAGGAGTTCGGTGACGAACTCCCAGACGTCGTCGTCATGTATCAGGTGGTGGGTCAGAAGGCCCAGCGGCTCTGCCCTGTCTGCGCGCCCCTCGCGGCGGTCCGCAAGATGCGCCACCAGCCCGGCGAGCAGCACCTCGGGATCCGCCAGCGCCCGCGTCGTCTTCCATGCCACGGGATCGACATGCGTGTTGATCCGCTCCAGCCCCGGCGCGGCCCATTTTGCGTCCCTTGGCGTAAAACCCGACACGGCGCGATAGCCCACGGCCGCCAGCGCTGGTGCCAGATCGGCGCCCATGCGGTTCCACGGCGGCACGAACAGCGGCTGGAGGTCGGCCCCGAACAACTCGCGCGACCGGGAAAGCCCGTTCTGTGCATCCGTCAGCCGGTCCATCAGCGGCCGGGACGCACCGAATTCGGCCTTCTTCTCGGACTTCGACGCGTGGTTGGCGTGGGCCCAGCCATGAACGGCGGGCAACAGCCAGTCGGTGCCGCGCACGTAATCCGCCAGCGCAGGCTCGGCCCCGTCCGGGATCACCGCAAGGTGCACCGGAAGGCCGTGCACTTCGGCCAAATTCGTCATGCGCTCCAGCGCCGGGGTCACCGTCACCGCATCATCGTCCCGCCACCAGACCGGCAGCGACAGCCCCGCATCCGTCCAGCGCGCCAGCTCGGCCTCCAACTGGGTCCAGTCTGCACCTGTCACGCCATCGCCCTCGCGCGTGTGATCAGGCGGACGGTCTCGGCCGCACCGTCGAAGCGAAGGTCCAGCGCACTGCGCGGACCGTCCGACAGCACGTCGCGCAGGGCCTGCGCCAAGCGTTCGGGGGTCAGGTCTGCGGCCGGAAGGACGCGAATGCCCGGCAACCGGGCAAGGGTTTCGGCGCGCAGGGTCTGTTCGACCTCGCCGCCGTCATCGAAGGGAACGAAGACGGCGGGCACGCCCGACTGCAGCACGTCGAGCGTCGTGTTGTAGCCGCACATCGACACCAGCGCCGCCGCACCATGGAGCATCTGCCGGAAATCCGGCCGGGGCGCTTCCACGATGGCGGCGTCTCCCGCCCGGGCCTGCCACGCGGCCAGACGCTCGGCACCGCCACCGACCAGCATCCGCCAGCGCGCGGTATCCGCACCGGCCGCCGTCAGTGCCGCCGCGTAGAGCGCATCGCCCACATCGCCACCGCCCGCGCTCACCAGAACCTCGTCCTGCCCCGCGCCGTCGGGATTCGGGCTGGCGGGTGGCGGCGCGACGTAGCCCGTATAGTGCAGCTTTGCCTCCAGCGCCGGCGTGACAGGCCAGCTTGCGTCCAGCTTTGTCGCCGTGGCGTCGGAGTGAACCAGAACGCCGTCGTAAACCGTCGTCACGATCTCTTCCGTCTGCCCGGCACGGTCAGGCTTCGACGGGGGTGCAAGGATATCGCGGATCGAGGCGTAGATCAGGGGATGCGGTGAGCGCGCCCGAGCCGCGTCCAGCAAGGCCAGGAATTCGGTTCGCAGAACACGGCGGCCGAAGGGGTAGAGTTCGGTGATCAGGACGTCCGGAGCCAAGGCCGCGAAGGTCTCCAGCAGCTTCTCGGTGCGCGACTGAAGGTAGGCCGCGTCAGCCTCGGCCCCGGTGTCATCCAGCAGCGTCGTGAAGGCCGTGCCTTTCGACGCCAGTGCCGGCAATTGCACCACGTCCATCCCGCGCGCATCGAGCTGCGGGGCCGGGCGGCCGCCGGAGACGACCGTCACCTCATGCCCGGCAGCGACGAAAGCGCGGCCAAGGGTCAGGGCGCGGGACAGGTGGCCGGTGCCCAGAAGATGGGTGACGACGATCATGACCTTCATGACACGCCCTCGCGCGTGATCAGGCGGATGGGCTCGGCATCCGGTGTCAGGGTTTCCCCGTCGACCGTAAGCACGAACAGGCGGGCCCGCTTGACGCGGAAAGGGACCGGCCCGTCGAAGTTCCAGCCATGGGCATGGGCCAGCAGGACCCGCATGATGCCGATATGGCAGACGGCGACCGTGTCGCCCGTCAGGCCGGCGCACCACGGCAGCAGGCGCGCGCGCAGGTCGGCCGGGCTTTCGCCGCCGGGCGGGCGGTATTCCCAGCCCCAGTCCTCGATATGGCGATAGTCCGTGGCGGGATCGGCCAGCAGGTCGGCGCCCTTCTGCCCTTCCCAGTCGCCCCAGTTCATCTCGGTCAATGCGTCCGAGACCTGCGGCGCGCGGCCTGCCACCAGTTCCGCCGTTTCCCGTGCGCGGGAGAGCGGGCTAGACCAGAGCGCGGCCCGGTCCCACGGCGCAGGCAGGGCCAGACGGCGCAGGTCGGCGCGCGCGTCCGCATCGAGCGGGATGTCGCTTCGGCCCTGGATCCGGCCCGCGCGGTTCCATTCGGTGGGGCCGTGGCGCAGCAGGGCAAGGCGGATCATTGCGCGGCCTCCGTCAGGGCCGCGATGCCGGTCGACAGGGTCGCCGCGGCGGCGGGGAGCAGGTGCCGGTCGGTGACCGTTCGGCGTGCCTCGGCCCCGCGACGAAGGCGAAGGGCGTCATCTGTCGTCAGGAGGTCCAGCGCCCGGGCCATGCCGGCGGGGCCTTCTGCGACGGGAACAAGCTGGGCTTCGGGCACCACTTCCTGCACGCCCGGACCGCTCTGTGCCACCACCGGCAATCCGGCGGCCTGCGCTTCGAGATAGGCCATGCCGTAAGCCTCGTTCACGCCCGGCCAGAAGAAGATGTCGTGCGCGCAATAGATGGGTTCCAGATCCGCGCGGTCGAGCCTGCCAAGGAAGGTGACATGGGGCGCAAAGCGGGCCATCTCGTCTTCGATCTGCGTCCGCGCCGGGCCGTCGCCCACAAGGGTCAGGTGCCAGTCAGCCGTCTTCAGACGCGGCAGCGTCTGCGCGATGAGCCCGTAGGACAGGCGTTTGACGTCGTCGCGCATCATGGCGACGGTCAGGATGCGCTTGCCGGTGCCGGGCTTCGCCGCAATGCCCGGATCGTCGCGTTGCAGGAAGGGCGCCAGATGGATCAGGCGCTGGCCCGGGGCGCGGTCGCGTTCCAGCGTCTCACCGTCCAGCCGGGTCAGGTAGAAGATCAGGCCGGCCGCGTCGCTGGCCGCTTCCGCGGCTTCGGCGAACCGTGCCCAGGGGCCGGTCAGCCGCGACCGCGCGCGGGAGGTTTCGATCTGGACGTAAGGTACGCCCATCTTGCGCGCCACAGCCGGGCCGATCAGGTCCGGCGACTTGTAGTAGTTGTGATAAGTGATCCACAGATCGCATTTGCCGGTCAGCAGCGGCACCAGACGCGCGATCTCGGCCCGGGCCTGCGCCATCAGGTCCGTCTGGCGGGCGGCATCGCCCTTGCCGTCGTAAAGGCGCAGGTGGGAAACGGTCTTGGACTCGATCCCCCCGTGGGCCAGTGCGGCCAGCAACGCCCGGGCCATCTCGCGGTCGCCCGAGGGCACCGGGTGGTCCGGCGCCTTGAGTGGGGCGTAGAAGGCGGCGCGGGTCATGCGGCGGTCTCGGCGGGCCGCGGCGCGCCCGCCAGGTCTGACAGGAGGCCCGACAAAGTTTCGATCCCCGGCGCCATCGCGAAATCCTTCAGCAGCCGGTCACGCGCCGCTTCGGCCATCGCCGCGGCGCGAGCAGGGTCGCGGGCCAGATCGGTGATGGCGGTGGACAGCGCGTCGGGGCTGTCTTCGACCAGCAGGCCGTGAGTGCCGCTGTCGATGAATTCGGGGATCGCCGCGACGGGGGTGGACAGGATCGGCAGGCGTTGCGAGGCGGCCTCCATCAGCACGTTGGGCAGGCCATCACGGTCACCGCTTTCGGCCACGCGCGAGGGCAGGATGAACAGGTCGGCGGCGCGGAGGGCGGCCACGACCTCGTCCTGCGGCAGCGCGCCAAGCCAGGTGATCCGGTCGGCAACGCCAGCGGTCGCGGCCTGCGCCTTCAGCGCGTCGCCCAGTTCGCCGCCGCCGATATGGGTCCAGTGCCAGTCGAGATCGTCCGGCAGCAGCGCAAGCGCCGCGATCAGCCGGTCGAAGCCCTTCTTCTCCACCAGCCGCCCGACCGATATCAGGCGCATCGGATCGTCGGACCCACGGTCACGTGGCCGGGGCGGCGCCGGGAATCGATCCAGATCCAGCCCATGATACAGCAGCCGCACCCGCGACGGATCGCTGGCGAGCGAGCGGAGCCGCTGGGCGCCGTAGGCCGTGCAGGTCACGCCGAACTGGGCGCCGTAGGTACCGGGGCCGAGCTTTTCCGAGATCTCCCAGTCGGGCGAGGTCCAGATGTCCTTGGCATGGGCCGAATAGGACCACGGCAGATCGCACAGGATCGCGGCGTAACGCGCGACCGAGGAGGGCGTGTGCAGGAAATGGGCATAAAACGCGGTGATGCTGCCCGCTTTTTCATGCGCCAGAACGCAGGCCTGCCCGAACCGGCGGATGCGGTTGCGGGTGCGGTCACGGGCATAATCGGCGCGGAAGGCGGCCAGTGCCTTACCAAAGCCGGGCATCCGCGCGGTCGCGGCCATGGCGCGTGTCACGCGGGCCGGTTCGTCGCGCAAGTATTCCGGCAGGTAGAAGACGCGCGCCTGCAGCCTGTCATGCAGGGCATGCCGGCGCGTATCGGTGGGGTGGCGCAGGGACCAGACGTCGAAGCTGTGCCCGGCGTCCTCCAGCGCAACCAGCTCCTGCGCGATGAAGGTTTCCGACAGTCGCGGCCAGCCTTTGACAAGGATGGCAAGCCGGGGGGCGTTCGCCATGCGGTCCGTCATCCCTGCGCGGCGCTCGCCCGGTTGCCCAGCACGTCGGCCATCCGTTCGGTCACCCTGTCCAGACCGTCGAGCAGCCGGTCGGGCATCACCTCGGACGGGCGTTTCTGGGTGGGCAGGGCGCGGATCGCCTCGATCATCGCGCCCGTCGTCAGACCGTCGCGGCGTTCGTCCAGCATGCGGATCAGGCCCAGCTTTTCCGCCCGGCTGGCGCGGATGTATTGTTCCAGCCGCGGCACGGTGCGGGGCACGATCACGGCGCGCTTGTCGAAGGACAGGACCTCGCAGAACGTGTTGTAGCCGCCCATGCAGATGATCCCGCTGGCGCCTGCGATCAGGGTTTCGATCTGCGATTCGAAGCCCACGGCCTGCACCCGACCGTCCAGCATTTCGATCCGTTCCCCGAACTTCGTCCGCGTCGTGGCATCAAGGAACGGGCCATAGACGATCAGCGCCCGGGGCGAGAGATCCGGCGCCGCCTCGTAGGCCGAAATCACCTGGTCGATCAGCATCTCGCCATCGCCGCCACCGCCGGCGGTGACCAGCAGGTAGGGCTGTTCGGGCGGGGTGTCGACGGTGGTCAGATCGCGGCGGAGGTAGCCCGTCCAGCAGGTCCGAGCACGCATCCGTGGGCTCAGGTCCAGCCCTTCGGTCGGATCGTAGACGGAATGGGCACCGTACACCCAGATTTCGTCGTAATAGCCTTCGACCGCCTCAAGCGCGTTCTTGCGATCCCATTCGGCCTGCAGCACATCGGGTTCATCCAGCACGTCGCGCAGGCCCAGCACGACATGGGTCGTGCCGCCGGCCTTCAGCAGGTCGAGCGTGTCGATCATCTCGCCACGGAAGCCCGTCGGTTCCTTGTCGACGATCAGCACGTCTGGGCGGAAATTCTCGGCCGTGGCACGGATCAGGGCGGCGCGCAGGCTGGTGGTTTCGTCGATATCCATGCCCAGCGCCTGCGCCTCGTAGCTGCCATCGCGCCGCTTGGTGACGCCCGGCAGACGGATGTGATCGACACGTTCCGAAAACGTGAACCGCCCCGCGACGGGAGAGCCCGTGACGATCAGCGCCGAGGCCGTCGGATCGGCCGCCGTGATCGCCTGCGCCAGGGCGCGGGACCGGCGCAGGTGGCCAAGCCCGTAGGTGTCGTGGCTGTAGAGCATGACGCGCGGGGCGCGCGGCACCGGGCCCATGGCCGCGGGTGCCGCGATTTCCAACCCGTGATCAGTTGGTCTGCGGGCCGAAAACGTCATGCGTACAAGGCCTTCGCAGAATGAACGGAAGACGGAGCCTTGCGTTCGGGTCGGGTGGTGCAGCGGCGCAGGCGACGCCCGTTGCCCGGCACCGCGTACAAGAACTCAACTGTCCGGGTCGCGTCTCGCATGTGCCCCCCGGGCCTTCCACCAAGGCCACCGATTACCCGACAAGGTCTGCTCTGGACCCTGTACTGTCAAGTCGCGGCGCTACACGATGCCTTGGCGTTTCGCAACTGGGACATTCCTGCAGGCTCCCGGACAGTGCCCGATTTCCGCGGGGGTTCACGCTGCACTGTTCCACCGCTATGAATTTGCAGCCCCAAGGCCAAATTCTTGGGCAGACCACGATCCCTGACCCCCGCCCGAGGTGACCCTTGCATCAGAACCCGCCGCGCTTGGCTCTTTGGCGTCGCCTGGCGACGGCTCTTGTCCTGCTGTGTGCCCTAGCCTTGCCGGGGCCGCTGGCAGCGCAGTTCATCCCCGGGCTGGGCAGCGGCAGTTCCACCGAAACCGACGAACCGGGTGGCGACGAAGCCCTTGGCGCGGCGATCCGCAAGGCCGCCGACGAGGGCCTGAGCGTCATCATCGTGGACGAAAACGGGCGGCTGATCTCGGCCGTGGCACCCAACGCGCCCGAGGCCGCCGATATCGCCAGCCAGCCGATGGACGGCCCCTCCGGTCTGATGCAGGCGCAAAGCCGGATCCAGCGCTTCCAGGACACGCTGATGACGCGTCTCAGGGCGCTGCCAACCTCGATCATCGAGGTCACCTACATCCTGCGGAAGACCAGCCCGGACGGCCGGATCTCGACCTATGTCCAGGTGCTGGCGACGGTCCTGCTCTTCCTGCTCGCCGCGCAGTTCCTCGTGGGCGAGCTGTACGCAAAACGCGTGCTGGGCCGCGTGATCATCCCGCGCATCATGGAGAGCCCGCAGGGTTACCGCGACAAGATGCCGTTCCTTGCGCTGCGGTTCTGCGGCGGAGTTTCCGTCACCGTGATCACGATCGCCGTGGCCTATATCGGCGCGACCTTGATCTTTGGCCGGATCAACGACATCTCCGTCCAGTTCACCGTCACCGCGATCCTGACGGCCTATGCCATCATCCGCACCGTCGCCGATTTCTGGCGCATGGTGCTGTCGCCCTACCTGCCACAATACCGCATCCCCACCTTCGGTGACCGCGATGCACGGCGGCTGTATCACTGGCTATGGATCCTTGTGGCCTATGACATCGTTACCATCCTGTTTTCGACGTGGATCGCGGATTTCGGGCTGACCTACAACGTCTACGCCGTGATCTACGGCACCATGGGCCTTGTGGGCGCGATCGCCAATATCGTCATGGTGGTGGTCCACGCGCCCGCGATCTCGAACGCGATCCGCGGAGGCCGGTCGCCCGCCCACCTGCCCTGGGCGATCCGGGCCGTTTCTGTCGGGTGGGCGCCGTTCCTGATCCTGTTCGTCGTGATCGGCTGGGTGAACCTGGCCCATGACCTGGTGATGGAACAGCCCATCCCGCTGCCCATGGTCGCCGCCGCCTACCTTGTCTTGCAGGCGATCATGCTGGTCTACGGCGCCGCCAATTACCTGATCGAACGCTACTTCCATCCCGATCCCCTGCCTGCCCTTCCTCACGACGATGAAGACGCGGCCGCTCACGACGCGCTGGCCGCCCCTGAAACACACGACACCCACCCGCCCTTGGTGGTGACGATGAGCAGCTACGAGGAACTGGCCCGCCGCGCGGCCGGCATCATCGCCTTCGCCGCCGGGATCTTCGCCAGCGTCCAGATCTGGCGGTCGAGCTCGTCGCTGCTCCAGGGCCACGTGGTGGAAACGCTCCTGGACATCTCGATCGTCACCTTCGTGGGCTACATCCTGTACCACGCCGCCCGGATCTGGATCGACGGCAAGATGGCCGAGGAGCTGGGCGATGAACCCGCCGAAGCCGAACGCGGCGACGAAGGCGGCGCCGCGGCCTCCAGCCGGCTGGGCACGCTTCTGCCGCTCTTGCGCGGTATCATCCTGTCGGTCGTCTTCGTGACGATCCTGCTGATCGTGCTGATGGAACTGGGGCTGAACGTCTCGCCGCTCTTTGCCGGGGCCGGGGTCGTGGGCATTGCCGTGGGCTTCGGCGCCCAGACCCTGATCCGGGACATCTTCTCGGGTGCCTTCTTCCTGATCGACGACGCATTCCGGAAGGGCGAATACATCGACCTGGGCGACGTGAAGGGAACAGTCGAAAAGATATCGGTCCGGTCGATGCAGCTGCGCCACCACCTGGGCGCGCTGAACACCATTCCCTTCGGCGAGATCAAGGTCCTGACGAACTATTCCCGCGACTGGGTGATAATGAAGCTCCCCCTGCGGGTGACCTACGACACCGACGTCGAAAAGGTGCGCAAGCTGATCAAGAAGCTGGGGCAGGAACTGCTGGACGATCCGGTGATCGGTCAGAACTTCATTGATCCGCTGAAATCCCAGGGTGTGATCGAAATGCAGGACAGCGCGATGATCATCCGCGTGAAGTTCATGACCAAGCCCGGCGACCAGTGGCTGGTGCGCAAGAAGGTCTACGAGGAAATCCGCCAGCTGTTCGAACGCGAAGGCATCCATTTCGCCCACCGCGAGGTGACGGTACGGCTGGCCGAAGGCAACGGGGACGATCTGACTGAAAATCAGAAGAAAGCCGTCGCCGGGGCCGTGCAGCGCACGATCGAGGACGAGGAGCAGGACGACAGCAGCGGTCCCTCTGACGACCGCTGAAGGTTCTTGTTTCTGCCCACGGACTGGGGACGCTGTCCCCAGAAGCCTGAGGTATTTGTGAACCAAAGAAATCGGGGCCGCGCATGTCCCTTCTTCTTTCTCCAAATACTCCGGGGGAGTCCGGGCCGCAGGCCCGGGCGGGGGCGGAGCCCCCTTTTCATGTTCAATGCATCAGTAGAACGGAAGGAATAATCCGGGCGACCGTTCAGCCCAGAGCGTCTGCGAACCGTTCGGCCAGACGCGTTTTTAGGATCTTCCCCGAGGGCGCGGCGGGCAGGTCTTCAGCGATGATGATCCGAGACGGGCGCTTGTAGCCCGCCAGCCGTTCCGCCGCGAAGGCGCGAAGGTCCGCCTCGTCGGGGCGGTTGTCGGGAGAGACCTGAACGAAAGCCACCACCTTTTCGTCGCCGCCCTCCATCATGCCGATCACGGCGCACTGGATCACCTTGGGGTGTTCGTTCAGGGCCGCCTCGACTTCCGGCGGGTAGACGTTGAAGCCCCCGTGGATGATCAGCTCCTTCAGGCGGCCGCGGATATGCAGGTTGCGGCCTTCGTCCATCTGGCCCAGATCGCCGGTCTTAAGCCAGCCGTCGGCATCCAGAACGGCGGCCGTTGCCTCGGGGTTGCGGTAGTAGCCCAGCATGATCTGCGGGCCGCGGGCGACGACTTCGCCCACGCCCTCGCCACCGCCGGGCACGTCCTCGTCGATACGAATCTCCGTGTCGGGCAGTTCGCGGCCGACCGACACGTCGGGATCGCCCAGCGTGTTCCATGTCACCGTCACGGCAGAGCAGGTTTCCGTCAGGCCATAGCCGTTTTGCAGGGGCAGGCCGTAGAACCGTTCCGCGCGGCGTTTCCATTCCGGATCCAGCGGCGCGCCGCCCGAGGATGTGTATTCCAGCGTCGGACTTTCCAGCCGGTCGTGGCCCTGCGACTTCACATATCCCATCAACAACGCGTGCATCTGGGGCACCGCCGGCAGGTGGGTCATGTTCTTCTGCAGTTCGGCATAGAGCTTCTCGACCGAGAAGCGCGTTTCCAGCCGCGCCGTCGCGCCGGAACAGATCGTGGCCGACATGATCGAGGTCAGCCCCATCACATGCGTGAACGGCGCCACGCCATAGAGGATCTTGCCCGGCTCAAGCCCCCGGAAATGCCGGGCCTGCCGCGCGCCATAGAGCAGGTTTGCGTGGGAGAGCATCACGCCCTTGGGATCTCCGGTCGTGCCGGTGGTGTAAAGCAGCGCCGCGACGCGGGTGTCTTCCTCGGGCGCGCTTGGGAACGGTGTCGCCAGATGGACCACGCCAAACGCGCCCGTGACCTCGCGCGCGTCCATACGGGCCGCGTGGCGGGCAGCGTCGGGGGACGCGGCGGTCGTCGCGATCACGGCGGCTGGCTGGCAGTGGGAGAGGACCTTTTCGATCTCGGGCGCGGTCTGGCGGGCGTTGACGGGCACGGCCCAGGCGCCGATGCGCGAGCAGGCGAATATGGTGGCGACCGCGGCGGCGCAGTTTTCCAGCAGGACCAGCACCCGGTCGCCCGGGCGCACCCCGGCATCGGTCAGCACGATGCGCATATCCTCGACCGCGCGCTGCAGGGTCAGGTAGCTGAAGCAGCTGCCATTGCCGTCGATCAGCGCGGTGCGGTCGGGCACATCGCCCACCGAAAGCGTCAGAAGATTGTCCCAGCGTTCCATGTGCCACTCCCCCATGGCGCCGGCGCCCGCGGGCCCCGGCAGATGCGGCCGCGTCCCATGGCGCGCGGTCACCTTTTCAGCTTGTCCTGAGGCACACGCTTGTAGACGCCCGAGGACGTCGCGAGCAGCTTGCCGTCTGCATCGCGCAATTCGCCTTCGATAAACAGTGTGCTGCGTCCACCGCCGGTGATCGTGCCGATGGCGGTGACCTTCCCGGGATGCGCCGCGGCCAGGTACTGCGTCGTCATCGACAGGCTGAGGAACGGAGCCGTGCCGCTGGCATCGACGGAAAGCGAGGCCGAAACCCCGCAGACATTGTCGAGCACCATCGAGATGATGCCGCCATGCAGCACACCGTGGCGGTTCAGGTGCCTGTCGTCGATATCCAGATAGGTCCGGGCGCGCCCGTCGGCGTGGCTGACATCAACCACGTAGCCGACAAGCTTCTGCGCGCCCGTCTCTCCGATTATCAGCCCGTCTTCAGGCGGCGCTGAGGGCAATGAACCGCTCCAGGTGCCAGTCGGTGTCACCGTAGCGGTGATCGGACATGGTGATCCGCTTGGCGAAATGCGCGAGTTCGTACTCCTTCGTCATGGCGATCCCGCCATGCATCTGGATCGATTCCTCGGAGATCAGGCGCCCGACGCGGCCCACGACATTGCGCGTGGCGGCAACGTAGAGATCGCGGGTTTTCGCATCGTCGTCCATGTGCCCGGCGATGTTGATCACGGCAGAGCGGACCTGCTCCAGCTCGATCAGCATGTCGGCCATGCGGTGCGCCAGCGCCTGGAAGGTGCCGATGGGACGACCGAACTGTTCACGGGTCACAAGGTAGCCCTTGGTCAGGTTCGACGCGGTTTCCATGGCACCCAGCGCTTCGGCCGAAATCGCCGCATTCGCACGGGCAATCGCGGTGACGATGGCCGGGTAGGCCTTGCCGGCCTCGCCCAGACGGGCAGACGCAGGCAACTTGACGTCGTCCAGCGTGACTTCCGCGGCGCGACCGCCCTGCATCAGCGGGTAGCCCACCATCGACAGGCCGGCGGCGTCGGCCGGAACGAGGAACAGCGAGATCCCGTCTACATCCGACAGACCGCCGCTTTCGCGGGCCGACACGACGATATAGCCCGCAGCTTCGGCATTGAAGACCACGGCCTTGCGACCGTTCAGAACGATCTCATCGCCCGAGGCCTTGGCGGTGGTTTCCACCTGGCTCAGCTCGTACCGGCTGGAGGGTTCGCCATGGGCGAAGGCCAGATGCAGCGCGCCGCCGATCACTTCCTCGACAAGTTCTTTCTGCTGGTCGGTGCCCAGCGCGGCGATCAGGCCGCCGCCCAGGATGCCCGTTTCGATGAACGGTTCGACGACACCGGCGCGGCCCAGTTCTTCGAACACCGTGGTGATGTCGAAGCCCTTGCCGCCGAAGCCGCCCTCTTCTTCCGTAAACAGCGCGCCGATCACGCCCAGTTCGGCCAGCTCTTCCCAGATCTTGGGGCTGTAGCCTTCGTCGCTGTCGACGATCTTGTTGCGCACGTCCAGCCCGTAACGGTCGGCCAGGAAACGGCGCAGAGTGTCCTGCAGCATCTGCCGCTCTTCGGTCAGCTCGAAATTCATGTGCTTACACTCCGATCTGGGTCTTGGCGATGATGCCACGCTGCACTTCGGACGATCCGCCGAAGATCGTCAGCTTGCGGTTGTTGAAGTACCGCTTGGCCTGCGGGCCCGCGTAGTCCGGGCCGATGGGCTGGTTGTCGCCCTCGACGGCTTCCGACGGGAACGGCATCGCGTAGGGCCCCACTGCGCGGCGGGCAAGGTCGTTGATCTCCTGCCGGATCAGGGTGCCGGTAACCTTCAGCATCGATGCCTCGATCCCCGGGGCCTGTCCCACGGCGGCTTTCGACACGATGCGCAGGTTGGTAGTTTCCATCGCCATCAGGTCGCATTCCACCTGCGCCATCCGCGCGGCGAAGGCCGGGTTTTCGATCAGCGGACGACCGCCCGAGATCTCCTGCTTTGCGATCCGTTTGACCGACGCAAGCGCAGCCTTCGACGCGCCCACGCCGGCAATGTTGGTGCGTTCGTGGGTCAGCAGGTACTTGGCGTAGGTCCAGCCCTTGTTCTCTTCGCCCACAAGGTTTTCGACCGGCACCTTGACGTTGTCGAAGAAGACCTCGTTCACCTCGTGCGTGCCTTCCAGAAGGATGATCGGACGCACTTCGATGCCGGGGGTGTTCATGTCGATCAGCAGGAACGAGATGCCTTCCTGCTTCTTCACCGTGGTGTCGGTGCGGACAAGGCAGAAGATCCAGTCGGCGTACTGGCCCAGCGTCGTCCACGTCTTCTGACCGTTGACGATGTAATGGTCGCCCTCGCGCACGGCGCGGGTTTTCAGGCTGGCAAGGTCCGACCCGGCGCCCGGTTCGGAATAGCCCTGGCACCACCAGTCCTCACCCGACAGGATGCGCGGCAGGTAGTGGTCCTTCTGTTCCTGGCTGCCGAACTTTTGCAGCACGGGGCCAAGCATCGTCAGCCCGAAGGGCACTGTGCGCGGCGCGTTGGCGAAGGCGCATTCTTCTTCGAAGATGTGGCGCTGCACGGCGTCCCATTCGGCGCCGCCATATTCCTTCGGCCAGTTCGGCGCGATCCAACCCTTGTTGTAGAGCGTCTTGTGCCAGGACAGCAGGTCGTCCTTGCCGAGCTCCTGACCCGACTTGGTCTTTTCCACGACGTCCTTCGGCATGTTCTCTTTGAGGAACGTCCGCACTTCCTCGCGGAAGGCGTTCTCCTCGGGGGTGTAGCTCATATCCATGTCAGTTCCCTCCCAATGGCGGTATCAGGCCGCGTCCTTGTTCAGATCGTCAAATGTGCGGCCCTCGGCCACAAGCTGTTCCAGCAGCGGCGCGGGCTGCCAGAAGAAATCGTCGTCCTTCGCATAGGACTTAATGTCGGCCAGCAGTTCTGCCAGCCCGACCATGTCGGCCCATTTCATCGGCCCGCCGCGATAGCGCGGGAAGCCGTAGCCGAACAGGAACACCATATCGACGTCCAGCGGCCGCTTCGCGATGCCTTCGCCCACGACGCGCGCGCCTTCGTTGACCATGGCCGCCATGTAGCGGCGCACGATCTCGTCTTCCGAGAACGTTTTGGGTGTAATGCCGCGTTCGGCGCGCTCGGCCTCGATCAATTCCATCACCTGGGGGTTCGGCACGGTGGCACGGTTCCCGGCAGAGTAATCGTAATAGCCCATGCCCGTCTTCTGGCCCTTGTGGCCGTCTTCGACGAGCTTGTCGGCATAGGTCGACACCCGTTCACGCGGATCGCGATGGGGCGCGAGGCGCTTGCGGGTCATGTAGCCGATATCGAGCCCCGACAGATCGCCAACCGCGAAAGGGCCCATGGCAAAGCCGAAATCGACCAGTGCCTTGTCGATGTCATAGGGCGACGCGCCATCCAGGATCATGTGATCGGCTGCCGTGCGATATTTCGACAGGATCCGGTTGCCGATGAACCCGTCGCAGACGCCGGCGCGGACAGACACCTTGCCCAGCCGCTTGCCCAGCTCGAACCCGGTGGCGGTGACGTCGATGGCTGTCTTGTCGGCCACGACGACTTCCAGCAGCTTCATCACATGCGCGGGCGAGAAGAAGTGCAGCCCGATCACATCCGCCGGACGGCTGGTGGAGGCCGCGATTTCATCGACATCCAGGTACGACGTGTTCGACGCAAGGATCGCGCCCGGCTTGCAGACGGCATCGAGCTTGCCGAAGACCTCTTTCTTGACGCCCATGTCCTCGAACACGGCCTCGACCACAAGATCGACATCCTTCAGGTCTGCGTAATCGTTGCTGGGGGTCAGCGCCTTTTCGGTCAGTGTCTCGAATTTCGCCTGATCGATGCGGCCGCGCTTCACAGCGCCTTGCAAGTTCCCGGCGATCCGGTCCTTCGCGGCAGCGGCGGCCTCGGGCGTCATTTCGATCATGACGACGGGCAGACCGGCCAGCAGCGCCGCGGTGGCGATGCCCGCCCCCATCGTGCCGCCGCCGATGACGCCGATGCTGTTCAGCGGACGCGGGTCGACCCCCTTCAGTTCGGGCAGCTTCGACACCTGCCGTTCCGAGAAGAACGCGTGGATCATGCCCTGCCGCTGATCGGTTTCCATCAACTCGCGGAACAGCGCACGTTCGCGGGCGACACCTTCGGCGAACGGCAGTTCGCACGCGGCCTGCACGGCGCGCACACCATAGGCAGGGGCCAACAGTCCGCGGCCCTTCTTCAGCGTCGCCTCGTAGGCGGCATCGAAATCGATGGGCGCCGGCGCCGGCATTTCGCTGACGGCGCGGCGGGGGGCGTTCGCCTCCAGCAGCTCTTGCGCGTAAGCCAGCCCGATCTCGCGCGGTGCGCCATCGGCGATGCGGTCGATCACGCCCATATCCAGCAGATCCTTCGCGCCGAGCTGACGGCCCGAGGTGACAATATCGATCGCCTTTTCGACACCGATCAGACGCGGCAGGCGCTGGGTGCCGGTGGCGCCGGGAATCAGGCCAAGATTGACCTCGGGCAGACCCATCCGGGCTTTCGGCACGGCGATCCGGTAGTGTGTTGAAAGGGCGATCTCCATCCCGCCGCCCAGCGCGGTGCCGTGCAGGGCCGAGACGACGATCAGCGGGCTTGCCTCGATCGCGTTGCAGACGTCGGGCAGATGCGGCTCTTTCGGGGTCTGGCCGAATTCGCGGATGTCGGCACCCGCGAAGAAGGTCGTGCCCTCGCCATAGATCAGGACGGCCTTGGCACCATCGGCCTCGGCCCGCGCAATTCCGTCGACAAGGCCCTGGCGGACGGCATGGCCCAGCGCGTTGACAGGCGGGTTCTGCGCCGCAAGCACGGCGATGTCACCTATGCGTTCGTATCCGATGACGTCGGTCATGCCGGTCTGTCTCCCTCCTGTCGTCCGGGCCGCTTGCAATGGCCCGGCAAACTGTCCTCTGTCAGGGTTCTATCCGGGTTCCGCAGACAAGCGCAAACCCGCAAAGGCCCCTTGGCGCAAAAATTCCTGTCTTTTGTCAGGACGCGCTAGTTCCGCCCTGCGGAACCGTATTCCACAAATGATCCGCAACGGCAAGCCGCGCGGGCGCGACATTCGGCCTGAGGTCTGTGCAAGATGCAGAAGGGTGCCGGCCGGCCCATCCCGATCTACGCTTCAAGAACCGGCACCTCACGCCACGGAAAGCAAGCCTCAGGCTTACGCAATCCGGCCAAGCGAACCAGATACACCCCAACAATGTCCTATCTGGCGCGTATGTCACGGGGCCCCTACACACTATCGTCATGTGCCTGTCACGATGCGCGGGCACTCAGCGCCGAACCCAAGAAGGAGACCCCCATGACCGATGCGATGTTCGCCGCCCCCGGAAGGTTCTGGCGCGGCAATCTGCACACGCATTCCAACCTGTCGGACGGCGCGCTTGATCCTGCCGAGGTTTGCCGCCGGTACGCGGCGGAAGGGTACGATTTCCTGTCGCTGACCGATCACTTCGTCGGCGCGTATGGATACCCCATCGCCGACACCAAGGCGTTCCGGACGAACAGCTTCACCACCATCCCGGGTGCCGAGCTGCATTCCGGCAAGATGGAAAACGGAGAGCTGTGGCACATCCTTGCCGTGGGCCTGCCCGAAGACTTCGCCCCCGGCAACGCGCCCCATTTCCTGCCGGTCGACGATCAGGAGACCGGCCCCGAGATCGCCCGCCGCGCACGCGAGGCCGGCGCCTATGTCGCCATCGCCCACCCCGAATGGTCCGGCCTGACGACCGAGGACGCCCGCTCCATAGACGCCGCCCACGCGGTCGAGATCTACAACCACGGTTGCGCGATGGGCTGCGACCGTCCGCACGGGTTCTACACGCTGGACCAGTTGCTGACCGAAGGCCGCAGGCTGAACCTTTGCGCCACAGATGACGCGCATTTCACGGAACCCGACAGCTTTGGCGGCTGGGTCATGGTGAAGGCGCAGGAAAACGATCCCGACGCACTGGTCGAGGCTTTGAAGGCCGGGCACAGCTATGCCAGCCAGGGGCCGGAGATCCACAATGTCATCTGGGAAGACCGGCATGTCGTCGTCGAAACCAGCGCCGTGTCTGCCGTCATCGTGCAGGGCAAGGGCGCGGCGGCGACTGCTGTCCATGGCGACAGCATGACCCGTACCCGCGTGCCGCTGGACCGCCTCGCCATCTCACCGTGGATGCGCGTCACGGTCATGGACCGCGCCGGCAAACGCGCGTGGACGAACCCGGTTTACGTGGACTGATCGGACGTTCACTCATCGTCTGGCCCGGGGGCACCCTCGGGCTGCGCCCGACCCTCCCGTCACGCCAAAGGCGTGCCTTCGGCACGACGAGGGCGCATTGGTGATGTCCCGCTCCAAATCTCTGATGAGCGGGAGTTCGGCGCCTCAATCCGGTTCCGGCGTTGCCAGCGCCCACCCAGGGTCGGGCGCAGCCCTTCTTGCACCAGATGATCGTTGGAGAGCATCCCTCCCGCGTAATAATTGTTGACTAGTCAACATAAATACCGTTTCTCGTAAGCCAGATCCGGAATCTGGAGGGGAGACACCATGCGCACGCAAGTCGCGATCATCGGCGGGGGGCCATCGGGGCTGCTTCTGGGGCAGCTCCTGCACCGGCAGGGAATCGATGCCGTCGTGCTGGAACGCCAGACGCGGGACTACGTGCTGGGCCGCATCCGCGCAGGCGTGCTGGAGGAAGGCTTTGTCGACCTGATGGCCGAGGCCGGCGTCGCTGACCGCATGGAGAAAGAGGGCATCCGCCACGATGGCACCGTGCTGGCATTCGGTGAACAGCAGGTCCATATCGACTTCACCCGTTTCGCCGGACGCCCGGTGATGGTCTACGGCCAGACGGAAGTGACCCGCGATCTGTACGACGCGCGCGAGAAGGCGGGGGCCGAAACGTTCTTCAAGGTCGAAGACGTCACGCTCTGCGATGTCGAGACAGACGCGCCCTACGTCACGTTCCGGCACGAGGGCGAAGACAAGCGGCTGGATTGCGATTACATCGCGGGCTGCGACGGGTTTCACGGCGTCAGCCGCACCACTATCCCCGAAAGCGTCCGGACCGAGTTCGAAAAGGTATACCCGTTCGGCTGGCTGGGCATCCTTTCGGAAACGCCCCCGGTGCACGACGAACTGATCTATTCCAATTCCGAACAGGGCTTTGCGCTCTGTTCGATGCGGCACCGGATGCTCAGCCGCTATTACGTCCAGTGCCCGCTGACCAACAAGGCCGAAGACTGGTCCGACGATGCGTTCTGGACCGCGCTCAAGGCCCGGATCCCGCAGGAATACGCCGAACGGATCGTGACCGGCCCGTCGATCGAGAAATCCATCGCGCCGCTGCGGTCCTTCGTGTGCGAACCGATGCGCTGGGGCCGGTTGTTCCTGTGCGGCGACGCCGCCCACATCGTGCCGCCGACCGGGGCCAAGGGGCTGAATTCGGCGGCGTCCGACATCTATTACCTCTACCACGCGCTGCTGGAGCACTATCAGGAAAAAAGCACCGCCGGGATCGAGGCCTATTCCGGGCGCGCGTTGGCGCGGATCTGGAAGACACAGCGGTTCAGCTGGTGGATGACAAGCCTGCTTCACCGCTTCCCGGGGCAGGACCCATTCGATCTGAAGATGCAGCGGGCCGAATTGGCCTTCCTGAACGACAGCGAAGATGCGCAGGCCGCTTTGGCGCGCAATTATGTCGGGCTTCCATATTAGGCCGGATTGCGAAACTATGGCGGCAACCAAGGGGGAGCCGTCGATGGCCACGATCCAGGCGGCCAGCACCGGGCCGCGCCTTTCATGACCGAACCCGTGCGCAAACCGGCGGAAGATGCGCTGTGCCCCGAGGGCCGGCTGTCTGACCCGACACGACCCGTGGATGGCCGGCCGGTCGTGAACGAAGACACCTACGTCCCGCATTTCCTGTCCGCCGTGAACGCCGCGCTGACGTCGAGCGCGTCGGCGCTTTACCTGAAGGAATTCGGGATCGGGGTGACGGAATGGCGGGTGATGTCGTGGCTGGCCTCGACGCCGGGAACATCGGCGGCGCGGATTTCCGAACTGCAGCTGATGGACAAGGCCGCGGTCAGCCGGGCGCTGAAGCAGCTTGAAGCGCAGGGGCTGGCGACAGCGGAACCCACGCCCGGTGACGGGCGGAAACGGAAGGTCGCCCTGAACCAGCGCGGGCTGGAGATGCACGACAATATCCTGCAAGTGGCCCTGAAGCGAGAACGCGACCTGATCGCGGGTGTCGATCCCGAGGATCTTGAGGTCTTCCTGCGCGTGATGCGGATCATGCGGGAGAATGTGCGGGCGTTCTGAAGCGCTGAACTGGCATTCCAAACTTCGACACCTACCGACCCCGGAGCGCGCAGCGGTCCGGTTCGCGCCCGACCCGCGCCCAGGGCGGGCGCGAACCTACCGTTGGATTGCTGAAATGACGTGGCTGTTATCTCGCAGCCGCCAGCAGTCCCTCCACATCCAGATGCTGTTCAACATGGGCCGCCAGCGCGTCGAGCGTGCCCTCCACGCTGGCGTCGTAATCCGCTCCGCTCGCCTCGGCGCCCAGCATCTGCAGGAACGCGGCGCGGAAGCTGTTGTCGCTGAACAGCCCGTGCAAGTACGAGCCCATCACCCGGCCATCCGCGCTGATCGCGCCTTCGGGCCGGCCTTCGACCGTCGCGAACGGACGGGCGGTGTCGGGACCATCCGTATGACCGATATGGATCTCGTAACCGCTCACGGGCGTATCGGTCGCAAGATGGCGGGCCTGCGTGAGCGACAGGCGTTTTTCCGGCAGCATGCGGGTGTCCACGTCCAGCAGGCCAAGGCCCGGGGTCGTGCCTGCGCTGCCTTCGATCCCGTCGGGATCGTGCACGGTATGGCCCAGCATCTGGTAGCCGCCGCAGATCCCCAGCACCCAGCCGCCGCGACGGCGATGGGCGGCAAGGTCCACGTCCCAGCCCTGCCTGCGCAGGAAATCCAGATCCCCGCGCGTGGACTTGCTGCCGGGGAGGATGACGAGATCCGTATCGCCGGGCAGAACCTCCCCCGCCTTCAGAATGCGCAAGCTGACGCCCGGTTCCTGCGCCAGCGGGTCCAGATCGTCGAAATTGGCGATGCGCGAAAGGCCAAGGCAAACGACCCTGAACGCGCCGTCCGTCTGGCGGTGGCGAAGGTCCAGAGCATCCTCGGCCGGGAGTTTCCAGGCATCGCCGAACCACGGCAGCGTCCCGAAGCCGGGCCAGCCGGTGCGGTCGGCGATGTAGGCATAACCATCGTCGAACAGCCGCGGATCGCCGCGGAACTTGTTGATCAGGAAGCCCGCAACCTGGGCACGGTCGGTATCGTCCAGCACAGCCTGCGTGCCGACGATCTGGGCTATGACGCCGCCGCGGTCGATGTCGCCAGCCAGGATCACGGGCACATCGGCGGCCACGGCGAAGCCCATGTTGGCGATGTCTCCGCCGCGCAGGTTGACCTCGGCCGGGGAGCCAGCCCCTTCGACGATCACCAGATCATGGGCGTCGCGCAGGCGGTTGAAGCTGTCCAGCACCGGCGCCATCAGTGTCGGCTTGACCCTCAAGTAATCCCGCGCGGCCAGCAGGGCCTGACGCTTGCCCTGCACCACCAGTTGCGCGCCGGTGTCGGTTTCGGGTTTCAGCAGGACCGGGTTCATGTCGGTATGCGGCGCCAGCCCCGCGGCCCGTGCCTGCAGCGCCTGCGCGCGGCCGATCTCCCCCCCGTCCGAGGTGACGGCGGCATTGTTCGACATGTTCTGCGGCTTGAACGGGGCGACCGAAAGGCCGCGCAGGCGCGCGGCGCGGATCAGCCCTGCCACCAGCATCGACTTGCCGACATTCGACCCCGTCCCCTGCAGCATCAGCGCCCGGCGGGGAGACAAGGGCGTCGTCACGACCTTGAGAACACGGGCGGAAGATCCCCCGGGTCCGGCACGTTTGGGATCGGCAGGCGCGACAGGTGGATCTCGCGCGCCAGCGTCACCGTGGGACGCGCGGCAAACAGGATCGAGCCGATCAGGAAGGACCAGGTGCCAAGCAACACGGTGTCGTCGTAGAAGAACAGGATGCTGCCGATGATGAAGAATATCGCGGCCATGAAATCGATCGCCGTGTAGGCAATCTTGTAGCGCGTCGTGACGCGGCTGTGCGTGGCGGAGGCATGTTGCAGGTCGGGATTGAACATGTGACGGCTCCTTACAGGTAACGAACCCTGTCGGGGTAGATCACCCGCCCCCGTTCGCGCAACCCGCTCAGCCCAGCGATGCGGCGAAACGGGCAACGATTGCGCGCAGGTCAGGGACAGCCAGCATTTCCGCCGCCTCTTCCGCGGGCACCCAGCGGCGTTCGCGGTGGTGTTCCTCCCACTCCGGCGGCTCCAGCATCTCGGTCACTTCCAGCGGATAGACCGCGACGGTGCAGGTCCCGCCCCATTTGTCGAGAAGATAGGAGCCAAGCGGTTCGGCCCCGGCGTCTCCGACGACACCGGCTTCCTCCTGCGCTTCGATGGCGGCGGAGGCTTCGGCGCCGAGACCCGGTTCATGGATGCCCTTGGGCACCAGCCAGTGATCGCCGCTGCTGGACGAGATCAGCAGGATCTGCGGCCCATCCGGGCCCGTGCAATAGGGGATCACGGCAGACTGGCGATAATAGTACGCCGGGCGCGGGCGGCGTTCGGGGCCGTCGAAGTCGGGAAAGGGGAAGTCGTCGGGCAACTCGGAGGAATCGAGCGTCTTGACCAGTTCCGCCACGCCGGGCCGCAACGGCGCACCGGTGGGCAGGCGCAGGATGCGCAGGCGGCCGGGCGGGAAATCGTCGACCGTCCATGTGGCACCGCAAAGCCCCGCAAGCTCGGTCAGGTCCTCAGGGCGGGCGACGACCAGCAGCGTCTTGCAGGGGTCACCGTCCTCGCGCAGGCGGCGCAGGGTGGCGAGCGCATCGACGGCGACCTGCGAGCTGTCCTCGATCGCCTGTGCCGTGTTGCCCCCGGCCTTCAACGCCTTTTCCGCCGATGTCCGTGCGTATTCGAAGGTCGCGGCGATGGTGGCATCGGGCGCCAGGCCCTTTTCGCCCATCCACGACCCCAGACGCTGCATCATCCGCTTGCCGCGATTTCTCAGCGGGCGGTCTTCCTCGGCCCCGTCCCAGCGGCGTTTGCCCGGTCCGGCGGCGATCAGTATGAGATCGAGGCTCATCGCCTCCCCTCCCTTTCATGTGCCCGGCGCGGGGGCGTTCGGCGCTTTACGATGCCCGCCGCCATTGCTTGACGCAGCGGCGCAGCTGCGGACAATCGACCATCTTGCCGGCCTCACCGGCCGGAACGACGATCCGGCGGCGCTGTTTCTGTTCCGGCCAGCGCTTCAGGACCTTTTCGACCCGAAGCGCATAGACCGTCAGTTCGATCTTGCGGCCCTGCCGGACGATGATCTCGCGGAACTGGAATTGCGGGTCGATCCGGCCGATCAGGCCCGCTTCCTCGAACGCCTCCTGCAGGGCCGTGCCGCGCCGCGACTTGCCCGAGACGCGCGCGCCCTTGGGGAAGATCCAGCTGCGAGACGTCCTGGACGTTACCAGGACCAGATGGGCTTTGCCGCCCCGCCTCACGTAGGGCAACACGCCGTATTGCTTGGTGGGCATGTGGTCCTGGCTCTACTCTTTGTTCTGCAACGCCTGCGCCAGCGCCTTGTTCTTGAAACGCTTGTCCTGGGTGACATCTGGCCCGAACCATTCGGGCGGTTTGAAACGGTTGGCGGCCTCTTCACTATCGAATTCGACCTCGACCAGCATCAGCGGGGCAAGCGGGCCCGAGAAGACATCAAGGTAGAAAGTGTGCCCTTTGCCCAGATCGCCGGTCCAGCGTTCCTTTTCCACCCGCCGGCCTTCGGTGGCGGGCCAGAACGTTTCGAACTGGGCCTTGTCGATGGCCACCTCGCGTTCGCCGCGGGTCAGGCCTTCGCCCGATTTCAGGGTCAGGAAATACTTGTCGTCCATCTGGCGCAGGCGCATCTCGACGCTGTCATCGGGCAAGGTCAGGTAACCCTGCCGCACGTCGGCGCGCGACACGCCATCCAGCGACGGCTTCGCCGAGACCAGAAACTTCCGTTCGATTTCCTGTGCGTCTGCCATCATTTGCCTGCCTTCAGACCGAAACGGTCTTGGATTTCATCCCACAGCGCCGCGTAGGCCTTGCCCACCGGGCGATTGGACGCATACGTTCCCACTGGCGCACGGTGAACGCCCATCTTCTCGACATCGGTCGAAAAAGGCAGCGGGGTATTCAGGAACATCTTGCTGTACTCCGTGCCCAGCCGCTCCATCGTCTCGGTGTGAAGCTTCTTGCTGGCCTGCACCATCGAAAAGAACGGCGCGAGCTTCTTCCGGTCCAGCTTGTGTTCCTTGAAGAAGTCCAGAAGCTGTTCAAGCGTCCGTTCCGACAGCGTTGTCGGAATAACAGGCACGATGATGCCGTCGGCCGCCTTGAACACCGATTCCGACAGGGTCGAGATATTGGGCGCGCAATCCAGCAGGATCAGGTCGTAATCGTTGTCGACCGCCTTCAGCGCCTTCTTCAGCCGCGACTGGCTGTTCTTCATCCGGGACAGGAAGATGTCGAAATCGCGGAAGGTCATGTTCGCGGGCAGCACGTCCAGCATGTCGAAATCCGACCCCCGGATCGACTTGATGAACCGCGCCTCGTCCTTGAAGAACTTGTCTTCCACCAGCTTCTTCGAGGGCTTGATCCGGAAATAGAAGCCCGAGGCGCCCTGCGGATCCAGATCGCAGATCAGCGTCCGAAGCCCGGCCTGCGCCGCGGCATAGGCGAGGTTGACCGAGGTCGCCGTTTTGCCGACGCCGCCCTTGTTGCTGTAACAGGCAATGATCCTCATCTCAGGTCTCCTTGAACAGTGCCCGGAAGGCGTCTTGCGTTTCTGCGCTGTCGAATTGCGCGAAGCTTGCCACCACGCGGCTGCGTTCCTTCAACTGGCGCTGGTGCAGCACCGCGATCAGCGCGCCGATGGACCGGGCGATGACCAGATCCTGCTTGCGGCCCCGGCCCGCCTTCTGGTCCAGGAAATCCTGCAGCGATTCCTGCTGTACGGAATAGTCGTTGAACAGGCCCAGGTTGTCTTGCAGCACCTTCAAGGGCTTGATCAGCCCCTTGATATCCTTCGCCGGGAATAGCGGTGCGAAGAATTCCATCAGGTAGCGCAGTTTCTTGCAGCTGATGCGCAGTTCATGCACCTCTTCGTCCGGCGTCTGATCGTCGATGGACCGCGCGATCTTGCAGACCTTGCGATACCGCTTCCAGATCAGCGCGCAGGCATAGTCATGCGCCGGGCGGTCGGCCTGGGGGCCGCGCTTCAGTTTCTTCGGATCGGCGAACTGCGCCTGCAGCTTCTGCATCTGCTTCGCGTAATCCGCACTGCCCAGCCGCCGAGCGATCGCCCGCTGCGCCGCGTTCCGTTCCTTGGCGAACATGTCGAACATCGCGGTCAGGCCGTCATGCATCGCCGGTGGGACCAGATCGAAATAGGTGTCACGCTCCAGCAGGTAGACATCCAGATCCCGCAGGCGGCCCGTTGGGGCCATCAGGTCGGAAAACGTTTCCTTCAGCCGCGCGGTTTCCTCGTCCGAGAAGACGCCCTTGAACAGGCTGATGACCGACCGGATCTTGCGCAGCGCCACGCGGTAATCGTGGAGGTATTCGGTGTCGTAGTCCGCGATCACCCCGGCTTCGGTCCGGCGCGCGACATCCAGAAAGGCGCGGATGATGTCGATGGCAGCCTGAAACGCGGTCTCGTCCCCCGACATTGCAACCGTCGGCTTGGGATCGAAATCGTGCGTTTCGGGGAACAGCCGGGCGTAGAGATCCCTGGCCTTCAGTTCCGGCCCGTCTGCCACGGTCTGCACGCGGCTTCCCAGCGCCTCGAACGATTTCTCGTACCCGCGCAGGGGCTGGAGCGAGACGAGCGTGATCTCCTCTCCACCGCCCGCGGGCGCCAGCGTGGAAAACCGGACGCGCGCGTGGGTCTTTTCCTCGTCATCCTTGGCGGCGGCGAAGGATTGTTGCAGCGTACCGCGGCCCACGACCTGAAGCGTGCGCAGATCGGACACGAAGGACAACGCGTCCTTCACCGGGCCGTCGGCCAGGTCGGCCACGTAATTGCCACGGCGTTTCGCCGCCTGCGACTTCACCACGCCGCCGGGCTGCATCAGGTGCAGCGTGCCGCCGGAATCGATCAGCACGGCGCCGGATTTGCGCACCGCCTGGTCGAAACTGTCCAGAAGCTCGAATCCAGCCGGTTCGGTTGCATCCGGCTTGTCCAGCGCCAGCTTGCCCAGCGTCTCGCCCAGTGCGTCGGCCGAAACGGCCCCGGCAAGGATCAACATGTCAGAGGTATCGGGGGTCATTTATCCTGTTTCTTGCCTTTGGCCAAGTAGTCGTCGATCAGTGCCGCGACGATCTTCTGGACCGAACTGTTCTCTTCGATCGCCCGTATCTTGAGCGCCTTCAATGTCTTGCCGTCCAGGCGCAGGGACGTGTTCTTTCGGTTGTCCTTGCCGGAGCCCTGATCAGCGCCTTTTGTCTTCGCCATGGCATCACCTGCGCCTTCATGACGTCATGATAGCACGTGTATATACATTTTCAACCCGCCCCGGCGAAATCCGGCCGGGAAATCGTGACATCCGGCGCCTGCGTCCCGGCGCGGGCCATTGCACTGCGCGCCCTATCCTTTATGACGTGCCAGCCGATCCCGGAGCCTGCCCCGATGTCCCTGCGCAAGAAAATCGCCAACAGCGAAACGCTGAACAACGCGGTCGAATCCATGATCGTCCGCTACATGAAGTTTGCCTACCGTACCTCCAGCTGGAAGCGTATCGGCTACGAGGAAATGGACAAGGCCGGCGAAAACGGCGAACCGATCATCGCCGGGCTGTGGCACCAGCGGCTGATGATGGGGCCGTGGTTGTGCGACCTGTCCCGCCATCGCATGTGCACCCTGACGACCGATGCCCGCGCCGGACGGATGGCCGGCAATGTCCAGCTCAGGCTGGGGATGGAAAACATCAAGATGAGCTCGCACAAGCGCCATATCGCGCTGTCGCGCGAGGTCCTGGCGCGGATGAACGACGGCTGTTCCATCGGCATCGCCTGCGATGGGCCGCGGGGGCCGGCGCGGATTTCGTCCAACGTGCCGCTGGTCTGGGCGCGGACCTCGGGCGCGCGGATCTTCCTTGTGGCCTTTTCGGCCAAACGCGTCTGGGCCCTGCCGACATGGGACCGCATGTTCATGCCCTGCCCCTTCACCAGGGGCGTGTTCATCAGCCGCGAATGGGATCAGAAGGTGCCGCGCCGCGCCAGCGCCGAGGAATTCGAAGCCCTGCGCGTGAAGTTCCAGGAAGACCTCGATGCCCTCACGGCCGAGGCCGACCGTCTTGCCGGGCGCAAACTGGTGGAATTTCAGACCTGACGCTGGGGTAGCTTTGCCATTATCGTTGATCTTGCCGGGTACCGGCGTTTTTCAGAACAATCAGCGATTGAACACATGGCTTCCACACACACAGTCTATTTCGCCACGAACCGGCACCCCAAGCGGCTCAGCTCTACCGACCCCGAGGATCTGACCGGCGATTTCAACCATGACAAGCCCTATGCCTTCCGCATCGGGTCGGCCACGGCGACGCTCAGCGGGACCAACCCGCTGAAGGACAGCGCGTGGTCTTTCAAGTCATACGACCTCGCGCGGGAACGGTTACGACAGTCGAGCCCGGAGCTCGGCTCCGACAAGATCCTGCCCGAGATCCGCGAGCATCTGAAGGAAACGAAGTCCGACGTGATGATCTTCCTGCACGGCTTCGCGAACGATTTCGAGAACTCGATCCTGCGCGCCGCGCAGTTGCAGCAGGTCTATTCCACTGCCGACCGCCCCCTGACCGTCTTCCTGTTCGCATGGCCATCAGATGGCGAATCGGCGCTGGTCCGGCCCTATTTCAACGACCGGATCGACGCCAAGGCCTCGGGCGAGGCGATGGGCCGGGCGCTGAAACGTTTCGTGCAATTCCTGCGGGAAATGCTGATGGAAGACGAACGCACCATCCGCGAAGCCCGCGTGAACGGGACCGAACTGACCGACGACATGCTTGTCGCCTGCGACCGCAAGGTGCACCTGATGGCGCATTCGATGGGGAACTGGGCGCTGCGGTGGGCGATGAAGGCCTATAACGAACTCACATCCCGCCGCTTCCCGCAGATCTTCGAACATGTCTTCCTGATGGCCGCCGACGAAGATGCCAACGCGCTGAGCGACGATTCCAAGCTGGGCTGCCTGACCGAGCTGGGCGAACAGATCCACGTCTACCACGCCAAGGACGACCGGGCGCTGATGATCTCGGACGAGACGAAGGGAAACCCGGACCGACTGGGCAGCCGCGGCCCCGAGGACTGGCTGCTTCTGCCGGAAAACATCTTCGCCGTGGATTGTGCCGACGTATCGGACACGACGATCGTCGATGCACGCCACCAGTACTACCGGGCGCGGTCCGAGGTGATTACCGATGTTCAGATGACCCTCGCCGGGCAAGGCCCCGAAGGCCGCAAGGGGCGGAAGGAAATACGTCCCGGCCGGGCGTGGCGGTTGATCGAAGCCTAGGGTTTACTGGCCGCCTCCAGCGCACGGACCACGAGTTTCTCCCCTCAGCAAACGAAAAAGGGCCGGAGTGATCCGGCCCTTGGTCTCGTCCGGGGAGCCTGGCGGTAGGGTGCGTTGTCTCCACGCACCTTTGGCCGAAGCGCCCGGTTTTCCCGGGGCGGGGTCCCGGCTGCTCCGCGTTGCGGAACCGCCTGCCACCCGCCAATCGAACGGCGGAGCCGTTCGACTTACTCGATGATCTTCGACACCACGCCGGCGCCGACCGTGCGGCCGCCTTCGCGGATGGCGAAGCGCAGGCCGTCTTCCATCGCGATCGGCGCGATCAGCTCGAC
>NZ_QZEX01000017.1 GCF_003646465.1 Chachezhania antarctica
CTGTTCAGCCGCCACGACCTGGCCCAGATCTCGGTCTCGGTGGCGTTGCCCTATCTTGCCTACATTGTCGCGGAACAGGGCGCGGGCGCGTCCGGGGTGATCGCCGTGGTCGCCGCCGGGCTGACGGTGAACCTGACGGCGCCCGTGCGCCTTCCCCCGCAATCCTGGGCGAACCTGCGGGAAATCTGGGACGTGCTGGCCCATTGGGCCGGGGCGCTGATCTTCATTCTCGCGGCACTCCTGATCCCGAGGATGCTGGAAGAGATCCGCATCGGCGATTTCGTCCTTGTGGGAGTCGTGATCCTTTCGGCCGTCGTCGCCAGGGCCGCGATCCTGTTCGTGCTGATGCCCCTCATGTCGGCGTTGAAGCTGTCGCCGGTCGTCGAACGGCCCTACCGGGCGGCCATCCTGTGGGGCGGGCTCAGGGGGGCGGTGACGCTGGCGCTGGCCCTTACCGTGACCGAAAGCGTGCGCGTGCCGTCGGATATCCAGCGGCTGGTCGGTATCCTTGCCACCGGGTTCACCCTGTTCACGCTGCTGGTGCAGGGCACGACGCTGCGCTGGGTGATCGGGCGGCTGGGGCTCGACCGGCTCTCGCCCATCGACGAGGCGCTGTCGCGGCAGGTGGTGGCCGTCGCGCTGCAGACCGTGCGCGAGGACGTGGCCCGCACGACCGAGAACTACGACCTGAACCACGACATCGTCCGGTCCGAGGCCAAGCGTTTCGGGGAGCGGCTGGATACGGCGGTGAAGACAGCGGAAGAGAACGCCGGTATTCTTGACCGCGATCGCATCGCCCTGGGCCTGATCGCGCTGGCCGGTCACGAACGCGACACGATCATGGCCCGGATGCGGGAACGGACGATTTCCGCCCGGATGGCGGAACGGGTCCTGTCGGATGCGGACCGGCTGATCGAAGGCGCCCGGACGCAGGGCCGCAGCGGCTACCAGAGGGTGGCCCGACAAAGCATTGCCTATGGCTGGCATTTCCGTTTCGCCGTTCTGCTGCACGGCCGCCTGGGCCTGTCCGGCCCGCTGGCGCGGATGACGGCCGACCGGTTCGAACTGCTGCTGTCGCAACGCCTGATCATGCGCGATCTGGGGACCTTCATCGACGGTCGCATCCGGCGCATTCATGGCCGTCGGGTGGCCGAGCTGCTGCACGAACTCCTGTCGCGGCGGATCGAGGCGGTCGAAACCGCGCTGGAAGGGCTGCGGCTGCAATACCCGGGATATGCCGAAGTGCTGGAACGCCGATTCATCCGCCGCACCGCGCTTCGGATGGAAGAACGCGAATACGTGGCCATGCGCGAGGACGGCCTGATCGGCGCCGAGGTCTACATGGCGCTCATCCAGGACCTGGCCAAGCGACGCACCGCGGCCGAGGATCGCCCGCGCCTCGACGTCGCCGTTCAGCGGCACGCCTTCGTCCGGCAGTTCCCGCTGTTCGCCGATCTCGACAGCGGTGCCTACAAGCGGCTGGGGCGGTCTTTCATGACCCAGTATGTCGATGCAGGCGAAGTCATCATTCGCAAGGACAGCCCGGCCAAGAGCGTCTTCTTCATCGCGCCCACCACGCTTCTGGTGCTGGACGAGGAACGGTTCCGGCGGCTGCTGACCCGCAGCGTGGCCCTGCGCGACGCGGTTCTGGCAAGTGCCGAGAAGCGCGGCATAGATCCCGAAGGCCTTCTGCCAAGCGACGCTGCCTGACCCGGCACGCCGGATCTTCGCATCCGCATATTTTTGCCGCGATTGCCCGGAAGTTCGAAATCGTCGGGCCACCCTATCGCAATTGCGATGTCTTGCTGTCGCTGCACATCGTACTGGGGCAATGTGCAGCGTCGACCGGACAGGTGGTGACGCACCGCGGGCACTTCGCAGGCCCGCGGCGCCGGATCATTCAGCCCTTGCCCAGAACCTGCGTCACGGCCCGGGCTGTCTTGTCGGCGACCTCGTCGGCCTCGGCGCGGGTCAGGCAGAACGGCGGGGCGAAGCCCAGGATGTCGCCTTGCGGCATCGCCCGGCCAATCACGCCGTGTTCCAGCAGCGCGGCGGCGATGCGGGGTCCGACCTTTTCGGAGGCATCGAAGAACCGGCGCGTATCGCGGTCGGCCACGAATTCGACGGCGGCCATCAGCCCCGCGCCGCGGACTTCGCCGACGTTGGAGTGCGACCCCAGATGGTCGGCCAGCGCTTTCTGGAAATAGGCGCCCGTCTCGCCCGCCGCCTGAACAAGGTTCAGATCGTCGATCAGTTTCAGGTTTGCGACCCCGGCCGCGGCGCCGATGGGGTGGGCGGAGTATGTCCAGCCATGGCCGATGGGCCCATTTTCGTCGGTGCCCTGTTCCAGAACCTTCCACATCTTGTCCGAAACGATCGATCCGGACAGCGGCGCATAGGCCGATGTCAGGCCCTTGGCGATGGTGATCAGGTCGGGCTTCAGGTTGTAATGCTCGGATCCGAACATGATGCCCAGACGGCCGAAACCTGTCACGACCTCGTCCGCGATCAGCAGGATGTCGTGCTTTTCAAGGATCTCCTGGATCGCTTCCCAGTAGCCTGCGGGCGGCGGGACGATCCCGCCGGTGCCCAGCACCGGTTCGCCAATGAAGGCCGCGATGGTATCGGCGCCTTCGCGTTCGATCAGCGCTTCAAGCTCGGCCGCGCAATGGGCGGTGAACTGGGCCTCCGACATCGCCACGTCGTCGCGACGGAAGTAATACGGCGCCTCGGTATGGATCACCTGGCTCAGCGGCAGGTCGAATTTCTTGTGAAACAGCTCCAGTCCCGTCAGCGAGCCCGTCACAAGGCCCGACCCGTGATAGCCCCGCCAGCGCGAGATGATCTTCTTCTTCTCCGGACGACCCAGGATGTTGTTGTAGTACCAGACCAGCTTTACGTTGGTTTCGTTGGCATCCGATCCCGACTGACCGAAATAGACCTTCGACATGTGATCGGGCGCGCGGTCCAGGATCATCTTCGACAGCGTGATCGAGGCTTCGGTGCCGTGCCCCACATAGGCGTGGTAATAGGCCAGCTCGTGCGCCTGTTTGGCGATGGCCTCGGCAATCTCCGTCCGGCCATAGCCCACGTTCACGCAGTAGAGCCCGGCGAAGGCATCCAGCAGGCGGGTGCCGTCGCGGTCTTCGATGTGGCTGCCCGATCCCTTCTTGATCACGCGATGGGGGGCTTCGCCGCGGGCGAATTGGCCCAGATGGGTCGAGGGATGGAAGAAATTCTCCCGGTCCCATTGTTCCAGCATGTCGTTCTTCAGCATCTTGTTCAGTCCTTTTGTATCGGTCCGGCGCGATCAACCCCAGTCGCGGCAGACGTATTTGATGTCGGTAAAGGCCTCGAGCCCCTGGCGCGCGCCTTCGCGGCCCAGCCCGGATTGCTTGACGCCGCCGAAGGGAATCGGCGCGCCGGTGACCTTGGTGCGGTTGACGGCCACCATCCCGAATTGCAGCGCGCGGGTCATGCGGTAGATCCGGCGCGGGTCGTGGCTGTGCAGGTAGGCGACCAGCCCGTATTCGGTCTCGTTGGCCCGCGCGATGACCTCGTCTTCCGTGTCGAAGGCGGTGAGCGGGGCGATGGGCCCGAAGGTTTCTTCGGACATGATCGCCGCACTGTCGGGCACGTCGGCCAGCACCGTCGGGCGGAAGAAAAGCGGGCCCAGCCCCTCATCGACCGAGCCGCCGGTCAGGAGCTTGGCGCCCTTGGCAACGGCGTCTTCGACCTGCTGGGTCTGCTTGTCGATCGCCTTTTCGTTGATCAGCGGCCCGATATCCGGGTCCTCGCGGCCATTGCCCAGGGTCAGCGCTTCCACGGCTTTCGTGAACCGGTCGCAGAATTCCTCGTAGACGGGCCGGTGGATGTAGAAACGGTTGGCGCCAAGGCAATCCTGCCCCGACGTGGCGAATTTTGCCTTCACAGCCTCGGCCACCGCGCGGTCCATGTTGGCGCCCGAGAACACGATGAACGGCGCGTGGCCGCCCAGTTCCAGCACCAGACGTTTGACCGTGTCCGCCGACTGGCGATAGAGAACCCGCCCGATTTCGGTCGACCCGGTGAAGGACAGCGCCCGCACGCGTGCATCCGACGTCCATTCCCCCACGATGGTGGCGGCGTCTCCTATGACGGTGCTCATCACACCGGCGGGAAACTCGGCCCGGCGGGCAAGTTCGGCCAGCGCCAGCGCGGACAGGGGCGTTTCGGCGGAGGGATGGATCACCGCGGTGCAGCCTGCGGCCAGTGCGGCGGCGGCCTTGCGGGTGATCATCGCGACGGGGAAGTTCCACGGCGTGATCAGCGCGGCCACGCCCACGGGTTCGCGCCACAGCTCCATCTCGGCGTCCGGCAGGTGGCTGGTGACGCCTTCGATGTTCGGGCGCAGCGCTTCTTCGGCGTAGAACTGCACGAAGCTGGCGGCATAGTCGATTTCGCCCCGCGCCTCGCCGATGGGTTTGCCCTGTTCGGCGACCATGATCCGGGCAAGATCCTCCTTCGCCGCGACGATCAGATCGTGCCAGCGGTGGAGCAGCGCCGCGCGGTTCTGCGGCAGCATCGTGGACCAGCCAGGAAACGCTGCGTGCGCGGCATCGACGGCAGCCCGCGCGCCGGTGGCATCGCTGAGCGTGACCCGCGCGACAAGCGCGCCGGACGCCGGATCGCGCACGGCCAGACGCCCCTGCCCGGCGAAATCGCCGGCCTCGCGCAGAAGCGCTGCATCGGTGATCCAGGATTCGAGTGTCTTGGGCATGTCGGTCATTGTCGCGGTCTCCCTTCGAGCGCGACTGTCCCATGACCGGGGCAGAGATTTTGCCTTTTCCCACGCCTGCGGGTAGAGAGACTCTCTTTTCTGGCGGGCCGGGACAGAGTTTTCGTCTGCCTGATCGGATCAGCCGTTCAGCAGGCCAAGGGCGGGCGGGACGCTCTTGATCGGCTTGGTGACAATGTAGCTGTAATAGCGGCGGACCCCGGCGCGGCTTTCCAGCAGGTTGTCCATAAGCTCCTGAAATGCGGCGACATCCTGTATCACGACCTGCATTAGGTAATCGTAGCCGCCGCCGATGGCCCAGCATCCGGTCACCGCGTCCAGCGGCGCGACGGTGCGTTCGAACAGCTGGAAATTCTCGGCCCGATGGCTGTCGAGTTCGACGGTGACGAAGACCTGCACATGAGCGCCGATCCCGTCCAGGTCCAGTTCGGCCCGGTAACCGCGGATCAGCCCGGCCTGTTCCAGCCGCTTCATCCGTTCCCAGCACGGCGTGGGCGACAGGTTCACCCGCGCCGCCAGCTCTGTCTTGCTGATGCGGCCTTCACGGCTGAGCGTGGCAAGGATCGCAATGTCCCTGTCGTCGAGGCGGGTCTGCTCCATGTTCCGCTTGTTCCGCCCGTGGCGGGCTTTGTCAACGTCTGGACATGCCCGGCGCGGTAGGGGACGGTTTCCCGCATGTCCCACTGGCCGCTTTCGAAATCCGATATTGTCCGCCCCGCCTATCGCAGCCTGGCGCAGGGCATTGCCGGGGCCATCAGCGCGGGCAGCCTGCGCCCGGGGCAACGGCTTCCGACCCACCGTGAGCTGGCGTTCCAGATGGACGTTTCGGTCCAGACCGTCAGCCGCGCCTACGAGGAACTGATCCGCGCGGGGCTGGTCACGGGCGAGGTCGGGCGCGGCACCTTCGTTCAGATCAGAACGCATGAATACGACATCATGCCCTGGCACACGGCCACCACCCGCCGCGCGGCGACGGACCTGGCGATGATGACGCCGGTGGAACTGCCCGAAATGGCCGAGGCGTGGAGCGCCGCGCTCCACCGCATTGCCGACCGGATGCCGGGGCACATGCTCCACGCGTTGAGCCCCGAGCAGACGGAGGGGCGCTATGCCGACATGGCGGCGACATGGCTGGCACGGTGCGGCCTGGTGGTCAGCCGGCGGCACGTGCTGGTGACCAACGGCGTGACGCCGGCGACGTTCACCGCGCTCGCAGCCGTGACCAATCCGGGCGACGTGATCGCCACCGACCCGTTCACCAGCCACATGCTGTTGCCCGCCGCGCAGCACCTGCATCTTGGCCTCAGGGCCATCGCGGGGGACGACCGTGGCATGATCCCCGAAGCGTTGAGCGACGCGGTGCGGGAATCGTCCGCCCCGATCAAGGCGGTGTTCCTGTTGCCCGCCGGCGGCGGGCCCACCGCGCGCTTCATGGACCGCGACCGGCGCGAGGCCCTGGCGCATGCCGCCGATGCGGCCGGCCTGCGCATCATGGAATGCGATCCGCTGGGGCCGCTTCCCGCCCGCCGTCCGCCGCCCGTGGCCAGCTTTGTCCCGGGATCGGCCTTCTATTTCACCAGCATGACCAAATGTCTGTCCGCGGGCTTGCGGCTGGGGTTTCTTGTAGTGCCCGATGACATGGTCGAACTGACGGTGAACCGGCATCAGTCGGTGTCGTGGATGGCAACGCCGATCGTGGCCGAGATCGCGGCGGACTGGCTGGAAACCGGCACCGCAGACACGATCCTTGCCGCGCACCGGATCGAACTGTCGGCCCGCAACCGCACCGCGCAGCGGATACTTCCGCGATCTTCGGGCGGGCTGCACGGCCTGCACCGCTGGCTACCCCTGCCCGCCGGCACCGACGAGGCGGAATTCGTGGCCGGACTGCTGGATCACGATATCGCGTTGGCGCCCGGCAGCAGCTTTGCCGTGGACACTCGCGATCCGGCAATCCGGATAAGCCTGACCCGGACAGGACGTGGCAATCTGGAGAGCAGCCTGAAAACGATTGCCTCGTTTCTGCCGTCCTGATGCGGGGCCACCCGCACAATCCCCGGCAGAGCGGGCATACGATTGTCATGATTTAATATAAGCATTGACTCCCCAATGCCTACCCGAAACCTTTTGGCAGAGTGCCGCGGGTCAGCCAGCCCGCGGCCGCATTCAGGCTTCTGCGCGGGTCGAACCGCTGCGGGGCAAACGATCAGGGAGCATCACATGACTTACGGAAAACTGGCGGCAACCGGCGCTCTGGCGCTGTTGATGAGCTCGGGTGCCGTCATGGCCGACACATGGCGCTATGCGTTCGAAGAGGCGCTGGAAGAAGTGCAGGGCAAGTTCGCCCAGAAATTCAAGGAAGAGGTCGAGGCCAATTCCGACCACCAGATCCAGCTGTTCCCGTTCGGCACGCTGGGCGAATCCGACAGCATCCTGGAACAGACCCAATCGGGCATCCTTCAGTTCGTCGATCAGTCGCCGGGCTTCACCGGGGCGCTGATCCCCGAAGCGCAGGTGTTCTTCGTGCCGTACCTGCTGCCGCAGGATGAAGAAACGCTCGCCACCTTCTTCGAGGAATCCAAGGCGATCAACGAACTGTTCCCGCCGCTTTATGCCGAACAGGGGCTGGAGCTGCTGACCATGTTCCCCGAGGGCGAGGTCATGATGACCACGACCGAACCTGTGTCGGGCCCGGCCGATCTTGACGAGGTCAAGTTCCGGGTCATGACCAACCCGCTGCTGGTGGAAAGCTACAAGTCCTTCGGCGCAACCCCCACCCCGCTGCCATGGGGCGAGGTCTATGGCGCGCTGCAGACCGGCATCATCCAGGGGCAGGAAAACCCGGCCTTCTTCATCGAGTCGACGAAGATGTACGAGGTGACCGACCACATCACCCGCGCCGGCCATAACAACTTCACCACCGCCGTCATGGCCAACAAGGATTTCTATGACGGGCTGTCGGACGAAGACAAGACCGTTGTGAACAACGCCATCGACGCGGCCTTCGACTACATCATCGATTACCAGTCGGGCCTGACCGAAGAGTCCCTTGCCAAGATCAAGGAAGCCAAGCCTTCGATGACGATCACCACGCTCAGCGAGGAAGAGCGCCAGCCGTTCATGGCGACCGCGGATTCGGTCGAACAGGAATACCTTGAGATCGGCGGCGATCAGGCCAAGGCGATCCTCGACCAGCTGAAGGCGGATCTGAAGGCTGTCGGCGCCAACTGATCCGGCCCGGCGGACTACACCCGGGCGCGGCACCGATTTGCGCCGCGCCCTCCCCTACCCCAGGCCCATGGGCCCGGCCGTCGGACCGGAGCGGCCCGTCGGCACCAATTCGACCCCAAACCAGTTTTCAGGAACGCCGCAATGAAGCCAGACGAAGACCCCGACGCCAAGGTGGACCCGGCGGTCCTGGCCGCGGCGAGAACGCCGGCCGTCGACGAGGACGATATCGACGATTCAGCCTATGTGTCCGGTCTGCCGGGCATTCTTGGCGTGATCGATGTCGGCATCGCCCGGATCGAGGCCCTGCTGCTGGCCATCGGTGTTCTGGCGATGGCGATCAACACGATGGCGAATGTCATCGGGCGCTTCGTGGTCGGGCAAAGCCTGTTCTTTTCGGAAGAGGTCAACCGCGCGCTGATCATCCTGATCACCTTCGCGGGTATCTCCTACGCCGCGCGCCACGGTCGCCACATCCGGATGTCGGCGTTCTTCGATGCCATCGCCCCGCCCATGCGCAAGGTGCTGATGATCATCATCGCCGTGGTCACCGCGGCCGCGATGTTCCTGCTGACATGGTATTCGGTCGATTACCTCATCGCGCAGGCCTCTCGCGGGCGGCTGCTTCCGGCGCTTCAGATCCCGGTCTGGTGGATCATCGTCTGGGCGCCGCTCGGGTTCTTCCTGACCGGCCTGCAATACGCGCTGACGGCTATCAAGAACCTGATCCACAAGGATATCTGGCTCTCGACAAGTACGCTCGAAGGCTATGACGACACCGCAGAAGAGGAAGTGTGACGAATGGCCATCGGTATCTTCTCTGTCATGATCGTTCTGCTTCTGCTGGGCTTCCCGATGATGGTGCCGCTGATCGCGGGATCGCTGATCGGGTTCGTGGCCCTGTTCGGCGGGTTCGGCCAGCTTGACACCATGGTGCAGCAGATCCTTGGCGGCATTCAGCCCGCCAGCCTGATCGCCGTGCCCATGTTCATCTTCGCCGCCGACATCATGACGCGCGGCCAGTCCGCCAACCGGCTGATCGACCTGGTGATGACCTTCGTGGGCCACCTGAAGGGCGGGCTTGCAGTTTCGACCGCCACCGCCTGCACCCTTTTCGGCGCCGTTTCCGGTTCGACCCAGGCGACCGTGGTCGCCGTCGGCGGCCCGCTGCGCCCGCGGATGCTGAAGGCCGGGTACAAGGACAGTTTCGTGCTGGCGCTGATCGTGAATTCCTCCGACATCGCCTTCCTGATCCCGCCCTCGATCGGGATGATCATCTATGGCGTCGTCTCGGGCACCTCGATCTCCGAACTGTTCATCGCCGGCATCGGGCCGGGACTGCTGATCCTGATCCTGTTCTCGATCTATTCCTACATCTACGCGACGCGGAACAACGTGCCGACAGAACCGAAATCCAGCTGGCGCGAACGGGCCTCGGCCGTGCGCCGTGCGCTGTGGCCGCTGGGTTTTCCCGTGATCATCGTCGGCGGGATCTACGGCGGGATCTTTTCGCCCACCGAAGCGGCGGCGGCCTGCGTGCTCTATGCGCTGCTGCTGGAAATGGTCGTTTTCCGCGAGATGAGCTTCAAGCAGCTATATGCCACCGCCAAGTCGACAGGCCTGATCACGGCCGTGGTCTTCATACTTGTCGGCGCCGGGGCCGCGTTTTCCTACGTGATCAGCTTCGCGCAGATCCCGCAGCAGGTGCTGGGCGCAATCGGGATCGACCAGATGGGGCCATACGGCGTGCTGTTCACGATCTCGATCGCGTTCTTCGTGGGCTGCATGTTCGTGGACCCGATTGTCGTGATCCTGATCTTCGTCCCGATCTTTGCCCCTGTCGTTCAGGCGGTGGGGCTGGACCCGGTGCTGGTCGGGACGATCATCACCCTGCAGGTGGCCATCGGCAGCGCCACCCCACCCTTCGGATGCGACATCTTCACGGCCATCGCGGTGTTCAAACGGCCCTATGCCGAAGTCGTGCGCGGCACACCGCCCTTCATCTTCATGCTGCTCACCGTGGCAGTGTTGTTGATCTTCTTTCCGCAGATCGCGCTGTTCCTGCGTGACCTGGCATTCAACAAGTAAGGAGGTCGCCCGATGTACACCAAGATCCTGCTGGCCTACGACGGGTCGCAGGGCGCCGACAAGGCGCTCGAAACCGCGACATCTCTGTGCAAGCTGACCGGCGCCGAACTGGCCGTGCTGACGGTCTATCGTCACCATTCGGTGCTTGAGGCGTCCCTGTCGATGGTGCGCGGGGCCGGCGAAAAGGCCGGCAGCCTGGACGACGCGATGCGCTCGGCCTCCCGCGAAGCCGCTGAACACGCCAAGAAATGGGCGATTGAACAGGGGGTTGCTTCGGTCCATGCTTACATCAAGGGCGGGCAACCGTCGCGGACCATCGTAACCTTCGCCAAGGACCACGGGTGCGATCTGATCGTGATCGGATCGCGCGGCTTGGGGGCTTCGGAAAGCTACATGCTGGGCTCTGTCAGCCACAAGGTGACCAGTATCTCGATGGTCCCGATCCTGGTGGTCTGACGCGGCGCAATGGTCCGCGTGCAGGTCCCGTCCCGTGCCGAATCGATCGCCGCCGCGATTGCTGCCCAAGGGCCCCACCAGAAGAGATCGGAAGGTCCACATGAACAACTTGCAACGAACGCCCGAGCGGTACACCACCGATGAATACCGCGAACGGCTGCAGCGTATCCGCGCCCGGATGGAGGCTCAGGGCCTCGACCTGCTGATCCTCAGCGACCCGTCGAACATGTCGTGGGTGTCGGGCTATGGCGGCTGGTCGTTCTATGTCCATCAATGCGTGATCGTGGGCCCGGTGGGCGATCCAATCTGGTTCGGCCGTGGGCAGGACGCGCAGGGCGCCTATCGCACGGTCTGGGTCAGCCGTGACAACGTCATCGGCTATCCCGACGAATACGTGCAGTCCACCGAACGCCACCCGATGGAATACCTGTGCGCCCGTCTGGCCGACATGGGCTGGGACAAGGGCACCATCGGTGTCGAGATGGACAATTACTGGTATTCCGCCCGCGCCCATGAACGGCTGGGCCACGGGATGCCCAACGCCAAGTTCAAGGATATCACGGGCTGCATCAACTGGCTCCGCGCGGTGAAGTCGGAAAAGGAACTGGAATACATGCGCCAGGCGGCGCGGATCGTCGAACGGATGCATTACCGCATCGCCGAAAAGGTCGATGTGGGCGTGCGCAAATGCGATCTGGTGGCCGAAATCTACGATGCCGGCCTGCGCTTCGACGAATGGCACCAGCATGGCGGCGACTATCCCGCCATCGTGCCGCTGCTGCCGTCGGGCCCCGATGCCGCCGCCCCGCACCTCACATGGGATGACCTGCCCATGAAGGCGAACGAAGGCACCTTCTTCGAGATCGCCGGCTGCTACCAGCGCTACCACGTGCCCCTGTCGCGCACGATCTTCCTTGGCACGCCCCCACAGGAGATGCTCGACGCCGAGGAGGCGGTCATCGAAGGCATGGACGCCGGGCTGGACGCCGCCCGCGCCGGAAATACCTGCCACGACATCGCCGACGCCTTTTTCACGTCGCTGGAAAAGCGCGGCATCATCAAGGACAACCGCTGCGGCTATTCCATCGGTCTCAGCTATCCGCCGGATTGGGGCGAGCGGACCATGTCGCTCCGCCGCGGTGACCGGACCGAGCTGAAACCGGGCATGACCTTTCATTTCATGACCGGGCTCTGGATGGAAAACTGGGGCTACGAGACGACGGAATCCGTCGTCATCACCGACGATGCCCCCGAAATCTTCTGCGACATCCCCCGAAAGATGCTGGTCAAGAGCTAGGCCCGGGCCGGGTTGATCGGGCGCGATACGTTATTGGCAAAGGCTGTCTGCCGCTGCTCTTTCCCGGGGTGACACGCCCGGGAAAGATGCACACTGTCCCGGACGGTCGCAGTGAAGGAACAGGCATGACGTTCGACCCCGATCTTGGCTACGCCTACCCTGCCCGCATCGGCGATCCGGTGCACGCCGTGGCCACGCCCGCGCTGATCGTCGATCTGGCCGCGTTCGAGCGCAACGCGGCCCGGATGCGCGACTTTGCGCAGGCCCGCGGCCTGCGCCTGCGGCCCCATGCCAAGACCCACAAGTCGGCCGATATCGCGCTGTACCAGATGGCCCATGGCGGGGCCTGCGGGATATGCTGTCAGAAGGTCTCGGAAGCCGAAGCACTGGTCGACGCCGGGGTGACAGACGTGCTGGTGTCGAACCAGGTGTGCGGCGCCGCGCGCGCCGACAGACTGGCGCGGCTGGCCGGTCGGGCGACAATCGCTGTCTGTGTCGACGATCCCGCGGGCGTCGCCGAACTGGCCGCGGCCGTGGCGCAGCATGGCACGGAACTGGCCGTTCTGGTCGAGGTCGACGTTGGCACCGGACGCTGCGGCGTGCCGCCGGGACAGGCGGCGGTTGACCTCGCCGATGCCATCGACGCAGAGCCGGGGCTGCGGTTCGAAGGCTTGCAGGCCTATCAGGGCGCGCTTCAGCACATCGCCGACCCTGCGGAGCGGCAGGCCGCCGCCGAAAGCGCAGCGCAGCTGACCAGGTTTGCGGTAGAAAGCCTGATGGCTGCCGGGTTCGCCTGCAACACCATCGGTGGCGCGGGCACCGGATCGTTCCGGATCGACGCCGCGCTGGGGATGGTGAACGAACTGCAATGCGGCTCCTATATCTTCATGGACGCCGATTACGACCGCATCCGGGAGGCCGACGGATCGCGCCCCGGCGGCATGGAGAACGCGCTGTTCGTCCTTGCCGGCATCATGAGCGCCCCGGTCCCCGGCCGGGCCGTCTGCGACGCGGGCCTGAAGGCCATCGCCTTCGATAGCGGCCCGCCCCGGATCGACAGGCCCGGCCTACGCTACACCCAGGCGTCCGACGAACACGGCGTGATAGACGACCCGGACGGCCAGCTGAAACGCGGCGACACGGTGCGCCTGGTGCCCGGCCATTGCGACCCGACCTGCAATCTTTACGACTGGCTGGTCGGCGTACGCGGCAACCGCGTCGAAACCCTGTGGCCGGTGACTGCGCGCGGGAAGCTGTATTGAGCCCCGGCCCCGTCGCAAGACGACAGGGCCGTCAATATAAGTGTTTTAAATCAATGCTTTGAAAGAAACGAAGCGCAGGAGAACCCGCGCTTCGATGCGCAGTTTCCAGGGCCGCGGCCACCTGCCCGTCTATCGGGCGCCTTCGACCCATTGTTCGTCGCGGGCGGTGCCCAGTTGGCGGGCCAGGTGTTTCTCGATCTCGTCGATGGGCATGTTGGTCAGGTTCTTGTCGACCTCGGCCACGACTTTCGAGCTGACCTCGGAATGGATCTCGCTCCGCAGGTTCCCCAGCACGCCGGGCGCCGCAACGATGACGATACTGTCGAACTTGTGCGATTGCGCATAGGTGTACAGAAGATTCGACAGGTCCGCGGCGAACCGTTCCTTTTCCAGCTCGTGCCAGTCGGCTTCGTCGACCGACGACCGCTGCACCTGCGGGCCGTCATTGAACCGACCCGGTTTCTCGGTGCCTTGCTCGTGGGTGGGCGGGTTGTCCTGCGTTTTCTTGCGGACGACCTCGAAATTGAAATCCATTTCGTCACCGTCGTTGCGCAGGAACATCGCCTTTTCGCTGTCGGTCACCAGAATCCATGTTCCAGCTTTGATCGGATGGTCCATTACTTCTCTCCTTCCTCCTCGTCGCTCTTGCGGACGCGTGTCGCGCCGCCGGGGCGTTCCTCGGAGCGTTTAAGTTCGTCCCGCGTGCCGACGTCGCGTGGCAGGCGGCCGCCCTCGCGGCCCTGGTGCGAGACCGTACCATCAGCGCCCAGATAGCCCTTTTCGTTGTCGGTTCCGCCTTCGGCGGCCTTGCGGGCATATGTCTTCTTCGTTGTCATCGGAGTGTGCTCCTATGGTTCGAGGGTGCGGGCGACACGGCGCCTTGCCGCCGCCCCGTCATGGGCAGCAGCGGAAGCCAGTGGCGGCGATGTGGCAGGGTGGCGTCAGATAACCTCCGGACGCTCTTCCGGCGCGGGTTTCTTCGGCTTCTCGCGGCGGGCGTCCCATTCGGGATCGTTACGCTTGATGTAGCGTGCCACCAGGTGTGAGGCCGGGATGCTCAGCACTGCACCAACCGCGGCCGCACCGACGATGGCCCACGGGCTGTAATAGCCAAGCGCCAGTACGATGATGACCAGCGCGCCGGGAATGCCGATGACGCCGGCGAGAAGGACGAAGGGTCCAAGGCGGTCCATGACATGTTCCTTTCTCTGCCTAATCGTGTCGAAGGGACAACGCTTTGAACGGCCGAACGTTCCGGATTGCGGCCACAGATGGCGATTCACCGCCGCGGACCGCCCTGCCCTGAACCCGCGGAACGTTCCCGTGCGGCGTGCGTTCACAAGGCTATGCCCACCCAAACGGAACAGCCCATGACCCCTGGACAGATGCCCCCCCTGCCCTTCCGAAACTGCGCGGAACGACCTTCATCATGATATCGGATCTGTCCCTCCCGCTTCTTCTTCTCCTTTTGAGCTTCAGCGGCGGTGTCATCCTGCTGGCAGGTACGCGCATGACGGCATTGGCCGACCGCATCGCCGACCGGACGGGCCTGGGCGAGGCGCTGATCGGCGGCCTGCTTCTGGGCGCGGCCACATCGCTTTCGGGCACTGTCGTGTCCGTCACCGCGGCGCTGGACGGCCGGGCGTCGCTCGCGTTTTCGAACGCCGTGGGCGGGATCGCGGCGCAGACGGCATTTCTGGCCATTGCCGATCTGCTCTATCGGCGTGCGAACCTTGAACATGCGGCGGCCGAGCTTGCCAATGTGTTTCAGGCGGGGCTGCTGATGCTGATGCTTACCCTGCCCTTCCTTGCCTGGACATCGCCGGAAGCAACCCTGTTCGCAATTCACCCCGTCTCGGTCCTGCTGTTCGCGATCTACGTCGTGGGCATGTATTCATCGCACCGCGTGCGCGAGGAGCCGATGTGGGAGCCCGTCGATACCGCCGAGACGGATCTGGACGAGCCCGACCCCGAGGACCCCGACCCGCGATCCACCTTGAAGCTGTTCGGTGTCTTCGCGCTGTTGCTGGTGCTGATGGGCGTGTCCGGCTGGGTCATCGCCGAAACCGCCGGCACGCTGGCCGACCGATACGACCTGCGGACGGCGCTTGTCGGGGCGTTGATGACGGCGGTCATCACCTCCATGCCGGAACTGGTGACCACGCTCGCCGCTGTCCGGCAGGGATCGCTGCAGCTTGCCGTGGGCGGTATCATCGGGGGCAACACCTTCGACGTCCTGTTCTTGACGATCTCCGACATCGCCTACCGGCCCGGGTCGCTCTTCCATGCTGCTGGGTCCGAGGATTACTTCTGGCTCGCCGTTGGACTGGCGATGACGGCAGTCCTGATGCTGGGCCTCATCTTCCGTCAGCGACAAGGCCCTGGGCAGATCGGGTTTGAAAGCCTGACGATCCTGCTGATCTACGGCGCGTCCGTGGCCATCCAGGCGCTCGCCTGACTACAGGGTCTTGTCCTCGACGATCTTCAGCAGACGGTTGATGGCCAGTGCCGGCACGGTCGCGATCAAGGCCAGCGCCCACAACCCCAGACCGCAGCACAGGCCGACGGAGGCGGCCAGCCATAGGCTTGCGCCCGTTGTCAGGCCCTTGATCTCTCCCTTCGCGAAGACGATCAGGCCGGCGGCCAGAAAGGCCACGCCGCCGGTTACGGCTTCGATCACGCGGATGGGATCCATGCGGACGCTGTCGGGAAGTTCCCCGGTGCGTTGGACAAGTTCCAGCATCAGCAGGCAGTAGACGGTCGAGGCGAGGCCGACGAGCATATGCGTGCGCAACCCGGCGGGGTGGTTCTTGGTTTCCCGTTCCAATCCGATCAGGCCGCACAAGAGGAGGGCGCCGCCGACCCGGATCAGAAGGACTTCGACCGGCCAGTAGCCGACCGACATGAATTCCGACCGTATTTGCTCCAGCATTCTCGTTCTCCCCGGGTTGTTCTGGCTAACCAAATCAATGTTCGCGGCCCGCCTTAGGTTCCTTGCACGCGTTCACCACGGCAATTAACAGCTGTTAAGGCTGCATCCGGCCCCCCGCTTAACAGCTGTTAAGCCGCTCGATTGCGCAGGGCCATGACCATGGGCCCGCACGAGAACCCGCCGTTCGCAGCCTTTCGGCTGAGAGCCCGCAGGTACCCGCCGGGCGACTTGATCTCGCTGAACCGTTCCAGCATGGCCACCACGACGATTGCGGCCTGTTCCGGGCCCATCGCGCGTTGGGCGTCTTCCCAGGCCGATGGCGTGATGCCCATGGCGGGGCTGATCCTTGACGCTGTATTGAACAACTGATGCCAGTGCCGGATAGGGCCTTCGTGGAAATCCAGCGCGGTGGGACAGCAGGCTGTGATCATCTGAAGGGGCAGGCGGGGCGCCTTGTCCCTCTCCGGTGGATCATCCCGTCCTGTCATCTGAAAGACGTGTGCGTCGTCTGAAATACGCCGTGTCTCGTTGCAGGGTTCAAGATCAAGAGAGTCTTTGTTTGAATTATGATGGTGCTGCTCATCCTGACACGCAGTGGTGCTCGGATCGGCTGCGTGGGCGGTATCGACAAGGTCGCGGGCTTCGGTCAGTGCGGTATCGAGTTCACCGCGCAGCGCGTCCAGAGCATCCGTATCGAGCTTCCGGCGCAGCGCCCGGCCCGTCAGGGCGGCAAGGTCGGCGAACCGGTCCCAGATGGCGCGACCGGGCTGCATGTCGTGACCGTACTCTGCCACGGCAGCCAGATCCCGGCGCATCAGGCTGACCATCTCGCGCAAGCGGCGGAGGCGGGTTTCGGACGCGCGTGCATCATCGGCCGCGCGGAAGATCTCCTCCTGCCGGCGGGGCAGGGGGGACAGGTCGAACCCGTAGGCCACCCGGTCATCGCCGTCCCTGCGGCTGTAACGCTTGCCGTTGGGGCTGTCGCGGCGGATGATCAGGCCCGATGCGATCAGGCGCGACAGGTGCCGCCGCATCGTCGAACAGGCCATGCCGTTCAGCCGTTCGCACAGCGCCCGGTTGGACGGGAACACGATCATGCGCGCGGCGGCGCCCAGTTCGTCTTCGGGATGAAAGCTGAGAAGCCCCTGCAGGACCGTCAGTTCCCGTTCGGACAGGCCGAAGGCCGCCTGGGCCTTCGACAGCTCCCGGAACAGGGCCCACTTGTTGACCGGGCGCAGGGGGTCCTGCGTGTCGGGGATCGCCTGCAATTGCGCGCGCGAAATCGGTCGCCGAAACGACGAAAACGGGACGTACTCCATGTTCTTACATCACGAAGACAAAAATCGACCGGCCCGCGAATCGCTTTGCGCTTGCGGGGTAGGGGGCGGCTCGCTATTGTCAGAGGTGCGAAAACTGAGTTTTGTTGCGAGCTCGTCCCGTGACGAAACCTTGAAAAGGTCTCGTGAAGCGTGCTTCTCGGGGCCTTTTTTCTGCCTGTGCCGTGCCTCCTTACTGGTTTCTGCTCTTCCTCAATCTTCCGAACGCTTCCAGCGCTCGTGAAGCTCTGCGATCAGGGCCGGGGCATTGCTGTCCAGCCAGCTGACGAAATCCTTGTCTTGTGCCTCGAGATCCAGCCGAAGCCGTTTCCCCCGGCCGCTGGTCTTCACGCTGGCCGAACCGACGCCCGCGATCTGGGTTCCCGCGGGTTTCGGGGCCGAAGGCGTGGTAGGGTCGCTTTCCAGTGCAACGGCCAGCGCCGCCAGGAACGCGGATTCCGACGCCGCATCGGGCGGGCCATCGCTGCGGTCCCTGGCGTGCAGGGCCGCGCGGATGATGGGCCCGCGTCTGCCCTGGGTGGGCAGGGCGCGCTTCAGCTCCTCCCACCGGGGGCGGCCGATGCCGGGGGCGGCCCCGATCGCATGGATCAGGTCATCGCCAACGCCGCGGACGACGCCCAGCATCTGGGAGACACCGGCTTCGGTCAGGTTCAGCACCTCGGCCACCGCCTTGTTGCTGCGCTGGCCTTCGGGAAGGTGATCCTCCTCGACCAAGGCGGCCGCGACCAGGGCGCGTTCGATGAAGCTCAGATCCCGTCGCGCCTGGTTTTCCAGAAGCTGATCCTTCAGCGCCTGGTCGTCTTCCAGTTCGGTGACGATGGCGCGGACGTTGATGCCCAGTTGCCGGCAGGCTTCCAGCCGCCGCCGCCCGTAGACCAATGTGAACCGGTCACCATCTGCCGGGCGCAGCAGGATCGGAACTCGCTGCCCGTTCTGCCGGATCGAGGCTGTCAGATCGGTCACGTCGATCTGAAGCCGGTCTTCCATGCGGCCCGCAACGTCGATCAGGTCCGGCGAGACGTCGGAAATCCCGCCACGCAGGCGCCGGTTTTCCCGAACATCGGGCGCATTATAAAGCGTGCTCAGCGCGGGGTTTAGTTTTGCCTTCCGTGCCATGGCTATCCCCGTCCCCAAGTTGTCTGGATCAGGCCCGCGATCTCGTCATTCACGGCGTTCATGGATTCCAGCGCGCGGTCGAGCGTGGTGCGGGTGAAATCCCGTCGGTCGACCTCGTACAGCGTCTGTTTCGTCAGGCCAGCATCGGCAATGGCGGTGGATTCGACCATGTGATTGGTCAGCACCGACCGCCCGAACAGCCCGCGGATGAAGGCGATCATCTCTGTCTGCGGCGCATCGCCGACCTTGTACCGGGTCGGCAGGAATTTCAGCCATTCATAGCGCAGGTTCGCGCCCGCATCGCGGATCACGCCCAGAAGGTCGGAGGTCATCCTCAGGAACTGGCTCATCGACATCAGGTCGAGCATCTGCGGATGGACCGTCACCAGCACCCCGGTCGAGGCCGAGAGCGCCGACATGGTCAGGAACCCCAGTTGCGGCGGGCAATCGATCACGACGACGTCGTAATCATCCTCTACCACCGCCAGAGCATCGCGCACCCGGGCAAAGAAAGCCCGCGCGCCGCCGCTCTGGATCGCGGCGGGGGTTTCGTGTTCGAACTCCATCAGTTCAAGGTTGCCAGGGATCAGGTCGAGCCCGGTGATGTAGGTCTTCCGGATCACATCGCGGATCGACACCTGGTCGTCATAGCGCACTGCATCATAAAGCGTGCCGCCTTCCATCAGGTCGATTTCGGGCTGGATGCCGTGGAGCGCCGACATGGAGGCCTGCGGATCCAGGTCCACCGCCAGCACGCGATAGCCTTTCAGGGCAAGCCGCTGGGCAAGGTGCGCGGATGTCGTGGTCTTGCCCGATCCGCCCTTGAAGTTGACGACCGATATGACCTGAAGCGCATCGCCCGCGCGCCGCCCGGGGACGTAGGTGCCGGGTTTCTTGGTATTGGCCTCCAGCGCCTGCCGGATCTCCCAGATATCGGTCAGCTTGTACCGGCGGTGATTGCCGGCGGTCATCTCGACCTCGGGTATCTTGCCCTCGCGGTGCAGCTTGCGCAGGTAAGTGTGATCCACGCCCAGCAGTTCCGCGGCCTCGCCACTGGTCAGCCCGCGCATGGATTTCTTGGCGTCCGGGGGGAAATGTGCTTCCCTCTGGGCATGCAGGTTCGCCGCCAGAAGTTCGGCGTAGTACCCGATGGCCGTGTCGAGGTCCTGCTCTGCGTCGCTCATCTTCTGCCTGATCCGTGGGCGCGTTTTTTATCAAGTCATGCGCTAATTTTCGAGACTATTGCAGGCTGAGCGAGATTCGTGCAAGCGTTTTCCACAGGCAGGGCTTGTGTGCCGGCCTGACGGCATGCGCTAGCTACGGTGGTTCGGAAGGCTCTAGAGCCCCGCTGCCTTGGTCAGGTTCACCCGGAACCTGTCCCGCCGGCGCTGGTATCGGCGGGTCATTTCGGCCGAGGCATGGCCCAGTTGCTTCTGCACATAGCGTTCATCGACCTCGGCACTGCTGGCCAGACCTGCGCGCAACGAATGGCCCGAAAACAGCCCCAGCCGTTCCTTTTCCGGCAGATCCGCCCGAATGCCGGCATCCAGAACGGTCCGCTTGATCAGGCGCGCGACGTGTTTGTCGTTCAGCCGGGACTCCAGCGCGCGCTTGCCATCGCGCGAGGTGCGCACGAAGACAGGCCCGAAGTCGATCTTCGAGAAATCCAGCCATTGCTCCAGCGCATGCACCGGGCAGCTCTGGTCCGATGACCCGCGCCCGATCTCGACCTCGCGCCAGCCGGTCTTGGCGTTCAGGGTCAGCAGCGCGCCATCGTCCATGATCTCGATCCAGCCGCGCCCATCGGGCGTGTCGTCCCGCCGAAAGTCCAGCGCCACGATTTCCGACCGGCGCAGGCCGCCGGCATAGCCCAGAAGCAGCATCGCCCGGTCGCGCATGCCACGCAGGTCGAAGGGCAAGGTGGCGACCATGGCGAGGATATCGTTGGCCAGGATCGCCTCCTTCTGGGTCGGTGGGCGTGCGTGCTTGCGGCGGATCCCGGCCAGAACGCTGGAAATGTGCCTGTCCTTCCGGTCGAGCGTGTGGCCCCGTTGCGTGTAGTTCCAGCCCAGCCCCGACAGCCGCCGTTCTATGGTGCTGACGGTCAGGGCAGGGGCCCCGCTGTCAGGCGCCGCAAGGTCGGCGAGGTACAGCCCTATCATCTCGGGCACGGGCGGCAACGGTTCTGCCCCGCGCATCCGGCACCAGCGGGTGAAATGGGCCCAGTCCCTGCCATAGGCCTTCAGCGTGTTGTCCGACGCCGCCTGCCTTGCATAGTCGCGCGCCGTGTCCACAAGCCGGTCCAGCGTGCCGGAGCCGGGGACGTTATCGGGGAGGTCGATCATGGATCTTGTGTCCTGCTCTGTTGTGACCTATATGTTGGTCATCTTGTTGGGGTTGTTCATGCAGATCGCGATTGCCGAAGCCAAGGCCCAGTTTGCCGAACTGATCCGCCGCGCCGAAGCGGGCGAGGCGATCGAGCTGACGCGCTATGGTCGCCCCGTCGCGCGGATCGTGGCGGCGGAGCGACCGGTGGGCCGGTCGCTGATCGGCGCGATGGAAGGGGCCTTTGCCCTGCCCAAGGACATGGCGGACGGCGATGACGAAATCGCCCGCATGTTCGGGCAGAGCGCGGAGGACTAGGTGCGCGTCCTGCTCGACACCCATGTCCTGCTGTGGGCCGTACTGAACGACCCGCGCCTCACGGGAGCGCAGGCCCGCGCCATTTCCGAGGGCGAATTGTACCTGTCGGCCGCCAGCGTGTGGGAGATCGGGATCAAGCGCGCCATCGGCAAGCTCGACGTGCCGGCGGAACTGTTCGACGTCGCCGTCGACGCGGGCTGCCGGCCCCTGCCGATCTCGTGGACTCATGCCGAAGCGGCGGCGGCGCTGCCCGCCCACCACGCGGACCCGTTCGACCGGATGCTGATTGCGCAGGCGCGCTGCGAAGGGCTGCACCTGGCGAGCTCGGACAGGAAATTCGCGCCCTATGACGTCGAACTCGTCGCTTGACGCCGAGGGATCCGCTCCCCCGTACCACGATTTCCGGTGTTTTCTTGCGATGCAGGCCATGAATTTCATGGAATCACATACAGTCCGATAAGGCAATGTTATTGGACAGTGAAAAGCGTGCATGGGAGAGGCGGTTGGCGCTCTTTTGAATGGCTTCAAGCGCCGCTGCGCGCTAGTCTGGCTACATGACACACGCCGACACCAGCCTCTATCTCGATCCGCCCGACGCGACGGCGTCCGGGCCGTCTCTGGAAGACGCGGCCTTTCACGCCGCGACGATGCTGGAGCGCCTGAACGCCGCGCTGGACGACGCGGATGTGCCGCACGCGTTACTGCGGGACCGCATGGCCCTGCGCGCGGCGGAAGTCTGCGCCGGGTTTTCGGGCCGCCGGGAATCCGCGGCCGACCTGCGCGATGCGGTGCATCTGCTGCGGCCGGGGGATCAACCCGGCCCGGGGGGGGAGATCTTCATGAACTGGCGCCGCGCCGTGGAACGCCCGGTTTCAGTCAAGGCACTGGCCCGGGCCCTGCCCGGCACACCGCGGGAGCGCCTGGCCGTCTGTCTGGATGCGGGGCAGGGGACGCCCGTTGCCTGCGCGGCGATGGTGCTTGAGGCCGTTCTGGAGGACGATCCGCGCGCGGAAACGGTGGCGCTGATCCTGGCCGATGCGACGCTGGCGCGAGGGCTGGGCTGGCGGCATGCGATGCCGCTACTTGGCCTGGCGCTGAAACCGCGGGACCTGCGCAAGCGGGACGACGAGTTGCGGCTGGCCTGTTATCGCGCCGCCCGCGTATCGGCGCGGGACTGTATCCGGGCGGCCGCGGATCTGGCGCGTCGAGCCGAGCGGCTGCGCGCCGTGGCGCCCAAGCTGCGGACGAAGACATCGGACGAGGCGGTGGCGCTGTTCCTGTCCCGCGATGCCGTGGCGCCCGGGGCGCTTTCGGCCCTTATGTCGGACCGCTCGGCCCGCCGGTTCTGCGACCGTCTTGTGACGCTGGGCGTCGCGCACGAGCTGACGGGGCGCGATACGTTCAGGCTGTTCGGGCTCTGACATGGCGAAGGACAGCACCGATACCGACCTCGACCGCGAGCTGGCGGACCTGCCGGCGGACCTGCGCTGGCGCACGTGGATGCGCCGGGTGGAAGCGGTCCTGTTTGCCAGTTCGTCGCCCGTCCCGCGCGAGGCGCTGGCGCGTGTCGTGGGAGGCGGTGTTTCGGTCGATCTGCTGGTGGACGATCTTGCCGCCGAACTGGAAGACCGCGCGTTCGAAGTGGTTCACATCGGCAACGGCTGGATGCTGCGGACCCGGCCGGCCTATGGTCCGACCGTGCGCGCGGCGGCGGATGTGGGGGCGCAGACCCTCGATCTGTCGGAGTTCGACATCGCCGTGCTGGCGGCGATCGCCTATCACCAGCCGATCACGCGCGACGGGCTGAAGGACATCTTCGGCAAGGACATCAACCGCGACCTGATCGGACGGCTGAACGGGCAGGGGCTGATCGCCACCGGCCCGCGCAGCCCCCGGCGGGGCGCGCCTTACACGTTCGTCACCACGGACCAGTTCCTGGCTGTGTTCGGGATGGAGACCCTGCGCGACCTGCCGGACCGGGAGCAACTGGAAGACGCAGGCCTTGCGCCGCCTGTGGAGCCGTGACCGCTGCGGGACGCGGTCCAGCGCCGGACCGTGCCCGGGGCGGGCCCGCCCGCCCGCCCCGCCGGACCCCTGCGGGATCCGGCGGCCCGCCACCGGGCACCGGTCCTCGCCGCGGACGCGCCGATGGACGTTGACATCCATTCCGGGATAAAATTATTTCAGAAGATGAAATAACTTGGCGTCAGCCGCCACGGGGGAGCATCACGTGTATCTGGGGTTTGATCTTGGCACGTCCGGGCTGCGGGCCCTTCTCGTGGATGGTGACGGCGCGGTCATCGGGTCGGCGGAAGCCGCGTTCGACGTGTCCCATCCCCGTCCCGGGTGGTCGGAACAGGACCCGGCCCACTGGATCGCCGCGTGCGATAAAGCGATGGCAGCCCTCAAGGCCGCTCACCCGGCCGAGCTTGCGGCGTTGCGCGGCATCGGCCTGAGCGGTCACATGCATGGCGCGACGCTTCTGGACGCCGCGGGGGCGGTGCTGCGGCCCTGCATCCTGTGGAACGACACCCGCGCCCATGTGGAGGCCGCCGCGCTGGACGCCGCGCCGGGCGTGCGGGAGCTGTCGGGCAACATCGTCTTTCCCGGCTTCACCGCGCCGAAACTGGCCTGGGTCCGCACGCAAGAGCCTGAAATCTTCGACAAGGTCGCCAAGGTCCTGCTGCCCAAGGACTACCTGCGGTACTGGCTGACCGGAGAGCTGATCGGCGACATGTCGGATTGTGCCGGCACCTCGTGGCTGGATGTCGGCGCGCGGGACTGGTCGGACAGGCTGCTGGAGGCCGGGGGCATGCGGCGCGATCAGATGCCGGGGCTTGTCGAAGGCTCCGCGCCGTCGGGGCAGCTGCGGGCGCAGCTGTGTGCCGACTGGGGGATCGAGGGCACGGTCACCGTGGCAGGCGGTGGTGGCGACAACGCCGTTGCGGCCTGCGGGGTCGGGTGCTTCCGGGAAGGCGACGGGTTCGTTTCGCTGGGAACCTCAGGCGTGCTGCTGGCCGCGAAGGACAGCTATGCGCCGGCACCCGAAACCGCCGTTCACACGTTCTGCCACGCGGTGCCGGACACGTGGTACCAGATGGGCGTTATACTGGCCGCGACCGACTGTCTGAACTGGCTGTCGCGCAATCTTGGCCGGTCGCCGGCCGAGCTTTCGGCCATGGTGGGAAACACGGCTGCGGGACCGTCTTCGACCCTGTTCCTGCCGTACCTGTCGGGCGAACGGACACCACACAACGACAGCGCCATCCGCGGCGCGTTCATCGGGCTGGACATCGCGTCGGAGCCTGCGGATCTGGCGCAGGCGGTGATGGAAGGGGTGGCCTTCGCGCTGAGAGACTCGCTGGAGGCGCTGAAGAGCACGGGTACCGATCTGTCGCGGGTTCTGGCCATCGGCGGCGGTATGCAATCTGCCTTCTGGGTGGACATGCTGGCCAATGTGCTGAACTTGCCGCTGGACATGCCGGACAAGGGCGAATTCGGTGCAGCGCTTGGCGCGGCGCGGCTGGGGATGGCGGCCGATACGGGCGGCGATCTGGCCGCGATCATGACCCGCCCGGCGGTCGCGCGCACGGTTGAGCCCAGGCCCGGCCTCACTGCGCAGTACGACGAAAGCTATGAACGGTACCGGGCGCTTTATCCGGCGCTGTCGAGCGACGTCAGTCGGCGGTGACGGGCAGGTCGCGGATCTTCATTTCCAGAATGCCTTCGATGGCGTAGGCCGCGGCGCCTTTCGCCCACATCACATCGCCCCACTGATGCTCAAGCACCTGCGGGCGGGGGCCTTCGATCTGGATGGCGTAGTTGACCGTCTGGGCGATGACCTTGTCGGCCTCCAGCTGGTCGAAGGCGGCGCGGCGGCCGGCGAGGATGATCATCTCAGGGTCGAAAAGGTTGATGACGTTGGCCATGCCAAGGGCCAGCATCCGGCGGGCGCGCTCGAAAATCGCCCGGGCGACGGCATCCCCGTTCTGGGCCGCCTGCCATAGCGCGTCGAGGCTGGATTTGGGGCCGTCATGGGACATGATGTTGGCCTCGCGCAGAAGTGCGTAATCGCCGACGTAAGCCTCAAGGCATCCGCGCTGGCCGCATTGGCAGAGCGCGCCGTCCAACTGCACCTTGGTGTGGCCGATCTCGGCCCCGCAGCCGCGCGCGCCGCGGTAAAGTTCGTTCTTGATGACGATGCCCATGCCCACGCCATGTTCCAGCGTGATCACGATGAAATTGGGAATGCCGCGGCCGACGCCGAACAGTTGTTCGGCTTTCGCCACCAGGTTGGCGTCGTTGTCGAGAAAGACCGGGCAGCCGAAGCATTCGTCAAGGATTGCGCCCATCGCCACGCTGCGCCGGTTGAGCGACGGCGACCAGTGCACGAAGCGTTTCTGCGCATCGACAAGACCGGCCAGCCCGATCCCCACGCCCGAGATGTCGCTGACGGAAAGCCCCGCCTTCCCGCAGGCCTGCGCCAGCGCATCGCGAATCGTTTCGGCCAGCGTGCGGGCGTCCATCGACGGCTGGTCCAAAGGGGCCACGTGGCTGGCAACCTCGTTGCCTTCGAAATCGACGATGGTGGTTGAAATGGTCCGCCGCGCGACTTTCGCGCCGGCGATCAGGTGCGCCTCGCCCCGGACCTTCAGGGCGACGCGGGGCCGGCCACGGCGGGTTTCGACGGGATGGTCTTCGGGAACGACTTCCTCGATCAGGCCCTTGCCCAGTAGCTCGGCCGCGATGGCCGTGACGGTGGCCGGGCTGGCGCCGATCTGCTTGGCGATGTCGATGCGCGCAATGCGGCCCGCCTGCCGGATGGCCTCGAACACCTGCAGGCGACCGTTCTGCTTCTGGTCGCGAACCTGGGAAAATTGCACCGGACGCTTCATCTGCTTCCTTCGATAGAGCTGCTGTCATACGCCCCTGACCCCGGGCGGTGCAACGTCATCCAAGCTTATGCGGCGCGGATCGGGGATGCCAAGCATATTTATTTTGACTGCTAAAAAAATGGTGATACGGTCTGCGCAATCGTGTGAGTCACAAAGCACCACGCAGAAGATCGTGTTTCATAGGGAGGAAAACATGACCCGTTTCAAGATCACTTCAGTGGCCGCCGTTCTGGCCGTTCTGGGCTCGGCCGCGCTGGCCCAGGACATCACGGTCGGCGTCAGCTGGTCGAATTTCCAGGAAGAACGCTGGAAAACCGACGAGGCCGCGATCGTCGAGGCGCTGAAGGCCGCCGGCGCGGAATACCTGTCGGCCGACGCGCAGTCGTCGTCGTCCAAGCAGCTGTCGGACATCGAAAGCCTGATCGCACAGGGCGCCGACTCGCTGATCATCCTTGCGCAGGACAGCCAGGCCATCGGCCCCGCCGTGCAGGCGGCGACGGACGAAGGCATCCCGGTCGTGGGCTACGACCGTCTGATCGACGATCCCCGCGCCTTCTACCTGACCTTCGACAATGTCGAGGTCGGCCGCCTTCAGGCCGAGGCCGTGTTCAAGCAGGCGCCCACCGGCAATTACGTGATGATCAAGGGTTCGCCCACCGATCCGAACGCGGATTTCCTGCGCGGCGGTCAGCAGGAAGTGCTGCAGGCGGCCATCGACGCGGGTGACGTGACCATCGTGGGCGAGGCCTATACCGACGGCTGGCTGCCCGCCAACGCGCAGCGCAACATGGAGCAGATGCTGACGGCGCAGGACAACAAGGTCGACGCGGTCGTGGCCTCGAACGACGGGACCGCCGGCGGTGTCGTCGCGGCACTGACGGCGCAGGGCATGCAGGGCATACCGGTGTCGGGTCAGGACGGCGACCACGCCGCGCTGAACCGCGTGGCCAAGGGCACGCAGACCGTTTCCGTCTGGAAGGACGCGCGCGATCTGGGCAAGGCCGCAGCCGAAATCGCCGTGGCACTGGCCGAAGGTCAGAAGATGGCCGAAGTCGAGGATGCCGAAACGTGGACCTCGCCCTCGGGCAAGGATCTGACGGCGAAGTTCCTGGCCCCGGTGCCGATCACGGCAGACAACCTGACGGCCGTCGTCGATGCCGGCTGGATCACGCAGGAATCCCTGTGCCAGGGCGTGACCGACGGCCCCGCTCCCTGCAACTGATCAAGACCCGGGCCTCCTGCCGCGATGGCGGGGGCCCGGCCCTGACCTCTAACCGAGAGGTTTGGCCATGGCCGACACAACTTCCCCAACAGCAGCGACCGTCGTGACAAAAAGCAAGTTCCAGGAACTAGAACTCGATCTGCGTCTGCTGGGCATGATCGGCGCGTTGGTCCTTTTGTGCATCGGGTTCAACCTGATGACGGACGGGCGCTTCCTGACGCCGCGCAACATCTTCAACCTGTCGATCCAGACCGTTTCGGTCGCAATCATGGCGTGCGGAATGGTGTTCATCATCGTCACCCGCCATATCGACCTGAGCGTCGGCGCGCTGCTGGCGACGTGTTCCGCCATCATGGCGATGCTGCAAACCCAGTGGCTGCCGCAGACGCTGGGGCTGGGCCTTGGCAACCCGATGATCTGGGTGATCGCCATCGTGCTGGGCCTTGTCGCGGGGACGGCCATCGGCGCCTTTCAGGGCTGGCTGGTGGGCTATCTGACCATCCCGGCCTTCATCGTCACGCTGGGAGGGTTCCTCGTCTGGCGGAACGTGGCGTGGTACCTGACCGACGGGCAGACGATCGGCCCGCTCGACGCGAATTTCCTGAAGCTGGGGGGAATCAACGGTACCCTGGGCACGACATGGTCGTGGGTCCTGGGCGCGGTGGCCGCCGCGGCGGCGGTCTGGGCGCTTGTGAACGCGCGCCGGGCCAAGGTGAACTACGGCTTCCCGACCAAGCCCGTCTGGGCCGAGGCGGTGATGGCCACGATCTCGGTCGGTGCGATCCTGGGCTTCATCGCCACGCTGAATGCCTACACCATTCCCGAACGCCGCCTTGAACGCATGTTCGAGGCCCGCGGAGAGATCATGCCCGAGGGCCTGATCGTGGGCTACGGCGTGCCGATTTCCGTCCTGCTTCTGCTGGCCGTGGCGCTGGTGCTGACGGTCGTCGCCCGCAAGACTCGGTTCGGCCGGTACATCTTTGCAACTGGCGGCAACCCTGACGCGGCTGAATTGTCCGGCATCAACACCCGCTGGCTGACGGTGAAGGTCTTCGCGCTGATGGGTTTCCTGTGTGCGCTGTCGGCGGTTGTGGCATCGGCCCGGCTGGCGAACCATTCGAACGATATCGGCACGCTCGATGAATTGCGCGTCATCGCCGCCGCCGTGATAGGCGGGACAGCGCTGGCTGGGGGCTCCGGCACCATCTACGGCGCGATCCTTGGCGCGCTGATCATGCAGGCGCTGCAATCGGGCATGGCGATGGTGGGCGTGGATGCGCCGTTCCAGAACATCGTTGTCGGCTCGGTCCTCGTGCTCGCCGTGCTTCTGGACATCGTCTACCGCAAACGCGTGGGGGTGAAGTGATGGCAACGCCGCTTGTAGAAATGAAGGACATCTCGATCTCGTTCGGCGGGATCAAAGCTGTCGACCATGTGTCGGTGGATCTGTACCCGGGCGAGGTCGTGGGCCTTCTGGGCCATAACGGCGCCGGGAAATCGACGCTGATCAAGATCCTGTCGGGCGCCTACAAGGCCGACGCGGGCGAGATCCGGGTGAACGGCGAGAAGGTGGAGATCCACAATCCCCGCGAGGCCCGCGACCTGAACATCGAAACCATCTACCAGACGCTGGCGCTGGCCGATAACCTCGACGCCGCATCGAACCTGTTCCTTGGGCGCGAGCTGATCACGCCCATGGGCCTGATCGACGACGCCGCGATGGAGGCCGAGTGCCGCAAGATCATGGGCCGGCTGAACCCCAACTTCCGCAAGTTCGCCGAGCCTGTGTCGGCCCTGTCGGGCGGGCAGCGGCAATCGGTGGCAATCGCGCGGGCGGTCTATTTCAACGCCAAGATCCTAATTATGGACGAACCGACCGCAGCACTTGGCCCGCACGAAACACAGATGGTGTCGGACCTGATCCAGAAGCTGAAGGCCGAAGGCATCGGCATCTTCCTGATCGACCACGACGTTCACGCCGTGATGGAGCTGTGCGACCGTGCCTCGGTCATGAAGAACGGCGAACTGGTCGGCACCGTCAATATCGACGAGGTCACCGATGACGATCTGCTGTCGATGATCATTCTTGGCAAGAACCCCGCCGCAGCGGCCTGACGGCCCCTGTCCACCCTGTTGCGGCGCGCGTCTCTGGCGCGGCCTTTCCGATGACGGAGATTCCCATGTCCATTTTCAACGCGATTTCGCCCGCCACCTACCAGGGCCCCGATAGCACCGATCCGCTGGCGTTCCACCACTACAACCCCGACGAAATGGTCATGGGCAAATCGCTGAAGGACCATCTGCGCTTTGCCGTCGCCTACTGGCATTCCTTCGCGTGGGAAGGCGGCGATCCGTTCGGCGGGCGTACCTTCGACCGTCCGTGGTACCCGCAGGACAGCATGGAGAACGCGAAGCTAAAGGCCGACAACGCGTTCGAGATGTTCCGCATCCTTGGCGTGCCGTATTTCTGCTGGCACGATGTCGACCTGCGCCCCGAACAGGGCAGCTTTGCCGACAATGCGTCCACGCTGGACGAGATTACCGATTACATCGCGCCCAAGATGGAAGAGACCGGGATCGGCTTGCTGTGGGGTACGGCGAACATGTTCACCGACCGGCGCTACATGTCGGGCGCGGCCACCAACCCCGATCCGGATGTCTTCGCCTTTGCCGCGGCGACGGTGAAATCCTGCATGGACGCGACGCTGAAACTGGGCGGCCAGAACTACGTGTTGTGGGGCGGGCGCGAAGGGTATGAAACGCTTCTGAACACCGATCTGGGGCAGGAGCAGGACCATCTTGCGCGTTTCCTGTCGATGGTCGTCGACTACAAGCACAAGATCGGCTTCAAGGGTCAGATCCTTGTCGAACCCAAACCACAGGAGCCGTCGAAGCATCAATACGATTTCGACGTCGCGACCTGCATCGGCTTCCTGCGCAAGTACGGGCTGGAAAACGAGGTGAAGCTGAACATCGAACAGGGTCACGCGATCCTGGCCGGGCACAGCTTCGAACACGAACTGGCGCTGGCCACGTCCGAAGGGATGCTGGGTTCGATCGACATGAACCGGAACGACTACCAGTCGGGCTGGGACACGGACCAGTTCCCCAACAACGTGCCCGAAGTGGCGCTGGCCTATTACTACATCCTGAAGGCGGGCGGCTTTACCTCGGGCGGGACGAACTTCGACGCCAAGCTGCGCCGCCAGTCGCTGGACGCCGAAGACCTGATCGCCGCACATGTCGGCGCGATGGATGTCTGCGCCCGCGGCCTGAAAGCCGCAGCCGCGATGCTGGAGGGCGGAGAGCTCGATGCCGCACTGTCCGACCGCTATGCCGGTTGGGAAAGCGACACCGCGCAGGCCATGCTGACCAGCGATCTGGACAGCATCGCCCAACGGGTGATCGATGAAGACATCCGGCCCGAGCCGAAATCCGGCCGGCAGGAGCGTCTGGAAAACATCGTCAACCGCTACGTCTGACGGGCCTTCAGGCAACCACGCCTACTTGGTGGGCGTGGACTTTCTTGTCTCACGATGTTAGCGCTAACGAAGCGGAAAGCGCAGAAAGGGACTCGCGCCATGGCCCAGATGGTTGTTATCGACGGAACGGAAGCCGCGGCTCGGCTGTTCCCTCTCCGATCCGCCCGGACTGGAGACTGACTTCATGGTATCGCGCGTCATTCCCGTCGACCCGTTCGACCTTGTGCTGTTCGGGGCGACGGGTGACCTCGCCCGGCGCAAGATCCTGCCGGGGCTGTTTCACCGTTTCGCGGTCGAACAGATGCCGCCCGATGCGCGGGTCATAGGCTCGGCCCGGTCCGAGATGGACAGGGCGGCCTTCGTCAACATGGCGCGCGCCTGCCTGCTGGAATTCGCCGGCCCCACGGCTGAAGACACCGAAAAGCTGGAGGCCTTCCTTGGCCAGCTCGACTACGTGAAGGTCGATGCGACGGGGGACGAGGGCTGGGCGCCGCTGAAGGACATTCTGCGCACCGATGCCGTGCGCGCGTTCTATCTTTCGGTCTCGCCGTCTCTTTTCGGCGCGATTGCCACGAACCTGACGCAGCACGGCATCGCGACACCGGAGAGCCGGATCGTCGTGGAAAAGCCGTTCGGGCACGATCTGGCATCGGCGCGCGCGCTGAACGCCGACCTGCGCAAGAATTTCACCGAACGGCAGATCTACCGGATCGACCATTACCTGGGCAAGGAAACGGTCCAGAACCTCATGGCGCTCCGGTTTGCCAACGCGCTGTGGGAGCCCTTGTGGAACGCGACCCATATCGATCACGTGCAGATCACCGTGGCCGAAACCGTGGGCGCCGAAGGGCGCAGCGAATATTACGACCGCTCCGGCGCGATGCGGGACATGGTGCAGAACCATCTGATGCAGCTTCTGTGCCTGACGGCGATGGAGCCGCCCTCGCGCTTCAACCCCAACGCCGTCCGGGACGAGAAGGTGAAGGTGATCGAGGCGCTGGAGCCCGTGGCCCAGTCCGACATCGTGCGCGGGCAGTACCGCGCGCTTCATGGCGACGACAGCTATGCCGATCACGCGGGCGTGCCCAACAGCCGCACGGAAAGCTATGTTGCGATGAAGGTGAACATCGGCAACTGGCGATGGGCCGGCACGCCGTTCTACCTGCGCACGGGGAAAAAGCTGCGGGCGCGCAGTTCGGAGATCGCGGTAGTCTTCCGCGATCCGCCGCACATGATCTTCCCCGAGATGAAGGGCCTGAAGGGCAACGCGATGGTCATTCGCCTGCAGCCCGACGAAGGCATCAAGCTGCGCAACACGATCAAGGAACCGGGGCCGGGCGGCTTCCGTCTGGTCGAGGTCACGATGGACATGACGTTTGCCGACGCACTGGACGAAGACGCTGTCCCGCAGGATGCCTATGAACGGCTGATCATGGACGTGATACGGGGCGACCAGACCCTGTTCATGCGCGGGGACGAAGCCGAGGCCGCCTGGGCGTGGGTAGACCCGATCATCGCCGCGTGGGAAGATGCAGGCACCCGGCCCGACATGTACGATCAGGGCTCGTCCGGGCCCGAAGACGCGCTGATGCTGCTGCACCGGGACGGTCGGCGCTGGCGCGAGATAAGCTGAAAGGCAGGATGACATGACCCTGAACGACACCGTCAGGCGCGTGACCGACCGTATCATCGACCGCAGCCGCGACACCCGCGGCCCGCATCTGGACCGCATGGCCGCAGCCAGGTCGAAAGGGCCCGCACGAGGGCACCTGTCATGCTCGGGCCAGGCGCACGCCTATGCCGCGACGGGGGGCGACAAAGACAGGCTGGCCGAAGGCACGGCCGGAAACCTTGGCATCGTCACGGCCTACAACGACATGCTGTCGGCCCATCAGCCGTTCGAACGCTACCCCGACCTGATCCGCCGCGCCGCTCGCGATGTCGGCGGCACCGCGCAGGTAGCCGGTGGCGTGCCCGCGATGTGCGATGGCGTCACCCAAGGAGAGGCGGGGATGGAGCTCTCGCTCTTCTCCCGCGACACGATCGCCCTCGCGGCGTCCGTGGCGCTCAGCCACAACACGTTCGACGCGGCGGTCTTCCTTGGCGTCTGCGACAAGATCGTGCCGGGGCTGGTGATCGCGGCGCAGGCCTTCGGCCATCTGCCCGCCGTCTTCGTGCCTGCGGGGCCGATGGAAAGCGGGCTTGCCAATGACGACAAGGCCAAGGTGCGCCAGAAATTCGCCTCCGGAGAGGTCGGGCGCGATGCGCTGATGGCGGCGGAAATGGCGGCCTATCACGGGCCGGGCACCTGCACGTTCTACGGCACCGCCAACACCAACCAGATGCTGATGGAGTTCATGGGCCTTCACTTGCCCGGGTCCAGCTTTGTTTCGCCAAATACCGAGCTTCGCGATGCCCTGACCCGCGAAGGCGCGCAGCGGGCGCTGGCGCTTTCGGCGCTTGGCAACGACTACACGCCGGTCTGCGATATCCTTGATGAACGCGCCTTCGTGAACGGGATCGTCGGGCTGAACGCCACGGGCGGGTCGACGAACCTGTTGATCCACCTGATCGCCATGGCGCGGGCCGGCGGCATCGTGCTGGACTGGCAGGACTTTTCCGACCTGTCCGACGTGACCCCGCTGCTGGCGCGGGTCTATCCCAACGGGCTGGCCGACGTGAACCATTTCCACGCGGCCGGTGGGCTGGGCTACATGATCGGCGAATTGCTGAAGACGGGCCTGCTGCACCCCGACACCCGCACCGTCGCGGGCGAGGGTCTGGAGCATTACACGCAGGATCCCAAGCTGAAGGACGGTGTGCTGAGCTGGGAGCCGGGGCCGGAGGCGAGCCTGAACACCAAGATCCTGCGCCCCGCGTCCGAGCCGTTCCAATCCACTGGCGGGCTGAAGCGGATGACCGGTTCGCTGGGCACCGCGGTGATGAAGGTCTCGGCCGTGGCATCGGAACATCACGTGATCGAAGCCCCCGCCCGCGTCTTCGCCGATCAGGAAGAGGTCAAGGCCGCCTTCAAGGCCGGGACGCTGACCGAGGATGTCGTCGTCGTCGTCCGGTTCCAGGGACCGAAGGCCAACGGCATGCCGGAACTTCACAGCCTCACGCCCATCTTGTCGATCATGCAGGGCAGGGGACAGCGCGTCGCATTGGTCACGGACGGACGCATGTCGGGCGCGTCGGGCAAGGTGCCGGCGGCGATCCATGTCTCTCCCGAAGCGCTCAACGGCGGGCCGATTGCGCAGTTGCAGGACGGGGATATCGTCCGCGTCGATGCCGTACAGGGCGTGCTGGATATCCTGACGTCCGGCGTGCTGGATCGCGAACCGGCCACGGCCGACCTGACGGGGAACCAGCACGGCGTGGGCCGCGAACTCTTCGCCGCTTTCCGCGCGAACGTGGGCAGTGCCGAGACAGGGGCCGCCGTTTTCTGAGGCCGGGAGTCCAATGCCTGCTCGGTCATAGGCTGTCCCGGACATTGTTCGCGGCGGTCGTGGCAAGGCAATTTGATTTACGTCGATCAAGTCAGTCTAGGAATATCGCCTCCATGTAGGAGGCCTCGCCTATACCCGGCAGCAACTTCTTGTAATAAAATGTAATTCCCGGAATCCCACCGCTAACCTCACATTGTTTCAAAATGCTTGAGGACAATCATTCCGATTGTTATCGTTACCATGTTCCGGATCAGGAGAATCCGGAGCGTGGGGAGGAACATGCGAAGCCCGACGCTCAATGACGTCGCGCGGCTGGCCGGTGTCAGCTACGCGACCGCTGATCGCGTGGTGAACCACCGTGGCAACGTGGCCGACAAGTCGGTGCGCAAGGTGCTGACGGCGGTGGAGCAGCTGGGCTATGTCCGCAATGTTGCGGCCGCTAACCTGTCGCGAAGCCGGACCTACCGGCTGGCGTTCCTCATGCCCGGCGGCAGCAATCCTTTCTTCGAGCGGATGCATGCACATCTGGAAAAGGCCGCGTCGCATCTGAAACATTCGCAAGTGTCCATCAATATCGTCATCGTCGATGCCTTCGCCGTCGAGGCGCTGGAGCAGGCGATCGAGGTGGTGGCGGGTGCCGATTATGACGGGATAGCCATCGTTGGTCTTGGCAATGATCGGTTGGTGGCGCCGCTGAATGCTCTGCGGGATCGCGGCACGCGGATCGTTTCGCTGGTGTCTGACCTGCCCGACAGCTGCCGCGAACATTATGTCGGGATCAACAATCTGAAAGCCGGACGTTCGGCCGCGCGGTTGATGGGCATGGCCCATGCGGGCGGGCCGGGGCGCGCTCTCGTGGCCGTCGGATCATTGGATGCGCCGGACCATGCCGACCGATTGCAGGGCTTCCGTACCGTGCTGGAAGAGGACTTCCCGGAAATCGAAATCGCCAGCGTGATCGAGATGCGCGACCAGTCCGCTCTCATGCACCGGATGATGATGGAGGCCTGGTCTACCACCGAAGGTGTCAGCGCCGTCTACAACGTGGGCGCGGGCAACGAAGGGCTGATAGATGCGCTGCGGATCATGGATCGTCCGCGCCGGTTCTGCAGTATCGTTCACGATCTGATCCCGCCGACCCGCCGGGCGCTGGAAGACGGCACGCTGGACGCGGCGATAGATCAGCGCCCCGAAATCGAGATCAACCGGGCGCTGACGCTGCTGCGGGCCATCGTCGACGATCTTCCGCCACCGCCCATGCCCGAGCTGATCCCCGCCATCTTTGTCCGGGACAATCTTCCGGACGAAACCGTTTGAAGCGAAAGGCCCGAACCCGATCCGGCGCAGACCGGACGGATATCACAAGACCACCGCCAGCCGCTGCGTAAAGCCGGCGCCAAGGGAGGACCATCATGAAGACAATCAAGGGACCCGCGCTGTTTCTGGCGCAGTTTGCCGGTGACGACGCCCCGTTCAATTCGTGGGATGCGATCACCAAATGGGCCGCCGATTGCGGCTACAAGGGCGTTCAGGTGCCCAGCTGGGACGGCCGCCTGTTCGACCTGGACCGCGCCGCGGAAAGCAAGGATTACTGCGACGAATTCAAGGGCAAGGCGGCGGAAAACGGCGTGGAAGTGACGGAGCTTTCGACCCACCTTCAGGGCCAGCTTGTCGCCGTTCACCCCGCCTATGATGCCGCATTCGACGGTTTCGCCGCGCCCGAGGTGCACGGTAACCCGAAAGCGCGGCAGGAATGGGCCGTCGATCAGGTGATGAAAGCTCTGTCTGCGTCGAAAAACATGGGGATAGGTGCACATGCGACGTTCTCGGGCGCGCTGGCCTGGCCCTACCTGTACCCGTGGCCGCAGCGCCCCGCAGGACTGGTGGAAACCGCGTTCGACGAGCTGGCGAAACGCTGGACCCCGATCCTGAACCATGCCGAGGAGTGCGGCGTCGACGTCTGCTATGAAATCCATCCGGGCGAGGATCTGCACGACGGTATCACCTACGAGATGTTCCTTGAGCGCACCGGCAACCACGCCCGTGCCTGCATGCTGTACGATCCCAGCCACTACGTGCTGCAATGCCTTGATTATCTTGACAATATCGACATCTACAAGGATCGTATCAGGATGTTCCATGTCAAGGATGCCGAATTCAATCCGACGGGACGGCAGGGGGTCTATTCCGGGTACCAGTCCTGGGTCGACCGGGCCGGGCGTTTCCGGTCGCCGGGTGATGGGCAGGTCGATTTTGGCGCGGTGTTTTCCAAGATGGCGGCTAACGATTTCGACGGCTGGGCCGTGGTCGAATGGGAATGCTGTCTGAAGCACCCCGAAGACGGCGCGCGCGAGGGCGCACAGTTCGTGGCGGATCATATCATTCGCGTGACCGAAAGGGCCTTTGACGATTTCGCCGATGGCGGAACCGACGAGGCCGCAAACCGCAAGATGCTGGGGATCAACTGATGGCACCTATTCGCTTGGGCATGGTCGGCGGCGGGAACGACGCCTTCATCGGCGCCGTGCACCGCATCGCCGCCCGGATGGACGACCGGTTCGAACTGGTGGCCGGGGCATTGTCTTCGACGCCAGAAAAGGCCGCGGCCAGCGCAAAGGCGCTTGGGCTCGCGCGCTCCTACGGTTGTTTCGAGGAAATGGCCGAGGCCGAGGCCGCGCGCGAGGACGGGATCGAGGCGGTCGCCATCGTGACACCGAACCACGTCCATTACCCGGCATCAAAGCCGTTTCTTGAAAAGGGCATTCACGTCATCTGCGACAAGCCCCTGACCGCCACGATGGAAGATGCCGCGGCGATGGAAAAGGTCGTGGCGGACAGTGACGCGCTGTTCATCCTGACGCACAACTACACGGGTTACCCCATGATCCGGCAGGCCCGGGCGATGGTCGAGGCTGGCGATCTGGGCCATGTCCGCATTGTGCAGGTGGAATACGCGCAGGACTGGCTGACGCCGCCGGTCGAAACCCAGGGCGTGAAGCAGGCCGAATGGCGCACCGATCCCGAACGCTCGGGTGCCGGGGGCGCGGTGGGCGATATCGGGACGCACGCCTATATCCTTGCGAATTTCGTCTCGGGCCTGAAGGCCGAAAGTCTGGCCGCCGATCTGCAAAGCTTTGGCGCGGGCCGGACGCTGGACGACAACGCGCACATGATGCTGCGCTTTGCCGGCGGCGCGCGGGGCATGCTTTGGTGCAGCCAGGTGGTGCCGGGAAACGAGAATGCCCTGAAACTGCGGGTCTACGGCGACAAGGGCGGGCTGGAATGGGCCCAGGAAGATCCCAACTACCTGTGGTTCACGCCCCTTGGCGAACCGAAGCGCCTGATCACCCGCGCCGGGGCGGGGTCGGCCGATGCACTTGGTGCCATCACGCGCACCCCGTCCGGGCATCCCGAAGGCTATCTTGAGGGCTTTGCCAACATCTACACCGAAGCCGCGGATGCGATCCGGGCCGTGCAGGGCGGGACGTCGCGGGAGAAGGCGATGGGCTTGTTGCCGGGCATCGCGGAAGGCATGGCCGGGATGGCTTTCATCAATGCCAGCGTGACATCATCGGCACAGGATGCGGCCTGGGTGACGCTCTGACAACGGCTCCTTGGTTCGGCCTTTCGCGCTGGCCCCGGGTGTTTGCTGCGTGGTGCTGTTTCGCGGGGGCAGTCCGGGCCGCGCCTACGCGGCTCGGACTGGCTCGCGACTTCGACCGATGTCGGAACGCGATGTGACGTCGGGCGGCTGAGCGGTATCCCGTCGTAGGGTGCGTGGTTCCCACGCACCGCACCTCAGCGAATGCTGACAGGTGCCGTGAAGGTGTACCCCACGCCATAGACCGACCGGATCGGCGCCTCCAACCCCGTGCCTTCACCGATCTTGCGGCGCAGGCGGCTGACCACGGCATCCAGATGGCGATTGTCGAACTTGACCGTGGGGCGGTCGAGCCGTTCGACCAGATCCTCGCGGCGGGCGACGTCGTCGGTCGACGAACACAGGGCGTTCAGGAAAGCGAATTCCGTCGCCGTCAGCTTCAGCGCCTGACGGTCGGGCGCGAAGAGCGTCCACTCCCGGCTGTCCAGCACCCAGACGGGTTTCGCATCGCTGGCCGTTTCCGCGCTTTCCCCGGTGCGCCGCAAGAGGCTGCGCACGCAAGCCTCGATCTCGCGCAGCGGCGTGTCCTTGACAAGATAGACATCGGCGCCGCTGTCGAAGCCACGGATCCGGTTCTCGCTGCCTTCAAGCCCGGTCAGCATGACGATACCGCAGGTATGGTGGGCCCGGATCTCGCTTGCCAGGTCGAACCCGTCGCCGTCGGGCAGGCCGACATCAAGGATGATCACGCGCGGGGGCATGTCCTCGGCCATTGCCGCCCTGAGGTCCGCTGCCGACCCCGCGCCAGAGGCATTCAGCCCGGTCAGGCACAGGAAATCGACGATGTCCATGCGCAGGCGGTCTTCGTCCTCGACGACAAGGATACGGCTCATGGGCATGCGGGGTCCTCCTGTCGTGCCGCGCTCCCGGCCGGTGCGGCGGGCAGCCTGATCTCGGCCATGGTGCCGCCGCCATCGGCCGGGGCAAGCACAAGGTCGCCGTCGTGATAGGCCACCAGACGCCGCGCCGCATAGAGCCCCATACCCGTCCCGGTCCCCGGCGTGGCGTTCGAGGCACGGAAGTACCGCCGGCCGATGCCCGCCCGGTCGGCTTCGGGAATGCCGATGCCCCGGTCGGTCACCCGGATGACGGCTCCGTCCGCATCGGCCTGCGCTGTCAGGACGACAGGAGTGTCGGCGGGAGAGTATTTCAGCGCGTTGTCGACCAGGTTGATCACGGCGGTCAGCAGCATGTCCGGGTCGGCCACGACCTGAAGCCCAGTGTCCCGCATGTCGATCTGCAGCCGTTGGCTGCCGCCTGTCATGTCGAAATGCAGCATCACGTCGGCCATCAGGTCCGTCAGCGGCAGCGGCTCGGGATGAAAGCCGCCTTCCCGGTCGCCGGTCAGGAAACGGTCGATCAGCGCCGACAGGCGGTCCAGCGACTGCCCGATCCCGGCCAGCCGGTCGCGCGCGGCGGGGTCGATGCCCTGGCCTGTCAGCACGATCATCTCGGCCGCGTTGCGGATGGTGGCGATGGGGGTGCGGAATTCGTGGCTGACGAAGCGGTTGAAATCGGCCTGCTCCTCGCGCAGCAGCCGCTCGGATTCCAGGCTGGCGCTCAGCTTGCCTTCCAGGCGTTTGCGCTCCTCCACTTCCAGCCGCAGGGCCGCGTTGTTGGCCCGCAGGTCGGCCGACAGGCGCCAGCTGACCATCAGGATCAGGCTGGCGAACAGGGCGGTGACAAAGACGATGCCCTGCATGATGTACCATGCGTTCCGGTCGCTGAGCACGACAAGCCCGGTGCCGGGCGGGTCGCGGTATTCCATCGCCGTGGCCCCGATGCTGACGACCATGTAATAGCACAGAACGCCCACGGTGAAGCCGCGCAACAGGCGCGGCACGGTTCGGTCGCGCAGCAGCGACAGGCTCATCAGCGACATCACCGCGACGGTAAAGATCGTGGCCATCAGGAAGCGCAGGGCGACGTTGCCGGGCACGAAGAGGATCGCGGCCACCCAGCCGGCCAGAAGGGCCGCCAGCAGCCCGACCATCAGCCGCGTACGCGGCGGCTGGCCCAGGAAGCGCGCCAGGCCGATGGCGATCAGGACGGTCCCCACCCGGATCAGCATGATATCGGTCACGATCCACCACGGCGGCGCGTCGCCGCCCCGCAGGGTCATCATCAGGATCCCCAGCGACATGGCCGAAAACCCCGACGCAAAGTACTTGAGCGCGTCGAGCTGGCGCCACGCCAGCCAGAACAGCACCCATGTGACCGCTTCAAGAGCGGCCACACCAACGCCCACGGCGAAGATCGTCGTCAGATCCAGCATTCCCGTCATCTTGTCATGACGCCGTTTTCCCATCTTCGACGCCACACGTAACGCAAGTCGACCGATATTGGCGAGCTTTCGACGCTGACTGCGGGCAGGTCTTCAGGGATGAGACGGGGCTGGCTTCCTCAGGTTGGGCTGAGCGGACCCATGGTCGCCGCAACGGGCGGGCGCCCGCAAACGGACGCGGCCCGCAAGACGATGTCTTGCGGGCCGCTACGGCTGAGCCGGCAATCAGCCGGACCTACAGGTGGCACAGCGCGCGACGGGCGCTGACGTCACCTTATTCCTTGAAGAGATCGATTTCGGCGATCGAGTCGCTGCGTTCGGAGCCTTGAAGCTTCTGCTGGATCTCATCGTTGTCGACCAGCAGGATGATCATGCCGTCGTTAATTGCAACGGTCCCCTGCTCGGCCTTGACGTTGATCGTGTCACGCTGGAGATTTGCGTCCTGTGCGACCTCGATCATGAAATCCGCCGTGTTTGCATCCAGATCGACGTCCTTGACGGTGCCCAGAGCCTGGCCATCGATGGTGTAGACGTCACTGCCTTTGAAGCTGTCGAAAACGGACACGTCGGTGAAGTCTGTGGGCGTGTAGCTGCCCTGCGCGACGGCGATCGTCGAAGAAAGCATAGCGGCGGAGGCGATTGCAAGAACCTTGCTCTTGATTGTCATGGGATAGCCTTTCCTTGGCGTGTCTAGGTATGGAGGGTTAACCGCTGTAGGCTCTTCTGGTTCCACAACTTCTTTGGATTACAGTTTGACATGGGCGTCTTTTCGCACACCGGTCCGTGTGTGGAGGCGGGTACGCTGAATGTCCCAAGGCGCCTGTCAGCACAGCCGGGTCCGCAGACCAGACCCCCGACGTCGGGCAGCGGCCGAAAGCGATCCGGGCAATGGTGCCAAGAAAGTTGTCCATGAAACGTGCAGCGTGTTTGCCGCGCGTAAAATTTCATGTTCTAAGTGATTATCGCTTTAAAAAAACAGGGAGTAAGCATTACATGTCGGAAGATGAAAAATTAAGCGATATGCATCAGTCGCGAAGCGACCCCGATGCCATTACATTCGATACAGAATACGAACTGGGGCAGGACAATATCCGGCCCCTTGGACTTGATATTCACAACCCCGTTTTCGTGATTTCCGGCGCGGCGATCGTTCTTTTCGTCGTTGTGGCGCTGCTCAATCAGGAATCCACCGCGACCCTGTTCGGCTGGCTACGCCCGTGGCTGACCAGCACGTTCGACTGGTTCCTGATGATGTCGGTGAACATCATCTTCCTGTTCTGCATCGTTGTGGCGATCTCGCCCCTTGGCAAGGTCAGGATCGGCGGGCAAGGGGCCACGCCCGATTACGGCTACCTGTCGTGGATCGCGATGCTGTTTTCCGCAGGCATGGGCATCGGGCTTCTGTTCTTCTCGGTGCTCGAACCGATGTATTACTCCCTGCCCGAACTGAATGCTCTGCCGCTGGGCGTCAACCCGATGAATGACGATGGAACCATCGGAAATTCGGGGCTTGCCGCCACGGTCTTTCACTGGGGCTTCTCGGCCTGGGCGGTTTACGTTGTCGTGGCGCTCAGCCTTGCGATCTTTGCCTACAACCTCGGTCTGCCGCTGACGCTGCGGTCGGCCTTCTATCCTATCCTGGGCGAAAAGGTCTGGGGCTGGTGGGGCCATGCGATCGACATCCTCGCCGTCTTTGCCACGCTCTTCGGCCTGACCACGACGCTGGGACTGGGTGCGCAGCAGATCGCCGCCGGCCTGACCGACGTGTTCGGGATCGAGATGGGGCAGACCGGGATCGTCATCCTGATCATCATCATCACCATGGCTGCGCTGGTCTCGGTGCTCCTGGGGATGGATGCAGGCGTGAAACGGCTGGCCGAAATCAACATGTGGCTGGCATTCGCCCTGTTCCTGTTCGTGCTCTTCGTCGGCCCGACGATGGTCCTGCTGGGCCGGTTCGCCGACACGATGGTGGAATATGTCCGCGACTTCGCCGCCCTGTCGAACCCGTTCGGGCGTGAAGACACCGGATACATGCATGGCTGGACGACCTTCTACTGGGCCTGGTGGATCGCTTGGTCGCCCTTCGTCGGCATGTTCATTGCGCGGGTTTCCCGCGGGCGGACCGTGCGCGAATTCATCATCTGCGTGCTGGTCCTGCCGTCGCTGGTCTGCGCCCTGTGGATGAGCGTGTTCGGCGGCATGGCGCTGGAGCAGCTGGCAGCCGGGTATGAAGGCGCGAAGGAAGTCGTCGTGGCCTACAAGCCCGAATTGTCGTTCTTCCGCATGATAGACCAGTTCCCGCTCTACAACCTCGTGGCGCCGCTTTGCCTTGTGCTGATCGTGGTGTTCTTCGTCACCTCGTCGGATTCCGGGTCGCTGGTGATCGACACGATCACGGCCGGCGGCAAGATGGACGCCCCGGTCGCGCAGCGCGTGTTCTGGTGCACGTTTGAAGGCCTCGTGGCCATCGCCCTGCTGCTGGGCGGCGGGCTGAATGCGCTTCAGGGAGCGGCCGTGTCGATGGGCATTCCGTTCACGCTGGTGGTGCTGGCAATGTGCTACTGCCTGTACCTTGCGCTGAAATCCGAACGGCGCCTGATGGGTCAGCCCGAGGGGTCCGGCGCGACCCCGCCGCACGAGGTGGAGCACAACGAAGACCCGCGCGGCAAGCACTGGTAACAGTCCCGCAGGATCCCTGCCGCAGCGCGGTGGGGGTCCTGCACACCCCGTGGGGCGGGTAGGTCGCGCACGTGACGGGTACCGCGGCCCGACCTGACTTCGCACTGAAACAAGGCGACTGGGCAGCCTCTGTGCAGTCGACCCGGTGCCGGCAGAAACGGGGCTGCCGGACACCTTGTTGCGACAATGCACAGGCTGCGCTTCCCACAGATTACCTGAGGGAATGCCGCGCTGCGGCTGGTTGGGAATCCTCCTGGCCCCGCGTGCCGCGACCCTTGATCCACCGTCCTTCGTTGCGCATGGTTTCATCTCTTTTTCGATGACAAGCGCCGCAAGGTGCCTAATCCTTGATCGGCCGCATTCCAACGCGGGACTGCAATCAGGTTCGCGCACGCAATGGGACGATCACGGATGGATGTCGGCCTGTCTCCGCCGCACAAAGTCTGCGCAAACCCGGACATGTCGCCGGGAAAATCCCAGAAAAAATGACCGGCAAGGAGAGACAGTTCCAATGATGAAACAGAAAACCATGAAAGCGGCCCTTTCGGCGCTGGCCGTCGCGGTAAGCGCGCAAAGCGCGGCCGCGCTCGATGAAATCACCGTCGGCTACTTCCTGGAATGGCCGATGCCGTTCGAATACGCCAAGGCCACCGGCCGTTATGACGAAGAGTTGGGAATGAAGGTCAACTGGGTGTCCTTCGATGCCGGCACCGCGATGTCGGCGGCGATGGCGTCGGGCGACGTTCAGCTTTCCGTCAGCCAGGGCCTGCCGCCGTTCGTCGTCGGCGTGTCGGCTGGTGTCGATCTGCAGATCGTCGACATCGCGGTCAGCTATTCGGAAAATGACAACTGCGTCGTGGCCGAAGCGCTGGAGATCGACAAGGACAGCGCGAAGGAGCTGGAAGGCAAGAAGGTCGGCGTGCCGATCGGCACCGCGGCTCACTATGGCTTCCTCAAGCAGATGAGCCATTTCGACGTCGATATCACCACGATGGAAATCGTCGACATGGCACCGGCCGAAGGGGCTGCTGCCTTCGCGCAGGGCAACCTCGACATGGTGTGCGGCTGGGGCGGTGCGCTGCGCCGCATGAAGGAACACGGCAACGTCCTGCTGACCGGCGCCGAGAAGGAAGACCTGGGCATTCTCGTCTTCGACGTGACGTCGGGCCCGTCGACCTTCATCGCTGAAAACAGCGAAGTGGTGACCAAGTTCCTGCAGGTGACGGCCGACGCGAACGAGATGTGGGCCGCGGGCTCGAACACGCAGGAAATGATCGACGTGATCGCCAAGGACGCCGGCATGGACCCGGCCGATGCTGCGGCCTCGCTTGAAACCTTCACCTTCCCGACGGTGGAAGAGCAGCTTGGCCCGAAATGGCTTGGCGGCGGCGCGCAGGAATTCATGCTTGGCGTGGCACAGGTCTTCAAGGACGCGGGCTCGATCCCCGAGGCGCTGGAATCCTATGACGATACGGTCAACACCGGCCCGCTGTCCGATGTGAGCAAGTAAACCAGTAGCCGGGCGCGGGGCCTGCGCTTCGCGCCCGGACCAGTAACAAGGAACAAGCGTCATGGGCGGCTTGCATATCGAAAACCTATCCATGCGGTTCGACCTGCCCAACGGGACCAGTGTCCAGGCGCTTCAGGACGTCTCGCTCGACATCGGATCGGGAGAGATGGTGTCGATCCTCGGGCCGTCCGGCTGCGGGAAGACGACGCTTCTGAACATCGTCGCGGGCTTCCTGGCGCAGACGTCTGGCAAGGTGATGATGAACGGCCATACCGTGACCGGGCCGGACGCGGAACGCGGGATGGTGTTCCAGAAGGGCGCGCTCTTCGAATGGATGAACGTGCGCGACAATGTCGAATTCGGCCCCAGGATGAAGGGCATGCCGGCGTCGGAGCGAAAGGCGATCGCCGACCGGCTGCTTGAAACGGTGGGGCTGCGCGATTTCAAGGAAAAGGCAGTCTACGAATTGTCGGGCGGGATGCAGCAGCGCGTGGCGCTGGCCCGCTGCCTTGCCAACGATCCCGATCTGATCCTGATGGACGAACCGCTGGGCGCGCTGGATGCGCTGACCCGCGAGAAGATGCAGGGCCTCGTCCTGAAGCTGTGGAAGGAGACCGGGAAGACGGTGGTGCTGATCACCCACTCGGTCGAAGAGGCATTGCTGCTGGGCGAACGCCTGATCGTGATGGCCCCGCGCCCGGGCCGGATCTACAAGGAATACCGCCTGCCCTTCGCCGAACGGGGCGTGAATGCCGACCTGCGCGAGGTCAAGAAAAGCGAAGGCTTCGCCGAAACCCGCGATGAAATCCTGTCGATGATCTGGGAAATGGAAGAAGAGATCATGGGCCGCGCGGAGGCAAGCGCATGACTGGCTGGATCGTCCTTCTCCTTTACATTCTCCTGTTCGCCGGCGCTTTCGTCCTAATCAACTTCGTCCGCCGGATGTCTGCCAAGACCAGCGATTATACCTCGCTCAAAACGGTGACCTTCGGCGACGAAAGCGCCATCCGCCCGGACCGCGCGGCCTCGATCCTGTCGGTGCTGGTTATCTTCCTGATCTGGGGCGCCTTCACCGGCTCCAAATGGGCGCCGTTCCACGTGCCCGGCCCCTATAGCGGCACGACCGAGTTCACCTATACTGCCACCGCCGCCGACGGCACGACCGACGATGCAACGGTGCGGGTGGTGGTCCACGGCCCCGACGAAGACCCGGATGCGCCCGAGATCGACCCGGGTGAGGGGATGGCCAGGAACGATTCCGACACGGTGCAGATCTGGAGGTCGACCCTGATCCGCGCGCATGCGAACGATACACCGGCTGTCGAGGACGACTACAACGTCACCGCCGTCGATGGCCAGCCCATCGCGCCGGGTGAAACCGTCAAGGTGAACGATGGTACGGTCACGATGACGGCCAAGGGCTCGCTCAGCTTCGAGCCCGCGAAGGGCCTGCAGATGGAGCCGATCTGGATGCCCTCGCCCGAGGCGGTGGTCAGCCGGTTCATCGAGATCGCATCCTCCGGCTACCAGAACTTCACCCTGTGGCAGCATCTGGGCTGGTCGCTGTTTCGTGTCCTGCTGGGCTTTGCCTGCGGCGCGCTGCTGGGCATTCCGCTGGGCTATGCGATGGGCCTTTCGGGCTGGTTCCGCGGCTGGTTCGATCCGATCGTAGAATTCATGCGGCCCGTTCCGCCCTTGGCGCTGATCCCGCTGGTGATCATCTGGTTCGGGATCTGGGAAACGGGCAAGATCGTCCTGCTGTTTCTTGCCGCGCTCTGGGTCATGACCATCGCCGCGCGCGCCGGGGTTTCGGGCGTGAACATCACCAAGGTCCACGCCGCCTATTCGCTGGGCGCTTCCAAATCGCAAGTGCTGCGCTACGTGATCGTGCCGAACTCCCTGCCCGAGATCTTCACGGGGGCCCGCGTCGCCATGGGCGTCTGCTGGGGCACCGTGGTCGCGGCCGAGCTTGTGGCCGCGCAGAAGGGCGCGGGCATGATGATCATCGCGGCGTCGAAGTTCCAGCTGACGGATATCGTGCTGATGGGCATCATCCTGATCGGCATCATCGGCTATGGCATCGACATCCTGATGCGGATGGCGGAAAAGGTGCTGGTTCCATGGAAAGGGCAATCCTGACGCCCGGAAAGGGCCGGATGACCACGCTTTACATCGATGCAGACGCCTGCCCGGTGAAAGACGAAGCCGAACGCGTGGCGACGCGCAAGGCGGTGCCGATGATCCTTGTCAGCAATGGCGGGCTGCGCCCCTCGCGCAACCCGCTGGTGTCGAACGTGATCGTCGATGCCGGGCCAGACGTGGCCGACCAGTGGATCGCCGACCGCTGCGGGACGGGCGACGTGGTGATCACCTCCGACATACCGCTGGCCGATGCCTGCGTGAAGGCCGGCGCACAGGTCCTGACACCGACGGGCGAGGCCCTGACCCCGGCCAATATCGGTCAGCGCCTCGCCTCGCGCGACCTGATGAAGGACATCCGCGCCGCGGATCCCTTCCACCGCGGCGGCGGCCCGTCGTTTTCGAAGACAGACCGGTCCCGCTTCCTTCAGATGCTGGACACGACGCTGACCAGGGCCATGAAAGAGGCCGGGTGACGCCGCCGTAGGGTGCGTGGTCTCCACGCACCGCCCGGGCCGGGTTACGGTGCGTGCAGAGCACGCACCCTACGATCGCTTCGACCTTTGCGCACAAGCATCGCACATGGAAATGTGAAACAACGGCCTTGACCCTCCAGTGGCTGGAGACCCTAGATCACTGATCCAGATCCTCGCCCGAAGGAAAGGACAGGCCATGGCCGATACGAGCGCCCCTGCGGAAAACACCCCCATCCTGCGCGATCCCGTCTGCGGCATGACGGTGGACCCGGACGCGGGCAAACCCACGGCGGAGCATGACGGCCACCTCTATCACTTCTGCTCGGACGGGTGCCGCACCAAGTTCCTGAACGACCCGGATGCCTACCGCAACGCGACCGACCCGGTCTGCGGCATGAGTGTCGACCGTGCCGATGCGGCCCACATGGCCAAGCACAAGGGCGAGAGGTTCTATTTCTGCTCCGCCCGCTGCCAGGAGAAGTTCGAGGCCGAGCCCGACACCTATCTCGGCGACCGCCCGGAACCGGAACCCATGCCGGCGGGCACGCAGTACACTTGCCCGATGCACCCCGAGATCGTCACCGACCACCCCGACGACTGCCCGAAATGCGGCATGGCGCTGGAGCCCATGACGCCCTCGGCCGATAGCGGTCCAAACCCGGAATATGTCGATTTCAAGCGACGGCTATGGATCACGGCGCCTCTCGCACTGGCGGTCTTCATCCTCGAAATGGGCTCCCACATCGGCATCCCCTTCGCCGACTGGATCGGCCACACCGCCTTCGGCTGGCTGCAATTCGCGCTGGCGACGCCCGTCGTCTGGATCTGCCGGACCTTCTTCAAGCGCGGCTGGTCGTCGATCGTGAACCGCAGCCCCAACATGTGGACGCTGATCGCGCTGGGGACCGGAGCGGCCTACCTGTTTTCCATCGTTTCGCTTCTGGCGCCGGGCCTTCTGCCCGCGCAGATGCAGGACGGCATGGGCATGACGCCCGTCTATTTCGAAGCGACGGCGGTGATCCTCGTCCTTGTCCTGCTGGGCCAGGTGATGGAGCTGGCCGCCCGCGAAAAGACGGGCGACGCCATCCGCGCGCTGATGGATCTGGCGCCCAAGACCGCCCGGCGGGTGACCGACGGCGCGGAAGAGGACGTAGAGCTGGACCAGCTGAAGACGGGCGACATCCTGCGGGTCCGACCCGGTGAAAGCGTGCCGGTGGACGGCGTCGTGACGGAAGGCCGGTCGTCCATCGATGAAAGCATGATCACGGGCGAGCCCGTCCCGGTGGAAAAGGTGGCGGGCGAACCCGTCACCGGCGGCACTTTGAACAAAACCGGCAGCTTTTTGATGGAGGCGCAGAACGTGGGCGACGACACCACGCTCTCCCGCATCGTGCAGATGGTCGCCAATGCACAGCGGTCCCGCGCGCCGATCCAGGCGCAGGCCGACCGGGTGGCGGAATACTTCGTGCCTGCGGTCGTCTCCTGCGCGCTGCTGGCCTTCATCGCATGGTGGCTGTTCGGCCCGGCGCCGGCGCTGTCCTACGCCTTCGTGGCGGCGGTCTCGGTCCTGATCATCGCCTGCCCCTGCGCGCTGGGGCTGGCCACGCCGATGTCGATCATGGTGGCCACGGGGCGCGGCGCAAATGCGGGTGTCCTGATCCGCGATGCCGAGGCGCTGGAGCGGTTTTCCAAGGTGGACGCGCTGATCATCGACAAGACCGGCACGCTGACCGAAGGCAAGCCGACCCTAACAGACGCCGAACCGGTGGAGGGCGTGACGGAGGCCGACCTCCTGTCCCTCGCCGCAGCGCTTGAACGGGGGTCGGAACATCCGCTGGCCGAGGCCATCGTTGCCGGAGCCGAGGATCGCGGGGCCGAACGCCGGGACAGCACCGAATTCGAAGCGGTCACGGGCAAGGGCGTTACCGGCACGGTCGATGGCCGCAAGGTGGCGCTGGGGAACGCGGCGCTGATGAAGGACCTGGGCATCGAGACGGGTGACCTCGCCACGCGTGCCAGGGCGCTTCAGGAGGACGGGAAGACAGCCATGTTCATTGCGGTCGACGGCAAACCGGCGGGCCTTGTCGCGGTGGCGGACCGCGTGAAGGAGACGACACCTGACGCCATCCGCGCGCTTCACGATCTGGGCCTCAGGATCATCATGGCCACCGGCGACGCCGAAGCGACGGCGCAGGCGGTAGCGCAACAGCTGGGCATCGACGAGGTCCACGCCGGTGTCAGCCCCGAGGACAAAAACGCCCTTGTCCGCAAGCTGAAGGACGAAGGCCTGTCCGTCGCCATGGCCGGGGACGGCGTGAACGATGCCCCCGCGCTGGCCGAAGCGGACGTGGGCATCGCCATGGGCACGGGCGCCGACGTGGCGGTGGAAAGCGCGGGCATTACGCTGGTGAAGGGCGATCTGGGCGGCATCGTGCGCGCCCGGAAACTGGCCGAAGCCACGATGCGCAACATCCGCCAGAACCTGTTTTTCGCCTTCGTCTACAACTCGGCCGGCGTACCGATAGCGGCGGGGATCCTGTACCCTTTCCTGGGCATCCTGTTGTCGCCCATGGTGGCCGCAGCGGCGATGAGCCTGTCGTCGGTGTCGGTCATCACCAACGCCCTGCGGCTGCGCGCGCAGAAGCTGTGAATGGGTCTACGCGGATCCGTGTGAGTGTGCTTTGACTGCTACTTGTCGTCTCGCCCGGGGCTCCGCAGGCAGCGCCACCCAGGGTCGGGCGCTGCCCTTATCACATTCGATGTCCGGATCTTGACCTTCCAGTTACGGGATCCCTTATCTTGCAGTTGAAGGGGCGCCACCATGAACATCGGACATGTCGCGAAGCAGACCGGGCTGACGGTCAAGACGATCCGCTATTACGAGGAAATCGGCCTGATCCAAGCCGACCGGAACGCCAACGGCTATCGCGATTTCGGTGACGGCCAGATCTCCCGCCTGAGGTTCCTCGCGCAGGCCCGCCACATGGGTTTCGGGCTGGAGGAATGCCGTCGTCTGCTGGAGCTCGAGGACGATCCTGACCGCGCCAGCCGTGACGTGCAGGCACTGGCGATCCGCAATCTGGAGGCGGTCCGGTCGAAGATCCGGCAGCTTCAGCAGCTGGAGGGGGAGCTGGAAACCCTGATCCGCCAGTGCCACGGCGACGACGCGCCCGATTGCGCGATACTGGACGAACTTGGCCGGACCCAGAACGCCTGAGCCCCGCCCTGGGTCACCCCATTGTCAGCCGAAGGATCGACGCGTTCAGCAACGCGGCGAAGCCGACCCAGAGCGCGTAGGGCACGAACAAAACGGCCGATAGCCTGTCAATGCGCGCGGCCCGGACGATGAAGGCCAAGACCGCCACCAGCATGGCCACGACGACCACCAGCCCCAGACCGATGCTGTGCAGCCCGAAGAAGGCGGGCGTCCAGAGCCAGTTCAGGCCGATCTGCACGATCCAGAGCAGCTTGAGCTGGCGATCGTCGGCACGGAACCATGTCCGCCACCCGGCGATGCCGATCAGAACGTACAACACGGTCCACACCGGGCCGAAGATCCAGTCGGGCGGGTTGAACGGCGGTTTCGTTAGGTCTTCGTACCAGGTGCCGGGCTGAAAGCCCAAACCGATGGCTGTGCCCATCAGGAGTGTCAACGCGACGAAGCCCGCCAGCGCGCGTTTTTCTTTTCCGATCATGTGGCTTCCTGAAATGTCGTTCGAAATGTCTGGTGTGATGCAGGGGCAACGCATGGAACGCCAAGGCGATCCCGTGACCCAGAAAGATCTGCTCGGGCCGCGGGCGCGCCTTCAGGGCTATTCTTCAGGCAGACGGCCCCGGACAGGTGCACCGTCGGATCGCCGATGACCTTTCGTAACCGGGGCGGGAGGAAACGCCTATGATCCGCGCGCGCAGTCGGGGGGCAACGGGGCGCGCCTCACTCGGCGGGGGAGCGTTGCGGTTCGGGGTAGGCGCGGCGCAGCCCTTCGACAAGATAGTAGGCCACCGGCGTCACGAAGAGCGTGAGCACGAAGGCGAAGCTGAGCCCGCCGGTGATGACCAGCCCGATCGCGACGCGGCTTTCGGCACCGGCTCCGGTGGCCGTTGCAAGGGGCATGGCGCCCAGAATGGTTGCGATGGTGGTCATGGTGACGGGGCGCAGGCGGGTGACCGCGCCTTCCAGTGCCGCCTCGCGCAGGGCCATGCCGCCTTCACGCAGCTGGTTCGAAAATTCGACCATCAGGATGCCGTTCTTGGCCATCAGCCCGACCAGCAGGACCAGCCCGACCTGGCTGAAGATGTTGACTGAAAGCCCCGCCAGCCACAGCGACAGCACCGCGCCGCCAAGGCCCAAGGGCACGGTCAGAAGGATCACAAGCGGCGTGCGGAAACTTTCGAACTGGGCCGCCAGCACAAGAAAGACGATGGCCAGCGCAAGGCCGAAGACCATCAGCATGTCCCCCGACGACCGCTGGAAATCGGCTGCCTGCCCGTCCCAGGCCAGCGTCGCTCCGGCCGGGAGCGTCGCCACGGCAGCTTCGACCCGGGACATGACCTGCGCCAGGTCCGCGCCTTCGACCATGTCGGCCTCGACCGGGACGGAATGGACGCGGTTGAAGCGTTCGATAGCCGGCACGGTGGCGGTCGCGTCGATGCTGGCAAAGGCCGACAGCGGGATCAGGTCGCCCCGCGTGTTGCGCAGCAGGACCGACAGCAGATCGTCGGGATTGTCCCGGTCTTCCAGCCCGGCTTGCAGGATGACCGGATACTGCCGTCCTTCGCTCGAATATTCCCCGACGGTGCGCGACGCGACGAGCGTCTGCAGTGTCGACGACACGACCTCTGCATCCAGACCCAGGTCCTGCGCGCGCAGTCGATCCACCGATACGGTGGCGCCGGGCTGGTTGGCGGCATAACCGACCTCGATACCCGACAGGTCCGGATCCTGTTCAAGGATCGCGGCCAGTTCGTTGGCCCATTCGGCGGCGCGTTCGATATCCGGGCCGCCCAGCATCAACTGCAAGCCACCACGACCCCCGCCGATGCCCAGGCCGCCGGAGGGACGGATCCATGTCGAAATCTCGGTCACCTGCGACAGCGGTCCGCGCAGGTCGGAGATGACCTCCTGCACGCTCTGGTCGCGCTCCTCCCACGGGGCAAGGTTCACGAACAGCATCGCGCGCCGCAATTCGCCCCACATGCCGACGATGGTGGTGATGTTCTCGACCACGCCTTCATCGGCCAGCGTACCGACCACGTCTTCCACCTTGCGCACGGCGGCATCGGTGTAGTCGAGGTTCGCGCCCTGTGGCGCGGTGATGTAGATGCGAAGCTGGCCGCGATCTTCCTGCGGCACCACTTCCTGCGTCAGCAGCGGATAGAGCGCGAGGCACGCGGCGACCGCGAACCCGGCCAGGGCCAGCGGCACTTCGGACGCCCGCAGCGCGAGGTTGAGCGTGGCGCGATAGGCGGCCTCGGTCCGGGCGACGATCCTGTCGACGGTGCGGGACAGAAGGTTGGGCCGGTTCTCCCGCGGCAGAAGTCTTGCCGCAAGGACCGGCGACAGGGTCAGCGCCACGAAGCCGGAAACCGACACGGCAACGGCAAGAACGATGCCGAATTCGCCGAAGATCCGGCCCACTTCGCCGTCCATGAAGCTGACAGGCAGGAAGACGGCGACCAGCACGGCCGTGGTCGCGATCACCGCGAAGTTCACCTGGTTGGCGCCCGCCCGCGCCGCTTCGGCCCGGCTGGCCCCACGCGCGCGATGCCGCTGGATGTTTTCCAGCACGACGATGGCGTCGTCGACCACCAGCCCGATCGACAGGATCATGGCAAAGAGCGTCAGGATATTGATGGAGAAGCCCAGGAACAGCATCGCCATGGCCGAACCCAGGATCGACACGGGGATCGTGACGATGGGCACCAGCGACAACCGGGCGGAGCCCAGGAACAGGAAGATCACCGCCGTCACAAGCGCCACCGCCTCGACAAAGACGCGGATGACCTCGTTCAGCGTCGTCTGGATGAACAGCGCCTCGTCCGACGTGATCTTCAGTGTCATGCCGTCCGGCAGGGAAGGGCGGATCAGCTCCAGTTCCCGCTGGACGGCCTGCGAAATTGCCACCGTGTTGGCCTGCGCCTGCGGCTGGATCCCGATCCCCAGCGCGGTTTCGCCGTTGGACCGGAAGTAGCGTTCCGTGGCTTCCGGCCCCTGTTCCACCCGCGCCACATCGCCCAGCCGCAGGGGCCGTGTGCCGGTGTCGCGAATGGCGAGGCCCTCGAATTCCTCGGCCGAGGTGAAGCGCGTCCGGGCCAGAAGCTGAAGCTGCCGTGCGCCGGTCTCGATTTCTCCGGCGGGCAATTCGATGTTGTTGGCCTGCAGCGCCGAGGTGATGTCCGTCGTCGTGACCCCGTGCGCGGCCATCAGATCGGAATCGAGCCAGATCCGCATGGCGGGCAGCCGCTCGCCGTAGATCGAGGCATTGGCCACCCCGGGCAATCGCGCCAGCCGGTCAAGCACGTAGCGGTCGGCATAATCCGACAGTTCCAACGGTGACATCCCGGAGGAAAACAGGCTGAGCCGCACCACCGGGTCGCCTTCATCGTCGTTCTTTTCCACCTCGGGCGCCTTGGCGCCTTCCGGCAGATCCTCGATCACGCGATCGATGGCGGTGCGGACGTCATTGGTGGCGCTGTCGATATCGCGCGAGGTGTCGAAGATCAGGACGGTGCGCATCCGGCCCCGTTCGCTTTCGGTGCTCATGCTTTGCAGGCCCGAGATCCCGGCCAGCGCACCTTCGACCACGCTGGCGATCTGGTTGTCGACGACATCGGGCGCGGCGCCGGTATAGGAGACGCGCACCGTTACCTCGGCCGTGTCGACCTGGGGCAGTTCGCGGACGGGCAGGCGGGTCAGCGCCATCGCCCCGATCAGGACGATCAGAAGGTTCAGGACAGCCGCCAGAACCGGCCGCCGGATCGACAGGTCCGGCAGGCTCATTTCGCGGCCTTCGTGGCGACGACATGTTCAATCTTGCTGCCGTCGGACACCTTCTGGAGGTTCGTCACGATCACCTGCGCGTCGTCCGGCAGGCCCGTCACGATCTCGATCATGCCATCGCGCTGGCGGCCGGTCGTCACCTCGATGCGGCGCGCCGTTCCGTTTTCGGCCACGTGTACGTAGGACTGCGCGCCAGCCACCGTCAGCGCACGTTCCGGCACGGCCCGCGCCTGACCTTCGTTCAGGACCAGACCCACCCGCATGAACATGCCTGCCTTCAGACGGCCGTCGGGATTGGGCACCTCCGCCCGCATGGCGATGGACCGCGTGGACCGGTCCACCCGCGTGTCCATCGACCCGATGGTACCGGTCAGGACCTGATCGGGATAGGCGGGCGAGGTCAGCTGCACCTTCTGCCCCATCTCCAGCCGCGCGAGGAACCGTTCGGGCACGCTGAACTGGACCTCGACCACCGACAGGTCATCGAGCGTCGCGATGGCGGTGGAGCTGTCGATGAGCTGGCCCGGTGCCAAGTCCGTCAGGCCCACGATCCCGTCGAAGGGCGCGTTCAGCACCCGGTCGTTCAGGGTGTTGGTCGCGATGTCTTCTTCCGCTTCGGCCCGCAGAAGGGCGGCACGGGCGGATTGCAGCGTCGCTTCGGCGGCGCTGCCCAGTTTTTCCAGCCGCTCCTGCCGCTCGAAGGCCGCCTGCGCCTCGGCCACGGTGGCCTGTGCCGCGGCAAGCCCCGCGCGGGCTGCTGCGTCGTCTAGGCGGAGCAAGGGTTGTCCTTCGCGCACACGGTCACCGGAATCGAACATGATCTCGGCCACGCGGCCCGACGCCATCGGCCGCAGCGTCACCGACTGCCGCGCGAGCGTGGTGCCGACCGCATCGACCGTTTCGGTGAAGGTCAGCGTCTCGACGCCGCTCGACTCGACCGTGACCGCCCCGCTGCCGCGCGTGCCGCCGCCCGGCGCCTGCGTCGCCGTAAGCACCGTGCCCGTGAATTCGAACCCACCGACGACGGCGGCCGCGAGCACAAGGAAGCCGAACAGAATTCGAAGCGATTTCATTCATGGCTCCCAGGGGCCGGTTTCGGACCCGTTGGCCCCCGCGACCTGATCCTGACCGGAATGGTAGGGTTGGCGCTGCGATGCAGCAAGGCACTTTACCGTGTGGTCACGACGGTTCAGGAGCAAGTAGTGCTCATTCTGATCATATCTAGAGGCGGACTGGCGCCAGGTGCCGCGGTCCGTCCGGCAGAACGTGGATCGGCGGACAAACCGGGCAGTATCGCTCGGGCTGCGGAGGGTATATGGGGGGGAAACGTCGCAAAGGACACAAGAATGCCCAAGTCGAAAAAACCCAAGGCCAAACGCGCAGGCGCCAACCCCGCACAGAAGCCCGCCTGGTACCAAGCGCTGAACAGCAACGCACCGGGGCAGCATGGCGAGCGGCCGACCAAGACCGGCAAGAAAGCGCAGAACAAGACAGCCTAGGGGCCAGGGCGGCCCGGATTGAGGGCGGACGTGGTGCGTCTGCCCGGAAACGGTAGTCGCAAGCCATCAGAAAGGCATCTGTCAGGGGATGTCATCGGACACCTGCGCGATGGTCATGTTCCGTACGGTCAGCGATTGGTCCGGCGCGAAGTCGAAGACTACGTCGTCGCCGATCTCCTCGGCCGATCTCAGGACCTTCCTGGTTCCGCCCAGTTTCGTGAAATCGATCCCGTCGCGCCCATGCCGGAAATCGGTGATGACGTCGTGGCCATCGTTCGTGCCGAAGCGGAAGGTATCCATGCCGCCGCCGCCAGACATGACGTCGTCACCCTTCTGGCCGTCGATGATGTCCCAGCCCTTGCCGCCGTCCAGCTTGTCGCGACCGCCGTTACCCAGAAGCGTGTCGTTCCCGCCCTGACCCTTGATCGTATCGTCTCCGGCCTGGCCCTTGATCCCGTCTTCGCCGTTGCCGCCCTTCATCAGGTCGTCGCCGGCGCGGCCCAGCATCACGTCATCGCCGCCGCCGCCCAGCATCTTGTCGTCCCTTCGTGTGCCGACCAGCCTGTTGTCGCCGCCGTTGCCCACGATGCCTTCCGGCGCATTCGCCACGGCGACGGTGATCGACGCGCTGTCTTCCGGCCCGCCCGGCAGCAGGCGATCGTTGATCGGGACCCTGACGTCGAGCTTCGGGTTTGTCTCGAAATCCAGCGCGGCGTTCTGTTTCAACAGAAGCGCGCCGTCCTTAAGGCGGAAGAGACCGGCATCGGCGCCGGTCAGCGACAACACATTCGCGCCGGTCCCGTCATCGGCGACCGAAACATCCGCGATCTTGATGTCCGACGTGGCCTTGAACGCCTCGCTGATGGACGCGCGGACCTGCGTGACGGTCAGGACAGGCTCGGTGTTCACGTCCCGGACGGCGACGGTGATAGCGGACGTATCGTCCGGGAACCCGCCGATCGCACTGTCATCGACACGGACGGTCACGTCGAGCGACCGGTCGCGGTCGAAATCCAGCGCCGCACCAGCCCGCAGGAACAGATCGCCGCCAGCGATCCGGAACAGTCCCGCGTCGGCGCCTGACAGGCTCAACCGGTTGATCCCGAGCGCATCGTCAAGGATCACGATGTCGGCCATCTTGCGCCGGGTCGCGGTCGAGACGTCCTCGGACAGCGCGAATACCCTGTTGCGGACCGAAAGGACGGGTGCCTCGTTCGCATCGGCCAGGGAGAGGTCGAACGAGGCCGTGGCGTTGGGGCTGGGCGCCAGCGACGGGTCGTTGACCGATACCGAAACGTCGAGATTCGGGTTCGTTTCGAAATCGAGCGCAGCACCAGCCTTCAGGAATAGGTCGCCCCGAAAGATCTCGAACAGGGACGCATCCGCACCTGACAGGCTCAGCGCGGTCGTGCCAAGGCCATCGTCGGTGACCGTGATATCGGCCACCTTGCGGCGGGTGTTGGTCGAGACATTCTCGGCGAGCGTTCTAGACGTCGCCGACAGCGCTACCGTGGGCGGTCCGTTGTCGTCGTTCAGGATCGTGATGTTGGCTGTTCGCTCTCCCATCCCGACGCTTTCGCCGGGAACAGGCTCAAAGCTCGAAATTTTCAAGGACGCGGTTTCGTCAGTTTCCGAAAGAGAATCCCGATCCAGGCCAGGAACGAACTCCCTTTGGGTATCCTTCCCGCCAGACTCGAAACTAACAGCTATATCTTTCCGGAATTGGAAGGCGAAATCGTCCGAAGTCACCGTGTTCGGGAGACCGGACCCGTCGACAGTGAGAAAGAAGATCACGCTGGAGCTGCTATCTCCGATCCGGACAATATATCGACGGGCAGCGGTGTCGATGCACTCGGACCGCCGGTGCCTTCCAGGATTTCGGGCGTGCCCTCATGAAGGAAATAGACGGTGTCCGCGAAGAGATCGCCCGTCGAACCGGCCGCGTCGCCGACATTCACGATCATGCCGCCCGATTGCTCGCTGCCCCCGAAGAGGCCGGACTTGTTGGCAGGAGAGAGGCCGGGGCCGCCATCCCCGAACTTGAAATCCCCCTCTCCCGATAAACCGCCCGCCGCGGCCTCGTCGGCGGTATAGGTTGTCCCCGGCGCGCCGCCATCGCCTCCCGCCGAAAACAAGGTGCCGATCGATCCGACATTGGCCCCGTCGAAGATGACCGAGCCATAGTTCAGAATGCCTTCCGCGGCTTGGCCGCCATCGCCGCCATCGCCCGTCGTTCCGGCCTCGCCCCCAGCGCCTCCGGCCCCGGCAACACCGAAGATGAAGTCTCCACCGGCATCGCCGCCGTTGCCGCCATCGCCGCCCAGCCCCTCACGTCCGCCTACTCTGCCGGTCCCGCCCGTGAGAATGTTGAAACTGGTGTCCAGCAGATCCGATACCGCGAAGTCTCCGGTCGCGGTCAGCCAGCTTTGCCGGACAGTCAGAGTGCCAGTGTCAAGGTTCACGATCGTTCCCGCATCGCCCCCGTCACCGCCCTGGCCACCCCGGCCGCCATCGCCGCCATTGCCGCCGCTGCCGCCGAACCGCTGCCCGTCGGGCAAGTCGCCGTCCTGCAGGACGGGGCTGGTATCGCCCCCGTCAGCACCTTCGCTGCCGTTGCCGCCAGCGCCCCCGGTGCCCCCGGTGGCGCCCACAACTTCGTTGCCCAGGATGACCGACCGGTCGATTTCCAGTGTCCCGGCATTCATAATGACACCGGTCGGACCGGCATCGGCGCCAGTGCCGCCAACGGCACCGTCCCGCCCGTTCTGGCCGTCTTCCCCGATGATACGTCCGTCCGCGCCGTCCGGGACGGGGTCGCCGGAGGCCCCGTCAGCGCCCCGGGCGGCCTGTCCGCCGGTCACGAAAGTATCGGTGATGCCAAGCCCGACCAACGTAGCGCTGCCGCCGTCTTCGATCATGAACAACGCGTCGCTGCGGGTGCCGCCGTCGATCACGACATCCGCGATGCCGTCATTTTCGATATCGCCGTTGATGGTGACGTCTTCGACCGCTTCGATGACCAGCGGGCCAAGGCCGGTGTTCATGTCCAGCCGGCGGTCGCCCTCGGCCAGGTCGAAGGTGATCGTGTCCGCGCCGTCGGTCGTCTGCGCGCGCAAGATCGCCTCGCGCAGCGATGTCTTCCCGTCCGTGGCATCGACCACGTCTTCGCTGTTGGTCACCACGGTGTCGCCGAACTCGATCTGGACGCGCGCCGTGCTTGTGTTTCCTGCGCTGTCGGTGACCGTGTAGGACACCTGTGTCGTCACGACAGACCCCGGCGCGATGTCTTCCAGATCCACCGCGGTCATTTCCAAGAACGCCGTGCCGTCGGTATTGAACCTGAGCGACGCCGAATTGGACCCAAGGATCGCCGGCAGTTCGAGATCATTGCCGACATTTCCCGAGCGGCCATTGACAGAACTGACCTCGACCGTCGTGTCGCGGGTATTGATGTCGGCAAGGCCGCCGTTGGCATCGAAGATGTTGGTGTCTATCCGGCCGCCAAGACCCACCTGCAACACGTCGTCCATCGCCTGCAGGAACTCGATCTCGCCGTCGCGGAAATCATAGACGAACCGTCCATTCGGGCTGCCATTGCCCACGCCGCGCGTGGCGTGCAAGCCCAGCTGGTCCTCTCCGACCGTCGAGCCCGGAAGCTCGATCGTGTTGACCCCGGTCGCGTCGGAAAACCCGATCCGCGCCGCGTTGCCGCCCAGCCCGCCGACGCCATCCTGAAGTTCGCCCGTGGTCCACTGGATATCCTCGTAACGGATAACGATGTCGAAATCGCCCGCGCCCACATCGCTGCGGTCGATCAGCTGCACCTGGAAGGCGTTCCGCTTGTCCAGCCCGTTATTGTAATAGCCGACGTCGTCCCATGTGACCGTGACGGTGCGGGATGCCGCATCCGTATCCAGCCAGATCCGGTCAGATCCCGTGCTGGTGCCGCCGGTCGTGGGGCCCAGCCCGGTTTCGTCGGCGGTCAGGTCCACGTCGGCAAAGAAGGGTGCAATGAACGGTAAGACCGACTGGGCAAGCCCGTCTTCGATGACACTCGTGCTCGGCACCCCGGAACCAAGGGTAATGGTGCCATTTGTCGAGACGGTGATCTGCGAACAGGACGTTCCGAAAAAATTGATCCCGCCTGCGCCGAATACACCGGTGACATCAACCTCGGTGGAAGTGTCATCGCCGAACGCGACAGAGGTTTCGCCGAACCCGGCAGGGCCATCCAAGCCATTAACAAGAGAGACCATTCAAATACCTTTGGAAAATCAGAGAAGTTTGCCGGCAATCCCTTGCAACGACGGCAGCCCGGGAAATCGCCCTCCGCGCAAGGCGCGGTTTACCAAGGGTTGAGGGAAAATTAGCGACGAAACAATGAAAGTCGGCACGGGCACCGCCAAGAGGCGTGCACGAAACCGTCATCGCGGTCCCTTGGCCCGGGCGATTGAACACGCCGAAATCCGAGCGCGGCGCGCCCGAGATGTCAGAGAGGATCGGGCGCCGGCGGCCGGCGCACCATGAAGCTGAAACCGATCATTATCAGCGCCATGATCCCACCGGCGACGAAACCGGCCCGAACGCCTTCAGCCATCGCCTCTATCGGGGCGGCGCCGGCTTCGGCCGCGGCGGCGATGCGCAGTGACATAACCGACACGAACAACGCGATACCGGCGGCACCTGCCACCTGTTGCGTCGTGCCCAGCACGGCCGAGCCGTAGGAATAAAGCTCTTTCGGCAGGGAGCTTAGCGATGCCGTGAAAAGCGGCGTGAACAGCAGGGCCAGCCCGATGCTCAGCAGGATATGGCAGATCAGGACCTGCCAGACCGCGCTGGCGGTGCCCAGGCTGGCCATCGACCACAGGCCGGCGCACAGGAACACTGTGCCGGGGATCACCAGACGGCGCGCGCCGATGCGGTCGTAGGCCCGGCCGACCGACGGTGCCAGAAGCCCCATGATCAGCCCGCCCGGCAGAAGCAGCAGACCGGCCTGCACCGGCGCCATGCCCAGAACGTTCTGCATGTAGATCGGCAGCAGGATGATCATCCCGAACAGCGCCGCCATGCAGAAGCCCATCATGATGACCGCCACGCGGAACACGGGCACGCGGAAAGTGCGCAGATCCAGCAGCGCCCGGCCCTTTGGCCCCAGCCGCAACTGGCGCCGCACGAAGACCGCAAGCGCCGCGCCGCCGACGGCAAGCGGCAGCCACAGCGGCATCGTGTCGGCGTCGCCATGACCTTCGCCGATGATCGACAGCCCGTAGACCACTCCGCCGAAGCCTATGGCCGACAGGGGAACCGACAGCAGGTCCAGCGGTGCCTGGCGCGGCTCGGTCACGTTCTGCAGCCACATGCGGCCGATGGCCAGCGAGCCCAGCCCGATGGGCAGCACCAGCCAGAACATCCAGCGCCAGTCCAGCAGGCTGAGAATGATCCCGGAAACGGTGGGTCCGATGGCGGGCGCGACGGAGATCACGATCGAGATATTGCCCATGGTCCGGCCCCTGTTTTCGGGCGGGACCAGTGTCATGACGGTGGTCATCAGAAGCGGCATCATGATCGCGGTGCCCGACGCCTGCACGATACGGCCCGTGATCAGCATCCCCAGCCCCGGCGCCGTCGCGCACAGGAGCGTGCCCACGCTGAACAGGCCCATCGCCATCGTGAAGACGGTGCGCGTGTGCAGGCGTTGCAGCAGGAAGCCGGTGACCGGAATCACGACCGCCATCGTCAGCAGGAACGACGTGGTCAGCCACTGGCCCTGGGAGGCGGTCAGGTCCAGATCGTGCATCAGCCGGGGCAGGGCAACGCCCATAATGGTTTCGTTCAGGATCACCGTGAAGGCGGAGATCAGCAGAAGCAGGATCACCAGCCGGTCGCGTCCGGACGTGTCATCCTCGACCGTGGCGCCGGTCGGGGGCAGGGAAGAACGGGCGGTGGACATGCTGAATGCTCCGAGGGAAACGGGTGGGACGTGCACCGAAGGCTCAGCCGGGTGAGTCTGAAGGAGCGGGGCCGGGATAGATCCTCGGGCGATCCGGCGCAAGCAGGGCGGCCGGTCGGCCAGACCCATCGGGGGGCGAAGACTTGCCGCGGAAACGGTGCATGCAAATCTGGACTCAGCCGATAACATGCCGCGAAACACGCAATGGCCCCGCGCGCGACCCTCCGTCGCCGGCAGAAGACCCGAACGCAAGAAAAGGACCGACCGAATGAACTTTGGCAATGCCGGTGTGGCTTTGGGCCGCGCCTGGAACCCGGCCGCGAACGGCCCTTCGGTCATCACCCTGCGGGACGGTCGCGTGATCGACATCACCTCGAAAACCGCGCCGAGTGTGCGTGACATCTGCGAGATGGACGATCCCGCGGCCTATGTCGCAGGCGCGGAGGGCACTGACCTTGGCGCCGTGGACGATATCATCGCGGCTTCCGTAGGCGACCTGGCGGCCATCTACATCCTCGCCCCCTGCGACACGGCGCGCCCGGAGCATCGCCGTGTTCACGGCACTTCGACCGGCGGTCGGGGACCAAAGCGGGAGGCTCGTGCGTTGGGGTGAGGTACGTCGTCGGTTCCCCGGCGCGTGCCTGACCGACAGGAAGGACGAGCCATGAGCCCAGCCATAGACTTCACCCTGCGCCGGCGCACGCTGCTGACCGGCACCGCCGCCGCTGCCGTAAGCACCTCCGTCACAAAAAAAGCCTCCGCGCAAACCGCGGATGCGCCGAAGCCCGCGGGGGCCGGGACGAGCAAAGTCACGCTTTTCGTCAACGGCACCGAACGGGAACTGACGGTCGACAACCGTGTCACCCTGCTGGATGCGCTGCGCGAGCATCTGAAGCTGACCGGCACCAAGAAGGGCTGCGATCACGGGCAATGCGGGGCGTGCACCTGTACCGTGAACGGCGAACGGATCAATTCCTGCCTGAGCCTTGCCGTGACACATGACGGCGACAGCATCGAGACGATCGAAGGGATCGGGCTGCCCGATGACATGGACCCGATGCAGACGGCCTTTGTCGAACATGACGGGTTTCAGTGCGGCTACTGCACGCCGGGCCAGATCCAGTCGGCCCGCAAGGTCATCGAGGAGGTCCGCGCCGGCATCCCCAGCCACGTAACCCGCGACCTGACGGCCGAGATCGCCCTGACCGACGCGGAAATCCGCGAACGCATGTCAGGCAACATCTGCCGCTGCGGCGCCTACGCCAACATCCTGGCGGCGATCACCCAAGTCGCGGAGGAGAGTGCATGAGGGCCTTCTCCTACGAGAAACCCGCCAGCCCCGCGGATGCGGCCGCGCGCGCCGCGCAAGTGGAGGGCGCCACATTCCTCGCCGGCGGCACCAACCTGTTGGACCTGATGAAGCTGGAAATCGAAGCCCCCGCCCATGTCATCGACGTGAACGGGCTGGGTCTGGACGAGGTGACCGAGACCGACGATGGCGGCCTGCGCATCGGGACGCTGGTGACCAACACCGCCCTGTCGGCCCATCCGCGCATCCGCCGCGATTATCCCGTATTGACCCGCGCCATCGCCGCGGGGGCCACGGGGCAGCTGCGCAACAAGGCAACCACCGGGGGCAACCTACTGCAACGCACCCGTTGCCCGTATTTCTACGACACCAACATGCCCTGTAACAAACGCGCGCCCGGATCGGGCTGCGCCGCCTTGACCGAAGGCGCCTTTTCCCGGCAGCTGGGCGTGATCGGCACGTCGGACGCCTGCATTGCAACTCACCCCTCGGATATGGCGGTGGCCATGCGGGTGCTGGACGCGGTGGTCGAAACCGTGACCCCCACCGGCATCTCGCGCGAGATCACGGTGGAGGACCTGCACCTGCTGCCCGGCGACACGCCCGAACGGGAAACCGCGCTGATGCCCGGTGAACTGATCACCCATGTGCGCCTGCCGGCCCCTGTGGGCGGGAGCCAAGCCTATCACAAGGTGCGTGACCGGGCGTCCTATGCCTTCGCGTTGGTCTCGGTCGCGCTGATACGTCAGCCCGATGGCACGGGCCGCGTGGCCCTGGGCGGCGTGGCGCCCAAGCCGTGGCGGCGGGCCGAGGCGGATGCCAGGCTCCCCGATGGCGCCGCGGCGGTGATGTCGGTGCTGTTGGACGGCGCCCAACCGACCGAGGAGAACGCCTTCAAACTCACCCTTGCCGAGCGGACCCTTGCCGCCATGCTGAAGGAGGCCTGACATGAAATTCGATTCCCCGGCCGAAACGAACCTCTTCGACGACAAAAAGATCATCGGCAAGCCGACGCCCCGGATCGACGGTCCGCTGAAGGTCACAGGCACGGCGCCCTATGCCTATGAACGCAACGACGTGGCGCCCGATGCGCTTTACGGCTATCCGCTTGGCGCTGCCATAGGCCACGGACGCATCACTTCGATGGACGCGACCGCCGCGCGCAACGCCCCGGGTGTCCGCGCCGTCGTCACGACACTGGACATCGACCCGCTGGAGAAGGGCATGAACAACATCGCGCGCCTTTTCGGCGGCGACGAGGTGCAGCATTACCATCAGGCCATCGCCGTCGTGGTCGCCGACACGTTCGAAGAGGCGCGCGCTGCCACGGCCCTTATCCGCGTCGAGTACGAAGCGGGCGAGGCGGCGAACCTCAATCTGGATGCGGCATTCCGCGACGTCGAAGGCACGGGCGACCCCGACACGCTGGTGGGCGATGTCGAGGCCGCGTTCCGCGACGCGGCGGTGGTGACCGACCAGATGTACCGCACCCCCGCCGAAAGCCACACGATGATGGAGCCGCACAGTTCCACCGTCGACTGGTCGGATGGCGGCGACATGACGGTCTGGACCTCGAACCAAATGATCAACTGGAACCATCAATCCATCGCCACCACCTTCGGGATCGACCCCGACCGTATCCGTGTCGAAAGCCCCTATGTCGGCGGCGGGTTTGGCTCGAAACTGTGGCTGCGGGCCGATGCGGTTCTGGCCGCCCTGGGATCACGCGCGGCGGGCAAACCGGTCAAGCTGGCCTTGCCGCGGCCGATGGTGATGAACAACACGACACACAGGTCCGCCACCGTGCAGCGTATCCGGCTGGCCGCCGATGCGGATGGCAGGCTCAAGGGTCTCTGGCACGAGGCCGCGTCGTACTGCCTGCCGGGCGGGCGGGGCGAGACCGCCACCGCGCCGACACCGCTCTTTTATGCCGGGCAAACGCGCCGGGTGAAGAACCACGTGGTCGACATGCCCCTGCCGGAGACCGCCGACATGCGCGCGCCGGGCGAGGCGTCGGGCCTGATGGCGCTGGAAATCGCGATGGACGAGATGGCCGTGGCGCTGGACATGGACCCGGTAGAGTTCCGGATCGTGAACGATACGCAGGTGAACCCGTCGGACCCGGAGACCCCATTCAGCGACCGGAATTTCGTCGAATGCCTGAAACGCGGGGCCGAGGTTTTCGGCTGGGCCGACCGCAACACGACCCCCGGCGCACGGCGCGACGGCGACTGGCTGATCGGCCATGGCGTGGCCGGCGCGTTTCGTGGCGCACCCGTGCTGCCATCCGGCGCGCGGGCCATTCTGAAAGGCGGCAAGCTGATCGTCGAGACCGACATGACCGACATCGGCACCGGTTCCTACACAATCCTTGCCCAGACCGCGGCCGAAACGATGGGCATGGCGCTGAAAGATGTCGAGATGCGCCTGGCCGACAGCACCTACCCGGTGTCGTCCGGATCGGGCGGTCAGTTCGGCGCGGCCAGCTCCACCGCGGGCGTCTACGCGGCGTGCATGGCGCTGCGCGACAAGATCGCGGGCAGGCTGGGGCTGAACGATGCGGCCTTCGCGGACGGGCGCGTCACTGGCGGCGCGACCGACATGGCGCTGTCCGAGATCACCGAGGAGGTCTCCGCCGAAGACGCGATCGAATGGGGCGACTTTCAGGACGGGTACGAGGTCGCCACCTTCGGCGCGCATTTTGTAGAGGTGGGCGTGCATGCGCTGACCGGCGAAAGCCGGGTGCGCCGGATGCTGGCCGTTTGCGATGCCGGCCGGATCCTGAACCCGATCACCGCGCGCAGCCAGGTCATCGGCGGCATGGTGATGGGAGTCGGTGCGGCGCTGTCGGAAGACATGGCGCTGGACCGGACACGCGGTTTCTTCGCCAATCACGACATGGCCGGGTACGAAGTTGCCGTTCACGCCGATATTCCCGATCAGCAGGTGCTCTTCCTCGACACGCTGGACGGTGTGGCCACGCCCCTGAAAGCCAAGGGCGTGGGCGAATTGGGCATCTGCGGTGTCGCCGCCGCCGTGGCCAATGCCATTTACAACGCGACCGGCATCCGCGTTCGCGACTACCCCCTGACGATGGACAAGTTCCTAGACCGCTTGCCCGTGACCTGAGCCGCGCGGGGCGGCGCAGAACGGTTCATTTCGAAAAGATGAAACTGCCAGTTCGCAGTACTGAAGTCATCTCTACCGGAACGGGCGCGGGGCGGCGCTAATACCGAAAACTTCAACTGGCTGGTTCGCCGTTCCAGTCGGTCCGTGCATGGTCGTGGGTGTCCGGCGTCGGGTCAGCGCCGCTGCGGTCGTAAATTCAAGGCTGACGTCCGTACGTGCGCTCATGGCGGGGCGCTCGACGATCGATGCGCGCCCCAAAAAATCGCGTTACGCCATAGATTTGAGCGCAATCGGCAGCGGTGTCGAGGCTCCCCTAATTCTTTACATAAATCTCACTACGGGGCTTTGCCAGCATCTCGACACGTCCCCACAGTCAGCAGAGACAGCGAGGCGGCTCAGGTTTCCCGGTTGGCGTCCAACAGGCCCTCGCGCACGGCATAGGCCAGAAGTTCCGCCACCGAATGCGCCTCGACCTTGCGCATCAGGTTGGTGCGGTGGTTGTCGACCGTCTTGGCGCTGACACCCAGCCGCTCGGCGATCTCGCGGTTGTTCAGGCCCTGCGCGACAAGGCTCAGGATCTGTTGCTCGCGGGCCGTGAGGCTCGCCTGCTCCTCGGATGTCGCGATCAGGTCGGCCACGCCGGGGCCCATGACTTGCTGGCCGTCAAGGATCCGCGGGATGGCGTCGGAAAAGGCGATCAGCTCCTCCCGCTTCAGGAATATGCCGTCGGCGCCTGCATCGGCCAACTGGCCCAGCAGGCTGGTCGAGGTCAGGCCCGAGAACACGACGATCCGCGTGTCGGGCGCCCAGCGACGGGCTTCGCCGAACACCTCGATCCCGCGGGAATAGGGCATGGCGATGTCCAGCATCAAAAGCGCGGGCCGATGGCTGCGGACCATCGCGATGGCTTCCAGCCCGTCGGCGGCCTCGGCCACCACATCGACCCCGGCCGAGGTCAGGATCTGGCGGATACCCTGCCGGATCATGGCGTGATCGTCGGCTATGACGGCGGTCGGTCTTGTCATCGGGGCTCCTCGGTGCGGGAAAGCGGGACGGAGACGCGCGCGATGGTGCCAAGCCCGGATGTCGATACCATGTCGAACGATAGCCCGTTTTCGCGGGCAAGGTCCGCGATGATCGCCATGCCCAGCCCGTGACCGTCCGACGCGGCGCCCTTTTCGCCCCGCTGGTGCAGGCGGTCCAGTTCGGCCGCGGGGATGCCCTGCCCGTTGTCATGAACCTCGAAACACAGGGCGCCGGGCCGTCTGCGGCAGCCGACGACGATCCGCTCCGCGTTCGCGCGGCGCAGCGCGTTCGACACGAGGTTGCCCATGATCCGCATCAATGCCAGCGGGTCGGCGACAAGATGGGCGGAGCTGTCGACCACGGTCAGCCGCACACCCTGCCGCACGGCATCGGCGGCAAACATGGCGTCGATGTTCTTCAGGACGACACCGGCCCGGAACCGTTCCCGCGCGTTTTCGGCGGTCGAATCGGCGTCGCCCGTGCCCAGCGGCAGGCTATAGCCTTCAAGGCCCGCGCGCACGATATCTTCAAGGTAGTCCAGGCTGCGGGTGATGCGGTCGGGCACCGCGCCGCCGCCCGCCAGCGCCATCTGGAGCGAGGCCAGGGGCTGGCGGATGTCATGCACGGTACTTGCCAGCGCCTCCTGGCTGCGCGCGGCGGCATTGGCGGCGCGCTGGCGGTCGTCTTCGGCCTTGCGCAGCGCCTCGGACAGGTTCAGCCGGTCTTCCGACAGCCGCAACTGTTCGCGCAGCGAGGCATCGCGTTCCCGCCGCGCCGCCCGCACCCGCCGCGCGATGGCGGCGGAAAAGAACGCCGCTTCAAACAGGAAGCCCAAACGGATGGCGCGGCCGGCAAGTTCCTGTTCGAACAGGCCTTCGGTCATGTAGCCTAGGGCCCCGAACGTGATCGAAATGGCCAGTGCACCGAAGCCCAGCACAAGGAACACGGACCCGGACTGGCCACGGCGCAGGGCGGCCACGGCGAGAACGACCTGTGCGGTCGTGCCAAGGCAGATCACCACGAGAACGGTGAGCTTGAACCAGAGCGTGTGCAGAAGCAGGGGCGACAGGAACGCCAGCGCGGCAAGGATCGCGATCAGTGCGACGGCCACCGCATGCAGCCGGGATTGTACTGCCGGCTGAGCGTGAAGCGTTCCACGAAGAACGTGGCCAGCGCGACGAAGTTCAGTGCAAGGAAGGTCAGCGCCAGTTGGTTCACCGCGGGCCAGCGGGGCCAGATGTACTGGCGACAAGCTGGCGGGGTTCTACACCGGCACGCAGAAGCTGATCTTCGGGCTGACCGATTATGACCAGGTCAGGGACATCGACGGCACGACCCTGCCCGCCTACCTGAACTACACCCGGCTTGATGAGAGCGGGTACGAGGATGACACCGGAAGCGCGGCGCTGAAGGGCTCCAACGGGGCCGGTTTCATCCTGGGCCTGTCCGGCAATGACGCGATCCGGGGCCGTGGCGGCGACGATCTGCTGTCCGGTGGCGCCGGGCGCGACGACATCAGTGCGGGCGATGGCGACGACCTGATCGACGGCGGTCGCGGGGCCGATACCGTCGACGGCGGGGCCGGGTCCGACAAGGCGTGGCTGGGCAAGGGCCGGGATACCTACCGCGAGAACAACACGGACACGGCACGCGACATCGTGCTGGGCGGCAAAGGCGCCGACGACATCCAGTCCGGGCGCGGCGCCGACAAGCTGAAGGGTGGGGGTGGCAATGACGCCCTGTCGGGCGGCGGCGGCCGGGACAAGATTGCGGGCGGCAGAGGCGCGGATGACATTTCCGGCGGAGCCGGAAAGGACAAGATCAACGGCGGCAAAGGGCGCGATGTGATCGACGGCAACGGCGGCAGGGACAGGATCAACGGCGGCGGCGGAAAGGACGAGATTTCCGGCGGTGGCGGGCGCGACACGGTCAACGCCGGCAAGGGCCGCGATCGGGTCGATCTTGGCAATGGTCATGACATCTATATCGACACGGTGCAGGCGGGCCGCGGGGGGCGCGACGTCATCACCGGCGGCAAGGGCGCCGATACCTTCGTCTTCGCGGCAGGCATGTCCGTCGACCGGATCACCGATTACCGCTCCGGCCGCGACGCGCTGAGCTTCGACAGCGATCTTTGGAGCGATGCTCGGTCAGCGGAAGACCTGATCGGCTCGGTCGCGCACATCCTGAAAAAGGGCGCGGTGCTGGATTTCGGCGACGGCGACACGCTGATCCTGTCCGGCCTGACAACGACCGACGGGCTGGCCGATGACCTGATGGTGGTCAGCGTCTAGCGGGAGGACACGAGGCCGAGCCCTCCCGCGGGCCGTTCAACGCACGAGACGCAAGGGCCCGCCCCTGCTACCTGACAAGTCGGTCCCAGCGTCCGTAGCTGCTGTGCACCGGACCCCGACGGAAGCTGAGCCCGATCAGGGCCAGACCGCAGGCGATGGACAGAATCAGCCCGGCTGTCGTCGAACCCGACACAAGCGGCGCGAACAGAAGCACGATACCCATCAGCAGGTTCAAGAACCGCGCCAGCCGCGCGACGGGCGCCAGCGCCGCGACCGACACGGTGATGGCAAGCGCGCCGATGACATGGTTGGTAGCTGCGGTAGGGGATCCCAGCCCCAGCCAGATCGGCGACAGCATCAGCACCACGCCGACCGCCATCGACGCCAAAAGGTTCCACGAAAACGTCAGCCCGCCAGTCAGCATGTCGGCCAGGATCGTCTTCGGCGCCCTCTCGAAATCCTCCCGCGGGAGGTCTTCGCCGTATTCGTCGGTATCGCCGGTGAAGAAAACGCGCATCCACGGTTGCCCGGCCGCGTGGCGGCGACGCAGGAACTGGTAGGTCGCGACGAGCTCATCGAGCGAATAGGGGATCTGCCAGACCATCGCGAAGGCCGCGATCAGCGCGAGCGTGGAATAGGTGCCGATCACGATGGGCTGGATGACGATGAAGAAGATCGAGATCGCGCCCAGGGGCACAATCATGATCCCGAACAGCACCACCAGCCACGGCATCGTCCGCCAGCGGGCGGCCGTGCCCATGATGCCGACAAGGATTTCCAGCGCATAGGTCATCGCGCCCACGCCGGCATCGGGCACCGGCCAGCTTGTCGACACGTCCGAGGTGATGATCTGCTCGGTCCCGTTGCGGTCCGACAGCGTGCCGGAGAAGAACGGCTCCCACACGCTGTCGATGCTGCCAAGCTGGTAGGCCGTCAGATAGCGCGAGACCAGAAGCCCCACCAGCGCCAGCGCGATCACCGGCAGGCGCTGGAACCAGTCCGACGGCGAATAGGACCAGCCCCTAGGGATCTCGGGGCCCGTTTCGGCGGCCACCGGCGACACGCCGGGCGCCGGCGGCAGGCACAGCGCGCAGGCGAAGGCCAGCATGCCCACAAGCGTCGCGTTCAGGTATCCCGCCCCGCTGTCGGTCCAGAAGACCAGCGGCGCGAACAGGATCCAGCAGGCAACGCCCGCCGCCGCGAACCGCGCCCAGGCCAGCCGCCACGAAATCGACAGGAGACCCAGAACCAGAAGCAGCGCGCCCGACAGCAGGTTGCTGACGGCCAGCCCCCCGCCATAGCCCAGAAGCGGCCCGGAGGTCATCATCCAGATCCCCAGCCCGGCATTGACCCAGCCGCCCCACAGCGTGTCGCGATGGCGAGCGCGGTAATTCGCCTCATGCCTCGCGCGCAAGGCTTCGGGGTCGTCGGTCCGGGCGTCCGCGGCTTCCAGCCATGGCGGCGGGGTAATGCCGTTGGCATTGTACCACCCGACGGGATCGTCCTTCAGCGTCTCGATCAGCCTGGGCAGGACGTCTTCGATGTCATGTTCCGGCGCCCAGTCGAGAAGCCGCCGCGCCTTCGATATGTCGAGCGCGTAGTGATCGCTCGCCATGTCGATCATGAAGGGCCGGATGAAGGGCTTTTCGCCCTGGTCCAGCGCATCGGGGATCGCCGGCTCGGCCCGTGTTTGCATCGCCGCGCCCATCCGCGCCATGCCGGCCGGCAGCACCAGCGTTTCCCATTGCTCCTGCCCGTGGATCAGTTGGCCGATCCGGTCCTGCAACTTGCCATAGCCCATCGCGTCGGGTTCACCCGCAAGGATGACCTCGCCCCGGTCAAGGTCCGCACGCCGGGCGATCACCCGGCGGAAGAGGTCCAGCATGTCGTCCCTGTGGATGAAAGCCTGCCCGGCATTCATATCGCCGGAGAACGCGTGGCTTTTGAAACTGCGTTCGTAGATCCGCGCGATCTGGTGCGACAGCGTGGGCACCGCCGTCTGTTCGTCGTAAAGCCCGGCAAGATGCAGGAAGACCGTCTTCATGTCCTCGGCGGCATGCTCGCGGATCACGTCCTCGGTCTGCGCCTTCGATTGGGGATAGGCCCATTGCGGGTCGATCGGCGCGGATTCGTCGATCCGTTCGCCGGGCTGACCCGGCGCGTGGACCAGCATCGTGCCGGAATAGACGAATTGTTCCACCTCGACCTGCCGCAGCGCCTTCAGCAGGTTGCGGGTGCCGTCGACATTGACGGCCTGGTACTGCGGCTTCTCTTCGCCCGTGAAGTCGAAATAGGCGGCAAGGTGGATGACCGACGCAAGCTGCCCGCCGGTGGTTTCGGCGATCTTGCCCACCGCGGCCTCGACCGACGCCGGATCGGTGATATCGCAGCCGAACAGGTTTTCGTCGTCGCTCCTGTTCGGCAGGTCGAGCCCCAGGACATGGTAATCGTCCGACAGGAGCTTCGTCAGCCGCTGGCCGATATTGCCCGCCGCACCCGTGATCAGGACGTTGGGCTTCTTTTGCGTTTCATCGTCTGGCATTCTCACTCCCGGCTGTCTTCAAACGTACAGGGTGCGACAGGAAACCGGTCCGTCCCGACGGGGGTTTCAACCCGGCAGGCCGTCTGTCGCCAAGGTGGCGGGGTATCGGGTGCCGCGTCGGGCACGTGGTCTGGGAACGGTGCCCGGCGCGGAATGTTCCCTGCCGGCGCGTTGGCGCGGGCCCGCTACGGAAGTGCCGCGGGATCTCCGTTGCATCTTTCTGGGACGGTTTTCGAAACCGGTCTCCACCCATGGTTTGCGCAATGTGGTCGCAAGAGCGATCTGGACGGCATGTGACTGCCGGTGTCCCGGTCTTGGGTCCGAGAATTTGCGTGCGCCTCGGGGTCATTCTGGTAATTCCGTTGCATGGACATCATCGTCGTCATCACCGTCATAGCGTCGCTTTTCCTCGTCATCGCCGCGGCCGAGCCCTTTGCCGCGCGCGTGCGGCTGCCCTACAGCGTGATCCTTGCGGTTCTGGGGAGCCTGATCGGCGCGGGCGCGATCTTCCTGTTGCGAACGAACCTGACCGATGCGCTGGACCCGGTGGCCGAAGCGATCATCAATCTGCCGATCCGGTCGAACGTCTTCCTGTATGTCTTTCTGCCCACGCTGCTGTTCCAGGCGACGCTGGGGATGAACCTGCGGCGGATGCTGGACGACTGGGTGCCGATCCTCGTGCTGGCGGTGGTGGCCGTCGTGGTGGCCACCCTGTCCGTCGGTTTCGCTCTGTCGTGGGCCAGCGCCCTGCCCCTTGTGGCCTGCCTGCTGATCGGGTCCATCGTTTCGACGACGGATCCGTCGGCGGTGGTCTCGATCTTCCGCTCGATCTCGGCCCCACGCCGTCTTGTACGGATCATCGAGGGCGAAAGCCTGCTGAACGATGCGGCGGCGATCGCATTGTTCGGCCTCTTCATGGGCTTCGTGATGCTTGGCATTCCGGACCCCAACCTTGGCGAGGCTCTGGCCCGGTTTCCGATCATCATCCTGGGCGGTGCGCTGACCGGCGTCGTGTTCGCGCGGATCGCGGTGTGGGTCATGGCGCTGTTCAGCCGCCACGACCTGGCCCAGATCTCGGTCTCGGTGGCGTTGCCCTATCTTGCCTACATTGTCGCGGAACAGGGCGCGGGCGCGTCCGGGGTGATCGCCGTGGTCGCCGCCGGGCTGACG
>NZ_QZEX01000018.1 GCF_003646465.1 Chachezhania antarctica
CAACGATTACTGGGTGGCGGATGGCGGCGCGGCCGAAGAGGGCGTGATCTGGCAGTCGCGGCAGTGGAGCGGGCCGACCGGCGGATACCTGTTCATCCGGCGGGTCAGCCGCTTCTGAGGCCAGGCCCGCGCTGATTCCGCCCAATTCCGCGGCAGCGTCCCCGGTTTCGGCCACAGGGAGAGGCCATTCCCGCGCATTGGCGGCCGGGGCCGGGTCCAACCTGTATCGAATTGGTAACGGTGGCAAATTTAGCGCGGTCGTTCCCCTCTGATGCGTCTTGGCAATTGAACCGCGAAAACTTCTCGTCTATGAATTAACGAAACGTAATCTCTATGGGAGTTCTCCGGCCATGAAATCGGGTATCAAAGTTCTGGCTACGGCCAGCATCGCATCGCTGGCACTGGCGTCCGTCGCTTCGGCCGGCTCGCTTCAGGAGCCTGTTGTTGAAGCTCCGATCATCGTCGAGGAAGCCACCGGCTCCTTCGGCGGCATGAGCACCGGCGCAGCCGTTGCAGCAGGCCTGGCCGCTCTGATCGTGGTTGGCGCCATTGCTGACGGCGACGACGACGACAACAACACTCCGGCCACCTCCACCCCCGGCACCTGATTGATCGTACTGTCCACGGCGAGCAGCGCATGGCGCTCCGCCGCGGGCACCGCGACCGCAGTGCACTGCTGTCTGCCCCGGCGGACGGCAGTCATCGAGACATAGAAGGGCGCACCCGCCGGGTGGGCCCTTTCTTCTTTTCCGGACGGACCATCCGCGATCCCCGGTGCGCCGCGGCCGTGGTCCGCAGGACCCTGCCGCCGTGATCCCTGCCGTCATCGGCGCCTCCGGGCGCCTGCCCGCGGCAGGGGCGGATTGGCGCCGGGCAACTTTGTCGTCTGCGCAACGGCCTGTTAATTGATCGGAAAGGTCCTTTGGTCTAGGCCTGACCCAAGGCAATCTGACCAACAAGGAATTCCCGCAATGAAACCGGTTCTCAAGGCAATGGCCCTCGCCTCCGCTGCATCGCTGGGTGTGGCCTCAGCCGCCTCCGCACAGCAGGAAGGCGGCTTCGGCGGCGTGGGTACGGGCGCAACCATCGCGGCGGCCTCTGCGGCTTTCGTCGTGCTGATCGCCGTCACCGACGATGAAGGCAACATCGTGGGGACCGCCACCACCACGACCGCCGCGAACTAGGCCGGTCACCCTGCGGCGGCCTGTCGGGCCGGTCAGGATCGAAAGACAAGTCGACGGCGGCCCCACCGGCTGCCGTTATCGGGGCGCGCTCCTTTCCCGGGAGCGGGCCTTTTCTGTTTGTGGCCTCCGGGGTTTTGCCATCTGTTGTGCCGGATCGGCGGCTATTGCGCCCCATTGCCCGGGGAGGACAGCCCGGATAACGGAATGACGTCACCCGCGCACACCGCGAGGATCATCGGGAACAGGCCGGCATGTCACGACTGAATATCTGGCGCGAACGGCTGGTAGGGATCTGGATCGGGGCATTGTGCCTCGTGCTGGCGATGGGGGGCTTCAGCCACCTTGTGCCGGGGAGCGACGAACTGTTCGGCCCGTTCAGCCGCACGATCGAAAGCCTGCGCGTTCACCTGCTGCTTCTGGGGCTGGTCCTGTCGCTGCTCTTGGCATGGATCGGGCGGTCCCGGGCCGGATATGTCTTCGCGGGGGCGGCGCTGGTCTTGCTGGTCGTCCTGGCCGCCGATTACCGGCAGCGCACGGCCCCGCCGGGCGCCGGGGCCGATCTCGACATATTGTGGTTCAACCTGCTCTTTAAGAACAAGACCCCGCCCGCCACCCTCGTGGCAGCGCTGCGGGGCAGCGGGGCCGACGTGATTGCCCTGGGCGAGGTGCAGCCGCTGCGGGGAGAGATGGACATGCTGGCCGATCTCTATCCGTTCCGCCTGGACTGCGGTCCGGGCGTGGCCTGCGACATGCTGATCCTGTCGAAATACCCGCTCGAGGATCCGCGGATGCGCGAGACATGGCTGGGCCCCGGACGGTTCGCATCCTTCGGCGTCCATCCCCCGGGCCAGCCGGCGGTGCAGGTCATGGTCGCGCATCTGATCAAGCCCTGGTACCTGCCGATGAGCCTCCGCGACGACCGCATCGTGACCCGGGCGCTGCGCCGGGCCGGGCCCGGTCCCCTGATCCTGGTGGGCGATTTCAACGCCGCCCCCTGGAGCCGGCGGATCCTTGACCTGGAGCGCCGCAACGGCCTGGAACACGCGGCGCCCCTGCCGATCGCGACCTGGCCCGCGGCTTTGGGGCCGGCGGGGATTCCCATCGACCATGCGCTGGTGCGGGGCGGGGTCGCGGTCACCGCGATCGCGCCCTGGGGCCGTGGGCTGGGATCGAACCATCGAGGCCTGCTGCTGACGGTCGACCTGGGCGGGACATGACCGGGCCGGCGCAGGGGCTGGACAGTTTGCGGATTTTGCGGGCAGATCGGCGTGAAGCGCCTGCACTTCGGCTGCCAAAGGCGGCATATCCGTGGCCGGCCCCGGTTTCCCGTCCCCCGGAGGCCGGATCGCGGCGGCTGCGACATCACAACAATTGAGCTTTGCCCGAAGACAGGTAGTGAAACAGGACGGTCTAACGGATACGGATGAGACGATGGCCCCCACTCTGATCACACCCGTCATTCTTTGCGGCGGATCCGGGACCCGGCTCTGGCCGCTGTCGCGCAAGAGCTACCCGAAACAGTTCGTGCCCCTGACCGGCCCCGAGACGCTGTTCCAGGCCTCGGCCCGGCGGCTCAGCGGTTCGGGCTCGGGCCTGTCCTTTGCCGCGCCCATCGTGCTGACCAATTCCGATTTCCGCTTCATCGTCACCGAGCAGTTGCACGCCGCGGGCATTGATCCCGGCGCGATCCTGATCGAACCCGAAGGCCGCAACACCGCGCCCGCGATCCTGGCCGCCGCCCTGCGCCTTGCGGAAACCGACCCGGACGCGATCATGCTGGTGGCGCCGTCGGACCATGTCGTCCCCGATGCCGAGGCCTTCCGCGCGGCCATAGCCAAGGGCATCTCGCCGGTCGAGGCCGGCGACCTCGTGACCTTCGGCATCGCGCCCACCCATCCCGAAACCGCCTATGGCTACCTGGAACTGACAGGCCAGCCGGGGGAGGACGGCGCCGCGGTGAAGCTCTCGCGCTTCGTCGAAAAGCCCGACGCCGCCACCGCGCAGACCATGCTGGAAGCCGGCAATTTCATGTGGAACGCGGGCATCTTCCTGTTCAAGGCGGCCGATCTGGTCGCCGCGGTGAAGGCCCATGTGCCGGGGCTGATGGAACCTGTCGGCAAGGCCGTCGCCGACGCCCAGGTCGATCTGGGCTTTCTCAGGCTCGATCCCGAAGCGTGGTCGGGAGCCGAAGACATCTCGATCGACTACGCGGTGATGGAACGGGCGACGAACCTGTCGGTCGTGCCCTTCACCGGCGGCTGGTCGGACCTTGGCGGCTGGGACGCCGTCTGGCGCGAGGCCGGCCCCGACGAGAACGGCGTTGTCGCCAGCGGCGAGGCCACGGCCATCGACTGCACCAACACGCTTCTCAGGTCCGACAGCGAGCGGCTGGAAGTTGTGGGCATCGGGCTCGACAACATCATGGCCGTGGCGATGAACGACGCGGTGCTGGTGGCGCCGATGGACCGGGCGCAGGACGTCAAGCTGGCGGTCGCGGCGCTGAAGGCAAAGGGCGCGGCCCAGGCCACCGCCTTCCCGAAGGATCACCGCCCCTGGGGCTGGTTCGAAAGCCTTGTCGTGGGCAACCGCTTCCAGGTGAAGCGGATCATGGTCCATCCCGGCGCGTCGCTGTCGCTGCAAAGCCATTTCCACCGGTCCGAGCACTGGATCGTCGTCGAAGGCACCGCGCGGGTGACCGTGGATGACGAAGTGAAGCTCGTGACGGAAAACGAAAGCGTCTACCTGCCGCTGGGCTGCGTCCACCGGATGGAAAACCCCGGCAAGGTCCCCATGGTCCTGATCGAGGTCCAGACCGGCGCCTATGTGGGCGAGGACGACATCGTCCGCTACGAAGACGTCTACGCCCGCAGCTGACCCCCGTGCCCGTCGGTGCCACGGCCGGGGTCCGCCCCCGGCCGGTCCGGCAGACCGGGTCAGCCCAGCCGCTGGAGAACCGCCTTGGTCGAGGTCGAACTTCCGGTCGTCTGCGTTGCCATCAGCGCGTTGGAGACCAGCGAGAAGCTGACATTGGCGGTGGCTGCGATGGGCAGCATGCCCACGGTCGCCGTGCCCTGGCGGCGGAAAGTCAGGCACTCCCCGAAGAACGATCCGTCGATGCCATAGAGCGTGACCCGCCAGGCGGCATTGCCGGAAATCTGGGTGTCGGCCGTGCCCAGGATCTGGGTCGCGGTATTGTCGGGCAGGGTCAGGTCCGCGCGGTAGACAGGGTAGAGATAGCCTTCGCCGTCGGTCGACACGACCTTTTCCGCGTAGCTGGTCTGGCTGGCCGTGAAGCTGAGCCCGCGGACCTCGCCCACGGCATCGAGCGCACCCATGTTGTAGCCCCGCGGTTCGGGGTTGCTGCCGGTGTAGCGGGCGAGGTTGACCAGCAGGTCGCCATCGCGGTTGTTCAGCTTGGAATAGATGAACTGGTGCGCGGCCGAGCGGTCCTCGTAGCAGACCGTCGACGAGACCGTGACCGTCGTGTCCGTCACAGTGGTGCCGGCGGCATGGTTCACCGCGACCTCGCTGCCCGAGACGTAGCCCGTGATCCAGGTCACCAGGTCGGCCCCGCCGCCGCCCGCGCCCGCGATCGTGACCGGCATGCCCTGGACCATCCAGTCCTTGAAGGGCGTGCCGGAGGTGACCGTCAGGGTGGTCTGTCCCGCGGTCATCTGGCCGGTGGTATTGGTGACCTCGGACTCGCCCTGTTCGGTCTTGACCTCTTCGAGATGGGTGCCCCCCACCGCGCCACCGGTATTCAGGATCGCGGCGATCTTCTGGCCGTTGCCCTTGATGTTGCGGATCACGCTGTCATAGAGCCCGGGCGCCGTGTTGATCACCGCATAGGCCTTGCAGCTGCCCCCGAACAGGTTCTCGACGCGGGTCCGCGACATCGACGATGTGCCGCCCGCGGTCGGGTGGAGACTGGTGTAGAACCAGGTATCGCATTTGGTGAAGGTGTGGTTCTCGTGGACGTTGTTTTCCGACCAGGTGTCGTAGTTCCGCTGGTGGATCGCATAGGTGTTCTCGGCCGGGGAGGTGCGGGTCCAGTCGTGGAAGTGGCACCCGTGGAGCCGGCTGTGTCCCAGGTCGTCCCACAGGATGCAGCCCGCCGGGTCGGTCGCCTCCGAGCCGTCGAAGAAGCCGCCCCGGACCTCCAGCCCCAGCCACGCGGCCTTGCTGCCCGACTGGTAGGCGCGCAGGAGATAGGTATCGGGCGTGCCCGCGTAATTGATCGTGGCCCCCGAGAAGTTCAGGACGGTCGGCAGGCTTTCCGATTTCAGAACCTCGAGAAACAGCGCCGCTTCCCCGGTCGGGTCGGCCGGGATCGCCGGGAATTCGATCCGCAGGGTGCCGCTGATCCTTGCATAACCGCCATGTTCGGACAGGTAGTCCAGCATTGCCTGCATGGCCGGCTGGGCATTCGTCTGGCCCGTCAAGTCGGCGCCGAACTGGGCCGGCGACAGCGGCGCGCTGCCGCGCAGGACGCCCAGTTTCACGCCGCCGGCGGTCACCAGGTGCGGGCCGGTCTCGCCCGAGGGCAGCACCTGGTAGAAGAAATCGTCCTGGAAGGCATGCACGATCTGGTTCTCGGTCACCTTCTGGCGGCCAAGACCGGACGTGTAGCTGAGCGACGTATCCGCAAGCAGGTCCGAGACCCGATCGAAGCTCCGCTCCGCATCGCTCATCCGCCGGGAGCGGATCTCGACATTGTCCTCGTCCAGAAGCGTCTTGCCGGTCCGGCTCAGGATGCGGATCCGGTAGGCCCCGTCGGCCAGGAAGAACCCCGCGACATAGCCGTTGGCATCGGCCACCACCGGATTGGCCTGGGCGAAGGTCAGGTTGCTGTCCTTGAAGATCGGGCTGAGAGATTCGCCACCCGCCAGATAGACGAAGATCCTGGCATTGGGTGAAGGTGCATCGGCGTAGCTGCGCAGCTGGCTCGTCTCGCCAAACGTGAAGTATCCCAATTGAAAGCCCCCTTTGAGAACGGACGTGTTCGGGGGGAATGTGTAAAATTTGACTTTAGGTTTTGTTGATGCACCGTTCGCACCCCCTGCGGGACCGGGTCGGGGGCCGGATGCAGGGGACCATACGGGGGGAAGGGGCCAGGATCCGACACATCCCGGATTAACCCGGAGCGGACTATCCCCGGGCGCGCGCCGAAACCCTGTAGGCATTGTTATGTTAAAATATGCATCCGTGGCCCGGTTCTGCCCCTCCCGTGACCTCCCGGATGTCCGAGCGTCGCAGCTACGGGGTTCGTCCTTGCAAAGGGTTGGAAACACGGCTTTCGTCACGGGGCATTCCAACCCTTCCAGCCGCGAGGCACGACGTGAAAGTTGCCATTGTCCACTACTGGCTGATCAGCATGCGCGGCGGCGAGAAGGTGCTCGAGAAGCTGCTCGAACTCTATCCCGATGCCACGCTGATTACCCATGTCTGCGATCCGGAAGCGGTGCCCGACATCGTCCGCGACCGCGAGGTCCGCGAGACCTTCATCGCCGGCCTGCCGGGGGCGCGGAAGCATTACCAGAAATACCTGCCCTTCATGCCGCGGGCGCTGGAACAGATGGACATGCAGGAATTCGACCTGGTCCTGTCCAGCGAGAGCGGCCCCGCCAAGGGGATCATCCCGCGGCCCGACGCGGCGCATGTCTGCTACTGCCATTCGCCGATGCGCTATATCTGGGACCATTACCACATCTACCGCGACTCCGCCGGCCGGCTGGCCCGCCTGGCGATGCCGCATATCGCGCACAACCTGCGGATCTGGGACGTGACATCGGCCGCGCGGGTCGACCATTTCATCGCCAATTCCAGCTTCATCGCCCAGCGGATCGAGAAATACTACCGCCGCGAGGCAGAGGTCATCGCCCCCCCGGTGGCGGTCGACGATTTCCGGATCGCGGACGCGGTGGACGATCACTACCTGCTGGCCGGAGAACTGGTCAGCTACAAGCGCCCCGACCTGGCGATCGAGGCCTTCAACGCCAGCGGCCGCAAGCTGACCGTGGTCGGCGACGGCGAGATGCGCAGCCGGCTGGAATCCATGGCAGGGCCCAATATCACCTTCCTGGGCCGGGTGCCCTTCGACAGGCTCAAGGCCGAATTCGCCCGGGCCCGCGGACTGATCTTCCCCGGCGAGGAAGATTTCGGCATCGTGCCCATCGAGGTCATGGCCTGCGGCCGCCCGGTCGTCGCTCTGAAACGCGGCGGGGCGCTGGATTACGTGATCCCGGGCCAGACCGGCGAATTCTTCGACAGCCCCACGGTGACAAGCCTGAACGCCGCCATCGACCGGCTGGAGGCGCATCCCACGCTGACCGACAGTGCGGGCGCGATCCGCGCCCATGCCGAGAAGTTCCACGGCGACGTGTTCAAGGAACGGGTGAAGGCCAGCGTCGACGCGACCTTGGCCGCGCGGAACCGGGTCTAGGCTCCTGCCCCCGGGGCCGGCGCGGGGCGTCAGGCTTCCGCGTCCACCGCGGCCCTGGGCCGCCAGGCCGACAGGTCGCGGCCGAATTCCCGCTCCGCCCAGTCGATTTCCGGCGCGAAGATCTCGTCCAGGCGGGCGAGCTCCCCGGGCGAAGGCATGGCCTCGGAGCTCTTGTCGATGGGCACGTAGATCGATCGCCCCAGCGCCCCGTGCTTGACCCGCCCGACGAAGTTCTGCAGCCCCATCTGCCGGGCCGCGGCGGCGCCCAGTTTCATCGTCCGCGCCAGTGCGAAGGACCGTGCGCGCGAGGCCGGGCGCACCACGCCCACGTCCTCGGCCGGCCGCGGCGCGATCCCCAGGAAATCGGTGATCTGGCGGGCATAGCCGTTCGGGTCGGTCTTCAGGTCGTCGAAGAACAGGCAGCACAGCCGGTCCTCGGGGAAACGCGCGCGGTAGCGCGGCACCAGGACCGAGTAGCGGGAATTCTCGATCAGGTCCGGGAAGCTCTCCAGCGCCTCGCCCAGGGGCTGGCGGGTCATGCCGCTGCGCTTGAGATAGAGGTAATGGGACACCGTCCGGGCACGGGGATTGCGCATCGACAGCAGGATATTCACACCCGGCAGGTCGGCCGCGATCCGGTCGGCGGTCTCGTCCGACAGGATGTAATCGTGCGAGATCTCGCCGCGCGCGATCTGGTCGGCCGTGGCGGGAGCGAAGAAATCCGCGTACCAGCCCAGCCCGCGACGATATTCCCGGTCAAAGAAGTAGATGTCCTTCGCGTCCGGAATGAAACATTGCGGGTGCTGGCGGAGATATTCGAAGATCCAGGTCGATCCGGTCTTGTCCGGCCCGATGAAGAGAAAATTGGGAAGCTGCATGATATCCGCCTCAGCCGGCCGAGCGGCCGGAACCCCGGGCGGGGAGCAGCGCGCTGTAGAGGGTCAGGTAATCCTCGGCAAACCGGGCCGAGGTGAAATGGCCTGCCTTCGACAGGCAGGCGCCGCGCATCGCCCGGGCCCTGTCCGGGTTGGCGATATAGGTCTTCAGAACCCCGGCCAGCGCCGCGGCATCGCCCGGTTCGACAAGGTCGCCGGTCGTGCCCGGTTCGATCATTTCCGGGATCCCGCCGATCCGCGATCCGATCACCGGGAGCCCCGCGCAGAAGGATTCGAACACCACCCGCGGCAGCGGATCGTTCCAGATCGACGGCACCACCGAGATGTCGATGCCCGACAGGAAGGTTCGCGTGTCCTGCCAGCCCAGGAACCGGACCCGGTTGTCCTTTTCCCCGAGCGCGGTCAGCCGCGCTTCCTGTTCGGGGCTGCCGCTGCCGGCGATCTGCAGTTCCCAGCCGTCGGTCCCGGCCAGCTTCTCGCAGGCGTCGAGCAGGACGTTCAGCCCCTTGGTGGGATGGAGCCGGCCCATGAAGCCGATCTTCAGCGGTCCGGGCGGCCGGGGGGCGTCGGCATCGTCGGGTGACAACGCCGCGCCGCCGGCAAAGCCGCAATTGATCACGCCCTGCTGCGGCACGCCGCCGAAATAGCCGCTGTCGAGATGCCGGCCGAGCACGGCCCGGCTGTCGCCCATGACCGCGTCGACCAGCGCGCTGTCGCCGCGCCGCCGGGCCGTCAGCAGCTGGCAGTCGCGGCACTGGGTGCCGCAATCGGCGCCGCCGCGGAACATCGGCCCGCGGAAGCAGACGAGGTAGGTGCCGAAGAGCGTATGCACGAGCGGCAAGTCCAGGGCGCGGACGGCATGCCAGATCCGCGTGGTCACCCCGGCCAGGTTGAAGGTGTTGACGATGTCCGGGGAAATCGCCGCGATCTCGGTGCGCAGCCGCTCGGTCCAGCCGCGGTCGGCGGCGGCGCTCAGATGCCAGTGCAGCCGCCCGATCGAACTGCGGGCCTCGGCCGTGGGGCCGGTGCCCGACAGGGTCCGGCCAAGCGCCGTGACAGCCATGCCCTCGTGCTCGAAGCGCTGGGTCTCGGCGGTGCCGGAATGGCACAGCACATGCACCTCGTGGCCGCGGGCCACCAGTTCCCGGCCCAGCGTTTCGACCGATTTCTCGGCCCCGCCCAGCATGTTCGGGTAGAAGAAATTGTTCGACAGCAGGATCCGCATCGCTCAGCCCTCCTTGCCGTCGACCATGGGTGTCTCTGCCAGCATGGCCGCCGTTTCCCCGGTCAGTTCGCCGACCCGGGCGGCCTCCTCCTCGGTCAGGACCGAGGTCCAGTAGGAATTCACCTTCGAGATGTCGCGATTCTGGTCGTGGGCCTTGTTTTCCTTCGGTTGCTCGGTCGTGGCGCTGCCTTCGGCCGGTGCGGTGTAGGCCGCGCGGATCTGCTGTTCGATCCCATCGGTCCAGGGAATGTCGAGATGGCGGTAGAGCGTCCGGTAGACCCCGACCGGCTGGGCGATCACGTCGTCGATGTCGACGAACCACAGGTTGTCGCGGGCGCGGAAGGCCTCGACGGCGCGGCGGTAGTTGACCGACCAGAGCAGCGCCGCGTTCTCGGCCGCGGAATAGCCCTCGGCGCCGAAGGATTTCGGCAGGCAGGGCGCGCTCCATGCGCCGAGCGCATCGAGCCGGCCGGCCACCTCGTCGGCATCGTTGCCCCAGCGCATGCGCTTGTAGCTTGCCGCCACCGCGAAGGGGTTGCGCACCGTGACGACCGACGGGATGTCCTGCATCGCGGGATGGCCCAGCAGCGGCAGGGCGAAGGGATCCTTCCAGATCAGCCGTTCGATTCCGAACCGGTACTTTGCCGCCAGGTAGGACAGCCGCGGACGGTGGCCGACAAGACGGGCCGCGATCTTGCGGTGGATCTTCTCGCGGTCGTAGCCGCGCTTCTTGTACGTCAGCTTCAGATGCCGGATGCCGTGGACGATCTCTTCGAGGTCGGTATCGTCGAACCCGGCCGTGCCGGGGATCTCGTAATGCCGCGAGACGCGGGAGAGGCCCGTGATCCCGTTCAGGGGCTCGTGCAGGGGCGCCGTGTTCCCGGGCAGGGACAGGTATTGCCCGATCGCCGTCGTGCCTGACCGTGGCGATCCCGTAACGAGAATGACCCGTTTTGGTGCGCTCATGAAATGACCTTTCGGCATGGGTTGCCGGTGGGCCCCGCAGGGCCCTCTGCCGGAAAAAATAAAAAAATCGCAAACAAACCGGGGAGGTCACCTTCCCGACCTGGCGCGCGCTCAGAGTTAAACAGACTGGGTTACGCCGCAAGCCCTCTCGCCGGCGCGAAATGACCCACCGGGGCGGCGCGACAGCATGGTGGCTGGACGACGCCCGCGCCGCCGTGACAGGATATTTCCAGACCCGATGAGAGCGCCATGATGACCGCCTTGCCCCTGAACAGAAGCGACCGCGCCGGCTTCATACTGCTCATGCTGTTCGTGGCCTCGCTCTTCGCGCTGTCGGTGCCCTACCTGGCGATGCTGTTCCTGTTCGCGGGGGCCGGGCTCTATTTCGGCCAGGTCGTCATCAGCAAGAAGATCAACAAGCAGGCGTTCTGCTTCGCTCTCCTGCTGGGCTATGTCACGCTCTGGGGGCTCATGTCCGGCGGGCTGGTGCCGTCCTCGTTCCTGGATCCGGCCTATTTTGCTGGCGAAGGCCGGATCTATGTCGCCTACCTGCCCATCTTCCTGATCTTCGCGCTGCCGACGCGGCTTTTCACCGAGCAGAACATCCTGCTCCTGGTCAAGCTGATCATGGCCCTGGGCATCGCGCTGTCGCCGCTCTGGGCCACCGGCCACATGGAAGTGCTTTTCGGCAGCCACCATGCCAACGGCTACGCGTCCTCGAACATGCTGATCATCTTCGCGGCGCTCTATGCGGCGCTCCGGCGCAAATGGCTGCTGGCCGGGCTCTGCATGGCGCTCCTGATGTTCATGTTCTCGAACTCGCGGACCTCCTTCATCGGTCTCGCAGCCGCCTTCATGATCTATTACCGCCGCGAGCTGCTTCACCCCAAATATATCATTCCCGCGGTGATCTTCATTTTCGCAGCGGGTTATCTCTGGTCGTCCATCAGCCCCTTTTCCTACGACCGTCTGATGGTCGTGTTCAAAGCCGAGACTTGGAACAGCATCATCACTCAATTCGCGATGGCCTCCGAGCTTTCGGACCCCAGTACACAGCAGCTCGACCGGGTGGGCCGGGAATATAATATCCTGACGCGTATCAATCTGTGGGCCCGGGCGCTTTGGTTCTTCGAGCAGTCGCCCATTCTGGGAATCGGCAGTTTTCGCTACAATGATTACATGCCATTTCTGCATCAGGTGATTCCCGGTGTGGCGATTGTATCCTCCGATTATCCTGCGTATACTGTTGCGACGGCACACAACTCTTATTTTCAGGTGCTTGCGGAAGGCGGGCTTGTCGGCATGGCGATCTACCTCATGCCCTGGCTGTACGCGCTTTACACGTTCGGGCAAAAACGTAAACCAACCCCGTTTGCCCGCGCCATAACCCAAATCGGCTCCCTGTCGACCCTATTCCTGATGTTTGGAGCCTTGACAGGACATCTCTTCGCCTCCCCGTCGGGGACACTCTGGGTGGTGCTCCTGATCGGACTGGCGCTGCAGCATCTGCGACTGTGCGAACAGAAGACCGTCGCCGCCCGGCAGGAGGAGGCCGGCAGGGCTGGTGCCGGCGCGGCGCCGCCGGTCCCGGCGGGCTACCCGGCCTGAATACCGGGCACGATGTCCACCGGGAAGGCAGACGCGCTTTTGCCGCGGGGCCGGTCGTCGCACCGGACATCGTGCCAGCTTTACAGGGATGCGCGAACTTCACAGAGTGCGGCCGGGAGCGCGCTTGGACACCGGCGCACCAACCTAGGAAAGTCGCCCCGCCATGGATGCCTCACCCCGTACCGACACGCCCGAGACCGGCCCATCGGTCCTGCCGAATTTCCTGATTGCAGGTGCGCCCAAATCCGGCACCAGTTCGGTGCATCGCTGGCTGGCAGAGCACCCCGAGGCAAAGGGATCGATCCGGAAGGAGACCTATTTCATGGTCGATCCGGGCACCCACATGTTCGATGCCGAAAACCACGTGTCGGCCACCGGGCTCGCCGGATATGCTGACAATTTCGAGGAGGGCCCGGACATGCCCGCGATCCTCTTCGAATCGACTCCGTCCTACCTCTACAGCGACACCGCCCTGCAGACGGCGGCCCGCTTCCCCAGGCCGGTGAAGGTATTCTTCGTTCTCCGCGAACCCGGGGACCAGATCTATTCGCTCTATCGCTACTTTCGCAGCAACTGGGACTGGATCCCGGCGGACATGTCCTTCGGCGATTTCCTGGAGCATGCCCACGCCGGCACCCATCCCTTCAAGGGCAACGAACTGGCGGTGAACTGCCTGCGCTTTGCCTGCTATGTCGATTACCTGCGCAAGTGGCGCGATGTCGTCGGCCCCGGAAACATCCGCGTCGATCTCTTCGAACGGGTGCAGTCGGATCCGCGCGGGATGATGCAGGATCTGGCCGCCTGGCTGGGCATCGATCCCGGCTTCTACGACGATTACGCGTTCCCCAGCATGAACCGCACCTACAAGGCCCGCAACAAGATGCTCCAGGCGATCAACCTGCGGGTCCGGCGCGCGATCCCGAAAAGCGCGCTGCGCCAGAAGATCCGCGCGGCCTATCACGCCGTCAATTCCGCACCGCCCGACAGCGCGGCCAGCGAGGATGAGCATCTGAAGCGGCGCATCTCGGAAGAATTCGCGGCCTGCAACGCGGCCCTGGCCGCCGAATTCGGCCTGGATGTCGGCGGCTGGCCATTGGCCGCCGGAGCCAGTTCGGGCACGGCAACACCATGATCGGAATCTCTGCGGCCGGATTGTCAGCGTGAGCACGTCCAAGGAACCCGAAGATCTCAGGCGCAGCATGTCGTGGTCGGCCATCGGCTACGGCGTGTTCATGCTGAGCCAGATCGCCATGATCATGATCATGACCCGCCTGGCCCCGATCGAGGATATTGGACGCTACGGTGTCGCCCTGTCGATCGCGACGATCGTGCTGACCTTCACCAATCTCAACCTGAGAATGGGCAATGTCACCGACACGACGACGCTTTTCTCGCCTGGCGTCTATGTCGCGACCCGCATCCTGTCGACGGCTCTGGCCATGGCCGGCATCGCGGTGCTGTCCTGGTTCTTCGGCGAGGATGTGCGCGCCTTCGAGATCGGCCTGATCATCGGCGTGATGAAGTGCGCGGAAGCGATGTGCGATCTGTTCTACAGCAATTACCAGAAGGCGGGACGGATGGCACTGATGGCCCGGTCACTGGTGCTACGCGGCCCGATCGCCATCCTCTTGTTCGGCATCGTGCTCTACCTGACGCGGGACATCCGCATAGCGCTCGTCAGCCAGATCCTGGTCTGGTGGTCGGTCCTGCTGTTTCACGACGTGCCGCAAGCCAACCGCCTCTTCAGCCTGCGGCCTGATTTTGATTTCGGCCAAATCCGCAAGCTGGTGCGGGAATCCATGTCGCTGGGCATTGCCGGGCTCTTGACCGCCATCGCCACCAATGCGCCGCGCCTTGTCGTGGCCCAGTTCCTGGGCCTGACGGCCGCCGGTATCTTCACCTCGGTGGCCTATATCCTGCAGGTCGGCACGGTCTTCGCAACTTCGGTGACCCGGGCGATCGCCCACCGGCTTGCCACGCTCTTCCAGGCAGGTAATTCGGTCCACTATCGGCGGCTGATTGCGAAGGTCTCCGGGGCAATGGGGGCTCTGGGCGTGGGCCTCTTCGTGCTGGCGCTGCTTGGTGGGCAGACCATCCTCACCCTTGCCTTCGGTGCCAAGTTCGCCGACCAGAAGACCCTGTTCGCGCTGCTCTGTATGGTGCTGTCCTTCCGGTTGGTTATTGCGGTTCTGCAAACCGGACTCCTGGCACAACGCGAATTTGTCCGCTTCGCGCGGCACCGTTTCTGGGTTGCGGCTCTGATGGTGGGTGGCTGTTCGGCAGGTGCGCTAATCTGGGGTATGATCGGTGTCGGAGCCGCGCTGCTTCTAGTTTCACTCTACCAGATCCTCACACTGTACGTTCTTCTGGGACAGCACCATCCCCGACAATCCGGCAAAGAAGGCTAAGACTCATGAACGAAGGCTATTTCTCCAAACAGCGCGCGGCAGTGATTCTCGATCCCGCGATTGCGACCAGAAATGCGGGAGATGAAGTGATCTCCCAAGCTTGCAGGCACTGGATACGGAAGGCACTGCCAACTCATTTCCTGAGCCCGGTGCCGACCCATGAAAAAATGGGTACCCGCAGCTGGCGGCTGCTCAAGCAAAGCGAATATGCGATCGTCGGCGGCAGCAATATCCTGACCTCCAATCTGCTCTTCGACCGAGGATGGCGCCTGTCACCGCGCGATGCCTTCTTTGCGAAAGATCTCATCTTACTTGCTGTTGGCTGGCGCGAATACCAGAAGCCCCCCAACCGAAGCACCAAGGCTCTGCTCAACCGGGTCCTGAGCCGCGATGGAGTGCATTCTGTTCGCGACTCACATACCTATGAAATGATGCGCAATGCCGGCTTCGAAAATGTCGTCATGACTTCTTGTGTCACGATGTGGGGCCTGACACCGGACCATCTTGCCAGCATTCCCAAGGAAAAGGCAGATGCCGTCGTCACGACCTTCACTCGCGGCAAGCCTTCTCCGGCAGACAAGGCCATGATCGACCTGCTGGTTCAGCAATACGGCAACGTCTATATCTGGCCACAGGGCTTCAACGACTATGATTACGTTCTGGAAATGTCTCAGGGTCGAGCTACGGTGCTGGCCCCGACTCTGGAAGCCTATGACGAGCTTCTGATGGGCGACGAGCCGGTAGATTATGTCGGGGTACGCTTGCATGCCGGAATTCGGGCGCTGCAGAAGAAGCGCCGCGCATTCATTATCGCAATCGACAACCGCGCCACGGAAATTTCCCGCGACACAGGGTTGGGCGCAATCCCGCGAGGAGAAAATCCCGATATCATTGCCGCTCGTCTGAACAAGCCCTTCGTCTCGGAATTACGCCTGCCCCAGGATGCGATTGATACCTGGCTCTCCCAGTTCTCCTAAACCGGGCCAAAGGCGCCTACACCCGTGCCGGAGTGAAGAACTTTTGCGCGGTTACCTGTTCGCCTTGGCCAGCGCGTCGAAGGCCTTCATCCGCGCCAGAAGCGGGGCGAGGTCTTCCAGCCGCAGCATGTTGGGCCCGTCGGACGGCGCGTTGTCGGGGTCGTCGTGGACTTCGAGGAAGACCGACGCCGCGCCCACCGCCAGCGCCGCGCGGGCCAGGACGGGGACGAATTCGCGCTGCCCGCCGGTCGAGCCGCCCAGGCCCCCCGGCTGCTGCACCGAATGGGTGGCGTCGAAGACCACCGGGTAGCCGGTTTCGGCCATCACCGGCAGCGACCGGAAATCCGAGACCAGCGCGTTGTAGCCGAAGGTCGTGCCGCGTTCGCAGAGCATGATGTTTTCATTGCCGGTCGAGGCGATCTTGTCGGCCACGTTGCCCATGTCCCAGGGCGCCAGGAACTGGCCCTTCTTCACGTTGATCGCGGCGCCGGTTTCGCCGGCGGCCAGCAGCAGGTCGGTCTGACGGCACAGGAACGCCGGGATCTGCAGCACGTCGACGGATTTCGCCGCCTGCACGGCCTGTTCCGCGGTGTGGATGTCGGTCAGGACCGGGCAGCCGAATTTCTCGCGGATGCCCGACAGGATCTCCAGCCCCGCGTCGATGCCGATGCCGCGCTTGCCCGAGAGCGACGAGCGGTTGGCCTTGTCGTAGCTGGCCTTGAAGATCACGGGGATGCCCAGCTCTCCCGCGATGCCAACGATCCGTTCGGCCAGCATTTCCGCGTGATCGCGGCTTTCGATCTGGCAGGGCCCGGCGATCAGGGTGAAGGGGCGGTCATTGGCGATCTCCAGATCGCCGACTTTGACAGATTTGGGGGTGACGGTTGTCGTGCTCATGACGTGCCCTCCCGGGCGAATATGCTTTCGATGCGGGCGACGTCCTGCGGATTGTTCAGCTCCCAGAAGACGCGGCCCTGCCCCTCGACCTCGACGCATTGCAGCACCGCGCCGTTTTCAAGGAAGCGCAGCTGTTCCAGCCCTTCGAGCTTTTCCAGCGGGCCTTCGGGCCAACCTAGGTAGCGTTCCAGCGCCGCCGGGCGGTAGGCGTAGATCCCCACGTGATGGAAGACCGGCACAGGCTGCGCGTCCGCGTTCCACGCCCCGGTATAGGGGATCACTTCCTTCGAGAAATAGAGCGCGCGATTGTCATTGCCGAACACCGCCGTCGTGCCTCCCACGCGGCCGGCGCGGCGGTCTTCCAGGAACATCGCAAGCGTTTCCGCATCGCAGCGCAGGACCGGGGTGGCCGCGTCGATGTCCGGTGTATCCTGCATCGCGCGGATGAGGCGCGACAGGAAATCCGGCGGGGTCAGCGGCGCGTCGCCCTGCAGGTTCACCACGATCTCGGGGGTGATCCCTGCCTTCGCGATGGCGTCGGCACAGCGTTCGGTCCCGTTGCGGCAACTCTCCGACGTCAGGACGACATCCGCCCCGAACCCGCGCGCGGCCTCGGCGATGCGGTCGTCATCGGTGGCGATGTAGACGGCGTCGGCCTCCGGCACCTGTCCCGCGACCTCCCAGACCCGCTGGATCAGGGGTTTCACGGCCCCCCCTGCCCCTTTCAGCCCGACAAGCGGCTTGCCGGGATAGCGGGTCGAGGCGAAGCGGGCGGGGATGACGATGGCGACACCCGTCATGCCACACCCGCGCGCAGACAGTCATGAATATGCAGAAGGCCCAGCACGTGCATCTCCTCGTCCACCACGAAGAGCGCCGATATCTTCCGTTCCGTCATGACTTTCAAGGCCTCCGAGGCCAGCATCCCCGGCCGGATCGTCAATGGCTGGCGGGTGGCGACCTCGATCGCGGTGGCCTCCATCAGCCGGTCGAGGTTCCGCCGAAGGTCACCGTCGGTGATGATGCCGTGCAGCGTGCCATCCGCTTCGACGCCCGCCAGGCCAAAACCCTTGGCGGTCATGGTCAGAAGGCCCTCGCGCATGGGCGTGTCGGGGGCCAGCAGCGGCACCGCATCGCCCGTGTGCATCAGCTTTTCCACCTTCATCAGCTGCGCGCCCAGCTTGCCGCCAGGGTGGAAGATCTCGAAATCCTCGCGCCTGAAGCCCTTGCGGTGCATCAGCGCCACGGCCAGCGCATCGCCCAAAGCCAGCGTCGCGGTGGTGGATGTGGTGGGCGCCACGCCGATGGCGCAGGCCTCGGGCGCATCGGGCAACAGCAGCGTCACATCGGCGGCCTGCCCCAGCGTGCTGCCGCCCTTGCGGGTGATGGCGATAAGCGGGATCGCGAAACGGCGGGAATAGGTGATGAGATCGGACAATTCCGGCGTCTCGCCCGAGTTCGAGATCACGAGGCAGACGTCCCGGGGCGTGATCATGCCCAGGTCGCCATGGCTGGCTTCCGTCGGATGGACGAACTGCGCCGGTGCCCCGGTCGAGGCGAAGGTCGCCGCGATCTTGGCGCCGACATGGCCCGACTTGCCGATGCCCGACACGATGATCCGGCCCTGGGCCGCTGCCAGCAGGTCGAGCGCGCGGGCGTGGTCCGGCCCCAGCTCCTCGGCCATCCGGGTCAGCGCCGCGGCCTCGATCCGCAGGACCCGGGCCAGCTGGTCCAGATCCTCCGGCGCTGTCGCCCGGGTCTCGGTCCTGTCCATGATGTTCTCCCGCATCCGCCCGCCCCCGGCGGGCGCGGCGGTCAGTTATTGTAGTACTTCGACCCGTAGGCGCCATAGCCGCCATAGGCACCATAGCTGCCGTAGGTCCGGCCATAGCTGCGCATCTTGCGCTGGTTGATCTGGTTCAGCACCAGCCCGTCGACACCCCGGTTGACGCCGTCGAATTCATGCAGCCCGGCCATGACCTGGGCCTTCAGCGTCTTGTCCCAGCGGACCACGAACAGCACCACATCCGCCAGCTGTGCCACGATCCTTGCATCGGGCACCACCAGAACGGGCGGCGTGTCGATCACGATCTGGTCGTAGGTCTCGCGCGCCTCCTGCAGGAGCGCCGCGAACTTGTTCGACGACAGCAGGTCGGCCGGGTTGGCCTGGCCCTTGTCGCCCAGCAGCACGTCGAAATCGTGATCCGGAACCTGCACCACCGACTCGGCCAGCGACCTGCTCTCGAACAGCACCGATCCCAGGCCCTTCTTCTCGGGCACGTCGAAATACTCGCCGAAGATCCGGCGCCGCACGTCGCCTTCGATCAGGAGCGTCTTGCGCCCCATCGAGGCGGTGTTCTGCGCCAGCGCGATCGACACGGTGGTCTTGCCCTCGCCCGGTAGGGAGGAGGTGACCATGATCAGCTTTGGCGGGTTGTCGATATTGGACAGAAGGACCGAGGTCCGCAGGTTGCGGATCGCCTCGGCCACGGCCGAGGTCGGCTTCTGCCGCAGGTAGGTGATGGCGTCCTTGCGCTTGCGAGTCGGGATCAGGGGGATCTGGCCCATCGCGGGACGTCCGGAGATGCGCTCCAGGTCGCCCGCGCTGCGGAACGTGTCCCGCGCTGCTTCGCGCCAGAGCACAAGCCCCATCCCCAGAAGCAGGCCCACGAACATGCCAGCAGCCATGATCAGCGGTTTGTTCGGCGCCGAGGGTCCACCCGGAATCACCGCTTCCGACAGGACGCGGCTGTCGGCCTGCTGGATCCCCTGCTGGACCGACGTCTCCTTCAGCCGGCTCAGGAAGTATTCGTAGAGCAGCCGGTTGGCCTCGGATTCCCGCGTCAGCTGCTGCAGCTCGATCAGGTCGCTGCTCTGCTGGTCGATCTGGTTCTCAAGCTGCGTCCTCAGCGATTCCAGCGAGGCGACCTGGTCATTCATCCGCGTCACGTCGAGCTGCAGCCGCAGCCGCGCCTGTTCGGCGTCGGGGCTCTCAGTCCCGTCATCGGCGGCGGCCTGCATCTCGGCCAGCCGGGTCTCGGCGGTGTCACGGGCGGCAACCACGTTGGCAATCCGGTCGCGGATTTCCTTCAGCTGCACTTCAAGTCCCTGCAGCGCCTCGGTGCTGACCAGGTCGGTATTGGCCCGGAACAGCTTTACCTTCTCTTCCGCCTCTTCCAGCTGGATCTGCAAGTCGGCAACGCGGCTTGACAGCCAGCTGGTGGCCTGCTCGGTCGCGCTGAACTTCGCATCCAGCTGATCGCGGATGTAAAGTTCCGCGATCGTGTCGGCGATCAGGGCGGATTTCCGCGGATCCGTCGTCTCGACGATGATCTGGAACACGAGGCTCTGCGGCACGACGCGGATGTTCAGCGACCCCAGCAGCTGGCTGATCGTCCCCTCACGCTGCCGCCGTGCCTGCAGTTCCGGCGTCGAGGACGCGCCCGACCCGCCCGAGGCGCCGAAAAACGACCTGATCAACTGCTTCAGCGAATCCATCGTCGACGGGGGCACCAGCGACCTGTTGAATTCCGGATCCGACATCAGGTCGAGCCTGTCCACGACCTTGCCCAGAAGGCTCCGGCTGCGCAGCACCTCGACCTCGGTCGCGATGATTTCGCTGCCGCCGCCAAGCCCGCCGACAACGCTTTCGATATCCACGACCTGCTCTTCACGGCTGTTGAGCACCACCACGGCGGTCGAGGTGAATTTCGGCACGGCCACGGCATAGGCATAAAAGCCCGCCAGCAGGGTTGTCGCGATCATGAAGGCGGCGATGATGAACTTGCCGCGCCAGAGCGCGCCCAGCAGGGAGCTGAGATCGATCGTGTCGCCTGCATCTTCGGGTCCCTGTCGCGCCTGGGTCACCTGAGACGGTTTCTGGGAAATCATGTCGACCGTATTCACTAAGGTGCTCTCCTGTCGCGGGGAAATCGCCGCTGCCACGGGCACGGCTGCCCGGGACAATTTTTAATCCAACTTCATATCCGGCTCCACTGTGGAATATCGTCCCAGCCACTTCCTGCCCGGTTCGGTTAATATCTGTGCTTTCGTTTCCGGCAAGACACCGGGGCAGAGGTCCGGAACATTCCGGTTTTCTGCATCTGCAGGCCACCCGGAGCCGGGAACTTTGCGCAATTCAGTTCGATATCGGGCCATACAGGCCGCATCCCCGGGACGATCCGGAATGTCCGTCGGACCGCGCCTGGTGCCAGATGCGATTCGCCCGGCCTTCGGTCGGGGCCCGGAGGGGCGTCAGAACAGGCCGTCTCCCATGTCGGGCAGCGGCACCCGAAGCGCGGTGCCAAGCCCCTCGGCCCCGGCGAAAAGGTCTTCGGCGTCGAACGGACCGTCGTCGCCGCGGACCTTCACCTTCGTGCCGTCGAGCTTGATCATCGCGCCCCAGGCGCGGCCCTTGATGACCAGCTGGTCCGGGTCCATCAGGCCAAGGGCGGCGCTCAGGTCCAGCCGGTCGATGCCGGCTTCGAAATCGGCGATCACGTGGCAGCCTTTCGCGACCGGCGCCAGGACGAACGTGTCCGCGCCGGCGCCGCCGAACATCTTGGTGCCCTTGCCGCCTGCGTCGCCGTCGCCGCTGACCAGAAGGTCGGCGCCCTTCTGGCCCTTCAGCGTGCCGCGGCCATCGCCCGCCACGAGGATATCGTCGCCGCCGCGCCCCGTCAGCACGTCGCGGCCTTCGCCCGCGATCAGCAGGTCGTCCTTGCCGCCGCCCTTGATCTTGTCGCGCCCCGGATCGCCGGTGCCGTCCCGCACCCGGCCCAGATCCGACAGGTCCAGATCCGACAGGCCCGCCGCCGCGGCATTGCCGCCGGTGCTTTCCAGGTGCACCAGCCGCCCGTCGGGCAGGAGCGTGAAGAGGCTCGATCCGCCCTCGCTGCCCGACACGGTCACGAAGCTCTGCCCGCGCACGGTTTCGACCGACAGGCGGTCGGCCCCGGCAAAGGACGTATCGGCGGTGTCGATCAGCTGGTCGACGGGGATCAGCCTGCCGCCGGGTTTCAGTTCCATCACGGTGAGAGAGCCCGAACCCTCGGCCGCCAGCACGGCCCAGGTCCGGCCATGGGCGTGGGCCAGTTCCAGCGCGGCGGGCGCGGCGATGCCCAGCCCGGTTTCCGCGCCGACCGCGTCCACCTTGTCGAGCACGCCCCCGCCGCCCACCCGGTAGCTTGCCAGCCCGGCCGAGCCGGTCTCGGCCACCACCAGAAGGCCGTCGGTGCCGGCCAGCGCCACCGCGCCATCAAGGCGGAAATCGCCCCGCGGCCCTTTCGTGCCCAGCGTCCCGTCACCGGCAGATGAGGCCGACAGCCAGCCATCCGCACCGATCCTGTACGCAATCGCCGGCCCGTCGTCCTGGGCCACCCTGAGGGACAGGCTCTGTCCCCCCCGGGCCGCACCCTCGCCAGATCCGAATTCCATGATTGCCGCCGACGGCAGGGACGGGCTGCCAGGCCCGTCCCCTTCCGCGGCGTTCTGCAGGTCTGCCGGCCACCCCTGCCCGGTCAGGCCCCGCACCTCTGCGCGCGCCCACATACGAAGACCCCCCGATCTCCCATTTCCACCGCAGACAGGTATGCCCCCGTCCCATGGCGGCCCGCGGACAGGAATGGGGCAGGAATGCGTCCTTTCGGTCGAATTGTCCGGGCCCCCGACCGTTCAGGCCGGGGGCGGAACGCCGGGAAAAGCGGGGGGCAACGCGCGGCGACGGGCCGGGCGCGGCGCCGGGGTCACCCCAGGTCAGGACGCTAGATGGCGCCGGCGCGGCTGAAGACGCCGAAGAAGTTGCCGACCAGGTTCGAGATCGTCAGCGCGTCGTTGATCGGGCTTTCGGTCGCGATCACGAGATCCTGCGAGTGGATCTCGAAATTCCGCGCCGAGAACAGCCCGTCGGTCGAGGTCAGATCCACCGTGAAGACCACCCGCTGGTGCCGCGGCCCCCGCGAACCGGGATCGAGCGCGGAAGGCGCGTATTCGCGCAGGATCAGCAGGCCCTGCGGATCGGCCTTGTTGTCGTTCACCCCGCCCATGATCGCCACCGCGTCCATGGCCGACACGCCATCCTTGGTGAAGCGGTGCACGGCCTCGGTGCCGGTGGCGCCGAAGGACAGGAAATAGCGGGTGTCGTTCTCGACGAAGACCCGGTCGCCGGCATAAAGCCGCGTGTCGAGGTTCGGGTTGTCCAGCAGGCGCTCGACCGAGGTGCCGTAGATCTGCCCGCCCCGCATCAGCCGGATCTGCGGGTTCTCGATCACGGGCGACACGCCGCCCCCCGCCGCGATCAGCGCCAGCACCGAATAGTTGCGGTCGGGCATCGGGTAGGGGCCGGGCCGGGACACGCCCGACACGAGGTCGACGGAGTTCGACCGCCCGCCGGCCATTTCAAGCTGCACCTGTGCCGAGGGCACGATGGCTTCCAGTTCCTCCTGGATCCGCGCCCGGGCCAGGTCGGGGGACAGGCCCATCACGTTGATGTCGCCGACATAGGGCAGGAAGATCGTCCCGTTCGGGCCGACACGGGTTTCCTGCAGCGTCACCTCGCGCTGGCCCGGGGCGGTGAGCAGCGAATTGTCGCCCGAATCCCAGATCCGCACCGCCAGCATGTCGCCGGGCTGGATCGCCTGGCTCAGCGGTCCGCGGCTGGCCTGCAGCCAGGACAGGCGTTCGGTGTTGCCGGTGGGCGGCCAGTGGGCGACGGTGGGCAGGAAGGCGCGGGTCACCGGGTAGACGGCGAATTCGGCATTGGCCGTGTCGGCCTGGGTGACGACTTCCTCGCGCACCGGTCCGCCCGAAGGCAGCCGGCCGCAGGCGGGGAGAAGACCCAGGGCGACGATACCCAGAAGAAGGACCGTCTTTTGCGGCGTGAAGCGCATGCGTGGTGGGACCCGGTGGTTGGCCGACCCGGCACGGGCTCGGGCCGGAATGCGGCACCGGGGACGGCGGACAGGACTTTTCTTTTTCGGTGCCGGCAAGATACTGGGCGGGGGCGGGGCGTCAATATCCGGTCGGGGCGGGAGGCAAATCATGCGCAATCTGGTGCTGGGCGCCAACGGCCGGATCGGACGGCTTTTGCAGGGGCTCTGGCCGGTGCTGGCGCCCGGGCTGGCCGCGCGCACGGACTGGGGCATGCGGCCCCGGGCCGCTGGCGGTGTGGGGACGGGGGCGGTGCGTGGGGACCACGCACCCTACGGCGGCCGGACGGTCGTGGCCGATCCCCTGGGCGATCCGGCGGGGCTGGCAGGCCTGATGGACGGCGCGCAGACGCTGCTGTGCTTGGCCGGCGTGGTGCCGGGGCCTGCGGCGGAGAACGCGGTCTCCGACAATATCGCGCTGGGGCTGGCGGCCGTCCGGGCCGCCCGGGGCACCGGTGCGCGGGTGGTCCTTGTCTCCTCGGCCGCGGTCTATGGCCACGGCGCCGGGCGGCTGGAGGAAGACCGGCCGCCGGCGCCGGTCAACGCCTATGGCCGGTCCAAGGCGGCGATGGAACAGGAGGCCGCGGCGCTGGCGGCCCGGCTGAATGTCCCGCTGACGAGTCTCCGAATCGGCAATATCGCGGGGCTCGATGCGATTCTGGGCGGCTGGCGGCCCGGGTTCCGGCTGGATCGATTCGATACCGGCCGCACCCCGGCGCGCAGCTATATCGGGCCGGTGAGCCTGGCGCGGGTGCTGGCCGATCTCTGCGAAGGCCCCGGCGACCTGCCCCCCTGCCTGAACGTCGCCGCCCCCGATCCCGCGGGCGGGGCGGTCGAGATGGGCGCGCTTCTGGACGCCGCCGGGCGGGACTGGACACCCCAGCCCGCGCCGGGGCATGCCATCGCCGAGGTGCATTTCGCGCTCGACCGGTTGTGGGCCACCGGGGTCACGCCGATCCCGGGCAGTGCGACGCCCGCAGCGCTCGTGGCCGAATGGCGCGCGGCCCGTGCCCTGGGCCTGCTTGGAAAGGAACGTTCATGACCCCCATGCCCGCCTGGAAACGCGCTTTCGACCTGGCCCTTGCGGGGGGCTTCGCGGTGATCCTTGCGCCGATCTTCCTGGGGCTGGTGCTGTGGCTCCTGGTGAAACAGGGGCGGCCGATCTTCTATGTCTCGGAACGGATGAAGACGCCCGACACCGCCTTCCCGCTGATCAAGTTCCGCACCATGACGACGGGGACCGAGGACGGCGGCGTGTCGGGGGGGAACAAGGCGGGCCGGATCACGCCCGCGGGGGCGACACTGCGCGCCACCCGGCTGGACGAGATGCCCCAGCTGATCAACATCCTGAAGGGCGACCTGAGCTTCGTGGGGCCCCGCCCGCCGCTGCGCACCTATGTCGACCGCGCGCCCGAGCTGTATGCCCAGGTGCTGGCCTGCCGCCCCGGCGTGACGGGGCTGGCAACGCTGGTCTATCACCGGCACGAAGCAATGCTCCTGGAGCGCTGCGACACGGCGGAAGAAACCGATGCCGTCTATGCCCGCGCCTGCGTCCCCCGCAAGGCGCGGCTGGACCTGATCTACCGGGATCACCGGTCGCTGTGCTTCGACATCGACCTGCTGCTGCAGACGCTGGGGGGCATGGTGCGGCGCGGAAGCTGACGCGGGCAGGGCACGGGTTAACGCAGCGCGCGCATCGCCAAGCCGGGATTAACGCCCCCGCGCCAGACTCGCGCGCGACGCCGACAGGAGAACTCCCATGCCCGAACAGACATCCCCCCGCCTTGCCCTGCCCCGCCTGCAGCCCGCACAGGCGCAGAAACATGTCACCGTGAACGAGGCGCTGGCCCGGCTCGATATCCTCGTGCAGATGCAGGTCGAAGGGCTGGACGAGACCACGCCGCCCGCGAGCCCGCCCGAGGGCGCGGCTTACGGCGTGGGCCCGGGTGCCACCGGCGCCTGGGCCGGGCAGGACGGGGCGCTGGCCGCCTTCGTCTCGGGCGGGTGGATCTTCCTCGATCCCGCCCCCGGCTGGCGGGTCTGGGATGCGGGCGCGGGCGCGCTGAAGATCTGGGACGGGGCCGCCTGGGTCCTGCCTGAGGCCGCGCGCGACAATCTGGGCGGGATCGGCATCGCCACCACGTCGGACGCGACCAACCGGCTGTCGGTGCAGGCGCCGGCGGTGCTGCTGTCCCATGATGGCGACGATCACCGGGTGAAGATCAACAAGGCCGCGGCGGGGGATACGGCGGCGCTGATTTACCAGTCGGACTGGACCGGCCATGCCGAGATCGGGCTGGCGGGCAGCACCGACCTGACGGTGAAGGTCTCCCAGGACGGGACCGCCTGGACCGATGCGCTGGTGATCGACGCCGGCGACGGGACGGTGACGGGCGCGGCCGTGCAAAGCAGTGCCACCGATACGGAAGCGGGCCGGCTGATGACCACCGGCGCCTTCGGGCTGGGGGAGACCTCCCTGCCGCCGTTCTTCGGCGATTTCGACGCCACCGACACGCCGTCGGGCTTCTACCGCATGACCGGCGCCACCCTGAACCGGCCCGCGGGCACCACCGCCGGGTCGGTGGCGGTGCTGCGCCAGTCGGGCGGGGGCTTTGCCCAGTTCGTGGCCTTCTCCGACGGATCGCGCGCCTCGCGCAGCTACAATGGCAGCAGCTTCACCGACTGGTCGGTCTCCTACGGGACCGAGAATATCGTGAGCACCGTCAGCCAGTCGGGCGGGGTGCCCACGGGGGGCGTGATCGAACGCGGCAGCAACGGGAATGGCGACTATGTCCGCTTTGCCGACGGCACCCAGATCTGCACCAACGGCAATGCCGCGATCACCACGGCTCCGGCGGCGTTTTCCGGCACGATCACGAAGATCGACGGTAACAAGCTCTGGATCGGGACCTGGTTCTAGACCGCGTTCCAGGCGGCAGGGGCCCAAGAGGGGCGCTGCCCCCCGGGATATCTGTGGGCGGAAGACGCCCGGGGACCGTCCCGGCTTCTCCGGTCTCCGAATACCTCCGCCGGAGGCGGTCCGCGGCCAGCCGCGCTCACCGGCATCCGGAGAACGCAGGGCGGGGTTTCCCCCGCCGCACCCCTCAGTCGGCGCCGAACAGGTCGCGGGTGAAGACCTTGTCCTTCACGTCCGCGATGTCGTCGGTCATCCGGTTGGCGACGATGACGTCGGCCTCGGCCTTGAAGGCGTCGAGGTCGCGGATGACGCGGGAATTGAAGAACTCGTCGTCCTCCAGCACCGGCTCGTAGACCGTCACTTCGATCCCCTTGGCCTTCAGCCGCTTCATGATCCCCTGGATCGAGCTTTGCCGGAAATTGTCCGATCCCGCCTTCATCACCAGCCGGTAGATGCCCACCACCTTCGGGCCCCGCATCAGGATCCGATCGGACAGGAAATCCTTCCGCGTGCGGTTGGCATCCACGATGGCGCGGATCAGGTTCTGCGGCACGTGGTTGTAGTTGGCCAGCAGCTGCTTGGTGTCCTTGGGCAGGCAGTAGCCGCCATAGCCGAAGGAGGGGTTGTTGTAATGCGCCCCGATGCGGGGATCGAGACACACCCCGTCGATGATCTGGCGCGTGTCCATGCCCGCGGCCATGGCATAGCTGTCGAGTTCGTTGAAGAAGGCCACCCGCATCGCAAGGTAGGTGTTGGCGAAAAGCTTGATCGCCTCGGCCTCGGCCGGGTCGGTGAAGAGCACCTCCACGTCCTTGTCCACGGCGCCTTCCAGCAGCAGGTCGGCGAAGACCTGTGCCCGGTCCGACCGTTCGCCCACGATGATGCGGCTGGGATGGAGGTTGTCGTAGAGCGCGCGGCCCTCGCGCAGGAACTCGGGGGAGAAGATGACCTGGTCGGTCTCCTTCTCGCGGCGGATATGCTGGACATAGCCCACCGGGATCGTCGACTTGATCACGATGGTGGCCCGCGGGTTCACCGCGATCACCTCGTCGATCACCGCCTCGACGCTGGACGTGTCGAAATGGTTGGTCTTCGCATCGTAATTGGTGGGGGTGGCGATCACCACGTAATCGGCATCGGCATAGGCCGCGGTGCCGTCCGTCGTGGCGCTCAGGCGCAGGTCGTGACGGGCCAGGTGGTCTTCCAACTCGGCGTCCACGATCGGGCATTGCCGCCCGTTCACCGCCTGCACCCGGACATCCGAGATGTCGACGGCGGCCACATCATGGTTCTGCGCCAGCAACACGGCGTTCGACAGCCCGACATAGCCCAGGCCCGCAACGGCGATCTTCATGTCATTCCCTCATCACAGCCCGCAGCGCCCCTTCCCTACCGGGACCGCGCGGCAGGCGCCAGCGCGAGGTGGGATCACGATGGGATCACGAGCTCTTGCGGTCCGCTTCGGGGGGCACGTAGCCTTCGACCCAGCGCAGGATCACGCCGCGCGCGGCCTGCGCATCGCCCGCGGCCAGCGCCTGGCGCAGCGCGCGCAGCATCGCCGCGACCTCGATCTCCGACAGGTACTCCTCGCGCGCGCAGAAGATCTTGGGATAGCGCGTGCCGATCAGGTCGTCGGTGAGCGTCAGTTCTTCCTGCAGCTTCTCGCCCGGGCGGAGGCCCGTGATCTCGATATCGATGTCGCCGTCCGGGTTGGCCGCGTCGCGCACGGTATAGCCCGCGCTTTCGATCACCTGCCGCGCCAGGTGCAGGATCGAGACGGGTTCCCCCATGTCCAGGATGAAGACCTCGCCGCCCTTGGCCTCGGCGCCCGCCTTCAGCACAAGCTGCACCGCCTCGCGGGTGGTCATGAAGAAGCGGCTCACCTCCGGGTCGGTCACCGTCACCGGGCCCCCGCGGCTGATCTGGTCCTGGAACAGCGGCACGACGGACCCGGACGAACCCAGCACGTTGCCGAAGCGCACCATGGCAAAGACCGTGGCCGCCCCCGTCTGCCGGCCGGTCCGGGTGGCCAGGTCCTGCACCACCAGTTCCGCCAGCCGTTTCGACGCGCCCATCACGTTCGCGGGCCGCACCGCCTTGTCCGACGACACGAGGATGAAGCGTTCGACGCCCGCCTGCTGCGCGGCCTGCGCCAGCGTCTGGGTGCCGAAGACATTGTTGGCGAGGCCGGGCAGCGGGTTGGCCTCCACCAGCGGCACGTGCTTGTAGGCGGCCGCATGCAGGATGACCTGCACGCCGAAATCGGCCAGCACGCCGCGCACCTGCCGCGGATCGGTGATCGAGCCCAGGATCGGCACGATCTCGATATCCATGCCCTCGGTCAGGCTCAGCAATTCCTGGTGCACGGTATAGAGCGCCAGTTCCGACAGTTCGTAGAGCACCACGCGCTTCGGCCGGCAGGTCAGCACCTGGCGGCAAAGTTCGGATCCGATCGAGCCGCCCGCGCCCGAAACGAGGATCGAGCGGCCGGCATAAAGCTGCGCCGCCCGGCCCAGTTCGCCCGCGCGCGACGCCCGGCCCAAAAAGCTCTGCGGGGCGACGGGGGCCAGCTTGTCGACAAGCGCCTCCTCCCCGATCAGCTGCGCGAAGGAGGGCAGCGTCTGCACCTCCAGCCCCATCATCTGCACCCGGCGCGCGATCTGCGCCTGTTTCGGCGGGCTGACGGACGGCATGGCCAGCAGCACCCGGTTGATGGCGCGGGTCTTCACGATCTCGGCGATCTTGCCGGGCGCCAGCACCGGCAGGCCCACCAGCATCATCCCCTGGAGCGACGAGTTGTCGTCGACGAAGGCCACCGGGTCGATGGTCTCGTGGCTTTTCAGCGCCAGCGCCAGCTGCGCGCCGGTGGCGCCGGCGCCGTAGATCAGCACCCGGCAGCGGGGCCCGGCGCTCTGGTAGATGGCGATGGTGATGTAGAGCATCGCGGCCCGCGCGGCGACCAGCGCCAGGAAATAGGAAATGCCGAAGATCACATGGGTGCCCGGCGGCAGGCCCAGCTTGGCCAGCCCGGTCAGCACCGCAAGGCTGCCCGCGACGGCCAGCGCGTAGATGCCCGTGAGGCCCACGGCATGGCGTTCGTAGGCATTCAGCTGGATCAGCGGCAGCCCCAGCCAGATCGACAGCCCCGCGGCGGCCAGCATCAGGTAGGGCAGCACCGGCCCCGTGTGCCACAGCGTGGCCATGGCCGGTTGCGGCAGGGCCTGGATGGCATAGGTGAACAGCAGGGTTGCGGGCAGCAGCAGCAGGTCGAGCGCCAGGAAGACGGAGCTTTTTTGCCTGCGGGTCAGCCCACTGATCAGGTTCAGCATCGACTGCCCCATCCGCGCGACCATTCCCGGTTCCTTCCGCAGTCCAGTTCCCGGCGCATCATCCGGAGCATTCCGTTCACCGCCGGTGGTGGCGGTCCGCCTGTCATTTCCAACAGCGTCCCCCTCGCCTTCCGGGCGGCCGGCCAGCGCGTGGCCGGAGGCAAATCGCACAACCCGGCCGGTTTTTGCGTAGCAGGATTTTTGTCGATACGTCAAACATCTCGGCGGTCAAAGGCGCTGAAACGGGGGTTTTTCCGCGCATGACCCCGTTGCATACCGGTTCCATGTCCCGGACAGGGACGCAGGGTGGCGGGCCCTCAGGGCCGGACGCGCCGGTCCGGCGGCCCCCGGCCTCAAAGCGGCGCGGTGAAGAAGGCGGGGACGGGCGCGCCCTTTTCCGCCCGTTCAAGATAGCCGCGCGCGGTGTCCAGCGCCTCGCGGATGGTGACATCCATGTCGAGATACCGGTACGTGCCCAGACGGCCGACGAAGCTGACACCTTGCGTGCCTTCGGCCAGCTTGACGTAATCCGACAGCATCGCCTTCTCCTTCACCTGCCGGATCGGGTAGTAGGGGATATCGCCGGGTTCGGCGGCGCGCGAGAATTCGCGGTAGCAGACCGAGCCTTCGTGGCTTTCCCAGGGCGAGAAATGCTTGTGTTCGGTGATGCGGGTGAAGGGGACTTCCTCCTCGCCGTAATTCATCACCGCGCAGCCCTGGTAATCGCCATCATAGGTGAAGCGTTCGAAATCCAGCGTGCGGTAGCCCAGGCGGCCGATCTCGTAGTCGAACCAGCCATCCAGCGGGCCGGAATAGAACACGTGGTCGTAATCGCCGGCCTCGTCGCGGGTGAAGGTCGTCTCCAGCTTCACCTCGATTCCCGGGTGATCCAGGATGCGTTCCACCATCGCCGTGTAGCCGGTTTCGGGCATGCCCTGGAACCGATGGAAGAAGTAGTTGTCGTCGTAGTTGAAGCGCACGGGCAGGCGTTTCAGGATCGAGGCCGGCAGCTCTGACGGGTGGCAGCCCCATTGCTTGGTCGTGTAGCCCTTGAAGAACGCCTCGTAGAGGTCCTTGCCCACGAAGCGCATCGCCTGTTCCTCGAAGGTCTGGGGATCCTCGATGGTGGTATCGGCCTGTTCTTCCGTGATGAAGGCGTGTGCCTCGTCGGGCCGCATCGTCTTGCCGAAGAACTGGTTGATGGTGTGCAGGTTGACGGGCAGCGAATAGACCGCGCCGCCGGTCGTGGCCTTCACGCGGTTCTTGTAGGGCAGGAACGTCTCGTAGCGGTTGACGTAGTCCCAGACCTCTTCGTCGTCGGTATGGAAGATATGCGGCCCGTAGACATGGACCAGAACGCCGGTTTCCGGGTCGCGCAGGGTGTGGCAGTTGCCGCCCACGTGGTCGCGCGCATCCACGACGGTGATCCTGTAGCCGGCTTCCGCCAGATGCCGGCCGATCACGGCGCCCGAAAGCCCCGCCCCCACCATCAGAAGATGACCTTTCGACATGCGTGCTCCTGCTTTCAGTGCCTGTTTGGGCCTGTTTGGGCCTGTTCGCGAATCTGCTGCCTCTTAAAGGCAAATCCGGGCCGGGCATCAATGGGGGCTCTGCCCCCGCCCGCGCCTGCGGCGCGGACTCCCCCGGAGTATTTTTGAAAAGAAGAAACAGGGGACGTCCCCGGCGTCTTTGGTCGTCAAATATTTCGGGGGTGGGGGGGGTGCGGGGGCAGAGCCCCCACGCGACGGTGGCGGCGTTCGCGCCGGCCTAGCCCTTGCCTTCCTCGACCACCGCTTTCAGGTAGCGGCCGTACTCCGTCTTCCCGAAACGCTCGGCGTGTTCCAGCATCAGCGCGTCGTCGATCCAACCCCTGCGATAGGCGATTTCTTCCGGACAGCTGATCTGCAGCCCCTGCCGTTCGGACATGGTACGCACGAAATTGCCCGCGTCCAGAAGGCTGGCATGGGTTCCCGTATCGAGCCAGGCATAGCCGCGCCCCATCGTCTGGACCGACAGGCGCCCCTCGTCGAGATAGGTCTGCAGCAGCGACACGATCTCCAGCTCGCCCCGGTCCGACGGCGTGATGGCGCGGGCGCGCTCGGGCGCTTCGCCATCGAGGAAATAAAGCCCTGTCACCGCGAAGTTCGAGGGCGGGACGGCGGGTTTTTCCACGATCTCGCGGGCCATGCCACCTTCGTCGAAATCCACCACGCCATAGCGTTCGGGATCGCCCACATGGTAGCCGAAGACCGTCCCCCCGGTCTCCTGCGCGTCCGCCGCGGCCAGCATCTCGGGCAGGCCGTGGCCGAAGAAGATGTTGTCGCCCAGCACCATGGCCGATGGCGCGCCGGCCAGGAAATCCTCGGCCAGCAGGTAGGCCTGCGCCAGCCCGTCGGGCGAGGGCTGGACGATGTAGGTCAGGTCCATCCCCCACTGGCTGCCGTCGCCCAGCAGCTTCCGGAACTGGTCCTGGTCGTGGGGCGTGGTGATCAGCGCCACCTCGCGGATGCCCGCCAGCATCAGGACCGACAGCGGGTAGTAGATCATCGGCTTGTCATAGACCGGCATGAGCTGCTTCGAGACACCGAGCGTCAGCGGATAGAGCCGCGTGCCCGAGCCCCCGGCCAGGATGATGCCTTTGCGTTGGGTCATGAGAGCGCTCCCAGCTCTGTCAGGACATGGGTCAGGTCGCGGTGCCAGTCGGGGCGGGCGATCCCCAGCCGGGCAAGCCGGGTGCAGTCCAGCCGCGAATTGGCCGGGCGCTGCGCCGGGGTAGGATAATCACGCGTGGGGATGTCGGCCACGTCGACCGCCGCGCCCGTCAGCGCGAAGATCGCGCGGGCGAAATCCGCCCAGCTGACATCCGGGCTGCCCGCGAAATGGTAGGTGCCGGTCAGGGACGGGTCCTCCGCCAGCCTTGCCGCTGCCGCAAGGCAGGCGTCCGCGATGGGGCCCGCGGCGGTGGGGCCGCCGATCTGGTCCGACACCACGGTCAGCCGGTCGCGGGTTTCGGCCAAGCGCAGCATCGTCTTCACGAAGTTCCCGCCATGGGCTGAGAACACCCATGACGTCCGCAGGATCGCATATGCCCCCCCTGCCCCGGCAATCGCCTGTTCACCGGCCAGCTTGGACCGGCCATAGGCGCTGAGCGGGGCCGTGGGATCGTCCGGGGCGAAAGGCACGGTGCCCTGCCCGTCGAAGACATAATCGGTGGAGATCTGGACGAAGGGAATGCCAAGGGCGGCGCAGGCCCGGGCCATGGCGCCGGGGCTGTCGCCGTTGATCACGGTGGCGGCGGCCTCATCTTCTTCGGCCTTGTCGACAGCGGTATAGGCGGCGGCGTTGATCACGGCCGTGGGCCCGGCCGTCCGGATCGCGGCGGCGCAGGCGGCGGGGTCGGACAGGTCGGCCTCCGCCCGGCCAAGGAAGGTCGCCTCGGGCGCGCGGCGTTGCAGTTCCTGCGCGACCTGGCCCGTCTTGCCGAAGACCAGCAGCGTCATGATCCCGTCCCCAGCCGCTGGCCCACGCCGGCGCGGTCCTGGAGCGCGCGCCACCAGGCTTCGTTCTCAAGATACCATGTCACGGTCTGGGCCAGACCTTCGTCCAGCGTCACCGACGGCTCCCAGCCCAGTTCGTCGCGGATGCGGGTGGCGTCGATGGCATAGCGCCTGTCATGGCCCGGGCGGTCGGTGACGAAGGTGATCTGGTCGGCGTAGGAGCCGCTCTCCTTCGGGCGCTGCGCATCCAGCGCCGCACACAAAGCCTGCACCAGTTCGAGGTTCGTGCGTTCCGCGTTGCCGCCGATATTGTAGGACCGGCCCACCTGACCTTCCGCCACCACCAGCAGCAGCGCCGTGGCGTGGTCCTCGACGAACAGCCAGTCGCGGATGTTCGACCCGTCGCCGTAGATCGGCAGGGGCTTGCCCGCCAGCGCATTGAGGATCACCACCGGGATCAGCTTTTCGGGGAAGTGGAAGGGGCCGTAATTGTTGGAACAGTTGGTCAGCACCACCGGCAGCCCGTAGGTCTCGTGCCACGCGCGGACGAGGTGATCAGCCGAAGCTTTCGACGCCGAATAGGGCGAGCGGGGATCGTAGGCGGTGGTTTCCGTGAACTTCACCTCCGGGTCGGGGGGGAGCGATCCGAAGACCTCGTCGGTCGAGATATGGTGGAAGCGGAACGTATCAGACCGGCCCTGCCGCACCCAGTGGGCGCGGGCGGCCTCCAGCATCTGGTAGGTGCCGGTGACATTCGTCTCGATGAAATCCCCCGGCCCGTCGATCGACCGGTCGACATGGCTTTCCGCGGCCAGGTGCATCACCGCATCGGGCTGATGCGCCTCGAAAATCCGGTCGAGCGCGGCGCGGTCGCGGATATCGGCCTGTTCGAACGCATAGGCCGGGGCGTCCGCGACCGAGGCCACGTTGTCCAGGCACGCCGCATAGGTCAGCGCGTCGAGGTTCACCACCGAATGCCCGGCGGCAATCGCCTGCCGCACCACGGCAGAGCCGATGAAGCCCGCGCCCCCTGTGACCAGAAGCTTCACGCCGTGGGCTCCCATGTGAAGGGGCTGTCGAACTCCTTCAGGAACGGCGCGGCCTCGTCCTTGGCCGACAGGACCGCATCGCCGACATCGGGCCCCAGATCGGGCCACGCGATGCCGATATCGGGATCGTTCCAGCGCACCGCGCCGTCGCACTCGGGCGCGTAGAAATCGGTGCACTTGTAGATGATCTCGCTGTCGGGTTCGAGCGTCATGAACCCGTGCAGGAACCCGGCGGGCACCAGCAATTGCTTGCCGTTCTCGAAGCTCAGCTCCACCCCGTGCCACTGGCCCCAGGTCGGGCTGCCCTTCCGCACATCGACGGCCACGTCGAAGATCCGGCCCTTCCCGCAGCGCACCAGCTTGTCCTGCGCATGGGGGGGCGCCTGGAAATGCAGGCCCCGCACGGTGCCCGGCGTGGACGACAGGGAATGGTTGTCCTGCACGAAGACCATGTCGATCCCGTGATCGGCAAAGCCTTTCGCATTGTAGCTTTCGCTGAAGAAGCCGCGGGCATCGCCGAACCGTTTCGGGACGATCTCCCAGACGCCTTTCAGCGGGGTCGCGGTGAAATCGGCCATCGGCGCTCCTTGATCGCGGTCGGGCCTCATCCGGTCGGAGGCCCGATCGGGGCTCGTTATGAGGGACCCACCCCCCGGATGTCCATACCGAAGGCGGGCGGCCACAGCCCTGCCCCTTCGGCCCCTCCGTCGTGCCCGCATCGCTTGACAGTGCCCGGGCCGCCTGCAAGGTCAGGCTCCATCCGAAACGGCCTTTCCCGGAGCGCCCTTGATGCTCACCCTGCAGCACTTTCTCCTCCCCGATCCCGCGATCTGCACCGAGGAGGCGCTCTATTACCACCCCCGCGGCCCCGTGGGCTGGGACACGGACAGCGGCGCGCTGATCATGGGGCCCGGCGCTGGCCTGGGCTTCGGCAGCTATTTCAACCTGTTCTCGCTGGGCAAATGGGCCACGGCCTGCACGCTCGACGGGCTGTTCGTGGAACTCGAGGGCGAGGGCCGGATGCAGCTGCGCGTCATCCGCGCCATCCCCGAACAATCCTGGGAGATCGTGACGAGCGCGGTCGTCACCCTGGCCCCTGGCCAGCCCCACGCGATCGACCTGTCGGCGCTGCTAGACCGTGACGCGATCGACGGCAACGTGCTGTTTCTCGATGTCACCAATCTGGGCTCTGACGCGCGCTTCATCGCCGGGCGCTTCGCCACGAAGACGGTGCCCGCCACCTGGCCCGCGCTGACCGTGTCGATCACCACCTTCAAACGCGAGGAACAGGTGCAGGAGACCGTCGCCCGGCTGGAAGACTTCCTGCAGGGCTACGAGCATGGGCCTAACATCGCCGTGCAGGTCGTCGACAACGGGCAGAGCGCGGAGATCCCGCCCTCCCCCCATGTCCGGCCGATCCCCAACCGCAACCTGGGCGGCGCGGGCGGCTTTGCCCGGGGGCTGCTGGAGGCGCAGGCCGCCGGATCGACCCATTGCCTCTTCATGGACGACGACGCGTCCTTCCACATGGAAAACATCGCGCGCGCCTATGTCTTCCTGGCGCTGGCGACAGATCCGAAGGTTGCGCTGGCCGGCGCCATGATCACCAATACCCACAAGTGGACGATGTGGGAGAACGGCGCCTGGTTCGACGGCTCGTGCCATCCGCTGGCCTGCGGTACCGACCTGCGCAAACCGGCGCAGGTCATCGAGATGGAATTCGACAGCATGGTGAACCGGCCCGCCACGCTCTATGGCGGCTGGTGGTTCTTCGCCTTCACCATCGCCCAGGTCGAACACCACCCCTTCCCCTTCTTCGTGCGGGGCGACGATATCAGCTTCTCGCTGATGAACCCGTTCCACGTGATGACGCTGAACGGCGTGGTCTCGTTCCAGGACGATTTCTCGGAGAAGGAAAGCGCGCAGACGCTGTACCTGGACCTGCGCAATCACCTGGTCCAGCACCTTGTCACGCCCGCGCTGGAACGGTCCGCCATGGGCACGGCGCGGATCGCATGGCGCTTCATCCTGCGCGCGGCGGTGCGGATGCACTACGACAGCGCCGAGGCGCAGATCATGGCCTGGAAGGACGTGATGGAAGGGCCGGGCTTCTTCGACAAGAACATCGACATGAGCCAGCGCCGCGCCGACATCAAGGCGCTGACGAGAACCGAGGCCTGGGGCCCGGTGGAGCGCCCCGGGGAACGCCGCCGCTTCACCCGCATCCCCCGCAAGCTGCGCGAGGTGCTGGGCCTGTCCAGCCTGAACGGCCATTTCCTGCCCTTCTGGGGGCTGCTGGGCGACCGGGTCATCGTGAAGATCAGCAAGCGCAGCCTCGTCTACCCGGTGCTGGGTGCGGCAGAGGCCACCTACCTGAACACGGACCGGACGAAATCCTACACCGTCACCCATGACAAGGCGCGCTTCTTCGCCATCCTGCGCGAGGTCATCTCGCTCACCCTGCGCTTCCGCCGCGATTACGAGACGATCCGCACACGCTGGCGCGACGGCTACGAGGACATGACCACCGCCAGCTACTGGGAAGAGACCCTGGCCCCCGAAGAGACCGGCAAGGATACGGGCAAGGATACGGGCAATGACACGGGGGCCGCCGCCTGAGCCGCACGCGCCGGCCCCCGGGGGCACCCGGGGGCCAGGCCGGCCGCCTGCCCGTCACGGCGGGCTGCCTCCGGCGGAGGTATTTGGTGACCAGAGACGTCCGGGCGCTCTGCCTGCTTCTTTGGTCTTCAAATACCTCAGGGGTGTGGGGACAGCGTCCCCACGCGACGGGGACGCCGGGATCGGCGGCCCATGATCAGACGTCGTGATCAGGCGGCATGATCAGGCGGCATGATCAGGTATCGGGGCGCAGTTCCTCGCGCATGATCCCGCGGACCATGATTTTGGGATTGTCCGCCAGCATCCGGCCCATCATGTCGGCAAAGCCTGCAAGGTAGCGGATCGTTTCGGGCGCGAAGTGATCTTCCGGCTCCAGCGATTGCGGCGCGTCGATGGCACGGGCCGGTGCGGCCTCCAGCGCATCCGTCATCGGCGTGCCGTCGAAGAATTCCGCGTCCAGCGCCCCGGCATCGGCGCGGTAATGCCTGACCACGTCCTTCGCCAGCGCCCGGTCGATCCCCAGCTTCGTGGCCGCGACGCCGTCCACCGGCACATCGCGCAGGATCCGCGCGTAATGCTTGCCCAGGCCCTCGTGCCAGTTGAAGCGGATCTCGGGGTATTTCGCGCGGATCTGCCGGTGCAGCGTGCGCAGCACCGCCAGGTCCTCGACCGTGGAGGCGGTGTTGAGTTCGGGCACATGGGTGATCTCGACCCCGGCGCCGCGGAACAGGATGTCGAAGAAATCCGCCACCACGTCGCCCTGCACCAGTTCCGGGCGCACCATCGGGCGCAGGATGAAGCGGTCGCCCAGCAGATCGCGCCACTTGCGGAAGCGCGGCGCGTAATCCATCCGGCCCACCCGCTGGAACCGTTCGAACATCCCCCGCATGGACGTGTCCACCGACAGCAGCTTGACGTGTTCGGCATAGCTCGACAGCAGCCGCTCCGCATGGGGGCGGACATAGGCCACCACGCGCATCTCCTCGGCCCAGCCGGGAAAATGTTTCAGGCAGGCGGCGTGGGTGACTTCCGGGTCGACGAATTCGAAATGCTCGCTGGAAATCACCACGTGGCGGGCGTCGCTGTCTTCCATCGCCTTGCGCATCGCGCCGAAGCGCTTGGTTTCGGCCTGGCGGCGGGCCTGGCGGGTCAGCGTCTTGGCCATGTCGGAATGGTTCATCCGCGCCGTGTACAGCAGCGATTGCCCCGGTGCCCGCCACGCGCCCTGGGACAGGACCGATTGCAGCGCGGTCGAGCCGGTCTTGCAGTCGCCGACATGCAGCAGCAGTTCCTGGGTCACGATGCGCTCTCCGGTTTCCCGGCCGTCTTGCCGGCCGTCTTCTTGCCACCCGTCTTGCCCGGACCCCCGGCCTTGCCGCCCTTGGCCTTACCGCCCTTGTTCTTGTTCTTGCCGGCGGTCTTTCCACCGGCCTTGCCTTCAGTCTTGCCCTGCGCGGACGCCTTCGGGCGCAGTTCCGGCGGCCGGGCGGCGCGGGCGGCCCAGCGGGGCTCGCGCTCGATCGTCATGGCCATGGCTTCGGCGAAGCCGCGCGCATAGCGCAGGGTCTCGGGGCTGAACCAGGTCTCGGCCCGCATGTCCTGCGGCGCCTCCAGCGCGCCGTCGCCCGCCCGCGCCAGCGCGTCCGAGATCGGCGTGCCGTCGAAGAAGGCGGCATCGAGCGCCGCGGCATCGGTGGCGTAGCGGTCCTGCAGGCGCGCGGCCAGCGCCCGGTCGATCTTCAGCTTGGTGCGCGGCACCGCGGGATCGGGCGGAAACAGCCCGGCCAGGTGGCGCCCCATCATCGTGGCGGCGCGGCCGGCCACCGGCCCCTTCGCGCGCAGGTGGGCGTGGATGTCGCACAGCAGCGCCAGGTCCTCGACCGACAGCGACGGGTTGATCGTGTCCGCGCTGTCCGTGACGGTCACCGGCGCGCCCTGAAACAGGTACTCCAGGAAATCGCGCACCACGTCGCCGTCCAGCAGCGTCGATCTGGTGTAGGGGCGCAGCGTGAACCTATCGCCGAAGACCCCGCGCCATGCCCCGAAGCGCTGCGCGTAGTCGAGCCTGCCGTTGCGGTCGAACTGCTCGTAGAGATCCATCGGCGTGTCGAGGCTCCGGCCCAGCTTCAGCCGTTCGGAATAGGACGACATCAGCCGGTCTGCATGGGGCCGGACATAGGCCACCACCCGCACGGACCCGGCCAGGTCTGGCATGTTGCGCGCCAGCGCATCGGCCAGCCGCTCGGGCGGCACGTATTCGAAATGCTCGGCCGAGATCACGCCCAGCCCGCCGTCCCGCTTTGCAAACCGCGTATTGAGCCGGGTCAGTATCTTGTCGGCCTGCCCGGGCTTGCCCTCGCCCACCATGGTGCCGGCCAGGTCGTTATGGGCCGACCGGGTCGGGTAGGCCACGCGCGCCACGTCCCCCGTCCAGCGCCGGCCGCGCAGCGCCGCCTGGATCGCGGAGGAGCCCGTCTTGCAGTCGCCGGCATGGATCACCAGTTCGTCGATCATTGCCGGGCTCTCCGCTTGCCGGTGGCGGGATCGTCGGTCGTGGCCCCTTGCGCCGCGGGACCGGGCCTGGCCCGACCCTTTGCTGCCCCCTTTGAGGGGCCTTTTGACGGGCCCGTGTTTGCGCCCGTGTCAGTTCCCGTGTCTGGGCCCCGCTCCGCGCCCTCCGCTGTCGCGGCGCCCTGCGCTTCGGCCACCCGTGCGGGCACCGGCTGCGACAGGTCGAGCCCGCGCAGGAATTCGGCGATGGCCGGGCCATGGTCTCCGCGCGGCGGATGGAACCTGAGCCCCGCGCGCAGCGCGGCAAGGCCGGTCTCGGCCGCCGCCTCCTCGGGCACCGGGCGGGGCGTGCGGGCCTCGTCCAGGTCGGGGAAGAAGCCGGGCCGGCCCGCCTGCTCCCCCAGCCATGCGTCGATGGGGGCGAAGCGGTCGACCAGCCGGTCCCGCAGATCGGCGCCGTAAAGCTCCACGTCGCGCGAGGGCGGCAGGCCCAGCTCGGGCGCGCGCCGGTCGAGATAGCCCTGCAGGTCCGACGCCGCCGGTCCGGGCAGCGCCCAGTTGCCGCGCCGCGCGATATCGACCAGCCCGCGATGCAGGCTGGCATTGGTCCGGTCGGGCTGGGTCAGACCTTCGGGCAGGCGGACGCCGGGGATCCGGCCCAGCACCTCCGTCATGTCGGCGATCGAGCCGCCCGCGGCCAGCACCTCGTCATAGGTCCGCAGCCGCAGCGTCGCGCCCGGGAAGGTCTGCGCCCAGGGTTCGATCATGCGGCGATAGTCGAAATGGGTGTTCTGGCAGTAGCGCAGCGCCGCCCCGTCGGGCAGCCGGCGGAACTTCTCGCCGAAGCGCAGCCGCTGGCCGTGCCAGGCGGCCAGGTAATCGTCGATCCGGCGCAGGGTGGCCATGATCGTCACCTCGGCCTCCGGGAAGGTGCGGGCGATGCGGCCGATCGGGCTGGTCTCCGGGTCCTCGAACTTCTGGCCGAAATTGGCGAAGACCTCGGAACACAGGATCACCGCTTTCGGCTTCAGGTACTCGACCTGGTGGCGCAGCGCGCGGAACATCTGCCCCGCCCCCGGCAGGCCCTTGTGGAACTCGGGCACGCGGCCCGACTTGCCGGCCTCGTCCGCCAGCATCCGGAAGGCCAGCGCATTGTGCGCCTCGCGCAGGTTGATGGGCAGCGCGCCCCCCTTCCCGCCTTTGCCGTCCTTGCCTTCGCCGCCGATATCCGGGGTTTCGCCATAGAGCGCGCGCGCCAGAAGCAGCGCCTGGCCCTGGGTTTCAACCGCCGGATAAAGAATGCCCGCGCGCATCAGCGCCACGGCGTTGCGCGACAGGAAATCCTGCAGCGCAGTCGACCCCACCTTGTGGTGTCCGATAAAGAGAATGAGCTTCATGCTGCTCCCGCTCTGCCCCGCCTTGCCCGTTCTGCGTGCGCGTCCTGCCTCGCGGCACCCCGATATCGGGCCGGAATGTCCGAAGCGCGGGAATGTGCGACTTCCGGCGAAAATGCAATGCCCCGGTCCCCGTCGCAAGCAAGTCGGACCGGACCGTGACCCTCGTGTCACCCGGGGCCCGGGATCGGGGGCCGAGTCGAGAGTCGGGGGACCGGCCCCCTAGCGGTTCAGGATCTCGCGGTGATAGCGGCCCATCAGCAGCGCCCCCATCGTCAGCGTGACCAGCCCGAACAGGATGACATAGGCAAAGCTGACATGGGTCGCCCGGTAGATCGGGTAGAAGCCTTCATGCATCAGCCCGGTGACATGGGTCAGCGGGTTGTACCACAGGATCTTCTGCGCGGTGGGGGGCATGTCGTCATAAAGAAACAGCACCCCCGAGGCGATGAACAGGGGCCGCGTCGCCACCGACCACGCCACCTCCCAGATCGGGAACAGCCCCATCAGCACCGCGTTCAGCGTGCCGACCCCCAGCCCCAGCAGCATCGCCAGCAGAAACGCCTCGACCACCGGCACCGGGTCCAGCACCACGCGGGTGTCGAGCGAGATCAGGATCCCCCCCAGCAGCAGCGCCGAGACAAGGATCCCCGTCAGGCTGTTCAGCAGGAACCGCGCCGTCAGCGCATCCACCCATGTCACCGCCGGGTAGCGCAGCAGCGGACGCGAGAAATCCACCGCGCGCGCCACCATGTTCGACAGGCTCTGGTACAGGTTGAAGGCCGTGTAGCCGGTGGCATAATACAGAAGGAAGCTCGTCCCCAGGGGCGGCGATCGCAGCATCAGGCTGAAGCCCAGGCTCAGCACCAGGATCGCGCCCAGGGGCTCCAGCACGGCCCAGAGATAGCCGCCCGGCGTGCGCCCGTAGCGTGTCGACATCTCGCGCAGCATCAGCGCCGTGATCGCCCGGAAGGCAACGAAGGACCCGCCCACCGACCGGGGTTTAAGCGCCGCTTGCGGCGACGGCTCCAGCGCAGGCGGCACCGCTTGCGGCTTCCCTGCCCCGCCCGCTCCCCCGGCGCTGCCGCGGCCCTTCCCCGGCCGCTTCCCCGGTCCGGAACCTTTGCGCGGGTGGATATCGGCAGGGGCGGTCATGGAGTGGATGCTCATCCGGGCTGTTCGGTCTGGAAGTCGGGCCAAGGGTCGGGATCGTTGTCGAGATCGTTTCGGGCCGCCCGTGGCGGCCCCGTGGCGGCACGGACCGCCCTGACCGTTCCGTGCACAGGACCGTCCGTCGATGCTGGCCTTTATGCCGTCGATTGGGTAGAAGTCGCAAACGGATTTCCCGAGAGCCCGCGGACAAACGCCCGTCTGGCGCCCGTCTCCGGCCGGAAACCCGCATAACGTGCCGACAGAACCGGCAGACATAACGGGCGTGCAGTACCCACCATGACCGAAGCCGCCAAATCCTCCTCCGATTCCGGCACCCCTTCCGAAAAAGACTCCGAAACCGGGTCCTCCCCCGGCACATCGCAGGGCGCGGCCGGCCGTGGCGGTGGGGGCGGCGGCGGCAGGAGCGGCTCCGGCCGCGCAGGGTCCGGGGGCAATGGCGGCGGGGGCCGTGGCAATGGCGGCGGCCGGGCCCAGACCGGAACCGGGAAAGCCGGCAGCGCAGGCCTGCCGGCCACCAAGAAAGGCGCCCGCCAGGCGCTCCGGGCCAGCGGCAAGGTCGGGGGCCAGGGCGGGGGTCAAGGCGGGGGCAAGGTCGGCAAGAAGGGCAAGGGCGGCCGCGCCGCCCAGGTCCCCGCGGTGATCGAAGTTCAGCCCGTCGCCGAAAAGGCGCGGATGAAGAAACGGCACTGGGGGCTTCTCGCCTCGTTCCTGCTGATGGTGTTCCTGCCCTTCGCGGGCGTGGCCGCCTACATGTGGGGGCTGGCCGAAGACCAGTATTCCTCGATCGCGGGCTTCACCGTGAGACAGGAGGAAAGCGGCGGCAGCACCGACATGCTCAGCCCGATCCTCAGCATCTCGGGCAGTTCGACCGCCACCGACGGCGACATCCTCTACGAGTTCATCCAGAGCCAGGAGATGGTGCAGGCGATCAACGCGCGCATCGACCTGCGCGCGGAATATTCGCAGGTCTGGCCCGAGGACTGGCCCGGGAACTGGCAGGGGGAGGCCGGCTGGCCCTGGAGCTGGGACTGGGCCGGGCTGACCGAGGGCGACTGGGTCTTCGGCATCTGGCCCGATGCCACGCTGGAAGACCTGGTGTCCTACTGGGGCCGGATCGTGGGCGTGTCCTATGACGGCTCGACCGGGCTGATCGAGGTGCAGGTAAAGGCCTTCGATCCCGACACCGCGCAGGCGATCGGGCAGGGCATCGTCGCCGAAAGCCAGGAGATGATCAACGAGCTCAGCGCCCAGGCGCGCGAGGACGCCACCCGCTATGCCGAGGCCGAACTGGACGAGGCCGTGGCCCGCCTGAAGATCGCGCGCGAGGCGATGACCCGCTTCCGCACCCGTACCCGGATCGTGGACCCGGCGGCCGACCTGCAGGGGCGCATGGGGGTGATGAACAACCTCCAGCAGAAGCTGGCCGATGCGCTGGTGGAATACGACCTGCTGCGCGGCTCGGTCCCGGAAAACGATCCCCGGATCACCAAGGCGCAAAGCCTGATCGACGTGATCCGCGAACGCATCGCATCGGAACGCCAGACCTTCGCGTCGGACGGCACCGAAACCGGCGATGTGGGGGAAGACTACCCGTCCCTGATCGCGGAATTCGAAAGCCTGACGGTCGACCGCGAATTCGCGGAAGAGGCCTACCGCGCGGCGCTCGCGGCGCTGGACGCGGCCAAGGCCGATGCGGCCCGGCAAAGCCGGTACCTCGCCACCTACATCCCGCCCTCGCTGCCCGAGACGGCGGAATATCCCCGCCGCTGGCTGATCACCGGGATCGCCGGGCTGATCCTCGTGCTGCTGTGGTCGATCACGGCACTGATCTTTTACAGCATCCGCGACCGTGGCTAGGACCGTGGCCAGGACCATGTCTAGAATCGGGGCGGCCCGTGGTCCCGGCCGCCCTGCCGCAGGGGGCGCTGCCCCCGCCCGCGCCTGCGGCGCGGACTCCCCCGGAGTATTTGGAGAAAGAAGAAACCCGGGCACATCCCCTGTTTCTTCTTTCTCCAAATACTCCCGCCGGAGGCAGTCCGCCGATGGGGCCAATGATTGGACAGGCGTTGCGCTGCGAAACCGGGAGACCGGCACATGATCCGCTTCGAGAACCTCACCAAGAGCTTCGCGCTGAAGGGCGAGCGCCGGGTGATCGTCGACGGGCTGACCCTGACCCTGCCCGCGGGCCGGTCGCTGGCGCTGCTGGGGCGCAACGGGGCGGGCAAGTCGACCTTGCTGCAGATGATCGCGGGCATCGTGCGCCCCGATGCCGGACGGATCGTCACCGACGGCACGATCTCGTGGCCGGTGGGCTTTGCCGGGTCGTTCCACAAGGACCTGACCGGCGCCCAGAACGTGCGCTTTATCGCCCGGATCTATGGCGTCGACACCGACGCGCTTTTGGCGTTCGTCGAGGATTTTTCCGAACTGGGGAAATTCTTCCACATGCCTGTGCGGCATTATTCGTCGGGCATGCGGTCGCGCCTGACCTTCGGGGCGTCGATGGGGATCCGCTTCGACACCTACCTGGTGGACGAGGTGACGGCGGTGGGCGACGCGTCGTTCAAGCGCAAGAGCCGCGCCATCTTCCGCGAACGCATGGCGCAATCGGGCGCGATCGTGGTGAACCACTCGATGAGCCAGCTGCGCGAGTACTGCGATTCAGGCCTGGTGCTGGAGCACGGCCGCGTCACCTATTTCGAGGACCTCGAAGCGGCCATCGCCTATCACGAAGCGCAGATGGCCTGAGCCCACCCCAACGCCAAGGTTCCCCGGGCGGCGATCACCTTCCGACGCCCGGTAGGGTGCGTGGTCCCCACGCACCGCCCGTCACGCCCCATTCACGCCCCGTCCCGCAGGCCCTTCACCCAGCCCTTCACCTCGTCCAGCGTCGCCTCCGTCCGCCCGCGCACGCCATCCCTGACGGCCCGGCGCATGAGGCCCAGGTAGATCTCCCGGTCGTCGCCGTAGCGGCGCGCGGCGCGATGCCATTTCACCGCCACCAGCATCAGAAGCGGCCAGAACAGCCACCCCGACGCCGCGCGGTACATGATCAGGCTGTTGCGGTGGATGTAATAGACCTTCCAAAGCGGCCGCACCGCGCGATGCTGGTCGTCCTGGTAGGTGGAACAATCGTGCTCGAACTTCACGTCCGGATCGAAGGCGATGGTGAACCCCGCGCGCCTCAGCCCCAACGTGTAGATCACGTCGTCTCCGTACAGGAACAGCCCCGCCTCGGGCACACCCACCCGCGCCACCATCTCGCGGCTCAGGAAGAAGCCCACGAAAGAGGTCATGTCGAGCGGTCGCCGCGCGCCCGCGTCGAAATCGGCGCGCGGGATGTGAAAGCCGTCGCGCCCCCGCCGCAGGGTCGCCGCGAAGCGCTTCAGCGACCAGAACGGGTTTTCCGAGGGCCGGTTCATCTCGCAGATCCGCCCGTCGGGGAAATAGACCGCCGCGGCGCAGGCCTCGGTCACCGGGCGCGGAGCTTCGCGGAAGGCCGCCAGCGCGCCGGGCTGGGGGCGGGCATCGTCGTCCATCACCACGATCCAGTCCGGGTCATGCACCTCGGCCGCGCGCGCGATCCCGGCGGCGAACCCGCCTGCCCCGCCGCGATTGTCGGGCAGGGTGACGATATCCAGCCGCGGATCGTCCAGCCCCGCCAGCCAGGCCCCGGTCCCGTCGGTCGAGGCATTGTCGACCACCACCGCCACGGCCAGCGCGTCATCCTCCAGCAGCCGCGCCACGGTCACCTTCAGCTGCGCCAACCGGTCATAGGTCACCACCACCGCCGCAAGGCGCATCCCGGGGGACGCGGTCGGCGCGGCCAAGGCAGCGAGATCGGGGGTATCGGGCAGGGCAGTCACGTCGGGTCCGGGCTCATTATCTTTCAAGGATGGTCTTTCAAAACTGTGCCCGCCATTGCACCGAAGCCGCCCGGGAAGTCAAACCGACCCGCCCTTCTCTGGTCTCCAAATATCTCGGGGGAGTCCGCTCCGGCCGGAGCGGGCGGGGGCAGCGCCCCCTTTCGCGGGTAGCCACTTGAGCAGAATCAAGGGGTTACGGAAAAACGTTTCGCGCGCGAAACAATCCATTTCCGGAATGTTTCGCGGTTGCGGGCGGGGAAGGGGGCGCTGCCCCCGCCGCCCTGCGGGCGACTCCCCCGAGGTATTTGAAGACCAAAGAAACCCCGCCATCACCGCGCTTCCAGCCAGGCCTTGAGATCGGCCAGCAGGCGGGCGTCGACCTGGTCGCCGGCCAGTTCGATACGGATGCCCGAGGGGGAGGCGCGGCTGGTCAGGGTCAGGCCCGCGGCGATGTCGTAGCGGGTGAGGTCGGGGGCGGGTTTGCCCGCCGGTTTCGCGGTGGGCGGTTCGGAGGGCGCCGGGGTGGCGGCCGGCGCCTCGAGCCCCGCCAGCGCGTCCTGCAGGACGGCGAGTTCGGTTTCCGGGTCGGGGGCCTCGGTCGTCTCCAGCCTGTCGCGGAGGGTCGTGGCGAAGCCGTCCGCTTCTTCCAGCGCGCGGGCGAGCGCCAGGCCCAGCCGTTCGGAGATTGCGGCCGGGTAGCGCAGGGCGCCGTCGAGCGCCTCGACCAGCGGGACGAAGCTGCCGATCTTGGAACGTTTCGACCGCGAGACCGCGCCGAAAAGCCCCTGCAGCGCCGCGCGCATCGTGGGATACACGCCCTCCTTCCAGGCCGACCAGGCGATGCGGGCGCGCTCGTAGTGGCTGAGGTTCACCCGGATCTCGTTTTCCTCGACCATCGCGACATAGGAGCTAGCCGCGTCGCCCGGGGCGATCACGCGGGCGGCGACCGTTGCGAAACGCGCCTCGCCGGTTTCCGCCAGAAGCCGCTTCAGCGCCGCCAGGCGCCGCCAGCCCGAGATCAGGCCATGGGTGCGGGGGCCGTCGGGCGCGGGGAGTTTCAGGACCTCGATGGGTGTCTGCTGGCCGCGGGCCTTGAGCGACGTCATCAGCGCCTGCATCTCGTCCTCGTCCAGGATCAGGCGGTCGCGGACAAGGTGGCCGGGGTCGATGGCGTCGAGGGGCAGGGTCTCGATCAACCGGCCTTGCGCACGGGCCGAGGTGAGTTCGGCAGAAAGCTCCGCCAGCGCGGCGGTGGCCGAGGCATCGCCCGCCACCTGCGCGATGGGCGCGGGGCCCAGCGGGCGGGCAGGGGAGGGGGCCTCGGGCGCTGCGCTGACGGGGCCGGCGGGGGCCAGCCGTTTACGTTTTGCCATGGGCCTGCTCCTTCTTCCTGTTCTGAAACCGGGTGGTCTGCTGACCCGATGACCCCGACGCGTCAGCGTCGGTTCGCGCCCGACCCGCCCCCGTCACGCCGGAGGCGTGCCTGCGGCACGACGGCGGACGCGAATGGATGAGGCGTTCGTCGGGTTTTGAAGTCGTTCGCATACCCATCAGCGTTCCCGGCGTTACCGTGCCCACCCTCGGGTCGGGCGCGAACCTTTGGGCGTTAAGGGGTGCGTTCGGGTTCAGGCCGTAGGGTGCGTGGTCTCCACGCACCGTCCGGGTGGACGTAATCTCCGACATATCCCCTGTCATCCTTGCCATTCCCTAACCCGCCCGTTCGGTCTGTGCTGCCCGTTCGGCCTGTGCATCAGCCAGATCCATTTCTTCCTTCCGCCAGATCCCCAGCAGCAGGCGTTTGAACGCGGCATAGGTCTCGTCGAAGGTCTCGCGGCCGCGGGCATAGGTCTCGCGGTTGAAATCGCGGTAATCGGCCTCGTAGATGCCCGACACCTGCTCGCCCGCCTGCCCGATCAGGGCCGTGAAATCCTGCCGGTGGGGGGAGAGCGTGTGGCCAAGATAGGACTGGATCAGCGCCGACATCTCGCCCTGCTGGGCGCCGTCGTAGCGGGTGATGACGGCGCGGACGGCATCCCATTCGAAGGCCGTCTCGGGCCTCCCCAGCGCGCGGGCGGCCATGTTCTCGCCCTCCTCGATGGAGGCGAAGGTGGAGTGGAGCATGTCGAAGAACCGCCCCGTCGAGTCGAATTCCAGGAACGACGCCCCGAAGGGCACCAGCAGGATGTCGGCGGCGGCCAGCCCGTTGATCGTCAGGTAGCCAAGCGCGGGGGGCGTATCGATGAAGACGACGTCGTAATCGTCCAGCACCCCGTCGGCGGCCAGCCGGTCCGACAGCGCGTCCCACAGCTTCCAGCCACGGGCCTGCATGCGCCAGACCGGGATCTGGAATTCCGCCCAGTAGAGGTTCAGCTGCGCGCCGATCAGGTCGATATTGGGCCAGTGGGTGCTCTGGATCACGTCTTTCGCGGTCATCTCCAACGCGGCCGACAGCGCGTCGTCCAGCGGCTGGGGGTTTTCGCCCCGGTCCATCCGGCGCTGGTTGTCGGCGCGTAGATGTTCGCCGTAATGGCGGGCGAGCAGCGGGAAGGCGGTGCCCCATTCATCCTCGACCCGGCCGTTGAAGATCGAGGTCATGGAGCCCTGGCTGTCGAGGTCCACCACCAGCACCCGGTAGCCATCGAGGGCGGCCGACATGGCGAGGTGCGCGGCGGTCGACGTCTTGCCGACCCCGCCCTTGAAGTTGGCGACGGCCACGAGTTTCGCGGGCAGTCCCTTGGGGCGGTAGGGTTTGTATTCCTTGGCGCGCGACCCTTCGGCGGCGAAATGGGTGCGCAGGCGCAGGACTTCATCCAGCGTGAACCACTTGGCGCCGCCCGCGGTTTCCGACAGGCCCTGGGGCAGGTCCGGGTTGGCGCGCAGCACGCGGCGGAAATGGGCCTGTGCGACGGGGATCAGGTAGCGCGTGATCTCCCATGTGGAAAACAGGCGCAACGTCCGCCCGCCCACCTCGTCCTTGCCGCGGCTGACCAGATCGGCCCGGCCCTTTGCGCAGGCCCCGGCGATGGTGGCGAAGCCGGCGGTATCGGTCGGGCCCTCAAGCTCGGCCAGGGCCGCGTCGGGGTCGATGTTGAAATAGGGGGGCAGGGCGGCGGCGCCCTGTGGGAGATCCTTGGCCATGGGATGCTCGATGTCCTCTGATAGCCGCATGTAACGCGTTTTGGCCATCGTACCGCAAAAGGCGCAACATGGGAAGAATCGAGTACAGGCGGGAGGGCTTTTCCTGATTTTCTCAGCTGATTCGGACGCTTAGGGCTGGGGGTTCCCGTGAAAACCGGGCCTTGGAAGGATCAGGGCTGATGTTAGAGTCCAGTTATATAAGTGTTACGGTCTCGGGGGCTTTCAGCCAATCCCCTGAGAGTCTTTGACAAAATCCGGCCCCTGCGACGCACACCGACTCTGAAACCCCGTTGAAGCGACTCCGATCCCACGCTGGGGCGACTCTGAACCCCCGATGAAATCGGCCCCGGCGATGGACGGGTCTTGTGGATAAGTGTAGGCTCGGCGTCACTGAAACCACGATAGAAAAGCCCCGCGAAAGGGGCCCGAATTCATAGCAGGATTACAGGCGAGTTCATGTCATTGCGTCCGTCGCCCGCCGGGGCGTCCAGCCTTCTGCCCGACCGGCACCCGCAGGGGGATTTCTTCCTGTGCGATGTCTTCGATGCGCTGCCCAAGGACGACATGGCGTCGATGGAGCATCCGCTGTTCTCGCTCGCCACCCGGCCCGACCGGCGGATCCTGAGCTATTCGCACAACGGCACCGACATCACGGTGACGCCGAGCGTGAAGGGCCTGGCCACGATCCACGACAAGGACATCCTGATCTTCTGCATCAGCCAATTGATGGCCGCGATCAATGCAGGCCGGCAGGTGAGCCGGACGCTCTACCTGAAAGCGCACGATCTGCTGGTGGCCACGAACCGCGAGACGTCGGGCGACGCCTACCGCCGCCTGCGGGAATCCTTCGAGCGGCTGGCGGGCACGCGCATCACCACCAACATCGCGACGGGGGAGACGGAGACGACCTCCGGCTTCGGCCTGATTGAATCGTGGGAGATCGTGCGCCGGTCCCGCGGCGGGCGGATGGTGTCTGTGTCGATCACGCTCAGCGACTGGCTCTACCGCGCGGTGCTGGCGAAATCGGTGCTGACGCTTTCCCGCGATTACTTTCGCCTCCGCAAACCGCTGGAGCGGCGGGTCTACGAACTGGCGCGCAAGCATTGCGGGCGGCAGCCGGCCTGGACGGTCTCGGTGGACACGCTTCTAAAGAAGTCGGGCAGCGCCTCGCCCCGCCGGGTCTTCCGCAAGATGATCCGCGACATGATCGAGGGCGACCACCTGCCGGATTACGTGCTGGAGGAAGTGGAGGGCGACCTGATCCGCTTCACCCAGCGCAACCCGGTGGTCGAGGCGGGCCCGCCCGTCCTGAAGGCCGACACGCTGGAGACGGCCCGCGCCCTGATGCCCGGCGCGGACGTGCATGCGCTGGAGGCCCAATGGCGCGGTGTCTGGGCGCGCACCGGCGCGAAACGCCTGCGCCACCCGGATGCCGCCTTCCTGGGCTGGGTGAAGAAACGGGCGGACTGACCCTGTGGACGCGGCGCCCCGGGGCGTGCGCCGGCTTGAACATGCCTGCCGGGTCCGGTCTTTGCTCCCGGAGGCGACGAAAGGATGTGTCATGAGTGAAACGCGCACGGCGCTGGTGACGGGGTCTTCGGGCTTCATCGGCTTCCATCTCTGCCGGCGGCTGCTGGCGGACGGGTTCCGGGTGGTGGGGGTCGATGCGCTCGATCCCTATTACGACGTCACGCTGAAGGAACGCCGCCAGGCGATGCTGCAGCAGAGCCCGGGCTTCCGCGTCCTCAACGACCGGATCGAGACGCCCGGCCTGATGGCGGGCCTGTTCGCGGAGGAAACCCCGGACGTGGTCGTCCATCTCGCGGCGCAGGCCGGCGTGCGCTATTCGATCGACAACCCGCGCGCCTATCTCGAGGCGAACCTGGTCGGCACGTTCGAGATCCTGGAAGCCGCGCGCGCCCATCCGCCCGGCCACATGCTGCTGGCCTCGACCTCCTCGGCCTATGGCGCCAATACCGACATGCCCTACCGCGAGACCGCGAAGGCCGATCACCAGATGTCGTTCTATGCCGCGACCAAGAAGGCCACGGAATCGATGGCGCATTCCTATGCGCATCTCTTCGGCCTGCCGGTGACGATGTTCCGGTTCTTCACCGTCTACGGCCCCTGGGGCCGGCCGGACATGGCGCTGTTCAAGTTCACCAAGGCGATCCTGAACGGCGATCCGATCGACGTCTACAACCACGGCGACATGAAGCGGGACTTCACCTATATCGACGATCTGGTCGAGGCGATCCGCCTGCTGATCGATGCCGCCCCGGTGCGCCCCGCGAACGGCGTGGTGGAAGAGGGCGACAGCCTGTCCCCCGTGGCGCCCTGGCGGGTGGTCAATATCGGCAATTCCGACGCGGTGCAGCTCACCGATTTCATCGCCGCGATCGAGGCCGCGACGGGCCGGACCGCCACGCAGACCCTGATGGACATGCAGCCCGGCGACGTGCCCGCCACATGGGCCGATGCAGCCCTTCTGCATCGGCTCACGGGCTACACGCCGAAAACCGCCGTGCCCGAGGGCGTGGCGCGTTTCGTGGAATGGTACCGCGATTACTACCAGGCCTGACACTGGCTCCTCCCGGCCCCGCCCCGACCCGGCCATGGCCTGGCCGGGCGCATCGGCCCGCCTGCGCGCCCCTGCTTCTTCTTTTCCCAAGTCCTCCGGGGGAGGCGCCCGGCACGGGCGGCGGGGGCAGAGCCCCCTTTCGGCCACGGGCCGCGATACGCCGTCCTGTGCCCGCAAAGCCGCTTTCGGCCAATAAGCGGCGCGGGGACCGGCGGAGTGTTGATCCCGGGCCGCGGACCGTGATCTAACGAATCCGATTTCAGGCGGCCCAGAGACGACGTAAAGAGCAGCAATGAACCGGTGCCGGCCCTTCCCATCTTTCCGACCCCTGTACCGCAGGACGCGCGCGGGCCTGCTGGCGACCGCAATGTCGACAGTCGTGTCGGGGGCTGTCGCGGGCCTGTGCCTGACCGCCCCCGCCCTGCAGGCGCAGGAGGCAGCGACCCCGGACCCTGCCCCGGACCTGCGCGCGCCCCCTCCGGGCGGCGCTGCGGGCGACTGGTTCGATCCCAAGTTCACCCCGCTGCCGCCCGTCAGCCTGAACTTCTACGGCCTGCCCGGGGCCATCGACATGCCCTCGGCCGAGATGATGCCCGACGGGCAGGGCGCCCTTTCCTTGGGCTATTTCGCCGGGATCGGGCGGCTGACCGCGGCGTTCCAGCTGTTTCCGTGGATGACCACCAGCTTCCGCTACACCGGGCTGAAGAACCTCGACCGCTACGGGTTCGACACCTACTGGGACCGGTCCTTCGATGTCCGTGTCCGGCTTCTGAAGGAAGGGACCTACCGCCCGGAACTGACCGTGGGCCTGCAGGATTTCGCCGGCACCGGCTTCTATTCCGGCGAATACGTCGTCGCCACCAAGGGCTTCGACGTCCCCGCCCTGGGGCAGTCGCGGCGGTCCGGGCGGATCAAGGTCTCGGCCGGCCTGGGCTGGGGGCGGCTGGGGTCCTACGGCTCGATCGGGTCGTCGGGCGAACGGCCCGCCTATGACGAGACCGACAGCGAGGGCGGCGAGCTTGGCTTCGACCAGTGGTTCCGCGGCCCCTATGCGCCCTTCGGCCTGATCGAATGGCGGGTCAACGACAAGTGGGGCGTGAAGGCGGAATATTCCTCGGACGCCTACGTGAACGAGACGACGGCGCCGTCGAACCTGTTCGAGCGGAAATCCTCGTTCAACTTCGGTGTCGAGTACCAGGCGAGCGAACGCTGGCGGCTGGGCGGCTACTACCTTTACGGCGACAAGCTGGGCTTTTCGGCGCAGCTTCAGTTCAACCCGAAATATCCCGCCACCAAGACATCCGTTCCCGCGCCGCAGCCGATCACGCCGCGGCCCGCGCGCGCGGCCGCGCCCGACGCCTGGTCGACAAGCTGGTCGTCCAGCACCGAGGTCAAGGCGGCCTACCGCACCGCGCTGGCAGAACCGCTGGCCGCGAACGGGCTGGTCCTGGAAAGCCTGACGCTGACACCCACGCAGGCCGTGCTGCGCTATAAGAATGCCCGCTACGGGGCGGCGGCCAACGGCGTCGGCCGGGCGGCGCGGGTGATGGCGCAGGTGCTGCCGGCCTCGGTCGAGACCTTCGTGCTGGTGCCGGTGACCAACGGCATGTCGCTGTCGGCGGTGACGCTCAGGCGCTCGGATCTCGAGGCGCTGGAATTCGCGCCCGAGGCCACCGCCGGCCTGCGTGCCGTGGCCGGGCTGGGCGAGGCGCCGCTGGGCCGCGATCCGGCGGCGCTGCCGGCCGAAGGGCTCTACCCGGACTTCTCGTGGTCGCTGGGTCCCTATTTCGAACCGGGCTATTTCGATCCCTCCGTTCCCTTCCGGCTGGATGTCGGCGCCCAGCTGTCGGCCACCTACCGGCCGGCGCCGGGCTGGGTTGCCAGCGGCACGCTGCGCTACAAGATCGCCGGCGACCTGGACGGCGGCCGGCCGTCAAACTCGGTCCTGCCCCATGTGCGCACCGACCAGAACCTCTATGCCCAGTACGACTTCACCATGAACAACCTCTTCGGCGCGCGCTACTGGCGGCCGGGCACCAATCTCTATGCCCGCCTGACCGGGGGTTACCTGGAATCCATGTATGGCGGGCTCTCGGGCGAAGTGCTCTGGGCGCCGGTCACCAACCCGCTGTCGCTGGGGCTGGAAGTGAACGCGGTGAAGCAGCGGGCCTTCGACCAGGGCTTCGGCTTCCAGGATTACGAGGTGATGACCGGCCACGCCACCGCCTACATGGAACTGGGCCGCGGCTACCTGGCCACGGTCAGCGCCGGGCGCTACCTGGCCGGCGACGTGGGCGCCACCTTCAGCTTCAACCGCGTCTTCGCCAATGGCTGGGAAGTGGGCGCCTTCTTCACGAAGACCGATGTCTCGGCCGAGGAGTTCGGCGAAGGCTCCTTCGACAAGGGGATCTCTTTCCGCATTCCCCTCAACTGGTTCCTGGGCAAGCCCACTCGGAACGGCCTCGGCACCGTCATCCGGCCGATCCAGCGCGACGGCGGGCAGATGGTCTCGGTCCCCGGCCGGCTTTACGGCCAGGTCCGCGATTCTCATGCCAGGGCGCTGGACGACACGTGGGCGAGGGTCTGGGAATGAACCGCGAACGTCCCCGCCTGATTCCGCGCCTGATTCCGGGCCTGCTCTTCGGCCTGGCGGCGCTCCTGGCCGGCTGCAGCAGCCGAAGCGCGGATCCCAACAGCCCGGCGACGGTCTACGAGAACCTGCTCGAGACCCAGCGCGAGATCGCGGCCCGGAACAAGGCGGCGCGCGCGCCCGCGCAGCCGCCCAGCCGCGCCCTGATCGACAAGCAGAACGTGCCGGTGATCGAACTCACGATCGAGAATCACGACCTCGTCGGCCATGCCTTCCGCCGCTTCACCCGCCAGGACGGCTACGGCGGCCGAATCGAGGTCTGGCGCTCGCTCGACAACGTGTCGTTCAGCTTCCGCAACGGGGTGCTGGTGGGCACCCGCGGCGCGGAATGGGACATGTTGTCGGCCGGCGTGGCGCTGCGGGGCGACGGGCCCGGGCCGGGCGGGGGCGCGCGCACCTATGTCTTCCGTGCGCTCGACAACCAGGCGGTCGACGTCGCCATGGCCTGCAGGACCGCCGACCTTGGCCGCCAGCGTCTGGTCATCGACGATCTGAGCCATGCCACGCGGCATCTGCGCGAAACCTGCAGCAACCCCGATGGCACGATCGTCAACGATTACTGGGTGGCGGATGGCGGCGCGGCCGAAGAGGGCGTGATCTGGCAGTCGCGGCAGTGGAGCGGGCCGACCGGCGGATACCTGTTCATCCGGCGGGTCAGCCGCTTCTGAGGCCAGGCC
>NZ_QZEX01000019.1 GCF_003646465.1 Chachezhania antarctica
CAATTCCACAGAATACATCTCCCGACCCTCAGCTTCCGCCTCGGGTGTCAGAATGGCGGAATTTTACTCCGCGACGGTCAGGTAATCCCACCGTTTCCGTGGCCCAGTTTGCCTCCGAGATTCACATATCTGTCTTCGAGCACTTCGGAGGCAGGAATGTCGTCGGCGCGGTTATAGCCAAAGTCGATCTCGTTTCGCACGAAGTCGTAGATTGCACCAATTCGATCATGCAGCGGCAAGGTTCCCCAGCCCCGGTCGGCGATCAGAGTGGCAAGTGAAGGATGCCTGAAATCCAAGAGTGGCGTGGACGAAAGCAGCGGGTCAACAGGGGTCACGAGCGTTTCCTAGAATCAACTATGCAAAGATGATAGTTTCTACAGTCACTGTAGCTTCAACCTTTATCTTGTCGCGACGCGAGAGACTATTCTGGTTGGTGATTGTGAACTGCCTTGTGATGCTCGTCATGCTCGTCATGCGCGTCCCGCAGGATGCCTATGCCGCCCCACGCAGCGATGCCGGCCACCGCGACCCCGACAACGAGGTCGGGCCAGTTGCTGCCCAACCACCAAACGAGACCGCCCGCGATCAGGATGCCGCCGTTCGATGCGAAATCGTTGAGGCTGAAGGTGTTGGCGGCCCGGATGTTCACGTCCGGTTCCTTCAGTCGCCCGAGCAGCCAGATGCAGGCGAGGTTGACGACCACAGCGACCAGCGACATTGCGATCATCAGAGTTCCGAGCGGTTCGGAACCGCCAACATAGCGCCGCCAAGCGTCAATCAGAATGCCAACCGCAAAGATCAGAAGCAATCCGCCGGATACGTTTGCGGCACCCCGCTTCCACTTCGACGACCGGGACAAGGCCAGAAGGCTGATGCCATAGACGAGGCTGTCGGATGTGTTGTCGAGACCATTGGCGATCAGGGCGCTGGAATCGCCGATGGCTCCCGTGGCGAAGAACCCCGCAGCGATTGCGAGATTGAGACCGAGAACAATCCAGAGCGTCTGGCGCTCTTTTTCATTCTTCCCGCTGAATTCGCTTTCGACCATCGAACTGGCAAACCTTCCGATTTCTAAGAAAGGGGGCAGAAACGCCCTCTTCGGATGCCGCTATCAAAAAGATATATAGAACCTCTAGCGACTGTAGATCCAAGAGAATTTATCTACGTCTCTCTCGGCACCGAAAGAATAATCGCGGCACCGATCAAACAGATAGACGTCCCTATGAAGTCCCATCTGTCAGGTCGCTGGCCCTCGACGAACCACATCCAGAACATGGAGGCCCCGATGTAGATGCCGCCGTAGGCTGCGAAAGCGCGGCCCGCTGCGCTGGTTTCGACCTGCGCCAGCAACCAGCCGAAAAGCGCGAGCGCGAATATGCCAGGTACGAGCCAGAGCGGTGATGCCCCAAGACGCCACCACGCCCAGATGGCGAAACACCCGCTGATCTCCGCGACAGCAGCCAGCGGATAGGCAATTGCGGCGTTCAAGCCCCAATCTCGTCGTGCTCGGTGAGACATTCCGCATGGTCTCGAAGGACCTCCAGAACCTTGCACTCCGCAACGCTGTCACCGTCGCACTCGGCGACCATGCGTTTCAATTCCTTCTTAAGCGCTTGCAGACGCTTGATCCGCTGTTCGACTTGGTGGAGTTGCCGACGCGCGATCGAATCCGCCTCCGCGCAGGATTGGGACGGGTTGTCCGAGAGGTCCAGCAGCTCCCGGATGGAGTCGAGCGAAAATCCGAGCTGGCGTGAGTGCCGGATGAAAGCCAGCCGGTCGAGGTCCTTTTCAAAGTACCGGCGCTGGCCGCCTGCGGTCCTTCCGGCCTCGTTCATCAAACCGATTTCTTCGTAGTAGCGGATCGTCTGAACCTTGGTTCCGGTTCTCCGCGAGAGTGTTCCAATTGCCAGCATGTGCGATCCTTCAATCTACAAAGACTGTAGCTTACTGAAGAGCCAACTCCATTGAAAAGACAAAGGTTTCACTTTGGTGTGACTTCGGACAACAAAAAGTAACTTTTCGCTTGAACCTCTATCTGCTGTAGCTTGTAGCCCGCGCACAGACAAACTGAACAGGTGGGTAGCGCAAGCAATGAAGAAGGTCCGGATAGTTCTCTGGTCGGCAGTGGTTTTCGCTGCGGCGGTGTCAGCCACGCTTTGGATGACTGAACGCAATCAGGGACCGGTCGCCGCGCGTGTCGATCCTGAGGCCGAGAGTTTCACTGCGGATTTTGAGCTGACGGACCATACCGGTATGGTGCAGACCGACGAGGATTTCCGAGGGCGCTGGATGCTCGTCTTTTTCGGATTTGCGAACTGCCCCGACGTGTGTCCCATGGGGCTCGCAACCATCGCGCAGGTCATGGACGAGCTCGGCACCCAAGGTTCCGCCGTCCAGCCCCTGTTCATCACGGTCGACCCTGAAAGGGATACGCCAAGCGCTCTGGCCAACTACGTTCCCCAGTTTGGTCAGGGAATCCTTGGGTTGAGCGGACCGCCGGACCAAATCGAACGCACTGCCGAGACCTTCAAGATCTACTACCAGAAGATCGAGGAAGCCTCGGCGCCCGACGGCTATACGATGGGGCATACGTCGTCCTTCCTCCTGTTCGATCCGGAAGGCGAATTTGTCCGCATCTACGAATACGACGAGGAACCCGGACTGATCGTTACTGATCTTCGCGAAAGGATCGGCGCGTGACAGCTGGCCCAGACGCAACGCCACGCGCCGCGAGCCCGATGGCTTTCCTCTTTGCGGCATGGTTCGTCGCCTTGTCCGCGTCGCTTGCCGTGCTCTTCATCGGAGAGGTTCTGGGGCAGACTCCCTGCAATCTATGCTGGTTCCAGCGTGCCTTCATGTTCCCGCTCGCGGTCATCCTGGGGGTGGCGGCGTGGCGCGCCGACCTCTCGATCTGGCGCTATGCCGCGCCTCTCGCGGTTCTGGGCGGTGCCGTCGCCCTCTACCATTCCCTGCTTTACGCCGGGATCGTGCCTGCGCCGATCGTGCCCTGCACCGCGTCCGGGCCCTCCTGCACCGATGATGCAATGCTGCTCGTCGGTATCCCGATCCCTCTGCTGTCCCTGCTGACGTTCGGGGCGATCCTTGTCCTTCTCATTCAACTTCGACGGATATCAATATGAACCGAAAGACACTTCTGCTCGCGATACTCACTCTGCTAATGGTCGTTTTCGTGGCTGGTGCTTGGTTCGTATCGCGTCCCGATCCGACCCCCGTGGCGACAGCCGCTCCACTGGAACAACAGGATCGTCTTGTTCGGTCCTATTCTCCCATACTCGGGCGTGAGGATGCGCCAGTGACCATCGTGGAGTTCTTCGACCCAGCCTGCGAGGCCTGCCGCGCCTTCCATCCCATCGTGAAGCAGATACTGACGCAATACCCCGACGATGTGCGCGTCGTCATGCGCTACACGCCGTTCCACGGCGAGGGGTCCGAGCTGGCAATCAAGGTGCTGGAAGCGGCCCGGTTGCAGGACGTTTTTGTTCCCGTGCTGGAAGCGCTGCTTGAAAATCAGCCCGCCTGGGCCTCTCACGGCGCTCCGGCAGCTGAGCGCATCATGGAGATCGCCGGAGCGGCGGGCTTGGACACAGACGCCGCCGCAAATCAGATCATGTCACCCAGCATCGTCGGCGTCCTCAATCAAGACCGGGCAGACGTCGAAGCTGTCGGAATCCAAGGCACACCGACGTTCTTCGTCAACGGTAAGCCTTTGCCAGAGTTCGGTGCGGAGCAGCTCTTGTCGCTCGTCCAAGCCGAAGTCGAGGCTGCGGCAACAAACTAGAACGAACAGGAGACCCAACGTGTTCAAAACCTTCGCAAAGGCAATCCAGAGCCTGTCTGTCGCTCTTCTGATGGGCTTGCCAATGGCATCCTCAGCGCAGCAGTTGTCAGAGAACGCATCGATTGTGGTCGAGAGCCCCTGGGCGCGCGCGAGCCTTGGAATGTCGCGGCCCGGCGGGGCCTATCTGACCGTTCGGAACGAGGGCAGCGATCAGATCTCCCTTATCGGTCTTCGCGCGGAGATCTCCGGCATGGCTTCGATCCACGAAACCAGAACCAATTCTGAGGGCGTCAGCATCATGGCTCCGGCGGACAATATCGTGATCCCGCCCGGGGGTATGTTCGCCCTTGAACCCGGCGGATATCACGCCATGCTGATGCAACTGCAATCTCCGCTCGTCGAGGGGGAGACCTTTCCGCTGACCCTGCTCTTTTCCGATGGAACAGAGCTTGAAATCACCGTCCCGGTCCTTGGCATCGGCGCACGCGGCCCCGAAGGCTGATCCGGCTGATGATGAGGGTGGCCAAAATCGCAGCGATCGGAGCGGCGGCGGTCTTTGCCGCCCTGTTTGTCGGCTGGTGGCAGGTAGATGGGCCTGGCGCTGACTCCGCGCCGGGCAAGCGGTCTCTACCGCTGACTGCTATGGAATTCAGCCTGACGGATCAGGATGGTCGGGATGTCGGCCCGGAAACCCTCATCGGCGAGCCGAGTCTGGTCTTCTTCGGATTCACCTATTGCCCCGACGTTTGCCCGACGACCCTCTCGGACATTTCCGGATGGCTCGACGAGATTGGGCCGGACGCCGAAGACCTGAATACCGTTTTCATCACCGTAGATCCGGACCGCGACACGGTCGAGGCCATGGCCGAGTATGTCTCGTATTTCCATCCGCAGATACAAGGATGGACGGGCTTGCCAGACCAGATCGCGGCCATCGCCGATGGTTTCCGTGCCACCTATGAGAAGGTTGAGGGGGAAAACGGCGAATATACGATGAACCACACGGCGGGTGTTTTCTTGTTCGATGCGACAGGTCGCTTCGTCACCACCATCGACTATCACGAACCACGCGAATTCGCCGTGCCGAAGATAAGGCGCGCGATGCAGAACAGAACCGAGAGGGCAGAATCTTGAAACTGAGACATATCGTTCTGGGAACGACAATGGCCGCGGCAGCGGTCAGCACGATAGCGAGCCGGGCTTTGATCCTGGAGGCGCCGTCCGAGTACATCTTTTCCGAGGCTCCGGTAGCCTTGGACAGTCCACCCGAACCTCTCGATGGACCAGGCGTCAACGCATCTGGCGAGACGATGCCGAATATGCTTCCGGCCGCTTTTCAGCCGCCTGAGTTTCCCGCACTCGAACGGGCCGAGCCAGATAATCTGATGGCGCTTGTTCAGGCCCTCGCCACGCCGCCTTGGGAGGCGACGGTCGAGGCGGGTGACACATTGGACGTGCTTCTCTCTCTCGCGGACATGGATGCGCAAACACGGACCGAAGTCGCACTGGCACTGACGGTTGAATACGACCTGCGCCGCCTTCGACCGGGCCATCGTCTCAGCGTCGACTTTCGCCCGGACGGAACGCCATCCGTTGTGACGTTGGCTGTCGATGACGGTGTGCGGATCGAAGTCACCCTGGACGACACCATTGCGAGTCGGACGGTAACGCCGAGCGCGTTGACAGTCGAGCGTGCGAGCCAGCTGCTGGTAAACGGGTCGATCTACGCTTCGCTGGATCGAGCAGGCGTCCCGGCCCGTTTTGCCGTCGATCTCGCACAAATCCTCGGGGAAACGGTCGACTTTCGCAGGGATCTTCAAGGCGGAGAGACCCTGAATATCCTTTGGGGTCAGACCGTCCTTCGCGATGGTTCAGAGGTCGGTCAACCGTCAATCTCCTATGCGGCCCTCGATCTGGCCGACGACCGCTTCGAAATCCTCTGGTCAGCCGAAGACAGCGGGCGGGCAACGGTCTATTTGAATGGTGAAATCCTGCGGACGGTCGCGCCGCCGGTGGAAGGCGCACGACTGTCGTCGGTCTTCGGGCAGCGCAAGCATCCGATCTACGGCAATATGCGGATGCACACAGGTGTCGATTATGCCGCCGCTGCGGGGACACCGATTGCAGCGACCGCACCCGGACGGGTCTCCTTCATCGGATGGCGGAGCGGGTATGGCCGGGTGGTCGAGATCGCGCACGGGTCAGACACAATGACCCGCTATGCGCACCTCAGCGCTGTGCCGGAGGGTCTGGCCGTCGGAAACCGCGTGGTCGCGGGCGAAACGATTGGCCAGGTCGGTGAGACAGGCACGGCGACAGCTCCGAACCTTCACTACGAAGTGCGCGTGGACGGCCGACCTATCGATCCGCTCGGGGAGGAATTGCTCGCCTCTGCGGAAAATTTCGACACTGCGGACGCCACTGAAATCCTTGAAGAGACGCGCACACGGTTCGCGACCTTTCTTCGCGAAGACACATGACTGATTTGAAAGGAATTCCGATGAAAAACAGGTTTCAAACCTTGGCCGCTGCGACCCTCATGATTGCTGCCGCGACGGCAGTAACCGCCCAGACCGCTATCCACGTCGGAAAGACGCGCGGCTGCGGTTGTTGCCTTGCCTGGATGGAAAAGCTGTCCGAGGCCGATTTTGCCCCTGAAGGTGAGAATATGGGCGGGGCGTTGATCCGTCTGAAGATGGATCGCGGTATTCCCGTCGATATGTTCTCCTGTCACACGGCGACCGTCGAAGGCTACACCATCGAGGGTCACGTTCCGCCAGCCGATATTACTCGACTGCTTGAAGAACGTCCCGATGCCATAGGCCTGGCCGTGCCCGGCATGCCCATCGGCTCGCCCGGCATGGATTTCGGCGACGATGCCGAAGCCTACGATGTCTTTCTGGTGAAATCCGACGGCTCCACTGAGATCTTTTCGTCCTATCCGGCGAGTTAAAGTGGAGCAAATCACAACACTCTCACCAGTCGCACTGGGCTTTCTAGGCAGCCTGGCCGCCGGTCTCATGACCGCCGTCGGGGCGACGCCCGTGCTTCTCGGCAAGACCCCGTCACGCAAATGGCGCGATATTTCGCTCGGCTTTGCCGCCGGGGTCATGCTTGCCGCGTCTTTCTTTTCTCTCATTATACCGGCACTCGACGCAGCGGAGGGCCGATACGGGGATGGCGCGATACCGGCGCTGATCGTCTGTGCTGCGATCCTGATGGGCATGGGCGCGGTCGCCATGATGAACGAAATGATCCCGCATGAGCATTTCAGCAGCGGGCGCGAAGGCCCGGAGGCGGTCTCGCTGCGCCGTGTCTGGCTCTTCATCATCGCCATCACGATCCACAATGCGCCGGAGGGTTTGGCCGTCGGCGTTGCGTTCGGAGCTGATGGTTTTACAGGCGGATTTCCCGTCGCTCTCGGGATCGGATTGCAGAATGCGCCTGAAGGGCTGGCTGTTGCAGTCGCCCTACTGGGCGAGCGATACTCGGCGGGCCGCGCGTTCGGCATCGCAGCACTGACTGGTTTGGTCGAACCCGTCACGGGCTTTCTTGGTGCCGCGGTGATCGTCGTGGCGCAGCCTCTCTTGCCCTGGGGTCTGGCTTTTGCGGCGGGCGCGATGCTCTATGTCATCAGCCACGAGATCATCCCGGAAACCCATCGCAGCGGCCACCAGAAGCAGGCGACGACCGGGCTCGCGATCGGCCTCGTCGTCATGCTGTTCCTAGATGTCTGGTTGGGGTGATTCATGGCAATTCGCTCCATTGGCATTTGCACAGCTGTCGCGGCGCTCGCCGCCGATCAGGCATCGAAGGCGTTCGTGCTCGCGAATGCGGAAACGCTCGCCCCCGGCGTCGCTGTGTTCCCCGGCTTCAACCTGATCTTCCACCGCAACTACGGCGTGACCTTTGGGTTCTTTCAAAATGTGCCGTGGTGGGTCCTTGCATTGGTCGCCACCGCCGTCGTTCTGTTCCTCGTCGTTTCACTGATCCGGGCAACGCAGGCAGCCGAGGCGGTTGCCTACGGCATGGTGATCGGCGGCGCTCTTGGGAATGTCGTGGATCGTTTTCGCTTTGGCGGTGTGACCGACTTTCTGGATTTCTATCTCGGAACGGCGCATTGGCCAGCGTTCAACCTCGCGGATGTCTTCGTGGTCTGCGGCGTGGGGATTTTACTGATCTTCTCGGGGCGCGAAAAGGTCGCTGCGTCCGAAACCTCAAGATAGATCTCGGTGATTTCAATCGGCATCACTGTTCTCCGCATTTCCAGAATGTCAGGTATCATCCTCACATTCTGTGCATTCGGTCTCGGCGCTTTGGCGGTTCTCGCTCTGCCACCATTCTCGATGCCGGTGCTTTTGCCCGTCGCGTTTGGCGCGCTGTATCTCCTCACGGTCGGAGAGAGCCGCATGCGGGCCGGACTTGCCGGATGGGCGTTCGGCGTTGGCTTCTTCCTGTTCGGATTGTCCTGGATCGCGGAAAGCTTTTTCGTCGACGCGGAGCGGTTCGGCTGGATGGCCGTTCCTGCGGTGGCTGGACTGGCCGCCGGCCTTGCGCTGTTCCCGGCGGCGGCAATGGCAGCGTTCGCATGGAGCAGGACGAAAGGTGTCTCCGGCGCATTGATCTTCGCGGTCTGCTGGTCGGTTTCTGAATGGCTGCGCGGCACCATGCTGACAGGCTTCCCCTGGAACCTGATTGCCTATGCATGGGCCGACTACGATATTCCACGCCAAATGGCCGCATGGGTTGGCAGCTACGGACTTGGCCTCCTCACAGTTCTGCTGTCGGTCTTGCCCGTAACGCTCCTCATGCGGAATCGTCGGCAAAATGCGTTCGCCGCATTTGTTTTCATGTCGGTGGTGGGGGGTGCCGGAACCCTCGGTACGGTTCGCCTTATGGCCACCACACCGCCAACAGACACAACCGTCAGGATCGTTCAGGGAAACATTCCTCAGACGGAGAAATGGGACCCCGCGTTCCGCGAACGGAACATATCCCGCTATCTGGACCTGTCTGCGCAGTCTGGCAGCTTCGACGTCCTTCTCTGGCCTGAAAGTGCATTTCCCGGTTATCTTGATGAGAATCCTGAAATGTTGGGTCGAATTGCCGAACGTCTGCCTGAGGGCCGCGTTCTTCTGACCGGTGCACAGACGCGCGAGTCGGACGGCACTGGCACACGCTACAGAAATTCGATCCTCGCGGTCGATCAGACCGGACAGATCGTCACGAGATACGCCAAGCATCATCTCGTGCCGTTCGGGGAATACGTTCCCCTGCGGAGTTTTCTTCCGATCCAGCGATTGACCGCAGGGCTTGGGGACTTCACGCCCGGTCCCGGCCCCCAGACCGTTGAGCTACCCGGTTTATCTCCGGTCGGCCTTTCGATCTGCTACGAGGCCATTTTTCCGGGACGTGTCGTAGACGCCGCTTCGCGTCCGGACTGGATATTCAACGCCACCAATGACGCTTGGTTCGGTGCGTCTCTCGGTCCCCGGCAACATCTGGCCTCTGCCAGGATGCGCGCGGTTGAAGAGGGGCTGCCGATGGTTCGCGCGGCCAACACGGGCATTTCAGCAGTTATCGATGGGTACGGCCGGATCGTCGCCCGCCTCGGGCTGGACGAGACCGGCGTGCTGGACGCCCGCTTGCCAGCTGCGCTCCCGGCCACGCCATTCGCGAAATGCGGGCAGATGATGTTCCTGCTCGTTTTGGCAGCGTGCATCGCGGGTGCCATTGGATTGACTGTCGGAAAGGAAAACGCGTAATGATCGTAGTCTTTGGAGCAGTGGCGGGAGCCGCATGGGGCGGATATCTCGCCAAGAAGCGTGGCGGCAACAGGCTGGACATCGCCCAGTACGCGGCAAGTTCCGCGATCGCATTCGGACTCCTGGCGTTGTTCGCCTCGATCGTTCTTGCACGGGTTCTATGAACCGCCGTCCAAGGCCGGATAGGCGCTAGGCGAATATGTCGATCGGCGTCCCGTCCCGCACCATCGCGTAGATATCCTCAATTTCGCGGTCCGACACCGCGATGCAACCCGCCGTCCAGTCTGGCTTGATCGCGTCGATCCCGGGTCGTGGCCCGCCATGGATGAAGATGTCGCCGCCTGGCTCACGTCCCTGTGCAGCGGCGAAGGCGATATCGGCCTCGTTCGGATAAGAGATTCCGATGGAGAGATGGAACAGACTGTCGGGATTGCGTCGGTCGACGGTGTAAGCCCCTTCGGGTGTTTTCCCGTCACCCTCGAACTGCTTGGGCCCCTCGGGCGCGAAACCGAGGTCTATCCTGTAGGCTTTCAGGACCGAGGTATTGTTGAACAGGAACAGGTTCCGGTCACCTTTGAACATCTGCAACCGGGTGACCTCGGGCCCATCGTAGGTTCGGAATTTGCTGGCGCACCCTGCAAGGCCAAGTGCAAGTCCGCCCAAGAGTGCCGTTCGTCGTGTCGTTTTCATCATGTCGTCCGCTCGATCTTTTTACCTGTCCACTCATATCGGTATCGGTATGCCTGATCAATCAATGGCCGTGGGCCAGGGCTCCCTGCGCCATCTTCTCTCCCACTTGCTCTCCCCCGGACCCGTCCGGCCGGTCCTTCTTGGCCCGGAGCAGCCTGAGCGCGTTGGCGACTACCAGTAGCGAAACGCCGACATCCGCAGCGATGGCACCCCACATTGTTGCCATGCCGAACGCTGTCAGCCCGACGAACAGCGCCTTCGTCGCAAGCGCAATAGCGATGTTCTGATGGATGACGTTCATGGTGCGGCGGGAATGGCCTATCAGCCATGGCACCTTGGCGATGTCGTCCGTCATTAGGGCGATATCGGCGGTCTCAATGGCGGCATCCGATCCGACCGCACCCATGGCGATGGCGAAATGCGCCCGCGCCATGGCAGGTGCATCGTTTACACCGTCGCCAATCATTGCCACGATATCATAGTTGGCAACGAGTTCCTCGATTGCCGTCACCTTGTCTTCGGGCAGCAGTTCCGCGCGCACCTCGTCAATGCCGACTTCCGCCGCCACGGCGCGCGCCGTGCGTTCATTGTCGCCGGTCAGCATGATGATCTTTTTTACGCCCTGGGCATGCAGGCGTGCCACGACCCCCTTCGCATCCGGGCGGATGCGGTCGCGCAGTTCGATCAGGCCCAGCAGGCGGTCTGCGGAGCCTACGGCAACGAGTGTGCTGCCAGCCCCTTCGATCCGTTCCAGCAGATCGCGGGGGATCGCTTCGCCAAGCCCCTTCTCGGTCGCAAATCGATCCGAGCCGAGCCAGACGGGCTGACCCTCCCAGGTTCCCTCGACACCGCGGCCCGGCACCGTTTTGGTGTCGGTAGCCGCCGACTGCTTAAACCCGTCGCGTTCGCCGCGCGCCAGGATGGCCCGCGCCAGAGGATGCGAAGAGCGGGCTTCCAACGCGACAGCGGCGCTCAGAAGGTCGCGTTCGACCGTGCCGCCTAAAGGATGCAGGCCCGCGACCTCCGGTTCTCCCATGGTGATCGTCCCGGTCTTGTCCATTGCCAGAGCTGTCAGGCGTGACGGAGCCTCCACATAGGCACCGCCCTTGATCAGCACGCCATTGCGTGCCGAGGCCGCGAGCGAAGCGACGATGGAGACCGGCGTAGAAATCACGAGCGCACAGGGGCAAGCGATTACCAGAAGAACCAGCGCATTGTAGAACCAGTAATTCCATGCCCCCGCGAACAGCAGCGGCGGAACGACGGCGATTAGAATCGCCAGCGCCATCACGATGGGCGTGTAGATGCGGGCGAATTTCGTGACCCATTGCTCGACATCGGCGCGGCGCGAATGGGCGTCGCCTACCATACGGATGATTTTCGAGAGCACGGTATCGCCTGCGGCCTTGGTGGCCCTGACCGTCAGTGTGCCGTCGCCGTTGATCGTTCCGGCATACACTTCATCGCCAGTTTCCTTTGCCACAAGAGCACTTTCCCCGGTAATCGGAGCCTGATCAACATCGCCGCGACCCTCGGTCACCTCTCCGTCGAGCGGGATACGGTCTCCGCCGCGCACCACGAAGCGGTCACCGATCGCAACCTGAGCCGCAGGAACATCGGTCTCCGATCCGTCGTCACGAATGACGCGCGCCGTGGGTGGTGCTAGGTCCAACAGGGCCGAGACCGCGTTGCGCGCACGCCCCACGCTCCAGGATTCGAGAGCGAGGGACAGAGCAAAGAAGAATGCGACCGTTGCCGCCTCGAAAAACTCGCCCAGACCGATCGCCCCGGCCACGGCGACGATCATCAGCAAATTCATGTCAGGCGAAAATCTACGCGCGGCGGACCATGCTTTGGGGGCGACCAGCCAGGCTCCGAACACCACCGCCAGCATGAACAGCCCCATCTCGACCAGAGGCATAGACGTCTCGCCATGACCGGAGAAGAGCCGCAGCGCGCCGCCCGCCCCCGTCTCGACGATGTGGTAAAGGAACCCCGCGGCCCAGAAGCCGCCGCTGAGCCCGGTGAAGAGGCGTTGACGTGCGAAATGGGCCGCCTGGTCCGCTTCGGCGCTTTCAGCATCCCACATCTTCGCGCTCATCCCAGTCGACCCGACGATCTTGATGATCTTATCGTCGCTGAGCGGTTTGGCGCTTTTGAGGATGGTCATGCGCCCGTTGATCACATCGAAGGCCAGATGCTCGCTGCCGCCGACTTCCGGCCCGACGACCTTGTTCAGGATCGCGACCTCTTCCGCACAATCCAGCCCGTTAACGCGAAAACTGCGTCCGGAGGATGGTGGAGGTGCTGCCACCTGCGCGGTGTCTTCGGCCGTCTGGCCGCAGCAAGCCTTTGTGTCTTTGCGATCATCCTGATGACCGTGCGGATGCGTGTCTGGACCGTGGTGGGACATGGGAAACCTCTGAGAATAAGCGTTGAGCCAAAGATAGGAGCTTCAGTTGCTAGAGGTTCAAGAAGTTTCTTGGGATGTTCTGTGCTTAAGGCCATCACAATCAGCACTGTACCTCCTCTGAACTGTTCGGGCGCGACAGCGAGGCGATTGGACTTGACCTTCCATCTACGGGAAGCACTATTTGCGGACCCAGTGTAGTTTTTGAAAGGCTGGGAAATGGATCAGATAGTAGGCAAGGATGCGTCAGAGCGGTCGTCGGATCATGCCGTGGATCCGGTGTGCGGCATGTCCGTCACAATTTCTCCGGACGCACGCCGTGCAGACTATGACGGTGAAATTTTCTATTTCTGCTCCGACAGGTGCCACACCAAGTTCAAGGCTGATCCAGTTTACTACGCCTCTGGCAAGGCATCGGATCGTCGCATGACCTCACAAGCAGGCGCGCAGTATACATGCCCGATGCACCCTGAAATCGTACGTGATGAACCCGGATCTTGCCCGATCTGTGGCATGGCGCTTGAACCGATGTTACCGTCGGATGAACCCAGTGAGGAACTGACCGACTTCACCCGCCGCATGTGGATCAGTGCCGCCGCGGCCGTTCCCTTGGTCATCCTAACCATGGGTGAGTTGGTCGGTCTGCCCGTCCGAGACTGGATCGGGCATCAACTGGCGACCTATGTCGAGTTCGCGTTGGCGACACCAATCGTCCTATGGGCGGCGAAACCCTTCTTCGAGCGGGGATGGGCGTCGATCGTGAACCGCTCGCCCAACATGTGGACACTGATCTCCATCGGTGTCGGTGCGGCCTACATCTATTCGCTGGTGGCTACGTTCCTTCCGGGCGTGTTTCCGGAGGTCTACCGGATGGGCGCGGGGGTCGGCACCTACTTTGAGGCCGCCGTTGTCATCATCACCCTGATTTTTGTTGGGCAGGTTCTGGAGCTGAGGGCGCGGGAACGGACCGGCGATGCCATTCGGGCACTACTCGACCTGGCCCCGAAAACTGCGCGACGTATCCTGCCCGACGGCACAGAGTATGACGCGCCGCTGGAAAACATCGTTGAGGGGGATCGTCTGCGGGTCCGCCCAGGCGACGCGATCCCCGTCGACGCCACGGTCATGGACGGTACGTCGTCCATCGACGAGAGCATGATCACCGGCGAACCCCTGCCGGTCGAAAAAGGTCCCGGCGATACCGTCACCGGCGGCACGATCAACAAGAACGGATCCCTTGTCATCGAGGCCGCGCGCGTGGGTGCCGACACGATGCTGAGCCAGATCGTCGAGATGGTTTCGAACGCGCGTAGGTCCCGCGCGCCGATTCAGGGTCTTGCCGACAAGGTCTCATCCTACTTCGTGCCGACCGTTGTCCTGATCGCGCTGCTCGCATTCGTCGCGTGGCTGAGCTTCGGACCCGAACCTGCTCTGGTCTTTGCCATTGCCTCGGCGGTGTCGGTGCTGATCATCGCCTGCCCCTGTGCTCTGGGTCTGGCGACCCCGATTTCGATCACGACGGCCGCGGGGCGCGGTGCACAGGCGGGTGTGCTGATCAAGGACGCCGAAGCTCTGGAACGCATGGCCAAGGTCGATACGCTGATCGTGGACAAGACGGGTACCCTGACCGAGGGGAAGCCGAAGCTGACCGATGTGGCCGCTCTGGGCGACGAAAGCGAGGAAACCATTCTAACCCTAGCTGCCGCCCTGGAAAAAGGCTCGGAGCACCCGTTGGCGGAGGCCATCGTGGAGGGTGCGATGGAGAAGGGCATCAAGGTCGGCAATGCCGAAAACTTCGAGGCGGTGACCGGAAAAGGCGTGCGCGGAACTGTCTTGGGGCGGGCTGTCGCACTTGGAAATACCGCAATGATGCGCGACATGTCTCTCGACACATCTACGGCGGAGGAAGCGGCAGATGTTCTACGGGCCGAGGGTAAGACCGCCATGTTCGTAGCCATTGAAGGTAAGCTGTCCGGCATCGTCGCAGTGGCCGACCCGATCAAGGAGTCGACTGCCGAAGCCATCAAGGTACTGCACGAGGCAGGTCTGCGGATCATCATGGCGACAGGTGACAACGAACGCACCGCCAGCGCCGTGGCGCAGCGGCTTGGAATCGACGAGGTTCGGGCCGGCGTTCTGCCGGAAGATAAGAAGGCGCTGGTCGACGAGCTGCACGCCGAAGGCAGAAAGGTCGCGATGGCGGGTGATGGTGTCAACGACGCGCCAGCCCTAGCCGCAGCGGACGTCGGCCTTGCCATGGGTACGGGCGCGGACGTGGCGGTTGAAAGTGCGGGCATCACGCTGTTGCGCGGGGATCTGAACGGCATCGTCAAGGCGCGGACACTGGCGGTGGCGACGATCCGCAACATTCGCCAGAACCTGTTCTGGGCGTTTGCCTATAACACGCTCGGTGTTCCAATCGCGGCAGGGGTCCTCTACCCGGTCTTCGGCCTATTAATGTCACCAATGATCGCCGCAGCCGCGATGAGCCTTTCTTCAGTCTCGGTCATCGCAAACGCTCTCAGGCTGAGGCGATTGAAGCTTTAGCGGGTCCGCGTTTTGAACGTGAAGTAGGTCAATTATCCATTTCAGCAAAACGTGTATTGCTGGTCTGTCAGAAATCCAACATAGCTGACCGATGATACTCAAAACGCGCCTTTTTGTGCTTACTCTTTTGATTGGCGTTGTTCTGGCGCAAATCAGTCATGCGTCCATTTCAAGCGTGGATTCAGGGTCTTCGATGGTCATGCAAAGCGATTGCTGTCCAGATGACTGCCCGGACATGCCGGAATGCGATGCTGCTTGCATTTCGACGATGCAATGTCGGGTAGCCCCGATTGTGCTGGGGCTGAAACGAGCAACTCTAGCGAGCTTGCCGAGCCCCGGAAACGCAGAGTTCTCACGGGCCGAGGCGGCAGCGCACCGACAACATGCGGACATTGAGCTTCAAAGACCGCCCAAGGCATGACGGGTCAGGTGTCTTTCGCACCAAAATCCACGCGCCGATGTAACGTATAGACTCAGGGTCGATACGATGGCTGGCGTTCCCGTTGCCCGTCAAAATAGGCGTATCATGCTCCGTTATATCCCCACCTTTCTTGCGACCCTCGTGGTTGCGACCCAGCTCTCCGTGCCGATAGCACAGGCGGCTGCATCTGATTACAACCTTGTTCTCGTCGAAACGACCTATCCCTTCGGAGACGGCGCGGTTCTGGAGCTTCGTCTGATTGATACCCGCACCAATGCGCCCGTCGAAGGCGCCGTCATCTTTGCCACAAGGCTGGATATGGAGCCGGACGGCATGGAGACGATGACTTCGACGGTCTTGGCGTTGCCCGGCGAAGAGCCGGGTCTCTATCGCTTTTCCGCCGATCTGACGATGGACGGAAACTGGCGGTTTTCCGTTGCGGCCAAGGTGCAGGGCGAACCTGAAACTGTTCAGGCGCAAATCGTGCTCGAGGTGCTGCCATGAGCGTCTTTGGCAAATTGGTGCTTATCGGCGTGGTTGGCGGCGCGGCTGGATGGGCGGGCCTCGCGGCAGGCGTCAAGGGTTGGACGCCTGCTATGCTGGCAAATGTGGCGCAGACGCAATTCACCGCGCTGATGGGACGGCAAGCTGAAGCAATGCCAGCCGCAACCCGAACGCCGACAGGCCCGGTCATCTACTACCGACACCCTGACGGTCTCGCCGAATGGTCCGCCGCGTCGACCGAGACTGCCGATGGAAAGTCCTTTTTGCCGGTCCTGGCGAACGAAGACGTATCGTTTGATCCAGAGGCGATCACGCCTCTAGAGGCAGAGAGTGGCGAACGAACCCTACTCTACTACCGCCACCCGATGGGCCTGCCTGATACGTCGCCGGTGCCAAAGCTGGATTCCATGGGGATGGACTACCTGCCCGTCTATGCCGACGAGGTAAGCGATGCCGGATCAGTGACCGTATCGCCCGGCAAGCTGCAACGCACGGGCGTGCGTACGTCAATTGCAGTGTTTGATCCCATGGCAACAACAGTGCGTGCGCCGGGGATCGTCGCGCTGGACGACCGTAGAGTCAGCGTCATTTCATTGCGTGCGGATGCGTTCATCGAAGAAGTTGAGGATGTAACGACCGGATCAATCGTTGAAGCGGGCGAACCGCTGGCGATGCTCTATTCCCCAGAGGTCGTCGCCGCTGCGGCGCAATATGTTTCCGACCTTCGGGGCGGTGAAGGGAGGGTCGAAGGCAGCCGCCAAAGGCTGGCAAATCTGGGCGTCCCAGCAGCCGTCATCGACAAGATCGCGGCGGAAAGGCGTACGCCGGTGCAAATCACTCTGATGGCACCGCGGTCGGGCGTGGTACTCGAACGGATGGCCGTCGAAGGCATGATGTCAGAGGCTGGAGAAACGCTGTTTCGTATTGCCGATACATCGGTTGTCTGGGTCATGGCGGACGTGCCGGAATCTGCGCTCGCGGGCCTTTCGGATGGAAACGCTGCGACGATCACCTTCCCAGGCCTGCCGGGCGAGACCTTCAGCGGCCTGATCGACAAGATATACCCTGAAGTCGATATGCAGACCCGGACTGCACGCGTCCGCATCGATCTGTCCAACCCCGAGGGTCGCTTGCTGGTCAACATGTTCGCGGATGTGGTTTTGGCGACGGGCGACGGTGCGCCCGTGGTGCAGGTGCCGGAAACGGCGGTGATCGACACCGGCGATCGCCAGGTGGTGATCCGCGATATGGGAGAGGGGAAATTTGTGCCGCAGGATGTGGTGCTGGGGCGGCAGGCCGCCGGGATGGTGGAAGTCCGCGAAGGTATTGCCGAGGGCGACCGGATCGTCACCACCTCGACCTTTCTGATCGACGCGGAGAGCAACCTGAACGCAGCCCTGGCTGCGCTGACCGCCCCGGAGGCAGTCGAATGATCGCGCGTGTCATCGAATGGTCCGCCCGCAACCTTGTTCTGGTGTTCTTTGCCACGGCCCTGATCATCGCCGCAGGGGTCTGGTCACTGCGCAACTTGCCGATCGACGCTATTCCCGACCTGTCTGACGTGCAGGTGATCGTGCTGACCGATTATCCGGGCCAGGCTCCGCAGGTCGTCGAGGATCAGGTCACCTATCCGCTGACTTCGGCGATGCTGACGGTGCCGCGATCCCGCGTCGTGCGGGGGTTTTCGTTCTTCGGCATTTCCTTTGTCTACATTATCTTCGAGGACGGCGTAGACCCCTATTGGGCACGGTCTCGCGTTCTGGAATACCTGAACGCCGCGGCAGCCCGCCTGCCGGACGGCGTGACGCCCACGCTCGGTCCCGATGCGACCGGGGTCGGATGGGTTTACCAATACGCGATCACCGGAGAAAATCTGTCGCTGGCCGAATTGCGGTCGTTGCAGGATTGGGTCGTCCGCTTTGGTGCAAGCCGTGCCGAGGGCGTGTCCGAAGTGGCCAGCGTCGGCGGCTTCGTCAAGCAATACTCGGTCACGGTGGATCCGGTGCGGATGCGGGCGCAGGGGTTCACGCTGTCCGACATCGGCAAGGCCATCTCTGAAAGCAACATGGACACCGGCGGGCGCACGGTAGAGCTTTCCGAGTTCGAATTCATGGTACGCGGACGGGGCTATCTGTCGGGGACCGAGGATATCGGCAACATCACCCTGCGCAGTATCGGCGGCGTCCCGATCAGCCTGCGCGACGTGGCGCGGGTCGAAATCGTCCCCAATGAACGCCGCGGCATCGCCGAGTTGAACGGTGAGGGCGAGGTGGCCAGCGGCATCGTGCTGCAACGGGTGGGCGCCAATGCACTGGACGTGATCGAAAACGCCAAGTCAGAACTGGATGTGGTTGCTCAAAGCCTGCCGGACGGGGTCGACATCGTGCCGGTCTATGACAGGTCCAACCTGATCCTGTCGGCAATAGAGACGCTGAAAACAACGCTTCTCGAAGAAAGTCTCGTTGTGGCCGGGGTCACGATCATTTTTCTGTTGCACGTCCGGTCGGCCCTCGTAGCGATCATCATGCTGCCTATCGGATTGCTCATGGCTTTCACCGCGATGAAATTCCTCGGGATCGGGGCCAATATCATGAGCCTCGGCGGCATTGCCATCGCCATCGGCGCAATGATCGACGCCGCCATCGTGATGATCGAGAACGCGCACAAGCAACTGGAACGTGCTGCCCCCGACAAGCCCCGCATCGAGGTGCTGATCGAAGCCGCAAGCGAGGTCGGCCCGGCACTGTTCTTCAGCCTGCTGATCATCACCGTATCGTTCCTGCCGATCTTTGCACTGGAAGGACAGGAGGGACGCATGTTCGGCCCGCTGGCCTATACCAAGACGTTTTCGATGGCGGCGGCGGCGTTCCTGTCGGTGACGCTGGTGCCTGCGCTGATGGTGGTCTTCGTGCGCGGCCGGATCATCCCTGAACACAGGAATCCGGTGAATCGGGCACTCATCGCCGTTTACCGCCCAATCATCCGCGCCGTGCTGAAGGCCAAAAGTCTCACGATCATAGTGGCTCTCGCCGCACTGGTGGTCACGATCTGGCCCGCGCGGCAGTTGGGGTCAGAGTTCATGCCCGTCCTGAACGAGGGCACGCTGATGTATATGCCGACCACTTTGCCCGGTCTGTCAGTCACCAAGGCCGCCGAGTTGATGCAGACGCAAGACCGCATCATCAAGACCTTTCCCGAGGTCCTGACCGTCTTCGGCAAGGCGGGCCGCGCCCTGACCGCGACCGATCCCGCGCCGACCGAGATGTTTGAGACGATCATCCAGCTCCGGCCGGAAGACGAATGGCGGCCCGGTGTGACGACCGAAAGCCTGCGGCAGGAAATGGATGCCGCCCTGCAATTTCCCGGCGTATCGAACGCTTGGACTATGCCGATCCGCGCCCGGATCGACATGCTGTCCACCGGTATCCGCACGCCGGTCGGTATCAAGGTTTATGGCACGAGTCTGACCGAGATGGAGAAAGTGGCTCGTGAGGTCGAAGCCGTGGTACGCACGGTGCCGGGAACGACCAGCGCCTATGCCGAACGGGTGATCGGCGGCTATTACCTCGACATCACCCCAGACCGTACAGCGCTTGGCCGCTACGGTCTGTCGGTGCAGGATGTGCAAGAGGTAATCGGCATGGCGTTGGGGGCCAAGGCCATCACGCAGACCGTCGAGGGGCGCGAGCGCTACGACGTCGCAGTGCGCTATCCGGCGACACTGCGGTCTGATCCGGAGACGATTGGGCGCGAGGTTCAGGTTGCACTACCGGGCGGTGGCACCATTCCGCTGGGGGACGTGGCCACCATTGAACGCACCCGCGGAGCTACGTCGATCCGCACCGAGAACGGACAGCTTGCCGTATATATCTTTGTCGATATCGTCGGACGCGATCTGGGCGGCTATGTGGCCGAAGCTCAGGCGGCGGTCGCGGCCTCCGTCACTCTGCCACCCGGCTATTCTTTGGGCTGGAGCGGTCAGTTCGAATACCTTGAACGCGCGAAACAGCGGCTGGCCACTGTTGTGCCGCTGACGCTGGCGCTGATCTTTCTGCTGCTTTACCTAAACTTCCGCCGCCTGACGGAAACCTTGATCGTGATGCTGTCGCTGCCTTTCGCTCTGGTCGGTGGCATTTGGCTCATGTGGTTCATGGGCTTCAACATGTCGGTTGCGGTGGCCGTCGGGTTTATCGCGCTGGCCGGGGTGGCGGCTGAAACCGGAGTGATCATGTTGATCTATCTCGATCAGGCGTTGAATGAAGCGCGTGCCCGCGCGGGCGACAGGGACCTGACCCGCGACGAGCTCCACGCCGCGATCATGGTGGGTGCAGTAGACCGCGTGCGCCCCAAGATGATGACAGTTGTCGCAATCATGGCCGGCCTAATGCCGATCCTTTGGGCGCATGGCACCGGGTCCGAGATCATGCAGCGCATCGCAGTGCCCATGATCGGGGGAATGGTGTCGTCAACCTTGCTGACCCTGATCGTCATTCCGGCGGTTTATGCCATCATCAAAGGGTGGAGCCTGAAGCAAGCCGGTACAGTGCCTGATTTGGCCCTCGGGCGGGCCGCAGAATAAGGGCAACGGCGTCAAGCAAGCAATAGGATATTGAGATGTATGCTCGAAACCTATGGAGTCACCGCGACTTCGACCATGCGGATTGTAGTGTCCCCGTCCCCGCCGCCGGTCGGCTGCGTCCAGGCCACAAACGTACCGGCGTCTCCGCGCGCCATTCGGGGAAAACCGATCGATCCGCCGCCCCGATTGATATGGAGCGCCTGAGGCGCTGCGCATCCGGTACTTCGCGATATGTGGCACATGACGATCGCTTCACTGCCTCCCACATATTCAATCCAGAGCGCCAATGCGCTTCCATCCGGCATTTGCAGAACATCCACCCGTCCCGCGGCTGTGCCGAGGTCAATGCGGAGCGGTTCGTCAAACTGCGCGCCGCCATCGTCCGAAAACGCGATATAAACCTCCGGTTTATTCTCAGCTGCAGTGAACCAGATGACGGACACCTTGTCGTCCATCGTATCAACAGCTGGGCCATTTACGGGGCAGCCGGCAATTTCCCATCCGTCGTCGTGAACAGTGAGGGGTTGCGTCCAGTCCCCTCCGGTAGATCGAACAATCGAAATGTCGCGGATTTCATCGGCGGTTCGATCACGATAGACCACCACGATATCGCCCGAAGCGGTCCGCGCTGCGGACGTCTGACAACAAGTACAAGCGCGCGCGTCCAACAGGCTTTCTGGCTTCATCGTTCCGTCAGAGTTGATCTGTCGTGCGCGCAGCTGCATCGCATTCTCGAAGTTTTCGCCTTCTGTTTGACTGTCATACTCCCGGCCATCCAGCCACAGCGCCGTCAACCCACCAAACTGATCGGGAACCAACGAAACAAAACCGTGCTCGCGTTGTGATCTGTCATCATGGGGAACAAGCGGTTCCGTCCAGCTTCTGCCTTCATCTTTAGAAAAAGCGATATTGACGTCATATTGGTAATCACCCTCCCCATTCAGTTTAAGCCATTGTGCCGCCAGGCCGCCATCAGCCAGCACCGCTACCGATGGAAAATCGGCCCAGTTGATGTAAATCTTTGACGATTTATGAATTGTGCGAGCGTCCGACCACTCACTGCCATCGAGGATGGCCATGCGAACTTCAGATTCGGCTCCTTTTTCTTCTGTCCAGCTCAATATGATCCGGCCATCCGGCAAGGTTGCAAGTGATGGTTCACGGGCGCCGATGCCGACCGGTGCTGCGCGGTCGGTCAATCTAAAGAGGCCGGTTTCCTCGGCATGAGTTGCGGTGGAAGATCCGAAAAATGCAGCAAGGATCAGAATCGATGCAGCGAGACACTTACTCATCTAGAGAATTTTCCCCAACAGTTGTCGCCATGTCGCAGCGAACAGAATGGTAGTTACCCGCGAACCAATTCCACCCTTTTGACCGTCGAAACGGCTCAATATATCCCGTTGGCACGCTGCAATGCACGAATGTAAGACACGATATCGAGAATATCTGATCGCGTCACGCCTTCAACCGCTGGCATGTTACCAAATTTCCAATGATGCGCCCGAACTCCATTTTGAGCCGCGAGGACAAACGCCATGTCGCCGTGATGGCTCGGCTCATAGATCTTGTGTACGAGCGGTGGAGCGACGCCATCCTGACCCTGTCCATTCAGGCCGTGGCAGGCGGCACAGACCGCATCATAAGCACTTGCGCCAATTTGCTCCTGCTCGGTCAAGCTGCTTGGCAGCTTGACAGTTGCAAGCGCACCTGCAGGGAGCACCCTGCCCTCCTCCGTCCGGGTGCCCGTTTGGGAGTCTGTTTGCTGCTTGAAATACCATCCCGCCGCAGCAATGGCGACCAGAGCAAAAAATATCGCGGCCCATCACATTCTATCAGACTCCTTCATGATGTTGCGATCGCCCCCTGTCTCTTCACAGACAAAGCCGGGTAACTCAGTGTAGCTTCCTCGAATTGGCTGACCTCTTCCAGCTTGGGGTTGTCTGCCTGAGCTTTCCCCGATCGCTGAATCGATCCAGTGAAAAAGGTCGTGATTTCCTGGTACCGGATCCGCGTGTCTTCCAGCGTCTGATAGTAACTGAAGAGCTCTTTCAGCGGTGCCGAGAAGTCCTTGTGTGCTGCCAGGACGGCCACCAACGCGCCGAGTGTAATGCGACCTTCGATGACAAAATATCCACCCAAAGAGTAGAACAGGAATGGCGTCAGCGCGGTCAGAAAATTGTTGAGGGCCTTGATGAAGAACTTCAGGCGGAAAATCTTCCTGCGCACGTGCTCAAGTTCTCTGAAGCTTGCACTCGCTGGGAGCAGCCCGGCCGGATAGACCTGACGTTCGCGCAATTGATCGCTGAGCTGCCTGCCAAGCTGTCGGACTTCCTTGATCCTGGTGCGCGAAAGCGCGTTGACCCGGCGCTGCAGCTTGGGCAGCAACACGAGCTGAATTGGCAGTACCGTCAGTGCGGCGGCACCCAAGACAGGGTCTTGAACGAACATGAAAAACAAGATCGTCAAAAGCGTACCGCCCTGCAGGATTGGCAGCGTAAGGACATCTGCCGCGAAGCCTCCGATGGGCTCGACTTCCTGTGCGAGAATAGGAACGATTTCACTCTGGTTTCCGAAGTCTGGATCGCTGCGCCATTGCCGATAGACCAGTAGGCGAAAGCGCCGCAGAAAACGCTCAGCGACATACCCTTTGAAGACGTTAAGGCCATATTTGTTGAGCCCATTCAGGATGATAGCCAAAAGGTAGAGACCGCAAAGAAGCATGAGGAAAGCGACCTGATCGAACTCTTGTCCCAGTATGACAATGGGGAAATGGCCTGAATCCAGAGCGTTGTTTACGATCTGTTTTGGCAGTTCCAGGGTCAGATAGAGAATAGGCATCGCGATGAGGCTAACCACGATCATCAACGCCTGCTGCCTTCTTGAATAGCGCAAGACGGTGCTGAAAAGACTTCCTTCGAGCCCTCGTATGGGCTCTGGGTGGATCGCAGGCGTGCTGCGGTACTTCCAAAGCTTCAGAATGCCGCGAATAGCAAGATATGAGCCAACGGTGATCAGCAGCGCAGGCGCCAAGACCAGTATGAGATGAATGAACGGGTGCACCCAGTCTGGCGTGACATCGTTGTAGTCGTACCCAAAGGCGGCAGCTACGTCGTGTACAAGCAGGTGATACCTGTCCGAGAGTGACATTGAAAATGTCTAACCCTTGGATTTCGGTGCGAGGTGATCGTGGACGATGATGACGCCCCACATGCCCGCTTCCCGGTGGCCGGGGATCAAGCATACGAACTCCAGGTTAGTCATATCGGAGAACTCCCAGATCAACTCGGCATTTTGTCCACTAGGGATCGAAACCGAGTTGGCGCTGTCATGCTGCATATCGGGATGTTCGCGCATCCATTGCTGATGTTTTGCGACCTCGTCAAAGGAACCGAGGAAAAACTCGTGATCCAGTCCGCCCAGATTGCTGATCAAAAAGCGGACAACTGAACCGCTCTCGATGTGGAGTGCGTCCGGCTCGAAAAGCATGTAGCCGCTTTCCGTCTCCCGTATGGATATTTCAATCGTCCTGTCGATCGAGGAACCATCACCGGGTTTCCCGATCGGATCATGGCCAGGCACTTCGAAGGCTCGCGCGTGAGGCTGCTGGCCCTTGCCACTGGAAGCGCCCACTGAAAAAGCCGGAAGGACAAGCGCAAGGGCGATGGTGCAGGTTCTCAGGAAATTCTTCATGCTCGGCTACCTCCGTAGCGCTTGATTTTATGGGATCTTCTTGCTTGCTTGGGCTAAGCGATCAAGGCGATGGGGCCGGAGTGTTTACCCCCGGCCCCATTGTTAGTAGTTACTTCATCTGCGTGACGGTCAGTTTACCCTTGACCCGGTCGGCAACGAACTCGATGTCCTGACCTTCCGCCATCTTGGCCACCATCGCCTCGTCGGCGCGGAACACCATGGTCATTGCCGGCATATCCAGGTTGACGAGAGGGCCGTGGATAATTGTGACCTTGCCGGCCTTTGCGTCGATTTTCTTGATGGTGCCGCTTGTGTATTCCACGTCAGCCTGAGCCATCTGGTCACCGACTGCGACCTCACGGTGCATTCCCGATTCGTAGTGGCCCGGGATCAGGCACGCTGCTTCGAATGTGCCAGAATTTGCGAAAGTCCAGACAACCTCGCCCGAGGCGCCCGCATCGAGACGGATACGGTTCGGATCGTCATGTTCCATGTCCATCTTGGCCATTTCGATCTTGTGCTCGGCATTACGCTCTACCGTGTCGAGGACGAATTCATGCTCCAGCTCACCCTTGTTGGTGATGTTGAAGCGGATGGTTTCGCCCTCCTTGATATCCATCGGCTCACTCTCGATCAGCATCTGGCCCTCATCGTTTTCGAGCAAAGTGACGTCGATTGTACGATCCACCTTGGCGGCGTCACCCGGCATGCCGACCATCATTGCGGCCGGCTTGTTCTCCCCATGCCCACCGTCGTGTGTACCTGCAGCAAAGGCCGGTGCTGATAACGCGATCGCAAAGCTTGTCGTCAAAAGAAGATTTCTCATTTTATTGTCCTGTAGGTTGGTTTGGTTGGAGTTGACGAAGGGCCGCTCAGCCCTTCGAGGTTGGTTTCGGTGTGAGAATGGTCTTGGGGCTGTTGTTGGAGGCAAATTCGGGTAATTCGCCGGTCCATTCGTAGGCCATCTCGCCCGGAGGATTTTCGTACCAGCCGGGATCGGAGTAATCGTCCGCGTCGATGCCGTCTCGCACCTTCACGACCGAAAACATGCCGCCCATCTCGATGGGTCCGTACGGGCCCCAACCCGTCATCATCGGGATGGTATTGTCAGGCAGCGGCATTTCCATTTTTGCCATGTCCCCCATGCCGGACATGCCCATCGGCATGTATTCCGGCTGGAATTGACGTATCTTCTGGGTCAGCGGCTTCTTGTTCACCCCGATGAACGTCGGCACGTCATGGCCCATAGCGTTCATCGTATGGTGAGATTTGTGGCAATGGATCGCCCAATCTCCCAGATGATCGGCGACGAATTCGTAGGCGCGCATCGCACCTACGGGAATGTCGATGCTGACCTCCGGCCACTGCGCTTCAGGCGGCACCCAGCCGCCATCCGTGCAGGTGACCTTGAAGTCATAGCCGTGCATATGGATCGGGTGGTTCGTCATCGTAAGGTTCCCAACCCGTACTCGCACCCGGTCGCCCTTGTTCACGACCAGCGGATCGATGTCGGGGAAGATCCGGCTGTTCCAGGTCCAAAGGTTGAAATCCGTCATCGTCATGATGCGGGGTACATAGGTACCCGGATCGATGTCGAAGGCATTCAGCATGATCAGGAAATCACGATCTACCGGCATGAATGTGGGATCCTTGGGGTGGACCACGAACATGCCCATCATCCCCATCGCCATCTGGGTCATTTCATCGCCGTGGGGGTGGTACATGAACGTTCCGGACTTCACCAAGTCGAATTCGTAGACGAAGGTTTTGCCCGGCGGGATGCTGGGATGGCTCAACCCGGAGACCCCATCCATGCCCGACGGAAGAATCAGCCCGTGCCAGTGTACCGTTGTGCCTTCCGGTAGCTTATTGGTGACGTAGATGCGCACCCGGTCGCCTTCGACAGCTTCGATCGTCGGGCCGGTGGATTGGCCGTTGTAGCCCCACAAATGCGCGATCATGCCGTCGGCAAGCTCGCGTTCTACCGGTTCGGCCACGAGGTGAAATTCCTTCACGCCGTTGTTCATCCGGTGTGGCAGGGTCCATCCGTTCAATGTGACCACAGGTGTGTAGTCCGGCCCGGAATTGGGACGCGCCGTGATCGCCGTTGCCGCACTGTCCATTTGCGCGGCTTCGGGCAATCCCATGTTCAAGGTTTGACCCCAGGCTTTCGAAGAGACCAGCGTTGCACCTGCCGCACCGGCTCCGAGTAATTGACGTCTGTTCAACATGTCAGTTCCTTTCAGTGCCCTGCGCCGCCACCGGCGGCAAGTGTTGCGCCTTCTCCACCGGCACCGGCACTGCCTGCACCACCGCCGTAAATGGCAGCGGTCAGGTCAGCTTGGGCCAAGTAGAATTCGCGTTTTGCATTTGCCGCTTCGAGAGACGTACTTAGCTTCTCACGCACGTCCTGAAGCAGTTCGAATGTGTTGGTGATCATACCGTTGTAAGACAGCAAACCTTGTTCCTCGACAGTGGTACGAAGTGGAACAAGAACATCTCGGTAATGTCGCGCAATCCGGTAGGATGCGTGATAGGCGGTTTCTGCTCCACGCGCTTCTGAGCGAACGTTGACCGCCTTTTCGGCCAACACGTTTGCAGATTGCAGATACATCAGCTCTGCTTTTCGCATGCGCGCCTGCCCAGTATCATAAATTGGAATTGCAAATTCCAATTCGAGTTGCGGTAAGGTTTCGGTTTCAGTGTTGCCGTCCTCGCGTTCCCGCTCAGCTTCAAACCCGGCAACAAGTTCAAGATCGCTCACAATCCGTGTCTTGTCCGTAAGGCCGAAAGCACGGGCTTGAGCCTCCAGTCCTAACTGAGCAACGCGCAGATCAACTCGATTTGCCAAAGCCTTGGCTTCGATGTTTGAGACACGGCCAATCGATCCCGGAAGCGGCGGCAAAGCATCAGGTACGAAATACTCAAGGTCTGATCCCCATAGCCCCATCAATCTCGTTAGGTTCTCCTTAGACCGGGCGGCGTTGAGGCGCGCCTGAGCCAATTGGCCGGCAAGCTCGGCATTAAAGGCTTGCTCCCGCGCTTGGCCCGCCTTGTTCAATGCCCCTGTCTCTCCCAATCGAAGGGCCAATTCAGAGCCAGCATCGGAGGTCGCCTTTGCTTGTCTGAGATAACTGACCGTCTCAAAAGCGGACACGGTATCAATCCAGGCGGCCCGCGTTTCAGCGGCCAGAGAAAGCGTATCGTTCACGGCTGTCAATTGGGCCTGCTGGAATGCGGCTTCTGCGATCGCCATACGCTGCTTTCGGGTCGTCGCATCCAGGATATTCGTTCGGATCAGACCTTCGATACTACGATACACTCCCAGCTCCGGAGCACCCAAGCCGAACAGTCCAATTGAAACTACTGGGTTCTCGGGCGTCGCCTGTTGCCATGCCTCAGCAGCAGACAATCCGACGTTTGCATAAGCCGCCTGTAAACCCTTGTTGTTGAGTAGAGCTACCTGAACCGCAGTTTCCGCGGAAATAGTTTTACGATAAACCATGCTCTTTACTTCACGAGTCAACGCTACGTTTTCCGCTTGGGTCTGAGCAAATGCGGTGCGTTTTCCGATCGCCGCAGCGGTTTGGCTCGACACGTTGGAAAACCCGGCTTTTTGCTCGGTATAGGCTCCGGGAACGGCTGTCGCGCAGGCGCCCAAGAGTAACGGAAACCCAACGATCACCGGGTATTTTGAAACGCGCATCAGTTGCCCTCCGTCTGTTCTTCGTTGACTGAGCGCCAATCACGTGGGCCGGTGGGGCCACGATAGGTGTAGCCGGCAAGCGGATCTTGATACCTGATTGGTGATGCGACCGCAGTATTTGTAACAGCCTGTTGGGCCGTCACGATGGGCAGTGGCGTAGGCTCGTAAGCACATGCGCCAAGTGCGAGGGCCGAAGCCCCCATAAGTAGATGAGTTTTCATGAAAGTAACCTGATTGGTGAACGTTGTCTCACGCAGAATCTGCGCAAGGCTCACACCCGATTTGGGCGCCGGTTCAGATCAGGAATCGAGGGGGCCGCAGGAACCCTGCTGTTTCCACCGAATACGTTTGACCGTCGAGAATGACATATTCACTTGTACCAACCGGCTCTGCTTCGATCTTGGTGTCTTCGAGGAAGACGACAGAAATACAGATACCGTTGCAACACTCTTGGGATTGTTGCTCTTTGCCATCCTTGTCGGACGCTGCGATGTCGCTTGCGACCCTAAGCTTCTCATGCGCGTGATGCGCATCGCTTCCGGTGTCATGAGTCATGGCGGCACCAACGACAACAATAGACTTGGCTTGATGTCCGTCATGCATGCCGGACGCCGCGTGAGCGGCAGAAGGTGGTGACAATACCAATGCCAGCGCAAACGCAATGCACGTAAACGCCCTTGACCAGCTTGATATGAAAACTCGAAAGCTCATGCCGCGAATATCGGAGAGCGATGCAGTACAGTCAATCCGTCCTGCGCAGGAAGGTTTGTCGCTTTTTTTGAAACAGGCGAGTTTTGGCCGCTGCTGTCAGAGAGTGTTGCACATCAGCGACATAGAGAGAGCCACTATCTCCGTCCAGCGGAGCGTTGCTGACGCATTTTGGCTACTGAACCTCTGCCAGCTTCTCAGACCTGTAGCCCGCATCGCGGATCGCTGCGGCCAATGCAGTTTCATCCAGAGTGCTGTCGACGTCGACGATACGTCCAGTCAGATCGCACGAAACCGTTGCATCTGGGTCGGCCGCCATAATGGCCTTTTGGATGGAAGCGGTACAATGGCCGCAACTCATGTTCGGTACGCTGAATTTGAACATCGCAATCTCCTTTGACGACATGCATGTAAGGCGTTCCGGCGCGGGAAGGTCAATGGCCAGAATTTTATTCTACATGCCTGTTGACCTTCCAGTAACTGGAGGCCCTATCTGCAGGAGTATCAGAACAAGGAGATTCTCATGTCGGATCCGCGCACCCTTCGGCTTTCCCTGCAAAACATGTCCTGCGCTTCCTGCGTCGGGCGCGTGGAACGTGGCCTCACGGCTCTGCCGGGGGTCAGCGATGTCCGTGTCAATCTCGCCAACGAGACCGCCCAGGCGCAGATCGACGCAGCGGAGCGCATCGCCGAAATCGCCACGACCCTTCAGGAGATCGGCTATCCGGCCCGAACCCGGAGCGTACGTCTGAACATTTCATCCATGTCCTGTGCCTCGTGTGTCGGTCGGGTGGACAAGGCACTGGCAGTGCTGCCGGGCGTGCTGGACGTGAACGTCAACCTGGCCTCGGAAACCGCTACGGTCACCTATCTGGAGGGCGCGGTCGCGGTTGTCGACCTCATCAAGGCGGCCAGCGACGCAGGTTACCCCGCTACTCAGGCCGAAGATAGTTCATCGCAAGACGCAGGAGCCCGCAAGAACGAAGAGGCGCGGGTTCTGGCACGACGGACTGTCGTGGCAGCGACCCTACTAGCCCTGCCGGTGTTTCTACTTGAGATGGGCGCACATCTGATCCCCGGCATGCACGGTCTGATCGGTGACACCATCGGCCACTGGAGCAGCTGGATGATCCAGTTCGTGTTGACCACAGCAGTCCTGCTCTGGCCAGGACGTACTTTTTACACACGCGGTTTCCCGGCACTGTTGAAAGGCGCGCCGGACATGAACAGCCTTGTCGCGGTTGGCACATCGGCGGCCTACATCTATTCACTTGTGGCGCTTTTCGCACCGACGCTGCTGCCCGCGGGATCGCGCGCGGTCTATTTCGAGGCGGCGGCGGTGATCGTGGTGTTGATCCTTCTGGGCCGCTGGCTGGAGGCCCGCGCCAAGGGCCGGACCGGGGCTGCGATCCAGAAGCTGATGGGCCTTCAGGCAAAGACGGCCCGTGTGCTGGTTGACGGAGAGCCGCAGGATGTGGCCATCGACCGCATCGTCGCTGGCGACATTCTGATCGTGCGCCCCGGCGAGCGGATTGCAGTGGATGGTGAGCTGACCGAAGGCAGTGCCCGTGTGGACGAGAGCATGATCACCGGCGAACCGGTGCCGGTCGCCAAATCCGTGGGCGATCCCGTCACCGGCGGCACGGTCAACGGCAGCGGTGCCTTCCGGTTCCGCGCGACGCGTGTTGGCGCCGACACGACGCTGGCCCAGATCATCCGGATGGTCGAAGAGGCGCAGGGCGCCAAGCTGCCGATCCAAGGGCTGGTGGACCGGATCACGCTCTGGTTCGTGCCCGCAGTCATGGCATTGGCGCTGTTGACGGTGATTGTCTGGCTGTTGGTCGGTCCTTCGCCCGCGCTGTCCTTTGCTTTGGTGGCCGGCGTCTCCGTGCTGATCATCGCCTGCCCCTGCGCGATGGGGCTCGCCACGCCCACGTCGATCATGGTTGGCACGGGACGTGCCGCCGAGATGGGCGTGCTCTTCCGCAAGGGCGATGCCTTGCAACAGCTTTCAAGCGTGGATGTGGTGGCGCTGGACAAGACCGGAACGGTCACCCAGGGCCGCCCGGAACTGACAGATCTCGTGCTTGCGGACGGCTTTGACCGCGCCGAGGTGCTGGCATTGGTCGCCGCTGTCGAGGCGCAATCGGAACACCCGATCGCCGAGGCAATCGTGCGCGCGGCAAAGGTCGAGGGCGTCGCGCGGCATGACGCCAAGGATTTTGAATCCATCACCGGCCACGGCGTGCGGGCAAAAGTGGCGGGCCGCGAGGTGCTTGTCGGGGCCGACCGCCTGATGACCCGCGAGGGGCTGACAATCGGCGATCTGGCCGACGAGGAGCGTCGGCTGGCCGAACAGGGCCGCACCGCACTTTTCGCTGCAATTGACGGTCGTGTCGCCGCCGTCATTGCAGTAGCCGATCCCGTGAAGCCGTCCAGCGCCGCTGCAATCCGCGCCTTGCACGCACAGGGACTGAAGGTTGCCATGATCACCGGTGACAAGCGCGAAACGGCAGAAGCTATTGCCCGCGAAACCGGCATCGACCATGTGATCGCTGGCGTTCTCCCCGACGGCAAGGTGGCGGCGCTGGAAGATTTGCGCGGCGCGGGCAAGCGCATCGCGTTCGTTGGCGACGGGATCAACGACGCACCCGCGCTTGCCCATTCGGACGTGGGTATCGCGATCGGCACCGGTACAGACGTGGCCATCGAATCCGCAGATGTGGTGCTGATGTCAGGCGATCTGCGCGGCGTCGTGAACGCCCTCGAGGTGTCGCGGAGCACCATGCGCAACATCCGCCAGAACCTTTTCTGGGCATTTGGATACAACGTCGCCCTGATCCCGGTTGCGGCGGGCGTGCTTTATCCGGTGTCAGGACTTCTGCTCTCACCCGTTCTGGCAGCAGGTGCGATGGCACTCAGCTCTGTCTTCGTGCTGACGAATGCGCTGCGGCTGCGCCGCCTGCGCCCGGCGATGGACGAAACGGTGCGCCCCGTCTCCGAAGCCTCGGCATCCCCTGTTCCAGCTGAATGAACTCCAGGAGGAAACGATCATGAACATCGGAGATGTGGCCGACCTTTCCGGCCTTCCCGCCAAAACGATCCGCTACTACGAAGACATCGGTCTTGTCGAACCGCTGCGCAGTTCAAATGGCTATCGCAGCTTTCGGCAAAGCGACGTGCACAAGCTGGCCTTTCTCGGCCGGGCACGGGCCCTTGGATTCACCATCGAGGATTGCCGGAGCCTGCTGAAGCTCTATGCCGATACTGACCGCGCCAGTGCCGAGGTAAAGCAGATTGCCGAAGAGCACCTTGATCGGATTGACAGCAAGATCGCCGAACTGACCGAGATGCGCGCTACTCTGTCGCATCTTGTGGATGCATGCGCGGGTGATCACCGCCCCGATTGCCCCATCTTGGCCGATCTGGCGATGGAACATAAGGCGGGCAGTATCAGCAAGGCGTCCGGGTAGCTCTGACGTCTGCAAAAGCCGGACTTTCCCGAAAAGCCACGGAACATTCCAGCGCAGTAAAGTTGTTCCTCCTTTAGGTCATCAATTTTTCGAGACTGGAGGTCGCCAATGACATACCTACGCTTTTTCGCGATGATCACCACATCCACGGCGGTGATGTTCATCCTGATGTATCTCAACACCTATCTGCTGAGCCATATCTTCTGGTCCGAAACGCGGGCCTATATGGCCGTGCTGATGGGAGCCACAATGGCGATCATCATGCTGGGCTTCATGCTGTCGATGTACTCCAGCAAGGCGATCAACGCTGCCATCTTTATTGGCGGTGCCGTGGTGTTTGCCGGATCCCTCTGGCTGGTCCGGAGCCAGGTGACCGTGGGCGATACCAGCTACATGAAGGCAATGATCCCGCACCATTCGATCGCGATCATGACGTCGAGCCGCGCCAACATTTCTGACCCGAGGGTGCGCAAACTGGCCGACGAGATCATCTTTGCCCAGGACAAGGAAATCGCCGAGATGCGGTATCTGGTGAATGACATCGACGCGAATGGTGACGCGGCCGATGAGGGCCCGGATCGTCCGGCCCGCATCGTCGATCTGAACGAGGCACTCTCATCCGCTGAAATCGCCATCCTCGATCTGGAATTCCTGACCGGCGATGAGATCGCGCAGCTTTTCCCGGATGGGGCCATCTGCACCTTCAAGTATACCGCGACCAGCAACCCTGTGCTTGCCGCGGGAGAGATCGACGGCGCCCCGGCGGCGCTGGCCAAGATCAGCGGCGATCTGGTGCGACTTGGTTCAACCGACGGCACCGGCACCCTGAGCGCCGAAGGAATGTCCGTGGCCCTCAGTGCCCCGGACGGGGATGCGGCGCTGCAAAACAGCGGTGAAATGCAGGACGCCAACCTCGTTCTCGAACTCGATGCCGGCCTGCGGGCAGGCTATCGCGGCTTTTATGGCTGCGACGCCTGAACCCTGAAACGGAGGATATGACATGCCAAAGGACACAACCCAGACTGCCAGGCTTTACCGGATGGTGATGCCCGACCACCTCTGTCCCTATGGACTCAAATCCAAGGACCTGTTGGAGCGCGAGGGTTTCGAGGTCGAGGATCACCCTTTGACAACGCGTGAGGAAACCGACGCGTTCATGGAAGAGCACGGCGTCGAAACAACCCCGCAAACCTGGATCGGGGACGAGCGGATCGGCGGATATGACGACCTTCGGGTCCATTTCGGCATCGATGCGCCGGAAGACGAACGCTCGGACACGTCCTACCAGCCGGTGATCACGATCTTTGCCGTCGCGTTCCTGATGGCGCTCGGTTTGTCGTGGTACAGCTTCGAGAACATTTTCACCCTGCGCGCCCTGGAATGGTTCATTTCCATCTCGATGTGCTTTCTGGCCGTACAGAAACTTCAGGATGTCGAAAGTTTTTCGACCATGTTCCTGAACTACGACCTGCTGGCGCGTCGGTGGGTGCGATATGGCAAGATCTATCCGTTCGGAGAGGCGTTCGCAGGCATCCTCATGGTCGCCGGGGCGCTGACTTGGCTTTCGGCACCGGTGGCCCTGTTCATCGGCACTGTTGGCGCAGTATCGGTTTTCAAGGCGGTCTATATCGACAAGCGTGAATTGAAATGCGCCTGCGTCGGCGGCGACAGCAACGTACCGCTCGGCTTTGTCTCGCTCACAGAGAACCTGATGATGATGGTCATGGGGATTTGGATGCCGATCAGGGTGTATCTGATCGGCTGAAAGGCGGGCTCCTTTTTCACATCCCTCAGACCCGTTCTCCCGACAGGTGCACAGGTCAGACAGCACTGCGAAAAAGGTTAGGCTGAATGGACCAGATGATCGAAGCATTCACGACCGGGGCGGGCATGCTCTGGAAAGCGCTCTGGGCGCTGATCTTTGGCTATATCATCTCCGCAGGCATCCAGATCTTCGTGACACGGGATCAGATGGCGCGTGTTCTGGGTGATCGTGGTGCCAGGAAGGCAGGCTGTCGCAATTGCTTTGCCGTTTCATCAAAAAGTTCTTACAGGATTCCAGTAGGATGAAGCGTAATCCGACGTGGTATTTTACGTTTCGATTTCAATTTTTAGCTCGCGTTTCAACAAGCGAGAACATGGGGCAGAAGATGGGGTTTAGAAACCGTGGAGCGGCGGGTTCATGACGCTGCGCGAAAACGAAGCGTCTGACGAGGCTTGGGCCAAGGCAACGCGTATCGCGCGAGAGCTGGATCGCATTTTGGACGGGCAAGAGCCTATGCGCACCGCAGTTTCTCGGGCCGCATCCGAATTGCGTCTCTCGACGCGCCAAGTCTACAACCACCTGCGCCGATATCGTACCGAACATCGGGTGTCTTCGCTGTTGCCAAAGACAGGTGGAGCTAGGCGCGCGAGGATCAGCCCGGCTGTTGAGGAAATCATTTCGGCAACCCTTCGGGAGATGTGGCTTCAGCCCGAGCAACCGGACCTTGCGCCGATTGTCGATGAAATCCGCACCCGTTGTGACAGCGAGGGTCTTGATCCGCCTGCCTATGTCACCGTTTCCAAGCGTATCCCACGACTGTTCACGCCCGAGGAGATTGCACGACGGCGACATTCAGGAGGAAAAAACCTACGGCGCCTGAAACCCCGCCCAGGTTATATCCGGGCCAACCACGCACTCGATGTCGTCCAGATAGACCATACCCCCGCCGACATCCAGTTTGTGGAAGTCATCGATGGTCAGGGCATCTATGTTGGACGCCCCTATCTCACCATCGCAGCTGATGTTGCAACAAGCGCGATTATCGGCTTCTGCCTGACCCTTGAGCAGCCCTCACGCTTGTCGGTCGCCCTCTGTCTGGCGCAGGCGATGTGCCGCAAGGAGGACTGGCTGGCAGCGCGCGACATCAATCATTCCTGGCCGATGTTTGGCCGCCCGAAGATGGTCGTCGTGGATTCCGCCATGGAATTCAGAAGCACCAGTTTCATCCTGGGTTGTGCCGAGTACGGGATTGCAATTCAAAGCCGGAACAAGGGGACCGTCCATCGTGGCGGGGTTGTCGAACGACTTCTAGGCAAGGTGAATACGGTGCTGCGCTCCCTGCCTGGCAAGACCGGGCGTTCCATCGCGGATCGGGGTGAGTATCTGTCCGAAGACCGTGCGAGGCTCAACTTTGCAGACCTCGAACGCTGTATCGCGCTGGCGATTATCGATCACAATCTTAGCCAGAATGAACGCAAGCTGACAGTCCCGACCAATGAATGGGAACGAAAATGCCGTCAGCCGGACGGCCCGGAAGACAACCCTTTCGACGTTCTGCTCAGCTTTCTCCCGAACAAGACACGCAGGATTTCACCTCAAGGTGTCAGCCTGTTTGCCAACGACTATTTCGATCCATGGTTGGGCCCGTTGGTCGCCCGCCGTGATCGATTGGGTGCTCTCGATGTTCGTTATGATCCTCGGGACATTAGTCACATCTACATCAAGGATCCCGATACAGGAGCCTGGCGCCCTGTGGAGCGGCGGGATGGACTGCTTGAGGCGGTCACCGTCTGGCAGCACAGGGCCGAGAGAAGCCGAGCGCGCGAAACCGGCCGACGCCCGATCGAGGAGAAGACCGCGATCCGCCGCGAAATCGCGGCGACGGTAGATGCCTCGGCATCGAAGAAGCAAAGGCTGAAGGAAGTCGCACGGGCCAGGCATGCGGCTCATGCGCCGAAACCCTACCAGAGCCTCACTTCTTCCCCGACACCAATCCGCGAAACACCTGACCCTGAGCGCCCGCGCCGCGTCTTTCCGGTTGAGGATTGGTGAAATGACGGATCACCTCCTGGACTCCGCCGCATCACTTCTCGATGCCGGTGACGCGTGCCGCATCGCCCATATCCGGACGGCCCGTTGGATCAGCCATCCTGTTGCAAGTCGCGCCCATAACGCCATGCGTCTGCTACTCGATCGGCCAGTAACTTTGCGCCCCAGAGGGCTCTTGCTGACGGGCCCTTATCACAATGGCAAGACGATGATCGCCGAACGCTTCGCGATTGAACATTTGCGTCAGTCAGAACGTCAAAGGATCTGGGTGATCCAGACCCGAGAAGGTGCCGGACTGTCTCACTTCTATGCCAGCATTCTTGCCGGGTTGCGCGCGCCTCAGGCCTCTGGTTGGCGAAGCCTGTCGCGCGCGGGCGAGCAGGTGGATCATTTGCTGGACAGCTTGAAACCCCGCCTGCTCATCTTCGATGAGTTTCACAGCGCCCTTCGAGGGCGCCGACAGGACGTGAAATCTATCTTTTCGTTCCTGCGCCGCATCGCAAGTGTCCACGATATCTCGCCCGTACTGGTCGGCGAGGTTGCGGTCTATGACGCGGTACACGACACCGAGGAGATGGGATCGCGGTTCGATACGATCCCTGTTCCCAGATGGGCGTATGACGAGGATTTCGCGACGCTCCTCGATAGTCTTGAAACCTGCATGCCTCTCGCCCGCGCCTCGGACCTGTCGCGACCGTCACTGGCTGAGATCATCCATGAATTGTCAGAGGGCTTGATCGGAGAGGTCGTCGATATCGTGAGCAACGCGGCTATCACGGCGATAAGGAACGGCGAGGAACACATTTCTGAAGCGACCATCGCCTCGCTTGGTTACACGCCCCTGTCGAAACGCCGAAATGCTCCTTTGCGCCGCGAAATGATGTGACCCAGTCTGCGTCCGAGATCACAGTCACACCTGCGCGCGACTACGGCAATGAGGTGGGGCAAGGCTGGCCCGTCGTTGTTGAACCGGCACCCGGAGAGCTGCTGTCGAGCTGGCTGCATCGGCTGGCCATGGCCAATGGAATTCCACCTCAATATTTTGGGCGGGTTCTGGATGTCGCAGGTGGAGATTGGTCTGCGAAGCTTGACCGTGACCTTCCCGGGCGAATCCTCAATTTGCTGGTCGAGCGAACGCGGTTGCCTACCGAGGATATTGATGGCTTGGCTTTGAACCGCGACCCGCTGACCCGGTTGCGCATGCGGCAGACCACAGGATCAGGAGATGCCCGCGCATCGACCGCCCGGGTCAATCGGCTGCAATATTGCCCGGCATGCCTGAAAGAGGATCGCGCACCGTTCTTCCGGCGCGGCTGGACTTTGGCGACGCGCGTTTCCTGCTTTCGGCATGGATGCAGCTTGCGCGACCAATGCCCTGCCTGCGGCGGCGGCATTGCGCCTTCACGACAAAACCGGCTTCTGCGGCAACAATTCTGCGTCTGGTGTGATGCTGATCTCCGAAAACCCACCCTGCCCGCCGAGTATGATGTGCAGCGTCTCGAACGGCTCATCGACGATTTGCTTCGAATGCATGTTGCGGGACATGGACGGCATGGAAAGACATCCCTGCCCGCCATGCTTGGGGCGGCTTGTTTCACGTTCAATGGCCAGCCGACGTCAATTTCGCGCTTGCCGCACCGGGTCCGCTACGTATTGTTCCGCCAGTTGGCCGATGGAATGACGCACCTCCAAAAACGTTCCGTGCATCCTGCAATTGATCTCTGGACCCGCATTGCACGGGCTGCGCCCAAGCATTCCGACTTGGTGGCGTTATTGAGTGCAGAGATCACGTCACAGATCACACCGGGAACAAAGACGCGCTCCAGACATCCTGATTTGGCGGACTTACAACAGGTCATCGTTCGCCTTCATTCAAACCGCCGCACATCATTGGCAACGGCTATGCCTGCGAATTGATGACCCCTGCATCCTCCATCTGCTCCCGATCGGGCAGGTCCTGCAGCGACTCCAGATCGAACGCGACCAGGAACTGCTCCGTCGTCACATAGGTATAGGGTGCCCCGCGCCGCGGCGACCGTGGCCCGGTGACGATCAATCCACGCGCATGCAATCTTCCGATCAGATCTCGGCTGATCTCTTTGCCGAAGATGTCTTTCAGGCCGTCCCGTGTGATCGGCTGGTGGTAGGCGATGGCGGCCAGGACAGCGACATCGTATTCGCGCAGATCGAGATCCTGATCGCCGACATCTGCGGCCGTCCTGATCACCGCCGCATAGGCCGGTCTCGTCCGCAGCATCCAGCCGCCGGCCACCTGCGCCACTTCGAAGGATCGTCCTTCGAGATCGGCGACCAGGTCTTCGACCAACAGATCGACCGAAGCCCCCTGCCCCACCACGCGCGCGAGGTCCTCGCGCGGCACCGGCGATGCGCTGGCGAAGAGAACGGCTTCAATCCGCCGCATCCATTCGCGCCAGCGCAATTCGGTTGGCAGATCGTCCAATTCCCGGTCGAGGTCGGTTTCGGCGTGATCTTTGACCATGCCTAGATCCCGTAAAGGCGGAAGGTGTCACGCCCGGTGAGCTCTCGGGCGACCCCTAACGCCACCAGCCGGTCGCAAAAGCGGCGCGCTGCCCGGTCGGACCGCAGTGAGGTAAGCGCGGTAGGGGCAATGGCATCCCGTGCCAGAAAATGGGCCACTGCCTTGTCAGAACCCCTGGCTCGCAGTTTCGGTGCGGCCTCTTTGAGCCGTGCAGCGCGTCGTTTCAGATCGATGGCCTGGTGCGTTGTCTCAACTGCTGCCGTCCCAATTGCCTGATGACAGGTCAACCGCAACTCCTCGCCGGTTTTTCGAAGATCACCGCGCTTGAGGCCGAGTGCCAGAAGCGGCAGGACATGGCTCCACCCGAGCGCCTGCGCCAAAGTTGCATCCGCAAGAAGCAGTGCGGCGGCGAAGTCGCGGGGTCGATCTCCAAGAACGGCCTCCAGGACGGTGGCCGCTTGAGTCACCGGAGCCGCCTTCACCACTTCGAGCCAGGTTGCGATCTGTTCCGGTTCCAAAGTCGGCAGCGCCCGGTTCAATGCCTTGGCCGCCACCGGCCGTTCCACCGCGCGCCGCCAAGAAAGATAACTCTCGCCCGCTGGCCCCGGGCTGTCACCCGGCTGCAGAAACGCCAACGCATCCCGCAAGTCTGCCACCCTTTCCGGCCGCCCCGAATGTACCACACAAGCCTCCGCCGCGCGCAGCGCCAAACTTTCCCGCAACAAGGCTTGGGGGACGTCATCGCGCCCGATCACCAGATGCAGATGCGCGAGCGCCGCGCCCGACAAAAACGCCACATCTTCATGGGTTTCGGGGCGTGCGGAAGTGACCCAGGGCGGCATCCGAGGTAAGATATCAGGGTCGTCAATGAAGGTCGCTCGAGCATATGCCATGCCACAACACTATCCGATGGCGGCGCTTTGTTCTACCACATACTGTGCTAACCGCCCCGCTTTGCCGTATCCAGTTTTGTCCAATAACATTGCCTTATCGGACATAAAAATGATATGCTGGGAAGCATGGGTAATCTCACAAATAACAGCACCAAAATCGAGGGTTCGGGCGGATCTGAGTCCGGGATTTCGAGCTCAGCACCCCATACCGCGCCGAACAGTGACGAGCGCGACGAGAGAACCTCTCGGGACGGAACCTCAATCGCTCTGCCCGCCCATGTGGCCGGCTCCGGCGCACTCGACCGGCTGATCGACACCGCGCGCGACTACGCCGAGGCCTCTACAGCTGAGAACACCAACAAGGCCTACTCGGCCGACTGGAAACACTTCACCCGTTGGTGCCGGTTGAAAGGGACGGATCCCCTGCCCCCCTCGCCCGAGATGGTCGGGCTCTATGTGGCGGACCTGGCCGCCGCGACCGGGGCGTCCCCTGCTCTCTCGGTCTCCACTATTGAGCGCCGCCTCTCCGGCCTCGCTTGGAACTACAGGCAGCGGGGGTTCACTCTTGATCGCAAGGACCGCCATGTCGCCACCGTCCTGGCCGGGATTAAGCGCAAGCATGCGCGCCCACCGATTCAGAAAGAAGCAATCCTGCCTGAGGACATCCAGGCCATGGTGGCCACCCTTCCCTACGATCTCCGCGGGCTCCGAGACCGGGCGATCTTGCTCTTGGGCTATGCAGGTGGCCTGCGCCGTTCAGAGGTGGTCTGCCTCGATGTGCATAAGGACGATACACCGGACTCCGGCGGTTGGGTCGAAGTCTTCGACGGCGGCGCCCTGCTCACCCTCAATGCCAAGACCGGATGGCGCGAGGTTGAGGTCGGGCGTGGCTCAAGCGACCAGACCTGTCCCGTCCACGCGCTTGAGCAATGGCTACACTTTGCGAAGATCGACTTTGGGCCGGTCTTCGTGCGCACCTCGCGGGACGGCAAGCGTGCCCTCGAGTCCCGCCTCTCCGACAAGCACATAGCGCGACTGATCAAGGCAACCGTTATGAAGAGTGGCATCAGATCCGATTTGCCGGAAGCCAAACGGTTGGCAATGTTCTCGGGGCATTCCTTGCGTGCCGGGCTCGCCTCGTCGGCAGAGGTTGATGAGCGCTATGTTCAAAAGCAACTCGGACATGCGTCGGCCGAGATGACCCGGCGCTACCAGCGCAGGCGCGACAGGTTCAGGGTGAACCTGACCAAAGCCGCAGGGCTGTGAAGCTCAGGAATCTTGACGCGTTGGTGAAGCGCTAAGATGAAATTCCAGCGCCTCAGTTTCAGCTTACGGCTACAATTGAAATCGGGAATTAAACGCGACATCCCCGCAAGGCAAGTTCACGCTGCAGGTCCTGGGCGCTGCGGCCGAGTTCGAGCGCGCCCTGATCCGGGAACGCACCAAGGCCGGCCTCGCCAGCGCGCGCACAAAGGGCCGTGTGGGCGGGAACCCAGGGCTGCGGGCCAAAGACCCTGCCGCTCTTCGCAAGGTGCGGCTGGCGCGACAGGACGGCTACATTGAGCGTCTGAACGAAACGGCACAAGATTGGGTGCCCCATGTGCGCCGGTTGCGCCCCGACTTGGCCTGGGAAGACGTGTTGCGCATCATCAACGGCCCCCTGCCCGAGGTGCGTCGCTGGAACCAAAGCCGCCTTCTACGCGCCGTGAAGGCCTATGTCCGCGACGGCTTCCTGCCCGAGTCAGTTTTGGCCCGCGCCGGCCGCCGCGAAACCGACGACCGCCTGCCCGCCATTGTCGCCGCCATCAAGGGCGCGGATCCCGGCATTACGCTCCAGGCGATCTGCACCCGGCTGGAAGCGATGCGCGAGCGCACGCCCCGCGGGCGGACAAGCTGGCAGCCTTCGTCGGTGAAGATGCTGCTGGAGCGGGCCGAGAGGCTGGGGTTGCTTGATTGAGATTCCCGAGAATCGCCCATCCGATTCTGCCGACTGATTTCTGTACGCACTCACAATACATCTTGTGGTCACTTCGTAGCTGGCAACGAGGTGTTGAAGTAGAGTGAGAGCGCAGTCGCCCAAGACGCTGATTTTTAACAGTTTACCGTCGACAGAAATCGGTGCCTTCAACGCCCTCAGGCCGCTCAACGGTTTGGTCTGGATTTATCCACAATATCTGTTAAGCTTTGCAAAACAATAAAGACTTGAGGGCAGTGATGAACGGGATACGGGCCTCCCAGAGATTTGAAGTCATGTCCAAGCGGCTTGGTAGTCGGTTGCGTGAACATGCGCAGGAAACCTTCCCACCGGACGCTCAGAAGGGCCTCCGACGCTTCGCCATGCGGGAAGCGGCTGAACTGCTTCGCATTAATCAGAATACCTTTCGCCATCATGTGTCAAACCTCGAAGGCTTTCCCGAAGGTGTCCTGGAGGGCGGCAACCGCCGTAGCTTCTCTGCAGAGGAGATGGTCGAGGCACAACGCGTACTTCTCGAGACTGGAAGGATCAAGCCAGAAGAACACCCGCACAGAAGACCGGGAGAGGCTTGTCAGGTCTTGACGATCTTCAACCTGAAGGGTGGCTCCGCCAAGACGTCATCTGTTGCCCATGTAGGGCAACTACTGGGTCTGCGCGGCTACCGGGTGTTACTGATCGACCTCGACAGCCAGGCAAGTCTGACAAACCTATTCGGGGTTACTCCCGAGCTGGATCCGGATATGCCGACGTCATACGATCTTATCCGATCCGACGATCCACTGCCCGCAACAGAGATCATTCGCAAAACAAACTTCCCGACCGTGGATCTGATCCCGGCATCCATGGACATCATGGAGTACGAGTTCGAGGTCGCCCTGAGCTTCAGACACGGCGCCACCACGTTCCATAGCCGCATCCGGGAGGCGCTTGAGCCCGTCCTCAACCGATATGATGTGGTGATATTTGACACCCCACCGCAGCTGAACTTCTCGGTGATCTCTGCCCTATTTGCATCGACCGGGGTCCTGATCCCGCTCAACGCGTCGATGCTCGATGTCATGTCGCTGGCGAGCTTTCTGGGCATGGCGAGCAACCTGATGGGCGTCGTCGAGGCACACGCCCCGGAACATGGACTGAACTTCGTGCGAGTTCTGATCACCCGCTACGAAAATACGGATGGTCCGCAGGTGCAGATTTCGTCTCTGCTTCGGACAGTCCTCGGGGATGCCGTGCTGTCTGCCGAGTTCCTGAAATCAACAGCCGTGGGTGATGCTGCGAACACCCAGCAGAGCATCTTCGAGGTCGAACCTCGCGACGTAAACCGCAGAACTTACGAGCGCGCGATCGAGTCCGTCTCGCGCGTGACCGACGAAGTCGAACGCGAAATCCTGAAAGCATGGGGGCGTAGCCATGGCGCGTAAGGTCTTCGGGGACTCACTCAAGAACGCGATGAGCAAAACGCCGCCTTCGGACGACGATCTGGATGTGAAACGGACGAGCCCGACTGTAGCTCGCGCTCAAGCATCTGTGCTCGAAGAGGATAAACACGCCACGCGGCTGATCGACCCGACCGCCATACGGATGTCCGCGGTCATGGACCGCATCGATCCAAGCGATGGTCTGGATGAGCTTGTCTCGTCGATCCGCGAGCACGGTCAAAAGGTTCCAGTGCTGGTTCGCCGAACCGAGGACGGTGCGCTTGAAATCGTCTATGGACGCCGTCGGCTTCTCGCTTGTCGCCAACTTGGTCAGAAAGTGCGCGCCACGGTCATGGAGATGACCGACGAGGAAGCTCTCATTGCCCAAGGCGTAGAGAATAATGCGCGCCAAGATCCATCGTTCATCGAAAGGGCTCTGTTTGTCGCCGGGATCATTCGAGAACTTGGGAAAACCGACGAAACGCGCAAGAACGCTCAAACGATCGCGTATCGGGCACTTCAGATCGATGAATCGCTCGTCTCGCGGATGAACCGTATCGCTACGGGCATCCCGATCGAACTGATCCAGGCTATCGGACCTGCACACGGCGTTGGTCGACGGGTTTGGGAAAAGCTTTTCAGGCTGTGTGAGAAAGACGTTGCGAGAGCCCGAGAAGTTGCCAGCGAAATCCCTCGCAACATACCGGGCCCCGACCGTCTCGAAGCGGCGGTCACCTTGCTGACAGCCACCAAACCATCGACGCAGAAGACATACCCCAGTGAGCGCGTGAAGATCGGCCGAAAGGGCAACCGCATCACCATCGATGTGGACGCTGATCTTATCCCTCGTGTTGAGGAGGCAGTCCGGAAGCTGGTCACGGAGCTTCTTGACCGCGGTCAAGACGGGCCAGAGTGACGATCCCGTGTCTTGACCGCGGTCAAGACATCAAAAGCAACGAGCAGAAAACGAAAGGAGGACCGGCTAGAAAAAGAAAGACCCCCCGAAAGCGATGCTTCCGAAGGGCCTCAATCAGTCTCGACACCTGATTGATACCCCCAAAACGAATCGATTTCAACACCGCTCGCGGTGAACGGGGAAGCTTTTTCTTCCGAAACACCATGAGACATGCAACTGAAACAACAACCGCCCTGGCGGAACGGACATCTCTGCCCTGCCCTAACCCCTATGAGCTTCTGGGCCCAGTTCGCGTACTGAGGAAGGAGCTCGGTCTCACAACCAATGACCTCGCCGTTCTGACCGCGCTCATTAGCTTCCTACCCCGCAAAGAACGTGAGATTCAGGACAGCCAGCGACTTACGCTCACTGTCGTGTTCCCATCGAACGCTTCTCTGTCAGAGCGCACCAATGGACTCGATGAGAGAACACTTCGACGCAGCCTGGGACGCCTCTCAGCTGCTGAACTGATCGAACGCAAGAATTCAGCAAATGGCAAACGCTTTCCGCTGCGGTATGGAGGCGTTATCAGAGATGCCTTCGGTATCGACCTGAAGCCCTTGATCCAGAGGTACGGCTCGCTCGCGACACAAGCCTTGCAGCTCACCGAAGAACGCGAGCGCTTGCGCTCACTGAAGGCTGAGGCGTTGGCCCTACGTGCCTCGCTACTCCACCAGACACGCTTCGATGAAACAAAGCTCTCTACCCTCAACATGATCAGAAATGTCCTGCGTCGAGCAACATTAACCGTTGATGCAGTCCTGAGCGTTATCTCGGAACTTAGAGCCCTCGGAGCCGATACCGACGCAAGCTACGGTGAACACCATGCCGCAGAAAAAGCTGGTACCGCAGATAATTTACAAACTATCGAACACCGACCTCATTCACCAGATTCCAACGATCTGCCCGCCACAAACGGACAAAATGTCCGGCACATAGAGTCTATAAAAAAAGATATTAAAAAGGTTGTTCCCGCTACGGACAATCACGGTGAACAAAACGCACAAACCAAACCCACGATGAACCGAGATCCAGCACGCATGGCATGGGAAGACTTCACCTACGTTTCGGGATTTTTCCCAGAACCACCGCGCACAGGAGAAGCCCTCACCGGCATTCTATACGACCTCGGTCGATTGCTTAGAATAAGCCAAGACGAACTGCGGCGTGGCATCCAGAAAGCTGGCGCTGGAAAGCTGCTTCTCATCTTCGACTACCTGATAGCAAGAGCAGACACGATCAAACACCCTGACGCCTATTTTGAAAGGGTTCTACGCACCCAACTTGCTCCCACATGAACTTCTTGACCGCGGTCAAGAACCACCGAGAGAGGGAAAAGAGTGTTGGTTTGAGGGTGACCGGAAATGAGATCGGAAGAGTGGCTTCCCACGCCCGCCGTGGAGAGTATCTGATGACGGAAGCTGTCCAGAAAATCACCCTGCTTCCGTCCCGGGATATCCCTTTCGACAAACCGATGTTAATGCAGTCCAACGTGCAGCGCATCAAGGCCGGCGTGTCCGTCGAGGACCTGGCCGAAGACATCGCTCGCCGCGGCCTCATGCAGAGCCTGAGCGTGCGGCCCGTGTTGGCTGACGATGGTACCGAAACCGGCAAGTTCGAGATCCCAACCGGGGGCCGCCGGTTCCTAGCATTGTCCTTGCTGGTGAAGCAGAAGCGGTTGGCGAAGACCACGCCCATTCCCTGCATCGTGCGGGGTTCGAGATTCTGGCCGAGGACGGTTCCCTTGCGGAAAACATGCAGCGCGTCACTCTGCACTCGTTCTACCAGTTGCGCGCGTTTATGTCCCTGCCTGACAAGGGTCAGACCGATGCTGCATGACCTCTTCCAGGGCGATGGCGACAGTTCGCTCGAGGACCCTGCCTTGCTCGATCGACTGGTGACGGAAAAACTCCAGGCTGAGACGGTTGCGGTTGAGGGCTGGAAGTGGATCGAGGTCGCAGTCGACCTGCCCTACGGCTACGGCTATAGCCACAGCTTGCGGTCCTTGTCCTGCGATCCGGCACATATGACGGATGAAGAAGAAGCGGTTCATACCAAACGGCTCTCCGAGTATCAGGCGCTGGAAGAAGAACACGCGGGGCAGGATGAGACCCCCGCCGAGATTGATAAGCGGCTTCGCGTGTCGGAAGCGGAGATGGAAAAGATCGAGGCCCTGCCGTTAGTCTTCAATCCGACAGACATCAGGCGGGCAGGGGCGTTCGTCACGCTCGATCGCTACGGCGCGCTGGCAGTCTATCGCGGCTACGACCATCTGACCTCGGACGAGTCCATCGAGAACGGCATCACCGCCAATGTGTACATCTACGCTGAGACCGTGCAGCGGTTCGGATGACATATGGGAGGGCACAACCCATCTCTTGCAGAATATCCAGAATGTATGTATATTCTGCATAAATGGAGACCCAGATCATGCAAGAGCTTCCCGAGTTCAAGGCGGCCAACCTGACGCGGCACACCAGTGACCTGTTCGACGCGGCCATTCGGTCGCCGATTGCGATCACCAAGCACCGCAAGCCTAAATTCGTGCTGATGAGCATGGATCAGTATCAGCAACTTACCCGGGGGGCTACGCAGCAGGCTCATATGGTTGACGAGATGCCCGAGGATCTCAAGGCGCTGATGATTGAAGGGCTCGAGCGGGACTTGACGCGGGCGGATGACTAAGCCTGCCGCTGGAGAGGTTTTCCGCTATCCGTTCCTGTGGAAACGCGAACAGATGGCGGGCGAGACCGAGGGCCGCAAGACGCGGCCTGTCTGTATCGCCGTCACTGTCGCCAAGTCCGATAGCGAGACCGTGGTGTTCATCCTGCCGATCACCACGCAGCCGCCCTTGCCATCGCGCAAGTTCATCGAGGTGCCACAGATCGAGTCGCAGCGCGTGGGGTTGGAAACCCATGTTCGCAAATGGGTCATGCTGGACGAGATCAACACCGATATTCTGGAGCGGTCCTATGTCTGGGAGGACCGCACGCCCATCGGCACGTTCAGTTCAGTCTTCACATCCAAAATCCAGTCCAGCCTGATCGCGCTTGCCAGGTCGGGCGGGGCATCCGTTGTCGATCGGCTGAAGTAATCTCGATCACTGCAGGGTCTGCCCAGCTTCACTTGTTCCCATCGATCCACTTCGACATCAGCTCCTTGTCGCGGAAGCATTCGTCCGGCACGGCGCGGCGCTTGATGCGGGCGAGGCGCTCGGCAAAGGCGACCTGCTTTGATGTCGGGCGGCTGTCCTGCGCGCCTGGGTTCAGTTTGGCTTGTGCGTCGATCCAGGCGCTCAGGGACCGCCGATCTTGCTGAACCTCCCACGGCAGAAGCGTCTGGTTGCGCAGGGCCAGCGACCGCGCATAGGCAATCTGCTTTGGCGTCGCGGGCAGGGCGTAAGTGGTGCTTTCCATCAGGGAACTCCCTTCTTAGCTGGGCTTTCAGTATAGAACATAACGGGAACAAATACAAGCCGCCTGCGGAAATCATGGGGTTTGAGAGGAAGAGGAGGGCCGGGGGAGGTCAGGCCTGAGGATGCCCGAAAGAGGGTGTCCGGGCCTGATCCTGTTCCTCATTGGGGTCTGATGCCGGAAAGTGGAGGATCCTACGTTCTCATGAGCTTTGCATTTAACAATCTCCGGCATCAGATCCCTAAAGAGTGAAAGTGTCCTTCGGGTTTTGTGACTGACGGTTGAGGGCCTTTGGGGTCCCTCAGATGGGTCCGGGCCGGGTTCCGGTCTGCCGTTCCTGATGAAGGGCATTCCGATGCAAACAGGTGTATTGCGCGTGTTGCGCGCGACCGCTGCCTCGTGGTGGCGACACAAGGAACTACGCCGATCCGGCCAGTCATTGCTGGCACAACGGCTCGAGCGCGAGGCTGTCCTGCGTGATCTCGGCTATCTGAAGCAGGCGGCGTTATTGCCAAACGCGCATGTGATCTGCGGGGAGGGTGGGACATTCCTCCATCTCGGTTGGACCACCGTGTCGACCTTCGCGCCGATCGAGCGCTTTCCCTTGGCCGCCCTCGCGGTCGCACGAGGAACCCCGTTCATCGATATCCGACCCGTCACCGATGTCACCGCCTTCGCGAACCTGCCGCGGGTGGCGCAGGATGGGTCGGTCGACCCTGAACCTTGGGGTCCTGGCAAGTCCGTCTCGCTGACCACCTACATCGACATGGTCGAAGGGCTCGGCGCGAGGATTCTCAACGATCCGCGGTCCCATCAGTCAGCCTAATCACCACTTACTCTCACCAAAACTCGAAAGGAGGCCAGCCATGGCCCGATCCCGCACGCCCAAATTCGATGCCTCCGAGGTCATCACGAACGAAATCATCCGCATCATCGAGCGCGGCGTCCTGCCGTGGCGCAAGCCCTGGACCACAGGCGGCAGCTCACGCCCCCTGCGCGTGGGCGGTGAACCCTACCAGGGAGTGAACAACTTCCTGCTGACGATGCGGACCGTGATGGCGGGCCACAGCTCACCCTTCTGGATGACGTTGCCGCAAGCCAATGCCTTGGACGCAAAGGTCCGCAAGGGCGAGAAGTCCTCTGTCGTCGTTTACTACGGTCAAAGCCGGAGGGACGCCGGCGATGAGGACGACCGCAGCGATGGTGATGATCGCTCCGAGGAAGCCCGTATCTTCCGTTTCCAGAAATCCTACCGCGTGTTCAATGCCTGCCAGATCGAGGGCTTGCCCGACAGCTTCTACCCTGACCCGGAGCCCGCGCTCGAGCATCCGCAGTCCGAGCCCATCCCGCACATGCAGGCGTTTTTCGATGCCATCGACATCACAACTGTCTTCACGGGTACGGAGGCGTACTATTTGCCCCCCGTGGACAAGGTCTACATGCCATCCATCACGCGGTTTCAGGACCCGCGCAATTTCTACGGGGTCTGGGCCCATGAGCTGGCCCATGCCACGAAAGCCCCCCATCGACTAAACCGCGATTTTGGGTACTCGAAGTTTGGCAACACGTCCTATGCGCGCGAGGAGATCGTCGCGGAATTGACCTCGGTGTTCCTGGGTCAGACGCTCGGTTTCACGGCGCATACGCTCGAGATGAATGCCGCCTACCTGCACAACTGGTTGCGCGTTCTTCGGTCGGACAAGGGTGCGATCTTCCGGCATGCCGCGGACGCGCAGCGCGCCTGCGACTATCTGATCGTCAGATCGGAGACGGGCAGGGCAGGGCGCAGCGCCGAGGCCGCCTGACCACACGAACGGAGACGCCCATGTCACGCAAGGAACCCAAGACGCTGCGGGTGGCCTGCTTCGAAGACGGCCGCCGCAAAATCATCACCTTCAAGGGCGGTGCCTATTGGTGGAGCCAGTCCGAGGGCGCTTATCCGTTCTCGGCAGCGCTCGAGAGCATCAAAGAACAAGGCGGCTGGATCGAAACCATCCCCAACCCGAATTACAAACCCAAAGGGCTGTTCGGGTAGGGCGCCTTCGGCCTCGATTCATCCGCCAAGCGGAAAAGAAAAAGCGGGCTTTGAGAAGGGTGTTTAAACTTCTCAAAGGAGATCCCCATGTCCATGACCGTTCAACCCCTGCCAGACCGTCCGGATCCGAGTGTGATCGCGACGCAGAACGACGCGTTTCGCAAGCTCGCATGCCTTGGGGTGTCGCCCGCGCAGCCCATCCAGGGCCGGATGCATGTCACCCGCGCGCTTATGGAGGCCGGTGACGGCTTCATGGCCGAGGCGGTGAAGGCGACCGGTGAGTTTGCCACATTCGAGCCTGAGAATGATCCCGAGGGATGGCACGATTTCGGGGCGGTCGAGATCCGGGGCGAGACCGTGTTCTGGAAGATCGATCTCTATGAGGCGGGTTCGGATTTCCGCTTCGGGGCTGAGACCCCGGACAATCCCGCCACCACCATGCGCGTGCTGACCATCATGCTGGCGCGCGACTGGTAGGGGAGGGGACTCCTCCCCCCTGACATCTGAGACGATGAAGGCCCGCTGCCCCTCAAAAGGGAAAGCGGGCCTTTTGTCGTGGTGATCCCTGAAGCCGGGGATTGGTTACGCGCGTGAAGGCGCGGGCCACACCTCACCCACCTGGAAGGATATCCCATGACCACAAGCTTTGCCCCTCTCACCGTCGCCATCGGCGATCTGGTCCCGCATCCAGCCAACGTGCGCAGCAACGCGCCGGAAACCTATGACCCCGAGAACATCGCGCATCTGAAGGCCAGCATCGCTGTGCTGGGCCTGCTCCAGCCGCTCTTGGTCCAGAAGCTCGACGGCAAATATGCTGTCCTCGCCGGTGGCCGGCGCCATGCCGCGCTGAAGGAGCTGATCCCCGACAAGGCCACCAAAGGGTTCACGGCGAAAACCAAGGTGGACTGCCGTCTTGTGCCGGAGGAGTGCGACGTCACCACGGCGCTGTCGCTCGCCGAGAACATCACCCAGGCACCGATGAATGCCATCGACGAGTTCGAGGCCTTCGCCCGAATGATGGAGGTCGACGGCCAGACGCCCGAGACCATCGCAAAGACCTTTGGCACCACGGTGGCGGCCGTGAAAGGCCGGTTGCGCTATGGCCTTATCCACCCCGACATCCGCGCCGCGGCCCGGGCCAAGGTGATTACGCTCGACACGATGAAGGCCTTTGCCGAGCATCCAAGCCAGGAGGCACAGCGCGAGGTCTTCGAGGCGCTCACGAAAGACGGCGGCTATCTGCAGGCCTATACGGTCCGTCAGGCCCTCAAATCCCGCGGGGTGCAGGTCAGCGACGATATCGGGGCTTTCGTACGCGAAGACTACGAGGCGCGGGGCGGCGCCGTTGCGGCTGACCTTCTGGAAGAGCATTCCGTGCTGGAGGATGCGGCGCTGGTGGAAACCATCCTGCTCGAGAAGCTCGGTGTCGCTGCCGAAGAGGCCCGTATGAGGCTGGGCTTTGCCTGGGCCGATGCAATGGTCCGCTATGATTACGCGACCATGGCCGACTACGGCCGCGTCTATCCCGGCCCGATCGAGCCCGATGAGGCTGCCCGGAAGCGCATCGATGAGATCACCGCCGAACTCGAGAAACTGCAGCTCGAGATGGAGGATGAGGGGCTCGAGGACGGTGCCTACAACGCGCTTTACGAGCGCGTGGACGCCTTGGAAGAGGAAGCCCGCGACCTGCAGGAGGCCTACAGCGCCGAGGACCTCGCGCGGTCTGGGGTAATCGCGTCCTGGTCGGGCGAGCAGGTGACCCTCCATGTTGGCCTCGTCCGCCCGGAAGACACCGTTAAGGAGGAGGGCGCGCGCGGCTCCTCGGCTAGCCCGACGGGGGAGGAGGCCCCAGACGCCGGCGAAATCACCTATCCAGCCTCACTGGCTGAGGACCTTAAGACCGAGCGAGCCATGGCGCTTGGGGCCGCGATGGCGCTGCATCCGGAAGCCACGCTCGATCTGACGCTCTTCAAGCTGGTCAGTGATGTTCTGGCCAGCGGCATGAGTGTTACGCAGGCGATCAAGGTCGAGGCCCGCAAGGAATACCGCAGCCATGCCAAGATGGACGAGATCGACGAGACCTCGCTCGAGCAGGTAGCGGCGGCGCATGATGTACTTGACCTCTCCTGGCTCGATGACACCCGCGCGCCCGCCGATCAGTTCGCGGCGTTTCGCGCGCTGAAGGCCGGCGAGAAGGCCAAGCTCGTCGCCTATGCCACCGCCAGCACCACGCAGTCCTGCTTCGCGCGGGACCGATCGCGCGACAGCCTGATGCAGGCGTTCGAGATCGAGATCATGCCCGACATTCGCGCCCACTGGACACCGAATGCGGCGCTCTTCAACCGCTTCAAGAAGGCCTGGCTCCTGAAGATCCTCGGCGAGGATCTAGGTCTCGCCCAGGAGGCGGTGACGCTCGCCTCAGCGAGCAAGAAGGAGATCGTCGCCTTCTGCGACAAGCTCTTCGCTGAACCCTTCGCCACACTGACGGACGCGCAGCGCGCTGCCGTGGCCGCCTGGTGCCCGCCGATGATGCAGACCGCCGGTGTCGCCTGTGATGAGGCGGAGCCCACTGCGGAAACCCCCGAGCCTGACAGCGAGGTCGCGCAAGCGGCCTGAGCCATCACGCGGCCCGCGCGAGGCATTCCCCGCGCGGGTCGACCCTTCCAAACCGAACAGAAAGACATCCCCATGGCTATTCTCAAGTTCTCTGCCTCCGCTGTTGCGGCGCAGATCGCCCATGCACGCGCCTGCAAAACCTTCCTGCCCAACTGGAACGGGCCCGTGGACAGGCCCGCCCTGATCCTCATCGTCGGCAATGGCGTGCATCTGCGCTCAAACGGCATCGATGGCACGACCACCCGTATCGTCACCACCGAGCAGGCCGATCCGTCCTTTGCTTTCGCCAATGGCATGAACCCGTTTCGGGATACCGACTGGATGGCGCAGCGCCGCATGGCGTTTCGCGATCTGACCGGCCAGTTTTACACCGACATCCTGGATGACGTGCAGGTGCTCATCGACCGGGGGCGAGGGGCCATCCGGCTCGCCACCGATGGCCACAGCATCCGCGTCTTCGTGCGCCGGGCCTCGGACTATCTCATCGGCGGGACCTACGAAGTGCCCTCGGGCCTCGGTGGCACCTTCAGGGTCATCCTCAAGGATGCCTGCGACACCTTTGCGATCGTGCAGAACTGTGGCAATTGCGAGGATTTTGACGCCATGCAGCCCTACCGCGTGCCGCTCGATGCGCTGATGGAAATCGATGACCGGAGGGCGGCGTGATGGGTTGGCTCTTCTACACCGACGGCCGCGTCCAGACCTACGCGGATGAGAAAGCGGAGATTGCTCGGCTGTGCACCTTCGAGGGCGAAAGGCGCAAGACGGAACTGGTCAAAGCCTGCAAGGTGGGTTCGACTTGGTACGCGGCGGCAAAGGTCACAAATATCGACGGCACCCCTGTCGAAGACACGACCTATGTCACCGATGCGGATGGCTCCATCACTTTCGCCGCCGTATTCCTTACCCGATATGATGACGGCTGCTGGGGCTACAAGGACATGGAGGAAAGCGCGGGACCGGTCGAATCCCGCGCGCCACTGAGCCTATTGGCCCTGCTGTCCGAGCTGAAAGACCCAGACAGCTATGCTCATGCCTGGCGCCAGCGCTGCCAGGACTGGGCTGCGATCCCGGACTACGAGGAAGGCGACAAGATCAAGCTCGCCACCCCTGTGACGCTCACCGATGGCAGTACCTGCCAGATTGTCACCGCGACCCACTACAGGCGCGGGCGGCAAAAGCGCCGCCTTGTCAATCTCGGCGACAAAATGGGCCATTTACCGGCGCAAAAAGGGGCCAAGGTTCGGGATAGCGGTGGCGCTCTGGCGCGTGTGCTCATCATATAGCTAACGCGTGTCAGAGCGCGCTGGCCGCA
>NZ_QZEX01000002.1 GCF_003646465.1 Chachezhania antarctica
ACAATTCCACAGAATACATCTCCCGACCCTCAGCTTCCGCCTCGGGTGTCAGAATGGCGGAATTTTACTCCGCGACGGTCAGGTAATCCCACCGTTTCCGTGGCCCAGTTTGCCTCCGAGATTCACACATGAAGCGTCCCTGTTCGATGACGAAATGCGTCCGCCGGTCGCCCAGGACGTCGTGCAGAAGGCAGGCGAGCGGACCGGCGGCCATGCCCGTGGCGCGCTTTCCTCCGGGATGCCATAGCGAGGTGCGAACATGCGCGTGGTGGCATGGGCGAAGCCTCGATCGCCCGTGGCGGCAAATACATAGAAGCCGATGAAGTCCAGCGCATCGCTGATCCGCGCCACCGCCCCCTGGTCCACACCGAGTCCGGCGAGGTCTGCCTCGCTTGCCACACCGATCAGAAGGAACCGGTTGCCGGTGTCGACGACCTGGGGCGCGACGCGCAGATCCGCACGGTCCGCACTCAGCCCGATCGCCGCCAGAACGTCGGCCTGTGCCACACCCGTTCCGGCCCAGTCCGCCTGCGTCAGATAGCGGGGCGCCTGTTGCTCCATGAATACCGCACCGTCCCGGACATGAATGCGTCGGGGGCCGTCGACCGTCTGTTTCGACGTGGGCCCGTCCGAAATGCGCCCTTCGGCGCGCATCAACGCGAATGCCGCGATGGTGGCATGCCCGCAATGCGCGATGCGCCGGGTCGGCGTGAAGAAGTCGAGCCGGGCCCCTTCGGTCGGCGACCGGGACACAAAGGCCGTCTCCGACAGCCCCGTTTGCGCGGCGATCGACTGCATGGCGGCTTCGTTCAACGCGTCGGCGTCGAGGACCACACCGGCCGGATTGCCGCCGGAGCCGTTCAAGGTGAACGCATTGACGACGTGTACGGCAACGGCAAGTCTGGCTTGCTCGTCATGTTTTGACATCGGTCTCTCCATTCCTGTCTATCTGCCTGACCGGGCGACATTGCCGTGCCACTCCTCGATGCCCGCTGCCTGAGCGGAGGGCTGCGTCGCGAGGCCGAAATCGTTCGAGAGAGCCGAAAGCGCCATAGCCGTGGCGGCAAAGACCGCGAGGATCAACGCGACCCTGAAAGTGTCCGATTCTCGGATACGCTCGAGGTCCGGTTTCGTCGGGACAGTGTGATCGACAGTGTGCATGTTGTGGTCTCCGGTTTCAGTCGGCTTGGGCGTTCCATCTGGACAATCGCGCCGATTGATGTGAAATATTCACTTGGTCTCACGACGATCATCGATCGCTGGTGTCATACAGGTGGATGAAATGGGCATCTCGACCAAGATGCTATCCAACATGAAACAGTGAAAGCATCTCATGGTTGGATCTCCGAGTGATGCCTCGCTGACGAAGCTGGTTCAGTCCATTACATTGCTCACGGCTGTTTCTCGTCACGGCAGCTTTGCCGGGGCAGCGCAGGATCTCGGGCTGGATCCCAGCGCGGTCAGCCATCGCATCCGCGCCTTGGAAGCGGCGCTCGGGTTGGCCCTCTTTGACCGAACAACACGCCGCGTGCGCCCCAATCGTGCAGGCGAAATATTGTGTCAGGCCGCAAACCGCTCGTTGGACGAAGTCGAGCGCGCTGGTCGCCGCGCGTGCGCTGAAGTCGAGAAACTCGATCCGACTTTCGCTTCATTCTTCGCTTGCGATGAAAATGGCTGATCGCTCGACTGCCGGATGCGCAGCGCGCCGGGATAGACCTGTCGATAGACGTGCGTGAAGGCCTCGCAAGCTTCGACACGGGCGACGTCGATGCCGGGTTCCGGTTCGGCCCGGGTCCCTATCCGGGACTGCACGCCATACGTTTGTCGAAATGCCACATCCAGCCGGTGATCGGAACATCCTATCCCGGTGCTGACCGACTTCAGGAAGCCGGCCTGAGAGATGGAAGCGTCCCCATCCTCGCGGATAGCGGCGCCGAGAAATTCCGGACCGGAACGACCTGGGAGGATTATTGGGAACTTCTGGGTCTGAACGACGGTCGCATCAAGCCTTCACAACATTTCGACCGCGCAGACCTCATGCTTCAGGGCGCCATCGGTGGCCTGGGCGTCGCTCTCGGGAGAAGCCTGCTGATCGAGGACGACATCCGGCACGGGCTTCTCAGGCCGGTCGGAACGCCGGTTCGAGTGTCGTCGGCCTAATGGTTGGTCACAACATCTGAGATGGCGGAATCGGAAGGCGTTCGGCTGCTGCGGGATTGGCTGAAGGAACAGATAGGGTTGACCCTTCGATAGACGGGAACGGACCGTGCCATTGCGTTGCCCGAGCGAACCACTCCGGGAAACATGGGCAGGATTGACGGGAACACCGTGACTGTACCAAGGGTCAACTTTGCACGTGAATGATTTTTCGCCATCCGATGTTTGTCGGAGGTGTCCGATGCTTCAGCCGATACTGAGGGTGCTCGAAATGGAACTCGACGCGATCTATGACCTGAACCGCGCCAATTGGGACGAACGGGTGGGGGTCCACCTCGCGCCGGGGGGCATCGACTTGTCCGGCCTGCGGGATGGCCACGGCCGCCTCGACGCGCTGGAAGAGCGGGAACTGCCCGAACTGGTCGGCCCGCTCGACGGCAAGCGAGTGCTGCACCTGCAATGCCATTTCGGGGCGGACAGCCTCGCATTGGCGCAGCGTGGCGCGATCGTGACCGGCGTGGATTTTTCGGGCGAGGCGATCCGGACGGCCACCGCGCTTGCCGCCGAACTGGGGCTGGCGGAGCGCGCATCGTTTATCGAATGCAATGTCTACGACACACTCGACCACCTGCCCGACACCGGCTGTTACGATCTCGTCTACGTCACCTGGGGTTGCATCGGCTGGCTGCCCGACGTGACGAAATGGGCGGCCATCGTCGCGGCGTGCCTGAAACCGGGCGGCGTGCTCTATCTGGCCGATGGGCACCCCTCAGCTCTCGTGTTCGACGATTGCGTGACCGGCACCCCGGGCAAGCCTGGCTGGTTCGCTCCCTATTTCGAGCGCGAGCCGCTTGAGCTGGACGAAACGCAGGATTACTCCAACGCTAGCGCGACACTGAAAAATAGCCGCGTCTACGCATGGATGCACGGATTGGGCGAAATCGCCTCTGCTCTCATTGAACAAGGACTGGAGATCAGGGCTCTACGCGAACACGAAGCCGTGGCATGGCGCATGTTCTCGGTGCTGGAGAAAGGCGAGGACGGGCTCTTCCGCTGGCCCGACAAGCCATGGCTGCCGCTGTCCTTTACGATCCTGGCGCGCCGCAGTCGCTAGCCGCAACCTCTGTCCACCGACCGCGCAGGGTTGCCGGCCACGATGCCTCTGGCGGCAACACTTCGTGTCACGACGCTGCCCGCGCCGACGATCGCGCCGTCCCCAATGGTCACGCCGGGCAGGATGACGGCAGCGCCACCGATCCAGACATCGCATCCGATGTCGACGGGCCGGGCGATCTCCTGACCTTGCGCGCGCAGGTCGGGGTCCTTGTTGTGCTGCGCGCAGTAGACTTGGACCGCCGGGCCCAGCAGCGACCGCGCACCTATCGTCACGACACCGCTGTCGAGGATCGTGCAGCTTGCGTTGATGTAGACGCCGTCCCCCAGCGTGATGTTGAAACCATAGGCGCAGTGGAACGGAGCCTCGATGAAAACATCCTTTCCGACGCCTCCAAAGAGGGTAGCCAGCAGAGGGCCCATCGCGCCGCGCAGATCGGGAGTGAGGCAGTTATGCTCGTGCACCGCATTGCGAGCGGTCATCCGCAACGCTTCCAACTCATCGTCGAGACACGTATACCATTGACCCGCTAGCATTTTCTGACGTTCGGTCGAATTCAAAGGCCGCGTCCCCTTCTTGGTCGAGTATCCCATAGCGTCCGAGGGCCCAGTCCAACCGCTATTGACGGTCAATGCTGAGACGGACCGACGTCCAGCAGATGTCGAGTTACGCTATCAGCGGCAATCATCTAGTAAATTCAGCAATTTAGCAACTGGAGAAGGTTTGACGTCAGGCCTACCCCCTCCGCCACTTAACCCATATTGCGCCAAAAACCGTTCGGTTTACACGGTCGCTAATGGTCCAAGGGTTTGACGTTCATCCAAGCCTCAAACGCCGCTTTTGCGACGCAAATCCAATACATCGCTACCCGGACGGATTGAGCGGTGGCAGCCCGCGTGCGCGCCGCGGGTTCCTACGTCGCCGGCGTGCAGCCCTCAGGGCGCGATCGAGGGCCGCCAGCGCGGTCGGTCGAGTCGATGGGGACCCGGCGCCGCGATACTCCGCCGCGCCAAGCGACAGAAGCGCTTGGCGGACCTCCGGGTCACGTCGGGGATCCGCCCCGTCGACACGCGCGGCCCAGGTGTCCAGCGCCTGGCGCAGCCCGGCCGGGCCGCCCGCGTTCAGGACCTGCCGAAGCTGGCGCCAAGCGTAGGCCTCCGACGCAAGGACCCGCGCGCGACGGCGGGCCAACCCGGCCCGCAGTTTCGGCGCCAATCGTCGGCCGAGCCATGCCGCAAGCCCCAGAACCAGAACCCCAGTCACGGCGGCAATCGTCAGCCGCCGGTTCCAGCCGGGATCGGCGGCGCGCGCCGGCGGACCCGAGATTGCGACGTCGATCGCCTCCACCTCGGCCGTCTTCACCGTCCGGTCGTCCAGATCGAACCAGCGCAGCGTTAAACCCGGCAACTGGCCCGACCCGCCGCCTTCGGCGACGAAGGTCACGGTTTCCGAACGGGTGCCGCTGACCCGGCCGCGTTCGTCGGCTTCGATCAGCACCGGCGCGTCGGGATAGGCCGCGAGGCCGGTGACGGGCGCGGGATGCTGCAAGCCGGGCAGGAACATCGGGGCCAGGCCCTTCAGCTCGGCGGTCACGGTGCGGGTGAAGCTGCTGCCGGCATCCATCGCGGCGGGATCGCCCGCGATCTCCTGCGTCAAAGTCAGGTCCGAGGCCGCGATGAACGGGTCGAGATCCTGCGCGCCGTCCGGCACCACGCCCGAGAACGAGATCGCATCGGTCGTCAGCACGGTCACGCTATCGGCGCCCGACGCGTCGCGCCATGTCACCGTCACCTCCTGCGGGGGCAGATCGAACCGGCCTGGCACCATGGGCGACAGGCGGTAATTGCGGGTGATGCCCGACCAGGTCTCGCCCTCGATCCGTTCCGAGATCGGCGTCGTCGACCGTTCGGGCAGGCGCACCTGCAGGTTCGGCATCTCGAAGCCGGGCCAGACGGGCGGTTTCGGCATGAAGGTGGGCACCAGCACCGTCAGTCGCAGGCTGAGCGGCTGGCCCGGGATCGCTTCGTCTTCCGGGAAATCGACGGTCAGGCGCGGGCCGTCGTCCTGCGCATGCAGGAGCGTGGGCAACAGCAGGCACAGGATCAGGACAATCCGTTTCATCCGCCATCCCCCGTGGTGCGCTGCGAGGCTTCAAGCTGAAACCGGAGCTTCAGGAAATCCGCGGTGCTGGTATCGACGGTGTTCATCCACTGATCGGCGGTCAAAAGCCCCGTGCCGTCCCCGGCCCCGCCCGGCCGCTGGGTCTCTTCCCCCATGCCGCTTTCATTGTCGTACACTTCCTCGTCGGCGCCGATCCCCATCTCCTCTCCCGTGTCCTCGGCCGCCTGCACGCCTTCCACGTACGCGACGATCCGCTTCGCGGTTTGAAGGTTCTCGGCCGCGCCGGGATAGTCGGGATCACGTTCCAGCACGGTCTCGAAACTGCGCACCCCGTCGCGGTAGGTCCGCGACTTGATATGCGCCATGCCCTGAATGAAGGCCGCCTGGGCGGTGTCCACACGGTCGAGCACTGTGATCGCCTCGTCATATTGCCCGCTGCGATAGAGCGCGTAGCCCCGCCACAGCGGATCGACGAACAGGTCGGCCGCACGGGCATATTCGCGGCGCTCGAACGCGCGCTGGCCCTGCTGGTCGGGGGTCAGGAACCAGTCGGCCACCCCATCCGCGCGGGCCGTTCCGGGCGACAGGACCGCGAGGGCCGCGACAACGCTCCAGCGAATGGCCCAGCCGCGGCGGAACCAGAACAGCAGAAGCAGCATGGCGGGCCAGGCCAGCAGATGCGCGCGATCTTCCCACGGCTGTTCGGCATCGGCCAGCTGCGCGCGCAGGTAGGCGGCGTTCAGCAGGCTGTCGAGCTGGCGAATGTCGGCGCCATCGGGCGTGACCTCGACCACCCGCGCGTCGAGCGCATCCAGCCCGCGATCGTTGCTGCCCTGCGGCCGCATCGACAGGACGGCCATGGGCAGGTCGCTGGCGTTCATCGCGGCGACATCGGCGGGGTCGATGGAATCCGTCACGAACAGCACGGCCCCCGGCGCGGTCTGCCCGGCCAGAAGCGTCTGGGCCAGCGTCAGCGCCTCGGCCGCGCGGTTGCCGGGGACGGGCATCACCTCGGGCGAGAGACCTTCGAGATAGGGGCGCACGATGGCGATGTCTTCGGTCATCGGCAAAACGACATGGGCCGTCCCGGCATAGGCCACCAGCGCGGTCGAAGCCCCTGCCCGCAGCTCCAGCAGATCGCGGATCTTCTGCTTGCCGCGTTCCAGCCGTGACGGAGCGATGTCGGTGGTCTCCATGCTCTCTGTCACGGCCAGCACGATGACAGCGGGCGCAGATTGCGCGGCGAAGGGATCGGGCTCGCGCGACCACGTGGGGCCGGAGGCGCCAAGGGCGGAAAGGATCAGGAACAGGCCCACGCTGTCCACCGGCCGGAACCGGCGGCGGCTTTGATGGCCGACGGTCAGGGCGCTGCGCAGATGGGGCGCGATGCCTTCGGTATCGGGATGCCGCCCGCCTTCGCCGCGGCGGATCAACCACCACAGGAGAAGGATCACGGGGATCGCCAGCAGCCACAGGGGCCGCAGGAAATGAAACGCCTCGATGAACAGCGGCAGGGTCATGCGCGCACCCCCTGCCCGGCGGCACGCCTGCCGCGCCGGGATTGAAGGTACAGACCGCCCGTCGCCGCCGTTCCCAGCAGGGCCGCCAGTGCCAGCGGGATCCACGACAGTGCGGTATGCGGGCGGAAGGACAGGGTTTCGACCTCGCGCGGGGCAAGCTCGTCGATCCGGTCGTAGACGGCCTGCAGCGCGGCTTCGTCCTCGGCAAAGAAATACTGGCCGCCGGTGCGGTCGGCGATGGTCTGCAGCGTTGCAAGGTCTACGCGGTCTTCGCCCGTGGCGTCGGGATCGCCCACGCCGATGGTGAAGATCTCGACCCCGCGGTCATTGGCGATTTCGGCGGCGTTGACCGGGCTCATCTTGCTGGCGGTGTCCGAACCGTCGGACAGCAGGATCATCAGCCGCTGGTCGATATCGCTTTCCTCGAACGTGCGGATGCCAAGGCCGATGGCGTCGCCAAGCGCGGTGCGCGGCCCGGCCATGCCCACCTGCGTCTGGTCCAGCAGTTCGATGATCGTGTCCAGATCGTCGGTCAGCGGCGCCTGCAGGAAGGCGGACGAGCCGAAGACGATCAGCGACATGCGATCCCCCTCCCGCCCTGCGACGAAGGATCGGACGACCTCGCGCACGCCCTCCAGCCGTTGCTTGCGGGTGCCATCGGGCGCGGTGAAATCGCGGGCGTCCATGGAACCCGAAAGGTCGATGCCCAGCACCACGTCGCGCGCGGCGCGTTCCACGGTGACGGGCTGGCCCAGTTGTTCGGGACGTGCCAGCGCCACGACCGTCAGCACCCAGCAGAGCGTTGCGACGACCATCGCCAGCACCGGCCTGCGGCGGACAACGGCCCCGGCGCGCGGCTCGGCGCCGCTGGCCTCGGCGATGCGGCGGAAGAACGGGAAGCGCAGCGCGCTTTCGCGTTCCCGGTGCGCCGGGGCGAAGCGCCAGATCAGGAGCGGCAGCGGGAGGAGCACAAGCGCCCAGGGGGCGGCGAGAGAGATCATGCGGTGACCTCCCCGTCTGGGTTTTCCGCCAGGTCCACCCGGTGGGTTTCTATCCAGCGCGCGGCCGCCTCGCGAAGCTGTTGCGACGGCACGGCGGCTTCATCGCGATAGAGCGCGCGCAGTTCCTCTTGAGCCGAGGTCTCAAAAGCCTTGGGCGCGGTATGGTCAAGGAACCCGGTCCAATCTGGGCCCAACAGTCCCGCCACCTGAGTGCGCGGGTAGACCGCCAGCGCCGTGCGGCGCAGAAGCGTGGCGAGGCCGGCGGTAGTTTGGACCGCTGCCAGTTCGGCCAGCGCGGCACGGCGATAGGCATTGGCGCGGTGACGGGCGACGGCGCGCCAGACAAGGACGGCGATCAGCAGGACGAGTAACCCGGCAAGCACCGCCCAGCCCCATGTCTGCGGCATCATAGAAACCGGCGGCGGCGGCACCGGATCGACAAGGCTGTCGATCAGGCTGACAAGGTTCTCCGGCGCCTCGGCTGTGGTGTCATCCCCGTTCATCGCGGACCTAACCCCATCAGGCGGCGCAGTTGCGGCAGCGTTTCCTCTCCCGCTGTCAGCGGCAGGATCGCCACGCCGAACCGGCGCTGCCAGTCGAGCACCTCGGCCAGCCGGCCCTCGGCCATCTCCTGCAACCCGCGGCGGGTGCCGGGGGTGTTCGTGTCGATCACGGCCTGCAGCTCTCCGTCCGTCACGACCAGCTTCAGGCCCTTGGGCAGGCTCCCGGCGCTGGGGTCGGTCACGGAAACAAGAATCAGGTCGTTATGCTGCGACAGGCCCGACACGATTCGCGCGGTTTCATCGTCCACGCCGTCGAAATCGGACAGCACCACGATCAGGTGATTGCGCTTGGCGATCCGCGCGACGGACCGCAGGACGTGGGACAGCCCGATGGGCGCGACGGTGGGCGCTTCGGCGTTCAGCAGCCCGTTTGCATCGGCCAGCGCCGTGAGAAACCGGTTCAGCGCGCGGCGGCTGCGCTGGGGGCGGATTTCGGCCAGAAGCGTGTCGCCAAAGACGATACCGCCCACCCGGTCGCCCTGATCCAGGATCCGGTACGCGGCAATGGCGGCAGCTTCGGCGGCGGTGACGGATTTCATGTTGCGGACCGTGCCGAAAAACATGCTCATCCGCTGATCGACCACCAGCAGCGCCGGGCGGTCGCGTTCTTCGGTCATCACGCGGATATGGGGTTCACCAGTGCGCGCCGTCACCTTCCAGTCGATGGCGCGGATGTCGTCACCCGGCAGGTAGGTGCGCAGTTCCTCGAAGTTCAGGCCCCGCCCCCGCAGGCGCGAGGCATGGCGGCCGTTCAACACCGATTGCACCGGCTGGTGCGGCAGGAAGCTGAGCCCGCGCGCCGGGCCTTCAAGGCTGCGCAGGTGGCCCAGATCGGTGTGGATCCGCGGGTCGCGCGTGGCTTCGCCCTGCCGCGGCAGGGTTCCGGTCCGGATACGGGCGGCGCGGTCTCGCATCGCGTATCTCCTAGGGCAGCGCGACCTGGCGTACCAGTTCGGCCACCACGGCATCGGGCGTGACGCCTTCGCCCTGCGCTTCGTAACTCAGGCCCAGCCGGTGGCGCAGCACGTCGGGGATCACGGCGCGGATATCTTCCGGGTCGACATAGTCGCGGCCTTCCAGCCACGCCCGCGTGCGTCCGCACTTGTCCAGCGCCAGCGAGGCGCGGGGCGAGCCGCCGATCTCGATCCAGCGTTTCAGATCGTCGCCATAGGCCTCGGGGTGGCGGGTCGCGTCGATCAGGTCGGCGATATAGCGCTCCATCTCGGGCGCGATGTGCAGGGCCGCGATCTCGCGCCGGGCGGCGAAGACGGCGTCTTGCGGGATGGGTGCGGGGCGTTCGGCGGGGGTGCCTGCCGATTGCGCGGCGATCTCCTCGGCACGGACAAGGCGGATCACCTCGACCTCGTCCTCGACCGGGGGATAGGTGATGTTCACGTGCATCAGGAACCGGTCCATCTGCGCTTCGGGCAGCGGATAGGTACCCTCCTGCTCGATGGGGTTCTGGGTGGCCATCACCATGAACAGCGGTTCCATCTTGTGGGTGGTGCCCGCGACGGTGACCTGCCGTTCCTCCATCGCTTCCAGCAGTGCCGCCTGCACCTTGGCGGGGGCGCGGTTGATCTCGTCCCCCAGGACGAGATTGGCGAAGATCGGACCCGGATCGAACCGGAACGAGCTCCCTTCGTCGGACTGCACGTAGACTTCCGTCCCCGTGACGTCGGACGGCAGCAGATCGGGCGTGAACTGGATGCGCGAGAACTTGCATTCAAGGTTCTTCGCCAGTGCCTTGACCGCGCGCGTCTTGGCCAGCCCCGGCAGGCCTTCGACCAGCAGGTTGCCATTGGCCAGCAGACCGATCAGCAGCCGTTCGATCACGTCGGTCTGGCCGATGATCGCCCCCCGCATCCGTTCGCGCAGCGTGTCGATCCGGGCACGGGGCGTGGCGGTTTCATCGGTCATGAGAGTGTCTCCACGGTCGTGCGCCGCCCTGGCCGGCAGCCTGTATTGTCGTGCGGCGGCCTGCCCGCCACGGTCGGTGGCGCTCTTCGCCTGATGCGAAGGTTTACCATTTCCCGCGCAACCGCAAGGCTTTCTCCCGGCGGATCCCCGCCCGCCGTGTTCACGGCATGACCGGCCCCCGTCACGGACCTATGCCAATGCCACGTCCATTTAACGTCCCGCCCAGGGGCACCCCGGGCCGCGCCCGATCACACCGCGATGAGCAACATATCGGGCAATGGGCTGCCCTGTGGACCTCCCTTGCGTCTTGGTGCACGGTGACATCAAAATCCGACTTTTCGGTCGGCAGTCGCGGTCCCCGGTTGGCGCGCGCGTTGTTGATGATGAGTGAGCGAGCGGAGCCCCTGCCCCGCACAGCCAAGAGGTTCGACCCGATGCTCTACCGCCTGAGCTGCCTTCTGCTTCTCACACTGTCCCAGCCCGTGTTCGCCGAGGATCTGGAGCTTCCGGATGCGCGCGGCTACCTTGGGTCGGACACCTGCATCAGCTGCCACGAACAGGCAGGCGAGGACTGGCGGCAATCGCACCACGCGCTGGCGTGGACGGAAACGTCACCGGAAAACATCGTCGCCGATTTCGACGGCACGTCCTTCCATCAGGGCGACATGGAGGCGCGGTTCAGCCTGTCAGCTGACGGCACGCCCCGCATTTCGGTGACCGAGATCGACGGCGTCACCACCGAATATCCCGTCCATTCCGTCGTCGGGATCGAACCCCTGCAGCAATACGTGCTGGAAACCGAACCGGGCCGCCTGCAAAGCTTCGACGTGGTCTGGGACACGGAACAGGAACGCTGGTTCCACCTGTACCCGGAAAGCGACTACCCGCCCGACGATTCCCTGCATTGGAGCGGCGTCTACAAGAACTGGAACGGCCGCTGCGCGGCGTGCCACGCCACAGGCTTTACGGCGAACTACGATTCCGAGACCCGCAGCTATGCCTCGACCCAGGTCGAGATCGGCGTGGGGTGCGAGGCCTGTCACGGCCCCGGCGCGGCCCATGTGAAATGGGTCGAAAGCCTTGAGACCACCCAAACCCCGCCGCCCGCCGCCTATGGCTTCCCCGTAGACATGTCCGACCCGGCCGCGGCAATCGACCAGTGCGGCACCTGCCATTCCCGGCGCGAGCATTTCTACGATGGCAACCCGCCGCCGGGACTGCCCTTCAACGACGCCTACAACATCGTCCCGCTGCATGCGGGCCTCTACGAGGCTGACGGGCAGATCCTGGACGAGGTCTATGTCTATGGCTCGTTCCTGCAATCCAAGATGTATGCCGAAGGCGTGTCCTGCAACGATTGCCACCTGCCGCACGAGGCGACGCTGAAGGCCGATGGCAACGCAGTCTGTGCCCAGTGCCACAGCCCGGCCGGCAATCCGCGGTTCCCCGACCTGCCGCTGAAGGTCTTCGACGGGCCGGAGCATACGCATCACCCGAAAGGCTCTGACGGGGCGATGTGCAAGAACTGCCACATGGTCGAACGCGTCTACATGGGCAACGACTGGCGGGCGGATCACTCCTTCCGCATCCCGCGGCCGGACCTGTTCCCGGTGACAGGCGCACCCGACGCGTGTTCGACCTGTCACGCGGACAAGACGGCGAAATGGGCCGCCGACCAGATTGCCGAATGGTTCCCCGACAGCGACAAGCGCGGGCCCCATTACGGAGAGATCATCGCCGCCGGCCGCCGCGATCCGCACGCGGCCACGCCTCAGCTTGAAACCTTGGCGACTGCGCAGGATCAGCCCGGTCTGGTGCGGGCCACCGCGCTCTGGCTACTCGACAACACAAGCGATCCGGCGGTGGCCGAGGAGATGGTGAAGCTCTTCGACGATCCCGACCCGCTGGTTCGCGCCGCCGCCGCGCGGCTGCAACGCCGGACGGGGCCGGAAGCGCGGGCCGAGAACCTGCCCGACCTGCTCGACGATCCAGTCCGCGCCGTTCGCATGTCCGCGGCACAGGCGATGCTGACCGGCCAGCCGGGGCGCATGGACGCGGTGGCAATGGCCGATCTGCGTGCCGCGCTGGGCGAATGGCAGGCATCGGTCCAAAGCCGGCTGGATTTCCCGGAAACGCATCTGCAACTGGGCGGCACCGCGCTGGTGAACCGCAACCTGCCCGCCGCGGCCTCCGCCTTTGCGGAAGCCGCGCGTCTGGATCCGCAGCAGGTGGATGCGTGGGTCATGCAGGCCCGGATCGCGCTGGCGCAGGGCGATCAGCAGACGGCCATCCGCGTGCTGCAGGAGGGCGCGGACGCCAATCCCGGCGCGATCACGATACAGGAGATGCTGATGGATCTGACCGGGGGCGCGGGCAGCCTGCTGCCGCCCGGCAAGTGAAGCGGCCCGGCATGGCGCCGGACCCTTCCGCACGTCAGTCCTTGTGACGTGCGCGCCAGTCTTCGAACCGTGTCAGCGTGTCGTCATGCGTCGGCGGATAGAGCCCGATCACCGGCGTTCCCGCCAGCACTTCCTGACGGACGAATTCCTCGAAATCCTCCATCCCGGCGCATTCCGCTGCAATTTCGTCGGCCAGATGCGCCGGCAGAATCACCACGCCGTCATGGTCGCCCACCACCACGTCGCCCGGGAACACCGCCGCATCGCCGCAGGCAATGGGGACGTTGATGTCGATGGCCTCGTGTAGTGTCAGGTTCGTGGGCGCCGACGGCCCCGCGCAAAAGGCCGGCATGTCCAGCGCGCCGATGCCGTCGAAATCGCGGAAGCCCGCGTCCGACACGATCCCCGCCCCGCCCCGGAGCGCCAGCCGCGTCACAAGGATCGACCCGGCGGTGGCCGCGCGCGCGTCCTTGCGGCCATCCATGATCAGCACCCAGCCCGGCGGGCAGGTCTCGATTGCGACGCGCTGGGGGTGGTCGGGATTGCGGAAGACGGTGATCGGATTGCGATCCTCGCGCGAGGGAATGTAGCGAAGGGTAAAGGCCTGCCCCACCATGTTTTCAGGTTTTGGCGCTACGGGCCGGACGCCCTGCACGTACTGGTTGCGCAGCCCCCGCTTGAACAGCGCGGTGCAGATCGACGCGGTGGAGATGCGCATCAGCGTCTCGCGCGTGTCGTCGGAAAGGATGTAGTCGGTCATCTGTGGCCTCAGAAGATGTCGGGTTCGCCCGCCGTGGCGCCGAACCCGGTTTCAAGGAAATCGAAGTCGCAGCCCAGGTTGGCCTGCGTGACATGGGTCTGGAACAGGTAGCCATAACCACGGGAATAGCGCGGCTTGGGCGCGGTCCACGCGGCGCGGCGGCGGTCCAGTTCCGCCTCGTCCACCAGCATGTCGAGCCGCCGTCCCGGCAGATCCAGCCGGATGATGTCGCCCGTCTGGACCAGCGCCAGCGCGCCGCCGATGAATGCCTCGGGCGCGACGTGCAGGACGCAGGCGCCATAGGACGTTCCCGACATCCGCGCGTCGGAGATCCGAAGCATGTCGCGATGGCCCTGCCTGATCAAGGCCTTGGGGATCGGCAGCATGCCCCATTCCGGGAAACCGGGGCCGCCTTGCGGTCCGGCATTGCGCAGGATCATCACGTGGTCGGGCGTGATCTGAAGGTCCTCGTCATCGACGGCCTTCTTCATCGCCGAGTAGTCGTCGAAGACCAACGCCGGGCCTTCGTGATTGTAGAACTTCGGATCGCACGCCGCGGGCTTGATCACCGCGCCGTCGGGGCAAAGGTTTCCATGCAGCACAGCCAGCGATCCTTCGTGGTAGACCGGGTTCGACAGCGGCCGGATCACGTCGTCGTTGTAGACCTGCGCGCCCTCCAGGTTGGCACTCATGCTCTCGCCCGTCACGGTCAGCGCCGTCGCGTCCAGCATCGGTTCGATCTGCTTCATCAGCGCGCGCAGGCCGCCGGCGTAATAGAAATCCTCCATCAGGTAATCCTTGCCCGCGGGGCGGACGTTGGCGATCAGCGGCGTGGTACGGCCCAGGGCGTCGAAATCGTCCAGCGCCAGGTCCACGCCCGCGCGGCGCGCCATGGCGATCAGGTGGACGACGGCATTGGTGGAACAGCCCGTGGCCATCGCCACGATGGCCGCATTGCGCACGGCGGCGTCCGTGATAACCCTGTCGGGCGTCAGGTCTTCCCACACCATTTCGACCACCCGCCGTCCGCAGGCGGACGCCATGCGCTGGTGGTTGGCATCCACCGCCGGGATCGAGGACGCCCCGGGCAGGCACAGCCCCATCGCTTCGGCAATCGCCGTCATGGTCGATGCGGTGCCCATGGTCATGCAGGTTCCGGCCGACCGGGCGATCCCGCCCTGGATGCCCTGCCAATCGGCGTCCGACACTTTGCCGGCACGCCGTTCGTCCCAGTATTTCCACGCGTCCGAGCCAGAGCCCAGCGTGCCCCCGGCATAGTTTCCGCGCAGCATCGGGCCGGCCGGCAGGTAGATCATCGGCACGCCCGCACTGATGGCCCCCATCACCAGCCCCGGCGTGGTCTTGTCGCAACCGCCCATCAGCACCACGCCGTCCAGCGGGTGCGCACGGATCATCTCCTCGGTCTCCATCGCCAGCATGTTGCGGAAGAGCATCGAGGTAGGCTTGAGGTTGCTTTCATCCAGCGACAGCGCGGGCAGTTCCACGGCAAACCCGCCGGCCTGCAGCACGCCGCGTTTCACGTCCTGCGCGCGTTCCCGGAAATGGGAGTGGCAGGTGTTGAGTTCCGACCACGTGTTCAGGATGCCGATGATTGGCTTGCCCTGAAACTCCTCCTCGGCCAGTCCCAGCTGCATCATCCGCGACCGGTGGCCGAAGCTGCGCAGGTCGTCGGGCGCGAACCAGCGGGCGGAGCGCAGGTCTTCCGGTGTCTTGCGATGAGTCATGCGGGTGTTTTCCTGCCATATGGTGTTGTGCGCGCGCCCCGGACCGGCCCGTCCCACGCCAGAAGCGCGCCGCCTGCCCCGTCGCGATGGGCCGAGGTCAGGTAGATCCGCCGCCCGTCCGCGCCGCCGAAAGCGGGCTTGGTGGGCGCGGGAAACGGGATGGCGTGGCGTTCCATCAGGGTGCCGTCGGGGGAAAAGCGGTACAGTTCCGCCCCGCCGACACCGGCGATCCAGTAGGCTCCGTCTGCATCCAGCGCCGCGCCGTCGGGGCGGCCCGGAAGATCGTTGAAAATGCGAAACTCGGCCCGGCGGTCCAGCGCGGGAATGCCGTTTTCGACGGGCAGCGTCCAGACGGTCTGCACCGTGGCGTGACAATCCGAGAAATAGAGCCGCGCGCGCGCAGCGTCCCATGCAAGGCCGTTGGCCGTCAGAAGTCCGTTCAGGATGGATGTGATCGATCCATCCGGATCAAGGCGGAAGAGCGTGCCGATGGGCTTGCGGTTCTCCGGGTCCATCGTCGCGAACCAGAGCCTACCGTCGCTGTCGGTGCAGGCATCGTTGCAGCGCACGCCAATCTGGGGAAGGTCGGCAATGCGGGAGAACGTGGCCGGCCCGGTGTCGAACCGGAAGATCCCCGTCTCCATCCCCACAACCGGCGCGCCGTCCGTGGAGAGCTGAACGAACCCCGGCATCTCGGGCGTGGTCCATGTGCGGGTTTGGCCCTCCGGATCGGTGCGCAGCAACAGCTGCCCGTCGATATCCACCCACCAGAGCGCCTGCTCCTCCACCGACCAGACCGGGCTTTCGCCCAGGGCCGCGGTGACCTGGCCGACAGGCGCGAAGCCGCTGGTGTGCTGATCGCCGGTTTCCCCTGTCACTCTGCCCCCTCCCCTTCGTCCCGCAACCCGGGCCGATAAATCCGTTGACAAATTCTGGATCGCACACCTAATGTGCCACTGCAACTAAAATATTAGTTTGCTCAGATCCGATTGGGAGGACGACATGAAACCACTTTGCGGACCACGCGCCCTGGCGGCGCTGTTTGCCGCGGGCCTTGCCTTTGCAGCGCCCGCGCAGGCCGAAACGACATTGCGCATCGGAACGGTGCTCGCCCCCGGCGACCCGATGGGCCAAGGACTGGACAAGTTCGCCGCGGAAGTCGCCGAGGCGACGGGCGGCGAGGTTCAGGTGGACATCTTCCACAACAGCCAACTCGGCGACACGACCGAGATGCTGGACCAGGCGCGTGCCGGCGCCAACGTGGGCACGGTGACGGACGTCGCCCGCCTTTCGTCCTTCGTGCCGTCGCTGGCAATCATGTCGGCGCCGTTCCTGTTCGAAACCTATGAAGACGCGGACAAGTTCGCCCTGTCCGAACCCTACATGGCGTGGGGAGAGGAGCTGACGGACAAGGCCGGGCTCGTGATGCTGGCCTCCAACTGGTACCAGGGTCCGCGCCACGCGCTGACGCAGAAGCCGATCACCGGGCCGGAAGACCTGTCGGGCGTACGGATGCGCACCATCGGCGCGCCGGTCTGGATCGAAACGATCCGCGCCATGGGCGCCGAACCCACACCCATCGCGTGGGGAGAGGTCTATTCGGCCCTGCAACTTGGCACCATCGACGCGGCCGAGGCGCAGCCCACAGCGATCAAGGGCGCGAAGCTGTACGAGGTGATCAAGAACGTCACCAAGACGGGCCATATCCAGCTTGTCACCGCGCTGGTCGTGTCGGCCGACAGCTGGAACGAACTGACCCCCGAACAGCAAGAGATCGTACGAGATCTGGCGGTCGAGAACGGGCGCTATGCCTCGGGCCTGACCATCGAGCTGGGCGAACAGGCGCTGGAAGATGTCGCTGCCTCGGGCGTCACCGTCAGCGAGGTCGATCTTGCTCCCTTCAAGGAGGCCGCGTCGAGTGTGTACCAGCTGCTCGAGTTGGAAAAGGAAGCGGCCATCGTGAACGACGTGCTGTCGAAATGAACTGGCACGAGGGGGGAGCAACATGATGCACCTGTTGGCCCGGGTCGAACGGGCATTGTTCCGGGTCGAAAGCCTTTGTGCCGTAGCCCTCCTCGTCGCCATCGTGTGCCTTGTGGCCGTGGCGTCCATCGCACGGGCCGTGGGGTCGCCGATCATCTGGTCGATCGAGGTCGCGCAGCTAGCCTTTGTCTGGCTGTGCATCCTGTCGGCTGATCTGGCGCTGCAAAAGGGGCGCCATTTCGGCCTGTCGATCCTGATCGACGCGATGAGCCCCCGCGCGCAGAGGATCCTTCAGCTGGTCAACATGGCCATCCTGGCCGCACTGCTGGTACTGCTGCTGGTCTATGCCTGGCGGAACACGGTTCTGATGCATCCCAGGCTTTTCGGAGCCACCCAGATGCACGGATCATGGCTTCATGCCTCGATGGTCGTGGGCTTCGCCCTGATGTTGCGCACCGTCTTCACCCGTTTTCTTCAGACCGCCACGGGCACCCTGCCCGGCCCGGCCGCCGGAACCTGACACCATGCTCATCCTTATTGCCGCGCTCTTCGCGATCTTCCTGTTCGCGGGCCAGCCCGTGGCCTTCGCCCTGGGCCTGGCCGCGATCCCGGTCTTCATCCTGTCGGGCACCATGCCGCCCACCGTCGCCGTGCAGAAGATGGTGGCCGCCACGCAAAGCTTTCCCCTGCTGGCCGTGCCCTTCTTCATCCTTGCGGGCAACCTGATGAACGTGACCGGGATCACCCGCCGCCTTGTCGGCTTCTCGCGCTTGTTGACGGGGTGGATGGCCGGTGGTCTGGCGCAGGTCTCCATCGTGCTCAGTTTCATGATGGGCGGGATTTCCGGGTCGGCCGTGGCCGACGCCTCGATGGAAAGCCGCCTGCTAGGACCGTCGATGATCGCGCAGGGGTATTCGCCCGCCGTGACGGCCGCGATCCTGGCCTTCGGGTCGATCATCACGGCAACAATCCCGCCGTCCATCGGGCTGATCCTCTTCGGCTATATCAACGAGGTCTCGATCGGCCGCCTGTTCCTTGCGGGCGTGATCCCCGGCATCGTGCTGACCGTCACGCTGATGGCCACCGCCTGGATCGTGGCCAAGCGCAAGGGCTACGCGCCCGACATCCCGACCGTCCCCTCGGGCCGCGAATTGTGGGAGAGCTTCCGCGAAAGCGTCTGGGCGCTGATGTTCCCGGTCATCCTGATCGTGGGCTTCCGCTTCGGCATCTTCACCGCGACCGAGGCCGGGGCCTTCCTTGTCTTCTACGCGCTGTTCCTTGGCCTCTTCGTCTACCGCGAACTGGATCTAGCCAAGATGCGCGAGGCGCTGGAGGATTCGGCACAGGATCTGGGCATGATCATGCTGCTGATCATGATGGCCGGCGTTCTGGGCTATGCCATGACCATCGAACGCGCCCCGCAGGAGATCACGGCCTTCGCGACCTCCCTGTCCACCGATCCGACCGTGATCCTGCTGATGGTGGTGCTGGTGCTGGTGGTGTCGGGCATGTTTCTTGAAGGGGCGGCCAACATCCTGCTGATCACGCCCATCGTCATGCCGGTGCTGATCACGGCCGGGTTCGACCCGATCCACATGGGCATCCTGATCATCTTCCTGATCAACCTCGGTGGGCTCACGCCGCCCGTAGGTGTCATCATGTTCACCGTCTGCGGCATCCTGAACGTCAAGACAGGCGCCTATTCCCGCGCCGCGGCGCCGTTCTTCCTGGCGTTGCTGATTTTCTTCGTGCTGCTGACGGCCGTGCCGGGCATCTCGACAATGCTGCCGGACGCAATAATGTGATGCGTCTGAACAAGGGAACCGCATCCGAGTGACTGACCAGGACACCGATACCCGTTTCGCGATGACCGGAACCCCGGCGATGAGCGCGCATGTCCCCGCCTCGTCCCGGGTGTTCGAGGAACTGCGCGCGCGCATCATTGCCATGACCCTGCCGCCCGGCACGCGGCTGTCGCGGGCGGATCTGGCCGAAACCTTCGGCGTCAGCCAGTCGCCCATCCGCGAAGCGATGCTACGGCTGGAACAGGTGGGGCTTGTCGTGTCCTACCGCCAGTCCCGTACCGAGGTGACCTATATCGACCGCGCGCGCCTGCACGAGGAAAGCTTCCTGCGCACGGGCATCGAATGCGAGGTGATCAACCACCTTGCCGCACAGGGCGCCGCCGCCGATCTGGGCAAGGCCCGCGGTATCCTGAAGATGCAGACGGCGCTGGCCGACGATCCCGACCAGATCGCCCTGTTCCGGGAACTGGACGAGGATTTCCACCGCCAGCTGTTCCGCGTCGCGGGGCACGAGGGGCTGCACGATCTGGTGCGCGAACGATCCAGCCAGATGTCGCGGCTGCGCACCCTCGACCTGCCCAGCAAGGGAAAGATGCAGTCGGTGATCGACGGTCACGCCGCGATCCTCGATGCGATCCACGCGGGCGACCGTCACGGTGCGGTCGACGCGATGCGCAAGCACCTGTCAGGCACCATCGACCGCCTGCCCGAGATCGTCCGCCAATATCCGGATTGTTTTTCCCGCTGATCCGACGCGCGTTACGCGGCGATCGTTGGCTTTCCGTCCAGCGGCAGCGGGACCGGCGGATTGTGATGGACGACAACCACGCGCGGGTCCGCCGACAGGACGTTCCCGTCCGCGCCCAGCCCGTCGGCATCGCGGGCGTCCGCGACATCCCGGTAGAGCACGCTCGTCTTCCCGTTCTTCAGATCCGCCTCCGGCCTCGATCCGACCCCGATCCGGTTGTTCCTGATGCATGTGCCTGTCGCGGCGCTCCCCACCACGGTGATCCCGTGGAGCGCGTTTCCCGACACCGTATTGCCCCCCAGCACGCCATCATTGCCGATCCGGGCATTCGGCATGTGAAAGATCCCGATACCGGAATTGCCATTGCCCAGGGCCCGGGCCCTGTCCACGTCCGCGCCGATGATGTTTCCGGCAATCGCGTTCCCCGGCATGGTTTCGAGAGGCTCCAGAACCGTGTCCGGGACCGTCCGGACAACATCGCCACTCCGGACATCACGCGCAAAGGCCCGCCAGTTCGGTGCGTCGGGATTCGGGCCCATAACCAGAATGCCGAAGCGCTTGTTGGCGGAAATGACGTTGCCTTCGCCATCGCCCGCCCCGCCGACATGATTGCCCTGGCTCATGAAGAGCAACACGCCGTTCAGGCCATTCGGCAGCGCCGTGCGCCCCGCGGCATCGACGCCGATATGGTTCCCGACGATCCGGTTGCCCGTCGCCGGGGTGCGGCCGGCCGGCAGCATGTAGGTCTCGGGCAGGTCATTCTCGGGTCGCGGGGCGGAACTGTCGACATTGATGCCGTTGCGGGTGTTGCCTGAAATCACGTTGCCTTCACCGGCTGCCGCCCCACCGATCAAATTGTCGGACGCGTGATAGACCAAAATCCCCGTCCTGCCGTTGGGCAGAGCCTGCTGCCCGGCCATGTCGCAGCCGATGACATTGCCAAAGACACGGGTCCGCCGCGTATCCCCGCCCAGCACGAGGCCATAGAGGTCATTACCTGAAATGACATTTCCCGGCCCGATCCGGCTGTCGCGGGTGCCATAGGCCACGATCCCCTGGAGGTTGCCCTGGGCCGTGGTTCCGGCGCGGTCGCAGCCGATGCGGCTGTCGGTCAGCTGGAACCCCCGACCGCCGAGTACCGCCAGTCCCGCAACGCGGTTGCCGACGACGACCAGCCTTTCGGCGGTACATTCATCGGCTTCGACCTGAAGCCCCACGCCGTTCCTGCGCAGGATGCAGTTGTGAACGACATGCCCGGCACGGCCGCGAAGCGCGATGCCCAGGAAAGCGCCCTCCACGATCAGGTTCTCGCACCGGCATGGGTTGGGCGAGGCGATTGCGATCGCCGTGCCCACGTCGCCAAGCAGGGTGCCGTCGATCGTGACGGCAGGCTCGCCCGCCGCGTCCACGGGGCCTTCGATCGAAACACAGCCGACCAGTTCGGGCAGCGGGGCTTCCAGCCGGATCGTCCCGGCCGGTTGCAGATCGAAGACGACGCGGAAGGACAATCCGGGCTGGGCGTTAGACTGTTCCAGCGCGGCGCGCAGCGTCCCTGCCCCGTGGTCCGCCGCATCGGTCACTGTAAGCGATTGTGTCAACGGGCGTGCCCGGCATTCATGCCTCGGCCTCGCCAGCCGTCGCGTCGGACTGCGCCGGTTCGTTGCGGATGACGACGCTGCGGCGGTTCTGGGGGATGAAATTGCCGAAGTCCCGCAGCGTCCCAAGGTCCAGCGCCTCGCCCGTGTTGCGGAACAGGATGCCGATGCCTTCGTTGCGGATTTCATCGTCGGTCGTGGCCGCGGTGCCGATCCGGTTGTGGCTGAACTGCGTCCGCCGGACCAGATCGCCGCTCAGTGTCACGCCGTGCTGGGTGTTGCCGGAAATCGTGTTGCCGCTGCCCGGCTCCTCGTCGCCGATCACCGTGTTGGGCATGTAAAAGACGCCGATGCCGGAGTTTCCGTTGGGGATCGCGCGCTGGCCCGTGGCATCGGCCCCGATGATGTTGCCCAGGATCCGGTTGCCGGGTTCGTCCGTCAGGGGCGTCGCCTCGTCATCGGGGACGGTCTGGATCACTTCGTTCGCCTTACGGTCCAGCGCGAACAGACGCCAGTTCGGCCGGTCCGGGTTCGGTCCCGTGACGTTGATCCCGAACCGCGCGTTCCCCGACAGGACATTGCCTTCTCCGGGCGCCGCGCCGCCGATCTGGTTGTCCTGGCTCATGAACAGAAGGACGCCGCTCAACCCATTGGGCAGCGCTGCAGTGCCGGACGCATCGACGCCGATATGGTTGCCGATGACCCGGTTCCGCCTCGACGGGCTGCGGGGGCCCACGCCGATATCCTCTTCCGACATGGCCGACAGCGGCCGCATCGCGGAACTGTCGATGTTCACGCCGTTGCGCAGATTGCCCGAGATCACGTTCCGCTGTTCGGGCCGGGCGCCGCCGATCACGTTGTCCGACGCATGAAAGACCAGAATGCCCGACCGGGTGTTCGGCACTGGTTGAGCCCCGGTCGCATCGCAACCGATGAAATTGCCGAACACGTGGTTCCCGCGCGAGCGCCCGCCGACGATTGAAAGCCCGTAGACCCGGTTGCCCGAGATGACGTTGCCCGGCCCGACCCGGCAGTCCTGCGCGTTGCTCAGCACCAGGCCACTGCGGTTGGGTTCGGCCTCCGTGCCACTCCGGTCGCAGCCGACGCGGCTGTCCGTCAGGGTGAACCGGTCGACCTCGAGCACGCTGATCCCCTGCGCGCGGTTGCGTGTCGCGATCACCCCGTCGGCCCGGCAATCGTCGCTTTTCACCAAAAGGCCGATGGTGTTGCGGGTCAGGATACAGTTGCAGACGGCATGTCCGCCGGCGCCCTTCAGCACAAGGCCCACCATGGCGCCCGTAAGGATCAGGTTGCGAATCTCGCAGGGCGCACTGGCCTCCACCCTGAGCACGCAATCCTTTTGGGAATCCGCCCCGTGCACCGTGATTAACGGCGCGCCGTCTTCGCCGACGGGCGCATCGATCAGGCCCCGGCCCGCGATATCCGGAAGACTTTTCTTAAGCCTGATCCCATGCTGCCCGTCCGGCAGGTGGAAGAGGATGCGGTACGGTGTGTCCGGCGCCTTGTTCATGGCCACGATGGCGGCCCTGAGCGTGCCGGGGCCGCGGTCCGCCGCATCGGTTACGAGGAGGTCTTCTCGCACGTTCTTCTTGCTCCCCGACGTGTAGTGTCAGCCCGGTCCGGCCCGTTCCCGATTTGCCGGCCCATCATGTCATGACCGCAACCGGCGTCTAGCCGATACCGATCGGGCTGAAATCGATGTCGGGATAGTAGGCGCACATGTTGCGAACCTTGTCCTTCAGCGCCTCGTCCAGACCCTCGCCCCGTCCGGCCACGCCCACGTTCTTGCGCGTGGCGCTGGCGCCGGCCATTTCGACCGCGGCCTTGATCGCCGGCGGGCCTGCGCGCACCTCGCTGTAATCCAGCACCTGCTTCAGCACCGCGGCGGGATCCTGCACCAGGTCCTCGTACCGCAGCATCAGCTTTTCGTCCGACAGGTACCAGCTGACATAGAAATGGATGTACCACGGAATGGCCATGTCGACGATAAACGCGTGCATCTTGGTGTCTTCCCACTGCGCCATCTCTTCGGTGACGTAGGCGGCGGGCGTGAACACGCTTTCCTTGGCGAAGTGATCGCGCAGCGAATAGACCACGTCGAACAGGTTGCGCACCAGAACCACGGGCACGATGCCGAACTGGTCGATCAGGTTCTGGGTTTCGTAATTGTGCTTCACATGGTGCTGGAAGACGAAACCGCGGGGCGACGGGATCTGTTTCAACAGGTCGCTGCGCCGGATCGCCTGACGCAGGATGCGGGTGGTGTCGAAGGCCTCGCGCAGTTCCTTTTCCACCAGCTCCTGTTCGCGCCGGCGGTAGGACGGCACGGCCTTTTCCTTGCGGAACCCGGGAACCGAGGCGACCATCGTCGACAGGAAGGTCGATCCGCTTTTCGGCATGCAGGCAACGAGAATGCCGTAGTTCTTCGGTCCGGCGGGTTGTTCCATGTATCTCTCGTCCAATCGCTCAGAAGGAAAGCAGGCGGGCAAGGTCGGCCGCGTAGGCCTCGAGGCCCGCATCGTTGAAATGCGTATCGTCGCGGCGGAAATCGCTGCCCAGACGGTCAAGGTTCGGTCCGGCACTAATGTCCGGGATGGTGTCGGCAAGTTCAACCTGCGCCGCGATCACCGCCGGCGAAACCACGCCCATCCGGTAGGAACTCTGGCACAGGAGCCAGGGCGTCTGGCCGATCCGGTCGACCACCGCGTCGTACATGCGCCGGAACGTGGCGACGTAATCGGATTGCGTCGTTTCCAGCAGCGTATCCTTTTCGCCCTGCTGGAAGACGACCTGGGTCACCCCCTTGCAGTCGCCTGCGTCAATACGGGTTTGCAGCATCTCGAAGCACGGCCCGCCCGGCGCCCATTCTTCGATGGACGTCCCGCCCTGCGCCGCGAGCGTGACGCGAATGGGTCGGTCCGGGGTGGCCAGCCGGGTCCAGACACTGCCCAGATCGCCCGTTCCGCCCGGCACAGGATCGGCCAGCGGCAGGGTTTCCCCCAGCAGCACGACATCGGAGCCCGGCACCGACCGGCGTTCGCCGCAGTAGTTGGCAAGGTTCGACTGGCCAAGACCAAGGATATGAGGACGTGTCATAGGGCGCGCCTAGACCGACGGTTTCATGAGCAGGCCCTGACAGGTGGGCAGCGGCATGATCTCGACCCCCAGTTCCTCGGCCAGCGCATTCAGGGCGCGGCGCTGGGGCCCGTGCTGTTCGAAACCGTAATCGTCGAAGATCACCGGCGCGCCGGGGACGAGTTTCGGCCAGAAGTATCGCAACGCCTCCACCTCGGGTTCGGCCACGTTCATGTCGATATGCAGGAACGCCACCTTCTCGCCATCGAACTGCTCCAGCGTCTCGGGCACGATGCCGGGAACGACGCGCGTGAACGGCTGATCCTTGGTGATATTCTTCACGTGGGACAGCACATCGGGATAGCGTTCGTCCTTGATCAGGCTGACGGTGCGTTCCTCTTCGGTCAACTGGTCGGGTTCCAGCCCGCGATAGGTGTCGAACAGGAAGAACCGACGGTCGGCGAAGGCGTCGTCCCCCAGATAGGCGATCACCGCCTGGGAGGAGCCGCCCTTGTCGACCCCGCATTCCACAAAATCGCCCTTCAGCCGCGCCGCATGTTTGGCCATCCGCATCAGCGTCAGCATCCGCCAGCGAACGTCGCGGCCCCATGCGGACAAGTGGCGGGCCTTCTGGTAGGCGGCTTCGAAGCGGTCGTCGGATTGCCAGTCGATATTGGCCTGCGTGACGATCCCGTCCTCGATTGATTGCGCCTTCGACACGATCCGAAGCAGTTCATCCAGCGCCGGCCGGCCGATCCGTTCCCCCGTGTCCTGGGCCGCGATCTCGTTCAGCCGCTTCAGGAAATGCCCGTATTGAGGCGGGAAATCGGCCGCGCGCATGATCCGCTGGAGCGTGTCATGGGTAAAGGGCCGCCCCGTTGCCGCCTGCAACAGCGCCTTCTGGAGCGGGGTGAGTTCCGTCCGGCCCAGCACGATGGGCAGCATCAGTGCGGCCGCCGATTTGTCGACGTCGTAATGGTCGAGCACCGCCGGCAGTTCGCGGTGAAGCCCGATCTTGCGCGTCGTCGGGGGGTCGAACTCGAAGACCGGGGCGGCGGGTTCTTCCTCGGTCGCTGGCGGGTCGATCACGAAAGTGTCGTCTTCGACCAGCAGGAACGGGAACGACACGTCCTTCACGAAGCCAAGTCCGTGGTCGGGTTTCGCTTGTGTCGCTTCGGCGGGCTTCGCGGTGTCAGAGTTTGACATAGGTCGCCTCCTCCCCTTTGTTGTCCGAAGACGTCAGCGTCGTCGACAGGTTCCTGGCGATGAAGGTCATCCGGTCAAGATACTGTCCGCGCGTGTCGGTGCCCGGCTCGAACATCTCGTCAAAATGGAACTTGGCCTGCTGGACGTTCTTCGACTGGTAGGGCGGTACATCCTTGAACCCGGCCTGCTTGTGCGGGGGCGAGCCCGCAAGCGCGCTGATCCGCCGGTTCACGGAGCGTTTCACGGTCATGTGCGCCGTTTCCCGATCCATCCCGTCGATCAGCACCAGCCGTTCGGTCATCAGCTCGATCAGGCGCAGCACCTCGTCGGCGTGGTTCAGGAACGTCTCTTCATCGGCCATGCGGAAGTAGCTGTGGACGTAATTGCGCGTGCAGTAGAACCCCAGCTTGGGCAGACCCACGATCTTGCCGTAGGACAGGTCCATCAGGCCCACGGCAAGGTCGAAGAAGCCCGGCACGTGCCAGTCCTTCAGGAACTCGTACCGCCGGATCAGGTGCTCGCGCCGCGCCACGGCATAGGTCGTGGTGAAGGGCAGCTGGGAAAAGCCGCGCATCCGCCCGGCGAACGTGGGCTGTGCAATCGTGCGCGCCGGATCCAGCCGCACACCTGCCGTGGCGGCCGTCTTGACCATGATGTGGACAAGATAGCCCGCCACGCAGACGACATCGGGATCGGTCTCCAGCCGCTTGCGCCCCATTTCCAGCGTTTCGAGGATGGCGTAATCGTCATCGGCGGCCATGACGATGTAGTCGTCGTCGATATCCGACAGCACCGTCAGCAGGCGGTCGAACAGGGACATCTCGCTGTCAAAGGGGCGATAATCGATGTCCAGCTCCGTCTTGGTGCACAGCGCCGCGTTCTGCGCCTTGTAGTCTTCCGTGCTGCCGTCGGCGATGATGAGACGCGCCTGTGGATAGAAGCGCGCATAGAAGCCCAGCACCCCGGCCAGCGAGGTCGAGCGATTGCGTGTCGGTATCAGAAGCCGCATGATGGATTCGCCCTGCCCTTAGACGCGTTTCAGGATACCGTCCGGGCACACCGTCAGCATCAGCTTGTCCAGCGCTTCGGTGTGCATCTCCAGCTTCAGCGGATCGCCGTCACGCGCGGTGCGGCCTTCGCCGTTCAGCAGTTCGAGATACTTCCAGACCGCCGTCTTCGGGTTGTCGCCCGGCGCCCACGGGCGGTTCGGGAACATGTCTTCGGGCATGTCCTCGACCACCGTGTCGAACACCACGCAGATGCTGTCCTTGGAGGTCAGCGGCGCGTAAAGCTCAAGTTCGCCCATCACGTGATCATGAGTGTGGTTGGAATCGAGCGCCACCATCACTTTCGCGCCCTCGGGGATCAGCGCCTCGGCCTGATCGGCGATGGCCTTGTCGATGGACGAGCCCTGCACCATCTCGATGTAAGAACTCAGCGGGTGGCTTTCGATGGCGTTGCGGTTGTGCTCGCGGATGTCGATGTCGATACCGATCACCTTCCGCTTCGATTCCGCCGGGTTGAAGCTGGTGCCCGCTTCCAGCGCATCACACACATCCAGCATCGACAGAAGCGACGCGCTGAGCATCAGCGATCCGCCATGCGCGATGCCGGTTTCAAGGATCACGTCGGGACGGGTTTCCCACACAAGCTCCTGAAACCCCACGATATCCGCCGGCACCTGGATGATCGGACGGCCGGCCCAGGCGAAGTTGTACATGTACATTTCGCGGAACGCGGTTTCCATCCACGTATTGCTGGCCGCCTGCCAGTCGCTTTTGGCGGGATAGGTGGCAATGCGTTCGGTCCGTTCCTGGACGAACTGGGCGATCGGATCATTCTGTGTCATCGGGCACCATTCTAGATTGAGTGTTCGGGATAAGGTCGATCAGGCTTTCCAGCAAGGGTTTCGGGCCGCAGCCACCCAAGGCCTGCAGTTTCTCGGTCGAAATGGCGGGGAACCGCCGCAGCGGGCCGCCCTGTCGAAAGGTCACGGTATATCCGGCGCGGCGCAGCACGCGGGCGATGTCGTCATGGGTCACGGTCACGCCGGTGGCGATGTTGTAGCAGCCCGGTTCGCCCTTGCGCGCCAGAAGCTCCATCGAGCGGACGACGTAATCCAGCGGCACGTAATCCTTGCCGGAGCCCGGGTCTTCCCCGATCTCCACCGCACCGGTATCGGCCACGGTCTTCAGGACGGACCCAAGGAACGTCCCCTCCCGCATGTCGGGGCCATAGACGTTCGACAGGCGGACGGAGATCATCGTCGCACCGGTATGCGCGGCGCACAGCGCCTCGCCCAGCAGCTTCGACAGATCATAGGTGCTGTCAGGCGACGGGATGACCGACAGGGCCATGTCCTCGCGCCCCAGGCCATCGCCCCCGGTGCCATAGACACGGGTGCTGGAAAGGTAGACCAGGCTGTCGAACCGGATGTCGGGATTGCTCAGCAACCGCGCCAGAACCTGCACCTGCGCGTCGACGGTCTGATACGGCATGGTGCGGAAATTGCCGGTGATTCCGATGCAGTAGAACACGGCGCCCAGATCGCCTGACAGCGCGTCGATCTCTCCCCGCGCGGGGCATGCCACGTCATAGCCCAGCCCGCGCAGGTATGGCGCCATGGCCTGGCCGATATAGCCGCTGCTGCCAAGGACGGTTGCCTTCACTTGCGGACCCCGATCTTCTTCCCGGGGACACCGGAGACGATGGAAAAGGGCGGGATTTCTCCCTTGATCAGGCTCATCGCCGCGATGACGCTGCCGCGGCCCACCTTCGCGCCGTCCAGCAGTACAACGCCCGCGCCGATCCACACGTCATCTTCCACCACGATACCACCCTTCGACGGCCGGAACCCCTGTTCAAGGATCGGCCGGTCCGGATCGGCGAATTCGTGGTTCACCGGGGCGAACGTGCAGTTCGCCGCGATCAATACGTTGTTGCCGATGGTGATGCCATTGCCGGTGTAGAACACGCAGCCCGAATTCACGTAGACCCTTTCGCCAAGTATCAGGTCCCCCGACCCACCGGCCGGCTTCACCTTGACGAAGCTGTCGATCATCGAGCCCGCCCCCACCTTGATCAGCGTCCCGCGGGTGCTGTCCTCGATGTCGGCAAGGGCCGAGACCTTGGCTGTCGGGTCGATCTCGATCATCAGCCCGCCTTCTGAAGCTCAGCGCTGGAAAATTCCTGCACCTCGGGGATGAAGGTCACGAACTTCGCGCCCCAGGATTCGCAATCGGCCAGTTGCTTGGCGATCTCGGACTGGATGTTCCACGGCAGGATCAGAATCCGGTCGGGCTTGGCCTCGTAGAGCGCATTCGGCTTCAGGATCGGGATGCGCGAGCCGGGCATGAACTTGCCCTGCTTCAGCTCGGCCCGGTCGCAGACGAAATCGATCAGGTCGCGCTTCACGCCGCAGAAGTTCAGGAACGTGTTCCCCTTCGCCGCCGCACCATAGGCCGCAACGCGCAGCCCCTTGCTCCGCGCGTCGATCAGGTAGGTCATCGCGGCGTCGCGGACCTTCGAGACCTTCTCCTGAAAGTCGGCATAGTACTCCCACGTCGCAATCCCGGCCGATGTCTCCTGTTCGATCATCGCCGTGACGGCGGGCGTCACGGCCCGCTGCCCGGTGTCCGACCGCTGCGCATGAACACGCAAGCTGCCGCCGTGGGTGGGAAGTTCTTCCACATCAAAGACTTGCAAGCCGTTCTTTTCGAAGATCCGCTGAACCGAGATCAGCGACAGGTAGGAATAATGCTCGTGGTAGATCGTGTCGAATTCGCATTTGTCGACAAGGTTCTGAAGATGCGGGAACTCGAAAGTCGAAACCCCGTTCTCCTTCAGCAGGATCGCGAAGCCGCCGGCGAAATCGTTGATGTCGGGGACGTGGGCCAGCACGTTGTTGGCCGCCGTCAGGTCTACCTGACGCCCCTCGCCCGCCAGTCTCGTGGCAAGCTCGCGACCGAAGAAATCTTCAACCACGTCGATGCCCTTGCCGCGCGCGATATTGGCGGTGCTGGTCGTGGGCTCGATCCCGTAGCAGCCGATGCCTTTATCCTGCACGTGCTTCAGCAGGTAGCCGTCGTTCGACGCGACCTCGGCCACCGTCGCATCCTTGCCCAGATCGTAGCGCGAAATCATCTCGTCCACGTAGACCCGCGCATGTTCCACCCACGAGGCGGAGGCCGACGACAGGTAGGCGTAATCTTCCGAAAAGAACTCCTCGCGCTTGGCGAAATCCTGCGTCTGGACCAGCCAGCAGGTTTCGCAGGTCAGGATCTTCAGCGGGTAGTAGGTTTCCGGCCCATCCAGCTGATCCGCCGTGAGGTAGGAATTCGACGGCGGCGCGGTGCCCAGATCGACGAAGGTGCGGGTCAGGGGCGATGCGCAATGGCGGCAGGTCGGCGTGTCGGTCACGAAAAGGATATCCCCGGTGTTTGAGCTTCGGCCAAGGGCGGCAGGGAACGGTCACGGTCGGACCGCATGGCAATCGGCAAGGGCCAGTCGATCCCCAAGGCGGGATCGGTGGCGTCGAGCCCGGCCTCGTGGTCGGGCGCGTAGAATTTCGAATGAAAGTAGAACATCTCGCAATCGGGCGTAAGCGTCTGGAACCCGTGGGCGAACCCTTCCGGGATCAGCAGGGCATTCGCGTTGTCAGGCGACAATACCACACCATGGGCCTGCCCGAAGGTCGGTGATCCGTCGCGCAGATCCACCGCCACGTCGAAGACCTTGCCTGAAAGGCAGGTGACCAGCTTCACTTCGGCATGATCTCCCTTCTGGTAATGCATGCCGCGCACCGTGCCCTCTTCGCCCGTCAGCGTGCGGTTGGCCTGTGCGACCGGGCCGAGCCAGCCAAGGGCCGACAGCTCATCGGCGCAAAACATCCGTTCAAGGTAGCCGCGCGCATCGCCCAGGCGCTTGCGGCGCAGCTCCTTCAGCCCGGCAAGGGGCGTGTCGATGACGTCGAACCGTGCGCTCATGCCGCTATGGCCCAGCCCGCGGCGTGCAGATGGTTGTCGATCTGGGTGAACGAGAAGGCGGTCATGTCCTCTCCCATGTTCCACGTGCGGTACCATTCGACGGTCTGCGCCACGGCATCGTCGCTGCCCCAGATGGGCTGCCAGCGCAGTTCCAGCCGCGCCTTGGTGCTGTCGAGCCTGAGGAGCCCGGCCTCGTGCGGGGCGTTCGTGACATCGGCCATCTCGATCGAGGCGCCCTGCCCCCAGATCTGCGCCGCGCGCTGCGCCATTGTGGCGACGCTTGCATCATCGCCCGCGTCGGGACCAAAGTTCCACGACGGGTCGATGGCATCGGAAAAGCCGGACGACATCAGGAATTCCGCCACCGTCAGGTAGCCGTTCAGCGGGTCCAGCACATGCTGCCACGGCCGGACGGCGTTGGGATTGCGGATCGGGACGGGGCGGCCTTCCACGAAGGACCGCATGCAATCGGGCACCAGACGGTTCTTCGCCCAGTCGCCGCCGCCGATCACATTGCCCGCGCGCACGGCGGCCACCCGGATATCGGTCCCGGCAAAGAAGTTCTTCCGCCAGCAGGCCGTGACCAGTTCGGCGCCCGCCTTCGACGTGCTGTAGGGATCGCCCGTGCCCAGACGGTCGCGTTCCTGGAAGGGATAGATCTGTTCGGGGTTCTCGTAGACCTTGTCGGTCGTGACGCTGATCACGGCGCAGGGCTGCGTCAGGGCCCGTGCCGCTTCCAGCACCTTCAGCGTCCCCATCACGTTGGTATCGAAGGTGCCCACCGGATCGTCGTAACTGTCGAGCACGAGCGCCTGCGCCGCCATGTGGATGATCACGTCCGGCTGGCAATCCACCACCGCCGCGCGGAGAAGCTCAAGATCGCGGATGTCGGCCACGATATGCCGGTCGATCCTGTCCTTCACACCGCAGGCGTTGAACATGCCTTCGGTTTCCGGCTCCAGCGCGTAGCCGGTGACCGTTGCGCCCAGACGTTCCAGCACCAGACACATCCACGCGCCCTTGAACCCGGTATGCCCGGTCATGAACACGCGCTTGCCTTGCCAGAATGAACTCATTTCCAGGTGATCCAGGGCGCTTCGCCCTTCTCGATCAAGCTGTCCAGATACATGCGGTCGCGCAACGTATCCATCGGGTGCCAGAAACCGTCGTGCTTGTAGGCGTTCAGCTGCCCGTCATCGGCGATGCCGGTCAGGGGCTTGCCCTCCCACGGTTCGCTGTCCGCATCGATATAGTCGATCACCTTGGGCGACAGCACGAAGAAGCCGCCGTTGATGTACCCGCCATCGCCGCGGGGCTTTTCCATGAAGCCCTGCACGTTCATGTCGCCATCGATCTTCAGCGCGCCGTAGCGGCCCGGAGGCGACACGGCCAGCACCGTCGCCAGCTTGTCGTGGGACTTGTGGTATTCGATCTCGGCCCGGATATCGACGTCGGACACACCGTCGCCATAGGTCATGCAGAAATCTTCGTCGCCCAGGTAGTCGCGGACTCGCTTCAGCCGCCCGCCGGTCTGGGTCTCAAGGCCCGTCTCGACCAGCGTCACCTTCCACGGCTCGGCGAACTGGTCGTGGACCTCCGTCTCGCCCGTCTGCATGTCGATGGTGACGTTGGCCTTGTGGAGCACGTAGTTCTTGAAGAACTCCTTGATCACGTAGCCCTTGTAGCCAAGGCAGATCACGAAATCATTCAACCCGTTGGCGGAATACATCTTCATGATGTGCCAGATGATCGGCATGCCGCCGATCTCGACCATGGGCTTGGGGCGAAGCTGGGTTTCTTCGCTGATCCGGGTACCCAAACCACCGGCCAGAATGACCACTTTCATGACGTAACTCCAATTTTCAGAAACCAATTGACCTAAAAAAAACGGTTAACACTACCATTTGTTCGGAGTACGGCAGTAAAGAAACTTCGCCATCCCGATGCCCGCTCGATACCCGGATGAAGCGGCCCCGTTACCAGTGAGTGAGACGCTAGACACGCCCCAAACTGGCGTCAAGGACCGTCATGTCACGGGCCGGACGGCATGGCGCAAACGGACAACTACCCTTTGGGAAAGCCATTCCCCTATGGCGAAAACGCACGGAAAATCCGGCCTTTGCCCCAGGACCCTCGCCGTCGCAAGCGCACCGCGCCGCCCGGCAAAGCCGGGAATGGAACAACAGCGAAACGACAACCGTTTAATCGATGCGGTGAGTCAGGCTAAAGTTAAATGCGGAGAATGCGGCTAAGCCATTGGTACCCAAGGCCGGACTCGAACCGGCACGCCCGTTAGGGCGGGGGATTTTGAATCCCCTGCGTCTACCATTCCGCCACTTGGGCACGTCCCGCATCCCTACAGCCACCACTTTGCGCAGTCCAGACGGATTTTGCCGGCTGGACCATTGCGCCGCGTTGACCGCGCGCGCGGTGCGTGGTTTGTCGCGAACGGGCCCGCCCTCGCGGGATCGCGACCGACCATCAGGGCCAGGAACGACCCATGCTGAAACGCCTTTACGACGGAACCATGCGGCTGGCGGACTCGCCGCATGCGCTGTGGTTTCTTGCGCTTGTCTCCTTCGTCGAAAGCTCGTTCTTTCCGATCCCGCCCGATATCCTGATGATCCCGATGATCCTGGCCCGCCCCTCGCGCGCGTGGCTGATCGCAACGGTCGCGCTGGTCGCGTCCGTACTGGGCGGGCTTCTGGGCTACGCCATCGGTGCCTTCGCCTTCGAAAGCATCGGCAAACCGATCCTGGAATCGATGGGCAAGGCGGATTCGATGGCCGAGTTCAGCACGCGTTTCAACGATTTCGGCTTCTGGGCCGTGCTTGTGGCCGGGATCACGCCGTTCCCCTACAAGGTCATCACGATCATGTCGGGCTGGACGGCGATGCCGCTGTTCACCTTCGTCGCCACATCGATCCTGGCGCGCGCGCTGCGCTTCTACATCGTGGCGGGGCTCTTGTGGTACTTTGGCGAGCCGATCCGGGATTTCATCGAAAAGCGCCTTGGCCTCGTCTTCACCGTGTTCGTCGTCGTGCTGATCGGCGGCTTTGTCGTGGTGCGCTACCTGTGACCCGCGGCCGCCTGATACTGCTGGCCATGGCCGGATCTGCCGCGCTGCTGCTGGGGGCGCTGGGGTTCCAGCATCTGGGCGGTCTGGCGCCCTGCAAGCTGTGCATCTGGCAGCGCTGGCCGCATGTGGCCGCGATCATTGTGGGCCTCGTGGCGCTGATCGTCCCGGCCCGTCTTCTCTGCCTGCTGGGCGCCACCTGCACGTCCCTGTCCGCCGCCTTCGGCCTCTATCACACCGGGGTGGAACGCGGCTGGTGGGAAGGCCCCACGACCTGCACGTCGGGCCCCGTCGGCAGCCTGAGCGGCGAGGACCTGATGGCGCAGATCATGTCGGCGCCCCTGACACAGTGCGATGTCGTGGCCTGGCAGATGCTGGGCCTGTCGATGGCGTCGTGGAACGCTGTGCTCAGCCTCGCGCTCGCCGCGATCTGGATCGCCGCCTTTCGCCGCGATCAGGCCTGAAGCTCGGCATCCCAGTACAGGAAATCCATCCAGCTGTCGTGCAGGTAGTTGGGCGGGAACCGCCGGCCCATGTTCCGCAATTCCTCGGCGCCCGGCTGGCGCGGGGGCTTGCGCAGGGACATCCCCGTCCGGTGCAGCGATTTCGAGCCCTTCTTCAGGTTGCAGCTTGAACAGGCCGCCACGACATTCTGCCAGCTTGTCACGCCGCCGGCAGACCGGGGCACGACATGATCGAAGGTCAGATCGCCCTTCGCGCCGCAATACTGGCAGCGGAATTCGTCCCTCAGGAATAAATTAAAGCGCGTGAAGGCCACGCGCTTTTGAGGTTTCACATAATCTTTCAGCACCACCACCGACGGTATTCGGATCACGGTGCTGGGGCTGCGCACGACCTCGTCATACTCGGCCACGATATCCACACGGTCGAGGAACGCGGCCTTGATCGCATCCTGCCAGGGCCAGAGCGACAGCGGATAATACGACAACGGACGGTAATCGGCATTCAGCACCAGCGCCGGGTGCTGCTTCAGCGCCGCGGGTTCGCGTACAAACTCCGTCCTGAATTCACCGTTCATCGTCACTCTTCGCCCCCTACGCGTCCCACTCCAGCGACCGTAGCCGGGAAAAGCAAGCCCGGACTGCGACCAATAGGCGCCGGATGGGGGCGATGCCGCCCGATGCCGGCGTGTTCCTGCCTGCCGGGCACGATCCCGGCCGCTCGGGCCTTTGCCAGGGGCCCCCGGACCACGCTATTGGTGGCCCCTCTGCGTGTCACTATATATCGCGTTCCAAATGCGGCAAGTGCCAAGTTGCCACTAGATGTGCTTGTCTGATACGTCGATTCCGTGACAGGTGCATGACATTTGTCCACACCCTGCCCCGCACCGCAGCAAGACGGACCGACCCTGCCATGACCCGCCTGATCCGCCTCAACAAACCGTTCGGCGTGCTGTCGCAGTTCACCGACCGTGGCACCGAAGGGTCTCCGCGCCCGACCCTGTCGGATTACGTCCCGGTCCCCGGCGTCTACCCTGCCGGCCGGCTCGACCGCGACAGCGAAGGCCTGCTACTCCTCACCGACAACGGCCGCCTGCAGGCCCGCATCGCCCAGCCCGGCCGCAAGATGCCCAAGACCTATCTCGCGCAGGTCGAAGGCACGCCCACCCCCGAAGCCATCGCCCAATTACAATCCGGCGTCACCCTGAAGGACGGCCCGGCCCGCGCGACCAGCGCCCGCGCCATCCCCGAGCCCGACTGGCTCTGGCCCCGCGACCCTCCGATCCGCGTCCGCAAGTCGATCCCCGACACGTGGGTCGAAATCACCCTGACCGAAGGCCGCAACCGCCAGGTCCGCCGCATGACGGCCGCCATCGGCCACCCCACGCTCCGCCTGATCCGCACACAGATCGGCCCGTGGACCCTCACCGATCTTGCCCAAGGCCAATGGGACGATCTCGACCCCAAGCTCTAGGCCCCAGACTTCTTTGATCCCAGTCTTCTTTGGTCCCAAATACCTCGGGGGAGTCGCGCCAAAGGCGCGGCGGGGGCAGCGCCCCCAACAGCGATCCGGCGCAAACGACGGCGCAATCCGCACCCAACGCCGCGGCCGCCGTAGGGTGCGTGCTCTGCACGCACCGCCGCCCTCAGAACGACAGCTTATCCCTCAAGAACGCCAGCGCCACGCTCAGACCATCCGGCGCAATCCCGTGGCCCGTGCCCTTCATCACATGGGCGAAGACCTCCTTGAACCCGGCCTCCTGCAGCGCCTCTGCCGCCTCGGGCAGGCTCTGCGGCGGGACCACGTCATCGGCATCGCCATGGATCAGCAGCACCGGCATGCGCGAGACGACCTCGTCGGTCAGGTTCTCGGGCCCCATCAGGCGGCCCGAGAAGGCCACGATGCCGGCCACGGGATCGGGCCGGCGGGGGGCGACATGCAGGCTCATCATCGAGCCCTGCGAAAAGCCCACCAGCGCCACCTGTTCGGGCAGCACGTCTTCATCCACCATCAGCGCATCGAGAAACGCGTTCAGGTCGGCGGCGGCCGCCTCGATCCCGCGGGCGGCCTCCTCCTCGGACGAGCCGTCGATCCACGGGATCGGGAACCACTGGAAGCCGAAGGGCGCGCCGGGCACTTCCTCGGGCGCGTCGGGCGCCACGAACAAAGTGTCGGGCAGATGTTCGGCCAGCGGATCGGCCAGCCCCAGCAGATCCGACCCGTTCGCCCCGTAGCCATGGAGGAACACGACAACCGACCGGACCTCCCCCGACACCGGCGCCTTGCGCCCGGCTTCCAGTACACGCGTCATCGAATACCTTCCCTGTTCTTCACCACCCGGTAATAAGACCAGAGCGCCCGCGCGGCAACCGACCGCCACGGGCGCCAGTCCTCGGCCATCTCGCGGAACGCCCGCTCCTTCGGCCGCGCGGGGAGATCGAACAGCACGCGCGCCGCTTCCTGCAGCGCCAGATCCCCCGGCGCGAAGACATCCGCACGGCCCAGCGAGAACATCGCATAGACCTCGGCCGTCCAGACACCGATGCCGGGCACGGCGATCAGCGTGCCGATCACCTCGTCGGTCGGCGCGGTGCGCAGCGCGGTATAGTCGATCCGTGCCTCGGCCAGAGCCTTCGCATAGCGGATCTTCTGCCGCGACAGCCCCGCGGCGCGCAGATCGTCCTCGGTGGCCCACATCACCTTGCGCGGCCCCGTCAGCTTCGCCGCCTGCATCCGCTTCCAGATCGCGGCTGCCGAAGCGGTCGAGACCTGCTGGCTGACAATCGCGCTCAGAAGCTGGGCAAAGCCGTCAGGTCGCAGACGCAAGGGCAACGTCCCGACCTCCTGCAGCACCGGCGCGAACCGCGGCTCGGCCACCGCCAGCCACGCGGCGCCTTCGGCCAGGCAGGCCGGGCCTTCGATGATCCGTTCGGTCAGAACCGGTGATTGCAGGTCGCTCATGGGCCGCACCCTACGTCGCGTAGCAATGCGCGCAAGCGGCTTGTCGGACCCCCGGCCCGGGACTACAGATCCGGGCATGACAGACGCCACGATTTCCCCCGATGCCCAGACCGCCCGCGCCAAGCGCAACGTGATTGTGCTTGTGCTGGCGCAGGCGACCATCGGCGCCCAGATGCCGATGATCTTCACCGTGGGGGGCCTTGCGGGCCAGTCGCTTGCGACGAACCCCTGCCTTGCAACACTGCCGATCTCGCTGATCGTGCTGGGTTCGATGATCGCGGCCACGCCGCTGTCGGCCTTCATGCAGCGCTTCGGCCGTCGCGCGGGGTTCTTCGTCGGCGCCACGGGTGGTGCCGCGGGCGGCGCAGTTGGCGCCTTGGGTCTCCACCTTGGCTCCTTCCCGATCCTGCTGGTCGGCGCGCTTCTGACCGGCATCTACATGAGCGCGCACCAGTTCTACCGCTTCGCCGCCACCGACACGGCCCCCAAGGAATACGAGGCCCGGGCGATTTCCTACGTCATGGCCGGCGGCCTGATTTCCGCCGTGGTGGGCCCGCAGCTTGCGACGCTGACCAGCCAGTCGATGGTGATCCCGTTCCTGGGCACCTACATGGCGGTCGTGGTCGTGAACCTGCTGGGCGCCAGCGTCTTCTTCTTCCTCGACATCCCCAAGGTCCCGCCGCTGGCCGCGGGCGAAGACGGCGGCCGCACCCGCTGGCAGATGCTGAAGACGCCCCGGATCGCCGTGGCGATGATCTGCGGCACGATCTCCTACGGGTTGATGAGCCTGATGATGACGTCGACGCCGCTGGCGGTGGTGGGCTGCGGGTTCCAGGAATCGGATGCGGGCAACATCGTGTCGGCCCATGTGCTGGCCATGTTCGCGCCCTCCTTCTTCACGGGCTACCTGATCAACCGCTTCGGGGTGGAACGGATCATGGGGCTGGGCCTTGCGATCCTGCTCTGTGCCGGGATGGTGGCCCTGGCGGGCGTGGATCTGCTGAACTTCTTCGGAGCGCTCGTGCTTCTGGGCATAGGCTGGAACTTCGGCTTCATCGGCGCCACCGCGATGCTGACAGCCAGCCATACCAAGGCCGAACGCGGCCGGATCCAGGGCCTGAACGACCTGATCCTGTTCGGCGGCGTGACGCTGGCGTCCCTCTCCTCCGGCGGGTTGATGAACTGCTCCGGCGGCACGGCGGTCGAAGGCTGGAACGCCGTCACCATGGCCATGGTCCCGCCGCTGGTGCTGGCCGGCGCTGCCCTGTTGTGGCTGGTCCTCCGCCCCGAGGCGCGAACCCCGTCCTGAGCGATCCGTTGGGTGCGTGCTCTGCACGCACCTTTGCGGACCGGATGTGGTGCGTGCAGGGCACGCACCCTACGATGCTGCCTGAAAGAGGTTCGACCTCAGGCGACGGGTCAACGGCAGGTTCGCGCCCGACCCGGGGGTGGGCGGTCTCACATGTACCGCCTTGAGGTAAGCGAACAACCTTCAAGTCCCGCCCAACGCCTGACCAATTCGCGCCCGCGCTGGGGGGCGGGTCGGGCGCGAACCGGATCGCCAAGCGATCCGGGCTAGAGCCGGGCGTTCTGGACTGAAGGAGGCGTGCCCCGCGCCCTGTTCGTCGTTCTGCCAGATGATCGGCGTGATGATGCGTGCAGAGCACACACCCTACGGCTGCCGCAACTTGCGTGACGTGGCCTACCAGCGCCCGGTCATGCTCGCCGCCATCAAGGACAGCTTCCGCCGCGCCTCGGACACGCCCAGCGATCCGTTCGCCACACGCTCCGGCGCGGCCTTCGCCTGCTCAAGGATCGGGCCGGCCAGCCAGACCGCCAGCATCGCCGGCCGCGCCGACGGGGCAATCGCCCCCCGCGCCTGTCGCGCGGCCTTCAGCCGGTCCAGCCCTTCGCCCGCCAGCGCCCTGACCGCCTCCGACCGGCCATCGACGAGGGGCTTCCGGCCGGCCTCCTCGAACACGGGGATCGCCTGGAACCACGCGGCCAGCCCGGCGGCCCACGCCGCCTGACGCACCGCCGCCTCCGCCTCCGCTCCCGCGCCCAGAGCACGCGTCGCGGCCCAGAGCAGATGGCCGGACGTCCGGTCCAGATGCGCATCGAACGCGGCCGCGTCCTCGAACGGATCGCGGTAGATGTCCCAGCGGCGCGCAAGCACGGCTTCGTCCATCTGTTCGGCACTGGCCCGGTCCAGCACGTCAGCCAGGGGCGTCGCCACCTCGTGCCGCCGGACGGGGCCGCCCTCGGCGATCTCGGCCAGCGCATCGCGCCACCATTGCAGCCGCATCTCGGCGATCATCGCCTCCTGCGTGACCCATGGCGCGCGCGCGATCTCCACGTTGAAGGCATAGAGCGGGAACAGCACCCTCCGCGCGTCGACCGGGGCCGCCATCGCCGCCAGAAACCGGTCCGGGTCGCCCTGCTCCACCAGCGCCGCGCAGCCGTTCAGATCATCGGACAGGGTCACGGGTGCCTACGTCTCCACCGCGCGCAGAGGCGTCACATTGCTGGAATCGTGGATCAGCTTCCAGCGGATCGCATCCAGCAACGCCTCGAAGCTCGCATCCACTATGTTCGGACTGACCCCCACGGTGGACCAGCGATGCCCCTCGCCATCCTCGCTGTCGATGATGACGCGCGTCACGGCCTCCGTGCCGCCCTGGGTGATCCGCACCTTGAAATCGACCAGGTGCATGTCCTCCAGCGGCGCCGAATAGCGGCCCAGATCCTTGGCCAGAGCGTGGCTGAGCGCGTTCACCGGCCCGCGGTCGCACCCCGTCTCGTCATAGCTTTCACTGACCGACAGCTTCTTCTCGCCATCGACGGTCACCACCACGACGGCCTCCGACACGGTGATCTGCTGGCCGCGCGCGTTCTGCCGTCGCTCCACCGTCACCCGGTAGCGGTCGACATGAAACAGCTTCGGCATCTGCCCCAATTCGTCCCGCGCCAGCAGCTCGAACGAGGCCTGCGCGGTGTCATAGCTGTAGCCCTCGGTCTCCCGCTCCTTCACGCGGTCGAGGATCCGCGTCAGCGCCGGATCACCCGGGGCCACCTCGATCCCCGCGTCCGACAGACGGCGCCGCAGGTTCGACTGGCCTGCCTGGTTCGACATCGGGATGATGCGCGCATTGCCCACGACGCCCGGATCGACATGTTCATAGGTCGCCGGGTTCTTCAGGATCGCACTGGCATGCAGCCCCGCCTTGTGCGCAAAGGCCGACGCGCCGACATAGGGCGCCTGCCGCATCGGCACACGGTTCAGGATGTCGTCCAGCATCCGGCTGACCCGCGTCAGCCCCTTCAGCGCCTCGACCGATACGCCGATATCGAAAGCACTGGCATAGGGCTCCTTCAGCAGCAGTGTAGGGATCAGAGAGGTCAGGTTGGCATTGCCGCACCGCTCCCCCAGCCCGTTCAGCGTCCCCTGGATCTGCCGCGCGCCCGCTTCAACGGCGGCCAGCGAGCCCGCCACCGCCATCTCGGTATCGTTATGGGTATGGATCGCCAGCTTCTCGCCCGGCACGCCAGCGGCGATCACCTCACCCACGATGCGCCGGATCTCGTCCGGGACGGTGCCGCCATTGGTGTCGCACAGCACCACCCAGCGCGCGCCTGCATCGAGAGACGCCTTCAGCGTCGACAACGCATAGTCCGGGTCGGCCAGGTAGCCATCGAAGAAATGCTCGGCATCGAACAGCGCCTCGCGCCCGGAGCCCGTGATATGCGCCATCGAGGCGCGGATGTTTTCGACATTCTCGTCGCGCGGAATACCAAGCGCCTCGTCCACGTGGAATACATGCGCCTTGCCCACAAGGCAGACCGACCCGGTCCCCGCGTTCATCACGGCCGCCAGCACGTCGTCATTCTCCGCCGACCGCCCCGACCGCTTGGTCATCCCGAAGGCGGTGATCTGGGCCCGCGTCTGGGGCGACGCGTCGAAGAACGCACTGTCGGTCGGGTTCGCGCCCGGCCAGCCGCCCTCGATATAGTCGATTCCCAACGTGTCGAGCGCCTGCGCGATCTGCACCTTGTCCTTGGTCGAAAACTGCACGCCCTGCGTCTGCTGACCGTCCCGCAAGGTGGTATCGTAAAGATAGAGCCGTTCAGCCATTGATTTGATCATCCTTGGTCTCTTTGCGAGCTGCGTGTTCAAGAATTTCCTGAGACTCACGAGCCGATCGCAAAATATTCTCCGCATGCCGAACATCGACCACTTCTATTGGCAGGGCACGCTTGCCATCTTTCAAATCCAGTGCGAATTCCCGAATTTGACTTTGCTGATCTTCAGCTATGTTAAAGGCTTCTGGGCGGTAGCCCCCACGAAGAAGTTTGATTTGTTCGTGGGCGTATCCTAGGACCTTCCCCATTTCCGAAGTAAGCTGAGCGTTCTGATCCTCGACCTCTCGGATCAACCCTTCAAGGATCTCACTGTCTGCGCTCCGCCAACGCGCTTTATCATTGTAAAGTAACAATAATTTATTGAGCTCTATGATTACTTGAGCATTGCGCGAAAACTCGACTTCAACCAAATTCAACGCAGCGACCCTTTCCAAACTCAGCTGTGCACGCCTTGTGCCCATTAGAGTTCTGAAAATCGCCATACGCCGTTCGCGACGCCTATCTCTGGTTTGCAGGTAATGCGCAACCATCACAGCAGTTAGTGGACCCAAGACGATTGCACAAAGGGTTAGCCAATCCTGGAGGGCAATACGAGAAAATTCACTCACTCCAGCGTCTCCAGCTTGGAAGCATCGAAGCCCGACCCGGGCATAAGCTCCACCCCGGCCTTGCTCATCCGCACTTCCACCCCGGCCTCGACCAGCGCGGCCTTCATTGCGTCAACGGACGAGAAATCCTTGCTCTCCATTGCCGCCGCGCGCAGCGCCGCAAGCCGGTCGGCAAAGACCGTCAGGTCCGGCCCGGCGGAAACCCATGCGCTCAGTTCTCCGGTCAGCAGGCCCATGAACTGCGCCGAGGCAAGGAAGATCCCCTTCTCGACATGGCAATCTTTCTGCGGATTCGCCGCGATCTCCCGCGCCATGGCGTGCAGCCGCGCAATCGCGCCCGCCGTATTCAGGTCGTCGGCCAGCAGATCAACCAGTTCCTGATCCGGCCCGGAAGGCTCGGCTTCCACCACCAGCCGATGCCAGCCGCGCAATACGCCTTCCGCCTCCTTCGCCTTCGCCGCCGTCCAATCCATAGGCTTGCGATAATGCGTCGACAGGAAGACGAACCGGATCACCTCGCCCGGAATGCCCTGATCCAGCAGATCCCGCACCGTGAAGAAGTTGCCCAGGCTTTTGGACATCTTCTTGCCCTCCACCTGCAGCATCTCGTTGTGCAGCCAGTACCGCGCGAAATCGCCCTTGGGATGCGCGCACCGGCTCTGGGCGCATTCGTTCTCGTGGTGAGGAAACAGCAGATCGTTGCCGCCGCCGTGAATGTCAAAGCTCTCCCCCAGCAGAGCGTAACTCATGGCCGAGCACTCGATATGCCACCCCGGCCGTCCACGGCCCCAGGGGCTGTCCCATCCCGGCACGTCATCTCCCGACGGCTTCCAAAGCACGAAATCCATCGGATTGCGCTTGTAAGGCGCCACCTCGACGCGCGCGCCCGCGACCATGTCATCGACCGACCGGCCCGACAGCGTGCCATAACCCGCGTCGCTTTCGACCGCGAACAGCACGTGCCCCTCGGCCGCGTAGGCATGGCCCGAGGCAACCAGCCCCTCGATCATCGCCACCATCTGCGGCACGAACTCCGTAGCCCGCGGCATCTTATCGGGCGGCATCGCGCCCAGTTCGGCCATGTCGTCTAGGAACCACTGCGTCGTCTCCGCCGTGATCCGGTCGATCGGCCGCCCCGATTCCTCGGCCCGCGCGATGATCTTGTCGTCGATATCGGTGAAGTTCCGCACGTAGCGTACGTGATCCGGCCCATAGACATGCCGCAGCAACCGGTTCAGCACATCGAACACCACCACGGGCCGCGCGTTGCCCATATGCGCCCGGTCATAGACCGTCGGCCCGCAGACATAGAGCCCCACCAGCGCAGGATCGAGCGGCTCGAACCGCTCCTTCGTCCGGCTCTTGGAATTATGCAGCCAGATATCTGTCATCGCACAGGGCTCCTTCGCGCATGGCCGTCAGATCAGGGGCGCGGGCCTCTAGCGGTATTCTGTTGGAAAAGGGTAAAGAAAACCGGCCCGCTGGAGTGATCAGCAGGGAATGCAGCAGATAATGATGATGCCGAAACGGTTCATGGCGTCGCCATAGCACGGGGAACCGGCTCCGCCAAGCCTTATCCTGCTTGTTGCGCCCTGGCCGGCCCTGCGCCACGCTGGTCCCATGAGTCGCACCCTGATCGACGATATCTGCGCAGCCCTTCCGGGGGCAGAACGCGCCAACGCCACCGAGGGCGCGCTGGAATCCTGGAAGGTCGGCGGCAAGATGTTCGCCTGCTTCGGCACCCGCTCGGGCGAGGGCGTATCGGTCAAGACCGCCGATACCGAAACCGCCCGCATGCTGATCGACGCCGGTGCCGGGGCCAAGGCGCCCTACTTCCACCCCAGCTGGATCCGCCTGGACGAGTCCACGCCCGAAACCGACCTGCGCCACCGGATCGAGACGTCCTACGACCTGATCCGTGCCAAGCTGCCCAAGGCCACGCGCACCGCCCTGCCCCCCAGGACAGCCTGACCGCCGGGTCCTCTTCGCGGAACCGCCGTCGCGCTGCCGATCAGAACCGGGGGATGGTCTGCGTCAAGGGGGCGCCAGCCCCGCGCGGCACGCGCGGCTTGCCCTTGATCCGGGCGATCTCCCGGTTCAGGCAGCACGTGCGATGGCGGGTTCGGAAAGAGGACGCAGACCCTCTTCATGGTGAGCCAGAGCACCCTCACCCCAACCCCATCAGACCCCCGCGGCGCAACGCGCCGCATCGCGCCCGAGGCGGGTCGGCGGATGCGGCACGCATCCGCCGGGGCGGGCGGGTGGGCCCGCCGAGGGCGCGATCCCGGCGTCAGCCCCGAAGGACTGCCGCAGCCCGCGTATAGCCGCCGCTCGCCCCGTCGACGAAATGGACGTGATCGTCCCGCATCACGGCCGGCACGATGCAGGTCATCATCGCCTCCGCCTGCTCGTGAATCCCGTACCGGGCGACACCTGCCCTGGCCGCAAGTTCCAGCCGCGACCGAAGCGCCGCAAGCGTCGCGGCATCCAGGTCCAGCGTCATCTTCAGACCGTCGTCGAACTTGCGGAAGTCGGCATTGGCCGAAACCGTCCGCGCATAATGCGTGGGATCGAACGATCCCAGCTTCAGCTTGGTCCGGAACAGGGCGAAGCTGAACAGCGTCTCGGCCAGCACCTTGCGGAACGCGGCCCCGAAGCCGCCCGTGCCCCGGGTCGCGTGGGCCTCCAGCCGCGCGCCGGGCGGCGGCCAGGATGTCCCGGGCCCATCGACCGGCACCGGATGCCCGCCCCGCGCCACGTCGCGGGTCAGCCCCACCAGATCGCGCACCAGGTCCGAGAACCCGGCACCACCCCCCGCGGGCAGGACGACAAGCGACACGATGGTCCCGTTCTGCGCGCGGATATGCGACCAGCGGCACGACAGCCCGGTCAGATCGGGCGGCTCCGACGTTGCCGGGGCGTCCAGCGCGAAGGCGCCGGTCTTCATCTGTTCCTCGGCCCAGGCCATGCCCCCGCCCGAGAACATCGCGTAGTCCACACCGCTGGCCACGGCGTAGCGCGCGACCTGCAGGCTGTGCCCGGCCGCGCGGATCTCGGCCACGCTTACCAAGGCCACGCGCAGCGTCAGGTCGAACTCTTCGAGTGCCCAGGCCTGGACCGCGACCAGCGCCGCTTCCGCCGCCGCGCGCCTGTCCGGCGGCACTGCAAAGCCAGCGCCGTCACCGCCGAACACGAAGGGAAAGGCCAGCGACCCATGCGCGTTCACCTGGGCCGAGATCACGGCCGCGCCGACCATGTTCACGGTCTTGTAGCGCCCGGCCTCGATCGCCGCGGTGGAATTCTCGATATCGGCAAGGCCAAGAACCCAGTCGTCGGGCAAGGCCACGTAGGCCGCCGGATCCGCCAGCGAGTCGAAATCCGAAACCTTCGGGACCCGGTCATAAAATCCCGTTTCCTCATCCGTCTCTGCCATAACCGGGTTCCTTTCGCGTGCAACATGGTCTTCTCCGACTTGGACCCTGCCCCGGTCCCGTCAAGCGCACCATTGCCCACGGCGCGCCGGCGGTCACGCACTTCCGCGTGATGGCCTGGCCCGGACTGCCGCCGCGTTCCCGCGTCCGCGGGCGAATGGTCCGGTTGACAATCCCGGCCCCGTTACCCGATCTGGCGCCATGAAACTTTCCTCTCGTATCCAGTCCCTCTCCGGCAATGCGTCCGGAGCGTGGGACCTTTTCTTCCGTGCCCGTACCCTGATCCAGGAGGGCGAACCGGTCGTCGAACTGACGGTCGGAGAACATGATGAACGCACCGATCCGGCGATCCTCGACGCGATGTATGCCTCGGCCGAAGGTGGCCATACCGGCTATGCCGCGCTGCCCGGCACGGATTCCCTGCGGGAAACGGTCGCCGCCCGGGTGCAGCGCCAGACCGGCGTGCCCGCGACGCTGGAAAACGTGCTGATCACCGCCGGTGGCCAGTTCGCCCTGTTCGCGGCCCATCACGCCGCGCTCGACCAAGGCGATACCGGCCTGATCATCGAGCCGCATTACGCCACCTATCCCGGCGTGATCCTGTCGCTGGGCGCGAATCCGCATATCGTCGCCGCCCGCCCCGAAGACGCGTTCCAGCCGCGCATTCCGGATCTCAAGGCCGGGATCGAAGCCGCGGCGGCCGCGGGCAGCCGGGCCAAGTCGCTGCTGATCAACTCGCCCAACAATCCCACGGGCACTGTCTACGATACCGAAACCATGGACGATCTGGCGGCGTTCTGCCGGGACGAGGATCTGTGGATGATCTCGGACGAGGTCTACGACACGCAGGTCTGGCAGGGCACGCATGTATCGCCCCGCGCGCTGCCAGGGATGGCGGAGCGGACGATCGTCGTGGGCTCGGTCTCGAAATCCCACGCGATGACGGGGTCGCGCTGCGGCTGGGTCGTAGGCCCTGCCGACGCCATCGCGCATATGGGCGAGCTGACGACGCACACCACCTACGGCGTTCCGGGCTTCGTGCAGGACGCCGCCGAATTCGCGCTGAACATGGGGCCAGAGGCCGAGGCACGCGTCGCCGAACCGTTCCGCCGTCGCCGTGACCTGGCGCTGAAGGTGCTGGCAAAGCAGAACACCGTCACGGCGATCCCGCCGCTGGGGGCGATGTACGTGATGCTGGATATCCGGGCCACGGGCCTGTCGGGGGCGGAATTCGCTCACCGTCTGCTCGACCGTCACCGGATCGCCGTGATGCCCGGCGAAAGCTTCGGAGAGGCCGCGGCCGGCCACATCCGCGTTGCGCTGACGGTGGCCGACGACGTGCTGGAAGGCGCGCTTGAAACGCTGTGCGCCTTCGCGGCCGATCCGTCCTGATAGAACAGGGTTCGCCGGTTAAACGGCGGCCCCTTTCGCCCCGTCGATGGCGGCTTTGGCGGCTTCCAGTTCGTTCGGGTCGCGGCCGATATGGGCCTTGTGCTCACCCGCCTTGGTTTCCATCACCAGCTGATAGGGCCGCATGATCACCTTGCTGGCGACGATCAACGTCATGATCACGATCCCCAAGAGGATCCCAAGATCGGCGGCCGGGTCAAGCAGGTTCTGTGTACTGTCGAAAACGGTCATCGTGTGCAGCGCGGTCAGCACCAGCAGGACACAAAGCACGACGGTCCAGACGATCTCGAACCGCTTCCGCGCGACCGAGACAGTGGCGACATCGGCCAGCGGCGTTTCATACCCGTCCATGACGACGGAGGTCGCCGTTACCGTGATTCCGCCCGTGCTGTAGATCGGCTGTTCGCTCATGTTCTGTCTCCCCGCGCAAGCGGTCCTGTTATTGCCAAGGTCGTGCAGGGTCAAAAACCCGTGCCGTCGGGAAGACCGTAACAGCCCGGACCGGCAATGCGCACCCTTTCCGCCCGCCAAATGACAGGTTTTTGCGGGCCGCGTGTCCGGAAAGCCGCTGCGAAAGGCGCGGCTTGACCCCCGAACGGTCAGGCGTCAGGCAAACAGATCGTGCGCCAGTTCCAGCGCGTCGATCAGGCGGTCGACCTCGGCTTTGGTGTTGTACATGCCAAAGGAGGCGCGGCAGGTGGCCGTCAGGCCAAGATGGTCCATCAGCGGACCCGCGCAATGATGGCCCGCGCGGACGGCGACGCCCTTCTTGTCGAGGATCGTCGACAGGTCATGGGCATGGGCGCCTTCCATGGTGAACGAAAAGATCGCCCCCTTGCCCGGCGCCTTGCCCTGCACCTGCAACCAGTTCAGACCGTCCAGCCGCGACGAGGCATAGACGGCAAGCCCGGCTTCGTGCGCGGCGATCCTGTCCATGCCGATGTCCATCACGTAATCCAGCGCAGCGCCCAGCCCGATGATCTGGACGATACCCGGGGTGCCCGCTTCGAACTTCATCGGCGGGTCATTGTACAGAACGGTGTCCTTGTGGACCTCGCGGATCATGTCGCCGCCGCCGTGGAAGGGGCGCATTTCGGCCATGCGGTCCGACCGGATCCAGATCGCGCCCGAACCCGACGGCCCGTAGATCTTGTGCCCCGTGATCGCGTAGAAATCGACGCCCAGGTCGTCGATGCTGACGGGCATGTGTACCGCGGATTGCGAGCCATCTACGAGCACCGGCACGCCGGCGGCACGTGCACCTTCGGCAATCGCCTTGATGTCGGTCACCGTGCCCAGCACGTTCGACATGTGCGTGATGGCCACCAGTTTCGTTTTCGGCCCGATGGCATCGATCACCTTCTGCGGATCGAGCGAGCCGTCCGCTTCGGTATCCACCCATTTCAGCACCACCCCCTGCCGTTCCCGCAGGAAGTGCCAGGGCACGATGTTGGCGTGGTGCTCCATCACCGACAGCACGATCTCGTCGCCGGCCTCCATGCGGGGCATGGCCCAGCCGTAGGCCACAAGGTTGATGCCTTCGGTGGTGCCGGAGTTCAGGACGATCTCGTCCTCGTTCGCGACACCAAGGAAACGGGCGATCTTGCCGCGCACCGCTTCGTAATTGTCGGTCGCAAGGTTGGAAAGGTAGTGCAAGCCACGGTGAACGTTGGAATATTCGTGTGAATAGGCACGCGTGATCGCGTCGATCACCACCTGGGGCTTCTGGGCCGAGGCGCCGTTGTCGAGATACGTCAGCGGCTTGCCGTTCACCTCGCGCGACAGGATCGGGAAGTCGACGCGGATCTGTTCGACGTCATACATTTGCGGTCTCCACGCCGGGGAAGCCCAGCATTGTCAGCAGGATCGACATCGCAACCACCAGCGCCAGCCCGGCGGCAACAAGCGCCAGCGCGGCGCGGCCAAGGGAATAGAACCGATGCGCGACATTGATGAAATGAAGGCCCACATAAAGGCCGTAGACACCCGCCGCGACACCGAAGACCCCGGATATCAGGGGAGACACCATGAGCAGCACCGTCGCCACCACCTGCACGCACACACGCAGCACCTGCAGCCAGACGAGGGCGCAGAGGATGTCTTCGAACGATCCCTGCCCGCCCAGAAGCCGGCCGGTCCACCAGACCATCCACGACGCCACCGTCAGGAAGCCCGCGACGACGCCCATGTAGACGAGCGGGTTGGCCAGTATGCCCGGCAGGGGCCACGGTCCGGGTATCAGGATATTGGACAGGACCAGCAGCGCGGTGTTCAGCGCCGCCATCAGAAGAAGGCCCGTCCAAAGCGCCTCGCGCCCGGGCTTCAGGCGCATCACCTCTTCCGCGCCATCGGCCGGATTGGTGATCGAGGTCCAGACAAGCTGCCGAAATTCCACGCTCGTGATCACGCCGCCGCCTCCGCCCGCTCTGCCTGCCTGAGCCCTGCAAACCAGAACCAGGCGAAAACGGCAAGCCATGCGGCGCCCACGATCTGCAATGCCGGGCTGGGCCCGATGAAGCCCGCGACAAGGCCGTTCAGCAGGACCAGCGGGCTGGAGGCCAGCAGCGCCCAGAAAAGCGCGACGCGCGCGCCGTAGAAATCCCCACGGCCGCCGAAGATACGCGCGATCAGATGGCTGATCGCGGCAACAAGATAGAAGAACAGCGGCGCGATGAAGAGCCAGCCCAGAAGACTGCCCCCCAGAAGCGCGTTCAGTTCCTGACCTGTCAGGTGCGCGACACGGGCCAGCCGCGGCAGTTGCGCCACGAAGATCAGGGCACAGGCGCTCATCAGAATGACCAGCGCCCGCGCCTCGTTCTCACCGGCTTGCAGCAGACGTCGCACGACCGCGCCCGGCCCACGATAGGTGGCCGCGATATCGCGCGTGACACTCATCTTACCGCCGCCGGGCCAGCCAGGATTCGATACGGGCCAGGATCTCTTCACCCAGGTCGCGATCCTCGATCTCGTCGATGGCCTCGCCAAGGAAGGCCAGCGTCAGAAGATCCGTCGCCTCGCGGTGCGGAACGCCGCGCGCGCGCATGTAGAACAGCGCCGTCTCGTCGATCGCGCCCGAGGTCGAACCGTGGGAGCACGCCACGTCGTCGGCGTAGATTTCCAGCTCGGGCTTGGCAAGAAACTGGCTGTCCCCGTCCAGCAGAAGCGATTGGCTTTTCTGGTAGCCATCGGTCTTCTGCGCGCCGGCCTTCACAAGGATCTTGCCCTGAAAGACGCCGACGGCGCCGTTGCGCAGCACCTTCTTGAACACCTGACGGCTTTCGCAGTTCTCGGCATTGTGGGTGATGAAAACGGTGTCGTCGTGGTGGAATTCGCCACCATTCGCCCCGTCGCCCACGCAGGCGCCCGCGATGTGCACCACGGCATCGTCGCCCGTCAGTTCGACAATCGCCTCGTTCCGCGTCAGACGGCCATTGGCGGTCATGGTGAAGCTTTTCAGCACAGATTCGCGGCCCAGCCGGGCAAAGATGTGCGTCACCGCGCGGCGGTCGTGGTCGCGTCCCTGCGCCCGCACGTGATGCAGCGTACCGCCATCGGCGATGTCGATCTCCATCACCTTGTTGAGCCGCGCGGCCGCCGGGCCGTTTTCCAGCACCGTCAGCGCCGCACCGGATTCGACGCGCAGGACGTGGTGCAGCACCGCGTCCGAGGTGTCGGACTGGTGACGGTAGATCAGGCTGACCGGCTTCGACGGCTTGCCCGTCACCCGGATCAGCACGCCATCGGTGGCCGCCGCCGTGTTCAGCGCGGCCAGCGGCCGGTCGACAGGGTCCTGCCCGCGTTCTTCCAGCGTGCCATAGAGATCGCGTGCCCAATGGATGTCGGCGCCCTGCTCGGCCGCCAGCATCCCGATCTCGATCCCTTCCATCGAAAGGTCGTCGGACGCATCGGCATCGAAGACACCATCGACGAAGACGATCTTCAGCCGGTCCCGCTCACCAAAGATCGGGCCTTCGTCATGGGTGAAGGTCGCGGCTTTTGGCACTTCGGGGGTGACAAGCGAATCCGGGCGGGTGAATTTCCAGTATTCATCGCGGCGGTCGGGCAGACCCTCCTTGCGCAGACGCGCCAGTGCCGCCTTCCGCGCCGGGGCCGTCCAGCCACTTTCAGGGATCGTCAGCGCGGCAATCCGCGCTTCGGTCGCTGTCTGTTTCGGGTTTGCCAATGCCATTACGCGACCTCGGACAGGATATCGGTATAGCCGTTATGTTCCACTTCCAGCGCCAGTTCCGGCCCGCCCGATTTCACGATGCGGCCTTCCGACATGATGTGGACGACGTCCGGCTTGATGTGATCCAGAAGCCGCTGGTAGTGCGTGATCACAAGGAAGCCGCGGCCTTCGCTGCGCAGCGCGTTCACGCCATCGGCCACCAGCTTCATCGCGTCGATGTCGAGGCCCGAGTCCGTCTCGTCCAGGATGCACATCTTGGGTTCAAGCATGGCCATCTGCAGCACTTCGTTGCGCTTCTTCTCGCCGCCCGAAAAGCCCACGTTGACGGGGCGTTTCAGCATGTCGGCGTCGATCTTCAGCGCCTTGGCCTTCTCGCGGATCTCCTTCAGGAAATCGGTCGCGCTCAGCTCGTCCTCGCCGCGCGCCTTGCGCTGAGAGTTCACGGCCGTGCGCAGGAAGGTCATGTTGCCCACGCCGGGGATTTCGACGGGGTACTGGAACGCCAGGAACAGGCCTGCCGCGGCGCGCTCTTCCGGTTCCATCTCCAGCAGGTCGGCGCCTTCCAGCATGGCGGAGCCTTGCGTGACCTCATAGCCGCCCTTGCCCGACAGCACATAGGACAGGGTCGATTTGCCAGACCCGTTCGGCCCCATGATCGCATGGACGGTGCCGGCCTGGACTTCCAGATCGACGCCCTTGAGAATTTCCTTGTCCTCGACTTCGAGGCTCGCGCGGAGATCGGTGATCTTCAGCATGCGTACAATCCTTCCTTCGGACCGGCGAACCGCTGTCGGCCGGTAAATTTCATCTTTTAATTCAGCCTATTACGACAGCACGACAGCAGTGCCGGACGCCGACACCATCAGCATGCCCTCGCGCACGACCTCGTAATCCAGATCGACACCGACGATGGCATTGGCCCCCATCTGCCGGGCGTGGTTCTGCATTTCGGCGAGCGCGGTTTCGCGGGCCTCGTTCATCTTGCTTTCGTAGGCGCCCGACCGGCCGCCGATCACGTCGGTCACGCCGGCCAGGAAATCGCGGAACACGTTGGCACCCATGATCGTCTCGCCCACGACGATGCCCTTGTATTCGGCAATCGAACGGCCTTCGATCGAGTTGGTGGTGGTGACGATCATGTCATCCTTGCTCCAGAAGCTCATGTCCTGCGTCCCCTCATAGTCGTCCGGATAATCCGTGGCGGAGGGCCTTAGCCCACCGAGCCTTCCAGCGAAATCGCAACCAGCTGCTGGGCTTCCATAGCGAACTCCATCGGCAAGGCCTGCAGCACGTCCTTGCAGAAGCCGTTGACGACCAGCGCCACCGCTTCCTCTTCGTCCATGCCGCGCGCGCGGCAGTAGAACAGCTGGTCTTCGTCCACCTTCGATGTCGTGGCCTCGTGCTCGACCCGGGCCGAGTTGTTCTTGACCTCGATATAGGGCACCGTGTGCGCCCCGCAGGTGGACCCGATCAGCAGGCTGTCGCACTGGGTGAAGTTCCGCGCGTTCGTGGCCTTGGGGTGCATCGACACGAGCCCGCGATAGGTGTTCTGCGCATGGCCGGCGGAAATGCCCTTCGACACGATCCGCGACTTGGTGTTCTTGCCAAGGTGGATCATCTTCGTGCCGGTATCGGCCTGCTGCCAGTTGTTGGTGATGGCGATGGAATAGAACTCGCCCTGGCTGTCGTCGCCGCGCAGGATGCAGGACGGGTATTTCCACGTCACGGCCGAGCCGGTTTCGACCTGGGTCCACATCACCTTCGACCGGTCGCCCCGGCAATCGGCGCGCTTGGTGACGAAGTTGTAGATCCCGCCCTTGCCGTTCTCGTCGCCCGGATACCAGTTCTGGACGGTCGAGTATTTCACCTCGGCGTCTTCTTCGGCGATGATCTCCACCACGGCGGCGTGCAGTTGCGAGGTATCGCGCTGCGGTGCGGTGCAACCTTCAAGGTAGCTGACGTAGGAGCCCTTGTCGGCGATGATCAGCGTGCGTTCGAACTGGCCGGTGTTTTCGGCGTTGATCCGGAAGTAGGTCGACAGCTCCATCGGGCAGCGGACGCCCGGCGGCACGTAGACGAAGGAGCCATCCGAGAAGACGGCCGAATTCAGCGTGGCGTAGAAGTTGTCGGAAACCGGAACGACGGAGCCGAGGTATTTCTTCACCAGTTCGGGATGTTCGCGGATCGCTTCCGAGATCGAACAGAAGATGACGCCGGCCTTCTTCAGTTCAGCCTGGAAGGTCGTGCCGACGGAGACGGAGTCGAACACAGCATCCACGGCCACCTTGCGGCCTTCGGCGGGCGCGTCTTCCGCGCCTTCGACGCCGGCTAGGATCATCTGTTCCTTCAGCGGAATGCCCAGCTTCTCATAGGTGGCCAGAAGCTTTGGATCGACCTCGTCCAGCGATTTCGGCTTCACCTCCATCGACTTCGGACGGGCGTAGTAAAACTGGTCCTGGAAATCGATCTCCGGGTAGTCGACCATCGCCCAGTCGGGCTCTTTCTTGGTCAGCCAGCGGGCATAGGCCTCAAGCCGCCAGTCGGTCATCCACTGCGGCTCTTCGTTCTTGGACGAGATCAGGCGGACGATATCTTCGGTCAGGCCCTTGGGGGCGTAGTCCATCTCGATATCGGTCTGCCAGCCGTACTTGTAGCTGCCGGCCTCGCGGACGGCGTCCACGGTTTCCTGATCGACGCCTTCCTTGACGACGGTTTCGGTCGGTCCTGTCTGCTCGGCGGTCTGATCGGCCATGGGGCCCTCCGTCCTTTTCCGGATCGCTCCGGGTGAAGCTTCAAGCACGCGAACCCTTTCAGGCGACGCGGGCGAAATGTTTCTTGCGCTGTGCGCACCATGCATCGGCAAAGCGCAGCACGTCGTCTTCTTCGGTCTCGGGCCCCAGCGACACTCTTATCGCCGAGGCGGCGGTGGCATCGTCGTAGCCCATCGCCCCGAGGACGCGGCTGGCGCGGACCTTGCCGCTGGAACAAGCCGACCCCGCGCTGATCGCGAAGCCTGCCAGGTCCATCTGCATCACCTGCGTTTCGGCCTTCCAGCCCGGCGTGGCGATGCAGGATGTATTAGGCATCTGCGCTGCACCATTTCCGACAAAAATAGTCTCGTTCCGGCTGGCCACAAGAGCGTTTTCTAGAATATTTCTAATTGCGGCGACGCGCTCCCACACGCCGGTTTCCAGATCCCGCTGCGCCGCTTCAGCTGCAGCGGCGAAGCCCGCGATTCCAATGACATTTTCCGTGCCGGACCGGCGCCCCATCTCCTGCCCGCCGCCGGTGATGCGCGCGGCAAGGTCGGTGCCACGCTTCATCACAAGTGCGCCGATCCCCTTGGGGCCGCCCAGCTTGTGGGCCGAGATGATGGCCATGTCGGCCCCGCACCAGTTGAAGGCGAAGGGCATCTTGCCGAAGCTCTGCGTCGCGTCGGTCAGGCACAGGGTCCCGTCCGGATCCACCGCTTTCAGGTCACGCCAGAGCTGGTCCGTCGGTTGCAGCACGCCGGTTTCGCTGTTGGCCGACTGGATCGCGACGATGTTGCCCTTGTGGGTGTACCGCGCCATGTCCGGCATCTGCACAAGTCCATCACCGTCCACCGGCAGGCGGGGCGCATCGCCCGCATGGGATTCGATGCAGTCATGTTCCACGGCCGAGGCCAGAACCTGCCTGTCGCCCGCTGCACCCGACGGTGCGCGCCAGCCCATGGCCAGCGCCGTGGCTTCCGTAGCCCCCGAGGTGAAGACGATATCCGCCCCGTCCGCCCCGAAGGCCGCCGAGATCTTCGCCCGGGACTTTTCGACCAGCGCCCGCGCCGCGCGACCTTCGGCATGAACGGACGACGGATTGCCCGCCACGTCCATCGCCGCGATCATCGCCTCTCGCACTTCCGGCCTGAGCGGCGCGGTGGCGTTCCAGTCGAGATAGGCGCGTGTCATTCGTCGACGACCGACAGAAGCGAGGGCACCGCGGGACACGGGACCAGATCGTTGGCCACAACGTCCGACAGTCGCGTCTGGTGCAGGAACACGTAGACATGGGCCGACAGCCCTTCCCACAGGCGGTTGGTCAGCGATTGCGCCCGGCTGCCCGATGTCCCGCCCGAGGCGCCGGCGCCCTTGTGCATCGCGTCGATGTTCTCGTCCACGGCGGCCAGAATGTCGATCACGCGGATTTCCGACGCAGGGCGCGCCAGCTTGTAGCCCCCGCCCGGCCCGCGCACCGACGCGACAAGATCCGCGCGCCGGAGCTTGACGAACAATTGCTCGAGATAGGGCAGCGACACGTTCTGACGGCCCGCGATCTCGTTCAGGGTGACAAGCTTGTCGGACTTTTGCAGCGCGATATCGGCCAGCGCGACCATCGCGTAGCGGCCCTTGGTCGAAAGTTTCACCGGCAGACTCCTTCGCGCTGGCCGCCTGAGGGGGCGAAAACATGATGCATCGTTGACCTTTGCGCCACCACCGCCTAAGTGCTGCTGACGCTGCAGGACGTATCTGCCCTGCGGTTAGAACCGTTCTAAGGTGACTGGAAGATTTCGTCAAGAAACCCGGTCACCGGCGGACATGCCCGCCAGATGGAATAGACAGGACCCCTCTACCTATGCCCGAGGTCATTTTTCCCGGACCCGAAGGTCGCCTGGAAGGACGTTACCACCCGCAGAAGGAACGTGATGCGCCGATCGCGATCGTGCTGCATCCGCATCCGCAATTCGGCGGGACGATGAACAACAAGGTCGTCTACAACCTGCATTACGCCTTCTACAACATGGGGTTCACCGTGCTGCGGTTCAACTTCCGTGGCGTGGGCCGCAGCCAGGGTGAATACGATCAGGGCATTGGCGAGCTGTCCGATGCCGCCTCCGCGCTCGATTACCTGCAGTCGATGAACAACAACTCCAAGCATTGCTGGGTTGCGGGCTTTTCGTTCGGCGCGTGGATCGGCATGCAGCTTCTGATGCGGCGGCCGGAAATCACCGGGTTCATCTCGGTCTCGCCGCCCGCGAACATGTACGACTTTTCGTTTCTCGCCCCCTGCCCGGCTTCGGGACTTGTCATCAACGGCCTGGCCGACCGTGTGGCCCCGCCCGCGGACACGACGACGCTGGTCAACAAGCTGCACGAACAGAAGGGCATCACGATCACCCACCAGGAGATCGAGGGCGCCGACCATTTCTTCCAGGACGAGCACATGGACACGCTGATCGGCAACGTGTCGACCTATGTCAAACGCCGCCTGACGGAAACCACGCGCTAGAACAGGCTGCCATCGCAGCACGTGCGGGCCGGGACGATGTCCCGGCCTTTTTCGTTCGGATCGCGCGTGTGCCTTGTTGCGGGATTGGTTCACACCGCCAGCCCGTTGTCCGCGACCGCCACCCGCAAGCGGTATACGTTTGCATACCCATTTCTTCGTAACACTTTTTGCGCTAGACCGACGCCAACCGACTCACATCGTTCAGAGGGCGTTCCAGTGACCAAGATCAAGGTAGACAACCCCGTCGTCGAGCTAGACGGCGACGAGATGACCCGCATCATCTGGGACTTCATCAAGCAGAAGCTGATCCTGCCCTACCTGGATGTCGATCTGCTGTATTACGACTTGGGGATGGAGGAGCGTGACCGCACCGACGACCAGGTCACCATCGACGCGGCCTACAAGATCAAGGAAATCGGCGTCGGCGTGAAATGCGCCACGATCACGCCGGACGAAGCGCGGGTCGAGGAATTCGGCCTGAAAAAGATGTGGAAATCGCCCAACGGCACGATCCGCAACATCCTGGGCGGTGTCGTGTTCCGCGCGCCGATTATCTGCAAGAACGTGCCGCGCCTTGTGCCGGGCTGGACGAAACCCATCGTCATCGGCCGCCATGCCTTTGGCGACCAATACAAATGCACGGATTTCCTGATGCCCGGCCCCGGAACTCTGACGATGAAGTTCGTGGGCGAAGACGGCACCGTGATCGAGAAGGAAGTCTACCAGTCCCCCGGCGCCGGCGTCGCGATGGGCATGTACAACCTCGACGACTCCATCGCCGATTTCGCGCGCGCGTCCCTGAACTACGGCCTGAACCTCGGCTGGCCGGTCTACCTGTCCACCAAGAACACGATCATGAAAGCCTATGACGGCCGCTTCAAGGACCTGTTCCAGGAGATTTACGAGGCCGAGTTCGCCGAGAAGTTCAAGGAAAAGAAGATCTGGTACGAACACCGGCTGATCGACGACATGGTGGCCTCGGCCATGAAATGGTCGGGCGGCTTCGTCTGGGCCTGCAAGAACTACGATGGCGACGTGCAGTCCGATACCGTTGCGCAGGGCTTCGGTTCGCTGGGTCTCATGACCTCGCAACTTATGACGCCCGACGGCAAGATCGTGGAGGCCGAGGCGGCGCATGGCACCGTCACCCGCCACTACCGCCAGCATCAGCGGGGCGAACAGACCTCCACCAACTCCATCGCGTCGATCTTCGCGTGGACGGGCGGGCTGAAGCACCGCGCCAAGCTGGATGATAACACTCCGCTCATGAATTTCGCCGATACACTGGAGAAAGTGATCGTGCAGACGGTGGAATCGGGCCACATGACCAAGGATCTGGCACTGCTCGTCGGCCCCGATCAGGGCTGGCTGACGACGATGGGCTTCCTGGAAAAGATCGACGAGAACCTGAACAAGGCGCTGGCGGGCTGAACCAAGCCCGCGGCCTCCCGACAATCGACACCGCAGCAGGACGCCCATGACCAAGCTCACCGACGCCCGGACCTGGCTTTATCACCTGGGCGATGTGACCGGGGCCCGCGCCGATGAGATTGCGGCCACGAACGCCGATCTTGTCGTCACCGAATGGGCCAGCTACCGCCGCGAGGAAGACCCATATACCCCCGCCGGTCTGGACCGGATGCGCGGTGGCGACGACAAGCTGATCGTGTCGTACCTGTCTATCGGAGAGGCCGAGTCCTACCGCTACTACTGGGATCCCCAATGGGAAAGCCGCGCCCGCCCCGACTGGATGGGAGAGGCCAACCCTGAATGGACCGACAACATCAAGGTGAAGTACTGGAAGGACGACTGGCAGCAGATCGTCTTCGACTATGCACAGAAGATCGTCGATGGCGGGTTCGACGGGCTCTACCTCGATATCGTGGCGGCCTATGAATACTGGGAAGACGTGCGCCCGAACGCCAACCGCGATTTCCGCGCCGACATGGCCGGTTTCGTGGCCGAACTCGAAGCCCGGACGCAGGCCTACATTGACGAGACCGACCCGGGCCGCGACTTCTACATCATCGGCCAGAACGCGCTGGAACTGATCCGCAACGCCACATACCGCGATGCCATCGACGGGATCGGCAAGGAAGATCTGCGCTTCTACTACGAAAACGGCGCGCCCGAGGATTTCGAGGCCTGGCCAAAAGACGAATACGCCTATCACCTGAGACTTCTCGACCGGGCCGAAAAGGCCGGGAAGGCAACCTTCGTGGTGGAGTACGTGCCGGACGACCATCGCGCCGATGCGCGGTCCCACCTGAAGCAGGAAGCCCGCGATCTGGGCGACACGGGCACGCCGATCTACGTCGCAGGCACCCGCGCCCTGGACGAGATTACGGACCAGCCCGGCTCGATCACCAACGGGGTCTTCCCGCCACTGGGTGACCGGGAGACCGCCAACCGCGTCACCGGCACGGCAGGCGCCGACACGCTGATCGGTACGACAGGTGCCGACCTGGTCCTTGGCAAGGCCGGCAATGACACGATCCGCACCCGTGGCGGCGACGACACGGCCCGCGGTGGCATGGGCCACGACCGTCTGAATGGCGGCGGCGGAAGCGACACCTTGCACGGCGGCCGCGGCCTGGACGAGCTTTTCGGCCAGGCCGGCCGCGATCAGCTGGCAGGCGCCAAGGGGGCCGATCTTCTGAAGGGTGGCCGCGGGGCCGACACGCTCTTGGGCGGCGGCGGCGCGGACGAGCTTTTCGGCGGCGCCGGCCGTGATCTTCTGATCGGCGGCCGCGGCGGCGATCTTCTGACCGGCGGCGCGGGCCGCGACACGTTCCGGTTCCGCGGCCGGACGGGCGAGGACGAGGTCACCGATTTCGACACCGCGCGCGACCGGATCGACATCCGGGACAGCTACACGCTGAGCGACACGGATGCCGGTCTCTACATCGATCTCGACACCTCGGGTGGCATCCTGCTGGCAGGCATTGCGATGGCGGACTTCGATCCGGGCCACATCATCTGACGCGACGGATCGACAACGCCGCGCCGGTCAGGCACAGAGCATCTGCCCGTCCCCTATTCACAGAGACCTGCGATGCATTACGTTTTCCTCGGCCTTGCGATCATTGGCGAAGTGATCGGAACCACCGCGCTGCAGGCATCGAACCAGATGACGAAACTGGTGCCCGCAATCATCGTGGTCGTGGCCTACACGGCTTCGTTCTACACCATGGCGCTGGCCTTCCGGGTGATCCCGGTCGGCGTGGCCTATGCGATCTGGTCCGGCGCGGGGATCGTTCTGATCGCCGGGATCGCATGGGCTCTGTTCGGTCAGAAGCTGGATTTGCCGGCGGTTCTGGGCATGATTCTGATCGTTGCCGGGATCATGGTGATCAACCTTTTCTCCAACAGCGGGCATGCCTGAGGCGGTTTGACCCTTTCTTTCTGCACTGCGGCAGGGTATGGGCGCCCCAACTCATACACATGTCCGGACGCCCGAATAATGGATCTTCGCAATATCGCTATCATCGCTCACGTCGACCACGGCAAGACCACGCTGGTTGACGAGCTCCTGAAACAGTCGGGCGCCTTCCGCGAAAACCAGGCGGTGGCCGAACGGGCGATGGATTCCAACGACCTCGAGCGCGAGCGCGGGATCACCATCCTGGCCAAGGCGACATCGGTCGAGTGGCGCGGCAAGCGTATCAACATCGTCGACACCCCCGGCCACGCCGATTTCGGTGGTGAGGTCGAACGCATCCTGTCGATGGTCGATGGCGTGGTCCTGCTGGTCGACGCGGCCGAAGGCCCGATGCCGCAGACGAAGTTCGTAACCTCGAAGGCGCTGGCGCTTGGCCTGCGGCCCATCGTGGTGCTGAACAAGGTCGACAAGCCCGATGCCGAACCCGACCGCGCGTTGGACGAATGCTTCGACCTGTTTGCCAGCCTCGGCGCCGATGACGACCAGCTGGATTTCCCGACCATGTATGCCTCGGGCCGCAACGGCTGGGCCGACATGGAACTGGACGGCCCCCGCAAGGACCTGTCGGCGCTCTTCGACCTCGTGGTCGAACATGTGCCCGCGCCGAAGCAGCTGGCGCGGATGCAGGAACCGTTCACCATGCTGGCCACCACGCTGGGCGCCGACCCGTTCCTGGGCCGCGTGCTGACGGGCCGTGTCGAAAGCGGCACGCTGAAGGCGGGCGACACGGTCAAAGCCCTTTCACGCGACGGCAAGCTGATCGAGAACTTCCGCGCCTCCAAGATCCTCGCTTTCCGCGGCCTGGGCCAGCAGCCCATCGACGAGGCGCAGGCGGGCGACATCGTCAGCCTCGCAGGCATGAGCAAGGCCACCGTGGCCGACAGCATCGTGGCGCCCCAGGTCGACACCGCACTTCCTGCGCAGCCGATCGACCCGCCCACCATCACCGTGACCTTCGGCATCAACGATTCGCCGCTGGCGGGCCGTGATGGCAAGAAGGTGCAATCGCGTGTGATCCGCGAGCGCCTGATGAAGGAAGCCGAATCCAACGTCGCCATCCGCGTGACCGACACGCCCGGCGGCGAGGCCTTCGAGGTCGCGGGCCGCGGCGAACTGCAGATGGGGGTCCTGATCGAAAACATGCGCCGCGAAGGGTTCGAACTGTCGATCTCGCGCCCGCAGGTGCTGTTCCGCGAAGAAGACGGTCAGCGGCTTGAGCCGATCGAGGAAGTCACCATCGACGTCGATGACGAATATTCCGGCACCGTGATTGAAAAGATCACCGGCGTACGCCGCGGCGATCTGGCCGAAATGAAACCGGCAGGCGCCGGCAAGACGCGCATCGTAGCGCATGTGCCCTCGCGCGGGTTGATCGGTTATCACGGCGAATTCCTGACCGATACGCGCGGCACCGGCGTTCTGAACCGCGTGTTCCACGAGTGGTCGCCTTACAAAGGCCCGATCCCGGGCCGCCGCGCGGGCGTCCTGATCTCTATGGAAAACGGCCAGTCCGTGGCCTACGCGCTGTGGAACCTTGAGGACCGCGGCAAGATGTTCATCGGGGCGCAGGCCGAAATCTATACCGGCATGATCATTGGCGAGCACAGCCGCGAAAACGACCTGGAAGTGAACCCGTTGAAAGGCAAGAAACTGACCAACGTGCGCGCGTCCGGCACCGACGAAGCCGTGCGCCTGACCACGCCGATCACGCTGAGCCTGGAAGAAGCGATCGCCTATATCGACGACGATGAACTGGTCGAAGTCACCCCGAACGCGATCCGCCTCCGCAAGCGCTTCCTCGACCCGCACGAGCGCAAGCGCGCTGCCAAGGCCAGCGCCTGACCTTAAAGGAAAGTGGGGGCTCTGCCCCCGCCCGCTCCTGCGGAGCGGCCTCCCCCAAGGTATTTACGGACCAAAGAAGTCGCGCGTGCCGATCTTTCCGGATCGTATCGCGAAGAGCGCCACGCGTGCTCTTCTTCGGTCTTCAAAATATCTCGGGGGAGTCGCCCGAAGGGCGGCGGGGGCAGAGCCCCCTTGCGAACCGGACACACGAGACCGGACGAAAGAAGGGGGCCCTGGGGCCCCCTTTGAGTTTCGTCAGCCGGACTCATTCTTTGACCGCCCGATTTTGTTTTATGCCTGCGGTCCGGCAAACGCGGGGCGAGCGCACCCGCCCCGGGTAGAAGTGGGGGGACCAGACTTCCGCCCCACCCCAGCTCCGGCGAACGGCACCGCCATTCGCCGAGAGGGACAGAGCGGTTATTGCAGAAAACTGCGCAGATCCGCCCGGCCCCAAATCAAGATACTTTGGCGCCGAAACGCCCCGATCCCGATCTTCGTCGGGACGGAGACAGCAACTTGCACCGCCCCCGCCCCTCGGCGCCATTGCCGGCGCCGTCGTTCGTTCAGCTACACCCGGACGTCCCGCCGCAGGTGTTGCACTTCATGCAGGTCCCGTTGCGGACCAGCGTGTAGTTGCCGCATTCGCCGCAGGGATCGCCCTCGTAGCCCTGCATCTTGGCCTTGATGCGCGCTTCCGGTGCCGTCGTGCCGGCGGTGACAGCCTCGACCGACACGGTGGTCTGCATGCCCGACACGGCTTCCGGCACCAGCGTGTGCAGCGCCGTTTCCGGATCGTTGACCGCAACCGCGCTCATCCGCTGGCCGCCCTGGAACACGACCAGTTCCTGCGGCAGACGATTGCGCAGGTAGCCCGTGGACGAGATCTGCTTGAGCACCTCGAGAGACCGGTTCGCCGCCGTCTCGGACATTTCCGAGATGTTGGACACGCCCTCTTCCTCTCCCCGGCCGATATCGTCGAAGCTGGCGCCCTCGGGCTTCACATGGGCAAGGTCTGTGCGATCCAGGTACGACACCGCCAGTTCCCGGAACACGTAATCCAGGATCGAGGTCGCGTTCTTGATCGAGTCGTTGCCCTGCACCATGCCGGCCGGTTCGAACTTGGTGAACGTGAAGGCATCCACGAATTCCTCCAGCGGCACGCCGTACTGAAGACCGACCGACACCGCGATGGCGAAGTTGTTCATCATCGCCCGGAAGCCGGCGCCTTCCTTGTGCATGTCGATGAAGATCTCGCCAAGGTTGCCGTCCTCATATTCGCCGGTGCGCAGGTACACCTTGTGGCCGCCCACGACCGCCTTCTGGGTATAGCCCTTGCGCCGCTGGGGCATCTTTTCGCGATGGCGGCGGATGACTTCCTTGATGACGACCTTCTCGATCACCTTTTCGGCCAGGACATGGGCCTTGGCGGCGGGCGAGCCGGTTTCCATCACCTCGGCCGCCTCGTCATCGTCCTCGACCAGCGCGGAGGCCAGCGGCTGGGACAGTTTCGAGCCGTCGCGGTAAAGCGCGTTGGCCTTCACACCCAGCGACCAGGACAGCTCGTACGCCTTCTGGCAGTCCTGGATCGTGGCGTCGTTCGCCATGTTGATCGTCTTGGAAATCGCGCCCGAGATGAAGGACTGTGCCGCCGCCATCATGCGGATGTGGCTGGACACCGACAGGAAGCGCTTGCCCTTCTTGCCGCAGGGGTTGGCGCAATCGAAGATGCTGTAGTGGTCTTCCTTCAGGTAGGGCGCGCCTTCCAGCGTCATCGTCCCGCAGACATGGTCGTTGGCAGCGTCCACGTCGGCTTTGGTGAAGCCCAGGTGGCGCAGCATATCGAAGGTCGGGTCGCTCAGCTTGGCGGCGGGGACCTTCAGCACGTCGGTGCAGAAATCGGCGCCCAGCGTCCACTGGTTGAAGACGAAGCGGATGTCGAATGCCTGCTCCAGCGCGCCTTCGACCTTGGCCAGTGCGGCCTCGTCGAAACCTTTCGATTCCAGCGCCGCCAGATTCACGCCCGGGGCGTCGGACAGGGAACCGTGGCCCACCGCGTAGCGAATGATGTCCTCGATCTGGGCCGAGCTGTAGCCCTGCCCTTCAAGTGCGGCGGGAACCGAGCGGTTGATGATCTTGAAGTAGCCGCCGCCGGCGAGCTTCTTGAACTTCACCAGCGCGAAGTCGGGCTCGATCCCGGTCGTGTCGCAATCCATCACCAGACCAATCGTGCCTGTGGGCGCGATCACGGTGGATTGGGCGTTGCGGTAACCGTGCGCCTCGCCCAGCCGGAGCGCTTCGTCCCAGGCGGATTTCGCGAGGCCCGACAGGCGCATGTCGGGGCAGTTGGCGTGGTCGAGCGGGACAGGCTTCACCGCCAGATCCTCGTAACCCGCCGATTTTCCGTGGGCCGCCGTGCGGTGGTTGCGGATCACGCGCAGCATCGTGTCGGCATTCCGGTCGTAGGCCGGGAAAGCGCCCAGTTCCGACGCCATCTCGGCCGAGGTTGCGTAGGCGACGCCCGTCATGATCGCGGTCAGCGCGCCGCACAGCGCCCGGCCTTCATCGGAGTCGTAGCCGTGGCCCAGCGTCATCAGCAGGCCGCCGATATTGGCGTAGCCAAGGCCCAGCGTCCGGTAGTCGTAGGACAGCTGCGCGATTTCCTTCGACGGGAACTGCGCCATGGTAACGCTGATCTCCAGCGTCAGCGTCCACAGGCGGGTGGCGTGCATGTAGGCTTCGGCCTGGAATTCCCCGTCCTTCAGGAAGGACAAGAGGTTCATCGAGGCGAGGTTGCAGGCCGTGTCGTCCAGGAACATGTATTCCGAGCACGGGTTCGAGCCGCGGATCTCGCCATCGCCCCGGCAGGTGTGCCAGTCGTTGACGGTGTCGTGGAACTGGATGCCCGGATCGGCGCAGGCCCAGGCGGCGTGGCCGACCTTTTCCCACAGATCGCGCGCCTTCACCACGCGGGCGACCTTGCCGTCGACGCGGTTGATCAGCTCCCAGTCGGCGTCCTTCTCGACGGCCCTCAGGAAGGCATTGGTGACGCGGATCGAGTTGTTCGAGTTCTGGCCCGAGACCGAGCTGTAGGCATCGCTGTCCCAGTCGGTATCGAAGGTCGGGAATTCGATCGAGGTGTGACCCTGCCGCGCATAATCCAGCACGCGCTTGATGTAGGTCTCCGGAATGGCGTTCTTCTTTGCCTCGCGGATCGCCTTCTTCAGGCTTTCGTTGACGGCAGGATCATAGGCATCCTGTTCGGCTCCGTCCCACGCGCGGATGGCGGCGAAGAGTTCGTTCAGCCGAGCCTCGTGCATCTTGGAGCCGGCGACGAGGGCCGCAACCTTCTGCTCTTCCAGCACCTTCCATTCGATGAATTGTTCGATATCGGGGTGATCGGCGTCGACGATCACCATCTTGGCCGCACGCCGCGTGGTCCCGCCCGATTTGATCGCGCCAGCCGCCCGGTCGCCGATCTTCAAAAAGCCCATCAAGCCCGAAGACTTGCCGCCGCCGGACAGCGGCTCGCCCTCGCCCCGCAGGTGCGAGAAGTTGGTGCCGGTGCCCGAGCCGTACTTGAAGAGCCGCGCTTCACGCACCCACAGGTCCATGATGCCGCCGTCGTTCACCAGGTCGTCGGACACGGACTGGATGAAGCACGCATGCGGCTGGGGATGTTCGTAGGCGCTGGCCGACTTGGTCAGCTTGCCGGTCTTGAAATCGACATAGTGGTGGCCCTGGCTGGGGCCGTCGATGCCATAGGCCCAGTGCAGGCCGGTGTTGAACCATTGCGGGCTGTTGGGCGCGGCCATCTGGCGGGCCAGCATGTAGCGCATTTCGTCGAAATAGGCCTGCGCGTCCTCTTCGGTGGTGAAATAGCCACCCTTCCAGCCCCAGTAGGCCCAGGCGCCGGCCAGACGGTCGAAGACCTGCTTGGACGAGATCTCGCCCCTCTTCTCGGTGTCGTCGCTGGCGGGAACAGACCGCCACAGGAACGACGGCACGCCCTTTTCGCGGACGGGCTTCAGGTCGACCGGGACGCCCGCCTTGCGGAAGTACTTCTGGGCGATCACGTCGGATGCGACCTGGCTCCAGCCCGCGGGAACTTCAATGTTTTCAAGACGGAAGACGATGGTTCCGTCCGGGTTGCGGATTTCCGAGGTCGCCTCGACGAACTCGATGTCGGCGTAAGCGTCCTGCCCGGCCTTCGTGAATTTTCTTTCGATCTTCATGATTTTTGATCCGCGTTCTGGTCGCGCGTTCGCCCGCGCTTTGTCTCTGGATATCCGGTTCACCCGCCTGGAAACCGGTGCCGTTCAATGACAGCAGGCAAGCCGCCGCCGCCCCGTGACGTCCGCAACGGGCCGCCGGGAAATCGTACTGAAAAACGAGATCTTGTAGATCTGCCTTGGCTGACCTTTGCCTGCTCTGGTTATATCTACCAGATTTAGTGCCCAGCCGGTCTGCCCGTACTACTTGACGTATAGCATCGCGATTCGTCTACAAGGTTTTTGAAGTTTTTGTAGAGCGGCCCGGGTTGACTCACCGCCAGATCCGCCGCCCGCCCGATTCTACCATTAGTCGTCCCCAAGATGGGGCGACTAGATGTAGTGCCAGCACCACACCCACGACGCGATACGAATTGCAGCCTTTGGGTGAGCTTGCGACTGCCCGGGGAACACTTCCCCCGGATTCGGCGTGCCTATGGCCCGCGCGGATCTGCATCGCGCGTGATCATAAGGGGTTTGGTGGGAAAAAGTAGCCCGGGCGTCTCATCGGGATTGGCCCGGCCAGAGGGCCGAACCCCATGACCGATGCCTACGGGCAGAGCTTCGCATCACAGCGAAGGAAATGGTCGGGGCGGCGAGATTCGAACTCACGACCCCCTGTACCCAAAACAGGTGCGCTACCAGACTGCGCCACGCCCCGGACCATGGGTGTCTCTAGCGTCGGGCTGCGGGATTGAAAAGCCCTGTCGGACGGAAACCTCGCCCGCGTCTGCCCTGCCGCCGGGGTCGGCGCTTCACATAGCCTTCCGAACGGCCCTTTCAGGGCGATGCGCGTCGGTCAGCAGGGCCAGCGGGCTTTGTCCTGGTCGAACGCGGGATGACGCAGGATCGTGCCGGTCTCGATTCCGTAATCGTCGCTGAGCCCGCCGTTGATTTCCAGTACCACAAGGATGTCGTCACCGCCGGGAATGCCGGACAAATCGCCCGGCACCGCGTTTTCGTGCACACGGCGGACCAGCCCGGTTTCATCGACGAACAGCATGTCGAGAGGGATCAGCGTGTTCTTCATCCAGAAACTGGTGCGCTGCGGCCGTTCGAACACGAACAGCATCCCCTGCCCGCGCGGCATGTGTTCGACATACATCAGACCACGGGCGCGCGTTGCGGGGGTGTCGACGACATCGACGTCGAAGGCCGTTTCGCCCCAGTCGCCGCGCAGCTGGACACTGTCGGGGCTGCACGCGGTTTCGGCCAGTGCCGGCGCGGCCGACAGGCACAGCAGAACGGCAAACACCCGGGCCATGAGGGACCCGGGCCGATGAAACGGCAGCTTTCGGTGAGGTTCGGCAGTCACATCGACCTCGCGGGCTGGAGAAGGTGTCTTGCGGCAGGAAAAGTCAGGTGTCTTCCGACACCACGGCACTTTCCCATGCAAGCACTTCCGCAGCCATGCGACCCCTTCGCCCGTCGATGACGCGAAGCGCCAAGGCCTCGCCCGGTTGCAGATCCGCAAGCCCGGATTGTCGCAGCACTTCGATATGCAGGAAGATGTCCTCGGGCTGCCCGAAGATATTGGCGAAGCCAAATCCCTTGCCCTTGTCGAACCATTTAACGCGCGCAGGTTGCAAGGGGGTGGTCTGGATCGCTTCGGGTTCAAGCCCCGCGAAATCGGTCAGAACGGGGGCCGCGTCATCACGCTCCGGCGGCTCGATCGAGATCACTTCGACAGCCTGGATACCGCGGTCGGTGCGGTGGGTCACGACCTCGATCAGGGAACCATCGGCCACCGAACTCTGCCCGAAATTGCGCAGGACATTGACATGAAGAAGAATGTCGGGGCCGCCGGTGTCGGCGACAACGAACCCGAACCCCTTGTTGGGGTCGAACCACTTAACCTGCCCTTTGACCTGCAGCAAACTGTTGAGATCGTCGGCCAACGTGCCCTCCGGATCGATACATTTACAAAAACGTTACGTCTGATTTGGTCTAAATATAGCGCAAAACGCAAGCACATTTAGTTTCTTGAATTCAAAAAACTGTCATGTGGATTATTTGGAAATCATGGGTTTAACCTCTCCACCGTCCACCTTTTGTTAACCTCTTGACGCCTCCAGACGAATCGGTCGTGGAGGCGGAACTCTCCATCCGCCCAGAACTCGATTTCGAGCGGAGTCAGCCGGTATCCACCCCAAAACGCCGGACGAGGCGGGTTTGTTCCGTGTCGCGTTGTCATTTTCGCAACCTCGGCCATCAGGTGCCCGCGGCTGGATAGGGGCTGCGACTGTTTCGACGCCCACGCGCCCAGCCTGCTTTTCAGCGAGCGCGAGGCATAGTATTCGTCGGCCTTGGGTCCGTCCTCGCGGGCGATGGTGCCGCGAACGCGGATCTGGCGGCGAAGCGACTTCCAGTGCACGACAAAGGCGGCCTTGCCTGCCGCGTCCAGTTCCTGCGCCTTCTTGCTCTCGTAATTGGTGTAGAAGACGAAGGCCGCGTCCTCGATCTCCTTCAGCAGAACCATGCGGACATTGGGCAACCCGTCGGCGTCGACGGTGGCCAGCGCGATGGCATTGGGGTCGTTGATCTCGGCCGCCTCGGCCTCGGCCAGCCAGGACCGAGCGATGGCAAAGGGATCCTCCCCTGCAAACTTGCCGTCACGTTCACTCAATCGTCCATCTCCTGCCGTGTCCCGGGGCGGTTGTGTTCGGAACTGCCGATCTATCATTGACGAAAGCGCCATCAAGAGCGACCGCGAGTCAATGCCGCGACCGTTACCGCCACGTCATAGGCCAAGCCCCGCCCACGCCTGCGCCACTTGATGCGGGCCGGGCAATCGCCTAAAGCACACCGACAAGGCACTAAAAGTTGTGGAAAAAAGAGATGTCGCATCAGTTGATGGCCGGGAAACGAGGCCTGATCATGGGTCTTGCCAATGACAAATCCATCGCATGGGGCATCGCGAAGGCCTGCGCCAACGCTGGCGCCGAATTGGCGTTTTCCTACCAGGGCGAAGCGCTGAAGAAACGTGTCGATCCGCTGGCCGCACAACTGGGCAGCGACATCGTGCTGCCCTGCGACGTGGGCGACGAAGCATCGATCGACACGCTCTTCGCCGAACTGAAAGACCGCTGGGGCACGCTGGATTTCATCGTCCACGCCATCGGCTTTTCCGACAAGAGCGAGCTGCGCGGGCGCTATGTAGATACCTCACGCCAGAACTTCGCCATGTCGATGGACATCTCGGTCTATTCCTTCACGGCCGTCGTGCAGCGGGCCGAGAAGATGATGAACGAAGGCGGGTCCTGCCTGACGCTGACCTACTACGGCGCCGAAAAGGTCATGCCGCATTACAACGTGATGGGCGTGGCCAAGGCGGCGCTGGAAGCCTCCGTGCGCTACCTGGCCGAGGATCTGGGCAAGGACGGCATCCGCGTGAACGCGATTTCCGCCGGGCCGATCAAGACGCTGGCCGCCAGCGGCATCGGGGATTTCCGCTACATCATGAAGTGGAACGAATACAACTCTCCCCTGCGGCGCAACGTGACCACCGACGATGTCGGCGGGTCGGCGATGTACCTGCTGTCGGACCTGGGCAGCGGCGTCACGGGCGAGGTTCTGCATGTCGACGCGGGCTATCACGTCGTGGGCATGAAGGCCGTCGACGCGCCGGACATCACCAAAACCTGATCGTCAGTGTCCGGCCCTTTCCCCTGAAAGGACCGGACCAACGCTTTACGGCCGGATCATGACCTTTCCGGCCCGTCCCGGCGTGCGGGCGGCCGTCACGGCCTCGCCGATCTGATCCAGACCGAAGATCCCGCCGGTTTCCAGCTTCAGCTCGCCCTTCATGGCCAGTGTCACCAGTTCGGTGATCAGCGTCTTGCGCAGCTCCGGGTCCATGCCCGCGCTGACGCGCGCGCCCCAGAAGCCCTTGACCGTGATCTCCTTCATGATCAGCGCGCCCGACGACAGCGGCATCGGCGCGCCGGTGGCTGTGCCGAAGACATAGAGTTCACCGTCGGCAGCCAGCAGATCGACGAGGTCGGCCGAGATCTCTCCACCCACGGAATCAATGGCCGAAATCGCGCGCCCGTCGCCGATCATCGTCCGGGCGGCATCTTTCCAACCGTCGTCCGAGGTCGACAGCACGTTTTCCACGCCGTCCGCGCGCAGTTCTTCCGCAGCCTCCTCGCGACGGACGAGGTTCAGAAGATGGATGCCGCGGGCCTTGGCCAGCACCTTCATGATCCGCCCCACGGCGCCGTTCGAGGCAGTCTGGATGATCCAGTCGCCCTTGTCGGCCTTCAGCAGGTGCAGAAGCGAGATCGCCGAAAACGGCATCGCGATCAGCTGCGCGCCCAGTTCGTCGGAAATCTGATCGGGCAGCGGCATCACCCCGCCGGCGGGCGCGATGAAATATTCGGCCCACGATCCATGCACGCCCGCGATGGTCACGCGCTGGCCCACCATGGCCGCGTCGACGCCCTCGCCCACCGCATCGACAACGCCGGCGGCTTCGGATCCGCCGATGGCGCCGGGCAGCGGCGGCTTGTAACCGTAGCTTCCGTGGATCGTCCAAAGGTCGTGGTTGTGGATCGGCGACAGGAGCGTCTTCACCCGGACCTCGCCTGCACCCGGTTCGGGCGTGACAACATCACGGGTTTCCAGAACGTCCTTCGGCTCTCCGAACGTGTCGTGTACTGCAGCTTTCATGTCTGACTTCCTTGTGTCGCGCCCGTGATCATGCGCGTTTCGATTTCGGTGATGACGGTTTCCAGAGGGGCCTGGTCGCGGGACAGTTTCGTCAGGATCGCAGCCCCCAGAAGCTGGGCATAAAGCGTCACTGCCGCGGCATCGGGATCGTCCTGCGGATGGATGGAGCCGTCGCGCATCCCTTCGCGGATCATCAGCGCCAGCGTCCCGGTCAGCTTGGGCAGGCCCTCTTCCAGCACCTGCCGCATGCTGTCCGACATGTCGGCCACCTCGGCCCCCAGCTTGACGACGAGGCAGGTGCTGACGAGCCCCGCCTCGCGATCGTGGTCCAGCCAGGCGGTGCAGAAGGCCATGAGCTTCTCCGCGCCGGTCGCGTCGCGCTTTCGCAGCGCATCGGTCCGGACGAGATACTCATCCACATAGTCCTGCAGCATCGCCTGCCCGAACGCGTCCTTCGACGCGAAGTAATGGTAGAACGATCCCTTTGGGACGCCGCTTTCCTTCAGAAGCGCCGAAAGCCCCATCGCGCCGAAGCCACCGGTGGCCACCAGCCGGCGGCCGGTGGTCAGGATGGTCTGACGGGTGGATTCGGGTTTCTTCGCGTCGGTCATGATCCGCATCTAGGCACTATTAGACCGGTCGTCTAGTGGATCGGCGGGAAGTTTGGCTAATACCTTCCCTTCCGTTGCGGAACCCGACGTATGGTCGAAGGATCGGATTCCATCTTCCCTCGCACGCGCTCTGCTTGTATCAGACCCGGCAATCCAGACCAGATAGCCGGGTGCATGCCATGAACGACCGCCTGCCGCACGAAAAGGGATTCCATGTCAGCTGGGATCAGATCCACCGTGACTCGCGGGCGCTGGCCTGGCGGCTCGACGGGCACGGGCCCTCGGAAGGCGGCTGGCGCGCCGTTGTCGCCATCACGCGCGGCGGCATGGCCCCCGCGATGATCGTGGCGCGCGAGCTGGATATCCGCACCGTCGACACGATCTCGATCAAGTCTTACGACAACCAGACTCAGGCCGAAGCGAAGGTGCTGAAATCGCCGGATGCGGAGCTCATGGGCGACGGCACCGGCATCCTGATCGTCGATGACCTTGTCGACAGCGGCAAGACGCTGGAAGTGGTGCGCAGGAGATACCCCAACGCGCATTTCGCCACCGTCTACGCCAAGCCCAAGGGCCGGCCGCAGGTCGATACCTTCATCACCGAGGTCAGCCAGGACACGTGGATCTTCTTCCCGTGGGACATGGCGCTGCAATACGTCGAACCCTACCGCGCCACGCCCTGACAGCGCGGCCCAGTCTGACATTCACTCGTCGTCTGGCCCGGGGCACCCCGGGCCGCGCCCGACCCTCCCGTCACGCCGCAGGCGTGCCTGTCGGCACTACGAGGGCACTTTGGTGATGTCCCGCACCGACCGCTGGGTCGCGGGATGACGGCGCCGCACTCCGGCAAACCCGTTGCAAGCGCCCACCCAGGGTCGGTCTTTAACCTTCTCTCGAGAGGTCGGTAAAATCTTCCTGCCCGCCGGGATCGTTTTCGGAAAACCGGCGTTATGTCTGCGTGACCGGAACGGCGGCGGCATGTTTCCCCGCCAGAGAGCGAGGGACATCTTTCATGCAGGTCGGCCGCGCATTCGCCCTATTGGCATTCCTGAATTCAACCACCGCGCTGATCTGGCGCTTCTTCATTTCCACCGGAGAATTCCCGCCCCTGCTCACGCTCTGGGGCCTGTTCGGCTATTTCACGATCTTCGCCAACACGGCCATCGCGGTCGTGGGCGCCGCCATGGCCTTCGCGCCCCACAGCCGGATGGCCAGCGCACCGATGCGGCATGCAACGCTGGTGTCGATCCTTGGCGTGGGGCTGATCTATTCCGTGGCGCTGCGCAGCCTGGCCGACATGACGGGCGCCGCCGCACTGGTCAATCACATGTTCCACGACGTGGCGCCGCTGTTATTCCTGCTGGCATGGCTCAGCTTCGATCACGGGGAACTTCTGCCCCGCAACATACTGACCGCGCTGATCTTTCCGATTTTCTACCTGATCTACGCTATGATACGCGGCGCCGTGACCGACTGGTATCCGTACTGGTTCCTCGACCCGACCACGGTCGGAGTATGGCAGTTCGCGCTGACGGTCGTCGTGCTTTTTGCCGTCTTCGGCGCCATATCGGCCGCGGTCAAGGGCGCCGACCGGCTGCTGGCCGGCGCGGGCAATCGCTGACCCCGCCAAGGGCTTGCGCCCACGGGCATTTCGGTCAACCTGCCCCGGCGCGACACCGGGACGGGGACAGACATGAACATCGCACGGATCCTTGCGGCATTGGCCGCGGCCAATTCCGGCGCGGCGTTGATCCTGCGCTACATCCTCGCAGACGGATCACCGGTCGAGGCGATCTGGTCGCTTTACGGGTTCTTCACCATCATCACCAACACGGCCGTTTTCCTTGTTGCCGGGGCAATGGCGCTGGCCCCCGCCAGCCGTCTGGCCGGCCCCACGATGCGGCATGCCGTGGTCACGGCGATCGTCGCGGTGGGGATCGTCTATTCCGTTGCCTTGCGAGGCATGGTGGAGCTTTCGGGCGCATCGCTCATCGCCGATCACATGTGCCACGATCTGGCCCCGGTCCTGTTCCTGCTGGCATGGATCGCGTCGCGGCATGGGACGCTGACCGCCATCTGCATCCCCAAGGCGGTGATCCTTCCCGGGCTTTACCTCGTCTACGCCATGGTCCGGGGGGCGTTCACCGGCTGGTACCCCTACTGGTTCCTCAATCCCGACAAGATCGGGGTTGCGCAGCTGCTCGTTGCCGTGGTGTTGAATTGCGCCGTATTTGCGCTGCTTGCGACAGTCTTCTGGATCGCTGACAGGTGGCTCGCCCGGAAAAACCTCAGGACACCCGCATGATCACCCGTACCGCCGCCACGTTCGACCCGCCCATCATGGCCGCCCGCGGCTGGCTGAAGGATGCCACCTTCCCACCCGACCGTCCCCTGATCGACGTGAGCCAGGCCGCCCCCGCGGAAGCCCCGCCCGAGGCGCTGCGCGAGGAGATCGCCCGCGTGGTGCGCGACGTGCCGTCGGCCCATCTCTACGGCCCGGTGCTGGGCCTGCCCGCGCTGCGCGACGCGCTGGCCGGTCAGATCGCCGGGCACTATGCCGGCACGGTATCGAGCGAACAGGTCGCCATCACCTCCGGTTGCAACCAGGCCTTCTGCGCCGCCATCGCCGCGCTGACCGGCGAAGGGGACGAGATCCTGCTGCCCACCCCTTGGTACTTCAACCACGCCATGTGGCTGTCGATGGCGGGCGTCACGGGCGTACCGCTGCCGACCGGAGAGACCCTGCTGCCCGACGTCGACGATGCCGCCAGTCGCATCACCGACCGCACCCGCGCCATCGTCCTTGTTACGCCCAACAACCCGGCCGGCGCCGAATATCCGGCCGGGCTGGTCCACGCCTTCTATGCGCTGGCGCAATCCCGGGGCATCAAGCTGATCCTCGATGAAACCTACCGCGATTTCGACAGCCGCCCGGCCCGGCCGCACGATCTGATTTCCGATCCGGACTGGCCGGACACGCTGATCCATCTCTATTCCTTTTCAAAGGCCTACCGACTGTCTGGCCACCGCATCGGCGCGCTGGTCTCCGGCACGCCCTTCGTCGCCGAGGCCGAGAAGTTCCTCGACACCGTCACGATCTGCGCCAGCCAGATCGGCCAGCACGCCGCACTCTGGGGGATCCAGAATCTGCAACAATGGCTGGCCGAACAACGCGACGAGATCATGGCCCGCCGCGCCGCCATCGAAACCGGGTTCCCCCAGCTCGAAGCGCAAGGCTGGCGGTTGAAAGGGGTCGGCGCCTACTTCGCCTATGTCGAGCATCCTTCGCCCCTGCCCGCGCCCGATGTCGCGAAACGGCTGGTGCGCGAGGCCGGGGTGCTGGCCCTGCCCGGCACCATGTTCGCCCCCGAAGGCGACGCCGACGCGCCCCGCCACCTGCGCGTGGCCTTCGCCAATCTCGACCGGGACGGTATTGCACGGCTCTTCACACGGCTGGGGGCGCACCGCTTCTGACCTTGCTCTGCCCCTTGCCCGCGTCGTAAAGACACCCGAACCGACCCCGAGGAGAAAGCCCAGACCATCATGGCCGAGCGCAAGAACACCCTGTCCAAAACCTTCGTCTGGCTGCTTCTGGCGCTGCTGTTCGTGGGCCTCGCCGGTTTCGGGGCGACCAGTTTCACCGGCACCATCCGCACCGTTGCCATCGTGGGCGACCAGACCGTTTCCGTCGACCAGTACGCCCGCGGGCTGCAGCAGGAAATGCAGGCCGTACAGCAGCAGACCGGCCAAAGCATGACGCTGGCCGAGATGCAGGCCGCGGGGCTGGACCAGGAAGTGCTTGCCCGCCTGATCGGGCTGGCCGCCATCGACAACGAGGTGACGCAGCTGGGCATTTCCATCGGCGACGAGAACCTGCGCGACGAGATCGTGTCGATCCCGTCGTTCCAGGGCGTCGATGGCAAGTTCGACCGCCAGTCCTATGATTTCATGCTGGACCGCATCGGCGTGAGCGAGCCCGAATTCGAAGAGGATATCCGCATCGAGACCGCGCGCACCATCCTGCAGGATGCCGTAGTGGCAGGGACGGAAATGCCTGCGGCCATGACCGACACCATCGTCGATTTCATCGCCTCGCGCCGCAGCTTCTCGTTCGTGCGGCTGGAACCGGATGCGCTGGAAACACCCGTCGCCGAACCGGACGAGGCCGCGCTTCAGGCCTATTTCGACGAACATGGCGACGAATTCCAGCTGCCCGAGACGAAGCGGATCACCTTCGCCATCCTGACGCCGGAGATGCTGGTGCAGGAGATGGAGATCGACGACGCCGCGCTACAATCGCTTTATGAAGACCGCGCCGAGGAATTCCGCCAACCCGAACGCCGGCTGGTCGAACGGCTGGTCTTCGCGGACGAGGCCGCCGCGAATGACGCGATGGCGCAGATCGAGGTCGGTGGCGCCACCTTCCCGCAGCTGGTGACCCAGCGCGGGCTGGATCTGGAAGACGTCGACATGGGCGATGTCACGCGCGAGGATCTGGAGGGCGCGGCCGAGGATATCTTCGCCGCCGATATCGGCACCGTGGTGGGCCCGCTGGCCTCCCCGCTGGGGCCTGCGCTTTTCCGTGTGAACGGCAGGCTGGAGGCCCGTGAAACCCCGCTGGAAGATGTCGAGGACGAGCTTCGCGCCGAACTGGCGCTCGACCGTGCCCAACGCGTGATCGAAGGCCGGCTGGACGAGGTCAACGACCTGCTCGCCGGCGGCGTGACGCTGGAGGAACTGTCGGCCGAACAGAACATGGAGCTGGACCAGATCGACTGGTCGAACGAGAGCACCGAAGGTGCGGCCGCCTATGAGGCGTTCCGGAACGCCGCGGCGCAGATCACCAAGGACGATTATCCGGAAGCCCTGCCGCTGGAAGATGGCGGGATTTTCGCGATGCGCCTGGACGAGGTGCTGCCCGCGCGGCCCGAACCCTTCGATAGTGCCCGAGAGGAAGTGGCCGAGGCAGTCTACCAGGCCGAGACCCGCGAAGCGCTGCTCGATCTGGCCAGCGAGGCGATCGAAGAAATGGGCCTCCGCGGCGATTTCGCGGCCGCCGGCCTGACGCCGGAAGAAGCCACGGGCCTGACCCGCACGTCGTTCCTTGAAGGCACGCCCGAGACGTTCATGACCGACGTCTTCAAGATGGAAGTTGGCGAGATCCGCACCATCACCGCCCCCGGGGCCGTCTACATCGTCCGCCTGAACGAAATCCTGCCGCCGGAAGACTCGGGCCAGGTCGAACAGATCCGCACCGCGTTGCAGGAGCAGTTCAACCAGTCGCTGGCCGAAAGCCTGTTCGTGACCTTCGCGTCAGACGCGCAATCCCGTGCCCGACCGGAGATCGACCGCAACGCGGTGAACGCGGTGCATACGAGCTTCCGCTGACGATCCTTCGGACCCACCGAAATCGACGCGCCCGGGCCTGGGCGGTCGCGGCCCGGGGTAGCCCCGGGCGGAACGACAAGTGCAGGTGGGATCGGCTGCGGGGTCCTCAAACCACGGTTTCAGACAAGTCCATGAACCCGGGCAAACGGATCGTCATCTTTGTCGCTGTGCCAGGTGTATTCGGTCCAGGTTGCGACTTTCTCGGCCGTTTCGCGTCCGTGCATCAGCGCGATCACGCCCAGCGTCATGTCCATGCCCGCCGAGACACCGGAGGACGTCAGGAACGTCGCGCTTTCGACCCAGCGCGCCTGCCTGACCCACTCGACCCGCGGACCCTGTTCCGCGACCCACGCAAACGCGGCCTTGTTCGTGGTGGCGCGGTGGCCGTCCAGAATGCCGGCCCGCGCGAACAAGGCGCTTCCGGTGCAGACGCTCAGGGAATATTCCGCTGTTTCCGAGGACCGGGCAATCCAGTCGAGGATCGCATTGTTGTCGACTTCGCGCCGCGTCCCCGCGCCGCCGGGCACCAGAATGATATCGAAACCGGCACCCTGCCCGATGGTCGTGTCGGCATTGGCCGCGACGCCCTGGCTGCTTGCAACAGGTCCCGGGCGTTCGGCCACAAGTTTCAGCTGAAAGTCGTCCTTCAGCACGCCAAGCATTTCCAGCGGGCCAAACAGGTCCAGCAATTCAAAGCCGGGAAACAAAAGCGCTCCAACCCTGCGCATGTCCGCTAGTCCTCCGACTGCGGCGACAGCAGATGCGACACCGGGGCCATCACCACCCGCGCCGCGCGGTCCTGAAGGCCCCATTGGACCAGCGCCGACACGGTGTCCGGCCGCATCCGCGCCACGACGATCACGTCCTGCCGCTGGCCCGCGCGCAGGGCGGCCTGATCCAGGAACCGGCTCATCACCTCGGGCGTCTGCCCGTCGCCGTCCAGATCGCGGAACACCACGGCCGAGGCGACGCCCTCCTGCGCCGCCAGCTTCTGCACCGTGTCGCGCCCGCTGGGTTGCAGGATCAGCCCATGGCCGGAGGCCGCGACGGACTGCGTCACCCGGTCGGACAGCGCGCGGTCCGCCTGCACCGTGCCATCCGGCGCCTCCAGCAGGGCCACCGCCTCGGGCAGCGCTGCGAGGCCGGAGGCCAGGGTCGCGTCAACGTCATCGGGGCTCGTGCCCTCGGGCAGGTCCATCAGGGCCACGACCTCGAACCCGTTGGCCCGGTGCCGCGCCATGCGTTCGGCCGCGTCCGGCAGCGTCGGGTCGACCGCGAAGGTCACGGGATACGGCAGATCCGCGGCCTCCTCGGCCGTGCCATCGTCGATCAGGACGATGGACATCAACGGCTTGCCGTCGGGATTGTCGAGCGGTTCGGCGTATTGCGTCAGGGGCTGAACGCGCGCCGCGTCGGCGGCCGGAGCGTCCTTTGCGCCCTGTTCCGGGCGCACCGGTTCGATGGGCTCCGGCGCATCGCCGTCGGAGGACGCGTCGGGCCGTGCGACCTCGGGTTCGTCGGCGATCTTTGGCTCTGCCGGGGGATCGCTGGCGATCTGCGGCGTTGGCGTGGCCGGCGCCGGGGCGACCTCCGGCTCCTCTGCCGTGTCCGGTGCGTCATCGGTGTCAGCCGGCGTTGTTGCCGGGGCCGGCGCCGCAGCGGGCTGTTCGGGCTCCAGGGCCGGCTCTGCCGCGGGCTCAGGCTCGGGCAAGACCTCCTCCGGCGTGTCCGCGGACGGGGTCGGATCGGAGGCCGCGGCGGGCACATCTGGTGCGGGCTCGGGGACCGGTTCCGCTACCGCGGGCGCCGGTGTTTCCACCGTCTCAGAAGCGGCCGGCTCGGCCACCACGCCACCCGTGTCGTCCGCTTCCACCGGCCGGACCGGCGGATCTACCGCCACGGACACGACCGCCAGAACAATGGCCGAGCCCGCGCCGCCGATCAGCATGCCTTTCCAGAAATCGCCCATTCGCCTGCCTGCCCCGTATCGTAAGCCCGCCATGACCCTGCCGCCTGCGCGAACACCCGGCCCTGCGGGCGCGGGCGCGGTCCTGCCGCGCGGCGGCGGCGTTCTTCCGGGCCGCTTCCCGTTACAGCCGGTCCGGATGGCCTTGACGCTGCCGTCCAGTCCTGACCATGGTGTCGCGACCAGTCTAATGCCAGCCGGGCGGCAGCCGCCAGCCCCATTCGACGAAAGACGCGATGCTTTTGATCCGGAACGACAATTCCCCCGCCAACCCGAAAGCCACCAAACCGGAGACACGGCCATGAGCGACGGTCTGAAACCCCTGATCGGCACCGCCGCGGACCGCTCCCTGACCCGTGCCGAAGCGGAAACCGCCTTCCAGTCCCTGTTCGATGGCGAGGCCACGCCGAGCCAGATCGGCGGCTTTCTGATGGCGCTGCGCACACGGGGCGAAACGGTCGACGAATACGCCGCCGCCGCCAGCGTGATGCGGTCGAAATGCAACGCCGTCACGGCACCGCCGGGCGCGATGGACATCGTGGGCACCGGGGGCGACGGCAAGGGCACGCTGAACATCTCGACCGCGACGGCCTTCGTGGTGGCGGGTGCGGGCGTGCCGGTGGCCAAGCACGGCAACCGCAACCTGTCGTCCAAGTCCGGCGCGGCGGATGCGCTGGGGCAGATGGGAATCGAGGTGATGGTCGGCCCGAAGGTCGTGGAACAGGCCCTGAACGAGGTCGGCATCGGCTTCATGATGGCCCCCGTCCATCATCCCGCCATCGCCCATGTCATGCCCACGCGGCAGGAGCTGGGCACGCGGACGATCTTCAACATCCTCGGGCCCCTGACCAACCCGGCCGGCGTGAAACGGCAGCTGACCGGCGCGTTCTCCCGCGATCTGATCCGGCCCATGGCCGATACCCTGCTGGCGCTGGGGTCGGAGGCGGCATGGCTGGTCCATGGCTCGGATGGGACAGACGAGATGACGATCACCGGGGTCACCTGGGTGTCCGCGCTGGACAACGGCGCGGTGAGCGAACGTGAGGTGCATCCCGAAGACGCGGGCCTGCCCGTGCATCCGTTCGAAGACATCCTTGGCGGCAACCCCGAAGACAACGGCCGCGCCTTTCGCGCCCTGCTGGACGGCGCGCCGTCGGCCTACCGCGATGCGGTGCTGTTGAACTCCGCCGCCGCTCTGGTAATCGCCGGGCGCGTGAATGGCCTGAAGGACGGCGTGAAGATGGCCGCGGAAAGCATCGACAGCGGCGCGGCACTGGCCAAGGTCGAGGCGCTGGCGCGGGTGACGCAGGCCGGCAAGGCCTGATGGCCGGGCCGAAAGGCGACCTGACCCCGCCCGCCGCGTGGGCGCATCTGCCGTTCTTCAGGGATGGCCGCGACGCCGCGATCCTGAACCGCATCGGCGACTGGTCGGATATCCTGCCGCCGAAACATCAGATCTACGCCGCGCTGGACGCCGCGGCCCCGGACGACGTGCGCGTCGTCATCCTTGGGCAGGATCCCTATCCGACACCGGGCAACGCCCACGGGCTGGCCTTTTCCGTGGCCCCGGACGTGCGGCCCCTGCCCGCCTCGCTGCGCAATATCTACAAGGAATTGCAGGACGAATTCGGCGCGGTTCCGCCGAACGGCGACCTGCGGTTCTGGGCGCGTCAAGGTGTCCTGCTGCTGAACACGGCGCTGACCGTTCCGGCCCATCATGCCGGCGCCCATGCCAAATTCGGCTGGACGGGCCTGACCGCGGATGTGCTGAACGCCCTATCCGACCGGCCCCGCGCCTTCCTTCTGTGGGGCCGCCATGCGCAGGCGTTCCGGCCCCATATCACGGGCGACGATCACCTGATCATCGAGACGGCGCATCCCTCGCCCCTGTCCGCACGGCGCGGGTTTTTCGGCTCGCGCCCCTTTTCGAAGGTTAATGCGTGGCTTATGGCTAGGGGGCAGACGCCTTTGAACTGGACTTCGCCATGACCGAGACCATCCTGGACCGGATCCGGGCCTACAAGCTTGAAGAAATCGAGGCCGCCAAGGCGCAAAAGCCGATCGAGGCGGTCCAGGACGAGGCCCGCGCCGCCCCGCCCGTCCGCCGCTTTGCCGAGACGCTGATCAAGGCATCGCGCGAAGGTTACGGCCTGATCGCCGAGATCAAGAAAGCCAGCCCGTCGAAGGGCCTGATCCGCGAGGATTTCGATCCCGCGACGCTTGCCAAGGCCTACGAGGACGGCGGCGCGACCTGCCTGTCGGTGCTGACCGACACCCCCAGTTTCCAGGGCGCGAACGCCTTCCTGACGGAGGCGCGCGACGCTTGCAGCCTGCCTGTCCTGCGCAAGGATTTCATGTTCGACACCTACCAAGTGGCCGAGGCCCGCGCGCTGGGGGCGGATTGCATCCTGATCATCATGGCGGCCGTGTCCGATGACCTTGCGATCGAGCTGGAAGCAGCGGCGGAGCACTGGTCGATGGACGTGCTGATCGAGGTCCACAACCAGGAGGAACTTGATCGCGCGTCGCTGCTGAAGAGCCACCTGATGGGCATCAACAACCGCGATCTGCACACGTTCGAGACATCGCTGGATGTGACACGTAGCCTGTCCAAATTCGTGCCGCCGGAACGCACGATCATCTCGGAAAGCGGGCTGACCGGGCCGAAGGACCTGTCGGACATGGCGATGTACGGCGTGCGGACCTTCCTGATCGGTGAGACGCTGATGCGTCAGGACGATGTGACCGCGGCCACACGCGACCTGCTGGCGAACCCCCTGATGCCCGGCGGCTTCTGATGAGCGGCGGTCTGACCCATTTCGACGGGTCCGGGCAGGCGCACATGGTCGATGTCTCGGCCAAGGCGGATACCGACCGGATCGCTGTCGCCGCCGGCTGGGTGAAGATGCAACCAGAGACTCTGGCGCTGATCAAGGACGGATCGGCCAGGAAAGGCGACGTGCTGGGCGTGGCCCGGCTCGCGGGCATCATGGGCGCCAAGCGCACGGCGGACCTGATCCCGCTGTGCCATCCCCTGCCTGTCACCAAGGTAACGGTGGAACTGGAGCCAGACGACGCCCTGCCCGGCGTGCGGATAACGGCGACGGTCAAGACCTCCGGCAAGACCGGGGTGGAGATGGAGGCGCTGACGGCGGTCTCGACCGCCGCGCTGACGGTCTATGACATGACCAAGGCCGTGGATCGCGGCATGGAGATCGGCGGCATCCACGTGACCCTGAAGGACGGCGGCAAATCCGGCCGCTTCGAGGCACCGTGATCACCGTCGAGGACGCCCGCGCGCTGCTGTTCGGCCTGGCGTCGCCGCTGGAGGCCGAAACGGTGCCCCTGCGGCAGGCCGCGGGCCGGGTTCTGGCGCGGGAGGCGGTGGCCAAGCGCGACCAGCCCCCGTTCGATGCCTCATCGATGGACGGCTACGCGGTACAATCGGCCGAGGTCGAGAAGGACGCGATGTTCCGTGTCATCGGCGAGGCCGCGGCGGGCCACCGGTTCGAAGGCCGAGTGGGCGCGGGCGAAGCGGTGCGGATCTTCACCGGCGCCCCGGTGCCCCAAGGCGCCGGAACGGTCGTGATACAGGAAGACGTCCGCCGCGATGGCAACCTGATCACCATCTCGGCCGACTGGGACGGCAAGGACAACATACGGGCACAGGGCGGCGATTTCGCGGTCGGCGAAACGGTCGCCGCCCCGCGCCTTTTGCGGGCGCAGGATATCGCGCTGCTGGCGGCCATGAACGTGGACCGGGTGGAGGTCTTCCGGCGCCCGGTGGTGGCGCTGATCTCGACGGGGGACGAGCTTGTCTTTCCCGGCGCCGATCCCGGCCCGGACCAGATCGTGGCGTCGAACACCTATGGGCTGGACGCGATGCTGACGGCCGAAGGCGCGGATGTGCGCGTCCTTCCCATCGCGCGGGACAGCGAGGCATCGCTGCAGACGGTGCTGGACCTGGCGCTGGAGAGTGCGGACCTGGTGGTGACCATCGGCGGGGCCTCGGTCGGCGATCATGACCTCGTGGGCAAGGTCGCGGCGGGCATGGGGCTGGAGCGCGCGTTCTACAAGATCGCGATGCGCCCCGGAAAGCCGCTGATGGCCGGGCGGCTGGGAAACGCCGCGATGGTCGGCCTGCCGGGCAATCCGGTGTCGGCCATGGTCTGCGGAAAACTATTCCTTGAGCCGATGATCCATCTCTTCACCGGGCGCGGCGCTGCGGCGCCGGACCTTCGGCCTGCACGTCTGGGCGAAAGCGTGGGCCCGAACGGCCCCCGCGAGCATTACATGCGCGCCGTGGTGCAGGACGGCGTGATCACGGCCTTCGAAAACCAGGACAGCGCCGTGCTGACGCTGCTGGCCGAGGCGAACGCGCTTCTGATGCGGCCGCCCCACGATCCCGCGCGCAAGGCCGGGGACGAGGCGCTTTACCTGCCGTTCTGACCTGTCTGGTTTCGGGGTCTCGCGACCCCGACCGGGCGCGGCGCTGAGGCGCCGGGCCCGCGGCCGCCTGTGGCGTGACCGGGTCTTGTCCTGTTCGAACTTTCGGGTCCTTGCGGACCCGACCGGGCCACGGCGCTGCGGCGCCGGGCCTTCGGCCGGACGTGGCGGTCCGTCCATGTCGCCGGCGGTTCTCTCGAATTGTTGACACAAAACGGGAACAGCTGTAGAACAAACCTTGACAGAACAGTTGGAGGATGCCGCCCGTGCTGACCAAGAAGCAATTGGATTTGCTGGAATTCATCCATGTCCGCATGCAGCGCGACGGGGTTCCGCCCAGTTTCGACGAAATGAAGGAAGCGCTGGACCTGCGGTCGAAGTCGGGGATCCACCGGCTGATCACGGCGCTGGAAGAACGCGGCTTCATCCGCCGCATGCCGCACCGTGCCCGCGCGCTGGAAGTGGTGAAGCTGCCCGATGCGCTGGCCGCCAAGCTGGGCCCGCCGTCGCGGAATTTCGAACCCAAGGTCATCGACGGCGACGCGTCCGGGGATGCGCCTTACAGGGGTGACAACTTCAAGCGGTCGGGGGATGGCGACGTGTCTCCGCTGTCGGTCGAGGCGACGACGGTCCCCGTGATGGGCCGGATCGCGGCCGGCGTGCCGATCGAGGCGATCAACCAGATGTCGCGCCACATGGCGGTGCCGGACCAGATGCTGGCAGGCTCGGGCGAGCATTACGCGCTGGAGGTCCGCGGGGATTCGATGATCGATGCCGGGATCAACGACGGCGATGTCGTCGTGATCCGCGAAAGCCCGACCGCGGATAACGGCGATATCGTCGTGGCGCTGGTCGAGGATAACGAGGCCACGCTGAAGCGCTTCCGCCGCGAAGGCGGTGCCATTGCGCTGGAAGCGGCCAACCCCGCCTACCCGACCCGGATCTATGCCGAGGACAAGGTGAAGGTGCAGGGCCGGCTTGTGGGGCTGATCCGCACCTATTGAGCACGTCAGTCGCCTGACGCCAGGCGGCGGGCAGCATTCCGGGGTTTCGGCGTCCACAGACGGTCGCCGACCCGGTCCATGGCCGAGACGACGCCATCCGGCCCGATGGACAGGCTGCCGGTGCGCGTCAGGCGCCGCGTGTCGTAGATCTCGCACGGGCCGGTCACGTCCAGCGGTACCGATGCGATCAGGATCTGGCCTGCCACGCAGCCCGTCACCTCGGCCGCCCCGCGCTTGCCGATGACGTGCAGGATCTCCTTCCCGCCCGCCTGCAGCTTTTGCACGCGTCCGCCCGTACCCGGCCAGCGCTGCGCCGCCTGCCATTGGTCGGCGCCATCGCCATCGTTTTCCAGCCAGACACGCGCCACGAAGCCCGATCCGCGTTCACGGGACAACGCGCGTCCCTGCGGTGTCATCGCGCCCACCAGCCCGCCGGTATCGGCGACAAGGACGGACGGGCGTTCGGTCCCCGCCCACAGGACGAAGGCCAGCGCGACAGGGGCCAGTCCGGCAAGACGCGCCCGGCCTTTCCAGAGGAACAGGAACAGCATGCCCGCAGCGATCAGCGGCAGGACCTGCCATGGCGGGCTCATCACATAGCGGCGCGCGCCGTCGAGATCGGCCACCGTGTGCGCCACGAACAGGATCCAGCGGAGGCCCAGGCCCATGAGTTCCAGCCCCAGCCAGCCGAGACCCACGGGTGTCAGCACAGCCGCCAGCACCGCGGCGGGCATGACGAGCGTGCCCATGACGGGGACGGACAGGAGGTTTGCGGCAAGCCCGTAGACCGCGATGGCGTTGAAATGGGCGGCAGCGACAGGGGCCGTGGCCGCGCCCGCGACGGCCGAGGACGTGACCAGCGCCAGCGCCGCCTTCAGCGGGTGGCCGGCCAGCGTGATGCCGCGATCCCTAAGCGTGCCGAACACGGCGACAAGGGCCGTCGTCGCGGCGAAGGACATCTGGAAACCGGGGCCCAGCAGGCTTTCCGGGCGCAGCACCATCACCACGACGGCGGCCAGCGCCACGGCGCGCAGCGATATGGCGCGGCGATCGAAGAGCACGGCCACCAGCATGACGGCGACCATGACGAAGGCGCGCTCCGTCGCGACGCTGCCGCCGGAAAGCGCGAGATAGACCGCCCCCGCGATAAGCGCTCCCGCCGCCGCGATCTTGCGCGTGGGCCATCGCAGCGCGACCCACGGGATCGCGGAGAGGCCCAGCCGCAACGCGCCCAGAACGAAGCCTGCCAGAAGCCCCATGTGCAGGCCCGAGATCGCCAGCAGATGCGCAAGGTTCGAGGCGCGCAGCGCGTCGATGGTGGGCCGGTCGATGCCGCTGCGGTCTCCGGTCGTGATGGCCGCCGCGACACCGCCGACATCGCCGCCAAGCGCCTGCTGGACGGCCGTCGACAGCCGCATCCGCAGGGCATAGATCCACAGACCGCCACGGGTTACCTCGGCCGGAGCCACGGTCAGGACGGCGACGCGGGTATAGCCCACCGCGCCCAGACGGTCGAACCAGGCCTGCCGGCGGAAGTCATAGCCGCCCGGCTCCACCGGGCCGCCGGGCGGGCTCAGAAAGGCGGTGGTCATGACGCGCTGGCCCGGTTGCAAATCCGCCGGCGGCCCGTGCAGCGACACCCGAACGCGGGGCGGCTGCCGGTCGGGCGGGATGCGCGCAAGGCGTACCGCGTCCAGCGTGATCCGCACCGCGTCCGAGGACGAGCGGTCGATCGCGACCACCCTGCCCTCCACGGGGCCGTAATAGCGGTATTTCAACACCGGGGCCGCCACCGAATGCGCGCGGTAGCCCGCAAGACAGAAGCCGAACGCAACCAGCGCCAGCGCCCAGAAGACCGCCGACCAGCCGCCGCCGTAGGGTGTGTGCTGTGCACGCACCGCAACAATTGCTGCCATCGCTCCGGCTGACGCCACGACACCGTAGGCCAGGCCCGAAGGCTCTGCCCGCAACAGGAAATACACGCCGATGCCTGTGCCCATGAAAACAGGGACCCAGCAGAACAACCCGCCGCGCTGACCCTGTATGATCGCGTCGATCCCGCGTATGGCGCCCATGCTTGCCTCGGCTCTGCGGGGCCGGTAGACAGACCCGGACGCGTGCCCGGGCCCCCGTGACCCCCGCTTCCGGGTATCGCTTTCAACTGGTTACCAGAAGGTTAAGCTGCATGTCCGAGACGGTGCCCGCCACCGGTACGTCCCCCCAGGTCGTCACCCGCTTTGCCCCCTCGCCGACCGGGTTCCTCCATATCGGGGGCGCGCGGACGGCGCTGTTCAACTGGCTTTATGCCCGCGGCCGCGGCGGGAAATTCCTGTTACGGATCGAAGACACCGACCGCGCCCGTTCGACGCCGGAAGCCACGGCGGCGATCCTGCAAGGCATGGCCTGGCTGGGGCTGGACCATGATGGCGAGGTCGTAAGCCAGTTCGAAGGCGCAGAGCGCCATGCCGAGGTGGCGTTGCAGCTGCTGGCCGAGGGCAAGGCGTACAAGTGCTTTTCCACCCAGGAGGAGATCGCGGCCTTCCGCGAGGCGGCGAAGGCCGAAGGCAAATCGACGCTCTTCCGGTCGCCCTGGCGCGATGCAGCGCCCGACACGCACCCCGATGCGCCTTTCGTCGTGCGGATCAAGGCGCCGCTGGACGGCACGACCGTGATCGCGGACGAAGTGCAGGGCGACGTGACGATCCGCAACGACCAGCTGGACGACATGGTCCTGCTTCGGTCGGACGGAACGCCCGTCTACATGCTGGCGGTGGTGGTCGATGACCACGACATGGGCGTGACCCACGTGATCCGGGGCGACGACCACCTGAACAATGCCGCCCGGCAGATGACGATCTACCAGGCCATGGGCTGGGACGTGCCCGTCTGGGCGCATATCCCGCTGATCCACGGCCCCGACGGCAAGAAGCTGTCGAAACGCCATGGAGCGCTCGGCGCTCAGGAATACCAGGCGATGGGCTATCCCGCCGCCGGGATGCGCAATTACCTGGCCCGGCTGGGCTGGAGCCATGGCGACGATGAATTCTTCACCGACGCTCAGGCGCTGGAATGGTTCGATCTGGACGGCATCGGCAAAAGCCCCGCGCGCTTCGACCTGAAGAAGCTTGAAAACCTGTCCGGCCAGCACATGGCGATCACGCCCGATGCTGCCCTGCAGAAAGAATGTGCCGCCTACCTGGGCGCTTCCGGCCAACCGGCCCTGACCGACGATCAGAACGCAGCGTTCGTTCAGGCGCTTCCCTTCGTGAAGGAACGCGCGAAGACTTTCCCGGATCTTATTGAAAAGGCACATTTTGCATTGGTCGAAAGACCATTGGCTCCGGACGATAAGGCCTTGAAGGCGCTGGATTCCGACAACCGTTCGATGCTCGCGGAATTGACGCCGCAACTGCGAAATGCTAATTGGTCTCGCGATGAACTTGAAGCCACGCTCAACACCTTTGCCGAAGATCGCGAAACGAAATTCGGGAAACTGGCCGGCCCGCTCCGGGCTGCGCTGGCAGGGCGTACGGTGACGCCTTCCGTATTCGACATGATGATTGTGCTGGGCCGCGATGAAACGCTGGCCCGGATCAAAGACGCCGCCGAGGCGTTCCCTTCGGGTGACGATGCTGCATGACAGACCGGCGGTTGGAGCGATAAACAACTAGGGGATCCGATTTTCATAAACGAGTCACGACTTGCCGCTACCACGTCTGGCAATTCGAATGACGCGCGTTCGAAACAGCTTATCGGCCAAAACGGCCGGCCTCCCTCCGGAAAACCAGTCCTGGGTCGTGTCCCCGGGGTCCTGCCGGCGGGGCATCTCAGAGGAGGTACAGTGATGACTGATTTTACCGGCGAAACCAAGAAATCCGCGACGCTCACCATTGGTGACGACAGCTACCAGCTGCCGATCCACACGCCCACGGCCGGGCCGGATGTGCTCGACATCCGCAAGCTTTATGGTGAGGCCGGCGTATTCACCTACGATCCGGGCTATACCTCCACGGCAAGCTGCGATTCCACGATCACCTTTATCGATGGTGAAAAGGGCGAACTGCTGCACCGCGGCTATCCGATCGACCAGCTGGCGGAAAATTCGCACTTCCTGGAAGTGTGCTACCTGCTGCTCTACGGGGAACTGCCGTCGGCCGCGGAACTGGAAGATTTCGAATCCCGCGTGACGCACCACACCATGCTGCACGAGCAGATGGTGAACTTCTTCCGCGGCTTCCGCCGTGACGCGCATCCGATGGCGATCATGGTCGGTGTCGTGGGCGCGATGTCGGCGTTCTACCACGATTCCACCGATATCCAGGATCCCTGGCAGCGCGAGGTCGCGACGGTGCGCCTGATCGCGAAGATGCCGACGATCGCGGCCTGGGCCTACAAGTACCACGTGGGCCAGCCCTTCGTGTATCCGCGCAACGATATCGACTACGCGTCGAACTTCCTGCGGATGTGCTTTTCCGTCCCGGCCGAGGAATACGAGGTCAACCCGATCCTCGCCCGCGCGATGGACCGGATCTTCACGCTGCATGCCGATCACGAACAGAACGCGTCGACCTCGACCGTGCGTCTGGCGTCGTCGTCGGGCGCGAACCCGTTCGCCTGCATCGCGGCCGGTATCGCGTGCCTTTGGGGCCCTGCCCATGGTGGCGCCAACCAGGCGGCGCTGGAAACACTGAAGCAGATCGGCTCGGTGGACAACATCCCGGAATACATCGCCCGTGCAAAAGACAAGGACGATCCGTTCCGCCTGATGGGCTTCGGTCACCGCGTCTACAAGAACTTCGACCCGCGCGCGACGGTGATGAAGCAATCGGCCGACGAAGTGCTTGACCTGCTGGGGATCGATAACAATCCGACGCTTCAGGTGGCAAAGGAACTGGAAAAGGCCGCACTGGCCGACAGCTACTTCACCGACCGCAAGCTGTTCCCGAACGTCGACTTCTATTCCGGCATCATCCTCGAGGCGATGGGTTTCCCCACCTCGATGTTCACCCCGATCTTCGCCGTGTCGCGGACCGTGGGCTGGGTGTCGCAGTGGAAAGAGATGATCGCCGATCCGCAGAACCGCATCGGACGCCCGCGCCAGTTGTACCTTGGCCATACGGCCCGCGACTACGTGGATATCGAAAAGCGCTGATCCGTTCGGCGATTTCGGTCAAGGTTCAGGGTCCCGCGCCAAGGTGCGGGGCCCTTTTTTCTTGCCGCGCACAATTTTGAGAAGAGTGGAAATAAGAAAGTTCGCTTGTGTAGTACTTCGTTGTTGACAATGAACCAAATCGAACGGATCCTATTCTTGGGACCGACGCATTGATTGCGTCGTATTATCAGGGATCTTTCGAGTTTCCCTGAATTATACTGTTGATTTTGATACGTGCCGAGTGCTCCGCGCCACAGGCGATCCTTCGTGGGAAGGGCTCGTCCCGGAGATCCTGTTTCCAACGCACCGCAATACGGGGGGAATACAGTGGAACTGCTACTCTTGGCCGCCATCGGCGCCGTGGGAATAATCGGCGCAACGAGTTTCACAGACGACGTTCAGGAACTCATCGACGAATACATGGGCAAGGAGCCGTCCGGGGGTGACGATCTGCTGTTCGGAACGTCCGAAGCAGATTTGATCGAGGCCCAGGACGGGGACGACAGGATCTATGCGCTGTCCGGAGACGACACCGTCAGAGGCGGCGCCGGGGACGACGATCTGTTCGGAAACGACGGCAACGATCGGGTTGAAGGCGGACCGGGAAATGACGGGCTGCGCGGCAATGCCGGCAATGACACGCTTCTGGGCGAAGACGGCGACGATTTCTTCTACGCAGGCGATGGCGAGGACACCGCGCTTGGCGGCGCGGGCAATGACTGGATCGATGCCGGCGCCGGCGAAGACCTCGTCATCGGCGGGCCTGGCGATGACACGGTGATGGGCGACTCTGGCAATGACACGCTCCGTGGCGGCGCCGGCAACGACGTCATCCGCGGAGAGCTTGGCGACGACTCGATCCATGGCGGCGCCGGGCATGACATGCTGGAAGGTGAAAGCGACAACGACAACATCTTCGGCGGCGCCGGCGACGACTGGGTCCGCGGCGGCATCGGGCGCGACGTTGTCGATGGCGGCGCCGGCGACGACATCGTCCTGGGCAATATCGGCAGTGACACGATATCGGGCGGTTCCGGCGACGACATCATCTTTGACGGGGATTACCTGAGCCGCGCGCTGACCCCGCCGGAACGCGCGCTTCTGCACGAGGCGCTGCTGGCCGGAGACGACGACCTGCCCCTGCCCGACGACGTGACGGAGGTCTACCTGACCGACGGTCAGGCCGACACGATCCACGGTGGCGACGGCGACGATCACATCCTCTTCGGCGATGCCGACACCGTCTATGGCGGCGAGGGTAACGATAGGCTCTACCTGCTGGAGCATCCCGGCTCGGCCCCCGCTGCGATCATGGACATGGAGACCGAGGCCGACAAGCTGGTCTACGTGCACGAGCCCGGCCAGGCGACGCCCGAAATGGCGCTGACCGACAATGGCAATGGAACGCAGACGCTGTCGGCAGACGGCGAGGAGATCGCGGTCATCACGGCCGACATCCCGCTGGCCGTCACCGATATCCTGCTTCACGAACGCGGAAGCCTTGCCAGCGCGTGATCGCGCGGCCCGGACGGATGACATTGTGATCGGGCGGCCACCCGGCCGATCAAAAGCCTTCCCCCCGCCCTTGTACCGATTGTATGCGATTGACGGGCGCAACCCTCGTTCGCTAGCACTACAGGGCTGGATGTCCCTCGGCGATGCGCTTGCGCACCGTCACCGGGAACCCGCACGGTTGAGGGAGACAGGCCATGATGATGTTGCTGTTGCTGGCCGTAGGGGCCGTGGGCATCTACGGAATCTCGGAAATGATAGACGACGTCCGGGACCGGATCGACGATGAAACGGAGTCCAACGAGCCGACAGAAGGCGACGATACGCTTTATGGCACGCTGGACCCCGACACGATCGACGGGCTGGGCGGCAATGACAAGATCTACGGCCTGAGCGATGACGACACGCTGTACGGCGGACCGGGCGAAGACGACGTCTATGGCGGTAGCGGCGACGACCGCCTGGAAGGCGGTCTGGACGCCGACTGGATCGTGGGCTTTTCCGGAGATGACAACATCTTCGGCCAGCACGGCGACGACACGCTGTTTGGCGGCGAAGGGATGGACAGGATCGAAGGCGGCACCGGCAATGACGATGTCGACGGCGGCGATGGGAAGGACGAGATCCTCGGCGGCGACGGCAACGATATCCTGCGCGGGGCCGAAGACGACGACACGATCTTCGGCGGCGACGGCAGCGACCTGCTGCGCGGCGAACTGAACGACGACACGATGAACGGCGGCGCCGGCAACGACGTGGTCGAAGGCGCCAGCAACAATGACAATCTGGGCGGCGGCAAGGGCGGAGACTGGGTGCGCGGCGGAGTGGGCTTCGACACCGTGCGCGGTGGCGATGGCGACGACTTTGTCATCGGCAACTACGGCTCGGACGACGTGCGTGGCGGCGACGGCAACGATGTGCTGTTCGACGGCGATTTCCTGAGCCGGTCGCTGACCCATCACGAGATGGTCGCGCTTCGCGATGCGATGGCATCGGGCGGCGCATTCGCCCTGCCCGACGACGCGGAACAGATCTTCCTGACCGACGGCAACGCCGACATGCTGGACGGCGGCGAAGGCGACGACACGATTTTCTTCGGCGATTCCGACACTGCGTCGGGCGGCGAAGGCGAGGACCTGTTCTACCTGCTGGAACATGCCGGAGAGCAGACCGCCTCGATCCTCGACCTGGATGTCGACGAGGACGAGCTGGTCTACGTCTACGAACCCGGTCAGCAGGCGCCGACCATGACACTGGCCACCAACCCCGACGGCACGCAGACGCTTTCGGCGGATGGAGAGGCCGTGGCCGTGATCACCGCCAACAAGACGTTGGCGGTCAGCGATATCGGCCTGCACGAACGCGGCAGCGACGTCGGCGGCTGGGTCTAGGATAAGGCCTTAGCGGCCTTCGAAGGAGGCAGGCCGTTTTTCGAGAAACGCCACGACGCCTTCCTGGAAATCGCGGGAATGGCCGCATTCGCCCTGCAGGCTCGCCTCGATCTCCAGCTGTTCTTCCAGCGTCTTGCCATAGGTGCCGCGCAGCGCCGTCTTGACGCCCTGGAACGCCTTTGTCGGTCCCTTGGCCAGGTATTCGGCACGGGCCTTCCAATGCGCTTCGAACGCGTCGTCGGCCACGGCTTCCCAGATCAGGCCCCAGGCCTCGGCCTGACGCGCCGGGATCTTTTCCGCGAACAGCGACGCGCCCATGGCCTTGGCCATGCCCACCTGGCGCGGCATGAACCATGTGCCGCCGGCATCCGGGATCAGGCCGATCCGGGTGAAGGCCTGCAGGAAATAGGCGCTTTCCTTCGCGATCACGACATCGGCCGCCAGCGCAAGGTTGGCCCCTGCCCCGGCCGCGGGTCCGTTCACCGCGGCGATGGTCGGCACCGGACATTCGGTGATCGCCATCAGCATGGGCGCGTATTCGTCCCGCAGCGTCCGCTCCAGATCCGGGTTGGCCGCCGAGCCGCCATCGCCCAGATCCTGACCCGAACAGAACGCCCGGCCCGCGCCCGTCAGCACCAGCGCGCGGGCATCGTCGCCCGCCGCCTTCGCTGCATGCGCCACTTCGGCCCGCATCTGCCGCGTCAGCGCGTTCATCTTGTCGGGGCGGTTCAGGGTGATGACGGCCAGCCCGTCGGTCAGGTCGTAGGTCAGGGTCTCGTATTGCATCGCACACTCCGCGCCCAGGCTTGGGATCATTGGTCAGGGCCTGGATCAGCCCTTCAGGATCTTGTCGAGCCGCGCCTGTTCCTCGTCGCTCAACCCCTGTGATTCCGCCCCGGCGGCGCTGTCGCGGCCGCGCAGGAACATCCACGCCAGGATCAGCGCAAGGATCAGCATCGCGGGACCGGCGGCCCACAGAAGCCAGTTGGCACCCCGGACCGTCGGTTGCAGCAGCACGTATTCGCCGTAACGGTCGACAACGTAATCCACGACCTGCGTGTCACTGTCGCCGGCCACAAGGCGTTCACGCACCAACAGCCTCAGGTCTCGTGCCAGCGAGGCGTTGCTTTCGTCAATGCTCTCGTTGCGGCAGACAAGGCAGCGGAGCCCCTTGGAGATCTCGCGCGCGCGGTCTTCCAGCACCGGATCGTCCAGCACTTCGTCCGGCTGCACGGCAAGGGCCGGACCCGCCAGCAGGGCGAGGATCAGCAGAAGCCACCTCATTCCGCGGGCAGCCCGGTTGCGTTCACCGACCGCCGGGCCCCGGCGGCGACGCGGAACCGGCGGTCCGTCAGCGACAGAAGGCCGCCAAGCGCCATCAGAAGCGACCCGCCCCAGATCCAGTTGACGAAGGGCTTGATATAGGTCCGCATGACCCAGCCGCCGCCCTCCTGCGGGTCACCGATCACGACGTACACGTCGCGCAGGAAGCGATAGTCGATGGCAGCTTCGGTCGTGGGCATGTTGGCGACCGGGTACATGCGTTTTTCCGGGTTCAGCATGGCGAGGGTGCGCCCGGCCTTCTGAAGCCGCACGGTGCCCATGGTCGACATGTAGTTCGGCCCCTGCACGCGGTTGACGTCCTCCAGCGTCAGGCGGTATCCGCCGACGTCGAAGGGTTCGCCCACCTGCGCGACACGGATATCTTCCTGCTGCCAGGCCGTCAGGCCCGCGACGGCGAAGATCGTGACGCCAAGGCCCGCATGGGCCACCGTCTTGCCCCAGTCGGCCCCCGGCAGGCGCGCAAGGCGCGCGATGCGCGATCCCGTCTCGCCGCGCCCGGTGCGCGACCACAGGTCCACCAGCGCGCCGAAGACAACCCAGGATCCCAGCGCCAGCCCCACCGGCCCCAGCGCGCTGCGCCCCGTTTGCATCGCCCAGGCCAGCGCGCCAAGCGCCACCGCCAGAACCGCCACGAAGCGCAGGCTGTGGACCGCGCGGCCCAGCTTGCCGCGCTTCCACGGCAGCAACGCGCCGATGGGCAGGGCAAGGCCCAGAAGCACCATGAACGGCGTGAAGGCCATGTTGAAGAACGGCGGGCCGACCGAAAGCTTCCGGTCGAACGCCATCTCCGCCACCAGTGGCCACATGGTGCCCACGAAGACGACCATGGCGCTGACCGCCAGCAGGACGTTGTTGACCACCAGGGCGCTCTCGCGGCTGACGATGCCGAAGACGCCCTTCGCCTCGAGCAGCCGTGCGCGGGCCGCGTAAAGCGTCAGCGCGCCGCCGGTGAAGAAGGCGAGGATCATCAGGATGAAGACGCCGCGCTCGGGATCGTTCGCGAAGGCGTGGACGGATGTCAGCACGCCCGAGCGCACGATGAACGTCCCGATCAGGGAGAAGCCGAAGGCAAGGATCGCCAAGAGGATCGTCCAGCTTTTCAGCGCCTCGCGCTTTTCCACGACGATCGCGGAATGCAGCAGCGCTCCGGCCAGAAGCCATGGCATGAAGGAGGCGTTTTCCACCGGATCCCAGAACCAGAACCCGCCCCAGCCGAGCTCGTAATACGCCCACCAGGATCCAAGCGCGATGCCGATGGTCAGGAAGACCCAGGCCGCCAGCGTCCATGGCCGCACCCAGCGCGCCCAGGCAGCATCGACGCGGCCTTCGATCAGGGCGGCCACGGCGAAGGAATAGGCCATCGAAAGGCCCACATAGCCCAGGTAGAGAAACGGCGGATGGAAGGCGAGGCCCGGGTCCTGCAGCAGCGGGTTCAGGTCCTGTCCGTCGAAGGGCGGTACTGCCAGCCGGGTAAACGGGTTTGACGTCCACAGGATGAAGGCGAAGAATGCGACCGCGATGGACGATTGCACCGCCAACACGCGCGCTTTCAGCGTGGGCGGCAGGTTCCCCCCGAAGGCGGCCGCCATCGCACCGAACAGCGTCACGATCAGCACCCAGAGGAGCATCGAGCCCTCGTGATTCCCCCACGTGCCCGAGATCTTGTAGATCAGCGGCTTCAGCGAATGGCTGTTCATCACCACCAGCTGCAGCGAGAAATCCGACACGACGAAGGCCCACATCAGCGCGCCGAAGGAAAACAGCGTCAGGATGAACTGGATCATCGCGGCAGGTTCGGCGACAGCCATCCACCCGGGCCAGCGCTGTGCCGCCCCGACCATGGGGACGACCATCTGCACGACGGCCACGACGAAGGCGAGGATCAGGGCGAAATGGCCAAGCTCTGTTATCATGGTCCCTGTATAGGGATCACGCCGCCCCGCTCCAAGCGGCATTCCCGCGCGGGGCGATCACGCCTTGCGGAGCGTACGCCAGTCCTCCAGCGCCGGGTTCCCTTCCGGGACCGTTGCGGCGGTGGTCACGGTCGCATCGCTGCCGGTATCGGCGGCGCCCGGGCGTTCGGGATCGTCGCGGCCGCGAAGCGCCTCCAGCACGCCGACCTGGCGGAAAGCTTCGGGCGCAAGCGCGGCGGTTCGGGCGATCTCCCGCTCGAAGCTCTGTTTCTTCAGCTGGTGGCGGGCGCCGAAATAGAACGACACGATGACCCCCAGCAGCCACCACAGCGGTTCGGGCACCAGCGCCACGCCCTGCATCCGCGCGGCGAACCAGACCGGATCGACCATGGCCGACACGAACAGCGCCAACGTTCCCAGCGCCAGCGCCGGGCGCGGCAGACGGTTCACGCCGTCGATCAGCCGGTCGAACAGGCCCTGCCGCGGGATCATGAATTCCTGCCCCAGCTGCGCCGTCGCCTGGGTCTGCAAGTTGGCGCTGCGCTCTGCGCCCGCTTCGGCGTTTTCGCGGAAAACTTCCACCGTTTCGCGGACGGCATTGCGCCCGCCGCCGAACAGGAAGCCGAAAAGACCGTCGATCATCCCCATTCTGCAACCCTTTCCGCAAAGGCATCTGCCGTCAGGCGATATTGCGGCGAGACGAATTCCTCGGCCCGCTTGATCCAGCCACCCTTGGCCCCGGCCCGGGTGCGGGCGTATTTGCGGCTGGAGGGCCGCTGATCGGCCAGGCGGAAGTAGTAATTGCGCCGCGCCACGCCATAGGCATCGCGCAGAAGCTCCGGGCTGGGCACCGCCGCATCGCGCGCCGCCCCCAGTGTCTGCGGCCCGATCACGCCGTCGACGGCCGCGGCATAGCCCATCGCCTTCAGCAGCCTCTGCAGGATCTTCACCGCGTTGGCGCCGGCATTCACGTACATGTCGAAGACGCTGGGTTGCAGCACCACCGGCAATTCACCGATGCGGGGCGCCTCGAAGTAATGGCGGACGAAGATGTCCACCGCATGGGCACGCGTCAGGCGCTGGACGTCGGCGGTGTCGACAAGACCGTCGCCCGTCAGGTCCAGCCCCAGCCGCCTGAGCGTGCCGATGGTCACCCCGTACTTGGTGGCACCGCCCGGATCGTCGGGATCGTTCACGTAGCCGCCTTCGCGCGCCACGATGTCTTCTGCAATCTCGCGAACCGTCTGCATGGGTGCACCTCCCGCCTGCCACGAACGGGGCGAAAGATGCTGCCAATTGCTTAACGCCCGCTGAGCGGTGCGTACGGTGCCCGGCCCGCGTCAGCCGAAGACCAACGCGTCCTCGATGCTTTGCATCGCCGTTTGCGCATCAAAAGACGAGACACTCGAGAAATTGCCGCCGAACTTAACGGTGCCCACCGTTTCGCCATCTTGCTTCGCTCGCAGGATCACGACCTCGCGGTTGCTGGCATAGCGCAGGGAAATGTCGGTGCCTTCGTCGAACAGCAGCGGGTTCGGCGCGTCGTACAGGAACGGCATCGTGTAAGTGTCGACGTCCGCGATCCTGTCATTGCCGAAGCTGTCGTCACCCTTCAGGCGGAAATCGAACGTATCGACATCGCCGCCCTGCGATATCATCACGTCATTGCCTTCACCGCCGCGGAAAAAGCCGCTGCCGCTCATCTTGTCGTTGCCCGCGCCGCCGTTCAGACGACCCATGCCCGAAATATCGTCATCGCCGCCGCCGCCGAAGAACTTGTTGTTCTCGCCCGCGCCCTGCAGCCTGTCATCACCGCGGCCACCTTTCAGCGTGCCGCGCCCGATGATGTAATCGTCGCCACTGTTGCCGAAGAGCTTGTTATTCTTGCCCTTCGTGTCATTGATTTCATCGTCACCACCGCCGCCAAGGACGATGTCGTTGCCGCGTCCGCCGGTCAGGTAGATGTCATTGCCGCCCTGCCCCAGGATCTTGTCGCGTCCGCCGTTGCCGTCGATATTGTCGGCGCCCTTGCCACCCAGGACGATGTCCTTCCCGCCCGAGGTGCGGATGTGGTCGGCGCCCTTGCTCCCGATCACCTTGTCGCTCCCGCGCCCGCTTTCCAAGGCGCCGCCGCCGAACGCCTTCGACATGTTGATCACGTCGTTACCGCCCAGCGAAAACACTGTGTTGCCGTGTTCGGCCAGATTGCCCTTCACCTTGATCGTATCGGCGTTCTCGGTGCCGATCACGAAGGGCCCGCTGTCGGCCCGTCCCGGCTTCACGAAGGTGTAATCGTCCTGCATCAGGACCTTCTGGATCGCGTTGGCCCTGCCGTTGTCCACGGCTTCGACCGCGCGCCCCATGGTTTCGTCGGTCCAGTTCAGCCCGTTCCACTTCTGGAAGGTCTGTCCCTGGTACTTGAAGACGGCCGCCTTCACCGTGAAATCATCCGTATCGCCGTTCGGGCCGTAGGTGAAACGCCCCTTCAGGACCGCAGAAAGCCCGAACTTGTCATCGAGAAGGACCAGCCTGTCCGGGCTCTGTTCGACCATGTCGCCGCCCCGCAGAATGTCTTCGACAAAATCGCCGCCGAAGGGGATGCGGTTCCCCCAGCCCACGTCATAGGGTGCGCGCCCGGTGATCTTGATCCTGACCATGTGTGTATGTCTTTCCGTAAAGTCAAAGCCGTTCGCCACCAGTAACGGCAGCCGCCCGACGGATCAATGGTTTCAATACGTTAGGGATCAATCCTCGGTTGAATGCACTCTGCCGTGCGCACCAGAAACCTGTGCCCTCAGCCGTCCGAGGGCTGATAGACGCCCTGTTCCTTCAAGGCATCCACCACCTCTTTCGGCATGTAGCTTTCGTCGTGCTTGGCCAGGATCTCGGTCGCCTCGAACACGCCGTTCGCGTAGGTGCCGGTGCCGATCATGCCCTGGTTTTCGTCGAAGAGGTCCGGCAGCACGCCGGAATAGACCACGGGCACCGACGCCCCGCCATCGGTCACGGCAAAGCGCACCTGCTGGCCCTGCCCGCGGATCAGCGAGCCTTCCTCGACCAGTCCGCCAATTCGGAAGATCTCCGCCGGCCCCGGCGGTTCGGCCATCAGTTGCGAAGGCGACCGGAAAAGGTTGATTCCGTCACGGAAGGCGTACCCGATCAGGACGCTGGCCAGCACCAGGGTCACCGCGGTGATGGCGATGACCTGGATACGGCGTTGCTTCTTCAGGTTTTTCATCCGCTCCTCGGAAGGTTACGGGAAAAGCGCGGGCGCGGTCAGCGCCGTCGTCTCGTCCTCGCCCAGCATCAGGTTGGCGTTCTGCAACGCCTGCCCGCTGGAACCTTTGCACAAGTTGTCGAGCGCGGCAAAGATCGTCGCGCGCCCCGGCTGCCGGTCGGACGCGACGCCGATATGGCAGTAGTTCGATCCGCGCACGTCATGGGTACTGGGCGCCTGTCCGAAGGGCAGGACCACGATAAAGGGTTCGTCCCGGTAGGCCGTCAGCAGCGTCTCGTAGATATCCTCGGCATCGCCCTTGACGTAGGTCGTGGCCAGGATCCCGCGGTTGACGGGCAGAAGGTGCGGCGTGAACTGGATCTTCACCGGCCGCCCCGCCAAGGCACTGAATTCCTGATCGAATTCGCCCAGATGCCGGTGCGTGGACCCCAGCGCATAGGCGTTGTAGCCCTCGCTCAGCTCGGCATGAAGCAGGTTTTCCTTCAGGCTCCGCCCGGCACCGGAGACGGCGCATTTCAGGTCGAGGATGATTTCGTCCAGTTCAATCACCCCTGTGGTGATCAGCGGCCTGAGCGCGAACTGCCCCGTGGCCGCGTTACACCCCGTGCCTGCGACCAGCCGGGCGTTCCGGATATCGTCCCGGTAGAATTCGGTCAGCCCGTAGACGGCCTCCTTCTGGATCTCGGGCGCGGAATGACCGTTGCCATACCATGTCTTGTAGGCGTCCGGGTTGCGCAGCCGGAAATCGGCGGACAGGTCCACGATCTTCAGATCCCGCGGCAGGGCCGAGATGACCTCCTGCGAGGTCTTGTGCGGCAGCGCGCAGAAGCACAGGTCGATCTGCGAGAAATCGATCTCGTCGATGGTGCAGAGCGTCGGCAGATCCATGTGGCGCAGGAAGGGGAACACCTCGGCCATCTCCAGCCCGGCCTTGCGGTCGGCGGACAGGGCCGCGATTTCGATGTTCGGATGGCCGGCGATCAGCCGGACAAGCTCGGCGCCGGTATAGCCGGACGCACCAAGGATGGCGATTTTATGGGTCATGTCGGACCTTCGGATCGGTGCACGAACGCAGGGGCGCCCGTGCGGATGTCAGTGAGATAGGGTTTTATCAGGCAGCTTCAAAGGCGATGTGTCGTCGCAAGAACTGCGTCGCGCGGTCGCTGACACGTCGCGGATCGCCCGTCGTCAGGTAGCTGGGCGCGCCGGCGCCCACCAGATCGGGGTGCCGTTCGAGGTAATCGGCCAGGCTTGCCGCCACGATCTGCGGCTGGCTCAGCACCTTGACCTCGGGCCCCAGCGCGTCGCGGAACACGTCTTCCAGCAGCGGATAATGGGTGCACCCAAGGATCGCGGCCTGGGGGTTCGGCATCTTCCGCTTCAGCGCATCGACATGGGACCGGACGAGCGCCTCGGCCAGGATCATGTCACCCTCTTCCATCGCGTCGACAAGCCCGCCGCAGGCCTGCGCTTCGACATCCACGCCAATGGCGCGGAAGGCCAGCTCCCGCTGGAACGCGCGGCTGGAGACTGTGGCGGGCGTGGCAAACAGCGCCACATGCTTGACGTCCACCTCGCGAGGCGGGGAATTGTCGCCCCAGTTGCGCTCGGTCAGCGCCTCGATCATCGGGACGAAGACGCCCAGCACGCGCTTGCCCTGCGGCACGCCGGCTTCCTGAATTTTGCGCAGGGCAACGGCAGACGCGGTATTGCAGGCCAGCACGACCAGATCGCAGCCGCTGTCCCACAGCGCGCTCACGCCCGCGCGGGTCAGCTGTTCGATATCCGCCGGTTCGCGCACGCCGTAAGGCGCATGCGCGGTATCGCCGTAATAGACGAAATCCACCTCCGGAAGGCGGGCCTGGGCCGCGGCAAGCACCGTCAGACCGCCAAGACCGCTATCGAATACGCCAACTGCCATTTTCGTGCCCATGTGCTGTGGGGCCTGTCGCAAGGGAAATTCGGGTTGAGAACGGTTCACCACGTCCGGGCCGAAACTTCAACCGAAACATGGGGAGAGGCTGACGGTCGGCGGGTTCCGCCAAGAACAACAACAATGGTTTGCCCCAACGAAAGGCTCGCGCCCGGCCCGAGGGTGGGCTGTGACGCATAGACCGCGGACGGGTATGCGAACGACTTCCAAGCCTCTCATAACGCTTCATTCATTCATTCGCGCCCGCCCTGGGAGCGGGTCGGGCGCGAACCGGACCGCTGCGCGCTCCGGACGGATCATGATTACATAGGGTTGTCTTCATACTTGTAGGGTGTGTGCTCTGCACGCACCGGAACCCGGCACCGGGCCTGCCAAGATGCGTGGGGACCACGCACCCTACGGGCAGATCCGGCGTGATTTCATCAATAGACCCGCGGCTCGCCCGGTTTCTTGTAGCGGGTTTCGAACTCGAACCCGATCTCGCCCGCCTTTGTCGGTTTCGGCGACAGGTTGTAGGTGGCCGTCCGCAGGAAATCCATCATCGCCTTGGAATCCCGCGCCAGCGGGTCCAGCACATCCCGCCCGATCGGATCGCCGATCACCACGCGGACAGGCGTGTCCACGCGGCTCCGGAATTCCTTGATCAGGAGCCCCATGCGCAGCGTGTTGTGCAGGTGACTGGCCACCTGGAACAGGCGCGAGGTATGGCCTTCGAAGAAGATCGGCACCACCGTCGCGTTCGATTTCGCCACCATCCGCGCGGTGAACCCCCGCCAGCCGGGATCCAGCGGCCGCGAGAACGGGCGCGCGGCCGTCGACACCGTTCCGCCCGGGAAGATGCCGATGGCCCCGCCCTGGGCCAGGTAATCCAGTGCCACCTTCCGGGTCTCGATATTGCCCTTCACCGCGTCTTTCGTTTCGTCGAAGGAAATCGGCAGGATGATCCGGTTCAGATCGTCGGCCTTGCGAAAGATCCGGTGGGCCAGAATGCGGAAATCGCCACGGGTGGCGGACAGGATATGGCCCATCATCAGCCCGTCGAGGATGCCGTAAGGGTGGTTCGCAATCAGGATCAGCGGGCCTTCGCGCGGGATCTTGTCCAGCGTGCCGCCCAGCGTCTCCAAAGTCAGACCATAGCGTTCGACCATGACCTGCCAGAACGTCCGGCCGCCGGCCACTTCGGTTTCGTACCCGTCGGCGCGCTTGATCAGGCGAATGCGACCCGTGGTGTTTTCCATCAGCCGGATCATGGCCCGACCGCCCTTGGTTTCCGCCGAATGGGCGTACGAGATGTCGCGTGCGATATGGCGTTGCGATGTCATGGAAAACCTAAATCAGCTACGGTCGCTACTTAAAGCCGGCCCGCCCTTTTGCAAAGTGACGATGACGGGAATATGACACTGCGCGACGGCGCGCGCGCAAAAGATCGGCATCCGGACACGAAAAAACCGGCAGACGCTGGTCTGCCGGTTCCGTCGCCCGAGGCAGGCCCTAAGACCTGTCAGGCTAAATCACTGTGGTTACCAGGCAGTTAATACCGCCTGGAACCCCAAGGCTTACGCCAGCGCCAGGTTCGACGCCGACTCGCGGCCATCGCGGCCTTTTTCCAGGTCGAAGGTCACGGCCTGGCCGTCCTTCAGCGTGGTCAGACCAGCGCGTTCCACGGCCGAGATGTGAACGAAAACGTCGCGCGAACCTTGCTCGGGTTCAATGAAGCCGAAGCCTTTGGTGGGGTTGAACCACTTCACGGTGCCATTTGCCATCTGAGACAATTCCTTAGTTATGTGTCGCCCACAGTATGCGGCGACCCGGCAGCTGAAACGTCGATAGGCTGGCCGGATAGGAACAGGTCTCGAAAGTCAGTTTGCACCGCCCGTATGACACGGACGGTCCCCTGTTGGCAAATGAATTCTAAGGGGCACTCCCCTTCCACACGAAAAGATTACTCGGCCGCCTTCGCCAGATCGGACCCGCCGGAGCGGAAGGCCGCAAGCAATTCTTCCCGTCTTTTCGCGGCCTTGGCCTCGTTCGCGACCTTGATCGGGCCGTAGCCGCGGATGTCGAGCGGGAGCGCGGCCAACGCCACGGCAATCTCGCGGTTCGCGTCGGTGACCTTGGGCAGGATGTCGGCCATGTCGGCTTCGTACTGCTTGATCAGCGCGCGTTCCATCTTGCGCTCGGACGCGTAGCCGAACGGGTCGAGCGGCGTACCGCGCAGCTTCTTCATCGACGCCAAGACCCGGAACATCGGCATCAGCTTTTCCGAGAACTTCCGCTTCTTGGGCCGCCCGTCTGAGTCACTGCCGGGCAAGGTCGGGGGTGCGAGGTGGAATTCCATCGAGAAATCGCCCTCGAACTGCTCGGCCGCCTTGTCGCGGCTTTCCAGCAACATGCGGGCGACCTCGTATTCGTCCTTGTAGGCCAGCAGCTTGTGATAGCCCTTGGCGACGGCTTCCTTCAGCTCCGGGTGTTCGACACTGTCGACCAGCTTGCGGTAGCGCTTGGCCAGCCCCTTGCCCTGATAGGTGATAAGCTTCTGTTCGCGCAACGAAATCTTGTCTTCCAGCGACGCGGGCAACTGCACCACGTTGGGCTTCGACAACGATTTGGCTTCGTCCGGGTGAACCATGGCCCAGCGGCCGATCTCGAACGCGCGCTTATTGCGGTCGACGGCGGCGCCGTTCAGTTCGATGGCGTTCAGGATCGCTTCGTGGCTGATCGGGATCAGACCCTGCTGCCAGGCCGCGCCGAACAGCATCATGTTCGAATAGATGGAATCCCCCATCGTCGCCCCGGCCAGTTCCGAGGCATCGAACAATTGCAGGTTTTCCCGCAGGCGGGCTTCCAGCTGCACGGTCAGACGGTCGGTCGGCAGCGCGAATTCGGTGTCGCGGGTGAAATCGCCGGTGATGATCTCGTGGCTGTTGATCACCGCGCCGGTGCGGCCCGTGCGCGTCAGGCCAAGGGTCTTGGCCCCGGCAGACACCACCAGATCGCCGCCGATCAGCGCGTCCGCTTCGCCCGTCGCGACGCGTACCGCGCTGATATCATCCGGTTTTTCCGCCAGACGGCAATGGATATGCACCGCGCCGCCCTTCTGGGCGAGGCCTGCCATCTCCATCATCGCGGCCCCCTTGCCATCCAGCTGCGCGGCCTGCGCCAGAACGGCACCGATGGTCACGACGCCGGTCCCGCCGACACCGGTGATGATGACGTTGAAGGTGCCGTTTATCCCCGGCAGCGTGGGCTGGGGCAGGTCCGGCAGGTCGATCTCGGCCGTTGCGGCCTTCTTCGGCGTGGCGCCATGCACAGTCACGAAAGACGGGCAGAAGCCCTTGAGGCACGAAAAGTCCTTGTTGCACGAGGACTGGTCGATCGCCCGCTTGCGGCCCAGTTCGGTTTCCACCGGCACGACCGACACGCAGTTCGACTGCACGCCGCAATCGCCGCAGCCTTCGCAGATATCGGTGTTGATGAAGACCCGCTGATCGGGATCGGGGAACGTCCCCCGTTTCCGACGCCGCCGCTTTTCGGCGGCACAGGTCTGGATATAGAGGATCACCGACACGCCTTCGACCTTGGTCATCGACTTTTGCACGTCCATCAGGTCGGCGCGTTCGCGGATCTTGATATCTTCGGGGAAGGCATCGAAATCGACATCTTCCTTCTCGTCATAGACCACGGTCAGATGCTTGACGCCCGCCGCGGTCACTTCAGCGGCGATCCGGTCGGCGGTCAGCCCGCCTTCGTTGCCCTGCCCGCCCGTCATGGCGACGGCATCGTTGAACAGGATCTTGTAGGTGATGTTCGTCCCCGCCGCCAAGGCCGCGCGGATCGCCTGGATGCCCGAGTGGTTGTACGTCCCGTCGCCCAGGTTCTGGAACACGTGTGGGGTTTTCGAAAACGGCGCCTCGCCGATCCAGTTCGCCCCTTCGGCGCCCATATGGGTATAGCCCAGCGTCTCGCGGTCCATCCACTGCGCCATGTAGTGACAGCCGATCCCGGCATAGGCGCGGCTGCCTTCGGGCAGCTTTGTCGACGTGTTGTGCGGACAACCCGAACAGAAATAGGGCAGCCGTGTCGCGATCTCCTCGGCATTGTCGGCCCGGCGCGCGTCTTCCAGCGAGGCCAGCCCCGCGCGCAGGCCTTCGGTGTCGCGGCCTTCTTCCTTCAGGATACCGCCCAGTTTTTCGGCAATCCAGATCGGATCCAGCGCATAGCGTGTCGGGAACAGCTCTTCCCGGTGCATCCCGCCGGCCCCGCCCTTGTACCAGCCGTACACGCGGCGGCCGCGACGGTCGTCAAAGATCGCTTCCTTGATCTGCACCTCGATCAGCTTGCGCTTTTCTTCCACCACCACGATCAGGTCGAGCCCTTCGGCCCAGTCGTGGAAGCTCTGCATGTCCAGCGGGAAGGTCTGCCCGATCTTGTAGAGCGTGATGCCAAGGCGCTCCGCCTCGTTCTCGTCGATGTTCAGCAGGCTCATGGCGTGCAGCAGGTCGAGCCAGTTCTTGCCCGCCGCCACGAAGCCGATCTTGGCCCCGGGCTTGCCCCACATGCGCTTGTCCATGCCGTTGGCGCGGGAATACGCCTCGGCCGCGAAGCGCTTGTAGTCGATCATGCGCGCTTCCTGATCGACGGGAGAATCGACCAGCCGAATGTTCAGGCCGCCCTCGGGCATCTCCATCTCTGGTGTCTGCAGCTTCATCCGGAACGGATCGCCATCCACCACGGCGGTGGATTCGATCGTGTCCTTCATCGTCTTCAGCCCGACCCACAGACCGGAATATCGCGACAGGCCAATACCATAGAGGCCGTAATCAAGAATTTCCTGAACGCCGGCGGGGCTGACGATCGGCATGTAGGCATCCAGTAGCGCCCATTCCGACTGGTGCAGCACGGTGGAGCTTTCGCCGGTATGGTCATCGCCCATCGCGGCCAGAACGCCGCCCAAGGGCGAGGTGCCGGCCATGTTGGCGTGCTTGAACGCATCGCCCGACCGGTCGATGCCCGGCCCCTTCCCGTACCACAGCCCGAAGACCCCATCGAAACGGCCCTCACCGCGCAGTTCCGCCTGCTGCGAGCCCCAAAGGGCCGTCGCGGCGAGATCTTCGTTCAAGCCATACTGAAACGTGACGTCGCTTTCCGCCAGTTGCTTGGCAGCCCGCGTCATCTGCATGTCAACGGCGCCCAGCGGCGATCCGCGGTAGCCCGTGACAAGCCCTGCAGTGTTGTGCCCGGCTGCGCGGTCGCGGGCTTTCTGAGTAATCATCAGCCGGACCAGCGCCTGGGTGCCATTCAGCAGCACCGGGCTTTTCTCGATATCGAACCGGTCGTTCAGCGAAATCTTTTGAGTACTCATCGGTCACCTCCCCATGTCGGTACAGTGTCGGATGTCTTCCTGTCCGCTTAGCATGGCACGATAGGTCAAAGAAGTTGACCTGTCGAGGCGCGATAAACGGACGCGGTTGTTACAAGTTCCGCTCAACTGTTGCTTGCCGGTGAACTATCACACCTATTATGTAAGACGACCGCCGCAGATCGAAAGTGCAAAGATGGATTGGGACAAGCTCAGAATTTTCCACGCGGTCGCGGATGCGGGCAGCCTGACCCATGCGGGTGAGCGTCTCAACCTGTCGCAATCGGCGGTCAGTCGCCAGATCCGCGCGCTGGAGGAGGGTTTGAACGCCACGCTCTTCCACCGGCATGCCCGCGGGCTGATCCTGACGGAGCAGGGCGAGCTGCTGTTCGACGCCACGAAATCCATGTCCCGCAGGCTCGATACCGCATGGGCGCGAATCCGTGACAGCGCGGATGAAGTCTTCGGCGAATTGCGGGTGACGACGACGACGGGCTTCGGCACGCTGTGGCTCGCCCCGCGTCTGGGGAAGTTCTACGAGCTGTACCCGGACATGAAGGTCGACCTCATGCTGGAGGAACGCGTGATGGACCTGCCCATGCGCGAGGCCGACGTGGCCATCCGCATGAAGGAGCCCAGCCAGGCCGACCTTGTCCGCAAGCGCCTGATGGTGGTGCAGATGCGGGTCTATGCCTCGCCTTCGTACCTTGAAAAGCACGGCACGCCGGAAGAGCTCGACGATATCGAACATCACCGCCTGATCTGCCAGAATCCCGCCACCCCGCAGGTGAGCGCGGGCGCCGCGATGATCCAGCACGTGCTGACCTACAATCCGCATTCGCTGCTGACGGTGAACAATTATTTCGGCGTGCTGCAGGCGGTGCTGAACGATCTGGGGATCGGCGTGCTGCCCGATTACCTGATCGAGGACTTCCCCCACCTTGTCCGCGTTTTCCCGCAGATCGAGTCGGCCGAGGTGCCCGTCTACCTCGCCTACCCCGAGGAGCTGCGCCAGTCCCAGCGCATCGCCGCCTTCCGTGAGTTCGTGCAGGACGAGATCATCCAGCACCGCAAGCAGCTGCGCCAGATGGGCCAGATCTGAGCCGTAACACTCGACAGGTCGCGGGGGTCGGCGCGCGGGAACCACGCGCCCAAAGGCCAAGGTTCCCCCGACGGTGATCAGATTCCGACGCCCAGTAGGGTGCGTGGTCCCCACGCACCGCAACGCATCACCGGCAAATGGTCATCGTTCCCGATGCAATTCCTGCCCGCCGAAACGCGCATGCCGAGCGACCACGGCGATACCCGAAGCGAGCCATGCGCGAGGCGCATATCTGGATTGCCAAACTGCCCGCGAATTACGCTTGAAATGGGGGGTCTTGCCGCATAAATCGGCTCTCGAAGGTGGTCGGGATCCCCGCCCTTCTTCATACCTCCCTGTTGGACTTCGGCCGAGCTTAGTGCTCGGCCTTTTTTTTGGCCGAACGCCTTCCCGTATCCTGTGGCCCGGAAAATGCAGTCGCCAACTGTTCCGGGGCTCGGGGATGTTCCGGCTGGCGTGCGCAGATGTGGCCGGGTAACGATATTTTCATCATCCGGGAAACGGATGACCCTTGTTCACATCCAGCAACCGGGAGCCACTCACCATGTTGCGCGCGCTGATTTTATGTTTTGGCATTGTTTTTGCCGTCCTCGCCTCCACCACCATGAGCCATGCGCAGTTGGGCGCGGCCTCGCTCGCGCCGGGTGGCGCCGGCTCCGATGTCGCTGCACCGGCCGCCGACACACCGCTCAGCAAGGAAGCCGTCGATGCGATGGTTGCCCGGATGTCGGACGACGAAGTCCGGTCCATGCTGCTGGAACGGCTCGATGCCGTCGCGGCCGCCGACGCCGAAACGGCACCGCCCCTGACCTTCTTCCAGAAGGTCAATCTTGTCGTTCAGGCCTTCATCACACCGATCGTGGCCGCGCTGACGGGCTTCGGCACGCTGATTGCGATGGAACGCGGTGTGCTGGCGCAGATGCACGCCCAGCTTGGCCCCGTGGGCATCTGGACGATGCTTGGGATGACCGCGATCTCGCTGGCCATCGGCTTCGCGGCCGAGCTTGGCGCCCGCAAGCTCATGGAGAGATGGCAGGGCAATGTCGCCCCGCCCGCCGGCGATACGCTTCGGGATTCGATCCTGTACCTGGCCCGCCGTCTTTTCCGGCAGCTCTTCGGGCTGATCGTGTTCTTCGTCGTGGCCCGGACCGTTTCTGTCTACCTGCACAGCAAGGTCGGCCTTGAAATCGCGCATCCGTTCCTTCTGTACATGATCATGGTCCCGCGCCTGAGCGCCACGCTGACCCGTTTCGTGTTCGCCCCGAAATTTCCCGAGCTGCGGCTCGTCAACTGCTCGGACCGCTGGGCCAAGTTCCTGCAGCGCAACCTGACCATCCTGATGGGGCTCATGGGGCTGACGCTGTTCATCCCGGCCGTGAACGCGGCATTCGGCGCCCACGGCGGCGACGGCATTTCGCTGAGCTACTGGATGAACCTCGCCGTTCAGCTTTACCTTGTCTTCATCGCCTGGACCGCCCGCGAAGGTCTGAGCGACATCATCCGCGGCACCGATCCCGACCGGACCGCCTTCGACGAGAAGATGGCCATCGCCTATCCCTACTGGATCATCGGCGTCGACATCTTCATCTGGGTCGTGACCACGCTGGCCTTCGGCTTCGGCGCGCTTGACCTGCTGGCCGCCGGCGCGACCTATGTCACGCTGTTCTGGCTGGTGATCCTGCCGGCACTGGATACCGTGATCCGCGGTGTCGTCCAACACATGGTACCGCCGATGACGGGCCATGGTATCGTGGCCCAAAAGGCCTACCGCGCGTCCAAGCTGGCCTATATCCGCATCGGTCGCACGATCATGGTCATCCTCGTGCTGATGATCATCACCGGCACGTGGGATATGCAGCTGATCTCGTTCTCGGGCGGTGTCGGGCCTGTCGCGCATTTCGTCAACTTCCTGCTGACGGCGGCCGTGGGCTTCATCGTGTACGAGGCGGTGTCGCTTTACATCAACCGTCTGCTGGCACGTGAGCAGACCGATTCCGTGACGCTGGAAGAAGGCGGCGAGAACCCGGATGCACACGCTGGCGCGGGCGGCGAAGGCGGCGGTCAGGGCACCTCGCGTCTGGCCACGGTGCTGCCGCTGATGCGCGTTATCGCGCAGGCCGGCATCATCGTGCTGTTCGCGCTTCTGGCCATCGGCAACCTGGGCATCGACATCACGCCGCTTCTGGCCGGTGCCGGTATCCTTGGTCTGGCCATCGGTTTCGGGGCGCAGAAACTGGTCTCCGACATCGTCGGCGGCATCTTCTTCCTGATCGACGACGCGTTCCGGATCGGCGAATACATCGTCGTGGGCTCCACCATGGGCACGGTCGAAAAGATCTCTATCCGGTCCATGCAGCTGCGCCACCACCGGGGTATCCTCCAGACGCTGCCCTTCGGCGACATTTCCGAAGTGTCCAACATGAGCCGCGACTGGGTGATCATGAAGCTGAAGTTCACCGTTCCCTTCGGCACCGATCCCAACAAGATCAAGAAGCTCTTCAAGCAGATCGGCAAGGAGCTTCAGGAAGATCCCGTCGCGTCCGAAGGGCTTATCGACACGTTCAAGAGCCAGGGCGTCTTCGACTTCGACGATGTCGGCATGATCATCCGCGGCAAGTTCACCGCGAAACCGGGGACCCAGTTCACGATCCGCAAGGAAGTGTACAACAAGGTCATCAAGGCGTTCGAGGAGAACGGGATCGAGTTCGCCCGCCGTCAGGTCCATGTCGCCCTGCCGGAAGGCTACGAGGCCGACACCGACAAGGAAACGATCATCCAGGCCGCAGCCGCCGAATCCGCGCGCCAGGCGTCCGAGGACAAGTAACGCTTGGCTGTGGCCGGCGCCCCGCGCGGGGGCCGGGCCAGCTGCAAGACACACGCACGCCCCGACCGGTTTTCCCGTCGGGGCGTGTTTGTATTTGGGCGGCCACCTGGAACGGTGCGTGGAAACCACGCACCCTACGCCCGGTCCGACCCGATGCGGTTTGCGGCCGTCCCTGTTTATTGAAAATGCACCGCTTGCTGTATCCGTAGGGTGCGTGGTCCCCACGCACCATCCTAACCGGCGCAGAACTGCGGACTTCTCGGCACGGCCGCCCGGGAACACGTCCCCGCCCCCTTCCCCCGGTTGCGGCCCTGTCGTAAAGAGAGCCGCACTTGTCTTGGGGGACATTCATGCAGGAACCGGCCATCACCGACGATCTGATCGCAAGCCATGGGCTGAAGCCCGACGAATATCAACGGATCCTCGACATCATCGGCCGTCCGCCCTCGTTCACCGAACTGGGTATCTTCTCGGCGATGTGGAACGAACATTGTTCCTACAAGTCGTCCAAGAAATGGCTGCGCACCCTGCCCACCACGGGCAAGCAGGTGATTTGCGGACCCGGTGAAAATGCGGGCGTGGTCGATATCGGCGACGGTCAGGCCGTCGTCTTCAAGATGGAAAGCCACAACCACCCTTCGTATATCGAGCCCTACCAGGGTGCGGCGACGGGCGTGGGCGGCATCCTGCGCGACGTGTTCACCATGGGCGCGAGGCCCATTGCGGCGATGAACTCTCTTTCCTTCGGGCGGCCGGATCATCCGAAAACGCCGTCTCTGGTGGCGGGCGTCGTGGCGGGCGTGGGCGGCTACGGCAACTCCTTCGGCGTGCCCACCATCGGGGGCGAGGTCCGGTTCCACGCGGCCTATGACGGCAACTGCCTTGTGAACGCCTTCGCTGCCGGGTTGGCGGATGCCGACAAGATCTTCTATTCCGCCGCGTCCGGAGTGGGCATGCCGGTCGTCTACCTTGGCGCCAAGACGGGCCGCGACGGTGTCGGCGGTGCGACGATGGCATCGGCCGAATTCGACGAGACGATCGAGGAAAAGCGCCCCACCGTTCAGGTCGGCGACCCCTTCACTGAAAAACGCCTGATGGAGGCCTGCCAGGAGCTGATGCGCACTGGCGCCGTGATCTCGATCCAGGACATGGGGGCCGCGGGCCTGACCTGTTCCGCGGTCGAGATGGGCGACAAGGGCGATCTGGGCATCCGGCTGGATCTTGATCTGGTGCCCGTCCGCGAAGAGGCGATGACGGCCTACGAAATGATGCTCTCGGAAAGCCAGGAGCGTATGCTGATGGTGCTGAGGCCCGAGAAGGAGGCCGAGGCCAAGGCCGTCTTCGACAAGTGGGACCTGGACTTCGCGATCGTGGGCGAAACCATTGCCGAGGACCGGTTCCTTGTCATGCATGGCGGCGACGTGAAGGCCGATCTGCCGCTCAAGGCGCTGTCGGGCACGGCGCCCGAATACGACCGTCCGTGGGTCGAAACACCCCAGGCCGAGCCGCTGGCCGACGTGCCGGGCATCGACGGGATCGACGGGCTGAAGGCGCTGATCGCGACGCCGAACTATGCGTCGAAGGCCTGGGTCTACGAACAATACGACAGCACGGTGATGGCGGATTCGGTCCGCACGCCCGGCCAGGGCTCGGGCGTCGTGCGAGTGCACGGCACGACCAAGGCGCTGGCCTTCACGTCGGACGTGACCCCCCGCTATGTCCGCGCCAACCCGGAAATGGGCGGCGCACAGGCGGTGGCCGAAGCATGGCGGAACCTTTGCTCCGTCGGCGCCCTGCCGCTCGCCACGACCGACAACATGAACTTCGGCAATCCGGAAAAGCCCGAGATCATGGGCCAGTTCGTGGGCGCCATCAAGGGCATCACGGCCGCCTGCACGGCGCTGAACATGCCGATCGTGTCGGGCAACGTGTCGCTTTACAACGAAACCGACGGGGTGCCGATCCTGCCCACGCCGACCATCGGCGCGGTGGGCCTGATCCCCAACGCGGACGAGGTCATCGGCTTCACGCCCCGCGAAGGCAACATGGCGCTCCTGATCGGCGACACCGAAGGCCATCTGGGCCAGTCGGCCCTTCTGGCCGAGGTCTTCAACCGCGAAGACGGCGACGCGCCCCATGTCGATCTGGAGGCCGAGAAGCGCAACGGCGATTTCATCCGCGACAACGCGGCCTTCATCGTGGCGTGTACCGACCTGTCCGATGGCGGGCTGGCGCTGGCCGCGTTCGAAATGGCGCAGGCGGCCGGCATCGGCGTGCAGCTCGACAGCGCCGACACCGCGTTCCTTTTCGGCGAAGACCAGGCGCGCTACCTCGTCACAACCGATTTCGACGCGGCCGAGGCGCTGATGATCAACGCTTCGCGGGCCGGCGTGCCGATCCACTCGGTGGGCCGGTTCGGCGGCGACACCGTGCGTTTCGGCAGCAGCGAGGCGCCGCTGGCCGAGCTGTCCGCGACCTATCGCACCGCCTTTGCCGAGGCCGTCAGCCTGGCGCACCGCTGATCCGACCCAGCCGGCGCGCCGCGATCGGCAAGGAGGATCCCGCGCCAGCGGGATCCGACGGGGGCTGGGCGGGCGGGCCGACCGCGGCGCGCCGGCGGTGCCTCACGGGCACTCCCCGAAAATGGCAGACCGCCCTTGGCTTGCACGGGCCGGGCTGGCATCATATCTCTCGGTGGAACAAAACGGAGCAGACATCATGGCCATGCAAGCCCATGAAATAGAAAACCTGATCCGCGCCAGCTTTCCGCAGGCGAAAATCACCATCACCGATATGGCAGGCGACGGGAATCATTACGCCGCCGAAGTCGTCGACGAAAGCTTTCGCGGCCAGAACCGCGTGCAGCAGCAGCGCGCGGTGATGAAGGCCCTGCAGGGCAAGATGGACGGATCCCATGGCGAGCTTCACGCGCTGGCGCTGACCACGCGGGTCCCTGAATGACCCAGGCGATCCATATCATCGGTGTCGTCCTGCTGCTGGCCGTGTTCGGCGCGGTTGCCGAAGGCTACTTCCGTCGCGCCCGGTCGTCCCGCGCCCCCTTCGGGCCGGAATACGACCGGAACGATCCCTCCGCGCCGATCCGTCCGGAAGACGTCTCCGAACGCGCATGACGGCGGATGCCCGGGCCGCGCCCTGACCGGGACCGGGATCCGGAAAACAATTTTCAGAACGCTGCGTCACAACCAGAAGGGTCTTGTGACAACGTCGGCGCCACCTAAGTTATCGGTACACCCCCAGAAAAAAGGTTTGCCGCCATGACAGATGGCCCCGCCCTCGCCTTCCAGTCGATGACCGGAGGGGAATCGCATTACATCGTGATCCTGCTTCTCCTGCCCTTCGCCGCGATCTTCCTGCGCGCCGCGTGGCTGGAACTGCGCCGCTGGTATCTTTTCGGCCCGGCCGGGAACAACCGCGCCCGGTTTCCGATCGATGCCTCCGCGCCCGGCTATGATCTTCCGCCCGTGGCTGTTGCGGCACGATCCGAATAGGCCGCATGGTTGCCCCGGGGCTGAAGGCGTCTTATGTGTTCGGGTGAAATTCCCGACACGCCGCAAGCGCAACCCAGTACCGAGGATGCAACAAAAATGACCGACACCAAGACCCGGATCGACGAGACCGTCAAATCCAACGACGTGGTGCTTTTCATGAAGGGCACCAAATCCATGCCCCAGTGCGGCTTTTCTTCACGCGTTGCAGGTGTTCTGAACTACATGGGCGTCGAATTCGCCGACGTGAACGTGCTCGCCGACGAAGAGATCCGTCAGGGCATCAAGGACTTCTCCGACTGGCCGACGATCCCCCAGCTTTACGTTAAGGGTGAATTCGTGGGCGGCTGCGACATCATCACCGAGATGACGCTGTCGGGCGAGCTCGACACATTGTTTGAGGAAAGCGGCGTGTCCTACGACAAGGACGCCGCCGAAAAGATCCGCGAAGCCAACGCGTGATGCTTGCGGGAAGGCGCTGACCGGCGCCTTCCGACATTGCTGTCCGGATCAGGACTTTTCGGCTTCGATCCGCGCTTCCAGGCGACCGGCCAGCTTCTCGGCCTCGTCTGCCATTGCCGCCAGCCCCTTGACCGCCTCTTCCGGGACCACCGGCACCTCGACCTTCACAGGCTCGGGCGGCGGGGCGGATTTCAGCTTTTCCAGTTCCGCGTCGCGGGCCGCAAGCTGCGCCTCGACATCCTTGATCCGGTCCTCGACCGCGGCCGTCTTGTCGGCCAGCAGCAACCCCGCCATCAGCAGCATCCGCGCCTCGGGCATCCGCCCGATCTGGTCCGACAGCACCTGCGCCTCGTCGTCCAGCATCTTGGCGGCGGATCTCAGGAAGGGCTCTTCGCCCGGCTGACAGGCCACGTCGAAGCCACGGCCACCGATCTCGATCGTGATTTCCGGCATCAGTTCATCCCTCCCGAGGTCAGCGGCTGCACGTTGGACCCATCGGTCGTGCCGGGCTCCGATGCCTCTGTTGCCTCGCCTTTCGCCTCCAGCAGCGGTTCCAGCCGCGCCAGCAGGGCGCCGGCCTCGGCCATGTCGGCGGCGCGGGTTGCACGCAGCAGTTCCAGTTCGGCCAGCATCGCGCGGTTGATCAGGTTCGCCACCTCGGGCGCGCCGCCTTCCGTTTCGCGCAGCGCGGTGCTGGCGGTCAGCAATTGCTCCCCCGCCATGCGCAGCCGCTGCATGTCCATGTCGAGTTTCGCCATCGCCTCGGACTGCGCGGCAAGCTCGGCCTGCAGGCGTTCGACCTCGGCCGTGCGGTCCAGTTCGGCCCGCAGCGTCTCGATGTCCTCGCCGTGCTTCGTCTTCAGGCTCTCCAGTCGCTCTTCCAGCTGCGTGTTGGCAAGCCTTTCCTCGTCCAACGCCTTTTCCAGCGCCTTCATCGGCCCCTCGCCGCTGGTCGCGTCCATCGTATCGAGCCCCTGGCCGATACGGTTCAGCGCCGCCGTCAGACGGCCCTGCAAGTCCTCGATCTGGCTCATGCCCGTTCCACCTTCCCGAGCGTCGTGTCTGCTCTCAACCCCAGTTGCGGCCGGTTTCCTCCGGCCTGCCCGAAACGAAGGGCGAATCGTTGCCCCCGTCCGGTCCACCTACTCTACCGAATGCTGTGAAAAAATGCCTCCCCTTTGGTTTCAAGCACTTGGTGCATCAGGCACGTAGAAAGCGCATCGGCGGGGGCCCGCTCGCTTGAACTTTGGGGTGCGGGTGATATTGAGCGGCGGTAGCCCGGTCCCGGTCCGCAAGGTCTGCGGGACGGCTGCGACTTCGACCTGTCTGACCCGACCCGAAGGATACGAGCCCCGTGAATGCCCCCTTGGATCTGAACGCCCTGCGCACCGCCCATCCCGATCACTGGATGAAGGCCGCCGCGATCCGCACCCTGACGCTCGACGCCGTGGCCGCGGCCAATTCCGGCCACTCCGGCATGCCCATGGGCATGGCCGACGTCGCGACGGTGCTGTTCGAAAACCACCTGAAATTCGATGCGGCCGATCCGCATTGGCCCGACCGTGACCGGTTCATCCTGTCGGCGGGCCATGGCTCGATGCTGCTCTATTCGCTGCTCTATCTGACCGGCAACCCGGACATCACGCTGGAGGAAATCAGGAATTTCCGCCAGTGGGGTTCGAAGACCGCCGGTCACCCGGAGTACGGCCATGCGTCGGGCATCGAAACCACGACCGGCCCGCTGGGCCAGGGCCTGGCCAATTCGGTCGGTTTCGCGATTGCCGAGGAAGTGCAGCGCGCGCGCTTCGGGGCGAAGCTGGTCGATCACTATACCTATGTCATCGCCGGCGACGGCTGCCTGATGGAAGGCGTCAGCCAGGAGGCGATCAGCCTCGCCGGCCGCCAGGAACTGGGCAAGCTGATCGTGCTCTGGGACAACAACAACATCACCATCGACGGCACCGTCGACATGGCCTGCCGCACCGATCAGGTCGCGCGGTTCCGTGCCTCGGGCTGGGAAGTGTTCGAGATCGACGGCCATGACCCGGAAGCCATCGACGCAGCGCTGACCAAGGCCAGGAAATCGGCCATGCCCACGATGATCGCCTGCAAGACGCATATCGCCATCGGCTCGTCCGCGCAGGACACGTCGAAAGGCCACGGCGCGCTGACCGATGCACAGCTGATCGCAGACGCCAAGGCCGCCTATGGCTGGAACCACGCCGCCTTCGACATCCCGGGCGACATCAAGACCGCCTGGGAAGAGATCGGCAAGAAGGGCGCCGCCGCCCGGGCCGACTGGGAAGAACGGCTGGCCAGCGTCTCCGAACGCCGCCAGGGAGAGTTCAAGCGGATCTATGCGGGCGAACTGCCCAAGAAGGTCACCGCCACGATCCGCGCGCTGAAGAAGCAGGCCTCGGAATCCGGCCACGCGATGGCCACGCGCAAAAGCTCGGAATCCGTGCTGGAGGTCGTCAACCCAATCCTGCCGGAAACCGTCGGCGGGTCCGCCGACCTGACGGGCTCGAACAACACCAAGTCGGGCGACATGGAGATCTTCGGGCCGGAAAACCGCAAGGGCCGGTACATCCATTACGGCATCCGCGAACACGGCATGGCCGCCGCGATGAACGGCATGGCCCTGCATGGCGGCGTGCGTCCCTATGGCGGCACGTTCATGGCCTTCACCGATTATGCCCGCCCGCCGATGCGGCTGGCAGCCCTGATGAAGATCCCGACCGTGTTCGTCATGACCCATGACAGCATCGGACTGGGCGAAGACGGCCCGACCCACCAGCCGGTCGAGCATCTGGCAATTTCGCGCTCGACCCCCAACTTGCATGTCTTCCGCCCTGCCGACACCGTGGAAACGGCCGAAGCGTGGGAGCTGGCGCTGACCTCGACCGAAACGCCGGCCGTGTTGTCGCTGACGCGGCAGAACCTGCCCATCGTGCGCACCCAGCACAAGGCGAAGAACCTGTCGGCGCAAGGCGCCTACGTACTGGCCGATTCCGAGGGTAAGCGACAGGCGATCCTGATCGCGAGCGGCTCGGAAGTGTCGGTCGCCATGGCCGCGCGGGACCTGCTGCAGGCCGACGGGATCGGTTGCCGCGTCGTCTCCATGCCCTGCATGGAACTGTTCGCGGCACAGGACGAAGCCTACCGCAAGCGCGTCCTGCCCGGCGGGCCGGTGCGCGTGGGCATCGAAGCCGGCGTGCGCCAGGGCTGGGATCGCTGGCTTCTGGGCGAACGCGGCCGCGAGGCCAAGGCCGCCTTCATCGGCATGGACAGCTTCGGCGCCTCGGCCCCGGCAGAGGTCCTGTTCGAAAAGTTCGGCATCACGGCGGAAGCCACCGCCGCCGAAGTCCGCCGCCTGCTGGGCTGACGGACCAGCATCTGTCCCCAAGCCGCTTCAACCCGGCTTGGGAGACGCTTCCCCGATCACTCCGTCGGGAAATGCCCGGTCACGGCCTTCCAGATCGGCGGCACGAACCGTGTGAAGATCGGCAACAGCACGAACCCCAGCGCCAGGCCGAAGATACCGTCCATCGTCGCCTTGGCGATCCATGTCAGCGCCGGCGCCAGACCCTCGGGCCAGATGGTGCCGAACATTTCGGCCAGATGGATCACCTGGTGGTCCGGCCAGCCGAAGCCCAGCTGTTCGAACCCGTGCAGCACGATATCGCCGCCCACCCAAAGCATCGCGGCCGTGCCAACGATGGTCAGCAGCTTCAGGAAATGCGGCATGATCCTCACCACGCCGCGCCCCAGTGTGCGCGTAGCGCCCAGCCGCCCTTCGGTCGCCATGTGCAGGCCTACATCGTCTGCCTTCACGATCAGGGCCACGCTGCCATAGACCACCACCGTGATCCCCACCGCGACCACCGCCAGGATCACCGCGTCGACCCAGATGGATCCCGGATCAAGCGTCGACAGCGCGATCGTCATGATCTCGGCCGACAGGATGAAATCGGTCTTGATCGCACCCGCGACCTTCGTCTCTTCCAGCTTTGCCGGATCGACGCTCGGCTTGTCCTCGGGGAAGACGGGCTTGTGGGGCTTGTGGGAGAAGACATGGGCCACCTTCTCGGCCCCTTCGAAACACAGGTAGCACCCGCCGATCATCAACAAGGGCGGGATCGCCCACGGCGCGAAGGCCGACAGCAGCAACCCGATCGGCAACAGGAACAACAGCTTGTTCTTCAGGGACCCCTTGGAGATCTTCCAGACGATCGGCAGCTCGCGCGAGGCGGCAAACCCGTGCAGGTATTTCGGCGTCACCGCGGCGTCGTCGATCAGCGCGCCGGCGGCTTTCGAACCCGCCTTCAGCGCCTGCGCCGCGACATCGTCCACCGATGCCGCCGCCACCTTGGCGATTCCCGCCACATCGTCCAGAAGTGCCAGCAAACCGCTCATGGGGAATCTCCGCTTGTCAAATACCGGCCCTGTCCATCGCGGACCCTAGCGGATCGGCATCAAAGGGCAACCGTTAGCGCCATCTGTTCCAGGCGACTGACGCCCGCGTCAACCGGCGTCGCCGGATTTCCGCGCAGTTTGCGCTAACATACTCATAACATTCGTATTTCGCCTTTCCGCAGCGCAGCACTATCGCTATATCCATCGGCAAAAGACCCAGATCCCATCGTCCTGTCGAGGAGTGCGCCCGAAATGACCATCAATGTCGGTATCAACGGATTTGGCCGGATCGGCCGCTGCACGCTGGCCCATATCGCATCGAGCGGGCGCAACGACATCAACGTCGTCAAGGCCAACGCCACCGGCCCCATCGAAACCGCCGCCCACCTGCTGCGCTACGACAGCATCCATGGCCGCTACGCCGACGAGATCCGCGTCAGCCCCACCGGCATGGACCTTGGCCGCGGCGAGATCGAGATGTTCTCGACCTACGACCCGAAGGAGCTCGACTGGTCGGGCTGCGACGTGGTCCTGGAATGCACGGGCAAGTTCAACGATGGCGACAAGGCGAACGTGCACCTTGAACAGGGCGCCAAGTCGGTCCTGATCTCGGCGCCCGCCAAGAACGTTCAGAAGACCATCGTCTACGGCGTGAACCACAACCTGCTGACCGCGGGCGACACGATGATTTCGAACGGGTCTTGCACCACGAACTGCCTCGCCCCCCTCGCCAAGGTGCTGGACGAGGCCATCGGCATCGAATCCGGCGTGATGACGACGGTGCATTCCTATACCGGCGACCAGCCCACGCTGGACCGCCGCCACGACGATCTGTATCGCGCGCGCGCCGCGGCCATGGCGATCATCCCGACGTCGACCGGTGCTGCCAAGGCTCTGGGCGAAGTGCTGCCCAACCTCAGCGGCAAGCTCGACGGCTCCGCGCTCCGGGTACCCACGCCCAATGTCTCGGCGGTCGACCTCACCTTCTACGCCGGCAAGGACGTGACCGTGGACGACGTGAACGAAGTCGTTCGTGAAGCCGTCGCAGGCTCCATGGGCCGCGTGATGGCCTACGATCCGGAACCCAAGGTTTCGATCGACTTCAACCACACCGAACACAGCTCGATCTTTGCGCCCGACCAGACCCGCGTCGTGGGCAAGCGCATGGTGCGCGTGCTGGCATGGTACGACAACGAATGGGGCTTCTCGTGCCGCATGGCCGACGTGGCGGTGGCGATGGGCCGCCTGCACTCGTAAGCCGCGCTTGACGCGATTTCGAAACGGGGCGCCTTGTCGCCCCGTTTTTTGTGCGTAAGGTCCGGGCCAGCATGTCCCACCTTACCGCCCTGATCCTCGCCATCCTGATCACCGCCGCCGTCATCGTCGACATCGCGATCTTTCGCGACGCGCACGTGATCTTTATCGGCAAGAAGCTCTACTGGTTCATCGACTGGCTGAAATTCTGGGAATGAGCCGCCCGCCCCGCCCGTCCAGGCGCTGCAAGAACATGCCCTGCCTTTCTTCTCTTCCCAAATACTCCCGCCGGAGGCATCCGACGTCGCACCGTTGACGCCGCCCGCTCGTACGATCCGGGCTTGCAAATCCGCGCGCGGAATGGCCGTCTGCGCGCATGTCCGTGCTCGCCGTTCTCACGCTCCGCAACGAAGGCGCCTTCCTGCTCGACTGGCTGGCCCATCACCTCGCCACAGGCTTCACCCATGTGCTGGCCTTCACCAACGATTGCCAGGACGGCACCGACGCGATGCTCGACCGGTTGCAGGAGATGGGCCACGTCACTCATATCCGCAACGAAGGCCCCTACGACCGGCGCGGCATCCAGTTCACGGCGTTCAACACCGCGCACAAGCTGGAGGCGATGCGCACGGCAAAATGGGTCCTCGCCATGGACATCGACGAATTCGTCAATGTCCGCACCGGTGACGGCACCCTGACCGATCTCTGGGCCGCCCTGCCCGAGGCCACGGCCATACCGCTCACATGGCGGATCTTCGGCAATGGCGGGGTCATCGAATACGAAGACCGCCCCGTGCCCGATATCTTCACCGCCTGCGCGCCCGAGCGGCTGGGCTGGCCCTGGCGGGCGTCGATGTTCAAGACGCTGTACCTCAACGACGGGACCTATCACAAACTGGGCGTCCACCGCCCGCGCCTGCCTCGTCCGGGACGGATCGACGACGCGCGCTGGTTTGATGGATCCGGGCGCCCCCTGCCGCAGGAGTTCAAGACCAGCCGTATCTTCTCGGCCCCCGGACAGGACAATCATGCGCTGGTCCAGCTGAACCATTATCCGCTGGGCGCGATGGAAAGCTTCATCGTCAAGGCCGACCGCGGCCGGGTGAATGTCACCGCGCCACTGGGGATGGATTACTGGGTCGAACGTAATTTCGCCGCCGACACCGACACCTCGATCGCGCGTCTGGCCCCGCGCACCGCGGTCGAACGGGCGCGGCTGGGCGAAGACGCGGAGTTGTCGCGCCTCCACGCGCAGGCCGTCGCATGGCGGAAGAACCGGTTCGACGTGCTGATGCAGGACGAACATTACCGGTCTCTTTTCGGGCGGCTGATGATGACACCGCCCAGCCGGGTCTTGTCGCCACAGAACGCCGACCGGATCCTTCGCCATGCCCTGAAGGCCCGCGCAGCTCGCAGCTCCTGAGGTAGCGGCCTTGAGACCGGAAATTTCTTCGTGAAAACAGGTCAGTAATCCGGACCGATTGCTACGGTTCGCACTGTTGCAACATTGTGTGCCCTGAATTCCCTCGTCAAAGCTCTGCCAACGCACCGTGGCCCTCACCCGGCCATGATGCCGCTAGCGGTATCGAGTTTCTAATCTCCAATCACGAGAGGGAAGTTAAATCGTGAAGACACTATACAGTCGCCACTCGCGGACCGGCGGACGGCTCGGGGCCCTGGCCCTGGCCGTCTCGCTTGGCCTCGCGGCCCCGGGGATTGCCCTGGCACAGGATGATGCCGGCAATATCCGCGGATCAACAACCGGACCGACGACGGCAAAAGGCTTCGACTACCCGGGCCATTCGCTTCACCTGCAGGACAAGAAGCCTGCGCCGAACATGTACCCGGCGCTGTCGCGCCCCGAACAGGATTCGGCCGCGGCCAAGAAGCTGGCCGACCTGGAAGCCAAGACCGGCAAGAAACCCAACGTCCTGTTCTTCCTTCTCGACGATGTCGGCTGGATGGACCCGGGCTTCAACGGCGGCGGCGTGGCCGTCGGCAACGCGACGCCCAACATGGACGAATTCGCCCTCGATGGCCTGATCCTGACCTCGGCCTATTCGACGCCGTCATGCTCGCCGTCGCGGGCGACGATCCACACCGGGCAGAACCCGCTGCACCACGGCATCCTGCGTCCGCCGATGTACGGCGAGGCCGGCGGCCTTGACGGCGCACTGACCCTGCCGAAGCTGCTGCAGGAAAAGGGCTACACCACCATGGGCGTGGGCAAGTGGCACATGGGCGAGAACAAGGGCTCGCTGCCGCAGAACGTGGGCTATGACGAATATGTCGGCTTCCTGGGCGTGTCCGACATGTATACCGAATGGCGCGACGTCTACATGAACCCGGAAGTGGCGCTGTCGCCGTCGCGGTTCAAGATGATGGAAGAGGACGGCTTCAACCACTACGAAGTCACCTGTTCGCCGTCGGATACCGAAAAGTGCGAAGACGGCAAGCTGATCGACCTCGAGTACATCAAGCACCTGGATCAGCACTGGAAAGAGACCAGCCTCGACTTCCTCGACAAGCAGAAGGGCGCGGAGGATCCGTTCTTCCTGTACCACGCCACCCGCGGCTGCCATTTCGACAACTACCCAAGCGACGATTACGCGGGCAAGTCGGCCGCTTCGACCGTCTACAGCGACTGTATTGTCGAGATGGACGATGTGTTCGGCACCCTGATGTCGAAGTTGGAAGAGATCGGCGAGCTTGAGAACACGATGGTCATCTTGACCTCGGACAACGGTCCGGAATGCGAGATCCCGCCCCATGGCCGGACCCCGTTTCGTGGTTGCAAGGGCTCGGCTTGGGAAGGCGGCGTGCGGGTTCCGACCTTCGTCTACTGGAAGGACATGATCGAGCCGCGCAAATCGGACGGTCTTTTCGATTTCGCCGACGTGCTGCCGACCGTGATGTCGATGAATGGCGTCAAGGGCGCCGATATCGGCGGGCTGTTCGACGACACGACCTATATCGACGGTGTCGATCAGGCGTCGTTCCTGATTGCGGACAACGGTGAATCGAACCGCCGCAGCCGGCCCTACACCATCAACCAGTACTATGCCGGGTCGCGGATCGACGAGTTCAAGGGTGTCATCACCGGCGAGCTTCAGGACTCGATCTTCAGCCGTGGTGACATTGGCGGCTTCTCGGGCGCGCTCTTCACCGACACCGGTGGCGCGATCGCGATCAACCTCTACACCAACCCGCAGGAAGACGTGAACGTCGGCGTTCGCCACATTCCCGCGCTGGTGCCGGTGATGGCCACGCAGAGCATGTATATCAAGGAACTGATGGACTACCCGCCGCAGTTCAAGATCGGCTTCTCGGGCAACAACCCGCCCCTCTACAACCTTGCGCCCGAAGCGCGCGAGGCGATGAAGAAGATCATGAACGAACGTGGTCTGGGCCGTCACACGCCCTAAGATCCCCGGATCCGCAAGGATCCGAACCTTCGCGCGCCCGTGGCTTCGCCCGGGTGCGCGTTTTTTTGTTTCCGGCCTCCGGACGGCCCACTTGCTGCATGGCCGAATTCGGGCGACGGTGCTGCATCGCCACGCCACCATCGCAAAAGGCCGGTTCATGGAGCGTCTGCCAGCACCAAGAGGTCCGGCCCCCGGATCTGGCCGTCGCGCCCGATGATCCACTCTCTCGCCCTCTGCCTTGCGGTTGTCGCACCCCCTGCCCTTGCACAGACCGACCCAGAGCTGCTGCCAAAGGCCGACCAGCCCAGCTGGAACGCCGTCGGGCGGGTGAACGTCGCCGGGCTGAAGCGGCGGCAGATGTGCACGGGAACGCTGGTTGCGGAAGACCTCGTCCTGACCGCGGCGCATTGCCTGTTTCGCGACGGGCGCGCGGTGCGGGCCGACGATGTGCATTTCGTTGCCGGCTGGCGGGGCGGCGATTATGCGGCCCACAGCGTCGCGGCCGAGATCTTCATCGACCCCGATCATGATCCGGACCTGCCACCCCTGTCCGCAACAGCCCGCAATGACATCGCGTTCCTGAGATTGGCAGACCCCATCCAGACCGTAGCCTCCCTGCCGCTGGCCGCCCTGCCCGCCGGCGACCCGCCGCCCCTTGCGCTGATCGGCTACCGCCGCGACCGGGCGCATGCGCTGTCGCGGCAGGGGCCGTGCACGATCACCTACCGGGACGCGGTGCAGATCGGGCTGGATTGCCCGGTGATGCAGGGCGCTTCGGGCGCGCCGGTCCTGTGGCTTGGCCCGGAGGGCTGGCGGGTCGTGGCGCTCGTGTCGGCCTCGGTCACCGGCAGCGGCGGTACGCGGTCGCTTGCGCCGCTCGTCCCGGCGCGAGACATGCCCGCGCATTGAGCGGGCCCGGGCGATCCTGGCCTCTGGCAGGCGCGCGCGCTGCGTGCTAGCTGGTTTTCATGACCCAGACGCTGACCATCCCCCGCCCCGATGACTGGCATCTGCATCTGCGCGACGGCGCGATGCTGAAGGCCGTGCTGCCTGAAACCGCGCGCCATTTCGGGCGGGCGATCATCATGCCGAACCTCGTGCCGCCCGTCGTCACCGGGGCCGATGCCAGCGCCTACCGCGACCGGATCCTGGCCGCGATGCCGGAGGGCGCGGATTTCACCCCGCTGATGACGCTCTACCTGACGGAAGAGACCGACCCCGAGGATGTCGCCAAAGCCGCCGCCGACGGTCTGGTTCACGCGGTCAAGCTCTACCCGGCCGGTGCCACGACGAATTCGGCCTCGGGCGTCACGGATTTCGACAAGGTCCGCCCGGTGCTGGAGAAGATGGCCGAGATCGGCCTGCCGCTCTGCCTGCACGGAGAGGTCACGGACCCCGACATCGACATTTTCGACCGCGAAGCCGTTTTCATCGACCGTGTGCTGGATCCGATCCGCAAGGCCACGCCGGGCCTGCGCGTGGTGATGGAACATGTCACCACCGCCGACGCCGTGGCCTATGTGCAAGGCGCGCCGAAGGATCTGGCGGCCACGATCACGGCGCATCACCTGGTGATCAACCGCAACCATATCCTGGTGGGTGGCATCCGTCCGCACTACTATTGCCTGCCCGTCGCCAAGCGCGAAGTGCACCGGCAGGCGCTGGTCACCGCCGCGACGTCGGGCGATGCGCGGTTCTTCCTGGGCACCGACAGTGCGCCACATATCGATGCGCTGAAGGAACATGCCTGCGGCTGCGCGGGCTGTTTTACCGCGACCAACGCGGTGTCGGTCGTGGCCGAAATCTTTGACCGCGAATCAGCTTTGGATCAGCTTGCGGCCTTTCTTTCCCTGAACGGCGCGACGCACTACAAGCTTCCGGTGAGCGTTCGCACTCTGACTCTGCGTAAAGGTGAACACTGCACGTACCCATCGAAAATCGACAGTGACGACGGTCCTGTAACGGTGTTCGATCCGGGATTCCCGTTGCACTGGAGTGTCACCACCGGAAAGTGATTAACTTATTTAGCAGGATTACCTAGCGTAAACCTATGCTTGCCGTGGGGTAGCCTTTAGGGAAGGCAAAGAACAGGTGCGTTCTTGATTGTCCCTTCCTAACAGGAGTTTGAACCCATGACGACGTTCAACGTCACTGGCTTCGCCGTCGCTTTCGACGAAAACGATATCGGTCATCCCACCCCGACCGTGGCCTCTGTCATCGTCCCCAGCAAGAAAGCGGGCTTCAGCTACTCCGTCATCGGACGGGACGACGGCGTGCCCATCGTGGCGATCAAGGACAACGCCTACCAAGTCATGATCAACGGCCAAACGATGTACGATAACGAACTTCGTTACGAGATCACCGACTTCATCGCCAAAGTCACGTGGTCGGGCGGGGTTTCGACGGTTTTGGGCATGACCCTGGAAAACGCTGTCGCAAGCTATGACGTCATCTTCCAGTTGGGCGGCGCGGCCCTGCCCGCGATGAATTCCTCGGCCGATTGGGAAAAGTTCGACGACAGCATCACCGGTGTCAGCGTGGCGAGCGGCAAGTTCGCACCGGGCAAGAATATCAAGTGGTCCGCATTCGACAACGTCTCCATGACCCAGGAAGACGATTTCTACGGGACCCCGGACAACGACCGTTTCTTCGGCAAGCAGGCCGACGACTATTTCCGGTCGAGCGCGGGCAACGATCTCTACAACGGCGGCAAAGGCTTCGACCAGGTCACGTGGGGCAACGATCCGTCGGGCGTCTTCGCCTCGCTGGCGAAAGGCTATGCGATCGACGGCTACGGCGACCGCGACACGATGAAGAGCATCGAGATGCTGCGCGGTTCAATGTTCGATGACACGCTGATCGGCGACAATGGCCGCAACCACCTGCGCGGGCTGGAAGGCGAGGATGTGCTGAACGGTCTCGGCGGCCAGGACGTCGTCCGTTACGATCGCGATGCCCGTTATGGCGGCGAAGACGGCGTGACCGTCAACCTGAAGAAGGGCTTTGCCATCGACGGATTCGGCGACCGCGACACGCTGAAGAAAATCGAAGATGCCCGGGGCACCGAGAGCCAGGACCTGATCATCGGTGACAAAGGCAAGAACGTGCTGGAAGGCTATGGCGGCAAGGACGCACTTCGCGGCCTTGGCGGGAAGGACACCCTTATCGGTGGCGCTGGCCGTGACAAGCTGGACGGCGGCAATGGCAACGACAAGCTGATCGGCGACAAAGGTGCCGACATGTTCATCTTCAAGGGCAAGAAGTTCGGCGACGATACGGTCACCGATTTCCAGACCGGCGGTAAGAAGGAAAAGATCAACCTCGACAAGATCGGGTCGATCAAGAACTTCAAGGACCTGAAGAACAACCACCTGTCCGATGACGACAACGGCGATGCCCTGATCGAAGACGGCAACGGCAACTCGATCACGCTGCTCGATGTCGCGATGTCGGACCTGTCCGCCAACGACTTCATCTTCTGATCAGGTCCGCCCCGGCATTTCTGCCGGGGCGATCATTCCGGGCTGGCGTTTCGACGCCGGCTCGCCTATCCGGTGCGAACCCTCTCGTCAGCCCGAGGAGCGCGCGCCCGATGATCCCCACATCCTTCCCCCCCGCCGAAGAAATCGCCCGCCTGACAGCCCGCATGCTGCTAGAGGTCGAGGCCGTGCATTTCAATGCGGACGAGCCGTTCACGCTGTCCTCCGGCCTGCCCAGCCCGACCTATATCGACTGCCGCAAGCTGATCTCTTTCCCGCGGGTGCGCGCGACGCTGATGGATTTCATGGCCGTCACGGTCATGCGCAACGCGGGCTTCGAGGCGTTCACCAACATCGCCGGTGGCGAGACGGCGGGCATCCCCTTCGCCGCCATGGTCGCCGACCGCATGGCGCTGCCGATGACCTATGTCCGCAAGAAGCCCAAGGGCCACGGCCGCGGTGCGCGGATCGAAGGCGTGATGGGCGACGGCGACAAGGTGCTGCTGGTGGAAGACCTGACCACCGACGGCGGGTCCAAGATCTCGTTCGTGGATGCGATCCGCGAAACCGGCGCCACCTGCGCCCACACGGCCGTCATCTTCTACTACGATATCTTCCCGGAAACCCGGACGGTGCTGGGCGATCACGGCGTGACGCTGCACAGCCTGGCCACCTGGTGGGACGTGCTGGCGGCCGCGAAGGAATCGGGTGCCTTCACGGACTCCACCCTTGCGGGTGTGGAAGAGTTCCTGAACGACCCCCGCGCCTGGCAAGCGGCGCGCAAGTAGGCGGGAAACCGCTGCGACGCTGCCAATGTACGGCCCAGTGCGATTTATCATTTCCTGTAGATGAAACCTCTATATATTGCTGGCGAGCAGCATCTGGCCACCAAATACCGACGTTACTGACTATGCATCCGAAATGCACAGGCTATCCACAGGATATACATTTTGAAATCCCGGCGGGACTCGCCTTATGTGTCCGGACCACGGGAAATGAGGGGGCGGTATGAACGAGTTCTCGACCATAAGGTCGGTTCCGGCAGCGGGATCGTCGTCGCAGACCGATGGCTCTGGCGCGCAGTCCGATGAGGATCTGTCGGCAGGATCCATGCCGCATTCCATCGAGGCCGAGCAGCAGCTTCTGGGCGCGATCCTGACCAACAACGACGTATTCGACCGGGTGGCCGCGATCATCAAGGCCGAACATTTCTACGATCCGGTCCATTCGCGCATCTACGATATCGCGTCGTCTCGCATCGCCAAGAACGCGCTGGCCTCGCCGGTGACGCTCAAGGCGTTCATGGAAGACGACCAGGGCCTGAAGGAACTGGGAGGGCCGTCCTACCTTGCGCGTCTGGCGGGCGCCGCGATTTCCACCTTTGCCGTGCGCGACTATGCGCAGATGATCTATGACCTTGCGATGCGGCGTCAGCTGATCGTTCTGGGCCGGGACATCGCGTCGAAAGCCGCGACCGTCGATGTGGCGAGCGAGCCGCGCGAACAGATCGTCGAGGCCGAACAACAGCTGTATCGCCTGTCGGAACAGGGCCAGACCGGATCGGGCTTCCAGACCTTCCTGACGGCCGTCACCGACGCGGTGAACGTGGCCGCCGCCGCCTACCAGCGGTCGGGCGGGCTGGCCGGTATCTCGACCGGGCTCACCGACATGGACAAGAAGCTGGGCGGCCTACACCGGTCCGACCTCCTGATCCTCGCGGGCCGTCCGTCGATGGGGAAGACGTCGCTTGCGACCAACATCGCCTACAACATCGCCAAGAAGTACCGGAAGCTGGAGGACGGCACCACCGATGGCGGCGTCGTGGGTTTCTATTCACTGGAGATGAGCGCCGAACAGCTCGCCGCCCGGATCCTGTCGGAAGCCGCCGAAGTACCCTCGGAACAGATCCGCCGCGGCGACATGACCGAAGGCGAATTCCGCCGGTTCGTCGAGGCCGCCAAGCAGCTGGAAGCCTGCCCGCTTTTCATCGACGACACCCCTGCCCTGCCGATCTCGCAACTCGCCGCCCGTGCGCGGCGGCTGAAGCGGACGCACGGGCTCGACGTGCTGATCGTCGACTACCTGCAACTCGTCCGCCCCGCGACCGCCAAGGACAGCCGGGTGAACGAGGTCTCGGAAATTACTCAGGGCCTGAAGGCCATCGCGAAAGAGCTGGACATCCCCGTGATCGCACTCAGCCAGCTTTCGCGGCAGGTGGAAAACCGTGAAGACAAGCGGCCCCAACTGTCTGACCTTCGTGAATCGGGATCTATCGAGCAGGATGCCGACGTCGTCATGTTCGTCTTCCGCGAGGAATACTACGCGGAACGCGAAAAGCCCTCGGACGACAGACTGGAAGAAATGGCGGCATGGCAGGAACGGATGAGCCGGTTGCACGGAAAGGCCGAGGTGGTCATCGGCAAGCAGCGTCACGGCCCCATCGGGACGATCGAGCTGAGCTTCGAAGGCCGCTTCACCCGCTTCGGCAACCTTGCCCGTCCCCACCAGGTGGATCAGGCCGGGTTCTGACGGACCGCCGCGATCAAGGATGCGGTGCGTGCCCGGCGCGCGCCGCATTGCCCCGCCCCTCGCACCCATCACTGGCGCGAACGACCATGGCCGGTATACTGATCCCGAAACGAACTCGGGATCGGAAGGTCATACCATGTTCCTTGAATCCATTCGTCACTGCCGCAGAATAGTCTCTTCGGGCGTTCTGATGGCCAGTCTGGCCGCCCCCGCCATGGCGCAGCCGCATTCCGTGCAAGGCGTTAAGGCCGACGATGTCCTGAACATCCGCGAAGATATCCACCACACTCGCGATGTCAGCGGCTCCCCCGTTGTCGGAACCATCCCGCCCGACGCCGATGATGTCATGGTGACCGGTGTCTCCGTCGACATCGGCGGCGCGACGTGGAGGGAAGTCGCCTACAACGGCACCGTCGGATGGGTGAACGCCCGCTACCTGAAGCCCACCAGCACGATGCTGCAAGCGCCCGAAGCGCTGAAATGCAGCGGGACCGAGCCGTTCTGGAGCATCACCATCGACGAGGCCGGCAGCACCTACAATTCCCCCGAACAGGAAACCCCGTTGACGCTCGACTACCTGCGCTTCGTGCCCGGTCTCGGACGCACGGACCTCTGGGGCCATTACCTTGTCAGCCCCGACGGCATCACGCCCCTGACCGTCATCGTCCGCCATACCGAGGCGTGCACGGATGGGATGTCGGACCTGAATTTCGATTACGAGGCAATTCTTCTCGGCCTCAGCCCGGATGGCGCACCGGCCTACGGGTGCTGCAGCATGACGCCCTGACATGACCTCCCTGGCACGATCCGCCGACGCCAGCGACACGACAGAGTTCACCTTTGTCGAGCGGGAAAGCTACGAGGCCGGGTTCGCGGAGGTCTACCAGAGGCTCATCGTCCCCTACCTGCGCGACCTGGAAGCCAGGCGCAAACGCGTCATCCTGCGCAGCCAGCGGATCATCCTGATCATCGCCCTCGTTGCCCTCTTCCTTGCGTGGCAGGCGTACCGGCTGGATCCGATCCTGCCGATCATGCCCATTGCCTTCGGCGCGTTCGGGGCGCTCTTCGTCTACCTCAGCCGGGGCGACAAGCTGCGCGACGAGTTGACCACCTTCATCCGGCCGGTCCTCAGCGATTTCCTGCATGATGTGTCCTTCGCCGAGAAAACCACGGCCGAGGAGTTCCGGCTGAACACGCTGGAACGGCTGTGCCTCGTGCCAAAGGCGGATCGTCGAACCCTGGGCCCCCGGATATCCGGCAGCTGGCGGGGCGTGTCCTACACGCTCACCAAGGCCCGCTTTGCCGAAGAATACCGCGATGACGACAACAAGTCCCGAACCCGGACCCTGTTCAACGGCATCCTGATCGAGGTCGAATGCTGGAACCCGATGCCCACAATCGTGTACCTGCCGGACTTCGGGGAGCTGGGGAACAAGGTGTATTCGTGGGCCACACGCAACGTGCGCCCGCCCCACCGGCTGGACCTGTCCGACGACGACCTTGAACGCACATTCGAGGTCTACACCGACGACCCCGAGCAGGCGCAAAAGGAGCTGGACACAGATTTCGGCCGGAAGATCCTGCACATGTCGGAAGACCTGCAAGGCGTCGAAGCCCACATGCCCGCAGCCTTCGAAGGGCACAGCTTCTTCATGGCGGTGCGCCTGCCCCATGGCTTCCTGAACTTCAACGTCATGGACCGACCCATGAGCGAGGTCGACGAAAAGATCCACCAGGCCTTCCGCGATCTGACCATCCCTCGCCGGATCATCGACCGCCTGCTGGACTGGCCCCACGCCGAAACCCTGACATAGGGTGTGTGGTCCCCACGCACCATGCCCGCGCCCTGCGCAGACACCCGCCACAGATTAACCAGCACGAAGTCTTGAATGGACAGGTTAACGAAACTGTGGCCAATTTTACCGATGCGTCTCCTTGGTCTCGTTTCCGCCGTTCTGATGTCGGTCGCCCCTGTCTGGGCACAGGAGGCCAAACCTGTCGACGTCGATGTCGAACTGATCCTTGCCGTCGATGTCTCCCGTTCCATGTCTCCCGCCGAACTGAAAATCCAGCGCAAGGGCTATGCCGCGGCGCTTGGAAGCAAGGAGGTCATCGGCACGGTACAGGGCGGCCTGATCGGACGGATCGCGGTGACCTACGTGGAATGGGCCGGCGACCAATCCCAGACCGTCATCGTGCCGTGGACGCTGATCGACACGCCCGAAGCCGCGCAGGAAGTGGCCCGCCATCTTTACAGCTACCTCGGCTCCGGCATGCGGCGAACGTCGATCTCGGGCGCGCTGGATTACACGTCGACGATGTTCGACCTGAACAACTTCCGCGGCATGCGCCGGATCATCGACGTGTCGGGCGACGGCCCAAACAACCAGGGCCGCCCGGTTCTGGCCGCACGCTCCGACGTGCTGGCGCAGGGCATCATCATCAACGGCCTGCCCCTGATGACGCGGGACGACCTGTTCTCGCAATGGAGCATCGAGGATCTGGACATCTACTACACCGAATGCGTGATCGGCGGCCCCGGCGCCTTCGTCATCCCCGTCACGTCATGGGACCAGTTCGCCGACGCCGTCCGCCGCAAGATCGTGCTGGAAATCGCCGGAGTGATGCCCACAGCTCCGCGCGAAACGGTGCAGAAGGCCAATGGCTACGACTGCCTTGTGGGCGAAAAGATCTGGCAGCAGAACATCCACCGCTACTTCCAGGAACCGTAGGCCCGCGCGCCCTGCCCGGGCTTTCGCAACGGCGGGCCCATACCGAGCAGATTCCCCATTGAACCCCTCCCGGGCTTCACGCTATCTGATCCGGCGCGGGTGATTAGCTCAGTTGGTAGAGCGCTTCGTTTACACCGAAGATGTCGGGAGTTCGAGTCTCTCATCACCCACCACCTCCCCGCAGTTATCCCACCATCACTGCTCCGCATTTGATCGCCTAACGTTCGGCCAGCGCCGATGTCTCGGGGGTTGCGTTCCGGCCCATGGGCGTCGCGCGGAAGGCCTGCTTGTCTTCTTCGGGCAGTGCCGTTCGGACGCGGAGGCGGACCAGTCCGAACAGGATGATCAGCGCGTGGGCGGTGGCGGTGATCCAGAACAGGCTGCTGTTGCCGAACTCGGTCATCGCGAAACCGGCGGCGGTGGGGCCGACCATGGTGCCGACCCCGAAGACCAGCAGCAGCCCGCCGCTGACCTGGATGCCGGTGCCCGGCGGTGCGTGGTCGTTCGCATGGGCCACGATGATGGGATACATCGAGAAGACGGCCGCCCCGAAGATGGACGCGGCGATCAGGTTGGCCCGCACCCCTTCCGGGATGAAGAAGACGAAGATCGCGTCGGCCGCCAGCGCCACCCCGGCGATGCCGATAAGCACCACCCGGCGGTCCATCCGGTCGGACAGCACGCCGATGGGCAATTGTGCCAGCGCGCCGGCCAGAACGGGAAGCGCCACGAAGAACGCGATGTCGCTGATCTCAAGCCCCGCGCGCGCGCCGTAGACGGCCGAAAGCGTACCGAACGCGCCGTTCGAGACGCCGACCATCAGTACCGCGAACACGGCGATGGGTGAATTGCGCCAGAGCCTCGGCAGATCAAGCTTGACGGTGGTCAGGGGCGTCGGGTTGCTGGCGGCCGACACGGCCGTGGGCAGCAGCGCCATGCAGTAGACGATGGCCGCGATCACGAAGAACAGAAAGCCTGACGGGTCGCCCATTGTCAGCGCCAACTGGCCCGCCGTTGTCGCGGCAAGGCTCACCATCGTGTAGATGCCGAAGATCTTGCCGCGGGTCTTGGGGTCGGCCTGATCGCTCAGCCAGCTTTCGACGACCATGGCGGCGCCTGCGAAACAGAAGCCCGACAACCCCCGCAAGGGGATCCAGACCCAGGGCGATATGAAGACGAGCGACAAGAGGACGGAAATTGTCGCCACCGCGCACATCGCACCGAAGACGCGGACATGACCGACCCTGGCCACCAGATGCGCGGTGCGCAGGCAGCCCAGCACGTAGCCGATGGCCCAGCCGGTCCCCAGCAGCCCCAGCGATGCGGCGGTAAAGCCTTCCAGTTCGCCGCGAATGGGCAGGATCAGGCTGTTCACGCCGCCGGCGAACAGAAGGAACGCCAGGCCCAGGAACAGGGCGGACAGCGGCACGAAAGATCTTAACGTCATGTGGTCACGCCCAGGGACAATAGGTGACCTGACCATGACGCGACGCGGGTATCAAGCGGCAAGAACGGGACCGGCGCGGGCTTTTGCGCGCACCGGTCAAGCGATGCCTAGGCTTCGGCCAGCGCCGATGTTTCCGGCGTCGCGGACCGGCCCATGGGGCCGGCGCGGAACGCCTGCTTGTCCTCGTCGGCCAGCCCAGAACGGGCGCGGAGACGGACAAGCGCGAAGAGCACGATCAGCACATGGGCCACGGCGGTCGTCCAGAACAGGCTGGTATCGCCGAATGTCGACATGGCGAAACCGGCGATCGTGGGGCCGATGATCGTGCCGATGCCGAAGATCAGCAGCAGCCCGCCGCTCACCTGGATCGCGGTGCCCGGGACGGCGTGGTCATTGGCGTGGGCGATGATGATCGGCTGCATCGCGAAGACGGCCGATCCGAACAGGGCGCCGTAGATCAGGTTGTTCAATAGCCCCTGAGGCGTGGCGAAGATGAACGTGGCATCCGCGATCAGGCCGATCATTGCCGTGGCGATCAGCACCTGACGGCGGTCGAACCGGTCCGAAAGGTAGCCCACGGGGATCTGGGTGATCGCGCCCGCCAGCACGGGCAAGGCCACGAACAACGCGACCTCGTGCACCTCCAGCCCGGCCTTCGCGGCATAGACCGGCGACAGCGTCCCGAACGCACCGTTCGAGATACCCACCATGAACACTGCGAACACCGCGATGGGAGAGTTGATCCAGAGCCCGCGCAGATCCAGCTTCACGCTGGTCAGCGGGCTGGGAATGCTCGCCGCCGAAACCGCCGTGGGCAGCAGCGCCATGCAATAGACGATGGCCGCCAGCACGAAGAAGAAGATGCCCGCCGGGTTGCCCATGGTCAGGACAAGCTGGCCCGCCGTCGTCGCGGCGAGGTTGACCATGGTGTAAAGACCGAAGATCCGGCCGCGGTTGGTGTGGTCCGCGCGTTCGTTCAGCCAGCTTTCCACCACCATCGCGGCACCGGCAAAGCAGAAGCCGGACAGGCCGCGCAGCGGGATCCAGACCCAGGGCGTGATGAACAGAAGCGACAGTAGGATCGAGATCGTGGCTACCGCGCACATCACGCCGAAGGCGCGGACATGGCCCACCTTGCCCACCAGCGCCGCGGTGCGCAGGCAGCCCAGCACATAACCCACCGCCCAGCCTGTCCCCAACAGGCCAAGGGAGGCGGCAGAGAAACCCTCGATCTCGCCCCTGATGGGCAGGATCAGGCCGTTCACGCCACCGGCGAACAACAGGAAAGCAGACCCCAGAAGCAGGGCCGAAAGGGGAAGGATGTTTTTCAACATGGCACAGTCGCCTGTGTCGTACGGGCCGCGAACGGGCCTCCCCTCCCGACGGGCGATTACAAAGAAATGGCGGCCGCCGAACCCGGCGGTCGCCATGAGAACTGTTCAGTCGTGTCAGGCAGCGGGTTCCAGATCCCGCTTCACCGTCAAGCTGCCCGGGCCCCAGTTGCGCACCGAATTGCCCAGAACCGCCTTGCGCAGCCCTGTCATGCGGTAACGCCGCTCCTCCTCGGGCATGTCGAGCGCCTGCAGCAGCGCCTGGTCCATCGCACGGTACGAAAACGGGTTGGTGATCACGGCATTGCCAAGCTCGACCGCCGCACCGGCAAATTCCGACAGGACAAGCACGCCGTCGCCGTCGATCCGCGAGGCCACGAATTCCTTGCAGACAAGGTTCATCCCGTCCGCCAAGGGGGTGATCCAGCAGACATGGGCCGACTGGTAATAGGCCACCAGTTCCTCGAACGGGATCGCGCGCGAGATCAGCGTGACAGGCTGCCAATCGAACCGGCCGAAGCGGCCGTTGATGTGGCCCGCCATCTGCTCGATCTCGTTCTGCACTTCCTCGTAGGCCGTCATGTTCGTGTTGGCCGAGACGGAGACATGCATCAGCCGCACCTTGCCGCGCAGCTCCGGATTGTTCTGCAGGATGCGTTCGAAGCTTTGCAGCTGCTCGATCCCGCCCTTGGTGTAATCCGTCCGCCCGACCGACAGGATCATCTGGGTTTCGTCGCCCAGCTCCTCCTTGATCGCGTCGAGCCGCTCCTTCGTCGCGTCGGACCGCGCGCGGTCGTCGATGAAATCGGTGTCCACACCCACGGGCGTTACGCTGATCGTCACTTCGTGGCCTTCGTCGGTGACCACATGCGACGGCACCACCCGTTCCGTCAGGGCCGTACCTTCGGACACCCAGTCTTCCCGCACGCGGACACGGTCGGTCACGTCCACGTCGAACAGTGAGCGCGCGACCGACACGAAGTTCGCAGCGTAGCGCGGGATGTGGAAGCCCACGTCGTCGCAGGCCAGAAGGCTTCCCACGATTTCCTTGCGCCACGGCAGCACGTTGAACATGTCGGCCGACGGGAACGGCGTGTGGTGGAAGAACGCGATCCGCACGTCGGGGCGCAGCTGGCGCAGGTAGCCCGGCACCAGCCACAGGTTATAATCATGCACCCAGACCAGCGCGCCTTCCGCGGCCTCTTCCGCCGCCGCTTCGGCGAAGCGACGGTTCACGTCCCGGAAGTTGGCCCAGTCGACGGGGTCATAGTTATAGCGTTCCTTGAAGGCGTGCAGGATCGGCCAGAACGCCTCCTTCGAGGTGATGTGATAGAACTCGCTCACCTGCTTTTCCGAAAGCGGAAGGCGCGACACGGCGTACTTGCCATACGCGTCCTCAATCTCCACCCGGCGTTCGAAATCCGGGTTGCTGGGATCGTCCGACAGCTTCCACGCGACCCACGCGCCATGATCGACGCCACCGAAAAAGCTTTTCAGCGTCGGCACGATGCCGTTCGGGCTCTTGTTTTCCTTGAAGACGGTTTTCCCGTCGACCACGTGCTCCTCGTAAGGTTGCCGGTGGTAGACGATCACCAGTTCAGACGACATCAGCTGTCTCCTTTCGCGCAGGGAACAGTTTATGGGCCTGGATCGCCTCGGCAATGCCGGCCACGCCGTGGCCTTCGGCCTTCACGACGTGATCCAGATCCGCGACCCGGTCCAGCAGCACCGCTTCGGAATTGCCGACCGCAACGGCCGGGATACCAAGCGCCAGCATGGAGTAATCGTTCAGCGTGTCACCGGCGGCCAGCGCACGGTCGTTCGGGACGTTCAGATGGGCCAGCAGACGCAGAAGCGACGGCCCCTTGCTGACGCCCTTGGGCAGCACATCGAAGAACTTGTTGTCCGACATCAGCACGTCGAGGCCCAGATCGGCCACGATATCCAGCGCGCTGTCGTCAAACGTCTCCGGATCCAGATCATAGCTGATGCGGTAGCGGAACAGCGTCGATTGCAGCTTCAGGCCCGGCGCACGGCTCAGCGCCGCGGTGACGCGCATGTTGGCGTCGCCCCACGCTTCGGCGATCTCGGATTCCAGCGCGTCGATGGGCGACAGCATGTGGTTGTCGTCGACCGCGGCAATCGTGGTGCCCACATCGCCGACCACGTAATCGGGTCGCGGCACGCCTCGCTTGCGGGTGAGGTCCGATATGAACCCCGGATCGCGCCCCGTCACGAAGATCAATCCGACACGATCCCGATGCGCTTCGATCCATGCGTAGAAGCGCTTGCGTTCGTCATCGGAGCCCCCGAGGAATGTTCCGTCCAGGTCAGTGGCCAGAACAAAATCCTTCGTGGAAAGATCAGCGTTTTGAATGCGGTCGTGACGGGTCATGAGATCCTTTCTGCAAGTGTTGCAATATCTTTGTCGGATGCGGGATGGTCGAAGGACAGGTCCATCGCCCTTGGTTCGGCCTCGATCGGTCGGGCCCAGAGTTGCGCGAAGCCGTCGCCCACGCCTTTCCCGTCGTGCAGGATGGCGCGCACGGTTTCACAGATCGGCATGTCGACGTTCAGGCGCCGCGCCAGATCGGTGACGGATTTCGCGTTCACTTCGCCTTCCACGACGACGGGCTTGCCGTCGAAGCAATTGTCGCGCGGGATGCCCTGCCCCAGTTGCATCCCCAGCGCCATGTTGCGCGAGGTCGTGCTGGAACAGGTCAGCGTCAGGTCGCCCACGCCGGACAGGCCGGTTACCGTTTCGCGGCGGCCGCCCAGGGCTTCGGCGAGGGCCTTCAGTTCGTCCAGCCCGCGCGTGATCAGTGCGGCCCGGGTGTTTTCGGCAAAGCCCGCGCCGGTCATCATCCCGCAGGCGATGGCGATCACGTTCTTCACCGCGCCGCCGATTTCGACGCCGACGAGGTCGTCGGACACGTAGGCCCGGAACGATTCCGTCGACAACGACACGGCCAGACGCACGGCCGGGCTTTCGTGGGGTTTCAGACGGTCGGCCTGGCTGAAGGTGAAGGCCACGGTGGCGGCGGTCAGGTGCCCCAATGCCGCTTCGCGCGCGAAGGTCGGGCCGGACACGCAGCCGACGGGCCGGTTGCCCAGTTCTTCTTCAGCGACCTGGGTCATCAGGTAGCCTGTCTCGGCCTCGATCCCCTTGGCGCAGATGGCCACGGGCATGCCGTCGGGGGCATATTCGGCCACCTGGCGCGCCACGGAACGGATGCTGCGCGACGGCACGACGATCAGCGCCGCTTCGGCGCCGGCCAGCGCGCCCGACAATTCGCGCACGCCCATCAGGTTGTCGGGCAGCGTCACGTCGGGCAGGAATTTTTCGGAGGTATGATGTGCGTTGATCTCTTCGATCACGCTTTCGTCGCGGCCCCAGATCCGGGTCGAGACACCGGCCCGCGCCAGCGTCGCGGCCAGCGCAGTGCCCCATGACCCCGCGCCGATGACGGCCACGGTCTTGTAGGCCTGGGCCCGCGAGGGCAGCGGATTGCCTTTGATCGGTTCATGCATCATGGCCTGCCTCCGCTGTCCTTGTCTGTTTCGTTTCCGGCGCCGTTGCGCCCCCTGACTGTGTCGCTTTCAGATCACTCATGTCGCAAATAGCCCACTACCCCTGTGCAAGGTCAATGCTGCAGACGCGAAAAGGTTCCGAAAATTTGTTGCCCTCGGGTGGAACACAAAGCACTGCCCAGATATCGAGCAGAAAAGTTAACAGTACGGTATATGTAGTTGTCCCCATGCCAATTGCGACCCCGAGGAGGTCGTTTTCCGGCGGATACAATGTAAGTTAAGGGTTGCATGCCGCCACGCCGCGTGCTGCCAGAGCGAAGACGACCGGAGAGCGACAGTGACCTACCAAGACCCCCACGATGCCAACAGCCGGATCCTGACCGCCGACCCCGACTGGTGGCGCGGCGCCGTGATCTACCAGATCTATCCGCGGTCCTTCCAGGATTCCAACAGCGACGGGATCGGGGACCTTTCGGGCATCATCCACCGTCTGCCTTACGTGGCCGAACTGGGCGTCGACGCGATCTGGATCTCGCCCTTCTTCCGGTCGCCGATGCTGGATTTCGGCTATGACATCACCGATTACCGCGATGTCGATCCGATCTTCGGCTCGATCGGCGATTTCGATGCGCTGATCCACCGCGCCCACGATCTGGGCCTGCGGGTGCTGATCGATCTCGTGCTGTCGCATACCTCGTCGCAACATCCGTGGTTTTCCGAAAGCCGGTCGTCGCGCGATAATGCCCGGGCCGACTGGTATGTCTGGGCCGATCCCAAGCCCGACGGCACGCCGCCCAACAACTGGCTGTCGATCTTCGGCGGCTCGGCCTGGCAATGGGATGGCGAACGGATGCAGTATTTCCTGCACAACTTCCTGCCCGAACAGCCCGACCTGAACCTGCACAACCCCGATGTGCAGGACGAACTGCTGGATGTCGCGCGCTTCTGGATGGAACGGGGCGTGGATGGCTTCCGGCTGGATACGGTCAACTTCTACTTCCACGACCGGGAGCTGAAGGACAATCCGCCGCTGATGAAGGCCGAACGCACCGAAACGCTGGCCCCGGCGGTGAACCCCTACAACTTCCAGGATCACATCCACGACAAGAACCAGACCGAAAACCTGGCCTTCCTCCGGCGCCTGCGCGCGCTGATGGAGGAATTCGGCCTGCGCACCGCCCTGGGCGAAGTCGGCGATGGCCAGATCGGGGCCGAGCTTCAGGCCGCCTATACCGCCGACGGCGACAAGCTGCACATGTGCTATGATTTCGAGTTTCTGTCGGGCAACGCCCCCACCGGCACCTTCTTTGCCGAAACGCTGGACCGGACCAACCGGATGCTGGCCGACGGCTGGGCGTGCTGGGCCTTTTCAAACCACGACGTCCAGCGCCACGCTACGCGCTGGTCGCTGCACGATCCGTCCATCCGGGTCTTCGCCGCGCTGCTCCTGTCGCTGCGGGGGTCGGTCTGCCTCTACCAAGGGGAAGAACTGGGCCTGACCGAAGCCTATGTCGCCTACGAGGATCTGCAGGATCCCTATGGCAAGCAGTTCTGGCCCAAATTCCGCGGCCGCGACGGGGCGCGCACGCCGCTGCCATGGGTGCAGGATCACCAGTACGGCGGATTCACCGACACCAAGCCGTGGCTGCCCGTGGCGATGGAACATCTGCAGCAGGCCGTGGGCGTGCAGCAGGCGGACGACAACAGCATGCTGTCCTTCTACCGCGACATGATCGCCTTCCGCCGCGCCTATCCCTGCCTGACCAAGGGCACGCTGGAGATCGTCGATGCCTCGAACAACGCACTGTCGTTCATCCGCAAGCACGGGGCCGACCGGCTGTTCTGCGCCTTCAACCTTTCGGGAGAAGAGATCCCCCTGCCTCTGCCGGAAGGCGATTGGGTGCGCGATCTGGGCGCACCGTTCACGGTTCACCCCAGCGAAAACTCTTCGGTTCTGCTGCCCTGGCAGGCGGTCTTCGCGCTGGAGCGCGGATGAATGCCGCGCCCCGGGCAGCCCCACTTGACGCCGCTTCCGATCCTGTCATGAACGGCGCATGAGCACGGGCCAGCTGACAATCCACCTTGACGCCGTCGCCGCCAACTGGCGGGCGCTCGACGCGATGACCGCCTGCGAAACCGCGGCCGTGGTCAAGGCCGACGGCTACGGGCTGGGCGCCGATCCCGTTGCGCGGACACTGGCACAGGCCGGCGCGCGCACGTTTTTCGTTGCCGCCGCCGAAGAAGGCGCCGCGGTGCGGGATGCCCTTGGACCCGGGCCGCGGATCTTCATCTTCAGCGGTCACATGGCGGGCGACACGGACCTGCTGCGTGCCAAGGACCTGACGCCGCTGATCAATTCCGTCGACCAGATGCTGCGCCATGTCGAAAGCCTGCCGGGGCATACCTTCGGCCTGCAGCTCGACACCGGCATGAACCGGCTGGGCCTTGAAGCCGCCGAATGGGCCGCGCTGCGCGAAATCGCGCTGCCGCTGAGCCCGGCACTGGTGATGTCGCACCTCGCCTGCGCGGACGAGCCCGAGCATGCGATGAACGCAAGGCAGCTGTCCGCATTTCTGGAGATGACGGAAGATGTCAGCGCGCCCAGATCGCTGGCCGCCACGGGCGGCATCCTGCACAGCCCCGATTTCCATTTCGACATGACCCGCCCTGGCGTGGGTCTGTACGGCGGCCTGCCCTTCGCCAACGCGACGCCTGTCGTCGCGCTCGACGTACCGGTGATCCAGGTGCGCGATGTGGCCGCGGGCGAAACCGTGGGCTATGGCAACACCTTCGCCGCCACGCGCCCTTCCCGCATCGCGACCATCGCCGCCGGATACGCCGACGGGTTGATCCGCGCGATGGGTGACGGGCTGGTGCTGTATGCCGGCGACACCCCCTGCCCGGTAGCGGGCCGCGTGTCGATGGACCTGATCACCGTCGACGTCACCGAACTGGGCGGGGAGCCCGAGGTTCTTACGCTTCTCGGCCCTCGACAGGGCGTCGACATGGTGGCAGACGCGGCGGGAACCATCGGGTACGAAATCCTGACTTCTCTCGGCCAGCGTTACCAGCGGAGTTACCGATCATGAGCGACAGTGCCGGCGCGAGAATGAACCCCGTGACCCTTCTTGCCGCGCTTGGCCGCTGGACGCTGGGCATCATCGCCGGCGCCGGTCGCGTGGCGATCTTCGCTTTCGGCGCGGTCACCCACATCATCCGCCCGCCGATCTACATCCGCGAGGTCTGGCTGGCCTTCCTGCACATCGGCTGGCTGTCCCTGCCCGTCGTGGCGCTGACCGCGATCTTCACCGGTGGCGCGCTTGCGCTGCAGATCTATGCCGGCGGCGCGCGCTTCAACGCCGAAGCTGTCGTGCCACAGATCGTGGCCATCGGCATGGTGCGTGAACTGGGCCCCGTTCTGGTGGGCCTGATGATCGCCGCGCGCGTGACATCATCCATCGCCGCCGAAATCGCGACGATGAAGGTCACCGAACAGATCGACGCGCTGGTCACACTGTCGACCCACCCGATGAAATACCTGATCGCCCCGCGCGTGCTTGCCGGTCTTGTGACCGTCCCGTTCCTTGTGGGCGTGGGCGACATCGTGGGCATCGCGGGCGGCTACACAGTTGCCGTCTACAGCCTTGATTTCAACGCGGCCAACTACCTGCAGAACACGGTGAATTTCCTTGAACGGCTCGACATCATCTCCAGCCTTGTGAAGGGCTGCGCCTTCGGCTTCATCGCGACGCTGATGGGCTGCTACTACGGCATGAACTCGGGCCGCGGCGCGCAGGGCGTGGGCCGGGCCACCAAATCCTCGGTCGAGGCCGCGGCGGTGCTGATCCTTGCCGCCAATTTCCTGCTCACGGGGGTGTTCTTCTCGGTATGATCGTGATGGAGGACGTCCACAAGGCCTTCGGGCCCAACCGCGTACTGCAGGGCATGAACCTTGAGATCGCGACAGGCACGTCGATGGTGATCATCGGCGGGTCCGGCACCGGGAAGTCGGTGGCGCTGAAATGCATCCTTGGGCTGATCCAGCCCGATGCGGGGCGGATCCTTGTCGATGGCAAGGATGCGCGGCAAGGCGACCGCGACGCGTTCCTGGCCCGTTTCGGGATGCTGTTCCAGGGCGCCGCGCTGTTCGACAGCCTGCCCGTCTGGCAGAACGTGGCTTTCCGCCTGCTGCGCGGCAGCCTGAAGCGTCCCAAGGCCGAAGCCTACGAGATCGCGGTGGAAAAGCTGCGCCGCGTGGGCCTGAAGCCCGACGTGGCCGAACGGCTGCCGGCGGAGCTTTCGGGCGGGATGCAGAAACGCGTGGGCCTTGCCCGCGCGATTGCGGCGGACCCCGAGATCATCTTCTTCGACGAACCGACCACCGGGCTCGACCCGATCATGGCGGGCGTCATCAACGAACTGATCCGCGAAATCGTGGAGGAGATGGGCGCCACGGCGATGACCATCACCCACGACATGTCATCGGTCCGCGCCATCGCCGACAACGTCGCCATGCTCCATGACGGAGAGATCCAGTGGACGGGGCCTGTGGCCCAGATGGATGCCTCGGGCGATCCGTATCTCGACCAGTTCATCAACGGCCGCTCCGACGGACCGATCGAGGCCGTCCGGTAGGCAGGTGCCAGCGGTTGCGGGGTTATCGGGATGCACAGGCGTCGTCCGGTAGGATGACGACACCCGCGCCAAGGGTGTTATCGGTACGCCGAACAGCTTGACGGGTCGCGACGCCCCGCTCGCTACGGCCGCAACTCGCCGTCCTTGTCAACGTCCGGCAAGTGTTCGGAACGCCCGCGGCATGCCGGGATCGGTTCGGTCTCTTGGGGCTGCACAATGCAACCCCAAGAGAGAGAAACCGTACCAAACAACCAGTTAACGTTTACCAGTGTTAAAGGTTTCGGGTGGTGCCGGTAGGTTCGAACATGTTTCACGGGGTAGCAACATGGTGCAGGATGGACACATCTTGCCCTGCATATCACTGAAAAACCGCGGGATTCCTGTCGGGTCCCCTCTGCGAACGCTTCCTGTAAAACTCAACATAGGCGTTCTTCCGGCGCCGCCAAGAGCCCGGGCGAAACACTTGTCCGGCGCCCGGCGGATCGGGGCCGGGCGTCCCGCGCCGCAGCGTTCAGCCTTGTTCCGTCCGCCCTTCGCCTCCACATGCAGGCGACCTGAATTTTGCGGGGCCACATGCTCACTTCCCTCCGTCTGCTCACGGCACTTGTGCTGGTTCTCTATCCCATCGCCTGGTTCGCGCCGCTGATCCGCGCGGGCCTTCTGCCGATCTTCGGATTGTCCGAGATCTCGGTCGTCACCGGCCTGCAGGCGCTGTGGGAGACGGATTATTTCCTGACCGTGGCCGTGGCGCTCTTCGCCATCGTGGCCCCCATCGCCAAGACCTTCGCGCTCTTGATGGTCCAGTTCCGCATGGCGGACCCGAAATTGCTGCCCGCCACGGCCTTTCTCGGAAGGCTGGCCATGGCCGACGTGTTCCTTGTCGCCGTCTACGTCACGGTCTTCAAATCCATGAGTTATGGCCGAATCGAGGCGGGTTGGGGGCTTTACCTGTTCACCTTCTGCGTGCTGGGCGGGATCGTCGTCAGCTACCTGACCGAACGCGTGGTCGCACGCGACGGCTTGCCCAGCGAAAGCCAAACGGGCACAAGCTGAGCCATGGCGAAATCCCCTGCCTTTTCCTGTTCGGCCTGCGGCGCGGTCACCACCAAGTGGTCGGGCCGGTGCGAGGCATGCGGCGAATGGAACACCATCAGCGAAGACACGCCCCTGTCCGCCGGCCCCGCGGCCGCATCGCTGGGCGCGAAACGGGGCCGTGCGCTGGAACTGACCGACCTCAACACCAGTGCCCCGCCACCGCCCCGCGCGCGGTCGGGGATCGAGGAGCTTGACCGCGTGCTGGGCGGCGGGCTGGTCGAAGGGTCGGCCATCCTGGTGGGGGGCGATCCGGGGATCGGGAAATCCACGCTGCTGTTGCAGGCCGCCGCGCGGTTCGGGTCCGAAGGTCTGAACACGCTCTACGTCTCGGGCGAGGAAGCCGTGGCACAGGTCCAGATGCGCGCGCGCCGGCTGGGGCTGGCCGAGGCACCGGTCCAACTGGCCGCCGCGACCGATCTGCGCGATATCCTGACGACGCTCGACCAGATGCGCCCGAAACTGGCGGTGATCGATTCCATCCAGACGCTGTGGTCGGATCAGGTGGGCTCCGCCCCCGGCTCCGTCTCGCAGGTCCGGGCCGCCGCGCACGAGCTGACGGCCTTTGCCAAGCGGCGCGGCGTATCGGTGATCCTTGTGGGCCATGTCACCAAGGACGGCCAGATCGCCGGGCCGCGGGTCGTGGAACACATGGTCGACACGGTGCTCTATTTCGAAGGCGAACGCGCCCACCAGTTCCGGATCCTTCGCGCGGTCAAGAACCGCTTCGGCCCCGCGGACGAGATCGGCGTGTTCGAAATGACCGGTGCCGGGCTGGCCGAGGTCGCGAACCCGTCGGCCCTGTTCCTGTCGGGCCGCGGTCAACCGGCGGCCGGATCGGTCGTGTTTGCGGGCATCGAAGGCACGCGGCCCGTTCTGGTCGAACTCCAGGCCCTTGTCGCACCCACGCCCCACGCCCAGCCCCGCCGCGCGGTGGTCGGGTGGGACGGATCCCGGCTGGCGATGATCCTGGCCGTCCTGGAAGCGCGCTGCGCGATCCCCTTCACCGGGCTCGACGTTTACCTGAACGTTGCGGGCGGTCTGAAGATCAGTGAACCGGCCGCCGATCTGGCCGTCGCGGCGGCACTGCTGAGCGCGCGCGAAGATGTCGCGCTGCCGGCCGAGACGGTCGTCTTCGGGGAAATCAGCCTGTCGGGTGCGCTGCGACCCGCCTCCCAGACAGAAAACAGGTTGAAAGAAGCGCGAAAACTTGGTTTTTCGCAAGCGATCGCGCCATCCACCGGAAAGACATCGGCGGAACGGGGTATAACGGTCACGAAGCCGGCCGATCTGGCCGCCTTCGTGGGCGAGACTTTCGGCGCGGGCTGAGACAGGCCCGCCAACACAAGCGCCGCAAAGGCGTGACAGACGGGCGTGGGGACGCCCCGAGACCATGCCGGGCCCGTAATACGCGGACCCCGGACTTACAGTGACACATCGGGGACAGACAGGCGAACGCATGGAAGGCTTTACCATAATCGACGGCGGGGTGGCCGTTGTCATCGTCATCTCGGCGCTTCTGGCCTATTCGCGCGGTTTCGTGCGCGAGGTCATGGCGATCCTTGGCTGGATCGCGGCCGCGTTTCTGGCGTTTCTCTTTGCGCCTCAGGTCGAACCGCTGATGCGCGAGATCCCGGTGATCGGCGGCTACATCGCCGACAGCTGCGAATTGTCGATCATCGCGGCCTTTGCCGCCGTGTTCGCCGTGGCGCTGATCGTGGTGTCGTTCTTCACGCCGCTCTTTTCGTCGGTGGTGCAGCGATCGGCCTTCGGTGGCATCGACCAGGGGCTTGGCTTCTTCTTCGGCGTCGCCCGCGGCATCCTGCTGGTGGCCATCGCCTTCTTCATCTACCAGACGGTCGCCGCGTCCGACAGCATGACCGTGGTCGACAACAGCCGCTCGGCCGCCGTTTTCAAGAACCTGACCGCACAGATCGAAAACGAGGATCCGGCCGAAGCCCTGGGCTGGGTCACGCAGCGCTACGAGGCTCTGGTGGGTGTCTGCGCGTCGTAAACCGCGGTTTCGCCGCCGCTAAAATAGGCATCAAAGCCGCCCCGGGAATGACCAGCCTGCGCACGGGCCCTGTCCCTGCGCACCTTCCCGTGAGGGATCGGCCAAGATATGTGATCCTTTCGTGACATGCCCCGTCGCACAGCGTAAGAGGGGGCTCAAGCGACAGTACCGGATTCGGAGACCGACTTGCGCGCGCCCCAGCACCAAAAGACCATGCCCCCGGCCCACCCCTTCGACGACGACAAGTTGAAGGAGGAATGCGGCGTTTTCGGCGTCACCGGCGTTCAGGACGCGGCGACCTTCGTCGCGCTTGGCCTGCATGCCCTGCAACACCGCGGACAGGAGGCGGGCGGCATCGTCACCCACGATCCCGTCGTAGGCTTCAACTCGGCCCGGCATTTCGGCTACGTCCGGGACAATTTCACCACGCAGGACGTGATGGAACAGCTGCCCGGGCCGCTCGCCATCGGGCATGTCCGCTATTCCACCGCCGGATCGAAAGGCCAGACCGCGATCCGCGACGTGCAGCCCTTCTTCGGCGAATTTTCCATGGGTGGCGCGGCGATCGCCCATAACGGCAACATCACCAATGCGCGTGCCCTCCGGCGCGAGCTGATCGACATGGGCTCGATCTTTCAAAGCTCGTCCGACACGGAATGCATCATCCACCTGATGGCCCGGTCGCTGCAACGCACCATCCCCGAACGGATGGAAGACGCGCTGCGCCGCGTCGAAGGTGCCTTTTCCGTCGTCGCCATGACCCGGACCAAGCTGATCGGCGTGCGCGACCCGCTGGGCGTCCGCCCGCTGGTGCTGGGCAAGATCGGCGACGGGCATGTGCTCAGCTCCGAGACCTGCGCGCTGGATATCATCGGGGCCGAATTCATCCGCGAGATCGAACCGGGCGAGATGGTCGTGATCGAAAACGGTGTCGTCGACAGCCGCCAGCCCTTCCGCCAGAAACGCTCGCGCTTCTGCATCTTCGAAAACGTCTATTTCTCGCGCCCCGACAGTGTCATCAAGGGCCGGTCGGTCTATGAAAGCCGCGAGGCCATCGGGCGAGTGCTGTCGCAGGAAGCCCCGGTCGATGCCGACCTCGTCTGCCCGGTGCCCGACAGCGGCACGCCTGCCGCCATCGGCTATGCGCTGGAATCGGGCATCCCCTACGCGATGGGGATCATCCGCAACCAGTATGTCGGCCGGACCTTCATCGAACCGACCGAGCACATCCGCAACATGGGTGTCCGGCTGAAGCTAAACGTCAACCGTGCACTCATCAAGGGCAAGCGGGTGATCCTGGTCGACGATTCGGTCGTGCGCGGCACCACCAGCCGCAAGATCAAGGAAATGCTGCTGGATGCCGGCGCGAAGGAAGTTCACTTCCGCATCGCCTCGCCCCCCACGGCATGGCCCTGTTTCTATGGCGTCGACACACCCGAACGGGACAAGCTGCTGGCGGCCACGATGACGGAAGATGAAATGCGCGACCATCTGGGCGTGACCTCGCTGAAATTCATTTCGCTGGACGGGCTTTACCGCGCGCTTGGCGAAGCCCAGGGCCGCGATCCGGCGCATCCGCAATATTGCGATGCCTGCTTCTCGGGCGAATATCCCGTGCAGCCCCGGGACCAGATCGAACAGGGCTTCCAGCTGAAGGCCGCCGAATGACGCCGGCGCCATAAGCGGAAGACCACCGGGGGCGCTTGGCGCCCCCTTTTCATTTCCGCCCATCGAATCTATCCACACCAGCCCGATGCTCCCGTGCATCGGACAAAACTCCATTCCGATCAGAGCCGCGGCGCGTTCGCGGCAAAGGGACTCCAGCATGACGACGTCACTTCCGGGCGAAGGCCAGACCTCTGAAAAGGTGGCCGACCTGGCCACCAGTTCCACCGACCAGAACCTCCACAACCTTACCCTCATCGGCATCCTGGGCTCTGAAACATCGCCCAAGGCGATGCTGCGGTTGGGGTCCGGCAGGGTCGTGACGGTCAAGCCGGGCGATCGTATCGGCCTGCGCAAGGTCGCGGCCATCGACACTGACAGCATCCTGCTGACCGGCGATTTCGCCAACCGCCGGTTGACGCTGCCCGGCACCTAGCACCTGCGGCAAGACGGTCAGGCCCGCGCCCGCAGGCTTGACGCCGCCGGGCCGGCAATGCACATCGCGTGCCATGAACACGCCTGCCGAAACCGATACCGCCCCCGCGCCCGAAGGCCCGAAACCGATCCTCGTGACCGGTGCCTCGCGGGGGCTGGGCTTTGCGCTGGCCCACGCGCTGGCGCCCGCCCATCACATCGTGGCCGTCGCCCGCACAATCGGCGGGCTCGAAGACCTGGACGACCGGATCAAGGCCAAGGGAGGCACGGCCACGCTGGCCCCGATGGACATCACGGTGCCCGACGCGATGGCCACGCTCTGCCGCGGCATCTGGGACCGCTGGGGCGGCGTGTCGATGTGGCTGCACACGGCAATCCATGCCGCCCCCCTCGGGCCTGCCGACCATCTCGATGAGAAGGACTGGCAGAAATCTGTCGACATCAACGCCACGGCCACCTCGCGGCTGATCACCTATGTCTCGCCCCTGCTGGCCCCTGACGCGCAGGCGGTCTTCTTCGACGATCCCCATGGCGGCGAGAAGTTCTTCGGCTCCTACGGCGCCACCAAGTCCGCCCAGATCGCGCTGGCGCGCAGCTGGGCCGCGGAAACCGTCGCGATCGGCCCAAAGGTCACCATCCTGACGCCCCCGCCCATGCCCACCGCCACCCGCGGCCGCTTCCACCCGGGCGAGGACCGCACCAAGCTCACGCAACCGGCCGAGGCGGCGGAAACCCTTCTCGCGCAACTCCACCTTCCCGCCGCCTGACTTGCTCCCCCGCGGCGCGCTTTCGCGCCGCATCGCGCCCCGAAGGCGGGGGAGGATCCCGGAACGGGATCTTCCCTGGGTGGGCGGGTGGGCCCGAGGGGCGCGATCCTGCCGCGGCCCGCATCCCAAGCCTCAGGTTGCTCCGCCCCCACGGCGCCGCTATCAAAGGCGCGAAAGGACTTCTCATGCGTATTCTGGTGACCAATGACGACGGTATCTCGGCCCCCGGCCTGACCGTGCTGGAAGAAATCGCGGCCGAGATCGCGGGCCCGGACGGGGAAGTCTGGACCGTCGCGCCCGCGTTCGAACAGTCCGGCGTGGCCCACAAGATCAGCTATACCCACCCGATGCTCATCGCGCAGATGGGCCCGCGCCGCTTCGCCGCCGAAGGCGCACCGGCCGATTGCGTGCTGGCGGGCCTGCATGACGTGATGGACGGCGTCCGCCCCGATCTGGTCCTGTCAGGCGTGAACCGCGGCAACAACTCCGCCGAAAACGCCCTTTACTCCGGGACGCTGGGCGGCGCGATGGAAGGCGCCCTGCAGGGCCTGCGCGCCATCGCCCTGTCGCAGTTCCTTGGCCCCAAGGTCTTCGACGCGCCGGATCCTTACGAGGCCGCGCGCGTCCACGGCGCCGAAGTCGTCCGCCGCATCCTTGCCGCCGATCCGGACGACCAGTCCGATTACCGGCTGTTCTACAACGTCAACTTCCCGCCCGTGCCCGCAGCCGACGTCGCGGGCTTCCGCGTGGTGCCGCAGGGCTTCCGCCCCGATACCGCCTTCGGCGTCGAACCGCACCTGTCGCCTGCGGGCAAGCGTTTCCTGTGGATCCGCGGCGTCAACCAGCAGGTCCGCACCGCGCCCGGCTCGGACGCCGATGTCAACCTCGACGGCTATGTCTCCATCACGCCGATGCGCGCCGACCTGACGGCCCACGACATGCTGGACCGGCTGGCCTCCATCGAATGAACCCAACCTCCGCACGAGGCCCCAGATGACAGGGCAAAGCCAGGGCCCCGGCCCCGAAGTCCTGATGCAGTTTCTCTTCGCGCTCCGGTCCAGGGGCGTGACCGACAAGGCCGTGCTGACGGCCATGGAAGCCGTCGACCGGGGCCGTTTCGTGAAGGGCATCTTCGCCGAGCGCGCCTACGAGGACCTGCCCCTGCCCATCGCCTGCGGCCAGACGATCTCGCAACCCTCGGTCGTGGGCCTGATGACACAGGCGCTGCAAGTGACCCCGCGGGACAAGGTGCTCGAGGTCGGAACCGGCTCGGGCTACCAGGCCGCGATCCTGGCCCGGCTTGCGCGGCGGGTCTACACCGTCGACCGCTTCCCGCAGCTCGCCCGCGCGGCCCAGGCGCTCTTTGCCGAACTGGGCGTGCCGAACATCATCACGATGACCGCCGACGGGTCCTGCGGCCTGCCCGACCAGGCGCCGTTCGACCGGATCCTCGTCACCGCCGCGGCCGAAGATCCGCCGCCGCAGCTCCTGGCGCAGCTGAAACCGGGCGGCATCATGATCCTGCCCGTGGGCCAATCCGACACCGTTCAGACCCTGATCCGGGTGCACAAGCTGGACCACGGTTACGAATACGAGGAAATCCGCCCAGTTCGCTTCGTCCCGCTCCTTGAAGGGCTGGCCAAGGACGGGTAGGACCGGTGTTTAGGGATGGGATGGCCGCCCGTCCGCAAGGACCGGCCACCAAGGACAAGGTGAGAATGACCCGTATGCGCGATGTGAGCCTCCGTCTGGGCACCGGCTGTCTGATACTGTCGCTGGCCGCGGCTTGTACCGAACCGCTCGATTTCGACATGCGCGGCAACCTCGGCGGTTTCTCGACGGCCGAGGCCGCGCGCAGTGCGACTCAGGACCGGCCCAAACCCGACTCCAGCGGCGTGATTTCCTATCCGAATTACCAGGTGGCCGTCGCCCGGACGGGCGACACGGTCGCGACGCTCTCGCAGCGGATCGGTCTGCCCGCGTCCGAGGTCGCGAACTACAACGGGCTGGATGTGGGCGACCCGCTGCGCGCCGGCGAAGTCGTGGCCCTGCCCCGCCGTGTCGACGGCACCACGCCGGGAGAAGTCGATATCGCGGCCCTGGCCGGCAGCGCCATCGACGCGGCGCCGGGCAGCACAAGCTCTGCCATCCAGAGCTCGAGCCTCAGCCCCAGCACGTCGTCGGGCACGGAACCCGTCCGCCACCAGGTGGAACGCGGCGAGACGGCCTATACCATCGCCCGCCTCTACGACGTGCCGGTAAAGTCGCTGGCCGACTGGAACGGGCTCGACGCCGAATTCTCGATCCGCGAAGGACAGTACCTGCTGATCCCGGTGGCCCAGGTCGCCAGCATCCAGGTCGAGGAAGAAACCGAAGTCACGCAGCCCGGCCAGGGCTCGCCCACGCCCGAACCGCCGAGCGCCGCGAAACCGCTGCCCGAAGCCAGCGTGGTCGAAACCACCGTGGTCGAGGAAACGGTCGTGGCGCCCGTGGCCGAACTGACGCCTTCGCGGTCCTCCGGCTCGGGCAACATGGTGATGCCGGTGACCGGCAGCGTCGTGCGCCCCTACAGCAAGGGCAAGAACGACGGAATCGACATCGCCGCGGCCCCCGGTACATCCGTCCGCGCGGCCGAAGGCGGCACGGTGGCCGCGATCACGGCCGATGCCGACCAGGTGCCGATCCTCGTGGTGCGCCACCCCAACAACGTGCTGACGGTCTACGCCAATGTCGAAGGCATCACCGTCGCCAAGGGCGATACCGTGTCCAAGGGCCAGAGCATCGCCAAGCTGCGCGACGGCGATGACGCCTATGTCCATTTCGAAGTCCGCAACGGCTTCGAAAGCGTCGATCCCACGCCTTACCTGGAATAGTCTGCCAGCGGTGCGTGGGAACCACGCACCCTACGCGTTGAACCAGTGGTGGCTTTCACGTGACCGGTGGTATGGGGGCTCTGGCCCCGCCCGCGCGATGCGCGGACTCCCCGGAGGTATTTCCAGACCAAAGAAGCATGGCGCGCGCATACATGACACCCGGCGCCGGATGCATGTGTGGCTTCTTCCCTTCTCCAAATACTCCCGCCGGAGGCATCCGCGGCCTGCGGGTGCGCCGCGGTCGAACGTGAGCAATCCGCCGGCCCGGACCGGCCGTAGGGTGCGTGGTTCCCACGCACCGCCGGTCGCGGGCTTGTTCAGGCGATCCGCACGCCGTGGCGGCCGGCAAGGTCGGTGAAGAACTGCCAGGCCACGCGGCCCGAACGGGAGCCTCGGGTCGCCTGCCATTCGATTGCCTCGGCCTTCAGCGTGGCCGGGTCCACGTTCACCTCGAACGCCGCGCAATAGCCTTCGATCATTGCCAGGTATTCGTCCTGGCTGCAGGGATGGAAACCAAGCCACAGTCCGAACCGGTCGGAGAGCGAAACCTTTTCCTCGACCGCCTCCCCGGGGGTGATGGCCGTGGCGCGTTCGTTGTCGATCATGTCGCGCGGCATCAGGTGGCGGCGGTTCGACGTGGCATACAGCACCACGTTGGGTGGCCGCCCGCCGATCCCCCCATCCAGCACGGCCTTCAGGCTCTTGTACTGCTCGTCATCCCCGCCGAAGGACAGGTCGTCGCAGAAGAGGATGAACCGCTGCGGCGCGGCGCGGAGAAGTTCCAGCAGCCGGCCGACGGACGACAGGTCCTCGCGATGGAGCTCCACCAGTTTCAGGTCCGGCACGCCCTCGGCCACGTCGGCATGGACAGCCTTCACGAGGCTCGATTTCCCCATGCCCCGCGCGCCCCAGAGAAGCGCGTTGTTGGCCATGTAGCCTTCCGCGAAACGGCGGGTGTTGTCGAGCAGCGTGTCACGGACGCTATCGATACCGTGCAGCAACGTCAGGTGGACATGGGACACGACCTCCACCGGCTCCAGACGGTCGGGCGCGACGTGCCAGATGAAGGCCTGTGCCGTGGTGAAATCCGGCGCCGGATCGGGCGGCGGGGCCATCCGTTCCAGCGCGGCGGCGATACGGCCCGCCGCCTCTGTCAGGCCCTGGTCCGGGAGGGACAGCGCAAGCTGGCGGAGGATGTCATCACCGCTCATCGCGCTTGTCCCCGTCGGTTCCGCCGGTTCCGTCGATGCCGGAGTCGTCCGGATCTTCGCCCGTGTCGCCGTCGTCGTCTTCGTCATCCTCGAAGTATCCTTCTGCCCGGAGTCGTGCCTCTTCTTTTCGTTCGACACGTTTCACCAGGAAGATCGAGATTTCGTAAAGACCGTAGACAACGACGAACAAAATCGCCTGAGTGATGACGTCGGGGGGCGTGATGACAGCCGCCAGAATCAGGATCGCCACAACGGCATATTTCCGGACCGACCCCAGCCCCGCGGCCGAGACCAGCCCGGCCTTGCCCATCAGCGTCAGCAGCACCGGCAACTGGAAGCACAGCCCGAAGGCCACGATCAGTTTCAGCGTGATGTCGAAGGTTTCGTTGACCTTGCCCTGAAAGACGATGTCGATACCACGGTCCGCAACCGGCGCGACCACCACCGGCGCCTGATCCAGCCCGATCTCGGCGGCGCCGAATTCCTCGAGCAGGGGCGCCACGACGGATGTCGCATCGGCAAAACCAAGGAAGAACTTCATCGCCAGCGGCGTCACGACGTAATGCGCGAAGGACCCGCCCAGTAGGAACAGGAAGGGAGAGGCGACGATGAACGGCAAAAAGGCGTTTTTTTCGTTGCGATACAGGCCTGGCGCCACGAAACGCCACATCTGGTAGGCGATCACTGGGAACGAGATCGCCAGACCGAACACCATCGAGATCCGGATCAGCGTGAAGAAGTACTCCTGCGGCGCGGTGTACTGCATCTTGGGATCGGGATCGCCAAGCGCGCGCATCGACGCCTCGATCGGCATCAGCAGGAAATCGAGGATCACGCTGCCGAAGCTGAAACAGGCGACCATCGCCACGATGAAGGCGATGGCGGAATAGATCAGCCGCTGGCGCAGCTCGGCCAGGTGCTCGATCAGCGGGGCGGTCGAGTCTTCGATGTCGTCGTCGGTGGCGGTCATGTGGGTGTGTTAACTCTTGTCGGTGTCCGCCGGAGGGTCGGATGGCGCAAGCCGGGCTTCGGCTTCTTCGGCGCGCTGCATCGCCTCTTCCGCTTCGCGCTGGCGCCGTTCGGCGACCTTGCGGGCGGCAATGGCTTCCATGCGCTTGGCGGTTTCGGCCTTCTGGGCGGCCAGCTTGCCGGTCTCGCTGTCGGGGTCGTGGACGGGCTTCTTGGGGCCCTTCTTGCTGTCGGGCTTGGGATCCACCATCTCCTCGTCCAGCTCCATGGGATCGAAGCTCGACGTGAAATCGCTGGCGGCCTTGCGCACCCCGTCCATGGCCGAGCCTACGGGATTCGTGGCCGACTTGAATGTCTTCTGGATGTCGCGCATGCCGCTTTCATCCGCGGCGTCGTTCATCGCGCGGCTGAATTCGCGGGCCATGCCGCGGGCCTTGCCGACGAACTGGCCGACGCTGCGAAACAGCACCGGCAGGTCCTTCGGGCCGACGACGATCAGCGCGACGATCCCGATCAGCAGCAGCTCGGTCCACCCCAGGTCGAACATGGCGGCCTCAGACCTTGTCTTTTTCAGGCTCGGGCGTGATGTCGCGGGCGCTTTCGCCGGTCTCGTCCTTGTCGCTGTCGTCGGTCAGTTCTTCCGACGCATCCTTCACCCCGCGCTTGAATGCGGTGATGCCCTTGCCGACCTCGCCCATGAGCGAGGAGATCTTGCCGCGGCCGAAAAGCACCAGCACCACGACCGCAATGAGAAGCAGGCCCGGCAGGCCGATATTGTTGAGCATGTCTGTCTCCCTTCATCGTTGCCGGACGGCAGGCCGCTTCAGCCGCGTGTCCGACACGTTCATCCAACTGCCCCCTGATCTAGTCCGCCGCCCCGGGCTGTGAAAGCGCATCCGGCGGCGGCGGGCAGACGGTTGCCGGAAATTCGTGGGCGCCCGGGATCGCGGTGCAGCCTCCTGACATGATTTTGTCAGTTGTTCTGGACTTGGGCCAGCTTTCATGACACCGAATGGCCCATGGCACGCACCGACAGGCTGATGCAGATTCTGGACCTGCTTCGCGATGGCGCGCGGCACCGGGCGGGCGATATAGCCACACGGCTGGGCGTGTCGGAGCGCACGATCTACCGCGACATGGACCGGCTGGTCGCCGCCGGCGTGCCGGTCGAAGGCACCCGCGGGTCGGGCTACCGCGCGACCGGTGCTGCCGTTCTGCCGCCGCTGGCCCTGTCGCAGGCCGAGATCGAGGCGCTGACGCTGGGCCTTGCCATCGTGGCCGAGGCAGCGGATGCGCGGTTGCAGGCGGCGGCAGAGTCCCTTTCCGCCCGCCTGGAGACCGCCCTGCCGGCCGAGGCCCTACCCGAGGCCGAGACATGGCGCACCGCGCTCAGCCCCTTTGCCGATACCGCGCGCGGCGTGGGTCACCTGTCGCGCATCCGCGCCGCGATCGAGGGGCGGCAAAAGCTGCACCTTGTGACGCGGCGGACTGACGGGACACGCACCGACCGCACCGTGCGGCCGCTGACGCTGGACAGTTTCGGGCGTTTCTGGACGATGCTGGCATGGTGCGAATGGCGGCAGGACTTCCGCCGCTTCCGGCTGGACCTGATCGAGGATGCGACCGCCCTGCCCGAACTGTTCCGCGACGAACCCGGCCGCACGCTGGCCGACTACGGGGCGCGCTCGGCCTGATCACGCGGTGCGCTTCAGCCTTTGCGACCCGATCATCTCACTGCACAGCACCTGCGCCTCGTACCGGCGCAGAAGCGGCTGGCAGGTGGGGCCATAATCGCCGCGCCGGGTGACGATCCCGTCCAGAATCCGCTGCCCGTTGTCATCCAGAACTGCCACGGTGCGGGGGCCGGGGTACAGGCTTTCGGCGGGCGCTTTGTTGGCCACGACGACGTCGTGCATGTCCAGAAGCACGTTGTGATAGGTCACGCTCCGGGTTGCGCCATTCCATTTCAGGCGCATCGCTTGCGGCACATGCTTGGCGGGCAGAAGGACGGCATCCGCCCCCATGTTCAGTTGCGACCAACTTCCGGTGATGCTCAGGCAATGGTTCTTCGACACCGCCAGCGGCCGGTCCGGCACCCCAGGCCCCAGCGCGCCCGGAGCAATGACGACGGGCTCCAGATCCGGATCGCGGACCAGCGTGAACGGATCGACGGTACACTCTGCCCGCCATCGCACCTGGGCCGCTTTGCCCAACGCCGTCGTCACAAGATCGCCGGGCCCGATCGTCTCGATCGGGCGGTCGCCGTCAGGTGTCAGGATCATGGTCCCGGGAAGATAGCAGACCGGCGCGGGCGGCGGATCGGGATCAACATTCTCCACATCGATCGCGCCGTTGCCGAAGGCATTCATGTCTGCCTCTGTCGCGTCTTCGAAGGGCAGGAAGACCAGTCGGGTGGATTCGCCCGGCGTCGGATAGTCGACCACCGTGATCAGGTAGGCGGTGTCCCCCTGGAATTCACCCGGAACCTTGCTGTCGACCGGAAGAGTGCCGTTGCCTTCGTAAATGAAGCTGTACTCCACCCCGTCAATTTCGACTATGGTATCGGGATCAACCGCGCCGCCCCCCGGGTGATCCAGCACCAGATCACCATCGGGATCCTGCGGCAGGAACTCGATTTCAACGGCCGGATCCGTCCTCAGGTTGATGGTCGGGTCCTTGGCGTTGTTGTTGTCTGTCCTTGCCCAGAAGGTCGCTGACATCGATCGCGTACTCTGCTGTTCCAACGCACGCAGGGTTCAAATCACCTCACGCACCCAAGGTTCAAAAAATACAACCTATACAAGAAATATTAGCGAGGAATTTTTGACTTCGCAAACGCAAAATGCACGAATTGCAAGAGCATTCAGTGGCTTGTAATATACATGTTTTTTACATGTTTGTAAAATGTGTTTAATAACATTTGTGCGAGGCTGGCACGCCTGATTGGCCGGCCGACCGGGTCGCAAGCCGATCAACGGTTGTCAGGGGGGCATTCGCCCTACCGGGCCGGCCGCGTTCCCGTCGGGAAGATGTGGCACCGGTCGCGCCGGACGCTCAGCCAGAAGGGCATACCGGGCGCGGGCAGGAAGACACCCGGAACCGTCGCCTTCACCATGGCGCCGTCATGCTCCATCCGGAATTCGACAAGGCTTTCGTGGCCCAGGAACCGTGCTCGCGCCACCTTGGCCAGCGCCGGCGTGCCTTCCGACGGCGTCGGGCTCGGGCCCTTGCCATTGCGGTAGAAATCGATCCGCACGTGCTGCGGACGGAAGACGATGTCGACATCCGTGCCGTCCGCGATCCCGGGCGCCAGGTAGCGGCCGAACGCGGTATCGGCCAGCGCGCCCTGCACCCTTGCCTTCAGCACGTTGGCGTCGCTGAAGAACCCCACCGCCGCCTGATCCACAGGATGGGTATAGACGTTATAGGGCGCGCCCCGCTGCACGATCCCGCCGTCGCGCATCAGCGCGATCTCGTCGGCCATGCGCATCGCCTCGTCCGGTTCGTGGGTCACCAGCAGAACGGCCGTGTTCTCCGCCTTCAGCAGGTCCAGCGTGTCGTCGCGGATCCCGTCGCGCAGGCGGTTGTCGAGGCCCGAGAACGGCTCGTCCATCAGCATGATCCGCGGTTGCGGCGCAAGGGCACGGGCCAGAGCGACGCGCTGCTGTTCGCCGCCCGAAAGCTCGTGCGGGAAGGCGTCGAAATAGGGCTCCAGCGAGACGCGTTCCAGCAGATCGCGCACGCGGGCGTAACGGCCCTCCTTCGGGCCCTTCAGTCCGAAGGCCACGTTGTCGGCCACTGACAGGTGCGGGAACAGCGCGAAATCCTGGAACATGAGCCCGATGCCGCGCGCTTCGGGCGGGACGCGGGTGACCGTGTCGCAGATCAGCGTGCCGTCGACCCAGATCTCGCCCTCGTCCTGCATCTCGACACCCGCGACCATGCGCAGCGTCGTGGACTTGCCGCAGCCCGACGGGCCCAGAAGGCACGTGACCTGCCCGGGCATGACGGAAAGCGACACGTCGTCCACCACCGCCCGCCCGTCGATCCGGCGGGTCATGTGGCGCAGGTCGAGCCGCGGCACCGGAGATGGGAATGACTGCAACGAAACGCCTCTTGGTTCGTGAGCGGTCCACGGCAGATATCAACCTGCCCCGGACCGCACAAGGCGATCACATGGTCAGGTTGGTGGCGCCGCCGTCCAGCATCAGGTTCTGGCCCACGATAAAGCCCGCATGCTGCGAACACAGGAAGGCGCAGGCCTTGCCGAATTCCTCGGCCGTGCCGTACCGCCGCGCCGGGATCGTGGCCGCGCGGTTCTTGCGGGCCTCTTCAACGGAAATGCCGCCCGCCTTCGCCGCGCCACCGTCCAGACCCTTGGCCCGGTCGGTGTCGTGGATGCCGGGCAGCAGGTTGTTGATGATCACGCCATCGGGCGCCACCTGCCGTGCGGTGCCGGCGACATAGCCCGTGAGCCCGGTGCGGGCCGAATTCGACAGGCCCAGCTGCGGGATCGGCGCGCGCACGGATTGCGAGGTGATGTTGACCACCCTGCCCCAGCCCTTGTCGATCATGCCCGGCATCAGCGCCTTCATGAAGGCAATCGGCGCCAGCATGTTGGCGTCCAGCGCCTTGATGAAATCCTCGCGGTCCCAGTCCGACCACAGGCCCGGCGGCGGGCCGCCCGCGTTGTTGACAAGGATATCGACGCCCTGCGCGGCCTCTATCACTTCAGCCTGGCCTTGCCGATCGGACACATCGGCCGCGACGGTCACGACATTGACGCCGTAATCCGACCGGATCGCCTCGGCCGCGGCTTCCAGCGTTTCGGCCCCGCGGGCGTTCATCACCAGGTCGACGCCTTCGGCCGCCAGCGCCTGTGCGCAGCCAAGGCCCAGCCCCTTGCTCGATGCGCACACCAGCGCGCGCTTGCCTGCAATGCCCAAATCCATCCTGTTTCTCCTTGATTGCCTGCCCCCGGCACACCGGGGACGCTTCGGCCCGACTAAACACCGCCAGCCCCCGACAGACCAGACCCCGCCGTACCGGCTGCGGCCCGGACCGGGCGATCATCGTTTCGAAACTGTTTTCAACGAAGATGCGAAGGCATGGAGCGTCTGATCCCCGGCCCCGCCCTGCTTTCCGTAGCGGAAGCTGTTCGTTATCGCACATTTACTGGATCAATTGGGGTGACGCATCTTCCAGATTTCCCGTAATACACCGCCGAAACGAACCATCCCGGCCCGATATCTTACAATACGCTCCCTCGGAGGGCACCGGCATGAGTCATGACGATGTCACGCTGGAGGTCCTTCCGGGCCGCGATTTCCCATCGGTCGTCGGCGCGTTCGAAGGCGAAGCGCCCTGGACCCGCGACAACATCGCAAGCGGGGACATCTATCGCCTGCGGTCGCATGCACAGCGCGTGCCGATGCGCATTCGGGCTCTGTCGGGAAACGATTGCCAGATTTCCGAAACCTCCCCCCTTGGCACACCGGGCGCCGGGCTGCGGATCGACGGCGAGGTTCTTGTCATGTCACCGTCGGGCACGGCCGTTCCCATCGTCGTTCTGACGGAAGGGCCGGAATCCACGGATCCGGCCACGTTCCTCGTGCCGCTTCTGAAAGTCGAGGCGTCCACCGATTACACCGTCGTCTCCTCGCGTCCCGCCTATCCCGGCATCCTGTCCGAGATCATGGATGGCGGCGTCGGCACCGCCTTTGCCGCCGGCACCCGCCTGACGCTGGCCAATGGCCTGCAGATCGCGGTCGAGGCGCTGAATGTCGGCGATACGCTTCTGACCCGCGACGATGGCGCCCAGACGGTGCGCTGGGTGGGCCACAGCACACGGCAGGCGGTGGGCGCGATGATGCCGGTCACCTTCGCGCCGGGCGCATTGAACAACGCGGCCCCCCTGACACTGGCGGGCGCGCACCGGATCTTCATCTACCAGCGCCGCGGCCACCTGACGCCCGGCCATGCCGAAGGCCTGGTCCATGCCCGCGACCTGGTGAACGGCACCACCGTGCGCACGCACGAAGGCGGCTATATCGACGTCGTGCAGATCGTGCTCGACCGGCACGAGATCCTGTTTGCCGAAGGCGTGGCCGTTGAAAGCCTGGCCGTCGATCCCCGGACGGGGCGCATCCTGCCCGCGCAATATCGCGATGCGCTTGTCGACCCGGCGGGCCTCCGCGGCGGCAACACGCTCGACCGGGTGGACCTTCTGCGGCTGGCCTCTGTCGGCTGACGGGCAGCTGTCGGGCCACCACAAACCGTTGCACCCGGACCGCCCCACGCCTATAGGGCAGCCATGTCCGAGCCGCTTACAAACCGCCCCGCATTGCCCCCGGAAATTGCCCGGCGGCGCACCTTTGCCATCATCTCGCATCCCGATGCGGGCAAGACGACGCTGACGGAAAAGTTCCTGCTTTACGGCGGCGCAATCCAGATGGCCGGACAGGTCCGCGCCAAGGGCGAAGCGCGGCGCACCCGGTCGGATTTCATGCAGATGGAAAAGGACCGGGGCATCTCGGTCTCCGCCTCGGCCATGTCGTTCGATTACGGCAAGTACCGCTTCAACCTTGTCGACACGCCCGGCCACTCGGACTTTTCCGAAGACACCTACCGCACGCTCACGGCGGTGGACGCGGCGATCATGGTGATCGACGGCGCCAAGGGCGTGGAAAGCCAGACGCAGAAACTGTTCGAGGTCTGCCGCCTGCGCGACCTGCCGATCCTGACTTTCTGCAACAAGATGGACCGCGAAAGCCGCGATACCTTCGACATCATCGACGAGATCCAGGAAAACCTGGCCATCGACGTGACACCCGCGTCGTGGCCCATCGGCATGGGCCGCGATTTCATCGGTTGCTACGATCTGATCAACGACCGGCTTGAACTGATGGACCGCGCCGACCGCAACAAGGTGGCCGAATCCATCCGGATCGAAGGGCTGGACGATCCGAAGCTGGCCGAACATGTGCCCGAGGCGCTGCTGGAAAAACTGAAGGAAGAGATCGAGATGGCGCGCGAACTGCTGCCGCCGCTCGACCCCCAGGCGCTGCTGGACGGGACGCTGTCGCCGATCTGGTTCGGCTCGGCCATCAACTCGTTCGGGGTGAAGGAACTGATGGATGGCGTGGGCAATTACGGCCCCGAACCGCAGATCCAGAACGCCCAGCCCCGCAAGATCGCACCTGAAGAGCCCAAAGTGGCGGGCTTCGTCTTCAAGGTGCAGGCCAACATGGACCCCAAGCACCGCGACCGGGTGGCCTTCGTGCGCATGGCGTCCGGCCATTTCAAGCGCGGCATGAAGCTGACCCATGTTCGTACCAAGAAGCCGATGGCGATCACGAACCCTGTCCTGTTCCTCGCCTCCGACCGCGAACTGGCGGAAGAGGCCTGGGCCGGCGACATCATCGGCATCCCGAACCACGGGCAGCTGCGCATCGGCGACACGCTGACCGAAGGCGAGGCCTTGCGCGCCACCGGCATCCCCTCCTTCGCGCCGGAGCTTCTGCAATCGTGCCGCGCGGGCGATCCGATGAAGGCCAAGCACCTTGAAAAGGCGCTGATGCAATTCGCCGAGGAAGGTGCTGCCAAGGTCTTCAAGCCCTCCTTCGGGTCGGGTTTCATCGTGGGCGTCGTGGGCGCGCTGCAATTCGAGGTTCTGGCCAGCCGGATCGAACAGGAATACGGCCTGCCGGTGCGGTTCGAGGGATCGCAGTTCACATCGGCCCGCTGGGTGCACGGCGAAAAGCTGGCGGTCGAGAAGTTCGTGAGTGCCAACAAGCAGCACATTGCCCATGACCACGACGGCGACATCGTCTATCTTACGCGCCTGCAATGGGACATCGACCGCATCGACCGGGATTATCCCGACGTGACGCTGTCGGCGACCAAGGAAATGATGACCTGACAGGACAACAGGCCGCCATGGATATCACCGATACAGTCTATCCCGGCGGCTTTTACAGCCTGATGCGCTTCCTTGAAGAAAAGGAAGTACCCTACGATGATCCGCTTGCCGTCCTGCCGCCCGTCGACGTGGACCTTGCCGGTCTGACCCAGATCAGCGTCATCGCCGACACCACGCCCCTTGGCCCGTACGAGGCGCAGGACGCCCGCCGCAAGTACGCGACGCTGACGGCTGAATTCGACGGTGAAAGCGAACTGCTTCTGGTCCACGCGATTTGCGTCGCGGTGCTGCGCCGCCGTGCGCCCCCGGCCGAAGCGCTGTCGCTCTTCCACCGGATGTGGCATGAACAAGGACAGTACCTGGCCGATGCCCTGCCCGTGCGCTGGCTCGTCTCGGCCGCGGTGACCTTCGCGGCCCATGGTGAAACCCCGGCGCAGTTGTCGGGCGGGATGGGGCTGGCGATGCTTTTCGACCTGATCAAGCTGCATGACAGCGAACGCAGCCTGACAGGCCGGCCCAACGATCGCGCCTTCCCGCGCCGGTCCGGGCGCAAGCGGCATCCGCTGGCCTTCGACCTGGCACCTTATGCGCTGGTTCACGGCGACATGGACCGCATCATCCTGGCGCGCCTGTGGCGCTTCGCGGAAGAAGACGCTGTGCTACGCCCCCTCGGGTTCCGCCTGCTGCGGCTTCTGATGGAAGACCGCCGCACCGTCTTTGCCCGGGTGCAGCGGTACAAGAAACGCAAGGACGACGACTAGGGGCCGGGTTACGGTGAATGGAAACCACGCACCCTACGGCAGGTTGGCAGGCGTAGGGTGTGTGCTTTGCACGCACCGCAACCGCCCGCCGCAGGACCGGGCGCGCGATTTGCGCGATTCCGTCCCTTCGGTTTGACCCTGACGCCGCAATTTGGTATGGCCCGCTTGTATGCGATCCATCCGGCTTGACGCCGGGGCCAACCAGGCCCGCATGCGCTGCATGAGCGGGCCAAGTCAGTGTCCGCAACACACGGACATAAATGACAAAGTTTTCTGATCTGAACCTCCACCCGAAGGTCCTCCAGGCCGTGGTCGATGCCGGCTACGAGACCCCCACCCCCATTCAGGCCGGCGCGATCCCGCCGGCGCTTGAAGGCCGCGACGTTCTGGGCATCGCCCAGACCGGCACCGGAAAGACCGCCAGCTTCACGCTGCCGATGATCACGATGCTCGCCAAGGGCCGCGCACGGGCACGGATGCCGCGGAGCCTCGTGCTCTGCCCCACCCGCGAACTCGCCGCCCAGGTGGCGGAGAACTTCGACACCTATACCAAGCACCTGAAGCTGACGAAGGCGCTGCTGATCGGCGGCGTGTCCTTCAAGGAACAGGATGCCCTGATCGACCGCGGCGTCGATGTCCTGATCGCCACGCCCGGCCGCTTGCTGGACCATTTCGAACGCGGCAAGCTGCTGCTCACGGGCGTGCAGATCATGGTGGTGGACGAGGCCGACCGGATGCTCGACATGGGGTTCATCCCCGACATCGAACGCATCTTCTCGCTCACGCCCTTCACCCGGCAGACGCTGTTCTTCTCGGCCACCATGGCGCCCGAGATCGAGCGCATCACCAACACCTTCCTGTCCGCCCCCGAACGGATCGAGGTCGCCCGCCAGGCCACCGCGTCCGAGACGATCGAACAGTCGGTGGTGATGTTCAAGCCCAGCCGCAAGGACCGGGAATCGACGGAAAAGCGCAACGTGCTGCGCGCCCTGATCGATGCCGAGGGCGAGAAATGCACCAACGCGATCATCTTCTGCAACCGCAAGACGGATGTGGATACGGTCGCGAAATCGCTGAAGAAATACGGCTATGACGCCGCGCCCATCCATGGCGACCTGGACCAGAGCCAGCGGACGAAGACGCTGGACGGTTTCCGCGACGGGACGCTGCGGTTCCTGATCGCCTCCGACGTCGCCGCCCGCGGGCTCGACGTGCCCAGCGTGAGCCACGTCTTCAACTTCGACGTGCCGAGCCACGCGGAAGATTACGTTCACCGGATCGGCCGGACGGGCCGTGCGGGCCGTGACGGCAAGGCCGTGATGATCTGCGCCACGCGCGACGAGAAGAACCTTGGGGCGGTCGAAGCGCTGCTCCAGAAGGAAATCCCGCGCACGCCGAACCCGCTGAAAGCCGCGGCCCCGGCCGAGAAGCCGGCCAAGGACGAGGCCGAAGAAGACGCACCGAAAAGCCGCTCGCGCACGACATCGCGGTCGTCGCGGACGACGACGCGGACCTCTTCGCGCAGCCGGAGCAACGCCGAAAGTACCGAGGCCGCAGCGCCCGACACCAGCAAGACCGAGGCCAGCAAGACCGAGGCCCGGAAGCCCGCGACCGGGAACGACGCCGCGACCGAGACCACCGCGCCCAAGAACAGCAATGCCAAGAGCAGCAGTTCGCGGTCGTCGTCGCGCGGCGGATCGGGCCGGTCACGGTCGGATGGCAAGCAGGTTGTCGGCATGGGCGATCACATGCCCAGCTTCATCGCGCTGAGCTTCGAAGAGCGCCGCGCCACCGGGTGAATTCAGGGGCGCGGCCATCGCGATGGCCGCGTGTCGGGGGCTCTGCCCCCGCCCGCTCCTGCGGAGCGGACACCCCCGAGGTATTGGAAGACCAAGGAAGTTGAAGGGACGGCGCCCGGTTTGGGCGCCGTCCCTTTTTTGTCATTCCAGTCGCGAGATGATGACCGTGACTTCGGGCTTCTTGCCGATTTCGTTGTTCGCGGTCTGGCGGGCGATGCGGCGGATCGCATCGTCGATCTTGCCATCGTCGCGCATCAACTTCCGGTCGGCGCGGCCAAAGAAGGCCGACAGCTCGGCCTCGATCCGTTCGGGCAACGGCTTGCCGGACTTGCCTTCATCGGTCAGGCCCATCGGTTCGCACCACGGATCGCCCAGCAGGCGAAATTCCTCGTCGATGATGACGTTGACCGTGACATGGCCGTTCAGCGCCATGCGGATCCTGTCGCGAACGATGCCATCCAGCGCGCCGATCTTGATGTTGCCATCGACATAGGTGCGCCCGGTTTCGATGTGATCGACGACGCGCGGCTTGTCACCCGACAGATCCAGCATGGTGCCGTTGGTCGCGACTTCCGAGACGTAGCCATTCGCCTGGGCAAGCTTCGCATGTTCCCGCAGGTGGCGGTGTTCGCCGTGCATCGGGATGATCATCTGCGGCTTCACGACGTCGTGCATCCGTTCGAGGTCCGGCCGGTTGGCGTGGCCCGACACGTGGTACTTGCCCGAGCTGTCATCGACCACGTCGATGCCGCGTTCGGACAGCTGGTTCATGATCCGGATGACTTCGCGTTCGTTGCCGGGGATCGTCTTGGACGAGAACAGGAACAGGTCGCCCGGCTTCATCTCGATGCCAAGGAACTTGCCCCGGGCCAGCTGGGCCGAGGCGGCGCGCCGCTCGCCCTGGCTGCCGGTGGCCAGCACCAGAAGGTTTTCGCGCGGGATGTTGACCGCGTCCTCGGGGCTGACGACGCCGGGGAAATCGGCGATCACGCCGGTTTCGATAGACGCCTCCACCATGCGCCGCATCGCGCGGCCCAGCAGCACGACCGAGCGGCCGACCTTCTGCGCCGATTGCGCCAGCGTCACCAGACGCGCGACGTTCGAGGCGAAGGTCGTGGCCACGACCATGCCGGTGGACTCGTTCAGCAGCGCCTCGATGGCGGGGCCCAGTTCGCTTTCCGACCGGCCGGGATGCAGCGAGAAGACATTCGTCGAATCGCACATCAGCGCCTTCACGCCGGGCTGGGACACTTCGGCCCAGAGCGCGGGGTCGAACGCCTCTCCCACCACCGGGCCCGGATCGAGCTTGAAGTCGCCCGAATGGATCAGCCGGCCCTGCGGCGTGTCGATCACCAGACCGGCGCTTTCCGGGATGGAATGCGAGATCGGCAGAAAGCCCACGCGGAACGGACCCGCCTGCACCTGGTGTGGCCAGGCGTCGACGACGGTCACCGCGCTGTCGGGATGGCCGTGTTCGTCCATCTTGCGCCGCGCGATATTGGCGGTGAAGGCACGGGCATAGACCGGCACGTTCAGATCGGCATACAGCGGCGCCACCGCGCCGATATGGTCCTCGTGCGCGTGGGTGATGAAGATCGCCTCCAGGCGGTTCGCGTTCTTCTTCAGCCAGGCGATGTCGGGCAGGATCTGTTCGATCCCCGGCGTGGTGTCCATGTCGGGGAAGGTGATACCCAGATCGACAAGGATCAGGCGTTCTTTCCCGGGCTTGCCTACACCGTAGACATAGGCGTTCATGCCGATCTCGCCGGCCCCGCCCAGGGGCAGGTAGATCAGTCGTTCATCACTCATTCGGTCACGTCATTTCTTTGTTATGGTTATGGATCACGGACAATCCGTGCATCGTGAGGTCGTCGACATATTCGTCGAACAGGTCCTCGGCCTGCTGGAAGAGAGGCGCCAGCCCGCCTGTTGCGATCACGCGCATCGGCCGGTCGCGTTCGGCCTTGATGCGCGCGCAGATTTCTTTAACGAGGCCGACATAGCCCCAGAACACGCCCGATTGCATGCAGGCCACCGTGTTGGTGCCCACCACGCGCTGGGGCTTCGAGATATCGACATGCGGCAGCGCGGCGGCCGCCATGTGCAGCGCTTCCAGCGACAGGTTCACCCCCGGCGCGATCACACCCCCGACATAGGCCCCGTCGGAGCCCACGACATCGAAGGTGGTCGCGGTGCCGAAATCGACGACGATCGTGTCGCCGCCGTAGCGGTCATTCGCGGCGACGGTGTTGACCAGCCGGTCAGGGCCCACAGCCGTGCCGGTATCGACGCGCACGTCGATGGGCAGCAGGCAATCGGCCCGGCCCACGACAAGGGGGCGCGTGTTGAAATAGCGGTCAGCCAGGACGCGCAGGTTGAAGACGACACGGGGCACCGTCGACGACACGATGACATCGGTGATGTCGGCGTCGAACTTGGTCAGCATCATCAGCGTCTTCAGCCAGACATGGTATTCGTCGGCCGTGCGCTTCCAGTCCGTCGAAATGCGCCAGGTCGAGACGAACTCGGTCCCGTTGCGGATCGAAAAGACGGTGTTGGTGTTGCCGCAGTCGATGCAGAGCAGCATCGCCTCTCCCCTTCAGAAATAGATGTCGGCCGCCGGGATCGCCGTTTTGCCGCCGGGCGTGGATAGAACCAGGTTGCCGTCCTCGTCCACCGTATCGAACCGGCCGATGGTTTCGGTGGTTCCGGTGCGCGCGGTGATCACTTCGCCCAGTTTGACGGCACGTGCAAGCCATGCGGTGCGGATCGGCGCGAATCCCTCGCGTCGGAAGCGATCTTCCTGCCGCGCATAGGCCGTGGCGAGGGCGGTCAGGAAATCTTCCGGCGCGATCGCGACACCGGTTTCGGTGGCCAGCGCGACCGGGCGCAGGGCGCGGTCCTCGACCTCGGACGCCGCAGGAGCAGAGGCGAGGTTGACGCCGATCCCGATGAACAGGTGGCTGACGCCGGTGCCGATGCCGCTGCTTTCCAGGAGGATGCCGGCCAGCTTGCCGCCGTTCAGCAGCACGTCATTGGGCCATTTCAGGCCCAGGCCCGCATCGGTGCCCGCCACCTCGGACACCGCGTCGTGCAGCGCCAGGGCTGCCACGAAGCTGCGCAGCGCCACGTCTGATGCCGGTTCGGCCGGGTGCAAGACAAGCGTGCCAGCGAAATTCCCGGCGGGCATCGACCACGGGCGCCCGCGCCTGCCGCGTGCAGCGGTCTGGGTACGGGCCATGATCCAGGTCGGACGCGTCAGGCCGGACGCGATACGCCCGGCCTCGCTCAACGTGCTGTCGACCTCGTCGAGGATGCGGCGATCGTAGCCGCCGGGCCAGTCCTTACTGGACAAGTGTCGCCGCCGCGGCCAGCGCGGCTGTATCTACCCCGAACATGTTGAAGATGCCCAGCACCATCGCCGCGGCCGAGATCATCAGGAGCCCCCAAAGTATCGGTTGCGGTTGGCTGTCGAGCTCGTCCGCCTCTTCCCCGAAATACATGATGTAGACGAGGCGCAGGTAGTAGAAGAGCCCGATCACAGACGCGATGGCCGCGATCACGACGAGGTAGTACAGATCCGCCTCGATCGCCGCGCGGAAGACCGCGAACTTGGCGAAGAAGCCCAGCATCGGCGGCACGCCCGCAAGGCTGAACAGCAGGATCAGCATCGCCATCGCCTTCGCCGGCTCCCGCGCGCCCAGACCGCCCAGCGAGGCGATGTCGGTCACCGGCTGGCCATCGCGCTGGAGGCTCAGGATGAAGGCGAAGGTGCCGACGTTCATCGTGACGTAGATCGCAAGGTAGATCAGCATCGCCGACACGCCGTATTCGGTGCCGGCCGCCAGCCCCATCAGCGCATAGCCCATATGGGCAATCGACGAATAGGCCATCAGGCGTTTCAGGTTGGTCTGGCCGATGGCCGCGACCCCGCCCAGCAGCATCGACGCCGCCGACAGAAGCACCAGAACCTGCTGCCAGTCGGCCACGACACCGCCGAACGCATCATAGAGAACCCGGGCAAACAGCGCCATCGCGGCCATCTTGGGTGCGGTGGCGAAGAACGCAGTCACCGGCGTGGGCGAGCCTTCGTAGACGTCCGGCGTCCACATGTGGAACGGGACGGCCGAGATCTTGAACGCCAGCCCGGTGATCACGAGGATCACGCCGAAGAGCATGCCCAGCGAAACGCCCTCGGCGGTTGTCTGGATGATGCCGGAAAACAGCGTCGTGCCGGCATAGCCATAGACAAGCGACGCACCGAACAGCAGCAGACCGGACGACAGCGCGCCCAGCACGAAATATTTCAGGCCCGCTTCCGTCGACTTGATGCTGTCGCGCCGCAGGGACGCCACGACATAAAGCGACAGGGACTGAAGCTCGAGCCCCATGTAGAGCGACATCAGGTCCCCGGCCGAGACCATGACCATCATCCCCACCGCGGCCAGCGAGACCAGCACCGGGTATTCGAAGCGCAGCAAGCCGTGCTTCGTCATGTAGTCCTGGCTCATGATCAGGACGACGGCCGCCGACAGCAGGATCACCACCTTGGCAAACCGCGAGAAGCTGTCATCGATGAACAGGCCGCCGAATGCGACATGGGTGCCGGATTCCGCCACGCCGATATAGATGGCCAGCAGGGCCATCACGGCCGCGGTGATCCAGACCAGGACAGGCGCCAGCGCGTCCTTCTTGGTGTAGACCGCGCCCAGAAGGGCCGCCATTGCGAACAGCGCCAGAACGATCTCGGGCAGGATCACCGCCAGATCGGCTTGCATATTGGTCTCCATCGCGCCTTTCACTCCTTAGTGGGATGCGACCTGGGTCGCGGCCTTGGCCGCTTCCAGCGCGGTGTCATAGTGGTTGACCAGCGCCGCCGTGGACGGGCCGATGATATCGGTGACGAGCGACGGGTAGACGCCCAGCAGAATGGTCATGACGACGAGCGGCGCGAAGATGAACCGTTCGCGCGGGCTCATGTCGGTGATCGCTTTCAGGCTTTCCTTGATCAGGTCACCCATGACGACCCGGCGATAAAGCCAGAGCGCATAAGCAGCCGAGAAGATCACGCCCGACGCCGCCACGAAGACAACCCAGGTGTTGACCTGGAAGGCCCCCATCATGGTCAGGAATTCGCCCACGAACCCGGAGGTGCCCGGCAGGCCCACATTGGCCATGGTGAACAGCATGAACACCGTCGCATAGGCCGGCATCCGGTTCACCAGTCCGCCATAGGCCGAGATCTCCCGCGTGTGCATCCGGTCGTAGATCACGCCGACACACAGGAAGAGCGCCGCCGAGATGAAGCCGTGGCTGATCATCTGGAAGATCGCACCATCCAGCCCCTGCACGTTGGCGGCAAAGATGCCCATCGTGACAAAGCCCATGTGGGCCACCGATGAATAGGCGATCAGCTTCTTCATGTCCTCCTGCACCAGCGCCACAAGCGAGGTGTAGACGATGGCAATCGCGCTCAGCCACAAGACGACCGGCGCCATCACGTCGGCCCCGACCGGGAACATCGGCAACGAGAAGCGCAGGAAGCCGTAGCCGCCCATCTTCAGAAGGATCGCGGCCAGAACGACCGACCCGGCCGTCGGCGCCTGGACGTGCGCGTCGGGCAGCCAGGTGTGCACCGGCCACATCGGCATCTTCACCGCGAAGCTGGCGAAGAAGGCCAGGAACAGCAGTGTCTGCAAGCCCCCGATGACATGCACGCCCAGCACGCTGAACGCATCGGTACTGAACTGGTAGGTCAGAAGCTCGGCAATGTCGGTGGTGCCGGACATCGAATACATTGTGACCATGGCCACCAGCATCAGAACCGAACCGAAGAAGGTATAAAGGAAGAACTTGAACGCCGCGTAGACGCGATCCACCCCGCCCCAGATGCCGATGATCAGGAACATCGGGATCAGGCCGGCTTCGAAGAAGATGTAGAACAGCACGAGGTCGAGCGACATGAACACGCCCAGCATCAGCGATTCAAGCAGCAGGAACGCGATCATGTATTCCTTGACGCGGGTCTTCACTTCCCAGCTGCACAGGATCGTCAGCGGCATGATGAAGGTCGTCAGCAGAACGAACAGGACGGAAATCCCGTCGACGCCCATCTTGTACTTCAGGCCCAGAAGCCATTCGCCCTCTTCCACCATCTGGAAGCCCGTGTTCGACGCATCGAACTGGAACAGGATCCCAAGCGAAACAAGGAACGTCACGGTGGTGGTGAACAGCGCGTAGTACTTGGCAAGCTGCTGCGCGGATTCGTCCGTCCCGCGCTGAACGAGCGCAAGGATGACGGCGGCGACCATCGGCGTGAAGGTGACGATGGAAAGGATCGAGTCCGTCAGCATCAGTGCGCCCCTCCGCTGAGCGACAACCAGGTGATCAGGAACACAAGCCCGAGCACCATCCAGAAGGCATAGGTGAAGATGTAGCCCGACTGGGCGCGGCCTGCGAGGCGGGTGAAGAACGGAACGACACCCATCGCCAGCCAGTTGAGGAAGCCGTTGATGACGGAGCCGTCACCGCGTTTCCAGAAGACTTTTCCAAGCAGGATGACCGGCCTGACGATGATCGCGTCGTAGATCTCGTCGAAGTACCACTTGTTCAGCAGGAAGCGGTACAGGTGCGGCTGGTTTTCGGCCAGTTTCACCGGCAGCTTCGGGTTCACGATGTAGAACAGCACGGCAATCCCCAGCCCGATGAGCATCGCCACCGTCGGCGCGATCTTGAAGTACCACGGGATCTCGTGCGCGCGTTCCAGGACGTGGTTGTCCGGGGCGATATAGATCGCGCCCTCGCCCGGCTTGCCGGCATAGACATAATGATGCTCGCCGCCGCCATCGGCCCCGGCCGCGCCATGGCCATCGTCGGACGCAACTGCATGGTCGTCGGTCGCCCCTGCTGCGTGATCGTCCGTCTCGCCATATCCGGCATCGGCGCTGGCCTCGGCCACCGGGATGCCCATGAACTTGCCGATCTGGTCGGTGTGCCCGAAGAACACGTTCAGGAAGATCATGCCCGAGAAGATGGCGCCAAGGGACAGGACCCCCAGCGGGATCAGCATGTTCAGCGGGCTTTCATGCGCATGGTCGTGCGCGTGATGATCGCCGCGGGGTTTGCCGTAGAAGGTCATGAAGATCAGGCGCCAGGAATAGAAGGCCGTCAGCGCCGCGGCGATGGTCGTCAGCCAGAACGCGTACATGTTGCCCGCGCCCCAGGTGCTTTCGATGATCGCATCCTTCGACTGGTAGCCGGCAAAGCCGATATCGGTGAAGGGAATGCCCACGCCGGTGATCGCCAGCGTGCCGAAGATCATGGCCCAGAAGGTCACGGGGATCTTCTTACGCAGGCCTCCGTAATTCCGCATGTCCTGTTCGTGGTGCATCGCGGTGATGACGGACCCGGCGCACAGGAACAGCAGCGCCTTGAAGAACGCGTGCGTCAGCAGGTGGAACATCGCCACGGAATAGACGCCCACACCGGCGGCCGCGAACATGTAGCCCAGCTGCGAACAGGTCGAATAGGCGATCACGCGCTTGATGTCGTTCTGCACCAGGCCGATCGTCGCCGCGAACAGCGCCGTGGTGGCACCGATGACCGCGATGAACATCTTCGCGTCGGGCGCGAATTCGTAGATCGGCGACATGCGGCAGACCAGGAAGACCCCCGCCGTGACCATCGTCGCCGCGTGGATCAGCGCCGACACGGGCGTCGGGCCTTCCATCGCGTCGGGCAGCCATGTGTGCAGCAGCAGCTGCGCCGACTTGCCCATCGCGCCGATGAAGAGAAGGAAGGCCACGACCTCGGCCGCGTTCCATTCTCCCCACAGGAAGTGCAGCTTCGTCTGGGCGATGGTCGGCGCTTCCGAGAAGATGACCTCGAAAGAAATGCTGTCGGTCAGAAAGTATAGTGCGAAGATCCCCAGCGCGAAGCCGAAATCCCCCACCCGGTTGACGACAAAGGCCTTCATGGCCGCCGCGCCCGCCGACTGTTTCTTGTAGTAGAAGCCGATCAGCAGGTAGGACGCAACGCCCACCCCTTCCCAGCCAAAGAACATCTGGACAAGGTTGTCGGACGTGACCAGCGCCAGCATGGCGAAGGTGAAGAAGGACAGGTACGCGAAGAACCGCGCCTTGTAGGGGATGCCGCCGGCGAATTCCGGATCGTCGGCCATGTAGCCCCAGGAATAAAGGTGCACGAGGCTGGACACCGTCGTGACCACGATCAGCATGATCGCCGTCAGCCGGTCCATCCGGATGGCCCAGTCGGTCGCGAGCGTGCCGCTTTCGATGTAGGGCATGATCGGGATCACGGTGGTGTGCCCGTCGAAGGTCAGGAAGATGATCCAGCTGAGAAGCGCGGCCAGGAACAGCAGGCCGGTCGTGATCACCAGACCGGCGGTTTCGCCGATGACCCGCCAGCCGAAACCGCAGATCAGCGCGCCGATGAGCGGGGCGAAGAGGACGATCAGTTCCATGGGCTCACCCCTTCATCACGTTGACATCTTCCACCGCGATCGACCCACGGTTGCGGAAGAAACACACAAGAATGGCCAGACCGATCGCAGCCTCGGCGGCGGCGACGGTCAGCACGAACAACGTGAAGACCTGGCCCGTCAGATCCCCGAGAAAGCTCGAGAACGCGACAAGGTTGATGTTGACCGACAGAAGCATCAGCTCGATCGACATCAGCAGGATGATCACGTTCTTCCGGTTCAGGAAGAGACCGAAGATGCCGATCACGAACAGCGTGGCCGCGACGGTTAGGTAATGTTCGAGTCCGATCATGTCCCTCGGTTCCTCAATTCAGTATGCCTATGGTCCCCGAAACGACCGCGGCGCATGTCATTAGGGCAGCCGTTTTCACGCCACTGCGGCCCCGGCGCCATTGGCCGACCATGGCGACGGGAATGAAAGCGGCTATGGCCACGGCGATCCAGCTTGCGGCCGGCATCACAACCCCTGCCCCGGTTTCACGTCCTTCAGTTCCATCGACTTCGCCGGATCGCGATAGATCTGGGTCAGGATGTCCTGACGCTTGATGTCGGTCCGGTGGCGCATGGTCAGCACGATGGCACCGATCATGGCGACCAGCAGGATCAGGCCGGCAAGCTGGAACAGAAGGAAGTACTTGTCGTAGAGCAGCATCCCCAGCGCGTTGGTGTTGGGAATGTCGGTGGGCGTCACGTTCTGGCGCAGACCTTCCGCCGCGGCGTTCGCATCCCATGCCCCGAAGGCCAGGAAGAACTGCATCAGCAGCACCAGCGCGATCACCAGTGCCAGCGGCATGTATTTCGCCATCTCGGCCTTCAGCTCGGCGAAATCGACGTCGAGCATCATGACCACGAAGAGAAACAGCACCATGACCGCTCCGACGTAGACGATGATCATCAGCATGGCCACGAATTCGGCGCCCAGGAGCACGAAGAGTCCGGCCGAAGACAGGAAGGCCAGGATCAGCCACAGGACCGAATGGACCGGCTGACGCGATATGACGGTAAAGAACCCGCCGACCAGCACGCAGATAGCAAAGAGGTAGAAGGAAAAGGCGATCATGTCGCTTGCTCCTCGGGCTTGTCCAGAACCTGGCGCGCCAGTTCAAGCGCCCGGGTCATGGCCGGGATGCCGGCGAATGCCGACATCTGGCCGATTGTTTCAATGATTTCCTGCTTGCGGGCGCCCGCTTCGACAGCGTGGCGCACCGTCTGGCGGATGGCCGCATCCGCCTGCGCGCCCTGCATGGTCAGGCCGGCCAGCGTCAGCAGAAGCCGCGTCCGGGCGTCGAGCCCGTCCTTGTTGACGGTGTTGCCGAACCAGAATTCCATCATCTCTTTCGGCATGGTCGGCCAGAGCTTTTCCAGCTCCTTCGCGGAAAAGCTCTCCATCGCAGGGTTGATCTTCTTCACCATGTCCAGAGACTGGCGCAGCATCGCCTCGAACGGGTTTTGCGGATCGGTCATGACCGGCCTCCCCGAACGCCCGTAGACGCCAGTTGCCCCGTTTCGATCTGATTGCGTGCACAGGTCATCGGTACGGTGCGTCCAGTTCCAGGTTCCGGGCGATCTCGGCTTCCCAGCGTTCGCCGTTGTCCAGCAGTTTTGCCTTGTCGTAGAACAGCTCCTCGCGCGTTTCCGCGGCGAATTCGAAGTTCGGACCTTCGACGATCGCGTCCACCGGGCAGGCTTCCTGGCAGAAACCGCAATAGATGCACTTCGTCATGTCGATGTCGTAGCGCGTGGTCCGGCGCGAGCCGTCTTCGCGCGGTTCGGCATCGATGGTGATGGCTTGCGCGGGGCAGATCGCCTCGCACAGTTTGCAGGCGATGCAACGCTCTTCCCCGTTGGGATAGCGGCGCAGCGCGTGTTCGCCCCGGAAACGGGGACTCAAGGGCCCCTTTTCATGGGGATAGTTGATCGTGTGCTTGGGCGAGAAGAAGTATTTGAACCCCAGCCGGAACCCTTTGAAGAAGTCGGCCAGAAGGAAATACTTGGCGGCGCGTCCGTAATCGATCTGCGTCATGGATCAGCCTCCCACGGCCCAGCGGGCATACGTGCCCCAGAGCCAGTCGAATTTCGCGGCGAAGGCAACAAAGACCACCCAGACCAGGCTCATCGGCAGGAACACCTTCCAGCCCAGCCGCATCAGCTGGTCGTACCGGTAACGCGGGGTGATCGCCTTCACCATGGAGAACAGGAAGAACACGATGATCATCTTGCCGATCATCCACAGCAGCCCATCGGGCAGCCCCGGCACCGGAGACAGCCAGCCACCGAAGAACAGCAGCGTGACCAGCGCGCACATCAGCGTCATCGCCACCAGTTCGCCCAAGAAGAACAGGACGAAGGGCGTGGACGAGTATTCCACCTGATAGCCCGCCACCAGTTCCGATTCCGCTTCCGGAAGGTCGAAGGGCGGGCGGTTGGTTTCGGCCAGGGCCGAAATGAAGAACAGGAACAACATCGGGAAATGCGGCAGCCAGTACCAAGAGAAGAGACCGAAATCGCCCTTCTGCGAGGCGACGATGGCGCCGAAGTTCATGGACCCGGACGAAATGATCACCCCGATGATGATCAGCCCGATCGACACCTCGTACGAGATCATCTGAGCGGCGGACCGGAGCGAGCCCAGGAACGGATACTTGGAGTTCGAGGCCCATCCGCCCATGATCACGCCGTACACTTCCAGCGACGAGATCGCGAAGACGTACAGGATGGCCACGTTGATGTTGGCGACGACCAGATCGTCCCCGAAAGGGATCACCGCCCAGGCGATCAGCGCCATCACGGTCGAGATGATCGGCGCCAGAATGAAAACGAACCGGTCTGCACCGGCGGGGAAGACGACCTCTTTCACAATGTATTTCGCGAAGTCGGCAAAGCTTTGCAAAAGGCCGAAGGCGCCCACCACGTTCGGGCCGCGGCGCAGCTGGACGGCAGCCCAGATCTTGCGCTCGGCCAGCATGATGAAGGCCTGTGCTACCAGCAGCGGCAGCAGGACAAGAAGGATCTGTCCGATGATGACCAATGCGATGCCGAGATAGGTGTCGGAGAAGAAGCTAGCCATTGGTCCTCACACCGTTGGTATTCCATTTTCCTGGCAGGCTGCGACGATAACTTCGGCGTCCAACGTACGCAGCCCCTGGGGCAGTGCCGGCGAAATCGTGTAAACCGCATCTGCGACCCACATGCTACCCTTTTCCCGCAGATTTGTGCGCAAATGCCGCGCAAAGTTATACCCGCGAACAAGAGCATACTGCGCTGCGGCACAATCCGCAAAAGCCGTCAGATCGGCAGGGCTTCGCGGATCCTCGACCGTCACAATAAACTGCACCAGATCGTCGTCCAGCAGACGCGTTTCGACCGTTCCGTATTCGGGCGGCGGCCCGCCCGCGTCCATGCGTTCTGCCGGGTCGCAGCCCATCAGGAAAAGGCCCGCGAACCCTGCCACAAACGCGCCTTTCGGCATCATTCGGCGGCGATCTTTTCCCCGTCACGTGCCGAGGCCCGGGCCGACATCTCGGCCATCAGCGCAGAGGCACGGGCAATCGGGTTCGACAGGTAGAAGTCCGGCACCGCGTTGCCGAAGTCGCCGCTGACCAGTGTGCCGGCCTCCAGCGGCTGGATCTCGTTCTCCGGAACCTCGTCGATTTTCGCGAGGTGTGGCACTTGGGACACCAAAGCCTGCCGGAGTTGTGCAAGCGAATCAAATGGAAGCGTCGCGCCAAGCTCGGCCGACAGCGCCCGGAGAATCGCCCAGTTCTCTTTCGCCTGCCCCGGCGCGAAGCCCGAGCGCAGCGCAAGTTGCGGGCGGCCTTCGGTGTTGACGAACAGCCCCTGCTCCTCCGTGTAGGCCGCGCCTGGCAGGATCACGTCGGCGCGGTGTGCGCCGCGATCCCCGTGCGAGCCCTGGTAGATCACGAACGGACCATCGGCGATCTCGACCTCGTCGGCGCCAAGGTTGTAGATGACCTCGGCCTCCGTCACGGCGCCCATGCCATCGTCGTTCACGGCATCCACATCCATCGCGCCCACGCGGGACGCGGCCGAATGCAGAACCAGCAGCTTGCTGCCGGTCTTGGACACGACATCCTGCGCGGCAGCCAGGACCGCGGCCCCGTCTTCGCCTTGCAGGGCACCCTGCCCCACGATCACGACGGAGGGCTTGTCCTTGACGTCATTGAAGGTTTTGCCCTGAAGATCGCTCAGCGCCTTGCGGTCGGTGCCCATGTGGACATAATCGAACGTCAGGTCCACGGCCTCGCCGATCAGCGCGACCTGGGCGCCGTGGCTCCAAGCCTTGCGGATGCGGGCGTTCAGGACAGGCGCTTCGACAGCCGGGTTGGTGCCGATCAGCATGACGTATTCGGCGTGGTCGATATCCTCGATCAACGCGTTTCCGACATAGGCGCCACGGTTGCCCGCCGGCAATTTTGCACCATCGGTGCGGCATTCGACGACGCCGCCCTGCCCTTCGACCAGCTGCTTCAGCGCAAAGGTGGCTTCGACCGGCGCCAGATCCCCGACAAGGCCCACGATCTTCTTGCCCTTCATGCCTTCGGCCGCTGCGGCCAGGGCTTCGGGCCAGGTTGCAGGCTTCAGCTTGCCGTCCTTGCGGATGTAAGGCTTGTCCAGACGTTGGCGGCGCAGGCCGTCCCAGACAAAGCGCGTCTTGTCGGAGATCCATTCCTCGTTCACGCCGTCATGGTTCCGCGGCAGGATCCGCATCACTTCGCGGCCTTTCGTGTCCACCCGGATGTTGGAGCCAAGCGCATCCATCACGTCGATGGTTTCCGTCTTCGTCAGTTCCCACGGGCGGGCGGTGAAGGCATAGGGCTTCGACACCAGCGCGCCCACCGGGCACAGGTCGATGATGTTGCCCTGCAGGTTCGAATGCAGTGTCTCGTTCAGGTACGACGTGATCTCGGCATCTTCCCCGCGGCCCGTCTGGCCCATCTGGTGGATGCCGGCGACTTCGGTCGTGAAGCGCACGCAGCGGGTGCACGAGATGCAGCGCGTCATGTGGGTTTCGACCAGCGGGCCAAGATCCAGATCGGTCGAGGCACGCTTGGGTTCGCGATAGCGCGAGAAATCAACGCCGTAGGCCATGGCCTGATCCTGAAGATCGCATTCGCCGCCCTGGTCGCAGATCGGGCAATCCAGCGGATGGTTGATCAGCAGGAACTCCATCACGCCCTCGCGGGCCTTCTTGACCATGGGAGAGTTCGTCTTGACCACCGGCGCCTGGCCTTCCGGCCCCGGCCGCAGGTCGCGGACCTGCATGGCGCAGGACGCAGCCGGCTTCGGCGGGCCGCCCACGACTTCCACAAGACACATCCGGCAGTTGCCTGCGATGGACAGCCGTTCGTGATAGCAGAAGCGCGGAATCTCGATCCCGGCCTGTTCGCAGGCCTGGATCAGGGTCATCGCGCCATCCACTTCGACTTCCCGTCCATCGATGACGATCTTGCGGAGGTCGGACATGGCTATTTCTCCTTCAGCAGCGCTCCGATAGCGCTTCCCTTGGCAATTTCGGCGCGCCCGTAGGCGCAGTATGTCTGCGGGTCGCTCACCGGCCCGTAATCGGCCAGGATTTCCATCCCCTTGGCGCGCATCCGGGCCTTTTCTTCCGGCGACTTCACATAGGCCCGGATCTCGTCATCCGTATAGCCCAACTCATTGGCGCGTGCCCGCAAATTCCACAAGACCCCGATGCCTTTCGTCACCCGACCGGAGATCGAGGGACACACTTCGCGTATTTCATTGGCAACCGCGACGGCAAAGAGCGGATCTTCGATTTCGGGCACGTCGCGCAGCGACGGTTTGGCCAGCGCCATTCCGGGCGCGGCCGCGGCCACACAGGCGAATATGGCCAATGCGCGGCCCAGCGGTCTGGCTGCGGTTCTGAATGTGGATTGCATCGCATCCTCCATGGTTCGGTCGATCGCACCTGGCCCCGACCGCAGCAAGATATGCAATATCATCCCCGTTCACAGAGGGCGAGAGCAACGGACCGCGGTCAAGGATCGCAGCGACCGGTCAAAATCAGGTTACCGTCCGAGATCCGAAGTGCCCCGTCGGGGGCATCAGGACCGTTCGTCCAGATGATTTCCGACGTCCCGAAATTGTGGATGCAATAGGTCGTGCCCTGGTAGCGCCCCGCCTCGCGCGCGCCTTCGACGGATTTGCCCGCGTCGCGCACGACGACTTCGAACGGCGCAAGGCTGTTCTTGTCGGTCCCCTTGGCCTTGCCCCGGAACTGGTAGCCGTCGAATCTCGGCACCCGGTCGTCGATGGTCGAACCGCAGCCCGCAAGACCGGCGAGAATGCCCCCCAGGACAAGAACGGATGTTGCCCGCATTGAACGCGTTCCCTCAATTTCCCTGCGATGCCCCCGCGCCTGCCTTGGCGCGCATCGCCACGGCCCCACAAAAAGGTACGGTGACCGGTTACAGGGAAATGCCCGATTGCGGCAGGTGTTTCAACCTATTGCGCGATCTTCCGCAACCGCCCCTTGCGGCCTAGAACGCGAAGGCACCGATCAGGGCGAAGACGGCCAGGACCCCGCAACAGGCCCAGCCCACCGTGAAGACGATGCTGCGCACGCCCATGTTGGGCTTGCCCAGACCGGCGATGTGAATCACCAGGTGCACGATCCGCGCGATCAGGAAGATCGATGCCAGCCAGTTCACCCAGAACGGGCTCGCCCCCACCAGGATGGCCGAAATCGTGGCCAGCGCGAAGGGGCCGCTGTTTTCCATCGCGTTCAGATAGGCGCGATCGAGACGGTACACCGGATCGGAATAGTCTTCGGGCGGCGTGCCGCCGGCCTCGACCCCCGCCGCGGACTTCCGGGCCGCCGAAACCGGGCTGAGCAGCAGCACGATCAGGGCATAGAGCGCCAGCGCGGCAATCGCGTGCGAATAGGGTGCAAATTGTTCCATGACCATGAACTCTCCCGGACTGGTTCCACGGGGAAAGCGTTAGCAAAGCCCCCGGCCCGCGTCGCTGAATGAGTGCAGGCTCACACAAACGTTACAGCGTGGCCTTATCGCCGGGTCATGCGCCGCCCCAGGAAGCGGACAGTGTCGAGATTGCCGAAATCGACCGCATTGTCCCATCCCTGCTCGGTTTTCAGGTTCACCGTCCGAAGCGGGATTTCCGGTCCGGGATATCCGAACAGTTCGAAATCGCGGGCATAGAGCGCGGCCAGCCGGGTCACGTCTTCCGGCGCTTCGGGCTTGCCCTGATCGGACGACCGCCGGTTGCGATGGCCGACCTCGCCTTCCGGCAGCGGCGCGCCCTGCTCTTGCAGGAACCGGTTCAGCCCGGCCTTCCAGTCCGGATCCTCCAGATGCAGGACGGTGTCGGCCAGTTTCGTGTCGCCGATATGGGTATAGGCGTTCATCGGGCAGAAGTGGATGTACGCGGGATCGTGGCGGATCTTGATCGACGTGATCTCGTCCAGCATTTCGTCTGCGGTCCTGCGAATCCGGTAGCTGTGCTGGTGGAAATGCTGCCCCACGGCCGAGGCAAAGCGCGCAACCGGATCGCGGACGATGGCGCAGGTGGGATAGGTTCGGACCGCCTCCAGATCCTTGTCGGGCAGGTCCAGAAGCGGGCGATGAGCCATGTCGACGAACCGCTGGAACCGTTCGTCCCAATCCCAGCCCCAGTAGGAGACGGCGGAAGGATCGGCCGTCATGATGTACCGGCGCACCGACTTGCCCGCACATTTAGGAATGTGGAGGAAGACGAACCTGTACGTGTGGGAAATGATCACCGCGGGTCCCTGCCTGCCCTGTCCCGGTCTTGCCGACACGGGATCACCGTTACCGGAGAGCGGCCGAAAAGGTCAACGCACGCCAGGGTCAGGACCCTAGGACAGCGACAAAAGCCGGCCCACGGCCGTGCCCTTTTCGATCTCGGACGCGCCCACGGCACAGAACGACTCCCGGTCGCCCTTTTTCGCGCCGCGCTCGTCCATGTAACGCACGGCGTCGGCCGAGATCCTGTCGCGATTGATCGTGTTGAAAGCCGTCTCGATCTCGGCCTGGGTGAACCCGGCGTCGATCAGTTGCGCGATATAGGCCTGGGTCATCGCATCGCGGTCGTCGAAGGCGAGCGTTATGCCGTAGGCACTGCACGATTCCGCAATCGCCTGCGCGGTCGACACCACGCGGATATAGCTTTCGACGGCAGTTTTCGCAGTGGCGCCGGGCGGCGGCGCCATGACGGGAACGGGCGTGGCCGTGCAGCTGGCGAGAGCCGCGGCCAGCGCACCGGCAAAAAAGATCCGTACCGGGTTAATCATCATTCGGCCGCGATGGCCTGGCCCTTGATACGCTCTTCGATCTCGTCGCGGAAGTTGCGGATCAGGCCCTGGATCGGCCATGCGGCCGCGTCGCCCAGAGCGCAGATGGTGTGGCCTTCGACCTGCTTGGTCACGTCGAAGAGCATGTCGATCTCCTCCACGCTGGCATTGCCGGTCACCAGCCGTTCCATCACCCGCATCATCCAGCCGGTGCCTTCGCGGCACGGCGTGCACTGGCCGCAGCTTTCGTGCTTGAAGAACTTCGACAGCCGCCAGACCGCCTTGATGATGTCGGTCGACTGGTCCATCACGATCATGCAGCCGGTGCCGAAGCTCGACTTGTTCTCGCGCATCCAGTCGAAATCCATGATCGCGTCGTCCAGCTGATCGGCCCGCAGAACGGGGCACGAGGCGCCGCCCGGGATCAGGGCCTTCAGGTTGTCCCACCCGCCGCGCACGCCGCCGCCATGCTTTTCGATCAGCTCGCGCACCGACATCGACATTTCTTCTTCGAAGACGCAGGGCGTGTTCACGTGGCCGGTGATGGCAAAGAGCTTCGTGCCCGCGTTGTTCGGGCGCCCGAAGGACGAAAACCAGTCCGGCCCGCGGCGCAGGATCGTGGGCACGACGGCGATGGATTCGACGTTGTTCACCGTGGTCGGGCAGCCGTAAAGGCCCGCGCCGGCCGGGAACGGCGGCTTCATGCGGGGCATGCCCTTGCGGCCTTCGAGGCTTTCCAGCAGAGCGGTTTCCTCACCGCAGATGTAAGCGCCCGCGCCGTGTGTCAGGTACAGATCGAAATCCCAGCCGGAGCCGGCGGCGTTCGCGCCCAGCATGCCCGCCTCATAGCATTCGTCGATGGCCGCCTGCAGGGCTTCACGCTCGCGGATATATTCGCCGCGGATGTAGATGTAGGACGCATGCGCGTTCATCGCGAAAGACGCGATCAGGGCCCCTTCGATCAGCGTATGCGGATCGTGGCGCATGATCTCGCGGTCCTTGCAGGTCGCGGGTTCGGATTCGTCGGCGTTGATCACAAGGTAAGCCGGGCGACCGTCGCTTTCCTTGGGCATGAACGACCATTTCAGACCGGTCGGAAAGCCCGCCCCGCCCCGGCCACGCAGGCCCGAATCCTTCATCTTCTGGATGATGTTGTCGCGTCCGTCGGCGATCAGCCCCGCGGTATTGTCCCAATGCCCGCGCTTCTTCGCGCCGTTCAGGGAACGGTCGTGCATCCCGTAGAGGTTCGTGAAGATGCGGTCCTGATCCTTGAGCATGTCGTTACCCCTGGCTTTCTTGGCGCATGCGCCAGATCTGTACGATGTTGACGCCGGCATAAATCAGCGCGGCCAAAGCTGCGAAATCGAAGAGCAGCGCATAGCGCCCCGGAAGGCCCAGGGCGGGTCCGACGAAATTGGTCGCCAGAAGCCACAGCACGATGGACCCGGCGATCACGATCGCCGTGTGCCGGCCCTTACGGGCCATCTTGCGGTCCAGTTCGTCGCTCATGGCGTGCGCTTACGCTCCGTTCTTGTCGGCGGCGAGGGCCTCGGCCTGCGCGACCCAGTCGTCCCGCAGGATCCGGCCCTTGAATTTCAGGCGATTGTCGACCCAAGCGATCTCGTTCATGGACCAGGCCGCGATCTGGTCGAAATGGTAGAAGCCCAGTTCGTTCAGCATCTCTTCCAGCTTGGGGCCCACCCCGTTGATCAGCTTCAGATCGTCCGGCTCGGCGCCGTCGCGCGGGGCGGACAGCGTCTGGGGTTCGGATTCGTCGATACCGGCCAGCAGGTCCTCGTCCTTGGCGTCACCGCTTTCGGGCTCGGTCGGAAGATCGCCCGGCACGTCGTCCGGCAGATCTTCGGGCATCTCGTTCGCGCCGTCGGGCTCGTTCGCGGCCTCGTCAGACACCGGCGCGTCTTCGGTCGGGACAGGTTCTTCCGGACGCGCATGGTCCGCCGGAACCGGGCCCGACGTAGGAACCGGATCTGGCGTCGGCGCCGCATCCGGATCGGTCTCGGCTTTGATCCACGGCGTGACCAACGGCACCTCGGTGCCGTCGATGCGCTTGATCGTATCGCCGATTTCCTTGGCCAGCGCGACAGAGGCGTTGTCGGGCATCTTGTCCTTCTCGTACTCGGTCAGGCTGGTCAGGTTGTCCTTGGGCTCCGACGCATAGCGGCCGTTCTGCGGGCCCGGGACCGGCACATTGCCGGCGGCCAGATCATCGAGGATCTTGCCGAAGCTTTCGGTGGTCAGATCCTCGTAGTAATCCTTGCCGATCTGCGCCATCGGCGCGTTCGAGCAGGAGCCAAGGCATTCCACCTCTTCCCACGAGAACTTGCCGTCGCCCGACAACTGGTGTGCCTCGGGCGCGATCTTGTCCTTGCAGACGGCCATCAGGTCCTCGGCGCCGCAGATCATGCACGATGTCGTGCCGCAGACCTGGATATGCGCGACCGAGCCTACGGGCTGCAGTTGGAACATGAAGTAGAAGGTCGCCACTTCCAGCACCCGGATATAGGCCAGGTCCAGCATTTCGGCCACGCCTTCGATGGCGGGCTTCGACAGCCAGCCTTCCTGTTCCTGCGCGCGCCACAGAAGCGGGATCACGGCAGACGCCTGACGCCCTTCGGGATACTTCCTGATCTGCGCCTCGGCCCATTCCTGGTTGGCGGGCGTGAAGGCGAAGCTCTCGGGCTGTTCGTGGTATAGGCGGCGGAGCATAGGCGTCTTCCTAGGGCTTTATTACGTGTTCGTGGCGCGAGATCGGACGTTCGGCGCCGTCCTTCTCGGACATCGGGATGGAATCGGCAAGGCGGGAAACGGGCCGGCTGCCAGCGAACCCACCGGTTGCAAAGCCATCAAGACCCGGACCCCTGCCAGCACCCATTAACGGTCGACCTCACCAAACACGATGTCGAGTGTCCCGATGATGGCCGCCACGTCGGCCAGCTGGTGGCCCTTGGTCATGTATTCCAGTGCCTGCAGGTGCAGGAAGCCCGGCGCGCGCAGCTTGGCGCGGTAGGGGCGGTTCGTGCCGTCGGCCACCATGTAGACGCCGAATTCGCCCTTGGGCGCCTCGACGGCGGCATAGACCTCGCCCGCGGGGACGTGGAAACCTTCGGTATAAAGCTTGAAGTGATGGATCAGCGCTTCCATCGACCGCTTCATGTCGCCGCGGTCGGGCGGGGTCAGCTTGCCGCGGGCCAGGATATCGGTCTGCGCGTCGGGTTCGCGCAGCTTGGCCAGCGCCTGCTGCATGATCTTGGTCGACTGGCGCATTTCCTCCATCCGCATCAGGAAACGGTCGTAGCAGTCGCCGTTCTTGCCGATGGGGATCTGGAAATCGAATTCGTCATAGCATTCATAGGGCTGCGCGCGGCGCAGGTCCCATGCCAGCCCGGCCGAGCGCGCCATGACGCCGCTCATGCCCCAATCCAGCACGTCCTGCTGGTTCACCACGCCGATATCGACGTTGCGCTGCTTGAAGATCCGGTTTTCGGTCAGCAGGCCGTCGATGTCGTCGAGCTTGGACGGGAACTGTTCACACCACGCATCCAGATCATCCAGTAGCTTGGGCGGCAGATCCTGGTGCACGCCGCCGGGGCGGAAATAGGCCGCGTGCAGGCGCGCGCCGCAGGCCCGTTCGTAGAAATCCATCAGCTTCTCGCGTTCCGCGAAGCCCCAGAGCGGCGGCGTCAGCGCGCCCACGTCCATGGCCTGTGTCGTCACGTTCAGCAGGTGATTCAGGTTGCGCCCGATTTCCGAGAACAGCACCCGGATCAGCGAGGCGCGCCGCGGCACGACGGTGCCGGTCAGCTTCTCGATCGCCATGCACCAGGCGTGTTCCTGGTTCATCGGCGCCACGTAATCCAGCCGGTCGAGATAGGGCAGGTTCTGCAGGTAGGTCCGCGATTCCATCAGCTTTTCGGTCCCGCGGTGCAGCAGCCCGATATGCGGGTCGCAGCGTTCCACGATCTCGCCGTCAAGCTCCAGCACCAGCCGCAGCACGCCGTGCGCGGCCGGGTGTTGCGGCCCGAAGTTGATGTTGAAGTTCCGGATCTTCTGTTCGCCGGTCAGCGCGTCTTCGAAACCCTTGGAGCCGTCCATCAGCGTTTCTCCAGCTCTTGCAGTTTGACCCCCATCCACCAGATCAGCGCAGCGGTGCCGATGGGGATAAGGCAGGCGAAAGCCCAGTATTTGTTGATGCCGAAATGCGGCAGCAGCTTCAGCATCGGAACCGTGGCCGAGGCCAGCAGAAGCCAGATCAGGAAGCCCATATTATGCCCCCTGCCCGATCACTTCGGAACCTCGTCCGTCTTCTCGTCACCAGGCAGGATATATTTGGCACCTTCCCACGGGCTCATGAAATCGAACTGGCGGTATTCCTGGACCAGGTCGACCGGTTCATAGACGACGCGCTTTTCAGCCTCGTCGTAGCGCAATTCGATATAGCCCGTGGTCGGGAAATCCTTGCGCAGCGGATAGCCGCGGAAGCCGTAATCGGTCAGGATCCGGCGCAGGTCCGGGTGGCCGGTGAACAGGATGCCGAACATGTCGAAGGTTTCCCGTTCGAACCAGTTGGCGGACGGGTGCAGGTCGATGATCGACGGCACCATGTCCTCTTCCCGGATCGACACGCGCAGGCGGATGCGCTGGTTGTTGGTCATCGACAGGAAGTGGTAGATCACGTCGAACCGCTTGGCCCGGTCGGGATGATCGACGCCGGTGATGTCGACAAGCGACGTGAACCGGCAGGTCGCATCGCTTTTCAGGAAGTCGACGAAGCCCACGAGGCTCGACGGGGCCACATCGACGTTCAGCTCATCGAACGAGATTTCCCACGACAGCACGCAATCCGGCCGCTTGGAGGCGATGTGTTCGCCCAGTTCGTTCAGTGCGTCGCTCATCGGCTTCGTTCCTCAGTATGTGCAGGCCCCACCCCGCCGGGGTGGCGGCCCATTGCGCGCTCAGCGGGCCAGCGTCCCAGTGCGGCGGATCTTCCGCTGCAACTGCAGGAAGCCGTAGATCAGCGCCTCGGCCGTCGGCGGGCAGCCGGGGACGTAGATGTCAACCGGGATGATCCGGTCGCAGCCGCGCACCACCGAGTAGCTGTAGTGGTAATACCCGCCCCCGTTGGCGCAGGATCCCATCGAGATCACGTAGCGCGGTTCGGGCATCTGGTCATAGACCTTGCGCAGCGCCGGCGCCATCTTGTTGGTCAGCGTGCCGGCCACGATCATCACGTCCGACTGGCGCGGGGACGCGCGCGGCGCGATCCCGAAGCGGTCGGCATCGTAGCGCGGCATCGACGAATGCATCATCTCGACCGCGCAGCAGGCCAGGCCGAAGGTCATCCAGTGGAGCGAGCCGGTGCGCGCCCAGTTGATGATGTCCTGCGTCGAGGTCAGCAGGAAGCCGCGGTCTTCGAGTTCCCGGTTGAACGCCTGTGCGTTCACGTCCGGGTCGGCGCCGGCGGTGTTCGGGCCTGTCATCACTCCCATTCCAGCGCTCCCTTCTTCCATTCGTAAGCAAAGCCGATCGTCAGGACGCCCAGGAAGACGATCATCGACCAGAACCCGACCATCGACACGTCCTTGAACGCGGTGGCCCATGGGAACAGGAAGGCGATTTCCAGATCGAAGATGATGAAGAGGATCGACACCAGGTAGAATCGGATATCGAATTTCATCCGAGCGTCATCGAACGCGTTGAACCCGCATTCGTAGGCCGAGACCTTCTCGGGGTCGGGATTCCGCACCGCGATGAGAATGGCCGACGCGGCAAGCGCAATGGCCAAGCCAATCGCTACGGCCAGAAAGATAAGGATGGGCAAGTAGTCTCTGAGAAGATCTTCCAAGACTGACAACCTTTCCCGGCACCTCGACGGGTGCCGCGCATGAGCCGGGTCATGGGGGATTGTCTACCGCCGTGGCGAGACAGGGTCAACCGAACCCGCCACATCATCGCGGGCCGGATCGCCGCAGGTGACAGATGCCAAAAGCTTGGGCGACGCGGGCCCGCATGCCGGCCAGAACGGGCCGAAACGACTGATTTTCCGGGCTGGATGACGAAACGTCATCCTGTGACGCGCGCGTCCTCCGCCGGGGGGGGCAGTGGGATACCAGGCGCCAAAAAGTGAATCAAACTGTCCGGATGACGAAGCTCATGCCGGACTGTTGCGCCCAGAACTCACCTTTCGGGTTCGCGCGGAAGGTCATCGCTACGCCGGCCATGTTGATCCGCACCTGCTTCGACGACCGCGTCACAACGATCCCTTCCACGATTTTCCCCGAGTCCGTGCATTCAACCCGCACGTTCCCGCCTTCAACGATCTTCATCCTGCCCGTCCCCCTGTAACCCGACTCGCCTGAGTGCGGGGTACGGGGAGCATACGTCATCGGCGTGACAGAACGCACTTTCATCGCGCCGGAGAGGTTGCGTCGGCCGGATCTCACCGTTCAGGCAAGGCACCGAACGCCCTTGAAGAGCATGCCTTGCTCAATGCCGCGCGACGCGGCAAGGTCTGCCATGGGCAGACGAGGCTTTGACACATTCAGGCGCTGCGCCGAATGAACCCGTCGGGCTTATGTTCAAGTCAAAAGTTAGGAAAAACATGTGCCGCGTCTTCGCCTATATCGGCCCGGAAATACCGCTTGAAAGCCTGCTTCTCGAGCCGGAAAACAGCCTGATCAACCAGAGCCTGGACCCGGAGCTTCATCCGCATCTTCAATTGGCTGGCTGGGGATTTGGAGCGTGGAGCAAACACCTTCTGAAGCCGGAAGAGCCGTTCCTTTACCACAGGCCCAAGGCGGCCTTCTACGACGACAACGTACAGGGGATCATACCCAGCCTTCAGGGCAGCACCCTGCTCGCGCATGTCAGAGCGTCGAGTTATCATGCCGGGGTTGTCCTGACCGATGAGAATTGTCATCCCTTCACCTTCGAGGGTACGCCGTGGATCATTGCCCAGAACGGCGCGTTGCCGAACTGGAGGTTGCTGCAAAGGGAATTGCTGCCGCATTTCGAGGATCGGTATCTGAAGCAGATAAAGGGCACCACCGACACGGAGTTCCTTTTTGCCCTGCTGCTGTCATTGCTTGACGGCGACAGCGACGAAAACGTCAAGAAAGGGTTCGAAAAACTTCTGGAGGTCATTGTTCAGGCAATGGAAAAGCTTGGCCTGCCTGCCCTGACCAAATTGAAGATCGCCCTGGTCGCTCCGGGTCGGATCATCGGCGTCAATTACGGCTGCGGGCATGACGGAGAGACCCACGTCGCCGGCGACTGGAAGAACCTGCGGCCCTCTGCGGACGGCGAAGGCGACATGGCGCTGTCGATGCTGCTGGAACCCATGTATCTGCTGATGGGAAAGAACTTTCTGGATCATGAGAAATCCTACAAGGTCGATGCCTGCCCGGACGGCGAAGCCACATCCGCCATATTCGCGTCCGAGCCCTTGACCGAAGATGGCGACGAATGGCTGAACATCGAATTCGGTGAAATCGTGGCCCTTGAGCGAAAGGGCGAACATATTACGAAGAAGGTGAGCAAACTGAAGATGTGAACGCCCGCGCCAAACGCGCTGGCAGTCGCACCCGCTGGAGAATGATCCATGGCTGATCGCTATCAGAACTTCAAAGACCTCGCCGCCGATATGAAGCCGGACGTCGATTACCGGATCCGGAGCGAGGATCGGGGCACGAACGCCGTGATCCTCGCCCCTCATGGCGGGTCGATAGAGCCCGAAACAGCCGAAATCGCCGCAGCGATTGCGGGCACCGACCTGTCGTTCTATGCCTTCGAGGCCCTGAAACCCGGGGCGCACGGCGACTTTCACATAACGTCGCATCGCTTCGATGAACCCGTTGCCATTGCCCTTGTCGGCACAGCTTCGACTGCGGTGGCGATCCATGGGCGCAAGGACGACGGCAGCGACGCGGTATGGCTGGGGGGCCGCGCAACCGATTTGCGCGATGCCATCGGCCAATCGCTGCGCGACGCCGGTTTCGGGGCCATCCCGAACAAGACCCTGCCCGGCGTGCACGCGTTAAACATCTGCAACCGGACACGCTCTGGCAAAGGGGTACAACTTGAGCTTCCACGTGCGCTGCGTCGCAGGCTGGCAGAAGACAAGACGGCCCTTGACGACTTCTGCGCGGCCATCCGGAACGGTATCACGTCTGCGCCCACCGACTGAAAGATCAGATGGCGGCACCAGCGTTCGGCCATCACCGCCCGATCGCATAGGCCTGCATCAGCCGCGGTGTCGCCGCCGCCCGGATCAGCCCGTCGTGATTGCGCGAGGCCGCCGTCAGCCGCCCCGCCGTCCAGGGCGGTGTCAGGTTCACGCCATGCCCCTTCGCCCGCAGGGCCGAGATCACCTCTTCCCCCACGCTCTCCTCGATCATCATCTCGCCCGGCATGGCCGAGCGCGGATAGAACGAGCCGGTGAAATGCTGCGAATGGAACAGCGGCGCGTCTATGGCCTCCTGCAGGTTCATGCCGTGGTCCACGTGATGCAGGAACCAGACGAGCTGCCACTGGTCCTGCTGGTCTCCACCCGGGGTGCCGAAGGCCAGCGCCTCGCCATCAGGTCCGAAAGCCAGGCTGGGCGTCAGCGTCGTGCGCGGCCGCGCGCCGGGGCGGAGCGACTGGTTCAGCCCCTCCTCCAGCCAGTACATCTGCGCACGGGAATTCAGGCAAAACCCCAGCTCCGGGATCACCGGGCTGGATTGCAGCCACCCGCCCGACGGCGTGACAGAGATCATGTTGCCCTCGGCGTCGATCACATCCAGATGGACCGTGTCCCCCTTGCGGTCGGCCAGGTGCGCCATCGTGGGCTCGGCCGCGTCCCGGTTGCCGGTGAGGCTTGCCGCACGGTGCAGAACGCCATCCGCCAGCGCCTCGTATCCCGGCAGACGGCTGGGGCGTTGCTCCGCCGATGCGATGGCCCCGATCAGCGCCGCGCGTTCGGCTGTGTGTTCGGCGGACAGCAGTGCCTCAAGCGGCACATCCACGACATCGGGATCGCCGTAATAGGCTTCCCGGTCGGCGAAGGCGAGCTTCATGGCCTCGATCACGAGGTGTATGAACTCGGCCCCGTTCGGGTCCATCGCGGCAATGTCGTACCCTTCCAGCAGCGCGAGCGCCTGCAACATTACAGGTCCCTGCCCCCAAGGCCCGGTCTTCAGCACCTGCCAGCCGCGGTAATCGCCCGAGACCGGCGGCTCGTAGCTGGCCTGCCAGCCGGCCATGTCCTGCCCCGTCAGCACACCCTTGTGCCGCTGGCCGGAGCCGTCCATCGCCTCGGTTCCCTTGACAAACCGGTCGACCGCCTCCGCCACGAAGCCTTGCGACCAGGCGTTGCGCGCAGCCTCGATCTGCGCCTCGCGGCCCCTGACGGATTCGGCCTCTGACAGAATGCGTTCCCACGTGTCGGCCAGCACCGGGTTGGCGAAAAGCGTCCCGCCCGTGGGCGCCTTGCCGCCGGGCATCCACGTGTGGGCAGAGGTCGGCCAGTGATCGGTGAAGAAGCCCGCCAGATCGGCAATCGTATCGGCCGCACGCTGCAGGATCGGGTGGCCGTGGCGGGCGTAACGGATCGCGGGTTCCAGCACATCGCGCAGGGACATCGTGCCGTGATCGCGCAAAAGCAGCATCCAGCCGTCGAAGGCGCCGGGAATCACGGTGGCCAATAGGCCGGAGCCCGGGATCTGTGCCAGCCCTTCGTTCCGGTAATGCGCGATGGTCGCCCCGGCAGGCGCGGTGCCCTGAGCGCACAGCACCTCGGTCTTGCCCGTCTTGGCCGACCGGAAGATGGCCGGGAATTCCCCGCCCGGGCCGTTCAGGTGGGGTTCGACCACCTGCAGCGTGAAGCCTGTGGCCACGGCGGCGTCGAAGGCATTGCCGCCACGCTCCAGCATGCCCATGCCGACCGCCGAGGCGATCCAGTGGGTCGAGGTGACGGCCCCGAAGGTGCCGGTGATCTCGGGTCTGGTGGTGAATGTCATGCGTGCCTCCTTGCGTCGGGGGCAACATGCCTGATGCGACGTATCAAGGCCAGCAGAGCTCGATCAGCCGTGCGACGCGCCCGCAACATCATCGGGATCGTCGAGCGATCCCGACAGGCGGAAATCGCGCACCATGTGTTCGGGCCAAGCCCGGCCACATTCCGTGATGATCAGGATCACGGACGACCCCGGAAGAACGGCCTGCGTTGCGCGGTCCATGGCCAGACAGAGCTGGTCGACAAGCTTCGCCGTCACCGCGCGACCCGGGTCGTAATAGGCCGAAACTGCGTAGCTGCGGCCCATCTTCATGACCGACAGGTCGATGAGGCGCCCGCCGTCCTCGGCCAGAACCGGGCGGACGGCCCGGCGGATGATCGCGATCTCGCGCGGGTCGGCGGTGACGCCCGCCAGTTCCCGCAGGCCCGCGCGGAAGTCGAAGACATAGCGGCCCACGACGGCGGCACACAGGATCAGCACGATGATCGAATCGCCCACCGGCGCGATGGGGGCCAGGAACCCGTCGCTGAAAAAGTGCATGGCCAGAAGCCCGACCCCGGCAGCACCGGTCAGGAGACCGTCGAAGGCGGCGCCGTTGGCTTCCATCTTCAGGATCTCGCTGCGCTTGCCACCCGCCAGCCACGACCGGCGGTGCGACAGCCACAGCAGAACGCAGGTCAGCCCGATCACGACGAAGTAGAAGATGACCGGGCCGAAGACGATCTCTTCGGGCGGGTGACCTTGGGTGTAGGCCCAGATGTGCTTGATCGACGAGAGCATCGCGAACAGCATCAGGCCCAGCAGGGACAGCGACCGGAAGGTGGTGAAGATCGCCTCGTCCGCCGCATAGCCGAACGGGCGGAAGCGGTCGGGGCCGTCTTCGGCCCGGGCGCTGATCCGGCGGCCCACCACGGCGGCGGTGAACCCGATCGTCGAGAACAGCCCGTCGACAAGGATCGCGTTCGAATGGGACAGCACGGCGCAGATCACACCGGTGACCCCCATGAACAGGTTCGCCCACATGCTGATGACAAGCGCGCGGCGTTCGATCTGCTGGCCGGTTTTCTGATCGGTCACGGCGGGGCCTCCTGTGCGTCTGACACCCGGCTTAGCCCGGCCGGGCGTTCAGGTCGACAGGCACAGCGGCGCGGGCCCATTGGGAAGCCGCCCCAAGCGGCTTCCCAGCGTAAGGTTACGCGCGGCGGCGACGTCCACCGGGACGGCCACGGCGGCCGCCGCCTTCGCCGGCCTCACCGGGAGGCTTGTTGAAAGCGATCCAGGCCGATCCGTGGGGATCGCGGTCGCAAAGGAAGTTGGCGGCGCGGATGGCCTCCATCTCCTTGCCCGGACGCGGCAGGGTCGAGCCCAGGCCAAAGAGCGTCACGAAGGTTTCATCGTCCATGCCCTCGGGGATCACGATCCCCAGCGCTTCGACCTCGGCCTTCTTCTCGGCAATCTTGGCTTGCGGGATGGGCAGCGCCACCGGGTTCATGATCGCAGACGTCATCCCGGCGCTCATCGCCATCGGCAGGAAGGCGTTGTTGATCCCGTGCCGGTTCGGCAGCCCAAAGGAAATATTCGACGCGCCGCAGGTCGTGTTCACGCCCAGTTCGTCCCGCAGACGGCGGACCAGCGTAAAGACCTGCACGCCGGCCGTCCCCATCGCGCCCACCGGCATCACCAGCGGATCGACCACGATGTCATGGGCCGGAATGCCGAAATCGGCGGCGCGTTCCACGATCTTCTTGGCCACGGCAAAGCGCACGTCCGGATCTTCCGAAATCCCGGTATCGTCGTTGGAAATCGCCACCACCGGCACGTTGTACTTCTTCACCAGCGGGAACACGAACTCCATCCGTTCCTCTTCCCCGGTGACGGAGTTCACGAGCGGCCGACCCTCGCAGATCTCCAGCCCCGCCTCCAGCGCGCCGGGGACCGAGCTGTCGATGCACAGCGGCACGTCGACCAGCCCCTGCACCAGTTCGACCACCTTGCGCATCAGCGGCGGCTCGGTCTCGTTCGGGTTGGGGTTGGAGTTGTAGACGACGCCCGCATTGATATCGAGCACCGTGGCCCCGGCCGCAACCTGCGCGATGGCGTCCTTTTCCACGGTCGAGAAATCGCCCGCCTCAAGCTCGGCCGCCAGTTTCTTGCGGCCGGTCGGGTTGATCCGTTCGCCGATCACGCAGAAGGGCTGATCGAAGCCGATGATGGCGGTCTTGGATTTGCTTTCCAGCACGGTGCGGGTCATGTGAGGCCCTTTCAGGGTCTTTCAATAAGGTACAATCGACCGGCCGCAGAAATGCGGCCGGCAGGCAACGGGCGTGTCCGGGCCTTCAGCCGTTCACGGGCCGGGCGGCATCGCCGCCGTTCTCGGTCGCCCAGGTCGCATTCGTCTTGATACCGCCCAGCGGGAAGAAATGCACCCGTTCGATGTTGAAATCGGGGTTGGCAGCCTTGTGCGCGGCCAGCTTGGCGACGACGTCCGAAGGCTCGTACGGCATCATCAGCTTGGTCACGTCCATCGCGCGCTTCTGCAGGACCTTCAGCGACGGGCCCACACCGCAGGCGATGGCGAACTTGATCAGCGTCTGCAGCTTCGCAGGCCCTGCCACGCCGATATGGATCGGGATGTCGATGCCCGCGTCCTTCAGGCTGTCGGCCCACTTGATGATCGGACCCGCGTCGAAGGCGAACTGGGTCGCGATGGCCATTTCGGCATCGGTGCGGGTGGAGAAATCCTGCTTCCACCGCAGCGCCGCATCGACATTGGCAAAGCCGCCTTTCGGGTCGATGTCGCGGTTGCCTTCGGGGTGCCCGGCCACGTGCAGGCGCTTGAAGCCCGCCTTGTCGAAGAGCCCGGTTTCCATCATCTGCATTGAGCTGTCGAAATCGCCCGCGGGCTGATCGACGCCACCGGCCAGCAGCAGCGCCTGGTCGACGCCCGCCTCGCCCTGGTAGCGGGCGATCCAGTCGGCGAGCGTGCCCTTGTCGGCGATGATCCGCGCCGGGAAATGCGGCATGACGGTGAAGCCTTCGCCGGCGATGCGCGCGGCAGTGGCGACCATGTCCTCGATCGGGGTGCCCGCGATATGCGCGATGTAGACGCGCGTGCCGGCGGGCAGGATGTCGGCGAAACATTCCACCTTCTCGGCCGTGCGGGGCATGACCTCGATCGAATAGCCTTCGAGGAAGGTTTCAACCTGCGGATTGCGCGGCGTGCTGGGCGCTTGGGCCAGGTCTTCACGTCGCTTGAAGTTCAGAAGGGCCATTGCCGCCTCCACCAATCGATGCGGGAGGATCCCGCGTTGCGCCCGGGGCTTACGCCCAACCGTCGTTTTCGATCATGGCCCGGAGTCTTTCCGGACCATATTCCGCCTCAAGGCGCGCGGCTTCTGCCTCGGCCACCTCGTCCGGGGTGCCTTCGACCGTGCCAGAGGGCGACTTGCGCCATTCGGCCAGGTAGGCATCCGTATCCCCGGCACCGGTTTTCATCGCCGCGCGGTCAATGGCCTGCTCGAACCGCTCCGCGAGAACCTTCTTGGAACCGCGACGGCCCTTGCCGACGATGACCTGGGCGGGGATGTCGCGCCAGTAGACGATGGTAACTTCCGGCATGACCGATTCCCTTTTTGCGGCCTGACCTGAGGGACGTTCCTAATCCACGAAACGACAACCCGGCGGCACGTTTTCGACACAACGCCACGATGCAGCGACCCAAGGGAAGGCATGCACCCCGTTCCGCCGCAAGTGCGGCCCAAAAGCACCATTCCGTCCATGGCGCACAGCCTGCCACAGCCCCGGTTGACGGAGCGTTGCCAAGCCGCCTCCCATCGCACGGCTTGCGGCAGGGCATCATTCTCTTTAGTCTGTAAATTAACTCGAAATCCGGAGGGCGTATTATGGCGCCCAAGCGTCCAACCAGTGTAGGCGCGCTCCCCAAGGTGGTCGAGCGGCCTGCGCCCATTCTGCCCGATCCAGCCGAACTCTATGCGGCGCTGGATCTGGGTACCAACAGCTGCCGCATGCTGATTGCCCAGCCCAAGGGCAGCGGCTTCCATGTCGTGGACAGCTTCTCGAAGTCCGTCCAGCTTGGCGCGGGCCTGGAACGCACGGGCCGCCTGTCGCGATCGTCGATGGCGCGGACGGTGCAGGCGCTCAGGATCTGCCAGCAGAAACTGAAGCGCAACAAGGTGCGGCGGATGCGTCTTGTCGCGACCGAGGCGTGCCGGCGCGCCAAGAACGCGCGCGATTTCATCCAGAACGTGCAACGCGAAACCGGCCTGTCGCTGGAAATCATCGAACCCGAGGAAGAAGCCCGCCTGGCGGTCATTTCCTGCGCGCCGCTGGTGTCCACCAAGACGGACCACCTGCTGGTGGTCGATATCGGCGGCGGCTCGACCGAACTGGTGTGGATCGACATCACGTCGGTTCCCGCGCGCGACCGGCCCCGGGCGATCATGCGGCTCCATGCCGGGTTCCACCCGCCCGAAAGCCCCTTCCCCGCGGCGAAGGTCATTGACTGGATCTCGGTCCCGCTGGGCGTGGCAACACTGCGCGACCAGTTCCAGGACGTGCAGGACGACAGCGCCCGCTTCGCGCTGATGAGCTGGTTCTTCGAGGAGAACCTCGCCAACTTCACGCCCTACCGCCGCGACCACGCGCGCGAACGGTTCCAGATCGTCGGGACGTCGGGCACGGTCACGACCGTCGCCGCGTCCCATCTGGGTCTCACGCGCTATGACCGCACCAAGGTGGACGGCCTGCGTATGACCTCCGACCAGATCGACCAGGTGATCCGCGGCTACCTCGACATGGGCCCGGAAGGCCGCCGCGCCGACCCCCGGATCGGCGAAGACCGCCATGCGCTGATCATGTCGGGATCGGCCATCCTGCAGGCGCTGCTCAGGATATGGCCCACCGACCGGCTGTCGGTGGCCGACCGCGGCCTGCGCGAGGGCCTGCTCTATGCCCAGATGAGCGCCGATGGCGTGCTGGAGGACGGCCCTTTCTAGGGCCCTACCAGTGGCTGGCGGTTCACCCGGCCGGTATCGTCGACGGGGGCTCTGCCCCCTGCCTGCGCGATGCGCGGACTCCCCCCGAGGTATTTGAAGACCACAGAAGTCGGGGGACCTTCGCCATGCCTTCCTTGGTCCGGAAATACCTCGGGGGGAGCCCGACGGGCGATGGGGGCAGAGCCCCCTGCCCGCGCGGGTACGCGCTACCGTTTGGGAGGTTTCGGACCCCGCGCGCCGGGTTTGGCAGGCGGGCCGCGGCGGGCTTTTCCGGCCGAAGCGCCTTTCGGCGGGACAAAGCGCTTCGAGGTGTCCGCGGCAGACGCTCCGCTGGACGCGGACGGGCCACGGCGCTTGGCCGCGCCATCGGGTTTGGTGCGCGGTTTGGCAGCGCCCGCGTGGTCCCGTTTCTCCGGCGCCTTGCCGCGTTTTTCCGGCGTGTACTTGGCGGACTTCGGTGCGGCGTCGGGTCCGGGTTTGCGGTCCGGGCCTGTCTCCCTCCGTCTTGGCGCCGCGTCCGCACCCTTGCGCGGCCGCTCTGCCGGGGGATCGCGGCGTTTCGGCGGTGTGGCCTCGGCGTCCGGACGCGGCGCCGGGGCGGCGCGCTTGGGCGGTTTCGATGGTGCGGGACGCGGCCGGGGCGCGGACGGGCGGCGGGTGTCGCCGGCACCGGGGACCCCGTCCATCCGGCGGGCGGTGACGCCTTCTTCCAGAACGCCGTTGTTTCCCAGCGCGGCCTCGAAACCCGGGACCCCCGCCTCCGCGAGTTCGACGTAGGTTTCCGTCTCCTGCACCCGGATCGCGCCGATCATGTCCTTGTCGAGCCCGCCCGTCCGGCACAGGAGCGGCAACAGCCAGCGCGCCTCGGCCCGGTCATTGCGGCCGACCGACAGCGCGAACCATGTGCTGGGCCCGAACGGCGCCCGGTCGCGCGGCCCGGGGCGCGCATCGGGCGCGGCGAGGTCTTCGGGTGCGGAATGCTTGGTGCGGTAGAGGCGCAGGTAGGCTGCGGCCACGGCCTCGGGCGTGCGCTCGGCCAGAAGGCGCGCGGCGAAATCGGCTTCGTTCGCGGTTACCTCGGCGTCCCAGCCGGGATCGCCCAGCAGGCGTTCCTCGTCCCGGCGCAGGATCTCGTCCGCGCCCGGCGCCGTGATCCACTCGGCGCTCACGCGCGCGGTCTTCAGCAGGCGTTCGGCCCGCTTCATGGCCTTGGGCGGCACCACCAGTGCCGAGATGCCCTTGCGCCCGGCCCGGCCCGTCCGGCCCGAGCGGTGCAGGAGGCCCTCGGCGTTCGAGGGCAGTTCGGCATGGATCACCAGTTCGAGGTTCGGCAGGTCGATGCCGCGCGCGGCGACATCGGTCGCCACGCAGACCCGCGCCCGGCCGTCGCGCATTGCCTGCAGCGCGTGGCTGCGTTCGGTCTGGCTCAGCTCGCCCGACAGGCACACGACCGCGAAGCCGCGATTGGCGAAGCGCGCCGTCAGCCGGTTCACCGTCGCGCGGGTGTTTGCGAAGACGATGGCGTTCTGCGCCTCGTGATAGCGCAGCACGTTGATGATCGCGTTCTCGGCGTCCTGCTGGGCCACCTTCAGCGCCTGGTAGGTGATGTCGGCGTGCTGGCTGCGGTCGGACAGCGTCGTGACGCGGACGGCATCGCGCTGGTAATGCTTTGCAAGCGTCACGATCATCGGCGGCACGGTGGCCGAGAACATCAGCGTGCGGCGGTCTTCCGGTGCCTCGCCCAGCATGAATTCAAGGTCTTCGCGGAAGCCCAGGTCGAGCATCTCGTCCGCTTCGTCCAGCACGATCGCGCGCAGGCCTGTCATGTCGAGCGAGCCGCGCTGGATGTGATCGCGCAGGCGGCCGGGCGTGCCGACGACGATATGCGCCCCGCGGTCCAGCGCGCGGCGTTCGTCGCGCATGTCCATGCCGCCCACGCACGACGCGACCCGCGCGCCGGTCTTTTCGTAAAGCCAGCTGAGCTCGCGCGTGACCTGGAAGGCCAGTTCGCGCGTGGGGGCGACGACAAGGGCCAGCGGTGCGGCGGCCGGGCCCATCCTGTCTTCGGTGCCCAGAAGCGTCGGGCCGATGGCCAGCCCGAAACCCACGGTCTTGCCCGAGCCGGTCTGCGCCGAGACCAGCAGGTCGGCGTCTTGAAGTTCGGATGCCGTCACCGCCTCCTGGACCGGGGTCAAGGTTTCGTATCCGCGCTCGGCGAGCGCATCGGAGAGGGTCTGGATCATCTGGAAAGCCGATCTGCAAGGTGCGAATGACGCAGCGCGTCGTGGCCCGTCGGCAGGACGGGACAGGCGCGGTCACGTAGCGCAATCTGTCACCATTGTATACCGAGGATTTTGCAAGAAGGACCTGCGCCCCCGTCATAACACCTGTCATGGCACCGGCTAGGCACCAGTCAGGGTGCCCTTCCTGCGCGCCGCGATACAGTGAAACGGAATGGTAATCGCGACCCGTTAGAAGCGCGCGATGGACGCAGGTTTCACATCTCCCCCGCCCTGTCGGGCCATTCCCGAAGGCCACGCTCATGGCTGAGGCGCCGGTGTGGCTCTGGGTCGTGGTCGCGCTGGCGGCGTTCCTGCAATCGGGCGCGGGTATGGGGTTCGGCGTTGTCGCCGGGCCTGCCCTGCTTCTGGCCTTCGGGACGGCCGGTGCGCTGCAGATCTCGCTGGTGCTCGGGTTTCTGATGGCGCTGGCGCTTGTGCCCGACACGTTGCCTAAATCCGACCGGCGGCTCTTGCTGCTGCTGATCCTGGGCATCTGCATCGGCACGCCCATCGGTGCCGTGATCTTCGCGCTGATGCCGCTCGACACGCTGAAGGCGCTGGCGGCCCTTGCGGTGCTGGCCTCGGCCGCGATGGCCAGCGGGCTGGCGGCGCGGGCAAAGCTGTTTCAGACCGACGCACCCGGCCGGCGCGTGGCGGCGGGCACCGCGGCGGGGATGCTGTCGGGCGCGCTGGCCATGCCCGGCCCGCCCATCGCCGCCTATGCGCTGGCCCTGAAGATGGAGGCCGAGACGGTCCGCGCCACGACGCTCACCGGTATCGCCTTCGCCTTTCCGCTGGCGCTTCTGGCACAGATGGCCGTGGCCGGCACCGCCGACGGGCTGTGGCGCAACACCGCCACCCTGTGCGCACCCGCGCTGATCGGCGTGCTGGCCGGGTTCCTGATGGGGCGACGCCTGTCGGATGCGTTCTACCGGCGGGCCGTCACCGCGATCCTGCTCGTCAGTGCGGTGGCGCTGGTGATCTAGTACTCGATCCCCTTTTGCGCCTTCACGCCGTCGCGGAACGGGTGCTTGACCAGCGTCATCTCGGTCACCAGGTCGGCGGCCTCGATCAGCTCCGGCTTGGCGTTGCGGCCGGTCAGCACGACATGGGTCATGGCCGGTTTCTGCGTCAGCAGGAAATCGACCACCTCGTCGATGTCCAGGTAATCGTAGCGCAGCGCGATGTTGATCTCGTCCAGCAGGACAAAGCCGATCTCGGGGTCCAGGATCTGTTCCTTCGCGGTTTCCCACCCCTTGCGGGCCATCGCGATGTCGCGGTCGCGGTCCTGGGTTTCCCAGGTGAAGCCCTCGCCCGAGATGAAGAACCGGCATTCATCGGCAAAGCGATCGCGCAGGAAATTCGCCTCGCCCGACTCGCGCCCGCCCTTGATGAACTGCACCACCGCGCAGGGAATGCCCCAGGCGATGGCCCGCATCACCATCCCGAATCCGGAGGACGATTTCCCCTTCCCCGGCCCGGTATGGACGACGATCAGGCCCTTTTCCTCGGTCTTGGTTTCAAGGATTCGGTCGCGTGCGGCCTTGATCTTCTGCATCTTCAGCTTGTGGCGTTCTGCCGTCTCGTCCATGGTTCCGCCGCCCTCTCTTGACATGTGCCGTTGAACGCGCGCATTTGGGCCCGTGCTGGTGCCCGTGTAAACGGGTGAAAAGGGAATGTGCAGACGGATGCCAATATCCGCGAAGCACAGCCGCCCCCGCGACCGTGACCGGAGAGACAGCCCAACGCCACTGACATCCGTCGGGAAGGCCGGGCCGCCGCAGAAGCCGCAAGGCTTCGGGATCCGCAAGCCGGGAGACCTGCCAGCCAGAGACGACGTCAACCGGACGGGGTGTTCCGGTGTCGGGACGCGAGACGCCCTCCGGGCCGACGCGCACCCGCCTTCCCCCCGTCCCGAACCGCGAAAGGCGCAGGCCCGTGAACGACATGACCACGCCCCGTCCGGATACTCTGGACGACACCACAGGCGAAACTTCTCTGGCCCCGGTCGAACTTCTGGTCTGCGTCAAATGCCGCCGCGGGCAGGAGATCGCCGACGATGGCACCCGCCCCGGCGCGCAACTGGCCGCCGGGATCGAAGCCCATGGCCTGCCCGAGGGCGTGACCCTTGTTCCCGTCGAATGCCTGTCGAACTGCGATCACGGCTGTTCCGCCGTGCTGCGTGGCGGGCCTGCGCGATGGACCTATGTCTATGGCAACCTGAATGAAACCGACCACGCCACGCTGCTAGCCGATGGCGCCGCCCTGTACCGCGACCGGGCCGACGGGCTGATCCCGTGGCGCGAACGCCCCGAACATTTCCGCAAGAACTGCATCGCCCGCATCCCCCCGCAGGAGTCCTGATCCATGACCACGCTCGCCAAGCTTCCCGTCACCGTCATCACCGGCTTCCTGGGTTCGGGCAAAACCACGCTGATCCGTCACCTGATGCAGAACGCCGGCGGCAAGCGGCTGGCCGTGATCGTCAACGAATTCGGCGATGTGGGCGTGGACGGAGAGATCCTGAAAAGCTGCGCCATCCCCGATTGCCCGGCGGAAAACATCGTGGAACTGGCCAATGGCTGCATCTGCTGCACGGTGGCCGACGATTTCATCCCCACGATCGAGGCGCTGATGAAGCTCGATCCGCGCCCCGATCACATCGTCATCGAGACGTCGGGGCTGGCCCTGCCGAAGCCGCTCCTGAAGGCCTTCGACTGGCCCGCGATCCGGTCGGCCGTGACGGTGGACGGCGTGATCGCCGTGGCCGATGCCGAGGCCGTGGCCGCGGGCCGCTTCGCGCCCAACGTGGCCGCCGTCGATGCCCAGCGTCTGGCCGATGACAGCATCGACCATGAAACGCCCCTGTCGGAAGTGTTCGAAGACCAGATCTCCTGCGCCGATATCGTGCTGCTGACGAAGCCGGATCTGGCCGGCCCCGAAGGCCTCGCCAAGGCCCGCGCGGTGATCGAGGCCGAGGCCCCCCGCAAGCTGCCCATGATCGAGGTCTCGGAAGGCATCGTCGATGCGCGCATCATCCTTGGCATCGGTGCCGCCGCCGAAGACGATCTGGCGGCGCGGCCCAGCCATCACGATGGCGCCCCGGATCACGATCACGAGGATTTCGACAGCATCGTCGTCAACATCCCCGAAGTGTCAGACCCTGCCGATCTGGTCGCCCGGATCGAACGTCTGGCCATCGAACAGCGCATCCTGCGCGTGAAGGGCTATGCCGCCGTGCAAGGCAAGCCGATGCGCCTGCTGGTGCAAGCCGTGGGCGCCCGGGTGCGCCACCAGTTCGACCGTCCCTGGGGCGCGGGTGAACCGCGGCAGGGCCGCCTGGTGGTCATCGCCGAACATGACGACATTGATCCGGCCGCAATCCGCGCGGCGCTGGTCGCAGAGGAGGTAGCGGCCCAGTAAGGCCGCTGCTACGTCGCCCGCACCATGCATGTCGTCTTTCGTGAAAGCCACGGGTTAGAGGAAACCGAGACCCCCACCGACCTGGGCCAAAGCCCGGCGGATCTGGTGGTCCTGTCCTTTTCCGACAGTGACCTTGGCGCCTTTGCGGCAGGCTGGCACCGGGCGAAGGCGGCGGGCGAAACTCCCGGCCTGCGGCTCGCGAACCTCGCGGCGCTGAAGCATCCGCTGTCGGTCGATGTCTATGTCGAACAGACGCTTGCGGGCGCGAAGGGCATCCTGATCCGCCTGATCGGCGGCGCGCCCTACTGGTCCTACGGTCTGCAAAGCGTGGCCGCCCTGGCCCGCGACAAGGGCATCGCGCTGGCGGTTCTCCCGGCGGACGGACGCCCCGATGACCGTCTGGACGAGATCTCGACGCTGCCCGTCTCGACGCTCCGGCGCCTGTCGCATCTCTGCGATACCGGCGGCGTGGTCGCGGCGCAGGCCGCGCTTCAGCAGCTGGCACTGGCTTCCGGTCTTTATGCCCGTCCGGTGGCTGGTGCGAAGGCGCTTCCCTTGGTCGGGGCGTGGTCGGACGACACCGGGGTGACGTGCCCCGCCGCGGCCTCGCTCGCCATTGGCCCCAAGCGCCTTGTGCTCATCGCCTTCTACCGCGCCTATCTCTCTGCGGCCGATCTGGGTCCCGTGGAAGCGCTTTCAAAGGCGCTTCGGAAGCGCGGTTATACCCCGCTTGGCCTCTTCGCCCCGTCACTCAAGGATCCGCAGGCGGCAGGCTGGCTCGCGCGGCAGGTCAAGGCGTTGAACCCCGTGGCCGTCGTCAATGCCACCGCGTTTTCGGGCAAGGGCAAGGACGGCACCTCGCCGCTCGATGCCGCGGGCGTGCCGGTTTTCCAGATCGCGCTCGCCACATCGGCCCGCAAAGCCTGGGCGGAGGCCGAACGCGGCCTGTCCCCCGCCGACCTCGCCATGCATGTCGTCCTGCCGGAAGTCGACGGCCGGATCTTCGCCGGTGTCGCCTCGTTCAAGGAAGCGGGACAGCCCGACCCCGATCTGCAATTCGCGGCACAGGCCCACCGGGCCGAGCCCGCGCGGATCGAGGCCATCGCCGACCGCGTCGCCGGTTGGGACCGCCTTGCCCGCACCCCAGTCCCTGACCGGCGGCTGGCGCTGGTGCTGTCCACCTATCCCGGGCGGGACTGGAACATGGCCCATGCCGTGGGGCTCGACCCGCTGGCCTCGACCTCCGCGATCCTGTCGGATCTGGCGGGCTCCGGGTACGATACCGCCGCCATCGACGCGCTGCCGGACCGGCTGGGGACCGAGACGATCACCTGGCCGATGGATGCCTATCGCGCGGCGCTCGCCAAACTGCCAAGGGATCTCCAGGACCAGTTGACACAAGCCTGGGGCTCCCCGGAAGACGACGCAGACGCCGGCCCCGACGGGTTCGCCTTCCGCGCGATCCGGCAGGGGAATAGCCTGGTTGCGCTGCAACCCGAACGCGGACGGCGCGAGGCGCGTGACGACGACTACCACGACCTGTCCCGCACGCCCCGGCATGGCTATGTCGCCTTCTACCTCTGGCTTCGCCAACAGGCCGACGCGCTGATCCATATCGGCGCCCATGGCACGCTGGAATGGCTGCCGGGCAAATCCGTGGCGCTGTCGGATACCTGCTGGCCCGAAGCTCTGACGGGTGCGCTGCCCGTCATCTACCCGTTCATCGTGAATGACCCGGGTGAGGCCGCGCAGGCCAAGCGGCGGATCGGAGCCGTCACGCTGGGCCATATCCCGCCGCCAATGGGGCAATCGCAGACGACCGACCGGCTGGCCCGGCTGGAGGCGCTGCTGGACGAATTCTCGAACGCCGACGGGCTGGACCCGCGCCGCCGCGACCGGCTGCAGGCCGATATCCGGGCCGAGGCGCAGGCGCAGGGCGTTGAAAGCGATCTGGGGCTGGATCTTGCCTCCTCCACCGCCGAGGCGATCACCCGCATCGACCGTTTCGTCTGCGACGTGAAGGAAAGCCAGTATGGCGACGGGCTGCACGTCTGGGGCCGCGCGCCCGAAGGTGCGGCCCCCTTCTCGACCACTGCATCGACGAACAGCGAACGGCAAAGCCTGCTGGACGCGCTGGATGGCAAGCGGATCGAGGCCGGGCCGTCGGGCTCCCCCTACCGGGGCCGGACGGACGTGCTGCCCACGGGGCGGAACCTGTTTACCACCGATCCCCGCACCGTGCCGACCCGCGCGGCCTATGCGCAGGGCGTGAAACTGGCCGAAGAACTCGTCCGCCGCCACCTGCAGGAGGAAGGCGACTGGCCCAAGGGGCTGGTCGTGGATCTGTGGGGCTCGGCCACCATGCGCACGGCGGGGGAGGAATTCGCCATGGCGCTGCACCTGATCGGCGTGCGGCCGCAATGGGACAAGGGCTCGGAACGCGTGTCGGGCATCGAGGTGATCCCGATCACCGAGCTCGACCGCCCGCGGATCGACGTGACCTTGCGGGTGTCGGGCCTCTTCCGTGACGTGTTCCCGACGCTCTCGGCGCTGTTTGCGCAGGCCGTCCGCGTGCTGGCCGACCGGGACGAGGCACCCGACTGGAACCCTTTCACAAGCGCGGAAGTCACCCGCGTCTACGGCCCCGCGCCGGGCAGTTTCGGGCTGTCGATGAGCGGGATGCTCGACGATTACTCCGACGATGCCCGGACCCGCGCGGGCGAGGCGTGGCTGTCGGCCAGCGCATGGGCGCTGGACGGAGAGCACGCGACCAAGGACATGGACGGGCTGAAGGCCCGCGTGTCAGGCGCAGACAGTTTCGTCCACCCGCAGGACCTGCCGGAAACCGATCTGCTGCTGGCGGAAGATTACGCCGCGCACGAGGCAGGCTTTGCCGCCGCGCAGGCCATTACCGGCGGCGCCGCGCGGCTCTACCACCTCGACAACACGAATCCCGATCGTCCCGCCGCGCGCACCCTGACCGAAGAAATCGCCCGGGTCGTGCAGGCCCGCGCCACGCAGCCCGGCTGGATCGCCGGAATGCGCCGTCACGGCTTTCGTGGCGCTGCGGAAATTGCGGCAACGCTTGAACATCTCTCGGCTTTCGCCCATCTCGCCGGTGTCGTCGGACCGCATCTCTTCGACGCATACCATGATGCCACCCTGGGAGATCCCGACGTGACTGCCTTTCTGGACGAGGCCAACCCCCAAGCGCTCGCCGCGATGCGCGCCCGGTTCGCGGCGCTGCATGCGGCCGGGCTGTGGCAGACGCGGCGGAATTCGATCCTGGCCGACCTGCCCGTCACGCAGGCGCAATCGGCATGACCGTCGAACCGCAGGTGAAGGGCTGGTGCCCCGGCGCGCACCGCCCCATGCTGTCGGGCGACGGTCTGGTCGTGCGCGTCCGCCCGCGCGCGGGCCGGCTGACCAGTGCCGAGGCGCTGGGGCTTGCGGGCCTGTCCAGCACCTTCGGCAACGGCACGCTGGATCTGACGAGCCGCGCCAACCTGCAGTTGCGCGGCGTGTCCGAGGATGACTTCCCGACCGTCCTGGCGACGCTGGAAGAGCTCGACCTGCTGGATCAGGACGCCGACCTGGAAGCGCGGCGGAACATCCTGATCACGCCTTTCCGCAAGTCGGGCGGCATTGAGGACCGGCTGACCGCGGCCCTCACCCGCGCCCTGCCCGACCTGCCGCCCCTGCCCGCCAAGATCGGGATCGCCATAGATACGGGCCGAACCCGCGTGCTGGGCACTGCGTCTGCCGATTTCCGGTTCGAACGCGACGCGAACGACGGGCTGATCCTGCGGGCCGACGGCGCCGACAAGGGCGTGCCCGTCACCGAAGAGACTGCCGTGCCTGCGCTGATCGATCTCGCGCAATGGCTCGCCAAGCGGGTGACGCCCGACCTGCGGCGGATGCGCAAGGTCGTCACCGCCACCGGCACCCCGCGCGAGGCGAGCGTTTTTCCCGTGCCCATGGCCGCCCGCGCGCAACCGGGACCCGTGACCGCCGGTCTGCTGGTGGGCGCGCCCTTCGGCCAGATCCCGGCGGTGGACCTCGTGCGTCTTCTGACCGACACCGGCGCGCCCGCGATCCGGCTGACGCCGTGGCGGATGCTGCTTCTCGAAGGCGTGACCGATACGATCTCGGCCTCGCGCGCGGGGTTCGTCACGACGCTGGGCAATGCGCTGCTGGATGCCGATGCCTGCCCCGGCGCGCCTTACTGCCCCGCCGCCTCGGTCGAGACGCGGACGCTGGCCCGCCGGCTGGCGCCACGGTTGCCCGCGGGGCTGCATGTTTCGGGCTGTTCCAAGGGCTGTGCCCGGTCGGCGGCGTCGCCCGTCACGCTGGTGGGCCGCGAAGGGCGGTTCGACCTTGTCCGGGACGGACATGCATGGGATGAGGCCGACGAAGCAGACCTGACCGAAGACCAGATCCTGAAGATTCTCACCCAGGACACCCCGGAGGCATGATGCCGATCTCGTCCACGACAGCGGTACGGAACGACGCAAGGGGCGCGCCCGGCACGACGGGGGCGGGTCGGGCGCGCACCGGATCGCTTCGCGCTTCGGGAGACTTGGGTCCACAGCCGTCCGCAACGTTCAGGTAACGCACATGCCCTACACCTACGAAACCGACGGCGCCGCGATCTATCGCCAGTCCTTCGCCACGATCCGGGCGGAGGCCGATCTGGCCCGGTTCGACACGGACGAGGAACAGATCGCCGTGCGCATGATCCATGCCGCGGGGATGGTCGGGCTGGAAGCGTTCGTGCGGTTCTCGGCCGGGTTCGTGACGGCCGCCCGCAGCGCGCTGGAAGGCGGCGCGCCGATCCTGTGCGACGCGCGGATGGTCTCCGAAGGCGTGACGCGGAAACGCCTGCCTGCCGACAACGACGTGATCTGCACGCTGAACGATCCGGGCGTGCCCGAACGGGCGGCCAGGATGGGCAACACGCGGTCCGCCGCAGCGCTGGAGCTCTGGCGGCCGCACCTGGATGGCGCCGTGGTGGCCATCGGCAACGCGCCCACCGCGCTCTTTCACCTGCTGAACATGCTGGAAGACCCGGCCTGCCCTCGCCCGGCGGCGATCATCGGCTGCCCGGTGGGTTTCATCGGCGCGGCCGAAAGCAAGGAGGCGCTGTGGCAGGCGCAGCCGGTGCCGTCGTGCATCGTGGCCGGGCGTCTGGGCGGCAGTGCGATCACGGTGGCGGCGGTCAATGCGCTCGCCAGCCGGGCGGAGTGAGCGGCATGGACAAGGACGTGATGGCAGAGTTCGAAACCGATGGGGGCACCGTCGCCCAAGGCACGATCCACGGCGTGGGCCTTGGCCCCGGCAACCCGGACCTGATGAGCGTACGTGCCGATCGGCTGGTCCGGAACGCCCGCCATATCGCCTTCTTCCGCAAGGCAGGCCGGTCGGGACAGGCGCGGCGGATCGTCAACGGCATGCTGCACCCGGACGCCGTGGAACACGCGATGGAATACCCGGTCACCACCGAAATCCCCGTCAGCGATCCGCGCTACAACCAGATCCTTTCGGCTTTTTATACCGAGTGCACCGCGCATCTGACCGCGCTGAGCGCGAAGGGCGAAGACGTGGTCGTGCTCTGCGAAGGCGATCCGTTCTTCTATGGCTCGTTCATGCATCTCCATTCCCGTCTCGCAGGCATCGCGCCGGTGAAGATCGTGCCCGCGATCACGGGCATGTCGGCGGCGTGGACGGCCACGGACATGCCGGTCACATGGGGTGACGACGTGCTGACCGTGCTGGCCGGCACCCTGCCCGAAGACGTGATGACCGCGCGGATGAAAGATGCCGACGCGGTGGTCGTGATGAAGCTGGGCCGCACCTTCGACAAGGTGGTGCGCGCGCTGAAGGCCGCGGGCCGCTTCGACGATGCGTGGCTGATCCAGCACGCCGCGATGCCCGACGAAACCGTCGCGCGCCTGTCCGAGGTGCACGAGAAACCCACGCCCTATTTCTCCATCGTGGTGGTCCACGGACAGGGACGCCGCCCGTGAGCGGTTCGGTCCGTATCGTGGGCCTCGGCCCCGGTGCCGAGACGCTGGTCACGCCCGAGGCGACGGATGCCCTGGCCCGCGCCACGGACATCGTGGGCTACATTCCTTACGTCGCCCGCGTGCCCGACCGGCCCGGGCTGGTGAAGCACGCGACCGACAACCGGGTGGAAGCCGACCGCGCCGCCCATGCGCTGAGCATGGCCGCAGAAGGCCGGCACGTGGCCGTTGTCTCCTCGGGTGATCCCGGCGTTTTCGCCATGGCTGCCGCGGTTTACGAGGCGCTGGAGGCTGGACCCAAGGAGTGGCTGACGCTCGACATCGCGGTCCTGCCCGGCATCACGGCAATGCTGGCGGCAGCCGCACGCGCGGGCGCTCCGCTAGGCCACGATTTCTGCGCCATCAACCTGTCGGACAATCTGAAGCCCTGGGACCTGATCGAACGCCGCCTGAGGCTCGCGGCCGAGGCCGATTTTGCCATGGCCTTCTACAACCCGCGGTCGAAATCCCGCCCCGAAGGCTTCGCCCGCACGCTGGAGATCCTGCGCGACGCCTGCGGCGACGCGCGGCCCGTCATCTTCGCCCGTGCGGTCTCCACGCCCGACGAACACATCCTGACCGTCCCGCTGACGCTCGCCACGCCGGAAATGGCCGACATGCGGACGGTGGTGATCGTGGGCTCCTCCCGGACGCGGATCGTCGAACGGCCGGGGCTTGCCCCTATCGTCTACACGCCCAGATCGGTCCCGGCATGAGCCAGCCAGGTGTAGATCGCGTCGAGGTCATGGACCTCGTGCCGTTCCGGCATTTCCGGACGCTCGATCATGATCACGGGCAGCCCCAGCGCCCGCGCGGCATCGAGCTTCGCGCGCGCACCCGTGCCGCCCGCGTTCTTCGACACGACGACGTCGATCTTGTGCTCTTCCAGCAGCGCACGGTCGCTGGCGACATTGAAGGGGCCGGTCGCGATTTCGGCATGCACATTGGGCAAGGGCAGCGGCCCGTCCGGCTGATCGACCAGCCGCAGAAGGTAGAAATGCTGCGGGGCCTTGGCGAAGACCTCAAGGTTCTGCCGGCCCGTGGCCAGGAACACCCGGCGCGGGGTTTCGCCCAGTGCGGCCATGGCGCGGCCCACGCCCCTGACGCTTTGCCAGTTGTCGCCCGGCTGCGCCACCCATGCGGGGCGGCTCAACGCGATCAACGCGGTGCGTGTCATGGCACAGGCCTTCACGGCATTGCTGCTCATCGCCGCCGCGAAGGGGTGCGTCGCGTCGACCATGTGGGTGATGCCTTCGGACCGGATGTATTCGGCCAGCCCCTCTGCCCCTCCGAAGCCGCCGATGCGGGTCGGGATGGGTTGTTCTTTCGGCGCCGCCACACGGCCGGCATAGGAATAGACGGCGCGCACGCCCCATTGGCTCACCTGCGCCGCAAGGGCGCTGGCCTCGGCCGTGCCGCCCAGAATCAGAAGGTAAGGTTCCATGGCTGACGCTCCGTGGCTGACCATAATCGGTATTGGCGAGGATGGACCCGATTGCCTGCCGCCCGCAAGCCTATCCGCACTGCAGGCGGCAGATACCGTCATGGCCCCGCCGCGGCACCTGGACCTGGTGTCGGACGTGCTGGAATACGCCACCCCGCGCATCGCGTGGCCCGTGCCCTTTGCCAACGGCATCCCCAAGTTGAAATCCCTGCGCGGTCAGAAGGTTGCGGTGCTGGCCTCGGGCGATCCGTTCTGGTTCGGCGCCGGGTCCGTGCTGGCCCGGCACCTCGAACCCCACGAATGGCGCGCCCTGCCCGGGCCTTCGACCTTCACGCTGGCCGCCGCGCGCCTTGGCTGGCCGATGGAGCGGATCACCTGCATGGGCCTGCATGCCGCGCCGCTGGACCGGCTGCGCCGCCATATCGGGCCGGGCGAACGGATCATCACCTTCCTGACCGGCGCCGACGCGGTGAAATCGCTGGGTGAATGGCTGACGACCCGAGGTTTCGGCGCCAGCCCGGTGCACATCATGGAAGCCCTTGGCGGCCCGCGCGAACGCATCACCGAAACCCGCGCCGACAGGATCGACGCGAAGGGCCTGCGGTCACCGCTCTGCGTGGCATTCCGCGTCGCGGGCGGCGGCGCGTCGCTGCAAACATCCGCCGGGCGCCCCGACGACCTGTTCGAAAACGATGGCCAGCTGACCAAGCGCCCGATCCGCGCGCTGACGCTTTCGGCGCTGGCCCCCGTGCCCGGCGCGCGGCTGTGGGATATCGGCGGCGGGTCCGGCTCGGTCTCCATCGAATGGTGCCTCAGCCATCCCCATGCCTCGACCGTGACCATCGAACGCGATCCCGAACGCGCGGCGCGCATCCGGCGCAACGCCCGGGCCTTCGGTGTCGAACACCGGCTGGGGATCCTGGAGACGGATGCGCTCAGCGCGCTCGACACGCCGGAGTTGTGGGGCGATGCGCCCCGGTCGGTCTTCGTGGGCGGCGGGCTGTCGGGTGATCTGCTGGAGGCGCTTTCCAACCGCCTGCAGAAGGGCACCCGGATCGTCGCCAACTCGGTCACGCTGGAAACCGAATCCCTGCTGACTGACTGGCAGGCCCGCCTTGGCGGCGACCTGATGCGCATCGACCTTGCGCAGATGGAGCCCTTGGGCACCCGCCGCGGCTGGACGCCGTCGCGGCCCATCGTACAATGGAGCGCGACCCTATGATCGTTGCCGGGTTCGGATTTCGCGGTGCGGCAACCGAGGCAAGCCTGCGCGACGCGCTGACCGCCGCGGGGGGCGAAGCGACCGCCAGCGTTCTGGCCGCGCCCGAGGACAAATGCGATGCCCCGGCGCTGCAGAGCCTTTCCCGCGCGCTTGGCGTTCCGGTCGTCCATATCCCGCCCCGCGATCTGCGCGCGGCCCCGGTCGAATCCCATTCCGCGGTGGCCTTCCTGTTCCGCGGCACCGGTTCGGTGGCCGAGGCCGCAGCCCTTGCCGCCGCCGGTCCCGGCGCGCGGCTGGTGGCCCGCCGCGCGGTATCCGAAGACCGGATGGCGACCTGCGCCCTGGCCGAAGGAGACGCGACATGAGCGTCCATTTCATCGGCGCCGGCCCCGGCGCGCCCGACCTGCTGACGCTCCGCGGCCGCGACCTGATCGCCGCCTGCCCGGTCTGCCTCTATGCCGGATCGCTGGTGCCCGAGGCGGTGCTGGGCCATTGCCCCGAAGGCGCAAAGATCGTGAACACCGCCCCGATGGATCTGGATGCCATCATGGCAGAGATCGCGGCGGCCCACGCGGCGGGCCACGACATCGCGCGGCTGCATTCCGGGGACCTGTCGGTCTGGTCGGCCATGGGCGAACAGATCCGCCGCCTGAAGGCAATGGACATCCCCTTCACCGTCACCCCCGGCGTGCCGTCCTTTGCCGCCGCCGCCGCGGCCCTTGGCACCGAACTCACGCTGCCGGGCGTCGCGCAATCGGTGATCCTGACCCGCACCTCGGGCCGCGCCAGCGCCATGCCGGACGGCGAGACCCTGGCCAACTTCGCCGCGACCGGCGCCACGCTGGCACTGCACCTGTCGATCCAGAACCTGCCCCGCGTGGTGACGGACCTGACGCCCTTCTACGGCCCCGATTGCCCTGTCGCCGTGGTCTTCCGCGCCTCGTGGCCCGACGAGACCATCCAGCGCGCGACGCTCGCCACCATCGAAGCGGCGCTGGACCCGACCATCAAGCGCACCGCGCTGATCCTCGTCGGCCGGGCCATCGGGGCCGAGGCGTTCACCGAAAGCCGCCTCTACGCCGCCGACTACGACCGCCGCTACCGTCCGCAAAGCGCCGACAGTGAATGGTCGGAATGGCAACACGGAGATGACTGACATGATCCTTCCCCCCGGCCTCATGATCTCGGCCCCCGCCTCGGGCACCGGCAAGACCACCGTCATGCTGGGCCTCCTGCGCGCGCTGGCCGAGGACGGGCTGACCGTCCAGCCCTTCAAATCCGGCCCCGATTACATCGACCCGGCCTTTCACCTGGCCGCCGCGGGCCGGTCGTCCTTCAACCTCGACACATGGGCCATGGCGCCCGACCTGCTGACCGCCATCGCGGGCGAGGCCGCGGGCGCCGATATCGTCGTGGCCGAAGGCTCCATGGGCCTCTACGACGGCGTGGCGACCCGGGGCCTGACCGGCATGGGCTCCAGCGCCGAGACGGCCCGCCGCATGGGCTGGCCGGTGGTGCTGGTGCTGGATGTCGGTGGACAGGCGCAATCCGCTGCCGCGACCGCCCTGGGGTTCCGCAATTACGCCCCCGATCTGCCCTTCGCCGGCGTCATCCTGAACCGCTGCGCCAGCCCCCGCCATGAACGCCTGATCCGCCTTGGCATGGAACGCGCAGGCCTGCCCGTGCTGGGTGTCCTGCCCCGGCGCGGAGACCTGACCCTGCCCGAACGCCATCTGGGCCTGATCCAGGCGGTCGAACATCCCGATCTCGATGCTGCCATCGCGGGCTATGCCACGTTCCTGCGCGAGCACGTGGATCTGGAGGCGATCCGCGCCGCCGCCGCCTGCAACGCGGGCGTCGCGGCAGGCCCCCTGCCGGTTCCGCCCGCACAACGCATCGCGCTGGCGCGAGACGCCGCGTTCTCCTTCACCTATCCGCACCTGCTGGAAGGCTGGCACCGGGCCGGCGCCGAAATCCTGCCCTTCTCGCCCTTGGCCGATGAGGCCCCCGCGCCCGACGCCGACCTCGTCTGGCTGCCGGGCGGCTATCCGGAGCTTCACGCGGGCCCCCTCGCCGCGGCGCAGACCTACCGCGCCGGACTCCGCAAACATGCCGAAACCAAGCCCGTCCACGGCGAATGCGGCGGCTACATGGCCCTGGGAGAGGCGCTGATCGACAAGAACGGCACGCGCCACGAAATGGCCGGTCTCCTCGGCCTCGTCACCAGCTACGAAAAGCGCAAGTTCCACCTGGGCTACCGCCGCGCGCATCTACAGGCGCCGATGCCCGGCCACGCGCCCGGCGCGGCCTTGCGCGGTCACGAATTCCACTACTCCACCATCCTCGCCCAGCCCGACGCGCCGCTCGCGCAGGTGGCCGATGCCGACGGAAACCCGGTTCCCGAGACAGGCTCCCACCGCGGCCACGTGACGGGGACGTTCTTCCACATGATCGCGGGAGAGCCCGAATGACCGGCTTCATCAGCTTCGTGGGCTCCGGCCCCGGCGACCCCGAACTCCTGACGCTCAAGGCCGTCGACCGCCTGAAACGCGCCGACGTGGTGCTGTTCGACGACCTGTCCTCGGGCGCGATACTGTCCCATGCCCGGCCCGGCGCCGACCTGATCGGCGTCGGCAAACGTGCCGGGCGCCCGTCGCCCAAGCAGCACCATGTCAGCCGCCTGCTGACGGACTACGCGGCCGAAGGCGGCCGGATCGTACGCCTGAAATCCGGCGATGCGGGCCTCTTCGGCCGGCTGGAAGAAGAACTCACCGCGATCCGCGCGGCCAGCATCCCGTACGAGATCGTGCCCGGCGTGCCCTCTGCCTGCGCCGCCGCCGCCGCCGCGGGCATCCCGCTGACCCGCCGGCTCACCGCCCGCCGCGTGCAATTCGTGACGGGCCACGACGTGACGGGCCAGCTTCCCCGCGACATCGACCTGGCGGCGCTCGCCGACCCGGCCGCCAGCACGGTGGTCTACATGGGCAAGCGAACGTTCCCCGCGCTGGCCCAGGCACTCATCGCCCACGGCCTGCCCGGCGACACGCCCGCCCTTCTGGCCGAGGCGGTCAGCACCGAACATCAAAGCCTGCTGCGCACCACCGTCGCCGACCTGGCCGACCGGTTGAAGGACACGACCAGCGCGCACCCGGCGCTGATCCTCTACGGCCCTCTGGCGCAGGATCACAGGCCGTGATCCAGCTCTCGCTCATCGGCATCGGCACGGGCAACCCGGACCACGTGACGATGGAAGCCAAGAAGGCGCTGCGGGAGGCGGCGCTGATCCTCGTGCCCCGGAAAGGTCCGGCCAAAGACGATCTCGCCCATCTCCGCCACCGGATCCTGGAAGACGCGGGCGCCACGGCCAAGGTCGCCGGGTTCGACTACCCCACCCGCGACCCGGCCCTCCCCTACCTCACCCGCGTCCGGCGCTGGCATGACGAGATCGCGGCGCGCTGGCGCGCAACCATCGAAGCCGCCGGCACACCCGAAGGCCCCATCGCCCTGCTTGTATGGGGAGACCCGTCGCTCTATGACAGCACGCTGCGCATCGCCGCCCGGCTGGAGCCCGAACCCCAGATCCGCGTCATCCCCGGCATCACCGCGCTTCAGGCCCTGACGGCCGCCCACGCGATCCCCTTCAACACGCTTGGCGGTCCCGTCACGGTCACCACAGGCCGCCGCCTCACCGAAACTGGCTGGCCCAAGGACGTCGACACCACGGTCGTCATGCTGGACGCCGACTGCAGTTTCCAGACCCTCACCGCCCCTGATCTCGACATCTGGTGGGGCGCCTATCTCGGCATGGAAGAACAGGTCCTCCGGCACGGTCCCCTCCCCGACATCGCCCCCGACATCGTCGAAACCCGCGCCCGGGCCCGGGCCGCCCATGGCTGGATCATGGACACCTACCTCCTCCGCCGCCGCGGCAAGACCTGACCGCCGAAGCCAATCCTCTCCACGGAGCCGCCGTCGCGCTGCCGTCCCGGAGCCGTCGTCGGCCCCGTGTCAAGGGGGCGCAGCCCCGCCCGGCACGGGCGGCTTGCCCTTGATGCGGGGGCGTCGATGGCTCAGGCAGCCCAAGCGATGGCGGGTTCGTGGAGAGGATGTCCCTCTCCGTGGTGAGCCCGAGCTCCGACCGACATCAGCCAATCCGGGTTCCGGATCGCCCGCGCCGCGCGGGGTGGGCGGGCGGGAGCGCGGCGCGGGCGATCCGGCGCCGACGCATTGCCAACCCCAGCCAATACGGGCACGCGCGGTCAGGCGTCGACGAGTTCCACCATCGCGCCGAAAACATGGCTGACCGTGCCGTCGTGGCCGAAATGAGGTTTGCCCTCGCACCGGATCCGCGCTGCGCCGCGCCGCGGCGTTGCCAGGTCCGCCGTCACCGCGAATGCCTGTCCGTCCGTGATCGCCGTGCGGAACGCGGCTTCGACCCGGTCGCGGTCGCCCGCGGCGATGATGTCCAGCATCTGGTCCAGCCCGCTGGCCGCGGCGGGCGCAAGGGCGCGTTCGACGAACAGACTGCCGGTCAGGAACGGGATATCGTTTTCCGCATCGTACGAGAAATATCCCACCCCCGTCTCGGCCTGCACCTCCAGAAGATGCTGCAGGATCAGATTGTTCCCCGTCGTCATGGTCGCGTTCCGGGCCACGCCCACCATACGCGCCGGCGTGCCTTCGGTGGCGCGCAGGGTCGATCCGGCAAGTTCCAGCAGGAAGGTGCTGCCGTCCCTGCGGACCCCTCGCGCGGTTGTCCGGAAGGTCGACCCTGCGCCGATCGCCTCGTCGATCGACTCCCGCAACCTTTCGCCGTCGTCGGGAAAGTACTCGTCCAGCATGTCGTCGATTGCCTGCAACCCGCTTTCGGCGGGCGCCCCGAACATGCGGAAGAGTTCCTCCGACCATCTGAAGCTTTCGGTGTCGAAATCCACTTCCCACGTCGCGATGTCGCCGAAGGACCGGATCGTGCGGGCCACTTCCTCGACCTGCGGCATGCCCAGCAGCACCAGCGTCAGGCCCGCCAGTTCATCGTTGCGCAGGAAGTAGGGGCCGATCCGCAACTCGTAATGCGTGCCCTTGGACACGAAGACCGACGAATGCCCTTTCCGAGTCTTCAGGACATCGGCGCAGATATCCAGCACCCGCGGGAAACCTTCCGGCAGATCGATCTGGCTCAGGTGCCCGAAATGGTTGCCCCTGTCCGACAGCCCGAACAGCTCCCGCCCGCCATAGGACGCGTTGCGGATTACCAGCCCCTGATCGACCGTCAGCAGTGGCAGAGGAAGCGCGACAAGGATGCCCGCGCGTTCCGCGGCGGTCGTATTCAGCTCCTCCGAGTTGATCAGCAGCTCCTCGTTGACCGTGATCAGTTCCTCGTTCGTGGATTGCAGTTCCTCGTTCGAGGTCTCGAGCTCCTCGTTCGTCGATTGCAATTCCTCGTTGGCGGATTGCAGCTCCTCGTTCGTGGATTGCAGCTCCTCGTTCGAGGTCTGCAATTCCTCGGTCGTCACCTGCAGCGCCTCCCGCGCGCGGGCCAGCTCGTTTTCCAGATGGGTGGTGTATTCGAAATCCTCCTCGTCGTGGCGGGATGGCGTGCTCAGCTCGGCCATCTCGGTCTCGATAGAGACCAGCACCAGCGCCTCGGCTTCGTCGCTGTCGCCCACCGGGTAGGCATGCAGCCGGACGCGATTGAAGCCGCGCCCTTCCAGTTCGCGCCACGATCCCTGCCGGGCCTTGTTGTGCTTAAGGCTCAGCGGGATGAGGCTCGACGCCTCCGCCGCCAGAGGCGAGCGCAGGATGTTGGTGTTGAGCCGATCGCGCAGCGAATCCGTCATCGCGCCGAATTCGGTCAGATCGCCGAAGATCTTGAGGATCTCGCGCCGGGAGTTGGTCAGGAATCCGGTCGGCGCCACGGCCGAGCAGATCTGTTCGAACTTGCGCCGGAATTCGTCACGCGTCCCGTGCGCCTCCCGTGCGCGAGGCCGGGGTGTCGGCATGTTCCAGCTTGCCGGCATGATGCCGCCCGAGCTGGCGAACCGCGTCCGGGTGTTCTGGCGGAAAACCCGCGCGCGGTCCGAGACCGCCTCGAAGAACGGCTCGATCGAGCCCAGGTTTTCTGACATGCCCAGGAACATCAGCCCTTCGGACCGCAGCGCGTAATGCAGCCGGCCCAGCACGCGCTCCTGCAGAGAGGTATCGAAGTAAATCAGGGTGTTGCGGATCGAAATTATGTCGATATCGACGAAGGGCGGATCCTGGAACACGTTGTGCTTGGAAAACAGCACCAGCTTGCGCAGCTCAGGCGACACGGACACCGCACTGTCCGAGATCGAAAAATAGTGCGACAGGTACGCCTCCGGAATGTCGGCCTGCGCCGACAGCGGATAGACGCCCGCCCGTGCCCGGCCCAGGGCGGCCTCGTCGATATCGGTGGCGAAGATCTGCACGCGCGCGCCATCGACCTGCCCCGGCCCGCCCATCGCTTCGCAGATCAGGATGGCGATGGAGTAGACCTCCTCGCCGCTGGCGCAGCCCGGCACCCAGACCCGGATCTTTTCCTCGCCGCGGTCTTTGACCAGCCGATTGATCGCATCGCCAAGAGTGACGAACTGCTCGGCATCGCGAAAGAAGCGCGTGACCGAGATCAGCAGGTCGCGGTAGAGCGCATCGACCTCGTCGGTCGACGCACGGCAGAGCGCCACGTAATCGTCGTAGCGTTCGATCCCCTTGGCCACCATGCGCCGCTGGATGCGGCGGTTGATGGTGTTTTCCTTGTACTCGCGGAAATCGACCCGGGTGCGGGCCAGAAGGATCTGGAACAGGTCGTTGTATTCGCTGTGGCTGTTGAGCGAATCCTGAAGGGCCTGAAGGTTGCGCGGCCGTGCGAGAATCGTCTCAAGGTGCTCGCCGATCTGGCGGGGGGTCAGCACCAGGTCAATGCAGCCGGTTTCCACGGCCGAGACCGGCATCGTGTCGTACTTGCACGATGACGGGTCCTGGCTGATCGTGATGCCCCCCGCCTCGCGGATGTCCTGCACGCCGTAGGATCCGTCCGATCCCGTGCCCGACAGCACGATGCCGACGCTGAGTTCCCTCGAGGACTTGGCGATCGAGGCGAACAGGCGGTCGGCCGAGGGCTTGGGCTCGGCCGGGTGGCCACGGGGCAGTTCGCGGTGCACGCAGCCGCCGCTGACGGTGATGTCGTAGCCCGGCGTCGAGACATAGATCGTCTGCGCTTCAAGCGTCATCGACCGGGTGACTTCGACCACATTCAGCGCAGTCTCGCGCGATAGCAACGTCGACAGCAGGCTCTTGTGCTTGGGCGACATGTGCTGGGCCAGCACGTAGGCGCACGGCAGATCCGTGCCGAGATGCTGGGCCAGCGAGGTCATCGCCTCGAATCCACCTGCGGATGCGGCAATACCGACCACGACCTGGGGCGGCACAGATTCCTTCATCGCACTCACTCTCCCTGGCCTTTCGGCCCTCGCCGCCCCCTGGAAACCCGAAAGCTCCGCAATGATCGACGCCGGTAAATCCGCCTCCCCCAGAAGCGATTCCACCGCAGCTCAGACAGACGCGAGTGGGATCTTCGTCCCGTGCCGCGACCGGTACGCTCATGAAATGCTAACCCTTTTCTCCGCATCATGACAATCGCCAACGACCCGAAATCCCCGCTGGACGAGGCCCGGACATGCGCCCCGCAGCGCAGATCCGGCTCCCCTTTCGCGGCGACTCAAGGGATCCCACGGGCCGGAACCCCAAGCATTGCAAGCCGGAATTAACCAATTCCTCGCACACCGGGCGCTTGGCTAACCACTTATTAACCAAGTCGTCCTATTTCTTGCGAGCCATGGCTCGGTTTCGAGGTGCCCGGTAACATGAATGATCCCATCCCCGCAGGATCCGGAAAAAAGCTGACAGTCACCATGCGTCGCCGCTGCGACAGCACCGAATGGTGGGTGGAATCGGTGCAGATGAAGCACGCGACACACTATGCCCGGATCTACTTTCAAGGCGAAACGCCGCTGCGCGAAGTGGTTGGCGCGCCGGTCTGCCATGCCATCGAACCGGCCCTGCCGCGCGAAAGCTCCGACCAGGCTGCCGCGTCCTCGGACACGATGGTCAAGATGCCGGGGCTGTTCCTTGTCGGCATGCGCGTACTGGCCGATTTCGCCCGCGATGGCGTTCAGACCGTCACCATCCGTTTCACCCGCGCCTTCGGCAACCTGGAAAGCATCTTCCTGCCCCGCTACCGGACCGAATCGCTCCGTGACGAGCGGGAGGAACTTGCCGTTCGCGCGCTGGTCGATCTCGTGCATCCCTGTCTCGAGCTCTGCGATCACACCATGAACACCATCATGTCGGAGGAGCAGGCCGAAATCGTCGGCGCCCGCGCCGGAGCCCTGGCGCAATCCCGGGCGGAGCTCGGCTTCTTCGCCGGCCTGCTCCGCCGCTTCGTCGCGCAGGAAGACGACATGCAGCCCCTCGGGGCGGAGCATTCGGGCATGAACGCAATCGGCTGGGCCGAAGAGCAAAGGCCGTTTTCGTCGGTGTCCCACAAACCGGCCTCGGGCCATGACCTGCTTCGGTGGGCCGAAGAGGACGACGAAACGGCCTGACGCGCCCTGCGCCCTGCCGCGAAATCAAGCGTCTTCCCTGCAACACCGGTATCGAACGGGGTTCCCAAACGGCAAGCCGTCATGAAAAGTGCACGGAAGCCGGCGTGCTCGCCACGTGGCCAACGCCTGCGGATGCGGTCATGCAGGCGGCTGCCCGGAGACCTCGCGCAGGGGACCGGGAGGGCGAGCCAGAGACCGGGCCGACCGCGACAGGGTGCGAGGAACACAGTCATGGCAATGCAACGGAAAATCGGCCTTGTCGGCCTGACCTTCGTCGCGGTCAGCGGCGTGCTGGGATCGGGGTGGCTGTTCGCGCCCCTGCTGACAAGCCAGCTTGCCGGGCCGGGTGCGCTGATCGCCTGGCTGATCGGCGCCGTGGCGATGATGCTGCTGGCGCTGGCGCTGGCCGAATTCGCGACGCTCTTCCCCGTGGCGGGCGGCATCGCGCGGATGCCCCAGTTCAGCCACGGTCGCTTGCTGGCCATGCTGGTCGGGTGGACGGCGTGGGCCGGCTATTGCACCACCGCCCCGATCGAGGTCGAGGCATCGCTGACCTATGCCTCGGAATGGCTGCCCTGGATCCACAAGAACCCGAACGGCGGGATGACCCTGCCGGGGCAGATCACGGCGATGGTCCTGCTGGCGCTGTTCACGGTCGTCAACGCGTTTGGCGTGAAGTGGTTCGCCCGCATCAACACGACCATCACGTGGTTCAAGCTGGTGGTCCCGGTGATCATCATCGTGATGCTGATCGCCGATCGTTTCGACGGTGCCAACTTCACCCAGTACGGCGGCTTCCTGCCCTATGGCATGTCTGGTGTCTTTGCCGCCGTGGCCTCGGGCGGGGTCGTGTTCGCCTTCGTGGGCTTCCGCCATGCCGTCGACATGGCGGGCGAGACGATCAACCCGCAGCGCACCATCCCGCTGGCGCTGATCGGCGCCGTGCTGATCTGCCTGTTCGTCTACGGCGGCCTGCAGATTGCCTTCATGGGGGCGGTCGACAGTTCCGATTTCACGGCCGGGTGGAACTCGCTCAGCTTCGATTCCGATCTCGGGCCGCTGGGCGCGCTGGCCGCGGCGCTTGGCATCCTGTGGATGGTCAGCCTGCTGAACGTCGCCGCCGTGGTGGCGCCGATGGGCGGCGGACTGGTGTCGACGGGGTCGAACGGCCGTCTGGCGATGGCGATGGCCAATAACGGCGTGTTCCCCGCCATCTTCGCCAAGCTCAACGTCTACGGTGTGCCGCTCTGGGCGCTGATCCTGAACTTCTTCGTGTCGCTGGTGATGATGTTCACCATGCCCTTCACAGAAATCGTGGCCCTGAACGGCGCCGCGATCATCCTGTCCTTCGTGTCCGGCCCGATCTCGGTCATCGCGCTGCGCTCGCTGGCGTCGGATTACGAACGGCCCTTCCGTCTGCCCGCCGCCGGTGTTCTGGCGCCCGCGGGCTTCGTGATCGCGTCGCTGATGGTCTACTGGTCGGGCTGGGACACGACCTGGCGGCTGATGATCCTGCTGGCGCTGGGGCTTGTCCTGTTCTTCATTCGTCTCGCCTTTATCGGGCGCGAGGATCTGCACCCCCGCGGCGTGATCTGGTTCGGGCCCTACCTGCTGGGCATGGCCGTGATGTCCTATCTTGGCGTCTATGGCGGCGGGATCGCGGCCATCCCCTCGCCGTGGGATTCGCTGATCGTGTCGGCGGGCGCGCTGGGGATCTTCTACATCGCCGTGCGCGACCGGGTGAGCCAGGCGCAGTTCGACAGTTTCATCGCCGAGGAGCACCGCCTCCAGATCGAGGAATACGGCACCGAGGAAGGGCTCGAAGGCTTCAAGAAGATCGGCTGACGCGCGCCTTCACCTGCGTCCCGGCGTGCGCAGCGACTGCTGCCGGCAGAACGTCTGCAGCGCCGTCACCGCGTCCGAGCCGGGGAGGATCGCCCCCGTGTCGGTGCCCACCAGCGTGACGACGGCCTGCGCTTCCTCCTGCCAGTCGAGCACCGGCGCGGCGATGGCCACCAGCCCCGGAATGAACCGCCCCTCGACCGCGGCGAAGCCCTGCGCGCGGACCTGCTCTTTCATCTTGGCCACGCCCGCGGGTGTGGCGTCCAGATCCGGGATCAGCCCCGGCGTTTCCGCGGCGCGGCGCAGTTCGGAATCGAGCACCGACAGGATCGGCGCGGGCGCCGACCACGCAAGAAAGGCCCGGCCCGTGGCCGAGTTCAGCAGCGGCATCGTCGTGCCCAGCCCCATCGAGGTGATCACCGGCATCCGTGTGCGTTGCCAGCGCACCACCGTGGCCCCTGCGGTCCCCCAGACGGCGATCAGCCCCGTCATCGCGGTCTGGTCGCACAGGGCCGCCAGCGATTCGGCCGCGCGGTTAACGAAATCGTGACGCGCGATGGCCGCCAGCCCCAGCGCCGACGCGCCCGGCCCCAGGTCGTACTTGCCCGACCGGCCCGCCTGCTCGGCCAGGCCGGCGGCAAGGAACGAGGCAAGGTAGCGATGTGCCCGGCTGGGCGGGACGTTGGCCGCACGCGCGATGTCCGACAGGCTCGCCGGGCCGGGCAAGGCTGCCATCGCCTGCAACAATCCCAGCGCCGCATCCAGCGCGCGCACCCCGCCGCTGCCGTTGCCGTCACTGTCGCTCATGCGCTGTACCTCACATCCGGACGTTTCACCTTACGGAATTCATTGCGCAGAACGCAATACAGCGACCAGAACCCGGCTACCTATATCTGATCGGCAGAAGCAGACGCGCCCGAACCCCCGCCATTTGCGGTTTCGGCGCGAGGGACGCCCAAGCCCGTAGGGTGCGTGCTCTGCACGCACCATCCGTGCGTTTACCGTGGTAGGGTGCGTGCAGAGCACGCACCCTACCCCTTTTGGTGGACGGCGCTCACCTCGGCGCGGATGATCCGCGCGATCTGGGCGCAATCGTCCAGGCTGAAGGTCAGCGGCACGCGCACATCCATGATGCTGGCCAGCACGCGGTCCGATGCCGGCATCCGGTCAGACGGTGCATAGCGCCAGTGATCGTAGCGCGAGGTGAAGGCCGCCGGTTCATCGGCGCCGAACCATTTCAGCTCCACCCCCCGCGCGGCCGTGCGCGCCAGCACGTCGCGGATCTTGCCGGGCGCCCAGTCGAGCAGCAGGAACTGGAAAGACGATCCGACATATCGCTCGGCCCCGGGCCGTTCGACCACCGTCAGCCCGCCCGTGTCGCGCAGACCGTCTTCCAGCGCCCGGTAGCGTTCGTTCCAACGGTCGATCTGGGCCTCGATATCCCGCAGTTGCGGCCGCAGGATCGCCGCGCGCAGGTTGTCCATCCGGCCCGAGATGTTGGGCGTCTCATATCTCACCCGCTCGAAAGCCTCCTTCGGGGGCGCAGCGAGGTGACGTTCGTAGAGCATGTAGGACCCCGACAGCAGCACCGCCCGTGCGGCGATGTCTTCGTCATCGGTGATCAGCAGCCCGCCCTCGCCCGAGTTCATATGCTTGTAGGTCTGCGTCGAATAGCAGGCCACCGCCCCGTGCCGTCCCGAGGCAACCCCGTTCCACGCCCCGCCCATCGTGTGGGCGCAGTCTTCGATCACCGTCACGCCGGCGGCGGTGCAGATCTCCATCAGCCGGTCCATGTCGCAGATATGCCCGCGCATGTGGGACAGCATCAGCACCTTCGCGTCCGGCGCCTTCGCCTCAAGATCGTCCAGGTCGATGGTCAGGTCTTCCGTCACGCCCACGAAGACCGGCACGCCACCGACCGACGCAATCGCCCCCGGCACCGGGGCCAGAGTGAACGCGTTGGTCAGGACCGTGTCACCGTGGCTCACACCCACCGCGCGCAGGGCCGTCGCCAGCGCATAGCCGCCCGAGGCCACCGCAAGGCAATACTTGGCGCCGGTATAGGCCGCGAATTCCTGTTCCAGCAGCGCGGCTTCCGCCGTTTCCCCGCCGACGGTGTTGTAGCGGTGCAGGCGCCCGTGTTGCAGGACGCGCATTGCGGCTTCGATCGCCTCGTCGGGGATCGGTTCCTGCTGGGTGAACTGGCCTGTGAAACGTTCGGTCATGAGGCGAAGTCATGCGCCGGGGCGCGCACGCGGTCAATGCGGTACCGGTGTCGCATTCGGGGCGAAAGCCGCGCGGCCGACGCGCAGGACGTCATCGTGCAGTGGGCCATGTCGTCCCGTTCCGGCGTAGGGTGCGTGGTTTCCACGCACCATCACGGTTCGCGTCCGGTAAGGGTGCCTGCAGAGCACGCACCCAACGCCAGACTGCGCTGCCGTCGGACGGCGCCGGTTCACTGGCAATGGTGCGTGGAAACCACGCACCCTACGGCAGCAGGGCCGCGGTCAGCCGTGGCAGATCGGCGAAATCCTCCAGCAGGGCTTCGGGTTCCAGCGCGGCCATGTCCTCGCCCGCCGGGCCGAAGGTGACCAGCACCGACGGCACGCCTGCCGCCCGCGCGGTGTTGCGGTCGGTGTCGCTGTCGCCGACCAGCAGGGACCGCGCCGGATCGCCGCCGGCCCGCCGCACCGCCTCGCGCAGGGGTTCGGGATCGGGTTTGCGGACCGGGAGCGTGTCCGCTCCCACGAGCGAGCCGAACGCATCCCGCACGCCGAGGTCCACCAGCAGCAGATGCGCCAGCTCTTCCGGCTTGTTCGTGCAGATGCCCACCTTCACACCGTCCCGGCGCAGCGCCTCCACCGCGTCCATCGCGCCGGGATACATCACCGTGTGCCGGGACAGGCAGCCGCTATAGGCCTCCAGCAGCATGGCGTAGTGGCTGTCGCACACCGCCTCGATCTCGTCCGCCGGGTGGCCGATGCGCGTCAGACCCGCCCGCAGCATCATGCGCCCGCCGCGCAACGCGATCTTCGCGTCCTGTCCGTAGACCAGCAGATCGCCATGGCCCATCTCGCGGAAACACTGGTTGGCCGCGTCGATCAGATCGCCCGACGTATCCGCCAGCGTCCCGTCGAGATCGAAAATCACAGTCGTCATGTCTGCCCTGCCCTGAAACCCGGTCGGCAGGACATTGCCCGTACCTGTTTCAGGCCGCAACCGATCTTGATGGGCGCGTCCCTTGCTATCCCCCAAGGGCCAGTTAAAACGGCCCGAAGCGCAACAACAGGGTTACCCGGTCACATGAGCATCGCCCTCGTCCTTCTTGCCGCCGGCAAGGGCACCCGCATGAACTCCGAAATGCCCAAGGTGCTGCACAAGATCGCGGGCGCGCCGATGCTGGCCCACGCCATGCGTACCGGCGCCGTGCTGGCGCCTGAACGCACCGTCGTCGTCGCCGGTCACGGGGCCGAAGCGGTGGCGCTTGTGGCCGCCGATCTGGACGAGACATCGGACGTGGTTCTGCAGGAAGATCAGCTGGGCACGGCCCATGCCGTGGATCAGGCCCGCGGCGCGTTGGCGGATTTCAACGGCGATGTCGTCGTCCTGTATGCCGATACCCCCTTCGTGCGGGATGAAACACTGCAACGCATGATCGACGCGCGGCAGACCCATCACCTTGTGATCCTTGGCTTCGAAGCCGCCGATCCCAAGCGATACGGCCGCCTGATGATGGATGGCGAAAGCTTGGAACGCATCGTCGAATACAAGGACGCGACCGAGGCCGAGCGCGCCATCACCTTCTGCAATTCGGGCCTTGTCGCCTGCGACCGGGCGATGCTGTTCGACCTGATCGCGGCCGTGGGAAACGATAACGCATCGGCCGAATACTACCTGACCGACATCGTCGAAATCGCCCGCGCCCGCGGCCTCTCCGTCACCGCCGTGGCCTGTGACGAGGCCGAAACGCTGGGCGTGAACTCCCGCGCCGATCTGGCCCAGGCGGAGGCGATCTTCCAACAGACCGCCCGCGCCCAACTGCTCGACCTGGGCGTGACACTCGCCGCGCCCGAAACCGTGTTCCTGTCCTACGACACGGTGATCGGCCGCGATGCGGAGATTGAACAGAACGTCGTCTTTGGCCCCGGCGTGACGGTAGAATCCGGCGCGCGCATCCGGGCGTTCAGCCATCTGGAAGGCTGCCACGTGTCGGGCGGCGCCGTCGTGGGCCCCTATGCCCGCCTGCGCCCGGGGGCAGAGCTGGCCGAAAACGTCCATGTCGGCAACTTCGTCGAGATCAAGAACGCCATCCTCGGCGAAGGGTCGAAAGCCAATCACCTGACCTATATCGGCGACGCAAGTGTCGGAAAGAACACCAATATCGGCGCCGGCACCATCACCTGCAATTACGACGGCGTCTTCAAGCACCGGACGGAGATCGGCGACAACGTTTTCATCGGGTCCGACACGATGCTGGTGGCGCCTGTGTCCGTAGGCGATGGCGCGATGACCGCCACCGGCGCCGTGATCACCCGCGATGTCGACCCCGGCGCGCTGGCGATTGCGCGGGCCAAGCAAGACAACAAACCCGGCCGTGCCAAGAAGCTGATGGACATGCTGAAGGCACGCAAAGCACGGGTCAGAAACTGACAGGAGCAGCCCCATGTGCGGGATCATCGGAGTACTGGGCGATCACGAGGCCGCCCCCGTTCTGGTCGAGGCGCTGAAGCGGCTCGAATACCGGGGCTACGACAGTGCCGGCATCGCCACGGTCAACCATGGCGTGCTGGACCGGCGACGCGCGGTAGGCAAGCTGGTGAACCTGTCCGACAAGCTGGTGCATGAACCGCTGGCCGGCAAGGCAGGGATCGGCCACACCCGCTGGGCCACCCATGGTGCGCCCACCGAAGGCAACGCCCATCCCCATCGCGGCCGCACTGTGGCGGTGGTCCATAACGGCATCATCGAGAATTACCGCGATCTGAAGGACGAACTGAAAGGTCAGGGCGTCACCTTCGAGACAGAAACCGATACCGAGATCGTGGCCCTTCTGACCCAGCGGTACATGGACGAAGGCCTGTCCCCCGTCGATGCCGCCTACCGCACCATCGACCGCCTGTCCGGCGCGTTCGCGCTGGCGTTCCTCTTCGACGGCGAAGAAGACCTGATCGTCATCGCCCGCATGGGCCCGCCGCTGGCCATCGGGCATGGCGACGGGGAAATGTACGTGGGCTCCGACGCCGTGGCGCTGGCGCCGCTGACCGACCGGATCACCTACCTTGAAGACGGCGACCGGGCCGTGGTCACGCGAACCTCGGTCGAGATCCGCGACGCGAACGGAGACCTCGCCAACCGCGAGATCCGCCTAGTCCGGGCCGAAGCCACCCGCGTCGACAAGGCCGGCTACCGCCATTTCATGGCGAAAGAGATCGACGAACAGCCCACCGTCATCAGCGAAGTGATCAACGCCTACGTGCCCGCGGGCGCCGACGCGATCGAGATGCCCGGCATCGATGTCGACTTCGCGAAGGTCGACCGTCTGGTGATGTCGGCCTGCGGCACGGCCTTCAACGCCTGCCTGACGGCGAAATACTGGTTCGAAAAGCTGGCCCGCATCCCGGTGGAAATCGACGTCGCCTCCGAATTCCGCTACCGCGAGCCGCCGGTGGTGGACGGCACCGTGGCACTCTTCGTCTCGCAATCCGGGGAGACGGCCGACACGCTGGCGGCGCTGCGCTATTGCGAGGGCAAGGCAGACCGGATCCTCGGCATCGTCAACGTCCCCGAAAGCTCCATCGCGCGGGAAAGCTCGGCCGTGCTGGAACTGCACGCGGGCCCCGAAATCGGCGTCGCCTCCACCAAGGCCTTCACCGCCCAGCTGACGGTGCTGCTGCTGCTGGCCCTGAAAGCCGCCGGCGACCGCGGCACGCTGAGCGCGGACCAGATCGCCGACCGCCTCGCCGCGCTGCGGGGCCTGCCGGCGGTGATGAACACCGCGCTTGATCTGGGCGAGACCGTCGAACGCATCGCCATGGCGGTGTCGGAGGCGCGCGACGTCCTCTTCCTGGGCCGCGGCACGATGTATCCGCTGGCCATGGAAGGCGCGCTGAAACTGAAGGAAATCAGCTACATACACGCCGAAGGTTATGCCTCGGGCGAGCTGAAACACGGCCCCATCGCGCTGATCGATACCAATGTGCCGGTCGTAGTGCTGGCCCCCGATGACGATCTTTTCGACAAGACCATGTCGAACCTGCAGGAGGTCATCGCCCGCGGTGGCAAGGTGATCCTGATCTCCGACGAACGGGGCATCGGCCGGGCGGGTGACGGGCTCTGGCATGCAATCCCGATGCCGAAAGTCCATGCGGATCTGGCCCCGATCCTCTATGCTGTGCCCGCGCAACAGCTGGCCTACCACACCGCCGTGGCCAAGGGCACGGATGTCGACCAGCCGCGCAACCTGGCGAAGTCGGTGACGGTGGAATAGACGCAGGAGACCAGACAAATGGCCAAGCAGTTCGACAGTATCGAGGATGCGCACAAGGCCTTCATCGAAGACCAGCCCCTGTTCTTCGTGGGCACGGCCGGGCCGGACGGCCGGGTCAACGTCTCGCCCAAGGGCATGGAGTCGCTTCGTGTCATGGACCCGCACCGGATCCTGTGGCTGAACATCACCGGATCGGGCAATGAAACCGCGGGCCACCTGAGGGAAATCCCGCGGATGACGCTGATGTGGTGCTCGTTCACCACCCGCCCGCTGATCCTGCGCGCCTACGGCACCGCCCGGGCCGTCCACCGCACCGATGACGACTGGGCGGATCTCTCGGCCCATTTCCCCGCCCACCGCGGCGCCCGCCAGATCTACGACATGCGCGTCGACATGGTGCAGACCTCCTGCGGCTATGCGGTGCCCTTCATGGACAATCCGCGCCACCGGGACACGCTCGACCGCTGGACCGACGGCAAGTCCGACGACGACATCGCCGCTTACTGGCAGGAGAAGAACACCGCCACCATCGACGGCAAGCCCACGGGCATTCCCGTCCCAGCCGACACATGACGGTGCGTGGAGACCACGCACCCTACGCCCACCCCAAGCACCGGTCCCCTGTTTCTTCTTTTCAAAAATACTCCGGGGGAGTCGCGCCGCAAGGCGCGGCGGGGGCAGCGCCCCCACCCCACCCCGACCCATTGATCCGGCCGGGCCTCCCGGCACCCCTCGCCCAGAAACATCACGAGGCGGAGTTCACCAAGCCGCCTTCCCGGAACGGATCTCCATGCCCCTGATCGACGACTACCTCCCCCAGCTCGAAGCCCTCACCGACCCGGAGCGCGCCGAACAGGCAAGGGCCTACCACAAGGTCGACCGCCGCCATCTGGGCCTGCGCAACCCGCAGATCGCCGACCTGGTGAAAACCTGGCGCGCCGAACTGCCCCTCGATGACCGCACCCGGCTTGCGGACGAACTCTGGCAGACCAACATCCACGACGCCCGCGTCGCCGCCGCCAAGCTGTTGACGCAGGCCCGCATCCGCCCCGACGACGCGGTCTGGGACCTGACGCAAAGCTGGGTGCCCGATTTCGACAGCTGGGCCATCGCCGACCACGCCTGCGAAGCGATCCGCCGCCGGCTGACCGCCGATCCCGCCCGGCTGGATACGGTTGAGATCTGGACCCGTTCCGACCACATGTGGACCCGCCGCGCGGCGCTTGTGGCAACGCTACCCTGGGCCCGGCAGAACCATCCCAAGCCCGAAGAACTGGACGCCCGCGACCGGATCCTGGGCTGGGCCGCGTCCTATGTGCCCGACCGGGCATGGTTCATCCAGAAGGCCATCGCCTGGTGGGTGCGGGATCTCTCGCGCCACGATCCCGAGCGCGCGCGTGCATGGATAGAAGTGCATGGCGCGGGTATGAAGCCCTTCGCCCGCAAGGAGGCGGCGCGGCATCTTTGAGCAGCGGTGGGGCGTGCGTTTCCTGCCGGAATGGGGGCTCTGCCCCCAAACCCCCGAGGTACTTGGGAACCAAAGAAGTTCAGGAGCGGCGGGCAACGCGCCGTAGGGTGTGTGGTCTCCACGCACCGTAACCAGGGCAACGAAGCGCCGGTTCAACCCGGGTAGACGTCGAGTTCAACCAATTCCGTCAACGGCGCGCGCAAAACCTGCATGGCTTGCAGCGACAGCCGACTGCTGCCTGTCGTGGGGCCTTCGAGCGGGATCAGCGTGACCGTGGCCTCCACCCCGCTTTCGGCGGCGATGATGCGGCCCTTGCGTTCGCTCGTCACCAGCGGCGTTTCCAGCCACAGGCCCGGTTTCGCCGGATCACCAAGGCTCGCCACCGTACGCTGGGCCCCTGCGGCGGGCGGCGGCGGGGGATTGGGCGTGATCGCGGCGACGGGGGTCGCGGCAAGCGCGGCCTCGGCCTGGTCCGTTTCGGCATCGACGCGCGCCTGGTCTTCGGCCGAGACGCCTTGGCCTATCCCCGTCGCATCGTCCGGCGGGCCGATGTCATCGGGAGTGCCCGAAAGCTTGGACAGGATCGGCACGTTGGCCATGCTCTGCCCAAGCGAGTCGCAGCCCGGCACAAGCAGGATCAGGGCCGTCGAAAGGAGTATCGCGGTACGCATTCCCCCACCCTAGTGCCCGCTCCACGCGCCCGCAATCGCCAAGCGTTAACCGCCGCCACTTGTACCTTCGGTCCCGCGGTTATACCTCTGGTCCATGTCCGATACCGCCCCCCTTATCGACCCGTTCCAGCGTGCGATCTCGTACCTGCGGGTCTCGGTCACCGACCGGTGCGATTTCCGCTGTGTCTACTGCATGTCGGAAAACATGACCTTCCTGCCGAAGAAGGAGCTTCTGACGCTGGAGGAGCTGGACCGGCTGTGTTCCACCTTCATCCACCTTGGCGTGAAGAAGCTGCGCATTACCGGCGGTGAACCGCTGGTGCGGCGCGGCATCATGACCTTTTTCGAAGGCATGGGCCGGCATCTGGAAAGCGGCGCACTGGACGAGCTGACGCTGACGACCAATGGCTCGCAGCTGGAACGCTTCGCGGATGACCTCTACGCGACCGGCGTGCGGCGGGTGAACCTGTCGCTCGATACGCTGGACGAACAGAAATTCGCCGACATCACCCGCTGGGGCCGCCTGCCCCAGGTGCTGCGCGGCGTCGACGCGGCGCAGAAGGCGGGCCTTCGGGTCAAGATCAACGCCGTGGCGCTGAAGGGCTTCAATGAAGACGAACTGCCGCGCATCACCGAATGGTGCGCCGAGCGTGACATGGACCTGACCTGGATCGAGGTCATGCCGATGGGCGATATCGGCAACGAGGACCGGCTGGATCAGTACTGGTCGCTGAAGGACGTCCGCGCGCGCTATGCCGAGAACTACACGGTCACCGATCTGGCCGAACGCACCGGCGGGCCTGCACGCTATGTGCGGCTGGAGGAGACGGGCCAGAAGATCGGCTTCATCACGCCGCTGTCCCACAATTTCTGCGAAAGCTGCAACCGGGTGCGCGTGACCTGCACGGGCGAGATCTTCATGTGCCTGGGCCAGGAAGACCGCGCCGATCTGCGCGGCGCCCTGCGCGCCCATCCGACGGATGATGCCCCCCTGGAAGAGGCGATCCGCGGCGCCATCGCGCTGAAGCCCAAGGGCCACGATTTCGATTACTCCCGACAGCGGCTGGACGGGCAGATGACCCGTCACATGAGCCACACGGGCGGCTGATGCCTGCGCCCACGGCGCTTTACCGGGTCTACCGGCTGGCCACGCGGGCCCTTGCGCCGATTGCCTATCGGAAGGTTGCCGCAAAGCTGGCGGCGGGCGGCGTGTCTGAAGTGCGCCAGCGGGAGCGGCTGGGCTATGCGTCCGTGCCCCGGCCCGACGGCCGTCTGATCTGGTTTCACGGCGCGTCCGTGGGAGAAAGCCTGTCGGTCCTCAGCGTGATGGGCGAGATGGGACGGCGCTGCCCCGACCTGTCCTTCCTTCTCACCTCGGGCACCGCGACCTCCGCCAGGATCGTGGCCGACCGTCTGCCGGTGCGAACCCGGCACCAGTTCGCGGCGCTGGACGCCCCGGGCCCCGTCCGCCGGTTCCTGGATCATTGGCAGCCCGAGGCGGCGATCTTCGTTGAAAGCGAACTGTGGCCCGTCACGCTGATGGAAACGCAAGCGCGCGGCGTGAAGCTGGCGCTGCTGAACGCGCGGCTCTCCGAGGGATCGCGCACGGCATGGGGCAAGCGGCCCGCATCGGCCGCGATGCTGATGGGCTGCTTCGATATCCTGATCTCGCAGAATGCCGAGCAGGAAGGTTACCTGCGCGACATGGGCGCGCCCGCGGACAGGATCCGCACCGGAGCCAACCTGAAATCCGTGGGCGCCCCCCTGCCCGTCGATCCCGAGGCGCTGGCCCGGATGCAGACCGCGCTGCAAGGCCGCCCGGTCTGGGCCGCGTCCTCGACCCATCCGGGCGAGGAAGAAGTGGTGCTCGACGCCCACCGTGCGCTTCTGAAACGCTGGCCCGACCTGTGCCTGATCCTCATCCCCCGCCACCCGGAGCGCGGCGACGATGTCGAGACGCTGATCCGCGCGGCGGACCTCCCGCTGGCCCGCCGGTCGCGGGACGAGGCACTGACCGGCGACACCTCTGTCTACCTCGCCGATACGCTGGGCGAGACGGGGCTGTGGTACACGCTCTGCCCCGTCGTGTTCCTGGGCGGCGGGCTGGCGAAGGTGGGCGGGCACAACCCGTTCGAACCGGCCCGCGCAGGGGCTGCGGTGATGACCGGGCCGCATGTGTTCAACTTCTCGGAAACCTTCGCGCCATTGATCGAAACCGGAGGCGTGGTGGACGTCCACGACGCCAAGGCCATCATCGAAACCGCCGACCTGTGGCTGACCGATCCCGGCGCGCGGTCGCGTGTGCAATCCGCGGCGGAAGGCTTCGTGACATCCGCGGACAAGGGTGCGATGGAGGCGGTGCTGGCGCCCTTGATGGCGGCGCTGGGGCTGGAGAGAGATGATGCCTGAACTGTTCGTGACCAATTTCAACCGCAACATCACCGGTGTCGGCTCGACCATCGCCAACCTCGTCCCGGTGCAGGCAGGCCAATACGACCTGCGGCTGGTGGGCTATCCGCTGGAGGGCTGCCCCGATCCGATCACGGTCTCGGAAGCGCGCGAACTGTCTCAGAAAGGCGCCGAAGGCCGTCCCTTCGCGATCTGGCACGTGCGGCGGAACACGGAAATGCGCTCGGCCATCTGGGCCCGGGATGTGCTGCGGCTGCCGATCAGGATCCTGTTCACGTCCGCGGCGCAGCACCGGCATTCGGCGCTGCCGCGGTGGCTGATCTCGCGCATGGACGCGGTGATCGCCACGACCGAAAAGGCCGCGAAACTGGTCCCGCATGTGCGCCAGGTGGTGCCGCATGGCGTGGTGACCGACCGCTTCACCCCCGCGCCCGACCGGGCCGCGGCGTGGCACGCGTTGGGGTATGGCGGCACGATGGGCATCGCGACCATCGGCCGGGTGCGGCCCGAGAAAGGCACCGACGCCTTCGTCGCCGCCATGATCGAGCTTCTGCCCCGGCTTCCCGGCGCGGTAGCGCTGATCGTCGGCAAGGCCACGCGGCAGCATGCGGGGTTCGAAGCCGCGCTCAAGACACAGGTGGCGCAGGCCGGATTGTCGGATCGGATCATATTCACGGGGCTGGTCGACAACGACCGGCTGCTTCAGATCATGAAGGCCGCGTCACTGGTGATGCAGCTGCCCAAGGGCGAAGGGTTCGGCATCGTCCCGCAGGAGGGCATGGCCAGCGGCACGCCCTTCGTGGCAACGGATGCAGGGGCCTATGCCGAACTGGCCGCCAATTCCGGCGCCGGCCAGATCGTCACCCCGCCCCAGGCCGCCGAAGCCGCCCACGCGATCCTGAGCGATCCGGAACGGCTGGACACCATGTCCCGCGCCGCGCGCGTCGCGGCCGAGACCCGCTACAGCATTCAGACCGAAGCGGCGGGAATCGCGGCCGTCTACGAAAAGATCTGGGCCGAAGGATCCTGAGCAGCGGTCGCAAGGGGGGCTCTGCCCCCGTCGCGCCGGCAGGCGCGACTCCCCCGGAGTACTTGTGAAAAGAAGAACAAGGGGCGCACCCTGCCCCGGTGCACGGAAATCCTCCAAGCCATCTCTGCGGAGCCACCGTCGCCTGGGGCCGGCAGGAGCGGTCGCGGGCGTTTCGTCAAGGGGCCGCAGGCCCGCGCGGACGCGCGGCTTGCCCTTGACGGGGCGGGCGCGACCGCTCAGGCCAGACCCGGGCGACGGTGGGTCTGCAGAGATGGCGGGCCCATCTCTGTGGTGAACCCGAGCTGACCTTGACCGCACAGCACACCCGTCGCCGCCGGGCCGTAGGGTGCGTGCTCTGCACGCACCGCACCCTGCCTCATGCCGCCGGCATGCGGCGTTCGACGATCTCCGCCCACCACGAACAGCCCGCCGGGATGGCTTCATCGTTGAAGTTGTAGTCCGGCGTGTGGACCTTGGCCGTGTCGCCGTTGCCCACGAGGATGTACGCGCCGGGCCGTTCTTCCAGCATGAAGGCGAAATCCTCGCCGCCCATGACCAGATCGGCTTCGTCATCGCATTCGCCCGCAACGGACCGGGCCACGTCGGCCGCGAAGGCCGTCTGGTCTTCCGAGTTGATCATCACCGGGTAGTTGCGGTGATAGGTCAGGTCGATCCGGCCGCCGAAGGTGGCGGCGACACCGGCGCAGATCTCGGTCATGCGCTGTTCGGTCAGATCGCGCATGCCGGGCGACATGGTGCGCACCGTGCCTTTCAGGTGCACCTTCTGCGGGATCACGTTGAACGCCTGGCTCGACGTCACGAAGGACGTCACCGACACCACGACCTGATCCACCGGATCGGCGTTGCGGCTGGCGACGGTCTGCAGCGCCGTGACCAGGTGCGCGGCCATCACGGTCGTGTCCACCGTCTCGTGCGGCTTGGCGGCGTGGCCGCCCTTGCCTTCCAGTTCGATGTCGAACACGTCGGTCGCGGCAAAGAACGGGCCCGGGCGGATCGCGAAGCTGCCCACGGGCATGCCGGGCCAGTTGTGCATGCCATAGACCTCCTGGATGCCCCAGCGGTCCATCAGGCCGTCCTTGCACATCTCGCGCCCGCCGCCGCCGCCTTCTTCGGCCGGCTGGAAGATGACAACGACGGTGCCATCGAAATTCCGCGTTTCGGCAAGGTACTGCGTTGCACCCAGCAACATCGCCGTGTGGCCGTCATGGCCGCAGGCATGCATTGCGCCCGGGGTCTTCGACGCGTAATCGAGCCCTGTTTCCTCAAGGATCGGCAGCGCGTCCATGTCGGCGCGCAGGCCGATGACCTTGCCCGCGCTGTCGGACTTGCCCTTGATCACGCCCACGACACCGGTCTGGCCGATGCCTTCGACCACCTCGTCGCAGCCGAAAGCGCGCAGCTTTTCGGCCACCAGCGCCGAGGTGCGGTGGGTGTCGAAAAGGATCTCGGGGTTCTCGTGAATGTCGCGGCGCCATTCGGTGATGTCGGCGTGCAATTCGGCGAAACGGTTCTTGATGGGCATCTGTCTTCTCCTTCAGGAGGCATGCATCCGGCTCTCGATCCGCCGGGTCCTTGCCGGGCGGACGGCCGGATGGCCTCGTAATGCTAAATTCGGGGCGCCCTCAGGCGGCGGGCATGCGGCGTTCGACCAGTTCGGCGAACCATGAACAGCCCGCGGGCGTGGCTTCATCGTTGTAGTCGTATTCCGGGTGATGCACCTGTGCCGTGTTGCCGTTGCCAAGGAAGATGAAGGCGCCGGGACGTTCCATGAGCATGTAGGAGAAATCCTCTCCCCCCATGATCAGGGGCGCCTCGGCGCACTCCCCGACGACCGAGCGCGCGACGTCGGCCGCGAATTCGGCTTGTTCCTTCGCGTTGATCGTGACGGGCACATAGCGGTGATAGCGCAGTTCCGCCGTGCCGCCGAAGGTTTCGGCGCTGTGGTGAACGATCTCGGCCATGCGGGCTTCGATCACGTCCTGCACTTCGGGGCTGTGGGTGCGGACCGTGCCGCGCAGGCGGACGGTTTCCGGGATGACGTTATAGGCGTGGGTCGCCGTATCCACCGCGCAGACCGACAGCACCGCCTGCATCACCGGATCGGCATTGCGCGACACGATGGTCTGGAGCGCCAGGATCATGTGCGACGCCATCACGGTGGTATCGACCGTTTCATGCGGCTTGGCGGCGTGACCACCCTTCCCCGTCAGGTCGATGAAGAATTCATCCGTCGCGGCCATCATGGGGCCGGGGCGGATCGCGAATTCGCCCACGGGGATGCCGGGCATGTTGTGCAGGCCATAGACCTCGTCCACGCCGTACCGGTCCATCACGCCCGCATCCATCATCGCCTTGGCGCCGTGGCCCAGTTCCTCGGCCGGTTGGAACAGCAGCACGACGGTGCCGTCGAAGTTCCGCGTATCGGCAAGGTAGGCCGCGGCCCCCAGCAGGATCGAGGTGTGCCCGTCATGCCCGCAGGCATGCATCGCGCCTTCGGTCTGCGAGGCATGGCCCGCCCCTGTCTGTTCGACGATCGGCAGCGCGTCCATGTCGGCGCGAAGCGCGATTACCTTACCGGATCCACCGGCCTTGCCCTTGATCACGCCCACGACCCCGGTCTGGCCCACGCCTTCGACAACCTCGTCACAGCCGAAGTCGCGCAGCTTTTCGGCCACGATGCCGGCGGTGCGGTGGGTTTCGAACCCGATCTCCGGATGGGCATGAATATCGCGGCGCCATGCGGTGATGTCGGGCAGAAGGGCGGCGAACTGGTTCTTGATCGGCATTTTGTGACCTCAAGCTGCCGGCATGCGGCGTTCGACGATTTCGGCAAACCAGGACGATCCGACCGGCAGGATATCGTCCGTGAACACGTAGGCGGGATGGTGGCACATGGGCGTGTCGCCATTGCCAAGGAACAGGTAGGCGCCGGGGCGGGCTTCCAGCATGTAGGCGAAATCCTCGGCCGGCATGATCGGGGGCGTGTCGGTGTCGACGCCCGCGTCGCCCACCACCGCGCGGGCGGCTTCCGCGGCATATGCCGTCTGGTCATCGTGGTTGACCGTCACCGGGTAACCCCGGTTGTAGGCGATATCCACCGTCGCGCCATAGCCCACGGCCGTGGCTTCAAGGATGGCTGTCACGCGCTCTTCGATCAGGTCGCGGATCGGGTTGTCGAGCGTGCGCACCGTGCCCTTCAGGTTCACCGTCTGGGGGATCACGTTGTAGCTGTCGGTATCGGACAGCATCGTTGTCACCGTCACTACCGCCGATTTCAGCGGATCGACATTGCGCGACGTGATGGAGTTCAGCGCCACCACCATCTGGGCCGCGACGAGGTTCGTGTCGATGGCATCGTGGGGCACTGCCGCGTGGCCGCCCTTGCCCGTCACCGTGACGTCGAACGTATCGACCGAGGCCATAAGCGCACCTGGCCGGACGGCGAACTGGCCCACGGGCAGGCCCGGCATGTTGTGCATGCCGTACACTTCCTGCACGCCCCACCGGTCCATCATGCCATCGTCGACCATGGCCTTGCCGCCTGCGCCTTCCTCTTCCGCGGGCTGGAAGATCAGCACGACGGTGCCGTCGAAATTGCGTGTCTCGTTCAGGTACTTGGCGGCTCCCAGCAGCATCGAGGTATGGCCGTCATGGCCGCAGGTATGGGCCATGCCGGGATGGGTCGACGCATAATCGACGCCCCCGACCTCGTCCATCGGAAGCGCGTCCATGTCGGCGCGCAGGCCGATGACCCGGCCCTTGGTGTCGGACTTGCCCTTGATCGTGGCCACGATGCCTGATTGGCCGACACCGGCGGTGACATCCTCGATCCCGAATTCCTCCAGCTTTTCAAGCACGTAGGCGGTGGTCTTCGGCAGATCGTATTCCAGTTCCGGGATCGTGTGCAGGTGGTGGCGCCAGCCGGCGATCTCGGGCGCCATTTCGGCGAGACGGTTTCGGATCGGCATGGTCTAGTTTCCTCCCAGCCGGGTGAGAAGCTTCTGCATGAAGGCCTTCCCGGCATCGAATTGGTCGATGGTGATGAATTCGTTCGGCTGATGCGCCTGGGCAATGTCGCCCGGCCCGCACACGACGGCGGAATAGCCGTGGGTCTGGAAATGGCCGGCTTCCGTGCCGTAGCTCACGGCATGCGTGCCGTTGTCGCCGGTGATCGCGCGGGTCAGCGCCTCGGCCGGGCCGTTTTCTTCGGGCTTCAGGCCCGGGACAAGGAAGAACGGCGTGAGCTCGATGGAGCTTTCGGGCCGACGCTTCTGCATCTGGGCCTCGATCTGGCGGACACCGTCAACAAAACGGTCCGACCACGTGTCGACGCTTTCCGTCGGCAATACCCGCATTTCGACGGGAAATTCGCAATCCTTGGCGGTGATGTTGCGCGCCGTGCCGCCCTGGATCTGGCCCACGTGGAAGGTGGTGAAGGGCGGATCGAACAGCGCCGCCGTCGCGGTGGGTGTCTGGCTCTGGATCTCCTCGTTCGTGCGGTTGATCCATTCCAGCACCCGCGCGCCTTCAAGGATCGCGCTGACACCATAGGGCAGAAGTGAGGAATGCACTTCAACCCCATGAACATGCACAAGAAACCCCTGCCCGCCCTTGTGCGCGGTGACGGCCTGCATCATCGACGGCTCGCCCACGATCACGCTTTCGCCCTTGGGCAGAACCGGGGCCATTGCCTCGATCAAAGGCGCGGCGCCGATGCAGCCGACTTCCTCGTCATAAGACAGCGCGATTTGCAGCGGGCGTTGCAGATCGTGGCCCGATGCCTCGACCAGCGCCCAGATGGCCAGCGCGTCGAAGCCCTTCATGTCGGTAGTGCCGCGGCCGAACAGCTTGCCGTCCTGTTCCACCACCGTGAAGGGATCGGTGTCCCACGCCTGCCCGTCCACGGGCACCACATCGGTATGACCGGAGAGCACGACAGCGCCGTCCTCCCACGGGCCGACATGGGCGAAAAGCGCCGCCTTCTGGCCGGTCTCGTCGTAATGGCGGTGCGTCTCGATGCTATGGGTCGAAAGGTAGTCTTCGACCCAGTCGATCAGCGGCAGGTTGGAATCGCGGCTGACCGTCGGAAACGAGACGAGCGCATCCAGGATCTGGCGGGGGGATAGTCTTTCGGATGCAGTCATGGTTCTTCTCTGGCGTTCAGTAGCCGCTGTCCGTGGTCAGGATCAGGTGCCCCGGCGCGACTTCATGGTATCGGGATCGATCGGGCCTGTAATCTGGCCCGTGGATCGGCGACGGGATCGGTTTGAAATTCAGGTCTTTCTCCGACTTGCGGTTGGTCGGGTCGGCCACCGGCACGGCCTTCATCAGCGCCTTGGTATAGGGGTGCTGCGGGTTTTCGAACACCTGGGCGCGCGACCCCATTTCGACGATCCGGCCAAGATACATCACGCCCACGGTGTGCGACACCCGTTCGACCACGGCCATGTCGTGGCTGATGAACAGGAAGGACAGGCCCAGATCGGCCTGAAGCTCCATCATCAGGTTCAGCACCTGCGCCTGCACCGACACGTCCAGCGCCGAGACACTTTCATCCGCCACGATCAGTTTCGGGTTCAGCGCCAGCGCGCGGGCGATGGCGATCCGCTGGCGCTGGCCGCCCGACATCTCGTGCGGATACCGCCGCATGAAGCTGCGGGGCAGTTGCACCCGGTCGAACAACGACGCGACGCGGTCCTCGATTTCCGAGCCCGAGGCGATGTTGTAGTTCCGCATCGGCTCGGCCACCTGATCCAGCAACTGCATCTGCGGGTTCAGGGACGCGAACGGATCCTGGAAGATCATCTGCATGTCGAGCCGCGCCGTGCGCAGCCCTTCATTGTCGAGCGCCATGATATCGACGCCGTCCAGCAAGATATGGCCCGACTGCGGTTGCACCAGCCGGAGCAGCGACCGCCCCGCCGTGGATTTCCCGCACCCGGATTCGCCGACAAGCGACAGCGTCTGCCCGCGGTTGATTTCGAAGGACACATCCTCGACCGCGTGCACATTGGCGACCGTCCGCCGCAGAAGGCCGCCCAGAACGGCGAAACGGGTGGTCAGGTTCTTGACCGACAGCAGCACCTCATCGGTGCCGGGGATCGGCGCGATGTTCTGGCCTTCGACGCCCATCAGCTTCATCGGCTCGGGCGCGGCCTTGCCCGTCATCTCGCCAAGCTTCGGCACCGCGGCCAGCAGCGCCTTGGTATAGTCGTGTTTCGGGTTGGCGAAAATCTCCTCGACCGGGCCCTCCTCCACCTTGTTGCCGCGATACATGACGACAACGCGGTCGGCCATCTGCGCGACCACGGCCATGTCGTGGGTGATGAACATCACTGCCGTCCCGGTTTCCCGCTTCAGCCGGTCCATCAGGGCCAGGATCTCTGCCTGAATCGTCACGTCGAGCGCGGTAGTGGGTTCATCCGCGATCAGCAGCCGGGGACGGCAGGCCATTGCCATCGCGATCACGACCCGCTGGCGCATCCCGCCCGACAATTCGTGCGGGAATTGCTTCAACCGGCGTTCGGGTTCGGGAATGCGCACCTCGCGCAGCAGTTCCAGCGCGCGCGCCTCGGCCTCGCGCCGGTTCATGTTCTTGTGGACGCGCAGGCCTTCGGTCAGTTGCCGGCCAACGGTGAAGACGGGGTTCAGGGCCGTCATGGGCTCCTGGAAGATCATCCCGATCTCGTTGCCGCGAATGTGGCGCATGTCGTCCTGATCGGTGTCGACAAGGTTCACGTCGGGACCGTTGCCACGGTCGAACATGATGCGGCCGCCTTCGATCTCACCGCCGCCATATTCGATCAGGCGCATCATCGACAGCGACGACACCGATTTCCCCGACCCGCTTTCGCCCACGACACACACAGTTTCGCCCGGCTTGATGTCGAAAGAGACATCCTCCACCCCGACAACCGGGCCATCCCGGGTTCCGAAGACAACGCGAAGCCCTTCGATCCGGGCAATGGGCGCAGTCTCTTGGTCGAGCATGTCGGAACCTCCGTTCGGGAATCGGGCCGGTTTCGGAACGATCGCCGCGTATCGCGGCTGTTTCCCGGTCCCTGTCCGGCGACGCTACGCCCGGATTCAGGGCGGTGTCAAACCCTGCCCCTAAGGCTGTTTCCGCCGGTTTCGGCTTTCGCTACGGTAAGGCTTGCTTTTTCGACAGCATCTGCTTCGATGCTCGAAGACCGGGCAAACAGGGGCATTTTCCGTATGCGGTTGCTACCAATTTCCGCATTACGCATTGAATCGAAACGAATCCGCCTCTCCGGTACTCACAGCACCCCGCCAACGAGCGGGGGCGCAAGAACGATCAATACAACCACAGGGAGTCACTCGACATGAAACTCAAACCCCTTCTGCTCGGCGCCGTTGCCGGTGCGGCGCTTGCAAGCGCGGCCCAGGCCGAGCGCGGATCGGATGGCAATGTCTCCATCATCTACTGGCAGGCGCCGTCGATCCTGAACCCGTTCCTGTCCGGCGGCACCAAGGACGTTGAAAGTTCCAGCCTCATCCTTGAACCGCTCGCGCGTTACGACCAGGACGGCAACCTGGTGCCCTGGCTGGTCGACGAGGTGCCGACCGTGGAAAACGGCGGCGTGTCCGAAGACCTGACGACGATCACATGGAAGATCACCGAAGGCCTGAAATGGTCGGACGGCTCGCCGTTCACCTCGGCCGACGTGGTGTTCACCGCGGATTACTGCATGGACCCGGATGGCGGCTGCGCCCAGGTCACCAAGTTCGGCGGCGTGACCTCGGTCGAGGCGATCGACGACCTGACCGTCAAGGTCACCTTCGACGGCCCCACGCCGTTTCCCTATGGCCCGTTCGTGGGCGGTGAAAGCCCGATCCTGCAGAAGGCCCAGTTCGCCGATTGCATGGGGGCCAAGGCGCCGGAATGCACCGAACAGAACTTCAACCCGATCGGCACCGGCCCCTTCGTGGTCACCGACTTCCGTCCGAACGACGTGATCCAGCTGGAAGCCAACGAAAACTATCGTGATCCGGCGAAACCGGCCTTCGCGACCGTGACCTTCAAGGGCGGCGGCGATGCCACCGCGGCAGGCCGCGCCGTGATGGAAACCGGTGAATACGATTACGCCTGGAACCTTCAGCTGGCGCCCGACGTGATCGCCCAGATGGAAGCCGGCGGCAAGGGCACGCCCGTGGCAGGATTCGGCCCGCTGACCGAGCGGATCATGATCAACCACACCAACCCCGACCCGTCGCTTGGCCCGGACGAACGTGCCGTCGTCAAGCCGCACCCGATCCTGAAGGATCCGGCGGTCCGCAAGGCGCTGTCGCTGGCGATCGACCGTCCGCTTCTGGTGGAAATCGGTTACGGCCAGGCTGGCAAGGTCACCTGCAACCTGGTGCCGGCGCCCGAAGTCTACAATTCGGATACCTTCGATTGTTCGACCCAGGACCTGGAACAGGCCAACAAGCTTCTTGACGATGCCGGCTGGATCAAGGGTCCCGACGGTGTGCGCGAGAAGGACGGCGTGCGCCTGAGCCTGCTGTACCAGACCTCGACCAACGCCGTGCGCCAGGATTTCCAGGCGCTGATCAAGCAGTGGTGGCAGGAGATCGGTGTCGAAACCGAACTGCGTAACGTCAACGCGTCGGTCTTCTTCGGCGGAGACCCGGGTTCCCCCGACACGTTCCAGAAGTTCTATGCCGATGTCGAAATGTACGCCAACACGTTCAACGGCACCGATCCGCAGAGCTACCTGGGCAACTACCTGTGCGACAAGGCGCCCAGCCCGGCGACCCAGTGGCAGGGCGAGAACGTGACCCGCTTCTGCAGCGAAGACTATGACGCGCTGCACAAGAAGATGACCGAAACCGCGGGCATCGAGGAGCGGTCCAAGATCGGCAAGCAACTGAACGACATGCTGATCGAAGAAGGCGCGCTGATCCCGCTGGTCCACCGTGGCCGTCTGTCCGCCCATTCGAACACGCTGGGCGGCGTGATCCTGAACGTGTGGGACACCGAGCTGTGGAACGCAGCCGACTGGTACCGCAAGCAGGGCGCGTAACGGCGCCATGCGCTTCGTGACCTGATCCTTGACGTGCCCCGGACCACCCGTCCGGGGCACGTCTGTTTTCCGGGATCGGCCATGCCACGGCACCCGCATTGCGCGTGATTTGCTCCTGTGCACGGCAGAGGCGATGCGATTAAACTTACGGCAGGTGACGCTTATTGCGGCGCAGGCCGTTCTAAGTTCAACACGTTCAACAGGCCCCGTGCGATGCAGAGGCCAAGACGCCTCCGGCCACGGCCACCAACATGTCATGAGACCGCCCCAAGGCGGCAAATGCAGGGTAGTATGAGAGACACGCAGATCCGACTGGACCGGCTCCGCCGTCCCGTTCCGAACCGCACCGGAGGCCGCCGATGCTGACCTTCACGATCCGCCGGCTGATCGTGGCCGTGCCGACGCTGCTGTTCATCAGCCTCGTCATCTTCCTTCTTCTGGAGCTGGCGCCGGGCGATCCCATGGCGCAGGTGCCGCTAACGGTGCCGCCGGAAGTGAAACAGAAAATGCGCGAGGCGCTGGGGCTGGGCGAACCCGTCCCCGTCCGCTTCTGGAAATGGATCGTCCAGTTCTTCTGGATCGAACCGCAGGTGCTGATCGACCATATCTTCGGCACCAACCTGGCCGAGGGCAAGCTGCGGGTGATCTCGTGGCAGACCCGGTCGCCCGTCATGGACATCGTGGCGCAACGGATCCCGCAGACGCTGTGGGTCGTGGGCACCGCCTATGTCGTGGGCATCCTGATCGCGCTCCCCATCGGCATCTACTCCGCCTACCGGCAGTATTCGTGGTTCGACCAGGCCGGGACCTTCGTGTCGATGGTGGGCTTTTCCGTGCCGCCGTTCTTTTCCGGCGTGCTGGTGATCGTGATCTTTTCGGTCAATCTGGGCTGGTTCCCGTCGATTTACGACACGACGCTGGTGGTGAACGACTGGGCCAGTTTCAAGCAACAGCTGATGCAGATGATCATGCCGGTCATGGTGCTGGCCCTGCAGATCACGGCGCAGATCAGCCGGTTCATGCGGGCCTCGATGCTCGACAACCTGAACCAGGATTACGTCCGCACCGCCCGTGCCAAGGGGCTGGGGGAACGCACGGTCGTGTTGATCCACGTGCTGCGGAACTCGATGATCCCGGTCGTGACTGTGATCGCGCTGGGGGTGCCCGCGATCTTCGGCGGCGCGATCATCACCGAGCAGGTCTTCAAGGTGAACGGGATCGGCCAGCTGCTGATCACCGCGATCCAGGCCAACGACCTGCCGATGGTGCAGACGCTGACCTTCATCTTCGCGGTGCTGATCGTGCTCTTCAATCTTGTTGCCGATGTGCTTTACGGCATCCTCGACCCAAGGATCCGCTATGACTGATATCACCGCGCAACCGATGCCGACGAAACCGCCCCGCAGCCAGTGGCGCAATGTCTGGGACCAGTTCCGCCATCACCGTGGCGCGATGATCGGGGGCATCACGTTCCTGCTGATCGTGGCGGGCGTGGTGATCGGACCATTCATCTACTGGAACGATCCAAAATTCGTGCCCACGGGGCGGGATTTCCTCACGCTTCGCGACATGCGGCCGATCTACGTGGCGCTGTGGGATCCGTCCGCCAAGGTCGATTGGGCCTATCCGCTGGGCACCGACAACCTTGGCCGCGACACGCTGGGCCGGCTGCTGCTGGGCGGGCGCGTGTCCATCGCCGTGGGGCTGACGGCGATGATCCTTGCCCTGTTCCTGGGCACGCTGATCGGGCTTGTCGCGGGCTACTTCAAGCGGCTCGACGGGCCGCTGATGCGCCTGACCGACCTGTTTCTGGCCCTGCCGATCCTGCCGATGATCCTCGTGGCCTCGGTCCTGTTCCGCGAGGCGCTGTCGGCAGCACTTGGGCCCGAGGGCGGGATCTTCGTGCTGATCGTCTGCCTGATCGGGGTGACAAGCTGGATGCCCACCGCGCGCATCGTGCGCGGCGACGTGCTGGCGCTGAAGGAGCGGGAGTTCGTGCTGGCCGCACGCTCGCTGGGGACCCGGAACCGCAAGCTGATCTCGCGCCATATCCTGCCCAACGTGCTGTCGCCGATCATGGTCTCGGCCACCTTGGGGATTGCCACGGCGATCATCACCGAAAGTGCCCTGTCCTTCCTTGGCTTCGGCTTCCCGCCCGACTTCCCGACATGGGGCAAGCTGCTGAACGACGCGGTCGACCGGATGGTGCTTTATCCCGAACGCGTGGTCTGGCCGGGGCTCGCGATCTCGATCACCGTTCTGGCGGTGAACTACCTGGGCGACGGCCTGCGCGACGCGCTCGACCCGCGGATCCGCGGACGCTGAGGCACGGCATCAAGGCCCGGACAGGAAGGCCCTTCAAAGGGCCTTCCGAAATCTGGCCCCGGGACATCGTCACCGGAATCGCCGGCGGATGCGGCGCACCATGACCCAGACAGCCGCGATCACCGGCAAGGCCACCATGGCCATCACCGCCTCCTTGCCGAAGCCCGCCTCCGCCCCCAGCGGCGCCAGCACGTAGCCAGCCAGAGACACCGCGTAGTAGCTGACGGCCACGACCGACAGCCCCTCGACCGTGTGTTGCAGGCGCAATTGCATGTCCGCGCGCCTGTCCATGCTTTCCAGCAGCTTCTGGTTCTGCGCGCTGCGGTCCACGTCGACCTTCGTCCGCAACAGGTCGCCCGCCCGCATCGCCCGGTCCGACAAGGTCTCGATCCGTCGTTCGGTGGCCGCGACCGTCCGCATCGCGGGCTCGTACCGGCGTTGCATGAAATCGGCGAAGGTCTGGCGCCCGGTGAACCGAGCCTCCCGCAGCGCCGCCGTCCGCTGTTGCACGATGGCCTCGTAAGCCCTTGTCGCCCCGAAGCGGAACGCGGCCTCCGCCCCGATCCGCTCCAGCTCCGCCGAGATCTCCAGCAGCCGCGGCAGCGTGTCCTCGGGCGGCGTCACGGCATCCGTCATCTCGGCCATCAACCCGCTGAGTGCCGCGTCCAGCCGCCCCACGGCGGGAGAGAGATCCTGGGCCCGGGCAAAACCCAGCATCGACATGGCCTTGTAGGTCTCCATCTCGCACAGGCGTTGCAGCACGCGGCCCACGCGCCGTTCGCCCGTGTCGGGATTGACGAACAACGCGAACCGCATGTGCCCGGCCGGATCGATCCGGAAATCCCCCGCCGCCACGCCCGCATCGTCCAGAACATGGGCCGCGGCAAGGCTTTCGGGCACGAACCAGTCCTGCAGGTGGGTCACGATCCGGTCGTCGGACGGGCGCGGCAGCACCTCGATCAGGACCGAGCTCATCCGCTCCCCGGGGCTGTCCTCCAGCCAGTCCTTCGGGAACAGGTCGAACGCCGCGGGATCGAACGGGCCCAACCCGTCGCCATCGGTGAAGACGGTATAGGTCACGAACTCGGTATGGCTTTCCCACTTGATCCGGTGCCGCCCGATCTGACCCGTGTAATGCGTGGCGCCCGGCTGCGGGTGCGCCGCGCCGTGCCGGTCGAGCAGCAGGATCAGATGCGCCCGGTCCGCGCCCCGATCCCGCGCGGCGGCATCCGCGTTGCGCTTGATCGCAAGGTAGACCACCCGCGAGGGCGCCGAAACGGTCGGAAACGGCCGCGCGTGAAGCTCGTTGGCCAGCCGGTAACGGAGCGGATGATCGGAAAAGGGCATGACGGCGCCTCCTGTCGCTCCCGAAGATATAGCAGCAGACGGAGCTCAGGCAAATAACCAACTGATATTCAACAGTTTATCGGATACCGTCGCATACCGCCTCAGGCCGGCACCGCCACGATGGTGCCTTGCGCAATCGCACAGAGCTTTTCCGCGCCCTCGTTCTCGACGAAGATCCGGCACTGGCAGACGGCCTGCGTGCGGCCCTTCGCGACCACCTCGGCCCGCGCGATCAGCCTGTCGCCGATGCCCGGCCGGACGTAGTTGATCTTGAATTCCGACGTCAGCACGGGCCCCATCTGAACGCCCGCGGCATAGGTCAGCGTGGTATCGGCCATCGCGGCCATGACGCCGCCATGCACGAAGCCCCGCTCCTGCTTGTGATCGTCCCCGACCTCCAGCCGCATCTCGGCCCCGCCCTCGTCGAGCCGTGTGAGCGTGAACCCCACGAACCGGTTGAACGGCTGCCGGTCGAGGATCGTCTTTCCGAAATCGAGCCCATCTGTCATCGCTTGCGCCTCCCTGCCCCTGTCATCTGTCAGGGTTTCATGGTCCTGTCAAAATCTCCGAAGGCCGGGCCTGGCGTCGCGCTGATCCGGGGGCTCTGCCCCCGGTCTCGGTGTCGCGGCCCGAAAGAAAACGGGCCGGAGGCATTGCCCCCGGCCCGCTGTTTCAGGCGATGATCCTGCGTGGGATCAGTCGACCATCGGCATCAGCTTGTCGAGCGAGGCTTTCGCGTCGCCGTAGAACATACGCGTGTTGTCCTTGAAGAACAGCGGGTTCTCGATGCCGGAATAGCCCGTGCCCTGGCCGCGCTTCGACACGAAGACCTGCTTGGCTTTCCACACTTCCAGAACCGGCATGCCGGCGATGGGCGAGTTCGGATCGTCCTGCGCCGCCGGGTTCACGATGTCGTTCGAGCCGATCACGATCACCACGTCGGTTTCGGGGAAATCGTCGTTGATCTCCTCCATTTCCAGCACGATGTCATAGGGCACCTTGGCCTCGGCCAGCAGCACGTTCATGTGCCCCGGCAGACGGCCCGCGACCGGGTGGATGGCAAAGCGAACCTGCTTACCCTGCGCGCGAAGCTTCTTGACCAGTTCCGAAACCGCGTTCTGGGCCTGCGCCACGGCCATGCCGTAGCCCGGCACGATCACGACGCTGTCGGCGTCGTTCAGGGCCGAGGCGACACCGTCGGCCTCGATCGCGATCATCTCGCCCTCGACTTCCATCTGCGGGCCTGCCGTGCCGCCGAAGCCGCCCAGAATGACCGAGACGAAGCTGCGGTTCATGGCCTTGCACATGATGTAGGACAGGATCGCACCGGACGAGCCCACCAGCGCACCGACCACGATCAGGAGGTCGTTGCCCAGGGAGAAACCGATGGCCGCCGCCGCCCAGCCGGAATAGCTGTTCAGCATCGACACCACGACCGGCATGTCGGCGCCGCCGATGCCCATGATCAGATGATAGCCGATGAAGAGCGCCAGTGCCGTCATCAGGAACAGCGGGAACAGCGCGCCCGAGCCCAGGTACCAGAAGAGGCAGATCAGCGAGATGCCCGCCGCACCGGCGTTCAGCATGTGACCGCCCGGCAGCTTCGTCGCGGACGAGGTGACCTTGCCCGCCAGCTTGCCGAAGGCCACGACCGACCCGGTGAAGGTGATCGCACCGATGAAGACGCCCAGGAAGACCTCGACCTTCAGGATACCGATCTCGACCGGGGTCTTGTGCGCGACGGTCGAGGAGAAGCCCTTGAGCGCAGCCAGCGCCGCTTCGTCACCGGCCGCCTGCAGCTCCGCGACCGCGTTCATCACGAACTCGGCGTTGAAGCCCACGAAGACCGCGGCCAGACCCACCAGAGAGTGCATGGCAGCGACAAGCTGCGGCATCTCGGTCATCTGGACGCGCTTGGCGACGAAGAAGCCGATGATGCCGCCCGCGGCGACAAGGATCAGCGACAGAAGCCACAGGCCCGATCCCGGGCCGATCAGCGTGGCGAAGACTGCAAGCCCCATGCCGACGATGCCGTACCAGACGGCGCGCTTGGCGCTTTCCTGGCCCGACAGGCCCCCAAGGGAGAGGATGAAAAGAACAGCCGCAGCAACATAGGCGGCAGTGGTGAAACCGTATTCCATGGTACCTGCCCCTTTAGGATTTCTGGAACATGGCGAGCATGCGCCGTGTCACGAGGAAGCCGCCGAAGATGTTGATGCCGGCCATGAAGATCGAAATCGCCGCGAGCAGCAGCACCAGGAACGACCCCGATCCCAGCTGCATCAGGGCGCCCAGGATGATGATCGACGAGATCGCGTTCGTGACCGCCATCAGCGGCGTGTGCAGCGAATGGGCGACGTTCCAGATCACCTGGAAGCCCACGAAGACCGCCAGCACGAACACGATGAAGTGCTGCATGAAGCTGGCCGGCGCGATCAGGCCCAGAAGCAGGATCAGGCCCGTACCGACGGCGAGCAACGTCACCTGGCTTTTGGTCTGGGCCTTGAACGCGGCCACTTCCTTGGCGCGCTTTTCTTCCGGCGTCAGCTCGGGGACCTTTTCCTTGGGCTTCTGCGCGGCGATGGCGGCCACTTTCGGCGGCGGCGGCGGGAACGTCACTTCCTTGTCGTGGGTGATCGTCGCGCCGCGGATCACGTCGTCGTCCATGTTGTGGTTGACGACGCCGTCCTTCTCGGGCGTCAGGTCCGTCATCATGTGACGGACGTTGGTGGCATAAAGCGTCGAGGATTGCGTCGCCATCCGGCTGGGGAAGTCGGTATAGCCGACGATGGTCACGTCGTTGTCGGTGACGATCTTTTCGTCCTTCACCGTCAGTTCGCAGTTGCCGCCCCGTTCGGCGGCTAGGTCGACGATGACCGAGCCGGGCTTCATCAGCTCGACCATGTCCTTGGTCCACAGGATCGGCGCGTCGCGGTTCGGGATCAGCGCGGTGGTGATCACGATGTCGATGTCAGGCGCCAGCTCGCGGAACTTCTCCAGCTGCTTTTCCTGGAATTCAGGACTGGAGGGCGCCGCGTAGCCGCCCGTCGCCGCCCCGTCCTGGGCCGGTTCGTCGAATTCGAGGAACACGAACTCGGCGCCCATGCTTTCGATCTGCTCGGCCACTTCGGGGCGCACGTCGAAGGCGTAGGTGATGGCCCCCAGCGATGTCGCGGTCCCGATGGCGGCAAGACCCGCCACACCGGCGCCGACCACCAGCACTTTGGCAGGCGGCACCTTGCCGGCAGCGGTCACCTGACCGGTGAAGAAGCGGCCGAAATTGGCGCCCGCTTCGATCACGGCACGGTAGCCCGCGATATTGGCCATGGACGACAGCGCGTCCATCTTCTGGGCACGCGAAATTCGCGGCACCATGTCCATCGCGATCACGGTCGCGCCCTTGGACGCGGCAAGTTCCATCAGCTCGGCATTCGAGCCGGGATAGAAGAACGAGATCAGCGTCTGGCTGGGTGTGAGCCGCTTGACCTCGGTTTCCGTGGGCGGGCGCACCTTGGCGATGATGTCGGCCGCCTTGTACAGCTGAGCACCCGTCTTGATGATCTCGACCCCGGCCTTCTCGTAGGCCGCGTCGGTGAACCCGGCGGCCAGTCCGGCCCCCGTCTCGATCAGGCATTCATGTCCCAGTTTCTGTAATTGAAGGGCGCTGTCGGGCGTCATTGCCACCCGTGCTTCACCCTCAAACACCTCTTTAGGCGTCCCGATTTTCACCTTCGCGCTCCCCTTACCTGTCGCGGATAACCGTCTTTAACGACGGGTTCATTCGAACAGTCACCTATCTGTGGGCTACCAACAACACAAGAATGCTTCGTCAGACTGTTAGGTTTTGTCGCAATCTTGCGCGCCCCCCGGAACCGAACCGCCGGAAGATTGCGCACCTGACAAGTGTCAGTCAACCCGTGGCGTGTTGTGCCCCAACGACGCAGCTTGCGGGCCGTGCGGCGCACTCTAGGGTGGCGCCGGACATGAAGCGAGGAGAATTCGGACATGGAACTGGCAGGAAAACACGCGCTGGTGACGGGCGGCGGCACGGGCATCGGCCTGGCCATCGCCAAGGCATTGGCGGCGCAGGGCGTGCAAGTGACGATCACCGGGCGGCGGCAGGAGGTGCTGGACGAGGTCGCGGGCGACGGCCTGTTCGGCCTGGCGATGGATGTCCGGGACGAGGCCGACGTCGATGCCAAGATCGCCGCGGCGGTCGACGCGCGGGGGCCCGTCCAGATCTGCATCGCCAATGCCGGCGTGGCCGAAGGCCGGGCCTTCCACAAGATGTCGCTGGAATTCTGGCGCAACATGATGGCGACCAATCTGGACGGTGCCTTCCTGACCATCCGCGCCTGCCTGCCGGGCATGCGCGAGGCCGGCTGGGGCCGCGTGATCACGATCTCTTCCGTCGCCGGGATCAAGGGGCTCAAGGGCGCTGCCTGCTATACAGCGTCGAAGCACGGCCTTATCGGGCTGACCCGCGCGCTGTCGGAGGACTACCTGGGCACCGACATGACGTTCAACGCGATCTGCCCCGGCTATGTCGCCACGCCCATCGTCGACCGGAACGTGACCTCGATCTCGGAACGCGCGGGCGTGTCGGCGGACGAGGCGCTGAAGATCATGGTCGAGGCCAACCGCCACAAGCGCCTGATCGACGCCGATGAAATCGCGGCCGCCGCGATGTGGCTCACCGGCCCCGGCTCGCAAAGCGTGAACGGACAGGTGATCGAGATCGCCGGCGGCCAGATGTAGCAGACCCCTGCCCGCCCATCGGCGCGCGCCCGGGCCGCAAGCCGGCTCCGGCGCGGCAGGCGCCGGTGGCGGCGGGGGTTGGGCGGGCGGGCTGCCCGGGCGCGCGCCGCCGCTTGAACCTCAGATCGCGGGCTTCAGGACCATCACCCACATGATCAGAAGCGCGCCCAGAAACGCCGGCACGCCGCAAAGAAGGGAGATACGGTGGTATTTCAGAAAGTCCTGTGACAAAGGCTTTCGCGCGTCGCGCGTATCCTCGGCCAGGTTGCGCATCTGCACCTGCGCCAGGACCACTGGCACACAGAGAACCACGACCATCACGAAAACGACCAGGGACAGAAGCAACCAGCCCTCGACGAACGAATGCCCCTTCATGCCGGCCAGAATGGATCCTGTGATCGCAAGGATCACAACCGACGGCATGGTCAGGAAGAGCTCCATCGACAGAACCGAACCGGCAATGTGCGCAGCCCGTGTCGAACTTCGCGTGGCTGTCGCGCGCGCGAGAAAGAAAGCGATCCCGAAACCCGTGCCAAGAAAAATTGCAGAACTCAAAAAGTGTAAGAACATCAACACGTTGTACATTATTCTTAGTCCAGTCCTGCGTACGTCCAGTTCAAGTGAAAAAGGGGTTGGAAAATATTCGGCACCCGTCCAGTTAGGTCTTTGGCCCAGCTAGGCCATAGCGCCATCCAAAAAGACCTGAGAAAACTTATCGATCGCCCACCCTCGGCGCTACCATTCATGCACGCACTCCTCCGGCCCCGTACCACCCCATTTTCCGTGTCAAAGCACGACAAGATCGATGTTTCTTGAAGGTTTCCGAATCGAAACCTTAACATCACAACTTTATGTTGAATGTTTTTGACTGCGTTGAACAGTATGGAATTCAACCATAAATCACTTTTCCTGCAGCGTGTTGCAGGCGACGAGCCCCGTGCCCACAAGTCTGGCCAGTGCATCCAGAAGCGTGACGTAGGACTCATAATCCTCGGCTGCATACTTCATCCCCTTCAGCGCGGCGGTGATCGTCCGCGCCACGGCCCGGGGTGGGGATGCCAGGGCCAGCCGCCCATGGTCCGCTCCCTGCCGCAGCCACGCCTCGTACAACCCGGTCAGCGTCTCCTCGCCCCGGGACAACAGATCCATTGATGTCTGCGAGCTCGCTTCGAACAGCTCAAGGCCGTGAGGCGAGCGCATCAGAAGCTCCATCATCTCGCCCCCCTGCACCCGGAAGGCCGCGGCGAGCGTCTCCTGCGGGGGCCGGTCGGGGGCTGCGAACAGTTCGGCCCGCAGGGCATCCGCGTTCGCGGCGTAGAAGGCCTCGATCAGCGCACGGAAGATGTCTTCCTTGTTGCGGTAATGCAGGTACAGCGCCGGGCGCGACATGCCCGCCCCGCGCGCTATGTCGTCCATCGACGTCTTGCGGAACCCGTAGGCCGCGAACGCCTGTATCGCTGCCTGCAGGATCGCCTGCCGCCGCGGATCTGTGGTATCATCACGCATTCGTGTCCCTCGTTCGTCTGACCTGACACTATTGCCAGACTTTGTCAAATTACAGATTGACATATTACCGCAAAATTGTCAGTCTCGGATCATCTTCAGGATACCCGGATGGAGGACGTCCATGGCACGAACGCTGACGATCAACGGAACCCGGCACAAGGTCGATCTTCCCGACGAGGTGCCACTGCTGTGGGTCCTGCGAGACGAACTGGGGCTGACCGGCACCAAGTACGGCTGCGGTGTCGCGGCCTGCGGTGCCTGCACGGTTCACGTCGACGGGGTTGCCATGCGCAGCTGCCAGTTGCCGCTGGGGTCCGTCGACGGGGCCGTGACCACGATCGAAGGCCTCGGCACGCCGGGGGCTATGGCCGCGATCCAGAACGCGTGGGTCGAACATCAGGTCGCGCAATGCGGCTACTGCCAGTCGGGCCAGATCATGCAGGCCGCGGCGCTGCTGGCGGATACGCCCCAGCCTTCGGACGATGACATCGACGCGGCGATGCAGGGCAACCTGTGCCGCTGCGCCACCTATCCCCGTATTCGCGCCGCGATCCACAGCGCCGCCGCCAAGATGAAGGAGGCCTAATCCATGTCCCGCATCGGAAAAATCGCTCGCCGGACGTTCCTTGTCGGGTCCGCCGCCGTCGTCGGCGGCGTGGCCTTCGGGGCCTACTACATCAACCGCCCCGCCCCGAACCCGCTGCAACCGGCCGAAGGTCAGGCCGTGCCCAACCCCTTCGTCGTCGTCGATCAGGATGGCGTGACGCTCGTCGCGCCCCGGGCCGAGATGGGACAGGGCGTGCACACGACATGGGCCGCGCTGATCGCGGAGGAACTGGATGTCGATCTGGCGCAGGTCCGCGTGATCCACGGCCCCGCCGCTGCCGCCTATTACAACACGGCGATGATGGGCGCGCTTATCCCCGGCAAGAAATACGAGATGTCGGGCTTCACCCACGGGCTGGCGGAGCAACTGGGCAAGGTCGGCAAGCTGATGGGCATGCAGGTCACCGGTGGCTCGACCTCGATGGTGGACGGCTTCACCCGGATGCGCGAGGCCGGCGCCTCGGCCCGTGAAACGCTGAAGGAAGCCGCGGCGCAACGGCTGGGCGTGGAGCGCAGCCGCCTGACGACCGAAGGCGGCAAGGTCATCGCCCCGGGCAATATCGAACTGACCTACGAGGAGTTGGCGCCCGACGCCGCGAAGATCGACGTGGTGACGGGTGTCGCCCTGCGCGATCCGTCGGCATGGACGATCCTTGGCAAAAGCGTGCCCCGGGTCGACATGGTCGCGAAATCGACCGGGACGGCAGGCTTTGGCATCGACGTGCGCGTGCCGGGCATGAAATTCGCCGCGCTGAAATGCAATCCCGCGCGGTCGGGCATGAACGGCTTCGACGCGACACAGGCACTGAAGATGCCGGGTGTGGAACAGGTGGTGGATCTGGGCGACGGCTTTGCGGTGGTTGCCACGAACACATGGCTGGCAATCCAGGCCGCGGAGGCCGTGGTGGCCGACTGGGAGGCCCCGACCTACCCCGCCACGACCGACGCGATCATGGCCGAGATCACCCGCACCTTCGACACCGACCCGGATTCGACCATGCGCGATGACGGTGACCCATCCACAATTCCGGCGGGCGCAACCGAGGTCAGCGCGGAATACACGGTGCCCTACCTCGCCCATGCCACGATGGAGCCGATGAACGCGACGGCCCACCTGAAGGATGGCAAGCTGACGGTCTGGTGCGGCAACCAGGCACCGATCATCGTGCAGGAAAAATGCGCCGAAGCGGCCGGTGTCCCGCAGGACGCGGTCGAGGTGAACACGACCTACCTTGGCGGCGGCTTCGGCCGGCGGGGCGATTTCGACTATGCCGTCTACGCCGCGAAGCTCGCCAGGGCGATGGAGGGCACGCCGGTCCAGCTTGCATGGTCGCGGGAGGAGGACATGTCCCGCGACTTCTACCGCCCCGCCGCCATCGCCCGGATGACGGGCGCGGTGCAGGACGGGAAGGTCGTGCTGCTGGACGGTCAGATCGCCTCGCAGGCGGTGATCCGGCAATTCATGACGCGGATCGGCATCGCGCCGATGGGCCCGGACAAGCAACTGGTCGAAGGCGCGTTCAACCAGCCCTACGGCATCCCCAACTACCGCATCCGCGGCTACGCGACCGACATGACGCTGCCCGTGGGCTCGTGGCGGTCGGTCGGCAATTCGCACAACGCGTTCTTCCACGAATGCTTCATCGACGAACTGGCCCATGCCGCGGGCGCCGATCCGCTGGAAATGCGCTACGAGCTGATCCGCGACGTGCATGCGCCCTCGGCCGGAACGCTGTCGGCCGTGCGGGAACTGTCGGGATGGACCGGCAGCACGCCGGACGGCGTCGGCCGCGGGGCGGCCTTCTGCTACAGCTTCGGCACGCCGGTGGCGATGGTGGTCGAAGTGGTGGACGAGGACGGCGCGATCCGGATCGCGAAAGCCTGGATCGCCTGCGACGTGGGCATCGCGCTGGACCCGGGGATCATCGAGGCGCAGATGACCGGCGCGATGATCTACGGCCTGTCGGCGGCCTGCACGGGCGAGATCACCTTCACCGACGGCGCGGCAGAGCAGCAGAACTTCTGGGACTACGACGCCCTGCGCATCCACAACAGCCCGTTGACACAGGTGAAGGTGCTGGAAACCAACCCCTATATGGGCGGCGCGGGCGAACCCGGCACGCCACCGTCGATGCCCGCACTGGCCAACGCGATCTTCGATCTGACCGGCAAGCGCCCGCGCTCCCTGCCCCTGTCCCACGCGTTCGACTTCGTGAGCTGAGGCCAGGTGCAATTACCAGGCGGAGAGCCGATCCCATCCGGGAGCGGCTCATTCTCCTTCAGGGACAAGGGACCCCGTTCTGACTGGGGGCCGACCGCCGCCGCAAAGCGGCAGCCGTAGGGTGCCTGGTCCCCACGCACCTTATCCCACGCACCTTATCCCGCGCGCGGCAAGGAAACCGGCTGACGTTGCCCGGCCCACGCGCGGACCGCGTCGCCGAACGCCTCGAACAACGGCCGCGACACCGGATCATTGGCGGCGTTGTATTCCGGGTGCCATTGCACCGACAGGGTGAACCCCGGCGCATCCTCTATGTAGATCGCCTCGGGCGTGCCATCGGGCGCGAAACCGTCCAGAACCACGCGCGCGCCCGGTTCGTTGATCCCCTGCCCGTGCAGCGTGTTGGTCAGGACCTCGCGCGCGCCGAACAGCTTGTGGAACGGCCCGTCAGAGCGGCAGCTCACGACATGGCGCAGGGCGAACTTTTCCTCGATCGTGCCGTCGGGTGGCATCCTGTGGTTCATCCGTCCCGGCAGGTCCCGGATTTCCGGATGCAGCGAAGAGCCCATCGCTACCGCCACCTCCTGAAACCCGCGGCAGACGCCAAAGAAGGGCTGGCCGCTTTCCACGCAGGCCCGCACCAGCGGCAGCGTGATCCCGTCGCGCGCACGGTCGAAGGCGCCGTGCGCCTCGGTCTCAGTCTCGCGGTATTCCTCCGGGTGCACGTTGGCCCGCCCGCCGGTCAGCAGGAAGCCGTCGCAGATCTCCATCAGGTCCTCGACGCAGACGAAGGACGGATCCGACGGGATCACCAGCGGCAGGCAGTCCGAGACATGGGCAATCGCCTCCGCATTCATCTTGCCGCCGGTGAAGGCCTCGTACTGATCGTTCAGCAATGTCGTGTTGCCGATGATCCCCACGACGGGCCGCCGCCCCCCGCCACCGCCGGACGACACCCCGGGCGCGGCAAGCGCATCAGGCGTGGACGGAACGGACAGGGTGGCGGAACGGGACATGATCGACCTTTCGCGGGATTTGCAGCAATCCTAAGCGTCTGACGCCCGTCAGACAACACGGCCCACCCCCGCGCCACAAGAGACAGCGCTGTGCCGCGCTGCACAAACCCGCATTCGCCCAAAAAGCGCTCAGCCCCGGCGTTACCGCTCGCCGGTCAGCCCCGCCGCGTCCAGCCCGGCCATGGCGGCATCGGCATCGTTGTCCGACGTATCGCCGCTGACACCCACCGCGCCGATGACCGAACCGTCGTCGCCACGGATCAGCACGCCGCCCGGCACAGGCGCGAAATGGCCGTCGAACACACCGGTCAGCGCCGCCGAAAAGAACGGCCGCGCCTCGGCCAGCCCGGTCAGCGCCGTGCCCGCCATGCCCATCATCACCGCCCCGTAGGCCTTGCCGTTGGCCACCTGGAAACGCCCGGGCGAAGCGCCGTCTTCCCGCTCGAACGCCACAAGGTGCCCGCCCTCGTCCAGCACCACGACAGCTAGGGGCTGAAACCCCCGCGACCGCCCTTCGGCCAGCGCCCCCTTCACGATCATCCGCGCCGCATCGATCGAAAACATGAGATCCCTCCTCCCAATTTCATTCCGCGCCCCGCCTCTCTGGTCCCAAAATACCTTCGGAGGAGCGGGAGAGGGCAGACAGCCCCCTCTTTCCGACGCCGGATCAGACCTCGGCCTTTTTCTCAAGGCGCCGCGCATGCAGCACCGGCTCGGTATAGCCCGAAGGCTGAACGCGCCCCTTGAAGATCAGATCGCACGCCGCCTGGAACGCAATCCCGTCGAAGCTGGGCGCCATCGGTTCGTAATCCGGATCGCCCGCATTCTGCTCGTCCACCTTCTCCGCCATCTTGTGCAGCGCCGTCATAACGTCCTGGGCCGAGACGATGTCGTGATGCAGCCAGTTGGCGATATGCTGGGCGGAAATCCGGCAGGTCGCGCGGTCCTCCATCAAGCCCACATCGTTGATGTCGGGCACCTTGGAACACCCCACGCCCTGATCGATCCAGCGCACGACATAGCCCAGGATCCCTTGGGCATTGTTCTCCACTTCGCGGGTGATCTGCGCCGGGCTCCACTGCTGATAGGATGCCAGCGGAATGTCCAGAACCGTGTCCACGAAGGCGCGCCGGCCCCCGGCCTTCAGGGTCTTCTGTACCGCGGCCACGTCGACCATGTGGTAATGCAGCGCGTGCAGCGTCGCCGCCGTGGGGCTGGGCACCCAGGCGCAGTTGGCGCCGGCCTGCGGATGTTCGATCTTGACCTGCAGCATCGCGGCCATCTTGTCGGGCATGGCCCACATGCCCTTGCCGATCTGGGCCTTCCCCATCAGCCCGCATTCCAGCCCGATATCGACGTTCTGGTTCTCGTACCCCGTGATCCACGCCTTCTTCTTGATGAAGTCCTTGCGGCTGAAGGGCCCGGCCTCCATCGAGGTGTGGATCTCGTCGCCCGTCCGGTCGAGAAACCCGGTATTGATGAACGCGACCCGGTGCTTCGCGGCCCGGATGCATTCCTTCAGGTTCACGGAGGTCCGCCGTTCCTCGTCCATGATGCCCAGTTTCACGGTATAGCGCGGCAGGTCGAGGATCTCTTCCACCATAGTGAAGATCTTGTCGGAAAACGCGACCTCTTCGGGCCCGTGCAGCTTCGGCTTCACCACGTAGACGGAGCCGGCCTCGGAATTTCCGCCCGCCTGTGCCAGATCGTGCATTGCGATGGCGACGGTCACCAATGCGTCGAGCAGGCCTTCGTAGATCTCGTTCCCGTCGCGGTCATAGATCGCGGGGTTGGTCATCAGGTGTCCGACATTGCGGACCAGCATGATCGCCCGGCCCTTCAGGACCAGCTCGCCCCCGTCCGGCGCTGTATAGCTCCGGTCGGGCATCAGCTTGCGCGTGACCTGCTTGCCGCCCTTTTCAAAGCTGTCCTGCAGGTCGCCCTTCATCAGGCCCAGCCAGTTGCGATAGGCCAGCACCTTGTCGGCAGCGTCGACACATGCGACCGAATCCTCGCAATCCATGATCACCGAGACGGCGCTTTCGATCGCCACGTCCGCCATGCCGGCGCGGTCGGTCTTGCCGATGGGATGATCGCGGTCGAAGATCAGTTCGACATGCAGCCCGTTGTTGACCAGCACGACGGCCTCGGGCGCGCTTGCGTCGCCGCGATAGCCTGCGAACCTGGACGGATCCACCAGCGGATGGCCGTCGCCCAGCAGCGCGCCGTCTTTGATCGTGTAGCGTGTCACGTCAACGTGGCTGGCACCATCCAGCGGGACGATATCGTCAAGGAACACCCGCACCCGCGCCACCACGCGCGCCCCGCGCCCGGTCTCGTATCCGCCGGCAGGCGGGGGTGAGCCCATGGCGTCGGTGCCGTAATAGGCATCGTACAGGCTGCCCCAGCGCGCGTTCGCGGCGTTCAACGCGTAGCGGGCGTTGGTGATCGGCACCACAAGCTGCGGCCCGGCGATGGTCGCGAATTCAGGGTCGATCTTCGTCGTCTCGATCTCGAAATCCGGGCCCTCGGGGACAAGATAGCCGATCTCCTCCAGGAAGGCCTTGTAGGCGCGGTGATCCACCGTCTTCCCGCGGCGCGTCACATGCCAGGCGTCGATCTTGTCCTGCAGCTCCTCGCGTGCATCCAGCAGGGCGCGGTTCTCGGGGCCCAGCTCGTGCACCATGCGCGACAGGCCGGCCCAGAAGACGGACGGCTCCACCCCCGTGCCAGGCAGTGCCTCACTTTCGATGAAGGCCCGCAATTCGGGGGCAACCTGCATTTCTTCAATAATCGGCCAAGTGGACATGGTCGCTTCTCTCCCTACGCATCGCACAATCGGTAGAGCATCGGCCCCCGTTCGGCAACGCATGCCACGGTATGCCCGGCCACAAGTGTTTCAAGAGGATGCAGGAAATCGGATCTTGCCCGCGGTCCGGGCACGCCTGCCGCTCCTCAGGGCAGCCCGGCGACGGGACGGCTGCACGCCGCCCGCTGCATCCGTAGGGTGCGTGGTCTCCACGCACCGTTCGCCCCATCCGGAAGACGACGCAGGGAACATTCCAAATCCCCACCAACAGCCCGCCAAAAGGGTTTGCACCATCCATTATTTTAGTTATTCATGAAGTATGCAAAAAATGATTCTCACCCAACTGACGACCCTGGGCCACGCCGAACGGCTGGAGGTCTTCCGCCTGCTGGTCCGGCGCTATCCCGACGCGGTGCCGGCCGGGGAAATCGCGGCGGTGCTGAGGATCAAGGCGCCGACGCTGTCGACCTACCTGGCCGCGCTGATGCGGGCCGACCTGATCACGCGAACACGCGCGGGCACCTCACTTCTGTACGCGGTGAACATGTCGGAAGTGCAAAGCGCCCTGAATTACCTCGTGTTCGATTGCTGCCGCGGCCGGATGGAGACGTGTTTCGACACGCTTCCGGCCCAATTGACTGGAGACACTGCCATGACCAAGTACAACGTCCTGTTCATCTGCACCGGCAACTCGGCCCGGTCGATCTTCGCGGAATCCATCCTGCGGAAGGAGGCGGGCGACCGGTTCACGGTCTATTCAGCGGGCACCAAGCCGCAGTCCGAACTGAACCCCTTCGCGCTTCAGGTGCTGAACCAGAAGGGCCACGACGTGTCGGTCCTGCGGGCCAAGAACGTGTCGGAACTGCAGGGAGAGGATGCGCCCGTCTTCGACTTCGTGTTCACCGTCTGCGACCGCGCCGCGAACGAGGACTGCCCGGCCTGGCCCGGCCAGCCCGTCAGCGCCCACTGGGGCCTGCCCGATCCGGTGAAGGCCCTAGGCACGGATGCCGAGAAAAGCCTCGCCTTCCAGCAGGCCTACGGCGCGCTGCGCAACCGGGTGCTGGCGTTCTCGGCCCTGCCCCTGGCGTCGCTCGACCGGATCTCGCTGCAACGGGCCGTGGATGACATCGGCCGCACCCATTCCGGAGAGCCCGCATGACCACCTATGCCCTCAACGGGCTTGGCCGCATGGGCAAGCTGGCGCTGCGGCCGCTGCTGGAACGTGGCGCCAACATCGCATGGATCAACGACGCGACCGGCGATCCGGAGATGCACGCGCATCTGCTGGAATTCGACACGGTCCACGGTCGGTGGGACGCCGCGTTCTCTCATGACGCGGACAGCGTGACCATCGACGGCACCCGCCTGCCCTTCATCGGCTCCAAGGACCTGTCGGCCCTGCCGCTGGACGGTGTCGACGTGGTCATCGACTGCACCGGCGTGTTCAAGACGGAAGCGAAGCTCGCCCCCTATTTCGAGGCCGGAGTGAAGAAGGTCGTCGTCTCGGCGCCCGTGAAGGACGGGAACACCGCGAACATCGTCTACGGCGTGAACACCGACAGCTACGATCCGGCCCGCCAGAGCATCGTAACGGCGGCGTCCTGCACCACGAACTGCCTCGCCCCCGTGGTGAAGGTGGTGCACGAGGCGATCGGAATCCGCCATGGCTCGATCACCACGATCCATGACGTGACCAACACCCAGACCATCGTCGACCGCCCGGCAAAGGACCTGCGCCGCGCGCGGTCGGCGCTGAATTCGCTGATCCCCACGACCACGGGCAGCGCCACGGCGATCACGCTGATCTATCCCGAACTGACGGGCCGGCTGAACGGCCATGCCGTTCGCGTGCCGCTGCTGAATGCCTCTATCACCGATTGCGTGTTCGAGATGGAGCGCGAGACGACGGTTGAAGAGGTGAACGGACTCTTCAAGGCCGCCGCCGATGGCCCGCTGAAGGGAATCTTGGGATACGAGGAACGCCCGCTCGTCTCGGCCGATTACACCAACGACACGCGGTCGAGCATCATCGACGCACCGTCGACCATGGTGGTGAACGGCACGCAGCTGAAGGTCTACGCCTGGTACGACAACGAAATGGGCTATGCCCACCGGCTGGTGGACGTGGCGCTGATGGTGGGGGCCTCGCTGTGAGCCACGCCGACACGCAGCGCCCGGAAGGCATGTCCGCCTATATCGCGGTCACGGCGGCCTACTGGGCGTTCATGCTGACCGACGGCGCGCTGCGCATGCTGGTGTTGCTGCATTTCCACATGCTGGGCTTCACGCCGATCCAGCTGGCCTACCTGTTCGTGCTGTACGAGGTCGCGGGCATCGTGACGAACCTGTCCGCGGGCTGGATCGCCGCGCGGTTCGGGCTGACCTCCACGCTTTATGCCGGGCTGATCCTGCAGGTCGTGGCACTTGTGGCACTGTCGCAGCTGGACCCGTCGTGGACCATCGGGCTGTCGGTGGCCTTCGTGATGGCCGTGCAAGGCGCGTCCGGGGTCGCCAAGGACCTTGCCAAGATGTCGTCGAAATCGGCGGTGAAGCTGTTGGCCCCCTCCGGCGACGGCGCGCTGTTTCGCTGGGTCGCGGCGCTGACGGGGTCGAAGAACGCGGTCAAGGGCGTGGGATTCCTGCTGGGCACGCTGCTGCTGGGCACCATCGGTTTCACCCATTCGGTCATCGCCATGGCCGTGGTGCTGGCGGCAATCCTGATCGCGGTGGCGCTGCTGATGCCGCCGGGCCTGCCGCGCGGCAAGAAGGGCGCCAAGTTCTCCGAGGTCTTCTCGAAAGATCCGAACGTGAACCGGCTGTCCGCCGCGCGCCTGTTCCTGTTCGGCGCACGCGATACCTGGTTCGTGGTGGGCGTGCCGATCTACTTCTACGCCGTCCTGTCGGACGGGACAGAGGACGGTAACCGCGCTGCCTTCTTCATGATCGGGACGTTCATGGCCGTCTGGATCATCGGCTACGGCGCGATCCAGGCCGCCGCGCCGAAACTGCTGCGCGCCCGCGACAAGTCGGTGGAGCAGGTCACGCGGCTGGCGCATCTCTGGGTGGGCATCCTTGCGTTGATCCCCGCGGCACTGGCCACGCTGGCCTTCATCGCCGGCGGGGTCGAGGACTGGCTGACCGTCACCCTGATCGGCGGCCTCATGGCCTTCGGCGCGGTCTTCGCGATCAATTCGTCGCTCCATTCCTACCTGATCCTCGCCTTCACCAGCGCCGCCCGGGTGACGATGGACGTGGGGTTCTACTACATGGCGAACGCGGCCGGGCGTCTGGCGGGAACGCTCCTGTCGGGCATCAGCTACCAGGTGGGCGGTCTGCCGCTTTGCCTTGGCACGGCCGCCGCGATGGCCGCCGCAAGCTGGCTCTGCGCCGGGCGCTTCACGAGCCCCGCGCGCGACTTGCCGTAGGGTGCGTGGTCCCCACGCACCGTAACGCCCGATGGTGCGTGGAGACCACGCACCCTACGCCGCCTCAGCAGTTGTTGGGCGGCCGGCGGACTTCGGCATGTTCGACCTGCGCATAGAAATCCCGCAGGGTCCTGCCCTTGATCACGGGAAAGACGGCGCCCGTGTCCTCCATCGCGGCGATGCGGTCGACGCGGAACATGCGGAAATCCTCGCGCAGTTCGCACCACGCGATCAGGGTCCAGACCTTGCCCCAGAACCACAGGCCCATGGGCTGGACCACCCGGTCCGTCAGGCGGGCATCGACGTCCGTATAGGACAGGCGAAACCGGGTGCGCGTGTCGATGGCCCGGGTCAGGACATCCAGCCTGGTCCTCACGCCATCCGTCATTTCGGGGGCGAAGGAATGCAGCTCCACCGCCCTGGCCTGCGCGCGGGCGTCGGGCGGCAGGACTTCCTCGATCTTGATCAGCGCCTCTTCGGCGGCCCGCGCCATCGAGGCCCCGCCCCACGCGCGCAGCAAGCGGGCGCCGGCCACCAGCGCCGTGATCTCGTCGCGCGAAAACATCAGCGGCGGGATGTCATAGCCGTCGTCCAGCACATAGCCGAACCCCGCCTCGCCCGAGATCGGAACACCCGTGGCCATCAGGTCGGCCACGTCGCGGTAGATGGTGCGCGGGCTGACCTCCAAAGCCTCGGCCAGCCGTGCAGCCGTGGTGCGCCGACCGCCGCGGAGATGCTGGATGATCTCGAACAGGCGGTCGGCGCGGCGCATCAGCTCTCGACGAAACCGATGGAATTGCCGTCAGGATCCTCGGCATAGAAGAAGCGGCCGTTGGGGATCGGGATCGGCGGGCTGATCACCGTGCCGCCCGCTTGTTTCACGCGTTCGGTCACGGCCTCGAGCTTGTCTGGGGCGGACAGGTGGATCGTCGGCCCCTGCCCCCGCGGTGCGGGCTTGCCGGGATAAAGATGGCCGGCCACCCCGCCATCGGCGGTCTTGAACATGGCCATCGGGTTGGGGCCGCCCTCCTCCATGTTGAATTCCATCTGCGTGACGGCGCTGTAAAAGGCCATCGCCTTGTCCATGTCGGTCACCGGGATTTCCATCCAGGCGATCGCGTTCCGGGGGGTGTAAGTCATCGGTGGGGTCCTTTCCTGTGTCCGATGACGCCTGTCTGTCACAGGGCTGCTGACAGCATCCTGTCAGCATGTGTCATCACTGCGAAGATCGCAACAAAAGGACGCCCGCCACCGGGCATCCGGGGCGGGCTTTTCCATTCAAATCCGGTTCTGCATCAGGCCGCCATCAGTTCGCGACCGTCGGGTTTTCCACGTTGGGCACCGGCGTTGCGTCAAACGGGCCGATCCCGCTGTAGGATGCGATCAGGCCCATCACGAGGACAAGCACGACGACGACGCCGATGGACAAACCAATGCCGCGCAGGGCTGGCTTGTGGCGGCGTTCTTGGCGTTTGATGTTGGTGTCGGGGGCGGACATGGGCTGTCCCTCCTATGTTTTGCTCCGGTTCAGGAACATAACGCGCGACAACTGGTTGTGTTTCATGAAAGGCAGGAAAATCCCCTGCCACACGCCTAAAGAGAAGCCCGTTGAGCCATGATCTGCCCAGGTTGCAAGGGAGCCCGAATCGCTTTCCCGAGCACACTGGCATGCCGCTCTGCGGCGAGACGAATCAGCCCGTATGAACCTATTTGGTAACCATTACGTTAAGAAAATGCGGCAGCGCAGAAACATATGCTTGCCGGGCTGTGGACGAGTTCCTACCCTATGTTTAGCTTGGCTCTCAGAAGCAACAGCGAGGATCGCATGCGCGACGCCGCACCCAGCAAGATTTTTCTACATGACTACCAACCCTTCGGATATTTCGTCGACAGCGTCCATCTGACGTTCGATCTGTCCCCGAACGCCACGCGCGTCACCACGCGCATGGCGATCCGCCCCAATCCCGCGGGCGACCCCGCCTTCTTCCTTCACGGCGAGAACCTGAACCTGATCTCGGCCACCATCGACGGCACGCCCGTCACGCCGGTGATCACGGCCGAAGGCCTTTCTTGCCACGTGCCGTCCCATGATTTCATATGGGAAACGGTGGTGGAGATCGATCCTGCCAACAACACGGCGCTCGAGGGCCTCTACATGTCGAACGGCATGTACTGCACCCAGTGCGAGCCCGAGGGTTTTCGCAAGATCACCTTCTTCCCGGACCGTCCCGACGTGATGTCGATCTTCACCGTGCGCATCAACGGCGATCTGCCGGTGCTGCTGTCGAACGGCAACAAGGTCTCGACCGGGCCGGGCCATGCCGAATGGCACGACCCCTGGCGCAAGCCCGCCTACCTGTTCGCGCTGGTCGCGGGCGATCTGGTCAACCACCCCGGCCGCTTCACCACGAAATCCGGCCGCGATGTCGAATTGAATGTCTGGGTCCGCCAGGGCGACGAGGACAAGTGCGCCTTCGCCATGGAAGCTCTTGAAAAGTCGATGAAATGGGACGAGGACGTCTACGGTCGTGAATACGACCTGGATATCTTCAACATCGTCGCCGTCGACGATTTCAACATGGGCGCGATGGAAAACAAGGGGCTGAACGTCTTCAACTCCTCTGCCGTGTTGGCCAGCCCGGAAACCGCCACCGATCTGAATTTCGAACGGATCGAGGCGATCATCGCGCACGAGTACTTCCACAACTGGACCGGCAACCGCATCACCTGCCGCGACTGGTTCCAGCTGTGCTTGAAGGAAGGCCTGACCGTCTTCCGCGACAGCCAATTCACCGCCGACATGCGGTCGGCCCCGGTGAAGCGGATCGGCGACGTGATCGACCTGCGCGCCCGGCAGTTCCGCGAGGATGCCGGCCCGCTGGCCCATGCCGTGCGGCCCGAAAGCTATGAAGAGATCAACAACTTCTATACCGCCACCGTCTACGAAAAAGGCGCCGAGGTGATCGGCATGCTGAAGCGGCTGGTGGGGGACGACGCCTACGCCAAGGCCGTGGATCTGTACTTCGAAAGGCACGACGGGCAGGCCTGCACCATCGAGGACTGGCTGAAGGTTTTCGAGGATTCCACGGGCCGCGATCTGACCCAGTTCAAACGCTGGTACAGCCAAGCGGGCACGCCGCATCTGACGGTGGACGAAAACTGGGACGGGTCCACTTACACACTGACCTTCGGCCAGACGACGCGGCCCACCGATGCCTCCCCCGATCCGCAACCGCAGGTGATCCCGATCGAGGTCGGCCTGCTGGGCCCCAATGGCAGCGAGCTTCAGGGCTCGACCCTGCTGGAGATGACGGAGGCGACCCAAAGCTTCACCTTCGAAGACATCCAGTCGAAGCCGGTGGCGTCGATCCTGCGGGGCTTTTCGGCGCCCGTGGTGCTGAAACGCGATGTCCCGCGCGAAGAACGGGTGTTCCTGCTGACGCACGACACCGATCCCTTCAACCGCTGGGAATCCGCGCGCAGCCTTGCGCGGCAGATCCTGGTCGAAGGCGCGCTGACCGGCGATCCGCTGGACGGTGACCTGGCCGAAGGCCTGCGCGCCGTGCTGCGCGACGACAGCCTCGACCCGGCCTACCGCGCGATGATGCTGGCGCTGCCCAGCGAGTCGGAAATCGCGTCGGCCATCCACGATCGCGGCAACGTGCCCGATCCGACGGCGATCTGGACGGCGTCCGAAGCGCTGAAGGACCAGATCGCACGGCTGGCGGAATCCGAGCTTCTGTCGCTCCATGACCAGATGCAGGTGACCGCGCCCTACCGCCCCGATGCCGAACAGTCCGGCCGTCGGGCATTGGGCAACGCCGCGCTGCGGCTGTTGAACCGGCGCGATGGCGGTATGCGGGCGCGGGCGCAATATGCCTCGGCCGACAACATGACGCTGCAGCTTTCCGCGCTCAGCTGCATGCTGGCGCTCGGCAACGGCGTCAGCGAACTGGCGGATTTCTACGACCAGTGGCAGGGCGAACGGCTGGTTCTGGACAAGTGGTTCGGCATTCAGGTGATGGAAGGCGATCCTTGGACGGCCGTGCCCATCGCCGAACGGCTGACCCATCACCCGGATTTCAACTGGCAGAACCCGAACCGCTTCCGCGCGGTGATGGGCGCGCTGGCCGCGAACCACGCCGGGTTCCATGCCGCCGATGGATCGGGCTACAAGCTGCTGGCCGACTGGCTGATCAAGCTCGATGCCAAGAACCCCCAAACCGCCGCCCGCATGTGCGCCGCGTTCCAAAGCTGGCGTCATTACGACGACAGCCGGCAGGCCCATGCGCGCGCCGAACTGGAACGCATCGCCGCCACGCCCGACCTGTCCCGCGACATGCGCGAGATGGTGGGCCGGATGCTGGCCTGACCGGTCTTTGACATCCCCTTTTGCCTGACGCTAACTGCCGCCGCAGGGACGTCAGGCGAAACGGAGGTTTCATGACCCGCACTATCGAGACAATCGCTCGCTCCGTTTCGACCGGGCGATGACCGAGCCGTTTACCTTCGAGCGCTCGGGCCGAAGCTCGGCCGCGATGCTGTCGGTCGCGGCGGCGATGATGATCCTGATCCTGCTGCGCATCGTCTTCGTGGCCGCGTGGTGGCTTCTGGCGATACTTCTGATCCCGGTCCTGCCCGCGATCCGCGATCTGATTGTCGACGCCCCCGCCAGCCTGTCGCTGGACGACGAGCGGCTGATCTGGACCACGGGAAACCGCACCGGCATGTTGGAACTGGCCGAGATCGACCACATGCGTTTCGACCGCCGCTGGGATTTCTCGGTCCGCGTCACGGCAGTGCTGAAGGCCCATGAGAAGCGCGTCCACCTGCCCGAGGAATGCCTGCCCCGCCGCGATGTGCTGGCACAGGCGTTCGAGGCGCGCGGGATGGAAATCCGGCGCAATCCGTTTTCAGTGCTGTGACCATGTGGCTGCGGTAGAGGGGGCTCTGCCCCCATCCGCGCTTTGCGCGAACTCCCCCGAGGTATTTTTGCACCAAAGAAGTGCCGGGAGAGGTCGTGAAAGATGTGGGCGGCTCTTGTCGCGGGACGTAGCGTGGCCTAGAAACCGGCCGTTCCCTTCATCACAAGGCGCACCCCATGCTGGATCTGACCTACGAGAGCCCGAGCCCCAAGATCATCGCGGGGGCCAAGCACGATTGGGAGCTTGTGATCGGGATGGAGGTACACGCGCAGGTGTCCTCGAACGCCAAGCTGTTTTCCGGCGCGTCGACGCAGTTCGGGGCGGAACCCAATTCGAACGTGGCCTTCGTGGATGCCGCGATGCCGGGAATGCTTCCGGTGATCAACGCATTCTGCGTCGAACAGGCCGTGCGCACGGGGCTGGGGCTGAAGGCCGCGATCAACCTGCGATCCGCCTTCGACCGGAAGAACTATTTCTACCCGGACCTGCCGCAGGGCTACCAGATCTCGCAGCTGTACCACCCCATCGTGGGCGAAGGCGAAGTGCTGGTGGAAATGGGCGAAGGCGTGGCGCGGCTGGTGCGGATCGAGCGCATCCACCTTGAACAGGACGCCGGCAAGTCGATCCACGACATGGATCCGGCCCTGTCCTTCGTCGACCTGAACCGTACGGGCGTGGCGTTGATGGAGATCGTCTCGCGCCCCGACATCCGGGGGCCGGAAGAAGCGGCAGCCTACATCGCCAAGCTGCGCCAGATCTTGCGCTACCTGGGCACCTGTGACGGCAACATGCAAAGCGGCAGCATGCGCGCCGACGTGAACGTGTCGATCTGCCGGCCCGGCGCCTACGAGAAATACCAGGAAACGCAGGATTTCTCGCATCTGGGCACGCGGTGCGAGATCAAGAACATGAACTCCATGCGCTTTATCCAGGCCGCCATCGATTACGAGGCGCGCCGCCAGATCGCCATCGTCGAAGGCGGCGGCACGGTCGATCAGGAAACCCGCCTGTACGATCCCGACAAGAACGAAACCCGGTCGATGCGGTCCAAGGAAGAGGCGCACGATTACCGCTACTTCCCCGATCCCGACCTCTTGCCGCTGGAAATCGAACAGGCTTGGGTCGACGATATCGAATCCCGCCTGCCCGAACTGCCCGACGCCAAGAAGGCGCGGTTCATGAAGGATTTCGGCCTGTCCGATTACGATGCCTCGGTCCTGACGGCGGAAGTCGAGGCCGCGGCCTATTTCGAAGCCGTGGCGGCGGATGCCGATGGCAAGATGGCCGCGAACTGGGTGATCAACGAACTCTTCGGCCGTCTGAAGAAGGACGAAAAGCACATCACCGAAAGCCCGATGTCCTCGGCCCAGCTTGCGGGCGTGATCGGGCTGATCTCGAAGAACGTGATTTCCGGCAAGATGGCCAAGGACCTGTTCGAGATCGTCTACACCGAAGGCGGCGACCCGGCGCAGATCGCGGAAGAGCGCGGCATGAAGCAGGTCACCGACACGGGCGCGATCGAAACGGCAGTGGACGAGGTCATCGCCGCCAATCCGGAGCAGGTGGAAAAGGCGCAGCAGAACCCGAAACTTGCGGGCTGGTTCGTGGGCCAGGTGATGAAGGCCACCGGCGGCAAGGCCAACCCCAAGGCCGTGAACGAGATCGTGATGGCGAAACTGGGGCTCTGACAGCCCGGTTCTGCGAGGCTGGACGGGTCGTCTGCCCGGGTCCAGGCTGTCGCAAGGGGCCGCTGAAGTCGGCGGTCAGGCGACGCTGCGGCAGGCGGTCGGGTGGCTGATGCGGCAACAATTTCCGCAAGGCCCGCATGTCGCCGCGCCCCCCCTGCCCTTCGACTGGCCATTCCGCGCGTGCCTTGGCATAAACGCCCGGACCGCCACGAAAGGACCCCTTCATGACGACCATCCTCGCCGCGCCCTTCGCCTCCGACCCGATCATCGTGAAGCCGGAATGGATCGATTACAACGGCCACCTGAACATGGCCTATTACAACGTGATCTTCGATACCGGGGTCGATAGCTGCTATGCCGCGATGGGGTTCGGGCCGAACTATGCCGCCGAGCGGAAGATGACGACCTACACTGCCGAATTCCACGTCCGCTATGTGCGCGAGATCAAGGAAGGCGATATCGTCACCGTCACCACGCAGCTGATCGACTTCGACGAAAAGCGGATCCACACCTACCAGGAGATCGTGCATTCCGATGGCTGGATCTCGGCCACGGGCGAAGGGTTGGGCCTGCATGTCGACATGTCTGGCCCCCGCGTCGCGGCGATGCCCGATGACGTCTACGCCAAGGTGAAGGCGATGCACGAGGCGCACGCGGCGCTGCCGCGCCCTGCGACGATCGGCAAGCCCATCGGGATCCGCCGCAAGGGCTGAGCGCTCTGGTCAAGCACCGTCCGGCCCGCTAGAGGGGGGCGGTGCGACAAGAATGGGGCGCCCGATGCAGCGCTATGAATACAAGGTGATACCGGCGCCGACAAAGGCGCAGAAGGCCCGCGGGGTGAAGACTCCCGAAGGCCGCTTTGCTGCCACGGTCGAAAGCGAGCTGAACCGGATGGGCGCCGACGGCTGGGAGTTCCAGCGGGCAGAGACCCTCCCGGCCGAGGAACGGTCGGGCCTCACGGGCTCGACCAGGGCCTGGCGCACGATGCTGGTGTTCCGCCGCGCAACGGGGGCGGCCACGGTGCAGGACGCCGAACTGGCCACGGACGTCAAGGACACGGCTTCGGTCAAGGACACGCCTTCGCTGGGCTCTGCCGTGCCGCGGGAACCCTCTCTGGGAGCCGCGGACCGGAAAGCGTCGTTCCGGCCACTGGCGCCCGAGACATGGCCGGACGGCACCCCGATGACCTCCACGCAGGGCCGCGACGATGACGCGGACGACGAGGATCGCCGAAGCTAGCGCGCGGCTGTCAGAAAAGCCAGGCGCCCAGCGTCAGCACAAGGTAGACCGGGATCGCCAGCGCGAGCGCTGCCAACAGGGCCGCGGCCCGTGTCAGCCGTGGCGCGGGCGCGGCGCGGGCCAGCTTGTTGGAACGCGGCGAACCGGCGGAGCGGGGCGATTTTCGCGACGGATTTGTCATGGCAGGCATTCGAACCCCATTCGGGTTAACAATGCGTGAAAATGATCCCGCGGGCACACGTTAACCACGGATTAGGACGAGACGGGCAGAACTGGCTCTCATGACGTCCGGTCCTGATTTGTCCCTTCTTCCCCTGCAGCAGCACCCGCGCTTTGGCGCGGCGCTGGCGCGGATCGGGCGCCCGCCGCTGATCGTCTCGGGCCTCACGGTCCTGCGCCGCCGGTTTGCCGGCCTGCCGGTGGCGATGCTGACGCGGTTCGATCCCGGCCAGGGGGAGATGCTGCCCGATATCGTGGCGCGCGCCGGGCTGGGCGCCTGGCCGCTCGTGCTGGCCCCCGATGGGCCCTGCCCCGCCATGGCGCAGCTGGGCGCGGTACCGCTCGTCTCCCCCGTGACGGTGGCGGAGCTCGATCTCGGGGCGCCTTTGGACGCGCTCCGCCGCAACCTTTCGGGCAAATGGCGCAACCGCCTGAAGGCGGCAGAGGCCTCGGGCCTGTCCGTCTCGGACCGGCCGATGCCGCTCGACCCCGATCACTGGCTACTCAGGGCTGACACGACGCAGGGCCGGCAGCGCGGCTACCGAAACTGGCCCGTGCCGCTGACACTGGCCTATGCCACCGCCCATCCCGGCAAAGCGCGTCTGTTCACGGCGCGCGACCGGACGGGAGAAGAGATCGCCGCGATGCTGTTCCTGCGGCACGGCAAGGTGGCGACCTATCACCTGGGCCACAGCACCGAAACCGGGCGCGACCTGGCAGCGCACAATCTCCTGATGTGGACGGCCATCGAACGGCTGGCCCGGGCCGGGTGCACGCGGCTCGATCTGGGCCTTGCCAACGGGGAGGACGCGGCGGGCCTTCTGCACTTCAAGCTGGGCACCGGCGCGAGATTGCGGCCCCTGGGCGGAACATGGGGCTGGTGGCCGCCTCTGGGGCGCAGCCTGCGGCCCCTCGCCCGGCTCGACCGGCGGCTGATGCAGCTCGACACGGCGACAAACGGCCTGCCTGCCCGTGGCTGACACCCCGCGCGGCCGCCTTTCCGGCGCATCAGCGCCGGATCGCGCCCGGGGCCGGTCGGCGGATCGCGCAGCGATCCGACGGGGCGGGCGGGTGGGCCGGGGCCGGGCGCGATTGAAACGCCCGCACGCACACCCGCTTTTCACGGAATGGTGACCGGCCGATGCCGCGCCGGCTCAGGTCCCTATGTCGAGAGACAGGGCATGAATGCGCCCCATGATGTCCTTGCCCAGTGCCTCGTGGATGCTGCGATGACGCGCGATACGCGACATGCCCTCGAAATCGTCGGACCGGATCACGATACGGAAATGGCTCTGACCGCCCTCCTGGTACCCGGCATGGCCCCTGTGGGCCTCGCTTTCGTCGATGACATCGATGGCGGACAGGTCGAACGCCCCCTCCAGACGGGTGCGCATCATGTCGGCCACGGTGGTTTCTGTGCTGCTCATTTCGCGCTCCTGCAAAAAATCCAAGTCAACCCCTTCATTCTTCTGCTTCAAAGCGTAAACTCCGGTGTCCGAGTCGAAAAGACCACCCCTTTCGTTCTGCCGATGAAAGACGCACAAGCCCCGTGAACAAGACATCCAAATCCGATCCCTTTGGCTTCGACATGTCCGTGTCGTCCGCCAAGAAGAAGAACCCCCGCGGTCGCAGGGGCATGTCCGGTGCGTCCGAGACCTCGACCCGTGTCTGCGATCACGAGGGCTGCGAGGAGCCGGGCAAGTTCCGTGCGCCGAAAGCGCCGGACGTGCTCGACGATTATTTCTGGTTCTGCCAGCAGCATGTCCGGGAATACAATCTGAAGTGGAACTTCTTCGACGGCACCACCGAGGCCGAGCTGAACGCCCAGCAGACCAAGGACCGCGTGTGGGAACGCCAGACCCGCAAGATGGGCGATCCCGAAACCCGCGCCTGGGCGCGGCTGGGGATCGAGGATCCGCACCAGGTCCTGGGCAACAACAGCACGCAGAACCCCGGCCGTCGCAATGCCGGCAAGCGCCTGCCGCCCACCGAACGCCGCGCCATCGAGATCCTCGAGGTTCGCGACTCCTCGACCAAGACCGAGGTGCGCAAGGCCTACAAGGCGCTGATCAAGGTGCTCCACCCCGACATGAACGGCGGCGACCGCAGCCAGGAAGAACAGCTTCAGCTGGTCGTCTGGGCGTGGGAGCAGCTGAAGGACAGCCGCAACTTCAGGGACTGACGGTCCATCGCGTATGCGTTGCGGAGCGTGGAGACCACGCACCCTACGGCGGTCGCGGATGGGTGCGCCCCGAAACGAATGCAGGGTGCGCGCAGAGCACGCACCCTGCCATGGGCCGCGGAGGGGGACGCGGCCCGGTACAGGCCTGGGCCCGTTTTACGACTCCGGCAGCATCACCGTATCGATCACGTGGATCACGCCGTTAGACTGGTCGACATCGGCGATGGTCACGGTCGCCATGCGGCCGCGTTCATCTTCCAGCATGATCTTGTCGCCTTCATAGGTGGCCTGCAGCGTGCAGCCGCCCAGTGTCGGCACCGGGTGGGTGCCGCCATCGTCGTCGACCATGGTCTTGATAGCGGTCGACATCGCGTCGGCCGAAACCACGTGGCAGGCGAGGATCTTGGTCAGCATGTCCTTGTTTTCGGGCTTCAGCAGGTTTTCGACCGTGCCCTCCTGCAGCTTGCCGAAGGCGTCGTTCGTCGGTGCGAAGACGGTGAAGGGACCGGGGCCCGACAGCGTGTCGACGAGACCGGCAGCCTGGACCGCGGCGACCAGCGTGGTGTGATCGGCCGAGTTCACGGCGTTTTCCACGATGGTCTTGGACGGATACATTGCCGCACCGCCCACTTCCGGATTGTCGGCAGCATAGGCGCCAAAGGTCGTCGCGGCAGTGGCAAGAGCAGCAAGGCCCAGGGTTTTGATCGTTGTCATGTCAGGTCTCCCGTTTGGTTCGGACTTTAAGACACCGGCATTTGCGCCGGATGTGACAGGAGCTACGGGCCCAAGGACCGGATAGTTTCAAATCATCCGGAATTTCCGCATCACGTTGTTGTCGTTTGATCCGTGAGCGGCGCGCCCTAGGCCCGGGTGCCGCCCCGCTGGGCGATCCGGCGGAAATCCCGTGCCTGTGCCCGGCAAGTGGCGTCCCTCCCCCTTGCCCTTGCGCGCGTTATGTTGCACCACGTCCCGGTGCGCCCGGAACGCGGGCGCAATCCGGGTTATCAAGGACCAAACGCATGGCCGACGGCGCAATCGACATCAACGCAAAACCTACCGAAGAAATCTCGGTCCGCGATGTTTTCGGCATCGACACCGACATGATGGTAAAGGGCTTTGCCGAGACCACCGACCGCGTGCCGGCGCGGGATTCCACCTACAAGTTCGACCCTGACACGACGCTGGCGATTCTGGCGGGCTTCTCGCGCAATCGGCGGGTGATGGTGCAGGGCTATCACGGCACCGGCAAATCGACGCATATCGAACAGGTCGCCGCGCGCCTGAACTGGCCGGCGGTGCGCGTGAACCTCGACAGCCATATCAGCCGGATCGACCTGATCGGGAAGGACGCGATCAAGCTGCGCGACGGCATGCAGGTGACGGAGTTCCACGAAGGCATCCTGCCGTGGGCGCTCAGGAACCCCACTGCCATCGTGTTCGACGAATACGATGCGGGCCGCGCCGACGTGATGTTCGTGATCCAGCGGGTGCTGGAACATGACGGCAAGCTGACGCTTCTGGACCAGAACGAGATCATTACGCCCAACCCCTATTTCCGCCTGTTCGCCACGGCGAACACGGTGGGTCTGGGCGATACGACGGGGCTTTATCACGGCGTCCAGCAGATCAACCAGGCGCAGATGGACCGGTGGAGCCTTGTGGCCACGCTGAACTACCTGAGCCATGACGCCGAATGCGCGATCGTCCTGTCGAAGAACCCGCATTACAACACCCAGGCGGGCCGCAAGACCGTGTCGCAGATGGTGACGCTGGCGGATCTGACGCGGACGGCGTTCATGAACGGCGATCTGTCGACGGTGATGTCGCCCCGGACGGTGATCACCTGGGCCGAGAACACCGAGATCTTCCGCAATGTGGGCTATGCTTTCCGCCTGTCGTTCCTGAACAAGTGCGACGAGCTGGAACGCCAGACCGTGGCCGAGTTCTTCCAGCGCTGCTTCGACGAGGAACTGCCCGAAAGCGCGGCCTCGACCAGCCTGGGCTGACCCGCCCGGTTGCGATGACCTGCACCGGTTGGCCTGCGACGGATCGCGGGCCTGCCGCCCCACCCGCCCTCCCCCGTCGGATGCGTTCCGCATCCTCCTTGGCGCCAGCCCCGCGATCCTGATCGGGCGTGGGGACGGATTGGGGCGTTGACTTGATCCATTTTTCACGGTCGCGATGCGGTTCGTGTCCGCCGCAGCGCCGGCACGCCGGAAGACGTGGCCCGGTGCCGTGGCCTATCTGGCCGGACCGGGTGGCGATGACGTGACCGGGACCAGTCTGCCCGTGGCCGGTGGTGTGCCGTACCGCATGGAAGGCGCTTGCTTCGGCGATCGGCCAAAATCACCGGAACCCGGCCGCCCGGCGACCGAAAAGTATGTAAAATACATATCTCTTGTATATACGTTATTGACATGTGCGACGACTGTCATAAAGTCGTTACATGCGACACGTTGTCCTTTTCCCACTCGCCCTTCTCTGCTTCGCCGCGCCGGCTTTCGCCGCGACGCGCCTGCCTGACACACCGATGGAACGGGTGGAAATCTTCGCCACCTGCGCCGGACGTCTGGATGCCCTGCGCACCCGTCAGGCCGCGCGCCACGATGCGCGGGTTCAGGAAACGACCGACCTGCGCGACGAATTCGACCTGCTGACCGACGCGATGCTGCCTTACGGCGACGACGAAACCGTGGCCGAAGCAACGCTACAGGCCAAACGCTGGCGGCATCGGGGGTGGAGCGAGATCTCCACCCATTTCGGCGACATCGATTATTCCATCAACCTGAAGCGCGCCCGGCGGGCCGAGGTGGGGCTGGACGCCAAGATCGCCGTCTGCACACGGCTTCTTCTGTCGGCGGACTGACGGCACGGCGCCTCAAGGGCACTGGCCAATCCGCGGCCAAGCCACTAGGCTCGTGCGTCAGGACCGCCCGCATGCATTCGGCCGGTCCGCCTCCCTTGGAACGATGCGCCCGAGCCCCCTGATGAGCAACTCCGACAACCCCGCCGATCCGTTCAAGAAAGCGCTGGCCGAAGCCACCAAAGTGATGGCCAACGACCGGGATATCACCGTCGCCTATTCGGCCGACGCGCCGGGCCTGTCGGGCGACGCGATGCGCCTGCCCCAGGTCTCGCGCCGGATGACGAAGGACGAGGTACTGCTGGCCCGCGGCACGGCCGACGCACTGGCGATGCACCGCAAGTATCACGATGCCGGCGTGCACGCGCGCTATTCGCCCCCCGGTGACATGGCGCGCGACCTGTATGAATCCATGGAAACCGCCCGCTGCGAAGCGATGGGCGCCCGCGACATGCCCGGCACCGCCGGCAATATCGACGCCAAGATCGGCGCCGAGGCTGCGCGGCGCGGCTATGACCAGATCCAGACCACCGCCGAAGCACCGCTGGCCGTCGCCGCCGGCTACATGATCCGCCAGATGGCCACGGGGCGGGAGCTTCCGCAGGGCGCCAGGAACGTGTTCGATCTCTGGAAGCCGCATATCGAAGAGAAGGCGGGCATGTCGCTGGAGGATCTGAAAGCCAAGCTTTCGGACCAGACCGATTTCGCCCGCATGGCGCGCCAGATCATCAAGGATCTGGGATATGGCGACCAGCTGGGCGACGATCCCGACCAGGAAGACGAGAACCAGGAAGACCAGGCGGAAGACGACGCCGAAGAGCAGCCCGATCCCGACAATTCCGGCTCGGAAGAGCAGGAGGACCAGGACGCCGACGCCGATCCCGAACGCAGCCAGGACGATCAGGACGACCAGGCGCAGGCGCAGGTCTCGATGGACGACGACGCCGATCAGGAGATGGGCGAGGAAACCGAGCTGCCCGAGGGCGAGGCGCCCATGGATCCGCCCCCGCCGCCCCCGGTCTCGGAAGCCGATCCGAACTACGAAGTCTACATGTCGGACCAGGACGAGGAGATCGCGGCCGAGGATCTGGCCGAGCCTGCCGAGCTGGAACGCCTGCGGGCCTACCTGGATCAGCAGTTGGAGCCCTTGAAGGGTGCCGTCAGCCGGCTGGCGAACAAGTTGCAGCGGCGCCTGCAGGCACAACAGAACCGGTCGTGGGAATTCGACCTGGAGGAAGGCATTCTGGACGCAGGACGTCTGGCGCGCGTGGTGGCGAACCCGACGACGCCGCTGTCCTTCAAGATCGAGAAGGACACCGAATTCCGCGACACGGTTGTGACGCTGCTGCTCGACAACTCCGGCTCCATGCGCGGCCGCCCGATCTCGATCGCGGCGATCTGCGCCGATGTTCTGGCGCGCACGCTGGAACGCTGCGACGTGAAGGTGGAAATCCTGGGCTTCACCACCCGCGCGTGGAAGGGCGGCATGGCGCGCGAGCAATGGCTGAACGACGGTCGCCCGCAGCAACCGGGCCGCCTGAACGACCTGCGCCACATCATCTACAAGCGCGCCGATGCGCCCTGGCGCCGCACGCGCGAGAATCTGGGCCTGATGATGAAAGAGGGCCTGCTGAAGGAAAACATCGACGGCGAGGCGCTGGAATGGGCGCACCGGCGGATGGTGAACCGGCCCGAGGCGCGCAAGATCCTCATGGTGATCTCGGACGGCGCCCCGGTGGACGATTCGACGCTGTCGGTGAACCCGGCCAATTACCTCGAAAAGCACCTCCGCGACGTGATCGCGATGGTCGAGCGGCGCCGGGCCGTGGAACTTCTGGCCATCGGCATCGGCCACGACGTGACACGCTACTACGACCGCGCGGTGACGATCACCGATGTCGAACAACTTGCGGGCGCCATGACCGAACAGCTCGCCGCTCTCTTCGACAGCGATCCGCGTGCGCGGGCGCGACTTATGGGGATCCGGAAAGCCAGCTGACGACGCGCAGGCGTTGGCCCGTGACGGGGGCTCTGCCCCCGCCGCGCCCTTCCGGGGCGCGACTCCCCCGAGGTATTTCTGGACCAAAGAAGCCCGGCAACCACGTCACCTGTGGCCTTGTCTTCCTTGGTCATCCAAATACCTCGGGGGAGTTCGGCGCCGCGCGCCGGGCGAGGGCAGAGCCCCCGGCGCCGCTGGACATCCCGCGCCCGGATCCGCAAGGTGCTCTCCGCCCGCAACCGCCATTTTCCGCAGGAGCGTCCAGATGTTTCAGAGTTTCGATGTCACCGCCCGACCCGAACAGGGGCCGCCGCGCCTTGCCGCGCTGCGCGAGACCTTCGCGGCGCTGGGGGTCGACGGTGTCATCGTGCCGCGGGCAGATGCCTACCAGGGCGAGTACGTGGCCGATTGCGATGCGCGGCTGGCGTGGCTGACGGGGTTCACGGGCTCGGCCGGGTTCTGCGTGGCACTGAAGGATATCGCCGGGGTCTTCATCGACGGGCGTTACCGCACGCAGGTCAAGGCACAGGTCGCGCGCGATTTCACGCCCGTGCCCTGGCCCGATATCCGTCTGGCCGAATGGCTGAAGGAACAGCTGCCGCAGGGCGGCACGGTGGGTTTCGATCCGTGGCTGCATACCGTGTCGGAGATCGAGACGGCGCGGAGTGCGCTGGAAGGCTCGGGCATCACGCTGAAACCGCTCGACGCAAATCCGGTGGATGCGATCTGGACGGATCGGCCGGCGCCGCCATCGGCCCCCGTTCGCGCACATCCGCTTGAGTTCGCAGGCGAAAGTGCCGAGAGTAAACGCGGGCGGCTGGCCAGTGCCCTGCAAGAGGCCGGGCATCGCGCCGCGGTGCTGACGCTGCCCGACAGCATCATGTGGCTCTTGAACATCCGGGGCAGCGACGTCGCGCACAACCCCGTGGCGCAGGGCTTTGCGGTTCTGCACGACAGTGGCCATGTCGATTTGTTCATGGCGCCCGCGAAGCTGGAGGGCCTATCCGATCACCTGGGCGCCGGCGTCGCGATCTGCGCGCCCGAGACGTTCATCGCCCACCTGGGCACCCTGCCCGGCCCCGTGCGCGTCGATCGCAGCTCGGCCCCCTACCTACTCTCCCAGATCCTGGGCGACCGCGTGGCTTACGGTGATGACCCTTGCGTCATGCCCAAGGCCTGCAAGAACGAGGCCGAGATCGAGGGCGCGGCCGAGGCCCATCTGCGCGATGGCGCAGCGATGGTGGAACTGCTGGCGTGGCTCGATGCGCAGGCCCCCGGCACCGTGACCGAGATCGACGTCGTCAAGCAGCTGGAAACCCGCCGCCGGCAGGACAACGCGCTGCAGGACATCAGTTTCGAGACGATCTCCGGCAGCGGTCCAAACGGCGCCATCATGCATTACCGCGTGACGGAGGAGACCGACCGTACCCTGCAGGACGGCGAACTGCTCGTGCTGGACAGCGGCGGGCAGTACCTGGACGGCACCACCGACATCACCCGGACCATCGCCGTGGGGGAACCGACACTGGACGCGCGCGAGGCCTTCACCCGCGTGCTGCAGGGCATGATCGCCATGTCGCGGCTGGTCTGGCCCAAGGGGCTGGCGGGCCGGGATATCGAGGCCGTGGGGCGGATGCCGCTGTGGCTGGCGGGACAGGATTTCAACCACGGGTTGGGGCACGGCGTGGGCGCTTACCTGTCGGTCCATGAAGGGCCGGTGCGGCTTTCCCGCGTCAGCACCATCCCGCTGGAACCCGGCATGATCCTGTCGAACGAGCCCGGATACTACCGCGAAGGTGCCTTCGGAATCCGGATCGAGAACCTGATCGTCGTCCGCAAGGCGCCTGCCTTGCCCACCGCGGATCCGGAACGTAACATGCTTGCGTGGCAGACGCTGACATTTGTTCCTATTGACCAACGCCTCATCGTGCCCGATATGTTGACGCGGGCCGAAAGGGATTGGCTCAATGAATACCACGCAGAAGTGACCAGGGTGATCGCTCCACGCGTGTCCGAAACAGCGCGCTCGTGGCTGGAGACTGCGACGCGGTCGATCTGACATCACAGCGTTACATGTTCCGGTAACCACTCCCCCGGAACTGCGTTCATGACGGAGGCTTCACATGGCCGACCATATCAAGATCCGCAAGGCGGAAGGCACCTGGGTAGTCCGCTCGGGCGGGGCCGTTCTGGCCGAAACGAACAACGCGCTGGAGTTGAGCGAAGGCGATTATGCCTCCGTCTACTATTTCCCGCGCGAAGACATCGCGATGGCGTTCCTTGACCGGACCGACAAGACCACCAATTGCCCGTGGAAGGGCGATGCCAATTACTTTTCCATCGTCAGCCAGTCGGGCACGATCGAGAATGCCGCCTGGACCTACGAGAACCCCAACGACGACGTGGCCGACATCAAGGGCTACCTCGCGTTCTATTCCAGCGACGACGTGACCGTCGAACGGGTCTGACGCTTCAGCGCTTCTTGTCGTCGTCCCGCCCCGGCCCCGTGCCGCGGATCGACACGAAACGCGACAGAAGATCGAACCAGAACGGCGCCCCCAGCGACAGCGCGAAGGCCGTGATCACAAGACCGATCAGCTTGTAGGGCGTGACCAGGACCGTGCCTGCCCCGGCCAGCATACCTGTCGTCGCGGTGGTGTCGTCCTGCCGCAGCAGCGGGTCGCCGCTCCAGCCCAGGGGCAGCGGGCGGATGAGGTCGATCATATCGTTCACCGACCCGGGCGCCTCTCCCTCCGATTGCACGGTTTGCTCCGCGACCGAGACGAGTTGCGAACGCAGCACCTCGTCGCTCCACAGCGCGCCGGCGATACGGATCGTGTCGGCGTTCAGCACCACGGCGATGGCCAGCGCGATGAGAAACGAGATCAGCTGCATCCAGCGTTTGAAGACACCGGCAGTGCGTTCCATCGTGGTATCGAACCAGTCTTCGACATAGGCGCGCACAGTGTCCGCGCGGGCGTCGGCGTCGCCTGCGACCTGCGCCAGCACGCCGCCGAAGATCGTGTCCTCCCCCGCCGAGTTCGCCAGATCACGGAAGGTGGTGACAGGATGCGGTTCGGGCAGGTTCCGGTTCTTTTCGGCCAGTTCCGCCGCGGCGAAAAGGCCCGAGACGAAGGTCCGGGCATGGATGTAGCTGGGCGCCTTCCGCCCCACGACCTTGCCATCCCGCAGCCGCCCGTCGCGCGAGACGGAGCGGATGATCGGCGTTTCCCAGAAAGTCTCGCGCAGGTCGGTATCGTCCAGCAGGCGGTTGATCTCGGAAAACAGGACCCGCGCGCGCAGGCGCAGGGCAGAGCCTATGGCCTCGGTGATACTGACGCAGACAAGAGACAGCACGAGGTAGGTCAGGATCAGGCCGATGGCGACATCGATGATGGTTGTCGTGAACATGCGCGCACCCTTTCGCATCGGGCCCGCCTCAATTTCGGGCCCGGCTACGGCAAGACTAGCGGCATGACTGCATCATGCGAAGGATTTTCGGGTTTGGGTTGTGCGGCGCCTCAGGCCCGGCGACGCGGGACCTGCTTGACGTTCAACCGGGCTTCCAGCGCATCTCGCACCGGCGGCGTGACAAAGCGCGAGACATCGCCGCCAAGGCGCGCGATTTCCTTCACCAGTTTCGACGCGATGGCCTGGTGCTTGGCCTCGGCCATCAGGAACACGGTTTCGACCGAATCGTCCAAGGCGCGGTTCATGCCGACCATCTGGAATTCGTATTCGAAATCGGCGACAGCACGCAGCCCGCGCACGATGATCTGGGCCCCCACGTCATGGGCGCAATCGATCAGCAGGTTTTCGAACGGATGCACGACGATCTCCGTCCCCATTTCCTCCTGAAGCGGGTCGGTCTCGTGCTTGATCATGCGGACACGTTCTTCCAGCGTGAACAACGGGCCCTTGTCGCGGTTGATCGCCGCGCCGATGACCAGCTTGTCGACCAGGGTTGCCGCGCGGCGGATGATGTCGATATGGCCCAGCGTGATCGGGTCGAACGTGCCGGGATAGAGCCCCACGCGCATGGCAGTCTCCTCAGGGGGAAAGAGTCGAAACGTTTTTCGATCAACAGGTAACTTTGTTGCGCAAGCAAACACGTCGGTCCCGCCTTTGCAAGGCCGACTGCCTGTATCTTGCGCAATTTATGACCGCCACCTGACGGTGGGGCGCCGGCCTCCCCTCCGGCGCCCGCGCCCGCCAGGATGAAAGGGGCAGGTCCTCCCTCCCGCCCCTCCCGGCGGGTCAGTGACCCATGATCATGCTTTCCAGGGCCGACTTCTCCATCGTGACATGAGTCAGCTGCGCCTTGACCACGTCACCAAGGGAGACGAGCCCGATCAGCTCTCCGTCCTCGATCACGGGCATGTGGCGGAACCGGCCTTCGGTCATCTTGTGCAGCACCTCGTCCGTCGTCATCTGGCGGGTGCAGGAGACCAGCTTGCGGGTCATGTATTCCGACACCGGCTTGGTCAGGCAGGCGCCGCCCGATTTCGCCAGTTCGCGCACGATATCCCGTTCGGAAAGAATGCCCTCGACCGATTTGCCGTCTTCGGACACCAGCACGGTACCGATGCCCTTGTCGGCCAGAACCTTCGCGGCCTCGGCTATCTGGGTGGACGACGTCACGGTCGCAACGTCGGAACTGGGCTTGGCCTTCAGGACTTCTTGAACCAGCATCGGGACGTCCTTTGCAACTTAATTGCGGGACCATCAGGCTCGCCGCAACAAGACGAAAAGTCAAGCACGCGCCTCGAGATTTGCGACTTCGAATTTCAACCCTTCGGCGAGCTGCTGCGCAAAGCGCGACAAGCGTGCAGACCGCCGGTCGCCCCGGTGGCGGACCATGTAGAAACTGCGCGTCAGGCCGATTTCACCCGGCAGAACCTTGCGCAGGCCGGGATGGGCCGGCAGCGCAAAATCATGGGCCACGCAGAGCCCTGCCCCTTCGGCCGCCAGCCGCAACTGGACGGGCACCGAATTCGAAGCCAGCGGCACCCGTTCGATCCCGAGATCGCGCAGGTAATCGAGTTCGGCGTCGAAGATCATGTCGGGGATGTACCCGATCAGCCGCCGCCCCCGCAGATCGGCGGCGGTGGCGGGTTCAGGATGCGCGTCCAGATAGGTCGTCGCGGCCACCAAATGCAGGCGGTAATCGGTGATCTTCTGAACCGTCAGCGTCTGCACCGTGGGCGGGCTGACGGTGATCGCCAGATCGGCCTCGCGCCGCGACAGGTTCACCACGCGGGGCTGGGCCACGATCTGGATATCCAGATCCGGGTTCCCCCTTGCGATCCGCGCACAGACCTGCGGCAGCAGGTAATTCGCACAGCCATCGGGCGCGCCCACGCGGATCTGGCCCGACAGCCGGTCCGACGGCCCGGTCAATGCCTCCGCCCCCGTGCGCATCGCCTGTTCGGCATCCAGCGCGTGCTCCATCAGCCGTTCTCCAGCGGCGCTGAGCGCATAGCCCTGCGGCGACTTGACGAACAGGACCGCGCCCAGCGACGCTTCCAGCCGTTGAACCCGGCGCCCGGCGGTGGCCGCGTCCAGTTTCAGACGGCGGCCTGCGCCCGACAGCGTCTCCTCCCGCGCCACGGCCAGGAAGACTTTCAGATCGTCCCAGTTCGGGTCCATTTCTGCAGGCTCCAACAGATAATGTTTTGCATTTTTGCAATGCCCTTTTGAGGACTTGCCCCTGTTCAGGGTGTTTTTGCAAGCCTATCCTGCGCGCAAATCGCAGACGGTATCAATGACGCGGCCAGTATAGGCGGCGGATCAGGAGGAGCTTGCAGCATGCAGGAAATGACCCATTACATCGACGGCGCGCACGTGAAGGGCACGTCGGGCCGGTTCGGCGACGTGTTCAACCCGGCCACTGGCGAGGTTCAGGCCAAGGTGCCGCTCGCCTCGGTCGAGGAGCTGAACAAGGCCGTCGCCATCGCCGAAGCCGCACAGCCCGCCTGGGCCGCGATGAACCCGCAGCGCCGCGCGCGGGTGATGATGAAATTCGTGGACCTTCTGAACCGCGACATGGACAAGCTTGCCGAAGCGCTGAGCCGCGAGCACGGCAAGACGTTCCCCGATGCCAAGGGCGACGTGCAGCGCGGGCTGGAAGTGGTCGAATACTGCATCGGCGCGCCACAACTGCTGAAGGGCGATTTCACCGACAGCGCCGGCCCCGGCATCGACATGTATTCCATGCGTCAGGCGCTGGGGGTGACGGCGGGCATCACGCCCTTCAACTTCCCGGCCATGATCCCGATGTGGATGTTCGCGCCCGCCATCGTCTGCGGCAACGCCTTCATCCTGAAACCGTCGGAACGCGATCCGTCCGTGCCGCTAATGCTGGCCGAACTGATGGAAGAGGCCGGCCTGCCGAAGGGCATCCTGCAAGTTGTGAACGGCGACAAGGAAGCGGTGGACGCGATCCTCGATCACCCGGTAATCCAGTCGATCGGCTTCGTGGGCTCGACCCCCATCGCCGAATACATCTATGGCCGCGGCTGTTCGAACGGCAAGCGCGTGCAGTGCTTCGGCGGCGCGAAGAACCACATGATCGTCATGCCGGACGCCGACATGGATCAGGCCGCCGACGCGCTGATCGGTGCGGGCTACGGTGCGGCGGGCGAGCGCTGCATGGCGATCTCGGTCGCCGTTCCGGTGGGCGATGAAACCGCCGACAAGCTGATCGAAAAGCTGGTGCCGCGAATCGAGAAGCTGAAGGTCGGGCCCTACACCTCGGGCGATGACGTAGATTACGGCCCGGTCGTGACGGCGGCGGCGAAGGAGAACATCCTGAAGCTGGTGCAATCCGGCGTGGACCAGGGCGCGGAATTGGTGGTCGACGGCCGCGATTTCTCGCTCCAGGGTTACGAGGACGGGTTCTTCGTGGGTCCGCACCTGTTCGACCGCGTGACGCCGGACATGGACATCTACACGAAGGAGATCTTCGGCCCCGTCCTGTCGACCGTCCGCGCGGGCAGCTACGAGGAAGCGCTAAAGCTGGCCATGGATCATGAATACGGCAACGGGACCGCGATCTTCACCCGCGATGGCGACACGGCGCGCGATTTCGCCAACCGGATCAACATCGGCATGGTGGGCATCAACGTCCCGATCCCGGTGCCGCTGGCCTACCACACCTTCGGCGGCTGGAAGAAATCCGTCTTCGGCGACCTGAACCAGCACGGGCCGGACGCGTTCAAGTTCTACACACGGACGAAGACCGTCACCTCGCGCTGGCCGTCGGGTCTGAAGGAAGGCGGCGAGTTCCACTTCAAGCCGATGGAGTAACGGCACGCGACCTAGCGGAGGCCCGCTGCCGCGGGCCACATGATGTTTGCCTATCCCCTTTCGGGGATAGGGTTTGCCTCCGGCGGGAGTATTTCTGAAAAGAAGAAGCCGGACCGGTTCTGGGAGGACCCCGATGGATTTCGCGTTGAGCGATGAACAGACAGCCATCTTCGACATGGCGCGCGCGTTCGGCGAGGCCGAGATCGCGCCGTTCGCGTTGGAGTGGGAGAAGGCGGGGACAATCCCGCGCGACTTCTGGCCCAAGGTGGGAGAGCTGGGGTTCGGCGGCTTGTATGTGTCGGAGGAGGCTGGCGGATCCGGCCTGTCACGGCTGGATGCGACGCTCGTGTTCGAGGCGCTGTCGATGGCCTGTGCGTCGGTCGCGTCGTTCCTTTCGATCCACAATATGTGCGCGCGGATGGTGGACAGCTTCGGATCGGACGATCTGAAGGCACGGGTGCTGCCCGGCGTCTGCGCGATGGAGACCGTGCTGTCCTATTGCCTGACGGAGCCCGGGTCGGGCTCGGACGCGGCGGCGTTGAAAACGCAGGCGGTGCGATCGAATGACGGCTACGTGCTGAACGGGACCAAGGCGTTCATTTCGGGGGGCAATTACTCCGACGCCTACGTCGTGATGGTGCGCACGGGCGATGACAGCCCGAAGGGGATTTCCACCGTCTATGTCGAGGCGGGGAGCCCGGGGCTGAGCTTTGGCGGGTTCGAGGACAAGATGGGCTGGCGGGCGCAGCCTACCGCGCAGGTGCAGTTCGACGATTGCAAGGTGCCGGCCGGAAACCTTGTGGGGGCCGAGGGCGACGGGTTCAGATACGCGATGATCGGGCTGGATGGCGGGCGGCTGAACATCGCCGCGTGTTCGCTGGGGGCGGCGCAGGCGGCGCTGGACCAGACGGTGGCCTACATGGCCGAGCGGAAGGCCTTCGGGAAGAGCATCGACCAGTTCCAGGCGTTGCAGTTCCGGGCCGCGGATCTGGAGATCGAGCTGCAGGCCGCGCGAACGTTCCTGCGACAGGCGGCGTGGAAGGTGGATCAGAAGCACCCGGACGCCAGCTATTTCTGTGCCATGGCCAAGACGTTCGTGACGGAGGCCGGATCGCGCATCGTGGACCAGTGCCTGCAGCTGCATGGCGGCTATGGCTACCTGGCCGATTACGGGATCGAGAAGCGGGTGCGCGATCTGCGGGTGCACCAGATCCTGGAGGGCACCAATGAAATCATGCGCCTCATCGTGGCGCGCCAGCTTCTGGGAACGCGGTGATGCACGATCTGAACATCCGGGTGGAGGGCCGCGCGGGCCGCATCACCTTCACCCGCCCCAAGGCGCTGAACGCGCTGAGCCATGACATGTGCCTGGCGATCGAAGCGGCGATGCGCGCCTGGGAGACCGACCCGGACGTGCGCATGGTGCTGATCGATGCCGAGGGCGAAAAAGCCTTCTGCGCGGGCGGCGACATTGCCGAGCTGTACCGCACCGGGCGGGAGGGCAACTACGACTACGCGCGCACCTTCTGGCGCGACGAATACCGGCTGAACAATTACATCGCGACCTATCCGAAATCTGTCGTCAGCCTGATGCAGGGCTTCGTCATGGGCGGCGGCGTGGGAATCGGCTGCCATGGCGGGCATCGGGTGGTGGGGGACACGACCCGGATTTCGATGCCCGAATGCGGAATCGGCCTGGTGCCGGATGTCGGCGGCACGTTCCTTCTGGCGCAGGCGCCCGGCGCGCTTGGCGCCTATCTGGGGTTGACCGGCGCGCGGATGGACGCGGCCGATGCGATCCACGCCGGTTTCGCCGATATCTACCTGCACGAGGAGCGCTGGCCCGAGCTGATATCCGTCCTGCTCTCGACAGGTGAGGCCGACCGGGTGCTGGGCTATTCCGACGCCCCGCCACCCAGTGCGCTGGCCGCGGCACAGGGCGAGATCGGTGCCGCCTTCGGCCTGCGTGGCCCGGCGGAGATCCTGGCCGCGCTCGACGGGATGGAGGGCGACTTGGCGGCTTCGGCGGAAAAAGCGCTGCGGCGCGGCTCGCCCCTGTCGATGGCGGCAACGCTGGGGATTCTGGACCGGCTCGCGGCAGACGGGATTTCCATGGGGCGGGCTCTGGAGCTGGAGTTCCGCTTTACATGGCGGGCGATGGAACAGGGGGATTTCCTGGAAGGCGTGCGCGCCCAGATCATCGACAAGGATCGCAATCCGGCCTGGCGCTACGGGCTGGAGGACCTGCCGGACGCGGCGGTCGAGGCCATTCTGGCGCCGCTGGGCGAAGACGGTCTCGTCCTGTGATACACCGCAGTCACCGCTGCGCGAGATGCCTTTCGAAGCGACGAATTTGGGCGCCCTGATCGTGGCCGCCAAGGAGGAGAAGACCACATGAAGATCGCATTCATCGGACTGGGCAACATGGGCGCGCCGATGGCCGCCAACCTGATCGCCGCAGGCCAAGAGGTCACCGGCTTCGACACCGCCGGGATCGAGGTCGACGGCGGTGCCAGCGCCTCCAGTGCACCGGCCGCCGCCAAAGGGGCGGAGGTGGTGATCACGATGCTCCCCAACGGCGCGATCCTGCGCGCCGTGGCGGACGAGGTAATCCCGGCCATGGCGTCCGGCGCGCTGCTGCTGGATTGTTCCACCGTCGATGTCGACAGCGCCCGCGCGGTGGCCGATCAGGCCGAAGCCGCCGGGCTGCTGGCTGTCGATGCGCCCGTGTCGGGCGGGATCGGCGGCGCGGCGGCGGGCACGCTGACCTTCATGGCCGGCGGCAGCGAGGCCGCCTTCGCCAAGGCGGAACCTCTTTTCGACATCATGGGCCAGAAGGCGGTGCATTGCGGCGGCTCCGGCGCAGGCCAGGCGGCCAAGATCTGCAACAACATGATCCTTGCCGTCACCATGATCGGCACGTGCGAAGCCTTTGCGCTCGCCGACAAGCTGGGCCTCGACCGCCAGAAGATGTTCGACGTGGTCTCGACCTCGTCGGGCTACAGCTGGACGATGAACGCCTACTGCCCCGCGCCGGGCGTAGGCCCCCAAAGCCCGGCCGACAATGGCTACACGCCGGGCTTCGCCGCCGACCTGATGCTGAAGGACCTGCGCCTGTCGCAACAGGCCGCCGAAAGCGCCGATGCCGACACGCCCATGGGCGCGCTGGCCCAGGCGCTCTACGCGACATTCGTCGAGGACGAGGACGGCAAGGGCCGGGATTTCAGCGCCATGCTGCCCCGGTTCGAAAAGCGCGGGCGGGGATAGGCGGAACTCCGCAGGGGCGGGAAGACAGGGGGAACCTCTCCCGTCATCCGGGGTTATATTCCCGAAATATGGAAAGAGAGGATACCGCCATGCACCGCATCCTGCGCGCGACCGCCATCGGCCTCGCCACCGCGACCCTTGTCGTGCCCGCCGCCGTCACCGCCGGCCCCAAGGGCTGCCCGCCCGGTCTGGCGAAGAAGGGTTCCTGCACACCGCCGGGGCTGCGCTCCAACCACAACGACGTCTACAAGGGCGACCGTGTCGACCGCGACTACATCATCATCGAGAGCCCGGGCCGCTACGGGTTCGAGCCCGGCTACGATTACTATCGGTACGGCGGTCAGGTCTACCAGATGGACCGCCAGACACGCGAAGTGCTGAACGTGATCGGCGCCGTCGCGACGCTGTTGAACTGACACTCGGGCGCGCCGGGCGCCCATGCCCCGGCGCAGTCCGGGCCGTGCCCGTTTCGACAGGCGCGCCCGATTGCCGTCAAACAGAATGCATTCCGTCACATGTTCGTTGCAAAGCCTGACTAGGAGCTGAGCCAATTCTACTTGGCTCAACCTGTTGTCGAACGGCCGCCACGGACCATGCACAGCCCCTGCCCCGTCTGTTCCGCAATGACGCCCCAGGCCGCCGCCTTCTGCCCGGCCTGCGGGACCGAGATCGCCTTCGGCGGCCGTCCCGCCGACACGATGCCATGGCTCCTGTCGCACCTGAAACGCTCCGACAGGGACGTGCGGATCAGCGCCATCCGCGCCCTCGGCCAACGCGCCGATCCGTCCGCATCATCCGCGCTCGCGCGGCTCGCCCTGTCGGCCCCGCGGGACATCTGGCAGGCGGTCGATGCAATCCGCGCCCTGCACCAGATGCCGATCTGCCGCGAGACCGACGACGCGTTGATGCAGATCCGCGATGCCCACCCCTCCGCCGCCGTCCGCGCCATGGCCCGGCACGTGCACGAGGAGATGTTCACCTTCTCGCGCGGTTACGCCGACCCGGTCCTCTAAGGCCAGCGCCAGTCCCGATCGCAGATGTGGGTCCGCCTCCGGCGGGAGTATTTCGGGAAGAGAAGAAAACACGCGCCCTGCCCCGGTGCACAGATATCCTCCAAGCCATCTCTGCGGAGCCACCGTCGCCTGGGGCCGATGAGAGCGGTCGCGGCCGTCCCGTCAAGGGGCCGCGAGGCCCGCGCATCGCGCGGCTTGCCCTTGACGGGACGGGCGTGAGCGCTCAGGCCCCAACCAGGCGATGGTGGATCTGCAGGGATGGCGGGCCCATCTCTGTGGTGAATCCGAGCTGACCGGCCACGTGACCACCGTAGGGTGTGTGCTTCGCACGCACCATTCCCTACTCCGCCGCCAGCCGCTTTCTCTTGGGATCCAGCAATGGCTTCAGGTAGTGCCCGGTATGAGACCCCTCGACCGCCGCCACCTCTTCCGGCGTGCCGGCGGCCACGATCCGTCCACCGCCATCGCCGCCTTCCGGGCCGATGTCGATGATGTGGTCCGCGGTCTTGATGACATCCAGGTTGTGCTCGATCACCACGACCGAGTTCCCCTGCTCCACCAGTTCGTGTAGCACTTCCAGGAGCTTCTTCACGTCCTCGAAATGCAGCCCCGTCGTCGGTTCGTCGAGGATGTAGAGCGTCTTTCCCGTCGACCGGCGCGCCAGTTCCTTCGACAGTTTCACCCGCTGCGCCTCGCCGCCCGACAGCGTCGTCGCCTGCTGGCCGACCTTGATGTAGCCCAGGCCCACGCGCATCAGCGCGTCCATCTTCTCGCGGATCGACGGGACCGCCTGGAAGAAGCCCTGCGCGTCCTCGACCGTCATGTCGAGCACGTCAGCGATGGACTTGCCCTTGAACGTGATCTCCAGCGTTTCGCGGTTATAGCGCGCGCCCTTGCAGGTTTCGCAGGTCACGTAGACGTCGGGCAGGAAGTGCATCTCGATCTTGATCACGCCGTCGCCCTGGCAGGCCTCGCACCGGCCACCCTTCACGTTGAAGCTGAAGCGCCCGGGCTTGTAGCCGCGCGCCTTGGCTTCGGGCAGGCCCGCGAACCAGTCGCGGATCGGCGTGAAGGCGCCGGTATAGGTGGCCGGGTTCGACCGAGGCGTGCGCCCGATGGGGCGCTGGTCGATGTCGATGACCTTGTCGAGGTGTTGCAGGCCCTTGATCGTTTCACAGGGTGCCGGCGTCTGCCGCGCGCCGTTCAGGCGCATCGAGGCCGTCTTGAACAACGTCTCGATGGTCAGGGTCGACTTGCCGCCGCCGGACACGCCCGCGACGCAGACGAACTTGCCCAGCGGGAAATCGGCCGTGACCTCCTGCAGGTTGTTGCCCGTGGCCTTCACCACCGTGATCGACTTGCCGTTGCCCTTGCGCCGTTCGGCCGGAACCGGGATCTCGCGCGTGCCGGACAGGTACTGGCCGGTCAGGGAGGCGGGATCGGCCGCGATATGATCGGGGGTACCGTGGCTGACCACCTGCCCGCCATGCACACCCGCGCCCGGGCCGATGTCGAAGACGTAATCGGCCTCGCGGATCGCTTCCTCGTCATGTTCCACGACGATCACCGTATTGCCCTGGTCGCGCAGCGATTTCAGCGTGCCCAGCAGGCGGTCATTGTCGCGCTGGTGCAGGCCGATGGACGGCTCGTCGAGCACGTACAGAACCCCGGTGAGGCCGGAGCCGATCTGCGAGGCCAGCCGGATCCGCTGGCTTTCGCCGCCCGACAGCGTGCCGGAATTCCGCGACAGCGTCAGGTAATCGAGGCCCACGTTGTTCAGGAAGCCCAGCCGTTCGCGGATTTCCTTCAGGATGGCGCGGGCGATCTCGTTCTTCTGGACCGAGAGATGTTTCGGCACCGTTTCGCACCACTCGAACGCTTCGCGGATCGACATCTGGACGACCTGCCCCACGTGGAGAAGATCTTCCTGAGGGCCATCGGCCGGACCGATCTTAACCGCTAGTGCCTCGGGCTTCAGACGGTACCCGCCGCAGCTGCCGCAGGGGCGGTTGTTCTGGTAGCGTTCGAACTCCTCGCGGATCCAGTTCGAATCCGTCTCGCGGTAGCGGCGTTCCATGTTCGGGATCACGCCTTCGAAGACGCGCGACACCTCGTAGACGCGGCCGCCGTCGTCGTAACGGAACTTGATCTCTTCCCTGCCCGATCCATACAGGAACATCTGCTGTACCTTCTCGGGCAGGTGCTTCCACTTGGTCTGGGTCTTGAAGCCGTAATGCTTGGCGAGGGAATTGATGGTCTGCAGGAAGTAGGGCGATTTCCCCTTCCGCCACGGCGCCAGTGCGCCATCGGCGATCTTCAAGGCCGCGTCGGGAACGACGAGGCGTTCGTCGAAGAACAACTCGACACCCAACCCGTCGCAATCCGGGCAGGCGCCGAAGGGGGCGTTGAAGGAAAACAGGCGCGGTTCGATCTCAGGGATCGTGAAGCCCGACACGGGGCATGCGAAATTTTCGCTGAAGGTCAGGCGTTCCGGCTCGCCCTCGGTCGGCGCGGTTTCCAGCGTGGCGATGCCGTCGGCCAGGTCCAGTGCGGTTCGCAGGGAATCCGCCAACCGGGTTTCGATGCCTTCGCGCACCACGACGCGGTCGACGACGACGTCGATGTTGTGGCGGAATTTCTTGTCGAGCGTCGGGGGCTCGTCCAGTTCGTGGAACTCGCCGTTCACCTTCACGCGCTGAAAGCCCTGCTTGCGCAGGTCCATGAATTCCTTGCGGTATTCGCCCTTCCGGTCCCGCACGATGGGGGCCAGCAGGTAGGCACGGGTGCCGTCCCCCAGCGCCATGATCCGGTCGACCATGTCCTGTACCTGCTGCGCTTCGATCGGCAGGCCGGTGGCGGGGCTGTAGGGTGTGCCGGCGCGTGCATAGAGCAGGCGCATGTAATCGTAGATCTCGGTCACCGTGCCGACGGTGGAGCGCGGGTTCTTCGATGTCGTCTTCTGTTCGATGGAAATCGCGGGGCTGAGGCCGGTGATGTGATCCACGTCCGGCTTTTCCATCATGTCGAGGAATTGCCGCGCATAGGCCGACAGGCTTTCGACATAGCGCCGCTGGCCTTCGGCATAGATCGTGTCGAAGGCCAGGGACGATTTGCCCGATCCCGACAGACCCGTGATCACGACCAGCTGGTCGCGGGGAATGTCGACATCGACGCCCTTCAGGTTGTGTTCCCGCGCGCCGCGGACCGATATGAATTTCTGTTCGCTCATGACACCCCCGGCCAATGTCTTCCAGACATAGGTCAGCGGCGGTGAGTCTCCAACCTAAAAATGCGAACATAATGTGAACACGTGGGGTCGCATAACAAGGTTTGTGACGGGATTGCCCGCGTATCGTGCAGAGGATCGGCAAGGCTCCGCTGCAAGGGGGTGGGATCACGTCGCTGTCAGGTGACGACTCTGTTGCGGTTTGCGATGCTGGCCCCCGGATTTGGATGGAGATCGATATGCAACTCAGCAGACGTGGCCTCCTCGCCCTGCTTCCGGCGCTGCCCGGGGCCCCCGCCTTTGCCCACCATGGCTGGCGCTGGACCGAAGACAGCGAGTTTGAGCTGACCGGCGTGATCACCGAAGCGAAGCTCGGCGATCCGCGGGGCATTCTGACGGTCGAGGCGGACGGCAAGAACTGGGAAGCGCGGCTGGGCCAGCAATGGCGCGGCGGCCGGACCGGGCTGGACGAGGACATGCTGTCCCCCGGCACGGAGATCATCCTGCGCGGCCGGCGCGACGACGATCCGGGCCTGCCGCGGATCGAGGTGGACCGCGCAATCCTTGAGGGCGAGACCTACGAGCTTCACCCGGTGCCGGCCTAGGCTTTCACCACGCGCGCCCGGCGGGCGGCGGTGACCGTGTGCACCAGCGCCCCCCCGGCAAAAAGCGTGGCGGCGAAGATCAGGAACCCGGTCAGCCCAAGGCCCAGCACAAGTGCGGCCAGAACCGGCGTGCCGAAGGTGGTGCCCACATTGCCCATCTGCGCCATCGCGCCGTTCGCCTGCGCCTGCCCCCGCGCGCCTGCATTCAACTGCGGGATAGCGGTGAAGGACGCGCCCTGCACCAGCCCCAGCACGGCGGATAGCAGCAGATAGGGCCAGCCCGCACCCGGCAAAGCGACGATCGCAACGCTGGCCAGAAGGGCCGCCACGAACCCGGCCCGCACCACCCGCACGGCTGGCACCCGGCGCAGCAGCCAGACGCCCAGCGTCATCGACGATGCGATGCCCACCAGCGGGAAGGCCGCGAAGGTCGCCGCGCGGATCGCTTCGGGCACGAAGGGTGGCATGATGGTCAGGATCGCCACGTAAGACCCCGCGTAGAACACCCAGCCCAGCCCGGCGGCGGAAAGGTAGGGGGAGCGGTAGATCTCGACATGTTCGGCCAGTATCGCCCGCGGGGACAGGGTACCGGGCTGCGGGCCGACCACGTCGCGCGGCAACAGGATCAGGATCAGCCCGGCCATCGCGGCCATGTAGACCCCGTGGGCGGCAAACAGCGCCGGCACGCCGTGGGTCCGCAACAGCGGCAGCCCCAGCCAGACCAGCAGCGAGAAAGCCACGCCGAAGAACGTGGACCAGAGCGACAGGGTCAGGCCCCGGTGACGCTCGGCCGAGATCTGCGCGATCAGCGTGGGCGCGGCCACGACGATGGCAAGGTGCGAGGCTCCTTCGGCCGCGCGGGAGACGAGGAACAGCCAGAGTGGCGGCAAAAGCGCCTGCACGCCCGACAGGACGGCGCCCAGCAGCAGCGCCCAGATCAACGCGCGACGAAAGCCCGTCCGCGCGACGACCAGCCCAGCGACCACGCCGAACACGATGCCGACCGAGCCCACAAGCGACACGGCGAAACCGAGCGCCGCGCCGGTATTGCCGTAGATCTCGGCAAGGTAGGTATAGGCGACCGACACCTTGCCGAACTGCGCCGCCGCCCCCATGCCTGCGGCCCAAAGGCCGATCACCTTGGCGAAGGCGGTTGTTGTTCTGTCCATGATGCCGGTTCCGTCGCCTGCACGACCCGGCCCCATGGGCGGGACCGGGCGAAGCCGGTTTGGAACCGGCTTCAGATGCGATCTGGAAACCGCTTTTAACGGCCCTTTGCAAGGGCCCTGGTCCCGGGGTCAGAGGCGGGACAGAAGCTCGGACTTCTTGGAGGTGAATTCCTCGTCCGTCAGGATGCCACGGTCCCGCAGCGCGCCCAGCCGTTCGATCTGGTCGATGATGTTGCCCTCGGCACTGGCCTGCTGCATCGCCTGCACCGGTTCCGGAGTGGGGTTCGGCTGCTGCGCCATCTCGGGCATCGGTTCGGGCTGCGGATCATAGGTCGGCTGCGGCGCGGGTTGCGACTGTTGCGGCGCAACGCCATCGACCGAGATCACCGGCAGATCCGACGGACGGTAGGTTCCGAACTGGCTGGAGAAAGTCAGGCCGTCGGTGGACGATCCGCTTTGCTGCTGGCCGAAGCCGCCGATCTGGTGATCGCCCGCGTCGTAGATCGTCGTCCGGCCGCCGATCTTCACGGCCAGACGCCGGGTCGACGGGAAAAACGCGTAGCGCATGTCGTTCTGCGCGCCCTGGGACGAGGGCTGGCCCAGTTCCTGCGGCCAGCTTTGCCCCGGTTCCTGCACGAACAGGCTGGAGTTGCCGAAAGCCGTGGTCTGGTAGCCGCCCTGGCTCTGGCTTTGGCTGGAGCCCATGGGCTGGAACACGGTCGCGTTGCGCAGGGAATTCGACAGGTCGTTGCACAACGCGTCGACCCGGCCCTTCAGCATGTTGTTGAACATGTCGCCGATCATGATCATCCCGCCCATGGACCACTGGCCCATGCCGCCGAACTCCCAGTGATCGAACTGCGCCTGCGTGCCGCCGCCATTGTTCACGGCAACCAGCATATGCGTGACCGCGTCTTGGCTGAAGCCGTGCCGGCCTGCCAGATCGCTGACGATGTTCTGACCTTCGCTACTCAACTGTACCATGTCGTTCCCCCGGGTGCCGGGCCCCTGCCCCGCATGACGATTCGCGGCGGGAGGTAACACGGATAGCGCGACGGCAACACCAGCAGCGGTTGTTGCGGTCACGGGAGTGAAAGGTTCCGGCGGGGAATGGCCGAAGTGATCACGGAATCCCGCCGCGGGTATCGTGTCGGGGCGAGCGGTGCGTGGGGACCACGCACCCTACGGATGCGTCACGGGCTTGCGCATGGTGATGGAGGTTGGTCTGTCGTAGCCCGCATGCGCCGTCTCGCCCGTCTTTCGGAAGCCCATTTTGGTGAAGGCCGCGTGGTTTTCGACGAGTTCGACGCGGGCCTGCAATTCCACCTCGGGCAGGCCTCGTGCGGCCGCCCGTTCGACGGCCAGGTCGACCATCCGGCGCGCCAGCCCTTGCCCGCGAGCCGTATCGTCTACTGCGAGCTTGCCGAGGTAGAGGCAGCCGTCCAGTTCCTTGAAGAACACGCAGGCCACGGGGGGATCGCCCACCACCCAGACCTCGCCGGTTTCGCATTGTTTCGCGATGTCTGCCAGGGTGAGCCGGGTCATCGACGACGGCGGGTCGATGCGGCTGTCCATGTAGGCGAAGGCCCGCTGGATCAGGGAGAGGATGGCGGGGAGACGGGGGTCGTCTGGCCGGCACCGTTCGGGGGAGTGGGGCTGCATCGGGTTTTCTGGCTTGGGAAAGGTGCGTGGGGACCACGCACCCTACGGCAATCTTTCAACGGCGGGCTAGAAGTGGATCGCGCGGCCGTAGGCGTCGAGCACGCTTTCGTGCATCATTTCCGACAGCGTGGGATGCGGGAAGACCGTGTTCATCAGGTCCTGTTCCGTGGTTTCCAGCTGGCGGCCGACGACATAGCCCTGGATCAGTTCCGTCACCTCGGCGCCGATCATGTGGGCGCCCAGAAGCTCCCCCGTCTTCGCGTCGAAGATCGTCTTGATCATGCCTTCGGATTCGCCAAGCGCGATGGCCTTGCCGTTGCCGATATACGGGAAACGGCCGACCTTGATGTCATAGCCCGCATCCTTGGCCTTGGCTTCCGTCAACCCGACCGAGGCCACCTGCGGATGGCAGTAGGTGCAACCCGCTATACTTTCTGGACGTACCGGGTGGACGTGCTCACCGGCGATCAGCTCGGCGACCATGACGCCTTCGTGCGACGCCTTGTGCGCCAGCCAGGGCGCACCCGCGATATCGCCGATGGCATAGACGCCCTCGACACCCGTGCGGCAGTATTCGTCGACCACGACATGGGAACGATCGACCTTGATGCCCGCCTCCTCCAGCCCGAGGTTCTCGACATTGCCGACGATGCCCACGGCACTAATCACCGTATCGAAATCGTGCTTTTCGACCTTGCCGCCAGTTTCGATATGGGCCGTCACCTTGTCCTTGCCGCGATCCAGCTTCTTGACGCCGGACTTCTCGAGGATCGTCATGCCCTGCTTCTGGAACTGTTTCTTGGCGAAGGCCGAGATCTCGGCGTCTTCCACCGGCAGGATACGGTCCATCACCTCGACCACCGTCGCCTCGGCACCGAGCGTATGGTAAAAACTGGCGAATTCGATGCCGATGGCGCCGGAGCCGATGACCAGCAGTTTCTTCGGCATATGCGGCGGTTGCAGGGCGTGCTTGTACATCCAGACGCGCTTGCCGTCAGCCTCGAGCCCCGGCAGGTCCCGGGCGCGGGCGCCGGTGGCGAGGATGATGTTCTTGGCCGTCAGATCCTCCGTCCCCTTGTCGGTGGTGACGGTGACCTTGCCTTTGCCGGCCAGCTTGGCCTCGCCCATGATGGCGGTGACCTTGTTCTTCTTCAAGAGATGCGTGACGCCGGAGGAAAGCTGCTTGGCCACCCCGCGCGAACGCTTGACCACGGCGTCGAAATCGAAGCCGACCTTTTCCGCCGTCAGCCCGAAATCCTTGGCGCGGTGCATCAGGTGGAAGACTTCGGCAGTGCGCAGCAGGGCCTTGGTGGGGATGCAGCCCCAGTTGAGGCAGATGCCGCCCATGTGCTCGCGTTCGACGACGGCGACGTTCAGGCCCAGCTGGGCGGCACGGATGGCGGCAACATAGCCGCCCGGGCCTGCGCCGATCACGATCACGTCGAAGGATTTCCCGGCCATGGCGCCCTCACTTTCATACGGTGGGTCGAAACTGGTTTAATGGTAAACTATCTGGTCCGCGCGGGCAATCAAGGCGTGTCGACGCCCGGGCGCGACATATCGCTCGGGTCCCCCGGACGCACCGTTACCCTGCGGCCGGGCTGCGCCCGACACGATGCTGGCGGCCCCGTCCGGGGCCGCGCGGGGCGCGGGAGGGCAGGTCCGCGGAGCAGGTTTCCCGCCCGCAGCCCTGCGTTCAGGCCGCCTGCAGGGACGTCACGGTCGAGCCATAGCCGCCATCGGCCACGTAGGCCATCTCCGGCGGGGTCGAGGCACGGTCAAGCGCGGCGTTGCGATAGGGGAACCGGCCGAACTGGCGGATCACCTGCCGATGGGCGCGGGCGTGAAGCAGGTTCGAGTCCCCCTCCTCCGGCATCCGCTGCATCATCAGGCGCACGCAGCGTTCCTGGTCCGACAGGTTTTCCGAATGCATCAGGGGCAGGTAGAAGAACTGCCGCTCGGGCTCCTTCACCTGCAGGTCCCAATCGCGATCGATCGCGCATTTCGCGTATTTCCGTGCCAGCGCATCCGTCGCGAAGGCGCGTGCCTCGCCCCGGAACATGTTGCGCGGGAACTGATCCGTCAGCACGATCAGCGCCAGCGCATGGCGCGGGTTCTGCTTCCAGGTGCAGAACGTATCGCGTGACGCGGCCTGCCATGTGTCCATGAACCTGTCGCGGATCTCGCGGTCCAGCGCGTCGTCCACCTTGTACCAGCCTGCTTGCCCGACCTCATTCAGCCAGAAATTCAGGACCTCTTCCGGGTCTGCCATCTTCTGTACTCCACGTTGCAGAGGATTTTCATATTGTTCGCATTCTGCCCGATGAACAGGCAAATATGATCAAGAATTGCAACAGTCCGACATAGTCTTGCGGAATCATGCCGATCCCGGGTCTTCCTCGGCAGCTTCTTCCAGCTCGGCCTCGATGGCGATCTCCTGCGCGACTTCCAGCGCGACGGGCGAATAGCTGGGCGCCACGACGACCATCGCGCCGGCTTCCTCCAGTGGCACCGCGGCACGCTGCGTCGCGCGGTAGGCCACGTAGATCGCGAAGATCATCAGAAGCGTCGCGATGAAGAAGAAGTAGCCCCCCGGCCCCATGATGTTCGGGCCCATCATCCAGCCCACCAGCAGCGGCCCGCAGCTGGCCCCCAGCCCGTTCAGGAAGATCATGCCGCCCGACGCGGCGGCCATGTCCTCGTGCTGAAGGTAGTCGTTGGTATGCGCGATCACGAGCGAATAGAGCGGGTTGGCCGTGCCTCCGATCAGGAACGCGACCCCCAGCAGCACGTAGTAGCTGTCGCCCACAAGATAGCCCGCGAAGGACGCCGCGGCCCCCATCACGGCGACCCCCATGATCATCATCCGCCGGTCGATCCGGTCCGACAGCCAGCCCAGCGGGAACTGCATCAAAAGCGCGCCGACATAGAACGTCGCCACGAAGACCGAGATCTGCAGAACGCTCAGCTTCGCCTGCGCGCCGTAGACGGCCGCCATCCCGTACTGCGCCGCGATCACGCCGCCGATCAGGAACATGCCGACGCAGCCCAGGGGCGAGACGACCCACAGCTCCTTAAGCTTCATCGGCTTCGTCCGGTCGAAGGGCGGCGTGGGCGAGATCGACAGCAGGATCGGCGCGAACGAGATCGACACCAGGATCGAGGCAATCGCGAAGCCAAGATAGCCCGCCGGGCTTGCCACCACGACAAGGCCCTGGCTTGCGATCATGCCGATCATCATCACGGCCATGTAAAGCGACAGCGCCTTGCCGCGGTTGTTGTTGTCGGCGGCATTGTTCAGCCAGCTTTCCGAGGTGACATACACGCCCGAGAAGCAGAACCCGATGATCACCCGGCCGATGGTCCAGACGATGGGATCGGCGAACATCGGGTAGACGATCATCACCGCCGAAATGCCCGACGCCAGCGCCGCGAACACCCGCACGTGGCCCACGCGCCGGATCAGCTCGGGCGCCAGCCGCGAACCGCCCAGGAACCCCACGAAATAGCCCAGGACGATGATCGACATCTCGAGCGTGGAGAAGCCTTCAAGCTCCCCCCGCAGGCCAAGGATCGTGGTCTGCAAGCCGTTGCCGACGGTCAGAAGGCCAAGGCCCAAAAGCAGCGCCCAGGCGCTCGACAGAACTTGTAACATGCGCGCGCGCCTCCGGTCCGTTTGGCTGGCCCTGCCATGACCCGTGCGGCGAGCCATCGTCCTTCCGATGTGCGACAGGACAAGTCGCTTTTGAACCCCGGATCCGCAACCGGCGACCCTTCGCCGCGACAGCGCCCGCGCCCCGGCTTCTTTGGTCCCCAAATACCTCGGGGGGAGACCGCCGCCAGGCGGTCGGGGGCAGAGCCCCCTAGGGTTGGGGAATCAGCAGCGACGCATCCCCGTAGGAAAAGAAGCGATACCCGTTCCGCACGGCGTGGTCATAGATCGCCATCACCCGCTCCCGCCCGATCAGGGCCGACACCAGCATCAGAAGCGTCGATTTCGGCAGGTGGAAATTGGTCATCAGCGCATCGGTCACGCGGAAGTCGAACCCGGGGTAGATGAAGATGTCGGTCTCCCCCTCCCAGGGCGCGATCCCGCCCGCCCGCGCCGCCGTCTCGATCAGGCGCAGCGCGGTGGTGCCCACGGGGATCACCCGGCCGCCCTCGGCCCGTGTCGCGGCGATCTCGGCCGCGGCGGTTTCGCTCACGCGGCCCCATTCGGCATGCATCCGGTGGGTGCGCACGTCCTCGACCTTCACCGGCAGGAAGGTGCCCGCGCCGACATGCAGCGTGACATGGGAAAACGTCACCCCCATCGCCGCCAGCCGGTCCAGAAGCGCCCGGTCGAAATGCAGCGACGCGGTGGGCGCGGCCACGGCGCCGGTGTTGCGGGCAAAGACGCTCTGGTAATCGTCCCGGTCGCGCGCGTCAGCGGCCCGGCGCCCGGCGATATAGGGCGGCAGGGGCATCGCGCCATGGGCCTCCAGCGCCTGTCCGAACGCCTCGCCCTCAAGATTGAAGCGCAGCACGCCCTGTCCGTCTTCGACCCCCGTCAGTCGAGCCGCAAAATCGTCGCCGAAGCGGATCTCCTCGCCCACCTGCACCTTGCGCAGGGGCTTCAGAAGCGCGGTCCACTGCCCGTCGGGCCGGGGCGACAGCAACGTGGCCTCGATCTTCGCGGTGACCTCGCCCTGCCCGCTCATCCGGCGGCGGGTGCCTGTCAGGCGTGCCGGGATCACGCGGGTGTCGTTCAGGACAAGCCTGTCACCGGGGCGCAGCCAGTCCGGCAGATCGCCGACATGGGCATCGGTGATCCGCGGCCCGTCCGACACCAGCAGGCGCGCCGCGCTCCGCGGAACGGCGGGGCGCGTGGCAATCAGGTCCTCGGGCAGGTCGAAATCGAAATCGCTCAACAGCATGGCGCCGCCTATAGCGCCGGTTCCGGCCGATGGAAACGCCTGAAACGCCGCCGTCCGCCTCCCTACCCATGCGGGGTCGGCGGCCGCGCTTTGCGCGGGCGACGGGGTGGGCGGGTGGGCCCCGAATGGGTAGGGAGGCGGGTTTCGCCTACCGGTCGCCACCCTTGATGAACACTTCCTGCGGGGCCTTGTGTTGTTCGACCAAGGGCTCACCGCCATCGGCGGGCGGTTTGGGCCGCGGCGCATCGCGGAAGATGTTGCGCGTGAACGAGGGCATCAGCCCCGACAGCAGGTTCACCTCGACCCGCGGATCCTCGGCCGGGCCCTTCAGCGTGTAGTTGAAGCCGAACAACCCTTCGCCCTTGCCCGTCACGACCGAGCCTATGACGTTGAACATGTAGATGGGCGAAATCACCCCGCGCGTGTCCAGCCAGCCAGTGACAAGATTGTAGGTCCCGTCCATCGACATCCCGATCGACGGGCCCACGGCGCTGGAGCGGTAGATCGTCAGCGTCTCGGGCGACAGGCGGAAGTCGGCATCGATCCCCGTGAACTCGATCCCCTTGCCGGCCAGTTCGCTGAACAGGCCCACAAGGCTGATCGCGTTCAGGATCGCCGCCACAGCCGGTGCGCCGGACACCCGCGCGTTCTCGACCCTGAGCGAGCCGTTGTAGGTGCCGGGCGCATCCGCGGGCAGCAGCGTCATCACCATGTCGCCGTCGCGCCCCTGGTCGAACACCCCGGCCGACCGCACGACGCCCCCGGCATCGTCGGACGTGATCCGGTAGGCGCTGCCCCCGTCCTGGGGCGAGATCTGCCCGGCAATCGGCGTGCCGCCGTTCACGCGACCGTTGAAGCCGCCCGCCATGCCCTGCCGCATGTCGAAATCGCCCGCGAAGGCCGTCAGCGCGACGGTTTCGGTGACCTGCAACCGGTCCAGCTGAACCGTCATGCGATTGACCGAACTGTCGCCGCCGGCGCCCGAGTCCTCCGGCACGGTAGAACCGCGGATGTCGAACCGCCCGCCCGTCACCGCAATGTCGGGCGCCGCAGTGCCGCGGCCCCGCATCTCGGCCGAGACATCCAGCCAGTTGCCGATCTTCAGCGACGTGGCCCGGGCGCGATCAAGGTTGCCGTCGGCGCCCAGCGTGACGTCTCCCGTCGCCGTCAGCCCCGCCGCCGCGACCGATACGGAATCGACCCGCGGCACCGTATCCAGCGTGACGGCAACATCCATCTGCCCGCGCGACGCGGCCGGTTTCGACCAGCCAAGCGCCGGCACGGCCAGCCGCACGCCGGCGAGATCCGACTGCGCCGTCAGCACCGGCGGCGCGCCCTTTGGCATGTCGAGCGTGAAATCCGCCGTTCCCTGCCCCGACACGGTGCCATCGGGCAGACCGATATCGAACGTGTCGACTGTCAGCTGCGAAATTTCGGCCGTTCCCGTGACCGAGCCGGGCCCCGGTTCGGTGCCGATCGGCTGGCGCCAGGTGACCGACGCGGGAAGGTCCCCCACGCGCACGTCACCCGTGGCCGAGACGAGGGCCGGATCGGCCACGAGGTCCAGCGCCGCCGCCGTCAGCCGCTGGTCGGGGATCAGTTCGTCAGTCTCGAAACCGGTGATCCGGGCGGACACGTCGAAATCGATCTCCTCGTACTGGACCTGATCCTGCATGGGCAGCACGATCCGGCCGATGGCCAGCGCGTTTCCTTGCGCGAAATCGACCGGCAGGTCGGCGATGTCCATGATCCCGAAGGGCGGTTCGTTCAGCATCGACAGAAGCGACGTGACCTCTGCGCTCACTCGCAGCTCGGCCTCGCCGGGACCGTTCTTCACACCGGTGTCCGGAATCGTGAAGCTGCTGCCCGCCACGTCCAGCGCGCCGCCCTGCCGCGGCAGGATCCGGCCCGAGGTGACGGTCGCCGACAGGCGCAGGCCCGGCACGTCCGGTTTCGCCTTCAGCGTCAATGTCGGGGCCGTGCCGCCCTGCGGCGTCCATGGCGGGACAAGGGCGGCCTGCGAGACGCCCCCGGGAGCCGCGCCGCCACGATCCAGCGCATCAAGGCCTGCGCTTTCGTCGTTTGCGGCGACCTGCACGGTCACAGGAACGACGGCCTGCGACAGCTCGGCCAGCCGGCCGTCCAGCGTGCCGTGGCCGACAGCGTCCAGCAGCGGCGGCAGCGTGGCGTGATAGCGGACCGAAGCCTTTTCGAAGTCGAAATCGGCATGCAGCGCCGGCGCCTCGTTCGGGGCCCAACGCAGCGACGCATCGATCCCTGTCATCAGGCCGCCGCGAATGTTTTCGGCCGCCCAGGCCCGGCCTTCCGAGGCCACCGGCAGCGGCCAGAAACTGATCGCCCGCTCTACCGTGATTTCGTTCACCTGCGCGTCCAGCGCGATGTTCCAGCCCTCGGCCACGGCGCGCACCGCGCCCGACAGCAGCAGGTCGGTTTCCCCCTGCGAGACCGACAGCTGGCCCAGCGTGAAGCGGAATGGATCGAGCTCCAGCCGGAAATCGGTCGATGCGCCCGACAGTTCCAGCGGCGCGGGGTAGATATCGGCCGGGTTCAGGACAAGGCCCGTGAACTCGAACTGGCCGATCAGCTCGTCCAGGCCGCCGTTCTCGTGTACGTCCAGGTAGGCCACGCCCGTGGCCGTCCCTGTGCCCCAGTCGCTGTCGACGGCCAGTTCGTCGAACCGCAGGGTCCGCGTGGCGGGGCTGAATTCGAAATAGCTGTGCGCCTTCCGGAATGGGATCGGGCGGGTCTTGTCCGTGGGCTGCAACACGCCCTCCCCGATATGAAGCGTGCCCGAGACGGGCCCCAGCGCGCCGGTTTCCGTGAGAGAGCCGCGCATCGCGCCCGAGATCGGCGCGCGCAGGGCATCGAGCCATGCCAGCGCCACGGTCTGCCCCGCCAGATCGCGCGCATCGACATCGTCGAGCTTGAAGGACACCTGCGCCGCCTTGTCGCCGATATCGCTGTCGAGGCTGAATTCAACCGTGGACCGCGGGGCGTGGCCGCCCAGCACGTTGAACCCGCCCGTCGCCTCCAGATCCCGCGCGCCGCGCAGGACGGTCAGGTAGCCGCCCTCCAGTTCATAGGTGCGCCGCGCGCGGTGGTCTTCGAAATCCAGCGACAGGGTGCGCACGTCGATCCGGTTCAGCTCGGAAAACAGCGGGGCCTGCAGGGCCTCGTCGACCATGCCGATCAGTTCCGGCACGTTTTCCGCCTGCACGGGATGGGCGCCGTCGATGAACGACAGCACGACGCGGCCGGTCCGGTCGCGTTCAAGAAAACCTTCGACGCCGGTGATCGTCACGGTTTTCGGCTGGATCTGCCCGTCCAGAAGCGCGTGCATGGACAGGGTCATTTCCGCGTTGTCGATCAGCACCAGGTCGCGCCCGTCCGGTTCCGTCAGCGTCACGTCGCCCAGGTGAAGGCTGGGCCTGCCGTCACGGCCCAGCGTGAACGAGATCTCGCCGAAGCCGATCCCCATACCATCCATGTTGCGTTCCAGCCCGGCGGTCAGACGGTCCTTCATCCAGCCCGGCGCATCCAGCGGCGTGCCCACCAGCATGAACGCGAAGGCGCCGGCGACCAGCACGATGGACCCGGCCGTCGTCAGGATGCCGCGGCTGATGTACCACAGATACGTGTGCGCACCGCGTCGGGCGCGCGCGGCATCGTACCGCTCGCGCCGCGTGGGCTTCTTCCGTTTCTCTGTCGCGTCCTCGCCCTTCGGCGCCATGTTCCGTTCCGCCGTCTGGTCTGCCGTCTGGTCCGCAATCTGGTTCGATGTCTGGTTCGACGTCTGTACGGTTGTCTTTTCAATTGTCGCGGACGACCTAATATGATCCCCACACGGCGTGCCTGTCACCGCGAGATCGCATCATCCTGCCCATTCCGGTTGGTCCTGTTGCACGCGCGCCGGCCCGCACCGACCGATCACGTCAACCGAGGAGACCCCCATGCCCGACATGCCCGAAGTGTCCGATACCGCCCCGGATTTCACCCTGCCCCGAGACGGCGGCGGCGATGTAACGCTTTCAGCGTTGCGCGGTGCGCCGGTGGTTCTGTTCTTCTATCCCAAGGACAATACGCCGGGATGCACCAAGGAATCCATCGGCTTCTCGGAAAGCGCGCAGGCCTTTGCCGACGCCGGTGCGCAAGTCTTGGGGATTTCCAAGGACAGCGTCGCCAGCCACGACAAATTCGTTGCGAAACAGAATCTCTCCATCCCCCTTCTGTCGGACGAACACACCACCACCTGCGAAGATTACGGGGTATGGGGTGAAAAAAAGATGTACGGCAAGACATTCATGGGCATCACCCGCGCCACCTTCCTGATCGACGCCGACGGCAAGATCGCGAAGATCTGGCCCAAGGTGAAGGTCGACGGCCATGTCGACGAGGTGCTGGCGGCGGTGAAGGCTCTGTGAGCCTCACGCTGACCGAAATGGCGGTGGAGGTTCTGTCCACCGCCGACGGCCGCGCCAAGGCGGCGCTGTCGCGGGCCCATGCGGCAACGTGGTTCGCCGCGCGGCGGGGAGAGAGCGCACCGATCGCCATTGGCACCGCGTCGCCCCCCGATTTTCCCGCGCGTCCCACCAAGCCCGATCTGCTGGAGCCCCGCGACGTGCCGCGCCGCCGCCCCGGCAGCCCCACGGGCCGGATCGCGCTGTTGCACGCCGTGGCGCATATCGAACTCAACGCGGTGGATCTGCACTGGGACATCATCGCCCGCTTCGGCCATGTCCCGATGCCCCAAGGGTTCTACGACGACTGGGTCAAATCCGGCGACGAGGAGGCCAAGCATTTCGGGCTGGTCTGCGATTGCCTTGAAGCGCTGGGAAGCCATTACGGCGCCCTGCCCGCCCATGCCGGCATGTGGCGCGCGGCGTCCGATACGGCGGACGACCTGCCGGGGCGCCTGGCCGTCGTGCCCATGGTGCTGGAAGCCCGCGGTCTGGACGTGACCCCCGGCATGATCGGCATCTTCGAAAAGGCGGGCGAAGCGCAGGCGGTGGCGGCGCTGAAAACCATCTATGCGGAGGAAGTGGCCCATGTCGCCTATGGCTCGAAATGGTTCAACTTCCTTTGCGGGCGCGATGAGCTCGACCCGAAGGAGGCATTCCACAGCCTTGTCCGGCGCTATTTCCACGGCGCGCTGAAGCCCCCCTTCAACGAGGAAAAACGCGCCGATGCCGGGCTGCCACCGGATTTCTACTGGCCGCTGGCCGAGGAGAAGGCCCGCGGATAGAGGCCAGACCCGGTGATCTGCCATTTCGATAAACTTGATACGAAAATGCACGCATTACGTGTGTCCCGACGACCCGAAAGGCGAATTGGTTCTGGCCGATTACAAGGCGCACACCCTCTTTACCTAACGTAAACCAAAACTGCACCAAGCTGGAACACGCTGCTGCAAGTCAGGAATTTCCACTGAATCGGCAAAGAGTTGCCTATTCCGGGGGCGCGGTAACCCGTTTCCAACCGCAGCGGACTATGAGGCTTGCCCAAATGCAAACTCGTGGACTACGAAGTGCCCCAAGATGCCGGAAGCCCTGATCCGTGCATCGTTCGGGGACGGGAATAGGGGTGAGGACGTGCGGACAAAGCTTGCGATCAAGCTCGACAAGTTTCTAGAAAAACGATTTCCGGAACGACGGGTATTCCTGAAATCGGACACGGATACCCGTTTCATTCGCCTGAAACCGGCGACGCAACTCATAGCCTTCAGTTCGGCTATTCTACTGACCTCCTGGGCGATCATCGCTTTGGCGATTGTCCTGATGGACAGTATCGGGTCCGGAAACTTCCGTGACCAGGCCGCGCGCGACAAGGCGATCTACCAGGCCCGCCTGAACCATATCTCGGCCGAGCGTGACGCCCGTGCCGAAGAAGCGGTCGCCGCGCAGAACCGGTTCAACGCGGCGCTCGAACAGATCTCGGTCATGCAGTCGGAACTTCTGGAATCCGAAACCCGCCGCCACGAACTGGCCACCGGGATCGAGGTCATCCAGACCACTCTGCGCACCGTGATGAAGGAACGCGACGAATCGCGCGAAGCGCTGACCGCGCTCAGGGCCGAAACCAAGGGCGAAAGCCGGATGCTGCTGGCCGCCGAAACCGCGCCCAAGCAGATCGAGTTCATGTCGCAGGCGCTGGCCCGCACGGCCGCCGAGCGCGACCAGACGGCCGACGACGCGAAGACGGCCGAGCAGGACCGCGACCGGCTCGTGTCCGAACTGGAAGTCATCAAGGACCGCAATGACCAGATCTTCCGCCAGCTTGAAGAAGCCGTCGAAGTCTCGGTCGAGCCGCTGAACAAGATGTTCACCTCGGCCGGCCTGTCGCCCGACCGGATGATCGAAGAGGTCCGCCGCGGCTATGACGGACAGGGCGGCCCGCTCATGCCGATCTCGTTCTCGACCCGGGGCGAAGAGCCTTCGGGCGACGAATTGCGCGCCAACCGGATCCTCGACCAGATGGACCGGCTGAACCTCTACCGCCTCGCCGCGGAGCAGGCGCCCTTCGCCAACCCGGTCCGCGCCTCGGTGCGCATGACCTCGGGCTTCGGCTATCGCCGCGATCCGTGGTCGGGCGGTCGGCGGCTGCATTCCGGCACCGATTTCGCCGGCCCCCACGGCACCAATATATACGCCACCGCCGACGGCGTCGTGACGCATGCCGGCTGGCAATCCGGCTACGGCAAGCTCGTCGTGATCCAGCACGCCTTCGGGCTGGAAACCCGCTACGCCCACAATACGCGCATTCTCGTCAAGAAGGGCCAAAGGGTCTCGCGTGGGGATCATATCAGTGATATGGGTAGCACTGGCCGTTCGACGGGTACCCATCTGCACTACGAAGTGCGAGCTGCCGGCCAACCCAAAAACCCGATGATCTATATCAAGGCTGCGAGAAATGTTTTCTAAAAGCAAAATCAACGAACCCGGCCCGCGTGCCTCGGACGCAGCAACCGCAGCCCCCGCCGCTGCGCGCCCTGCCCCCCCGAAGCAGGAGAACCAGGCCCCGACGTCGAGCGCTCCGAAGCCGAAACCCGCTGCTTCCATCCTGTCGTCCGATCTGCACGTGACGGGCAACCTGAAGACCAGCGGCGACATCCAGGTCGAAGGCTCGGTCGAAGGCGATATCCGCGCGCACCTGCTGACCGTGGGCGAAACCGCCACGATCAAGGGTGAAGTCACCGCCGACGACGTTGTGATCAACGGCCGCATCGTGGGCCGCGTCCGCGGGCTGAAGGTCCGCCTGACGGCCACCGCCCGCGTCGAAGGCGACATTATCCACAAGACCATCGCGATCGAAAGCGGCGCCCATTTCGAAGGCTCCGTCCAGCGCGACGACGATCCGCTGCAGCCGGGCGGCAAGTCCTCGGGGTCGGCCAACACGTCCACCGGCGGCGAATCCAAAAGCGCCGCGGCCGACAACGCCAGCAGCGCGGCCCGCACGACGTCGAAAGCCGCCTCTGCCGCCGCTTCTGCGCGGAAACAGGCCGACACCACGCCGTCTTCGTAAATCGCCGAGTTCCGGGTTTCCGGTCAAAATCGGCCCCGTCCGTTCTGCGGCGGGGCCGTTTTCATTGAAGACACCGAAACCCCGTCCCGGCCTCTTCTTCTCTTCCCAGATCCTCCCGTCGGAGGCGTCGCCGCGCCCGGCGCAAGTCGCGGCAGGCCGGTCCGGCCCGCCGCATCTGGCACATGGGATCAGTCGGTCACCGTGACCGATGTCATCCGGTCGGGCTGACCGACAACCGCACCGTTCTGGCCGGTCCCGCGCTTGATCTGGTCGACGACATCCATTCCGTCCGTGACCCGGCCCACGACCGTGTACTGGCCGTTCAGGAACGGCGCTTCGTCGAACATGATGAAGAACTGCGAATTGGCGCTGTCCGGGCTCTGCGACCGGGCCATGCCGACCACGCCGCGTTCGAACGGAATGTCCGAGAACTCGGCCGCGAGATCCGGTTCGTCGGAGCCGCCGCGCCCGGCCATGCGCATGTCGCCGCCCATCTTGCCGAATTCCACGTCGCCCGTCTGCGCCATAAACCCGTCGATCACCCGGTGGAAGACGACGCCGTCATAGGCGCCGCTTTCCGCAAGGCTGGCGATCCGTTCGGCATGGCCCGGGGCCACGTCTTCCAGCAGGTCGACATGAATGGTGCCGTTCGCGCCTTCGCCTTCGACCGCGATATCGAGCCCCGTTGCCATCGCGGGGCCCGCGGCCAGCAGGGCCAGTCCAAGTGCAAGCTTACGCATCTGCGGCCACCTTCATGCTGATCATCCGGTCGGGCTCCGCCGGCGGCTCGCCCCGCGCGATGGCATCGACATGTTCCATACCCGAAATCACCCGGCCATAGACGGTGTACTGCCCGTTCAGGAAGTTGTTGTCCTGGAAGTTGATGAAGAACTGCGAATTGGCGCTGTCCGGGTTGGCCGACCGGGCCGCCCCGATGGTGCCGCGATCATGCGGCAGGCGCGAGAATTCGGCCGGCAGGTTCGGCAGGTCCGACCCGCCCGTGCCCGCCATGCGAATGTTGAAGTCTTCTTCCATGTTGCCATGCTTCACGTCGCCGGTCTGGGCCATGAAACCGTCGATCACCCGGTGAAAGCAGACATTGTCATAGGCGCCGGCGCGGGCCAGTTCCTTCATCCGCGCGCTGTGCTGCGGCGCGACATCGGGCAGCAGCTGGATCGCGACGGTGCCGTCCTTCAGTTCGATCAGGATCGTGTTCTCGGGATCTTCGTACTCGGCCATGCGAGCCTCCGTTCTTGTCTGTTAGTTCTTTTGCCAAGACACCTATTCGCGCTGCGCCGGTTTGCCAAGGGAGCGGCGGCATTCGCCGCATTGACCAAGGCGCCCGGAACGGGGAACAACCCTGTCAGTACCGTTTTTCACGAAGGATTTGACCGATGGGTTGGAAATCGCTCGACGACATGGATCTGAAGTCCAAACGCGTGCTGGTGCGCGTCGACATCAACGTGCCGATGGAGAACGGCGTGGTGACCGACGACACCCGCATCCGTCGCCTGCTTCCAACGATAGAAACGATCCTGAACGCCGGCGGCACGCCGATCCTTCTGGCGCATTTCGGCCGCCCCAAGGGCCAGGTCGTGCCCGAGATGTCGCTGGGCCAGCTCGTCCCCGCACTGGAAGCCGCCTTCGACCGCCCCGTCACCTTCTGCGCCGACTGCCGCGGCCCGGCCGCCATCGCCGCGGCCGATGCCCTGCCCGACGGCGCGATCCTGCTTCTGGAGAACACGCGTTTCTATCCGGGCGAGGAAAAGAACGATGCCACATTCGCCGCCGAGATGGCCGCGGTGGGCGACATCTACTGCAACGATGCGTTTTCCGCCGCGCACCGCGCCCACGCCTCGACCGAAGGCATCGCCTGCACCCTGCCTGCCTGCGCCGGCCGCCTTATGGAGGCGGAACTGAAAGCGCTGGAAGCCGCGCTCGGCAAACCGGAACGGCCCGTCGTGGCCGTTGTGGGCGGCGCCAAGGTGTCGACCAAGCTCGACCTGCTGGGCAACCTCGTCGAAAAGGTCGATCACCTCGTGATCGGCGGCGGCATGGCCAACACGTTCCTGGCCGCCGAAGGCTATGACGTGGGCAAGTCGCTCTGCGAACACGACATGACCGGCACGGCGCAGAAGATCATGGCGCAGGCCAGGGCGGCGGGCTGCGAGATCGTGCTGCCCACAGACATCGTCGTCGCGCGCGAATTCAAGGCCGGCGCCGCGAACGAGACCGTCTCGATCGACGCCTGCCCGGCCGACGCGATGATCCTCGACGCGGGCCCCGAAACGGTGGAACGCATCGGCTCCGTCCTGGAAAACGCGAAGACGCTGATCTGGAACGGCCCGCTCGGCGCGTTCGAAATCGCGCCCTTCGACACCGCCACCAATTCCGCCGCCGGCATCGCCGCCGAACGCACGGCCTCCGGACACCTGATCTCGGTCGCCGGCGGCGGCGACACCGTCGCGGCCCTGAACAAGGCGGGCGCTGCCGAAAGCTTCACCTACATCTCGACGGCGGGCGGGGCCTTCCTCGAATGGATGGAAGGCAAGACCCTGCCTGGCGTCGCGGCCCTCGGCGCCTGAGATCCGGGCCGGTCGCCGCTTCCCCGCGGCGGATGCCTCCGGCGGGAGTATTTGGGAAAGAAGAAGGGGCGCCCGCTCGATCGGGCGCCTTTTCCATTGCTGTCGTGGGTGGGCTTCTTTGGTCTCCAAATACCTCGGGCGGGGGGCAGCGCCCCCCCCTCGCAACGCTCGCGCCATACCCCGTTTTCCACTGCATCGCTCTGCCGCGGTTCCGTTCGCGCTAACGGAGATTGCGTGCCCGCCAGACTGTGCCGTATCAAAATCCCTGACGGCGCCGCGCGCGCGTGGCGTGACCACAACGCTATTGGAAGGACGACCCCATGCCGAACCAGACCCAGGCCGATCAGATGCGCGCAGGTGGCGGCTTCATCGCCGCGCTCGACCAGAGCGGCGGGTCCACGCCCAAGGCGCTGAAGCTCTACGGGATCGAGGAAGACGCTTACGGGTCCGAGGCCGAGATGTTCGACCTGATCCACCAGATGCGCTCGCGCATCATCAAGTCGCCCGCTTTCACCGGCGACAAGGTGATCGGCGCGATCCTGTTCGAAATGACGATGGACCGCGATATCGACGGTACGCCCACCGCCACCTACCTGTGGGAGAAACGGCACGTCGTACCCTTCCTGAAGGTCGACAAGGGCCTGGCCGACAGCACCGACGGCGTAAAACTGATGAAGCCCATGCCGGAGCTTGACGCGACGCTGGAAAAGGCCGTCGCGAAGGGCATCTTCGGCACCAAAATGCGCTCGGTCATCGACGCGGCCAACCCCGCCGGCATCGCCGCCAATATCGCCCAGCAATTCGAGATCGGCCACCAGATCCTGGGCCACGGGCTGGTTCCGATCCTCGAGCCGGAAGTCACCATCTCGATCCCCGACAAGGCCGAGGCGGAAGATATCGTCCTGGCCGAGATTCTGAAGGGCCTCGAAAGCGTACCCGCCGACCAGCAGGTCATGCTGAAACTGTCGCTTCCCACCAAGGCCAACCAGTATGCCGCGCTGGTCGACCATCCGCGCGTGATGCGCGTCGTGGCGCTGTCGGGCGGCTATGCACGGAACGAGGCCAACGAGAAGCTCGCCGCCAACCGCGGTATCATCGCGTCCTTCAGCCGGGCGCTGACCGAAGGGCTTTCGGCCCGGCAGGCGGACGAGGATTTCGACCGGACCCTCGCCGCGACCATCGACACGACCCACAGGGCGTCGGTCGCGGGCTGACCGGATACGGGGGCGCTGCCCCCGCCCTCCCCTCCCCCGAGGTATTTGAAGACCAAAGAAGCCGGGCGCCCCACCTATCTGGCTGCTGCTTCGGAGCCGTCCTCGCGTGGCGCCGGGCGGCCGGTGCGGGGCGCCGGTGTCAAGGTCAATCGCCGAGGGGCCCCGCAGCGCGGGGAGACGGCTATTGTCCTTGAGGCCGGGGTCCCGATCCGGCAGGCAGGGGGCGCGTGAGGACGGGTTCGAAGCTGCTGCTTTGGTGAGATCCGAAGCGCCGCGACGGTGACCCGTTCACGTGGCCGCCTTCAAGTGGCCCCGTTCATGCAGGCGCGATCCGGGACAGGATCGCTTCGGTATCCGTGCCGGTCACCGCGCCGGGCAGCGATCCGCGGTCCCCTTTCAGCCGGGTTCTGGCGTAGCCGGCCGCGACCGCTTCGGGGGCCGTCTCGATCAGGGCCATGCCGGTCAGCAAACCGGCGAGGCTTTCGGCGAACCACCTTGCCTCGGCCTCCTCGGGCAGGCCGGGCCAGCGGGACAGGTGAGCCTGAAGCGCCGTGTCGTACTCCGGCAGGGTGCCGCGGGCGGACTGAAGGCGGGCCTGCAGCGCCTCGCCCGCCATGCGGTCACGGGCGAGCGTGCGCAGGATATCGAGGCAGATGACATTGCCCGAACCCTCCCAGATGCCGTTCAGCGGCGCCTCGCGGTAGAGCATCGGCATCGGCGTGTCTTCGACGTAACCCATGCCGCCCAGCACCTCCATCGCTTCGGCGGTGACGGCGATGCAGCGCTTGTTCGAGAGATACTTCGCCAGCGCCACGCCGATCCGGGCGAAGGCGCGGGAGTCCGCATCGCCGGCATCGAAGCTGCGGGCGACGTAAATTCCGGCGGCCAGCGCGCCTTCGGCATCGAGCGCCAGATCCGCCAGCACGGATCGCATCAGCGGCTGGTCGATCAGGTGGCGCTGGAAAGCCGTGCGACGGGAGGTCCAGGCATGCGCCTCGGCCACCGCGGCGCGCATCAGGCCGGCGGGAGCCATGGCGGTATCGAGGCGGGTATGGTGCACCATCTCGATGATCGTGCGGACGCCCGCGCCCTCGTCGCCCAGCCGATAGGCCAGCGCGCGGTCATATTCGATCTCGGAACTCGCATTGGCCACGTTACCCAGCTTGTCCTTCAGCCGTTGCAGGCGGATCGTGTTGCGTTCGCCCTCCAGCCAGCGGGGCACGAGAAAGCAGGTCAGCCCGTCCGGCGCCTGCGCCAGTGTCAGGAAGCCATCGGACATGGGGGCCGAGCAGAACCACTTGTGCCCGGTCAGCCGGTAGTGGTCGCCGTCGCGGTCGGCGCGCGTGGTGTTGGCCCGCACGTCCGAGCCGCCCTGCTTTTCCGTCATCGCCATGCCCATCGTCAGGCCGGCCTTGTCCGCCGCGGGCCGGCGGGACGGATCGTAATCGCGCGATGTCAGGCCGGGGCGCCAGATGGCAGACAGATCGGGATCGGCGTCCAGCGCCGGGACGGCGGCGTAGGTCATCGTCAGCGGACAGGCCACGCCCGGTTCCTCCTGGCTTTGCATGTAGACGAGCGCGGCATGGGCCACGTGCCCACCCGGCGCGCCGTCCCACGGCATCGCGGCATAGCCCTGCCCCACGCCCAGCTGCATCAGCCGGTGATAGGCCGAGGAGAACCCGACCTCGTCCAGCCGCCGGCCGCTACGGTCGAACAGCAGCAGCCGCGGAGGATCGCGGCGGGCCTCGGCCGCGTCGGCGCGCGTGTCTTCGGCACCGTATTCCGCCCCCGCGCAGGCCAGCGCCGCGATGCGGCCGCCCGGGTCCGGGTCCGTTCCTTCCGCGCCCGCGACCAGCGCCGCGCTGACCGCGTCGCGCAGGGCCACGTCACCTGTCCACAGGTCGCGGGACACGGGGCTGGCGGGCTGGTTTTCGACCTCGTGCGTGCCCAGCCGGCTCCGCGGCGGCACGGCATTGTTCATCGGGGTCCGGTCCTTCATCGCGCCTCTCCTTCTGGCTCGAGTCCCTGCCATCCTACCGCACCTATCCGCGTCTGGCACCCACGTCCCGGCGTCAGACAAACCTCTGCCCACGCAGGGGATTCCCTTTGGTTTGCAGTTCTGCCATAATCCCCTTGAAACGCTTCACCAGAAAGCGCCCCGAGCAGAGCGAACCAACCCAGATGGCACAGGCGATGCGGCGTGCAGCCGGCCCCAGCTTCGGCGTTCTCATATTTCTCGTCCTGGCCTTCGGCCTTGGCGTCTATTTCACCTTTGCCGCCGTGCAGGGGGATTACGGCCTGTTCCGCCGGGTCGAACTTTCGGCACAGGAAAAGACGCTGCAGGCCGAGCTCGACCGCCTGAACGCGCAGATCGACGAAATGGAAAACCTGACCCGCCGCCTGTCGGACGGGTATCTCGATCTCGATCTGCTGGACCAGCAGGCGCGGTCGGTGCTGGGCCTTCTGCGCAGCGACGAGATCGTCGTTCGCTGATCACGTTCGATCACCGCGGCGCAACGCCTCGCTTTATGCGGCAGTTACCCCCTCGTCATGTCGCCGCAAATCCGTTATGAAGTAGTTTAAGGCTAAACTATTTTCCGGGAAGGGGACACCTCTGCCATGACCACCCGAAAAAACACAAAGAAACCCGAGGTTTCCGGGGACGAGCTGAAGACCTTCTACCGCGAGATGCTGCAGATCCGGCGATTCGAGGAGAAGGCCGGCCAGCTGTACGGCATGGGTCTGATCGGGGGGTTCTGCCACCTGTATATCGGGCAGGAAGCCGTCGTCGTGGGCCTTGAGGCCGCGATGGAAGACGGCGACCGCCGCATCACCTCCTACCGCGACCACGGGCACATGATCGCCTGCGGGATGGATCCCAAGGGGGTCATGGCCGAACTCACGGGGCGTGAGGGCGGTTACTCCAAGGGCAAGGGCGGCTCGATGCACATGTTCTCGAAGGACAAGGAATTCTACGGCGGCCACGGCATCGTGGGCGCGCAGGTGCCGCTGGGCGCCGGCCTTGCCTTCGCGCAGAAATACATGGGCGGCGACCGGGTCACGATGACCTATTTCGGCGAAGGGGCCGCCAACCAGGGCCAGGTGTACGAGACGTTCAACATGTCGGCGCTGTGGAAGCTGCCGGTGGTCTTCGTGATCGAGAACAACCGCTATGCCATGGGCACCTCTCAGGCGCGCGCGACCTCGTCGAAGGACATCCACACACGGGGCGAGGCCTTCGGCATCCCCGGAGAGATCGTCGACGGCATGGACGTGCTGGCAGTGAAGGAGGCCGGCCTGCGCGCCGTGGCCCACTGCCGGTCGGGCGAAGGCCCCTACATCCTTGAAATCATGACCTACCGCTATCGCGGGCATTCGATGTCGGACCCGGCCAAGTACCGGACCCGCGACGAGGTGCAGAAGATGCGCGAAGAGCACGACGCCATCGACCATGTCCGCAAGATGCTGATCGACGGCGGTTTCGCTACCGACGACGACCTGAAGGCCATCGACAAGGAGGTGAAGGACATCGTCAACGACGCTGCCGAATTCTCCAAGGAAAGCCCGGAGCCCGGCGTCGAAGAGCTCTGGACCGATATCTACGCGTAAGGGGACACCGTAATGGCAACCGAAATTCTGATGCCCGCCCTGTCTCCGACGATGGAGGAAGGCACGCTGGCCAAGTGGCTGGTGAAAGAGGGCGACACCGTATCGTCCGGTGACGTGATCGCCGAGATCGAGACCGACAAGGCGACGATGGAGTTCGAAGCGGTCGACGAAGGCATCATGGGCAAGATCCTTGTGGCCGAGGGAACCGAGGGCGTGAAGGTCAACGACCCCATCGCCATCATGGTCGAGGAAGGCGAAGAGGTGCCGGACGAGGCGCCGAAAGCCGCCCCTGCCCCAGACACGTCGGACGAAAAATCCGACGAAAAGCCCGCCGAGAAGGCGGAGGCCCCGAAGGCCCCCGCAGCCCCCAAGGCCGATCTGACGCCGGACTGGCCCGAAGACACCGAGATGAAGGAAATGACGGTGCGCGAGGCGCTCCGCTCGGCCATGGCCGAGGAGATGAAGCGCGACGAGCTTGTCTTCCTGATGGGCGAGGAAGTCGCCGAGTACCAGGGCGCCTACAAGATTTCCCAAGGTTTGCTGGACGAATTCGGCGCCAAGCGCGTGATCGACACGCCGATCACGGAACACGGCTTCACCGGCATCGGTGTCGGCGCGGCCTTCGGCGGGCTGCGGCCCATCGTCGAATTCATGACCTTCAACTTCGCCATGCAGGCGATGGACCAGATCATCAACTCGGCTGCCAAGACGCATTACATGTCCGGCGGCCAGATGCATTCGCCCATCGTGTTCCGCGGGGCCTCGGGTGCGGCGGCCCGCGTAGGCGCCCAGCACAGCCAGGACTATGCCGCGTGGTACATGCAGATTCCGGGGCTGAAAGTGGCGATGCCCTATTCGGCGGCCGATGCGAAGGGCCTGCTGAAAACCGCGATCCGCGACGACAACCCGGTGATCTTCCTCGAGAACGAGATCCTCTACGGCCACAGTTTCGACGTGCCCGTGCTGGACGATTTCACCATCCCCTTCGGCAAGGCCCGGATCTGGCGTGAAGGCGCCGATGTGACCATCGTTTCCTTCGGCATCTCGATGCAGTTCGCGCTGGAAGCGGCCGACAAGCTGGCCGAAGACGGGATCGAGGCCGAGGTCATCGACCTGCGCACGCTGCGGCCCATGGACACCGAAACAATCATCAACTCGGTCATGAAAACGAACCGCTGCGTGACGGTCGAAGAAGGCTTCCCGCAGGGATCGGTCGGCAACTACATCTCGTCCGTGCTGATGCAGGAAGCGTTCGACTGGCTGGATGCACCCGTCATCAACGTGACCGGGAAAGACGTGCCGATGCCCTATGCTGCCAACCTCGAAAAGCTGGCGCTGACCAGCACGGACGAGGTGATCGAGGCGGTGAAAAAAGTGACTTACCGGTAAGGAGACGGGTCCATGACCATCGAGATCCTGATGCCCGCCCTCTCGCCCACGATGGAAGAGGGCACGCTGGCCAAGTGGCTGGTCAAGGAAGGCGATACCGTGTCGTCCGGAGACCTGCTTGCCGAAATCGAAACCGACAAGGCGACGATGGAATTCGAAGCCGTCGATGAAGGCGTGATGGGCAAGATCCTCGTGTCCGAGGGCACGGAAGGCGTGAAGGTGAACGCGCCCATCGCCGTGCTGCTGGAAGACGGCGAAACGGCCGACGACATCAAGACGGGCGACGCCGCGGCGGCCGCTGCGCCAGCAGAGGCTCCGGCCGAGAAGGTGGCCCCCGAAGGGGGCTCCGACGAGGCCGGCGCGCCGAGCGGGAAAAGCCCATCCAAGCCCACCGCCGCCCCGTCGACGGAAAAGGCCCCGGCGGCCCCCGTCACGTCCTCCGGTGACCGCGTCTTCGCCTCCCCCCTCGCCCGCCGCATCGCGGCCGACAAGGGGCTGGACCTGACGCAGCTGAAGGGCTCCGGCCCCCATGGCCGCATCGTGAAGGCCGACGTGGAAGCCGCTGAAGCCGCCCCCGCGGCGGAAGCGAAACCTGCAGCCACCGATGCCCCCGCAGCCGCAGCCGCCGCGCCCAAGGGACAATCCGCCGAACAGGTGATCAAGCTCTACGAGGGTCGCGATTACGAGGAGGTCAAGCTCGACGGGATGCGCAAGACCATCGCATCGCGTCTGGGGGAGGCCTGGGCCACGATCCCGCATTTCTACCTGCGCCGTGACATCGACCTCGACGCGCTTCTGAAATTCCGGGCCGACATCAACAAGCAGCTTGAACCGCGCGGCGTGAAGCTGTCGGTCAACGATTTCATCATCAAGGCCTGCGCGCTGGCGTTGCAAAGCATCCCCGACGCCAACGCTGTCTGGGCCGGTGACCGGATCCTGAAGATGAAGGCCTCCGACGTGGCCGTTGCCGTTTCCATCGACGGCGGGCTGATCACGCCGGTTCTGAAGGATGCCGAGATGAAATCGCTCTCGGCGCTTTCGTCCGAGATGAAGGACCTCGCCACCCGCGCCCGCGACCGCAAGCTTGCGCCGCAGGAATATCAGGGCGGCAGCTTCGCGATCTCGAACCTCGGCATGTTCGGCATCGACAATTTCGACGCCGTCATCAACCCGCCCCACGGCGCGATCCTGGCCGTGGGTGCCGGTGTGAAGAAACCCGTGGTGGGCAAGGACGGGGAACTGGCCGTGGCGACAGTGATGTCGGTCACGCTGTCGGTCGATCACCGTGTCATCGACGGCGCCTTGGGGGCGGAGCTTCTGGCCGCGATCAAGGACAACCTTGAAAACCCGATGGTCATGCTGGCCTGATAATCGGCACACGGCGCGGGCCCTGGGGCCCGCGCAAAGGGCCTTCGCTACTTCGCTGCGAAGAGTTGGTTCATGGAGACGGACGGGTTATCGCACCCCGCCTCGCCCACGATCTTGGCCGGCACGCCCGCCACCGTCTTGCAGGCCGGCACGTCCTTCAGCACGACAGAGCCCGCGGCGATCCGGCTGCAATGGCCGATGCGGATATTGCCAAGGATCTTGGCCCCCGCCCCGATCAGCACACCGTCTTCCACCTTCGGGTGACGATCCTCGTCTTCCTTCCCGGTGCCGCCCAGCGTCACCGAATGCAGCATCGAGACATTGTCCCCCACCACCGCCGTCTCGCCGATGACGATGGAATGGGCGTGGTCGATCATGATGCCCTTGCCGATCTTGGCGTTCGGATGGATGTCGATGCCGAAGATCTCCGAAATCCGCATCTGCATGAAATAGGCCAGATCGTACCGCCCCTTCGTCCACAGCCAATGCGCCACGCGGTAGCTTTGCACCGCCTGGTAGCCCTTGAAGTAGAGGATCGGCTGCAACAGCCGGTGGCAGGCCGGGTCGCGCTCGTAGATCGCCGCAAGGTCCGCCCGCGCCGCGTCCACGATCCGCGGATCGTCGGCATAGGCTTCCTCCGCGATCTCTCGCAGGATCACCATCGACATCTCGTTCGAGTTCAGCTTCGCCGCCAGACGGTAGCTTAAAGCCTTCTCGATATTGTGGTGGTGCAGGATGCAGGCATGGATCAGCCCGCCCATCAGCGGCTCGCGCTCCACCGCCTCTTCCGCCTCGTGCGTGATCCGGTCCCAGATCGGATCGACGGACGAGATGCTGGTCTTGGTATGGGCCATGGCAGCCTCCGTTTTCCTGCGAACAGGATAGCTATGTAACCCTTCCCCTGCCAAACGCAAATCCGTGATGGGGTGAATCGCGATCCGGAATGAGACCTTGCGCCCCTGTCCGGTTGAACATCGCCGGCCGCGCCCATAGGCTCCGACCGATTTCAACCATATCGTGCATCGCGCGCCGCGTGCCCAAAGCCCACAGGATCCATGACCGGCCTCTCCAAGCTCCTTTCCGCGGCGCTCCTCGCGGCCACGGCCTCGCCCGCGTTCGCGCAATCCGCGCCGTTCGAAAACCTGAGCCTTTACGGGCACTTCTCCCCCGCGATCGTGTCCTTCGGCGATGGCGAGGCGACCTATACCGGGCTGGCCGACAACTCCTATTCCGGGGGACGCGTGGGGCTTTGGTACACCCTGCCCGGCGATCGCGTGCAGACCCGCTTCAATGCCGAGACCTCGCTGGGCCTGCGCCAATCCGCGTCGCTCTCACAGGACAACGTGCCCCCGGCCATCAACCTCAACGCCGCGACCGTCCGCAAGCTCGAGATGATCATCGAGACCGACCGCGCGGGCTCCTTCTCGCTGGGCCTGGGCAGCATGGCGTCTGACGGGGTCGCCGAATCCGATCTCTCCAGCACCCAGCTTGCCGCCTATGTTGGCATCTCCGACACCGCGGGCGGCTACGATTTCCGCACCGGCGACGGCGCGATTTCCACGGTGTCGGTCTACGACGCCTTCCCCACCTTCGACGGTGGCCGCGCCCCCCGCGCGCGCTGGGACAGCCCCGACCTGAGCCTGCACCAGTACGGCACGTTCAACGTCGCAGCAGCCCTTGGCATCAAGCTGACCGACGGCGTGGTGGTGGTAAACGACTCGCTGGCCGATATCGGCCTCTTCTACCGCAACAGCCTTGGCGATTTCGAGGTAAAGACCTCCTTCGGCACGTCGCTCGCCCGGTCCGAGACCGACACCGCGCCACAGGCCGCGGGCTCTGCCAGCCTGCTCCACGCGCCATCGGGGTGGAGCCTGACCGCCGCCACCGGCACGCGCGAGGGCCAGGGCCAGTACATCTACTCCAAGCTCGGCCTCACCCGGCGCTGGTCCGCCTGGGGGGACACGGCGGTCTCTGTCGATGCCTACCGCGGGGGGAACACGGTGGCGTCCGGGACGCGGGCCAGTTCCTATGGCATAGGCGTGGTGCAGGATCTCGATCACCTCGACCTGCAATTCTACCTGGGCCTGCGCCGATACGAATACAGCGCCGGAGACGCCGTCACCTACCGCACGTCGGATTCGATCCTGTTCGGCACGAAATGGGTCTTCGGCAAGCTCACCGCCCCCGTCCTGTCGACCCGGAAAACCGACGCGGACTGGAGCGAAAGCGACTGAGCGGCGCACCCCCGGTAACCCCGCCGTAGGGTGCGTGGTCCCCACGCACCGCCCCCGGCGCTGTTGATTCCGAGCCGCCCCCAAGGTAGCCTGATCCTTGATCGGAGGCACCCATGAAACCACTCATAGTTGTACTAGCATCGCTCGCAGCCCTGTCCGTACCGGTGTCCGCCGTGGCGGATGTGAAGCTGAAGGGCAAGCACATGAACCTGAATGTCGGCAAGCACGGCATCAAGGGCGCGACGCTGAAGGGCGGCCCTGCCAACGTCAACATCGGCACGCACGGTGTGAAGGGCGTGACGGCAAAGGGCAAGCACGCCAACGTCAACGTCGGCAAGCACGGCGTGAAGGGCGGCACCGTCAAAGGCAAGCACGGCAACGTGAATGTCGGGAAAGACGGGGTGAAGGGCGGATCCGTGAAGGGCAAGCACGGGAACTTCAGGCTTTCCGCCGACGGGAAGACCTGCCTGACGGCCAAGGGTCAGGTGGCGAATTTGTCGAAGTGTCATTGATATTTCCCTGCGGAAATCGAAGGGTTATGATGGAAATATAGTGTACGCGTAGGCAACACCGACCCAACGCAACTATAAACCTCGCTATCCAGAAAAAGTCAGAGATACCTCTTTATTGGTTTGAAAAATGAGCGAGTTTGACCCGAAGTACAACGACGAAGACGTTCGAAAGATCTTTGAACGTTACCAAAGGAAATCTGCGGTAATGAAAGAAATTTGTGATCGTCGACATGATAGATCCTTAAAGAAATCCCTTGCGCGGGACTTTCTCACTGTCACGGCATCTGCGCTTGTGTTGGGCTTAGGTTTTTTTGGATCCAATCAAATTGCACTCCTTCTGGGAATTCCAGATCATGTTGCGTCCTTTGCCATGAGCATTGCAACATTCATGCTTCTAGCCTCCTCTATTTGGCAAATCTCTGCAGACCGACTTACTGCTTTTCAGAACTACAGAGGCATTCAAGAATTTGCTGCGATCGCGAACAAAATAGAGTACATCTCATGCGGACGTGAGCTTGACGATAATGCCGCGACTTACTGGGCGAAGGAGATCGTCCTTATGTATGACACTGCGGCCCGAGACATCCCACGAATCTCTGACGATGAACATGCCCAAGCAAAAAGACGCTTGGTATGAGAAACTACTGTGATGCGATGGATTTGTTGATCCATCAACCCATAGTTTCCGCATCCATTGCAGCGTCGATGGAAATTAATCTCCCGAATTGGTGCATTGTAGGCGGACTGATCCGAGATCTAGCTTGGGGAAAAGTGCTTAGCAGGCCCGTTTTTCCCAGAGATGTTGACCTTATTTACTTCAACGATAACGATACTCTAGCTGAAACGGATTGGGAACTTGAGCGGAAGCTTCAGCAGTCATCAGGTCTGCCGTTTCGCGTAAATAATCAAGCGCGCATGCATGAATTCAATTCAGAGGATAAATATACCAGCGTTGCTGACGCAATGGGAAAATTTCCATCAACCGTCAGCGCTATCGGAATTTCCGGTGCTCACGACCGGGCGCCCGTGATTTTTTCCATCTTTGGATACGGCGCTCTGTTTGATCCCGTATTCCAAATAACGCCACACTTTGTGAATAAGGGTCGATACAATGACTTCGAAGAATACTTAAAACGCAACAACTTGTTCGATAGGTGGCCCGAAGTTCCTGTTAGGATGGACGTTGACAGAGCTCAATAGCAATTGATCACCTGGTAATCTAGGCACTAACGGTATTGCTACACAGGCTTTCTCGAAGTATTTTGTTTATGTGACGCTGTCTACACTACCACACCTCCCGCCCCTTCGTCCGGCTCAGATGGTCGGCCAGCACCTGCAGAATCGGCTCGAAGCAAACGCAGTATTCAATGTCGTCGAAGCCGGGTTCGTCCACCGGAACATGTCTCCGAGCGGCGACCATGACGGAGTGGTTGCTCCAGCTCTCGAAACGTCTCTGACAGGCTCCCGCGACGTGTCCCGAAGCCCGGCAGCAGCCCCCGCGTTCCGCGGACTTGATCATAGCCCGGAGCGCCCAGCATGGCCCCGCCACTCCAGGGGATCAGGCCCGCAACGGAACCAGCAGCGTGGAGACGAGGCCTTCGGGCGCCCATTCGAATTCGAGCTGGCCGCCGGTGGCCTTGAGGATGTTCCGGATGATCCCGGTTCCCCCCGTCCGCGTCGGCGCCGCGATGGACGGGCCGCCGCGTTCCGTCCAGGTCAGGCGCAGCTGTTCGCCGGGGCCTGCGCCCTCGACCGTCCAGTCGACATCCACCCGGCCGCTCTCTGCCCCCAGCGCGCCGTATTTCACGGCGTTCGTCGACAGTTCGTGCAGGACGATCGACATGGGCGAGACAAGGTTGGGCGGGACCACGACATCGGGTCCCTTGACGGCAAACTGGCGTTCGTCGATGGCCGCGTAGGCCGACACGATCGAACCGAGGAGGTTCGACAGCATCATGTCGTCCCCGGGTCTCAGCGCGTTCGAGAAGTGCACTTCGCTCAGTGCCGCAAGCCGCGCCGTCAGCATGTCGCCGAACTCGGTCACCGAGGAATGATGCCGCGCCGAAAGCTTCGTGATCACGGTCATCACGTTCACGATGTTCTTCAGCCGGTGCAGGATCTCGTCGTCGGCCAGCCGCCGGGCGCTGTCCTCGACGGTCCTTTTCTGGGTGATGTCCAGCTGCGAGCCGAAGAAGAACCGCAGGTTGCCGTCGGCGTCGAAGATCGGGCCGATCTGGAGCGCGTTGATGAACGGGGTGCCGTCCTTGCGGTAGTTGACGATCTCGACCGTATCGACCGCGCGGTTTTCCACCAGCGCCCGGACTTCCGCCACGCTTTCGGGCGTGGTCTCCGCGCCCTGCAGGAACCGGCAGTTGGCGCCGATGACCTCCTCTGCCGAGTAGCCCGTCAGCGCGCAGAACGCCGGGTTGACGAACACGATCGGATTGTCGGGGCTATGGGGATCCGTGATGCACAACGGAAGCCGCGCATGATGCACGACGTCGAACATGGAATCCTTGTCCCTAAGGTTCCACCTAGGGGATGACGTATCGACCTGCACCAGACCCTCTCCGTAAGCAAGTCCGGGTTTTCCCGAAAGCGGTCGCGCGGTGCAAGACTACAAAAGTTAATTTGGTTAACGCGGTGCAGGCCAGGATGGAAGTCCGGCGGATGTAACAGAAATCCTGTTTCCGAAAGCCCAGATCCTGCGCCGCCCGGGCCGCGGTATCGTCGGATATTAACCGAACCGTCCGGACGCCGTTAACCGCCCTTACCCCGCCCGTCCCCGCGTCCGGCTGAGGTGGTCGGCCAGCACCTGCAGCACCAGTTCGAAACAGGCACAATAGTCGATGTCGTCGAAGCCGGGCTCGTCCACCAGGACGTGGCTTCGCGCGGCGGCCATGAGCGAGCCGTTGCCCCAGAACGGGTGCAGCTTGCCGAAGCGGTTGACGAAACGGTCGGCCTCCTCGGCCTCGCGGATCAGGCGGGTGCCAAGGGGCATCCGGCGGTCTTCCGGGACTGCATAAAGCGCGCGGGCCGCGCAGCTGACATCGCCGTGAAGGATCGGGCGCATGGTGCGACCTCCCGTTATTGGGACGGGAACAGGATACGCCCTGCCCCCTTAAACTTCGTTAAGCACGAGTCTCGTGCCGCGAATGCGCGCGTGCCGGGATCAGACCGGCAGCGGCGCCGTCACCTCCGCCCCTGCGCCGAAGCGGGCCGAGATCTGGGAAACGGCGATGACTGCGCCGGCGCCGGGACTGTCGGCGGCCCGGTCGGCGGCGGCATAGGTCCAGGCGGGGGACGTGACCTCGACCTCGCGCAGCACGGTCCCGCCGTCGCGGACCTGCACGCGGTAGGCTTCGCGTTCCTCGCCCAAAGGCACGTCGCCGCCGTCCCAGCCGTCGCCGTCGATCCGCGTGCGGCGGATCCAGCCGGCGGTGATATCGCCCCCCGCTTCCGCCACCCGCAGGTGGCAGGGGCTGAGCGGGCGCAGCCCGATGCCGGTGAAGACCCGCGCGTGATGGGTATAGGCCGGGTCCGAGATCGGTTGCGACGCGGGGCCGACGCGGTAGTGCCGTTCCTGCCCGCGCTGCGCCGGGGTCAGCGGCAATTGCCGCGGCACGCCGTTCAGGGCCACGACCCACGAGCCTTCGGGCCACGCGCCCGGCATCACCGCGTCGCTGCCCGCCTGCCCGCGCAGAAGGCCCGTCAGGCGATAGGTGTCGGTGGCGATGAGTTCCGCGTCGGTGAATTGCAGCACCTCCCACACGTCCCCGTCGCCGATGGCGATCGCGTTGGCGCCGCCCAGCACGCGGGCCTTGGACGCCGCGGAGAAGGTGCCCGAGATCATGCGCACCTCCACCCCTGCGCCACGGTCCCACAGGCCCACCGGCCCCGTCTCCAGCGCGGTTTCCGTGGTGCCCGCCGTGGCGCCTGCCTCGATCACCATGTCGAGCGCATAGCCTTCGTCGTCCGCACTGCCATGCACCGCGACCGACCCCGGCCAGCGACGGCTGGTGACGGCGATGTGCGGTGCGTGGGGGATCTCCTCCCCCGTCAGGAGCGGCAGGTCCAGGAACAGCGCCGCCGCCGGGCCCGCCGCGTGATAGGCCGCGGTCAGGGGGGCGTCGTCGGGGTAATCGGCGGGGCGGTAGATGTCGGGTTCGACCCGCACCGCCTCGACGATCTGATGGGCGCCCTGCTCCACCCGGTCGATGCGGTAACGGCCGCCGGGAAGTTGGACCACGTCGCCCGCCCCAAGGCCAAGCCGCGAGGGCGGGAGCGCGAAACGGGCACTGTCGCGGGAGACGCGCGCTTCGGCCAGCCAGCGTTCGGCCACCTGCCGGCCTTCGGCGCGGGTCATCGACAGCGGCAGGTCCGAGGTGGTGACGGACAGCTGCGCGTCGTCTGCCAGCGCCGCTTCCTCCGCGATCACGCCATGATCGGTCCCCGCCTCGGGGAAGCGGATGCGGACACGGCCGGCAAGCTCGGCCTCGGCGGCGCGGGTGCGTTCGAGGATGCCGTCGGCTTCGCCGTCCTCGACCATGTCGCCCGGGTCCAGTAAGGCCATGGGCGCGCCGGTGCGGTGTCGGAAGGACAGCGTGCCGCCATGTTCAACCGCATCGAACCCATAGCGCAGCATAAGCGGTTCCAGCGCCGCGCGGGCGTCGCCGTTGCGGTCCAGCTGGAAGCCGTGGACGATGCCATAAAGGCGCGAGACATCGGCATCCGTCACACCGGACCGGCGGCAGATCTCGTCCACGACCGAGGCCAGCGTCCGTGCCCCGGCCCGGCCGTTCAGCCAGTGGCCGCGGGCATGGTTGCCGCCGTCGCTCCACAGCCCGCGATTGTTGGGGAAATGCGGATAGGGGCGCAGGTCCCACGCCCAGACATAGGCGTTCGACAGGTCCACCATCGGGCCGCCGTAGACGGGCGAGACGGGGTTCTTCGCCGCGTCCTGCCAGTAGGTCAGCGTCGCCTTCAGGTACTGGAATTGAATGAAATCGTCCCGCTGCCCGTTCGAATGATACGGCAGGCGGCTTTCGGACGATTTCGGGTCGATGAACTTGTTGGGCTGGTTGGTGCCCTTGTCGACCGCCGCGCAGCCCAGTTCGGTGAACCAGACCGGTTTCGATTGCGGCACCCACGGGGTTGCCGTGGCCTGCCGCACGCCGCCGATACGGTCGTGATGCGGGTTGTCCCACCAGCCCCGGATGTCCTTGTAGCGCCAGACCCATGGCTCCCCATGCGCGCCATCGGTGATCGGCGTGCGGATCTGCGCGTCGCGGTCGGCGTCCGAGGCATAGTACCAGTCATAGCCCTCGCCACCTTCGATATTGGCCTTCAGGTAGGCGGGTTCGTAGATCGATCCCCACGCGGCATCGGCGTGATCCTCGCCCTCGCGCCAGTCGGACAGCGGCATGTAGTTGTCGATGCCGATGAAGTCGATCTGGGGATCCGCCCAGAGCGGGTCTAGGTGGAACAGCCGGTCATCCGTGCCCGGCGGCTGGTAGCCGAAATATTCCGACCAGTCGGCGGCATAGCCGATCTTCGTGTCCGGCCCCAGCAGGATCCGCGCCTGCGCGGCCAGTGTCCGCAGCGCCTGAACCGCCGGGAACCCGGTGGCGCCGCGGATCTGGGTCAGGGCGCGGAATTCCGAGCCGATGCAGAATGCGTGCACCCCGCCCGCCGCCGCACAAAGCGCAGCGTAGTGCAGGATGAACCGGTTCAGCGACCATTCGTCGGGGCCGGTATAGGTGACCGTCCCATCGCCCACGGTGAAATCGCTGGCCTGCGCCGTGCCGAAGAACGCCGCGACCTCGGCATCTGCCGCCGCCGTCCCGTCGGGCGTGCCCAGCTGGTCGGGGGCCAGCGACGTGGTGATCCGCCCGCGCCATGGCAGCGCCGGCTGGCCGGTGCCGCCGGTCCACGGATCGGGGAGCGTGTTGCCCCCAAGCTGGTCCATCAGCACGAAGGGGTAGAAGGTGACCTTGCGGCCATAAAGGTGGAAATGCCGGATCGCTTCCACCACGCTTTCATCGCAGGGCGTGCCGCCATAGATCGGGCGGCCGTCCTGCTGCGCGATCTGGTCCGCCGCCGCGCGCGGCAGGCCGGACACGGTCCACGGCATGGTGGACGCGTCGATCGTGGTGCTTTCGACCTTGGGCTTCACGTCGCACGCGCCGCAGCGCAGATCGCCGCCGAACCACGACACCACGAGCGAGGCGGTTTCCGCCGACGGCAGATCGCCCATCAGCCCCTTGAGCGAGGCATAGAAATCCGTCCCGCCCGAGGGGTGGTTGACGTTCGCCGCCCAGGAATTGCCCGGGCCGTCATTGTAGAACGCGCCCGCGGGCGACAGGGCGTATTCCCCGGTGCCGGGGATCATCGCCACGCCCTTCACGATCTGCGCCAGATCCTCGTCAAAGCCCGGGGCGTCGGGTTGTTCGGCGCGCACGACCTCGAACGAGAATTGGGGCACGCGGTTCCCGAAACGGCCAAGGTCGAAGTTCTCCATCACCACGTAGGCCGTGCCGCGATAGGCGGGCACGTGGCCTGCGCCTTCGACCGCCTCCATCAGCGGATCGGGCAGCTGGTTGGCCGCGCCGGTGTGGACAGTCATGTTGAGGTCCAGCAGCGACACCTCCGTCCCGTTGGCCCAGACGCGGGAGACGTGCGAAATCTCGCCCTCGCACAGGGCAACGGCGAGCGAGACGGAATAGGAATATTGCACCGTCTTCGGCTGCGACGGCGCGCCCTTGCCGCCACCGCCGCCGGTGGTTGTCGTGGTTTCCAGGAACCGGGTCGACCAGATCACCTGCCCGCCCACCCGCGTGCGCCCGAAGGTCAGCGGCACGGGCGATCCTTCGGCCGATTGCGTCAGGCGGAAGCGGTCGACCTGGCCCTTGTGGACCGGCTCGCTGCCCTTGCCCAAAAGCTGTTGGTCGACACTCTGCCCGATGGCGGCGCCAAGCGCCTGCCCCAGGGCCGCGGTGGACACCCCCGCCAGCGTGCCGCCGATGGACCCGCCAAGCGCGGCGCCGGCGGCGGAAAGGACGATCGTGGTCATGACGGGACCTCCTGCGGGAAATCGAACCTTGCGGCGATGCGGCGCCGCCACGGGCTGGCCAGCGCGCTTTCGACGACGCCCATATGGGCATAGGCGTGGATGAAATGCGGATCGGGATCGCCGGCCGAAAGGATGCCCAGATGCTTGGCCACCGCGTCGGACCGCATCCGGAACAGCACCACCTGCCCCGGCGCGATGGGGCCGTGTGCGGGCACAAGGTGCCGCGCGGCGGCGGCCCACAGGCGTTCTTCGCCCTGCGGTTCCGACCAGTCCCAGCTATAGGCCGGGACCTGCTCGGGCTCGAACCCGTAAAGCGCCCGCCACAGGCCCCGGATCAAGCCAAGGCAATCCGTGCCCGCGCCCTTGCGCGCCGCCTGATGGCGGTAGGGCGTGCCCATCCATGACTGCGCTTCGGCCACGATGCGGCGGCGGAAGGCGTCGTTTTGCTGTGTGTCGATCATCCCCGGCGGCTCCCGCCGGTATTGCCCGGCCCGGTATGGGGCGTGGCGACCATCCAGTCGTCGCCCGGCATGTCGGGGAAACCGCCGAAGTTCACCACGTTGGCGAACTTGGCCCCGCACGTCGCGAACCGCTTGTCGCAACCGGCATCAAGGCGGATCATGTCGCCGGGCGCGATCCCGGCCCGCAGCGGTTCCCACAGCGTGACGATCCGGTCGGTGCCCTCCAGCCGGTCTTCCTTGATCAGCCCCGACAGGCCCGCCCCCGCGCCGGAGGAGACAGAAAGCCGCCCCCGCGCGAACCATCCCTCGACGGGTGTGTCGAACCCGGCCCAACGGAAGACGCGGCCGTCTTCCACGATCTCGGCCGCGCGGATCTCGTGCAGGCCGGGCGTGTCCAGATCCACCCCGCAGGTAACATCGCCCAGGACGGCGGTGCACGGCTTCTGGAAGACCCGGCCCATGGGGCGGTTCAGCGCCTCGGTCTGGCCGCGCAGCTCGGCCTCGAACGCGGTGTCGGAACGCCGGATCTCGCCGATCGCACCACGGAACTGCAGCCAGCGAACCTCCGGGTCGGCCCAGTTCACCAGCCACGCCTTGACGGTCGCGCCATCGAAGCGCCCGGCCTCGATGTCTTCCTCCCGGATCGCGTCGTCACACAGCGCGCCGATGGCGTCGGTATTGTCGATGGACAGGCCCGTGGATTGCTGCAACGCCATCGCCGACATGCCGGTTTCGGCCTTGAAGTCGACACCGTCGAAGGACAGCCCGCAATCGTGATCGGTGAAGCCCAGCGTTTCCCCGTCGGGGCGGATGATCGCCCAGGCTCGGCAGAGCGTCGTGTCGCCACTGGCCAGATGGGCCGCGAAATCGGAAGGCAGATCGGCCATCACAGACGCACCTCCACCACCGGGACATTGGGCACTTCGCCCGCCTGGAAACTGGCGACCGAGGCCTGTATCCAGTCGGTATCGAAACGCACCGGCACGTCGAATTCGAAGCCCGCGGTGACAGGCGCGCCATTGGCCGGCGCGCTGGCAAAGGTAACCTTGCCGGTCAGCGGATCGACGGTGAAATCTGCGCCCTCCGACAGTTCCATCCCGTCCACGCCCACCCGGACCGAGCCCGCGACGGGCTTGGTCACCGGGCGGATGTATTCGTGCTCGCCGGGGGCATAGGTCTTGGTCAGCTGGAATTCCACCGCCGCGCCATCGCCCGCCCCGATGGACTGGTCGTCATAGGTCGCCGGCCCCGATACGGGACACGACGTGCAATCCGACCAGTCCTTCCAGCGAAAGGCGTGCATCCGGCCGCGCCGCGCTTCGAAGAAGGCGATCAGCGTCTTGATGTCGTCCAGCGCCCGAAGCCCCGTGCCCGCGTCGTAGCGGCGGCGGGAATGGGACCAGGGGGTGTTGCGTTCCTCGAACCCGTTGGCGAGCGTCACTACCTCGGTCCGCCGTTCGGGACCGCCGGCCGAGCCGAAGCTGAGTGCCGCGGGAAAACGTATGTCGTGAAAGCTCATGGCGCGTCTCCTGCCCTAGCGGTAGCGGTTGCCGCGGCCCAGCATGCGGCCCATCTGGGCGGCGATCTGGCCTTGGCTACGGCGGAAGCTTGCGGCGTCTGGCGTCTGGATATTCATCACCACGTTCACCGGCTGGGCGTTGCCGCCCCCGGAGCGCACGCCCAGCTTGCCATCCGGACCGCGGGCCAGCGGCATGATCGCCTCGGGGCCCGCTTCACCCATCAGCCCGGTGCCGCCGCGCATGGGGAAGGTCGTGGGGCTGGTGACCACGCCGCCGGTGGCGAAGGGCACCACGCGCCCCTGCGCCATGGGCGCGCCATCGGCGAAAGGCATCACCTTGCCCTGGCTGAAGGGCGCGCCGTCGGCGAAGGGAAAGACGCCTGCCAGCATCGCGCTGAGCCCGCCCGCGACCGTGCTGCTGATCTGGTCGGTCGCCGGTTTCATCGCCGCGTTGTAGGTCTGCCGCACGATCGAGGAGGCAATGGTCTCGAACGCGTCCGAAAGCTTCTCGCCGTCGTTCAGCAACCCGTCGAAGGCGCGGCGCAGGCCGTGGCTCAGGCCGCGTTCCAGCCCGCCGATCTCGGTGCCCGTATCCTTGAACGTGCCCCGGATCCGGCGCAGCTCGCCCTCGAACGACGCGGCCATCTGCGAGGCCTCCCCCATCGTCTCGGTCAGCCCGTCGATGCGGTCTTCCAGATCGTCAAATCTCTCTTGCATCGCGCTCTCCTTCGGTCGCGTCCGGATAGGCGGCCAGCAGCGCATCAAGCCCCGCCCGCCCCAGCGGTGTCTGCCCGCCGCTTTCGCCCAGCATCAGGCGCAACTCGGCCGGGGTGAGGCGCCAGAAGACGTGCGGCTCCAGCCTCAGGCCAAGGATCCCGGCCCGCATCAGCGCGGGCCAGTCGAAGCCGCGTTTCATGTCTCACCCGGCAGGGCGAAGGCGCGCGACAGCAGAAGCGCCGCCGCACGCGCCGCGGCCATGGGGCCGCCCCGGATTTCGGCCTGTGCCAGATCGGCGGCTGTCAGATCGCAGCCGCCGCCCGACAGGCCCGCCGCCACCACGGCCAGCACATCGCGGGCGGAAAAGCCGCCCCGTTCGAACCGCTCGACCATGTCCATCAGCGATCCCGTGCCAAGCGACGCTTCGAGTTCGGCCAGCGCGCCAAGGGTCAGCTTCATGTCCCTTGCTACGCCGTCGATCACCAGCGCCACTTCCCCCGTCCAAGGATTGGCCATGTCTCAGAGCGCCGTGAAGGTCAGCTGCCCGGCCGAGGCGAGCGCGATCTCGTAGGTCGCCTCGCCATTATGGGTGCCGGAGTAATCGATGGAGGTGATCTGGAACGGCCCCGTCACGGTACCGAAATCGGGGATGATCACTTCGTAATCCGGGGTTTCGGCGGCGAAGAAGATCTCCCGCGCGCGGGCATCGGTGGTGTCGTCCTTGAACACGCCCGACCCCGACAACGAGGCCGATTTCACGCCGGCGCCGGCCAGCAGTTCGCGCCATCCGCCCTGGCTTTCCAGGCTTGTGACATCGACGCTTTCCGCGTTGAAGCTGACCCGCGTAGCGCGCAGGCCCGCGAGGGTTTCGAACTGACCGCCGCCGGTCATGTCCACTTTGATCAACAGATCTTTGCCGTTCTGGGCTGCCATGAGAGCTCTCCGAGCGTTGAAGGGTTGTTTTACTTCGGTTGGTTACGGGTGGTCTGAAACCGGGTTCCGAACCATCGCAACTCGTTGCCGGATCACTTGTGATCCGGTTCGCGCCCGACCCCGCCCCCCAGGGCGGGCGCGAATGGGATAGGCGTCCGGCTCGTTTCGGATCCCGCTCGCTCACTGCACGGCACACCAGGCGGTTCTGCGCCCACCCTCGGGGTCAGGCGCGAACCCGTCGTCGTACGTGCAGAGCATCCGGGTCGATCCATCCGGCCCCTCGTCAATCATCTTCCACACGGGCGCGGAACTTCAGATCCACGCGCCTCAGCTTCGCGTTCGAACCATCGCGCGCGGCGGTGGCCTTTTCGAACCACAGCCCCACGACACGGCCGCGGGTCAGCGGCATGTCGACCACGTCCAGCGCGTCGCAAACCGCCGCCGCCACGGTCTTGACCGCGGCAAAGCCCGCCTGATCGGTCACCACCGACACGGTGAACCGATGCAGCGCGCCGCTGCCCGACTGGTCGGACCGGTCGGTCGCGTCCTCGGGGCCGAGGCTGACATAGGTGGCAGGCAACCCGCCCGCGGGCACCGCGTCGTAGATCGCGTCGCCCACCAGCCCGGAAAGCCCGGTGTCGGCCGAAAGCGTCTGGTAGATTGCGGCCTGCAGGGCGGCGGATACGGCATAGGTCATGCGGCCAGCTCCTCCTCGGCATAGCAGGTCAGGTAGCGGCCGGTGTGATCCCGCTCGGCCACGGCGTGGATCCGGTAGATCCGTTCGCCTTCGCGGAACCGCTGCCCCGGCGTGGGCCGGGCCGGGCTGCCATAGGGTGCGCCGCGGACCACGATCTGGTAGCGGACCACCGACAGCGGATCGGCGGCGACCCCGGACGTCTCGCGCCCGGACCCGGGCACGACATCGGCCCAGAGCGTTCCCAGCGCCAGCCAGTCGGCCTCGAACCCGCCGGAATTGTCCGGCGCCTCGAGCGGGGTTTCCAGCACCAAGGGCCGGTTCAGATGCGGCGGGCAGGTCCTGCTCATCGTCCCGACCCCACCGACAGCCGCATCGGACGGTAGCGCTGAAGCAGGCTGGTGACGCCGAAGGGCGTGCAGCCGTCGTTCAGCCGCGTATCCGAGCGGTTTTCATAGTAATGCGCGGCCAGCAGCAGCACCGCCTGAGCCATGTCGCCCGGCAGGCCGGACCAGTCGTCGGCCATGCCAGCCCGGAACGTCACCCGCGCCAGCCCGCCCCGGGGGATACGCGGCAATTCAAGCCCCGTGGCCCGCAGACGGGGGCTGTGGAAATCGGGCTCGAACCGGTAGCGCGTCGTGGCCACGGTTTCCGTCGCCCCACCCGCATCTTCCATGACCACGCCATGGATCTGCGTCACCGGGGCAATCGGCAATACCTGCACCTCCGGATCGCGCCAGTCGGAGAACACCGCCTCGAAATCGCGCCGCAGAAGCGCCTTCGACACGCGCGCCTCGATCGCCGCGATGGCTGCCAGGAGGAAGCCATGAAGCACGGTGTCCTGCAGGGTCTCGGTGCCGAAGCCGGTGCCAAGCCGCAAATGGGCCCGGAACGGTTCCAGCGGCAGAGATGTATCCGGGATCGGTTCGAGTTCGTTTAGTATCATCACTTCACTCCGCATGATCGGGCCGCCATCGACCCCGGCTGCCCGGTTCCCCGCATCGCCCGCCACAGATGGCGGGCGCACGCCGCACCACGTTGCTCGGACGGAGGGGAGCAGCTAGACAACATGGAGGGTCTGCCGGCGTGCGCCCGCCCGGGGACCGGCACGCAAAACGCGCCGATCCCCGCCCGGCCTCTCTTACGAGATGCCGAACTTCAGAAGCTTGATCGCCGCAAAATCGGTCACGCCGCCGCCGACGCGCTTGGTCGCGTAGAACAAAACGTGCGGCTTGGCCGAGAACGGATCGCGCAGGATGCGGATGTCGGGACGTTCGGCGACCGTATAGCCGGCGCGGAAGTCGCCGAACGCGATCGGGAAGGCATCGACACCGGGATCGGGCATGTCCTCGGCGATCAGCACGGGATAGCCCATCAGCCGTGCCGGCTGCGCCGCTGCAAGGCCGTCGGCCCACAGAAAGCGGTCGTCCGCGTCCTTCAGCTTGCGGATCATGCCGGCGGTCTTCGAGTTCATCACGAAGGTGCCGTTCGACCGGTAGACCGCGCCCAGGGCATAGACGATATCGGCGATCGCATCGCCGTTGCCGACGCCGCCCGCGGTGCCCGTCGGGATGTAGCCCAGGCTGTCCCAGCCCCAGCTGTCATTCTCGACGATCGCGTAGTCCAGGAAACCGCGCGGCTGTTCGCTGCCGTCGCCGTTGATGAAGGACGCGGCCTCGGCCCGGGCGAAGGTGTTGGCGATCCGCCCCGCCAGCCAGGTTTCCACGTCGAACGCGGCATCGTCCAGCAGACGCTGGGATGCCTTGGGCAGGGCCGAGAGTTCATAAAGCGGGATCGAGATACGGTCGAGCACGGGGGTCGAGCTTTCGGCCAGCGTCCCTGCCTCGGTTTGCCAGCCCGAGCTGACATCGGAATGGTCGATCAGCACGTCGAAGGATGTCGCCTCGACATTGACCACGCTCGCGACCGACCGCAGCGAGGCCGTCGACAGCAGGATCGAGCGGATGGTCTCGGTCGTCTGGGAATCGACAAGATAGCCACCGTCGGAATTCACCGCGGTCGACATCGCCTTGCCTTCCAGCTCCAGCCCGCGCAGCGCGTCATCGTCGCCGGTGCGCACATAGCTGTCAAAGGCCGCGGTGTGCGGCGCTGTTGCATCGGAAGCGCCGGCCAGATGCGGGCGGGCAGAGATATGGGATTTGCGATCCAGCATGGTCAGTCGCTCTTCTGTCTGTTGAAATTTGGTTTCGACGTCGTCTTGGAAGTCCCGCATGCCCTGCACGAATCCGGCCATCGCCTCTTTCACTTCGCGCAGCATGGGTGCCCCCTGACCGGCCGCGGCCGGGGTTTCGGTCTTGCTCATCGGCTTCACCTGTTCTCGGGTCTCGTTCCGCCCGCCCGTCCCTAGCGGCGGGCCAGCTCCAGCCGCGCGCCCGTCAGGGCCGCCGCCAATTCGCGCAGGGCGTCCTCGGCCTCGGACGATGCGTCGCCCTTGGCCGCTACCCGCGCACTGGGCAGCATCGGGAAGGTCACAAGCGACACCTCCCAAAGCTCCAGTTCCATCAGGAGCCTGCGGCCCCCCTTGTCCTTCGTGGCCTTCGTGGTGCGGTAGCCGATCGACAGCCCGTCGATCGCACCGGCCTGGATCAGTGCCGCCGCCTCGCGCCCCTTCTGGGTGCTGTCCAGCAGGCGTCCCTTGACCCACAGCCCGCGATCGTCCTCGCGCACCATGTCCCAAACGCCGATGGGCTGGGCCGGGTCGTGCTGCCACAGCATCTTGACCCGCCGGCCTTCGGATTCGAGCTTGGCCAGCGATCCCGCATAGGCCCCCTTGCGGACGATATCGCCGCCCTGGTCGGGCGCGTCGAAAAGGCTGGCATAGCCCTCGATCTCGGCCTCGCCGGTCATGGCGAGCCGTTCGCCGAAGCGGGCGAATTTGTGTTCCAATCCGGCGTCCATCGCACGCTCCATGGTGTGTTGATCGGTCATCATCTGTTGCCTCGCGTTCAGGGGCTTGCGGCGGCCAGCACCGACTGAAAGGCCTGCGCCAGGATCACGGCGACGACGCCGTAGACCGTCAGCCAGACCCGCCGTTCCAGCCGCTCCAGCATCGCCTCCAGCTGGTCCAGCCGGCGGTTCAGGTTCTCGTTGTGCACGGCAGAGAGCTTTTCGTGCGCGGTCAGGCGCAGACCAGGCGCGCAGTCGAAACTTTCCAGCATCTGCGTGGGGATCCGTTCATTCATCCGATCCCTCCTCCGACAGCGCCGGCAGGCCCAGAAGCGCGCGCTTTTCCGCGTCGGTCAGGAAATCCGCCCGGGCCACGCGCGCCCATTGCGCGTCGCGCTCGGCCGCCAGTGCAGGCACCTGATCCAGGTCCGGCTTCAGCTCCAACGCCTCGCCCGCAAAGCCCGACAGCCAGTCGGCCAGTGCCGCCGAGACGCGCGAGACGAGAGGCAGCACGGTCAGCCGATAGAAGGCACGGTTCGCCTCCTGGTAATTGGCGTAGGTGCTGTCGCCCTGTATCCCCAGCAGCATCGGCGGCACCCCGAAGGCCAGCGCGATCTCGCGCGCGGCGGCATCCTTGGTCTTCTGGAACTCCATGTCCGAGGGCGAGAACCCCATCGGCTTCCAGTCGAGCCCGCCTTCCAGCACCATCGGCCGGCCGGCGTTCTTGGCGCCCTGGTAGTGGGATTCGATCTCTTCCGAGAGCCGCCGGAACTGGTCGTCCGCCATGGCCCCCTGCCCGTCGCCCCCCTTCCAGACGAGCGCGCCCGACGGCCGCGCGGCATTGTCCAGCAGCGCCTTCGACCAGCGCGAGGCGGCGTTGTGCACGTCGACAGCCATGGCCGCCGCCTGCAAGGGCGCGAACCCGTAATGGTCGTCCTGCGGATGGAAGGCGCGGATATGGCAGATCGGCGCGGGTCGGCCGCTGGCATCGAAGCGATGCTTGCGCCCGCCCACGGCATATTCATAGGCCACTGGCCAGCCATCGGCGCCCGGTACCACGCTCATCCGATCAGACCGCAACACGTGCAGTTCCGCCGGCACGCCGCCATCGCCCACGGCTTCCACGTAGGCATTGCCCGACAGGAGCAGCTGCGCAAACAGCGCCTCCAGCAGGTCCGCCCGCCCTTGCGCCGGATTCGGCCGGCGCACCAGCGACAGGACCGGGTGCGTGTCGAACCGCTGCGCCTGGTCTTGCAGGACCAGCGGCAGGGCGGCGGCGGCCTCGGCGATCAGCTTGACCGACCGAAAGCCCACCGGGTTGCCGGAAAAGCCTTGCCGGGTCAGCGAAACGGTGTCCCGCGGGCTCCACGCCACACGGCCTGAAGTGTGCCAGGCCACGACCGGCCCTGCCGCGCTGGCCTTGGTCTCGGGGACCGAAACCTCCTGCCGGCCGCCCTTCCGCTTCAGGAAGTCTAATGCCATCGCTCACCGCTCCTTCTTGACCTTGTCTCGTCAAGCGGTGCCCCGACCCCGGTTCACCGCGCGTTGAGGACGTTTTGCCCAAAATTGGAAAAGATTTCCTGAGACCACCGTACGGTGCCCATCCCCGAGCCACTGTCGTCGGTGCCGGGACCCCACCCACCCCACGGGATCGGGACGCGTTGCCGACAAATGGGGGCTCTGCCCCCGTCGCACCTGTCGGCGCGACTCCCCCGGAGCATATGGGAAAAGAAGAACAGGGGCGCGGCCTTGGCGGGTTCACATGTATCCCCCAAGCCATCTCTGCGGAGCCACCGTCGCCTGGGGATGGGTCGAGCGGTCGCGGTCTTCCCGTCAAGGGGCCGCAGGCCCGCGCACCGCGCGGCGTGCCCTTGACGGGGAGGCCGGGAGCGCTCAGGCCAGACCCGGGCGATGGTGGATCTGTAGGGATGGCGGGCCCATCTCTGTGGTGAACCCGAGCGGACCTTCAGACTCGGGAAAGGCGGGGTCTCCCCCGCCCTTTCAAGCAATTCAGATTCGACGTTGCGGCGCCGTAGGGTGCGTGCTCTGCACGCACCGCCTGGCTCAAAGTGTGCGGATCCTCGGTCGCCGCCACACCGCACCGGGTACGATCATCAGCTCGTGCAGCGCCCAGACCAGGGCGTCCACCCGGTCGGGCGAGCCCTTGCCTTCGTAGCCTTGCGTCGTCATCCGCACCATCTGGTCCTCCAGCGTGTCCAGACCCGCGACATGGAACACGCGCCCCTGTTCATAAAGCGCCGCCACGGGTTCCGCGCGCGCCGCCTTGCCACGCATGGCATGGACCGATTTGTAAGGCACCATCGGGTCGATCTGGCGGATCACTTCCTCGACCAGCTTGCCACCCTGGTTGACCTCGGCCACCAGTCGCTCGGCGCCGTAGCGCTCCATCGCGGCGATGGCCGCGGTGGCCCACCCCGTGGGCCCCGCGCCCTGCACCGTGCAATCGGCCAGCACATAGGCCTGCCAGTCCTGTGGCGGCCCGTCCGTCACCGCGCCCACGACGACAATCCCGCATTCGTCCCCGCCCGCCTTGCCGCTGACCGACGGGTCCAGCGCCACGACGACCCTGTTCAGTTCCGGCACGTGCTCTACATGCGCCGCATCGATCATCGCCCCGGTCCACAGCGCACCTTCCACGTCCGCCAGCAGCACGCCGTCCAGTTCCTGCCGCGCCATGCGAGACCCGGCGAAACGCGCGCGCACCTCTTCGAGGAAACCGTCGGCCAGGTTGGCTCGGTTGGCCTCGCTCGGTGCGTGGGTCAGCACGGTCGACGGTGCCTCGATCAGCTCTTTCAGAACGGCCACGTTGCGCGGCGTCGTGGTCACGCAGACCCGCGGACGATCACCCAGGCGCAGCGCGAATTGCAGCTGGTCCCAGGCCTCGCCCGCCTTCTTCCACTTGCCCAGCTCGTCCGCCCAGGCGGCATCGAATTGCGGGCCGCGCATGGCTTCCGGATCCTGTGCCGAAAACGCCTGCGCCTCGGCCCCGTTGGGCCAGACGAGACGCCGTTCGCTTGCGCGCCATTCCGGGCGGCGGTCGGGGGGCGAACAGGCCAGGATCCCGCTATCGCCCCGAATCATCACGTCGCGCACCTGGTCGTAGGTCTCGCCGACCAACGCCACGCGGCGTGCCCGGCCGCGGTCGAGGGGGCGCCCCCCCTCGACCATCGACCGCACCCATTCGGCCCCGGCGCGGGTCTTGCCCGCGCCGCGACCGCCCAGGATCACCCAAGCCCGCCAGTCTTCCCGTCCGTTCGCCGAGACTGGCGGCAATTGGTGCGGCAATGCCCAGAACTCGAAGAGATAGGGCAAGGCCGCGACCTGATCATCCGTCAGGGTGTTCAGGAACTCCCCCCTCACGGCCGCATCGGCGGAGGCGATCAAGCCGGCACCCGATCTCAAATCGTAGGGTATCGAGGTCAAGGGGCGCCGCTCCGCGGGCGGCTCCAGATGCGCGGTTCTGTCGTTCGACAAGGCAGATCTCCACTTTCTGGCAGGCGCGGATCAGCCCTTCGGCCCCCGCCACCTGTCGGATTGACGTCGTCTGGTCCCAGTCTTCCCCTGTCTCGATCCGTGCGCGCAGGTCTTCCGCCTGCTGACGGAGGCGCACGATCGACGCCTCCAGTGAGCGCAGCAGCTCCTCCGTCTGCCGCGTCCGGGTCTCTTCGGTGCTCAAGGTACTCTGCATGGTGGCCTCATCTTCTCGAAGGGGCCTCCGTACGAGCGAGATGACAAGCGACCGGCAGGGGACCACCCCGAGGCCGCCATGTCATGTCTTCCAGCGTGCTTCCGTTCCTAGAACAAAAAGCACGTTTTGTCAATAATTTCAGAATGTTATGCGGTCTGTGAATTAACTGTTTCTTAGTAATTTACAGGGTCGGCCCGTCGCAACTGGCGGGGTCCCGTCCTTCGGAAGGCACACCCGGCCGCACGCATCGGACCGCCTCCGGCGGGAGTATCTGGGAAGATAAGAAGCAGGGAGCGCGCCCTGCTTCTTTGGTCTTAAGATACCTCGGGGGAGCCCAGGCCGCAGGCCCTGGCGGGGGCCGAGCCCCCGGCGCCGCCGGCATCAAGCCGAAAGCGCCGCAATCCCGAACCGTAGGGTGCGTGCTCGGCACGCACCCCACCCTGATGCTACCGCGGCGCCATACGGATCGCGCCATCCAGTCGGATCGTCTCGCCGTTCAACATCGGATTCACGACGATGGAATGTGCCATCATCGCGTATTCCTTAGGGTCCCCCAGCCGCGACGGGAACGGGACTTGCGCACCAAGACTGTCCTGCGCTTCCTGCGGCAGCGAGGCCAAGAGCGGGGTCAGGAACAGGCCCGGCGCGATGGTCATGACGCGGATGCCCGACCGGGCGAATTCGCGGGCGATGGGAAGGGTCATGCCGACGATGCCACCCTTGGAGGCCGCATAGGCCGCCTGCCCGATCTGGCCGTCATAGGCCGCGACAGAGGCCGTGTTGATCACAACGCCGCGCTCTTCCCCCAGCGGATCCGCCGGCATCAGCGCCGCGGCCCATTTCGACAGCACGTTGAATGTCCCGAACAGGTTCACGTTCACGACCGACGTGAAATCCGCCAGCGGAATGGCGTTGCCATCGCGGCCCACCACCTTGGCCGGAGGCCCGATGCCCGCGCAGTTCACAAGGATCCGCGCCTTGCCGTGCAGGCCTTCGGCCTTGGCGACCGCCTCCTCGACTGCGCTCTCATCCGTCACGTTGACCTTGATGAACGCACCGCCGATGGCGCGAGCCTTCTCTTCACCCAGATCCTCGTTCAGATCGAAGATGGTGACCTTGGCGCCGGCCTCGGCCAGCATGTCCGCCGTCGCCCCGCCAAGCCCCGAAGCACCGCCCGTCACGATCGCCGCTGTTCCGTCTATTTGCATATGTCTTTCTCCTTCTGTCCGCCGACGCGCGGGCCGGCCCCTTTTGCCTCAGCCGGCGAGCGCGCGCGCGATGACCAGCCTTTGAATGTCGCTCGTGCCTTCGTAGATCTGGCACACCCGCACATCGCGATAAATCCGTTCGACCGGGAAATCCTTGGTGTAGCCATATCCCCCCAGCGTCTGGATCGCGTCCGAGCAGACCTTCTCCGCCATCTCCGACGCGAAGAGCTTGGCCATCGACGCCTCCTTCAGCGCTGGCCGGCCCGCATCGCGCATGGCGGCGGCGTGCAGCACCATCTGGCGGGCGACCTCGATCTTCGTGGCCATGTCCGCCAGCCGGAACGCCACCGCCTGGTGGCCCATCAGGGTCGACCCCATCGACGTCCGCTCCTGCGCATAGGCCAGCGCCGCGTCCAGCGCCGCCTGCGCCATACCCACCGATTGCGCGGCGATCCCGATCCGCCCGCCTTCAAGGTTCGACAGCGCGATGCGATAGCCCGCGCCCTCCTCTCCCAGCATGTTCTCGGCCGGGACCTCCACGTCTTCCAGCGCGATCTGGGCGGTGTCCGACAGGGACTGGCCCAGCTTGTCCTCCAGCGAGGCAACGCGGTAGCCCGGCGTATCGGTCGGCACGACGAAGGCGGAGATGCCCTTCTTGCCCTCGTCAGGTTCGGTCACGGCAAAGACGATAGCCACATCGGCATTCAGACCCGAGGTGATGAACTGCTTCACCCCATTCAGGCGCCAGCCTGCATTGGTCCGCACCGCACGCGTTTTCAGGGCGGAAGCATCGGACCCCGCATGGGGTTCCGTCAGGCAGAACGCGCCCAGCTTCTCGCCCTTCGCCATGGGGCGCAGGAACCGGTCCTTCAGATCGTCGGACCCGAAGCGCAGGATCGGGACGCAGCCGACCGAGTTGTGCACCGACATGACGGTCGAGATCGCACCGTTGCCTGCCGCGATCTCCTCCAGCGCCACGGCATAGGCCACGTGATCGGTCAGCGAGCCGTCGTAGTCCTCGGGCACCAGCATGCCCAGAAGGCCAAGCGCCCCCATCTCGGCGATCTCGGCCGCGGGAAACTCCTTCGTCCGGTCCCACTCCGCCGATTTCGGCGCCAGCTTTTCGGCCGCGAAACGCCGCGCCATGTCGCGGATCATCTCTTGGTCTTCGGTCAGCAACATCACGTATCCTCCTGTCCCCGCTGTCGGGATTTGACGCGACTTTACCAGCGGGTATACTGCCGACGCAACAGTCAACCTGCCACCCTGATCAACGGATGCACGCCATGCCCGCCCCTGCCGATTCACCGTGGAGCGACCGGCCCGACGCAGACGCCGAACGGCAGGCCAAGCGGATGGCCGTGCTGCGGATGGCGGCGCGGCAATTCAACGAGAACGGCTTTCGCGCCACGTCGATGGCCGACGTCGCCAGCGCCCTGCAGGTCACCAAGCCCACGATCTATCACTACTTCGCGTCGAAGGACGAAATCCTGTTCGAATGCGTGCGCATGGGGCTGGCCCAGATCCGCGAGGGCACCGCGCGGGCGGCCGCACGGGGCGGCACGGGGCTGGACCGGATGCAGGACCTGATCCACGCCTATGCGCTGGCGATGACCGAGGATTTCGGCATCTGCGTCAGCCGCACCGGCGACGCGGAACTGTCGCCTGCCAGCCGCGCAAAATTCCGCGCCCTGAAGCGCGAGATCGACGCGATCCTGCGCGGTCTGATCGACGAGGGCATTGCCGACGGCTCGATCCGGGCCCAGGATCCGCAGCTTGCCGCCTTTCTGGTGTCCGGCGCGATCAACTGGATCGCCCACTGGTACAGGCCCGACGGCCCAAAAAGCCGCGACGAGATCGCCGAAGGGACCGTGGAGACCCTGACCCGCGCGCTGTCGGCCTGAATTTGCGACGCAGCTCCTTGCGCGCCGCGCCGGCCTACCTCCGCGGCAGCCCGTCGTCCATGTGGATCCATGGCAGCATCTCGGCGGAATGATAGTGGACACCGGGGCTCAGCACCTCGGGCGTGTCCAGCAGCGCCACGTAGAAATGCACCTCGTTCGGGAAGCGGTCGGATTCGTAGAACAACGGCGATCCGCAAGTGCCGCAGAACCCGCGCCGGTTGCCGGGACTGCTGGTATGGACGACCGGATCCTGGCCCAGGAACCGCCAGCGCCCGTTCTCCTGCCCCAGCCACGTTGTGAAGGGAGAAGCCGTCGCCCGCCTGCAACTTTCGCAATGGCAGTGGCCCACCCAGTTGGGGGCGCCCGCCAGCTCGAACATGCAATCGCCGCACAGGCAATGCCCACGCAGGCGCGAGACGGCCTTGTAGCTCATCCTACGCCCCTCCTCGTTGCAATCGGCCGTCAATGCCCCGGCACTTCTTCCATCCCGCGGTAGAACCGGTTCCACGTGGGAGAGATCAGGATCTCGTTGATGCAGACCCGTGGCGGCATCTCTGCGATGAAGCGCACGGTGGCTGCCAGATCCTCGGATTGCAGCATGCGCGCCTTCTGGGTGTCCGACGGCGGCACCGGGCGTGCGTCGAGGATCGGCGTCGCGACCTCACCCGGCATCAGGACGGTCGCCCGGATCCCGTGGCCGCCCTCCTCCTCGTTGACGGCCTCCCCCAGCGCGATCACCGCGCGCTTGGTGGCATTGTAGGCAGCGCCCGTCATGCGCGTGCCATAGCGCCCGGCCCACGACCCGGTCAGGATCAGCGTGCCAGCGCCCGCGGCCCGCATCCACGGCAACACCGCCTGTATTGCGTAGAGCACACCGTTCAGGTTCACTGACACGACCGTGTCCCAGTCCGCGGTGGCAAGATCGGACAGCGACCGTTTCGGCACGTTCAGCCCGGCATTGGCAAACAGGATATCGATCTGCCCCAGCTTTCCCGCGGCCTCTGCCACGGCGTCGCGGTCGCTGACGTCGAGCGGCAGCACTTCCGCGGTGCCGCCGACCGCCTCCACTTCCGCGGCGATCTCTCCCAGCGGCCCGACCCGGCGGCCCGTCAGCACGATCTCGGCCCCGCTTTCGGCCAGGGCCACGGCCGATGCCGCGCCCAGCCCCGTCCCGGCCCCCGTGATCCACGCCCGTTTTCCCGACAGCGTTCCCATGTCCGAACTCCCCTTCCCTGCACAGACGAAAGCGTAGCGACGGGGGGCAGCGCCAACAAGCGCCGAGTACTCCCCACCTTCACCGAACAGGCCCGCCGGTCGCATGTTGCAGACAGAGGGCCGCGTGGGGACGCTGTCCCCACACCCCCGAGGTATTTGGAGACCAAAGAAGCGGAGGCTCGGCCAAGACTAGCGGCGCCCGGACAGTCCAGGCAGGTCGCTTCCCCGTTTTCCCCTGTTCTTCTTTTCCCGAATATTCTGGGGGAGTCCGGGCCGCAGGCCCGGACGGGGGCAAAGCCCCCGGCGCCCTAAGCGCGTTGACAAGGCCGGAAAGCTCAGGCCTCCCAGGTCACGCGCCCGGCGCAAAGGGTCAGGGCCGCGCGGGCGGTGCCCAGCTCCTCGACCGGCATTGCCTCAAGGTCGTGGTCCATCACCACGATGTCGGCCTGAAGCCCCGGCGCGAGCCGGCCCAGCCGGTCCTCGTCGTGACCTGCGTAGATCCCGCCCGCCGTGTAGTCGTGCAGCGCCTCCATAAGGGTCGAGGCGTGGGAGGGGTCCCCCGCCTGCCAGGCTTTCCGCGTCACCGCCGCCTGCACACCGCGCATCGGATCGACATCGGCCACCGGCCAGTCGGACGCAAACGCGATCTTCACGCCGCGGTCGCGCAGGTACTGCACCGGGAAGGCGTGGGCCAGTCGCTTCGGACCCACTTTCGACACCCAGGGCTGCAGCGGGAAATCCATCGCGCCCGGCGGGTGCGACGGCTGCATCGAAGCCACGACACCAAGGTCCCGCACGCGGTCCAGATCCGACGGGTCGATCATCTCGATATGTTCGATCCGGTGGCGGCTGTCGCGCTTGCCGTTGGCCGCCTCGGCCGCGGCATAGCCATCCAGAACCGACCGCACGGCCGCGTCGCCGATCGCGTGGACCGAGATCTGCAGGCCGCGGCGGTCGATGTCGATGGCCGCCGCGTTGAAGCGTTCCTGGCTGTGCAGAGGGTCGGAGCACCAGTCGGGCTGGTCGGCATAGCCGTCGATCACGTAGGCCGTGCCGCTGTCGATCACGCCGTCCATGAACATCTTCACCCGGTTGCATTTCAGGTGGCTGGTCTGAAAATCGGCCTGCATGGCGGACGCTTCTTCGAGCGTTTCCAGAGGCTTGGACGGCGTCAGGTGGAACGGCACCTCGATCCGGCAAACCAGGTCGCCGCGGCGTTCGATCTCGGCCAGAAGTTCCAGCTGGTAGCGGTTGCCGTCCATGTTGTGCAGCGACGTGAACCCGAAGGACGCGCAGTAGTTCAGGCCTTCGGTCAGGACCTCGATGTCCTCCTCGCGCTGCGCGTCGGTCAGGGGGCCGGGCTCCAGCCCGTCCATGCCGAGGCTCTCGCGCCCGCCCGAGGTGCGCAGTTTCATGACCGATTCATAGGCATCGTATTCGCGCAGTTCCCCCGCCGCGGTGCCGTCGTCGGCCATGACCACCTCGGTGCCCACGGCAGTGTCCTTTCCGTGCAGGATCCCCGCCTTTTCCAGCGCGATGGTGTTGGCCCAACAGGTATGGTGGTCGTCGGACATCAGCAGGACCGGACGGTCGGCCAGCGCCTCGTCGATCATCTGGCGGGTGGTCATGATGCCATCGCCGAAGAGGTTGTAGCTTGCCCCCTTGCAGAACAAGAGGCCCTCGTCCGGGTTGTCTTTCGCGTAGCCCTGCAGTGCCTTGCGGAGCGCGGGCAGGCCTTCCACGTCGCCCAGTTGCAACAGCCGCCGGCCCATGGACCCCATGAACAGGTGCAGGTGCGCTTCGACAAATCCCGGCATGACGGTCGCGCCCCGGGCGTCGATCCGGCGGGCGTCCGGGGCGGCCATGGCTTCGATCTCGTCCCCTGAGCCGACCGCGAGAATCGTGTCCCCGGCAATGGCCAGGGCCTGCGCCGTGGCGTTCGCGGGATCCATCGTCAGGACTTTCGCGTTAAGGATGATCTTGTCGGCCTGTGCCATCGTGCGGCTCCTTTTCCCGTCGCCGGGTGTTGCTATCAGCCCGCTGCAACCCCGGGAAGCGTTGCGCGGTGAATGTGCGCAGGGTCCGGCGGAAAGTGCGGAAAAAATGATCAAATTTCCGCCCTGCTTTTACGCGACAGTTGCCCATCATGCAAAACCTCCGCTACGCTCGGCAGAACGAAACCGTGGGCACCACCACGGAAACAGGCCAAGACGGGGGTCCGAACACCATCATGCAAGCCCAGACAGATGTGGCTGAACCTGCGCCGATGCCGGGCGATACGTCAAACACGCGCGAGATCGCGATCGACGCGCGCAAGATCTCGAAAATCTACCGCGGAGAAGATGAGGTCCGCGCACTGGACAACGTCTCGGTCCGGATTCGGCGGAACGAATTCTTCACGCTTCTCGGGCCCTCGGGCTGTGGCAAGACCACCCTTCTGCGGGTCATCGCGGGGTTCGAGCCGCCGACCTCCGGTCAATTGTGGCTGAACGGCAAGGACATCTCGCGCCTGCCGCCGAACAAGCGCCCCGTGAACACGGTGTTCCAGAACTATGCGCTGTTCCCGCACATGAGCGTGGCGAACAACATCAAGTTCGGGCTGGAAATGCTTGGCAAGCCCAAGGCAGAGATCAACCAGACCGTCGAAGAGATGCTGACGCTGGTGCAGATGCAGGCCATGAAGGCGCGCCGCACGTCCGAGATTTCGGGCGGTCAGCAACAGCGGGTGGCCCTTGCCCGCGCGCTGGCGCCCAAGCCCGAAGTGCTGCTGCTGGACGAACCGCTGTCCGCGTTGGACCTGAAGCTGCGCAAGGAAATGCAGATGGAGCTGAAGCGGCTTCAGCACGAAACCGGCATCACCTTCATCTTCGTCACCCATGACCAGGAAGAAGCGCTGACGATGTCGGACCGGATCGCGGTGATGAGCGCGGGCAAGATCCTCCAGATCGGCAGCCCGCAAGAAATCTACCAGCGCCCCGCCGAACGGTTCGTGGCGAACTTCATCGGGGAATCGAACTTCCTTGATGCCAGGTTGTCGGGCGGCAGTGTCACGCTGAAGGCGGGCGGCACGTTCCCGGTGGAAAATCCGGCCAACGTGGCCGATGGCGATGTCTCGGTCCTGCTGCGCCCGGAACATGCGTTTCTGTCCGATGCAGAAGACGCCCTGCCCGCCCGCGTGGAAACGGTGGTCTATTCCGGCGAGGCGACGAGCATGCACACGCGACTGGAACAGTCCGGCGAACCGGTGAAGCTGCGGCTGGCCAATGCGCCCACGGGCAGCGGGATGCCGGAAGAAGGCGCGCAGGTTCGCATCGGCATCCAGCCGGGCGCCCTTTCGGTGCTGAAGGACTGACGCGTGGCCTATGTGACCCCCGAATCCGAGGCGCTGCCCCTCGATGCCCCGGCCGAGCCCGGCGCGCTCGAAGCGGAACATTCCAGCCGCGACGTGCGCCAGCGCTGGTTCCTGTCGCTGCCCTCGATCCTGATCATCTTCTTTTTCGCCGCCGGTCCGCTGTCGGTGATGCTGCTCTATTCCTTTCTCACCCCCGGCAACTACAGCGGTGTGAAATGGGAATTTTCAACCGATGCATGGTCGTCGATCCTGATGCAGCGGGATATCTTCGACGACACGCTGCAATGGGCCGATGCCCACCTGTCGATCTTCTGGCGCAGCCTGTCGCTGTCGATGATCACGACCGCGCTGACGCTGATCTTTGGGCTGCCCACGGCGTGGTTCATCTCTACCCGCCCGCCCGGCCGGCGCGAATTGTGGCTGTTCCTGATGACGGTTCCGTCGTGGACCAACCTTCTGGTCCGCACCATCGCCGTGCAGGAGATGATCCGGGCCGAGGGCGTGATCAACAACGTGCTCGTCTTCGTGGGCATCGTGGACGAACCGGTCCAGATGATGTTCACCAACTTCGCCATCGGGCTGGGCATGACCTATGTCTACCTGCCGCTGATGGTGCTGCCGATCTATGCGGCCGTCGAAAAGCTGGACAAGCGGTTGTTGGAAGCGTGCTATGATCTTTACGCATCGCGCTGGCAGGCGTTCTACCGGGTGATCCTGCCGCTGGTGAAACCGGGGATCATCGCCGGTTCGATCCTTGTTTTCGTGCCCTGCCTTGGCGCCTACGTGGTGCCGCGCGTGCTGGGGGGCGGCAAGAACCTGATGTTCGGCAACCTGATCGAGCTTCAGTTCGGCGCCGGTCGCAACTGGCCGCTGGGGGCCTCGCTGTCGTTCACGCTGATGGTCATCGTGATGGTGGCGCTGATCTTCTACATCCGTGTCACCTCGCAGGAGAGAAAAGATGGCTGAACGCGCGCCCTTCTCCGTCCAGACCATTCCGGGCTTTGCCGCCATCGCGATCTTCACCTTCGTGGCGATCTACACGCCGCTCGTGATCCTTGTGGCCTTTTCGTTCAACGCAGGGGATTCGCTGGCGATCTGGGAAGGCTTCTCTCTGAAATGGTACTACCGCGCCGCCGCGAACGAGCAGGTGCAAAGCGCCGCGATCCGATCGCTTTATCTTGCTGGCATCTCCGCCTCGGTCGCCACGGTCGCGGCGACGATGGCGGCGCTGGCCACCACGCGGACACGGCACTTTCCCGGCAAGACGATGATCTACGCGCTGATCAACCAGCCCCTGATGATCCCGGAAATCGTGACGGCGGTGGCTTTGCTGATCGTCTTCGCATGGGTCAAGGTGGCCACCGGGCATACCTCGATGATCTACCTGATCGCGGCGCACACGGCCTTCTGCATCCCCTTTGCCTACCTCCCCATCCGCGCGCGGCTGGAAACGATGGACGACACGCTGGAAAAGGCCGCGGCCGATCTTTACGCCGGGCGCTGGCAGGTCTTCCGGCGGATCACCCTGCCGATGATGATGCCGGGCATCATCGCGGGCCTGATGCTGGCCTTCGTGATCTCGATGGACGATGTCGTCATCACCGAGTTCGTCAAATCCGCCGGCCAGGACACGCTGCCCACCTACATGCTGGGCCAGCTGCGCCGCGTCGTGACACCCGAGATCAACGCGATTTCCACGGTCGTCGTCTTCGCCGGGGCCTTCCTGGTCACGATCTTTTTCTGGGTCAGCAGCAACCGCCGCTGATCCCCAACTCCAACCCGGCCGAAAAGAAGCCGGCCCACATATCGACAAACATCAACGGAGAGTATCATGAACAAGCTTCTCATCGCCGCATCGGCCATGGCCCTGATGGCCGGCGCCGCCTCCGCGCGCGAGCTGCAGATCTACAACTGGGGCAACTACACCAACCCCAAGCTGATCGAGAAATTCGAGAAAGAAACCGGGATCGACGTGACGATCACCGACTACGACAGCAACTCGACCGCGCTGGCCAAGGTGCAGGCCGGCGGGCATGGCTTCGACATCGTCGTGCCGTCGAACTCGTGGGTGCAGATCTACAAGGAAGAAGACCTGCTGCTGGAATCGCGTCCCGACCAGATGGAAAACTTCAAGAACATGGATCCGGTCTGGGTCGATGTCGACTGGGATCCGGGCCGGCATTACACCGTGCCATGGCAGTGGGGCACGACCGGCGTTGTCGTGAACACCAAGTACTATGACGGCGATATCGATACCTCGGCCATCTGGCTGGAGCCGCCCGAGGAACTGGTCGGCAAGATCAACGTCGTGCCGGAAATGGGCGACGTGATGAGCCTTGCGATCATGTATTACGGCGGTGAGCCCTGCACCGACGACAAGGAGATCCTGAAGAAGGTCCATACCGGCCTGATGAAGGCCAAGGAAAGCTGGCTGGGCATGGATTACGGCAACCTTGAGAAGTTCGCCAAGGAAGATCTCTGGGCCGGTGTGAACTGGAACGGCTCGACCTTCCGGATGCGCCTGCAGAACCCCGACATCGCTTATGGCTATCCCAAGGAAGGCTACATCGTCTGGATGGATTCCGTCGCCGTGCTGAAGGACGCGAAGAATGTCGAGGAAGCGAAGGAATTCCAGAACTTCATCATGGATCCCGAAAACGCTGCGCTCATTTCCGAATTTGCGCGTTATGCCAACGGGATCGAAGGGTCGGAAGAATTCATGCCGGACGACATGAAGACCGCGCGCGAGATCATCGTGCCGGCCGAGCTGAAATCGGCGGGCAAGTTCTCGCCCACCTGCCCGCCCGAGGTGCAAAACCTTTACACCCGGATCTGGACCGACCTTCAGAAGTGAGTTGAGGGGCCGGGCGTTTTGCCCGGCCCTTGACGCAGCCCCGGGCGGTCCACCCCTTCCCCGTTCCCAAGCCACCCCAGCAGCCAAGATCCGCGAGCCCTGCCCGATGACCCGGACATGGAAGAATTCCGAGCCGCCGCTTCCCATAATGGAAGGCGCCCCCGTCCCGCCCGAGTGGCGCGTGCCCGCGCTCGACTGGGACAACCCGCCGTGGAACCGCTGGGCCTTCCGCAACATGCGATCGGTCGCGACGACGGTGGATGTGCCGCGTGGAGAGACCGTGTGGGAGATGCCTGCGGCGGTTTCCGATTTCGCAGACCTGAAGGTCGATCTGGCGGAAGGTCCCAAGACCTGGGCGCAGATCCTCGACGACACCTATACCGACGCGACGCTGGTCTGGGCGAACGGCCGGATCGTGGCCGAAGGCTATTGGAACGGGATGACGCCCGCGACGCAGCACATCATTTTCTCGGTCTCGAAAAGCGTCGCCTCGGCCGTGGCTGGAACGCTGATCGGCGACGGGCTGCTGGACGTGACCGCGCCGGTCACGGAATACCTGCCGGAACTTGAAGCCACCGCCTGGAAGGGTTCGACGGTTCAGCAGGTTCTGGACATGACGACGGGCGTTCTGTTCGACGAAAGCTACGGCGATCCGGATTCGCATATCTACCTGGTGGATGTCGCGGCCAATCTGAAGCCGCCACACCCCAAGACCGACCCGACGAAGCTGCGCTATTCAACCTGGGACCTGATCATGTCCCTGACCGAGGCCGACGCGCCCCACGGGGAGCGGTTCGACTACCGGTCGATCGAAACCGACATGCTGGGCTACATCCTTGAACGCGTGGGCGGTGCCGGGCTGGCCGAGCTGGCCTCGACGCGCCTCTGGGCGCCGATGGGGGCCAAGCGCGACGGGTTCTTCACCGTCGACCGCGCAAACTACCCGCTGGCCGATGGCGGGTTCTGCATCACCCTGCGCGACATGGCGCGGTTCGGGCGGCTGCTTTTGGAAGACGGGATGCGCGATGGCGTGCCGGTGGTGCCGAAGGCGTGGATCGACGATATCCGCTCCGGCCCGCACGGGCTGGCGAATGATTACCTGCAGGCGATGTTCCCCAACGGGTGCTATCGCAACCAGTTCTGGATCCCGGACAGGGGCGGCCGCGCCCATGTCTCGCTGGGGATCCACGGGCAGCATATCTATGTCGATCCCGACCGGGGCATCGTGGCGGTGAAGCTGTCGAGCTGGCCCGTGGCATCCGGTGTGCCGGCGCATCTGGCGGACTGGCTGGCGGGGGTCGAGGCCATTGTGCGGGAGGTTTCGTGACGCGCGGTGCGTGGGGACCACGCACCCTACCGGGCGTCGGACGGTGACCGCCGTCGGGGGAACCTTGGCGTGGGGGGCACGGTTGTCAATGTGCCCCCTGGGAAATGAGATGGGCGGGATCGCGCCCTCGGACGACCCACCCGCCCTCCCTGTCGGCCTCGGGCGCGATGCGGCGCTGATGCGCCGCGACAGGCAAATGTGAAGGACAGACCAGATATGAGTGACGATCTTCTTTACCTCACCGCCACTGAGGCGCTGGCGCGGTTCGCGGACAAATCCCTGTCTCCGGTCGAACTGCTGGAGGCCCAGATCGCGCGGGCCGAGGCGCATGCCGACACGATCAACGCCTTCGCCTACACCCATTACGACAAGGCCATGGACGCCGCCCGCGCATCAGAGGCACGTTGGGCCAAGGGTGCGCCGGAAGGGGTGCTCGACGGCCTGTCCGTCGCCATTAAGGACGAAAGCGTGATCGAGGGGCAGCAGACATCCCACGGCTCGCTCCTGCACGAGAACGACCCGCCATCCGACAGCACATCGCCCAACAACGCCCGGATCCTGGGCGAGAACGGCATCTGCCACGCCCGCACCACGACGCCAGAATATTGCGCCGCCGTGATCTGCTGGAGCCGGATCTGGGGCACCACGCGCAACCCGTGGAACACCGATTACACGCCCGGCGGATCGTCGGGCGGATCGGGCGCTTCGCTGGCGCTGGGAACGACGTCGCTGGCCACGGGATCGGACATCGGCGGGTCGATCCGCGTGCCGTCGTCCTGTTCGGGTGTGGTGGGCTACAAGCCGCCCTATGGTCGCAACCCGGACGACGTCCCGTTCAACTACGATTTCTACTGCCATACCGGGCCGATGGCGCGGTCGATCTCGGACCTTGTCCTCATGCAGAACGTCATGTGCGGGCCGCATCCGCATGACATTGCCTCCCTTTACCCCAAGCTGGTGCTACCGACCGAATACCCCGACATCAAGGGCTGGAAGATCGCCCTGTCGATGGATCTTGGCAGCTACCGCGTGCGCGAGGACGTGCAGCGCAACACCCGTGCGGCGGCCCAGATCCTGCGCGATCTGGGCGCCGAGGTGACCGAGATCGACATCGGCTGGGGTCCCGAAGTGCCCGAGGCCTGCTTCGGCTACCTAGGCCACCTGTTCGGCGGCTCGCTGACCGAAGCCATGCCGGAATACGGCCACCTGCTGACGACCTATGTCCACCGGATCGCGTCGAACGCGGTCAAATCGACTGGCGCGGATTTCGTGAAGACGCTGGAGGTCGCTGGCCAGAGCTACAAGAAGCTGGGCCCGCTGCTGGAAGACTACGATTGCCTGATCTGTCCCACCACGGCCGTGCCCGCGGTGACCGCCGATTTCGACGCGACGCAGGAGGGGCTGAGCATCGACGGGGTCAACATCGACCCGTCCATGGGCTGGGTGCTGACGCCGCCCTTCAACATGCACAGCCGTTGCCCCGTGATCTCTGTCCCCACCGGCTTCGGCGACGAAGGCGTGCCCACGGGCATGCAGATCGTGGCGCCGACCTACCGGGACGAAATCGCCTTCCAGGCCGCCATGGCCTTCGAGGCGGCCGTGGGCGGCTGGTACCGCACGGCCGAGACACGCCCCAAGATCTGACGCGTCAGATGGTGTTGGCCCAGAGCGGGATACGCACGAACGACAATCGGGCGTGCAGGTGCAGGAAGCTCTGTTGTTGGTGCGACTGCGCTACTTAAGCGCGAGGCGCCTGGCGTCCCTGCTGCCGTACGGTTGGGGTGAGGTCTTGGATGCCGGGTGCCGCGGAAAAGTGAGCAGCATAGCTCTCTCTTTCTGGAATCACGCAACATCGTCCGACGCGGGGGACTCACCTCCCGGCGCGCGCAGCGATCCGGTTCGCGCCCGACCCGCTCCCGGGGCTGGCGCGAACCTGCCGTTGAACTGAAACTTCAGGCCGCGATCACTCGTACCCGCTGCGCCGGGCGTCCCAGAGCGTGATGGCGAACAGCACGAAGCCCGCGGCACTCAGCCCCGCGCCGACATAGCCCGACACCTCGAAGCCGTGTCCGGACGCCACGAACCGCGCGGCCAGGAAGGGCCCCAGCGCGTTGGCCACGTTGAAGGCCGCGTGATGCAGCGACGCCGCCAGCTGCTGGGCGTCGCCCGCGACATTCATCAGCCGGGTCTGCATCACGGTGGATACCCCGCCCAGCACGCTCATGCAGAAGACGGCCAGCGCCATGGGCCAAAGCCCCAGCCCCACCGCCGTCGGGAACAGGAGCAACACCACGGCACCGCCGCCGAACGCCACATAGGCCGTCAGGTTCAGGTTACGGTCGGCCGCGGCGCCCATCAGCAGGTTGAAGACCGTCATGCCGACGCCTGCCACCATCAGCATCAGCGCGACCTCGTCATGGGTCTTGCCAAGCGTCGTGATCACGGTGGACGCGATGTAGGTATAGACCGCGAAGAATCCGCCGAAGCCTATGGCGCCCGTCAGCAGCGTCAGCCAGACCTGCCGGTTCTTCAGCGCCCCAAGCTCGCGCAGCGGATTGGCGTTCGGATCGGCCGGCGTGCGCGGCGCCTTCAGGGCCACGGCCAAGGCCGTCGCCAGCGCCAGCCCGCCCACGATCACGAAGCCCGCGCGCCAGCCGATGAACTGGCTGACCCAGCTTGCCGCCGGCACACCGATGGTGGTGGCGATCGTCAGGCCAAGGAAGATCCGCGCCACCGCCGACGCCCGCCTGTTCCGCGGCACGACCGAGGCCGCGACAAGCGCCGCCACCCCGAAATAGGCGCCATGCGGCAGGCCGGAAAAGAAGCGCGACAGGACGAAGGTTCCGAAGGTCGGCGCCATGGCCGACAGCGTGTTGAAGACGGCGAAGGCCAGCATCAGCCAGATCAGCAGCCGCCGCTTGCGCATCCGCGCGCCGGCCACCGCCAGCAACGGGGCACCCACGACCACGCCGAGCGCATAAGCGCTGATCGCATCGGCCGCGCGGGCCTCACTCACCCCCAGATCGGCGGCGAAATTCGGCACCAGCGCCATCGCGGCGAATTCCGTCGTGCCGATGGCAAAACCGCCCATGGCGAGCGCAAACAGCACCGCGCCCACGGGGATGCCGCCGGGCGCGTCGGCCGCACTGGGCGGCGACAATTCTGCCGTCTGATCGGACATGGAGACGCGTACCTTTCCGGGGACCTGACAGGTCCCGTGAACCGTGCCTCCCACGCTCCCAGACGTAGCTGCACCGCAGCATTCAGGCAAGCGATCAGCAATGCTCAATCGGTTTGTCCGATATGCACATTGGGCAAGGGGACCGTAGCTCTCGCCCGGGACGGACAGACCGGATCCGGAAACCTGACCCGGCGGGATGGGTGGGATAGCCGACCCCGGGCGGGAGCCGAGGGCGAAGGTATCGAATGGCGCGTCACGCCTGCAAGCAGGCCGGGCGAACAACCGCCGAAGCGGGCGCGGCACCGGGCCTAATGCCGGCAATCGCGAAATGCGGTTTCGGAAAAAGCCGACCGGTCCACCCCGGTCGGGCCCAAGCCGTGAAGCCACGGGGCCCGGGGGGCCGGCGGCGCCAGCCCGCCTTGCGTTGGACATACGCATAGGTCTGCCCACCCGCAAAAATGCGCGGAGAGCAGAGGTCACATGAAAAGGGCATAGCCCGTTCGACGCACAGCATGACTGGCAGTTTCCATTGGAAATGGCGAAACCCGCCCGAAACAGGACGGAGCCTGGGTGCGGTCCATGTGATCCGCCGATATCGACCGGGGGTAGTGCGCGACCCTGGGCCAGGCCCTGCAGCGACTCATGAATAGCCCCGATGGAACCCAGTGTGTGGCGCTGCCCGGTGAGCATGCCATCCTCCTGCACGGTGGGAGAGCGCCGGGGGTCCCAGTCGTCGGACTGGACAAACCCCCGCGCCTTCGCGCGCAGGAACAATTGTTCTGCCATGTTGAGTTTCAGGCTGGGGCACGGAAGCTTGCCCGCCTCGCCCGATGCATGATCGTTGTGGACAAACTTGAACGCGCAGGCCCCGCCGCAGCTGGGCAGCAACGTGCAATCGCCGCAGACCGGATTGTCGAAGGGCGACCAGTCCGACCAGAGAGCCTTCGTTCGCGCATCCGCCTTGCGGTCATGCCCGATCACGGCTCCGACGCGCCGGCCGGCATCCATCACCGTGTCCCAGAACATGTGCTGATCGCCGTTCGGAACGACCAGGTAGGAATTGGGCGTCACCGCTGTGCAGAGCCCGAGGAACCGCGGCACTTTCGTCGCCGCGATCAGCCCCACCTCGACGGCCAGCGCCTGAAGCCGGGTCTCGGCCTCAGCGTACTCCGTCTTGGACAGGCAGCGGTCGCAGCCGCCCTGCGCGGCCTCGGCCACGCTTTCCACCGGCGCGAAGTAGACCGACACGCCATTCCGCACCCCAAGCCCCGCGCCCTGCAACGCATCCAGCAACGCGCGCGCACAGGCCTCGTTCTCGCCGTCGATATTCACCCGGACCGAGATGTGCAGCAGCCGTTCCGCCGCAATCGCCTGCACGTTCTCAAGGATCTTCGCGAAGGTCCCCCGCCCGCTGGTCAGATGACGGCGGCTGTCATGGGTCGCCCCGTCCCCGTCCAGCGTGATCTGAACCCGCGTGACGCGCGCCGCCTTCAGCTTCACCGCCACGTCCCGCGTCAGCTTGTAGCCGTTCGAGATCATCATCGAGCTGTACACCTGGCGCCCTGCGCATCGCAGTGCCGGATCGCGGCGTCCGAGATGTCCCAGATCGCGTCCTGATCCATCAGCGGCTCGCCGCCATACCATGTCAGGTGGAAACTCTTGCGGCGTTCCAACTCGCGCAGGATGAAGGCGTCGGTGGCTTCCCGCACCGATGGCGGCATCCGTGTCAGGGGCTTGTCGGTGCCCTGGAAACAGTAACGGCAGCCGAAGTTGCACGACAGGGTCGGCGCCACGGTGATCATCATGTGGCTGTCGTTGTGGCGCAAGGCATCATAGGCCGCGCGCACGACTTGCGTCTCGTCCGTCTCGGCAGCGGAAATGGAAAAGGACCGGCGCGTCGGCCGGTCCTTCATGAGTCACCAGAATCTGTTCACCGTCGGGTCAGTTCACCGATGCGGACATGTCCGCGCGCAGCGCCGACATCCGGTCCGGGGTCTGGCCCAGAACCGTTTCCTCATTGGAGTCCGCGCTGTCGATGGCCAGGTCGAACCAGCGTGCCGCCCTGCGCGGATGGGCAGACGCCACGCCGCTTCCGTCGCGCAGGTGGTGGCCGACAATCTCGGCATATGCGTCTTCCCCGGCTCCCACGAGCAAAAGCGCCGATCCCAGCGTCATTTCGGGGTCATCGGTCCGGTAGCCGACGCCAAGGCAGACCTGACCGGTATCGACCGCTTGCTCGGTCGGCATGCCCGAGCTTGCCAGGAATTCGGAAACAGACGTCACCACGGCTTTCCGACCAGACCCGGTCAGTTCGGCGCGGAACGGTGCCATCGCGGCCGAGATGCCTTCGCAATGGGCCTCGATCTCGGACTTGCTCAGGTTGGTCACGGCGGCCTCGAGCGGAGCGGTTTCGGCAATGGCGTAATTGCGGGCCACGCAGTGCTGCCACTCGAGCGCGCCGTTGCTGCGCGCGGTGTCGCAGGCTTCGGAACGCACGACCGGCAGCGGGATCAGCGTGATTTCCTTGCTGCCCGCAGCCGGGGTACCCATCGTCACGGTCGAAGCCGCGCGCGTCACTTCGGGGCTGGTTCCGGCCGATGCCTGCACCACGGGTGTCGCCACGCCGTCGCGCTCGTCCCGGAAAAGCCTCAGCAGCGCGGTGGGGCCTTGCTCGGCCAAGACCGTGTCATATCGCGCCACGCCGCCCGACGCGCGGGCGCGCTGGTAGCTCGACAACAGGAACTGGCGTTCGCTGTCGGTCAGGGTGCCATCGGAAGGATCGTTCATCTCGGCCTGGTAGCGCGAAACGGCCGACCGGCTGTTCTGGCCCAGCACGCCATCGACCGTCCCCGCATCGAAGCCGAAGAAATTGAGCGCGGTCTGCACCTGCCTGTTCTCGGTCCGCTGCGCGGACGAGATCGACGGGCTTGTCTTCCTCGGTGTCGAAGTCGCGGTGCTGCGCTGGGTCGACTGCGTTGTTGCCTGCTGGGACTGCTGGCCGGCGTAATAGGCCGCCTGCGCCTGCTGCTGCGCCTTGCGGCGGTTCTGCTTGACGACCTCGTTGACGATCAGCCCGCCGATGATCAGACCACCGGCAATGGCAAGCTCGTCACCGGCGCGGGCCTTTGGCGCCGGGACAGTGATTGCGACCGCCGTGGCGGCTGCGACGAATATGGACCTTCCACGCATGGTGATGTCGACGCTCCTGTCTTGTTATCATGTCCGCGCCGTTTCGCGGGCGGATTGCTACAAACCAACGCGCGAGATCCGCACTAGGTTCACGGCAGGTGCGCATGATCGGCATCACATGGACGTCCCGGTCAACTGGATACGCCGCCAAGCCCCTGTTTTGGCGGCGTATCGCCGTTTCGGACCCACCGGCGGCGAACCGCCGCCGGTGGTCCGATCACGTGTTCGGGAAACCAGCGACAGAACCCTGGCCCGCGCACGTATCACTGTGTCGGCGCGTTCTGGGGCGCGGCCTCCCCCCGGCTCAGGCCCCGTCCCCGGCCTGCCGGCGGTTCACCAGAACCCTGGGCATGAACGCCGAGGCACCGCTGACCAGCATGTCTGGCGAAAAGAAACGGAAACAGCCCCGGCCGGCGCGCTTCGCTTCGTAGAGCGCGACATCGGCAAAGTTCAGGATCGCGTTGAAGTCGGCACGATCGGCGCCGTCCTTGACCTCGGCCACCGACCCGTCGGGCGCCTGACCGGGCACGGGAAGGTACCGGACCTCGGCCGAGATGGCGATGCCGACGCTGGCCGAAATGGTGCATGTCTGACCGCCATAGGTGATCGGCTGCTCAAGCCGGTCAATCAGGCGGCGGGCGATGGAACCCAGCTGACCCCGGTCGGTCAGCCCGTCGAAGATCAGCACGAATTCGTCGCCGCCGATGCGCGCGACGGTATCGCCTTCGCGGGTTTCATCGACCATGATCCGGGCCACGTACTGCAGGACATGATCGCCCGCGGCGTGGCCCAGCGTGTCGTTCACATCCTTGAAGTAATCGAGATCGAGATGCAGCAGCGAATAGGGCCTCTGCACCGCTGTTAGGCGGTGCAGCACGTGGTTGACCGCGCGCCGGTTCTTCAGGCCCGTCAGTGTATCGGTGAAGGCCTGTTCCTCGGCCGCGATCATGGCGCCCTGCAGGCGCACGTTGAGGGAGCGCGAGGCCTCCATCGCGGCGGATTTCGATTCCATCAGGTACAACAGTTCGATGGTCTGGTCCGTGGGCGCGAAATCCTTGCTGCTGAGCGAAAAATCCCGCACCGCATCGAAGACCGAGATGCCGAAGGACAGGTTGATGATCGCGCCGGCATCGTCGGGCAGTTCGACGAAGACGCCCTTCAGGGTGATGCCGGGCGGCATGCGCATCTGCATATGCAGTTTCGACCCGGACGTCTTGGCAAGATCCTGCATCGTCAGGACCGACCGCGGCCGGATCACGCGGAAGAATTCCAGCGCGCGGTGACCCACGAACTCGGTCTCCGGGCAGACCTTCTGCAAGGTCGGGCCGACATGCCGGATATGGCCGCATCGATCGACCCAGATCGCCATCGGGCAGAGTTTCTCGATCACGTCCTTGAGCTGGCCCAAGTCGATCATCCGTGCGACGCTCCCAGCTCGAACGTGCGGCCTTCGGAAAAGGCGCTCTGGATGACCGAGATGGAAATCTGCTCGCACCGTTCGCTGCCGCCAAGGTAATCCAGCAGCACGAGCGCGCCGTAATCGTCGGCCATGGCCCGCAGGATGCCCATGAGCGTATAGGTGAACCCCGGCAGCCCCAGCCCGCAGTTCAGGCAGTAATCCCCGTTGGTGTATTCGCGCAGTTCCAGCGTGGGCAGATCAAGGTCGGGAACCGCAAGCCGCGCCCTGTCGGGAAGATCGTCCAGCGAATGCAGGAAATCGGGATAGGTCTCCCCCCCGAAGCGCAAGAGCCGTCGCAGGCGCTCCAGCTCGGGATGGGAGACGAGGTAGGTGCCGACGTCTTCTAGGATGTCGTCCAGCGGACGGTCCAGTTCGGTTGCAAGCGCCGCCAGCAGTTTTTCCGTGATCCGGTCTTCGTAGGTGAACATGGCTTCGAACTCGACCTGGCCAAGCCCGGCCGCGTCAAGCATGCGTTTCCAGCGATCCTGTCCGTAGGTGTTGCAGACAAAGGACTGCAACGCCCTGTTCACCAACCCGTGCACGCAGGTACTCCCGTTTCCGGCAGAAAAGTATCGATGCCAAAGACAACTCTTCGCCGGACGCGGTTAAGAAAGATGAAAGAGATAAAATTGACGGGATTTACGGCGGGTTACAGGATGCCTGTCAGTAATCGGTCGGTGCGCCGCCTTCGGCCTTTCGCTTGGTCACGAAGGCGCCCAGTTCCTCGCGGATGGCCTCGTCCATCGGCGGCGCCTCGAAATGGTCGACGATGGCGCGATACAGGTGATGTGCGCGTTCCGCCGTCCAGATCCCGCCCGCGGCCATCCAGCCTTCGAAGTTCTTCCAGTCGCTCAGGAACGGCTGGTAGAAGGCGGTGGTATAGCGGTCCTGCGTGTGCTGCGTGCCGAAGAAATGGCCGTTCTGGCCGACCTCGGCGATGGTCGACAGGGCCATCGCATCGGTGTCGGTCGCGGTGATCACCGGCTCCATGTAGCGCTGGATCTGTTGCAGGATCTCGCAATCCATAAGGAATTTCTCGGGCGAGGCGATCAGCCCGCCCTCCAGCCAGCCGGCGGCGTGGTAGACCATGTTGGCCCCCGACTGCACGGCCGACCAGAGCGAATTCGACGTCTCCCACATCGCCTGCCCGTCGGGCACGTTGGCGGCACAGGCGCCGGACGCGCGCAACGGCAGCCCGTAGAACCGCGCCAACTGCCCGGTCATCTGGGTTGCGCGCATGTATTCGGGCGTGCCGAAGGCGGGCGCGCCGGATTTCATGTCGACGTTCGAGGTGAAGGTGCCGAAGACACACGGAGTTCCCGGGCGGACGTACTGGAAGAGGGCTATGGCCGACAGCGCCTCGGCCACGGATTGCGCCACCGCGCCGCCCATGGTGACGGGCGCCATGGCACCGGCCAGCGTGAAGGGGCTGACCACCACCGCCTGGCCCCGCCGGGCGAGCCGCAGGCAACCGTCGATCATCGGCTGGTCGTGCTTCAAGGGCGAGGTGGAGTTGATGTTGGTGTAGAACCGCGGCTTGGCGTCGAATTCTTCATGGGTCAGGCCGCCGGCGATGCGGACCATCTCCATCGCGTCCTCGACCCGTTCCTTGCCCAGCGAATAAGTGTGAACCACCTTGTCGCCCAGCAGCAGCTTGTCGAACAGCACATCCAGATGGCGGACCGACGGATGCAGGTCGACGGGTTCCACCGGGTAGCCGCCTGCGAAATGGATGCAATCGAAGAACTGGGTCAGTTTCAGCAGATCGCGGCACTGGTTGCGGGTGCCGGGCATCTTGCGGCCCAGTGACAGGTCCCAGTAGTTGGGCGGCGACGACACGTTCCCGAACAGCAGCGTCTTGCCGCCCACGGTGATCGTGCGGTCCGGGTTGCGGGGCGTGATGGTGAAGCTGTCGGGCGCCTTGGCCACCATCTCCATCACCCAGTCGCGGCCCATGCGGACGATTTCGCCGTCCACGGTGCACCCCGCCTCGCGGAACAGCTGCAACGCTTCATCGTTCAGAAAGGCGACGCCCACCTCTTCCAGGATGCGCATCGCGGTGTCGTGGATCGCCTCGATCCCGTCGGGGCCCAGGGGTTCGGTCGGGCGGTCGATGTTTTCGATCATGCGCCATGGCATCTGTTCGATGATGGCACTGCCCCGCCGCGCCTTGCGGCCCGCCCTGCCCCCGCCGCGCGCCTTGCGCGGGGCCGGATCTGTGCCATCTGCCATCTGGGACTCCCTTGTTGAACGGCTCCACAGGGCCAGAGGATCGCGCGCCGATCCGGTCCGATTGCGACAGGACTTGTCGCAAACCAGCACTTGGCGCCCAGATTTTCGCCGATCTCAGGCGTCGAGCCATTCGGGCAAGTGGCCGATATCGGGCAGAACCACGTCGGCATGGGGCTGAAGCTCGGCCACCTCGGCCGGGCCTGTCAGCACCGCCACCACCGTCATGCCCGCCGCGCGCCCGGCGATCAGGTCATGGGTGCTGTCGCCCACCATCACCGTGCGCCCGGGCGCCACGCCGACGCTGCGGCAGAAGGCCAGCAGAGGATCGGGCGACGGTTTGGCCCCGTGGCCACTGTCGGCCCCGGCCACGAAATCGAACCGTTCCAGCACGCCCGCCGCGCGCAGCTGGGCATGGGCGGAGATCTCGGCATCGTTGGTCATCACGCCCAGCCGCAGGGACCGCGCCGCAAGGCTGTCGAGGAAACCGGCCAGCGGCACTGCAGGCACCAGCGGCGCAAGGGCCGCGCGTTCGGCCAGGAACCTGTCGAGGTCATCGATGCTTCTGTCCGGCAGCCCCTGCTGCAGCAGGAACGACGCTTCACGGTTGGTGCCCGCGATCACCGGGCTGTCTGGCCGGAACGATACGGAGTCCAGATCAAAATGTATCCGGTCGGCCAGATCCTGCTTCAGCGCCGGATCGCCGCCCGACAGGTCCTTTAGCAGGTTCGCGGCCCAGACGTTCCATGTCCCGCCGAAATCGAACAGCGTGCCGTCCTTGTCGAACAGGATCGCATCGTACCTCATGGGATTTTCCTTCACGTCCAGTTGACCTGTTGCCCGCCCGGCAACGCCGCCCGCGCGCGCATCACCCGTTCGGGATCTATCCCGCGGCTTTCGGCAAAGGCCATCACCCAGGCGTCATCCAGCATCAGGAAATCCAGCACGGCACCCAGGAATTCGGCGTCGCCCGCCCGGTCCCGCAGGTCGTCGATCGACGCGCCGGTCGAGCCCAGGAACACCGGCATCAGGTCGTCCGAGCCCGCCAGCCAGGTCAGGACGTCCAGCGCGAAGGTTTCTGCCGCGTCAGGATTCATGCAGGAACCTCGCCGAAGGTTGAAAAGTGAAAGAATTTATTAACCAGATTCATGAAAACTGTCCGTAATAGTTAATACAACCCTCGAAAGGGCCGGAGCGTGCAGGGCACCATACTGATCCTGGATGGCGTTGCCACCAACCGCATCATCCTGAAAGTGCAGCTTTCTGCCGCGTACTATCGTATCGTCCAGGGGACTGATCTCGTTGGGTTGCGCGACCTTGTCAGACGCACCCGGCCCGACCTGATCGTGACGGCGATGAAACTGCCCGATGGCACGGCCGAGGACGTGAAGAAGATCCTTTCCGAAGATCCGCCGCAGGCCGCGATCCCCATCCTTGCGATCGGCAACCAGCGCGACCGCATGGCCCGGCTGAAGGCGCTGGCCGCCGGCATCGACGACGTGCTGGAACAGCCGCTGAACGATCTGGTGTTCCAAGCCCGGATCCGCAGCCTCCTGCGCCTGCGCGACGGGGCCGAGGACCTGCCCGCCATGACCGGAGAGGTACTGGGCTTCGCCGAGGCCCCGACGGCCTATTCCGGCCCCTCCCGCGTGGCGCTTGTCACGGCGCAGGCAGAAACCGGGACAGTCTGGCGCAGTCAGCTGGCCAGCAAGACACGGCACAGCCTGCGCACCTTCCGTCTGGGCGATATCCAGGGGCTGATGACGCAACCCGTGCCCGATGCCATCGTGATCGAGATCCCGCGCCGCGATCCCGCCCCGGCCCTGTCGCTGATGTCGGAACTGTTCGCGCGCAGCTCCACCGCCAATTGCGTCGTGATCGCACTGGCGGAAGGGGCCGAACCGCACAGCCTCGCCGATGCGCTGGATCGCGGGGCGCAGGATGTGATGGCGGGCGGCTTCGACGCGGAAGAACTGGCCCTGCGGCTGGAGCTCGACTTGGCCCGCAAGGCGCGGCGCGACCGGCTGCGGTCCACCGTCAGGGCCGGCCTGCGCGCCGCGGTGCTGGACCCGATGACCGGGCTCTACAACCGTCGTTATGCCCTGCCCTATCTCACCTCGGCCCTGCGGGACACGATCGGAACCCGGGGCGACCTTGCGCTGATGATGGCCGATCTCGACCATTTCAAGCAGATCAACGACCACTACGGCCATGCCGCGGGCGACGCCGTTCTGATCGAGACGGCGCAGCGTCTGCGCCTGATGTTCGAACCCGACGACATGATCGCCCGTGTCGGGGGGGAAGAATTCCTGATCGCCATTCCCGGCGTCAAGGCCAACGATGCCTCGCGCATCGCCCGCCGGATCTGCGCGGAAATCAACGGCCGGCCGTTCCGCATCGCCGGGGCCGAACGCCCCGTGGACGTGACCATCAGCGTCGGCGTGGTGACGATCTCGGCCGGACGGATCGGCGCGGCGGGCACCGACGAACAGCTGGCAACCCGCCTCATCGACCAGGCTGACCAGGCCCTTTACCAATCCAAGGCAGCCGGACGAAACCGGTTCAAGACCATCGAAGCAGCCGCCTGACATGAAAAACGCCCCGTCGCAGGACGGGGCGTTTTCGTAGCGTCAAAGCCTGAACCGGCCGGGATCACATGCGCGAGGCGACGTTTTCCCAGTTCACGAGGTTGTTCAGGAAGTTTTCCAGATACGCGGGGCGCTTGTTGCGGAAATCGATGTAGTAGGAATGCTCCCACACGTCGCAGCCCAGCAGCGCGGTCTGGCCGAAGCACACCGGGTTCACGCCGTTTTCGGTCTTGGTGACCTTCAGGCTGCCATCGGTGTCCTTCACCAGCCACGCCCAGCCCGAACCGAACTGGCCGCCACCGGCGGTGGCAAACTGCGACTTGAACTCATCGACCGAACCGAACGCTTCGGTCAGCGCCTTTTCCAGCTCGCCCGGCATGGCCGACGAACCCGGGCCCATCATTTCCCAGAACTGGTTGTGGTTCCACAGCTGGCTGATGTTGTTGAAGATACCCGACTGGGCCACCGAGGACTTGTCGTACGTGCCCTTGATGATCTCTTCCAGCGACTTGCCGTCCCATTCGGTCCCGGCAATCGCCTTGTTGCCGTTGTCGACATAGGCCTTGTGGTGAATGTCGTGGTGATATTCCAGGGTTTCTTTCGACATGCCCTTGGACGCAAGCGCGTCGTGTGCATAAGGAAGATCCGGAAGTTCAAAAGCCATTTGGGGCCCCCTGAATGATTACAATTGTCTGTGCTTTACATGCGTCTCGGCCCCCCGCAGGTCAAGGCCCGAGAGGGTCGCGTCTGCGCGCGACCTGCATGCGCGCGCCATGCTGAACGATCTGCAGAAGGCCTTCTGGCGGTTCCGCGGTGCCTATCCGGGCAGCCTGAACGGCGTTCCTTTCAGGTTTGACCCGCTTCACACCAAGTTCTGGCGCAAATGCAGCCGGAACGGGTGGGAGCCCGAAACATTTGATGTGCTCGACGGCCATTTGTCGCCGGACCACGATTATCTGGACATCGGCGCCTGGATCGGGCCCACGGTGCTTTATGCCGCGAAGAAGGCCCGCAAGGTCTGGGCGTTCGAACCCGACCGCGAGGCGTTTCGCGCGCTCGACTGGAACCTGTCGCTGAACGGGCTCGACAACGTGGGTGCTTTTGCCGCGGCTGTCGCGGGCGAAACCGGCGTGGCCCGGATGGCCAGTTTCCGGGGCGAACCCGGCGACAGCATGACGAGCCTTCTGAACCCCGACGGCGCCCACGGCATGGATGTGCTGACCCTCGACTGGGCCGTGTTCGAAGACGCGGTCGACCTGTCGAAGGTGTCGCTGGTAAAGCTCGACGTCGAAGGCGCCGAGTTCGACCTGATCCCGCGCCTTCTTCCCTGGCTGAAGAAACAACGCCCGGCGCTGTATCTCTCGACCCATGGCCCCTACTTACCGGAAGCGGAGCGCGCCGACGCGTTGGCCCAACTGGCCGACGCACTGTCGTTCTACCCCAGCATCCGGGACGTCAAGACAGGCACGACGGGCCGCGACGCGCTGACCGGAGACCGCGCGCTGCAAAAGTTCCCGTCGTTCCTGCTGACAGCCGGCTGATCTTACCCCGCCGGGGCAAGACCCACCGCTGAACCGGGCTGCGCGGCCGTCTTCAGCAGCGCAAAGACATAGTCCGCGACGGACCGGAAGCAGATCACGCTGGCGGTTTCGTCGTCGGTAAACCAGATCGCCGCCGGCACCTGCGCCAGGCGCGTCCGGCGCATCTGGCCCACCGCGCAACCTTCGACCGACAGATCGGCCGGGGACAGCTTGGCCAGCACCTCGCGCGACAGGGCCCCTTCCAGCCGGAACATCGCCCGCGCGTCCGACACATCGGCGGCCGAGGCGAAATCCTTGGCCATCGTGTCCTCCATCTTCGGCACGGACGGGGCGGCGTCGGCATAGGCGCACAGGACCAGCAGTTCGTCGGGCGACATCCAGGCGATGGCGCCCTCCGCCCCGGTCTCGATCCGGCCGGTCGCGGGCATCTCGGCCTTGGTCAAGCCCGTCGCCGCTTCCTTGACCGAAGCCAGCCCAAGATCGCCGCGCACGGTGATCATGCCCTGCAACGGCGCCTCGGCCACCCGGACCAGACCGCCAAAGGACTTGCCGCCCAAGGCGGTCACGGATTTCACGTCAGACATTCTGCTTCTCCCCTTCGGGGTCGTAGAAGACCGGGCTCACGATCCGGGCGCGGTAGGTCTTTTCATCAGTGCCGGGGAATTCCAGCACCTCGCCCATCCGATCGGGGCCCCGATGGACAAGCCCCATCGCGATGCCGCAGCCCAGCGTGGGCGAATGATAGGAGGAGGTCACGCGGCCTTGCGTGATCCGCTGGCCATTCGCGTTGATGCCTTCGCCAACGGCATAAGCGCCATCGGGCAGGACCGAGCCATCCAGCGTCTGCAGCCCCACCAGTTTCCAGCGATCCGGATCCATCATGTGCGCCCGCGCCTGCGCGCGCTTGCCGATGTAATCTTCCTTCTTCTTCGAAATCGCCCAGTCGAGCCCCAGATCCTGCGGGATCACGGTACCGTCGGTTTCGTCCCCGATCATGATGAAGCCCTTTTCGGCCCGCATGATGTGAAGCGCCTCGGTCCCGTAGGGCATGACGCCGTAGACCTTGCCGGCCTCCATCAACTTTTCCCACAGCGCCAGCCCCTGCCCCGCACGGACGGAGATTTCGAAGCTGAGCTCGCCCGAGAACGAGATCCGGTAGACCCGCACGGGGATGCCCGCGATCTTGCCATCGGCCCAGGCCATGAAGGGCAGCGCATCGGCGCTCAGGTCCATGCCGCCCAAGGCTTCCAGAAGCGTGCGCGCCTTCGGGCCCACGACGGCGATCTGGGCGTATTGTTCGGTCACGTTGACCACGTGCACCTTCCAGTTCCACCATTCGGTCTGGAGCCATTCCTCCATATGCGCATGGATCCGGTCGGCCCCGCCGGTGGTGGTGTGGCAGAGCCACGATTCCTGGCTGATCCGGGCGACGACACCGTCATCGGTCAGGAACCCGTTTTCCGAACACATGAGCCCGTAGCGGCAGCGGCGCGGTTTCAGATTGCTCATCATGTTGGTGTAGAGCATGTCTAGGAACCGCCCCGCATCCGGCCCCTTGACCAAGAGCTTGCCGAGGGTCGAGGCATCGAGCAGCCCGACATTTTCGCGCGTGTTCGTGACCTCGCGCATCACGGCGTCGTGCACGCTCTCGCCCTTCTGCGGGATCGCGTAGGGGCGGCGCCAGTGGCCCACCGGTTCCCAGTCGGCGCCCTGTGCGTCGAGCCAGCCGTGAATCGGCGTCTTGCGAACGGGCTGGAAGATTTCGCCGCGTGCCTCGCCTGCGATGGCGCCCATCGAGATCGGCGTGTAGGGCGGGCGGAATGTCGTCGTGCCGACCTGCGGAATGGGCTTGCCAAGCGCATTGGCAAGGACCGCCAGACCATTGATATTGGACAGCTTCCCCTGATCCGTCGCCATGCCCAGCGTGGTATAGCGCTTGGTGTGTTCGACGCTCTCGAACCCTTCGCGGGCGGCGAGTTCGACGTCCGTCACCTTCACGTCGTTCTGGAAATCCAGCCAGCTTTTCGACTTCAGGTGATAATCCGCCCGGCCCGGCATCTGCCAGACCGGCAGCATCGGCGCCTCGGTCGCGGTCTCGACCGAGGGGCGCTTAGACGTCTTCGCCTTGAAGCCTGCGCCATTGGCCGCGTCCGCGCCGGCCGAACGGGCATCCTGAATCACGGCCGCCAGTTCCATCGGCCCGCTGGTCGACCCTGCCGTGCGCACCATGGCCTGGCCGTCGGCACCTGTGGGCGGGCGCGAGAAATCGGGAAGGAAATGGGCCTGCGCCTCGTCCCACAGAAGCTTGCCGCCCGTGTGCGACCACAGGTGCACGGCCGGGGACCAACCGCCCGACATGGCGACGCCGTCGCAGGCGATCTCCTCCATCGCGCCGCCGGTGCCGTTGGTCATACAGATCTGGATGTGTTTCACCCGCTTGCCGCCCGACACCTTGCCGATGCCCCGGCCGCAATCCACGCGGATACCGGCGTTCCGGGCCTCGCCCATCAGCTCTCCGCCGCCGCCTTCGCGCGCGTCGAGGATGCGCAGCACCTCGACCCCCGCCGCGTTCAGCAGCAGCGCGGTGCGGTAGCCATCGTCGTTGTTCGTGGCCACGACCATCCGCTTGCCCGGCACCACGCCCCAGTTTTCCTGGAAATCGCGCACGGCCGAGGCCAGCATCACGCCCGGCACATCGTTGCCGGCAAAGGCCAGCGGGCGTTCGATGGCGCCGGTCGCGGTGACAATCTGCTTGGCGCGGATCCGCCACAGCCGGTGACGCGGCCCGTCCTTGTCCGGCGTGTGATCGGTCAGCCGTTCGTAGCCCAGCACGTAGCCATGATCGTAGACCCCGGCCCCCATCGCACGCAGGCGCAGGGTGACGTTGGGCATCGCCTCAAGCTCGGCCACGGTCCGGTCGACCCAGGCGCTGGCCGCAAGGCCGTCGATAATCCCGCCATCGACGGGCGAGCGTCCGCCCCAGACGGCGGTCTGTTCGAAGAGCAGCACCTTCGCCCCGGCATCGGCCGCGGCTTTCGCCGCCGTCAGGCCGGCCACGCCGCCACCGATCACCAGCACGTCGGTGTGCGTGTTGAAATGTTCGTAGGTATCGGCGTCCTTTTCTTCCGGCGCGCGGCCAAGGCCTGCCGACTGGCGGATGAAGGGCTCGTAGACCGATTTCCAGAAGGCGCGCGGGTATAGGAACGTCTTGTAGTAGAACCCCGCCGGCAGGAAGCGCGACAGATGCGCATTCACCGCGCCGATATCATGGTCGAGGCTGGGCCAGCGGTTCTGAGACACGGCCGTGAGCCCGTCGAACAGTTCTGTCGTAGTGGCGCGCTGGTTGGGTTCCATCCGGGCGCCGTGGCCGAGGTTGACCAGCGCGTTGGGCTCTTCCGCGCCGGAGGCCACGATGCCGCGCGGGCGGTGATACTTGAACGACCGGCCGACCAGCATCTGGTTATTGGCCAGAAGGGCCGAGGCAAGCGTGTCGCCGGCGAAGCCGTCGAGGGTCTTGCCGTCAAAGGTAAAGGTGATCTTGTCCGAGCGGTCGATCAGGCGGCCGCGGTCCTGGAGGCGGTAGCTCATGAACGGGTTCCCTGGCCACGAAGTCGGATTTGAGTATTTGGAGAAAGAAGAACGAGGGGCGTCATGCGTAATCCCTCCACGTCCAGCCGGGCCGCGCCTTGGTAATGCGGTCGCGGATGTCCTTCGGGGGTTCGGTGGTCTGGGCCTTGTAGGTGCCGAAGACCTGCAGGGTGGTGGTGCAGCGGGCGGCGTGGAACCACTTGCCGCAGCCATAGGCGTGGCGCCAGCGTTCGAAATGCACGCCCTTCGGGTTCTCGCGCATGAACAGGTAATCGTGGAACGCATCGTCCGAGGCGCCCGGCCCTTCGCGGGTCAGGTGCGCCTCGCCGCCCGGGGACAGTTCGGTTTCATCGGCCATGACACCGCAATAGGGGCACTGGAGGATCAGCATGACGGGACCTTTGCGTGGAATGTGGCGCCTGCGCGGCCACGGGATGCGGATGTGCGGACGGGCATCAGGCACGCTCCTTCGCAGGCAGGCTGTTGGCATGCGCGAGCGCGAGATCGGTCAGCGCGCAGCGGGTGGCATCATCGGTAAAGGCGCCGTCATCCAGCTGGACCATGCCGCCCATCTTGCGCCCGGTGAGCGCGAAGGGTTCGGCCCCGGCCACCAGTGCCTGCGCCTCGCGCGGTTTGCCGACGCGGTACATGGCGTGGTCCTTCATCACGCCGCAGACCATGTTGCCATGCAGCATGAAGCAGAGCCCGCCGAACATCTTCTTTTCCGACAGGCCGGGCGCGATCCCCAGATCGGCGCGCATGATGTCGGCGTTTTCGGTGGAATAGGCCATCAGGCGCCCCCGCCAAGAGCCACCGCGCACGACGACGGGGACAGGCGCGCGACACGCCTGTCCCCGTCAGTGCCGGTCAGAGCTGAAAGGTCAGCTGCCGGAATTGACCTCGCCATGGACTTCGATGCCGCCGGGCATCCGGGTCCAGAGGTCAGGTCGTTCGGCGAACGGGACGCCGCCCGTATACGCGAGATAGCCCGCGGCCATCGCGACAACGAGAAGTGCGCCGAGAACGAAGGCCATGAATCGGTCGCCGCCCGAGCCGTGGTCGGTCTGGTCTGACATCTTTGCCTCCTGCGTTCGGTTACGGTTGCAGGAAGAACACGACACAGAGGGGAAGAGTTCCGAAACAAATGCCCGCTGACGCATGTGTTACCGATTTGCCGCATATTGGGCCCCGCCGTCGGGACCTGACCATATGCAGGGGCCGGGCATTGGAAAGAGACCCGGGTCATCAATGCGCAACCCCCGCGGCGACGCTTTCGTCGATGAAGCGGCCTTCGCGGAAGCGGTCCAGCGAGAATTCGGCGCAGAGCGCGCTTTCACCCGTGGCCATCAGTTCCGCAAAGCCCCAGCCGGATCCCGGGATGGCCTTGAAGCCGCCCGTGCCCCAGCCGCAGTTCATGAACATGTTCTCGACCGGCGTCTTCGACAGGATGGGGGACCGGTCGCCCGTCATGTCCACGATTCCGCCCCATTGCCGCAGCATCTTCAGGCGCGAGATCATCGGGAAGGTTTCGACCAGCGCGCGGACCGTTTCCTCGATATGATGGAAGCTGCCGCGCTGGGTGTAGTTGTTGTAGCCGTCGGCGCCGCCGCCGATCACCATCTCGCCCTTGTCGGATTGCGACATGTAGCCGTGGACGGTGTTGGCCATCACGACGACATCCATGCAGGGCTTGATCGGTTCCGACACCAGCGCCTGCAGCGCCACGCTTTCGATCGGCAGACGGAAGGCCGCCATGTCGGCCAGCGCACCGGAATGGCCCGCGACGACAACGCCCAGCTTGGCGCAGTCGATCTCGCCCAGGGTGGTCGAGACGCCCTGTACCTTGCCGGCCTCGGTGCGGACGCCCGTCACCTCGCAGTTCTGGATGATGTCCATCCCCATGTCCGAGCACGCCCGCGCATAGCCCCAGGCCACCGCATCGTGGCGGGCCGTGCCGCCGCGTTCCTGCCAGAGCGCGCCCAGAACGGGGTAACGCGGGCCTTTCAGTTCGATGATCGGGCACAGCTCCTTCACGCGCTCGGGGGTTATGAATTCCGTTTTCACCCCTTGCAGCGCGTTCGCGTGGGCGGTGCGCTGGTAGCCGCGGATCTCGTGCTGGGTCTGGGCCAGCATCATCACGCCGCGGGGTGAGAACATGACGTTGTAGTTCAGGTCCTGGCTGAGATGCTCGTACAGGCTGCGCGACTTCTCGTAGATCGCCGCCGACGGATCCTGCAGGTAGTTGGACCGGATGATCGTGGTGTTGCGGCCCGTGTTGCCGCCGCCCAGCCAGTTCTTTTCCAGCACCGCCACGTTGGTGATGCCGAAGTTCTTGCCCAGGTAGTAGGCCGTGGCCAGCCCGTGGCCGCCGGCGCCCACGATGATCACGTCGTAGCGGCGCTTGGGCTCGGCCCGGGCCCAGGCCTTGTCCCAGCCCGTGTGGGCGCGGAAGGCTTCGCGGGCGATGGCGAAGGCGGAATAGCGTTTCATCTGGGCTTGCTCCGGCACGAACGTGAACGTAGGCCCGAACCGGGCCCTGGCGAGTCTTATCCTTCCCTGCAGATTGGCCGATGAAAAAGCACGCCACAATATCGGCCGCTTGCGACATCCTGCGCTTTCGTTATTTGCGCTTTCGCGACAGGCACGCCATCTGTAGACGGCGGGCACACATGCAGCCCGGCAACAGACGGAGAGGCAATGACATTCTGGATCGCCAGCATCGGCCTGTCGCTTGCGGTTGCGGCCCTTCTGACCCTGGCCGTTCTGCGCCCGCGCGGACGGGATGCACAGGCCACCGCCTATGATCTGGAGGTCTACCGCGCCCAGTTGAAGGAGGTCGACCGCGATCTGGCCCGCGGCGTCATCGCCGAGGCCGAGGCCGACAGGGTGCGCACGGAAATATCGCGCCGGATCCTTGCCGCCGACAGCGCCGCGCAAACCCAAGGCGCCGAACGGCAGGGCCCGGCCTGGGCCACGTGGGGCGCCGTTGCCGTGCTGGCCGTCGCCGTCGTGGGGGGGAGCCTGTGGCTCTACCGCGATCTGGGCGCGCCGGGCTATGGCGACCTGTCCCTGAAACGCCGGGTGGCCCTGGCCCAGGAGGCCCGCGAAGGCCGGCCCGACCAAGCGGCGGCCGAGGCATCGATGCCGCCCGCCCCGCCGCTCGTCGACGTGACCGACGATTACCGCCAGTTGATAGAACGCCTGCGCGCGACGACGGCCGAACGCGCCGCCGACGCGCAGGGCCAGGCGCTGCTGGCGCAGCACGAGGCCAATCTGGGCAACTACAAGGCCGCCTACGAGGCGCAACAGAAGCTGGTCGAACTGAAGGGTGACGAGGCGACGGCCGCCGACCACGCCACGCTGGCCGGGCTGATGATCCGCGCCGCGGGCGGCTATGTCTCGCCCGAGGCCGAAGCCGCGCTCCGCCGGACGTTGACCGTCGATCCGCAGAACGGGGCGGCGCGGTATTATTGGGGCCTGATGCAGCTTCAGACCGGGCGGCCGGATCTGGCCTTCCGGTTCTGGCAGGAACTTCTGCAGCAAAGCGGGCCTGACGCACCATGGTCAGCCCCGATCCGCGCGCAGATCGAAGAGGTCGCGCAGCGGGCGGGCGTCAATTACACCCTGCCCGCCCCCGTCATGCGCGACCCTAGCGATGAAAATATCGCGGCGGCGTCGGAGCTTTCGGGCGAAGACCGCACGGCAATGGTCCGTGGCATGGTCGAAAACCTGTCGCAGCGTTTGGCAACGGAAGGCGGCCCGCCGGAGCAATGGGCACAGCTGATCCGCTCGCTGGGCGTTCTGGGCGATACCGAACGGGCCACCGCGATTCTGGACGAGGCATTGACCGTCTTCGCCGGGAGCCCGCAGGCCATCGACCTGATCCGCGCCGCGGCACTGGATGCCGGTCTTGAGGAACCACCCGTTCGCGGCCCGAGCGCCGGGGATATCGACGCTGCGTCCGACCTTTCGGTCGAGGCGCGCTCTGCCATGATCCAGGGCATGGTCAACAACCTGTCCGACCGGCTGTCAACCGAAGGCGGCCCGCCCGAGCAATGGGCGCAGCTGATCCGTTCGCTTGGCGTGATGGGCGATACCGAACGCGCAGCGGCCATCCGGGACGAGGCGCTGGCGATCTTTGCCAACGATCAACCCGCGATCGACCAGATCCGCAGCGCGGCGCAGGCGGCCGGATTGCCGGAGCCAACCGAATGATCTGCGATCCGTTCGATGAATTCGCCCGCGCCCTGCCCTTTGGCCGCGCGCTGATGGGGCTGGATCTGGGCGACAAGACCATCGGCGTTGCGGTGACCGATCTGATGCTCTCTGTCGCGACTCCTCTGGAAACCGTGCGGCGGAAGAAATTCACGCTGGATGCCGAGGCTCTGCTGAAGATCATCGCCGACCGCAATATCGGCGGGATCGTCCTTGGTCTGCCCCGGAACATGGACGGCTCCGAAGGGCCGCGCTGCCAGTCCACCCGCGCCTTCGCGCGCAACCTGATGCAGAAGACTGATCTGCCCATCGGGTTCTGGGACGAACGCCTGTCCACCGTCGCCGCAGAACGCGCGCTGCTGGAGGCCGATACCTCGCGCCGGCGGCGGTCGGAAGTGATCGACCACGTGGCCGCCAGCTATATCCTGCAGGGCGCGCTGGACCGGCTGCGGGTGCTGAACGCATGACGCGGCGCGATGGCAAAGACGTCTGGTCGCGGGAGGAGATCGCCTCCCCCTGCGTGCGGATCTGCGTGCTGCATCCGGACGAGAAGATCTGCATCGGGTGTTACCGCACGGCGCAGGAAATCGGGCAGTGGTCGCTTCTGTCCCCCGAGGACCGCGCCGCGTTGATGGAGGAACTGCCGTCCCGCGAAAGCCGGCTCAGGAAACGGCGCGGCGGGCGGCGGCGGTCACCCCAGTAGGGCGAGACCGGGGAAGGTTTCCAGCAGCCACCAGCTGAACCGGGTGAAAAGCCCCGTCACCAGCGCCAGACCCACCAGAAGCAGCAGCCCGCCCATGATCCGTTCGATCAGCTTCATGTGACGCTTCATGTGATTCATGATCTTCATCGACCGCCCGATGAACATCGCCGCCAGCAGGAACGGTATGCCCAGCCCCGCGGCATAGATCCCCAGAAGCACCGTCCCCCGCGCGACCGAGGATTCGGACGCCGCAAGCGACAGTATCGCGCCCAGTTGCGGGCCGATGCAGGGTGTCCAGCCGAAGGCGAAGGCCAGTCCCAGCACATAGGCGCCCAGGGCGGAGCCCCCCTTGTCCCCCGTGTCCAGCCGCGCTTCGCGGTCCAGCAGCGGTATGCGGAAGACGCCCAGGAAATGCAGGCCGAAGATAATCACCACCACGCCCGAGATCTTGGCGAAAAGCTCCTGATTTTTAAGGAAGAACGTGCCCAGGGCCGAAGCGGTGAAGCCAAGGAACAGGAACACGGTCGACAGCCCCAGCACGAAGCAGAACGCGGCAAAGGTCGCGCGGCGGCGGGCGGCCTTTTCGCTGTTCATGTCGTTCAGGGAGACGCCGCTCATGTACGCCAGATATGGCGGGACGATGGGCAGCACGCAGGGGCTGAGAAAACTGATCACGCCGGCGACCAGCGCCACCAGCATCGCGGGCAGAAGCGCCGCATCGAATATGTCGATCCCGAACATGAACGATCACATAGGCCAAGCGCGGGCCGGCGTCACGCGGCGCGCGGTCACAACGGCGTGGCAAGGTCGAAACATCGCAGGCACGGTCAAACCGCTTCGCATTCTGCCGCGAAACGCGCTACGCATTCGACATGACAAAGATCGATCATCACCTGGATGCCACCGGGCTTCTGTGCCCCCTGCCCGTCCTGAAGGCGCGAAAGCGGCTGAAGGATCTGGACGAAGGCCAGGTGCTGGAAATGCTGGCCGACGATCCGGCGGCCATCATCGACGTGCCGCATTTCTGCACCGAGGCCGGGCATACCCTGCTGGCGCAGCAGTTCGAAGGCCCCCACCAGATCTACCTGATCCGCAAGGGACGATAGGCGGGCATCCTTCCGGCGCCCGCCCCGTTTCTTCTTAACCCAGCGACCACCAGCCGCGACGCTTGGGTTTCTTGTCGTCTTCCGGCTCGGCCTCAGTCACGGCAACATCCGCGTGTTCCGGAGCGGATTCTTCCGCGGCGGTATCGTGCGGTGCGGCACCGTTGGTCACCGGGCTTTCGGCCGGGGCTTCGGGGGCCTTCTCCGGTTCCGGGGCAGGCTCTGCCGAGACCTCGGGTTCTGCCGGCGCGTCTTCTGCCTGAACGGGTTCAGGCGTCTCCGCTGCAGGTGCCTCGGCCGTTTCCGGTTCCGGGGCCGCTTCTTCCGGGGCGTCCGGGACAGGATCGGCCGCCGGGGCTTGCGTCACCTCGGGCGCCGGAGCGGCCTCGGCGGATGCGGCGTCCGCCGTCTCGGCAGGAGCCTCGGCCGCGACAGGTTCCGGTGCGGGCGCGTCCTCGGCCGGCTTGTCCTTGTCGGACTTGCGACGGCTGGAGCCGCGGCCGCCGGGCTTGTTGTCATCCGGCGTGTCATCGCCCGACGGATCGTTGTTCGACGTTCCGTCGTTCGCATCGTCGCCGTTCGACCCGCCGGACCCGTTGTCGCCGGACCCGTTGTCGCCGGACCCGTTGTCGCCCGAGCCATTCTCGTCCGACCCGTTGTCGTCGCGCTTGTCGCCCGAGCCTTTTCCGCGGCGGCGGCTGCGGCTGCGGCGGCGCTTCTTCTTCTTCGGCTGGTCGTCCGAATCGCCGTTCTCACCGCTGTCGGACTTGTCGGAAGTGTCCGACTTGGCCTGGGTATCCTCGTCCGGCGTTTCCTCTTCGTCCGTGTCCACGTCGTCCATGTCGAACTGCGTGGTGTCGATGGACACCACGTTCGATTGCGGCACCGGAACGGCGCGGGTGGCCTGCTTGAACTTCTCCATCTCGAAATCCGGAGAGATCAGGTGCGGATGGCCTTCCACGCGCACGGCCATGCCATAGCGCAGTTCGATCTGCTCGATATGCTCGCGCTTGGAGTTCATCAGGAAGTTGGCGATGCCCACCGGGCACTTGACCAGAACCTCGCGTGAACGGCCGCGGACGCCCTCTTCCTCGATCTGGCGCAGGATCGACAGTGCCATGTTGTCGTCCGACCGGATCAGGCCCGTGCCATGGCACGACGGACAGGGCTGTGTCGTCGCTTCCAGCATGCCGGGACGCAGACGCTGACGCGACATCTCCATCAGGCCAAAGCCCGAGATGCGGCCAACCTGGATCCGCGCGCGGTCCGATTTCAGGCGGTCCTTCATGCGCTTCTCGACGGCGGCGTTGTTCTTGCGCTCGTCCATGTCGATGAAGTCGATCACGATCAGACCGGCCAGATCCCGCAGACGCAGCTGGCGCGCGACTTCTTCCGCCGCTTCCAGGTTCGTCTTAAGCGCCGTTTCCTCGATCGAGCCTTCCTTGGTGGCCTTGCCCGAGTTCACGTCGATGGCCACCAGCGCTTCGGTCACGCCGATGACGATGTACCCGCCGGATTTCAGCTGCACCGTGGGATTGAACATCGCCGCAAGGTAGCTTTCCACCTGGTAGCGCGCAAACAGCGGCAGCGGATCGTTGTACTGCTTCACGTTCTTCGCGTGGGACGGCATGATCATCTTCATGAAGTCCTTGGCGTTGCGGTAGCCGCGTTCGCCTTCCACGAAGACTTCATCGATCTCGCGGTTATAAAGATCGCGGATCGAACGTTTGATCAGGTCGCCTTCTTCATAGATCTTGGCGGGCGCAATGCTTTTCAGCGTCAGCTCGCGGATCTGTTCCCACAGGCGCTGGAGGTATTCGTAATCGCGCTTGATCTCGGCCTTGGTGCGCTTGGCGCCCGCGGTCCGCACGATCAGGCCCGCGCCTTTCGGCACGTCGATCTCGGTGGCGATTTCCTTCAGTTTCTTGCGGTCGGTCGCGCTGGTGATCTTGCGGGAAATCCCGCCGCCCCGTGCCGTGTTGGGCATCAGCACGCAGTATCGGCCGGCCAGCGACAGGTATGTCGTCAGCGCTGCACCCTTGTTGCCGCGTTCTTCTTTGACGACCTGCACCAGCAGGATCTGGCGAACCTTGATGACTTCCTGGATCTTGTAGCGCCGCGGCCGCGGTTTGCGGGGCGGACGGATTTCATCCTGGTCGTCGTCGTCGGACACGGATTCGATGCTGTCGTCCTTCGACGCCGCATCGTTGCGCGACCCGCGCGAGCGGGAGACTGAGCGACGGGACTTACGGCCATCGTTGCCGTCATCGTCGCTGTCGTCGTCGTCACCATCGGTGTCGTCATACGAATCGTCGCCGGACTCGTCGTCCGAAGGGGCCTTGTCGGCCTTTTTCGGCTTCGTGTCTTCGGCCTGTGCGTCGGCTGTGTCCGTTGCGGTATCGCCCGCCTGAGCATCGGTCTGCGCCTCTGCCTCGGTGCCGGTATTCTCGGCGTCGAGGTCGATCGTCTCCATCCCGCTGATTTCGGGCGAGACGACTGTAGTGTCTTCGGCCTTGGGATCCACATCCTTGGTTTCGACGGCGTCATCCGACTTGACCGTTTCTGCCTGCGTCTTCGACGAGGACCGCGAGCGCGAACGCGACCGGGAAGACGAAGACGACGAGGAGGACGAAGACGACGAACGCTTCGAATTTTTTTCGCCCTCGTCGTCTTCACGCGAATTCTGCGCCTCGGCAAAGGCGCGTTCTTCTTCCATCAGCGCTTCGCGGTCTGCGACCGGGATCTGATAGTAGTCGGGATGAATCTCCGAAAAGGCGAGGAAGCCATGGCGATTGCCGCCGTAATCCACGAAGGCCGCCTGCAGCGACGGCTCTACCCGTGTGACTTTCGCTAGATAGATATTGCCTGCAAGCTGACGTTTGCTTTCGGCTTCAAAATCGAATTCCTCGACCTTGTTTCCGTCCACCACCACAACGCGGGTTTCTTCCGCGTGGGTGGCGTCGATGAGCATTTTCTTTGCCATTTGTCCTTCGTGCACACGCGCAAGCGCACGTCCGGACCAGGCGGTCCGGAGCACGTGCGGGCATGTCTTGTCTGGGCGATGGGAGACGCGGCGCGGCAGGACGGGGCTGTTGCCCCTTCCGCCCGGATTTCGATCTCTTGCGCGCGCGTCATCGCGGTTCTTCTCCGACAGACCCCGCCCATAGGCGATCGGCCTGCCCGTTATATTCCTTTCCACCGGCCGGTTCACGGCACGGAAAAAGGCGCTCGGGTCGACCCTGTTTCCAGGGTCTGTCACATCTGTTCCAGAGGCTCGGATTGTACCAATCCGAAACCACAGCGCGCCGGCGCCCCTTCGTCGGGGCGTCCACCGGTTCGGGCCGTGGCCGGGAACAGTGAATCTCTCAAAGTCGGTTCGCCTGCACCGAGTGCAGGCTAGACCGTCCGTTTAGCATAAGACCAGCGTGGCGGTAAACACAATGGCCAAGATGTAGACAAGACCATGTACACGTCGGGATATCCGTAACATTCCTGTTCGGTCAGCGTTTTGCACCATCCTTTCGGCGGGTTGTTGCAATACGGATGAATGAAACGGCAGATTGCGTTCATGACGCAGCGCCGCGCGCAGGCCCCGTGCAGGGACCTGCGCCGGACCGTCTTACAGGTAGTCGGACCGCTGGAGCCCGTATTTCGTCATCTTCTCGTTCAACGTACGGCGAGGAAGGCACAATTCGTCCATCACGGCGGCGATGGACCCGCGATGGCGGCGCATGGTGTTGTCGATCAGCATGCGCTCGAACGCTTCCACGTATTCCTTCAGGGGCTTGCCTTCGGTCGTCATCACCGGCTGCATTTCCTCGTGATCCGAGATCAGCAGCGATGCGATCGTTCCCGACCCGCGCCGCGCCTGCAGCACCGCGCGTTCCGAGGTGTTGATCAGCTGCCGCACGTTCCCGGGCCACGGCGCGCGCAGGATCTGCGCGGCGGACTGGGCCGAGATCTGGGGCGCTTCGCAGCCGTATTCCTCGGCGAACTGCTCGGTCAGGCGAGTGAACAGCGTCAGGATATCCTCGCCCCGCGACCGGAGCGGCGGCACCGTGATGCGCAACGCGGCCAGACGGTAGAACAGATCCGGGCGCAGCGCGTCTTCGCAGGTGCGGCCGACCTCCTGCATGTTCGAGATCGCGACGATCCGGGTTTCGCCCGGCGTGCCCTGTTCGTTGATCGCGCTCAGCAGCTTGGCTTGCAGCGGATCGCCCAGGGTTTCGATGTCTTCCAGCACAAGCGTCCCGCCGCGGGCTTCTTCCAGCGCGGGCAGACGTTCGTCATCGGGCTGCATCGGACCAAACAGCCGCTTGGCCAGTGCCTCTTCCTCGAACGCGGAACACGAGATCAGCACGAACTTCTTGCCCGCGCGGCCGCCGACGGCGTGCAGCGCATGGGCGACAAGCGTCTTGCCCGTCCCCGTTTCGCCATCGATCAGTACATGACCGTCGGCCTGTCCAAGGTCGAGGATGTCTTCCCGCAGGCGCTCCATCACCGGGCTGGCGCCCACCAGTTTCTTCATGATCTGCGTGCCGTCCGAAAGCTCGCGCCGCAGCTGGCGGTTGTCCAGCACCAGACGGCGGGCATTCGCGGCCTTGCGGGCCAGGTCCGACATCCGGTTCGGATCAAAGGGCTTTTCCAGGAAATCGTAGGCGCCCACGCGCATCGCTTCCACGGCCATCGGCACGTCGCCATGGCCGGTGATCATGATCACCGGCAGCGCGCTGTCGGATCCCATGAGCTTTTTCAGGAACTGCATCCCGTCCATTCCCGGCATCTTGATGTCCGAGATGACGATGCCCGGATAATTCGGGCCCAGCACCTTCAGCGCATCTTCGGCCGAGGCGAATGTTTCCGTATCGTAACCCGACAGCGCCAACCACTGGCTGATCGACTGCCGCATATCCTGCTCGTCATCCACGATCGCAATTTTCATCGACTGCGCCATCCGGCCGTCTCCTTGCTTTCTTGCGGCGCATGCGCCGATGCTTCGGACCCCCTGAAATCCTTTTTTGCCTTGACGGATCTTCGCCCGGTTCTGGCCAAACTCAAAGTACTACGTAATGGGGGCGCCCCCGGTTCCAACGGTTCCGATTTATTATTCCGCCGCTTCGACATTTCGCTTCAGGATCGGCAGGCGTATTTCGAACACCGCGCCGCCCTTTTCGCCGTTTCTGGCGGTCAGCCGGCCACCCAGGTCGTTTACGATGCCCGACGAAATGGCAAGCCCAAGACCCACCCCATCACCGGGTTGTTTGGTCGTGTAAAATGGCTCGAACAGCTTGTCGAAATCCTCGACCCCGTCACCATTGTCCCGCACCGTCAGGCTGGCCGTTTCGCCGGCAGCGAGGATCACATCCAGTGCCGGGTCGTCCACCGATTTCGTGGCGTCAATCGCGTTGCGCAGCAGGTTGATGATCACCTGTTCGATCTGAACCTGATCGCCCATCACCCAGACAGGCTCCTTGGGCAGGATTTGCGTCAGGCGGATATGCCGGGTGCGCAATTGCGGCTCCATCATCGACAGGGAAGACGACAGCGCCGCCCCGACATTCACTGGCGTCAGCGTGTTGCCACCCTTGCGCGCGTAGGTCTTCAGCTGCCGGGTGATCGCGCCCATGCGCTCGATCAGGCTGTCCAGACGGCCGAAGGCGGCCAGCGCTTCTTCCGTCCGGTTGCGGCGGATCAGAAGCTTGGCGCCGGCCAGATAGGTCTTCATCGCCGCCAGCGGCTGGTTCAGCTCGTGGCTGATCGCCGCCGCCATTTCCCCCAGCGCCGCCAGCTTGGAGCTTTGCGCGAGCGACTGTTCGGTCACGGCAAGAGTTTCCTGCACGCGTTCGCGCTCGGCGATCTCGGCCTGAAGACGGGCGTTCAGATGGCGAAGTTCGGCGGATTCCCGCTGAAACAGGGCCATGCGCAGGGCCGTCTTACGGTTGGCGGCATAGAAAAGCAGCGCCAGAAGGATCGCGAAGCCCATGATTTCGAGCGCGAGGACCCCGTTCACCTTCTCCCGCACCGAGGCGTAATTGGTAAAGGACGTCATCCGCCAGCCGTGGAACGGGATCCGGGTGTGCAGCCGCATCACCGCCTCGCCGAACAGGTACGCATCTGGCGGCAGCGCGCCCCAGTCGGTCGTGGCGCGGATCGCCCGTTCGATGGCCGAAAGCGGTGCCTCGCGTTCCAGTGCTGCGTCTTCCTGCAAGCCCACCCAGCGCGGTTCGGTCGACAGGATGATCGTGCCGGTGCTGTCGGTCACCAGAACCGCGTCGGAAATCCCGGCCCAGGCCCGTTCGAACTTCTGAAGGTCGACCTCGACCACGATCACGCCCAGCAGGTTGGTGCCGTTGTCGATGCGGCGGGAATAGGTGAAGCCATAGCCCCCCGCATCATGGGTAAAGACGGAAAAGACCGTCGTGTTCGACCGCGACGCGTCAAGAAAATAGGGCGCCGCGCGGTGGATCGAGCCCAACCGGCTGCGGTCGGTCGCAGCCACCGTCCGCCCGTCACGGTCCAAGAGCATCAGCGACGCCGCCCCGATCTCCTCGACGAAGGAAATCAGGCGCTGGGTCGACTGGCTGAAATCGCCGGAATTCAGCGCCCCGATCAGTGTCGGGTCCCGGGCCAGAAGCTGCGGCACGATGGCGTTGCGGCGCAGTTCCGACACGAGGTTGCCGCTGTAGAGCGCAAGGCGCAGTTCGGCGCGGTTCTTCGTCGTTTCGGTGAAGCGCGCGGTCAGCAGCTGGTTGGTGATCCACATGGTCCCCATCGCGATCACCAGAAGGACGATGATCGCGGTCCGCAGCCGCCAGCGCCGGGTTTCCGCGCGCGAACGGCGGCGCGGAGCAGGCGATACCGCCGGCAGCGTTTCGGAGCTGTTCTCCGCGTCCCTCTGATCGGTCCTGGCCATGGCGCGATGCTACGCCCGGTCCCTGCCCTTCACAAGTCAGGCAGGGGCGAGCACATCCGCCAGCGCGCGGAACATCGCCGCCCCGTCGGTGCCGCCCTGCACCTCTTCCACGCAGCGTTCGGGATGGGGCATCATGCCCAGCACGCGCCGGTTGTCCGAAAGGATCCCGGCAATATCGTTCAGTGAGCCGTTGGGATTGTCGCCATAGGTAAACGCGATCCGGTCTTCGCCCGCCAGCCGCGCCAGCGTGTCATCGTCGGCGAAGTAGTTGCCGTCGTGATGCGCGATGGGGATCATGACCTCGTCCCCGGCATTGTAGTCGCTGGTGAACGCGCTGTCCGACGTCACCACGGTCAATGGCGCCGTCCGGCACACGAAATGCAGGCCAGCATTGCGCAGAAGCACACCCGGCAGAAGCCCCGTTTCCGTCAGCACCTGGAAACCGTTGCAGACGCCAAGTATATAGCCGCCCTTTTCTGCAAAGCCCGTCACCGCACGGATGATCGGGGATTGGGCCGCAATCGCACCGCAGCGCAGGTAGTCGCCAAAGGAAAACCCGCCCGGGATGCCGATGATGTCCAGCCCCTGCGGCAGCTCGGTTTCCTTGTGCCAGACCATGGTGACATCGGCGCCGCCCTTGCGGAATGCCTCGGCCAGGTCCCGGTCGGCGTTCGAGCCCGGGAACGTGATGACGCCCGCGCGCATCAGGCCATCTCGATCGTGTAGGATTCGATGACCGTGTTGGCGAGCAGCTTCTCGCACATCTCGGTCACTTGCGCCTCGGTCGTGCCGTCTGCCAGATCCAGGTCCAGCACCTTGCCCTGGCGCACGCCTTCGACCCCGTCGAAGCCCATCGCGCCCAGTGCCTGCCGCACCGCTTCGCCTTGCGGGTCCAGAACACCCGTCTTCAGATGCACCGTCACACGTGCCTTCATTGCCTGCGTCTCCTTGAGAGCTGCCACTGAGCCCTGTCTTGTCACCAATGGATTCAGTTGATGAGCGTGGGCTTGCTGACCGTGGCGGAATTCTTGGGCAGGACGCCCAGCCGCCGCGCCACTTCCGAATAGGCATCCGTCAGGCTGCCCAGATCGCGGCGGAACACGTCCTTGTCCAGCTTCTGGCCGGTCTCGATGTCCCACAGACGGCAGCTGTCGGGGCTGATCTCGTCCGCGATGACAAGCCGCTGGAAATCGCCATCATAAACGCGGCCGATCTCGATCTTGAAATCCACCAGCCGGATGCCCACCGCCAGCATCACGCCCGACATGAAATCGTTGACCCGCAGCGCAAGGCTCAGCACATCGTCCATGTCCTGCTGGGTGGCCCATCCGAACGCGGCGATGTGTTCTTCCGTCACAAGCGGATCGCCCAGGGCGTCGTCCTTGAAGCAATATTCGACGATCGGACGGGGCAGCTGCGTGCCCTCCTCGATCCCCAGCCGCTTGGACAGAGACCCGGCGGCATAGTTCCGCACGATGATTTCCAGCGGGATGATCTCGCACGACCGGACAAGCTGTTCGCGCATGTTCAGGCGGCGGATGAAATGGGTCGGCACGCCGACGGAATTCAGCCCGGTCATGAAGAATTCGCTCAGGCGGTTGTTCAGCACGCCCTTGCCTTCGATCACGTCGCGCTTCTCGGCATTGAAGGCTGTGGCGTCGTCCTTGAAATACTGAACGATGGTCCCGGGCTCGGGGCCTTCGTACAATATCTTCGCCTTGCCTTCGTAAATCTTCTTGCGCCGCGCCATGAAGGTGCCTTTCGGGTGGGAGTACCGGAAGCCGTCCGGCCGTTGAGCCCTCATAATCCAAGGTCCGCGATGTCGCAACTGCCGCCGGACCCTTGCGCGAAAGCGGTCGCAAGGGCATATCTGCCGAGATCCCGTCCGCTGCACAAGGATAGAGGCACATGAGCTCTTTCGACGATCGCGCCAACGCATTCGAGTCAAAATACGCCCACGACGAAGAAATGCAGTTCCGCGCCGTGGCGCGGCGCAACAAGATGGTGGGCCTGTGGGCCGCCGGCCTGATGGGCAAGACCGCCGGTGAAGCGGCGGAATACGCCAAATCGGTCGTCATCGCCGATTTCGAAGAAGCTGGCCACGAAGACGTCGTGCGCAAGGTGAAGGCAGATCTGGGCGACAAGGCGACGGAAGACGAAATCCGCGCCACGATGGAAGAACTTCTTCCCGTCGCCAAGGCGGAGATCATGTCCGAAGGCTGATCCCTTTCCGGACACTGGCACGCGGCGGGTGCGCCCGCCGCAATGCACCTCATGTTCATCATGAAAGATTTAGGTCTTGCCCGGGTCACGCGCGCGTGACACCGGTTTTCGACCACATCCTGTTCCCCTCGTTCCGGTAGGTGCCATGACCGCAGCCCCCCCCTCTGACAATGCCCTGATCAAGGCGCTCGCCTCGAAGGAAGTCCTTCTGGCCGACGGCGCGACCGGCACCACGCTTTTCAACATGGGCCTGCAATCGGGCGACGCGCCGGAATTGTGGAACACGGACGAGCCCAAGAAAATCGCGGCGCTCTACCAGGGTCCCGTCGATGCGGGCAGCGACCTGTTCCTGACCAACACCTTCGGCGGCAATGCCTCGCGCCTGAAGCTGCACGACGCGCAGAACCGCGTGCGCGAGCTGAACCGGGTGGGCGTGGAGATCGCCCGCAACGTGGCTGACAAAGCCGAACGCAAGGTGATCGTCGCAGGCTCCGTCGGGCCCACGGGCGAGATCATGGAGCCGGTGGGCACCCTCTCCCACGCCGTCGCGGTCGAGATGTTCCACGAACAGGCCGACGCGCTGAAGGAAGGCGGGGCCGATATCGCGTGGCTCGAAACGATCAGCGCGCCTGAAGAATACAAGGCCGCGGCCGAAGCCTTCGCGCTGGCCGGCCTGCCCTGGTGCGGCACGATGAGCTTCGACACCGCGGGCCGCACGATGATGGGCCTGACCTCGGCCGGCATGGCCGACATGGTCGAAGAGCTGGACAATCCGCCCATCGCCTACGGCGCCAATTGCGGGGTCGGCGCGTCCGACCTGATGCGCACGGTGCTAGGCTTTGCCGCCAAGAACACCTCCCGCCCCTTCATCGCCAAGGGCAACGCCGGCATCCCGAAATATGTCGAAGGCCACATCCATTACGACGGCACGCCCGAACTGATGGCCGCCTATGCCTGCATGGCCCGCGACGCCGGCGCCAGGATCGTCGGCGGATGCTGCGGCACCACGCCCGAACACCTCCGCGCGATGCGCGAGGCACTGGATTCCCGCCCGCGCGACGAGGCGCCGACGCTGGAGAAGATCGTCGAGATCCTGGGCGGTTTCAGTTCCAACGTGGACGGCACCGAAGAACCCGGTGACGACACCCCGCAACGCACCCGTCGCGGCCGCCGCCGGGGATAGTCAGTTTTCGTCAACGGTCTGCGGCAGTTTTCATCGCAGCGGACAAAGCTAACGACGTGCGGTTTCCTGTTTCTGCCGGACGAAAATAGACAAGGGGCTCCAGATGGCAATCACTCTCGACGAAGTTCTGGCCCTGGGTGAATCCTGGTGCGATACGCTGCGCCACGGCGGAACCATCGCGGAACGCGAAGCCTTCTTTCTTCACCACCCGGCCCGGATCTACGTGCAGGAAAGCGGCGTCTCGATGACGCTCGACGAACATCATGCCTATCACGAACAATTCGCCTCGCAGCATCTCGTGCTGGGCGATTTCGTCCTTGCGCAGTTGTCGGACGAACCGGAACGCGTCCGGGCCATCGGGTCGTTCTACTGGGAAGCGCATTTCCCCGATACCGACGGCCGTCCGCCGCTGCGCTGCATCGTGGGCGAAGACTGGATCATCGAACGCACGCCTGAGGGGCTGAAATTCGTCCTGTGGATGAACACCCTGCATCATTTCCTGCCCGACAGCGCCGTCGACCGTCTGACGCTGGACTAGGTCGCGGGCAAACCCGACGCCGGGGTCCGAAAAACCCCGCCGAACCCATCGGTCCGGCGGGGAAGCTGCAGGCTGACGGGGGATGGCCCGGCCTGCGAGGGAGGTCAGTAGACGTCGAAGTCGGACGCCGTCATCGTCTCGGTAAAGCCGTGCAGCACGGCGATCTCTTCGCGGCCCTCAAGGTCCGACCAGTCGTCGTCGTAGAACAGTTTCGTCCGCTTGGCATTCGCCACCGCGACATAGGCTTCGACATCGTCGGCCAGTCCCCAGGCGACGTTGTTCATGCCGCCCTTGGAATAGATGATCTGGCCGTCATTGGCGCCCACGATGTCGGCAAGGTTCTCGATCGTGTCGAAGTCCCGGCTGTCCAGATCGCTGTCGCCCCGGCCCGATGCGTCCTCGGACGAGTTCGCGAAGTCGATCGCACCACCGTCGAGTATCGAGATCACGTCCTCGCCCGAGGTGAAGTCACGGATCTTGTCCTTGCCGGTGCCGGCGTCGAAGTGGAACTCGTCCTTGCCCTGGCCGCCTTCGATGAAGTCGTTACCGCCGCCGCCGCCAAAGATATCGCGGCCGCGGTTGCCGATCAGAGTGTCATCGCCATCGTTGCCGACCAGAAGATCGCCGCCCTTGCTGCCGCGCAGGAAGTCGTCACCCCCGCCGCCGAACAGGCTGTCACTGCCGCGCTGGCCCTTGACGACATCGTTGCCGATGCCCCCGTTGAAGGTCTGGTTCCCGCGGCCAAGGTCGGCCGTCTCGCCCAGCATGTCGGCCTGCATATCGACCGTTGCCATGGCCTGCTTCAGGCTGGCGGCTTCGATCTCGCCCGCCGTGGCCGGCAGAAGCTGGACGAACCCGTCCTGCGACCCGTCGACCTCGCCACCGGTGCCGCTGCCGATGCCATTCGGCACTTCCATGCCATGCAGCACGACTTCGCGCAGTTGCAGCGGCAGCAGGTCTTCGGCCGCATAATCGTTGCCCGTCACGATGCTGCCGAACAGGCTGTCATCGGTCAGATCGTAGGACCGGAAGAACGAGAAATCTCCCGACGCCGTGGTCGTGTCGAACCCGTCGCTGTCATTGACCAGCGACATGATGATGTCGCCGTAGCTGGGCACGCCTTCCAGAACCTCGACCATGCCGTCCTGATCGGTGTCATTGGCGATGGTGGGGGTCTGGCTGTCGATGTTGTTGCCGTCGCCGTCGAACAGGCCATGGATGTGCTGCACCACCGTCTGGCCCGAGGCGAAGCCGTTACCGGCCAGGCCCACGTCGAGCGTCATGTTCGCACGGTCGAGCGACAGCACGCCCTCGGCCGATACGCCCGAGGAGTTGAGCGTCGTGAAATCGACGCGGTAAACGGCATCGGCCGATTTCAGGCTGTCACGCAGCGATTCGAATGTCTTGCTTTCAAGCGCCATGGGTATCTCCATTGCTGTGGTACAAGAAGACACGGGGCGCAGAGACGATGAGTTTCAGAAAAAAGGTAAAAATCTGGGAAAAAGTTTGGCCGCAACATGGCGCGCCGCATTTATAGTTTTAAATCAGCGCCTTGCCGCCCAGTCCGACAGCGTCACTGCCAGGTCGCCATAGCCTGTGACCCGCCGTTCGAAGGCCAGGCCCAGCCTGTCAGCATGTGCGCGGGCCAGGTCCGTCAGCGCCGGATCATCGGTCTGGGCCTGGTAGACGAGCTTCTCGTAATGGGCAAAATACGTGTCCCGCAATTGCGGATACCGGTCGAGCCCAAGCGGCCGCCACACGAAGGCATCGAACTGCCGGACAAGGAAATCGGTCAGGTAGAAGGCCGTCACCTCGTCGCCGGCCCGTTCGGCGAAGCGGTCATTGCCTTCGAAGAACGCGTAGCAATGCGGGCCTTTCACCATTTCGACGCCCATCTCGGCGCACGCGGCCTCCAGGAGGCCCCCGGTGCCGCAATCGGCGTAGACGACGTAGATCCGGGCATAGTCGCCCCGATGCTTGTCCACCGCCGCGCGGACGGCGGGCACGATCTTTTCGGGGCGCGCGTGAAGGATCGCCGGCAGGCAGGTCAGCGCCATGTGTTCCCAGCCGTTCGCGTCCTTCAGATCCAGGATCTCCCGCGCCAGCGCCCCGCAGGCGATGAGCAGCACGCGGCCGTCTGACGGGGCCGCCGTGGGGGCGAGCCCGTCTTGGGTGAGCTTTTCGTCGGGCGGCAGGATCATGCTCGCGGTTTCCCGGTGGCCGTACTGGAACAGAGATAGGTATGCTCGGGCTCAGCACAAAGAGGGCGCCCATCTTCACGGACCCCGCCATCGCCTTTGCTGCCTGGGCCTGGCCGCCCCCCGCAGCAAGGGCAAGCCGCGCAGATGCGCGGGGCTGCGCCCCTTTGTGAGAGCGCCGCCCCCGAACCGGCAGCACGACAGCGGGTCCGCAAAGGTGGCTTCGGGTCGGATAGCCGCGAACGTTACGTGCCGGCGGCCATCTGGTTGTGCTTGCGGGCCATGAAATCCTTGGCGGTATCGACGGCCACGGCCGCATCGCGGCAATAGGCGTCGGCACCGATGGCCTTGCCAAATTCCTCGTTCAAGGGCGCGCCGCCGACGAGGATGATGTAATCGTCGCGGATACCCTGTTCCTTCATGGCGTCGATGACGACCTTCATGTAGGGCATCGTCGTCGTCAGAAGCGCGGACATGCCAAGGATGTCGGCGTCGAATTCCTTCACCGCCTCGACATAGTTTTCCACCGGGTTGTTGATCCCGATATTCATCACCTCGAAGCCCGCGCCTTCCATCATCATGGTGACAAGGTTCTGGCCGATATCGTGGATGTCGCCCTTGACCGTGCCGATCACCATCCGCCCGATGGTGGGCGCGCCGGTTTCGGCGAGAAGCGGCTTCAGGATGAACATGCCACCCTTCATCGCGTTGGCCGCAAGCAGCACCTCGGGCACGAACAGGATCCCGTCACGGAAATCCTTGCCGACGATGGTCATGCCGCCCACCAGCGCCTCGGTCAGGATCTTGTAGGGTTCCCAGCCGCGATCCAGCAGGATGTGCACGCTCTCTTCGATCTCTTCTTTCAGACCGTCATACAGGTCGTCGTACATCTGCTGGACGAGTTCTTCGTCATCCAGTTCCGACAGGACGATCTCGTCTTCTTCATCTGCCATGGCGCGTCTCCTTGAAGGCTGGCGCGTTCCAGTAATGCCATAACCCCTCTAAACACTGGTTAAATTCCGACCAGCATTCAACCGGGACCGACTTCCGTGCATTTCTGTCGCGGGCACAGGGCCCTGAAGGCGTTGCGCGGCTGCCCAGTGACTGGACGCGGTGCCCAGCCCGCAGGCACTGTTGCAAATGTTCGCTAAATGTTCCACTTCTGGACGCATGGAACAGGTACGGGGAATCGATCAAAAACGCCGCAAGGCGCGCGGGGCGGTCAGCAACACGCCCGGCCGGTTCGACAAGAACCGGGTGGAGGTCTGGGATGGCTGGGAGATCGAGGAAGACCGCCCCGGCTTCGCGACAATCGTCGAGGACGAGGTGCCGCGGAGCCTGATCAACTATGTCACCTCGCCCGATCTGCCCTTCGACCGGTCGATCAACCCCTACCGCGGGTGCGAACATGGCTGCATCTACTGCTTTGCCCGACCGGCCCATGCCTATCTGGGCTATTCGGCGGGGCTCGATTTCGAAACGCGGCTGATCGCGCGGCCCCGGGCGGCGGAGGTGCTGCGGCGAGAGCTGAGTGCGAAACGCTACAAGGTGGCGCCGATTGCCATCGGGACCAATACCGATCCCTACCAGCCGGTTGAGCGGGATCGCCGCATCACGCGCGGGTGCCTTGAGCTGCTGCGAACGTTCAACCACCCAGTGGCCATCGTCACCAAGGGCGCGCTGATCGAGCGGGACATCGATATCCTGGCGCCCATGGCGGCCGACGGACTGGCGCGGGTGGGCATCTCGATCACCACGCTGGACCCGGAGCTTGCCCGACGGATGGAACCGCGCGCGCCCTCGCCCGCGCGGCGGCTGGCAGCGGTCCGGCGGCTGGTGGAGGCCGGGGTGCCGGTGCGGCTGATGGTGTCGCCGGTGGTGCCGGGGCTGACGGATCACGAGCTGGAGGCGATCCTCGCCGCGGGCCGGGAGATGGGGGCCGAGACCGCCAGCTGGATCATGCTGCGCCTGCCGCGGGAGGTGTCGGAGCTGTGGCAGGAATGGCTGGCCGAGCATGAGCCGGGACGGGCGGAGAAGGTGATGGCACGGCTTCGGGAGATGCATGGCGGGCGGGATTACGACCCGCGCTGGGGGCACCGGATGCGCGGCGAAGGGCGATATGCGGAGATGATCGGGCAGCGTTTTCGCGCAGCGGCGAAACGGCTGGGCATGAACGGCGATGCGCCGGATCTGCGCTGCGACCTGTTCGCGGTGCCGCCCCAGGCGGGCGACCAGCTGTCATTGTTCTGAGGGGGGATCGGGGGATCTGCCCCTGCCGTCCTTCGGGCGACTCCCCCGAGGTATTTGAAGACCAATGAAGCGCGGGGGACGGTCGGGCGCAGGGCCCGACCGGTCCGGTATCAGCGTTTGTCGTCGTCTTCGGCGTCGTCTTCGTCTTCGTCATTGCCCTTGGGCAGGTTGAAAAAGTTTTCGGCGTCGATTGCCGGCTTGTCGCCGCCATCGTCGTCATCCGAGGCGTATCCGCCACCGGTGCCGGTCTCGCTGAGCGAGAAGGTTTCGAGCCCTTCAATCGCGGTGGGCATCCGAGGTTCGGCCGGCATGTCGAGCGATTGTTCGGTGCTCACCAGACGGCGGCGTTCGTCGTCGCTCATCAACGCGCCATCGGCGGCCTTCTTGGCGGCGGCCTTCTGCACGGCGGCGTCGAGTTCCGACTGCTTGCACAGCCCCAGCGCCACCGGGTCGATGGGCTGGATGTTGGCGATGTTCCAGTGGGTGCGTTCGCGGATCGACTGGATCGTGGGCTTGGTGGTGCCCACCAGTTTCGAGACCTGCGAATCCGCCAGTTCCGGGTGGAACTTGACCAGCCACAGGATGGCCGCCGGCCGGTCCTGCCGCTTGGACAGCGGCGTGTAGCGCGGTCCGCGGCGCTTTTCCTCGCCCACCGAGGCAGGATTGAATTTCAGGGTCAGCCGGTGAAGCGGATTGTTCTCCGCCTTGTCGATTTCTTCCTGGGTCAGCTGGTTGTTGGCGATCGGGTCGAATCCTTTCACGCCGGCCGCCACGTCGCCGTCGGCAATGCCCTGGACTTCCAGCTCGTGCAGACCCACGAAATCGGCGATCTGCTTGAAGCTGATCGTGGTGTTGTCCACCAGCCAAACGGCCGTGGCCTTGGCCATCAACGGTTTTGACATGTTGCGCGCCTCTTTCTTCGCATAAAGTTCACCCGTCGCCCGGATCGGGGCGGTCCCGGAATTTCCGGAACGAGTTACCTTTTGGGGAAAACGTTGGGCGTATATAGACGGGAGCTTTGTGGAATGAAAGAGGCAATGCAGGCATTGGGTGCGCTGTTTCTGGCCGTATTCGCGGCCGGAGCCGCCTGGGCCGGGGACGAAACGCCCGGGGATTTCGACTATTACGTGCTGAGCCTGTCATGGTCGCCCAACTGGTGCGCGCAAGTCGGCGATGCCCATGGGTCGGAGCAATGCGACAAAGATCGTGACTTCGGCTGGACGCTGCACGGGCTCTGGCCGCAATACGACAACGGCTGGCCGGACTACTGCAAGACGACGGAACATCCGCCCAGCCAGGCGATGACGCTGGGCATGGCCGACATCATGGGCACGGCCGGGCTGGCGTGGCACCAGTGGGAGAAGCACGGCACCTGTTCGGGCCTGTCGGCCGGCGATTACTTCGCGCTGTCGCGGCAGGCCTACGAGGCCGTGAACAGGCCCGCGATGCTGCGGCAACTGGACAAACCCGTGACCCTGCCCGCGTCGGTCGTGGAGGAGGCGTTTCTCGAGGCCAATCCCGGATGGAACGCGGACATGCTGACGATCACCTGCAAGGAAAGCGCCATTGCCGAGGCGCGGCTATGCCTGACGCGGGATCTGGATCCGCGGCCCTGCACGGGGCGAACGCTGCGCGATTGCACGGCGACCGACGCGCTGCTTACGCCGATCCGCTGACGGTCCTTGCCGCACGGTCGCGGCGGAAGCGGGCGATCCAGTCGGCGCTGGTGGCGTCGGACAGGCGCGCAACGCCGACCTGCACGTTCTTCGGCGCGGGCAGGCCCAGCTTCGCCGCGATCCGCGCCAGCGCGCCGGGGGGATCTTCGGCCAGGTCCTCGTAAGCGATCCTGAGCGGCGTGATGCCTTGTGCGTCGAACCATGGGTCCCAGGCGGCGGCCAGAGTCTCGAACTCGGCCAGTTGGGCGGCGATGCGATGGTAATCGTAGCCCTCGGGCTCCTGCGGGGCGAGGCGCTCGATCTCGGACCCGTCGGGCGCCTTGTGCCAGAGCCCAGTCTGACGCGCCCGCAGGTACGACACCGCCTGCGCCAGCGTATCCTGCCGCGACAGGTGGATGTAGGCGAGCCGCCCGAACGCGGCCTTCAGCCGCGCGCGGTCGTCTGGAAGGCCGGGATGGAGACGGCCGAGCATCCCGGTCAGACCTTCCACATCCGCGCGCATAAGGCGCAGGGCGAAGACCGGCGTACCCGCCCTGCCCTCGGCCAGGACATGATCGAGGTAGAGCCTGTCGAACACGTCCCCCGGCACAAAGGCACGCTCCGGCAGGTCCCAGGCCTTCAGCCAGTAGCGGCTGAAGGTGTTCTGGAAATAGCTGTCCGGGCTGCCTGCCGTGCCCATGGAGGCGAGCATATCGCACAGAAGCGTGCTGCCCGTCCGGGGCGTCCCGCAAAGGACATAGCCGTCGTAATCCGACATTCTCCCATGTCCCCTGCGGGTGCGCTGCGTCTACTCTGCCGCGTCCGCCTGCCCTTCGGGCTTGTAGATCGCGACGGTGTGGGGGAAGGGAATCGTGATGCCGGCCTTGTCGAAGGCTTCCTTCACCTCTTTCGTCAGCTTGAACTTCAGATCCCAGTAGTCATCCGCGCTGCACCAAAGCCGCGCCGTCAGATCGACGCTGCTGTCGCCAAGGTTCGTGACCCGCACCCACGGTTCAGGATCGGAATGGATGCGGTCATCTGCACGGGCCAGCGTGTCGATGATCCCGACGGCCGTGTCGATATCGTCGGCGTAATCGATGCCGAAGACCAGATCCAGCCGCCGGATCTTGTGGGCCGAGAAGTTGGTGATCACCGACCCCCAGATCTTGCCGTTGGGCACGATGATCTGGACGTTGTCGGGCGTCGCCATCTCGGTGAAGAAAAGGTTGATCTCCTTCACCGTACCCGACATGCCGCCTGCCTCGACATATTGTCCGACGACGAAGGGGCGGAACAGGATCAGCATGAAGCCCGCGGCAAGATCGCTGAGCGTGCCCTGAAGGGCCAGGCCGATCGCCAGCGATGCGGCACCAAGGGCGGCGACAAGGCTGGTTGTCTGGATGCCGAAGACGCCGAGGACGGCCATGATGACCATCAGCAGCAGGAACCATTTCACGATGCTGGACAGGAACTTGCCCAGCGTCGGATCCACGTTCTTCATCCGGTCCATGCGGCGTTGGACCCGTGCTGCAAGCCAGGCCGCCACGATCCAGCCGATAACCAGAACCGCCAGAGCCTTCAAAATGTCGAGGATCAAGGGCACCCAGGCGGCGACCATCGCCACATAATTTTCTGTTGCAGCTTCCATAATGAACTCCCGTATCAGTAATTGGCGATCAACCGCCGGGGTAAATGGCTTTAATCTGCCTTACCCTCACTTGCAGGCAAGTGTCTGGTCAATATCGGAAATACCGGGAGTTTCGGATCGGTCAGCACGCGACTGCGGCAGAGTTACAACAGCTTCCGGCTTCAGAACGTTGTTTTGGAATGAAAAAGCCGCCGGAAGAAGTCCGACGGCATCGATCGTGGGCACCGTCCACTGGTGCCTATGGACCGGACAGGGCGATCAGAATTCCAGCCGGGCCAGCAGGCCGAAGATCGGTGCCGGATCATAATCGGACTGTGAAACTTCGTTTCCGTTGGCGTCTTCGAACTTGAACTGACCGTTAACGGCAGCCCCCGCGAAACCGGTGATCGTCAAGGTGTCGCTGGGGGTCCAGCGGCTTGTCAGGACGATGGGGGTCGAGCTGTCGACGCCCGTTCCACCGGCCCGGCCGTGGGAGTCATCCAGCAGGAATTCGAACTCCTCGTACCGGGTTTCCAGCCCGAGTTCCCATGTGTCGGTGGCTTCGAACGCCAGGCGAAGGCCGGCGCCGCGGCTGGCGGCAAAGCCCGACCCGGTGGCCAGGCGCCACCGGTCGGAAAATTGCCAGTCGATCAACAGGAAGGGGAAAAATACGGTTTCGTCCAGAAGGCTGGTCTGCACGCCCATCGCGGGGCCGATCACCAGATCCGGCGACACCCGCCACATGATCCCGCCGATGGCCCCGTAGGTGAACCCGTCCGAAAGATCAGCGCCGCTTTCCGCCGCGTAGTTGATCTGGGGAACGATGAAGGCGGCGCTCCTCTCCCCGACCGGGAACCGAATTGGAAAGGACACCTTCAGTTCGTTCACGTCGATCGACGACCGCCCGACAAACCCGCTGCCGAAGGAGTAATTCGTCTGCCCGCCACCGATCTCGATCCCGACGGACGACACTCGCGACTGGGCGATCATGCCGCTGGCCTGGAAGTAGCTGCGCGACCACTGGAAGGTATCGCCGTTCTTCATGTCGACTTCCGTCGACCCCTGGAAGGCCGCAGCGCCACTGAAGGCTGCGGACGGCGCGATGTCTTCAGGCTGCGCGACGGCGGCGGTGCCTGCCACGACGGGAAGCGCAAGCAGGCACAGGTGTTTTCTGAAAGAGAGCAAAGGAAGCCCCTTCTTGGTGTACGGGGAGGTTGAGGCGCAGCGATATCAGGACTGGCGGCAGCGAAAAGTGAATTTTTTGTAGAGGGTTGGAAGCTGGCGACGTTCTGCTGGCGGACCGTTTCAAACCGGACCGGCCGGTCTGAGCTTTCCATTAGGTAGGTCTGCACAGGGATCGTCAAGCCTGCCCGCCGTCTGGACGTGGCGTGAACATGCCCGAATGCCGGACAGGTATTATCCCCCTAATACCTTCGCGTTCTGTGCCTGTGCTAACCTTGTGCAGAAGGAGCGAAAAAATGGCAAAACTTGTACATTCCATGGTCCGTGTGCTGCACGAACAGACGTCGATCCGCTTTTACGAGGAAGCGTTCGGCTTGCAAGTGAAGGACCGGCTCGATTTCGACACCTTCACGCTGGTCTACATGGTCTCGGAAGGCTCAGCGTTCGAACTGGAGCTGACCGTCAACAAGGACCGGACGGAACCTTACGATCTGGGGGACGGCTACGGCCATATCGCCTTCGTGGTGGAGGACCTCGAAGCCGCCCGCGAGCGCACGATCAAGGCCGGCGCCGAGCCCCGCGATATCGTCGATTTCCGCCCCGGCGGAGAACGGCTGGCCAGGTTCTTCTTCGTCGCGGACCCGGATGGCTACCAGATCGAAGTGATCGAAAAGGGTGGCCGCTTCACCTGAGCACAAGCAGACATAAACGGGAGGAAACAATGCTTTATCAACTGAACTTCACCGTCGAATACGACGCGACCATGGCACAGCAGGGCCTGCTGGGGGTCTGGGCCGAGGAGGCGGAGGCCGCCCTTGGCGCCAAGTCCGCGGGCGTCGTCAAGGACCTGTGGAAAGTGGTCGGCGAACGCAAGGTGCTGGCCATCGTCGAGGTCGACAGCCCCGACACGCTCGACCAGATCCTGTTCGATTTGCCAATCATGCAGAAGATGGGGCACCATGTGAACGTCGAGGTGAAATCGCTTCGCCGGTATGAAGACTTTGCCGACGACGTGAAGGAACGTCTCGGCCGCTGAAGGGGAAATATCGAGATGTGCCAGCTGTTCATCGGCGCCGATCCCGCACTCTGGGCATCTCATACAAGGTCATTCCGCATGGACGGGATGGTCACCAGCGTCCGCCTTGAGGAGCTTTTCTGGCGCACGCTCGAATCCATCGGCGCGCGGGACGGCCTGACCGTCCCGCAGCTGCTGCACCGGCTTTACAACGAAAGCCTGGATGCCGGGCACGACGTGGGCAATTTCACGTCGTTCCTGCGGGTCTGCTGCCTGCGCTACCTGGACCTTCAGCTGCGCGGGCTGATCCCGCTCGAAGATCATGTGAACCTGTCGGTGCTGCCCGCGCAGGATATCCTCGACATCGAAGACCGCGCCCGCCTGTCCAGCGCCCCGCGGCTCTAGGCGAAACGCGCCCCCTGAGGAGCGCGCTCAAGGTCAGCTCGCGTGGGCGAGCTTTTCCATCTCTTCCTTCTTCAGCGCCTTTCGGTCCGCCTTGCCCACGGGGGTGTGCGGCAGCTCGGTCCGGAATTCCAGCTCGCGCGGGATTTCGTGCCGGCCCAGCTTGTCTTCAAGAAAGCCCTGCAAGTCCTTCAGGGAAAAGGATTTCGCACCTGCGTTGAGTACCACGAAGACCTTGGCGCTTTCGCCGCGGTAATCATCCGGCACGCCGATGGCCATCGCTTCGGACACCGCCGGGTGCAGATGCACGGCCTGTTCGATCACCAGCGGGTACACGTTGAACCCGCCCGACAGGATCATGTCCTTCTTGCGGTCCACCAGGAAGAAATACCCGTCCTCGTCCATGTAGCCGATATCGCCGGTCAGGAACCAGCCGTCGCAGAAGGCGGCCTCCGTCTCTTCGGGCTTGTTCCAGTACTCTCGGGTCACGTTCGGCCCCATGATCGCCATCTCCCCGGTCTCGTTCGGGCCCAGCGTCTTGCGGGGGTCTTCGACATCGACGATCTTCAGGTCGAGCCCGGGCAGCGGAATGCCGATGGTGCCCAGCTTTTCGTCCGGCATGGTCTTGGGCACGTTCGTCCCTGCGGGCGAGGTTTCGGTCATCCCCCAGCCGCCGCGCAGCTTCAGGCCGGTCAGCTGCTTCACGCGGTTGTAGACCTCGACCGGCAGCGGTGCCCCGCCCGATCCGATGTATTCCAGCGAGGACAGGTCCCGCTTGTCGATATCCGGGATCTGCAACGCGGCGATCCATGTAGTGGGCACACCACCGAGCGAGTTGATCTTCTTCTCCTCGACCTCGCGGATCGCCGTTTCGGCATCGTAGCGCAGCCGCAGGTACATCACCCCGCCCTCATGGGTGCGCTTCAGCAAACCGGCGGTCAGCCCCATGATGTGGAACAGCGGCGAATAGACGAGGCTCGATTTCCCCGGAAGCGAGGCGGGATCGTCCTTCGAGTTCTCGGAATAGATCAGCACCGCCGCGGACAGGTTGCGATGGGTCAGCACCGCTGCCTTGGGCACGCCCGTGGTGCCGCCGGTGAACTGCAACAGCGCCATGTCGGCGGATGTGACAGGCACCGGGTCATAGGCAGCCCCTTCGTGACCGGCCAGGAAATCGGCCACCGCCACGGCCCCGTCGGTCACCGGGCACGCGCGCCCCTGCCCCGAGATCGGGTCCGGGCACTGCACCAACGTCGGCGTCTCGACCGAGGCAATCAGCGGCCCGAAATGGCGCGCGAATTCGGGTGTCGTCAGGCTGACCACCAGCTTGGCGCCGCTTTCATGCAGCTTGTGCGCGATCTCGCGGTCGGCATCCAGCGGCGACAGGTGGGTCACCGCGCCGCCCGCGACCATGGTGGCGAAGAAGAAGATCGGATGCCACGGGCAGTTCGGCAGGTGCAGCGCGACACGGTCGCCCTTTTCTATCCCGAAGGCCTTCAGCGCCGCCGCGACCTCGGCCACTTTCGCCTTCATCTCGGTATAGGTGAAACTCTGGCCATAGTACTCGATGAAAAGCTGATCGCCCCAGGTGTCGAAAGCTTTCGTCAGGATCGCCGACAGCGTGGTATCCTCTGGCACATAGTCCGGCCGGATCCCGTCACGGTAGTGCTTGTGCCACGGGCGCGAGCCCGGTTTGATCGTCATGGTCATGGCGTCCTCCCGCAGTGCGAAACTTTGTTTCGCAGAATTGCGGGCAAGCTATTCGGATATTCTCCACCCTGCAACCGTCTGCGAAGCATCGCACGGTATATGCGCGGGAAAAGTCGTGCCGATCACTCCGGTCAGGCGTGGCAACGGCGTTTGACCGAAAGAACGGGGGCTCTCCCCCCGCACCCCCGAGGTATTTGGGGACCAAAGAAGCCCCCTTCTTCTTTTCCCCAAATACTCCCGCCGGAGGCGGTGCAGCGCCGAAACAGGCACGCCGCCCGGAAGGTGCCAGCGCCGTTCCGCGCCACCGCCCCCGGCGCGTCAGCGCCGGATCGCGCCCGAGCGCGGGTCGCCGGATGCGGCACGCATCCGGCGAGGGAGGCGGGCGGGCCCGCCGAGGGCGCGATTGTCTGCCGTCAGGCCGCCGTGTCCTCTGCCGCCTTCAGCGCCGACCAGACGCGGCCGGGGGTGGCGGGCATCGCGAACCCCTCGACCCCCAGTTGCGCCATGGCGTCGGTGATGGCGCTCATGCCGGCGGCCAGAGCGCCGACCGTTCCCGCCTCGCCCACGCCCTTGGCGCCGTAGGGGTTGATCCGCGTGGGCACCGGCTCGAACCCGCAATCGAGCGGCGGCATGTCCGAGGCGCGCGGCATCGCGTAATCCATGAACGTGCCCGACAGAAGCTGTCCGTCGGCGGGGTCGTAGACCATCTCCTCGCACAGGATCTGGCCCAGCCCCTGCACCACGCCGCCCTGCACCTGGCCCTCGGCAAGCTGCCGGTTCATCACCGTGCCGATATCCTCCACCCCGGTATAGGAGACGATCTCGCAGAACCCCGTCTCGGGGTCGATCTCGACCTCGCAGACATGGCACCCGTTGGGGAAAGTCGGCGCCTCGGGCGCGAAGCTGCCTTCGCCCACCAGCCGGATCCCGCGTTGGGCGGCGCCCTCGGCCACCTGTTCAAGCGTCAGCACATGGTTCGTCCCGGCAATCCGGAAGGTCCCGGCCGCGTATTCGACATCCGACGGGTCCGCGTCCAGCATGTCCGCGGCCGCTTTGCGCGCGACCTCGACCAATTTCGCCATGCCGTCCTGAAGTGCCGGCGCGCCTTGCGGCATGCCCGCAGACCCGCCCATGCCTTTGCCCGCGGCCTGCACATCCGTGTCGCCCTGGTGGTATTCCACCTTGTCGGTCGGGATTTGCAGTGCCTCGGCGGCGAGATCGGTCATCACCGTCTCGATCCCCGATCCGGCGGAATAGGTGCCCATCGCCAGAAGCACCGACCCGTCGGCTCGCAGCTCGACGTTCGAGACATCCTGGCCCGGGTTGCCGTATAGACCGCCCGCCGTCTCGATGCACATCGCAAGGCCCAGGCCCCGCACCCGGCCCTTCGCGGCCGATGCCGCCGCGCGCTGGCCATAGGTCGCAAGGTCGGCGCGCGCAATGCCTGCGTCCATGATCCGTTCGAAATCGCCGCAATCGTAGTCGAAGATGAACGGGCTCTTCCAGGGCATGGCATCCGCGGGGATCAGGTTGCGGCGGCGCAGGTCGATCCGGTCGAAGCCGCATTGCCGGGCCGCCGCGTCGATCAGCGATTCCACGGCCAGCGTCGCCTCGGGCCGGCCGGCCCCGCGATAGGGCGCGGGCGGCACGGTGTGGGTCAGGTAGCCTTCGATCCGCCCGGCGATCAGCGGCGTCCGGTAGACACCCGCGGCGCCGCCGAAATTCGCGACCATCACGGCCGAGCGGGTTGAGACATAGGCACCCACGTTCAATTCCACCCCGAAGCGCATCGCGGTGAAGGTGCCGTCTGCGTCCATGCCCAGTTCGCAGGTGAAATGCATGTCGCGCCCCGCCTCGTCGATCAGGAAGCTTTCCGCCCGGGTCGCCGTCCAGCGCACGTGGCGGTCCAGCTTGCGCGCGGCCCAGAAGAGGGTGCATTCCTCGCGCAGTGGCCCCGATTTCATGCCGAACGCGCCGCCGACATCGCCGTTGTGGCAGCGGATGTCCTGCGGCTCCATTCCGAAGGCATTCGCCAGCGCCGGGCGCAGCGCCATCGGGTTCTGGTGGGAGCAGACCATCTCCATCCGCCCCCCACCGATGGGACCGGCCAGCGCGGTGCGCGGCTCCATCGCCACGGCCGTCACACGGCTCACGGGCACCTCGATCCTCACTGTGTGGAATGCGGAATCGATGGCCTCTCCCGCCGCGTCCCAATCGCCCCTGCCCCATGTCATGCAAAGGTTGCCGGGCCGGTCGTCATGGACCAGCGGCGCGCCATCGGCCCTTGCCGCCGCGATGGTGGTGACGGCGGGCAGTTCTTCCAGGTCGAGCACGACCGCTTCGGCGGCGTCCTGCGCCTGTGCCCGGCTTTCCGCCACGACCAAAGCCAGCGGTTCGCCAAGGAACCGCACGCGGTCGGTGGGCAGCAGATCGCGCGGGGTGGCGCGCCATTCGGTGCCGTCGTGGCCGGGGATCTTCATGGGAACGAAGACCGGCCCCACCCCGTCGGCCGATAGGTCCGCACCGGTGAAGACGGCCATCACGCCGGGCATGTTGCAGGCCGCGTCGATATCGACCGACTGGATCCGGGCCGACGCCATGTCGGACCGCACGAAGCAGCCGAACAGCACGCCATCCACGGCACGGTCATCGGTGTAATCGCCCGTCCCCGTGACCAGCCGCAGATCTTCCTGCCGGCCCTTTCGCTGTTCCGTCATGGCCGTTGCCCTCCTTCGGAAACTTGATTACTCGATGTTATGCACGCTGACCGAAAAGTAAAACCTTCGGCCCGCATACCGGTGTATCGCGATGTCCCGTCCGACGATCCATGGGCGTGCACAGGCAGTACGCCATGGCGATCGGCGGCGGTAAAGGCATGATCCACGACTACATCCACGAAAGACCGGGCGCCACATGAGAACCATCCGTATCGCCGGTGAAGAGATCTATCCCCTGATGCTTGCGACGGTTTTCAGCGTCGGGATCGTGGGCGGATTCGCTGCGAAATTCGCCGGGCTGCCGATCCCGATGCTTCTGGGATCGGTCGTGACGGTGGGGGCGCTGTCGATCTTCGGGTTCAAGCCCGGGGGCCATCCGCCCAAGGTTCCGTTCTGGCTGCGCCTGTTCTTCATCCCGATCATCGGCCTGTCCATCGGATCGGCCTTCACCCCCGCGGTGCTGGAGGAAGTGCGGCTGTGGTGGCCGTCGCTTCTGGCGATCTTCGTCTACATTCCGCTGGCGCATTACGTGGGCTATCGCGGATTCATGGTGACGGGCGGCCTGTCGAAGGTCACGGCCTATTATTCTGCCGTGCCGGGCGGGTTGCTGGAATGCATCCAGATGGGCGAGGAGAACGGCGCCGACGTGCAGATGCTGACGGCGCTGCAATTCCTGCGTCTGATCCTGACGATCCTTCTGGTGCCGCTGGCCTTCACCATCGTGAACGGCGGCGCGGTGGGATCCGCCGCCGGCGCCGCGATATCGCTGCCGGGCGTGCCGTTCACGGCCGAGGAGCTGTTCTGGCACGTGGTCGTCGGCGTCATCGGCTTCTTCGGCGGACGGAAGCTGAACCTGCCGGCCTACCTGATCACCGGACCGATCCTTGCCTCGGGCGTGGCCCACCTGACGGGGCTGCTGGAGGCCGCGCCGCCGGTCTGGCTGATCAACGTGACCCAGCTGATCATCGGCGTGGCGCTGGGGACGCGCTTCGTGGGGATGGTGCCGCGGGCCTTTTTCGGGTCGCTCTACCTCGCGTTCCTGAACATCTGTTTCACCATGATCCTTGCCATGGGCGCGGGGGTCCTGATGCACGAGATCGTGGGCGAGCGGGTCGAGGCCGTGGTGCTGGCCTTCGCTCCCGGCGGGCTGGCCGAGATGTCGCTGGTGGCGTTCTCGATGAACATCTCGGTCCTCTATGTCACGACGCATCACGTGGTCCGGATCATCCTGTCGGTCGCGGTGGCCAAGGCCTTTGCCGGCACGATTCCGCGGGGGGATGGTGCGGCACCGCCGTAGGGGAGTCTGCCCCCGCCCTCGCCTGCGGCGCGGGCTCCCCCGGAGTATTTGAGGAAAGAAGAAACATGGGGCGCGTGCGTTGTCAGCGGTTCTTGAAGACTGCGGGGTTTGTTGGAACTGCGCATTGAGGTGCGCTGCCGCGATGGTGATGGTCTTCGATGCGGCCCAAGCGATATAGCGCACGGCGGGATCGACGCAGCGCCGGACAAGCGGTTCGCGCCCTCCTTGCCTGGTGCGCGAACCTGGTCGCCATGCGTGTCCGCGCCAGGTGCCAGCCAGCAAGACCTCGCGCAGGCCCGGCAGGTCTCGGGCGCGATGCGGCGCAGGTGCACCGCGGACTTGCAGATAAACCAAACATGTTAAACAATGGGTTCGGGTAATGAGTGGGGGGCTCGCCGTGCTACGCGGTGGGTCCCACGTTACCCCGGTGTCAGGCCGGGTCTCACCCTTACCCCTCCATCCATTCGGATCCGGCGCCGCGGTCCGCGATCTGGATCATGCTCTACGACATCGGAGCGCGCCATTGATCTGGGGCGCGACGTTGGCAGCGAAGCAGCGGTCGACCTGATCCTTGAGTATCCGCTGTTCGTCGGTCAGGACAACCATGCGCTCAACGCTCCCGCCCCGGCAGCGGGCTGCCGGGGCGGGGTACGGGCGTCGCCAGCCATTGCCTACCTGCCGTAGAACAGGTTCGGCAGGTAAAGCGCAATGTTCGGGATCAGGATGATCAGGAACAGCCCCAGCAGCGTCACTAGCACGTAGGGCACGACCGAGGCATAGATATCCCCCATCGTCACGCCGGGGGGTGCCACTCCCTTCAGGTAGAACAGGTTGAACCCGAAGGGTGGCGTCATGTAGCCGACCTCCATCATGATGATGAACAGGATCCCGAACCAGATCGGATCGAAGCCCGCCGCCGAGATGATCGGCAGGAAAACGGGCAGTGTGATCAGCATGATGCCCACCGGGTCCAGCACCATCCCGAAGAGGAACAGCACGAACAGCATGAAGGCCAGCGCACCCCATTTGCCGCCCGGAATGTAGCCCATCAGGTTCTGGATCAGCCCGTGTGCGCCAAGCGCCGTGTAGGCGGTGGAAAACGCGTGGGCCGCGAACAGGATCCACATCACCAGCGCCGTAAGTTTCAGGGTGGAAATCGCGGCGTCGTGAATCACCCCCCACGACAGCTGCCGGTTCACGAAGGTCGCGAACATGGCGCCGAAAACGCCGATGGCCGCGGCTTCCGTGGGCGTGGCAAAGCCGCCGAAGATCGCACCCAACACGATGGCCACGATCAGCACCGGCAGGATCACGGCCTTGAGCGAGGCGATCTTCTTGCCCCAGTCGCCGCGTTCTTCCTTGGGCAGCGCCGGGCCCATCTCGGGCTGGATCCAGCAGCGCACGCCGATATAGATCGACACCAGCACGAAGAGCAGGATGCCGGGCCCCACACCCGCCGCGAACAGCCGGCCCACCGATACCTCGGTCAGCAGCGAATAGAGGACCATCAGGATCGACGGCGGAATAAGAATGCCCCAGCCGCCGCCCGCGTTGATGGCGCCAAGGGCCAGTTTCTTGTCGTAGCCACGCTCCAGCATCTTGGGCAGCGCGATGGTGCCCATCGTCACCACGGCAGCACCCGAAATCCCGGACATGGCGGCGAAGATCACGCAGATCAGCACCGTGCCAATGGCCAGGCCGCCGCGCAGACCGCCCCACCACTGGTGCATCATGTCGTAAAGGTCGTTCGCGACCCCGGATTTCTCCAACAGGATCGCCATGAAGACGAAGAGCGGCACCGCCATCAAGGTGGGCGATTGCATCGTCTCCCACATCTTCGAGGCCAGCAGATAGAAGCCCAGCGGCCCCATCTCGTAATACAGGAACACCACCGAAACACCGCCAAGCACGAAGGCCAGCGGCGTGCCCAGCAGCACGAACAGGATCAGCGACCCGAAGAACAGGAGCGTTAGGAGTTCGACACTCATTCCTGGATCTCCCCGGGTTTTTCGGGATGGTGCGGTTCATCGACCGCCTGCGTGCCGAAGACGGCATCGTCATTCTCAAGCCCCATCAGCACCCGCACATCGGACCAGAGCCGCACCATCCCCTGCAGGAGCAGCAGCGCGGCCGCGACCGGGATCAGCGATTTCGTGGGCCAGAGCGGCGCCTTCCACGTGGAGTTCGACCGTTCCATGTCCGCGATCGCCTCGGACGCGAGGTCATAGCCCTGCCACAGCAGGGTGCCGACAAAGAGCAGGAACAAGGGCCACGTGATGATGTCGATCAGCGCCTTCCGCTTGCGCGAGAACGAGCCGTAGATGATGTCGACGCTGACATGGCCGCGTTCGGCCATCAGGTAACCGCCCCCGATGATGGCGTAGACGCCGAAGATCAGGGTGGCCAGCTCCGCTGTCCAGATCGTGGGCTGCCCGACCAGGTAGCGCATGACGACATCCGCCAGCAAAAGCACGAAGATGGCCAGGACGCCAAGCGACGCCCATTTCCCGATCTCCCGGTTCAGGCGCGTGATTGCGCGCGCAAGATTCTGCATGATCTGCTTCGAAGCTCCCCAATGGTCAGGTCCGGAACCACTCCCTGCCCCGTTCGCAATCGCGGACGTCAGCACGTGCGTGTCCCGGCCCCTGCGGCCCGTGCACCGGCCGCAACAGATCTTCAGCCGCGAGGCGTTCGCGGCTCCGCCGGTTCCCGGCGCGGTGAGGACCGGGACGCGCGAAGCGCCCCGGCCGGTCGGTCAGAACAGGGACCTTAGTTGTAACCCAGGTCGGACATCAGGGTCTGGTAGATCCCCGCGGCCTTCTCAGCCAGCGGGCCCTTCGCGGCCTCGGTCGCCATGATGTCTTTCGACGCCTGCCCCATGACGGTCAGCACTTCCTCGGGAAGCTCGATCACTTCGACGCCGTTTTCATCCATGCCCGCGGCAAGCGCGATGGCTTCCTTGTGCATGTATTCCGACGACCGCTGGAAGAAGCGGATCTCCATCAGGTCCAGAAGCGCCGCGCGCAGATCTGGCGGCAGATCCTCCAGCGCGTCTACGTTCACGATGAACGCGTCGATGGTGAAGCCGAGCGCCGGTTTGACGTGGTACTTCGCGGCCTCCCACAGCGACATGGACTTGGCACCGATGGCCGCGCCCCAGTGCGCCCCGTCGACAACGCCCGACGACAGCGACTGGTACAGTTCGGACCCCGGAATGTACTGCGGCGCGGCGCCGGCGGCCTTCAGGTAATCCAGCATCGTGCCCGATGACCGGATCTTCAGACCTTCGAAATCGGCGGCCGAGGTGATGGGCTTCGACACCACCATTTCGGTCGGATAGGCCTTTTCCGACATCAGCAGAACGCCGTCTTCGACCAGTTCCTCGTTCACCAGATCCTCGAGCCCGAGGTTCTTGGCCGCATGCTGCACTTCCCAGCTTTCGCGGAACGTGCCGGGTATCCCGTACAGGAAGCCCGCGGCCTGCGCCTTGTCCTGGATGTAGGACGGGCTGATCGTGCCCATGGGCACAACGCCCTTGCGCACAAGATTGTAGATGTCCGGTCCCTTGGCGAACTCCCCTGCGCCATAGAGTTCCAGCTTGAAGCGGCCGTCGGTGCGTTCCAGAAGCTGGTCGGCCAGAACCTGAAGGCTGTCATCGAACGAGCTGGACGCCTTGGGCCAGTGCGATTGCACGCGCCAGGTAACTTCGGGTTCGGCAGCCGCAGCGGCGCTTCCGATCAGCGCGGGAGCCGCAAGGGCGCCCATCGCGGCACCACGCAGCATGGCACGACGGTTCACACGGTTTGAATTTGTGGTCACTTTTTCCTCCCCAAAGTGGTGTCATGGGACGACAATTTTTTGCCTGTCCCATGTCAGGATACCATAAGGCGCCGTGAAAACTGCTGTCAAATGAACTTACTTGAAAGACCTTTTTTGTACTTCTGGGTCTATTGATCCGCGGCCCATGATGGTAACGTGGACGGGGCTTGCGTTCACGGGCTTCGGGCTGTGCTGCCGGCCGGACGGATGGCGCTGCGCACTGCCAGGGCCGCTGCCCCGCGCCCCGGGCTGGCGATGGCGGATGTAACGTACAGGGTATCGCGAAAAGGGTTCGGGACATATGGCAAAGTGGGATGGCGCGGTCGCATCGCGGGAAGAAGTCCGGCAGCTGAAGCGGCGCGCGGCGTTGCGGGTGGCGGCGCGGATCTTCAACGAAAAGGGCTATCACGCGACCTCGCTCGACGAGGTGGCCGATGTCATCGGGGTCACCAAGACGGCGCTTTATTACTACTTCAAGAACAAGGAACAGTTGCTGTATGAATGCATCAAGCTGACCTACGATTGCGGCCAGACCGCACGCCTTGAAAGCGAGGCGCTGGACGGCCCCGCCATCGACAAGCTGACATTCCTGTATCGCCGGTTCATCGAACTTCTGATCGTCGAACGCGGCGCCTATACCACGATGGCCAATATCCGCGCCCTGCCCGAAGACGCCCAGGCCGAACTGCTGGAGCGCCGCCGGAACCTCGACCGCTATTCCCGGATGCTGATCGAAAGAGCCATTGAAGAAGGCGCGATCCGCGAAGTCGATGTGCGGCTGACCTCGAACTTCTTCCTTGGCGCCGTGAACTGGATTCTGCGCTGGCACACCGAAGACGACGCGATGAGCCCCGAAGAGGTGGCCGGGCATTTCCTCGACTTGTTCCTGAACGGGATCGTCAAGAAAGACGCTTGAACACGTCTACCTGGACTTGCCGTCTTTCGATCCGATCTGCCGCATCAGACCTTCCTGCGCCGTCTGCGCCACCAGCTTGCCATCGCGAGTAAAGACCTTGCCGTGGGACAGGCCGCGGGACGCACCCGACCAGTTGCTGTCGGAGACGTAGAGCAGCCAGTCGTCCAGGCGCGCGTCCTCGTGCAGCCAGACCGAATGGTCGAGGCTGGCGCAACGCATGTCGGGATCGGCAAAACCGCGGCCGTGGGGCATCAACGCCGTGCCCATGAATTGCATGTCAGATGCGAAGGCGATGCCCGACCGGTGCAGTTGCGGATCGTCCGGCATCGGGCCCTTGGCACGGATCCAGACGGCGAATTGCGGCTCCATCGGCTTGTGGACGTAAGGCGCGCGGACAATCGTGGGGCGCAGTTCCACCGGCCGGTTTTCGGCCAGGTAGGTGCGCAGCCGAACGGGGAGCTTGTCGGCGTAGAACTCGTTCAGCTCGATCTCGTTCTTGAACTCTTCGGGGCCCGGCACGTCGGGCATCTCGGCGGTGTAGGACAGCCCCTTTTCGCGGATCTGGAACGACGCCGACATCGTCAGGATCGGCTTGCCTTCCTGGATTGCCACGACGCGGCGGGTGGAAAAGCTGCCGCCGTCGCGATCACGCGAAATGTTGTAGAGGATCGGCTTCTCGGCCACGCCTGCCCGGATGAAATAGGCATGCAGCGAATGCGCCACGCGCTCGGGCGCCACGGTCTGCGCCGCCGCCATCAGCCCCTGCCCGATGATCTGCCCGCCGAACAGGTGCCCGCGCGCACCGGGCGCCGCGATCCCGCGGAAATAGTCTTCTTCCAGGCGTTCGACCGTCAGAAGTCTCACGAAACGGTCGATCAGGCTCTCGGTCGCGGGCATTTCGCTCATGTCAGCTCATTGGATGGTGGCACGCGACTGTGTGCCCCGGGGCAAGCTCCTGCGCAATGGGGACTTCTGACGCACAACGGTCGGTGGCCAGCGGGCAGCGCGTGCGGAACCGGCAACCCGACGGTGGGTTGATTGGCGACGGCAGTTCGCCCGGCACCAGTTCCAGCGTGTTGGGCTCGGCGTCCGGGTCGGGTTCCGGCACAGCGGCGATCAGGTTGCGCGTGTAGGGATGGGCCGGCTTGCGATAGATCGTTTCGGCATCGGCCAGTTCGCAGAGCATGCCCAGGTACATCACCGCCACCCGGTCCGAGACATGCTTCACCACCGCCAGATCGTGGGAGATGAACAGCATCGTCAGCCCGAATTCTAGCTTCAGATCCTCCAGCAGGTTCAGCGTCTGCGCCTGGACAGACACGTCGAGCGCCGAGACGGCTTCGTCACAGACCAGCAATTCCGGCCGCAGGATCAGCGCGCGGGCGATGGAGATCCGCTGGCATTGCCCGCCCGAGAATTCATGCGGCCGGCGGTTCAAGGCCTGTTCGCCGTTGAGGCCCACGCGGTCCAGCATGTCGATGATGCGCTGGTCCCGGGCCTCTCCCGTCTCCTTCTCGCGGGCGATCTCCAGCGGTGCCGACAGGATCTCCCGCACCGTCTGGCGGGGGTTGAGCGAGGCGATGGGGTCCTGGAACACCATCTGGAAGCGGCGGCGGGCCTTTTGCAGGTCGCTGTGGCTGAGCGACGCCAAGTCGACCCCATCCAGCACCACGCGCCCCGATGTGGGCCGCGGCAACTGCATCACCGCCCGCGCGGCCGAGGATTTGCCGCAGCCGCTTTCGCCCACCAGCCCCAGTGTTTCGCCCTTCTTCACATGCACCGTCAGCCCCGACACTGCATGCACCCGCGTGCGGCGGGTCAGCCGGTATTCGACCGTCAGGTCCTCCAGCGACAGGAACGCGTCTTCCACAATGTCCTTCATGCCGGTTCCTTCATGCCCAGGGGATAGTGGCAGGCGTACATGTGCCCGGCCTCGGTCACGGGTTCCGGGCGCACGCGGTGGCAGCGGTCGCTGACATGCTTGCAGCGGGGCGCGAAGGCGCAGCCCGGGGGCGGGTCGATCAGGTCGGGCGGGCGGCCGCCGATGGCGTCCAGCCTGCGATGCGCCGGGTCGCTGATCCGCGGGATCGAGGACAAAAGCGCCGCGGTGTAAGGCATCCGCGTGCGGTGGAAGATCTCGCGCACCGGGCCCTGTTCGACGATGCGTCCGGCATACATGACGGCCACGTCATCGCAGCGGCCCGCGACCACCCCCATGTCATGGGTGATGAGGATCATCGCCATGTTGTGCTCGCGGACCATGCGTTGCAGCAGGTCGAGGATTTCGGCCTGCACGGTCACATCCAACGCCGTCGTCGGCTCGTCCGCGATCAGCAGGTCCGGGTCACAGCAGATCGCGATGGCGATCGCCGCCCGCTGGCGCATCCCGCCGGACAGTTGATGCGGATACTGGTCGACCCGTATTTCAGGCTGGGGCAGTCCGACCGAACGCAATAGCTCGACCGCCCTCTGCCGTGCCCCCGCTTTCGACAGGCGTTTGTGAAACCGCAAGGTCTCGGTCAGCTGCTTGCCGATGGTCAGCGTGGGGTTCAGCGATGTCATCGGGTCCTGGAAGACCACCGACATCTCGGCCCCCCGGATCGGGCGCAGCTCGCGTTCCGACAGCCGCGTCAGTTCCCGCCCGTTCAACAGCACCCGGCTGCCCGGCCCCGTCACGGCAGCCCGCGGCAGCAGGCCCATGATCGAGCGCGCCAGCACCGATTTTCCGGAACCGCTTTCGCCCACAAGCCCCAGCGTCTTGCCGCGCTCCAGCGACAGGCTGACGCCGCTCACCGCCGTCAGCATACCCCGCCCCGTGGCGAAGGCGGTACGCTGGTTCACGACGTCCAGAACGATCTCTCCCATCAGACCTGGCTCTCCCTGACATCGGCCATGCGGCGGCGGATCGCGTCGCCCACAAGGTTGAAACTGAGAACCGTGGTGAACATCACCGCCGTGGGGATCAGGCTGATCCATGGCGCGGTTTCGAGGTACTCGCGCCCCTCCGCGATGATCCCGCCCCAGCTGGGCGTCGGCGCCTTGACCGACAGGCCAAGGAACGACAGCGCGCCTTCGATGACGATGGCAATCGGGATGTCGATCAGGATGAAGGCAATCAGCGGCCAGATCACGTTGGGCAGGATTTCCCGCACGAGGATCCGGAGGTCCGAGGCGCCCAGCGCGCGCGCGGCCAGCACGAATTCGCGGTTGGCGAATTTCATCGTCGCCGCCCGCGTGATCCGCGCGGCGGTAGGGATGAAGAGAAGCCCCAGCGAGAAGCAGACCATGAAAAGCGACCCGCCGAAGACCAGCGCGAACAGCAGCAGGATCACCAGCCCGGGAATGGCCAGCCATGAATCTATGGCGATGCCCACGACCTCGTCGATCCAGCCGCGCCAGTAGCCGGCGGCCATGCCCAGCACCATGCCGAAGCCCACGCCGATGGCCGGGGCGGCAAAGCCAACGGTCAGCGACACCCGCGCGCCGTAGATCAGCCGCGACAGCATATCCCGGCCCAGATGATCGGTGCCCAGCGGATGCGCCTCGTTCGCGCCGGGCGGCACGCGGAGGGCGACCCAGTCGATCTCGTCCGCGGGCCAGAGACCCAGCCACGGCGCGAAGACCGCCAGCAGGATCACGAAGACCAGCCACGCGACGGGCAGGTACAGGAACGGGCTCAGCTTCTTCTTGCGGGCATAGGCGAGCAGCGCGGCCTCGTGCGCGTCGGTGGTGTCGGGCGTTTTCCCGGCGGTGCCCTGTGACGTCAGATCAGCCATGGGACAGCCTTTCGTTGCGCACCCGCGGATCGAGCCAGGCATAGGCCACATCGACAAGGAAGTTCGCGGCGACGAAGACCAGCGCGAAGAAGGTCACGCAGCCCTGTATGACGATGTAATCGCGGGTGAAGACGGCGTGGATCAGCAAGCGCCCGATGCCGGGAATACCGAAGATCTGTTCGATGATCACCGTGCCCCCCAGAAGCCGCGCCACCTGCAGGCCAAGAATCGTGAGCATGGTGAAGCTGGAGGGCCTGAGCGCGTGGCCCAGAAGGATGCGGAAGTTCGACATCCCCTTGGCCCGGGCGAGCGAAATGTAATCTTCCTGCAGGACGGAAATCATCTCGGCCCTCAGTGTCCGCATCAGGATCGTCCATTCCACCAGTGCAAGCGACAGCGCGGGCAGCAGCATCGGCTTCAGGTTGGCCCACAGCCCTTCGGACAGCGGCTCGTACCCCGTTGCGGGCAGCCAGCCCAGGTTCAGCGAGAAGAAGTAGATCAGCAGGATGCCCGACATGAACGACGGCATCGAGACCGAGGCAAAGGCGATCCCGCCGATGATCTTGTCGGCGGTGCTGTCGGGCCGGAAGGCACAGATCATCCCGGCGGGTACGGCCATCGCCAGCGCCATGAGCTGTGCCAGCAGCATCAGTTCGAAACTGACGGGAAAGCGGTGGACGATCGTCTCCCACACGTCTTCCTTGTTGACGAAGCTCTGCCCCCAGTCGCCGGTGAAGACGCCGGTCACCCAGTCCCAGTAGCGCACCAGGACGGGGCGGTTCAGGCCCAGATCCTCGCGGATCTCCTGCACCTCCTCTTCCGAGGAATTGATGCCCGCCATCTCGTAGGCGACATCGCCGGGCAGGACGTTGACCAGAAGGAATGTGACAAGGGTCACAGCTGCAAGCACGATGGCCAGCCGCTGCACCCGCCGAAGCAAGTAGCGCATGAAGCCCCCCGAAGCGGAGCCGGTCCCGCCCGTCCGGCGCAAGCTACGCCGGACGGTCGAAACACCGGTGTCTTACTCTTCGATATAGGCGCGGGTCACGTCGACCACGCCGCGATAGGGGGCCGGCACGCCCTTGACCTCGGGCCGGGTGAAGGCGTGGTACCGCCCGCCCCCACGATACAGGAGCCCGCCGTCATCGTTCATGATCGACACCATGTCGCACTGCTTCTGCAGACGTTCTTCCATGGTGGTGGCCGTGCGCATCTCCATCGCGAGATCGGCCAGCTTGGGATCGTCGAACCCGGTCAGGTTATAGGACGAGCCCGGCGCCACGTAGGCGAACAGCTGCGGCCCCATGTCGGCGCCATCGGCGATCCGCCAGCCCGAGATGTCGAAATCGTTGGTGAAGACGCGCTTCACCAGCGTCGACTGGTCCACCGGCTGAAGCTCGATCGGGATTCCGGCGGCCTTCGCGGTCTGCTGGTAGATCTCGCCCAGTTCCCGGCCCCGCGGCGTTGCGGTGTGGATCATCACGATGTTCGGGATCTCGGTCTTGCCGGTTTCCGCCTTGTATTGCTCCAGCAGTTCCTTGGCCTTCTCGATATCGAAATGGCGATAGTTCGCCTCCCCGCAATCCATCACCGGCCCCAGCGGATGGGTAACGGCCGGGCGGGTGTTCTGCCACGAGATCTGCACCAGCGCGTCCTGGTTCCACGCATGGGCCAGCGCCTTGCGCAGCAGCGGGTTCGACAGAGGCTCCTTCTTGCCGTTCAGCAGGTTGATCGCGGCGCCCGCCCCTTCCGAGGTCAGCGTGACGATGTCCGGGTCTTCCTTGGCCTCGACGATGGTCGGGCCGCGGTCGGTCCAGATCACGTCCACTTCACCGGATTTCAGCGAGGCAAAGCGGGTCTGCGTGTCGGGCAGGATGCGGAAGGTGATGCGGTCCAGCTTGATCTCGTCCGCGTCGCGGTAATCGGGGTTCTTTTCCACCACGATCCGGTCGCCCGAGGACCATTCCACGAACTTGAACGGCCCCGTGCCCACCGGCGCGCGGTTCTGGGTGCCGGCATCCACCGCGTCGCTGGACGGGATCGGGCCCGACATCGACGTAGTCGCCAGGTAGGGCAGCAGCGCCTGCCACGGATGGGCGAGGTGGAACTTCACCGTGGTCGGATCCACGGCCTCGACATTCTCGATCGACGCGATGAACGTGCGCGAGCGCGACTTGTTCTCGGGGTCCAGAATGCGGTTGTAGTGATGGGCCACGTCCTCGGCATCGAATTTCGAACCATCGTGAAAGGTCACGTCATCGCGCAGCTTGAAGGTCCATTCGGTCTGGTCGTCGTTGGTTTCCCACTCGGTCGCCAGCAGAGGCTCGGCCTCGTTCGTGGAGGGGTTCCAGCGCACCAGCGGCTCCTGGATCGCGCGCATCACGATCTCGCCCGTCTGACCCAGCACGCCGCCATCGACGGTGTCGAAGCCGCGCACGTCGGTTTCGATCGCGACCGTCAGTTCATTGTCGGCAGCGTGAGCACCGGTCCCTGCGACCAGCCAAAGGACCATGGCGGAAGCCGCGACAAGGCCTCGCGCACGTGACGTTGGACGCACCAATCTTGTGTGTTTCATCTTCGATTTCTCCTCCCAAGGATCTTCGATTCCGCTTTTTCGCGGTTATTGGCTGCCAGTTTACTGAACAGGGAGTAAAATGAAGTACTCCTGATTCAGCCAAACGGTGGCGCTGTCCCGGCCGGATTGTGACGCCTTATCAATGCTCTCCGGGCATCCTGACGCTCTTTCACCGGTTCTGGTCCGGCCAGTGTATCAGCAAAACCTGACTCTTGTCAGATGAAAAGTTGCTAGGTTGGCAGGAAAAACTTGCGAAATCTTGCGCCGCCAAGGTCGATCTCTCCCTGTGGCCGCGCACCCAGCCGGTCGAGCGCCCGCAGATGCTTGCGGGACAGCGGCAGCAGGAAGGTCACGTAGGGAATGCGCGGATCGGCGCGGGCAAAGTCCAGCGCCTTGAACGCGATCCGCTGGCCAAGGCCGAACCTGTCGGGTGTCAGGACAAGGCCGAAATCCCAGTCATCGCCTTCCTTCTGGAACCCGCCCCATCCGACATAGGCGCCATCCGCCAGAAAGGCCCAGTGGCCCAGCCCGTCGCGCGTCCAGAACCCTTCCTTCATGTCCACGAAAGCCGCGCAGCGCGCCGCGTCCCAGCCCCCCACCGCCAGCGGCATGTGCGCCACCACACGCGGATCGGACATGTGCGCCGCGATCCGATCCAGCGGGATCTTTGTCAGGCGGGTGAAGGTGATATCCATGGTGGTCTCCGTCGCGCAATCACGCACCGGATAGCGCTCCCATGGGGACAGCGAAACGCACAGCTGATCGCAACCCCGTGTACGCCGCCGTAGGGTGCGTGGTCCCCACGCACCGCAACCCGTCCTACCGCATCCAGAACTTCGCCGCCTTGATCCTGTTGCGGATCACCTGTTCGCGGGTGGGCAGCGCATCGCGGTCGAACATCGCGCGCACCTTGTCGCCCCGCCCCTGGTAGACCGTGCGCTTGATCGGCTCGTATTCCTTCAGGACCTTCTTTACCCAGTTGGGCGCGGCGACCTCTTCCAGCACCTTGACCGTCCGGTCGCTCTCCTGCGCGTAAAGCAGCGGGAAATGCCGGTAATGGCAGCTGACCGTGCCGTCCAGATATCCGTCCGGCAGCGCATCCCGCCCGCCACCCAGCGAATGGATCACCAAAGGCAGCGCCACCTGGTCCAGCCAGGGATCCAGCGACTGGCCAACAAGCTCTACCGGCGGATCGTCCCGGATCACCAAGGCGTAGTCCAGGAACCGGTCCCCGAAGAGACGCGGGCACTTGTAGTAGAAGTAGCCCGCATTGAAATACAGGTACCGCCGCCAATGTTCGTCCGGCTGCGACAGGTCGAGGCTGGAGTCGAAATCCAGTCCGAACCGGTCGTACAGCGATTTCCACATCGCCGCGTAGCCCGGGCCATAGAGCGTCGGCACAGGCCACGTCCCCTCGCGGCGCAGCGAGGCGGAGGGCCGGTCGAAATCGAACGGGACCGAGGTCAGCTCCCCCGTGATCAGCGTGTCGGTGTCGAAGAAGACGAACGGCTCGCCTTCGGGCAGGGCCTGCAACGCCTCGATCTTGTTGCCATAGGGGTAGGACTGGCCGAACACCTTGTTCTCGAACGGCAGGATCTCGACCTTCAGCCGTTTCAAGGCCTCCAGCACAGGGTCATGGCTGATCGTCGGATCCTTCACCCATCTCGGCCCGTGGGTCGGCACGGCCACGAACAGGCGTCCCTTGAACGCCGGGCTCCTGGCGCGCAGCGAGGCGGCGAAAAGAACCGCCTCGTACTGAAGCCGTCCGGCCTGTCCGATGACGACGACATTGAAATCGGGGGGCAAGGCCGTCTGGGGCATGGTCGGTTCACTCGTTCCCCTGCGCGCGGTGCGCGGGTTGTGGCGGTCGGATGCAACGCTATCATTCCGTAGCAGAACGAAAACCCGCCGCAAAGCCTCAGCCCGCTGACAGTCCAAGGCCCCGTCTGCCGATTTTTTGGGCAGCAGCGCCGGCAAACAGCACCTTGAGGCAAACTTGAAAAATTTACCATTTGATAAAAAAATCGGATCTGTCAGTCTGGAGGGGCAGAGTTGTACCGTTTCGGGAGAATGCCATGGGTGCCAGCACACAGAAGGCCAGCACACGAAAAGAACGCGCGGACGGGATCGTCGCCGGTCGCCGGACCAAGGCCCAGATCGCCGACAATTTCTCGGACCTTCATCCGCCCCTGGCCCCGCACGAAGCGGCGGTGGCGGCGGACCGCTGTTATTTCTGTCACGACGCGCCCTGCGTGACGGCCTGCCCCACCGACATCGATATCCCGCTGTTCATCCGCCAGATCCAGACGGGCTCTCCCATGGGGGCCGCGCAGACGATCTTCGATCAGAACATCCTTGGCGGCATGTGCGCCCGCGTCTGCCCCACGGAAACGCTGTGCGAGGAAGCCTGCGTGCGCGAGACCGCCGAAAGCCGGCCCGTCGAGATCGGCCGCCTTCAGCGCTACGCCACCGACACGGCGATGCGCGCGAACAAGCACCCCTATGACCGTGCCGCGCCCACCGGCAAGACCGTCGCCATCGTGGGCGCCGGCCCCGCGGGCCTCGCCTGCGCGCACCGGCTGGCCATGCTGGGCCATGACGTCGTGATCCACGAAGCCAGGCCCAAGCCCGGCGGCCTGAACGAGTACGGTATCGCCGCCTACAAGACGCCGATGAACTTCGCCGCGGCCGAGGTCGACTGGCTCCTCTCCATCGGCGGCATCACGATCGAGACGGGCTCCGCCCTGGGCGAGGCCATCTCGCTCGACGGCCTGCGCACCAATTATGACGCCGTGTTTCTTGGCATGGGCCTGGGCGGCGTGAACGCGCTCAGGGCCGAAGGGGCCGACATGGCCGAAGACGCCGTGTCCTTCATCGCCGATCTGCGGCAGAGCGCCGACCTGACCGTCCTCCCCATCGGCCGCGACGTCGTGGTGATCGGCGGCGGCATGACGGCCATCGACGCCGCCGTGCAATCGAAGCTGCTGGGCGCGGAAAACGTGACCGTCGCGTACAGGCGTGGCCAGGAGGACATGGGCGCCTCCCGGTTCGAACAGGATCTGGCCGCGTCCAAGGGCGTGAAGCTGATGTTCAACGTCCAGCCCGATGCGGTCAAAGGCGATGGCAAGGTCGAGGCGATCACGCTCACCTACACCGAAACACGCGACGGCAAGCTGGAACCCACCGGCGAAACGGCCACCCTGCCCGCCGACCAGGTCTTCAAGGCCATTGGCCAGACGCTTGTGGCCGTGCCCGACGGGCTCACGCTGGAGGGCGGCAAGATCGCCGTGACCGGCCCGGGCCGCACCGCGCTGGCGGATGTCTGGGCGGGCGGCGATTGCGCCGCGGGCGGCGAGGACTTGACCGTCACCGCCGTTGCAGAAGGCCGCGACGCCGCGATGGACATTCACGCGAAACTCACCGGTGCCGCCTGACGCGGCACACGGCCAAGACACGGACCCTAGCGTCCCGATCCAGACCGTAACGGAGGCAAGCCATGGCTGACCTGACGACCGACTTCCTGGGCATCAAAAGCCCCAATCCGTTCTGGCTGGCCTCTGCGCCGCCCACGGACAAGGAATACAACGTCCGCCGCGCCTTCGAGGCCGGCTGGGGCGGCGTGGTGTGGAAGACGCTGGGCGAAGCGGGCCCGCCCGTCGTCAACGTGAACGGCCCCCGCTACGGCGCGATCTACGGCGCGGACCGTAGGTTGCTGGGCCTGAACAACATCGAACTGATCACCGACCGCCCGCTCGAGACGAACCTGGAAGAAATCGCCCGGGTCAAGGCCGACTACCCCGACCGGGCGGTGATCGTGTCGCTGATGGTCCCGTGCGAGGAAGCCTCGTGGAAGGCCATCCTGCCCCGCGTGGCCGAGACCGGCGCAGACGGGATCGAGCTGAACTTCGGCTGCCCCCACGGGATGAGCGAACGGGGCATGGGCGCCGCCGTGGGCCAGGTGCCCGAGTACATCGAGATGGTTACCCGCTGGTGCAAGGAAAACTACGACAAGCCGGTGATCGTGAAGCTGACGCCCAACATCACCGATATCCGCTACCCCGCCCGCGCGGCCCATGCCGGTGGTGCGGACGCCGTGTCGCTGATCAACACGGTGTCCTCGATCACGTCCGTGAACCTCGACAACTTCAGCCCGGAACCCATGATCGACAGCAAAGGTTCGCACGGCGGCTATTGCGGCCCGGCGGTGAAACCCATCGCGATGAACATGGTGGCCGAAATCGCGCGCGATCCGCAAACCGCGGGCCTGCCGATCTCCGGCATCGGCGGCGTCACCACCTGGCGCGACGCGGCCGAGTTCATGTCGCTGGGCTGCGGCAACGTGCAGGTCTGCACCGCGGCGATGACCTATGGCTTCAAGGTGGTCGAGGAAATCAAGGCCGGCCTCTCCCGCTGGATGGACGAAAAGGGCTTCACCTCGACCTCCGATTTCGTCGGCCGTGCGGTGCCCAACGTGACCGACTGGCAGTACCTGAACCTCAACTACGTCGCCAAGGCCCGCATCGACCAGGATCTCTGCATCAAGTGCGGCCGCTGCTACGCCGCGTGCGAGGACACCTCGCACCAGGCCATCGCGATGAACCCGGGCCGCGTGTTCGAGGTGAAGGACGACGAATGCGTCGCCTGCAACCTGTGCATCGACGTCTGCCCGGTGGAGGATTGCATCACCATGGAGCGCCTCGCCCCCGGCACGGTCGACCCGCGCACCGGCAAGGTGGTCGAGGCGGAGTACGCCAACTGGACGACCCATCCCAACAATCCGTCGGCCCAGGCCGCGGAGTAGCCGAAGGCGCCTTTCGGCGCCTGCCTCCGGCGGGAGTATTTGGGGAAAGAAGAAAACAGGACCGCCACTGACCGGCGCACATGTATCGCCCCAAAGCCATCTCTGCGGAGCCACCGTCGCCTGGGGCCGATCGGAGCGGTCGCGTCCTTCCCGTCAAGGGGCCGCAGGCCCGCGCGGATGCGCGGCTTGCCCTTGACGGGAAGGATGTGAGCGCTCAGGCCCCAAACAGGCGACGGTGGATTCGGAGAGATGGCGGCCCCATCTCTGTGGTGAACCCGAGCTGACCTGCCCGAAACGCCCCGAACGTCCAAGACCCCGCCGTAGGGTGCGTGCTTCGCACGCACCGCCCCGGATCAGGGAACCAGCGTCCGCCGATAGAGCGTTTCCAGAAAGGCCGGTGCGCCATCCAGCGGGTCCTCCCCGCCAAGAACCGCGCGGACCTGCACGTCGAAATCGGCGTAATGCTGGGTCAGCGACCAGATCGAGAAGATCAGGTGATGGGGATGCGATGTTGCAAGGCGGCCGTCGTCCATCCAGCCCTGGATCACCGCGGCCTTCTCGTCGACCAATACTTTCAGATCCGTGCCCAGCGTATCGCCGATCCGGGGGGCGCCCTGCACGATCTCGTTCGCGAAGAGACGGCTTTCGCGGGGAAACTTGCGGCTCATCTCCAGCTTGCGGCGGACATAGGCCAGGATCTCGTCCAGCGGCTCGCCGTTCGGGTCGATCTCGCGCAGGGGGTCCAGCCAAGTATCCAGAAGGCCGTTCAGGAGCGCCTCGTGCATCGCCTCCTTCGACGGGAAGTAATAGAGCAGGTTCGGCTTCGACAGCCCGGCCCGCCCCGCGATTTCATCCACCGTGGCGCCGCGAAAACCGCGTTCGGAGAACACCTCCAGCGCCGCATCCAGGATCAGCGCGCGCTTTTCCGTCTGGATCCGCGTGGCCGGGCGGGACGCGCCACTGGCCTCGCCTTCCTGTGCACGGTCACGCGCCGCGCGGGGTGCCGGATTTTTGGGCATATGCTTTGTCGGCGGGCGAAACCGCCGTCCCTGTCGCTTGACTGCTCTCTCCCCCGTGATAGCGTTGCTTTGACCGATTGGTCAAATCATGCGACCCGGCCCGGCTTCGACCTGTTGCAGCCGGGCTCAGGCACGACAAGAGGCGGCAGCTCCCCATGGCAGCACCCGGAGAGAACCTGAAGATCGATGGCGCCCGGCTATGGGACAGCCTGATGGAGATGGCCAAGATCGGCCCCGGCGTGGCGGGCGGCAACAACCGCCAGACCGTGACCGACGCAGACGGCGAAGGCCGCGCGCTGTTCCAGAAATGGTGCGAGGACGCGGGCTGCGAAATGGGGCTCGACCAGATGGGCAACATGTTCGCGATGCGGCCCGGCACCGATCCGGAGGCCCTGCCCGTCTACATGGGCAGCCACCTGGACACCCAGCCCACGGGCGGGAAATACGATGGCGTGCTGGGCGTGCTGTCGACGCTGGAAGTGATCCGCACGCTGAACGACATGGGCGTGAAGACGAAGCACCCGATCGTCGCCACCAACTGGACCAACGAGGAAGGCACCCGGTTTGCGCCGGCGATGCTGGCCTCGGGCGTGTTCGCGGGCGTGCACACGCAGGACTGGGCCTACGGGCGGACGGATGCCGAAGGCAAGGCGTTCGGCGACGAGCTGCAGCGGATCGGCTGGCGGGGCGAGGAAGAGGTCGGCGCGCGCAAGATGCATGCCTTCTTCGAGCTGCACATCGAACAGGGCCCGATCCTTGAGGCCGAGGGCGCGGATATCGGCGTCGTGACCCACGGCCAGGGGCTGTGCTGGCTGCAGATGACGGTCACCGGCAAGGACGCGCATACCGGCTCGACCCCCATGCCGATGCGCAAGAACGCGGGGCTGGCCATGGCGCGGATCATGGAAGTGGTGGACGAGGTCGCGTGGTCCTACCAGCCCAATGCCGTGGGTGCGGTGGGCCATATCGACATCTATCCGAACTCGCGCAACGTGATCCCCGGCAAGGCCGTCTTCACGGTGGATTTCCGGACGCCGGATATCGAGGTGCTGAAGGCCGCGGAGGCCACGATCCGCGAGCGCGCGCAGAAGATCTGCGACGACATGGGCGTGGAAGTGGAGTTCGAGAAGACCGGCGGCTTCGACCCGGTGGAATTCGATCCCGGCTGCGTCGACATGGTGCGCCGGGCCGCGGAAACGTTGGGCTATTCCCATCGCGATATCGTGTCGGGCGCGGGGCACGATGCCTGCTGGATCAACCAGGTGGCGCCGACGGCGATGATCTTCTGCCCCTGCGTTGACGGGCTGTCCCATAACGAGGCCGAGGAGATCAGCCCCGAATGGGCCGAGGCCGGGACCAACGTGCTGCTGCACGCGGTGCTGGAAAAGGCCGAGGTCGTGGCGTGATTGCGACGCCGGGGCAGATCGGGGGCCAGCCCCCGAACCCCCGGAGTATTTTTGGAAAGAAGAAGACAGGGGCGTGATGGCCGAGGCGGCACCGGAAGCTGAGAGCATAGACGCGTTGCTGGATGCGGAGATTGCCGGTTTCGACGACGGCAGCCGCGCCGGGCGGATGACGCTGGCGGCGTTTCGGGCGGCGCGGCATCGGCCCCGGAAGATCACGGTGAACTTTTCGGGCGGGTTCACGCAGAAATGCTGGTCGGTCACGCGAACGGACGGGTGTTACTCGGTGATCTACTTGCCGAGCGCGGGCTACTTCTCGCTGTGCGTGGACAGCGATTTCGGACCTTTGGATATCGGCGTGCACGGGCCCGCCATCGGATGCTTTGCATCCGTGCAATAGGGAACGGGTGCTTTGCATCCGAGCAGCAGAACAGGGAGTTTTGTCATGACCACCGTCATCAAGAACGGCACCATCGTCACCGCGGATCTGACCTACAAGGCCGATGTGCTGATCGAAGGCGGCGTGATCGCCCAGATCGGGCCGGACCTGAAAGGCGACGAGGTGCTGGACGCCACCGGCTGCTATGTCATGCCCGGCGGGATCGACCCGCATACACACCTGGAGATGCCGTTCATGGGCACGTACTCCAGCGACGATTTCAACTCGGGCACGCAGGCGGCGCTGGCGGGCGGCACCACAATGGTGATCGACTTCGCCCTGCCCAACCCGGGCGAAAGCCTGCTGGATGCGCTGAAACGCTGGGACAACAAGTCGACCCAGGCGCATTGCGATTATTCGTTCCACATGGCCGTGACATGGTGGGGCGAGCAGGTCTTCAACGAGATGGAGACCGTCGTCAAGGAACGCGGGATCACCACCTTCAAGCACTTCATGGCCTACAAGGGCGCACTGATGGTCAACGATGACGAGATGTATGCCAGCTTCCAGCGCCTGTCGGAACTGGGCGCCATCGCGATGGTCCATGCCGAGAATGGCGACGTGGTGGCCGAACTGTCGGCGAAGCTGCTGGCCGAGGGCAATACCGGCCCGGAAGCGCATGCCTATTCGCGGCCCACTCAGGTGGAGGGCGAGGCCACCAACCGCGCGATCATGATCGCCGACATGGCGGGCGTGCCTTTGTACGTGGTCCACACCTCGTGCGAGGAAAGCCACGAGGCGATCCGGCGCGCGAAGCTGGCGGGCAAGCGGGTCTGGGGGGAGCCTCTGATCCAGCACCTGACGCTGGACGAGAGCGAGTACTTCAACACCGATTGGGACCATGCCGCGCGCCGCGTGATGTCGCCGCCCTTCCGCAACAAGATGCACCAGGATTCCTTGTGGAACGGGCTTGCATCCGGCACGCTTTCGGTCGTGGCGACCGACCATTGCGCCTTCACCACCGATCAGAAGCGCTATGGCGTGGGCGATTTCACCAAGATCCCGAACGGGACCGGCGGGCTGGAGGACCGGCTGCCGATGCTCTGGACCTACGGGGTGGGCACCGGGCGGCTGACGCCCAATGAATTCGTGGCCGTGACCTCGACCAATATCGCCAAGATCCTGAACTGCTATCCGAAGAAGGGCGCCGTGCTGGTGGGCGCGGATGCCGATCTGGTGGTCTGGGACCCGGAGAAGGAGAAGACCATTACCGCCGACAAACAGGTCTCGGCCATTGATTACAACGTGTTCGAAGGCAAGCACGTGAAGGGCCTGCCGCGCTTCACCCTGACCCGCGGCCGCGTGGCCGTCCATGACGGCGAACTGCGCCCGCAGGAGGGCCACGGCCAGTTCGTGCCGCGCGAGGCCAACATGTCGGTCAACAAGGCGCTGTCGCAGTGGAAGGACCTGACCGCGCCGCGTCCAGTGGAACGGACGGGCATTCCGGCGACCGGCGTGTGACCGCACGACCATGGCAATGCCCGATCTCCCCGGCGTTCTGGAAGCCGCTCTCTATGCCGACGATCTGGACGCGGCGGAGGCGTTCTATCATGGCCTCCTCGGCCTGCCGGTGGTGATCCGGAAGGACGGGCGGCATGTGTTCTTCAAGGCCGGGCAGACCATTGTGCTGGTGTTCCGGGCCGAGGCCACGAAGGTGCCGCCCGGAGACGACGACCTGCCGGTGCCCACGCATGGCGCAACCGGCGAAGGGCATCTGTGCTTCGCGGCTTCGGCTGCGCAGCTTGACGACATCGAGACTCATCTGAAGGCGAACAACGTGCCCATTGAGGCGGATTTCAACTGGCCGCATGGCCCCCGCTCCATCTATGTCCGCGATCCGGCCGGGAATTCGATCGAGTTCGCCGAACCCGCCCTGTGGGGGATCGAAGAATGAGTGCCCCCGTGATCCAGGCCAGCGCGCTGGACCTGACGTTCCAGACGGGCGACGGCCCCGTGCATGCGCTGAAGGACGTGAACCTTGACGTGCAGAAGGGGGATTTCGTGTCCTTCATCGGGCCGTCGGGCTGCGGGAAAACGACCTTCCTGCGGTGCATCGCGGCTTTGGAGACACCGACCAACGGCACGCTGACCGTCAATGGCATGACCCCGGACGAGGCGCGCAAGGCGCGGAGCTATGGCTACGTGTTCCAGGCCGCGGGGCTTTATCCGTGGCGGACGATTGCGAAGAACATCAAGCTGCCGCTGGAAATCATGGGCTTCGACCGCGCCGAACAGGACCGGCGTGTCGAGCAGGTTCTGAAGCTGGTCGATCTGGACGGCTTTGGCGGCAAGTATCCGTGGCAATTGTCGGGCGGCATGCAGCAGCGCGCCTCCATCGCACGGGCGTTGGCCTTCGATGCGGATCTGCTGCTGATGGATGAACCGTTCGGCGCGCTCGATGAAATCGTGCGGGACCATCTGAACGAACAGTTGCTGGAGCTTTGGGCGCGGACCGAGAAGACGATCTGTTTCGTGACCCACTCGATCCCCGAAGCCGTCTACCTGTCGACCCGGATCGTGGTCATGAGCCCCCGGCCCGGGCGGATCACCGACGTGATCGAAAGCCCCCTGCCCCGGGCGCGCCCGCTGGAGATCCGCGACACGCCGGAATTCATCGAAATCGCCCACCGCGTGCGCGAGGGCCTGCGCGCGGGTCATGCCGATGTGTGAGGTGCTGGCATGAAGTCCCTGCTGGCGATCCTGTCGGTCGTGCTGGTGATCCTTGCGATCTGGTACGTGGCCGCCGTGCCGATGAACATCGCGGGCTCGCTGACGCAGGCCGAACGCGGCGGGATGGAGGTGAACCCGCCCGGTGCGGCCGAGCGGCGCGATATCTCGGGCTGGGTGCTGGCGGCGAACAACCCGCAGGCCATTCCGCTGACATGGGCCGAAAAGCGCCCCGTCCTGCCCGCCCCGCACCAGGTGGCGGTCGAACTGTGGGAAACGACGGTTCTGAAGAAGGTCACGTCGAAACGCAGTCTGGTCTATCACGCGTGGGTGACACTGTCGGCGACGCTTCTGGGCTTTGCCATCGGGACCGGCCTTGGGATCGTGCTGGCCGTGGGGATCGTGCATTCCAAGGTCATGGACATGTCCGTCATGCCCTGGGCCATCGTGAGCCAGACCATTCCCATCATCGCGCTGGCGCCGATGATCATCGTGGTGCTCTATTCCATCGGGGTGCAGGGGATCATCCCCAAGGCCGTTATCAGCGCGTACCTCAGCTTCTTTCCTGTCGTCGTCGGGATGGTGAAGGGCCTGCGCAGCCCGGACCGGATGCAGACGGACCTGATGCACACCTACAATGCCTCGAAGACATCGACGTTCTGGAAGCTGCGGCTGCCGTCGTCGCTGCCCTATCTCTTTGCCTCGCTGAAGGTGGGCATCGCCGCCTCGCTGGTCGGGGCCATCGTGGGGGAACTGCCCACCGGTGCCCGCGCGGGCCTTGGCGCGCGGCTGCTGGCGGGAAGCTATTACGGGCAGACGGTGCAGATCTGGTCGGCGCTGTTTGCCGCCGCGATCCTGGCATCGGTGCTCGTGGGCATCGTCAGCATGACCGAGCGCAACGTGCTTCGCAAGATGGGGCTGGCCCGATGATCCTTGTCGCCGCAGCGCTCGTGATCTGGGCCCTTGGCTGGGGTCTGAACCTGACGCTCGCCCGCGATGGCGTGGCCGAAACGCGCGCCGCGCAGATCGGCGTGCCCGTGATCTTCGGCATCACTCTTTTGCTGATGTGGGAGCTGATCGTGCGCGGGCTGAACGTGCCTGGCGTGATCCTGCCCCCGCCGTCCGCCGTGGCGGCCGCATTCGCGAAGAACGGGCATATCCTGTGGCAGGATTTCGTGCAGACGATCCTGAAGGGCGCGCTGTCGGGCTATATCATCGGGTGTGCGGCGGGTTTCGTAGCCGGCATCTTCGCCGCGCGGTCGGATTTCCTGCGGCGCGGGCTGCTGCCGGTGGGCAATTTCGCCGCCGCCCTGCCCATTGTCGGCACGGCGCCGATCCTTGTCATGTGGTTCGGGTTCGACTGGCAGTCCAAGGCCGCCGTCGTCACCGTGATGGTCTTCTTCCCGATGCTGGTGAACACGGTCGCAGGCCTGGCCGAACCCACCGCCATGCAGCGCGACCTGATGCACACCTATGCCGCGGGCGGCTGGCAGAGCCTGCGCAAGCTCGACCTGCCCGCCGCGATGCCCTTTGTGTTCAACGGGCTCAAGATCTCGACCACGCTGGCGCTGATCGGTGCTATCGTTGCTGAATTCTTCGGCTCGCCCACCGTGGGGATGGGCTTTCGGATCTCGACCTCGGTCGGGCAACTGGCGCTGGACATGGTCTGGGCCGAAATCGTCGTCGCGGCCCTTGCCGGATCGGCCTTTTTCGGGCTGGTTGCCCTGGTCGAGAAATGGGTGACCTTCTGGCATCCCTCGCAGCGGGGATGACGGGACGACACGATAAAACCAACTCTAAAAAACCAACCAACATGGAGAGAAGACAGATGAAGACGATCAGAAACACACTTGCAGGCGCGGCAGTGCTGGCCATGGGCGCAAGTGCCGCCATGGCCGCAGACGAGGTGAAGCTGCAGCTGAAATGGGTCACGCAGGCCCAGTTCGCGGGCTACTACGTGGCGCTGGAAAAAGGGTTCTACGAGGAAGAAGACCTCGACGTTACGATCCTGCCCGGCGGCCCCGACGTGGCGCCCAGCCAGGTTCTGGCCGGTGGCGGCGCGGACGTGATGCTCGACTGGATGCCCTCGGCGCTGTCGGCGCGCGAAAAGGGCCTGCCGCTTGTGAACATCGCCCAGCCCTACAAAAGCTCGGGCCTGATGCTGACCTGCTGGAAGGACACCGGCATCACCGGGCCCGAAGACTTCAAGGGCAAGACCATCGGCGTCTGGTTCTACGGCAACGAATACCCGTTCCTGTCGTGGATGAGCCAGGAAGGCATTTCGACCGAAGGCGGCGACGACGGCATCACGGTGCTGAAGCAGGGCTTCAACGTCGATCCGTTGCTTCAGCGGCAGGCGGAATGCATCTCCACCATGACCTACAACGAATACGGTCAGGTGCTGGAAGCGGGCGTGTCCCCGGACGAGCTGATCACCTTCAAGTATGAAGACGAAGGCGTGTCGACCCTGGAAGACGGCATCTACGTGCTGGAAGAAAAGCTGGAAGATCCCGCCTTCGTCGATGAAATGGTGCGTTTCGTGCGCGCGTCTATGAAGGGCTGGAAGTACGCCGAGGAGAACCCGGACGAAGCCGCCGAGATCGTGCTGGAATACGACGAATCCGGCGCCCAGACGGAAGAGCACCAGAAGTTCATGATGGGCGAAGTGGCCAAGCTGACGGCCGGCTCGAACGGCACGCTTGACCCGGCCGACTATCAGCGCACGGTCGACACGCTGCTGGCCGGCGGCTCGGACCCGGTGATCACGAAGCAGCCGGAAGGCGCTTACACGCTGGATATCACGGACAAGGCGCTGAACTGAGCCCTGAGCTGATTTCAGACTGAAAGACGACGAAAGCGCGCCCCGACCCGGGCGCGCTTTTTTCGTGTCTACATCTTAGTGGCGTTGGGCGGCGGCGTGACCGAGCGGCGCTTGATCACCACCTCGCGCCACGTGATGTAGGTGATCGAGCCCAGGATCAGCACGCCGCCGACAATGACCCAGATGTCCAGCGGCTCGCCGAAGACCACGACGCCCAGCAGCGTGGCCCACAGAAGCTGCAGGAAGGTCACGGGCTGGGTGACGTTCAGCGGTGCCTCCTGCAGGGCCAGCGACATGGTGTAGTGCCCGCCGGTCGCAAAGGCCGCGGTGATGAACAGCAGCACGATGTCGTGCCATGTGGGCGGCATCCAGACGGACCACGCGAACGGCGCCAGAACGACCGTGACCCAGAAGGACAACATGGCGACGACGACGGCCGGATTGGTCTCGTCCGTCGTGATCTTGGCCAGCAGGTAGGATGCGCCGAACACGATACCGGTCACCAGCATGGCAAGGTGGCCCGGCTCGATCTCGCGCGCGCCGGGGCGCAGGATGATGACCATGCCGATCAGCGCCGCGACGATGGCGATGATCCGGCGCACGGCCAGCGTTTCGCCAAGAAAGATCGCGGCCCCGATGGTCACGTAGATGGGCGACAGGTAATTCAGCGCCGTGACGTCGGCGATGGGAATGCGCGACATGGCATAGAACCACAGCATCACCCCGATCCCGTGCAGGCCCCCGCGGACGATGAACAGCTTCCACAGGCGCGGCGTGATCGTTGTCCGCCGGATCGGCCGGATCATCGGGATAAGGAAGACGATCCCGAACAGGTAGCGCAGGAAGGCCGATTGCTGGGCCGGCATCTCCTGCCCCAGGATCTTGACCAGGGCGGTGACGCCCACGAACAGAATGCCTGTCAGCAACATCCAGAAAATGGCAAGTACGGGGCGGGGTGTTCGTGTCGGGAGCATCCGACCTCTGAACACCGCGCAGGCGCGGCATTCAAGTCTGACGGCACGGTATTTCCGCGGATGCCGCCGATCCGCCCTGTCGGACCGGCCGATCCGGTGGCAGAGTGGCGCGCACGATCACGAAAGGAATGCCGTCATGTTCAGCAGATCCCAGCTTGGCTTTCAGGCGATCCCCCTGCCCGACCGGTCCGAGATGACCGAAGCCCAGGCACGGGCCGAAGCGCAGGGCTTTCTGGACCGGATGAAGCGGCGCCACACGACGCGGGATTTCGTCGACACGCCTGTCCCGCAGGACCTGATCGCGATGGCGATAGAGACCGCCGGGACCGCTCCGTCTGGCGCCAATCACCAGCCATGGCATTTCGTGGCGATCTCGGACCCGGCGCTGAAGGCGAAGATCCGGGACGAGGCCGAAGAAGAGGAACGCCAGTTTTATGCCGGCGGTGGCGGCGACGAATGGATCAAGGCGCTGGAGCCCATCGGCACCACCGCCGAGAAACCCCACCTGACCATCGCGCCATGGCTGATCGTCGTCTTCGCGCAGCGCTGGGGCAGTTTCGACGATGGCACGCGGTACAAGAACTATTACGTGCCCGAAAGCGTGGGCATCGCCACGGGGCTTTTGCTGGCCGCACTCCACCATGCCGGGTTGAACACGCTCACCCACACGCCCAACCCGATGAAGTTCCTGAACGACGCGCTGGGGCGCCCGTCATCGGAAAAGCCCACGATGATCATCGCCGTGGGCCATCCCGCGCCGGACGCGACGGTGCCCGCAGCGGCCAAGATCAAGAAACCGATGGACGAGATCGCGACCTTCCTGGAAGGTTGATCCCGCGGCGCAGAGGGACCGCCGTTGTTGCGGTTCCGCATCTGGCAGGCTACTGAGCAAGGAAACAGGAATCCTCTGAATTCACTGGAAAACAGGCTTTCCGCCCATCCGGGATTCAGCAACCAGCAAGGCAGAGCACATCATGGCGGATACCGGCGCAGCGTTGCACCCACTGGCCCCCCACTACATCCCGTTCTACATCCCCGGGCCGGACGGGTCGGACCAGATGTTCGTCACGGTGACGATCATCGTGGTCATCGGCGTCTTCTTCGCCGGCGCGCTGTATTTCTGGCTGCATTCGCTGCCCGAGAACATGGCCCACGGCATGAACCGGGCCCAGTACCAGCTGGTGGCTATCCTTGCGCTGATCGGCCTGTTCACCCATGAAAACCTGTTCTGGATCGCGGCCCTCCTGCTGGCCGCCATCCAGCTGCCCAACCTGATGGGGCCGCTCAACAGTATCGCCGGATCGCTGGCCGCGCTGGCCGGGCGCGAATACGTGCCGGACAATGCGGGGGACGAGGACGAACCCCACCCGGCGCACACCACGCCGGCCAAAGACACCACGACCGGCAAAGAGGCATAGAGCCATGTTCGAGTTCATGTTCGCCTCGTGCGTGACGATTCTGCCCGATTACCTGTTCCGCCGCTACGTGCAGGGCAAACGTTTCGGGCACGAGATCACGCTGTTTTCGGTCTGGTACGTCTTGCGCTACGGCATCACCGCCTGCGCCATGCTGACGATCGCGCTGATCACGCTGATCTTCTATTTCCATCCGTCGACCACCAACGCGATGTACTTCTTCCGCACGGTGACGATCCTGCCCCAGACCCCCGGCCGCGTGGACGAGGTTCTGGTGACGAACCTCGAAGAGGTGCAGGCCGGCCAGCTTCTCTTCACGCTGGAGGATTCCCGCCAGCGGTCCGCGCTGGAGACGGCGGAGGCAAAGGTGAACGAGGTCAAGTCCACCATCACCGCGATGCAGGCGCAACTGCATGCCGCCCAGGCGCAGGTTTCGGCCGCGCAGGCGTCGCTTGACCAGGCCACGAACGAGTACCAGAGGAACCTCGACCTGCAGGAACGCAACGCGAATGTCGTGAGCGATCAGGAGCTTGACCGCCAGAAGGCTCGGGTCGATACGCTGACGTCCTCGCTGGATGCAGCGAAAGCGGGCGAGGAGCAGATCGCCTCGCAACTGGAAGACCAGCTTCCCGCGCAGCTGAAATCGGCGCAGGCGGCGGTGACCCAGGCCGAGGTGGAGCTGTCCTATACCCGCGTGACGTCCAGCACCGATGGCACGCTGGAACAGTTCGCCCTGCAGCCGGGCGATTACATCAACCCGATCCTGCGGCCGGCGGGCATCATCCTGCCCACCGTCCCGGGCCGGAAACGGGTGCAGGCGGGCTTTGGCCAGCTGACGGCGCAGGTCGTGAAGCCGGGGATGATCGCCGAGATCTCGTGCCCGTCGGTGCCCTTCACCGTTATTCCCATGGTGATCGTGGATGTGCAGGACGTGATCGCCTCGGGCCAGTTCCGCCCGACCGACAACCTAGTCGATGCCTCGCGCATCCCGCCGCAGGGGTCGGTCACCGCGATCATGGAGCCCTTGTACGAAGGCGGGATCGACAATCTGATCCCGGGCAGCCGCTGCATTGCCAATGCCTATACCAGCAACCACGACCGGCTGGAATCGGGTGAGGTGTCGGGCCTGCACGCCGTGGGCCTGCACGTGGTCGACGCCGTGGGCCTTGTCCACGCAGCGATCCTGCGGAGCCAGTCGCTGCTTTACCCGGTGCGGACGCTGGTCCTGTCCGGCGGTCACTGATCCGGCGCGACGGGTGCGTGCTCTGCACGCATCTTCGCCGGGGGCACTATACTTTCTGGACAATGCACCTTCCGGACGATGCGTCGGGCGTTGACCCGTGTCGGGGGCGCTGCCCCCGTCCGCGCGGCGCGCGGACTCCCCCGAGGTATTTGCGGACCAAAGACGCCGGGCGCCGTCGCGCGTGCCTTGCGTAGGGTGTGTGCTCTGCACGCACCGCGCCCTTCGGGACTCCACAGCCCCGGGCACGGGGGATAGAGTGCCCGAAAACGGCTGAGGGCGCGCATGGGCAATACGGACCCGGTCCGGCACCGGAAGGTGTTCTACATTCCGGGCTACGATCCCATCCACGCCCGCCGCTACCGCGAGCTTTACCGCCGCGAGGGGGCGGAGCAGGCGCGGATTTCCGGCTATGGGCTGGAGATGCTGCCGAAGGCCGCGCGGGCGGGCGATACGTTCGGCTGGTCTGCCATGGGCCGGATGGACGGCGCCGAGGTGCGCGTCGATGTGGACGTGCTGGAATGGTCCGACATCGTGAAGGGCAGCATGGAGCAGACCACCGTCGCCACCTACCGGCAGCTTGCGCAGGCGGTGGGAGCCTACGTGGGATCGGGGATCCTGTTCCGGCTGATGAAGCTGCGGAAGGGGCCGGTGATCGCGGCGCTGTATCCCGTGGCCGTGCTGCTGGGGCAGTTGTTGCTGGTGGGGCTCGTCGTCTGGGGCCTGAACCTGATCGGCCGCTGGACGGGCGGCGCGCTGTCGGGGACCGGGACAGGCAACGGCACGGTGGCGGGCGGGCTGATCGGCCTGATCCTGGGCGGGGTCGCGGCCGGGGCCCTGTTTCGCTGGTTCAAGCGGATCGACAACCGGCTGATGGCCTATTACCTGATGCACGATTACGCCTTTTCGGCGCGTTTCGGCGGCGCCAACCCGCCGGAGCTCGAGGCGCGGATGGCCCGGTTTGCCGACCGGATCGCCGAGGCGCTGGCCGAGGACGGCGTTGATGAGGTGCTGGTGGTGGGCCATTCCTCGGGCGCGCATGTGGGCGTGTCGTTACTGGCGGACCTGTTGCGGGCGGGCCGGGTGCCGGACAGCCCGGCGCTGAACTTCCTGACACTGGGACAGGTCGTGCCCATGGTGTCGTTCCTGCCACGGGCCGACCGGCTGCGGCGCGATCTGGCAGAACTGTCGGTGACCGACCGCATCGCGTGGGTCGACGTGTCGGCGCCCGGTGACGGCTGCGCCTTTGCGCTGTGCGATCCGGTGTCGGTGACCGGCGTCGCGCCCGAAGGCAAACGCTGGCCGCTGGTGATCTCGTGCGCGTTCACGCAAACGCTGAGCCCCGAGCGCTGGAACGCACTGAAACGGCGGTTCTTCCGGCTGCATTTCCAATATCTGTGCGCCTTTGATCGGCCCGGCGATTACGATTACTTCCGTATCACCGCCGGTCCGCTGACGCTGAGGGAGCGTTTTGCAGGCCGTCCGCCATCGAAAAGCCGGATCGAGACGCCGGTGTCGCCCTTCACATCGCAGGCCGGGCCGTGATCCCGCCGAAGCCGCCTGCCCGGCCCGACAAGGTGTCGCTGCGCCGGTACGTGCGGCTGTTTCGCGCCGATCTGCTGTCGGCCCAGCCGGCGCGGCTGTACCGGGCGTGGATGGCGGAGTTCAAGACGCCGTTCTTCCGGTCCTTCCTGCTGAACCAGCCCGAACTGGTGCAGACAGTGCTGAAGGACCGGCCCGACGATTTCCCGAAATCCGACCGGGTGAGCGAGGGGCTGCGTCCGCTTTTGGGCCAGTCCGTCTTCCTGACCAATGGCGAGACGTGGAAACGCCAGCGGCGCATCATCGACCCGGCGTTCGAAGGCGGACGGTTGAAGGAAACCTGGCCCGCCATGCTGGCCGCGGCCGAGGCGTGCGTGCTGCGGCTGGAGGCGGAGGCAGGCCCCGACCCGGTCGAGATCGAGGCCGTGACGTCCCATGCCGCGGCGGACGTGATCTTCCGGACACTGTTTTCCATCCCCATCGAACACGAGGTGGCCGCGCAGGTCTTTGACCTGTTCCGCGCCTACCAGCGGGAACAGCCGATCGTGAACCTTGGGGCCTTCCTGCCCCTGCCCCGATGGGCGCCGCGGTTCTTTTCGCGCCGGACGCGCGCCACCGCGAAGGAGATCCGCGGCCTGATCACCCGGCTGACCACCGAACGGCAGGAACAGATCGCGGCCGGCACCGCGCCCGACGATCTGGCGACCAAGATCATGACCACGCCCGATCCGGAAACGGGCGAGATTTTCGAGACCTCGGAAATGGTCGACCAGGTGGCGATCTTCTTTCTGGCCGGGCACGAAACCAGCGCCTCGGCCCTTGCGTGGTGCCTGTACCTTCTGGCCACCCATCCCGACTGGCAGGAGCGGGTGGCGGAGGAGGCGCGCGCGCTGGAGACGCCGGGCTTCGGCGCCGTGTCGCGCCTGACCGTCACGCGGGACGTGTTCCGCGAGGCGCTGCGGCTGTATCCGCCAGTGCCGATGATGGTGCGCGAGGCCTCGAGACCCGAGCGTTTCCGCGACAGGCACGTGCCCAGGGGCGCGCCGCTGGTGATCAGCCCGTGGCATCTGCACCGGCATGAACGGCTGTGGGACAACCCCGATGGCTTCGACCCCGACCGATGGCAGACGGAGAACGGGCGCGAATGCCAGCGCAAGGCCTACATCCCCTTCTCGGCCGGGCCGCGGGTCTGTACCGGGGCGGGGTTCGCCATGGTCGAGGGGCCGCTGCTGCTGGCCGCCCTGACCCGCGCCTACCGGTTCGAACCGACGGACGTGCCCGTGCCCGTGGCCCACCTGACCGTTCGGTCGAAATCCGGCATCCGGCTGCGGGTCACGACGCGCGACCGTAATCGGTAAAAGGCCCGCGCCCCCGCATCCGTAGGGTGCGTGCTTTCCACGCACCGTCACCGGTGGCCCGTGCGGATGGTGCGTGGGAACCACGCACCCTACGGTGGCGTTCCCGTGGGGGCGCAGGGTTGTGCCTGCCGGGCCCGCACCATCCCCGTTCAAGCTCGACCGGGTACCTGATCCATGAAACGGGTCCCTCCCCCATTTCCGTCAGACATCGGCAAGGTCCGGCTTGCCCTTCCCCGACCTGCCGATTACCAGCGATGCATGCGACTACTTTTTCTGGGTGATGTCATGGGCCGGTCCGGCCGGGCGGCGATTGCCGAACGGCTTCCGAAGCTCCGTGAGGACTGGCGGCTCGATTTCATCGTCGTCAATGGCGAAAACGCGACCAGCGGCATGGGGCTTTCCGGTGACCATGCCAGGGCGCTTCTGGATGCGGGCGCCGATTGCCTGACGCTGGGCGATCATGCCTTCGATCAGAAGGACATGCTGCGCTTCATCGAAAGCGAACAGCGCATCATCCGGCCGCTGAACTTCGCCAAGGGCGCGCCGGGGCGCGGGCACCGGCTGTTCACCACGCAATCGGGCAAGAAGGTTCTGGTCACGCAGGTGCTGGGCCAGGTCTTCATGCGGCGCGGGTTCGAAGATCCGTTCGGCGCGGTCGAGGCCGTGCTGAAGACCCATCCCCGCGGCGGGGCGGCCGACGCGATCATCGTCGATGTGCATTGCGAGGCGACGTCGGAGAAGATGGCGATGGGCCACTGGTGCAACGGCAAGGCCAGCCTCGTGGTGGGCACGCATACGCATGTGCCCACGGCCGACATGCGGATCCTGTCGGGCGGCACGGCGTACCTGACCGATGCGGGCATGTGCGGCGACTACGATTCCGTCATCGGCATGGACAAGGCCGAACCGATGCGCCGGTTCGTGACCGGCATGAACAAGGAACGCTTCACCCCCGCTGCCGGAGAGGCGACGCTTTCGGGCATCTTCGTGGAAACCGACGATGCCACCGGGGCGGCCGTGACCGCGCAGATGGTCCGCGTGGGCGGCCTGCTGGAGCAATCTGCCCCATGACGCCGGCCCGGCAGCACGCCTTCCTGGGCGTGCTGGTCCTTCTGGGGGCCGGCTGGGGCGCGACGCAGCCATTGGCCAAGATCTCGGTCAGTACGGGCTATGGCCATTTCGGGCTGATGTTCTGGCAGGCGGCCATCGGATCGGCCTTCATGTGGATACTGGTGCTGCTGCGCGGGCGGCCCGTGCCGCTGAACGCCCGTGCGCTGACCTTCTGCGCCTTCATCGCGATGATCGGCACCGCCATTCCCAACACGACGCAGTTCATGGCGGTCAAGCACCTGCCATCGGGGATCATGTCGATCCTTCTGTCGCTGATCCCGATGATCGCCTTCCCGATCTCGCTGGCGCTGGGGCTGGAACGTTTCGCCCTGCGGCGCTTCCTTGGGCTGACGGTGGGGTTGTGCGGTGTGCTGATTCTCGTCCTGCCCGATGCCAGCCTGCCCGATCCGGCCATGCTGGTCTGGATCCCGCTGGCCATGGTGGCGCCCATCTTCTATGCGTTCGAGGGCAATTTCGTCTCGAAATGGGGCACGGGCGGGCTTGATCCGATTCCGCTTCTGGCCGGCGCCACGCTGATCACCGCGGTGCTGGTGCTGCCCGCCGCGATTGCCACCGACCAGTTCATCACCCCGTTCCAGCCCTTCGGCGCGCCGGAATGGGCCATCGTGGGCTCTGCCATCATCAACGTGGCCGTCTATGCCGCCTATGTCTGGCTGGTGGGCCAGGCCGGCGCCGTGTTCGCCGCCCAGGTCAGCTATCTTGTCACCGGTTTCGGCGTCTTCTGGGCGATGCTGGTGCTGGGGGAACGGTACTCTCCCTACGTGTGGATCGCGCTGGTTCTGGTGCTGTGCGGCATCGCGCTGGTGCAGCCCCGCAAAAATGCCGCGCTTGCTGACACTTCCGTGATGGAGTAACTGTTTGCGACCGGCGACGTTCGGTCGCCACCGGTATTGATCCACCGGCGGCAGACCCGCAGAAACAACGACGACCCCTTTCACAGGCACGCCGAACTTCATGGATTTCATAACATTACCCGATCCGGTCGGCGCCTATGTCGCCATGGCCATCGTTGGCGGGATGTTCGTTCTTTTCCTGCGCGAGACCTACCCGACCGAGGTCGTGGCCCTGACCGGGGTGTCGCTGCTGCTGATCCTTGGCATCCTGCCCTATGGCGATGCGCTGAAGGTCTTCAACAACCCCGCGCCGTGGACCATCGCGGCCATGTTCATCATCATGGGCGCGCTTGTCCGGACCGGCGCGCTGGACGAATTCACCAGCCGGGCGCAGAACATGGCGGCCGAACGTCCACGCATGGCCATCGTGGCGCTGATGGCCTTCGTGATCGTGGCGTCGGCCGTGGTGTCGAACACACCGGTCGTCGTGGTGATGATCCCGATCTTCGTGCAGGTGTCGCGGACGCTGAAGATCTCGGCCTCCAAGACATTGATTCCATTGTCATATGCCGCGATCCTTGGCGGGCTGCTGACGCTGATCGGCACCTCGACCAACCTGCTGGTCGACGGCGTGGCCCGCGCCAACGGCCAGCCCGCCTTCGGCATATTCGAGGTCACGCCTCTGGGCATCGCCCTTGTCATCTGGGGCATGATCTACCTGCGCTTCATCGGCACCCGGCTGCTGCCCGACCGCGACAGCCTTGCGATGCTGCTGAGCGACCGGTCGAAGATGAAGTTCTTCACCGAAGCCGTCGTGCCGCCCGACAGTAACCTGATCGGCCGCGAGGTTACCGGCGTGCAGCTGTTCCAGCGCGAAGGCGTGCGGCTGATCGACGTGGTCCGCGGCGATGCCTCGCTGCGGCGCAACCTTGAAGACGTGACGCTGGAAGTGGGCGACCGGGTCGTGCTGCGGACGGAAATGACCGAGCTTCTGAGCCTTCAGCGCACCAAGTCGCTGAAGCGGGTCGACCAGGTGTCGGCGGTGGAAACATCCACGGTCGAGGTGCTGATCACGCCGGGCTGCAAGATGGTGGGCCGGTCGCTGGGCGCGATGCGGCTGCGGCGGCGCTACGGGATCTACGTTCTGGCCGCGCACCGGCGGAACCAGAACATCGGCCGCCAGCTGGACGATCTGGTCGTCCGCGTGGGCGATACGCTGCTGCTGGAAGGCGCGCCGGGAGATATCCAGCGGCTGGCGACCGACATGGACATGGTTTCCGTCTCGCAACCCTCGGCCCGGGCCTTCCGCCGCAACCAGGCCCCCATCGCGCTGGCCGCCCTTCTGGGCATCGTGGCCCTGGCCGCCATCGGCGTGGCCCCGATCCTTGCCCTGTCGGTGGTCGCCGTGGCGACGGTGCTGGTGACCCGCTGTATCGACGCCGAGGAAGCGTTTTCCTTCATCGACGGACGCCTGCTGGCGCTGATCTTCTCGATGCTGGCGGTGGGGGCGGCGCTTGAGGCCTCGGGTGCCGTCAAGCTGATGGTCGAGGCCGTGGCCCCTGCCCTGAAGGGTCTGCCGCCCTTCTTCCTTGTCTGGGCGATCTACCTGCTGACCTCGCTCCTGACCGAGCTTGTGTCGAACAATGCCGTGGCGGTCCTCGTGACGCCGGTGGCCATCGGGCTGGCGCAGGCCATGGGGGTGGAGCCACGGCCGCTGATCGTGGCGGTGATGGTCGCGGCCTCGGCTTCGTTCGCGACGCCCATCGGGTATCAGACCAACATGCTGGTCTACGGGCCGGGCGGGTACAAGTTCACCGACTTCATGAAGGTGGGTATCCCGCTGAACCTGTCGATCGGTTTGCTGGCCTCGGCGTTGATCCCGCTGCTCTGGCCGCTGTGACGCACGTCGCAAGGCCGTTGGACACGGCCTTGCTGCCACTGTTTGCTTTCAGGCGATGAAATCCGACCGTCCCGCCTGCCGGCCCGAGAAGATGCAACCGCCCAGGAACGTCCCTTCCAGCGCATTGTAGCCGTGATAGCCGCCACCACCGAAGCCTGCCACTTCGCCCACGGCGAAGAGCCCGGGCACCGGCGCGCCGTCGGCCCCCAGCACCCGGGCATCGAGGTCGGTCTGCAGACCGCCCAGCGATTTCCGTGTCAGGATATGCAGCCGCACCGCGATCAGCGGGCCGTTGGCGGGATCGAGGAACCTGTGCGGCGGCGCGGTGCGCAGCAGCCTGTCCCCCCGATGATGGCGCGCGGCCTGAATGGCGATGATCTGCGCATCCTTGGCAAACGGGTTGTCCACCTGCCTGTCCCGCGCCTCGATCTGGGTGCGCAGGGACGAAGCGTCCAGCAGATCGGAGCCCGCGATCCGGTTCATGCCGGCGACCAGAGTTTCCAGGTCCTTGGCCACGACGAAATCGTCACCCTTTTCCTTGAACGCCTCGATCGGGGCCGGCGCGCCCTTGCCCGACAACAGGCGCGCGCGGATCACCTCCATCCACTTGCCCGAGCTCAGATCCGGGTTCTGTTCCGAGCCGGACAGGGCGAACTCCTTCTCGATCACCTTCTGGGTGAGGATGAACCACGAATAGCCGTGGCCCGCGGCCAGGATCGCCTTCAGCGTCGCGCGCGTGTCGAAACCGGGCATCGCGGGCGGGGCCAGACGGCGGCCTGTCGCGTCGAACCACATCGAGGACGGGCCGGGCAGGATGCGGATGCCGTGCATGGGCCAGATCGGATCCCAGTTGGTGATGCCTTCGGTGTAGTGCCACATCCGGTCTTCGTTGATGACCCGGCCCCCCGCCGCGGCCGCGATGCCCTGCATCCGCCCGTCGACATGGAAGGGCACGCCCGACAGCATTTCGGCCGGCGGCGCGCCCAGAGCTTCGACCGGCCAGACCTTGCGGACCATCTCGTGATTGCCGCCGATCCCGCCGGACGCGACGATGACCGCGCCCGCGCGGAATTCGAAACTTCCGGTCTCGTCGCGGTTGGTCTTCTGCCCGCGCGCGCCGGTGTCGGGCGCCAGCACCTGCCCGGAGACGCCTTTCACCGCGCCCCCTTCGGTCACGATCTGGTCGACCCGGTGGCGGAAGCGGAACGTGATCCGCCCGGCATCCGCATGGGCGCGCACGCGGCGCAGGAAGGGCGCCAGAACGCCCGGGCCGGTGCCCCATGTCAGGTGGAAGCGTGGCACGGAATTGCCGTGCCCGTCGGCCCACGCGCCGCCGCGTTCCGCCCAGCCGACGACGGGGAACCAGCGGAACCCCATCTCCTTCAGCCAGGGGCGCATGTCGGAGGCGGCGAAATCGAGATACGCCTCGGCCCATTTGCGGGGCCAGGCGTCTTCTTCCCGGTCGAAGCCGGCGGAGCCCATCCAGTCGGACCTTGCCAGCGCGTGGCTGTCCCTGATCCCCATGCGCCGCTGTTCCGGCGTGTCGATCATGAAGAGCCCGCCCAGCGACCAGAACGCCTGCCCGCCAAGAAAGGATTCGGGCTCCTGATCGACGATCAGGACCTGCTTTCCGCGGTCGCCCAGTTCCGCCGCGGCAACAAGGCCCGCAAGCCCGCCGCCGACGACGATGACATCGGCTGTGTCCATGTGATCCCCTCCCGTTTTTTTGGGGAAGACTAGGACAGGATGGAGGTCTTGCGAAATGGTTTCGCGGGGACAAGGGGTAGCGAAAGTCGCTCGTAATCTGTCGCGAACCTCACCGTACAAGAGTTATTCAGGAAAACACTTACCCTGTTCGCGAATCCAAATAGCTGACACCCGGGCTATTTGCGCTCTGGTTAGCAAAATTTCCCGATACACAGCGAGCATCAGCAATCCTATCAAGTAGAATGCCAAATGGTCCATATTCAGACCATACCACCAACCGATTAGAGATAAACCAACTACGGCAATAACCGGATGCCAATCTGCGTCGCGCTGGAGCCGTTTTTCGTATGCAACGGCGTCTTCAAAAGCTGTTAAATACTCTCGATCTGCGGACATTGAACTCTCCATAGTTTGGCCAACGCTACTTCGGCCGGTACAATGTCCGAACCGTTATATGACGCAGGGTGCCTGCTACGCACGCACCATTACCCCTTGCTGGCGAATGGTGCGTGGGGACCACGCACCCTACCGGTCCTGCCCGGCCATGGCTCAGGGTGTCATCGGCCAGAACACCAAGAGCGCGGGGATCGATACCGCGACGATCAGGACTTCCAGCGGCAGGCCCATGCGCCAGTAGTCTCCGAACCGGTAGCCGCCCGGGCCAAGGACCAGCGTGTTGTTCTTGTGACCGATGGGCGTGAGGAACGCCGCCGAGGCCGCGACGGCCACCGCCATCAGGAACGGGTCCGGGGAGACGTCCAGCGCGCGGGCCATCTCGATCCCCACGGGGGCCGCGACGATGGTCGTGGCGGTGTTGTTCAGCACGTCCGACAGGCTCATCGTGACGATCATCAGCACCGCCAGCACCGCCCAGGCCGGCAGGCCGTCGGTCAGCGTGATCAGGGCACGGGCGATCAGGTCGGTGCCGCCCGAGGTCTCCAGCGCCGCGCCAAGGGGGATCATCGAGCCCAGGAGCACCACGACGGGCCATTCGACATGGGTGTAGATCTCGGCGATCGGCAGGATGCGGGCCAGCACGTAGCCCACGACGACCAGTCCCAGCGCCACCGGCAGGTAGATCAGCCCGAAGGCCGCCGCCGCAACCGCGACGGCGAAAAGACCAAGCGCCAGCCAGATCTTGTCATCGGCGGTCACGTCGCGGCCGCGTTCGGCCAGGGGCAGCACGCCCAGCCAGTCGGCCACCACCTGCCCCCGCCCCTTGGGGCTGAGCAGCAGGACGAGATCGCCCGGTTCCACCACCGTCCGGCGGATCTGCGACCGGATGCGACGACCCTGCCGGGACAGGCCCAGCAGGATCGCACCCTGCCGCCAGGCCAGCCCCAGCGCCTGCGCGGTGCGGCCGGCGATGCGGGCGCCTTCGGGCACCACGGCCTCGACCACTTCCAGCCCCTCGCCCGCGGCGGTCAGCTGGTCCTGCCGGTCCCCGTCGGAGAAATCGAGCGACAGGCCCGCACGGAATTCATCGAGCGCTTCCGACGTCGCCTCGATCACCAGCACGTCTCCGGCCATCAGCTTCACGGTGGAGGCACGGCCATAGCGGCGTTCGCCGTCGCGGATCAGGCCCACGATGGCGACATCCGCGGCCTCGGCCTCTTCGTCCAGTTCGTTCACACGGCGGCCGATCTGGTCGGATTCCTCGGGCACCGTCAACTCGGCGATGTAGGAGGCGAAATCGGCGGCCTCGGCCCCCGCATCGGCCCGGTTCGGGATCAGGCGCCAACCGATCAGCGAGACGAAGAGAAGGCCCGCGATGGCAGCCAGCCCGCCAACGGGCGCGAAATCGAACATCGAATAGGGCGCGCCAAGGGCATCGTTGCGGATCGAGGCGATGATGATGTTGGGCGGCGTGCCGATCAGCGTGGCCATGCCGCCAAGGATCGTCGCGAAGGACAGGGGCATCAGCGACAGGCCCGGCGGGCGCTTGGCCTTGCGGGCGGTCTGGATATCGACGGGCATCAAGAGCGCAAGGGCAGCCACGTTGTTCATGAAGGCCGACAGGACGGCGCCAAGCCCGCCCATCAGCGTGATATGCGCGCCAAGCCCGCGGCCGGTATCGACGAGCGTCCGCGTGATCAGCATCACGGCGCCCGACCGCACCAGCCCGGCCGACACGATCAGCACCAGCGCCACCACCAGCGTCGCGGGATGGCCGAAGCCCGCAAAGGCCTGATCGGACGGCACGACCCCCAGCACCACGCCTGCAAGCAGCGCGGAAAAGGCCACGAGATCGTAGCGGAACCGCCCCCACAGAAGGAGGCCGAAGACAGCGCCGAACAGCGCGAAAAGAATGATCTGATCCTGGGTCATGACCGCACCCTATGAGCCTCGCATCGTGGAGGCCAGAGGAAGGACGGCGGGGCGGCCAGTCCCGGCTAACACTCTGTAACCGTTTCGGTTCAGGGGACAAGATGGCATCGGCAGGCGCCGGCCGCGCGGGCCGGACCGTCTAGACCGCGGGCAGGCCGTCCCGGATCAGCTGCACGATGGCCTCGATCACGTTGTCGACGGCCACGGCGGCCAGGATCATGCCCATCACCCGGCTGACGATGGCGGCGCCCGTGCGGCCGATCACCTTCAGGATCGGGGTGGCCGCCAGCATGAACAGGAAGGCCACGGCCAGCACCGACACCATCACCCCCGCCGTCACCACCTGTTCGGGAACCGAGAAGCGGTAATTGTCGGTCAGAAGCACGATGGCCAGCATCGCCCCGGGTGACGCGAGAGACGGCACCGCCAGCGGAAAGATGGCCGGGTTGTCGTCTTCGGACGGCTCGGACTCCTTGCCGGTGTCCGCGAAGATCATGGTCAGCGCGAACAGGAACAGGACCAGCCCGCCCGCGATCTGGAAGGCAGGGAGCGAGATCCCCAGCGCATCGATCAGGAACTGCCCCAGCACGAGGAAGAACAAAAGCACGCCTGCGGCCACAAGTGCGGCCTGCAGCGCGGTCTTGCGTTGTTGCGCCGGGGAGAGGCCCGCCGTCACGGCGGTGAAGACGGGAATGGTTCCGATGGGGTCGATCACGACCCAGAGGACGACGAACTGTTCGAAAAGATTGATAGTCATGAAAATCCGTTTGGGTCGCGGCTGTGCCTATGCGCCGGGACGTGAGGAAACGCTGTGAGCTATGGGCCACGGATGCATCTTTTATTCCATAGCGCAAGGGGTTATCCGGGGTCGGACCGCGTTTGCCCCTGCCCCGGCGCGGCGACGCCCCCTTCCCCGGCGGGCGCGCGGGGCGCGGACCAAGCGACGGCGGCTTGCAGGGCGTGGGGGCTCTGGCCTATAGAACGCGTCAGACAATTCACGAGCTGGAGATCATCAATGGCCGGACATTCCAAATGGGCCAATATTCAGCACCGCAAGGGGCGGCAGGATGCGGCCCGTTCGAAACTGTTTTCGAAGCTGTCGAAAGAGATCACCGTCGCCGCCAAGATGGGCGACCCCGATCCCGACAAGAACCCGCGCCTGCGGCTGGCGGTGAAAGAGGCCAAGTCGCAATCCGTCCCCAAGGACGTGATCGACCGCGCCATCAAGAAATCGCAGGCCGGTGACGGCGACGATTACGAAGAGATCCGCTACGAAGGCTATGGCCCCAGCGGGGTCGCGATCATCGTCGAGGCGATGACCGACAACCGCAACCGGACGGCATCGAACGTGCGGTCGACCTTTTCCAAGAACGGCGGCAACCTGGGCGAGACGGGCTCGGTCGGGTTCATGTTCGAACGCAAGGGCGAAGTGTCCTACCCCGCCGATGCGGGCGATGCCGAAACGGTGCTGGAAGCCGCGATCGAGGCCGGGGCGGAGGACGTCGACAGCTCGGAAGACGGGCATTTCATCTATTGCGCCGATACCGACCTGAACGAGGTGTCGAACGCGCTGGAAGAGTCGCTGGGCGAATCCGAGAGCACCAAGCTGGTCTGGAAGCCGATGACGACGACCGAGATGGATCTGGACGGGTTGCAGAAGCTGATGAAGCTGGTGGACGCGCTGGAAGACGATGACGACGTCCAGCGGGTGACCACCAATTTCGAGGCGTCCGACGAGGTCATGGCGCAGCTGTAAGCGCAAAGTTTCGCCGCGCATGGCGCGGCGACAGACGCGGGGGCGCTGCCCCCGCGCGCCCCGTTCCCACAGGGGGCAAGCCCCCTGCACCCCCGGTCATTTGGGCATGGTCAGCCATTCGCGGGCAGACGGTTCTTCCGTCAGCGGGAACGCCTTCACAGGATATGGCAGGAACACCGCGGCCGCGCGGACGGCCGTGGACACCCAGCCCAGGTCCGAACAGATCGCGATCCGGTCGAACGCGCCCAGATGGGACAGGCCCAGTTTCGTGTCCTCCCACGCGGCGGCCATGTCGTAGCCTTGGAAATCCTCACCCACCACGGCAAGCACCAGCAATTTCGGCTCGGCTTTCAGCGCGGCTTCCATCGCCGGTTCAAGCACGGCGGAATAATCGTGTTGCGTGACGGTGCCGCTGAGGCGCACCGTCAACTGGGCGCCGCTTTGCGTGACTTCGATCATGGTCCCATCCCCGTTGACTGTCAGGCACTCTACTCCAGCGAGAGCCAGTCTGTCATGCCGCCCGGCAGATGCGGGCGAAAATAGGCGATCATGCGCGGGTCCGCGTCATCCGCCTGCCACGGGGCCACGCCGTGGACCGCGAGCCGGTGAAGCAGCGTCGCCTCCCCCGGGCGGGCCGGAACGGTCACGCGCTTGCAGGTGTCGAACGCCGTGCGGCGGGCAGTCTGGTAGGGGTCGGTCAGGTCGATGTTTGGCCAGTCCGCGGGTGGATGCGGGGCCAGCGCCGCGCGCAGCGCGCGGGCGATCAGGTGGTGGCTGCCCTCCCACACGACCAGCGGCGCGGCCTCGGGCGCGGCATCGGTCAGCGGCAGGCCAAGGATGTAGGCGTGCGGTTCGCTGAGGAACCGCCGCCGCGCGGGGCCGTCGCGGCGCAGGCCATCGACATGGGCGGCATCGCGTTTCTCGCGGTAGCGCGCCGCGGCCTCGCTTTCACCATCGCGCGGGCGGGGATAGCCGGGCCAGACGGTTGAAAGCTGGGCCCGGTGGAGGGGCAGCGGGCCATAGAGGCGTTCTATGAACGCCATCACCCACCCGTTCAGCGGCGCGGACCCTGCGACACGGCCAAGCGCATCGTTGGGCAGCGCTTCGAGGCCCACGAACCACGTGCCTTCGCAGACATGGAGCGCGGAATAGGCAGGATCGGTCAGTGCCGCTTCGCCGGCCCGCCGGGCGTGTTCGGCCCAGTCGAGAACGGCGGGATCGGCCGGAAACCGCAGCCAGCCATCGGCATGGAACGCACGTGACAGGTCGTCGAAATCGGGGCGGGTCATTTCGGGGTCACCTGCCATACGGCGGACCGCACCGGATTGCCTTGCATGAAAGCCACTGTCTTCACGGGCGGGCTCCTGTCACCCGGTCAACGCGCTGCGGGTTTGCCAGAGGCGAAAGCGCGGGCCCCACCCTACTCTGCCGCCGCGCGATCCATGAGGTCGAAAATGGGTTCAAGCGCGGCTTCGACCACCTCCGGCCCGGCACCGGGGCGCACGCCCTGTTCCGACAGCGTCCGCCGCCACGCGCGGGCGCCGGGGCGGCCGGCGAACAGGCCCAGCATGTGGCGGGTGATCTGGTGAAGACGGCCGCCGGAGGTCAGGTGATCGTCGATATAGGGCATCATCGTGCGCGCCACGGCGATGGGATCGCGGGCCGCGCCTGTGCCGAAGATCACCGGATCGGCGGCGGCAAGAATGTCCGCCGGTTCGTGATAGGCGGCGCGGCCGATCATGACACCGTCAAGGCCATCGGCCAGCAGCGCCTGCGCCTGTTCCAGCGTGGCAATCCCGCCGTTGATCGACACATGCATGTCCGGAAACGCGGCCTTCATCCGGCGCACCAGATCGTGGTTGAGCGGCGGCACCGTCCGGTTTTCCGCCGGGCTGAGCCCGTCGAGCCACGCCATCCGCGCATGGATGGTCACGCGCCTGCATCCCGCCGCGCGGATCTGGTCCAGAAAATCGGGCAGGATCTCCTCCGGCTTTTGGTCATCGACACCGATGCGGCATTTCACGGTGACCTCGACATCCACCGCCTCGACCATCGCCGCCACGCACTCGGCCACCAGCGCTGGCTGGCGCATCAGTACCGCCCCGAACGCACCCGATTGCACGCGGTCGGACGGACAGCCGCAGTTCAGGTTGATCTCGTCATAGCCCGCCTGGGCCCCCAGCCGCGCGGCCTGGGCCAGTTCGGCCGGGTCCGAGCCGCCGAGTTGCAGCGCCACGGGATGTTCGGCCGGGTGATGGTCCAGCAGATGCAACGCGCCCCCCCGCACCAGGGCGGGCGCGGTGACCATTTCGGTGTAGAGCAACGCCTCCGCGCTCAGGAGCCGGTGGAAGTACCGGCAATGGCGGTCTGTCCAGTCCATCATCGGTGCCACGCTCAGTCGCGAAGCTCTTGATAAGTCTTGTTTTTTATATTTTTCCGCCACTTACAGGCACCTACAGTTCGTCTCGTTTCCGCTCATCATGGACCAAACCCGTCGATTTTGACACTGGATTTGGTCCCGTGGACCAAATACAATTTCGTGGACCAAATGGGGAGACCATCATGGGCTCGATCACCACACGCAAACGCAAGGATGGAAGTCACAGCTACAGGGCACGTGTACGAGTGATGCGCGAGGGCACCGTCTATCACGAGACGAAGACTTTTGACAGACGCCCAGCTGCGACCGTCTGGATAAAGAAACGCGAGAAAGAGCTAGCAAAACCTGGTGCGCTGGAAGAGTTGAACGTATGCGACCCTCCGCTGTCCAAAGCGATCGAGCGCTATACTGAAGAAGCCGTGAAGGACATCGGTCGCACAAAAGCCCAGGTCCTCAGGACCATCGTCACCTACCCGATCGCCGATCTGCCCTGCTCCACCATCAAGTCGAAGGATGTCATCGAGTTCCTTCAGTCTCTGCCCGGACAACCGCAAACCGTCGGGAACTACGCGAGCCATCTCGCCTCGATGTTCGCCATAGCTCGACCGATGTGGGACTTCCGACTGGATGACCGGGAGATGAGAGACGCGATCACCGTCGCGCGCCGTATGGGGATCATCTCCCGTTCCGCGCAGCGTAACCGCAGGCCCACCCTCGATGAACTCGACCGGCTGCTGGCCCATTTCATTGATCGGCGCCAGAGAGCACCTCAAGCCATGCCCATGCACAAGGTGATCGTTTTCGCTCTCTTCTCGACGCGCCGACAGGCAGAGATAACCCGGCTCACCTGGGATGACTTGCAGAACGAGCACAAGCGCATCCTGGTCCGTGACATGAAGCATCCCGGCGAAAAGCTCGGAAACGATACCTGGGTCGACTTGCCCGAAGAGGCCATTCGGATCATCGACAGCATGCGCAAGAGCAAAGCTGAGATCTTCCCCTACTCTCCGGACGCAATCACGGCCAACTTTACCCGCGCTTGCAAGCTGCTCGGGATCGACGATCTGCGTTTCCACGATCTACGCCATGAAGGCATCTCGCGCTTGTTTGAGATGGGTTGGAACATTCCCCACGTCGCAGCTGTCAGTGGGCACAGGTCATGGGTCAGCCTCAAACGCTATACACACATCCGCGAAACCGGCGACAAGTATGCAAGCTGGCCTGGAATTCAACTCGCCATCGGCAACGAATGATCCACCGACCAATCCTTAGCTTTCGCCCAGAACTTCGCGATTACGGTCTATGACCTAGACACCGATCCGAGTTATCGGAACTGACGCCCAACGATCCCGACAAGCTTTCTAAGCCTTCATGACAAGCCGGATTTCAGCCATTCAAAGACCAACTTCATCGTGCTCGGTGAGGCATTCGGAGTGGTCACGCAACACCTCAAGGACACGGCAATCGGCGGTTCGTCCACCACTGCACTCATGAACCATTCGTTCCAGCTCGGTTCGGAGCGCCTCTAGTCGGCTCAACCGTTGCTCCACTTGCTTAAGCTGCCGACGCGCAATGGCATCAGCGTCGGCGCAGGATGTCCCAGGATTGTCGCTCAAATTCAGAAGTTCACGAATAGCGTCAAGCGAGAAACCCAGTTGCCGAGCGTGTCGAACAAATGACAGCCTATCTAGTTCAGCATCTCCGTAGCGGCGTTGACCGCCTTCGGTTCTGCCTGGTTCGGGCATCAACCCTATCTGCTCGTAGTAGCGGATCGTCTGGACCTTTGTCCCGGTTTTTCTCGCCATCGCGCCAATTGTCAGCATCTTACCCGACCTCATACCTACAGCGAGTGTAGCTTCGCGCCAGATCGATGACAAGTCTGAACCGTCATTCACAGTTCAGTGAAGCTGTTCCTTGCGACGTCATCTTGGCTTGAAGCTATAGCTGCTAGAGGTCGTACACGAAGCCCGAGCAAACAATCGGAATCGGGCAAAGCAGTGTGAACCTTTCCAACTTGCAGAAAATACTGTGGGCGATGGCGGCCACGGCAGCACTTTTGTACATCGGCTTGCTACTGCGGCCTGACTCTGTCTCCGAAAACGAGCGGACCGCAAGCGATAGCCCGTTTTTCGCGGAATTCGAGCTGACGGATCATCGTGGCATGGTCCAAACACAGCGTGACTTCTCCGGCCGCTGGATGCTGATTTTCTTCGGATTCACAAATTGCCCGGACATTTGTCCGACAACACTCTCCGAGGTCGCCGCCGTAATGGAGGGACTGGGCGGCGAGGCAGAAAAGGTCCAGCCCATTTTCATTACAATAGACCGCGAACGCGATAGTCCGATGGTACTCTCCCAATACGTGGAGCAATTCGAAGCAGGTATAATTGGTCTGACTGGCACGGCTAACCAGATGGCTGCGATATCTGATAGCTTCCCCATATTTTTTGAAAGGAACGAGGAGGCATCCGCTCCGGGGGGCTACACAATGAGCCATACCTCGAACTTGTTCCTATTTGACCCACAGGCGGGTTACTCAACCTCGTGGCCCTACGGCACGTCCGCTGAAGAGATCCTTGCTGATCTGCAGGAAAGGATCTGACCGACATGAAACGCATTCCCGGAGACATGGCCATCGGGCTGGCCTGGACCGTCGCCACTTCTGCCTCGTTGGCGGTTCTTTTCATCGGCGAAGTGCTCGGCCAAACGCCCTGTCTGCTCTGCTGGTTTCAACGCGCCTTCATGTTTCCGCTGGCGATCATCCTCGGGCTAGGGCTGTGGTGGAATGACCATGGCGTCGGGCGCTACGGGATCGCGCTCGCCTTAGGCGGCGCGGCCGTGGCGGTCTGGCATTTGGGCCTCTATGCGGGCCTGGTCCCCGAGCAAATTCAGCCCTGCACCGCGACCGGCCCCTCCTGCACCGACGACAACCAGCTGGTCTTCGGAATTCCGATTCCGCTGATGGCCTTGGTCGCCTTCACCGTGATTGGAGCACTCTCCGCCCTCTCCCTGAAGGAACCGCAAGAATGAACAGACGTGCCCTGATCCTCTCCGTGCTCACCTTTGGTCTAGCAGGGTTTGGCGCAGCATCCTGGTATGTGACCCGCCCTTCTCCGGCCCCCGTGGGAGAGGCCGTTCCGCCGGAACTGTCCGATGCGCTGATCCGGTCCTACTCGCCGATCCTCGGGTCGGAAACCGCACCTGTAACGATTGTCGAATTCTTCGACCCGGCCTGCGAGGCTTGTCGGGCCTTTTATCCGGTGGTCAAGAACATCATGTCCGAACACGGCAACGACGTGCGCGTGGTGATCCGTTACACGCCATTTCATGGTGAGGCGTCAGAAGAGGCCATCCGAGTGCTCGAGGCGGCTCGCATGCAAGACGTCTTCGAACCCGTGCTCGAAGCCGTCCTGCGCGAGCAGCCGCGTTGGGCCTCTCATGGGGCGCCTGAACCGGATCTGATACTCGATATTGCCGCCTCCGCCGGACTGGACGTCGAGGAGGCGCGTGAACAGTTGCTCTTTCCAGGGACGACGGCCGTTCTCAACCAGGATCGCGCGGATGTCGAAGCCATGGGCGTAGTCCAGACACCGACCTTTTTCGTGAACGGCCGCCCGCTAAACCCGTTCGGTGAGGACGAACTGCGACGCCTCGTGGCGGCCGAAGTCGCCGCGGCGCGGAGCTGAACCATGCAAATCGGAAAGGCTGTTGTGAAGAAGAACCATCTCATCAAAGTACTTGTTTCGCTGCTGACATTCGTGGGCGCTCCAACATCAACTCTGGCAGGTTCGGAGGATTTGGTCGTCGAGGGCGCATGGGCCCGGGCATCTATCGGGACAAGCCGCCCCGGCGCCGCCTACATGAGCATTCGCAATACCGGTGACACGCCTGTGACTATCGTCGGCCTGGCGACACCAATCGCACAGATGTCCGAGATACACGAAACCCGAACCAATGCCGAAGGCGTGAGCTCCATGTCCTCAGCCGGGGAGATTACTATCGAGCCGGGCCAGAACGTGGCACTGGAGCCGGGCGGTCTGCATGCAATGCTGATGCGCCTGCAGTCGCCGATGCAGGAAGGAGAGAGCTTTCCGCTAACGCTGAAGTTCGACAACGGAAGCACGGTTGAAATCGTGGTCCCCATCCTAGGAATAGCGGCGCGCGGTCCGAGCGAGTGATGCGGCGACGGACAATCCTTGGATACGCCGTAGCCGGCGCCGGGGCGCTTGCTTCCGTGCTCTTATTCGGTTGGTGGCAGGTAGACGGCCCAGGTGCGCCGGAATCGACCGGCCTGCTTCCCCTTGACCTATCCGTCATGGATTTCAGCTTGACCGACCACGAGGGCAACGAGGTCGGGCCAGAATCTCTGATCGGGCGCCCGTCCATGGTGTTCTTCGGCTTCACCTACTGTCCGGACGTATGCCCGACCACACTGTCGGACATCTCTGGCTGGTTGGACGAGCTGGGCGACGACGCCACGGAGATGAATGTGGTCTTTATCACCGTCGATCCTGCGCGAGACACCGTCGAAACGATGGAAGAGTATGTCAGCTATTTCCATTCAGCTATCCGTGGATGGACCGGGGCCCAAGATCAGATCGCACAAGCCGTGCGCGGTTTCCGTGCAAGCTACGAGCGCGTACCGACCGAAAGCGGCGATTACACGATGAACCATACCGCGAGTGTCTTCCTGTTCGATCGTTCGGGCCGGTTCGTCTCCATGATTGACTATCACGAACCGAGAGAATTCGCCGTGCCTAAAATCCGGCGTGCACTTGAAGAAGAATCTTAGGGGGCCACCATGAAGTTTGGAATATTCGCGGCAAGTTTCACAGGCTTAGCGGCATTGTCAGCTGGGGGACTTGCATTATCCTGGGAATGGTCGATCGATCCAGTTCCTCCGGAGCTCGCCGCAGCTAGCGCGTGGTCTCCGCCGGCGTTGCAAGCTCCCAGGGTTTTGGAAACCGCCTTTCCGGCACAGGGACAGCCAGGTATCGAAAGAATTCCCGAATTCAAACCCTTGCCGCTCCTGCAGGAGATCGCGGCCAGCGACAATGCATTGCCGGAGATTGAACCCGTTCTGACGAGATGGTCGCGCGAAATCGCGCCTGGCGAAACCCTCGATGCAGTCCTGGCGGAGGCCGGCCTCGCGGCAAACACACGGGCAGAAGTCGCCTTGGCAATAGGTGCTGAATATGACCTGCGGCGCCTCCGGCCCGGACATTCCATCACCCTCATCTCGAACGCACATGGTGCTGCGCGCTCGGTATCGCTTACCGTCGGAGACGGTGTTCGAATTGAGGCCACCTTCGGTGAAGAGCTGTCTACATCAGTCGTTTCACCTGAACCCGAACTCGTAACACTCGCGGGTGAGGCGGTGATCGGCAGTTCACTCTTCGCCGCCCTCGAAGAGGCCGAGATGCCCGCCCGGTTTGCCGTGGACCTTGCGCAAATGCTCGGCGGAACTGTGGATTTCCGTCGTGACATGTCGGGCGGCGAAAAACTGCAACTTCTTTGGAGAGAGGCCCGGCTTGGAAACGAAAGAATCGGGCAGCCTGACCTGGCATTCGCTGCTCTGGAGATCGGCGGAGCCCTCTACGAAATCGTCTGGCCGGATAACGGAAGCGGTCAGGCGACGATCTATGTGGACGGTGAGGTCTTGCGGGTCTTTGCACAACCGGTCGAAGGTGCGCGCCTCAGTTCTGTTTTTGGACGTCGCACACACCCGGTCTATGGCAATGTTCGAATGCACACTGGAGTCGACTTCGCAGCAGCGGGTGGAACTCCGGTCCATGCGACAGCCCCCGGTCAAGTCAGCTTCATCGGCTGGCGGAATGGGTACGGCCGCGTCGTCGAACTCACTCACGGCTCGGACACCATGACGAGATACGCGCATCTAAGCTCGACCCCCGACGAGCTCGCTCAAGGCCAGCGCGTGGCGGCGGGGGACATGATTGGTCGCGTCGGCGCCACCGGTACGGCAACCGGGCCCAATCTTCACTACGAAGTTCTCGTCGAAGGTCGCCCAACCGATCCTCTCTCCGACGACCGTCTCGCCAATGCAATAGAGCGCCAGGCGGATGATGATACCTACGCGTTGTCACGCCTTGCTGAGGCACGCGCCCGTCTGGCCACCAGCCTGGAACGCGAGATCGCCCGGCAAGCAACTGAAAGCCTGTGACCCATGAATAGTCTGAAACATATACTTGTTTTCGCAATCTCACTGCTTCCGGCTGCCCAGGCATTCGCAGAAGTTACAGCTATCGAGGTTCGCAAGACGAACGGCTGTGGCTGCTGCCTGTCGTGGATGAACCATCTCGAGGAAAACGGTTTTGTTCCCACCGGCGAAGACATGTTCGGCGGGCTGCTGGTTCGTTTCAAGCTGGAGAGAGGTGTGCCCCAACGCATGGTCTCCTGCCATACCGGTTTGGTGGAAGGATATGTGATCGAAGGGCATGTACCGGCTTCCGACATCCGCCGTCTTCTGGAAGAACGTCCTGACGCAATCGGCCTTGCGGTGCCCGGAATGCCTTACGGTTCGCCCGGCATGGGTCCCGAAGAAGACCGGGAAGCCTACGATGTCTTTCTAATCCGGCAGGACGGGTCGACCGAGATCTACTCGAGTTACCCAGAAGGGTGAACCAGCTCAGACATGGACACCCTGCCCCCGATACTGCTCGGTCTGATTGGAAGTCTCGCCGCCGGCACGCTGACGGCCGTCGGCGCGGTGCCCGTTTTGTTCGGTCACATTCCGTCGCGGGCAACTCGCGACCTGTCGCTCGGCTTCGCGGCCGGGGTGATGCTTGCCGCCTCCTTTTTCTCCTTGATTATCCCTGCACTCGATGCCGCCGAAACCTTGTTCGACAACGGAGCTGCACCGGCCGCCATCGTCTGCGTTGCGATCCTTCTGGGAATGGGGGCGGTAGCGCTGATGAACGAGAAGCTGCCCCATGAACACTTCAGATCGGGTCGTGAAGGACCGGAGGCGGAGTCCTTGCGGCGGGTTTGGCTCTTCATCTTCGCGATTACGATTCACAACTTCCCAGAGGGCCTTGCAGTCGGCGTGGGATTTGGTTCGGGAGGCATGGAGGGCGGTCTGCCGATCGCGATCGGCATCGGTCTTCAGAACGCTCCTGAGGGGCTCGCCGTCGCGGTATCGCTCTTGGGTGAAGGGTATCCCAGGCTCCGCGCCTGGGCCATCGCGGCCCTCACCGGCATGGTCGAACCGATTGGTGGCTTGCTCGGAGCGGGCATCATCACACTGTCGGAACCGCTACTCCCATGGGGCCTCGCCTTTGCAGCAGGTGCGATGCTTTACGTAATCAGCCACGAAATAATTCCTGAGACTCATCGAAGCGGCCATCAGAACAAAGCGACCCTCGGACTATCAATTGGCCTTGTTCTCATGTTGTTTCTAGACGTTTGGCTGGGGTGACGACATGCCGCCCTCTCTAAAAGCGTCAGTTAGCGGCACTCTTGCCATTTTCATCGCTTTCTCCGTCGATCAAGTCACAAAAGCTATCGTGGTTGCGAATGCGGAATCCCTGCGCGCTAGCGTCCCGATCGCCCCTGGGTTTAATCTCACGTACTTGCGTAATGACGGCGTGACCTTCGGCCTTCTCAGCGGCACATCATGGTGGGTCCTGGCGGCGCTGGCCATTGCCGTCTGCGTCTGGTTGACGTTCATGATGTGTCAAGCTGCCAACAGAGTCGAAGCCGTCGCATACGGCGCGATCATAGGAGGCGCTTTCGGCAACGTAACGGATCGCCTGCGTTTTCAGGGGGTCACGGATTTCCTCGATTTCTATGTGAGCACCGCCCATTGGCCCGCCTTCAATATGGCCGATGTGTTTGTGGTATGTGGCGTCGGATTGCTCCTCATTGGGCCGAAGGTCCAGCAAGCACACCAGAGTGGTCCATGAGGTCGCCTTTGCCTTTTTGCAGAGGCTGGGTGACTTCCTTGCCGTCTCGCGCCATTGTCGCGACCGCAGCAGGAGCGATGACCGTTCTGTCGCTTCCGCCCTTCTCGATCATTCTGCTCGTGCCCGTATCCTTTTCAGTGCTGCTACTTCTGCTGCGCGCTGGTTCCGTCGGGGCGGCCGCACTGGTGGGGTGGGCCTTCGGCCTCGGTCAGTTCGGCTTCGGCCTCTCATGGATCTCCGAGAGCTTCTATGTGGACCCCGATAAATTCGGGGCGCTGGCCATCCCGGCCGTTGCCGCACTGGCCGCCGGTCTGGCCACCTTTCCGGCCTTGGCGGCGGCGCTGTTTTCCGGCACTATGTCCCGCCGTGCAGTCACCGGCGTAACGACCTGCCTGCTGTTCGCAACCTCGTGGACGGCGGCAGAGTGGCTGCGCGGGCACGTCCTCACGGGATTTCCCTGGAACCTCACCGCCTACGCCCTTGTCGACTACCCGACACTGAGGCAGCCGGCCGCATGGATTGGCAGCTATGGGCTGGGCTTTCTTTTAGTCCTGGCCGGAACGCTGCCGGCCGCGGCCCTGGTGACGGAGAGACGGCGGCGCTGGGTCCCCGCTAGTCTATTCGCGGCTGTGATCGCGACGATATGGACCGTAGGCCAAGGCCGACTCGGGTTAGAGCCGGGACCTGCGCCCGATGCCGATGTGCGTATAGTCCAAGGCAACGTGCCGCAAAGGGAGAAGTGGGCGCCCGAACAGCGAGACGAGACCTTAACGCGCTATCTGGACCTCTCGAGCGGTCCCGGCGAGGTGGATGTGCTCCTGTGGCCGGAAACCGCCTTTCCGGGCTTTCTCGATGAGGATCTGCGGGCGCGATCTCGCATTGCCGCCATCTTGCAGGACGGCGCTTTGCTTCTGACCGGCGTCCCGGACCGCACGCGAAAGGACCAAGAAACGCTCTATTTCAACACCGTCCAAGCTTACAATCAAACCGGAGACATTCTGACCGGCTATGCAAAACACCATCTCGTTCCATTCGGCGAGTATGTCCCCTTCCGCGGCTGGCTTAAGCTCGACCGGATCACCCAAGGCCTGGGAGACTTTACGCCCGGTGCAGGACCGCGAACGCTGACCCTGCCCGGCGCTCCCCCGCTGGCTGTGGCCATCTGCTACGAGATCATCTTTCCGGGCGACGTCATCGACGATCAGCATCGGCCCGACTGGATATTCAACGCAACAAACGATGCCTGGTTCGGCACCAGTATAGGACCCGAGCAGCACCTTGCTGCGGTCCGCATGCGTGCCGTCGAAGAAGGACTTCCGATTGTGAGGGCCGCGAACACCGGCATCTCAGCGGTAATCGACGCGAAGGGCGAGCTCATTGTGAAGCTTGGCATCGAAGAGACCGGTGTCATCGATGCCGAACTTCCCGGCGCCCTAAAACCCACGCCATATGCACGGTTCGGCGACTGGATGTTCCTGGCGTTAATCGCCGTTACTTGGATCGTGTTTCTTGGCTCAAGGCTGTCAGGCATGCATCGGGCAAGAAATAAAAAAGCATCAGTGGAGGCAAAGTCATGTTGACGATCGCGGGTATCCTCGCAGGAGCAATCTGGGGTGGGTATCTGGCGCGTCGCCGTAAAGGAAACCGGCTGGATATCATGCAATATGCGGTCAGCTCGGGTATCGCTTTTGGCCTCCTGACTTTCTTCGTATCATTGGTCTTCCTGCGTTTGGCGTCTTAGAAAACCTTTGAGGTGCCATAAAATTGCGACGTCTTTTCAGAACTTTGCTGTATACTTTCGGGACTCTCGCCACTTTGGCTCTGGCTGTATCGGCGTTCATGTACGTATTACTGACCGCATCTGTTCCGGACTACGACGAAGACTTCACAGTCGCTGGCATAGAACAGACAGTCGATGTTCTGAGAGACTCCTTTGCAATCCCACATATTATAGGGAGTTCGGCTGCCGACATATACTTCGCGATTGGGTTTTCCCACGCGCAGGACAGGCTGAGCCAATTATTAAGCGCACGACAGAAAGCGAACGCAGGACGACTTGCGAACCTGACGATCCCCCTCCCAAATACTGTCGAAGACGACCTTGCAGCCTATACAGCCGGCGTCAACGCATGGCTGGACATTGTCTCTAAGGGTTGGCGAGGTCGTGGCGCCCCGGAATTATTGATCTCCGGCCAAAATGAAATTACGCCTTGGAGGCCCGCGGATAGCCTCAACATCGCGAAGTATTTCCTGGCCAGCCTCCGTCTGACGCCCCATGAGTTAGCCAATTCTGGCCTCGTTGAAGACACGCCCTCAGAAAATCCACCATTTCCCCAAGATATGATCACGTATAACCCTAGAGTGAGCCTTGATGCGTGGGCGGTGGAAAGTGCCCAAAGCGTGACTGGAGTTCCTATTCTTGCCGCGGATAGTATTGGTCCTCTATCCTTACCTTCAGAATGGTACTTGGCTGATCTTCAGTTACCGACAGGGGCAGTCATGGGGAGTACTCTGCCGGGAATACCGTTCGTATTTGTGGGGCGCAATGACCGTATCGCATGGGCATTCCGTTCAAGTGACTTTCCTCGTGACGAAGCACTGGAACCACTTCAGGTTGCGAGCGCGGTCAGCTTCATAACCATATTAGAAAAACTTCCCCGATCAACCGACGCAGGCGACGCGGTTGAAGAGGCATCGGACATTTTGCCTGCAGGATTGGAAATATTGGTTATTGATCGGAACACCTCGGCTTCAAGTCCACAAGACGATCGCTCTCGAAAACCATCGCTTCGAGCCTTGCGCCTGTCCACACTTCAGGACCGGCAGACAGTCTTCTCCATGGAGGGTGTGAAAGCAGTCCAGCGCGATACCGTGAGCGAAGCTTCGCGAGTCTTGCTCCCACTGATGGCCCGCGAGCTCTGGTTTCAAAACCCCGTTCTTTCCAGCGAAGATCGGAACCTCGTCCAGCTTCGGAGCCAGGTTCTTGATCTTCTCGCTGCATGGAACGGAAATATGGATCGCTATTCGCCTGAGCCTCTGGCTTTCTGGGCTTGGTCACTCGCTCTGCAACGACGCATCCTCAAAGACGAGTTCCCCATACAAGAGCAGCTGTGGAAACTTCCAAATCCTGAATTCCTTATCTCGGCTCTTAGCGCACGAGGCGAGAGTGCCGACTGGTGCGATATCCGGACATCATCACGGGTCGAAACCTGCCAAGATCAGATTGAAGCAGCACTGGACGATGCGGTTGACTGGTTAAACCAGCGCCATGGCTCCGACCCCTCCAGCTGGATGTGGGGAAGTGAGCATTACGTGGAAATGAACTCGTCGACGATATCATCAGAAGGTCTGCTGAAGGAATTCCTGTCTCTTCGGAAAGAAATCTCCGGGGATCCATATACGCAGTTCTCCACATCCTTCGATCCTACGAATGATCGCCCATTTGTCAGCAATACTGGCAGCAACTTTCAGGCGATCATGAGTATGTCGGAAGACATGGCCTCCTACTTCCTGCTGCCTGCCGGACAGTCGGGGCATCCAATGTCACCATTCTTCGACAACTTTTTTCAAATCTGGAGCCAGAATGCGTATCTGACGATGACCTCAGACCTGTCGGCGGCGAGAAGTGGCTCCGTTGGATTGTCGCGTCTATCGCCCGACCGGTAAGGCTTACGCCAGACTCCAACAGAATAAGTCGCGGGCATGGACATGGAAGCTCGCCGAATGGTTCGGAAAACCAGATTGACCTCAGGATGAGTTGCCCTCACACTTACCAAGATCCTATAGCTCCTAAAGCTATAGGTAACACCGCAAGATGGATCGGATCGATCCAAGTGCGTTGGACAGCGACCTGGAGTGGCAACATGACAGGAAAGCAATAGACGCCCCAATGGAGGCAGCCATGCAAACAAAGTACAGAAACTGTTCCCTAGTAATTATCGCCTCCGCTCTGCTTGCCAGCTGCGGGATCACAAACACGGAAGGCCAGAACGATCGATATGAAATCGGCAATATTCCAGAGAATGTTGTTGCCATGGCCGCTCCCGATCAGGATTTGTCGACGGCTCGCCTGCTAAGCGAAGACGATTGTTACTGGTATATGCATGCCGGCCCAGTGGAAACCACTCTCGTGCCGCTTCGCGCAACAGGCGGCCGCCCAATATGCGTGGTGCAGCCGCCGGTATCATGAGCGATTTCTGGCCTTCCACGCCTCAGGTGGAAGGCCAGAGTTCATCCCGGCATCACGAGGCTTTCCTCGGCTGAGTAAAGGTAGACTGTCGAACCGATTTCAACATTCTCGAACAGATCAATTATATGCGCCATCACCATTCGGACGCAGCCCGAGCTTGCCCGCCCGCCAATGCTTTCTGGATACGGGGTGCCATGAATGCGGAGATATGTGTCCCTGTCGCCGACATACAGATAGATGGCTCTTGAACCGAGTGCATTTTCGGGGCCGGGCTCCACACCACCTGCATACTGAGCATTCTCGGGGTTCCGCTCGATCATGTTTCGTGTAGGCCGCCAGTGCGGCCACCTAACCATGCGTTTGACGGTGTACGTACCTGGCTCGTAGAGATCCCCTTGGGCAATGGCCACACCATAGCGCATGGCGGTACCGCCTTCTTCTATGTGGTAAAGGTACCTTGCCACTGCATCGACATGGATATCTCCGGGACGCAGCTCGTCGTTCGCCAATACTCTTTGAGGGAGGAACCTGGGATGCAGCCCCCAAGGGTTTGTGGTCGCGGGATCATAGCCAAGCGGAGTGACCTGCGCGTCCCAAGCGGTTTTCTGTTCTTCGCTGGGCCAGTTATTGGCAAACGAAAGCGTCGGGATCGACGATGGGAGCAGCGCCGCAGTTGTCTGTATAAAGTGTCGTCTCGTCAGCATCTCAAGTTTCCCAAATACACAGTGAACCGGTTCGATCGCTTGTACGCGATAGATGCGGTATAAAACCTCTAGCCCCTGTAGCATCAAGGGTCTTCGCGGTTTTTGTAGTGGAAAGCATCACATCCGTCGAAAAGTGAATCTCCTGCAGTTCTGGTCGCGACAGAACCCGATCAGATTGGCGATGAATCCCACTAGATAGCAGCCGTTCGCTGATACCGACCTCGATCAAAGAGCAATGTGGGCGAAGCAATCCATGCAGCATCGAAAAGGACTTGAAGCTACAGTTACTTTAGCCTGTAAGAACCGACTCGGTCAAAGATAGCCCCGGCCAGTTGCCGGGCCAGGAGCAAAGAAAATGAGTGGAGCCGAGCGCCGGGAGTGGACTGTCAGCGGCATGGATTGTGCCGCCTGCACTGTAAAAGTGACGAAGGCGGTCGAGCGCCTCCCGGGTGTCAGAGATGTAAAGGTCGCCCTGATGAGCGAACGCCTTTCGCTTGATCTCGAGCCTGCCCGGACGGACCCGACGGAGATCGAAACCATCGTGAAGCGTCTCGGATACGGAATTGCGCAGCGTGGCGCTACATCGGAGAGAAAACCGCTCGACGCCGCGGACAAGCCGCTTAGCCATGGTCACGACTGTGACGGCCATGACCGTGAACACGATCACGACGGGACGCCGCCAGACGAGGGCGACGCGGGGCATGGCAGCCCAGGTCACGTGCATGACGACCCCGCCGATCGCGGCAAGAATTGGTATCAGACCGACAAGGGCCGGCTGGTGATCTTCACCGGCGCCTTGCTGGTCCTGGCCTGGGGGTTCGAGCTTCTGACCTCGGCGGACTACGGCTACTGGGCCTTTGCCCTCGCCTGCGTGATCGGGGTCGCCCCGGTGGCCAGGCGCGCCTTCGAGGCCGTTCGCCTCGGCCAGCCTTTCACCATCGAAAGCCTGATGACCATTGCAGCCGTCGGCGCCTTATTTATCGGCGCAGCCGAGGAAGCGGCACTTGTCGTGTTTCTTTTTGCAGTGGGCGAGGTACTGGAAGGCGTGGCCGCTGGCAAGGCACGCGACGGTATCCGAGCGCTGGCCAGTTTGGTGCCCAAGACCGCGCTTCTGGAAATCGACGGCAAGACCCGCGAAGTCCCGGCCGACCAGCTTCAAATTGGCCAGCGCGTTTTGGTACGTCCCGGCGACCGGATCCCCTCCGACGGCGAGATTTTCGAGGGCACTAGCGGTATCGACGAAAGCCCGGTCACCGGCGAAAGTGTACCCGTTACCCGGGGTCCGGGTGAGAAAGTCTTTGCAGGGTCGATCAACACCGAAGCCGCGCTTCGCGTGACGGTCACGAAAACTGCGGCGGACAACACGATTGCGCGCATCATTCAGCTGGTCGAGGACGCCGAGGACGCCCGCGCGCCGACCGAGCGATTCATTGATCGATTCAGCCGCTGGTACATGCCAGCCATCGTCGCGCTCGCGGCACTGGTCATCCTGATCCCGCCGCTGTTGACAGGGGCGGACTGGGGTACCTGGATCTATCGTGGCCTCGCATTGTTGCTCATCGGCTGCCCCTGCGCGTTGGTGATCTCGGTTCCGGCCTCGATTGCCTCTGCGCTGTCCTCAGGCGCCAAGAAAGGTCTGTTGATGAAGGGGGGCGCGGTGATCGAGTCCACCGCAAAGGTCTCGGCCATCGCCTTTGACAAGACCGGCACGCTGACCCATGGCAAACCCAAGGTGACCGACGTCCTGCCCGCCCTTGGCGTCACAGAAGACAACCTGCTGGCCGTGGCCGCCGCAGTCGAGACCGGATCGTCGCACCCGCTGGCTCAAGCCATCCTCCGCCGAACGGAGGAGGCCGGGATCGAGGCTCTGCCCGCGACAGAAGCGCGCGCGATCGTGGGTAAGGGCGTTGAAGCGCTGGTCGGCGGCACGAAGGCCTGGGTGGCATCGCCACGCCATGCCGAGGTGGCCGGGGGTATCGCCGCCGGCCAGGCCGAGTTCGCGGCACAGCTCGAGACTGAGGGCAAGACCGTGGTCGCGGTGTTCCGTTCCGGCCAACCCCTCGGCCTCGTTGCCTTGCGCGACGAGCCGCGCGGCGACGCCGCCGAGGCCATGGCCCAACTGCGGGCGATGGACATCGCCCCAGTTATCCTGACCGGCGACAATCCCCGCACGGCCGAGGCCATCGCCGGGAGGCTCGGCATGGAATTCCACGCCAGCATGATGCCCGAGGACAAGCTGAGGCTGATCCGCGAGATGGGCGCATCCGGCGGCGTCATGATGATTGGCGACGGCATCAACGACGCACCAGCGCTAAAGCAGGCGAACGTAGGTGTGGCGATGGGCTCCGGCACCGACGTGGCGCTGGAAACCGCCGATGCGGCGATCCTGCGCGACAGGGTGGTGGACATACCTGCCCTGATCCGGCTCGCCCGAGCCGCCATGGCCAACATCCATCAGAACGTGGCCCTGGCACTGGGTCTGAAAGCTGTGTTTTTGGTAACGTCGGTGCTAGGGCTGACCGGGCTCTGGATCGCCATCCTGGCCGATACCGGCGCAACAGTGCTGGTCACGCTCAACGCCCTGCGACTGTTGCGCTTCAACCCGTCTGACAATCGCTAGCAATTCCACGCAGAGCATACGCCGCCTTGAAACAAAGTTTCAAGACTTGGATTGAGTTTCGGCTCGTCAGTGTAGCGCTCCACAGAAAAGGACCTAAACACGAGGTGCGAGAGGATGTCGGAAAGTGGAAAGGAGAAAACATGAAATTGAGATTCGACACCTTCGATGCTTCGTCAACGCCGCTGATCATGGCAGTTTCCGAAAGGCTGGTAGCGTTATGCGTATCCGACAGTCATCAGTCAGCCGTTGCATCCGCGACCTTGAGGATCGGCTCGGAACATCATTGTTTCACCGTCATCGAAGCGGCGTGAGCCTAAACCGCGCCGGGCACCAGTTTCTGCCTCGCGCACGTCAGACAATTCGCGGGCTTGATGAGAGCTTGTACGCGATGGCGGCACTTGGCAGATCGGAAAACGGCCGTATAAGAGTCGGCATTTATTCATCGATTGCCTCGGGCTTTCTGGCCGAATTGCTGCGCTCCTTCGGGGAGCAGCACAATCATGTGCAGATCGAATTGATCGATGGAAACCCGGAAGAACACGTCGCTGCCATTCGCGGGCTCAAACTCGACGTCGCTTTCCTAACCGGAACCCGAACCTGGCAAGATTGCGACAGCGCATTGATGTGGTCGGAAGGTGTTTTCGTTGTCCTGCCTGAACGCCATGAGTTAGCCATCCGGACAGCAGTCGACTGGCGCGAGCTTAGCGGCGAGGCTTTCATGGTCAGCGAAACAGCGCCGGGCCAAGAGATCTATGACTATCTGGTGAGGAAGCTGGCAGAGCTCAGTTGGCACCCTGACATACATGTGCAGTCCGTAAGTCGAGATAACCTGCTGTCATTGGTTGCCATTGGGCGAGGTTTGACCGTGGTCAGCGAGGCAATGACAGTGACGACCCATCCGGGAGTGGTCTTTCGACCGATCAAGGGCGAGCGCCTTCCATTTTCTGCAATCTGGTCTCCGAATAACGACAACCCAGCGTTCAGGCGTCTTCTGAGCATGGCAAGGGCTAAGGCAGAGCTGGAAAATCGCGGGGTGATCAATGGGCATCCCTGTGGGATTGAGCAGCCCGCCTCGCCTTCGCAAACCCACGATCCGTCGCCATGAACCGCTCCAGCATCGGCACGATCAGCCGGACAGGATCGGCAACAGCTTGCCCCGTCTCCCGTCCCAGCACCTCTGCATAGGCGACAAGGTCGCGATGAATGGACGCGGGCAATTCCACCGTCACTTTCACCGGCTTTTCGTCGGGCAGAGGCCCAAGCTTGAGTTTCGACATGATCAACCTCCTGCCGGTTCGAATACGAGATCGCGGGTGACGATGATCCTGACCGGGAACCCCGGGCGGATGGTCAATGTCGGCGCGACCTGCAACTGACGCTGCACGATCTGCTGACCGGCCTGGTTGATCGTGTCCACAGCGCCATCGCGGATCGCCTGGACCAGGCGGTCTTCGTCATCGGTGGCGAGGTCCGCGCCGATCGCGAGCAGCGTGGACAGGCCCGCCGCGCGCATCAGATCCCACCAGTGATAATCGACGCCATCTTCGAGACCGGCATAGCCGCTCGCATCCGCCCCCGGCAGACGTTCGAGAACAATGGACCGGCCTCCGGGAAGGATCAGGCGGTTCCAGACCAACAGCACGCGGCGTTGGCCGAACGTCACGCCGTCATCGTATTGGCCGATGATGCGGGTTCCTTGTGGGATCAACAGCAGTGATCCGGTCGGGCTGTCATAGACATTCTCGGTGACCTGCGCGGTGATCTGCCCCGGGAGATCAGAGCGAATGCCGGTGATAAGCGCGGCCGGGATCACCGCTCCAGCCTGAAGGATGTACGGCGAGGCTGGCGGCTGAATGCGATCCGATGCGACGGTCTGCCGGTCCACCGGACCGTTGAGGAAAGCCGTATGCCGACTCCCCTCGGGTTGCTCAGCACCACCCAGTCCCGGAAGGTTCATGCCGACCCCGGCCGTCGTCGCCCTGCCAGACGCCGTCTGAAAGAAGACACCGCTCAGACGCGCGGTTTCCTCTTCTGCCCTGCGGCGCTCCGCGTCCGGATCGACGGTCGGGCCCGCAATCGGCGGAGGGCCCACGGGAATTCCCCGCTCCTGCGCGTCGAGGATCGGCCTCCCGAGGTCACCGGGCAGCGCAGGTCCCAGAACCGGTCCGGTATAGTCGGACGGCAACCCTTCCAGGCCGTCCGCGGCCGGTCGGTTGTCGATGGAGTAGAGTTCTCCCCCTCCCGGCCCTGCTTCACGGGTCTGGAGCGCATAAATCAGCGCACCCCCGATGCCGAACAAGGCGACCGCTCCGACACCGGCCAGAACCTTGCGCGACAGCCTCGTCACGCGCGGCGGATCGGGGCGCAGACGCATCGGCGCTGCAGGATCGGTGTCACTCATGACGCCCCTCCCCTTCGCGCATCCACCTCCGTCCGCGCATCGGCCTGCCGCTCCTCCATGCGCACGATCCGGACCACCTGCTGGCGGTCTCCTGCGCCCAACCGGAGCTCGGCGGCGCCGAAGAGGCGATCCACGATCAGAACGTTCCGGTGCATGCGGCTGTTCACGATCTCGGGCTCCCCGTCCGAACCGAGCACGAAGAGCGGTGGCATCTCACCTTGGGCGATGCCAGCCGGGAAGACGACATAGACGCGGCGGCCGTCGTCGAAGACCGAGACCGGTCGCCAGGGCGGGCTGTCCCCCTGGATCTGCAAGCCGTAGCGATGATTGCGGGCCGCCGGCGCCGGGATGGTCGGCGCGGGCGCCACAGCCTGTCGACCGCCACGCGGCGCAGCCGGATAAGCCCAGGCGACGGACGGCATGTAGAGCGCCTCGCGCGCACGCAGCTCGATCGTGTACACCCGCCTGTCAGTGCTGATCACCAGATTGGTCGAGATATCGTCTCGCGTCGGTTTGACGAGGATGTGGACGCGAGCGGTGGACCCAGACCCGCTCTCCGTGTCGCCGATGATCCAGCGCGTGGTATCTCCCGCGGCGATCGGACCCGCGCCGGTCAGACGTTCGCCCGGCTCGAGTGCGATGTTGGTGATCTGACCCGGTGCGGCATAGACCTGATAGAGCGCGCCTTCCGACCAGGGATAGATCTGGATCGCATTGTAATAGCCTTCCCGGCGCGGTTCGATCCGGGCGGCAGCATTGGCGTTTTCGATGCGATCAGTCGGTGTGCCTGCCACCGCTCCGCCATGCGCCACTGTCCAGACCGGCGGCGTGTGCAGGGGTCGAGGACGTTCCTCGGCAGCCGAGGCGGGCGGAGTGGGTAGCGGCGGCACGGACTCGTCGTAGCTGAATTCCGGCACCCGGTTGCTGGCACATCCCGCCAGCACGGATGCGGATAGCAGGAGGGCCACCAACGTCGGCGTCCTGACGCTCGAAGACCTGATTGCACGAACATGCGTTTCAGTCATTGGCTCATCTCCCGCGACCAGGAGATCGCATTGACATAGATTCCGAGGGGGTTGGCGCGCAGACGCTCGGCGCTGCGCGGGGTCTGGATCACGACGGTCAGGATCGCGGTCCAGCGCTCGGTCGTGGAAAGCTGACCGTTCTCGTAGTGGCGCTCGGTCCAGGCGACGCGGAACGATCCCGGCGAGGCCCGGATGACCGAGGACACCTCGACTGCGATCTGTTGGCGACCGACGCGGGTGAACGGGTCGTTGGCGCGGGCGAAGTCGTTGAGCGCAGCCGCGCCACGATCCGTGGTGAACTCATAGGCGCGCAGCCAGTTCTGCCGCACAATGATCGGGTCGGCAGGGATGGAACGAACCTGCTCGATGAAGCGACCAAGATGGAAAGCGATCTGCGGATCGGTGGGCTCGTAATCGGCGGAGGCCGGAGCGACAGCCTGGGCCTCGCCGAGCGCGTCGACCTGAACGACCCAGGGCACGACGGTGCCACGCGCGGAGTGCCAGACCAGGGCGCCGGCAAAACCCGCCGCCAGGATCAGGCTGCCGAAGGCCATGTAGCGCCAGTTGCGGGCCTGAACGCGGGCGGAGCCGATGCGCTCGTCCCAGACCTGCGCAGCCTTCTGATAGGGCGTCTCTGGTTGAGGTGTCTTGCCATAATGCGTGGCGGAACGCCTGAAGAGGTTCATGAGCGATCCCTTTCGGAGAGATTGACGGAGGAGCCCGAGCCGTGGCTGTCGCCCGACCGGACGGCATGGGCCGCAGCGCGCACGCCATGGCTCACGGCCTGGCTATGACGCATGCGCTTCGCCCAGGCTGGCGGGCCATCGGAAGCGGACGGGCCGGAAGAAGGCTCGGGCACCGCTCCGCCGACCGTGCCCATCGAGGTGGTTCCGCCCGTCGCCGCAACACCGCCCTTGACGCCCTCGGCGTAGCTGGACTGGATGCCGCCAGCCGCGCGAGAGGACGCCTTCTTGAGCGGTGATGCCGCGGTAGCGGCCCCGGCGCGCGCTACACCGGCCATCCCGCCGGCGAGACCTCCTCCGCCGATCGAGCCGAGCGTGTAGGCGCTCGAGGCAGCGCCCGCCGCGGCCGCGCCGCCGCGTGCGAGGGCGGCGCCTCCGGAGAGTACTGATCCGGCTCCGCGTGCTGCAAGCATGCTCGCCCCTCCGACCCCGATCGCAGCGCCACCAACGGCAAGGCCGGTGCCTATGGCGGCACCCGCGCTGAGTTGCGGCCCGCCGGACACCAGACCTGAGGCGATGCCCGGGCCGAATATTCCGAGGCCCAGCAGAGACAGGGCGGCCAGAACAATTGCCATGGCATCATCGATGGTCGGCGTCACGCCGCCGAAGCCAGCGGTGAACTGGCCGAAGAGCGTCGATCCAATGCCGATGATCACGGCGAGGACGAGAACCTTGATGCCGGAAGAGATGACGTTGCCCAGCACGCGCTCGGCCATGAAGGCGGTCTTGCCGAAGAGGCCGAAGGGGATCAGCACGAAGCCCGCGAGGGTCGTGAGCTTGAACTCGATCAGAGTGACGAAGAGCTGTACCGCGAGGATGAAGAAGGCGAGGATCACCAGCGCCCAGGCGAAGAACAGGCAGAGAATCTGGACGAGGTTCTCGAAGACCGCGACCCAGCCCATCAGATCGGAGATGCTCTCGAGCAGCGGCCGCCCCGCCTCGAGCCCGGTCTGGGCGACGCGGCCGGGGCGCAGAAGATCGGCGGCGGAAAACCCGGTGCCCGAGGCCATCAGACCGAGGCCCGCGAAGCTCTCGAAGACGATGCGGGCAAGGTTGTTCCAGTTGGAGATGATATAGGCGAAGACCCCGACGAAGAGCGTCTTCTTCACCAGCCGGGCGATGATGTCGTCATCGGCGCCCCAGGCCCAGAACAGCGCCGCCAGCGTCACGTCGATGACGATCAGCGTGGTGGCGATGAAGGCCACCTCACCCCCGAGCAGCCCAAACCCGCTGTCGATGTAGCTGGTGAAGATGCCCAGAAAGTTGTCGATGACGCCGGTTCCACCCATGGCTCACTGATCTCCCGGACGCTGCGGCGCTTCAGATGCAGGCGTCCGACCGAAGAACCGGTCACGGCTCTCGGCCCAGGCGGCTAGGCAATCGGCATCGCGGGAAGCGGCCTCGCCACGCTGCTGGCACCGGCGCAGGGTCGCGCGGAGGGGATCGGCAGACGGCTGGAGCGCGGGCGCGGTGCTGGCCGGCACGGGAGCTTCCTCGCGCGTCATCTCGATCACTGTGGCGGTGATCGCGATCGCCACGAACGCGATGGCCGCGATCCGGGCCAGCACCTTCCCCTCCATCGTCGCCCCTCCCGGCCTCAGTTAAACATTTGCGCGTTGCCGGGCTGGTAGCCCGCGCCCGGTGTCAGGAAGCGCTCGCGCTGGATGCGGCCCTGTTCCGCAGCGGTGGCGCGCTCGGCCTCGGTCAGCGCGTTGGCGCGGCCGTTTGCCGAGATCACCGCGATCAGATCCGAGAGCTGCTGCGATTGCAGTGCGAGGAGCTGGTTGCCCGCCTGTGTGGCCTGCAGAGCACCGACCGCGTTCTGGCTCTGCCCCACGAGCGCGGACATCTCGGCGCGGTTGGCATCGATATTGCCGACGACACCGGCCTGCACGCGCATCGCATCCTGCAGGCCACCGACGGTGTTCTCCCAACGGGACCGGGCCTCGGCGATCAGCTGCTGGTCGGTCGCGGTCAGGGAGAGGTTGCCATAGTCCTGCTGGAACATCTGGTCGATGCTCTGCACATCGAAGGCGATGTTCTGCGCCTGCGCCAGGAGTTGTTGCGTGCGGCTGACGTTCTGCTGGATCTGCTGGAGCGCGGAATACGGCAGGTTGGCGAGATTGCGCGCCTGGTTGATCAGCATCTGCGCTTCGTTCTGGAGCTGTGCGATCTGGTTGTTGATCTGCTCCAGAGCCCGCGCCGCGGTCAGGAGGTTTTCCGCGTGGTTGGTCGGGTCATAGACGATGAACGGACCGCCGCCGATGCCGAAGAGCGCATGCGCGGGCGGCGCTGCGATGGGCGACATGGCCATGGGCATCGCCAGCGCGAGGGCGAGCAGCGACGGGCCGGCGAACAGGTGCGTAATCTTGCGAGTCATGATGTGATCTCCTCTTCTTTCAGGACAGGTTCGGCGTCCTCGACAGCGATGGTGGCCGAAGAGGCCGCGTCTGCGTCGAGGGCGAGATTGGTGAGATCGGGGATCAGCTCGGCGGCCCAATCCAGGTCGTGCGCCTTCAGCCAAGCGACGAGGAAGCCGTCTCGGCCGTGCCCGGCGCAGATCTCGGCAATCAGCGCCTGATCCGATTTGGACGATGCCGCGCAGAGGGCCAGACCGACATCGCTGAGACCCAGCTCGAACAGCCGGTTGCCGCGCCGCGACTGGCAGTAGTAGTCGCGTTTGGGCGTGGCCCGCGCGAGGATCTCGATCTGCCGGTCATTGAGGCCGAAGCGGCGATAGATCGCGGTGATCTGCGGCTCGATGGCCCGCTCGTTGGGCAACAGTAGCCGTGTCGGGCAGCTTTCGATGATCGCAGGCGCGATGGCGCTGCCGTCGATGTCGCTGAGGCTCTGCGTCGCGAAGATCACCGAAGCATTCTTCTTCCTCAGCGTCTTCAGCCATTCGCGGAGCTGCTCCGCGAAGGCATCGTCATCGAGCGCGAGCCAGCCCTCGTCGATGATGAGCAGCGTGGGGCGTCCATCGAGCCGATCACCGATCCGGTGGAACAGGTAAGAGAGGACGGCGGGCGCCGCGCCGGTTCCCACCAACCCCTCGATCTCGAAGGCCTGCACATCTGCCGAACCCAGCTGTTCGGTCTCGGCATCGAGTAGCCGGCCATAGGGTCCACCCACGCAGTATGCGCGGAGCGCCTGCTTCAGGTCGTTGGACTGCAGCAGGACCGCGAGGCCGGTCATGGTCCGCTCGCCGACAGGAGCTGAGGCCAGCGAGGTCAGCGCCGTCCAGATATGTTCCTTCACATCCGGGGTGATCTGGATGTTCTCGCGCGTGAGGATCGCGACAATCCAGTCAGCCGCCCAGGCGCGCTCGGAGGTCTCGTGGATACAGGCCAGCGGCTGTAGCGAGACGGAGGTGTCGGCCGCGTCGGTCAGCTCTCCGCCGAGGTCATGCCAGTCGCCGCCCATGGCGAGCGCGGCGGCGCGGATCGAGCCACCGAAGTCGAAGGCGAAGATCTGGCTGCGCGGATACCGGCGGAACTGAAGCGCCATCAGCGCCAGCAGCACGGACTTGCCCGCCCCGGTCGGGCCGACGACGAGGGTGTGACCAACATCCCCGACATGAAGAGAAAACCGGAACGGGGTGGAGCCTTCGGTCCTGGCGTAGAGCAATGGAGCGTCGCCGAAATGCTCATCCTGCGCCTCGCCCGCCCAGACCGCCGAGAGCGGGATCATATGGGCGAGATTCAATGTGCTGATCGGTGGCTGGCGGACATTGGCATAGGCATGTCCGGGCAAACTTCCGAGCCAGGCATCGACGGCGTTGACCGTCTCGACCATGACGCTGAAATCGCGGGACTGGACGATCTTCTCGACCAGCCTGAGCTTCTCGTCAGCGCGGCGGACATCCTCGTCCCAAACCACGATCGTCGCGGTGACGTAGGCCATGCCTGCCACATCCGCGCCGAGTTCCTGCAAGGCCATGTCCGCGTCAGCGGCCTTGTTCGCCGCGTCTGTATCGACCAGCGCGGATTGCTCGTTGGTCATCACCTCCTTGAGGATCGCGGCGATACTCTTGCGTTTGGCAAACCACTGACGGCGTATCCGGGTCAGCAGCTTCGTCGCATCCAGCTTGTCCATGAGGATGGCCCGGGTCGACCAGCGATAGGGAAAGGCCAGCCGGTTCAACTCGTCGAGCAGGCCCGGGGTCGTGGCGCCGGGAAAGCCTGTGATCGTCAGGACGCGGAGATGCTGATTGCCCAGGCGCGGCTCCAGCCCGCCGGCCAGCGGCTGGTCGGGCAAGAGCGCGTCGAGATAGACCGGCACCTCGGGCACGCGCACGCGGTGCCGGTTGGTCGAAATCGTCGAATGCAGGTAGGTCAGCGTAGCCGCGTCATCGAGCCAATGGCAGTCCGGCATGAAGCCATCGAGCAGTGCCAGCACACGATCCGTTCGATCGATGAAGCTGCGCACCTGTTCCCAGGGATTCACACCCGAGGTTTCGCGTCCCTCGTAGAGCCAGGACTCCGAACGCGCCGCGTCCTCGGCAGGCGGAAGCCAGAGGAGGGTCAGGAAATAGCCGGAAACGAAGTGGCTCCCCTTCTCCTCGAATTCGGCCTTGCGCTCGGCATCGACCAGCGCCGATGCCGCATCCGGAAAGATGCTCACCGGATAGGTCGCGGCCTCAGAGCGCTGTGCTTCCACGAAGATCGCCCACCCGGAACCGAGGCGACGGAAAGCGTTGTTCAGCCGTCCCGCCACCGCGACCAGTTCGGCCGCGACGGCGCTGTCGAGATCGGGCCCCCGAAACTTCGCCGTCCTCTGGAACGAGCCGTCCTTGTTGAGGACCACGCCCTCCCCGACCAGCGCCACCCAGGGCAGGTAGTCGGCAAGGCGCGACGCGGTGCGGCGGTATTCAGCAAGATTCATCATGGGGGTTCACACCGAGAGATGACCGGGAATGCGCAAATGGCGGCGCGCGACATCGACGAAGAGCGGATCGCGCCTGGCCGCCCAGACAGCTGCGATGTGGCCAACTGCCCAGATCAGGATCCCGACCAGCCAGAGCTGAAGCCCAAGGCCGACCGCACCGGCGAGCGTGCCGTTCAGGATCGCGACCGAGCGCGGTGCGCCGCCGAGCAGGATCGGCTCGTTCAGCGCGCGGTGGACCGGAACGCTGAACCCCGGAACTGCGTCGAGGGCCTCGAAACTCACCGCCATCAGATCAGCGCTCCGCCACCAAAGCTGAAGAAGCTCAGGAAGAAGGACGAGGCCGCAAAGGCGATGGAAATCCCGAAGACGATCTGGATCAGCCGCCGGAAGCCACCGCCGGTATCGCCGAAGGCCAGCGTCAGACCGGTGACGATGATGATGATCACCGCCACGATCTTGGCCACCGGCCCCTCGACGGAGTCGAGGATGGATTGCAGCGGCGCTTCCCAGGGCATGGAAGAACCGGAAGCATGAGCGGCCGGGGCGATGATCAGGCTGACATAGGTGGCGGTGGCCGCGGTGGCGACGTGGCGGCGAATGCGCAGGGCGTGACGGATCATTCGAGGTCTCCTGGTTCGTGAGTGGTGGGTTCTGAAATGACAGGTGAAATCCGGTAGTCGCCGTCCGGCCCGAGGCCCTCGACGCGGGCAAGTTCGACCAGACGGCGTGCGGAGCCGCGCCCGGCCAGGACGGCTACGAGATCAATGGTCTCCGCGATCATGGCCCGCGGCACGGTAACGACGGCTTCCTGGATGAGCTGTTCGAGACGGCGCAACGCGCCGATCCCGGTACCGGCATGGATGGTGCCGATGCCGCCGGGATGGCCGGTGCCCCAGGCTTTGAGCAGGTCGAGCGCCTCGGCGCCACGCACCTCACCGATCGGAATACGATCGGGGCGCAGACGCAGCGAAGACCGAACCAGATCGGACAGGCTTGCAACGCCGTCCTTGGTGCGCATCGCCACGAGGTTCGGCGCGGCGCATTGCAGTTCTCGGGTGTCTTCGATGATCACGACGCGATCGGAGGTCTTGGCCACCTCGGCGAGCAGCGCATTGGTCAGCGTGGTCTTGCCGGTCGAGGTGCCCCCCGCCACCAGGATATTGGCACGTGCCGCAACCGCCTGCCGCAGCGCCTCGGCCTGCGCAGGGGTCATGATCCCGGCGGCGGAGTAATCGTCGAGCGTGAAGACGGCTACGGCTGGCTTACGGATGGCAAAGGCCGGGGCTGAGACCACGGGAGGCAGCAGCCCCTCGAAGCGCTCGCCGGTTTCCGGGAGCTCCGCAGAGACGCGTGGGGACAGGCCATGAACTTCGACGCCGACATGGTGCGCGACCAGTCGTACGATGCGCTCACCATCGGCTGCGCTGAGCGTCTTGCCGCTGTCGGCCAGCCCCTCGGAAAGTCGGTCGACCCAGAGCCGCCCATCGGGGTTGAGCATCACCTCGACGGTCATGGGGTCGTCCAGAAACCCGGCGATCGCCGGCCCGAGCGCGGTGCGCAGCATCCGCGCGCCTCTCCGGATCGCCTCTGGTCTCTGATCGGTCTTCGCCATGCCGGCCCCGCTCTTTTGCAGGCGCCTCCAACAGGCCGCCCTGGATCGGGGTCGATTAAGAAAGCCGTAAATGCCTACGGCTCAACAGGTTTCCGAGGGGCGTCGTAGCGTGGCGTGCAATGACAGGAAAACGGCGGAATGATCCCCAGTTTCATTCCGTGAGGAAGGCATCGTGGCAACCGTCATGAGAACATGGTGAATTCGGGCGGGAAGCAGCCTGATGGCAGTGCGGCATGGCGAGCGCAACAACTCTGGCGAACCAGACGTTCATGCAGGTCGCCGCGACCACCGTGGGCGAGTATTCCGTGTCGAGCGGAGATCGGCCTGACGGCAATGCAGCATCCCCTACTTCTCCGGCCTCCATCGCCGCAAGTGCCTGGCAATTTACGAGCGCGCCGCGACCAGCCACCTGTCATCCTCGGACGTCGTCGAACTCGAAAGCCTGGGCGGGTTGATCCGCACGCTTCAAAATCTCAAGATTCGCTTGTTTTTCGACCTACTGAGGTCGTAGTACTCAATGTGTGTCTGTCATCAGCAATGCACGATTTGGCCACTCTGCCAGATTGGATTTCATCAATGAGCGCCACCTTCAACAATCTGCTTTTGGAACGTGGTATTGCTCCAGAGGAGGTCGCGCTTCTTCGCCATCACACTCCCAAACGCGGCGCTTCCGCGGCGAGCATCGCAGATCTTTGGCGCGACGACCCGGAGGGTTTCATCCTCTACCAAGACACCCAAGAGAAGAACCGCCCTATCTTGCGCAAGCGAAGGATATGGGCCTCGTTCGTCTCACCGAATCCGGGCGATACACTCTTCGTCGGGCTATTCGATGCGAAGTATTTGAATACGGGAGTGGCCGATTGGACCTGTCCGTATCGCGGGGACTGGCCCGGTGAAGGAAAGCCCGTCGACCGCTTTTCCACGCACCTCCGGAGCGAACTGTCCGAGCAGATTGGGAAGCTCCGCGTTGACTGGCCGGATTCCAATGTCCGAACCTGGAAACGCAAAGCTGAGGGGCTGAGCCTCCCGGTGGTGCCATCGACGCTCGTGCGGCAGAATGGACTTCCTATTCATGATGCGGACCTTGTCGATGCGCTGGAGACGTTGGGTTTCGAACAGCGTAATCGCACCGGCAAGGTAGTGCAGATGCGACGCGGCGATTTCATTATTTACGTGAAGCGGGAAACTGCTATTCGGCCCCTGGTCGTTCACCCAGGCTTCCTCGACGTGGCGGATAGCCTTCGGGCTCTAGGCGTCGATACCGTCGAGCCACCTCGGAGCTACGTGAACGCGCATCTTCGGGAATTCCCGGAATACATCGCGCCACATCGCACGACCGTCGGCCGTCACGGGTTTGCTCTCGGCGTCTCCGATAGGAATCTGGCTGCTACGATCGCGTTGTTGGAGCGCGCAAGTCGCCTGGAGACTGACGACGGCCCAGTCAGGGTGGTGGCGCCTCCCGAGGACCCGCTCACTGAAAAGGAGCGCTTGCAAGCCGCGAGGATCGGTCAAGGCGACTTTCGGAACGCCCTCGTCGTCGCTTGGGGCGGGACGTGTCCGCTGGCTGGCGTTGATCACCTTCCGCTTTTGCGTGCCTCCCACATCAAGCCGTGGCGAAGCTCCACGAACACTGAGCGGCTCGACCCCTTCAACGGACTCTTGCTCGCAGTGCATGTCGATGCCTTGTTCGATCGAGGTCTCATTTCCTTCGAGGACAACGGAACGCTGCTCGTCTCCAACACGCTGAGCCAGGATAATCTCGACCGATTGGGTATCGTCCGAGGCGCGATGATCTCCGGACTCGACGCACGCCATGGGGCGTACCTTGCGCATCATCGCGCCCACTGTTTCGTCCCATAGCGCGGCTCCTTAATGAGCACGTTTTCCCACATCACATTGGAGGGCCGTGACGAACCCCTGACCCTGGCCTGGCCGGCGACGGGCAACGCCGCAGCATTCCTGCATTTCGACCGCGCGGACGCCTGGAGGGCCTTCATCGCTGGGCTGGGGATAGACCGGCGAATCCCAGAGATTATCCAGCGAAAATTCGTCCGGGCGCAGACGCTCTACTTGTTGGGCTGGATCGACTTCAGCCTGATCAAGGCCGGCGAGCTGGCCACACTGATTGCGCTCGAACGGGCCGTGATGGACCGCCACGGCGGGGAGCTCTTGAAGAGAAAACGCGGCTTCGCTGCACGCCTCAAGCATATGGTGACAGCCGATGGGCTGACCGGCAGGGACATACCTACGGTCGAGCGCTGCGGTGGGACAGCGATCGGGCAGCTCGCCGGCGACGTTCACCCAACCCTTGCCGAGCGGCGGAACACACTCGCCTACGGCGACCCGTTCGACGGCCTCCCGACCGGCAGCCTCCTTGAGCTCGTCCGCGACCTGATCAACTACGCTTATCGCGATTGCATCGCCGAGGCAGCTTCGTTGGGAGCGCCAACATGACCACGTTTCGCTGGAAGAACTGCTTCGCCGACGTCCTGACGAGCAAGCACGGCCTGACCATCCACTCCTACCTGGACGACGTGATGGTGCCGGCGCTCGAGACGCTCGACGCAAAGATCGCGGAACTGGGGGCGAGCGACTCGCCCGGTCATCAATTCGCTCAGGCCGACATGGAAGCGGTGAAGAGTGAGGCGATCTTGACCTTCGGCTTGTCGATCCAGTCGATCTGGGAACGGCAGATTCGCAGCTATCTGCGCGGTTGCGCGAACGAACTACGCCCCGGCGAGCCCATCGCCGACAAGATCGACAAGGCCAACTGGAAAGATTTGCAAAAGTGGTTCCGAGGGTTGCGCGGTATAAATTTGGACGAGTTTCCGAGCTTCCCGCTCATCGATATCCTCCAGCACCTCGGCAATGCGTGCCGCCATGGTGACGGGGACTCGGCGATAGAACTGCATCGGCGCCGACCCGACCTTTGGCCTGTGATGCCGCCCATGCCGCCCGGCTTTGGCGAGCCGCAGGCAGGGCCCGCGCCACCGCCTGCAGGCTCGATGGTGATCCCGGTCGCCACCCTGCGCGAGTTCGTCACCGCGATCGCCGCGTTCTGGCGGGATGCCGAATATATCTACAATGAGAGCATCGAGCGGAAGCACGAAAACCTCGAAGCCCATCTGGTCAAGCAGCGGGCGGAGCGCAGCTGGTTTCCACAGGCGCGCAGCGAGGCCGGCTGATGGGCGCGAACGCCGCCATGATCGCCGTGGTCGAGGATCTCTGGCGCATCCCTCGGCCAGGCCCCAAGAACCTCCTGAGAGCGCCGCGCTTCAACGCTCTGAGCGAGCTCTGCGCGGCGGAGTATGGCATCGACAAGCCCGTGTTCGCGCTCAGCACCGCTCTGCGATCGCTTGGGCTCCCGTGCCATCTGCCGGCAGGGAAGACTCATCTGGCGCTCGATCCTGTCGTTGCGGCGAACGCTCTCGATGAGGCTTGCCGCCGCAAGACGTCGGTGCGCCGTCACTTATGCCCGCTCGATCTCGCCGACGATCTCCCGGTCATGACGTTTGGGCGGTCGCGGGTTGCGCAATTCAGTGCCGACGAGTTGGCCGCTCTTTTCGATGCCCCACGGATTGAGCGGACCATGCCCAACGAGCCGCTCGACGCTCGGCGGCTTGCGCAATTTCAGTGGTTGGTCGTCGAGGAGGAGATTGCCCTCGATCCTCAACCGGAGAAGCGCGCGTCGCCGTGGCTGTATATGGCGATGAACCGCGACTTCGGGGAGATCGACCCGCACCTTGGGCAATTTCCGCCGGCAGTTGAGGCTGCGCTCTTCTACTTGATCCTCGCCCCGTGGGAGGACTGGTCGACTATGCAGGAGGTCGACTGGCGCGGCTTCCGGCTGCCCTGGATTCACACGGTGGACGAGGACCTGTTCATCCGGCCGGCGACCCCACCGAGCGCGGACAGCCTCACGCTCGAACCATGGATTGTCGATGACGACGGCGAAGAGATCGAACTTGAGCGGGCGACTGAGCTTCCACTGAGCGACGATGCCAAGCGGGGGCTCGCGTTGATGACCGATCAGGCTTGGCGCGTCGTTGAGGCTGCCCGCGCGACCCCCCTATTCGAGACGCCGATCGTGCACTTTCTAGTGCGGGCCTTCCTGTCGGACGGCATCGATGAGGTCATGGCCCACATGACCGCGATCGAAGCGGCGGTTGGTCTGGAGATGGATCACAAGGCGTTTATGCGACCGAGGCCGGACCAGCATAAGGGCATGAAGGCGACAGACCGGGTTGCAGCTCGCATCGGCGCGCTCCTCAACGATCGGTCAAGCGTGCAGGCTTACAAGGACCTGTTCGAGCTGCGCAGTCAGTTCATCCATGGTCGGGCCGATCTGCAGAAAATATCGACCCAACAGCGTGTGCTGGCGAGAAGCCTAGCCCGCAGAGTCGCCGCCGGGACCGTGGACGTGGCATTGCAAGGTCCGCGCCCGCGCGTCGAAGTTCTGTCGGAGCTGCTCGATCAGGGTGCGCCGCTTTTATAAGGGGATATTGAAAGGGGGAGGTATGGGCGGGAAGCTAACCTTCGCTGCTATAGCATGGTATGGGACGGCTTCCTGCAAAAGCAGACATTCGGCAGAGAAATTGGTACAGCAAGAGGGAGACTGTAACCGGGCTTCCGGAATCGCGTTATCTAAACCGGCATAGTCCAAAGCAGGTCGTTCGTATACTGAAGCTCTTAAGCATAAAGAAGCAGAAAAGGCGTAATGGGTTTGACGGGTAGAAGAAATAATGTCGGGACGCTCTTCGATATAGATGAATCCTCGCCCGAGATCGATATCGATTTTGATCGCAGGCTAGCTGTTTTTGGAGCGCAGTTTGGCGCTAGTATTGAGGCAATTGCGGAACCGGCCATTACTCGGCGACTTAGAATAAGACCGTTTTCACAACGACATCTCGTCGGTGTCGTCGGCGAAGATCAGGACGGACACGAAATCCTGTTTCTTCCGCGTAAGACAACCTCATCTGTTCCGTTCGACAAAGTGTATGTGTGCCCCTCGGCAGTTGACGTCGAGACCTTCGTCAAGAGGGCATCTGATGCACCACTCACCCTTCTAGCGCCGTTGCCGCTGAACCCGAAAAAAGATGCTGACGAAATTGCGAAGCTTTGCAATGAGATCGCTTCCAGCTGGACTAATGGCGTTTCTTTCGCAAGCGAGCAAACGGATGGCGATCAGGTCATAAAACCAGGTTTCCGTTCACCTCAGATTGGCGCTCTACACGCTTTGCAAGCCCATTGGACTGTGTCCGCGAAGATCGCCACGGTCGTTATGCCGACGGGAACCGGTAAGACGGAGACGATGATTGCAGCAGGTCTTCAAGAACGGGCAAATTGCATTCTGGTGATCGTGCCAAGCGACGCGCTCAGAACACAGATTGCAAATGCGTTCGAGCAACTGGGTATACTGCCTAAAGCTGGCTTGATTGATGAAGGCGCGCAATACCCAGTGGTATCGTTGCTGCGCAAGCGACCAACGAGTGTCGAGGAAGCACGTGGTCTGTTCGCCATCTCGAACGTCGTTATCACAACGATGTCTATCGCCGCTGGTGTGTCGTCAGAAATTCAAGCGGCAATGGCTGAGTGTACGTCGCATCTTTTCATCGATGAGGCTCACCACGTGGCTGCGAGAACCTGGCGCGAATTCAGGGAAGCGTTCGGTAAGGTCAAGATCGTTCAATTCACAGCAACGCCGTTTCGCAATGATGGAATGCGGGTCGATGGCAAGTTCATTTTTGTTTACCCGCTGGGACTGGCTCAAGCGGAGGGCTATTTCAGAAAAATCGACTATCAGCCCGTCGATGGGCTCGACCGCGACGATATCGACGAACAAATCATTGAGAAAGTCGGTGAAGCTCTCGAAGCGGACGAGGCGAACGGATATCGCCACCTTGCGATGGCGCGGGGAAACAAGCGGACCCGAGCGGAAGAGTTGCATGAGAAGTATCGGCGTCGTTGGCCTCAATACAATCCAGTTCTTCTACACAGCGGTTTGAGCGCATCTGAGCAAGCTGATGCGATCACGAAATTACGAGCAGGCAAGCATCGCATCGTCGTTTGTGTCGATATGCTCGGTGAGGGTTTTGATCTGCCCGAGCTCAAGATAGCGGGATTGCATGATCCGAAGAAGTCAGAGGCCGTGACGCTGCAGTTCATTGGTCGTTTCACGCGCACTCGCGACGATCTGGGTGAGGCAACAGTTATCGCTGCGGTGACGCGAGATGAAGGAAGCCCCTTGGCAAGTTTGTTTGCTGAGGATGCGGATTGGAACAAGCTCATCAATCAGATTGGTTCAAAAGCAACCGAGCGTGCCGTCCGACGCGAAGAGGTGTTCGAGGGCTTTGGGGGAATCGATGCAGAGATACCTTTGGAAACATTGCGCCCGACCTTGGGGACGATTGTCTACAAGACAACCCAATCGCCTTGGGACCCAATTGGTGGCATTGAAAGGTTCGACCACCGACAGCTGATCGTCGACGGTCCACACATTAACCACCACGACGCGCTGGCAATCTTCATCACCGAACGCGCCGACCTACCGAAATGGAGCCGCTTCAAAGGCATCGCCGATGTTACCTACGATCTCTTCATGGTGCATTGGGATCAAGAGGCCGGTCTGCTTTATGTCTCGGCTTCGCATGATGATCGCTTGGACGATTTGGCCAAGGCGCTATGCGGCGACGATGCAGAACGAATTCGGGGCGAAGATATCTTTCGGGCGCTCGATCCTTTGCGGCGTCCGGTGCTGAATACGTTAGGCTTGAGTGAAACGCGTCGCCGCAAGATTCGTTATTCGCAATATCAAGGCAGCGATATTGCTGATGAATTGCGAAGCCGAAGTGGGAACAGGACGCGCAGCAAGACAAACCTGATGGTTGTCGGCTTCACTGACGATGGCAGGGTGTCGCTCGGCTGTTCGCGAAAGGGAAAGATCTGGGCGCAAGAGCGTACCAATGATTTCGGACGCTGGATGGACTGGTGCCACGACCTTGGTCGTTCACTTCTCGATGAGACGATCTCGACGGCCGGCATCATTGATCGCCTCATTCAGCCCGAGCTTGTCTCGGAGGTTCCCCAAAAGTCTCCAGTCGCAGTCGATTGGTATGAGGGGATGTCTGTCCTTGATGAAGATAGTTGGGTTTTCACAATCAACGGTGAACGACACTCCATTTATGACTGCGAACTGGAGCTTTCGTCGCATGACGCACAGAACCGCATCGAGTTCTCGATAGTGGCAGGTACTGCGCGTGCAGAGTTTACGATGACGATCAACGACGAAGGCGTGCGGTACGCGTTGAAGGAAGGTCAATCTGCGTCAGCCGAAAAGAGTGCGACGCCTGTCCCGTTGTCACGCTGGTTTCATGAGTATCCCCCGACGATCTACTTCGCCGACGGTGATTCCCTTGTGGCGGATGAACTCTTTCCACTTCCCGATACGGAAGTGCCGTACTTCCCAGATGACCATTTCGAGGTCTGGGATTGGACCGGTGTGGATATCCGCGTTGAATCGCTCGGACTTGAGCGGCGGGCCGATAGTGTTCAAGCGAGGACAATCGAGCAGGTTCGCTCAGCTACGGGAAGCCACATCATATTTAATGATGATGGGACCGGTGAGGTCGCTGATGTCGTGGCTTTCGAGCAAGATGGCAATCACGTCACGGTGCGATTGTATCACTGCAAGTATTCGTCTTCGGATGCGCCTGGTGCGAGGGTCGGCGACCTCTACGAGGTGTGTGGTCAAGCCCAACGGTCAGTTCGAAGGTGCGAACGACCACAGAGGTTGATCGATCGGTTGCTTAGGCGTGAAGGTGATCGTCTGCGAGCTGGCAAGCCAAGTCGCTTCGAAGAAGGCGGAGTTGACGATTTGAAGGCCCTGCGCTCGCAGCGAAACCAGCTCGAATACCAATTCGAGATCTTTGTGGTCCAGCCAGGGTACTCGCTCGCGGCCAAGAATAGTACACATTCACAAGTCTTGGCCTCAACGGAGTCATTCGTTGTTGATACCTTCGCATCAAAATTTCGAATGATATGTAGCACATAGAAGACGGCATGCCTCTGCGCACCGTTAGCGGAACGGGTAGATGATATGAGATGAAGTCGTTCGATGATTTACCCAAGCGCGATCGCAATCATGCGTTGGAAGACGAGGCTGTCGGCCTTCTTGCCTCAAAGTTAGGGAGCAAAGCGTCTACAAATCTAGGGGCATCTCAATTTGCGTATGCGAAATGGCACACGCGAACGGCAACCAGGCCGTCCAATCTGCCGGAGTGGAACATCTTCGGACACTGTCAGGACCGATTTTGACAGTGTGACTTGGAGATGTGAAGCTACCCGCGTCTTCAGAAACTATTTTTTTGCTGGTTCTACGCATGCCAATTACCGACACTGGCATTCGACGTACTCGTTCTGTCCGGTCAGGAGCTGCTCCAGGACCCCGCACGCCGAAAGGAATTCAATGTGAGGTTTGTCGATCGTAATGCCATCTCTGTCCCGGCAGCGTTCTCTCGCTCAACCGCACATGAAGCACGCCGCAATTTGTTGGAAATGTTCCGCCAGGATGCCCGCAAATTGCATCAGACGCGGGTCGAATCTGTTCTTGATCCCAAGGGTCCGAGCACAAGTGAGAATGTTCGCGATGCTTTGGAGACACTTTTCAAGAGCAGATGTGCATTCTGCGAGACACCTCTTAGCGAAACTTCGGTCTATCGTTTTCGGCCAAGTGCAAATGCCGAACCGGTCGAAGATGCCAGCGTGTCTCACCTGTACTACGCCTGGCTCGCGGAAGCCTGGGAAAACCTTTACCCCATTTGCCATGACTGTAGGCCTGAGAACCCAAGCTTCTTTCCGGTAAATGGGCGACGGATAAAAATACCAGACCTTCAGATGCTGGAGAGCTTTGTCGAGCGCAACGATGGGCGTTGGCCGGACTATCCGCTGGAAGAACGACACGTGCTTCTCGATCCCTGCAAGGACAAGCAACTTTGGAGAAGCCTATTTTTTCGCTCAACCGGGGAGGTCGTTGGTCTCAGTCGACGCGGCCACGAGACAATCAGGCATTTCCGACTTGATCGGACTGAGCTCCAAGAAAGCCGCGAACGCGCAATTAGACACTCGATCCAACAAACAGAGCTCCAGTTACGGCGCGAGACCGAAAGGCCAGAGCCGACAGAATTCGGACACGAGGGCGCCTGTGATCTGTTCCTACGCGAGGTTCTTCATGAAGCGTTGGAGCGCCGTGTGTCCCGCGACCGGCGCGGTCAGATCGCAGCGCTTGCTCGAACGAATGACGGAATTGATCGGTTCCGTGCTGCGATTGAAAGCATCGACGCGCGTGGGGTCTACGAAGAGGCCGCGGCTCCAATGCTTGTGCTTCCCGGTAAACCAGCATCGCTGCGGTCGGTGTCAATCCGCAATTTTAAGTCGCTCGAGCAAATTGACTTCGATCTGCCGCCATCGGAACCAAGTCAGCCCGCGCCCGCATTGTTGATTCTGGGCGAGAACGCCACGGGCAAGAGCACAATTCTGGAGGCTGTTGCCCTGGCGGTCATGCCGCAGGCCGCGCGAGCGAAGCTGCGCTTCGAAGTGTCAAACGCCGTGCTCGATCCAAAATATCTAGGAGCCCCCGATCAGGCGCCGCCGCCCAATGCCGAGATATTGGCAGAGTTCACTGAGCACCCCAACATATCGCTCATGTTGTCGCGCGGAGAAGGCGGCCGGATGACCCCAAGCGGCTCCGTGCATCTGCCCATTTTTGCATACGGTGCCTACCGACAATTTCTGAAAGGCGAGCGCAACTTCGCGGTCCACAAACATGTGAGATCGCTCTTTCATTCAGACGAGCTCCTCTCCAATCCGGAACGTTGGTTGCTCAAACTGGATGATGCGAACTTCGATATGGTGGTACGTGCCCTGCGCGAAGTCTTCAGTATCGAGGGTGCGTTCGACGTCCTTGAGCGAAGTGAGGGCAAGGTTTTCGTCGTCGCTGAGCCGTCCGACAAGGAGCAGGGAAGTCCCCTCAGAACACCCATTGAGCAGGTATCGTCCGGGTTTCGCGCCGTGCTCGCCATGCTCTGCGACATCATGCAGGGATTGATGGACCCGCGGGTGAACCCTGGCTTTGAGTCTCTCGATGGAGCGACGGCACTGGTCTTGGTCGACGAGGTCGAGGCCCACCTTCATCCCCGCTGGAAAATGTCAATCATGACCGGTTTGAGAAAGGCGTTGCCGGGCGTCACGTTCATTGCGACGTCGCATGATCCGCTTTGTCTAAGAGGCATGAAGAAAGGCGAGGTCATGGTCCTGGAGCGGATATCCGGCGATCAGGCCCGCACCGACCTTCCCGTATTTACCCATAGTCTCGTCGATCTGCCCGACAACGAGAACTGGACGGTGGAGCAGCTTCTGACCGCCGATTTCTTCCAGATGCGAACAACAGAAAGCCTCGCCGCGGAAAAGCGCGCGGCGGACATGGAGGACCGTTTGGCCAAGGGTACCAAACCTTCGGATGATCCGGAGCTTTCTGCTTATCTTGCGGAACTCTCCGCGGACCTGCCGATTGGCCACACGGAGGTCCAGCGGCTGGTCCAGGAGGCAATAGCGACATTCCTGCGTGAGCGTCGCGACGCCAGCGACGAAAAGCTGCGGCAGCTGCGCGACGACACCCGCCAATCGATTCTCGAAGCCTTGCGGCGCGTCGGATGAGAAAGGTCGATCGAACAGAAGCGGCGCCCGAGGATCTGAGTGAGAAGGGCGGTCAAGAGCTTCTTGATGCGATCACGCATTTTGAAGGCAATCCTCCAAATCCAGCGAGCTTTGACTTCAAGAGATACAAGCTCAAGTCTGTTAAAGACGCGCTCGAAAAGATGTTTCATGGCAAGTGTGCCTACTGCGAAACCTTCTATGCGAGCTCTCAGCCGCTCGACGTTGAACACTTCCGTCCCAAAGGCGCCGTGGCGGGTGAAAGCGACCACAGGGGCTACTGGTGGCTGGCGATGGTGTGGGAAAACCTGCTTCCAAGTTGCATCGATTGCAATCGAAAGCGGAACCAGGTCACCCCTAAAGGGGATACGTCCCAAGTGCGACTGCTGGAGGAAACGGCTGGGTATTCGGCATCGGCCACCGTCGGATCAGGAAAGAAGGACAGTTTTCCGCTCGCAGGGACGGGCGTTCGTGCTTCGAAGCGCACGGACCAGATAACGGCCGAGAAGGCGCTTCTGTTGAATCCGTGCGAGGACGACCCGGAACTTCATATCAGATACTTCTTTGACAGAGAGAGGCCTGTCTCCTTCGTCCTCGCGAAGGAGCTCGCCGGCGATCCGGACTTTACAGGTGCGGACGGCTTGAGTTCGAAGGGTGCCACGTCGGTACATGTCTACGGCCTCAATCGCCTGAGGCTCGTACAAGCCCGCACGCGCCTTCTTCGCCGGCTGGAATTTCTGGCCGATCTCGCAATCGATCTGAAACTCCTGGCTGAACAGTTGAAGGGAAATGCGGACCCGGACATCAGGCGTGCGGGATTGCAAGTGGACGGGTTCGGGGACCGAACGCTTGCCGAGCTGGTAGAGATGTGTGCTGAAGATCAGCCTTATTCCGCCATGGCGCAGTCCTGGATGCGCGAGTTTAAAGAACGGCTCGAAGCGGTAGTGTGAGGTACGCATATGCCAAAGAATATCGTCATTCTGCTTGACGGCACATCAAACGAAATATCAGCCGACCGGACCAACATCCTTCGGCTATATGGAACGCTGACGAAGAACGAAAAGCAGCTCGTCTACTATGATCCAGGCGTGGGAACCTTCGGCGCTGAAGGGGCCTGGTCTCATCTTTGGCGCAAGGCCGTTGAGATCTGGGGTATGGCGACAGGGTGGGGCCTCGATGCCAATGTGAAGCAGGCTTATCGATTTCTTATCGAGAACTACGAGCGCAACGACGGCGGGGAGCGCGATAGGATTTACATTTTCGGGTTCTCACGCGGAGCGTACTCGGCCCGCGTTCTGTCGGGTTTCATTCACACGTTCGGTTTGATGGAAGCGAGGAACCTTAATCTTCTCGACTACGCTTACAGGGCCTACAAGCGCATTGGTTCCAGCGGCGAGGATGCCTTCGCCGAAATGCGTCTGTTCGAGAGGATCATGCGACCGGACCGTCCACCCGTACGACTGCTCGGACTTTTTGATACTGTCGCATCTGTCATCGAGAGTGGTCGCACTCTGCCTCGCCTGCGCAGCCATGCCCATACCCGCAACAATTCCTCCGTTGAGGCAGTGCGTCATGCCGTGGCTATTTCCGATCGACGAACGATGTTCAGGCCTCAGCTTTGGAACGAGGGTCAAACATTCAGGGCGAACAGATTTGATGATACTGACGGAACGCCGCAAGATTTCAAGGAAGTGTGGTTTGCCGGTGTTCACGGCGATATCGGAGGCGGGTATCCGGAGGAGGAGGCTGGGTTGGCCAAGATCCCCCTACATTGGATGATCGAAGAAACGAAAGACTTTGGCCTGCTTTACAAGACACGAACCGTAAATGAACTGGTTCTCGGAAAGGCCGATCACGGACAATACGTTGGTCCGGATCCGACCTCGGACGAGCATGACTCCATGAGCGTTGGCTGGCGTCTGCTGGAATTCGTTCCGCGGAGAAAGCCTTCGGACTCCACGAGACGTGACGTCTTTGGGTGGATCATTCCGAGAATGGAACCTCGGCGCATCCCTTCAGGCTCGTGCATCCATCATTCGGTTTTCGCAGGAGGTCGGAAACCGGAAAATCTACCGGAGGAGCATATCGTCGACGGCGAATGAGCGCCCGCAGGACTGTTGTTTGTCCCGATACTCCTACGAGTCACGTTCACCTGTACTCAGTCTAGCAACCGATAAGCGGGAATGACGGTTACGATATTGCGACCCATCATGGTTGCCCTGAACCAACGCGCCTTGGCTTAAGTGGTGGACGTCCGCCTTGGGGAAGCTGCATCGCAGCATTTGGCGTCAACTTCAGCGGCAGCTCTGGGCCGATCAGCCCGGACACGGTGATCACGGCTACAGTTCCGACGTCTGCGGCTGAGATAGGTGACATCCATTCAGGCACCTGCCCCGCCGTCCACATCTTCCGACACCTCCTGCCGCAGCTTCGGCCCCTGGGCCAGGCGCCTACCGAGAGCCGAGATGAATGCCTCGTAACGCTCCCCTGCCTTGGCCCGCGCCGCCTTGGCTGCGGGTTCCGGCAGAGCCGGTGTTGTCGCAAGCCAGAAACGGATGAACACAGCCAGGCTTTCGACGGAGATCCCGACATCGCGTTCCAGCCGGGTGATCCGCCTGTCGATCTGATCCAGGCGTCGGGCCAGAACCGCGTCGCGGCGCTCTGCGTCATCCGGAGAGAGGAAGGATGCGATCGCGGCCTCGGCCACCATCGATTGGGATCGATCACGCCGGGCGGCGAAGTCTGCCAGCATCTTCATGACCTCAGGATCGAGGTAGACCGAAATCTTCGTCTTCTTGCGGCTGGTGGTCATGATCAAAGCTCCATCCCGTCGTCGGGATTGAGGGAGACCTGCCGCGCGATACCGCGCATCTGGTGCGCGATGCGGCGATTGCGGATGGCGCCATCTTCTTCGTCCTCGGGTGGGTCGAATTCAAACTCGTTCTCGAGAGGCGTCTGCCTGTCGACCGGCTGAGGCTGCGCCAGCTCCGGCTGAAGACGGCGCTCCGACGCTGTCGGGTCCTCATCCTCCGGTACCGTCTCGGATACTGGCTCGAGCTCGTCGTCTTGGGTTGGGACTGCCAGGCTGCTCCAGTCATCTTTCCCCGAAGCGTCCACATCCACCAAGTCGGGTGGCGGCAAGACCCGTTCGGTGAACCGCGTATCTTCGTAATACCGTGCTTTCGTCGCCCGGATCGGCGGTGTACCGGCCACCATGACGATCTCGTCGGAGGGCGGCAGTTGCATGATTTCTCCGGGCGTGAGCAAGGCCCGCGCAGTTTCCGACCGGGACACCATGAGATGGCTGAGCCAGGGCGCCAGACGGTGCCCGGCATAGTTTTTCATCGCCTTCATCTCGGTGGCGGTGCCGAGAGCATCAGAAACCCGTTTGGCCGTACGCTCATCATTGGTCGCAAAGCTCACCCGGACGTGGCAATTGTCGAGGATCGAGTTGTTCGGGCCGTAGGCCTTCTCGATCTGGTTCAGCGACTGGGCGATGAGGAAGCTCTTCAGCCCGTAGCCTGCCATGAAGGCCAGCGCGCTCTCGAAGAAATCCAACCGGCCAAGCGCCGGGAACTCATCGAGCATCAGAAGTAGCCGATGACGGTCATCCTTGCCCTGCAGGTCTTCGGTCAGGCGTCGGCCGACCTGGTTGAGGATCAGCCGGATGAGCGGCTTGGTGCGATTGATGTCAGAGGGCGGCACCACGAGATACAGCGTGACGGGGCGCACTCCCCCGACAATATCGCCGATCCGCCAGTCGCAGCGGCGCGTGACCTGGGCGACCACGGGGTCTCGATAGAGGCCAAGGAATGACATCGCCGTCGACAGCACACCGGAGCGTTCATTCTCGGACTTGTTGAGCAACTCGCGGGCAGCACTGGCGACCACGGGATGCGGCCCCGCCTCGCCCAGGTGCGGCGTCCGCATCATGGCGCGCAGCGTCGACTCTACAGGACGCCGCGGGTCGGACAGGAAGTTGGCGACACCGGCCAGCGTCTTGTCCTTCTCGGCATAGAGGACGTGCAGGATCGCGCCGACGAGCAGACTGTGGCTGGTCTTCTCCCAGTGGTTCCGCCGCTCCAGGCTCCCCTCGGGGTCGACGAGGATGTCGGCGATGTTCTGAACATCACGAACCTCCCACTCTCCGCGGCGCACTTCGAGCAGGGGATTGTAGGCTGAAGAGTTCGGATTGGTCGGATCGAACAGCAGGACCCGACCATGCCGGGCCCGGAACCCTGCGGTCAGCTGCCAGTTCTCGCCCTTGATGTCATGAACGATGGCCGAGCCGGGCCAGGTGAGAAGCGAGGGTACGACAAGCCCTACCCCCTTGCCGGATCGTGTCGGCGCGAAACAAAGCACATGCTCCGGCCCATCGTGGCGCAGGTATTCCCGCTCATAGCGGCCGAGGACCACGCCATCCGGGTCTAGAAGTCCGGCCGCCTTCACCTCGCCCTTCTCAGCCCATCGGGCAGAACCGTAAGTCGCGACGTTGTGCGCCTCGCGGGCGCGCCAGACCGACATGGCGATGGCTACGCCGATGGCGATGAAGCCCCCGGATGCCGCGATGATCCCGCCCGTCGCGAAGACCGGTGGCGCGTAGGCCTCGTAGAAATACCACCACCAGAAGATGGCGGGAGGATAGTAGACGGGCGTCCCGAACAGCACGAACCAGGGCGAGCCCAGCTGTGCCTGATAGCCGAGGCTCACGGCCACGTATTGCGTTGCGCCCCAGGTGGTGGCCAAAATGATGAGGAAGACGATGGAGATCTGCCCCCAGAGGATCTTGGTCGCGGACATGACTGTCGCTCCTTTCCAGTGTTTCAATCAGAGGCCGAGGCCGCGCTTGCGGCCGAAGTCCCAGTCCACCCAGCCGTCCCCGCGTGCGACGCCGGTGACATCCCGGCCGAGGTGCTTTTCGAGAGACGGAGACCAGGGCACGAGCTGGAAGCCGAGCGCGCCGTCGGCACCGTAGCCTTCGATCATGGCAAAGCGCCCCGAAGCCAGCGCGAGGCGCTGGCGATAGAGGCCGCTGACGTAGTCGCCCGCCCCCGCCTTGTTGAACGGCAACCCGGTTTCTCCCGAGAGCTGCGCGCCAACCGCCTGCAACTCCCGGTCGCGCAAGGTTCCGAGCAGGCGCCGGGCAAAGACCACCCTGCCGCCCCGCTGCTCGACCAGCCCCTCCGAGGTCAGATGATCGGCGCGCGCGTCCAGGGCCTGCCGGACCTCGGCACCGAAGCCATGGTCCGACAGGGCGAGCGGGTCCCGCGCGATGGCCTGCCGGTCGAGCCAGGTGGCCCCGGACGCGGTAATCTGCGCAGCAAGGTGCAGGTCGGACCGAGCCGCCAGTGCAACGCGACGCTGGCCGCGCGCATCGTCATAGGTGCGGAGTTCCACGATCGAGCCTAGGGCGCTGTCGCCGGCGGCGTCGAGATGGGGCAGACGGATATGGTGGCTCCGGCCATCGACACCATCGACGACGGCATAGGCTGTCCCCTTCAGCTCGTCATCGAGGCCCCGCTGGACCAGACGACCGATGACGGGAACATCGAGGCTCTCCGCGGCAAGGACGAAACTCGAGGACCCGCGCTCGATCCCCCGGTCAGTCAGGGCACGATGCATCCGCTTAATGATGTCGCCACGCTCCCCCATCTCCCGCAGGACTGCCTCTGCATCATCCCTGATGTGCCATTGCGCCTGTCCGATCTGGTCAGCAACGCCGAGGACTTCCAGCCGGCGCAACCGCCCGACCTTCAGCGCGTGAAACGCATCCGGCTGCCGATCCGTATCCGGCGCCATGTCGAGGATGCGCGAACGCCCCGCATCCCGCATCAACTGACGGTCGAGCTGCGTCCAGCGCTCGGCCTCGATCTGACGTTCAAGCGTCTGGTGGATGTCGAGATCGCTGCGTGGGCCCAGTTCCTGGGTGATGAGATCCCGTGCCCTGTCCCGCATGCCCTCCTTGATGTAGTCCCGCGAGATCACGAGATCCTGGCCGTCGTCGCGCATGCCGCGAACGATCAGATGGACATGCGGATGGGCGGTGTTCCAGTGATCGACGCCAACCCAGTCAAGCGACGTGCCGAGGTCCTGTTCCATCCGCCCGACGAGATCGCGGGTAAAGGATTGCAGGTCGGACATGTCCGGCGCGTCGTCGGGTGAGACGATGAACCGGAAATGATGACGGTCATCGCGACACCGCTCGGCAAATGCCCGGCCATCGGCATCCTCCGTTCCGGGCCCGAAGAGTCTGGCCTTCTCCCCGTCGCGGGTCACGCCGTCCCGGCGCAGGTAATCGAGGTGGGCTCCGAGAGGCGCGGACGCCCCGCTGTGCCGCACCACACGCGCCTTGACCACCGCGCCGCGCGTGCGGGCGGTGATCAGGCGATTGGCCTGAATACTGGCGCGCTGACCGCGCCCGAAGCGGGACCGATTGCCCGGGGTGACGCGCCCCGCTCGCGAGACCCCATCCCCGGCCTTTTTCGCGGCAGCCAGGGCCTGTGCGATGAAGGGCCGGGCCTGCTGCGCCCGTGTCGAGCGGATACGCCCCGGGCGGATGCGGAACTCGCGATCATCGGGCATAAGAAATCCCCGCACAGTGCGAAACAACGCAAAAGATCAGAATGTTAGGCACATCTCGCACAGTACGGGCACGCGCCACACGGTGCGGAGCGCGGCAAAAACATAAACAAAAACAACCGTCCAACCGCCGCGCACCGTGCGCCCTTTTATCCTGCCATCCTTCGGTCGTGGTGCCCGCCGCCACCCCTCCCGCCCTCCAAGACACGCCAGAGCACGATAGAATTCGAAGTGTCGTCGCGCGGATCATGGCCGGGCCTCACCAGTCTCCCGCCGGACGAAGAGGCCCTCAGGCTGCGGGGTGATGCTCGCCTGCGGCGCCGCCGGGACAGGGGAAAGAGAGCTGCCGACCGTCCGGTGAGGCGACACAGGATCGATCGCAAGCGTCCCGTCGTCGCGGCTGATAAAGATCGCCGCCTCACGCCAATCGAGCGGCCGGGCTGCAGCAACAGTGCCGCCCGATGACGGCTCGCCAAGCAGAACGGGTGCAAGCGCAGCGACGTAGGCGCGCGTCTCGGCCGGCAACGGGCGATCCGCCAGGCGGTATTCATCGTAGCGGGCGGGACCGGCGTTATAGGCCGCCAGCATCGCCGCGACATTGCCATAGCGGTCCCACATCTCGTGCAGATAGGCTGTGCCCGCGAGGATGTTGTCACGCGGCTCGAAGGGATCATGGCCGAGACCATGACGGATGCGCAGCCCGGCCCAGGTGTCGGGCATGACCTGCATCAGCCCCATCGCGCCAGCGGAAGAAACCGCACGCAGATCGCCCGCGCTCTCTGCCCGCATCACGGCCATGATCCATGTCGTCGGAATGCCGAAGCGCTGCGATGCCTCGGTGACCTGGGCGGCGTAGGGATGCGCGGCAATTGCGTGATCCGGCGCATCGGTTTGCGCCAGAAGCGGCTGGGTGGCGGTGACCGGAATGAAGAGGCCGGAAAGAAGAAGGAGGAGCATGCGGCCGCGGGCGCCGAATCTCCCCGAAGCGGGACAGGTGCAGGACACGATCATCGTCAGTCCCGCTCGTCGCGTTTCTTAGGGCGGGCCCAGTGCAGCCCCCACGCCCTGCCCTCCTCATCCGACTGGAACAGGCGGGCGCGGATCGGATGCTGAAAAACCGGATCATCGAGCAGGACCGAAACGAAAGCCCCTGCGGTTTCGCCGGTGTGTTTCCAGCCCGCACCAACCTCCGGGCCCTCCTCGTCACCGAGATGGATGCGATAGGCGGGAGCTTTCTCGGAATCGACGTTATCGGTTGGAACAAAGGTCAGTTCCAGGTCCAGAGAGAGCGTGCGAAGCTGTCCGGAATAGCCGGACGGGGTGCGTGTGAATTGGCCGATCTGTGGCATTGGAAGCTCCTTCCTCTTGCGGTGAATGGGAGGCAGGCCGCTGGCACGTCCCGCCATAAGCGCGCGTCACCACTCCGGCGCGTGCCAGACGAGGCGGCCATCGCCACCCTCGTCGGTGAACAGTGGACTGGCCCGGCCGATCACTGCCGAGGCGGGGAACGGACCGAAGTAGCGGCCATCGAAGCTGTCAGAGACCGCCGGGTTCATCAGGAAGACCTCGCCCTCTACGATGGTGCGGCAGCCCTGCCAGACGGGAAGATCACGGCCCTGGCTGTCGCGCTCTCGCGCCTCCCCCAGGTGTCTGCCATCGACGGTGATCGCGGCGCCGTCGCGGCAGACCCGTTGTCCCGGCAGCCCGGTGACGCGCTTCAGGATCGGCACATCGCGACCGACATAGCCGCGCGCGGCCATGAAACCTGCAAAGGGTTCGGGCGGCATGACCACGACCAGATCTGGCACCTTGAGCCGATCCGCCGGCGCGATGGCGTAGAGACCAATCGGCACGCTGGCCGAGGCGTTCCAGACCAGCCGTGGCGCAGTCGGAATGCTGCCGGCGATGACGGCGGCGAGCGCGGCAACCGTCACCATGATGTAGCGGGCACGGGTCATTTTCCGATCTCCCGACGCCGGCGCCATGCGGCATGGCGTTCCGCCGTATAGGGTCGCGGCGCTTCGCCCGCCTTCATCCAGTGGGCGACATGGCGCCAGTGATCGGGATCGACGTCGGCAGGATCGATGCCGAGACCCTCGATGGCATCGACATGGCGGAGGACCTTCTCGACCCTGGGCCAGCCTTCGATCTTCAACAAAATCTCGCCACCTGGGCGCACGAATGGCAGCGTCTGATAGGAACGGCCGGGCGCCATCGTCCGCACGATGTCGACGCGCGAGAGGACGGTTCCATAATCATTCGCCGCCCAGCGAACGAAGGCGAAGACAGAACCAGGTTTGAAGAAGACCACACGTCGGCTGCGGTCCAGGACCTGCTCCCCTGCCCCGTTGCCGAACCGGATCCAGAACTCGGTCCGCTTCTCCAGCCAGATCAATTCGACGCGGGTCATACCGTCGAAGCTGAGAGAGGAAGCCTCAGTCGCGGGTGATTTGCCGGGTCTCAGAATGACACTCATCACCGATCTCCCGGGAGATCGAGTGGAAGGCGTGCCAAGACGGGGCGACGGATCGTGTCGGAGGCGGGGCTGTCCGGGAGCGATCCGGCAGCGCCAGGCATGCTTGATGCGTCCGGTTTCTCAGCCTTTCGAAGGCTCCCGGCTGCGCTGCGGATGATGTTCTCCACACCATCCGCGCGCTCTTCAAAGTTAGAGTCTTCGTTAGACTCTAAGTTAACGGAGCGATTTCCGATTTTGCTTCCGTACGTTACACCCTGTTTGGGTTCCTGATAGCACGAGCCACCGGTTCCTGATGGCACGATAGTCGGGGTTCCCGATAGCACGAGCGCATTCACAGGTTTTCCACAGCCCGGCGCAGGCTCGAAGGCCAGCAACTTGCGGCCACCAACTTCAGTTTCAAGAAAGAGCGTGTAGCCAGGCAGCGGCTGCCGCCGGATGATGTCGCGAAGCTCGAAGGCAAACCGCTTGAAGGGCGACAGTGCCCCGGACTTCTGGTGAAGATGGTGGAAGTCGAAACGCCAACCGTCCCGTTGCCTGCCACCATGTTTGCGCACCAGGCGATAGAGCCAACGGTCGAGCCCGCCAGTCAGGTCGAAATACGCCCGGTCGATGGTGAGGACGAGCGCATTGTCGAGCACGGCCTGGTAGAACCAGTCGGGCACGATCAACTCGATGCCGTCCGGGCGCCCCTCCCTGTCGCTGCGCTCCTGCCATTCGTTGATCCAGGAGAAACGATGGCGGCGTCCTTCCGTAGGCTGCCGGATCGAGGTGGAGATTGTCGTCGACTGCAGACGATCCAGCGCCGCCTTCAGGCGCTGGTAATCCCGCGCACTGGTTCCGCGACCGACATAGGTGAGGATTTCATATGGCGTGGCAGCCATCAGCCGGGAGGTGCGCAGCCCCGCGTCACGCGCCTCGACGATCTGGCTCGCCGCCCAGATCAGGATGTCGGCATCCCAGATTGTGGCCATACCGTGATCGGGAACAGCCTCGACCCGGATGCTGACGCTGCCAGCGGCAAAGTCGATCGGTGCGACCCGTTTGGATTTGGCGAGGGAGAAAAAGGGATAGGCCATGAGGTCCTGCGCATCTCTGGGGGCGAAATCCCCGGGCAGCGCGCGGAACAGATCGAGCTGCCCGCGCTCGGAACGGGGTCTGCGTCCATCGGTCATGAAGGTGTCGCCCCCGCGTCAGCGCACGAAGCGGCCAGGCTGCGGGAGGTTGGGGAGCGTGTGGCGCTTCGCTGGCAGCACTTGCCCGCGCGGGTCGGATGTCGAGGTGACGGCGCCGCGTCCGACCCAGGCCTGCAGGTCCTCAATCGCATAGACCACGCGTCCGCCCAGCTTGTGGTAGGCGGGACCGGTGCCATAGGTCCGGTGCTTCTCCAGCGTCCGAGCCGACAGGCTCAGGAACTGGGCGGCTTCTTTGGTGCGCAGATAGCGCGGGGGAAGTTCGGTTGAGATGGCGGACATCGGGCGTCTCCCTACTGTGTGTGACCAGTGCCGCGAAACAGCGGCTGATGACGGTCACGATGGCGAAGCGCGTCCGGTCAGATGCAGTGGGGAGTTGGCAGGGGTAAATTCGCACACCGCGGCGCGGGATCACCGACCTAGAGGCGGCGCTGGTGACGCAGAAGCTTGCGATAGCCGCCGGAGATCAGGTCACGCCCCTCGCGAAGGAGGCTGGAGACGGCAAAGCGGGCTGAGGAGACCTGCCATTCATCGCGGTCCAGGTGACCGGTACGGAACAGGACCTCGGCGATCTGCTTCTGGGTCGCGCCGTCGAAGGCGGCGTCGGAGGCCTGGAGGACACGCCGCAGGCGCGCTTTCTGCTGCGCGGTCAGGCGGGTGTCGCGTGGGATTGATCGACGGCGATGCTGGTCCGCCAGGAGCCGCTGGATCGCCTCCATGCGATCAAGGCCCTCGGGACCGAGGGGGACGGCAGCCACAAGCCGACCGCGGTGTTTCAGCGGAGCGACGAGATGCAGGTATGTTCCGTCCGGTAGCCTGTGGCACAGGTGCTTGCCAATGCGTGATACCCTGCCGTTTAAGGCAGATATCTCGTCGCCAGCGTCGTCAGTCTCGTCGACGAGTGACCCGGGAGCGACCACGAGCACCACGGCGCTGGTATCGATTTCGGGGCGCCAGAATATCTCTGCGACAGTCGCGCTCAGACCGGGGCGAACCGGGAAAGCACAACCCCCATCGACGGCCGACCTGATCCATCAGATCAACCCTCTCCGGGGGTTCTCCTGCGAGCTTTGCGTAATCATGCTGATATTCGGGATTGCGGCGCAGGCATTCCCAGCCGAGTTCCGGCGCAGCCAGATCATCGAGATAATCGTAGGCGGCCTGGTCACGCCAATTCGAGCGATCAGGTTGCATGGCATCGCCTCTCCCCTGGGTTGATCACAAAAAAGGATTCCAAGAGATCAATCACTTGGGAAGCCCGCCCCAAGGCATCAGGTGATGCGCGCGGCGCATCACCTCCTCAGGCGGTGCGCCCCGCCGCCAATTGCCGATAGCCCTCGGAACTAAGCCAGCGCGCGCGTTCAAGATGGGCGTCATGGACCATGCGCGCCCGCTCCGGCTCTTTCTGCGCATCGAGACCCAGGATGATCTGCGCGGCCTCCTGCCAGCTCGCGCCCTCGCCTGCAGCATCGAGCAAACGCATGTACTGCGCCATGTGACGACGGTCATACTCCGTCACCACGGTCCCCTGCGGCGGCACATCCTGCAAGCTGCTGATCGTCACACGCATCCCCACTGCGGCTTCTGTACAATCCTAGCACAGAAGGTTGACGTTTTCGTGAGCACGGCAATAGCGCAATTCCGTTCACGGCGAAACCTGCCGGAATAGTCAGCTCTTAGCGACGGCCTTCGCCTGAACATGCATCACTCCAATCCCCTGGTCGGAGTTCAGGAGCAGAATGCCATTCGCTTCGAACGCCCGTCGAACCTGATCGCGCGTGGTCTCGTAGACCTCGAGTCCGCTTTCGGACTCAAGGCGCTTGAGCGCGGTCAAAGATACCCGGGCCTCATCCGCAAGCTGCTCCTGTGTCCAGCCAAGAAGCGCACGCGCGGCCCGCGATTGTCGGGCGGTGATCATGCAGATCACCTCCCATCCGGCCCGGCGCGCACGCCAGAACTACGACTATTATAGTCGCTCTCCGGGAAATCTCTACCGGAATTCTTCTGCGTTTATATCGCGTTTTGTCTTGGCACCGCCGAACCGAGGAACTGATTCGGTTGCCCGGTTTGGCGGGCGGGCCCCGGCCTTTCGGCCGGGGCCCAGGGCGTCGTTACTCGCTGCGGCGACCGTTGGGACGGGACCAGATCAGCGCGTAGCTCTCGCCATCTTCGTCGTCGAAGAGGTTAGCGTAGATCGGGGCGGTGAAGCTCGGATCGTCGAGCTTGAGGCCCAGATAGTCGCGGCCCTCGCCCGAGCGCTTGGACCAGGCGGCGCCGATCTCGGCGCGGCCCACCAGGACCCGATGGCTGGGGGCGTTCTCGCCGGTGGCGCGGGTGTCGGGGACGATGCGCACGCCCTTGGCCTGAACGCTGAGGGTGACGATTTCGCCGGTGAATTCGTTGCCGGTCTTCTTGAAGGTGCCGATGGTCGCCATTTTAAGTCTCCGTTTTCCGTTTCCGGGTCCGCACCATTGCGGCCCGATGGCGATCGACAGGCCGAAGACGACCGGCGGCGCACCCCCGGCGTGCCGGGGGCCGGACAGCACAGGCAGAACTTTCTTGTTTCGCGCGGGATGGGCGCAGCCCAGGGGAAGAAAGTTATGGCGGCGCTGTTGCGCCAAGCCGGTCGAGGCACTGCCGGTATTCGGCCAGATCAGGCCATTGAAAGGGCCGTATGGAGCCGACATGGGACGGGCAAGGAACGGAGACGATGGCGACTGCGGATGCCCGTCATCCTGACCGGCCTTTCCACCGGCGGGTTTGCTCACCCGCGACAGGCCATGCGCATCACTCTCCAAGCGCCCCGCCCGGCGCCCCCCCGCGATCACAGGTGCGATTTGCCGCTCGAACGGTCCGCCATTACCACTGCGCAGCCACGGGCCGTGACGCGGGCCTCTTGCCGATCCACACCCCGCCCCATACCGGCAATCTGACGATTGGGATGGCAGTCCAGCACTGATCAGGCCCCGCCTCATCGGACCGTCAAAAATGTCATGCGCCTATGGGAGACCTACCCGAAAGCTCGGCTGCCGAACCGGCAATGCGGAGAAAGGCGGAAATGCCGACGGCGGCAGCGCCGATGGCCGAGAAGATCATCTGCCATGTCTCCGAGGGCATGATGGCCCTGGTGATCCCAAGGGTGGCGTGGAAGCCAGCGAGCATCGCCGGTACCACGAAGATCAGCGCGATGACAAACCGCGCCCAGAGCGGGCGCACGAGCATGATCAGCGCCTGACCGATGGCAAGCGTCAGGCCGGCGGCGAAGCCACCGACAAAGATTGCACCGAACCAGCCTGCGCCGGTGCCATACGCCCAGATGCCGGTGTGAAACCCGACGAGGAACGGCAGGGCGAAGACGGCGAGGTTGAACACCAACCAGCACAGGCCCGCAATGGCCGCGAAAGATGCAAGGATTCCGAGAACGATCATGGTGGAGTCTCCCGTTTGACGTGGAACGGTCGCGCCTTCCACCACCACCATGGCGCAAGGCGAACATAACATGAAACTGCCCGGCATGGCGAGAGTTCTGCCGGGCATGGTGTCGACGGATTGCTGGCAGCGCTCATGCGCTGCCCTCCGCCAGGCGGTAGACCGGGATGCCCATCTTGCGGGCCTTGTCGGCGAGGTTTTCCTGAATGCCGGTGCCGGGGAAGATGATGACCCCGATCGGCATGGTATCGAGCATCCGGTCGTTGCGCTTGAAGGGCGCGGCCTTGGCGTGTTTCGTCCAGTTGGGCTTAAAGGCGACCTGCGGCACCTTGCGGTTGTTGGCCCAAGTGGCCGCGATGCGTTCGGCGCCTTTCGGGCTGCCGCCGTGCAGAAGCACCATGTCGGGGTGCTTGGCATGGACCTGATCGAGCCTGGCCCAGATCGTGCGGTGATCGGTGGTGTCGCCGCCCGAGAAGGCGATCTTCGGCCCGGCGGGTAGCAGTACCTCGTTGTCGGCCCTCTGCTTGGCGGCGAGAAAATCTCGGCTGTCGATCATGGCCGAGGTCATCTGGCGATGGTTGACCCGTGATCCGGAGCGCGGCGACCAGGGCGTGCCTGTGGTGCGCAGGAAGAGGTCGGCGGCGGTCTCGCGGAAGGTCTCCATGCTGTCGCGACGCTCGATCAGGTTTTCTCCGATGCCGATCAGGGTCTCCAACTGGACGGATTTCACCTCGCTTCCGTCCTGTTCGCGCTGAAGGCGCTTCTGAGCCTGCTCGTTATCGTCGAGTTTGCGTTCGATCCGCTCGACGGCGCGGTGGAAGGTGTTGACCGTGGACCACATGATCTCGTCTAGGTCGAAATCGAGGCTGGTGTCGGCCATGGTGGAGATCAGGGCATCGAAGATGTCGGCAACCGCGCCTTGGATGGCGTTGTCCTCGGGCGTGATCCGGGGGTCGGCCTCGCCCTCGGCGGGACGGTAGCCATAGAGTTCGAGCTCTTCGATGACATGGCCGGTGGGAGACGTGCTGTGATCGGGTTCGAATTCGTCATGGGCATACATGGGATGTGTCCTTCGGCTGGACCGCGACCGTCGCGGCCTTCATGGCGACGACAAGCCCACGGGCGCTCCGGCCTGGCAGCCCGAGCTCTTTGCGAGGGCCTTGATGGCAAAGCCCGGCTGATTTGCTTCGCGCTGTAAAGGCGGGGGAGACGGGGTCCCACGCGACCTGTCGCGTGGGGTGGCTGGCCGCCGACGGAAATCAGTCGGGCGCCGCCATTGCCGGGCCGGAGCGTTTGTGGGCCGCTCGCCCTCTCAAGAAGGCCAAGGCGCGGTCCCCTTGCCGAGGTGCCCCAACCCCTTGCCCATGGCGGGATCGTTTGTCCCAGATCACGACCCTCTCTGGCTATGGCGCGCGTGACATGAAACGGCTGACGTCCTCAGGGGCGATCTGCACCCGGATCTGCGCCCTAAGCGCCTCCAGGCCGAGGCTCACGAGATCGTCGTTGAAATCCCCCAGCATGGGCGAGAGCGTGATGGCCTCGATCCCGGCTCCGATGGCCCGGTCCACCAGGCTGTCCCGCGCGGCGTCACCTGCCGGATCGTTGTCGCGGACGATGTAGAGCCTGCGCAGATGCGGGGAGAACTGGATGGCGGAGAGGTGCCCGGCCGAAAGTGCGGAGGCCATCGGCATCCTAGGCAATGCCTGCCGCAGCGAGAGGATGGTTTCGATCCCCTCGCCTGCCGCCATGACAACCTGCACCCCGCCAAACCGGACGGCGTTTCCGAGCAGGTCTCCCATTGCCTTTCTCGGCGGATCGAGCGGCGCCTTGCCGGAGCCGTCGCGGATGAGCCAGGTGCGATGCGCGCCGGTGATCCTGCCATCGAGGTCGGTCACCGCGGCAATCATGGCGGGCCATGCCTCTGTCGGCCCATCGCCCTCGGGTCGCCAGTAGCAGCTCGGATGGAACCGCAGATTCGCGGTTCCGCGTAAATCCGTAATGCCGCGTCCGCGTAAATACGTCTCCGCGAGGCTGCCGATCAATGGCCGGGTCATGTGCCAGAGGCGGCGCGCCGCTTCGGACGAACCGGATGGTACCGGCGGTGTTCGGAACTTGCGGGACTGTGGCTCCGGTTCGGGATGCGGCAGGCTGAGGAAGCGGCGGGCTTCCTCGGCAACATCAGCAAAATCGATAAGGCCGAGGCTTTCGCCGATCACGTCGAGCAGATCGCCATGTTCCCCGCTCTGCGCATCGGTCCATTTGCCGGCCGCGCCCTTGCCCGATTCCGGCCCGGTCAGACGGACGAACATGGAGCGGCCGGGACTGTTCTGCACATCGCCGACCTGCCAGTAATTGCCCTGTTTGCGCCCATTCGAGAGATAGTGGCGGCATACCGCCTCGGCCTCTCGGCCGAGACGCTGCGCCAGTTCGGAAGCGTTGAGGCGTGCCATCACGCGGCCTCCCGCTCGGAAATGCGCTCGACCGGGAAGCGGTCGAGCAGTCTGCCGATGATCTCCGGCCCGGCTTCCCCGACCGGAACGAAGAAGCGAAGTTTCCAGGAAATGATCTCGCTGAAGAGCCCATAGGCGCGCAGCCGATCGCGCATGGTATCGGTGAAGCCGGTGAGCTCGATCCGGTTCGCGCCCATGACACGCGAGCGTCGCAGTTGCAGCCCTTCGGCCAGATCGAAGATCGTCCGGCCCTCGATCAGCGCGGCATAGGCCTCGTCCGGGGTGATGCTGGTCGCAACCCCGCTGGTGGCGGCATTGGCCGCCCAAGCGGGTGAGACCCGGCGACCGATGATGCGCTCGCCCTCATCGGTCTGGAGCCGATAGACGCGGGAGGAGTCCTGCGGCAGGCGCTTCCAGATCGGCAGCAGCAGCCCGGTCACCATATGCAGGATGCTGTCGGTGAACTCCGGCACTTCGTCCAACTCGGCCTGCCATGCCGAGGCGAAGGCAGCGCGTTCGGCCTCGACCCAGTGGGTCTCGCCCATCGCCCGCGCTGGCATGTTCATCGCTTCCATCGGCCGGATCAGCCGGACGCGGCGCTCGATCTCGCCATCGTCCAGCATGACGCTGGTGGTGGGGATCTGCATGGCGGCACGACCGGACCGCTCGTTGACGAGCAGCTTCGCCCGTGGATCATCCAGTTCTGCAAGAGCTGCATCCAGCGTCACCGGCTGATTGCGCTTGCGCTCGGTCAGGGTCAGGAGCCGCGTTTCGGCACCGGTGCCGGGATGGGTACGGATCACCTGCCGGTCGGTGACGATGAAGCTTTCCGCCTTCAGGGTCTCCAGCCCCATGTCATAGGTGCCCGATGCAATGGCGCCGTCGATGCGCGCCTGCAGAAGCTGCTCGAAGGCCGAGAACAGGATGCCCTGCATCTCGATGGTCAGCGCCAGAAGGCGGTTGAGAAAAGTGGTGATCGGCGGCAGATCGTCCTTGATCCCATTGCTGTCCATCAGTTTGAGACCGGTAGCGGATTCAAACCTCTCCAGCGAGCAGCCCTCGACCTTGCCGCTCACGATCAGCAGATAGAGCTGGCGTAGCGCATCGCGAGCGTAGGCGGATTCCAGATTGTCCTCGGGCCGGAACAGGCCCTGTCCGCCGGTCTGGCGCTGGCCGCGGGTGATCGCGCCGAGCGTGTCGAGACGACGGGCGATCGTGCTGAGGAAGCGCTTCTCGGCTTTGACGTCCGTGGCGATGGGCCGGAACAGCGGTGGTTGCGCCTGATTGGTGCGGTTGGTGCGCCCCAGCCCCTGAATGGCGGTATCGGCCTTCCAGCCCGGTTCCAGCAGGTAATGCACCCGCAGCCGCTGGTTCCGCGCCGAGAGCTCCGCATGATAGCTGCGCCCGGTGCCCCCCGCATCCGAGAAGACCAGAATGCGCTTCTGATCATCCATGAAGGCCGAGGTCTCTGCCAGGTTTGCGGAGGGCGCACGGTTCTCGACCGCCAGACGCGCCGATGCGCCATCGCCCTTGCGCACGATCCGGCGCGAGCGGCCGGTGACCTCCGCCACCAGATCGGTGCCGAAGCGCTGAACGATCTGGTCGAGCGCCCCCGGAACCGGCGGCAACGAGCCGAGCTGTTCGAGCATCTCGTTCCGCCGGGCCACGGCTTCGCGGCTCTCGACCGGCTGACCGTCCCGGAACACCGGCCGCGAGGAGAGGTTGCCTTCGCTGTCGGTGAAGGGTTCGTAGAGCTGCACCGGGAAGGAATGCTGCAAATACGAGCCGACATATTCCCGCGGCGTGAGGTCGACGGAAATGTCGTTCCATTCCTCGGTCGGGATCTCCGCCAGCCGCCGTTCCATCAGCGCCTCGCCAGTCGAGACGATCTGGATGACGGCCGCATGGCCCGTCTCCAGATCGGCGTCGATCGAGCGGATCAGCGTCGGGGTTTTCATCGAGGTCAGTAGATGGCCGAAGAAGCGCTGCTTGGTGCTCTCGAAGGCCGAGCGCGCTGCGGATTTGGCCTGCCGATTCAGCGTCGCCCCACCAGATTCTGGGCTGCCGGTGATATTGGCCGCTTCCATCGCCGCGTCCAGGTTCCCATGGATCACGGCGAACGCGGCCGCGTAAGCGTCATAGATGCGGCGCTGCTCGTCGGTGAGCTTGTGCTCGACCAGCTCGTATTCGACGCCGTCATAAGAAAGCGAGCGCGCGGTATAGAGGCCGAGAGATCGCAGGTCGCGGGCCAGAACCTCCATCGCCGCCACACCGCCGGCCTCGATCGCCTCGACAAATTCAGCGCGGGTCTGGAACGGAAAATCCTCGCCACCCCAGAGACCGAGCCGTTGTGCATAGGCGAGGTTGTGGACGGTCGTGGCCCCGGTTGCCGAGACATAGACCACGCGGGCATCCGGCAGGGCATGCTGGAGCCGCAGGCCTGCGCGTCCCTGCTGCGAAGCGGCGATATCGCCGCGGTCTCCCTTGCCGCCACCGGCATTCTGCATCACATGGCTCTCGTCGAAGATGATGACCCCATCGAAATCGGAGCCCAACCATTCGACGATCTGCCTGACGCGCGAAACCTTCTCGCCCCGGTCATCGGAGCGTAGGGTGGCATAGGTGGTGAACAGGATGCCTCCCGACAGCGTGATCTTTGCGCCTTGAGGGAAGCGTGACAGAGGCGTGACCAGCAAGCGTTCCATGCCGAGCGCCGACCAGTCACGTTGCGCATCCTCGATCAGCTTGTCGGACTTGCTGATCCAGACCGCCTTGCGGCGACCGCGCAGCCAGTTGTCGAGGATGATCCCGGCCGACTGACGGCCCTTGCCGGCACCGGTGCCGTCACCGAGCATGAAGCCGCGGCGGAAACGGACAGCGCCGGCAGCATCCTCGGCGGCGGCGCTCACCTTGTCGAAATGCTCGTCCACGGTCCAGGCACCTGCGAGGTGATCGAAATGGGATTCCCCGGCGTAGATAACGGTCTCCAACTGCGCGTCGGAGAGCCGGGTACGGATGTCGGCGGGCAACATTGGCCGATAGGAGGGCTTCGGAGGTGCGACGGAGGCCATGGCGGCGGACTGCACCAGCCTGGTCGGGTGCGGCTCGGCGCCGGAGATGCGCAGCGATTGCAGCGCATATTCCTCATAGATCGCGTCCGACAAGCGCGCGCCCTCGGGCGGCGCCCAGTCCACGGTCTCATACTCGAGCTCCACCCCCTCGGGATCGGACGCTGGTGCGGCGGCGGGTCGGGACGCTGTGGCGCGAGCGAGATAACCGCGCACGGTCTTCGGCGCAGCTGCCGGCACGGGAGAAGCGACCTTCGGCAGCGACACCGGCAAGCGCAGCGGAAGCTGGCTTTCGATCCAGCCGAGCAGCGTGACAACGTCGGGTGCAATCCCTGCCGAGGCCGGGAAGACTGACGGATCGTCGGCGGGCAGTTTGTCGATCACCGTCAGCCGCGTGTCGATGCGGGTGCCATGTCTGGCGAAGACCGCGCCATCGATCGCCGCGGTGAAGACCAGGCGGCCGCGGTCCTGCAGGCGGATGAAGGCGTCGCGCCAGGCCGGTGCTTCCGGTCCGAAGTTCGCGCCGGTGATCGTGACCAGCCGTCCGCCAGGAGCAAGCCGGGCCAGCGCCGAGGCGACATGACGAAGGGCAGCATCCGCCATCCGCCCCTCGACATTGGCCATGACCGAGAAAGGTGGGTTCATCAGCACCACGGACGGCACGGCCTCCGGGACCAGATGATCGTCGATCTGGGCGGCGTCGAACCGGGTGACTGGAAAGGCCGGAAAGAGGGAAGAGAGAAGATCGGCGCGGGTCTCGGCGAGTTCGTTGAGGATCAGCGAGCCGCCGGCAGCCTGTGCGAGGATCGCCATCAGGCCGGGGCCGGCCGAGGGTTCCAGCACCACGTCATCGGGCGTGATCGCGGCCGCGGTCAGGGCGGCAAAGCCGAGAAGCAGAGGCGTGCTGAACTGCTGGAAGCTCTGACTTTCTTCGGAGCGGCGGGTCTGCGTCGGTAGTAACCCCGCGATCTTCGCCAGAGGACCGAGCCGGGACGCCGGGGAGGCGGCTTTGCGGAACAGCGCCTTTCCGTATTTGCGCAGGAACAGAACCGTGGCGACCTCGCAGGCCTCATAAGCGAGCTTCCAGTCCCAGGCGCCACTGGCGTCGGAGGCGCCGAAAGCGCTTTCCATCGCATCGCGCAGGATCGCAATATCGACGCGTTGACCGCGTTCGAGATGGGGAAGGAGGATATTGGCGGCGGCCAAGATCGCGGGTGCGGCGCCGAGCGGCGTGACCGGATCGGTCACGGGAGACGAGATGTTCATATCGGGGATCCTCGGAGAGCGGGAGGGACAAGCCCGGACAGCGCTCTCTCGACCACCCGGACTCACCCCGTCCCGGCCCCTCTCTGACTCTGGAAACGACGACATGAACAAAGCGCCCCGACCGGATGGTGGGGGCGCTTGTCAGGATCAGCCGAACCTGCGTCCGGCTTCGGTGAAGGTGTAACCGTTGGCGATGATGGCCTCATCGACGACCTCATCCGAGGACAGATAGTCGTATTCGCGCTCGAGCTGGCGGTAGAGCCAGCGGGCGAGATCGCGCAACGCCTCGATAACCACCTCCTCGGCGTCGGCGGTCAAGTCCTGCCAACTCAGGCTGTCACGCTCGACCGAGATTGCCATGCAATACTCATGGTAATAATGGCCGCGATGGGTGGCTTCGGCGCGTAGCTGGTAGAAATTACGCCGCTGGACCGCCTGCAGGGCATCGGCGATGCGGTGCAACTCGGTATCCTGCGGCGCGTATTCCCTGATCAGGCGCGGCGCGCCCTTGCGATAGGCATAGAAAGTTTCGAAGCAGGCGCCATCCCCCTGGCTCCAGAAGCCCCGGAACCAGATGCAGGGGTCTTGCCGTGTGCCGCCGCCCATCAACCGGACGGTTCGGGTCTTGAGGTTCAGCCCTAGGATTTCGGCGACGCGCTGGAAATCCTCATAGACGCCATCGTACCAGTCATCGCCGAAGCCACCCTCACGATACCAGACGCGGGCTTTGTCCCTAGCTGCATCGGAAAGCTCGTCGAGACGATAGACAGTGATCTCGATGACCTCACTCATAGGGATTGCCTCCCCCCAACACGGTGGAAAGCCAGCCGTCCGTGTAGATCCAGTCCACCGTCTCGCCGGTGGCGAGATCGAGGACGTGCGCTCCGCCGCCGAACCCGTCCACACGCGGCTTCGAGCAGGTGTTGGCGTATTGCATTCCCCAAAGGCCGGTCAGCCCGAACTCCTTCGCGCAGCGTTTGACGAATTGGATGATATGCTCGGGATCGCCGGTGCCATCATCGCGCATCCAGAGCTGGGTTCCGCCATGCTCGGGTTGAATGGAAAGCAGAAACCCGTCCGAAGGCGGATCCCCAGCGGCATTCTCATCCGAGAGCGCATTGTAGAGATCGAGCGCACGGGCGGCCTGCTCGGGGGTGCCCACATCGAGCAGGCAGGAGAAATGGGTGAAATAGTCGGCCATGATGGTCTCCGGGCATGACATGGCCCGGCGTGACACCGGGCCGAATGGGATGGAAAGGGTGAAGCTCAGGCGGCCTGTGGCAGGCGGAGCAGATCGGCCGCGGTCTCGCGCCAGAAGGGATCAACCAACCGTGCCTCCAGAGCAGCAGCGCGGTAACGCAGCCGTCGCGCATCACCGGGCTCCGAGGCTAGGAATGCCATACCGCGCAATCGGCTGGCCTCGGTCACAATACTGCGTGCCTCGGCATCGGATGCGACCGGCTGCTGCCAGAGGATAATGCCGGCGCGGATCTCGCCGGCGAGGACCAGGCGCTGATCGCGGTCCTGAATGAGCATGATGCGCGGTTGGAAATACGGAAAGCTATTCGGCCCCGTGCAAATATCACCGCGCGGCAGGCGCAAGGCTGCGGCCTGAATGGCCTGTTCCGGTGACGGGCATTCCCCAAGCGGGATCACGCGGTCAAAGCTATTCGCCGCGTCACTGGCGTCATAGCTGGCGACACCGAGGCAAGAGATGCGCAGCGGCAGCTTTTGCGACCGATACAGCGCGGGCAGAACATCAGCCGTCAGAATCTGGCCGATGGAACGTAAGGTTTCGGAACGGGCAAAGGTCATCGGGATCACTCCATGACGGGCGCCGGAAAGCCTCTCTCTCCAGCCCTCAACCCGTCACGGCCGAACGGCCCGCACTCTTCCTCTCTGACCGGGCTTGTTCCCGGATCCGCTGCCGACGACGGGGGACCATCGAGAGGCACTGAAGGCCCGAAGCGCGGGTCTCCGCGCTCGGGCCGTTTGGGGAGAGGCGCTTTCGCGCCTCAGGCCCATGGATCCAGTTCCAGCTTCACCATGTCTTCGTCGCCGTCGAACTCGTCGGCGGGCATGGCGCCGTGGGTTCCGTCCCCGGCCTGGAACACGACGATTACGACCATCAGAGTGGTGGCGAGGCTGGCGGCGAAAGCGGTGGCATCTGCATAGGACATCGGGATTGGCTCCTGTCTTTGGAGGCGGGGGACCATCCCCCGCGCGACAGGCGCCCGACGTGTCTGACCGGATCTGCACTCACCCTCGGGCGTTCGGACTTTTTCCGAATCCCCGAGGGCGGCACGTATGCGCAAGCCGACCCCTACGGGGTTGAATGTCAAAGAGACGGATCAGACCAAGGTTAGCGAATGGAAGCGGGGGTGGTGTCTTGCATCCGACAGGTGCCGGAGACCCCCTTGCAGATGCTTCGCCCGGCCAGCCTTGCCGCCACGCTGGCATCAGGAATGTGGTCGAGGACAGGGGCGGAAATCGATGCCGAACATGATGAGCGGCACCGTGGTGATGCTGGAACTGGAACCATGGAGGCCCATGACAGGAAGACGGTGGCGGCTATCGTCGGACGTGAACAGGCCTTCAGTCCCAGAGTCCATCGGCAATCTCGCGGGCGATCATCGCGCGCGCTCTCATCATCACCTCATCGCCGCTGGTGTCGATATGACCGTAGAACCGGGCATGACCGCCATTCGCGGCCCAATCGGTGTAGCGGCAGTATTCTCGCCTTTCGAGACGAAAGGCGCGCATGTCATCCGCCCAATGCGGCTTCGGCTCCACCACTACGGTGATGCCGTCGCAGGTTTCCTCCCAGGGCAGCGTGCGTTCGGATGGCGGAATGGCGCGGTTCTCACGGAATATTCGGTCGATATCGATCGTATCAGGCATCAGGGTTCTCCAATGCAAAAGCCCGGTCACGAGGACCGGCCAAGTTGCGGAAACGGAAGGGATGAGGCGGGGCAGCGAAGGCCACCCCGCCTGAGCATCATTCGGCGGCGACCATCGACTTCTCCTCGTCCTCCGCGACTTCTTCATCCTCGCCATCGCCGGCAAGGAATTCAGGCAAATCATCCGCCTCCGTGTCGACCCCGACATCCAACGCGATATCGGCATCGCGATCCACCATGCGCAGCGGTTCCGGCAGCCAGCCGGTTTCGGCCAGCAGGCGCTCGGCCTCCTTGGCCATGTCGCCCTTCTTCAGATGGTCGATGAGTTGCGCCGCGCGGTCTCCGGCGCCCTCGCGCACTGCCTCGATGATCCGCGGCTTGGTCACGCGGCCGAGATAGTTGCCGACGGTCGGCCGCCAGCCCACGGCCACCATGTCGAGGCCCGTTGCCCGCGCCAGCCGGTCGGCCTGAGACAGTCTCACGTCGAGCCCGTGCTGGCTGACGCCCATGCCGCTGTAGGGGTTGGGCTTCTCATGGAGCGCGTTCACACCGAAGCTGACGCAATGGGCGAGCAGCTCCATCCGGGTGTCGTCGTCCTGATCGGTGAGCCAGTCCCAGAGAGCGGCATCGTCGGCCGGAATATGATCGCCCCAGCGTTCGTTCCGCTCGGCGATGGCGCGCGCCGAAACGCTCTCGCCGAGGTCGTCGGCTTGTACCGGGAAATGAGCTTCCCGGACATGAGCCTCGAGGCACCCCCTGGTGGAATGCGGCAGGAAGCAATCGGTGACCAGCCGATGCAGCAGCGCCGTCATCGCCACATGCGGGTTCGCCGCCACGGCATCGCGGAGTGCCAGCGTGCGATGCGCGGTCAGCTCGCTGACCAGGCGGTCCGGCAGAGGTCGGATCGTTTCGACGTCCTCGTCCTCCTCAGGTTCGGTCGCCGTGCCACCCACCATGATGACCGCGCGCTGCACACCACCGGACTCGCCTTCCTCGGGAGAACACCCATCAGCACCCTGCCCTTCCTGACCTTCCATCGCCTCGTCGTCGGCACGGACATAGCCGCGCTCGACGGAGAGCTGGCCGTCATGGCGGATGCTAACGAAGACACCGGCCCCCGCCATCTGGTCCGCGTCATACCGCATCGGCCGGGCCTCGAAGGCCTCCAGCGCCTCCTCGATCTCGCCGAGCCGCGCGTCCACCTCGTCGGGGAACTCGTCAGCCTCGGCATATTCCGCCTCCAGCGCGTCGAACTCGTCCCGCAGCTTCTCACGCTCGGCACGTTCGTCGTCAGTCAGGTCGATGGTGGTACCGGCCAGACGGCGCATGCCGCTGGTATGGCCATAGGGGAAGTCCACGGCGACCTCGATCCACTTCCAGCCCTCGGCGGCGATGGTTTCTGCCTCGGCCTTCAGCTTCTCGCCGGCCAGCCGGTCGAGCAGCATCGGGTCCTGAAGCCAGCCGCCATCGTCCTGCTGGAAGAGATCGCGCAGCACATAGCCGCCCGCCGCCTCATAGGTCTCGATGCCGACGAAGAGCGCCCGCCTGTCGGAAGCGCGCACCGTGGTCTCGGTCAGCATGCGACGAATGGTGTAAGGCTCCTTCTGCCAACTATCCTTAATCACCTCCCAGACCTGTTCCTGCCGTGCATGGTCGTCGGAGACGGTGAAGGCCATGAGCTGTTCCAGCGTCATGCCGTCCTCCGCATAGGTCTCGAGCAGCGCCGGCGAGACCGAAACGAGGCGCAGACGCTGCTTCACCACTTTGGCGTCGACGAAAAAAGCCGCGGCGATTTCCTCCTCGCTCATGCCCTTCTCGCGAAGGACCTGGAAGGCGCGGAACTGGTCGAGCGGATGCAGCGGCGCGCGCTCGATATTCTCGGCCAGCGACACCTCGTCGATCAGGATATCGTCTCTGGCCTCCGAGACGATACAGGGCACCGGCGCGGTCTTGTTGAGGCGCTTCTGTTTGACCAAAAGCTCCAGCGCACGATAGCGGCGGCCGCCAGCCGGCACTTCGAAGAGGCCGGTTTCCTGCCCCTTGGCGTCGAGCTCGGGCCGGACATGCAGGGACTGGATCAACCCCCGGCGGGCGATGGACTCGGCCAGTTCCTCGACCGAGATACCGGCTTTCACGCGCCGGACATTGGACTGGCTGAGCACCAGCTTGTTGAAGGGGATGTCGCGCGAGGACGACAGGGTGATTTTCTGCGTGGCAGTGGCCATGTCAGGGTCTCCATGACGGACGCCGAGGAGCCTCTCTCTCCGGCAACCAGCCCGTCACGAAACTCCCCCCACTCCTTTCCCTCTCTAGGCCGCGCCGCGGATGAACGCGCATACCCATCAGAGCTCGCCGCGGGCACGCAGGCTGGTCTCCCGGCCGGCGCCGGTGATGATGTGGTCGTGCAGCATCACCCCTAGGGACGCACAGGCGTTCCGGATTTCTTTCGTCATCGCGAGGTCGGCGGCCGAGGGCTTGGGATCGCCGGCCGGATGATTGTGGACGATGATCAGCGCCGAGGCATTGAGCGTCAGGCATCGCCGCAGCACCTCCCGGGGATAGACCGGGACATGATCGACCGTGCCGATGGCGAGGCATTCGTCGGAGATCAGCCGGTTCCTCCGGTCGAGATAGAGGACATGGAACCGCTCCACATCGCCCCTGATGGTGAGGGCGCAATAGTCGAGCACCGCCTGCCAGGACGACAGGACAGGGTTCTGGTTGAGATGGCGCAGCAGGATCTGCCGGGCTTCATAGACCACGGCCTGCTCCTGGGCCGAGAACCGGAGCGGCTGCGGTTCGACGGCGGGTGTTCTCATCTTTCGTGTCATGGTCCTGTTCTCCAACGGGCAGTCGGCCGGGCGCCGTACTTTCACCGCGTCACGAGGAGAAGCGCCGCCCTCGTCCTTCGAAGAGAGCGGCGCCGAGCGTGGAAAGCCGGAAACCCGGACATCAGGAATGCCGGGCCTCCGTATCGGAGGGTGGCCTGATCGACAGGCGGCCCGAGCGGTAAAGCAGGCGCTCGGCATCGCGGATGCTGCCGGCCTGGCGCGCGGTGTCGGCCCAGACCGAGATCGGCACGTCGCCGGTGAAGAGTAAATCGCGCTCGATCCCCATGCCGAAGGGCAGCCGGATCGAGCACAGTTCATCGAAGCTCCAGGAGCCAAGCTCGGGATAGCCGATATCGGCCAGGCCGAACATGATGTCACCGTCCGCGTCCAGTTCGGTCGCGAGCCAGACGCCGGCACCAAAGGGATTGAAGAATTTGACGACAGGAATGTGATCGACATCCGGTTGGCGACCATTGGCGAGAAGGTGCGCGCGCTGCGCATCTGTCAGGAGGATCATGCCGCAGCGCTCCCTTCCGCCGAGGTCTGCCGCTCAACATCGGTGCTGTCGTCGGGCAGATGGGCCAGCAGCCAGTCGGCCGCCTTGCTGGCCTGCGAGGCTGCACGGACGATCGCGCGGGAATCCTCGCGCATCACCTCCAGCCACGAGCCCACGTAGTCGGCGTGGCGCACCGTCGGGACGATCCCGAGCGAGGCGCAACAGAACGCGCTCGAAATCTCGGCGATCAGTTCCTCGAAGGCGTATTTCCTCGTTCCGAAGCCGCCCGAGAAATCCCGAGCCAGGCGGGCGCTGTGCCCCGTGGCATGCCCCATCTCGTGCAGCGCCGTGCGGTGCCAGTTGATCGGCTCGAAATACGCCTGCGGAGGTGGGACCTGCACATAGTCGAGCGCGGGGACATAGAAGGCGCGGTTGCCACCGATCCGGAAGTCGATACCGGTCTTCGCGATCAGCGTCTCGACCTGCGGCTCGATCAGCCCAGGCGGCGGTGGCGGCGCCTCTACGGCGATGTCGTCGGGCAGACCATCGCATTGCGCCGCATTGAACACGGTAAAGCGCTTCAGGAACGGGATGCTGTTTGCATCTTCCCCGGTCTCCCGGGCGCGGCGCTTCTCGTCTTCAGGCGTGAAACGGTCGGCATAGACGACGGTGGTGCCCCGCTCGCCCTTGCGGACATTGCCGCCGAGCGACAGCGCCTGGCGGAAGGTCAGCCAGTGCTGGGTTGGATAGCCCCGCTGGATGACCGCGCCCCATAGGATCAGGACATTGATCCCGGAATATTGCCGACCCGTGCTGGCGTTTCGCGGCATGGCGAGCGGCGCTTGCGCCGCCGCGGTTCCCCAGGGCTGGACCCAGGGCAGCCGGCCTTCCTCCAACTCGGCGATGATCTTGTCGGTGATGTCGTCATAAAGGTTCGTTCGCGGGCCACTCTTGTGGGCCGCGCGATGCTCTCTAGTCATCGGGATGATCTCCGCGACGGGCGCCGGAGGCCTCTCCTCCAGCCCTCAACCCGTCACGGAAAACCCGCCCGCACTTTCACTCTCAGGGGGCGTTTCGGGGTCTCCCCGCTGATGGGGGTGTGTCGGCAATGCCAGTGACGACCAAGGGGAAGGCTTTCCCCCAGACGATCCTCGCATTCAGCCGAGCCATGCGTGAAAAAGGCAAAAGCCAACACTCGCGAACCCCAATCCCCGACATGTTGTAATCCCCAGGATATCTGCGCTTATCTGACACGCAATCGCGGTGCCTGCTTTCCAGCGCCAGACGCCTTTCTTCCCCAAGGCTCGGGCTCAAATCCACCGGGCAACAAATGAGGACCAAATGACGGATATCGATCTTAACGCCTTGTCGCTTCCCGAGCTGAAGCAGTTGCAAAAGAATGTTGCGAAGGCCATCGCGAGTTTCGAGGACCGTCGCAAGGCCGAGGCCCGCGCCAAGGTTGACGACTTGGCCCGCGAACTCGGTTTCAGTTTAGACGAACTTGCGGAAGCCGCTCCCACCCGGAAACGCGCGGCGTCTGCGCCCAAGTACCGCCATCCGGAAAACGCCGAAATCACCTGGTCCGGCCGTGGGCGCAAACCGGCATGGATCGCCGAGGCGCTGGCTACGGGCAAATCGCTGGACGATTTTGCGATCTGACCGGGGGACCTGCCTTGTACCAGCCCGCGAATGCCGTCCGCCTGCATGTCTCTCTGGCGGAGATTGACCCGCCGATCTGGCGGCGACTTGTCGTGCCGTCGGACTGGACGCTCGACAGGCTGCATCTGGTGCTGCAGGCCGCGTTCAGCTGGACCGACAGCCATCTGCATGAGTTCCGGATCGGCGGGCTGCGATATGGCGACCCCGATCAGCTTGAGGATGGTTTCGGGGGCCCGCAGACCTTCGACTACACTGAGGTCAGGCTGGCGGATTTCAGCGGCCAGGATCTGACCTTCACTTACCTTTACGACTTTGGCGATGACTGGACCCATGTGATCCGGATCGAGGAGTGGCTATCCCTCGATCCCCTGCCCCGCCACGCAGAATGCACCGAAGGGGCCCGGGCCCGGCCGCCCGAGGACGTCGGCGGCCCCTGGTCCTATGCCGATTTCCTCGAGACCATCCGGGATCCGAACCACGAGGACCACAGCTCCAACCTTCGCTGGGCCGGCGGGCATTTCGATCCGGACTGGTTCGACATCGAGCTGATCAACAAGGATCTGCGCAACACCTTCCGCAAGAACACCAGCCGACGCCTGCATCAGCCCAAGCCAAAGCATTCTGGTCGGTAAGCGCAGAGGGTTCGGCCCTCAAGGCGCTGCCGCGGGCCTGGATGACCCTCCTCCTGCCGGCAGCACCAGTGTGGCAGCGCCCCCAGCGGGATCCGGGGATGCCTGCACCGCAAAAGGTGCACTTGTCTTGCGGCCTCTCCAGAAGCGTTGCTTGGCGTCGAGGCTCCCGCCCGACTTACCCAAGCATGGGCTCCCTACCCCCTTTCACACGCTTCGGAGAGTCTCTCCGACCCAACGTACCCGTCCGATTTGCGCTCCATGCTATCCGCTTCCCCGCCAACCCGCTGCGCGACCTTCTCACAACTATGCCATCGTGCTTCACTCCGGGATCATGAACACGGCGTTTCTCTTGATAGCAATGTATTCCGGGCGACCGATCATTCCCGCTGAGGATGTCGCCAGGGATTTTTTCAGTCTGAGTACCGACAAGTTCGTCCGCAAAGTCTCGGCTGGTTCCATCGCCCTTCCTCTCGTCCGCATGGAAGCGTCGCAGAAATGCGCCAAAGGCGTCCATATCGACGATCTGGCCGAGTACCTGGACAAGAGGCGGGCTGCAGCCGTCAAGGAATGCCTGCAACTGCAGGGCCTTCGGTAAGCGTGTTCCCCTCTGAAAATCGCCGATGGCCTGCCTGCTACCCACGGCACGAAGCCACCACCCTCTTCGTCTCGCTCAACAGCACGCATTGAATTCTGTCAGAAAACTGCGTATACTTCTGACAGGAGAACGATCATGCAGCACCTTGCAGAACAGATATTGACCCATGCAGAGGGACTTCCGGAAGGAGCGCCACTTGCCGCAAAGGGCCTGCTGCACCTCGGCAGCCGTGCCGGTGTGGATCAGGCCTTGTCGCGCCTTGCCGAGCGCGGCCAGTTGATCCGTGCCGGGCGCGGCGTTTACCTGCGACCGATCAAAAGCCGGTTTGGAACGCGCGCTCCGTCCGTGGAACAGGCCGTCGAGGCCCTCGCGGCGCAACGTGGCGAAATCATCGTTCCAACCGGCGCCGCCGAAGCGAATGCACTCGGCCTGACCACGCAAGTGCCTGTTCGCTCCGTGTACCTGACCTCGGGTCGCAGCCGCACGCTCTCATTGGGCAAACAACTCGTGGAACTGCGCCACGCCCCCCGATGGCAACTCGCCCTCGGGAAGAGGCCGGCTGGCAGTGCTGTTCGCGCTCTGGCCTGGCTCGGGCCGGAACAGGCAGAGACAGCTCTTAGATCGCTGAAGCAGAAACTGCCCGCAGCGGCGTTTGACGAATTGGTAACCGCCGCACCGCAGTTCCCGACCTGGCTTGCACGCAGTGTCGGAAATGCGGCGCATGTCTGAACCCTTCCTGTCTTTGCCGCCTAGAGACCGCAAGGAAGCCCTGGCCGTAGCTGCAGATCGCTCCGGGCGGCCCGCGCACCTGCTCGAAAAGGACGTCTGGGTTGTCTGGGCCCTTCAGACCCTCTTCAGTTCCGAGCTTGGTGAGCACCTCGTTTTCAAGGGCGGAACATCCCTTTCCAAGGCCTATGGGGTGATCCAGCGCTTCTCTGAAGATGTCGATCTGACCTATGACATACGGGCAATCGCACCTGATCTGGTGGGAGAACGCGCCGAAGCCCTGCCAACCACACGCAGTGAGGAAAAGCGCTGGTCGAAAGCTGTTCGGGATAGATTGCCAAAATGGGTCGTCGAAACGACGCAGCCCTTGATCCAGGACGCCATTGCAGCGCAAGGGCTATCGGCCTCGACACGGGCAGATGGCGACAAGCTTTTCATCGATTACAAAGCCGCCTCTTCTGGCTCCGGCTATGTCGCCCCCAGCGTCATGCTGGAATTCGGCGCGAGATCGACCGGCGAACCGGCGAGCCTGCGTGACGTCACCTGCGATGCGAACGGGCTGATCGAGGGCGTGACCTTTCCGACCGCGACACCGCGCGTGATGCATGCCGAACGAACCTTTTGGGAGAAGGCCACGGCGATCCATGTCTTTTGCGTACAGGGTCGGCTCCGCGGGGAGCGCTTCGCGCGCCATTGGCATGACCTGGTACGCCTCGACGATGCAGGCATCGCGGATGTGGCTATTTCCGACCGAGACCTCGCCTCAGCAGTCGCGCGGCACAAGCGTATGTTCTTCCCGGAGAAGACGGCCGGCGGAACACCCGTGGACTATGAAGCCGCGGTTCATGGCAATCTGCAACTGGTCCCAAACGGAGAGGCTCGCACCGCGCTCGCGGCCGACTACGCGCACATGGTCGACGACGGCCTATTGCTTGAAGACGCTGAGCGTTTCGACGACCTCATCGAACGTTGCGCATCCATTGCCGAGCGCGCAAAGCTCGCAGAAAACAATCAGCACATCCGCACCTGAGCAGGTGGGCATACAGACTTCACGCCAGATAGCGGAAATCCGATGATCTTGGCAATGTCACGTCTTGACGCAATGCCAAGGGTCGTTTTGACTTCAAATCTGTACTTCATCCTGCATCCGAGGCGCGCGTGCGACGAACGTCAAAGACCGAATTTCTCAGAGGGTTAGGCGAATATAATCCCGGCGCACATGGGCCTTCGGGAACATCCTCAGAGCGGCAAAGACTAAAAGAAAAAATCGCCGCATATGATGCTCAACGCGGCGGCGTTTGGAACTACGAAGATCTCTATCATATCCTGACTATGATCCTGAAAGGATACCCCGTAGATAAAGCGCGCGACACGATTGCGGCCTTGGATGGGCCTGGGGAAGCCGCTGCAAAATTAGGAATCTTTGACGGAATCTGCGGATATATTCCAATTGGTAAAGCAAATTTCATCGAACGTGAGCGACGGGCTATCGGTAAGCGCCGTCTCGACCCCACGTTGCTGCTAATGGCTTCGGCTGCGAGGTGATCTCCATCTCATGATGGGGAGTGCGTTTCGAAATGTGCGCTACAAATTCGTTTCTCAAATCGCTGGGCGTCGAGATTTACGCGTCGGGACACCGCCGGTGGCCGGATGAGGCCAAGGCCTTGGCCGTCGCGATGACCTTGGAGGCTGGTGCGACGGTGAATGCCGTGGCGGAGCGGTTTGGCATTCTGCCCAATCAACTCTCGGCATGGCGACGTGAAGCCAAACAGGGCAAGCTCGTGCTGCCTGCGGCAGAAGTCGAGGGCCCTGTCTTTGCGCCTCTCGTTGTCTGCGAGGTCGCCGAGGGGGAAGCGGGCCCGGAGGTCGCATCGCAGGCTGCCCCGATCAGGATCACTCGAGGCGCTGTCGTGATCGAACTCGCCCATGATGCACCTGCGGCCCGGATTGCCGAGATTGCCCACGCGCTGGAGGTTCATCCATGCTGATGCCCTCGCAGGGCGTGCGGATCCTGGTGGCGACGAAGCCGGTCGACTTTCGCAAGGGGCATGACGGTCTCGCGGCGTTGGTCCAGTCGACGCTTGCCGAGGATCCGTTCACGGGCACGGTCTTCGTGTTCCGGTCGAAGCGCGCCGACCGGTTGAAGATCCTGTTCTGGGACGGCAGCGGACTCGTGATGGCCTACAAACGGCTGGAAGAAAACACCTTCACTTGGCCCGCGATCCGCGACGGGGCAATGACCCTGAACCGGGCGCAGTTCGAGGCCCTGTTTGCCGGTTTGGACTGGCGCCGGGTTCGATCTCTGGAGGTGCGCCGACCGGCTGTGGCAGAGTGACTCGGCCTATTGAATAACCGGGCACCGGCGCCCCGGGCCCGGTATAATCCAGCCATGCCCGACGCCGCGCCCATCGACCTGTCCGCGATCCCCGAGAGCCAGCGCGCCGCCGTTCTGGCGGTGCTGCAGGAAAACGGCGCCCTGAAGGAAGCCAACCGGCGGCTCGAGCATCTCGTGGCCGAATTGAACCAGGTCGTGCATGGCAAACGGTCCGAGAAGCTGAGTGATGACGACCGGCAGCTTGCCTTCGAAGACCTGGAAACCGCCGTCGTCGAGGTCGAGACCCGCAGGGAGCAGGCCGCCCCCTCCACCCAGACCCCGCGACAGAAACGGCAGCGCAATCTCGGCCATCTGCCCGCGGGCCTGCCGCGCATCGAGCGTGTCATCGAACCGGCGAGCCTTGAGTGTCCTTGCGGCTGCGGCCGCATGCACCAGATCGGCGAGGATCGGACCGAGCGTCTCGACATCGTGCCTGCGCAGCTCCGGGTGCTGGTCGACATCCGGCCGAAGTATGCCTGCCGCATTTGCTCAGACGGGGTCACCCAGGCGCCCGCCGCGCCCCGGCTGATCGAGGGCGGTCTGCCGACCGAGGGCGCCATCGCTCATGTGTTGGTCTCGAAGTTCGCGGACCACCTGCCGTTCTACCGCCAAGGCCAGATCCTGGCGCGCTCCGGCATCCAGGTCGACCGCAGCACCCTGGCGGACTGGGCAGGCACCGCCGCCTTCCACCTCGGCCCCGTGGTCGACCGGCTGGCGGAACACATCAAGTCCTCCGGAAAGCTGTTCATGGATGAGACCACGGCTCCGGTCCTCGACCCCGGACGCGGCCGAACCAAGACCGGCTACCTCTGGGCCCTGGCCCGCGATGATCGCGGATGGGGCGGAGAAGACCCGCCCGGTGTCGCCTTCACCTACCAGCCCAGCCGCGCCGGCGCCCACGCAGAACAGATCCTTCAGGGCTTCGACGGTATCCTGCAGCTCGACGGCTACACCGGTTATGACCGGCTGACGCGCCCGTCCCGCAAGGGCGGCGCGCCGATCACGGTGGCCCACTGCTGGGCGCATGCGCGGCGCAAGCTGAAGGAGATCTTCGACCGCGACGGCTCGGAAACCGCCGCNGTCTTCGACCGCGACGGCTCGGAAATCGCCGCCGAGGGCCTGCGCCGGATCGCTGAGCTCTACCGCATCGAGGCCGAGATCCGGGGCTTGGGCCCGGGCCAACGTCTGTCGGCCCGTCAGGCCCGCAGCGCGCCCCTCGTGGCCGAGTTCGGTGATTGGCTGCAGGCACAGCGTCTGCGTATCTCGGCCAAGTCGCGCCTCGGCGAGAAACTGACCTACATCCACCGCCAGTGGGGCGGCCTGCAGACCTTCCTCCACGACGGCCGCGTCGAGATGGACTCCAACGCCGTCGAAAATCTGATCCGCCCGATCGCCCTGACAAGAAAGAACGCACTCTTCGCCGGCCACGACGAGGGCGGCCGCACCTGGGCCCGCATCGCCTCCCTGATCGCAACCGCGAAGTTCAACGGCGTCGAGCCCATGGCCTATTTGAAGGCGACCCTTGAAGCCATCGCCGCCGGTCACCCGGCCAGCAGGATCGACGAGCTGCTACCTTGGAACTTCACCCCGTCAAGCTGAACAGGCGTGGGGTGGCGACAGCGCTTACGGCTATCGCCTTCGGAAAACATGAAGTCGACATTTCACCTGACTTTAGCTTCAAGGCAAATCAGGAAATTTTCGAAGTCTTCATTTATCCCTATAAGTCACCTCCACTCAAGCAGCAACAGAGGCATGCGATCGTTAACGCCATTGCCGCGACCGAGAGGAAAGTCCCGCATTTCTTAATTTTGGCAGAGTACCCAGAACTGTCCGGGATACGAAAATTCAGAGCAGAAACCTTTGATTTTCGTTACAGAGTTACTGAAGAGGGCTTCATAAAACACATGGAAACCTTCTATGATCTCCTCGACGAACGATCCAAAACAGGAGATTTATTCGGAGGATAGTGCATGGGCGACGATCGTGTCTGCCGCACTTGCGATCCCCCACCGCATGACCCGCCGCCTCAGAACTTTAGCTGAAAAGTTGTTGACGCACCCCAGTCACTTCATGAAGCAACAGGCCACTATCGCATAATTTGGATGGAGGATGGCATGGTGGCCCGCAGGAAGAAACGTGCCACAGAAACTTCACTATCGAGCAACCTCTCGCGCCCAGAGTCCAATGAAATTTCCCTTACTGTTCAATACGCAAGCGCCAGGCTCACGTGATCTATGTCAGGGGTTCGATCTTGATTAAAATTCTTCACACTGCTGACGTCCATTTGGACTCTCCCCTCAGGTCACTGGCCTTGCGCAACTCGGACCTTCGCGACGCGGTTGCAGCAGCCTCCCGGTCCGCTTTCCGCGGACTGGTCGATTTCGCCATCTCCGAACAGCTCTCCGCAGTCCTGATTTCCGGCGATCTGTTCGATGGAAAAGAGCGCAGCGCAAGAACGGGCGCCTTCCTGATGGCCGAGCTTGATCGCCTTGGCGATGCGGGGATCAAAGTTTTCTACATCAAAGGCAATCATGATGCCGAGAACCCGATCACCGGAGCGCTTGATCTGCCTGCCCAAGTTCACGCTTTCGATGCACGCGGCGGCATGGTGCCGCTGACAGACGACATCGTGATCCACGGTGTCAGCTTCGCGGACCGTCACGCGCCCGACAGCCTTCTGCCGCGGTTCAAACCGCCGGTTCCGGGCGTGGTGAATATTGCCATGCTGCACAGCTCGCTTGGCGGTGCGGCGGGTCATGATATCTATGCCCCCTGCAGCCTCGCCGATCTGGCCGGCATGGGGTTCGATTATTGGGCGCTCGGCCATATCCACAAACGGCAGGTCCATTCGGCCGCACCCTGGATTGTCATGCCCGGCACCCCGCAGGGGCGAGATATAGGCGAGTCCGGCCCAAAATCCGCGACGCTGCTGACCATCGATCAGGGCCAGATCGATATTAGCGAAGTACCCAGTTCGGTCGTGGAATTCGCCCAAAGCGAACTGGATGTGACAGAGACGGAGAGCGACGAGGCTCTGCGCGGGCTGCTGAAGTCCCACCTGAGTGCGATGCGCAACCAGATCGCGGCGCCGATCGGCGTTATCCGACTGATCTTGACCGGAACGCCGAAGCGCCATTGGCAAATCCTACGGGATCGCGATGTCTGGATCGAACAGGTGAACGAGCTTGCCCAGGCCACCGGGGATCTCTGGATCGACAAACTCCTGTTCGACCTGCCGCCGCCGGACGCAACCGAAGGCGCAAGCGGCGCCGCCGACGAACTGGCGACGATCATGGCAACGATCCGCGGCGAGCCCGGCTTTGCCGCCCTCGCCCGCGACGAGGTCGAGACCGTCCTGCAGGAACTGCCCGTTACCCTGCGCGACCGCTTGCTGCCGGATGAGGCCGCGCGCGATGCGATGGTGGATAAATTGACCAAGGCCGGCGCCGACGTCGTCCTGGCCCAGATGAAGGGGGCCGGACACTGATGCGGCTCCAGCGCCTCTCCCTTGATCGTTTCGGCCATTTCACCGACCGGCACTTCGACTTTGGCTCGGCCTCCGATGGCCATGATTTCCACATCATCTATGGCCCGAACGAAGCCGGAAAAACCACCACGATGGAAGCCGTCCTACGGCTATTCTACGGCTTCCCGCTGCGCGAGGGCTATGCGTTCAAGCATCCGCGCAATAACCTCCAAGTCTCGGCCAGGCTGGACATCGACGGTGTCTTGCGTGATTTCACGCGACTACCGACGCGCAGCGGATCGCTGGTCGACGCGACCGGCACCCCGCTGCCCGAGGCTGCCCTCTCCGCCCATCTCGCGGGATTGTCCGAAGAGGATTACCGCCGCCTGCTCTGCCTTGACGACGAGACAATCGAACGCGGCGGCGAAGAGATCGCAAATGCCGAAGGGGATATCGGGCGCCTGCTCTTTTCCGCTGCAGCGGGCGTGGCCGACCTGAGCACCGTTCTGGATCAAGTCCGCGAGCGGGCCGACGCGCTATGGAAGAAACGCGGACGCACCACCCACATGGCCGAATTGAAACGCGCCTTGGCCGACGTTGAAAAAGAGATCAAAGACCGCGACGTGACCGCCAGCGCCTGGAAGGCCCTCAAGAAAGATTTGCGCAAGGCACAAGAGGCCGAGCGGGAGGCGCGCAAGACGCGGGATGCGCTGAATCTGACGAAGGCGCGCATGGAGGCGCAGCGGCGTGCCCTGCCCCTGATGGGCGAGATCCGGGACCTGGAACAGGCGATTGCCTCTTTCGCGAGTTATCCCGATCATCTGGATTTCGATCCGGAACGGCTGATCGAGCTAAACAGAGACCGTGGGCTGGCCACACAGAATATCGCACGCCTGACCGAGGAGATCGCGAACCTCAGGGAAAATCGCGACGCCGTCGCCTTGGATCCGAAGCGTCTTGAGCTTTCGACCGCGCTGGCAGCGCTGGAGGATCTCGCCGCGCGGGATCGAACCGCACAGCTCGACCTTGACAGGCGCGAGGACGAACGGCGGGCCGCGGAGGCATCGATGAAGCAGGCTGCATGGGATCTTGGGGTCACCTCGCCAGACGTCGATCTGCAAGGGCTGGTCCTGTCGGGCGCCGATATTGCGTCTCTGGAGAGCGCCAGGGAAGCTTTGCGCGAGGCGATTTCCCAAGAAAAGATCGAGGCGCGCGAAACCGCCGAATTGAAAGAGCGGGTGATCGCCGCGACCGAAGCCATGCAGGATGGCGCGCCCGCGGATGAGGAACGCCCACAGGTAGCAGATATTCTGCTGCGCTTCGATGCGGAGACCCTCGCCCCTGCCTACGCCGCAGCGCAACAGGCGATCGCGGATATGAAGATCAAGGCGCGGCGCTCCCTGGCTGCGCTCTCATTCGCAGGCGTCACTTTCGATCACCTACCCGCCTGCCCGACCTCCCGTCACCAGGCAACCAACTGGGCCGAGCGCCATCAGGACTTGCTTCACGACCTGCGCACGACAACGGCAAAGCGCGACGAGCATCTGGAGGATGCGGAGGCCCGCGGGGCTCAGGCCAAATCACTGGCCCGGGACGCGAAGCTCATCTCGGATGCCGATGCCGAGGATCTGCGCGCGCGGCGCGATGCACGCTGGGCGGAGCATCTTGCCGCCTTGGACAGACAGACCGCCGCCGACTTCCACGAGGCAATGCAAGGGCATGATATCGCTGCCGAAGCGCGATTGGCGCAGTCCCGCGAACTGGCACAGCTCCGCGAAATCGGCCAGGCCGAAGCCCAGGCCCGCGCCCGTGCGGCTCAGACCGACAAACGCCTGGAAACCCTTCGTGAAGAACGCACCAATATCGAGGCCTCGGTCAGCGCGGCGGCGGCTCAGGTTGGCCTTCCAGACAGCATCACGGCTGCGGAATGGTTGGACTGGCGGCGAAGTCACGAGGCGGCCAGCGAAGATGCCCAGGCCCTGCGCGATACCGAAGAGACCAATCAATCCACCCTCCAACGCGCCGACGCCCTACTGGCCGAGCTGGCCCGGACCCTGCCCTTTCCCCCGACAGATCTGACCGGCGCCCTGGCGGCGGCCCGGCGTCAGGCCGAGGACGACCGCAAGCAAACCGACGCCCATACAACGGCCGAGGCAACCCTGCGACAGGCGCAGCGGGATCTTGCCCGGCGCGAAGAGCGTTACGCAAAAGCGTTTAAGGCAAGGGAGGATACGAAGAAGACCTGGCGCGCACTGGTCCACGACCTCCTCGGAGTGGCATTGCCCCCCGAACGGCTGGAGGCATCGCTGGAGCCCCTGCGCGCTTTGCGCGAACACGAAAACACACGGGCCGCGGCCGGGCGCCGGATCACAACCATGCAGGCGGACCAAAAGCAGTTCACCCAGGAGATCGACAGCCTGGCACGCGCCCATGGGCAGGAGCCTCACGCAACGGCGGCAAAGACATTCGCCGCCCTCAAAACCCTGGCGGAAAAAGCGCGCTCGGCCACTGAGACGGGCCGAAAACTCGACACCGCGATCGAGACGGCCGAGGCCGATCTCGTCGAACACAAGGATCGACAAAACGCCATCGACCAAGAGGTCGCGACCATCGCCATGCTTTTCCCCAATACGACCACCCCGGGCGATATCGGCGCCCTGCGCGAGGCCGCAATTCGCACGCAGAAAGCAATCGACAACCGCGCCGCGCTGGCGAAAATCACCCGCCAGGTCCTGGCCGAACTGGGCACGACCGACATCGAGACAGCCCGCGCCCAGCTTGCAGAGACCTCAGTTGCCGCATTGGAGGGCGAACTCGACAGCAACCGATCCGATCTTGCCCATGCCGAGGAAGAGCTGACCCTCGCCATTCAAAACCGCACAGCCGCCGAATATGCCCTAGCCGAGGTGAAGGGAGACGACACGGTTGCGGAATTGGTCGAGCAGAAAGCGACGCTGGAACTGCAGCTCGAAGAGGCTGCCTTGGAGCATCTCGAACTTTCCCTGGGCCATCACCTCGCCTCCGACGCCATCCGGCGCTATCGCGACAGCCATCGCAGCGGCATGTTGACGGCCACGGAAGACTGCTTCGCCAGTCTCACGCAAGGCGCCTATCCGACGCTGAGTACCCAGATCGACAAGGAGTCCGAGATTTTGCTCGCCGTCGATGGCAATGGGGTCAGCAAGCGTGCGGCCGAAATGTCCAAGGGCACGCGCTTTCAGCTATACTTAGCTCTGCGGGCAGCGGCCCACGAACAACTTGTCGCGCAGGGCACGAGGCTTCCGTTCTTTTGCGACGACATATTCGAAACCTTCGACGAGGCGCGCACCAGCGCCGCCTGCCGCGTCATGGAAGCCATCGGCGCGCGCGGCCAAGCGATCTACCTGACCCACCACCGCCACGTGGTCGAGATCGCAAAGAGCGTTTGCGTAACGCCTCCGGTCATTCATGAACTTTAAGACATCGCGCCGAGGAGAGTTGATTTGAGTACTTGGAATGCTCGCCGAGAGGCCTGGAACCCGCAGAAGGAAGACGCCCGGAATATCGGGGATGTCGACTATGGCCGGGTGATCCATTCGGCATCATTCAGAAGATTGCAGGGCAAGACCCAGATCCTGAATCTCGGCGACAGTGACTTCTATCGCACGCGCTTGACGCATTCCTTGGAAGTTGCTCAGATCGCGGGAGGGCTCGCAGTCCAGCTCGCGCGCAGTTTCCCCGATCACTCGGCAACGGCAAGTCTCCCGGACCGCAGCCAAATCCATGCGATCGCCTGCTCCCACGACCTGGGCCACCCACCATTTGGCCATGGCGGTGAAGTCGCACTGAACTACTGCATGCGCGATGCGGAAGGGTTCGAGGGCAACGGCCAGACCCTGCGTCTCCTGGCACGGCTCGAAAACTTCTCTGCCGCTGCGGGGGCCAACCTGTCACGTCGTTCCATGCTTGGCGTCTTGAAATACCCTGTTGCACTCTCAAGGTTGCGCAACCCCGAATTGCGCCCGCGGTTGCAGGCGGGCCCTTCGGTTCTGCAAACCATCGACTTGAAAGCCTCGACTCCGCCAAAGGGATATCTCGACAGCGAAACCGACGTCGTCGACTGGATTCTCGAGCCGCTCGGCAATGCCGATCGGGATGCCTTCACGTTGATCGAAAAGCGCGAAGGCAAGCATGCCCGCACTCTCCACAAGTCTCTCGATTGCAGCATCATGGATCTCGCGGACGATATCGCCTACGGGGTCCATGATTTGGAGGATGCCATTGCACTTCGGCTCGTCACAGAGCGCCAGTTCCGCGACCTCGTTCCCGAGGAATCCTGCAAGATCTTTGTCGAAGAAAGGCGGCTGAAGGGCCCCACCGAGAGCAACGCCCCATACGAGGCCATGGTCGACGGGCTGTTTGGCGACAGCAACACGCGCAAGCGCTGGATCAGCCGGTGGGTCAATCATCTGATTACACCCGTCCGTTTCATCGAATGTCCCGAATTCCAAGACCCCTTGCTCCGCTGGCGCGTCGAGATTCCAGAAGGTCAGGCCCGCTTCCTCAAGGCCCTAAAAGAGCTCGTAATGCAGGTGGTTATTCGCAGTCCGGGCGTGCAACATCTCGAATTCAAGGGGCAATCCATGGTTGTCTCGGTCTTTGAAGCCATGCAATCAGATCCAGAACGTTTGCTCCCGCGCGATGCGCAAGCGAAATTCGACGCAGCAGATGGCGACCTCCGGCACATCAGCGATTTCGTGGCCGGTATGACAGACACCTATCTGCTCAAGACCTATGAAAGGCTGTTCGAGCCGAGGATGGGCTCAGTGTTCGACAAGCTTTAGTGAGCACTGTCCCTAGGGCGATGCTCAACCGCTCTAGCGGCCGCGTCGAAGTTCAAGCGCGATGGCCTGCTTAAAAGCGCGAGGCCCGCGGGGAGCTACACAAGTTGCCGGGACATCATCTGGGTATCTCCCGCGACAGGCGCCGGGAACCACTCTCCCAGGCCTCAACCCGTCGCCGTGAAACCGGTCAAACTGGTACCCTTTCTGGCAAACGATGCTTAGTTGTTGGACTCCCACGCCTGTAATTCATCGGTGTTGACCTGCGCTCGAAAATGGCAGATGTTGATCTCGGCCTTTCTCGCAGGCCGGTGTGCCCGCCATGCGAAGCTTTGCAGCGACCTTGACTTCGAACAGCAGACTTCATGCCATCGGCGGGTCTGATTAGCAGCGGGCACCTAGTCGGATCCAGCTTGGACATGGATCATGACAGAGAACGACAAGCTTAAAACATTGAAGCTCTTGGCAAAGCGTTGCGCCAGAGCGATGGGGCAACCGCAACATGTGGCACTCGACTTTGTTGCCAATCGTTTGGGCTTTCCTCATTGGAACGCATTGACAGGAAGCGCCAATAGAGAGTGGACCCCATCCGAAGCACAAGTCGCCTCAATCAAGGCGTTTGTGGAACGCATTACTTCCTACGAAGGCGCGGCCTTTGACCATGTATTCGGAGGGCCCAATGCAATTACTCGGGGAGATGTAAGGGGGCATCCATACGAGTTGAAGACAATGCTCGGCGACGTTTATATGGAAGGTGAGGGCTGGCGAATAGTGCTGCCAGAAAACCCCTCGGCGGCCCCTAATGTCGAGATAGACATCAGCCACGCCCAGACCAGCCCGATAAATGATCGAGTGCTGCTTGCAGAGGCGATCGGAATTGCCAAGGAGTTGATGAAGAGCGTCAAGGCACGACGATTTTCTGATTGGCCACGGCGCGCCACAAAACCGGATGCAGAGGGAACGGTCCGCCATCCGTTCTTGGAGATGGAGAAATCAAACCTCTGGTACTGCCTTCACTGCGACGCAGAGATCACCGGTCCACAGATCGCTGGAAACCAATGGCACTGCCCCGGCTGCGGCGCTTCACCGATCAACATCTTTCCAGAAGCCTTCTGGCTGGGACGGAACGATGAAAAGCCAGCGCCAGTCCAATCCCGCGCCGAAGAGCAAGAGATTGAACCCATCGTGTCAGTTGTTGATCCGCGGCCTAGGCTTGATCTCAACAAGAACCAGGTGACCCATCTGATCCGATCAGCCCTGTTCGAGGATGCCGCGAGTGCCAGCGAGCGAATGGGAGCGAGTCTGGCCGAGATCTGGGTTGATGACGATCTCGAGGTGATTGTTTCCCTCGAGGATCACTACTGGCCCGAGGACAAAGAGCCGACCGCTGCGATCAAAGTGGCCGCACTGCTTGGGATCGAAATTGAGTTGGAAGTTACTTGGTCGGATCCGTTGTTCGCATGGCCAGGTTTGGGCACTATGACCCGGAGCACGGCCGAATATACGCGCATGATGCTTGATGCCTACCGCAGTAAAGGCATCGTGGAAGAAAGGGGTGGAAACCGATAGCTCCTTAGCCTGCGCGGCTTCGACAACCAACTCGCCGGGCACCGGCAGGCGCGAAACGCCTTCAGTCTGGCGGGTTTCTCCGCTGGGTCTGAGGGGAGACCCGTTCCTCAGAACTGGATCTCATCATCGCGGTCGACCAACTCGGGATGTTCGCTCTCGGCCGAGGCTGTGTGGAAACTCGATCGAACATTGCCTGCCCCGGAACGATATTCTTGGACAGGCGCACCTGTGTAAGTTTGTTCCAATGCGGGCCGCCACAGGCAGGCCAGCAAGGAAACCATTCTTCACGAATTCGGGAAATAAGAGCTTCCATGCAGCCTCGGCCCTCAAGAGACATTCGAGCCAGGAGCAACGGATGACCGGTCTCAGCCCCGCTCAAGACATTCGTGTTAAGCGCTGCATGCGACCGAGCGCTGACACCGAGGGCGGGGAATTGCCTTTCGCGGTAGCACCGACCAACGACCGTTTTGGGGTCGTCTTCTGTCTGTTCGCTTGGCGGTCCCCCGATTGAGATGGCCGTCATTCCCGACATCTGATCACCAGAGCCAGTCGCTTACATCAGTGACCATGGATTTCCGCTCCCTGGCCAACCTGCCGAGGCGCACTTTCAGACATGCCGCTGGAAATCGGATCGTGTTGCGACCATGATGTCATCAATCTCCGATATGCGAGCGTAGAAAAGAAGGAATGATCGAAAATGAGTATTTCTATGGCGAACAAGGGCAGACGTGACGTCCGCGCCGCGGATCTCCACAGGGGGTAATGATGACCGATCGGAGCGCGGTTTCCACGATTACTGGCTATTTCTATCAGTTCGACCGCTCTATACTCAGCATCCTCGCGCTAACCGGAGATAATGACTCTGTGGCGATCGAATGCATCGAGGACATTGACGTCCAAACGGCCACGGAAACAACCGCCGTCCAGTGTAAATATTATGAGAAATCCGAGTACAACCATTCTGTTATCAAGCCCGCGATCCTTTTCATGCTCGAACACTACAAATCGGGCCTCACCGCCGGTCGGCCAGAGATCCAGTATCAGCTTAGCGGGCATTTTGCGTCTGGGCAGAACAAGCTCGCGCTCCCTTTCGATATCGGATTCCTCAAGTCGAATTTTCTCACCACTACATCGAAGGGGAAAACGATCAGAAAGCATGAAGAGCTGGGTGTCAGTGACGCCGAGCTTGAAGGCTTCTTGAAACTTCTATCCATCGACGTGAACGCGGCGAAATTCGACGATCAGTTTCGGAGTATCATCGAGAGTCTGGCAGAAGAATTTGAGTGCTCGCCGTTCGTGGCTGAGTTCTTTTATTATAACAGCGCCCTGCGAGTTATCAAAGAACTGGCCACCGAATCGGAGGAGGCTCGGCGGGTCATAACAAGAAAAGCCTTTGTAAAGCGAATAGACACATCATCGTATCTCTTTGATGAGTGGTTTATCGCTAAGCTCGGTATGGATAAATACTATCTTGAGTTGCGCAAAGAGTTCTTCGCAAGTGGCGTCAACGTCTCCCCTGTGGAACGGCTTTTCATCATCCATCTGGGTGGTAGAAGCTATAGCCGAAGCACGGTTAAAATGCTTCTGAAGACCATATCCCGGAAATATTCTAAGCTGTCCAAGCGCGACGCGAAGCCCTTCTCGCCTTACGTTCTGCTCGTCGGTATCGGCGAAAGCGAACTTGTCGGTCTAAAACAGGAGCTACACAACGAAGACGTTCGCTTCGTCGATGGCTACGATTTCAAGGGGGCCCAGTTCGACGCCGGGTCTATCTCCCGCCGCGCGTCCGTTGCCGGCCCGGCACTGAGGCTATTCTGCAATCTAACAGAGGCGCGGCAGACCTTTCTGTCATTCCGTCGCTCACGCGAGATATACGAATTCTATAGCAGTGAGCCGGTTGAAGACTTTGGTGATGTCGCCATCAACCATACCCGGTTCCAGGTTCCAAAATACGAAGATATCAATAAGATAATTTAGGAGATGACATGAGTGATGTAAAAGCGGAAGTAGTCGCGGTCTTTCCAAACAAGGTCAAGATTGTTGTCGATGACCTCGAGAATTTCAGAATCGCTGAAGAGTCTCTCCGCGTCGGATCTTACTTGAAGATCGCCGACAATGAGAACGCGGTTCTGGTCGCTATCATTGAGAATTTCCAGATTCAGGCGCGCGATGACGGCAGCCAAGACTACGTGATCGAGGCCTTCCCGCTCGGCGTTCTGCGCGATCAGAAGTTTGAGCGCGGGGGCGACGCCCTCGCCATCCCACCAAAGACAGTCCAACCGGCGACGATCGACGATATCCGACTGATTTATGGAAGTTCGCTAGCCGTGAAGGATCGCTTCTGCTTTTCGAACCTCGCGACGAACAATGAGGTCGAGGTTCCTGTCGACGGGAATAAATTCTTCAACAAGCATATCGCAGTGGTCGGTTCTACGGGCTCTGGCAAGTCGCACACCGTCGCGAAGATCATTCAGAAGGCGGTTGGCGCCAAGGGCGACTATACGCTCAACAACTCTCACGTGATCATATTCGATATCCATTCGGAATATCGTGCGGCTTTTCCGGAGGCGAACTTCATCGACAGCACCAGCTTGGTTCTCCCCTACTGGATGCTGAGCGGCGAGGAGTTGGAAGAGTTCTTTCTCGACACAGAGGCGAATGACCACAATCAGCGCAACGTGTTCAAGGATGCCGTGATCCAAAGCCGTAAGGCTGAGTTTACGGGAAATGACGACGAAAGGAACCGGATCCATCTGGACACCCCGCTCCCGTTCGACATTCGCTACGTTTTGGATCATGCCAACCATCTCAACACCGAGATGGTCGACACCGGCGAGGTGTATGCTGCTAGTAACAAGGCGAAGGCCGGACAACCGAAACTCACGCAGGGTAGCCTTCATGGGCGGCTGACCAACTTTGTGAATCGTCTCGAGAACAAGATTAATGATCGGCGCCTCGACTTCTTCCTTAGCGAGAATTCTAAATCGATCTCTTTTGAGGAAACGCTCCGATCCATTCTCGGCTATAGCGCTGACAAGCATAACAACGTTACGGTCATCGATCTGAGCGGCGTCCCGTTCGAGGTCCTGAGCATCACGGTCTCCCTGATTTCGCGGCTGATTTTCGAGCATGGCTATTTCTATAAGCGGCTGCGTTGTGCCGCCAATCCGAAGGAAGAGATCAACAACGATGCACCGATCCTCCTTGTTTACGAGGAAGCGCACAAATACGTGCCGACTAGCGAACTTTCAAAGTTCCGAGCGTCGAAAATGTCGATCGAGCGCATTGCCAAGGAGGGTCGTAAATATGGTGTCACCCTGCTCCTAGCGAGTCAGAGGCCCTCAGAGATTTCGGAGACGATCTTTTCACAATGCAACAATTTCATCGCAATGCGCCTGACCAATCCGGTCGACCAAGGCTACGTTCGCAAGTTGCTGCCAGACTCGCTGGGAACGCTTATCGACAAGATGCCCGGGTTTAAGCAGGGCGAAGCGCTGCTCGTCGGAGAGGCTGTCGCCCTACCGTCTGTAGTCCAAATCGAGAAATGCACGGTGGCTCCAGCATCGACTGATATTCCTTACTGGGACCTCTGGCAGCAAGAGTGGAAGGATCTTGCGATCGACAAGATCCGCGACGAGTGGTTGCGCCGCTAGTCAGGCGATGGGGAGCAGCCGGAAAGTCATTGTCGACCGTTCTGCGAACTATTTTGCAGCTTGGCCAGTGATGTTGGAACGCGCCTGACATCGGCCTTAGGCGACAGGTCTTAGGAGAAGAGCACCGGACGCTAGAAGGACTGAGATTGGGCGCAAAGCGGACGTTGCTCATGAGGAGATCAATCGGCGGTTAGGTCCGGGACTGTCGGTCGCTGTGGCAGCGGAGCCGCCCGAACTGCATATCCGCTTCAGCACCAGAGCCGCCGTTCGTTCAGGTCGCAGCGAACGGCAGCTGTCCGCCCTTTGCGTCAAATCCTTGGGGCAGATAGGGCCTTACTAGTGAAGACAGCAGATGTGGGGCGGACGTAGCGTTCAATTTAAGGAGAGAGTGTCAGATCTTCTGTGTATGAGTGATCCGGTCCATGCTTCTTCGAAAGGAAGCACGCATGACGATTTCCAAGGAACTGCTGGACGAACTGCTGAAGGGCGTGGAGCGCCCTGAGGACCTGCTCGGCGAGGCCGGGCTGATGAAAGAGCTGAGGATCAAGCTCATGGAGCGGATGCTGGGCGCCGAGCTGACCGCGCATCTGGGCTATGAAGAGGGCAAGGAGGTTCCACCGGGACAGGGCAACCGCCGGAACGGCACCTCGACCAAGGTGCTGAAGGGACAGGACGGAGAGATGCCGGTGGCGGTGCCCCGCGACCGCGACAGCAGCTTCGAGCCCGAACTGGTGAAGAAGGGCCAGACCCGGATCGACGGGATGGACGACAAGATCATCGGGCTCTATGCCGCCGGGCTGACGGTGCGGGATATTCAGGCCCATCTGCTCGATCTCTACGGTCTGAAGGTCTCGCCCGACCTGATCAGCCGCGTGACCGACGCCGTTCTGGACGAGGTCCGGGAATGGCAGAGCCGGGCGCTGGAACGAATGTATCCGATCGTGATCTTCGACGCGCTACGGGTGAAGATCCGCGATGCCGACAGCCGGACGGTGAAGAACAAGGCCGTGTATGTCGCCTTGGGCGTTACCCGCGATGGCCAGCGCGAGGTTCTTGGCCTCTGGATCGCCGAAAATGAAGGCGCCAAATTCTGGCTTTCGGTGATGAACGAGCTGAAGAACCGCGGCACCCAGGACATTCTGATCGCGGTCGTGGACGGTCTGAAGGGCTTCCCCGAGGCCATCACCGCCGCCTTCCCGGAGGCCATGGTCCAGACCTGCATCGTGCATCTGGTGCGCCACAGCCTGAACTTCTGTTCCTGGAAGGACCGGAAGGTGGTGGCTGCCGACCTGCGCCGGATTTACAGCGCCCCGACCGTCGATATGGCCGAGGCCGAGCTCGATGCCTTCGAGGAGAAATGGGCCGGGAAATACGCCTCCATTGCCCCGGCCTGGCGCCGGGGATGGCAGGAGGTGATCCCGTTCTTTGGTTTCGATCCCGCGATCCGCAAGATCATCTACACCACGAATGCCATAGAAAGTCTGAACCGCGTCATCCGGAAATCCATCAAGACACGGGGCTCGTTCCCGACCGACGAGGCCGCGACCAAGCTGATCTACCTCGCAATCCGCAAATTCGAAAAGGATGGCCGAAATGTCCGGGAATGGTTTGCCGCCCGCAATCAGTTCGCCATAATGTTCGGCGAGCGCTTCGACGCTTGAGTATCCCAAACCGCATGGGCCGACCCGGATACACAAAGTTCAGGACACTCCCTTTAAGGATCCTTTTCGAACAATAGCTGCGACCACATCCGGAAGCGCCTGCACCGACAACCTTGAGGATTCCGCGTCCAGAACTAGAAGCGCGCTAGACAGATATGGATGAAACTTCTCCGACATCAGGTTTCCTGCTCCCGCGAACAAATCGACAGGTTCGCCGGATCGAATATCGGCCAGGAGTGCTCGAAGATCAGGTGTTTCATCGCCGACCTCCACCAGCAGAAACCCGTCATGCTGCTCGACTGAAAATCCCTCACTTCTAAGTGCGAGCGCCAGGGTTGACGTCTTAACCGTCCCCACTCGCGTTGCGATGATCGATGTACGCTCGCTGAGAGCCTGGATATTTGTGGCTCGAAACCCAAGTTGGTCATAATGTGCACGCGCTTCGTCTAGCATCTTTAGAGAAACCGCGTCCATGTATGCCGGTTGGGTGCCTCCTTCGAGCACTGCGAACATTCGATCAATCACCTTGTCATGAATGTCACCAGGATCACCGCCAAAGACAGGAGGCACGCCCGCCTTCGCGGGTTTGACCACGATCACCTTCTCGCGGTCATGGATTTCCTGAACCACCCACCGCCGCCCAGAGAAAATCAGAAGCATCCCTGGGGCAAGAACATTGTCAATCGGCAGGGTGCCAAGATCCCTCCCGTCTGCGACCAAGCGGAATTCCTCAGGCGTCTGAAACACTGCGTAGAAGCTGTAGTGTTCGACCAGCTTTTCGCCTGCAGGTCCCAAGAGTAGCAGTCCGCTTCCGGACTGTTCGATCAAACCGGTTTCGGTATGACCGATCGAACGCAACACATCCGCGAAAACTTCGGTTGTGACCTTGCGGAAGGGGCCCTCGCGACACAGGATTCTGTAGACCACACTGGCAGAAGCACCTCCGCGTTGTGCAATGACAGACAGTATCTGATGGACGAGCGTCGAAAGATGAAGCGCCTGCGGTCTTGGCGGTTCGCACCACCCCTCAAGTAACAGGTCTATCATCGCGATCGACCGGATCAAACCAAGGCGAAGACGATCAACGAAGCTGCTTTCTGGCGTCAACTGAGTCTCGACGGCATACTGCCGCAAGACGGCTGGTTGTCCCTCGCGTCGGCCGGACCGGCCGAGACGTTGTCGCAACGCGGCGACGCTGAATGGCGCGCCGATTTGGGCCACGCAGGTCACATCACCGATGTCGATTCCAAGCTCGAGCGTCGACGTGCAGACGGCAGTTGTCGGCTTTGCGGCGTCCTTTAAGCGGCGTTCCACGAAGTCTCGGTGTTCGCGGGAGAGGCTAGCGTGGTGAGGATAGAATTCCTGCGGCAGATGTTCCCTCTCGCAGAGTTCCCGCAGCCGATCTGCATAGATCTCGACTCGTTGCCTCGCCCCAGCGAAGACGAGGTTGTCGCTGCCTCGAAGGTGCTTGAACAGATGGGCTGCGATGGCATCCGTTGCGGATGGGCTGTTTTCATCCTCATCGCCTGATACGTAGCCGCGAAGCTGGAGCCTCAATTCAGCCTCGCCGCCATCTGCTTCTATGAGCTGGACAGCGTTTGCAGCGTCAGGGCGAAGATAGGCCTTGGCGAGGTCCATGTCGCCCAGCGTAGCTGACAGACCTATCCGACGGAGTGGGCGCTTTATCGTGAGCTCGAGCCTTGTGAGCAACGAACGGAGCTGGACACCGCGTTCGCTATCTAGAACCGTGTGCAACTCATCGATAACGACCGCGCGCGTGGCCCCAAACAGGCGGCTAATTTCCAAACCGCGACGAATGAACAGTGCCTCAAGGGACTCTGGAGTTATCAGCAGGATCCCTTTTGGAGATTTCAGCGCGCGCGTCTTGATCGATTGAGAAACATCCCCGTGCCATGGAACAACCGGCAGCTCTGCTTCCTGGCAGATGCCCTCCAGCCGCATGGCCTGGTCCGTGATCAAGGCTTTCAGCGGACCGATATAAAGCAGGTCGAAGCCGATGCCGCCGAACGGCTCGTCAAGCACCTGTGAAATCAACGGCAGGAACGCCGCCTCGGTCTTTCCGCCCGCCGTGGAAGCCGCAACGATCAAATCGGCATCGGTCTCGCAGATCGTCCGGATGGATCGCGCCTGGATGTCGCGAAGCTCGCGCCATCCTTGCTGGCGTATCCATTTCTGCACAGGCCTCGCCAGCTTGTCGAACGCACTGCTCATCGGCGTCAGAGCTTGAAGCTGATCAGGTCATCATCACCGGGGTCTTGGGCACCAGTCGACTCGTCGACCTCGGTCATGTCTTCGCCGCGGTCTTCGTATACCTCGATCTTTTCGATTAGGTCGCTCCACTCGACACCGGGGTTTTGCTCGAGCACGGAAAGCAGGTTCACGAAGGCCGTCACCGTATTGCGCGGGGTGCGGAAGTAAGCTTCACCGATCCGGTCCGAGCAATGCGCCATGAAGGCCTCGAGCGCATCGTCTGGCAGAGCACCGGCGTCGTCCTGCATGATCCGCCGGACATTGGCCAGAAGAACGAAGAGGTCCTCAGGGGTCAGGCTGGCCAGCCGGACAACAGGTCCTGAAAGGTCAACCAACCCGTCTCGCGCGAAGGTGTTCTCGGCCAAACGCGACTGGAGGGCCTCGTAGCTGTAAAGCCCTCGACGGGTGTTCATCAGGAATTCCGGTGTGCCGCCCATGAGAAATCCGAGGTTCTCGGCACTGCCCTGCAGCACATCATTCAGGATCCGGAGGATCTGTTCGTAGTTTGCATTGCGAGCCTGCGACGAGGTCAGCTTGTAGAGGTTCACCATCTCGTCGAGGCCGACGAGCAAGCCTTTGTAACCGGCTTCACACACGAATGCCGACATCAGCTTCAGATGGTCATAGACACTGGCATCGTCGATGATCGTTCGCACTCCAAGCGCCTTGCGCGCGTCGGTGCGTGTGGCGAATTCACCACGCAGCCATCTCAAGGCAGCGGATTTCAACTCGTCGTCGCCGGTCTCATGGCCTTCCCAATATCTCCGGATCACCTCTGCGAATTCAAACCCCCCGGTGAGCTCTTCGAAGTGACCAAGGCGTTCACGAATGACAGACCCCGTGGGCGCATCGCGTTCCTCAGCATCGCGGTGTGCTTGGCTGACGAAACGCTCCACCACGCTGGCCAAGGCCCCGCCATCTGGCTTTGTCCGTGTCGACAGGTTTCGGGCCATCTCTGCATAGAGGCCTCGAGCTTGACCACCGGTCGCGTGAATGCGCCGGTCGGGCGCCAGGTCCGCGAACATCACCACCAGACCCTTTTCAAGCGCGACAAGACGGATCAGATTCATGAAGAACGTCTTTCCCGATCCGTATTCTCCGATGATGAACCGGATCGCCGATCCGCCATCGGATATCCGGTCCATGTCCTTGACGAGCTCTTCAATCTCGCGGACGCGGCCGACTTGGATGTGACGCAGGCCGAGCTTGGGCACGACCCCTGCCCGAAGCGCCTGCACGATTGCATCGCGTTCACGTGGTTTCAACTTCGACATCCCTGCCCTCCGCACTCATCTTTTCTTTTACCGCCTCCGCAATCTCAGGAGACACGTCATATCCATCATACTCGTCGAGAAGCGCTTCATCGTAGGTCTCAAAAGCCCATTCATTCACGACTTCCAAAGCCCCGGATACCATCAAACCATGCGAGGCGCAGATCTTCTCGAACTCGGTCTCAGACCAATGCTCGCGAGTAAGTACTTCGAGGACAAGGGCGCCGTGTTTCGGGTCAAGCCCTGCCACCAGGCATTCGTAGTCAGGCGTGGAGGCACCGCTTTCTTCCTCTTCGACATCGAAAATCTGACCGAGGACGGACGACACGCGCTCGGTGTCCGAACGGATTGCTGCGATCCGCGAAGCGTCGAGCTTGGGTCCGCTGGCTTTCACAAGATCGGGTATCGCTTCGCCCGGACGACCCGGTTTCGAGGCACGAACAGTGCGAGGACCATCCGCAACTTCGCCAGCATGCAGGTCTGAGTAGGCAAGCGCAGGATCTAGACCCAAAGCCTTGTAGATTTTCTCGATGCTTGCAACTTCGTCGGAGTGAATAATGCCATCGGCATGTGCTGCACCAACCAACGCTGCCCGCATAGCGGCCTGGCTGTCTTGGCCCACTTCCTTCAGTTTGCGGCGCAAGAGCGTCATGTCCGGTGGCACGGCCAGGAACCATTCAAGGTTTGCGCGCAGCCTGCGGCCTTCCTGATCGCTTAGGTCCGCGGCGAAGACCTGATCCTCCAGCGCCTTGCGCTCAGGCTCCGCGATGCGACCATCCGCATGAGCAACGAACGACCCAAGTGCCAATTCAATCAGGGCGCTTCGATAGCTGTCGGAAACTTCCTCCAGTCTTTCGATCGGTTCGCCCAGGCTGAACAGTACCACAGGCTCCTCCGCCTTGGGCGACCGGAGCGCAAACCGAGGGTCGGGCGCCAGACCGAAACCGAGACGGGCGAGCGCGTCGGCCGCTCCTGTCATCTGCCGTTTCCCGATCTTCTCGCTCGTTTCTCCCTCCAGACGTCCGATCACCTCCTCAAGCGGCACCAATCCCCCCCGATCGACGATAGTGCTTGCCCAAGATTTCAAGCGGTCCATTTCCTCGGATGGGAAGGCATCCCACAGTTCAGAAGGCAGCAATGCATGCGCTTCCACGCTTCCGCGACCGTCAGGGTTTCGGCCCAGGAAGCGACTGAGCTTGTCGAGATCGTTCATAGCCTCATCGGCCAATTCTTGTGCGATCTCGACCGGCTTACGCAGGCCAGAAATATCCGGCACCGGCTTTCCTTCAACAGTTGGGTTTGCTGAGCCCTCAAACTCGCTGGAAGCAGCCCTATAGGATACCTTGAGCGTTTTCCGGGGTTTGGCAACCTTGAGCCCGTCAGGAAACCGCTGGTCAAACCGGATACGGAAAAGAGCGATGAACTCATCCCGGCATCGCGTCGCCGGAGTTCTCAGATATGTTTCAGGGTGACAAATGAACCAACTCAACAACCATTCGGCAGTCAAGTTTTCGCCCTTGTAAATCCGAGCCCCGATTGCGTACTTCAGTGAAAACGGGAGTTCCCAGCCCTGCTTCTCAAAAATGGGCTCGATCGCGTCGAAGTCGATTTCGACAAGAGTCGCGATGTCGAGGAACTCCCCCAGGTAGCGCCGGACGGAGTGACTATCGGGGTACAGCGACTGCAACCTTCGAACTTCCTGGACGATATCCTTAGCGTCATCCTGGGACTGATCGACGAAGAAACGACGCTCCAACCCGTAAAAATACAGGAACATGTATCCTGCATCAAACCATGCATCTTTTCGACCGCCGGCAAGCCAATCGAGATAGGTCGCCCTGCAGTCCGGCGAGATTTCCGAGTAGTTCGGCCAATACGGCAGCCCGCTTCCAGCAACGTCCGTGCCCCGCTTTGCCACTGGCAAAGCGGGATCGATATAGCCTCGGCACTTTGAACGATAGCCGTTGGTGTTCAGCGAAGGAGGGGTTCCGACGTAAACCATCCCGCCGATGTTGCGGCCCGCGACGCTCGTCGTTTCGTCAGATCGGATCCACCCGATTTTTGGTGATCTCCAAGACAGGGTAGCTGGCGCTGGTTGCTTTCTTTCAGCCGCTGCAGCTAGAGCTGGCGCCGCGGACTTTCCGGCACGGACGATCGCGGCGTAGTCCTGCTTCGGATGAACGTAGGCCTTGGTGGCCGCCTCTGTCGCTTGCGAAGGCTGCGCTCGTTCGGCCGCGGTCAATGAGTCTGGCATGGAAGACCGTCCCGCACGGGCGATTGCGGCGTTGTCCTGCGTAGGTGGGGAGTAGGCTCGAATGGCAGCCGGTGCTTGGGACGCAATGGCTTCGCGAGTTCGTTCGCGCTCACGCTCGATACGTTTGTCGTAGGCACTTGGTTGGGCTGCCAGCTCAGGTCCGAGTGTTCGGGTTTCGGAACTTCCCACGGCTTGCGCTTTTGCAGCGACTTTCCGCGATCTCCGCTTTTCTTGCCACCAGACCAAAATGATAGGAGCACCAAATGCAAACAACATTTGGCCACCCACCGGCCACCCCTGGAGGACTGTGACCACCACGATCATGCAAAAGATGAAGTAGACAAAAAGAAAGAATGTAATTCGGAAAAACTTGAGTAATGAAGACACTATCGCCCCTCCCCCTTCAGTCACACTATTTTACACGAACATCATTTCAATCATTAAAGCGGAGCCTGAACAGTTTTCCGGCCAGCGTCCACTGCCCAATGAGGTGACAGCGGTCATGCCCCAAGCACTTGGGGCCTTCAGCGCCCCCCTGATCTGAACTCGCCACCACGGAGATGATCACTGAGGGAGTGGGTGGCATTGGGGATAACGCATTCATCTCGCGCGTTGACTGGCACCAGCGCCACTGAAGCTGCACATCAACCTCAGACTGCCCTCCCGCCGCAGATGGGAGCCCGATCGCCCTGCATTGCCCTCGGATGCGGCGATCCAGTTCGTTTGACCACCAAGGTCCTGCTCAAGCTGCCGCCCCGGCAAGCGACTGAGATAGTGGCCAGCCCGTTGAAGATGGCGGACTTAGACTGGACGGAGGCGTATCGAGCCAAAGATGCGTTGCCTGAAATCCTTCGAAAACGCTTTGCCGCTAGAAACCCCGGCTGCCAATCCGCCGAGATCAAGATGCGTGCTGCACTGATGAACCGTTTCTCGGCCCTCGGCACCGCCGTGATCGTCTGCACCGCCTGACAAAGACCGATAAAGGGGCCATCACGCCTCAAGCCATCGTTCCGCAACAATGCCGCGGCGGCCTTGAAGGTGCAGCAGGCCAAACTTGGACTAGCCCTAACATGTCGTCGCCGCGATCTTCACAAAAGGCATCCGCGAAAAATTTGGTACTTGGTACACAAGATCACCGCTTACTGTATTGATTATATGAATGTATTCTGGATCAATCCGTCCAATCCATCATGGGCGCAACGGACAGGCGCGCAGCCCTGCGAAGCTCAAGTTTCTCGTGTTTCATTGCTCTTCCGACTGGTGGGGCCGTGCTGTTTTGGTAGCTCGAAAGCCGCGATTGCCGTCGTTCCCGGCACCAAGGCCTACAAATGTAGTCCCCGGTCGAAGTCTTGCAGGCTTGGGCGCCCGGTTAATAGCAGCTCGCAGGCTTCGAAGCAAAGGACTGCTATCCGTTCGCCTCAGCACGTCAATCGGTTTCGCGACGTGATGGTTTGGGGTGGTCGCCCTGAACGGCATCGTCACTTCCCGGTTGGCGTGCCAGGGACGCGAACGGTCCGTATCTGGCGATACGACGCATCGAGACGTGGCATTGAAGCGGGAGGAGATGTTCGTTCGTTATCCAGTTAATACAGTTAGTTGCACAACATAATTCGAGTATGGAGGTTCGCCAGGCTGCCTTTGATCCCATCGTTACCTGCACCCGTATGGACCCATGGCGCCGTACAGTATGATCAACAGACAACGGAGCTTGACGGGCGCGGCGCATCCCCGAAGGACGCGCCGTGCCTTCGATTATTCCGCCGCGACCTTGGCGGCGGCGTCGGGGCGGTAGTTCAGGATCGGGGCAAGCCAGCGCTCGGCCTCCTCCAGTTCCATCCCCTTGCGTTGGGCGTATTCGGCGACCTGATCGCGTTCCACCTTGGCGACGCCGAAATAGGCGGCGTCCGGATGGCCGATGTAGATGCCCGAGACCGAGGACCCCGGCCACATAGCCATGCTTTCCGTCAGCTTCACACCCGTCTTAGCTTCGGCGTCCAACAGGCTGAAAAGAGTCAGTTTTTCAGTGTGGTCCGGCTGCGCGGGATAGCCCGGCGCGGGGCGGATACCGCGGTAGGGTTCGCGGATCAGTTCCTCGGGCGAATACGCCTCGTCCGGGGCGTAGCCCCAGTATGTCTTGCGCGCGCGTTCGTGGAGCATCTCGGCCATCGCCTCGGCGAAGCGATCCGCCAGGGCCTTCACGAGGATCGCCTGGTAATCGTCGCCGGCCTTTTCGAAGCGTTCCGCGATCTCGACCTCTTCCGGCCCTGCCGTCACGACGAAACCGCCGATCCAGTCATCCGTCCCCTTCGGCGCCACGAAATCGGCCAGTGCCATGTTGGGCCGGGCCTTCCGCTTGACCGTCTGCTGCCGCAACGTGTGGAGCGTGGCCAGTTCTTCGGTCCGGGCGTCGTCCTTGAACAGGCGGATGTCGTCGCCTTCGCTGTTGGCGGGCCAGAAGCCGGTCACGGCGCGGGGCTTGAACCAGCCTTCGCCGATGATCTTCTCAAGCATGGTCTGCGCGTCGGCGAACAGGTTGCGCGCCGCCTCCCCGTACTTCTCATCCTCAAGGATGCGGGGATAGACGCCTTTCAGTTCCCATGTCTGGAAGAACGGCGTCCAGTCGATATGGGCCGCGATCTCGGCCAGATCCCAGTCTTCGACGACCTTGGCGCCGGTAAAGCTGGGTGCGGGCACGGAATAGTCCGACCAGTCGATCTGGGGCGCATTGGCCCGCGCGGCCGCCAGCGGCAGGCGCGATTTCGCGGCTTCGGCCTTTTCGTGGCGTTCGGTCAGGTCGGCATATTCGGTGCGGATATTCTCGATATACCCGTCCCTCTGCGAATTGCTGAGAAGCGAGGACACGACCCCCACCGCCCGGCTGGCATCGGTGACGTAAACCACCTGACTGCGGTTGTACTGCGGCGAGATCTTGACCGCCGTGTGCACCTTCGACGTGGTCGCGCCGCCGATCAGCAGCGGCACGTCGAAACCTTCCCGCTCCATCTCGGACGCCAGATGCACCATCTCGTCCAATGACGGCGTGATCAGGCCCGACAGGCCGATCACATCGACGTTCTTTTCGCGTGCGACTTCAAGGATCTTCTGCGGCGGCACCATGACGCCCAGATCGATGATTTCGTAATTGTTGCAGGCCAGTACGACGCCGACGATGTTCTTGCCGATGTCGTGCACATCGCCCTTCACCGTCGCCATCAGCACCGTGCCGGCATTGTCGCGCCCGCCACCACCGTTCAGGCGCTTTTCTTCTTCCATATAGGGCAGAAGCAGGGCCACGGCCTGCTTCATCACGCGAGCGGATTTCACCACCTGCGGCAGGAACATCTTGCCCGCGCCGAAGAGGTCACCGACCACGTTCATGCCGGCCATCAGCGGCCCTTCGATCACTTCCAGCGGCTTGTCGGCGGCCACCCGCGCCTCTTCCGTGTCTTCGTCCACGAATTCCGTGATGCCGTTGACCAGCGCGTGTTCCAGCCGCTTTTCGACCGACCATTCGCGCCATGCCAGATCGCGCACCCGTTCTTCGCGCGCGCCGCCGCGGAAGCGTTCGGCGATGTCCAGAAGGTTCTCTGTCGCCGTGCCGCCCGCCTTGGGCTTGCGGTTCAGAACGACGTCTTCGCAGGCCTCGCGCAGTTCGGCATCGATCTGGTCGTAGACGGCCAGCTGGCCGGCGTTGACGATGCCCATGTCCATGCCCGCCTTGATGGCGTGGTACAGGAACACGGCATGCATCGCCTCGCGCACGGGATCGTTGCCCCGGAACGAAAACGACAGGTTCGAAACCCCGCCCGAGATATGGCAATGCGGCAGGTTCTGGCGGATCCAGCGGGTCGCCTCGATGAAGTCGACACCGTAATTGTCGTGCTCTTCGATCCCCGTGGCCACGGCAAAGACGTTCGGGTCGAATATGATGTCTTCGGGGGGGAAGCCCACCTCTTCCGTCAGGATCTTGTAGGCGCGGGCGCAGATTTCCGTCTTGCGTTCGAACGTGTCGGCCTGGCCGTCCTCGTCGAAGGCCATGACCACCACGGCGGCACCGTAGGACAGGCACAGCCCGGCCTGATGGCGGAACGCGTCTTCGCCTTCCTTCATCGAGATGGAGTTGACCACCGGCTTGCCCTGCACGCATTGCAGGCCGGCCTCGATCACCTCCCATTTCGAACTGTCGATCATCACCGGCACCCGGGCGATATCGGGTTCGGCGGCGACAAGGTTCAGGAAGTCGATCATGGCCTGCTTCGAGTCGATCAGGCCTTCGTCCATGTTGACGTCGATGATCTGGGCACCGTTTTCGACCTGGTCGCGGGCAACCTCCAGCGCGGTGTCGTATTCGCGGTTGGTGATCAGCTTGCGGAACCGGGCCGAGCCGGTGACGTTCGTCCGTTCGCCCACGTTGACGAAGGGAATGTCCTTGGTCAGGACAAAGGGTTCAAGCCCCGAAAGGCGCAGAAGGGGATCAGGCATCGGCAGTCTCCAATGTCGGGACAACGCGCGGCGCATGGCCTGCCACCGCCTCGGCGATGGCCTGGATATGTTCGGGCGTGGTGCCGCAGCAGCCGCCGACCACGTTCACAAGCCCGTCCTTGGCGAAGGTCGCGACCTGCTGGGCGGTTTCGTCCGGGCCTTCGTCGTATTCGCCGAAGGCGTTGGGCAGGCCCGCGTTGGGATAGGCGCAGATCAGCGCGTCGGCCACGCTGGACAGTTCCGCCAGGTGCGGGCGCATCGCGGCGGCCCCCAGCGCGCAGTTCAGCCCCACGGTGAAGGGGCTTGCGTGGCGGACGGAATGCCAGAACGCCGTGGGCGTCTGGCCCGAAAGCGTCCGGCCCGAGGCATCGGTGATCGTGCCCGAGATCATGATGGGCAGGCGCTTGCCGTGCTCCCGGAACGCCTCGAAACACGCGAACAGCGCCGCCTTGGCGTTCAGCGTGTCGAAGATCGTTTCGACAAGGATCAGGTCGGAGCCGCCTTCGATCAGGCCGCGGATCTGCTGGCCATAGGCCACGCGCAGGTCATCGAAGGTGACGGCGCGGTAGCCCGGGTCGTTGACGTCCGGGCTCATCGACGCGGTCCGGTTGGTGGGGCCCACGGCACCGGCCACCCAGCGGGGGCGGCCATCTTCGGCGGTCGCGCGGTCCAGCGCGCGGCGCACGACGCGGGCGCCTTCGGCGTTCAGGTCATGGACCGCCGCTTCCAGCCCGTAATCGGCCTGCGCGATGGTGGTGGACGAAAAGGTGTTCGTCTCGACAATGTCCGAGCCGGCCATCGCATAACGGTAATGGATATCCTCCAGCGCCCTGGGCTGGGTCAGGATCAGAAGGTCGTTGTTGCCCTTCTGCGGCAGGTCCGTCGGATGCTCGCAGGGCTGGCCGCCCTTGCCGCGATAATCCTCTTCATCGAACCCCAGCGCCTGGATCTGCGTGCCCATGGCGCCGTCAAGGATCAGAATTCGGTCACGCGCGGCTTGCTCGAGATCCGAGAAGGCCGGCGTCTTCGGTAGGTCAAAAAGGTGCATGTCGCTCCCACGGTCAGGCAAGTCTCGCACCTACGGCAGGAGTTAACCAATAGCAAACTCATCATACTAACAAAGATAGTGAGGTTCATTCATACTGGCGGACGAAACGCGCCGGAACACGCCGCTTTGCGGACGGAAAACGACGTGTTTCTGGTGTCCCAGATTTGCCCTCAGAGCATGCGCCGCCGCTCCCGCGCGCCGCCCCGCCGCCGTGGACAGGGCAGCGACAGATCCAGCGTTCCGGGCGTGCCGGTCAGGCTTTGGCGGACGAGGTCGCAGAAGGCCGCGACGGCCGGGTCGGTGCCGGTGAAGGGGGCCGCCAGGGCCAGCGCACGCTGGGCTTCGGCCGTGTAGCTGGCATCCGCGTCAAGGAAGGCCAGCCACTGGATATAGCCCAGCCGCGCCAGTTCCCGCGCCCGTTCGGGTGTCTCGGACCGGGATTGCAAAGTGGTGATCGTTCGTTCCAGAAGCATCGCGCCCTCCGCGCAGATTGGGCGGGGGATCGGGCGCATGACGATGACGGGAAACCGTGTCGGTCCATCTCGGTCACTCCGCCCCATGGCGCCCCGCCAGGGTCAAGGTGGCTGCGGTGCGAATGTCGCACCGGAGATGGCAGGTCTCCTGACTTGCGGGTCGTCGCGGTGTCCGAACCTTCCCGGGCCGATTCGCCCAGTGGTTAAGTCTCGGAGCCGCTCTCCGCCTACAGTTGCGGGGGCAGTCGCGGAATTGGGCCGAGGCCCGCACCGCATTCCCTTTTCAGCCGCCCCGAAGGGCCGGCACCATCGGGATCATGGATCGCATGTCCGGATCATCGAGTCCACATCTGTCGGGGGTGACGTCAGTCCGGGCCCGGTTTTTCCGGTCACCATGGCCTCCCCCGCCGGCAATCCGGGAGATCATGACAGGCGTTCGCCGCTTGCCCATGATCGGGCCAGACGAGGCCCTGCTAGAGCCGCGCCATGAACCGGTGGCCTGCGCGATAGGTCAGCTTCACGGCGGTCACCACGCGGTCGCCGTCCAGCGTGACACGGTCGAGCGTCAGGACCGGGCTTTCGGCCGCGATGTCCAGCAGCCGCGCGGTGTCCGGCGCGGCCTGTTCGGCGGCGAAGGACAGCGTCCCGCCGGTGTAGGGGATGTTCTCCAGCAGCCATTCGTTCGCGCTGATCCGTTCGAACGGTGCGTCGTCGAGGCCCGGCAGGCGGCCGTCGATCCAGCGGTTTTCGACGGCATAGGGCGCGCCATTGGCGAAGTGGAGGGCGACGACATGAAGGCAGGACGCATCGAACCCCTTCCCGCCCGGGATGTTCGCGGGCGGGCGCTCGATGCCGCTTTGGACAAGGCGGTAGCCATAGGTGGCGCCCGTGTCCTCGATCTCCTGCCGCATGATGGCGATGTCCAGCACCGCGCGGCGGACGGGATGCAGCGCAACCCGCGTGCCGCCCTTGCGGCGGCGGTCGACCAGCCCGTCTTCGGCGAGGCTGCGCAACGCACGGTTCACCGTCGTGCGGGCACAGCCGAATTCCTCGGCAAGGGCGGTTTCGTGGGGGATGAGCTCTCCCGGCGGCCAGTCGCGGCGGTGGATGCGGCGGCGCACCTCGTCGCGGATCTCGCGCCAGCCGGCGCGGGCCTGTTTGGTGTCGGTCGTCACATCGTGTCCCTCAGGCCGGCCAGTGCGCGGCGGTATCCGGCCACAATCTCCTCCCGGCGCGCGTGGCGGCCATTCTGTACCACGTGCCGCCCGCCCGACCACACATCCGCGACATGGGTCGCGCTGCCGGCAAAGACGAAGGCATCCAGCGCCGTGTCCCCCGTCAGCCGGTCCAGATCCGGGTGGCTTGTATCGAGCGCCAGCAGGTCGGCCCAGGCCCCGGTTTCGATCCGCCCGGCATCGCGGCCCGCAGCCTGCGCGCCGCCCGCCGCCACGGCATCGAAGATCCGCCGCGCCGAGGATTTATCGGCGGAGGCCAGCATCGCGCGGCCCCTATCACGCAGGCGTTGGGAATGTTCCAGCACGCGGATCTCCTCGGCCAGCGAGATGCGCAGGTTTGAGTCCGATCCGATGCCGATGCGGCCCCCTGCGTCCATGTAGCGGACACCATCGAAGATCCCGTCACCCAGATTGCTTTCGGTGATCGGGCACAGCCCCGCGACGGCGCCCGTGGCGGCGAGGCCCAGCGTTTCGTCCGGCGTCATCTGCGTGCAGTGGATCAGGCACCATTCCGGGCCGATTTTGAGATTGGCCAGCGCCCATTCGACCGGCCGCGCGCCCCAGGCGGCTTCGACCTCCTCAACCTCGGGCACCTGTTCGGCCAGATGCATGTGGATCGGGCCCCCATTCGCCAAACCGGGCAGAGCCGCGAAGGACTCCTGCCGCACGGCCCGCAGCGAATGCGGCGCGACGCCCAGCCGCGTGTCGGCAGGCAAGGCGCTGAGGCTGGCACCGGCGCCCTCCACGATCTTCGCGTAAAGGTCCAGATCCGACCCGAACCGCACCTGCCCGGGCGACAGCGCCCGCCCGTCGCAGCCGCCGTGTTCGTAAAGCACCGGCAGCAGCGTCAGCCCGATGCCCGACGTACCCGCAGCCGCCGCGATGCGTTCGGCCATCTCGGACGGATTGTCATAAGGCGTGCCGTCGGTCTGGTGATGCAGGTAGTGGAATTCGACCGATGCGCCGAAGCCTGCCTCCAGCATCTCCATCTGCACGAAGGCGGCGATGGCTTCGACCTGATCGGGTGTCATCCGGTCCAGAAAGCGGAACATCAGCCGCCGCCATGTCCAGAAACTGTCCGACGCATCAGGCCCGCGCGCTTCGGTCAGGCCCGCCATGGCGCGCTGGAAGGCGTGGGAATGGAGGTTGGCCGGTGCGGGCAGCAGCACGTCGACCAAGGCGTCCCCCGCCCCGCCGGGCTCGACCGCCACGATCCGGCCATCATCCACCGTCACGCAGACATCCTGCGCCCATCCCGTCGGCAACAAGGCCTGCCCGGCCCGGATCTTTTGCATCGCCATCACCGCTTGCTTTTGATATTATGTGCATACATAATCCAGACTCAGTTTCGCACGCAAGGATTACAAATGCGTCTTCTGACAAATTGCACCCTTGTCCCCCACCCGGGTGAATCGGTGCCGGATGCCGTCATCGCCATCGACGGGGAGACGATCGCCTGGGCCGGTCCTTTGACCGATCTGCCGGGGGATTACGCCGGTTGGGAGCGGGAGGATCTGGGCGGCCGTCTGGTCACGCCGGGGCTGATCGATTGCCATACCCATATCGTCCATGGCGGCCACCGCGCCGGGGAATTCCGGATGCGGCTGGAAGGCGAAAGCTATGACGCCATCGCGCGGGCGGGCGGCGGGATCGTGTCGACCGTCACCGCCACGCGGGAGGCCACCGAGGACGCCCTGCTGGCCGATGCCCTGACCCGCGCCGATGCGCTGATCGCCGAAGGGGTGACGACGCTGGAGATCAAGTCCGGCTACGGGCTCGACGAGGCGACGGAGCTGAAGATGCTCCGCGTGGCGCGCGCCGTGGGCGATGCCCGCCCGGTCGACGTGGTGACGACCTTCCTTGGCGCCCATGCCGTTCCGGCGGATTACAAGGGAGAGGCCGAAAGCTATATCGACACGGTCTGCATCCCTGCCCTGCGCGCGGCCCATGCCGAGGGGCTGGTCGACGCGGTGGACGGGTTCTGCGAAGGCATCGCGTTCAGCCCCGACGAGATCGCCCGCGTCTTCGACGCCGCCCGTGCGCTGGGGCTGCCGATCAAGCTGCATGCCGAACAGCTGTCCGACCTCGGCGGTGCCGCGATGGCCGCCGAGCGGGGCGCGATGTCGGTCGATCACCTGGAATACCTGAACGCCGATGACGTGCAGATCCTGGCCCAGCACGGCACCGTCGCCGTGATCCTGCCCGGCGCCTTCTATACCTTGCGCGAAACGCAAGCCCCGCCGATCGAGGCGCTGCGCGCCGCCGGCGTGCCGATGGCCGTGGCGACGGATTGCAACCCGGGTTCCTCCCCCATGGCATCGCTTCTGCTGGCGATGAACATGTCGGCGACGCTCTTCCGGATGACGCCCGACGAATGCCTGGCCGGGGTCACGACCAACGCCGCGAAGGCGCTTGGCCTGACCGACCGGGGTGACATCGCCCAAGGCCAGCGCGCCGACCTCTGCGTCTGGAACATCGGCGCGCCGGAGGAGCTGAGCTATCGCATCGGCTTCAACCCGCTTCACCAACGCTATTACCGAGGACGCCCATGCTGACCCTTGTTCCGGGCGCAACGCCTTTGGCCCACCTGCACGCGATCTGGTCCGGGGACGATCCCGTCACGCTGACGCCCGACTGCCGCCCGGCGGTCGAGGCCGCGGCACGCCGGATCCACGATGCGGCGCAAGGGAGCGAGGCCGTCTATGGCGTGAACACCGGCTTCGGCAAGCTCGCTTCGGTCCGGATCCCGCCCGGGGATACCGAGCAGCTGCAGCGCAACCTGATCCTGTCCCATTGTGCGGGCGTGGGCGCCGCCCTGCCGCCCGAGGAAGTGCGCCTGATGATGGCGCTGAAGCTCCTGTCGCTGGGGCGCGGGGCGTCGGGTGTGCGGTGGGAGACCGTGGCCCAGATCGAGGCCATGCTGGCCCGCGGTGTCATCCCGGTGATCCCCGAACAGGGATCGGTCGGCGCCAGCGGCGACCTTGCCCCCCTCGCCCACATGGCCGCAGTGATGATCGGCGAAGGCGAGGCGATGTACGACGGCGCCCGCCTGCCTGGCGGTGCCGCGCTGGGACTGGCCCGGCTGAAGCCTGTCGTGCTGGGCCCGAAGGAAGGTCTGGCGCTGATCAACGGCACGCAGTTTTCCACCGCACTGGCGCTGGCGGCGCTGTTCCGGGGCTGGCAGGCGGCATGCACAGCGATTGTCACGGGTACGCTGTCGCTCGATGCGATCATGGGATCGACCGCGCCGTTGCTGTCCGAAATCCACACCCTGCGCGGCCATCGCGGCCAGATCGAGGCCGCCGCCGCCCAGCGCGCGCTGATCGACGGCTCGCAGATCCGCGAAAGCCACCGCGAGGGCGATGCCCGCGTGCAGGACCCCTATTGCATCCGCTGCCAGCCGCAGGTGACCGGCGCCGCGATGGACCTGATGCGCTTTGCCGCCCGGACGCTTGAGGTAGAGGCCAACGCCGTCACCGACAACCCGCTGGTGCTGAGCGATGCCATCGTGTCGGGCGGGAACTTCCATGCCGAACCCGTGGCCTTCGCCGCCGACCAGATCGCGCTGGCATTGGCCGAAATCGGCGCCATCGCCCAGCGCCGCGTGGCGATGATGGTCGATCCGGTCCTGTCCTTCGACCTGAAGCCGTTCCTGACGCCGAAACCCGGCCTGAATTCCGGCTTCATGATCGCCGAGGTCACGACAGCTGCACTGATGAGCGAGAACAAGCACCTGGCGAACCCCTGCTCTACCGATTCCACGCCGACCTCTGCCAATCAGGAAGACCACGTGTCGATGGCCGCCCATGGCGCGCGGCGGCTGATGCGGATGGTGCGGAACCTCGAAGTGATCCTTGGCGTCGAAGCATTGTGCGCCGCGCAAGGCGTGGAATTCCGCGGACCGCTGAAGACCAGCGCGGCATTGCAGGGCGTCATCGACCGCCTGCGGGCCCATGTGCCCGCTCTGGACGAAGATCGCTACATGGCGCCCGACATGGAACGCGCCGCGTCGATGGTCCATGACGGCACCCTGACCCGCGGTCTGGAACTGCCGGAGCTGGCGGCATGACTCCGGTCGAGATCACCCGCGGCGTTGGGCCAATCGTGCTGGGTATGCCCCATACCGGGACCTTCGTGCCGCCTGAGGTCATGGAAATGCTGAACGACACCGGGCGGGAGCTGGCGAATACCGACTGGCATGTCGATCAGCTGTATGACGGGCTGCTGGCCGATGCGACCGTGGTGCGGGCCACCTTCCACCGTTACGTGATCGACGCGAACCGCGATCCGTCGGGCGCGTCCCTCTATCCCGGGCAGAACACAACCGGGCTGGTCCCGCTGACCGATTTCGACGGCGCCCCCCTGTGGCAGACCGAACCCGACGCGGCGGAGATCGAGCGCCGCCGCCTCGCCTACCACGCGCCCTATCATGCGGCGCTGCAGGCGGAACTGGAGCGGGTCCGCGCGAAACATGGCGTGGCGATCCTGTGGGACTGTCATTCCATCCGCTCGGTCATCCCCTACCTGTTCGACGGGACCCTGCCCGATTTCAACATCGGCACGAACAATGGCGAAACCTGCGCGCCGGTCCTTGAAGAGGCCGTCGCAAAGGTCTGTGCCGAGGCGCCTCAGACCTCTGTCCTGAACGGCCGCTTCCGCGGCGGCTGGACGACACGGCACTATGGCCAGCCTGCCAATGGCCTCCACGCGATCCAGATGGAGATGGCCTACACCACCTACCTTGCCGCCGAAGAGCCGCCCTGGACCTATGACCCCACCCGGGCCGCGCCTGCGCGCGCTGTCCTGGCGGACGCTCTGACGGCTCTTGAATCCCTTGCCCCGACCCTTGCCCAGACTCATTCGCAGGAAGGCCCGAACGCATGACCAATCCCCGCCACAACATCCGCGATGTCTTCCCGCCGACCGGCCCCGAGATCACGGCGAAAAGCTGGACCACCGAAGCGCCGATGCGGATGCTGATGAACAACCTGCACCCGGACGTGGCCGAGAACCCGCACGAGCTGGTGGTCTATGGCGGCATCGGCCGTGCGGCGCGGACATGGGAGGATTTCGACCGGATCTGCGCCAGCCTGAAGGATCTGGAGGAGGACGAGACGCTGCTCGTCCAGTCGGGCAAGCCGGTAGGCATTTTCCGCACCCACGCCGACGCGCCCCGCGTGCTGATCGCCAATTCGAACCTTGTCCCCCACTGGGCGACATGGGACCATTTCAACGAACTGGATCGGAAGGGGCTGGCCATGTACGGCCAGATGACTGCCGGATCGTGGATCTATATCGGCACGCAGGGCATCGTTCAGGGCACCTACGAGACCTTCGTCGAAGCCGGGCGCCAGCACTATGGCGGCGATCTGACAGGCCGCTGGATCCTGACCGCGGGACTGGGCGGCATGGGCGGCGCGCAGCCTCTGGCCGCAGTGATGGCAGGCGCCTGCTGTCTGGCCGTGGAATGCGACGAGACCCGGATCGATTTCCGCCTGCGCACGCGGTACGTCGACGAAAAGGCCCGGACGCTGGACGAGGCCTTGGAGATGATCGACCGCTGGACGAAGGCGGGCGAGGCGAAATCCGTGGGACTTCTGGGCAACGCGGCGGAAGTCTTCCCCGAGCTTGTCGAACGCATGAAGGCCGGCGGCCCCCGCCCCGATATCGTGACCGACCAGACCTCGGCCCATGATCCGCTGAACGGTTACCTGCCCGCGGGCTGGTCCGTGGCGGAAGCGCGCGCCAAGCGCGAAACGGCACCGGCCGAGGTCGAAAAGGCCGCGCGCGCGTCGATGAAGGTGCATGTCGCGGCGATGGTCGATTTCTGGAACGCCGACGTGCCGACGCTGGACTACGGCAACAACATCCGGCAGGTCGCGCAGGACGAAGGGCTGGAGAACGCCTTCGCCTTCCCCGGCTTCGTCCCCGCCTATATCCGCCCGCTCTTCTGCCGCGGCGTGGGCCCGTTCCGCTGGTGCGCGCTGTCGGGCGATCCGGAGGACATCTACAAGACCGACGCCAAGGTGAAGGAGCTGATCGACGATCCGCACCTGCACAACTGGCTCGACATGGCGCGCGAGCGGATCGCGTTCCAGGGCCTGCCCGCCCGGATCTGCTGGGTGGGCCTTGGCCTCCGCGACAAGCTGGGCCTGGCGTTCAACGAGATGGTGCGAACCGGCGAATTGTCGGCCCCGGTCGTGATCGGGCGGGACCATCTGGATTCGGGCTCCGTCGCCTCGCCCAACCGCGAGACGGAGGCCATGCGCGACGGATCGGACGCGGTATCGGACTGGCCGCTGCTGAATGCGCTTCTGAACACGGCGAGCGGGGCGACATGGGTGTCGCTGCATCATGGCGGCGGCGTGGGCATGGGCTTCTCGCAGCATTCCGGCATGGTCATCGTCTGCGACGGGACGGAAGACGCCGACCGCCGCATCGCCCGCGTGCTGTGGAACGACCCGGCGACAGGGGTGATGCGCCACGCCGATGCCGGCTACCCCGAGGCGCTGGACTGCGCACGGGAGAACGGCTTGCGGTTGCCGGGGATTCTTGGCTGATCCAAGATTAACCGCAACGCCACATGTTACAGACCCCGGATCACGTGTGATCCGGTTCGCGCCCGACATTTGCGGCACCGGTCAGGATTGCCGACTGTCCAATGGACTGGCCGTAGGGTGCGTGGTCCCCACGCACCACTCGCTGGCACCCGGGTTACGGTGCGTGCAGAGCACACACCCTACCGCCTTACGAAACCGTTCCACATTAACCGGGCCGTTGTGCCCAGCCAACCGTAGGGTGCGTGGTCTCCACGCACCACTCGCTGGCAACCGGGTTACGGTGCGTGCAGAGCACACACCCTACCGGCCAACCAGACCGTTCCACATCAACCGGGCCTCCACGCCCAGGGGCCAGAACGGCTGAAACGGCACCGGCTTGATCTGCGACGATCGCAACGGCAGCGCCGCCTGCCTACCGTCGCGAAGCCGCGCGGCCAGAACCGGGCCAAGCGCCGTTGCCATCGCCACGCCGCGGCCGTTCAGGCCGACACAGGCCAGTCCCGTCTCGCCGAATTCATGGACATGCGGGTAGTGATCCGCCGTCAGGCACACCCGGCCGTTCCAGTAGTATTCCCAGCCGATTTCCCGCAGTTCGGGCCACAGCCGCTCGGCCAGCGCCTGCAGATGCCCCGGCGCTTCGGCGCCGTCGATCGGGCGCATGGGCCCGCGGCCGCCGAACAGGAATCGGCCCTGCGCGTCGACGCGGTAGTAATAGGTCACCAGCCCCGTCTCGTAGAGCACCTCGCGCCCCGCGAGGATCCGGGCCTGCACCGCCGCGGGCAAGGGCCGCGACGCCGCGATGGTCGAAAAGACCGGCATCAGCGACCGCCGCAGCCGCGGGATCAGGCCGTCGGTGTAGCCGTTGGTGGCGAACAGAACCTTTTCCGCCGTCACCTTGCCGCCGGGCGTGTCCAGCACCCAGCCATTGCCTTGGAAGGCTTTCACCACCGGGGAATTCGAATAGACCGCCGCCCCGGCATCCTGGGCGGCCATAGCCAGCGCGCGGGAATACTTCATCGGATTGAGCTGTCCTGCCGCCGGATCGAACAGCCCGCCGGTATAACGATCCGTCCCCGTCGCCGCCTGCAAATCCCCGGCGCTGCGGGACTGGACCGGGATGTTGCGCCGCTCCAGCTGGGCGATCAGCTCGTCGACCTCGCGCTGCAGCTTCGCATCGGTCGCCGCGCGGTAGCCGCCGCCGTTGACGTAATCGCACTCCAGCCCCAGCCGCTGCACCAGGGCGTTCACCCGGTTCGGCGCATCGTAGGAAAAGCGCACTGCCTCGGCGCCCTGATCGCGCTCGATGATCTGGGGGGCGTGCTTCAGGCCGGAATTCACCTGCCCGCCGTTCCGTCCCGACGCGCCCCAGCCCGGTTCGTTGGCTTCCAGCACCACAACGTTCACGCCGCTTTCCGCAAGCGACAGGGCGGTCGACAGCCCCATGATGCCCGCGCCCACGATAGCCACGTCGGTGCGGATGTCGGACATCAGCCCGACCCGGTCCGTTGACCCCACATCGGCGGCATAGGCGCTGGGAGGCAGACCGGAACTGGCCTTGGTGCGGACGATGTCGATCAGGGGCATGTGGATCTTCCCGGGGTGTTTCGACCAATCCTTACGTCTGCCGCGCGGCGCCGGCAATTCGCGGGGCCGACTTTCTCTGGACAGACGCCGCACCTGTTCGCATCCTGAGCAGAACCGGGCGCGACGCCGGACGGCCGCGCCCTGCTTCGACGTGCGAGGGCAGGCCATGACCGACACGCCAATCGACGCCTACACCGACCTGATCGAAACCGAGACCGATCTGGAAGCCACCGTAGGCGCCCCTTTCCCGCCCGCGGCGGCGAAGGAGCTGCCCTGCCTCGACGCCATATGCCGCGATTACATCGCGCGGTCGCCCTTCGCGGTCCTGGCCACCGCCGACGAGGACGGCATGCCCGAGATCTCCCCCCGCGGCGATCCGGCCGGGTTCGTGGCGATCCTTGACGACCGCCACCTTGCCCTGCCCGAACGCCCCGGCAACCGCCGCGCCGACACGCTGCGCCGCCTGATCCGCAACCCGCACGCGGCGCTACTGTTCCTGATTCCCGGCTGGGGCGAGACATTGCGGGTCTACGGCACCGCGAAGCTGGTCCGGGACGACGCCCTGACCCGACAATTCGAAATCAACGGGCGCGCGCCGAAGCTGGTCATCGTGATCGAGATCGCCCGGGTGATGATCCACTGCCCGAAATGCGTCATCCGCTCCCACCTGTGGGAGCCCGGGGCCTGGCCATCGACGGAAGGCTTGCAGGATATCCGCACGGTGATGAAGGTCCACGCGCAGCTTGACGGCACGATGGAGGAACTGGACGCGAAGGCCATGAAGGCCGGTGTGATCGACCTTTACTAGCATTGATTTTCATAGCTTTGCCATTTCGGCGCGGACCTGCCCCTGCCGGTAGGTGCGCATGGCGGCCTCGTCGATCTCCTGGGCCGGGGCGCGGTCGAGCTGAGCCAGCCCTTGAAGATCGCTGCGGTCTGCGTCCCTGTCGGGTTCGGCCATCCTGAAGGCTCCCCTGTTTTTTCGGGATGGTAGCCGCCGTGGCATGCGCAGGAAATCACGGAAAACACGCCGCGCCGCACCGCGGGCGTCACATGTCCTGTCCGCCGGGCCGCCTGCCTTCGACTGTGACCCGTCGCACAAAATGCCGCTTCCCCACGGAAGAATTCTGGATGCAAATGGCATCTGGGGGTAGCAAGTTGTCAGGGAACTGTCCCGCGCCGGCGAACGTGGCGGGCTTGAAGGACGCGACACGACAGGAGGGCACGATGATCGGAACGGTGTTTACGTCAGGAAGGAACCGGGGCTTGCGCACGGCGCTGGCCCTGTCGCTTTTGCTGCTGGGCGGCATGCCCGCCATGGCGCAGACGCTGGTCTGCAACCTCGACGGTGCGAAGGTCGTCGAGGGGGAAGGCCGCGCCTTCTACAGCGCTCGCAGCGTGCCCAAGGGCCAAAGCTGCGACAGCGTCGCCCAGACCCGCACTTGCGACGCCGGGGACATGTCGGGCAGCGACAGCTATCGCTACCACGATTGCATCACGCTGGAATACTTCCTGGGCGCGAACGTGAACCGGAGACCGGGCTTGCTGATGCCCGAACTTCTGGAGGTATCGGAAACCGACTGGGTTCGCGCGAATGTCGATATCCTGATGTACGAAGCCCAGGACAAGGCCGGCAGCGAAGACAAGCGGTGGCAGTACGGCGACTGGGATGTCTTCAAGGCCGCGGTCGAAGACGACGACCGCAAGGCCATCCTGAACCTGATGTGGGATTTCGGACGCTACGAGATCGCGCCCCCCGCCCCGGGTTCCAAGCGCGAGGCAGAGCTGTTCGCCTATCTCGACACCCGGATCCTGGACGATCTGGCGCCCTATGCCGACATCATCGTGTCGGGCAACGAACCGTTCGTGAACACACGCGAACAGGATTGGGCCTTCAACAAGAAGAGGCAGGAAATACCCCTGGTCGCGTTCTATGAACGGGTCACCGAGCACGTGAACGACTACCTGGTCGAAAACGACATGCGGGACCGGATCGACCTGTACATGGGCGCATTCACGCGCCTTCACACCAAGAAGATGCAGGACCAGCCCGCGTTGAAGGCGCTTCTCGGCTATGCGGAAAACGCGACCTTCGTCGACGGCATCGACCTGCACACGCATGTCACCACCGTGAAACAGCTGGAAAAGGCGCTGAAGTTCGCCCGCCAGTATTCGACGAAACCGATGCTGGTGACCGAGTTCAGCTTCGTCTGGCGGACGAAGAAGGGGTTGGAGGACGGCACGCTGGGGCCGGAGTTCGCCAAGGCCTGGGGTTACGACCCGAACACCAAAACGACCGACTACCTGGCGTGCAACGTCTTCGGCATGACCAAGGGATGCAGGAAGGACTGGCGGGTCAGCCAGGCAGAATGGAACGACTTCATGGCGAGCCGGGAGTGGTGGCTGGATAACTTCATCCTCGATTCCTACAAACTGTTCCAGGAATACGGCGTCCGGGGGTCGACCTTCGTCCTGACGCAGGATGACGATGGTCCCAGCCGGAAGCAGATGAGCACCGACCGTCCGCCCTGGTACATGGGCGGTCTGTTCTATCTGGGCGGGGTCGAACCGCACCCCGATGGCAGCCCGCAGACGAACTACCAGTATCTTGACGATTACCTGGCCATCCAGAACAGCAAATGATCAGGCCGTGCCCCGCGCCAGCGCGTGGGGCACCCTCAACGCGAAAAGGTCCGGCAGATGATCTGCGGACCCAACGGCTTGATATTGAGTGAGAATGGTGCGGTCGAGAAGACTCGAACTTCCACGGGAGTTACCCCACAGCGACCTCAACGCTGCGCGTCTACCAATTCCGCCACGACCGCATCCTGACTTGGTGGACGGCGTATAGACGAAGCCGAAACCGATGTGAAGACCGGAAGAGACGGAAAAATCGCGCGCAGAGTTGATTTGGACGCCGCCCGCCAGCTCTGCTAGGCTGGCCCCGTTTTCAGCCTTAGCGGAGCCGCAAGATGACCCAGCCCGACCAGACCGAACTGGAAGCCAGCGCGATCCAGGTCGACATCGTCTCAGACGTCGTCTGCCCCTGGTGCATCGTCGGATTCCTGCAGTTGCAGCAAGGGCTTGCCATGGCCGGCATGGGCGCGCGGATCCGCTGGCATCCGTTCGAACTGAACCCCGGCATGCCGCCCGAAGGGCAGAACATCGCCGAACACGTGGCCGAAAAGTACGGCTCGACCGCCGAACAAAGCCAGGCCGCCCGAACGCGGCTGACCGAGATGGGCGCAGCCCTGGGCTTCACCTTCGCCTTCACGCCCGAGTCGCGGATCGTGAACACGTTCCGGGCGCACCAGCTGCTGGACTGGGCGGCGGAATACGGGCTGCAGCATCCGCTGAAGATGGCGCTGTTCAACAGCTACTTCACCGAAGGCCGCGACGTGTCGGCGACCGGCGTGCTGCTGGACGCAGTGCGGGAGGCCGGGCTTGACCCGGAAAAGGCGGCAGAGGTGCTGGAAAGCGGCGATCATGCGGCGCGGGTGCGCGAGAAGGAAGAATTCTGGACGGAGAACGGCATTTCCGGCGTGCCGACCATGGTGTTCGACGGCCGCTACCTGCTGACCGGCGCGCAGGAGCCCGCGACCTATGCCGACGTTCTGCGCCGCTGCAAGGCAGAAGCCGCATGAAGGACGAGACGCTGGCCCACGCCCACACCGCGCCGCTGGAATGGAAGCGGTCGGACGGGCTGGTGGGCTATGACGAGGCGCTGGCCTTCATGGAAGCGCGCGCCACGGCCATCGCCGCGGGCGAGGCGCCGGAATGCCTGTGGTTCCTTGAACACCCGCCGCTTTACACCGCGGGCACCAGCGCCCGGGCCGAGGATCTCCGCGCGCCCGACCGTTTCCCCGTCCACCAGACGCGCCGCGGCGGGCAGTTCACCTATCACGGCCCCGGACAGCGCGTCGTCTACGTGATGCTCGACCTGAACCGGCGCGGACGGGACGTGCGGCGCTTCGTGCAGTCGCTGGAGGCATGGGTGATCGCGGCACTGGCCGAGTTCAACGTGACCGGAGAGATTCGCGACGGCCGCGTCGGCGTCTGGGTCGCCCGACCTGAAAAGCCGCTGACCGCCACGGGCCTGCCCGCAGAAGACAAGGTTGCGGCGATCGGTATCCGTCTGCGGAAATGGGTCAGCTTCCACGGGATTTCGATCAACGTGGACCCGGACCTGTCGCATTTCGACGGAATCGTCCCCTGCGGCATCAACGATTTCGGCGTGACCAGCCTTGTCGATCTGGGACTGCCGGTGACGATGGAAGACCTGGACCTGGCGCTGGAACGCACCTTCCCGCAGGTGTTCGAGGGCTGACCCTCGCGGTTTCGTTCGACCAAGGCCAATGACAGCCTGCGGAAAGCCGTTTGGGAACGGCCTTCCGACAAGCCCTACCCGTGGCCGATCAGTTGTGGATCGTCGCAGGCATGATGGGCGCATTCCAGTTCCAGCGTGGAATGCCCGATATCGAACTTGCCCTTCAGCACGTCCTTGATCGCGGCCTTGATCCCGTCGGCCTGTCCCCAGGCACCTTCGTCGATGATGACATGGGCATCGAGCGCCGAGTCGTTTTCCTGCATCTGCCACAGGTGGACGTGGTGGACATCCGTCACCCCCGGCACGGCGCGCACGGCGCCGACGACCTCGTTGAAATCCAGATGCCCCGGCGTGCCCAGCATCAGAACCCGGATCGCACCGCCGATTTCCATCTGCACGTGCCACAGGATGTAGGCCGAGATCATCAGCGTCACCAGCGGATCGACCCATGTCCATCCGTAGAGGATGACGAGCGTCCCCGCGACGATCACCGCGACCGACCCCAGCGCATCCGCCACGTTGTGGAGGAAGGCCGCGCGGATGTTCATGCTGGTCTTGGCCATCGTGTAGGTCAGCGCCGCGGTCGCAAGATCGATCACCAGCGCCACGCCCGCGATGATGACCATGATCCAGCCTGCGACGGGCTCCGGCTCGAAAAACCGCATGATGCCTTCGTAGACAAGGTAGAGCGCCACGATGATCAGCGTGACGTAGTTGATCAGCGCCGCCACCACCTCGGCCCGGCCGTAGCCGAAGCTCATCTGTTCGCTGGCCGGCCGACGGGCGATCTTGCGGGCGGCGAAGGCGATGACCAGAGCCATCGCGTCCGACATGTTGTGCAGCGCGTCGGCAATCAGCGCGAGCGAGCCCGACAGGATCCCGCCGATGATCTGCGCGATGGTCAGTGCGAAATTGGCAATCACCGCACCGATAATGCGCGCATCGCCCGACGACGGGTCGATGTGATGATGGTGGTGATGACCATGCCCGTGACCATGCCCGCCGTGGCCATGCCCGCCATGATCGTGACCGCCATGACCGTCGTGATCGTGTTCCGCCGTCTTGTCCGTCATTCATGCCTCCATCGGCTGAACGGGCCTGTGCGTCCAGCCTTACCCTGCCCGCGAGCAGGCTTCCAGCAGATGAGCCACCTATCCCAGTGCTGCGCGGATCTTTTCCGCCTCGGCCGCGACATCGTCCGCATCGGCCATCGTGCGCGGCGGCAGCAGCGTGTCGCCCTCGTGCCGCGGAAGAATATGGAAATGGAGGTGATAAACCTCCTGCCCGCCGGCCGGTTCGTTGAACTGCTGGAGCGTGATCCCGTCGGCGCCGTAGCCTTCCAGCATCGCCAGCGAGATCTTCTGGACGGTCGCCATCACCGCGGCGATCTGGGCGGGACTCGCATCCAGCATGTTGCGGCAGGGGGTTTTCGGGATCACCAGAACATGGCCCGGCGTGCGGGGCATGATATCCATGAAGGCGAATGTGTCGTCGTCTTCGAAAACCTTGTGGCAGGGCAGATCGCCGCGCAGGATCTTGGCGAAGATATTGTCGGGATCGTAGCTTTCGGGCGCATAGCTCATGTCGCAAAACCTTAACAAAAACGGGTCCCTCGTGTTCTGAACGGGGGCATGGGGCAGGTCAAGCGACAAGGCCCCGGGCGCGGCCAAGTGCTGCCGACCGGCCCCCTGCAACCGGACCAACCGCGTCAATTTATCTTGGCCTGAAAAGAGATGTGCCATTGCCGGCAGGGGAGCGACATTCTAAAACCTGCATAACACTCCGCCGGTGAAATACGGCGGTGATGCGCTTTCAATCAGGAGGGACCTAATGGCGGACGCAGCCATTCACGGCCACGAACACGAAGACACGCGGACCTTCTTCCAGCGCTGGTTCATGTCCACGAACCACAAAGACATTGGCATTCTCTACCTGTTTGTCTCTGGCGCGGTCGGGTTCATTTCGGTGCTCTTCACCGTCTTCATGCGGCTCGAGCTCATGTACCCCGAAGTCCAGCATCTGTGCGACGAAGGCTTCCGCCTGTTCGCCAGTGCCGAGACCTGCACCCCGAACGGACACCTGTGGAACGTGATGATCACGGCCCACGGCATCCTGATGATGTTCTTCGTGGTGATTCCGGCTCTCTTCGGCGGATTTGGCAACTATTTCATGCCGTTGCAGATCGGCGCGCCGGACATGGCGTTCCCGCGGATGAACAACCTGTCCTTCTGGCTCTATGTTGCCGGGACGTCGATGGCGGTGCTGTCGCTGTTCGTGCCGGGGGCTGCCAGTGGCAAGCTGGGGGCCGGCGTGGGCTGGGTTCTATATCCACCACTCTCCACGTCCGGGGCGCAGGGCCTGTCGATGGATTTCGCCATCTTCGCCGTGCACCTTTCGGGCGCCTCGTCGATCCTTGGCGCGATCAACATGATCACGACCTTCCTGAACATGCGCGCGCCAGGCATGACGCTCTTCAAGGTGCCGCTGTTCGCGTGGTCGATCTTCGTCACCTCGTGGCTGATCCTGCTGGCCCTGCCGGTTCTGGCGGGCGCGATCACCATGCTGCTGATGGACCGTAACTTCGGCTTCACCTTCTTCGATCCGTCCGGCGGCGGCGACCCGGTGCTGTACCAGCACATCCTGTGGTTCTTCGGCCACCCGGAAGTGTACATCATCGTCCTGCCCGGCTTCGGCATCATCTCTCACGTGATCGCCACGTTCAGCCGCAAGCCCATCTTCGGTTACCTGCCGATGGTCTGGGCGCTGATCGCCATCGGCGTGCTGGGCTTCGTCGTGTGGGCGCACCACATGTACACGGTCGGGATGTCGATCCACCAGCAGGCCTACTTCATGCTGGCAACCATGGTCATCGCCGTGCCCACGGGCGTGAAGGTGTTCAGCTGGCTGGCCACGATGTGGAAGGGCTCGATCGAGTTCAAGACACCGATGCTCTGGGCGTTCGGCTTCCTGTTCCTGTTCACCGCCGGTGGCGTGACGGGCGTGATCCTGTCGCAGGCCGCCATCGACCGCTACTACCACGACACCTACTTCGTGGTGGCACACTTCCACTACGTGATGTCGCTGGGGGCTGTCTTCGCCATCTTTGCCGGGATCTACTTCTACATCGGCAAGATGTCGGGCCGTCAGTACCCTGAATGGGCGGGCAAGCTGCACTTCTGGATGATGTTCATCGGGTCGAACCTCACCTTCTTCCCGCAGCACTTCCTGGGCCGTCAGGGCATGCCGCGCCGCTACATCGACTATCCCGCCCCCTTCGCGGAGTGGAACTTCTGGTCGTCGATCGGTGCCTACCTGTCCTTCGCGTCCTTCGTGTTCTTCATCGGGATCATCTTCTACACGCTGACCCGCGGCGCCAAGGTGACCGAGAACAACTACTGGAACGAATACGCGGACACGCTGGAATGGACCCTGCCCTCCCCGCCGCCGGAGCATACGTTCGAGCAGCTCCCGAAGCGGGAAGACTGGGACAAGGGCCACGCCCACTGACCTGACGGTCGGTTCCGGAAATCAGAAATCAGAATGGCCCGGTCACTTGGTGACCGGGCCATTTTCGTTTTGATAGATAAGAGTTCGGCGCCAACCTTTCGGCCCGACACGTCTTTCAAAGCAACTCCTCAAAGACCCCGTAGCGCGAAGCGATCCGGTTCGCGCCCGACCCGCCCCGTCACACCGGAGACATGCCTTCGGCACGACGCAGGCGCGAATGGCTCACCCGTTCGCAGCATTCGGAAGTCGCGCGCATACGGGAAGGCTGTCCAAGCGTTTCGGCCCGCCCTCGGGTCGGGCGCGAACCTGCCATTGTTCCGGGACTGGCACCCGAAGGCCATCGCAACACCCGTTGCCGCCGCTGGCCCTCTCGCGCTATGCTGCGATGCGGCGGAACGATGCCGCTCTGCCGCGTGCCCCATCCGTCCCGCCCGCCGGGACCCTGGAAAGGAAATCATGCCCGACCGCCTGACCATCGTCGTTGTCGAGAAGGACCGCGACCGGGCGATCCAGATCGTCGACGCCCTGCGGGTGGCGGACGATTTCGAAGTCCACGTCATCAGCGAACCCACGGCGCTGGCCCGCCAGATCGCGGCCCACGCGCCCGACATCGTGCTGATCGACATCGACAACCCGTCCCGGGATACGCTGGAAGAGCTGACGCTGGCCTCGGGCCCGCTGGACCGGCCCGTGGCAATGTTCGTATCGAATGACGCAGGAGGCCTTGCCCGCACCGCGATCGAGGCGGGCGTGTCGGCCTATGTCGTCGACGGCCTTCAGCCCGAGCGGTTGAAATCGGTGCTCGACGCCGCCACCGCGCGGTTCCAACTGTTCCGCCGCATGCGGACCGAGCTTGCCGAAACCAAGCGCGCGCTGGAGGAACGCAAGGTCATCGACCGGGCCAAGGGGCTTTTGATGAAAGCCAAGGGCATGGGCGAGGACGAGGCCTATGCGCTTCTCCGCAAGACGGCGATGGACCAGGGCCGCAAGGTGGCTGATGTCGCCGAAGCACTGGTCACCGCCGCGGGACTGCTGTCATGAAAACCGTCACCGTCTCGGCCGCCTTCATCCCGCTGGTCGACGCGGCCCCCCTGATCGTGGCCGAGGAGATGGGCTTTGCCGAAGCCGAAGGCCTGACGCTGGATCTTGTCCGCGCGCCGTCGTGGTCCTCCGTCCGGGACATGCTGTCCTTCGGTCGGGTGGACGCCGCGCACCTGCTGTCCCCCGTCCCCGTGGCCATGGCGTTGGGACTGGGCGGTGTGGCGGGCGGGATTTCCGCCGTCGAGGTGCTGTCGGTCAACGGCAATGTCGTGGGCGTAAGCCAGTCCCTGGCCGACCGGCTGCGCGGCAACGGATACGGGTTCGACTTCCGCGATGCCCGCGCGGCCGGTGAAGCGCTGGCCGTAGCCGCCGAAGGCCCGCTGCGCGTGGGCGTGCCCTTCCCCTTCTCGATGCATGCCGAGCTGCTGCATTACTGGTTCGACGCCGTGGGCCTTGCGGGCGACAACGCACCCGAGATCCACACCATCCCGCCCCCTTTGATGGCCGATGCCCTGGGCGCGGGCGAGATCGACGCGTTCTGCGTGGGCGAACCCTGGGGATCCATGGCGGTGGAGAACGGGTTCGGCGAACTCCTCCTCCCCGGCACCGCGATCTGGGGCTTTGCGCCGGAAAAGGTGCTGGCCGTCCGCACCGACTGGGCGGAAACGGAACCCCACCTGCTGGGCCGTCTGATGCGGGCGGTCTGGCGGTCGGGCCAATGGCTGGCCAAACCCGAAAGCCGCATCACCGCGGCCGAGATCCTGTCGCGCAGCCAGTACCTGGATGTTCCGGCCGAGGTGATCGACCGGGCGCTGACCGGCACGCTGACGATTTCACCGCGCGGAGATCAGCGGCAGGTCGACCGTTTCCTTGAATTCCACGCCGGGGCCGCGACCTTCCCGTGGCGCAGCCAGGCTGCGTGGATCGCCAACCGGATTGCCCTGCGCAGCGGGCTGGACCCGGCCAGAGCCATCGAGGCAGGCAAAACCGTCTTCCGCACCGATCTCTACCGTCGCGAACTGAAGGCCGCGGGCGCCGTGCTTCCCGGCGCCTCCGAGAAACTGGAAGGCGCGATTCGGCACACGACCGCCGTCGCCTCGGAAACCGGCCGCCTGTTCCTTGAGCCTGACGCTTTCTTCGACGATGCAATTTTTGACCCCACCGGGACATAACGCGCAAAAATTCATCTGATCGCGGCACCACAACCACAAGAGTACGTCGAGAAACCGCGAAACAGAGTACCCGCAGACCAGTTTGCACTTGCAGCATCACGGCAGGATGCGGCAACAAGATGACCACAGGGAGCAGTGTCGTTCTCTGACAGAATTTGTCCCGATGATTGGGACTGCTGAGCAAAGCCGCTCGACCGTTCGCGAAACCGCGAATCGTGTCAGCGGCTTTTTTGTTTTCCGACTTCAAAAAAATCATCCGTCCCACAGGAAGGAACGACGTAATGAAGAAAATCGCGCTCGCTCTGTTTGCCTCATCGGCCCTTGCCAGCCCCGCCTTCGCCGAAATGCTGGACCTTGAAAAAGATGTCCTGACCTTTGGCTTCATCAAGCTGACCGACATGGCCCCGCTTGCCGTGGCGTACGAACAGGGCTTTTTCGACGATGAAGGCCTGTTCGTGACGCTGGAAGCGCAGGCCAACTGGAAAGTGCTTCTGGATGGCGTAATCGACGGCCAGCTAGACGGCGCGCACATGCTGGCGGGTCAGCCGCTGGCAGCCACGATCGGCTACGGCACCGAGGCGCATATCATCACCCCCTTCTCGATGGACCTGAACGGCAACGGCATCACCGTATCGAACGAGGTCTGGGAGATGATGAAGCCCGGCCTGCCCACCGATCCCGACGGCAAGATCACTCATCCCATCTCGGCCAGCCACCTGAAGCCGGTGATCGACACGTTCAATGCCCAGGGCAAGAGCTTCAACATGGGCATGGTCTTCCCCGTGTCGACCCACAACTATGAATTGCGCTACTGGCTGGCCGCGGGCGGCATCGAACCCGGCTACTACAGCCCCGAAAACGTGACCGGCCAGATCGGGGCCGAGGCGCTTCTGTCCGTCACCCCGCCGCCGCAGATGCCCGCAACGTTGGAGGCCGGGACCATCAACGGCTACTGCGTGGGCGAGCCGTGGAACCAGCAGGCCGTCTTCAAGGGCATCGGCGTGCCGGTGATCACCGATTACGAGCTGTGGAAGAACAACCCGGAAAAGGTCTTCGGCATGAGTGCCGAATTCGCCGAACAGTACCCCAACACCACGCTCGCCGTGACAAAGGCGCTGATCCGCGCCGCGCAGTGGCTGGATGAAAACGACAACGCCAACCGGGAAGAGGCGGTCGAGATCCTGTCGCGCCCGGATTACGTGGGCGCAGATTACGAGGTCATCGCGAATTCGATGACCGGCACGTTCGAATACGAAAAGGGCGACAAGCGCGAGGTGCCCGACTTCAACGTGTTCTTCCGCTACTTCGCGACCTATCCCTACTATTCCGACGCGGTCTGGTACCTGACCCAGATGCGCCGATGGGGCCAGATCGCCGACACCAAGCCCGACAGCTGGTATGACGAGGTCGCCAAGTCCGTCTATCGCCCGGACATCTACCTGGAAGCCGCGAAGATGCTGGTCGAGGAAGGCCACGTGCAGGAGAAGGACTTCCCCTGGGAGACCGATGGCTACCGCGTGCCGACCCCGGCCGAGGACATCATCGACGGCATCCCCTTCGATGGCCGCGCCCCCAACGCCTATCTCGACAGCCTGCCCATCGGCCTGAAGTCGGGCCAGACGGTCGTCGGCAACTCGGTTCAGGGCTGACCTGAGCCACAGGGCCGCCCATCGCCGGGCGGTCCCTTCCCCTGCTGCCCGCAAGGCCTGCATCCGGAGATTTCCAAACATGACGACAGTCGATCCAGATTTCCAATCGTCCCGCCGGCGCGAAGAGCGGCGGGCCCGCCTGTTCACCCGCATCAACGCCGCCGACAAGTGGTTCCAGGTTCTAGGCCTGGCATGGATCACGCCGCTGATGAAGGGCGCGGCCGGCGACAACCCGAAGGCGCAGATGGCCGAAGTCTGGCGCTTGCTGGGCGTGCCGATCCTGTCGATCATCTGCTTCCTGATGCTGTGGGCCTGGCTGGCCCCGCAGGTGCAGACATCGCTGGGCGCCGTTCCGGGACCGTCGCAGGTCTGGACCGAAGCCAAGCTCCTGAACCAGGACGCGATCCAGAAACGCGAGAAGAAGGAACAGCATTACGACCGCGTCGAAAAGCGCAACCAGCGTTACATCGACCGTGGTGAGCCCGAGAAGGTCAAGGACATCCCCTATACCGGGTCGCCCAGCTATTACGAGCAGATCTGGACCTCGATCAAGACGGTGTTCTTCGGCTTCCTGATCGCCACGGTCGTGGCCGTGCCGCTGGGCATCGCCGCCGGGCTGTCCCCCACCGCCAATGCCGCGCTGAACCCGCTGATCCAAATCTTCAAGCCGGTCTCGCCGCTGGCCTGGCTGCCCATCGTGACCATGATCGTGTCGGCCATCTATGCCACCAATGACGGGCTGTTTTCGAAAAGCTTCCTCGTGTCGGCCATCACGGTGACGCTGTGTTCGCTGTGGCCCACGCTGATCAACACCTCGCTGGGGGTCGCGTCCATCGACAAGGACCTGATCAACGTCTCGAAGGTGTTGAAGATGAACACCTGGACCAAGATCACCAAGCTGGTGCTGCCTTCGGCCCTGCCCCTGATCTTCACCGGCCTGCGCCTATCGCTTGGTGTCGGCTGGATGGTCCTGATCGCGGCGGAAATGCTGGCGCAGAACCCGGGGCTGGGGAAATTCGTCTGGGACGAGTTCCAGAACGGGTCTTCGTCCTCGCTCGCCAAGATCATGGTGGCGGTCTTCACCATCGGGATCATCGGCTTCCTGCTGGACCGGGTGATGTTCGCGCTGCAGTCCCTTTTCACCTTCACGAACAATCGGTGAGCGCCATGCCAGTTCTCGAACTCAAAGACGTCGCCAAAAGCTTTGGTGAAGGCACGCACAGGACGGACGTGCTGAAGACCATCAACCTGAGCGTCGAGGAGGGCGAATTCCTCGTGCTCCTCGGCTTCTCCGGCACCGGCAAGACGACACTGATCAACCTGCTGGCGGGGCTGGAGTTTCCGACCGCCGGCAAGGTCAGCTTCAAGGGCAAGCCGATCACCGGCCCGGGGCGCGAACGGGGCGTGATCTTCCAGAATTATTCGCTGATGCCCTGGCTGACGGTGCATGGAAACGTGTCGCTGGCCGTGGATACGGTGTTTCCCGGCATGAGCCGCGCGGAGAAAACGGCAAAGGTCGACCATTACGTCAAGATGGTGGGCCTCTCCCACGCCGCGCAGCGCCGCCCCGCCGAACTGTCGGGTGGCATGCGCCAGCGGGTCAACGTGGCGCGCGCCTTGGCCATGAGCCCCGAGGTGCTGCTGCTCGACGAACCTCTGTCGGCGCTCGATGCGCTGACGCGGGCCAACCTGGCGGACGAGATCGAACACATCTGGGAGCAGGACAAGAAAACCTGCGTTCTGATCACCAACGACGTGGACGAAGCGATCCTGCTGGCGGACCGCATCATCGCACTGAACCCCGACGGGACCTTGGGCGAGGCGTTCCGAGTGAACATCCCCCGCCCCCGCGACCGGTCGGCGATGAACCATGACGAAGGCTTCAAGAAGCTTCGCGCCAAGGTCACCAAGTACCTGATGGACGTGGGCGTGAAAGGCACCGTCGAAGGCACGCGCATTCTGCCGAAGGTCACCCCGATCCATGCCGAACAGGTGCCAGTTGTGGTCGAGGAAGCGCAGAAATCGATCCGCGACACGAACTATCTGGAGTTCTCGCAGCTTCACAAGATCTACCCCACGCCGAAAGGTCCCCTGACGGTGGTCGAGGATTTCAACCTGAAGCTCAACAAGGGCGAATTCATCTCGCTCATCGGGCATTCCGGCTGCGGCAAGTCCACGGTGCTGACCATGGCCGCCGGTCTGAACGAGATCTCGAAGGGGGCCATCAAGCTTGATGCCCGGGCCGTGATGGGCGCCGATCCCGAACGCGCGGTAGTTTTCCAGTCGCCCAGCCTGTTCCCGTGGCTGACGGCCCGCGAAAACGTCGCCATCGGGGTCGACAAGGTCTACCCCCGCGCGAGCCAGGCCGAACGACAGGACGTGGTGGAATACTACCTCGAACGCGTGGGTCTGGCGGAGTCGATGAACAAGCAGGCCAGCGAGCTGTCGAACGGCATGAAGCAGCGGGTCGGCATTGCGCGGGCCTTTGCGCTTTCCCCGAAACTGCTGCTGCTGGATGAGCCCTTCGGCATGCTCGACAGCCTCACAAGGTGGGAGCTTCAGGAAGTGCTGATGGAGGTCTGGTCCCGCACCAAGGTGACCGCGATCTGCGTCACGCATGACGTGGACGAGGCCATCCTTCTGGCCGACCGCGTGGTGATGATGACGAATGGCCCGCAGGCCACCATCGGCAAGATCGTCGATGTCGACCTGCCCCGCCCCCGCACGCGCAAGGCGCTGCTGGAGCATCCCGATTACTACCTCTTCCGCCAGCAGGTGCTCGATTTCCTCGAGGAATACGAGCACGGCGCGAAGGGCAAAACCGAAGCCAAATCCGAGGCTGAAAAGCCCGGCAGCAAGCAGGAGGCCGCGTGATGGATACCGCAGTCGACACATTGGTGAAGCCGTTCATCGACGCCTCCGAAATGTGGGTCCCCGACGGGGACAGGCTGGTGCATGCCGGCGGCAATTACGGCGACCTGACGGAATTCCGGTCCCAGTCTGAACAGGAAAGCTTTGCCAAGGGCGAAGGTCTTCCGGGCAAGGCGTGGGCCGAAGGCCGCCCCGTGGTGCTGAAGGAATTTGATGGTTCCTATTTCAAGCGGACGGAGGCGGCGAAGGCCGCTGGCCTGACCGCCGCCGTCGCCATCCCGGTCTTTGACGGAAGCACTCTGAAAGCCGTTCTGGTGGTCCTGTGCTCCGACAGCGAAGACCGCATCGGCGCTATCGAGATCTGGGAGAATCGCGACGATCTGCTGATGTTGGACGATGGCTACTACGGTGCCGCCAAGCAGTTCGAATGGGTCTCGCAGCACACGCATTTCCCACCGGGCCAGGGCCTGCCGGGGGGCGTCTGGGCGTCCGACACGCCGATCCTGATGCGCGACCTCGGGTCGGGCTACAAGTTCATCCGCGCGGAAAGTGCCGGCAAGGCGGGGCTGACCACCGGTCTGGGCCTGCCGATCCCCGCGCCGGGCAAGACAACCTATGTGCTGACGCTTCTGTCTGCGCTTGGCACCCCCATCGCGCACCGGTTCGAGATCTGGGATGCCCGCCCGTCCAAAGTGGGTCAGGACAAGGCCGCCGTGCTGGCCGACGGGATCTGCGCCCGCGAAGGCGCCTTGTGGTCGGATGAAACGCAAGCTGAGCGCCGGGTGAAGGCGTGGGAGGGCCTTGTGGGCAAGGTGCTGGGCTCCGGCCTGCCGGTGGTGGAGCGCGGCGGTGCCGGAACCCATGGATATGAAACCTTCGTCGGGCTGCCGATCTATCGCGAGGGCCAGGTCTCTCGCGTCGTCGCCTGGTATTGCTGAGGAAGGGCAGATGACACGTAAACAACTGGTAATCATCGGTGCAGGCATGGCTTCGGGCCGGTTGCTCGAACACCTGCTGGAGGCTGACGCGAGCGCCTATGACGTCACGCTGTTCAATGCCGAACCGCGGGGCTGCTACAATCGCATCATGCTGTCGCCGGTCCTGTCGGGCGAAAAGAGCTTCCCCGAAATCGTCACCCATGACGACACCTGGTACGCGGACCGTGGCATAACCTGCCGCTTTGGCGAGCGGGTGGTGAAGATCGACCGCGACCGCAAGGTCGTGACCGGCGAAAAGGGCGACGTGGCCTATGACAAGCTGGTCATCGCGACCGGATCGTCGCCCTTCATCATCCCGGTTCCGGGCAAGGATCTGCCCGGCGTCGTTGCCTACCGCGATCTGGAAGACACCAACGCCATGATCGATGCCTCCGGCACCCGCGGCGGGCGCGCGGTGGTGGTCGGCGGTGGTCTGCTGGGGTTGGAAGCCGCGGCCGGTCTGCGCCTTCGAGGCATGGAGGTCACCGTCCTCCACTTGATGGGCCACCTGATGGAACGTCAGCTCGACGCCTCGGCCGGGCACCTGCTGAAGGCCGATCTGGAACGGCGCGGTATCCGGGTGCTGACCGAAGCCTCGACCGCCGAGATCACGGGCGACGGCAAGGTCGAGATGGTGAAGCTGGCCGACGGCACTGAACTGCCTGCCGATATCGTGGTCATGGCGGTCGGCATCCGGCCCGAGACCAACGTCGCCAAGGCGGCGGGGCTGAACGTGAACCGCGGCATGCTGGTCAACGCGCAGATGGAAAGCACGTCCGATCCGGATATCTACGGTCTGGGCGAATGCGTGGAGTTCGACGGCAATATCTTTGGCCTTGTCGCGCCGCTTTACGATCAGGCGAAGGTGCTGGCGAAAACGCTCTTGGGCGAAGGCGATGTCTTCAACGTCAAGCAGCTGTCGACCAAGCTGAAGGTCACCGGGTGCGATCTGTTTTCGGCTGGCGACTTCAACGAAGGCGACGGTCGCGAGGACATCGTGTTCCGCGACCCGGCGCGCGGTGTCTACAAGCGGCTGGTGATCGAAGACGACCGGCTGATCGGGGCCGTCTTCTACGGCGACACGGCGGACAGCAACTGGTTCTTCGGCCTGATCCAGTCGGGCGAGGATATCTCGGAAAACCGTGACACGCTGATCTTTGGACCGGCCTTTCAGGGAGGTGCCCCGGTGGACCCCTTGGCGGCCGTTGCAGCCTTGCCGGATGAGGCAGAAATCTGCGGCTGCAACGGCGTATGCAAAGGGGATATCGTATCGGCCATCGAAGGCGGCGCCGGTGATCTGGGCGCTGTCCGGGCGGTGACCAAGGCCAGCGGGTCCTGCGGGACCTGCACCGGGCTGGTGGAACAGGTGCTGGCGGTGACGCTGGGCGACGGCTTTCAGATGCCTACCGCCCAGCCCATGTGCGGCTGCACCGACCTGACCCATGAAGACGTCCGGCGCCTGATTAAGTCGCAGGAGCTGAAATCCATGCCCGCCGTCTGGCAGGCCGGTGCGTGGAAGACGCCCGATGGCTGCCACAGCTGCCGTCCGGCGCTGAACTTCTACCTGCTGGCCGACTGGCCGGTCGAATACCAGGACGATCCGCAAAGCCGGTTCATCAACGAACGCAAGCACGCCAACATCCAGAAGGACGGGACGTTCTCCGTCATGCCGCGGATGTGGGGCGGGATCACCACGCCGGACGAGTTGCGCGCCATCGCCGATGCCGCCGACAAGTTCGACGTCCCGACCGTGAAGGTGACGGGCGGCCAGCGGATCGACCTTCTGGGCGTGAAAGGCGAGGATCTGCCCGGGATCTGGGCCGATCTGAACCGCGCCGGGATGGTGTCGGGCCACGCCTATTCCAAGGGCCTGCGCACCGTAAAAACTTGCGTGGGCACCGATCATTGCCGCTTCGGCACGCAGGATTCCACCGGGCTGGGCATCAAGCTGGAAAGGGCCCTGTGGGGATCATGGACACCGCACAAGGTGAAACTGGCGGTCTCGGGCTGCCCGCGGAACTGTGCGGAGGCCACCTGCAAGGACGTGGGCATCATCTGCGTCGATTCCGGCTACCAGGTCGGCGTCGGCGGGGCTGCCGGCATGGACCTGAAGGAGACCGAGCGTCTGGCCGATGCGAAGACGGAAGAGGAGGCCATGGCGCTGACCATCGCCTTCATCCAGCTCTATCGCGAGAACGCCAAGTACCTGGACCGGCCCTACAAGTGGGTCGCGAAGGTGGGGCTCGACTGGGTGAAGGCGCGCGTTGTCGACGACCTGGACGAACGTCAAAGGCTGATCGACGCCTTCGCGCTGTCGCAATCGGTCTACCAGAAGGACCCCTGGGCGGAACACGTGAAGGACCGCACCGACGACTATACCCCGTTGGCAGATCTGACACTGGAGGCTGCGGAATGAGCTGGCTGGATCTTGGACCGATCGAAGGCATCCCCGTCCGGGGCGCGCGCAAGGTGAAGACGGCGGAGGGCTGCATCGCTGTCTTCCGCACGGCGGATGACGCGGTCTATGCCGTGTCGAACGCCTGCCCCCACAAGAACGGGCCCCTGTCCGAAGGCATCGTGCACGGCCACAAGGTGACCTGCCCGCTCCACAACTGGATCTTCGATCTGAACACCGGCGAAGCGCAGGGCGCCGACGACGGCCGTGTCACCACCTACCCTACCCGGATCGAGGACGGCCGCGTGCATCTGGACCTGTCGCAGCTTGACCGGCGAGAGGTCGCATGACCACCGTCGCCACCACCTGCCCCTATTGCGGCGTCGGCTGCGGGGTGCAGGCCAGGGTCGCCCCCGGTGCCGACGTCGAGATCAAGGGCGACGCGGACCATCCCGCGAACCTTGGGCGGCTGTGTTCCAAGGGCTCGGCACTGGCGGAAACGATCTGGATGGAGGATCGGTTGCTCTCCCCCCGGATCGGCGGGGCCGATGCGGGATGGGACGAGGCGCTGCAACTGGTGGCCGACCGGCTCGCCGATACCATCGCCGAACACGGGCCGGATTCGGTGGCCTTCTACGTCTCGGGCCAATTGCTGACCGAGGACTACTATATCGCCAACAAGCTGATGAAGGGCTTCATCGGATCTGGAAATATCGACACGAATTCAAGGCTTTGCATGGCGTCATCGGTCGCGGGGCACAAACGCGCTTTCGGAACGGACACGGTGCCTGGGCTTTATACAGACCTTGAGGAAGCCGATCTGGTGGTCCTCGTGGGGTCCAACCTCGCGTGGTGCCACCCCGTGCTCTACCAGCGGCTGGCAGCGGCCAAGGCGGCCCGGCCCGAGTTGAAGGTCGTCACCATCGATCCCCGGCGCACCGCGACCGCCGATCTGGCCGACATGCACCTTGGCCTTGCCCCCGGCACCGACGTGGCGCTGTTCAACGGGCTGCTGGAGCATCTGCACGTCTCGGCCGAGGTCGATTCCGATTACGTGGCCAATCACGTCACTGGCTTCGACGCCGCGCTGGAGGCCGCGTGCAGCGACGATCCCTGCGTCACCGGCCTGTCCTTGGAAGAACTGGACGCGTTCTACAGCCTCTGGGCCGGAACGCAGAAGGTCGTCACCGTCTATTCGCAGGGGGTGAACCAGTCCTCGACCGGGACCGACAAGGTCAACGCGATCCTGAACTGCCATCTGGCCACGGGCCGCATCGGCAAGCCCGGCATGGGGCCGTTTTCCGTCACCGGGCAGCCCAACGCGATGGGCGGGCGCGAGGTCGGCGGGCTGGCCAACATGCTGGCGTGCCATCTGGATATCGAAAACGCCGCCCATCGCGACGCCGTGCGCACCTTCTGGGACGCACCGCACCTGACGGAAACGCCGGGGCTGAAGGCGGTCGACATGTTCCGCGCCGTGGCGGACGGTCGGATCAAGGCGATCTGGATCGCGCATACGAACCCCGTCGTGTCGATGCCCGAGGCTGACGCGGTGAAGGCCGCGCTTGAAGCGTGCGATTTCGTCGTCGTCTCCGACATCACGGCCGCGACCGATACCGCGCGGCTGGCCGATGTGCTGTTGCCCGCCACCGCATGGGGTGAAAAGGACGGCACGGTCACCAATTCCGAACGCTGCATCTCGCGCCAGCGGGCGTTCCTGCCGGTGCCGGACGGCCCCCGCCCCGACTGGCAGATCATGGCGCAGGTCGCCCGGCGGATGGGCTTTGCCCGCGCCTTCGATTACGCCACCCCCGTAGAGATCTTCCGCGAACACGCGGCGCTGTCGGGCGTCGCGGGCCAGTTCGGCAAGGATTTCGACATCTCGGCCATGTCGGGCATCACAGACAGCGAATACGACACGCTGAAACCCACCCGCTGGCCCGTGACCGCGATCCGCACCGGCGGGCGCTTCTTCGGCGACGGTCAGTACTTCACGCCCAACGGCAAGGCGCGGATGCTGCCGCTCCTCAACCATCTCCCCGCCGCCATGCCTGACGACGACTACCCCTTCGTGCTGAACACCGGCCGCGTGCGCGATCACTGGCACACGATGACCCGCACGGCGAAATCGCCGCGCCTGTCGGCCCACTTGGCCGAACCCTTCGTGGAACTGCACCCGGACGACGCCGCGGCTTTGGACCTGAAACCGGCCGACCTGGCCCGTGTCACCAGCCCTGACGGCGGCGCCATCCTGCGCGTCCGCGTGACCGACACGGTGCAAAAGGGCCAGATCTTCGCCCCCATGCACTGGACAGGCGAAACCGCCAGCGCCGGCCGCATCGACGCGCTGGTCGCGGCGGTGACCGACCCGATATCGGGCCAGCCCGAAAGCAAGGCCGCCGTCGCGCAGGTCGCCCGGTTCGAAGCCCGCGCCTTTGCGTTCGCGTTGTCCGCCGAGGAACCGTCCACCGACGCCCCCTACTGGGCCAAGGCCCGCGCCCGAGGCGGATGGCGGATGGAACTCGCGTGGGAGGAGCCGCCGACGGACTGGATCAGCGCCGCGCGCGCAATCTTCAACCTGCCGGACACGGCCGAACCCGTCACCATGTCCGACCCGCGCCGGGGCCTTCAAAGGCTGGCGTTCATCGACGGGGACCGACTGGTCGCCGCGCTCTTCGTGGCGCCCGAACCCGTGGCCCTGTCGCGCCAGTTCCTTGTCGGCCAGTTGCAGGGCGAAGCCGACCTGACGCTCCTGTCCGGCCAGCCGGGCGCCGACCGCCCCGATCCCGGCGCCATCGTCTGTTCCTGTTTCGAGATCGGCGCCAACACGATCCGCAGGGCCATCGCCGAACAGGGCCTTGTCACCGTCGACGCGATCGGGGAAGCCTTGCGCGCGGGCACCAATTGCGGATCCTGCCGGCCCGAGATCCGCACCTTGATCGACGCCGCGGGAACCCCCAAACTGGCAGCAGAATGACCCTTTCAAAATACGTTCACGCCATGGGCCGCGGCCCCGGCCGCGCCCGCCACCTCACCCGCGACGAAGCGCAGGACGCCATGTCCCAGATCCTCGCCGGCACGGCAGAGCCCGAAGCCGTGGGCGCTCTGTTGATGTTGATGCGTTACCGGGGTGAAATCCCCGAGGAACTGGCGGGCTTCGTCGATGCCCTCCGCGCCCATACCGGGCCGTGGCAAGGCCCCGTCCCCGCACTCGACTGGCCCAGCTATGCCGCCGGGCGCAGCCGCGGGCTGCCGTGGTTCCTGCTGGCCGCCAAGCTGGTCGCAGGTGCGGGCTATTCCGTCCTGTTCCACGGCTGGAATTCGCATCAAGGGGTCGAGGCCGCCGTGCGCCTCGCCCTGCCCCATGCCGCGATCGGAACGGGCGAGACAGTGGACGAAGTCTCCGACATCCTCATCCGCGACGGCATCGCCTACCTGCCGCTGGAGGCGATCTCTCCCGACGGCCTCCGCGTCCTGCGCCTGCGCGAGGTTTTCGGCCTGCGGTCCGCGATCAACACCACGCTGCGCCTCTTCAACCCGGCGGGGGCGGAGACCAGCGTGCAGGGCGTCTTCCACCCGCCCTATCGCGGCTTGCAGACAGATACCTGCGCGCTGCTGAACCAGCCCCGCCAGGCCGTCCTGAAAGGCGCGGGGGGCGAATTCGAACGCGCGCCCGCCAAGACGATCCAGCTTCTGGGGCTCCGGAACGGCGCCCAGTTCGACACCAACCTGCCGCCGCTTCTGCCCGAAGCCACCGGACGCCTTGCCGAAGGCACGCAGCTCGACACGCCCCAGGCACTGGCCGATCTGTGGTCAGGAGCTGTCACCGATCCCTACGCCGAAACCATCGTGACCGGCACCGCCGCGGCCGCCCTTCTGACCCTTGGCGCCGCCCCCGACATCGCCGCCGCCGACCGGCTGGCCGCCGACCTATGGACGCGCCGCCGCAGCAGCCGCGCCGCGTAGACCGGAGAGCCAGCCCCATGCGCACCTTTCCCATGTTCCTCACCATGGCCGGCCGCGAGGTCGTGATCGCAGGCGGCGGCGAACAGGCCGCGCAAAAGGCCCGCTTGATCGGAAAATCCGACGCGCGCCTCCGCCTCGTCAACCCGGATCTCGACCCCGAATTGCAGGGCATGGTCGCCAGCGGCCGGGCCGTCCACGATCCGTCCGCGCCCACGGCCGACACCTTCCGCAACACGGCGCTCGTCTTCATCGCCACCGGCTGCCCGGGGCGTGACGCGGCGCTCCACGCACTGGCCAAGGCGGCGGGCGCGACGGTGAACGTTGTGGACCGGCCCGATCTCTGCGATGCGGTCACGCCCTCGATCGTCGACCGCGACCCGGTGGTCGTGGCCATCGGCACCGACGGCACCGCCCCCGTGCTTGGCCGCCAGATCAAGACCCGGATAGAGGGGCTGCTGGAACCCAACCTCGGCACGCTCGCTCGCCTCGCCGGCACCCTGCGCCAGGCCGTGACGGCCCGCGTGCCCCGCGCCCGCCGCCGCGCGCTCTGGGACTGGTGCTTCGACGGCCCGGTCCGCGCGACCCATGCCGCCGGCAAGGAACGAGACGCCGCCCGCATGCTGAAAGCGGCGGTCGAAGCCGGCGCCGCCCCGGACGACAAAGCGGCTGGCCACATCTCTCTCGTCAGCACAGGCCCCGGCGCGCGCGACTTGCTCACCTTGCGCGCCGTCCAGCGCCTGCAACAGGCCGATATCATCTTCTACGACCGGCTCGTCGATCCCGACGTTCTGGAACTGGCCCGCCGCGACGCGGAACGTGTCTTTATCGGCAAAGCCGACGGTGCCTCGGACTGGCCGCAGGACAGGATCTGGGCTCTGATCGTCGCTGGAGCCCGCAAGGGCCGCCGCGTCGTCCGCCTGGACTCCGGTGACCCGGGCCTTTTCGCGTCCGCGGACGAGGACATCACCGCCGCCCGCGCGGCTGGTATCGACGTGGAAATGGTTCCCGGCGTGACGGCCTCCAGCATGGCGGCGGCCAGCCTCTGCCGCGCCGGAGGCCAGAGGTGAACCCGACCGTGTGATCCTTGCCGCCGGGACCGCGGAGGACAACCGCGTGACCGCCGGAGACGGAAGTCGACGCCGTCAGCTTTGCATCCACGAAGCAGCAAAACACTCCGCACCACGCTCGACCGCATGGACAGAGCCCTGCCTGAGGAAGAGATCACCAATCCGGCGATCCACGCCGCCTGACAGGCTGCACCAGGTCGCATCAGTGGACCTAAGAAGCCAGGGGCCGTCCCCTGTTTCTTCTCTTCCGCAAATACTCCCGCCGGAGGCAGTGCAACATGCGCGCACAACTCGCGGTGACATTCCCGGGCCCAAGCAAGCCGCTTGCGCCCGGGCGGGTCCGTCGGGGCGCGCAGCGGCCCGGCGGGGGCGGGCGGGTGGGTGGGCCCGCCCGGGTGCAGGCGGCGGGCGGCGTCTATGTTCCGGTGGATCGGATGCGCCTAGTTGTCGGCGTTCTGGCGTTCGATCTGGCGCCAGCGGGCGACGTTGCGGTTGTGCTCTTCCAGCGTGGCCGCAAAGGCATGGCCGCCCGTGCCGTCGGCGACGAAGAACACGTAATCCGTCTCGTCCGGCCGGCCGGCGGCGATCAGGCTTTCATAGCCCGGATTGGCGATCGGAGTGATGGGCAGGCCTTCGATCACGTAGGTGTTCCACTCGGTCGGCCGGTCCAGTTCGCTCCGGCGCAGGCCACGGCCCAAAACGCCTTCGCCTTCCGTCACGCCATAGATCACCGTCGGGTCCGTCTGCAGGCGCATCCCGCGGTTCAGGCGGTTCACGAAAACGCTGGCCACCTGGCGCCGTTCCTCGGCGATGCCGGTTTCCTTCTCGATGATCGACGCGAGGATCAGCAGTTCTTCCGGGCTGGACAGCGGCACATCGGGATCGCGCGACAGCCAGGCCTCCGTCACACGTTCGGCCTGCAGCAGCTGCATCTCCTCGACAAGCGTGGCCCGCTCCGTCCCCGGCACGAATTCATAGCTTTCGGGCGCCAGCGTGCCTTCGGCGGGCCGCTCCGGCACCTCGCCCGTCAGCGCGTCGATGGCGCCAAGGCCCTGCATCACCTGCCAGCTTGTCACCCCTTCGGCCACGGCGACGCGGTAGCGCGTGTCGGGTTCGTTCCGGACCTTGGTGTAGACCGCCGGTGTGTCCTCTGCGCCCGGAGTGAACTCGGCGCGTTCGACATAGCGGTCGGCGCCGGGGTCCAGTTCGCGGACCAGCACGCTCGTGCTTGTCACGCCGATCCGGTAGACGACCTCCGTGCCGCAGGTGCTGGCCCCGCCGCGGGTGATCTGGTCGACCACCCCCGCCATCGAGGCGCCGGGCTCCACAAGGTAGCTGCCGGCCTTCAGCAGCCCGGACTTGCCTTCATAATCCGCGCCCAGCCGCAGGATCGAATCGTTCGACACGACGCCGACATCGGCCAGGCGCTGGCTCACACGGTTGAAGTTCGCCCCGCTGGGCACGCGGAAGCACACCGCGTCTTCCAGCGGGCCTTCGGCGACGTATTGGCGCTGCCCCCAGAGAATCGTCCCCGCCAGAAGGAAGAGCGCGACGATCAGGAAGGACAGCATGTTCGAGGCTAGGCTGCGCCACATCAATCGGTCTTCCCGAAGATCACCGATGCGTTGGTTCCACCAAAGCCGAACGAGTTCGACAGCACGTAATCGATCTTGCGCTCTCGCTTGACCTTGGGCGCCAGGTCGATAGGCGTTTCGACGGCCGGGTTGTCCAGGTTGATCGTCGGCGGCGCGACCTGATCGCGGATCGCGAGGATCGAGAAGATCGCCTCGACCGCACCGGCCGCGCCCAGAAGGTGACCGATGGCGGACTTAGTCGAGCTCATCGTGAGGTCGCCTGCCGCGTCGCCCATCAGGCGTTCGACCGCGCCCAGTTCGATCGTGTCGGCCATGGTCGAGGTACCATGCGCGTTGACGTAATCCAGGTCAGACGGCTGCAGTTTTGCGCGATCAAGTGCTGCGCGCATCGACCGTTCGGCGCCGTTCCCGTCTTCGGACGGGGCCGTGATGTGATAGGCATCGCCCGACAGGCCGTAGCCCAGCACCTCGGCATAGATGTGGGCCCCACGCGCCTTGGCGTGTTCGTATTCTTCCAGAACCACGATGCCCGCGCCTTCGCCCATGACAAACCCGTCGCGGTCCTTGTCATAGGGGCGGCTGGCAGCCTTCGGATCGTCCGCATATTTGGTGGACAGCGCTTTCGAGGCATTGAAGCCCGCGATGCCGATCCCGCAGATCGCGGCCTCGGCCCCGCCGGCGACCATGACTTCGGCGTCACCCAGCATGATCAGCCGTGCGGCATCGCCGATGGCGTGCGCGCCTGTGGAACAGGCGGTCACCACCGAATGGTTCGGGCCCTTGAAGCCGAAGCGTATCGACACCTGCCCCGAGATCAGGTTGATCAGCGCGCCCGGGATGAAGAAGGGCGACACCCGCCGCGGCCCGCGTTCGGCCAGCAGCAGCGAGGTCTGCTCGATCGAGCCCAGACCGCCGATGCCCGATCCGATCAGCACGCCAGTGCGCAGGCGGTCTTCCTCGTCCTCGGGCGTCCATCCAGCGTCCTTGCAAGCCATTTCGGCCGCGGCCATGCCGTACAAGATGAAATCGGAAATCTTGCGGCGTTCCTTGGGCTCCATCCAGTCGTCCGGATTGAAGGTCCCGTCGGTGCCGTCGCCCATGGGCACTTCGCACGCATAAGTCGTGGTGAAGCCCGTCGGATCGAAGCGCGTGATTGGCCCCGCTCCGGACTCGCCGGCCAACAGCCGCTCCCAGGTCTTTTCCACACCGCTGGCCAGGGGCGTCACAAGCCCCAGTCCCGTCACGACAACTCTGCGCATGGCCTGCCCTCTTCCTCGCATCGATCGGCACCCGCTCATACCCTGCCGGCGCAGGGAGGGGCAAGACCACACCCACGCTGCAACTGCAAGCAAAGCGGCGGTAGGAGCGCGGAAGATCGCCTTCGGCGTCGTGTCAGATGAATTCGGCCACCGGCGCAGTGCCCTTCTGGACGATCTCCAGCGCCTGCGCCATGTCCAGCGTGCCGCGATGAAGCGGATCGCCCAGCAGGACGCCCGCGATTCCCGGCACATAGGTCAGGCGCGACAGGTCGTCGGCTGTGTTGACGATGCCATCGGCAAAGACAGGCGCGCGGGAGATACCGGCCAGTGTCGCCACCGCCGCGATCCGCGCCTCGACATCTTCGACCGCGCCCAGCGACGTCACGGCAATGCCGGCCAGCGGGACATCCGCGTAGAAGGCCAGAAGATCCTCCGGCGTGATCGCGCAGGTTTCCTTCCGGCCGTGCGTCACAACCTTGCCCTGCCACAGATCCAGCGCCAGCACGATCTGGTCGGGATGATACTTTGCCAGGGCCGCCACGATATCGGGCTCCCAAACCGCCAGCGTGCTGACGACGATGCGGCCCGCGCCCCGGTCGATGCAGGTCTCGATCCGCTGCCGAGACCGCAACCCGCCGCCCAGTTCGACCGGAATGCCCACCTGCCGGATGATCGCGTCGATCACGTCCTGGTGCGCCTCGTCACCCAGCGCCGCGCCACGGTCGGTGACCCGAAGCCATGTCGCGCCCTCGGCGGCAAAGCGGCAGGCGGTCTCGACGGGATCGTCGTGCCATTGGGTCGGTTCGGCCTCGCTCCCCGCAGGGCGGGAGACGCAATGGCCGTTCAGAAGTTCGATAACCGGGGTGATCTGCATGGGTAAATGTCCGTCCTCTGTCTGGTGGAGGGCGAACAAACACCGCCCGGAGACTCGGCAACCGGGCGGATTTTAGCATAATCCTTCGGCAAAACGTATACGTCTTCGCCGGCGGTTAACGGATCGTTATTTGTTCAGGTGTTTCCGCAGCTTGCTTGGCCCCGGCTTCTTGCGGTTCTTGTAGGGGTTCTTGTCCGCCTGCCCGCGCATCGTCATCCGGATCGGCGTGCCCGGCATGTCAAAGCTTTCGCGCAGGCCGTTGACCAGGTAGCGCGAATAGGCGTCGGGCAGCTTGTCGGGGTTCGAACACATCGCCACGAAGGCCGGCGGCCGCGTCTTGATCTGCGTCATGTAGCGGATCTTGATCCGACGCCCATTGGGCGCCGGGGGCGGATGCTGCGCGATCATTTCCGCCAGCCAGCGGTTCAATTGCGCCGTGGTGATCCGCGCGTTCCAGACCCGGTGCGCCTTCAGGATCGCGCCGTGCAATCGGTCGAGCCCCCGCCCCGTCTTGGCAGATACGGTGACCAGGGGCGCGCCGCGCAGCTGCGGCAGCAGCCGTTCGAACGCTTCCTTCAGATCCTTCAGCTTGTTCTGTTTCTCGTCCTCGATGTCCCACTTGTTCACAGCGACGACAACGGCGCGCCCTTCCCGTTCGGCGAGGTCGGCAATGCGCAGATCCTGGCTTTCGAACGGAATCGCGGCATCCAGCAGCACGACGACAACCTCGGCAAAGCGCACGGCCCGCAGGCCGTCGCCCACGGAAAGCTTCTCCAGCTTCTCCTGAACCTTCGCCTTGCGGCGCATGCCGGCGGTGTCGAAGATCCGGACGGGCGTGCCGTCCCAGTCCATCTGAACGGAAATCGCGTCGCGCGTGATCCCGGCCTCGGGTCCCGTCAGCAGACGTTCCTCGCCCAGGATCTGGTTGACCAGCGTCGACTTGCCGGAATTCGGCCGCCCGATCACGGCGATCTGCAGGGGCTTGGCCCTGGTGATCTCGCGCACGTAATCGCCGCTGTCGTCTTCGCCCTCGGGCAGTTCGACGTCGATCTCGGGCAGCGCGGCCTTCGCCGCTTCGGCCAGTTCGTCGGCCACGGGCATCAGCAACGTGTAGAGATCCATCATCCCTTCGCCATGCTCGGCCGACAGCCGCACCGGCTCACCCAGGCCCAGCTCGTAGGCTTCCATCACCCCGGCATCCGCGGCCGATCCTTCGGCCTTGTTGGCCGCCAGGATCACATGGGCCGACCGCTTGCGCAGGATCTCGGCGAACATCCGGTCGGCCGAGGTCACGCCGGCGCGCGCGTCGATGACGAACAGGCAGATATCGGCCATGCCCACGGCGCGCTCCGTCAGCCGCCGCATCCGGCCTTCAAGGCTATCATCGGTGGCGTCTTCCAGCCCCGCGGTGTCGATCGCGGTGAACCGCAGATCGGCCAGCCGTGCATCGCCTTCGCGCAGATCGCGGGTGACACCGGGACGGTCGTCGACCAGCGCCAGCCGCTTGCCGACAAGACGGTTGAACAGCGTGGACTTGCCCACATTGGGCCGTCCGACAATGGCGAGCGTGAAAGACATCCCGGAATTCTCAACATCAGGCCGCGAAAGCGGCGTCAAGCCGCCGCCTTACCCTATCCGATCCCAACGCGAAAGCCATGATCCGAAGCATGCCGTCCTCTGCGGAACCGCCCCAGCCCTCTTCGCGGAGCCGCCATCGCGCTGCCGATCAGAGCCATGGCGCCGTCCGCGTCAAGGGGGCGCCCGCGCCCCGCGCGAAGCGCGGCTTGCCCTTGATGCGGGCGGGGTCATGGATCAGGCAGCAGAAGCGATGGCGGATCTGCGAAGCGGGCGACCCTCTTCGTGGTGAGCCAGAGCCTCTTCAGAGCCGCCAAAGCAGGAACGATAGGGGCCGCCCGTGTCCCGCGGGGTGGGCGGGCGGGCGCGGGACACGGGCGGTCCCGACGCCGGAAACGTCAGCGAAACGCGTGAAGCTGCCCCTTGCGCGACACGACATAAAGCGTCCGGCCCGCGACGACCGGCGCCGAGGCCGCGCCGCCGGGGATCTCGGCCGTGGCGGTCAGCGCCCCGTTCGTGGGATCGAAGAACCGCAGATTGCCGTCGGAGGAGGCAATCACGATGCGCCCGCCTGCAAGGATCGGTCCGTAATTGGCATAGACCGGCCCGCGGCGCTTCGGGCGGTCCTTGACGAAGCCCGGAAGGTCCACGGCCCATATCGGCGCGCCGTCGCTTGCACTCACCCGGATCAACCGGTTCGTGTCCGAGACAAGGAACACGGACCCACCGACCGGCCAGACTGGCCCCAGCGCACCTTCCTGCGCGGTCCAGATCCGACCGCCGCCGCCCGTGTCGAACGCCGCAAGGCGGCCGGAATGGTTGCCGGCATAAAGCTTGCCACCGTCAACGACCGGGCTGCCCGTCACGTCCGAGATCCGCGACACCGCGCGGCCCAGCCGCTGTCCGGAAATCGACGCCGACCACCGCCGCAACCCGCCTTTCGAGAAGACGGCGATCAACTCGCCCGACCCGAAGGCAAAGACCGCCAGAGGCCCCGCCAGCACGGGTGCCGGGCCGCCCAGGATATTGGCAACCGAGGGCGAGCCCGCGAACTGCCACGCGATCCGGCCCGTTTTCGTTTCGATCGCCCAGCCGGTATCGTCGCCCGACACGAGGTAGACGAGCCCGCCGGACACCATCGGCGTGCCGTTCCCGGTTCCGCCCAGCTTCTGCTGCCAGCGCACGCCGCCAGATGTCGCGTCCAGCGCCGTCAGGTTGCCGAAGCCGGAGGAGACGTAGACCGTGCCGTTGTCATAAGCCAGCCCACCGCCGGTGGCGCTGGTCTCGGCCTCGCCCGCAGGCGTGACATCGACGCTCCAGACCGTCTGACCGGCGGTCGAGGTCGCGGTCACGGTCGCGCCCGAATCCATCGTGAAGATCCGCCCGCCGCCAACCACGGGTGTCGCCGTGATCCGCTGCCGGCGCGTGTCGGCCTTGCCGATGGGCGCCGACCACGCGGGCTGCGGCGCCGGGCTCAGCGCGGCATGGGACACGCGGAAGGCCTGCGTGCCGAAGCTCTGCTCCCACGACGCGTTGACCGTCTGGCCGGGCAGGCTGATCGGCAGGGTCTTGTTCTGGCTGGGGGTTGCCGCCGGCTCGGGCTCGGCCGCGCCGCCGCCGCCCACGACCGTCCGGACATCCTGCCGCTCGCCGGGCAGGATGACTTCTTTTTCCTCGCAGGCGGTCAGGACCAGCAGGAGACCTGCCATCAATCCGGCCACGACGGTCCGCGGAAGCGCAAAAGGTACTGTCATCGGTCGCCTGTCATCTGCCCGTCTGTATCACGCCTGCCCGTTCGGGATCGCGTCGGTCGCGCCTTATCCCGGCGCCCCCGGCACGCTGTTCGGCGTGCCGCCAAGGGCCACAATCACTTGGCTGACCCGCTGTTGCAAGCGCTCGGAGACCTGGGAGTCCATCAAAATCGTCTGCAGGCGGTCGATTGCCGCCTGTTGCTCGCCCGCCTGGATGTCCAGGAGCGCCAGCTGCTCCTCGGCCAGAAGCCGCACGGCAGAGCCCGGCGTCGCCAGCGCTTCGAAACCGGTGCGCTTGTCATCCGTGCCGATGCCGCTGTCGCTCAGCGTCAAAGCCTTGAAGCGGGCGATCTGGCGGTAGACCTCCGGCAGCGCATCCGACGCGGCCACGGCCTCGTACCCCGAAACCGCCGCGGCAGGCTCGCCCGCCTCGGCTTCGGTTCCGGCGGCCAGCAGCCGCACCACGGTCGCGCCATCGGGATCGTCGGCCGCGAATTGCTGGGCCACGGTATCGAGCGCGCCGGCGCGGGCATCGGCCCGATCTTCGGCCATCGCCGCCAGCACCGCATCGCCAAGCGCTTCGGCCGACGACCGCAGGCTTGCCTTGCGGTATTCGTTGTAGCCCGCACCGCCGACGATCAGCAGCACGGCCGCAACGGCAATCCAGCCATACCGCCGCATCAGCGCGAACATGCGGTCTCGACGGACCTCTTCGGTCACCTCGTCGATGAAACTGTCCGTGTTGCTCATCCGGCGCTGCCCTTCTTCGCTTGTTTCCCGCTTTAGCCCCCCGCGTTCCCGCGAAAAACCTTGCGTGCCGCGCCCTCTTACTCTGCCCGGAACGACAATCCAAGGGCACCCGGCCACTCGTTGAGACGCGTCCGACGAAATGCCGCCCCGCGGCATCCCGTGACCGATCCAAAAAAAAGTTTCAGCTAAACTGTTCAGTTTAGACGCGGAGCGCACTATATCACCGATCAGTGACTACACAGGCCGTCAAAACCGGTCTGCACACCGCCGCACGGACTGGACAGGAACCTGGCGATGGACACGATGGACCCAAGGCAATTGCTGCGGCGCAGAGACAGGCCGTTGCCGCCCCCTGCACGTGCCCGGAGGCCAGCCCGGCACCCGTCGCTGCCGGATGAAATGCGGCGGAGTCCGGCATTCCCGCTTGAAATCATGCTGCCCTGCAGCACATTCTGCAAAAGATCCTTGGCCAGACCGGTCGTTTCGTGGCAGCACGCGGGCGGGAAGGCCTGCTTGTATGGCCCCGGTGGCGCAGCAGATCGACGGCTCAAAGGGTCCGGCTCCCCCACCCGCGAGGGGTACGGACGTGACCATGCACGAATTGCGGGGCTGACTGCCCCTGTCATGGTCCACACGGGCAGACCCTACCAAAGACATTTTCAGGACGACCGCATATGCGACTGATTCCCATTCTTACAGCAATCCTGGTGATGGTAGCGCTGTACCTTGCCGTGTTTCAGCGCGACGCGCTGATGGCCTTCGCGCGTAATGATCTGGCGTCCGTGATCTCGCCGGACGACAGTGCAAATGCGACCGAAGCCGGCGCCGCTGACGACACCCGCACCGCCGCCGTAACGCCCGACGCCGGCGCCGCCACGGCGACGGACGCCACGACCGCCGCCACGACGGACACGACCACCAGCCCCGCGGCCGAGCCCGCGAAAGGCACCATCGGCGTCGTTGCCCTGAGATCGAAGGCGCAGTCGGTCGACAGCGCGGTGATCCTGCGCGGCGAAACCCGCGCCATGCGCGAGGTCGAGGTGCGCGCCGAGACCACGGCCCGGATCGTGTCGGAGCCGCTGCGCAAGGGGACCTTCGTCAAGAAGGACGACATACTGTGCAAGCTGGATGAAGCCACGCGCCTTCAGGACGTCGAACAGGCCCGCGCGGCACTGGCACAGGCGAAAAGCGCCGAACCCGAAGCCGCCGCGATGCTCGCACAGGCAGAAGCTTCGCTTGAGCAGGCCAACATCGACCTGACGGCAGCCGAGCAACTGAACAAGGGCGGCTATACCTCGACCAGCACGCTGGCCGCACGGCGCGCGGGCCAGCGTACGGCGCAGGCCTCCATCGCCGCCGCCGAAAGCGCGCTGGAAGGGGCCAAGGCCGGGATCGAAGGCGCCGAGGCGTCGCTGGCCAAGGCCGAGCGTGAACTGGATCTTCTTGAGATCCGGGCGCCCTTCGACGGGCTTCTGGAAACCGACACGGCGGAACTGGGCAGCCTGCTGCAGGCCGGCGGGCTGTGCGCCACGGTGATCCAGCTTGATCCGATGAAGCTGGTGGGCTTTGTCCCGGAAACCCAGATCGCGCGCATCGACATGGGCGCGCAGGCCGGTGCACGGCTGGCCACGGGCGAAACCGTGACCGGACAGGTGACCTTCATCGGCCGCTCGGCCGACCCGACCACCCGGACGTTCCTGACCGAAATCACCGTCCCCAACCCCGACCTGAAGATCCGCGACGGCCAGACCGCCGAAATCGCGATCTCGGCCGCGGGCAAGCAGGCGCACAAGCTGCCGCAATCGGCGCTGACGCTCAACAATGACGGCACGCTGGGTGTGAGAACGGTGGAATCGGACGGCATCGTGGGCTTCCACCCGGTCGAACTGATCCGCGACGATGTCGACGGGATCTGGGTCGACGGTCTGGCGGACGAGGCCAACGTGATCGTGGTGGGCCAGGATTACGTGACCGCGGGCATCCCCGTCAGCGTGACCTACAAGGACGACATCCACGGCGACGGGGATGACGCAAGCACGGCGGAGACCAAACCATGACCGGTATCGTCGACTGGGCCGCGTCACGGGCGCGGATGGTCATTGCCTTCATCGTGCTGTCGCTGCTGATCGGCGGGTTCGCCTATGTCAGCCTGCCCAAGGAAGGCGAGCCGGATATCGAGATCCCGGCCCTGTTCATATCGGTCCAGTTCCCGGGCATTTCCGCGGAAGACAGCGAAAGCCTTCTGGTCAAACCGATGGAGACCGAGCTCGCCGATCTGGACGGGCTGGAGAAGATGACGGGGACGGCCGCCGAAGGCTATGCCGGGGTGGCGCTGGAATTCGAATTCGGCTGGGACAAGCAGGCCATCATGGCCGACGTGCGCGACGCGATGAACGCGGCGCAGGCATTTTTCCCCGACGGGGCCGAACAGTATACGATCACCGAGATCAACTTTTCCGAATTCCCCATCGTGATCGTCAACCTGACCGGCCCGGTGCCGGAACGGACAATGACCCGCGTCGCCAGCCAGTTGCAGGACCGGCTGGAAAGTCTGGACGCGGTGCTGGAGGCCGGGTTGGCGGGCGACCGCGAAGAGATGGTCGAAGTGGTGATCGATCCGCTGCGGCTGGAATCCTACAACGTCACTGCCGGAGAGCTGATCAATGTCGTCCAGAACAACAACCAGCTGATCGCCGCGGGCGAGGTGGAAACCGCGCAGGGCAAGTTTTCCGTCAAGATCCCGGCCTCGTTCAAGACCGCGCAGGACATCTATACCCTGCCCGTGAAGACCAACGGCGACCGCGTGGTGACGCTGGGCGATCTGGCCCGGATCAACTTCACCTTCGAAGACCGCGCCGGCACCGCCCGGTTCAATGGTCAGGACACCGTCGCGTTGCAGGTGGTGAAGCGGAAGGGCTACAACCTGATCGACACGGTCGACCAGGTGAAGGCGAGCATCAAGGAAGCACAGACGGAATGGCCGCCCGAATTGCAGGCCGCCGTTCAGGTGGGCACATCGAACGACCAGAGCCGTGTCGTGGGCTCGATGGTCAGCCAGCTTGAAGGCTCTGTCCTGACGGCCGTGGCGCTGGTGATGATCGTGATCCTTGGCGCGCTGGGGTCCCGTGCCGCGCTGCTGGTGGGCTTTGCGATCCCCACCTCGTTCCTTCTGTGCTTCGCGTTCCTTGCCCTCATGGGCGTTTCGATTTCCAACATCGTCATGTTCGGCCTGATCCTGGCCGTGGGGATGCTGGTCGACGGCGCAATCGTCGTCGTTGAATATGCCGACAAGCGGATCAAGGAAGGCTCTGGCCCGATGCACGCCTATGTCGAGGCGGCGCAGCGGATGTTCTGGCCCATCATCTCGTCCACCGCGACGACACTTTGCGCCTTCCTGCCGATGCTGTTCTGGCCCGGCGTCGCGGGCGAGTTCATGGGCATGCTGCCCGTGACGCTGATCTTCGTTCTGACGGCCTCTCTGGTGGTGGCGCTGGTCTACCTGCCGGTCGTGGGCGGCGTTTCCGGCCGGATCAGCAGGACATTCCAGTATGGCTCCGACATCCTGCGCGACCGCTTGCCGTGGATCGTGCGGGCCATTCTGGTGCCGCCGTCGATGTACCTGATGTTCATCGGCGCGATGCAAACGCTGAACCCGGCCTATCTCCTGCCCTTCGGTGCGGGTGCGGCGGGGTCGATCCTTGGCGCCGTGCTGTTCCTGACCGGCGCCTTCCTGTCGTCCATCACGCTGGGGGCCGCCAAGCTGGAGCGCAAGGCCCGCAAGGTGAAGACGGGCAGTGGCTATACCCCCTTCGGCTGGGTCATCAAGATCATCGTCGGCAACCCGATCATGCCGGTCGTCGCGCTGGCCGTGGTGGGACTTGCCGTGGCGACCACCTTCGTGATGTTCAACGAACGCTCGCTGGGTGTGGAATTCTTCGTGGAAAGCGAACCGGAGCAGGCCACCGCCTATGTTCGGGCGCGAGGCAACGTCTCGCTGACGGAAACCGACGCCATGGTGCGCGAGGCCGAGCGCGTGATTTCGGCCCATCCCGCCGTCGTCAACGTCTTCGCCTTCGCGGGCGATGGCGGGCTGAACACCGATGCGTCGGGCGCGCAGCTGCCACCCGACACGGTGGGCCAGGTCCAGTTCGAGATCATTCCGTGGGAAGACCGCCCCACCAACAAGCGCGATTTCCTGGGGGGGCTCTTCACCAGCGAAACGACGGTGCCGGAATATGACGGCGATTACGTGCTGGACGAGCTGAAGGCCGAACTGGCCAAGCTCCACGGCTTCATCGTCGAGGTCAAACCGCTCTCGCAGGGCCCGGGCGAAGGCAAGCCGCTCCACCTGCGTCTGAAGGGCGACAACTGGGACGAACTGACCGCCGCCACCCTGATCGCGCGCGACCGTTTCGAGGAAACACCGGGCCTGATCGAGATCGAGGACAGCCTCCCCCTGCCCGGCATCGACTGGCAGATCGACGTCGATGTCGAAAAGGCGGGCCGCTTCGGCGCCGACGTGGCAACGGTGGGCGCGATGGTGCAGCTTGTCACCCGCGGCATCCTTCTGGACACGATGCGCGTCGACACCTCGGACGAGGAGATCGATATCCGCGTCCGTCTGCCCGAGCAGTTCCGCGTCCTATCCACGCTCGACACGCTGAAGGTGCGCACGGCCGACGGGCTGGTGCCATTGTCCAACTTCATCAGCCGCACGCCGGTGGAAAAGATCGCCACCATCAACCGCGTGGACCAGAAGCGGTTCTATGACGTGAAAGCGGATGTCGGTGCCGGCCTGTTCGAGATCCGGACAGGCCCCGTCGACGATCCCACAACACTCGCCATGTTGCGGCTGCTGGCCGATGGCCAGCTGGCCGACGGCGACGTCCTGACACGTTCGACCGGCGACAGGTATGAACTGGTGACGCTGCAGGACGCCGGAAGCGTGGCGGCGGTGCAGGACGCCATCGACGACGACGCGCGGTTCGTTCCGGTCAACGCCAACGAACGGATCGAAGGTCTGACGCAATGGCTGGACACCAATCCCCTGCCCGCGAGCATCGAATGGGAATGGACCGGCGACCAGGAGGAACAGGCAGAAAGCCAGGAGTTTCTGTCGAAGGCCTTTCTTGGCGCGCTGGGGCTGATGTTCATCATCCTGCTGGCGCAGTTCAACAGCTTCTACAACTCGGTGCTGGTGCTGCTGGCGGTGATCCTGTCGACCACCGGCGTGCTGATCGGGATGATGGTGATGAACCAGCCGTTCTCGATCATCATGACCGGGACGGGCATCGTGGCGCTGGCCGGGATCGTGGTGAACAACAACATCGTCCTGATCGACACCTACCAGGAATATTCGCAGTACATGCCGCGGATCGAGGCGATCATCCGCACCGCGGAAAGCCGGATCCGTCCGGTGCTGCTGACCACGATCACAACGATGGCGGGTCTTGCGCCGATGATGTTCGGGCTGTCGCTCGACTTCATCAACGGCGGCTATTCCATCGACAGCCCCACGGCGCTGTGGTGGAAGCAGCTGGCCACGGCGGTCGTCTTCGGGCTGGGCGTGGCCACGGTGCTGACGCTGATCGTGACGCCGTCGCTGCTGGCTATCCGGGTCTGGCTGGGCACCTACCTGGCGCTTCTGGGCCGTCTTCTGGCGCGCGTCACCGGTGGCCGCTCCAGCCGCATCGCCCGCGACATGCGCCTGCGCCGCAACGCGCGGAAGGTGAAGGCGACCGAGATCCTGTGGGACGACGAAACCGACAGCCCCAAACCGCCCGGCGACCGGCGGCACACGCCGCTCCGCGCGGCGGAGTGACCGGTGGACCGGTGCGGTGCGTGGAAACCACGCACCCTACCGCGCGTCGGAAGTTGATCACCGTTGGGGGAACCTTGGCCTGGGAGACCGGAACTTGGCGTAGGGTGTGTGCTCTGCACGCACCTTCCCGCGTCCGACGCATCCAAAGGGCGACCGGTTCCGCGTCTCGGCCCTGACGACGCCCCACACGGCTCACGGCTCCTTACCGCCACCTCCACGGCAAAGGCCGTGCATCCGCCGACAGAGTTGCTCCGGGATCCTGTCGCTGGTGCAGATCAAGCGTAAAGCCACGACCCGCCCCCGCGCCCGCCCCATATAGCGCACGCAGGATATGACCGGCCCTCAGCCGACGGCGGCTCCGCAACGCGCGCCGCAGCCTTCAGACGCCCGGCCCTGCCGAATATGAAACTGGAAAGCGCCATTCTGAGACGGCGTAGATCCGGCATACAGTCTTTCGCCGTGCCTCACGAGGACGCAGTCCAGCGGAGGGACACGCCCGTCACATCCGCGTCGTCCGCCACACCCCCGCCTCGCTGCGGGAAAGACGCCAGCGCCGCGCGCCGACATCCGTTCCCTTGGAAGTTCGGTAGGCGGGGACATCCAGCACGATGTCAGGACCGTCGTGGCGAAACTCACCCATGACGGTCACACCGTCCGAGAACTCGACCAAACAGGCCGGGGGCGCGCCGCCGTCATCTTCGACCGTGACGCGACCGCCCCGGAAGGCGTGGCTATGGGGGAAGGCAAAGCGCATCGGAGCCTCCAGGAAAAGGCCGGGTCAGGCGGCCTCGGACTGTTGCCGCTGCCACAGCGACGCATACCGGCCACCTCGGGCCAGCAGACCTTCATGCGTGCCGGTCTCGGCGATTTCGCCCTCGTGCAGTACGACGATCCGGTCGGCATCGGCCACGGTTGACAGCCGGTGCGCGATCACGATCACCGTGCGTCCCTGCCCCGCACGTTCAAGAGCATCCTGAATCTGCGCCTCGGTCTCGGTATCGAGCGCGCTGGTCGCTTCGTCCAGAAGCAGGATCGGCGGGTCCTTCAGCAGCGTTCGGGCGATGCCCACGCGCTGCTTCTCTCCGCCCGAAAGCTTCAGGCCGCGTTCGCCCACCGGCGTATCGTAGCCTTCGGGCAGACCGGCGATGAAATCGTGGATCCGGGCGCCGCGGGCGACGTCCTCGATCTCGTCCTGCGTGGCGCCGTCGCGTCCGTAGCCGATGTTGTAGCGGATGGTGTCGTTGAAGAGGACCGTGTCCTGCGGAACCACCCCGATGGCCCGGTGCAGGCTGTCCTGGGTCACCGACCGGATGTCCTGTCCGTCGATCTCGATCGCGCCGCCCGTCACCTCGTAGAACCGGAACAGAAGCCGCCCGATGGTCGACTTGCCCGAACCCGTCGCGCCCACGATGGCCACAGTCTTGCCCGCGGGCACCGTCAGGTCGATACCCTTCAGGATCTCGCGGTCCGGGTCATAGCCGAAGCGGACATCGCGGAACGTGATCTCTCCGCCCCCCGCCTTCAGGTCGGGCGCGTCGGGGGCATCCTTGATCTCGGCCGGTTGTTCCAGCAGTTCGAACATCTCGCCCATGTCGACCAGCGCCTGCCGGATCTCGCGGTAGACGGTGCCCAGAAAGCCCAGCGGCACGGTGATCTGGATCATGTAGGCGTTGACCATCACGAAATCGCCTACGGTGAGGGAGCCGTCCTGCACGCCGAGCGCCGCCAGCACCATCACGCCGATCAGGCCGCTGGTGATGAACAGGCTCTGCCCGAAATTCAGGAAGGACAGGGAATAGGAAGTCTTGAGCGCCGCACTTTCATAGCCGCGCATGGCTATGTCATAGCGGCCGGCCTCGCGCGCTTCGGCGTTGAAATACTTGACTGTTTCGTAATTCAGCAGGCTGTCGATGCCCTTCTGGTTGGCATCGGTGTCGCTGTCGTTCATCTGCCGGCGCAGCTTCACGCGCCATTCGGTCACGACGAAGGTGAAGACGACGTAGAAGAAGATCGTCACCGCCACGATCACCAGGTACCAGATGTCGAACATCGTGGTCAGGATGATCCCCACCAGCAGCAGTTCCAAGATCAGCGGCCCCACGCTGAACAGCACGAAGCGGAGCAGGAATTCCACCCCCTTCACGCCGCGTTCGATGATCCGCGAGAGCCCCCCGGTCCGGCGCGAAATGTGGTAGCGCATGGACAGCGCGTGGATGTGGTTGAACGTCTCGAACGCCAGCTGCCGCAGGGCGCGTTGGGCGACGGGGGCGAAGACGGCGTCGCGCAGCTGCTGGAAGCCCGCCATCATCAGCCGCGACAGGCCGTAGGCCACGGTCAGCGCCACGGCGCTGAGGCCCAGCATCGGCAGCGCATCCTTGGCCAGCCCGTCCACCGCGCCCTTGTAGAAGAACGGCGTGGCCACGGTGATCAGCTTGGCCAGCACCAGCAGGATCATCGCCCCCACGACCCGGGGGCGGACCCATGTCGGCTCCTGCGGCCACAGGTAAGGCACGACACGTTCCAGCACGCGCCAGCCGGAGCGGCGCTCGTCCCGGGCAGTGACAACCTGGGGGCTGGATGTGTCGGTCATGTGGGGCGGGCCTTTTTCCGGAACGAACAAGCTCATCAGATAGGGCGGACAGGGTGAAATGGCCAGCCGTCAGCCGCGCACACCCGGCCCGCCCCTTGCGCAGATCACTCCAGCCCGAACACAGCGGCCCAGCGCGCCATGGTCATGCCGGGCCGGTAATCGGCCTGCATGGCCGGGTCCAGGGCCTCGATCAGCAGCCGGTTTTCGATCCAGAGCTCCACGCACTCGAACGGCCCGCGGTTGCAGATCCGGCCGTTCCAGGCTTCGGCTTCGGCCAGCGCCAGGATCTCCCCCCGGTTCAGGGGCGAGGCGACGGCCGCGTGGGCGAAGGTGGGCGTGGCGTCCGCCTCTCCCACGTCGCAGACGATCTGGTCCGGACCCGCGCGCAGGGTGTGGGTCAGCGGATAGACCTCGATCGCGGTGCCGTCGTCTTCTGCGGCGAAGGCGATCCAGCAGTCGGGGAAAGGCGGGAACGGCATCGCCCGTCCGCCCAGCACGCGGGCCAGCACATTGGCCACGCGTTCCGGCGCCGCGGCGTTGATGGAAAGGTGCAGGAGGGGCATGGCAGTGACCCTTGTCCGGCAGGTGACATCAGTCTGGGAGCGCGAAGACCTGTCCGGGGTAGATCAGGTCGGGGTCACGGATTTCTCCCCTGTTGGCCTCGAACACCTGAACATAAAGCAGCCCGTCGCCATATCGGTCGCGCGAAATCGCCCAGAGAGTGTCGCCCTTCTGCACCGTCACGGCGCGCGGACGCCCATCGGCGCCGGGCGGGGCGTTTCCGGGGGCGGGCTGGATCAGCTGCTCGGGGTTCTCGCGCTTGAACGGCGTTTCCAGCCGGCTGGTGACGGTGCCGCCTGTCCCGATCTCGTCCAGCCGCAGGGTGTAGATGCCGGGGTCGATGCCCTGCAATTCGCCCCGCCAGCGGCCCGCATCGTCGGCCGGGATGTCGGCGATGGCCACGTTGTCGAGGTAGACCCGCACGGTCGAGGCACCGGCGGAACTGCCCGTCAGGTAGACCTGCCCGTCCTCGGTATAGCTGATCGTCGAAAGCTCGATCCGTTCCAGCGCATTGGGCGGTGTCGGGGAGCCCCCCTGCTGCACCACGTCGACCCCGTCGCGGCTGGTGCGCAACACGGTCAGCTGCTGCGCCGGGGCACCGGGGGCCGCCGCGCCCGACGGGCGGTCCACGGTGGGGGATGTGTCCCCGGCCTTCGCATCGACCCGCGGCTGGGCAGGCGCGGCGGCGATCTGCGTGTCGGGGGCGGGCGGGATGGCAGGGGCATCGGTTGTCGTGGCGTCTTCGGTGTCTATGGTCGCGACGTTTTCGGCCGGGCCGTCTTCGGTCGCGGTGTTCTCTGCCGCGACGGTCCGGGCCGGCGCCTCTTGCGTATCCGCAGGCTGCGCCGGGCCGGTGGTGCCGCCGCTGTCTTCGGACGTTTCAGTCGTGCCGCTGGCAGGTTCGGTCGATCCCACGGTGCTGGAGGGCACGGCGCTCTCCGTCTCCTCGTCCGAAGCGGCCGCGACTGTCGTGGACTGCGTCGCGGCGTCGGTGGAGGGTGTGGTGTCCTCCGGTACCGGCGTATCGTCGGCGACAGCGCGGGTAACCGGCGCCGGCTCTTCCCCAGTTGCGGCGTCCGCCAGAGCAGCGGTGCTGCCGGTCGTCTCGGGTTCAGACCCGTCCGGGGCGGACGCGTCGGGCAGGTCCGGTCCGGTGGAAGCGGCCTCGGCAGTGGTCTCGTCGCCTGTCGCATCCTCATCCGTCGCGGTGTTTGTGGCGCCAACCGTTGCGGACGTTGGTCCGTCTGCCTCGGCGACCGGCTCCGAGGCGCTGGTGTCGGCCACGGACGGCAGCACCCAGAATTCATCGGCGGCTTCCACGCGCTGTCCGTCGCGTTCGGCGAAGACCTCGATAAGTGTTTCTTCCGTCACCACGCCCACATCGCCAAAGCCCGCGTACTTGCCATCGCGGCCTGCGGTCATCCGGGCGATTTCACGTCCGCCGAAGGTGGCAATGACAACGGCGCCGGGGGCGGAGGTTCCCGCGATCACGACAGAGCCGTCCGGATCGACCCGCAGCAGATCGACCTCGGGCGCGGCCAGCGATCCCGCCGGGGCAGCGGCCGGCGTGTCATCGTCTGCCGGTTCGTCCGGCGCGGTTTCCGTTTCCGCAGCGTCGGTGCCCGTGGCTTCGGGCGCAGTCGGTTCAGGAGCCGCCGGTTCAGGAGCGTCGGTGCTGGCAGTCTCGTCTGACGGTTGTGCAGGGTCGTTGCCGGGCGGCGGTGCATCTTCCGCCTCGGGCGCCTCGCTGACGGCAGCAGGCGCGTCGGTTGTCTGATCGGGGGTGTCGCCCTCCCCGACGGGTGAGGCATCGGCCTGATCCGTGTCCCCGGTCGCCTCCGTCACCGGCGCCCCCTGCCCCGAGGCCGATTCGGAAGGCTCGGGCGCAGGTTCGGAAACGGGGGCTACCGACGCGGTGTCGGACGGCTCGGCTTGCGGCGCGGCCGGCTCCTCTGCCGCGCGTTCCGGCGGCTTCCCGCCGAACAGCGTTTGTACATCATCTGCATAGTAGTAGACGCCCGCAGAGGCCCCTGCGACCACTGCAACAATGGCAGCGATCCAAAGCACTGTCCTGTCATTGCCCGCGCCGGACCCTGCAGCCATTCGTCATCCCTGCTGCGCGCAGAAAATTCCTGCACGCTGTTGAGCCCCACCATCTTACCGGTTAACAGGTCGCACCCCCCTTGCAAATGCAGAAAGGCCGACCAATGGGCGCCAAATCCGTCTGTGTGTATTGCGGATCACGTGCAGGGGCAAATCCAGCCTACCTGCACGCGGCCGAAGAACTGGGCACGGCACTGGCCCGCGAGGGCTGGCGACTGGTCTACGGCGCGGGCGATGTCGGGCTGATGGGCGTGGTGGCACGAACAGCGCAGGCGGCGGGCGGAGAGACCTTCGGCGTCATCCCCACGCACCTGATGAAGCTGGAAGTCGGCAAGACCGACCTGACCCGGTTCGTGATCACGGAAACGATGCACGAGCGCAAGAAGGTCATGTTCATGAACGCCGATGCGGTCGTTGTTCTTCCCGGCGGTGCCGGCACGCTGGACGAGTTCTTCGAAGTGCTGACCTGGGCGCAGCTGGGCCTGCACGGCAAGCCGGTGCTGGTGCTGAACGTCGAAGGATTCTGGGATCCGCTGACCGGCCTGATCGACCACGTCATCGCGCAGGGCTTTGCCGATCAGTCGCTGAAAAGCCACTTCCAGTCCGTGGAAACGCCCACGAAAGCCGTCGCCCAATTGCGCGCGGCCTTCGCGGCCGAGGGCTGAGGCCCCCTAGTCGTCGCTCTTGTCGTCCCGCTCACGGCCCTCATGGCGCGCCTTGCGGTCGTGCCAGCGCTCCTGACGGCGTTCGAACGCCTCTTGCAGGCGGTCGGCATAGTCGGCCCGTTCCGCCGCACTCATGCCGGCGACATGGTCCAGCCATGCGGACTTGAACGCCTTGTGCTGATCGAAAACGCGGTGACCGTTGGCTTCCAGAACCCGTTCGATCACGGCCGGATCGAACGGATTGGCGCGAAGACCCGCGTCGATCACGGCCAGTTCTTCCTCCGGCGACGGGCCGCGTTCGCTGCCGGATGCCGACAGGATTTGCCGGCTTTCCGCCCGCAGGTCGCGCCGGTCCTCCCGTGGGAGCTCGCGGTACAGAAGCGACCCGATCGACCGCGGCGGCGGCCCATCCGGCCCTTTCGGCCCGCCTAGGCGCAAGGCCATCCCAAGGACCGAGCCCAGAACAAGCAGGTTCAGCGCCAGCGAAACGCCCAGCAGGATCCGCATCCAGCCCGGCGCGCGGCGTTTTGGTTCCGACAGATCGCTGTCGCTCATCATCCGTCCTCCGCCAGGCTTTCGGCCTCGATGGCCGCAAGAAGCTGGGTGTCCATGTATTCGATTTCACTGTCGGCAAGCGACATCAGTTCGGCCGGGTCCGGCAGGCCCTGCGGCGGCGCGAAGCCAATCCACACGCCCGCAGCACAGGCTGCGGCCAGGCCGCCCAGCCCCGCCCAGCCGCCAAGCTGCGCGCGAAGCTGACCGGCAAACCGCCGCGGCGCGCGTCGGCGCACGGCCAGGGGGATGATATGGGCCGTCTTCGGCTGTTCCGCCGCGGCATCCGCCAGCACCCGCGCCATCAGGTCGTCAGGGCCTGTGTCGAGCCGCAGATCGGCCAGCATCCTCTCCAATTCCGCGTCGGTCAGTTCATGCTTGGTCATCGTCGAACCCCAGTTCCCCGCGGCGCCCGGCCAGCGCCGCCTTCAATCCCCGTTTGCCCCGTGCCGTCAGGCTTTCCACCGCTTCGACGCCAAGGCCCATTATCTCGGCAATCTGGGGATTTGCGAGCCCCTCGATATGCCGCAGCACCACTGCCTGCCGCTGGCGGTCGGGCAAAGCCTGCAGCGCCGCGTCGAGCGCCGCCTGGCGCGCCTTCGCCTGCATCGCCTCGGGCGCGCCTGGTGCGGGATCCATCGGTTCCGGCACCGCGTCGATATCCACCGTGCCGCCCCGGGCCCGCCGCTTGCGATCGATACAAAGGTTCATCGCCACACGGTAGAGCCAGGTCGACACCTTCGCCCGGTCCGGCTCCCAGTCCGGCGCAATGCGCCAGAGCCTGAGCAAGGCCTCCTGCGCCACGTCCTCGGCCTCGGCCCGGTCGCCCAGCACCCGGACGGCCACCGACAGCACCCGCGGCAAATGCCGGGCGGCCAGTTCCTTCGCCGCCCGGTCGTCGCCCCGGGCGAACTGCGCCAGCAAGACATCGTCCGACGGCACGGGATCGGCCCGGGAAGAGTCCCGGACCGCCCTGGCCGTCGCTATGTTCGGGCTGTCGTTCATTCGCACGCAGTCTAGGCCCCGTCCCGCGTCTCGTCACTGATCCTTCGGCGTGTCATCCGGGCCGGGCTTGCCGTGACGGCTGTCCTTGCCATGATGGCCTTTCTTCATCCGCTCCTGCATGTGCGTCTTGGCTTCGGCGAATTCCTCTTCCGAGATCGTCCCGCTGCTGTCGCGATCCATCCGGTCGAACATCATGCCGGTCCGCCGCGGCTTCGGCAGTTCGTCGGCGGTGACTTCAGCATCGCCGTTCCGGTCCATCCGCTCGAACATCCCGGCCGCACGGTCCGATGCCCGGGCCACGGCGGCCGCCTGCATTTCCTCAAGGCTCAGCCCGCCGCTGTTGTCGGTGTCGATGGCCTGCATCCGGGCGGTTCCCATGCTGCGCAGCTCCTCGAAGCTGATCTCGCCATCGCCGTCGATGTCGATCTCGGCGAACGAGATTTCCATGAAACCCGGTTCCGGCGCCGCGCCGCGGCTGGGTCCGAACGCCAGGGCCGAGCCGGCCGCAAGAACGCCCACACCCAGTGCAAGAACTGCAAGAGCGGGTTTGCCAAGGGTCATTTTGGTCATCTGGATCTTCCCTTCCTGTCCGGCAGGCCCCATGCCGCCGGATCTGTACCTGACACGGTGGAGCGGGAACTTTCCGTCGCAGAAAATGTGCGGACCGAACGCCTGACACTTCGCGACATCCCGCCGCAAGGTCAATCGGACCGATTTCAGTTTCCGCCCGAACACGTCAGGATCGCACCTCTGATAGTCGGACAAGCCATGACCAAGCGCCCACCAAAAACCCCCGCCCTCAACGACCGTCCCGTGAAGCCCGCGCTGTGGCGCGGCTGGCGGCGGAAGTGCCCCAACTGCGGAAAGGGCGCTCTCTTCAAGGGCTATCTTGCGGTGCACGCGCAATGCCCTGTCTGCCGCGAGGATTTCACCCCGCAGCGCGCCGATGACGGGCCCGCTTACCTGACGATCCTGATCGTGGGCCACCTGCTGGCGCCGCTCCTCTACTCGGTTTTCGTTGCGTACCGACCGGAACCGCTGGTCTTTTTCACCATCTTTGCTGTTGGCGCTGTTGCCCTGTCGCTTTACCTTTTGCCCCGACTGAAGGGGTTGATCATCGCCCTCCAATGGGCCCGGCGCCTGCACGGGTTCGGAAAAAGCGATGACGCCCGTACGGATGGGGAGGCGACATGATGGCCGATGCAATAGACAAGAGCGCGGTACGGAACGCGGCCACCGTGATCGTGGTGCGCGACCGCGACACGACGCCGGCCATCCTGATGGGCCAGCGCGGTTCCAAGGCGGCGTTCATGCCGAACAAGTTCGTCTTCCCGGGCGGCGCAGTGGATGCCGCCGACGCCGACATCACGCTGGCAGCCCCCCTGCCCGACCCCTGCCTGTCACGGGTCAGCGAGGACGCGACACCAGACCTTGCCCACGCGCTTGCCGCCGCCGCGGTGCGCGAGCTGTGGGAGGAAACCGGCCTGATCCTGGGCGAAAAGGCCGACTGGACCGGCGCCGTGCCCGACGACTGGTCCCGCTACGCCGCAACCGGCCACGTGCCTACCGCCAGCGCCCTGCAGTTCGTCTTTCGCGCCATCACCCCCCCGGGCCGCCCGCGCCGCTTCGATGCGCGGTTCTTCCTTGTGGATGCCGATGACGTGCAGACCGATCTCGACGATTTCACCCATGCCGAGGACGAGCTTTCGCACCTCCAGTGGATCCCGCTGAGCAAGGCACGCAGCTTCGATCTGCCCTTCATCACCGAAGTCGTCCTGGCCGAGGTCGAGGCCCGCGTCACCGACAAGGCCCCGCCCGCCTCGGTCCCGTTCTTCAAGAACAACGAGGAGGCGAACCTGTTCCTGCGTATCTACGGCAGGGAACAGGCGATGGAAGAGGGCCCTCGCCCCGCTGCCGCCGACCGCCCGACGGTCTGAACCGGGCTGGCCAGCACGAACGCCGCGTATGTGCGTGGAGACGCGGTCCCCACACCCCTGAGGTATTTAGAGACCAAAGACGTAAAGGTGCCGTCCCATGACTTCTTTGGTCCACAAATACCTCCGCCGGAGGCAGACCAACGTCGCCGCATTCCCACTGTATGGATCTACTGGATCGACAGGATCAGGATCAGGATCGACAGGCCCAGGAGCGCTATCCCGGCCATTTCACGCGCGCTGATCTTTTCGCGGAAGAACAGCACCGATGCAATCAGGCTGAAGACCAGCTCCACCTGCCCCACCGCCTTCACGTAGGCCGCCGTCTGCAAGGTGAAGGCCAGGAACCAGCAGAACGAGCCTGCCACGCTGGTCAGCCCGATCCAGACGGCCGAGCTGCGCGCCTCCCACACTGCGCGGAGTTGTGTCCGGTCGCGCCAGAAGATCCACAGCGCCATGCCGATCATCTGGGATGTCGTCACCGCCGTCAGCGTCATGGCCGCGCGCAGCACCGCGCTGGGGTCGTCGATCTGCATTGCGGCACCGCGATAGCCCACGGCCGAGACCGCGAAGAGGAACCCGGCCCCCAGGCCCAGCCCGGAGGCGCGGTTGGTCAGGTTCTGCCACAGGCTGCCTGTCCCTTCAGGCGGGCGCGACAGCAGGAAGATCGCTCCGACACTCAGCAGGATCGCCACGAACCCGCCCCAGCTGATGCGGTCGCCCAGCAGGACGAACCCCACCATCGCGGCCTGCATCACCTCGGAATTCTTGAAGGTCATGCCGACGGCGAAATTGCGGCTCTTGAACAAAAGCACCACGAAGACCGTGGCGAGGATCTGCGCCGCCCCGCCCGACAGGGCAAAGGCCCAGAAGCTAAGGTTCAGATGCGGCACCGCGTGGCCCGTCAGCACGAACCAGCCCGTCAGCAGCACCAGCAGGAACGGCGCCGAATAGGCGAAACGCGCGAAGGTGGCCCCTTCGGCGGACAGCCGCGCCGTGCTCAGCCATTTCTGCAGCATGAAGCGCAGGGTCTGAAACAGGGCCGCGGCGATGGAAACGGGGATCCAGAGAGACATGGCGCCTCTCTTGCGCCCTAATTACTCCTTCCGCCAGAGCGGATGCGGCACCGGATCCTTCGCGCGGAACAGGTGACGCAGGATCACCTGACCGTAGGAGCGGTAGACATAGCCTTCGTTCGCGGCCTGGTAGCGCGCGCGGCCCCGGCGGTAGAGCTCGGGCAGCCGATACCACGGCACCTTCGGGTGCATGTGATGGACCACGTGGAGATTGTTGTAGAGGAACAGCCACGCAAGCGGCCCGCCATCTTCGACAATTGCCGTCCGCGCGCGGTTTTTCTCGTGCGCGCGGTGTTCCAGGAAGGTGCGGATCTTGATCAGCCCCAGCCCCCCGCACACCGCCAGCCCGTAGGCCCAGAACGGCATCGGAGACACGGCCACCAGGGCCAGCACCACGATCACGCCCGGGATGTGCAGCGCCCAGGCGATCTGCACCGCGCGGTTCCCCTGCCGGATCAGGCGCCATTCGTCGCGCATGAACGACACCTGCCCGATCCACGGCCCCAGCACCACGCGCCCCAGAAGCGTGTTGTTCAGGCGCAGGATCGCCTTCTTCCAGCGCGGCAGCGCCGCCCACACCGCGGGGTCGAGGTAGTTGCTTTCCGGGTCGTCGTAGGGATCGGTCAGCGACGGGTCGCTGTGATGAGCCAGATGCGTCTCCTTGAACCGCCGGTACGGGACCGTCAGCGACAGGCACGGGCTGACCAGAAGTTCGTTGATCCACGCCGTGCGGAACGGATGGCCGTGCAGCGCCTCGTGCGACAGAGAGGAATGGAAGCCGGTCGCGAGGGCCGCGGTCAGAACGGCGAGAGCAGGCGCCACCGGCCACAGAACCCAAAGCGCCACGGCCCACACGCCATAGCATGCGACCATCAGGCCAAGGGTCGCCCATTCCACCCGAATGCCGCTGAATAGTCCGCGAAACTCGAACGGCGCGGCGTGAAGGTCGATGCCCATGGGAGGAGCCGCGGCCTGGGCCAGGGCTGGCTGTACAAGATTGGACGAACGGGGATCTTCCCCGGACAACACAACAGGTCCTGAAACGTCTGGCGACGCCATGAATGCTCCGTTCTTCTGAAATTCTGGATCTATGCCCATGGACAGAACACAGTCACAAAACCGTGACCATTCCGTAAATGGTGCACATTTCCGGCGTTTGATGACTTATATCATCAATTGATGGAAAATATCGACAAACGTCTCCGCGCAGAGCAGTTCCGTGACCGAATGGCCCGCGCATTACGCGAAACGGGCCTGAGCCAGAGCGCGCTGGCCCGGGCCGCCGGGGTCGACAGGTCGACCATTTCGCAGCTGCTGGCGCCGGAGACCGCGCGAATGCCCAACGCGCAGGTCGTGGCCGCCTGCGCCACGGCGCTTGGCGTATCCTCCGACTGGCTCCTGTCCCTGTCCGACCGGCCCGAAAGTGCCGCCCAGCTTCTGGCCGCCTCGATGAGCCTCACCGAAGCCCCCCGCGCACTGGTCGATGAACGCATCTTCGCCTGGCACCGCGAGGCCGAGGGCTACAAGATCCGCCATGTGCCTGCGGCCCTGCCCGACATGCTGAAGACACGCGCCCTGATCGAATGGGAATACGCCCCCCATCTGGGCCGTACCGCCAATCAGGCGATCGGCGCCTCGCAAGACCGGCTCGACTGGATGCGGCAGGCCAATTCCGACTACGAGATCGCGCTGCCGATCTACGAGATCGACACCTTCGCCCGCGCCGAAGGCTATTATTTCGGCCTCAGCGAGGAGATACGGCTGGAACAGCTCGACCGGCTGGAGCTTCTGGCGACACAGCTCTACCCGCGCCTCAGGCTCAGTCTCTTCGATGCGCGCAAGCTCTATTCCTCGCCCATCACGCTGTTCGGACCGCTGCTTGCCGTGATCTATATCGGCAGCCACTACCTGGCCTTCCGCGACCGCGAACGGGTCGAGATCTTCACCGCCCATTTCGACCGGCTGGTGCGCGAAGCATCCTACGGCGCGCGGGATGTGCCGCGCTACATCCGCGGTCTGCGCGCACAGATCACGGGGCTGAACCTGCCGATGCGGTCGAAATAGCCAAGTTCCCGGTCGCGGGCGCCACGGTCCGCTTCCAACCCCTTGATTTCTGGTCGGTCTCTTGCGCAAGGCGGAACCATCCTTCTGACCTGACAGGGCAAAACGCGGCCGGGACAGATTTTCTTGCCGGCGACCGTTTTCCTGACGCGATGGCCCCCGCGCATTAGTCACTTGGAAAGTCTTGTGTGGCATTCGGGGCCTGCTGCGGGTCTCCGCCTCCGCAGCACCGGTGCCAACGGCGGAGCATGTGGGGCCTCAGCATATGTTCTCGCTTTCGATTTCGCGCAAACTCCTGCTTCTCAACCTCCTCGCCGGGGTCGTTCTGTCAGGGGTGATCGGGTTCGAAGTCCATGAAATGCGGACATCTATCTATGATGCCCGCCAGGACATGATCCGAAATCAAACCGAAGCCGCCATGACCATCGCCCGGGGCTTCGCCGCCAGGGCGGAGGCCGGCGAAATGAGCGTGGAGGAAGCTCAGAACCGCGCACGCGAGGCGATCCGCTCCATCCGCTACGGCAACAATGATTACATTTTCGTCTATTCGATGGATGGCATCGCCCAGCTTGCCACCGCTGAAGACGGCAGTCCCCTGTCATACTGGGATCTGGAAGACGTCGATGGCATCAAGGTCATCCAGGAGCTGTCGGCGCTGGCCGGGGCCGGCGGTGGATTTCTGAGTTACTCATGGCCGCGGGATGGCGGCGAAGATCCCCTGCCCAAGCTCAGCTTCGCCGATCACATGCAGGAATGGGACTGGTTCATCGGAACCGGTGTCTACATAGACGACCTGGCAAGCATCATCCGGGCGAATACCACCGCTGCCGTCATGGTGCTCATTGTCGCGCTCGCCGTCCTGGTCGGCTGTGGTTTCCTTCTTGCCCGCAGCATTACGCGCCCGCTCAGGTCACTGGCGGAATCGATCCGCCAGATCCGCAAGGGCGCCGTGGACGACCCGATCGGCACCTGCGACCGCATCGACGAAATCGGCGACATTGCCAAACAGACGGATGCACTGCGGGTGGGCCTTGTGGAAAAGCGTGAACTGGAAGCACAGAATACAAGGCGCGAGGCCGAACAGCAGCACGTCGTGACGCTGCTGGCCGGAGGTCTGAAAAAACTGTCCAAAGGCCGCCTGGATTGCGAGATCGACGAAGAGTTCACCGGGAAGTACGAACAGCTGCGTTCGGATTTCAACGAAACCGTCCAGATCCTCGCCGGCCTGATCCGCGCCATCAGCCTGTCCGCCAGCGATATCCGCAGCGCCGTGAGCGGGATCAGCAGCTCATCGACCGACCTGTCCCGCCGCACCGAAAGCGCAGCCGCCACGCTGGAAAAAACCGCGGCGTCGCTCAGCGAGATCACGCAGTCGGTTGCCGCGTCGGCACAAGGCGCGTCGCGCGCGGACAGCCTGGGCAAGACCGCCCGCGAACAGGCCGAAACCACCGAGAAGATCGTCGACGAAACCGTCACGGCGATGGGCGAGATCGAAAATTCCTCGCAGCAGATTTCCCGGATCATCGACGAGATCGAAGACATCGCCTTCCAGACCAACCTGCTTGCGCTGAATGCCGGGGTCGAGGCCGCACGCGCCGGCGAGGCCGGATCGGGCTTTGCCGTGGTGGCCTCCGAGGTGCGGGCGCTGGCGCAGCGGTCCTCGGAATCCGCACGCGAAATCAGCGCGCTGATCTCGGAATCGGGCAAGCATGTGAACCAGGGCGTGGAACTGGTCCATCGCGCGGGCGATGCACTGGCAGAGATCGTGCGCTCGGTCTCTACCATCACCGACCATGTCAGCAGCATCGCGCTGTCAGCGGAAGAACAGTCGACCGGCCTGCAGGAGATCGACGTCTCGATCTCCCGGCTCGACCAGGTGACGCAGGAAAACACCGCGATGTTCGAGGAAACGACCGCGGCAACCAACGCGCTCGACGCCGAAGCCGGCCGGCTGGTCAGCCAGATCGCCCGCTTCCAGAACGCCGGCGATTCGGACGAAGCGGCAGACGATAACCGGACGGCTGCCTGACACCGGCCTTGACACATGCCACGCGCTCCCGGGCGCGTGGCCGCCCGCTTCGGCGCCCCACGGGGCAAGCTCATGCAGGCCCCCGAGGATGTTGAGAACATACCGGGAACGTGGCATCCTAATACCATGGCGACTCATCTCCTTTCCCACGGCACGGGCCGGCCGGCGGACACGCGGCCGGGGCTGTGTCTGGCGCCCGATGCCACGGACGATGCCCCGTTCCTGGCCGCAACCCGCATGCACGAGGCCTGCGGCCCCGCGCGGCGCAGCTTTGCGGTCTGGCTGGCAGGGCGGCTGACAGGGCCGGTGATCTGGATCCGGCCGACCTGGTCGGCGGATCGGCTGCACGCACCGGGCATCGCCGATTTCGCCGAACCCGCACGGTTCGTGTTCATCGCTCCGGGGCGGAAGGACGATCTGCTCTGGTGCGCGGAAGAAGCCCTGCGCACCGGCGCCGCGCCACTGGTCGTGGCCGACCTGCCCGAACCGCCCCCCCTGACCCCGGTCCGCCGCCTGCATCTGGCCGCGGCGGCGGGGGGCGAGGCATTGAGCGCCCTGCGCAAGGGCGCGCCCCGTTCGACCCCCCGGGCGATGCGCGGCGCGCCCGCCGATCTGCCGGGTCCGCTGGGGCTGCTGCTGTGTCCCGGAGAGGGCGGCGCGCAAGGAATCGAAACCCGCTGGCACATGGCACCCGCCCATACCGATGCGCTCTCCTGCACATGGACACTGGAACGCCGCCGCGCCCGCGCCCTGCCCCCCCGCCGCTGGACGGTACACCAGACCATGCCCGGCGAAAGTCCGGTCCTGCGGCCTTCAAACTGAAGGCCTGCCATCGCGTTGCGGTCCGGGTAGGGACGCCGTCCCCACACCCCTGAGGTATTTGAAGACCAAAGAAGCAGGGCGCGTCCCCTGCTTCTTCTCTTCTCCAAATACTCCCGCCGGATGCAGACCGACAGGGCCGCGCCTGCAACGTCCAGAAACCGGGCGCTGCCCCGGAACGAAAAAAGCGCCGCCGGAGCCGGCAGCGCTTCACATCGGTTCTGTCTGTCCCGGCGGGCCGGGGGACGCTTACGACGCTTCAGAGATGAACTTCACCGCGTCGCCGAAGGTCTGGATGGTTTCGGCTGCGTCGTCCGGGATCTCGATGCCGAACTCTTCTTCGAAAGCCATCACAAGTTCGACCGTGTCGAGGCTGTCGGCGCCCAGATCGTCGATGAACGAGGCGCTTTCCGTCACCTTGTCCTCTTCAACACCCAGATGCTCGACAACGATCTTTTTCACGCGCTCTGCGACGTCGCTCATATCATTCCCTCATTTCCGTTCCGGGCTCTTGCCCGATTACGCCCGTTCCCCCGGTTGCCCGGAGAAGACGTGGCCCTTGCCCCAAGACGGGCGGTTCCTTTGCCCAGTTGGGCCACACTGCGCGTAGAACATGTGCATGAAACAACACCAGTGCAACGGGCAACGCAAGGCAACCCGAAATTTCTGTGCGCCGCCTATAGCACAGTCGCAGGGGATGGCAAACGCTTTCGAACCGGCCGGAATGTGCGTGTTTTTCCTGCCGCAAGGCAGAAACCCGCACGCAGGTCCGACATGCCGCAAAGCATTGAAATTGCCTGTCTCCCGCGGCGCGTCACAGCATCGCCATGCCGCCGTTCACGTGCAGCGTGGTGCCGGTGATATAGGCGGCCTCGGGGCTCGCAAGATAGAGCACGGCCGAGGCGATTTCCTCGGGCGTGCCCATGCGGCCGGTGGGCACCTGGGTCAGAATCGCGGACTTCTGGTCATCGGTCAGCTTCTCGGTCATCGCCGTGGTGATGAAGCCCGGCGCCACCGCGTTCACCGTGATTCCGCGGCTGGCGACCTCGTAGGCCAGCGATTTCGACATGCCCACCATGCCCGCCTTGGCGGCGGCATAATTGCCCTGTCCCGGATTGCCGGTCGCGCCCACGACGGACGAGATATTCACGATCCGCCCCCAGCGCGCCTTCATCATCCCGCGCAGCACGCCCTTGCAGAGCTTCATCGTCGCCGTCAGGTTGACGTCCAGCACCGACTGCCATTCGTCGTCCGACATCCGCATGAACAGGTTGTCGCGCGTGATCCCGGCATTGTTGACCAGCACATCGACCGAGCCCATCGCCTCGGCGGCCGCCTTGGGCAGCGCCGCCACGGCCTCCGGATCCGACAGGTTGCAGGGCAACACGAAGGCCCGCTCGCCCAGTTCGGCGGCCAGCGCCTCCAGCGGTTCGACCCGCGTACCCGACAGGCCCACCGTGGCCCCGGCCCCGTGCAGCGCCGTTGCGATGGCGCCGCCTATTCCCCCGGACGCGCCCGTGATCAGCGCTGTCTTGCCCGTCAGATCGAACATGTTCATCTCCCAATCGTGTCTCGTTTTGCGGGGGCCGGTCACAGCCGGTCCGCCCCGTCATGGCCCGCGACAGGTCGCAAGCCATCATGAATGTCGGTCAGCCCGCAAGGCTTTCGGCTGCGGCCTTCACCTCGTCCGGCGTGCCCACGGCACGCGTCGCGATCGACCGTTCGATCCGCCGGATCATGCCCGAAAGCGCCTTGCCCGCGCCGATCTCCCAGATCTCGGTCACGCCGTCGCCCGCCATGTGCGCGACGCTCTCGCGCCAGCGCACGGCGTGGGTCACCTGTTCCACCAGCAGCGACCGGATCCTGGACGGGTCGCTCACCGGTTCGGCCAGCACGTTGGCCACCAGCGGCACGACGGGCTTCTGAATATCGACATCGTCCAGCGCGTCGGCCATCGCGCGGGCGGCGGGTTCCATCAGCGCGCAATGGAACGGGGCGCTCACCGGCAGGATGACGGCCCGCTTGGCGCCCTTGGTCTTCGCGATCTCGACCGCGCGTTCGACGGCCGCCTTGTGGCCCGAGACCACGACCTGCGCGGGATCGTTGTCGTTGGCCGCGGCGCAGACATCGCCCTGCGCGGCTTCTGTCGCAACTTCGCGCACCGTCTTCAGGTCCAGCCCCAGAAGGGCCGCCATAGCGCCTTCGCCCACCGGGACCGCGGCCTGCATGGCCAGCCCGCGGGCGCGCAGCAGCCGCGCCGTGTCGGCGATGGTGATCGACTGTGCCGCGGCCAGTGCCGAATATTCGCCCAGCGAATGCCCCGCCACGAACGACACCTTGTCCAGGCCCACGCCTTCGGCGTGCAGCGCCTTCATCGCGGCCAGCGATGTCGCCATCAGCGCGGGCTGGGCGTTTTGCGTCAGCGTCAGCGTCTCGATATCGCCGTCCCAGATCAGCGCGCTCAGGCGTTCGCCCAGAGCTTCGTCGACCTCGTCGAAGACGGCCCTGGCCGCCGGATAGGCTTCGGCCAGTGCCTTGCCCATGCCGATGGCCTGGGCCCCCTGGCCCGGAAAAACGAATGCGCGCGACATGGCCAACTCCCCTTCATGTGCCGGTTTCCCGCCGATGTAGACCGGCCCGCACCGGCACACAACCCGCAGGCACGGGCCCCACGCACGGAACCTGTGCAGAGGCGCGCGTTGTGCTGCGCCGCAGAAAAGTTACCTAAGGGGAAATCAAAGGCTCGCCCTCCCTTCGCCCTACCGAGGTCCGACATGTCCCAGACCAACACCGCCCGCAGCTACGGCACCGTCACCAAGACCCTGCACTGGCTGACCGCGCTTCTGATCCTGACCGTCCTGCCGCTTGGCCTGATCGCGTCGAACCTTGCCGACAGCCTGCAACAGGGCGGATCGGTGCCCGAGGCGCGGATCGCCCTGACCGGCACGCTCTTCTCGCTCCACAAGACGCTGGGTCTGACTCTCTTTGCCGTGGCGCTGGTCCGGATCCTCTGGGCGCTGACTCAGGTCCGGCCGGGCCTGCTGAACGCCGACCACAAGGCCGAGGCCTTTTTGGCCGAAACCATCCACTTCGTCCTTTACGGCGCGCTTGTGCTGACGCCGCTGACCGGCTGGATCACCCATGCCGCAACGACGGGTTTCGCGCCGATCTGGTGGCCCTTCGGGCAGTCCCTGCCCTTCGTGCCGAAATCGCAGGATGTGGCCCATCTTTTTGCCGGGCTGCACGTGGCCTTTCAGTGGACATTGCTTGCCGCCCTCGCGCTCCACATTGCCGGGGCGCTGAAGCACCACGTGATCGACCGCGACGCCACGCTGCGCCGGATGTGGTTCGCCCGCGCCGACCTGCCCGTGCCGCCGACCGCCGCCCATACCCGTCGCCCGGCGCTGGCTGCAGCCGCATTGTGGGCGGCCGTGCTGGGCTATGGCGTGGTCACCGGGGTGCCGCAGCACGATGCGCCGCAGACCACCGCCGCGGAGCAGACCACCAACACGTCGGTCGAAAACGCGTGGACGGTGACCGACGGCACGCTCGACATCGCCATCACCCAGTTCGGCAACTCCGTCACGGGCCGCTTCGCCAACTGGCAGGCCGACATCCGCTTCGACCCGGACGCCGCCCCCGGCACGCAGGCCGGCGATGTCACGGTCACCGTGGCGATCCCGTCGCTGACGCTGGGTTCGGTCACCGAACAGGCCATGGGGCCGGATTTCTTCGATGCCGGAACCTACGCCCGGGCGATCTTCGAGGGGCAGATCGAACACACCGACACCGGTTATGTCGCCACCGGCCCGCTGACGTTGAAAGGCCAAAGCGCCGATATCCGCCTGCCCTTCACGCTGACCCAAGCAGACGGCACGGCGGACGGGCTCCGCATGACGGGCGATCTCGAGCTCAACCGGCTCGACTACGGGATCGGCGCCCAGATGCCCGAAGGCGATACCCTGGCCCTCGACGTCCGCGTCTCGGTCGATCTGACGGCAACCCCGGCAACGCGCGACCAGATCCTGCCGGGGGCCGATACCCCGCCCAGCCAGTAAGGGCGGCAGGGACCCCTCCCGCCCCGACGCGCCGCGGGGACCGCGGCGCAAACATCGTGTCGCACCACAGGTGCGCCATTTTGGTAACCACCGCAGGTGCCCCCATCCGGAAACCACCCGCGCAACGAAAAACGCCGGCCCCGCAGGGGACCGGCGTTTTCGTTTACGACCGGATGGCAGATCAGCCGTCGGCCTTCATCGCCTCGATCGAGATGTTCACGTTCACCTCGTCGCTGACATAGGGCGCGAACATGCCCATGTCGAAATCGGAGCGGGTGAGTACCGTCGTGGCCTTGAAGCCGGCCCATTCCTTGCCTTCCATCGGGTGCTCACCCTTCTGGGTCATCACCGCGTCCAGCACGACCGGCTTGGTGATCCCGTTGATCGTCAGGTCGCCCGTGATGTTAGCGGTGTCCTCGCCCGTCACCTCGATATCGGTCGACGTGAAGGTCACCGTGGCATTCTCTTCCGCGCCGAAGAAATCGCCCGTCATGAAATGCGTCTCGCGGGGTTCCCAGCCAGTCAGCATGGAGGCCGCCGGGAAGGACACCTCGACCGAGCTTGCGGCAGGATCTTCCGAGTCGAAGGCGATGTCGCCCTCGATGCCGCCGAACAGGCCATAGGTCGTCGAGTAGCCAAGGTGTTCATAGTTGAACATGATCTGGCTGTGGCTGGGGTCCAGCTTGTAGGTCACCGTGTCGGCGTAAACGGGGGCGGTCAGGGCCGTGGTCGCCAGCAGCGCCGCAGCAATAAGACGAGAGGTCATGGCATATCTCCTTGAGAGCCGTGAATTTTCCATGCCACACACCTGTCGCTGCAGGTGCGAAATTGCCATTCGGCACCCGCCAACAGGGTTTGTGTGCATATGAACAGGTCGCCCGCAGGGGCCGACAATCCCCTTGCTCCCTGACGGGGGATGTGTATACGGGGCCATCCTTTCGCAACGAACGTTTTCCGCGCAGTCTCTCGTGACGGGCCAGCGAAAGGATATGGCCCCGTCTTTGAAATGCGCCTCGACAGAAGAACAGGAGCTCACATGCCGCTCTACGAGCATGTCATGATCGCGCGCCAGGACTTGTCCAGCACGCAGGCCGAAGGCCTCATCGAACATTTCGGCGCCATCCTGGCCGACAACGGCGGAACGCTGGTCGACCAGGAATACTGGGGCGTCAAGACGATGGCCTACAAGATCAACAAGAACCGCAAGGGCCACTATGCCTACCTGCGCACCGATGCACCGGCCCCGGCCGTGCAGGAAATGGAACGCCTGATGCGTCTCCATGACGACGTGATGCGCGTGCTGACCATCAAGGTCGACGAGCACAAGGAAGGCCCTTCGGTCCAGATGCAGAAGCGCGACGAACGCGGTGATCGTGGCGACCGCCGCGACCGTGGTGATCGTGGTGGTGATCGCGGTGATCGTGGTGGTGACCGCGGAGACCGTGGTGATCGTGGCGATCGTGGTGGTGAACGCCGCGAACGCGAAGACCGGCGCTGAGAGGAGAATTAGAACATGGCATCCCGTCCGTTTTTCCGCCGCCGCAAGGTCTGCCCCTTCTCGGGCGACAACGCACCCGCGATCGACTACAAGGACACCCGTCTGCTGCAGCGCTACGTTTCCGAGCGCGGCAAGATCGTCCCGTCGCGCATCACCGCCGTTTCGGCAAAGAAACAGCGTGAGCTGGCCCGTGCAATCAAACGCGCGCGCTTTCTTGCCCTGCTTCCCTACGCCGTGAAGTAAGGAGAGCGCATCATGCAAGTCATCCTTCTTGAACGCGTTGCCAAGCTGGGCCAGATGGGCGACGTCGTCGACGTCAAGTCCGGCTATGCACGCAACTTCCTGCTGCCCCAGAAAAAGGCGCTGACCGCGTCGAAAGCGAATATCGAAGCTTTCGAATCGCAGAAGGCCCAGCTGGAAGCGCACAACCTCGAGACCAAGAAAGAGGCGGAAGCCTTTGCCAGCCGTCTCGACGGTCAGCAGTTCATCATCATCCGGTCGGCCTCCGATTCCGGCGCGCTCTACGGGTCGGTTTCGCCCCGTGACGCGTCTGACGCGGCCACCGCCGAAGGCTTCACCATCGACCGCAAGCAGGTCGTGCTGACCCGCCCGATCAAGGAGCTTGGTCTCCATGTCGTGAGTGTGGTCCTGCACCCCGAAGTCACGGCCGAGGTCGAGCTGAACGTTGCACGGTCGCCGGAAGAAGCCGAACTGCAGGCTTCGGGCAAGTCGATCCAGGAACTCGCCGCGGAAGAAGAAGCCGCAGCCGAGTACGAGATCGCCGAGCTGTTCGACGACATCGGCAGCGCCGCGTCGGAAGACGAAGATCTGGAACCGGTGGCGGAAGCCGTCGGTGCAACCGAAGACGACGACGAGTCAACCACGTCTTAAGCTGCGTCTTCGCGATCAACATCAGGCCGCGTCCCTGCCCGGGGGCGCGGCCTTTTTCATGTGCGCTCAGTCGCCCGCATCGGCGAAATTGGCGCCCGCGGACAGGGGCCTTGTCCGCACCAGCCGGGAATCCGCCACGGCGGCGATACGATGGATCACGGCATTCTGGTAATCGGGGTCCTTCACCATCGCGACGAAGGCATCGACGGACGGGTATTCGACGATGAACATGTGATCCCATTGTTCGTCGTCGTCGGGGCCGATCAGCATCAGTTCCATCGCCGCGCGCCAGACGACGCGGCCGCCCACCTTCTCCATGATCGGTGCGCTTTCGCGGCCATAGGCGGCATAGGCCTCGGCCCCCGTGACGGGCCCATGACCGATGTCATCGGGATAAATGGCCTGATCGCGTAGGCGGACGAGGTTCAGCATGTTGATCGGGCCGTCGCGCTGGAACGCGCGGAAGGCGCGGAACTTTTCGCGCGTGGTATCGAGATGGGGCATCGGGTCTCCTCCGGTCTTTTCCGGGTCAACCTGCCTGCCCGCGTCGGGCCGGGCAAGACCGCCCCTGCGTCGTCCTGCCATAGGCGGGAGTGCGCCAAGGGCCAAACCCGGTATCTTGCCTAAATCGCCGGCTTTGCGCAGGATATGCGCCACTAATAACAGGTCCGAAGGGATCCCGATGGCCTCATATTCCCGCCGCCATTTGCTCTCCACCCTGGCTCTCGCGCCATTGGCCCTTGCGGGCTGTAGCGCAGGCCAGAAGGAAGCCAAGCTCAGCTTCGCTGACCCCCCGCTCTATCCGAACGAAACGCCCGAACTCAGGGCGTTGATCAACCAGTACGCCGATCATTACGGCGTGCCCCGCCCGCTGGTGCATCGCGTCGTGATCCGCGAGAGCACGCACAATCCACGGGCGCGGAACGGTCCGTATTACGGGCTAATGCAGATCCTGCCCCAGACGGCCCGCGCGATGGGCTTCCGCGGATCGCCCACGGATCTGCTGGATGCCGAAACCAACCTGACCTACGCGGTGAAATACCTGCGCGGCGCCTATCTTGTCGCCGATGGCGATCCGTCGGAAGCGGTGTCGTGGTACGCGCGCGGCTACTACTACGAGGCCAAGCGCAAGGGGCTTCTGCAGGAAACGGGCCTCGTCTGACAGGCCTTCACAGGCCGCCGTCCCGATTGGGCGACGGCGGCCTGCGGCGTCAGTTCGTGATGATCTCGGGACCCATGATCGATGTCGGCAGGAAGGTCGAAAGCGGCGGGTAGTACGTCACGATGATCAGGAAGACGAAGAGCACCGCCAGGAACGGCAGGGCCGCCCGCACGACGGACATCATCGGCATCCCCGCCACGCCGGACGTGACGAAGAGGTTCAGACCGACCGGCGGCGTGATCATCCCGATTTCCATGTTCACCACCATGATGATGCCCAGATGGATCGGGTCGATCCCCAGCTCGATCGCGATGGGGAAAACCAGCGGTGCCACGATCACCAGCAGGCCCGACGGCTCCATGAACTGACCGCCGATCAGCAGGATCACGTTCACCACGATCAGGAACATCACCGGCCCAAGCCCCGCCGCCAGCATGGCGCTCGCGATCTGCTGCGGGATCTGTTCGTCGGTCAGTACGTGTTTCAGGATCAGCGCGTTGGCGATGATGAACATCAGCGTGATCGTCAGCTTGCCTGCGTCGAACAGCGTCTGGCGCGTGTCCTTGTGGACAAAGGCCGTCAGCAGCGCCCATGGCTTGCGCAGAAGCGACGACCGTTCGCGCCCCTCCCCTTCGCTCAACGGCCCCATGTCGCGATAGACGAAGAGCGCGATGATGAAGGCGTAGACAGAGGCCACGGCCGCCGCTTCCGTCGGCGTGAAGATGGCGCCTGTCACGCCCGGGATGCCGTAGATCCCGATCATGATGATCGCGATCAGCATCAGCCCCCAGAACGCGTCCGAGAAACTGCGCCCGATCTCGCCCCAGCCCAGCCAGTCGCCTTTCGGCATGCCGCGGATGCCGGCCATGATGTAGATCGTCACCATCAGCATCAGCCCGGCCAAAAGGCCCGGGAAGACGCCCGCCAGGAACATCCGCCCCACCGACACGTCGGTGGCCGAGGCATAGACGACCATCACGATGGACGGCGGGATCAGGATGCCCAGCGTGCCCGCGTTGGCGATGACGCCGGCGGCAAAATCGCGCGTGTAGCCGGCCTCCCGCATCGCCGCGATGACGATGGAGCCGATGGCCACCACCGTCGCGGGCGACGAGCCGGAGAGCGCTGCGAACAGCATGCAGGCGAAAACGCCCGCAATCGCCAGACCGCCCCGAAGGTGCCCGACGCAGGCGATGGAAAACCGGATGATCCGTTTCGCCACGCCCCCCGTCGACATGAAGGACGACGCCAGAATGAAGAACGGTATGGCCAGAAGCGTGTAGTGCCCGGCCATCGCCTGGTAGAAGCTCTGCGCGATGGAGCCCAGCGAGGTGCTGGAAAACATCAGCAGGAAGACGGTCGACGTCAGCCCTAGCGACACTGCAATGGGCACGCCGATCAGCATCAGCCCGATCACCGAGACGAAAAGAAGAACCACATCCATGCGCCTATTCCTTCCGGGCGTGCCGGGCCGCGAGTTCGTCGACCGCGTCTTCGGCTTCGTGGCTGACGATCAGGCTGTCGCGCGTCCCGCGGACGATGCCCACGGTGGCCTGGATGAACCGGAACAGCAGCAGCGCCGCACCCACGGGCAGGATCGCATAGGGGATCACGCGGGGCAGCTTGTCATAGGTCTCGTCATAATTGATCAGCGGCTCCAGCCAGCGGAACATGTCCAGCATCGGCACCTGATCGGTGGTATAGAACGCCCGGTCACGCACGCCGGTCATGAACCCCGTCGGGAACCAGCGGCCTTCGGTGGGTTGAAGCGCGGCAAAGGGCGCCCAGTAATCCCACGAGCCTTTCAGAAGCAGCGCCGCATAGACGATGCAGCACGCGGCCGAGACCAGCGCCAGCACCTTGCGGCCCTTTGGCTTGAACAGGTTCGTCACCGCGTCGACGCCCAGATGTGCCGTGACCTTCACGCAATAGCTTACACCGAAGACCACCAGCCACGCGAACAGGATCAGGGTGACTTCAAGGCCCCAGATGAGGGATGCGTTGAAGACATATCGCAAGACGACATTCGCGAAGGTGACCAGCGTCATCAGCCCCAGAAGCAGGGCGATGGCGGATTCCTCGAATTCGTTGATCACACGTCCCAGTACATTGCGGGACTGTTCTGGTTCAGCGCTCATGCCGGCCTCCCTGGCGGACGCGGATGCAAATGGGGCGCCGGGCTGCGTGAACCGCCCGGCGCCCCAAGGATCAGGATCGCTTACATCGATCCGTTGATCTGCTGGGCGGCTTCGATGTTCTCGGCGCCCACGTCACCTTCGAACTGCTCCCAGACCGGCTTCATCGCCGTCACCCAGGCTTCGCGCTGCTCGGGCGTCAGTTCGCGGATCTCGGCACCGGCATCGAGGATCGCCTGACGGGCCTCCATGTCGACCTCGCCCACCGCGGCGTTCCGCTCTTCGGTGACTTCGGTCAGGATCGTCAGGAACTGGTCGCGCGTGGCCGGGTCAAGACTGTCCAGCCAGTCGACCGAGGTCACGACAAGGTAGTCGAGCACGCCGTGGTTGGTTTCGGTCGTGCCGTCCTGCACTTCGAAGAACTTCTGGCCGTAGATGTTCGACCACGTGTTCTCCTGCCCGTCGACCACGCCTTGTTGCAGCGCGCCGTAGACTTCCGAGAACGCCATCGGCTGCGGCGAGGCATCCAGCGCTTCCATCTGCGCCACCAGCACGTCCGACGGCTGCACGCGGAACTTCAGCCCGGCGGCGTCAGAGGGTTCGATCAGCGGCTTGTTGGCCGAGAACTGCTTCATCCCGTTGTGCCAGAATTCCAGCCCCTGCAGACCGCGGCGGGTCATCGAATCCTTCATCGCCTGGCCGGTTTCGGAATTCTGAAAGGCATCGACCGCGTCGATGTTCACAAACATGAATGGCAGGTCGAAGATGCGGAACTGCTTGGTAAAGGTCTCGAATTTCGACAGGGACGGCGCGGCCAGCTGCACGTCGCCCTGCAACATGGCTTCCAGCACCTGGTCATCGTTGTAGAGCGTCGAGTTCGGATAGACCTCAAGACACATGGTGCCGTTCATCTCTTCGTTCACGCGCTGCTGCAGCAGGCTGGCGGCGATGCCCTTGGGATGGCGGTCGGTATTGGTGACGTGGCTGAACTTGACGACTTCCTCGCCGTCATCGCAGGCGGCAAAGGCCGCCGGTGCGGAAAACGCGAACGCTGCAAGGGCAGCGGCGGACACTAGGTATTTCATATGTCAACTCCTCCAAGTTGTTACCGGGTCGAACTGGCCATTTGCGGCTTCGGTATTGGGGCCGTCAACGGCCCGGACCCGGTTGTTTATGGTAGAAGAAGTTGAACGCAATTCCACGCGCGCGCGCAACGGGCAATCTGCATTTGCCCAATGCAATTTCGAGAAACAGCCTTGGATTGACTGGAAAATCCTTACGGCACCTTACTGTACGTATGCGGCAAATCCAGCCCGACGCCGGACAGATGTCCGAAGAGCGTTTTCAGAAGCGCCACGTCATCCGCGGGCAGCGGCGGCATGTTGATCGCCGCGATGTTGGCCCCCAGATGCGCCACGTTGCCCGTGCCGAACAGCACGATGTCTGCCCCGGGTTCGTGCCGCGCATATCGGTAGGCGGCCTCGGTCAGGCTGGCGGCATGGCCATCGGCCAGCAGGAACCCCAGCGGGGCTTTCGCGTCGATGCGCGCCGGGTCCAGATTCCCTTCGTGCATCAGCGCGCCGACAGTCTCGTCCAGCAGGTTCGGCTGGCTGAAGATATTGCGGACGACGAACATCAGCTGCGTGCCCACGCCCTTTTCTATGGTCTTTGGGAAAACCTTCTGCCGCGCGCCCTGGTTCAGCATGTGGAAGGCCAGCATGACGGCTTCCCACGGGCAGTCGTCCTCTGCCAGTGCGGTCGACAGCATCTCCTGCCCCGGATCGGCCGGCCCGCTTTCAGTGATGCCGATATGGCGAATCCGGCCCTTTTCCTTCTCGCGCAAAAGGATCGGCAGGTAGATATCCCGCGCGCGCTGGTAATAGGCGGGCCGGATGCCGTGCAGGCTGAAAAGATCGACATAGTCGGTCTTCAACTCGCGCAGGGAGGTTTCGAAGTTCTGCAGGAAGGCCGCCTCGTCGATGTCGGCTTCCTTCCAGTAGATCATACCCTTGGTGGCGATCACCATCCTGTCGCGGCCGATGCTTTGGGCCGCGGTGCCAACGGCCCCTTCGGTCCCGTAGACGCGCGCGGTGTCGAAGAACGTCACGCCCTGATCGAAGGCCGCTTCGACCAGCCCGGCCGCCTCGTCCTCCGACTTGCCGTAACCGATCCCCAACCGACTGTTGCCGCCGCATCCCAGCCCGGCCGCGCCGACGGTCAGCCCCGTCGATCCAAGTGACACCTGATCCATTCCGCTACTCTCCACGCTGCTCACCGTCCCCATGATGACCAACCGCAGAGGTGGCGCCAAGGCGCTTCAAGGCGCCCTGGCAAACCTGCTCAGACGGCCTTTGCGGCTACAGGGGCCTCGGTCAGCAACCTGACGGCGTTTTCGATCATCCGGATGCCCACATCCTGCCCCAGCGACATGATGCTTTCCGGGTGGAACTGCACCGCCGCGATGGGCAGGGTCCGGTGCTCCAGCCCCATGATCACGCCATCGGATGTCAGGGCCGTCACCTCCAGTTCGGGCGGAAGCGTAGCGGCATCGACATGCAGCGAATGATACCGTCCGATGGCCACTGTCTGCGGCAGATCCGCAAAGATCCGGCCCGGAGACTTTACCGTCACCCGCGACGGCTTGCCATGCATCGGATCGTCCAGTTGCATCAGTTCGGCACCGTAGAACTCGGCAATCGCCTGAAGCCCAAGGCAGACACCGAAGATCGGCAGATTGCGCGAAAGCGCCTGCCGGATCGTGCCGGAGCAGTCGAAATCCCGCGGATTGCCGGGACCGGGGCTCAGCATCACCAGATCGGGTTTGACCTCCTCGAACACCTCCGCCGGGACGGGAGACCGCACGGTCACCACCTCGGCCCCGGTCTGGCGCACGTAGTTGGCCAGCGTATGGACGAAGCTGTCTTCGTGATCGACCAGCAGCACCTTGCGGCCCGTGGCCGACGGCCCGCGCCAGCCGTCGCCGCCGCTGTCATTGGGCCGGTCCACGCCCCGCACCGCGGCGCGCATGGCGGAGGCCTTCAGTTCGGTCTCGGCCTCTTCCTCGTCCGGGTCGCTGTCGTTCAGCAGCGTGGCCCCGGCACGCACTTCGGCGACGCCGTTCTTGATCCGCACCGTGCGCAGCGTCAGCCCGGTGTTCATGTCGCCATTGAACAGGACCGCCCCCACCGCGCCGCCATACCAGAACCGCGTCGATTTCTCGTGCCGTTCGATGAACCGCATCGCCCAGAGCTTCGGCGCACCCGTCACCGTCACGGCCCAGGTGTGGGACAGGAACGCATCGAACGCGTCCATCCCCTTCCGCAGGCGGCCTTCGATGTGATCGACCGTGTGGATCAGCCGGGAATACATCTCGATCTGCCGCCGCCCGATCACGCGGACAGACCCCGGATCGCAGACCCGGCTCTTGTCGTTGCGGTCGACGTCCGAGCACATGGTCAGCTCGCTTTCGTCCTTCTTGGATTGCAGCAGCTTCAGGATCTGCTCGCTGTCCTCGATGGCATCGGCGCCACGCTTGATGGTGCCGGAAATCGGGCAGGTTTCCACCCGTCGGCCCGTCACGCGGACGAACATCTCCGGGCTCGCGCCCACAAGGTATTCCTGCGCACCAAGGTTCATGACGAAGCCAAAGGGCGCCGGGTTGATCTTCTTCAGCCGCTCGAAAATGGCCGATGGCGCGTCCTTGCAGGGTTCATAGAAGACCTGGCCGGGGACGACCTCGAACAAGTCGCCCTTCACGAAGCTTTCCTTGGCCTTCTTCACCAGCTCGGCATATTCGCCCGGCGCATGATCGCCCCGCGGCACGTCCTGCGGGCCGGGGCGGAAGGGTTCGGCCACGCTGCCGCCCTGCTTGCCCTCGGTCGTCACGCCATCCTTGGAATAGTCGTAATCCAGCCAGTAGGACTGCGCCGAATAATGGTCCGTCACCAGGATCGAATCGATCAGGAACAGCACCATGTCGCGCTGGTCGGCGGGGCGTTCCAGCACGTAGTCGATGGGTTCGAACTGGAAGGCCAGATCGTAGCCGAACGCACCGTAAAGGCCCAGGTAGCTGTCTTCCTCGGTGGCGAACAGATCGACGATGGCCCGCAGCACCGAAAAGACCGACGGCGCGCGCGACCGTTCCTCCTCCCGGAACACCCGGGTCGGCTTGGCGATAGTCACGGCGAGCTCGTCGGCGGCGATCTCCATGCCCGCGACCTCGGCCAAGCCGTCCAGCGCGGGAGAGATCATCTGCAGGATCGCCTGTCCCCGTGCGTTCAGCGCCCGGATCTTCATGTCGCGGCCACGGGCCTCGACCATCACCGGCGGCTGGGCAAAGCCGAACTCCCACCGCGTGTAGCGGCCGGGATATTCGTAGTTCGAACTCAGCAGCACGCCGTGATGGCTGTCGAGCGTCTTTGCGAGCTCGATCGAGGTGGTCAGGTATTCGGCGGCACGTTCACGTCGCGCAACTTGAACGCCACCTTTGGTGGCGAAATTCAGATCGGTCATGGGATGTCACTTTCTTGCAGGTCAGGCGCCAGTGTCTGAAGCTAGGGCCTGGATCAGGTCTGGGAACGGGATCAGAGAGCGGTCCAGCCCCGCCATCGGCCGGTCGGGCAAGAGCAGTGCCATCGCATCGCAATCATCGGTCCATCGACACCCGGTTTTGAAAGTTTCTTTCGACTAGCAACGCCGCCGCGAAATGTAAAGCCGAACTGCGCCGCGCGGCGTCATGGCCATTGCCGACGGTGCCGCGGATGATACATTTCACCCATGCCATATGACTGGACCAGCCCCCGGACGGACCATGTGCAGGAGCTTCAGCTCTGGCCGCACCAGTCGCTGACGCCTGCGGGCTTCGCGTGGTTCATGGGCGGGACGCTGGTGATGATGTTCGTGCCGCTGCTGGCGATCGTGGGCACCGTGCTGCTCTGGGGGCTTTTGCCCTTCATGCTGCTGGCGCTCTGGGGCCTCTGGGCGGGGCTCAGGCGGTCCAACCGCAACGCCCAGATCATCGAGATCCTGACCCTCACGGATACCGAAGCCCGGCTGGTACGCCGCAACCCCAAGGGCGACATGCAGGAATGGGATTGCAACCGCTACTGGGCCAGTGCCGAGATCTACGCGACCGGCGGCCCGGTCCCCAACTACGTCACGCTGCGCGGCGGCGGGCGCGAGGTGGAAATCGGGGCGTTCCTGTCGGAAGACGAACGCAAGGCGCTTTACGACGATCTTATGCGCACGCTGCGCCCGAACTGATTCTCGGGTCTGGAAAGGGTCTGCCCGGGGCCGGTCGGCGGATCCCGCAGGGATCCGGCGGGGTGGGCGGGTGGGCCGGCACCGGGCGCGGGCGGACCCGGCCAGGCGCGGCATCCGGAATTCAGCCCTTGGCGGTTCCGGTGCAAAGGTGATCCTTCACGATCGGACCGACCCGGGCGAAATCGATCTGGCCCATGTGGCGCGATTTCAGCTTGGCCATCACCTTGCCCATGTCACGGATCGAACAGGCGCCGGCATCGGAAATCGCCGCCTGCACGGCCTTTTCCGTCTCGTCGTCGTCCAGCTTGCGGGGCAGGAATTCCTCGATCACCTCGATTTCCTGCGCCTCGCGCTCGGCCAGGTCCAGCCGTCCGCCCTCTTCATAGGTGCGCATGCTTTCCTGACGTTGCTTGACCATCCGGCCAAGGATGCCCAGCACTTCACGGTCATCGCACCCGTCCTCTTCACCAGAGCCGCGGAGTGCGATGTCGCGATCCTTGATAGCCGCATTGACCAGCCGCAACGTTGAAAGGCGCAGTTCGGCCTTGTCCTTCATTGCCTGCTTCAGGGCCTCGGAGACCCGGTTGCGTACGTTCATTGAGGCGCTTTCCGTCCTTGTCGGTTTCAGAACACCGGACCATAGCTTTTTACACCCCCCGGCGCAACAACGCCGCTTAAGGCAAGTGGGGCTCGAAGACAACGCTCTGCGGTGCAGCATGTTCCGATTCCCTCCAGCGCACACTGGCGGGATTGTGGCTTGACCTCCGCCCCGCCTCCCCCTAGGGCTCGGTCGATTTGCCGATCCGTCCGCCAGCCATCAGAGGTTCCGCCCATGCCCGCCCCGCTCCTGCCCGCCGCCAATGCCAAGCCCACCGCCTGCCTTGCGCTGACCGATGGCACGATCTTCTACGGTCACGGTTTCGGCGCCACGGGCCTGACGGTGGCCGAGCTGTGCTTCAACACCGCCATGACCGGCTACCAGGAGATCATGACCGACCCGTCCTATGCGGGGCAGGTCGTGACCTTCACCTTCCCGCATATCGGCAATACCGGCGTGAACCCGGAAGACGATGAAACCGCCGATCCGGTGGCCGCGGGCATGGTCGTCAAATGGGACCCGACGCTGGCGTCGAACTACCGCTCGGCCGAGGAGCTGGGCGCGTGGCTTGCCCGCCGCGGGCGGATCGCCATCGGCGGCGTCGACACACGGCGGCTGACCCGGGCGATCCGGCTGCACGGCGCGCCCCATGTCGCACTGGAACACAACCCCGATGGCGTCTTCGATCTGGAGGCGCTGATGGCCGCCGCGCGCGGCTTTGTCGGCCTTGAAGGAAACGATCTGGCCAAGGACGTCACCTGCCGGCAAAGCTACCGCTGGGACGAGATGCGGTGGGCGTGGCCCGACGGCCATGCTCGGCAGGAAGAGCCCAGGCACAAGGTCGTCGCCATCGACTACGGCGCCAAGCGCAACATCCTGCGCTGCCTGGCAAGCTCCGGCTGCGACGTGACCGTGCTGCCCGCCACCGCCACCACGGACGAGATTCTGGCCCACGAGCCCGATGGCGTGTTCCTGTCGAACGGCCCGGGCGATCCGGCGGCGACCGGCACATACGCCGTGCCCACGATCCAGGGCATCCTCGACCGGACCGACCTGCCCGTCTTCGGCATCTGCCTGGGTCACCAGATCCTTGCGCTGGCGCTGGGGGCCCGGACCATCAAGATGAACCACGGCCACCACGGCGCCAACCATCCCGTGAAGGACATGGAAACCGGCAAGGTCGAGATCACCTCGATGAACCACGGCTTTGCCGTCGATGCCCAGACGCTGCCGCAGGGCGTGGTGGAAACCCACCAATCGCTTTTCGACGGGTCGAACTGCGGCATCCGCATGACCGACCGGCCGGTCTTCTCTGTCCAGTATCACCCGGAGGCCAGCCCCGGCCCACAGGACAGCTTCTACCTGTTCGGCCGTTTCACCGATGCGATGGACGCACGCGAGAAGACACCGGCCTGAGCATGGGCCGACCATGGGGCCCTGCCCCGTCACGACCCGGCCAAACGCCTTGAATCGCCAAGATTCCCTCAGCCGGCGGCTGGGGGCAGTTAACCTTGCGTTAACCATAATGTCAGCACTGTGCCTTGCGGTTAGAAGGGACAGGGCATCGGCATGTTGGAAAAGGGCGTGCATCGGGCGACGCCGACGTATCGTGGCGGCCCGTCGGGGCGGGCTGCCCGCAAGCTGCACCTTGCCGCGCCCGTCGGCAAGGCCCGCATCCCCGAACCTCGCATCCACCGGCTGGTCCCCGACAAGCCCATCGGCCGGCACCTGATCGACGCGGGCCAAATCACGCAGGGCCAACTTCTCGCCGCGCTGGAGATTCAACGGCGGCTCGCGGTCCCCCTGGGCGAAATCCTGATCTCGGAAAACTGGGCGACACCTGCGGCGGTGCAGCGCGCGCTGGCCCGGCAGTTCGACCTGCCGCAGATCGACCTGAACCTCGTCCCGTCCGATCCCTCGCTTGCCAGCCTCGCGCCCTTCACATTCTGGCAGCGCTACGGCGCAATCCCGTGGCAGCGACGCGAAGACGGGGTGATGCTGATCGCCATCTCCCGGCCCGACCGGTTCGAAACTCTGGCCCTTGCGCTCAGCGACCGGGCGTTCCGCATATCGCCGGTTCTGTCGACCGCCCCGCAGATCGAGGCCGCGACGCAAGACATGTTCCGCGACGAGATGGCCGTCCATGCGTCCACCCGTGTCGCCCCGCACTACAGCTGCCGCACATGGCAGGACCGCCCGTCCTGGCGACGTGTCAGCCTGATCGGCGCGGTGGTGCTGGCGGCCGTGGCCGCCCCGGTGGCGACGCTGATCGCGGCCATCGCGCTGGCGCTGTTCTCTCTGCTGTTGTTCTCGGGGCTCCGTCTCACGGGGCTCGTCAGCTTCCTGCTGAACCACCGTCGTTGGGGCCCGACCGAGCAGCGGTACCGGCCCGACCCGTCGTCCGTCCTGCCCCGGGTGTCCGTTCTCGTGCCGCTCTACCGCGAACAGGCCATCGCCGACACGCTGATCCGGCGACTGTCGAATCTCAGCTATCCCAAGGCGCTGCTCGACGTGATCCTCGTGCTGGAGGAAGGCGACCGGCTGACCCGCGCCACCATTGCGGGAACCACCCTGCCGCCATGGATGCGGGTGCTGGAAGTCCCGGGCCATGGCGGGCTGCGCACCAAGCCGCGGGCAATGAACTATGCGCTCAGCTTCTGCCGCGGGGACATCGTGGGCGTTTGGGATGCCGAGGACGCCCCCGCCCCCGACCAGATCGACCAGGTCGTGGCCCGTTTCCAACGCGCGCCGCCCGGCACGGTCTGCCTGCAAGGCGCGCTCGATTACTACAACCCGCGCAGCAACTGGATGTCGCGCTGCTTCACCATCGAATATGCCAGCTGGTTCCGGATCGTCCTGCCCGGGATCGCCCGGTTCGGCCTGATCGTGCCCCTTGGCGGCACCACCTTCTTCATCCGCCGCACGGCGCTGGAAACCCTTGGCGGCTGGGACGCGCATAACGTGACCGAAGATGCCGATCTTGGCGTCCGCCTCGCCCGCGCCGGTTTCCGGACCGAGATGATGGAGACCGTCACCTACGAGGAGGCCAATTGCAGGGCCTGGCCCTGGATCCGGCAGAGGTCGCGCTGGCTGAAGGGGTTCATGGTCACCTACCTTGTCCACATGCGGTCGCCCCTCACGCTCTGGCGCGACATCGGCACGCGGCGGTTCCTTGGCCTGCAGGCGTTCTTCCTGGGCACCTGCGGGCAATTCCTGCTGGCGCCTGCGCTCTGGTCCTGCTGGCTGATGGCGTTCGACAAATCCCACGCCATGTCCGAGGCGCTGCCGGGCACCGCCATGATCGCGGGCATTGCCATCATGATCACCGCCGAGGCCGTAAACGTGATCGTGGGCATCATCGCGACCGGCCTGTCGGGCCGCCGCGGTCTGGCGATCTGGGTCCTGACGATGCCGTTCTACTTCGCGCTTGGCACCATCGCCGCCTACAAGGCGCTGATCGAACTGATCCTGCGCCCCTATTTCTGGGACAAGACGGCCCATGGAAAAGAAGCGGCGCAGATGGATGTGGGCTAGATCCCCGGATCGCGCCCGCTGTCGCGGGTTTCGGCATCCTGTTTCAGCCGGGTCATGAACGCGACCGAGATGTGATCACGTAATGCCGCCTCGGCGCGCGCCTCGTCCCGGTCGGCAATGGCGGCCACCACGGCGCGGTGTTCGCCCTGCGCGATCTCTCCCCGCCCGCGGGACGCAAGCGACGTGCCCGCCATCAACGCCATGGTCCGATGCACAAGATCGAGCTGCTGGACAAGGTAGCGATTGTGCGAGGCCAGGTGCACCTGCTTGTGAAACCGCCGGTTCGCCCGCGCCAGGGCCGGCGGGTCGGCCACCAGCGCATCGTCGGCCTCGACCATCTCGTGCAGCACGCGGACCTCTTCCTCGGTCGCGTGGCGGGCGGCCTCCCGGGCGGCCAGCCCCTCCAGTTCGCGCCGGACGACGTAAAGCTCCGACATCTGGTTGTGATCCAGCGCCGCCACGATCAGCGACCGCCCGTCGCGTGCCAGCAGGGATTGCGTCTCCAGCCGCTGCAGCGCCTCGCGGATCGGGGTGCGCGACACGCCGAAGCGGTCGGCCAGATCGCTTTCCACCAGCCTGTCGCCGGGGCGGTATTCGCCCATGTCGATCGCTTCAAGGATCAGCCCGTAAGCGTCGGACGGCGATGGGCGGGGTACGCGGGAGGAGGACATTCGACGGTATCTCGCAGCTTGGCGCGGAAGGCCGCGACGGATCCCCAAAGGTCTACCCGCCCGGCGGGAACCGGGCAAGCCTTGGCGATTGCACGCCCCTGCGCGCGGCCTTACTCTGCCGCAATGGTCAAGGCTTCCTTCGCACATGTCACGCAATGGGTGTTCGATCTCGACAACACCCTCTACCCGCCCGCGGCCCGGCTTTTCGACCAGATCGAGATCCGGATGACAGATTTCGTGATGGAGGCCATCGGCGTCGACCGGGCCGAGGCCGACCGCTTGCGCAAGCATTACTGGCTGGAACACGGCACCACGCTGGCCGGGCTGATGGATGTGCACGGTGTCGATCCGGGGCCGTACCTGACCCATGTGCACGATATCTCGTTCGACGGCCTTGAAGTCGACGTCGCGCTGGAAGCCGCCATCGCCGCCCTGCCCGGTCGGCGCATCGTCTATACCAACGGCACCGCCGCCTATGCCGGGCGGGTGCTTGAAGCGCGCGGGCTGGCCCACTTGTTCGATGCGGTCTACGGGGTCGAGAACGCGGGCTTCCGCCCCAAGCCTGAACGCGCGGCGTTCGAGGCGATCTTCGCCATCGACGGGATTTCTCCCGACACCGCCGCGATGTTCGAAGACGATCCCCGCAACCTGTCCGCGCCGCACGCGATGGGCATGCGCACCGTGCATGTCGCGCCGGAACCGCTGCTGGCCGATCACATCCATCATCATACGGACGATCTGGCCGGGTTTCTGACGCTCCTGCGCTAGAAGACGCCGTGTCGCTTTGCCGAACGGCCCCGCGCGCCCTAGATACCGGGTGTAAAAGGAGCGTGCCCATGTCCGATAGCTGCGATATCCTGATTGCCGGTGGCGGCATCGCCGGGCTGACCGCCGCGGCGGCCTTCGGGCAGGCCGGGTTCCAGGTCACCTGCGTGGATCCCGCCCCGCCGGTTACCGCATCGGAAGCGCCGGGCGCCGACCGACGCACCACCGCCTTCCTGCAGCCCGCCCGGGCGCTGCTGGACAGGATCGGCCTATGGGACCGTCTGGCCCCCCATGCCAGCCCGCTGGACATCATGCGCATCGTAGATGCTGGTGGCGACGATCCCACCCCCCGCATCGTTCGCGATTTCGAAGCGACGGAGCTGTCGGACCAGCCCTTCGGGTGGAACCTGCCCAACTGGCTTCTGCGCCGCGAACTCTCGGCCCATCTGCAGGAGCTGCCCTCTGTCACCTTCCGCCCCGGGGAGCGCGCGCAGCGGCTCTTCACCCGCGAAACAGGCGCAAAGGTCACGCTGGGCAATGGTGATGTCGTGTCGGCGCGGCTTGTGATCGCGGCCGATGGGCGGAACTCCACCATGCGGTCCGCTGCGGGCATCGGCGTGAAGACATACCGATACGGGCAGAAGGCGCTGGCCTTCGCCGTCACCCATCCCGAACCGCATCGCAATATCTCGACCGAAGTTCACCGCACAGGCGGCCCCTTCACGCTTGTTCCCCTGCCCGATCTGGATGGACGCCCGTCCTCGGCCGTGGTCTGGATGGAGCGCGGGCCACGCGCGCAGGCGCTGATGGCGATGGACGTGCCAGAGTTCGAAGCCGAAATGACCGAACGGTCCGCAGGCGTGCTGGGGCCGCTGACGCTGGCCTCCGACCGGTCGATCTGGCCGATCATCGCACAGATCGCCGACCGTCTGACGGGCGAACGGCTGGCCCTGATGGCCGAAGCCGCCCATGTCGTCCCGCCCATCGGGGCGCAGGGGCTGAACATGTCGCTGACCGATCTGGGGTGCCTGCTGGATCTGGCCATAGCCGCGCCGGACGATCTGGGCGGGCGCAAGATGCTCGACGCTTATAACCGCGCGCGGACGGGCGACGTGCGGGCGCGCGTGCAGGGGATCAACCTGTTGAACCACGCCTCGATGGCCGCACCATCGGTGTTGCGCGATGCGCGCGCGGCGGGAATCGCCGGGCTGTACGCTGCGCCGCCCGTGCGCCGGATGCTGATGCAGATGGGCCTTGGGCTGCGCCGAACCGGCTGATCCGGCCGCATTCATCCACCAAGGGATGCATTTCAGGGGCCTAAACCACAACCGGCCATAGAGCTGGCGCGCCGCCGCTGCATAGCCGTCAACCATAGTATCGTATGGGCTTGAGCGTTCTGCAGAACGGACTATTCATCGCTGGCGAATATGTACTTCTCATGACAGACCCCAAGTCAAGGCACGGCGATGGCCAACGGTGACATCATTCTTTTCGGTATCGACGTCGTGAACGGTGCCAGCGCGTCGACGAATTCGTCGGCGGGCACCGACGGCCAGGGGACGATCACGATCTCGGGCGGGGAACAGGTGTTTGGCGATAACGATATCGTCGTCATCTCGGTCCGGCGGCTGAATTCGGACGGCGAAGTCACAGGCTCCAGCGGGGTGTACGACCTCACCGTCTACGGCTCGATGGACGATTATCGCAGCGGCATCGTGAAGTACGATTACCGCCCCATGAACCCGGGCCAGACGGCGAGCATCCAGTCCGATCTCAGCGGCGAAGGCGACGGGTACCTGCGGTTCAATGCGAACGTGCTGGTGCCAGAAAATGGCGGGCCGTCCTTTTCGAACCTGATGATCGCACCGGGCACCGATCTGGGGCAGATCACCGGCCAGGGCGGCAGCGTCACGCTGAACCGCAACCAGGATTTCGACTTCAACCATGACGGCAAGATCGATGCGCCTCTGGAAAAGGGCGACAACCTGTTCAAGGCAGGCGATTACACGTCATTCGAAACCGTCTGCTTTGCCAAGGGCACGCGGATCCTGACCTCTGAAGGCTATCGACGGATCGAGGATCTGAAGATCGGCGAAATGGTGATGACACTGGATTCCGGCCAACAGCCGATCCGCTGGATCGGGCGGCGCACCACTGCGGCGCGTGGTGACGGGGCGCCGATCCACTTTGCCCCCGGCCCCATTGGCAACGACCGCGCGCTGACGATTTCGCCCAACCACCGCCTGCTGGTCCGCGGCGCGGCGGTGGAACTTCTGTTCTGCGAGACCGAGATGCTGGTGCCCGCGAAATACCTTGTCGACGGTGTCGACATCACGCCGGTCTTCGGCGGGATCGTGACGTACCTGCACATCATGTTCGACCAGCATGAAATCATCTGGGCCGAGGGCGTGCTGACGGAAAGCCTGTTCGGCGATGCCGCGCCGGAGGATGTTCAGGGGCAGGCCACGCTGGCCGAAAACCGGGCGCTGTTGCCGGGCTTCCAAGCCGCCGCCCGCCGCATTCAGACCGCCCGAGCTTGCCTGCGCAGGCACGAGGCACGCGTTTTGTGCGATTCCGCCAAATCGGACTGGCACATCGCCTGAGACCGGGCCTAGCCCAGCGGACCGGGACGGCGTTCTTCGCTGAGAAGCACGTTGGCCTCGACCTCTCCCGCGCCGGGCAGCGCCATGATACGCCGCCGCAGCACCCGTTCGAAATCTGCCAGATCGCGGGCGACGACGCGCAGGCGGAAGTCGTAGACGCCCAGCACGTGTTCGACGGTCTGCACCTCGGGGATCGCGCTCATCGCGCGTTCGAAATCTTCCAGCGTCACCTGCCCCTTGCGGGCCAGCTTCACGCCTAGAAACACCGTCACGCCAAAGCCCAGCCGTTCCGCGTTCAGCCGCACGCGTTTGCCACGGATCACGCCCGCATCTGTCAGCCGCCGGATCCGCCGCCATGTCGCCGGTTGCGACAGGCCAAGATCCCGCCCCAACGCGCCTGCACTTTGCCCGGCATCTCGGGCCAGCGCGCGCAGGATCTGGCGATCTATGTCGTCAAGTTCGATCACAGCGGCAGCCGGTCTTCGTTCTTGATCTGCGCGATGTGCATCAGCGCGTCGATGTCGACGATGTGGGGCAAGGTCAGGATCTTCTCGCGATAAAGGCGCTGGTAATGCCCCATGTCGCGGGCCAGCAGCAGCAAGCGTACATCGACTCGCCCCACAAAGGTCTGCAGTTCCAGCACCTCTGGTATGGCACGGGCCGCTTCCAGAAAATCCTCGAACGCGCGGGGGACAGTCTTGTCCAGCGTGAACCGCAGAGAGACGGTGATCTCGTACCCCAGCGCGCGCCAGTCGATCACCGCTTCAAGCCCTTCGATCACCCCCGCCCGCTCCATCCGTTCCAGACGACGGCCCCAAGTCGACGGCGTCACCCCGGCCCGCGCGGCAAGGTCCGCGACCGGGGCGCCCGGTTCGGCCTGATACTGGCGCAGAATGCGTCTGTCGGTGTCGTCGAGCATGAATTTTCCGGTCTTCTGCAAGAACGGGAATGATCCACGCACAATCAGCGAAGTTTCTGCGCCCGATGCACTGCCATTCCTTGGGCTGGCGGTCTATCCAGTGCGGACACGAATAACAAGACTTGGAGAACCGATATGCGTGTCTACTATGATCGCGATTGCGACGTGAACCTGATCAAGGACATGAAGGTCGCCATTCTGGGCTATGGCTCGCAGGGCCACGCCCACGCGCTGAACCTGCGTGATTCCGGTGCGAAGAATGTCGTCGTCGCGCTCCGCGAAGGCTCGGCCAGCGCGGCCAAGGCCGAAGGCGAAGGCCTGCAGGTCATGGGCATCGCCGAAGCGGCTGCATGGTGCGACCTGATCATGTTCACCATGCCCGACGAACTGCAGGCCGAGACCTACAAGAAATACGTGCACGACAACCTGAAGGACGGCGCGGCGATTGCCTTCGCCCACGGCCTGAACGTGCATTTCGGCCTGATCGAGCCCAAGCCCGGCGTCGACGTCATCATGATGGCGCCCAAGGGCCCCGGCCATACCGTGCGCGGTGAATACACCAAGGGCGGCGGCGTGCCCTGCCTTGTGGCCGTGAACAACGATGCGTCCGGCAAGGCGCTGGACATCGGCCTGTCCTATTGCTCGGCCATCGGCGGCGGGCGTTCGGGCATCATCGAAACCAACTTCCGCGAGGAATGCGAAACCGATCTCTTCGGCGAACAGGCGGTTCTTTGCGGTGGCCTGGTCGAGCTGATCCGGATGGGCTTCGAGACGCTGGTCGAAGCGGGCTATGCGCCCGAGATGGCCTATTTCGAATGCCTGCACGAAGTGAAGCTGATCGTCGACCTGATCTATGAAGGCGGCATCGCGAACATGAACTACTCGATCTCGAACACGGCCGAATACGGCGAATACGTGTCGGGCCCGCGGGTTCTGCCCTACGACCAGACCAAGGCCGAGATGAAGGCGATCTTGAAGGACATCCAGACCGGCAAGTTCGTGCGTGATTTCATGACCGAAAACGCCGTGGGCCAGCCGTTCTTCAAGGGCACCCGCCGCATGAACGACGCCCACCAGATCGAGGAAGTGGGCGAAAAGCTGCGCGCCATGATGCCCTGGATCTCGGCCGGCAAGATGGTCGACAAGGCCAAGAACTAAGCCCTTCGGCCCCGGCGCTGTGCCGGGGCCGATTTTCCCGAATGACAGGCGCACAGCCACTATTCGGGCGACAGCGCAGCATCCCCGCAAGATCGGTGCTAACCCTGCCGCGTATCAAGCGGGAAGACGACCATGCCCCCCACCATAACATCTGCCAGCTGGATCATGATCCTATTCCTTGGCCTCGCCTGGGGCGGGGCCTTCCCGGTGATCGAGATCGCGCTGGAAGGCATCACGCCCTTCTGGCTGGCCGCCTACCGGATCGGCTTTGCCACCCTGCTCACGGTCGGGACCTGGGGCGCGCTTGGCTGGAAGCTGTTCGAACGACCGCTTCACGCCGGCGAACGGCGCAACCTCCTCGCCGTCGGGCTGATGAGCTCGGCCGTGCCGTTCATGCTGATCTCGTGGGGGCAGCAATACGTGACCGCGGGCTTTACCGGCGTGGCCATGGCCAGTGTCGCGCTGATCGTGCTGCCGCTGGCGCATTTCCTGGTGCCGGACGAACGGATCACGCCGCGCAAGACGCTGGGGTTCCTGATCGGGTTTGCCGGGATCGTGGTGTTGCTTGGCCCCGATGCGCTCGTCCCCGTGGGCGGGCGGATCGAGCTGGCGGGGCAACTGGCCTGCCTTGGCGCGGCCGCGTGCTATGCGGTCAGTTCGATCCTGATGCGGCGGCTGCCGACGGTGGATCCGATCGGGCTGTCAGCCGTGCTGCTGGCCATCGGTGCCGTGGCAGTCATCCCTGCGGCGCTGCTGAAGGAAGGCCTGCCGCCCCCGATCGACACGCGCACCCTGCTGGCGCTGGCTTTCCTGGGGCTTGTGCCCACGGCGGCGGCGAACCTTCTGCGGGTGATGGTGATCCGCACGGCGGGGCCGGTGTTCATGAGCCTCACGAACTACCAGGTGCCGGTCTGGGCCGTGCTGATCGGCGTCGTCTTCCTGGGCGAGCCGCTGCGCGCTTCGCTGCTGGTCGCCACCGTGCTGATCCTGATCGGCGTGGCGCTCAGCCAGTGGGGCGCCCTGTCGCGGCTGTTTCGCGCGCGGGCCAAGTCGTGACTTGCGGATGGGGGCGTAAGTGCACAGGTTACCGGGCATGAGTGATTTTGACATCAACACCCGCAATGGCCTGCCCCCCGAACTGGCGCAGATGCTGCCCGACCTGCCCCGGCCCGAATGGCCCGCGCATCACGCCTATGACGGGCTGGCCGGTCATTGGCTGGATATCCACGGCGGCCTGAAGAAGCTTGGCAAGACGGTGCTGAGCGATTGTGAACAGGCGCTGGACAAGCGGATGGATCCGATGGCCCATGCCAACCGTGTGGGCCAGTTGGGGAACATGCTACTGAACCACCTGCACACCCATCACCAGATCGAGGACCACGTGCTGTTCCCCCGGCTTGATGCGCTGGACCCGACCTTTCGCCGCGGCTTCGACATGCTGGAGACCGATCACACCGTGCTGGATGCCCTGCTGAACGATTTCGCGGGCACCGCCAACGACGTGCTGCGTCAGGCCGGCGAAGGCCCGAAGGACTGGCCCACGGTGATCGATCCGCTGCACCAGATCCTTGTGCGCCTGGATGGCTTCCTGGACCGGCACCTGGCCGACGAGGAGGATCTGGTGATCCCGCTGACGCTGAAGCACGAAATCATGGACATGGGGTAGCGGCGGCACATTGCGCCCTCGACATCCCGCCCCCGGATTGCTTGCGGTCCGGTTCGCGCCCGACCCGCCTCCCAGGGCGGGCGAGAATCTACCTTTGGTCACCGGATTGATCGTGGCTTCAGGGCGCCGCGGCGTCAGTGACGGCATCAACGACGCTGTTCACCGTGCGTTCCAGAAGATCCGGATCTTCGGATTCCGCCATCACGCGGATCAGCGGCTCCGTCCCCGACTTGCGGATCAGAAGCCGGCCGTTGCCGTCCAGCGCGTCTTCGGCCGCCGAGATCGCGGTCAGTACTTCGGGCATCTCCAGCGGGGCGCTCCCGGCCTCGTAGCGGACGTTCTTCAAGAGCTGCGGGACGGGTTCGAACTGCTGCAGCAGCGCGCTGGCGGGAGTGCCGGATTGCACCATTTCGGCCAGGAAATGCAGCCCCGCCATCAGCCCGTCGCCCGTCGTGGCGTGGTCGGTCATCACGATATGGCCCGACTGTTCGCCGCCAAGGTTGAAGCCACCCTGGCGCATGCGTTCGACGACATACCGGTCGCCGACCTGCGTGCGTTCCAGCCGCAGGTCGCGGTCCGTCAGAAACCGCTCCAGGCCCAGGTTCGACATCACCGTCGCCACCAGCGCGCCGCCTGTCAGGATACCGTCCGCCGCCCAGCGGGAGGCCAGCAGCGCCATCAGCTGGTCACCGTCGGCAACCCGGCCCTTTTCGTCGATCAGGATCACCCGGTCGGCATCGCCGTCAAGGCAGATCCCCACATCGGCGCCTTCGCGCAGCACCGCCTCCGCCGCCTTTTCGGGATGGGTGGACCCGCAATCGAGGTTGATGTTGAAACCGTTCGGCTCCACCGCGATGGGGATGACCTTAGCGCCCAGCTCCCAAAGCGCTTCGGGCGCCGCACGATAGGCAGCACCGTTGGCGCAATCGACCACCACTTTCAGCCCGTCCAGCTTCAGCCCGCGGGGGAGCGAGGATTTCACCCGCTCGACGTACCGGTAATGCGCATCGTCGATCCGCCGCGCCCAGCCGATATTGGCGGGCTTCGCGGGTTCGACACCATTGGCCACCAGCGCCTCGATCTCGGCCTCCGCCTGATCGGACAGCTTGAAGCCGTCGGGGCCGAAGAACTTGATGCCGTTGTCGGACGCGGGGTTGTGGCTGGCGGAAATCATCACGCCCAGATCGGCGCGCAGCGACCGTGTCATCTGCCCCACGGCGGGCGTGGGCACCGGGCCCGTCAGCATGACGTTCATGCCGGTCGACAGCAGGCCGGCCGTCAGCGCGTTTTCGAACATGTAGCATGACCGGCGGGTGTCCTTGCCGATCATGACCCGGTGATCGGTGCCGTTCACACCGTCGTTGCGCCGGAAATACCGCCCCACCGCCGCGCCGATCTGCAATGCAAGGTCGGCCGTCATCGGCGCCGCATTGGCGGTGCCGCGGATACCGTCGGTCCCGAAGAGTTTACGCATCTGAGAGAGCCCTCGAAGTCAGGTCACGGCTTGCCAGAGACGGATCGCCTGCGCCGTCTCGGCGACATCGTGAACTCGGATTACTTGCACACCCTGTCGCACCCCTGCAAGCGCGACGGCGACGGACCCGGGCATGCGCCTGTCGGCCTCGGGCGCCTGCCCGATGGTGCCGATGAAGCGCTTGCGCGACGCGCCCAGCAGGACCGGACAGCCCAAGCCATGGAAAAGGCTGAGGCCTTTCATGATCTCGCAGTTGTGCTCCAGCGTCTTGCCGAAGCCGATCCCGGGGTCGGCGAGAATGCGCGCACGGGGAATGCCCTGCGCTTCCAGCGTGTCGATCTGGCGGGCCAGCACCTCGTAAACGTCGGTCAGCACGTTCTCGTAGATCGGGTTCTTTTGCATCACGTCGGGCGTGCCCTGCGTGTGCATGACGCAGACGGGTACCTCCGCCTCGGCGCACAGCGGCGCGAGGGCCGCATCGAAGGTGAAGCCCGAGACATCGTTGACCAGCGTCGCCCCGGCCTTCAACGCGGCTTCGGCGACGGCGGCCTTTCGGGTATCGATGGAGATCGGAACGTCGCCCCCCAGCTCCGCACGGATCGCGGCGATCACGGGTGCGGTGCGGGCGATTTCCTCGTCCACCGGAACTTCGGCCGCGCCGGGGCGGGTGGATTCCCCGCCGATGTCGAGGATCGCGGCGCCGCCGTCCCACATCGCGTGGGCTTGCGCGATGGCAAGGTCCGGGTCGATGAACCTGCCACCGTCGGAAAAGCTGTCGGGCGTCACGTTCAGCACGCCCATGATCGCGGGCTGGCCCATGTCCATCCCGGCGAGGTCCGCGCGCGGCTCAGCCAGGCGGCCGCGCACGTCCGCCGGCAGATCGGCGACAGGCACCAGAGGGCCCGGACCGCCGGGCGTCAGGTGTTCGGCATGGGTGAAGGTCAGCCGGCCACCGGCCAGCTTTTCAGCTCCTGCGGAAAGCGCCGCGTCAGAGGTCACGATCGGACGATACAGATCGGTCATGGAAGCTCCGCAACGACCGGTTGCGCCGTGACTTCGGCCGGGAACGGCGCGAACGCGTCGGCGCCGATGGCAAGGATGTCCCTTACCCCATAGCTGCCCGCGAACCAGACCGCCAATGACAGAGCGTCGGGCAGCGTTGCGGGCGGACCGTCGACCGCGTCCAGCACGATCTTCGACGGTGCCCAGACGCTGATCTGGCCGTTCTTCATCGCCCAGTCCAGTTCCGTCCGCGTGCTGACCACGACGCAACGGTCGTCGCGTGCAGCCAGCGTCCAGGCGTTCTGTTCGATGGCCAGAAGGTCGATCCGGCGCTGGGTCCAGACGTGATTGGTGACGGGGCGATCCAGATCCGGGCGGCCCACGCACAGGATCGCCGGCTCCGCCGCGGCTTCCAGCCGGTCCAGCCAGCCTGTCAGGTGGTCGGATGCAATCGCCGCGTTGCCAAGGAACAGGATCCGCGGACGCAGGCCTGGATCGTTTTCCTGCCCCGGTGTCTGGTGCGTGCGGGCACGCACGATTTCCACGCCCAATTCGCCTGGACCACGGTCCAGCTTCTCGATCCGCACGAAGACGCGCATGGCTTGCGGTTCCAGCAGGATCCGCGCGGCGATGCGTTCGGCCAGGGTTTCCAGCAGGTTGACCCGTTCGGCGGCCAGTTCGGCCGCAATCGCTTCGGTCACCTTGTCGTAGGAGAGGATGCGGTCAACATCGTCTTCGGCCGCTTCGGCCATCTGGCGAACCTCGACCGCGATGTCGAAACGCACCCGCTGGGTCACGCCGCGTTCCTTCTGGAAGGCGCCGATCTCGACTTCGACCACGTGATTGCGGAGCGAGATCCGGTCGAGCGGTTCGGGCCCGGCGGTGGCCTCGGCCCGCGCCCCGGGATGGGCGAAGGCAAGCTTCACTTCGTTGGTCATGGCGTGGTCGTCCTTCGACCGTGTATCAGGGCCTTCGCCCTATCGGTCCGCGGTCGGAAATGGAAGGTCCACCATCAACTGACGGCCGGGGGCGTCAGTTGCTCGCCGTGCGCTGCTGCGGACGGTAGAAGTAGTGCACACCGATGGCGGCGGTCTTCTTGAAGGTCCGCGACCAGCGCGGCCGCACATGAGTGTTGTGATAGAAGGTGGCGCCGTCTGTCAGCGGCACGATCCCGCCATCAAGTGCGACCCGGGCGATCTTCTTGAGCCGGTCATAGATCGCCTTGTTGCCGATCACCTCGGCCCGGCCATCGCAGCGATACGAGAACTGGCACTGGTGCTTGCGCCCGTTGCCGGTACCCTGGTTGATCACGCCACAGACCGAATTCGGAAAGCCCGAACTTTTGGCCCGGTTGATGATCACCTCGGCCACGGCGAACTGGCCCTTGACCGTTTCGCCCCGCGCTTCGAAGTACAGCGCCTCGGCCAGGCAGTTCAGTTCCGCACCACCGCTCGCGGCTGGCTGCGAGTCGACCCAGGCGCTGGTGAAAGCGACCTCGATCGGCTGTTCTTCGGTCTTCCCGGTCTGCCATGGCCAGTTTCCGGCCCAGGACAGTCCCTGCTTTCCGGCCTTGTCGACCGGTTTCCCGGTCTGCACACCCAGTAGCGCGCGCTTGCGGGTGTCCGACATGGCGGCAAGGTGCGTTTCTTCCTGCTGGAAGAGTGTCCTCAGGTCGGCCCCTTCGGCATGCGCCGTCGGAACCGAAAATAATGTGGCCAAAGCCAAGGCAACTACAAATGTCATACGCGTTCTCCCGATCACCAAACGCAATCTTCACAAATAGCGAAGCGACCGGTCTTTTGCCGGATACGTTCAGCCCGCGGTACCTGTCCCACCGCGTTGTTCCGCGGGGCTACTAGCACACGAAGATTGGAACGTCTCGGGGGGAAGGCGCCAAAATCCGCCGACAGGCGGGGATCGGCCCGCGACGATGACCGCCCGGCGCCTTTTCGCTGGGCTGAAATTAGGCTTTCCGCGGGTCCCGGATTGCCAGCTGCGCCGCCGCCAGCCGAGCGACCGGAACCCGGAAGGGAGAGCACGAAACATAGTTGAACCCGGCCGTCCGGCAGAACGCGATCGACTGCGGATCGCCACCATGTTCACCGCAAATCGACAGCGAAACCATTGGATTCCCTTGTCTTCCCCGCTCTGCCCCGATCTGCAGCAGTTCGCCCACGCCGTCCTGATCGAGGATATGGAACGGATCTTCCGGAAAGACGCCATGCTTGACGTAAGCCGACATGAACCGCCCCGCATCGTCGCGGGACAGGCCGTACGTCATCTGCGTCAGGTCGTTGGTGCCGAAGCTCAGAAAAGACGTATAGGGTGCGATGTCCGCTGCACGCAATGCGCAACGAGGCGTCTCGACCATCACCCCTAGCTTGAATTCGAAGTCCTGCCCCCGCTCCGATCTGACAGCCGCGGCGACGGAATCGATTCGCGATTTCACCAGTTCGACCTCACGCTTGGCGCTGACAAGCGGAATCATGATCTCGGGGACCACCGGTTCGCCCTCGCGGCTGGCATCCAGCGTCGCCTCGAAGATGGCGCGGGCCTGCATGTCGTAGATCTCGGGCACCGTGACGCCCAGCCGCACGCCGCGCAGGCCCAGCATGGGGTTGTACTCAGTCATCTGCTCAACCCGCCGGGTCACGTCGCTGACGGGGATGTCCAGCGCCTCGGCCAGTTCGCGCTGGCCCGCGCGGCTGCGGGGCAGGAATTCATGCAGCGGCGGATCGAACAGCCGGATGCACACCGGCAGCCCTTCCATGATCCGGAAGAGATCGACAAACCCCGCGCGCTGCATCGGCAACAGCCGCTCCAGTACCGCCGCGCGGTCGCCGGGCGTCTCGGCAAAGATCATCTCGCGCATGACGATCAGGCGACCGGGTTCCAGGAACATGTGCTCCGTCCGGCACAGGCCGATGCCTTCCGCCGCGAAATTGCGTGCGGTCCGTGCCTCGGCCGGGGTATCGGCATTCACCCGCACCCCGATATCGCGCGCCGCATCGGCCCAGGACATCAGCGTCTGGAAGCAGTCGTCAAGGTTCGCCTCGAGCATCGCGGGCTCGCCCACCAGCACTTCGCCCGTGGTCCCGTCGATGGTGATCAGGTCGCCCGCCTTCAACACCTGCCCGCCGGGCGCGACCAGCCGCTGCTTCGACATCTGGAAATGCAGCGACGAGGCCCCCACCACGCAGGGCACGCCGAAGCCCCGGCCGATCACCGCGGCATGGCTTGTCACCCCGCCCTTTTCCGTCAGCACGGCCGCGGCGACATGCATGCCCCGCACGTCCTCGGGCGACGTTTCGCTGCGCACCAGCACGCAGGCCTCACCCCGTGCCTTTGCCGCCAATGCGTCGGCGGCTTCGAACACGATCCGGCCCGTCGCGGCGCCGGGACTGGCGGCGATGCCGGTGCCGAACACGTCGCGCGGCGCCCGGGGATCGACCTGCCGGTGCAGCAATTCGTTCAGCGACTTGGGCTCGACCCGCAGGACGGCGTCGTTCTTCTCGATGATGCCGTCTTCGGCCAGCCGCACGGCAATGCGAAGGCGCGCGCGCGATTCCACGTGGACGCGCACACCGTCGAGGATATGGACCTCCCCCCCGGCGATCACGAACTCGACCTGCATTTCCTCGCGCAGGCGGATACGCATCTGGGCGGCGTAATCCTTCAGAAGCGCAAAGGCCTCGGGCGCGACGTCCTCCAGAGAGGTCCCCCGCGGATCCTTCGCCAGGTAAATCGCACCGCGGCCCGGGGCCAGCGCATCGCGCCCCTGGCTCTGGCTCAGGTAGCGGCCGGTGACCTGCGGCTTGCCCATCACCGGATCGACCAGCTGCAATACGCCCGACCCGCATTCGCCGGGGCCCACGCCCGGGATCATCTCCTGCACGACAAGGCCCAGGCCCGCATCTGCCGGCGCCCCCTTGGCCTGACGCAGAAGCCGCGCCGTCGTCCCTTCCCAGGCCCGCGCCATGGATTGCAGGACGGCCGCCAGTTGCTTGGCCGGGTCCTGCGGGAACGGCTCTTCCGCCTCGTCCTCGTAGGTTTCCAGGATCCGCTCCAGCGCGCGGGCGGTATCGCCCTCGCTCATCGCGGCATCGTCAAACTCGTCCGGGTCCAGCCGCGCGACATGGGTCGCGTAGGCCCGCACGAACCGCAGGTACAGCACATCGGCCGCGGCCTGCCCCAGCTTGTCCGCCAGCGCGGCGCGGCGATCATCGTTCATGCCCACGTTCAGGATCGCGCCCGGTCCGCCCCAGTCGGGATCTTCCGACGACGGCCGCACGCACAGGATCGTGCCCGGTTCGAACACGTCGAGGATGCTGGTGAGATCCGGCATCTCCCCCCGCGCAATGGCGGAGATCGTGTCGAAGGACAGCGCCACGGTCGTCGGCACCGGAAGCTTCATCCGGACCAGACGTTGCAGGCATTTCGCCCGCCCGCCATGGGTTTTGACGGCGACCGGGGCGGTGGGTGTGATCAGTGCGGCTGCGGGGGTGTTCAGCAAGGGGTCAGATCCTCCTTGACGGCCAGAATAGACCGCGTGCCCGGCAACACAAGAGCGCGCAAGGCCGCGGCCGCGGATTGCCTCTGGCGGAGGTATTTTCGGACCAGAAGCCGGGCGCGCACCCATATGTTCTTCGGTCCGAAAATACCTCGGGGGAGTCGCGCCAAAGGCGCGGCGGGGGCAGAGCCCCCTGCCCGGTTTCAGCCCTCGATACGTTCCAGGTCGGCGATCTGCATGCAGGTGTCGCGGATCTGGTTCAGCAGGTTCAGGCGGTTGCGGCGCAGGATCTGGTTGTCGGCATTCACCTGCACTTCTTCGAAGAACGCGTCCACCGGGCCGCGGAGCGCGGCCATTGCCGCCATGGCAGCCGGAAAATCCTCTGCCGCGAGCGCGGGGCGGATCGCGGCTTCGGCCGCGTCCAGCGCTGCGAACAGTGCCTTTTCCGTGTCCGTCTCGGCCAGCTTGGGATCTGCGCCGAAGGAATAGGAGACGCCGTCGTTCTCTTCCGCCTGGCTCAGGATGTTGTTGGCGCGTTTGAAACCCTGCACGAGGTTTACGCCATCTTCGGTGCCCAGCACCTGCGCCAGCGCCTCGGCTCGTTTGACCAGCAGGACGAGGTCGTCGTTGCCGGGCATCGCGATGCAGGCGTCGATGATGTCGTGACGGATGCCCTTATCCCGCAGGTGGACCTTCAGGCGGTCGTGGAAGAAGGAGAGGAGATCCGGAAAGTAGTCAGCGACACCCGGGCCAACAATGCCGTCCGGGTTTTGAGAGATGCCAACGTCTGCTTTTTCGATAACGTCTTTCAGCGCAAGGCGCACATCGTTCACGAGCAGCAACCGGATCACGCCCAGCGCAGCGCGACGCAGCGCATAGGGATCTTTCGAGCCGGTAGGCTTCTCGTCAATCGCCCAGAACCCCGTCAGCGTGTCCAGCTTGTCGGCCAGCGCCACGGTCACCGACAACGGCGCGGACGGCACGTCATCCGAGGGGCCCAGTGGCGAGTAGTGCTCCTGCGCCACGGCGGCCACATCCGAACCCAGACCTGCGGCTTCTATATAGTAGCGCCCCATCAGGCCCTGCAGTTCGGGGAACTCGTAGACCATTTCCGAGCTGAGATCGGCCTTGGCCAGCCTCGCCGCCTGTTCCGCCTTGTCTGGGTCGGCCCCGGTAGCCGCGCACAGTTCGCGCGACAGGGCGGCGATGCGGTCGATGCGGTCGCCCTGGCTGCCCAGCTTGTTGTGGAACGTCACGCGGGCGAGCGCGTCGGTCCAGGCGTCCATGCCCGTCTTCGCAACGCGCAGGTCGTTTTCCCAGAAGAACTGCGCATCGGCCAGACGGGCCGACAGCACCTTCTGGTTGCCCGCAAGGATCGTCGCGCCATTGTCCGTCGTTTCGCGGTTGGCGACCGTGATGAAGCGCTCGATGCGGCCCGTTTTCGGGTTCTTCACCGACAGGAACTTCTGATGTTCCTTCATCGAAGTCTGCAGCACCTCGGGCGGCAGATCCAGGTATTGCGCGTCGATCTCGCCCATCAGCGTAACCGGCCATTCGACCAGCGCCGCGACTTCGGCCAGAAGGCCCGCGTCTTCGACCACTTCCAGCCCGGCGGCGAAGGCGAGGTTCTCGGCATCGTTGCGGATGTGGTCAGCGCGTTCCTCGGGCGAGAGCATCACGAAGGCGCGCTTCAGCTTGGTCTCGTAATCCTCGAAGGAATGCACCGAAAAGCGGCCCGGCGCCATGAAGCGGTGGCCTTCGGTGGTGTTGCCGGCCTTGATCCCGTCGATGTCGAGCGGCACCGTCTCGGCACCGTCCTCGCGCAACAACAGGCACAGGATCGAGCGGAGCGGCCGCACCCAGCGGAGCGAGCCTTCCCCCCAGCGCATGGATTTGGGCCAGGGGAAATTGCGGATCACCTGCTCCAGCACCTCGGCCACGATATCGGCGGCGGGGCGGCCCGGCTTTTCGATGGTGGCGAAGTAGACGGCGCCCTTCGGAGTGTCGCGTTCTTCCAGCGCGTCGCGCGTCACGCCCGCGCCGCGCAGGAAGCCTTCGACGGCCTTGTCGGGCGCGCCTACCTTGGGGCCCTTGCGTTCCTCCCGCACATCGGGGGAGGCATCGAGCAGGCCTTCGACCGACAGCACCAGACGGCGCGGGGTGCTGTACGTGCCGGCATGGGCGTAGGTCAGCCCGGCCTCGACCAGACCGTCTGTCATGCGTTTCTTCAGATCGGCCGCCGCGCCCTTCTGCATGCGGGCGGGGATTTCTTCGGAGAAGAGTTCAATCAGAAGATCAGGCATGGCTGTGTCCACAAGGCTTGTCGGGCCCGCAGACTCGGGCTCGATTGGGTCGGCGGGGGTTGGGTATCCCCCCGGCCGGGAAATGGCAAATCATAGGAAGGCGTCAGGGCAGTTCGGGGCATTCTTCGCCCACGACCGTGCCGTCATAGGCCTTTTCGCCGCAATTGTTCAGGTCGTTCCACGCAAAGCCCTGCCCGTCGGCGCCGATGGCCACGATCCGGTCGACGCCGTAGCCGACGTTCTTGCCGCCGAGATAGGTCTTGATCGAGCCATCGGCCACGCCTTCGGCGATCGCTTCGGTATCGAAACAGTCGAACCAGAACGGCGCGATGCGCGGTTCCATGTCCTCCATCTCCACGAAGCGCCCTTCCAGCGCCTGCGCATCGCCGTCCAGCTGGAAGCACGCGCGGTAGCGGATGGGAGAGCTTTCGGCATCGATCCCCTGGAACCCGGTGACGGGCAGCGCGACGGGGTCTTCGCCGTCCACCGGGATCAGGCCCACCGTCGCGGCCTCGGGCAGGTCGAAGTAGTAATGGTAGACCTGCAGGTAATAGAGCCCCGCCCCGCCGATCGCGGCGATCACGATGATGATCAGGGCAACGATCTTGCCGCTCATGGACGCACCTCCCCGTTTCGCACCGTTTGAGTGCAGCCCCGCCGGGCGGCAACGTGGCGGCAGCGCTGGCGGGTCAAAGCCTCAGGCGGCCGTGGCACCGGCGGCCTCCGTCTGGACGAAGGCGTCGGCGCAGGCCTTGGCCAGCGTCCGCACCCGGCCGATATAGGCCTGCCGTTCGGTGACCGAGATCACGCCCCGCGCGTCCAGCAGGTTGAAGATATGGCTGGCCTTGATGCATTGATCGTAGGCCGGCAGCGCCATCACGATGCGGCGCCCGGTTTTCGGATCGTCATGCGGATGGGACAGGATCGCCTGGCATTCGGCCTCGGCATCCTCGAAATGGCGCATCAGCATGTCGGTGTCGGCCACGTCGAAGTTCCAGCGGGCATACTGCGCCTCGGCCTCCTGAAAGACATCGCCATAGGTCAGCGCGATCGGGGCCTGCGGGTCGTTGAAGGGCATCTTGTTGCCGTCGTCATAGCCCAGCACGTACATCGCCAGCCGTTCCAGACCATAGGTCAGTTCGCCCGAGACCGGGTGGCAATCGTGCCCGCCCACCTGCTGGAAATAGGTGAACTGGCTCACCTCCATCCCGTCGCACCAGACTTCCCAGCCAAGACCCCAGGCGCCCAGTGTCGGGCTTTCCCAGTCGTCCTCGACAAAGCGGATGTCATGCAGATCGGTGTCGATGCCGATGGCGTCGAGCGAGCCCAGGTACAGCTCCTGCAGATCCGGCGGGCTGGGTTTGATGATCACCTGGTACTGGTAGTAGTGCTGCCACCGGTTGGGGCTGTCGCCATAACGGCCGTCGGTAGGGCGGCGCGACGGCTGGACATAGGCCGCGGCCCAGGGCTTTGCCCCCAACGCGCGCAGCGTGGTGGCCGGGTGGAAGGTGCCCGCGCCGACTTCCATGTCATAGGGTTGCAGCACGGCGCAGCCCTTGCCCGCCCAATAGGTCTGAAGACGCAGGATGATTTCCTGGAACGAACGCGGGGCGGTCGGGGTGTCGGTCATGGGGCGGATCCTGTGGGCGTGCGCAATCGGGCCCTACCTAGGCAGAGCGCCGGCAAGGGTCAACGCGAGATGCGCGTGCCCCGGCGGCCCGGATGACGCGGGAAGTGTTGCTTCAATGCCTGCGCGCGCGTCTCAATTGCCTGAAGCCTTTGCGCTTTGCCGGCAATCCCATAGAAAATGCGCCATGAAATGTGGACGGGACAGGTCCAAACCCAGAACGAGAGCAATCATGTCAGAAAAACCGGCACGGGGCCTTTTCCGGGCATTGGCCTTCATCGCGTTGTTCTTGTTTTCCACTGTGTCCGTTTCCAATGCACAGTCGTCCTCCGGGACAGATCCCGATGCGACGGCCTGGATCCAGATCGAATCCCTGCCCAGCCAGGCGCTCGCCCTCGCGCGGGCCGAAAGCTATGCAAGGACGCTGGACCGCGTGAACGCCTTCGACCTGGGCAATGGCTGGTTCGGCGTCATGCTGGGCCCCTACCCCCCGGACCAGGCGGTCACCCTGATCAACCAGCTGGTGTCCGAAGGCCGGGTCCCGGGCGACAGCTACCTGACGGCCGCGGGCTCCATCCGCGAACGGATCTACCCGGCGCCCGGCGCGGCCCCGGCCCAGCCGGACCCCACCGCCCCCGTGGCCGAAGCGGACCCCACACCGACACCCGAACCGCCGCAGGAAACCCGCAGCGAAGCGCTCCGCGGCGAACGCCTGCTGACCCAGGAAGAACGCTTCGACCTCCAGCGCGCACTGCGGGCCGAAGGTGTCTATGCCGCCGGGATCGACGGCGCTTTCGGCCGCGGCACCCGCAGCGCCATGCGCGCGTGGCAGCAGTCCCGCGGATACGAGGACACGGGCATCCTGACCACCCGCCAGCGCGACGAGCTGATGCGCGCCTACAACGCGCCGCTGACCAGCGTCGGCATGGACCGGCTGGTGGACCGCGCCGCCGGCATTGCCCTGTCGATGCCCCGGGGCGCCGTCAGCTTCTCGCATCACGAGGCGCCGTTTTCCCATTACGACGGCACCGGCGAGGTGCCCGGCGCCCGTGTCGTCCTGATCAGCCAGAAGGGCGACCGGTCCTCGCTTTACGGTCTCTACGACATCCTGCAGACGCTGGAAGCCGTGCCACAGGACGGCCCCCGCGAACGGGAACGCGACAGTTTCACCATCGAAGGCCGCAACGGCCAGATCGTCTCGCATACCGAGGTGACGCTGCACGACGGTGAGGTGAAGGGCTTCATGCTGATCTGGCCCACGGGCGACGAGGCGCGCCGCGCCCGGATCCTGGCCGACATGCAGGGCAGCTTCGAACGCCTGCCGGGCACGCTCGACCCGGCCGCCGGGGCGGAACGGACCCAGAAGGTAAACCTTGTCTCGGGGCTGGAGATTCGCCGCCCGCGGCTGTCCCGGTCGGGGATCTATGTCGATGACCGCGGCGCTGTCGTGACCACGGCCGAGGCGGTGCAATCCTGCGGCCATATCACGATCGACGAACGGTTCTCGGCCAGCGTCGCGGCCATGGACGACACGCTGGGCCTCGCCGTCCTGCGCCCGGACGAGGCGCTGGCGCCCATGGCCATCGCCCGCTTCGCCGACACGCCGCCACGGCTGCGAGCCGACATCGCGGTGTCGGGCTATTCCTTCGAAGGTCTGCTTGGCGCGCCATCGATGACCTTCGGGACCGTGGCCGATGCGCAGGGACCGGATGGGTCCGCAGACGTCCTGCGCCTGTCGATGACGACGCGCGATGGCGATGCCGGCGGCCCCGTGATCGACGACACGGGCACCGTGATCGGCGCCCTGATGCCCAAGCCGGAAAACCGGCGCCTGCCGGAAAATGTCACCCTCGCGATCCGCGGCACCGCCATGGGCGGTCTCCTCGAACAGGCGGGCGTGACGCCGCAACGGGCGGGTTTCACGTCCGAGCCGCTGTCCGCCGACGCGCTCGCCCGTCAGGCCACCGGCATGACGGCGCTCGTCGGCTGCTGGGACTGATCCCGAAGACAGGATTACCCGACTTTCGCCGACTCCGGCCCGCCCCCTGCGCGGTGCCGGGCATCGGATCGCGCAGCGATCCGATGAGGGCGGGCGGGTGGGCCGGCCCGCGCGCAGGGGGCGGGCCGGGCACCACGTGCGCCTATTCGTCGATAAGCTCGATCTCCAGCGTCACCGAATCGTTTACCGATACCTCGCCGGTGGCGACGGGTACCGAAGACCGCGCGAAGGACGCCGACTCCATCATCACCGGGCCACCGCCATTGCGGCCGCGGGCCTCGATGCTCTGGATCCGGCCAAGGCTCAGCCCCGCCGCGTCCGCGTAAATGTTGGCCTGCCGCAACGCGTCCCGCACCGCGGCCGCACGCGCCTCGTCGCGCAGAGGTTCAGGATCGACCAGACCGAACCGAAGGCTCTGCAGCGTGTTCGCGCCTGCACCCGCCACCGAATCCAGCACCTCGCCCAACCGGTCGAGATCGCGCACCCGCACCGAGACCTCGTTTGATGCCTCGTAGCCGGTGATCCGCGGCGGCGCGTCGTCGGAACTCTGCCGGTTCGACCAGACCGGGTTCAGCGTGATCGACTGGGTCTGGATATCCCGCGACTCGATTCCCAGCCCGGACAGGGCCTCAAGCACCTTCTCGGCGGCCCCGGACGTGGCTGTCAGCGCGGCCTGGGCCTCCTCGGCCTCGGCCCTGACACCCAGCGTCACGGTCGCCATGTCGGGCGCCGCATCGACGCTGCCGGAGCCATCCACCGAGATGGTCGGCACCCGCGCGTCCTGCGCCGTGGCCTGCCCGATCATGCCGAAACCGGCGATAACCGACGCAGCGATCAGAAAAGCAATTTGTTTCAACGCCGTCTCCCATGTTAGTTACACTCGGTACGCGCCCGCGACCCTCCGACACACGATTCCCCGGGGTCTCGCGCTGTTGCGATTGACGGGAAGGGGCTTAACCTGAATGCAAGTAGACTGTATTGTGTACCCAGGTGGTAAGGCCATAGCATGAAACCGGATTTTGCGCTTTCGCTTTCCGTCGAGGGCATCGCGCTCCTCCATCGTGCCCCCGACGGGTGGCGCGCGGTTGGCGATGTTCCGCTCGACAGCCCCGATCTGGCCGCCGCCCTCTCCGGGCTGCGTGACAAGGCCAAGCAGCTGTCGCCACGCGGTTTTACGACCAAGCTCGTCATCCCGAACGAACAGATCCGCTACCTCGCGCTCGAGACGGGCGACCTGTCGGCGGAAGACCGCCTTGCCCTGGGCGCCGCGGCACTGGAAGGCGCTACGCCCTACGCTGTCGAAGACCTTGCGTTCGACATTGCCGCCGACGGGCCGATGACCCATGTCGCCGCCGTGGCGAACGAAACCCTGGACGAAGCGCGCGCCTTCGCCGAGGAGCACGATTTCAACCCGGTCAGCTTCGTCGCTGCCCCGAACGGCCTTGGCTACCCGGCCGAACCGTTCTTCGGCCTGACGCCTCGCGCCGAAAGCTGGACAGGTCCGGCCGCGGTGGAACCGGACGGGGAAGAGGTCAGCGTCATAGGTCCCGCCATCCTCCCCGCGCCAGAGCCGGATCCGGTCGCGGATCCGGTCCCGGACACGGCGCCAAAGGACGCGCCCAAGCCGAAGACCAGCGCCGAAACGCCCGGAAAACCCAAGGCCGAACCGGTCGCGGCCCCCGCGGCCAAGGTTTCGGACCGGCCGGCCAAGGCCCCCGCGCCAGAACCGACCGCTTCCGGACCGACTGCCAAGGCCCCCGGGACGTCCGGGCCCGGCGACACCGCCGTTGCGGAAAAACCCGCGGACACGACGGCGAAGGAAACACCGGCTGCTTCAGCCGGTCCCGCGCCGGCATTCCAGTCGGCCCGAAAGCGCGGCGAATCGCCCACGCCCACGCCGACACCCGTCAAAGCGCCCCCGCAGGCTGACCCCGTCTCGCAGAAATCCGCCGCCCCCGCCGAAAGTGAATCGGCCGCGCCGGTCACCGGATTCTCCAGCCGCAGGCGTCCATCCGGCGATGAGCCGGTGGTGACCGCCCCTGCCGGAGGCGCCGAGGCCGCGCCATCGCTCGGTACGCCGTCGGGCGCGACCAAATCCGCGACCGCCCCGGCACCGGGACCGATCCCCGAAGACGGCGGGCCGAAAGTCGGGACCCCTTCGGCGACCGACGCCGCCACGGACGCGACACCGGCCTTCTCCGCGACGCGAAACCGGACCGATGGCGAGGGCACGAAGCCCCGCGCCAAGGTCGCGATCCCTCCCAAATCGGCGCCCGATGCCGCCAAACCGGCCCCGCGCGGCTTCGGCAAACCCGGCGCCAATGCGCTGTCGGGCACGCTGGAGGACGACGAAAGCAGCGGGCTGTCGAAACTCTTCGGATCTCTAAGGGAGCGGATCGGCAATACCACCGGCGCGATGAGCGTCGCCGCCGAGAACCGCCGCCTTGCCAAGGCCGAGGAGAAGTCCAGGAAAGAGGCCGCCAAGAAATCGGAAGCCGCGGCCGCCGCACGCGCCACCCCCGGCCTGGGCGGTGGGTTCCCGACCGGGACCGACACGCTCAAACCCGTCAGGTCCCCGGCAGCGCTCGCGAAGATCGAAAAGCCCAAGCCCGCGACCGCGGCCGAGCCCGAGGACGATGAAGCCAGGCGCATGACGATCTTCGGCGCGCGCGAGGAGCCCGCGGTGGGCGGCAAACCGCGCTATCTCGGCCTGATCCTGACGCTCACGCTGCTGCTGGTGCTGGCCGGCGTTGCCGCCTGGGCCACGGTGTTCGTCGATGGCGGGCTGTCCAGCCTGATCCGCCGCGGCGCGGACCGCGAGCCGCCGGTCGAAATCGCGATCATTCCCAACACGCCCGGCGATGCCGCGCAGGACGCGCCCGAAACGGCCGCCAAACCAGACGTTATCGTGCCGGACGCGATCCTTCCGGGCGACGCGGCCCCGGAAGCGGCCGGTCCGGAAACCGACCTCCCGGAGACTGCCGCACCGGAGATGGCCCTTCCGGACAGCGTGGACCCTGAACCGTCCGAACCGGAAACAGTCGCCGCGCCCGAGCCTCCGGTGGTCCAGACGCCCGAAACCGCACGGGCCGCGGCCGAGGCACTTTATGCCGCCACCGGCATCTGGACCGGCCCGCCCGAAACGCCCGAACCGTTGACCCAGACCGGCATCGACGACGTCCATCAGATCGGCATCGACCACCGCGCCCTTGCGCGGCCCACGCGGGCCCTGCCCGCCTTGCCCGATACGGGACGGGACACGCCGCTGGAACGGACCGCGGCTCTGGATCCCGCCCTGGAACCCGAACCCCGCACACGCTCCGACGCGGTGGCAGCGGTGGAGGACCCCGCGCCCGAGAGCGAGGCCGCATCCGCGCCGGCCGAGCCCGAGATCACCGAGCCTGACGTCGCCGAGCCCGAAATCGCCGCGATCGACCCCGATCTCATCGGCGTCCGACCGCGCCTGCGCCCTGCCGAGATCGAGCAAGAGGCCCAGTCAGAAGCGGATCCCGAGGCCGAGACGACCGCAGAGACAGACGAAACCGCGCCTGAGGCAGAAACCGCTGCGGACGAATCCACAGCCGAGGACGCCGTCCCGGTCGATCCCGGCCTGAGACCCCGCCTGCGCCCCGAGTCCATCGTGGCGGCGGCCCAGACGACCGAAGAACCCGCGGAAGAAGACGCCCCGGCGGCCGAGGAAACGGCCCCCGACGGCGACGATCAGGACAACACCGAAACCGACGACACGGCGCCGACCTTCGACGATGCGACGGCACGGGCCGTCGCCCTGTCCATCGCGCCGAAACCCCGTCCCGAAGGATTTGCAGAACGCGCCCGGCAACTGGCCGAAGCCCGCGAGGCCGAGGCCGCAGCCCGACAGGAAAAGGAAGAGGCCCGGGAACATCAGCTGGCCCTGGCGGCGGCCGCCAAGGCCGCCGCCGCGGCCAGGGCACAAGCCGAAGAAGAGGCCGAAGAGGACGAACCGGCCCGTGTCGCCTCGGTCGCGCCCCGGGCCGTTTCGCCCGGCGTGCCCTCTACCGCCACCGTTGCGCGGCGGGCCACGCTGACGAACGCCATCAATCTCCGCCGCGTCAACCTGATCGGCGTTTACGGCACGCCATCGAACCGCCGCGCGCTGGTCCGGCTGCAGAACGGGCGCTACAAGAAGGTGCAGGTCGGCGACCGCATCGACGGCGGCCGTATCGTCGCCATCGGCGACAGCGAATTGCGCTACCAGAAGAATGGCCGGAACACGACGCTCAAGATCCCGTCGGGCTGATCGTCCGGCCATGGGCCGCGAAGACCCCGCGATCCGGGCCGTGCTGTCGGGCTATGCCGACCGCGCGGCCGAGCTGATCGAACCATATGAGGCACTGTCCGTCACCGACATCTATGCAGGCGTGCTGGATCACCTGCCGTCCTTCGGTCATGCCGTTCTGGACGTCGGCGCCGCGACCGGCCGCGATGCCGCGTGGTGCGCTGCCCGGGGCGCGACCGTCCATGCGACCGAACCCGTCACCGCCTTCCGCGCCGACGCCCGAAAGCGCCATCCCGACAACCGGATCACCTGGATAGACGATGCACTGCCGGATCTTCCGCGTACCTGGGCGTTGGGGATCCGTTTCGACAGGATCCTTTGCAGCGGCGTCTGGCATCATCTCCCGCCCCAGGCGCAGGCCAGCGCCATGCCCGTCCTGCGCGATCTCTGCGCGCCCCATGCGCGGATCCTGCTGTCGCTCCGCCACGGACCGTCAGCGCCCGGACGCCCCGCCTATCCCTGCCCCGCGGACACGGTCGTGGCGCTGGCCGATGCTTCAGGTTTCGATCTTCTCCACCTGGCGCGCCACGAGTCGATCCAAGCCGGCAATCGCCAGGCCGGCGTCACATGGACATGGCTGGTGCTGAAGGCGCCCTGATCCCACCACCGGACCGCGCCCGGCGGCGGGAAGGAGGATCGCGCAGGCGATCCGACGGGGGTGGGCGGGCGGGCCGCCGACGGGCGTGGGCCGGACGCGTTGGCCCCGGGCGTTATTTACCCACAAGTTCCCCGCTGTCGATCTGCTCCTGCTCGATCGATTCGAAGAGCGCCTTGAAGTTGCCCTCCCCGAAGCCGTCATCGCCCTTGCGCTGGATGAACTCGAAAAAGATCGGCCCGATCACGGTTTTCGAGAAGATCTGCAGCAGGATCTTCGTCTCCCCACCATCCACAACCCCTTCGCCGTCGATCAGGATGCCGTGTTTTTTCATCCGGTCCACAGGCTCGTCATGGCCCTGCACCCGGTCGAAGCTCAGATCGTAATAGGCCTCCGGCGGCCCCGGCATGAAGGTCAGGCCGTTCTCGGCAATCGCATCGGTGCTGTCGTAGATATTGTCGGACCCGACCGCGATATGCTGGATGCCCTCGCCCTTGTACTTCTTGAGATAGGCCACGATCTGACCCGTCTCGCCACGGTCCTCGTTCAGCGGAATCCGGATCCGCCCGCAGGGCGATGTCAGCGCGCGGGAAAACAACCCGGTAAACTTGCCCTCGATGTCGAAGAACCGGATTTCCCGGAAATTGAACAGGTCGCCATAGAACCGGAACCACACGTCCATGTTCCCCTTGAACACGTTGTGGGTCAGGTGGTCGAGGTAGTAGAACCCCACGCCCCTGGGCTTCGACTGCGCGATCCAGTCGAATTCCCAGTTATAGGGCGAGGTGTCGTAATACTGATCGATGAAATAGATCAGCGACCCGCCGATCCCCTTGATCGCGGGTACGTCCATCACCTTGCCCGGCCCCTCGTAAGGCTCGGCCCCCTTCGACACCGCGTGTCGGAACGCATGGTCCGCATCGCGCACGCGCCAACCCATGGAAGACGCGCAGGGCCCGTGTTCGGCCGCGAAGCCCGCGGCAAAGCTTTCGGGATCGGCATTCAGGACGTAGGTGATATCCCCCTGCTGCCACAGCTCCACCCCGGGGCGGGTCTTGTGGTTGGCGACATGGGCGTAGCCCATCCGCGCGAAGAGCGCGCGCAGTTCTTCGGGCTCGGGATGGGCGAATTCGACGAACTCGAACCCGTCGGTGCCGGCGGGGTTTTCGTCCGTGATCTCCGAACGCGGCGCATCGTGGGGGAACGGTCCCATGGGCAATCTCCTCTCTCTACTCCCGGGCACGGCCGGGCATCTGCTATTTGCCTCAATTTAGCGCATCTTCCCTGCACGTTCTGCGCATCTTTCTACACTGGCACCGGTGGACATGCGCATTTTACGCACCATATCATTCCGAAGCGACCGGAGCCCGCACATGCTCGATGACATCGACACACGCCTCCTCGCCTCGCTGCAGCAGAACGCGCATCTCACCGCGCAGGAGCTGGGAGAGGTCCTGAATCTCTCCGCCTCCCAGGCCGGGCGGCGGCGCCAGCGGCTCGAGGCCGAAGGCTACATCCAGGGCTATGCCGCGCGGCTGGATCCCGGGCGGATCGGGCTGACCGTGCAGGCCTTCATCCAGGTGCAACTCAGCAGCCATGGCCCGGACCAGTCCACCGGGTTCGCCCGGCTTATCCGGACACGGGCCGAGATCGTCAGCGCCTGGACCATGACCGGCGACGCGGATTATCTCCTGCGCGTCTATTGCGCGGACCTGCCCGCCCTCAATAGACTGATACACGAGGTCCTGCTTCCCCATCCCACAGTTGCCCGCGTGCAAAGCCAGATAGTCATGGATCAGCTCAAGCGCGACGCCCCCCTGCCGACATGATACAGAAGGACAGCGAATGAGCGCCTTTCTCTACCAGGGCACGATCTATCTTCTCGCTGCGGTGATCGCGGTGCCCATCGCGGCGCGGCTGAAGCTGGGCTCGGTGTTGGGCTATCTTGCCGCCGGGATCATCATCGGGCCGGTGCTGCATCTCGTCGGCTCGGAAACGCAGGACCTGCAGCATTTCGCCGAATTCGGCGTGGTGATGATGCTGTTCCTGATCGGTCTGGAACTCGAACCCCGTGCGCTCTGGGACATGCGCCACCGGCTGATCGGGCTGGGGGGCCTTCAGATCCTCGGCACCGCGGTGATCGTCATGGGGCTGTGCATGGTCCTGGGCCTCAGCTGGTCCACCGGCCTCGCCATCGGGCTGGCGCTTGCCCTGTCATCGACGGCCATCGTCCTGCAAACATTGTCCGAACGCGGCCTGATGCAGACAAGCGGCGGGCGCTCCATCTTCTCGGTCCTGCTGACGCAGGATATTGCGGTGATCCCGATCCTTGCCCTTCTGCCGCTTCTCGCGGTCAGGGATCTGGCAGTGGCCAGCCCGGATGGCTCGATCCTTGCCGCAGACGACGCCGAGGCCACTGCAGGCACCCACGGTGCCGATGCCGCGCATGGGGCCGGCCACGACGCCGCCATGTCGCTGGTCGAAGGCCTGCCGGCCTGGGGCGTGACGCTGGTCACCATCGGCGCCGTCGCCGCGATCATCCTGGCCGGCATCTACCTGACCCGCCCGATCTTCCGCTTCATCCACGCCGCCCACCTGCGCGAGATGTACACGGCCCTGGCTTTGGCCATCGTCGTGGGCATCTCCTTCCTGATGAGCACGGTGGGCCTCTCCCCCGCCCTCGGCGCCTTCCTTGCGGGCGTGGTCCTCGCCAACTCCGAATTCCGGCACGAGCTCGAGGCCGACCTCGAACCGTTCAAGGGCCTCCTGCTGGGGCTCTTCTTCATCACCGTGGGTGCCGGCATCAATTTCAGCCTGCTCTTCAGCGAACCGGGCGACCTGATCGGGCTCGCGCTCCTGCTGATCCTGATCAAGGGCTCGATCCTCTATGCGCTGGGATCCGCCTTCAAGCTGCGCGGACGCGACCGGTGGCTGTTTACCTTGGGCCTGGCACAGGCGGGCGAATTCGGCTTCGTGCTCTTCGCCTTCTCGGTCCAGCAGAACGTGATTCCGGTCGATATCTCGGAAAAGCTGCTGCTGATCGTGGCGCTGACGATGCTGATCACGCCGCTCCTCTTCATGCTCTACGACGTTCTGTCGAAACGGATGGGCGACACCAGGCGTTCCACCGACTACGACCAGATCGACGACGAGGGCCCGATCATCATCGCCGGCATCGGCCGCTTCGGCCAGATCGTGAACCGGTTGGTGACGGGGTCCGGCTTCAAGACCATCGTGCTCGACCATGACATAGAAACTATCCAGCTGATGCGCCGGTTCGGCGTGAAGGGTTTCCTGGGCGATCCCACGCGTCCCGAACTCCTGAAGGCCGCGGGCCTCGCCAAGGCGCGCGTTCTGGTCGTGGCGCTCGACGATGTCGACGCGGCAGTCCGCCTCGTGACCTACGCCCGGCGCGAACGGCCCGAATTGCACATCGTCGCCCGGGCCTATGACCGTAACCACGTCTTCCGCCTCTACCAGGCCGGTGCGAACGACATCGTGCGCGAGATGTTCGACAGCTCGCTCCGCGCCGGCCGCTACGTGCTGGAAAACGTGGGCCTCACCGAATTCGAAGCCGCCGAGGCCGAACAGACCTTCTACGCCCATGACCGCTACGCCGTCCGGGAACTCGCCCAGGTCTGGGATCCCGATCTCTCGGCGTCCGACAACGCGGCCTACATCGCCCGCGCGCGCGAACTCCAGAAGGAACTCGAACTGGCCCTCCTCGACCAGGCCCAGCGCGAGGAACAGAAAAGCGCCTGACCACCGCATCCCGCGACGCCCTCTTCGCGGAGCCGCCGTCGCGCTGCCGAAAAGAGCCGGAACAGCGATGGTGGCTTCGGGAAGAGAGCATTTCTCTTCGTGGTGAGCCCAAGCCCTTCCCCGGCGGTGGGCGCCCGTTTCGGACAGATGGATGTGCGCAGGCACATCCATCAGGGGTGGGCGGGCGGGCCGAAACGGGCGCGGTGCCCGGCCGGAAACCGGGATCTACCCTTCCGCGACGCCAGCCTCGGCAAACGTTGCCATCCCGCTGTGGCACGCCACCGCCGCCTTCATGATCTGTACCGCCAGGGCCGCGCCGGACCCTTCGCCAAGCCGCAGTCCCAGCGACAGAAGCGGCGCCTTGCCCAGCTTCTCCAGCAGTGCGCCATGCGCGCCCTCGGCACTCACATGCCCCGCCACGCAATGGTCCAGCGCCCCGGGAACGGCCTCGGCCAGGCACGCCGCCGCGGCCGAACAGATGAACCCGTCCAGCACCACCGGAATGCCGCGCACCCGCGCAGCCGCGATCGCACCGGCCATCGCCGCCACTTCGCGCCCCCCCAGGGCCAGCAGCCAGTCGAGCCCGTCGCCCGCCCCCTGATGCCGCGCGACCCCGTCCTCGACGACCTTGCACTTGGCCTGCAGACGGTCGTCATCGACGCCGGTACCCCGGCCCGTCCAGTCCCCGGCCGACCCGCCATAAAGCGCAAGGCAAAGGGCCGCGGCCGACGTCGTGTTGCCGATCCCCATCTCGCCCACGACCAACAGGTCGGTGTCGGGGTCCACGGCCATCCATCCCGCATTCAACGCGGCCAGCCCGTCCTCGGCATCCATCGCGACGGTTTCGGTGAAATCCCCGGTCGGGCGGTCCAGATCCAACGCGACCACGTCCATCCTGGCCCCTGTCTCCGTAGCCAGCTGGTTGATCGCGGCGCCGCCGGCCTCGAAATTCGCGACCATCTGCACCGTCACATCCGCCGGAAAGGCCGAGACGCCGCGCGCCGCCACGCCGTGATTGCCCGCAAAGACGATCACCTGCGGCGCCTTGACCCGCGGCCTCGGATCGCCCTGCCAGCCTGCGAACCAGATCGCCAGGTCTTCCAGCCGCCCCAGGGCGCCCGGCGGCTTCGTCAGCATGCCGTTGCGCTCGGCGGCCCCGTTCAGGGCGGCCTCGTCAGGTCCCGGCGCCGCGGCCAAGGCCGTGCGCAGAGCGTTCAAATCCGTCAGTTTCTGTGTCATGCCCGGGCCTCGTTGCATCTGTGCGTCCCGCGGTGTTTAACCGACCCGACCGCGATCACAAGCCCCACCCGAAGCCGCCGGAGCGCCGCGCCATGCCCCCGAGAATGCTCCGCCTCCTGCAGGACACCTGGCTCGCCTTCGCGCTCCTCTCCCGCCTGCCGCTGCCGAAACTGCCCGATGGCGCCTTCGCCCGCGCGGCGGCAGCAAGCTGGGCCTTTCCGCTGGTGGGCTTCGCCGTGGCGCTCCTCGCGGGCCTCTTGGGTCTCCTCGCCCTGTCCATCGGGCTCTCTTCCCAGATCGCGGCGGGCCTGACCCTCACGGCTCTCGTCCTCCTTACCGGCGCCCTCCACGAAGACGGGCTCGCCGACACGGCCGACGGCCTCTTCGGCGGCTGGACGCCGGAACGTCGGCTCGAGATCATGAAGGACAGCCGCGTCGGCGCCTATGGCATGCTGTCCATGATCCTGGGCCTTGGCCTGCGATGGTCTGCGCTTGCGATGCTCCTGCCTGCGGGGCTTGGCCCGCTGATCGCCGCCGCGGTCCTCTCGCGCGGGATACTGCCCTGGCTCATGCACAGGATGCCGTCGGCCCGCCCCGGCGGCCTTGCCGGCAGCGTCGGACGCCCGGCGGCCCCGACGGCCATCGCGGCACTTCTCATTGCACTGGTCCTGGCATTCGCCACAACGGGCGCCGCAGCCTTCGCCGCGGTTCTCGCCACGGGCCTCGCGGCTCTTGTCGTCGCCCGCCTCGCCATGGCGCGCATAGGCGGGCAGACCGGCGATATCCTCGGCGCCACCCAACAGGTGGCCGAGATCGCGGCCCTTCTCACTTTCGCGGCCCTCTTGCCCTGATCGGGACGCCTGCGCGCGCCCGGCGGCGGGGGCGGGCGGGTGGGCCGTCGACGGGCGCGCGCAGGCCGCGACGCGACCGACCGGCACGAAAAAACCGCGCCCCCGAAAAGGCGCGGTTTGCGGAATTTCAGATCGCAACGGCCCGATCAGGCAGCGCGCGACATCAGCACCTCGTCCACCTGGCGCGCGGCTTCGATCTCGTCACCGCCGCTCACGGCAGCCACTTCGCGGGTCAGACGCTCCAGTGCCGCCTCGTAGAGCTGGCGTTCGGAATAGCTCTGTTCACGCTGGTCGTCGGTGCGGTGCAGGTCGCGCACGACCTCGGCGATCGAGATCAGATCGCCCGAGTTGATCTTCTGCTCGTATTCCTGCGCCCGGCGCGACCACATGGCGCGCTTCACCCTCGCCTTGCCCTTCAGCGTCGTCATCGCCTTCGTCACCACGTCGGGCGACGACAGCGACCGCATGCCGATCTCGGTTGCCTTGTTGGTGGGCACCCGCAGGGTCATCTTGTCTTTCTCGAAGGAAATCACGAACAGCTCGAGCTTGATGCCGGCTACTTCCTGCTCTTCGATGGAAATGATTTGACCCACCCCATGGGCCGGGTACACAACGTAATCGTCAGGGCGGAACTCGAGCTTCTTCGACTTGGTCATTCGGATCTTTCCCCAGTGCTTCAACACGTGTCAGGCCACAGAAACACCGCCCCCGGACCGTCTACCGGTTCCGTGATGCGGCGTTATGGCTGAGGGCGCGCCAGCGGTCGTTCGGAATGGCCAAGCCAATCGGGCCGGACTAACAGGCACGTCTTCGATCCCGTGCATATATCACAAAAATGGCGGCTCCAAAAGCCGACTCTGCGCCATAGCGCACCTGTTCGGGGCAGTTTCGGCCTCAAATCGGCCCGAAACGCCACGTCGCATGACCCAAACAGCCGTTTTTGGCCGACTCAGCCGCCCTCGCCCGGTGCTTCCGAGAAGTACTTCTCCAGCTTGCCCTCTTCACCGTCGCGTTCCTCGGCGTTGGGAAGCTCGTCCTTCTTGGTGATGATCACCGGCCACAGCTCTGAATACTTGCGGTTGAACTCGACCCAGGCCTCGGCCTCCGGCTCGGTATCGGGCCGGATCGCGTCGGCGGGACATTCGGGTTCGCAGACGCCGCAGTCGATGCATTCGTCAGGGTGGATCACCAGCATGTTCTCGCCCTCGTAGAAACAATCCACGGGGCAGACTTCAACACAGTCGGTGTATTTGCAGGCGATGCACTTGTCGTTGACGATGTAGGTCATGAGCCGCTTTCTAATCCACGTAACAAAGGGTGACCTAATCCAGCCGCGCCCGGCATTCAAGTTTCATTCCGGCCCATCGCGTCGGGAAAGATCGAGTGCCCTGCGGTCGCGCTTCGTAGGCCGACCCTTTCCCTCGTATCGCGGATTCTCCGGGCCGGTCTCCCGCTTCTCGGTCAGATCGTGGTACAATGTTTGCGCCTCGGGGGCCGGACCGCGGCGAGTGCCCAAGGCTTCGACGCGCACTACCCGAACGGCCTTTCCCTGGGCGAAGGTCAGAACGTCGCCCGGGGAGACGTTCTGGGCAGGCTTTGTCACCCTGTCGCCGTTCACGCGCACGTGCCCCTCGCCCACCTGCCTGGCGGCCAGCGTCCGGGTCTTGAAGAACCGCGCGTGCCACAGCCACTTGTCCAGACGCAGCTTCGGGCGCGCCGTTCCCGGCCCGCCCGTTGCTTCGGTCACGTCAGCAGCCATCGGCTACTTGTTGTCCTTCAGCCCCATCAGCGCGGCTGCGAAAGGATTGTCGGGATCGATCTTCTTTTCCTGCTTCGGAGGCTTGGCCGAATAGGTCTTGGGCTTGTTGCGGTCGTTGTCCTTGCCGCGCCGGTCCGGACCGCCCTTGCCTCGGGGCGGCTTGCCGTCCCGACGGGGCTTGCCGCCGTCGCGACCCTTGTCGCCGCCCGCATTGCGCCGCGGCCCGCGTTCGCGACGGTCGCCGCCTTCGGGCTTCTCGCCGCCTGCCTGCTGTCCGTCGTCCCGGCGTCCGCGATTGCCACCACGGCCACGCTGGTTGGTTTGACGGTTGCGGCCCCAGGTGAAGGTGTAGAAGACCTCGATCTCGGGCTCGGCATCCGCTGCCGCGGCGGCCGGGTCCGCGATGGCATCGGGTTCGACCACATCGGATTCGGGCACTACGGCATCGGCATCGACATCCGTCGCCACCGCTTCGGGCGCGTCTTCCGCCGCCTCCGTGGCCGACACGGCCATGGCTTCCGGCGCGTCCTCTCCCGGGATGCCGGCGGGGCCTACGGGGCTGTCCTCGGGCGTGCGTACGGCCGCTTCTTCGGGGGCCTCTTCCGACCCGGCGAGCAAAGGCTCCTGCCCGGGCTCGACCGCGGCATCCGCCGGATCTTCCACCGGCATGTCGTCGTCCGACGCCGCCACGGCGCCTTCCGGCGCCTCCGCAATCGCCGAATCCGGAGTTTCCTCCGAGATCGCTTCGGTCAGCGGTGCCTGGGCCGCGGGCGCGCGCACCTTTTCGCGTTCGCCCCGTTCGGCCTTGTAGCCCAGCCCCTGCATCAGGTCGGCGAACTGTTCCAGCGTCATGCCGGTGATCGACAACATGTCGGCCTTGGCTTCGAACCCGCCACGGCTGTCTTCGGCGCGCAGCATGTCCGCAAGGCGTTCCAGCATGTCGATCCGGATCGCCCGTTCCCCGGCCGACCGATAGCCGCACATCGTGTCATAGCCTTCGGGGCTGCCCGATTGCACGGGGATCGTGACCAGCCCCGGCGGCGGCGCGTCGGGGAACTGGTCCAGCCCCTGGCTGAGCGACCACAGGAGGAGCCGCAACCGCGTGGGCGCCGGTTTCAGGATCAGCGGCACGAAGACCGTGAACTGGCCGAACCGGACGCCATGCTTGCGCAACGCGCCGCGGGCCTCCTGGTCCAGGTCCTTCACCTCCTGCATCACGGACTGACGCGGCAGGATGCCGAAATTTTCCACCAGCCGGAACGCGAAGCCACGGGCGAGACCGTTCAGCGTCTCGTCCTTCTGCATCGCGATCAGCGGTTCGAAGAGCGTCGCGACCTTGCGGTCGATGAAATGCTGAAGCCTGCGCTGCACCTTCTGTGCCACGTCCGGCCCCGCCACATCGTCGACGAAGACCTCAACCTGCGGGCGCAACGGCTCCGACCCGGCGACGAGCTTGCCGACCGCGTCCGAGCCCCACATGAGCCCGCCTTGTTCGGTAAAGTCGATTTCGGTATCGGGCGCATTGTAGAAGCGATCGGCGCGCAGATGGAACTGCGGCGCCAGCGCTTGCACGGCGGCCTGCTTGAGGGTCTTCGCCTCGGGTCCCTGGGCGCCCTTGTCGGGCGAGAAGCGGAACCCTTCCAGACGACCGACGAATTCCCCCTCGACAGTCACCTCACCGGTGTCGTTTACTTCGGCCAAGAGGGCCTCCTTCTGCTTGAGCCGGCGCAGCAACACGGATGTGCGCCGGTCCACAAATCTTTGGGTCAGCCTCTGATGCAAGGCGTCCGATAGCCTGTCTTCTACCGCGCGGGTTTCACCGCGCCAATGCATTTCGTCCTGAACCCAACCTTTTCGCTGAGCGACATAGGTCCATGTGCGGATAAATGCCAGCCGCTTGGACAACGTGTCGATATCGCCGTCGGTCCGGTCGATGCGCCGGATCTGGTCGGCCAGCCAGTCGTCGGGCACCGTTCCGCGGTCGTGCAGATGCCCGAAAATCGTTTCCAGCATGCCGGCATGTTCGGATTGGCTGATCCCGCGGAAGTCGGGGATTCGGCACACGTCCCACAGCATCCGCACCGCGCCCGCATTGGTTGCGCGGGCCGCGACGGTGGCGATCTGGCCAAGCCCTTTCAGCGCGGCAAGGTCATCGGCTTCGCGGGCCCGGACCAGGACGTCGTTGTCCGGCGGGGCCTCAAGGGATCGTATCAGCGAATCAATCGACCCGAACCGCAGGTCCGAACTGCGCCAGACCAGCCGTTTCAGAGGCGCGAACCGGTGCTCCATGATCGCCAGTGCGACCTCGTCGGAAATTTCGCCGGCCTCGCCTGTCGTCCCGAACGTCCCGTTGCGCTGGCCACGCCCGGCCCGGCCGGCAATCTGCGCCAGCTCGTTGGGCATCAGTTCACGCATCCGCCGCCCGTCGAACTTCGCCAGGCTGGAGAACGCGACATGCTTGATATCCAGGTTCAGCCCCATCCCGATGGCATCCGTCGCCACCAGGTAATCGACATCCCCGTTCTGGTAGAGCTCCACCTGTGCGTTCCGCGTGCGCGGGCTGAGCGCGCCCATCACGACGGCCGCCCCGCCCTTCTGACGCCGGATCAGTTCCGCGGTGGCATAGACGCTGTCGACCGAAAACCCGACGATGGCCGAGCGCGCGGGCATGCGGGATATCTTCTTCGATCCGGCATGCACCAGCTGCGACATGCGTTCGCGGCGCTGGATAATCACCTCAGGAATCAGCGAAACGATCGGCCCACGCATATTGTCCGAGCCCAGGAACAGCGTCTCGTGCAGGCCGCGCGACCTCAGCAGCCGGTCGGTAAAGACATGGCCACGTTCTGGATCGGCGCAAAGCTGGATTTCGTCCACCGCCAAGAAATCGCAGCCCATGCCCTCGGGCATCGCTTCGACCGTGCAGACCCAATACTGGGTCCGGGGCGGCACGATTCGCTCCTCTCCCGTGACCAGCGCCACGACGGACGGGCCGCGGGCGGCAACGATCTTGTCATAGACCTCGCGCGCCAAAAGCCTGAGAGGAAGACCGATGATTCCGGTCCGGTGGGCCAGCATACGCTCGAGCGCGTAATGCGTCTTGCCCGTGTTGGTCGGGCCCAGAACGGCCACGACCCGCGATGACGCAGTCATCTCTCGCCCCTTGGTTACCGGGTGGCGTTACAGGTCCGTGCCTTCGACGGACCGGCGCAGGCGGTCGAGCGCACTCGATACGTCCTCGTGATGGGGATGTATAGAGATGGCCTGCGAATAGGCCTCGAACGCGAGCTGATCGAGCCCCACCGTTTCGAGGATCGCCCCAAGGCCCAGCATCGCGTGATAATGGTTGGGGTTCAGCGCCAGCGCGCGTTCCAGATCGGCCAGGGCGGGGCCGAACAGCTCTGCGCGATAATAGGCCGCAGCCCGCACCTGCCAGCCTTCGGCGAAGTCCGGGGCATGGTCGGTCAGCGCGGTCAGGTGCTCGATCGCGACGTCGTAATCGCCTTCCTCCAGTGCATCACGGCCGCGTCGCAGCAGCAGATCCATCGCCGGCGAACCGCTTTTCTCCCAAAGCGCCCGCAACTGGCGGTCAAGATGCTCGGCCTCCGCCGGCGTGGCCTCGCGCAGGGCGTCCAGCAGGGCGGATTCCTCGGTCAGGTCAGGGCCGCGCTGGTCCAGCAGAGGCGCCGACGTCTCGGGAATCTCGTCCAGCGACTGGGCAAGTATGGTTGTCGGGACTTGCAATGGCAGGAATGCCAGACTTGCCGTCACGACAGCTTTGAGATTGTGGTTCAGGTGACGCATAACGCAGACTAGTCTAGCGGAGCGCGCGGCAATTGCCAGTGGCGCAATGGTCGATCAACCGGATTGTGAGGGCGGAACATGAGCGAATTTATCGAAAAACTGGCAGCCGAACTGAAAGCCAAGGTCGGTGACGAAAAGATGAGCAAGTCGGTGAAGTTCAACGTCCCCGACGACGGCGCGGTGATGCTGGACGATCAGGGCGTGCGCGTGGGCGACGAAGAAGCCGACGTGACGATCACCGCCGATGCCGAAACGCTGATGGCGCTGTTCCAGGGCGATCTGAACCCGACCGCGGCCTTCATGACCGGCAAGATCAAGATCGACGGCGACATGGGCGCCGCGATGTCGCTCTCGTCGATGCTGGGCTGACGCGCATGCAGCCGGCCCCGTATTACGAAGACGTGGCCGGCGGGCCTCCGGGTGGTGCCGCCTACTGGCTGACCGCGTCCGATGACGTGCGGATCCGGTTCGGCGTCTGGCGTACCGAAGCGGATGCCAAGGCGACGCTGCTGATTTTTCCGGGGCGGACAGAGCACGTTGAAAAGTACGGCATCGTCGCCAAGGAATACGTCGCGCGCGGCTATGCCGTGGTCGCCGTAGACTGGCGCGGCCAGGGTCTGGCCGACCGGTTCCAGTCGAACCGCCTGATCGGCGATGTGGGCCGGTTCCCCGACTACCAGAAGGACGTGGCCGCGGTGCTGGACGCCGCCGCCGAGCTGGACCTACCGCGCCCCTGGGTGCTGCTGGGCCATTCCATGGGCGGATCGATCGGCCTGCGCGCGCTGATGGAAGGGTTCAAACCCGCCGCCGCGGTCTTCACCGGTCCGATGTGGGGCATCGCCATGCCCGGTCCGCTGCGTGCTTTGGCCAATGTGCTCACAACGGTGCTGCCGAAAGTCGGCCTCGGCGGGATGCGCGCGCCGTCGACACCCAAGGACAACCTGGTTCTCACCGAACCTTTTGAGGGCAACACGCTGACGAACGATCCGGCGATGTTCGCGCACATGAAGATGCAGCTCGAAGCGCATCACGACCTCTCGCTCGGCGGCCCCTCCATCAACTGGCTGGGCGAGGCGCTGGCAGAGATCGAGGCGCTCGATCCCAAACCGGCCCCCGACGTGCCGTGCCTGACCTTCGTCGGTGAAAACGAACGCATCGCCGACATCCCCCGCCAGCGCGCCCGCGCCGCGAGATGGCCCGGCGCCCGCTTCGAACTCGTCGATGGCGCCCAGCACGAGGTGCTGTTCGAGGTTCCAAAGGTCCGCGAATACCTCACGGCCCAGATCGACGCCTTCTTCACCTCCCACATTTCCTGAGAGCGGGCGCCGCCCGCGCCCTGTCCCCTCTCCACACGATCTCAAGCCATCTTCGCGGAGCCGCCGTCGCGCTGCCGTCCCGGAGCCGTCGCACCTTGCCCGTCAAGGGGCCGGAGGCCCGCGCGCTCCGCGCGGCTTGCCCTTGACGGGTGGGGTGGGATGGCTCAGGCAGCACAAGCGATGTCGGTTTCGTGAAGATGGCGCAGGTCATCTTCGTGGTGAGACCCGAGCCTCTTTCCCCGGCCCCCCTTTCCCCAGGCCCCCCTTTCCCCCCGCGAAACCCGCCCTATGCTCCAAAGCCATGTCACCGGTTCTCATCTTCACCGAACGCGGCATCTACTGCCCGGCGGGCGATTTCTACATCGACCCCTGGCGCCCGGTCGACCGGGCGCTGATCACACATGCGCATGCCGATCACGCCCGCCCGGGCCATAACCGCTACCTGGCGACCGACATTGCCGCGCCCGTCCTGCGCCACCGGCTGGGGGACATCACGCTTAACACCGTGCGCTATGGCGAAACCCGGACCATCGGCGACGCCACGGTCTCCTTCCACCCGGCGGGCCACGTCCCCGGCTCCGCCCAGATCCGTGTCGAAGTGGAGGGCGAGGTCTGGTGCGCCTCGGGCGACTACAAGACCGCGCCCGACGGTCTTTCGACCCCGTTCGAACCGGTTCGCTGCCACGCGTTCATTACCGAAAGCACCTTCGGCCTGCCCGTCTTCCGTTGGCGGCCCGACGCCGATCTGGCGTCCGAGATCAACGCTTGGTGGCAGGCCGCGCAGGAGGCTGGCCAGACACCCGTCCTCGGTGCCTATTCCTTTGGCAAGGCGCAGCGCCTCCTCACTCTGCTTGACTCCAACATCGGCCCGATCCTCACCCACGGCGCGGTCGAGACCACCACGCAGGTCATGCGCGTTCAGGGCCTGCCCCTGCCCGCCACGACTCACGTCACGCCGGAGATGAAGATCAAGGACCATCCCGGCGCGCTGGTTCTGGCGCCGCCCTCGGCGCTCGGCTCCACGTGGATGGGACGGTTCGGGACGACCACGACCGCCTTCGCCAGCGGCTGGATGCAGCTGCGCGGCATCCGCAGGCGAAGGGCGGCGGACAAGGGGTTCGTGATCTCGGATCATGCCGACTGGGACGGGCTGAACAGCGCCATCCGCGATACCGGCGCGGAACGCGTGTTCGTCACCCATGGCTACACCGACAGTTTCTCCCGCTGGCTGACCGATCAAGGCTATGACGCCGCCCCCGTCCCCACCGAATTCGGCGGCGAGGAGGAGGAGGAGGACGCATGAAATCGTTCGCCGCCCTCTTCACCGCCATCGACGGCACCACCCGCACCAACCCCAAGGTCGCGGCGCTGGCCGACTATTTCGCCACCGCGCCCGAGCCCGACCGGTTGTGGACCGTCGCGCTCTTCTCCGGCCGTCGCCCGAAGCGCGCGGCCACCACGACGGAACTCCGCCGCTGGGCCGGAGAGATCGCGGAGCTCCCCGACTGGCTGGTCGAGGACAGCTATGCCGTGGTCGGCGACCTGGCCGAAACGCTGGCCCTGATCCTGCCCGAGGCCACGACCGAGCCCGACACCGGCACGTTGACAGATTGGCTCACCCGCCTGTCCACCCTGCCCGGCCGGCCCGAGGAGGAACGTCGCGCAGCCGTCGAAACCGCATGGTCCTCGCTGGGCAAGACCGAACGCTTCCTTTTCAACAAGCTGATCACCGGCGGCTTCCGCATCGGCATCTCGCGCAAGCTGATGACCCGCGCGCTGGCCCGCGCGACGGAACGGGACGAGGCCGACATCGCGCTGCGTCTGATGGGCGACTGGACGCCCGCCACCATGACATGGGACCGGCTGATCCACGCCAACGATCCGGAAGCGGAAGGCGCCCGCCCCTACCCGTTCTGCCTGGCCTACGGTCTCGACAGCGAACCTGAGACCCTCGGGGCCCCCGATGACTGGCACGCCGAATGGAAGTGGGACGGCATCCGTGGGCAGCTGATCATCCGCCACCGCCAGCACCACCTGTGGTCCCGCGGCGAGGAGTTGATGACCGACCGTTTCCCCGAATTCGCCCGCGCGCCGGATTTCCTGCCCGACGGCACCGTGATCGACGGAGAAGTTCTGGCCTGGGACGTTGACGCCCCCATGCCCTTCGCCGCCCTGCAAAAGCGCATCGGCCGCAAGACCGTGCCGAAGAAGCTGCTGACCGAGGCGCCAGCGATGCTCTACGCCTACGACCTGCTGGAGGATGGCGGAGAGGACATTCGCGCGCTCCCCTTCGCGGACCGCCGCGCGCGGCTGGAAGCGCTCATCGTCAACCTGCCCGACGACGCCCCCCTGCGCCTGTCGCCGCGGATCCCGTTCGCGGATTGGGGCACGCTCGCCCAACACCGCCTCACCGCCCGCGACAAGCGCGCTGAAGGGCTGATGCTGAAACGCATGTCCAGCCCCTACGCCACGGGGCGCAAGCGCGGCGACTGGTGGAAATGGAAGCTCGACCCGCTCTCCATCGACGCGGTGATGATCTACGCGCAGGCCGGGCACGGCCGGCGGGCGAACCTGTTCACCGATTTCACCTTCGCGGTGTGGGACGGCGAGGCGCTGGTGCCCTTCACCAAGGCCTATTCCGGCCTGACGGACGAGGAATTCGGCCAGATCACCGCCTGGGTCCGCAAAAACACGCAGCAACGTTTTGGCCCCGTGCGGCAAGTCACGCCCGTCCACGTGTTCGAAATCGCGTTCGAAGGCATTCAGGCCAGCCCCCGCCACAAGTCAGGGATTGCGTTGCGCTTCCCCCGCATGGCGCGTTGGCGGCATGACAAGCCCCCGTCCGAAGCCGGAACGCTGGGCGAACTGCAGGCCCTTCTGGCGCAATACGGCTGAGGCTTTCACCCAGCCCTTCCTTGTGATCGCACGCCACGGGGCCTAGATCATGGGAAACGAACAAGCCCGAGGTTTCCCATGCTCCCGACACCGCTTCACGATGCCAATGCCAGCGCCGGCGCCAAGAACCTTGGCGATCTGCCGGAATGGGATTTGACCGATCTCTACAGCGGCGAAGACGCGCCAGAGCTGAAGCGCGATCTGGACTGGCTGGAAAAGGCCTGCGACGATTTCGCGGCCGATTACGAAGGCAAGCTGGCAGGCCTCGACGCCGACGCGCTGCTGGCCTGCATCCAGCGGCAGGAAGACATCAGCCGCATCGCCGGGCGGATCATGTCCTTTGCCGGGCTGCGCTACTACCAGCACACCACTGACGCAGGCCGCGCCAAGTTCCTGTCGGACCTGCAGGAGAAGATCACGAACTTCACCACGCCGCTTGTCTTCTTCAACCTCGAACTGAACCGCATCGACGAGGACAGTCTGAACGCCCTCTTGGCCGCCAATGACGACCTCGCCCGCTACCGGCCCATCTTCGACAACATCCGCGCGTTGCGCCCCTACCAGCTCTCCGACGAGATGGAGAAATTCCTCCATGATCTGGGCGTGGTGGGCGACGCGTGGGAGAAGCTGTTCGATGAAACCATCGCCGGCCTCTCCTTCGAGATCGACGGCGAGACCTACGGCATCGAAGGGACGCTGAATTTCCTGAACGACCCGGACCGCGAAAAGCGCGAGGCGGCGGCGCATGAACTGGCGCAGGTCTTCGGTGAGAACGTCAAAACCTTCGCCCGCATCCACAACACGCAGGCCAAGGAAAAGGAAATCGTCGACCGCTGGCGCAAGATGCCCACGGCGCAAACGGGCCGTCACCTGTCGAACCAGGTCGAACCCGAGGTGGTCGAGGCGTTGCGCGAGGCGGTGGTCAAGGCCTACCCCAAGCTGTCGCACCGCTATTACGAGCTGAAGCGCGGCTGGCTGGGGCTGGACCGGATGCAGGTCTGGGACCGCAACGCGCCGCTGCCGATGGAAGATCCCCGCACGATCCGCTGGGACGAGGCCGAGAAAACGGTGATGGAGGCCTATGGCGATTTCGACCCGAAGATGGCCGAGATCGCACAGCCGTTCTTCACCAAGGGCTGGATCGACGCCGGCGTGAAGCCCGGCAAGGCGCCCGGTGCCTTCGCCCATCCCACGGTGATGGACGTGCACCCTTACGTGCTGCTGAACTACCTGGGCAAACCGCGGGACGTGATGACGCTGGCGCATGAGCTGGGCCACGGCGTCCACCAGGTTCTGGCGGCGGAACAGGGTGAACTGCTGTCCTCCACCCCCCTGACGCTGGCCGAAACGGCCTCGGTCTTCGGCGAGATGCTGACCTTCCGCAAGCTCCTGTCCGGCGCCAAGACACCCGAACAGCGCAAGGTGATGCTGGCCGGCAAGGTCGAGGACATGATCAACACGGTCGTCCGCCAGATCGCCTTCTACGATTTCGAATGCAAACTGCACGACGCCCGCCGCGGCGGAGAGCTGACCCCCGAGGACATCAACGCGCTCTGGATGAGCGTTCAGGGCGAAAGCCTGGGCCCCGCCTTCGATTTCATGGACGGGTACGAGACCTTCTGGGCCTATATCCCCCACTTCGTGCATTCGCCCTTCTACGTCTACGCCTATGCGTTCGGCGACGGGCTCGTGAACGCGCTCTACTCGGTCTACGAGGAAGGCGATGCGGGCTTCCAGGAGAAGTACTTCGAAATGTTGAAAGCCGGCGGATCGAAGCGCCACAAGGAGTTGCTGGCCCCCTTCGGGCTCGATGCCTCGGACCCGGCGTTCTGGGACAAGGGCCTCGGCATGATCTCGGGCATGATCGACGAGCTGGAGGCGATGGAGAAGTAATAGCCCACGTGGGCTGACGCTTCATCGTTGGTCGGGGGCTCTGCCCCCGCCGCGCCCTTGGCGCGACTCCCCCGGAGGTATTTGGAAAGAGAAGAAAAACTCAGATTCGACGCCCGATACGAAGCGGGCCGTTCCAATAGGAGCGGCCACGGCCCCATTGACGGCGGAGCCGTCAATGGGGAGCATCGAATGCGCGCGCCGCTTGGGAACGGTTACGCGCTGGCGAGCATGCCTTTTTCGCCGGCCAGGTCGCGCATCTTCTTCTGCAGCTTTTCGAAGGCGCGGACCTCGATCTGGCGGATGCGCTCGCGGCTCACGTCGTATTGGCCCGACAGTTCTTCGAGCGTGACCGGCTGATCGGCCAGGCGGCGCTGGGTCAGGATATCCTTCTCGCGGTCGTTCAACACCTCGAGCGCCTGGGCCAGCATCTCGCGGCGGGCGGTCAACTCGTCCTTCGCCTCGTAATCGCTGGCCTGGTCGGCGTCTTCATCCTCCAGCCAGTCCTGCCACTGCATGGCACTTTCGCCTTCGGTGCCCACCGTCGCGTTCAACGAGGCATCGCCGCCCGACATCCGGCGGTTCATCGAGATCACTTCCGTTTCGGTCACGCCCAGATCGGTCGCGATCCGTTTGACGTTGTCCGGGTGCAGATCGCCTTCTTCCAGCGCGCCGATGCGGGCCTTGGCCTTGCGCAGATTGAAGAACAGCTTCTTCTGCGCCGAGGTCGTGCCGAGCTTCACCAGGCTCCAGGACCGCAGGATGTATTCCTGGATCGAGGCGCGGATCCACCACATCGCGTAGGTCGCAAGGCGGAAACCTTTTTCGGGATCGAAACGCTTGACCGCCTGCATCAGGCCCACATTCGCTTCGGAAATGACTTCGGCCTGCGGCAGGCCGTAGCCGCGGTAGCCCATGGCGATCTTGGCCGCGAGCCGGAGGTGCGAGGTGACCATCTGGTGGGCCGCCTCCGTGTCCTGCTCCTCGACCCAGCGCTTGGCCAGCATGTATTCTTGCTCCGGTTCCAGCAGCGGGAACTTCCGGATTTCCTGAAGATACCGGTTCAGCCCCCCTTCAGGGGTCGGCGCCGGCAGGTTGGCATAATTGGCCATCTGGGGTATGTCCCTCCGAATGTAACAGGACTTAACATATGATTTAGGGCGCTTTTGAGCCACTGCAAGACCTGGGCCAGCAGTATGTCCGCTTTCCGATTTCGCAGAAAGGCCGGAGCCTGTGCGCTCACGCGCATGTGCGGTTCATGTCAAGGCTGGCGCAGCGCGTCCAACAGGTCAACCATGTCCTGCGGCAAGGGTGACCGGAACGTTAACAATTCACCGGTCACCGGGTGTTCGAATCCCAGCAGCCCGGCATGCAGCGCCTGCCGCGAAAAGGCACCGATCGCTTCGGCGGCCCTGTCGCCCAGTTTCAGGCGACTGGCCCGCCGCGCCCCTCCGTAGAGCGGGTCGCCGATCAGCCCGTGCCCGGCATGGGCCATGTGCACGCGGATCTGGTGCGTGCGGCCCGTCTCAAGCCGGCAGGTCACCAGGGCCGCGGCGGCCGGAGACCCGAACTGTTCTTCCACCACGACCCGCGTCACCGCGCGCCGCCCGCCGGACTTCAGCACCGTCTGGCGCTGCCGATCCGTGCGGTGACGACCCAGCTCGGTCGCGATCCGGATCGTCCCGCCGGGTTCGAACCCTACCCCTGCCACGCCGCGCAGCCGGGGATCGCCGGGATCGGGTGCGCCGTAGCAGACGGCACCGTAGGCCCGGTCGGCGGTATGGGCCGCGAATTGCGCCGCGAGCCCGTGATGCGCCGCATCCGACTTGGCCACGACCAGGAGGCCGCTCGTGTCCTTGTCGATCCGGTGCACGATGCCGGGGCGCTTCACGCCGCCGACTCCGGAAAGATCATCGCCGCAATGGGCCAGCAGCGCGTTCACCAGCGTGCCCGACGGGGTGCCGGGCGCAGGGTGGACCACCATGCCTGCGGGCTTGTCGACGACGATCAGGTCGTTGTCTTCATAAACCACCGAGATCGGGATTGGTTCCGGGCCGATGTGGGAAACTTCGGCTTCTTCCACCGTGATCTCGACCAGTGCGCCCTCTTCCACCCTTGCCTTCGGGTCGCCAGCCACGGCACCATCCACGCGGACAGAGCCGTCGGCGATCAGGCGGGCCAGGCGCGTGCGAGACAGCGCGGCCTGCTCTGGCACATCGCGCGCCAGGGCCTTATCGAGACGGGACGGTGGATCGGCCGCAATGGCGAAATGAATGGAACGGGCGCTCATGGGGGACAAGGACGGACAGTTGCAGGGAACGGGTGCGCAGGAAACGCCCCCGGCAGACACCCCCGATGCCGCATGGGACGCCGGGGACCACGCCGGTCCGGGGGTGGAGATCGCCTCCTTACGCTTCCTGCGAAGGCTTGTCACGGGGCTGACGGCGGTGATGATCGCGGGCATGGTGATCCTGATCGCGCTGTTCGTGACGCGCTTCCCGTCGAACGACACGGCCCTGCCCGATGCGATCACCTTGCCCGATGGCACGACGGCCACGGCTTTCACGGTCGGGTCCGGCTGGTACGCTGTGGTGACGGGGGACGACCGGATCCTGATCTACGACCGCAATACGGGCGATCTGCGTCAGACCGTCCGGATCAAAACCGAAACCGACTGACCCGCTGGCCTTGCGCTGACCCTAGCGCGCGGCCTTCTTTTCGGCTTCGGCGCCCGGCGCCTCGCGCAGGTTCTGCAGCACCGCGGGCACCTTGAAGTTCGGGTTGGACCGCATGGTCGACACGAACAGCGACACGCAGCCACCGCAATCGGCCTTCTTGCCAAGCGCGTGGTAGATCTTGCCGACGGTGATGATCGTGTCAGGGTCCGAGGCGCGCATCCAGTCGATGGCTGACATGATGTCACGATCGCTGACCTGGGTGCAGTGACAGATGATCATGGCGGCAAGCCCTTCGCTTCCGGTTGTCGTGCCGGCGGCAAGGCGGTTCGCCTGCCGGATGCACTGTCTGGGGTGGTCCTGGCTGTCCGTCCGAATCTGGCGGCTGGCTCGCGACTGCTCAATACTTACTAAAACAATCGGATATAGCAAACCCTCTTCACATCGCATTTTCGCGATTGGTGGATCCTTGCTTCATTTGTGGGCAGAGCGCGGGTTCAGCGACAGGCCAGCACGGCGTCCATTTGCGACGGTCCGTGGTTGAGGGCCGTGGCGACGGGGCGCCCGCCCTCCAGGTGCACAAGCACGATGTTGCGCCAGCCGGAATCGAGCAGCACCAGTTCGGGCCGCGCACCGCAGGTGCGCAGGCCGCCCGCGATCTCCGGATCACCGATGCGGTGGTTGGTAACGCCGGTGACGGTGGCCACCGGCTCCAGCTTGCCATTGCGAAAACGCAGGATCTTGAGTTCCCGGGCCAGATGCGGCCGGTCGACATAGGCGATTTCGACGAAGCCGTCGCCATCCATGTCCCCCGCCCCCGAGGGCGCCAGCCAGCGATTGGCGCGACCGATATGGGGGGTGGCGGCGATCTTGCCGGTCTCGTCGTAGATGGCGAGCTGCGCGCCAAGGGAGACGTCAGTCTCAACGACGATCACTTCCACGTCGCCATCCCCATCGACATCGACAAGGCGCGGGGCGGTATCTTCGAACACGCGGCTTTCGGGCAGCAGCAGCGTGCTGCGCACGGATGCGTCGCCATCGCGCGAGGTCAGTTCCAGCGCGCCCCATTCGACGGCATCGCCCAGCACGCCATGGGCGTAGCGGGTGGTCGGTTCGGTATAGTGGGCCGACACGATATCGGCCCGGGCGGCGCCCGCAAGCGCCGCGGCAGAGCAGAGGACCGCGGCGAGCTGCGCGGCCCCACGCATCAGATCTGCTTTTCGGGCATCTGCACGACAAGGCCGTCCAGCGCGTCGGACACGCGCAGCTGGCAGGTCAGGCGCGACCGGGTTTCATCGGGTTCGTACGCGAAATCCAGCATGTCGGCTTCCATGTCGTCCTTCTCGGGCAGCTTCTCCACCCAGTCGGGGGCGACGTAGACATGGCAGGTCGAACAGGCGCAGGCGCCGCCGCAATCTGCCTCGATCCCGGGGATGTTGTTGTCGCGCGCGCCTTCCATCACGGTCAGCCCGTTCGGGACGTCGACCACGTGCTCGGTTCCGTTATGCTCGATATAGGTGATTTTCGCCATGTTCCGTGGGCTCCGTTCGGTCATCGGCAGTCTGTGTAACGGGGGCTTGGGCGCCATGCCAGCCTCTTTTGCCCATGAGGCACGGACGACGCACCGGCATTGGACACAAGGCTCATATGTTCCTATAATGTTCCCATGCGTGTCATGTCTTCCAACTCATATTCCATCGAACGGCCCGGCGAACCGCCCCATTGGCCACGCCCGCCCTCGTGCATCACGGCCGCCCAGCTGGACCTGCCGCCCGAAGGCGCGCGGGTGACGGTGGCGGGGCTGGTGATCCTGCGCCAGCGTCCCGGCACCGCGAAGGGGGTGATCTTCGTCACGCTGGAGGACGAGACCGGCGTGGTGAACATCGTCGTCTGGCGGACGATCTACGAAACCTTCCGCCGCGCCGTGATCGCCGGGCGGCTGCTGCGTGTCACGGGCCGGATCCAGCGGGCGCATAACGTCGTCCACGTGATCGCCGAGGATGTCGAGGATCTGTCGCCGCTCCTTGACACGCTGGTCCAGCCACCGGAAGAGGACAAGGACCGGGCCCACTGGCAGGACTTGGCGCAGGGGCCGCCCCGCCGCCAGGGTGCGGGCCGGCGGGGGTAACAGGTGCAGGTGGGAACAGGTTGAAGACCGTGCGCGCAAAATCCGGGGTGATGGCGCTTGCCGGGATGCTTGCGGCCTGCCAGCCATTCATCCCCCCCTACGACGACACGAACGACCCGGCCCGCGCGCCCAAGGCGACCTGCATCACCACCTACACCCGCCCCGCCGTGATCAGAACGGAAACGGTCCAGACCCTTCTGCGCCCGGCCCGGCCCGCGGCCGATGGCACAGCGGCGCAAGAGGCCCGGTACAAGACCACCAGCCGCCAGGTGATCGTGCAAAAGCGCGAGACGCGCCCCGTCGACACCCCCTGCCCCGACACCATGACGCCCGACTACATCGCCAGCCTGCAACGCGCGCTGAAGATCCGCGGGCTCTACACGGGGGCCGCGACCGGTACGCTGGATGCCGACACCCGCGCCGCCATCCGCGCCTACCAGCGCCCGCGGGGCATGGACTGGGACGTCCTGACGCTTCAGACCGCGCAATCGCTGGGCCTGTCGGCGGTCCCGCGGGACGGCAGCGGGCGCACACCAAACAATTGACCGCATCCCGCCCGGCGGCCAAACTGTCCGAAACGGGCCGTAGGCCACCGAACACCGGGGGGAACGGTCATGTCGCAACGGGTCTTGCCGCAGACGGGCTTCTTGTCCGACGCCTCCGACCAGCTGAAATCCATGCTGAACGCGCTGGCGACCGAGGTCGCCCTGAAACCCGGCGAGGTGCTTTTTGAACAGGGCAACATCGGCGATGCCTTCTATGCCGTGCTGACCGGTGCGCTTGAAATCAGCGTGCTGTCCCAGGACGGCCGCAAGCTGGTGCTGGCGCTGATCCGCCCCGGCAGCCTGTTCGGAGAGATCGCGCTGTTCGATCCCGGCCCCCGCACCGCGACCCTGTCGGCGGTCGAGCCCAGTACCGTCCTCAGGGTCCGCAATGCGGATGTGCTGGCCCGGATCCGCGAGACTCCGGACCTGGCCGTCGACATGATCACGCTGGCCGGGCAGCGGATGCGCGCGATGAACACGCAATACAGCGAACAGGTCTTCCTCGCCCTCCAGCCCCGGCTGGCCCGCAAGATCCTGGCGCTGACCGCCGATCTGGCCACGCCCACCGACCCCCTGCGCCTGAACCAGTCGCAGTTCGCCGATTTCGTCGGCGCCACGCGCGAGGCGGTATCGAAAACCCTGTCGGAATGGAAACGGCTGGGCGTGATCGAGGCCAGCCGCGCCGGGCTGATAGTCGTGGACCGGCCGGCGCTGGAAACGCTGGCCTGTCTCGACCGGATCTGACGGCAAGACCCATTGTCTGAAACCGGGTAGAACCCCCTGGGGCGGAACGGTGCGTGAAGACCCCGCACCCTACAGGCCAAGGTTCCCGCGACGGTGATCGCCTTCCGACGGTCGGTAGGGTGCGTGGTCTCCACGCACCGCCCCGGTGGACGCAATCCCCGACATATCCCCTGTCATTCTTGACATTCGGTGACCCGCCATGGGCGCCGTTCGCAAAAAACTTCGGAAAAACTTTCGCTCTGTGAACCAGTTCACATCGCGGGCGGCGGGAATCGGGCAGTTTGGGTTCAAGACGGGGCAACGGCCCCACACACCCAAAGGAGAGCCCAGCATGATGTACCCCCGCCTGCACTGCCCGATCACCGGCACCGCCCCGTTCGCGGCGCCGACCTCGGATACCTTTCGGGTGATCGCCGGCTGGATCGCCGCCCAGAACACCCGCTTCCGCCGCAGCACGTAAGGCGAGGATACCAGAGCCCGGTCCTGAACCGGAACGCTCTCCCCAACGCTTCCCGGTCCATTCTGCCCATCCCCGGGCCGGGAACGGACGGTCGGTCATCGCCTCACGATGGCCGGCCGTCATGGAAGATCCGGGGCGGCATGTATCTGCCCCCCGAACACCGTCCCGGGTCTTCCACTATCTGCCGAACCGGCCGCGCCAATCCCCCTCGGTGCAGGCCGAAACTCAAAACCCCCACATGCAGTTGCATGCGGGGGTTTTTTTGTCCGGAGCCGGGCGGGACACGCCCGGAACGTCGATCTTACTCGGCGTCGTCTTTCGGCTCTTCTTCTTCGAGCGACAGCGCGACGAAGCGCGGTTCCGCGTTGCGGCGGACCAGAAGCAGGATCGACTTGCGGCCCGCTTCTTCCGCGCCGGCGATACGCTCCTGGAAACCGTCGAGCGTTTCGACCTTCTGCTGGCCTGCCTCGGTGATCAGGTCACCGGCGCGAAGACCCTTTTCGAACGCCTGGCTCATCTCGTCGACCGACAGGATCACCAGCCCGGACGAATCTTCGGGAAGGCTCATTTCCTCGCGCATGGTCTGCGTCAGCGGGCGCAGGGTCAGGCCAAGGACGTCCAGTTCCTCTTCCGGGGCGGCGTCTTCGTCCTGTTGCAGGGCAACAGGTGTGCCTTCGGCCTCTTCCCGGCGGCCCAGCGTGACCTTGACGTCCTGCATGGCGCCATCGCGGAAGATCTTCACGCGGACCGTCTTGCCGACGGTGGCGCTGCCAACCTCGCGGACCAGTTCACGCGTGTCCGTCACCGGTTCGCCGTCGAAGGCCAGGATCACGTCGCCCGATTTCAGCCCGGCCTCCTTCGCAGGACCGTCCGGCACATCGGTGATCAGCGCGCCTTCGGCCGCGTCGAGACCCATCGCCTCGGCCACGTCATCGGTCACGTCCTGGATACGGACACCCAGCCAGCCACGGCGGGTTTCGCCGAATTCACGCAGCTGGTCGACGACCTTGGTCACGACGTTGGATGCCATCGAGAAGCCGATCCCGATCGAACCGCCATTGGGCGACAGGATCGCGGTGTTCACGCCGATCACGTCGCCGTCCATGTCGAACAGCGGCCCGCCCGAGTTGCCGCGGTTGATGGCGGCGTCGGTCTGGATGTAATCGTCATAGGTGCCGCTCAGCGCGCGGTTGCGGGCCGAAACGATCCCGACGGACGCCGAGAAGCCCTGCCCCAGCGGGTTGCCCATGGCCAGAACCCAGTCGCCCACGCGGGCGGCATCGCTGTCGCCGAACTTGACGAAGCCCAGCGGCTCGTCGCTTTCGACCTTCAGCAGCGCGATGTCGGTCTTGGGATCGGTGCCCACCAGCGTTGCCGGCAGCTCCTCGCCCGAGAAGAACTCGACCAGGATTTCGTCCGCGCCTTCGATGACGTGGTTGTTGGTGACGACATAGCCGTCTTCCGAGATCACGAAGCCGGAGCCAAGGGCCGACGACCGGCGCGGCCGGCGTTCCTCGCCCTCGGGCTGGTTGCGGTCGCGGAAGTCGCGGAACAGGTCCTCGAAGGGGGAGCCTTCGGGCACGATCCCCTGCGGGCCGGTGGGCCGTTCGACCATCGTGGTGGTGGTGATGTTGACGACCGACGGGCTGACCTTCTCGGTCAGCGGCGCCAGGCTTTCAGGTTTCGCCTGAGCGTAGGCGACCTGAAGGGCCAGGAACAGAAGCGTCACCGCGCCGAGCAGCACGGCCCGGGCCGAAAGCCTGCGCGCTTCAGGTTGGACGTCTGGGAAAGGAATTGCCTGTAGCTGCAATGGAGCTCTCCTTGGTGGACATGTTTTTGAGTGCCTTGGGACGTGGGCCGGTGAGTGGTCCCGCCCGTCCGGTATGAGTGCATCCTAGTGACATCTCCGTCACAGGCAAAGCAAGACACGAGAGGGTTAACCAGATGTGACTGGACTGTGAGAGATTGTAATAAAACGCGTTTCGACGGCGGATCTCTGCCGTTCCATCCCGCGAATCAGCCAACATGGGCTTACAACGCCCTTTGGGAAGGATCGCGCCCGGGGCGGCAAGGAGGATCCCGGACCGGGATCCGACGGGGTGGGCGGGCGGGCCGCGCCGGGCGCGATCCGGCGGCGACACGTTCGGCACGGGGAAAAATGAAAAGGGCGGGTCAGAACCCGCCCAGTAGATCCGCCAGCCAGATCAGGATCAGGCCCAGCACGCAGGCCAGAAGCCCGGCCTGCGGCCGGGCGGGCTCGGGCAGGGTGCGCAAGATTTCAAGCATCCGCTCCACCATCCCGGGCGCCATGGCCCAGACCAGCCCTTCGATCAGAAGGACCAGCCCGAGCCCGAGAAGGAGCCACGCCATGCCCGGCTCCTCTCAGGGACCGCTCAGTCCGATCCGTCGGTAGCCGCGTCGTCGGACGGGGCTGCCGTATCATCCGTTGCGGGGGCTTCCGGCGTCTGCCGGATCGTCACTCCCGAATTCGCTTCGCCCGTCACACCGGGATCGGCACCCGTGTCCGAAGTCTCCTCGAACTCGATCCCGGCCGGCGCGGCCAGGGCATCGGCCTCGGCTTCGGGCATCGTCTCGCCCGGACGCAGGGGCGATTTCAGATAGACGAAGAAATCGCTGTCCGGCGTCAGGACCATCTGCGAGTTGGTGCCCAGAAGCGACCGTTCATAGGCCCGCAGCGAGCGGTAGAACTCGAAGAAATCCGCGTCCTGCCCGAAGGCCTGAGCGAAAATCGCGTTCCGGCGGGCATCCGATTCACCGCGGATGATGTCCGATTGCCGCTGCGCGTCCGACACCAGTTCGACCACCGTCCGGTCGGCCTGGGCGCGCACACGCTGCGCCGCCTCGTTACCACGGGCGCGTTCGTCGGTCGCTTCTCGTTCGCGTTCCGCCCGCATCCGGTCGAAGGTGGCCTGAAGGTTCTGGCGCGGCAGGTCGGTGGCCTTCAGACGCACGTCGACGATGTCGACACCCAGGTCGCGGGCATCGTTGATCGCGCCGTCACGGATCCGGAGCATCATCGCCGCCCGGTCCGAGCTCAGGATGTCATCCGAGGTGACCGACCCGAGGATCTCCCGGGTCTGGGCCCGCAGGATGCTGTCGATCCGCGATTCGGCAGTCGAGATCCCGCCGGGACCCACCGCTTCGCGGAACTGTTCGACATTGTCGATCCGGTAGCGTGCGAAGGCGTCGACCACCAGGCGGCGGTCGTCGAGAGGCGTGACTTCCAGCGGCTGCACGTCGATCGACAGGATCCGGTCGTCATAGCGGACGACTTGCTGGATGAAGGGCAATTTGAAGGCCAGCCCGGGATCGTTCCGGACGTCGACGACCCGGCCGAATTGCAGCACCAGCGCCCGCTGGCGTTCGTCGACGATGTAGATCGACGACAGCAGCAGCACCACGATCACGACGATGGCGGGAAGGATGAATGTCGATTTGCGCATCAGTTCGACTCCTGCTGACGGTTACGACGCAGCTCGTTCAGCGGCAGATAGGGCAACACGCCCTGCCCGCCCGAACCGCCGCCGGTGACACCGCTGTCGAGGATGATCTTGTCCACGTTGGTCATGACCTCTTCCATCGTCTCGAGATAGAGACGTTTCCGCGTCACTTCCGGCGCCTTGCGGTATTCTTCCAGAACCGAAACGAAGCGGCTTGCCTCACCTTCGGCCTGGTTGATCTGCTGGGCGCGATAACCTTCCGCTTCTTCCAGGATCTGCGCGGCTTCACCGCGCGCTTCGGCGAGAACCCGGTTGGCGTAGGCGTCGGCCACGTTCTGCAGGCGGTCACGTTCCTGCGAGGCGGCCTGAACGTCGCGGAAGGCGTCGATCACCGTTTCCGGTGGGTCGGCGCGGTCGAAGTTCACCCGGATGATGTTCACGCCGGAGTTATAGCTGTCGAGCGTCTGCTGGATCAGCTCTTTCAGCCGCGCGGCGATGGCGCCCCGGTCCCGGTTAAGGATCGGCGCCAGCTGCGATTGCGCGATGATCTCGCGCATGGCCGATTCCGACACGGCCCGGATCGTCGGGCGCGGGTCACGCAGGTTGAACAGGTATTCGGCCGGGTCCTTGATGTTCCAGACGACCTGGAAATCGATGTCGACGACGTTTTCGTCGCCCGTCAGCATCAGGCCCGAATTGGTGCTGCCCGTGTTGCCCATGTCTTCGGTCTGTTCCCGGGTGACCGGGATGACCTCGTAGGACACGAAGGGCCACGGCGCGATGTTCAGACCGGGCATGCCGATGTCCGAGAACCGGCCAAGGAACAGTTCCACCGATTGTTCTTCGGGCTTCACCGTGTAGACGCTGGCCCAGAGCCACAGGAACGCACCGACCAGAAGGCCGATGATCACCATGCCGCGGGTCACCAGCGGACCGCCGCCATCGCCGCCACTCCCGGTGCCGCCGCCGCGATTGCCACCGCCGCGGCCGCCCATCAGGACGCGCAGCTGATCCTGGCCTTTCTTGACGAGTTCCTCGATCTCGGGGATCTGGGGACCGTCTTCGGGACGTCGGCCACCGCCGCCGCCCCTGTTGCCCGAACCGTTCTGACCCTGATCGCCACCGTTGCCCCGTGGCCCGCTGCCACCGGATCCACCGCCGCCCCATGGGCCGCCGCTGTTGCCCGCCATATCTTTCTTTCCCTCCGCTCGCCGCCTCCGGTCAATGTCCGGATCGGCTGTCCTTTGGCCTACTACCTGTGCGGCAGACCGTGGAAATCAACCCTTACACGCCAACGGGCCGCAGGCCCTGGCCTCAGCGCACAGGCGCGCGCATTGTCACAAGCTCTTCCGACATCGTGGGGTGAACTGCAACCGTCCGGTCGAAATCTTCCTTGGTTGCCCCCATCTTCACTGCGATCCCGGCCATCTGTATCAGCTCTCCGGCCTGCGGCGCCACGATGTGGCAGCCCAGCACCTTCCGCGTCGCCTTCGACACGACGAGCTTCATCAGAACCTTGTCCGCCCGGTCGATGAACGATGTCTGCATCGGCCGGAACGAGGTCGAATAGATCTCGACCTCTTCCTGCTTCTTCGCCTCTTCCTCGGTCAAGCCCACCGTCCCCAGCTCGGGCTGGGTGAAAACGGCACTGGGGATCAGCTCGTGATCCACCGGCGTCGGGTTGCCCCGGAAGACCGTCTCAACAAAGGCCATGCCTTCGCGAATCGCGACCGGGGTCAGGTTCACCCGGTTGGTCACATCGCCGATAGCATAGATCGACGGCACCTTGGTCTGGGAATATGCGTCGACGACGATCTCTCCGTAACGGCCCAGCTCGACGCCGACCTCTTCCAGCCCCATGTCGTGGGTGTTCGGGCTGCGCCCTGTGGCGAACATGACCTTTTCATAGACCATTTCCGCCCCGTTCGTGTCCTTGACCAGCACCCCGCCATAGCCGTCCGACAGTTCGGCCACGTTGGTTCCGGTGCGGATGTCGATGCCCTTGCGGCGCATCTCCTCGGCAACAAGATCGCGGGCCTCGTCATCGAAGCCCCGCAGGATCTGATCGCCGCGGTAGAACAGCGTCACGTTCGCGCCCATGCCTTTCAGGATGCAGGCGAATTCGCAGGCGATAAAACCGCCGCCGACAATCAGGATGTTGTTCGGCAGGGCATCCATGTGGAAGATATCGTCCGACACCAGCCCCAGTTCGGCACCCGGCACATCGGGGCGCACCGGGCGGCCGCCTGCCGCGATCAGGATATGCTTGGCCGTGACCGTCTGCCCCGTGCTCAGCTCCACCGTATGCGGATCCTTGATCCGGGCCCGCGCATCGAAGGTTTCCACCCCCGGCCCCGCCAAGAGCTTGCGGTAGATCCCTTCCAGCCGGTCAAGCTCCCCCGCCAGCCGCGCATGGAAAGCCTTCCAGTCCAGCCCGCCGGCCTCGACCGTCCAGCCGTATTCGCGCGCGTCTTCCATCATGCCGGGAAAGGCCGACGCGAAGACCATGAGCTTTTTCGGCACGCACCCCCGGATCACGCAGGTGCCGCCATAGCGGTCCATCTCCGCCAGGCCCACCTTGGCGCCGGTCTCGCCCGCGGCCACGCGCGCCGCGCGCACCCCGCCCGAGCCGCCGCCGATCACGAAAAGGTCATAGTCGAATGCCATCTGCGCGTCCCTGTTCCCGTCACATTTCATGCCGTTGCCCATCGGGGCCGTCACTTTCTGACGGCTTCGCCGCCGGATGTCACGCCCCGAAGCCTCACGAATCCGGAATGTCCGTGGCACGGGCGCGGGCCCGTCACGGATGCCGCGGCATACTGCACCGGATCGCAACGACACGTTTGCCGTTACGGTGCGATTGAGCCGTTGCAACACGTGCTGCGGCGCAGCTAGGTTTGACCATGCAGATCTACCTCCCGATTGCAGAAGTCTCGGTCAATGCCTTCCTCGTCCTTGGGCTGGGCGGGATGGTGGGTGTCCTGTCCGGCATGTTCGGCGTGGGCGGCGGCTTCCTGATCACGCCGCTTCTGTTCTTCATCGGCGTGCCGCCCCCGGTCGCTGTTGCCACCGGCGCCAACCAGATCGTCGCCTCGTCCTTCTCGGGCCTCTTGGCGCATCTCCAGCGCAAGACGGTGGATCTGAAGATGGGCACCGTCCTGCTTGTGGGCGGGCTGATCGGCGCGGCCGTCGGGGTCTACATCTTCAACTACCTGCGCAGTCTGGGTCAGGTCGATCTGCTGGTCCGGCTGACCTACGTGCTGTTTTTGGGCATCGTGGGCACCTTGATGTTCATCGAAAGCATCGTGGCGCTCAGGCGCTCGCGCCGCGCGCCGGTCCGGACGGAACGCAAGCACCGGACCTGGATCCACGCCCTGCCCTTCAAGATGCGCTTCCGGACCTCGGCGCTTTACATTTCCGTGATCCCGCCGATCCTCGTCGGCCTGCTCGTGGGTGTTCTGGCCGCGATCATGGGCGTTGGCGGCGGCTTCATCATGGTGCCCGCGATGATCTATCTGCTGGGGATGCCCACGAAGGTCGTGGTGGGCACGTCGCTCTTCCAGATCATCTTCGTGACCGGCTTCACAACGCTTCTGCACGCCACGACCAACTACACGGTCGACGTGGTTCTGGCGGTCCTGTTGCTGGTGGGCGGTGTCATCGGCGCGCAGTTCGGCACCACGCTGGGCCTGAAGCTGAAGGCCGAACAATTGCGCATCCTGCTGGCGCTTCTCGTCATGCTGGTCTGCGGCAAGCTGGCGCTCGATCTTCTCCTTCAACCGTCCGAGCTTTATTCCCTCGCCAAAGCCGGGGTGGCCAGATGATCGCGCGCGCCCTTCTTGGTCTTGTCGTGGCCCTCTGGTCCGGCGCTGCCCTGGCGCAGGAAGAACCGCTGGAAGAAGTGGTGCTGGGCCTCAGCCGCGACCGGGTGGCGATCACGACGCAGTTCGACGGCTCGGAGATCCTCGTCTTCGGCGCGGTCAAGCGTGAAGCCCCGATGCCCCCCGATCCGCCGCTCGAGGTCATCGTGACCGTTTCCGGCCCGTCGGCGCCCGTGCTCGTCCGCAAGAAGGCGCGCCGGTTCGGCATCTGGGTCAACACCCAGGCCGTGCTCGTCGATGCGGCTCCCAGCTTCTATGCCGTGGCCACCACCGCCCCCCTGGACGAGATCCTGAGCGAAACCGAGGACCTGCGCTGGAAGATCTCGATCGACCGCGCCATCCGCTCGGTCGGCGCCCCGTCCGAGATTACCGAGGCCGCGCGCTTCACCGAAGCCCTGATCCGCATCCGCGAGGAAAAGGATCTCTACCAGATGCGTGAAGGCAAGGTGGCACTGGATCAGAGCACGCTGTTCCGCACCGCGCTGGCCATGCCATCGGACCTGACCGAAGGCGCCTACGACATCCGCATCTTCCTGACGCGCGGCCGCGACGTGGTGTCCAGCTACACGACGGTGATCGACGTCAACAAGGTCGGGCTGGAACGGTTCCTGTTCGACCTGTCCCGCGCGCAGCCGCTGGTCTACGGGCTGATGTCGCTGGCCATCGCCATCGCCGCCGGGTGGGGCGCCTCGGCCGCGTTCCGCCTGCTGCGGCGTTGAGATACGGGCCCGCGCCCTGACATATTGTTGATCTCACGTGCCCCTCGCAGGACGCCGGACGCCCGCATCCCCATGCTACGAAGGGCACATGTGCGACTCGCTCCCCAAGATCCCCGGCGCGCCAGCGCCGATCGCGCCCGACCCGGTCCGGAGCATGCCGCAGGCATGCGACGGGGGCGGGCGGGTGGGCCGGCGAGGGCGCGATCCCCGTCGGTATCCCCCGGTGGCGCGCCAGCCCGGAACGCTCCGGACGTGACGGATCCCTCTGCCCTCACGCGCCGAGCGATGCTGGGCGCCGCCATGGCCGTGTCCGTCACCGGTGCCACAGCCTATGGTCTCCACCGCTGGCGCCTGATCCCGCAGGATCACGACGCCCGCCGCATCGACCCGGCCCAGGCTCATTCCGAAAGCGCCGCCGGAGACATCCACCTCATCGACATTCGTCGCCCCGACGAATGGCAGCGCACCGGCATCGCCGCGTCCGCCATCCCGATCGACATGCGCCGCGACGATTTCATCGCCGCGCTCGACCGGGCCACCGGTGGCGACCGGTCAGCCCCCATCGCCCTCATCTGCGCCGCCGGCGTCCGGTCGGCCCGGATGACGGCCCAGCTCTCAAAGGCCGGCTTCACCGGTATCACCGACATCCCCGAAGGCATGTCCGGCTCGGCTGCCGGGCCGGGCTGGCTGAAGCGCGACCTGCCCGTCATCCCCTGGACTCAGGACACCCAATGACCGAACCCCGATACCTGATCGCCGCCCTAGGCGCCCTGATTGCCGGCCCCGCCGCTGCGGATTGCGGTCCCACGCCCGGCCCCTGCATCCTGGACGACGGCGAATACCACATCGCCCTGCCCGACAGCCCTGCCGAGGGTCCCGTTCCGGCGATCCTCTACCTTCACGGTGCCGGAAGCCACGGCGCGGCGGTGATGCGCAACACCGGGCTGGTCGATTCCGTGACCGACCGCGGCTATGCACTCATCGCCCCCACCGGTTCCCGCGGGTTCGGCTCGGGCGAAGGACGCCTCTGGGCATTTATCCCTGATTTTGGCGATGGACGGGACGAGACGGACTTCCTCGCCCGCGTCTCGGCAGACGCCGGCGCCCGCTTCGGCATCGACCCGGACCGCACGATGCTGTCGGGGTTTTCGGCCGGCGGCTTCATGGTGACCTACATCGCCTGCGACACGCCCGATGCCTTCCCCGCCTACGCGCCCATCGCGGGTGGTTTCTGGCGGCCGCACCCGGATCGGTGCGCGGGGCCGGTGAAGCTCCACCATACCCATGGCTGGACAGACGCCACGGTGCCGCTCGAAGGCCGCTACCTGCGGAACGGCCAGTGGCAGCAAGGGGATATCTTCGCCGGTCTGGAAATCTTCCGCGCGTCCAACGCCTGCCCCACCGAAACGGCCGACAGCTTCGATATGACCGAACCCTTCTGGCGCCGAAGCTGGACGGTCTGCGCAGACGGATCGGCGCTCGAACTCGCGCTTCATCCCGGGGGCCACATGATACCGCCGGGATGGGCCGACATGGCCATCGACTGGTTCGAAGCGCACATGCCCGAAAGCTGAGCCCGGACCGCGCCCGCTGGCGGCAAGGAGGATCGCGGAACGCGATCCGACGAGGGTGGGCGGGCGGGCCGCCAGCGGGCGCGGCCCGGGCGGGACGCCTATTCCGCCGGCTGCACGACTGCCGGACGTTCCAGCATGGCCTTCAGCTCACCGCGATAGATCCGAGCCGTGCGGGTGACGGCCGGTTCGCGATAATCCTCGCGCGTGCCCATCCACGACCGGGCGCGCCCGGCCAGCGACAGGCCGCTCAGCGCCGAGAGCGGGATGGCCAGCGCAAGGCTGATCGCGATCGGGATCAACCACGGTGTTACCACGCCGATCAGGATGCCCAGCGTCAGGGCCACGCCGCTGACAGTTTCCAGCGCGTGGCAGATCGCAAGCGTCCGCAACCCGTATTGCCCGCCGTCGCGCGCCTGAGGGGCCCAGCCCTGCTGCAGCCCGAACACGATCCGGAAGACGGCGATCATCTGCTGCACCATCAGGATCGGCGCATAAAGGATCGAAAGAATGATCTCCGACACCAGCGCCAGGCCGAACCGACCAGCCCCGCCAAATGCACCGAAGCTCGCGCCCGACAGCGGCACCGCCACGATGCCCAGAAGCTTGGGCGCCAGCAGCATCGCGTACATCAGCACGATGATCAGCACGTGCCGGCCCTCAGTCATCTCGGGCCAGACCGGACGCAGGGGGTTCGTCTCGCTGAAATAGCTCAGCACGCTCGCCTCTTCGCTCGGGCCGATCAGCGCCCACATCAGAAGAAGCGCGAACCAGATCGGGGACATGAGGTAACCGATCGCCCCGTTGAACAGGTGGAAGCGCGACATGCCGCGGAACCCGCGCGTCGCCAGAAGGTTCAGGTGCTGCAGGTTGCCCTGGCACCAGCGCCGGTCGCGGCGGATGTGATCGATCAGCGTGGCGGGCGTTTCCTCGTAGGAACCCTTGATCCGCGGCAGGAACCGGACCGACCAGCCGGCCCGGCGCAAAAGCCCCGCCTCGACGAAATCGTGGCTCATGATCAGCGCCGTCCGTCCGCCGCGTCTCTGCAGGTGCGGCAGCCCGGCCGAGGCCGCGAAGGCCCGCGTGCGGATGATCGCGTTGTGGCCCCAGTAGTTGCCCTCGCCCCCGCTCCAGCTTGCCACGCCTTCCGCCAGTGCGGCGCCGTAGACGCCGTTGGCGAATTGCTGCATCCGGCCGAAGACGCTGTGCGCCCCGATCAACTGAGGGAAGGACTGGATCAGCCCCGCGCCCGGGTCGGCCGCCAGCGCATCGCTCAGACGCACGATCGCACGGCCCGTCATCAGGCTGTCGGCATCCAGCACCAGCATCGCGTCCCAGGCGCCGCCCCAGCCGCGCACCCAGTCGGCAATGTTGCCGACCTTGCGGTCCGTGTTCTCGGCCCGCCGACGATAGTAGAGCTGCGCGCCTTCGGGCAGGGTCGCGCGCACGGCCTCGACCGCCGCCTGTTCGGAGACGGCAATCGCCTCGTCCCGCGTGTCGGACAGGATGAAGAGCGCGTATTCATGCCCCCCGCCCCGCCGGCGCAGTTCCTCCAGCATCGACCGCGCGTTGCCCAGAATGTACCACGGCACCTCGTTGTAGACCGGCATCAGCAGCGCGACCTTCAGCGGCCGGGCCGGGCCTTGCGGGGCCGGCATCGCCTCTTTGCGCGTCAGGCGGAACAGGCCCAGCAGGACGGTGCTGACGGTCAGGCTGATCCAGAAGAAGTTGAAGGCGATCAGCGTCACCAGCCCGGTTTCCATCGCCGCCATGCCGTCGTCGCCGAACCAGCCCACCATCAGCCACACCAAGCCCGCCGTCGCCGCCAGCGCCGGACCGAAGGCCAGAAGCCGCCAGAGCACAGCTGTACGGGGCACGTCGCCAAGGGGCGCCGCCCCGTCGCGGAAAACGGACTGGAAGTTCTGTGCCGGCATCTCCAACGGAGACGCGTCAGGCATCACGCAAAGATCTCGGGTCACGATGTCCACCGATAAAGCCAGATTTCAGAGATATTTTCCCCGTTTCGACGCAACTGCGCGCGCATTTCTGCGGCCGTCCGGTCACCGGGTTCGTATGAGAACGCCAGACGCAAGCCCCCTGTCACGGGGTTGCGCTGAAGAATTGGCGGGTTGAGTTCGATATGGGGAGAGGAGACGTGAATGTCTATGTCCTCCAGATCACCTTCGTGCATCGGGTGCGGTTCGAACTCGATCACGGCAAGCTGCTTGCCGTCGAAATCCCTTCCCATGAGCGTGTTGGCCACCCGCGGCAGACCGCCTTCGCCAGGCGCCTTCCGGCCCCAGGTCAAGCGGTAGGACAGATCGGTACGGGACCCGGCCGCCAACGGTTCGGTCGGGCGCCAGTAGGCAACGATGTTGTCGTAGATCTCGCGATCTGCCGGAATCTCCACCAGCCGCACCACGCCCGCGCCCCAATCCCCCATGGGTTCGACCCAGAGAGAGGGGCGATTGTGATAAAGCGCCTCGAAATCGGCGAAATCGTCCAGATCGCGGGCGCGTTGCATAAGGCCGAACCCTTTCGGGTTTTCGTCCACGAAGGACGACACCTGCAATTCGCGCGGGTTGGACAGCGGCCGCCAGATCGTCTCGCCCACGCCGTTCTTCATCAACAGCCCGTCGCTGTCGTGAACCGCGGGGCGGAAATCGTCGAAGCGCGACCGGTCCTTTTCGTCGAACAGGAACATCGAGGTCAGGGGCGCGATGCCCACATGCTCCAGATCCTCGCGCGGGAACAGCGTCGCCTGAATGTCTATCACCGCCGCCTCGCCGGGCGAGATGTCGAACCGGTAGGCGCCGGAGACGGATGGGCTGTCCAGAAGCGCATGCACGACGACGTCGCGCTGTTCCGCATCGGGCCGTTCGATCCAGAAATGGGTGAAGTCCGGGAACTCCTCGCCTTCCGGGTCGCCGGTGTTCAACGCGAGGCCACGGGCCGACAGGCCATAGGTCTGGCCCACGCCGATGGCGCGGAAGTAGCTGGCCCCCTGGAAAACGGCGTATTCCGTCTTCTTGCCGGGAACATCGAGGAAGGTCCGCAGCCGCAGGCCGGAATAGCCCAGCGTCTCGTCGACCGGCAGGTCGGGAAGCGCCACGTGGTCGTAGATCTTGAACTTGTCCATCTCGAACGGCACCGGCAGGGCCATGCCATTCATGACCTCGAACACCTGAACCGACCGCGGGAAGTAAAGCCCGGGCGCGAAGAAATCGACCTCGTAGGACGACGGGCTTTCCCGCCACATCGCCTTCTTGGTGTCGAACTGCATCGCCCGGTACTGATCGTAGGTCAGCGTCTGCCATGCCTCGGGCACCATCGGCCGGGCCTTGTACCTCTTCTTGGAAAGCGCCTCGGCCAACGCGATGACCTGCTCGTGCGAGAACGGCTCGCCCTCCGCATGCGCACGTCGCGAAAATGCCGGCTGCGCGGCAGCCGCCGCCAGCGCGGCCATGAAGACGCGTCGTGTTACAGTCATGCCTTGCGCCCCCGCCAAGGTTGGGATTTGAACCAGCTGGCCAGATAGGCCACGCCTATTAACAACCCAAATCCGATTAAGTTCCCTGCCGTTACAACCGCGAAGGAACGCCCCAGCTGATCGAACGTCATGCCGATCAGCTGGGCGATGGCCATCGAGAACACGAAAACCGCCAAGGACTGCTGCCCGACCTTAACGATCTGCACCATCAGCCAGCGCCAGATGCGCGCGCCGAAACCGTCGCCCGTGGCGTGCAAACGATGCCCGCCATCACCCACGGCCGCGTACGCCAGGTACGCTATGGCCAGGAAATGCAGGTATCTGAGCAACCCGAACTCGGTCTTGTCGCGCAGTTCGGCCGTCAGCGGATAGGTCGACCGGATCCAGTCGCCCAGGCCCTGGTGGCCCGCTTCGACCCACAGGAAAACCTTCCACGCTCCGAAGGGCGCGCCAAGGATCAGGAAGGCGATCGACAGCCAGATCAGGCCGGCGGAAATCCGCGGGGCCGGCAGCCATCCGCGCATGAAAGCGAAACCGGTGAAGAACAGAAGCTGCCAGGCGAACGGGTTGAAGAACCACTGCCTGTCCGACCATGGCTCGGCCGGAAGGGGAAACATGCCGAAATTCGCGGCCAGCCAGATCGCGACGGATGTCGCCATCGCAGCCGCTACGCCAACACGCATGACGATGAACATCAGAACAGGCATCAATGCCAGAACACCCAGATACATCGGCAAAATGTCGAAGTAATTCGGCACATATGTCAGCGTGAAGAGCGCTACAATATTCTTCTCGGGCGCTTCGAAGAAATGTTGGAGGTTCAGGGCGTCGACATAGCTCTTGTCGAAGTTCGCATAAAGGTCGATCGCGGCCATCGACATGGCAACAAAGAAGAAAAGCCCGATATGCGCCCAGTAGACCTGCCAGAGGCGATAGGCAGTCCGGGCCGTGCCCATCGCCCATCCGCGGTTCAGAAACGCCCCGCCGAAGGCAATGGCCGAGGCCATGCCGGAACAGAAGACGAAGATTTCGGTCGCGTCCGAGAATCCGAATCGGGCGGGGATCCAGTTGGCCCACGGGTCGTAGGGAATATGCGCGATCAGAATGATGAACATCGCGATGCCGCGCGCCACGTCCAGGCGCAAGTCACGGGTGGTGACAGTCGCGGTTTCAGCGGGTCTGCCCGGGGATCGTGGGACCGTAGCGAAATCTCGATCGGGGGTAGCAGAGGTCATGGGCAGTTGTCCGGCCATTTTTAGTGTTGTCTGTGGCCAGTTTACTCTGCGGGGACACGCTGCCGCGTTGCGGCATCGCGTCCTGACGCGATCAGTGCGCGGCGCGCCGCCGAATAGCCATCCTCGTGCCCGCCCCGGTTGCGGCGGCGGTCGTCCAGCAGCGTCTCGGTCGCGTCCAGCAGGCCTGCGCGCAGGCCCGCGTCGATGGTGATGCGTTCGAAAACGTCCCGCTGGGCATGGCTTCCGCCTGCCAGTTGCATCGTCTCCCGCGCGCGCACCAGATGCCCGAAAGCGTCGGCATAGTTTCCGTCGCCGAAAGCCTCCAGGCCCAGGGCGGCCGGCACGCCGGGCTGCGCCATCCGCCGCGACATCACGCAGTCCGCGCGGTTCGCATCGCTGTGGAGGCGGCCCAGCAGATCGGCCACCGCGCCATCGCGCCCGCCTCGGGTCAGCGCCATCAGGTAATGCAGGTCGGCGAAGATCAGGCAGCCGTCCTCGGTCCGTTCCGCGCTCAGGTCCGCCAGTTCATCCCAACGGGCGCCCACATCCACGCCGTTCAGTTCCAGCCGCATCAGCAGCGACGTGGCGTTCGAGATATCGCGGTGATCGTCGGTCCGGTCCTTGCGGATCTCGCGGTCGTAAAGCTCCAGCACCGTCTCGGTTCGGCCCAGGTCCAGCAGCATCAGCGCCTTGTGCCACGACACGTGGTAGCGAAAATTGTTGCAATGCGCCCAGGCGGCCTCGCGCCCGGACAGCCAGTCGAGCCCGCGCGACGCGTTCCCGGTCATGTCATGGACATGCGCCACCGCATGCAGGCCCCATGCATCGTCGCTTGCCATCCAGAGCGCCTGTCGACCGGCGATCTCGGCCTGCAGGTAGGCGCCGGTTTCCTCCAGCGCGAAGGCCTGGCAGCCCAGCAGGTAGCCGCGCCCGGGGTGATCCGGCGCATAAGCCGGCAGGACCCGTTCGATCGACGCACGCATCCCCGGCCCGTCCCCCAGCACGAACCGGATCGCGTGACCCAGTTTCATCGCCAGCGTGTCGTCGGGCTGCAAGGTCAGCACCCCCTCGAACCGCTCGACCGCTTTCTCCGGCCGGTCCGCCATCCAGTCGGCCAGCGCCTCGATATAGGGGGCCTCGTTGGGCAAAGGCGCCGTCCGCGCCGCCGCCGCCCGCGCGTTGCGCAGCGCGTCGCCGGCATCGGCGATCAGTTCGCGGCGGCCCAGCAGAAGCAGGAACAGCCCCTTGATCGCATGGGCCTTGGCAAAATCCGGTTCGGCATCCAGAACCGCCGCCAGATAGGCGGGCGTCGCGGCGGCATGAGACAGGAACCCCCGCAGCACCCCGTTCCAGTTCTCAAGGGATGTGCCCGAAGGCAGGCTGACAGGTTGCCAGAAGATATCGTGTTCCATGCCGTTTCCCGCCTTGGGTTTCGTCCGCGCCAAACAGGCGTTTCATTTATTGCGTAGCAGACGGAGCCCTTGGCCGAAGACCCTATCGACCACGCTCGCGTATTGGTGAAGCGCTGTGTGCGGTGGCTCGCCAATATCTCGGGGAACCGGCGCCATTTCGCGCATACTGGAAACATTCTCGGGGGCGAAAAATCCACGCCGGGCAATGCGATGCCGACAGCAGCGCCGGTTTCAGGCGGTTTTTCGCCCCTCCGGACTGCGCAGTTTCACACAACAAGCGAATCGCGCGTGCGCACATGAAACTCTCGCTAAGGGAGAGCCACGCGCCCGGGCGTCCAGGCTGGAAACGCCCAGGTTTCAAGCCGCAGGGAGCGCGGGCGGGCCGCCCGCGCGCTTGGCGGAGACTCCGGCCGTTCAGATCCGCCCGTCGTAACTCCCGCGCTCGATTTCCACCGCGATCACGGTGAACCGGTCGGTCGTCAGCGCATCGGTCAACGCCGCGCGCAAACCGGCCCGATCCCGGACCGTCACGCCTTCCCCGCCGAAAGCCCGCCCCATGGCCGCGTAATCGTGGCGGGCGAAGTCGACACCGGTATTGGCCATCTGCCGCTGTCTCTGTTTCAGTTCGATCAGCGCAAGGCTCGCATCGACAAAGACCACGAAGATCGGCGCCAGCCCCATCTCGGCCGCTGTCGCCAGTTCGCCCGCGACCATCAGGAACCCGGCATCGCCTGAAAAGCTCACCACCGGCCGATCCGGGCTTGCCAGCTTCAGCCCCATCGCCAGCGGGACCGCGCAGCCCATCGTGCAGAGCCCCGAGGATTGCACCAGCGCCTTCGGCTCAGGGCACTCCCACATCTGCGACAGCAGGATCCGATGCGCGCCACTGTCCGCGGTGGCCAGCGTGTCCGCGGGCAACACCGCCCGCGCTTCCTCGATGGCGGCGGCCGGTCCCCAGTCATCCCCGGCCGTAAAGGCGCGTCCCAGCGCTGCCTTCACCTCCCCGGGCTCTCCCCCCGACCACGTCCGGCGCGCCGGAATACCACTGGCCAGCACTTCCAGCGTTGCCCCGGCATCGGCAACGAGGTTCAGCGAGGCCTGGTGCATGTAATGCGTGTTGGGCACCGCCGGGATGTCGACGACGCGTTGCACGGCCGGGTCCCAGATCTCGCGCCAGCCGGCACGCATCTCGATCGGATCGTAGCCGATCAGGAAGATCGTGTCGGCCTGCCGCACAAGCGGCAGCAGGTGCCCGTCGGCCAGCGGCGACAGCCCTGCGCCGCCCAGCGCCAGCGGATGATCTTCAGGCAGAACTCCCTTGGCCTTGTAGGTCGTGATCGTGGGAATCCCGAAATGTTCGACAAAGGCCCGCGCGATGGACGACCCACCGCCGGTCAGCACATCCAGCCCGATGATCGCCAGGGGCCGCTCGGCCGTCTGCAACCACTCCCGCGCCTGCGCCAGCGCTGCGCCCGAGGGCTGGACTGGCGCCTCAATCCCCCGCCGCCGCCGGACAACCGGCGCCGCGGGGGCATCGGCCACGCCGATGGGCACGTCGATATGCACCGGCCCCTGCCGCGGTTCCATCGCGGTGACCACGGCCTTGTCGGCAATCGTGTCGGCGCCGTCGGCGGTCAGCCGGAAGCTGGCCTTCGTCACCTCGCGGAACACCGCCTGATGATCCAGCACCTGGTGCGTATAGGTCAGCGCCTCGTCCGCGTCGACGCAGCCGGTCAGCACGATCATCGGCACCCTGTCCTGATGCGCGTTGGCCACCACGTTGACGGCGTTCAGCGCGCCCGGCCCCACCGTCGCGACCAGCACTGCCGGCGCCCCGTTGCGGTGATGCACACCTTCGGCCATGAACCCGCCCGCGTTCTCGTGCTTGACCAGAACGAAGCGGATGCCCGCCCGCTCCAGCGCGTCGACGATGGTCAGAACCTCGCCCCCCGGCATGCCGAAGGCATGACGGCAGCCCGCCTCGTAGAGGCGCCGCGCCACGAGGTCGGCGGCGCGCAGGGTCATGTCGGGGGCCGTGTCGGGCATGCGTAGGATCTCCGGAACATGGATGAGGCAGCAAATCACCGCCGCCTGCAGGATGCCGCAGCGCGGCGCCTGCGCAAAGGAGCTTCACGCCAGTGTGACGGGCCGTGCACATCGGTCGCAGGCCGGACAGGGCGCCGCATCGCGGCGCCCAGGCTTTGAGAAATGTTACCTGAAAAAGCTCGCGATGTGGCCGGCGCGGCGCTACCAAGTAAGGGAATTCCGGAACCACCCGACAGGATATCGCCATGCCCATCGCCCATCGGACCCGTGCGTCGCAGCTGATCGGCCGGCTTGCGGCAGCGGCCCTTGCCGGCATGCTCGCCGCGACCGCGGTCGCCCAGCCCGCCCCGCCCAAGGTCGTCACGGCCCCTGTTGTCAGCCGCGAGATCGCGCAGGAGGCCGAGTTCATCGGCCGGGGCGAGGCCATCGACAAGGTCGACCTGACGGCCCGTGTCAGCGGCTACCTGAAAAGCCAGAACGCGCCCAGCGGAACCAACGTGAAAAGGGGCGACCTGCTGTTCCAGATCGACAGCGACATGTACCAGGCGGTGCTGGAAGCGCGGCAGGCCGATGTGGCACAGGCCAAGGCCAGCCTTGAAAACGCGCAGCTGGACCTGAAGCGCAAACAGGAACTGCTGACACGCCAGACCGTGTCCCAGGCCGATGTCGATACCGCCACGGCCGCCGAAAAGGTCGCCGCAGCACAGGTCGCCGCGGCCGAAGCCGCGGCCCGGCAGGCCCAGCTCGATGTCAGCTATACCAAGATCACCGCCCCCTTCGACGGCCGGATCGGCCGCGCGCAGGTCAGCGTCGGCGCGCTGATCAGCCCGACATCGGGTCCGCTGGCAACACTTGTGAAGGAAGCGCCGATCTATGTCGCATTTTCGGTCAGCGACCGGACGCTGATCGATGTCATGCAGCAGGTCGGCACGACCTCCCCCCAGGTGCCCGACGGTGGCGCCGGGGCGAAAGTCTATGTGGAGCTTGCGAACGGCACCCGCCTGAAGCAACCGGGCAAGATCGCCTATATCGACAACCGGATCGACCCGGCCACGGGCGCCATCACCGTGCGGGCGCAGTTCGACAACGAACAGGGCCTGATCTTCGACGGCGGGTTCGTCGATGTCTTCATCCAGTCGGAAACCCCGGTCACGCGCCTGCTTGTGCCGCAGACGGCCATCAGCCGAGATCAGAAGGGCTCGTTCGTTCTCGTGGTGAGCAGCGACAACCTCGTGCAGCAGCGCTATGTCCAGACGGGATCACAGAACGGGACCGATATGGTCATCCTCGACGGGCTGCGCGAGGGCGAGCAGGTGATCATACAGGGCCTGCAGAAGGTCCGGCCCGGCGCGACAGTTGAAACCGTGGCAGCCCCTGCGCCAAACAACGGCACGGACAACACGGCGACCACCGATGCCGCCGCTCCCAAGACCGATAGCGAGTAGCGCGGATGTTCTCGGCCCTTTTCATCGACCGCCCGAAGCTGGCGATGGTCATCTCGCTGGTGCTGACGATCATGGGCGCCATCGGGTACTTCGCCCTGCCCGTCGCCCAGTTCCCCAACATCACGCCGCCGGTCGTGAACGTATCCGCAACTTACACCGGGGCCAGTGCCGAAACGGTCGAAACCTCGGTCGCGGCACCGATCGAGGCGCAGGTGAACGGCGTCGACGGGATGATGTACATGACATCGACCTCGTCGGATTCGGGGTCTTATTCGCTGACCGTCCTGTTCGAGATCGGGACCGATCCCGACATCGCCGCCGTCAACGTGCAGAACCGCGTGGCGCAGGCCACTCCGTCGCTGCCATCCGACGTGACCCAATCGGGCGTGGTGACCGAACTGGCCGCCACCGACATGCTGATGGTCGTGGGGCTGGTGTCGCCCAAGGATTCCTACGACGCGATCTTCCTGTCGAACTATGCCGCGATCAACATCGTCGATGCGCTCTCGCGTGTGGACGGGGTGGGCAAGGTCCAGCTGTTCACGCAGCAGGACTATGCCATGCGGATGTGGCTGAAACCCGACACGATGGCGGGGCTTGGCCTTGTGCCATCGGACGTGATCGCCGCGATCCAGGACCAGAACATCGAAGTCTCGGCTGGCCAGATCGGCGCGCCGCCGATCCCGGAAGGACAGGCCTTCCAGTACACGATCAAGGCGCAGGGGCGGCTGACCACGGCAGAGGAATTCGGCAACATCATCGTGCGCACCGGAGAAAACGGGGCCATCGTGCAGGTCAAGGACATCGCCCGGGTCGAACTGGGTGCCAGCTTCTACGGGGCCTCGGGCCATTACGACGGCCAGCCGGCCACCGTGATGGCGCTTTACCAGACGCCCGGCGCCAATGCGCTGGCGGTGGCCGAGGCGGCCACCGCCGAACTGGAACGGCTGGCCGGGAACTTCCCCGACGATATCGATTACGTCATCCCGATGAACGCGACCGATTTCGTCGTGCAATCGATGAACGACGTGATCCTGACCCTGGGAATGACGTTCGCGCTGGTCGTGGCGGTGGTGTTTGTCTTCCTTGGCAATGCCCGCGCGACGCTGATCCCCATGGTAGCGATCCCCGTGTCGCTGATCGGCACGCTGGCCTTCCTGCTGGTTTTTGGCATGTCGCTCAACACGATTTCCATGTTCGCGCTGGTGCTGGCCATCGGCATCGTCGTGGATGACGCGATTATCGTCGTGGAAAACGTCGAACGCATCATGCGCGAGGAAGGGCTGGATGCCCGGGCCGCCACCCGCAAGGCGATGGGCCAGATCACCGGGCCCATCATCGCCACGTCGCTGGTATTGCTGGCCGTCTTCGCGCCCGTGGGCTTCATGCCCGGCATCGCGGGCAAGCTCTATTCCCAGTTCGCGGTCACGATCTCGGTCGCGGTCGTGATTTCGTCCATCAACGCGCTGACCCTGTCGCCCGCGCTGGCAGCACTGGTGCTGAAACCGTCGAGCGAACCGAAGGGCCTTCTGGCCGTCTTCGAGCGCGCCATCAGCGGGATGCGGTCGGTCTACGTGGGCATTGTTCGAACGATCCTGCGGGTCTCCATCGTGGCGCTTGTTGCCGTGGCCGGGCTGGCGGCAGCGACAACATTCCTGCTGGACCGCACGTCGACAGGGTTCATCCCGCTGGAAGACAACGGCATCCTTTTCGTCGACATGCAGCTCCCCGATGCGGCGGCATTGGACCGGACCGAAGCCGTCGCCCGCCGCGTGGCCCAAGACGTGGCCGGCATCGACGGCGTGCGCAGCACGGTGCAGGTCTCGGGCTACAGCTTCCTGAACGGACAGGCGCCCAACGCGGCCATGGTGATCGTCGACCTTAAACCATGGGACGATCGGCAGACCGAGGCGCTGAGCGCGCAAGGCATCCTCGACCAGATCAACGCCATCGCGGCGCAGGAGGTTTCCGCCCGCATCGTCGCCTTCAACCCGCCGCCGATCCCGGGGCTGGGTCTGAGTTCCGGGGTCGAGATGCAGGTGCAGCAGACAGATGGCGGCACTCCGCAGGATCTGGCCGCGGCCGTGGGGTCGCTCGTCTATGCCGCCAACCAGCGGTCCGAAATCGCGCAGAGCTATTCCAGCTTCTCGGCCGCCGTGCCGCAGATCCAGCTGGATCTCGACCGCGAGAAGGCCAAGCTGCTGGGCGTGGCCGTGTCGGACGTGTTCCTGACGCTGCAAAGCTACCTGGGTTCGTTCTACGTCAACGACTTCAACCGCTTCGGCCGGGTCTACCGCGTGATGATCCAGGCGGAAGGCGCCTATCGCGACAAGATCGAGGATATCGACAGCCTGTATGTCCGCTCCGCCGGCGGCGACATGGTGCGCCTGTCCACGCTGGTCGAGGTCAAGGACGTGCTGGGCCCGTCGACCCTGACGCGGCACAACCAGTTCCGGTCGGCCTCGGTCACCGGGGTGCAGGCCGAAGGGCTGTCCACGGGCGATGCGATCCGGGTGATGGAGGAAGTGGCCCAGACCGCCCTGCCCGACGGCTACACCTACCAGTGGACCGGCGCGGCACTGCAGCAGCAGGGCACGTCGGGCACTATCCTAGCGCTTCTGGGGCTGGCGATCCTGTTCGGCTACCTGTTCCTTGTGGGCCAGTACGAAAGCTGGACCATGCCGATGGCGATCATCCTGTCGGTGCTAGTGGCGCTGTTCGGGGCCGTGGCCGCGGTGGCTGTCGCGGGGAGCGACATCAACCTCTATACCCAGATCGGGATGATCATGCTTGTGGGGATGGCGTCGAAGAACGGCATCCTGATCGTGGAATTCGCGATGCAGGAGCGCGCCACCGGCAAGACCATTTCCGAAGCCGCCGCCATCGCCGCGCACCAGCGGTTCCGCGCGGTGATGATGACGGCGCTGTCGTTCCTTCTGGGTGTGGTACCGCTGGTCATCGCATCGGGCGCGGGTGCTGCCAGCCAGAAGGCGCTGGGGATCGCCGTCTTCGGCGGCATGCTCGCCGCTGCCACACTTGGTGTGCTGGTGGTGCCGGGGCTGTTCGCCGTGATGCAATGGTCGCGCGAGACGGTGAAATCGAAGCTGGGCGTCGGCAAGGCAGCGCCGGAGGATACTGTCGCGAGCCAGCCGTCGTCCGGGACATAAGGAGGCGTTCGGAGAGGTTCATGCGCGCCGGGATTTCTAGTCCGTCGCGAGCCCTTCCGCGACGGTCTTCCCCGTGTCGAACAACGCCTCGAGCGCCGCTTTCTCCGCCGTCGGATCAAGGTTGAGAACGGTCCCGCCCTGCGCAAGGTGATCCGCGAACACGTGTCCGACCGAGTGGGTCGCGGCACCGGCAAGGATCTTGATCTCGCTTGCATTGCCGGTGTCCGGAGGAGGCTTCGACGGGGTGGTATCATCCTTCGCAGCCAGTTCGGGAGCAATATGTTCGAGCAACGCCCGGATCAGTCGGCGCGCGGTTTCTGTCTGGAACTCGGTATCGTAGAGCTCGCACAGCTGGAAAGTCATCCTCGTCTGCACACCCAGAATGGCGGCGGCGTAGATGTTCCACACCGGAAACGTGGCCGACGCCATCGCAGTCTCGACGCCGGACCGGACGATCGCGTCGGCACTGGCGTTGCGGTTGTCTTCGGTCGTGTGGTTCATGGATACCCCCCCGAGTGAACGGAAACAGAGTTCCGCGCACAGCTCAATGCGTTGACGGCCGAAAAGTGCATCGCTGGCGCAGGACAGGCCCTAGCCTTCCTGGACAGCCCTGTCCCGCGACCGGAAATCTTCAACGATGTTCGCCGGGATCGGGAAGCGGCCCGCGCCGTCCCGCATAAGGAACACGATCACGCAGGACATCGTCGCCCGGCATGTACCGCCCGCCCAGATCTGCTGGTCGCAGGTGTAGGACGACGTGCGGAACTTCGCGATGCGGCAGGTGGCGACATAGCTTTCACCGCGCAGCGTCTCCTGCAGGAACCTGAGCGAGAAGGAATGCACAACGCCGCGGGGCCTGTCTTCGCCCCAGACAGGCATCAGGAACCGGGTGTTGTATTCGACACGCAGCGTTTCGAACCATTCCACGTAGGCCTTGTTGTTCACGTGGTTCTGATTGTCGAGCTCGGCAAAGCGGACCCTGTCGGCAATGGCCAGCGGCTGCGCTTCGGGGAGACCGAAGGCAAGTTGTTCTTCAGGTGTCAGCGGGGTGTTGTAGCGAATGTCCATCGCACGCGGATTAGCCCCGCGCCAACCATTGCTCAAGCGGCGTTGCAACGCGCCCGGCCCACCTGTGGCGTCAGAAGCCCAGGTAACGCTGCCGCACCTCGGCATCCGCCTGAAGCTGGACGCCGGTGCCCGCCCATTCCACCTGCCCCCGCTGGACGATGAAATGCCGGTCGGCGATGCGCAGAAGGTCCGACAGATTCTTGTCCACCACAAGGATCGACATGCCCTGCTTGCGGATTTCCGTCAGGGCCGCCCAGATCTTCTGGCGCACCAGCGGCGCCAGCCCTTCGGTCGCCTCGTCAAGGATCAGAAGCCGCGGGTTGGTCATCAGCGCGCGGCCGATGGCCAGCATCTGCTGTTCGCCCCCGGACAGAAGGTTGCCCATCGACCCGGTTCGCGCCTCAAGCTCCGGGAACAGCGTGAAGACGCGGTCGATCGTCCACGGATCGGCCAGCCCCAGATGGTTCGACGCGGTAGCCACTAGGTTTTCCATCATCGACAGGTTCGGGAAAATCTGCCTTCCTTCGGGCACCAGCCCCAGCCCGAGGTTGGCGATGCGATAGCTGTCGCGGCCCACCAGTTCTTCTCCCTCGAAGGCGATGGAGCCTCCGGTCGCCTTCACGATCCCCATGATCGTGTTGATCGTTGTGGTCTTGCCCATGCCGTTGCGGCCCAGAAGCGTGCCGACCTGCCCCGCCTCAAGGCTGAAATCCATGCCGAAGAGCGCCTGCGACGTGCCGTAATGCGCGGTGAGGCCGGTGACCTTCAGCATCGTCATTCCTCACCCAGGTAGGCGTGCTGCACGGCCTCGTTCGCGCGGATCTCGTCCGGTGTGCCGGTGGCGATGATGTGGCCGTAGACCAGCACGGAAATCCTGTCGGCCAGCGCAAAGACCGCGTCCATGTCGTGTTCGATCAGCAGGATCGAATGGCGGCCCTTGATGGAGCGCAACAGCTCCACCATCTGCACCGATTCCTCGGCCCCCAGCCCGGCCATCGGTTCGTCCAGCAGCATCAGTTCGGCCTTGGCGCCCAGAGCTATGGCGATCTCCATCTTCCGGTGTTCGCCATGGGACAGTGCGACGGTGGGCCTGTCAGCCTTGTCCGCCAACCCGACCCGGTCCAGTAGCGCTAGCGCGCCGTCGCGCAGGGCCTTGTCCTTGCGCACGGCGCGAATGAAGCGGAAGGAATGGCCCTGCTTGGCCCGCAGCGCCAGGGTGACATTGTCGATGACGCTCATCTCCATCACCAGCGAGGTGATCTGGAACGACCGCGCGATGCCCAAGGGCGCGCGCCTGTAGGCCGGCAGCCGGGTGATGTCGCGGTCCTTGTAGGTAATGCGGCCCGTGTCCGGGAATTGCAGGCCCGACAACTGGCCGATCAGCGTTGTCTTGCCCGCGCCGTTGGGGCCGATGATGGCGTGCAGTTCGCCCGTTTCGACGCCAAGCGTCAGGTTGTCGGTCGCCGTGATGCCGCCGAAGCTCTTGTTCAGGCCGTCCACGCGCAGGATCTGGGTCATTCGCCCTCCCCCTTCTTGCCGGACAGCAGCCCCGTCAGCCCGCCGCGGATGTACAGGACGACAAGGATCAGGAAGAGACCGAAGGGCAGATGCCAGTAGACGGTCCAGGAGGACAGCACTTCCTCGAGCACGATGAACATCGTGGCACCGATGATCGGACCCGCGAGTGTCGAGGCGCCGCCAAGGATGACCATGAACATCAGCTCGCCCGACCGCGTCCAGTCCATCATCTCGGGGCTAATGAACGTGGTGAAGTTGCCCAGCAGCGCGCCGGCATAGCCGCAGATCGCGCCCGAGATCACGTAGGCCACCAGCTGGTAGGCGTAGACGTTGTAGCCCAGCGTCGCCATCCGTTCTTCATTGCCCTTGCCGCCCTGCAGGACCATCCCGAAGCGCGACCGCACGATCATCCGCACGAACAGGACAACGACCAGCAGCGACACCCAGCACAGCCCGTACAGCTGCAGCGGATCGTCCAGATCGATCAGCGGGAATTCCGACCGCGTGTCGATGACCAGCCCGTCATCCCCGCCATATTCCTCGATCGACACGATGCCGTAGTAGATCATCTGCGCGAAGGCCATCGTGATCATGATGAAGTAGACGCCGCGCGTCCGCAGGCAGATCATCCCCGTGATCAGCGCGAAGAAGGCGGTGACGCCGATGGCCAGCCCGAACTGCGTGAACCCGTTGGTGACGGCGATGGCGTCCATGCCCCCGTACAGCCAGTGATAGGCCGGGATGCCCACGGCATAGGCCCCCAAGCCAACGAAAGCGGCGTGGCCGAAGGACACGAGGCCCCCGAAGCCCAGCACAAGGTTCAGCGAACTGGCGGCGATGGCCAGGATCACCAGCCGCGTGGCGAGATCCATCCAGAAATACTGCCCCGTCCAGATGAACAGGGGCGGCAGCACCGCCAGCAGGGCCAGCATGATGACGGCGATCCAGTCCTGTCGTGTCATCAGCGCACCTTCGGAGGGAAAAGGCCCTGCGGGCGGAAGGCCAGCACCGCGGCCATGATGATGTAGATGAGCATCGCCGAAATGGCGGGCGCCGCGTTCTCCGCCGCCTCGGACGACATCACCAGCTTGAAGAGGTCATCGATGAAGGACCGCCCCAGCGTGTCGATCAGACCGATCAGGATCGCGGCGACAAAGGCGCCCTTCATCGATCCGATGCCGCCCACGATGATCACCACGAAGGCTGTGATGATGATCGAATGGCCCATGCCGATGGACGCCTCGGTAATCGGCGCGATCAGCATTCCGGCCAATCCCGCCAGCGCGGCCCCAAGGGCGAAGACAAGCGAGAACAGAAGCTGGATGTTGATCCCCAGGGCCGACACCATCGTCCGGTTCGATGCACCCGCCCGGATCAGCATGCCCAGCCGCGTGTAGTTCACCAGCCAGAAGAGCCCCCCTGCCGCCGCCAGCCCGGCACCGATGATCACCAGCCGGAAGGTCGGGATCTGGATGCCGCCGGGAAGGGTCGTCTGGCCGTTCAGGCTGTCGGGCAAGGGCACCGACATGCCGGCCGGACCCCAGATCATGTGGGCCAGAGTCTCGAACACAAGGATCAGGCCGAAGGTCGCCAGCACCTGGTCCAGATGCCCGCGCGAATAAAGCGGCCGGGCCACCGTGCGTTCGACGACAAGTCCCACAACCGCCGTCAGCGGCAGCGCCAGCAGCACCGCCAGAACGAAATTGCCAAGCGCATAGGTCAGCGAGGCGCAGATGAAGGCGCCCACCATGTAAAGCGCCGCATGGGCAAGGTTTACGAAATCCAGAATGCCGAAGACCAGCGTCAGGCCCGACGCGACAAGGAACAGCAAAAGCCCCAGCTGCACGCCGTTCAATGTCTGGATGATGAGCAGCGATGCGTCCACGCGCGTCTCCTGTCCCGCTCTGAAATGACCGGCCCGGCGGCAGAAAGCCGGCCGGAAAGCTCCGGCCGGCCCTGTTTCAGATCACCGAAATCAGTTCAGTTTGCACTCGGCGGCATAGCTGTCCTGATGGTCTTCGAAGACGGTGCTGACGACCTTGGTGGTCCACTTGCCATCGTCATCGGCAACCACTTCGCGCAGGTAGAAATCCTGGATCGGCATGTTGTTGTTGCCGAATTTGAAATCTCCGCGAACGCTGTCGAAATCGGCGGCCTTCAGACCGGCACGCAGGGCGTCCGTGTCGTCCATGTTGCCGCCCGCGGCCTCGATCGCCGAAGCGATCAGCATGATCGCGTCATAGGATTGCGCGGCGTAGAACGACGGATAGGTGCCGTACTTGGCCTTGAAGTCGTCGACGAACTTCTTGTTGGCGGCATTGTCCAGCGTCGGGTCCCATTGCTGCGTGGTGCGCGACCCCATGATGGCGCCAAGCCCCGCATCCTGCAGCTTGGGCAGGCTGAGCGCATCGACCGTGAACACCGAATAAAGCGGCAGCTTGTCGGCCAGACCCGCCTGATCGTACTGCTTGGCAAAGGCCGCGCCTGCCCCGCCGGGATAGAAAACAAAGATCCCTTCGGCGCCCGACGCTTCGGCCTTGGCCAGTTCGGCCGAGAAATCAAGCTGCGCATCGGCGCCCCACTTCGTCAGGTCCTTGCCCTTGATCTCGCCCTTGTAGGTCCGCTCCACGCCTTCGACCATGTCCTTGCCCGCGGCATAGTTGGGCGCCATGATATAAAGCGATTTCACGCCCTGCTGGTTCAGAACCTCGCCCATGGCCATCGGTGTCTGGTCGTTCTGCCACGAGGTGGAAAAATAGTTCTCGTCACACAGCTTGCCGGCCATCTGGCTGGGCCCCGCATTGGCCGAGATCAGGAACTTGCCGCCATCCAGCGCCGACTTGCGCGAGGCCAGCAGGACATGGCTCCAGATGAAGCCGGTGACGAAATCGACATCGTCCTGCTTCACCAGCTTGTCGGTGGCCTGCTTGCCGGTTTCGGGTGCGAAGCCGTCATCGGCGAAGATGATCTCCAGATCCGTGTCGCCGGCCTTGCCGCCCAGGTGTTCCCTGGCCAGTTCGGCGGCGTTCTTCATGTCGTTGCCGATCACCGCGGCGGGGGTGGTCAGCGTTGTGACGAACCCGATCTTGGCGGTGTCTGCCAGCGCCGGTTGCAGGCCCATGGACCCGGCCAGCGTGGCCGCGACGGCAGCTTGTGCAAGATATTTCATGTGTTCTCCCTCTCATGCGTTGTTGATTATTTATGTCTGGATCTTCTGGGTGGATCCGTTTCGCATGACACAATAGCTTCTACACAGCGTGGCAGATTTGTGTCAAACGGCGCGAAGCCCTGTCACGGGTCGAAACCGGGTCTCTGTCGCTCCCCTTTGTGTCGCCCTGCAACGGGCCGCCTCATGCACTATCGTGAAGGGCGTTCCGGACGGCGCAAGACGCAACCTTTGCGGATCTGGACCGGACTGTTGCATCCGCCCATAATCGAGTCAAACCCGCCCTACGCGGTGACTTTTTCGGCCAGCGCGGGCACAGATCGCGCCACATCGGACACCGACACGGGAGCGCCCGCCATGACCACGACCCAGCCGGATTTCCAGATCGAGGTACCGATCAGTTTCGGCGATTGCGATCCGGCGGGGATCGTCTTCTACCCGAACTATTTCCGCTGGTTCGACCGCTGCTTTCACGCCCTCTTGGCCCAACGCGCAGGCGGGCACCGGGCGCTTTGCGAGAGGCTGGGCGCCATGGGCATCGGGCTGATGGACGCCGGCGCAGGCTTCACCGCCCCCGCGGGAGAGAACGACCTGATGCGGCTGGAGCTTCGGTTCGACGCCTGGGGTGCGAAATCCCTACGGCTGGCCTACAACGGGTTCGTCGGCGACAGGCCCGTCGTGCGCGGGCACGAGGTGCGCGGGCTTTTCGTGATGCGGGAGGGCCGTATGCGGGGCGGAGACATGGCGCCCTTGCGCGAAATTCTGGCACCCGATGCCTGATCTGCTTGACGGCTGACGGGCCTTGCCGTAATCGCTCACGCCACGGCGCGGGTATGGTGAAAAGGTATCACGCGAGCTTCCCAAGCTTAAGTTACGGGTTCGATTCCCGTTACCCGCTCCATGACCTTCCGATGGTCAGTCGCCGCTTATCTCCGATCGCATCGATTCGAGCCCCTTTCGCGGCAACGCGCTGACATATGGCGAAATCCGCATAGAACTCCCCTAAATTGTACAGGCAATGCATCGACAACCTGTCTGTTCGGCGGTGCGTTGCTGCGGGTGCTCGCAGCTTGCCCAACGCGGACCCGCACAAGTCTTGGGCATCCATCCGCTTGCTGATGAAAATTGCGCCGCCACTGCCGAAACATGGCGCGCCGTGCTGAGAGTCCATTCCACGAAGGCTCGAATGTTGTGCATCCAAGAGCAGCCGGCGGGGTTACGCCGGTCTGAAGCGTGCGGTGATGCTCGCCTGCAAGCATCGCACCACCGCACTACGCAACGCATGCGCAAGGGCTTGTTACGGTGCAAGGCACCGTGGCCGCAATGGTCCTGCGCGGGAGAATTGAGGGATAGAATTGCGATGCTGAAAACACTTTTCACGACCTCCGCGGCCGCCGCGCTGATGGCTGCCGGGCTGCCGGCCCTGGCCCAGGACGCGGAGTGCCCGATCAAGGTCGGTGTACTGCACTCGCTTTCCGGGACGATGGCCATTTCGGAAACGACGCTTAAAGACACCATGGAAATGCTGGTGAAGAAGCAGAACGAAGCCGGGGGCGTTCTGGGCTGCGAACTGGAAGCCGTGGTCGTCGACCCCGCCTCCGACTGGCCGCTGTTTGCCGAAAAGGCGCGCGAGTTGCTGACCGTACACGATGTCGACGTGATCTTCGGCAACTGGACCTCCGTCTCGCGGAAATCGGTCCTGCCGGTGATCGAAGAACTGAACGGCCTGCTGTTCTACCCCGTCCAGTACGAGGGCGAGGAATCGTCGAAGAACGTGTTCTACACCGGCGCCGCCCCGAACCAGCAGGCGATCCCGGCCACGGACTACTTCCTGGAAGAACTGGGCGTCGAGAAGTTCGCGCTGCTGGGCACTGATTACGTGTACCCGCGCACCACGAACAACATCCTGGAAAGCTACCTGATTTCGAAGGGCATTCCCGAAGAGGACATCTTCGTGAACTACACCCCCTTCGGTCATTCCGACTGGTCCAAGATCGTGTCGGACGTGGTGGCCCTGGGTGCGGACGGCAAGCAGGTCGGCGTGATCTCGACGATCAACGGCGACGCGAACGTGGGCTTCTACAAGGAGCTGGCGGCACAGGGCGTTTCTGCGGATGACATTCCGGTCGTCGCGTTCTCGGTCGGCGAAGAGGAGCTTTCGGGCCTCGACACGTCGAACCTCGTCGGTCACCTGGCCGCGTGGAACTACTTCATGTCGGCCGACACCCCTGAGAACGAAGAGTTCATCGCGGACTGGAAAGAGTTCATCGGCGATGACAAGCGGGTGACGAACGACCCGATGGAGGCGCATTACATCGGGTTCAACATGTGGAAGAACGCCGTCGAAGACGCCGGCACCACCGATGTCGATGCCGTGCGGGACGCGATGTACGGCCAGGAAGCCCCGAACCTGACGGGCGGGACCGCCACGATGCTGCCGAACCACCACCTGGCCAAGCCGGTGCTGATCGGCGAGATCACCGAGGACGGCCAGTTCGACATCCTGTCCCAGACCGAAGAAGTGCCCGGCGACGCTTGGACCGACTTCCTGCCGGAATCGGCGGTTCTGACCAGCGACTGGAAGGAACTGGGCTGCGGTATGTACAACACCGAGACCAAGTCCTGCGTGCAGATCAAGTCCAACTACTGATGTGACACCGAAACCTGTCCGGGAGCGGCAATCGCTCCCGGATTTCACTTGAGGGTGCACATGCGAATTCTTGCCCGTTTCTTTCTGGCCACCCTGGCCATCTGTCTTTCCCTCCCTGCCCATGCGCAGAACGCGGACGCGCCGATCCAGCAGATCATGCAGGAAAACGGCGCGCTGATCGCCGAAAGCTCGCGCCGGACCATCGGGCCTGCCATCGACGCGCTCGCCGCCAGCGGGCTGCCCGCCGCGCAGATGCTGCTGGAACGCTGGCAGAACAAGGAGCTTTACCTGAACGAGGAGACGGGTCTTTTCGTCTTCGGGGAAGAGGTCGACCGCGACACGCTTCGGATCTTTGCCATCACCGATGGATCCGAAATCGGGGTGGTGCCCGACGACCCGTATGATCAGCTTCGCCCCAATTCTGGCGTGCGCAGCATGATCGGCGCGGCGCTGGTCCAGTTCCAGCTGAACGCTCCCGATGCCGCCACCCGCCTGACCGCGCTCGATGCCATTGCCCGTGATGCCGAGCCTTCGCACCTGACCGCCCTCCGCGCCGCGATCGACAACGAACCCGATGCCGGGGTGAAGGCCAAGAAGGAACGGCTGGAGCGGCTGCTGACCATCCAGTTCGCCGAAGACGACGCCGCCCGGATCGCGGCCATCGAAGGCTTCTCCGGCGATCTGGGCGTGGATGTGCGCGCCACGCTGAACCCTCTGGTCGCGACCCGGTTGGAAGTGTCCGAAACCGAACCCTCGGGCGCCGACATCGCCCGCACCCTGACCCCCGGCACCGATGCGCTGCCGCGCGCGCAGGCCTACAACCTGCTGGTCGAGGAAGGCCTGACCCCGCCTGCCATCACCGCCAGCGACCGCCGCAACGCGCTGATCGCCAATGTCGAGAATGGCTCCGTCGCCGGAATACAGGTGGCCGACCTGAACACCGAAGCCGCGCGCGACCTGGCCTATGCCGAACTCGCCCGCGCCGGAACGGTGGAGCAGCTGGCGACCGAGGCCGACGTGGATCGCGCGCTGGCCGCGCATTTCTTCTTCGAACGGTTCATCGGCGCCTCGCCCGCCGTGGCGCAGGCCGCGCAGGACGCGCTCGCCACGACCGAAATCACGGTGGGCGTCGCCCGCTTCATCGACCTAGTGATGGACGCGCTGTCGCTGGGCTCGATCTATTTCCTGGCCGCCATCGGGCTTGCCATCACCTTCGGCGTGATGCGCGTGATCAACATGGCCCATGGCGAGTTCATCATGATCGGTGCCTACACGGGCTACGTCGTGCAGCTGTTCATCCCGAACTACACGCTGTCGATCGTCGTGGCGCTGCCCCTGGCCTTCGCTGTAACCTTCGCGGCAGGGGTCGCGATGGAGCGGCTGGTGATCCGCTGGCTCTACCACCGTCCGCTTGAGACGCTGCTGGCAACCTTCGGGATCTCCATCGCGCTGCAGCAGATCGCCAAGAACATCTTCGGCACGCAGGCCCGTCCCCTGACGGCGCCCGACTGGCTGAACGGATCGCTGGTGATCAACGATATCGTGTCGATCAGCTATATCCGGATCGCGATCCTTGTGCTGGCATTGCTGTTCCTGGCGCTGTTCCTCTTCGTGATGAACCGCACCCGGCTCGGGCTTGAAGTGCGCGCCGTGACGCAGAACCCGCGGATGGCGGCGTCGATGGGGATCAACCCCGACAAGATCAACATGCTGACCTTCGGGCTCGGCTCCGGCATTGCCGGGATCGCCGGGGTGGCCATCGGGCTTTATGCCAAGGTCACATCGGAGATGGGGCAGGATTACATCGTCCAAAGCTTCATGACCGTGGTGGTCGGCGGCGTAGGCAATATCTGGGGCACGCTGGTGGGGGCTGTCCTTGTCGGATCGGTCCAGAAAGGCATCGAATGGATGACGCCATCGAACACGCTGGCCGCGCAGACCTACATGATCCTCTTCATCATCCTGTTCATCCAGTTCCGGCCACGGGGCATCATCGCCCTCAAGGGCCGCGCGGCGGAGGCGTGACATGACCGATATCGCAGCTCCCTCCTCTCCCCGCGGCGCCTTCGTGATGCGCCACCCGTCGGTGCTGATCTTCCTGGCGTGCCTCGCGATCTTCACCGTGGGCGTCACCGTGCTGTCCGAAGGCTTCGGCATCGGCGTGCTGTCCACCAGCTTCATCAAGACGCTGGGCAAGACGCTGTGCCTGTGCCTTGTGGCGCTCGCGATGGACCTTGTCTGGGGCTATTGCGGGATCCTTTCGCTGGGGCACATGGCGTTCTTCGGTCTGGGCGGCTACGCCATCGGCATGTGGCTGATGTACGCCCGGACCGAGATGATCGTGGTCGAAAGCCTGTCGAACGCCCCCCTGCCCCCCACGCCGGAAGAAATATCGGATGGCATCGCCAGCCAGATCTTCGGCGTCGTCGGAGCGTCCGATTTCCCGCCGATCTGGGGCTTCGCCCATTCGCTGCCGCTGCAACTGGCCGCCGTGGTGATCGTGCCGGGCATCCTTGCGCTGGTCTTCGGCTGGCTCGCCTTCCGCAGCCGGGTGACGGGCGTCTACCTGTCAATCCTGACCCAGGCGATGACGCTGGCGCTGTCGCTGTACCTGTTCCAGAACGACAGCGGCCTGCGCGGCAACAACGGCCTGTCGGGGCTGCAGAACCTGCCGGGGCTCGACAGCGTTTCTCAGGACGCGGTGTCGATGTGGTTCCTGTGGGGTTCGGCGCTGGCGCTTGGGCTGGGCTATGTCTTCTGCGCGTGGGTCGTGTCGGGCAAGTTCGGATCGGTGATCCGCGCGATCCGGGATGACGAGGCCCGCGTGCGGTTCCTTGGTTACCCGGTCGAGGCGTTCAAGCTGCTGGTCTTCACCCTGACCGCGATCATCGCGGCCATTGCAGGCGCGCTCTATTACCCGCAGGCCGGTATCATCAACCCGGCCGAAATCGCGCCCATCGCGTCGATCTACCTTGCCGTCTGGGTCGCCATCGGCGGACGCGGGCGGCTGTACGGTGCCGTCGTCGGCGCGGCCTTCGTGTCGCTTCTGTCCACCTGGTTCACCGGCGGGCAGGCGCCCGACATCGTGATCGGATCGTTCCGCCTGCAATGGGTCGACTGGTGGACGGTGCTTCTGGGCCTGTCCTTCGTGCTGGTGACGCTCTTTGCACCGAAAGGCCTGGGCGGGCTGGTCGACCTAATCACCGAACGCCGGTCGCCCGACCGCCACGGCGCCGATCTGGGCCCCGATATGGGATCCCTGCAGGAACGGGAGGCCGAGAAATGAGCGAACTGCTTGAGGTCAACGGTGTCTCCGTCTCCTTCGACGGGTTCAAGGCGATCAACAACCTGTCCTTCTCCATCGCGGAAGGTGAGCTTCGCGCCGTGATCGGCCCCAACGGCGCCGGCAAGACAACCTTCATGGACATCGTCACCGGCAAGACCCGGCCCGACGAAGGCACGGTGTTGTGGGGGGAGAAAGGGATATCCCTCCTCTCCATGTCCGAAAGCCGGATCGCGCAGGCAGGCGTCGGCCGCAAGTTCCAGCGCCCGACCGTGTTCGAAGACCAGTCGGTCGAAGACAACCTGATGATGGCGCTGAAAAAGGACCGCAATCCGTTCAAGGTCCTGTCCTTCCGCGCCAGCCGCGACGACCGCGACCGTGTCGCGACGCTGGCGGGTGAAATCGGGTTGGCCACATCGCTTCACCGCAAATCCGGCGAACTGAGCCACGGTCAGAAGCAATGGCTGGAGATCGGCATGTTGCTGGCGCAGGAGCCGCGCCTGCTGCTGGTCGATGAACCCGCCGCGGGCATGACGCTGGCCGAACGCGAACACACCACCGATCTGCTGGTCGAAGCCGCCAAGACCCGCGCCGTTGTCGTTGTCGAACACGACATGGAGTTCGTCCGGCGGCTGAATTGCAAAGTCACCGTTCTGCACGAAGGCTCGGTCCTGGCGGAAGGCTCGCTGGACCACGTCACGAGGAACGAGAAAGTCATCGAGGTCTACCTTGGGCGCTGATCTTCTGGAAACGAGCGGGCTGACCCTGCATTACGGCGGCAGCCAGATCCTGAACGGGATCGACCTGACCGCCCGCGTGGGCGAGGTGACCTGCGTCATGGGCACCAACGGTGTCGGCAAGACGAGCCTGTTGAAGGCGTTGTCGGGCACGCATCAGCGGTCGTCCGGCACCTACCGGCTGGATGGCGAGGATCTGGGCAAGGTTCCCGCCCACGTGCTGGCCAAGAAGGGCGTGGGATACGTGCCGCAGGGCCGGGACATCTTCCCGTTGCTCACCGTGCGCGAGAACATGGAGACGGCCTTTGCCTGCCTCCCCCGCAGCGAACGCCACATCCCGGACGAGATCTACGAGCTGTTCCCGATCCTGAAGGACTTCCTGCATCGCCGCGGTGGAGACCTGTCCGGCGGGCAACAGCAGCAGCTGGCAATCGCCCGCGCGCTGATCACCAAGCCGAAGCTGTTGCTTCTCGACGAGCCCACCGAAGGCATCCAGCCCAACATCATCCAGCAGATTGGGCGTGTCATATCGCTTCTGCGGGAAAAGGGCGAAATGGCGATTGTGCTGGTCGAACAATACTTCGAATTCGCCTACGAATTGGGGGATGTCTTCTACGTCGTCGAACGCGGATCGGTGAAGCTGAGCGGCCGCAAGGAAGAGCTTGGCCGCGACGTGTTGCAGGGCAGCGTTTCGGTCTGAGCATGGGAATGTCGTTTCCCCCGGTCATGGCGCGGGCGCCGCACGCGCCCAAAACCTGACCGGACAGCCGCCGTAGGGTGCGTGGTCTCCACGCACCATTACCGCCCGCAGGTAGCGGTGCGTGCAAAGCACACACCCTACGGATTCCCCTGACCGACATGAACGCCTTGGCCACGCGCGCCCCCTGTCCGGACGGAACACGGACATGCCGGTCGCCATTCCCCTCGCAATAGGTGTAGTTTGGGCAGCGACGCGGCCAAGGTCCGCCCTTGGTCCGACCATAGACGGACCGGGGCCACCGGCAAAGGAGCATCCCGCATGACCACCCAGACCTCACCCGCCACGGACGTCGTCACCGAACTGGACAGCGCCGTGCTGACCATCGCGCTCGACGGTCCCAAGACACGCAACTCGATCAGCGCGCCCGTCTACAAGGAACTGCAATCGGCCATCATCATGGCCGGTGAAAACCCGGAGATCCGCGCCATCGTGCTGACGGGCCGGCACGGGTTCTTCAGCTCCGGCGGCAACATCAACGCTTTGAAGGCCAGCGCGCAAAGCACCATGGCCGAGGTCACGGGCAACACCGACGCCCTGAACGCGATGATCATTGCGATCCGTTCCTGCCCCACGCCGGTCATCGCCGCCGTCGAAGGCGGCGCGGCGGGCGCCGGCATGTCGCTGGCGCTGGCCTGCGACATGATCGTGGCGGCCGAAGGGGCGAAATTCGTGGTGGCCTACGTCAAGATCGGCCTCGCCCCCGATGGCGGCGTGACCCATTTCCTGTCCGCCGCCCTGCCCCGCCAGCTGGTGACCGAGATGTGCCTGACCGGCAACCCGGTCGAAGCCGAACGCCTGCACGCTCTGGGCGTGGTAAACGCCGTGACACCGGTCGGAGAGACGCTCTCCACCGCCACGACCATGGCCGCGAAACTGGCGGCAGGGCCTGCCGGCTCGATGGCGATCATCAAGTCGGAAATCGCTGCCGCACCGACCAACGATCTGGCGACGCACCTCGCGTTGGAGGCCAGCGGCATCAACCGTGCCCGCTTCGGGGCCGAAGCCGCCGAAGGATTGAGCGCGTTCCTTGAGAAACGGAAACCGGACTTCACCGGCAAGGGCTGATCCGGCCCGCCGGGTCGGGCCGTGGGTCATTACTGCGAGGCGAAGGCGCGGCTCTGGTCCATGCTGGCCAGATGCTCGAACAACTGCGCTACCGCCTCGGCCCCTGGATCGACATGGCCGTGCAGCTGCTGCGCGCTGAGATAGGCCGAGCGGCCTGCTCGGGCCGAGTCCATTTCTGCCGTCCGGTCCGCGCCATCCCGCGCGGCGGTCGCCGCCTCGGCCCAGCCACGATCCAGCACCGACAGGGCGGGTTGAAGCGCGTCGACCATCGTACGGTCGCCCAGCTCGGCGCCGCCGATCTCCTGCATCCGCGCCAGCCCGGCTTTCAGCGCGTCGACCATCGTCTGCCCGCTCGATGCCGCGTCCCCTGCCGCCGCGAAGAAGATCGCCAGCAGCACGCCCGAGGACCCGCCCATCGTCTGGCTCAGCTCCAGCCCGATGGCGCGGTAAAGCTGCGTGTGATCGGCCAGGGGCAGCCTGTCCATCGCGGCGATCAGAGCACGCGCGGCAGTGGCCAGCGTCGTGCCGGTGTCGCCATCGCCCGCGCGTGCGTCGAGCTGGTTCAGGTGGTCCTCCAGCCCGATCAGCACCTCGCAGCATTGCGTGATGAAGGCCGCCGTTGCGGGATGTTTCGACGGGATCGGCTGAATCGGCCGCAACCCGTCGGGCAGGTCCTGCACGGTCACGGCGCTCAACCGGTTCATGCCAGGCCACGCGGCCAGGGGCGTCGCGGCCTGCAGCGCCATAAGGTCGTCGGCGGTGGCCGGGAAAACCGACATGGAGAACCCGCGCATCTCGAGCGAGGTCATCATCGCTGCCGGTCCCACCAGGAATTCGACCTGATCGGCAATCGCGGACTGGCGGACTTCATGCGCCAGTACCTGCATTTCCAGCACCGATGCGCCGCCGAGATTGTTCAAAAGGCCGACATAGCGTTTTCCCGGCTCCATCTCGGCGGCCAGACGGCCTGCGACCATCTCCATCGCGGAATGGGCGTCCGTGTAATCGACCTGCTCGATCCCGGCCTCGCCATGGATACCAAGGCCCAGTTCTGCCTTGCCTTCGGGGATGCGGCCTTCTTTCGCCGTGCCGGGCACGGTGCAGGTATCGAGCGACATGCCGATGGACTTGGTGCCCGCAACGATCCGCTCGGCCGCCGTGGTGACGGCGTCCAGATCGGCGCCGTTTTCAGCGAGCGCGCCGGCGATCTTGTGAACGAACAACGTCCCCGCCACGCCGCGCGCCTGCGGCAGGTCGGGCAAGGCGATGTCATCGCCCACGATGACCATCGACACCTTGATCCCGAAGGCCCGCGCACGTTCCGCGGCCAGCCCGAAGTTCAGCCGGTCGCCAGTATAGTTTTTCACGATCAACAGACAGCCCGCCGGGCCGGTGACGGCCAGGATCCCCGCCAGCACCGCATCGACGGACGGAGACGCGAAGACGTCCCCGCACACGGCCGCCGTCAGCATTCCCGGACCAACGAACCCGGCATGCGACGGCTCGTGCCCCGATCCGCCGCCCGAGACCAGCGCAACCTTGGACTTGTCCCAGTCGGCACGAACGACGACCCGAATGTGGGGGTAGCCATCCAAGCGGGCGAGTTTTCCGCCCGAGGCCGCGACAAGCCCGTCGACGGCCTCTGACACGATGTCTTCCCTGCGATTGACGAATTGAGACATGGTCTCCTCCTTCAATGGGTCCGCGCGCCGGTGGCGTCGAAGTAGAACGGGTTTTCGGGGCGGATCTTCAGCACGTCGCCATGGGACAGGTCGGTGTGAGGATCGGTGACGGTGATGATGTCGTGATCGCGGTAGGACAGATGCAGCCGCGTCTGGTCGCCCAGGCGTTCGATGCGGGTGACAATGCTCTCCTCGCCCTCGCCCTGCCGGATCTGTTCCGGGCGCAGGCCGATGTGCTTCGCGTCCCAAGGCGCGCCTGCGAACAGGTCCGCCGGCAGGATGTTGATCCGCGGCTGGCCAAGGCGGCTGGCGGCATAGACGCTGACCGGATCTTCGTAGATCTGGCGCGGGGTGCCGAACTGCACCAGCCGCCCGTGATCCAGAACGCCGACATGGGTGGCCATCGTCATCGCCTCGATCTGGTCATGCGTGACATACAGGAATGTGGCCCCACGGTTGGACTGGATCGATTTCAGTTCGACCCGAAGATCCGACCGCAGCTTGGCATCCAGAGACGACAGCGGTTCATCCATCAGGAAGGCCGCAGGTTCGCGCACCAAGGCCCGGCCGATGGAGACTCGCTGCATCTCGCCCCCCGACAGGGCCGTGGCCTTGTTGTCGAGCTTGTGGGCGATCTGAAGCGCATCGGCCACAAGCTGGACCTTGCGGGTGATCTCGTCCTTCGGTGTGCGCAGCAGCGGGGATTTCAGCGGGAAGGCCAGGTTCTCGCGTACCGTCAGGTGCGGGTAAAGCGAGTATTGCTGGAACACCATCGCCACGTTCCTTTCCGCAGGTGTGCGGGCGGTGACCGGGGCGCCGCCGATCAGGATTTCGCCCGATGTCGGCTGGTCGAGGCCCGAGACCATGCGCAAGAGCGTTGTTTTCCCCGCGCCGGTGGGGCCCAGCAGAACGACGAAACTGCCATCGGGCACGGTCATGGTGACGTTGTCCAGGGCGCGGGCAGAGCCGTAATCCTTGGTGATGCCGGAAAGCGTGATCTCAGCCATGGGCCAGCACTCCCTTGTTGCCGTCGCTCAGGATCGCGCGGCTTGTGGAGCGGTCGAAGACCGATACGGTGGACGGATTGAAACGCAGGCCCACGACCTCTCCGATCTCGACCTTTTTGTCGGACGCGATCCGCGCTTTCACGTCGCCATGGGCCGTCGACAGCGTGACGATCTGCGTCGTGCCAAGGTATTCCGTGGCAGTTACCCGGCCACGGTAGCTGCCATCATCGTCCAGATGCACATGTTCCGGCCGGACGCCCAGCGCAAGATCGCCCTGCGCGCCGTCCAGCAGCGTGGGCACGGCGATCTTCGCATCGCCCAGCATCACGTGATCCGTGCCGCGCCCGGCCATCCCGTGGAACTCCAGCAGGTTCATGGGCGGGGAGCCGATGAAGTTCGCCACGAACATCGTCGCGGGCCAGTCGTAGATGTCCTGCGGGACGCCGAACTGTTCGACCACACCGTGGTTCATCACCACGATCTTGTCGCCCATCTGCATGGCTTCCAGCTGGTCATGGGTCACGTAGACGGTCGTGGCGCCCATGCGGTCGTGCAGGGCACGCAGCTCCTCGGCCATCCGCTCCCGGAACTCCGCATCCAGCGCGCCCAGCGGTTCGTCCATGAAGAACGCCTTCGGGTCCCGCACGATGGCCCGGCCAAGGGCCACGCGCTGACGGTCGCCGCCCGACAGGCCGCCGACAGGCTTGGACAGGATATCCTCGATCCCCAGGATGCCCGCCACCTCGTCCACTTTCCGGCGCACGTCGCCGCGCGACATGCCCTGGCTGATGAGCGGGTACGAGATGTTCCGGCGCACGTTCATGTGCGGGTACAGCGCGTACATCTGGAACACGAAGGCAATGTCACGTTGCCGCGCTGGGCGGTCGGCGACGTCGTCCCCGTCAAGGTAGATGTGGCCCGATGTCGGCAGCTCCAGCCCCGCCATCATGCGCAATGTCGTCGTCTTGCCGCAGCCCGACGGTCCAAGCAGCATGAAGAACTCTCCGTCCTCGATGGTGAAGGACGAGGACTGTACGGCGGTGAAACTGCCGAAGTCCTTGCGGAGGTTCTCGATCCGGATCTGGGCCATGGCTTACTCCGGGAAATGGCTGACGATGAGGAACATGACCGTTCCCGTCAGCGTGACGATGAAGGAATAGGTGAAGGCGATCATCAGCACGGGCTGCATCAGCATCACCACGCCCAGGCCGATGAGGATGCTTGCCACCATCTCCCACGGGCCGCGGCGGAGGCGTAGAAGGCCTTGGAGGAACTGGGTCATTTGCGGACGGCTCCGAATGTGATGCCCCGCAGCAGGTGCTTGCGCAGCAGGATCGTGAAGACCATGACGGGGACAAGGAAGATCGTGGCCCCGGCGGCGACGGCGGGCCAGTCCTGCCCGCCCACACCGATGATCGTGGGGATGAAGGGCGGCGCCGTCTGGGCGTTGCCCGATGTCAGCAGCACCGCGAAGGCGTATTCGTTCCACGAGAAGATCAGGCAGAAAATCGCGGTCGAGGCGATCCCCGTGGCCGCCTGCGGCAGCACCACCTTGTAGAAGGCCTGAAACCGCGTGTAGCCGTCGATCAGGGCCGCTTCCTCGTATTCGCGGGGGATCTCGTCGATGAACCCTTTCAGCAGCCAAACCGACAGGGACAGGTTCACCGCCGTGTAAAGCAGGATCATGCCCAGATGCGTGTCGGATAAACCCAGCGTGCGGAACATCAGGAAGATGGGGATCGCAACGGCGATGGGCGGCATCATCCGGGTGGACAGGATGAAGAACATCAGGTCGTCCTTCAGCGGCACCCTGTAGCGGGAAAACGCATAGGCCGCGAGCGTGCCCAGGACCACCGACAGGAAGGTCGATCCGAAACCGATGATGACCGAATTCAGGAATCGCTCCCCGAAGCGCGACGGGCCGACGATGATCATCCCCTTGCTGGCCGCGATCTCTTCCGCGAAGGTTTCTGGCGGGTTGGCGGCCAGGTCGGCCTCGGACACGCGGGTCTGCGTGGTGAAGAGGTTCACATAGCCTTCCAGCGTCGGTTCGAACAGGACGGAGGGCGGATAGGCAATCGCCTCGCTCTGGGATTTGAAGCCTGTGGTGATGATCCACAGAAGCGGCATCAGCGTGATCAGCGCGTAGAGGATCACGAGCGTCCCGGCGAACCACTTCGTGCGCGGCGATGGGTCGGTGATTGAATAGCTCATCGTTCTTTCACCTTGTTCAGCGCCTTCACGTAGATCGAGGCCAGCCCGAAGACCGTCACGAACAGGATGATCGCGTAGGCCGAGGCATAGCCGGTGCGCCAGCGTTCGAACGCCTCGCGCTTCAGGTCGATCGAGGTGAGCGTCGTGGTGTTTCCGGGACCGCCGCCCGTCAGCTGGACGACAAGGTCGAACATCTTGAAGTTCTCGATGCCGCGGAACAGGACGGCGAGCATCAGGAAGGGCAGCACCATCGGTATGGTGATCGTCCAGAACTGCCGCCAGCCCGAGGCACGGTCGCATTCGGCGGCCTCGTAGATCGATTCAGGGATGGAGCGCAGGCCCGCAAGGCAGATCAGCATGACGAAGGGCGTCCACATCCACGTGTCGACGATGACGATGGCCCAAGGCGCCAGATGCACGTCGCCGATCATCGAAAAGCTGGCCGGATCGGTGCCCAGGATCGTGCCCACAACAGTGTTGAAGAGCCCGATCTGCGGCTGGTACAGGAACGTCCAGAAATTGCCGACAACGGCGGGCGACAGCATCATCGGGAAGACGATGATCGTGGTCCACAGCGCATCGCCCTTGAACTTCTTGTTGATCAGGTAGGCCAGCGCGAAACCGATCAGGACCTGGATCGCCAGGGTCGAGATCAGGAAATGCGCGGTGGCCTGCATCTTCTCCCACGTGTCTTCGTCGGTCAGGATGCGTTCGTAATTGCGGGTACCCACCCAGTCCACGTCGGAGTTGGGCCGGTTCACCCGGTAGTTGGTGAAGCTCAGCCGGATCGTCCAGATCAGCGGGAAGATGTTCACCGCCAGAAGCAGGAAGATCGTGGGCGCGATGAAAAGCCAGGCAATGGCCCGGTCCGACAGGCCTTTCACCTTGCGTGCAAGGGTCGGCGGCGTGGCCTGGGCCAGTCGATCCACGGTGCTGTCCGTCATGAATTAGGGTCCGTTCGTTGAGTTCGGGCGCCGGGAAGCGGTGGTGCCGCCCCACGGCGTCCGAAAGCCGGCCCCGCGAGAGGAGGTCGGGGCCGGCCGTTGCGCGCGATCAGATCTTGCCTTCGTCCTCGAAGACCTCGTTCCAGTCCTCGACGAGCTTGTCCAAGGCCTCCTGCGCGGTGCCGTCGCCCGCGATCACGTAGGCATGGACCCGGTCCTGCATGGCGATCAGCAAGTCGGCATAGGCGGGTTCGGCCCAGAAGTCCTTCACGATGGCCATGCTGTCCAGGAAGGTCTGCGCATAGGGCTGGCTGGAGGCAAAGCCCGGATCTTCGACCACGGCGTTCAACGCAGAGTAGCCGCCGACTTCCCACCATTTCTTCTGCACTTCGGGCTGCGAGAACCACTTGATGTATTCAAGCGCCGCATCCTTGTTGTCGGAATAGTTCACGACGGAAATGCCCTGCCCGCCCAGCTGCGCGAACTGACCGCCCGGGCCTGCCGGATTCGGGAAATAGCCCGACTTGCCGCCGCCCACGTTCGGGTCGGCTTCCACGCCCGGCCAGATGAAGGCAAAGTTCATCTGCATCGCCACCTGCCCGGATTTGTACGCGTCGATGTTTTCCGACATGTACCAGTCCGACGATCCCGGCGGCGTGCAGCAATCGTAAAGCTCCTTGTAGAACTCCAGCCCTGCCGCCGCTTCGGGCGAATTGACGATGCCGTCGATCTTGTAGGGCTCGTCAGCGGTGCCGTAATCGAACCCGTAGTTATAAAGCGCGTTCGTCACGCCCATCGTGATCCCTTCCGAGCCCCGCTCGGTATAGATCGCGGCGCCGTAAACCGTGGTGCCGTCGATCTCGCGGCCCTGGAAGAATTCGGCGATGTCCTTCAGTTCCGCCAGCGTCGCGGGCGGCGCCAGATCGCGACCGTAGCTTTCCTTGAACTCGGCCTGAAGCTCGGGACGTTCGAACCAGTCCTTGCGGTAGGTCCAGCCCACCACGTCACCGAACGCGGGCATCGCCCAGTAGTTCGGCGTGCCCTTGGGCCATTCGGCATAGCCCGTCACGGTCGCGGGGATGAAATCGTCCATCGAGATGCCGTTGGCATCGAAAAAGTCGTTCATCTTCACGTAATGCCCGGCCTCGGCGCCAAGGCCGATCCACTGGCTGTCGCCGATCATCAGGTCGCACAATTGCCCGCCCGAGTTCAGCTCGTTCAGCATGCGGTCGGCGAAGTTGGGCCAGGGCACGAATTCGAAGCTCATGTTGTGGCCGGATTCCTCTTCAAACTCGGTGCTGAGCTCGACCAGCGCGTTGGCCGGGTCCCAGGCCGCCCAGCACAGGGTCAGGTCCTCGGCCATAGCAGATCCGGCAGTCAGGGCGCCGGCAGCCACGGACAAAATCAGTTTACGCTTCATGACGTTTCTCCTCCCAAGGCAATGTCGTCGCCTCCTCAAGCGACTCGCGGTATTGAAAGAATGCTAACTGAGGCACGTACCTCATAGCAACAAAAGTTTGAGGTACGTACGTCATTCGCCTTGCAATTGCCCGGCAAACAAGGAGAAAATGACCGGACATCACCCATGGAACGTGAGGTTCGAACGCCGGGATGCGACCGACAACAAAGGATCTGGCCAAAGCCGCAGGCGTCAGCCTGGCGACCGTCGACCGGGTTCTGAACGGCCGTCCGGGCGTCCGCAAGACCACGGTCGAGGCGGTGAACGAGGCAATCGAACGGATCGGATTCGAACGCAACCTGTCAGCCGCCAACCTTGCCCGCGGGCGCAGCTACCGGCTGGAATTCCTGCTGCCGAAACAGGGCGACCAGTTCCTCGATACGCTGCTGGACCGGGTCGATGAGGCACAATCCGCCTTCGCGGCCGAGGCGACCTTCGTGCGCTGCCGCAGGGCCGTCGATACCGATCCCCACCAGATCGCGGCGATGCTGGGCCGGATCACGCGGGAGGACACGGATGGCGTGGCGCTCATGGCCCCGGATTCGCCGCAGGTGCGGGACGCGATGCTGCGCCTGCACGAACGCGGGGTGAAGGTGACGGCCCTGGTTTCAGGCCATTCGGGCGAGCTGCCGATCGATTTCGTGGGCGTCGACAACGCCGCCGCAGGCGCGACGGCGGGGCGGCTGGTGGGCCAGTTCTGCGGGGGCCGGACGGGCAAGATCCTCGTCGTGTCCGACACGATGATGACCCGCGACAGCGTCGAACGCCGGCACGGATTCGACAGCGTCATCACGGCCGACTACCCCGGCCTGACCGCCCTGCCCACGCTGGAAACCTATGGCGATCCCGACCGCGCCTGCCGCATCGTCGGCACCGCCTTCCGCAACCACGACGATATCGTCGCGGCCTATGTCCTCAGCTCCGAGGCGCGCCTTTCGTTGGAGGCGATCCGGAACGAACGGGATCTGTCCAGCCTTGTCACGCTGGCCCACGAACGCACGCAATACACCCAAGCCATGCTGATGACCCGCGCACTGGATGCGGTGATCGCGCAGAACCCCGGCCATCTTGTCCGCAGCGCCATCCGCGTTCTGCGCGCGCGCTGCGACAACCGCGAGCCGTTGGCCTCGCAAGAGACGATCCGGGTGGAAATCCTGCTGAAGGAAAACCTTGGGCAGACCACCGACGACCCGCCGGACTGAACGCTCCGCCCGCAGTTGCAACGCCGCGGCAAGCCTGACACTCTCCGTCTCTATTCTGCCGGAGCCCGGGCCCGGCGATTTCAGTCAGGTGCGCCAGAGCCCGATGCAGACCGTCCATATCCACATCGGCCCCCATGCGGCGGGCGAACATGCCATCACGCGGGCGCTGGACAGCTCCCGCGACGACCTGCGGGAGCGCCTGTCGCTGTCGGTCCTGCCCCCCATCCCGGTGGCCGAGGCCGCGCTGCGCTTCAACACTGGCAAGGCGCCCGAAGGACAGCGCCGGCTGCGGCGGCTGGCGAAGGAACTGCGGGAGACACCGTCGCTGGACGGCGTGATTTCATGCCCCGATCTGGCCGGCCCGCTGCCCGGTCTGTCGAAGGATTTCAGCCCCTACCCCGATCTGGCCCAGCGGCTGGAACAGGTGGCCGCGGCCTTCCCCGACCAGCAGTGCCGGTTCTATTTCCTGTGTCCGCCTGAGGAATTGTGGCTCGCCGATCTGCGCGGCGTGCTGGCCACCCGCACGGATCGCGAGATCCGCGGCGTCGCGGGCGATGCGCGCCTGGATTTCTCCCGGGGCTGGACGGCCGTTCTTCCGCCTGCCGGGCTTGAGGCCATCAACGGCAACGACGCGCTTGTCGCCGCGGGCAGGTTTCTTGATCGGCTGGACCCGACAGGTGCCCTGCAACGGCGGATGCCTCTGGGCAGGGCCGCGGATGCCGGGATCGGCGGCGTATTGGCGGCCATCGTCGAGGCGCCCGCATCGCCCGCCGCGAAAGAGGCTGCGCGCACCCGGTTGTTGTTGCCCCCGGATACGGCGGGTCCCCCGCCCCAAACCGCGGCCTCCTACCCGGACTGGCCCCCGCGCGCGCCGGTCCTGCCCGTGCCGAAGGCGTTGGCCGCCCTTGGCCAGCGCGCGGCCAAGCGGGTCTCGCGGCAGGGCAAGATCGACAATGTCCTGCCGGAACCCGATATCGACCTTGCCGCCCTGCGCACCGATCTTGTGGACGGGGCCGAGGAATTTCCCGGCGGCAAGCGGGCCAACATGCTCAACCAGATCGAGATCCTGTCCCACCGCCTGCGCCACCGCCCCGCGGCGACGCTTCTGAACGCGCTGACGATCAGCTACCTGCGCCGCGACACGCCTTATACATCAGAAGCGCGGCACCTGTTCCTCCGGCTCTGGCGCGAGGAGCACGAGATCCTGCTGGGCACCCTGCCCGCGCGGTGGCTGATTTCGACGTTGCAGACCTTCTTCGACCATGGCGAAACCGAGGATCAGCGGATGATCGGCGGCACGGGTTTCTTCTTTTCAAACCTGCTGAAGGCGTACGAGGGCGAACGCGCCATCGAAGGCCACGCCCCCGATGCGCTCTATTCCGGCACGAAGCCGACGACGAAGACGGGCTTTCCCGGCATGGACCGGTTCCGGCTGGGCAATACCGACCTGATGCTGAACACGATGGCAATGCTGCTGGAAACCGCCGGACGCGAACCCGTGGCAGGCCGCGTGCTGACGGAATACATCCTGCGCCTGAAAACGGCCGACACGCTGTTTTCCCGCATGGACCGAAGCCGGCGCCACCTGGGCGCCGACATGCCGGGGTTCAAGGATTGCTGGAGCTTCCACGAACCGCCCGACGGGACCGACTAGACGAGCAGATCGTCCAGGTCGAAGCCGTTGGGGTTGACCCCTTCGAACAGGATCTCCAGGTCCGCGATCTTCAGGACGGTATTATCCCCCTGCCCGGAAACCCGCGCGTTCGCTATGGTGTTGCCGCCCAGATCGAAGGACAGCCGGTCCCGCGCGATTTCGAAGTCGGCGATCACGTCGTTCCCGTCGCCCAGCGCGAAATGGAACACGTCGCGCCCCGCCCCTCCGGCCAGATGGTCGCTGCCGCGGCCGCCTTCGATGAAATCATTGCCCGATCCGCCGATGATCCAATCGGCACCGCCGCCGCCATAGGCCTGCACGTCATCGGTGCCGCCAAGGATCTGGTCCTGGCCCGCGCCGCCCAAAAGCACGCCGCCGCCGGATCGCGCGTCGATCACGTCGTCGCCCGCGCCGCCATCGGCAAGGTTGCCCCGGGTGCCCGCGACCCAGATGAAATCGTCGCCGCCCAACCCCTCCAGCACGTTGGCGCCATCGCCGAACAGCCGGTCCGACACCTGCGAGCCCTCGACATTCTCGATCCCGATCAGCGTGTCGGTGCCGCCGTCCGTTTCGGCATGTCCCGAGGACAGGTAGACATTCACCCCGCCCCCCGCATCGCGGTAGCTGATGGTGTCCTTGCCATCGCCACCGATCACGATGTCGTCGCCCGCGCCCGGCGCGATCACATCCCGACCGCCGCCACCGACGATCCTGTCATGACCCGCGCCGCCATCCAGACGGTCGGCGCCGCCATTGCCGAACAGGGTGTCCGCGCCGGCCCCGCCGCGCAGATCGTCATCGAACCGGGTGCCACGAAACAGGTCGGCCATGCCGTTTTCCGGATCGCCCCGCAGCAGGATGCCGCCGGTGAAGGTCAGCGTCACCTCGGCCGTCTCGAACGCGTCGAGCTTCAGGTCCAGCCGCCCGTTCCGGCCGATCTCGACATCTTCATCGACACGCATCCGGGCTTCGGCATCATAGGCATCGGCCTTCGATCCCGGCTTTGCCTCCAGATACGTGACGCTTACATGATGCGCCCGCTTGGCGTAGGCCGAAACGTCCAGGTCGATATCCAGCCGCCCGCCGCTGCCCGAAGTGACGTAGATCACCGCCTTATCCTTCGATGTGAAGTTGTACTGGTAGGCCACATCATGCCCCTTGGCGTCCTGCACCTGCGGCCCACCGGCCGAGACTTGCAGCGCCGTGCCCGGCAGCGCCGTCGACAGCATGTGATAGAAGTAGCCCGTCGGCGTCAGCGCCGTGCCCTGCCCTTCGACCGTGGAAAGGGCTGCAGGGCTGATGTTCTGCCCGGTCCAGATCGCGGCCATGTCGACATCGTTTTCGACCATTTCCGCGAACATCCGCATCAACGGCACCGTACGCTCAAGCCCGTTGATGACGGATGTTTGGGGCCCGCTTTCGCCCACGTTCCATTCCGTCACCGAAATCGGCACATTACGGTCCAGCACCGCCTTCCAGACATCGGAGATCGTGTCGAGCCGCTTGTCGAGCCCGTAGCCGATCCCGAACAGGTCACCCCCGCCATGGACGCCGTAAAGATGCGTGATCACACCATCCACGCCCGCCTTCATGTCCTTGATGGCGCGGGCAAGGATCGCGTTGTCGTCGTCATTGCGCCCGGCCTGCGCAAGGATCCGGATGTCGGATCCGCGATCGACACCATTGATCGCCTCGCGCACCCAGACCGCCACCTGCGCCTGGACGTCGGCGAATTCCTCGACGCTCCAGCGGAACTTGTCCTGATACCATTCATTGCCCAGCTCGATGGAATGGATGTCGGCACTGCCGTATTCGCCCGCCACCAGCTTGCGAACGAAGCCCTTGATCTCGGCCTCCGCCCCGGCCTGCAGCCGGCCCGACTTCTGGTCGAAATACCGGTATGTCGGCAGCACCACCGTCGCGGCATAATCTTCCGTTTCGCAGAACGCCAGGAAGTCGCTCAGGCTTTCGACCGTCCGCGTCTCGACACGGCTTTCGCCGTGCTTGATGGCGACAATGTCGCGTCCGATATCCGCATCCGGGTCGGACGGATCGAAGAACTGCTCCGTTATCGTGCCGCCCGGAAAGCGCAGCACCTCGGTGCCCGTCCGCCCCATCACCTGATGATAATCGCTGCCGATTTCCGCCCTGTCCGCGTGAAACAGGAAGTTCACCCCGAACAATGAATCACTCACCTTCACAGAACGCGTCACCGCGCCTGCCGCCTTAATACTGATAGACATCGCCCACCCCTGGTTCGATGATTTTCACCCGAGGCCGAGGCTAGGAGCCCCTGCTTAATGGCCGGTTACCCGGGCCGGACAGGTTAGTTACAATGAGACCGACTTGACGGTACCGTCGGGCCTGCGCACTCTGCCCCTTCGCCACAGAGTGCTTACCGGCATGCCCCAGCCTTCCCGACCCGGACCGACCGAACCGCCAAAGACGGTGCTGCATCTTGGTGCGCACAAGACCGCCACGACCTTCATCCAGAAGGTGCTGAGCCTGAACGCGGACGCGCTGCGCCGACGCGGCACCGCGGTGCTTTTGCCCGAACACCTGCGCGGAGACCCCGATCTGGCCTATGCCTCGACCGGGGATGCGGACCGGGACGCACAGGTCCATCGCACCCGCGCCCGGTTCGATACACTGCTGAGAGGCGCGCGCGCGCCTCGCGTCGTCCTGTCCGAAGAGGGCCTCCTCGGCTCCAGCCGAATGAACCTGACGGCACGGGCGCTTTACCCCGATCCGGGGCCCCGCCTGTCCTGCCTGCCGCCCGACCTCGACAGTCCGGACACGGAGATCTGCCTGTCCATCCGCAGCTACGACAGCTTTTTCGCCGCGAACATCTCGACGGTGGCGCGCCGTGGCAAATTGTTCGCCTTCGACGACCTGCGCGCGTCCCTGCTGGCGCTCGCCCGTGGCTGGCCCGACGTTCTGGCCGACATCCGAGCGCACTTTCCCAACGCCCGCCTGACGGTCTGGCAGTACGAGGATTTCACGCCCCACCGCGACGCGATCCTGCGCCACCTTGCAGGCGGCCCCGTGAACTTCGCCTCCGCCGATCGCGTCAACCGCTCGCTGTCGGCCCGGGCGATGACGGAACTCGCCGCGCTGGCAGACAGCCGGGGCAACCTGCCCGGCGGTCCGGGCGCCGCCCGCAAGCTGGCGCGCGCCTTTCCGTCCGGTGCCCAGTACCCGTCCTATTCTCCGTGGTCGCCGGAAGACGCCGCAACACTCCGGGCAGCCTACGACCGGCACTGGCAGCAAATCCGCGATACGCACCCCGACGCCTGCCTCTGGACATGACCAGACGGCGAGACTGCCACAGCCGAGCGAAACCGGTTGCGCCGTTCCGTCAACCGGCCGCATCCGGCGGGTATTTTCTCTTGTATCCCTCCGCCTCTGCCCGTAGACACGCCGGCGGAGACGTGGCCGAGTGGTCGAAGGCGCTCCCCTGCTAAGGGCCGCGCAGTTTCTACACAATCCCTTGATTTAGCTTTACAAATCTGCCGCTGCCATCGACAGGTGCATGGATTTTGCACGGGTTGCCTTTTTGCTTGCTTTTCTTGTCGCGCAATGCACAGAAAAATGTGCTATGCAAAAGGAAGGAAAGCCCATGAGATTTCTAGCACTCGAACATGCGCGCAGCGGCGTATTGCGTGACGCACCGATCGTGATTTATCGACCGTCACATCTTGCTGTGGACGATAAGAATAGTCGGCTTGTGGATGCCATCAATCCGACCGGCAGGCCCTTGAGCCTTATCCGCCGGTTCAAGCCGAACGATGAACTGCGCGCCGGCGCGCTGCACATAGTCGAATGCCTGACTTGGGAGCAAATCGAGAGCCTCATATCCCAGGGCGGCGTCGTCTTGGACTTCAACGCCCTGGCCGGTGATATCGCGATGGAGACACTGGAAAAGGAAGGAAAGATCGGCGATCCGCAAGAAACCCGCGCCGATCAATGTCGCAGGGTAGGAGAAGAGTGGGAAGGGCATTATCCGGAAGCCGATCACCCGGACGATCTGGATCGCGCTGCGAACAGGATCGGGTTCGCGTCTTATGAGGCGCTTGAGGAGTTAGCTTCCGCGGGGCGGGCCTATCTCGAGATGCTGACCGGCGGTCTGCCGGACAGCGAAGAGCTCGAGGTTGATTTCAAGGAAGTGCTGGTAAGCCGGTTGTCCCGCGCGCTTGATGATCTCGACCTCGAAAGCGCTGCATGTCTCCTGTCTGGCATCAAGGCGATCGAGGCCGGAGACATGTGCGAGTTGCAAGACGTTTTCAGCGGATGGGAGCCGGAGGCCGATAGCGCGCTTTCGGGTTACCAGGACCGTGTCGCCCAATGGGCACTGGATTGTTTCGGCCCAGAAGTCACGTCCTGTCACCTGGAGCGCGGCGACCGTCTACTCGAGGAGGTCTTCGAGCTACTGCAGTCGTGCGGCTACCCAAAAGATCGAGTTGCCACACTGGAGAAATACACATGGTCGCGGATCGCGGGATTGCCGACCCAGGAAGTCGGCGGCGTGATGGTTACGCTTGCAGCCTTCTGTTCGGCGCATGATCTGGACATGATCACCTGCGGCGAAAGAGAGCTTGAGCGGGTCTGGGAGAATGTCGAGGAGATCCGCGCGAAGCAAGCCGCTAAACCCTCAGGCTCGCCGCTGCCGCAGGCCTGGCCCGCGGCGTCGGCCGACGGGAAGGTCAGGCCCGGCTCTGTCCGTCACGACTGCTGAAACCCCCTCAAGAGCCTGCGAAGCGAAGATGCTTCGTTTCTAGCCCCCCGCGCCTCCTGGCGCGGGGGGCTTTTTTTGTTCATGGTGTCGGGATAGACCTTGGCGGCCGGCCGATTGGGGCCGGGCTTTAGGAGCGCGCGATGCCCTGGCCTTCAAACATACCGCACGATCTGGCCCGAGATCTCGCGCGCCTGGATGAGTACCGATCCGCGCCGAAGGATGCCGATCGGTGGGGTGTAATCAAGGAATGGCTCGAGCGGCACGGTGTCGAGGCACCGGCGGTCATTCCGGAAGCTCCGCAGATCCCGAGCGCCGGCGGTCATTAGATTGGCCGTGTGTCAGCCTGGCCAGTCGTAGGAGCGACACGCTGCGACGCGCGTGATCTCGTCCATCCGTATCACGCTCGCGGCAGGTTTCCGGAATGTCCAGGCGGCCTGATACAGCTATATCTGCCTACCAGTTTGACCGGAGACATTGTTCTGAGACCAATCTCGCCGCACAATGGCCGGACGCCTCCACAGCGCGAGAGCAAAGGGCAACCCAAGTCGATCTGATACACAGATTGTGGTGTAAAGTCAGCGAGTGGGCCGCTATACGTGGTGGAACGAGACTCGAGCAGCAAGAACAGGCCTATGTCCTACGAAGATCTACTCGACTTGTCCGAGTATCCGCGCCGGCATGTACAAAAATCCGCGTCACCCTTCAGATATCCTGGCGGGAAAGGGTTTCTGTCTGGGTTTTTGGCTACTGTGGTTGATACCCTTCCTGGCGAAGAGAAGGTCTACGCCGAACCTTTCTGCGGCGGAGCCGGTGCAGCGGTCAATCTTCTAGAAGACGGCAAGGTCGCTTCCATCCACCTTAACGACGCCGACGCCAGAGTGTACTCAGCTTGGAATGCCATGGTGCATGAGACCGAACGGTTCCTAGAGCGTATAGCCTCTGCACGTGTCGATATGGAAGAGTGGTATGAAGCTCGAGAAACTCTTCAAAACATGCAGCTGAACGGTGACTATTCTTTCGAAGTTGGATATGCCACATATTTTATCAACAGAACCAGTCGGTCAGGGATAGTTCTCGGGTCTGGTCCCATAGGGGGATATAACCAAACTGGTCGATGGAAAATTGACGCGCGATTTTACCGCGAAAGCATGAGCCGTAGAATTGCTTGGATCGGAGAAAATCGCGACCGCATTCATTTGACCAACGAAGATGCGACGGTCTTCCTCGCTCGATCGGAAGCGCGAGTTTCGCTTGAGAAAACCTTGTTTTTTGTCGACCCTCCTTATGTCGAGGCAGGTTCACGATTGTACCTGAACGCAATGAGCGAGAGCAAGCACAGTGCCTTGGCTGACATGCTCAACAGCGGTCGCTTCCCGCATTGGGTTCTAACGTATGACAATCATCCGTTAGTCCACAGGCTATATCGCGATTTTCGGCAGCGGAAAATCCAGGTAAATTACAGCCTAAAAACAACGCGAAAGGAACGTGAGATCCTCGTTCAATCCATCTAAGCCGGATCTGGCAAAGCAAATGCTCGATAATCTTCGAGCCATTCGACAATCTGACCAACATTGCCGATTTCGTCCATTGGCACCCCTCTTTCTGCTAAGATGGCACCATCAAGGGCGTATTTGGGTGCGCGATGGCGATCACATATAGTCCGATGCACCACACTTGCGCGCCGGAACTCCAAATCATCGAAAATTCTGTAAGGTATTAACGTAGCAAAGTTGTGCTGCTCGGGGCCTCTATCTTCAAAGAAGTCATTCATAAAGTTTCCATATTCAATACTCATCGGCTTATCTATCCAGTTTCGCCCGGAAGCCAATTGGCCAAAAATGATACTTGGAGGTGGCGGTCTATCGGCGAAAGCCCATCCAATTACATCAACGCCACCATCCTTGGCTTGCGGGGCGGCGTGCCGTCCTGGCTTATCTCGAGGAGACAGCCCTAACCCCCATTCCTCGGCACGTCCAAGTACGTCCAAGATCGTAGCCTTGTCTTCTCGAGGATATCCGACGCTTACCGCCGGTCCTCCTGCCAAACCAGATACAGCTAAAGTTCCAAGCACTTGAAACACCCTGTTCCGCATCCGATTGACAAGAGCATCATCTGGCGGAACGCGCAGAAGTGGCGACTTCGTAACGTGTGAAGCGATCAAACAAAGTAGATAAAAGCTAGCTTGTGGATCATTGAATTTTCGGCTGAGGCCAAGTTCTTCCCCGGTCCTATCGAGCTCGAAGGGATAGGATGCTTGAAGTGCTTTTTGGCGGTGGTCTACCTCACGCTCTATTTCCTCTCGAAGATTATCATCCTTCCGGTCAGCGTCGCCAAAATCTTCATCCTGGGTTTCCTCTTGGGTTCGATTACTGCCGGCGATATCGTCGATTCGTGCTCGCTCAAACTCGTCAAAAAATGCCGTTAACTCGAGCCAATCGAGAAGAATATCCGCTGTTGCGTTAACGGGAGGAGGAGAAACGAGGCTTGGCGTCATTCTATTTCCCTCTCTTCGACCTTTCTGACCGGCGTTCCATAGTGCCAAGAACTATGTCAGACCGATCCACACACAACTTTGCGAACTCCATCATATCTGGGTGCAACTCAGGATCGTACCCCGTGGAATTATCCACAGCGAGCCGCAAAGACGCAGCAGCATCGATGAGGTTCTTTGCAAACAAGTCAGATGCAGGAGTAGCAGTGACCACCGCGGCGCCGAGATCGCCGCGCTCCGTTAGTTCGCGGGTAGCCGCTTGCGAAGTTAGAACTTGTTTCAGACGCCGCAAATCGCTGGCTTGGTTTTGGACGACGGGATCTGTATCTTCGCGTTTTGAACCATAGAGCCATACCAGCATCTGACGTAGCTCCCCTTCATGGTCCGCGGGGACTGGTCGCTCAAGTGGATCCTCGCTTCGCGCAATGCGATCCATCCCGAGAAAGGTGCTGAACTCTGGATAGGTAAGACCGGTGTAGAGATGCGAGAAGCTGAAGTGCCGCTTAATTCGATCATCAAGGTCATAAACGTAGTCGTCTTCTGCCTGTTTTAGCGCGTAGGCAGCCGTAACCATCCTGTGTAGCGTGTCGTGTTTATCGCCCATACGCTGTGCGATTTCGGAAAGCGTCAATCCGTCTTTCTTCCCTCGCTCAGCATCGAGCCAGCGCATTGCGTACAAAGCCTTGGCATATGCGTCCCATGCCTGAGGCCCGTTAATGTGCTTGAAGCCGATAAGATCGATTGCACCATGTTTGTCTTCGACCCTGTAGACCAAAACCTTATCAAGTGAGGCTCGGGCTTCGTCCGTCAGCTTTGGCGTGCTGATCCGGCATGCAGCCGCAAGCTCTGGACTGCGAAGCACCTTCACCGCCGCGAGTCTGCGGTTTCCCTCAAGAACGACTAAGCCATCTTCGTTGGCATAAACGATCATGGGTTCGATATCGATATAACCGTTGAAGGCTATCGACTGCACCAGTTCCCCCAAATCGGAACTGCGGTCTAGGAGCGTTATGATCGCTTCGTCGCTGCCGTCCTCGGGCCTTTTGTCCGGCGTGAAGCGCGGATTGTCTTGGTCAAACTCGAGAAGCTCCACATCGACTGTTTTGGAGGTTCTGAGAGGCAGATCCTGGTCCCAGTCTACCATTTGCTCCACTTCCTATATGTGTGTAGGTACGGCAGTACGTGCTCCGTGAGGTTTTGGACTAGTATCCACCAGTCGATCGTCAGCCAAGGACGCCGTGCCACAGTGTTACATTTGATCTTCGCCAGCACCCTAACTGACAGGGGCATGCCAAAGAAGAGTTTCCAGCATGGACAACTCTCCCTGGAACAGCGGCCGACGTTCAAGCCTTACCGAGGTATCCGGCTGCCCCCTCACATGCTATCTGACCAGACGCAATCCGACGTTTCGTGAATCTGTATATTCACTTGAACCTGTGGCCAGCCCGTGACGGAAATCCCAGCCTTGCGTCAGCAGTCGCTCCGCTAGATCAGCTGGGGCGATTTTTCTGTAGCGCAACGCCATGTCTGCCTTTTGCCATCCGCCGATATCGAGGAGGCCGCCAAAATCATGGGTTTGGGAGTAGAACCAGGTTGCCCATGTGTGTCGGCATGTGTGCGGCGTGACCTCGGCGCGATCGAGCCCGGCGGCCGTCACGCACGCAGCGAACGCGGCCGAGATCTGGCCGCCACCATGTTCGCGCTGCACATAGGCTTTCCCTTTGGGGCTCCGGCAGATGGCGCCGGCATCTGGTAGCGGCCGGCTGCGGATCAGATCGAGCCCGCGGGGCGCGAGCCTGATCATGCGCGGGTGCCCGTTCTTTGCTTCTGGTATCCACGCCTCGGCCGTGGCTGGGTAGAAATGCGCCATGTCGAGCGCCAATGCCTCGCTCGATCGCAAGCCTGCGCCAAGCATCAAGCCGATCGCCGGCAAAATGTGCGGTTGCAGCTCGGCCGCGGCCTCGATCAGGCGCTCGGCCTCTTCCGGCGTGAGCCATCGGGTGCGCTTCCGGTCTCCCTTCCGCCGTTTGAATTTTCGGGGCGGCGCGAGACCCTCCTCGGCCGCCATAGTGACTACGGCTGAAATCGGGGTGATGAGCTGGCGGTTGACTGTAGCGGGCGCGGCCTTCGGATAAATCGCGGCCTCGGCCTCGAGGATCGCCGCGTTGTCAATCTCGGCGATAAGCCGATCGGGGCCGAAGTGGCGTAGGATCGGGGCGAGAAACCGACTTTCGCCGCCGGCCTGCATGTAGGATAGCGCCGCCTCGGCAAAAGTCAGCGTCGCCGCTTTTCCATATGCGTGACGGTCGAGGAGCTCTTTCTCGCGCCGGATCCGGATCGCCTCTGCGCGCCCTGGGTCGCTTGTGCGAGTGCTTTCGTAAATGTGCTGTCCCGCGACGGTGCCGCGGATGTAGAAATTCCCGCCGGCCGCTCTTCGGTGGGTTCTGAGCATGCGCTTTCCTCCTGCAGAACGGCCGCGAGGAGCGCGGCGGGGCGATATAGGATCCGGATCCGGCCGCGCGCCTTGACCCACGGAAGGGCGCCTTCGGCACGCATTTGATCCAGAAGGCGGCGAGAGGTCTGCACGCCTCGCGCCGCCAGGTAGGCAACCGCCTGGTCGGTCGATAACAGGCGGTCGGTAGTGCCGATCGCGCCCGGCCGTCGGCGGGTCGTGGCTTCTGCGGCCGCTTCATTCGAGCTCTGGCAAACGGGTTGCGGCTTGGCCGAGAACATCTTTGCACCTCTCCAGATCTAGCTCCGAAGCTATGCATTGCACATTTAAACGTGCATGGTCAATTACAACTTATATTTGCACGATCCGACTTGCAGAATCCGTTTGCGTTTAGGATAAACCTCTTTGGGGTAAGATCGGGGCGAAGAAACGCCGCGCGGCCCGAGGGACGGAGGACGCATGCGAATAGATGAAAGTGTAATCAGTCAGGCTCACGAGATGACGGCCGGCTGGTCTGAGGCGGATCTTATTCGCCTCGCGGATGAGCTTGAGCGCCTCTCGGCGCCACCTCAACGCTCGAGCCCGTCGATCGCGGCAAAAACCTCTTCTGCCTTGTGCGCGGGGAGTGAGACCAGTGCCGAGTGAAGGCGGATCCGCCCTTCGGTTATGCTGTCGGGTACGTGTACCAACCCGATCGGGATCTTGAGCACGTCACAAACGCGCAGCATGTTGGGGTATGTCAGGGCAGATCGACCGGAAACGAATTGGGAAACCGCGTTCCGGCTGAGCCCAGCCTGCCGCGCGATGTCTGAAAAATTCATATGACGAAGGGCTGCCGCCATGCGGATGTTGTTCCGCGCGACTTCTACGCGAGGGTCTGAAATCGGGCTGCTCACTGGACTGTTCATTAAATGATCTAGCATCTCGGTCGCTTTCAATGGGTGGTATAATGTACGACGCACATTAAAATGTGAACGTCTTTCATGTGTGCGCGAAGCGTCTACAAGTGCGGAGTACTTTTTTCTTGTGTTTGCATGATTTATTGTGCGATGCCTTCCAGGATGGACGCCGTCAGTGATGCGGCCCCACTTTTGGAGGCGAGACAGCATGAGAACGCAAGTACCGGATACCTTACCTGACGCCGACGCATTCCGTTCCTGGTTGCGGCAGTCGATGGCCCTCCTGAGCCTGCGGCCAAGCGGCGACGCGCTAAAGCTCGGGCTCGGCAGAAACACGCTGCAGCACTTCCTGGGCAAACACGGCCGCGACATGACGCTTGGCACAGCTTCAAGGCTGACTGCCGATATTGGGGAGCGAGCCCGCCGCGAGGGGATCGAAATCCCGCCGCTCCCGCGTCTCGATCTTTCCGGGGGTGAAAGTGAGTGAGCCGGTCGATCCCCTGGCAGGCCTCTCGCCGCAGGATCGCCGCGACGTGAAGGCGATCGCGGCTGATGCCGAAGTGCCGCCCGATGTTCTGATCCCGGAAATCGTCGCCGCATATCTGCGCCTGTTGCGGGACGTGCCGGGCGCCCTGCCCCGCAATCCACTGGCCGGGATCCGCGCCGGCGCGCGCCGGAGGTCGGACATATGAGACCTGTCGTGATCCAGCTCCGGCCGAATGAGGAGTTGCCGCTCGCGCAAAACTGCCCGCGGCATCTGCGCGTGATCTGCGGGACGTGCGAACATTTTGACGGGAAGTTGCGCGATCACAAGGCGCGAACCTGCCTGAGCACGCGCGAGGAGGCTCACTCCGGCGACGTGGGCTGCGTGCGTTGGTCCAGAAAGTCGGTCAAGCCATGATCGCCGCGCGGCTCGAGGCCGAGATCATGGCGCAGCCGGAGCGTGAGCGGCTCGACTACGCGATCGGGCTCCTCGCGTTCTATCTGGATCCTCCGGCCGCGTTCATGAGCTCGATCGCCGCGCAAGGCCTTCGGATCTCGGCCGCCGAGGCGCGGATCCTGCATGCGCTCGATCGGCGCCGCGGGCGGATCGTTACCCTGCAGTCATTGCACGCCGCGGCAATGGGCGATCGGCCGGCGGCGGATTGGTCGGATCCCGGCACGGTCTACGCGCGGATCTCGACATTGCGCAAGGCGATCGCACGCGCGGGATTGCCAGCCGTGATCTCGGCCTGGTCGGGGGTCGGATACCGACTGACGGCGCCAGATGGTTTCAGCTTCGGGGGCGATGATGCGGAGTGATGATCGGTTGCGCGAGGCGCAGGCGGTGCCGGTCGCGGAAGTGGTCGACCGGCTCGATCTCAAGCTCAAGCGGGTATCTGCGGTCGAAAGCGCCGGTCCGTGTCCAGACTGTGGCGGCGAGGATCGTTTCGCGATCAATACGCAGAAGAACGTTTTCAATTGCAGGGTCTGCGGCGAAACCGGCGACGGGATCGCCCTGGTGCGCCTGGCCTTGAAATGTGAGTTCCCTGCGGCGCTCGACTGGCTTGTCGGCGCTCGCGAGATCGAGATCTCTCAGGAAGAGCGGGCGCGACGCGAAAAGAAGCGCGCCGAGGATGCCGCGCAGCGCGACGCCTATGCGGCGCGCGCGCGTGCCTACGCGATCGAGGATGCGCGCAATATTTGGGCCTCGGCGGTCGGGCAGGATCCGGCGCCGGCGGTTGCCTATCTGGCCGGCCGGGGGATCTCGTTTCCGAGCTGGCCGCCGACGATCCGTTGCCTCGCCGATCATCCTTACAAGCGAAAGGTCGGCGGCCGCCTCGAGGAGTTTCACCGCGGGCCTGCGATGATCGCGGCGATACAGGCGCCAGATGGCCGGATCCGCGCAGTTCATCAAACCTGGATTGATCCCGATCGCCCTGGGCGCAAGGCGGAGATCCTCGATCGAGACGGCGGGGCTTTGCCTTCCAAGCTGGTCAGGGGGTCGAAAAAGGGCGGGGCAATCCGCCTTTCGCCGATGCCGCTCGAGGGTGGTTGCCTGATCGTGGGTGAGGGCATCGAAACGACCGCCTCGGTCCTGGTGTGCGCGCCGGTTGAGGGTGCCTCCTATTGGGCCGGGGTTGATCTCGGGAACATGGCCGGCCGGCAGATCAAGATCGAGGGTCAGCGACATTCCGGGATCCCGGATCTCGAGGATGAAGACGCCTTTCTGCCGCCGCGGTGGATCGAGCGCCTGATCTATCTGCAGGACGGTGACAGCAACCCGGCCGCGACGCGGGCGAAGCTCCTCGCGGGGCTTCGTCGCGCGCAGGCGCGGTGCGGGATCGGCAGGACCGAGATCGTCGCCGCGCCGCCCGGCATGGATTTCAACGATGTTTTGCGAGGGGAGAAGCCCGATGGCGATGATCCGGCCGAATAGGCCGCGGCCGAAGGTGCCGCCCGTTTTCATGCGCTCGGCCGGGTATCCGGCGGCGTTCCGTTGAGCGTGACGTGACAAGCCCGGCGGCCGCGAGAGGAGCGGCCGCCGGGATCCTTGGGGAAGGTGAGAATATGGATGGTACGGACGATCTTGCCGGCGCCTTTGCGCGCGCCGAGCTGATCCCGTCGCAAGACGGTGGCGGCCAGGATTGCAATCCGGGGCCGGAATATGTCGAGCCTCCGGAGGCCGCGGCGGCGCTTTATCCGCTCAACGATTTCGGCAACGGGCAGCGCCTGATCAAGTATTTCGGCGACGATATCCTCTTTGTCCCGCGTCTCGGCTGGTATCGCTGGAAGGGCGACCGATGGCTTGCGGATGAGGATGAGCTGACAGTGCGTGGCGACGCGCAGAAGATCGCGAGCCGGATCCTCATAGAGGTCAATCATCTGGCGCTTGAGGCTTGGGAGATCGCTCGGCTGGATCTGGCGCGCGAGACCTCGGCTGAGCTGCGCGCGGCCGAGCGCAAAAAGCCGGAAGACCTGGACGAAGCGGGCCGGCGCAGGAAATCGGAATTGCGAACCATTGCAGATGAGGCGGCAGAAATCCGCAAAGATCTTGGCCGGCGAAAATCGCAGCATCGGCAACACGCGCGCGCGAGCGGCAACAGTGCGAAAATCTCGAACATGCTGTTGGAGGCAAAGCCGAAAGTCGCGAGGATGATCGCCGAGATCAACGCGGATCCCTATTCGGTCAACGTGGCAAACGGGACGGTCAAGTTTCATTTTGGGGTCGATCCGCATGAAGAGGCCTGGGGCGATGCCAGGCCGAAATGGCGGGTCGAGCTGCATCCGCACGATCGCGAAGATCTGATATCGAAAATGATCCCGGTTGCCTATGATCCGGCGGCCGCGTGTCCGGCCTGGCTTGCCTTCCTCGATCGGGTCCAGCCTGATCCGGAAGTTCAGGCATTTCTGCGGCGCTGGATCGGATATTGCCTGACGGGCAAGACAACCGAGCAGAAGCTTGTTTTCAACTACGGCGGCGGGCGGAATGGTAAATCAACCTTTGTCGACGTGCTGGCGAGGATCTTCGCGGATTACGGAACGACCGTTCCGATCGAGACCTTGACCGGCACAGAACAGCGGAAAGGGTCTGACGCGACGCCGGATCTTGTTCGTCTGCCTGGCGCGCGGTTCGTGCGGGCCTCGGAGCCGGAACAGGGCACGCGGATGAAAGAGGCGCTGATCAAGGCCTTGACCGGCGGCGAGGCGATCATGATCCGGCGGATGATGCAGGAATTTGTCGAAGTGGTGCCTGAGTTCAAGCTCATGATATCGGGAAATCACAAGCCGGAGATCCGGGGCTCGGATGATGGCATATGGCGCCGCGTGCTCCTGGTGCCGTGGCTTGTTCAGATCCCGGATGATGAGGTAGATCCGACGCTCGCGGATAAGCTTTGGGCAGAGGCCGAAGGCATTCTTGCCTGGGCCGTGCAAGGGTTCCTGGAATGGGCCGATCAAGGCCTTGCGGCGCCGGCGGTGGTGCGCGAGGCGACGGACGAATACCGCCTCGAGAGCGACAAGCTCCGGCTTTTCCTGCAGACCGAATGCGAGATCACCGGCCTTCCCGACGACTGGACCGCAAGCCGCGATCTGCGCGACGGGTTCAACGCCTTTCTCCTCGATCGAGGAGACGCGGCATGGGGGTCGAGGGCGGTCTCGAATGCAATTCACGATCGGGTGGGCGTCGTGAAGGGGCCGAACGGCGAGCAATTCTCTTCGGTGAAAAGGTCGGACGTTGGATTTTGCGGGATCCGCATGCATGAGGCGGCGATGAACCGGATTGCCCAATATGGCGACGGCTTGCGCTCGGCCTCGGCGAGAAAGGGTTGACCGTGCGCGGAGCTCCGCCGCTGCGGCCGTTTCCTTGCGATATCTGCGGGGCCGAGCCTGCGCCGTTCGGGTTCCAGATGCCGGGGGGCCGGAAGGCGCAGCGGCCTGGCGTTCGGTCGCTTTGGGCGTGCCAGGGGTGCCGGTCGGCGGCGGAGGAGCGTCGCGATGCGGCGATCGAACGGCAGCGGCCGGCGCGATCTGCAGGGGCGGTAACCCTGAAACCCGGCCTGCAACAGGGCCTGTTTAGAGAATGACGGTGGCTGACGACAGCCACCTTGACAATGCGCCTGGGGCGGGCGCACCCTGCCCCTGCACGTCGAAAAAGGGCGTGTCGGGATTGGAAGCCCGCCGATCTACAGGTGCATGACGGAGCCGCACCACAAGTGCGGCTTTTTCTATGGTCAGGCGCAATGGGGCCGTGAAAGCGGCGCCGTTCCTGTGGGCGGTCTTCCAACCCGTTGTTGCCTGGCCACCAGATTGGAAGCTGTCGGCCGGGTTCATTCGAACCGCAGGAGGCCGCTATGAGCGCCAACACATTCCAATTCCTAGAAGACTTTCAGGTGAAGCTTGCGCGCGGCGAAACGCTGGTGCGCCAGATCAACACGCTCGCGCTTGGTGCGAGCGTCGATAACGCGCGCGAGGAGCTCGAGGTTATTGACGCAATTTCCGAGGCGCTGAACGGCCGCCTGGTTGCGATGGGAGCCGAGCTCGAGGAGCTGCGCCACGTGCTCGAGGGCGCAGCGGTACACGCCGCAGGCCTCGCGAGTGCAATGGGGCAGGTCTCGGCCGACCAAGCTTAAGCTCTCGGGGCGCGGCCGCCTGACCTCTTAGCAGGGCCTGCACGCCATAGCGCGGGCCGATCCGGGATCTGTCCGGCGTGGTCGCGCCCCTCTCCTCTTCGTCAGAAAAGCCCGGCCTTTGGCCGGGCTTCTGTATTTGCAAGCGCCGGCCGAAGGCCGGCACCGCATTACCTAGGCTCCGGATCCGGGCGCAGGTTGCCGGATCCGGGATCCCGCGCCCCCCTTCTCTTTCCTCCCTTCCCTCCCCTTACCCCTCCTCAGAACGGCCGCTACTCCCGTTAATCCCGCTGCGCGGGACTAGCGAAATGACGCTACTCCCGCAGATTTTCGTTCGATTTCAATTCGATAGGTGTTTTACGGGAGTAGCGGGAGTAGTTTTCGGGGTTCTCCCTATAACGCGTGGAGGGGAGGAGGGTTGCGGATGCGGGTTTATGTGTAACGCGGCGATATTACTCCCGCTACTCCCGTAAACACGTTTTATTCATTTGTTTTCAGGTGCTTGGGCTATATCCGCTACTCCCGTACTACTCCCGTACTACTCCCGTTGATGCTTCACTACTCCCGTAGATTTTCAAGATATTGTTTGAGGTAGACTAAAGGTGTCTAAATGTAGGACTGGCGAAATAATGCATAATCTCAACGGAACCTATCAGGCGCGGGCCAGATCAGCGGTCGAGCGGTTGAACATGGCTTTTCTCTCGGCCGCGGCAGAGCGGCGGCAAGGTCTCGATCGAGGTCACGGCGCGCGATCTCCGGCCGGCCTGGGTCAGCCGCGGCGGGATCTTGTCACGATCGAGGATGCTGTCGGGTGGTGCGACGATGGCGAATGGATTTTCAAGCGTCAGACGCCGATCGGATATCAAACGGCACGGGCATCTCTCCCGCCCGTCCTGGCGGCGCTCGGTCCGGCGGATCCGCGGCGGATCGAGGCGCTCAAGTTTGCGGCGACGGTTGAGAAGATCGGCGCGATCGCCGGGGCGGATCTTGCCGGCAGTTGCACTAAGGGCGCGATATCTGACGGCGGGGCGACGACAAAGGTCAAGCACGCGGCACGGTTCAACCGGGCGCGTGATGTGGTGAACGGATGGGAGTTCGATCACCGGGCCGGGCGGGTTGTGCGCGGTGCCGAGCGGATCGCGTTCAAGGTCCAGCGCCGGAACGGCAAGGCGCAGGATATCAAGGCTTTTGATCTGCTTTGCGCGGTCTGCGTCGATGGCTTGGATATGGGCGCGATCCTGCGTGCGAGTGGGTGGTCGGCGCACGGTAAGCAGCGCAAGGCGCTGGCCGTCGCGTTCCTCGAGCTCCTCGATCTGCTGCGTCGTGATGCGGGCATTGCATGATTTCGTGTGCATTGCCTATTGACACTTAATGCAAGCCGCTCATAGCAAATTACTTACAGCGGAACATTGCGACCGGCTTGCGGGGGCCGCGACGCGATGGCGCTGCGCCGGCCGCGGTTCGGGTGTTCCCGCGGCCGGCAACAATCTCAAGGAAAGGTCAGAGCATGGAGACGGTGGGCAAATGCGAGATCCGGATATCTGCCGGCCTGCTTTCCTGGGTGAAGCGGCTCGGCCTCGCTGGTCTCCTCCTCGCCTGGCTCTGCCTGCGCGTGGGTCTGCCGTTGCGGTGGTTCGTGCGGTGCCGGGTGTCCTGATGGGCCGGCTCAAGACAATGCCGCCGCGCATCGCAGCCGCGCAACCGAAGCTCGGCGCCGCCAGCGGCGACACGAGGGCGCAAGATCGTGAGCGGTACAAGGTGAAGCCGTGGCGCGCTTGGTACTCCTCAACGCGGTGGCACAAGCTCCGGCGCCAGATCCTCAAGCGCGATGGTCATACCTGCCGCCAGACGGGCGTTCCTCTGATCGGAAAGCGTGACGATCCCGACGCTCCGGTGATCGACCATATTGTCGAGCACAAGGGCGATCCGGTGCTCTTTTGGGATCCCGAAAACCTGCAGGCCGTGGCGAAGGCTTGGCACGATAGCGAAAAACAGAAGCAGGAGCGCGCGCGCGTCTGACCGATGACCGCCGGGAGGGGGTGGGTCAAAAGTCAGAAAAGCCGCGGGATCCTTACCAGCGCCCCCTCACTCGGAGATTTTTTTTCCCATGTCTGACGAAAATCAGGGCTCGGCGGGCGGGTTTGACCTCTTCGGCAACCTGATCGAGCCGCTACGCGATCGACGCGGCCGCCCGTCATACAAAAAAGATAAGCGAAATCAAGACTTTGTGGCCGTTCGTGCGGCCGCGGGGTGGTCGCAGGACGCGATCGCGGATGCGCTCGGGTGCGATGTGAAGACGCTTCGAAAACATTTTTCCCGGGAGCTTTCGGGCGGCGCGCTGATGATGGAAGGGCTTTGCCTGGACGTGCTTTTGCAGAAGGTGCGAGAAGGTCACACGCCGAGTGTGCGGGCTCTCGCCGATCGCCTCGATCGCGTTGCGGCGCCGCCGCCGCCGAGTAAGGGCCGGGGCAATGAAGATGCTGAGGGCAAGGGGCCGCCGATCGGCAAGAAGGCGCAGCGGCTGGCTGATGCTGCCGATCCGGCGGCCGGGTACGGGGATCTTTACGACCGTATCCATGCCAAGGGTCGGCAACAGTGAGTGATCTTTCCTGGGCAGCTTGCCCGGATTGGTGGGAAAAGCTTCAACGGGGTGCCACGCCGATCCCGGCGCTCGATCTCGATCCGGACCTTTCCGAGATCGCGGTCGAGCTTTTCGACAAGCTTGTCGTTCCGGATATTCCTGGTCAGCCGCTCATGCGGGACGTTGCCGAGGAATGGGCGCGCGATATCGTTCGGGCGGCCTTCGGCTCGATCGGGCCGGACGGCGCGCGGCGGGTCGGAGAGATCTTCTGCCTTGTGCCGAAGAAGAACACGAAAACGACGCTGGCCGCCTGCATCGGTCTGATCGCGTTGCAGATGAACACGACGCCGAACATCAAGGGCATTGTGGTCGGGCCGACGCAGGAAGTGGCGGATACCTGTTTCGGACAGATGCAGGGCATGATCGAGGCGGATCCGTGGCTGTCGAAACGGTTCCGGGTGGTCGAGCACAAGAAGACGATCGTCGACATATACCCGGATCCGGAAACCGGCCGGCCGATGAACTCCAGGTGCAAGGTGGCGTCATTCGATCCGAAGGTGACGACCGGCGGGATCCCGGCGTTCGCCATCCTGGACGAGCTGCACGTGATGGCCGAGAAGCATTTCGCCACGCGGGTTATCGGGCAGATCCGCGGGGGCATGATCACCAACGCGCAATCGCTCCTGGTGATCATCACGACGCAATCGGAAATCCCGCCGCAGGGGGTGTTCAAGTCGGAGCTCGAATATGCGCGGGCGGTGCGGGACGGCGACATAACGGAACATGTTCGCATGCTGCCGGTGCTCTACGAGTTTCCGGAAGCGCTGCAGGCCGACAAGAAACAGCCCTGGCGAAACCCGCGGCTCTGGCCGGCGGTCCTTCCGAACCTCGGCGCCTCGATCACGATCGAGCGCCTGGTGCCGGAGTATCACAAGGCGGTCGACACGAGCGAGGATGAACTGGCGCGGTGGGCGTCGCAGCATCTGAATATCCAGATCGGGCTCGGCCACCACAAGGGCGGCTGGATCGGCGCGAGCCATTGGATCGAGGCCGTCGATCCGACACTCGATCTCGAGGCGCTGCTCGCCCGCTCGGAAGTCTGCACGATCGGGATTGACGGTGGCGGGATGGATGACCTTCTCGGCCTCGCGATCCTCGGCCGGGACCGGGTGACGAAGCGCTGGCTTCTGTGGTGCTCGGCCTGGGTGCACGAGGTCGCGCTCACGCGGCGCAAGGCGATCGCGGAAAAGCTGCGGGATCTCGAGCGCGAGGATGCGCTCACGATCTGCAAGACGCCGACGCAGGATCTCGAGGAGCTGCTCGCCCTGGTCAAGCGGGTGCATGACGCGGGGCTCTTGCCGGAGCGTGGCGGGGTCGGGCTCGATCCCGAGGGCGTGGCGGCGATCGTGGACGGGCTCGAGCTGGCCGGGATCCCGTCCGACGCGCTGGCCAGCGTGTCACAGGGCTACAAGCTGAACGGCGCGATCAAGGGAACCGAGCGAAAGCTCTTCGACGGCTCCCTGGTGCATGGGGGGCAACCGCTCATGTCCTGGTGCGTGGGCAACGCAAAAACGGAACCGAGGGGAAATGCGGTGATTGTGACCAAGGCGGTTTCTGGCGCGGGCAAGATTGATCCGCTCATGTCGACATTCAATGCGGTCTATCTGATGAGCCTCAACCCGGCGGCATCGAAGCGCCGGAGCCTTTCCGGCATGCTGGCCTCGCCGGTCGGGGTTTACTGATGGTCCTGCGCTACATGAAAGCCGCGGTGCGCGGCGTGCGGGCAGAGCTCGCGGCCGGTGAAAGCGGCTGGCAAGTGGTCTCGACTGTCGGTCCCTGGAACGGGGCCGGATACACGAGCGACGCGGGCCAAAGCGTGACGGTCAATTCTGCACTGACGCTCTCGGCCGGTTGGGCCTGCGTCAAAGGCAATTCCGAAATGATCGGGTCTATTCCGCTTGCGGTATATGAGCGCCAGGCGAACGGATCGCGTCAGAAGATCGAGCCGGATATCGCCGAGATCCTGACGGCAAGCCCGAACGCGGGTCAGACCGGAATGGAATATTGGGAGGCATCGGCCGCGCATCTTCTCTTGCGCGGGAATGCCTATGCCGAACGTCTCATGATCGGGCCGCGTTTTGTCGGGCTCCGGCCGATCTTCAACGTCACGCCGAAGCGGCGCGGCGATGGGCGTTTCGACTATCACTTTTACGAGGACGGCACGCGGCGCGTTTTGCCGCCGGAGAAAGTATTTCACGTTCGGGGTTTCGGCGGTGGCGACGGGCTCGGCATGTCGGCGATCAAGTACGGGACGCATTCGCTCGGCGCGGCGCTCGCGGCGAACATGACCGCGGCAAAGGTTTTCGCAAACGGGATGATGCCGGCCGGGGTGCTTTCGTCTGATCAAGAGCTCGATCCGGAACAGCGCCTGCAACTGCAGGAGATGCTTTCCGCCTTCGTCGGAAGCAGTAAGGCCGGCAAAACGCTGACCCTGGAAAGCGGGCTGAAGTTCGATGCTTTGTCCTTCAATCCGGAGGATGCGCAGCTCCTCGATACACGGCGCTTTTCTGTTGAGGACGTTTGCCGATGGTTCGGCACGCCTCCGATCGTGATCGGGCACGCGGGCGATGGTCAAACGATGTGGGGGAGCGGTGTCGAAGCGATCATGCTCGCTTGGCTTCGGATGGGTATCAACCCGCTCCTGCGCCGGTTTGAGACGCGGATCACAAAAGATCTGATCCCGCCGGGGCGCCGCGGCAAGTGGTTCGTGGAATGGAACCGCGAGGCCATGCTGCAGATGGATAGCCGGGCCAAGGGCGACTTCCTGTCGAAGATGACCGCAAGCGGGATCATGTCGAGCGACGAAAGCCGCGACAAGCTCAACCTGCCGCGCCGGGGTGGTGCGGCTGATGATCTGCGGGCGCAGCTCGCGACCGCGCCGATCGACCTTCTCGGAAAGGACAAGACATGACGATCCGCGACTTGCCGAAGGCAAAAGCAACCTCGCGCCCTGGGGTGCAGAGTGACATTTCTCCGAAGGCGCTGCAGCGATGGGCGCCGGACGTGCGCGCTGCGGCCGAGGATGAGCCGGCGACGATCTCGATCCTCGAGCCGATCGGCGCGGATATGTGGGGCGACGGTGTGACCGCCCGCCGGATCTCGGCCGCGCTGCGCTCGATCGGCGAACGGCCGGTGACGGTCAACGTCAATTCTCCGGGCGGCGACTATTTCGAGGGCCTCGCGATTTACAACCTGCTGCGCGAGCATAAGCAGGCGGTGACGATCAACATTCTCGGCATTGCCGCCTCGGCGGCCTCGGTCATTGCGATGGCCGGCGATGATGTGCGGATCGCGCGCGCCGGGTTCCTGATGATCCATAACGTCTGGATCCTCGCCGCCGGCGATCGCCACGCACTGCGCGAGGTTGCCGATTGGCTTGAGCCGTTCGATGCGACCGCGGCCGAGATCTATGCCGCGCGCTCGATCCATGACGCAAAGAAGATCGGCGAGATGCTCGATCGCGAAACCTGGATCGGCGGCACGGCCGCGATCGAACAGGGTTTCGCGGACGATTACCTTCCCGCTGACATGCTCGAGACCGGCGGCGGTGAACCGTCTGCCGCGCTTCGGGCCGAGCGGAAATTCGATCTCCTGGCGCGGCGCGCGGGCCTCAGTAATGCGGCCTCGCGCGATATCCTGCGCGATCTGAAATCCGGCACGCCTGGCGCTGCCGAAGAACCGCGGCCGGGCGCCGCGGGATCCGAGCGGCCGGGCGCCGCCGGCGTTGAACAGGAGCTGATGCAGCTCCTGCAATTTGCGAAATCCATCTGAGGAAAAACCAAATGAAGATGATGACCAAATCGGCCGCTTCGGCGGCCGCAATCATTGCTGCGGCCTCGGCCGGGGCGATCAACGTTCCGGCCTTCGTGATCGGCACGCCGCGCATGGACGCCGCCGGCAACGTCGAAAAACTCATGCAGGAAGTGAAGGCCGAGCTCGGCCGGGTCGGCGACGATGTGCGCAAGGTTGCAGACGATGCGCTCGCGCAGGCGAAGGCCAACGGCGATCTCACGGCCGAAACCAAGAACACGGCTGACAAGGCGCTGATGGAGTTCAACGGGCTCTCGGGCGCGCTGATGAAGCTCGAGGGCAAGCTCGAGGCACTCGAGACGCGCAATCTCGATCTCGAGCAGACGGTTGCCGCCGGCGGGCGCGGGGGCGGTGAGACGGGGCAGACCGTGGGTCAGGAGATCGCCGGATCCGAAGAGCTCAAGGCCTGGGTGGCGGGTGGCTTGAATGGCAGTCTGGCGCTCAAGCCGAAAAACGCGATCACCACGGCATCCGGTTCCGGCGGCGGTCTGATCTGGGATACGCAGGACCGGACGCCGGCGAACATGGCACGGCAGCGCCTGCCGATCCGCGCGCTCCTGATGCAGGCCACCACGGAAAGCGACGTGGTGAAGTATGCCAAGCAGACCACGCGGACCAATGCCGCGGCGATGGTGGCCGAAGGCGGCACGATGCCGGAAAGCGCCTATGGCTGGACGCAAGCCGAGGCGAACGTGCGCAAGATTGCCCATCACACCAATATCTCGGATGAGGCGCTTGCAGACAGTGGCCAGCTCGAGGCGGCGATCGACACGGAAATGCGCTATGGCCTCGATCTCGAGGAAGAGGCGCAGATCCTGGCCGGCGATGGCACGGGGCAGAACCTTTCGGGCCTGGTGACGGAAGCAACCGCCTTCTCGGCTGCGGCCGGCCTGCCGAACGTGACGCGGATCGACCGCCTGCGCCTCGGTATGCTGCAGCTCGCTCTCGCAAGCTATGCCACCACGGGGTTGACGCTCAACCCGATTGATTGGGCGGCGATCGAGCTCCTCAAGGATACCACCGGCCGCTACGTTTTCGGCGATCCCAATGTGTCGAAAACGCCGATGCTTTGGGGCGCTGACGTGGTGCCCACGATCTCGCATTCGGCGGGCGAATGGATGGCCGGCAACTTCCTGATGGCCGCGACGATCTACGACCGCCAGGCCTCGGAGATCCTGATCTCGAGCGAACACGGGACCAACTTTGTCGAGGGCATGAAAACCATGCGCGGCGTGAAGCGTCTCGCGATGGCGGTCAAGCGGGGCTCTGCCCTGGTGACCGGCGATTTCACTTTCGCCTGATCCTGATCCTGATCCTGATCCCGATCCTGACGCGGGCGGCTCCGGCCGCCCGTGATCCTTTCTGAAACGGAGGGCAAGCCATGCTCCTGAAACTCAAGCGAACACAAACGACCAAGCTCGGCCGCCTGCAGATGGGCGTTGTTTATCTCTTCGATCCGAACAAGCCGGATCACAAGGAGGTCGCCGGCACGCTGATCAATCGGAAATTCGCGGTCAAGGTGACGAAAGATCAGGTCGAAGCTGAGGCGACCGATCGCGACATGCTCGCGCGTGCGGTGGCCGCCGGCGAAGCCGATCCCGGCCGCGTCCCGCTGGCCGTTCTCGAGCGCGCCGCGATCATGGCGCAGGAGGCCGAAGAAGCCGCGACGCTGGCGGCGGTCAATTCCGACAAGGCGGCGGCCGACAAGGCGGCGGCTGACAAGGCATCGGCCGACAAGGCGGCGGCCGACAAGGCGGCGGCCGACAAGGCGGCGGCTGACAAGGCGGCGGCTGACAAGGCAGCGGCTGACAAGGCGGCGGCTGACAAGGCGGCGGCCGACAAGGCGGCGGCCGACAAGGCGGCGGCCGACAAGGCGGCGGCTGACAAGGTGGCGGCCGACAAGGCAGCGGCTGACAAGGAGGCGGCCGACAAGGCAGCGGCTGACAAGGCCAAGAAAACGGCGGGAGGCGCTGACAAGTGAGCCAGCTCGCGCTTGCCGATATCAAGCGGTATTGCCAGGCGCTCGATTTCTCGGCGGATGACGATCTCCTCACGGATCTTTGGGCCGTGGCTGAGGATTTCGTGCAGACGTACATCCGCCGGGATCTCGACACGGAATTTCCGGGCGCATGGCCGGAGCCGTGTTGCCAGGCGGTCAAGCTCCTGGTCGCGTCCTGGTATCGCGAGCGCGAGGCTCAAGTTTCGCAGGGCGTGCGCGACATGCTCAAGCCTTATCGGGATCTGAGCTGATGGCGGCGCCGCGACCGGGGCAGATGATCGAGGTTGTGCAGTTCCGCAGGGCCACGGTCACGGATGACGGGTTCTCTGAGGTACGGACCTTCGAGGATTACGCGACGCCGCAACGCGCCCGCAAGATCGACGCGAGCGACGGCGAACGCTGGACGGCGGCCGAGGTCAACGCCTCGATCACTGCGCGGTTTCAGTTCCGCCGAAACGAGGTAACCGAGGCGATCACGCCGAAAGATCGGCTGACCTGCCGGGGCATTGATTACGAGATCACCGGCAAGCGCGAGTTGACCGACGATCGGCAGTTCCTTGAGTTCTCGACCGTCGCCAGGACTGACCGATCATGAGCGTGACGATGAAGGTAACGGGCCTCAAGGAGCTCGAGCGCGAGCTCGAGAAGCTGAGCAAGGCCGCCGGCAAGGGCGCGCTGCGGCGCGGCCTGACGAAGGCTGCGCAACCGCTTGCGGAAAAGATGCGCGCCGGGGCGCCCGTGGGTGATGGCGAGCTGAGGGACAGTATCGCGGTGTCCGGCAAGCTGTCGCCGCGGCAGCGGCGCCTGCATCGCAAGACGGTGCGGGATGACAAGGCCTCGGTTGAGCTCTTCGTCGGTGCCGGCCCGTTGCCGCAAGCACACCTCGAGGAGTTCGGTTCGCTGCACAATGCCCCGCGACCGTTCGCCCGGCCAGCCTGGGACAGTGATCAAGAGGCGATGCTCGATCGGCTCAAAACTGAGCTTTGGGCCGAGATCTCGAAATCGGTTTCGCGCGCGCAGGCGCGCGCGGCCAAGGCGGCGAGGGGCTGACATGGAAGAGGAATTGCGCACGGTCCTGATGGGATCTGCCGCGGTGACCGCGCTTGCGATCGGCGGCGTGCATTGGGTCGAGCGGCCGCAGGGTGGCGCCCTGCCCGCCCTGGTGTTGCACCTGGTAGGCGGTGGCGAAGGCGCGACACTTGCGGGCGGCGATGGCCTCGAGGTCTGCCGGGTGCAGGTGGACGCTTGGGGGGTGACGCCGGGCGAGGCGATCAGGCTGCGGCGTGCAGTGACCGGCTTGCTGCACGGCTACGCCGGGGGCGGTTTCAGGGGAATTTTCGAAGACGGCCGCCGGCTTGATCAGGCCGGCGGCACCAATGAAGAACAGCGCCCGTTTCGGGCGTCTGTGGATCTTGTCACCAACTGGAAAGGGTGAGCTATGAGCGATGCAGATATCGGCTACGGCGCGAAGTTCGGGATCGAAGATCCCGGCACGCCCGGGACTTACATCGACAAAGCCGAAGTGACGCGGATCAAGCCTGCGGGGTTTACGCGCGATGAGGAGGACGCGACGCACCTTCAAAGCCCGGACATGATGAAAGAGTTCATTCCGGCGCTGATGGAGGCCACGCCGGTTGAGTTCGATATCAACTGGAAGCCGAGCGCAGACGATGGCCTCCTCGAGGAGTTCATCGCGGCCGGTGGCAACTACCAGATCACGGCTCCGAACGGTGTCCGGATGCAGTTTCCGGGCTTCTTTCTGTCCTATGAGCCGGGCGATCTGACCAACGGCAAGATGACCGCGACGGTCACGGTTCGCCCGACCGGGCTCCCGACGCTCCTGGCGGCGGTCTGATGGCGAAGGGTTTCAAGGGCGAGGTCAAGATCAAGGTCGAGGGCGAGACTTATACGCTCCGGATGGATCTCAACGCGATGGCCTCTTTCGAGGACCAAACCGGCATGGCGGCGCTGGATTGGGCAGAGAAGGTCGAGGAGCACAAGGCGCTCGTGCGCGATATGATCAAGATGGTTTCGTGTTGCCTCGAGCGGCACCACGAAGACGCGGGGAAGTTTCTGGCCGGGGATATCCTGTCGGAAGATCCGGGGATCCTCGAGCGTCTTTTCACCGCCGCCGCGCCGAAGCCTGACGAGATCGAGGGCCAGCCGGGAAAGTAGAGGACCGCGGGCCGCTCCGGATCTTCGATCTGCTGGCGGCCTATGTCTCGGCCGGCCTCGATCCGGCGCATTTCTGGTCGCTCACGTTGCGCGAGTTCAACGCGCATATGAAAGGCGCGCGCGCCCGTCTCCGGCAGGAGCAGG
>NZ_QZEX01000020.1 GCF_003646465.1 Chachezhania antarctica
GTCCGTGGGGGGTCCGGCATCCGCGGGCGATGGCCTTCGTCCCGCGCCACCTCGCGCATCCGTTCGCCCAAGCGGCCCTGGTAAGCCGGGCCCATGACGGGCCGGATCGGCGGGCTGAAGTATTTCAAGGCATCTCCCCCATCACGAACACCGGCGTGCGCAGGCCCAGGGCCCACCGAAGGACGGCCCAGACCTCGGCACTGGCGTTCCAGCCCGGCACGGGCGCGATCGCCACCGCGCCGGCCCCGCGCAGGAACGGCGCCGACCAGCAGGCCCAGAATTCGCGGTCCAGCGGATCAAGGCGGAATTCATCCATGTCGGCCTGCACCATCCCCGCCATCAGCGCGGCGACCGGCAGCGCCGTGACCCCGGCCAGCACCAGCTCACGCGCGCAGGCCATCGCGGCGTCGCCACAGGCGATCGATGCGTCGAGGTCGAAAGGCATGCCGTTGGCATCGCCTGCGATGTCGTCGACATAGGGCGTGGCCAGGTACACGATCCGGCCCGCCGCGTGTCGGGCGATCAGGGCGGGCGTGGCATTGTGGGTCAGGAGGCCGGCCGCGGCGCAGTGGTTCAGCGCCGGGTGCGTCCAGTCAGGGATGGCGGGCAGCTCAAACATCGGCCCGCGCCTCGCGCCGCTCAATCGTTTTGGTCAAAAACGTTTGGGCGGGGGTCAAAAGACTGGCCAGCCATTGAAAAGTTATTCCAGACCCGGCGAGGATGCCGATGGCGAGGGACACCGCCCCCCGCGCAATACGAAGGGCGGCAATCATGCGGTCTCCTCCCCCATGTGCTTGGTCAGCGCGTCGCCGTGGCGCAAGACGGCCATCATGACGAATTCGCCACCGGGCTTGTTGGCCCCGTTCCACCAGTTGAGAGCCGTCTGGTACCGCACACCGAACGCGACCGAGACTTCCTCCGGATTGCGGTAGTTCTCGTGAAGGAATTCAGACCAGCGCGCTGCAAAGAACGTACGAAATCCGCGTGGTTCAAAAGGTTTGGATAAAGACATTTGAGCTGGTGCCCCCCTATGTTCGCCTTGTGACGGGCGAACAGGAACACTGGTTGAAAGGGCGGATGCGGAGGCCATCAGAGGGTGGTCTCCGTTTCTGTTTGGGCGGGGTTCTGCTCCATGTACTTTACGATTTTGTCTGCGGTCTTGAGAGTAGGCGATCCATCGCCAGCCTCCCATTTCGACCACGCCGAACCACCAAGCTTGGCCGCTCTCTGGATCACAGTTGAAGGCCGTACCCCCAGCGCGTCCGCGTAGGCGCGCACCATATCCATGAACTGCTCCATGATCACGGGATAGGACTTTTGTCCTACACCGTCAAAGGATTTTTGAACGATAGGCGAAAAAGCCTATTTCGTTAGAATTGAAGCCATGCCCGAGCCAACTTTTTCAGAACGCCTTCAAAGTGTAATCGACCGGGATCCGAACCTGACGGTAGCGGGACTGGCGGTCAAAGCCGGGTTGGACAACAGTGCCCTGCGGTCGCTTCTATCCGGGCGAGTAAAGAACCCGCGCATGGATACGGCCATCAAGGTTTGCGCGGCACTCGGGACCACACTCGAGGATTTCATGTCCGGGGCATTCCAGGCCGGGCAGGTTCCTGCTGACTCAGAATTGCAGCGTATTCGTTCCCTACTGTCCGAACTATCACCTCGAGAGCGCCATCTTCTGATAACCTACGGAGAAGGTCTTCGCGATGCGCATCGTCCTGGCAGCGAAGAACCTCCAGAAGACGACGGATAAACTCTTTACTTTCCACTGACACCTCCCTGTGGACAGGAACATTTAGCGAACAGATGACCAGATTTTCAATGCACAAGATGTTGGATATCCCGCCAAGGTTGAGCCAAAGGAGAGTGCAACTAACAAGCCGAAGCTGCAGAATCGGCAGAACGAAGCTTCGGAAGCGGTCAGTTGCCTAGCAAGGGCTGTGACTTGGAGTTCCGTTAGCCTCATCGTGGTTCGGCGCACTCGTTGCCGCTGCCAACGATACGCGAACAACGAATCTCATCATAGGTTTTTTATCCTACTTTTGTTGACTTAGGTTTTTTGTACTATTACAAAACCCTCCATTGACGCCGCGTGCCACAGGCATACCGGGGTCCTATGGAGGAAACAAATGCACGCGCAAGCCGACAACATCGCCCCCGAACTTGTCACCCTCTGCGACGAGTTGGACCGCCTGCCGCAGGCCGAAATGGCCGACCGTCTGTGCACAGCCATCATGGAAAACGACGGCCTGCTGGCCCTCCCGTCGCTCAATAGGCGCCGGGGGCAGGCAGGCTACGAATTCCAGGTCTTCGGCATCCGCGCCAGCGGCCACACCCAGCGCGCGGCCGCAGAACTGTGGCGCTGCACCGCCCGCACGGCGATCGGCGGCTACGATGCCCCCGCCGTCGGCGACATGGTTGTGCTGCAGGCGCAACTGCGCTGGCTGCAATCCGCGATGATCATCCGCATGCCGCCCGACACGCGCCACCGCTGGGCCACGCTGGCCGTGGCCATTTCCACCGACCACGGCCTGCTGACCCGCGCCGATGCGGTGCTACGTGCCAGTGTGCCGATGGCGGCGGAATAGGAGCGCAGCCCCATGGATCATCGAAACGCAACCATGTTCACCCTGCCGGCGATCACCGCATCGGCCCCGCGGGCACCAGCGCAACGACGGGCCCAGAAACGGAAGCCGACCGCCCATTGGCTCGGTTGGGCACTGCCCGCCGCACTGGTGTTTTGGGTTATTTTCCTCGCCGTGATCGCAGCGGCTTGCGCAGGGGCGCTGTGATGGCCGTACACGTCGATGACATGCGCGCCCTGTTTGGCCGCGTGGTCATGTGCCACATGGTTGCCGACACCACGGCCGAGCTGCGCGGACTGTCCCGTTTGATCGAGGCCGCGCGTCTGCGCAGCCGGTCCTTCCCGGGAATGATGAACGCCGCCGCCGACCAATGGGGCGGATATGCGATGCAGGAGGTAGCAGCGTGAAGGCAGAACCCGCCCGCCCCTACACCCCCGAGCAACTGGCTGTCCGATGGGATTGTTCCGCTGAGACCGTCCGGGCCATGATACGGTCCGGGAGTCTCCCGGCATTCCGAGTCGGCGGGAAACTCTTGCGCATCGCGCGCCAGACCGTGGAGGACTTCGAGTGCGGGACTATCGGATCGGGAGACTCAAGGGACGTTTCGTCGTCATGTGGAACGACGACGACGGCACGCGGCGCCGATATCGCCTTGCGGCACACACGGCCAAGGAAGCCGAACGCGAAGCCCGCGACGTCATCCTGACTGCCTCTGCGCCACCTTCCGGCCTGACAATCGCGCAGGCGTGGGGGGCGTACCAGGTCGAAATGGGTGAGCGCAGGCAAGCTGCCAAGTTGGCACAGACGGGCAAAAACGTATTGCCCGAGCTCGGCCACCTATCCGCCGAAAGCCTGTCCCGCGACGACTGCCGGCGTTACATCGCCTTGAGACGTGAGGGCGGCCGCAAGGACGCGACGATCCGCACGGAAATGGGATGCCTGCGGTCCGCGCTGCTGTGGGCCGCCAAGGCCCGCCTCATCCCCCGGGCGCCAGAGGTGGAAATGCCCGGTACGCCTCCCCCGCGGGAACGCTATCTGACGCAGAGCGAAGCTTTGAAGCTGATCGCGGCTGCATCCGACCCGCACATCCGCCTCGCCATGCTTTTGATGCTAACGACGGCAGGGCGGATCGGCGCCATCCTGGAACTGACATGGGATCGGGTGGACTTCGATCGCCGTATCATCAGGCTCGCCACGACCGACATAGGGCCGCGTAAGGGCCGTGCGACCGTGCCGATCAATGACACGCTCATGGCAGCACTGACGGTCGCCAGAGAGGCAGCCCTGTCGCGCTTCGTCGTCGAATGGGGCGGACGGCCAGTGAAATCGATCAAGACCGGCTTCAACGCCGCCGTGAAGCGCGCCGGGATCGATCACTGTACCCCGCACGATCTGCGGCGCACTGCCGGCCGCTTCATGGTCGAGGCGGGCGTGCCGATCGAGGAAGTCGCCCAGTACCTGGGCCATACGAATCCGAACGTGACGCGCTCGACCTACGGCCAATTCAGCCCCGAACATCTGCGCCGCGCAGCGGGCGCACTGGACGTTTTTGGAGGCGTTTCGGTTCAACGAACCAGAGGTAAAACCCAAAAATGAGAACTAAGTCATTGTTTTTATGGTGACCCCGGCAGGATTCGAACCTGCAACCTGCCCCTTAGGAGGGGGCTGCTCTATCCAGTTGAGCCACGGGGCCAGCCATGCGCAAACGCGCGCGGGGACCGGTTAGCACAACCGGTTTCGGTTGTCTCGCCATCAATTCCCGCTGACCCTCCGCAACAGGGCCGTAACGGAAAAGCGGCGCGCGGGTGCGAGCGTTGTTGAATCCCCTGAACCGCTCACGCTAACATCGCGCATAGTTTTCCCGGAAGGTTCCTCTGTTGGCAGCTCCCCACAACCGCCCCCTGACATTGCGCGATGTTTCCGAAGCTTCGGGCGTGTCGGAAATGACGGTCAGCCGGGTGTTGCGGAACCGTGGCGACGTGTCGGATGCCACCCGCGCCAAGGTGCTGAAGGCGGCCAAGGACCTGGGCTACGTCCCCAACAAGATCGCGGGCGCACTGGCCACCAGCCGGGTGAACCTTGTCGCCGTGATCGTGCCGACCCTGTCGAACATGGTCTTCCCCGAGGTCCTGATGGGCGTGAACGAGGTGCTGGACAATACCGACCTGCAGCCCGTCATCGGCCTGACCGACTATACCCCCGCCAAGGAGGAACGTGTCCTCTACGAGATGCTGTCGTGGCGGCCGTCGGGCGTGATCATCGCGGGGCTGGAACATTCCGATGCCAGCCGGGCGATGCTGAAATCCGCCGGCATCCCGGTGGTCGAGATCATGGATACCGACGGCACGCCGGTCGACGCGATGGTGGGCATCTCGCACCGCCGCGCGGGCCGCGAGATGGCCGAAGCGGTGCTGGACGCGGGTTACCGCCGGATCGGGTTCATGGGCACCAAGATGCCGCTGGACCACCGCGCGCGGAAGCGGTTCGAAGGCTTCACCGAACGGCTGGCGAAATCGGGGGTGGAGATCGAGGACCGCGATTTCTACCTTGGCGGCTCGGCCCTGGCCAAAGGGCGCGACATGACGAAGGCGATGCTGGAACGCTCGCCCGATCTGGATTTCCTGTACTATTCCAACGACCTGATCGCCGCCGGGGGCCTTTTGTACCTGATCGATCAGGGGATCGACATTCCCGGCCGCGTCGGGCTCGCCGGCTTCAACGGGGTCGAACTGCTGCAGGGCCTGCCCCGGCAGCTGGCCACGATGGATGCCTGCCGGAAGGAGATCGGGCGCAAGGCGGCCGAGATCGTGATCCGCCGCCTGGCCGAACCGGATGCCACGGAGCGCGACTCCGTCACGCTGGCGCCGACGATTGCCTGGGGCGATACGCTGAAACGCACCGGGCGCTGACCGCGCCATGGCTGCCCCCCATCTCGACAATCGCACCGCGCGGCGGCTGTTCCTTCACAGCCACGGGCTGGGCGCAGCGCCCGCCGGCCCCGGCAAGGGCGCCGACCTGATGGACGTGGTCGAACGGCTGGGCTTTGTCCAGCTTGACAGCGTGCGCACCGTGGCGCGGGCGCATGACATGATCCTGCGGGCGCGGCGGACGTCCTACCGGCCCCCTGCCCTCAAGAGGCTCTACGAGGTCGACCGCCAGCTGTTCGAACACTGGACGCACGACGCGTCGATGATCCCCAAGGCCTACTACCCGCACTGGCTACTCAGGTTCGACCGGGATGCCGCGCGGCTGAAGGAACGCTGGAAATCGTGGCAGGGCGAGGCCTTCCAGTCCAAGTTCGACGATGTGCTGACGCATATCCGCGACCATGGATCGGTGTCCTCGGCCGAGGTCGCGCCGGAGGAGGAACGGTCGAGCGGCGGCTGGTGGGATTGGCACCCGTCGAAGGCCGCGCTGGAGTTCCTGTGGCGCACGGGGCAGCTGGCCGTCGTGTGCCGGAACGGGTTCCAGAAACGCTATGACCTGACGGAGCGGGTGATCGAGGAACATCTGCACACCCCCTCCCCCCGACCCGAGGCGCAAGAAACCATCGACTGGTGCTGCCGCGGCGCGCTGAACCGGCTGGGCTTTGCGACATCGGGCGAACTGGCGGCCTTCTGGGCGACCGTTACACCCGACGAAGCCAAGGCGTGGTGCACCCGCATGCTGGCGGCCGGAGAGATCGAGGCGGTAACCATCACCTGCAATGACGGCGCGGTCCGCAAGGTGTTTGCCTGGCCGGGGATCGAAAAAGAAGCCGCCGCTCTGCCCCCGCCGCCGGGGCGGATGCGGGTATTGTCGCCCTTCGATCCGGCCCTGCGAGACCGTAAGCGGGCCGAGCGGCTGTTCGGCTTCTACTACCGGATCGAGATTTTCGTGCCCGCGCCCAAGCGGATCTACGGCTATTACGTCTTCCCGCTGATGGAAGGCGACCGGCTGGTCGGCCGGATCGACATGAAGGCCGACCGCGACGCGGACGAATTGGCGGTCACCGCACTCTGGCCCGAGACCGGGGTGAAATGGAGCACGGGCCGCCAAGGACGTCTGGAGGTCGAACTGGACCGCGTCGCCCGGTTCTGCGGTGTCGCCTCGGTACGCTGGCTGGACGGCTGGCTGCGCGACCCGAAGGTTTAGCGCGGCGCCAGAAACCCGCGCGCTTCGATCAGGCACAACAGGTCTTCCAGCGACTGTTCGGTCGTCTTGCCTGACGTGTCCAGATGCGCCTCGGCCCGTGCGTAAAGCTCCTCGCGTTCGGTGAGGATCGAGCGCAGCTGCTCCATCGCTTCCGGGTTGCCGGCCATCGGACGTTCGTCGCCCTGCGCGCGGACGCGGGACATGTGTTCATCGGGGGACGTGCGCACCCAGACCGTGTGGAAATGGGCCAGAAGCTGGGCATAGGCCTCCGGGTCCGACACGATGCCGCCGGCAACCGCCAGCACCAGCGCATCGTGGGTTTCGACCATCCGCGTGACAGCCTGCGCTTCCAGCTTGCGATAGCCCTCCTGCCCGTAGAGCGCCATGACCTCGGCCACGGGCATGCCGCTCTGATCCTCGATCTCCTTGTTCAGTTCCACGAAGGGCAGCCCCAGCGCATCGCCCGCCAGTTCGCCCAGCGTCGATTTTCCGGCCCCGCGCAGACCCACAAGGCAGATCCGGTTGCGCCGCGCATCCGGGACCTCTCCCGGCGCGAGAAGTTCCAGCACCTGCGCCTGCACTTCGGCCGACGCCGCGCGATACAGATCGGCAATCCGCGTCGCCTCCCCCGGCAGATGGGGTTCGCCCGCGATCAGCCATTCAAGGCGCTGGTCCAGCGCGACGGCCACACGCTCCAGCAGCGCGATCGAGATGTTTCCCTGTCCGGCTTCCAGCTGCGCAAGGTAGCGCGCCGATACCCCCGATGCCTCCGACAGCGCCCGCCTTGGCACGCCCTTTTCCGTCCGTGCGGCCCGAACCCGCGCGCCCACGCGGCGCATCACGTCGGATGGCAGCGGTTCCGGCGCCTCCGGTGTGGAGTGGGCGCGAGGCGGACGTAATCCGCGGGGCAGTGGCTGGTCGGACATGAGAAACCTTTAAGAACAATACGCCCGAGGCTACCCCGAATACTTTCCAAGGAAAAGGATGGATGCATTATTCTTCCAGTGGGTCTCACACTGGCAGGTAAGGCTCCACCGCCGCGCGGATTTCATCGGGTGCCGGGCGCGACGTGAAATCGGCGGAGTTCGTGAAGACGCAGACGAAGCGGCCTTCGAAACAGGGCGTGCCATCCTGCGATCCTTCGACGGCGAACTCGATGCTCTTGGTGCCCAACCGCACGGGCCGGACCGCGCAGATCAGCCGGTGGCGCGGCGTGACGGGCGACCGGAAATCGAGCCTCATGTGCACGAAGGGAGAGCCATAGCCGCGGTCGATCTCCATCTGGAACCAGCCGTCGCCGTCCAGCACATGTTCCCAGAACCCGTTGATCGCATCCAGCGCCCAGGCGGGAATGCGGGCGGTGTAGGCGATCCTGGCCGGGTCGCAGTCGCCCCAGGTGACGCGGATTTCGTGCAGGTACGGATCCCGCACTAGTAGGTTTCCACGTGATAGCGCCCGTCTTCGCGCATCTCGTCCCGGATCGCCATCCAGTCCAGCCCAGCGCTGCGCGCAATGTCGGACAGGGCCTGATCGACCCCCTGCTCCATCGCCTTCAGGCCGCAGATATAGATGTACCCCTTGGGGTCCTTCATCAGCGTCAGCACGCGGTCGGCTTCATCGCGCAGACGGTCCTGAACATAGGCCTTCTTTTCCCCCGTCTCGCGCGAGAAGGCGAAGAGCTTGGACATGAAGCTGTCGGGCACCTTCTTCAGCGGCCCGAAATACGGCAGCTCCGCCGGCCGCCGGGCGCCGAAAACAAGCGTCAGGGAGCCGTTCAGAGACGGAAACTCCCGCTGCCGGTGCATCGTGAAGGCGCGGAACGGGGCGGACCCGGTGCCGGTGCAGATCATCAGCAGGTGCGCCTCCGGGTCCGACGGCATCAGGAACGTGGCGCCGAACGGCCCCGTCAGGCTGACCTTGTCGCCCACCTTCAGGTCGCAGATGTAATTCGAACACAGCCCGTGCTCCTCCCGCTTCACGGTCAGGGAGATGTTGTGATAGCCGGCCCGTTCGCCATCCCGCGGGCTGGACACGGAATAAAGCCGCGGCAGGTGGGCCTTGCCGTCCGCGTCCTTGCCGGGCGCGATGATGCCAAGGCTCTGACCTTCCAGCACCGGGAAGGGCAAGCCGCCGAGATCGAGGATGATGTGGCGCACGTCGCTGTCGCTGCCCGCCTCGGTCAGGCGGAAATTGCCGGTCACCGTCGCCTCGGCCGGTTTGCCGAGGTTGTACATGTTGATCGCGGGCTTCGATGCCGTCGCCGGCGCCTTTGCTTTGCCCCCGGCCCCGGCATGGGCCTGGGCCAGAAGGGCCGCGATGGGATCCTCTTCGGCCTCGTCCTCGTTGGCTTCGATCTCTTCCTGCTCGGGCAGTTCCATCCATTCGTACTGGTCGTCCAGCGAATAGGGGTCCGCCACCACGCGCCAGTTGTCGATGGATCCGGTGGGGCAGACCGGGATGCAGTCCATGCAGAAATTGCATTTCGATGCGTCGACCACGACGTTGTTGTCGTCATGTTCGATCGCTTCGACCGGGCAGGCCATTTCGCAGGTATAGCAGCGGATGCAGATCTCGGGATCGATCACGTGCTGCTTCAGGGGCTTGTTCATGAGGGCTTCCGTGATCAGTCGCCGTCGCCCGACCGCGCGGACCGCCGCAGCACTGCGTCGGGCACGGTCAGCGCATCCAACAGGGCAAGACAAGTCCCGTTGCAGCCGGGGCAGTCGATGCAGGGCCCATGGATCGTCGAAAGCTGACGCGACAGGGTGTTGGTCCGGGTGCGGGGCGTGGGTTGGCGAGCAATTTCCATCTCGGTTGCCTCCTCCTTGGTCCGGTCATCCGGCCTGGGTGTCTGGGTCACCTTGGTCTTTGCGCGGTGCGCGCGGGACGGGAACGGGATGATCTTCACGGGAACAGACCGGGATGTCGAGTGAAACCGCTGCGCGGGCGCCCCCCGCGCACCGGGATGGCGCGTATCAGGCCATGTGCAGCTTGACGTATTCGAAGTCGCCCGGCTTGTTGTCGATCCCGACCTTCGGCGGCGCGATCCAGCTGGCGTACTGGCCGGGTTCGGTGACCGGTGTCATCAGCGACTGGATGAAATCGCCATCCGCCTTCGACGGCAGCCATTCGCCGGACTTCGCATCGAATTCCTCCTGCGACAGCAGCGTCCCATCGGGCGCGAAGGTCTTGCCCGCGAACACCCCGATCTGGCGGTGAAAGCTTTCGTGCGGCAGGGCCATTTCGAATTTCACGCCGGTCTTTTCGATGATCTTGTTCCAGCGGCCCACGCCACCGGCGGCATCCTTGGTGTAATCGTCGCGCAGACGCATGTTGATCGCCGTCAGCGCCGGGACCGACTTGCGCACCAGCTTGCCATCCTCGAAATCCCACACGTCGTAGGTGGCATCGTTCAGCTTGTGGTCGTCCTTGATCCGGCTTTCCATGAACCGGCCCTTGATGCCGGAATTGAACGCGTTCGCGGCGTTGGTCGAAACCTCCTGCCCGAAAAGGTCCAGCGACAGGGTGTAGTGCAGGTTCAGCTTCTTCTGGATCGTCGGCAGGTCGATCACGCCCAGCGCGCGGATCTTGTCGATGTCGTAGGGATCGTCGATCCCGGCCTCGATCATCGCCTCGCAGGTCTTCTGGATCGTACGGCCCACACCGGTTTCGCCCACGAACATGTGGTGGGCTTCTTCCGTCAGCATGAAGCGGCAGGTGCGCGACAGCGGGTCAAAGCCCGATTGGGCAAGGCTTTCCAGCTGCATCTTGCCGTCGCGGTCGGTGAAATAGGTGAACATGAAGAACGACAGCCAGTCCGGCGTTTCCTCGTTGAAGGCACCCAGCATCCGCGGCGCCTCGTCCGAGCCCGAGGACCGGCGCAGCAGATCGTCCGCTTCCTCCCGCCCGTCACGGCCGAAATACTTGTGCAGCAGGTAGACCATCGCCCAAAGGTGGCGGCCTTCTTCGACGTTCACCTGGAAGAGGTTGCGCAGGTCGTAGAGCGACGGCGCAGTCAGGCCAAGGAAGCGCTGCTGTTCGACCGATGCGGGTTCGGTATCGCCCTGGATCACGATCAGGCGGCGGAGCATCGACCGGTATTCGCCCGGCACTTCCTGCCATGCGGGTTCGCCGTAATGTTCGCCGCAGGGGATGCGGCGGTCTTCGACTTGGGGGGCCAGCAGAACGCCCCAGCGGTAGTCCGGCATCTTCACGTAATCGAACTTGGCCCAGCCCTTCGGATCGACGCTGACGGCGGTCCGCAGGTAGACAAGGCTCTCCTGGAATTTCTGCGGGATCAGGTCGTTCCACCAGTTGATGTAGCCCGGATGCCATTTCTCAAGCGCCTTCAGCACGCGCTTGTCGGAGCTCAGGCCCACGTTGTTCGGGATCTGCGTGTCGTAGCTTACGTTGATCAAGTCGGACATGTCCGGTCTCCCTCAAATGCTGGTTGCGCGGGGTCCGCGCTGTTGTCTTTCGGGTCATGGTGCGTGGAAACCACGCACCCTACGGATGCCGCCGCGGCAGGGTGCGTGGTTCCTACGCACCGCAACGCCCGGCCGTTACACCCGCTCCATGTTGTAATCGCCGCGCTTGCCGGTGCCGTAGCGGCGCAGCGCACCGTCTTCGCCCACCGCGTTCGGGCGCTGGAAGATCCAGTTCTGCCACGCGGTCAGCCGCCCGAAGATCCGGGTTTCCATCGTTTCGGGCCCGGCAAAACGCAGGTTCGCCTCCATCCCCGTCATCGCATCGGGCGAGAAGCTGGCGCGTTCCTCGAAGAAGATCCGCACCTCGTCCTCCCAGTCGATGTCATCCAGGATCTGCGTCACCAGCCCGGCCTCGTCTGCATCCGCCGCCTCCAGCGGTTCGCCGATCCGGTCCTTCAGCGCGGTCACGGTGTCCGGCTCGCCCAGGAACCGCGTCTCAAGACGGGTCAGGTCGTTCGACATGCGGTAGGTGCCGAAATTGCCCTCCGACAGGGTGACCGTCGCCATCGGGCGATTGTCGCCGTCGAACTCGTCTTCCATCATGTAGCTGCGATCGACCGACCACAGCAGTTCCGCCAGCACGCCCGCGTAGCACGACCCGTGCTCGACCAGCGCCACAAGGCTGCGCGAGGTCATGTCGACCCGCTTCAGCACCCGCTTCCAGTATTTCAGCATCTCGTTGGCCAGCCAGTGATCCTTGTTCGCCAGCAACAGCGCCTCGTGCGCCAGAACCTGTTCCGGGTCGCCCTGCGTGGTGAAAGCCACCAGCCCGATCTCGCGTTCGTTCAGGCGCAGGTGCAGCAGCGCATCGTCCAGTTCCCGCGCGGCGCGAAGCATGTAGGCCTGGTCCCCTGCTGCCAGCAGCGCATCCATGTCGGCGGGCGCATCGGCGTCCGGGCCTTTGACCCGGATCGTGGCCTTGCCGACCGCGCGGTCGATATCGACCTCGACCAGCGAATAGGTGACCGACCCGTCCTCGCCGAAACTGCGCTGGATCGGCGTCAGTTCGATGCCCTTCAGATCGCCCGGTTTCGCGGACGCGGCCGCGAATTCCTTCGCCCGCTCCTGCACCGTTTCGTCGAATGTCGCGTTGGGGATGACCTCGTCCACCAGCCGCCAGTCCCGCGCGCGCTTGCCCTTGATGCCTTCCTCGATCGAACAGAAGATATCGGCCCGGTCGCGCCGAACCTTGCGCTTGTCGGTCACACGCGTCAGCCCGCCCGTGCCCGGCAGCACGGCCAAGAGCGGCACTTCGGGCAGCGCGACGGAGGACGAACTGTCATCGGTCAGCATGATGTAGTTCGACGCCAGCGCCAGTTCGTACCCGCCCCCGGCGCAGGCGCCCTTCACGGCGCAGATGTATTTCTGGCCGGAATCCTCTTCCGCCGCCTCGTAGGTGTTCCGCGTCTCGTTCGTGAACTTGCAGAAGTTCACCTTGTGGGCATGCGCGGCCCCCGCCAGCATCCGGATATTCGCGCCCGAGCAGAAGACCTTGTCCTTGCCCGATTGCATGATGACGACCTTCACTTCGGGATGTTCGAACCGCATCCGCTGGACGACATCCGCAAGCTCGATATCCACGCCCAGATCGTAGGAGTTCAGCTTCAGCTTGTAGCCGTCGAACAGCCCGCCATCCTCGTCCACGTCCATGTAGAGGTTGGCGATCTCGCCATCGTATTCCACCCGCCAGTGGCGGTACTTCGACGGATCCGTCTGAAAGTCGATACGCTGGGACATGCCTTGCTCCGATATCTCGTCATCTTGGGTGCATCTTAGGCGCCGACAGACGCCCGGTAAAGATAAACGTGCATCATATTGCCCACTACGGACCCAGAATTGGGCTGCAGTTCCAGATTTTCATCCATTTTATGCATTATATTTCTCTATTCAGACGTCAGACCCGCTTCCACCCGCTCCAGCCAGTTCAGAAGCTCCTCCGGATCCCGGCCCAGAATCACCTGCCCGCCGCCCCCGATCTCGCTCACATGCCCTCGCGCAATTTCGCAAAGCCGAAGCGCGGCCTTCCCGCGCCCCATCCGCGCCTTCACCGTGGCGTTGGCCCCCTGGATCACGGCCTGCACGAAGATCTTTTCGGCCGATCCGTCGGGCAGAGCCATCCAGACCGGCTCCAGCACCTCGTGCGCTTCCCAGCCATAACCCGCCTGCATCAGCGACCACCCGGCCGCCCATGACCGGCTTTCCGCCAGATCCTTGGGCGAAAGCCCGGGGCGGATCTCGTAATGGAACGCGGCGAACAGCTCCTCGGGATGCCGCGCCGTCTGGCCCGGCAGGTACGCATGGGGCGGGCGCCAGTCGGGATCAGGCGGTTTCAACCCGGGCCGCCTCGAACTCTTCCAGATGGTCGATGAAGCCGGAAACGCCTGCCAAAACCGCCTCGGGCTGTTCCAGATGCGGGGCGTGACGGCAGTGGTCGATCACCAGCATCTCGACCGGCGCGTAGGAGCGCTCATCGATCACCTCGATCTGGGCCAGCGAGCCGTACTGATCGTCGCGGCCTTGAATCGCCAGAACCGGCACGCGGATGTAGTCGATGGTGTCGGCCACGTTCCACGCCTTGAAATCCGGGTGCAACCAGACATCGTTCCAGCCCCTGAATGCCCCCTCGGGATCGCGGTGATACTTGGCCATCTTCGCGCGCATGTCGGTATCGGCGAACGCGGTGCGGGCCTTCGCGATCTCGGCCAGCCCCATATCTTCGGTGAAGAAATGCGGCGCCATCAGGATCATGGCGCGGATGCGATGGTCCTGCACGTTCCCGGCATGAAGTGCCGCGATGGTTGCCCCATCGGAATGGCCGAACAGGATGAAGCGTTCCGCGCCGATGGCATCCAGCACATGGGGCAGCACGTCGACCGCCTCCCGCGTCATGAAATCCAGCGGCTTGGGCAGTTCGGTCGGGTCCGACTGGCCGTAGCCCTGCCGGGAATAGACAAAGACTCCGCAGCCCGCCCGGTCGGCCAGCCGCGCGGGGAAATCGCGCCACAAAGCGGCCGAGCCCAGCCCTTCGTGCAACAACACGATCGTCGGCGCCGCGTCGCCGGGTTCACGTCCGAAACAGGCGTATTCCAGCGTTACCCCGTCCACGGTCAAGGGGGTCTTCGGATCGGCCGACCAGTCGAGTGCCATCGCTTACATCTCCCGCAACTTGAACCGCTGGATCTTGCCCGTCGCCGTCTTCGGCAGATCGTCGGCAAACTGGATCCAGCGCGGATACTTCCATTTCCCCACGCGGGTCTTGACGAAGTCCTTCAGCTCGGCCTCCAGCCCGTCGCGCAGCGCGCCGTCCTTCAGCACGATCACCGCCTTGGGCTTTTCCAGCCCCTCTTCGTCCCGCTGGGCAATGACGGCGGCTTCCAGAACGGAGTCGTGCCCGATCAGCGCCTGTTCCACCTCGAACGGGGACACCCAGATCCCCGACACCTTGAACATGTCGTCCGTCCGTCCGCAGTAGATATAGCGGCCATCCCCGGTCAGTTCGTACTTGTCGCCGGTACGGGTCCATTCGCCCTCGAACGTCGCGCGGCTCTTGTCGCGGCGGTTCCAGTAGCCATCGGCAGCGGACGCACCGCGCACCAGCAGTTCGCCCACGTCACCGGGACCGACGTCCGCGCCATCCTCGTCGACAAGCCGCACTTCGTAGCCCGGCACCGGCTTGCCCGAGGTGCCGTAGACCACGTCCCCCGGAGCGTTCGACAGGAAGATGTGCAGCATCTCGGTCGATCCCACGCCATCGAGGATATCGACGCCCCACAGGGCCGCCCATTTCTTGCCGATCTCTTCCGGCAGCGCTTCGCCCGCCGAAATGCAGCAGCGCAAGGGCGCCTCCGGGCGGCCGTTGCGTTCGTAATGGTGAACCGTCGCGGCATAGAGCGTCGGCACCCCGCAGAAGATCGTGGGCTTTTCCGTGCCCAGCACCTCCGTCACCGTTTCGGGCGTCGGGCGGCCGCCATACAGGATCGCCGTGGCACCTGCCGCCTGCGGAAAGGTCATGCCGTTGCCCAGGCCGTAGGCGAAGAACAGTTTCGCGGCGGAAAAGATCGTGTCGTCTTCCCGGATCCCCAGCACCTGCACGCCATAGGTGTCCGACGTCGCCTGCAAGCTGCCGTGGACATGGCGCACGCCCTTGGGCTGCCCCGTGGAACCCGAGGAATAGAGCCAGAAGGCCACGTCATCGCAGGAGCAGTCCAGCGTCGCCGCCGGTTCCGTGCCCGCCATGAACGCATCGAAGCTTTCCGTGCCGTCCGGCGCCTCGCCCCCGATCACCACGATGTGCCGCACGTCCGGTGCGCTGCGCGCGGCGTCTTCGACCACCGGCCACAGCTCGGACGAGACGAACAGCACGCTCGCGCGGCTGTCCTTCAGGATGATGTCGTAGACCGAGGCCGACAGAAGCGTGTTCAGCGGGATCGGCACGACGCCCGCCTTCATCGCGCCCCAGAAGATCAGCGGGAATTCGATCTGGTCCAGCACCAGCATCGCCGCCCGCTCCTCGCGTCGGATGCCCGCGCGGGCAAGCGCCGCGGCGACGCGCCCCGAGCCATCTGCGAGGTCACCGTAGCCCAGGGAACGCTTGGCGCCCCCGGCCTCGCGAAAGGCGGTCTTGGCCGCCCGGCCTTCGGTGACATGACGGTCCACGAAATAGGATGCTGCGTTCCCGGACATGGTGCGATTTCCTCCCTTGCTGGGCCCTGACGGACCTTGCATCGCTGCCGACCGCCGCCCTGCCGGAGCACCGGACAAGACAGCGGATCAAGGCGCGTCCATGGGCTCCGCTCCTCCTGGAGCCCATGGACGAATCCTGCCTGGCCCATAATGCAGCGCGCCCGCCGTATTGCAACATAATGCTTCATATGTGCATTATAGTGCACCTAAATCCGGATCACGGCCGGGTCGTCGTCATCGTACAATCGCTCCAGCACCGACTGGCGCCGCATCAGCAGCTTGCGGAAGTTCAAGTTCCCCTTTGCCGTGATCTCCCCGTCCGCGATCGAGGGCGGTTCCGACAGGAAAAGTGCCCGCGTCACCCGGTTCGATGCGCCATGGGCGTGCTTCGCGGCATGGGCCAGTTTTGCGCGCAGTTCCTCCTGCACCTCCGCTCCCACGGCGGCCGCGCCATCGGCGGTCAGGCGGCCCATTGCCATCAGGTTCGGCGCGGGCACGATCAGGATCCCCACCTCGGTTTGACCTTCCCCTGTCAGCACCACGTCTGCCGCCAGCGGCGCCAGCGCGACCAGCATGTCGAGCCGCAGGTTCCCCGCGCGCACCCAGACGCCGGACATCAGCTTGAAATCCTCGGTTATCCGGCCGTCGAACCGCAGGCCGCGATTGGCGTCGGACGGATCGACCAGCCGCATCGCGTCACCCGTCGCAAAGAAACCTTCGGTGTCGAACGCCTCTGCCGTGCGGTCCGGGTCGCGGAAATAGCCTGGGGTGATGTTGGGGCCCTTCACGCGCAGCTCGAACCGGTTGTCGCTGCCCTCTTCCGGCATCAGCTTCAGTTTCGTCCCCGGCATCGGCACGCCGACGACACCCGCTTCCTGCGTTTCCTCCTGCAGGATGATGCAGGCGGGCGCGGTTTCGGTCATGCCCCAGGAGGTCGTCAGCCGCACCCGCTGCCCGCGCACCTCTTCCGACATGTCGACAAGATCCTTCCACACGTCCCGGGGCAGCGAGGCCCCGGCATAGAAGATCATGTCGAGATCGGCGAAATAGCTTTCCTTCAGCGCCCGGTTCACCTTCATCTCGTCCCGCAGCAGCTTGAAGCCAACAGGCACGTTGTAGGCGATGGTGCCGTTGCGCTGGATGTTGTTTTCGACCGTCTTGGGGAACAGCGCGGGCGTGGGCTTGCCACTGTCGATATACAGCGATCCGCCAAACGCCAGCATCTGGTTGAAGTTGGCCGACCCGCCGAACACGTGGTTCCACGGCAGCCAGTCGACGATCCGCGGCGGGCGATGCTTCAGGAAAAGCAGCGAATCCGCGTACATCGTCTGGTTCACGCACATCATCCGGTGGGTCGTCATCACCCCCTTGGGGTTCGAGGTCGAGCCCGACGTCATCAATATCTTCACGACCGAGTCCGGGCCCACCTTTTCGGCGGCGGCCTCTACATCGGCCCCGCCGCCTTTCAGCAGATCGGCCATGGTCCCCTGGCCCGGCGCCGGATTGCAGGTCACGACGATGTCGTGGCGCGCGAACTCCGCCAGCGCATCCGCGTATTGCGCGCCGTCTTCGGCGAATATCATCCGGGGCCGGATCAGGTCGGCCACATAGCGCAGCGTCCCGCGGGCATCCGGGATAAGGGCGTATTGTTCCGCCACAGGCACGGTCGGGATGCCCACCCAATGCGCCGCCATCGACAGGATCCCGTGCGCCACCGAATTGCCCGATATGATCAGGATCGGCGTGTCCGGCCCCAGCCCGCGCTCCAGCAACGCGGCGGCAATCGCCCGCGCCTGTTCCAGCGCCTCGCCATAGGGCAGTTCGTACCAGCCATCGCCGTTGCGTTCGGCCAGGAAGGTCGCGCCCGGCCGCTCGGCCGCCCAGCGTTTCAGCCACTGGTCGGTGGTGTCGACATGGTCCGACAGCGCATGGCCAGAGCGCAGCAGGATGCTCCCGTCGTCCCTGTCCTCCCGCAGCACGTGGTTGCGTGCGAACGCCTCAATCGTCTTCGTCTTCGTCTTCATCCTCGTCCTCCTCCCCCCGGGCGCGTGGCCCCGTCTCCGCAAGGCCCGTCTCCACGAGAACCGACAGGGCGCGGATCAGCGCCTGACGGTCCTTCTCGCTCAGGCCCTTGGTGATCCTCTCCTCGTGCTCGGTCACCGCGGCGAGCGCCATCCGGTACAGTTCGTGTCCGGCCGTCGTCGCCTCCAGCGCATAGGCGCGCTTGTCGTCCGGGGCGCGCTCCCGGCTGACAAGTCCCCGGCTTTGCAAATCGTCCAGCACGGCGACGATGTTCGGGCGCTCAACCGCCAGCGCATCCGCCAGGTGCGCCTGCCGCAGGCCGGGAGTGTCGACGATGACCGCAAGGGCCGAAAAGCTGAACATCCGCAGGCCCAGTGGCGCCAGCGCCGCGTTCACGTCCGACCGCACGACGCTTTCGGCGCGCTTGATCAGGTAGCCCGAGAACCGGCGCAGCGTGGCATCCGGCGCAGGATCCAGCGTCGCCCGAGCGACCGGTTTGCGGCCCGGCGCCGTCATCCCCGCCGCCGTGCGAAGGCAAGAACCGCACAGACGTCTTCCCTTGCGCCGTTTCGGATCGCGTCCGCCATGCCGCCTCCCCAAGCCTCGCGCATTAGATATGACTTATATCGAAATTCATACAATCCCCGCGCGCATCACTCAAGCAAAACACGCGCATCGGGCATGGCCCGCGCGCGTGGCCCGTGGCGAGGTCGGGGCCCGCAGGGGCCCCGGCCGACGGGAGGGCGGGCGGGCCACGGGCCGCGCGCGCGGCTCACGGCGTTATCGGGCGATCAGGAACAGGGTGATGAACGGGAAGGCGACAAGGATCACCACGCGGATCAGGTCCGAGGCCACGAAGAACATCACCGCCTTGTAGGTCTCCACGATCTTCGTCTGCCGCTCCATCGCGTTGATAATGAACAGGTTCATCCCCACCGGCGGCGTGATCAGCCCCACTTCGACAACGATCAGCACAAGGATCCCGAACCAGATGGCCACGTATTCCGCCTCGATCCGGTTCGCCATGCCCCGGCTCATCCGGATATCCAGCGCGCTCATCTGCTCGCGCGTCAGCTCCGCCCCGCCGGCAATTGCCTGCTTGATCGAGGCGAGCATGTCCGCCCCCATCCCTTCGGGCACACCGTTCTTCAGCACGTCCATCGCCAGCCCGGCCTGCAGGTCGGCCAGGTTCGTCAGCCCGAAATCCATGGCCGAGATCACGGGAAAGAAGATCGGGATCGTCAGCAGGATCATCGACAGACTGTCCATCAGGCAGCCGAAGATCAGGTAGAAGACAAGGATCAGCGCCAGCACGAACCACGGCGACAGGCCCTGGCTGACGACGAAGTTCGAAAGCTCCTGCGGGACCTGCGTCAGCGCAAGGAAACCGTTGTAGAACCCGGCGCCCAGCACGATGAAGAAGATCATCGCCGTCGACCGCGCGGTCACGGTGAAGCTTTCCATCAGCGTGAACCGCGTCAGACCGCCGTTCAGCCACGCGATCAGCCCGGTGCCGAAGGCACCCACGGCCGCGCCTTCGGTCGGTGTGAACCACCCGGCATAGATGCCGCCCACCACAAGGAAGAAGACCAGCAGCACGGGCCAGACCTTCAACAGCGCCACCATCCGTTCCGACCACGGCATGCGGTCCTTCACGCCGGCCCTGTCAGGGTAGATCCGCACGTAGATCGAGATCGCGATGACATAGCCCAGCGCTGCCAGAAGGCCGGGGATGAAGGCGGCAAGAAACAGCTTGGCGATGTTCTGTTCGGTCAGGATCGCATAGATCACCAGCACCACGGACGGCGGGATCAGGATGCCCAGCGTGCCGCCCGCGGCCAGTGTCGCCGTCGAAAACCCGCCCGCGTAGCCGTATTTCCGCAGTTCTGGCAGCGCGACCCGGCCCATCGTGGCCGCCGTCGCCAGCGACGATCCGCAGATCGCGCCGAAGCCGGCACAAGCGCCGATTGCCGCCATCGCGACCCCGCCCTTGCGGTGGCCCAGGAACCCTTCGGCCGCCTTGAACAGCGCCGAAGACATGCCCCCCAGCGTCGCGAAATGGCCCATCAGCAGGAACATCGGCACGATCGACAGCGAATAGCTGGAAAAGGTCGAAAACGTCTCGTTCTTCAGCTTGGCCAGTGCGACGGTCGTGCCATCCGTCACCCAGACAAGCCCGCCCAACCCCACGACGAACATCGCAAGCCCGATGGGCACCCGCAGGAAGATCAGGATCATCAACGCCGGGAAGGACGCGATACCGATTTCAAGCGGCGTCATTGCGGCACCTCTTCGGTTCCGTCCCAGACGATGATGCGGCCGGTCACGCATTCGATCACGCGGACACAGGCCATGTAGACGCCGACAATCGCCGCCGTGACCGACGCGGCGAAGCTGGCCGCATAGGCCCACCAGACGGGAAACTGCAGCAGGAACGTCGTCTCGGCATAGCGGATCTTGTCCTGCATGCCGACGCACAGCCGCCACGAGATCAGGATCAGCACCGCGGCGAACAGGATTTCCACCAGCATCCGCAGCGCCCGTTGAACCGGGGCGGGAAACTGGCTGACCAGAAGATCGACGGACGCGTGCCCGGCAGTGATCTGGCAATAGGGAATGAAGGCAAAGATGGCGAAGGCCATGCCGGATTCGACGATCTCGAAATCACCGTTGATGGGCCCTGTACCCAGGTCCAGCATCCAGCGTGCAAACCCGGGGGCTACGGTTTCAAAGAAGCCGGAATGGAACAGCCCGTTCAGCTCGCGTCCCACGATGGACGCGCAGGTCAGCAGGATCAGGGCGCTCAGCGTCAGCCCGCCCAGCAGGGCCATCAAGCGGGCCAGCCCCATCATCAGCTTGTACAAAGCTCTCTCCCCCGTGTGCAGGGGCCGCGGCAGTCACCCGCCGCGGCCCCTTTGGTCTTGGTTGGTGTCAGTTCGCGTACTGGTCGGTGTACTTCTCGATCAGCGATTGCGCCTGATCGACCAGCGCCTGCCCGTCCTTGCCGCGCCCGTTCATGTCGGCGATCCATTCGTCATAGATCGGCTGCGACAGCGCGCGCCATTCCTGGGTGCCTTCTTCATCGATGGTGATGATGTTGTTGCCCAGGTCGACCGCAACCTCGCGCGCCGGACCGTCGGAATCGGCCTGCGTGCCCCCGGCAAAGACCGAGAATTCCAGCCCCGACGCATCGTCGATGGCCTTCTTCAGGTCGTCCGGCATGGCGTCATACTTGTCCTTGTTCATCGCCAGAACGAAGGTCAGCGTATAAAGCGCGTTGCCGCTGAACTCGGTATGGTTCTCGACCAGCTCCGGCACCTTCAGCGAGGTGGTCACTTCCCACGGGATCGTCGTGCCGTCGATCACGCCCTTGGACAGGCCTTCCGGCACCGCCGGCACCGGCATGCCCACGGGCGTCGCGCCCAGCTTGGTCAGCAACGCGTTGACCGACCGGCCACCGCCACGGATCTTCATGCCTTGCAGGTCTTCCGGCGTTTCCACCGGATCGGCCGTATGAATCATGCCGGGGCCGTGGACCCATGTGCCAAGGATCTTCACGTCCTTGAACTCGTCATCCTTCATGTGCTCTTCGAACATTTCCCAATAGGCGTGGCTTGCGGCACGGGCATTGGTCATGATGAAGGGCAGCTCGAACACTTCCGTCGTGGGGAAGCGGCCGGGCGTGTAGCCGACGACGGTCCAGACGACATCCGCCACCCCGTCGATGGCCTGGTCCATCAGCTGCGGCGGCGTGCCGCCCAGCTGCATCGACGGATACATGTCGACCTTGATGCGGCCGTCGGAATTGGCTTCGACATCCGCGGCCCACTTTTCCAGCACCAGCTTCGGCACGTTGGCCTGCTGCGGCAGGAAGTGGTGCATTCTCAGCGTCTCTTCCTGGGCGAATGCCGGTGCGGCTGCCATGGTGGCAAGCACTGCTCCGCCAGCCAGGCCCAGAAGCGTTCTACGATTGGTCATGGTTCTCCTCCTTTGACTCCCTGAAGTCCGTATACTTGTTAACTCTGTTCATCGTCATACCGCCCCGGCGTCTGCCGGATGCGCGTATCCCTCTCCGGCACGGTTTCCCCGTGCTTCTGAACCGGCCGACCGCGTCACGCACTGCGTTTCGTTTCGGTCGATACGGCGCCCTGCAACCCGGTGCTGCCGTAAAGCCAGTCAAGATCGTCATACCAGTCCTGCGGTGTCTTTGCGCGCATGATTTCATTGCGCAAAGCGGCGTGGGCGTGGTCCGGATGATAGATGTGCTGCCCGATCTCGCGCGATTGCAACTGCACCCGCGCCGTGCGCAGCCGCCGCCGGTTCTGATAGCTTTCGAGGATCGCGGGAACCGCCCCCGGATCGCCATCGAACCCCGCCTCGAACTCGGCCGAAAGCGCCACGGCATCTTCCATCGCCATGCAGGCACCCTGCGCCATGTACTGCATCATCGGATGCGCGGCATCGCCCAGCAGGGCGACCTTGCCGTCGGTCCATGTCATCACCGGATCCCGGTCGCACAGCACCCACAGCTTCCAGTCCCGGCCCTTTTCGATCACCTGCCGCGCCCTGGGGTGGACATGGTCGAACCCCTTCGCCACGTCCTCGTGGCTCACCGGTTGCCCCGCCACCGGTTCCGGCGCGTCGTTGTGATAGGTCACGACAAGATTGAACGTCTTCCAGCCCGACAGCGGGTAATGCACGATATGGCATTTCGGTCCGGCCCACAGCGTCGCCGCGTTCCAGCGCAGATCTTCAGGCATCTCCTCGGTCGGGATGACCGACCGGTAGGTGGTATGCCCCGAAACCCGCGGCGCGCCATCGTCCAGCATCTGCGCCCGGATTTTCGACCACAGCCCGTCGGCGCCGATCACGGCCACGCCCGTCACGATCTCGCCGCTCTCCAGAATGGCCGAGGCGCTGGTGTCGTTCTGTTCATAGCCCACCACGGCCGAAGACGTCCGCAGTTCGACCAGCGGATGATCTTCGCAGGCCCGCAGGAACACGCCATGCAGGTCGCCGCGATGCACCACGGCGTAAGGGTTGCCCATCCGCGCGCGGAAATCATCGCCCAGCGGCACGCGCGTGACCTCTTCCCCCGTCGTCGCATCCATCAGGCGAAGGTGTTCTACATAGACCGCCATCGCCCGTGCGGCATCGCCCACGCCAAGGTAGTCGAACGCGTGAAACGCATTGGGGCCAAGCTGAATGCCCGCCCCGATCTCCCCAAGTTCAGACGCCTTTTCCAGCACCACCGAAGCAATGCCCCGCTGCGCCAGGCCGATGGCCGTGGCTAGCCCGCCGATGCCGCCGCCGCAGATCAGAACAGGCGCCGCAGGGGCGGTCATGAATGGCACAGCATCCCCGGTGCCAGATGGCCAAGGGATGCACGAGAGGCGTGCCGAGCATATCGGATTGGTTTGATCACCGGTCTCCTCCCCTGCCGGATCGCACGTCGGAACCAGTATAACGTATATCTAATTCCGTCAACGAAACCTGCGCTCCTCCAGCGCGACGCCCATTGAATTGTTACGAACGTGGCGCACTTTTGGAATTTTTGCAACGCAAGACATGGGGCATCCACCAAATGAGTGCCGTTCGTTTCAATACCTGTCCCGCCCGAGGGCCTGGGCGGAAAATTACCTATGTAATTCAATTGCCTAATGCACCCCGGAAACGGAGAATGCCGCGGCCGGCAACGGCTGAACCTTTCATGTTCACGTTGATCCGTTCACGCTAAACTCGGCCGATCAATCACGAAAGGCGCCTGATCATGCCGGCACTCTCCACCCGTTTCACCGAACGCTTCGGCCTGGATCACCCCATTGCGCTGGCGCCCATGGACAAGATTTCAGGCGGACCGCTGGCCGCCGCGGTGTCCGAAGCCGGCGGGCTGGGGCTGATCGGCGGCGGCTACGCCGATGCCGCTTGGATCACCGATGCCTTCGCGCAGGCTGGGAACCGCCCCGTGGGGATCGGACTGATCACATGGGCCGCGCTACGGGCGCCCGGGGCGTTCGAGACCGTGTTGAACAGCAATCCGCGCGCCCTGCTCGTCTCCTTCGGCGATGCCGAACCGCTGGTCGTGGCTGCCCACGCCCGCGAGATTCCCGTCCTGTGGCAGGTGCAGACTTTGGCGCAGGCGAAACAGGCCATGGAAGCCGGGGCCGAGGTGATCGTGGCACAGGGGCAGGAGGCCGGCGGCCACGGTGGCGCGCGGGGGCTCATGTCCCTTCTGCCCGCGATCCGTGACATGGCCGGCCCCGACCAGATCATCCTTGGTGCCGGCGGCATCGCCGACGGGCGCGGGCTGGCGGCCGTGCTGATGCTGGGCGGCGACGGAATAATGATGGGCACCCGCTTCTGGGCCTGCCGCGAAGCGACTGGCCCCGACGTCGCCAAGCAGCGCCTGACGGAAACCGGCGGGGACGCGACCGTGCGCTCCAGCGTCTTCGACGTCGCGCGCGGTCTGGACTGGCCCCGGCAGTTCACCGGGCGCGTGGTCCGCAACGATTTCCTGAACCGCTGGCATGACGACATGGCCGGTCTGGAAGCGCAAGCCGGGGCCGAACAGGCACGCTATGCCGCTGCGGACGACACCGACTACACCACCCGCGCCCTGATCGCAGGAGAGGCGCTGGACCTGATCCATGACCTGCCGAGCGCGGCAGAGATCGTCAGGAAGACCAGCACCGAAGCCGCGGCCCTGCTGAACGGTGCCCGGCGCTATTCAGGCGGGACGGCAGGGTAAAGACCCACGCTCCCGCTTCAAGCATTTCGACAGACAGTCAAAGATCCAACGGACGGCAGCGTGAAGACTGCCGTCCAAGTGCCTGCGATCTTGCTAATTCAGAAGTCCAGGTTTTCGACGCTCAGCGCGTTCTTCTGGATGAACTCGCGGCGGGGTTCCACCACGTCGCCCATCAGCTTGGTGAAGATGTCGTCGGCTTCGGCCATGTCCTCGACCCGGACCTGCAGCAGCGTGCGGGCGTCGGGATCCAGCGTGGTTTCCCACAGCTGGCCGGGGTTCATTTCGCCCAGCCCCTTGTAGCGTTGCAGCGTCAGGCCCTTTTCGCCTTCCTCCAGGATCGCCTTCAGCAGATCCAGCGGGCCATAGATCACCTGCGACCGGTCCTTGCGGACCAGCGTCGCGGGGGTGGCATAGGTGTCCTGCAGGGACTGGGTGAAACTGCCGGTCCTGCGCGCCTCGCCCGACCGCAGCATCGGGCCGTCCAGCGTGCGAACCTCTTCCACGCCGCGCAGGATACGCGCCAGCCGGATACCGTGATCCTGCGTGATCCGGCCCGTCCAGCCGCGCTCGTATTCCAGCGCGATCATGTCGAGCCGCTTGGCCACCAGATCGGCCACACCCTGAAGATCGGCATCCACCGCGCCGGGCACGAAGGCACCGGCGATGGCCGCCTGTTCAAGGATATGTTTCGGGTAATGCGTTGGGAACGCTTCCAGAACCCGTTTCAGCTGCCGGGCTTCCAGCACCACGCGCGCCAGGTCGGTTCCGGTGATCTCCTCGCCCGAGCCCAGCCGCAGCACGACGCCATCGACGCCCTGATCGATCAGGTAATCGTCCAGCGTCGCCTGATCCTTCAGGTAGACCTCGGACTTGCCGCGCGCCACTTTGTACAGCGGCGGCTGCGCGATATAGAGGTACCCGCCTTCGATCAGCTCCGGCATCTGGCGGTAGAAGAAGGTCAGCAGCAGCGTACGGATATGGGCGCCGTCGACGTCGGCGTCGGTCATGATGATGACCTTGTGGTACCGCAGCTTGGCGATGTTGAATTCATCCCGCCCGATGCCGGTTCCCAGCGCCATCACGAGGTTCCCGATCTCCTGCGAGCCCAGCATCCGGTCGAACCGTGCGCGTTCCACGTTCAGGATCTTGCCCTTCAGCGGCAGGATCGCCTGCGTGCCCCGGTCGCGCCCCGTCTGGGCCGAGCCGCCGGCGCTGTCGCCCTCGACAAGGAACAGTTCGGTCTTGGACGCATCCTTTTCCGAACAATCCTTCAGCTTGCCGGCCAGGAAGTTCACGTCCATCGCCGATTTGCGCCGGGTCAGTTCGCGGGCCTTGCGGGCCGCTTCACGGGCCAGCGCCGCCTCGACGATCTTGCCGACGATGTGCTTGGCCTCGCTCGGATGTTCCTCGAACCACGCCGTCAGCTTTTCGCTGACAAGGCCCTCGACGGCCGGGCGCACTTCGGAAGACACCAGCTTGTCCTTGGTCTGGCTGGAGAATTTCGGATCCGGCACCTTGACCGACAGCACGCAGGTCAGGCCTTCGCGCGCGTCGTCACCGGTAAAGGTCACCTTTTCGCGCCGGGCGATGCCGCTTTCCTGCGCGTATTTCGTCAGCGTCCGGGTCAGCGCGCCGCGGAAGCCCGCGATATGGGTGCCGCCGTCGCGCTGGGGGATATTGTTGGTGAACGGCAGGACGTTCTCGTGGTAGGTATCGTTCCACCACATCGCGACCTCGACGGTGATCCCGTCGCGTTCGCCCTCGATGAAGATCGGATCGGGCAGCAGCCCGGATTTCGACCGATCGATATAGCGCACGAATTCCTTCACACCGCCTTCGTAGTGCAGTTCGCTCCGCAGCGGTTCGGCGGGGCGTTCATCGACCAGCAAGATGCGCACGCCGGAGTTCAGGAAGGCCAGCTCCCGCAGGCGGCGCTCCAGGATCTCGAACGAATATTCCAGGTTCGAAAACGTCTCGGTCGAGGCCAGGAACCGCACTTCCGTCCCGGTCTTGCCCTCGGACGGGCCGACGCGGGTCAGGTGCTGCACGGTGTCGCCATGTTCGAAGCGGGCCACGTGTTCGCTGCCATCGCGCCAGATGCGCAGTTCCAGCCACACGGACAGCGCGTTCACGACCGACACGCCCACCCCGTGCAGACCGCCCGACACCTTGTAGGAGTTCTGGTCGAATTTGCCGCCCGCATGCAGCTGGGTCATGATCACTTCGGCGGCGGACACACCTTCGCCTTCGTGGATGCCCACCGGGATTCCGCGCCCGTTATCGGTGACGGAAACCGAGCTGTCGGCGTTGATCTTGACCTCGACATAGTCGGCATGACCGGCCAGCGCCTCGTCGATGCCGTTGTCGACCACCTCGTAGACCATGTGGTGCAAGCCCGACCCGTCATCGGTATCGCCGATATACATCCCCGGGCGTTTACGCACCGCCTCCAGGCCCTTGAGAACCTTGATAGAATCGGCGCCGTATTCTTCGGGTGATGCTTTCGCGTCGGACATCCAAAACTTCCTTCGTAATTTTGTCACCTTATACGAATCCTGACCGGGAATGTCACGGTCTGACGGCCGGAATCGGCCATTAAGACAAAGGAAATCACGGGCCCCGACGCCCGGCCGGAAACACGGCTTTCGGGGCTCACGGCCCGGTCAGGTAAAGGGCAGGATCAGCCCCACCACGATCAGCAATCCGCCCGAGATCAGGTTCATCCGCCGCAGCCCTTCCGGCGTGGCAAAGCGCAGGCGCAGGCGGTCGACCATGAAGGCGAAGGCGAAGTTGCCCAGCAGCGGGATCACCATCGAAAGCGCCACCACCGCGGCGATGTCTAACGGGCCCAGAACGCTCATGTCGAAGAAACCGGGCAGGACGACCATGTAGAACAGGATCGCCTTCGGGTTGGCCAGGATCACCATGACGCCGGCCGCAAACCCCGCCCAGATGCCGGGCCGCGTCAGCCGGCTTTCCGTCTCGACCCGGGCGCGGGCGTTGCGGATCGTGTTGATCCCCATCCACAGGAACACAAGGCACGCGCCCCAGCGCAGAACATCGGCGGCAAAGGCGACCTCGGCCACCACCCAGGCCATGCCCAGCATCGCCAGCAGTGGCCACAGCATGTCGCCCACCGCGACGCCAAGTGCCAAGGGCCAGCCCGCCTGGAACCCGCCCGCAACCGTCCGCGCGATCACCGCCAGCCACACCGGCCCCGGTGTCAGGAACAGCGCCAGCAAGCCCCCGGCATAAAGGACCAGATCCCACGGGTTCACGTTCATCGCAGCGTCTCCACAAGGGCGGATATCGCCTCGACCGTCCGCCAGTTGCGCCCGGTCACGGGGATACCCGCCAGCTTTTCCATCGACGCGGCCAGTTTCGACCGGCCGATCCCCGACGGCGCCCAAAGCCAGATCGCCCCTTGGGTATGGCCGAATTCCTCGTCCGGGCCTGCCACCGCGAAGAACGGCGCCAGCCGCGGCCGGTCGGCGCCCGGATCCCTGATCGCGCCGTCGAAGAAGAAGACATGCAGGCATTTCGGATCGGCTGTACCCATCCGCGCCGCGAACGGGTTCCGCGCCACCCGCGCGGTCCATTCCTCGGCCGTCAAGGCAAAGACCTGGGGCCGGACCCCCTGCGCCGCCTCGATCCTGTCGGCCAGGGCCTCCGGATCCACGGCCGGGGTCACCACCGCGTTGCCGCTCTGGATATAAGTCTCGGCCCGTTCGGCCCCCAAGCCCATCAGGTGCGCCTTCAGATCGGCCATGGACAGCGTGCCATGCCCGCCCACATTGATGCCCCGCAACAAGATCACCTGGGCCGTCATGTCACCGCCTCCACCCGGCTTGCGCCGCCCTCGTCATGCACCACGAACCGCTGCGCCCGGTCTCCCAGATCCTCGAACAGCTCCGGCCCCGTGCCGGTCATCCACGCCTGCGCGCCCAACGCACAGATCTCGTCATAAAGCGCCGCGCGCCGGTCGGCGTCCAGATGCGCCGCGACCTCGTCCAGAAGCAGGATCGGCGGCGCGCCCATCCGATCCGCCAACGCCCGCGCATTGGCAAGGATCAGCGACACCAGCAGCGCCTTCTGCTCCCCCGTCGAACAATCCCGCGCCGGCACCCCCTTGGCCGCGTAAACCGCCGCCAGATCCGCCCGGTGCGGCCCCACCAGCGACCGCCCCGCCGCCAGATCCCGCCCCCGGCTCTCTGCCAGCAAAGCGGCCAGATCGGCGGCCGAGCCCGGCCGCTCCGCCGGTTCCAACGCCAGATCGGCCACCGGAAACGCCGTCTCTGCCGCCGCCTGCGCTGCTGCGATCAATTCCAAAGCCTCGACCCGCCCGCGATCCAGCGCCACCCCGGCCTCGGCCATCTGCGCCTCCAGCGCGCCATACCAGCCGGGATCGCGCACCTGGTCGCGCAGCAGCCGGTTCCGCTCCCGCATCGCCTTCTCGTAGGTCAGGGTCACGGCGCCATGGTCGGGGTCGAAGCTCATGGCGATCCGGTCAAGAAACCGCCGCCGTCCTTCGGCGCCTTCGGTCCACAGCCGGTCCATCGCCGGCACCAGCCACAGGACCCGCGCGATCCGCCCCAGCGCCAGCTGCGCCGCCGCCTTCCCGTCGATCCGCACGGCGCGCGACGCGCCCGGCTCCGCCCGCATCTCGATCTCGTGCACCTGCCCGCCCGCGACCAGTTCCCCCCGCAGGGACCAGCCGACCGATGCCGGCCGCCGCGCCAGATCCTCCGCCACCGCCCGACGCAAACCGCGCCCGGGCGAGAACAGCGATACCGCTTCAAGGATATTGGTCTTGCCGGCCCCGTTGGGCCCATACAGCGCCACCGGCCGTCCATCCAGCGCCAGTTCCGCCCGCGGGTGCGAGCGGAATTGCGCCATTCGCAACCGCTCCAGCACCGTGCCCACTCCGAAATCGGTCGAAAGGAAAGGCGCGCGCCGGCCCTTCTTCTTTCTCTAAATACTCAAACTCGCCGTCCGCTACACGCGCATCGGCATGACGACATAGACCGCGCTCAGATCATTGCCTTCGCGCATCAGCGTCGGATCGCCCGACGTGTTGAACATGAAGACAGCGTTCTCGCGGTCCACCTGGCTGGCGATCTCCAGCAGGTACTTCGCGTTGAACCCGATCTCCAGCGCCTCGTCGCCATAGGCCACGGCCAGCTCTTCCTCGGCCGCACCGCTGTCGGGCGCGTTGACCGACAGGATCAGCCGATCCTCGCCCAGTTGCAGCTTCACCGCGCGCGACCGTTCCGACGACACGGTCGATACCCGGTCCACCGCCTTGGCGAATTCGCCCGCGTCCACTTCCAGCCGCCGCGTGTTGGCATGCGGGATGACCCGCGTGTAATCCGGGAAGGTCCCGTCGATCACCTTCGACGTCAGCGTGATCTCCGGCGTGGCAAAGCGCACCTTGGTTTCCGACACCGACACCGCAATCTGCGCGTCGTCATCGTCCAGAAGCTTGCGCATCTCGCCCACGGTCTTGCGCGGCACGATCACGCCCGGCATCTCGTCCGCACCATCGGGCAGATCCGCGTCGATCCGCGCCAGCCGGTGGCCGTCGGTGGCCACACAGCGCAGCACCCGGCCGCCATCGCCATCGGCGACATGCATGTAGACACCGTTCAGGTAATACCGCGTCTCTTCCGTCGACACGGCGAATTTCGACTTGTCGAACAACCGCCGCAACACCCCGGCCCGGGCCGAGAAATTCACATCGTATTCCGACGTCGCCATGACCGGGAAATCCTCGCGCGGCAGCGTCGCAAGCGAGAAATTCGACCGTCCTGCCTCCACCGTCAGCCGGCCTGCGGCGGTATCGGCGGTCACCGTCACCTGCGCGCCATCGGGCAACTTGCGCACGATCTCGTGCAGGGTCGTGGCGGCCACGGTGGTGGCGCCCGCGCGCTCGACCATCGCGTTGGCCTTGTCGACGACCTCGATATCCAGATCCGTCGCGCGGAAATGAACCTGGTCGCCCTCGGCCTCGATCAGCACGTTGGCCAGGATCGGGATCGTGTTGCGCCGTTCCACGACCGACTGTGCCTGCGACACCGCTTTAAGGAGGGCTGCACGCTCGATGCTGAACTTCATGACTTGGGTCCCCTGGCGATCCACTGCGACTGCGGGGCCTGCCCCGCCCGGCCGATCCAGCCGGAAAGCCCCCGAGGGCCGGCAATCGTCCACCCCGGCCTCAGGGACCGTCACCGTAGCGCCTTGTCCGCCCGACACAAGCCGTTTCCAGTCGCTCGGGAAAATTTCCTGTAGGGTGAGGATACCGGGCAAAAGTCGTGTGAATTTGCTGCACCCACCACACCCTGTCGTGGTCACGGCGCAGGCTACGCGCCAACCCGCGTCCTCTTCCTTGGTCCCCAGATACCTCGGGGAAGTCCGCGACAGCGGACGGGGGCATAGCCCCCTGCCCCAGCCCCCCCAACAGGGCCTCCCGGATACGAAAAAAGGTGCGTGGACACCACGCACCCTACGGCAAGTTTTCCAGGGCTGGCGTAGGGTGCGTGCTCTGCACGCACCGTAACCGGTTACGCCTCCAGCGCCCGGCGCAGGATCTCCAGATCCTCGGCGATCTGCGCGTCCACCGCCATCAGCTCCTCGATCCGGCGCACGCCGTGGATCACCGTGGTGTGGTCCCGCCCGCCGAACCTGCGCCCGATCTCGGGCAGCGAGCGCGAGGTCAGTTGCTTGCACAGGTACATCGCGACCTGCCGGGGCCTGGCATAGCTCCGCAGACGTTTGGGCCCCACGATATCGCTCATCCGGATATTGTAGTGCTCGGCCACCTTGCGCTGGATTTCCTCGATCGTGGTCTTGCGTTCCGATGCGCGCAGCACGTCGGCCAGGCAATCCTGGGTCAGGTCCATGTCGATGGGCCGGTCCACAAGCGAGGCGAACGCGAAGAGCCGGTTCAAGGCACCTTCCAGCACCCGAACGTTGGTCGAAATCCGCTGCGCCAGGAATTCCAGCACACCCGACGCGATGCGCACGTCTTCATAGGTCTGGCGGTACTGCTGCACCTTGGCTTGCAGGATGCCCAGCCGCAGTTCGTAATCCGTGGGATGCAGATCCACGACCAGCCCGCATTGCAGGCGCGACTTCACCCGTTCTTCCAGATCCTTGATCTCGCCGGGGGAGCGGTCGGCCGAGATGATGATTTGCTTGTTCTGGTCCACAAGCGCGTTGAACGTGTGGAAGAACTCTTCCTGCGTGGAATCCTTGCCGGCGATGAACTGCACGTCATCGACCATCAGCACGTCGACCGACCGGAAGAGGTGCTTGAAATCCATCATCTTGCGTTCGCGCAGTGCCTGCACGAAGCGGTACATGAACTGCTCGGCCGACAGGTACAGCACGGTCAGATCCGGCTGGCCCGACCGCAATTCCCACGCGATGGCATGCATGAGGTGCGTCTTGCCCAGGCCCACGCCGCCGTACAGCACCAGCGGGTTGAACGTGACAGGGCCGCCTTCGCTGACCCGGCGCGCGGCAGCATGCGCCAGTTCGTTGGGCTTGCCGACGACGAACTTGTCGAAGGTGAACCGCGCGTCGAGCGCCGCGGCCTGAAGCGTTTCGGCGGGATCGAGGGCGTCAGGGGCAGCGGCGCGCCCGGTCTCGGCCGGGGGCGTGCTGGCAGGCTCCCCCACGCTGTCCACCTTGGCGGGGCTGCTGGGACGGTTCGGGGTGTTGGCAGCCACCCGGAACGCGATCCGCTGGACGCATTCGCCCGCCGAATTGAGCACCCGCAGGATATCGTCTGCGAAATGCTGATTGACGTAATTGCCCATGAAGGCCGACGGCACGTCGAACAGTGCCACGCCGTCCTCGAGATCCGCGAACTCCAGCGGCTCGATCCACGCCCGATAATTGTTCTGACCAACCGCCTGGAGCAGCCGCTCCCGCAACTGACCCCACTTTTCCTGTGTCATTCCACGCCTCACGCTTCCCATGTCCGACCCTTTGGGCCGTCTCATTACTTTTGTCCGCCGGGTTTCCCCGGATGGATTCAGGCACGGGACAAGTGGACGCTGGCAGACCACTACCATACGCGGCCGCACGAAACGGCCAACAGTCCGATTGCGCAAACCTCTGCTGTTCGCGTGATCCGGCAAAGATGGACCATGCGAGCGTGCGCAGTGCGCGACACCAACGTTCTTGTCATGACAGGGCCGGTCCCGCGGGGCAAACCACGGAAAGCAGCAGGCTGACCTGGGTCGCAATCGACCCCTCTTGCCATGCTCCGCAACCTACCGATGCCCGTCGGTCGATCCCGGAAGCAGCCTGTCCCCCCAGCGAATGAATCGCAGGGATATAGGTAGCAACTTGGCGTCGCTCCCGGCAACGAAACTATGATGTTGACTCGGACCAAACCGACAAAGAATCTCTCGCCCTTGCAGCATCGGCCCAAAAGGCGTCAGATTGCACAAAAAAAGGCACCACAAACTGCGATGCCTTTGAAAAATATGATATTTTCTCATCTTTTCACGAACCGGCCCCCGCTTGCGCCGTTTGCGCCCGCGGAAGGAAACCGGTTGAGAAACAGGGGCTAAGTCAGCCCAGCGCCTTCACACGCGACGACAGGCGGGACATTTTCCGCGCTGCAGTATTCTTGTGCAGAATGCCCTTGGTCACGCCGCGCATCAGCTCGGGCTGAGCAACTTGCAGGGCGTTCTTTGCGGCTTCTTTGTCACCAGAGGTGATCGCTTCCTCGACGCCGCGGAGGAAGGTACGGATGCGCGAACGGCGGGCCTTGTTGACGGCAAAGCGGGCCTCGTTCTGGCGGGCGCGCTTCTTTGCCTGAGGCGAGTTTGCCATGTAATATTCGTCCTACTGTCTGATCCGACCGCCATATGGGCCGGACATAGAATTCCGGATGTGATCTGAAGCCGCGTCTCTAGACGCGAGTCGCGGCCAAGTCAACTGTGGATCGGGGTCTTTTCGTCGTTGCGGGAACGGGCGTCAAGAGCCCGTTCCCGCGGGGCTCATTTATCCCGAAACTGCGCTTCGCGCTTTTCAAGAAATGCGGCCATGCCTTCCGTCTGGTCTTCGGTCGCGAACAGCGAATGGAAAAGCCGGCGTTCGAACATGATGCCCTCGTGCAGCGGCGTCTCGTAGGCGGCGTTCACCGCTTCCTTCGCCGCCATAGCGGTGATCATGCTCTTCTCGGTGATCTTCTGGGCGGCGGCCATGGCCTCGTCCATCAGTTTCTTGCCCGGCACCACGCGGCTGACCAGGCCCGACCGTTCCGCTTCCTCGGCCGTCATGAAGCGGCCGGTCAGGTTCATGTCCATGGCCTTGGCCTTGCCCACGAAGCGGGTCAGGCGCTGCGTGCCGCCGATGCCCGGAATGACGCCCAGGTTGATCTCGGGCTGGCCGAACTTGGCGTTCTCGGCCGCGATGATGAAATCGCACGCCATCGCCAGTTCGCAGCCGCCGCCAAGGGCGTAGCCGCTTACGGCCGCGATGATGGGCTTGCGGACAGCGGAAATCTTGTCGTTGGCCGCGGCAAAGAGGTTCTTCGAGAAGACCTCGGCATAGGTCAGCTCCGACATCTCCTTGATGTCCGCTCCGGCGGCAAAGGCCTTTTCCGAACCGGTCAGGACGATGCAGCGAACCTTCTCGTTCGCGTCGGCCTCTTCCAGCGCCTGGATCAGTTCGCCCAGAAGCGCCTGGTTCAGCGCGTTCAGGACGTCGGGCCGGTTCAGCTTGATCAGGCAGACGTGGTCTTCCGTCTCGACGACAATCGTCTCAAAGGCCATCAGGATCGCTCGTTGTTGTTAAATCAGACCTCCGTGCTTAACACGGCGCGTCCGCGGTTCAAGTTATCTTTGGCAGGCAGGGCAGTAGAACGTCGACCGCGCCGATTGCACGATCCGCGCCACCGTTCCGCCGCAGTTGTCCCGCCGGCAGGGCAGGCCCTCGCGGCCGTACACATCGAAGGAATGCTGAAAATATCCAAGCTCTCCATCGGCTTGGCGATAATCCTTCAGCGATGACCCCCCCGCGGCGATGGCATCCGTCAGCACATCGCGGATCGCCTGCGTCAGCGCCTCGATCCGCGCGCGCCCGACGCGTCCCGCCTGACGTTTAGGAGATATGCACGCACGGAAAAGCGATTCGCAGACATAGATGTTGCCCAGGCCGGCCACGTTCCTCTGGTCCAGAAGCGCCGCCTTGATCGACGTCCGCCGCCCCGCCAGCCGCGCCGCCAGGTGATCGGCGTTGAAGGCATTGCCCAGCGGTTCGGGCCCGATCCCCGCCAGAAGGCGGTGCCGGTCCATCGCATCGGTGGCCATCAGGTCCATAGCCCCGAAGCGGCGCGGATCGTTCATCGTGATGCGCGTGCCGTCGGCCATGTCCAGCACGACATGATCGTGTTTTTCGGGCGCGGCCTGGGCATGGACAAACCGCCCCAGAGGATCGCCCGAAACGGTCATCCGCCCCGACATGCCCAGATGCACCAGCAATGTCTCGCCGCCCGACAGGTCCGCCAGCAGGTATTTCGACCGCCGCCCCAGCCGCAGCACCCTCTGCCCGGTCAGCCGGTCTGCCATGCCCTCGGGGAAGGGCCAGCGCAGATCCGGCCGGTACACGCTTGCCTTGGCGATCACCTGCCCTTCCATCACCGGCGCCAATCCGCGCCTTACGGTTTCCACTTCGGGCAGTTCAGGCATGGTGACAGGGATCCCGTGACGAAAGGGGCGCATTGTGCCCCGGGCTATGCGCCCTATAACAAGGCGCAACACCACAGGACGGCAAGGCCCCATGGACGAGACCGACGCAAATACCACCCATTTCGGCTATCAGACCGTACCCGAAGGCGAAAAGGCCGATAGGGTCCGCGGCGTCTTTTCGTCGGTCGCCAGCCGCTATGACCTGATGAACGACGTGATGAGCGGCGGCATCCACCGTGTCTGGAAGGACGCGATGATGGACTGGCTGGCGCCCCGCCCCGGCCAGCACCTGCTCGACGTCGCGGGCGGCACCGGCGACATCGCGTTCCGCTTCCTGAAGCGCGCGGGCGAAGGACAGGCGACCGTTCTCGACCTGACCGCCCCCATGCTGGAAGAAGGCCGCAAACGGGCCGAGGCCGAGGCGATGTCGGACAGCCTGTCGTGGATCGTGGGCGACGCCATGGCGCTCCCGTTCGAGGACAACACATTCGACGTCTACACGATCAGCTTCGGCATCAGGAACGTGACCCGCCCGCAGGAAGCGCTGGCCGAAGCGTTCCGCGTCCTGCGCCCCGGCGGGCGCCTGATGGTGCTGGAGTTCAGCCAGGTTCCCGTCCCGATGCTGCAGAAGCTCTACGATCTTTACAGCTTCAACGTGATCCCGGGCATGGGCAAACTGATCGCGGATGACCGCGACAGCTATCAGTACCTTGTCGAATCGATCCGCCGCTTCCCGGATCAGGAGACGTTCCTGTCGATGATCCGCACCGCCGGGTTCGAAAACGCCAAGTACCGCAACCTGTCGATGGGCATCGCCGCCCTTCATTCCGGCTGGAAAATCTAGATCATGCGCGGGCCGCACAATATCTGGCGCCTCATCCGTACCGGCGCGACCCTTGAGCGTGCGGGCGCGATGAATGTCGTGCTCGACGCGTTCGAGGCGCCGACCGGCGTGCGCATCGTGGCCCGTCTCTTGGCGAAACCGTTCCAGTTCCTTGGCTATCACGGCGACCCGTCCATGCCGCCCGCGCCCCGCGCGCTGACGGCCTTGGGCCCGGCCTACATCAAGTTCGGCCAGATCCTGTCGACGCGCCCCGATGTGGTGGGCGACGAGCTTGCCGACCAGATGCGCGTCCTGCAGGACCAGCTGCCCCCTTTCCCCGTCGAACAGGCCAAGGCCGAAGTCGAACGCGAACTGGGCCAGCCGGTGGAAGACGTCTTCTCGGAATTCAGCGATCCCATCGCCGCGGCCTCCATCGCGCAGGTCCACAAGGCGCGGCTGGCCGAAACCGGTGACGAGGTCGCCGTGAAGGTCCTGCGCCCCGGCATCGAACGCGCCTTTCGCAAGGATATCGACGCCTTCTACCTCGGCGCCTCGATGGTCGAGATCTTCGCCCCCTTCTCGCGCCGCCTGCGCCCGATGGAGGTCATCCGCCATTTCGATGGCGTGGTGCGTGGGGAACTGGACCTGCGGCTGGAATGCGCCTCGGCCTCGGAATTCGCGGCCAACACGGTCGACGACGAAGGGTTCGAACTGCCCAAGGTCCGCTGGTCCTATTCCGGGCGCCGGGTGATGACGCTGGGCTGGGCCGACGGTCTGCCGCTGGGCGACAACGCGGCGCTCGATGCCGCGGGGCACGATCGCAAGGCACTGGCCGAACGGGTGCTGACGCTGTTCCTGAACCACGCCCTGCGCGACGGCTTCTTCCACGCCGACATGCATCAGGGCAACCTGAAGGTCGCGGCCAGCGGCAACATCATCGCCTACGATTTCGGGATCATGGGGCACATCGATCTCTATACCCGCCGGGTCTATGCCGAGATCCTGTATGGCTTCATCCGCAAGGATTACAAACGCGTGGCCGAAGTCCATTTCGAAGCGGGCTACGTGCCTGCCGATCAGGACGTCGACGAATTCGCCCGCGCCCTGCGCGCGGTGGGCGAACCGATCTTCGGCATGGATGCCTCGCGCATCTCGATGGCCAAGCTGCTCAGTTACCTGTTCGAGGTGACGGAACGTTTCGGCATGGAAACCCGCACCGAACTGATCCTGCTGCAACGCACGATGGTGGTGGTCGAAGGCGTGGCCCGGTCACTCGATCCGCAGATGAACATCTGGGAAGTCGCGCGCCCCGTGGTCTCGGACTACATCAAGAAAAGCATCGGCCCCCGCGCCGTGTTCCAGGACCTGGCGCATACCGCGAAGGTCATGGCCCGCTTCGGCCCGCGCCTGCCGCAACTGGTGGAATCCGCGCTAATCGCGCAGACGCAGGGCCCCTCCCTGAAACCACAAAACGCCTTGCGTCTCTGGCCGGCACTGATCGGGGCCGCCCTTGGCGGCGCGCTCGTCGCCCTGGGCTTCCTCATCGCCTGAGCCCGCAGCAGGCCGTGCCCGTCGGATGCCCGTTCTTCAACGGGCGCCCGACAGTGAACGCTGTCAGATGCGTTCGATCGCCAGCGCGATACCCTGTCCGCCACCGATGCACATCGTGATCAGCGCCTTCGAGCCGCCGATCCGCTCCAGCTCATAAAGCGCCTTCACCGTCAGGATCGCGCCCGTGGCCCCCACCGGATGGCCCAGCGCAATCGCGCCGCCATTCGGGTTCACCTTGCCCGCGTCCAGCCCAAGTTCCCGGTTCACCGCGATGGCTTGCGAGGCAAAGGCCTCGTTCGATTCGATCACGTCGAAATCGTCAACCGTCAGGCCCGTCTTCTCCATCAGGCTCCGCACCGCCGGGATCGGGCCTAGCCCCATCACCTCCGGCCGCACACCGGCATGGGCATAGCCCAGCACGCGCGCCTTCGGTTTCAGCCCGGCCTTCTCCGCCGCCTCGGCCCGCGCAAAGACAAGCGCCGCCGCACCATCGTTAATCCCCGACGCATTGCCGGCCGTGACCGAGCCATCCTTCTGAAACACCGGCCGCAGCCCCGCCAGCGCGTCCATAGTCGTGGCGCGGGCATGTTCGTCTTTCGTGAACGGCACCTTCTCGCGCCGGACCATCACGTCGACCGGGGCGATCTGGTCGGCAAACCGGCCCTCGCCCAGCGCCACCTGCGCCCGCTCCTGGCTGGTCATCGCGAAGGCGTCCTGATCCTCGCGCGTGATCTGGTGCTCGCGCGCCACGTTCTCGGCCGTCACGCCCATGTGCCCGGTCCCGAACGGGCAGCTCAAGGCCCCCAGCATCATGTCGAGCGATTTCACATCGCCCATCTTCTGCCCCCAGCGGGCATTCGTCATCGCGTAGGGGCTGCGCGACATGCATTCCGCACCGCCGGCCAGCGCGAAATCCGCGTCGCCCAGCATCAGCGACTGCACCGCCGACACCACCGCCTGCGCGCCCGACCCGCACAGCCGGTTCACGTTCATCGCCGGCGTCCCTTCCGGGATCCCCGCCTGCATCGCCGCCACGCGGCTCAGGTACATGTCCTTCGGTTTGGTATTGATCACGTGGCCGAACACGACATGGCCGATCTGACCGCCCTCCACGCCCGACCGCTCCAACGCCGCTTCCGCCGCCACCGTCGCCAGTTCGATCGGCGGCACCGAGGCAAGCGTGCCCCCAAAGGTGCCAATCGCCGTCCGCGCGCCATCAAGCAAAACAATATCGGTCATATCCGGAAATCCTCTCAATCGGTCCGCCAGCCCGGCGGATCATCTCGTCCGCAGTGATAGGACACCTCCGCCCGACTGTCAGCCGGGACAGCACGTCAGACGCAGACCCGGCTTTCCCGAAGCGCATGACGCGCCCCCTCGGATTTGCCGCGGAAATGGCTAGAGTGGCGCCACACCAACCGGAGTCGCCCCATGGTCCAGACCTTCCTCAACGACATCTCCGAGACGCTGCGCCAGATCGACGCCGACGGGCTGATGAAACGCGAACGCCTGATCGCCTCGCCCCAGGGGGCCGAGATCACAGTGGACGGGCGCAAGCTGATCAACCTCTGCGCCAACAACTACCTTGGCCTGGCCGACCACCCCGACCTGATCGCCGCCGCGACAGCCGCGATGGACCCCCGCGGCTTCGGCATGGCCTCCGTCCGCTTCATCTGCGGCACGCAGGACCTTCACCGAGAGCTTGAGGCGTCACTGGCCCGGTTCCTCGGCACCGACGATTCGATCCTGTTTGCCGCCTGCTTCGACGCCAATGGCGGCCTGTTCGAACCGCTGCTGGGCGACGAGGACGCCATCGTCTCGGACGCGCTGAACCATGCCTCGATCATCGACGGTATCCGGCTCTGCAAGGCCCGCCGCTACCGCTACGCCAATTCCGACATGGACGATCTGGAAACGCAGCTGAAAACCGCCCGCGCGGACGGCGCGCGCCACGTCATGATCGCCACCGATGGCGTCTTTTCCATGGACGGCTACCTGGCCAAGCTGCCCGAGATCCGCGCACTGGCCGACAGCTACGATGCCGTGGTGATGGTCGATGACTGCCATGCCACCGGCTTCATGGGCCCCAAGGGACAGGGCACACCCGCCCATTTCGGCATCCGCGCCGATATCCTGACGGGTACGCTGGGCAAGGCCCTGGGCGGCGCCATCGGCGGCTACATCGCCGGGCCGCAACCGGTGGTCGACCTCCTCCGCCAGCGCGCGCGGCCCTATCTGTTCTCGAACGCGCTGCCGCCGTCGATCACCGCCGCCGGGCTGACCGCGCTGAAGCTGGTGGAACAGGGCGACGCCCTGCGCGCGCAACTGTTCGAAAACGCCACCTACTGGCGCGCGGGGCTCGAAGGGCTGGGCTTTGACCTGCTGCCGGGCGAACACCCGATCATCCCCGTCATGCTGGGCGAAGCGAATCTGGCGCAGGCCATGGCCAATGCGCTCTATGACAACGGCGTGCAGGCGTCGGGCTTCTTCTTCCCGGTCGTGCCCAAGGGCACCGCCCGCATCCGCACGCAGATGAACGCGGCCCTCACCCGCGACGAACTCGACCGCGCGCTCGACGCCTTTGCCAAGGCCGGCAAGACGTCCGGCGCTTTGGGCTGAAGGACCAAGCCATGACAACGAACCAGATGAAAGCGCTGGAGAAGAGCCACCCGAAGGAAGGCCTCTGGATGGTCGAAGCCCCGGTGCCGGAAATCGGCCCCGACGAGGTGCTGATCAAGGTGAACATGACCGGGATCTGCGGCACCGACATCCATATCTGGAACTGGGACGACTGGGCCTCGCACACCGTCCCCGTACCCATGATCACCGGCCACGAATTCGCGGGCGAAATCGTGGAGCTGGGCCGCGACGTGACCGGCCTGGCCATAGGCCAGCGCTGCTCCGGCGAAGGCCACCTCGTGGGCACCGACAGCCGGCAAAGCCGGTCGGGCAAGTTCCACCTCGATCCGGGCACCCGCGGCGTGGGCGTGAACGTGCAGGGCGCCTTCGCCCAGTACCTGCGCCTCCCCGCCTTCAACGTCGTGCCCCTGCCCGACAACATCCCGGACGAAATCGGCGCGATCCTCGATCCCCTTGGCAACGCCGTCCACACCGCGCTCAGCTTCAATCTGTTGGGTGAGGACGTGCTGATCACCGGCGCCGGCCCCATCGGCATCATGGCCGCCGCCGTCGCCCGCCGCGCCTCGGCCCGGAACGTGGTGATCACCGATGTGAACCCCGACCGGCTGGCGCTGGCGCGCGAGGTCGCGGATGTGCGCACCGTCGACGTGTCGCAGGAAAGCCTGCACGATGTCGTCGCCGAAATGGGCCTGAAGCAGGGCTTCGACGTCGGGCTCGAGATGTCGGGCAACCAGACCGCGCTCGACCAGATGTGCGAGGCGATGGTGATGGGCGGCCGCATCGCGCTCCTTGGTATCCCGCCGGGGCTGGCGCCGATGGACTGGTCGAGAGTCGTCTTCAAGGCGCTGACCATCAAGGGCGTCTACGGCCGCGAGATGTTCGAGACCTGGTACAAGATGATCGCCCTTCTGCAGAACGGCCTCGACGTGTCGAAGGTCATCACCCACCGCTTCCCCGTCGCCGAGTTCGAACAGGGCTTCGCGGCGATGAAATCCGGGAAAAGCGGCAAGGTCGTGCTCGACTGGCGAGACGCCTGAGGCAGGTATCCCCCGCCGGATCGCCTCCGGCGGGAGTATTTCGGGAAAGAAGAAAACCGGGTGCACCACCCCATGTTCTTCTTTCCGCAAATACTCCGGGGGAGTCCTCCCGGAACGGGAGGGCGGGGGCAGCGCCCCCTATTCGGGCCGCAGCGGTACCCGGCCGTCCGGGGTCAGCAGCCAGCAATCGCGGCCTTCGAACACCGCCGGATGCAGCGTGCGCCCGTAGCCGGTGCCGGCGTCCAGATCCACGCGGTTGCCGAAATGCGCCGGGTGTTTCAGCGCCGTGTGGCCGTGGATGACGAGCCATGGATGCCGGGTTGTGTCTTCCAGAAAGCCGTCGCGGATCCAGATCAGGTCGCCTTCGGCCTGTCGGGCCAGCGGCACGCCGGGGCGGATCCCCGCGTGGACGAACAGCAGCTCTTCCCGTTCAAGGTAAAGCGGCAGGTCCGCCAGGAACGCCCGGTGCGCGGGGGGGACCGCGGCCGCCGCCTCGACGCGGATCTCTTCGACCGCGCGGTCGTCGGCGCCCGTCACGCCATAGGAGGCCAGCGTCGCCTTGCCGCCCAGGCGGTCATCGAAATAGCTGAGCCGCGACGCGATATGCGGGTCGTGTTCCACGCCTTTGCCCACGAAGTTCTCGAACATGTCGTCGTGATTGCCTTTCAAAACCGTCCAGCGCCGTCCCGCTGCCCGGCCCTCGATCAGGCGATCCAGAACGCCGCGCGACTCCGGCCCCCGGTCCACGAGATCGCCCAGGAAGACGATCTGCGCGCCCGCGCCGCCGTCGGCCTCGATCAGGGCAAGCGCGCGGTCGAGTTCTTCCAGATGGCCGTGAATGTCGGCAATGGCATAGATCGGTTCGGACATTCCGGTCTCCTGTAGTGTCGCCCTCTCCTAGACCAGCCCGCAGCGGGGCGGAACCACTGGCGCCGGGATTCAGGTATTCGCGTGCGGCAAGCCCGCCCGAAACGGAAAACGGGCCGCGCGATGGCGGCCCGTTCCTGAAATCTGTGTCGATCCCGGATCAGGCGACGTCGAATTCCAGTGCCTTCACCTGCCGGAACATGCCGGTTTTGCGCAGATGGTCCAGAACCGGGGTCGGGATCGGCGCGTCCACGTACAGAAGCGCGATCGCCTCGCCCCCGGCCGACGCGCGGCCCAGCGTGAAGTTTGCGATGTTCACGCCGTTCGTCGACATCGTGTTGCCCAGCGTGCCGATCATGCCCGGCTGATCCTCGTTCGTGGTATAGAGCATGTTGGCCCCGATCTCGGCATCGATGTTGATGCCCTTGATCTGGATGAACCGCGGCTTCCCGTCCGAGAACACTGTCCCCCCGATCGACCGTTCGCGCGTGTCGGTGACCATCGTCACCTTGATGTACCCTTCGAACGCGCCCGACTGGTCCTGCTTGGTGGTCGAGATCTGGATCCCCCGCTCCTTCGCCACGACAGGGGCCGACACCATGTTCACGTCCGGCGTCACGGTCTTCATCATGCCCGCGATCACGCCGCAGTTCAGCGCTTCAAGGTTCATCTCGGACACGGAACCATCATACAGGATGTTCACGGCCTTGATCGGCTCGTCCGTCATCTGACCGATGAACTTGCCCAGATGGTCCGCCAGTTTCAGCCACGGGCCCATGATCTTGGCTTCCTCGGCCGTCACCGACGGCATGTTCAGCGCGTTCGACACGGCCCCCGTCAGCAGGTAATCCGACATCTGTTCCGCCACCTGAAGCGCCACGTTTTCCTGCGCCTCCGACGTGGCCGCGCCAAGGTGCGGCGTGCAGACGACATTGGGCAGACCGAAGAGCACGTTTTCCTTCGCAGGCTCTTCCGAGAACACGTCGAACGCGGCGCCGGCGACATGGCCCGATTTCAGCGCCTCGGCCAGCGCCTCTTCATCCACCAGACCGCCACGGGCACAGTTGACGATCCGCACGCCCTTCTTGGTCTTGGCCAGGTTCTCGGCCCCCAGGATGTTGCGGGTCTGGTCCGTCAGCGGCACGTGCAGCGTGATGAAATCGGCGCGCTTCAGCAGGTCGTCCAGTTCCACCTTCTCGACATGCATCGCCTTGGCGCGGTCTTCGCTCAGGAACGGATCGTAGGCCACGACCTTCATCTTCAGCCCGCGCGCCCGGTCGCAGACGATCGACCCGATGTTGCCCGCGCCGATCACGCCCAGCGTCTTGCCGGTGAGTTCCACGCCCATGAACTTGGACTTTTCCCACTTGCCGGCATGGGTCGAGGCGCTGGCCTCCGGGATCTGGCGCGCAACCGCGAACATCATCGCGATGGCATGTTCGGCCGTCGTGATGGTGTTGCCGAAGGGCGTGTTCATCACGATGATGCCCTTCTTCGATGCCGCGGGCTTGTCGATATTGTCGGTCCCGATCCCGGCGCGGCCGATCACCTTCAGGTTGGTGGCCGCTTCGATGATCTTTTCCGTGGCCTTGGTGGCCGACCGGATCGCCAGACCGTCATACTGGCCGATGACCTCCAGCAGCTTGTCCTTGTCCTTGCCAAGGTCGGGCTGGAAATCGACGTCAATGCCACGGTCCTTGAAGATCTGGACGGCGGCGTCGGACAGTTTGTCGGAGATGAGAACTTTGGGTGCCATGTCAGTGGTCCTTGAACGGGGGCGCAGAGATGCGTGGCAACCACGCACCCTACGGGATGTCTTGGGGTAGGGTGCGTGGTTTCCACGCACCATTCGCTTTCAGGGGGTCAGGCCGCTTCGGCCTGCGCCGCGATCTCGGCCTCGAAGGCCCAGTCGAGCCACGGCAGAAGCGCCTCGATATCCGCGGTTTCCACGGTCGAGCCGCACCAGATCCGAAGGCCCGCCGGGGCATCGCGATAGGCGCCGATGTCATAGGCCACGCCTTCGGCATCCAGCCGGTTGGCAATCGCCTTGGCAAAGGCCGCGCCATCGCTGATCCGCGCGTCGGTGAACTTCAGGCAGACCGAGGTCGTCGACCGCGTCGCCGGGTCTTCCGCCAGGAAATCGATCCAGTCATGGCTGTCCACGAACGCCGCAATCGCGGCCGTGTTCGCATCGGCGCGGGCGATCATGCCTTCAAGCCCGCCGACGGATTTCGCCCAATCGAGCGCAACAAGGTAATCCTCGACCGCAAGCATCGACGGGGTGTTGATCGTCTCGCCCTTGAAGATGCCTTCGTTGATCTTGCCGGCCTTCGTCATGCGGAAGATCTTGGGCAGCGGCCATGCGGGCGTATAGCTTTCCAGCCGTTCCACCGCGCGGGGGCCCAGAACCAGCATCCCGTGCGCGGCTTCCCCGCCCAGAACCTTCTGCCAGGAGAACGTGACGACATCCAGCTTGTCCCACGGCAGCTCCATCGCGAAGGCGGCCGAGGTCGCGTCGCAGATGGTCAGGCCTTCGCGGTCCGCCGGGATCCAGTCGCCGTTCGGAACCCGGACGCCCGAGGTGGTGCCGTTCCACGTGAAGACGACGTCATTGGTGAAATCGACGGAAGCAAGGTCCACGATCTGGCCGTAATCGGCCGTCTTGACCACGGCATCAAGCTTCAGCTGCTTGACCACGTCGGTGACCCAGCCGGCGCCGAAGCTTTCCCAGGCCAGAAGCTCGGCCCCGCGGGCGCCCAGCATCGACCACATGGCCATCTCGACCGCGCCGGTGTCGGACGCGGGCACGATGCCTACGCGGTAATCGTCGGGGATGCCAAGGATTGCGCGCGTCTCGTCGATCGCGGCTTTCAGCTTTTCCTTGCCGATCTTGGCCCGGTGGCTGCGGCCCAGGGCTGCATCCTTCAAGGCATCTGTCGTGAATGTGGGGATCTTGGCACAGGGGCCAGAGGAAAAACGCGGATTTGCCGGCCGCGTAGCCGGTTGAGCGATAGCCATTTCTGTTATCCTTACAGATATACGCCCCTCGTTGGGGAGGGGTGTCCCACCGCCGGACATACGCCCGGGCTCGCTCTGGCACAAGTCGCAAAATGACGATAAGGCGCCGCTTGCGGGGGCCGTGCAGACAGCAGGCCCCCGGTCGATCCGAACTTTCGAAGGCGCCTGCCATGTCCGCATTTACAGTGACCCTCCTCACCGATCCCGCAGCCCCCGCGCTCGATCCCGCGCTGGCGGAAGCCCTGCGCAACGCGTGGGGCGGGGGAGAGATCCGCTGGCTGGCGCCCGACGAGGCCGCGGAATTCGACCTCCCCGCCCTGCCCGACAACCGCGATTCGGTCTGGTCCGACCTGCAGGCGCAACGCGTCGACATGGCGATCCAGCCCAGCGAAGGGCGCCGCAAGAAGATGCTGCTGGCCGACATGGACAGCACCATGATCGAACAGGAATGCATCGACGAACTGGCCGAAGTCGCAGGCGTCGGCGAACACGTCCGCGCCATCACCGCCCGCGCCATGAACGGAGAGCTCGATTTCGACGGCGCCCTGCGGGAACGGGTGGGCCTGCTGAAGGATCTCGACGCCGCCGTCATCGACCGGGTCGTGGCCGAACGGATCACCTATCGGTCAGGCGGCGACGCACTGGTCCGCACGATGAACGCCACCGGCTATACCGCGCTGGTGTCGGGCGGCTTCACCGCCTTCACCGCCCGCGTGGCTGCCCATCTGGGCTTCAACGAAAACCGCGCCAACACGCTGGAAATCGCGGATGGCAAACTGACGGGCGTCGTCACCCCCCCGATCCTTGGCCGCGAGGCGAAGATCGTGGCGCTGGAAGAGATCACCGCCCGGCTGGGCATCGCCGAATCCGACGTGATGGCCGTGGGCGACGGCGCCAACGACCTCGGCATGCTCCACCGCGCGGGTGCGGGCGTGGCGCTCCATGCCAAACCGGCCGTCGCCGCGCAATGCGACCTGAGGATCAATTTCGGCGATCTCTCCAGCCTGCTGTTCCTGCAGGGCTACTCTGCTGCCGAGTTTCGCTGAGCGAGGTCCCGGTGCGAAAGGGAAAACGGCCGTTCGTGGCCGGAGCCGCGATTGGCCGGAAAGAGCCCCCTACCTCCAAAGTTGCTTCACAGCGGAGAATGTCAGCTGTCCTGGCGGAGGCCGTTCTTGACGATCTGAGCCCTTGTCCAATGCGTGTCGCTCTGGACATGCCCTTCACGGACATATTTCGCGATATGCGTGGCCATATCGCTTTCAACAAACGATGAAACCAACCTTACAACAAAGCCTTCTTGTTTCTCCAAGTCTAAGTGGTCGAGCACCAATTTTATCGCAGCGTCATCGAACCGACCTCGGTGAAGGATAGGGACAGATTTCACGCCCAATTCCTCAAAGCGGCCCATCGTATTATCCCAGCATTGGACTTCGTTGTTTACGATCCATGCAAAGCCGAGGAAATAGGATGGCAAATCTTCATAAGCCACAGAATGCTTTGCAAACAAGTATTCCCCTACAATCCTTTCATCGCGGGAAAGGCTTGGCGAAATGCCAGCCGCGTAGGCCTTCATCCAGTCGCGAGATGCGTGGTATCCGCTGTCAGGGCTTCGAGCATGACAACCACCAGCGAAGATAGTCGTGTTCTCGCCGTCCATCTTTTCGGTGAAAACGACTTCGTCGGCGCCCTTTAGATGGGTAAGGTCTTGAATGACCTTGTCATCACTCCCGACACCCGGGGAGGCAGGCAAGTGGAATGTACGTCCGTATTTCTTCATGCAAATCTAATGGCAGAACTGCTTCGCAGAAGGAAGAGCGCACCGAAGCGGTCCTTCAATCGGAGATGCCGAACGGCGGTAAGGTCCGCCGTGCGGCCATCCGAACAGGCTGCGCCGAATGACGGCTTCTCTAATTGGGCGTTTTGGTCAAGCTCGTTTTCCTTGTTGTTTGGGATCTCTGTCACTCATCCGGGTCACGCTTCTCTTCGCAGTCTGGTTGATACCACGTGGGGCATCGCTGCACGCATG
>NZ_QZEX01000021.1 GCF_003646465.1 Chachezhania antarctica
AATTCCACAGAATACATCTCCCGACCCTCAGCTTCCGCCTCGGGTGTCAGAATGGCGGAATTTTACTCCGCGACGGTCAGGTAATCCCACCGTTTCCGTGGCCCAGTTTGCCTCCGAGATTCACAGCAGGCTCTTCGAACATGGCAATGGGGTCTTCACCGAACTCGACCTGAAACTTTTTGATCCAGAGTTCGACATCCTCCCGAGAGCGAGCTTTGGGTGGCATCGCGTCGCTACTTAGAAAATCGGTTACCAAGCCGTCGATCAGATTGGCGCTAGTCTTTTGCGGCACGGTGCAAGCCGCGAATGCTTGAAAAAACTCAGGCGACACCGGGTGTGGGATGGCATCCTCCCAGAACTTAGGGCCGCTACGCCATGCATAGAAGTGGTACTTTACTCTGCACTTGAGTTTCCGACGGACCCTGTGGACTCCTTTGGGAAGGCTACGTTTTACCAAGGCGGGCTCTCCTTTCCGCAACCAAATTTCGAGAGTTAGAGCTCGCAGTGCTGGATATCTGATCCATACCTTGAGCCTGATCCAGCCTCGACCGCACCAACTTTGGGTCGTACCACCCTCGCCGACCAGGTACTGGTGCTATGCGAAGATGACGGCAGAAGTCATAGAAAGACGTCGAGGCCGTATCGTAGCCAAGATGCTCTGCCAATTGCTGAGTGGAAATCAGCTGGATATCTCGCAGCATAATTTACCCTCCTAGAGCGCCATCTTAGTTGCATCTTTAATCGAGATAGGCTTGCTGGCGCAGGCTTCACTCGAGGGAGAGTTGCCCCGCATATGCAACGGGCTTCGCATTATCAGACGGTGAAGGGACTGATCAGCCACGCTCATGATCGGTCCTCACGCTCGTGCAAAGCTACTGGGACAATCATCTTCCGCTCAATAAATTCGTCGAGGGCTCCATCAGGCACGAAGAACCGATTATTTAAGCGAAGATGGCGTAGCTCATTTGATGCAATGAGGCTGCGGATCGTCTTTTCTGGCCATCCAGACGTAGTGGCGAGCTCACGTGGAGTCTGAAATCCTTGCAAAACGCTCTCCATTTTCTTGGCGAACTAGGAACGATCAGCTACGGTTGGGAATGAAGCGGCACGATTGTGACTCGTTCGCGAATCTAGGTAACATTTGATACCATAGGGTAACAATGAGCAGTCTGCAAGAGCGTTTATCCGCAATCAGAAAAGCGACTGGGCTATCCCAGGCAGCTTTCGGAGCCGAATTCGGCCTCTCTGATCGTGCTTACAAGAACTATGAGCTCGGGATTCGCGAACTTCCGTTGGCCGTCGCTCTTGGCATCGCTGACAAGTACGACGTGAGCATCTCTTGGCTCCTGACTGGCGAAGGAGCCAGAACCGGCCCTGAGATGCGCGATGCGCTCAAGGCAGCAGTGATAGCTGTGCGCGAGCACTTCATCGAAGAGGGGCAGACCCCGAGCCCAGACTATGAATCAGACGTCGTACAGTACGTCTTTGACGAAATACTGCGCGAGGGAGGGCTCAACCCTGCCCGCATGGATGCGTATTTCAAGACATTGAGGAAGGATTCGTGATGCAGAACATAATCTTAGCGGAGGCACGCAAGGTTCTCGCCCAAGCTCGGGCTCAATCCAGTGGACGGCGTCTGGATCAGGCCCGCAATCGGTGCTTTCAGCTCGCTACCGCAGCCTGTGCAGTTGCCGGACTTGGGTGGATAGGTTTTGGCATCTTCTTCCTCAATGAAGGCCCTCAACTGGCAGCGGCTGCCTTCGCGGCCATTATCATACTGAGCATTGTCGTCGCATGGACGTCAGCCGCCTGCATGTCCTTCACATCAAAGCCGAAAATCGAGACAGTCCGATGAGCCTTCAAACCACCGACTTGGGCTTTGAAGCCGACCTTTTCAAAGCGGCGGACCGACTTCGCGGCAACCTAGAACCCTCAGAGTACAAGCACGTCGTGCTTGGCCTGGTCTTCCTCAAGTACATCTCTGAAGCCTTTGAAACCTATCATGCTCAGCTAGCCGCCGATGAATACGCGGATGCGGAAGACGCTGAAGAGTATCTTGCAGAGAATATCTTTTGGGTACCTCCAGAAGCTCGTTGGACGCACCTTCGAGACAAGGCGCGTGATCCGAATATCGGCAAGTTGATCGATGACGCCATGGAGGCCATCGAGAAAGTACCAGCCAACGATAAGCTCAAGGGTGTTCTCCCCAAGAACTATGCCCGTCCCACGTTGAACAAAGAAATGCTGGGCGATCTGATCGACCTGTTCTCCAAGATCGATATGCGCGGGAATGCTTCTGAAGCCCGCGACCTCCTTGGCCGAGTCTACGAGTACTTCCTCTCTGGCTTCGCCTCTTCAGAAGGTAAGCGCGGCGGCGAATTCTTCACGCCGCGTTCCGTCGTGCGCACGCTGGTGTCCATGTTGGAGCCGAAGAAAGGCCGCGTCTATGACCCCTGCTGCGGATCGGGCGGTATGTTCATCCAGTCCGAGAACTTCATCGAGGATCACGGCGGCCGCCGCGATGACATCTCGGTATATGGACAGGAAATCAACCATACGACTTGGCGTCTGGCGATGATGAACCTAGCCGTGCAGGGCATCGACGCCGAGATCAAGTGGAACAACGAAGGCTCGTTTATCCGAGACGAGCTGCCCGACGTGCGCGCCGACTACATCTTGGCCAACCCGCCTTTCAACATCTCGGACTGGGGCGGCGAACGTCTGACCGAGGATGTGCGCTGGAAGTTCGGTACGCCCCCCAAGGGGAACGCCAACTACGCGTGGCTACAGCATATACTGCACCATCTGGCTCCGCGCGGTACAGCGGGGGTGGTGCTGGCTAATGGCTCCATGTCGTCCCAGCAATCGGGCGAGGGTGACATCCGTGAGGCGATGATCGAAGCAGACAAGGTCGACTGCATGGTGGCCCTGCCTGGGCAGCTATTCTATTCAACTCAAATCCCTGCCTGCCTCTGGATTTTGGCAAACGATAAATCCGCCAATGGACACCGTGATCGGCAAGGTGAGGTGCTGTTCATCGACGCACGTCAGATGGGGCACATGGTCGACCGTGTTCGTCGCGACTTCGACGATAGAGAGATCGCCAAGATCGCCGATACCTACCACCGTTGGCGAGCAAAGACGCCGGAGCTGTCCTACAAGGACGAGCCCGGTTTCTGCGCCAGTGCTAAACTGGAGTTGATCCGCAAGCATGACTACGTCCTGACGCCCGGCCGCTACGTTGGCGCGGCGGATGAAGAGGATGACGGCGTGCCATTCGCGGAGAAGTTTGAGTCTCTCAGAAACCAACTTCATGAGCAGCTCCTTGAGCAATCAAGGATCAGCGACAAAATCCGGCACAAGCTTTGGAGTGAGTTATGAAGGGTTTCTGTGAGGAAACGCTTGGGAGCATCGCCAACCCTTCACGTGGCGGCTTGGTTGATGGCCCTTTCGGATCGAATTTGCCTGCTTCAGAGTACGTTGAAGAGGGAGTACCCGTTTTGCGCGGCTCCAACCTGTCGATTGGGCCCTCATACCTCAAAGAAAACGAATTTGTTTTCGTTAGTCGCGAACTCACAGAAAAGCTCGCAAGAAGCATCTGTCGTCAAGGGGATATAATTTTTACCAAGAAGGGCACCTTGGGCCAAACTGGCTTTATCTCCGAGAGCTCAAAATTCAAAGAGTACCTTTTGTCGTCCAATCAGATGAAAATCTCTGTAGATTGTAGGAAGGCGATCCCAAAGTACGTGTATTACTACGTTTCATCTCCCTCCAGCATATCCAAGATCATCCGCGATGCTGAAGCGACAGGCGTTCCGAAAACAAACGTCGCCTATTTGAAGACTTTTCCGATTCTCTTGCCGAGTATCTCTGAACAACAGGCGATACTTGATATGATTGCCCCTCTCGACGACAAGATCGAACTGAACCGGCGGATGAATGAGACGTTGGAGGCGATGGCGCGGGCGGTCTTTCGGGATTGGTTTGTCGATTTCGGCCCCACCCGCCGCAAGGCCGCAGGCGAGACTGACCCCGCCGCCATCCTCGGAAGCCTCCTCCCCGACCCAACCCAAGCCACCCCCCTCGCCGCCCTCTTCCCCGACAGCTTTGGAGACAACGGCCTGCCGGAGGGGTGGGAAGAGCGCGAAGTCGGCGACCTGTGCCCCATTGTCGGCGGCGGAACCCCCAGCACCAAGGAACCCGCGTTCTGGGACGGAGGAACGCACAACTGGGCAACGCCAAAGGACCTGTCGAAGCTCTCGGGCCTGTTCTTGCGCGAATCCGAACGGCAGGTAACGGATGCGGGCCTCGCCAAGGTCAGTTCGGGCCTGTCCCCCGTTGGGAGCGTCCTGCTCTCGTCCCGCGCACCGATTGGCTATGTCGCCATCGCGGAAGAGCCTGTTGCGGTGAACCAGGGCTTTATCGTCATGCAGCCCACCCCGGCATTTCCAACGGAGTTTGCCTATTTCTGGACGCTGGAGAACCTCGACCTGATCAAGGCGAACGCCAACGGCTCGACCTTCCAAGAAATCAGCAAGAAGAACTTCCGCCCCCTGCGGGTCAACCACGCAGGCGCAGACTTGGTGGCAAAATTTGCTGAAGTCGCGGGGCCAATGATGGACCTGATCCGCAACAACGAACAAGAAAACCAAACCCTCGCCGCCACCCGAGACCTCCTCCTCCCCAAACTCATGTCCGGCGACCTCCGCCTGACCGGCACGGAGGGTGTGACGTGAAGAAGTATTGGGGCCAAGCCAAGCCAGTTGCTCAATACCATGCCAAAACATGGCTCAACTCAGGCTTTGAAAAGCTGGGCGTTGAAAAGCGCTTTGAAGTTACACCAAAGGAACGCCTCGCGGCCCGTGGAACATTGGGTTTCCCCAACCGGCAAATATTCATTTCCCGACAATGGTTTGATTGGGGCTTCCGCCAGACGCTGATTGGTTGGAGCCTTGGCTTGCTGGTTGTTTGTTATCTCGTCGTGCAAATCTTCGGTGTCGACGTTGGCGCAGAAAACCTCTGGACCGAGTTTTGGGGTCTGATCTTCGATATTCTTATCATCCTGGTGGGTTTCGGGCTTATCCAGAATTGGAAGCAACGGCGCGACGATATCGCAAGGCAAGAAGAGATCATCGAGGACCTGAAGCGGTGGGACAACGAAGAATCCATGCATCGCATCGTTGGGGCTATCCGTCGCCTAAACAACATGGGCAGGACTGAAGTTGATCTTACAGGTGCTTCAATCTCTGGCGCGAAATTCAAAGGATATGGCGTAAGCAGTTTACGTGGTTCGCGACTGTCTGGAGGGGGCTGGGCGGATGAAACTATCCGCAAGTCATCGTTCAAGGTCGTCGATTTTTCTCGACTCGACCTTAGAGACGTAACCTTCGGAGTCGATGCTTGGGGAATTGGGCTCGCGGTGTCCGGCCATTACCAAGATTGCAATTTCTGGGAAGCCGATTTGCGAGGCAGTAACTTTGATGCCACCGAACTAAACTGGAACAATCCACCGCCCGACACTCTCGATGAAGAAATCGACCGCGAGCCGGATGGGCGTCCGATTATGGCCCGCACGCACGCTGATAGCTTCAATGACACGGACCTCGCTGGCGCATCTTTCAAAAGGTGCCAATTTCACTGGGCCGATTTCCGAGAGGCATTCAATGTCGAGCACGCGGATTTTTCCGGGTCTAAAGGCCTCGAAACATGCGCATTCGATACCGAAGAGTTGAAAGCCAAGGTCATCGCTCAAGCCAAGGGAGATGCGGTTTGAGTGAAACGAAGTTGACCCAGGACGAACTGCGCGAAAGACTCGACTCACTCCCTATCTGGCCCGAGTTTCGCGAAGGCGATCCCGACGTTGATGGGCTGATCCCGACCTGCCGGGTCGAGAGTTGGGAAAAATTCATCGAGGCAATGCGCGATCCGCAACACAACCGCGCAGCCAGTGAGTGGGTCTATCGCGGACAACGCGGGGGCGACTGGCCCTTGGCCTCGACTCTCGGGCGCAAGTTCGACGGTGGCAGCATCCCCGCCGACAAGCGCCAGCAGCTCTTATCGCAATTCGAGCTTGCCATGCGCGGGCGTGGCTATGACCTGAGCGCCTTCAACGGAGATGATTCCGAGATCGAGAAATGGGCCATCGGCCAGCACCATGGGTTATTGACCCCCTTGCTGGACTGGACGCGCTCGCCCTTCATTGCCCTGTTCTTCGCTTTCAACAGTCCGGATGATCCGGAAAAGAACCCCTCTCGCGCCGTCTATTGCGTAAACATGTCGGCGCTGCGGAACGCGCTTGGTGAACAGACCCTGTTCCGCGATCCGATGGGGCACAATAACAGCCGCTTGGTGAACCAGGCGGGTCTCTTCACAATGATCCCAGATGACGACGACAATTTCGCCAGCTACGTCATCAATACACTCCAAGAAGAGGGGGTTGTAAGTGCGGAACCCGTTACCCAGACGGCGACCGTCGAAAGTTCTGGCTCTGAGGTTCCTGAGGTCGAATACACGGTCACGGACAACCTTTCAGACCAGCTGAAGCAGTATATCCAGAAGATTCACATTCCAAACTCCGGTAGGATGGACTGCCTCGCAACTCTGAGGAAGATGAACATTCACAACGGAACTCTTTTCCCAGATGCCCAAGGCGCTTCACTGTACTGCAATGATTGGCTTGAACGTATCTTGCGGGAGGAACAGGACGAACGCGCAAGAGCAGCCGAGCGAGGTGCCCGTATGACCTCAACAGCGGCTGCTAAAGAGGCGATCGCAGCCGCGCCTGATGCATTGGCAGCAGTTAAGGCAATCTTGGGTCAGTCACTTGGAGAGGAATTTTCGCAGCAAGAGAAGGATGATTTTGCCGAACGCTTGTACGAGCGCTTCCAGCAAGATCAGTCGTTTGACTGGCACCTGTCTGACAGCAAGACCGCCAAGGTTAAGACCGGGCAACGACGGCTGGCCGCTGCATTTGGCTTCTCAGACACACTTCGCGAACAAGTAACGGATCAACTGGTCGAATTTTACAAAGCGGCGGCGAGTGGAGTTTCAGACGCATGATCAACGAAGACCTAGTTGAACAAGCCGCGCTGGCCATTCTGCAGAATAGCGGAATTCCGTACCTAGGCGCCGATGTGATCTCGCCCGACGGTACAGAGCCTGAACGGGCGTCCTATGGCGAGGTTTTGTTGAGAGGGCGGCTGGAAGCGACTGTAGCCCAGCTCAACGCCCATATCCCTGAAGATGCACGTAGCGACGCTCTGAGGCAGATTTCCGGGTCTACCTCGCAAAGCCTGATCGAAGAGAACAGGCGGATTCAAGGGTTGCTAGTCAATGGCGTGGATGTTGAGTTTAAGTCTGATGACGGGACGATCCGCGGTGACAAGGTCTGGCTTGTCGATTTCGAGGATCCGCAGGCCAACGACTGGTTGGTGACCAACCAGTTCACCGTGATTGAGGGGAAGCATAAGCGCCGCCCTGACTTGGTTGTGTTCCTAAACGGCTTACCGGTGGCGGTGATCGAGCTGAAGAACGCTGCAAGCGAGGCTGCTACGATCGAAGATGCCTTTGCCCAGCTTCAAACCTACAAGCAGCAGATCCCATCTCTATTTCGAACAAACGCCGTTTTAGTCAGTTCAGATGGTTTGCTGGCGCGGATCGGCTCACTGACGGCCAATGAAGAGCGGTTCATGCCATGGCGTTCTGTAACGGGTGCTGCGGAGGACTTTACCCCTGAGGGCCCGCAGGAGATGGAGACGCTGCTGAAGGGCGTATTCGACAAAGGCCGCTTCCTGGAGCTGCTACGGGATTTTACCGTATTTGGTGACACAGGCGATGGCCCGTTCAAGATTATCGCCGGCTACCACCAGTTTTTCGGCGCACGAAAGGCCTTGGTGAACGCAATCGAGGCTTCAAAGCCTGAGGGTGATCGTCGCATCGGTGTAATCTGGCACACTCAAGGCTCCGGGAAATCGCTCCTTATGGCCTTTTTTGCGGGCTTGCTGGTTCGAAGCCCCGAGCTTCAGAACCCTACCCTGATTGTACTTACGGACCGAAACGACCTCGACGACCAACTGTTCCAAACGTTCTCGACCACCAAGGACCTGATCCGGCAAACCCCAGAACATGCTGAGAGCCGGGACGAGCTACGCGAGCTTCTAGAGCGCCAATCCGGCGGGGTAATATTCACGACTATGCAGAAATTCGCTCCCGAGAAGGGGGAGGAGCGCTTTCCTACATTGACTGACCGCCGCAACGTCATCGTGATCGCCGATGAAGCGCACAGAAGCCAATATGGGCTGAATGCCAAAGTGAGCGCCAAGACTGGCGAACGAAAGTACGGGTATGCTCATTACGTCCGGCAGGCACTCCCGAACGCCTCATTTGTTGGCTTTACCGGCACTCCAATTGAGACTGCCGATGTAAACACACCTGCAGTTTTCGGCGGCTATGTTGATATTTACGACATCACGAGAGCGGTCGAGGACAAAGCCACGGTTCCCATCTACTATGAAAGTCGCTTGGCTCGCATCGAGTTGGACGAAGACGAAAAGCCCAAGATTGATGAAGAAATCGCCGCCATCCTGGAAGACGATACCCTATCGGAGCAGGAAAAGGCTAAAGCCAAGTGGAGCACGGTTGAAGCGCTCGTCGGCGCAGATAAGCGTCTGAAGCAGGTCGCCGCGGACTTGGTCGAGCACTTGGAGGCTCGGACCGCTGCTTTAGGCGGCAAAGCCATGGCTGTTTGTATGAGCCGCCGTATCTGCGTTTCACTGTACAATGAAATCGTCAAACTGCGTCCGGAATGGCACTCGGACGCTGACGAAGCTGGAGCCGTAAAAGTTGTTATGACCGGCTCAGCGTCCGATCCTCTGGAATGGCAGGAGCACATCGGCAACAAGAAGCGCCGAGACGACTTGGCCAAACGCGCGCGTACGCCGGATGATCCGTTGAAGCTTGTGATCGTGAGAGACATGTGGCTGACGGGCTTCGACGCGCCGAGTATGCACACGATGTATGTCGACAAGCCTATGCGCGGGCACGGTCTGATGCAGGCCATTGCACGCGTAAATCGAGTTTTCAAAGACAAGCCAGGCGGTCTGGTGGTCGACTACATCGGCATCGCCCAGAACCTGAAAAATGCGCTGTCGCAGTACTCTGATGCGGATCGAGAGCGAACCGGAATTGACGAAGAGCAGGCCGTTGCCTTGCTCGCCGAGAAGCTCGATGTAGTGCGTAGCATGTTCAACGGCCACGACTACAGCCTGGGGCTCAGCGGCACCGCACAAGCCCGATTGAAGGCTCTGGGCGATGCCGTTGACTGGATCGTTGGGCAGCAGACCAACAAAGCTCAAGCCGCGTCAACAGAAACTGAAAAGAAGAAGCAGCTATCACGCTTTCAGGATGCCAGTCTTGAAATGTCACGTGCTTTTGCGCTGGCATCTTCCAGCGACCTGGCAAAGTCTGTGAAGGACGAAGTTGGTTTTTTGCAAGCTGTTCGCGCTGCGATAACGAAGACATCAGCGAAAGGCAAACTGTCCTCGCGGGCAAAAAACTTTGCCATCGAGCAACTTGTTAATAAGGCTGTCGCTGACGCCGAGATCGTCGATATTTTGAAGGCGTCCGGTATCAAGACACCAGATATTTCCATTCTGTCCGATGACTTCTTGCTGGAAGTTCAATCTATGGAGCGAAAAAACCTCGCTCTGGAAGCGCTTAAGAAATTGCTCAATGGGGAAATCAAGAGCCGAACTAAGCGCAACGTTGTTGAAAGCCGGGCTTTTAGCCAGCGACTTCAGGAAGCCGTCGCTCGTTACCATGCCAATGCCATCTCGACGGTCGAGATGATTCAAGCTCTTATTGATATCGCTAAAGACGTCAAGGCTTCGGCCATGCGTGGTGAAGCTGAAGGGATGTCAGATGACGAGCTGGCCTTCTATGATGCCTTGGCGCAGAATGACACCGCAGTGGAAGCAATGGGGAATGAGCAACTACGCATCATCGCTCATGAGTTGCTGGATCAAGTTCGCCGCAACGCCACGGTCGATTGGCATAAGAAGGAAAGTGCACGGGCCAAGATGCGGATTCTTGTGCGACGCATCCTTCGAAAATACGGCTATCCTCCCGACCTATCGAAAGAGGCTGTTCAAATCGTCCTAGAGCAGGCCGAAGCGTTGCTGCACGAGATCACATGACGTAGAACCTTGCCGCCCTTGGCGGCAGCCGCCTTTCCGTCCCCTGCCTTGTGGGGGCGATGTCCTCCAAGGCGGCGGGCATCAGGCCCGGCCCGCTCGCATCACGACGGGCCGTAGGGACGGGACTGATGCCCGCTCAGGCCACCAATGGTTCGATGTCGGATACATCGATCTGCTGGATGGCGGCGTGCATGTCGAAATTGGTCTGCATGTTCATCCAGTAGTCCGGGGTCGTGTTGAATACGCGGGCAAGGCGCAGCGCCGTGTCCGGCGTCATGCTCGTCGCACCCTTAACCAGCCGTTCGATACGGGTCCGCGGAACGCCGAGGCGACGGGCCAGTCCGATCGCGCCGATATCAAGCGGATCAAGGTAAAGCTCTTTCAGGACTTCGCCGGGGTGCATCGGATCGTGAAGCAAGCTCATGACATCTCCTTTCAGTGGTAATCGACCATCTCGACTTCGGCTGGTCCTTTCGGAGTCCAGACGAAGCAGATGCGCCATTGGCCGTTGATCCGCACCGAGTGCTGCCCGGCACGATCTCCCTTCAGTTCCTCGAGGTTGTTGCCAGGAGGAAAGCGCAGGTCTTCCACCGCAACAGCCGCGTCCAGCGCCGTGAGCATTGCCCTCGTGCGCTTCACGAGATCAGCGGGAAACCCTTTGCCGTACTTGCCTTGCAAGGCGTTCATGGCAAGTTTGCCCTTCGCGCTCTGGATCATGACAGGTATGTATCACGACGTGATGCATGTGTCAAGGTGTGATACATTTGCGCTGCGCCCCTTCGCGCCAGATATTTCGATTTGTCTCCAGACGGGCCGCCGTCGCAGCCAGTGCTCGACCGACAGCGCCCTCGGGTCCTGGGATGTCTCCAACCGCTTCGCACACAGCACCAAGCCGATACCAGCGGCTGAAAGATCGCAGCCAACCTTTTGAAGTGCCGAAATCATAATGGAAACCGATTACTGGCGAGGTCGTGACCCATGGATCAGAAATCGTTGGATGGCCGCTCAGGTCGCCTTCAGCGCGGATTGCGTCACTCTCGCGCTTGATAAAGAACCAGCTCTGCAGGAGCGGAGCATCTTCCAGGTCGGAAATTTGCGGCCCAGCTTCTGCGGCTTCGATCGCAAGGAGCAATGCCTTTGGGGGAACCTGACCAATCATATCAATCTGTATCTCCCTTGCCGTAGAGCCTTTCAATTTCGGCAAAGAAAGCTTCTTCGTCGAGTTCGAACTCCATGCGTTTCATGGGGCACAGATCATAGGCCAGCACCTTCATGATCACCATGTTGATCGAGAGGGCGTCCTCGTAGGAGCGTACCGACGGAAGCTCCACATGAAGGTCGTAAGTTCCGTCGTCTCGTGCTGCGATGCGGATCGATCCCTCTTGGGCCTCGCTATCGAGCACCACCGATCCGTCCCTTTTCAGAGCTTTGCAGCGTGTGACGGTACGGCAATGTTCAAGGACCGGCGGCAATGAGTCCAGAAGCAACTCCAGCGCATCGGCTTTTCCGGGCGGATTGAGGTAGTGCGCACGGGTGTTCTCGATGAGGAGAAAAGTGCTGCCAAAAATCTCTCGGATCGCGTTCTGTGTACTCCGTGCCTCTTGAGCACGTTTCGATGACTTGGTTGACCTGACCATGAAGTGGCCTCCTTGCTGATTTTAGGTGACTAAGGCCCATCTTGAGGCGAGTTACTCGGGCTGGGAGCGGGCCGCCTTGGTGGGGTGAGGTCCTGATCGACCTTCACCTCCTGAGCCGGAACCCGCGCGGCTGTTTTGCCTCCGGCTCCGGCTTTGGTTCCGTGGCCTGCAAAGACTGCTCCAAGCCGTTCAAGGACTCGTGCAACTCCTTCTGCAAGCGCGCGAGCGATCTCTCTTGCTCGATCAATTTCGTCATGCAGTCTTCCACGCCTTTGCCGAGCTCTTCGACGCAGGACAGCAACTCGTGCTCCAAGTTCGTCAGGGTCATCCTCTACTCCTCTTGATGAAGACAGATGCGTCCAGCCCCGGTCCCCAGCGGACAGCGTGTCGGCACGAGGCCGGGCGGCAGGGCGATCAGTTCTCCAAGGCCGCCCACGCCCCGGATCGCCCTGCTGCCTTGAAGCGCCTCGGGCGGTTGCGCCAGGCGCGGGGTCGGCGTGGGCTGATTGCTGGCGATCATCAACGTCACCGCCAGGAATGACCCGCTGAGCGTCAGCGCGGCCATCACTCCGCCTACCAGCGCCACCCGCGCCAGCGTGTGCCGGGTCAGCAGCCTGTTGAGCCGCAGGCTGCGCGCTTGGAGCGCTTCGATCCTCTCCTCGATCACGTTCAGGGTATCGGTTGTCTCGCGGTTCAGGCAGGCCAGCCGCTTGCGGGTCTGGTTCTCGAACTCGGCCGTATCGCTCGTGATTGTAGAGAAGGCGCTTCTGGCGCTCTTCGTCCACGCGCCGCTCAAGTTCTTCAACTGAGATTCCAGCGAGTCGAGCTGAGAGGCCAGCAGGCTGTCCATGTTCGCTTGGATGCGCGGGTTGAGTTTGCTCTGCGGTCCAGTGTTCATCGAAGATCGCTCCTTTCAGACGCCAGCGCTCGCCGCTGTCTGGGTCCAGTACGGTGAGGTAGGCCTTGCCCTTGCGGGGAAGTTTGAAACCGATCTCGGTCAGCGCCGAAATCATCGACCGCCGGTCCCAGATCGCGCCGATCGCTATCTGACCCTCGATCCAGGCGTTCAGCTGCTCGCGTGTGGCGGCGCGGGCCGGTTCCTCGGGCAGGGCCTGCGTCTGTCGGGCGCGCGCCGGATCGAGCGGATCAGCCCAGCCGTGCCGCCGGTTCTCCAGATCCACGAAGGCGCTGAAGGCGCTCTCGTGGCCGGGCGGCGCGATGTTCAGACTCTTGCGGGTCGACAGCTCCATCCGGGGCATCAGGAAGTGCAGCTCGACACGCCCGGCGTGGGTATGGCGCACCCAGAGCATGTCGAACTGGTCGGCCTCCAGCCCGGCACAGGCGAACTCCTCGAACCGCTGGATGACCGCGCGCTGCTCCTCTTCGGTCGGCGCGTCCTCGGCGGCAAAGCTGATGACGCCGCTCTTGTAGCGCCACTGGTGCGGCATGGCATCGATGAGCGCCTGCATTCGCGCGGGATGGCCTTCGATGACCTCGGGCAGCGTGGCACGCCGATCCCAGACCTGCTGCCCGCGTGCGTCCCGGATCGCGTTGCGGTGCTCGTCGTAGGCCTTCACCGTCTTGGCGATCAGGTAGGCGACGGCAGGGGCAGCTGATCCCTGCCCATGGGGGAAGAACTTCACCATCATGCGCGCCAGTCCTCACGGAGGCCGTCCAGCTCCCGCTCGATGGCGACCAGAGAGGCGGAGAGGGCCAACAGGTCGATCCGGTCCAGCGTGCCGAGCTTACGAGACGCGTTGAGCGCACGGGCGACCTGGTTGAGGTTGGCCCCGATGCGCGACAGGGCGACCAGCAGGTCCGGGTCGGCCTCGGGGACCACCTTCCGATGGCCGGAGCGCACCAAGGGCAACCGCTCGCGGAGCAGCTCTGCCAGCGGACGCCGGGCGCGTCGGGCTTCCACCTCGAGGCGCGCTTTCTCCGAAGCAGAGCAGCGGAACGCGATGGTCTCGGTCAACGGCTCGGCGTATTTGGGTGTCCTAGCCTTGGCGGGGTTCGAAGGGGCGGCAGGCCCCTCGCATGGTCCCGTGTGCAACACGGGTGACCTTGCTGTCTTTTGATCCAAGCGGACTCGATGCCGTGGACCTGTCATATCCCAGCTCCCGCGCAGGCCTCAATGCGGCGAGGCGAAAACTCTTCATAGCCCGGGCTGGCGAAGGTCAGATGGGATCGGCCTTCTCTGCGGATCAAGTCACGCAGGGATTGGACTTGCTCCCGCCATCGAGCGCTACCTTCCGGCGCGGGCGTCCGGCCTGGGAGCCAGAAACCTCGGTGACGCCCGTGATCGGATATCGGGAGACACCGCTCCAACGTAGCCAAGCCCTCTCGCGACAGGCGGTCATCCCAATCGCGCGCAAAGCATATGTCGCGAGGAACGAACGTCAGGCCACCCGTTGCGGCGTCTGCCTTGCCGGATTGCCCCCTCTCAGGCAAATCCGGCGTGGCAGAACGCTGCGGTTCATTTCTAAATTCTTGTTCTTTGTTCGGGGGACATTTCTGTCCCGCTGTGACGGACAGGTCTGTCCCCCTATCAGGACAGGAATGTCCCCCTTTGCCCTGCTTTAGAGGGACAACTTTGTCCCCCTCACGACGTCGCTCGGCGGCTCGACGCATGACCGCTTCTGTGGGGCGATAGCGAGAAGACGAACCCTTGTTGGTTCCCCTTTGGACGATCAGGTACCCGGCAGCTTCAAGAGCGTTGATGGCACGCTTCACGCTTTTGGCGCATTTGCCAATTGCGCTGCCGATCGTGGCGAATGTCGGGAAAGACTCGCCTGTGTCATGATCGGCATGTGAAACGGCCAGATAGAGCGCCACCCTCAGCGCGGCATCGCTGAGATCGTGGTCCAAAACAAGCTCCTGGAGGTATTGCAGCTTGATCGTACAGAAGCGCGGCAACTCAGACATGGCGACCTCCCGAGATTGCTCTGAGAGGGAAGCTCTGGTAGGGTGCTACAAAGAAGACTTTCCAAGTGCCGTTGAGGTGGGTGGCCGCCCCCTCAACGGTTTTTCTTTGTCCTGTCTTGATCCGCGAACGGTTTACAGACGCCTCGTAACCCATTGATATCAGGGCGTGAACAAACGGGGTCCGTTTACGGAAAAATCCTTTATTTTCAATGATTCCGGACGGATTGCAAATCCGTGTACACCGGTTCGATTCCGGTACTCGCCTCCAAAATCACCCCAGTCAGTAACGACTAGTCGCCCAGCCCGGCGCGAATGTGGGCGTAGCCTTCGCGGTAGACCGCCTCCGGGCTTTCGGCGAAGTCGCGCCAGACTTTCGTGGCAGCCGCCAGATCCGGCAGACCGCGGCCGAAGGCCTCGATCGTAAGCCAGTCGTCATAACCGATCTCGCGGATCGCGGCGAAGGTCTCGGCCCAGGGGATGTGGCCCCGCCCCGGCACGCCCCGGTCGTTTTCCGAGATGTGGATGTGGACGACATCGTCCGCATGCTGCGTCAGCGCGGCTATCGGTTCGGTCTCTTCTATATTGGCGTGGAAGGTGTCGTACATCGCGCGGATGTTCGGATGATCGACCTGCGCCAGCAGTGCCGACAGATCCGCCATCGTGTTCACAAGGTAGCACTCGAAGCGGTTCAGCGCTTCCAGCCCGACCATGACACCGGTCTTGGCCGCATGCTCCGCGATCCGCCGCTGGCTTTCGACGGCGCGCTTCATCTCGTCATCCGTGGGCCCCGTGCCCGAGAACTGGCCCAGCACAGAATGCAGTGGTCCCGACACCGTATTGGCGCCCAGCGCGGCGGTGCAATCGAGCACCCACTTCATCCGCTCGACACCGGCATCGCGGACCAAGCGGTCAGGCGAGATCAGGTCATGCGCGGGGTCGCCCAACGCCGACACGGCGGTCCGCTCCAGCCCCAGCCGGTCGAGCATCTGCCCCAGTTGGACGTAATCTTCCGGCACCCCGTCGAAGATCGGAATCTCGACACCGTCGAAGCCCGTCTCGCGTATGTCCGCCAGAAGCGCCTCGTGCTCTGGCCCGACCTGTGTCGTCCAGAGAAACATGCACATCCCGATCTTCATTCGCCGCTCTCCTCATGGCTTTTCTGGTAATACCAAATCATCCTCGTGCACTCCAATGAAAAACTGAGCACTGCGCCGCGCAAATGCCTACAGGACAGAAAACTGCACAGATAATTGCGAGTTTATCCCTCAAACCGCCTCTTGACCGACTCTCCCCAAATCCGCAATCTGGTCTAACCAGAATATGGTGCCGGGGTGTGCAGCCCGCGCATCGAGAGGGAGGACCAGTATGCACCTTTCAACCCACAACTGGATGCGCGCGGAGCCGTTGGAAACGACCGTCCGGCGGATCAAACAATATGGCTACGAGTCGATCGAGATCTCGGGCGAACCCGACCAGTACAACACGATCGAAACCCGCGCCCTGCTGAAGGAGACCGGCATGCGCTGCTGGGGGGCCGTGACGCTGACACTGGGCGACCGCAACCTAGCCGCCAAAGACGAAGGCCAGCGGGCGCGGTCGGTGGAGTACGTCAAGTCCGTCATCACCATGGTGTCGGAACTGGAAGGCGAGATCGTCACCCTTGTGCCCGCCACCGTCGGCAAGGTCGTCCCCGACGGCACGCTCGAAGAGGAATGGGGCTGGGTCGTCGAGGCGACGAAGGAATGCTTTGCACACGCGCAATCGCGCGGTGTGAAGATCGCGGTCGAGCCGTTGAACCGGTTCGAGACGTACCTCTTCAACCGTTGCGCGCAGGCGCTGGCGCTGGCCGGTGCGGTCAGCCCCGACTGCGGCGTGTGCCTCGATGCCTTCCACCTCAACATCGAAGAGGCCGACATCTACGACGCGATCCGGCTGGCCGGTGACCGGCTGTTCGATTTCCACGTGGCTGACAACAACCGCTTTGCCGCGGGTCTTGGGCACCTCGACTGGCCCAGGATCGTCAGCACGCTGAAGGAAATCGGGTACGACGGGGCGCTCACGAACGAATTCGTGGCGCCCGTGGACCGGACACCGGCCGCGATGTACCCCGACATGGTTGAAACCGATCCGGTGGATATCTCTCCGGAGCAGCTGAAGTTCATCCAGGATCACGGCTCATCGCTGCTGACGGAAAAGTTCTACGCCGACCAGATGCGCATCACTGCCGAAACCCTTCTGCCGCTGATGAAGTGAAACCGCGCGGGCGGCCCCGTGCCGCCCGCCGCCATAAGGACGCGACAGATGCGGATAAAGTCGGTTGAGGCGCGGTGGGTCCAGATCCCGCTGAAGAAGGAGCAGCAACATGTCAGCGATTTCGGACGGCTGAAGACCTTCGACGCCGCAATCCTGCGGATCGAAACGGAAGACGGCCATGTCGGCTGGGGTGAAGGCAAGAACGCGGCGGGCAGTGCGGGGAACTACGGCAGCCTTGTCCATCTGCTGAACGCCGAGTTCGGGCCGCGCCTGATCGGGCAGGACGCCAGTGCGATCACGCCCATCTGGGAGATGCTGTACAACGGCGTCCGTCATGAAAGTGCTGCCGCGCGTGGCCATGTCATGCCGGAACTCGCGCGCCGCGGGCTGACCGTGGCCGCGATCAGCGCCATCGACATCGCGCTGTGGGATCTGCGCGGCAAGGCGCTGGGGGAACCCGTCTGGTCTCTTCTGGGCGGCAGGACGGCCGACCGGCTGCCGGCCTATGCCTCGGGCGGCTGGGCCGATGCGTCCGGGATCGGCGATCAACTGAAATCCTATGTCGACGCCGGGGATTTCGGCGCGGTCAAGATGCGGGTCGGATCGATGGATGGCGCGCCGCATGTCTCGGCCGAACGGGTGCGGGCCGCGCGCGAAGCTCTTGGCCCGGGCATCGACCTGATGGTCGATGCGCACGGCACCTACACCGTGGCCGACGCGAAGCGTTTTGCCGCAATGGTCGCCGATTGCGATCTTGCGTGGTTCGAGGAGCCGGTAACGGCCGACGACCGGGCCGGGCTGATCGAATTCCGGGCCGCGACCCATATCCCCGTGGCCATCGGCGAAAGCGAGGCAACGCGTTTCGACTTTGCCGATCTCGCCGCCCGCCGCGCGGTTGACATCCTCCAGCCCGATCCGGCCTTCTGCGGCGGCATCACCGAAGCCATGCGGATCGGGACCATCGCGTCGTCCTTCAACCTGCGACTGGCGCCGCATCTGTGGGCCGGGGCGCCCGCGTTCTTTGCCGGATTGCATGTCATCGCGGCCTCGCCTGCCGGGTCGATCGTGGAATTCTCGCTGGGCGCCAACCCGATGATCCACGACCTTTCGCGCGCCCCGGTCAAGGTGACGGGCGGCACCGTCGCCGTGCCCGATGCGCCGGGGCTGGGACTGGAGATCGACGAGGATGTCGTTGCCCGATACACCAAGCGCTGACCTCATGGAACGGATCGGCTGATGCAGGAACACGAGCTTCTCCCCGCGTTTACGGCGCATGTGCTGAGCGCCGCGCGCGCCAATAACGGCAAGGCGCCGTCGGAACGCGATCTGGCCGAACATTTCTCGGTCAGCCGCGGGCAAGTGCGCGAGGCGCTGGCGATACTCGAATCGATGCAGGTGATCGAACGGCGGGCCAAATCGGGCATCTACCTTGCCGACGGGCACAATGGCATCGCCGCCATGGCCTTTTTCGCCCGCGCCGGATTGCCGCTGGAGAACCGGCAGATCTACGAGGCGGTCGAGGTCCGCAAGATCCACGAGATCAAGGCCGCCGAGATGGCCGCCGAACGCGCGACGGAGAAGAACTTTGCCGCGCTCCGCGATATCCTTGCGCGCTCCGAAGACCGGCTGGCGCAGGGCGAAGGGATCGACTCGCTGGACCAGGAATTCCACCTGGAGATCGTGCGCGCGACGCAGAACGGCGTGTTCCTGAGCATCTGCACCGCGTTCTACGAGGTCGGCGCAACGCGGCTGCAGGTGTATTTCCGCGATCCCGAACGGAATCGAAAATCCCACGACGAACACCGCCAGATCTACGAGGCGCTACTGGCGCGCGATGCCGCCCTGTCGTCGGCGCTCATGGTCTCGCATCTGCGGGGCGCGATGAGCTACTGGACGGAACTTCTGGAACCCGACGCCGACAGGCCCGCGTGATGGGGCTTTCGATCTTCTCCACGCACCCGTTGCACCCCGAAGTCACCCGGGCGCTGTCCGACATCGGCCCCTACCGCGTTGCCAGCGCGCCGGAGACGGGGGCCATCCTGTCGGAAAGTGAGGGCGCCAACGTGATCGTCGTGCGCGCGCCGATCGCGGAGGACGTGATCCAACAGCGGCCGGGCTTGCGGGCGCTGGTGCGGCACGGCGCGGGGCTCGACATGATCCCGATGGACGTGGCGACCGGGGCCGGTGTGCTGGTGGCGAACGTGCCGGGCGCGAACGCGGTGACGGTCGCCGAACATGTGATATGGTCGGCCCTTGCCTTGCTGCGACGGTTCCCGCAGGTGAACGCCGATCTGCGCACGCAAGGCTGGCCCGCGGGCCGCGCGCATTCCGACGGGGGCCGCGAGATTTCGGGCCGGACGCTGGGCATCGTCGGCATGGGCAATGTCGGGCAGACGCTGGCACAGATGGCGTCAGCCGGGTTCGGCATGCAGGTCCTGTGCCACACCCGCAGTCCCGGGCGGGTGCCTGCTGGTGTTACTTCTGTTTCACTCAATGAATTGCTTGAGACCGCCGACATCATCGCACTGTGCTGCCCGCTGACAGACGCGACTCGGGGACTGATCGACGCCGAGGCTCTGGCGCGGATGCGTCCCTGGGCCGTTCTGATCAACGTCGCGCGGGGGCCCGTCGTGGTGGAAGACGCGCTGATCGGGGCGCTGCGGTCCGGGCACCTAGGCGGCGCGGCTCTGGATGTCTTCGACGCCCAGCCGCTGCCCACCGATCATCCGTTGACGACGCTGCCCAACGTGGTCCTGACGCCGCACATGGCGGGGATCACCGAAGAGAGCATGTTGCGCATGGGCCAGGGCGTTGTCGCCGCGATCCGCAGCCTCGACGCGGGCGCCCTGCCCGATACGTTGGTGAATCCGGAGGCGCTGCCGCTTTATCGCGAACGGTTCGGCCTGCCCGGTTAGGCGAAGGCCAGGTTTCGCCCGGTGTTCCGGTCGAAGGTCAGTACCTTTTCCGGCTTCCAACCGAAGCGCACGATCTCGTCTCGTTTCACATGGGTCCCGGCGGGCACGGTGGCGTGGAGCCGCGTTTCGCCGAAGTCGAGCGACAGGATCTTGATGACGCCCTGATCCTCGATGTCGAAGACCCGCGCCTCGCCCGGGGCGCCCTGTTCCAGCACCATGGCTTCGGGGCGTACACCGAAAGTCAGCGGGCCTGCCCCGCCCGCCATGCCGATCGCGACCGGCAGGCTGATGCCGTTGAGGTTCGCCGCACTTCCCGACAGCGTGCCTTCGATCAGGTTCATCGGCGGGGAGCCGACCGAGCGCGCCACGAACGTGTTCGCGGGGCGTTCATAAATGTCCGACGGTGTGCCGACCTGCACCAGCCGCCCGCTGCGCAGAACGCCGATCTTGTCGCCCATAGACATCGCTTCAACCTGGTCATGGGTCACGAAGAGGAACGTCGCGCCCAGTTCGTGGTGCAGTGCCTTCAGCTCCACCCGCAGGGATTCGCGCAGCTTGGCATCCAGCGCTGACAGGGGTTCGTCCATCAGGAACACCCGCGGTTCGCGCACAATGGCCCGCCCGATGGACACACGCTGCATCTCGCCGCCCGACAGGCGTTCGACCTTCCGGTCCAGAAGATGCGTGATCTGCAGCGTATTGGCGGCACGTTCGACGCGCCGCGCAATTTCGTCCTCGCTCATCCGCCGGCCCTTGGGGCGCAGCGGGAATTCAAGATTTCCGCGTACGGTGAGACGGGGATAAAGCGAATATTGCTGCAGCACGAGCGCCACGTCGCGCTCTGCCGCCGTCCAGTCGCCGACATCGACACCGTCGATCAGAACGCTGCCTTCCTCGGGCTTTTCAAGCCCGGCGATCGACCGCAAGGCGGTTGTCTTGCCTGCCCCGGTCCGGCCCAGAAGCACGAAGAATTCGCCGTCTTCCACCGTCAGGGTCAGATCCTTCAGCGCGCGGGTACCGCCGAAGCGCTTGGTGACATTCTTGAATTCGACACGCGCCATCAGGCGGTCCTCCTCAGCGACTGACCTGTTTGGGCATCGAAGAAATGCGCCCGCGCGGGATCGAGCGTGACCCAGACCTTTTCACCGTCGCCCCGCGCAAAGCCGGAATCGCAGCGCGCGCGCAGGGTCTCATCGCCCACCCGCACGTCGACGATGTCATGACTGCCCAGCGGTTCCACGTTGGTCGTCTCGGTCTCGAACCCTTCGCCCGGTTCGCGGGACAGAAGCACGGCCTCGGGCCGGATACCCAGCTTGGCGGGGGAGCCGTTCAGGTGGGATACCGTCGCCGTCGGCACGCGGAACCCTTCCGACCGGCCGACCCGCAACAGCGCATCGGTGCCCGATCCTTCGACGGCCACGTCCGCGATGTTCATCACCGGCGATCCGACGAACTGTGCCACGAACAGGTTCGCCGGGTGCAGATACACCTCGTTCGGGGCGCCCACCTGTTGCAGCACGCCATCGTGCATCACCACGATCCGGTCGGCGAGCGACATCGCTTCGACCTGGTCATGGGTCACGTAGACCGAGGTGGAATTCCGCGCGATATGCAGCCGCTTGATTTCCGCCCGCATCTGTTCGCGCAGCTTGGCATCCAGCGCGCCGATGGGTTCGTCCATCAGCAGCGCCTGCGGCCGCCGCACCAGCGCGCGGCCGATGGCCACGCGCTGCATGTCGCCGCCCGACAGCGCCGAAGGCCGACGCGGCAGAAGCCGTTCGATACCAAGGAACTTGGCCACTTCCTTGACCTCGGCCACGCGGTCGGCCTTGCTGCTGCGCACGGCGCGCAGCGGGAAGGCGATGTTTTCCTCGACCGTCATGTGCGGGTAAAGCGAGAACGACTGGAACACGAAGGCGATATCGCGGTCGGCGGCCTTCAGGTCCTGCACCTCGCGCCCGTCGATGGTGATGGTGCCGGAAGACACCGTCTCCAGCCCCGCGATTGCGCGCAGCATCGTTGTCTTGCCGCAGCCAGACTGGCCCAGCATCACCACGAATTCCCCGTCCTCGATGGTCAGGCTCACGTTTTTCAGCACCTGGACGGAGCCGAAGAACTTCTCGATATTGTTCAGTTCGATCCGCGCCATCAGATCAACTCGTCCTCTTCTTCTTCCTCGGCTTCGGGCTCGGGCCCGATATGCGAGGTCACCATGAAGGCGATCAGCCCCACGATGGTGATGGTCACACCGTAGCGGTGCAGCGGTTCGATCCACGGCTGACACAGGGCGATCAGCCCGAAGATCATCAGCGACTGCGCCGCGGGTTCGTAATACTTCCGGTTCTTTTCTCGAAAGGTCATTTGCGGATCGCTCCGAAGGACATGCCTCTCAGCAGGTGGTTGCGCAGAAGGAAGGTGAAGATCGCGACCGGCAACAGGAACAGGAAGGCGCCCGCGGCGATCACGCTCCAGTCCGGCAGGCCGGAGCCGACCTGGCTGGGGATGTAGGGCGGGGCCGTCTGCGCGTTGCGGTTCGTCATCATCAGCGCGAAGGCATATTCGTTCCACGCGATGATGAAACAGAACACCGCCGTCGCCGCGATCCCGGTCAGCGCCTCGGGCAGGACGATCTTGATGAAGGCCTGCAGCCGCGTATAGCCGTCGACCAGCGCCGCTTCTTCGTATTCGCGGGGGATCTCGTCGATAAAGCCCTTCATGATCCAGACCGAGAAGGACAGGTTGAACGCCGTGTAAAGGATGATCAGCCCCAGATGCGTGTCATGCAGACCCACCGCCCGGTACATCAGGAACATCGGGATCGCGACAACGACGGGTGGCAGCATCCGCGTACTGAGTATGAAGAACAGCCAGTCGTTCTCTCCCTTCACCTTGAACCTTGAAAACCCGTAGGCAGTCAGCGTGCCCATCGACACGGCAAGGAAGGTCGAGATGATCGAGATGATCAGCGAGTTCTTGTAGCGGTCCCAGTAGCCCGACGGCGTGATCTCTCCGCTGCGGCGGTTGCGTACGACGCTTTCGCCATCGTCGTAGATCAGCTGCTCCCACCACGGGGCGGCGTCATAGGTTTCTTGGTCCACCGGTTCGCGCATCTGGCTGCGGCGGACGAAGAGCTTGGCAAAGGGCGTCAGCGTGGGTTCGAAGAACACCGTCGGCGGCGCCGTGGTGGCCAGGCTGCGGGGTTTGAACGCGGTCGAGGCGATCCAGTAGATCGGCGTCAGCATGACGATCAGCGCGACAAAGACGGCGGCAATCGCAGCCCGGTTCATCACGACTTCGCGGGTTGTCTTTACCTCTGCCATGTCAGCGCGCCTTTGCCCGGTTCAGGTATTTCACGTAGATATTGGTGATGGCCACGACCATGATCAGCACGATGTAGGCGAAGGCCGAGCTCATCCCCGTCTGCCATTCCAGAAACGCCATCTTGTAAAGCCGGATCGCGATCAGTTCGGTCGTGGGTTGCGACGACAGGATGTAGGCGTGATCGAAGGTCTTGAAGGCCTCCATCGTGCGGAAGATGATCGCGATCATCAGGATCGGCGCCACCAGCGGCAGCGTGATCCGGAAGAAGGTATAAAGGGAACTGGCCCGGTCGATCTCGGCCGCCTCGTAGAGGTGCTTGGGCACCGCCGACAGCCCGGCCAGCGACAGCAGCATCACGAAGGGCGACCACATCCAGATATCGACGATCGCCACGGCAAAAAGCGCCACCTGCGGATCGGCCAGCCATTCGAATTTACCCAGCCCCAGGAAGTAGTTGATGATCCCGAAGGATGGATCGTACAGCAGCTTCCAGAACAGGCCCACGACGGCCATCGACAGCATCATCGGCAGCAAGAGCAGCGTGGTGATCAGCCCCTTCATGGGGATCGCCCGGTTCAGCAGCATCGCAAGACCGAAGCCCACGACCACCTGTCCCGAGACCGAGATCAGCACGTATTTCGCGGTGATCGTGAAGTTGCGCCATATGAATTCGTCGCCCAGCAGATCGCGGTAGTTCGCAAGCCCGATCCAGTTCGCCGGCGCCGTTGTCGAGGCGCGGAAATCGGTGAACGACTGCCAGAGCGAATAGAGCAGTGGGAAGACGTTGAAGATAATAAGAAAGGCGATCGTCGGAATGATGAAGAGATTCCGGATCGTCATGTCGGAAAGCCCGCGCGCGACGGCGCGGGTATCCGGCTCGAGCCTGGTCATTACGTCAGCCACGTCTGTCGTCCTGCCTGTAAAGATGTCCGGGCGGAGGCGCGCCTTGCATGCCCCCGCCGTTTACGTGCCGATTACTCGGTGCGGCCGTACTTCTTGAAGGTTTCGACCCAGTCCGCGGCCAGCGCGTCCAGCGCTTCCTCGGCCGTGCCTTCGCCGCCCACGACATAAGGGTAAAGCCGCTGGTTGGCCGAGGTCAGAAGCTCGGCGAACTCGGGCACTGCCCAGAAGTCCTTCACCCGGAACATGGTCTGGTAGAAGGCTTCGTTATAGGGCGTGGCGTTGCGGAACTCCTCGCTTTCCAGCGTTGCCGCGTGGGCCGTGTAGCCGCCCAGCTCGGCCCAGCGCTTCTGCACTTCGGGCTGGATGAACCATTCGAGGAACCTGTAGGCCTCGTCGATGTTCTCGGAATACGAGACGATCGAGATGCCCTGCCCGCCCAGCGCCGCGTGCTGGTCCCCGTCCGGTCCTGCCGGGTTCGGGAAGAAGCCGGTGTTCTCGGCATGCGGGTTGGTGGCCGGGTTCAGCAGCGCCGGGAAGAAGGCGAAGTAGTTCATCGACATGGCCGCCAGGCCTTCGGTGATCGCCTGGTTGTTTTCCACGAAGAAGGTCTTGGACCAGCCCGGGGGCGTGTAGCTGTACAGCCGCTTGTAGTCTTCCAGCGCCTTGACGTTCTGCGGGGAGTTCAGGATGCCCTCGACCTCGTAGGTCTCGTAATCCCCCAGGTCGCCGCCATACGAGAAGATCGCGTTCTCGACGCCCATCACCATCGCATCGTACGAGTTGTCGGTGTAGATCGCGACGCCATAGCGGTCTTCATCGGGGCGGTGGAAGAACTCGGCGATGTCCAGAAGCTGCGCCCATGTCTCTGGCGGGGCCAGATCATAGCCGTACTTGGCCTTGAAGGCCTCCATCTCGGCCGGATCTTCGAACCAGTCCTTGCGGTAGGACCAGCCCACCGCGTCGCCTTCGGCCGGGACGGCCCAGAACTTGCCGGAGTTGCCGGGGTATTCGGCGTAATACTTCACCGTCGCGGGCGCCATGATGTTGCCCAGGTCGTGCTCGACGAAGAAGTCGGTCAGATCGACATAATGCCCGCCTTCCGACGCGGCGCCCAGCCACTGGCTGTCGCCGACGATCAGGTCGTAGGCGGAACCGCGCGCGTTGAATTCGGTGAAGGCCTTGGTCTGGAAATCCGACCAGGGGGTCGTTTCCACGTTCACGATGACGCCGGTTTCGGCCTCGTAGTCGTTCACGAGTTCCTGCAGGTAGTTCGCGGGATCCCATTCGGCCCAGAAGATGTTCAGCTCCTGCGCCATGGCGGCAGGGGCGATGAACGCACCAACAGCCGCCCCGGCCAGTAGCCGGCTAGCAAATCGTTTCATTTCTATCTCCTCCCAGTTCGGGCTCTCGGGCGGCGTCCGGTTTCGGATCGTTTGAATTGTTTCACTGCCTGAGGCCCTGAAACTGCCACCCTTGAACACATTTTTGGTACTACCAGATTGCGCAATCTGTCAAGAAGTTGTTTAGATTGTCGCAGGCACTTCGGATCGGATTCCGCCATGTTTTTTATGGATGAAATTGACTTCTACACACGGCTTTTCAGGCCGGTCGCAGCGGTACGAGCCCACGGGACCCGTCAAATCAGTTCTGGCTTTTTGGTCCGACCAGATTTTGCCTCTCTACTGCCCTCCCCCATTTCGTTGCGCGGCGGCGATCATCGCCTGCGCCGCCCACAAGGCCGTTTCCAGGGCCTCGTCCTCGTCCAGGCCCCAGATGTCCTTCAGCACAACCATCGCCTCGATCCCGAAGGTCAGCGACAGCGCGCGGGTCAGCCGGGCGCGGTCGTCGGGCGCGATGTCCAGATCGCGGGTGGCGCTTTGCAGCAGCGCACGGCGATGCCCCCGGCCCAGCGTGGAATCCTCGGCCCCCGCATCCAGCGACTGGCGCAGGGCAGCGCGGAACGTCGCCTCGTGCTCGAACAGCCGCGGAAAGGCGGTGCGGTACAGGTCATCGACCCGCGCCTCGCCCGTCGTGCCGTCGTCCCATTCAAGGATGGGGCCCAGGGCCTCGGCCACGACAGCGCGCAGCATGTCGGCAAGGGTGGGGAAGTAGCGGTAGGCGGTCGAACGCGACACGCCGGCGGCCTCGGCCACCTCGCTGACGGAAGGCGATTGTCCGGCCCGCATCATGTCCCGCGCCGTGGTCACCATCAGCGCATGGGTGCGGGCCGCCGCGCCCTTCAGCGGCTGCGCGTCTGTCGTTTCGACTCGTTGACTTGGGACGTCCATCCCAATATGGTACTCCAGTCCCATTTTCGGTCAACCCGAAATCTGCATGGGGCCTCTGGGAGGAGGAGGTGGGCATGTCCGGCATGATCCATGTTGTCGGCACCGCCGACACGAAGGGCGAGGAACTCGCCTATCTGCGCGACCTGATCGTTGCCGGCGGCAGCGCGGCGCGCATCGTCGACCTGGGCACGCGGGAGCCGACCATTCCGGTCGATGTGGCGGCTGAAGACGTCGCCGGTTGCCACCCAGACGGCGCATCCACCGTGCTGGGCGGCGATGACCGCGGCACGGCGGTCGCGGGCATGGGCGCGGCCTTCGCCGAATGGTGTCGGCGGCACGGCGACCAGGTGACCGCCATGATCGCGGTTGGCGGCGGGGGCGGAACCTCCATCGCGTGCGCCGGCATGAAGGAACTGCCCTACGGGTTGCCGAAGATCATGGTCTCGACCCTCGCGTCGGGCGATACCGCGCCGTATGTCGGCACGTCCGACATCGTGATGGTCCCCTCCGTCACCGACATCGCCGGGCTGAACCGTCTCAGCCGGGTGATCCTGTCCAACGCGGCGCAGGCGCTGCTGGGCGCGGTGCGCAACCCGGCGCCCGAAGCGACCAACGACAAGCCCGCCATCGGGCTGACCATGTTCGGCGTCACGACACCCTGTCTGACCGCCATCGGCGAACACCTCCGCGACCGATACGATTGCCTTGTCTTCCACGCCACCGGCACCGGCGGGCGGGCGATGGAGCGGTTGCTGGGCCAGGGCGTTCTGTCCGGCCTTGTCGACATCACCACGACCGAAATCGCGGACCTGCTGGTCGGCGGGGTGCTGGCCGCCGGGCCCGACAGGCTCGACGTGGTGGCCCGCAGCGGTGCGCCATGGGTGGGCTCGGTCGGCGCGCTCGACATGGTGAACTTCTGGGCGCCCGAGACCGTCCCCTCGGCCTTCGAAGGCCGGCAATTCTACCATCACAACCCGAACGTCACCCTGATGCGCACGACGCCGGACGAGAACACCGAGATCGGCCGCTGGGTCGGGCAGAAGCTGAATGCATGCGAAGGCCCCGTCCGGCTGCTGTTCCCGGAAAAGGGAATCTCGGCCCTCGACACCGAAGACGGCGATTTCTGGGACCCGGAGGCTGACGCCGCGCTCTTCGATGCGCTGACCGAAACGCTGAACGACACGTCCCGCCTTGTGCCGCTCCCCCACCACATCAACGACGACGCCTTCGCAAAGGCCGCCGCCGCAACCTTCCTCGAACTGATGGACGACTGATGCCCATGATTCCGCGCAAAGACCTGTTGAGCCGCTTTCACGAAATGATCGCCGCGGGCGTGCCCATCATCGGCGGAGGTGCCGGCACCGGGCTTTCGGCCAAGTCCGAAGAGGCCGGCGGGATCGACCTGATCATCATCTACAATTCCGGCCGCTATCGCATGGCCGGGCGCGGATCGGCGGCGGGGCTGCTGGCCTATGGCAACGCGAACGAGATCGTGAAGGAAATGGCGGTCGAGGTGCTGCCCGTGGTCAAGCACACGCCCGTTCTGGCGGGCGTGAACGGGACCGACCCGTTCATCCTGATGCCCCGCTTCCTGGCCGAACTGAAGGACATGGGCTTTTCTGGCGTGCAGAATTTTCCCACCGTGGGCCTGTTTGACGGCAACATGCGCCAGAGCTTTGAGGAAACAGGCATGGGCTTCGGGCTGGAAGTCGACATGATCGCCGAGGCCCACCGGCAGGATCTGCTGACGACGCCCTACGTCTTCAACCCGGACGAGGCCGTGGCGATGACAAAGGCCGGGGCTGACATCATCGTGGCGCATATGGGCGTGACGACGGGCGGCACCATCGGTGCGACCTCGGCCAAGTCGCTGGACGATTGCGTGGGCGAGATCGACGCCATCGCTGACGCGGCCCGGTCCGTGCGCGAGGACGTGATCCTGCTGTGCCATGGCGGGCCGATCTCGATGCCCGATGATGCCGCCTACGTGCTGGGCAAGGCGGGCCGCATCCATGGCTTCTACGGCGCGTCTTCGGCCGAACGCCTGCCGGCCGAACGCGCCATTGCCGACCAGATACGCGCCTTCAAGGCACTGACACCCAAGGGAGATACGTGATGACCGACGTCAAGGACCTCTACAAATACCCCGGCGACGTGGATGCCTTCGGCTTCGACTGGGGCCAGCTTTCGGTGACGTTGGGCCCGAAGGTGAACGGCGCGAGCAGCATGTCGGCCGCGGTGGTCAGCGTGCCGCCCGGACAGGGCCACGCGCGCCACAATCACCCCGGCTCGGAGGAGATCATCTACATCCTTGAAGGCGAAGGCGAACAGATGGTCGAGGACGAGGATGGCAACCCACACACCGAAACCGTGCGCGCGGGCTGCACCATCTTCATCCCGGAAAGCCGTTTCCATTCGACCCTGAATACCGGCAGTGCCGAAATGAAGATCTTCGTGGTCTATTCCCCCGCAGGCCCCGAGGAGCTTCTGAAGGAGGCACCCGATTTCCACCTGATCCCCGCCGGAGGCTGAGATGCTGGACCATACCGAAGGCCTGCCCTACGACTTCGTCCGGCTGGACGAGCTGATGGAGGCGGCGGGCATCGACGTGCTGCTGGCGACCTCGAAACACAACGTGCAGTACCTTCTTGGCGGCTACCGGTTCATCTTCTTTTCGGCGATGGATGCCATCGGGCACAGCCGCTACCTGCCCGTCGTGGCCTACATTCGCGGCGCGCCGGACCGAACGGCCTATGTCGGCAACCGGATGGAGGGGATGGAGCACGCCAACCACCCCTTCTGGACCCCGCATTTCCATCCCGTCGCCTGGGGCACCACCGATGCGATGACGCAAGCAATCCGCCACCTGAAGGATCACGGCCCCGCCTCCCCCCGGATCGGTGTGGAACCCGGCTTCCTGCCGATGGATGCCGCGCAGGCGCTGACGGCGGCGTTCGCCAATGCGCCCCTGACCGATGCCACGGACCTGATGGAACGTCTGCGCGCGGTTAAGACGCCGGCGGAACTGGCGCTGCTGAAGGAGGCGAGCCAGCGGATCACCGACTCCATGCAGGCCACCATCGCCGCGGCGCGCACGGGCTCTACCAAGCACGAAATCATCGACCGGCTGCGACGCGAGGAGACGGGCCGCGGGCTTCAGTTCGAATATTGTCTGCTGACACTTGGCGCCTCGCACAACCGCGCGGCGTCGAATCAGGCGTGGGCCGAGGGCGAGGTGCTGTCGATCGATTCAGGTGGGAACCTGAAAGGCTATATCGGTGACATCTGCCGGATGGGTGTTCTGGGCGAACCAGACAGCGAACTGACCGACCTGCTGGCCGAGATCGAGACCGTGCAGCAGGCGGCCTTCGCGAAGGTCCGGGCCGGTGCGCAAGGATCGGAGGTGATCACCGCAGGCCAGGCCGAACTTGCCCGCCAGCCCAACCGCGATTGCACCGACTTCTTCGCGCACGGTATGGGCGTGATCACCCACGAAGCGCCGTTCCTGATGACCAACCATCCCGTCACCTATGAAGGCGTCGATGCCGACCGGCCATTGCAGGCCGGCATGGTACTGTCGGTCGAAACCACGATGCAGCACCCAAGCCGCGGGTTCGTCAAGCTGGAGGACACGCTGGCCGTGACCGAAACGGGCTACGAGCTTTATGGCAGTGAAGGCCGCGGATGGAACCGCGGCGGGACTGCCTGATCGCCGGAAGGTCGAGGGAGGCGTCTTCGACCAGCCCGTTGCGCTTCCCTCCGGAGGAAACCGAAGTTCTTCCGGCGACTGGACGGGCACGGCCCGCCGGTCTCTTCCCTGCGGGCCGTCTTTATGCGCAGGATATGGCAAGCCCGACATCCGGCCTGCCGCCTGCAGGTCAGCGCGGGATAACGGCCCCGAAAGCCCAGTAACGGAGAACTCCCCGTGAAGGATGTAAGGATCATCGTGACCGGCGGCACGATCGACAAGGTTCACGACACCCGCAGCGAAGGGCTGGACTTCGCGCCCGATGGCAAAACGCACATCCCCGATCTGCTGCGCAACGCGCGGTGCCATTTCCCGAAGGTCGAAGTGCTGATGCTGAAAGACAGCCTGCTTTTCGACGATGCGGACCGGAAGGCCATTGCCGACGCCGTGGACCGCGCCGAGGAAGACGCAATCGTCGTCACCCACGGCACCGGCACGATGGGCGAAACGGCGCGGTTCCTGGATGGCAAGGCCCAGGGAAAGACGGTTGTCCTGACCGGCGCGATGCGGCCCTTTTCGCTGTTCGTCTCGGATGGTGATTTCAACATGGGCGGCGCGGTGATCGCCGCGCAGGTTCTGGCGCCCGGCATCTGGGGCGTCATGAACGGTCGTGTCTTCCCGGCCGGCCAGCTTGGTAAGAACGTGGAAACCGGGCGGTTCGACGACTGACGCACCGCTCTGCAAGGTGCGAACGGTCTGTGCAGCACCGGGCGAAAACCCGGCGTTCCCGTGAACGTACAATTCCAGCCGGTCGATTGTCCTGTCATTGCGACGGTCATGGTGTTTGGGTGGGGGTAAGCGCCGCGCGCCACCAGATCCCGACCGCGCGGTCACACCTGCGGCGGGACGCACTGATCCCCGGAGATCGACGATGCGCATGCAACTGGGATGCCGGCTGACCTTTTCCCTGCCGGCCCCGACACCGATGATCATTCTTCTGAACGTGCACTACTCACGGGCCAGCGATCTGGAACGGCCCGATTTGCTGGTCACCGACCCTGCCGGGCCGCTGGAGGCCTATCGCGACGGCTTCGGCAACTGGTGTACGCGTCTGGTCGCCCCGGCCGGCCAGATGACCATTTCCACCGACGGCGTGATCCGCGACAACGAATTGTCCGACCCGGTCGGCCACGAGGCTCAACAGCATCCGGTCGACCAGCTGCCCGGCGATACGATCGCGTTCCTGTTGCCCAGCCGCTATGCCGAATCCGATGTGCTGTCGGACTTCGCATGGGCGAATTTCTCGCAGATCCAGCCCGGCTGGCAGAGGGTGCAGGCGATCTGCGACTTCGTGCACAACCACGTCCGGTTCGACTACACCCAGTCCCGGCCCACGCGGACGGCGGTCGAGACGCTGAACGAAGCGGTGGGCGTCTGCCGTGATTTCACGCATCTGGCCGTCGCGCTTTGCCGCAGCCTGAACATCCCGGCGCGCTACTGCACCGGCTATGTCAGCGACGTGGGCCAGACACCGCCCTTCCCGCCCATGGACTTCGCGGCGTGGATGGAGGTCTATCTGGGCGGCACGTGGTGGACGTTCGATCCGCGCAACAACGATGTCCGCTTCGGCCGTGTCCTGATCGCCCGCGGGCGCGATGCGGCGGATGTGCCGCTGTCCCACAGCTTCGGCAAGCATGAACTGCAGGGATTCGAGGTCTGGATCGACAAGCTGGAAGACAGCGCTGCCTAGACACGAAAAGCGCGGGACAGGCCATAAGCCCGTCCCGCGCCAATTCATCTTGCCACGCTATGGAAAGCGTCAGGCCGCCTGGCGGCTGCGCGGACGCCTGCCGCGCGACGAAGGCTTGCCGGACATGCCGGGCTTGCCGCCACGGCTCTGGCCCTGGCCGCGCGGACGACCGCCGCCCTTGCCACGGGACGGTCCATCGGCACCCGGGCCTGTCGGCGCGGTGCCGGAGGCGACGGGGATATCCATCTTCATCAGCTTCTGGATCTGACGCAGCAGGTTCGCTTCCTCGCCGCAGCAGAAGGCAATCGCCTCCCCTTCGCGGCCGGCACGGGCCGTCCGGCCGATGCGGTGGATGTAGTTGTCGGGCACTTCCGGCAGATCGTAGTTGATCACGTAGGCAACGCCCGGAATGTCGATCCCGCGCGCGGCGACGTCGGTCGCGACAAGCGTCGTGATCTCACCCGTACGGAACGCCTTGATGGCGCGGTCCCGCTGGCCCTGGCTCTTGTTGCCATGGATCGACGCGGCGTTGTAGCCGTCGGCGACAAGGCCTTTCATCAGCTTTTCGGCACCGTGCTTGGTGCGGGCGAAAACCAGCGTCAGCGCGTCCTTGTCGCGGGACAGGATCTCGCGCAGTTTCGACGGCTTCGCGGCCTTGTCCACGAAGTGGATCGACTGCGTGACCTTGTCAGCAGCCTTGCCCGGAGGTGCCACCTGCACCCGACGCGGGTCGGTCAGGTAAGCGCGGCTGAGTTCTTCCATCTGCTTGGGCATCGTGGCCGAGAACAGCTGCGTCTGGCGCGGCGTGCCAAGGCGCGGCGCGATCTTGCGCAGCGCATGGATGAAGCCCAGGTCGAGCATCTGATCGGCCTCGTCCAGCACAAGCTGGCGGGTGTCGCTCAGGTCGACGGCGCGGCGGTCCATCAGGTCGATCAGGCGGCCCGGCGTGGCGACAAGGATGTCGGTGCCGCGCGCGAGGAAGTTGATCTGCTTGCCGATGGACTGGCCACCGACAACCGTGAAGACGCGCAGCTTGGTGCCGGCGGTCAGGTCACGCAGGCTTTCGGCGATCTGGTTCACAAGTTCCCGCGTGGGAGCGAGGATCAGCGCCTTGACCTTCTTCGGCTCGGGCTTGCCCGGGTCGGCCAGCAGGCCGTCGATCAGGGGAAGGCCGAAGGCCAGAGTCTTGCCGGTGCCAGTCTGCGCAAGGCCGAGGATATCGTGGCCTTCCAGCGCCAGGGGGATTGCCTTGGCCTGGATCGGCGTCGGCTCGGAGAAATTCGCACGTTTCAGCGCGTCGTGGAGTGCCGGCTGGAGGCCGAGCATATCGAAATCAAACAATTCGTGTCCTTTCGGCCGCGCGTCCCGTTCGGACATGCGTACCGGTAGAGGCCCCAGGTCCGGAGCCAGGAGGGTTGCGTAGCGACAAACGGGCGTATCCCGTTGTCTGGCTATCGCGTTTGGAACCCTGCGTGATGGGGAACGGAGGTCTCGTGTGCGCTGGTGGCCCGTCGAACGGGCGCGGCTTACTCACGCTGCAGCACAGCAACTTGGGCTCAGTGCAGCATTGCGACGCATTCGTCAAGGGGCAGCGGCACGGTGGTTAACCACGCAGCGGACGTGCCCAACGCAAAAGGGGCGGCTTGCGCCGCCCCTCGGGGTCTTTCGGATGCGTGAAGATCACGCAGCCGGATTACCAGTCTTCGCGAACCACAACGCGGGTCTTGATCGGCAGCTTCATCGCTGCAAGGCGCAGGGCCTCGCGGGCGACTTCGTCCGACACGCCGTCGAGCTCGAACATGATCCGGCCCGGCTTGACCTTGGCGGCCCAGAAATCGACCGAGCCCTTACCTTTACCCATCCGGACTTCGGTAGGCTTCGACGACACGGCAGTGTCGGGGAAGATCCGGATCCAGACCCGGCCCTGACGCTTCATGTGACGCGTCATGGCCCGGCGGGCGGCTTCGATCTGACGAGCGGTGATACGCTCGGGCTCGATGGCCTTGAGACCAAACGAGCCAAAGTTGAGGTCCGATCCGCCTTTTGCCAGGCCATGGATACGGCCCTTGTGCATCTTGCGGAATTTCGTTCGTTTTGGCTGAAGCATCTGTTTATCTCCTCAGCTCACCGATCACGGTCGCGGCGACCGCCGCCAGCACCGCGGGGGGTGGGCCCGTCCTGCAGTTCCTGCGCGCGGCGTTCACGTGCCGACGGATCGTGCTCCATGATCTCGCCCTTGAAGAGCCAGACCTTGATCCCGATAATCCCGTAGGGCGTTTTCGCCTCGGCAAGGGCATAGTCGATATCGGCACGGAGCGTATGCAGAGGCACACGGCCTTCGCGATACCATTCCGTCCGCGCGATTTCCGCGCCGCCCAGACGGCCGGCAACGTTCACGCGGATACCGAGCGAGCCCATGCGCATCGCGTTCTGCACCGACCGCTTCATGGCCCGGCGGAACGATACACGACGTTCCAGCTGCTGGGCGATGCTTTCGGCCACCAGTTGGGCGTCGAGTTCCGGCTTGCGCACTTCGACGATGTTCAGGTGCAGTTCGCTGTCCGTCATGCTGGCCAGCTTCTTGCGCAGGGTTTCGATATCAGCGCCCTTGCGGCCGATGATAACGCCAGGACGTGCCGTGTGGATCGTCACACGGCACTTCTTGTGCGGCCGCTCGATGATGATCCGGGCAACGCCGGCCTGCTTGCACTCTTCGCGGATGAATTTGCGGATCTTCACGTCTTCAAGCAGAAGATCCCCGTAATCCTTCGTGTCGGCATACCAGCGGCTGTCCCAGGTGCGGTTCACCTGCAGGCGCATGCCAATCGGATTGACTTTATGACCCATTAGGCTTGCTCCTCGACCTGACGCACCTTGATCGTGATTTCCGAGAACGGCTTCTTCAGCGGACCGAAACGGCCACGCGCCCGCGGACGACCGCGTTTCATGACCAGGCCCTTGCCGACCCAGGCTTCGGCGACGACCAGTTCATCGACGTCCAGGTTGTGGTTGTTCTCGGCGTTGGCGATGGCGGACTGAAGACATTTCTTCACGTCCAGCGCGATACGCTTGTTCGAGAAGGTCAGGTCCGTCAGGGCCTGCTCTACCTTCTTGCCGCGGATCATCGCTGCCACCAGGTTGAGCTTCTGCGGCGAGGTCCGGAGCATGCGCGTTTTCGCCATTGCTTCGTTCTCTGCCACGCGGCGGGGGTTCTTTTCCTTACCCATGGCTTATTTCCGCTTCGCTTTTTTGTCGGCGGCATGACCGTAGTAGGTCCGTGTCGGCGAATATTCACCGAACTTCTGACCAATCATGTCTTCCGAAACCGAGACAGGGATGTGTTTGTGACCGTTGTACACGCCGAAGGTCAGCCCCACGAACTGGGGCAGAATTGTCGACCGGCGTGACCAGATCTTGATGACGTCGTTACGGCCCGATTCGCGCGCAGCTTCGGCTTTCTTAAGCACGTAAGCATCGACGAAAGGGCCCTTCCAAACAGAGCGAGACATGTTTTAGCGCCCTTTCTTCTTGGCGTGCCGCGAACGGATGATGAGCGACGAAGACGCCTTCTTGCGATTGCGCGTCTTGGCACCTTTTGTGGGCTTGCCCCACGGCGTCACCGGGTGACGACCGCCCGAGGTCCGGCCTTCACCACCGCCGTGCGGGTGATCGATCGGGTTCATGACGACACCGCGGACAGAAGGACGCTTGCCCTTGTGACGCATGCGGCCCGCTTTACCCATGTTCTGGTTCGAGTTGTCGGGGTTCGAGACGGCACCGACCGTGGCCATGCATTCCTGGCGCACGAGCCGCAGTTCGCCCGAAGACAGGCGGATCTGCGCGTAGCCGCCATCGCGGCCCACGAATTGCGCATAGGTGCCGGCAGCACGTGCGATCTGGCCGCCCTTGCCGGGCTTCATCTCGATGTTGTGGACAATGGTACCGATCGGCATGCCCGAGAACGGCATCGCGTTGCCCGGCTTGATGTCTGCCTTGGCGCTGGACACGACGGTATCGCCGACGGCCATGCGCTGCGGTGCCAGGATATACGACTGTTCGCCGTCCGCGTACTTGATCAGCGCGATGAAGGCGGTCCGGTTGGGGTCGTATTCGATGCGTTCGACCGTGGCCGGCGCATCAATCTTCCTGCGTTTGAAATCGACGATCCGATAGAGGCGTTTGACGCCCCCGCCGCGGCGGCGCATCGTGATCCGTCCGGTGTTGTTCCGGCCGCCCTTGCCAGTCAGACCCTCGGTGAGGGCCTTGACGGGGCGTCCTTTGTACAGCTCCGAACGGTCGATCAGCACCAGCCCGCGCTGGCCCGGCGTCGTCGGCTTATACGACTTGAGTGCCATGCTTTCTGTCTTCCGTTTAGCGTTGGGCGGCTTGAGCCACCCTATGTTTGCGGCGCGGGACGGGTGGTCCTCTGCCGATGTATAGGGCCCCGAAGGTCCCCGGTGGAACGGTGCCCGTTTCGGGCCGCCGGTGGGTCCTGCCGTAGGGTGCGTGGTCTCCACGCACCGTAACCAGACCAAAACAAGTGGCCCCGGAACGAATCCGGGGCCTTGTGATTGGCGGGACCTAGCAGATGGTCCGGGTGAGGTCCAGAGGCTAAAGCCCGCCCTGCCCGCTACCGCCGCCGCAACGCCTTGCGTATCCGAAGATCGAACAGCACGGCAACGCTCACTGCGATCACGGCAAGGCACAGCACCCATTTCGACACAATCTCCATCGCGCCCTGGATCTGCACCGCATGGACCACGGTCGCCACAACCACGACCAGCGCCAGCGCATTGTGCAGGACGTTCCACACCACCGGACGCAGGCCCAGACGCCGCCGCAGGGCGACCAATAGCGCCGTAAGCAGCACCGCCCACATGGCCGTCACGCCATAGACGGAAAACGGCGTGGGCGAGACAAGCAGCAACGCGTCAAGCGTATCGGGTGGACTGGCAACAAAGAGCCCGCCCACATGCACGACCACGCAGGCCACCAGAAGCGCACCGACCCATCGGTGCCAGCGACGACCACGCGGCCCCTCGAGCCCCGGCAACCAGCCCGCCGCCATCAACGGCTTCGGCAGCAACAGCGCCAGCGCAAGGATGCCTGCGAAGCCGCCAGCGATATAGGGCGCATCACGATAGGCCAGAAACGGGCTCGCCGCCGCGAGCGCTGCGGGCACGATCATCAGGCCAAGCACGGCCAGCCAGATCAGCACCGCCCGCCCGCGGCCCTTGCCGAAGGGCATGGGATCAGGCCGGGGCCAGCACGAAATCCGCCTGCACGGACGTGTCCCGCGCGCTCGACATCACAGGACGCAGGAAAACGGTGCGGAAGGTCCCGTCGTCATAGGCCAGATGCGCATGGGGCTGGCCGAAATTCGGCACGATCTGCTCCATCTCCAGTTCGTAACGGCCGTCCGGGCCGGTCAGCACGCTGCCATGGTTGCGCGGCTCGCGTTCGCCACCAAGGGTCGTGGCCGCCCAGATCTGGATACGCACGTTCTTCAACGGCGCCCCGTCTCCGGCCCGGCGCACGGTGCCCGACACCCAGAAGCCGCGGCCCAGCCGGTCGACCAGCGGCGCCCCGGGAGCGTAATTGTTGGACCCGCCCCGCATCGTTGCGGTCGGTGTCCAGCTTTGCGCCAGCGCGGGCGTGATCCCGGACGAAGCGGCGGCCGCCGCAGCGGCACCGGAGATCAAAAAGGAACGGCGGTTGTAGAAAGGGGAATGCATGGACGTCTTCTCCATCTTCACAAGCAGAGGATCGGGCACCTGACCTGGACAGTCGTTGCATTGAGGATAGAGCGTGCGGGCGTTTCGGCAAACACCACCCAGCCGCACATTCCTGTGACCGCCCGGCAAGGTGCCAAAGGAAAGTGCCGCAATGGCCATGCGGAACACGTCAGATCGGAGGGTGTGCCCGGCATTCCCGTCGGACGCCTCCGGCGGGAGTATTTCCGAAGAGAAGAAGCAGGGCGAGCTCGCCTTTTCTTCTCTTCCTGAAATACTCCGGGAGAGTCCGAGCCGCAGGCTCGGGCGGGGGCAGCGCCCTCTTTTGAGTGGCCGGGCGGGACATCCCCGCCCGAGGTCCGGTTCGCCTCAGCCGCCCAGCACCTTGGCCTTCTGGACCTGGAATTCTTCTTCGGACAGGTGGCCGCCCTCTTTCAGCTTGGCCAGACGCTCGATCTCGTCCGCGGCCGACACGCTGGCGACCGAGCGGATGTAATCCTTCTGCGCGGTCTCAAGCTGCTGCTGGAACTCGATCTTGTGCTCCTCCATCTTGCCACCGCGGAGGATCAGGTAGGCCAGCACACCAAGCCATGGCAGCAGGATGACGAAAGCAACCCAGGCGGCCTTGGCCACCCCGGACAGGTCCTTGGAGCGGAAGATGTCGGCCACGACCGAAATCAGCACCCAGAACCAGGCGATCATCAGGAAAAGCCAGAAGATCGACCAAAAAATGTGAAAGATCCCAAAACCGTCTTCCATGCTGCACCTCGTATCCCGGTTACGCGCCCAACCGGCGCCTGTCCGCGCACTATAGCCCGGTCCGAGTAACGGCGATACCAAAGACGCGGCCGTGCGACCCCGCGGCGGAACGCCCGCCCGGAAACGCAAAAGGCCCCACCGTTGCCGGCAGGGCCTTCCGTCTGTTTACGCCTGGGCGGATCTCAGAGACCGGTGGTCACGTCGATCGTGTTGCCCTCTTCCAGCGTCACATAGGCTTTCTTCACGTCCTTCCGACGGCCGGGCTGGCCGCGGAAACGCTTGACCTTGCCCTTGGTGATCGACGTGTTGACGGCTTTCACCTTCACGCCGAACAGCGCCTCGACCGCGTCGCGGATCTGGGGCTTCGAGCTGTCGATGGCAACTTCGAAGACAACGGCGTTGGCTTCCGACGCCATCGTCGCCTTTTCCGTGATGATCGGCTTGCGGATCACGTCGTAATGTTCCGGTTTCGCGCTCATTTCAGACGCTCCTCCAGGGCTTGGACACCGGCCTTCGTGAGCACCAGGGTGTCGCGACGCAGGATGTCGTAAACGTTGGCCCCCATGCTGGGCAGCACGTCGAGCCCTTCGATGTTGCGCGACGCCTGCAGGAACGCTTCGTTCACTGCCGCACCGTCGATGATCAGCGCGCGCTTCCAGCCCAGGTTCTTGACCTGTTTTGCCAGCGCGGCCGTCTTGCCTTCGGTCTCGATCCCGTCGATCACCACCAGTTCGCCCGCCTTGGCCTTGGCCGAAAGCGCGTGCTTCAGGCCCAGCTTGCGGAACTTCTTGGGCAGGTCATGACCGTGACTGCGGGGCGTCGGACCCTTGTAGATGCCGCCCTTGCGGAAGATCGGCGCCTTGCGCGAGCCGTGGCGTGCGCCGCCCGTGCCCTTCTGGCGATAGATCTTCTTCGTGGAGTACGACACTTCCGAGCGCGTCTTCACCTTGTGCGTGCCGGCCTGCGCATTGTTGCGCTGCCAGCGGACGACGCGGTGCAGGATGTCGGCGCGCGGCTCGAGACCGAACAGTTCGGCGTCGAGCTCGATATCGCCGGCCTTGCCGCCGTCGAGCGTGATTACGTCGAGTTTCATGCTTCACCCCCTTCCGCGGGCGCGTCTTGAACCGGAGCGTCAGCCACCGGTGCCGAAGCACCTTTCAGCGCCGCCGGGGTCGGCAGACCGTCCGGGAGTTTCTTCTTCACTGCATCCTTGACCGTGACCCAGCCGCCCTTCGATCCCGGGACAGCGCCCTTGATCATGATCAGGCCGCGATCGGCATCGGTCTTGACCACTTCGAGGTTCTGCGTGGTCACCCGTGCAGCACCCATGTGGCCGGCCATCTTCTTGCCTTTGAAGACCTTGCCCGGATCCTGACACTGGCCGGTGGAGCCGTGCGAACGGTGGCTGATCGACACGCCGTGCGATGCACGCAGGCCGCCGAAGTTGTGCCGCTTCATGGCACCCTGGAAGCCCTTACCGATCGAGGTTCCCGACACGTCGACCTTCTGACCCATCAGGAAGTGTTCGGCCGAGATTTCGGCGCCTACTTCGATCAGGCAGTCTTCGGTCACGCGGAACTCGGCCAATTTGCGCTTGGGTTCCACCTTGGAGGCTGCGAAATGGCCGCGCATCGGCGCGCTCACCCGCTTGACCTTGGCAGTACCGGCGCCCAGCTGAACGGCGGTGTAGCCGTCCTTGTCCTTGGTGCGCTGTGCAACAACCTGGAGCTTGTCCAGTTGCAGCACGGTGACGGGGATCTGCTTGCCGTCTTCCATGAAAAGACGGGTCATCCCCAGTTTCTTTGCGATGATTCCGGAACGCATGTTTTCTACCCTCCGGCCTTACGACTGCAGCTTGATCTCGACATCAACGCCGGCGGCGAGGTCGAGTTTCATGAGCGCGTCAACGGTTTGCGGGGTCGGATCGACGATATCCAGGAGCCGCTTGTGGGTGCGGATCTCGAACTGGTCGCGGGATTTCTTGTCCACGTGGGGACCGCGCAGAACGGTGAATTTTTCGATCTTGTTCGGCAAGGGGATCGGGCCGCGCACGGTGGCGCCCGTCCGCTTGGCGGTGTTCACGATTTCCTGCGTGCTGGCGTCCAGCACACGGTAATCGAACGCCTTCAGCCGAATACGGATGTTTTGGCTTTGCATAGAATCTGCCTTTTTCTTAAGGCGTTGGAGTTGAGAGGAGGACAGGCGCTCATCGCCGACCCTCATCGAACCCAAAAGGCGGGAATCATCCCGCCCCTGTTTCGCTGCCGCGAACTCGCGCGCCATACTAGGCGCCGGAGCCCGAGGCAAGGGAAAAGCTGCATTTCCCCGGCAATTCGCCCCGCCACCCGATAGACGCTAGACGATCAGGACGCCGCAGGGCCGGGCAGGACAGCAGATGGAAAAAGGGCCGGAGTGATCCGGCCCTTGGTCTCGTCCGGGGAGCCTGGCGGTAGGGTGCGTGGTCTCCACGCACCTTTGGCCGAAGCGCCCGGTTTTCCCGGGGCGGGGTCCCGGCAGCTCCGCGTTGCGGAACCGCCTGCCACCCGCCAGTCGAACGGCGGAGCCGTTCGACTTACTCGATGATCTTCGACACCACGCCGGCGCCGACCGTGCGGCCGCCTTCGCGGATGGCGAAGCGCAGGCCGTCTTCCATCGCGATCGGCGCGATCAGCTCGAC
>NZ_QZEX01000022.1 GCF_003646465.1 Chachezhania antarctica
CTGCGGCCAGCGCGCTCTGACACGCGTTAGCTATATGATGAGCACACGCGCCAGAGCGCCACCGCTATCCCGAACCTTGGCCCCTTTTTGCGCCGGTAAATGGCCCATTTTGTCGCCGAGATTGACACATGGTGCATCCGGTGCAGGCGCCACAGGGCCGGGACGGCGTGGAACATGACATGTTGCAGATAGATCGCCAGATCGAGCAGCAGCATGGACAGGATCACAGCCAACCCGAAAGGAGCCTCGATAATGTTGAACAGGCCCCAGCCCCGCTCCTCGGCCAGGACCGCCAGACCGACGGCCAGGATTGGGAAAGACAACCGGAGGATCGCCGTATCGATCACGACAAGTGCCAGGTTGTTCGACCAACGGATGACACGCGGAATGTCACGCCGCCGACGCGGGGCGGCGAGTTCCCAAAGCGCCATGGCGGCCAGCACACTCAAAAACGCCGTCAGACGAATCTCCGGCTCTGCGGCTAGTATTATGTCGATCACAGTCTACGGCCCTTCTGTGTTAGGGCTTGGGTGCGGATGCGCATCTCGCACATCAGTCTTTTCTTGCGCAGCCTTTGCAGCCGCTATCTGGACTATATCAAGATCCCGCGCGTGGCGCTCGTCGAGACACTCTGTTTCGAGCTGCAGCGTGACCATGTGAAACCCATGCTGTTCCGTCAGCCGCCGATAGGCCCTGTTCAGCAAATCCGCGGCCTCGGCGGGTGACTGATGGCGGATATGGGCGGAAAACGCGTGTTTGCCGCTGGTCAGCGTCCAGGCATGCACATGGTGAACATCCAGAACCCCGTCCTGCCCGTTCAGGTCCGCTGTTACAGCGTCGAGATCCGTTCCCTCGGGCGTGCCTTCCATGAGAATGTGGACCGCTTCCTTGATTACGCCCACAGAGGCCCAGAGGAGAACCACCCCGAACGCCATGCCGAGAATCGGGTCAATCGCCAGAAAGCCGGTGAACTCGATCACAAGGGCGGTGACGATGATCAGGAGGCTGCCGACAAAGGTCTGGATGATGTGCCAGAGCGCGCCACGGGCATTCAGATCGTCCTTGCTCGATTGCCACATCAGCGCCAGAGAGACCACTTCCGTGACCAGGCCCCCGAAGGCGACCCAAAGCATGGGGCCTGTGGCCAGGTGGATCGGGTCTCCGAGCCGCATCGCGCCCATCCAGATCACCAGAAGCGCCATGCCGAGAAGAAAGCCGCCATTCACCAGCGCCCCGATGATTTCGGCGCGGTACCATCCGAAACTGCGCGTCGAATCCGCTGGACGGCGCGCAATCCGCTGCGCGGTGATGGCCACGAGAACGCCGCCAACCGCCGACAGGGTGTGAAACGCATCCGACAGGACGGCAATCGAGCCAGTCCAGAGCCCGACGGCCAGTTCAATCACGAAGTAGACGCCGGTGAGCCAGGCCGAAATCACAAGGGCCTTGCCGGAACTCGGCATGTGCCCGGCGTGAGAATGACTGGCCATATCAGCTCTCCTCCCCTTGTGTACCGGTCTTTCGCGTCGCGGCGAAGAGAACCGACAGGCCGGTAAAGCCACCGAGCGCAAGCGCGGTCCATGTGGCAGTGCGGGCATCTCCGTTCATCGCCTGGTTGCCCATGTGAGCGAGCAAAAAACTCGCTGGAATAATCCCGGCCATCGTGGCCAGCGCGAACCTCCAAAGATGCAGCTTGCTCAGACCTGCGGCGTAACTGATCATATCGAAGGACAGAAACGGCAGCAGGCGACTGCCGAAGACCAAGAAGGTCAGAGTGTTCTGCGATCCGAACAGGCCTGTGTTAATCTTCTGACCGAGATGACGCTCAACGAAGGGACGACCGAGACCGCGGGCCAGACCAAAAGCGGCAAGCGCACCGAGTTCCGCGCCAAGAACGACAAAGAGTGTCCCGAACGTGTGCCCATAAGCCGCTCCGGCGGCGAGTGCGATCGGCGCCGAGGGCAGGGGGCTTGCGACGATAGCGATTGTCATAAGCGCCACGATAACAATTGGTCCGGCAAGACCTGCCGCCTCGATCCAGCGGTCAATTTCCGCGCGATCAGGCAGGCGAATGTCAACGCCAAGGACGTCCGGGAAGGCCAATGCGACGACTCCCATCAGGAACACCGCAATAAGAAGGATGCGCATCATCATGGATCAAAACACGGCATAGAGCAGAACGAAAAACGTCGCTGCCAAAAGGTCAAAGGCCACGCAGAATGGAATATACCAGTTCGGAATCCGGGCGAGACGATAAGAATTGTGGTGTGACATGTCCCAAAGGGCGTGCAGGGCCAAGCCCAAGGGAAGGAAAGCCCAATGCCATATCAGCCCCAAAAAGGCTGCCGAGCCGAACAAAAGGGCGACGGCGAGCTCTGCGCAGAACACGCGCGCTCTGCCGTCCGCGGCGCCAAAGCCGATATAGGCACCGCCAATCAAAGCAAGCGTGATCGAAGCAAGAGCTATCGAGCTCTTTTCATCCAAAAACAGGTGAGCCGGCATTGTGAGCAAGACAAACAACACACCAACCCATACGGGAGATTTCAAGATATCCCCGTGTCGATGGTGCGATACGTGATCGCCTGTCTTTTCGAAAATCTGTGCCATGGCTTTGTACCTAGGGATTCCAGCAACTGGAAGGTCAAGGGCTATTCATCCACGCGCGCAACGCAGCGCTCACTCAACCGTTCCACGGTGAGGTCAAAGGACCGATATCAGGACGTATTTGACGCTGACGCCAAGCTCATGTCCGACGCGCGTGGCGATTTTCAGTCATCTTTCGCCTTCTGCCAGACTTGCTGGCAGGCTGAGTAAAGAAACGTCGCTGACCAGGTCAGCAACATGAAGCCCAAAAGCGATTGCAGCATCAGCAACAGTCGAAAGGGCCCGACCACCTCTATGGACGAATAGCCAAGGGTCGAGAACGAGATGCCCGTAACATAGAGAACATCCTGAAACATCGGCGGGCTGTTGCTGAACGATTGCGGCAGAACGCTTGCCACCACCATCGTGTTGAACACGGCGAGCGTCACAAGTTCCAATACGTGCAGCAACAGCAACGCGGAAAACGTCAGGATGATCCGAAAGCCGGAGCCATCCGACCGCTGCGGGGAAAACTTCAGAATGCCCGACAACGCATAATGATGGACAATTCCCATCATGATTGCCGCGCATATTCCGACAAACATAGCCATCAACTCGGTCATACACCCAAACCCGTCTTCCTGTTCAAACAGGTCAATTTGACCATACATCAGGCTTTTAGCACAACGGGACCAATTGATTCTTCACTGGTCAGGCCAACGCGGGGGGCAACCCGTTCAGGGCGACATCCACCGGAACGGTCGGCAAGTTCGATGCGATCCAGCCAGGCCCTTCGCCTGATCCCAACATCCCTTCCGAGATATCGGCGTAGCCCGAATAACCAGCTTGTCTCAACGCTCGAAGCAGCGATGCGGAGCGTCCGCCAGTGGCGCAGATCAGTCCAACAGTGCGATCACCGCTCAGTTCCTTGGCCCTGAACAATCGGTCCGGAAAACCGGACGCGTGCATGCTTATCGGCCATACACCAGCACCTACGCCGGTTTCTTGCCACTCTTTGTGCGTTCTGACATCGATGATCCGCGCCGTATCCGATAGAAGCGCGTCAAAGGCATTCTCTGCCGACCAGACAGATCGGCTCTGCGCCAACAGCGGTGACGCCGCGACGGTCAGCACCGTCATATGAGCACCCAGAACGAAACGGCGCCGGTTCAAATCAAGAGCCATATTCGAAAACCTCATCCTTTGATCGGTTGCGATCCCAAAGGTCACATAACATACGCGCGACGCTACCCGGGAGCACGACACGGTGCAGGCACAGATTTGTATCCATCTGTAGCAAGGGACTGACCTGATACAAACGGCTACAATTCTGCCCATGAAACAGAATGCAACGATGATCTAGGAAGGACGCCATGGGACCGCCACCTCATATCCTTATCGTGGACGACCACGCTCAGATACGCGAAAGCGTCGCGCGCTTCCTGGAGAAGAACGGAATGCGCACGACCGTCGCCAGGGATGCCGTGGAGATGGATGCCAAGCTGGCCACCGGTCACTTCGACCTCCTCGTGCTCGATGTCATGATGCCGGGCGAGGACGGTTTGTCGGTTTGCCGCAGACTTGCGCCAGAGGGTGATCTTCCGATCATCATGCTGACGGCGCTTGGTGAGGAAACGGATCGGATCGTGGGTCTGGAAATCGGTGCGGACGATTATCTCGCCAAGCCGTTCAATCCACGAGAACTGCTCGCCCGCATCAAGTCGGTTCTTCGGAGAAGCAACCGCGACGAACCTGTGGCCGGAAGCCTCGCTGGGAGGAAAGTCTCTTTTGCGCACTGGATACTGGATACCGACCGGCAGGTGCTGATTGACGAGTCCACCACCGAGACCCCATTGACGACCTCCGAGTTCAAATTGCTGGCGGTCCTGCTGGAACGCGCGAGGATGGTGCTCAGCCGTGACCAGTTGCTTGACCTGACCGCTGGGCGGACGGCAGGCCCGATGGATCGAACCATCGACAATCAGATCAGCCGTCTCCGCCGCAAAATCGAGCCGGATGTACTTAGGCCCAGTGTCATCAAAACGGTGCGGAACGGCGGATACTGTCTGGCTGCCGATGTCGAGGATGCGCCGTGATGCGCCGTGCGATGAGGTCTCTGAGCGGCCAGTTGATCCTGCTTGTGGTCGCGGCACTTGTCGTGTCCCAGGCGATCAGCCTGTTCCTGTTCGCTGACGAGCGCACCCTTGCGATTCGTGCCGCATTGGGGTTCGAGGCCGCCGGTCGCGCAGCAAATGTCGCGCGGTTGATCGAGGAGGCCCCGCCGGAGTTGCAGGACTCGATCCTCCGCGCGGCGAATTCGCCATTGATCCGGTTTGATCTGTCGGACGTTCCGAGCGTGGAACACACCGGTCATTCGGATGGCGGCATCGTGGAAGGACGCATACGCGCGCTTCTGGGCGATAGCTACAGCCGGGATATTCGCGTTGAACTGCACGAGGTCGAGGGCGCGTTGCGGCCCCTTCCCAATCTCTCGGACGAGATGACGGAAATGCATCTCGCGATGATGCGCGGAGAGTTGACGGCGGTTGAGATGAACCTGTCGATCGCCATCAAGGGAGCGCGTTGGCTGAATGTCGGAACGCGGTTCGAGCGTCCGCCAATCCAATGGCCTTTCTATTCGATGCTGACCTTTGGAATTTCCGCCGGACTGCTCCTGGTGGCGATCTTCTGGTTTGTCATGACGCGCCTGACGCGTCCTTTGCGGCACCTCTCCAAGGCCGCGGACCATCTTGGCCGGGGCGAGGATGTGGGTGAATTGACCGTCGCGGGGCCGACCGAGGTCAAGGATCTGACCGTCGCCTTCAACCGCATGCAACGACGGCTGACCCGGTTTGTCAGCGATCGGACACGGATGCTCGCAGCGCTTGGTCACGATTTGCGCTCGCCGTTGACTGCTATGCGTGTCCGCGCGGAGCTGGTTGACGAAGAAGAGACGCGGGACAGCCTCATCGCATCGGTCGAAGAGATGCAGAGCATGGTCGAAGCGACGCTCACCTTTGCACGGGGCCTTACCGGATCCGAAGGTGCCGAAGTGGTCGATCTGCGCAATTTTCTGGACAGCTTGTGCAGCGATATGGCGGCACACTGCACCTTTGCCCCGAGTGATGATGTTGCCGTGCGGCTTCGACCCAACGCGTTCCGAAGGGCGCTGAGGAACCTGCTTGAGAACGCCGTTCGCTACGGTGGTGCCGCAAAAGTCAGCTGGGCGACCCACGGTTCGAACCTCGTACTCAACATCGATGACAATGGGCCCGGCATTCCCGTCGACCAGTTGGAAAAGGTCTTCGATCCCTTCTATCGCCTCGAGCAATCGAGGTCTCTGGAAACGGGCGGTTATGGGCTTGGGCTCTCGATCGCGAGGACAATCGTCCAATCCCATGGCGGCGATATCCAGCTGGTCAACCATAACAGCGCGGGTTTGCGCGCTGTTGTCACCATCCCACTGGATGAAAGCGAACTAATCGAAGGAGAAACAGATGAAACTGAAAACGCTCATTCCAACGTTGCTGGCCAGCTTGCCCGCCAGCATGGCGCGAGCTGATGGTCCAGGCTCCTGGACAGGTCACATGTGGGGCGGAGGCTATGGCTTTATGGGCGGCTTCATGATGCTCGGCTTCTGGGGCGCCGTGATCGCATTGATCGTGTTTCTGGTGCTCAGGCTGCGGGACAATGGCACCCGTCCCCCGGACTCGGACGCGCAGGAAGCGCTCCGGCGCCGCTTTGCGAATGGGGAAATCGACGAAGAAGAGTTCCGTCGCCGCAAAGCAACGCTCGACGAATAGACCCCGCCGCGGACGCCAAAGCCGTCCGACGCGACGCCCACCGACGCTAAATAGGAAAGAACGCCATGGTCCCGGAAATCGGTCACTTCGTACTGGCCCTCGCGCTGGCCCTCGCACTTGTTCAAAGCGTTCTGCCGATTGCAGGTGCGTCGCGTGGAAACGCCGTCTGGATGAAATCCGCCCAGGCGACGGCAATAGGACAGGTGCTGTTTGTGGCCATAGCCTTCGCAGCGCTGATGCAGGCCTTCATCGTCAGCGATTTCACCGTCAGGAACGTCGTTGAGAATTCCCATTCGCTCAAGCCGATGCTTTACAAGGTGGCCGGGACATGGGGCAGCCATGAGGGTTCGCTTCTGCTCTGGATCCTGATACTCGCAGCGTTCGGCGCGGGCGTCGCCTGGTTCGGATCGAACATCCCCGCCGAGACCAAGGCGCGCACCTTGTCGGTGCAGGCGTGGATCAGCGTCGGCTTCCTGTCCTTCCTGCTGCTGACGTCGAACCCGTTCGAGCGGGTGTTCCCGCCGCCGCTCGACGGCAATGACCTGAACCCGTTGCTTCAGGACATGGGTCTCGCCATGCACCCGCCGCTCTTGTATTTCGGGTATGTCGGCTTCTCCATCGTGTTTTCCTTTGCCGTTGCGGCTCTTCTGGAAGGGCGCGTCGATCCGGCCTGGGCCAGATGGGTCCGCCCGTGGACATTGGCCGCGTGGGTCAGCCTGACGGCAGGTATCGCTCTTGGATCGTGGTGGGCCTATTATGAACTGGGTTGGGGCGGCTGGTGGTTCTGGGACCCGGTCGAGAATGTGAGCTTCATGCCCTGGCTTCTGGGCACGGCGCTGCTGCATTCCGCCATCGTCACCGAAAAGCGCGACGCGTTCAAAAGCTGGACCATCCTGCTTGCCATCCTGACTTTCTCGCTTTCACTTCTCGGGACGTTCATCGTCCGATCCGGCCTGCTTACCTCCGTGCATGCCTTCGCCGTCGATCCAGAGCGCGGGCTTTACATTCTGGGTCTGCTGGCCGTGTCCATCGGTGGGTCGCTGGCGCTCTACGCCTGGCGGGCACCCGAAATGGAGCCGGGCGGTCTGTTTCGCCCGATCAGCCGCGAAGCCGGGCTGCTCGTGAACAACCTCATTCTGGCCGCCGCTACGGGAACGGTCCTGTTCGGGACGCTTTATCCGCTGATCCTCGAGGCTGTCACGGGGGACAAGATCTCGGTGGGTCCACCTTTCTTCAACGCGGCCTTCATTCCGATGATGCTGGCGCTGGTCGTGTTCATGGGTCTTGGCCCATTCCTTTCATGGAAGCGGGCTGATATCGCCGGTTTGCTCGATCGCATCCGGTTCGTGGCCGTGCTGGCGGTCGTCGCCGCCTTGGCCGCGTGGTATCTTCTGTATGGCGGGCCGATCATGGCCTATCTTGCCATCCTCGGCGCGGCGTGGCTGCTTTTTGCGACCCTACGGGAATGGGCGCTACGCATCCGCCTGTTCGAGGTTCCCCTTGCAGAGAGCGTGAGACGCGCGAGAAACCTGCCACGTGCGTCACACGGCATGACACTCGCCCATGCAGGCGTCGCCGTTTTGATGATGGGGATGATCGGGTCCAGCGCGTGGAAGAGCGAGGAGATCGTCTTTGCCGCGCCGGGGACCGAAGTTGCGATCGCCGGGTTCGACATCACCTTCGAAGGGGCCACACAGGTTCAAGGGCCGAACTACATCGCGGATCGCGGCACCCTTGTGGTCCGTCGGGATGGCGAGCTGGTCACGACGCTTTTCCCGGAACGCCGGTATTACCCGGTCGCGGAAAGCCAGACGACAGAGTCGGCCATCCGGTCCACATTGGCGGGTGATCTCTATACGTCGATTACAACGCCCGCCTCCGATCAAGTGAACAACGCTGGAGCATGGACCCTTCGAATCCTCTATGAACCGCTCGTCAACCTGATCTGGATCGGCTCGATCCTGCTGGTGATCGGTGGCTGTTTGTCCTTGTCGGATCGCCGTTTGAGGGTCGGGGCGCCGCGCCGGGCCAAACCGCCAGCCAGCGATGCTGTTCCTGCCGAGTAGGAGAGAAGATGAAACGTCTCATTGCCGGGCTGCCGTTTATTGCGGCGGTCATATTCGGAGGGTTTTTCCTCTGGGGGCTCAATCCCGACCGGGATCCCAACGAGATCCCTTCCGTCCTGATCTCGCAACCGGCCCCGGCGTTCGACCTCGATCCCGTGCCGGGGTTGGAGACACCTGGCCTGGTCCGACGCGATCTTGTCGGCAACGAACGACCGGTCGTGGTCAATGTCTTTGCGTCCTGGTGCGTGCCCTGCCGCGCGGAACATGCCGTGTTGACACGCTTTGTCGAACGCGAGGGCATGCGGTTGTTCGGCATCAACTACAAAGACAAACCAGAGGATGCCGTGAAATGGCTCAATGACCTCGGCAATCCCTACGAACGGATCGGGTCCGACCTGTCGGGCCGCACCGGGATCGAATGGGGCCTTTCGGGCGTGCCGGAAACCTTCATCGTCGATGGCGATGGTACTGTTCTGTTTCGCTATGTCGGGCCGGTCGTGGGTCCGGACGCCGTCGAACGGTTCACGCAAGCCCTGAAGCAGGCAGGCGCACTGCCAAAGGGAGCAGCATCATGAGACAGTTGATTTTCGCGTTTTGCATCGGGCTCTTTCCCTTTGCCGCCAATGCGGTCGAACCAGACGAAATGCTGACCGACCCGGTATTAGAACAGCGGGCGCGGGAGATTTCCAAGGATCTGCGTTGCGTCGTCTGTCAAAACCAGGACATCGACAGCTCGAATGCGGGTGTGGCGCGGGACTTGCGTCTGCTCGTACGCGAGCGACTGGTCACCGGAGACAGCGACGCGGAGGTGATCGCCTACATCCGGGCGCGGTACGGGGATTACGTGCTACTCAAACCGCCGTTAGAGCCTGCGACCTACGCGCTTTGGTTTGCGCCGATCGCTTTCGTTCTGATCGGGGTTTTCGTTGGTGGCGGGGTACTGATGAGTCGGCGAAAGCAAGAGGCTTTTGAAGATTTGGGCGCGGAGGATGAGAACACCGTGTCCGAAATTCTCAGACAAAACGAAGCGGGGGATGCGTCATGATCTGGGGTATTTTCGGTCTTCTGACGCTGCTCGCGATCGGAATAGTCCTCTATCCGCTGCTGCTGTCCAAATCGAACACTCTCACCAGAGGAGATGCTGTACCGGCAATCCTCGCCGATCAGATGCGGGAAATCCAACGAGACATGGACCGCGGTTTGATTTCTGAACATGAAGCTCAAGCAGCCAGACTCGAAATCAAGAAACGGATCCTCGCGACGACCCGCAATTCGGAAGAAAAAGCCGGATCGTCCCGTAGTGGTGGCAGAGTCACTCTCGTTGTCGCGGCGGTTCTCGCGCCGGTTATTGCCGCGGGCTACTATCTGACGATGGGATCGCCGGAGGTGCCTTCAATGGCCTTCGCTGCCCGTGCAGAGGAGCGCGCACAGACTGATGAAGTGACGGCGCTGGCGATACAACTTCGCGAAAGGCTTGTATCCGATCCGACCGGCGGCCCCAGCGAAGGGTGGATGCTGTTGGGCCAGACCTATCAGCGCATGGGCAGAACAGTTGATGCCGTCAAAGCATTCGAAGTTGTCGCCAAACGGGAGGATGCCACCTCCGCGACATTCTCCATGCTGGCAGAGGCTGTCGCGGTTGCCAATGACGGCGTTGTTATTCCACGGGCGAAATTGGCCATTGATCGCGCTTTGGAACTTGACCCATCCAATCCTGCGGCAACCTATTTCGAGTCTCTCTACCATCTTCAAAAAGAAGAGACGCGTAAGGCCTACGATCTGCTCGTTTCCCGGCTGAACCAGGAAAAGACGTTCGTGCCCTGGATGGAAACATACGTTTTGCAGATCAACCGGATTGCAGCGGCAGCTGACCTCCCGGTCGTCAATCTACCCAGCGGGCCGACATCCCCACCCGGCCCGAGTGCGGCAGATGTTGCGACGGCGTCGGAGATGAATGACGCGGACCGCGCGGAGTTCATCCGATCGATGGTCTCGCGGCTGGCCGAGCGTCTTGAGGATGAACCGGACGATCTGGATGGTTGGATGCGGCTGGCAAACGCCTATACGGTCCTTGAGGAGCCCGATCGCGCCGTTGAGGCCTACCGCAAGGCTGAAGCGCTGTTGGAGCAGCAGCCCGCCAGTGATCCTCGGCGTGCGGCGGTCCGTGCCGCGCTTGAGCGGCTCGGCGGCTGACTGCTGGTCGGTGTCCCGCCCGGGCAGGTCACTCCTGTCCGGCAACCTTTGCGGAAACATCCCGACCGCTGGCTTGCGCCAAGGCGTCCATCACGTCTTCGGTTGTTAGCAATTCGGACAGCACAATGCCGTTCGGTGCCGATGGTCCGTAGACGGCATTGAAGGGGATGCCGTATCTGCCGAAACTCTCAAGGTAGCGGGAAATGCGCGTGTCCGGGCGTGTCCAATCTGCCTGCATCGCCGTGACTCCAGGCGCTTCAAGCGCGCTCCGGACTGGCTCCCGGTCGATGACAAGTGTCTTGTTCGCTTTGCAAGTCAGGCACCAGTCAGCGGTCACATCGACAAAAACGACCTCTCCTGCGGACACGCGTTTCGCTATGTCCGAACGATCAAATGCGATCCAAGCCATTGCCAACTGCGGCGTCGAACGCGCAGGTGCTGATTGCTGCAAGAGAGGACCTGCGGCAATGGCCAGGACAAGGCTGGCTATGGCAATAGACCACCTGAACTGGGACTGCACATTCGGGAGAGATAGTATCAGAACGGCGAGACCGGACAACGCCGCGACCGCGATGACAGACACAAGCCCGGCGACACCGTCGAGCACCCAGAACAGCCACACGGCGGTTGCAAGCAACAAGACCCCCATGACGCTTTTGATGATCAGCATCCATCGACCAGGCTTAGGCATGAATGCGACCAGACGCGGGAACGCGGCGATGACGAGATAGGGCAGGGCGAGGCCGAACCCGAGGCTCGAAAAGACTATGAGGATGTCCAAGCCACGCCCGGCCAAAGCAAAGGCCACAGCGGTGCCGAGGAACGGTGCCGAACAAGGCGTCGCCATGACGGCACCGAACATGCCAGTGAAAAAGTCGGCGGAATACCCGTTGCGTCCACCGGCCCCTGCAAGCCGCGTTTGAATGCCGTGTGGAAGGGCGAACTCGAACGCTCCGAACAGATTTGCCGAAAAGACGAGCAGAACAGCGATCATCACCGCAAGAAACAGCGGGCTTTGAAACTGCAGACCCCACCCGACGCTGAGGCCTGCCGTCTGGAGCACCCAGAGGACGAGCGCCAGACCCCACATGAACGTCATGATGCCGGCGCTGGCAGCGACGAAACCGAACCGGACACGGGTTGTGTCGTGATCGGTGTGTTTGAGCACAGACGACACCTTGATGGACAGCACCGGCAGCACGCAGGGCATCACATTCAGGATCAATCCGCCCAGCAGCGCGATCGCGGCAATCCAGATCAGTTCCATCATGTCCGGTGTCGTGGCGGCCAGTTCAAAGGGTGGTGCTATTCCTTGCGCCACGCGATCCGCGATGATCGTGAAGGCCCGGTTCTCGCCGTCGGTGACGGTAATCGACGGAGCCACTGTCACATCCGTATTCGACGAGAGGATCGGCAAGCGCGCCCAAAGCAAACGATCCTCTTCTCCCAAACGGATATCGGGTTTGCCAAGCGCAACACCCATACCCAGTTCGGGAAACACATCCGGCGACTGGAGTGGTTCATCGACGCGAAGGCTGACGATCAACTCCGTGAGGTCTTCGTCGATGAAGGCATTTGCCTCGCTGACGCCGCTCGTCTTGGCCCCTTCGGGGACGCGCTCGGAAAACGTACCGATCAGCCCAGCCGAAGTGCTGTCGATGACGTTGCCCCGTCCGAGGCGAAGTGACAGGTCAAACTCTTCCGGGACACAGACATTGGAGCACACCAGCAGTTTGACCTGCGCGGAAAGAGTCACAGGTGCGCCGGGATCTTTGAGCGTTATGCGCAGCGGAAAGACGACTTCACCCGCATAACCAAAATTTTCGATGCCGAAGGCGGTGAAGCGCGTCGGGGCGGGCCACATGAATTCGACATCTGCGACGTTTTCGGAACCGCTCCATTCGACCGAAGGCGGTATTCCCACCTCGCCCGCCGACCGCCAATAGGTCTTCCAGTTTTCGTTCAGTTGAAGGTGAAGCCCGGCTGACAGAGTCTGTGTGTTCTCGGGAACGCCGTCCTGTACACTAATGAGATGCGCGGTGAGTGGCGCGCTCTGGTATTCAGCAGAGGTTGCTGCCGCGACACTTCCAGAGACAACGGCCAGGAGCACGAAGGGAATAAGCAAAACCCGTCGCAGGATCAAAAGGCAATCGATCAAGATACCTGCTTCCTTCCCATATTTTCCGCAGATTTCGCCAGGACGGCGGAAATTGCGTCAAAGTCCACCTGTGGCAAAACCCTGACGACCGTCCGCACAGACAATTCGCGCAACGCCAGTCGCAGAAGATGAAAGGGTTCGACACCCATTCGGCAGAAGGTCTGACGCTTGCTTCGTGGACACGATAGCGCCGCGATCCGAGCAGTCTTCAAGACTTCCTGCACATCCCCCAAGCATGAAACCCGACAACAGCAACGCGCCTACGCGTACCTTCCCGCGCACATCACGGCCTGTCGCGGACCACGACTGGAATCGCGGAGGTTATGGGCTCGGTCGTTTCCTCGATAGTATCCTTTGCCTTGTCGGAATGGCACGATTTTCCCATGAACTTGTGCATCACGAGATGCGCCCCAACGCACAGCAGGAGCGGGGCGAAAGCCGCTGCATTGCCCCACATGCCCGCCAATGTGCCGCCGGCAAGAAAAAACCCCGCAACGGGCAGCAGCATGACGACGCAACACGCCATCATACCATAATGCATGAGCCTGTCCGTGATCGGCTTTTTTCTGTGGCTGTGGTGGTCCATGACACCCTCTTTGTCTCGTTCCCGGCGTCATTTGCGACCCTCCAGCAGGGTAAGGTCAAGGATACAAATGGATACACTTCTCGCGGCCTTGTCAGGTCACCTGATGCCGGGTCTCCCGTAAAAGACATGTACAAACCGTAGGCTAGGAGTGTGTCATGACGACATCGCGAAACAACAAGATCAATCGACGAAGCCTGTTGGGGTATGCGGCTGTCGCTTTGGTTGCACCAAGCGTGGTTCGAGCCGAAACCATTCGCCGCAACATTTCTTCTTTCCGAGTTCATGACTGGCAAGATCACTTCGACGCACTCGGAAAGGGGATCATCATCTCCGATACCGTGACGAAGGCGCTCCAGCATTGGACATCAGATGGCGAAATGCGGATCTACCCAACGTCCGTTCCGCTGACCGACGAACTCACCAAACGCGGTTACACCGAAGTGGTGGAAAAACGCAAAAACCCCAGCTGGGCGCCAACGCCCTCCATGCGGGAACGCAATCCGGAATGGCCGGCTCGTGTCGAGGGGGGTGATCCGGACAACCCATTGGGTACTCGTGCACTGTACCTGTCGTGGCAGTACTACCGTATTCACGGGACACAGGATACGCGCAAGATCGGCCGCCGGTCGTCAAACGGCTGCATCGGCCTGTTCAACGCACAGATCGAGGAAGTCTACGAGCGGGCACCTGTCGGCACTCAAGTCAAACTCATCTGACCCAACGGGCAAGGCGGAAGATACAGGCATGGACAAATTGACTGCGCTGATTGGTGCCGTTTTTGTTATCGGCGGGGGTTTTGCCGTTTGGCAGTTCGTTGGAGCGGAAGATACAGCGGTTGGCCACTCCATGACGCCACCCGACACAAGTGAGATCGCTGAAGGCGGCCCGATCGTTCAGGTCCAGCTGCCTTCCCAACTCTCGCAACAGGCGGCGCTTGGAAAGAGCATATTCGAGGCAAAGTGTTCTGAGTGTCACGGTGAAAATGCTGCCGGTCAAAACGGTGTAGCGCCGCCTCTTGTGCACAAGATCTACGAACCAAGCCACCATTCGGACATGGCCTTTGTTTTGGCCGCTCAAAATGGCGTGCGTGCGCATCACTGGAATTTCGGTAACATGCCACGGATCGAGGGATTGACCCAGGGAGACGTCAAGATGGTTGCCGCCTATGTCCGCGAAATACAGCGGGCCAACGGGATTGACTGATGCGTTGGTCGAAGACAAACCGATGGATTCTGTCGATCGTTTCCGGCCTTTTCCTAGTGGTTCTCGGAGTGCCTGAGGCGCCAGCGTTTCATGGTGAAGCGTCCTTGGCGCAAGAATTTCACGCTCACGAAGATGTAGGGTCATCAACGAACGAGGCCTCTGGCCACTGTCATCCGGGACTCGATTGTTCTGTCACGGCAATGGTGTTGCTCCAGCCAAACGTGGTTTACGAGCCTCAGTTTCTGAAGGCCGTCATGCAAGACGGCGCGACCCAACGAACCGAGTTGCGCCCCACCAGCGATCCTCCACCGCCGCGACGGTGGGTCTGATTTCACATCGCTCGAAAAGCAGACCCAAAGAAGGATCGAAGACATGAAAAAGACGACTATCGTAGCGGCAGTGTTGATTGCAGGTACTGCGGTCACGGCATTCGCGCATAGCGGTGCCACCGGCATCGTGAAAGAGCGCATGGACGCCATGCTTGCAATGGGGAAGGCGGTCAAGACCGTGGCCCCGATGATGAGGGGCGAAACGGCCTATGACGCAGAAACAGTGCGCGATGCCGCGCGCCTGTTCCAGCAGCACGCCGGTGAGAGCATGACGAACCTGTTCCCTGAGGGCACAGGGGGCATGCCCTCGGAAGCCAAAGACGAGGTGTGGACCGACTGGGACCGCTTCGCAGCATTGGCGAGTCAGCTGGAAGAATATTCCGAAGGCCTGGAACGCGCAGCCGACAATGGATTGGGCGGCATGGGCGGCAATACCTCCATGGGTGGCACCTCGATGATGGGCGGTGGGTCCATGATGGGCGGGAGCACGATGATGGGCGGAGGCGGCATGATGGATGCTGCCGCCATTGCCGAAATGCCCGCCGACGCGGCATTCGCGATGACGACCCAGGTCTGTTCCGCGTGCCATGAACGCTTCCGGGCGGAAGAAGACTGACCATGCGACGGTTTTTGACACTGGTCAGCGGGGTCGCCGTGCTGGGCGCGGCCGGCCTCGGCGCGGTGATTGCATGGCCTGTCGGCAGTGCGGTGGCGCCGATCGCATCAGCGGGCAATGTCGACCGGGGCGCGTATCTGGCGCGCGCCAGTGGGTGCATTGCCTGTCATACCAATTTCGAAGCGGGCGGCGCGCCACTTGCCGGAGGGGCGCCGCTCGAAACCCCGTTCGGAACGTTCTATCCGCCCAACCTGACGACAGACCCCGAACATGGCATGGGCGAATGGACGGCAGAACAGTTCGCAAAAGCCGTGCGGCAGGGTATCGGCCCCGATGGAACGCCCTACTATCCGTCTTTCCCATATACGTTCTATGCGGATTTTTCTGACCAGGATATCGCTGACCTCTGGGCGGCGTTTCAAACCGTGCAGCCCGTGGACAAGCCTGCACCAGAAAACGATGTCAGCTTCCCATTCGACCAACGATGGGGGCTGAAGCTCTGGCGAGCGGCGTTCTTCTACGATCCGGATACCGAACCGGTTGAAGGGCGAAGCGACTCATGGAATCGCGGACGGGAATTGGTGCGCGGTGCGGCACATTGCGGAGCCTGCCATACGCCGCGCAATCTTGCGGGAGGCCGCGATATCGGTGCTTCCTTTGCAGGCAACGCCCAGCTTCCCGGTGGCAGCAAGGCACCCGCGATACGGCCAAAAGACCTGGCCAAAAATGACTGGACGGTTTCAAACCTCGCTTATGCGCTCCAGACCGGCATCACCCCTTCGGGCGATGCGTTCGGCGGCAGCATGGCGGAAGTCGTTCGCGACGGAACTCGGTTTCTGACACCTGCCGATCGCGAAGCGATGGCGCTTTTCCTACTGAACAAGGACACGGTCGAGGCGGAGAACTCCGCTTCGAACTAACATCACGCGGGGGCGACACGCCCCCGCTTTCTCGAGGATCGAAATGAAACAAACACGTAGGGATTTCTTGCGCAATGCAACTCTGGCGGCCTGTGCGGCCGCCATCCCGCGGTCGGCTTATGCCGCAACCCCGTTCGAGGACGTGGTTACCAAGGTTGCGCGTCGACAACTTCTTCCGGACACCTACCCGGAAACAGAGATCTGGGGCTATGACGGTCTTGTTCCGGCCCCGGACATCCGGGTTGCACAAGGCGATCGGGTGCGTCGCAGGTTCCGCAACGAGGTACCCGATCCCAGTTCGGTTCACTGGCACGGAATCCGGATCGATAACGCGATGGATGGCGTTTCAGGACTGACCCAGAAAGCCGTGGCACCAGGTGAAACCTTTGACTACGACTTCGTCGTACCGGACGCGGGCACCTATTGGTATCACGCGCATAATCGCTCATACGAGCAAGTCGCGCGTGGTTTGCGCGGTGCCTTGATCGTCGAAGAGGTCGATGGACCGGACATAGACCGCGAGGAAGTCATCGTTCTGGAGGACTGGTTGCTCGACCCTGAGAGCGGGCAGCTGTTCGACAATTTCGAACAGCCTATGATGATGAGCCACGGTGGACGCATCGGCAACTTTATCACGACCAATGGGCGCTATGACCTGACCTTGCCCGCGAAGCGCAACGAACGCATTCGCTTGCGGATCATCAACGCAGCAAGCGCTCGAATTTTCCCGCTGAGGCTCTCTGGATTCAGTGGCTGGACGGTGGCCGTGGATGGAATGCCAACCGGCCAACCCCAGTCGGTTGACGGCGAGTTGATCCTCGGCCCGGCACAGCGCGTCGACTTAATTGTGGATGTGACCGAAGGCGAAGGCGGCACCGCCCAATTGCTTCGCATCGGCGATGATGATCAACTGACCCCGTTGGTGAGTTTTCTGGTCAACGGCACAGCCAGTTCAGTACCAAGAGGCAAGCCACTGCCGTTGCCGCCGAACCCCGCGGCACACGCCCCGGACCTTGCCGATGCGCGTGATTTGCGACTGGTCATGTCCGGCGGGGCAATGGGGCGAATGCAGTCCGCATTGCTTGGCGGGGAACGTCTTGGATTCCGTCAGCTTGCCCAAGCGGGCAAATTCTGGGCCCTGAATGATGTCGCCGAAATGACCTACACGCCACTGGCCGATCTATCCCTGAACGAGCCGGTGCGCCTGAAGATCGAGAACCAGACCGTTTTCCCACATGCGATGCACCTGCACGGGATGCATTTCCGCGAGCTGCGCCCCGACGGCGCGTTCGGGCCGATGCGGGACACGATCCTGTTGGCCGGCAACGAGTCCCGGGAGATCGCCTTTACGGCAGACAATCCCGGCAAGTGGCTGTTCCATTGCCACATGCTCAGCCACGCCGCATCTGGCATGACAACCTGGATACGGGTCACATGAGATATCTCGTTTGGTCCCTTCCGATCACTGTCGCAGCAGCCGCCTTCACGTATTGGCTCTCGACCAGTGCATCCTCGGATGTCGGCAGCGCGTCCAGGGCGGAGAGCTACGACATCGAAGAAGGCGCGTTGCTCTACGCAGAAAACTGTGCGTCTTGTCATGGCGCGGGTCTGGAAGGCCAGCCGGAATGGCGAACGCCCGGCGCGGATGGGCGCCTGCCAGCACCACCACATGATGAGACGGGTCACACCTGGCATCATCCTGACAGCCTGCTCTTCGATTACACAAAACTGGGGGGTGCGGCGCTTCTGGCGCGTCAGGGCGTCGAATTCGACAGTGGCATGCCCGGTTTCGCAGACGTGCTGACCGACCAGCAAATTCACAACATCCTGGCCTTCATCCGGTCCACCTGGCCAGACCGCATCCGCGAAGTCCAGGCCGCGCGGACAGAAGCCGACGAACAACGGGGAGAGAACTAAAATGCGTTTCAGACAAGCCTTCACGACGGTCGCGATAGCTGCCTTGCTTCCGATACCGGCACTCGCGGACGAACTGTCAGAGTCCCGGGTCAAGGAACTTGTGCTCGAGGCAATCCGCGAGAACCCGGAGATTGTCATGGAGGCCGTGGCGATCCTCGAACAAAGGCAGGCGCAAGCGCAGGAGCTCAGTCAGGCCCAAGTTCTGAATGACCAGCGCGATCTGATCGAGAACGATCCGAATGCGCCGGTTCTCGGCAACCTGGAAGGGGACGTCACTGTTGTGGAATTTTTCGACTACAACTGTCCCTATTGTCGGCGGGTCAAACCCGAGGTGCGGGCTTTGATCGAAGACGATCCCAACATTCGCCTCGTCTATCGTGAATGGCCCATTCTCGGAGACGGATCGGTGTTTGCCGCGAAAGCGGCCTTGGCAGCGCGCAAGCAGGACAAATACGAAGAGTTTCACTGGGCAATGATGGGGCTGGAAGGCCGCGCGGAAGAGGCCTCCGTGCTGCGCGTGGCCGAGGAGATCGGCCTGGATATCGCGCAGTTGCGCAAGGACATGGAGGCCCCCGAGGTCGAAGAGCACATTGCGACCTCCATGCAACTGACCCAAGCTCTGGGCTTTAACGGCACGCCGTCTTTCGTGATCGGGGATGCGCTGGTCCCGGGCTTCGTCGAAAAGGCGCAGCTTGCCGACTTGGTCGAGGAAGCCCGCAAAGTCGAAGACTGAAATTCTGTGCCCGGACCACCCTTGGGTGGTCCAGGCACTGCATCAAGCGGCCGCAGGTTCCACGTTGTAGCCCGCATCCCGAATGATCGCTTGGACCTGATCGGCTGGTAACACGCTGTCGACATGCACCTGTCGGGCAGAAAGGTCACATTCTACGCCTGCATTCGGATCTGCGCTCTTCACCGCGCTTTCGATTGCTGCGGTGCAATGCCCACAGCTCATGTCCGGAACGCTGAACTTCATCGGAACCACTCCTTGATCTGATTTCTATCGGTGACATGGGGCTTCCCCCCGCTGGAAGGTCAAGTGAAGAAATTTATTTGGCGCCCTCCCATTGACCCTCCAGTAACTGGAAGCCTCATATTCCACTTCGAATGGAAAAACAGGTGACACATATGCCCGAACCCAAACAGATCAGCCTGCCGATCGAAGGCATGTCATGCGCGTCCTGCGTTGGCAGGGTCGATCGCGCATTGAATGCAATCGACGGCGTAGAGGATGTGTCGGTGAACCTTGCCTCGGAAACTGCTCGCATGAGCGTGGACGCGCTCAAGCGCATTCCCGACATCATCGAATCCCTTCGCGAGCTGGGCTACCCCGCGCGGAAGGCCAGGGCCGAACTCACGATTGCAGCGATGTCCTGTGCCTCTTGCGTCGGGCGGGTCGATAAGGCGCTTGCCGCGGTGCCCGGGGTGGTCGAGGTGAACGTCAACCTCGCCTCAGAGACGGCGACGGTCGTTTACGTCGAAGGTCTTGTCACGACATCCGATCTGATCGAATCAAGCGGCGCGGCAGGGTATCCAGCAACCGTGGCAACGGCCCAGGCCGGTGACGACAGAGTTGCGCGCAAGGAGGAAGAGGCTCAGGCGCTTGCCAAACGGGTCACCTTTGCGGCCATCCTCGCCTTGCCGGTCTTCCTGATCGAAATGGGTGGCCACGTCATTCCGGCCGTTCATATGCTGATCGAGACCACGATTGGCCAGCAGACGAGTTGGCTTCTTCAGTTCGTGCTGACGACAATCGTTCTCTTCGGCCCGGGCCGGACGTTTTACACCAAGGGTTTCCCGGCCTTGTTCCGGGGTGCCCCCGACATGAACAGCCTCGTCGCGGTCGGCACCGGGGCGGCTTACCTTTATTCCGTGGTTGCGACATTCGTACCGTCGGTCCTGCCTGACACGCTGCGCACCGTCTATTTCGAGGCGGCAGCGGTCATCGTCGTTCTGATCCTTCTGGGGCGGTTTCTTGAAGCGCGCGCCAAGGGGAGAACGGGCGCGGCCATCCAGAAGCTATTAGGGCTTCAGGCGCGGACTGCACGCGTGATGCGGGACGGAGAAAGCGTCGAGATCGAGATCGATGCGCTGGTTCAGGGTGACATCGTCATCGTGCGCCCTGGTGAACGCATCGCGGTCGATGGCGAGGTCATCGAGGGGACCAGCCGCGTCGACGAAAGCATGCTGACAGGCGAGCCGATCCCCGCTGAAAAAGGTGCCGGAGATACGGTGACCGGCGGGACGGTCAACGGCGCCGGAAGCCTGCAGTTCCGCGCCACGCGGGTCGGCGCCGACACGACCCTGGCGCAGATTATTCGCATGGTCGAAGAGGCCGAGGGCGCCAAACTGCCGATCCAGGGATTGGTCGACCGGATCACCTTGTGGTTCGTGCCTGCCGTGATGGCGATCGCGGCGGCGACCGTGCTGGTCTGGCTGTTTTTCGGGCCTGATCCGGCCCTGACGATGGCGCTGGTCGCCGGTGTGTCGGTGCTCATCATCGCGTGCCCCTGCGCGATGGGGCTTGCGACGCCGACCTCGATCATGGTCGGGACGGGACGTGCTGCGGAAATGGGTGTCCTGTTCCGTAAAGGTGACGCCTTGCAGCAACTTGATTCCGTTGATGTGGTCGCCCTCGACAAAACAGGCACGGTGACCGAGGGGCGACCCGCACTGACTGACCTTGTGCTGGCGGAAGGGTTCGATCGCCCAACAACGCTCTCGAAGATCGCTGCCGTGGAGTCGCTCTCCGAGCATCCTGTCGCGGACGCCATCGTGCGGGCCGCGCGGGCCGAGGGCGCACCTCTTGTGGCGGCCGAAGGCTTTCAATCGGTCACAGGTTACGGCGTGCGCGCCGTGGTCGAAGACGTGGAGGTGTTGGTTGGGGCCGACCGCTACATGGCGCGCGAAGGCATTGACGTCTCGGCATTGGCTCCAGAGGAAACGAAGATCGCAAGCAAGGGTCGCACGGCGCTTTACGCTGCCATAGATGGGCGTGTCGCCGCCGTGATCGGCGTGGCCGATCCGGTCAAACCGGCAAGCCGCGCAGCCATCGCAGCGCTGCACGAAAAGGGTCTTGCGGTTGCGATGATCACCGGCGACAAACGCGAAACCGCCGAAGCCATCGCCCGCGAAACCGGTATCGACCACGTCATCGCCGGCGTCCTGCCGGACGGCAAGGTTGCGGCGCTCGACAGTTTGCGCCAAGGGAACAAGCGCATCGCCTTTGTCGGCGACGGGATCAACGACGCCCCGGCGCTGGCGCATGCCGATGTGGGCATCGCCATTGGAACCGGCACCGATGTGGCCATCGAATCTGCGGATGTCGTCCTGATGTCGGGCGATTTGCGCGGCGTGGTGAACGCCTTCGAAGTATCGCGGCGGACCATGCGCAACATCCGGCAGAACCTGTTCTGGGCCTTTGCCTACAACGTGGCACTTATTCCGGTCGCTGCCGGGGTGCTCTATCCGGCCTTTGGGTTGCTCCTGTCACCAATCCTTGCGGCGGGTGCGATGGCGTTGTCCTCGGTGTTTGTCCTGACCAATGCCCTGCGGCTGCGGCGCATCGCGCCTGCGATGGACGAGCAGCGCGCAATCCCGGCAGAGATGGCAGCCGCCACTCCTGCTCCAGCAGAATAACGGAGGTCCGACATGAACATCGGAGACGTTGCCCGACAATCGGGTGTGCCCGCCAAGACGATCCGCTACTACGAGGACATCGGTCTGATCCGCCCGAACCGTAGCGAGAACGGCTATCGCGCGTTCACCGAGAACCACGTTCACAAGCTGGCGTTTCTGGGTCGCGCACGGGCCTTGGGGTTCACCATCGAAGATTGCAGGACGCTCCTGTCGCTCTACGAGGATGAAAACCGCGAAAGCATGCAAGTGAAGGCGGGTGCGGAAGACCATCTGCGCCAGATCGAGGAAAAGATCGCGAAACTGCAATCCATGCGCGCGACGCTCGCCGAACTGGTGGAAAAATGTGCCGGGGATCACCGGCCCGACTGCCCCATCATCGAGGATCTGTCGCCGGAGCGGTTGGCCAAGTGACAGGCAAGAAGGGGCTGTACCTCAGAACCAGATCGCGCGGACCGGCATCCAGATACCCATGAAGATCATCATCAGGTTTTCCGTCAGCGAAATGAACCCCAGCGGGACGGAACTGTCACCGCCGACGCAGGCGCATTTCAGCTCTCTCTTGTCGATATAAACAGCCTTGAACACGCTGACAGCGCCTACCGTGCCGATAAACAGGGCGACAGGCGCCGAGAGCCACAGCAGCGCGCCGGCAGTCATCAGGACACCTGCCAACGCTTCGCCGAACGGGTAGACCTTGCCGTATCGCACCCATTTGCGCGCCAGCAGATCGTAGTTGAGGAACATCGTCGAAAACCCTTCGACATCCTGCAATTTCTGGATCGCGAGAATGGTCATGGACAGCGAAATGAACCATTCGAACCCCCGCAAGGTAAGGACCGACCCGTACTGGTGCCAAGACAGGCCCAATGCCAACAGCGCGGCAACGGAAAAGATCGCGATGACCGGCTGGTAGGTCGTGTCGCTTTGCTCTTCCTCGGGTGGGTCAATGTCGAAAAACACCCTGAGATCATCGTAACCGCCGATCCGTTCGTCCCCGATGAAAGTCTGCGGCGTCGTCTCGACCCCGTGCTTCTCCATGAAAGCATCGGTGTCTTCACGGGTGTCAAGCGGATGGTCTTCCACCTCGAAGCCTTGCCGCTCCAGCAGGTCTTTCGATTTCAGACCGTAGGGGCAGACATGGCCCGGCATGACCATGCGATAAAGCTGCGCGGATTTACTGTCTGTGTCGCGGGGCATGTCCTTTCCTCCTTATCCGCTGCACGTAAGTTGACCACGGAACCCGGCTTCGTAGTCGGTTCCCGCGGTGACGATCAGATCGGTCAGGTCACCGTTCGTCTCTGCGATCTCGGCCGACAGCGGGCCTTCAGAAAATGCATTTTCGCCCTGCGCATTCAGGCGCACCAGATCACCGCTGATCTTCATTGCGGCGGCAGACCCTTCGCCGGTTTCACCAGTCACCAGTACAGCCGGACTGTCCGAGGTGTAAGCAAAGCGGCAATTTCCGCCATTCGGGAACACCGCAGCGATTTCGTCTTCCGTCAGAAACTCAGGATCGACCTTCGACACGACCTCCGTTTGAAGCGCCTGTTGCGCATCCACAACCTGCGCCGGCGTTTCGCTTCGCGTGGCCGATGCTTCGCCGTTTGCTCCAATGTCAGCAATAAGGTAGCGCATTTCGGCGATTTCCTTGTCCTGCGCATAGATAATGTCGTCTGCGAGCCCCCGGACGCGCGGGTCGGTGATCTCGGCACGAGTCGACGTCATGATGGCGATCGAGTGGTGCGGGATCATGGCGCGCATGTAGGACCTGTCCTGCACCGTGAATTGCCCGCGAACCAGCCAGAGGCTCGCCGCGAAAAGGACTATTGCGCCAACGAAAATCGCGATGTTGGCTTTGGTGTTCTGATACATGGACAACATGTACGCCAACATGATCACGGCCATGGTCGCCCCCATCAGGATGGCCATGTAAAGGCGTGTCTCCGAAAAGAAGATATGGCCCCAAAGATAGGTGTTCAGGTACATCAGAACGAACATGACCACGGTCGATGTTCCGATCATCATAAAGAATCGTGAGTAGTGCATTTCCAGTCACCTCCTTGCAGTTCTCTGTAAAACAACAACATTCCAGCGCTGGAGAGTTCCAAAAGCACGAATTTTCGTAGTTTCAAGGCAACAAAGGCGCGTCGTTTGCCCCGGTTCACGGCTTCTTTTCTTTGCCCCTGACGCGCACTGAATTTTCATGGGTCCGAGGAGATCGCGCCATGCAGAATTTCACGAGACGAGAATTGATTTGTGCCGGAGCGATGGGTTGCTTTCTGCCCACAACTGCCTGGGCCCACAAAGTCAAATTGCCCGAACGGTTCGAACCACAATTGGTAAACACCCGTCGTGGTGACTGGGTTAAAGGCGATGTCCACGTCGTTCCCGACGATTTTTTCCTTTATTTCATGCTCGAGGACGGGATGGCGATCCGCTACGGGGTCGGGGTAGGGCGCAAAGGTTTGTACGAACCCGGAGAGTTCACGGTAGCGCGCAAGGCCAAATGGCCATGGTGGCGGCCAACGAACGCCATGATCCGGCGCGAGCCACGCAAATACGCAAAGTACAAGGATGGACTGAAAGGCGGGCCAAACAACCCGCTCGGGGCCCGCGCGCTCTATCTCTACGATGCCGAGGGACGCGATACCTATCTTCGCATTCATGGAACGAACGCCCCGGAGACAATTGGGTCTGCCGTGTCGAATGGATGCGCGCGGTTGACGAATGAACATGTGAAGGATCTGTACGAACGCGTTGAAATCGGCGCCCGCGTCTTCCTGTATCCCAAAGTGACAACGGCGTGAGGAGTGTTCTGTCGCCTTGAAGTTCCTCTTCCGGAAATGGCACAAGTGCGGCAGTTGGCGAAAGCCAGTCTATCATTCATGAGGTGACGGAATTGTCTTTGAGCCGGAGGTCTTTCCTTGGCGGGATGACCGTTGCGCTGGCTGGTACCCGCTTGCCAGCAGCGACACACGAGTTGATCCTCGCGCCCCAATCGATCAAGGCGCACCTTGCTGGGTACGACGTGTCGATGTTGGGCTTCAACGGTGGTCTGCCGGGCCCAGAAGTCAGAATGCGACAAGGACAAACCGCCCGCATTACCCTCGATAACCGATTGGAGGAGGGCGCTCTCGTTCACTGGCATGGGTTGCGGGTTCCAAATCGGATGGATGGTGTCAACGTCCTCACTCAGGATGTGGTCATTCCGGGCGACTCGTATCGTTATCAATTCGGCGTCCCGGATGCCGGCACGTATTGGTATCACTCGCATTACCTGTCTTACGATCAGGTCAGCCGCGGTCTTTTCGGCGCCTTCATCGTCGAGGAGCAAAATGCGCCAGCTGTCGACCATGACATCGTTGTTCAGTTCTTCGATGTCTTGTTGGATCAGTCCGGACAGTACGACGAAGGGTTCAACCCGGCTCATTTCGCGACCGAGGGCCGTATCGGCAATACGGTCACGGCGCTTGTTTCCAATGGAACCAGCAAGAATGTGAGACAAGGCGACCGCCTGCGCTTGCGCCTGATAAATCCCTCTATCGACAGGGTTTACCGTGTCGGGCTGGACGGTCTGGCAGGCAAGATCGTTGCACTGGATGGTATGCCCCTGGCGCAGCCACAGACACTCGAACCCATCCTCCTAGCTCCGGGGCAAAGATGCGATGTGATTGGTGATGCGACCGGGCCTATTAGATTTGACGACAGCTTTGGAGAGCGGACGTTGAGCCTTGGCGAAATCGCTGTTTCCGGCTCTCGTGAGCCTGCGAAAGCGCCCATCACCGCGTTGCCCGCCAACCGAATGCCCGCCCCGCAAGACCCCGGCCAAACCGCGGAGCTGGTGCTTCAGGGAGGTGCGGGAAGCGCGTCCCACAACGGCACAGGGACGTGGGCGCTCAATGACGTATCGGGCCTGCCTCGAACCCCTTTCCTATCCGTCGCGCAGGGGACGACCGCGCGCATTTCGATCCGCAACGAAACCGGGTTTCCACACGTCATGCATCTGCATGGCCACCATTTCTGGGAACTCGATGCGGCGGGGAAAGCCGGTCCATACCGGGACTCGACCTATCTGGATATCGGCGAGACGCGGGATATTCTCGTCGTCTTGGGCAATCCGGGATCCTGGATGCTGCATTGCCACATGTTGAGCCACCAAGCCGACGGTATGGCAACGTGGATCAGAGTCGGCTGAGGGTCGAGACGGATACATACCGTTACAAATCTCTGAATGATAACAGGCCTTTCGCCGTCTACGTAACCTGACAAGCGAGAAACAGGTCCATCGACTGCCAATGGGAGCGTTCATTGACCCTGACACCAAAATCTCTCGGCATGACTGCGGCGGCAGGATCAGCCGCCTTGCTGTTGGGGGCCTTCGTTTTCCAGGCTCTTGGGTACGCGCCGTGCGCAATGTGCATCTGGCAACGCTACCCACACGCAATCGCCATTGGAATGGGCGCTCTGTTGCTCTTTGCTCTGCCGATTTTGCCAATCCTGATAATCGGTGCCCTGTCGGCACTCAGCACATCCGCGTTGGGAGTGTTTCATACCGGTGTCGAGCGCGGCTGGTGGGAGGGACCGACTTCTTGCACGGGATCCGGCCTCGATGTTTCCCAAATGTCGGTATCGGAATTGCTACCCTCTGCCAGTTCAAATGCGTCCAATCTTGTTCTGTGCAGTGAGGTTGTCTGGGAATTTCTGACGTTGTCCATGGCGAGTTGGAACGCGATCCTAAGCGGTGTCCTTGCTTGCCTCTGGTTGGTCGCGATCGCAAGACATCAAAAGGTTCGGTGGCATGGGGTCGCGGACGTTTCTTGAATCGTCCCGCATTCATCGAAAACAAACAAAGGGCTTCGCTTCATGGTTACAAGACGACACTTCCTTGCACTTTCCGGCTCGCTGTTTTCAGCTTCTCTGAGTTCGCCAGCATTCGCTAAGACCTGGCCGTCAACAGCCGAAAAAGCAGCTTGGGATGCGCAGATCACGCCCGCCAACTATGACCCGGCAACAACCAACCCATGGGGGCTGCATCCCAGGCTGCTGCCGCAACGCGTTTTGGCGAATGACGGTTTGCGCCCGGGTGACATTCACGTCGATGCGATCGCGCGCTATCTGTACCATATCGAGGAAGGTGGCACCGCGATGCGATACGGGGTGGCGATTGCCAAGGGCGATCTCTATGAACCCGGCACCTATACGATCCGCCGAAAGGTCGAATGGCCGCACTGGACGCCAACGCAGTCAATGATCGAACGCGATCCGGAGGCTTACGAGCGGTTTGCCGACGGTATGGAGCCCGGCCCCAACAATGCCTTGGGCAGCAGGGCTTTGTATCTATTCGTCGGAGATCGGGATACGTACCTTCGAATTCACGGAACGCCGAGCCCTCGCAGCATTGGCGGCCGGGCCAGTTCGGGATGCGTGCGCATGGTGATGGCCCACATCAATGATCTCTATCCGAATGTCGCTGTCGGATCGACGGCGTTCCTTTACTCGGCCGAAGACAGCGTTACCGCTCGAAGCTAACCTATTGCATCTTTGGCTCACACGCCGAGGACTGCGTCGTGCAGGGACATCTTCCAATGAATTGTTGGACGAACACTCACGGCTGTGTCGCAAGTGAACTTTCGAACTGTGCGATCGCTACGGATTTATCGTCCTCATCGTTCTCGAACAGCTTTGTGGTTCGCACGCCCGGCAACTTGCCAAAATCCGCCATCAGGCGCTTTGGAAAAAATGTGCGTCCGATGGATTCAAATCCTGGTAATTGTCTGAGTACCGCGGAGGTACTGGCACTACAAAAACCGGAAGCGGCTGGGCCGCTGGCAATTGCAAGCCGCAAGGCCTGCTCCGCGACTTCGGGGGACACATCGATCTCTTGCATGACGACGTGGTAGGTCTCCCGTGCATGAGCCCGTGCGTAAAAATCGGCCACTTGTGGAGTAATGCCATAAAGCACATCTCCCCGTTCCGGTACCGCGCTCAGCCGGACCGTTCCTGCCGGATCGAAGATAACGCGCTGCGACCCATTGATCATGACGCTGCTATGCGCACCCGCCCCGGATCTGTTGCTGATCATGGTGTACAGCGTCAGCGCAGCCGGTCCGTCGTGACGGTAGGATGCACTACTGATGACTTCGGCTGAAGCATCAGGGCGCATGTCGTTTCCTGCACCGCACCCCGCCAAAATCGCCACGGTTAGAACTGAGAAAATGCGATTGGAAAAGCGCACCTTGCAGCCTCCTGCCATGAGTTGAATGACTGAATTTTCGGGATATTCAGGGCCTCTAGCAATCTCGACATCAACTCTTCCGGATTTCACCTCTACCGAAACATGGGTTCGGTTTCGGTTGGTATACGGATCCTCGACACCTTTTTTTCTGGATATCGCATGTTTCAGATGAAGAGGAGCGTTCGCCCCGAATTGATTTGTCGCAATTTGTAACAGACCCCGCCTTTGTGACCTCGCGATACAAAACACCGGCTCGCGTGGCATTCCGCATCTGCAGGTGCCCCCCATATGCTGGGTATCGCAACACTGACACGAGGTGATCGAAATGAAACGCAACACTTTACTCGCTGCAATGACCCTGGCTGCAACCGCCCTTGGCGGTGCCGCATTCGCGGACGCCAACCACGGGCGTGGGGGACAATTTGGCGCCCAGAGCGGACCAGGCATGATGCAGAACGGTGGTCCCGGTATGATGGGGAACATGGGCGGAATGATGGACATGATGAAGCGCATGCACGGAAACATGATGGGCGCAGGCATGATGGGCGCAGGCATGGGCAGTGGTATGATGAGCCCAGGCATGGCTGGCGGCATGATGCAAATGTTCGACACTGATGGAGACGGCACAACGACGCCGGAAGAAATGCGCACGCAGCTGGAGGCCAAGCTTTCCGAGTTTGACAGCGACGGGGATGGAAGCCTCTCGATTACTGAATTTGAAGCTCTCCACAGCGCGATGATCCGCGAAATGATGGTGGATCGCTTCCAACACCTCGATGCCGATGGCGACGGCGCGGTGACGCCGGAAGAGATGGCCGCTCCTGCCGATAGGATGGAGCGGATGCAGATGATGCGGTCGAATATGGCAGATGCGCCTGCGCGGCCTGGCAACGGTCAGGGCATGGGCAACGGCTCCATGATGCAGGACAACTGAGCCAATGGGTGCCGGTTTTTTTCCGGCACCCGTCCTCACAACCCCAAAACCATTCGCGGTCGGGACATTGAACCGAACCGCGACCTGAACCGTTTAGCCTCGGTATGCCAACAAATAGAGACACGGAAAGGAAAATTCCCATGGCCTATACCTATGATCGCGTCCTGAAAGACACCAAAATCGATGACGCAGAGATGCGTGTTCGGGATGCTTTGGCAGACAAGGGCTTCGGCGTTCTGACTGAGATTGACGTCAAAGCGACGATGAAAAAGAAACTTGATGCGGACATGCCGCCTTACCGCATCTTGGGGGCCTGTAATCCGGGCATGGCGCACAAAGCCATCGAGATCGAGCCTCGCATCGGTGCGATGCTTCCCTGCAATGTTATCCTGCGGCAACTGGACGGCGACACCGAGGTCAGCGCGGTCGATCCTGTCGCTTCGATGCAGGCGGTGCAGAACCAAGACCTGGACGCGGTCGCCGGCGAAGTCCGCGATCTCCTTCGGGACGCCCTCGACACCGCGTGATGGCGGGATGGGCGTTGGATGCCCTGTCGCAGATCGAGCGCCTTTAGCGGTGCTCGATCAATGCCATCTAATCCCCACGTAAATTCCTGATGAGGAACTCACCCAGTGCTGCCAGCGGGATTGCCATTTCCGGATATTGGAACCGACCTCTTCTCCTTCGACATCGGGGGGGTCACATTCGCACTCCGCTGGTACGCGCTAGCCTATATCTTCGGTATCCTGATTGGCTGGCGCATTTGTTCGAGTGCGATAAGCCGTCCCGCGCTCTGGACGTCAGCTGGACCGCCGCTTGACCGAACGCAGATCGAAGATCTTCTGACGTGGATCATCATCGGCGTGATTGCTGGTGGTCGCCTGGGCTTTGTACTGTTCTACCAGCCCGCATATTATCTCGCCAATCCCTTGGAAATTCTGATGGTCTGGCAAGGCGGCATGTCTTTCCACGGGGGGTTCGCGGGAGTTGTCATCGCGGCCTTGCTGTTCTGCCTTAGACAGAACGCGTCATTGCTCAGCACTGGCGACTTGCTGGCTTTGGCAACACCACCAGGCTTGTTTCTTGGAAGGCTGGCGAACTTCACCAACAATGAGTTGTGGGGGCGTCCAACGGACGTTCCCTGGGCGGTGATCTTTCCCGGCGAAGTCGCGCAGGCCTGCCCAGGGGTTAGCGGCCTCTGCGCCCGACACCCGTCCCAGCTGTACGAGGCGGTATTGGAGGGGCTCATTCTTGGAATACTGCTCATTTATCTCGCTTGGGGCCGGGGCTGGCTGAAAATGCCCGGTGCCTTGGCTGGCGTGTTTCTGACCGGCTATGGTCTTGCCCGAAATTTCGTCGAGATGTTCCGGCAACCGGACCAGCAGTTCGTGACGGAAGATAACCCAATTGGCCATGCGCTCCACTTTGGTGAGTGGGGTTTGACCATGGGCCAGTTGCTCTCCATGCCAATGGTGCTGGTCGGGCTGGCGTTGATCGTGTTCGCCCGGCGGGAACGGGGCCGGACAGCGCCACCCCGCAGAGCCGCAATGTAATCGCCGTACTGATCTCTCTTGACCCTCCTGTGGATGGAAGCCCCAAGCAAGAGAAGCATTCTCGGAAAGGACCGCAAAATGAGCACCCCCGACAGTTCTGAAACCACAGCAGCTTCCTCGGTATTCGTTTGCCCCATGCACCCTGAGGTGCGGCAGTTTGAGCCCGGCAAATGTCCGAAATGCGGGATGCATCTCGTGCCGGAATCGGAGCTCGAGCTTCATTCCGCACATGATCATCACGACCACCACGCGGGTGCCGCGCCGGCGGATGGCCGATATGATCTGGTTCCCACTGGACATGATGGTCCCATTTACACCTGCCCGATGCACCCTCAGGTGCGGCAGCCTGATCCGGGCGCGTGTCCGATCTGTGGTATGGGATTGGAACTGGAATCCGGTGTGCCCGGCGATGAAGGTCCAAATCCCGAACTGGTGGATTTCACACGGCGGTTCTGGGCCGGCACAGTCCTGACGATCCCGCTCCTTGTCCTCACGATGGGGCCATTCGTCGGTTTCCCCGCAGTCCGGACGTTTTTTGGCGAAAGCACTACACAATGGATCGAATTGATCCTGGCAACGCCAGTGGTCTTGTGGTGCGGCTGGCCGTTTCTGGAACGCGGATGGATTTCCTTCCGCACATTGAACCTCAACATGTTTTCCCTGATCGGCATGGGCGTTCTAGCCGCCTGGCTCTTCAGCGTCGTTGCCGTTTTCGCACCGGACATATTCCCTGATGGGTTCCGAGACTCCGAAGGCCATGTCGGCGTCTACTTCGAGGCGGCGGCGGTGATCGTGACGCTCGTGCTGCTCGGTCAGGTGATGGAATTGCGCGCCCGTGAAGGAACCGGCAAGGCGATCCGTGCGCTACTCGATATGGCCGCCAAGACCGCGCGGGTCATGCGGGACGATGGCTCCGAAGAGGAGATCCCGCTCGAGGACGTACAGGTCGGCGACCGGCTGCGCGTACGGCCCGGTGACAAGGTGCCTGTCGATGGCGTGGTTCTGGACGGCCGGTCCTCGATCGACGAAAGCATGATCTCCGGTGAACCTGTGCCGGTCGAGAAGACCGAAGGCGACCCGGTGACCGGTGCGACGATCAACGGCACTGGCAGCCTGGTGATGGAGGCGACGCGTGTTGGGTCCGACACGATGCTGGCTCAAATTGTCGAGATGGTGTCGAACGCGCAGCGCTCGCGCGCCCCGATCCAGAAATATGCCGACAAGGTGGCGGGATATTTCGTTCCGGCCGTCATCGGTATCGCGGCCCTGTCCTTCATCGCCTGGGCGATCTGGGGACCCGCGCCTGCGCTTTCCTACGCATTGATTTCGGCGGTGGCGGTTCTGATCATCGCTTGTCCTTGTGCGCTTGGCCTGGCGACACCGATGTCGATCATGACAGCGACAGGACGGGGCGCTCAGGCAGGGGTGCTGATCAAGAACGCCGAGGCGTTGGAGCGGTTCGAGAAAGTCGATACCCTGATCGTCGATAAGACCGGCACGTTGACGATGGGCAAACCGCGGCTTGTCGACGTACTCCCGCAACCCGGCCACGACGAAGCCGAGGTCTTGCGTCTCGCCGCATCGCTTGAGCGCGGATCGGAGCACCCCTTGGCCGAAGCGATCGTCAGGGGTGCGGAGGAGCGAGATGTCAAAATGGACGAGGCGCGGGACTTCGAGGCGGTCACTGGCAAGGGCGTCAAGGGGGTCGTTGACGGCAAAGCGGTCGCGCTCGGCAATCTGGCGATGATCCGCGAATTGGGGCTCGAGGCGGACGAGTTGACCGCCAAGGCCAATGCCCGCCGCGACGAGGGTGAGACGGTGATGTTCGTGGTGCTGGACGGCGACATTGCCGGTCTTGTCGCTGTCGCCGACCCGGTGAAGGAAACAACCCCTGCCGCCATCCAGGACCTGCATGAACTTGGGTTCCGGGTCATCATGGCGACCGGCGACAACGAGCGCACAGCCAAGGCGATCGGTGCCCGGCTCGGCATCGACGAGATCCGGGCCGACGTACTGCCCGAGGACAAGGCGCGGATCATCAAGGAATTGCAGGCCGAAGGTCACAAGGTGGCAATGGCCGGGGACGGCGTCAATGACGCGCCGGCTCTTGCACAGGCCGATGTCGGCATCGCCATGGGCACTGGTGCAGATGTGGCCATCGAAAGTGCCGGCATCACTCTCGTCAAGGGCAACCTCGATGGTATCGTGCGCGCGCGGCGGCTCGCCCGGGCCACCATGCGCAACATCCGTCAAAACCTGTTCTTCGCGCTGATCTACAATGCCTCCGGCGTGCCGGTCGCAGCGGGAGTTCTGTTTCCCTTCTTTGGCATCCTCATCAGCCCGATGTTTGCTGCCTTCGCCATGAGCGCATCATCGATCTCGGTGGTGCTCAATTCGCTGCGTCTTCGCGGCGTTCGAATTTAGTAGCGCAACAGCGTTCGGACGAACCAAAATTAGAAGGGGACAATTTATGCAGAGCGAACAAGACACGTACCGCGAAGGGTCCATCAGTCTGGGCGGAGCCATTGCGATGGGAACAGGCGTGATGATTGGCGCCGGGATCTTTGCGTTGACGGGGCAAATCGCGCAGCTCGCCGGCCCTCTGTTCCCGCTTGCATTCATCGCCGGCGCGGTCGTCACAAGCTTCAGCGCCTACAGCTACATCAGGATGTCGAACAAATGGCCGTCCTCCGGTGGCATCGCCATGATTCTGCAGAAGTGCTATGGCACCGGAGCTGTCGCAGGCGGCGCCGCGCTGCTGATGGCGCTCAGCATGGTGATCGCGGAAAGCCTCGTCGCCCGGACCTTCGCCACCTATGTCTTGCGCCCTTTCGACATCGAAGGTGGCCCACTGGTCCCCGCTCTGGCCGTGGCCGTGATCGTTTTCGCCTTTCTGGTGAACATCGCCGGAAACCGCTCGGTCGGGCTGTTCTCGCTGATCATGGCAGCGATCAAGATCGGAGGCATAGCTCTGTTCGGCATCGCGGCCCTGTGGTCCAGTGGTTTTGCGTTCGCCGCGGCCTCCGAGACGCCTCAATCCTACGGTATAACTGGTTTCATAGCATCCACGGCGCTGGCTATCCTGGCCTTCAAAGGGTTCACGACGATCACCAACAGCGGGGCCGAGATCACCGAACCCAACCGCAACGTTGGCCGAGCAATCATGTTCTCGATCGGGCTCTGCGTCGTCATTTACCTGTTGGTCGCCTTCGGGGTTGGTTCGAGTCTGACGATCGAGGAGATCATCTCCGCGCGTGACTATTCACTGGCACAAGCGGCGCAGCCCGCCCTTGGACAAACCGGCTTCATACTCACAGTAGTCCTGGCTGCTGTCGCAACCGCGTCAGGCGTTCTGGCCAGCGTCTTTGCGGTGTCGCGTATGCTGGCGATGCTGACCGACATGGAAATGATTCCGCACAGCCACTTTGGTATGTCCGGCCCAATCCAACGCCACACGCTGGTCTATACCGTTGTCATCGCTTCAGCGCTGGCCGTGCTTTTCGACCTGGGCCGGATCGCATCCCTCGGTGCCTTCTTCTACCTTGTAATGGACATGATCATACACTGGGGCGTGTTCCGCTATCGTCGAACAGATGTGGGCGCCTCCGGTATCGTGCTTTTGAGTGCCCTGTCGCTCGATGCGATTGTACTGGCAGCTTTCACCGTGATGAAGCTTCAAAGCGACCCGATGATCGTTCTCTACGCCGCTGTCGGGATGATCGCCGTGTTCGCCTTCGAGCGCGTTTACTTGTCGAAGTGGATGGCACCGCAAGCTGCACACGCCCACGGTGATTAGCCTGCCGTCACCTGGCATGAAGAGCTGCGATGGCTTGTGCGCCGATCGTGATCAGCCCGACCGAAAAGGCAAACGCAGCCAAGGCAAGCAACATCACGCCCGTGTTCATGGGTAAGCGACGAACAACCGGTCCAAGAAATTCCGACGGCCCGAGAGCCGAGACGTAGAGCGGCAACGCGCTTATCATAGTCGCATAGAGGTAAACGCCGGAGATGTTCTCGAAAAACGCCGAACGCGCAAGAGTCGGGGATACAACCGCCAAAGCGGTTGAACGATTGCCGCCGAATGACCCGAACCAGTCGGCAGATAGAACGTATATAAGCACGTGGAGACCTGGAAAGAGAAGGGCTCTGAGCAAGACATCGACCAGCACGAAAAACGCCGTGTCTCTTGAGCCCGCCTTTGGTTGCGTCGTCATGGCGAACAGGAAAAAACTGACATAGTTGACGGCAAAAACCACGGGCAAACCGTTGGTCGTAACCTGCCTTAGAAAGCGCATTACTGCCGGTCCGCCGGCAGCAAGAGCCGGAGCAAAGCCCGGAGCCAGTAAGACATAGAGCAACAGGACCGGCAGTAATGCAGCGAAGCTGAACAGCAGGACATTTCTAACAAACTGAGCCGCGGGCATACTGATAGAGAAAAATCTATCCATTGAAATAGCCTGCCATGTGGGCACCACTAGGTCGATGATACGGGGCGTTGTTGTACAAGTCTGACGCCGCAGGATTCTCTTCGCGAACCCATGCTGTTAGGCGCATTCCATGAGCAACCCATCTCCCGCCCGCTATCATACGACCAACTGGTCCAGCTACAACGCATCGCTGAGCAAGCGGGGGTCCCTGCTGATCTGGGTCGACGAAGACATCACTTGGCGCGCGCCCTCACCGCCGCCCTCCTAGCCGGTACGATATCATTACTGTCCCCCTGCGTGCTACCTCTTGTGCCAAGTTATGTCTCCTACATGGCCGGGCGCACAGCCGCTAAAGGCGGGGCGGCTGCGGCCTCGCCGTTGCGCACCGTTTGACTGTCAATCTCGGCGACAAAATGGGCCATTTACCGGCGCAAAAAGGGGCCAAGGTTCGGGATAGCGGTGGCGCTCTGGCGCGTGTGCTCATCATATAGCTAACGCGTGTCAGAGCGCGCTGGCCGCA
>NZ_QZEX01000023.1 GCF_003646465.1 Chachezhania antarctica
CATGCGTGCAGCGATGCCCCACGTGGTATCAACCAGACTGCGAAGAGAAGCGTGACCCGGATGAGTGACAGAGATCCCAAACAACAAGGAAAACGAGCTTGACCAAAACGCCCAATTAGAGAAGCCGCCATTTGCCGCGCAAACTCTCAATGTCTGCATCGGCGTCGATGGCCGCTCCCGATCTGGGCGCACTTGTCTAATCGCATACCCAATGACGTCGGCCGCAGCCCGCCAACAATAGCTTCTTGGTTCGTTTGGTCTTGGGGGATGCATCGAATCTGGGTCTTGGCGCAGAGTGTGCGACTAGTCGGTTACATTCCGGTAAGAAGTTGGGTGCAGCATCGACCGCCGTTCAGCCGCAGTTCCCTCGGCAGTTCACCCACCTCCCTTCGCTGCCACCGCACTTCTCCCGATGTCTGAGTTGCATAACATGCTGGTCGCAGCTGTCGTCCCGCCCACAAGGGTTGTCGCCGATCTTTTTCCCCTGATCCTGCGGATCATTCCTCGCGGAGCAAAAAGACCGGCGCCTGCCCCTCTCCGCTGCGCTTCGCCTTCGGTGTGGCCGGGCCTTGGCCAGCTGCAAGGTGACCATCATTGCAACGCAAACAAGGAGAAGAGCAATGACCTCGAACTGCATCAAATTCACCAGCGCCGACATCGAAACCGCCAAGGGCGTCGGCTCCATCTCGACCCTGACCTTCGACCTCGACATCACGGCCGAACCCGTCGCGAGCTCGAACCCGATGGCCCCCACGCACCGCGTCCTCGGCCGCTCCCCGCGCGGCAAGCTGGTCGAGTGCGGCGGCATCTGGAAGAAGCAGAACAAGGAGACCGGCGCCGACTACTACACGCTGACCATCCGCGACCACGGCTTCAACGCCAACCTCGGCAAGGCCGCGAACCAGGACGATCTGTCCCTGCAGGCGATCATCCCCTGGGGCCCGAAAGACGCAGCGTGAGACCAAAGTTGGCGGGGGCTTGCCTCGGCCAATTCGTTTACAGCTGTAAACTCGACCTAGATCGTGGCCGTGGATATAGTCTCATCAAGCGTTGATAGACACTATATAGAGGAAAAATCTTGACTTAGTCGCGTGAATCACTGCTTTTATCCCCAAGTGGCGCGAAAAAGGCCGCATTTTCGAAATTGGGGCAACCAGATGATTCCTGTGACACCATTGGCAAGTGAGCGCCCTTCGGCTCTTGCAACGGAGATTTCCGAACGACTCAACGCTGCCATCAGAGAACACCTGCTCTCTGCTTTTGCCCCAGACAACACGAAGACGCTACGTTCTTTTTCGGCACCTGAGGCCGCTGAGCTCTTGGGAGTATCCGGACAGTTCATGCGAAAGGTTCACGCTGAGGGCACAATCCCTGAACCTGACGATATCCGGGGTGGCCGCCGCTACTATACAGCCCAAGAGATATGGGACGCGCGCGAAGTTCTAGAGAAGACCTCTCGGAAGAAAGGCCGTTATCTGCCTCGCCGCTCGGGAGAGGAGCAGTTGCAAATTTGGCAGCTGATGAATTTCAAAGGTGGTTCCAGTAAGAGCACGACGAGCGTCCACCTCGCTCACTACTTTGCTCTTCGAGGATATCGGGTCTTGGTTGTTGATCTGGATCCTCAGGGATCTCTCACATCAATGTGCGGGATCAGCCCTGAAATCGAGTTCGATGGACTGACTGTCTATGATGCGATTCGCTACGATGAGCCGGTGAACATGGCTGATGTCGTCGTTCCAACATACTTTCCAGGGCTCTCGATTGCGCCGTCCCGCTTGATGCTGTCCGAGTTTGAGACTGAGTCGGCCGTTCATTCGAACCCAGATCAACCATTCTTTACTCGTATTCGAAATGCTTTGGCACAGGTAGAAGATGATTTTGATCTGGTGCTTATGGACAGCCCGCCACAGCTTGGTTTCCTGACGATTGCTGGGATGGCTGCCGCTAGTTCTTTGATTGTCCCTCTAACACCATCGATGTTGGACGTTTCGTCAACTGCTCAGTTTCTTGAATTAGCCGGAGCGTATATGGGTGTGATCGAGGATGCTGGCGCAACTCTCCAATATGATCACTTCAAATTTCTGATCACGCGAGACGAACCGACCGACGTTCCCTCTCAGCAGCTAACGTCTTTCATGCGAGCTTTATTTCAAGATCGTGTCATGTCGGCAACCGCCTTGAAGAGCACAGCAATCAGTGACGCGACCATGCTCAAACAGTCGATTTATGAAGTGGTCCGTTCCGAAATGACACGGGCCACATATGATCGTGCAAAGGGCTCCATGGATGCTGTGGGACATGAAGTCGAAACGATGATCCAGCAATCGTGGGGGCGTAAGTAATGGCTAGGAAATCACTTCGCGATATGTCCGGTATTGCAAATACGATCGCTCGTTCTGGCGGGGCGCCGTCGGAGCGGCCGTCGAAGACCAGTGCTCCGGCTTTGGGAGCCCTTCAAGGCACTCTGGCATCTATCCGAGAAATTGACCCCAACATAATCGACGATTGGGGGCCAGTAGATCGCCTTGAAGAGTTTACAGCTGTAAACGTCGAAGACGATGACGAGAGCTTTGAAGGACTAAAGAACAGCATCCGAGAAGGTGGTCAGCAAGTGCCCATTCTTGTTCGGCGATCAAAGGCGGCTGAAGGGCGCTTCGAGGCGATTTATGGGCGGCGGCGCTTAAAGGCCTGCCGCGAACTCGACATCAAGGTTCGCGCGAACGTCCAAGATATCGATGACGCTACGGCTTTGCTGGCGAAAGGACTGGAAAATGCCGCGCGCCGAAACCTCTCTTTTTACGAGAAGGCACGGTTCGCCGTGGCCATCCAGACAGCGGGCCACGACGCGGCAACTGTTCGGCAGGTTCTCAATCTCTCTGCGTCGGGTCATTCGCACCTTACAAAGGTAACACAAAACGTCCCGGTCAAGATCGGCGACCTGATTGGCGCGGCACCAAAGTCCGGGCGTCCAAAATGGACGGAGCTGGCGGAGTTATTTCTCTCAAAGAAGATAACTGAACGCGCGGCGCTCGATATCTTGGCCAGAATCGGTGCCTCGTCGGGTTCGGATGAACGCCTCGAATTTCTCATTAGGGAAGCGACTAAGCGCGGCGCGAAGACGTCGAGCGGGGTTAGAGAGATAACGCCGTTGGAAGGCGTGACCATCAAAGCTGGCCGCGGAACATTGTCATTGTCAGTCAAGAAGTCCGGCGCAAACGCTGAGTTTGCAACCTGGCTTGAGAGCAATCTCGCAGAGATTATCAAAAAATCCTATGCCGAATTTACAGATGTAAATTCGGCGGATGACAACTGAGGACGAGCAGAAAGGAGGAACGGCAAACAAAGAAAACCCCCGAAACCGGAGCTTCGAGGGCTGCTGCGCAGAACGCAATTCTTAGATTAGACACCTAGAATTTAGCAGCCAACGAATCACCACACAAGAGAAAACGCTTCTGAGCGAACGGGATTTCTTTGTCGCTGGCATAAAGATGGAAAAATTTAGTGATGCTCCACAAGGAGCAGCTGAGACAGGCATGTCTCAGAACAAGAGAGTTATGTCCAACATAAGCCAACGGTCAGGGTGGCGAAAAGCAACGGCCGGGCTGGCTACGGCTGAGCAACTTGCCCAAGCCGGTGAACGGGTAGCAGTACCCAAAACACGGGCCTTCGTGGCACTCAAGCGCGTGGGGGCACATATCGGCTTGAAGGCCGGCGACATGATGCTCCTCGACACGCTCGGGGCGTTTACCCAGGCCCAGGACTGGGAGGAGGGGCAGCGTCCGATCGTCTGGGCTTCGAACGCTTATCTGATGGAGCAGACGGGGTTCTCGCTCTCCGCGCTCAAGCGCCACGCGCGGCGTCTTGCTGAGATCGGCGTGATCTCCTTCCAGGATAGCCCCAATGGCAAGCGGTGGGGCCGCAGGGACGCTGAGGGGCGTATCGTCGAGGCCTATGGCTTCGATCTTTCACCGCTTTCCGCCCGTGTCGAGGAGTTCGAGGGACTTCATGCCGAGTTGCAGGCCGAGCGCGAACTCTGTCAGCGCCTGAAGCGCCAGATCACTGTGGCGCGCCGGATGATCCGCGCGCGGATCGAGGCTGCTGTCAGCAGCGCGTTGCGCGGGCCCTGGGCACAGTTCACGGTCCTCTTTGATGAGCTTCTGGATCGGCTTCCGCGCCGCCATGAAGCCTCAGATCAGCTGGTACGACTGCTGACCTGGTTCAAGGAGCTTCAGGAGCGGGTCGAAGGGGCCTATCTCAAGGCAACCGAGGCCGTTAAACCTGTGGAAAACACCGGTAATAACGATACCCAAGTCACGAAGAAGACTCAAAAAATGAACCCCAGGGAGGTCATTTCCGAACCTCATATACTAATTACAAACCAACTTAATCCTGTAACTAGTAATTCCTCTGAAGAAGAGGAAGCGGCGGGTGTGGTGCCCAATGCCCAACCCGAAGAGCGGGTTGATAGGGAGCTGGAAAACTGGGTTGCCGAGGTGCGCAAGAAGCGGACAGCGCTCGACCTGCCGACAATCATGCAAGCCTGTCCGGAATTCGCATCCTGGGCGCGCAATATGGGTGCATTCCTGAAGGATTGGGGCGATCTGCACCGAGTTGCCGGACAACTCAGGCCGATGATCGGTATCTCTGAGCATGCCTGGAACGTGGCGCAGGATCGAATGGGCCCCCAGGTTGCCACGGCCGCGTTTGCACTCGTCTTCGAGAAACATAGCGCGGGTGAAGTTGCCTCACCGGGCGGATATCTGCGGGGCATGGTCGAGAAAGCTGGGGCAGGGGAGCTGCATCTGGAGCGCAGCTTCTATGGTAGGCTCAGTGGGCAGGCGGCATGAGGTGTTGATCAAAAGGGGTCATTGGCATATATTGCCAACAAAGGAGGCCGATAGATGGTTACGCGCAATGTCGTTCTGACCGAAACCCAGGACCAGCTGGTGCAGGCGCTGGTCGCGTCCGGACGTTACCAGAACGTCAGCGAGGCGATGCGCGCGGGGCTTCGTCTCTTGGAGCAGGAAGAAGCTCGGCTCGCCGGTATCCGACAGGGCTTGTTCGAGGGATTGGCGCAGGCAAAGGCGGGTGAGTTCGCCGAAGGCAGCGGAGTAGACGCGATCCGGCGGGCCTTTTGACAAGCACGCGCATCTTCATGAGCCGATCCCTTCGGCTGACCCGGCGCGCGGAGGCCAGCCTGGTCGAGATTGCCAAATGGACAATTCGGGCTCAAACAGGCTGAACTCTATGAGAACGAGGTGCTAACCCGCTGTCAGGCAATCCTGAACGGTCAGGCGCATAGCCGAAGCTGTGCGGTTTTGGTCGATGATGCGGCCGATCTGCGGTTCGCTAGGGCAGGGGAGCATTTTCTGTTGTTCCTAGATCAGCCTGACGAGGTCATCATCGTTGATATTCTGCATTCCCGCAGTGATCTTCCGCGTCATGTCGCGGCGTTGGCGGCCCTAAGAAATGTCGACCTATAGCCCTGCGGCTTTGGTCAGGTTCACCCGGAACCGGTCGCGCCGTCGCTGATAGCGGCGGGTCATCTCGGCCGAGGCGTGTCCGAGTTGCTTCTGGACGTAGCGCTCGTCGACTTCGGCCGAACTCGCCAGACCGGCGCGCAGCGAATGGCCAGAAAAGAGAGCGAGGCGGTCTTTCTCCGGCAGGTCGGCGCGAATGCCGGCATCCCGCACCGTCTGCTTGATCAGCCGCGCGACGTGCTTGTCGTTCAACCGGGTATTCAGTGCCTTGTTTCCGTCCCGCGAGGTGCCCACGAAGATGGGGCCGAAGTCGATCTTCGCGAAGTGCAGCCATTGCTCGAGCGCATGGACCGGGCAGGTCTGCTCCTTCGAGCCGCGGCCGATCTCCACCTCGCGCCAGCCGGTCTTGGCATTGAGGGTGAGCAGGGTGCCCTTGTCGAAGATCTCGATCCAACCGCCGGAATCCGGCGTGTCGTCTTTGTGAACGTCGAGGCTGACGATTTCCGAGCGGCGCAGACCGCCCGCGTAGCCGATCAGCAGGATCGCCCGGTCCCGCAGACCGCGCAGGTCGAAAGGAAGGGTGGCCACCATCGCGAAGATGTCCTCGGCGAGGATCGCTTCCTTCTGCACTGGCGGTCGGGCGTGCTTGCGTTTGATCCCTGCCAACACCGTGGCGATGTGCCGGTTCTTGCGGTCAAGCGTGAACCCGCGTTGCGCAAAATTCCAGGCGAGACCCGACAGGCGGCGATCAATCGTCGAAACTGATAGGGCAGGGGAGGGGCCGGAGCCCGCGGCCAGGTCCGCAAGGTAGAGTCCGATCATTTCAGGCGATGGAGGCAGAGGCTCCGCGCCCTTCATCCGGCACCAGCGTGCAAAATGCGCCCAGTCCTTTGCATAGGCCTTCAGCGTATTGTCCGAGGCCGCGGCGCGCGCATAGTCGCGCGCGGTATCCACCAGCCGATCAAGCGTGCCTGAACCAGCCACAAAGGAAGGAAGGCTTAAAGCCTCGCTGCTGGGATGATCTCTCTCGTTATCCTCGCTGACCGAAGGCCCATTTGGCGGCTTTGAGATCGATTTCTCGTTGTTTTCTGACTGTCGTTCTTGTTCCATTAGTGGACACTAACGTATTGATATCATTGTGTTCATGTTCTTGTTTCATTCCCGGATTAGAGTTTCATTATTGGACATAAGACACCAGTTTTCCGGGTTTGGCCATGGTGGATCGAGCAGACATCAACGCCGTCGACGATGCTGCGTGGGAACAGGCGGTCGCGCGGGAAGCTGTGATCCGCCGCCTTTCAAGCAAGGCGTCACCGAACCGCGCCGAATTCCTCAAGGCCTGCCGTGATCTTGGTCTCAAGCGCTCTCGCCTCTACGAGTTGATCTCAGCGTACAAGGCACGCCCGGTCGCCAGTTCCTTGCTGGCGGCTCAGGTTGGGACACCGACGGGCAGCCGCCGACTGCCTGACGAGGTTGAAACGGTGATTTCGGGGGCGATCGAGGATTTCTACAAGTCCCTCCAGAAGCCAAGCATCAATGCGCTGCAAAAGGAGGTGCGCAGGCGGTGCAGTCAGAGGGGTCTACGTCCCCCGTGCTGGACCACGCTGCGGGACCGTGTGGCGGGGATAGATCCGGCGGAACTCACCGCGGCGCGTGAGGGCGCCAAGGCCTCTCGCCAGCGCCATCACCCGGTGCCAGGCAGCTATCAGGTCGAACGGGCCTATGAGGTGGTTCAGATCGACCACACGCTGGTGGATGTCATCGTCGTGGACCGGGTTTATCGGAAACCTTTGCAACGGCCCTGGCTGACGCTCGCCATCGACGTCGCCAGCCGCATGGTGGCGGGGTTCTATCTGACGCTGGAGCCGCCATCGGCCTTGTCGGTGGCACTGGCCATTCAGCACCTGGTGCAGCCCAAATCCGATTGGCTGGAGAGCTTGGGGATCGACGCGGATTGGCCGGCCGAGGGATTGCCGGAGACCATTCACATCGACAATGCGAAGGAATTCCGCTCGAAGGCGATGAAGCGGGGCGCCGAGGAGCACGGGATTTCGCTGCAGTACCGGCCGATTGGGGCGCCGCATTACGGCGGTCACATCGAGCGGCTGATCGGCACGATGATGGGGGCGGTCCACCTATTGCCGGGATCGACCTTCAGCAGCATCAAGGACCGCGGTGACTATGGTTCCGTGGGCAAGTCGGCGATGACGCTCGATGAACTGGAGCACTGGTTGGCGCTGGAAATCACCCGTTATCACGCTGAACGGCACCGCTCGCTTGGGATTCCGCCAGTTGCGGCCTGGAATGAGGCCTACGGGCGGCGCGAGGCACCATTGCGCCGGCCTTACGATCCGGAGGGGTTCCGGATCGACTTTCTACCGAGCACGGAGCGCATGGTGCGCCGCGATGGCATCCATCTCTTTGGCCTGCGGTATTGGGACGATGTCCTGAGCCTCTGGGCGGGTCGGCAGGACCGGCAATTGCGCGTGTCCTACGATCCTCGTGACCTCTCCACAGTCTTTGTCCGGAGCCCTGAAGGTCAGCGCTATCCTGTTCGATTTGCAGACCTGCGCCATCCGTCGATCACCCTTGCAGAACATCGCCGTGCGCAGGCGATTTTGCGCGAGCGTGGGCGCGCACTCGAAGATGAAGCCCTCATATTCGCGGTGATCGAGGAACAGCGCGCCCTGGTTGATGCTGCCAGCAGCAGGACACGGGAGGCCAGGCGGTTTTCCGAGAGACGGGATCGAGCGCTTGATGGGGCAGGGGCCTACGAGGCTGTAGATGCCGGTCCGGAGCCCAAGGAAAGCGAGGATGTGCTCAGGGACCACCCGGGGTTCGAAGTTGAGGAATGGTCGTGACCGAAGGCAGCGCATTTGCACATCTCGATCCGACCTACCGCCGGTTTGCGGCGCTGCCGAATGATGAGCGCATCGGGTGGATCCGGGCCGATCGTTGGATTGGATTCGATCAGTCCGGGGCCGCTCTGGCACGTCTGGAGAACCTGCTGACCTATCCACCGCGTGACCGGATGCCATGCCTGCTGATCTACGGTGACACCGGCATGGGTAAAACCAAGATCGTCCGCAAGTTTGAACGCGACCACCCGCCGAAGTTCAGCCAGATCACCGGCGTTGACCACCGCCCGGTGGTTGTCGCGCAGGTGCCATCCGAACCCATCGAACGCGATCTTTACCGGGAACTTCTGACTAGCATGGGCGCGCCGGCGATGACAGGCGGTACGCTCGCCCGCGAGAAGGATATTTGCCGGTCGCTGCTGCGGACCGTGGGGGCGAAAATGATCATTCTCGACGAGGTGAACGGCATGCTGGCCGGCACCTTCCGGCAACAGCGGATTTTTCTCAATGCGATCCGGTTTCTGGCCAATGACCTTCGAATTCCACTCGTTTGTGCCGGCACGGACCTGGCCCGGCAGGCACTGCTGGCAGATGCACAACTGGCCGAGCGCTTCGAGGCGTTCCATCTCAAGCCCTGGCAGAACGATACCGCCTTCGCCGGGCTCCTGAAAAGTTTTGAACGTATCCTGCCCTTGCGCGATGCATCCGATCTGATCAGTCGGGAGGCCAGAGAGCAGATTCATAAGCTGACCTCCGGTGTGACGGCGCGCATCTTCCGCCTGATCGAGACGGCGGCGGAAGATGCGGTTCGGTCGGGCAAGGAGCGCCTCGACGCGGATAGTTTTGGCGACAATCTGGTGCTGCCGCTGGTCTCGATGACCCAGACCGCTCGGCGGCGGGGCAAGCCCGTGCAACAACGTGTCGGGGCATGATGGTGTCGGTCCGACTGCCCGTCACGCCGCGGCCGTATCAAGACGAATTGCTTTCTTCTTGGATGGCGCGGGTTGCCGCGCGCTACGGGTCCGAGCCTCTTGAGTTGGTGGTTTACCTGGCGGGGCAGGGGGGTAGGGACGCAGGCGCGGGGCAGGTTGACGATGTGGCGCCGGATATGGGGCTGCTCAGGCAATGGGCGAAGGCCTGCAGGATCGATCCGGAACGGCTTCACCGCAGGTCACTGGCTGCCCGATATCCTGATCGGCCGCGGGACTGGTTTCTGACCGAGACTGTGCCGGTCTGCCTTGCCTGCTTCGATGCGGATGTCGCTGCCGGTCGCGATGCCTATCTTCGGGTGAATTGGCGATTGGCGGAGCAGGTGGTTTGCCCGGCGCACCGGACCGTGCTTCTGGATCGCTGCCCTGCGTGTCGCGGCGGCCTGAGGCTTTTCTTTCGCATGCTGAATGGCCTGCTGCGCCCCTTCTGCCGCAAGTGCGATGCCGTTCTGCCCGGCGGGGGAGGGGAGGAGGCGAACCTTTTGAAGGTGGATTTTGCCGCAGGTGTCCTTGATCTCCAACGCCAGATCAGCAGGATCGTCAGATCTGGCCCAGGTCGTCTTGATCGTCTCGAGCATGCAGTTCGTACCCTCTGGGCGCCGCTCGATCGCGACGGTGCGGCAAGACCGGTCCTCGCGCTCTGGTATGATGAGCCAGGTTGGAACTGCCCCTTTGAGGCCCGCGCGGCCGTCGGTCGGTCTGCGCCTCTTCAGCACCTATCAGTGAGCTGGCGGGCTCTGACGCTGGTGATCTTGCATGATCTCTTTGGAGCAGATCTGGTGCCCGGCGCTGTCCTGCCGGAGGCCGCCCTCGTCCTGTTCCAGCGTGCCGCCCCGTTGCCGTGGCTCACGGATGGGCCTGATCTACGGACCGGCAAAGGAAAGCGCACGATTGACGCGGGAGCAGAGCGAGTCCACAGATTGAGCAAGAGATCCGTCCACCGGTTAAATGGAAATTTCCTCGACGAGAGAGGCGATTTCGGCCGAATCCACCCATGAAACTAAAACGACAAGCAACGATTCCACCTCCTCAATCATTATGCCCGATAATGCAAACTTATTGGACATGGCGGCGAGCAGCAAGTCGGGGCGGTTTGTGCGCTATTGAATGGCGATAAGCGCCGCGTTGAGATACGCTTCGACCATGACCTTTGCCCGTGACACCCGCATCAACGACCCAGATACACTACCCCGGATCCCTGCCTGGGTCACCTCGGCACGGGCTGAAACCCTTGAAGATGTTGCGTTTTTGTCTGGCGCGGCGCTGAACCACCTGTATCTTGTGTCGGGACACGATGAGGTGCCCCAAGACTTGTTGCGGGACCGGCTCGCGCTGCGTGCGGCCGAGGCTTGCGTCGCGTTCTCTGGACGGTCGGAGCGGGCAGGGGAGCTGCGCGATGCGGTGCACCTGTTGCGGCCCGGCGATCTGCCCGGACCGGCCGGTGAAACCTGCCTTACCTGGCGTCGTGCGGTCGAGCGGCCGATGTCGATCAAGACTTTGGGTCGCGCCTTGTCGGCTTTCGAACCGGACCGGATCGCGACGTGGCTCGACGCGGGGGAGGGGGCGCCTGTCGCCCGTGCCGCGATGGTGTTGGAGGCGGTGTTGACGGAGACACCGCGTGCCGAAGTGCCGGCGTTGATCCTCGCGGATGCGGCTCTCGGGCAGGCACTCGGCTGGGATCATCTCGTGCCGCTTCTGGCCGTCGGCCTGAAACGCGCTGACCTGCGCAAGCAAGGGGAAGACTTGAAGCTCGCCTGTCATCGGGCGCTCGTATTATCGGCGGTCGAGGCCGTGCGTCTCTCAACCGACCTCGCGCGCCGGGCGGCGCATCTGAAGGCAGTCGCACCCAAGCTGCGGGCCAAAGGGGCGGGAGACGTGGTCGAGATGTTCCTGACCCGCGATGTCGTGGCGCCCTCGGCGCTACCCTTGCCGGATCGCGCCGCGCGGCGGCTCTGCGACCGGCTGGTCGACCTCGGCGCGGTGCGCGAGCTGACCGGGCGCGACACCTTCCGGCTCTACGGGCTGTAGCGATGGCAAACGATCGCCCTGACCCCGAACTGGATCGCGAGCTGTCCGACCTGCCGCCCGAGCTGCGCTGGCGGGAATGGATGCGCCGCATCGAGGCGGTGCTGTTTGCCTCGACCGCGCCGGTCCCGCGCGAAGACCTCGCCCGCGTCGTGGGGCAGGGGGCCTCGGTCGACCTGCTTGTCGAGGACCTTGCCGCCGATCTGGAGGGGCGGGCCTTCGAGATCGCCCAGGTCGCTGGCGGATGGATGTTCCGCACGCGCGCCACCTACGCCCCCGCGATTCGCGCGGCGGCAGATGTCGGGGACCAACTGCTGGACCTGAGCGAATTCGACGTCGCGGTCCTTGCCGCCATCGCGTACCACCAGCCGATCACCCGTGACGGACTGAAGGACATTTTCGGCAAGGAGATCAGCCGCGACCTGATCGGGCGGCTGCATGCGCGCGGGCTGATCGGGACCGGGCCAAGGTCACCGCGACGCGGGGCTCCCTATACCTTTGTCACCACAGAGCAGTTCCTTGTCGCGTTCGGGTTGGAGAGCCTGCGCGATCTTCCCGATCGAGAGCAGCTGGTGGATGCGGGGGTTGTGGAGTAGCCGCTTCAAGTCGGCGTCGGCTGACGAATTGGAATCCCAGACATCGAAATCATCCCGACTTTGCTCTCGCAGATGCTACCTCGGGGCATCATCGTCGGCAGCAACGAATACCATCGTGACGACAATGTCAGTCGTGGTGAATTCTGGTCGGGAACGCTTGATAGACCTCTTGACCGGTCAATCCAAGGGTCGCCTAGCCTGTTCACCCTCGATCATTCAATCCATCCTGGCCTACATGTAGTATCCGAGGCCTTACGAAACGCTGATTGAAGTGCTATCTCTGTCATATGGAAGGTACGGGTCATTGGCGTGAACAAGAAGATTACTGCCAGTCAGCGAATTGGCGAAATCGGTGAGAAGGCGGCAAATCTTCAATTCTTGCGAATTGGGTTCCAATTCGATGGACGTTCACGGCTGGAAGCAGGGATAGACGGCATCGCTGAGGTGATGGACGATGATCAGCCGACTGCGAAGATGATTGCCGTTCAGGTCAAGGCTACTGAGCGTGGCAGCTATGTCGGCGAGACGAACGCCGGTTTCACCTATCGTGTCCGCGCTTCAGATTTCGACTATTGGCGTGGCTCCAACCTACCCGTCATCCTAGTTCTCTACAGGCAATCAGATGACACGTTCTTCTGGAAGTCGCTCGAAAACCTCGTTGGCGAGGCCGAACGCACATTGCAGTTCGACAAGGAGCGCGACGTCTTGGACGGACGTGCGAAGGATCGCCTCGCTGCCCTGACCGTCGCCAAGCAAGGACATGGTTACTACGTCCCGCCACTTGGGGGAGGGGAGGAAGCGATCATCAACATGGTGCCATTGCAGCTTCCTGAGGAAATCTTCGTCGCACAGACACAGCTCTCCACCCAGAAGGCGCTCGCCCGGATGAATAAGGTCCGGGAAGGCCAACGGTACGATTGGATGATCGATGAAACCTCGCTTTGGACATTCTGCGACCCGCTAACCACACCCGTTCGCGACCTAGTTGAGCGGGATCAGGTCGAACGGATCGAAACCGACTTTCTGGCACAACACGACGCCGTAGATCAGCAGCACAAATTTGCGGGCCTGTTGCGACATACTCTGGCGCATGACTTTCGGGATTTGCTTGGATGGGACCGAAAGAAAAAGCAGTTCTACTTCTTGCCGACACCTGGAGGCGTCGCGCGCAAGTTTCGCTATCTTGGTGCGAAGCAGAAGACACAGGCCGACGTTGTCAGCGTCTATCAGAAGTCGAAGGGGGAGGGGCCCATCGACTATGTGCGGCACCATTCATTCCATCCCCGGTTCGAGCGCTTGGCGGACCAATGGTACCTGATCATCAACCCATCCTACTACTTCACTTCGGATGGAGCGCGCGCGCTCAACTATCCGGATGCCTTGTTGTCCGGGAAGAAGCGCCTCGACACAAACAGCACCGTTCGAGGCCAGGTGATCATGTGGCATCGATTGCTGTCAGGTCTGGAATTTGAAGATGCCGGCGAACTGCTGGCACCCGACACCAAGACGGATCGTATCATCAAGTTTGGTGACCCGCCTTCCATCGAACTGCCGAAGAGTGTGCCCGAGGACGTGTGGGGCGCGAAGGCGCAAAAGTCGAGGAAGCCGTCCGGCTCGAATGAACAAGGCAGCTTCGACCTATGAGCGACTTCAAGACAAAGATCTTCCCGGAGCCTGAACTGGAATTTGGTGACCAACACCATCATCCTGATCCACGATTGGGGTTGCTACAGGCGGGCCCGTTGCAAACGAACCTGGGGGACACGATCAAAGTCGGCGTTGTTGGCAGCGCTCTGACCGTCGAAAAATCAGGCGAGTTTCTGAATGCGATCGAAGATGGGTTCGAGGGTAAGACCGAAAAGCACCCGAACCTGCACCCGGATTTCCCCGGGTTGAGAAACCAGAACCCCTATCGGTGCCGGTTTGAAATGGTGGCTGCCGAAGATGGAGTACTGACCAAAGGTCAGATCGAGAAGATTGCCAAGGAACCGAGCGATGCGCGTGCTGTGGAGATGGCCGTCGACGCAGTTATGGCGCAACTGGAAAAGCTGGAGGCGCATCATGAACGGCCGGACGTGGTCATGGTTTCTCTCCCTGTCAAGTTGATCGAACGGGTCTGGAGAAACGAGCGGGCGCGCGATGACGAAGTTATAGAGGACGAAGCGGCCGACGCGAAAGCTGGCAGAGAAACCTCTCCGAACTTCCGTGGCTTGCTCAAGGCCAGAGCGATGGACCTCAGATTCTCAATTCAGATTGTTTGGGAGGATGTCATCAACCCCGATGCCAAGATCCCTCGCAAAATCAAGGAGAACTCTGACCGCCAAACCCAAGACCGAGCTGACCTCGCATGGAACCTTATGACGACGCTCTACTATAAGGGCAGCGGCAAGGTGCCCTGGCGCAGATTGCCGGAAGAAGGCGAGTTCACCGCCTGTTACATTGGCATCAGCTTTTTCAAGGATGCCGAAACCGACGAGATATGGACCAGTGCTGCGCAAATGTTCGACGAGCGGGGCAGAGGGTTTATTCTTAGAGGCGGTCCTGCACAGTCAGAGTCGCGGGGTCGCCACCCGTTCCTCACTATCGATGAGGCTCACAAGCTTACCGAGAGCGCCTTGGCCGCCTACAAGTCGGTCCATAGAACGATGCCGGCACGCGTGATCGTCATGAAGACGTCGCGCTTTCGCGAGGACGAGGCCGAGGGTGTTGGCAAGGCGCTCGACGAGGCAGGTGTGGAACTGCGCGATCTCGTTTGGATTCATGAGAGCTATTCAGTCAAGGTGCTGCGCGACGGCGACTTCCCTGTCCTCCGCGGCACCTTCGTTGAACTGGACGGCAATGGGCTGCTCTATACCAACGGCAGCATTCCCTACTATGGGACCTATCCTGGCCTCTATGTCCCGAACCCCCTGTTGCTCTGTCCACACCCGCAAAGCGAGAGCACAATCGAACAGATTGCGAAGGAAGTTTTCAGCCTCACGAAGGTGAACTGGAACTCGACCCAGATGAACCAACGCTTGCCGATTCCGATCCGAGCAGCCCGTAAGGTCGGTGACGTGTTGAAATACGTTCCCTCGGGGCAAAAGGTCAGCAGTGACTATCGGAAGTACATTTAGAAGCTGCACACCGAGCACGCCGTCGGCTCCATGGATGCTGTTAAGAGCATCTGATCGTCGTTCCTCGAAGCTCCCGAGCTTCCAGCGGATCTTTTTTCGGCAAGTGACTTCTCTGGCGCTTGATACATAAAAGCACATCATGCGCATGTTTCGATGTAGAATTACACATCAATCTTGAAGTCTGCTTCAGCGAGTGATATGTTTATGCATATCATAAACGGTAAGCGAAGCAGCAAGATAGATCATGAGTTACGCAACAGAGCACATCGCAGAGTCGCTCAAAGCCGCGCGGGAACGCAAGGGGCTCTCTCAGCGCGCGCTCAGTGCGAAGGCGGGGGTTCCACAGAGCCACATCTCCAAGATCGAGAGCGGGGCGGTCGATCTGCGTCTGTCCAGCCTGGTCGAGCTTGCACGTGTACTTGATCTGGAATTGACTCTGGTCCCGCGCAAGAAGCTGCCTGCCGTTCGGGCGATCATTCGCGGTGATGATGATGGTCACCGTGACGTTCAGAGCGCGCGTAAGGCGACGAACCTATTGCAGCGCCTTGATGACCAGATAGCAGCGCTTCCCAGTGAAACGCTCTCTGAGATTGCCGTTCAGGAGTTGCAGCGCCGGGCGCGCGAGCTGATGCACTTCAAGCTTTCAGCCGATGATCTTGTTCATTTGCAGGAAGCGTCTGCTGCCATGCAGGAGTTCCTGAGCGATCCGCGCAATCTGGAAGCGGTCGAGCAGGCGCAGAGCCAGTTGCGCATGTTGCGCAACGCACTCGCCCATGGGGCGGGTGCATCTGCACCATCCTTGCCGCGTCCGGCCTATCGTCTGGATGGTGACGATCATGGCTGATGTTAGTGTCCTTGAAGTCCTGCTCTACGGAGAGCCGATAGGTACGCTGACGCGGGTCAGCGGTGATACCTCGCTCTTTACTTTCTCTGAAGACTATGTCGCCAATGCGGGCAGGCCGGTTCTGAGCCTCGGCTTCAAGAATGAGCTTGGGGAACTGACGACCGATTTCGGTACGCAGAACATGCACCTGCTGCCCTTCTTCTCCAATCTTCTGCCCGAAGGTCACATGCGGGACTATCTCGCCGAGCGCGCTGGCGTGAAGCCCGTCCGCGAATTTTTCCTGCTCTGGGTTCTCGGCGAGGACCTTCCCGGTGCGGTCACTGTTCGGCCCGCCGATGGTGAGGCGTGGCCCCCCGACGCTGATGATGGTGAAGATCATCACGATGATCATCGAGATCAGGCGCTGAGGTTCTCGCTGGCAGGCGTTCAGTTGAAGTTCTCGGCTTTGGGAGACAAACAAGGCGGTCTTGCGATTCCGGCCAAGGGGGTCGGCGGCTCCTGGATCGTCAAGTTACCAGCGCAAGGCTTCGATGCTGTCCCCGAGAATGAATTCTCGATGATGACGCTCGCGCGTCTCTGCGGCATGGACGTTCCGCCTATCAGGTTGATCGATGTTGCCGACATCGGCAACCTGCCCGAGGGCATGGACAAGGTCAGCGGTCAGGCGCTGGCGGTCGAGCGGTTTGATCGTCTGAGTGATGGCAGTGCCGTCCACATTGAAGACTTCGCGCAGGTCTTTCGCGTTTATCCCAAGGACAAGTACGAGAAGGCAAGCCAGCGCAACATCGCACAGGTACTGGCCGCTGAATGCGGAGAGGCCGACATCGCCGAGTTTATCCGGCGGCTGACTTTCAATGTGCTGATCGGCAATGCCGACATGCACCTCAAGAACTGGTCGCTGATCTATCCGGATCGAAGGCAGGCGGCGCTCGCGCCGTGCTACGATTTTGTCTCGACTATTGCCTACATAGACGACGACAAGGCGGCGCTCACCTTTAGCCGCACCAAGAAGTTCTCCGGGTTCTCGAAGGACGAGCTGTCGCACCTGGCTGCAAACGCCGGTCTATCCGAGAAGCTGGTTCTGGGAACCGCGCGCGAGACTGTCGCGCGCTTCCATGAGCACTGGCAGGCCGAAAAGGGAAACCTGCCGCTGACTGCGGATGCGATCAAGGCGATTGAAGCCCATTTGCACACAGTGCCGATAGCGTAGGGGATTGGCAGAATGGCAGAGAGTTTTTCGAACCGGCACGGCTACCGCAGCCCAGACGCGGCGATTACCGTTCACGAGGACGCGCCCGAAAACCTGCGCTATGCGATCCCGCTGATTGGGCAGGACATCGGCATGAGCCCGTCCGCCATGCGCCGGATCATCTGTCAGGTGTTGCTCGTCCCGCCTGACCGGAACAACTGGTCGGAGCACCCCAACATCTGGGAAGAGGTCGTCGGGCTTGTTGCCGACTGTCCTTGGTACAAAGTCTATGACATTGCTGAAGCGTTCCATACGGCACTCGCGCAAGGGTTCAACGACAATGCAAGCAGGTTCGATGACCGGTTGAACCAGTTCTTTGTCGAGAACGGCATCGGCTGGCATATGAAAGACGGCCAGATAGTCTATCGCGGCTCCGAAGCATTTACCGGCGCGACACAAGAGGCCGTCGAAATCCTCGAACAAACTGGGCGCAGTGCCGCCGCACGCGAGATCCACGAAGCGCTGCGCGATATTTCTCGGCGGCCGGAGCCGGATGTGACCGGGGCAATCCAGCATGCCTGCGCCGCGATGGAAGCGACCGCGCGGGATCTGGCCGGCGATTCCAAAGCAACATTCGGCCAGCTTATAAGTATCCGTCCGGCGTGACCGCCGTTGACAATCAAGTTTGCTGCCAATTCCAGGGTGCGAGTTCGTCGAGGCGGTTGATCTTGTGATCAGCAATGTGGGTCAGCACCCAGGTGAGCCAGGCTTCCGGATCAACGCTGTTCATGCGGGCGGTTTCGATGAGAGTGTAGGCAATCGCTGCGGCCTTTCCGCCATCTTCGGACCCCATGAAGAGATAATTTTTCCGCCCGAGAGTCAGCGGCCTGATTGACCGCTCACAAATGTTGTTGTCCAACTCCAGCCGGCCGTTTTCGAGATAGGCCCGTGCCTTCGGCATGCGGCTGAGGGCATAGCGAATGGCCTCGGCCAGTTTGGTTTTCCCCGAGATTTTCGGCAATTGGCTTTTCAGCCAGATCTCCAACTGTCACTTGGCACTTAAATGTGAGAATGCGGCCGTTCCGAGTATTCTTGGCATTTTAATATGAGAATCATTTGGCCGTTTCTCATATCAATTGGAACTGTTGGGGCGGTCCCCACTCGAGAGCTGGGGCGACCAAATGGTCAGTTGCCATGACAAATCGGTTCTTGTTTTCTCCCATCATGTGCCCTTGCAGCATCTTCAGCATCGGTGGTCCTGCGCGGTCGATGATCGCCACGCCTGCCAAGAGCGCGGGACGGACGTGTAGCGGCAGAATGGGGTGCTTTGGCGAGAACGGGAACGCGGTCTCTTTGGTTAGAAGGTCATCGAAATCGGGAACGATGGCGCCAAGGAGACGGTAGCGCCAAAAATCGCAATCGCGAGGGGGTGGCCAGGGGATGCGGCGCATGAGCAAGAGTCGCGCAATCTCCAGCGGTGGCAGCCATGTTTCCACGCGGCGTTCTGCGTGGTTATCCAACAAGGCCTCACCGCGACGTGCTGCCGCGCGATATGGTGCAAGTGTCCGATCGCCATCGCTGGTGGTCTTGTCCTGGTAGTGTTCCCCACAGTGCGGGCAAGTGATCCTCCAACCTTGCAATTCGCTTCGAAGGACTGGCAGTAGATCAGCACCAGAATGAGTGCAACGCGCGCAACGCTGCATCGGACCCTTGGAAATGAAGCGGTGAGCGGCTTTCGGGGCGTCTGCGAAGCTCAGGCTGCGTACAAGTTTCGGGCCCACGCCGAACATCCCCGCAATCCGGTCCGTCTGCGCTTTCGTCAGCGACAGGTCGATTGCCCCATGCGATGTCGCCTCCGGTAGCCCATGGCGCAGCATGGTCAATGGTGTGACCCCATAGAAGTCCGCGTGGCGATTAATCCAGGATGACAGGACTTCGCCGGGCAGGGGTGACAAGGTGACGGGCAGGGGTCCTGTCATGCGAAGGCTGCCTCGGTGTCAAACGCGGGCACCCAGGCCTCGACGGCGCCGTCGGTGATGTGTTCGGTCCCGCTTTCGATGGCCTCGATCGCAAGACTGCCCAACATCTGGAAGATGTTCGCCGTGATGCCGTCCGTTATCTGCAGAATGCGCCGCAGGGATTTAGGCGTCAGCACAGTAGGTCGCCGCAATGGCGTATTGCGCAGGATCGACGCAATCAACGTCTCGAAGTTCTCATTGGCGGCCCAACGGTTCAGGGTGAGTTGCTCGAAGCGGCGCGCAAGCTGAACGTCGCCGCCGATGGCTTCCCGGGCGTCGTTCACGCCGAAGCAGACCAGGGAGATTTGGAGCCGATTGCTGATAAAGCGCAGCATGTTGAGCACGATACGTTGCTCTCGATAGGTCCCGGCAAGGATGTTGTGGACCTCGTCGATGACCAGAACCTGGGTGCCGATGGCCTTCATGATCCGCAGCGTCGCCTGTTCCATCTGGGCAATATCGGCCCGTGGTGCCTGCGGTGCACCGAGGAGGGAAAGCAGTTCACCATAGAACCGCCGCTCGCCGGGGCGGCTGACCATTTCCATGGCCAGGACCGGTGTCATCAGAATGCCGGTCCGGCGAGCGAGATGTGGCGGATGCTGGTCACGGAAGCGTTGCATGATCATGGTCTTTCCCATCCCGCTATCGCCGTAAATCGCGACAGACGGCATGCGGGGGCCTCTCGGATGATCAAGAAGCGCCTCAAGGCGATCGAGGGCTTGCTTCGCGCGAGGGTAGAGAACCCAACGGCGGGACCTGATGGCGCGAATGCGTCCTGCCTGGGGTTCAGACAGCAGGGCCGCCGCGTCGGCGGTCAGATGAGGGTGATCGTTCGTCATATTGGCTCCAGCTCATTCGATGTCCTCAACAAAAGGCACCGGTTTGCTGGAGTCGACACCACGGAGCGTGCCCGTGTCCCGGAGGTCGTCGGCACGCCTCGGCTGAGCCTTGCCGCGCCGCGCGGCCGCGGTTTTTTTGACGGCCTTGTCAACCAACTTCCGCTGTTCGAGCGCGGTCCTCACAACCGCGCGGCTATCGACTTCTCGCCGCCCTTTCTCACGCAGGGTGCGCCGCGCCGTCAAAGCCTCGTGCAGGGAAATGGGTGCCAGGGTCAGGTCCGCGTAGCGGGCTTCGACGAAGTTGCCCGAGGGCCGCCGCACGAACACGCGCGACATGTCACGCGGATCATACTTCACGAGAAGCCGCCGCTCTGTCCGGCCGACATCGGCGCTGAGTGCGGCTGACCAGTAGCGCAGATCGAACAGGTGAATGCCGGTCGGACGCAAGGTCCGCTCCTGTTCCGGCAGGAAAGAGACCCAGAACTGCAGTCGATCTTCCGGCAGCCGCAGCGGGATCTCACCTTCGTGGTCCCGCCAGACCGCAAGGGGAGGGCGGCTCAGCGAACTGTGGATGGACTGATGATAGGACCCGACAATGTCGAGGGCGATATAGCGCTCCAACTCCCGCAAGGTCAGCGCCGCATGTTTCTTTGAATCATACTCCGCGAGGTCCTGAGCGTTGCTGAAGGTCGTACCGGGCAAAAGGTGCAGCCGTCCCATCTGGGTGCCGATCAGCCGCTCGATATGCCCGCCGAAGCGCGGTGTCCCCGGCGGTCGCCAGTCGATCGCGATGCCCGCATTCTCGCAGCCACGTTTGAAGGCGCGACTCCGGAAATCCGCGCCGTTGTCCACATGAACTCGGTCGGGAAGGCCGGCCACCGGCCAGGGCTCTTCGATTTCGCGCGCTTTGAGCCAGGCCGTCTTGTCATAGACCGAATGCAGCAAGCAGAGGCTCGTCGAAAGCCGGGATGGCGCATCCATGGTCAGGTAGAACCCTGTCACCATTCGGCTGAAGACATCCATGGCCAGGGTCAGCCAAGGTCGTCCGATCGGTTCCCGGGTTTCCTCATCGACGACAAAGATATCGGCTTTCGTGTGATCGATCTGAACAATCTCGAGGGGTCGAGTGGTGCTCAGTGTTCCCGGGACTGGCGTCGTTGCTTTTACGGTCCGCGTTTCGCCCCGGCGCTGCGCCCGGTGGCGCAGGTCCAGGTCGCCCAGACGCCGCTCGATTGTTCGACGATGCGGCGGTTTCAATCCTTCCGCATCGCAATCCGTTTCAATGTCCCGCACCAACTGCGAGACCGTCGGCCGGGTTGGTTTCAGATAGTATTTGCGGATTGCCTTCTCGATGATCTCCTCGCGTCGAGCATCCAAAGCGCGATGGCCCGCCGGGCGTCCGCGCTTGGTCTCAACGAGCGACATCACGGTTCCGTCCGCCCGAAAGCGTCTTAGCAGACGGTAGGTCGTCGCTTGGCTGACCTGCAGTTCGGAAGCAAGATCGGCAATAGCGTTCACGGTTGACTGACCGGAAGCGGTCTCCAGGAACCTGCGTATCGCGGCCGCACGGCGGCACGCTTCTGCCCACAGGGCGTCGTCTACCTCGTCTGGAAGTGGTTCGGTCACAGTGAAAACCCGACAAAATCGGAGCCACGATTATTGAATTAAGTGCTAAAGTCCAGTCTCCATCATCAATTTAAGTGCCAATTCTCATATTTAAGTGCAAAGCTAAGCTATTGAAATCAGGGAGAGCGCATTATCAGCTTTAAGTGCTAAGTGACACGCGACGCCCGCTCGGTCGGCCAACGCTGACGGTCGCGATCGACGTGAACACCCGCATGGTTCTGGGGTTTCATCTGTCGCTGGAGCCGCCATCGCTGCTGGCCGTTGCACTGTGTCTGACCCAGGCGGTTATGGCCACCCGCTGCGCTGTTTGAGGGCTGCGCGCGTGGCCATAACCTAAAAACAGCGCTTCTTCCCGACGTGCTACGGGACGGAACTGACCTCGATGGCTGTCTTGAGCTGGTGCCAGCGCACGGGCATCGAGTGGCATTATATCGCTCCCGGAAAGCCCATGCAGAACGGCTTCGTCGAGAGCTTCAACGGACGCTTCCGGGACGAGTTCCTTCTGTAATCGGGGCGTGTTCGTCAAGTGTGATCGGCTTCGGTTCCGTCGTGGGGTCATGCTTCTGTCCGCGGTCGGCCCGTCCTAGGGCGGGCCGCATGTTGGCGGTCGAAGGTGAGGCGGACCATGCTAAACGGCGGGCTTGCGTGATTGCGCGCAGAAGCAGCACCAGGCACTCGTGCGGCCTTCGCCTCATCCCCGTCCCTGACGGGACCCTTGCCAAAGCACTGGACGAACTAGCGCCAGGGCTTCGGGATCAGATCATGCAGCGGCTCCCCAGTGGAAAGGGGCGTCGTCGCGCCACATGCGATGCATTACGACGGCGAGTTTGCGCGCCACCGCGATCTTCGCCTTTTTCAGACTGCTCCGCTTTGCGATCCTCAAGCCCCAGGCTCGGATCGACGTCCATTGGCGGGAGCGGGTGAGCATGACATGGGCCGCGGTGAAGAGCGCCGTTCGAGTGAAGGCATCGCCGGAGCGGCTGATGCGCCCCCTCACGTCGGTCTCTCCAGACTGGTATTGTCTCGGTGTCAGGCCAAGGTGAGCGCCGACATCACTGGAGCGGCGGAAGCGCCCCGGGTCGTCGATCGTTGCTTTGAAGGCCAGTGCCGTGACGGGGCCAACTCCGGGGATGGTCATGAACCGGCGGCAGAGTTCGTCGTTAGCCGTGAGACGCAAAAGTGCCCGGTGAAGTTCGGCAAGTTGCGTCTGCATCTCGGCGCGCCCGCGAAGTAATGCGGACATACAGAGCTCGAGGTTCGGGTGCCCCTCCACAAGTTCACGTACCCGGGCCTCGAAGTCCCTCGTCGCGACACGGCCGACTTTCAGCCCGAATGGACGCAGAAGACCTCGGATCTCGTTCTCATGGTCGCGCAGCTTATTGACGAAAAACTCGCGCGACATCAGGAGCGTGCGCATCTCCTGGCTCTCCGTCGACTTCACGTGAACGGCCTTGAACCAGCCCGAGCGGATGAGTTGCGCCAAAGATCGGGCATCATTGCGATCATTCTTGTTGCGATTCATGGCCACCATCGCAGCCTTGGCATGTCGCGCTTCAATGCAGACCGCGGGCAAGCCTGCGCTCGTGAGGCCATTGTAAAGCCACTGCGACAAAGTCCCGGCTTCGAAGCCAACTCGCTCGAAGGTGCCGTCGATACCAGCCAGCACTTCGCCGATGTCGGCAGGGTCTGAAACCGCCTTTGTCTCAAGGATCATTCCGCCCTCGGCATCGACAACACAGATGCTGGTCATCTCGAGTGAGACGTCGAGGCCCACATACAATACTCTGGTCATGGTCGTTCTCCCGGTCATGGATTTACCGGTAAGAAGACTACCGGCGAATCTGGGGACTGAGCCCCGATTACGCCATCTCAACGAGACGCTGTTCTCCTCGCTGGCCGACGCCCGCGAGCAGATCCAGGCATGGCAGCACGACTACAATCACCACCGACCTCACTCGGGCCTGGGGAACATCCCGCCCGTCGAATTCGTGGCACAGAAGGGGCTGGCAATGCGCGCCGCGTAGCCTCAGAAATCAACTCGCGGACTCTCCGGAAATCCGGAGGAGAGTCGGGTCTCAGGTCACCCCGCGATGCCCTTTCTCATGTCGGTGGCACCGCAGGCGAGGTAGACCCGGACCCCGGTTCCCGGCCCGATCACGCTGCCTCCACCGCCCGGATCAACCGGGTCAGCGCCTCTTCATCGATGCTGCTGTCGAACCTCAGGCAGCGACCGTTGCTCAGCCGCAGCTCGACCGGAACTGACCGAGACGGCGCGGGCGCGCTTCGTGGCTCCGGGCATCCGCCGAAATCCACCGGCAGGAGAACGGCCCGGCGATCCGGCGACCATAGGCCCTTCTTCTTCAGATCACGCCGCCAGCCGTAGATCTGGGAGCGTGTGATCTCGTGGCGCTGCGCCACCTGCGTCACCGAGGCACCGCCGAGGCCGACTTCCGACAGGATCTCCAGCTGTAATCGCCGGACGTAATCTCCCCAAAACCGCCGTTTGAAAAATCCCCAGCCATGAGCGGCAGGGCCAATTCCGAACCTCAAATTTTCGGAATTGGCGCTGCCGCGGGACACAGGCCTGATGCTCC
>NZ_QZEX01000024.1 GCF_003646465.1 Chachezhania antarctica
CTCTTCATGTGAACGGTGCTGAACCACCCCGTCCGCAGGATTTGAGCGATGCCGCGTGCATCGTTGCGATCCGTCTTGTTACGCATCGCGGACAGAGCGGCGCTCACCTGGCGTGCTTCCATGCAGAGAGCTATGCTGGGAAATGGGTGACGCGGTTTGAAAGGGCGGCGTATCGTGGCGGGTGCTGAAGCCTGCCAGAACTTCCAGAAGGAACGATACGCCTATGCCAAACGATAGCGACATCATCGCCCTGCGTCAGCCGGATTCTGTCGACGATCCGCTGACCGAGATTGCCCGGGACGGCGCGCGCCGGATGCTGGCGGCCGCGCTTCGGGCCGAAGCCGACGCCTTCGTCGCTCAGCATGCCGAAGAGATCCTGCCGGATGGCCGTCAGCGGGTTGTCCGGCATGGGTATGGACCGGAACGGAGCATTCAGACCGGGATCGGCGCGCTGAATGTGCGCCGCCCGAAGGTTCGTGACCGCGCCGCCGCCCTGGATGACGAGAAGGTGCGGTTCAGCTCCGCCATCCTGCCGAAATGGGCGCGACGCTCGCGCAGCCTCGATGCGCTGCTGCCGGTGCTCTACCTGCGCGGCATTTCCACCGGCGACTTCCGGGAGGCGCTCTCCGCGATCCTCGGAGCTGATGCCCCGAACCTGTCGCCGGGCGCGATCTCGCGCCTCACCGATGAGTGGCGCCAGGACTACGATCGCTGGCAGCGCCGCGATCTCTCGGCCCGGCGGTATGTCTACATCTGGGCGGACGGCGTCTATCTCCAGGCCCGGATGGAGCCTCAAGCCGAATGCATGCTGGTTATTCTCGGCGCCACCCCTGAAGGAAAGAAGGAGTTGGTAGGCTTCCAGGTGGGAGTTCGCGAAAGCGCCCAGAGTTGGCGCGAACTGCTGGTGGACATCAAGGCGCGAGGTCTCACGGTGCCCCCGGAGGCCGCCGTGGGCGACGGGGCCATGGGCTTCTGGAAGGCGCTCGACGAGGTGTTCCCGGGCACGCGTCATCAGAGGTGCTGGGTGCACAAGACTGCCAACGTGCTCAACAAGCTCCCGAAATCGATGCATCCGGCGGTGAAGACCGACCTGCGCGAGATCTGGCAGGCCGAGACACGGGCCGCCGCAGAAACCGCCATGGACACCTTCGCCGAGAAATACGGCGCCAAATACGAGAAGGCGGTGACCTGCCTGACAAAGGACCGCGACGCCCTCTTGGCATTCTACGACTTCCCGGCCGACCACTGGGATCATTTGCGCACGGGCAACCCGATCGAAAGCGTGTTCGCCACCGTCCGCCACAGGACCGTGCGAACCAAGGGCGCGCTGTCGCAGAAAACGGCGAAACTCATGGTCTTCAAGCTCGTTCAGGCCGCCGCAAAGACATGGCGTCGCCTGAAGGGCGCGAACCAGTTGCCAAAGGTCGTCGAGGGCGTCACATTCACCGACGGTGTCGCCGCAAACGACATCGCAAACCGCGCCGCTTAATCAGGCCGCGTCACCCAGATTCCAGCATAGCTCCCATGCAGACGACGTCGAACCCTTCTGCCTTCAATCCGTAAAACAGATGCTGGCTCAAGGTGCCGGACTCGAACCCGACGCGCTCGATCGAAACGGGAAGCGCGGTAAGATATCCCGCGATCTCCTCGATCTCGCACGGCAGGTCTCGCTCATGCAGAATCGTGCCTCTGCTGTCGACCACACAAACCGCGCAGGACCGCAGCGACACATCCAAGCCAACATAATGTTCCATTCGAAGTCTCCCTTGCTCACAGATTTCNAGAGCCCAAAGTTCCGGACTCGCTGCGCAGTGGCGAATGTCGGTTTCCGGTTCGCACGTCAGCTTTTCCGCCAGATCACTCGGTTTCTGACAGATCACTCCGCGCATCCCGGATGATCATCCATGACGAATGCAGGAACAGCCCTGCGATGGCGAAAGCAACGATGAGGTCAGGCCAGGCACTGCCGAGCCAGGCGACCAGTCCGGCAGCGATCACCACGGCGAGGTTGCCGATGGCGTCGTTCCGGGAGAACAGCCATACGGCCCGCATGTTGGCGTCGCCCTTGCGGTGTTTTAGCAGCGGCAGCACCGCAAGAATGTTTACGATCAGCGCGCCCACGGCGAAGGCTCCCATTAACCCGGCCTCTGGTGTCGTCTGATTCAGGACACGCCAGATTGTGCTGCCGACAACGCCAAGCCCCAGAAATCCCAAGAACACGCCCTGGATCATCGCCGACCGCGCCCGCCATGTCAGACTCCAACCGATAGCGAGCAGGCCCAGAAAGGTGATTGCGCCGTCGCCCAAAAAATCCAGGGCATCTGCTTTCAAAGCTTGCGATCCGGACAGGAACCCGCCGAACATCTCGATCACCCCGTAGCCGAGATTGAGCAGGACCACGATCCAGAGCGCGCGGCGATAGCTCGGGTCTTTGTAAGCCGGATCGGACGATGTATCCCCGCTCTTGATCAGCTCAAAGCCATAGCCGGTTGCGTCCAGTGCTGGACGCACTTTCGGCAAGTCGTCTTCGGCGATCCGCAATGTCATGACATGGGTTGCGGCAGACACCTTCACATCGCCTTCAGCCACGCCCGCAGACCGAGCGGCCCGTTCGATCTCGGCGGCATCCTTGGCGCAGTCCATGCCATGCACCCGCATCCGGATCGGCAAAGACGTTGTAGGCAATGTGGTGTTATCTGCTCGGCTCATATGCGATCCTCTTGAAGGTAGCGTGCGAAAGAAGTCGCCGCTAACGTATCAGTGGATAATGATATGACATTGCAAAACATTCAAGATGATCTTTCGGCAGCTGACACCCTTGAGCCGCGGGCAAAGCTCTTCCGGGGTCTCGGCGACCCCAGCCGTCTTGCGATCCTCGATGCGCTACTGTCGGACGAACGCAGCGTGCAGGAAATCGTTACCCAAACAGGGCTTGGTCAGCCCAATGTCTCGAACCATCTGCGCTGCCTTTTGGATTGCGGTCTGGTCAGTCGCAGGAACGAAGGTCGGTTCGTCCGGTATCGCCTTGCGGACAGGCGGATCGCTGATCTCATCCGCGACGCAGATCAACTACTTGCCTCGACAGCCGTAGGGGTCGATGCCTGCCGAAGCTATACGGATTAACCGACGTGTCCTGCTGCAATGTTCTATTGGTGCGCCAGGCCTAAAGCAGCCATTTGCGCAGCCGCAGCAAAATGGCGCTTTGTCCGCAGTCCGGTCATTGTCACGACTCAGACCCAACGTCCGCATTCAAACCGCTACACCGGAACGAACCGGGGCCTAAGCCCCGATCCTCTTGATGCGGATCCCGAGCTTACGGGCCTTGTCGACGATGTTCTCGGTGATGCCCGAACCGGGAGTGGCGATCAGACCCTGCGGAATCGTCTCGAGCATCTTGTCGTTGCGCTTAAAGGGCGCGGCCTTGCCGTGGCACTTCCAGTCGGGTTTGAAGACCACCTGGGTAACGCCACGGGTATCTGCCCAGCGGGCGGCGATCATCTCGGCGCCCTTGGGCGTGCCACCGTGCAGCAGCACCATGTCGGGATACTTGGCGTGCGTGGCATCGAGAACGGACCAGATCAGATCGTAGGCGTGATAATCCCCGCCCGAGAAGGCGATCCGCGTGCCTTCGGGGCAGTGCACCTCGGTCTCCTTCCGACGCTTGGCCGAGAGATAGGCCCGGCTGTCCACCACAGCGGAGGTGAGGTCGCGATGTGAGACCTTGGATCCGGTGCGGGGGAGCCAGGGCGAACCGGTGGCGGCCGAGAAGTGGTCTACGGCCAGATCGCGCATCTGCTCGAAGGCGTCGCGATGGTCCCAGAGCTTGAGCCCGATCATCTGGAGGCGCTCGAGTTCGACCGAGGCGACCTCGGAGCCGTCCTGTACGCCCAAACTTTCCCGGACCTCGAATTCGTTGTCATCGAGCAGTTTCTGAATGTGGGTGAGCCGACGATGGAAGATCGAGGTGAGGGACCACAGCACCTCCTCGAGATTGTCTTCCAATTGGCTGCCGGTGAGGAGGCCGATGGTGGTGTCAAAGAGCGTCGCCATGGCGAGCTCGACCTCGTCAGGCTGGGGCAGGGGGCGATGATCGGTCTCGCCGGGCCCGGGCGTTGCGCCGTGAAGTGCGAGGTGGTCGAGGATGGCGGAGGTCACGCCGGTCTCCTCTTGGATGTCTGTCTGATGGGGCATTCTCTGGTTCCTCTGTTTGATCTGATCCGATTTGGATGGGGCGATACCAGGGCCAGCGGCGACCGGGCCGCATCCGTCAGGATCGCAGCGCAGCGGAGAATGCGCCGCGGGCCGGAAAATTGCTCCCGCGAGGAATGAGCCGAAGGCTCAGGGGAATTTTCTGGTGCGGGGAGCATTGCTGCCCGGGCGAGGGGCACTCTGCCCCGACCCGCCGGTCCATCGCTCCCCTTATCCAAACGGGATCAGATCGAACCCGCGGAACCTTTGCCCAGTCGGGCATCCTAGAGGAGGTTAGCGGTCACCCGTCCTCAATCTCCAGACCTTGTGCTTTCATGGCCTCTAACAGAGACCGGCGCAGCGCATCTCTGCCGAAAGCCAACAGATCGTCGTTGAAATCGCCCAAATGCGACACGAGTTCACCACAGGCAATTCCAAGCGATTCCAGTTGGTTACGCAATCTCATTGATGCGTTCCGTCCAACTTCGTCATTGTCCCGCGCGATCCAGATGCGCTGGATCCCCGGCGGCGGGATGAAGAGGCCGAGATGGGTGGCGGTGAGACAGGAGGCGAGATCGAACTCGGGGAGAGCAGTGCCGACCGAGAGGGTATTCTCGAGCCCTTCGCCGACGATGAGATCGCTGCGAAGTGAGCCGGACCAGAAGCGGATGGCATGGCCGTGAAGCTGCCCGAGGATCCGTTTCGGGCTCTCGATCTCGGCCAAACCGCCGGTGGACGGGTCGAGATAGAAGCGTGCGCATCCAGTGATCTGGCCCCGATTGTCAGTTATCTTCGCCAGCAGGGCAGGGACCCTTTGCGGCGGATCGGCGTCGTCCTCGCCGCGCCGTAGAAGGACCCGCGGGTGATAGCGCAGGGCTGGGCCGAGCCGAGTGATCCTCCGCCCGTGTAGATAGGTGGCAGCCAGAGTGCCGAGCACCGGCTTGCCAGCGGCAAAGAGTTTGCGCGCCCGCGCGATACGTTTGGCGGAGGCTGCATCAGGGCGCTCAGCCCTTTGGGTTTCACGAGGTGCGGCAGGGCAGGGGGCCTCGCCGAGAAAGGACCGGGCCTCCCGCAGCGTCTCCTTGAGCGTGACCGACCCAAGCCGTTCCTGCAGCAGGTCGATGAGATCGCCATATTCACCCGTCGCGAAATCCTGCCAGGACCCGGCTTTGCGGCCACCCTGCGCTTGCAGCCGGATGGCGAGACTCTGGCCCTTTGCGCCCGAGGTATCGCCAACCTGCCAATAGTTGCCCTGCTTGCGTCCCTCGGGAAAATACTGGCGGCAGAAACTCTCGGTGCGGTCCGCAAGATCGGCCGAGAGGTCTGCGATGCTGCGCCGCGCGCTCATGCGGCGGTATCCGTGGCGCTGGCACCCACCGGGTGCTCAGCCAGAACCCGCGCCAGCACGTCGGTGCCGTCTGTCGGGATGAACAGCCGCGTCTTCCACTGGATCACCTCAGTGAAGCAGCCCATGGCCTTCAGCATAGGCAGCGCCGCGCCTGACGCACCGATGAGTTCGAGCCTTGGCTGCCCCATGACCAGCGAGCGACGCAGCTGGTAGCCACCAAGCAGGTTCAGGGTCGTCTTCGCTTCCATCACGGCGGCGCAGACTTCCTGCGGCAACATCTCGATCCGGCAATCGAGACCAAGCCGCGCGTAAACATTCAAGAGCTGCTCCTGGCTGACCAAACGTCCGATGGCGCGTTCGCCGTCCTCGGTCTGCAGACGATAGATGCGCATGTTGTCGGTGGGCAGCCGGTCCCAGATCGGCAGGAGCAGGCCGCAGATCAGCGTGATCTTCGATGTGGTAAACTCCGGCACCGCGTCGACCTCGGCCTGCCAGAGATGCTCGAACATCCCGTCATCGACCTCTTCCCAATGTGAGGTCGAGAATTCGGTGGCGGCGAGGATCTCGGTCCCCATCGGACGCAGAAGCTTCACCCGCAGAATCGGCACGCCGTCCTCATCCATGAAGGCCGGCGCATTCACCATCAGGGCCGCGCGTTTTGAGGATGTGTTCCAGCACAGCGTCGCGCCTTTCGACTCAGTACAGATGGCTTTGACGCGAGGCAGGGTGAGCGGATCGTTGCGATCGGTGCGCTCCACGGTCAGGGCGGTCGCCGTCGCCCCCGTCGCCTCATGTTCGAAGATCACCTTGCGGTCGACGATCTCGAATTTTTCGGCGCGCAGGGTCTCTAGCCCGACGTCCAGCGTGCCAGCCTGCCGTGCGTCCTCGATGATGGCCGAAAGGAACCCGCCGAAAGCCTCGAAGATCGCGTCCTGCATGTCGATCCGCAGAGCAAGGCAACGGTTCAGGAACTGCTGGATCGGCGGCAGGTTTTCCTTCATCGTGCCATCCGCTTCATCGAGCGTCAGCCCGGTCATCTCCTGGAATTTGGCGTAAGAGCAGGCGTCGATCTTGCCTGCGCGCAGCTTGTAGAAGAACTGCCGCAGCGCAGCCCGCGCGTAAGGGCTTTCCAGATTGTCCTCGGCGCGGAACATGTTCTGCCCGCCGGTCTCGCGCTGCCCCTTGGTGATGGCGCCAAGCGTATCGAGGCGGCGCGCGATGGTGGAGAGAAACCGCTTCTCTCCCTTCACGTCTGTGGCGACGGGTCGAAAGAGCGGCGGCTGCGCCTGGTTGGTGCGATTGGTGCGCCCGAGCCCCTGAATCGCATTGTCGGCCTTCCAGCCGGGTTCCAGGAGGTAATGCACCCGGAGACGCTGATTCTTCGCACCCAGATCCGCATGGTAGCTGCGCCCCGTGCCCCCGGCGTCGGAAAAGATCAGGATACGTTTGGCATCATCCATGAAAGCCTGGGTTTCACCAAGGTTGGACGAGGCGGGGCGGTTCTCGACCTTGAGCCGCCCCTCCCGCGTCTTCACGATGCGCCGCTTGCGCCCGGTGACCTCGGCCACCGCATCGCCGCCGAAATGCCAGAGGATCTGGTCGAGAGCGCCCTGCACCGGGGCAAGCGCGCCAAGATGCTCGACCAGATCGTCCCGCCGCCGCTCCGCCTCTCGGCAGATGATCGGGTTGCCATCGACATCGAGGGCCGGGCGAGACCGCAGATCGCCATTCTCGTCGGTGTAAGGTTCAAAGAGCTGCGTTGGGAAGCTGTGCATCAGGTAGTCCATGATGTTCTCGCGCGGCGTAAAATCGACCTGCAGGTCGTCCCACTCCGAAGGCGGGATCTCTTCAAGGCGGCGTTCCATCACCGCTTCACTGGTCGACACCACCTGGATCACCGCCGAATGACCCACCGCCAGGTCCGCCTCGATGGCGCGGATCAACGAGGGGCACTTCATGGCGGTGATGAGATGGTTGAAGAAGCGCTGCTTGTTGCTCTCGAAGGCCGAGCGCGCAGCGGATTTCGCCTGGGCGTTCAAAGTGCCAGTCTCGGAGGAAATACCCGAGGCCTGAAGGGCGGCCTCCAAGTTGGTGTGAATGATCTGATAGGCATCGGCGTAGCTGTCGTAGATCGCGACCTGAGCGGGGGTAAGCTCATGCACCAGCATCTCGTATTCCACCCCGGCATAGGAGAGGGACCGCGCAAGATAGAGCCCGAGCGCCTTCAGATCGCGCGAGATCATCTCCATGGCGGCAATGCCCCCGGCCTCCATTGCGGCAACGAATTCGGCCCGCGTCACGAAGGGGAAATCCCCGGTGCCCCAGAGGCCGAGGCGCGAGGCATAGGCGAGATTGCCGACGACCGTCGCCCCGGTGGCCGAGACATAGAGCACGCGAGCATCTGGCACGGCATTCTGAAGCGCGAGACCGGCGAGACCTTGCTGTGAAGCCTTCTTATCGCCCCGGTCGGACTTTTCTCCGGCGGCGTTGGCCATGGCGTGGCTTTCGTCGAAAGCGATGACCCCGTCGAACCCCTCGCCAAGCCAGGACGTCACCTGGTCGAGGCGCGAAGCCTTCCCCTCCCGTTCGGCCGAACGCAGCGTGGCATAGGTGACGAAAAGGATGCCTTCGGGCAGGCGGATGTCGCTCCCTTGTCGGAATTTCGAGAGCGGCACGATATCGCTTTCGCGCCCGCCAAGCGCCATCCAGTCGCGGCGCGCATCCTCGATGAGCTTGTCGCTTTTCGACACCCAGACCGCGCGGCGGCGTCCCTGCAGCCAATTGTTGAGAATGATGCCCGCGACCTGCCGTCCCTTGCCGCAACCCGTGCCATCGCCCAGGAACCAGCCTTTGCGCAAACGAAATGCACCCTCGTCACCTTCTGCGGCGGCCGTTAGCTGGCCTTCGATCTCGCCGTGTTTGAACCGGCCCTTGAGATGCGTCTGGTGGGCATTGCCAGCGTAGATAACGCTTTCGAGTTGCGGCGCGGAGAGGAGGCCGTCCGCGACAAGGCTCTTCGGCAGCATTGGGCGGTAGCTCGGCACCGGCGGCGGCACCGAGGCCATGGCGGCGGATTGCACAAGTGCGGTCGGATGTTCCGATGCACCGTCGATCCGGATCGCCTGCAGATCATAGGCCTCGTAGACCGTGTCCTGCAAAGCGCCGTCAGGTTCGCTCCAGGCTTTCGGCAGGTATTCGAGCGGGGCCGTTTCGATGTCGTCGAACGGGTGCCTCGCGCGTTCTTCGGCGAGGGCTCGGGTTTCCTTGCGGGCGGCGTTGCGCAGGGCATGCAGGTTGGTGCGGCTCGGGCGGGGCGAAACCGACAGGGCCGTACTGGTGGGGCAGGGCGGGGGGCTGCGGCGTTCCGGGCAATGGGCGAGTACTACGGAGAGAAGATCACTCGTGGTCGCGCAGATCGGATGATAGGCGGCGTCAATATCAGCCGGTGCGGTCTCTTCAGCACCAGCCACGCGCTTGTCGATCACCGTCAGCCTAGTGTCGATCGTGGTGCCATGCCGCGAAAAGACCTTGCCGTCGATGGCGGCGGAAAATACCACATCGGCGCTTTGTGCGATCCGCTGGAATGTCGACTGGAAGGATTTCGTTGAGGGGCGAAAACGCTCGCCAGTGATGACGACAAGCCGCCCACCCGGCGCGAGACGCGCCAGGGCAGAAAGCACATGCTGACTGGTCGCCTGCCGGAACGGTCCTTCGACATGGTTCGCAGCTGAAAACGGCGGGTTCATAACGACAACCGAGGGCGTGATCGAGCGGTCGAGCCGGTCGTCGATCGAGGCGGCATCGTGATCAGATATAGCGGCATCGGGGAACAGGTGCCCAAGCAAGGCACGTCGCGTGTCGGCAAACTCGTTCAGCACCAGCTGCGCACCAGCAATTCGCCCGAAGATGGCCAGCATGCCGGTGCCAGCCGAGGGCTCGAGCAACAGGTCGTCGGCCCGAACCCCGGCGGCCTGCGCGACAATGGCCGCAAGGGGCAGGGGGGTCGAGAATTGTTGCAAGCGTACACTGTCTTCGGAGCGCCGCGTGTGGGACGGCGCCAGACCGGCAAGGCGCTCGATCATGGTGAGGAAGGCTTGTGGCGAGGCAGCCTTCCGCTGCATCAGTGCGCCGTAGCGCAAAAGCATCAGGATCTGGGCGACCTCAGCGGCCTCGTAGGCGTCCTTCCAGACCCAGGCGCCGCTGCTGTCGCTGGTGCCGAAAGCGTCTTCCATAGAGGTGCGCAGAATGGCGGCGTCGATGGACCTGCCTGCTTCGAAGTGAGGAATAAGGGCCGTCGCAGCCTGCATCAAGTGGTGCGCTGCATCCGGGCTCGTGGGCGGGGCAGGGGTCTCGGCATGGCCCGCAAGTTGGACGGAATGGGGGTGAGCGTTCATCGGCAATCTCCGGGGTTGAGGGTTGGCCCCGAGCCCCGCGTGCACTCTCTCACCCGGGAGGGGTCACCCCTCCCGCCCTGTCTCTCACTCTTTCATGGCCTCGAAAACTGAAGTCTTGGCAGCGAAAACTTATCCACAAAATCTGGGGATGACGCTGTGGGCGTTGTCGCGCAAACCCATGCCAGGCTGCTGGGACACGGCCGTGCCTGCATTTTGGGCACCTCCAGCGAAACGGACCCGACACACAGCAAGCTCGGGGACCGAATGGTCAACGAGGAGAAATCGCAAGAGCTCAGAATGGGGATCTGCAAATAAAAAGGCGACATCCGGGAGGAGGTGGATGCCGCCGATTATTCCGGATCGGCTCAGGGAGGAGGAGAGAACCGATCACAAGAGCGAACATGGGAGCAATGCTGCAGTCGCACAATGGGCGGGCTATGACTTTTCTGCAATGCAGCAATGCATGTCCGCGATCGGGTGCTGCCCATAGTTCCGGTGTGTGGCGGCGAGTTATTCTAAGGATATGCGGTCAATGCACCGGTCGCGGGTGGCGCATGGGGATCGGACCGAGGAACGGCATTCCGCGCCTCCGGCAAACAATGCGTCTCATAGGCGCCAACAAACCCCCAGCAAGCGTCGATCTCCTCGCCACCCTGTTCGACGATGTAACCATAGACACGCCCACCAAGGTAAGAATCGTAGTCGGCGGTCTCACCACGTAAGATGTCTACAGCCTGTTCGCGCAGGGCCTTGGTCACGCGTTTTACACCGAATTCCTTTCGGACCGCTTCGAGCGTCACGTAGACGTAACCGACCTGCCCAGAATCCCACGGGCAGTGGAACCCTACGGTGTTCATCGCGAGACCGGAATGGTCATAGAGAAACACAGGCAGAATGATTGCCTTCCGCTCGGCGCGGTCCCGCAGACGATCCATCGAGAGATCGCTCTGATCCGAGACGCCCGCAAGATCGCGCAGGAACGCCTCAGGGCTGTCGTACTGATGGCTGTCACCCAGCCGATAGCGGCGGTGCCAGCAGATCAGCGTACCGAGGTTGCACCACTCTCGTGGGTCCTCAGCGTCGGGGTCGTGGTAGATCTTGATCGTGTGGCCCTGGTGGACCTCCTCGTAGACGGGATCTTGCATGTCCATGTCCTTTCTCGAAACGCAATCGACCCGCCAAGCCGGTTGTGGCGCAGGCGGGTCGATCTGGATGGGATCAGATGGTTGGTGAGTTTGCCCCCCCGCCGATCAGGCGGCGGCGCGGTTCTGGCGATACTGGACGTGCTCAACCGAGACCTTCAGAAGCCAATCCTCGAAGCCGAGAATGGTCTGGTGATTGGCCACTGCCGCGACCCAAGCCGCACGCGGATCGCTGCCAATCTGCGTGGGATCGTTGTCGATCCGGCCATTGGCCATCCACGGTTCCGGCTGAATGCGGCCGAGCCAGTCCGCCAGCGACGGGATCCGTCCCTGGCAGTCTTCGCGCACATGCTGCTCGCCGATCCAGCGGATCGGGACGACCCGGCCCGCGCTGTTGATCAGGCTGTGGCCGAAAATTCGTTGAGCATCATAGATCCCGGCCGTATGATGACGATAGGCTCTGTGAACGAAGAGGGCCAGGTGCTCTTTGGATGCATCGAACCAATCATGCACATGTTGGTAATCCTCTGGAACACCACCGAATTTTCGGGCGGAGCTTTCAGCGTGGTGGAGGGGATGTGCCATGTCAGAGCCCCTCATGTTCGGTGGTATTGGTTTCGATATAGCGGTTCGAGTGGCTGACATCGATCTTGTCGGTCTCGAGCGCCCAGGTCAGTTCGCCATAGCCGCCCTCGTTGTTTTCGAAGCCCGGGCTGAGCGCATAGGCAAAAATCCCAGCCAAAGTCCTCAACCCGGCGCCGCAGCTCTTCCGTCAGGGTGATCATGTCAGGCGTCACGACCACGTCCTCGACATTGCCGGAATCGCCGTAGCCTTCGTATTGGACCTCGATGTTTGTCACGCCGAGGGCGCGCAACCCGGTGAGAAGGGCCGCGCGGGTCTCGACCCGCTGTTCGGCAGCGCGTCTCTGGGATTCGAGCATCTGCGCGTAGAAATCGTTCACTTGTGTCATCTTGTGGTTCCTTTCGAACGAAGAGGGGAGGGCGGCCATCGAACGAGGCCGCCCCGGAAGTTTGATGGGAGGGGGTCAGGCCGCAGCGTCGCCGCGTTTGTCGGCCGGCCGGTCAACCAAGTTGAAATAGAGGTTCTCGGTCGCGCGCTTGAAACCAGGCGGTTTGCGCGGGGCGAGGCAGCGCACCGAGGCACTGCAGCTCTCGCCGTGCTCCATCGCGAACTGCGTCACCTTGTCGATCAGGTCGTCCATACCCGCGGCCTGGATGCGCTTTTCGGGGTAGTTCCCCAGCATCTGGAACTGGGTGACGACAAATGCACCATCGCGATGCGCGGGATAAAGGGTGATCTGGTAGTCGAGTGTCTTGGCCATCTCAGGTCTCCTGCGGCGGGCGGGCCGCGGGTATCGCGCCCCTTGGAACCCGCCAGCGCGAAAGGACCGCCCTTTGTCCAAGGGCGATCCGGGGCGGTGAGTAGGGATTGGTGGCGTTAGTATTCTGACGGCAGAAGCAGGGTCAGGACGCGGCGCGTTTGCGCGGGATCGGAGGGCTCGGGGGAGCCGTATTGATAGTCTACGTCATACAAATCCAGTTTAAACCAGACCGTGGTCCCATCGAGGTCGATGACACCCATCTCGTGCCAGCCATGAGGATCGCTGTCAGCGTTGAACGCGTCAAACGAAGCCACGCTGCGGGTGAGAGCAAGCTGGACGTCCGGCCGAAGCGCTGCGACGCCGCGTGTCATCACGAACTGGCCCTGCGGTGCATCTGCGACGGAGGTGGTTCCGAAGATGGAGCGGCGAAAGGCATCATTCTGAGCGGCGATCAGTGCGGCTTCCCGAACGGGATCGAGGTCGAGTGTGGTGGTCATGGGGTGTCTCCGGGACGGGCCAGCCGATCCGATATCGGCTGTAGGCAACCCGTCAGCCGGAAAGGGCCGCCCTCGATGTGAGGCCGGCCCAGGGCTCAGGTCAGGTTCAGATCGGTGCTCGCCCCGTCAGGCCGCGTCGCCGCTGAGAAACGCTGGCAAAGACGATGGTTCGTCATTCTCAGCATCGGCCAGAGCGTCTGTGGCGGGCACGTCGCCGTCCTCGGCCTCGGGTGTATCGCCAATCATTTTTGCGTCGGCCTCCGTCGCACCGGTAAACACCATCCCGTCGGGCAGCCAGCGCGTCGTCTTTGCAACCGTCGCGGTGTCGAAACCTTCCGTCTCGCCGGCAGTTTCCGCGAAAGCCCGCTCCATCACCGCCGCGATATCGCCCTTGCGCTCGCGATTGCGATCCTCGGCATAATCATCGCCGATGAGTTTGCGCGCCGTGGTAACCGCATGGCCCTTGTTGACCCGACCCCAGTAGTTTTGGGCAGTCGGGCGCCAGCAGGCCGCGACATCGACGTCGAGCCGCGCGCCGATCTCTTCGATGATCGGGGAAGGACGATTGTCGGTGCTGAGCTGCGGCTTGGCCGCCAGACCCGTCGCCCAGGCGAAAAGCGCCTGCTTGTCGGCAATGGACAGCGCCGACATCGCCCGGAAGTCCTCAGGTTTCTCCAGCTTCATCCAGCCGGTGGCAAGGTCCTGTTCCAGCGCCTCGAGCATCTTCTGGGCGACGGTATCTGCATGCAGCACCTCGCGGTTCTGCGCCTGGAAGGGGCGGATCGAGATCTCGAGCGCCTCGTTGTTGTAGGACCGCCCCAAAGCCTGCGCGCAGAGCGCGTAGAGCATCGCATCGAACGCCACCTCGAAATCCGCCGCCAGATGCGCCCGCAGGATGTGCTGACGCGTGGCGCGGAGATCGTCGGCCAGGCTCGCCGAAATGCCATCCGCCTTGCGCAAAGTCGCGGCAGGGTCAGAGGTTGGCACCGGTGTGGAGGAGGTCGGCGGCGTTACGTGCGGGCGGGCAGGGGAGGGGGCATCACCTGCGTCAGCACGAACCTCGTCCTGCTCCGATGCGGCTGGAATATCCTCGGGTCGCACCAGGCCCTTTTCGACCCGCAGCGCCCCATCGTGACCGATGGTCAGAACCACGCCGGCGATGGCACGATCTTCGTCCGCGTAGGGCTGCCGCTCGCGCTGCAGGGCCTCGATCTCGCGCAGGCGCGGCTCGATGGCGTAATATTCTTCGGTCTCCGCCTCAGACCAGTCCTCACCGTCATTCTGCGCCGCCAGGTCTTCCTCGCGTGCGATGAGACGTTCTTCTTCGGCGAGAAGGTACGGATCGGGGTCGATGTCCTGCGGATAGACCCGCCCGAAGCTGCGAAACGCGCCGTAATCCACAGAGAGATGCACCTCGACCCATTTCCACGTCCCCTCAAAAGTCTTGGCGGCAGCTTGCAGTTTCTCGATGGCAAGGCGCTCCAGGAGATCGGGGTTTGCCATATGGGCGCTGGCGCGGTCATCGAAGAGATCACGCAGCAGAACACCGCCTGCCGCCTCATAGGCCTCGATGCCGACAAAGCGCCCAAGAGCCGAGTTCGCCGAATGCGCGGTCTCGGTCAGCTGGCGTTTGATGCTTTGCGGATGGATGTGATAGCCGCCCTTCACTGCATTCCAGACTGCCAGTTGGCGATCATGATCATCGGTCAGCGTGAAGGCCATCACGCATTCGAGGGTCAGGTCACCCGCACGAAACTGCTCGATGATCTCGGGCGCGACTCGGGCGAGTTTGAGGCGGCGGCGCACGAGGTCGACGGAGACGCCGAATTTCAGCCCAATCTCGTCCTCGCTGCGGCCCTCACCGATCATCTTCTCGAAGGCCTCGAACTGGTCAGCCGGGTGCATCGCAGCACGCTGGAGGTTTTCGGTGGCGGAGGTGAGGATTGCATTGCGCTCGTCCTCGACGAGGCAGGGCACTGGGTAGTCGGCAGGAATGACGCCATCCTCGGCGAGTTGTTTCAGCGCCTTGAGGCGACGACCGCCCGCATCGACTGCAAAACGTGTCTCAGACATCGCATGAACCACCAGGTTCTGTTTGATTCCTGTCTCGCGAATGCTGGCGAGCAGTTCGGCGTCATCGCTGGCGCTCGCAGCCACCTTTCGGACGTTGAGCGAGCTCGGCTCCAGCTGGTCGAGCGGGATCATTCGGATGTCGGCAGCGCCGCCAGGCGTTGCGGCTCCGGCGGCTTCGGTCTTCTTTGAGGTGGTGGGTTTCGGTCGAGTCGTGGTCTTGGCCATGGTCAGGGTCCTTGTCACGCCGGGCCCGGATGAGCCTCTCTCTATCCTTTCAAGCCCGGCACCCGGGCTTCCCTTTCTCTGGCTTTTTCCAATTGCAGGTCACGTCACCAATCGACCGATTGTAAACGAGTGCAAGTAGGTGCTCGCCCGTCGTGCTCGTCCAAAAACCCTTGGTTTCCTTGTGCTGAGAGCGATCTGAGAGGTTTCACCGGCAATCGCGCGCGCATACTATATAAAGAGCAAAAGCAACCGCCACAAAATCACTTGGGTAATGTGCAAAAGAATAGTATTTTGCACATATGAAACCTCAAGCATCCGCTTTGACTGATGATTTCGATGACCCCCTCATCACCATCGAGGAGGATGAAGAGACTCACGAAGAGGATCTCTGGTTTCTGCCGGGACCACTCGAGGAAGAACCGGATGATTTGCCTCCCGGGCCACGTGCGGAACCGCCCGACACTGCTGTCATCGAAGACTGGGCAAAGGCAGAAAGCGTTCACGCTGCGCGACTGGCACGGGTCTCTGGACGTCTGGGTGCTCTGGATGACCGGCTGCTGCGCGGCCCGGAAGGCTGGCGGCATCGCCTCGCTTTGATCGAGGCAGCGAACCTCAGCTGGTTCGCAGGGGATCGGGTGAGTTCTGATCGTCTGGCGCTCTGGATATCGATGCGGCTCTCGGGCGCACAGGATGACCCAAATGCCCTTGCAAGAGTTGGATGGGCTGTTCGGCGCCTGACAGGCGGTCCCGGACCGAAGGCTGACTTGGCCGCCTTCCTGGATCGCCGCGATCCCGAGAACATTGAAGACAGCGCTGAGCGTTTCGAAGATCGTGCGGGCGGATGGCTGGAAGTAATGACAGCCGCAGCCGAGTTCCACCCAATCACCCGAGCTTGCATGGGCTTTCATCTCTGGAGTCTGGCGGGACTCGGACAGCACGGCGACCAGATCGAAGCCGCCGTCACCGCGTCCAGGATCGCGGCCTGCGACGGAAGCGGCGCCGTCTTCGCGCCGCTGGCTATGGGCGGGGCAGGGGGGCTGCGTGTCTCGGGTTTGCCAACCGAACGCTTGGCACACTGGTTGGATGGGATGAACAGCGCAATTCTAACGGCGATGCGTCATCTAGATGGTACCCAAACATGGAGTGTTCGGGCGGAAGGAGCCATGTCTCAGCTTTCGGGCAGAACTCCGGCCGCTCTTCGGTCTGTGTTGACAGAGTGGCCTTTGGTGTCGGCCCCGATGGCGGAGGCCCTAACAGGCGCAAGTCGCGCGGCTGTTCAAAGGAACCTCGCATGGATGCAAGAGCGAGGCCTGATCCGAGAAGTGACGCAACAAGGACGATTCAGGATGTGGCGGATCAAGGACTAGACCGTTGTGATCAGATCCAGCGACGGGGACATTCTCGGTTCATTGAGGGAGGAGCGCCCACCGCCAATGCTTACGTTCATCGATGTCGCCAAAGGGTGGTTTGCATATCGACCTAGGTGTCTTGGTCAAAATCGCTCTGTGTGATCCGGCAACGAGCTATGGCAGCCTTTCGAAAAGATCCGGTGTTTCCTCGTCGCGCCGCCTGCTCAGACCCTCGCCAAGATGCAGACAAGGGTGCTTAATTCGTGTCAGGCCTTTGCCGCCCTCAAAATGGACCCACCCTCCTCTGGGCATGCCCACGCTTACGATCAGCGCCCCACATATCGGACAAGTCCGTCTGAACGATGCGCCCCTCTTGCTTTCACCATCGCCCCGAACTGCCCAACCGCCGCGGACGGATACCGTGCGCCCTGACGACAGACGGCGGGTGTGTGCCTTCCGGTAATACCAGCGGTCCGTCATCCCATACCCGTTCTTTCCTCGACCCGGCTGCCGCTTGGGGTCGAGCGCACGTAAAAGCCTTGTGGAATAGCCTCCTGCACCAGCCCGACGTGCGAGATCAGGCCGACGGCCCGGCTGCCCTCTGTCAGCGCAGCAAGAACTTGGATCACCTGATCCAACGTGCCTGCGCCATTCTCGGTGTCGAGGCTCCCGAAGCCTTCATCGATAAAAATTGTGTCCATCCGGATCTTGCCCGAAAGGCTCTCGACCACATCAGCTAGCCCAAGCGCGAGAGCCAGTGCCGCGATGAAGGTCTCGCCCCCCGACAGTGTCGCTGTCGGGCGAGCCTTGCCGGTGTTGATGTCGAAGACTTCGATTTCGAGCCCACGCTTGCCGCGACCGCCAGATGCCTCGAGCCCACGCGTCAGCCGGTAGCGACCACGTGTCATAGGGTCGAGCCTCATATTCGCCGCCTCGAGAACCTGGTCGAACATTGCTCCGATCGCGAAGGTCTCGAGTGTCATCTTGAAATCGTTCTTGCCGTTAGCCAGATCGGCCAGCCCCCGGAGCGGACCGGTCTCGGTTTCAAGCCGCTCGGTTTCGGCCAGCGCCGCCGCAAGCGATTCCTTGAATTTGGTCAGTGACGATACATCTGTCCTCGCTGTGGCGAGTGCAGCGTTGGCCGCGTTCAAGGTCTGGGTGGCGTCTGCCAACGCCAGCTGAAGCGGGGCAAGATCCGGGCGTTCACGATCTGCGCAAGCGGCTATGGCGTTCTGCAATGTCGTGTGAGCCGCGATCAGGCCCTCACGATGATCGGATACCGTCTTCTGGTCGGCATCGAGGGTCGGGAAATGCGCCTTGCAAGCATCATATCCCGCTTTGTCCAGCCCGACCTCGGCAAGCCGAGCACCAAAATCATCTTGCGCCTTTTTCACGCGCTGTTGCTGCGCGTCGCGCGCCCGCTTTGCTGCTTCCAGCTGCTCTTGCGCACGGGTGAGCATTTCACCGGCGGCTCGGTCCTGTTGCGTCGCCACTTCCAGCGCCTCGGACAGTTGCCTTTGCTCTCTCTGTAAAGCCTCCCGTCGAGCGACAACCGCCTCGGGCGTGCGCAGACCTTCCGGCAGGGCCTCGATCACTGTGTCCAGCTTGGCGCGCGCGCCGGCAAGATCGGTCTCGGCCTTTCCCGCAGCGGTGCGCGCCGTAGCCTCGGCAGCTTCAGCCTCAGTCAGTTTCAGCTTGAGTTGGGCCAACTGCTCCGCCATCGCGTCTAAATCGACCGCTTCTCCAAGCGCGGCGACGTCGCCTTCAAGCCGTGCGATTTCAACTTCGAGTGCCGCTAACGTGCGCTCAGGACTTTCCTGTTCCTCGAGCGCCCGCTTCTTTTCGTCGAGCCGCATTCGAAAATTGCCGAGTTCGCTTTCGGCCCGAACTCTGGCTTCGGAGGCAGTTCTCGCCTGAACCTGCGCACTCCGAAACGCTTCGGTCAAACCAGCTTGTTCGGGCATACCATGGGCAGGCGCAGGATGATCATGGGAGCCACAGACAGGGCAGGGCGCTCCTTCGGTCAACTTTTCGGCCAGAATGATCGCTTGCGTGCGCGAAAGCCGTGCCTCGGCATCTACCAATGCCGCATCAGCGGCTTGCGCCGCGTCGGTTCTTGTCGCCAGTTCGTTCGATGCCGCTTCTACATTTCGTTGAGCATCGGCGACAGCCTCTTGCGCCTTAACATGCGCCGCTGCCTTGACTCTTTCTCGGTTGACCTCGGCCAACTCACCGGTCAGCTGGCCTCGCACCGTTTCGGTCTTTCGCGCTTGATCAAGTGCCAGATCGGTCGCATCGCGCTGAGACTTGAGCTTCTCTCGGGCATCTATGGCCTCGGTCAGAGCCTTCTTCGCCGAACCTTCGTCCTTCGCAGCGTCGTCAAACGCGCTTCTAAGAGCCGCTGCTTGACCGACCTGGTTCTCGATCGCCTCCAACCTTGTCAGGTCAGCCTGAACTTGCTGCCGCCGGTCCTCGCCCGACTGTGCCTCAACAAGTAATGGGATGGCCCGCCCCGCATCCAGACGCCAATGTTGGTGCAATTGAACTCAAGGAGGATTTACGGATGCGCACAAAACCAAACCCTGACGCGGCAGCCTACGGGATCGACATCGGCAAGAAGGTCTTTCACGTCGTCGCGATGGACGCTGCTGGACAACCAATACAGCGCGCGAAGTTTGCGCGTGAGACGCTGATACGGTTCTTTGAAGCCGCTGATCCTGTGCTGATTGGCATGGAAGCCTGCGCTGGATCGCAGTGGCTGGCGCGCAAGTTGATTGCTCTGGGCCATGACGCTCGGATCATCCCGGCCAAATTTGTGAAAGCCTACGTCAAGTCCAACAAATCGGACACCATCGACGCGGAAGCCATTGCAGAGGCTGTGACCCGGCCAACGATGCGCTTTGTGCAAGTGCGCTCAGATGATCAGGTCGATTTGCAGGCCTTGCATCGGATCCGGGATCGCCTCGTGCGCAACCGCACGGGCCTGATGAACCAGGCACGCGCGTTTTGCATCGAGTATGGTTTGGCGATGCGCACTGGCGCCGGTGGCTTCCACTCAGACGTTCGCCGCCACCTTGGCAATGAAGACAATGATCTGTCCGGTGCGATGCGCACGTTGCTCACGAGTTTGTTGGACGATCTCGATCACTTAGAGCGCCGTATCGCCGAGCTGTCCAAAGAGATCGAAGCCATCGCGCATAGCGACGAGACGATCAAACGTCTGCTGACTATCCCCGGCATCGGCCCACTGGGCGCAACCGCGCTTGTCGCTGCGGCGGGAGACGGCAGGCAGTTCAAGAAAGCGCGAGACATGGCAGCGTGGCTTGGCCTCGTTCCGGCTGAACATTCATCAGGTGGTAAGCAAAACCTGCTCGGCATCAGCAAGCGTGGAAATGGATATGTCAGGCGACTTCTGATCCACGGCGCGCGATCATGCTTCTTGCATTTACACCGTGAGACACACGCACTTGGCAGGTGGCTCAGCGCTCTCGAAGATCGAACGCATCGCAACAAGGCCGTTGTCGCGTTAGCAAACAAACTCACCCGGATCGCTTGGGCCATTCTGACGAAGCCTGGCGAAAACTATCTGCGGACGAAAGGGGCGGCAGCATGATCTGACCCTTAATCCGCAAACCCCATTGCAAGGGATGTGATGACCAAACGGCTGATCGACCACGGGTAAGCTACGCGCAAAAAAGAGGGACATGATCCCGGAGCTAGTAATCTGGAACCCGAGGTGCGGATCTCATCAAGGCCTGGCTGGCAAAATCAGCCACTGATCAGAGGCCGGATACATTTACGCAAGCCAAAGACGTCATCCAACAACTTGCAACCGCGGGGCGGACCATACATTTTTCCCAGCATCTCCTTGAGCGTGGCCACATCCAGCATGTGCTCCGCGAGCTGTGAACCGGCATGCATGTTTGGATGCCCCCTTCGATGCAAGGATTTTTCTGACCTTCTGAGCATGTGATCGGGTGCGGTCATGTTTCAGGCCTCTCAGGTGCGACCGTGACATGCCGCGGGCCGGTATGGTGATGCGCGGATCGGGGGCCTGATCAAAATTGCGAGCTTGAGCTCGTTGGATGCCACCGGCTCACCCGTTCCGGATCTTGTCGATCATTTGCCCATGCTGGTCGTCGTCCTCCTCACATCGCCGACGCTCCGGCGGCCGCGGTCAGCAGACCGCGCCGGTCGGATCTCGGTAATCCTCATCTCGCGAGAGCATGGCCCAAATCATCCGGGCCATCTTGTTGGCCAAGGCGATAGCGACCAGCATGCGCGGCTTCCGGGCCAGCATGCGGGAGAGCCACGATCCGGGCTTGCCGCCCTCGCGACCCCTCCAATGCACGACGGACATCGCGCCCACGATCAGTAGGCGGCGAATGTCGCGCTGCCCCATCTTGGATGTTCGGCCGAGCTTCTGTTTTCCGCCGCTGGAATGTTGCCGGGGAACGAGCCCGAGCCAGGCCGAGAAGTCGCGCGCTCGGCGGAATTCGCGCATATCGGGCGCGAAGGTGCCGATTGCCATGGCACAGACCGGACCGATCCCCGGCATCGTCTGAAGTTTGCGAGCGACATCGCTTTCCTTCGCTGCCGCCGCAATTCGCCCGTCCAGTTCGCCGATTTCGGCGCTGAGCCCTGCGATCCGATCGAGGTAGAGCCGCCCCAAGTTGCGAACCAGGTCTGGAATGTCTTCGTCTTCTTCGAAGCGCGCGGCGAGACGGTCGATATTGCCAATGCCCTTGCCCAGGATGATGCCGTGCTCAGCGAGATGTCCCCGGAGCGCATTGACCAACTGGGTGCGCTGTCCGACGAGCAAATCGCGGGTGCGAAAGAGCATCGCCTGTGCTTGCTGTCCGGCCGTCTTCACCGCCACGCTGCGCATCGTCGGGCGCAGGGCGGCCTCGGCGACAGCTTCCGCATCAGCCGCATCGTTCTTCTGCCGCTTCACGAACGGCTTCACGTAGATCGGTGGGATGAGCCGGACGTCATGGCCGTGCCGGGCCAGCTCCCGACCCCAGTAATGTGCGGTCCCGCAAGCCTCCATCGCCACGACGCACCGAGGTAAGGCCGTCATGAACTTCGCAAACTGTGGACGAGACAACTTCTTGCGGAACAGGACCCGCCCGTCTGCCGCAGCTCCGTGAACTTGAAAGACCTGCTTTGCCAGGTCGACGCCGACGATGCTAACCTCATTCATGGATGCCTCCTCTTCCTATGGTGACTTCAGCATCACCATCTTGGCACATCGCGATGCCGTCGGGCGGGGGCATCCACCCCATCAAAATTGACGCCGTAGCGGGGTAATCGGCGCCCAAAAATGACCCCCTTACACTGATGGTCATGATGCTTCCGAGGTCATCGGGAGCGCAGTGTGGGATGTTGGTCGTGGAGACGATAGCGAAGATCCGGCGGGCATATTTTCAGGACAAGAAGTCGATCAAGCAAATCTGCCGGGATCTGCGGGTGTCGCGGAACACGGTGCGCAAGGTGATCCGGTCGGGTGCGACGGAGCTCACCTACGAGCGGACCATTCAGCCGCTGCCGAAGATCGGGCCCTGGAAAGACATGTTGGACGAGATGCTGGCGGTGAACGCGCGGAAGCCCAAGCGCGAGCGACTGACCCGCATCCGCATCCGCATCTTCGAGGAACTCCGGGCTCGAGGGTATGATGGTGGTTATGATGCGGTCCGGCGATACGCGGCGACGTGGTCCAAGGAGGAAGAGGTGGCATCTGCCGCCGCCTATGTGCCGCTAAGTTTCGATCCAGGCGAGGCCTACCAGTTCGACTGGAGCCACGAGATCGTGGTGATCGACGGCGCGACGACCACGGTGAAGGTGGCGCATGTCCGCCTGTGTCACAGCCGGATGCTGTTCGTGCGTGCCTATCCCCGCGAGACGCAGGAGATGGTCTTCGACGCCCATGACAAGGCCTTCGCCTTCTTCGGGGGCACCTGCACGCGGGGCATCTACGACAACATGAAGACCGCGGTCGAGACGATCTTCGTCGGCCGCGACCGAGCCTACAACCGCCGGTTCCAGCAGATGTGCGGGCATTACCTCGTCGATCCCGTCGCATGCACCCCGGCATCCGGCTGGGAGAAGGGACAGGTCGAGAACCAGGTCGGCGTTGTCCGAAGGCGGTTCTTCGTGCCCCGGCCTAAGTTCAGGAGCTACGCCGAGCTCAACGCCTGGCTCGAGGATCGCTGCGTTGCCTGGGCGAAGGCCAATCCGCACCAGGAGCTTCGGGATCGAACGATCTGGGATGTGTTCCAGGACGAGCGCGCGAGTCTTGTGCCCTATGTCGGGCCGTTCGACGGCTTCCATGCCGTGCCGGCGTCGGTCTCGAAGACCTGCCTCGTCCGGTTCGACAAGAACCGCTACTCCGTCGATGGCCGGGCGGTTGGTCGTCCTGTCGAGATCCGCGCCTATGCCGAGCGGGTCGAGCTCTGGCAGGACGGCAAGATCGTGGGGCAGCACGCCCGAGCCTTTGGGCGCGACAAGGCCATCTACGACCCGCTGCACTACATTCCGGTTCTGGCTCGCAAGCCTGGGGCCCTCCGGAACGGTGCCCCCTTCAAGGACTGGGTGTAATCGCCGGACGTAATCTCCCCAAAACCGCCGTTTGAAAAATCCCCAGCCATGAGCGGCAGGGCCAATTCCGAACCTCAAATTTTCGGAATTGGCGCTGCCGCGGGACACAGGCCTGATGCTCC
>NZ_QZEX01000025.1 GCF_003646465.1 Chachezhania antarctica
GGCCGGTCACAACCGTGCCGCGGCCCGAGATCGAGAACACGTCTTCGATCGGCATCAGGAACGGCTGGTCCACGGCGCGCTCCGGCGTCGGGATCCATTCGTCGACGGCGGCCATCAGCTTCTTGATGGACTCCTCGCCGATTTCCGGATCGCGGCCTTCCAGAGCAGCCAGGGCCGAGCCCGGGATGATCGGAATGTCGTCGCCGGGATATTCGTACGAAGACAGAAGCTCGCGCACTTCCATTTCCACCAGTTCCAGCAGCTCTTCGTCATCCACCTGGTCGACCTTGTTCAGGTAGACGACCATCGTCGGGATGCCGACCTGGCGGCCCAGCAGGATGTGCTCGCGCGTTTGCGGCATCGGGCCGTCGGCCGCGTTCACGACCAGGATCGCGCCGTCCATCTGCGCCGCACCCGTGATCATGTTCTTCACGTAGTCGGCGTGCCCGGGGCAGTCGACGTGGGCGTAGTGACGGTTGTCCGTCTCGTANGATGGCCTCCTTGTCTCTCTGGGTGGCGGGGTAGCCCCGCCCTACGGTGCTTGGGTAGGGCGGGGTTCACCCCGCCGTCCCGGATCAGGCGTATTTTGCCTGGATTTCGTCGCTGATGTTCTGCGGGACCGGATCATAATGATCGAACTGCATCGTGAACTGCGCGCGGCCCGAAGACATGGAGCGCAGCGTGTTGATGTAGCCGAACATGTTCGCCAGCGGCACGAACGATTCAATCGCGATGGCGTTGCCGCGCTGCTCCTGGCCGGAAACCTGGCCACGACGCGAGGTCAGGTCGCCGATGATCGAACCGGTATATTCTTCCGGCGTCACGACTTCGACCTTCATGATCGGTTCCAGCAGTTTCGCGCCGGCCTTGCGCAGACCTTCACGCATGGCCATCCGCGAGGCGATTTCAAAGGCGAGAACGCTGGAGTCCACATCGTGGAACTTGCCGTCGATCAGCGCGACCTTGAAGTCGATCACCGGGAAGCCGGCCAGCGGGCCCGAATCCATGACCGAGTTGATGCCTTTTTCGACGCCCGGGATGTATTCCTTGGGAACCGAACCACCGACGATCTTGGATTCGAACGAGTAGCCTTCGCCCGCCTCGGTGGGCTGGATGCTCAGCTTCACTTCGGCGAACTGACCCGAACCACCCGACTGTTTCTTGTGGGTATAGGTGTGTTCGATCGCGTGGCTGATCGTTTCACGATAGGCAACCTGCGGCGCACCGATGTTGGCTTCGACCTTGAATTCGCGCTTCAGGCGATCGACGAGGATGTCGAGGTGAAGTTCGCCCATCCCCTTCATGATCGTCTGACCGGATTCCAGATCGGTTTCGACACGGAACGACGGGTCTTCTGCCGCCAGACGCGCCAGGCCCTGGCTCATCTTTTCCTGGTCGCCCTTGGTTTTGGGTTCGACCGCGATCTCGATCACCGGATCGGGGAAGGTCATCGTTTCCATCACGACCTGGTTCTGCGGATCGCAAAGCGTGTCTCCGGTCGTGGTTTCCTTCAGGCCGGCCAGCGCGATGATGTCGCCTGCAAAGGCTTCATCGATCTCTTCGCGGTTGTTCGAGTGCATCATCATCATCCGGCCGACGCGCTCGCGCTTGCCTTTTGTCGAGTTCAGCATCGAGTCGCCCTTCTTCAGGACACCCGAATAGATGCGGCTGAAGGTCAGCGAACCGACGAAGGGATCGTTCATGATCTTGAACGCCAGCGCCGAGAACGGCTGGCTGTCGTCGGCCTTCCGTTCGATATTCCGGGTTTCCGTCTCGTCATCCGGCGAGAAGCCCATGTAGGGCGGAACGTCCAGCGGGCTGGGCAGGTAGTCGATCACGGCGTTCAGCAGCGGCTGGACACCCTTGTTCTTGAAGGCCGAGCCAGCCGAGACCGGAACGAAAGACAGCGACAGGCAGCCCTTGCGGATCAGCGCGCGCAGCGTGGCCTCGTCGGGCTCTTCGCCTTCGAGATACGCTTCCATCGCGGTGTCGTCCATTTCGACGGCGTTCTCGATCAGGGTCGAGCGCCATTCGTCGGCCAGGTCCTTCAGGTCGTCGCGGATCGGCTGGCGGGTCCAGGATGCGCCCAGATCTTCACCCTTCCACGTCCACTCTTCCATGGTGACGAGGTCGATGATGCCTTCCAGCTGGTCTTCGGCGCCGATCGGCAGGGCGATCGGAACCGGGGTCGCGCCGGTGCGGTCCTTGATCATCTTCACGCAGTTGAAGAAGTCGGCGCCGATCTTGTCCATCTTGTTGACGAACACGATGCGCGGAACCTTGTAGCGGTCGGCCTGACGCCACACCGTTTCGGTCTGGGGTTCGACACCGGCGTTGCCGTCGAGCAGGCAGATCGCGCCGTCAAGCACGGCCAGCGAACGTTCGACTTCGATGGTGAAGTCGACGTGGCCCGGGGTGTCGATGATGTTGTAGCGGTAGCGGGTGTCGTAGGTGCCTTCCGGGGTCGGCTCTTCTTGCCACTGCCAGAACGTCGTGGTCGCGGCCGACGTGATGGTGATGCCGCGTTCCTGCTCCTGCTCCATCCAGTCCATGGTCGCGGCGCCGTCGTGGACTTCGCCGATCTTGTGCGACTTGCCGGTATAAAACAGGATACGTTCGGTCGTGGTGGTCTTGCCGGCGTCAATATGCGCCATGATACCGAAGTTGCGGTAGCGCTCGAGCGGATAGTCGCGTGCCATTGGAGTGGGTCCTTCGTGGAGCCGAAGCGGGTTATAGAGTCAGACGGTCTCGTTATGGAGATCGGGGCGGCTGGCAATGCGGTGATCCCGCGCAGACACCCGTGCCGAACCGCGCCCGAAGGCCCCGGGGCCCAACAAGACAGCACCGGCCACTGGGGCCGGGGCAGGTGTCTCGTTTGTGGCGCGATCGGCAGGCATTGAGTTTACCAGCGGTAATGCGAGAAGGCCTTGTTGGCTTCGGCCATCTTGTGCGTGTCTTCACGCTTCTTGACGGCCGTGCCACGCGATTGAACGGCATCGACAAGCTCACCGGCCAGACGCTCTTCCATCGTGTTTTCGTTGCGGTTGCGCGACGCGATGATCAGCCAGCGGATGGCCAGCGCTTCGCGGCGTTCGGGACGCACTTCGACCGGCACCTGGTAGGTGGCACCACCAACCCGGCGCGAACGAACTTCGACCGACGGTTTGATGTTGTCGAGCGCTTCGTGGAACACTTCCACCGGCGCGCGCTTGATCTTGGCTTCAACCCGATCCAGCGCGTTGTACACGATGGTTTCAGCGGCGGATTTCTTGCCGTCGACCATCAGGTTGTTCATGAATTTCGTCAGCACACGATCGCCAAACTTGGCGTCGGGCAGAACTTCGCGCTTCTCGGCAGCGTGACGGCGGGACATGTTTGTATCCTCTTATTTCGGGCGCTTGGCGCCATATTTCGAACGGCGCTGCTTCCGGTCCTTCACGCCTTGCGTGTCGAGCACGCCGCGGAGGATGTGATAGCGCACGCCGGGAAGGTCTTTGACACGACCGCCGCGGATCAGGACAACAGAGTGTTCCTGAAGGTTGTGGCTTTCACCCGGGATATACGAGATGACCTCGTAACCATTCGTCAGGCGCACTTTGGCGACCTTCCGCATGGCCGAGTTCGGTTTCTTCGGCGTCGTCGTGTAGACGCGCGTGCAGACACCCCGTTTCTGGGGGCATTGCTCGAGATGCTGAGATTTCGAGCGCTTGATTTTTGGCTGCCGCGGCTTGCGGATCAGCTGTTGGATCGTTGGCATTCCGGCGTTCTTCCCCGTTTCGCAACACACATGTTTTCAGGCACGCATGTGCGTGCGGTTTCGTCTTCCGGCGGCCTGCCTGCATGTTTGTGCAGATGCAAAGCGCCAAAGACCGCTTTCGTCCTCCGGCAGCGGGAACGATGCGGTCCGTTTTCAGAGGATCGGGCTCGGGTTAGGAGCCGGATCGTGACCACTTCCATAACTGGAGTCGGCGGAGGGAATACCCCCGGCGCCGAGATGAGCCCGGCGTATAGGGGGAGTCGCAGTGGCTGTCAACAGCCGGTGGCCCCAATTGCCGGTCCCACGGCAGATAGGGCAAATCTTCGGCCAATGCAATGTGTGTAAGGCCGATTTCCGGAATCATGCGCCCACAGCCTTCGCCTTGTCGCGGTAGAACATGAAGAGCCCAGACGCCACGACGATGGTGGCGCCCAGCAGCGTCAGAGGCGTGGGCCATTCATCGAAGAACACCAGCCCCGTCAGCAGCGCGATCAGCAGGCTGGAATAGCGGAACGGCGCCACGAACGAGATCTCGCCCACGCGCATCACCATGACGCTGAAGACATAGCCGCCGATGATGAAGACCGACGAGCTGAGGATCAGAAGCCCGTCCGTCAGATCCACCGGCTGCCAGTCCACCTGTGTCGACGCAACGGTGGAGAACAGGAGGATCGCGACAGAGGCCGCGAAGGTGACGGTGAGCGAGGGCACCTCGGGCGAGAGCTTGCGAACCGACAGGTCGCGCACGGTTACCATGAGGACCGCGAACATGGCGTAGAAGGCTCCCGTCTCGAACCCCTCGGGGCCGGGGCGGATGATGATGATCACGCCCGTGAAGCCCGCGAGGATCGCCAGCGTGCGGCGCCAGCCCACCCTTTCGCGGAAGAAGATCACCGCCCCCAGCGTGACGGAGATCGGCAGCACCTGCAGGATCGCCGAGACATTGGCGAACTTCATCGCGAAGAGCGCCGTGAAAAAGCCGATGGCGGCGCCGAATTCGCAGAAGCTGCGCAGCGCGATCCAGCCCCAGTCGCGAAGTGAAATGTCGAACTTCAACCCACGCAGGCGCTGCGCAAGGATGTAGATGGCGATGGTCGTCAGCACGGCGCGCATGGCAAGGATCTGGAGGATCGGGATGTCGCCGCCGGTGGCCTTGATGCAGATGTCGTTGAACGTGAAGGACGACATGCACGCGACCATCAGAAGCGCGCCCTGCGTGTTGGGGCTCATCGGGGGTTCCTTTGCCAGTACGTCGGCCGCGGGGCCGACCGCCCTGCCCTAGCACCCCGCCCGGGGACCGGCAATCCGTGCCCGCGCATCGGTCGGTTTCCGTCACCCGGACGGCTACCAAAAGGAAAAACCCGCGCTCGCGCGCGGGTTTTGTTCTTTTCAATCGTCGGAAGCGGCTGCCGGTCAGTCCTGGCTGTCCGGCGTGTCGACGACCACCGTGTCGTGATCTTCCGCCCCGGACGACATGTCATCCTGGCTGGGCGCGGCAAGGGCTGCGGCGGCTGCCGCTTCCTCGCGCCGGGCCTCGATCACGATGTTGTCGCGTTCCTGCGCCACACGGCGCACGCGCTGGGTCGCCCCGCCCGTGCCCGCCGGGATCAGGCGGCCGACGATCACGTTCTCCTTCAAGCCGACAAGCTTGTCGCGCTTGCCCTGCACCGAGGCTTCGGTGAGCACGCGGGTCGTCTCCTGGAAGGATGCGGCCGAGATGAACGAACGCGTCTGCAGCGAGGCCTTGGTGATGCCCAGCAGGATCGGTTCGCCCTGCGCCGGACGGCCGCTCTTCGACAGCGCCTTTTCGTTGGCGGCGTCGAATTCCTGCTTGTCGACATGTTCGCCCTTCAGAAGCGTCGTGTCACCGGACTCCGAGATCTCCCACTTCTGCAGCATCTGGCGAACGATCACCTCGATGTGCTTGTCGTTGATCTTCACGCCCTGCAGCCGGTAGACGTCCTGCACCTCGTCGATCATGTAATCGGCCAGCGCTTCGACACCCATGATGGCGAGGATGTCATGCGGCGCGGGATTGCCGTCCATGATGTAATCGCCCTTCTGGATGTAATCGCCTTCCTGCACAGGGATGTGCTTGCCCTTCGGCACCATGTATTCCGCCGGATCGAGGTTCTCGTCCGCCGGTTCGATGGTGATGCGACGCTTGTTCTTGTAGTCGCGTCCGAAGCGGACATAGCCGTCGATCTCGGCGATGATGGCGTGGTCCTTCGGGCGGCGTGCCTCGAAGAGTTCGGCCACACGCGGCAGACCGCCGGTGATGTCCTTCGTCTTCGCACCTTCCCGCGGGATGCGCGCCACGACGTCACCGGCCTTGATCTCCTGCCCGTCTTCGACCGACAGAACCGCGTCCACCGACATCGGGTAGGTCACAGGGTTGCCGGCCGCATTGCGGACCGGTTCGCCGTCTTCGCCCACCAGGATGATCTCCGGCTTCAGTTCGCTGCCTTTCGGAGCGGTCCGCCAGTCGATCACGATCTTCTGGGTCATGCCCGTTGCATCGTCGGTCTCGTCGCGCACGGCGAGGCCCGAAACGAGGTCGACATATTTTGCCGTCCCGTCCTTTTCCGCGATGATCGGCAGGGTGTACGGATCCCATTCGAACAGCTTCTGGCCGCGCTGGATCTTTTCGCCTTCCTTGACGAAGATCTTGGTACCGTAGCCCAGCTTGTGGCTGGCCCGTTCCTCGCCGGCCTCATCCAGGATGAGGAGCTTCATGTTCCGCCCCATCACCATGATCTCGCCCGCCTCGTTCTGCAGGACGCTGGCCTGTTCGAACGCGATGGTCCCGGCCTGACCGGCTTCCTGGAACGACTGCTGGCCACCTTGGGCCACGCCGCCGATGTGGAAGGTCCGCATCGTCAGCTGCGTGCCCGGTTCACCGATGGACTGAGCGGCGATGATGCCGACGGCCTCACCCGTGTTGACCATCGTGCCGCGGGCAAGGTCACGCCCGTAGCACATGGCGCAGACGCCTTCCTCGGCCTCGCAGGTCAGCGGCGACCGCATCCGCACGGACTGAACGCCGGCGTCCTCGATCATGTCGGCCATCCGTTCGTCGATCAGGTGACCGACGCTGCAGATGACTTCCGACGTGCCGGGCTTGTAGATGTCCTCGGCCGCGACCCGGCCCAGAAGCCGCTCGCTGATCGAGGCGACGACTTCGCCATCGTTGACCGCCGCTTCGCAGGTGATGGCAAGGTTCGTGCCGCAATCGTGCGACCGGACGATGCAGTCCTGCGCCACGTCGACCAGACGACGGGTCAGGTAGCCCGAGTTCGCAGTCTTCAGAGCGGTGTCCGACAGACCTTTCCGCGCGCCGTGGGTCGAGTTGAAGTACTCAAGAACGGTCAGGCCTTCCTTGAAGTTCGAGATGATCGGCGTCTCGATGATGTCGCCGTTCGGTTTCGCCATCAGGCCGCGCATCCCGCCCAGTTGCTTCATCTGAGTGACCGAGCCACGGGCACCCGAGTGGGCCATCATGTAGACCGAGTTCGGTTCCATCTCGGAGCCGTCTTCGGCGTACTGCATGTCCGAGATGCTGGTCATCATCGCTTCGGTGACCTTGTCGTTGCACTTCGACCAGGCATCGACGACCTTGTTGTACTTCTCACCCTGGGTGATCAGGCCGTCCATGTACTGCTGTTCGAAGTCCTTGACTTGGTCACGGGTCTCTTCGACGATCGTCCACTTCGACGGGGGGATGACCATGTCATCCTTGCCGAACGAGATCCCGGCCTTGAACGCCTGGCGGAAGCCCATGGTCATGATCTGGTCGCAGAAGATGACCGATTCCTTCTGACCGCAATAGCGGTAGACGGTATCGATGACCTGCTGAACTTCGCGCTTGCGGAGCAGACGGTTGACCAGCTCGAACGGCGCCTTGGCGTTCAGCGGCAGAAGCGTGCCCAGCCGCACGCGGCCCGGCGTCGTTTCGAAGCGCTTGTAGACCTCGTTGCCTTCTTCGTCGATCTGCATGACCCGCGCGGTGATCTTTGTGTGCAGGTGCACTTCACCGGCGTCGAGCGCCTGCTCGACTTCATCGGGGGAGCCGAAGATCTTGCCTTCGCCCTTCATGCCGGCACGTTCCAGGGTCACGTAGTAAAGGCCCAGGATCATATCCTGCGACGGAACGATGATCGGTGCGCCGTTGGCAGGCGACAGAACGTTGTTCGTCGACATCATCAGGACGCGCGCTTCAAGCTGGGCTTCAAGCGACAGCGGCACGTGCACGGCCATCTGGTCACCGTCGAAGTCGGCGTTGAAGGCCGAACAAACAAGCGGGTGCAGCTGGATCGCCTTGCCTTCGATCAGGATCGGCTCGAACGCCTGGATGCCCAGACGGTGCAGCGTCGGCGCACGGTTCAGCAACACCGGGTGTTCGCGAATGACCTCGTCGAGGATGTCCCAGACTTCGGGGCGTTCCTTTTCGACGAGCTTCTTCGCCTGCTTCACGGTCGACGACAGGCCCTTGGCTTCAAGCCGCGAGTAGATGAACGGCTTGAACAGTTCGAGCGCCATCTTCTTCGGCAGGCCGCACTGGTGCAGCTTCAGTTCCGGCCCGGTCACGATGACCGACCGGCCCGAGAAGTCGACCCGCTTGCCCAGAAGGTTCTGACGGAAGCGACCCTGCTTGCCTTTCAGCATGTCCGACAGCGATTTCAGCGGACGCTTGTTGGCCCCCGTGATCACGCGGCCACGACGGCCGTTGTCGAAGAGCGCGTCGACCGATTCCTGCAGCATCCGCTTTTCGTTGCGAACGATGATGTCGGGCGCGCGCAGTTCGATCAGCCGCTTCAGGCGGTTGTTCCGGTTGATCACCCGGCGATACAGGTCGTTCAGATCCGACGTCGCGAAGCGACCGCCATCCAGCGGCACCAGTGGACGCAGTTCCGGCGGGATGACCGGAATGACGGTCATGACCATCCATTCCGGGCGGTTGCCCGATTCCAGGAAGGATTCCACGACCTTCAGACGCTTGATGATCTTCTTGGGCTTCAGTTCGCCGGTCGCTTCCTTGAGGTCGGCGCGCAGGTTTTCTGCTTCCAGCTCAAGGTCGATCTTCGACAGCATCTCGCGGATGGCTTCGGCACCGATATTCGCCGTGAAGGCGTCCATGCCATAGGCGTCCTGGGCGTCCATGTACTCTTCTTCGGTCATCATCTGACCTTCGTTGAGCTCGGTCAGACCCGGGTCGATGACGACATAGTTTTCGAAGTAGAGCACGCGTTCCAGATCGCGCAGCGTCATGTCGAGCATGAGGCCGATCCGGCTGGGCAGCGACTTCAGGAACCAGATATGCGCGACGGGCGCGGCCAGTTCGATGTGGCCCATGCGCTCGCGGCGAACCTTCTGCAGCGTGACTTCAACGCCGCATTTCTCGCAGACAACGCCGCGATACTTCATCCGCTTGTACTTGCCGCAAAGGCATTCGTAATCCTTGATCGGCCCGAAGATACGGGCGCAGAACAGGCCGTCGCGCTCTGGCTTGAAGGTCCGGTAGTTGATCGTTTCCGGCTTCTTGATCTCACCATAGGACCACGAGAGGATCCGTTCCGGCGAAGCAAGCGAGACCTTGATCTCGTCGAAGACCTTCGGCGGGGTGACCGGGTTGAACGGGTTGTTGGTCAGTTCCTGGTTCATGTCTCAATCCTTGAAAGGCGGCTGGTGGAGGCGGCGCAATGGTGCGTGGGGACCGCGCACCCTACGGAGGCGGCGGACGGTGCGTGCGAAATCTCCGCAGGCCGGTCCGGCGTCGCAGGGTGCGTGATGTCACGCACCGTTACGTGTCCTCCTCCAGATCCAGGAGTTCCATATTGAGGCCCAGACCCCGGACCTCCTTGACGAGAACGTTGAACGATTCCGGCACGCCGGCTTCGAAGTTGTCCTCGCCCTTCACGATGCTTTCGTAGACCTTGGTCCGGCCTGCCACGTCGTCCGACTTCACAGTCAGCATTTCCTGCAGGGTGTAAGCGGCGCCGTAGGCTTCCAGAGCCCAGACTTCCATCTCCCCGAAACGCTGACCGCCGAACTGCGCCTTGCCGCCCAGCGGCTGCTGGGTGACGAGGCTGTAGGGCCCCGTCGAACGGGCGTGGATCTTGTCGTCGACCAGGTGGTGCAGCTTCAGCAGGTACTTGACGCCGACCGTCACCGGGCGCGCGAACTGTTCACCCGTACGACCGTCGAACAGCACCGACTGACCGGACTGATCGAAACCGGCACGCACCAGCGCGTCGTTCACGTCGGGTTCCTTCGCGCCGTCGAAGACGGGCGTCGCGATCGGAACACCGCGGATGACGTTGCCTGCCGCTTCCACCAGACGCTCTTCGTCCATGGTTGCGATGCCTTCGTCATAGACATCTTCGCCATAGGCGTTCTGCATCGCTTCGCGCACCGGGCTCAGATCGCCGGTCCGGCGATAGTCGTCCAGCGCATCGTCGATCCGGATGCCCAGACCGCGCGCGGCCCAGCCCATATGCGTTTCCAGGATCTGACCCACGTTCATCCGGCTGGGAACGCCCAGCGGGTTGAGGCAGAAGTCGACGGGCGTGCCATCGGCCAGGAACGGCATGTCTTCCACCGGAACCACGCGGGAGATAACCCCCTTGTTCCCGTGACGACCGGCCATCTTGTCCCCCGGTTGCAGCTTGCGCTTCACCGCGACGAAGACCTTGACCATCTTCATCACGCCCGGCGGAAGATCGTCGCCGCGGCGCACTTTCTCCACCTTGTCCTCGAACCGTGCATCCAGCGCGCGTTTCTGCGCTTCGTACTGTTCATGCAGCGCTTCGACGATCTGCGCGTCGCTTTCTTCCTTCAGGCCCAGCTGCCACCACTGGCCACGGGCCATGGTATCCAGCAGTTCCTCGGTCACGACCGACCCCGGCTTCACGCCGCGCGGACCCTTGGCAATTTCCTTGCCCATGATCAGCGTTTTCAGACGCGCGAAGATGTTCCGGTCGAAGATCGCAAGCTCGTCGTCCCGGTCACGGGCCAGGGCTTCGATCTCTTCCCGTTCGATCTGCAGCGCACGTTCGTCCTTGTCGACGCCGTGACGGTTGAAGACGCGGACCTCCACAACGGTACCGTAATCGCCCGGCTTGACCCGAAGCGAGGTATCGCGCACGTCCGAGGCCTTTTCACCGAAGATGGCGCGCAGAAGCTTTTCTTCCGGCGTCATCGGGCTTTCGCCCTTGGGGGTGATCTTGCCGACGAGGATATCGCCCGGTTCGACATCGGCACCGATATAGACGATGCCCGCTTCGTCGAGGTTGCGCAGAGCTTCCTCGCCCACGTTGGGGATGTCGCGAGTGATCTCTTCCGGCCCAAGCTTGGTGTCACGGGCGGCGACTTCGAATTCCTCGATATGGATCGAGGTGAAGACGTCATCCATCGCGATCCGTTCCGAGATCAGGATCGAGTCCTCGTAGTTGTAGCCATTCCACGGCATGAAGGCGACCACGACGTTCTTGCCGAGCGCCAGTTCCCCCATGTCCGTCGACGGACCGTCTGCGATGACTTCGCCCGTGCCTACCGTCTGACCGACCTTCACCAGCGGACGCTGGTTGATGCAGGTGTTCTGGTTCGACCGCTGGAACTTGCGCATCCGGTAGATGTCAACGCCGGCATCGCCCAGTTCCAGACCTTCGGTGGCGCGGATCACGATCCGCTGCGCATCGACCTGGTCGATCACGCCGCCACGCTTGGCCATGATGGCCGCACCCGAGTCACGCGCAACCACTTCCTCGATGCCGGTGCCGACAAGCGGCGCCTCGGCACGGATCAGCGGAACCGCCTGACGCTGCATGTTCGAGCCCATCAGGGCCCGGTTGGCGTCGTCGTTTTCAAGGAACGGGATCAGCGAGGCCGCGACCGACACCAACTGCTTCGGGCTCACGTCGATCAGATCGACCTGATCGATGGGTGCCAGAGTATAGTCGCCCGACTGGCGGGTGTTGACCATCTCGTTCACGAAGCGGCCGTCATCGTCCAGCGTCGCGTTGGCCTGCGCCACGGTGTGGCGCATTTCCTCGGTCGCGGACATGTAGTGAACCTCGTCGGTCACCTGTCCGTCCTTCACAACGCGATAGGGCGTTTCGATGAAGCCGTACTTGTTCACGCGGGCGAAGGTCGCCAGCGAGTTGATCAGGCCGATGTTCGGACCTTCCGGCGTTTCAATCGGGCACATCCGACCATAGTGGGTCGGGTGAACGTCGCGGACTTCGAAGCCCGCGCGTTCGCGCGTCAGACCGCCGGGGCCAAGCGCCGAAAGGCGACGCTTGTGCGTGACTTCCGACAGCGGGTTGGTCTGGTCCATGAACTGCGACAGCTGCGAGGAGCCGAAGAATTCACGCACGGCAGCGGCGGCCGGTTTCGCGTTGATCAGGTCCTGCGGCATGACGGTGTCGATTTCCACCGACGACATGCGTTCTTTGATCGCGCGCTCCATCCTCAGAAGGCCGACACGGTACTGGTTTTCCATCAGCTCACCGACGGAACGAACACGACGGTTGCCCAGGTGGTCGATGTCGTCGATGTCGCCCTTGCCGTCGCGCAGATCGACCAACGCCTTGATGCAGGCAACGATGTCTTCGCGGCGGAGCGTCCGCTGCGTGTCTTCCGCGTCCAGCGCCAGGCGCATGTTCATCTTCACCCGGCCGACGGCGGACAGGTCATACCGCTCGCTGTCGAAGAACAGCGTGTCGAACAGCGACGAGGCCGCGTCGATGGTGGGAGGCTCGCCCGGCCGCATGACGCGGTAGATGTCCATCAGCGCGGTTTCGCGGCTGACGTTCTTGTCCATCGCCATGGTGTTGCGCATGTACGGGCCGACATTGACGTTGTCGATGTCGAGGACGGGAATGTCGGTGTAGCCGGCATCCAGCAGGTCCTTGACGGTGCCGCCGATCAGCGTGCCGTCCTTGTCGTATTCCAGCGTCAGCTCGTCACCGGCTTCGACGTAGATCGCGCCGGTCTCTTCGTTGATCATATCGACAGCGACGTACTTGCCGACGATATGTTCGAAGGGAACCTGCAGGTTCTGGATCGCGCCTTCGTCGATCATCTTCTTCACGGCGCGCGGGGTGATCTTCTTGCCGGCTTCGGCGAAGACCTCGCCGGTTTCGGCGTCGACCAGATCGTGCACCGGGCGCGTGCCGCGGATCCGATCGGGGAAGAACGGCGTAACCCAGCCCGCACCCTTCTTCAGGGAGTAGGTCAACGTATTGTAATACGCGTTCATGATCGCTTCCTGGTCGAGCCCCAGCGAATACAGGAGCGTCGTCACCGGAAGCTTCCGGCGGCGGTCGATACGCGCGAACACGATATCCTTGGCGTCGAACTCGAAATCGAGCCACGAGCCGCGGTAGGGAATGATCCGGCAGGCGAACAACAGCTTGCCCGACGAATGTGTCTTGCCCTTGTCGTGGTCGAAGAACACGCCGGGCGACCGGTGCATCTGCGAAACGATGACCCGTTCGGTGCCGTTGACGATGAAGGTGCCGTTCGGCGTCATCAGGGGCATGTCGCCCATGAAGACATCCTGTTCCTTGATGTCCTTGACCGACTTGGCGCCGGTATCTTCGTCCACATCGAACACGATCAGGCGCAGCGTGACCTTCAGCGGTGCCGAATAGGTCATGTCGCGAGCCTGGCATTCCTCGACGTCGAACTTGGGCTGTTCGAGTTCGTACTTGACGAATTCAAGCACGGAGGTTTCGTTGAAATCCTTGATCGGGAAGACGGACTGGAACACGCCCATGATGCCTTCGCCATCGGTCGGAATTTCGGCATCGCCGGAGTTCAGGAAGAGATCATAAGAGCTTTTCTGGACTTCGATCAGGTTCGGCATGTCCAGAACTTCACGGATCTTGCCATAGTATCTGCGGAGCCGTTTCTGGCCGAGATAGGATTGCGCCATGTGAGATGTCACCTTTGCAAGTTCTCATCGGGCAAGGGACCGCCGGGCACCGGTCGCCTGCCCCATCGAGAGGACGAAAGTTCGCATCCATTCCCCGCTGCCATCCCGACCGGCAGCGTCCCGATGCGAAAGCCTCGCCTGGGAAAAGCCCGCTTTTGCGTGGGCCTTGCCAAGACAGGCACGGCTGGACCCGGGAATATCCCGGATCCAGCCCGATTTCTGCACCGCGTCAGGCGGCGCGCAGGACGGGAAGATCCCGCCCCGGACAGCTCTTAGGCCAGCTCGACTTCGGCGCCAGCGCCTTCCAGCTTGCCTTTGACTTCTTCGGCTTCGTCTTTCGACACGCCTTCTTTGATCTTGCCGCCTTCTTCGACCAGCGCCTTGGCTTCTTTCAGGCCCAGACCGGTGATTGCGCGGACTTCCTTGATCACGTTGATCTTGGACGCGCCGGCGTTCTTCAGAACGACGTCGAATTCGGTCTTTTCTTCCTCGGCTGCGGCGCCAGCGCCGTCAGCAGGACCGGCCATCATGACAGCGCCGCCGGCGGCGGGCTCGATGCCGTACTCATCCTTCAGGATGGTTTTCAGTTCTTGTGCTTCCAGAAGCGTCAGGTTGACGATGTCTTCTGCGAGTTTCTTCAGATCAGCCATTTTCAGCTCTTTCCGTTTGTATAGATGTGTTCCAACGACGCGTGATAGCTACACTCGCCGGTCTACAATGCTCAGGCCGCCGCCTTGTCCTCGATCGTGGACAGGATGGAGGCGATGTTCGAAGCAGGTGCGCCAATGGCTCCGGCAATGTTCGATGCGGGTGCGCCGATGCAGCCGACGATGGAAGCGATAAGCTCCTCGCGCGACGGCATTTTCGACACGGCCGCGACACCGGCACGGTCCAGAGCATTCTCACCCATTGCACCGCCAAGGATCACGAACTTGTCGTGGGTCTTGGCGAAGTCCTCGGCGACCTTGGCAGCAGCCACGGGGTCTTCCGAGTAGGTGAGAACGGTCATGCCCGTCAGAAGGTCGCCGATGCTTTCGCAGGGCTTCCCGTCCAGGGCGATCTTGGCGAGCCTGTTCTTTGCAACACGTACGGCACCACCAGCTTCGCTGGCACGGATACGCAGGTCCTGCATCTGAGCAACTGTAAGGCCGGTGTAGTGGGCAACCACGACAACGCCAGAGCTTTCGAAGATCTGGCCGAGTTCATCGACCACTTTCTCTTTCTGGGCTCTATCCACAGTTTTACTCCAAATTGGGAGGTTTGACCCTCCGGCTCGGTTTTGCCGGGACGAAAAGAAGCCCCGGCTATCGGGTCCTTTACGGGTCCTGCGCATCGCCCCGGAACGTTGGAACGTCCGAAGAAACTCTGTCATTTCCCGTCTCGGGCAGGAATTATGAGGGGAGAACCCTCACCCACCGTCTCGGACGAAATACGGACACCCCCACGAATCGCAGAGGGGCCCGAAGGGCTTTGCTAGACTGTCACGAAGAATATGTGAAGGGGGCACGACGCATTTTCATGCGCTGCCAAAGCGGCCACGGAACGCGACCGACATCTTTACAGGGCCAAAGCATCAGGGCCGAAGGGGCCATCTGTCAAGTCCGCAGCGGTCAATTCAGTACGAAACGGTCCGGACTAACCGCATTTTAAGGTTAAATTTGATCGGATGAAACGTTTTGCCGGCCGCCCTGTCCCCGGGACCGCGACCCCCGGTGGCCATGTTAGCGTTCACGAAATCGTCATCTGTCAGCGCAGGCCCATGCCGCAAGGCAAAAAGAAAGGGCGGGAAAATCCCGCCCTGTTCCGCTCTGTTCGTCAGTCTTACTCGGCCGTCGCGCTGGCGACGTCGATCGAGACACCCGGGCCCATGGTGGAGCTCAGGGCGATCTTCTTCATGTAGGTGCCCTTCGCGCCCGCGGGCTTCGCACGCGACACGGCGCCGATGAAGGCGCGAATGTTCTCGGTCAGCTTGGCGGCGTCGAAGGATGCCTTGCCAACACCTGCATGCACCACGCCGGCCTTTTCGACCTTGAACTGGACTTCACCGCCCTTGGCGTTCTTGACCGCTTCGGCAACGTCCATGGTCACGGTGCCGACCTTCGGGTTCGGCATCAGGTTGCGGGGGCCCAGGATCTTGCCCAGACGACCCACGACCGGCATCATGTCCGGCGTTGCAATGCAACGGTCGAACTCGATGGTGCCGCCCTGGATGGTTTCCATCAGGTCTTCGGCGCCGACGATGTCGGCCCCTGCGGCCTGTGCTTCTTCCGCCTTGGGACCGCGGGCGAAGACTGCCACGCGAACCGTCTTGCCGGTGCCGTTGGGCAGGCCGACCACGCCGCGGACCATCTGGTCTGCATGGCGCGGGTCGACGCCCAGGTTAACGGCGATCTCGACGGTTTCATCGAACTTGGCGTTCGCGTTCGCCTTGATCAGGGACACGGCGTCTTCGATCGACATGTTGTCCTTGCCGGCGAAAGCTTCGCGGGCGGCGCGGGTGCGTTTTCCGTACTTTGCCATCTTACTTAACCTCGATGCCCATGGAACGGGCCGAGCCCAGGATGATCTGCATCGCGGCTTCAACATCGTTGGCCGACAGATCTTTCATCTTCGCTTCGGCGATCTCGCGCACCTGCGCGGGGGTCACCGAACCTGCGTTCGCACGGCCGGGGGTTTTCGAGCCCGACTTCAGCTTCGCGGCCTTCTTCAGGTAATAAGACGCGGGCGGCGTCTTGATATCCATCGTGAAGGACTTGTCCTGGTAGTACTGGATGATGGTCGGGCACGGTGCGCCCGGTTCCATGTCTGCCGTCTTGGCGTTGAACGCCTTGCAGAATTCCATGATGTTGATGCCGCGCTGACCCAGCGCCGGGCCGACCGGCGGGCTCGGGTTCGCCTGGCCGGCAGGCACTTGCAGCTTCAGGCTGCCAACGAGTTTCTTGGCCATTGGCCATCTCCTTTTCCAACCCCCGCACCGGCGCGCCGGACAGGGTTTTCATTGTCGTGGTCCGGTCCGGGGCCGCGGCCCCTCGCCTCCCACGTCTCTGCCCGGTTGCCCGGGTCCGGGGCATCCCTGCCCCGATCGCTCAGCCCTGCTTGGTGACCTGAGTGAATTCCAGTTCGACCGGGGTTTCCCGACCGAAAATCGACACCGTCACCTTCAGGCGCTGGTTATCTTCGTCGACGTTTTCGACCATGCCGTCGAAATCCTCGAACGGACCGTCGTTGACCTTGACCCGTTCGCCCACCTCGAAATGGATGAGCGTGCGGGGTGCGTCTTCGCCTTCCTGAACGCGGTTCAGGATCTGGTTGACCTCGGCATCCCGCATCGGCATCGGGCGGCCTTGCGGGCCCAGAAAGCCGGTGACGCGGTTGATCGAGTTGATCAGGTGATAGCCCTGGTCAGACATCTCCATATGCACCAGCACGTAGCCGGGCATGAAGCGCCGTTCCGTCGTGACCTTCTTGCCGCGCCGGACCTCGATCACCTCTTCGGTCGGCACGAGCACCTCGTCGATCTGATCTTCAAGGCCGCCTTCGGCGACCGAAGTGCGGATCTGCTCGGCGATCTTCTTTTCGAAATTCGAGAGCACGCTCACCGAATACCACCGTTTCGCCATGACGCTGTCTCTCCGCCTGTCGCTTGTCGTGCCCGGACGTTACCGGGAGGATTACCATTTCGCCTTGCCGTGAGCGTCAGCAAGCAACACTCAGGCGCACGGCGAATCGCCACGCGCCAATATGCAAAGCAGGCCGCCTCGTACCGCCCCGAACGTGGCGATGCAAGCCTGCAAAGCCGCTTTCCGGCCCTGCGACTTATCCGAAGAAGCTGAGGATCAATTGCAGGCCGGACCGGATGCCCAGATCGACAAGGGCAAAGAACGTGGCTGCAAGGGCCGCCATGATGAAGACCATGATGGTGGTCACGAAAACTTCGCGCCGAGTCGGCCAGACCACTTTCGCGACCTCGGCTCGGGCCTGCTGAATGAACTGGATCGGGTTCGTTGCCATGAGCGCGCAGTCCTTCCTGTGGTGCCGGCCGGTCAGGCGCTGCATCTAACCGTCCCGGGCCGGTGAATCAAGGACGAACGCGCGATTGTTCCGACAAGAGTGAACGACGGCGGACGGCGCCACCGCGCAAAGCGTCCCGTCCCTGCCCCGCACCGCTGCTCGAGGACCGGCAGAACGTTCTTCGACACGCCGAAAAGGAGGCTGCAAGCAATTGGCCTGAAAACGAAAACGCCACCCCGAAGGGCGGCGTCTTGGCGTTGGTTGCGGGAGTAGGATTTGAACCTACGACCTTCAGGTTATGAGCCTGACGAGCTACCGGGCTGCTCCATCCCGCGCCAATGAAGGGGGATCTAGAGGGAGTCGGAGGGGAGCGCAAGGGGGGTAGGGTCGAAAAAATGTTACAAACGGAATTCGATTGGGCACGGCCTGCCGAAACCCCGCGCGGGCCCTGATTCCGGGGCCCGCGCTGCACTTTTGCCGGTACTCTTCCAGCCCTGCACACGTCTGAGGAAAAGATCAGAACTCCACCGCCTCCAGGCTTCTGCCCTTGGTCTCGATCCGGAAGAGATACGTGACAAGCGCGCCCAGAAGCGAGGTTCCGACAAGGATGTAAAGCAGGACCTGCGTGCCGATATCGGTAAGGAGAATCGGGAACAGAAAGGCTGTCGACACGGCCCCGATCTTGGCAAAGGACGCCGCGAAACCCGCGCCCAGCCCGCGCATCGGCGTCGGGAACACTTCGCCCGCAACAAGATAGGTCTGCGCGTTCGGGCCCATGTTCGTCATGAAGTTGAAGATCATGAAACCGCCGAAGATCAGGATCAGCTCCCATTGCGACCCATCGGGGAAGTACTGGGACATCGCGGCGACGAACAGCCCCAGCGCGCAGCCGAAGAACCCCAGGATCTGCAGGCCCATCCGACCCAGCCGGTCCGACAGGACGATGGCAAACACGATGCCCGCCACCAGCAGCAGGTCGAGAAAGGCGGTGCCCTTGGCCGCGAGGATATCGTTGGAGACGATGTCGGCCAGGCGATGCGCATTTTCGGTCTTCTGTCCGACCGCCGCGGCAAGGATCGTCGGCGTGAAAATCCCGATACCGTAGGTGCCCAGGTCCTGCAGGAACCACGGGACCGACGCCAGGATCGTCGCCCGGCGCGTCTTGCCCCGGAAGAGAGATGCAAAGCCGCCTGTATGTTGGCCCTCTTCCCCCCGGGGTACATCCGAGGCTTCGGCGACAGACAACCGGATCTCCTTGGGATACTCGGGCTCTCGGTCCAGAAGCCGCTTCGCCTCTGCTTCAGCTTCTTCGTGCCGGCCCTGAGAGAACAGCCAGTGGGGGCTTTCGGTGATGATCAAACGCCCGAGCAAAACCGCGACGGCCGGTACGATCGCCGTCGCATACATCCAGCGCCACGCTTCGATCGACGGGTTCTCTGCAAGGATCAGCCAGCCTATGCCGGCCCCGAAGACACCGCCCACGGCCTGGAATGCGAATGCGCCCAACACCAGCTGACCGCGGGAGCGCGACGGGATCGCTTCGGAAATCACCAGATGCGCCGTCGGATAGTCACAGCCCAGGGCCACGCCCATCCCGAAGAGGAAGATCACGAGCATCGGGAAGTTCGGCGTGAACGTCAGCCCGACAAGGAAAGCGATGAAGATCGCCATCTCGACGATGAACATGCGTTTACGGCCGAACCTGTCGGACAGCCCACCAAGCGCCGTGGCGCCGATCAGGATGCCGGCCAGCGTCGCCGCGGTAACCAGCCCATGGCTCGCCGACCCATCGAGATCGTATTCCTTCACGATCAGGGGCAGTGCGATTCCCGTCATGAACACGACAAGCCCTTCGAAGAACTTGCCGGCCGCCGCGAGCCACCAGATGCGCCTTTGCATCCGGGTCAAAGGCACGGTGGTCGTTTCGGTCCCATCGGACCAGACCGGCGTTTCGTCGATGTATTGCTGAACCGTTCGGCTTGAACCCGAAGTATAGGTCATGTTGCCCCCAACTTGAAACTTGCTATGACATACGGGCATCCGCCCGGGGGCAGACTAGCGGTCAAAGTTGTATGGATAATGACACCCCACCGGACAAAGGCAGCTTTCGACCCGGCGGGCAGCTGTCGGCTTGACACCCGGCCCTCAATTCGCGACGCGTCAGGTGATCACATGGGCCGCCTCGTACGGGGCCGCCATCACAAGGTGCAGCTGCCGCCCCAGTGGAGACGCGAGAACCGAAATGAAAACAGTTATTTGCATCAACTGGGGCACGCTTTACGGGGCGCCGTACATCAACCGCCTCTACCGCGGCGTGGCCAAGAACATCACCCCGCCGTTCCGCTTCGTGGCGTTTTCCGACACGCTCGACGGTCTGATGCCGGAGATCGACGGATTTCCCCTGCCCGACATGCCGGGATTCGTCCCGAAGAACACGCCCGGGCAATGGCAGAAATCCCGTCTGTGGGCGCCGCAACTGGCTGACATCGAAGGCCCGTTCCTGTTTCTCGATCTCGACGTGATCGTGACCGGGAGCCTCGATCCGTTTTTCGAATTCGGCAATCAGGACAAGGTGACGATGGCCCACAACATCGCTCGCCCTCTCGCGCGGTTGGGCCAGTCGTCGGTGTATCGCGCGCCGGTGGGCAAGTTATCCCCGCTGCAGGAGGTCTACGCGAACGATCCCCAGGGCACCGCCGATAAGTACCGGTTCGAACAGCACTTCGTCAGCAAGAACGCCCCTGGCGGGGTGCAGTTCTGGCCCAAGGGATGGGTGCGGCATTTCCGGATCGAATGCATCCCGACACTGCCGCTGAATTTTTTCAAACCGCCGTATCTGCCCAAGGGCACGAAGATCGTGATCTTCGCCGGCGGCCCCAACCCTCCCGACGCCATCGAGGGCAAGCGGCATGAATCTCTGCCCCAGATGACACCTGGCGAATACCTGAAGTACTGGCGGAAGAATCGAATGCGGCTGACGACACTGCAGGACTATGCCCTTCCGGCGCCGTGGGTCTCAGATTACTGGAACGATTGAGGTTGTATTTCTGCGGTGCGTGGTCGGCTGGGTTTGGGGTCTGACCGGCGCTGCGGTTCTGGCCTGACGGGTTCTGCGCCGCCGACTGCACGGCGCGCAGCGTGCGCTGCGTTGGTTAT
>NZ_QZEX01000026.1:0-2500 GCF_003646465.1 Chachezhania antarctica
ACGATTGAGGTTGTATTTCTGCGGTGCGTGGTCGGCTGGGTTTGGGGTCTGACCGGCGCTGCGGTTCTGGCCTGACGGGTTCTGCGCCGCCGACTGCACGGCGCGCAGCGTGCGCTGCGTTGGTTATTTCGTGTTCGTTGTGCTGTGTGTTTTTGATCGTCGTTATATAGAGTTTTGAGTATTTATTTGGTTTGGCGGTGACCTACTCTCCCACGACTTAAGCCGCAGTACCATTGGCGCGTCGGTGCTTAACTTCCGGGTTCGGGATGGGACCGGGTGTTTCACGCGTGCTATGACCACCAAACCGAATAAATACTCAACTCCGCTTGCGGATGTTGAGTATTTATTCGGTTTGAGCCGCGGTAAGCGGGTTCTCGAAGAGAACCTGCGGCACGGCCCGGTTGGAATAACTCAACATTCGTAGCGGATAAATCATCAACAGGGACTGTGTTCCCAGGTGTCTTTTGTTCAAGTGTTGGTGCTTTTGATCTTGGTTTGATCTGTCTTTTTCTGGATCGAATCAAGCCTGTCGGGCGATTAGTACCGGTCAACTGAGCATGTTGCCATGCTTACATCTCCGGCCTATTGACGTGGTGGTCTTCCACGGCCCTCAGGGAGACCTTGTTTTGAGGGGGGCTTCCCGCTTAGATGCCTTCAGCGGTTATCCTGTCCGATCATAGCTACCCTGCACTGCTGCTGGCGCAACAACAGGTCCACCAGTGGATCGTTCACCCCGGTCCTCTCGTACTAGGGGCAACTCCTCTCAAGTCTCCTACACCCACGGCAGATAGGGACCGAACTGTCTCACGACGTTCTAAACCCAGCTCACGTACCTCTTTAAACGGCGAACAGCCGTACCCTTGGGACCTGCTCCAGCCCCAGGATGAGATGAGCCGACATCGAGGTGCCAAACACTGCCGTCGATATGGACTCTTGGGCAGTATCAGCCTGTTATCCCCGGCGTACCTTTTATCCGTTGAGCGATGGCCCTTCCACTCGGGACCACCGGATCACTATGGCCGTCTTTCGACTCTGCTCGACTTGTCAGTCTCGCAGTCAGGCTGGCTTATGCCATTGCACTCAACGAGCGATTTCCGACCGCTCTGAGCCAACCTTCGCGCGCCTCCGTTACTCTTTGGGAGGCGACCGCCCCAGTCAAACTACCCGCCACAGAGGGTCCCGGCACCGGATAACGGTGCGCGGTTAGACATCAAGAATGCGAAGGGTGGTATCTCAAGGGAGGCTCCGCAAACACTGGCGTGTCTGTTTCAAAGCCTACCACCTATCCTGCACATCGCAGTCCTGATGCCAGTCTGAAGCTGTAGTAAAGGTGCACGGGGTCTTTCCGTCTAACCGCGGGAAGCCTGCATCTTGACAGGCAATTCAATTTCGCTGAGTCGATGTTGGAGACAGCGGGGAAGTCGTTACGCCATTCGTGCAGGTCGGAACTTACCCGACAAGGAATTTCGCTACCTTAGGACCGTTATAGTTACGGCCGCCGTTTACCTGGGCTTCAATTCAGAGCTCTCACCCCTCCTTTTAACCTTCAGGCACCGGGCAGGCGTCAGACCCTATACGTCGTCTTGCGACTTCGCAGAGCCCTGTGTTTTTAATAAACAGTCGCCACCCCCTGGTTTGTGCCCCCGGACCTCATGGCCCGGGCCTCCTTCTCGCGAACTTACGGAGGTATTTTGCCGAGTTCCTTCAACATCGTTCTCTCAAGCGCCTTGGTATTCTCTACCAGTCCACCTGTGTCGGTTTAGGGTACGGTCGGATGGAGGGCTATTTCCTGGGACCGCTGCCAAGCATGTCCAATCCGATAAGGACATGCAGCTCTGACGATCCGTCACCATCTCCTGGCCCAGTAATATTAAACTGGTTCCCATCGCCTACGCCTTTCGGCCTCGGCTTAGGGGCCGGCTTACCCTGCTCAGATTAGCTTTAAGCAGGAACCCTTGGACTTTCGGCGAGAGTGTCTCTCACACTCTTTGTCGCTACTCATGTCATCATTCTCGCTAGTGATCGCTCCACCGGTGGCTCACGCCCCGGCTTCATTGCCAAACCCGATCCTCCGCAGGATCCGAAGACCCTAAAGAGGAATAGGTTTTATCACACTACGCTCTGCTACCACGCTTACGCGTCCTCAGCTTCGGCTCATGGCTTGAGCCCCGTTACATCTTCGCCGCAGGACAACTTGATTAGACCAGTGAGCTGTTACGCTATCTTTAAAGGATGGCTGCTTCTAAGCCAACCTCCTGGTTGTTTTGGTCGTCCCACCTGCTTTCCCACTTAGCCATGAATTAGGGGCCTTAGCTGGAGGTCAGGGTTGTTTCCCTCTCCACAACGGGCGTTAGCACCCGCTGTGTGTCTGCCGTGATTGTACTCCCGGGTATTCGGAGTTTGGTTAGGATCAGTAAGCCTGTGGGGCCCCATTACCCATCCAGTGCTCTACCCCCCGGGGTAAGACACGACGCTCTACCTAAATAGATTTCGCAGAGAA
>NZ_QZEX01000027.1 GCF_003646465.1 Chachezhania antarctica
CGGATCGCGTGTTGGATCGTCTCGGACCGGAGCAGTCCGAGCTGGCCCTTGCCGGGGGGCGTGAGGGCCGGGAGCAGGAACCGGATTTTGCCACGCGTTTGCAGGCGGCTTGGGAAGCCCGGAAGGAGGGCCGAGAGCGGCATGAGGCCGAGACCCCAGAGCGGGAGGCCCCGGACGATTTTGCGGCGCGGTTGCGGGCCGCGGCTGCCGGGATCGACCGGGAGGCGCTCAGTGACCGGGTTTCCACGCTGCGCGAAGGCCGCGAGGCCGACGAACGGCAGGCCGAGCTGGACGCGGCGCAGGAACGGGAGCGCACCAAGGAGCTGGAGTTGGAGCGCGAAGTTCATGCCCGCCGGGACAGGGGGCATGATTATGGACTGTAGACCTTCGCTACGCCGTTCACGGACAACCGCAGTGCGGACGGTTTCTGCTGATGTGCGATTTGTGCTGCACTTGCCTTGTGAGGGATGGCGAAAGGGCTATGCGTGCGTTCATTTCGGACGTTGGGTGCCCCAGGTCACGAACAGGACCGTCAGGGCTACCGCTAAAACCATGAGCGGTGCGATGGCATGGGTAAATTCGCCATGCAACAGCACAGTTCCTGCTGCACCGGCCATCACCAGACAGGCGAGTGTCGCCCCCCAGAGCCGTGCAGAACGCATTGCAATCAATGCTGCTGCCGCGATCTCCAAGACCCCAGTGATATAATGAAACCAGCTGGGATAGCCCCACCGTAGATAGTCGGCCCGGATCGTCTCGGAGGCAAAGATGTTGCCCAGCCCGCCGACAATGAAGAATGCTGCAAGCAGCAAGGCGAGGACGGATTTCCAAGGAAGATTATTAAGCATGGGGAGCGTCTCCGGGTAGAACGCCATGAAGGAATGTTATGACCGTTTCACGGGAAAGGTGTGTGCGCTCTGCGCTGGAAAGCGAGGTGTCTTGCTGTCCCACCAACGCCTGTAATTGCGGCGCTGCGGTTAGCAAAGTGAGGAACTGGTTGGCGAGAGTGACAACAGAGAGGTCAGCGCGAAACAGGGAACGGCGCGTGCACAGCCAGTCCGCCAGAATTTCGGCGCAGGCCTCATGCCCCGTCTGCAGAATAGCTCGGGACAACTCGGGAAAGCGTTGGCCTTCGGCAATCATCAGTCGATGCAGTGCCAATGTTCGAGGTTGCAGGACGATTTCGAGAATTCTCTCGCCAAACAGAACAAGAGCGGGACCAAGCTCGGCCTCTGCGATCTGCATCTTCCGCAATGGCTGCGCCTGTTCGTCGCAAAGTCTCTTCACCGTTTCAATGAACAGGCCTTCTTTGCCGCCAAAGCGTCCGTAGACATTGCGGCGTGAGCCACCGACTTGAGTTATAAGGGCGTCAATCGACACACCTTCATATCCGCGCTCCAGAAAGAGTTCGGCTGCCGTATCCGTCAGCGCCTGTATGCGCTTTGCGCCATGGGCGGTTCTGTGCGTGTGGTTCTCCATGGCTGTCAAGCTCCCCTCGAATCATACGGTACAGTACCATACCATATTTAGTCGTTAGTGCCAGAGGCTGTGGATCGAGTTGCCGACCTTGTTGAACGTCCGCTTTCGGAAAGATGCCCAGAAGCTTTGCGGCTGCACCAGACTCGAACGTCCACGAAGAGATGGCACTGACCGTCTGCAACGGGCTCTGAGTCAGATTTTGCCGCGCGCTGCATGAACAGCTGCTTTACTGAATCCGCAAGGGCATCGAGCGTTCCGATATTTGAGGCCTTCACGCTCAATGCTCTTGCTTCCGTCGCACCCAGTTGTTGACGGAACTCACGCGGTAGATATTTCAAAGAAAGTCTGAAAAAACGAAAGGGGCGGACTAGCCACCCCTTCGCATCTATTTCCCACCGAAGGGAAGCAGTCACGGTTGCCCGCGCCGTATCTGGCTCTTTAGGTAGCATCCTGTGGCCACAGAGTCAAGATTTTCAGTATGGGAGATTCTTGAGGGCGCGCTCTTTGATGTGCTCGAAATCGGCTTCGGAAATGCGCGGGATCACTCGTCCAGGTGGACTTAGGCGGCTTACGGCCACTGTCATCAGGTGGTCACAGATCACCCACGCTTGTTTCGCCTGTAGCGGGGACTGCATAGGGTAAGCATGTGGATTGTCAGGCTGCGACTTGGTAGAGAAAGGCAGCACTGTGACTTTGCCGTGAAGGGTCGTTTTCAGCGACATGATGAGCACGGGCCGTGTTTTCCAGAACTCGGGCAACTGGGCGTCGTCGGGTAGCTTGCACCAATATACCTGACGAATGCGCGGAGCACTCTTGACTGTTGGCGCAACGCGCGGTGGCGCGGTTTCATCTGCCATTCTCTTTTTTCACCTTTTCCATGGCCAGCGCCTGCCGGGGCGTTGTGCCTCTTGCGGGGCAGGCAGCATCCGGCGCAAATCCTCGATGTGCTTCCCCCTTTCTTCTGCCAGTGCTTCGGCCACGGCAGCGCGTTGTTCGGCCTCTTTCAGCCGTGCTTTGAGCGTGTCAACTTCGCCAGTCAATTGGGTGTTCTTGTTGGTAAAGTTGTCTGGTTCATCTTGTCCAACTGTTTTCGCACTGTCCGTCCGTGGCTGGTAAACTCTGGCAAGTTCTGCAGGATCAATTTGCCACTGGCCTTTCCCATCCTGAACACCAGAAACTTTGCCTGTTTTCAGTGCTTTTGTGAGTGTTGGTCGGGATACTTGGTAAATCTTTACCGCCTCACGGATAGAAACATTGGCCACGGTGAATACCCCTATTCGCTATCTTCGGTAGGATGGCCAAAGGCGGGCAAGTTCGGTTCTAGACCGGGAAAGGACGGCTGAGAAACGGGTGGTAAACCTTGACCGGCTGGAAGCTGAAGCTCACCGACACGGGGCAGGCGGTGCAACTCTTCCTTGGTCGCATCGAGAGCACCAGCGGGTTGTTCATCCTCGCTGACCAGAACCTCGGCTTGCAGGCGCGAATACCGGAGCTTGTCACGGCCTTCTGTCCACGCCACGCGGCTATTCAGAACATAGGCGTTTACCGTGCCACTTGCGCCAATCTGGACAACTTCGACCCAGTTCCCGGATTCCAATATCTTGAGGGCGCGCTTCACTGTTGCAGGCGAGGAACCCATGAGTTTTGCGAGCACTTTGTGCGAGGCGACGATAGCGTTCTGTTCCCCGACATTCGCCACCAGGACATGCAGCAACGCCCCGGCAGCGGGCGACTTAACTGCCAGCCGACCCCACGCTTCATGCGCTGCGCGGTCGGTTTGGACGAAGTGTCCCCGCTGCTTCTTTGCCGGAAGCATTGCCCGTTCTACCCCTAGCTCATCCATGACCTACCCCTAGCTCATTCATGTTCAAATATCAGTTAAATCTGTAGCATATCTTTATTTGCCTGCTCTAATTTCGACCATACTGACCCGTCAAATATCGGTCAAGCTTGTTCAAATTTCGATCAGACCTAGGTCACAGCTATGAGCTGGGGGTAGGTCACAGCTGTGACCTACCCCCCCCCACTAAGTCTTTGTTTTTATTGGCTCGAAATTTTCCGCCTTCTAATGATCTACAGGAAGGCAAAAAATCCACGCTCGTTCGATCGGTAGCGCTCGTCAGTAAGCTGGCGAACGATCGGGCGGGGGTGGAGTTTTTGACTGACACAGGCGACGAAGGAGCCTGTTTATCTGTCAGTACATTTTTCGCACCGTTGCAGATGATGTTCGTCATTACCACAGGCGAAACATCAACCGGATGGGGTGGGTCAGGCAGGGAGGGGAAGGGTTATCCCCAATCCCGCCTTGCAACATCTGTGGCAACGGTCGGATTTGCTGAGAATGAGAAGGGGATCGGTGGCCCCTCAGTTCCCATCACTAGGCGCTTGTTTGATCCAGAATGCGCAGAAGCTGGACCCGTTGTCCTGGTCCACGACCTGCCCCCCGAACCACGACCTGCCGCAGTTGTAGCGCACCAGATCGTTGACGGAGAGGGCCGACTTGGCCGTTTCCATGCCATAGGCCAACAGAAGGCCCAGAACGACCCCTGTGGCGAGCATAGAGGCCAACCACACCCAGAACCCGCCAAAGTAGCGCCACGCCTGTCTGCGGGCCTCTCCGGCGGCCTGTGAGAGGCTTCTGGCGACTTCGAGGCTCTCGGCCCGGGTTTTCTCTATAGCCGCCTCAGCGGCGCTCGCAGCGGCTTTGCTGGTCTCTTCCTGGAGCACTGCCGCAACGCCCAGCAGGCGCATCTCGACGGCTTTCTGGACTTCGGGGCCAACCTTGCGCATCCGATCCACGCCCTCGGCCAGCATTTCGTGCAGGGCTTCGGCGTCGTCCTTGTCGAGACTGGTCCGCTTCAGGCGTTCCATGTCCTGCCGGATCAGGGTGATTTCATCGACGAGCTGCTGGAAGGGATCTTTGACGCTCATGGACGTTCCGCCTTCGCAGCGACGCCATCCAGTTCTTCCAGCAACCCGACCAGCTCTTTCTGATCGACTTCCCGGGTGACGGCCCGACGCAGGAGAGCGGCGAGGGCGCGGGCCTTTTCCGGGTCTTTCAGCGCGTTGGATATTGCCACTGATCCGACGATGATCTTGCGGCGAGTTTCGCTGGCCTTCTGACGTTCTTTCAGACGGGCCAGCTTGGCTTGCGTCGTTGCAATTTGCTGATCAATACTCCGTGCCATTCTGACCTCCGCTCTCCTGACAATTGTTGATTTCTCGCAAAGGTTGAGGCAAGGTGCAATACACGAAGTGCCCACTTATACAAACGCTGCGCGTTTGTGTGGGCGGGGGAGACTGGCATTTCCCCTCGACCCCTAAGCAAAGTGCGGCACAGAATGGCGATATATCATTTACGAGCTTCGATGATTTCTCGCAGTCAGGGCCGCAGCGCCACGGCGGCAATTGCCTATCGTGTGGCGGAGCGTATCGAAGACCGGCGTACCGGGCTGACCTTCGATTACGCGGCGCGTGGCGGTGTCGATCACACCGAAATCCTCGCCCCGGATCATGCGCCGGATTGGGTCCGCGACCGATCCGAGCTGTGGAACCGCGTCGAGGAATCCGAGACCCGCAAGAACAGCCAGGTCGCCCGCGAGGTGCGTGTGGCCCTGCCTGCCGAGCTGACCCATGCGCAGCGGGTCGAACTGGTCCGGGACTTCGCCCAGGAACAGTTCGTGGACCGTGGCATGATCGCGGATATCGCTCTGCACGCGCCGGGGCGCGACGGCGATGATCGCAACCACCACGCCCATATTCTGCTCACCACCCGCGAGATTGGCCCCGAAGGTTTCACCACCAAGAACCGCGACTGGAACAAGGTCGAGGTTCTGGAGGGCTGGCGGGAAGCATGGGCACGCGACAACAACATCGCCCTTGAGCGCGCCGGCATCGAGGATCGCGTGGATCACCGGACCTTGGAAGCACAGCGCGACGAGGCGCTTGAGCTGGCATCGGCGGCGCGGGAGCGCGGCGACGAGGGGGCGGAGCTGGTGCAGACTGTGCGCGCTATTGAGCTGGATCGCCCGCCGCTGCCCCAGCTTTCCCCCGGCGCGTGGCAGATGAAGGAGCGCGGCATCGAGGTCGGCCGCGTCGGGGCCTGGCACGAGGCCAAGGCCCGTGCGGCCGAGGTGATGGAGGTTGCCCGCGAGCTGGCCGGTCATGTCCGCGACTGGCTCGACCGTGCGGCGGATCGCGTGTTGGATCGTCTCGGACCGGAGCAGTCCGAGCTGGCCCTTGCCGGGGGGCGTGAGGGCCGGGAGCAGGAACCGGATTTTGCCACGCGTTTGCAGGCGGCTTGGGAAGCCCGGAAGGA
>NZ_QZEX01000028.1 GCF_003646465.1 Chachezhania antarctica
AATTCCACAGAATACATCTCCCGACCCTCAGCTTCCGCCTCGGGTGTCAGAATGGCGGAATTTTACTCCGCGACGGTCAGGTAATCCCACCGTTTCCGTGGCCCAGTTTGCCTCCGAGATTCACAGCCGCTGCTACCGCATCGAGGAAACTGGTGGGCTCGTACGCCTGTCGAAGGCCTCGCTTGCGGGCTCGGAGCTGCTCAGCTCCACGAAAGGTGCGGCTAGCCCGGTGCTGGCGGAGTTCCTGGCGGGGCGAAATTAGGTCCTGCGCCGGACGGTTCATCGACCTGCCCGGCGACAGCAGATGCTGCGGCTTGTCTTGACAAGGCAATGCAAATGCATTACCTATCGCGGGCAGCAAAGCCCCTTTTCTTCAGGAGACTGCCATGACAGCCCTCGCACAAGATGTCTCGAAACTCACGGATCGGTATCAGACGACCGTGCCGGCGGGTGTGCGCAAACAGCTCAAGCTGGGCAAGGGCGACCAGATTCGTTACTGCACCGAGCCGAGTGGCAGGGTCTATATCGAGCCCGTGCGCAGCGACGAGGAAGATCCCGTGCTCGGAGCCTTTCTCGATTTTGTCGAGGCCGATATCAAGGCGCATCCGGACCGCATTCGGGCTTTCGATGGGGCTTTGCATGACCGTCTTGCAGCACTGGTCGGAGACGTTGATGTCGATCTCGATGCGCCGCTATCGCTCGAGGATGAATGAGCGGCGATAGCGTGCCCGCCCAAGCGCCCCTTGTCGTGAATGGATGGTCGATTTATGCGCACCCACTCTTTCTGGACCAGCTCGAAGGGCTGGTCGAGGAGGTAGAGGCGCGTAAGGCTCGCGATCCCAAGACCTGGCACAAGAAAAACCCAACGAAACGGCTGGCCGCCATCTTCAAGCTGGTCACCGAGGCCATACCTGCAGATCCGGGTGCCGCCGCTTTCCGGCAAGGCGGCACACTAGGCGATCACCGCAAGCACTGGTTCCGGGCGAAATTCTTCCAGCAGTATCGGTTGTTCTACCGGTTCAACAGCGATGCGAAGGTCATCGTGGTGGCATGGGTGAACGACGACAAGACCCTGCGCGCCTATGGCAGCAAGACGGATGCCTATGCGACGTTCAAAGGGATGCTGGAAGATGGCAACCCACCTGACAATTTCGACGCGCTCTTGAAAGAAGCTGCAGCGGCAGGCAAGCGGTTCGAGAAATCCCTTGAAGCGGTGCCCGATCGGTAAGTGGGCCAGCTTGCTATGACCCTTTGGCATTATCATTTACGACGCCACGCTCGAAGATGTAGCATCGGCTGATAATGCGGTCGGAGAAAGCACAATGAATGAGACGGAAAAGGATAGGCAGCACCTCGGTCTAGAGGAGCAATGCGCGCCTGACCTGACGGGGCACCGTTTCCCAATTGCTGTGCGCGTTGCAGACATGCCCGATGACCTCGGCAAGCTGCTGGATATCGGGCTCGAGGAGCATTTCCGTGGCCGCTGAAGCGAATTCTTATGACACGTGGTTTTGCGCGCAGGTGCAGGCCACGCTGGAGGATGCACGCTCGGGAACATCTCAGGTTCAGGTGATGCAGGCCGCACAGGCATTGATTGATGCGAAGCGGCAGGTCGAACCCAAGTCCTGACCAAGCCTTGGAGGTCAGCGCGGTCTGACTACGTCACCCTGAAAAGCGAAAGCGGGCTTTTTGTCCTTTGGAACTCAGACCCTGATCCAAAGGAAAATCCCCATGTCCAAACCCAGAACGGCCAACCCGGCTCTCGCAATCTCCGAAGCCGATCTCGCCTCTGCCCTCGCGCAAATCGGCACGGAGGTCGATGACCAGCCCCTGCGCAGTTCAGCGCTCGCGCGTATCATGCGCGAGACGTTTCATGGCAGCGATGCCGGTGGCGCCTGGGACTGGCGCATGGCCTATGACATGATGCAGGCAGCGGCCATCCAGGTGCTTCTGCGTGGGGCCGGTGCCACAGCAGACATCGCCAACGCAAAACTCCTCGCCTCACGTCTCCTTACGGAAACCCGCCGGTCAGAGCAGCAGATCCGTCTGCAGCAGTTTTCCACGCCGCTGGCATTCGCGACCATGGCGGTGCGGGCCGCGGCGATCCGCAAGGGCGAGACCGTTCTGGAGCCCTCGGCGGGCACCGGTGCACTGGCCGCTTTTGCCGCCTGGGCCGGTGCTACGCTTTTGCTCAACGAGATCGACCCCTTTCGCCAGCGCCTCCTGCGCGCGGTTTTCGGCGGCGAGGTGACGGGCCATGACGGCGAGCATATCGATGATCTGCTGCAGACGCCGGTTCTACCCGACGTCGTGGTGATGAACCCGCCCTTCGCCTCCTCGGTCGATCGCTCCCGAGACAAGCACATCGCCGCCAAGCATCTCATCGCTGCTGCAAAGCGCCTGGCACCCGGCGGGCGGCTTGTGGCGATCATGCCGCCGGGATTCACGCCCGAACGCGATGCCGCGCATTGGTCCCGCGCCTGTGGTTTGCTCACGCCGCGCTTGGCGTTGACGATGCCGGGGCAGGTCTACCGCAAGCTCGGCACCTCTGTCGAAACCCAGCTGATGGTCTTTGACAAGGTGCAGGAGGACGGCGAAATGATCCGCGTCCCTGTGCGGGATCTGGATGAAGCCTTGGCATATGTCGATGCCGTGGCCGCAACACGGACCGAGATGCGCCCGGCCCAACGGGTTGAAGCGATCCCTCATGCTCGACCGACCGTTCCATCATCTGCCCCACGCAAGACCGCCGCTGCGCCTGTCGCCCCCTCCAAACCCCGGGCCAATGCCGTCCGTCCGCTCAGCTTCACAAGCTTTGAGACCCCTCGCGACAACACGCCCATCTCGGACATCTATGCGCGCTACCGGCCGCAGCGGATCGAGATCGCAGGTGCACAGGAACATCCCACGCCGCTCGTTGAAAGCATCGCCATGGCCTCGGTTGCCCCGCCCATGCCCTCAAACACGGGCGGTAATGACTTGCGCCTGCCCGCCCGACTGATCGAAGAGGGACACCTCTCCGAGGCGCAACTTGAGACCATCATCATGGCCAATGATGCCCATGGGCGCGACTTGCCGGGGCGTTTTACCATCGATGACGACCAGACAAAGCTGACGCGTGCCGATGATGACCCGGATGCGCGTGCCTATCGCCTCGGCTACTTCCTCGGTGACGGCACCGGCTGCGGCAAGGGTCGGGAATGTGCGGGGCTGATCCTCGCGGGATGGCTCGCCGGACGCCGTAAGGCCGTCTGGGTCTCGAAGTCCGCCACGCTCATCGAGGACGCCATCCGCGACTGGACCGATCTCGGCGGCTCGCCTGCCGATATCCAGCCGCTTTCCAAATGGAAACCCGACCAGCCCATCCCCATGGGCGACGGCATCCTCTTCGTCACCTACGCCACGCTGCGGTCCGCGGGCAAATGCGGCACCACACGGCTGAGCCAGGTCCTCGACTGGATGGGCGCGGGGTTCGATGGTGTTCTGGCTTTCGACGAAGCCCATGCCATGCAGAACGCGGCCGGGTCTGAGCAGGGCAGGGGGGTCAAACCCTCCCAGCAGGGCCTTGCGGGCCTGCGGCTGCAACTGGCCGCACCGCGTGCTCGCGTCTTTTACATCTCGGCCACGGGTGCCACGAGCGTACACAACCTCGCCTATGCCGCGCGGCTGGGGCTCTGGGGGCAGGGCCCAGAATACCCCTTCCCGAGCCGCGAAAGTTTCGTCTCGGCGATGGAGGCGGGCGGCGTCGCTGCCATGGAGGTGGTCGCGCGCGACCTCAAGACACTCGGGCTCTACACGGCCCGCGCGCTCAGCTTCGATGGGGTGGAATATGACGTGCTGGAACATGCACTGACCCCGGCCCAAACCGAGATCTACGACGCTTATGCGGGTGCGTTTCGCACGATCCACCACAATCTCGAGGCAGCCCTGACCGCCACCGGTGTCAATGACGCTTCCGGCGAGACCAACGCCTCCGCCGCACGCGCCTCGGCCAAGTCCCGCTTCGAGAGCACGAAACAACGGCTCTTCAATCATCTCCTAATGGGCATGAAGGCCCCGAGCATCGTCCGTGCCATCGAGGAAGATCTGTCGGCAGGCAAGGCTTGCGTCATCCAGGTGGTCTCGACGGGTGAGAGTCTGCTGAAACGCCGGCTTGAGACGATGGATCCGGAGGATGAACTCGTTGAGGGTGCCCTGACGCCTCGCGACTACGTGCTGGGTTATCTTGAGCAGGCCTTCCCGATCCATGCGCAAAAGCTGGTCGAGATCGACGGCAACATGGTGGCTGAGCCTTTGCGGGATGAGACCGGCGCGCTGGTCGTCTCGCGCGAGGCGCTCGCCTTGCGCGATGCGGCAATAATGGAACTGATAACACTGGCACCGATCCCCTCGGCGCTCGATCAGATCCTCTGGGCCTTCGGCGACGAGGCCGTGGCGGAGGTGACCGGGCGCTCGATCCGGCCACTGAAGGCCGACGATGGCCATCTCTTCATCGAGAAGCGGTCGGCCAGCAGCAATTCCTCCGAGACCCAAGCCTTCATGGAAGGCGAGAAGAACATCCTGATCTTCTCCGATGCGGGTGGCACAGGCCGCTCCTATCATGCGGCGCAAACGGCGAAGAACCAGAAGCGGCGACGGCATTACCTGCTGGAGCCCGGCTGGCGCGCCGATGCGGCCATTCAGGGGCTGGGCCGCACGCATCGTTCGGCCCAGATCAGCGCGCCCTTCTTCCGGGTCTGCACCTCGGATGTGCATGGCGAAAAGCGTTTCACCTCGACGATTGCCAAGCGCCTCGACCAGCTGGGGGCCTTGACCAAGGGCCAGCGCGAGACCGGCTCGCAAGGCATGTTCCGCGAGGAGGACAATCTCGAAAGCCCGATCGCGCGGGCGGCGCTGCGTGGGTATTTCGCCGATCTTGCCGCCGGGCGCGCTGAGGCGATGAGCTACGAGAGCTTCACCGACTGGACAGCTCTGCGGCTGATCGACAAGGACGGGGTGCTGCTCGAAGAGCTTCCCCCGATCCAGCGGTTTCTCAACCGGGTGCTGGCGCTGCCCATCCACATGCAGAACGCGCTCTTTGCCGAGTTCATGGCGAGAATATCTGACCAGACGGAACGGGCGCGCGCGGCGGGCACGCTTGATCTCGGCGTGGAAACCCTGCGCGGCGAAAAGATCGAGCAGGTTTCCACGGAGGATCTCTGGACCTGCCCGAAATCCGGTGCCGTGACGCGGATCATCGGGCTCAAGGTGACGGACCCGGTCCATGTCCTGGGCGCCGAAGAGGCCATATCTCGCAATCCGGACAAGCTGCCGATGGTCAATCGCGCCTCCGGTCGCGCGGCGCTCATCTCGGCGCGGCCCATGCATGTGAATCTCGGAGGCAAACTGGGCCACGGAAACGGTGGGATTACCTGACCGTCGCGGAGTAAAATTCCGCCATTCTGACACCCGAGGCGGAAGCTGAGGGTCGGGAGATGTATTCTGTGGAATTG
>NZ_QZEX01000029.1 GCF_003646465.1 Chachezhania antarctica
TCGAGCTCCGACTTGAACACCCCCTGCGGCGGGATTTCCGATTGCGTCGTGATGATCACCAGGAGCGATTGCGCATTGGTGATCATGCCCCCGCGGATCTGCCCGATAACCCGCGTGGCGAAGTGCTTCTCGGCCATCACGTGCAGCTCGTCCAGGATGGCGAACGCCGGGATCCCGCCGGTCGTCACCTTCGGATCGAATGACGCCACCTTGCACCTGGCGTTCATCGGCCGGCCGGTTTCCGGATCCGGGTATATGTCGACGATCGTTTTCTTGTGCTCGACCACCCGGAACCGTTTCGACAGCCACGGATCCGCCTCGATCATGCCCTGCATCTGTCCGAAACAGGTATCCGCCACCTCCTGCGTCGGCCCGACCACAATGCCCTTGATGTTCGGCGTCGTGTTCATCTGCAACGCGATCAAACCGATGCAGGCGGCCAGGGTGGTTTTCGTGTTCTTCTTCGGGACCAGGCAAAAGATCTCGCCGACCCGGCGCACACCGTCGGGTCCCACCGATCCGAAGGCCGCCCGCACGATATCGCGCGCCCATTCCTCCGCCACGTCCCGCATGAGCGGTTGCCCGGGAATGTCCGGCACCACCAGCTTGTCGAAAAGCTCGACCGCGATCTCGGACAGGTCCGGATCGAGATCGAGCGCCGGGATCGGCGTCGCGCCGGCCTTGAGCTTCTCCCACCAGTCCGGGCAGGCCGCCCAGGACAGATCACTCACTGCGGCCGCCCCTTGCCGCGGATCCGATCATACAGCTCGCCATAGCCGGTCTCCGGATGCGCCGCATCCGCCAGGCGCTGCGCTTTCTTTCCCAGCTCCGCCGTCTGCTCGTCGCCATCGTCATCCCCGGCGTCCTGGCCCTTCCCAGGCGGCGGGGCTGCAACGCGATCGAGGCGGTTCTGCAACTGGCGAACGCTTGGCGTGTGCCCCTCGCGCGCCTTGCGCAAAAGTACGTCCAGGCAGAGACCGTCGATCATCAGGGCCCCGCCTGAAAGCTCACGGGAAAAATACTTGCGGAGCGTCTTCTCATCGCAGCCGAGCGCCTCCGCAATCGCTGACTGCCTCCACCCTGCCGCCGCACGAACGGCAACAAAGTCCTGATTTTGCTTGTCTTTCCTGAACGACCGGCGGCCGCGGCGATCCCGGATCGGTTCCAGGGGATTGCCGAACAGGTCAACCTCCGCTGCCGTGTCGTGATTTTTGCCAGCCACGGGAAAAAAATCTCCGAGTGAGGGGGGCGCTGGTACGGAGGCGGGCGGGTTTCTGACTTTCGACCCACCCCCACCCGGGGCGATCCGTCAGGCCCGCGCGCGCTCCTCGCGCTGTTTTTCGCTGTCATGCCAGGCTTTCGTCACGGCCTGCAGGTTGTCGGGATCCCAGAACAGATCAGGATCGCCCTTGTGCTCGAGGATATGATCGATCACCGGGCTGTCCGCTTCGCCCGACTTCCCGATCAGCGGAACGCCGGTCTGTTCGCAGGTGTATCCGGCGCGCTTGAGCACCACCTTTTGCAGATCCTTCCAGCGCTTGAGGCCGTACCAGGACCGCCACGGCTTCACCTTTGCCCGCTCACGATCCAGCGCCTTCCGATCCCCGCTTGCCGCCCCGAGCTTGCGCTCCGCCGGCGCAAGACGCCGCGGCATCGCCTTGAGACGACCCATGTCCAGACCTTTCGATGCAGGATGCCCAGCCGGCACGCCAGGGCGGCAGCCCGACCTCCGGGCCTTCGAAAGCCCGGAAACGCGAAACGCCCGGCAGGATCTCTCCTCCGGGCGCGCATGTGGTGCTGGCACCTTGTCTAGCCCCACCTCCGTCCGCGGGTCAATACGTTTTTCGCCAGGGAGCGATTTCGGGAAGTTCGGACGTCAGGTCTATCCACCGCAATGGCTCGTGCCGCAGCGAGGCCAGGATCGTCATCAGGTGATCGATCCAGTTCAGGTACCGGCGGCGCGCAAGCGCGATCTCGAGAGGCGTGCGTTCCCAGCGGCATGGCGTGTAGCGCACCGCGTCCATGACGATCACGCCCTTCCGGTTTCGGCGCGGCTGCGGCTTCCAGCCCTCTACACCGAGGTCCGCCGCGTCAGCGGTTTCCGGACTGCGACCATGCTGGTTATCCCGCATGCGGGCCGGGACGATCTTCGGCGTCGCCCCGATCATCGCATCCGGCGTTGCGCCCGCACGGGCAAGTTCGGCGACCCAGATCGCATCCGCGCGGCCAAGCGTGCCCTGCACCACCGCGGCGATCATCTCGGCATCATCCGCCGGAGCGGAACAGCCGCGGCTGACATCAACCTGCTGGCCAAGCATCGCCTGCCGCATCAGCACGTATTCCATTCCGTAAGACTGCCCAGCGTCGCCACGCGCATCATCGAAGCTCAACCGCGCATGCTCGACGCCGAACGCCCATTCCAGCGCCTGGCGGATGCCCATCCGCCGGACAATGCGCGGTTCCGGACCCGACCGCCTGCCACACGCGCATTCGCGTCGCCCGTCCAGCGCGCGACCTTCGATCGTCGACGGCGCCGGCGCCCGTGCGATCTGCCCCCCGGCGTCCAGGAATGCGGCGATCGCGGCCCGTTCCTCTGCGGTCAGCGCCTTCATGCCGTGGCCCTCTCGGCCCGCTTCGCTTCCCCCGCCTCTATCAGGTCGACGGCGCGGCGTTCGACATCATCGAGCCATCCCAGCCGCGCCCGGTCCGAGGTATCCGCGCGCCCGGTGTCGGCCCGGTCGCGCAGGCGCATCTGTTCGTCGGCCAGTTCCGCCCCGCGCAGCCCCACCGTCCGGCGTTCATCGTCGCTGACCGGCGGGCGGCGGTATTTCTGGATGAACAGGAACTCGCCCAGGATGCGCCCGGCCGCCTGCGCCTCGGGCCCCGCGCGCGATCCGAACCAGCTGGCCAGTTCGGGCAGCTCTTCCAGGGGCAGCGGCTGGATGCGTTGCGCCGATTGCAGGAAGCCCACACGGGCCGGCCAGTAGCACCGGCCCTGCCCCTCCCCGCTGACCTTTGCCCATGCCAGCACCGCCCTAAGCGTCGGCTCGGTGCAGTAGCCCAGATCATCGCAGAGCTGGTCCAGGAACCGCCGTTCCCGGTCGGCCAGCCCCGCGGGCGGTTCCCCCTTCCGCCGGGACAGGCGCATGCCCGCCTCCCGCAGCGGCTGGATCAGGATCCTGCGCACCCTGCCCCGGTTCGTCTCAGCGCCTTCACCGTTCATCGCCTTCCCCCTTTCTCTGCACGTCTCCGTGGCCCGCTTGTCCACAGGTTGGGGCGGAAGTGCCCCTGTCCCTGTCATGTCCTTGTCTCTGTCCCTGTCGGTGTGGACAGTCAGAGACTGTCCAGGACTGTCCGAAAGTGTCCTTCGGACAGTTCGGGACAGTCCTGGACAATGTCGTTACCGTCGCCTCAGGCTCAGATCCGCCATGTGGTTCGACCACGCCTGGATGGACCGTTCGATCCACGCCGCGCTGCGGTAATCGCAGCCCTCGTCGACCAGCCATTGATCCATCCAGAGGATCGCCGCGTCGTTCTTCGCGAGGTCCACGTGATAGCCCGCGACCGCACCCCGCAGGCGCTGCTGGCGCTTGGCGGCATTGGCGCGATCGTTCCGGGCCCGGTTGTCCTCCTTCCGCGCCATCGCGTCCGTCAGCATGTGCAGGACGGTCGGATGATAGAGCCGCACCGTGCCGCGGCCGGGTTCGTCCTCATTCTCGTCACACACGCACCGGCGCCACCGATGCAGCGGGCCGAAGGGCAGCTGGCACAGGCTGACAAACCGCGAATGATCGCACATCGCCATCTTGGCCAGCTGCTCGGTATCGTCCGGCAGCGTGCCGATGGGCGAATGCCCGTAGGAGATATTGATCAGGTCGAAGTAATAGGCCCGCGCCTCGGGCGTGCCCTTCAGGCGCATTTCGCTGTTCAGCCAGCGCTGGCGGTGCCAGGTCATGAACCAGTGGCTGTCCAACCGGTCGCCGCTGCCAAACGGATAGACCGGAAGATCATCGTCACCGGACACGACCGTGAGCGATACCGAGCTCATGACCCGCGCCCCGTCGCGGGATCGGGTCGCGATGCGCGCATATGGGCCCGGTCGGTCACAGGCGCCCCGCGATGCGCAAATGCTGGATGTCGTTCCGGACGATGTGCCGGGCGACCCCCAGGGCCTCCGCGATGTCCAGGTTGCTGGCCCCGGCGAGTTTCAGGCCCAGCACCTTGTCCCGGCGCTTCCGAACCGGTTCCGGTGTCCCGCTGGCCGGGCAGCCGACGCCGGTCCGTGGGGGGTCCGGCATCCGCGGGCGATGGCCTTCGTCCCGCGCCACCTCGCGCATCCGTTCGCCCAAGCGGCCCTGGTAAGCCGGGCCCATGACGGGCCGGATCGGCGGGCTGAAGTATTTCA
>NZ_QZEX01000003.1 GCF_003646465.1 Chachezhania antarctica
GCGCAGGACCGCAGCGACACATCCAAGCCAACATAATGTTCCATTCGAAGTCTCCCTTGCTCACAGATTTCCTGTGATCCTATCGGGAGCTCGACCTCAGTGCAGGGTCAGCCCAATTACGCATGCTTTGGGTTGTATTCGCCCTGCTTTCTTTCTGGCCTTCGGCTTGGGTCCTTCGGGGACATGGGCGTTGGTGCACAACTTTGGTTTTGGCGGCTTCAGTCGTGACGCATGACCAGCGTCCGCAGGGCCGAAAATTCGAGCAGCGCGTCCCAGCCCTTCTCCCGGCCGAAGCCGGATTTCTTCATGCCGCCGAAGGGCAGTTCGATCCCGCCACCGGCACCGTAGCAATTGACGAACACCTGCCCCACGCGCATCTGCCGTCCGATCCGAAGCGCCCGCGCGCCGTTCCGCGTCCAGATGCCGGCGGTCAGGCCGTATTGCACGGATTCCGCTATGGCCACGGCTTCGGCTTCCGTGTCGAAGGGGATGACGGCCAGCACCGGGCCGAAGACTTCCTCGCAGGCCAGCCGGTGATCGGCAGGGACGGGTCCGTACATCCTGGGCTGGACGAAGTACCCATCCTCCGACAGTTCGGGTGACATCTGCCCCGCGGCCATGATCGGAAGCCCGTCCTCTTCGGCCAGTTTCTGATAGCCTTCGACGCGCGCCTTCTGCCTGGCATTCACCACGGGGCCCAGTTCGCCCTCCATCCACGGCATGACGACCCGGACCTTGGAAAACGCCTCGGCGATCAGGGGCAGCAGCGTGTCCATCGCGCTGCGTTCGATCAGAAGGCGGGAGCCCGCGGAACAGGTCTGCCCGGCGTGTTGCGTGATCGCGCCCACGACAGTCGGGACGGTCAGGGCAGGGTCGGCATCGGCGAACACGATCTGGGCCGACTTGCCGCCAAGCTCCATCGTGCAGCCGATATGGTTGCGCGCCGCGGCCTGCTGCACCAGCCCACCCGTTTCGGTCGAGCCGATGAAGGAGATGAAATTCACCCCCGGATGGTTCGACAGCGCCGCGCCGGCCTCGGCCCCCAGTCCGGTCACCATGTTGATGGCACCGGGGGGAAAGCCCGCCTCCAGCAGGATATCGGCCAGTACCAGCGGGACGGAACAGGCATCTTCGGCCGGTTTCATGATCACGGCGTTCCCCATGGCCAGCGCGGGGCCGACGGACCGGGGGAACATCTGCGCGGGGTAATTCCACGGGATGATATGGGCGGTCACGCCAAGGGGGATGTGTTCGGTGGTGGCGTAGTGGCCGTTCAGGTAGGGGATCTGGTGGCCATGCACCTTGTCCGCCGCACCGCCGTAATATTCGTAGTACCGCGCGCAGGCGACCATGTCGGCGCGGGCCTGCGCGATGGGTTTACCGGTATCGCGGGATTCGAGCTGGGCCAGTTCCTCGGCCCGGGCGGCGACCATGAGGCCGGCTTTCGACAGAAGCCGCCCGCGTTCGGCCGGGGCCGTGCGGCCCCAGTCCCCGTCAAGCGCCGCTTGTGCCGAGGCGACGGCACGGTCCACTTCGGCCTGCCCGCAGGCGGCGATGCGCCCATAGGGCTGCGCTTCGGCGGGGGCGACGATGTCGAGCCAGCCCCGGGGCTGGTGCCAGGCGCCATCGGCCAGGAAGCCGGTGATGTGGTCGGGCAGTACTGCGGTGGGCAGGTCTTTCATGATGGCACCTTCCGTCCGTCGAAAATCAGGCAGACACATGCGGCGATTTGAGGCGGGTGGGCTGACGACATCATCCTAGACCGGCGACACGTGATAGGTCTTGGCGATGATCTTCCAGCCCTCGGCCATCTTCAGCAGGCACAGGGTGTCGGTGAAGCCGTTGGGCGGGAAGGAACACAGGACCCGCGCAACGGCGGTCGTGCCGGTGACGTCGATCCAGACCACTTGGTTGGTCGACGGATTGCCACTGTCTTTCGACGAAGTGCGCCCCCGCACGACGTCTAGCCATGTGTCGCGGGGCAGGACCGTGGCCGCGCCTTCGTCGTTGACCGCATACAGGTTCGCGTCCGGCAGGAAGATACCTGCAAGACGGTCGGCATCGCCTTCGTAGAGGCCGTCCAGGTAGTCCCACAAGACAGTCTCGATGGCAGCGAATTCGGACATGTTCAGCCCTCCCCGGGCGTTGGAAACGGTTCGGGATCCAGGAAGCGCTTCAGCACGTTCCCGGTGATCCGCGAGACATTGTTTTCGTAATCGGCGTGGCTCAGGCTCCCGGCCCATGCGATGGAGCCGGTGTTGAACACGGCCCCGCCGCCGCGGGTTTCGAAGAAGACCATGTCGGCGGCGATGCGCGCCTCGACCGGGGCGGTGACGGTGGGGACGGTGATCGACATCTCCTCGTTTACCAGCCGGTAGGCTTCGGTGTGCCCTTCGGAGGATGCCAGCACCAGCGCATGGGGCGGGGTGCCGAGCGCGGTGTCGGCATGGTCGATCTCGATCCCCGCGGCCCCGCCGCCCTGCAGGCCGAAATCGCCGATCCAGTCTTCCGGCACACCATCGAAGATGAAGCCCGCGCGCGGATCATGGCTGGCCCCGGACCGGCGGTAGGGCGCCGACAGGTCGAAGCCTTCCGAGATGAAGCCCACGCCGCCCATCATCTGCGGCGGCTTGCCCTGCGCGCGCCACAGCCCGCCGCGCTTGCCGTCGAAGGAGTGGTATTCCTCGCCGGGCTGCGTCTCCCACGTGCGGATCGCGGGGCCGGCGCGGCGCACCTCGATCACGCCGGGCAGGCTGTCGTGATGGGCGATGCGCCAGTAGAAGCTGTTACCCCCCATGACGATCATCCGCCCGCCGCCATCGGTATAGGACATCGTCGCGTCCCACATCTCCTTCGAGAAGTACTCGGGATGCGTGCCTGTCATCACTGCCTGGTACTGCGACAGCAGCGGATAGCCTTCGCGGTGCAGGTCTTCGTCGGAGATGACGTCGTAGTCCTGCCCGGTGGCGTCCAGCCAGTCGATGATATGGGTATCGGCGTTGTACTCCCGCAGGTTGGATCCGCGTGTCCCGAAGGACGAGATGTAGCCGGGCCGGAAGTTCAGGATCGGCCTGAGGCGCGAGGAATAGCAGACGCCGCTTTCGTCGGAATGGATGTCATAAAGCGACGGGCCCCATTCGGGATGTTCGTCGATCAGCCGGTTTGCCTCGTGCAGGATGATCAGCCTGCTCGACAGAAGCTCCGCGATGGGAAAGGGCACGGGGTTGAGGTTGGCATAGGCAAGGTAGGTCGCCGTCGACGCAAGGAACGCCAGCGGCGCGCGCGTGTCGCCCGGTTTGGGGCGGACGAAGATCGGCAGCCGTTCGGATGTGCCGCCCGCCGTCAGCCGGATCGCGTAGACGCCGGAGGGCAGGTCATCGGGCAGGACGGCGTCGATATCCGCGTCCCAGCCCGCGTCGTAGATGTCATCGTCGTGGAAATGGATCGCGCCGTATTGGTCGGGGGCGGCGTTCCAGTTCACCTCCTCGCCGGTCCAGTTGGCGCCGGTCATCGCCCGGGCGGGGAGGTTGACCGCCGTGCCATGCAGCAGGTTGCGGGAGAGATCGACGATCGCCGTGCCGCGCATGTCTTGCGAGAAGTCCCAGAACCCCAGCACCGTGTCGGCCAGATCGGGCGGGATCGTCATCTGGCGGAGCGTTTCGATGTCCAGCCGCGTCAGGGCTCTGTCGCACAGGCGGGGCTTTTCGATCTTGCCGTTGAAGTGCTGGTGTGTGCGCAGCTTTTCATCCGCGCCCGAAAGCTGTTCGGCGGCGATCACGAAAGGCGCCTCGTCATCGCAGGACCACGCTTCGGGGAGCGGGATCGTTTGCAAGGTCGCCCGCTCCCCCGCGCCGCTGCGGCGGTAGGGTTCCTGGATCAGCGACAGGCCGTCCGGTCCGGCGACCAGCGCCACGAGATGCCATTGTCTCTGGACCAGCGGGATCGGGGCCGTGACGCTGGCCACAACGCCATCCGCGCCCAGCAACTCGCCCGACAGGACGCCGCCCCGGATCGCCAGCCGGAAGCCGCCCAAAGGGCCTGTCCGCGACAGGATCACCTGATCGGCGCCGCCGGGCGTGGTGGGCCAGATATGGGCCATCGCGGTGAAGACGGTGAGCGGCCGGCCAGCCATCGGGATCCGGATGCAGGAGCCCGCATTGGCCACCTGTTCGTGCGCGGGATACGTCCCGTCGAAAGCCGACGGGACATGGGTTTCAAGGAAACCCGGGCCGTCGGGGTTCAGATCGCCGCAACGGGTGCGGACCAGCGCGGCCTTGAAACTGTCGGCCGCGGTGCACGAGACCATGATCTTCAGCCGGTCGCCCCGTGTCAGGCTGATTTCGTCGGTGTAGCCGGCGATAAAGGGCAGCATCACAGATCCTCCGCCGGGTCGCGGCCTGTCAGGGCCTTCCAGCGCAGGCGGAAGACATGGGTCTCGGCCAGTTCCAGGTCCTCGAACACGGTGTCTTCGTCCACGACAACCGGATCGCCGCGCCTGCCGGTCAGGGTGCCAAGCGCCCACCGCCGGTGCGGCTCCAGCGCGACCAGCACGTATTTCCCGGCGCAGGGGGCCTTGCGGAAATGCTGAAGGATGAATTGCAGGTCCGGCGAATGGGCGCCCGTCGGGTTGGCCGCGTATTCGCGGTAAAGCTCCGGCCCGCGGGCGATGATCGCGTCCCACACCGCGCGGGTGGGAAGGCGTTCATCGGCCAGTTCATGGAAATCGGTCATATCACGCCTTCCGTTCTCAGGTCTTCCAGCCGCTTGGCGTCGAACCCCAGAAGCGTGCCGAGAATCTCGGCCGTGGCGGTGCCCAGATCCGGGCCCAGCGTTTCGATCGCTCCCGGCGTTTCGCTGAGCCGCGGGATCACCCCCGGCACCAGCACGTCGCCTGCGCGATCATGGCGAAGCGACACGAGATTGTCCCGCGCCGCGATGTGCGGATCGTTCACGATGTTCTCGACCGTGTTGATGGCGGCGCAGGGCACGTCCTGCTGATCGCAGAAGGTGACAAGCGCATCGGTCGTCATCGTTGCGGTCCAGTCCTGCACCAGACCGTCGATGAAGGCCGCATCCTTCAGCCGGGCGGCGGTGGTGCCGTAGCATTCGGGCGTGGCCAGGTCCTGGCGGTCCATGGCGCGGGCCAGCCGCGCGAACATGCGGTCATTGGTGCAGGCGATGGCAACCCAGCCGTCAGCGGTCGCGAAATGACCATGCGGGCAGGCATTCGACGTGCCACGCCCCTGCCGCCCGCGCACCGTGCCGGTGGCGGCAAAGGTCGGGATCATGTCGTCGAGGATCCGCAGGATCGGCTCGTAAAGCGCCAGGTCGATATACTGCCCGGTCCCGTTCCTGTCGCGTGCACGCAGCGCTAGCAGCACCCCCAGCGCGCCGTAGATGCCCGACACGTAATCGGCCAGCGAGGTCGATCCGGGCGTCAGCGGCGGGCCATCGGGTTCGCCCGTCAGATGGGTCAGCCCCCCGAACGCATGGGCGATCCGGGCGAAACCGGGGCGGGAGGCCAGGGGGCCGGTCTGCCCGAAGCCCGAGATCCGCAGCATCACCAGCGCCGGGTTGACCTTGCGCAGGTCCTCCCAGCCCAGTGACCACGCCTCCAGCCGGCCGGGGCGGAAGTTTTCGCACACGACATCCGACTGGGAGACCAGCTGGCGCAGGATGTCGGCGCCCTCCGCTTTCCGCAGGTCGAGCGTAAGGGATTTCTTGTTCCGGGCCTCGGACAGCCAGCAATAGGTCTCGTCGATGCCGTTGGCCCTGGTGCCGAAGCGGCGCAGCGGATCGCCCGTACCGGGCTGTTCGACCTTGATCACCTCGGCCCCGAACTCGCCCAGGATCGCGGCCGACAGCGGCGCCGCGACGAAGGTGGCGAGGTCGAGGACCCGAATGCCGGCAAGGGGTTTTTCGGCGCTGGTCATGACGTCCTCGCGGGCAGGGGTGGTGGTCCTACAGCAATGACAGGCGCCGCGGGGCGCAAAAAGAACATCCTTCCTCTAGTGGTAGATAAGAAAGTTATGGACGCGGTGGTCCGGTCTTGCGAAGCTTCCCCCGCTCCCACAATTCGGCCGGTTGCCCAGTCCTGATGGATGTACGTCAGCTTCGATACTTCGTGACCATCGCCCGCTGCGGGAGCTTTTCGCGCGCGGCGGTCGAATTGAACGTGGCACAGCCGGCGCTGAGCCACCATGTCGCGAACCTTGAGGCCGAGCTTGGCGTGAAGCTGTTCGACCGCTCCACCCGCGGTGTGGTGCCGACGGAATGCGGCCATACGCTCGTCACCCACGCGAACGGCATCCTCCGCCAGATGGCGCAGGCGGTGCGCGACGTGCAGCAGACCTCGTCCGATCCGTCGGGGACGGTGCAGATCGGGCTGCCGACATCGGTGTCGATGGAACTGACGGTGCCGCTTCTCAGCGCCGTGGGCGAACGCTACCCGGCGATCACGCTGAAGGTGAACGAGAACTATTCCGGCTACCTGGCCGAATGGGTGCAGGCCGGGGAGCTGGATCTGGCGGTGCTGTTCGACGTGGCCGAAACCGGGCCCTACAACCTGACTCACCTGATGACCGAAACCCTGTTCCTTGTCACCGCGCCCGGCGGCATCGCGGACGGTCAGGACAGCGTCGATCTGGCCCGTCTCGACGGTCTGCCCCTTGTGGTCACCAGCCAGAGCCACGGCCTGCGTCAGGTGCTTGAGCGCCACAGCGAACAGAAGACGCTGACGCTCTCGATCAAGCACGAACTGGATTCGCTCGACGCGATCAAGAAGCTGGTCGCGGCCGGGCACGGGCACACGGTGCTGCCGTGGTGCGCGGTGCAAAGCGAATGCCGCCGCGGGGTGCTTTGCGCGGCCGAGATCCGCAACCCGCAGATCCTGCGCCATGTCGATCTGGCGGCGGGGCGGGACTGGCCGCAATCGCGCGCGGCGGAAGTCGTGGGCGAAGTGGTTGTCGGCCTCGTGCGGGACCTGGTCGAAAGCGACAGGATGCGGGGCACGCTGACCCCATAACACTTTTGTATCGGCCCATCCGCAGAACCGCGATTGCGGGTCCGCGTTGCAGCCGCAATGCTGACGGGAAGTCGGACAGGAACCGTCGCAGCCCGATGCCCTGCCGGCGCCGACCCCGCCAAGGGGGGACATGTCACGCAACAGGGAAACAGAGCAATGTTCATCAACAAGGGATTGCGCAGATCCGTAACGGGGCTGGCCGCCGTGCTGGCCTTTGCCGTGCCGGTTGCCGCGCAGGACAAGACCGTCGTGCTTGGGGTGCTGGGCGCCTTTGCCGGCCCCTTCGCCGCCGATGCCGTCGAAGGCTACAACGGTGCCGCACTTGCAGCGAAGGAAATCAACGCGGCCGGCGGGATCGACGGCTTCATGTTCGAGGTCGAGAAGTTCGACACCAAGGAAATGACGCCCGATGCCGTCCTGTCCGCCGTCGAACGCCTGAAGGCCACCGACAATCTTGGCGCCATCGTGACGCCCTTCGGATCGTTGTCCGGGTTCGAGATGGACTACGTCGCCGAAATCGGCGTGCCATACATGGTCGCTGCGAATTCGAACCAGTATCGCTCGATCATCACGGAAGACCCTGAATTCTACAAGAACACCTGGTCGCTGGCACCGTCCTATGACGCCTACCAGACGGAACTGCCGAAAGTCGTGAACCAGATGATCGAATCCGGCTCCTTCGCGCCGGAGAACAAGACATATGCGATCATCGGGTCGGACAATCCCTATTCCATGCCGATCTACGAAGGCCTGAAGAAGGCGATGGATGCCGATGGCTGGGAAATGACCTTCGACGATGTCGTGCCCCCCGTCGAAATCAACGACTGGCGCGTGATGCTGTCGAAGATCCGCGAAAACCCGCCGGCGGTGATCATCAACACCGAAGCCTCTTCTTCCAACGCAGCGGCCTTCATGAACCAGTTCATGGAAGATCCGACCGACTCGCTCCTCTTCATCCAGTACGCGCCGTCGGTGCCGGAATTCGTCGACCTGACGAAGGAGAATTCGACCGGCGTCCTGTATAACATGCTGGGTGGCCCGATTTCCGCCAAGGTCAGCGACCGGACCAAGGAGATCGGCGAGAAGTACGCGGCCGAATACGGCTACGACAGCTCGATCTACGGCTATATCTGCTACGAGATGGTCTACCTTTATGCCGATCTGCTGAAGGAAGTGGGCGATCCGTCGGATTACGATGCGATCAATGCCACGCTGGCCGAGACCGACAAGGAAATGGTTCATGGCCGGGTGAAGTTCGATCCCGAAACCCATCTGTCGATCCAGGGCGACGGCTATCTGCCGATCCAGTTCTACCAGATCTGGGAAGGCGACCGGGTCACCATCTACCCGCCCGTCTATGCCACCGGCGACAGCCGGACCCCGCCCTGGATGGCGAACTGAGCCGGCAGGGAAGATGAGCCTTCTGACCGTCTCTAACGTGACCAAGAGCTTCGGAGCGCTCCGCGCGCTCCGGGGCGTGTCCTTCGACGTCCACCGCGGCGAGGTTCTGGGCCTCGCCGGGCCGAACGGATCGGGCAAGAGCACGCTGTTCAATGTCCTGACGAAGATCCCGGTAGGGCCCGACAGTGGCCGGGTCGTGCTGGACGGGGTGGATCTGTCCGGTTTGCGCCCACACCAGATCGTACGGCAGGGGTTGGCCCGGATCTTCCAGACCGAAACGGATTTCGGCGCGCTGACCGTGATCCAGAACGTCCTGGTTGCCCTGCCACGCGGCATCGGCCGTGATGTGCGGCTTTATGCCCTGAACCTGCTGGAAGATTTCGGACTGGCCGATCAGGCGGACCGGCCCGCCAGCGAGATCGGCGTCTTCGACCGCAAGAAGCTGATGATCGCGACCGCCATGGCTTGTGCACCCAGGGTTTTGCTGCTGGACGAACCCGCCGCGGGCCTGTCCAAACCGGAAGTTGGCGCGATGGCCAAGCTGATCAAGCAGATCAACCGCCAGGACGTCGCCATCGTCGTGATCGAACATGTCATGCCGCTGCTGCTCGACGTGTCCGAAAGGCTGGTGGTGCTGGATTTCGGAGAGGTCCTGGCCGAAGGACTGCCGGGAGAAGTCGTCCGCGACCCGAAGGTGATCGAGGCCTACCTGGGCAGCGAGGCCCAAGCCCATGCCTGAGCCGATCCTGAACGTCGACGACCTGGTCACGGGCTACGGTCGCCAGCCGGTGCTGCACGGTCTGTCCCTGTCCGTGCTTGAAGGCGAGGCGCTGGGGCTGATCGGCCCGAACGGTCACGGCAAGACGACGCTGTTCCGCACCGTGTCAGGCCTGAACCGGGCGTGGTCGGGGCAGATACGGTTCATGGGAGAGGACATCACCGGCCTTTCCGCCGCGCAGATCGCCGAACGCGGGCTGGTGCATGTTCCGCAAGGAAACCGGCTTTTCCCGCAGATGAGCGTCGAGGATTGCCTTGACCTCGGCGCGTTCTCGCCCGCCAAACGCGACAATGGCGCCGCCACGCGGGACAGGGTCTTCGCGATCTTCCCGCGGCTGGCCGAACGCCGCAAGCAGCGCTGCCGGACCCTTTCCGGCGGGGAACGGCAGATGGTGGCCATCGGCTGCGGCCTGATGGGGCAACCGAAACTATTGATCCTGGACGAACCCACGCTGGGCCTGTCGCCCCGCCTGAAGGGCGAGCTGCGCGATGCGATCGGCGCGATCATCGAGACCGGCGTTCAGGTGCTGATCGTCGAACAGGACCCGGAATTCCTGCGCCGCCTGACCACACGGCAGGTCTACATCGAAGAAGGCCGCGTGCGCGAGGATTTCGACGCCGGCAGCCTGGAACACGACAAGATGATGGAGATGTATTTTGGACTTCGCTGACGGCGCGCTTTCCGCGTTTCGGGCTGTCTTCGCCTCGGGCCTCGTGCTGTCGTCTCTATACGTGATGATCGCCGCCGGGCTGGCACTGGTCTGGAGCACGCTTGGCATCTTCAACTTCGCCCACGGCGCGATCATGGTGATCGGCGCCTATGTGGCGTGGACCGTTTCCATCGACCTTGGCCTTGGGCAGGTCGCCGGGCTGGTGGCCGCGCTTGCCGCCTCGGCCCTGATCGGCGTGGCGGTGAACCGGCTGCTGGTGCAACCCTTCCTGGCCCAGCCCAACATCATCCTGATCACGGTGATGACGACGCTGTCCGGCGCCTTCTTCCTTGAAAACTCGGCCCTTCTGATCTGGGGACCGCGGATCAAGCAGCTGGAAAAGATCGTCGACGGCAATGTCTTCCTTGCCGGCACCGCAATTTCCGGCCACGAGGCGGTGATCATCGTGGTGGCGCCGCTGATGATGCTGGCGCTCTGGGCCTTCCTGCGGTTTTCGTGGACCGGCAAGGCCATCCGCGCCGTGGCCCAGAACCGTGAATTCGCGGAACTGTCGGGCATCCGCCCCGAACGCATGTATGCCATCGCCTTCGCGATTTCGGCCGCGCTGGCGGGTTTTGCCGGGGTGATGCTGGGTGCGATCCGCTTCATCACGCCGACGCTTGGAGCCGATCCGCTGATCAAGGCGATGATCGTCGTGATACTGGGCGGGCTCGGGTCGATCCCCGGCACGATCCTGGGCGCCTACCTCGTGGGCTTCGGCGAGGCGGTCTCGACCTATTTCCTGGGCGCTTACTGGACGCAGGCGATGATGTTCTTCGTCTTCATCCTGATCCTCGTGATCCGTCCCAACGGCCTGATGGGGCGCGAATGACCCGGACCCTCGTCTTCCCCGCCCTGTTCTTCGGCGCGCTGGCCCTGCTGCCGCTGATGACCGATGACAGCTATGTCCGCCATATCGCCATCATCGCGCTGCTTTATGCCGTGGTCGTGTCGGGCTGGAACATCACGCTGGGCTTCGGCGGCGTGTTCAACTTCGCCCACCTGGCGCTGTTCGCCATCGCCGCCTATGCCACCGGCATCCTGACCAAGACCTATGACTGGCCGTCGTGGACGGGCATTCCCGTCGGCATCGGCGCGTCGGTCATCGCCGCGCTGGTCGTTTGCCTGCCGGTCCTGCGGCTGCGGGGGATCTACGTGATCCTCGTGACTTTCGGCTTCGGGCAGCTGTGCTTCCAGTTCGTCCTGAACCAACGTGAACTGACGGGCGGCAATTTCGGCTTCGTGCGCATCCCGCCGCTGAAACTGTTCGACTACTCGTTCCGCTCGGACGGGGGCATCGGCTACTACTACGTAGCCCTGCTTCTGCTGCTGATCACGGTCGTACTGATTCACCGGTTCGTGCATTCGCCCTTCGGCTGGCGTGTCATGGCGCTTCGTGAAAACGAGCCCTACGCCGTCGCCCGCGGCATCGCGCTGGCGCGGGTGCGGCTGTCGACCTTCGCGTTCTCGGCCATCTTTCCCGGCGCGGCAGGCGCGGTCTATGCCCAGTACGTGCGGTCGGCCTCGCCCGACATGTTCGGCTTTTCCTTCCTGACGATAGCCCTGTCGATGCTGTTGCTCGGAGGTGTCGGCACGATCTGGGGGCCGATCGTCGGCGCGCTCGTCTTCTCGGTCTTCTCCGAACTCATGACGCCGCTAGGCCCCGGCCGCTATCTTGTGACGGCCGTCGTGATCGTGGCGATCCTGCGGTTCTTCCCCAAGGGCCTGTCGGGGATACCCGAGGCCTGGCAGACATGGCGCAAACGCGCGCATGCAGGCAGAGACGTGGCCCCTCAACCATAAAACGCACAAAGGCCAACGGGTCCGGGCCACTCGGGACTGTGGCCGCCGCCGGATCTTCATCTCTCCGTCGGTCGCGGTATCCACGTCCTCGATGAATTTGCGGATGTTCGGCGTCATGACGTTGGTGTCGGCACAGCCGCTGACAGGGCAATACCCCCGCCGAGTGCGATCGACGCCTGCCGCCGAGGGGCCTTCGTCCTGTGACAGGCTCTCATTTGTTCTGTTCCCTGTATGCGCACTTTCGGTGTACCCGCCTTGCGCGGTGCCCGAGGTCGTCGCAGGGCTTCGGAATCACTTTCCAAGGAAAATCGTATACTATCGGTCTGCCATTCAGCTCCCGATCAGCGCAAAATGCCGATTGCCCAAGGACTCGGCAGACTGCGCGCAAATGGCAGACCAGGGCCCAGGAAACGAGCTTTGCTCACCGATTTCAGCCAGATTTCACTGATCGTGCGCTGCCCCGTGCTTGCGCGCCTCGGTGCGTCGGCACAGATGAAACCGAAGCAGGCCACCCATCGTATACTATAAGTCGCGAAGATATGTTCAGATGACCGAGTCCATGACAGATGCCGAGATCTACCGCGAAGTTTTCGACGCCATTGTCGAAGGCCGCCTGCCCCCGGGTGAGAAACTTGGCCAGGACGAGCTGGGAAAAGTGTTCGGTGTCAGCAAGACCCGTATCCGGCCGATCCTGCACCGGCTGACCGAACAGAAGATCGTGGTGATCGAACCGATGCGCGGCGCCTTCGTGGCACGACCTTCGGAGAAGGATGCGCGCGAGGTCAACGCCGCGCGCCAGATCATCGAGGAGGGCGTCGTCCGCGCGGCAACCCGTGCCGCACAGCCCCGGCACATCAAGCAGCTGCGCGAGATCGTGGCCGCGGAACAGGCCGCGCGCGACAGCCGCAATGCCGGGCAGGCCCATCGGCTGACGGGCGAATTCCACTGCGAGCTGGCCCGGATCACCGGCAACGATGTGGTGACGGATATCGTTCGTGAACTGGTCTCCCGCGACAGTCTTGTCGTCGCACTCTACCAGCGGCCCGGGTCCGGGGCCTGTTCGCTGCACGGCCATGCGCACCTGATCGACCGGGTCGCCGAGGGCGACGAGAACGCAGCAGCCCAAGCCATGCGCGACCACCTGCAAGATGTGATGGACACACTCGACCTGGGCGAAAAACGCGGGCGAAGCCAGTCGCTGTCAAACGCCTTCGCGCATCTCGGGCGTGCGGGCTAACCCCTGCCCCCACCACACGCGATTTCAGAGATTTTCAGCAACGGTATTCAGCCCCGGGACATCGATGCCATCCGGGTGCGCCACCAAAGCTCGGCCGGCGCTGAACGTCAGCGACAGGCCCGTTCCAGCTCCGACGGGGCGTTCTCCTCGGTGATCACGGCCTGAAAGCGGCTGATCGGCGCGATCGTCGACAGCGCGGTGCGGCCGAACTTGCTGTTCGTGCACAGAAGATACGAAGCCGAGGCCGCCGCCATCGCCGCCTTCTTGACCGCGATCTTGGAGGTGTTGAAATCCATCACCCGCTCGTTTTCGTCCACGGCCGAGCAGGCGATCAGCGCGACGTCGATCCGCAGATCGTGCAGGCGCAGGATCACCTCTTCCCCGGTCAGCGATCCGTCGCGCCCCGACAGCCGTCCGCCGATGACGTTGACCTCGTGCGCGTCGGGATCGAACAGCAGGGCAGTGCGGATCGAGGTGGTGAAGATCCGAAACCCCTGTCGTTCGGCCAGCCGCGCGGCGCAACATTCGATGGTGGTGCCCACGTCCAGGAAGATGCTGGCCCCGTCCGGGATCATGGCCGCCGCGCGTTCCCCGACCCTTTGCTTTTCAACCCGCGCCACGTTGCGCTTTGCCGCGTGGTCCAGCCGGGCGGAGTCGGCCGGGCCCACGGGGCCCGCCCCGCCGTGAAAGCGTTGCAGCAGGCCCCTTTCCGACAGCGCGATGATATCGCGGCGCACCGTCTGGGCCGAGACGCCGAACTCTTCCGCCAGCGTTTCGATGGTCACGAAGCCGGATCGCTGGACGCGGCTTAGCACGACGTTCTGGCGCGGCGACAAATCTTCGGTGGGGGGCGTGGCTGTCATAAAACTGTGTCACTTTTCGTCCATCTGGTGGAAGAAAGTTTACACGAACGAAAGCCTGCCGCAATGCAAGAAGTCCTCTCCCGCACTGAAGACGGTCGATTGTTTCTCGGGGCCAACATGCTGTGCGGCACTGCCTGGGCCTGGCGGGCAGATGGCGGCGCTCCCGACAGCGTTCCGGTCACGGCGCTGGAGGCTTTACGCGCCCTGTCCCGCACCCGTCCGCTACAGCAACTTGTCATCGGCATCATCGGCCCCCGCGATGCAACGCCCGCGCAACGTGCCGCGGCCGAGGCCGTTGGCCACGCCTTGGGCGGCCTTGGGCTGACGGTGATCTGCGGTGGCCGTTCCGGCGTGATGGAGGCGGCCTGCAAGGGCTGCAGCGATGCGGGCGGTCTGCCCATCGGCATCCTGCCGGGCACCGATCCGATGGAGGCCAATCCCTATGTCGCCGTCCCGCTGACCACCGGACTGAACGAGGCGCGCAACATCATCATCGTGCGCGCGGCGCGGGTTCTGCTGGCCGTCGGCAATTCGCCCGGGACCCTGACGGAGGTCGCCTATGGCCTGCATTTCGGCAAGCCGGTGATCGGCGTCGCCGGGGCCGCCGAACTGGACGGCGTGCACCATGCCGAGGGCGCCGCGAGCGCCGTCGAGACCGCGCTGACGCACCTGCTTGCGAGCCTGCCGATGGTCGAGGCCGACTGACGTGAGCGATATCTTACATTCTCCCGCCAAAGGCGACCTGCCGGCCCTGTCGCTCTGCGATGTCAGCAAGCGCTTCGGCGAGACAGAGGTCGTCTCCGGGTTCTCGCTCGATCTTTATGCCGGCGAATTCGTGGCGCTTCTGGGCGCCTCGGGGTCCGGCAAGTCGACCACGCTGCGGATGCTGGCCGGGCTGGAACGGCCGACCAGCGGCAAGGTCATGATGCGCGGGCAGGACGTGACCGCGCTCCGCCCCGCCGCGCGCAACATCGCGCTGATGTTCCAGAGCTATGCGCTCTATCCGCACCTGAGCGTGCGCCAGAACATCGCCACGCCGCTGCGACAGGCGCAGCTGTCCGCCGCCGCCCGCCTGCCGGGGGCCGGCCTGGTCAGCCCGCGCACCCGCGCGACGGAGGCCGCAATCGCCGGCCGCACCAAAGAAGTGGCCGAGATGCTGCGGCTGGGGGAATTGCTCGACCGCAAGCCCGGCCAGCTGTCCGGCGGACAGCAGCAGCGTGTGGCGCTGGCACGCGCGCTGGTGCGCGATCCTTCGGCCTTCCTTCTGGACGAGCCGCTGTCGAACCTCGACACCGCGCTGCGCAACAGCACCCGCGAAGAGATCCGCGAGCTGCACCGCAGCACCGGGCACGCCTTTCTGCTGGTCACCCACGATCAGGCGGACGCACTGTCGATGGCCGACCGGATCGCCGTGATGATCGCAGGCCGCATCGCGCAATGTGCGCCGGCGGCCGAGATCTATCACCGCCCCGCCAACCGCGACGTGGCGCGGTTCATCGGCGCGCACCGGATGAACATCCTGTCGCCGGGCGCCGAGGCCGCGGCCCTGCACCCCCACGGTGCAAAGATCGAGATCGGCGTCCGCCCCGAGGCGCTGCGCATCGATCCCGAAGGCGCGCTGACCGCCACGCTGACCAGCGCGGCCTTCCACGGCGAAGAGACCCTGCTGCACCTGCGCACCCCCGCCGGCACGGCCCTTCTGGCCGTCATCGATGGCACGGCATCCCTGCCGGCCAAGGGGACCCAGATCCGCCTTGGCGCGCCCGCCGCCCGGCTCCACGGCTTTGACGCGACGACCGGCCAGCGGGTGGAGATCACGCCATGACCCTGCGCGAGAGTCTCTCCAGCCTGCTTCTGACCGGTCCGGCGGCGCTGGCGCTGGTGCTGTTCATCTTCCTGCCGGTGACCGTTGTCTTCGTGCTGGCCTTTACCGACTACCAGATCGGCGCGTCCGGTGCGGGTTGGGTCGGGCTCGACAATTTCGCGCAGCTTTTCGGCTCGCGGCTGGGGCGCAACGCGATCTTCAACACGCTGACCTACGTGGCGATCGTGATCCCCGCCTCGGTCGGGCTGGGCCTGTTGGTGGCGCTGGGGCTGCACGGGCTGGCGGGCAGCCTGCCGCGCATCACGAACGCGCTGAAGGCCGTCTACTTCCTGCCCGTCGCCGCGACGCTGGTGGCGATGGCGGTCTCGTGGCAGATGCTGCTGCATCCCTCGCTGGGGCTGGTCAACACCTGGGCCAGCGCGCTTGGCTGGCCCGCGCCGCTGTGGCTGAGCGACCGTGATCTGGTGCTTTACACGCTGGCGGTGATCGGCATCTGGCAGACCGTGGGCTACAACATGGTGCTGTTTCTTGCCGGGCTCGCCGCGATCCAGCCGTCGCTTTACGACGCGGCCGAGGTCGACGGCGCCACCGGCGGCTGGTCGCGCTTCTGGCTGGTCACGTGGCCGATGCTGGGGCCCACGACGCTGTTCGTGCTGGTGGTGACGGCCGCAAATGCCTTCCGCGTTTTCGAAACCGTCGCGACACTGACGAAGGGCGGCCCGGCCTTCGCGTCCGACACCATCGTCTACGCGCTGTATCGGGAGGGCTTCGTCTACTTCAAGGCGGGCTATGCCAGCGCCATCACGGTGGTCTTTTTCCTTGCCCTGCTGCTGCTGACCGCCCTGCAGGTCTGGGTCATCGAACGCAGGGTGCATTACCGATGAAACGCCTGATCCTGCTTGGCCTGCTGGCCCTTGGCGCGGTGGCGGTGCTCTTGCCCTTCATCTGGATGGTCTCGGTATCGCTGAAGCCGCAATCCGAGATCTTCACCGCCTCGGTCACCCTGCTGCCGCGCGCGCCGACGCTGGCGAATTACTGGCAGGCCGTGACGCAGACGGCGATCCCGCGCTACCTGCTGAACGGCGTGATCGTGACGGGCGGCATACTTGCGCTGCAATTGCTCGTCTCGGTGCCCTGCGCCTATGCGCTGGCGCATCGCGAGTTTCGCGGCCGCGGGCTGCTGTTCGCGGCGATCCTCGCGGCGCTGCTGGCCCCCTTCCACGTGACGGCGATCCCGATCTTCCTGGGCCTTGCGCATCTGGGCTGGCTCAACAGCTATACCGCGCTGATCCTGCCCTTCACCGCCACGGCCTTCGGCCTGTTCCTGCTGCGCCAGGCCTTTGCCCGCATCCCGGCCGAGCTGATCGACGCCGCCCGCGTCGACGGGTTGAGCGAGATGGCCATCGCGTGGCGTATCGCCTTTCCGCTCGCCATGCCCACGGTGATCGCCTTCGCCATCTTTTCGGTCACCGCGCACTGGAACGATCTGTTCTGGCCGATGATCGCCACCACCGACCCGGACCTGGCCACCCCGCCGCGCGGCATCCTGTTCTATCGCGATGCCGAAAGCGGCGATGAACCGGGGCCGCTGATGGCGGGGGCCGTGCTGATCACCGCGCCGCTGGTGCTGGCGTTCCTGCTCAGCCAGCGCCGCTTCACCCAAGGACTCGCCAATACGGGGCTGAAGGGATGATCCCGGCCCGCGCAGACACAAAAGCAAGAGGCGGCGCACCGCCCTTCCCGCTCACTTTATTTCCCATAACTGACGACGACCGGAGACAGACATGAAACCTTCCCTCCTCGCCCTCGGGCTGGCGCTTGCCGCCGGGTCCGCCGCGGCCGACACCACCCTGCGCGTGCATTACGCGATCCCGACCATCTGGGCCGATACCCAGGACGCGCTGGCCCAGGCCTTCATGGACGCCCATCCCGACATCACCGTCACGCTCGACGGTCCGGCCGAAGGCTATGCCGACGGCGTGCAGCGGCTGCTGCGCGAATCCGTGGCCGGTACCGCGCCCGACGTGGCCTGGGTTGGCCTGAACCTGTGGCGCGTGCTGGAAGCGCGCGGGCTGGCACAACCGCTGGACGAGTTCCTGCCGGAAGATCCCGAGTCGGTCGGCTATACCGGCGCGCTTCTGTCGCTGGGGGCCTTCGACGGTCATCAATATGCCCTTGGCACCTCGGCCTCGACGCTGGTGGCCTATGTGAACCCCGATCTGGTCGAACGTGCGGGCGGGTCGATGGAGGATTTTCCCACCGACTATGACGGCATCATCGAGCTGGCCGCCAAGATCGACGCGCTGGACGGCACCACCGAAGGCGTCTGGGTCTCGCCCCATGACTGGCGCTTCCAGTCGTTCCTGGGCGCCCATGGCGGGCGGCCGCTGAACGTGGACGAAACCGACGTCACCTTCGACAGCGACGCCGGCGTTGCCGCGGCATCGATCTATGGCCGATTCGCCTCGGAAGGCGGGATGTCGACGATGGGCGAAAACGACGCCCGTCAGGCCTTCCCGGCCGGGACGCTGGGCATCATGTTCGAAAGCTCGTCCCTGATGACCCGCTTTGCCGAAGGCGCGGGCGACCGTTTCGACATGGTCGTCAAGCCGATGCCCATCGTCGCCGCGGATGAAGACGTCTACCTGCCTACCGGCGGGTCGGGCATCGTGATGCTGACTGACGACGCTGAAAAGCAGCAGGCGGCGTGGGAGTACATCGCCTTCGTCACCAGCCCCGAGGCGCAGAAGATCATCGTCGAGACCACGGGCTATGCCCCCACCAACGCGCTGGTGGTCGAGGATGAAAGCTATCTGGGTGACTTCTACGCGGAAAACCCGAACGCCCGCGTCGCCCATGAGCAGGTCGCCCGCTATGCCGGCCCCTGGTACGCTTATCCCGGCGCGGAAGGCGTTGCCGTGACCGACGTGATCGCGGCCGACCTGCTGAACGTGGTCGAAGGCGCGGATCCCCGCGAAACGGTCGAGGAACTGGCCGACACGACCCGCGGGATGCTTGGCTTCAACTGACCCGAAGGATCGCGCGGCCCGGCATCGGGCCGCGCGGCACTCCCCGTGTGAACCGCAGTCCTGGATCCGCCGGCTTACGCGCCTGAACGCCGTCAGCGCATTGCCGTGCGCACGTCCCGAGCGGCTACCTGTTCCCGTCGATCCAGCGCGACATCAGTCCCTTGTCGCGAAAGCACTCCCCCGGGATCGAGCGCCGCTTGATACGGGCGAGCTTTTCGGCGAAGGCGACCTGTTTCGAGGTCGGTCGCCCGTCGCCCGCAGTGTCGCCGGAGTACATTGGCTTCAACTTGGCCTGCGCTTCGATCCAGCTGCTGAGCGCGCGGCGGTCGTGCTGGATTTCTTCGGGCAGGAGCGTCTGATTGCGAAGCGCCAGAGACCGGGCATAGGCGATCTGTTTCTGCGTGGCGGGAAGAAATTCGGCTTTTTTTTTCAATCTGAAGACACCATGTGTTGCCTGCCCTCAATATAGAACAAATTGAGAACACTTTCAAGATGGCCGCGCAGAACCGGCGATACGATTGCGGATCTTCGGGAGGAAATCCCGTGAAATTCAGTGCCTCGGATCGGTCACTTCGGCATGGATATCGGCAAGGATGGCGTCGACCCGATCCGGTGGTTCCTGCGGCGCCCAGTGGGTTACGGGAGTTCTACCGCGACGGGGCGGAGAACAGCCACGGTCCGGCCCTGGTGCACATTCTTCCGAGTACTTATACCGAAATTGAACCATTGCCCCACTTTGTTCGGGCGTGCGCCTGGGTCATTGCTGCGGCGAGCAGGCAGATCGGGCGCCCGTCGTTTCGACGGGGGCCGCCGCTGTGATCCGCCGTAACCAGGAGACCCTGCGATGACACCACTCCGTTACATCATGGCAACGCCGCTGCTTTTCGCCATGTCGACAATGGGTCTGGCGCAGATGCCCGACATTGGTCCAAGCCCGGGCGACGACGTGTTCCCGATCGCGCCGGGGTCGGTCGAACGCGCGGTCGAGGCCTTGCCCGAAATCGCCGAACGCATGATGAAGGCCAGCGGCGTGCCCGGGATGGCCATTGCCGTCGTGCAGGGCCCGGATCTCGTCTACGTCGGAACCTTCGGCGTGCAGGACAAGACCACGGGCGCGCCGGTCACGCCCGAGACCGTGTTCCAGATCGCGTCGGTCTCCAAGTCGATCTCGGCCACTGTCGCGGCGATCGCCGTGGGCAAGGGTATCGTCGACTGGGACGACAAGGTGGTCGACTTTCTGCCCGATTACCGCCTTGCCTCGGACTACGTAACATCCGAGGCCACCATAGGCGACTTCTTCGCACACCGGAGCGGGCTTCCCGGCGGCGCCGGCGACGATCTGGAAGACCTGGGCTTCGACCGGGCGACGATCCTTTCGCGGCTCCACCTCTTGCCCCTGGATCAATTCCGGACGTCCTACAACTACGCGAATTTCGGCACGACGACAGCGGCCGAAGCGGTCGCTGCCGCGGCAGGGGAGGACTGGGAAGACCTGGCCCAGGACTACCTTTTCGGCCCGCTGGGCATGGATCACACCAGCTACCGCCACGACGACCTGCTTGCCCGGCAAGAAACCGCCACGCTGCATTCCCTTGAAGGCGACACGTTCGTCGCGCTGTTCGAACGCGATCCCGATCAGCAGGCGCCGGCCGGGGGCGTGTCTTCGACCGTTCTGGACCTGTCGCGCTGGTTGCGGCTGATCCTGGCGGGCGGCACCTTCGAGGACATCGAGCTTTTCGAGCCCGCCGCCATCCTACCGGCATTGCAACCGCAGGCATTCAGTTCTCCCGGCTGGTCGGTCTCCACGCGCAACGGCGCGTATGGCTACGGGTTCAACACCGGCGTCGCGGCCAACGGCCGCGTCACGCTCGGCCATTCCGGTGCCTTCCTCATGGGGGCGGGAACGACCGTCCTGATGATGCCCGACATCCAGACGGGCATCGTCGTGCTGACCAATGGCGGACCCGTCGGCGTGGTCGAAGCAACGGCAAACGAGTTCTTCGATCTGGTGAATTACGGCGACGTCACCCGGGACTGGTATCAAGCGTTCAACGGCATGGTGATGGGCGTGCACAGCCCCGTGGGAGACCTTGCCGGGCAGGCCCCCTCGCAGGATCCCGCGCCCGCGCGCGCGGCCGAGGCGCTGATCGGCACCTACCAGAACGATTATTTCGGCCCGGCCCGGGTCGAAGCGCAGGCCGACGGGCTGGTCCTGTATCTCGGGCCCGACGACATGGCCTTTCCCCTGCAGCACTGGACCGGAGACACCTTTGCAACCGCGCCACGGACCGAGAACGCCCCCCTGGGAACCCTGTCGTCGGTGACCTTCGCGGACGGAACCGATCAGGCCGAAACGCTGCATATCGAAATGTTCGACAAGAACGGGCTGGGCACCTGGCGGCGAATGCCCGTAGACGGTTGACCGGAAGCAGGCCCTGCCAGTGATGCGCCGCCGGACAATCGAACCGACACGGAAGATAACGGAAACTCTCATGAAACACGCCTTCGCCGCCATCTCGATGGCTTTCCTTGCCGCTACGCCTGCCGTGGCGGAAGACCGGCTGCTGAGCGACACGCTGGAATTCACCGGTCAGCTGTTCTTCATCGACGCGGGCGTGCCCGGTGTTGTCATGGCCGCCGTGCATGGTGACGAAAGCGTGGTCATGGGCTTCGGGGAAACGACGACGGGCAGCGGGATCGAACCCGACGGCGACACGCAGATCGGTGTGGGTTCGGTGACCAAGGCCTTCACCGGCCTGTCGCTGGCAAGCCTCGTCGCGGATGGCGAAGCACGTTTGACCGACACCCCCGGCCCCCATGACGGCGTGTTCGGGGCGCTGCCGTCGCGCGACGGCCACGACGTGCGGCTGGTCGACCTGGCCACCCACTCCAGCGGCCTGCCCCGCGAGCTGGTCGAGATCGAGGGCGCCGAGAAATACACCGATGCCTCGTTCGCCGAGAACCTGTCGGGCGATCCGTATCTCTTCACCCCGGGCGAAGGCATCCTGTATTCCAATGTCGGCTTCGACGTGCTTGCCATGGCGCTGTCGGACATCGCGGGCAAACCCTATCCCGAGGTGCTGCAAGAACGGGTCCTGGATCCGATCGGGCTCGATGCCACGGGCTATGAGCTGGCGGACGGCGACAACGTCTTCGGTGGCCATGACTGGAACGGCAACCCGATGGACTTTGAAGAATTCATCGACAACCGCGCCGGGGCCGCATCGCTGCGGACCACCGCCAACGACATGGTCCGCTTCCTGCGCTGGAACCTCGATCAGTTCGGCACGGATGGCGCGGAAATGCGCGCGCTCAGCCACGCTGCATGGACGATGCGCGACGGCAAGGAGCCGGTCATCGGAATGGACGAATCCGGTCACATGTCGGCCATGGGCCTTGGCTGGGTCATCATGATGCCGGAAGGCGACCGGCCCCTGATCATCCAGAAAGCCGGCGGTCAGGACGGCATCTTCAGCTACCTCGCCTTTTCGCCGTCCCGCGATGTCGGGATCTTCATTGCCATCAACGAGTTCAATTTCGGGGCCGGGCTGGAAATGGCGACGACCGCGAACGAGTTCATCGCGGCGATGGCACCGCGCTGAACCGCCGGCACGGGTCGGGGGCCGTATGCCCCGGGTCCGGGTCCTGGCGGCACATCACCCCGGCGCTTGCGTCGGACCCGCGCCTGTCACGCAGGGCAGGGATGCAAGCTGGACCCGGGCGCGGCGTTCGAACCCCGCGGCGCCTTGTGCGGCGGCGGCGGCCACCGCGCGCCGAAGGGCCGTGCGCGCGCGTACGGGCCTGTCCACGCGTTCCATCAGGCTGGCGTGGAGCCGGAAAAGCTCGGCCTCGTACCAGCGCTCCCCGGTCCTGCGGGTGATCGCCAGGGCGTGGCGCAGAGTCGTCAGCGCCTGGACCGCATCGCCGGAAGCGGCGGCCATCTCGGCCGCAAGGCCCAGGTTGAAGGGCCGGGTCAGCTGCACGTTGGCGCGCTTGAAGGAGGCCTGCCCGTCGCGGAACAGATCGAAGCCCGCCTCGTCGCCCAGCATCACGCGGGCCCAGCCCGAAAGCATCCCGGCCGCGGGGCGCCAATGGGGCATGTCGAAATCGCGGCAGATCGCGTTCAGCCTGTCCGCCCGTTCCAGCGTCGTTTCCGTTTCGCCGCGCAGACGGGCCATGACCGCCCCGGCCCAGAGCATCTGCGCCTGGCCGAACGGCTGGTTCAGCGCCTGGGCTTCCTGCATTCCGGCGGCGAAATACGCCTCGGCGTCGGCATCCTTGCCCAGAACCTGGGACACGCAGGCGGCGTACTGGTTGCACACGATGACGGGGTGTTCGCCGAACAGCGTCTCGGCGCCGTCCTGATCGAACCCTTCCGCCATGGCGAGCACCGTTTCAATCCTGGGCCCGCAGGCCGGGAAGGCGCCCAGAAAGAAATCCGTCTGCCCGACGGCGTTATGGACGGCCATGGCGATATGATCGGGAGCGGTATCGGCAAGGCTGTCCATGCTCTGCGCCAGTTCCCCGGCGCGCGCCAGTTCGGCCCGCGAAATGTGATAGTTCCAGAACCCCGCCAGCACCGGCAGCGTTGCTACCGGATCGCGCACCGACCTGGCCAGCGTTTCGGCGCGCGAGAAGACCTGCCGAAGCTCGTCCCCGGTGAAGCCGTTCGAAACGATCAGCGCCGCGCCAAGTCCCTGTAGCACCCGAAGCTCTGCCGCCTGCAGGTCGCGGGACGGGTCATCGCACCGTGCATACATCTCCAGCGCCTGCCGCAACTGTCGGGCCGCGTCCTGACCCGCACCGCGCCCAAGGGCCTGCAGGCCCGAAACCCCGCGGTACTGCGCCGCCCGGGGCCAGTCGGCGGCCCGTTCGAAATGGTCGGCGAGCGTCGGGGCGATCCCGTCCGTGTCACGCCCGTAGGCCTGTTCCAGACGCGTCCCGATGCGGCGGTGAAGCCCCTGCCGTATGCCGGCCGGAATGCCGTTGTACAAGGCCTCGTGATACAATGCATGGCGAAAGGCGAACCGCGTTTCGATCACCCCGTCCGGGCGCCGGACATGCCCGGCATGCTCGATGAAGCGGTGGCGGGAGGCCAGAGTATCGAGCTGCCGTTCGCTGGCCTCGATCGCCCCGGCCCCGTCGGCAAGCGACGGGCCCGAAAAGATCGCGCCGGCAACGCTGGCGCTTTCCAGCAAGGCGCGGTCGTCGGGGCCCAGCCGCTCGATCTCGGCATCGATGAAATCCGTCACGCTGGCGGGCATGGTCGACACCAGCGCCTCGGGCGGGTGATGAAGCGACCAGCGCCCGTCGACCTTCAGGATATCGCCCTGCTCTACCCAGCGCCCGACGGCCGCGTCGATGAGGATCGCGTGCCCTTCGGTCCGTTGGGCGAGCAGGGGTGCGAGCGTCCGCGGGAAAGTGTTGCCGGGCAAACGCTGGCCCAGATAGTCGTCCACGGCCCCGGGGCTGAGCCCGCCCAGTGTCAGGACCCGCGTTTCCGGGCGCCGGTTGAGATGGCGGAGCGTGTCGGCAAGATCGCTTGTCCGGTCCACCTCGTCATATCGGTAGGTCCCGATCACCATCAGCCGCGCCGGCCCGGTCCGCAGCCCCCAGGCCGCAAGCCATGCCAGCGTGCTGGGGTCCGCCCAGTGCAGGTCTTCCAGCACGAGGATCCCCGGATGATCCGCCGTCAGCCTGTCCATCAGGTCCGCGCATTCGCGCAGCATCGAATCCGGCCTCTCGGGATCCATGTCCATCGTCGCTGACGCGCGCTTGCGGCCTTGCCCCGGGATCTGGTCGGCCCAGGACGGCGCAACGTCGTGCAGCAGGCGACCCAGCGTTGCGCCCGCAGGTCCGGCAGAAATCTGCGACAGTGCCTCGAGCAACGGTCCATAGGCTTCGCGCGCGCCGGGATGGGGGATCGCCTGGCCACGGGCGACCCACAGCGCCGGGCGCGCCGGACGCTGCGACAGGAAGCGATCGGTCAAGCGCGTCTTGCCGGCACCGGCCTCGCCCGCGATCAGCACGACGGGCCGGCTGCCGCGGCGGGCCGCGGCGGCGGCCTCTGTCAGCGCCTGGATCTGGGGGCCGCGCCCGACGCACAGAGCGGGATCCGCGCCGGAGTGCGGGGTGCTGCCGCCCATGAATTCGATCGGCGCCAACAGCCGGTAGCCATGCCGCCCGACGGTTTCGATATACGTGGGCAGTGCCGCATCGTCCCCCAGCAGGCGGCGCAGTTCGCGCACGCATTGCTTGGGTCCCGCGTCGCTGCCGTGACGTTGGCCCCAGACAAGATCGCGCAGGTCCTGCTGGCTGACGACCTCGCCCTGCCGCTCGATCAGGGCGACCAGCACGTTCAGCGTCTTGGGGCGCAGCTTGTGGGCCTCGTCCCCCACATGGAGAAGAGCGGCCGCCAGATCGAGCTTGAGAACGGTCAATGCGTGCCCCGTAAAGAAATGTCCGAACGATCTGGTGCAGGTAGGTGGTTCGGCATCGCTTCCCGTTTCGCGCTCTTTCCCGGCTTCTAATACCACAGTTGCACCGGCACCAGAAAATCATCGCCGTCCGTGCCTCCGCTGCGCCACGTCAAGCCACGGCCGATGCCGAAATGCGCCGCGATTTGCGTGACTTGGCGCGGCCCCGACGCCCTGAGGACGAGCGTCTCCCATGACGCGTACCTCTCAGCCGCAAGGCCCCGTCGGATCGTCCCGGGTTCTTCTTTCTCTACAAGGGATTATACCCAAATTGAACCGTTGGCCCCCTTTGTTTGCGGACATCACTGGGCCAGAACGCCGGCAATCGCAGGGAAGAGCGCGCCATGGACCGCGCCCGGTGCCGGGACGCTCGGGATGACGACACCCGTCTTCGGGGCGCGCCCCTTCCTTTTCGGCGGCCGCGTGTCTGCCCCGCGAACACCCATGCGCCAGCGCATTCAATTGCCGCGGCTGAACGCCAGAAACAGGACGCTGTCATGACTTCGAAAGCTTCGCTCCCGGTGCGCCGGACCGCTCTCATCTTGCCTGTCGGAACCGGATCGCGCGCCGTTTTCGTGTCCGCAGCCCTTTTCGGGGCTGGCCTGGCCTGGTCCGCCGCGGCGCAGTCGCTGACCACGCCTGTCGAACGGGCCGTGGCCGGGCAGACGGTGATCCTTGAACGGTTCACCTCGCCGCCGCAGGCCGGCAGGTTCGACCTGACCGTCGTCGACCAGCGCAAGCAGATCGACATGGACGCCGCGGCAAAGGTCCGGTTCCGCCTGCGGTCCCTGTCCATCGACGGGGCGCGGACCGTCCCGCCTGCCGACCTCGCCCGCCTGTGGCAGGGCCGGATCGGGACGGACGTGACGCTCGCCGATCTCTACCGCATCGCCGATGCCGTCGATGCGGCCTATTACGCCGCCGGGTACTTTTCGAAGACCGTGGTGCCGGAACAGAACCTCGCCACCGGAGAGATCAGCCTGCGGGTCTACGAAGGCTATGTTCAGCGGGTCGAGATCACCAGCGACATCCCCGGGATCGAGACGCGCCTTGCGCCCTATATCGACCGTATCCTGCGCATGAGCCCGATCCGCGTGAAGGAAGCCGAACGCATCCTGCTGCTGATGAGCGATATCGGCGGGCTGGACATCGAAGGCACCTTCGTCCGCCCCGAAGAGGCCACCGGCGGTGGCCTTCTGAAGCTTGAAATCGGGCAGACCCGCCGGTCGGGGGTGATCGGGCTCGACAACATGGGCTCGGACTCCGTGGGGCCGCTGGAACTGTCGGCGAACCTGATGCTGAACGACGTGTTCCGCCGGTTCGAAACCACAAGCCTTGTCGGCGTGACGATCCCGGACAATCCGAAGGAACTGGGGATGCTCCAGATCGGGCAGGACTACCCGGTCGGCGCGGATGGCGTGACAATGGGCTACAGCCTGTCCTATGTCCGGTCGCGCCCGGGCGGATCGGAGGCCGACAATGATATCGACGTGACGTCGGTCGTGGGGGGCGGATACCTTGCCTATCCCTTCCTGCGCACGGAAGATCACAGCATCTATGGCCGGGCCGAACTGTTTGCGCGGCACGACACTGTGGATGCCGCGGGCACCACGGTATCCGACGCGCGGACGCAATGGGGGGAATTCACGCTCCAGTACGACCGCGCTTTCGAAACGGGCGGATTTTCGATCGATGGCGGCTTCAGCCTCGGGTCGGCGAGCGATGACGTGACGGGCGACGCACGGGAAGATTTCCACCTGTTCACGACCGGGTTCAACTATGCGCAGGCGCTTGGCGATGTTGCCGACCTGGGCATCAGCGGGATCGGCCAGTTTGCCACCGAATCCCTTCCGGGCGCGGTGCGTTTCGCGGTTGGCGGCGCGCCTTACGGCTGGGCCTTCGACAACGGCTCCATCTCGGGCGACAGCGGCATGGCCGCGGCGGTCGAGATCGGCCGGGATCTTGAAACCGGGATGGGCTTCCTGCCCGGGCTGTCGGTGGCGGCCTTCGTCGATTACGGGACGGTCTGGAACCATGGCGATCAGGCCGGCAGCCGCGACAGTCTCGGCTCCTACGGCCTTCAGCTGAGCGGCATGATGGGAGAGCGCGTCGCGTTCCAGCTGATCGCCAGCCGCCCGTGGACCACGCCCGAGCTTTTCGAAGACCCCGACCGCCGGCTACTGTTCCGCCTGTCCGTTCCGCTCTGACCGGGCGAAGGGTTCCCACGGGGGCGTCGTTCCTCCGCCGGGGAGGGCGCACACCTTCCCCGGGGTCGGACGAGGCACCGATCAGCCGGTGGCGGTGCGGTTTCAAGCCAGGCGCGCCCGGGGAAGGCGAAAGGCGTCAGACGAACAGCCAGAAATCAGGATCCGTGGGATCGACGTCGTCATTCGTCAGGCGTCCCGTTTCGTCCACGTAGTTGCCGAACTGGATGTGGTGATAGGCGCCCGACACATCCGGGATATAAAGGTTGTATCCCGTTTCGAAGACCGTCTCGACCAGCACATCGTCCGGAAGGTCCCATCCGAACATATCGCGGTCCAGCACGACCTTGTCGTGGTCGGTCTCGAAATTGCGGATGGTGTAGGTGCCGGACGTTGGCGGACCAAAGGCATTGGTCACTTCGCCATCGGGACCGCGCCCGTACTTGCGCCCGTATCCTTCGCGGAACACGAACAGGTCTGCCGCCCCGTCGGCGTCAATGCCGTTGCCATAGAGCGTCTGCCCGGCGCGCATGAGATTGTTCAGGTAGTCGGGATCGCTTGCCGAAACCCGCGCAGTCGTTCCGGGATCCAGAATGTCCGCGCCGTCGAGTCCGACGAGATTGTTGGAGAACCCGTTCCGGCCTAGCATCTCGTCCTCGCCCCCGGTGCCCGTCACGCTCCGTTCACCGGCGCCGTTCCGGATCGTGTTGAGCGTGCCCGTGCGGCCGGTATAGAGGTTCGGGATATCCTGAAACCCGGCCTCCATCAGGTCGGCCCGGCTGTCGAAACGCAGGATCCGGTCGACCGATCCGTCGCCGTCCATATCGATGTCCAGATCGCGCCCGTCCGACCGCGCGATGGTCCGACCGTCGCCCGGCAGGGGCGGCGTTTCGGTGGCCGAGATCCGGTAGTGATCGATATCCAGCTGCGAGAGGTCAATCGTGTCCCTTGGTCCGACCGTGCCCTTGATCTCGGTCACGCGGTGGCCTTCGACCGTGTCGTCGAAGATGATCCTGTCGGCCCCCGGTCCCGGCGCGATCACGCCGCCGTCAAGGCTGGCATGGATCAGGTCCTTGCCTTTGCCGCCTCTCAGCGAGTCGGTGCCGGCCCCGCCGTTCAGAACGTCCCTGCCGCCGCCGCCGTCGAGCAGGTCGTCGCCCTTCCCCCCGGCCAGCCTGTCGCGGCCGCTGCCGCCTTTCAGGACGTCATCGGCGCCACCGCCTTTCAGCCGGTCGTCACCGCTCCGGCCCAGAAGGCGATCATCGCCGTAGCCGCCAACCAGCAAGTCCTTGTCCGAACCGCCATTCAGAACGTCATTGCCGCCGCCACCCTTGAGCTTGTCGTTGCCGCGGCCGCCGCGGGCGGTGTCCTTGCCCCCGCCGCCTTTCAGAACGTCGTTGCCGCCGCGTCCCAACAGCGTGTCTGCCCCGCCGTCGCCGGAAAGCCGGTCCCGGCCGCCGTCGCCATCGAGCCAGTCACGACCCGAACCGCCGTTCAGCACGTCCTTGCCGACGCCCCCCAGCAGCCAGTCCGCCCCGCCGTCGCCGGAAAGCCAGTCCCGGCCCCCGCCACCGTCGAGCCTGTCTTTCCCGGCACCGCCGTCCAGCGTATCGCGCCCGGCATTGCCGTCCAGCGTATCGCGCCCGGCATTGCCTGACAGGCGGTCGTTGCCGCCACCGCCATCCAGCCTGTCCATCCCTGCGCCGCCGATCAGAACATCCTTGCCCCTTCCACCCTCCAGGACGTCGCCGCCCTTGCCGCCAAGGAGGCTGTCATTCCCGCCGCCGCCAAGCAGGTTGTCCCTGCCGCGTCCCCCGTCGATCTGGTCATGCCCGCGGACGCCATTCGCGGTGTCCTTGCCGCGCCCCATCTCCAGCAGATCGTCCTTGTACGAGCCAAAGACCTTCTGCCCGCCCTTGCCGTCGAAGATGCGGACCTTGCCTTCGTATTCCCTGAGTTCGACCTCGTAGGTGCCCGTCTGATCGAAGGTCGACCGGACCGACAGGAAGGCCGCATCTGTGGAAAACGCCTTGTAGACAAGGAAATCCTTGGCGGGCACCACAAGCGGCGCACCTATGGCGCTGTGCAGTGCCACGTCGACGGAGCTGAGCGTGTCGGACGTCGTCTTCGTGGTCACGACATAGCTCCAGCCCTTGCGCAGGCCGCCTTCGATGCGGAACCAGTCCTGTTCGCCGAACATGTTCGCCCTGGACTGCGGCCCGGCCTCGTCGATCCGCCCGGCCTTGCGGTCGCTTCGTCCGATCTTGTCCGGCGTGTTCGCGTTCCCGCCATGATCGTCGGCGGGCGTGACCCAGACCTCGTAACCGCCGGTGCCCTGCTGCCCGTTCGGCATGTCGGCGCCAGAGACGGTGATCAGCGCCTCGACCTCCTGCCCCGGCTCGTGGCCAAGGTGTCCGTCCATCGACACGCCCGCCGTTGCAAGCCCGCCGGATCTGTCGGTGCCCAGCGGCGTGTAATGACCCGTGCCAAGGTTCAGGCCGCTGATCAGCGTTACATCCACGTCGATGTACTTCAGCTCCTTGGCCGTATCCTCGCCCATCGTGGTGCGGACATGCACGTCGTATTCGAAACCCGAGCGCAACGTGACCTTGAAGGCATCCTTGTCGCCCTGTGTCTCGATCTCTCCCTGGACCTTCTGCGGCGACCCGGCCATCGACGCGGCGCCGGTCGACGGGATCTCCCCGTCGGTCGACGGCCCGTGGCCCCAGTCGTCGAGGAACCAGTCGGTGCCATCGCCTTCGACGATCGCGATGTTGTAGCTGTAGGTCCCGTCCTCATCCAGCCCGTGGCGGGAATCCCACGTGGCAAATGCCGGCATGATGAACCAGTCGGAATAGTCGGACGGCTTGAACGTCTGCCCGGGCAGCAGGAACGCATCCTCGCGCGAGGGCGTGGTCAGCGTCAGCCGGTCCCAGTAGGTGTAGTAGTCATAGTGATCGTCGAATGCTCCGCGCCGCGGGCTGGCACCGATGGCGGGTTCGATGGTCGATAACTGGGGCCAATACACACCCTGCGGCGCGAACGCGGTGGAATCGGCATCGACCAGCCGCAGCCGGTCGCTCAACGCGTCGTTCTCGCTGTCGAGGATGATCGTGTATTGCTTCCCGCCGCCCTGCGCCCAGAAACCGAACCAGTCGGAATCTCCTTCGGACATGTTGAACCGGTAGGTCTGCCCTACCTTGAGCTCGACGGCGTCTCTGTAACCGTCGGCGAAACCATCTGACATTCTTCCCTCGGCCGTTTTGGGGGCAATTCGACCCAGCTTGATAAAGACTCAGGGACATTGCGTAAACATTCGGCCCGCAAGTTTCCCTGATTTCCACGGAGGTAAAGCGCCCGCGTTGTGTAACATCGCAACAGTTTCCCGCTGCACGTGTTCTGTCGGACGCCCGCTATCAACCATGAGGCAAGCACGGCTTACGGCCTCGTTCGATCATATCCCGGAACCGCAGCCGTGGAGCGCGCGCTCCTGCCAGCGACTCGAACTGGCCGCGGCGATCAGCCAAACGGGGTCTGTTTCGGGCCTTCACTGCGCCGCCAGGGTCGCCGGATTCTCAACGCCCTTCTCATGTCGGGAGACGCCGGCGAGGATCACGCAAATATAGCTGACAGTCCGGTTCTCGCGTAGTGTGGGCCGGAAACGCCCGCGGACTGACCCGTCGACCCAACCATTTCCGGAAAACGGCAATGCGCCATGTCCTGCCACCACTGCCTTCGCTGACCGCGTTCGAGGCCGCCGCCCGTCACGGCAGCTTCACCCGCGCGGCGGAGGAGCTGAACATGTCCCAGTCGGCCGTGTCGAAGCGCATCGCCGGGCTGGAAGACTGGATGGACATCAAGCTGTTCGAACGCATCCGCCAACGCATCGTGCTGACCGAAGCGGGCAAGCATTTCCTTGATCGCGTCCGGACCGCTCTGGAAATCATGGACGAGGCGACGGTCGAAACCCTGTCGCTCAGACCGCACGCGACCACGTTCAACCTCGCGACGCTGCCATCCTTCTGCCACTACTGGCTGTCGCCGCGGCTGGCGCGGTTTGCCGATGAAAATCCCCGCGTCTCGCTGAACGTCACGGCCCGAACATGGCCGTTCGATTTCCGGCTTGAAAACACCGACGCCGCGATCCTCTACGGCCCCGCGCCCTGGCAGGGCGGGCCATCGATCCGGCTGTTCGGAGAGGAGATGATCGCCGTCTGCGCCCCGCGCCGCGTGGCGCCCGAAGATGCCGAGGCATTGCGTACCCTGCCCCTTCTGCATCATCGTGCGCGGCATCACGACTGGCAGAACTGGTTGAACACCGGCGGAATCGACGACGTCAACGCCTTCCGCGGCAGCCGGTTCGAACAGTTCGACATGATCATCCGCTGCGTCGCCAACGGGCATGGCATCGGCCTTGTGCCCAAATTCATGGCAATCGAAGACCTGGAGGCCGGGCGGATCGTTCAGCCCTTCCAGCGCGGCATGATCTCGCCCGCCAGCTACTACCTGGCTTATCCGGAAGGAAAGGCCAGCCATCCGGCGCTTATGGCCTTTAAAAACTGGATGTTTGCAGAGATCCGCGAGACGGTGGGCGCGGTCGATCCGAACCTTGATCATTCCACATGGGAATGAACTTCCGCTGATTTATCGTTTGGCGCGGCCCCGCGACAAAGCTACGGATTCATGACAGCGACAGGCGTCCAACCGCCTGCCAGTGGCCGGACCGGCGCGGCAACGCGCGCACCGGTGCCTTACAGAATCCAGCCCCCCAGATGCGGGCCGGGACTGCCAACAGGAGATACAGATGAACGACTTCGCCGCCGCGCGGGGATCTCGGGGCGTGCGCGCTTCGAACCAGTTGCGCCTTGTGCCTTTCGCTCTCGCCGCCGCGCTGGCGGCAGCCCCGCTTGCGGCGCTCGCCGATGGCACCGTCACACTGGGCCGGACCGCCGATGCCGACCGCTACGATCCGCACCGGTCGTCGGCCTTGGCCGCGGCCGAAGTGCTGCAGATGATCGGCGACACGCTGGTGACGCTGAGCCCCGACCAGAAAACCGTCCTGCCGGAGCTGGCCGAAAGCTGGGAGATGTCGGAAGACGGGCTGACCTACACCTTCCACCTGAAGGAGGGCGTGACCTTCTGCGACGGCAAGCCCTTCACCGCGGCGGATGTCGTCGGCACGATGGACCGCTGGCTGGCGCCCGATGCGCCCAATGTCAGCACCTGGCGGGCGGGCGAGGTCGACGAGATCACCGCGCAGGACGATCTGACCGTCGTCTACAAGCTGAAGGTCCCGTCGTCGAACCTGCTGTACCAGATGGCCAATTTCAACTTCATCATGATCGATCCCGATCAGGCCGAAGCCCTGGGCGACAATTTCGGTGTGACCGCCTTCAACGGCACCGGCCCCTTCTGCCTGGAAAGCTGGAGCCCGCGCGACCAGGTCGTGCTGAAACGGCACGATGGCTACACCTGGGGCGCGCCAGAGCTGGGCAACCCGGGGCCGGCCAAGGTCGATACCGTGATCTGGAAGATCATCCCCGAGGAAGCGACGCTGGTCGCCACCATCCCCGCGGGCGAGATCGACGCGTCGTATTCGGTACCTTCGTGGGCATTGGCGCAGTTCGAAGCAGACCCGACCGTCCAGCTTCTGCGCCCCGAGGCATCGTTCCGGACCCATTACATCGGCATGAAGACATCGCGCCCGGCGATGGACGATATCAAGGTCCGCCAGGCGATCGCCCATGCCATCGACCAGGACGCGATGGCCGAAGGTCTGTGGTTCGGCGTTGTGAACCCCACGGTTTCGTATTTCTCGGACAAGGTTCTGGATTACCCGGCAGATACCGATACCTCGGCCTTCACCTTCGATCCCGGCAAGACCGCCGAACTGCTGACGGACGCGGGCTATGAAAAGGCCGCTGACGGGTTCTGGCAGAAGGATGGCACCCCCCTGACGCTCACCTATTACGGCTTCAACGAAACCCTGTCGCGCGGCATGGCCGAAGCGGTGCAGGGCGATCTGCGCAAGGTCGGGATCCAGGTCGATGTCGAAAACTACGATTCCACCGCGATCTGGGGGAAGCTGCGCGAGGACACGTATGACCTGTACGAGATGTCCTACCCCTATCTCAGTGCAGGCGATGCGTTGAACCTGTACTTCCACTCCGGCTCGATCCCGTCGCCCAACCGGATGATGTGGAACGATCCCGAAACCGACAAGCTGATGGAAGCGGGCAACGCCGCCATCACGCCCGAAGCGCGCGCCGCGGCGTTCGAGGCGCTGACGCGTCACGTGCACGAGGCCGTATTGTGGAAACCGCTGGTCGAGGAAACGCCCGTCGTGGCCGCCGGTCCGCGGCTGGAAGCCTTCGAGCCCGCCGGCATGTCCGGCGCCGTTTTCGACAGCGGCCTGAACCTGAGCCTGAAGTAAGCAACCGGCCGGGTCGGGGCGTGCCAGCCCCGGCCCCGCCACGAAACGGAGACGCCCCATGCCCGGACGTCTGGCCCACCGCCTGCTGGTTTCCATCTTCGTCCTTCTGGGCGTGCTTCTTGTCGGCTTCCTGATGCTTCAGGTCATGCCGGCCGATCCCGCCGCCGCCATCGCCGGCGCGCAGGGCACCGATGCCGAGATCGAAACGATCCGCCGGCATCTTGGCCTCGACAAACCGGTGATGGTGCAGTTCGCGCTTTACCTGTCGCGGGTGGTGCAGGGCGATCTGGGGCAGTCGATCATCAACAACGCAAGTGTCTTTACCGAGATCACCCGCGCCGCCGGCCCAACGCTGGAACTGATGTGCGCCGCGATGATCTGGTCGCTGCCGCTGGGCCTGAGCCTTGGCATCACCGCCGCCCTGCGCCGCGGCGGGATCCTTGATCGCGTGGTCATGGCGATCTCGGTCGCGGGGGTGTCGATCCCGGTGTTCTGGGTGGGGCTGCTGCTGGTCCAGCTGGCCGCCAGCACCCGCGCCTTCCCGATCCAGGGCCGGGGCGGCGCGATCTGGACTATCGACGGGCTCCCCCATGTCATCCTTCCCGCCACGGCGCTGGGGCTGATCCTTCTGGGCCCGGTCGCGCGGATGACCCGCACCACGCTGTCGGACGCGCTGAACGCCGATCATGTCCGCACCGCCCGGGCCAAGGGCGCGGGGCCGGCGCGCGTCGTGCTGGGCCATGCGCTGCGCACCGCGCTGCTGCCGATCATCACGCTGGTGGGCCTGCAGGTGGGCGCGCTGATGGGCGGCGCGGTGGTGACCGAAACGATCTTCGCATGGCCCGGCGTGGGCCGGCTGGCGGTGAACGCGATCACCACGGGCGATTATCCCATGGCGCAGGGCGCGATCCTGTTCCTTGCACTGGCCTTCATCGTCGTGAACATCGCGGTCGATATCCTGTCGGAACTGGCCGATCCAAGATTGCGGAGCCGGACATGACCGATCTTCCCGCAGGCGAGATCCCCGCAGGCTCCTCGAGCCGCACCTGGCGCCGCATGCGCCGCAACCCGGCGATGGCCATCGGCGTGACGGTCCTGACGGCGGTGGTCTTTTTTGCCCTGATCGGCCCGATGATTTCCCCTTACGATCCCTACGACACGGCGCTGCGGATGCGGCTGAAGCCCCCCAGCGCCGCGCATTGGCTGGGCACGGATTCGCAAGGGCGCGATCTGGCGACGCGGCTGATGTACGGCGCCCGAACGACGCTGATGCTGGGCCTGGCCGGGGTGGCGTTCGCCGCGCTGACGGGCGGCGCGATCGGGCTCCTGGCCGCGTTCTACAAACGGCTCGACAACCCGCTGATGCGGTTGATCGACGTGCTCCTGTCGTTCCCGTCGATCCTGTTCGGCCTGTCGCTGGCGGCGATGATGGGCCCCGGTCTGCACAGCCTTATCCTGGCCATCGGCCTGTCGATCATGCCCGGCATCGCCCGCATCTCGCGCGGGGCGGCGCTTTCGGTCATGGCGCAGGATTTCATGGACGGTGGCCGCGTCATCGGACTGCCCGACGTCACGCTGATGCGCCGCTACCTTCTGGCCAATGCCTACGCCCCGATCCTGACCTACGTGACGCTGGCCTTCGGCGACGCCGTGCTGCTGGCCGCGGCACTCGGGTTCCTTGGCCTGGGGCTTCAGCCGCCCACGGCCGAACTGGGCTCCATCGCCGCGGAAGGACGGTCGTTCCTGTTCATCGCGCCGCACGTGTCCTTCGCGGCCTCCGCGCTGATCTTCCTGATCGTGCTGCCGGTGAACATGCTGGGCGACACCCTGCGCGATGCGGCAGACCGGAGAGCGTCATGAAACACAGCCCGCGGGAAACCATGATCGCCCCCCAGACCGCCCGCCCAGAACCGCTGCTCGTCGTGCGCGGCCTGTCGGTGACGTTCGCCACGGATCAGGGACCGCTGAAGGCGCTCGATGCGGTCGACCTGACGCTGGCACCGGGAGAGACGCTGGCGGTCGTGGGCGAAAGCGGATCGGGCAAGTCGGTCCTGTCGCTGGCGCTGATGGGGCTCCTGCCGCCCACCGCGAAGATCGAGGCCGACGCGCTGACCTTCGACGGGCGCGACCTGACCGGCCTGCGAGAACCCGATTTCCGGACGCTGCGCGGCACGGCCATGTCGATGATCTTTCAGGAGCCCGCTACCGCGCTGAACCCCGTCCGCCGCATCGGCGACCAGATCGTCGAGGCGATCCGCCTGCACGAGGATATCCCGGCCCCCAAGGCCCGCGCCCGCGCGATCGAGGCGCTGGCCGCCACCGGGATCCCCGCCCCGGCGGAGCGGGCCGGCGCTTTCCCGCACCAACTGTCGGGCGGGATGCGCCAGCGGGCGCTGATCGCGATGGCACTAGTCCACCGTCCGCGCCTGCTGATCGCCGACGAACCAACGACCGCGCTGGATGTCACCGTGCAGGCGCAGATCCTTGACCTGATCCGGGATCTTGCCCGCGAAACCGGGACGGCGACGCTGTTCATCACCCACGACATGGGCGTGGTCGCAGAAATGGCCGACAGGGTCAGCGTGTTCTATGCCGGGCGGCTGGTGGAAACGGCACCCGCGCCCGCGCTCTTTTCCAGCCCCGAACATCCCTACACGGTGGGTCTCCTGGGCTCGATGCCGCAGATGAATGCACGGGGCGCGCCGATGCTGCCCATTCGCGGCACCGTCCCGGACCCGCGCCTGATGCCGCCCGGTTGTCATTTCCACCCGCGCTGCCCGTTTGCCGCCGGCGCCTGCCGGACCGACAGGCCCGCCTTGCGCGAAATCCGCCCGGGTCAGGCCTCGGCCTGTCATCTGGCGCCCCTGATCGAAACGCTGGAGGCCCGGCCATGACCGCCCCGCTGCTGGAACTGCGCACTGTTCGCAAGGACTTTGCCCTGGGCCAGGGCCTGTTCGCGAAACGGCGGATCCTGACGGCCCTGGACGGGATCGACCTGTCCATCGCGCCGGGCGAAACGCTGGCGCTGGTGGGGGAATCCGGGTGCGGCAAGTCCACGCTGGGCCGGATCGTGGCCGGGCTGATGCCCGCCACCGCGGGCGAGATCCTGTTCGATGGCCATCCACCGGCCCGCGGCAAGGCCCGCGCGCGCCAGATCCAGATCGTGATGCAGGATCCGTTCGGCGCGCTGAACCCGAAGATGAGCGTGGGCGAACTGATCGCCGAACCCGCCCTGTTGCACGGGCTTGTCACCCGCGGGACAACCCCTGCCCGCGTGGCCGAACTTCTGTCCCTCGTCGGCCTGCCCGAAGGCGTGGCGCCGCGCTATCCGCATGCTCTGTCGGGCGGACAACGGCAGCGGGTGGCCATCGCCCGGGCGCTGGCCACCGATCCGAAACTGATCGTGGCGGACGAGGCGGTCTCGGCGCTCGACGTCTCGGTGCAGGCGCAGATCGCGAACCTGCTGAAAGACATCCAGGCGCGGACCGGGGTCAGCCTGCTGTTCATCTCGCACGGGCTGTCGCTGGTGCATCATATCTCGGACCGGGTGGCGGTCATGTACCTGGGGCGGATCGTCGAAGACGGCCCAACCGCCGATCTGTTCGCCCGCCCGCGCCATCCCTATACACGTGCGCTGATCTCGGCCACGCCGGAACCCGTGCCCGGCAGTTCGGCCGACCGGATGCACCTGACCGGCGAAGTGCCCAGCCCGCTTGCCCTGCCGTCGGGGTGCCGGTTCCGCACGCGGTGCCCCCACGCCACGGATATCTGCGCAGAGGTCGATCCGCCTCGAACCGCCGAGGGCGCGGCACATGTCGCCTGCCACCTTGCCCACAGGCTTCCCGCCTACCAGTCGCAAACGCCCGAACCGGCTCCGCGGCTGCAACAGGCCATCGCGCTCTACCGCGCCGCCGCCGCCCGGCTGGATGCGGCCTGACCCCAACCCGGAGACTTCCATGTCCGACACCATCATCCACACCGCCGCCCCTCTGCCGCTCGACCGGCTTCCCGAAGGCGCGGCGCAACCGCAGCTTCCCGATCAGGCCCGGATTTCGGCCATCGGGATCGAGGACGGGACCGGCGGGCCCCTTGCCTGGGCCGTCCTGCGCCAGCGCCGCACGGCCGAGGTGATCCAGATCGTCGGCTGGTCCGCCCCTGCCGAACTGTCCCCCGCGCTGGCCGACGGTATCCTGGCCGACGCGTCGGCCCGGTCCGCCGCACTGCTGCGCGCGACGCCGGACCAGGCGCAGGCCATCGCGGCGCTGGGGCTTGAAGATACCGGCCGCGGCTATGCGCAGCGCTGGCTGGGCGATCCGATCCCGCTGGTCCACCCCGTGGGCCGGTACAACCAGTCCACCGGCTTCACCTGCGGCCCCGTTTCGCTTCTGTCGGCCATGGGGCCAGAAGTGACGCGCCACGACGAGATCGCGCTCTGGCGCGAGGCGACGTCGGTGGTCAGCCTCAACGGTCCCGGCGGCTGCGATCCCTACGGCATGCTGCTCGCGGCCGAGAAACGCGGGCTCAGGGCCGAACTGTTCTTCGACGCGCCCGGCCCGATCCTGCTCGACCGCGTCCAGTCCGAGGAGAAGCGCGAACTGGTCACCTTCGTGCAGAACGCGTTCAAGGAGAGCGTGGCCGAAAAGGGCCTGCCCGTGACCCGCGACCGCCTTGGCCTGCCCGCCCTGAGTGCGGCGGTGGAAGGTGGTGCCATGGTGATCCTTCTGATCGACCAGATCCTGACCCACGATCATCACGCCCCGCACTGGGTTCTTGTCCACGCGGCGAAGGACGGGCTTTTCCTGGTCAACGATCCATGGCTGGAACCCCGGGATCGCGAGACACTGGCCGATGTCGATTGCATCCCGATCCGGGGTGAAACCCTGTACCGGATGGGCGCATGGGGCGACCCGGCCCGCCATGCGGCGCTGATCCTGCGCTGAATGTCGTCCGGCCGGGTGTTGCGGGCAGAAACGGCCCACCCGGCATCTCCTGCACCGGCGAAAGGCGGTCCGTAGGAAACTCCGCCGAGCGGAGACGGTCGGAACCGCAGCGCAGACCGGCCCGAAAGGCCCTGTTCGTCGAAGCTGTCCGCGAAATCCCCGCCATGACTGACGCCGATGGTGGCACGTGGCGACACGGTCAGATACGCAAGCGTCAAAACCGCCCCTCTGGTGAGATTGCAGCGCAACGCATCGCCCGGCACTGACCGGGATCATGTTCGGCAGGCTCGACGATTGGCGGGTCAGGCGGTGACGTCCAACGGGCCAAGGGTCCCTTCACCGATCCGGTTGGTCCCCCTGCAAGGGCGCACGCCCGTCGAGCGCCCGTATCGCCTGAAGGATGTCGTTCTTCACGTCCGTCCAGCTGCGCAGGCTGCCTTGCGCCGCGGCGATCCTGTCCACGATGTCCGCGCGGAAGGAAGGCGCGTCGTGGAGCCTCTCCATCAGCCTTGCCAGCTCCATGTCGTCGTCCGGGTCGAAATAGAGCGCGAGATCGCCGCAACATTCCCTGAGCGCCCCGGCATCGGCCGCCACCACCGGACACCCGGCTGCAAGCGCCTCGCCCGCAGGCAGGCCCCACCCTTCCATCCGCGTCGGGATGATCAGCGCAAGCGCGTTGCGATAGAGCCGGGCCAGGTCGGTCTGGTTCGGATGCTCGATATGTTCGATCCGGTGCAGGATGTTCCGGAACCGGGGATCCTGCAGATGTTTCAGCACATGCCCATGCCGACGCCCGGCCAGCATCAAAAGCGGCACGGTGCGGCCCTCCTCGTGCAGGCGGACCATGGCGTCGAGCACGACGTCGAGGTTCTTGCGGCCCAGCATGGAGCCGACGCAAAGAAAATAGGGCTCCTCGGGCACCAGCAGCAGGGGGCGTTCGGTGCTGGGCGCGCAGTCATGCGCCAGCGGGATGGCGGCGATCCGTTTCGGCCTGGGCAGGGTCCCCGCCTCGACGAAATGTTCCAGATCCCGGGCCGTGAATTCCGAATTGGTCAGGATCAGGTCGGCCCGTTCGATCAGGAAGATGTTGTCGTGCAGGAAGCTTCTGGCAAACCGCTGGCCGAACCGTTCGTCGACTTCGTGGAACGGGAAAAAATCATGCAGCAGAACGGCAATCTTCGTATCCCAGTTGTTCTTGCGAATGGCCTGGACCATGTCGATCACGATCTTCGGTCGCCCGGCCGAGACAAAATCGTAGCCGTCGAGCGAAATCTCCCGAAGCGAGATCTTCTCCAGTTTCCAGGTTCGCCGGTTCCTGTGGCGGACAATCGCGCCGGCCAGCGGGGACAGGATGTCCCTGAGCAGGTTGCGGCCTTTCGGATAGATGTTGCGAAACTTCAGCGGCTTCACCCCGAAGGGCACGTTCAGGTCGATCCCGCTGGGCTGCGACGGATCGTGGAACGGCTTCAGTTCGAAGAAACTCTGATGACCGGGCGAGAAAAGCACGAAGACCACGTCATCCCGGCAGCGGAACAGGTCCAGCCCGATCTCGGAAACCACGCGCGCCACGCCATAATATCGGTCGCGGCCCGAGGACTGGGTGAAGATCTCGGTCAGGTCGTAGGCGATGGGGCGGGGGAGCATGATGCTTTTCGTACCGTATTGCACTCGTCCTGACCCGGTCGGCACCACGCAGCGTCAGCCGGGCAGGTGCGCTGGCCGCGGTGCCGGGCCGGGGGTCGCGCAGACTTTCGTCGGAAGGCCCCGCGGCGACAAGTGGAAACTTGTCGGCCCGCAACGGTATCCGGCCCCTCGTCCGGGCGCGTCAATATACAGGTGACGTTGGATCAGGGCCGGAACAGCGCACTGTTGCACCGTTTCCAAGGATCGCTCGAAATGCGTGTCGACGTGAAGAAATGATATTCGAATCTCCAAAGTTCCAAGCTAGCGTGAACTTGTTAACAGGTGTTCTCGAAACTTGGCGTCGTGCCGGAGGCAAAGATGACAGACTGGTCCCGTTCCACGTATCTCGATCTGACGAGTTGGAATTCCTACGATTACTCTGCCTCGACCACGGTCGAGGACGCCTACGACATGGACCCGGATCAGGTGCGCGCCGCGACTGATCAGACGATGGTCGTGGGCTTCGTTCTGCCGCGCGCCAATAATCCTGCGGATCTGCTGGAAGGCAACTGGGCGGAACGCCAGGCCGCGCTGGCGAAGCTGGTCGAGGACGGAACGCTCTGGGAAACCTATGGCGCCGAGGCCACCGTCTACGAAGATGCGAGGACCGCGATCGAAAGCGCCGGAGGCACGATCATGGAGCCCGCCGACGGCTACGCGACATCCGCGGACTCCCGGACCATCTGGGCCGAGCTTGATCCCGCCGCGTTCCAGGCGCTGCTGGGCGCGGAATTGTACGTCGAACAGAAAGATCCGGAGTCCGAGGAAAACACGTTCTGGAACGGCATCCTGACACCGAACGGGCTGACGCTGGAAGGTCTGTTCATAGAACCGGATCTGGAATCCGCGACACAGACGCTGGATGATGGCAACGTGGTACTGGAGCCCGGGCCTCAGAGCCTCGGAAACTACAGTCTCGAACGGCCTAGCCTGAAACCGCAGGACTTTGCCGACGTCTACAACTTTCCTCTGTCCAACAACAGTTCGGTATCCACGGTCGTGGGCCTGATGGAGCCCGGGCTTGTCAACCTGTTGCCCGACAACAGCAAGCTGACCTTCGACGAAGCGCTGAGCGCGTACCTCCGGGGTGCCGGGCTCCCGGATGACGAATTCTCCACCTATGCCGTTGCGCCGGCCGGTCTGATCTACGACGAGGACAGCGCGGGTGAACGATCGCTGGATGTCGGTGTCGTTGCTGCCGTCAATCCGTACGGGAAGGTCGGGCTTTACAGCTCGGCCAATCATTCGGCGCTCGCGGCGACCTATCAGCTTGCCATCCACGATCATGTCAACGATCCGGCCGTTCTGTCCTCCTCGTTCGGCTCGGGTCTTCGCACGTCCTACGATTCCCCGTTCTACAACGCCGACGAACAGCTGTACGTCGATGCCGCTCTTGCCAACCGCACGTATCTTCAGGCATCCGGCGACCGCGGATCGGGCAACGGCATTCTGACCGGCCTGCCCAATGTGAACTACGACGCGACAAGCCAGTACGTCCTGACAGTCGGCGGGACCTCGGCCTCCAATCGCCCCATTGCCGAGCTCGACAACACTCTTGACGCCATTGTCGAGGCCGCTCTCGACGGGGAGAAGTCGCTGATCTGGCAGTTGATGCAAGGCAGCCTGAAAGACGTTCCCGCCGATATGGACGATGACGGGCTGCTGATCGAAACGGTCTGGAACGAATACGTCCTGGAAAGCGACGGCTCGATCGAATTCCTTTCGAACAAGACGACGACCGGCGGTGTCGATACCCGTATCGAGGTGCCGACGTTCCAGACACGGTACGGGCTGAACCCGACCGAGGCCGGACCGTACGGCAATGTCGGTCGGGGCGTGCCCGACGTTGCGGCGGCCGCGGGCGGCAACACCTATTACACCGTTCCGCTCCCGGACATGATCGGGACCGGGGGTGTCGGCGGGACAAGTGCCGCCTCCCCTCTCTGGGCCGCGCTGTTCCAGCAGCTCGCCATTCTCTTCGACGCACAGGGGCTGCCGCGGCCGGGCTATGCACATGATCTGCTGTATCAGGCATCGGTACTGACCCCGGCATCGTTCAACGACGTGCTTTTTGGCCACAATACATCGACGGCTGCGCCGGGTGACGAATACGCGACCACCAACGACGACGGGTTCACGGTAGAGATCGACGCGACCGGGCTCGGCTATTCGGCAACGTTGGGCTACGACCTGACGACCGGCCTCGGCACGCCGGACGGTTCGGTGCTGGCGTCCACGATGCTGGCCATCGCCCATTCCCAGATGTATTCCGACGTGCCTTCGGTTCTGGTCGAAGAGCAGACGGGGTGGACGGCCGGGGCCACGGGGACGCTCATGTTCCAGGTCAACTCCGAGCTGGACGTCGACATGGAGGTGTCGGTTGACGGGCTCGCCGATGACCTATCCAGCGCCACGACCGACCAGTTCGCATGGACGCCGCGTATCGCCGGCAAGACGCTGGACGAGGATTTCTCGGCCGATCTGATCGCGATGTTCGACGGCAGCGCGCAGGCAAACCTGTTCGACGCGGACATCGACGAAGGCAGCACTGTCGAGATCGAATTCTGGGATACCCCGTCCGATGCCTCCCAGGCGGACCTGACGAAGGACTTCGGCTTCGTGGATTTCTTCGGCGAAGAGGTGAACGCGAACACCCGCGTGGCAAGGCCGGTCGCGGTGGCCGAAACCATCGGCGGGCAGGACAATCAGAACTTCGTCGTGACCATGCGGCAGGCCGGGACGCACGACATGTCCCTCCAGCTTTACGAGGTCGATGATTTCCTTGGGCGCATCAATGGCATCGCCCCCGGCGAGGAGGGCTATGCAGAGGCCGTGGAAGGCCGCGTCTACCTGACCCGGGCCGGAGAGAAGTGGGTGGACGGCGGTGGCTTCGGCACGCGGTCCGAAACCGAATTCGCCAATGCCGATGCGGGGGATATCATCGCGATGCGGCTGCAATCCGAAGATCACATGTTCTACGGCTTCAGCAAGGCGAACGAGAGTGTCGACGGCGACAATGTCGAACACCTGTGGAACTACGGGCACAACATGTGGGGGTTCGAGGATCTCTACGGCGGCGGTGACCGGGATTTCAACGATCTTGTGCTGCACTTCGATTTCGCGCCCTACTAGGCGCGCCGTCCCGGCCTCTGCCGTTGTGCGTAGCGATCCATTGCCCCGTCAGGTCACGCGTCCCCGCGGCGGGCGGTGCCCGTCCGTCCAGTCGGCCAGAAGCAGGCCCAACCGGTCGATCAGCAGCCGCGCGGCCGAACGATGGCTGACCGGGCCGACCGACATGGCGTAGATGTCGAAGACAAGGTCCAGATCGCGCAACTGGAACCCGGTGTTGTTCTGGAAGTAGGCGGTGAACTCGTCCGCGATGGAGGCCACGCCCATCGTCTGCGCCAGGGGTGGCACCATGCTGAGCGACTTGACGGTGATCTGCGGCTGGAACGCGATCTCCTTCCCGGCCAGCGCATCGGCCAGCACCTTGCCCACGGGCCCGCGCAACGTGGACCCAAGGAGTGCCTCGGTATCCAGTTCGCTCATCGGGAGCGGCCCATCCCCAGCCAGCGGGCCGTCGGGGGGCGTCAGCAATTGCAACCGCCCCTGGCCGATGCGCTCCAGCTCGACATCCTCGACCTGCACCTTCCCGGCGACGATGCAGACATCCACCTGCCCGGCCCTGAGCGCGTGAAGCTGCTGCGCCAGCGTGCCCACATCCAGCACCACGTTCAGTTCCGGCAGCTGTGACAGCAGATGGCGCACCGCTTCGGGCACGAAGTGGATCGACAGCATGTTGATCGTCATCACCGAAAGCGTCTGCCCCACGCCCTTCTGCAGGGCATCGATGCGGTTTTCCAGCCGGGTCATGCCTTCGAACAGGAACCGGCATTCGCCGCGGATCACCTCGGCTTCGGCGGTGGGCATGACACGGCCCTTGTCGAGCACGAAGAGCGACAGGCCGAGCGCGGCCTCGAAATCCCGCAGATGGCGCGAGACGGTGGGCTGGGTCAGCCGCAGATGCCGCGCGGCGCCGGAAATGGAATCGTGATCGTATACGGCGCAGAAGACCTGCAGACGCTGAAGCGTGATCGGGCGCATGGGGAACCTCGGGAACCTCGGGCGGGACAGTGGCCCAAGCATAGAAGAACACTATGGGTTGGCAAATAATTTGCTATTTCCTCATCCCCTGCCCCTGACCAGTATGTCCTGAATGTGACAGCCAAAGGGACGCCCCCCGTTAATGCCAGCGCCATTCATCCTCGGTTTCACGATTCTGGGCCTGCTGGCCGGGTCGGCCATCGCCTACGTGATCGGCGCGGCCGCGATCCTGACCTTCATCGCCGCCGGACGGGACACGTTCATGGCGGTGCTGCCGCAGCGGCTGTTCAGCCAGCTGGACAGTTTCGCGTTCCTTGCGATGCCGCTGTTCATCTTCGCGGGCGACCTGATGAACCGGGGCGGGCTGGCCACGGCGCTGATCGATTTCACCATGTCCTTTCTTGGCCGTCTGAAGGGCGGGCTGGGGCATGTGAACGTGGCCACGTCGGTGTTCTTCGCCGGTGTCTCGGGCTCGGCCGTGTCCGATGCCGCGGCACTTGGCAATTCGCTGGTGCCGGAAATGCGGCGTCGCGGCTATTCGCTGGAATACGCGGCCGCGATCACCGGTGCGTCGTCGATCATCGGGCCGATCATCCCGCCCTCGTCGATCCTGATCTTCTACGGCGCGCTGATGGAGACGAACATCACCGCGCTGTTCGCCGCCGGTATCGTGCCGGGGCTGCTGATCGCGGCGCTCCTGATGGCGATGAACACATACTACGCCCACCGCGACGATCATCCGGGCGGCCGCGATGCCGAGGTTCCGGCCTTCTTCCCGTCGCTGCTGAAGGCGCTTCCGGCCATGTCGCTGCCGGTGATCATCCTTGGCGGCACGCTGTTCGGCTTCATGACCCCGGCCGAGGCCGCGGCGATGGCCGTGGTCGCGGCGCTGGTAATCGGCGTCGCCTACCGGCAGCTCAGCTTCCGCGACATCGGGCTGAGCCTGCAACGCACCTGCGTGATGCTGGGGGCGCTGTTCATCATCCTCTGCGCGATTTCGACCTTCAGCTACCTTGCCGCGCTGCTGCAATGGCCGCAGGCGATCATGGCCGTGATCGAAAGCTGGGGGCTTGGCCCGCTGCAATACCTGATGCTGATCAACGTGATCTTCCTGATCGCGGGGATGGTGATGGACGTGAAGGCCGCCGTCGCCCTGTTTGCCCCGATCTTCGTGCCGGTCGCACTGGCGATGGGGATCGACCCGGTGCACCTGGGCATTGTCATCTGCTTCAACATCACCATCGGCCTGCTGTCGCCCCCGCTGGGCGGCGTGCTGCTGATCCTCGCGACAACGGTAAAGATGGACTACTGGAAGCTCGTCGGCGCGACCTTCCCCTTCTTCATTGCCGAAGTCGCCCTGCTGATCGTGCTGACCTTCTTCCCCGATCTCACCCTCGCCCTGCCACGCCTTCTGGGGCTGGCCAATTAAAGACCCAACAGTGGAGAATGCCATGAATTTCATGTCCCGCACCCTGACCGCCACCGCGCTGGCGCTGATCACCGCCGCGGCTGCGCAGGCCTCGGAAGTCAAGATCGCCATGAACGGCGTCGACGATCCGAACGCCAATGCCGAAGCCGCCTTCGCCCATGGCTTTGCCGACGCGCTGGAAGGCACCGATTTCGAGGTGACGATCTTCCCGTCGGGCACGCTGGGATCGGAAAAGGAACGGTTCGACCAGGTCGCCCAGGGGCTGGTCGAGGTCAACCTTGCCACCGCATCGACCAGCTACGGCATGTCGCCGATGGTCAAGGGCGTGGCGCTGCCGTTCTTCTTCTCCTCGACCGAACAGTTCGACGATATAGTCGTCAACAGCGATATCCTTGAAGAAATGAACGCCCCGCTGGTCGAAAACGGCGTGCGGCTGGTGGGCTTCAACTTCATCGGCGGTTCGATCGGCATTCACAACGCGAAGAAGCCGATCGCCACGGTCGAAGACATGCAGGACCTGCGGTTCCGGGCGCTGAACGCCGAACAGCTGGACTTCATCCAGACGCTGGGCGCCACCGGCACCATCGTCGCCTGGGCCGAGGTCGCCAACGCGATCCAGACCGGCGTGGCCGACGGGTATTTCAACGCGCCGAACTCCGCCATCCGGACGGGGCATACCGACTTCCTGAAGTACTACACCCCCGCCGGTATCTCGCCCTCGACCCGGATCGTGCTGATGTCGGAAGACTGGTACGCGTCACTGTCCGATGACGAGAAGGCCCAGATCGACGAGGCCGTCGCGGCAGGCATCGCCGCCAACCGCGCATGGGTGGCCGACTGGCTGCCGGCGGTGCGCGAAAAGCATGAAGGCCTGGGCGTGACGATCACCGAAATGGCCCCGGGCGAGCGCGAGAAGATGGGCGAGCTGTCCAAGGACGTCTGGGCCAAGACCCTGACGCCCGAGCAGCTGAAAGCCTGGACCGACGCGCGCGCGGCCGTGTCCAAGTAAGCCGCCACCAAGTAACCGGAACCAAGGAACGGTCCCCATGAAACGCACGGCAAACATGATGATCGGCCTGTCCAACGGGCTCGACCGCGTGGCCACGGTCGTGGCCGGCGCAGCCATCGTGGTACTGGTGGGGGCCGTCATGCTTCAGGTGGTGGCGCGCTATATCTTCCAGCAGCCGCCATCGTGGACGGAAGAACTGGCGCGCTACGCCATGATCTGGGCCGGGCTGATCGGCGCCTCGATGAGCTTCAAGCGCCGGTTCGATCCGGCGCTGTTCAACGGGGCCAACAACACAAGGGGCCTGATCGGCGTGGCGGCCGAGGCGATGAAATCCATCGTCGTGCTGACCTACCTGCTGCCGATCCTGTTCTACGTCTTCTACGGCCCGGGCATGAACCCCGCCCGCGGCTTCCTTCTGCGTCACAGCCGCACCATGGCCGAGGCGCTGCCGTTCTCGACCCTGTGGGTCGCCGTGGCGGTGCCGCTGATGATCGTCTTCGTGCTGCTTCACCTCGTGGCGCGCTGGTGCGGCGATGCCGTGCCGTCGGCGGACGAATCCGGCGCAAACTGAAAAACAATCCTTGTCAGGAGATCCCCATGCACGCTGATTTCATCATCCGCGGCGCCGACATCATTGACGGCACCGGCGCGCCCCGCCGCAAGGGCGACGTGGCCGTCAGCGACGACCGGATCGTGGCGACGGGGGACCTGACCCACTGGACCGCCGGGCGGGAGATCGAGGCCAAGGGCCGCGTCGTGGCCCCCGGTTTCATCGACCCGCATGTCCACCACGATGCGGCCCTGTTCACGCATCCCGACATGGAATTCATGACCAACCAGGGCGTGACCACCGTGATCAACGGCAATTGCGGCTTCTCCATCGCGCCGGTCACGCGGCCGGAAAACCTGCCCATCCAGCTGCGGATGATCGCGTCGGACCCCGCGCTGAACTTCCCCACCTACGCCGCCTACCACAAGCGGATCGCGGACGAGGCCCCGGCGGTAAACGCCGCCTGCCTGATCGGCCAGTCCACCCTGCGCGCCAACGCGATGGACGACCTGGAGCAAGCCGCGACCGCAGCCGAGCTGACCGAGATGTGCCGCCTGCTGGACGAGTCGCTGACGGAAGGCGCCATCGGCGTATCCACCGGCCCGTTCTACCCGCCGTCCCGCGCCTCGACGACGGAGGAGCTGATCGAACTGGGCCGCACCGCCCACAAGCACGGCAAGCTGTATGTCACCCACATGCGCGACGAAGGCGACCGGGTGATCGAAGCGCTTGAGGAGACCTTCACCGTGGGCCGCGAAAGCTGCTGCGGGGTGCATGTTTCGCACCACAAATGCGCGGGCCTGGCCAATCACGGGCTGTCGGAAACCACGCTCCCGATGATCGACGCGGAAATGAAGCTGCGGAACGTCGGCCTTGATACCACGCCCTGGGTCGCGTCCTCGACCATCCTGAACTCCGGCCGCCACCGGCAGGCGGAACGCGTGATCATCGCCGAAAGCGCGCCGCATCCCGAACTGGCCGGCCGCGATCTGGCCGATGTCGCGCGGGACTGGAACACCGATCTGGAGGGCGCCATCGAACGGCTGCTGCCCGCCACCGGCATCTTCTTCATCATGGCAGAGGAGGACGTGCAGCGGATCATGGCCTACGAGCACACGATGATCTGTTCCGACGGGATGCCATCGGGCAGCCATCCGCATCCCCGCGTCTGGGGCACCTTCCCGCGCGTGCTGGGCCGTTATGTCCGCGATGTGAACCTCTTCACGCTGGAAGAGGCCGTGCGCCGCATGACATCCATGCCTGCCGACCGGTTCGGCCTTGGCGGACGCGGCCGGATCGCGGTGGGCGGCTTTGCCGATCTCGTGATCTTCGATCCCGCGACCATCGCCGAAGGCGCGACCTTCGAAAACCCGATCCAGCCCGCCCACGGCATCGACCGCGTCTTCGTCAACGGGCGCGAGGTCTTTGCCTTCGGCAAGCCCACCGGCAACCGCCCCGGCCGCCCATTGAACCAGACCGCGCCCGTTCAGGTCGTCTGACCGTCCGGTGCCCGCGCGGGCGGCGTTTCGTCCACGGGTGATCGAGAGGAGAGCAACGGGCTTGTCTGCCAGAGGCCCGCGGCGCCGGGGATTTCAGCGGCGGGCGATCACTGCATGCAGCGCGCGACAGCGGCACGCCATCCGGCGCGAAGATCACGGGCGAAGGCCGGGTCGGCCGCGCACGAATACGCGATTGTCTCGTCCCCGGTCTCAAGCGCGGCTCCGGCGGCGGCAAAGGCCATGCGCGCGGCGCCCATGGCGCCGATCTCCTCGACGACCGAGGCCCGCACGTCGCATTGCAGGATGTCGGCCTGCAACTGCATCAGGAACGCGTTGGAGGAGGCGCCGCCATCGGCCAGGAGCCCCGAAACCGGGGCACCGATATCGGCTTCCATCGCGGTGAAGACATCCGCCACCTGCAGGGCAATCGCCTCGAAGGTCGCGCGGGCTAGGTGGGCGGGCGTACTGCCGCCGGTCAGGCCCGTCACCAGCCCGGTCGCATCGTTGTTCCAGTGCGGCGCACCCAGCCCCGACAGGGCCGGAACGAAGACCACACCGCCCGACTCCGGCACCGTTTGTGCGAGGTCTGACAGCGCACGCGCGTCCGTGATGCCCAGCAGGCCCGACATGAAACCGGCCGCCTGCGCCGAGACGGTGATGTTGCCTTCCAGCGCATGGGCGGTGCCGTTGCGGTCACTCCACGCGATGGTGCTGGACAGCCCGTGGCGCGACTGGCGCCGTTCGGGCGTCAGGACCATCAGGGAGGACCCGGTGCCGTAGGTCGCCTTCACCGTTCCGGGCTGGCGCACGCCATGCCCATAAAGCGCGGCATGGCTGTCGCCCATCATCGCCCGGATCGGCACGCCCGCGGGCAGCGCGGTGGCGCCCGACGCGGTGTCCCCGAAATGACTGTCGGAAGCGCGGGGTTGCGGCAGGCAATCGGCGGCGGCGCCGAAGATCCGGGCCAGATCCGCGCTCCAGTCCAGCGCGGCGGTATCGAAAAGCTGGGTGCGGGACGCGTTGGAATGATCGGTCGCGAAAGAGGCGCCATCGGTGAGCTTCCACAGAAGCCATGCATCAACCGTTCCCGCCCGCAGGCGGCCGGCTTCCAGCAATGTCCGCGCCTCGGGCACTTCGCGCAGGACCCAGGCCAGCTTCGACGCCGGGAAGAGCGGGTTGATGGCAAGGCCGGTGGCGGCCTCGACAACCGGCCCGTGACCTTCGGCGATCAGGGCGGCGCAGTCCTCCGCGGTCCGCCGGCATTGCCAGAGGATCGCGGGCGTGACCGGCTCCGACGTCTCCGCATCCCACACGACGAGCGTCTCGCGTTGATTGGCAATCGCGATGGCGTCGATGCTGTCGGGGCCCGCGGCCATCGCCGCCTCGTCGATCACGGCGCGCGTGGCGTCCCAAATGGAGTGCGCCGATTGCTGCGACCAGCCCGGCCGGGGATACTCGGTCTGCGTCGACCGCGATGCCCGCGCAAGGATCGCGCCCGATCCGTCGATGACAAGCGCCTTGGTGTTGGTGGTGCCCTGGTCGATGGTGAGGACGCGCATGGCTCAGCCCGGCTTGCGGTTCAGCGCCCGGCGGGCGGCCTCGGCTATGCCGGCCTCAGACAGGCCGAACTCACCGAAAAGGTAGTCCACCGATCCCGTCGGCATGAAGCCGGGGAAGCCCACCCGCTCCACCGGGACGGGCCGCGTGGCCGAGGTGAATTCCGCAACCGCACCGCCCAGACCGCCGCGCACCAGTGCCTCCTCGACGGTGACGATGGCGCCTGTCTCCTCGGCCGCACGCGCAACCGCCGCTTCGTCCAGCGGTGCGATGGTGTGCATGTTCAGCACCCGCGCCGAGATACCGGCCCGGGCCAGGTCTGCCGCCGCGTTGTCGGCCAGATGAACGGTCGTGCCGTTGGCGATGATCGTCACGTCGCTGCCATCGCGCACCCGTTCAGCCTTGCCGGGGGTGAAGACGCGGTTCTCGATCTCCAGCGTCGGCACCTTCATCCGCGAGATCCGCAGGTAGACCGGTCCGTCATGCGCGGCGGCCCATTTCACCGCCTCGGCGGTTTCCCAGGCATCGCTGGGGGCCACGATGGTGATCGGGCCAAGCGCGCGCAGCCAGGCGTAGTCCTCGATGGAATGATGCGTCGCGCCCAGCTCGCCATAGGCGATGCCCGGGGACTGGCCCACCAGTTTCACGTTGAACCCGGCATAGGCCACATCGGCCTTGATCTGTTCCAGCGCACGCCCCGTCAGGAAGCAGGCGGCGGCAGACACGAAGGGGATGCGCCCGCCATTGGCCAGCCCTGCGCCGACGCCGACCATGTTCTGTTCAGCAATGCCGACGTTGACAAGGCGGTCGGGAAACTTGTCGCGGAAACCGCCAAGGTTGGACGACCCGACACTGTCGTTCACGACGGCAACGATGCGCGTGTCGGCCGCGGCCAGATCTTCGAGCGTCGCGGCCCAGGCCTTGCGGCAATCGAATGTTTCGCGGGCTTGCAGGACAGCTTCGGCCATCAGACCAGCTCCTTCATCGCTTGTTCGTATTCCTCGGCGTTCGGCACGCCGTGATGCCACTTGGCCAGGCCTTCCATGAAGCTCACGCCCTTGCCCTTCACGGTGTTGGCGATCACGCAAAGCGGCTTGTCGCGCGCGCCCACCGGGGCGCCCAGCACGTCCAGCAGCGCGGCATGGTCATGCCCGTCGACCTCGACGACCTCCCAGCCGAAGGCGCGGTACTTGTCGTCCAGCGGATCAAGGCCGTTGGTCTCCTCGGTCCCTGCCCCCTGCTGGAGCCGGTTGCGGTCGACGATCAGCGTCAGGTTCGCCAGCTTGCGGTTCCCGGCGACCATCGCGGCCTCCCAGTTCGATCCCTCCTGCTGTTCGCCGTCGCCCGTCAGCACGTAGGTGCGGTAGGACGCGCCGGTGATCTGCCCGGCGATCGCGATGCCAAGCGCCACCGGGAAGCCATGGCCCAGCGGCCCGGTGTTGGTTTCCACACCCGGCAGGTAGTTGCGGTTGGGGTGGCCGTTCAGCATCGAGCGGGGCCCCATGTAGGTTTCCAGCCAGTCCTGCGGGAAATAGCCGGCAGCGCAGAGCGCGGAATAAAGCACGCCGGTGGCATGGCCCTTCGACATCACGAACCGGTCGCGGGCGTCCCATTCGGGGCGGTCGGGATCGTAGTTCAGCACCCCGAAATACAGCGTCGACAGCACGTCGGTCGCCGAAAAGTCGCCGCCGATATGGCCCAGGTTCTTCTTGTAGACCATCTTAAGGGCCGTGCGGCGCATCCACAGCGCCTTCTGGCGGATCAGCTCGGTCGGGTCGGAATCGTTCCGCTGGGCGGTTGTCATGGAGAACCTCAGAAACGGTTGGGCATGGAGAGCTGGGGCTCAGGCGTGCCGTTGTGGTGGTAGATCGGCCAGCCCAGGTAGCGCGTGGCGGCCTCGTTCACGATGTCGGCGTGATGTCCGCGGACCATGGCGACGTGATGTTCGAACCCGTGCCGCGTGACGAACCGCATGAGCGTGCGCAGATCGCGGATCGAGGTGACGGCAATGCCACCGTCCATGCCGAACGGATCATCGGTGAAATCGCCTTCGCCGACATAGGCCTTGAGCATGCCGTTGCGATCGTCCGAGGACAGCCGGAAATAGGTCATCGGACCGGGCTGGACCTTGCCCTTGACCGCGCCGAAGCACTTCTCGCGCCCGATGACTTCGCCCAGCACGTCCAGTTCGCCCACTTCCGGCGTCTCGCCCAGGAAGCTCTTGGGGTAGTTGCCGCAATGGGTGCAGACGCATTTGTCCACCTCATTGCCGTAATTGTTGTTCCAGTCGAGAATGGCGGCCGGCGCGCCCGAGGCCAGCGTCAGCGCGTACATCGACACCGCGCCCATCACGTCGACCTCGCAGGCCGACGGCATCAGGTCCTCGCCCATCATCGACATGGTCAGGCAGGTGGCGCAGCCGAAATTGTCCTGCAGCGAGCGCCAGCACTGGATGGCCGAGGCATCGCATTCGTTCTCGTCGATCCAGCGATTGACGGCCAGTGTCCACTTGCCCTGCTTCAGCACCTGCCCGTCGCGGATATGCGCGGGGATCGTGCCGTAGCCGCGGATGCGGCCCAGCTTTTCGTGCAGTTCGGTATCGTCGTCGGGGATGGCCTCGGCCGCGGCGATCAGCTCGGACAGGTCGGCGGTGACCACGGTCATGCCGGACGCCTGCAACAGCTTTTCCGAATAGCGCATGGTCTGGAACGGGCCGGTGCGGGCGCCGATGGCGCCGACACGCGCGTTCTTCAGCCCGCGCACCGTGCGGCACAGGCGCGAGAACCGTTCCAGATCGGCACCGAAGCTTTCGCTGTCCACGTCGCAGGTGTGCTGGGTGGTTTCGGTAAAGGGTACGCCGTATTGCCACAGGTTGTTCGACACGCTGATCTTGCCGCAGAAGGCATCCCGGCGGGAATGCACGTCGACCTTGTCGATCTCGTCGTTGCTGGCCTGCAGCAGGATCGGCACGTCAAGCTTCGTGCGGTTGATCAGCTCGATCACCGCGATCTCGTCGCCGAAGTTCGGCAGGCAGATGACAAGGCCGTCGATCTCGTCCCGGTGTGCCTTGAAATGATCGGCATACAGTTTCGCATCGTCGATGGACTGGACCGCGCCGTTTGCCGTGGCCTCGAACGGCAGCGTGACGATGTCGACGCCCAACCGGTCCAGCTGCGCGGTCACCTGATCGCGGGCATCCCGGCATGGTGCCGGGCTGAAGAATGCGCGGCTGCCTATGATGACGCCCAGCGTCGTCTTTCGGTTGGCTGTTCTGATCACCGTCTTCCTCCCTCAGGCTCGAAACCAAGGTCAGCTTTCGGACCTTTGCGTTTACTTTCGAACTATGTTGTTTGCTATCGCCTTCACGACGCTTTTGCAAGGCTGATTATACACGGCACCCGGCAATCCACCCATACCACTGGGGCCTTTCCGTGTATTTCACCGGTTTTTTGTGTCCGGAGAAAGAACATTCAGACCGACAGAAGAAAAAGCACTTCCACTTCACTCGAAAGCATTCGAATGAAATTTTCTTGACTTTCACTTTCAGTTAATCCCAATCTCTCCGGGTGGGAAGCGCCATGCAAGCGCCGTCACTCAAGGGAGGAAGACCAGATGAAGATCACTCGCCGCCTATTCGTTGCGTCCTCGACCGCTGTCGTGGGCCTCGCCACTGCCGGCCTGCGGCCTGCAATGGCGCAGGGACAGACCATCGCGATCATCACGCCAAGCCATGACAACCCGTTCTTCAAGGCCGAAGCCGACGGCGCCGCCGCGAAGGCGAAAGAGCTGGGCTATGACACCATGGTGCTGGTGCATGACGACGATCCGAACAAACAATCCGAACTGTTCGACAGTGCCATCGCCGCCGGCGTGGTCGCGATCATTCTCGACAATGCCGGGGCCGATGCCTCCGTGTCGGCGGTGCAGAAGGCGAAGGATGCCGGCATCCCGTCCTTCCTGATCGACCGCGAGATCACCGAAACCGGCGTCGCCGTCAGCCAGATCGTGTCGAACAACTACCAGGGCGCGCAGCTTGGCGCCGAAAAATTCGTCGAGCTGATGGGCGAGGAAGGCAAGTACGCCGAGCTTCTGGGCAAGGAATCCGACACCAATGCCGGCATCCGCAGCCAAGGCTACCATGACGTGATCGACCAGTACGACCTTGAAATGGTGGCCCAGCAGACCGCCAACTGGTCGCAGACCGAAGCCTATTCGGTGATGGAATCGATGCTGCAGGCCAACCCGGAGATCAAGGGCGTGATCTCGGGCAACGACACCATGGCCATGGGTGCCTGGGCCGCGCTGGAAGCCGCGGGCCGGACCGACGTGATCGTCGTGGGCTTCGACGGGTCGAACGACGTGCGGGATTCGATACAGGCCGGCGGGATCAAGGCCACCGTGCTGCAGCCCGCCTACCAGCAAGCGCAGCTCGCCGTGGAACAGGCAAACACCTACCTCAAGGAGGGTTCGACCGGGCTTGATGAAAAGCAGCTGATGGATTGCGTGCTGATCGACGAAAGCAACGCCGACAAGCTTGAAACCTTCGCGCTGAACTAGGCCCGGACACGGAAGAACGGGCGCGCGGACTGGGCTTCTTTCCGCGCGCCGCCCGCATTTCCGGAATGGAAACCGCATGAGATCCACACATTTTCTCCTCGCCGGTCTCTTGGCCGTGGCGTCCCTGTCGGGCTGCAAGATCGTGGTCGACGAAGAAGACGACGGTACCGCGATCGCCGAAGGTGCCGCCGGGGACGACGCGCGGACCGCCCTTCGTATCGATGAAACCTTCGAAGGCCGCCTGCTGCCCTACATCCGCGACAACGCCGTTCCGGTGGCGCAGCTGCGCACCGACATCGCCGCCGGTCTGGATGCGGCCGGCGAGGCCAGCGGCCATCGCGGCGCCGGCGCCGGCGCGGCCTGGAACTTCCCCGTTTCGGGCGAAGGCGTGGTGGTGGCGGCGAAGCTCGACACCCGCGCCCGCTCGGCCGCGCTCGATACCGATGGCGATGGCACGGCCGATGTCACGCTGCAGCTGGGCCCGGTCATCCGCGGCACGGCCCTGCGCGACGTGGCCCCTTTCTACAATTTCGACGATTTCCGCGACCAGATCGAGTTCGCGAAGCTGGGCCGCGCCATCAACGATGAATCCTCGGCCCGGATAAAGGTGCCCGAGGGCGATCTGACGGACCTGACCATCGGCTTCGTGGGCGTCGTGCCGCTGAAATCCGCGGACGAGGAGCTCGTCGTGACCCCGACCCGGGTCGAGGTGGACAAGTGACCGCCGGCCGCCACCCGATCGGGCTGTCGATCCGCGGGGCCGTCAAGGTCTACCCGGGCACGCGTGCGCTGAAGGGTGTCGATTTCGACATCCGGATGGGCGCCGTCAACGTGCTGGTGGGCGAGAACGGCGCCGGCAAATCGACGCTGATGAAAGTGATCGCCGGGGTCGAGCAGCTGACCGAGGGCGAGATCACCATCGACGGTGCGCCGGTCCGCTTCGCCCGCAAGGACGACGCGGTGGCCTATGGCATCGGCATCGTCTTTCAGGAGCTGAACCTCTTCCCCGATCTCAGCGTGGCCGAGAATATCTTCATCGGCCGCGAACCCCTGCGCATGGGCATCGACATCGACAAGGGCGCGGTGCAGAACCGCACCCGCGCCTTGCTGCAGCGGCTGGAACAGGACATCGACCCGGACACCCGGCTTGGCAACCTGCGCATCGGCCAGCAGCAGATCGTCGAGATCGCCAAGGCGCTCGCCGAAGACGCCCGGATCCTGATCCTTGACGAGCCCACCTCGGCGCTTTCGGCGGCCGAGGTGGAGGTGCTGTTCCGCATCATCGACGAACTCAAGGCGCAGGGCGTGGGGATCGTCTACATCTCGCACCGGCTGGAAGAGCTGATCCGCGTGGGCGACTACATCACCGTGCTGCGCGACGGAGAGATCACCGGCGCGCGGGCCATGGACGGGGTCGACATCCCGTGGATCGTCCGGTCGATGATCGGCGACAAGAGCAAGGATTACTCCACCGACATCACCCACGATTACGGCGCCGAGGTCTTCCGCGCCGAGGACGTCCGCCTGCCCCGGCCCGGCGGGGGCTTCTTCGTCGATGGCGTGTCGCTTTCGGTGCGGGCCGGCGAGGTGCTGGGCATCTACGGGCTGATGGGCGCCGGGCGGTCGGAATTTCTTGAATGCGTGATGGCGCAGCACGCGCAAAGCACCGGGCGCTATTTCGTCGAAGGCCGGGAGATGCGCGACCGCGCCGTCGACCGCCGCATCGCGCGGGGCATCGCGCTGGTGCCGGAAGACCGCAAGAGCGACGGGCTGGTCCAGATCATGTCGATCCGCGAGAACCTGACCCTGTCGTCGCTGCCCGCCTTCACCCGCATCTTCCACCTGAGCCTCGCGCAGGAGGCCGGCAAGGCGCTCGACTACATCAAGCGGCTGACGATCAAGGTCGCCAGCCCGGAAAACCCGGTCTCCTCGCTCTCGGGCGGGAACCAGCAGAAGGTGGTCATCGGCAAGGCGCTGATGACCGGCCCCAAGGTGCTGATGATGGACGAACCGTCGCGCGGCATCGACATCGGCGCCAAGGCCGAGATCTACCGGGTCATGCGCCAGCTGGCCGCCGAAGGGATCGCGGTGATCTTCGTCACGTCGGATCTCGAGGAAGTGCTGGGGCTTTCGGATCGCATTCTCGTCATGGCCGATGGCCGGGTGACCGGCGAATTCGCCGCCGGCTGCGAACCCGCCGAGGTCGTCGCCGCCGCCACGCCGGGCAAGAAGAAACTCAAGGACACCGCCGCATGACAACCGTGACCGACAAATCGCGCCCGTCCACCGGGACCAACTGGCTTCTTCTGCTGCTCAAGGCCCGGACCTTCGTGGCCCTGATCCTCGTGCTGGCCTATTTCTCCTTCGCCGCGCCCAATTTCCTGAGCGCGGCCAACGCGGTCCTCGTCTCCAAGCACGTGGCCATCAACGCATTCCTGGCCATCGGCATGACCTTCGTCATCATCACCGGGGGGATCGATCTTTCGGTGGGTTCCGTGGTGGGGCTTTGCGGCATGGTCGCGGGCTGGCTGTTGCTGAATGGCGTAGACCCGGGCCTGGGCTGGTCGATCCAGTTCAACACCTTCGAAATCGTGCTGATCGTCTGCTGTGTCGGCATCTTCGTGGGCTGGATGAACGGGATGCTGATAACGCGGTTCGGGGTGGCGCCCTTCATCGCAACGCTGGGCATGCTCTATGTCGCACGGGGTGCGGCGCTGCTGTCCTCGGGCGGGCGGACGTTCCCCAACCTCAACGGCAACCCGGACTACGGCTCGGCCAGCTTTCCGCAGATCGGGGCCGGGACGTTCCTGGGCCTGCCGATCATGATCTGGATGCTGATCGGCGTGACGCTGGTGGCCACCTACATCGCCAATCGCACCCCCTTGGGCCGGCATATCTACGCGGTCGGCGGCAACGAACGCGGCGCGGCGTTGTCGGGCGTGCGCGTCCAGCGGGTCAAGGTCTTCGTCTACATGTTCTCGGGGCTGATGGCGGCGCTGGTGGGGCTGATCATCGCCTCGCAGCTCAAGGCCGCGCACCCGGCGACGGGCGAATTCTTCGAGCTGAACGCCATCGCCGCCGCCGTGCTGGGCGGCACGTCCATGTCGGGCGGGCGCGGGCGGATCATCGGCACCATCGTCGGCGCCTTCGTCATCGGCATCCTGTCGGACGGGCTGATCATGATGGGCGTGTCATCGTTCTGGCAGATGGTCATCAAGGGCCTCGTCATCATCGCCGCCGTGGTCATCGATCAGGCGCAAAGCCGCATACAGGCGCGTGTCGCGCTCGCGCAGGAGGCGGGCATGGCGAAATAGACGGGCGGCGCTTGTTGGGGCGGGCGGTTGCAAGTAACTAGAGCCGAACCCTCGGCGTCCATTCGGCGAGCAGCAGAAAGGCAGCGAAGTGTCCGGAAAACACATGTCCGATCGCAGCGAAAGCATGACGGGACTTCTTTCGGAGCCACGCCGCCGCCGTATCCTGGCCTGGATCGAAGAGGAGGGCTCGGCCCGGGTCCGTGATCTTTCGGGCGCCTTCAAGGTGTCGGAGGCGACCATCCGGCAGGATCTGGAGCGGCTGGAACGCGAAGGCCACATCACCCGCGAACATGGCGGCGCCTTTCTGAATACCACGCCGGCGCAACCCGGCAGCATGACGCTGCACCACCAGGACAACATGGATCGCAAGAGCAAGATCGGCAATCTTGCGGCCCAGCTTGTCGAGGATGGCGAGACACTGATCCTGGATGCGGGCACGACCACGACCGAAGTCGCGACACGGCTGACCACGCGCAAGAACCTGACGGTCATCACCAATGCGCTCAACATCGCGGTGATCCTGGGCTCTGTGCCCGGCAACGAGGTGCACATGCCCGGGGGCCAGTTCAAGGCCCCCACCCTGTCGTTGTCAGGTGACAAGTCGGTCGACTATTTCCGCAACATCTTCGCCGGAAAGCTGTTCCTGGCCACCGCGGGCGTCGCGCTGGATGCGGGGCTGACCTATCCCAGCTTTGCCGATCTTCAATTGAAGGAGGCGATGATCGAAGCGGCCAGCCACGTCTACCTTGTGGCCGACAGCACCAAGATCAACCTCGCCTCCTTCACCCGGCTGGGGGCGCTTGAGCTGATCAACTCCTTCATCACCGACGACGGCATATCCGATGCCGACGCCAAGGCTTTCGAAAGCCGCGGGATCGAGGTCCTGATCGCGCGCTAGGCCGCTTCGGTCAGGCTGCCACGCCCGGGCCATCCGGCGCCGTGTCCAGCCCGCGGTGCAGGTCGGTCGTAAAGACGGCCGCCTCGGCTGCCTCCCGGCCCTTCTTCACGAAATGCGCATGGAAGAACGACGCGTGTTCCTCGCTGGGCTGGAAATGATGCGGCGTCAGCGAGACCGAGAACACCGGCACACCTGTCGCAAGCTGGACGTCCATGAGCCCGGACACGACCGCCTGCGCCACGAAATCATGCCGGTAGATGCCGCCATCGACCACCAGCGCCGCGCCGACAACACCGTCGAAACGGCCCGTTTCGGCCAGCTTGCGTGCCAGAAGCGGCATTTCGAAGGCGCCCGGCACATCGAAGCTTTCGACATGCGCCTGCGGCGCGATTTCCGCGATCCGTGCGGTGAACCCGGCAAAGGCCTGATCGACGATCTCGGCGTGCCAGCGTGCCTTGATGAAGGCGAAGGTTGGGGATTTTGTCATGCGTCGTGGTCCTTTCCAAATGACAAGATCCCAGAGCATGCACGCAACAACGCCCCCGTCGCGGGACCGTCGCTGCATTCTCTTCCATCCGGACTATGACCGTCGGCCCCGGAATTTCACCGGTGTCTGCTGACCCGCCCCGGGGGGGCGGCGCTCGCGGGCTTTCACCGCCGGTGGGGAATTTCACCCCGCCCTGAGAATGAAAACCGCATATGATCGGCAAATGCTGCCGTCAAGGGTTTGGCGCCGATCACGCCAACCGACAGGACGCCGGCCGGTTCGCGTTGCCCGGCCGCGGCGCTGCTAGTGGCCCACCTTCGCCAGCACATCCGATTTCAGGAAACGCTCGATCACCAGCATGAAGGCGACGGAGGGCACCAGCAGCAGAAGCGCCGTGATCGACGCGATCTGGTAGTTGCCTTCCATCGACGCCGTGAACAGCAGCAACGGCATCGTCGTGATGTCGGGGACACCGACGAAATAGGTGCCCGTGAATTCATCGAGCGAGATCAGGAACACGAAGATCGCGCTGGCCATCAGGCCCGGCAGCGCCAGCGGCAGCGTCACGGTGAAGAACACGCGCAGGGGGCGCGCCCCCATGTTCGCGGCGGCTTCCTCAAGCTCGCGATCCACGGCGCCGAAGGCCGCCGCCGCGATCCAGACGGAAAAGACCATGCCCTGCAGCGCATGGACCAGCACCACCCCAAGGAACGTGCCGTTCAGCCCGATCGTGTAGAAGATCCGCGCGATGTTCATGTGCACGGCCAGCGACGGGAACGCCTGCGGCAGCAGGAACAGCAGCAGGAAGACCACGCGAAACGGCAACCGGCCCCGCCCCAGCGCTAGCCCCGCCGGGATCGCGAAGGCCAGCGACACGACGACCGTCATGCACGCGATCAGGACCGAGTTCACGAGCGACACCATCGCGTTGCCCTGCGGCCGGAACACCCGTTCCCAGAACGCGAACCCGTAGGCCTGCGGCAGTTTCGCCGGGAAGTACCATTGCTCGGTAAAGGCCCAGAGGATCATGTTCGAGATCGGCCCGAAGATCGCCAGCGCCAGCAAGGCCAGCACCAGCCCGACAAGAGTGGACCGCAGCAGCCCCGGCATCATGCCTCTCCCGTCCGGTCGCGCAGTTCCTTGCGCAGGTACCCCCAGGCGACGCAGGCCGTCATCAGGTAGGCGATGAAGCCAAGCGCATTGGCCACGCCGTAATCGCCGTAGGCATTGATGCGCCACGCCATGTCGACGGTCAGCATCGTCGGTTGCTGGGCATTGATCATCATCGGCACCGACAGGACCGACATCATCATCACGTAGCTCAGGATCAGGCCCACCATCAGCGTCTGCGCCACCTGCGGCACGACGATCCCGAACAGGATCCGCAGCCGCTTGGCACCAAGGTTCTGCGCGGATTCGATCATCGACCGGTCAAGCGATGCCATCGCGCCGGCCAGCAGAAGCGTCACGAACGGGGTCTGCTTCCACACGAAGGTGATCACGATGCCGCGCCAGTCGAGGTAGCTGGCCGTCTGGAACGGCGTCAGCAGCCCCATTTCGACCAGCGCATTGTTCATCATGCCGTTCTTGGCCAGGAAGGTGCGCATCACCTGCGCGGCGACCACGAAGGGAATGAACAGCGGCCAGCGATAGAGCCAGCGCAGCACGGCAACGGCCCGCGGGCTTCGCCCCAGCGTCAGGTATCCCGCAATGGCGATGGACAGGGCCCCGATCAGCGCGGCCGACAGGGTGACGATCACCAGCGAAAACAGGATGTCGGCGGAATAGAACGCCCAGGCCTTGGTAAAATTCCCGATGCCCCAGCGCCCGGCCTCTTCCTCGCGGAAGGCCCAGATCAGCGAATAGCCCAGCGGCGTCAGGAACAGCACCGCCATCAGCACCAGCGCGGGCGCGATCAGCAGCAGGGAGGTTCGGCGCGAGATCATCGTCATATCCTGCAAGACACGGGGGCGGCACGGCGGCCGCCCCCCAACCGGGATCAATCGACCCGGATCAGTTGGTCACCTTGGTTTCGTACTGTTCCAGCATGTCGGAAAAGTACGATCCCAGCGGGAAGGGCTTGGCCTTGGCCGCAAGGTCCGCCGGCGACACGTCGGTGAACAGCTTGGCCCAGGTCGCTTCATCCAGCGCGCCTTCGATGTGCTGCGCGTCGATGCCGGGATACCAGTTGAACTTCTTCACGATGCCTTCGGCCTGGACCTCGGGCGAGGTCGCCAGCTCGATGAACTTCATCGCCGCGTCGGCATGGGCGGCCTTGGCCGGGATCGCGTAGTAGTAGGGCTGGCCGGGCATGCCGGGTTCGGGCAGCAGCAGCTTCAGGTTCGGGTTCAGACGGCCATCGGCCTGCCAGGTGTAGAACATGTCGACCCAGACCGGGCCCATCACGATCTCGCCCCGGTTCAGCATGTCCAGCGTCCCGGCATTGCCCGGGGTGAAGGTGACGTTCTCGTTGAACGCCTTCAGATCGGCGAAGGCCTGGTCCCAGCCGGCCTTGGCGGCATCGTCGTAGGGGCCGTTCATCAGCGTCTGCGCGTCGCCGCCATAGGCGTAGATCCACGCGGTGGTGAAGGCCACGCCGGACATGCCGTTCTTGATGCCGTTATAGCCGAAGGCGCCGGGATGGGCTTCGGCCCAGGCCTTGATCTCGTCCATGCTCTGCGGCACGTCCTCGACCAGGTCCGGGTTGTAGGCGATGGCCGTCTGGGACGAGAACATCGGCATCACGTAGCCATCGACATCCGTGCCAAGCGCCGACGTCGCATTGGCAGAGCTGACAAGATCACCGGTCGCGATCCGGTCGCGGTACGTCTGCAGCAGGCCGGCTTCGACCATCTCGGCCGTCTTCAGCTGGTTGGTGACGATCACGTCGGTGTCCCAGCTGTCGCGCCCCTTCTGGGCGTCCAGCTTTTCAAGGATCGCCTGGCTGCCCGCATCGCCCGGGCCGGTGCCGACGGTGTTGACGGTCCAGCCGGGGTTCTGTTCCTCGAACATCGGGCCCAGGTAGTCGGTCACGTAGTCGACCATGTTCTGGCTGCCGCCGGTGGCGACGTAAAGGGTTTCCGCCTGTGCGGCACCGGTCGTGACCAGCGCGATCGCCGCCGAAGCGAAAAGCTTTGCATATTTGACTGACAAGGTGTTTCTCCAGAAGGATCAGAGGGGGTGTGCGACAGGTGCTGCCGCCTTGGATCCGGTCACGGCTGTCTGGGATCTTGCAGGAAACAGACTTAGGGCCGTGGCCGGAATACATGCATCGACATCGGCGCCGATGGGCATCTTGCGGGCGGCATCGGCCATCAGCCGAAGCGCACCGATCCGGATTTCGTGACGGTAGACCGACCCAAGGTACGAATGCTGGGCCACCCGGCCCCGCAGGGTCAGCCCGGCGCTGTTCGGCCCCGCCCCGCCCTGCCCCGCGCCGTTCACCTCGCCCAGTTCGACAGCGTCGGACCGGAAGATCAGTTCGGCCGGTCCCGGCGCCACCGTCTGCGGCACGTGCAGCGCCGCGCGCGGCAACCGGGCCCGGGCACCGTCCGGCAGCGACAGGATCAGCTCCTCGCCGCCGCCCAGGTCCACCGGCAGGGTGTTGGTCGCGCCCATGAAGCGGGCGACATAGCTGTCGGCGGGGCGATGATAGACCTCCTCGGGCGTGCCGATCTGCGCGATCCGGCCCCGGTTCAGGATCACCACGCGGTCGGCCATCGACATCGCCTCTTGCCGGTCATGGGTGACAAGGATCGTGGTCAGGCCCAGCCGCTGCTGCAGCGCCCGGATCTCGTGCCGCATGGTGCCGCGGGTGCCGGCATCGAGGTTCGACAGCGGCTCGTCCAGCAACAGCACCGGCGGATCCACCGCCAGCGCCCGGGCCAGCGCGACACGCTGTTTCTGCCCGCCCGACAGGGCCGCGATCCGGCGGCCGGTCAGGTCGCCCAGCCCGACCAGCCCGGCGATATCGGCCACCCGCGCCGCGATCTGCGCCCGGGACTGTCCGCGCAGCTTCAGCCCGTAGCCGATGTTCTGCGCCACCGTCATGTGCGGCCACAGCGCGTAGGACTGGAACATCATCGCCATGCCCCGCGCTTCGGGGGGCGTGTGGCTAAGGTCTGTGCCGTCCAGCAGGATCTGCCCCTGCCGCACCGGCACGAAGCCTGCCAGCGCGCGCAGGAGCGTCGTCTTCCCGCAGCCCGACGCGCCCAGAAGCGCGATGAACTCGCCCGCCTGCACGTCCAGCGACAGGCCCGCGATTACGTCGGTCCGGTCATAGCCCAGATGCAGGTCCTTCAGCGAAATCGCCGCGCCAAGCGGGGCCGGACCCTCGGCCGGGGCGTGCGCCTGAACTGCCTGCTGCATCATTTTCGGGGCCTTCATATTTCTGCTGCAAAACTTATGCACACGTGTTCATATAGAGGCTCGATATGACATCGTTGTGAAACTTCCCGAAGGAATCATGGTCAATGCCCAGACAGGTCCCCGTGTCCCTGCGCCCGCATCGGATCACCGCGGCAGATGTCGCGCGCAAGGCCGGTGTGTCGCGGTCCGCGGTCTCGCGGGCCTTCACCGAAGGCGCCTACGTGGACAAGGAAAAGCGCGCCCGCATCCTGAAGGTGGCGGCCGATCTGGGCTACCGCCCCAACGCGCTGGCCGCGGGCCTGCAGGGCAAGGGCCGGTCGAACCTCGTGGCCATCGTGACGGGGGACCTCGTCAACCACTACGACGGCGAGATCCTGGCCCGGATGGTCCGGCAACTGACCGCCATCGGGAAATGGCCCGTCGTGCTGAACGCGGGGGACGAGATCCCGGATGCCGACGTCAGCGGCGTTCTGGGCTTTCCGCTGGACGCGATGATCCTGCGCGGCGGATCGGTGCCCGATGACGTGGTCGAACACTGCGCGAAGCTGAAGATCCCGCTGATCGTGTCGGGGCGAATCCTCGACCGGCCCGGAATCGATTCGGTCTGCTGCGACAACGAACGCGGCTCGGCCCTCGCCGTCGAGGCGCTGATCGCCCGGGGCCGCCGCCGGATCGCCTACCTGGGCGGGCAGGCCGATCTGACGTCCGACCGGGAACGCCGGAAGGGCTTTCTGGACGCGGTTCAGGCGGCCGGCCTTTCCCCCGTTGCCCAGGCCGACGGAGATTACAGTTTCGACGGCGGGCTGGCATCAGCCCGCGCCCTGCTGACCGCCCACCCCGAGATCGACGCGCTGTTCTGCGCCAACGACGCGATGGCGCTTGGCGCGCAGGCCGTCGCAACCTGCGAACTTGGCCGCACCGTGCCCGAAAGCCTGTCGATCGTCGGTTTCGACGACATCGCGATGGCCCGCTGGCCTACCATCGCACTGTCCACCATCCGCAACGACATGGACATGACGGTGACCCAGATCATGCGCCTGCTGGCGGCCCGCCTCGACGATCCCGACGCGCCCCCGCAAACGGTGCGCACGGAACCGGAATTCATCGCACGAGGCACTCATTGAGCGCGCAACTGTCCGTCTGGCTGGTCCCGTCCGCGGATCAGGAAACCCTCCTGCGCCAACGCATCGCCGACATCGCGACCCGGACGGCCCGCCCGGCCTTTGCGCCGCACCTGACGGTTCTGGGCGATCTGGACATCGACCCCGGTCCGCTATCGGCGTTGCTGCACCGGTTGCACAGCACCCTGCCCGTCCTGCACCTGGCTGTCGCCGGGATCCGGGCCGATCCGCAATTCTTCAAATCGCTCTACCTGGACCTGCCAGTGTCCCCGCCGCTTGGCCGGTTCCGCGACGCGCTGTCCCGTGGGCTGAAGCGTCCCTCCACGGCCTTCGCGCCCCATCTCAGCATGGCTTACGGCAAGCTGGACCCGGCTGAGCGGCCCGAGATCGACGCGCTGAGCGATCTGACCGGCACGATCCTGACCTTCGACCGCCTGCAGATGGTCCATTCCAACCAGACCCTCGCCCCATCCGCCTGGCGCGTGCTTGAGGAGTTTTCCCTGTCTCGGTGACACGACTCGAACGGGTATTTCTGCCATATGGGAACGGTCCGAAAGCGCGGCGCCCTGATCTCCTTGACCGGAAAGGGGAACGGCTACGACTGCCACGGTCGGGATGTTCTTCGAAACCATCAAGACAGGTCTGATCTGGCCGGTCGCCCCCGGTCCGTCACAACATCGACAATGGAAACCTGTCTGTCGTCTTCCGGTTTGTGTGGTCACTTCGACACTGCGCAGGCGTGCCGACCCGCCAGGCCTTCCCAGGCGACTTCCATTTCCCTGGCCAGTTTCGCCACGATATCTCCGGCCGGTTCTTCGCAATCAGCGTGGGCCACGGCCGAGGACATCGACACCAGGCCGCGATCCACGTCGCCGGCGATGTAGGCCCAGTCCCGGCCGTGACGTCCGCTGACCATATCACCGAAATCCGCGTGGCGGGCGGCCTCGCCCAATTCGCGCTCCATCTGCTGAACGCGGCGCGCGGTCTCGTTGTCCAGCACCCGCCATGTATCCTTGATGGCGTGCAGCACCGCGACGGTGCTGTCCATGCCGGCCGCCACCATGCGGGCCTTGTAGTTCGGATGTGCCTCGATCTCGGTGCTTGCGAGGAAGCGGCTGACGACGACGGCGGCCTCGCCGCCCTGGGCCAGCACGCCAAGAATCTGGCGCCCCGTGCCGATCCCGCCGCCAAGGGCGATGGGCACGTCGATTTCCTTCAGCGCCTGCGCAAGGATCACGTGGCCAGGATGCGGGTTGATGCCGGGGTGGCCGCCCGCTTCCATCCCGACGATGGCGATGGCGTCCACGCCCGACTGCGCCGCCTTCACCGCGTGACGCAACTGCGTGGACTTGTGGATCAGCACGCCGCCGCCGTCGTGGATCCGGGCGATCATCTCGCCCGGGTGGCTTCCAGCCGTCTCGAACCGGGTCACGCCATGGCGCTGCGCGATGGCGAGACAGGTGTCGTTGATCTCGTTCGACCGGAAGCGCGAGATCGAGAAATTCACCCCGACGGGCGCGCCCTGGGCAAGTTCGAGACACTTCACAAGGTCGGCTTCGAAAGCGTCGGGGCTGTCATGGCTCTTGGGCGTCAGGAAAGCCATGGCCCCCGCCCGTGCGCAGGCCGCCACGAAGGCCGCCTTGGAATGCCACATCATGCCCCCGACGATGATCGGAAAGCGCATCCCGAAAAGCTCGGTCAGCCGGGTGCGGAACATCTCACTCCCCCTTGAAGACGGGTTTGCGCTTTTCCAGGAAGGCCGCCATGCCTTCCTTCCGGTCCTCGCTGTCCATGATCATCGCGGCGCCAAGGCGCTCGTATTCCAGCCCCTCCTCGATCCCGACCTGAAGCCCCTTGTTCACCGCCGCCTTGATGAAGGCCACGGAAAGCGGCGGTTTCGCTGCGATCTCGTCGGCCATGGAGCGGGCAGTCTGCATCAGCTCGGCCTGCGGGACCACGCGGTTGACGATGCCGTAGGCCAGCGCCTCCTCGGCAGTGATGTGGCGGCCGGTGAACATCAGCTCTTTCGCAAGGGGTCCACCGATCAGCCGGGGCATCCGCTGGGTGCCGCCCGCCGCCGGGAGCACGCCCAGGTTCACCTCGGGCAGGCCCATCTTCGCGTGATCCGCGGCGATGCGGAGATCGGCGCAAAGCGCGATTTCCATCCCGCCGCCAAGTGCGACGCCATTGATCGCGGCGATTACCGGGCGCTCGAACTCCTCGATCAGCCGGGTCAGGTCGTGGGTGAACTTCTGCCTGGCGTAATACTCGGCACGCGGCGGCCGGTTGGCGGCACGTTCCTTGATGTCCGCCCCCGCGCAGAAGGCCCGGTCACCGGCGCCGGTGAGGATCACGCAGCGCACACTTCGGTCGTTCAGCATGACGTTCCGGAACGCGTCGTAGAGGTCCGGCTTCATCGTGCCACCCAGCGTGTTCATGCGGTCGGGCCGGTTGAGCGTGATCGTGACCACCCCGTTGTCGGCCTTGTCGTAGATCAGGGTTTCATACTCGGGCATGGGTCAGTCCTTGGTCAGGATGTGGGCGATGGAAATCGAGCCAAGCCCGATCATGTGCGCCATGCCGACGCGGGCGCCGGGCTGCTGCCGGTCTCCGTTCTCGCCGCGAAGCTGGCGGGTGAGTTCATGTATCTGCCCGAGACCGGTCGGCCCCAGCGGGTGCCCCTGCCCGATCAGCCCGCCCGAGGAATTCACGCAACACTGCCCGCCGATGGCCGAGCCGCCGTCGCGCAGGAAGTGCTGGCCGGCCCCCTTGGGCGCAAGACCGAAGGTCTCGGTGTAAAGGATCTCCTCGATGGCGAACGCGTCGTGCAATTCGACACAGTCGAGGTCGGAGGCGGCAATGCCGGCCTCGTCATAGGCCATTTCGGCCACCCGCTGTGCCAGCGTGACCGAAGGGATCTCGCGCCCGACCTGCGGTTGCTCGGATTGCAGGACGGAAGCTTTGACCCGGATCGGTCGTCCGCCCGCGATGCCAAGGCGCCGGATCGCATCCTCACTCGCCACGATCGCTGCCGCCGCGCCTTCGCCCCGCGGGCAGCACATCAGGGATGTGGTTGTGCCCGCGACCAGCGTTGAATTCAGCACCTGCTCGACCGTCCGGGGCTTGCGGAACTGCGCGTTCGGGTTCTTCGAGGCGTTGGTGTGGTTCTTGGCCGCGACCATGGCAAGGTCCTCGGCGCTCAGCCCCTTTTCCTTCTTCAGGCGCTCGGCCATCAGCGCGTATTTCACCAGCGGGATCGTGGCCGTGTCGGAGAGACGGTTCACCTTCTCCTTCTGCACCGCGCGGACCTGGTCGCCGGTCTTGTCGACGCCAACGGCGAGCGAAACGTCTCGCCGCCCGGAGGCCACTTCGAGCACCGCCAGTTGAAAGGCAGAGGATCCCGAGGCCGAGGCGTTCTCGATCTGGGTGCAGGCCAGGCCGGTGGAGCCCAGGTGGTTGAACATGATCCGCCCCGCGGCCATGCCGATCCCGGTGCAGCCGACATAGGCGCTTTCGACCTCGGGAAACGCGATGCCCGCGTCTTCCAGCGCGCCGCGCACTGCGGTCAGCCCCATGTCGATGTAGAGCGTTTCGCTCGCGAACTGGTAGGGGTGCATGCCCACACCGATGACGTAGACCGGGCGCATATCGGACAATCTTGCCATGCTCAGACCTCCTCTTCCGGGGCGAAGCGGCAGGCCAGCACCGTCTCGCCGTTGCGCTCGACCTCTTCCGCCCGCGCCACGATGGTCATGCCGTCGCGATACTGCGCGGCGCTGCCGGAGAGCATGACCTCCTCGATCATTCCGGGCGCGATCTCCGCTTCGGCGACCACGCAGGGCGGGGTGATTCCGGGGGCAAGCTTGGCGTGCAGGGTGATGAAGGTCAGCAGCGTCGCCCGCCCGTCGCGGGCTTCGGGCGTCACCTGCTCGGGCCGCGCGCCACAGCGCGGACAACCGTAGCCCGTGTGGGGGAAGTGCTGCTCTTTGCAGGCGGCGCATTGGCCGAAGATCAGTTTCAGGGCGGGGCCGGTTCCGTCGATTTCGTACAGGTCGGGCTTTTCTAACGCCGTCATCTCGTCTGTCCTTGTGTTTTCACCTATGAGTAGAAATTCTTACTCAACAGTACAATGAGGTGTATTGCATTTTCTGACGTCAGACGTAACTAAACTTACCAATGAGTAAAAACCTATCCCAAGGAGGAAGAACATGGATCTCGGGTTGCAGGGACGCGTTGCCTACATCACCGGCGGTGGTGGCGGCATCGGTCGCGCCAGTGGCAAGATGCTGGCCGGGGAGGGCGCACGGGTCGCGCTGATCGACATATCTTCCGAGGCGCTGGACGACGCCCGGGCCGAGATCGAGGCAGAGGTGACCGGCGCACAGGTCTGGACCGGTGTCTGCGACGTCACCGACAAGACCTTGGTCTCCGAGGTTTTCGCGACCGCCGCCGAGGAACTCGGCCCTTGCGACATCATGGTGAACAACGCCGGTTTCTCGCGGGACAAATACCTGCTGAAGATGTCCGAGGACGATTGGGACGATGTCCACAACGTCGTGCTCAAGGCCGCCTTCCACTGTAGTCGGGCCGTCCTGCCGGGCATGATGGAACGGAACTGGGGCCGCATCATCAACATGTCTTCCATGGCCCATCTGGGCAACAAGGGGCAGACCAACTATTCCGCCGCGAAGGCCGGACTGATCGGCATGACCAACGCACTCGCCCGCGAGGCCGGCGCGTTCAACATCACGGCCAACGCCATCGCGCCCGGTCTCGTCGCCACGCCGCGCCTGCGGGCCCGGCCCGATTTCCACAAGCTGGAACAGCGCTCGTTGACGCTGACGCCAATGCCGCGGCTGGCGGTGCCCGAGGATATCGCCAAGGCGGTGACCTTCTTTGCGTCCTCGCTGGCCGACCTGGTTTCGGCGCAGACCATGGGCGTTACCGGCGGCCGCTGACCTCTGCCGGGATCGAACTGCAACGGGGGCCCTGGCGGCCCCCGTTCTGATTCCGGGACGTGTCACGGAATTACCGCTTCTCGATGCCGGCGGATTCGATGATCTGGCTCCACCGGTCCTGTTCGGCAGAAACGTGGTCCTTCATCTCCTGACCGCGCATCATCCAGATTTCGGATTGCACCTTGTCGAAGGCGTCCTTCACCGCGTCGCTTTCCATCGCGGTGGCGAAGGCGTCGGCAAGGATCTCGACCCGCTCCGGCGGCGTGCCGGCAGGCACGAAGATGCCGGACCACGAACCCGTCTCTGCCTCGGGAAGCCCGGCCTCGGTCATCGTCGGCGCATCGGGGAAGAGCGCCAGCCGCTCCGCAGAGGTCACGCCCAGAACCTTCACCGACCCGGACTGCACGTGGCCCAGGGTGGAGACCGGGTAGTCGAACGCAACATCCAGCCGGCCCGCGATCAGGTCGTTGAGCATCGGCGCGGACCCCTTGTAGGGCACCTGAAGAAGCTCGATCCCGGCCGCGTTGGCAAAGAGTTCCGACGCAAGATGTGTACCGGTGCCAATGCCGGCCAGCCCCACGGTAACCTCGCCCGGATGCTCCTTGGCGTAGGCGATCAGTTCTTCAGGCGTGCTGTAGGGTGTGTCCTTGTAGGCGATCACCGTGTTCGGGGACGAGCCCATCATGTGCACCGGCTCGAAATCCGCGAGGCTGTCGTAGCGCAGGTCCTCGTAGAGCGAGGGTGCCGCCGCCAGTGTGCCCAGCGTGCCGTAGATGATCGTGTAGCCGTCCGCATCGGCGCGCGCGACGTATTCAAGGCCTAGCGTCCCGCCCGCCCCGGGCTTGTTCTCGACCACGACGGTCTGGCCAAGCGCCTTGCCGAACTCGTCCGCGATCAGGCGCGACCGGGTGTCGGTGATCCCGCCCGGTGTATAGGGCACGATCCAGGTGACCGGCTTCGCGGGGAAGTCCTGGGCCTGTGCCGCGCCGGCGGCCAGTACGACGGCGCTCGCGGCGGCCAGTTTGCCAAGATGATTGAACATGTTTTCTCCTCCTGTTGAAAGGGTTAGGCGGCCATGTCCGCCAGCGCGCGCTTGCGCCGGCGCAACGACGACCAGATGGTCGAGGCGACGATGATCGCGGCGGTGACCAGAAGGCCCGCACTGATCGGTTCGGTCAGGAAGACCATGGGATCGCCCCGCGACAGCAGCAGCGCGCGCCGGAAGTGCTCCTCGGCCATCGGGCCGAGGACGAGGCCCAGAAGCAGCGGCGCCGCGGGCAGTTGCAGAAGCTTCATGCCGTAGCCCATCAGCCCGAAGACGATCACAAGGAAGATGTCGATCGGGTTGTTCCGCGCGGAATAGGCGCCAAGGCAGATGAAGAAGAGGATACAGGGATAGAGGATGTGATAGGGGATCAGCAGCATCCGCACCCAGATGCCGATCAGCGGCAGGTTCAGGACCAGCAGCATCAGGTTGCCGATCCAGAAGCTGGCGATAAGACCCCAGAAGAGGTCCGGGTTGGTCTGGATCACCAGCGGCCCCGGCTGGATGCCGTGGATCAGCAGCGCCCCAAGCAGCAGCGCCATCGTGGCCGACCCGGGGATACCAAGGCTCATCGTCGGAATGAACGCTGCTTGTGCTGCGGCATTGTTCGCCGTTTCGGCCGCGGCCAGCCCCTCGATCGCCCCCTTGCCAAAGCGCTCCGGCGTCTTGCTGACGCGCTTCTCGACGGAATAGGCGATGAAGGCGGCAATCGCGGCACCCGCACCCGGCAGAACTCCAATGATCGACCCCAGGACCGAGCCCCGGGCCATCGAGCCGCTGGTGTCCTTCCATTCGGTCTTCGTGGGCCACATGGCGTGCCACGAGGTGTCGACCTTCTGTCGCGAGGTGGCGAAGACGGAGGAGGTGAAGTTGATCAGGATCTCGGACACCCCGAACAGGCCCATGGCGAGCACGACAAGGCTGATCCCGTCGAGCAGTTCGCGCGACCCGAACGTAAAGCGCGCGGCGCCCGACTGGATGTCGGTCCCGACCAGCCCCAGCAGAAGCCCCACGACAACCATGGCGATACCCTTGATGGGCGAGCCCTGGCTCAGCGTCGAGGCCGCGAGCAGGCCCAAAACCGTCATCGAGAAGTACTCGGGGCTGCCGAAGCTCTGCGCCACGGCGACCAGCGGCGGGGCGAAGGCCATCATCAGCACGATGGCGAAACAGCCCCCGATGAAGCTTGCCAGCGTGGTCATCGCCAGCGCCTTCCCCGCCTCGCCCTTCTGGGCCATCGGGTAGCCGTCGAAACAGGTCACCGCTGAAGTGACCGACCCCGGCAGGTTCAGCAGGATGGCGGCGGTGGACCCGCCGTAGATCGAGCCGTAGTAGATCCCGGCCAGCATCACCATCGCGTCGGTCGCCGGCAGGCCGAAGGTCAGCGGCATCAGAAGCGAGATACCGGCAAGCGCGCCCACCCCTGGCAGGACGCCGATGAAGGTGCCAAGCGTCACGCCGATGAAGCAGGCCCAGAGACTCGACCACGAAATCGCGACCGAGAACCCCATCATCATGTTGTCGAAGAGTTCCATCTCAGGCCCCCGGCAGAAGGTCGATGTTGACGATACCGCGTAAGCCCAGGACCAGCGCGGTGATGAAGGCGCAAAGTCCCAGAGCGACGCAGAGCAGCGTCACCGGGCGGAAAGGCCGGTCCGCCAGCCCGGCAAGGAAGATCAGCGCGAAGATCGCGACATAGGCGCCGGCTGTGTCGATCAGCAGGGCGAAGGCCCCCAGCGCGGCGCAGATGGCAAGCACCGCCCGCCACGGGACATAGGGCGCCACCGCCAGAGAGGTCCGCCCCTCGAACACGATGGCCAGTCCCAGCGCCGCCAGGGTGAAGCCCAGCAGCATGGGGAAGACCGCGGGGCCGACGTTGCGCAGGGTGCCAAAGGAGTAGCTCAGACTTTCGAACGCGACGATCAGGCCGACGACGAAGATGATCAGTCCCGCCGCGAGTTCGAGTGTGTTGAAACCCGCGATCCGGTGCGGAGGCCTGGTGTCTTCGGCACTCATCGGGATTGGCCTCCATGGGTGTTCAAGGCGGGCGCCGGCGGCAGGTCGCGCGACATGCCGTCAAGCCGCACCGGGAAGGGCACCGCGGGGCCGCAGGCCGTTTCCACGATCAGCTCGCGGGCCGCGAAATGCTCGGACGCGGTCGCCTCGTTCACGGTCAGGACCGGGCTTGCGGGGACATCGTGCCGGATCATCAGATCCATCGCCTCGTCGCGGCGCATCGGCGCGACGGCCGCGGCGATGGCCGCGTTCACGTCCTGCGCCCGCCCGCGCCGCGCGGCGAGGCCCGCGAGCTCAGGGTCGTCGAATGCCCCGAGCTCTAGCGCCGCGCAGAGCGCGCGCCAGAAGTGATCCTCGAGCGCGGCAATCGAGATCGCGCCGTCCCGGCAGGCGAAGACGCCATAGGCCGGGCGCACCAGCGCCACCTCGCGCTGCGCTTGCAGGTCTTCGACGTGGTTCACGTTGTAGACCCCGCGCCGTGGGTTCACCCAATGGGCCAGGCAATCGGTGATCGACAGGTCGATATGCTGTCCCCGCCCGGTCGTGGCGCGCTGCAACAGCGCGGCGAGGACCGAGGCCAGCCCGTAGATCCCGCCACCAAGATCCGCGACCGGCAGGCCGAAGCTGTGTTCGGGCGGCCCGTCCGGGCGGCCGCACAACGACGTCACCCCAGCCTGAGCGAGGTAGTTGAGGTCATGCCCCGGCGTCTTCACCAGGGGGCCGGTCTGGCCGTAGCCCGACAGCGAGATGTAGACGAGGCCGGGATTGACCGCGGCCATGGCGTCGTAGCCCAGGCCCAGGCGCGCCATCACACCGGGGCGGAAACCCTCGACCATGACGTCGGCCTCGCGCAGGATCTCCACCGCACGCGCCCGGTCGTCTTCGTCCTTGAGGTCCAGCGCGACCGAGCCCTTCCCGCGGTTCACGATCTCGAAGGTTCCCGGTGAACTCCGGCGCAGCCCGTCGCCCGCGGGGCGTTCGATCTTGAGCACGCGCGCGCCCATCTCGGCCATGGCGCCCGTCATGAAGGGGCCCGGCAGAAGTTCGGAGAAATCGGCGACGGTGATGCCGTCCAGTGGCCCGCTCACGCCTCCACCACGATCACGGCATCGAGCGCCATGACCCCCTCTCCGACTGTGCCGACCCAGACCGGGTTGATGTCCATCTCGACCAGTTCCGGCGTGGCAACGGCATAGTCCGAAACATTCACGATCAGGTCGGCCAGCGCGCCGGTGTCACGTTTCGGCTGCCCGCGATACCCGGTCAGCAGGCGCGAGGATTTCAGCGCACCGATCATGTCCATCGCCATCTCGCGCGTGACCGGCAGCATGGTCCGGGTCACGTCGGCGAACATCTCGACATAGATGCCGCCCAGCCCGAAGGTCATAACCTGCCCGAACACGGGATCGCGGGAGACGCCGACAAAGGCTTCGATGCCGCCGTCGGGGGCCATGGGCTCGACCAGGACTCCGGTCAATTCCGCGTCCGGTCGGGCTTTGCGCGCATTGGCCATGATCTCGTCATGTGCCGCGGCCGCGGTTTCGGGGGTCACGTTCAGCTTCACCCCACCGATGTCGGACTTGTGGGTGATGTCCGGGCTGACGATCTTGAGCGCGAGCCGCCCGCCCATCCGGGCCGCGATCGTCGCGGCGTCATCTGCGGCGGCGGCAATCTCTGGCGCCGTTGCCGGCACACCCGCGGCGGCGAGCGCCCACTTGCCCTCGATCTCGCTCAGGGTCCGGGTCGCACCCGCCTCCCCGCGCGAACCCGTCTGAACGATGGCGGGCGTCCAGCCAGCATCCCGGCGCTGCATCCAGGTGCCATAATCGACCCAGCGGCGCAGCGCCTGGCGCATGTTGCGCAGCGACCGGAACGGGACAAGCCCGGCCTCGGCCAGCTTGCGATAGCCTTCGCCCTGCCGTTCCGACATCCAGATCGGCACGATGGGCACCGCGGCGCCGTCCTGAACATCCTTCAAGGAGCCCGCGTTCACCACCGAGTATTCGCCGTAGTCCATCGGCAGCGGCGCCAGCACCAGCCCGACATTGGCGTCGGCAGCACAGGCCGCCAGAGCCTCGCGGTACGCCTCGGGGTGGGAGATCGAGATCGATGTGGTGTCGATCGGGTTCGACATGTTGGCGTAAGCGGGCAGTGCTGCCGCCAGCCGCTCTGCCGTTTCCGGGGTGAACTCCGCCAGCGTCAGCCCCGCCATGCCGACATTGTCGGCACACAGCGACGCCGCCCCGCCCGAGGAGGCGAAGACGCCGATCTTCTCGTCGCCCGTGGGGATCTTGCGGCAGAAGAGCATCGCCACGTCGACCAGTTCGTCGAGGTCGTCGACCTCGACCACGCCCAGCTGGCGGAAGACGGTGGAATTGACCTCGGCCGAGCCGGTGATGGACGCGGTGTGCGACGCCGCAGCCTTGGCACCGTATTCCGAGCGGCCGACCTTCAGACCGACCACCGGCTTGCCCTTGCGCGCCGCCTCCGTACAGGCGGCCGCGAAGCGGGCACCGTCCTTGAAGCCCTCGACAAGGCAGCCGATCACCTTGATGTCGGGATCCTGTGCCATGTGGTGCACGAAATCGGCCACCTGGAGGTCGCATTCGTTGCCCGACGACGACCAGAGCCCGAACTGCGCGCCGCGTTCGTTGTGCTGGATCATGTTGCGCCCAAGGCCGCCGCCCTGGGTGGCGAGCCCGATGGGGCCGGGCGCGATGTCGTCTTTGAAAGCCGGGCTGAATGTCATGCCCAGAGGCAGGTTCAGGTTCACCAGCCCCGGGCAGTTCGGCCCGTAGATGCGGATGCCGGTCTGCCGCGATATCTCGACCAGCTTCGCCTCTTCCGCCCGGCCCCATTCGTCGGCCTCGGAAAACCCGCTGGTCAGGATCACGGCGAAGCCGCAGCCCTTTTCGCCCGCCTGCTCCACCGCCTTGACCACGCCCGCCGCGGGGATCACCACCATCACCACGTCCACCGGTCCGGGCAGCGAAGCCACGTCCGGCACGCCGTGCAGACCCATCACGGTCTCCTGCTTCGGGTTTACCGGGTAGACGGTGCCCTTGAAGCCGGAATGCTCCACGATGTTCCTCATCGCGTGGTAGCCGATGGAATGCGGCTTTTCCGACGCGCCCAGCACCGCGATTGTCCGCGGCGCGGAGAGACGCGTCAGGTCTGGGAAGACGTAGGGCTCGAAATCTCTGGGCATTGGCGTCTCTTCAGGTAATGGCGTTCAGGCCGAGGATCTCGCGACCCGCGATGAGTGTCTGGATCTCCGAGGTCCCCTCCGGGATCATCCCGCCGCGGGTGTCGCGGAAGATGCGTTCGATCGGGTAATCCGTCGCGTAGCCCAGCCCGCCATGGACCTGCAGCGCCATGTCGGCGACCTCGAAGGCGGCCTGGGTGGCGTAGAGCTTGGCGATGGAACAATCCTCGCGCGCCTCCTCGCCGGCATCGAGTCGGGCCGCGGCGGTATAGGCCAGGGCGCGAGCGGCCTTCACCCGGATGGTCATGTCGACGATGTGCTTCTGTATCAGTTGGAAGGACCCGATGGGCTTGCCGAACTGCTTGCGGGTCTTGGCATAGTCTACCGAGAGATCGAGCGCCGCCTGCGCCTGCCCGACCGCGCCCATGGCGATGTTCACCCGCGCAGTGTTGAGCCCCGCCAGCGTACCCGAAAGCGCGGTGCCTTCGTCCCCGATGCGGTTTTCGACCGGGATCGTGACGTTGTCGAACTCCAGCTCCGACGTGCCGGTCGGGCGCAGGGTCATCTTCGACACCCGTTTCGCCGAGAAGCCCGGCGTGTCCTTCTCGACCACGAAGGCCGACAGGTCCCCGTCGCAATCGGCGCTGTAGGTCCGCGCCACGACAAGGCAGATGTCGGCGTTGATGCCGTTGGTGATCCAGAGCTTCCGCCCGTTGATCACGTAATTGCCGTCCTTGAGGTCCGCCCGCGTTTCGATCCCGCGCATGTTAGACCCGACATTGGGCTCGCTCAGCCCGGTACAGGTGCGGATTTCGTTGTTCAGAAGCGGCTTGAGCCAGCGGTCCTTCTGTTCCGGCGTGCCGCAACGGCTGAGCTTCTGGATCGTGCCGTTGGTGATGTTGACGATGGTGCGCAGCGAGCCCCAGCAATAGCCGGCGCTTTCCATCAACATGCCCCAGGTCGTGTAGGACAGGTTGAAACCGCCGTCGGCCTCGGGGATCCGCCCGCCGAGGTAGCCGAAGTCTTTCAGCCCATCGAGGATCTCGAAGGGGAAGGTGCAGTCAGCCTCGTGCATGGTGATAAGCGGCGTGACGTTTGCCGCCAGCCAGCGATCCACGTTTTCCTTCAGCATCCGCTGTTCGTCGTCGAGCAGGACCGTCACTGGTCTGCTCTCCACGACAAGACTGCGTGAGGCTGACGCGCGGACAACCGTTCCATTTGGCCGCGGAGCCCCGCGCGACCGCATCCACAGGTGTGGTTCATGGTCATTTTTCCTCCCTGCCCATGCACGAAACCCGACAAGGCGCCTCGGACGCCAGCCCACCTGCCGGCGGGCCAGCGGCGTGGTCACTGACTTCCTACTCAAGGGGTCATAAATTTACTCTTCAGTCAATAGATGAATTTTTAGGACTATTAATTGTCTAATGAGAATATTTCAGGCTAATGGCAAAACCATCAATCCCACCGGACAGGACCGCGCCCAGGGAGAAAGACCGAATGCCGATTTGGAACGGGGCTGTGTCAAGCTGGGCAGAAGTCCGCGAACTCTACCGCCGGTTCATGTGCCCGCTGACGGAGGAGCACGGCGCCTACACGACCATGTCAGCCATCCGCGCACTGCCGGAAGACGCCCAGCGTGAACTGCTGGACCGAAGGGGCAGCTGGACCGGTATTCGCGTATGCTGATCGATCGAGCGATGGCAGAAGGTGAAATTCGGCCGGTGAATGCGCGCGTCACCTCGTACCTCGTCCTCGGCGCCATGAACTGGATACTGCGATGGCACACCGAGGATGAAGGCATGTCACCCGAAGACATTGCCGATCATTTCCTCGATCTTTTCCTGAATGGCATGGTCGAGACCCAAACAGCATGCCCCACGTCGGACAACCAGGAAAGCCCAAAGCTTGGCCCGCCGTGCAGCCTGGCAGACGAGATTCCGGCACGTGCATCTGGCGACACCCTGTTTGTTTCCACGCAGAAGGGAGCCGGGTCAGGTGTGGGGTCGCCCGGCCGAATTCCGCCAACTTTCCCACCACCGCACAGGGAACGCTCTGCACCGCCACGCAGTGGTTGATCAGCGGCGCCACATTGGCCGCCAGTCATTCATCCACGTTTTCCTTCAGCCCCCGCCGTTCGGGGCAACCATTCAGATCATCGTTTCGTAAAGTTTCGTGATGTTCTCCGCCGGCATCTCCCGCCCGTTGCGCTGCGTCGCCTGCGACAGCAGCGCCATTTCCGTCAGCCGGGGGATGTCGCCTTGGGTAATCCCGTAATCGCCCAGCCGCGCCGGACACCCGGTCAGCGCCGCAAGCCCGGTGGCAGCGTCGAAGATCGCCTCCACAGGGTTGCCATCCAGCCCCAACCGTTTCGAAATCTCCGCATAGCGCTTGGCCTGCGTTTCGAAGTTGTACCGCAGCACGTACGGCAACAGCGTGCCAAGCACCTGCCCATGCACCGCCGGTATAAGGCTTTCCACCGGGGTACAAAGCCCGTGGATGCCATCGACCCCCTTCTGCCCGATGCAGACTCCGCCGAGGTAACTGGCCTGCATGAGACCAGAGCGCGCCTCCAGATCGTCGCCGTGATCAACCGCCACCGGCAAATGCTCCAGCGCCAGCCGTATCGCCGCCAGCGCCAGTTCATCGGCCACCGGATTGATCGAGGTGTTTGTATACGCGCCAATCGCATGACAGAACGCGTCGAAACCGGTAGCCGCCGTCATCCCTGGCGGCAGGCTCAGCGTCAGTTCCGGATCCATGATCACCGTGCGGGGCTGCAGCAGCGCCCCCCGGATCACAAACTTTCGCTCCGGGCTTTTCAGCACCGCACCAAGGCTCGATTCCGACCCGGTGCCGCTTGTGGTGGGGATGGCGTAGAACGGCGGCAGCGGCCGGTCGCTGCGGTCCACGTTCTGTCCGAAACAGGCGATTGCTTCCTTGCCAGTCAGGATCTCGGCCATCGCGCCTTTGGCGGTGTCGATGCTCGACCCGCCGCCAAGGGCAATCAGCGCGTCGAACCCACCCGTTTCCCAGATCTCGCGCGTGGCGCGCACGTTCGCTGTGGTGGGGTTCGGACTGACCTGATCATAGCTGTCGAAGGCCACGCCTCCCGCCTGCAAGGCCGCCTCGACCCGCGCCAGCACGCCCGCCTCGCGCAAGCCCGGGTCGGTAACGATCAGCGCACGCGTCTGCCCCCGTCCGGCCAAAAGCGTGCCCAGCCCGTCAACCCGGCCCGCGCCGAACAGCGCATCGCCCGGCCAATTCAGCTCAAAACGCCCAACCGGTGTCATATCAACTCCTGCCGGACGTCACCCCAAGAGGCCCGCCGCACATGAAATGCAAAGCTAGCCCTGCGGCCGACGGCCTCAACTGGATAATCCATGGCTTTCCCCGCCTTCCAGCACCATCACGGACCAAATCTGCACGCGGGACAAAGCCCCGACCGGCCGTCAGTACCCGCGGCCAAAAGGCCAGCAAACCAAAGGGAACATTATTCTACTCGTGCGTCAATAACTCTAGGCAAGATAGACACGCGGGACAACCTGCGAACGACCATCACCAGACCAGAGGACGGAACGGTTCATCTTCAGCCGACGGGTCTGTTTCTTGAACGCCTTCGGTCGCCGCATACTTCAGAAGCCCGTCATGGCCCAAGTGAACTCCACCACCCACCGGTTCAACGTCGTGTGATCGACCATAAGGCCGCATTCCGCCGGGATTTCTCGCGGTTCGCGGTACAAGGCTGCATGGCGAACGTCGAGTTGTTGAACATTCTCAGGGTCGGAGAAACGCGTCCAGTGCCCTCAATAAATCATCGCGCCCCCGCTCGGGCCGATCGAGTAACACGTAGTGAGTGGTGTCGGGGCGGTTCCAGAAAACGACGGATTCAGCGTTGGACATGTCCCCCATGAATGCCTCCATGTCCTCGACCCTGCAAAGCCCGTCGTACTCGCCGCGGGCGATCATCACGTTGCAGTAGACCTGGCTTGCGCTGAACAGGGGCTCGGTGCGCGCGCCCATGATAAACAGATCTTCCAGCATTCCGTTCGGGCTGCGGTATTGCGGCGGATCGCGCGTTGCGGCCAGCGGATCGCCGTCGATAAGGGCCTGACGAAAAGCTTCGAGCATCGCCGGATCACGCCACGCGGACTTGTCCCTGATAGGGATCTGCCGGTCCCAATGGACATCCAGAAGCTCGAGCCCGTTCCAGGCGTAATTCCCCCAAGCCGCCTTGTTGAAATGGCCAGAATTTTCCGGATCGTCCCATGCGGATCCAGGCCCAAACTGGGCATGTGTTCCGGCCCCGCCATAGATCATCATGTAGCCGATGATGTGGCTCACCTTCTCGGGCCAGAGCGCTGCATACATCGCGGCGATGGTGCCACCGACACCCCAGCCGAAGATCGCGGCGCGGGACTGGCCCGTCGACGCCAGCAGGTGATCGACGGCCGCATCCACATCGCGGGTGATCTCGATGGAGCGGGCGAGGGACTTTGCGCCGGGCAGCGGCGGCGCGTCCATCTCGGGTGGACGTTCCGACCGGCCGAAACCGCGCGCGTCGACAATATAGCAAACGTGGCCCTTGGCGGCGAGATCGGCAGCAAGCGAACCGTTCTCGACCGGCAGATCGAATTCGCTCAGCCCCGGAATGCGGGTGCCATGCATCAGCACCATGGGAACGCGGTCCGGCACACCATCGCTGCGCACTTCGCGGATCGCGATGCGAACCCCATCGACGGTTTCGACGAAGAAATCTGAGCGCTGGATGTCGGTCATCGGGAAGCCTTGTGGATGGTGCGATACTGCAAGGCTAGCGGCGGCTTGTCTTCCCGGTTCGCGGCGTTCCCGTGAATTTCACATGGTGAAACGTCCCGTTGCCAAGCCCGCTGGTCTCTTTCAGCCGGTGATAGACAGCAGCGGAGGAGCAAAAGATGCTGATCGACACGCATTTGCATATCTTCACAGCTGCCACGCCTCTTGGCGACGATCGCTGGGATCATCGCGCCAGGCCCGCGCCGGCAAAGGATGCGCTGGCAGAGTTCCAGGTCCATGGTGTGAGCAAAGGCATACTGGCGACCGCCGGCACGTACCGGTTTCACCGGGAGGACTTTACCCAGGCGCTGGCGGCGCATGCAAATCTGGGCGCCACCACCAACCTGCCATGGGATGTGCCCGAGGCCGAATTGCGGCGACTAGGGGCCTTGGGGTTTCTGGGCATCAGGCTCCATTGGCGACCGCTGGACATGACGCCCGATCCGGACGACGCTGAGCAGCAGCGGCTCTTTCGCCTGTGCGCAAAACTGGGCTGGCATGTTCATGTGATCGACCGGCCCGCGCGGCTGGGCCGCACGATCCGCGCCATAGAACGGGCGGGAGCATGTGTCGTCGTTGACCACATGGGGTTCATCGACACGCCGGATGGCACTGCGCATCCCTGCTTTCAGGCCCTGTTGCGCGCGGTGGACCGGGGAAGGTGCTGGGTGACACTGTCGGGCTGGTTTCGCTTCAATGCCTGCGATCCCGATGCACAGGCCCGTGCGCTGGTCGACGCGGGAGGCTGGGACCGGGTGATGTGGGCCAGCGACTGGCCCTTCGTCGGACATCGCGGTCGGGTCAGCTACGGCGATGCCGTGGCAGCCCTGCACAGGCAGGTGCCCGAGCCAGACCTGCGCGCCCGGATCGGCGGCGAGACGGCCGAACGCTTCTACTTTTCCCGGTAGCCTTGCGCCGCCGGAGGATTGACGGCGGCATGAAATGTCGCAACCATTTCCTGGGGAGGAATACTCATGACACAGCAAAGGAACATCGCGTGACGTCCTATCAGCCGGTAAATTCGGTGCTGAGGACTCTCGAGATCCTGAAAGTGCTGAATCGGCAATCGGTGACATCGGTCAGCCAGCTTCACAAGCTGACCGGGCTGCCCAAACCCACGATCGTCCGGCTTCTGGAAACGCTGATCGCAGCCAATTATGTCGGCCGCGACGAAAACGGCAGCGGGTATCGCGTGACCTCGACGGTGGCCGAGCTGAGCTGCGGGTTTCATGGCGCGCCCGTCGTGGTCGAGGCCGGGCGGCCCTGGCTGCAGAAATTAACGCGGGATCTCAAGTGGCCGGCGGCCATCGCGGTGCCCGACGGCAGTTCGGTCGTGGTCTACGACACGACCTGCAGCGACAGCCCGATGTCGCCGTATCACGCCAATATCCGCAAGCGGCTGGGCCTGATCTCGATGCCGCTGGGCCGGGCCTACCTGGCCTTTTCGGCGCCCGAGGAACAGCGGTTGACGATGCGCCTTCTGGAAACATCGGACCATCCGGACAAGCACCTGATGAACGCCCCCGGGCTGATCGAGCAGCTGCTGAATACCAGTCGCAGCGACAAGTTCGCGGAACGGGTCGGGGGCGAGGCCAATCTCGTGTCTTCGGGCGTGGCGGTGCCGATCTACAACGAGGGTTTCGACAAGGTCCTCGCGACGATCGGCATCACGTACTACACCAGCGCCGTCCGCCGGAAAGAGGTCGTGCGCACCTACGTGCCTCATCTGCAGGCCGCAGCCACCGGCATTCGCGAGACCATCATCCGCCTGACGGGCGGAATGCAGACGGAACCGGTGACCGAGGCGCTGGCGCTTTGACCTCAGGCCCCGGCGACGCCGGGGTCCTTTTTCTTCCACGGACCAAGGAAGTAGACCGCACAGACCGACGCCAACAAGAGCACGATGGCGATAGGATGCTGTAGCAGTTCCATCGGGTCCCCATCGGACAGCAGGATGGTCTGGTTGATCGACCGTTCAAGCTGTGGCGTCAGCACGAAGGCGACGATGAAAGCGATGGTCGAAAACCCGGTGAGCCGCATGATGTAGCCCACTACGGCCGAGCCCAGCATGATCACCAGCCCGAACACCCCGCCGCCGGCGAAATACATACCGGTGACGCACAGGAGCAACGCACCGGAGTAGACCACCCGCGCCGGTGCGGACACGACCATGGACCAGAAACGCATGCCGAACTGACCCACCAACAGATTGGCAAAATTGGCCACCAGCATCGCCCCGAAAAGGCCGTAGATCAGCTGCCCCTGACGTTCGAACAGCAGCGGGCCCGGCTGAACACCGTGGATGATGAAGGCGCTGACAAGCAGCGCCGCCGCGATATTGCCCGGGATGCCCAGCGTCAGCAGCGGGATCAGGTTCGCCCCGACCACGGCGCTGTTGGCCGCCTCGGATGCAGCTATGCCGCGCGGATCACCGGTGCCGAAGCTTTCGGGATCCTTGGCGGCCTGCTTGGAGATCGAATAGCTGAGGAACCCCGCCGTGGTGGATCCCAGCCCGGGGATCGCCCCGATGACTGTTCCGATGGCAAAGGCTCGCAGTGCCACGAAGCGGTTCGCCCAGACCTCCTTGAACGTCACCGACTGCTCGCCCGGCTCGAAGCTCTGCGCGCGGTCCAGGTTGCTGCCGCGCGGGGCCGTGGCGAATTCGGAGAAACGCAGGAAGATCTCGGTCACAGCCAGCATCCCCACGGCCATCGCCGCCAAGGGCATCCCATCCAGCAACTCGATATAGCCGAAGGTGAAGCGTGCCGACCCCAGCGCCGGGTCGATCCCGACGGAGGCAAGCAGGAACCCCAGCGCCACCGACATCAGCCCCTTGATCAGAGACGCGCCGACCAGACCCGAGATTACGGTGAAGGCGAGGATCATCAGCGCCGTGATCTCGATTGGCCCCATCTTTAACGCGACGGCGGCAAGCGGAACGGAAACGGTGATCAGGACGATATCGCTCGAGATGTCGCCGAAGACCGAATAGTACAGCGAGTATTTCATCGCCTTCCCGCCCTGCCCCTTCTTGGCCATCGGATACCCGTCAAGCGCGGTGGCCGCGGATTCAGGTGTGCCGGGCGTGTTCAGCAGGATCGAGGGCACGGCCCCGCCCACCGTGCCGCCCTTGTTGATGGAGATCAGGAAGCTGATCGCGGTGAGCGTATCGAGCGAGTAGGTCAGCGGAATGGCAATGGCGAGCGCCATCAGAATGCTGAGACCGGGGATCGCGCCCACGATCTGGCCCAGCATCACGCCAAGCAGGATGTAGATCAGGTTCGTCAGCGTAAAGGCGTCGCCGATGCCCGCGATGATGGTTGTTAGGTCGAGCATTGTGTTGTCTTTCGGGCCCTAGGGCAGTCCGCGTTGCAGGACGAATTCGAACAGCGCCCAGACGCAAAGCGGCAGGCCAAGGGCGATCCCCGCGATCCAGGGCCACCGCCGCTCGCCCGAGACCAGCGCAAGCGCGGCAAGCAGCGGTATCATGACGGTGAGATAGCCGAAGCGTTCAAGTCCCAGAACGGCCAGAAGCGTCAGGCCGACGACGCCGAGAAACACGCCGAACTGGCGTATGCCCGGGAATTCGAAGCTGTCGCGCCCCAAGCCCAGTTGGATCGCGCCCAGAACGATGAACATCCATGCGCCGATCTGTGGAAACAGCGCCGGGTAGGGCATCATCCCGCTGACCATCCGGACATTTGCCGGTATTCCGTAAAGCAGGAGGAATGCGCCAAACGCTATGGCCATTCCCCCGATGATGCGATCCAGTGCCATGGTCGTGCCGAACTCAGTTGCCGCGCTTCGCGAACGCGTCCTGGTATTCGGCCGCCTGTTTCTTGATGAATTCCAGCGTTTTGTCCTTGCCCAGATTGGCCGGCACGGCGTCGAGGTTTTCCATCAGCGTATTGTAGGCATCGGATTCGATGGCCTCGGCGAATACCGTTTCCAGACAAGACTGGATAGCAGGATCGACACCCTTGGGCAGTACGACAAGCACATAGGCCCCGGCGGTCACGTTCACGCCGCTTTCGAACGTGGTCTTGGTGTCGGGCGCATACGAAACCCGCTCTTCGACCAGTGTCGAAAGCTGCTTCATTTTCCCTGCCTCGATTTGCTGGATATGTTGCGAGCCCTGGATCGTGGCATCGACATGACCACCAAGCGCACTTTGCAGCGCGTCCGAGGCACCGTTACCGGGGATCGGCACAAGGTTGACGCCGTAGTGCTCTCCGATCCGTTCGACCGCGATCTCCAGCGCCATTGCCGAGGTGGAGATGGTGGCCTTGCCCTTCTCGCGGGCGTATTCGATGAATTCTTCCAGCGTGTCGTAGGGGGCATCTTCCAGCGCGACCAGACCGAAGGTCACCGACATGGCCGTCGCCGGGTAGTCGAAGCTTTCCCAGGTGAAGGGCATGCCCTGGTTGGCATAAGGATCCAGCGTCACAGTATTGGTGGAGCCCACGCCGACCGTCAGCCCGTCGGGTTTTGCGCCCAGCAGGCCGGTCATCATGACACCGCCGCCCGCGCCGGGCTTGTTGCTGACCGGCACCGTCCAGCCCTGGCTTTCCTCGATCTCGGCGGCGAGCGTGCGTGCGATGGCGTCGGTGCCCCCGCCCGCGGCATAGGCCACGACGAATTCCACAGGACCCGAGGGGTAGCCCTCGGGGCACTCCTGCGCGCTGGCCGCCGATGCCGCCAGAAGGGCCCCGGCCATTGCAAGCGGCGGTCCAAATATCTGTTTCATGTGCATTGCTTTCCTCCCAAAGAAAGTCGTCATGACGCTCTGTCCGAGCTGCCCGGCCATGTCCCGGCCATGGACATCAGCCTATCCGCGGGTCTTTTTCGAACCACTTCATTAGGGTGGTGTTTCATGACATGAAATGCAGCCGACCGCCAAGACGGCCTCACGATGCCTCCTCATCCAGGAAGCTGTAGGCATAGCCTGCGCCGTCCTGCGAAACGTAGCCCGCTGTCGGGCCGGGGAAGTGCGTGGGCAGCAGAAGCGTACGGTCCTGCGCCGCCGCGGCCAGCAGCGTACGCCGCGACTCCGTGGCCATGACCGGATCCCAGCAGTAGCGGGTCGACCAGTCCGGCTCCCGGCATTGCAACGGATGATGGATCAGATCGCCAAGCGCCACCGCTTCCAGTGCGCCCGAACGGATGCGCACACAATAGTGCCCCGGAGAATGCCCGGGTGACGGCTCGATCCGCACATGATCGTCGATTTCATGCGCGCCGTCGATCAGCCTGGCCTGCCCGGCCTCCATGATCGGCAGGCAATTGATCTGCCAGACCCCGTCGCGCTGAAGCGGCGGGACATCACCCGTTTCGGCCACATTCTTCCAGTACGCGTACTCGGTTGCGCTGAAGATGTACGTGGCATTCGGGAAGGTCGGGACCCAGGCACCGTTCTCCAACCGCGTGTTCCAGCCGGTGTGATCGATATGCAGATGGGTGCAGAGCACCACGTCGATCTCATCGACGGAAAACCCCAGCGCGTGGAACCTGTCCAGCCAGGGCCGTGTCGGCCAGACCACCGCGTCGGTGAACTTGTGCTCGCCGTTACAGGTGTCGATCAGGATCGTGCGCCGCGGCGTGCGGACAACGAAACTCTGGAACGCCATCACGATCTGGCCCGTTTCGGGAACGTAAAGGAAGGGCTCCATCGTCTCGTAATGCCGGGCCGCCGCCTCCCGTGTCGCGCCGATGAAGAACGTCTCGGGCGTCTTGCCGGGGCGGACCGTCTCGGGAATAGCCGAAATGGTCACATCGCCAAGGCGGATGTCTTGCATCATGGGGCAGCTCCTCGTTCTTTCCGACCTCCGCGAACCCGGCCACCTATCACGGGCGCCATTCCCGGCGGCGTAGCGCCAGAGCGCCGTTTCGCCCGGTGAAATGCCACGGCTTTGCTCTGCTCTCTTTACGGACGCGGCGTCACGCTCTCCCGGATCCGACCTCATCGGTGAGCCTGAGGCAACCCTGCACCCGAATGACCCTGCATCAGAACGCGCTGCGCTACCCCGATTTCCGCATCTACATTGCCGGCAAGATCTTCGGCCTGCATGCGCTGTGGATGCAGCGTATGTCGCTGGGCTGGATCGCCTGGCAGCTTACGGAATCGGCCAGTTTCGTGGGGCTGGTGTCCTTTGCCAATTTCGCGCCCACGCTGATCACCGGTCCGTTCTTCGGCGTCTGGATCGACAGGGTGCGCGTTCACCTGGCCGCCGTGGCAACACAGTCCGCGATGTTGGTTCTGACGCTTCTGCTGCTGATCCTGATCAATGCCGGGATATTGGGGACCGCGTCGCTGCTGCTGATTTCGCTGGCGCTCGGCGTCGTCGCCTCGGCTCACCACCCCGTACGGATGTCGTTGGCACCCCGGTTGGTGGACCGGGCGGCCATCGGCTCGGTCATCTCGACGGTCGCGATCCTCTTCAACCTCGCCCGCATGTCCGGCCCTGCACTGGGGGGCTGGCTGATCAGTCAATGGGGGATTTCCGGCTGCCTTGGCGTTCAGGTGGTGCTGTATGTGCCCTTCATCCTCGCGCTCGCCACGTTGACCCCACGCGAAAACGCCGCCACCGAGGAAACGCATGAGCCTCTGTTCGCTGCCATGCGCACGGGGCTGCGCCATGTCGCCGGCGTGCCGCTGATCCGCAATGCGCTGCTGGTGACAGGGCTTCTGGCCTTCGTCGTTCGGGGCGTGATGGAGGTGCTGCCGGTGCTGGCAGACGGTGTCTTCGAAAGAGGACCGACGGGGCTTGGCATGTTGCTGTCCAGTGCTGGTTTCGGCGCCTTGCTTGCGGGCATCGCCAAGACAGTCCTTCCCGGCGAGGCACCGGAAATGTTTCCGCGAAAAGCCATCTTGTCGGCGCTGGTCGGGATGGCCGCGGTCCCGTTCGTCGGGCTTAACGGGGTGTGGACCGTCGCGCTGGTTCTCGTTGGCCTGCTTGGGTTCTGCGTGACGCTGTCGGCCATCTCGCTGCAGACCGCCGTCCAACTGGACCTGAGCGACAACCTGCGCGGCCGGGTCATGAGCATCTGGACAATGACGGCCATCGGCATGTCCGCGGCGGGAGCGGCAGTTCTTGGGATCTCGTTCGACCTGATCGGCTTCACGCCAACACTGGTCACTTCCGGCGCTGCCGGTTTCATCGCGCTGGCCATGGTCGCCCGCCGGGTCTGAGCCCGGCAGGCCGACGCCTCAGGCGATCTTTTCCCAGGTCAGATCGCGGTAGTTCATCACGCCGTCGATCTCGACCGGGGGCGCTGTCAGCGTTACGCGGTTGCCCTCCAGCTTGGCCGGACGGGTCTGGAGCGACCCCACCCGCTCCAGCGGCAGCGATCCGTCGACCTGCGTGCGCAACGTCTGCCCGTCGAAGGTGAAGCGCCCAGTATAGGAGCTGTATTCGCGCGGGCCGTCTTCGGGCACGTCGTCCCGCCCGTCGCTGATCACCACCATCATGCGGTGATCGTCGTTGAAGGTGATCAGCCCCATCTTCTTCGGCCCGTAGGAAGACCGCAGCAGGTTCCCCGCCGCGTCGGTGTTCTTGATATCGACCAGCTTCCAGACGCCGATCAGCAGGTCGGCTCGGTCCTCTTGCATCAGGCTGTCTCCTCAGCGGGGATGAAGGTAAAGGCTTGCAGATCCGGGCGCCGGGTCAGGTCCCAGTATTCCACCAGTCGCCAGGGCGTGTTCGTCGTGATCCGCCCGTCCTTGTTCTTGTACCAGTTGGTGAGCGTCGGGGCCGACCACACCATCCGCTCCAGCCGTTCGTCGATGGTCCGGTTGTATTGGTCATGGGCCGACGGGCGGCAATCCATGGCCGCGTCGCCACGTTCCAGCAGCAGTTCCAGGCAGCGCAGGATGTAATTCACCTGGCATTCGGCCTGGAAGATGATGCTGCCGCCATGGGCCAGGTTGGTGTTGGGCCCATAGGTGACGAAGAAGTTCGGGAAGCCCGGCACGCAGACGCCCAGATATGCGCGCGGATCGTCGTCGCCCCAGGTCTCTCGCAGGGTCCGCCCGCCCTGTCCGACGACCTCCATCGGGTAGATCATCCGGCTGGCGTGAAACCCCGTGGCGAAGACGATGGCCTCTGTCGGATGGCGTCGGCCCGCCGTGTCGATGATCGCGTCGGGCTCGATCCGTTCGATCCCGTCAGTCACAAGGTCCACGTCGTCGCGCTTCAGCATACTATACCAGCCGTTGTCCCGCAGCGAACGTTTGCCGAAGGGCGGATAGTCGGGCCGCGCTTTTGCATACAGGTCCGGACGGTCGCCGATTTCACCGTCGAGATACGCTATCCATATCTTGCGGATCTCTTCGTTCAGTGCCGAAACCGAAGGCGCGTCAGGGTCCGAGATCCAGCCCGGCTCCATCATCAACGCGTCATGCACCCCGTCCCCGTAGGCCCAGAACAGCAGGAACCGGAACCATTGCGCGTAATGCGGAACGTCGCGCAGCGCCCATTTGACACCGTCGGGCACCAGCGTTTCGTAATTGTGGCGCGGCAGCACCCAGGGGGCAGACCGCTGGAAGACGGTGAAGTGATCGGCGATCCGGGCCAGCGGAGGACCGGCCTGCAACCCGCTGGCCCCCGTGCCGATCATCGCGACCTTCTTGCCGGTGAAGTCATATCCGTTGTCCCAGCGCGCGGTGTGCATCACCCGGCCCGCAAATGTGTCGAGCCCCGGCAGGGACGGAATGGCCGGCTGGTTCAGCTGCCCGACCGAGCAGATCACCGCATCGGCACGGGCTGTTCGGGTCCCGTCGGCCGTGCGGATAACGGCCTCCCACTGGCGGGCACCTTCGTCGTAACGAACCGTCTCGACCTCCTCGCCGAAGCGAATGTGCGGCATGACCCCGAACCGTTCCGCACAGTCGCGCAGATAGCCTTTCAGTTCCCCCTGCTTGACGTAGTAGCGCGACCAGTCGTCGTTCAGCGCGAACGAGAAGCTGTACAGGTGGTTCGCGGAATCCACGCCGCAATCGGGATAGGTGTTTTCGTGCCAGACGCCGCCGACATCTGAATTGCGCTCGATCACCTCGTAGGTGATCCCGGCCTGCCGCAGCTTGATCCCGGCGCAGAGCCCCGAGGCGCCGGCCCCGATGACCAGCACACGAAATGCATCGGCCCGTGCACGGGTCTGCGGATCGGCGGCGGCCAGCGGAACCGGCTCCTTGCGGAAGCCCAGATCGTCGAGCAACATCGGCACGTACTGGTCCGACACGTGCTCGCGGCAGAACCCGTCTAGCATCCGGTGCAGGCCGGCCTCACCGGTGACCACGGCGGCAGGTTTGGGGGTTTCCGCCAGAAGCGCGGCGAGGCGCTGCCGGATCTCGGCGGCCTGCGCGTCGGTAACCTTATGCCGGAATACGCCCGGTTTGGAGAGGTTCGGCGCCACCCTGTCCAGCAGATCCATGTCGCCGGTGAACTGCACCAGCACCATCAGCAGAACCGAGATGTCGCATTCGGCAAGCCGGGTTTCGATCTCCTGTCGGCCGGAAGGTGCGACGAAGGCGTTTGCGTGTGTCATGGAGGTCCTGTCGCTGCTGCGGGATATGTCTTGGCGCGGCCGAGGCTACCGAAGGCAGGCGGGATCGAAACCGCCCGCGACGGCGTGTTTCACACCCTGAAACGCGCACCCCAGTCACTGGAAAGCCACCCCGCGCGCAGGTCAGGTGCGCGGAAGTTGCAGCGAATACGAGAGAGCACATGGGATTGAGCCAAGCCGGTCTGGCCGACACGTTTTTGCGCGGGGTGTCCCCGATACCGGGATGCGCGCCCGACCTGGCTGCGATGGCCGATCAGGCCCGGTTCCGGAGGATCTGAGGATTGGTACAGTCCCCCCTGCCCCGCCCGCTCGTCGATACCCATTTCCATATCTACACCCGCGACATGCCGCTTGCGGCCACGGCCTGGCATCACCCGCAGGAGGACGCGTCGCTTGAACTCTGTCTGGAAACGCTCGACAGACACGGCGTCGCCCTGGGCGTGATCTCGGCCGCAAGCCTTTACGGCACCTACAGCGATTACGTGCTTCAGGCCTTGAAACGTCACCGACGCCTGCGGGGCACGCTGATGCCGGACCTGGGCTGGGACATCACCCAGATGGAGGCCTATGACGCAGCCGGGTTCCGGGGGGTGCGCTTTCTCTGGCGCCCGCGCGACGAACGCCCGGACATCACCAGCGAGCCCTACCGCCGCCTTCTGCGCCGCTGCGCAGACCTGGGCTGGCATGTCCACCTGACGGAAAGGGCACACCGGATGGACGACACGATCCGCGCCATCGAAAACGCCGGCGTCAGGCTGGTTCTTGATCACATGGCGCTGGTCGACACGGAAACGGGGGTGAACGACCCGGGCTTCCGTGCAGCGCTCGACGCGATTGAACGGGGGAACACCTGGGTCAAGCTTTCGGCGGGTTTCCGGTTCGTCCAGCCGGGCCTCGCGGATGCGGTTGCCCGGGAACTTGTCGCCGCGGCCGGCTGGGAGCGGCTGTTCTGGGGCAGCGACTGGCCATTCGCCGGATACGAGCAGGCCGTCAGCTATGAAAGCACCCTGCAGGATCTCGCCCGCTGGGTGACGGACCCGGCCATGCAGGCGGCGGTGGGCGCCCACACGCCGGTGCGGTTCTTTTTCAGCTGACGCGCGCCGTCTATTCCCCGCCCTGTTCCCGGCCAGGCGCCGGATAATCGTCGGCGTTCAGCACCCATCCCGGTTGCCGCGAGAAATCCGCCCGTGGCGGGCAAAAGATATCGACCAGCATGTTGGTCCCCCGGCCGGTGGCCTCGGATGTGTGCAGCGCGCCGGCCGGGATCACCGTCAGCGATGGGGCTCCGCAACGGGCATGTTCATCCTCGCGCCAGACGTTTGCGTCGGTCCCCCATGGCCAGCGCATGTGGTGCAGGTATTCCCCGTCAAGGCAGAGCGACCCCTGCTGGAACGTCTCGTGCTTGTGGGGTGACATCTGGCTCCGGTCGCGCGGGCCGCTGCGGGGGTAGATGTAATTCACCATGAACGTCGTCGACCGGAAGATCCGGCCGAAGCGTCCCTCTTTCTGCGGGACATCCAGCGCGTAGGCGCGCACCGTCTGGCCGTCGGGCGGCGCGGGCCAGTCTTCCAGCGGCGGGACATTGCGATCCTCCACGTAGTCGGGATGCAGTTCGGTACAGCGCGCGACCAGATCCGTGGCACGGGTGGTGAAAAGCCGGATCGCGGTGCCGCCATCGGGCAGGGTGACGGAACTGTCGCCCGCCGGGATGAAGACCAGCGAATGGCCGGCAATCCTGACAGTCGTTCCGTTCCATGCAACCGTCGCACGGGTGTCGGCATCGGGAAGCAGCAGGACATATTCGTCGGGCTGGTCCGTACGGTGAAGCGTCGCCCCTGGCCGGGCCTGCGCGAAGAGAAGCAGAAAGTTCTGCCCACGCGAATACCAGACCCGTGCGCCGTCCTCGGCCACCGCCGAGGCGATGTCGGTGAAATCATAGTGCTGCGCCGGCGCGACCGGGTGACTCCCGCCCTTGTCCTCCGTGCCGGCCAGCTTCGAACGGGGATCGTTGCTTACGTACATTGGTATCTTGTCCTCAGGAGTTTGAAGTTGTGTCGCGGCAGGTCTGCAGGGCGCGCGTGGCAGCGGCCCGCAAGAACCCCTGGTCGCTGCCGGTACAGAAGGCGCGCACGCCCAGACTGGCCAGCCAGCGCTGGTCCTGCGGACCGGTGGCCAGCGCCATGGCCGGTTTGCCTGCCGCGCGGGCGGCGGCCGTAATCCGCTCCGCCGCGGCGACGATACGCGCGTCCGCCGTGCTCGTGACACCGTACGCTACCGACAGGTCTCCGCGTCCGATGAAGACGGCATCGACCCCCGGTGTCGCAATAATCTCCGCTGCACACTCCACGCCCTCTGGATCCTCGATCATCGGGATGCACAGCACGGTGGCGTCCTGCCGGTCGATATGGTCGGCGTTGGCGACGGCCCCGTAATCGCCCGCCCGCGCCGATTTCCCGAAGCCCCGGCGCCCCCCGCGGTAGCGGCAGGCAGCGGCCATTTCGGCGGCTTTGGCAGGGCTGTCGACATGGGGGATCATCACCCCGGCCGCACCCGCATCGAGCTGCCCGAGAATGCTGAAGGCCGACGGATCGCCCACCCGGACGATGGGCGCAACGCCGCGGTACCGGGCGGCAAGGATCATCACGTCGATGGTTTCACGGTTCAGCGGTGCGTGCTCCTCGTCGATCACGATGAAATCGAAACCGATGCTGCCAAGGATCTCCGGCACGGCTGGTCCCGGTGTCTTCACGAAGGTACCGATCAGCACCTCGGGGCCCTTCAGCCGCGATCCAAAATCCTCACCCGCTCTGTCCGGCGTCGCCATCCACGCGTCCTTTCCCGTCTGGGTCGTCCCAGTCAGACCCGCACCGCCCGTCCGGGTCACGACGGGCCTGCGCCGGTTTCAGAGGGTGAAATGCGGATCGGAAGATTTCGACAGATCCCACCGCAAACCCGATCACGGCAGCAACAGCCAGCACGGCGGAAAGCGGGAGCGGATCAGCAAGATGGATGATTTCAAGGGCAGGCGGGTCTTCGTGACGGGGGCCGCCGGCGGCATCGGCAAGGAGATCGCCGCAAGTTTCGCGGAACGTGGCGCGGCTGTCGGCATAGCGGACATCAATGGCGGGCTTCTGGCGGAAACCGCGGCCGAGATCCCCGGGGCCACCGCCTATGAAGCGGATGTGGCCGACCGGTCAGCCATGTTCCGGGCGGTCGACAACTTCGCCGAAGCCGGCGGGCTCGACGTGATGGTCAACAATGCCGTCTACTTCTACTACGCACCGCTGGTCGACATGCCCGAGGCAGAGGTCGACAAGATGCTCGACATCGGGATCAAGGGCAGCTTCTGGGGCAGCCAGGCGGCGACGCCCCATATCGCGGCGCGGGGCGGCGGGCTGATCCTCAACATGTCGTCGGTCGCGGTGTCCTTCGCGATCAAGAATGCCGCGGTCTATACCTCGATCAAGGGCGCGATGGATGCCTTCACGCGGCAGCAGGCGATTGAGCTGGCACCGCAGGGCATCCGGGTGAACGCCCTGGCCCCCGGGACAGTGGTAACCCCGGGCACACAGGCGCTGCTGGACGACGCCGGCTGGCAGGCGCGCAGCGCGATGATGCCGATGCAGCGCATGGTTACGGGCCGCGAGATCGCCGAGGGCGCGCTCTACCTCGCCTCCGACGGCGCAAAGGGCGTGACCGGGATCACGCTGAAGATCGACGGGGGCTTTACCATCGTGGGCCCGCGGTGAGCAGCTCCGCAACACTCGTACAGGCGATGGCGGCCGAGGCGCTGGCGCTGGGGCGGCAGGACTGGACAGGGCCAGTGCTGGAGAAGGCACAACTGTGCCTTTCCGACGCCTTTTCCGGCGCGTTCGAAGCTGCGCCCCTTGCCCATTCGCAGCAGGCGGCGTCAATCGCCGAACCCGGTGAATCCGCACTGATCGCCACTGGCCGCGGGGCGAGCCACGGCGACGCGGCCTTCGCCAACGCCGTCGCCGCGCACGGATTGGTGCGCGAGGACATGCACACCGGATCGGTGGCGCATTTCGGCGTCGTCGTGTGGCCCGCACTCCTTGCAGCTTCGGCGCTGCGTTCGGGGCCGGTGACGGGCCACGCGTTCCTGACCGCCGGCGCCATCGCCTACGAGGTCGGCGCACGCACCGGCAAGGCCCTGATGACACCCCAGCTGGCCCGCATGTTCCGCCCCACCGGGCTCTGCGGTCCGTTGGCCGCGGCCACGGGGGCGGGACTGTTGCTGGGTCTCGATGAACAGGCGTTGGCCTCGGCCATGGCCTTTGCAATCAACACCGCCGCCGGTCTGAACGAATGGCCGCATGCGGGCGGCGCCGACATGTTCTTCCATGCGGGCTTTGCCGCGCAGAACGGTCTGCGCGCGGCCCGGCTGGCGCAGGCGGGGGCGTTTGGCTCTCCCTCCGTGCTGGAAGGTGCGGCCGGGCTCTTTCGCGCCATCGGCCGCACCGAGGCGCCCGCGTCGATCCCGCTGGCTAAAGCCCCGGACGAATTCGAGATCCTGTCGGTCTTTCACAAGGCGGTTCCCGCCTGCAACTACGCCCAGACACCCGGTCAGGCGGCGCTCGCTGCGCTGGCGAAGTTCCCCGCGGCCCCCGGGAAGATCACTTCGGTCCGCGTAGACACGACCGATGCCGCGCTGGCTTACCCCGGTTGTGCCCGCAGCGGGCCGTTCCGGAACGCATTGCAGGCGAAGATGAGCATCCGGTTCGCCGTGGCCGCCGCCCTGCTGCGCGGCGAAATCTCGGAAGCCTGTTACGCGGATCCGGCCGACCCCGACATAACGGCCCTGATCCCGAAGATCGACCTGGTGGCCGACAGCGGTTTCACTGCCGCCTATCCCGCGCGCCAGGGCGCACGGGTGACGATCCGCAGTGACGAAACGGAAACAACCGCCGAACTGGAAGATGTGCAGGTGGCAGGTCCCGACGAAATTCGGGCCCGGCTGGCCCGCCATGCCACGATCGTTCTGGGCGACCATCGCGCCGCGCAGTTTCTGAGCCTGCTCGATACCGCCGTCACCGCACCCGACATCCGCGACCTGAACGCCCTGTGCCGTCGCGACGACACCCAATCAAGCAAGAGGAGTACCCGCAATGGGACGTGAAACCTACGACAAGGGTCTTGAGATCCGCAAATCCGTGCTGGGCCGCGAATTCGTCGAAAACGCAATCGCCTCGGCCGACGATTTCAACAGTGCGATGCAGGACCTGACGACCGAATATTGCTGGGGCTATGTCTGGGGGCGAGACGCGTTGCCAATGAAAACGCGGTCGATGCTGAACCTGGCGATGATAGCGGCCCTGAACCGTCCGCACGAACTGAAGATGCATGTGAAAGGCGCGCTGCGCAACGGCGTGTCCAGGGACGAGATCCGCGAGATTTTCCTGCAGGTGGCGATCTATGCCGGCGTGCCGGCCGGGGTCGACAGCTTCCGCATCGGCAAGGAAGGCATCGCCGAATACGACGCTGAGCAGGGCTGATCCGGTGAGCGACACCTGGGAAGCCTTTGCAATCGCCTATGCAAGACACGACCGCCCGGCGGCCGAGAACTTTATCGGCGGCGACCCACACAATGGGCCGATGCCGCTGAACTACTACGTCTGGGTGCTGCGCAATGGCGCGCGGACAATCGTCGTGGACACGGGCTTTGACCAGCGCGGTGCGGACCTTCGGGGCCGCACCATCACCCAACCCGTGGCCAAGGGGCTGGCGGCGCTCGGCGTGGAAACTGCAAGCGTCGAAGACGTGATCGTCACGCATATGCACTACGACCACATCGGCAACCACGATCTGCTGCCCAATGCCCGTTTTCACCTGCAGGACTGCGAGATGGCCTTCGCCACCGGTCGCTGCATGTGCCACCCGGGCGTCAACCATTCGTTCGAGATCGAGGACGTCGTGAAGATGGTGCGCCGGGTCCATGGCGGCAAGGTCCGGTTCCACGATGGCGATGCCGAGCTTTTCCCCGGCATCCGTGTGCACCTTGTCGGCGGGCATTCCCGCGGGCTGCAATGCGTGTCGGTGGACACCGCGCGCGGCCCCGTGGTGCTGGCCTCGGACACGGCACACCACTTTGCCCATATCCAGCAGGCGCGGGTCTTCCCGACGGTCGATTCCGTGCCGGGTGTGCTCGAAGGCTATGAAACCCTGAAACGGCTTGGCGGCGGCCTGGACCGGATCGTGCCCGGGCACGATCCGCTTGTCACCGAACTCTACCCCGCCCTGCGCCCGGATACCGAAGGCTGGATCGTCCGGCTGGACAGGTCACCCATGACCGTCCCGGACCTTTGAGGAGAACCCACACGATGACTGACACACTCGGCTTCGTCGGGCTGGGGCGCATGGGCGCCCTGATGTCCGAACGCCTGCTTGGCGCAGGCCTGACCGTCCACGGATGCGACGTCACCCCCGACGCGGTGAAATCGTTCACCGGCCACGGCGGCATCGCGGCGGCGGATGCGGCGGCGGTCGCACGGGAGGCGGAGGTGATCTTCCTCAGCCTGCCGACCCCGGCCATCGTCGGCGAGGTGGCAGCGACCATCGCCGCCGCCGGGGGCAAGGTTCGCACCGTGGTAGATCTTTCCACGACCGGTCCCACCGTCGCCAAGGTCGCCGCCGCCAGTCTGTGCGACGCGGGCATCCACTGGTTCGACTGCCCTGTGTCTGGCGGACTGAAGGGCGCACGTGACGGTACGCTGGCCTGCATGGTCTCGGGGCCATCGGACGAATACGAGGCGGTGAAGGGCCATCTGTCCCATTTCGGCAAGCAGTTCTATGTTGGCGACGGGCCCGGGTTGGCGCAGGTGGCCAAGCTTGCCAACAACCTGTTGGCCGCGGCCGCGATGGTCGTGTCCTCGGAAGCGATGGTGATGGGCGTGAAAGCTGGCATCGCGCCGCAGGTCCTGCTGGATATCTTCAATGCCTCCACGGGCCGCAACAGCGCCACGCAGGACAAGTTCCCGCGCTCGGTCCTGCCCGGCACCTTCGATTTCGGGTTCCACACCGGCCTGTCCTACAAGGACGTGCGCCTGTGCATCGACGAGGCCGAAGCCATGGGCGTGCCGATGATCACGGGCGCCGTGGTGCGTCAGATCCTGGCGGCGACGAACGCGAAGTTCGGACCGCAAAGCGATTTCACCTCGATCGTGAAGATCACCGAGGAATGGGCCGGGGTCGAGGTCCGCAGCTGAGACCCGCGGCCGGGCGCCTGCCGCGCCCGGCCGCCGCCGCCTACCGGCCGCTCAGGTCCGGATTGGTCGTTTCCGCGCCCTTGAACCAGGGCTCGAACCGGCGATGCGTGACACGCCAGCCATCGACTGACCGCACCAGCCTGTCGGTGGTCCGGGTCACGCTTGCCGCGGGCGCGCTTGGCAGCACCGGCACCCCGTCGGCGGCATAGAGAAACAGGAACCAGTGGCAGATCGCCCTGTCCGGTCCGCCGTCGAACGCTGCCTGGAAGTTATGAACCGTATGGATCACGGTACGCGCTCCCCGGTCCTCGCGCCATTGGTAGAAAGCGCGGATCTTTTCCCGGCCGATATAGCTGTGCTTCGAGCCCACGAATTCCGCGTCCTCGGTATAATAGTCCGGGGCGTTGCGGCCCCAGTTGGTGTCCACGTCGTGCCAGTAGTCGATCAGAAGCGCATGAAGATGCTGCGTGAGGGCGAGCCGATCTTTGTCGAACTTCATTGCCGGAGCCTTTCGTTGTGCGTATCCGGCGAGTTAACCCCCCGCGCGCGCCCGCCTGAATTCCGGCGCGTCGCCGTTTCACAGCGAGAAACCGCGCGACTTTGGCGCTGGCCCGGTCCGGCCAGTTCTGTATCATCGGGCGACCGTCCGGCCCGGGACGCACCCGCCAGCCCGACGGCCAATTGTACCGTGCCCCATCACAGGGAATCCCCTGCCATGACCCTTGATCCCGATCTGCTTCAACGCCTGCAGGATCTCGCCGGGGCGCCCCCCATGTACGAACTGCCTCTGGATACCGCCCGCGAAGGGTTTCGAAAACGAAACCTGTTGCTGGACGGTCCGCAGATGCACGCGGTCGAGGATCTGAAGATCGCCTCCGGCCCCCGCGAGGTTCCGCTTCGCCTCTACCGCCCGACCAACGCGTCAGAGCTACCGGTCATCCTGTATCTGCATGGCGGCGGATTCGTGATCGGCGACCTCGACACCCACGACGCGCTGTGCCGGAGCCTGTCTCTTGCCAGCGGTGCGCTGGTCGTTTCGGTCGACTATGCGCTTGCCCCGGAGAATCGGTTCCCCGCCGGTCTGGAGGATTGCATAACCGCATTCCGCTGGGTGCAGGACAACGTCCAATCCATTGGAGCCAACCCCGCAGCCATCACCATCGCGGGCGACAGCGCCGGCGCGAACCTCGCCATCGCGTGCACCCGCCGCCTGCGCGCCGAAGGCGCGTCTTCGCCTTCCGCCCAGCTTCTTGCTTATCCGGTCGCGGCCGCCCCGGATCGCGGCCGTGCCTCGTATCGTGACAGGGGCTCAGGCTGGGGTTTGACGACGGAAACCATGGAGTGGTTCTGGAACCAGTATATCGGCGATCCGTCGCAGTCCGATCATCCCGATGCCGTACCGCTTCTGGCCGGCGACCTGGACCTGTTGCCACGAACATGGCTTCTCACAGCCGAGTTCGATCCTTTGCGAGACGAGGGCATCGAACTCGGCTCTCGGATCGCCGCCGCCGGAGTCGCGCTGACCCATGTACACGAGCCGACCGCCAACCATGGCTTCCTGTCGCAGGGAAACAGCGTTTCGCTTTCCGAGCGCACTCTCCGGAAAGCCGCAGGCTGGCTTGTGGAAGGTTGGGGCTGACTAAAACATCCACGAAACTCCGCGCAACGTCCGTTTGATCGACAACGGCCAGGGCACGGTCTGGCCAACTTGAACCAAAGCAACAGTCTCCCCGCGCCAAGGCCTACAGGGCCAGCGCGATATCGACAAACGCGCGTGCAGGCATGCCGGGCGCCGCCCCCAAATCGGCCGCCAGATCGTTGCAGGCCGAAATCACGCCATCTTCGTAGGTGGAACGGGCGTCGCCGATCCGGGCGCTCATCGCCGCGACGGTCGCTGCGGCAATGCCGCGGTCCTGCAGGGCCGGCAGGCGCGACGTGGCGGCGCCGCCCGCGTCGTTGAACAGCGCAAGAAAGGCATCGGCCTTCAGCGCGTTCGCCGGATCGCCCCCGAAGATCGCGCCGTGCGACCCGGTGACGACGACCTGCCCGGCGTCCGAGGGCCGGACGAGGCTGGCCGAATCCACGAGGATAAGGCGCCGCCCTCCGGGTGCAGGCCCGCGTTCCTCCCGCGCTGCGCCAGAATGTCCGTCAGCGCCGTCCAGCAACCGCACCGCTTCGCCACATTCCATGCCGAGTGAAACACCCGACGCGGCCGCCACCGCGTTGACATGCGAGATCACGCCATGTTCCAGCATCACCGCCGCGTTGCCCATGGGCGCGCTGCGGTGATCCACCGCCGCCGCGGCCACGCCCGCCGTTTCCAGCCAGGCCAGCCCGCCCACGCCCGCGCCTTCCAGCCCGACGCCGGCGTCATGAAACACCACCGCCCGGCAGCCTGAGCGGAAGGCAAGGCAGGCGGCGAAGACGCCGCCATGCGACCCGGTGACGACGATACGTCCCCCGGCCCCTTCAAGTTTGGTGACGCTGTCGGCCAGCAGCGGCTCAGGCAACGCGGTCGCCCTTCTTGACCTTCACGGCCCGGCTGTCGGCCGCGGGCAGCATCTTGCCCGGATCGCGCGTCACCACCACGTCGAGCACGGTGGGCCGCCCCGTTTCGGCCAGCCCCCGGCGGATCGCGTCGCCCAGTGCATCCGGCGTCTCGACCCGGATACCCAGGCAGCCCATCGCCTCGGCCACCACCGCGTAGTTCGTTTCGGCCAGGTCGCTCGACTGGTAGCTGCCTTCACCGTACATCAGGTGCTGAAGCGCCTTGACATAGCCCGAGGCGGCGTTGTTCACGACCATGATCACCGGGGCCAGCTTCATGCGGCGCGCGGTCTCGATCTCACCCAGCACCATGTTGAAGCCGCCATCGCCGGTGATCGCAAACACGGCACGATCCGGCGCTGCAAGGCAGGCGCCGATGGCACCGGGCAGACCGTAGCCGATCGAGGCGAAGCCACGATCCGGCACGAAGCCGCGGCCGGGCCTCTTGCTGTCATAAAGCAGACCGCCCCAATGGGCCGCGAACCCGCCATCGGCGATCAGGATCGCGTCATCGGGCAGGTTCTCGTTCAGTTCGCCGATCATTCGGCCCATTGATACGGGGACTTCCTCGCTGGTCAGGCGGGCGTTGGCCATCTTCCGCCATTCGTCCATCTTGCTCACCACACCGTCGCACCAGTCCTTGCGCGCGCCGGGCACAGCCTTGTCCTCCAGCGCGGCGTGCAGATCGCGGATCCCCTCGCGCGCGTCGCCCCAGAGCGGCAGTTCCGGGGAATAGGTGCGGCCGATTTCCTCGGCCACGCAATCCAGATGGATCACCCGCTTGCCCGGTCCCGGCACCGTGTAGCGCTTGGTGGCGATTTCCCCCAGCTTGCAGCCGACCACAAGCAGGCAATCGCTGTCCGCGATCAGCCCGTTGGCGATCCGGTCGTAACGGCCGAACAACCCGGCGGACAGCGGGCTGGTGCAGGCAATAGCGCCCTTGCCGCTCATTGTGTGCGCGACGGGGATCTGCGCTGCTTCGGCGAAGGCCTGCAGATCCTCGGCCGCTTGCGAGATATGAACACCGCCCCCGGCCAGGATCAGCGGCCGTTCCGCATTGGCCAGCAGTGCCGCGGCTTCGGCAAGGGCCGCCGCGTCTGGCCGACAACGAAGGGCCGGAGCAGCCTCGTACCGGGCATCGCAGAGGAAATCCTCGTCCTCGAAGCCGTACGTTCCGTGCGCCACATCCTCGGGCACGATCAACACGACAGGGCCGGGCCGCCCGGTTGTCGCCACGATGAACGCGCGCCGCAGCAGTTCGGGGATGCGCTGGACGGATTCCACCCGGATCACCTCCTTGGCGGCCGGGCGCAGGATCTCGGTCTGGTGGGCCTCCTGCGTCATGTTCTTCCACGAATGATCGCGGTGGGTATCGCCCACGATCGCCACGATGGGCGACCCGGCGTTCAACGCCTCGACAAGGCCGGTGACAAGGTTCGTGGCCCCCGGCCCCAGCGTCGCGTCGACCAGACCCACCCGGCCCGACACCTTGGCATAGGCATCCGCCGCGAAGGTGCCGCAGCGTTCGTCGTTGATCAGGTGGTGGTTCAGCCCCAGCCGCCGCGCGGCATCGTAGAAGGGCAGCAACTGGAAGCCACCCATGCCGAAGATCGGCCCGGCGTTGTGGGCAATAAGCGCCCGTGCCAGTGCCTCGCCGCCGGTCATCTCGTTCGATTCAGTCATGTCTCAGGTCCATTCAGGTAATGCGATAGCCCAGCAGCCGGGGCAGCCAGAGCGCGATTTCGGGGAATGCCAGGATCAGTCCCAGCGCGACGGCCATCGCCAAGAGCAGCCAGCCAACCCATCGGAAGGTGGATTCCAGCGGTACGTTGGCGACCTTGGCAGTGACCATCAGGTTTACGGCGACCGGGGGCGTGAACTGCCCCATGGCGATGTTGATCGCCATCACGACGCCGAACCAGACATAGGACCAGCCGAAAGCCTGCACGATCGGCACGAGCAGCGGAAGCGCGATCAGGTAGATCGACACGCCGTCCAGCACCATCCCGGCCAGCAGCATGATCAGCATCAGCAGCACCAGGATTACCCACTGGTTGTCGCTGACCGACAACAGCGCCTGCGTGGTGGCGTCGAACGCACCCATCGTCGAACCGGCCCAGGCGAACAGCCCCGCCAGCGACAGGATCAGCATCAGCACGCCCGAGATCTTGGCGCTGTCGGCCAGCACGTTGTAGACGTCGCGCAGGGTCATGGTGCGGTAGAGGACAGTGCCAACGAACAGCCCGTAGGCCACCGCGACAACCGCCGTTTCGGTCGGGGTGAAAAGGCCCGACCGCAGACCGCCCAGGATGATGACCGGCGCCATCAGCCCCGGCACGGCGCGGCGCAGGCTGGGCCAGAAGGGCGGGCGTTCGGTCGATTCCTGGGCGCCGAAGTCGTGCTTGCGGCTCAGGATCAGCGTCGGCACCGCGACGGCGGCGCCCAGCATGATGCCGGGGATCAGACCGGCAGCAAAAAGCGCGCGCAGATCCATGCCGGGGATGATCACCGAATAGACGATCATCGCGATCGACGGAGGGATCAGGATCGCGGTCGAGGCGGAGGCCGCGATCACGCTGGCGGTGAAGGGCTTGGGATACCCCGCCTTCACCATCGACGGCAGCATCACGGTGGCCACCGCTGCCGCATCCGCGGGCCCGGACCCGGACATCCCGCCCATGATCATGCAGACAAGGATCGCCACCAGCGCCAGCCCGCCGCGACGCGGGCCGATCATGGCCTGGGCGAATTCCACCAGCCGCGCAGCGACGCCCGAACGTTCGAAGACGGCGCCGGTCAGGATGAAAAGCGGGATGGCGATCAACGGATACTTGGCAATCGCCGCATAGGTGTTCGGCCCGATCATGCCCATCGCGGTAAGGTCGAGCCCGAGATACACGCCGACCACGCCGCCGATACCAAGCGCGACGGCAATGGGCGTGCCGATCATCATCAGGAAGACGAAGACGACAAGCAGCATGAGGTTGGCGGTGATCATTGCGATGCCCCCCGCCGCCGGATCAGCACCGCCCAGCCCCGGCCCAGAACGCGCAGCAGGATCGCCACGCACAGGATCGGCATCCAGATCGTGTAGATCCAGGTGGGATTGCCCAGACCGGGTGTCGTCTCTTCCCAGTACCATTCGGAATAGGTGACGCGCGCGCCGTAATAGAGCACGAGCGAGAACATGAGCGTCGTCGCCACAAGGGTGATCATCTCGCAGACCCACTGCAACGCCGGCGGCAACCGGTCGAGCAGGAAGGTGATGCGGATGTGACGGTTGCCCGCGAAGGCGGCCGAAGCACCGACGAATGTCATGAAGACCAGCAGGAAGACCGAATATTCCTCCGTGAACGCGAAGGATACGTTGGTCGTGTAGCGCACCACGACATTGCCGAAGGAAATCAGGCAGATCGCCGCCATGGCGGCGGCACCCAGCGCCTCTTCGATGCGAACAGGTACGATGGTGTGGGCGTTGTCCGCGTCTTCGGGATTCACTTCGACGGGCACTCCGTCAGGCTCGGTCGCCATCGCGCGCTCCTAATTCTGGTGGGGAGTCAATTTCGGTCGGGGTCCGCGCAGATCGCGCGAACCCCGGTTTGGATCAGCGGTTCTCGATCGATTTTTCCGCTTCGTTCACCAGATCGACGCCGATCTTTTCCTTCCAGGCGTCGTAGACACCGCGCGTCGCATCGACGAACTGCTGGCGTTCTTCGTCGGTCAGCGTGACCACGTCGACCCCGTACCCCTTGACCTCGTCGATCAGGGAGGTGTCACCGCCCGTCAGGCCCTTGCGCGCAACCTCGACCCCGTAGGCGCCCGCATCGATGGCCGCCTGACGAAGGATTTCCTGATCTTCGGGGGTGAAGCTGTTGAAGACCTCGGGGTTCACCGCGAAGATCAGCGGATCGGCCACGTAGCCCCACAGCGTCACGTAGGTCTGGCCCAGCTCATGCATCTTCAGAACGGTGTAGATGGTCAGCGGGTTTTCCTGCCCGTCCACCGCACCGGTGGTCAGCGCCGGCTGTGCATCAGCCCAGCTCATCTGCGTCGGGTTTGCACCAAGCGCGGTGAACATATCGTTGTAGATCGGCGAGCCCACGACACGCAGTTTCAGGCCCTTCATGTCCGCGGGGGTGCGGATCGGTTTCTTGGAGTTCGTGACCTCGCGAAAGCCGTTTTCGGCCCAGGCCAGCGGGATCGCGCCCTTCGATTCTACGACCTCGAACAGCTTCTCGCCAACCGGGCCCTGAGTCAGCGCGTCCAGCGCCGCGTAATCCGGCATCAGAAACGGCAACGAGAACAGGTTCAGCTCGTTGATCTGGGGCGACCAGTTGATGGTCGAGCCGACCGCCATGTCGATCACGCCCTGCCGCAAAGCGGTGAATTCGCGCGTCTGGTCCCCCTGTACCAGCTGCACGCCGGGATAGATCTTCATGTTGATCCGCCCGTCGGTCCGCTCGGCCACCAGTTCGGCCCAGCGGTCCGCGGTCAGGCCCCAGGGAAACGGTGCCGGAACCACGGTCGAGACGCGGTATTCGTCCTTGTAATTGTCCTGCGCCATTGCCGGAGCAACGCCCAGCGACGCCACTGCCGCACCCGCGGCAATCCATGTCTTCAGGTTCATCATGATTTCTCCTCCCATGATTGATAGTGTTCGGCGCCTCCCCGACGCCTTCGGTTTCAGGAAACCTCTGCAGGCTGCATCGTCTTTCGCACAGCCGCCACGATCCGCGCCGGGCTGACGCGGGCCTCGTCCTCCATCGTCGGCGCATAGGCGACCGGGATCCGGGGCGCGCCCAGACGCGACACCGGCGCCTTCAGGCGGAAATGCAGCGCTTCGGCCACGCTCGCCGCGATCTCGGCGCCGAAGCCCGACACCGTCACCGCTTCGTGGACAACCAGCAGCCGCCCTGTCTTCTCGACCGAGGCCATCACCGCATCGCGGTCCCAGGGCCAGAGCGTGCGCAGGTCGATCACCTCGGCCTCGATACCGTCAGAGGCCAGCGTCTCGGCCGCTTTCAGGCAGCCTTGCCGCATCCCCGACCAGGTGACGAGCGTCACGTCCCGCCCCTCGCGCGCGATATCCGCCTTGCCCAGTGGAACCATGTGGTCGCCTTCGGGCAGTTCGCCCTCCAGCCCCCAGAGGTTCTTGTGCTCCATGTAGACGACAGGATCGTCGCACCGGATGGCGGCTTTCAGCAGGCCCAGGTTATCGGCCGGGGTCGACGGCGCGACGACCACCAGCCCGGGAATATGCGTGTACCAGCTTTCCAGCGACTGCGAATGCTGCGCGGCGGACGACCGCCACATGCCCACGGGTTCACGCACCACCAGCGGCACCCGCATCTGGCCCCCGAACATGAATCGCGCCTTGGCCGCCTGGTTCACCAGTTCATCCACAGCACAGAGCGCGAAATCGGAAAACCGCATCTCGACGATGGGCCGGGTTCCGGTCATCGCGGCACCGACGGCGGCGCCCATGATGCAGGCCTCGGAGATCGGCGTATCGGCGATGCGGCCAGTGCCGAACATCTCCTGCAGGCCCTTGTACTGGCCGAAGACGCCGCCGCGGCCCAGGTCCTCTCCCAGAGCCCAGACGGACGCGTCGCGTTCCATTTCCTCGATCACGGCGCGGCGGCCAGCTTCCAGATAGGTCGACATCGTCATCAGTACGCCCTTTCGCGCGGGTCACCCACATCCTGCACATCCGTGAAGGCGCCGGCGGCCTCCGGCCAATCGGTCTCGCGCGCCGTGCGGGCGATTTCGGCCATTGCCGCCGCTTCGCTGCGGTGCAGTTCGGTCAGCTGTGCATCCTCGATCCCGGCCATCCGCAGGGCGACCTCCAGCCGCGCGATGGGATCGTTGCCGCGCCATTCCTCGACCTCCTGCGCCGGACGATAAGCTGCCGGATCGACCGAGGTATGCCCCGTCATCCGGTAGGTATGGCAGGTCAGGAACCGCGGCCCCTGCCCCGCGCGCACGGCATCGATGGCCGCCCGCGCCGCCGCATCGACGGCCGTCAGATCGTTGCCATCGACCTCGGTCGTCTCGATGCCAAGGCTTTCGGCCCGTGCTCCGGCCCCGGCGCCGCCGGTCATCTCGCGCGTGCGCGTGGTGGCCGAGAAATTGTTGTCCTCGCAGACGAACAGCACCGGCAGATCGAACACCCGCGCCCAGTTCAGCCCCTCCATGAACGGGCCGCGGTTCACCGCACCGTCACCGAAGATACAGGTCACGATCTGGCGTGACCCCTGAAGCTTCAGGGCATGGGCCGCCCCGGTGGCAATCGGGATATTGGCGCCGACAACACCGTTCGCACCCAGCATGCCCACGCCGAAATCGGCGATATGCATGGATCCACCCTTGCCGCCGCAGGTCCCGCCCTTGCGCCCGAACAGTTCACGCATCATCGCCAGACCATCGGCGCCCTTGGCCAGCGTGTGACCGTGGCCGCGATGGGTCGACAGCATCAGGTCGGCGGTTTCGAGATTGCCGCAGACACCCGCCGCGACCGCCTCCTGCCCGATTGACGGGTGGATGGCGCCCAGCACCAGGCCCTCCTTCTGGCCAGCGATCGCCTCCTCCTCGAAGGCGCGGATGCGGTGCATCAGCCCCAGCAGTTCCAGGAATCGTTCCCAGTCGAAATTGTCACGGCGCAGGCCCGGACCTTCCGTCATTTCCTGTTCCTCTCCCTTGCAGTTCCTGTGTCCGCGCTTCGCTGTCGCGGCGACGGCCGATCACGGTTCCCAGATCGCCGGCCTCGGCCCTCAGCAGGGCCACGAGTTCCTCCAGCCGGGGCGGTTCCACCCGCTCCCGGATCGCCGCGACCGACAGCGCGGCGGCCACCCGGCCATCCGCGTCGATCACCGGCACGCCCACGGCATTCATCGCGCTGACGATATGACCGTCGTTGACGACATATCCCCGCGCCCGCGATGCGCTGATCATCCCCCGCAATGCATCGTCCCCGAAGGCCGCAAAGGGGCGGCGGGCCTCCTGCGTGGTGGCGATGATGCGGTCGATCTCGGCCTCGGGCTCGAAGGCCAGCAGCGCAAGCGAACCGGCCCCCACCCCCAAAGGCCGACGATCCCCCACCGAAAGCGTCAGGGTGCGGATCGGATAGGCCCCCGTCTGGCGATCCACGCAATGCGCCTGATCCCCGTCGCGCAGCGACAGGAAGATCGTGTCGCCCGTCGCCACCGCCAGCCGCGCCAGTGCCGGCCGGGCGAGTTCGATGATATGGAACCGACGCGCGGCGTTGCCCAGATTGAACAGACAATAGCCCAGCCGATAGCGCTTCCCCGACGCATCCGTCTCGACGTACCCGACATCGATAAGCGCGCGCAGGATCCGCGAAACGGTCGACTTGCCCAGCCCGATGGCAAGGGCCACGTCCGACAGGCGCATGCCGCCGGAATCGCCCTCCGACAGCACTTTCAGCACCATCGAAGCACGCCCGATCGTCTGCACGGATGCAACGCCAGAGTCCGGCACGTTTTCCTCCCTCGAACGGATCCCCAGTCCGTTTGTCCCGCTAAGTGAAACAGATTCGTACAATAAGTGAAACAAAAATTTCACCGATAAATTGGGAAGTCCAACTTTCTTCATGCTTTCCCAGCCATGGGCGGGGTTCGGGCACTTCGGCGTGGCCGCCAACGGCTGTCCGGCCTCGCCTTCCGGCAGGGTCAGGATCGGACGCGGGCATCGTGCCCCCGGAGTGATGTTTTCAGGGACGTCCGCACATGCAGGGACGACCCCGACCAATGGCATGATGAGGGTACGCCGGGCCCGCGCCTTTGGTATTTCCCGTCACCTTGACAAGATTGCGTCGCAAACCCTGCCCGTATGGCCTGTCAGCCATCGTGATCTGTCGATGAGGTCCGAATGACGAGTTGCAAATCTCTAAGATCAGCAAGGGCAACTTTGGACCGGATCAGGACGGCATACATGGTCCGAAAAGGACAACTGAGAGAAGGCTGCCCACTGGCGATCCACCCAAGCGGTGAGGCGTGATCGCCGACCACGGTCGCCTTTTCATGCCGAAGGGGAACGTTGCGACAGAACCAGCGCAACCCGGATCCCATGACAACCACCAGCCTCGACGCCCGAGACAGACGCCACGCCTCGGTTCGCGGGCCCGGCTATCGGTAGATCGCCGTCGGCAGCCACATCGACAGGGCGGGTACGAAGGTCAGGAGCAGCAGGACCGCCAGCAGCGGCACCAGGAACGGTGCGGTGGCGATCACGCAGCGTTCGAAAGGCACGTCGGCGACCTTCGACAACACGTAAAGCACCAGCCCCACCGGCGGGGTCAACAGCCCGATCATCAGGTTGAGGATCAGGATGATCCCGAAATGCACCGGGTCGATCCCGATGCTGATGGCCACCGGCAGCAGGACCGGCGTCAGGATGGTGATCGCGGCGATGGTTTCCATGAAGCAGCCCACCACCAGCACCACCGCCATGATGATCAGCAAGATCGCGGCCGGGCTGTCGGTGAAGGCCAGCAGGGTGCCGGCGAATTTCTGCGCCACCTGGTTGGCGGTCAGGATCCAGCCGAAGATCGCCGAGGCCGCAACGATCATCATGATCGAGGCCGTGGTCTCGACCGTGTCCATCGACACCCGCAGGATCCGGCGAAGGTTCAGGGTCCGGTAGACGAACACACCCAGGGCCAGGGCATAGACGACGGCCGCAATCGCGGCCTCGGTCGGGGTGAAGGCGCCGGTCAGGATGCCGCCGACGATGATGATGGGCGTGAACAGCGGCAGGATCGCGTGGCCGAAACTGCGCAGGAAATGCCCGATCAGGAAACGTTCGTCGCGCGGGTAGCCCCGGATCCGCGAGAAGACGGCGACCATCGCCATCAGCGATGCCGCCATCACGAAACCCGGCACCAGCCCCGCCGCGAACAGCTGCCCGATCGAGGCATTGGCGATCACGCCATACACCACCAGCGGCAGGGACGGCGGTATGATCGGCCCGATGGTCGACGACGCCGCGGTGATCCCGACCGAAAAGTCGGTGTCGTAGCCGGCATCGCGCATGGCCTTGATCTCGATATTGCCAAGGCCGCCCGCATCGGCCACCGCCGCGCCCGACATGCCCGCAAAGACGACGCTGGCGCCCACGTTCACGTGCCCCAGCCCGCCGTGCATCCAGCCGACGGTCGCGCGGGCGAAGGCGAAGATCTTGTTGGTGATCCCCGACGTGTTCATCAGGTGACCGGCAAGGATGAAGAACGGCACCGCGATCAGCGGGAAGGAGTTGATGCCGTTGACCATGTTATGAAGCACCACGACATCCGGCATCCCCGACTGCGAGATGAAGAACAGCGACGCCAGCCCCAGCGCCACCGCCACCGGCGCGCCCAGGATCAGCAGCACGAACAGGATTACGAACATGAACGTCAGGATCATTTGGAACGGGCTTTCATGTCAGTCGGAAACATCGGACAGCGCGTGATCCTCGATCTCGCGCCTTACAACTTCGGGGCTCTGGCGGATCTTCCGGACAAGCCACATCAGGGAAAAGATCGCCATCGCCGCCAGGGCGGCCGCGACCGCCCAGTAAAGCAGGCTCTTGGGGATCTCGGCCGAGGCCATCTTGGTTCGTGTCTTCAACGCCAGTTCGACCGCCAGCCAGGACAGGTAGGCCCAGAACCCGAGGCTCAGCGCCTCCATCGCCACGCTCAGCCACTTGGCGATACGGTCCGGCAGGTAGCGGTAGAAGAATTCAAGGAAGATGTGGGTGCCCTTGCGGCTGACCGTGACCGCGCCCAGGAACGCGACGAGGATCAGCACGTAGCGCGCGATCTCTTCGGTCCAGGCAATGCTGTCGTTCAGCACATAGCGGGTGAAAAACTGCAGGAAGACGATCACCGCCAGCAGCCAGAGCGCGATCAGCCCCGGCAGGTCGACGGCCTTGATGTCCAGCGGCGCGGTGTCTTCGCCATCGACGAAAGGGCCGGCCGCATCGCGGCCGTGCCCTTCGTCCTTCACCTGATTGTCGGGATCCTTCATCGCCGGCAGCAGCCTCAGAGACCTTGCAACCGCTCGAAATGATCCAGCTCGTAGGGCACCTTGGAGGTGTCCGTCAGCATCGGCTTGACCGCGTTCTGGAAGGGTTCCTTGTCGATCTCGTTCACGTTGATGCCCTGGTCGCGGAACCACGCCACGAGGCTCTGCTCGCTGTCATAGATCTCTTGCGAGACCCTGGCGGCTGCCTCTTCCAGCACCTCCTCGACAATGGCGGCATCATCGCCCAGCCGCGACATGGCGCTGTCGGACACGATGATGAGAAGCGAGTTCAGGATATGCCCCGTCAGGTTGATGTTCGACTGGACCTCGTAGAACTTCTTGAACTGGATCGTCGGCAGCGGGTTTTCCTGCGCATCGACCACGCCCTGCTGCAGCGCAAGATAGACCTCGGAAAACGCCATAGGCGTCGGGTTCGCGCCGACCGCGTTGGGGAACATCAGCATGACGGGCGAATTCGGCACCCGGATCTTCAGCCCTTCCATGTCGGACGGCTGGGTGATCGGGAAATTCGATGTCACGTGGCGCTGGCCGTAATAGACAAGGCCCATCACCGTGTGGCCGGTCGCGTCCTTGTAACCGTCCGACAGCTCGGCAAAGAGATCGCTGTCACGGTAGTTTTTCCAGTGATCGTAGCCGCGCATGATGAACGGGTAGTCGGAAATCGCGATCGGCCCGTAATAGCGTTCGACGAAGCTGGGGCCGGTATAGATGATGTCGACGGCACCGATGCCCAGGCCTTCGTTGATCTCGACTTCCTTGCCCAGCGACGAGGCCGGGAAGACCTGGACGTCGACGCGCCCGTCGGTGCGTTCGGCGATCTGTTCCGCCGCCCACAGCGCAACCTGGTGATAGCCCGAGCCTTCCTCGTAGACATGGGCCCATTTCAGGGTCTGCTGCGCCAGTGCCGATGTCGCACTGGCAAGCGTCAAGACGGCTGCCCCTGCAAGGGCGCCGAGTTTGGCAAATTTCATTGTCATTCCTCCCTGGGTTCTCCAGGCCAGCCGCGTTCGGCGGATGGCCCCTCCTTGTCCCGATCTCGAGTCGGGTATTTGCAACTTGTATACTAGTTAAATCTCGTATACAAGGCATGCTTGCAGGAATTTCGGGCGCTCTCCTTGAGGGTGTGAAACCGGCTATGGTCGCGGCGATGGAAACCGGGCATTTGGGGTGGCCAGAGATCGACCGACGCAACTGGAACGGAGTCCGGAACATGGCCAGCGAGAGCACCGAAGGGCGAACGCCAAACCCGAAGGACGGCCGGGTGTCGGGCAATCAGGACGCGCCACGCAAGCGCTCTCCCGGACAAGGGCCCAGGGGGGCGGCGCGGTTTTCCAGTTCCAGTGACCGGACCAGCGCCGACATCGTCTATGAAAAGCTGCACGGCGCCATCGCCTCGATGGAGCTGCTGCCCGGCACGCCCGTTTCGGAACTGACCCTGACGCGGGAATTCGGTGTCAGCCGCACGCCCGTGCGCGCGGCGCTGCAACGACTGGCAAAGGAAAAACTGGTCGAGATCGTGCCGAAATCGGGCACGTTCGTGGGGCGGATCCCGGTCTCGGGCCTGATCGAAGCCATCGTCGCGCGTCGCGCGCTCGAGGTGATGATCGTGCGCAACACGGTCGATCGTGCCACGCCCGACGACATGACCTATCTGCGCGACCAGCTGGCCCGGCAGCGCATGCTGGCCGACAGGGGTGAACTGGCGCCGTTCCACGCCGCGGACGAGGCTTTTCATGCAGCACTTGCCACGATGGCGGGCTATCCCGGGATCTGGGACATCATCCGCACCCTGAAGATCCAGGTCGACCGCTACCGCCAGTTGACCCTGCCGCAGGAGGGGCGGCTGGAGATGGTGATCCGCGAGCACACCGCGGTGGTCGACGCCATCGAGGCGGGCGACGCCGACACGGCGGCCCGCGCGATGGAAGAGCACCTGGACAAGCTGCAACTGGATATCGAGGTCTTCGGCCAGGATCACCCGGAATACTTCATCCACGACCGCGCAGTTGACGATCAGGTCTGATCCGGCCCGCCGGTCCGTCATGAGGCAAGAGTTAGGCAGACCGATGCGCCGGGAAGATCACGGGCGGGTTCAAATTCCCGCCTCCGGTGCTGCGGGTTAGGGCCAAGCGGCAGGCCGGCCGGAAGCCGCATGGCCGCGATCCGTTCGGTGGTGGGCCCGCAAGGCTCGATCTTGCGGCCCGGCCCCGGATTGGGTACCCGGTGCGCCTTCCCGATTCCCAGCTTCGAAATGGTCCTGCCCATGTCGACCGACACGCTTGCCATCGACTTCGGCACGTCGAATTCCGCTGCTGCCGTTCTGGACAACGGCCGCCCCCGCCGCCTGCGGGTCGAGACCGGGGCCGAGACACTCCCGACCGCCGTCTTCTTTCCTGAGGGCGGCGGCCCGATGCTGATCGGGTCAGCCGCCGCACGGGCGCTGGTCGCGGGCGAGGAAGGGCGCTACATGCGCGCACTGAAAAGCGTTCTGGGAACGTCGCTGTTTCACGAGGAACGCCTGATCTCGGGCAAGCGGCGCACGCTGGCGGACGTGGTTTCGGCCTTTCTCGCCCAGGTGAAACAACGATCCGAGCAGGAGACCGGGCGGCAATTCACACGGGCCCTGTCCGGCCGGCCGGTCCATTTCCACACCGCCGACCCGGACCGGGACGCCCGCGCCGAGGCCGACCTGCGCGCCTGCTATGACGCGGCCGGGTTCGACACGGTGGAATTCATGTTCGAACCCGAGGCCGCGGCGCTGGCCAGCCATGGCGCGAACGCGGCCGGGGGGACGGGGCTGATCGTCGACATAGGCGGCGGTACGTCTGACTTCTCCGTGTTCACGGCCGAAGATGGCGCCGTCCGGATCCTCGCCAGTCACGGCATCCGGCTGGGCGGGACAGATTTCGACCATGCCGTGTCGATGGCCCATGCCATGCCGCATCTGGGTCATGGCGGTGCCTTGCGGCGCGAGATGGGGCCGGGCCTGTTGCCGACGCCCGCCGCGATCTACGTGGACCTTGCGACCTGGGCCAAGATCCCGTTCCTCTACACCCCCGAAACCCGGCGCGAGGTCGCGCGGATGGTGAAGCTGGCCGAAAAGCCCGGCGTTCTGGGCCGCCTGTCCACCGTGCTGGAGGAAGAACTGGGCCACGATCTGGCCTTTGCCGTCGAACGCGGCAAGATCGCGGCGAACCAAGGGGCCGATGACGTCCGCATCGCGATGGGCCTGATCGAGAAGGGCCTGTCCGCCGGGATCACGCCCCGCACGCTCGACGATTGCCTTGCCGATTTTGCCGCCCCCTTGCGGGACGCCGCGACCGAAACGCTGGACCGGGCCGGGGTGGACCGGATCGACACGATTGTCCTGGTCGGCGGGTCGAGCCTCATGAGCCTGATCGAACGCGAGATGCGCGAGGTCTGCCCGGGTGCCGCCGTGGCGCGCACCGAGGCCTTCACGGCCGTGGCCGACGGGCTGGCCCTCGCCACCGGCGCATGAGGCGTCACACCGTGTCGCGGTCGATGGCAGGCAACTGTCAAGCTTCCGCAATCCGCAGGTCAGATGGTCTCCGCCCGATCTAGGGTCATGCCTGGGCGTTGCCCCGCAGGGCGGCCTCGATACCGGCAATGTCGATCTTCCGCATCTCCATCATGGCCGCCTGCGCCCGGGCCGAGGCGGCAGGGTCCGGGTGGGACAGCGCGTCCATCAGGATCCGCGGGGTGATCTGCCATCGGTAGCCCCAGCGGTCCTTGCACCAGCCGCACATGATCTCCTCTCCGCCGTTGCCCGTGATGGCAGCCCACAGCCGGTCCGTCTCGGCCTGGTCCTCGGTATAGACCTGGAGCGAATAGGCGTCGTTGGGTTGGACATGGGGACCGGCGTTGAGCAGTGCGTAGGGCAGCCCCAGCAGTGTCATCTCGACCAGCTGGACGCTGCCGGCCGGGGCGTTCGGGACCCCGTCGGGGATGTGGATCACCTTTTCGACATGGCTGTCGGGGAACGTGTCGGCATAGAACTTTGCCGCGGCCTCGGCCTCGGTATCGAACCAGAGGAACACGGCGGCCCTGGATTTGGTCATTGTCGGTCTCCTCGTCGGTCTCCTTCTCAGGTGCCCGGTCCGGCATCCTTCGTGGCCGTCTCCTCGTAGATGGGGGTGAAACCGCCCCACATCATGCGCTTGCCGTCGAAGGGCATGTCCATGTCCTGCCAGCGGGGATCGGTCTGCATGCTGGCACCGCATTTGTCGTGGGTTTCCTTGTCGGGCCAGATCATCCAGGAGAAGCAGACCGTCTCTCCGTCCTCCAGCGCCACGGCGCGCTTGAAATCGGTGTGCGTCCCGTCAGGGATCTGGTCGCCCCAGGTCTCGACGATCTGCAGCGCGCCGTAGTCCCTGAACAACGGCCAGGCCTTGCGGGCGCTGTCGATATAGGCCTGCTTGTTCCCGTTCGGCACGGGGGTGAGGAAGCCTGCGACGTAGGTCATGTGAGTACTCCTTGCTTGGGGTGATGCTCTGCCGTCCGTTCGTCGGGCCCGGACGGCGGATGGCCCGTGAAGCCGGCCATGTGATCGGCCATCGCCTGCCGGAAGGCAGGGCGGCTCTTGGCCCGCGTGACGTAATCGGCGAGGTTCGGGAAGGCTTCGATCAGGCCTGCGCCTTCGATGATCCGCAGGACGCTGACCATCATCAGGTCGCCGGCGGAAAAGCCACCGGCCAACCATTCGGCCGCGCCGAGACGGTCGGATACCTCCTGTAATCGTTCGGTGATCCTTTCGTCGATGCCCGGCAGGCGCGGCGCGGACCATGGCTCTGCCGCTTCGAAGATCGTCATCTGCGCCCGGTCCATGATCAGCGGCTCGACGGTGTTCAGCGCGGCAAAGAGCCATTCGAGCGACCGGCATTGCCCGTCTGGCGGTGCGGGCATGAGGCCAGGGAAGCGTTCGGCAATATGCCAGAGGATGGCGCCGCTTTCGAACAGGGTCACATCGCCATCCTCATAGGTCGGCACCTGCCCGAACGGCTGAAGCGCGCGATGTGCGGCCTTTTTCTGGCATCCCTGCGGGAGATAACGGACAGCATAGTCCTGCCCGGTTTCCTCGAGCGCCCAGCGGACGCGCAGGTCACGGACCTGCCCGCGGGCGAACTCCGGCACCCAGTCGAAAGCGGTGATGGTGATGGCGGCGTTCGGATCAACCGGCATCGGACATCTCGGCCGGTCCCTTCTCGACAGCTTCGGCGCTCATCCACATGGGTTCCCAGATATGTCCGTCGGGATCGGCAAAGCTGCGCCCGTACATGAAGCCGTGGTCCTGAACCGGACAGGGATCGGCGGTGCCCCCCGCAGCCGTCGCGGCCCGGGTGATGGCATCCACTGCCGTCTTGTCCTCGCGGCTGATGCAAAGCAGCACCTGCGCCTCTCGCGCCGGGTCGACCCGGCGGCGGTCGGTGAATGTCGCCCAGAATCCATGGGTCAGCAGCATCACGCAGATCGTGTCAGACAGGACCATGCTGGCCGCCTGTTCGTTGCTGAACATCGGATTTCTGGTAAATCCGATCGCCTCGTAGAACGCGACCGACCGGTCGAGATCTGCCACGGGCAGGTTTATGAAGATCATCTGGGGCATTGGTTTCCTCCCTTGCCGAGTCGTCAGTGTGGACAAGCCAAGCAGAGAGAGTTACTAAAAGCAATCATGAAGAAACAAAAAGTAACCAAATCGGCAGAATCCCCCCATGGGCGCTGGTACGGCGACGCGTGCGGCACGGCGTTCGGGCTGGAACTCCTGGGCGAACGCTGGTCGATGCTGGTCGTGCGCGAACTGATGTTCGGGCCGCGCCGGTTCAGTGACATCCGTGCGAACCTGCCGGGGATCAGCGCCAAGGTGCTGACCGAACGGCTTTCGGGGCTCGAGGCCAACGGCGTCGTCATCCGCTCCACGGCGCCGGATCCGGCACCGGCGCAATTGTATGGCTTGACGGACTGGGGCTATGCGGCCGAACCGATCCTGCAGGAGCTGGGCCGCTGGGCCGCCGCCTCTCCGTTGCACGACCCCACGCTGCCGCTGTCGCCGATCTCGTTCATGCTGTCCCTGCGGACGATGTTCGATGCCGCGGCGGCGCAGGACATGAAGGCGGTGACGGTCTTCGTAATCGGCACGGCGCAGTTCACCGCCCGGCTTGCCGGTGGCGCGATGCCGGTGACGCGCGGCGCGGATGAAGCCCCCGACCTGCGCTTCGAAGCCCCTGCCGCACCACCCCTTGCGGCCGTCTTCTACGGCGACGAAGCCCCCGAAACCGTGGGCGTGCGCGTCACCGGTGCACAGGATCTCCGCGAGAAGTTCATTTCGCTCTTCAACCTGCCAAGCCCTTACATCCGATAGCAAATCATCGGCGTGATGCCCGGTTCAGATTTCCGGCGCCACCCCTGGTACCTACAAATCCGAACACCCTCGAACAGGGATTGTCACGACTCAACGAAGCGTCCACGAACCCCAGTTCGAGTGTGAAACTTTGGGGATCAGACTTATTGAGTCCTGCGAGGATCAGAAAAACGCCCACAAACCCAACCTTACCTACAATGGCCCCAAAGATCCTCTGCATACAGTCGATCATCAGCACATTGATCGAAGACTCACACGGCGTTCCGCGCCGCGGCCGTATTGGTCCCGCCGCACGCAGGGCTTAAGGTGGCACCGCCGTGCAAGACCATCGCGACAATGCCCGGACGCCCCTGTCAGAACCGGTAGGACAGGCGCAAGAGCCCTCCCTGGTTCAGGAAATCGCCGCCTGCCTGCAACCTGTATTCGCCGCGCACGTCCCAACCCTTGTCCTGGTAAAGCTGGAGACCGGCCGTGAAGGTGCCAAGGACATTGGGCGTGTCGATGTTCACGCGGAACGCATTGTCGGACGTCGCGCCGATGAGCGCGGCCGACACAGACCGACCGTCCCGGGCCGCGAATGCCGCGCCGCCGCTGACATAGCCGCGCAGGATGAAATCGTCGGCCATGTTGCGGCGGAAGCCGAACTCGACCGACGGCGCGAAGACAGCATTCACCTGGTCGCTCTCATCGACGGCCAGCGCGAAGGCAGATGTGCCGCTTTCGCGATAGGTTGCCGTGTTGAGATACGTCAGATCCAGATCCATCGTCGGGCGGATGTAGCTGTTCTTGTAGGCGAAGTCGTAGGCCACCCTTGCCCGGGCGCCGACAAGGTATGCGTCCGGTTCGGCCGTCAGGGATGACCCGTCGGTCTGAACCACGCGGTTGATCGAATAGTCGCCGACGCCACCGGCCAGTGCGCCCGCGAAGGTCCACGGCCCGACAACCCGTTTCAGTGCCACGCTGCCGTAATAGTCCGTCCCGCTGCCCGAATAGGTGTTCCCCTTCGCGTTCAGGGCGGCAAAGCCGAAAGTGCCCCCCAAGGCCCAGCCGTTGTCCAGTTCCTTCTGTCCGCCGAAGCTGGTGACGACGCGCGACACGCGGCTGTCGGCATCGAAACGGCGGGTGATGTCGCCGCCGCTCTGCGCCCAGATGCAGCTTCCCTCGGTCAGAAGCGTCGTAGTGCCCTCGAAGGCGGGGCAGCTCATCGCCGCGCCAAGGATGGAGTCGGAGACATTGGCCAGGTTGGTGGCCAGCGCCTGTGTCGCCTCGGGTGACATGTCGTCCAGTACGGTCTGGTACTGCCCTTGCGTGGCGACCGTGTTGTAGAGATCGGCGAAGTAAGAGGCCATCGCAGCGTTCTGCGCTGTCCATTCGTCCTGCAGATACCCGGCGGCCTGTTGTTCGTTGCCGTCCAATCCGCTGGCGGCACCGGTGAAATCGGCAACCGGCGTGATGGTGACCGATGTCGGGCCGGGCTGGCCGATGGTCCACGAATAGAGCGGCCCGGAGGGCGTTGTGACCGGGCCGTCAAGCTCCACCGGTTCGCCCTGAATCAGCACGTTACCGACTGGCAGAAGCCAATCACCGACAACCGGATCGGCGCTGCCTTGCAGGACCGCGCTCCCGGCCACGATCAGTTTCGCCGACGGGTCGGAGGTGAAGCTGAAGCGCAGGGTTCCGGTGTCGCTCTGCCGGTAGAAGCCATCGACCGTCGCGCCATTGCCGACATCGTAGATGCCGGTGTTGGTCAGGGTGCCGCCCGAGATCAAGGCGTTCCCGAACAGCGTTCCGGCATTCGCAACGGTGGTCGAGCTTCCGCCGGTGACATAGATCGCGTTGCCCGAAAGCGCGCTCAGCGATCCCGTGGCGTCGATGGTGAGCGTATTGAAGCTGCCACCGTCCATCCAGACGCCATAGCCGGTACCCGAACCGCCGCTTACGGCGCCGGCAATGTCGATGTTCATGCTCGCAGGCCCGTCGGAGCCCCTGGTCGACTGGGCGAAGATACCGCTCGCGTCGGCGCCGGTGGCGGCCAGCGTGCCGCTCTGGTTGATGGTGATGCCACCGCCCCGGCTGGTGCCCCCCCCGACGGACCCGGCATAGGCCGTCCCGTCCTGGGCAAACAATCCGCCGCCGCCGCCGATGGACTGGGCAAGGATGCCATGCGCGCCGTCCCCCGACGTCGTGATGGTGCCATTGGTGGTGATGTTGACGCTGTTGCCGTCGCCGACCTGGGTGTTGGTGATCTCGGTCGGGAAGGAAAAGCCGGACCCGTTGTGATAGCCAAGGATCCCGCCACCCCCGCCGATGGATTGCGCCACGATGGCGTGGGCCGCCGCGCCTGTGGTTGCGATGGCGGTGCCGTCCTGCAGCGTCAGCCGCAGGTTGCCGCCGTTCGATTTGGTGCCGGTCCCGAACGCATTGCCGATCGTGGCAATGTTGGCCGCGTTCTGCGAAAAGGCCAGCCCCCCGCCCCCACCGATGGATTGGGCGAGGACGCCGTAAGCACTGGCGCCCGACGTCGAGATCGTGAGCGCGGAGTCGAGCGTGACATTCCCGCCATTGCCATAGGCGGGCGCCGCCGCAAGCGGGTTCAGGGACGCAAGCACCGCGCCGGTCGCCGCCGGACTGTCCGGCGTCAGGCTGCTGCCCTGACCGGCGATGCCCCCGCCCATCCCGATAGACTGCAAGACGACGCCATGGGCGGTGTCACCATGGGTCGTCACCGAAGCGTCGCCGGTGACAGACACCTTGGTTCCGTTGCCGATGCCGTTGCCACCCAACATGATGGTGCCGAATGCCTGCGTGCCTGCGGCGGTGTCCTCCATCACAAGACCGCCGCCGCCGCCGATGGATTGGGCAAGGATGCCGTAGGCCGCGTAGCCTGTCCGGGTGGTCGTACCGCCCGTCGTCGTCTGGGTGCCCGTCGTGATGCTGGCGGGGCCCCCGGTGGAGCCGAGCGCGACAGTCACATCGCCGCCATTGCCGGTGCCACCCGTTGCGCCGACAACGACGTCGAGTGATGCCGCAACGCTGTCGGTTGTGTGGACGGCGGCACTGCCACCGCCGCCACCGACAGACTGGGCAACAACACCATGAGACCAGTCGGCAGTGGTCGCGATGTCACCGGATGCGGTGACTGAAACCGTGCCGCCGACATTCGGCGGCGCGCTGTCGCTGTAGGTCCCGCCAAGAGTGATCTTGTGAAAGGCGGACCCTGCCTGACCTCCGCCGACAGTCTGGAACGCGTCGCTGCCAGCCGACGCGATGCCCCCACCGCCGCCAACCGACTGGGCGATGATCGCCGCCGCGTCGCGCCCCGCAGTCGTGATCGAGGCGTCCGCGGAATGGATCACGCCGACATCGCCACCGTCGAGCGCGGACGAAATCACATCGGTGTTAACGCTGAGACCCATCGCAAGCGTCAGGTCGCCGTCGACACTCGCCGCCGCACCGTATCCGCCGTTGCTGACCGACTGCGCCACGAGCGCCGTAGCTCCAGAGCCCGTCGTCACGATCTGCCCGTTGTTCGTGACATCGACCGTGCCGCCCTGCCCAGTGCTGCCACTGCCCGACCCGATATCGAGGGTCGTCGTGAAGACGCGGGCGCCATCCTGCGTCGTTGTCGATGTGACCGCGGACCGCGACAGGCCGCTCGACGCCCCGGCCGTGCCGCCGCCACCGCCGATGGATTGCGCCAGGATGCCCAGGGCGCGTTCCCCGTTGGTGGCGATGCCTGCCGTGGCGTCGTTCAGCACGGTCACCATATCGCCGTCGCCACCGTCCCCGGCAGACCCGCCGAGGCTGATCAATGCTCTGTAGGACCCGTCGTCCGACAGCCAGCTTTTCACGTCTCCTGCAACGGATTTCAGGAATGCCGATGATCTTGAATCGAGACTGCCCGCTGCCCCGCCACCACCGCCGACCGACTGGGCGTGGATGCCGTGCGATCCGCCGCCCATGGTCGAGATGAACCCGTAATTGTCGACCGTCACCGCATCGCCATCACCCGCATCGCCGTTCACGGCCCCCACGTTGACCTTCATCGACAGAGGCGTGTTGCTGACGGTTGCGCTTACACCGCCGCTGCCCCCCACGCCCTCACCGCCACCGCCACCGATGGACTGCGCCCGTATGGCCGTCGCGTCTGAGCCGGTGGTCGCACTACTGCTGCCCGCGTAGTTGTAGACGGTGACGGTGCCGCCATTACCGCCCGCGCCGCCAAAGCCTCCCAGACCCAGGTCACCAGCATAGGAATTGCCCGTGGCATAGGGCACGTCGGGCGTGTTGTTGGTGGCAGTGCCGGTTCCGCCCGCGCCGCCGCCACCGCCGATCGACTGGGCAAGAATGCCGGTCGCGAACTGGCCGTGGGTGATGACGGACCCGATCTCACTGCCGTCTTCCGCGCCGTTGAAGGCCGTGACCGTACCGCCGTTCCCGCTGGCCCCGCCATATCCACCCAGCGCAAAGCTCGCCTGAAAATCGGTGCCGGAATCCTGGATCGTGGTGCTTGTTGCGGTCGCGTCGCCGCCGATACCGCCGCCGCCACCGATGGATTGCGCAACAACGCCCCGCGCCGCGTCGCCCCAGGTCAGGATGGCATTGTAGTTGCCGGCGGTAACGCCGCCGCCATCACCGGCCGCCCCGCCGTTCGCGCCCAGCGACCCCGCGAAGGCGAACTGCTTCAGTTCATATTCTCCGCCGCCTGCCAGAGGCAGCGCCAGCGCCTTGCCCGTGGCCGACCCGCCGGCGCCACCGCCGCCGCCGATGGACTGGACGACCATGCCCGCCGCATCCGCCCCGTTGGGGTTCGGCGCGCCCGTCGCCGCGGTGAACAGCCCGTCGGACAGAACACCGCTCACCAGCGCGGTGCCGGGATCCGAGGCCACCGCCTGCAAGATACCACCCGACATGACAGTCCCGCTGAACCCGGCGCCGGTCAGCACCCCATCGTCCATAGATGCATTCTGGATGGTCCGGGTCTGGTCACCGTCCCGGATCGTGAGCGTACCCAGATCGCCCGCAACGACACCGTCTTCGATCCCGCCGCTCGTGAAGTCGCCCACGAACGTCGCCCCGTTGGACAGCGTGCCATAGACGGTCCCCGTCCCCGCCACGAATGTCACGCCACTGGCCAGCGTTGCAGGGTTCAAGCCGGTGGAAATGGTACCGTGGTTGATGCCTGTCACAACACCACCGTCACCGCCGACGCCACCCTTGCCGCCCACCGCGAAGGAGGCCGAAAACAGGGCCCCGGCCGCGTAAGACATCGCCGCACCACCGACACCGCCCCCCCCGCCGATGGACTGAACGGTCATGCCGTAGGCGTGGTTGCCGACGGTGGTCACACGGCTGCCCGCGTTGTTGTAGCCACCCGCGACGCCGCCCGAGCCACCCGCGCCACCTGCCCCGCCAATCGCGACATCGACGAAGGCGCCGGCGCTGTCGGCATAGCCGCCATTGCCGCCGCCGCCGCCGATCGACTGCACGACGGCGCCGTGGGAATAGTTGGCCGCGGTCGTGATCTGCACCGAACCCGCCGTGTTCAGCGTGGCCGTCCCGCCATCGCCCCCCGCGCCGCCCGCACCGCCGACCGCCACGAACCCGCCAGAGGACGAAACTCCGCTGCCGCCACCCCCGCCAATGGATTGCGCCAGAAGCCCGTGGGCGTTCTTGCCCAAGGTGCCGATGCGCGTGCCATCATCCAGACTGACGGTGACCTTGCCACCGGCGCCGCCTCCACCGCCGGCATCGCCGATGGCGGTCAGGCTTTCGCTGCCCCCCGCCATGCCGCCGCTGCCGCCGATGGATTGCGCCAGGATACCGAAGGCCCCGATGCCAGAGCCCGCAGTCCCGCCGGTCGCGATTGTGCCCGAGACGTCGATTTCGACGCTGCCCCCGCTGGTCGCCGCAGCGTCAGAGTTCGTGTTCGCGCCCAGGAGCGTCCCGGCGGAAAACCCGGTACCGTCGGAATTGACGACGCCCGCGGCATCGTTCTTGACCACACCGCCACCGCCCGAACTGAGCGCGAGGATCCCGGCCGCATGGTCGCCCGGCGTGGTGATCGTGCCGCTGTGGCCCACGTTGATCGAACCGCCATCGGCCGACGCAATCTCGCCACTGTTGCCGATGACGTTCGAACCGCTGTTGACGCTGGTGACAAAGGGCGTGCCGCCGACCGCCAGCGCCGCAAGCCCGAAGGACAACGTGCCCCCCGTGGCAATGTCGCCCGCGTTGTCGATCGTGATCGAGCCTGCGTTTCCACTGCCTTCCCCGTTATCGCCGCGCTTTTCGACAAGCGCATTGCCGGCGCTGATCGCAAGCGCGCCCATGGCGAAATCGGCACCTTTCCCGGTGCCCGTCCGGATCGACGCGCCATCGTCCAGCGTGATCGCCACGGTCCCGCCGCTGGGTTGGAAGGTGCTGCCGAACGGCTCCCAGCTGCCTGCGCGGCTGAAGCCAAATATGCCAACGCCGCCTTGCCCCATCGTGATGGACGCATCGGACCCGAGCGTTACGGAAACCGCACCCCCATCGGCCGGATATCCGTTCCCTGTCGGAAGCACGGTGGCCTCGTTCTCGAACCCGTCGCCACCGACCGCAGCCGCGTAGATGCCGAACCCGTCCGGATCGGACACTGTGATGCTGCCACCATGTGTCACCGCAACCGTTCCGGCCGTCCCGGGCGTGCCGGTGTAATAGTTCTGCGCCTGACCCAGCGCGCCGCCCTGCGCATAGGCATAGATCCCGGTCGCACCGCCGTCACCGCCGGCATCGACGATGATCGTGCTGCCGGCTTCTGTCGTCAGGTTGATATCGCCCGCATCGCCGCCATTCCCGACAAACGCGTTTTCATCGGCATCCGTCGCGCTGGTGGCGTGGCCACCGATGGACGTAACCGTTACACCCGACAGCGCCGGCGTGCCGAGCGCGCCACCCTTGCTCGCGCCCTGCCCCGTTGCCGAAAGCGCGGCCGATCCGTCGATGGTGACGATGATCGCCCCCGCGTCGCTGCCGTCCACGGCACCCTGCGTGAAGTTGTCGATATCGTTGTTCTGCCAGTTGTCCTGACCGGGCGCCAGATAGCCGTCGGTTCCGACCGAGCCGACCCACAACGCACCGGGCACCGGGCCGCCCCCCGTGATGCCGGTGGCCGACAGGCTGTCCGTGCCTGCCGAACCGGTCGGCGTTCCCATCGTGACCGTGATGTCACCGGCATCGAAAGCGGTCTCCGTTGCCTGCGGGGTCGAGCCTGTCGACAGGTACTGAACCACGCCATTCGACGGATCGACCGTCGGCAGCCCGTCCAGGGAAAGCGCCCCGGTGATCTGCCCAATGATCGACCAGTCGTTATCGGTCTCGAGGATGACGGGGACAATGCCACCGCCGCTGACGGTTGACGTGACACGCGGCATGTCACCGTCCGGAGTGTTCACCCCACCCTGCGATGGCGGAGCCACGATCTCTCCCGCGGCCACGCCTGCCCAGCCCACGAGGATAAGGCCCGAAGCGGCGAGGAGGGGGCCGGAACGGCCGGCCATGTTGCTGGATTTGCCTTTGAGCGACGGCGGCGAAAACGCATCACGGGTCGACATCTGCCTGGCACCAACCTGACCATGTAAGGACCCAGATCTGTCGGTGTTCTTTCGAAACTTGCTACGATCTCGTAATCGGCCCGGATCGATTTCCACGCCGATGTGGCGCCGCGGTTACAGTACCAGTGGGATTGCCAGCGGCCTTGCGAAACGCTGCCACAGGTTCCACGCAGCTACCTGTTCCCGTCGATCCAGCGCGACATCAGCCCCTTGTCGCGAAAGCACTCTCCGGGGATCGAGCGCCGTTTGATACGGGCGAGCCTTTCGGCGAAGGCGACCTGTTTCGAGGTCGGTCGCCCGTCGCCCGCAGTGTCGCCGGAGTACATTGGCTTCAACTTGGCCTGCGCTTCGATCCAGCTGCTGAGCGCGCGGCGGTCGTGCTGGATTTCTTCGGGCAGGAGCGTCTGATTACGAAGCGCCAGAGACCGGGCATAGGCGATCTGCTTTTGCGTGGCGGGAAGAAATTCGGCTGTTTTTTCCATCTGAAGACACCATGTGTTGCCTGCCCTCAATATAGAACAAATTGAGAACACTTTCAAGATGGCCGCGCGAAACCGGCGTAACGAATGCGGATCTTCGGGGAGGAAACTTCACGAAATTCAATGCCTCGGATCGGTCACTTCGGCACGGTTCGCATCGACCCGACCCGGCCGTCCTGCGGCCTGAAGAGGTCGAGTCCACGGCCATCCTGCACATCCGGACGCGTGATCGGGACATGACCCGGGGCGACATTGCCCGGACAGCGATGGAGGCGGCTTACGGCACTGACTGAGGCCGGGGGCGGCAAATCCTGCCTATCTTCAGGTAGTGTCCCGTCGGGTGGTGTAGGAGGTCGCGCGCGAAGCCCTTGGCGTAGCGCAGCGCGCGGCCGGGCTGGCGGCCACCGCGCTTCTTCGTAGTCTGAGGTTGTTCGAAGACCGACGACAACGAAGGAGAGCACGATGACCGAGACCATGATTGACCTTCCGGGCGTGATCGCCAAGAGCGATGACGCGGATTTTCTGCGAGAGCTGATCCAGATTGCCGCGCAGCGGCTGATGGATATCGAGGTGGCCGCCGTTTGCGGTGCGGGCCATGGCGAGCGTAATTCCGACCGGGAGAACCAGCGGAACGGCTACCGGCCGCGGCAATGGGATACCCGGGCGGGGACCATCGGCCTGAACATCCCGAAGCTGCGCAAGGGCAATTATTTCCCGACCTTCCTGGAGCCGCGCAAGACGGCTGAGAAGGCGCTGATGGCTGTGATACAGGAAGCCTACATCCACGGGGTCTCGACCCGCGCCGTCGATGACTTGGTGCGGGCCATGGGGCTGACGGGCACCTCGAAGGTGCGGCTGTGCGAGGAAATCTACGAGCGGGTGCAGGCGTTCCTGAACCGGCCGCTGGAGGGTGACTGGCCCTTTCTCTGGCTGGATGCCACCTACGTGAAGGCCCGATGAGCCTCGACCGCCTTCAGGCCGGGCTGCTCCAGGTGGCGGCGCGCACTCGGGCGCAGGGCATGCGCCTGATCCGTGGCACCCTGCCGCCCTTCGCAGGCGCGCTCCCGGATACGCCCTTGGAAGAACCCTACTGGACCGCCGAAAAGGACGCCCTGCGCCGTGACCTGAATTACTGGATACGTGGGGCAGACTTCCACGATGGCCTCGTAGACTTCGACCGTCTGCTTGCCGCGCCGGGCGACGACATGCGTCTGACTTGGAATGGGACCGGCACTGGCAGGTCAACGTGATGAGCGCCATGCGCCTGAGCCGCGCGCTGGCACCCGCCATGGTCCGGCGCGGCTGGGGCCGGATCGTCATGCTAGGTTCGGAATCGTCGTTCAACATTCCCGCCGACATGATCCACTACGGTGTCAGGAAGGCGGCCGACGTGGCCCTTGCGCGCGGGTTGGCCAAGCGTCTCGCAGGTACGGGCGTCACGGTCAATTCGGTGCTGCCCGGCCCGACGCTCAGCGACGGCCTGCGCGACATGCTCGCCGATCGCGTGACCCAGACCGGGAGGGACATCGAAGACGTCGCCGCCGAATTCGTCGTGGAAGCGCGGCCGAGTTCCCTCATCCGCCGCGCCGCGAACGTGAAGGAAGTCGCCCACATGATCGTCTACGCCTACTCGCCCCAGGCCTCGGCCACGACCGGCGCCAGCCTGCGGGTAGATGGCGGCGTGGTGGAGACGCTGTAGACGGATCTGCACCGGAAGGCTTGGCCATCTTTGCGGGATCGGGTTCGGGTTGTCGACCCGGTCCGCCATCGGCAAACTGGCCGTGCGCTGCGCGGGCGGTGTCATACAAGACCGGTCGGGGAAAGGCGCGCCGCAACTGGCAAAGAGCAAATCAGGAAGACCTTCCGGCAAACCCATCGCGGAGAAGATTTCGAAGCGCGGCGACCGGGGCGGCGCCTTTCTTCGCGGGTTTCGAGGCGACAGCCGATTGCCGCTGCGCAAGGAAAGCGGCTTCGATCTCCTTGTCGGTGGTCGACTGCGCTTGCCTTTCAGTGCTGGTCCAGGGACCCAGGCGCAGGGCGAGAAGGGTTGCGTGGTCATAGTGGCTCATCGACGGCTCTCCTGATTTCGGCTGGGGAACCATCGCCGATCGCTCCTGACATGACGTTGTCAGGGGATACGCATATGGTGTCAGGAGCCTCCACCTGATCGAATGCTTCCCATGACGAAATCGAACCGCCTTTTCGAATTGATCCAGATCTTTCGCGCTGCCGATGGCCCGGTTCGGGCAGACGACCTGGCGGCGCGCCTCGAGGTATCGGTCCGCACCGTCTATCGCGATATCGCCGCGCTTCAGGCCATGCGCACACCGATCGAGGGCGCGCCCGGGATCGGTTATGTCATGCGTCGGGGCTATGACCTGCCGCCGCTCAACTTCGATGAAGAGGAGGTGGAGGCGCTTCGCGTCGGGCTCTGCATGCTCAGCAGGTCGGGCGACCGGGCGCTGCGTCGGGCAGCAGACCGCATTTCGGCCAAGATCGATGCGCTTCATGCGCCGGCGGACTGGCTTCAGGTGTCGCCCTGGGGTGCCCCGGATGATGACCCGGAACTGGGCTGCGTTTCGAAAGCGATGCTGCGCGCGGCTGTGCGGGAAGAACGGGTACTGCGGATCGATTACCAGGATGCGTCAGGCCAGCGGACGACGCGCACCATCCGGCCCATCGCCGTCGTCTATCACATCAACGCTGTCCTGCTGGCGGCATGGTGCGAACTTCGCGGCGGCCTTCGTCATTTTCGCACCGACCGCATCTATGCCTGCGAGACGACGGGCGCGTCTTTCACCGGTCAGGGAGAGATCCTGCGCCAGATCTGGTCAGAGCAGAACCGCTGGGACCTGGGCGGCGAGGATTTCCTGAGCGAGGAGGTTCCAGCCGCGCCCACATAGACAACCGACGGACACGTACAGAAACCTGCGCGTGCCGCTTTGGAAAGGGCTTCAGCCCAACCGCAAACGTACGGCATTGTCACCGAACTTGCGGATGTCCGAAACGGGCCCGTGCTCTTCCCGACGCCTGCCGTCGATGTCGTCTGCACTGCGGACCTCAGGCGCGCCGGATACGAGGCGCGCAGTTGGAACGATCTCTATTGGAAAACCGACGCGAGATGATCGGCGATGACAGCCTTAAGCTCAAGGCCCTCGACATCCTCGAACGGCAAATCAGTCGTGCCCAGATACGCGGTCTGATTGGTTGCCGTCCAGGCATTCACCGCAAGACGATAGGTGCGCGATCCATCGATATCCACGTCACGCACATGGACATAATCGCCGGTCCGGCCGTCCAGGGTTTTCGCGGCGAACTGATTTGCGCGCGAAAGCATCTGCCGCAGGGTCTCACCGGACACCTCGGCCACTTTCAAGCCGCCGCCAAAACGCACGAAGGCGTCGAAGTCGTAATTGGTCAGCGGACCGGCCGCCAGGGGCGCGCCGAACGTGGTATGCCCGATCAGGGCGACATCTGCTTCTGTTGCCAGGCGCATTGCGTCGGTCGCGACAAGAATGGACTGGTGCATATCCAGCGGCTCGGGGATAACCGCAACAATGGCGCGGTCCTCATCTGTCAGATGTTCGGCCTTCTGGCCTTCGATCACATCCGCCAGTTCTGCATCGCCACCACCCGGCGCGATATCGACCGTCTGGTAGGCCGTCTGCACTGTGTCGCCCGCATGTGTCAGGGACAGCATCCCGATATGCGATCCCCAGCTCCCGCCATGGAAATAGCGAACCTCGTTGTGGTTCATGTCGATGTTCAGGTGGTCATGCGCGCCCTGCATCACCGTACCGGCCGGCAAAGCATCGATGAAGGTCTTGTCCGGTGACACGCCCGCGTGGCTCATGATCACGTTGAGATCGGCACCTGCTGCGGTGTCCTCGAACGCATCGGCCACGAACTGCGTGGTGTCGAGGAAGGTCAGGGTCTCACGAACATTCGGGCGGTAGACAAACGGATTGGTGGCCGCAAGGCCGAGAAGCGAAATATCCATGCCGCCAAGCCCGAGCCGTTCCGAGACCGGCGCAAAGAAGCGCCCGGTCCGGCGGTCTACGAGGTTCGAGACGACCTGTATTCCCGCCTGGTCAGCCCGTGCTACGAAGGTCGACATGTCGTCCAGGATCGCCGTCTCGTGATTGCCGAGGTTCACGACAACAGGCATTTCCTTGGCAACGGCGGACAGGAACGCCCAATCCGCCGCTCCACCGGACCGCTGGCAGACCACGTTGCCACGCTCGAAGATGTCACCGTTAACAAGCAGGGCGGTCGGAACACCAACCTCGGCCTTTTGCTTGCGGATCGCATCCAGCAGCGCGGGCAAACGGGCATACGGCGCATGCAGATCAGCGATCGTAAAGACGACGGCATCCGGGCGACCTTGGGCACGAACCGCGGGTCCCGCCACGATTCCCGCAATCGTCGCAGCGCCACCCTTCAGAACCAGGCGTCGGTCCAGTACGTAACTTCCAATCGTCATGGTGATCCCCCAAAAGTACCGGATTTTGCGACCGGTTAGATGGCTGATGTTACACTGTCGTGACAAAATGCGGATGCAAATCTGACGGTCGGACCTTGGTACAAGTCCGACGCATCCAGAGCGCCACTTCCCGGAGACAGAAACGATGTTTCTTGACTGCCTGGTTCCGGAACGCCTGGCACGCGATGGCAAAGCTCGGTCATACGGGTATGTTTGCTGAAACCGGCACATTCCCGGCGGACGCTGCCGACAAGAGCCATGTCTGGGACGTTTCCACTGTTATGCTTAGTCCATCCGCCGGAAGAGGCCCTCAAATCGCGAAACGAACCCGGCGTCGTCGAGATCAATCAACGCTTCAGGGCGAAGTGCCCAAGAGAGACCGCGCATCTTTCAGAAACCGCTTGGCCGCGTCCAGATCATTTTGCCTGCTTGCTTGCCGGGGCCGAAATATCGGGTACTCGACCAGCCTCGCGGCTGCGCCTAAAGTTACATGCGCTCTGGGCCGTAGTTGATCTGACCTGCGCTCAGGGACTCGGCGGGTGTGGATAGACAACAAACTGGACGATGAACTCCGTTTCTCGTAGGTTTTTTCCTGAAGCGAGTAGAGGTCTGACCAGCGGGATCACCGATCGGCAATAAATGATGTCTGGTTTCAATGGAAACACCTGCCATTGTGGCATCACATAGGAAGCCCATGCACTGCAGCTTGCTGCGTAATGTGTGAAAACAATTCTGAGCCCCAAAGGGACCAAACGGGAACTGCGGCGGCCCGGCGGTGTCTCGGCAAACCAAGCTGCCTGTCGCTTTCGGCCCAATAGCGGCCTCTCCAGTCAGTTGCGCAGAATGACCGGTTTCCAGAATAACCCCAGAGGACCGCAAGATCGCTTTGATCCAGTGCGCACCGACCGCAGGGGAAGCGAGATCGTCGTTCTGCGTAGCATCGTCCCCGACAGACCGGCACCATGATCGGCGGTTGGCCCGCCTTCAAAGGCGGACTGTTATCGGATCACGAAGCGGACAGCTGCTACGGGGACGCCCTTGCGAGTGACAATTCCATCGTTCACCAGCGTCCCATCAGGCTGCTGATAGATAAGGTCCGAGAACCCCAGCCGCGTGACGGCATCGAGTGATTTGAAATCAGCCGTGTAGGTCAAGCGGATCGTGCCGTCTTTCTCGATCACGGTGGCCTTACCTACCGTGTCCTCCCGCTTGCCGGACCATCGACCCGGGCCCGTTTCACGGAAAACCCAGGTCAGTCGATCCTGCTGACCATCGTCAAAGGCGAAGTCCTCGACAACTGTAAGCGTTCTCTGTCCCGGGGGACCTGTGACGCGGCCGTTAAGCCGTGCGGTGAAGCGTCTTTCTGAACCGGTAAGCCAGATACGGAACAGCCCCTTGCCGGTTCGCTTTCCCTCGAACGCCGACACAAGAGTGACAGGCTCGGTCGGGCCAACAGGAGAAACCGGGGTGGAGGAACACGCGGCGAGGCCGAGCGTGACCGCTCCGGCGAGGAAAAGGCGTCGGGTGACGTGCATGGTATGTTCCTGACTTGACGCGTCTTCCGGCACCGGCGGTGGATCGTCCGGCATTGAACAGGAATTGGCGCGGCCACCCGATGGTCAGGGCAGCCGCGCCGTGATCTTAGCCGTGAACTTACATGCTCGGCATGATCACGGTGTCGATGACATGGATGACGCCGTTAGAGGCTTCGATGTCGGCTTGCGTCACCTTCGCCCCGTCCACCATCACCTCGGGGTCCGTCTTCACGGTGACCTCGGAGCCTTCCACGGTCTTCGCCATCATCCCGTCGCTCAGGTCGGACGACATCACGGCGCCCGGAACGACGTGGTAGGTGAGAATCCCGACCAGCTTGTCCTTGTTCTCCGGCTTCAGCAGATCGTCCACGGTGCCGTCGGGCAGCTTCGCGAAGGCCGCGTCGGTGGGCGCGAAGACGGTGAACGGGCCTTCGCCCTTCAGGGTCTCGACGAGCCCGGCAGCCTGAACGGCGGCAACGAGAGTGGTGAAGCTACCGGCATCGACGGCGGTGTCGACGATGTCCTTGTCGGCTGCGTGTGCCGGCGCAGATGCAAGTGCACTCACCGCGACCGCGGTTGCGAGGAAAGTCCTTCTCAGCATTGTATCATCTCCCTTTTTGTGAACCCCTCGTCGGGGTATGCGTTGTATACGGCGCAGGTCGGATGCTGGATCAGTCGGGGGATCGCGAAGGAAATCGGGCAGCAGGAACCGGCTCATGGCGCAAGGCTGCGCCGGTCCGATGGCTTCACGCGCACGTCCCGCCCCTCCCAACCGAGCCCGCGCGCGTCGAGCGTTCAACCGCGGGCTGTGACGGCAGGCGCATCGAGCGCCGCCAACTCCGTCGAGGACACCAGCAGCCAGAGCGCTATCAGCTTCAACGCGCAGGGCAGCACGGCATAGAGCAGGGTCAAGGTGATCAGCGCGCCCTCGCCGGCCTGACGGTCGGAAGACAGGCCGGCCATGTCGAGCGCCGGGAGAACCGTCACCGCCGCGAAGGCCAGCGTGAATTTCGACACGAAGTTCCACAACCCGAAGGCCTGCCCCGGATTGCCGGAGCCCGCGGCCACATGTGTCGAGAAGGCCGCCGGCAGGAGCGTCATGTCGGCGCCGAGCGCCGCGCCGGACGCAAGGCAAACCAGCGCAAAGGGCACCACGTCCCCGGCCCCGAGGAAGGCGGCGCCGGTGAAGGTGACAATGGCAAGGACCATGCCCGACAGCATTGCGCGGCGCAGCCCGTAGCGTGTGGCCGCCCGCCCCCAGAGCGGCGCGCTGATGGCCGCGGCGACGAAGAAGAGAAGCAGCAACGGTCCTTCCAGGCCGGGCGCCTCCAGCCGGTATTCGACGAAGAACAGGAACAGGGTCGAGGTGACGGCGACCGGCGCTGCATTGGCGAAGGCGATCCAGAGCAACCGCCGCGACCCGGGATCTGCGAGAATCGCCCGGAAGGCCGGTCGCGTGTCCGCCCCGGTCGCCCGCCATTCGGAACGCATCGCCACGACGGCTGCGATGGCTGCGACGGCGAAGAAAACCGCGAAAATGGTGAATGGACGGGGCGAGAAAACAGCCAGCAGCGTCGGCGCCACCGCCGCAAGGCAGACGCCGATCAGCGCGCCGGTCTCCCGCCAGGACGCCAGCCGCACATGTCCCATGCCGGGCGCGCGGCCGGCCTTTTCGACACCCTGCGCGTAGAAGGTGATCGTCAGGAAACTGAACGCGGTGAACAGCAGTCCGAGGGTCAGGGCAAACCACGCCAGCGGCGCGAACGGCGGGGCGATGGCGAAAAGGCAGACCATCGCCGCGGCCATGACCGTGCCCACCAGTGCCACGGCGACCCTCCGCTTCCGCTCCAGCACACCGGACAGCCACCCGAGAACCGGGTCCTGGATCACGTCGAACAAGCGCAGCCCGAAGAGAACCGACCCGAGCGCGCCGAGACTGACGCCGTACTGGTCGAAGAAGAACTTCGGCGCGTGCAGGTAGATCGGCAGGCCAGCCGCCGCCAGCACCCCGGCGAAGAGAGCATAGGCGGGCAAGCGGTCTCCGCTCCCTGGATTGGCTGACACTCGAAACTCCTCGGTCACGGGCGCGGTGCCGCGCCTGATGTCATTACGCGGAGAGGCAGGCCTTGGACCACTCCGGACGCCGGGAACCGGACCGAAGCCGCGCTTCAGACCCCACGCCCCATCGCCCAAGACGTATCGCGTCAACGCCCGGGCGCAACATCATCGACAACCCGCGCCGGACGGTACACCATCGTTGCACCGGATGCGGCAGAGTCGCGTACACGCGGTCCGCATGGGCTGCACCGACGAGAAAGAGGACACCGCTTGACCACCGCCCTGCTTTCGCCCCGGCCTTGCAGCCTGACGCGCAACGGCGAGGACCTGCGCGCGGCGCTTGGTGCGGCGAGCACGGTTGAACACGCCGGGCCGGGATCCGTGCGGCTGCGTCTCGCGCCGCCGGCAGGCACGGGCACCATCGAGTTTTTCGAGTTCGACCCGTCGTTCACCATGATCCTCAGCGACTGTTTCTGGGAAACCTCCGGCACGCTCAACTATGCTGGCGAGGACTGGATCCGTTTCAATTTCTGTTTCGACGCCCATGCCGTTTTCGATTTCGGACATGCCGGGCGCTTTGACCTGATCGGGCAGGAGCTGCGCTATTTCCATCAACCTGCCGGTGTCCTCTGCGGGCACGTCATCCAGGGTGGCGCGCGCTCCGTCTGCACGACGATCTCGATCAAGCGGGCCTATCTGGAACGGATCTGCGGCCTCGACGCCACCGGCGATGCCGAAGCGGGCCTGCCTGCGGACACAAGCGGGTTCTTTTTCCGTCGCCACGAAATGAGCGCGGCCTGTATCCGTGCCGCGGCCGATCTGCTCGCCATGACGCATGAGGGCCCTTTGCGCCTGCTCTACGCCCGCGCAAAAGCCGAAGAACTGCTGGTCAGTGCGCTGGCCGCGTCCGAACGGAGCATTTCGGGGGGGTGCATCGCCTTGAGCGCGCGCGATCTGGTGCGGCTGACGGAGGTCCGGCAGTGTCTCGAAGCCAATCTTTCCCGAACGCCCCCGGTCGCCGAGCTTTCGCGCCGCTTCGCGATGAACCGCACCAAACTTGCCTACGGATTTCGTCAGCTGCATGGCTGCACGATGCGGGAGTTCATCAGTCGCACGCGGCTGGAGACGGCGATGACCCTGCTTCGGGACGCCGATCTCAGCATCGATCAGATCGCCGCCGAGGTGGGCTTCAGCCATGCCTCGAGCTTTTCGGCCGCCTTCAAGAAACGCTACCGCGTCTCGCCGCGGCGTTTCCGAGGGTCCAGACGCCCGGTCTCGCGGCCTTAACCGAAAGTGATACCGGGCTAAAACACCGTGACACGTGCCTAAGACGCGATCCGCCATCCGCGGCATCTTTCAACCGACGGATCAACCGGATCGGGGATGCAACCAATGGTTACAAACGATACACTCTGTTTTGTTCTTGTGCACGGCTCATGGCATGACGGCGCCTGTTGGCGGCATGTGGAGGCCTGCCTGCACGCGGCGGGCCACACGACCCTTGCACCAACGCTGCAGACAGGTGTGGGCGCGGGGCCGTCGTCGGTCACGTTCCAAGGCATCGTCGACGGCCTTGTAAAAGACATCGAAGCGGCAGGTCTGGAGCGTTTCGTGCTGGTGGGCCACAGCGCGGGCGGTTCATTCATCCGCAAGGCGGCCGAACAACTCGAAGACCGGATCGCGCGAATGGTCTACATCTCGCCGCTGCTGGCCGAAAGCGGCGCGCCGACCGTGGCCGCGGCGCCGCCCGATCACCGCGCGCTTTTCGAACAGATGGCCGCCCAATCGCCCGACAACACCGTCTTTCCGCCGTGGCCCGTCTGGCGCGACGGGTTCATGGGCGATGCCGATGAGGCCACGGCCAAGGCCGCCTTCGACGCGTTGCGCCCGGAGCCCTTCGCCCCGCTGACGGAACCTGTCGATCTCTCGGTTTTCCAGACCCTTCAGATCCCGGCAAGCTACATCAACCCGACCGAGGACATCGTCTTTCCGATCGGCGAGTGGGGCTTTTTTCCGCGGATGTACCAGGCGGTGGCGCCCTGTCGGCTGATCCAGATGCCCGGCGGACACGAGGTGATGTATTCCGCGCCTCGGGCGCTCGCCGAGGCGCTCGTCGCCGCTGGCCGGCCGTGACGCGACCGTGCTGAACATCGTGACCGGGGGCGGCGTCACGGCACCGGGGGGCTGAACACATGCTGACACGCGAGGAATGGATCGGCAGGGACATGGTGGCCCTGGCCGCGCTGGTCGCAGAGGGCGAAGTGACCCCGCGCGAGCTTCTGGAAACCGCGATCCGCGAGATCGAGGCGCAGAACCCGCGCGTGAATGCCGTCGTCGTGACCCGGTTCGAAGAGGCGCTGAACGCCTGTGAGGCCCCGGGCCAAGGGCCCCGGTTCTCGGGCGTGCCCTACCTGATCAAGGATCTGCACGCGCCGGTAAAGGGCCTGCCGCTGTCAAACGGGTCCAAGCGGTTCCGCGGCACAGTCTTCGACTTCGACTCGACCCTCGTCGGACGGCTGCGCGCCGCCGGTTTCGGCATCCTTGGGCGCAGTGCCTCGGCAGAGTTCGGTTTGTCGCTGGAAACCGACAGTGCCGCGTGGGGCACGACACGCAACCCGTGGAATACGAATGTCGGGGCAGGCGGATCGAGCGGCGGCGCCGGGGCTGCGGTGGCATCCGGCATGATGCCTGCAGCCCACGCAACCGACAGCGCCGGGTCGATCCGCATTCCGGCTGCATACAACGGTTTGGTCGGGTTGAAGCCAAGCCGCGCGCTGAACCCCTTCGGGCCGCACCGGGGCGACCCGAACCACGGGATCAGCCACGAACATGCGGTGACGGTCAGCGTGCGGGACAGTGCCGCGCTCCTCGACGTGACGGCCGGCCCGGATGTCGGCGCGCCCTACTTTACCCCCAGACCCACGGAAGCTTACGAGACGCTGATCGCCCGCCCGCCCGAAAAGTTGCGGATCGGGCTGGTGACAACGCAGTTCGATGGCGCGCCCGTCGATGCGGTCTGCGCCGAAGCTGCCGCACTGACAGGTCTACTGCTGGCGGACCTTGGCCACGAGGTCGAAGAGGCGATGCCCGACTTCGACGTTCACGCCCTGACCCATGCGATGATCCGCGTTCTGCTCGCCTCGCTCGCCGGACTGTTCCCGGGCGCGGGCGATCTTGACGGCGCCGACCTGTCCGGGCTCGAGCCGATGACCCGCACCGCGCTCCGCTATGCGCGTACCGTGGCGCTGTCGGATCATTTCCAGCGCACCGCGGTGATCAATCGGGAGGTGCGCAGGCTGGCGGCCTATTTCGATCGGTTCGATCTGCTGATCACGCCCGCCACGGCCACCCCGGCACTGCCGCACAAATCGCTGCCGATGACATCGACCGATCTCGATGTGTTTCTGGACAAGCTCTTCGCCTTCAGCCCGTTCCTTGCCCCCTTCAACGCCAGCGGGATGCCTGCGATCGTTCTGCCTGTCCACCAGACGCCCGAAGGCTTGCCGGTCGCGGCGCAGCTCGTCGGTCCACTGGCGGACGATGCGTTGGTGTTGCGCACCGCGCGACAGCTGGAAGAGGCACGGCCGTTTAGGCCGCGCCCCTTATGACTTGGCGGGCGCGAAACAGGTTCAGGGGTTCTGCGCGCCGGTCGGTGGTTCATGGCCAGCCTCGGAACCGGCAACGCGGTCTGCCCGGTTCCGATCTGCCATATCCTGCTCGGCATCGGGCTGACCCTCGTGTTCACCACGCCCAGGACCGCAGCCGGCAAACGCTGGCGGTAGGGGGGCGCACGCCAAAGGCAGGTCCGCGCACCGGCCCCATGGCAGGGGGCCGGTGCGTCTGTCAGGCGGTCAGCAGGTCCTCGATCCGGATCGGGAAACGGCGGATGCGGTGGCCGGTGGCGTGCCGGATCGCGTTGCCGATGGCTCCCACCGTGCCCACGATCCCGATCTCGCCCACGCCCTTGATGCCCAGCGGGTTCACGAAGGGATCGTCCTCGTGCACCGTCACCACCTCCAGCCCGCAGACATCGGCATTCACCGGCACATGGTAGCCCGCGAAATCCGCGTTCAGGATGCGGCCCGTGCGGGGATCGTGCTTTGCTTCCTCGTGCAGCGCAAAGCCGATGCCCCAGATCATGCCGCCCATCAGCTGGCTTTCAGCCAGTTTCGGGTTGATGATCCGCCCCGCCGCGAAAGCGCCGACCAGACGGCTGACACGCATCTGGCACAGCTCGGGATCCACCTTCACCTCGGCGAAGACGGCGCCGTGTGAATACATCGCGTGCCGTTGACCGGCCTCGGGCGGGCGGGCGGCCTTGCCGCTGCCGATCAGCTCAGGCACCCCGGCGCGGGACAGGATGTCGGTGAAACTTTCGCCCCGCCCCGGATCGCCTTCAACGAAAAGCCGCCCGTGCTGCGCCACAAGGCTGGCATTCCCCGCACCATATAGGGGCGAGGCAGGATCGCCCGCCGCGAGCTCTCCCAGCTGGCGGATCGTATCGCGGCCCGCCGCGTGCAGCGCGCCGCCTGCGGTGGCGGTGTGGCCGGACCCACCGGCAACGCCCCCGTCCGGCAGGGAGGAATGCCCGGCATGGAATTCGAGCTGGTCCATCGACAGGCCAAGACTGTCGGCCGCGATCTGGGCGAGCGAGGTCCACGACCCCTGCCCCATATCCGCCGCCGAAGTTTCCACCAAAGCCGAGCCATCGGCCCGCAGCGTCGCGCGCGCCTCGGCCGCGAACATCGGCGCAGGGAAAAGCGCGGTGCCCATGCCCCAGCCGGTCAGCAGGCCGTCTTCGTCCTGCATCTGGCGCGGGGCCATGGGGCGACCGGCCCACCCGAAGCGCTCGGCCCCTTGCAGGTAGCAGTCGCGCAGGGCTTTCGAGGAATAGGGCTTGCCGGTGCCCGGCTCTGTCTCGGCATAGTTCTTCAGGCGGAACTCCAGCGGGTCCATACCTGCGGCCTCGGCCATTTCGTCCATCGCGCATTCCAGCGCGGCCGCGCCCGATGCCTCGCCCGGCGCGCGCATCGGCCCCGGCGTGCCGATATCCAGCCGCACGCCCCGATGCGACGACCGGATGGCCCCGGCAGCATAAAGCCCCTGCGAGGCATTGGCCGCAGGTTCATGGAAATCGTCGAAGGTCGAGGTTTCGGACAGGCTGTCATGGTCCAGAACGGTCAGCGCGGCATCGTCGCCGATCCCCAGCCGCAGCCGCTGGCGCGTGGCGCCACGGTGGGCGACGGGGCCGAACATCTGTTGCCGTGTCAGCATCAGCTTCACCGGCCGACCAGACGCGCGGGCCGCAAGGATCGCCAGCACGCTGGGCCCGACAGGTATCGCCTTCGACCCGAAGCCGCCGCCCAGATAGGGGCTGCGGACGGTCACGTTTTCCACCGGGATCCCGAAGAAATAGGCATAGGCCGCGCAGGTCATGTTCAGCGCCTGCGTGGGCACGTCGAGCAGCAGCTGATCGCCGTCCCATTGCGCCACGATGGCGTGGGTCTCCATCGCGTTGTGGTATTGCGAGGCGGTCCGGTAGGTCACGTCGATGGCTTTCGCCGCCGCCGCGTGGCCCGCGTCGATGTCGCCATGGGTCGTGCCCGCGGGCCGCCCGAACCCGCCCGGTTCGACGTCGAAGGGATCGCCATCGTCCAGCCCGGTGCGGGGGGTCTGCATGTCGTAGTCCGGGTTCAACAGCCGCGCACCTTCGGTCGCGGCTTCCAGCGTTTCGCCCAGCACCAGCGCGATGGGCTGGCCGGCATAGCGGACGGTATCGTCCTGCAGGACCTCAATCCGGAAGGAAAACATGGTGGGCTTGTCGTCCGGATCACCCTGCAAAGGCGGGCGGTTTTCCGGCGTGTAGACCGCAACCACGCCGGGATGGGCGCGGGCCGCGTCGACGTCCAGCTTTGTCACCCGGCCCCGCGCGATGGTGGCGGGCAGGTAGACGGCGTGCAGCAGTCCGTCCGGCAGGTTGTCGGCCGCGAAGGTCGCCGTGCCGGTCACCTTCGCGATCCCGTCGCGGCGGGTCAGCGGCTGCCCGGCATTGGAACCGAAGCGGATCGAACGATCTAGAACATCAGACATGGGTTCAGACATGGGTTCAGACATGGGCAAGGTCTCCGGTCTGGTTTCCGAAAGGAGAGGCAGGAAGTGCGGGCATGTCAGCCGGCGTTCCCGCGGCGGCCATGGCAAGCGCGCGGGCCGCCGTGCGACGGGCCAGTTCGATCTTCCACCCGTTTCCACCGACAGGTTGCGCGCCGGCCATTGCCGCATCGGCTGCGCGGGCAAAAAGATCGGCGCCCGGGGCCTGGCCTTTCAGCAGCGCTTCCGCCTCGGCCACGCGCCAGGGTTTCGGGGCCACGGCGCCAAGCGACAGGCGGGCTTCGGCGATATGCGGGCCGTCCATCCGCAGGCTTGCCGCGGCCGAGGCCATGGCGAAGGCAAAGGACGTCCGGTCGCGCACCTTCAGATAGCGGCAGTTGGCCCGGAATTCGGCGGCCGCAGCCGGAAGGCGCAGGGCAGTGACAAGCTCTCCGGGTATCAGCGTGGTGCGGGGTTCGCCCGGTTGATACAGGTCGGCCAGCGCGATTTCGCGGGGGCCGTCGGGGCCAAGGATCTCGACCACGGCGTCCAGCGCCACCAGCGGAACGCAGAAATCCGACGGGTGAACGGTGACGGGCTCGCCGCCCGCGCCCAGCACGGACAGGCTGCTGGCATCCGCCATGGGATCCGGTTCCGGGCCCGGGAAATAGGCGTCGCGCGGGTATTGCATCAGGTTCCCTGCCACCGTCGCCGCATTGCGCAACTGGCCCGAAGCACCGGAAAGCAAAGCCTCGGCCACCATGGGGTAGCGGCCGGCGAACGCGGGATCACCCGCCAGATCCGCGTTTCGGACCAGTGCGCCGATGCGGGTGGCGCCGTCGTCCAGCTCGTCAATCCCGGCAAGCCCCGGCAGACGGCTGATGTCGATCAGCTTGGCGGGCTGCACCGCGCCGGTTTTCATCAGGTCGACAAGGTTCGTGCCGCCGCCCAGCCAGGCTGCACCCGGCTCCCATGCGCCGATGGCCTCGTCCAGGGTCGCGGGCTGGGCAAAATCGAACATCTTCATGCCGCGTCCTCCCTGGCAGCCGCGTTCATGCGGCGGGTGGCGTCCTGCACGGCCTGCGTGATGCCGTGATAGGCGGCGCAACGGCAAAGATTGCCGCTCATCCCCTCGCGGATGCGTTCGGGATCATCCCCGGCACTTCCTTCGGCGATCAGGCCCACGGCCGACATGATCTGGCCCGGCGTGCAATAGCCGCACTGGAACCCGTCATGTTCGACAAAGGCCGCCTGCACGGGATGCAGGTCGCCCCCCTGGGCCAGCCCTTCGATGGTGGTGACCTGCGCGCCGTCCAGCGTCGCCGCCAGCGTCAGGCAGGAATTGATCCGGCGGCCGTCCACAAGAACCGTGCAGGCCCCGCACTGGCCACGATCGCAGCCCTTCTTGGTGCCCGGCATCGCCAGGCGTTCGCGCAACAGGTCCAGAAGCGTCACGCGCGGATCATCGAGCGCCACGTCACGTTCGGTCCCGTTGATGGACAGGTGAATGGAGAGTGACATGCGTCCCCCCTTCATATGATTTTGTGCTGAAAAGCCCGGCCTCGCGCCCGGGCTGATATGTCGGTATGGTCTTCCGAAAAGGGGCCGTCGGCGCCCTCATGTGTGATATATACGGAGGGTGCCTCCGTTTTGCAAGCAAAAGGTGGACTTCGGGTGGAATCGCAGAAGCGCAAGCCGCGTGCCGACGCTGTCAGGAACCGCGAATTGCTGATCTCGGCGGCGCGGGACGTGTTGAAAACCGGTGGCCCGAATGCCAGCCTGGAGGCCGTCGCGCGCGAGGCGGGCGTTGGGATCGGCACGCTCTATCGCCATTTCCCGACGCGCGAGGCGCTGTTTCACGCGGTGTTCAGCCGCGATCTGGAAGACATCGTGGTTCTTGCCGAAGGACAGGAAACCGCCGCCGATCCGGTGGCGGCCCTGCGCAGTTGGTTGCACGCCAACGTGGCGCTGGTGGAAACCAAGCGCGGGATGCTGGGCGCCCTGTCGGTTGTGATGACCCCGGAATCTAAAGAAGCCTATTCCGGCGACATGCAACGTATCAAGGCGGCCGTAGACCGGCTGCTGGAGCGTGCCGCAGAGGCCGGCCAGATCCGCGACGGCGTCACGTCGGAAGACCTTCTCCAGACGATGTATGCGCTGTGCTACGCGCGCGAGCCGGGCCCTGACTGGCGCGAGAAGGTCCTGAAGCTGCTGGATATCTTTCTGGACGGCCTGAAGCTTTAACCCGCGCGCGGCGGCATGATGCCCGGATTGGCAAGGTCCGGGACAAATCCGGCGCAAGGGCAAGCCAGCAGGACTGCCCACGCTGCCAGGCGGTTTCTGTCCGTCCACCTCCGTCCGGAACCACCGCATATCTCCGAAATCTTGCCGCCACGCCCGGGCCAACGCCTTCAGCCTGCGGAACGGCTGTGCTGTTCAACTGGCCGAATGATCGTCACGTTTGTTTTGGTGACGCCACGCAGGAACAGACTGCCAAAGCCGCCGGACATGAATGTCAGGTCTGGACGGCCCCCACCTCGCGCTCGGGGATCTCGGCCAGGGGGCACACCTGACCCGTCTGAAAGGCTCCCTGTCGCTTCACCCCAAACGCGGCGGCTGTGGCAAGGCGGACCTGCTCATGAGGCGAAGGGTCACGACAGCTCGGCCCGGACGATCGCCGCCCCCTGCGCCATGGATTGCATCTTGCCGAAGGCCACGTCACGCGGCAGGTATTTCAGACCGCAATCCGGCGCCACGACGATCTTGTCGGCGTCCACGTAGGGCAGCGCCCGGCGAATGCGGGCGGCAATCGCCTCGGGCGTTTCGGCGGTCTGATCCGACAGGTCCAGCACGCCAAGAATGACCGTCTTGCCACGGATTTCTTCAAGGACCGAGGTGTCGAGATTGCTTTGCGCCGTTTCGATGGAGATCTGGTCGCACAGGCAATCCTTCATCTGCGGCAGGAAGGAATAGCCATCCGGGCGTTTCTTGGTCAGCGCCGCATAGCCGAAGCAGATGTGAACCGCGGTTGTCCCCGCCGCCCCGTCCAGCGCGGCGTTCAGGGCCGCCAGCCCATATTCCTCGGCCGGTTCCGGGCGGGCCTGCATCCACGGTTCGTCCAGCTGCACCACGTCGGCCCCGGCGGCGAATAGGTCCGCAATCTCCTCGCGCACCGCTTCGGCATAGCCCATCGCGGCCTTGGCCGGGTCGCCGTAATATTCGTCGACGGCCTGCTGGCTCATCGTGAAGGGTCCGGGCAGCGTGATCTTGATCTGACGGTCGGTATGGGCGCGCAGGAACTTCAGGTCCTCGACCTCCACGGGGCGTTCCCGGGTGATCGGCCCCACGATCCGCGGCACCGGCACCGGCTGGCCCGACCGGGTCATGACCGTACCGTAATTGTCCAGATCCAGCCCGCCAAGTGCTGTGGCCAGCCGGTTGGAATAGCTCTCGCGCCGGATCTCGCCATCGGTGATGATGTCGAGCCCCGCTTCCTCCTGATCGCGGATGGCGATGCGCGTGGCATCGTCCTGCGCTTCCCTCAGATGGTCTTCAGGGATGCGCCACAGCTCCTTCGCGCGGGTGCGGGGCGGGAACTGGCCTTTCAGCTTCTCGCGGTCGATCAGCCAGTCGGGCTGGCAGTAGCTTCCGACAAGGGACGTGGGAAACAGCATGGTGAAACCTCTCGTTCTGTTGCCGGTCGGACCAGCCACGGGCCCGACCAGGGGTCACGCGAACAGGTCCTGTTCGATGCCCGCCTTTTCGAAGATGTAATCGCGGCTGGCGGCCAGTTCGGCGCCCAGCTTGGCCATGTCATGGCCCAGAAGCTGGCCCTGCCATTTCCGGATCTGCCCGGCGACCATCACGGTATCAACGTTCGACCGGTCCATCAGCGTCACCACCGCGCCCGGCACGTTGTTCAGCGGCGCGACATTGATCGCCTCGGCATCCAGAAGGACGATGTCGGCCTCCTTTCCCGGCGTCAGCGATCCTGTCTTGTGATCCAGCCTGAGGCCCCTTGCGCCTTCGATGGTGGCATGCCGGATCGCATCCATGCAGCGCATCAGGGCCGGAACCTCGGCCTCCCCGCCAAGGGCCGCGTCGTTCACGTTCATCCGCTGAAGCGTGATCAGACCGCGCATCTGGGTGAAGAAATCCGCCGACATGGTGCATTCCACGTCGGACGACAGCGACATCCCCATGCCAAGGTCGATGGCCCGCTGGATCGGCGGCTGGCCGTGGCGCATGTGCATTTCGATGGGGACCGACAGCGACACGTGCGCCCCCGCATCGGCGGCGGTCTGCCACGCGAAATCGGACATGCCGGTCATGTGGATGAAGATGTTGTCGGGCCCGAATGCGCCCGACTTGGCCAGTTCGTCGAAGGTCGGCGCCATGCCGAAGGTGCCCACGACATGAAGCGCGATCTGCAGATCCAGCTCCCGGCCCACCTTCCAGGCGTCCTCGTAGCCGGGAATGTAGATCTCTCCGCCCATGACCATCGTGACAAGTTGATCGTCGGAGGAGAAGTGATCCGACCGCAGCCGCACCGCATCGCCGGGGTACTGGTTGCCCTCCCACCAGCCTTCGAAATATCCGAAGACGGCGCGGCGCCCGGCGTCCTGCAGGCCCTTGACCACGGCGTCGGAATGTTCGGGCGAATGGTGGATCTGGCTCACGTCCATCACCGTCGTCACGCCGGCATCCAGCTGCGCCAGACCGCCGTAGAGTTCGTTGATGTACACATCCTCGGGACGGTAATGCTGGGAATAGTTCTGCAACATCGTCTCGTAATAGTTCACGACGTTCTCGGGCTGACCGTCAGGGACAAGGATCGCGTTCGACAGGGAGGACCGGAGGCCGGTTTCGAACTGGTGGTGGTGCGTGTCGATGAAGCCCGGCATCACGATCTTGCCCGCGGCGTCGATCACGGCGGCATCGCCCGGGTCGATTTGGGCCGCGATCTGGACGATCTTGTGGCCTTCGATCAGCACGTCGCCCTTCACGTAATTGCCCACCGCCGGATCCATCGACAGGACGGCACCGCCCTTGATCAGAACCCGCCGCCCCGGCTGGCCCGCCGACAGCGGCAGTGTTTCCGGGCTTGTCGCAGGTTTACCGGTGGGCGCGTCCGCGGGATTGCGCACGACGGGATTGTTCGCGCGGCACATGTTGGCCGGGGTCGCCGGTCCACAAAGCTGACACATGATGGTCTCCTCCCAGAGATTTCTTGCCGTTTCGCAAGTTTTTCAGTCGCCCAGCACGGTCTGCAGGACGGGATAGCGCGCAATCTGGTGCGCGATATGCGAGGCGGTTTCCCGCAGGGCCGGCAGACGCTCGGCAATCAATGTCTCGACCGTGAGCATCCCGGTGTAGCCCGAGCTGTTGACGGCCGCGATCGTGGCACCCGATGGATCGCGGATCGGCACCGCCAGCGCCGTGATCCCGTAATCCAGCTGGTCGACCGTCGTGGCATAGCCGTCCTGCCGGACGCGCTGCAGGTCCTCCCTCAGCTGGCAGGGATCGGTGCAGGTCTGCGCGGTCAGCGGCTCCATCGTGACGCCCGCCAGGTAGGTTTCCAGCGCGTCATCGGGCAGCGATGCCAGCAGCACCCGGCCCATCGACGTGGCATAGGCCGGGTAACGTGCGCCGATAACCGCCGTGGCCCGCCGCGCGCGCTGCACGGAATGGTGCGCGACATAGATCACGTCGCCGCCGTCCAGCGTACCCACCGATGACGCATCGCCGAACCGGCCGACAAGCTGGCGCAGGTCGGGCTGCATCAGTTCGTCGATCCGGGCCGAGGAATAGAACGACGTGCCCAGCGTCATGATCTTGGGCCGCAGGTGAAAGCGTTTGTCCTTTTGCCCGACATATCCCAGCGTCGACAGCGTGATCAGCGACCGCCGCGCCGCCGCCGGGGACAGGCCGACGCGCCGCGCCAGTTCCGAAAGCGTCATCTCGGGATGATCCGCATCGAAGGATTCGAGGATCGCCAGCCCCTTGGCCAGCCCTTCGACGAATTCCGGGGGTCTGTCGCGGTCGGACATGGCTTAACCTTCGGGGGCCAGGACGAAGTCGAATTCGAACATCGCGTCCGGCTCTTTCTCCAGCTCGAACCCAAGGGCCGAGATATCCTTCATCGGCTGGATCTTCGCGATCAGCGACCGGCGCACGCCGAAGACGGCATCGTTGTCGATGTATTCGGTATTCTCGAAGAACACTTCCGTGGTGATCGAGGTCATGCCCGGCGCCCGCACCATGTAATGCAGATGTGCCGCCCGCCACGCATGGCGGTTGCCGGCGCGCAGAAGGTCGCCCACGGGGCCGTCATAGGGAACGGTGTAGGGCTTGGGCAGCACGGTTGTGTAATAGTACCGCCCTTCGGCATCGGTCTCGAAGACGCCGCGCAGGTCGTACTTGTCCTGGCCCTTCTCCTGCTCCTGGATCGGATAGGTGCCCGCCGCATCCGCCTGCCACGTGTCGACGATGGCGCCGCGCAGCGGGTTGTGGAGCGAATCCGTGACCTTGCCATGCACCAGCACCGTCACCCCGTCGCGGTTGTCGGCCAGGTCCGACCCCAGTGCCTTGCGCGGAGAGTTGTCGAGGTAGAACGGCCCAAGGTTCGATCCTTCGGTCGCGCCGCCCTTGGTGTTGATCATGTCGACCAGCGCGGAAAAGCCCAGCACGTCCGACAGCAGGATGAATTCGTGGCGTTCCGGGGTCGAGATCTGGCCGCAATCATAAAGGAAGTTCAGCACGCCCATCCACTCTTCGTGAGTGATATTATGTTCGCGGGTGTAATCGTGAAGGTGGTCGATCAGCCCCTGAAGAAGCTGTTCGAACCGGCTGCCCGGCTGGGTCTTGAAAGATTCTTTCACCGCCTTGGTGACCGTGAACTGGTTGATATCGCGCATCTCTGTCCTCCCCTGCGAACCGCGCCCTCCCGTAGCCGCGGCATTTTCCCTTGACGGCAACCTTAGGCCCGGTCGATAATTTCGACAAGAGAAAATCTTTTCGGTATCCGAAAACTGTCAGGAGATACCCATGCGAATTGGCAAACAGGATCAGGCATTCACCGCGATCGCCACGTCCGATGCAACCTCCATCACGGTCCGCGGTCACGATCTGTGCGACGACCTGATCGGCCACATCAACTTCACCGATTACCTGTGGCTGCTGGTGCTTGGGGAAAAGCCGACGCCCGAGCAGCGCCAGATGATGGATGCCTGCCTCGTGGCCATCGCAGAACACGGGCTGGTGCCATCGGTGCAGGCCGCGCGCATGACGCTGGCCGCCGGACCCGAGGCCTGGCAGGGCGCGATGGCGGCGGGGCTTCTGGGCATGGGCAGCGTCGTTGCCGGCAGTTCCGAAGCCGCCGGGCAGTACCTGGCCGCGCTGGTGGACAAGGCCGAAGCCGATGGCACCGACCTGGAAGAGGTCGTGATCGCCAGCCTGAAGGACCACAAGGAACACCGCCGCAAGGTGGCGGGCATGGGTCATCCCCAGCACAGCAGCGGCGATCCCCGCGCCGACCGGCTGCTTCAGATTTCCGACGATCTGGGCGTGACGGGCACGTATGTCGGCGCGCTGCGGCTGGTGGACAAGCACGCGACCGAAATCATCGGGCGGCCGCTGCCGATCAACGTCTCGGGCGCGATCCCGGCCACGATCATGGATGCCGGCTGGCCCACCGACGCGATCAAGGCCGTGCCATTGATCGCCCGCGCCGCCGGCCTGTCGGCGCACCTGTTCGAGGAAGCGCAGCGGTCGATCGGGTTCATCATGTCGAACAAGGCGGACCAGGCCATCGCGTATGATGGCAAGACGGTCCCGGCCCGCGACAAGGCGGCAGAGTGACCATGGTCAAGATCCTGAAAGACATCCGCGTCGTCGAGCTGGGCACCTACATCACCGGCCCCGCCGCAGGCATGCACCTGGCCGATCTGGGTGCCGAGGTGATCAAGGTGGAACGCCCCGAAACCGGCGATCCGTTCCGCGCGTTCAAGGGCGGGCTCTACAGCCCGCATTTCCAGACCTACAACCGCAACAAGCGCTCCATCGCGCTGAACACCAAGGATCCCGACGATCTGGCGGTGTTCATGGACCTGATCAAGGACGCCGATGTCTTCATCCAGAACTTCCGCCCCGGCGTCGCCGAAAAGCTGGGCGTGGGCGAAGACGATCTGCGCAAGGTAGCGCCGAACATCGTCTATTGCGCGATCTCGGGCTTTGGCCAGTCCGGCCCGTCCCGCGACCGCCCCGCCTATGACACCGTCGCGCAGGCCGCCAGCGGGTACCTGCGGCTTCTGACCCCGCCCGACAATCCGCGCGTGATCGGCCCGGCCATCGCCGATGCCGTCACCGGCCAGTACGCGGCCCTTGCCTGCCTCGCGGCCCTTCTGGAACGCGCGACATCGGGCAAAGGCCGCCGCATCGACATCTCGATGCTGGAGGCGATGAGCCATTTCAACCTCGACAGCTTCACCCACTTCTATTCGGAAGGCGAGGTCATGGGCCCGCTGTCGCGCCCGGTCGTGTCCCAAAGCTACACGTTCGAATGCAGCGACGGGAAATGGATAGCAATCCACATGTCGTCGCCCACGAAGTTCTGGACGGGGTTTCTGGAAGCCACCGGCCAGACCGAACTGGCCAAGGATCCCCGCTTTGCCGAACGGCTGGACCGAATCGACCATCAGGACGACCTGATCGACATCTTCACCCCGATCTTCCGCACCAAAACGCGCGACGACTGGTGCGCGCTGATGCTGGAACACGAGGTCCCGCATGCGCCCGCCTACGATGCGGACGAAGCGCTGGAGGATCCGCAGGCGCAGCATCTGGGGCTGAAAGTGTCGATGCCGCACGAGGGCCTTGGCACCTACACCACCGTGCGCGCGCCCTATTCCTTTGACGGGGCGCCCGACCGGGATATCGCGCCGCCGCCGTACCTCGACGAACACGGCGCGGCGATCCGCGAGGAACTGAAGAGCAGACAGGCCGGATAAGGCCCTGCGCTGATTTGGGAGGATCGGCCATGAGCGACGAAGACAACCCGACATCGGTGCCCGCCGCCGGTGTTCTGGAAGCAAGCCAGGGCATGCTGCAAAAGCAGCTCTATGCGATCTTCACCCGGCCCGTGAACGGTCTGGGCCCGGTCTTCGCCAATATCGAAGAACATCTGAAATTCCAGGTGGGACTGGAAGAACGGGGCATCATGTTCGCCGCAGGCCCCCTGTGGACCGACGACGAACAAAGCTGGGAAGGGGAAGGCATGGTGATCGTCCGCGCGGGCTCGCGGGACGAGGCTGTGGCCATCGCCGAAAGCGATCCGATGCACAAGGCCGGTGCGCGCAGCTTCACGGTGCGTCCGTGGCTGATCAACGAAGGGTCGATCACCATCCGTGTCGATTTTTCGGCGCAGCGCGCAACGGTCGGCTGAAAAAAGAAACCTAGGGAGGAACCACAATGAAACCGCTGCTTGGGAAAAAGCTGCTTGGCATGCTTGCAACCGCGACACTGATCGCGCCGGGGGCCGTCACGGCCCAGGAAACGATAAACCTGACGGTGGCATCCAGCCACCCGACCGTGGTGCCATGGGTCGGCATGATCGAGACGGTTTTCATGGCCCGCACGGACGAGATCCTGGCCGAAACCGGCAATTACGAGATCGAATGGAACGAAGCCTTCGGCGGCCAGCTTTACAAGGCCAACGCGACGCTGACCTCGGTCGAGGAAGGCATCACCGATATCGGCTGGGTGTTCTCGTTCCTCGAAGCGGCGAAACTGCCGCTCAGCCAGGCGTCGTCGAACGCGCCCTTCGCCACCGCCAACCCCCCGGCCCTGCTGGAGACGATGCAGGACCTGCTCGAAACCAACGAGGCGTTTCTTGACGAATGGGAAAGCCACAACCTGAAGGTGCTGGGGCTGACGGCGACGGATCTTTACGACATCTACCTGAAAGAAGAGATCGACAGCATCGACGATATCGACGGGCTGAAACTGTCTGCCCCCGGCGTGCTGGGCAACTGGCTGCGCGGGACGGGTGCCAATGCCGTCGACGGCGCGCTGCCGACCTTCTACACCGACGTGCAGACCGGGGTGTCCGACGGGGTGCTGACGCTGGCGCTTGGGGCCCTGCCGATCAAGCTGTACGAGGTCGCGCCCTATATCCACCGCTTCGATGCGGGCGCCGCGTTCTCGGGCGCTGTCGCGATCAACCGCGACACGTGGGACAGCCTGCCCGACGAGGTGCAGGAAGCCATGATCCAGGCGGGCAAGGATTACACCAAAGCCCACGGCCAGGACCTTGTCGAACGTCATGAATTCGCGCTGAACAAGATGGTCGAACTGGGGGCGGATCAAAACACGCCCGTCAAGATCATCCCGATGCCGCCCGAGGAACGCGCCAAGTGGGTGAACGCCCTGCCCGCACTGGCCGCCGACTGGGCCGCGGAACTGGAAGCGCGCGGCGTGCCTGCGAAGGAATTCATGGGCCAGTACATGAACGGCCTTAGGGATCGGGGCGAAACGCCGATCCGCGACTGGGACAACGAGCTCTGACCGGAGCATCCTGACGTGACCCTGAACTCTGAACCGAACGCCCCCGACACGGGGCGTTCGCGCCATCCCCTGGTGCGCGCCTGGTCGTGGATCGTGGAAGGGCTGGCCGCGCTGGGAACCGTGCTGATCGCGGTTCTCATGCTGATCATCTGCGCCGATATCGTGGCGCGGAACACGATGGGCGCCTCGCTGCCGCTGATCTCTGAACTGGGGGCGCTGACGCTGGTGATGATTGTCTACCTCCAGCTTGCCGCCACCATCCGGGCGAACCGGCTGGCCCGGACGGAAATCTGGCTGCCCGGCTTCTGCGAACGCCATCCCCGCGCCGGGGCGGTCCTGACCGGCCTCTTCGATCTGACGGCCGCGGCCCTTCTGGGCCTGATCGCTTGGTCGTCGCTGCGCATCATCGGCAAGGATTACGACGCGGGCGAATATATCGGCGTGACCGGCATCGCAACGCTGGTCGTCTGGCCCTTCCGGGTGATGATCCTGATCGGCGTGGCCGCCGCCGCGCTGGAGGCGCTCTTCCGCACGATCGCCGCCTTCCGCTCAGCCGCCCGGGGGAGACCGGCATGAGCCCCATGGAAATCGGCTTTCTGGCCATTGGCGGGCTGCTTGTCCTGATCTTCGTGGGCATGCCCATCGGCGTGTCGATGCTGGGCGTCTCCTTCGTGGGCGTGGCCTTCATCCGCAACGATCTGGTCGCCACCCGCATGATCGCCGCCGTCGCCAATGACGCGCTCGAAGAATACCTGTTCGCCGTCGTGCCCCTCTTCGTGCTGATGGGGCTTCTGGTGACCGTCTCGAATGTCGGGCGGGACACGTTCGAGGTGTTCGAACGATTGCTCAGGCGCGTGACCGCAGGCCTTGGCGTCGCCACCGTCTTCGCCAATGCCGTCTTCGCGTCGATCACCGGCATCTCCATCGCCTCGGCCACCGTCTTCGCGCGCGTGGCGGTGCCCGAGATGACGCGCCACGGCTACACAAGGAAGTTCGCCACCGGCGTCGTCGCCGGGTCATCGGTCCTGGGCATGATGATCCCGCCGTCGCTCCTGATGATCGTCTATGCGGTACTGGCCGAGGAATCGGTGGGCCGCATGTTCCTGGCCGGAATCGGGCCGGGGTTGCTGCTGTCGGCGATGTTCATGCTCACCATCTTCCTGCTGGCCCGAACGCGGCCAGACTTCGTCTTCACCGACACATCCGACACGGCGGAGTATGAAACGCTGAGCGCAGGCACGCTGATCCGCAAGGCCGTGCCGATCTTGGTTTTGATGACGCTGGTTCTGGGCGGGCTCTATGGCGGGTTCTTCAACCCGACCGAGGCCGGCGCCGCAGGGGCCGCCGGTGCGCTGGTGATCGCCCTTCTGCGCAAGTCCCTGACGGGCAGCGCGCTGTGGAAGCTCTTGGTCGAAACCGGGCAGATCACCGTGTCGGTCCTGTTCCTGATCATGGCCGCGACCTTCTTCAGCCGGATGCTGGCGCTGTCGGGCGTGCCCCGGGAGCTGGCAGAATTTTTCCTGTCCGGCCCCATCGGTCCCGCCGGGTTCCTGATCCTGTTTCTTGGGCTGGTGATCCTGCTCGGCTGCCTGATCGACTCGATCTCGATCATGCTGATCCTTCTGCCCATCGCGCTGCCGGTGGCCGAAGCCGCGGGGTTCGATCTGATCTGGTTCGGTGTCCTCACGGTCGTCGCCGTCGAAATGGGCCTGCTGACCCCACCGTTCGGCCTGTCGGTCTACACGATCAAATCCGCCATGACCGATCCCGACCTGAAGGTCGGCGATATCTTCCGCGGTGCGTTCCCCTTCGTCCTTGCGATGCTGGCCAGCCTCGTGATCCTTGCGCTGTTCCCGTCCATCGCGACGTGGCTCGCCCGCCTCTGACAGATCCAGGAGATCCCCATGCCCCGTCTACTTTTTGTCTCCGGCAGCCTGCGCGCCGCGTCCTCCTCGCGCGCCGTGATCCGCGCGCTGATCGACCGCATCGGCACCCGGGCCGACTGTATCATCGCCGATCCCGGCGCCCTGCCCCACTACAACGCCGATGTGCAGGACGATCCCACGGTCGCCGCATTCATCGGTGAGGTCGAACAGGCCGACGGTGTCGTCTTCGTCACGCCGGAATACAATTACAGCGTGCCGGGCGTCCTGAAGAACGCCATCGACTGGGCCTCGCGCCCGGCCTATGCCTCGGTGTTTCTGGACAAGCCCTGTTTCGTGATCACGGTTTCGGGCGGGGTCATGGGCGGCGTGCGGGCGCAGGCGCATCTGAAGTACATCCTGAACGGGATGCTCGCGCAGACCTTTGCCTGCAAGGAAGTGGTGGTACCGCAATCCAATGCCACCGTGACCGACGGCGTGTTCAAGAACGACGACGTGCTCGACTTCGCCCTGGCGAACCTTGCCGATTTCATGGCGACACTGGACAGCTGACGCGCCCGGGCGCGCACAAGACGACAAAACGGAGAAGCAGACATGCGATTGGTATCCTTCACGAAACCCGACGGCACCGCGTCCTATGGCACCGCGACCGATGATCAGGTGTTCGACGCGGGCGCGGCCCTTGGCGCCGAATTTCCCACCCTGCGCAGCGTGCTGACGGCGGGCGCCACGGACCGGTTGGACGGCACGGGCGAGGCCATCGCAATGGCGGATGTCACGCTCCTCCCCCCGATCCCCGAGCCGGAAAAGATCCTGTGCATCGGGCTGAACTACCTGCCCCACATCCTTGAATCGGGCCGTCCGCATCCCGAATACCCGTCGATCTTCACCCGCTATCCCCGGTCGCTGGTGGGCCACAACGTGCCCATCGAACGGCCCGAGGCCAGCCGCGAATTCGACTACGAAGGCGAACTGGCGCTGGTGATCGGCAAGGCCGGGCGTCACATCGCGGCGGAAGACGCGTGGGATCACATCGCGGGCTACTCCTGCTTCAACGAAGGCTCGATCCGGGATTACCAGAACCACACCACCCAGTTCTGGCCGGGCAAGAGCTTCGAGCGGTCGGGCTCCATGGGCCCGTGGATCGTGACATCGGACGAGGTCGGCGATATCCGCGAACAGTCCCTGACGACGCGGGTCAACGGCAATGTCGAACAGCACACGCCGATCAGCGATCTGGCCATCGGCATCCCCGAGCTTATCGCCTATGCCTCGACCGTCCTGACGCTGGTGCCGGGCGACGTGATCGCCACCGGCACGCCCGGCGGCGTCGGCCGCTATCGCAAGCCGCAGCTGTTCCTTGAACCCGGCATGAACGTCGAGGTCGAGATCACCGGCGTGGGAACGCTGGTGAACCCGGTCATCGCAGAAACCTCCGGCTGAGACAGGCGCGGCGGGGCCTGTCTCGAACTCTGCCGGTATGGTCTATCGCCCATCGCAACCTGTCGATGCGGTCCGAACGACGATTTCTTTCAAAGGTGCGCAGGTCTGGGCGGGAACCAACCGGCGCACATGCAGATACGGGCAGCCTCGCGTGGGATGCCCGTTCACGATCTGCGCGGGACTTGCCGCGCAGACAGCACGAATGATCGCCCTCTGACCCACGCAGAGGTTCGCGACGGAACCCGTCACAGTTCATTCCCGTCGGCCAGCCGTTCCGAAAGTCGCCTGAGCAGCGGATGCGGAAATGTCCGGGGGGCGGTGACCGCGTAGAAACTCTCGACGACGTCAAGCTGGAATGGCGCGGTTGCCAACACGCCCTGTGCCAGCTCGTCCGCAAGAACGACCGCCGGCGTGACCGCCAAACCGAAATCTTCTCTGGCCAGCAGGCGGATCATGGCCATGTCGTCGACCGTGGCGGCAATCCTTGGCGTCACCCCCAATCGCGCGACGAGGCTGTTGAACCCCGTCAGGATCGAGCTTTCGGTCGGCAGGATCACCGGCTGTGACCGCAGGAGATCGGTGAGCGTGTCATGCGCAAGCCGGTGCGGTCGTCCGTGCAAGCCCACCTGCTGCTCGGCAATACGGTGGGCGACAAGGTCGGGAAAGGACTCCCGTGGCGGCGGATCTGTCAGCAGCACCACGTCAAGCGCCAGCGTCTCGAGCGCGCGCAGCAAGGTCTGGCTGTTGCCGGACGACAGGACCAGTTCCACACCGTCCGCGAAGGCCGGACGCAGGAAGCGAAGCTGGAAGTTGCGGGACAAGGTGGACAGCGCGCCGACCCGCAAAGGGGTCTTTGCCGAACCGCCCGCGGTCAGCGTGGCGACAAGATCGTCGCCGACATCGAAGATGCGCTGTGCATGATCAAGTGCGATCTGGCCCGCTTCGGTCAGGGTCATTGCCCGTCCCGTGCGGTCGAACAGAACGTGCCCCAGTTGCTCTTCCAGATTGCGGATCTGCGTGGACAGCGCGGATTGCGACAGGTTCAGCCGCGCCGCGGCGCGGGTCAGGTTCCCTTCAAGGGCCACCTCCTGAAAATAGCGCAAGTGACGATAGTTGAGTCTCATGGCGTTCACTTAAATAGAACGAAACGTTCCAAACAATGTATTTTTCTTAAAGTCCACGGGGATCTACACCGTCCGGCAACCAAGTCCGGAGATATTCAATGAGTTTTCTGCTCCTGTTCGCCCCGCTTGCCATGGCCGCATCGGCCGTGGCGATGCATCTTCGCCCGCCCGCCCGTGCGCATTGGTTCTTCCGCCTGCCAGAGCTCTCGGCGCTCGCCGCGCTAGGTGTCGGGGCGCTCGCGACCGTGGAGCTCGTTCTTTCCGGGCCATCGACGAGCCCGCTTCTGGGCGTGGCTCCTGTCGGATTATCCGCGCGTATCGACATCGTGAGCGTCGCGATGACACTGACGGTGGCTTTCGTCGGCTGGGTGGTCCTGCGGTTTTCGCGCGTGGCGCTCGACGGCGAGGCGCGGCAACCCGCCTTCATGGTCTGGATGGCCGCGACGATTGCCTGCGTTTTGCTGCTGGTCGGCGCGGGAAATGTCGTGCAGCTTGCCGTCGGCTGGGTGGCGACCGGCGTGACCCTGCATCGCCTGCTGCTGTTCTATCCCGACAGGCCCCGCGCGCGGCGCGCCGCCCGGAAGAAGGCGCTGAGCGGGATTGTCTCCAGCGCGGCGCTTATCGCCGCCGCCGGCCTGCTGATCGCGGGCTTCGGCACCTCCGACATCGCCACCATCGACGCTGCGGCCCGGGCCGGTGACCATGTCGGCCCTCTCTGGCTGGCCGCGCTGCTTCTCGCGGTCGCCGCAATCTTCAAGTCCGCGCTGGTGCCCGTGCATGGCTGGCTGACCGAGGTGATGGAGGCGCCGACACCGGTATCTGCCCTGCTGCACGCCGGGGTGGTGAACGCGGGCGGTTTCCTTCTGATCCGCTTCGCAGATGTCCTGATTGCGACGCCCGGCGTCCTGGCCGCGCTGGCCCTTATCGGCGGGTTCAGCGCGCTTGTTGGCGCGGCGATCGCGCTGACGCAACCGGCAGTCAAGACGGCGCTGGCCTGGTCCACCTGCGCGCAGATGGGCTTCATGGTGCTGCAATGCGGGCTGGCGCTGTTCCCGCTGGCATTGCTGCATATCGTGGCGCACTCGCTTTACAAGGCGCACGCGTTCCTTGCTTCAGGCGATGCCGTGCGCGAGGTCAGGTCGATCCGTCGGCCGGGGCCGGTCGCGGTGCCAAGCCTGCCCGCCGTTGCGCGGTCCTTCGGCCTCGCGCTTGCGCTCTACGTCATTGTCGGGCTGGCCTTCGGGCTTGCGTCGAAATCGCCGCAGGCCATCGCACTCGGCGCGATCCTGATCTTCGGGGTGGTCTACCTGATCGCGCAGGGCCTTGCCGATCTCGCGCCGCGCGCGCTGGCCTGGCGCACGGTCGCGCTCTCGGTCGGTGCAACCGTCGCCTATTTCACCTTGCAGCACGCCGCGACATGGGTCTCGGCGGGCACCCTGCCGCCCCCGCCGCCGCCCGACGGACTGATCTGGACGACCATCGTCCTTGCCCTCGCAAGCTTTGCCGTCGCCGCGGTGGCGCAGACGACCTTCCCGCTCTGGGCCGGACATCCGGCGGCGGCGGGACTGCGCGTGCACCTGATGAACGGCCTCTACATCAACGCGGTCCATGATCGGCTCTCGGGCCGGTGGACCCCCAGGACCGGAGCGATCCAATGAACATGCATGCCTCCTGGCACGGACAGGCACTCGAACTTTTCGCAGCCGCGGAAGATGCCATGCGGCAGATCCCTCCGGCCTTCCCTCTCGAAGCGACCGTCGCGGTCAATCCGTGGCTGGGCCAGTCGGGCCAAGACCGCACCGTCGCGGCCGCCCGGATGGCCAGGGTTGGCGGCGGCCGGATGTTCCTGCCGCGCGGCACCGTGGCCGCGAAGATGGCGGCGGGCGATGTGACGCCCGAAGATGTCGCCGCGGCGGCGGCGGCGCATGGCCTCGATCCGCACGCCCTGGTCCGCGCCGCGACCAAGCCTGCCGATCTGCCCGCCCCGCTTCCCACGATTGCGGATCTGGCGCAGCAGGACGATGGCATCGACTGGCCCGGCTTCATCGAGGACCGGATCGGTCACTGGGCGGCTGTGCAGTTCGACCGCGGGCAAGCCTTCTGGCCGGCGCCCGCCGCCGGAGCCTGGGCATCGTGGCGGGCCTATGCCAGCCGCGACCTGACCCCGGATATCGCGGGCATGTCCGGCTTTGCCGCGCGTGTCGTGGCGATGCCGACAGACGCACGGTCCGCCTTCGTCCACGCCTGCCATGCGCTGGATCTCACGCCCGGGGCGGCGCCGCTTTTCTTCCACCGCTTGCTCACGACCCTGTCGGGCTGGGCGCAATATGCGCGCCATCTGTCCTGGGTCGCCGAACGCGACAGGGGGCGGGACGACACGCTGTTCGAACTGATGGCCGTCCGCCTCGCGTGGGAGGTCGCCCTGCTCGAACAAGGCGGGGCCGCGCGCAAGGAGGATTGGGAAAGGGCAAAGGCCGATTACGCCCGCCCCGTCGAACCCGACCGCGAACTGCGGTTCGATGCCGCCCTTCAGGAGGCTGTCGACCGCAGCGCCGAACGGTGTCTTGCCGAAACGCTCTCGGGCGGCACCAAGACCCACGCGGCAGACAATCCCGCGATCCAGGCGGCGTTCTGTATCGACGTGCGGTCCGAACGTCTGCGTCGCGCGATCGAGACCGCCGATGCGGGGATCCGGACGACCGGCTTCGCCGGCTTCTTCGGGCTGCCGGTCCGGCACCGCCCCCGCGCCTCGGACATCGTCGAGGCGCGGGCGCCGATCCTGTTGTCCCCCGCGATCCGGACGCGGGCGGCAGACGATGCCGATGTCGACACCGCTGAACGGGTCAGGCTTCGCACGATCCGCGCCTGGGGTCGGTTCAAGCGGGCGGCCGTTTCGGCCTTCGCCTTTGTCGAGGCGGCGGGCCCTCTCTACGTGGGCAAGCTCGTGCGCGACGGCCTTGGCCTGAAAGGACCGTCGCAGGCCGATACGGGCCCCGAATTCGACCTGCCGCTGGCCGACAGGATCACGGCCGCGGAAAGCGTGCTTCGCGCCATGTCCCTGACCCGGGGCTTTGCCCCGCTCGTGCTGGTCTGCGGTCACGGGGCGACGGTCACCAACGCGCCCCATGCCAGCGCGCTGCAATGCGGGGCCTGCGGCGGGTTCGCGGGCGACGTCAACGCGCGCCTTCTGGCCGGGCTTCTGAACGACGAAGAGGTGCGGACCGGGCTTGGCGCCAGGGGCATCGCGATCCCCGCCGGAACGCATTTCGTCGCCGGCCTGCACGACACCGTCTCGGATGAGGTCCGGATATTCGAAGATCGGGCGCCAGCCAGCCATCGGGCAAAGATCGACCGTCTGCGCGCGGCGTTTTCGCTGGCGGCAACGCTGACCCGGACAGAACGCGCCGGAACACTGCCCCGGGGATCGGAAGCGACATTGGCGCGGCGGGGCAGCGACTGGTCGGAACTTCGGCCGGAATGGGGGCTCGCCGGATGCAGCGGCTTCATCGCCGCGCCCCGCGAACGGACGTTGGGCCGCGATCTGGACGGTCGGGTCTTCCTGCACGACTACGACTGGCGGCAGGACCCGGACGCCGCGACGCTCGAACTGATCCTGAGCGCCCCGGTCGTCGTGGCAAGCTGGATCGCGCTCCAATATCACGGATCGGCGGTCGCGCCCGACACGTTCGGGGCGGGCAACAAGCTGCTTCACAACGTCATTGGCGGGATCGGCGTGCTTGAGGGCAACGGCGGCGCGCTCCGCCCCGGGTTGCCGTGGCAATCCGTGCACGACGGCGACGCGCTGCGCCATGTGCCAAGCCGGCTGGTCGTCGCGGTCGAGGCCCCGGAGGAGATGATCTCCGGCGTTCTCGCGCGACAGCCACAGGTCAGGGCGCTCTTCGACAACGGCTGGCTGACGCTCGTGGCGTTGGACGACGCCGGGACGATCACCCGCCGCTACGAAAACGGATCCTGGGCGGATCGTCCCGACGGCGATCCGGGGGTCGCGGCCGCGGCGTGACACCCGAAGATCTCAGGGGGGACAATCCGCGCTGTCCAGGAGCCAGGGCAAGGCGCTGCGACGCCGAAGGGGCAAGCCGTCCGGCAATAACCGGATCTGTCGGCTCAACCGCCGACAGGGGCTGTCAATGACGTCACCCGGAAGGACCTGGCCGCGGCAAGGCCCGGGACGCCGGGCCACGTGCGGGGATCTACCTTGCCGGTTTCGCCCCTCGCGGCGCGGCGGGTGCTGTCCTGATCGCAGGTCGCGGGTTGGCGGCGGGGATAGCCCTGTCGGGCCTCATTTCCCTGCCGCAGGCATTGCCGCCGCGCCCTGTTCCGCGGGACGGATCGTCAGCCCCGCCTTGCGCCACGCGGCCAGCGCGCGGTCGCGCAGGGTATCGTAACAATCGACGCTCAGCTCGGCATGCGCGCGCTCTTCGAACGTCGGGTAAAGCGCCAGCATCGCCGCAGCCTCTTCGCGTGCCGCCGACATGTGTCCCAGCTCCACCTCGAACCACGCCGCGTGGGCGTGATACCAGAAGAAACCCGGCATCGGGAAACGGTTGATCTCGACAAGCGCGTCTTCGAACCGGCCGGCATTGGCCAGCCGCCAGCAATGCGCGAAATGATACCAGCCGGGATGCACCGGGCTGACCGCGATGGCGCGGTCGAGAAGGGCGATGGCGCGCTCCTCCTCACCGATGAAGGCAAAGCAATGGCCGATCTCGGCCAGCACGTCGGCGTGTCCGTCGTTGAGGTCCAGCGCCCGCTCGGCGGCGTCCCGGAACCCCGGCAGATCCTTGCGATAAAACCTGCACAGCGCCAGCGCCGTCTGCGCGAAGGCATCCTGCGGATCGGCCCGCACGGCCTGTCGCGCGGCGTCGTGGGCAAGCGCCAGAGCGTCGACGTCGGGCCGGGCGTTCATGTAATAGCGGTATTCTTCCAGCAGGATCATCGCGTAGGCCGACCAGCCCTGCGACGATTGCGGATCCTTTTCCAGCGCCCGGGGGAATGCATCCCGCAGCGTGGCGTGGATCTCGGGATCGTAGCCGACATAGTAATCGTGAAACTGCGTCAGCAGCCGGTAGGTGTCCCAGCTATGCGTGCCGCCGGCGCGCGGCACGCGCCCGATGTGATCCGCGACCGCCCCGTAACGGCTGGCCACGCGTCCCGCGATCAGCCGCGCCAGTTCGTCCTGGATGTCGATCAGGCCGTCGATGCTGTCGTCGCGGTCGAACTGTTCCGTCAGCAGAAGCTCCCCGCTGGCCGTGGCACTGACCTGCACGGTGACCCGCAGGCGCGGCGACGCCCGGCGCACGCTGCCTTCGACAAGGTAGTCGACACCGGGATCGAGCCGCAGTTCGCCCGGGCGCGCGCCGTCTTCGGCCATCTGCGTCGTCGTCCGGCGGGAAAACACGAACAGGTCGCGAAAGCGCGACAGGTTGACGATGGTCTGTTCCGTCAGACCGTCGGCGATGAACCCGTCTTCGGGCGTGGCACCCAGGACCCGGAAGGGCAAAACGGCGATGGACGGCCGGCTGTCCCGGATGATGCCCGACCGCGCCTCCTGCGGTTCCGCATCGGCGTTCACGTCGGCCACGAACCGGAAACCGTGGCCGTGCATCGTCTTGATCGTGTGCTGGGTCCGCCCGTTGTCGCCTATGGCCTGACGGACTTCCTTGATCGCCGTCGACAGGCTGGCGTCCGAGATGATGCGATCCCCCCAGACCTTGGCGATCAGCTCGTCCTTGCCGACAACCCGATGGCGGTTCCGGATCAGGTGATCGAGGATACGCAAGGTCTGCGGGGTCAGCGAACGCACATGACCGCCCCGCTCGACCCGGGCCAGGTCGCTCTCCAGCACGCAATCCCGAAACTGAACTTTCATCTCCATAGCCCCCTGCTACGGCATCATTGACCATCATACAGCCTGTTTCCGACATTTGCTCAGACAGTCTCAGGAATTTCTCAGATCCGGCTCAAGCCTGGCATCTGCCGGCGCTCTATCCCCCTTTCAGCAGCCACGGCGCGTGTTGCCGGGCCAGGAAAATGGATCAGAGACATGAAATACCGAAACGCACTTCCCCAGTTGAACGGCCACAAGATGCTGACCGAAGCCGGGCTGGAAACCATCCTGGTGTTCCACGAAGGCATCGATCTGCCGCTCTTCGCCGCCTTCACCGCGCTGGAGACCGAAGCCGGCGCCGCGGCCATCGAACGCTACATGCACCGGCTGGCACAGATCGCCCTTCAGACCGGGCGTGGCTTCATCATGGACACGCCGACATGGCGGGCAAGCTCCAAGTGGGGGGCCGAACTGGGCCTCACCGCCGCCGACCTGAAGGAGATCCACCGCGAGGCGATCGCGATGCAGCTTGGCCTGCGCGACCGGTTCGAAACCCCCGCCTCGCCCTTCGTGATCAACGGAGTCCTTGGCCCGCATGGCGACGGATACGCTCCCGAAAGCCATCTGAGCGCGGCGCAGGCGCACGCCTACTACGCCGAGCAGGTCGACTGGTTCGCCGAACTGGGCGCCGACATGGTGTCGGGGCTGACGATCACCTCCGCCTCCGAAGGCACGGGCATTGCCCTGGCCGCCCGCGATGCGGCGATCCCCGGGGTCGTGTCCTTCACGCTGGAAACCGACGGGCGCCTGCCGTCAGGCGAACCCCTGAAGGACGCGATCCGGTCGGTCGACGACGCGACGGGCGGGGCCGCGGCCTACTTCATGATCAACTGTGCGCACCCCGATCACTTCCGCACGGTTCTTCGGGACGGCGGCGACTGGACCCGGCGCATCGGCGGCGTGCGCGCCAATGCCTCGCGGCTGTCGCACGCCGAACTCGACGTGGCCGAGGAACTGGACGACGGCGATCCGGCCGAACTGGGCGGGCTCTACCGCGGGCTGTCTGCGCACCTGCCGAACCTCTCTGTCGTCGGCGGATGCTGCGGCACGGATCACCGTCATCTCGAAGAAATCTGCCGGTCGCTGGACGCGGCCTGAACCGGCGGCGCGCCTTGCGCGCGCCCCGGACCACACCACCGAAAACGGAAAACAGAAAATGAGACCGGGTACTTACATTCACCGCCTGCGAGAGGCGTTCCGCCGCAACAGGCACCGTGCGCGGCGCCGGAAGATGCACCGCGCCACCTTCAGCGGCCTTTCCCACCTGTCCAGCCGGGACCTGAACGACATCGGCGTCTGGCGCGACAGGGAATGGTTCGGAACCGACGCGGATTACTGACCGCGTCGCGCCCTTCCCCCCCTCAATCAACGGATCCCAGGGGCACTTTCCACCGCCGCCCACGTGCAGGTTTTCGCGGTGCGGCCCCCCCCGCGCGGGGCGCGATCTTCTGCGCGGTCCCGCGCCCCCTTTCCCATCCCGTGACCCCGAAAGCCCACCCATGAAACGTCTTATCCTTGTCTATGCCCTGGCCAGCTACGCCCTGTTCGGCGCGGTCTTCGTGTGGCTCGCCGCCTTCCTTCTGAACCTCGGCGACATGCGCGGACTGGCAACGCGTCCGCTGCCCGAGGCGGTGGCCATCAACCTGTCCCTCATCGCGCTGTTCGGCGTCGTGCACAGCGTCATGGCGCGCCCGGGCTTCAAGCGTGTCTGGACGAAGATCATCCCGCCCGCGTCGGAACGCGCAACCTACGTGCTGCAATCCTCGCTGCTGCTGGGCCTGATCATCTGGCAATGGCAGCCGATCCCGACGGTCATCTGGCAGGTCGACGGCCCGGCCGTCTGGCCGATCCACGGCGCGTTCATTCTTGGCGCCCTGACCGTCCTGACCGCCACATTCCTGCTGGGGCATTTCGAATTCGTGGGCCTGTCCCAGGCCTGGAACAACCTGCGCGGCGCCCCTGTGCCGTCCGCCGCGTTCCGCACGCCGATGCTGTACCAGATCGTGCGCCACCCGCTGCAACTGGGCCTGCTGATCATGATGATCGCCACCCCGGTGATGACGCTGGGCCACCTGATCTTCGTCGCGTCCATGGCGCTTTATATCGCCATCGGCCTGCGGTTCGAGGAACGCGCGCTGCTGCGCGAGTTCGGCGCGGCCTACGCGGCCTACCAGCGCGACGTGCCGATGCTGTTCCCGCGCCCGTTCCGCCGCCTTCGGACCGCGTCCGGCGGTCAGCGGGCAGACTGATCCCCCCCTTCCAACCCGAAGAAAGACAGAACCATGCAACCCACCCCTGAAAACGTTCTCATCATCGGCGCGGGCCTGTCGGGCCTTGCCGCCGCCGAAGCCCTTCAGCGTCACGGCATCCCCGTCACCATACTGGAGGCGCAGGACCGCGTGGCCGGGCCCTGGCGCGCGCGGCATCCTGCGCTGCGGCTGAACATCCACCGCCATTTCGCCAGGCTGCCGGGTCTGACCCCGCCGCGCGAAGATGGCAGCTACCTGCGGCGTGACAGCGTCGTCGACTACCTGTCGCGCTACGCCGACCATATCGGGGCCGACATCCGCTTCGGTACGAAGGTCATGGCCATGGCCCGCGATGCCGGTGGCTGGCAGGTCGATACCACGGCCGGCACGTTCAACGCCGCGCATGTCGTCATTGCCACCGGGCGCGACAGCGTTCCGCATATACCTGACTGGCCGGGCAAGGACGCGTTTGAAGGCCAGCTGCTGCACGCCGCCGATCTGGGGGACGTATCCCGTTTCGATGGCAAGCGGGTGCTGGTGGTGGGCGCGGGAAATTCGGGCTCCGACGTGCTGAACCACCTTGCGCGGCATCACCCGGCAGAGGTCATGATCTCGGTCCGCCACGGCCCCGCGATTGTCCCCAACCGCGTGTTCGGCTTCCCGCTTCATCGCGCCGCGCGCCTGTTTCAGGCCATGCCCCTGCCCGTGGTCGACCGCGCCTTCGCGCTGACCCAGCGGCTGTTCTTCGGCGATCTGGCGCGCCACGGCCTGCCCTCGCACCCTATGGGCGGCGGCACCCGCCTTGCGCAGGACGGCACCGCCTTCGCCATCGACGACGGCTTCGTCGCGGCCTTAAAAAGCGGTCGTTTCAGAATCGTTCCGGTGATCAGCCGGTTCGGCCGTGATCGTGTCAATTTCGAAGGACCACCAGACTTTGCCGCCGACGTGGTGATCTGCGCGACGGGATACCGGACGGGGCTTGAACCACTGGTCGGTCCGCTTGGCGTTCTGGACAACCGGGGCAATCCGCACTTCCCGGCGGGAGAGCCGGACCCGGCCCATCCCGGGCTCTGGTTCGCGGGCTACAAGCCCCAGTTCACCGGCTACTTCGACGCCGCCCGCACGGCGGCCAACCGCATCGGCAGGGCCATCGCCGCCGACCTGCACCATAGCCGGCATCCCGCCGGCCCATCCGCCCCGCCCAACAGGATGCCCCAGCCGGTGAAAGGCTGACGGCACCGCCCATGCGCCCCCCTGACACGGTCAGGCGGGGCCTCCAAGGACAAGACCCATGACATCGATCGACATCCCACGGCCCCGACGGGGCCGTTTCAAACGCGTGGGGCACCACGCCAGCCGCGCCGAAACCCGGGCGCTCGTGCGCCTTGCCGCGCCGCTGACCTGCCTGGCGCTGGTGAACATGGCGATGAGCGTGACCGATACCCTGATGTCGGCCGCCTTCGGGGTCGAAGCCCTGGCGGCCGTGGCGGTGGGGAGCGATTTCTATTCGATCTTCTTCTACCTTGCCATCGGTTGCATCGGCGGGCTTGCGCCGCTCTATTCGGCGGCCCACGCAGCCGGCGATACCGCGCGCCTGGCCCGGCTTCGCACGGCGGGGGCGGTCACCTGTACCCTGCTGGCCCTGCCGATCTGCGCCCTGCTGTGGCATGCCCCTTCGGTCCTGCACCTCTTGGGCATCGATCCGCGCCTCGTGGACGCCGGGGCCGGCTACACACGGGCGATGGCCCTGACGGCGATCCCGATGCTGGCGGTCGGCGTCCTGCGCACCCGGCTGACGGCCATCGAGCGTCCGGGCGTGATGCTGCGGATTACCCTGTGCGCCGTACCGCTGAACGCGCTGTTCAACCACGCCCTGATGCATGGCGCCATGGGGCTGCCCGGGCTTGGCGTGACGGGGGCGGGCGTGTCCTCCCTTCTCGTCGGGACCCTGACGCTTGCCGCGCTCGGGGTCGAGGCAAGACGCGCGGGCGACAGCGGGCTGGGCCGCGCAAGCCCGGCCGATGTGGCAGAGATCTTCCGCATCGGCGTGCCCATCGGCATCGCGACGCTGGCCGAAGTCGGGATCTATCTTGGCGCCACGCTTTATGCCGCCTCGCTTTCGGTGACGGATGCCGCGGCGCATTCCCTTGCGATCCGCCTGGCAGGGATCGGCTACGCCTTCTATTTCGGGCTGCAACAGGCCTCCATGACCCGGCTTGCGCGCGTGGGCCTGGCGCCCGGTTACAGTCGCGAGGTGATCGGCAGCGCGATGGTCCTCGGCTGGGCTGCCGGAATGTGCCTTTGCCTGACGCTTCTCGCCGTAGCGGCACCCCTGGCGCAGGCCATGCTGCAAGCCTCGGCCCCCGCTGCCGTTCAGGTCGCCACGCTGGTGATCTGCGCCCTTGCGATGGCCGAACTCTCCGGCCCCGCGGGCGCCTGCGCCGCGGGTCTCCTGCGCGGCATCAAGGTCACGCGCCCGGTGATGGTCTACTCGCTGATCGGAAACTGGCTGATCGCGGCGCCGTTGGTCGCGATCGCGACGCTGGTCTTCGACATGGGGGCGGTGGGCATATGGATCGGCATGGCCACCGGAACCGCCGCCTATTCCGCGCTGAGCATGCTGGCCCTTTGGCGGCACACCCGTGTCGTTGCGGCTGGCGCCCCAACACCCTGACGGGGTGCCGGCGGTTTCGGGCGTTGATGGCCCCCGAACCGCCGGGCCTTGCAGACCCCGGACCTGTCCGATAAAATTTGTATCTCCGCGATCAGCCCATCACGGCAACCAGGTAGCCGCGACCGGTCAACCGGACGCGACAGGATGCGCTCAACCGATGTCAGGCGCTGGCCTGTGCCACCATGCCCCCTGCCCTGCGGACCGGACACGCCGCAAAAAATGACCCTGTGCCGTGTGACACGCTCTCTGCCCCCGAAGCTTATACCGTTGCGAAACATAGAAAATACTTGCGCAAGATCAGTGTCGCGGCAATAGTCACGGAAAATAGCGGATAAACGCGAAGAACCGTGAACACGGCGCAAGGGCAGAAGCGATGAACTCCTCCGAGCAGGAAGACCTGAATACGGTCATCCGTCAACATTCCGAATGGCTGGCGAACCAGTTGCACGCGCAGCGGGAATCCCTCTTTCCCCCCGACGCGTCCAAGGCCATGCGCCGGTTTTCCTCGGGCGAGGCCGCGCGCCTTCTGGGCGTGAACGACAGCTACCTGCGCAAGCTGCACCTCGATGGCAAGGGCCCGTCGCCCGAATTGTCGCCGGGGAACCGTCGCCTCTATTCCGTGCAGGATATCAACGACTTGCGGCACCTTCTTGAACAGACGGCCCGCAAATCCGGCGATTACCTGCCCGGCCGGCGCGACGGCGACAGGCTCCAGATCATCGGTGTGATGAACTTCAAGGGCGGCTCCGGCAAGACGACCACCTCCGCCCATCTCGCCCAGCACCTGGCGCTGCATGGCTACCGCGTTCTGGCCATCGACCTCGACCCGCAGGCCTCGCTCACCGCGCTCTACGGTGTGCAGCCCGAAGTCGACCTGCCCGATGGCGGCACGCTCTACGATGCGATTCGGTACGAAGATCCCTGCCCCATCGCCGACGTGATCCAGAAGACCTATATTCCCGGGCTCGACCTGATTCCCGGCAACCTCGAACTGATGGAATTCGAACACGAAACCCCCCGCGTGCTGGCGCAGGGCAATGCCGGGCTGTTCTTCTACCGGGTCAAGGACGCGCTGAACCAGGTCGACGATCAGTACGACGTGGTGGTCATCGACTGCCCGCCGCAGCTGGGCTTCCTGACGATGTCGGCGCTCTCCGCCGCAACCGGCGTGCTGGTAACGATCCACCCCGAAATGCTCGACCTCATGTCAATGTCGCAGTTCCTGCGGATGACGGCCGACCTGATGGACGTGATCGCCGAAAGCGGCGCCGACATGAGCCATGACTGGATGCGCTACCTGCTCACCCGGTACGAGCCCACGGACGCGCCGCAGAACCGCATCGTCGCCTTCCTGCGCACGATGTACGGCGACAAGGTTCTGAACGCGCCGATGCTGAAATCCACCGCGATTTCCGACGCCGGGCTGACGAAGCAGACATTGTACGAAGTCGAACGATCTGCCTTCACCCGCACGACCTATGATCGTGCCATCGAAAGCCTGAACGCGGTCAATGACGAGATCGCGGCCTTGATCCAGAAAACCTGGGGGCGCACATGAGCGACAGCAAGAAACGCCGCATGTCCATGCTCGACACGCTGGCCGCCTCGGGCGGTCCGCCCACGGCCGGGTCGATGATGTCCACGAACCGCGCCCTGCGGTCCGCCCGTGACGCCGTCGACAGCCACCACGTGTGGGAGCTTGACCCCGACGTGATCGACGACACCCGGATTGCCGACCGTCTTGATCCCGCCGACGTGCTCGACCTGCGCGACGCGATCGAGGCGAACGGCCAGGCCGTGCCAATCCTTGTCCGCCGCAATCCTGACCATGCCGACCGCTACCTGCTCGTCTACGGGCGCCGGCGGCTGGAGGCGATCCGCGGCTCCGACAAGGTGACGAAGGTCCGCGCATTGGTCGCCACGCTGGACGACAGCGCCGCGGTGCGCACCCAGATTTCCGAAAACATGGCCCGGCGCGATCTGACCTTCATCGAAAAGGCGCTGTTTGCGCAGGAACTGGTGGAAACGGGCTTCGGCAACCAGACGCAGGTGGCCGAGGTGCTGACCGTCACCAAATCCTCCGTCTCCATGGCCATCGCCATCGCGGGCGCCGTGGGGGCGGATCTGGCCCGCGCCATCGGCCCCGCGCCGGGCATCGGTCGTCCGCGGTGGGAAGCGCTGGCAAAGGCCGTCGAGGAACGCGGCGCAGACCGTGAGAAACTGATCGAAATCGCCCACGACGTGCATTCCAAGGCCGATGTGGCGGTCCTGATCGAAGCGCCGGAGGAAGGCTATGATCCCTCCCTGCAGGCGTTCGAGGCGGTGATGGACGCCGCCACCCCTGCCCCGAAACCGCAGGCCAGGCCGGCCCCCGCCCGGCCCGCACCCACGGTTCTGGCCGTCGAGGGCAAGCGTGCCGGAACCGTCAAGAGGACGGCCAAGGCGCTGACGATAAACATTGAAAATGGCGAATTCGCCGATTGGATCGAGGCCGAAGCGCAGGATCTGATCGCGGATCTTCACGCGCGCTGGAAGACGCGCGGCGAAGACTGAGGCAACGTAAACGTAAACAGGCAAGAAAAGGAGGCACGAGCAGACAAAAGAAAAGGTCCCGCAAAGACGGTGCTTCACGAGACCCTGACTTGTTTTTCGCACTCTCAAGCTAGGGAAATGAAACCCGCTCCGCAAGTCCAAAGTGATTCGCGGGACAGCTAAATTTTGTCTTCGTGACAGTTATGACAGGATACACCCCCGTAACGCCGTTTCGGCGACCGATGGCGGCTGTCCGGACGAAACCCGTTCCCGCGGGTGACGTGCCGGCCGTCGACAAATGGCAGGTCCTGCGCGACCTCGCGACCGCACGCCAGGCCTATGGCCTGTCCGACCGTGATCTTGGCGTGCTGCAGGCCCTGATCTCGTTCCATCCCGGTGCGGATCTGGGCGGCGCGTCGCTTGTCGTCCACCCGTCGAACCGGTCGATCTGCGATCGCCTGAACGGCATGCCCAATTCCACCATGCGGCGCCACGTGGCCCGGCTGGTCGATGCCGGCATCGTGGTTCGCCGCGACAGCCCCAACGGCAAACGCTATGCCCGCCGCTACGGCGACGAAAAGATCGCCTACGGTTTCGATCTCTCGCCGCTCGCCCGCCGTGCGGTGGAGTTCCGGGACGCCGCCGAACAGGCCCGCGCCGACGCCGCCCGCCTGAAGCGCCTGCGGGAAGAGGCCAGCCTGATGCGCCGCGACCTTGAAGCGCTCGCCGTCGAAGGCCGGTCCCTCGCGCCCTCTGCGGCCCCGTGGGACGCCTATTCCGACATGGCCGCCCTCACGGCCCGCGCCCAGCGCCGGAAGCTCTCGGCCGACGAAACAGCAGCCCTGCGCGACCGCCTGTCCGAAGCCCTGACCGAGGTGAAACAGGCGCTGGATCTTGTGGAAAACCCAGGCGCCGAAACAGAAGAATTGAGCACCGGACCCGCTGAAAATGAGCAGCACATACAGAGTTCAAATAAGGACTTTAAGGAATCTGAACCCTGTGGATCCACGTCCTTGCGCGTGGTTCCAGGACGCGACCGTACGCAGTGCAAAGAAGATGTTAACGTGCCCGGGCCAGAGTGCCCGACGTCCGACGGCAGTCCCGATCTGCGGGCGGTGCTAAGCCAGTGCAAGGAAGTACAGACCTTCCATGACGGGCCGATCAGATCCTGGCCGGACCTTGTTCGCGCAGCCGGAACCGTCGCGCCGATGATGGGTATCACGGTCGGCGTATGGAACGAAGCGGTCCGCGACATGGGGGCAGGGCAGGCGGCCGCGGTCGTCGCCGCGATGCTGGAACGGTTCGACCGGATCCAGTCACCCGGCGGCTATTTGCGGTCCCTCAGCCGGAAGGCGGCAGCGCAGCAGTTCAGCTGCCGGAAGATGATCGCCGCCTTGGAGGCCCGGGCGGCATGAGGTTCACAGTTGTGAACAGATAGCTGAGTTCACAACTGTGAACTGCCCCGGAACGTCTCGCGAACGAGCCCACGGCAAGAACTGATCGTGACCGGGTCGTTCGCGCCAACAAGACAGGAGGCCTGACCGGCTCGCGCCAAGAACAGAAGTGACCGTACTCTGAAACGAATTTCGGCCAATTCGCGCGCATCGTCCTGAACGGGAAGCAAAACAAGGCGACGGTAGCCCACGTGCAGCCGAAAAACCTCTCCCGAGCGAATGGCGGCCAAGGGCATTGCAACAGGTTCGTTCATCGTGACCATCAATGACGGCGCACACCGATGTTCTGGCACCCCACGTCCAAGAACCTTTTTAGGGGGGGCGGCCAGGTGACCGCATCGCTCGACCTCCGCGCACCGCGGGCCATACGCACCATGGTTCAAGGTGAGGCTTCGGGTTCCGCAGTTGTTCTGGAGGTAGGTTTGCCAAGAGTATTGAAGCGCTCCCAAGCCCCGAACCCGTTGAGCGGTACATTATCGGACATAAAATGATGCCGACACAAGCGGCGGTTGGCAGACTGACGGTAATGATAAGCGCCGCCACCAGACCGGACCTTGCCCGCCTGTCAGGGTCACGGCGTCGGCCCTTTGCGGGGCGGTCGGCCGGAATGGGTCCAGTCCGGTGTCACAGGCTCGCGCGGGGCGGTCAGGGCCTCTTCCGACAGGTACTTGGTCGCGGTCCAGCCGCCGTCTACCGCGAGGATCTGGCCGTTGATCCAGCCCGACGCGGGCGAGGACAGGAACCAGATTGCCTGGGCCACGTCCTCGGGCCGGCCCCAGCGGGCGGCGGGGGTCATGTCGTGGTTCATGCGGCGGAAGGCTTCGACCTCCAGCCGGTGTTCGGTCATGGGCGTGGGGATTACGCCCGGCGCCACGGCGTTGGACCGGATGCCCGCCGCGCCGTATTGCGCCGCCATGTGCAGGGTCAGGCCGTTCAGCCCCGCCTTTGCCGCGGAATAGGCGCCGCCGCGCAGGCCGCCGAGGATGGCATAAGTCGACGAGATGTTGACGATCGTCGCCTCGTCGCCAAAGGCCGTCAGCGCCTCGCGCGCCAGCCGGAACGGGGCGCGGAGCATGATGTCGAGGAACATGTCCAGCGTCGCGTCGTCGGTTTCGTGGACGGGGGAGGGGCTGCCGATGCCCGCGTTGTTGACGAGGTGATCGAGCCTACCGAACCTGTCCATCGCGTGGGCCACGGCTTTCGCGGGCGCGTCGTCGGCCGTGATGTCTACCGCCAGCGGGGCGAAGGGGGCGGGGAGCCCGGCCAGTTCCTCCGCGGCCTTGTCGAGCTTTGCCGGGTCACGCCCGATGCCCACGACGGCCACGCCGTTCTGTAGGAAGGTCCGGGCGGTGACGAGGCCGATGCCGCTGGAGGCGCCGGTGATCAGGGCCACGCGCTGGTCGGTCATGCCGGTTGCCTTTCGAAAGGCGCCATGGGCGCGGGGAGGGAGAGCAGATCGCCGGCCAACAGGCAATGGCGCAGGACATGCGCCTGTTTCAGGTACAGCTGCGCGTCCGCTTCGGCGGAAAAGCCGATACCGCCGTGGATCTGGATGCCGGTCCGGGCGTTTTCCAGCGCGATGCGCGGGGCAAGGCAGGCGAGGGCTGCGATCTGGAAGGCGGCGTCATCCGCGCCGTCGCGGGCGGCGATGGCGGCCATGTCGAGCTGGGCCGACAGCATCTCCACCCCGATGGCCATGTCGGCGCAATGGTGCTTGATCGCCTGGAAACTGCCGATGGGCCGCCCGAACTGTTCGCGCGTCATGGCGTAATCGACCGCCAGATCGCGGGCGCCGGTGGCGATGCCCAGAAGCTGGGCGGCGCAGAGCAGGGTGTGGAGGCGCGCGGTTTCCACCTTGGCCCTAAGATCGGTCGACGGATCGGGCAGGGCGGTCAGCCGTGTCATGGATCGCCCGTGGCCCATGGAGGTGACGGGCGCCTGTGTTGCGCCGTCCAGCGGGCGCAGGGTCAGGCCGTCATCCGCCACGACCAGCGCATAGGTGGTGCCGGCCGGTTCACATAGCAGCGGGCCGTCCGGGGCGGCGATGGCGGTGCAGACGGTGATCTGTCCCCCGCCGATCCCGGCGGCGAGGTCATCGCGCCCGGCGTCCAGCGCGATCCGCGCGGCGATGGCCATGGCAAGCGCCGAGGGCGAGACGAGGTGCCGCCCGAAGGAGACATGGAGGAGCGCTTCCTCGACCACGGAAAAACCCGCGCCGCCCGCATCTTCGGGGAGGGCAAGAAGGAAGGTACCGAATTCGGCCAGGGGTTCCATCGGATCGGTCTGGCCGTCCGTGCGCAGGCGCGCGACGGGGTAGTGCGTGTCCAGCATGGTTTGCGCGGCGTCCAGGATCTGGCGCAGGTCGTCCGTTGGCGTCAGGTCGAAGCTCATGCGCGCGGCTCCCTTGGCAGGCCCAGCATCCGCTCGGCGATGATGTTGCGCTGGATCTCGGCGGTGCCGCCGGCGATGGTTTCGGAATAGCTTTCCAGATACTCGTGCACCCATTGGCCGTCGGTCAACGCGTCCGGGCCAAGGACATCCATCGCAGCGCGGTGGATACGCTGCGCCAGTTCCGCGAAGGCCAGCCGCACGACCGAGCCGTCGAAGGGCGTGGCAGGCTCGCGGAGCGCGGTGCGGTAGGACATGGCGCGGATCGCCGCGGCTTCGGCCCGCAGATCCGCCAGCCGGTCGGCCATGGCCGATCCCGGGGCAGGGGCGGCGCGGGCGATCAGGTCTTCGATCCTTACCGACAGTTCCAGTTGCAGCGCCATCGCCGCGGTGCGCCGTTCGAAGCCCAGCGTCGTCATCGCGGTGGTCCAGCCATCGTGGAGGCCGCCCACGACCTGCGTAAGCGGGATGCGCACGTCGTCATAGAAGACTTCGGCGAAGTGGCTGACGCCGGCCATGTTCCGGATCGGCCGGACGGTGATGCCCGGCAGGGACATGTCGCAGATCACCCAGCTGAGACCCTTGTGGCGTTTCGATCCCGGTTCGGTGCGGATCAGCAGCTCCTGATAATCCGCTATATCGGCGAAGCTGGACCAGATCTTCTGACCGTTGATCACGAGGTCGCAGCCATCGACCCGGCCCGTTGTCTTCAGCGACGCCAGATCCGACCCGGCGCCGGGTTCGGAGAAGCCCTGGCACCAGATCGACCGGCCTTCGAGGATGCGCGGCAGGTGGAAGGCCTTCTGGTCTTCGGTGCCGCAGGCGATCAGCGTGGGGCCGGCGTGGTTCAGCGCGACGAAGGTACAATCCAGCGTCGAAGGCGCGCGGGCGCGGACGTATTCCTCGTACCACGTCAGCAGGCGACCGGGGGTCAGGCCCTTGCCGCCATAGGCCTCGGGCCACGCGAGCCCCGACCAGCCGCCGGCATGCAGCTTTGCCAGCCAGTCCAGCGCGTAGGCACGGGAGGCCTGGCCATCCGGCGGGGCGGGGGCGTGGGGGACGTTGCCGGCCAGCCATGTGCGGGCCTTCTGGCGGAAGTCCAGATCCGCGGCGCCTGGGTCCAGTCTCATGCCGGCCTGCGCAGTGTGTTCCATATATTGGTACGGTGCTCTACCATGATCCTGCGCTCCCCTCGCCCGTCGATGGTGTTCGTTTCCGAGGATATACTTGTGCAATCCATCGGGTCAAGCACGGCGGAGTTGACAGGCCCATGGCAGATGGTCATGTTCGCGGGGAATTTTGGAGGAGATTGTCCCGACATATGGGACGAGTGAGTGAATGGACTTTACCTGGACCGAAGACGACGCGGCCTATCGCGCCCGCATCAAGGATTTCCTGGCCCGCGAGCTTCCCGCGAACTGGGACGAAATCGCCCGCCATGGCCCCGGCTCTCCCGAGCAGACGGAGTTCAGCCTTGAATTCTGCCCCAAGCTGGCCGCCGAAGGTCTGCTGATCCCGCACTGGCCGGAAGAATGGGGCGGCGCGGCGCGACCCCCGTGGGAGCATTTCATCCTGGGCGAGGAGATGTGGCGCGCGGGCGAGCCCCGGGGAGGGCAGTACATGAACGTGAACTGGATCGGCCCGGTGCTGATGAAGTACGGATCGGCCGAGCAGCAGGCGCAGTACATTCCGCCGATGGCTGAAGGCAAAGCGATCTGGTGCCAGGGGTTTTCCGAACCGGGCGCCGGATCGGACCTGGCCTCGCTGCGCACCCGTGCGGTGCGGGAGGGCGACGACTATGTCATCAACGGGCAGAAGATCTGGACGTCCTATGCCGGGCTGGCGTCGACCTGTTTCCTGCTGGCGCAGACGGGCGGGGCCGAGGGCGGGCGGTCGGGCATCGCGATCTTCCTTGTGCCGATGGACACGCCCGGCATCGAGGTGCGCGCGATCCCCAGCCTGATCGGTCATGGCGACATTCACGAGGTGTTCTTTACCGACGTCCGCATCCCCGTCTCGACCCGCCTGGGCGAGGAAGGGGAGGGGTGGACGATCATTTCCTACGCGCTGGCCAATGAACGCGTGGGCATTCCGCGCTACGAGATGGGCAGTGCCGAGCTGGATTCCATGGTGGCGGAACTGCAGCGCCGCGGGCAGTTTTCCGACAGCGTGGTGCGCAGCCGGGCGGCGGCGGCGGCCGCGGCGTGCGAGGCGGCGCGCCTGCAGGTCTATCGCGTGGTCGACGGACGCGCGCGGGGGGCGGCGCCGGGCAATGAATCGAACCTTGCGCGGGTCGCCGTTGTGGCCGCCGAACAGGCCGTGACGGATTTCGGGATGGATTTCCTGCCGGACGGGTTCTCGGGCTCGGATCACATGTCGATGCTGTCGCATCACGAACGGGCCATCGTCACCGGCATCGCCGCGGGCGCGGCCGAGATCCAGCTGAACCTTGTGGCCCGGCGCCATCTGAACCTGCCGAAGGGGGCCTGACATGCGGTTCGACCTGAACGAAGACCAGTCCACCTACGCGACCTTCCTGGAACAGATGCTGGCCGCGCCCGACACCGGGTTCCAGCCCGTCGAAGGCTGGGGGCGGTACGATTACGGCACGGCGCTGGACGCGCAGCTGGACGAGAACGGCTTCTTCGACGCGGCGCGGGAGGAAGAGCTGGGCAGCGTCACCGCAGCCCTGATGGTGTACGAGGCCGCACAGGTGCCGGTGTGCATCGAATGCGCGGCATCGGCCCTGATCCGGCCGTTCCTGGGGCGCGATGTGTCGCGGCCCTTGGCCGTGGTCGTCGACGACGCGCCGGGGGCGATCCGGTATCTGCCGCAGGCGAAGGGGCTGGTGTCGATCACCGCCACGGGCGTGCGCTATGCCGATCTGCCCGAGGGGGCGGTGCAGCCTGTCGAAAGCCTTTATGCATACCCGATGGGCACCGTTGACCGGGATGCGCTGGACTGGACCGCGCTGGACGTGGACACAGGTGACCTGCGCACGCTGTGGCAGGTGGCGGTGGCCGCGGAACTGGCGGGCGTGCTGAAGGCGGGGATGGATGCGGTGATAGACCACGTGCGCGAACGGCGGCAATTCGGCCAGCCCCTGGGTGCGTTCCAGGGGGTGCAGCACCGGCTGGCGACGGCGGCGGTCGAGATCGAAGGCGCCAGGTTGCAGATGCTGAAGGCGGCGCAAAGCCGGTCGGCGCAGGATGCCGCCGCCGCTCTGGGCTATGTGCAGGGGGTCGCCACGCGGATCACCTATGACCTGCACCAGTTCATGGGCGCGATGGGCCTGACGCTGGAACATCCGCTGCACCGCTGGTCCTACCGGGCCAAGCTTTTGCGGGCGGATCTTGGCGGGTCGTCGGCATCGTACCTTGCCTATGCCACCGAACGCTGGGGCGCGGCATGACACGGCTGCCGGATTTTGAAACCCTGCTGCTGGAGCGGAAGGGGCGGCGGCTGACCATCACGATGGACCAGCCCGAAACGCTGAACGCCTTCGGCGGCAAGATGCATGTCGAGATCGAACAGGCGCTGGCCTTCGCCGGGCAGGACGATGGGTCGGACGTGATCGTCGTCACCGGGGCGGGGCGGGCCTTTTCCGCGGGCGGCGATATCGCCCGGATGCAGCATTTCGTGGACCACCCCGACGATTTCGAGGAGGAAGTGCAGGGTGCCAAGCGGCTGATCTTCACGCTTCTCGACATCGAAAAGCCGGTGATCGCGCGGATCAACGGGCCTGCCGTGGGGCTGGGGGCGACGATCGCGCTGTTCTGCGACGTGACGATCGCATCGGACACTGCCCGGATCGGCGATCCGCATGTCGCCATCGGGCTGGTCGCGGGCGATGGCGGGGCGGTGATCTGGCCGCAACTGGTGGGCTTTCACCGTGCCAAGGAATTCCTGCTGACGGGCGAGATCCTGACCGCCGCCAGGGCCGCCGAGATCGGGCTGGTCAACCACGTCGTGCCCGAGGCCGAGCTGGACGCCGCCGTCGATGCCCTGTGCGACCGCCTGCTGAAAGGCGCGCAACAGGCGATCCGGTGGACCAAGGTCACCATCAATATAGAACTGAAGCGCATCGCGCATGCGCTGATGGATCCGGGCCTGGCATATGAATCGCTCTCCGTCCGCACGGATGAACATGCCGAGCGCGTGAAGGCCTTTGTCGAGCGGGCGGAGAAGAAGCGATGACCCGCGACCGGTTCGCTGGCCGGTTTTCTGGCCGGCTGGCCCAGCTTCAGGCCGCCGGACGGTTCCGGGCCGAGCCTGGGCCCGGGCTGGGGGCCATTGCGCTGGCGCTGACGGCGGAAGATCCCGACCGCGTCGTCATCAGCCAGGACGGCCGCGACATCACCCGCTGGGACATGGTCGCCATGGCCCGCCGGCTGGGCGGCGCCTTGCAGGCGCGGGGGTTGACGCCGGGTGCCGTCGTGGCGTTCCAGTTGCCGAACTGGTGGGAAGCGACGGTCATCAACATGGCCTGTGCGCTGTTCGGCTGGCGGATCGTGCCGCTGCTGCCGATCTACCGCGCGGCGGAACTGGGAACGATCCTGCCCGCCTGCGGGGTCGATGCGATCTTCGTGCCGCCGGCCTCTCCCAAGGTGGATTACCGCGCGACGGTCGAAGGGCTTGCCCACGTGCCCGGCACCATCGTCACCGTGCGGGGGGAGGGCTGCGAATTCGCGGGCCTGCTGGAAAGTGCGCCTGCCACGCCGCAACTGCCGCCCTCGACCGATGCCAAGATGATCATCTTCACCTCGGGCAGCACCGGGCGGCCCAAGGGGGTGATCCACACCCATGCCTCGCTGGATGCCGTGGTGCGGCGGACGGGCGAGTTCTGGGGGATGGGGGAAGATGACGTGCTTTATGTCCCGTCGCCCATCGCCCATATCGGCGGGTCGATCTATGCGTTCGAATTCCCGTGGATCACCGGCTGCCGGACGATCCTTGAAGACGGCTGGGACCCGGCCCGCGCCGTGAGGCAGATGGATGCTGAAGGCGTGACCTTCATGGCCGGCGCCACGCCGTTCCTGCGCGGTCTGCTGGACGCGGCGAAGGCGGCGGGCACCAACCTGCCGGGCCTGCGCCGCTTCATCTGCGGGGGTGCCAGCGTGCCGCCGGAGCTTGTCCGCGATGCGTTGGAGGCGTTCCCCAACGCCATCGTTTCGCGCGCCTATGGATCGACCGAGGTGCCGCTGGCCTTCCCCGGCATCCGTGACCGGGCAGGCGCCCGGGCCCATGCCGATACAGATGGCGAAAGGGCCGTTTCGGTGCGTCTGCTGGACCCGGACCCGACCGGCGCGGGAGAGATCGCCGTGCAGGGGCCGCAGATGTTCGTGGGCTATCTGGACCCGGAGGACGATGCGGGCAGCTTCACCGAGGACGGGTTCTTCATGATGGGCGATCTGGGCCGCATGGTCGACGACAGCTTCGTCGCGATCACCGGGCGGACCAAGGACATCATCATCCGCAAGGGCGAAAACATCAGCCCGCTGGAGATCGAGAACGCCTTGCAGCAACACCCGGGCGTGGCGGCCGTGTCCATCGTCGGCGCGCCCGATCCCGAACGCGGCGAGATGGTCGTGGCCTTCGTTGTCCCGGCACCGGGCGCGGCGTTCGACTTCGCGCAGATGGTGGCGCACCTGGAACAGGCGGGGTTCGCCCGGCAGAAATTCCCCGAGCGGCTGGAGCTGGTGGATGCCCTGCCGATGAACGCCGTCGGCAAGGTACAGAAACCCGAACTGCGCCGGATCGCGGCCAACACAGGATCCACGACATGACCCGAGCCCCCTATACCCGCGATGACCTGCTGCCGCTTTACGATCCGAAAAGCGTGGCGGTGATCGGCGCGTCGCCGCGGCCCGGATCCTTCGGCGGGCGCACGATTGAAAATCTTGGCGGGTTCGATGGCACCGTCTACCCGGTGAACGAGAAATACGACGAGATCGGCGGCCACCGCTGCTACCCCTCGCTTGCGGCGCTGCCCACGGTGCCGGACCTTGTTGTGCTGACCACGCCGGCGGCGAGTATCGAGCCGCTGTTGGAAGATTGCATCGCGGCGGGCGTGTCTTCGGTGATGGTCTATGCCTCGGGCTTTTCCGAGGTCGCGACCGAGGAAGGGCAGGCCGCGCAGGCGCGCATGGCCAGCCGCGCGGCCGAGGCCGGTGTGCGGCTTCTGGGGCCGAATTGCGTGGGCCTTCTGAACTACACCAGCGGCGCGCGGATCACCTTCGCCGGCACGCCGGAAGGGCGGCTGGAGGGCGGTCCGGCCATCGGGCTTGTGTGCCAGTCGGGCGCCCTGGGCTTCGCGCTGGTACAGGCGATGGAACGGGGCGTTGGGTTCTCGCACGTGGTCAGCTGCGGGAACTCGTCCGACGTGGACGTGGCCGACTGGGTTTCGGCGCTGGCCGCCGAACCCACCTGTTCGGCCATCGCCTGCGCCTTCGAAGGCGTGGCCGACCCGCGGAAGTTCCTTGCCGCGGCGGAAGCGGCGTGGGCGGCGGACAAGCCGCTGATCGTCTACAAGATGGCGGTGGGCGAAGAAGGCGCTGCGGCGGCGATGTCGCATACCGCGTCGCTTGCCGGATCGGCGGTGTTGTGGGAGGCCGTCTTCGACAAGGGCGGCGCGGTGTCGGTGCAGGATTTCGACGCGCTGATCGAAACCGCGTGGTTCTTCGCCAAGGCGCCTGCCGCGAAGGGCGACGGGGCGGCGATGCTTTCAGGCTCGGGCGGGGCCGCGATCATGTCGGCGGATTTTGCCGAGATCGTGGGCGTGCCCATGCCCCAGCCTGCCCCCGACGTCGTGGCGCGGCTGGAGGATCTGATCCCCCCCTTCGTGCCGGCGCGCAACCCCTGCGACGTGACGGCGGGCGTGATCAACGACATGGACACGCTGCTGAACTGCGCCGACGCGCTGCTGGGCGATCCGCACTACGCGACGCTGATCTACGGCTATGCCTACGCCTACGAGACGGCAACCAAACGCCAGCCGCGCCTGAGCGAACTGGCGGCCAAGCACGGCAAGCCGATCACCTATGTCTGGCTGACCCAGCTGCTGGAAGGCCCGGGCCGCGTGCAGGCAGAACGCGATCCGAACGTTGCGGTCATAGGTTCGATGCGCCGCGCTTTCGAGATCATCCGGGCCTGGACCGACCGTGCCAAACGGCGCGCGGCGACCGCGGCGGTCGGGGCCGGGCAGCCCACGAACCGGGACGCGGCGGCGAAGCTTCTGGCCGCGGCGACGGGCCGGGCGCTGGGGGAGCAGGCGTCGAAATCCATTCTGGCCGAATACGGCATTCCCGTCCCGCAGGAACGCCTTGTGCAAAGCGCGGCAGAGGCGGCAGAGGCCGCGACGGCGTTCGGATTGACGCTGGCCCTGAAGGTGGACAGCGCGGACATCCTGCACAAGAGCGACGCGGGCGGCGTGGTGCTGAACGTGCAGGGGCCGGATGCGGCGGGCGCGGCCTACGACCGGATCATGGCCGCCTGCCGGCGCGCCCATCCCGATGCGACGATCGACGGGGTGCTTGTGCAGGAGATGGTCCCGGCGGGGCTTGAGATCATTGCCGGATTCCGCAACGCTGAAGGGTTCGGACCGGTTCTGACCTGCGGTCTGGGCGGTGTCCTGACCGAGGTGCTGGCCGACACGGTATCGGCGCTGGCCCCCGTCTCGGTCGACGAGGCGGAGGGGATGCTGAGATCCCTTCGCGGCGCGCGGCTCTTCGATGGCTATCGCGGGGCGCCCGCGGTCGATCTGCGGGCCGTGGCCGGGGCGGTTGCCGCCCTGTCGCAGATCGCCATGGATTTCCCCGATGACCTTGCCGAATTCGACGTGAACCCGCTGATCTGCCTGCCCGACCGCTGCGTCGCGGTCGACGGGCTTGCGGTGCTGGCGGGACGGGATTAGGCGCCATACCTCCCACGTTTCGGGATGCGGGGGGCGTGGCTTCCCACTATGCTGACGGGAGCGTGGACGCGAGGCGAGGATGACGATGAACCAGGATGGAACCCAGGCGATCCGGCGGGCGGCCGCCATTCTGCAGCGCATCGCGCATGTCACGGAGGACGAGCCCACCAGCCTGCGCCGGATCTCGGAATCCGTGGGCCTGCCCCGATCCACCGCGCACCGCATCCTGAAATGCCTGACCGATACCGGGCTGGCGCATTACGATCAGAAGACCCGGCGCTACGAGATCGGGATGCTGAGCTATGAACTGGGGCTCGCGGTGACGGACCGGGTGCTGCAACTGGCCCCATGGGCCGGTGCGGTGGACCGGGTGGCGCAGCGGGCCAACGTGACCACCTACCTGATGCGCCGGTCGGGGATGGAGGCGGTCTGCGTCCACAAGGCCGAAGGCCGGCAGGTGATCCGGGTGATCCCGGTAGACGTGGGCCAGCGCCGGTATCTTGGCGTGGGCGCAGGGGCCACGGCCCTGCTGGCCGGGCTGCCCGACGACACGGTCGAACGGGTGATCGCCGTGGTCACGCCGGAGCTTGATGCCTATTCCGACCTGACGCCCGAGCGGATCCGCGAGGCGGTGGCCGCGACGCGGGCATCGGGGTTCGCGGAAAGCCAGGGCCGGGCCTATCGGTCGATCTACGGGCTGGGCGTGGGGGTCCGCGCCCATGCGCCCGACCCGGACATCGCCATTTCCATCGCCGCCCACGCGCCCGAGGTCGATGACCGCCGGATCGCGGAATGGAAGGACATCATAACCGAGGAAATCGCGACCACCCAGAAACGGCTGGCCGCAGGCGCCTGAGGGGACCGGCCGGGGCGGGCCCGGCCCGGTCGCCCGCCCGCACGGGGCGCGCTCTCAGGACACGGTGTCGTGCAGCTTGCCTTCGGCTTTCAGGCGCGCGCGTCTGGCGAGGGTCATCACGTCTTCGCCGGACCGGCGCGGAACGATGCGGTAGATGGCCTCGACCGCGTTTTCGACCGCGAAGCCGATCAGCCCGAGTGCGAGCACGCCCAGAAGGATCCGCCCGTAGGCCACGGACCGCACCTGGTCCAGCGCCTCGCCCACGCCGCCGGCTTGCTGCGGATCGGTCGTCAGGCCCGCGACCACGATGGTCGCCCCGATGATGCCCACGACGATGCCTTCTGCGATGCAGCCGAACTTCATCACCGGGTCCAGCCGGCTGGCCGTGGGGGTCACCCGGATGTATTCCTTGTAGCGTTCCTGGACGCCCTTGATCACGTAATAGACCCCGGCGCCGATGGTCGCGAGACCGACCCCGACGACGATCCAAGGACCATAGGGCATCTGCATCAGTTGCTGCGTGGCACTTTCCGCGCCCCCGCCACCGCCGCTACCGCCACTGCCGTTTCCCGACCCCATGGCCAGCCGTCCCACGGACACGCCGATTGCGGCGTGGATCAGGCCCGTGACCACGAGACCGATCCGCGCCATGACGCCCTTGGCGTCATTTCCGTAATTGTCGAGGTCGAGCGCGGCGTCGATCAGCCGCCAGACGGCGTAGCATACAAGACCCACGGCGATCACCCACAGCGCCGCGAGGCCCCAGGGCACGCCGCGCAACTGGGCAAGCGCGTCGGTCGTGCCTTCGGCCTGCCCTCCTTGCCAGGCCGCCACAACTGCCAGGCCCCCGACGATGAGATAGACGGCGGCGCGGGCCGCGTAACCGGCGCGCATGACGGGAACCACCCAGGCGGGAGCTTTATCTGACAAGGGAAACCTCTTTTGCTGATTGGAGGTACAGCGCGCGAGATCGTGTTTTGGTTCCGAAGAAAAAGGGCCGGCGGTGCAGACGCCCCCGATGACGGTTCCGTGCGGGCCAGGCTGCCGGTCGGTCGTCGGGGCTGGCGATGGCGGTTGCGATGGTCATCCGGTCCGCGATTGCGCCGGACCTGCCCCGTGCCGCGAACAGCCGTGCGGCCGGGATCGGATGACCACGTGGTGAGACGAAACGCCGTCGCCCGGCCATGTATCCCATATAGTAGGATATAGTTTCAGAATGTGGACATGGGACGTAGGGCTGAAAGGTGGCGGCCTTCCCGCGCAGATCCTTGCCGTAGTGTAGAAGAACAAGGGTTTTCACCTGTTATCAGCCCGGTTGTCGCTCTTTGTGGTCCGGGATGGCCTCTGGAATTGGCAAACCTGTTGAGAAATTCTTGTCCCACAAAGTAGGAGATGCTAGCGTCCGCGCAGGACAGGAGGGTCCGACCGGATCAATCAAGGTTGCCGCGTGCGGCAAAGGGGAGGATGACATGGCATCGAATGGAATTCTGACACGGGTTTCCGCAGTGGCGTTCGTGGCCGCGGCGGGGCTGATGTCGACGACGGCGCTGGCGCAGGCCGACTGGCTGGACGACCTGGAACCCCGGACGCTGAAGCTGGCGGATTTCTCGGGCGACCAGACGGCGAATTTCGGCAAGGCGATGGTGGCCTGGGAAGAGGCGATCACCGATTTCACCGACGGCAAGATCACGTTTGAAAACTACTGGTCGTCGTCGCTTCTGGGGGCGCTCGACACGCTGGACGGCGTGGGCGACGGGGTGGCCGATATCGGCCTGATCATCCCGTCCTACATGCCGCAGAAACTGCCCGTTGCGTCGTGGATGTTCGGCATGGGCGCGGACCTGTCGGGATCGACCGTGCACGACGTGGCCGCAGGCGGCGCCGCGGCGCTGGAAACGCTGCTGACCTACCAGCCGGTGATCGACGAATACGCCCGCCACAACACGGTGATCCTGCAGGCCACGGCGACGCCGGCCTACAACCTGCTGTGCAACACGCCCATCGCGTCGCTGGACGACGCGCAAGGCAAGCGCGCCCGGGCCATCGGCGCGGTCTGGTCCACCACGGTGGAAGCCCTGGGGATGACGCCGCTCAGCATCGCGTGGGGGGAATCCTACGAAGGTCTGCAGCGCGGCGTGTTCGATTGCATGGTCATCAACCCGAACCAGTATGCCGACGGTCTGGTCCTGAAGGACGTTGCGCCGGAATACGTGCCGGTGACGCTGGCGCAGCTGCAGGCATCGACCTGGGTGATGAACAAGGATGTCTGGGACAGCTTCCCGGTGGAACTGCAGAACTTCATCATCGAGCAGAACGTCAAGGCCGCCTATGACATCTGGGCCGGCTATCTCGAGATCGAGGCCAAGGCCGGCGACCTGATCGCCGCGGGCGAGGAGATCCATACCAACGATATATCGGCGCTGGAGCCGGTCGCCGCCGAACAGCGCGCGGCCTTCATCGCGGCGCTGCCGGACTCTGCGCCCGGGCAGGTCGAGAACCCGCAGGACTTCGTGACCGCCTACAAGGACCGGATCGACTACTGGACCAAGGTGCTGGAAGATCAGGGCTATACGGTGGCCGAACGCACGCCCGAAGCGATCATGGAAGCCTTTGCCGGCCTGCGCGATGTCGATCTGTCGGACTTCTACGCGAAGTTCGATGCCGAGGTCACACCGGGCCTGAAGAAGTAACCATCCTTCATGCCGTCCCGGCCCGCCGCTGACCTTCGCGGCGGACCGGTCCATGCAGTGAACGACATGCCGGACCGCACCCGCCCCATGAAAGATCCCGCCCTTCTGCGCGCCATCGACAGGCTGGCCCTTGGTCTGGCCCTGCTGGCGGCCGTGGCCCTTGTGCTGCTGGCGCTGAACGTCTTCGTCGACGTTCTGGGCCGGGCGTTCCTGAAACAGCCGTTCCCCGGCACGCTGGAAATGACGGCGCAGTGGTGGATGCCGACGCTGACGCTGCTGGCCTTCGCCTATACCGAGAAGCGGCAGGAGCATATCAAGGTCACCATCCTGCTGGACGCACTGCCCCCGCGGATGCGGCAGCTGGTCGAAGGCTGCTTCGGGCTGATCGCGACGGCCCTGCTGGTGGCCCTTGCCTGGTACGCCCTGGCGGAGGCGCTGGAGAGTTTCGGCTACGGGGAGACGACGTCCTCCCGCCCGCCGGTGGCGATCTGGCCGTTCAAGTTCGTGGCCGTTCTGGGCGTGGGCGCGCTGGCGCTGCAATCGGCGGCGACCTCGTGGCGCTATTTCACGGGCCGTCTGCCCCTTGGCGCGGCTGATACCCATGAAGGTGAGGCGGTATGAGCGCGACCTTGGCCCAGAATCGGAAACACGGGCTTGGCATCATCATCTTCGTGATCGGCCTGATCATCGCCATCGGCGCCAGCGGCGCGATGCTGTGGGGCGATCTGCCGAAGCAGGTGGTGGGCCTGCTGACCGTGTTGCTGTCGATCGTCCTGTTGCTGATGGGCATTCCCGTGGGCGTCGCCATGTTCGGCGCGGCGCTTCTGGGGCTGTATTCCCTGTCCGGCCTGCGCGTCGTCACCTCGACCATGGAAGGCGTGGCCTATGATGCGACCGCGTCATGGTCGCTGTCGGTCATCCCGATGTTCATCCTGATGGGCATGATCATGTGGAAGACCGGGCTGACGTCATCGGCGTTCGAGGCCGCGCGCCGCTGGCTGGGCTGGATGCCGGGCGGGCTGGCCGTGGCCACGAATTTCGCGGGCGCAGCACTGGCGGCGTCGAGCGGCAGTACCATCGGGATCACCTATGCGCTTGGCCGCGTGTCGATCCCCGAGATGCTGAAATCGGGGTACCATCCGCAACTGGCCGTGGGCTCGGTCGCGGCGGCGGGGACGCTGGGGCAGATCATACCGCCCAGCCTGCTGCTGGTGGTCTATGCGGGCGCCGCGTCGCTGCCCGTGGGGCAGCAATTGCTGGCGGGCGTCGTGCCGGGCCTTTTGCTGGCGGTGGCGTTCGGCGCGATGATCGTGGGGCAGGCGATGCTGCGCCCGGGCCTTGCCCCCCGCGTCGACATGAGCGACGTGACATGGGCCCTGCGGCTGCGGTCGCTTCTGGGCGTGCTGCCCATCGCCATCGTGATCCTGACTGTCATCGGCGGCCTGTTCGCCGGTATCTTCACCGCGACCGAGGCCGGCGTCTTCGGCATGATCGCGGCGCTGTTCTTCGGCGTGCTGCATCAGCTGAGTTCGGGCACCGGCTGGCGCGAGATCGGGGGCATGATCCGCGAAAGCCTGATCGGGACGCTGACCGGAACGGCGTCGGTCTTCCTGCTGATCATCGGCGTGGCGGTCCTGACCCGCGCCATGGCGCTGAGCCAGGTTCCCAATTTCATCGCCAGCGAAGTGGCCGAGCTGGGGCTGGGCCGGATCGAGCTTCTGCTGATGCTGATCGTGGCCTACCTGATCCTGGGCATGTTCATGGACACGCTGGCCATGATGCTGCTGACGATCCCGGTTCTGCTGGGCCCGCTGCAATCGGTGGGCGTCGATCCCCTGTGGTTCGGCGTGTTCCTTGTGGTGATGGCCGAGGTCGGGCTGCTGACGCCCCCCCTGGGCATCCTGACCTTCATCGTCCACCGCATCGCGGCGGACCCGGAGGCCAACCTGGGCCGCGAGATCAGCCTTGGCACCGTGTTCCTTGGCGTCCTGCCGTTCGCGCTGACGGCAATTGCGGTGGTGTTGTTGCTGATCTTCTTCCCGGGCATCGTCACCTGGCTGCCGGGCAGCAGCGCGAGCCTTTAGGGTGGCGGTGCGTGCAGAGCACGCACCCTACGGCAGCCCGCCCCGCGCCTCCGGGTTCTGCCGCTGCGGGCGTGTCGGAGTCAGCCCGGCCTCCGGCGGGAGTATTTGGGAAGAGAAGAAACCGGGGGCGCGCCCTTTTGGTGCCGGGTCTCGGAATATCCCGGTAGATTCGCGCCGGGGATGCGGCCGGGGCAGCGCCCCCGTTTCCGCACGTGGCCGGGTGTGACACGCCGCAGGTCGTGGCCCGTTGCGCCTAGGCGCCGCGGTTTTTCGCCACCCGTCGCATGTAGGCCAGATGACCAATGGCGATGCGGCTGCCGCCGTTGACGGGGATGGTGATGCCCGACACCCATTCCGCTTCGTCGCTGGCCAGGTAGACGCAGGCCGAGGCGATGTCGTGCGGCTGGCCCAGGCGGCCCATGGGGACCGAATCGATCTGCTTCTGCGCGCGGTCGCCGGACAGGACGGCCGAGGTTTCCTCTGTCACCACGACACCCGGCGCGACGGCGTTCACGCGGATGCCCATGTGGCCCCACTCAACCGCCATCGTCATCGTCAGGTTCTCGACCCCTGCCTTCGCGGCGCCGTACTGGCCCGTCATCGGGTTGGGGTGCGAGCCCGAGCGCGAGGTGATGTTGATGATCGACCCGCGGCCCTGATCCCGCATCGCCCGGGCTGCTGCCTGCGCCGCGAAGAAGGCGGATTTCATGTTCAGGTCCACGACCCGGTCCCACTGGCCTTCGTCGATGTCGATCAGCGCCCCCACGTCGCCCCGGGCGGCGCTTCCGGCGTTGTTTACCCAGGTATCCATGCTTCCGAATGCCTCCTGCGCGCGCGCCACCAACAGCGGCGGGGTGGCCATGTCGGTGATGTCGGCCGGGACCGCGACGGCCCGTCCGCCGGCGGCCTCGATCTCGGCCACGGTCTCCTCCAGCGGCGCGGCATTTCGGCCCGAACAAACCACGTTCGCCCCGGCCGCCGCCATCGCCACGCTGATGCCCCGCCCGATGCCGCGGCCCCCGCCGGTGACGACGACGGTCTTCCCTTTCAGGTTGAACATGTTTCCCCTCCTTCGTTCTTTACTTTGGCTTGCTGTCCGGTTAGCGAATGGATGTCGCTTGCTCGCCAGTTAGCGAAACTTTTCAAGGGAAGGCAATCGCCGGAATGCGCGTTGCCGAAGGGAGGACTTCATGACGATTTCACGCACCAGCGTTTCGCTGGCCGGCGCCTGCACGATTGCCGCCAGCCTGACCATCGCCCTGCCGGGCGCCGCCGCGGCCGAGGAGCTGCGCGTGGCCACCGGGACGGCCTCGCAGAACGGGCTGAACAGCGGCGTGGTGGCCTTTGCCGAGGCGTTCGAGGCGCTGACCGACGGCAAGTACACGACCGAGGTCTATCCCGGCACGCTGCTGAAATTCGCCGAGATGACGAACGGTGTCCGCGACGGGATCGTCGATATCGCCTACACCATCCCGGCCTACAGCCGCGCCGAATTCCCCTATACCAACATGGTGACGGATGTGGTGACGGCATCGCCCGACGTGGTGGTGATGACCGGCGTGATCAGCGATTACGTCCTGAACGAATGCGAGCCCTGCCGGGACGAGTTCCGCGCGCAGAACCAGCTGAACCTGGGCTTCAGCGCCGTCGGCCCCTACTACCTGATGTCGCAGGAAAAGATCGCGTCGATGGACGACTTCGCCGGCAAGACGATGCGCGGCGTGGGGGCCTTCGGGCGCTATGTCGAGGCGATGGGCGCCAAGGCCGTCGTGATCCCGTCGGGCGATATCTACGAGTCGCTGAACCAGGGGACGCTGGACGGCAATACCCAAGGCCTGGACACGCTGAAATCGCTCTCGTACGGCGACGTGGTGGATTACGTGCTGAACGTGCCGATCGGCCTTTACCTGGGCTCGTCCGTGTTCACCGTGAACCGCGACCTGTGGGACGGGATGACCGAGGAAGACAAGGCCGCGATGCTGGAAGCCGCGGCCCTTGGCCATGCCCACGTGACCGTCACCTATTACGGCGAAAACCAGGCCTACCTGCAGGACCCCGCGCTGGGGGGCGCCGAAACGGTTGAACCCGACGCCGCCCTGCAGGAAGCGACCGAGGAGTTCTACAAGACCGAGATCGAAACCGTGGCCCGGCTTGCGGTCGAGAAGTACGGCCAGGAGGACGCGCCGGACCGGATCGACGCCATCGTGGCGCTTGTCGACAAGTGGGAAGCGGCGTTCGAAGGCGTGGACACCACCGATGTCGATGCCGTGGCGCAGGTCTACTATGACCAGCTGTTCGGCAAGCTTGACCCCAACGCCCTGTAAGGAGCCGACATGCGCCTGATCGGAGTGATCCTTAACCGCCTGGCCAACGGGTTCGCCCTGATCGGCGCGGCCTGTGTCGTGCTGATGATGGTCCAGGTGACGGCCGATGTGCTGCTGAAGAACCTCTTCACACTTCGCATCCCGTTCACCCAGGCGCTTGTCACCAACTGGTACATGGTCGCGGTGGCCTTCATGCCGCTGGGCCTGACCGAAATCCTCGACCGGCATATTTCGGTCGAGGTGCTGTACCAGACGTTGGGGGCCGGCGTGCGCCGCGTGCTGGGCGGCGCCGTCTGCCTGTTTGCCGCGCTGATCGCCGGAATCATCACCGTGCCCCTGTGGGACGAGGCGATGAAGAAGCTCCACGCCGGGGCCTTCGTGACCGAGAACGGCCAGGATATCTCGATCTGGGGCGGCTATTTCTTTCCGCCGGTGGGCTTTGCCCTGCTGGTGGTGATCCTGCTCTACCGTGTCGTCGTCCTGTGGACCCCGCTGCAAAGCGGGATGGGCGAAGTGCCGGTGGACCGTATCGACGATGTGCGCGACGCGATGCGCGAAGGGGTCTGAGGCCATGGAACGCGAAATTGTCGGCCTGATCGGCCTTGGCCTGATGCTGGGCCTGCTTGTACTGCGGGTGCATATCGGGATCGCGCTGATCTCGGTCTCGTTCGGGGGGATCTATTACCTGATCGGCCCGCGCCCGGCCTTCGGGATGCTGTCGACGCTGCCCTACGACTTCACCGCCAGCTGGACGTTGAGCTCCGTGCCGATGTTCCTGCTGATGGGCTATGTCTGCTATTATGCCGGGCTGACGCGCGGGCTGTTCCAGGTGGCGAAAAGCTGGCTGGCGTGGCTGCCGGGCGGGCTGGCCGTTGCCACGATCTGGGGTTCGGCCGGGTTCGCGGCGGTGACGGGATCGTCCATCGCCTGCGCCGCCGCCATGGGCCGCATCGCCATCCCCGAGATGCAGCGCGCGGGCTATGACATGCGGCTGGCCACCGGGTCGGTCGCGGCCGCCGGTACGCTGGGCGCGCTGATCCCGCCGTCGATCCTGCTGATCCTGTTCGGTGTCTTCGCCGAGGTGCCGATCGCCAAGCTCTTCATCGGCGGTATCGGGGCCGGGCTGGTGACGGCGATCCTCTACATGGCCGTCGTCGTGGGGCTGGCCCTTGTCCGCCCCCACATGGCGCCGCGGCTGAAGGAGCTTCCCCCGATGGAGGACCGCATGCGCGACCTGCGCGAGACATGGCCGATCCTTGTCCTGCTGGTCGTTGTCATCGGCGGGATGTTCGGCGGCTTCTTCACCGCGACCGAAGCCGGGGCCGTGGGCGCGCTGGCCGCGATCCTGATCGCGCTGACCAAAGGGTCGCTGTCGCGCGAGGGGCTGTGGGACTCGCTGAAGGAAACCCTGCTGACGACATCGTCGCTGTTCCTGATCGCCATCGGTGCCACGCTGCTGACCCGGTTCCTGACGCTGTCGGGCACGGGCCACATGATTGCCGACGCGATCATCGCGATGCAGGCCAACACGCTGATCCTGCTCTTGGGAATTTCGGCCATCTACCTTGTGCTGGGCATGTTCCTAGATCCGCTGGGCGCGATGCTGCTGACGGTGCCGGTGCTGCTGCCGATCCTCGACGATGCCGGGATCTCGCTGATCTGGTTCGGGGTCTTCCTGGTCAAGTTCCTTGAAATCGGGATGATCACGCCGCCCATCGGCATGAACGTCTTCGTCATCAAGGGCGTGGTGGGCAGCGAGGCCAGCCTGACCACGATCTTCCGTGGCATCTTCCTGTTCCTTGCAGCGGATGCGATAGCGGTTACGCTGTTCATCGCCTTCCCTCAGATCATCCTGTTCCTGCCGGGTCTGATGGAATGACCGAGAAGGGAGCGTAGCGTGACCATGTCCAAGGATCCCGAACCGCAGGCGGTTCAGCTGGGCCCCAAGCAACGGCGCAGAGAGATCTCTGACCGCAGGATGCTGCGCGCCGCCACGTCGCTGATCGGGCGGAAGGGCACGGCCGGGGCCAACCTTGCGCAGATCGGCATCGACGCGGGCTACAGCCGTGGCCTGCCGGTGCAGCGTTTCGGCACCAAGCTGAACCTGCTCGAAGCCGTGATCGACGCGATCCAGGACAGGTTCATGCGGCACGTGGCCAAGCGCGTCGGATCGAAGACCGGCTGCGAGGCGATGGTCGAACGGATCCGGTTCCAGCTTGAGGCCGTGCGCGACATGCCGGAAAGCGCCGTGGCGCTTTACCAGCTGATCGTCGATTCCTCGGGCGCCATTCCGGAACTGAAGCCGCGGATCACCGAGCTGCACAAGGCCTACCGCGACAACCTGCGCGAATACATGCTGCAGGCCGAGGCGATGGGCCAGCTGCGCCCGGACATCGACATCGAACAAAGCGTCCGCGCGATTTCCGGCACGATTTCCGGCATGAGCATCCAGGCCATCGTCGATGAAACGACCGACCGGCTGGGCGACGACGCGACCTTCATCGCCGATCTCTTCGTCACGCGCGTGGCCCGCCCCGAACACGCGCCGGGCACCGGGCAGCATGAATGAGGCCGGGCACCGGCCGGCGTGGAAGGTCTGACATTCGCACCGTGGCAAGCTCGCGGACCATGTCTGGGTACTGACGCGCCGTCGCTGCGAGAGACGCCCGGCGTTCAGGCACGCAAGGCGTTGTTTTCAACGGCCCCCCGAAAGTCTACGAAGGGAACGCGCGGTGCTGCGGGTTCACAGGCCCGCACGATGAATCGTGGGAGATCCACGCGTGGCAAAAGGGCGGATTCGCCCGGGGTCTTGACGAAGGACAGCGACGACATGGCATTCGATCTTCTGATAAAGGGCGGCACCTTGCCCGATGGCAGCCGGGCCGACATCGGCATCACGGGCACCACGATCACGGCGGTGGAACCGGAGATCACGGCGGACGCCGGGGAGGTGATCGACGCGGCGGGCAAGCTCGTCTCGCCCCCCTTTGTCGATCCGCATTTCCACATGGACGCGACGCTGTCCTACGGCACGCCCCGGATCAACGCGTCGGGAACGCTCCTGGAAGGCATCGCGCTTTGGGGGGAACTTCGCGCGGTGCTGACGCCGGAGGAGGTCGTGGACCGCGCGCTGGAATATTGCCGGCTTGCGGTGTCGAAGGGCCTTCTGGCGATCCGGTCGCATGTCGATGTCACAGATCCGCGCCTTGCCGGCGTCGAAGGCCTGCTGGAGGTCCGCGAGAAGGTCCGCGACGTGATCGACCTGCAGCTTGTCGCCTTCCCGCAGGACGGCTGGTATCGCAGCCCGGGGGCGGAGGAGAACCTGATCCGCGCGCTCGACATGGGTGTCGATATCGTGGGCGGTATCCCGCATTTCGAACGCACGATGGAGGCGGGCACGGCATCGGTCCGCCGTGCGTGCGAGATCGCGGCCGAGCGGGGGTTGATGGTCGACCTGCATTGCGATGAAAGCGACGATCCGATGTCCCGCCATATCGAGACGCTGGCGGCGGAAACCATTCGCCACGGGCTTCAGGGCCGGGTCGTGGGATCGCACCTGACCTCGATGCATTCGATGGACAATTACTATGTCGCCAAGTTGCTGCCACTGATCGCGGAGGCGCAGGTCGCCGCCGTACCCAACCCGCTGATCAACATCACGCTTCAGGGCCGGATGGACACCTTTCCCAAGCGCCGCGGCCTGACCCGCGTGAAGGAAATGCGCGCCTTGGGGATCGAGGTGGGGTTCGGGCAGGATTGCACAAAGGACCCGTGGTATCCGCTGGGCGGGGCCGAAATGCTGGATGTGGCGTTCATGGGCCTGCACGTGGGCCAGTTCACCAGCCCCGACGAGATGCGGTCCTGTTTCGAGATGGTCACCGAAACCTCGGCCCGGATCATGGGACTGGATTACGGGCTTGGCCCGGGAAAGCCCGCGTCGCTGCTGGTGCTGGATGCCCCCGATCCGGTCGAGGCGATCCGCACCCGGCCCGCACGGCTTGCCGTGATCTCGAAAGGCCGGGTCGTGGCCCGGACGCGGCCGGCCGAGACGGAGCTTTCACTGTCGATCTGACCCTTGCCACATCGGTTTCCGCGGCGCGCTCTCACGGACGGGCGTCGACCTTGCGTTCCCGCCAGATGACGTAAAGCCCGCTGGCGATGATGACGGTCGCGCCAAGGATCGTGGTGGCGACCGGCACCTCGTTCCAGATCAGCCATCCAAGGGCGGTGGCCCAGACGATGCCGGAATAATCCAGCGGCGCCACGATGGCGGCGGGGGCGAGGCGGAAGGCCTGGGTCATCATCGTCATGCCTGCCGTGCCGAACAGCGCGATTGCCGCGAAGAGCCACAGGTCGCCCGCGCGCACCGGGCTCCAGACGAAGGGCACGATGACCGCGCTCAGGATCGCGCTGGTGCCGGTCAGGTACAAAAGCATCGTCCACGGGCTTTCGCGCGGGTCCACCCATCGCGCGCCCAGCATGAGGATCGCATAGAGAAAGGCGGTCGCGACCGGCAGGAGCGACGCGGGCTGGAACGCCGCCGCGCCCGGGCGGACGGCGATCAGCACGCCTGCGAAGCCCGCGCACACCGCGAACCAGCGGCGGGGGCCGACATGTTCGCGCAGGACAAGGGCCGACATGGCCGTGATGAAGAGGGGCGCCACGAAGATCAGTGCCGTCGCCTCGGCCAGTTCGAGGGTCTTGAAACTGGTGAAGAACAGCACTGTCGCCGCGATCCAGAGCGCGCCGCGCAGCACGTGCGCCGCCGGTTTGTGGGACCGCAGGGCGCGGGCGCCGCCCATCTTCAAGGCCAGCAGGATGGCGAAGGGCAGGGCGATCACGTTGCGCAGGAACAGGATCTGGAGCGGCGAATAGCCCGCCACGAGAAGTTTCGCCAACGCATCGTTGATGCTGAGGCACGCGACGCCCGCGCACATCAGCGCGATGCCCGCCGTCTTGCTGCCATCCCTGCCTGCGATGTCACTGTGCACGCCGACCCTCCCCGCGGTTTTCCGGGACCATGCCTGAAGAGGCCGGGGCAGGGTAGGGGGGTGACGCGGATTGGTGCCGGACGCTCAGTTGCCGCTGCGCGACACGACGTGATCGCTGCCGATGCCCCCCAGCGAATGGAACAGCCCGCCCGTGTTGTTCACGCCGAACTTCTTCAGCAGCTTCGCGCGGTAGACCTCGACCGTGCGGTGGGAGATATCCAGTTTCTTGGCGATCTCCTTGCTCGTCAGTCCATCCGACAGGTACGAGATGATCTCGCGCTCGCGCCGGGTGAGCGGTACGTAGGGGCGGGTTTCGGACAGGTCGGCAAAGCTCCAGACCGCGCGCATCAGGGGTTCGTCGGGGGTGAAGGAATGGCCCCGGACGCGGCACCAGAACAGGTGGCCGGACTTGCGCGCCATGATGCGTTCGTCCCAGTAGGTGTTGGTTTCGCGCAGTTGCGCCACGCCGCGGTCGCGGATGTTCACGAACTCCTCGTCCGACGGATACAGCACCGCGAAGACCTGGTTGCGCAGATCGTCGCGGGTGTAACCGAACATGTCGGCGAAGGCCGCGTTGCAATCGCGGATTACCCGGTTTTCGGTGATCACCAGCCCCACCGGCGCGAAGGCATAGGCCAGGGCCGCGAAGTCCCCCGTGCGGTAGGCCTCATCGATAAGTATTTCCACGATCTTGCCCCGGTTCCCGTCTGCGGTGATCCTCTGCGCGCAAGGTAGGGCAACCCGGACACCGGGCGCAACGCTACGCCGCCCTACCCCAATGGGAGGAATACCATGAATATCGTCAAGCGACTTGTCGCTACGGCCGCCTTTGGCCTGATCGCCGCCACCGGCGCCCACGCGCAGGAGCCGATCAAGATCGCCCTGCTGCACGGTCTGTCCGGTTCGGCCTTCGAAGCGTTTTCGAAACAGGCGCAGACCGGGTTCGAGATGGGCATCGAATACGGCACCGACGGCACCAACGAGATCAACGGCCGCCCGATCGAGCTGATCATCAAGGACACCCAGTTCAAGCCCGACGTGGCCCGCGCCGTTCTGGCCGAGGCCTACGGCGATGCCGAGGTTCTGCTGGCCGTCGGCGCCACGTCTTCCGGCGTGACCGTGGGCATGCTGCCCATCGCCGAGGAATACGAGAAGATCCTGATCGTCGAACCCGCCGTGGCGGACAGCCTGACCGGGCCCGACAGCAACCGCTATGTCTTCAAGACCTCGCGCAATTCTTCCATGGACATGCAGGCGCAGGCGCTGGCGCTGAACCCGGACGAAGACCTCGTGGTCGCCACGCTGGCCGAAGATTACGCCTTTGGCCGTGACGGCATCACCGCGTTCAAGTCGGCGCTCGACGGGACCGGCGCGGAAGTCGTGGCCGAGGAATACGTGCCGCAGGGCACGACCGATTTCACCGCCGTGGCCGAACGCATGTTCAACGCGCTGAAGGACAAGGAAGGCCGCAAGGTCATCCTGATCTACATCGCCGGCGGTGGCGACGCGCCGGGCAAGATCCAGGCGATGGATCCCAGCCGCTATGGCATCGAGATCTCGATGGGCGGGCACATCCTGCCGGTTCTGCCGACCTACAAGCGGTTCCCGGGCCTCGAAGGCGCCGTGTATTATTACTACGAAGGCTTCGACAACCCGATCAACGACTGGCTGGTCGAAGAGCACATGGCCCGTTTCGACAGCCCGCCGGACTTCTTCACCGCCGGTGGCATGTCGGCTGCGCTGGCGGTCGTGAAGGCCCTGAAAGAGGCGCCGGATTACGAGACCGAGACGCTGATCGAGACCATGGAAGGCATGTCGTGGGACACGCCCAAGGGCGAAATGACCTTCCGCCCCGAAGATCACCAGGCGCTGCAGGACATGCTGCACTTCAAGATCAAGGTGGATGAAGATGTCGAGTGGGCGATCCCGGAAAAGGTCCGGATCATCCCTGCCGATGAGATGAACATCCCCATCGGCCGCGACAACGGCTGACCCGGATCGCCGCTGACGGGCCGGTTCTCTGCCGGCCCGAACAGTTCTCCGGCCCCCTCTCCCGCCCGGCGGGAGAGGATCGGCAGGCCGCCTGCCGCCTTTTTCCCCAGACGATCGGGACGCCCCAGACCATGTCCACCCCATCGCTTGTCACCCAGGACCTGACGATCCGTTTCGGCGGTCACGTCGCGGTCAACCAGGTGTCCTGCGCCTTCCACCCCGGAGAGCTGACGGTCATCGTCGGCCCCAACGGCGCCGGGAAGACGACCTATTTCAACCTGATCTCGGGGCAGCTGACGGCGACGTCCGGCAGCGTCACGAAGGACGGGACCGATATCACCCGGATGTCGCCCTCGGCCCGTGCGCGCCACGGGATCGGCCGTGCGTTCCAGCTGACGAACCTGTTTCCGCAGCTGACGGTTCTGGAAAACATCCGCCTTGCCGTGCAGGCGCGGGCGGGCGACGGCTGGCGCATGCTGCGCCCCGTGTCCAGCTTCCGCGGGCTGACGGCCAAGGCCGAACATTACCTTGAGGCCACCCGCCTGACGCCGCTCGCGCATCAGAAAGCCGCGAACCTGCCCCATGGCGACCAGCGCAAGCTGGAGGTCGCCCTGCTGATGGCGATGGAGCCCGACATCTACATGTTCGACGAACCCACCGCCGGCATGTCGCTGGACCACGCGCCAGACGTGCTGGACCTGATCCACCAGATCAAGGCCGACCCGACCAAGACGGTGCTGCTGGTCGAACACAAGATGGATGTCGTGCGCGCGCTGGCCGACCGGATCATCGTGCTGCACAACGGCGAACTGCTGGCCGACGGCCCGCCCGCGGAAGTGATGGGAAGCCAGATCGTCCGCGACGTGTACCTTGGCACATCGGAGGGCGCGGCATGAGCCTTCTGTCCCTGAACAACGTGAAAACCAATATCGATCAGTACGCCGTGCTGCATGACGTGAGCTTCGAGGTCGCCGAAGGCGGTGTCTTCGTCCTGCTGGGCCGGAACGGCGCGGGCAAGACGACGACGCTGCGGTCGATCATGGGGCTGTGGAAGCCCTCGCCCGGGTCGATCGCCTTTCGCGGGCAGGACATCACCGGCCTGCACACCGCCGATATCGCGCGGCTGGGCATTGCGTATGTGCCCGAGAACATGGGCATCTTCGGCACGCTGACGGTGGACGAGAACCTGGTCCTGGCCACGGCCAAGGGCAAGATCGACTCCACGCGGCTGAAATGGGTGCATGGCCTGTTCCCCGCGCTGGAGAAATTCCGCGACAAGCAGGCCTGGTCGCTTTCGGGCGGGCAGAAGCAGATGCTGTCGGTCGCCCGCGCGATCATCGAACCGCGCGAACTGATCCTGATCGACGAGCCCACGAAGGGGCTGGCCCCTTCGATCGTCGAGGCGATGGGCGAGGCGTTCCGCGAGATCGCGGAAAACAGCACCATCCTGCTGGTCGAGCAGAACTTCAACTTTGCCCGCAAACTGGGCCGCGACATGGCCGTGATCGACGACGGCAAGGTCGTCCATGCCGGAACAATGGCAGAATTCGCGGCAAATCAGGAGCTTCAGGACAAGCTCCTGGGCCTGTCGATGTAGGGAACGGGACATGGAACAGGTAAGCAAGACATTCGAAAAACTGGGCGGGGTGAACCTTCTTCCCATCATTCTGGGCGCGGTGGCCTTCGTGCTGATTGGCGCGCCGTCGTCATGGGTCACGCTGACGGTCGCGGGGCTGGCCATGGGGATGATGGTGTTCCTGATGGCCTCGGGCCTGTCGCTCGTGTTCGGGCTGATGGACGTGCTGAACTTCGGCCATTCCGCCTTTGTCAGCTTTGGCGCCTTCATCGCGGCGACGGTGCTGGGCGGGCTGTCGGGCTGGCTGGCATCGGACAGTATCGCGCTGAACGCGGCAGCACTGGTCGCGGCCTATTCGGCGGCGATCCTTTTCGGGCTGGTGGCGGGGTGGTTCTTTGAAACCGTCATTATCCGCCCCGTCTACCGCGATCACCTGCGCCAGATCCTGATCACCATGGGCGCCATGATCGTGGCCGAACAGACCATCCTCGCCTTCTGGGGCGGCACGCCCTATTCCGTCCCGCGCCCGCATTTCCTGGAAGGGTCGTGGATCATCGGAGACGTGAGTATCGAGATCTACCGCGGCTTTGCCTTCCTGCTGGGGCTGGCGGCGTTCATCGGGCTCTACGTCCTGCTGAACCGCACCCGGATCGGCCTGCTGATCCGCGCGGGCGTCGAAGATCGCGAAATGGTGGAATCGCTGGGCTTCCGGGTCGACCGGATGTTCATCGGGGTGTTCATGCTGGGCTCGGCGCTCGCCGCTTTGGGCGGGGCCATGTGGGCTGGGTATGAAACGCTGATCACCCCCGCGCTGGGGGCCGAGATGATGATCATCGTCTTCATCGTCGTGATCATCGGGGGGCTGGGATCCATCGAGGGCACGCTTCTGGGCGCGCTGCTGGTGGGGTTGATGTCGAATTACCTGGGCTTTCTGGCGCCCAAGATGGCGCTGGCGTCGAACATGATCCTGATGGTGGCCATCCTGCTGTGGCGTCCGAACGGGCTGCGCCCGGCCGTGAAATAGGGGAACGGGACCATGAAACAGACCACCGGAACCCTTGTCGTGAAGCTCGTCGTGCTGGCCATCGCCGCGCTGCTTCTCTTCGCGCCGTTCCTGTTCCAGAACGTCCGGTCGCTGGAAGTGGCCGCGCGGATCTGCATCTTCATCGTGCTGGTGGCCAGCTACGATCTGCTGATCGGCTATACCGGCATCGTGAGCTTTGCCCACACCATGTTCTTCGGCTTCGGCGCCTACGGGGCCGCGATTTTGCTGAAGACGATGGGCCCGGGCTGGGACGCCGTGATCCTTGGCGCCATCGCGGGCGTTGCCGTGTCGCTGGTTCTGGCCGTGGCCATCGGGCTTCTCAGCTTGCGGGTAAAGGCTATCTTCTTCGCGATGATCACGCTCGCCGCCGCGTCGGTGGTGCTGGTGCTCGTCTCGCAACTGTCGCAATTGACGGGGGGCGAGGACGGGATCACCTACCGCGCGCCGGACCTCTTCAAACCGGCCACGAAGCTCCTGACCGATGCCGACGGAAAGGTGCTGCGGATCTTCGACGTGCGGTTGAACGGGAAGCTGGCGGCGTATTACTTTGTCTTCTTCTCGTCGCTCATCCTCTTCGTCCTGATGCTGCGCTTCGTGCGGTCGCCCCTTGGCACCGTCCTTGAAGCCATCCGCGAGAACGAGGCAAGGGCCGAGGCCATCGGCTATCGCGTCGTGGCCTACCGGACCTTCATCTTCTGCCTGTCGGCCACGGTCGCGTCGCTGGCGGGGACGGTCTATGCCGTCTGGCTGAAATACACCGGGCCCGACACGTCGCTGTCCTTCGCGATCATGATCGACATCCTGCTGATGGTCGTGATCGGCGGCATGGGCACGATGTGGGGCGCGGTGATCGGGGCGGTCCTGATGGTGATGGCGCAATATTACCTGCGCGACCTGATGGGCGCCGCGTCCGAGGCGCTGGCCGGTATCCCCGTCCTGCCCGAACTGCTGGCACCCGACCGTTGGCTGTTCTGGCTGGGGATCATCTTCATCCTGCTGGTCTACTTCTTCCCGAAAGGCATCGCCGGCACCGCGATGGCCCGCGGGGCGCGGAGTTGAGCGCGCCGTGCTTCTCCTTCGTGCCGGTAATGGATCACGAGGTCCACGTCACCGAATGGGGCACGCCCGGCAACACGCCGCTGGTGATGTGGCACGGGCTGGCGCGCACGGGGCGGGATTTCGACGAGCTCGCCAGCGCGCTGTCGGACCAGTACCACGTGATCTGCCCCGACACGATCGGGCGGGGCCTGTCCAGCTGGTCGCATGATCCCGAGGCCGAGTACTCCATCGACTACTACGCCGGGATCGCCGCCGATCTGCTGGATCATTTCGGCTTCGACAAGGTGGCATGGCTCGGCACGTCGCTGGGCGGCATGATCGGGATGCGGCTGGCCTCCGGGCCCCATGCAGACCGGCTGTCCTGCCTGCTGATCAACGATATCGGCCCCGACGTGCCCGTCGCCGCGATCCAGCGGATCGTGAGTTACGTGGGCGAACCGCCGGTCTTCGCCACATTGACCGAGGCGGAAGCGTGGCTCCGCGCTGTCTACCGTCCCTTCGGTCCGGCGGGGGATGCGTTCTGGCGGCGGATGGCGCGGACGTCGGTTCGGCGCAACCCGGATGGATCGCTGACCCTGCACTACGATCCGAAGATCACGATCCAGTTCGTGGCCTCGCGCGAGGAGCTGACAAGCTGGGACCGATACGCCCGCATCTCCACGCCCTGCCACGTGTTGCGGGGGCGGCAGTCCGACCTGCTGACGGCCGAGATCCTGCAGATGATGCAAAGCCGCGGCCCGAAACCCGGCGTGACGGAGTTCGACTGCGGCCATGCGCCCAGCCTGTCCCGTGACGAGGACATCCGGCTGGTGCGGGACCTGCTGGCGGAGCTGGTCCGCGCGGATTGAAATCCGGCGGTAAAGGATATACATTGCGAATTGTATATCCAGACCGGAGGACACCAACATGCAGATCGCGAAATGGGGCAACTCGCTGGCTGTGCGCCTGCCGGCGGATCTTGTGCGCCGGTTGGACCTGAAGGAAGGCGACAGCATCGATCTTGTGCCCGGAGACGACGGTCTGAGCGTCACCCGCCAGCCCCGCGCGGACGAGGTTCTGGCGGGGCTCCGCCGTTTTCGCGGCCGCCTGCCTGCGGGCGAACGGCTAAGCCGTGACGCCGCGCATGAGCGGTGAGTTCCTCGACACGAACGTCATTCTCTATCTTCTCGACGACGGCCCGAAGGCCGACCGGGCCGAGACGCTGCTGGCGGAGCACCCCTGCATCAGCGTGCAGGTCCTGAACGAAGCGCTGGTCAACTGCCGCCGCAAGGCCGGCCTGAGCTGGGAGGAGGCGGGCGCGTTCCTGACCGGCATCGAAACCCTGTGCCGGGTGACGGACCTCACACCCCGGACACATCGCATCGGCCGCGCGTTGGCCGAGCGATACGGCTTTTCCGTCTACGACGCGATGATCGTGGCGGCCGCCTTGCTGGCGGGCTGCGACACGCTGCTGACCGAGGACATGCACACCGGCCTTCTGGTCGAAGGCCAGTTGCGGCTGGTCAATCCCTTCGCCTGAACGCCCGTCCGGCGCCCAGCCGGTCCTGCAACGCGCCGCGGCTTTCGGCCCATAGCGGGGGCCAGCGCCTTCAGGTCGGCAGGGGACAGGTCGTCGCGTTTCGCGCGGGTTTCGATGCCGCTCAGCGCCCGGTGCATCGCCGCTTCACATCGAGACGCTCTACCGCAAGATCGGCGTGACCAACCGGACACAGGCGACGACGATCGCGCGGGATCAGCGGATTTTGTGACCCCTTCGCCCGGCGGTAGGGGCGAAGGGGCTATCGTCAGGAAAATCCGAAGAACATTTCCGGATTGTCCAGCACGGTTTTCTTCATGGTCTCGGCATCCAGCCAGCCCAGCACGGTGTCGAGAAGCACCGCATCGTCGGGATAATCCTCGGTTGTCTTGATCAGGTTGTGCGGCCAGTTTGTGCCCCACAACAAACGGTCGGGCGCGTGGGCCGCGATCTCGCGCGTGTTGGCAGCGATGTCGGCGAATTCGGGCGCGCCGGCTTGCGAGCTTTCGTAGCATCCGGCCAGCTTGAACCAGCACTTGCCGGTGTCGATCAGACGTTTCACGGCGGCGATTTCCGGGCCGTCCGGCGCGGCGCCGACGAAGAACTTGCCGTGGTGGTCGAAGATCCAGTCGGATTGCAGGGCCTTCAGCCGATCTTCGTGGTCGAGGATGGTGTTGCCGTCGAACTGCACGGCCATCTTCCAGCCATGGGCCTTGGCCTTGGCATCGACCGCCTCCAGCTGGGACAGGCCCACGGCACCGCCCGGCAGATCCATGATCCGCGCGCCGACGATACCGCCATCGGTCAGGCGCTGCATCTCGGCGTCCGACGTTTCGCTGTCGATGGAGCCGACGCCGCGGGCCATGTCCCCCAGTTCCGCCAAGCAGGCCAGAAGGTTGGAATTGTCGCCCTGCTGCGCGTTGCCCTGCGTGACGACGACCCGGTCGATGCCCAGCCACGCCGCCATCTGCAGGTACATCGACGGCGTCGGCAGCGGATCGGGCGGGTTCGGCGGACCTCCGGGCAGGGCAGGGTAGCCCGGCAGGTACATGTGGCACTGGCTGTCGATGGCGCCTTCCGGCATGCGGATCGCCGGACGGTCTCCGGTCAGTTTGCGGTCGATCATGAAGGCTCCTTCGGCGCGAACTCTTTCAGCGCGTCGCGGCTGATCTCGATCCCCAGGCCGGGGCTGTCGGGGATGGTGACGACGCCGTTCTCGTGCTCGATAGGCTTGGTGATGACGGCCTGGCGGAAGGGATTGTCGGTCCGGTCGAATTCCAGGATCGGCTCCACCGGGTTCACGCGGACGGGGTTCGGGACCATCGCCGCCATGAACTGGAGCGAGGCCGCGATCTGCACCGCCGTGCCCCAGACATGGGGGACCACGCGGATATTGTGCAAAGCGGCCAGATCGGCGATGCGCTTCATCTCGGTAAACCCGCCGCAGCCACACAGATCGGGCTGCAGGATATCGACGGCCCGCGTCTCCACCGGGTCGCGCATGCCCCAGCGGGTGTGCCATGTCTCGCCGCCCGCAACCGGGATCGGTAGCTTGGTGCGGATCTCGCGATAGGCGGACAGGTGTTCTGGCGTCACCGGTTCTTCGAACCAGTCGACATCGTATTGGGCCGCGGCGCGGCCGACGCGGATCGCCTCGACCGTGTCATAGCCGTGGTTGCCGTCGATCATCAGGCGCATGTCATCGCCCATCGCGTCGCGCACGGCGCGGATGACGGCAAGGTCTTCGTGGTAGTCGAACCCGATCTTGATCTTCATCGCGTGGAAACCGGCGGCGCGGTGGCGCGCGGCTTCTTCCGCGTTGTCGGTCACCCGGTCGACGCCATCGCGCTTGAACGCGCCGGTGGCATAGGCGCGGACCGTTTCACGGAAGCGCCCGCCCAGAAGGGTGGAGACGGGGACGCCGAAGTGCTTGCCCTTGATGTCCCACAGCGCGACGTCGATGCCCGAAAGCGCGGTGACGGTCAGCCCCCGCTGCCCCTGATCGCGTAGCGCGTTGTAGAGGACCGCCCAGATCTTTTCCGTCTCCAGCGGGTCCATGCCGACCAGCCAGCCCGCATAGGCCTGCACCACCGCGCGATTGGGCCCGGCGGGGCCAAGGCATTCGCCCCAGCCCACCGTGCCGTCATCGCAGATCACCTCGACCAGCAGATGCTGGCGCCGGTCGAAGCGCATCGACGCGCTCTGGAACGGGGTGTCCAGCACGTGTTCCAGAAGGTGGGTATGGACGGCCGCTATCTTCATCGTTTGTAGGGGGCGATCAGGTCGGCCATCATGCCCATCTCGGCCTCGTCCAGATCGGTCAGCGGGGACCGTACCGGCCCGACGGCGAAGCCCTGTGCGCGCACGCCCGCCTTGATGGCAGAGACGGCATAGCCCTTGGAGCGGTTCCGGATTTCCATGAACGGGTAGAAGAATTCGTTCAGGATCTTTTCGCAATGGGCCCGGTCACCGGCGCGCAGACGGTCGTAGAATTCGATGGCGAGACCGGGGACGAAGTTGAACACGGCCGAGGAATAGGTGGTGAAGCCCGCGCCCAGGTAAGCTTCGGCGAACAGTTCTGCCGTGGGCATGCCGCCCAGGTACATCAGCCGGTCGCCCATCTTCGCGGTGACCTGGCGCACCAATCCGATATCGCCCGATCCGTCCTTGAACGCGATCAGGTTCGGGCAGTCGTCGCACAGCCGCGCCAGGGTGTCGGGCTGCAGGATTGAGTTATCGCGGTTGTAGACCATCACGCCGATGCCGATGGACTGGCAGACCTTCTTGACGTGGGCGTAGAGGCCTTCCTGCGGGGCATCGATCAGGTAATGCGGGATCAGCAGGATACCGTCGGCGCCGGCCTTTTCGGCGGCCTGCGCGATGTCCACCGCGATCTCCGTGCCATAGCCGCAGCCCGAAACGATGGGGATGTCGCCTGCCGACGCCTTCGCGGCCGTCACGATTTCCGGGATCTCGGACGGTTTCAGCGAGAAGAATTCGCCCGTGCCACCGGCGGCGAACAACGTTGCGGCCGGGTAGCCCGCCAGCCATCCCACATGGTCTTCGTAGACCGGGCGGTTGAACGCGCCGTCTTCACCGAACGGGGTCACAGGGAAGGACAAAAGCCCAGAGCCAAGGGCTGTTTTCAGATCGTTCGGGTCCATGTCGCGCTCCGGTGTTTCGGGATTGGCCCAGAGCTAGCCGACATCCCTGATAGGTGTCAACAAGTTGTATGACCTATTTGGAGGAGTCGCGCAGAAGATTGCGATACCGCTGCTGGCTGCCCTTCAGGTGGTGGCGCATCGCGTCGCGGGCGGTGTCCGGGTCCCCGGCGGCGATGGCATCGGCGATGGCACGGTGTTCGCCGGATATCAGCGCGATGTAGCTGTCGGAACTGCGCTGGCGCCCGACGCTTTGCAGGGCCGAGCGCGGGATGACGGTGGCGCCCAGAACGCTCAGGAACTCTGCGAAGCGCGGGTTGTTGGCGGCGCGGGCAATGGCAAGGTGGAAGCGGAAATCGGCCTCGGTCGTGGCGTGGCCGGCCTCGGCCAGTGCGCGGATTTCCGATTCGGCCTCGTAGATCTCTTCTTCCTGGGCGGGGGAGCGGCGGGCCGCGGCCAGTGCGGCGGCCTCCATTTCGACGGCCGTTCGCAGCTCAAGCATCTCGATTATAGAGGAAATCTTGTCCAGGTCGACGATCTGGAACGGTTTCTGCGCGGCGGCCACGGGTTCCAGAACGAAGACGCCGGCACCTTGCCGCGGTTCCACCAGCCCGTCGGCGCGCAGGGCCGCGATGGCCTCGCGCACGACGGTGCGGGAGACGGAAAACGCGTCTGTCAGCTGGGCTTCGGACGGGAGCCTGTCGCCGACGGCGAACCTGCCTTCGGTGATCTGGGCCCGCAGGCCGTCCGCGACCTCTGCCACAAGGTTGCGCCGCGGCCGCGGTGCTGGCTTGCCGGTTGAGATCTGCGCCATGTCCCTATCCTTTTCGGGGAAGGTTAACCGGATATACGACCACTTTGTCAAATGCCAGTCGCAATGCATCATATGTATTGACAACTTATCAGATGATTTCGCATACCTCGCCATACCGGCGGTGCCTGCCGCTGACAAAAACAGGGAGGACTCCTGATGACTTTCAATCGAATCGCGCTTTCGTGCGCCTTCGCGGCCTTCGTTGCAGCCCCGGCCTTTGCGGACGACTGGCGCGGCTGGAACATTCACCCCGAAGATTACCCGAACTCGATCGCGCTCGAGACGTTCGCCGCCGAGGTTGCTGAAAAGACAGACGGCCGGATCGAACCGCAGGTCTACCACAACGCGGTTCTGGGCGCGCAGCCCGATGCCATCGAACAGGTGCGCAACGGCGGGCTGGATTTCGCGAACTTCAACATGGGCCCGATGGGCCAGATCGTGCCCGCCACCAACGTGCTGTCGCTGCCGTTCATCTTCCAGGACGTCGACCAGATGCACAAGGTGATGGACGGCGAGATCGGCGAACGCTTCTCGGACGCGCTGGCGGAAGAGGGGCTTGTGGCGCTCAGCTGGTTCGACAGCGGTTCGCGGTCGTTCTACACCACCTCGAAGGCGATCCAGACGCCGGATGACGTAAAGGGCATGAAGTTCCGCGTCATGAACAACGACCTGTATGTCGACATGGTCGACCAGCTGGGCGGCAACGCCACGCCGATGGCCTATGGCGAAGTCTACCAGTCGCTGAAAACCGGCGTGATCGACGGTGCGGAAAACAACTACCCGTCCTACGACAGTTCGAACCACTTCGAAGTGGCGCCCTACTATTCGATCACCAACCACCTGATCATTCCGGAATGCCTGTGCGTGTCGGTCGACACGTGGGAAAGCCTGTCGGAAGAAGACCAGGCGATCGTGAAGGAAGCGGCCGTCGCCGCGGCCAAGGAACAGCGCGCGCTGTGGGCCGAACGCGAAAAGGCCAGCCGCGCCAAGGTGGAAGCCGCCGGTTCGCAGATCAACGAAGTGCAGGACCCGAAAGCCTTCCAGGACAAGATGGGCCCTGTCTACGAGAAGTTCATCGAGGCGAACCCGGATCTGGAAAAGCTGATCAAGGATATCCAGTCCACCAGCTGAATCCTGGTCCAATGATGCCCCGGTCCGATCACGGGCCGGGGTCTTTCTGTCCCTGCCGGAGAAGGTCATGACCCTTCCAAGACCCCTCGCAGAGCGCGGCCCCGTCGAACGCGCCTGTGACATGGCCGCCATGGCCTGCATGACCGTCGCCGGAGTTCAGCTGGTGGCGTTGATCGCGATCTTCGGCTGGCTGGTCTTCGGCCGCTACGTTCTGAACGACACGCCCACATGGGTCGAGCAGGCGGCCCTGCTGCTGGTCTGCTGGATCACCTTCCTGGGGGCTGCCGCCGGGATCTGGACGAAATCCCACCTGTCCATCGAATTCATCCGCGAGATGTTCCCCGACCGGATCCGCATCCCACTGCGCTGGATCGCCGTGATCGGCGTGATCATCTTCGGCTGCTATCTTGCCTGGTACGGCTATGAGCTCGCCGACAAGACATGGCGCCGCCGCATCCCGATGCTGGGCATCGCCGAAGGCTGGCGCGCCGTGCCGATGGCGATCTGCGGCGTGCTGAGTGTTCTGTTCTCATTATATCACCTTGTCGCGCTGTGGCGTGGCGACGACCTGACGGAGCACTGAATGGGCCTTGCACTTCTTTTCGGCATCTTCGGCCTTGGCCTGATCGCAGGCATGCCGGTTGCCCTGGCCCTTGGCCTCGCCACTGTCGGAGGCTTCCTGTACGAGGGCCTGCCGATGTTCATCGGGTTCCAGCGCATCCTGTCGGGCATTTCCGTCTTTTCGCTGCTGGCCATCCCCTTCTTCATCTTCGCGGGCGAACTGATGATGCAGGGCGGCATTGCCGGCCGCCTTGTCCGCCTTGCCGCCAGCGCCGTGGGCAAATCCCGCGGGGGGCTTGGCGTCGTGAATGTGGTGTCGTCGATGCTGTTCGGCGGGATCTCGGGCTCCGCCGTGGCGGATACGTCGGCGCTGGGGTCGATCCTGATGCCGGTGATGAAGGAAAAGGGCTACGACGCGGATTATGCCGTGAACGTGACCGTGACATCGTCGGTCGCGGGCGTCGTCATCCCGCCGTCGCACAACATGATCCTGTTTGCCGTGGCGGCCGGGGGCGTTTCCGTTTCCCAGCTGTTCATCGCGGGCATCGTGCCGGGCATGCTGATGTGCCTGTGCCTTGGCATCGTCGCCTGGTACGTCGCGGTGAAACGCGGCTATCCGTCGGAAGAGTTCCCGGGCTGGAACGCGCTGCTGGTCAGCTTCATCGTTGCGATCCCCGGTCTGATGACGGCGATCATCATCGTCGGCGGCGTGCTGTCGGGCGTGATGACCGTGACGGAATCCGGTGCCTTCGGCGCCATCTGGGCGCTGGTCGTGACCGTCTTCGTCTACCGCGAGCTGACATGGTCAGGCTTCAAGGCCGCCGTGCTGGCCGCGGTGCGGACCACCGCGCTGGTCATGCTGCTGGTGGCCACGGCATCCGCCTTTGCCTACCTGCTCGCGCTTTACCGTGTGCCGGACAACCTGGCGACCTTCGTCACCTCGATCTCGTCCAACCCGATCGTGATCCTGCTGCTTCTGAACCTCACGCTGCTGGTTCTTGGCATGATCATGGACATGGCTGCCCTTATTCTGATCTGTACCCCCATCTTCCTGCCCGTCGTCATCGGGCTGGGCATGGACCCGGTGCAGTTCGGTGTGATCATGATGATGAACTTGGGCCTTGGTCTGTGCACCCCGCCTGTGGGCGCGTGTCTGTTCGTGGGCTGCGTCGTGGGGGGGATACGGATTGAAGAGGCCGTCAAGACGATCTGGCCGTTTTATGCCGCCATCCTGGTTGCGCTGCTGCTTGTGACCTATGTACCCGCAATCTCGATGACGCTGCCGAACCTGCTGAAATAGGCCTGCTGAAATAGGAAAGTTGACCCGATGAAACGACTGCTCATCACCGGTGCCGCCGGCAATCTTGGCAAACTGGCGCGCGAACGGCTGGGCCACATGGCCGACGTGCTGCGCCTGTCCGACATTGCGGAAATGGAGCCCGCCGCCGGCCCCCATGAAGAAATCGTGCCCTGCGATCTGGGGGACGAGGCCGCGGTGTTCGACCTTGTGAAGGATTGCGACGCGATCCTGCATCTGGGCGGCGTATCGGTGGAACGTCCGTGGGACATGATCCAGCGCGGCAACATCACCGGCGTCTACAACCTGTACGAAGCCGCGCGCGCCAACGGGATGCCGCGGATCTTCTTCGCCACGTCGAACCACACCATCGGCTACTACCGCCAGGATCAGGTGATCGACACCAGGGATCCGATGAAGCCCGACGGGCTTTATGGCGTGTCCAAGTGCTTTGGCGAGGCGATGGCCTCGCTCTATCATTCCAAGTTCGGGCAGGAGACGGCGCTGATCCGCATCGGTTCGTGCTTCGAAAAACCCCGCGACCGGCGGATGCTGGCCACGTGGATGGCGCCGGACGATTTCGTTTCACTTGTGGAATGCGTGTTCCGCGTCCCGATGTTGGGTTGCCCCGTCATCTGGGGCGTGTCAGACAACGACGAAGGCTGGTGGGACAAATCGACGGCCAAGCTGATCGGCTGGCGCCCCAAGCACAATTCCGAGGACTTCCGCGCCGAGATCGAAGCTGCCGCGCCATGCCCGCCGGCTGACGCACCTGAATCCGTCTACCAGGGCGGCAAGTTCACGTCCGAGCCCATATATCGAGACTAAGTTTCAGTAGGAGCCCCTTCATGGCTGACACGACCTTTACCCCGACCGGCAAGCATCTCATCGCAGGCGAATGGGTCGGGGGATCCGACACGTTCCGTTCCGCGCCCCTGACCGGCGAAGGCTTCGACGTTGCGCGCGGCACCGCCGCCGATGTCGACCGCGCCGTACAGGCTGCGGAAGATGCGTTCTGGACCTATGGCTACACGTCCCGCGAAACCCGCGCGAAGTTCCTCGAGGCCATCGCAGACGAGATCGAGGCCCGCGGCGAGGCGATCACCGCCATCGGCACCGCGGAAAGCGGCCTGCCCGAGGCCCGTCTGCAAGGCGAACGCGGCCGCACCACCGGCCAGCTGCGCATGTTCGCGAACCATATCCGGAGCGAGGATTACCTCGACATCCGCCACGACGAAGCGCTGCCCGACCGCGCGCCGCTGCCGCGCCCGGATCTGAAGATGGTCCAGCGCCCGATCGGCCCCGTGGCCGTCTTTGGCGCGTCGAACTTCCCGCTGGCGTTTTCGACAGCAGGTGGCGACACCGCCGCCGCACTGGCCGCCGGCTGCCCCGTCGTCGTGAAGGGCCACCCGGCCCATCCCGGCACCGGAGAGATCGTGGCCGATGCCATCCTTGCCGCGATCAAGAGCTGCGACATGCCCGCCGGCACGTTCTCCCTGATCCAGGGCGATCAGCGTGAATATGCGCAGGCGCTGGTTCAGCATCCGCTGATCAACGCCGTGGGCTTCACCGGGTCGCTGGGTGCGGGCCGCGCCCTGTTCGACCTGTGTGCACAGCGCCCGGTTCCGATCCCGTTCTTCGGGGAGCTTGGTTCCGTCAACCCGATGTTCATCCTGCCCGCCGCCGCCAAGGCACGCGGGGCCGCCATCGGTGAAGGCTGGGCCGGGTCGCTGACCATGGGCGCGGGCCAGTTCTGCACCAATCCCGGCATCGCCGTGGTCGAAAAGGGGGCCGAGGGCGACGCTTTCGTCGCTGCCGCCAAGACCGCGCTGGAAGCCGCAGGCCCCCAGCCCATGCTGACCGACGGCATCGCCGATGCCTACCGTTCGGGCCGGGACAAGTTCGCCGCGCGCAATGCCGTGTCGACGCTGGTCAAGACCGACGCGGAAGGCCGTCAGGCCACGCCGAACCTGTTCGAGACTGACGCTTCCAACTACCTGCAGGACCACGCCCTGGGCGAAGAGGTCTTCGGACCGCTGGGCCTTGTGGTGCGTGTGTCTGGCGTGGACGAAATGGCCGAGCTTGCGAAGGGCTTCGAAGGCCAGCTGACCACGACGCTGCAGATGGATGACGGTGACGCGGACGTGGCGTCGAAGCTTCTCCCGATCCTGGAACGCAAGGCGGGCCGGATCCTGGCCAACGGCTTCCCCACGGGCGTGGAAGTGGCCGACAGCATGGTCCATGGCGGGCCTTACCCGGCCTCCACCAATTTCGGCGCGACGTCGGTCGGCTCCCTGTCGATCCGCCGCTTCCTGCGGCCGGTCTGCTACCAGAACCTGCCCGATGCGGTTCTGCCGCAGGATCTGGCCAAAGCCTGATCCACATTCCATGGGACTGAAATGTCGGCGGTGACCCTCGGGTCGCCGCCGGTTTTCGTTCAGGCGGCCCCTGCGGTGGTCTGGCGGGGAAAGAAGATCGCGTGGCTTGGATCGAAATCGTAATCCGCAGCCAGCTCTTCCGCCTCCCCCGCCAGTTCCGCGACCGACCGAAGGATGTAGTCGACCTTCTCGTCGCTCATCAGAACGCTGAAGTTCAGGCGTGTGAAGCCGGGCTTGTCCATCTCGTTTCCCGCAAGGATGCTGTCGCGCAGCGCGTCCGATTGCGCGTCGCTGATGCCCAGCAAACGGTGCACATAGGGCCCGGCGCAAGCACAGCCGCCGCGGGCCTGGATGCCGTAACGGTCGCTGAGCATCCGCGTGACCAGTTGCTGGTGGATGTAACCGCCCCGGCCATCGCGGACCCGGAAGGAAAAGATCGGCAGGCGAGGGGCCTCCAGATTGCCCAGAAGCTCCAGCATGTCATTCCCCGAGCACGCCTTCAGGGCACGGGCGGTCAGCGCCGTGTTCCGGTCCTGCATATGGCCCGCGCCGATGGCGTCCTTGATCAGGAAGGCGAGCGCGGCCCGGATATCGCCGATCACGTTGGGCGTTCCCGCCTCCTCGCGGTTTTCAAGCTGCGCGCTGTAATCCTGCCGCCGGGGCGATACGAACCGGACGGTCCCGCCGCCGGGCCAGCTGGGCCTGTCGGTGACCACCGCATCACGGCGCAGCAGCAGCACGCCCGACGCCCCCGGCCCGCCAATGAACTTGTGCGGCGACAGGACGATGGCGTCGATCGGCGCGTCCGGTTCGGGCGTGATGTCGATGGGCACGTAAGGTGCGCCGCCGGCGTAATCCCAGACCATCGCGGCGCCCGCCCGTTTCACCATCCGCGTTATGGTCGGCACGTCGGTGACGATGCCGGTCACGTTCGACACGGCGGACAGGGAGCAGATCACCCGGTCGCATTCGGCGGACCCGTCCAACGCGGCCTGCAGCGCGGCGATGTCCGGCCCGCCCATGGGGGATTCCGGGATCTCGACCACCTCGGCCCCGGATTCACGCCAGGGCAGGATGTTGGAATGGTGTTCGTAAGGCCCCACGATCACCCGCACGTACCGGCCTTCGGCAGCGGGGCCGCCTGCGCCAAGCAGCGTGACCACCCGGTTGATCCCGCTTGTCGCGCCCGAGCCCGAGAAGATCACGGCATGGTCCGGCCCCGCGCCGCAGGCCCGGGCAATGATCGCGCGGGCATCGTTGCGCATCCGCGTCATGTGCGCGCCGACGAACGACGCCTCGGTATGGCTGTTGGCGTAGTAGGGCAGCACATGCTCCATCACGAAGCGTTCCACCGCCATGTGCGCGCGGCCCGAGGCGACGTAATCGGCATAGACCAGCGGCTTTGGCCCGAACGGCCCGTCGATCTCCACGCCTTCGCCGATCAGCCCGTCGCGCAGGCGGGTCAGGGCATCCGGACCGTCCAGCGCGGCGCGGAAACGGGACAGGGCGGTGGGGGCGTCGATGGGGTGCGGGTTGGACATTCAGGTACCTTTACGGAGAACGAAAGCGGATTTTGGGGTTCACGCTATTGATATCCATCGCGATCCGTTCGATCATCACTCAATACTTACGGAAATTACTCTGAATTGGGTCATATGATCGACAACGCCACCAAGATCGACAGTTTCGATATGGCGATCCTGAATGCCCTGCAAAAGGACGGCCGGATCTCGCAACGGGATCTGGCCGACCGGGTGGGGCTGTCGCAGAACGCCTGCTGGCGGCGGCTGAACCGGCTGAACGGCAGCGGCCTGATCAAGGCCAGCCGGACCGAGATCGCGCTGGCGGAGCTGGGGTTCGACCTGACCGTCTTCGTGATGATCCGCACGCGGCATCACTCAAAAGATTGGGCCGACATGTTCCGCAAGCACGTGGAATCCCTGCCGCAGGTGCGGGATTTCTACCGGATCGGGGGCGACTGGGATTACCTTGTCCGCGTCGTCACCCGCGGGATGGCCGACTATGACCGGTTCTATCAACGGCTGATCACCGATGTGGATCTGGCGACGGTGACCGGGTTCTTCGCGATGGAAAGCATCATCGAAAATCGCCCCGTCGACCTGCAGGCGTTGCAGTCCTGAAAACCAGCCCGCCGGGACACGTTGACATTGAGGCCGGACGATGAAGGTATCCGCGCACGCGCCGCGGCGCGAGGCCGGCGTGACGGTCCCTGGGGCCCGGAAATGGCCCGGCTAGGGAAATTGTAATCGTCAGCACCTACCAAGGGAGTGTTGCCGAACCACGGTTCGGCGGCGGCATGAAGCGTGCCCGGGTCACGGGGCCCGGTTGCGGGCGCGAACGGATGAAGAAGGACGTATGACGAAGACCGATATCATCAGCACCGACAAGGCGGACACACCGCGCGCGTTCCTGGTGATCCTGAAGCGGCACGCGCCGCTGATCGTGACGTGCCTGCTGTTCATCGCCGGGGCCTATGCGCTCTATCACCTGCTGGCGCCGCTCGACATGCGGGTGGTGATGCAGCAGGTGCTGGCCACGCCGCCGCATCTTGTGGCCGGCGCCCTTGCGGCGACGGTGGCCAGCTATGCGGCGCTGATCTGCTATGACTGGTCGGCGCTGCGCTATATCGGGCGGACGGCGCCCCCGTCATCGGTCGTGCTTGGCGGGTTCCTGGGTTACGCACTTGGCAACACCATCGGTCTCAGCGCCGTGTCGGGCGGCGCGGTGCGTTACCGGATCTATTCGGCCCTCGGCCTCGACGCGTTCGAGGTGGCGGCGATTTCCACCTTCGCGGCCACGGCCTTCGGCGTCGGGTCCACGCTGATCGGACTTGTGGCGCTGGTGCTGTTGCCGGGCGCGCTGTCGGATCTCTTGCCGTGGCCACCGGAAACCGTGCGCTGGGGGTCCATCGCGCTCTGCGCCGTCATGGCTGCAATCGGGGCCGCGATCGCCCTGCGTGGCGGCGCGCTGAAACTGGGGCGGTTCCGGCTGACCGCGCCATCGGGCGGCGACATGATCCGCCAGCTGGTCATCACCTTCGTCGATATCGTCATGGCCGCGATGGCCTTGTACCTGCTCTTGCCCGCGGGGTCGCTACCGTTCACAGAATTGCTGGCGGTCTTCGCCATTGCGACGCTGGCCGGCGTGGCCAGCCACGTGCCCGGCGGCATCGGCGTGTTCGAAAGCATCGTGATCGCCGCCATCCCCGCCACCGTCCCGGTGGAGGACGTGGTGACCGGGCTGCTTCTCTACCGTCTCATCTACTTCCTGCTGCCGTTCATGGTGGCGCTGCTGCTTCTGTCCCTGACCGAGGTCTGGAGCGCCGCCGGCGCCCGCCTGCCGCAGATACCCTCCCTGATGCCGGTCGTCCGGGCCGGGCGGTCGATGATCCCGGCCGCGACCGGCGCGCTGGCGCTGGCGGCGGGGCTGTTCATGATGTTCGCGGGGTTCCTGCCGCATCCGGCGGCGGCGGAGCTTGAGACGATCCTGCCGCTGTCCCTGCTGGCAGGCGGGCCGATGGTGTCGTCGATCCTGGGCACTTTGCTGGCGGTTCTGGCCGTCCCGCTGCTGCACCGGTCGCAACTGGCGCTGTGGATTGTTCTGGGCGCGCTGGTGCTGGGCACTTTCCTTGCGATGACACGGACAGAAGATACCGCCCGCGTGTTGCTGCTGGCGGGCATGGCGCTGCTTCTTTGGCCCTGCCGTCGGGAGTTCTACCGCACCGCCCGGCTTAGCCGGAACGTCCTTTCCAGCCGCTGGTGGTTCGCCGCGCTGTCGATGCTGGCCGCGTTCGGGGTTACGGCGGTTCTGCTGCATGTGGGCGCCGTGCCGCCCGACGCGATGTGGTGGCAGATGGCGGGCGGCAGCCCGGCAGACAGCGCGTGGCGCACGACGCTTGCCGGCAGCGTGATCCTTGGGGCGGTGCTTCTCTATGTCGGGCTCCGCGTTGCCCGCGCCACGACAGAGGCGCCGGACACCGCCGCGCTGGCCCGCGCCGCCGCGATCATCGGCGAACATGGCGACGGCGCCGACATGATCATTCTGACCGGCGACAAGACCCTGATGTTCGGACCCGGTGGCCAGTCGGTGCTGGCCTACGGCGTCAAGGGCAAGTCATGGATCGCCATGGGCGCGCCCGTGGGCGTGGCCGAGGATGTTGCCGACCTAGCATGGGATTTCCGCGATGCCGCCCGCGCTGCCGGCTCCCGCCCGGTGTTCTACGAAGCGCCCGCCGCCTTTGCGCCGCAGGCCATCGACATGGGCCTGAAGCTTCACAAGATGGGAGAGGAGGCGGTCGTGCCCCTGGCCCGCTTCTCGCTCGACGGCCCCGACCGCAAGCGCCTGCGCACCACCTTCAACCGCGCGCGCCGCGACGGGCTGACGTTCGAGATCCTGGATGCGCCCTGTGCGGACCTGATAGAAGCGCTGCGCCCGCTGTCCGACACGTGGCTGGCCGATCAGAGCGCGCGGGAAAAGTGTTTCTCGGTCGGCCGGTTCGATCCCGCGTGGCTTGCGCGGACACGCATCGCCGTGGTGCGCCTGAACGGAGAGGTCTGCGCCTTCGCCAATATCATGGACACCGGACGCAGCGCCGCCATCGACCTGATGCGCCACGGCGCCCAGGTGCCCGCGGGCACGATGGAATACCTGTTCGTCGAGCTGCTGCTGGCCATGAAGGCCGAAGGCAAGACCCGCTTCAGCCTTGGCATGGTGCCCTTCGCGGGGCTTTCCGGGCGCAAGGGGGCGACGCTCTGGGCGCGGTTCGGCAACCTGATCTATGTCCGGGGCCAGCGGTTCTACAGCTTCGAAGGCCTGCGCCGGTTCAAGGCCAAGTTCGATCCGGAATGGCACCCGCGGTACTTCTGCTGCCGGACGTCGTTGCCGCCCGTGGGCCCCCTGTCGGAAGCCGCCCGGCTGATCTCCGGCTCGGCGCGCGGGATCATCGGCAAGTAGGCTCAGCCCGGGATGGCGCGCCCGATGATGCGGGCTTTCTCGACAGTTTCCTGCCATTCCGTTGCCGGATCGGAATCGCCCACGATCCCGCCGCCGATATGCAGGTATATCTCGGATCCCGACACACGGGCCGAGCGCAGGTTGACGTAAAGCTTCGTCAGCCCGTCCAGCGCCACGGGGCCGAAATAGCCGGCATAGCAGGTCCGGTCATAGCCTTCTTCGCGGGCCAGAAAGTCCAGCGCGGCCGTTTTCGGCATGCCGCAGACGGCCGAGGTGGGGTGCAGCCGGTCCAGCAGCTGGCCCAGCGATTCCGCCGCGTTCCCGGCCAGCGGCGCTTCGAAATCGCTGCGAAGGTGCATCAGGTGCCCGGCCTCGACCGTGGCGGGATCGGTTTCCGACACGTCGGCGATCCCGGCCTCGGCAAAGGCGGTGCGGATGTATTCGGCGACAAGGCCCTGTTCCTCGACGATCTTGTCGGACCAGGTGACGGTCTGCGGATCGGTTCCGGGGTCGGGCCACTGTGTCCCCGCCAGCGCCATCGTTTCCAGCTTCCGGGTGTCGGCTGACAACAGCACCTCGGGCGTGGCGACCAGCCAGCAGCCGGTTTCCGGCGCGTGGAACAGCGCGATGCAGGCGGTGGGGTAGAGATCGGCCAGCTCTTCGGCCATGTCGATCAGATCGTGATCGGGGCCAAGGCTGCGCGTCTCGGCCCGGGAGACGACGATCTTGCGCGCCACGCCGGATCGGATCGCTGCAACCGCACGGGAGATGATCGTCTGGTAGCTGGCTTCATCGGTGCAGGCCGGTGCCGGACCTGTCGCCGCGATTTGGGCACGGGACGGTGCCTCCGCCGACAGGAACGCGCGCTGATCGTCCGTCACCGGGGTGCTGGACCATCCGGTGCCGGTGAAGCACTGCACCTCGTCAAGGATCAGAATGTCGGCCGGGATCATGTGCGCGCGGGCGCCGCTTTCGGCATGGAAGGGGCAGATCGCGAAACTCGGTCTGGTTGTGCCGAAGACGGGCGCCACTTCGCTGCCCGTCAGCGAGACCAGCGCCGAGAACCCGGTGTCGCCATGCCCGCGCCACAGCGCGAAGGGCAGGCCGCGGTCTGCCGCCAGGGCTATCGTCTGGCGTTGGGTCCCTGTGATCATGGCGTGTCCTTCCCGGAATTTGGCCGGACTTTGGGCCGAAGGCAGGCCAGACGGTAGGTAAAACCGGGTCAGGTGGAATAGCCTGACGCTATAATGCTTCGGATTCGTCGGGCAAACCGAAGTCTTCCAGCGCCGCGCACATGCATTGGTAGAACAGGTCGATGTCGGCCTCGCCTATCTTGTCCGCGCGACACTGGAACAGAAGCGGTTGCCGCGGGGAGCCGCGGATCGGCAGGACCTTCAGCCCGGGGTCGTGAATGCCGCGGGCGGTCAGCTCGTCTATCGGCGCGATGCCGAAACCCTCGCGGATAAGTTGCGGCGCGGTGTTGGCGAACCGGGTCTCGATGGCGATCTGCGGCTGGACCCTGGCGGCGGCGAACATCGCCGTCAGGTTGCCCAGGTGGGGAGAGCGGGGGTGGAGATACACCAGTGGCTCGCCCGCCAGATCCGACGTTGTGATGTCGTTGTTCCGGGCCAACGGATGATCTATCGGCACGACGCAGGTCATCGCAACCGACGACAGCCGGCGCGAGATGAAGGCGGCGTCCTCCATCGGCACGATGGTCATCGCGCAATCGCCTTCGCCCACCAGCAGGTAATCCCGCACCTGCTTTAGTGAGATGGTGTCGAGACGGAGCCGCGTCGTGGGCCGCTTGGCCGCGAAACGCGCCAGCACCCGCGGCCCCAGCGCATTGGCAACGGATTGCGTGGCGCCAAGGCGGAAGGTGACATGGCCGCCCTTCACCACCTCCATCACCGTCTCGGACAGATGCTCCAGCGCGGCGAGCGTCGGGTTCGACGCGTCGAACACCTGCTGCCCGATCACCGTGGGGCGCAAGCCGCTGGCCGTGCGGATGAACAGCTTCACGCCCAGCACGTCCTCCAGCCGCCGCACGGTGTTGGATACCGACGGCTGGGCGATGCTTAACGAATGCGCGGCGGCCGAGATCGAGCCGCGGCGGACGACTTCGCGAAAGACTTCTAGCTGGCGCAGGGAAAGCATGCGGGTGTCGCTTTTGAGACGGTTCCACACTATAGGGCGGGGCGGAGCCAGACAAAAGGAGTTGCCCGCATGGGGTTAACGTCAGCCGGTGTGTTCGCGTTCATGATCGGGGATCCTGTGGCGCAGACGGTGATGCCCGGGGTGGTCAACACCCGTCTGGCCAACAGCGATGCGGTGATGGTTCCGGTGCATCTGCCACCCGTGGGGCTGGCCCGGTTCGTCGAATCCGTGCGCGACATGAAGAACTGCCGCGGCTTCGTGGCGACGGCGCCGCACAAGCTGCCGCTGGTTGGCATGGTGGACCGGGTGACGGACGCCGCCGAACTGTGCGGGGCGGTCAATATCGTCCTGCGCGGCGATGACGGCGTGCTGATCGGCGACAACATAGACGGGCCGGGATTCGTGACAGCGCTTGAGAGCAAGGGCTTTGTCGTGGCGGAACGGCGGGCGGTGATCTTCGGGTGCGGCGGGGCCGGGGCCTCGATCGCGTGGGCGCTGGCCGAGGGCGGGATCAAGGACCTGGCGCTGATCGATACGGACGACGCGAAGGTCGATACCATCCGCGCGCGGCTTGGCGGCCCGTGCCGGTCGGGCGCGCCGGGGGATATCGCCGCCACCGATCTGGTGGTGAACGCGACTTCCATCGGCCTGGATGGCGTGTCGATGGTCGATCCGCTGGACGACCTGACGCCCGGCGCGCTGGTGGCCGACGTGGTGACGAAACCGCCGGTGACACCGTTCCTGGCCCGCGCACAGGCGCTGGGACACGAGATCCAGACCGGCGCCGCCATGGCGCGCGCGCAGGTCGCCATGGCGCTGGAACGGTTCGGCATCACCGGAGCGTGAGACATAGCCTGAAGCTATGACAGCACCGAGTTTCCGACGTGTACGCCGCCGGCAAATGGGGTAGGGTTCGGCTCCGAGATTACGCACCGCGCCTGAGCCGTTTGACGGTCGCACCGCGCGATGCGAAGGGAGAGAGTACCACCCGGACCGGGCGGCGCCCGGACGGGGAACAATCGGGAGGAAAGAACGATGTTCAACGCAATTTCGCGCCGCGGCCTGATGGCCGGCGCCAAAGGCATGGCGCTGGCCGCCGTGGCGACGCTGACGGCCGTGCCGGTCTTCGCGCAAGACAAGGTCACGCTGGGCGCGCTGCGCTTCACCAGCCATGGGGCCGGCTTCGTGGCGCTGGAAAAGGGCTACTTCGCCGAAGAAGGGCTGGACGTGGACCTGGAATTCTTCCAGTCGGCCCAGCCCATCGCCGTGGCGACCGCATCGGGCGACGTCGATTTCGGTGTGACCGGTGTCACCGGCGGCCTGATGAACCTTGCCGAAAAGGACGCGATCCGGATCGTGGGCGGCGTGCTGCATGAAAAGGCCGGCTATGACGGGATGATGATCCTTGCCTCGAACAAGGCCTATGATGCAGGCCTGACATCGGTCGACGACATCCCGGGCCATTCGGTGGCGATGACGCAGGTGGGCTCCACCTTCCATTACATGACCCACCTGATCGCCGAGGACAAAGGCTGGAACATGGACGACATCCGCCTTGTGCCGTTGCAGAAAGTGGGATCGATGGTGGCGGCCCTGAAATCGGGCCAGGTCGACGTGATGATCATGGTGCCGCACATCGCCAAAGCGCTGGTGGAAGCCGGGGCCGCCAAGGAACTGGGCTGGTTGAACGAATCCGCGGAATACCAGATCTCGACCATCATCACCTCGGTCGAGAACATCGAGGAAAACCGCGACATGGTGGAACGCTTCCTGCGGGCCTACGGCAAGGGGATCGCGGACATGAACCGCGTGATGCTCTCTGACGATGCCGACCCGGCCGAGAAGGAAGAGATCACCAAGATGATCCACAAGTACGTCTACGCGGATCGCCCCTACGAGAAGGCCGCGCCTTCGATCCAGGCGGGCGCGATGTTCCTGAACGACGGTGCCGCGGTCAACAAGACCGACATCGCCGAGCAGATGCAGTGGTTCACCGAAGAGGGCCTTGTCGACAGCGACCTGACGGTCGACCAGCTTGTCGATACGTCCTTCGTGCAAAGCTACTGACGGGAAGACGATGCAGCTCAGGATCGAGAACGTTTCGCACGACTACGGACCGCTCCCGGTCCTGAGCGACATCAACTTCACCATCGGCGAGGGGGAGATCGTCTGCGTGATCGGCCCCTCGGGCTGCGGCAAGTCCACGCTTCTGCGGATGTTGGGCGGGCTGGAGAAACCGACACGCGGGCAGATCCTTGAAGTGGGCAAACCGCCCGAAGGATCGCTGAACCCGCTGACCTACGTGTTCCAGGATTTCGCGCTGCTGCCCTGGCGCAGCGTGCACGGGAACATCTCGCTCGTGCTCGAAGGGCACGGGCTGTCGAAGACCGATATCGACACGCGGATCAAGGACGTGCTGGAACGGACGCGGCTTTCGGATTTCGAATCCGCGATCCCGAAGCAGCTGTCGGGCGGCATGAAGCAGCGGGTCGCGATCGCGCGGGCGCTGGCCGTCGATCCGGCAGTGCTCTTGATGGACGAACCGCTGTCGGCGCTGGACAGCCAGACGCGGGAATTGCTGATGGCCGACCTGATCGGCCTGTGGGAACGCGAACGGTTCGCGGCCTGCTACATCACGCACAACCTGAACGAGGCCGTGCGGCTGGGCCACCGCGTGGTGGTGCTGTCGCGCCGGCCGGGCAAGGTCCGCGAGATCGTTGAGATCGACATGCCGCTGGAAGATCGCGACATGACCGACCCGCGGATCGCGAAGCTGCAGCAGGATCTGTGGGACATGATGCGCGAAGAAGCGCTGGATGCCGACCGCGAACTAACGACCTGAATTCATGGGGCAGGGCAGGGCCGCGCGCCTGACGGGCCCGCCCACCCACCCCGTCGGTGTCTGCTGCGCGGCCACCTCGCCCGCCATGCGCGCGGCCATTGATGACCGGAAGGACAGGATATGAGTGTGACCGACATCGACAGTGCCTCGACTGACAGCGACGTGCGCCCGGTGCCCTTCCGCGGCGGTGGCTTCAAGACCATCGACCGGAAGTTCGTGGGGCTGGGCGTCTTCATCGTGCTGTTCGCCTTCTGGGAATGGGGCTCTCGGTCCGGGTTCATTTCCTCGCTGGTGCTGCCGGCCCCGTCCGAGGCGCTGGAAGCCTTCATGGATCTCGCCCGGTCGGGCGATCTGCAGCTTCACCTTGCGGCGTCGCTGCAACGGCTGGTGCTGGGCTTTACCTGCGGCACGCTGCTGGGGCTGACCGTGGGCACGCTGATCGGGCTGAACTCGCTGGCGCGGGCCGGCATCTCGCCGCTGGTGTCGGCGATCTTCCCGATCCCCAAGATCGCGCTTTTGCCGCTGTTCATCATCTGGTTCGGGATCGGCGAAGGTTCCAAGGTGGCCACGATCCTGTTCGGATCTTTCTTCCCCACCGTCATTGCCACCTATTCCGGCATCGACGGCGTGGACCGCACGCTGATCCGCATGGGGCAGAGTTTCGGCCTGTCCCGCTGGCACATTATCCGCAAGATCGTGCTGCCGGCGACGCTTCCGTCGATCCTGTCGGGGATGCGGATTTCGGCCTCGATCTCGATCATTCTTCTCGTCGCGGCCGAGATGATCGGCGCCGAATACGGCATCGGCGCCTACGTGCTGCTGGCCGGTAACCTGATGGCCACCGACCAGCTGATCGCGGGTGTGGTGATGCTGTCGATCCTTGGGTTGATCGTGAACTTCCTGATCAGCCGCGCCGAGAAATATCTGCTGAGCTGGAGAAGCTGAATGACCGACTATGACGTGATTGTCGCCGGTGGTGGAGCTGCCGGCGTAGGCGCCGCTTTGGGTGCCGCCAAGGCGGGCGCCAGGGTGTGCCTTGTTGAAAAGTACGGGTTTCTGGGCGGCGCGGCCACCAATGCGCAGGTGCTGGCCTATTGCGGGTTCTTCCAGCGGGGCGAGGATCCGGTGCAGGTGATCCGCGGCGCGGGCGAGGAAGTGCTGGCCACGCTCGACGGGATGGGCGTGGACCGGACAGCGTACCGGTCGCCCACCACGGGCAACTGGATCGTGTTGCTGGATCCCGAACGGCTGAAGCTGGGGCTGGACCGGGTGCTGGCGGATCGCGGGATCGACGTGATGCTGCACACGCGGATTTCAGGCGCGGTGCGCGACGGCGACCGGATTTCCGAAGTCACGCTGGCCGGGATGGACGGCGCGTTCCAGGCGCAGGCCGGGGCCTATGTGGATGCAACGGGAGACGCGAACCTGTCGCTGGTGGCGGGACAGGCGATGCAGGTGGGCGACGGCGAAGGGCGGCTTCAGGCCTCGACCGTGCCGATCCGGATCGGGGGCCTGCCCGCCGGGCTGCGCATCGATCGGCAGAAGATGCAGGCGGCGATTGCCGAGTTCAACCACCGCTCGGAACACAAGATCGACCGGCACGATGCCGGGATCTACACCAAGGTGACGGGGACGAACGATTTCTGGTGGCTGGTGATCGACCGGGCGATGCCGGACCTAACCTCGGCGTCCTTCACGAAAGCCGAACAGACGGGCCGCGAGATGGCGCATACTCTGGTCGAGGTGCTGCGCGACACGGTCGAAGGGTTCGAAGGCGCGTGGCTGGCCCAGACCGGCCCGCAGCTGGGTATCCGCGAAACGCGGCATCCGGCGGCGCGCTATGACGTGACCCATGACGATGTGCTGTCAGGCCGCCAGTCGGATCAGGGCGTGGCGCGGGCGGCGTGGCCGATCGAGCTGCACACCGAGGCCGGCAAGCCGATCTATGAATTCGTGGGCGGAGAGGGGTTCTTCCACGTACCTTTCGACGCGATCCGGGCCGAGGGGCTGGAGAACCTGTATTACGGCGGTCGGGTGATCGGGGCCGATCCCCACGCCTACGGGTCCATCCGTGTGATGGGCACGGCATTCGGCACGGGCGAGGCGGCAGGCGTGGCCGCGGCGCTCACGTCGGGGGCAGGGACCGCGCCGGAGGTTGAGGCGCTGCAAGGTGCATTGATCGGGGTTGGCGCGCTGGTGTGAACCGGGGCGGTGCGTGGGTACCACGCACCCTACGGATGCGGCTGGCGTAGGGTGTGTGCTTCGCACGCACCATTGGCCCGACGCTCAGGCCCGGGCGCGTTCTGAAGCCGAAACCGATGCCCGCGCCGCCGCCGTCAGGGCGGCGAAGATGCGTCGCTGGGCCTTGACAAGGAACAGATGTTCCGGGTGCCACTGGACGCCCAGGGCGAAGCCCGGGCCGGGGCTTTCGATCGCCTGGATCATGCCGCCCTCGTCGCGGGCGGCGACGTGGAATCCTTCGCCCAAACGGTCCACGGCCTGGCTGTGCAACGCATTGACCTTCAAGCGTTCCGCGGCCTCACCGCCACCCGCCACGCGGGCGAGGCGCGAGCCGGGTTCCAGCTGCACGCGGCGGCGGGGCAGGACGGTGTAGTAGCGGCGGGAGCGGGGATGGGCGGCGAAGGCGTCTCCGTGCAACGTGCCCCCGGCGGCGACGTTCAGCATCTGCGCGCCGCGGCAGATGCCCAGCACGGGGATGCCCCGGTCAAGAGCTGCTTCGGCCAGACGGCGTTCCATCGCGTCGCGGTCGGGGTCCAGTCTGGCCTCGACGATCCATTCGCCATCGTAAAGCGCCGGGGAAATGTCGTCTCCGCCGCCAATGATCAGCGCATCGACGGACCCGAGATCCGATGGCTTGCCCACCTGCCACCGGACGGCGCGTCCGCCGGTAAGCCACAGGTTGAAGGCCACCAGCGGAAAGATGCGCCAACCGGATCGCTGCGACGTTGTCACGGCGATCCGGGGCGCGTCGGCCGACACGCCGATCCGTGCCATGCGTTTGCGGGCACGGTCCAGCGCATCGAAGGGAATGCCGCGGGCCAGGGCTTCGGTCGTGCCCCAGCTCATGCCACGCAGCTGGCGCCACCCGCGGGGGCGAGCATCGCCTGTGCGCCCAGAAGGCGGGTGACTTCGGCATGGTAGATCGCGGCGTCCTCGCGGTCGGCATCGACGCCCATGTATTCCTGCCACACCTCGCCGAGCGTGGTCAGCAGGTGAGGCGAACGGGCGACCCGTTCCACCAGCACCCAGCGGCGCCATTCGTAGGCCAGGCTCCAACCCTGAGTACCCAGGCGACTGTCGGGCAGGCGGTAGTGGTAGGCCGGACGCGCGCGGACCGAGCTGTGATCGCTGTAGTACTCGGCGAAGATCTCGGGCCGGACCGAGGCCAGCGCTGGCAGCAGGTCGAGTCCGTGATTGCGCGAGGCGATATGCGTGCCGGTGATCCGGGCGAAGGTATCGATCCCCATGTCGGGGCCGTGCGCGACCAGATCATCGACATAGGTTTCCGGGAAGCGCTGCGTGAAGGGCAGCAGGCGGCGGCTGAAATCCAGCGGATCGCGGGTGCGCAACCACGGTTCGAGCAGGGCATAGGCCATCGCGATACGCGGCATGTCGGTGCCATCGTCCGGGTCGGCCAGTTCGGCGTTCAGGTGCAGCCCGAAGCCCCAGGCCAGCCCCTCGCCCGATCCCTTTGCGCCACGGGCCGTCAGCGCGGACAGCAGTGTTTCCATCAGCGGCAATGCGTTCTGGCTGACCGGTTCGGTCACGATTTCGACCGGGATCACCGACCGGCCCAGCGACACGACCGCATCCGAGAACATGCCTTCCGACTGGGGCCGGTACTTGCTGTCGAGATAGATATCGAGATCGCCGCAGTCGGAGCCCACGACCTTCCATTCGGCCGGGCCCATCCGTTCGGCCACGCCATGCAACGCAGCGGCGGCACAGCGCGCGGCCTTCTCCGGAGACAGGGAGCCGAACTCCACCTCGATCCCCACGCGGCGCGGGCGGGGTTCGGCGGGGTTTTCGGGCAGCGGCGGGTAGGCCAGACTGTTGGCGATGGAGGGGTGTGGTTTGCGGGCCACCGTGGCGCGTTCGAGCACACGGGCAGGTCCGGTGGGGGCGGGGCCATGGACAGGGCCGTGAAGGGCGCTGTGCGTCGGGGCGAACTCGGTCATGCTCATGTAACGTGAACGCCCCGGCGCGGAAATGGTTCCGTTCTATCGGTCGGGATCGAAAGCCTGAACGGGGAAATCTGCCGATACCGAATACGTCTCGTCCTCGATCTCGACCACGGCGTCGCTGTCGAGCTGTCGCGCGAAGGCGGTGATCAGCTGCGTGCCGAGACCGCTGGACAGCGTGTCGACCTGGTTCGTCTCGCGCGAGTCGGGGTCGGGATCGATCGAGTTCTTGACCGACAGGCGGATGCTGTCGCCGTCTTCCTGCCCCGTCGTGGTCAGGGACACGGTCAGCCAGCGATTGTCCGAGCTGTCGGGGCCAAGGTATTTCAACGCGTTGGTCACGGCTTCGACGGTCAGAAGCGCGAAGGGCAGGGCCTGGTCCGGGTACAGGATCACCGGGGCCAGTTCCATCGTCACCTGAGGCCGTTTCGACTGTCCGCCCGGCGACAGCTGGATCAGCGGGCCGATCACGTCGCGCAGCAATTCGTCGGCACGCACGCGGCCCAGCTCGGCCGCCTGGTACAGGCGCTGGTGGACGGTCGACATGCCCGAAACCCGCCGGTTGACGCTGGCCAGTGCGTTCGAGATCTCCATGTCGTCGGTGCGGCGGATCTGAAGGTTGATGATCGACGAGATCAACTGAAGGTTGTTCTTCACCCGGTGGTGGACCTCCTTCAGCAACACGTCCTTGTCATGGAGCGCGTCCATCAGCCCGGCTTCGTCGCGGATCAGGGTTTCGGCCACGGCCATGAACTCGGCCTCGATCGCTTCAAGCTCGTGGGGAAGGGTGCCTTCGGGCGCGGGCTTCGGCAATTCGCGGGTGCGCCCGAACCGCCGCATCTGCGCGCCCAGGATGGAAACGGGGCGGACAAGCTGGCGGTGCACCGCCCAGTAGACAAGGCCCAGCGACAGGACCCACATCAGCAGCGGGAAGAGTGCGGCGGATATGGCGGCGGCCCGCACGACAGTGGTGTCGCGCCGCGGCCAGACAGCCATGGCGAAAGCCGCGCCCGACAGGATCGGGACACCGGCCAGCACCTGGTTTCCGGTCTCGGCGATGCGGATGGAGCGGGTGCCGATCAGGCCGCTCTGGCTTTCGAATTCGGCGATCAGGGCGGCGCGAACCTCCTGCGGCGGCAGGGGGACGGTTTCGGGCTCGTCGTCGGTACGGCGCGATACGCCGGGATTGATCACCCCTCCGACGGCATTGACCACGAACAGATGCACCGGCCCCGCGGCGCTTTCATCGGCACCCGGTGCGACGCTGTCGTCTTCGTCGCGTTTCAGGATCACGGTCACGGCGCCCGTCAGGCGTGATTGCGCGCCGTTGTCGGTCAGCGCCCAGACCGGCAGCGAGACCACGACCTGGGGCGGAGTGTTGGTTTCGGGCGCACCCGGAATGCGGCGGATCGTCAGGATGCCCCGGCCGGCGGTGGCGGCATCGGGTGCGGCGCGGTTGTCCGACGCGCAGGGCGATGGCGGTTGCGGGCCGATCCCGGCAGAGGATTCCAGGGCGGTCTGCGCCTCGTCGACCGGCACGAAGCCGGCATAGGAGAACCGCCCGCGCGATCCGGTCACGAAGCGGGACATCAGCGCAGCACAGGCTTCGGCATCGGAATCGACCTCGGGCAGGACCGAGGCCAGCGTGCTGGCCGCCGCGCGCGCGGTATCCAGATCGTCACCTTCGGTGCTGGCGAATTCCTTCAGCCGGATCATGCGGTCGCGATAGGCGATTTCGTCAAGTTCGCTCTGAAGCCGCAGCGTTTGCGCCACGGCAATCAGCCCCAGCGGCAGCAGCGCCAGGGTCAGAACGATCCCCAGCCGGAAGGATAGCGACCGCCGCCATGACCGGCCCTGCACATCGATGACCGGGCTGCCCGATACACTGGCATGACCCGATCCCGCTTCAGTCGAATTCACGCGAGGCCGCTCCCGTTCCCGTTCACGACAGAGCGCGTCGCGGCGTCGGTCATGTCGAGCGTTTCATCGGGCTCGAGCCCCATCCGTTCGGCCAGAGCCAGACGGCCCCGGGCCAGTCGGCTCTTGATCGTGCCGACCTTCACGCCGCAGACATCGGCGGCTTCTTCGTAGGAGTATTGCAGCACGCCGATCAAGGTCAGAACCTCGCGCTGTTCGACGGGAAGCTTGGCCAGCGCCGTGCGCAGGTCCGTCATCTGCAACCGTCCGTCATGGGCCGGTTTTTCCGACAGCCGTCCCACCAGCGCGCCTTCGGCATCCTCCACCATGCGGCCCGCCTTGCGGCGGTCGGAATAGTAGGTGTTGCGCAGGATGGTAAACAGCCACGCACGCATATTGGTGCCGGTTTCGAACCGGTCCAGCGCCGACCATGCCTTCAGGACCGTATCCTGCACCAGATCATCGGCCTGGGCCGAGTTCCGCGTGAGGCTGAGCGCGAAGGCCCGCAGGACCTTCATGTGTGAAACAAGCTCTTCCTTGACCTGGGCCAATTCCGCCGGGTCTGTCCGTTTCGGTTTGGGTTCGGTCGGATGTCCGTCGCTCGGGCGGTCGCCGGCAGGGTGGACGGTTGTCATTGAGCGGTCTCCCCGTCGCTGCGTTGCGGCGCGGGCATGACTTCGGGCGCATCGATCTGGTCGAGCTGGTTCAGGAGGTTCAGGAGCCGCGGCGGCAGCTCCTCTTCTGCGTCTTCCTCGAAGACGCGGCGCAAGCTTTCGTCGATCTGCACGGCTGCAGTTCGTTTTTCCCTTTTATGTGGCATGTGGTCCCTTCGGCCCTTTTCGCTTTCGGCGGTCTGACGATCGTAGAAATTATCCGGCGTGTGGGGAACAAACGCCGCTGTCGCGAGTTTGTTCCGTGAAAAACGATGTTCTGGGAGAATAATTTTGACGACCTCCACCGACGCCGCACCCGGCAACAAGATGACGCTTTCGGATCTCATTGCGCCCCATCTGCCCTATTTGCGCCGTCATGCGCGGGCGCTGACGGGCGCCCAGTCGAGCGGTGATGCCTATGCTGCCGCCACGCTCGAGGCCATTCTGGCCGAACCGTCCTGCTTCGATGCCGCGACCATGGGTGGCAAGGCCGCCCTGTTTTCGGTGTTTCACGCGATCTGGACCGGCAGCGGCGAATTGCAGGCCGAGCCCGACGCCGGCCCCGCAACCCGCGCCAAGGCGCTGGAACGCTTGTCGTCGCTGACCTCGGGCAGCCGCGAGGCGCTGCTTCTGAACACGGTCGAAGGGTTCTCGATCGAGGACGTGGCGGCCATCATGAAGATCAACATCGACGAGGCGGCGACCCTGGTGGGCACCGCGCGGTCCGAGATGCACGAAGGCATGCAGGGCCGTGTCATGATCATCGAGGACGAGGCGATCATCGCCATGGACCTTGAAGGTATCTGCGCGATGATGGGACATTCCGTCACCGGCATCGCCCGTACGCGCTCTGCCGCCGTGTCGCTTGGCAAGGCGGAAAAGCCCGACCTGATCCTGGCCGACATTCAGCTGGCCGACAATTCCAGCGGGATCGACGCGGTCAACGACCTATTGCAGGAAATGCCCGAGGTTCCGGTGATCTTCATCACCGCCTTCCCCGAACGCCTGCTGACCGGCGAACGGCCCGAGCCCACGTTCCTGATCGCCAAACCATACGATTCCGATCAGGTAATCTCGGCCGTCAGCCAGGCAATGTTCTTCGCGTCGACGGAAACGCTGAACAACTGATCGCAGGGCCGCGACCTTAAAGCGGCCCTCACGCCCTGACAAACTTTTGGAGGCCCTTTCGGGGCCTGCAACCTCGCGACTTGACGACCGCGGGAGCTGGAGTTGATCCCATGGTATCGTCAAATGCGTTGGCCGCCGGTCGCCGAGATCAGGATCAAGGACGGGCGGCCGAGTTGCGCTTTTGATCTTGCAGCACTTCGAGCAAGCGTGCGACCCAGCCCCTGTTCGGGAAAAGCGTTACTTTCGCAAGCAGGGCGGGTTCGATCTTGTGCCTGCGGACGATGGTCATGAACATTTCGGCGCCGCTGTCCGTCTCGATCTCCTGCATCTGGCCCGCAGGTACAAAGGCGAACTGGCCCGACGATTGCGCTGTCCCATCTGCAGCGCGCCATCTCCATCCGCCCTTGGTTGTCAGAAAATGGACATCGTCTGTAACTGTATTGCCCGGAAGGTACGTGCCCGGCGTCAGCCTGAGATAGACGACGAGCGGTCCGTCCAACGCATTGTCGTGGACAAGCTTTGCATGAACCCCCGGCAGAACGTGCACTATTTCGCCGTCCCGCGGTGTATCGACGGCCACGGAACCTGGATTGAGGGTGGTGCATTTTTCCGAAGACATGTGTGGCAAACCTCGATTGTCTGAGACGATCAGTGTTACCCCGTGTCCTGAGGCTTTCACCGCGGCAGCACCCGGTTGCTTGGCGGAACGTGTGCCGCCGCTTTACCAGGTATTGCTATTGGACGAAGGCGAAAGGAACGTCCGCCATGCCGGGCGTTCCCGGACGATAGCGGACGTACCATCAAGCCGGTATCAAGACGCCGAAAGCGCGTGCAGCATCCAGGCCGATTTCTCGTGGAAGGCGGCGCGGGCCGTGGCCATGTCGGCGGTCACGGCGTCGTTGTTGCCTTCCGAAATCTCGATCACAGCGCGCAGGCGGTGCGCCAGACGGGTATGGTCGGCGGCCAGAGCGTTGCACATGTCGCCGGCGCTGGGACGGTCGCCCAGTTCCTCGACGACGGTTTCGCCCAGAATGGCGCTCATCTTCATCGGCGTCAGCAGCCCCAGCGCGCGGATGCGTTCGGCCAGCTCGTCGGCGGCCTGGAACATGTCCTCGTACTGCTCTTCGGTCAGGTTATGGACCGCGTAGAACAGCGGCCCTTCCACGTTCCAGTGGCAGATATGGGTCTTCAGCGTCAGCGCGTAGGTGTCGGCCAGAACGTCGCTCAGCGCGTTGGCAATGGTTTCGCTGTTCTTCACGCCGGAATGCGTGTCGATATCGTGCGGGACGACGTTTAGTGCGTCGGTCATGTCATGTCTCCTTCTTGTTCCTTCAGGGGTTGGCATCAAGGCCGCCGGTTACCGGCACCCTTGAAACCAGCGTCATACGCCGCGGCCTCGAATGGCGCGAACCACGAGGGTGACGACGAACAGGATGAGGAACAGCACAAACAGGATCTGCGCGATCCCGGCGGATGCGCTGGCAATACCGCCGAAGCCGAAAACGGCGGCGACGAGTGCGATAATGAGAAATGTGAGGGCCCAACCCAACATGGCGGTTTCCTTTTATGGTTCCGATGCGGCCTCGTGGGCCGATTGGAAAGGTAACGCCTTGATGAACACAAAGTTCCGGCGGGCCGTGCTGGATCTGGTGTCGGGGGGAGGGAGAGGCGGAGCGCAGAACCAGGGACAGGTGCTAGACGGCACGGCGCCCCGCCAGGCAGGTAATCTCCCACCTGATACATCAACTTCCCAGCCCGGCCGGGGTTCCCTTGGCGATCGGGATTTTTGCGCCCTGTGCCAAAACTTTCTTTCGTCAGGCCAAGACAATGTGGAACCCGCGCCGGTTCCGGGCGTTGTCCTTGCGAACCTGAAATGAAAAGGAGGCCCGTCATGAACTGGGACATCGTGCAAGGTAACTGGACTGAATACCAAGGCCGCGTGCGCAGCGCCTTCGGCAAGCTCACGGACGACGAAGTGCAGCAGGTCAAGGGCGACCGCGAACAGCTGGAAGGCCTGATCCAGAAGAAATACGGCAAGACCAAGGAAGAGGCGCACCAGGAAGTCGACAAGTGGCTTGAATCCGCCTGATACAGGCGATGCGTCGGATAAAGAGGCCCTCCCCCTTGGGGAGGGCTTTTTTGTGTTTGGAGGCGCATTCTGCGGTGTGCGAGGCTTGGAGCTTTCGGGCCCTGCCAACGGGCTCCGCAGGGGCCCCGGCCTTTATTCGGGAACGTCGATGTTGATACGCGTGATCGTGTCCCCGGTCCCGAACACCTTGACGAACAGGAACGTGCCGCACCCGCTCTGACAGGTCAGAAGGTTGCTGGCATAGGGCGCATGGTACGAGGAGACGTCGACCGTCGCCAGGTTGATCTGCCGGCGCATGTCCGCGCTGGCAAAGATCGGATCGTGGCTGTCATGGCCGTGCTGAACCCCGTGGATGTGATAGTTCTCGCGGTCCTGCGCCAGAAGCGCGGCGAGCGTGTCGTGCCGGACGCCGTCGGAAGTGTAGTAATCGTCCGTGCCCAGATCCGCGCGGTACTGTGCCAGCAGCTGCTCCTGCGCACGGCCGGGCGACGGAAGCAGGGCGATCGCGCAGACCAGAACAGAAGCAAGATGTCGAACCGCTTGCAGTCTGGCCATGGCTCCGCTCCACAGAAAAGGCGATCATCGGTTGTCCCTGTCCGCGCAGGGTCAGAGATGCCTAATCCGTACAGAACGCCGCGATCCGACGCAAATCCCGCGTGGGTCTAGCCGGCCCCTTCGGTCACGATGACATGGGAAACGCGGCCTTTCCTGGCGAAGACCTCGACATAGATGGGGAAGGTGCGCGAGCCGTTGCGGATGCGGTTTGCCGCGTTGGCGAAGAAATCCGCGTCGTAGATGCATTTCCCCGCGATCATGGCGCGCCGTTCAGTGGTGTTGAAGAACGGATCGCCGCTGTCGTGTTCTTCGCGCCGGCCCAGCTTGTGCCAGTTCGCGCGGTCCTGCTGCACCATTGCGCACAGGTCGTCCAGCGGTTGGCCACTGGTATTGTAGGCATCCGGCGGCCCCAGCAGCGACAGGTATTGTGCCACAAGGGTATCCGCACGGGTTGGCGCGGCAACGGCAAGCAGCAGGGCTATGGCAAGGGCAGGCACGGCTTTGATCATGAAACGCTCCGGTCAGGTTGCAGGACAGGGTGTGCCATCATCAGATTGGCATGCGGTTAATCCGTGCACGACTTCCCAGAAAAAAGCCCCGCCTCTGAATAGAGGACGGGGCGGGGCGCTACGCTGGACGGGACGAAGCGCCGAGGCCGGTCGCGGGGGAAGCGACCGGGGGGAGGGAGAGGATATCAACCTGTCAGGCGACGCCTCGGCTGCCGCGGGGGCCGGCGATCAGCCAGATGATGAAGCCGATCAGCGGCAGGATGATCACCAGAAGGCACCAAAGCACCTTTTTCCCGGTGCTGGCACCCGAGCCGATGATCGAAACGATCGCCCAGATGTCGAGCGCAAGCAGGATAAGCCCGCCGATTCCCGTCACTTCCAACATATTTTGTCCCTTTCACAAATTCTGTTCTGGATTGTTAACCGTCGCTGCCCAGAAAGGTTCCGGTAACGTTTCAATAAAACGTCCTGACCCGGCGATAATTCGGACAATCCGGCCGGGTTTCGGAATGTGTTTCCGGTTGTTTCAGCCTTTGATATGCAATTCGAACAGCAATTGCCGGCCCGTCTTCCGGCGAAGTTCCGGACATAAGGGGTTGCGCGCGCATGGCTCCCCGTGGCGTGGTTCTGTCTGGGAAGAGGAGACCGCCAGATGCCCGAGGAACCGCAGGTGCCCGATTGCGCGCCCACGATCCGTGTCGTTGCCATGCCGGCCGACACCAACCCGGCCGGGGATATCTTCGGCGGCTGGCTGATGTCCGAAATGGACAAGGCTGCCGGCACAACCGCCGCGATGCGCGCGCATGGACGCTGTGCCACCATCGCCATCGACAAGGTAACGTTCCTGCTGCCGGTCAAGGTGGGGGACGAGGTGTCGGTCTATACCGACATTGTGCATGTGGGCCGAACCTCGATGAACATCCACGTCGAGGCCTGGCGCCGCACGCGCTATGGCAGCGCCAGCCAGAAGGTGACCGAGGCGACCTTTACCTTTGTCGCGCTCGACGAACACGCGCGCCCGCGGCCCATCGAAGGCACCTGAAGGGCCCCGTGCCGCAACGGCCCGCTTTGCGGATTGACGCAGGAAGCGTACGCTGGCCCCGAGGAATTTCGGACCGGACGTCCGGGGGAGGAGCACGACATGAACAAGCATTTCACCATGAAGGACAGCGTCAGCGAGGCCGAATGGGACCTGCGCTGCCAGCTTGCGGGGCTTTACCGCCTTGTGGCGCATTACCGGATGACGGACCTGATCTACACGCACATTTCCGTCCGTGTGCCGGGGCCGGAACATCACTTCCTGATCAACAACTATGGCCGCATGTTCTCGGAAATGCGGGCGAGCGACCTGGTGAAGATCGACCTCGACGGCAAGCCGGTCGACGGGGACACTCGTGACGTGAACGCGGCCGGGTTCGTGATCCATTCGGCCATCCACGCCGCGCGGGAGGACCTGATGTGCGTGGTGCACACCCATACCGCCGCCGGCATCGCCGTGTCGGCGCAGAAGCACGGGCTGTTGCCGCTGTCGCAGCACGCGCTGAAATACTACGGGCGGCTGGCCTATCACGATTACGAAGGCATCGCGCTGGAACTGGACGAACGCGACCGGCTGGTGGCCGACCTGGGCCAGCACCGGGCGATGATCCTGCGCAATCACGGCCTGCTTGTCGGCGGCCGCACGGTGCCCGAGGCCTGGGATCACATCTACTTCCTGGAACGCGCCTGCCAGGCACAGCTGGCCGCGATGACCGGCGGGGCAGAACTGATCCTGCCGCCGGAGGAGGTCTGCAAGCACACCGCCAGCCAGTACCAGATGGACACGCCCGAACCCTCGCGCCTGACCCAGATCGCGTGGGAGGCCTCGCTGCGCGAGATCCGGATCGAGGACACCGACGCCTATTCCTGAAGCGCCGGGCTGCGCGTCCGAATGCTGTAATCAGCGTTATGGTAAGTGGCGGAAGAACCGGTAGCGGGTCTGGCTGCGGTACTTGTCGCCCGGTCGCAGGATCGCGTTCGGGAACTCGGGATGGTTCGGCGCGTCGGGCCATCCTTGGGTTTCCAGCGCCAGCCCGGCATTCTTGCCGTAGACCCGGCCATCGAGCCCCGATCCGGTGTCGAGATGCGCGCCGTCATAGACTTGCAGGCCGGGCTCGGTCGTCTGGATCGTCATCGACAGGCCGCTTGTTGCCCCGTCCACGCGGGCCACTTGGGTAAGGTCGCGGCGGGCAGAGGCAAGGCACAGGTTGTCGTCATAGCCGCCCGGCGCGATGCGGCGCGGCTGGCGGAAATCGAACGCGGTGCCATCGACCGGGGCGATCTCTCCGGTCGGGATCAGGTCGTCATCGACCGGCAGGTGATGCGCGGCGTCGATCTGCATCCGGTGGCCAAGGATGTCGCCCGCGCCGTCGAGGTTGAAGTACCCGTGATGGGCGAAGCTGCACGGCGTGGGCGCATCCGTGGTGGTGGTGATGTCGAATTCCAGCACGCCGTCACCGGGCAAGGCGCAGAGCGCCGACACGGTCATGTTGCCGGGAAAGCCCATCTCTCCGTCCGCAAGATCCAGTTCGAACCGCACGCTGTCGGCGGTCAGATCGGCGATCCGCCAGATCCGGGCACCGGCGCTGATACGCCCGCCGTGGAGCGTATGGCGGCCGCGGAAGTTCGGATCGGTTTCGAAGACCTGCCCGTCGATGGAAAACCGCGCCTGCCCGATCCGGTTGGCGAAGCGGCCGACGATGGCGCCGAAATACCGCATCGGGCCAAGGTACGGCGCCAGTTCGGGCGAGCCCAGGACAAGCGGGTGATCGACGCCGTCCATCCGAAGATCCTGCAAGGTGGCGCCGAAGGTCAGGAACGACCCCGTCAGGCCGCCGCCGGAAATGGTCACGCGGTCGACCTGCTCCCCGTCGGGCATGGTGCCGAAGGTTTCGATCCCCTTCATGCGATCACCTTGTGTTCGGCCTGTCCCATCACGCCCGGGTTCGTGCTGTAGGTCAAGCCCTGGGCGGCGTCCGGGTCGCTCAGCCCCTGGCGGGCGGTCGTGATGTACATGATGTCCAACTCCGGGCCGCCGAAAGCCGGGCACGTGGACTGGCTGCCGGGGACCTTGATCGCGCGGTCGAAGGTGCCATCGGGCCGGTAGCGGGCCACCTGCCCCGCGCCCCAATGCGCGTTCCACAGGCCGCCTTCGCTGTCCACCACGGCGCCGTCGGGTTTCAGGCCGTCTTGGCGGAGATCCACGAACACTTCGGCCGGGCCTTCGGGCCAGCCTTCGGCATCCAGCGGCTGGACCATGATCTGTTCCGTCACCGTATCGGCATAGTAGGCCAGCCGTCCGTCCGGGCTGAAGCACATCGCGTTCGGCACCGTGACCTGCGAGACCAGCCGTTCCACCGCGCCGCGATGAAAGCGGTAGATGGCACCCGCCTGGGCCTCGGCATTCTTGCCCATTGTCCCGATCCAGAACCCGCCCATCGGATCGGCCCGCCCGTCATTGGACCGGGTGACAGAGTTCCCGGGTTCGAGCGGCACGACAAGCTCGTGCGCCCCGCTTTCGATGTCGAAGCGGCGCAGCCCGGTTTCCGTGGCGATCAGCAGGGTCTGGCTGTCGATCCACCCGGCGGCCGAGCTTTGTTCCTTGAACTGCCAGTCAAGCTGCTCGTCATCCTTCCGCGACAGCAGGCGCTTGCCGGTGATGTCGAACCAGAAGAACTGCTGCCGTTCGGGGTGCCACAGGGGGCCTTCGCCCAGCTGGCAGGGGCGGTCATCGTACATGGTGGTTGTCATCCGAACACCTCATCATAGCGAGCGACGAGGTATTTCGCGCGTTTCGCGACCTCGTCCGCAGGGTCGCCGGGGCGGTAGAGCGCCGAGCCGATCCCGAACCCGTCGGCCCCCGCGGCGTGCCAGTCGGCGAAGTTGGACGGCCCGGCACCGCCCACGGCGTAAGCTTGCGTGCCTTCGGGCAGAACGGCGCGGATCGCCTTCAGCCCGTCCGGGCCGATCAGCGATCCGGGGAAGAATTTCAGCACGTCGGCGCCAGCGCGGAGCGCGGTGAAGCATTCCGTGGGCGTCATCACGCCGGGACAGGATGTCATGCCCGCGGCTTTCGAGGCGGCGATGACCTCCGGGTTGCAATCGGGCGACACGACCAGCCGCGCGCCCATGTCGGACAGGCGCGCCACCTGGTCGGGCGCCAGAACGGTGCCCGCGCCGATCAGGGCGCTGTCACCGAAACGGTCGACCAGCAGACCGATGCTTTCGAACGGGTCCGGCGAATTCAGCGGCACTTCGATCGAGGTGATCCCGGCCGCGATCAGCCCATCGGCGATGGACAGGACATCCGCCGGGGTGACGCCCCGCAGGATGGCGATAAGGGTGCGGCTCATGACGTGACCTCGCTCAGGGCGGCATGGGCGGTGCGAAGGCCGGACAATGTCATCTCGCGCGCGTCGTTGCGGGTCACGGTGGTTCCTTCCTGTCGCAGGGCGCGGGCATAGAGATCGGACAGCGCGTCCGCCCCCACGATGCCCACGGGACGATCCTGCCAGATCCCGCGCATCGCCGCCAGTTCCGCCCCGATCAGGCCGCCCGACAGGCGCGACCGGGCCACGCCCGGCGCGGGGTCGCCCAGCAACGCTTCGGCCCGCAGCGGGAACAGGCGCGATACCCAGCCGGCGGGATCGGCCAGTGCATCGTGCACCGCCGCATCAAACGCATCATCGTTCCAGCCCGCGCCCACCGAATGCCGCAGGACGGACTGGTCGGCGAGCAGGGCGAAAAGCTCCCCCGTCATAGAGGTCGCGAAGCCCTGCACCTGGCCACCGGCGACGCGCGCCCATTTCACATGGGTGCCGGGCAGGCACAGGACGCCGTCGAACCCGGGGTCTTCACGCAGGACGCCCGCGATCTGGGTCTCCTCGCCCCGCATCACGTCGGCCGGATCGGCCTGCGACAGGCCGGGCAGGATGTGGACGGAAAGCCTGGGATCGGCGGTTGGGACATGCACCGCGCCATGGGCGGCCGGGGTGCAGGGAACGGGCAGATACGGTGCCTCGCGCCAGCCTTGCCGGGCGCCGGCCATGCCGCAGATCACGACCGGCATCGTGCCCGACGCGGGCAGGAATTCGCTGGCAAGCTCCAGCAACGCGGCCTCGAACGCGCCGGGTTGCAGGCGGCCCATGCCGTTTTCGGACTGGCGTTCTTCCAGCACCCGGCCTTCGGCATCCATCGCCCAGAGGCGCAGGTTGCTCGTCCCCCAGTCGCAGCCGATCCAGCTGGCCGTCACGCCGTGCCCCCCGACAGCCGCGCGACCGACAGGCGCAGGAGCCCCTTCTGCAACACGATGAACAGAAGCAGCAGCGCGCCGATCACGATCTTCGTCCACCAGCTGGAGAGCGAGCCGTCGAAGACGATATAGGTCTGGATCAGGCCCATCGTCAGCACGCCGATCAGCGTCCCGAAGACGTACCCCGCCCCGCCCGACAGGATCGCGCCGCCGATCACGACCGCCGCGATGGCAGTGAGTTCGGTGCCCACGGTCGCCAGCGGATAGCCGGACCCGGTGTAGATCGAGAACACGATGCCCGAGAGACCGGCCATGAAGCCCGAAAACGCGTAGATCCCGACGGTCGTCTGCGCGACCTTCACGCCCATCAGCTTGGCTGTCTGTTCGCCGCCGCCGATGGCGAAGACGCTGGCGCCAAAGCGGGTGCGGTGGGCCACGATCATGCCGACAAGGACAGTGATCAGCATGACGACCCCGATCAGGGTCAGGCGCCCCTTGCCCGGCATCAGGTAATAGGCCTTCTGCAACATCTCGAAGAACGGATCGTCGATGGGCACCGAATCGATGGTCAGCATGTAGGCCGCACCGCGGGCCAGGAACATGCCGGCGAGCGTCACGATGAAGGCGGGCATGGCCAGCACGTGGATCAGCCCGCCCATCGCGGCGCCGAACGCCGTGGTGACGATCAGCAGCAGCGCGAAGACGATCATCGGATGCAGGTTCGTGTCGCGCAGCAGGACGGCGATGAAGACGCCGGAGAACGCGATGACCGATCCGACCGACAGGTCGATGCCGCCCGACAGGATCACGATGGTCATTCCGACGGCCACGATGCCCAGGTAGGCGTTGTCGGTCAAAAGGTTGCCCAGCACCCGGGTCGAGGCCATGAACGGGAACTGGATATAGCAGATCACGCAGGCGACAAGGAAGATCGCAATGGTAGCGAACAGCGGCAGCAGGCGGGGGTTCGTCATTGTGCGTCCTCCTGCACGCGGCCCGCGGGCTTGGGTTCGCGCCGCGCGGCGCGCCATGTTGTCCATTCGGCGGCCATGCGTGGGCTTTGCAGGACAAGGATCACCAGCACCAGCGCGGCCTTGATGACAAGGTTGTATTCCGACGGGAAGCCCGCCAGCAGGATGCCGGTGTCGATGGTCTGGATGATCATCGCGCCCAGCAGCGACGCGGCGACGGAAAAGCGCCCGCCCAGAAGCGAGTTCCCCCCGATCACCACGGCCAGGATCGCATCAAGCTCCAGCCACAGCCCGGCATTGTTCGCGTCTGCGCCGCGAATGTCGGCGGCGGTGATGATCCCCGCCAGCGCGGCACACAGGCCCGAGGCCATGTAGACCGCGATCAGCAGCACGGTGGCGTTGATGCCCGCAAGGGCCGAGGCGCGGCGGTTGATGCCGATGGATTCGACCAGCAGGCCAAGCGCCGTGCGCCGCATCAGCAGCGCCACGGTGATGCCGGTCACGACCCAGATCACGGCGGGCACCGGCACCGTCAGGAAGGTGCCCGAGCCGAACCACGAAAACCCGTCATGGGTGAAGGTCAGGATGCGGCCTTCGGTGATCAGCTGCGCGATGCCGCGCCCGGCGGTCATCAGGATCAGCGTGGCCACGATGGGCTGGATGCCGATGATCGCCACCAGCGTCCCGTTCCAAAGCCCTGCCACCAGCCCGGCGGCGATGGCCAGCGCGACCGCTCCGCCAAGGCCAAGCCCCTTGTCGATGGACCACGCGGCGACCGCCCCGCAGATCGCCATCACGGTGCCCACCGACAGGTCGATCCCCCGCGTGGCGATGACCAGCGTCATGCCGATGGCCAGAAGCGCCACCGGCGCGCCACGTTTCAGGATGTCGATGATCGGGCCGACCATCCGGCCGTCGATCAGGCGGATTTCGACGAAGCCGGGAAAGAACACCGACACCAGCGCGACAAGGGCGGCCAGCGTGATCAGTTGCGGGGCCAGTGCGGTCAGCGAACGTCGCATCAGGCGACCTCCCCGATGTCGTCACGATGCGCAATGGCATGCACGATGGTGTCGGTCCGGATGTCCGACCCGGTCAGTTCCGCCACGTGCCGCCGGTCGCGCACCACGATCACGCGGTCGGAGACGGCGATAAGCTCGTCAAGCTCGGACGAGATCACCAGAAGCGCCATGCCTTCCGCCGTCAGTTCATGGATCAGCCGCAGGATCTCGGCATGTGCGCCCACGTCAATGCCGCGCGTCGGTTCATCGAGGATCAGGAACCGCGGGTTCATCGCCAGCCAGCGGGCGAGAACGACCTTCTGCTGGTTGCCACCTGACAATTCGCCCACCCGCTTTTCCGCGTCGGAGGTGCGGATATCCAGCCGCTCGATATACATGTCTGCCAGCCGCGCCTGTTCCGCCCGCGGGATGGGCCGGGCCCAGCCCCGCGCGGCCTGCAGTGCCAGCGCGATGTTCTCGCGCACGCTCAGGTCGGCCACGATGCCGTCGGTCTTGCGATCCTCGGGCGCGAAGCCGAAACCCGCGGCGATGGCCTTGCGCGGGGTATCGAGCGGCACGTCGCCGTCGGTATCCGTGGCCGTCCCGCCAGAGCGCAGGCCGAACAGGAATTCCGCGCTTTCCGTCCGGCCGGATCCCAGAAGCCCGGCCAGCCCCACGACCTCCCCCTGCCGGACGTCCAGATCGAAGGGGTGTACCACCCCTGCCCGCCCCATCTGGCGGAACTTCAGCATCTCGGGGCGCTTGGGCGCGCTGTCGTCATGGGGGGTGGCGTGATCGTCCACTTCGGTTTCCAGCGCATGGCCCAGCATGTGTTCGATCAGCTTCACGCGGTCGAGCTCGGCGATGTCTTCCGTCACCACGTGGCGGCCATTGCGCAGGACGGTCACGCGGTCGGACAGCTCGAACACCTGGTCCAGGAAATGCGAAACGAACACGATGCCCAGGCCCTTTTCACGCAGGCCCCGGACGACCTCGAACAGCATCTCGACCTCGCGGGCGTCAAGGCTGGCGGTGGGTTCGTCCAGGATCAGCACCTTGCCCGAAAGCGCCACGGCGCGGGCGATGGCCACGATCTGCTGGATCGCCACGGAGTACAGCCCCAGATCGCGCGTCACGTCGATGTCGAGCCCGTAGGCCTCCAGCATCGCGTCGGCCTGCCTGGTCATCGCGCGGGTCTGGATCATGCCCATCCGCCGCGGTTCGCGCCCGAAGCACAGGTTCTGCGCCACGGTCAGGTTGGGCAGGAGGTTGACCTCCTGGTAGACGGTGCCGATCCCAAGCTCCTGCGCCTCGGAGGTCGAGCGGGGCGAGATCTTTTCACCGTCCAGCGTAATGTCGCCGCCATCGGGGCGGTAAGCGCCCGTCAGGCACTTGATCAGCGTCGACTTCCCGGCGCCGTTTTCCCCCAGAAGCGCGTGCACCTCACCCGCCTTCAGGTCGAAACGCACATCGTCGAGCGCGAGCGTGCCCGGAAACCTCTTGGTCAGTGACCGTATGCTCAGCAGCATGCCTTCCCCCCCTGGCAAGACGCAGGCCGCAACCGGCCTGCGTCTCTTTCATGTGACCGGGATCAGTAGCCCAGGTCTTTCCGGCTTTCGTATTCGCCCTGCGGATCGTCGGCAGGGGTGTAGAGCTTGGAGTCCGTCTGGATGAATTTCGGCGGCACGGTGCCGTCCTTCCAGTAGGCTTCCAGCGCGTCGAAAGCGGGGCCGGCCATATTCGGCGTCAGTTCCACCGTCGCGTTGGCTTCGCCTGCGGCCATCGCCTTGAAGATGTCCGGCACGGCATCGATCGACACGACAAGGATGTCTTCGCCCGGTTGAAGCCCGGCTTCCTTGATCGCCTGGATCGCACCGACGGCCATATCGTCGTTATGGGCATAGAGCGCACAGATGTCCTGGCCGCCGTTTTCGGCCTGCAGGAAGCTCTCCATCACTTCCTTGCCCTGCGCGCGGGTGAAGTCGCCGGTCTGGCTGCGCACGATCTCGATGTTGTCGTGGCCTTCGATGCCCTGCTCGAACCCGGTCTTGCGGTCGATGGCGGGGCTGGAGCCCGTGGTGCCCTGAAGCTCGACCACGCGGCAGTCTTCGCCCTTCACGGTGTTGGCCAGCCATTCGCCGGCGACCTTGCCTTCATGGACGAGGTCCGAGCCCACGGCCGTCAGGTACAGGTCGTCCGGGCTGTCGACCTGGCGGTCAAGCAGCACGACCGGGATCTCGGCTTCCTTGGCTTCTTCCAGCACGCTGTCCCAGCCGGTGGCGACGACGGGCGCCAAGAGGATCGCGTCGACACCCTGGGCCACGAAGGACCGGATGGCGGCGATCTGGTTTTCCTGACGCTGCTGCGCATCGGAAAAGCGCAGGTCGATGCCGCGCTCTTCGGCTTGCTGTTTGGTCAGCGTGGTTTCCGCGGCACGCCACCCGGATTCCGAGCCGATCTGGCTGAACCCGACAGTCTGAGCCTGCCCGACACCGGCGGTGATCGCCAGTGCGGCTGCGGCCGAAAGCAATGTCTTCAATGTCATCGGTCTTTCCTCCCTACGAAGTGTACCGGAAGTTTCCGGAGCAGTCCGATCGCAGGCCAATCCCGCGATCGAATTCTTGGTGCCGGCATCGGGGTCTCCTCCCCCGCCGGCTATTCGTGGAACGCCTCTACCGTGACCCTGCGGCCCAGCATGAAGGCGTCGGCCACCAGCGTCAGAGGCCGGGTGTCGACCTCGGACGCGTTCGTTGCCAACAGGTCGGCGAGCCGCGCGTAAAGCGCGGGGTATTCGCCATGAATGCCCGGCGCGACATCGTCCCAATCGGTCGGCGCGGCGGAATCGATCGACAGGACTGCGCCGCCCTGCGTCAGCGTCAGCGTGCCTGCGTCGGTTTCGGCGGTGATGGTCCAGAACGGATCGCCTTCGTCAAGGAAGTTCAGATCCGCCAGCATCGTCATGCCCGGCCCCTTGAACTGCACTTCCGCCGCGATGGGCGTTTCGCAGTTCGCCGGGAACCGCAGTTCTGCGCCGGTGACGTGAACCGGCACGGGCAGGATCTCCGTCAGGATCGAAAAGGCGTTGATCGCGGGGTCGAAGACACCCAGACCGCCTGCCTCCCAGATCCATTTCTGACCGGGATGCCATACGCGGACGTCTTCCTTCCAGTCGACGCGGACGCGGGCCACGGTCTTGTCCGCCAGCCACGCCTTGGCGGCGGCCACGGATTCCGCATGCCGGGAATGCCACGTGGCGTAAAGCGTCAGGCCCTTTGCTTCGGCAATCGCGGCCAGATCGTCGACCTCCGCCAGGCTGGCGCCCGGGGGCTTTTCCAGCATCACATGGCGACCGGCTTCCAGCGCCGCGCGGGCGCCGTCATAGCGCACCTGCGGCGGGTTGCAGAACGAGATCACGCCGATTTCGGGCCGTGCCTCCATCAGTGCTTCCAGCGTGTCGTAATTGTCGACGCCCTCGATCCCGCCAGACCGGCTGACGGTCGCGGCAAGCCGGAACTGTCCGCCATCCGCAATCGCCGGGACGTGCTGGTCGCGAGCGATTTTGCCCACGCCGACAATAGCGAGGTCAGTGACTGTCACGAGGCACCTCGCTTCCCCGGTTCCCTTTCAGGAAGTCGAAATCCGCGCCCGTTTCGGCGCCTTCGACATGGTCATAGTAAAGCTGCGTATACCCGCCGACAGGCGGATCCACCGGAGACGTCCACTCGGCCATCCGCGCCTCAAGCTCCTCGTCCGAGATATCGAGGTGCAGCCGTCGCGCGTCTACGTCCAGTTCGATCATGTCGCCGGTCTTCACCACGGCGAGCGGACCACCAGCGGCGGCCTCGGGCGAGGTGTGCAGCACCACGGTGCCATAGGCCGTGCCCGACATCCGCGCGTCCGAGATGCGGACCATGTCGGTTATGCCCTTCTTCAGCACCTTGGGCGGCAGGCCCATGTTGCCGACTTCGGACATGCCGGGATAGCCCTTGGGCCCGCAGTTCTTCAGGACCATCACGCAGGTCTCGTCGATCTCCAGCGCGTCGTCGTTGATCTTGGCCTTGTAGTCGTCGATGTCCTCGAACACGACGGCGCGGCCGCGGTGTTTCAGCAGGTTCGGACTGGCGGCCGACGGTTTCAGGACAGCGCCACCGGGGGCAAGGTTGCCCTTCAGCACGGCGATCCCGCCCGACTGGGCCAGCGCCTTTTCGACCGGCAGGATGACGTCGTCGTTCCAGTTGACGGCGTCCTTCACCTCGTCCCAGATCGGGCCGCCGGACACGGTCAGCGCGTCCTTGTTCAGCATGTCGGCTTCGCCCAGACGCTTCAGGACGGCGGGGAGGCCGCCGGCATAGAAGAACTCCTCCATCAGGTACTTGCCCGATGGCATCAGGTTCACGATGGTCGGCACGTCGCGGCCCAGGCGGTCCCAGTCGTCCAGCGTCAGGTCGACGCCGACGCGGCCTGCCAGCGCCAGCAGGTGGATGACCGCGTTGGTCGACCCGCCGATGGCGCCGTTGGTGCGAATCGCGTTTTCGAAGGCGGCTTTCGTCATCACGTCGGACGGTTTCAGATCGTCCTTCACCATGTCGACGATCCGGCGGCCCGTCATCTGCGCCATCACCTTGCGGCGGGCATCTACGCCCGGGATCGCGGCATTGCCCGACAGGGCCATCCCCAAAGCTTCGGCCATGCTGGCCATGGTGCTGGCGGTGCCCATCGTGTTGCAGGTGCCCGACGACCGGCTCATCGCCTGTTCGGCCTCCAGGAAATCTTCCTGCGTCATCTTCCCGGCCTTGATGTCTTCGGACATCTGCCAGAGCGCGGTGCCGGACCCGACCCGTTCGCCCCGGAACCAGCCGTTCAGCATCGGCCCGCCGGACACGACGATGGACGGCAGGTCGGTCGAGGCCGCGCCCATCATCAGGCTGGGGGTGGTCTTGTCACAGCCCACCAGCAGCACGGCGCCATCGATGGGCTGGGCGCGCATGACCTCCTCCACCGCCATGGCGGCAAGGTTGCGGTACATCATCGCCGTGGGTCGGAAGGTGTTTTCCGACGCCGAGAACACCGGGACTTCCACCGGGAAGCCGCCTGCCTGCCAGACACCGGCCTTCACCTTCTCGGCCAGCTCGCGCAGGTGACCGTTGCACGGCGTCAGATCCGACCACGTGTTCAGGATGCCGATCACGGGCCGCCCGTCGAACTGATCATGCGGGTGGCCCTGGTTCTTCAGCCAGCCGCGGTGATAGATATTGTCGCGCGATGTGCCGCCATACCATTCCTGGCTGCGCAGCTTTCTGGGCCATTCGGCCTTGGTGAAGGTCATGGGATCCCCCTACAGTACCGTGACACGCGCCATTTCGGGCGCAGCCGGTACCGGCAACTGTTTCAGCGGATTGCGCAACGGCAACCCGAACTCGGGCGCCTCGATCTCGAAGACGTCGCCTTCCTGACACGACAGGCCCTTCGCGAAGGACAGCGTCGCGGTGCCGAACATGTGCACGTGCACGTCGCCCGGTTGGCGGAACAGATCGTACTTGAAGTGGTGGTGTTCGAGGTTGGCAATGGTGTGGCTCATGTTGGCTTCGCCCGACAGGAAATCCTCTTCGAACAGAACCTCGTCGCCGCGCCGCACGCGGGACTTGCCGCGGATGTCCTCCGGGAGATCGCCCACCAGCATCTCCGGCCCGATCGAGGCGGGGCGCAGCTTGGAATGCGCGAGGTACAGGTAGTTCTGCTTTTCCAGCACGTGGTCGGAGAATTCGTTGGCAATGGCAAAGCCCATGCGGAACGGGGTGCCATCGTCGCCGATGATGTAGATGCCCGCGATCTCGGGCTCTTCCCCGCCGTCCAGCCCGAAGGTGGGCGACGTCAGCGGCGCGCCGGGCGCGACCAGCGCATCGCCGTTGCCCTTGTAGAACCACTCCGGCTGAACGCCCGGGGCCCCATTCGCGGGTTTGCCGTTTTCGATGCCCATACGGAACATCTTCATGGAGTCGGTTTCGTCCTCGACCTTCGCGCCCGCGTGCATCGATGCGCGGGTGGAGGCGGAGCCCAGATGCGTCAGTCCCGTCCCCGTCAGATGCAGATGCGCCGGATCGGGATGCAGCACGGGCGGTAGCAGGTGGCCTTCGGCATACAGGCGTTCGATATCGACCGCCCCGTTCAGCCCCAGCGACGCGATCCGGTCGCGCAGGCCTTCGCCCTTGGTGGCGCAGTCGAGTGCCAGATCATAAAGGTTCTGGTCGGTCTTCACTTCGAAGGCCTCGGTCCCGTCACGGGCCAGAATCTGGATACGGCCATCGGTCTTGCGATATTGCGACAACAGCATTTGCTCAGCCCTTCTGCTTGTTCATGACGTCGAAGATCACGGCGGCCAGCAGCACGAGGCCCTTGATGACCTGCTGCCAGTCGATACCGATCCCAAGGATCGACATTCCGTTGTTCATGACCCCCATGATGAAGGCGCCGACGACGGCCCCCACCACGGTGCCCACACCGCCCGACATCGACGCGCCGCCGATGAAGACCGCGGCGATCACGTCCAGTTCGAACGAGATGCCGGCCTTGGGCGTCGCCGTGTTCAGGCGTGCCGCGAAGACAAGGCCCGCCAGAGCGGCGAGCATCCCCATGTTGGCGAAGGTCAGGAAGGTCAGTCGCTTGGAGTTGATCCCCGACAGCGACGCCGCCTTTTCGTTCCCGCCGATGGCATAAAGCCTGCGGCCGAATGTCGTTTTCGACGTCACGAAGGAATAGATCGCGATCAGCAGGGCCATGACGATGAAGACGTTGGGCAGCCCGCGGAAATCGGCCATCAGCCAGCTCATGTAGACGAGCGCGGCGAAGATCAGCACGCTTTTGACCACGAAGAAGGGCAGCGGTTCGTCGGCGATGCCGGTCTTCTGCTGCATCAGCCGCGTGCGGAAGGACAGAAGGAACAGCCCCGTCGCGACGGCCACGCCGATCAGGAGGGAGAAGAGGTTCAGCTCTTCCCCGCCGAGAAGGTCCGGCACGAAGCCAGATGAGATCAGCCGGAATTCCGCCGGGAACGGGCCCACGGACTGGCCTTCGAGCAGCCACAGCGTAAGACCCTTGAACACCAGCATGCCCGCCAACGTCACGATGAAGGACGGGATGCGGAAATAGGCGACCCAGAAGCCCTGCGCCATGCCGATCACGGCGCCCACGGCCAGGCAGATCACGGCTGCAATGCCGTATGGAATATCGAGATCCACGATCAGCACCGCGGCCAAGGCCCCGATGAAGCCGAGGACCGAGCCGACGGAAAGATCGATATGCCCGCAGACGATCACCATCAGCATGCCGATGGCCATGATCACGATATACGAGTTCTGAAGGATCAGGTTCGTCAGGTTGACAGGCTTCAGCAGGATGCCCCCGGTGGCGATCTGGAAGAACGCCATGATCGCGATCAGCGCGAAGAGGATGCCGTATTCCCGCAGGTGTCCGCGCAGGAACGCAAGGCTGGATCGCCCCTCCCCTGCCCCGCGTTCGGACGGATCGTTAGCCAATTCGCTCATGTATCTTCCCCACGTTCGGACCCGGTCTTGATGATCCGCGTCATGATCTTTTCCTGGCTGGCCTCGGCCGTTGCCATTTCGCCCACGAAGCGGCCTTCGTTCATGACGTAAAGCCTGTCGGTGATACCCAGCAGTTCCGGCATCTCCGACGAGATGACGATGATCGCCTTGCCCGATGCGGCAAGATCACGGATCACCGTGTAGATTTCGAATTTCGCGCCCACGTCGATGCCGCGGGTCGGTTCGTCCAGGATCAGGATGTCCGGGTCGGCGAACAGCCATTTCGACAGCACGACCTTCTGCTGGTTGCCGCCCGACAGGTTGACCGTCACCTGCTCGATCGAGGACGACTTGATGTTCAGCCGCTCGCGGTAGGTCTCGGCCACCTCGGCCTCGCGCCGCGGCTCGACGATGCCGTTCGATGCGATGGCTTCGAGCTTTGCCAAGGGCACGTTGCGGCGGATGGTTTCATCAAGGATCAGGCCGTAGGTCTTGCGGTCTTCCGTGGCATAGGCCAGCCCCGCATTGATCGCGTTGCGCACCGACGACAGGTTCGCCGCCTTGCCTTCGATGGTCGCCGTTCCGCTGATGTCGCGGCCATAGCTGCGGCCAAAGAGGCTCATCGCCAGTTCGGTGCGCCCGGCGCCCATCAGGCCCGCGATGCCCAGCACCTCGCCCCGGCGGACATGGAAGCTGACATCGTTCACGACCTTGCGTTCGGGATGCAGCGGGTGATGAACCGTCCAGTTCTTCACCTCCATCACCGTCTCGCCGATCTTCGGGTCACGGTCGGGGTAGCGGTCCTTCAGCGACCGGCCGACCATGTCGCGGATGATGTCGTCTTCGCTGATGCCGTCCTTGCAATCCAGCCGCGCCACGGCAGAGCCATCGCGCAGCACGGTGATCGTGTCGGCCACGCGGGAGATCTCGTTCAGCTTGTGGGAAATCAGGATCGAGGTGATGCCCTTCGCCTTGAATTCCAGAAGCAGGTCCAGAAGCTTCTGGCTGTCGTCCTCGTTCAGGGACGACGTGGGTTCGTCAAGGATCAGCAGGCGCACGTTCTTGGAAAGCGCCTTCGCGATCTCGACCAGCTGCTGCTTGCCCAGGCCCAGGTTGTCGACGATGGTTTCGGGCGGATCGGACAGGCCGACGCGGGCCAGCAGCTCCTTGCTGCGGCGGCGGGTCTCGTGCCAGTCGATCACGCCGCCCCTGGCGCGTTCGTTGCCAAGGAAGATGTTTTCGCCCACCGACAGAAGCGGCACCAGCGCCAGTTCCTGGTGGATGATGATGATGCCATCGCTTTCGCTGTCGTTGATCCCGCGAAAGCTTTTGACGTTGCCGTCATAGACGATGTCGCCGTCGTAGCTGCCATGGGGATAGACGCCTGAAAGCACCTTCATCAGGGTCGATTTCCCGGCTCCGTTTTCGCCCACCAATGCGTGGATCTCGCCTTCCGAGACCTGCAGGTTGACGTCATCCAGCGCCTTCACGCCGGGGAACGTCTTTGTAATTCCACGCATTTCGAGGATCTGGTTCATGACTTGCCTTCGCACAGCTGTACCGTGGCCCGCAGACGGGCCGGGCGCCGCCCGGACAGGTCCGGACGGGGTTTGGGGACCGGGCGGGCGGCAGGGAAGCCGCCCCCCGGTCCGGGAGGTTCAGTCGATCTGGTCTTTGGTGTAGTAGCCGCTGTCGATCAGCACTTCTTCCCAGTTGGCTTCGGTGACCGGCACCGGCTCCAGCAGGTAGGACGGGACGACCTTCACACCGTTGTCGTAGGTTTCGGTGTCGTTGATCGGCGGCTCGCCGCCTTCCAGCATCGCGTTGACCATCTCGACCGTCACGCGCGCCAGTTCGCGGGTGTCCTTGAAGATGGTGGAATACTGGTCGCCGCGCAGAATTGCCTTGATCGACGGGATTTCCGCATCCTGGCCGGAAACGATCGGCATCGGCATATCGCCCGAGCCATAGCCCACGCCGCTGAGCGACGAGATGATGCCGATGGACAGCCCGTCATAGGGCGAGAGCACGCCATGCACGGTTTCGTCGCCGGTGTAGTTGGCCGACAGCAGGTTATCCATGCGTGCCTGGGCAACCGATCCGTCCCAGCGCAGCGTGCCGACCGTGTCCATGCCCATCTGGCCCGACGGGATCACGATATCGCCGGAATCGATCAGCGGCTGCAGCACCGACATCGCGCCGTCATAGAAGAAATAGGCGTTGTTGTCGTCCGGCGAACCGCCGAACAGTTCCACGTTCCACGGTTTCTGATCCGGGAAGCGTTCCTTCAGACCGTCGACCAGCGTGTTGGCCTGCTGCACGCCGACCTGGAAGTTGTCGAAGGTGGCGTAGTAATCCACGTGATCGCTGTCGCGGATCAGGCGGTCGTAGGCCACCACGTCGATATCCGCCGCGTCCGCGTTGGCCAGGGCCGAGGTCAGCGTCGTGCCGTCGATGGCCGCGATCACCAGCACGTTCGCGCCCTTGGTGATCATGTTCTCGATCTGGGCCAGCTGGTTGGGAATGTTGTCTTCGGCATATTGCAGGTCGGTCGTGTAACCGGCGGCTTCGAACTGCTTCACCATGTTTTCGCCATCGGCGATCCAGCGGGCCGAGCTTTTCGTCGGCATCGCGATCCCGACCGTCCCCTTGTCCTGGGCCGCGGCGGCACCCGCCGTCAGAGCCACAAGGGCCGTCGTCGCCAAGACGCGTTTGATGAGTGTCATGCTGTCCTCCCATGCGCCGCACCGCCGCCCCGATGGACGTGCGTCGGCAGGTTATTCCTGATGGTCCGCAGGGCTCTCTGCCGATCCGGCATTCCCTACGCTCTGCGGGTGGGCAAGGGATGACGTGCTGCACCATCGCATTCAAATTAAAAGACAGCTGTTCAACATACCGGAAATGATATATGTGGGGCGCAACATCAGGTTCGGATCGAAATGGTCAAACTCACGGATACAGCCAAGCCCGTTCGCGACATGCTTGTCCGCCAAGGCCTGCGGTTCTCGCAGCTTCGCCTCTTGGCGGCATTGGCCGAAACGGGCCAGGTCTCGGCCGCCGCGGCGCAGCTGGCGATCACCCAGCCCGCCGCGTCGCGCCTGTTGGCCGAGCTTGAGCGCATGGTCGGCGCCACGCTTTACACCCGTCACGCCAAGGGAATCGTACTCACGGATTCGGGCGAATTGCTGTCCGCCCGCGCCCGGGCGATCCTGCGGCATCTGGATGACACCAGCCACGCCCTGTCGGAAATGTCGCGCGGCACCCGCGGCCTTGTCCGCATCGGCGCGGTCACCGGTCCGGCGCTGGAGATTGTCCTGCCCGTCATCCGCGACCTGCGCGTGACATACCCGGATATCGAGATCACGGTGCAGGTCGATACGTCGGACAAGCTGGCCGAGGGGCTCATGTCGGAGGCGCTCGATTTCTACGTTGGCCGCCTGCCCGACGGGTTCGATGCCCGGTCGTTCCAGATGCAGCGTATCGGGCCAGAGCCTGTGACGCTGGTGGTACGCTCCGAACACCCGCTGGCCCGGCGCGACGGCATCACGCTCGAGGATTGCCTGATCTACGACTGGGTGATGCAGCCTCCGGGCGGCCTGCAACGGCGCACGGTGGAAACCTACCTGCTGGAAAACGGCTTTCCCCTGCCCCAGCGGGTGCTGGGCACGTCATCGCTGCTGCTGACGATGGCGCTGATCAGCGACACGAACGCCGTCGCGCCGGTCACCCAATCGGTGGGCGAATTCTATGCGGCGCGCAGCGGTCTGGGCAGCAACATCCGGCTGCTGGACATCGACGCCGACATCGCGGTGACACCGTTCTCGCTGGTCAAGCGCGCGGGCCAGGCGCCCACACCGCAAGCCGCCCGCGTGCTGGATCTGGTCGAACGCCGCATCGCCTCGCGCAACGCGGCGCCCACCCCGTAGGGTGCGTGGTCCCCACGCACCTTTCGCGGTTTACAGTTTCTCGGTCAGTTCCGGGACGGCTGCGAACAGGTCCGCGACCAGGCCGTAATCGGCGACCTGGAAGATCGGCGCTTCTTCGTCCTTGTTGATCGCGACGATGATCTTCGAATCCTTCATGCCTGCTAGGTGCTGGATCGCGCCCGAGATGCCCACGGCCACGTAGAGGTCCGGCGCCACGACCTTGCCGGTCTGGCCCACCTGCCAGTCGTTCGGCGCATAGCCCGAATCGACCGCCGCGCGCGAGGCGCCGACTGCCGCGCCCAGCTTGTCCGCCAGCGCTTCGATGATGGCAAAGCTCTCCTCGGATCCAACGCCACGGCCGCCCGACACGACGATGCCCGCGCTNCGTCGGGAAGTCCGGCAGGGTCGCGGTTTCGACCGCGCCCGAGCCGCCTTCGCCCACGGCGTCGAAATTCGCCGTCCGCACCGTGATCACCTTGGTCGCGTCCGACGATTTCACCGTCTGGATCGCGTTGCCGGCATAGATCGGACGTTCGAACGTGTCGGCATCGACCACGCCAGAGATGTCCGAGATCACCATCACGTCGAGCAGTGCCGCCACGCGGGGCATGATGTTCTTCGCGTCGGTGGTGGCCGGCGCCATGATGTGGCTGTAATCGCCGGCGAGCGAGGCGATCAGCGCCGCGGTGGCTTCGGCCAGGCGGTGGCCCAGGGCGGGATCTTCGGCGACCAGTACCTTCGACACGCCATCGAGCTTGGCCGCCGCTTCGCCCGCGCCGGCGGCGGATGCGCCGGCGGCCAGAACGGTCACGTCGCCCAGCGACTTCGCGGCGCTCAGCGCCTTGCCGGTCGCATCGGCAGAGAGTTCACCATCGGTGATTTCGGCAAGCAGAAGAACAGCCATTACACAGCCCCCACTTCTTTGAGTTTCGCTACCAGCTCGTCGACCGAGCCCACGATGATCCCCGCCGCACGGCCCGCGGGTTCGGAGGTCTTCACGACCTCGAGCCGCGGGGTGACGTCGACGCCGTAATCGTCGGCCGACTTCTCATCCAGCGGCTTCTTCTTCGCCTTCATGATGTTGGGCAGCGAGGCATAGCGCGGCTCGTTCAGGCGCAGGTCGACGGTGACGATGGTGGGCATCGTGACCTTGATCGTCTGCAGACCGCCATCGACCTCGCGGGTGACGACGGCATGCTCACCATCGATGTCCAGCGCCGAGGCGAAGGTCGCCTGGCTCCAGCCCATCAGCGCCGACAGCATCTGGCCCGTCGCGTTCATGTCGTTGTCGATCGCCTGCTTGCCGCAGAGCACGAGGCCCGGCTGCTCTTCGTCGATGACACCCTTCAGGATCTTGGCAACGGCGAGCGGTTCGATGTCGTTGTGCACGTCGTTCGACGCCACGACCAGGATCGCGCGGTCGGCGCCCATGGCGAGCGCGGTGCGCAGCGTTTCCTGCGCCTGCTTGACGCCGATGGAGACGACGACGACTTCTTCGACCTTGCCGGCTTCTTTCAGACGGATGGCTTCTTCGACGGCGATTTCGTCGAACGGGTTCATCGACATCTTGACGTTGGCAAGATCGACCCCGCTGCCATCCGCTTTCACGCGGACCTTCACGTTATAGTCGATCACGCGCTTGACGGGCACGAGTACCTTCATGGGCAATATTCCTTGATCGTAAGTCAGTTATAGTCAGGCGCGCTTCACAGCGGCCGAATAGGCAAGCGCGGCCTCGATGGCCTGGATCCGGGGGATCTGGAACCAGCGTTTCATGTAGCCGAAGGCCTCGGCCGGCATGGCGGCGTAGGTTTCCAGCGCCTCAATGGCGCTGTCGCGCAGGGTTTCCGCCACAACCACGGTGCAGGGGCCGCCCCGGTCCTGCAATTCGCGCGCGGGCACGCGGCGGGCCGACATGCAGATGTCATAGGCCAGCCCCTTGTTCGTGGCGCATTCCACGATGGCCGCGGAATAGGGCGAGGCGAGGCCGATCTTCACTTCGGGCATCTGGAACGTGGCACTGTCATCCGCCACGATCCGGTCCGTCAGCAGTGCATTCATGAACGCCCCGCCCAGCATCTTGCCCCGGGCCATCACGACGATGGGCCGGGGGCAGTTCACCGTGGCGTCAATCAGATCCCGCACGATGCTCACCCGGTAGGGGCCAGCGTCGGCGTCGCTCATACCCTCGGGCACCTTCAGGTCGATGCCACCGGAAAAGACCCGTTCGGATTCGCTGGTCCAGATCAGGCCTTTCAGCTCTGGCTCCTCGGCAAGGCGCCCGATCGCTGCGACGTACCCATCGGTCACCGCGCGCGAGATCGCGCTGCCCTTGTCCGGGCGATTGATCGAGGCCCAGAGGATACCGTTTTCTTCCGTCACGATAAGATCGCTCAACGGGACTTCCTTTCGTGCGTGCGTATGGTCCCGCCGCGACGGGGCGGGACCGGGGCCGGTCAGATCTGGCGGTTGGCGTCGGACCAGTAGGGATCGCGCAGCTTGCGCTTGTAGATCTTGCCCGACGGATCGCGGGGCAGTTCGTCCATGAAGATGAACGTCCCGGGCACCATGAAACCGCTCAGCTTCGTCTTGCCGAAGGCCGTCAGGTCAGCCGGGTCCAGCGTGACGCCGGGGCGGGCCTCCACGGCAAGCGCCAGGCTTTCGCCCAGTTCGTCATGCGGGATGCCGAAGGCCGCGCAATCCATGATCTGGGGATGTTCCAGGAACGGGGCTTCGACCATCGTGCAGTAGATGTTGCTGCCGCCCGAGATGATCATGTCGCGCTTGCGGTCGGTGATGTACAGGTACCCGTCTTCGTCCAGATACCCCACATCGCCAAGCGACAGGAGGCCGTGGCGTTCCATGTCCAGCCTGTCCTGATGGCGGTTCTGGTAGGTGAAATCGGGATAGCCCGGGTGGCGGCAGTAGATCTCGCCCACCTCCCCCGCCGGAAGTTCGTTGCCGTCATCGTCGAAGATCTTGACGATGGCGCCTTCCACCGGCGGCCCGACAGAGCCGGGATGATCCAGGAAATCCTGTGACGTGGCATAGGTGACGATGCCGGTTTCCGTGCCGCCGTAAAGTTCGAACAGCACGGGGCCGATCCAGTCGATCATCTGAAGCTTGATGTCACGCGCACAGGGCGCGCCGCCGTGGATTACGTGTTCCAGCGTCGAGACATCGTATTTCAGGCGCACTTCATCCGGCAGCTTCAGCAGGCGCACGAACATCGTGGGCACCATGAAGGTATGGGTGATCTTGTACTTCTCGATCATCGCCAGGTAGGTCTCGGGCTCGAACCTTGTGACCAGCACAAGGTGCCCGTCCACGGCCCAGACGCCATCGGCTGTCGACAGCGGGGCAGAATGGTACATCGGCGCGGCCAGCAGGCAGCGCATCCCGTGGATATAGGCGTTGTGGTGGTTCTTCAGCGCGACGCTGACCGCGGCCTTCCGCTTGACGCCCTTGGGCCGCCCCGTGGTGCCGGAGGTGTAGACCATCGCCGTGGGCTTGACCTCCACATCGTCCTGGAACGGCGCGAACCCGTTCGACCAGTCTTCCAGCGATGTTTCGCCATCCTTCAGCGGGCAGTTTTCGTCCGCAACGGAGTACGGCGCCCGCAGGTAGTCGGGCGTTTCCACCAGCAAGACCAGCACGTCACGGTCCAGCAGCTTTGACACGGCAGGGCCGTGCCTGTGCCAGAGGTCGGAATGCGCGACCAAGACGCGCGAGCCGCTGTCGTTAATGATGTAGGCGATCTCCTCGGCCGAGAAGTGCCAGTTCACCGGTGTGGCGACGGCGCCCATAAGCTTGGCCGCGGCCATGCAGACCACGAACTCGATATCGTTGCGCATCAGGGTGTTGATGGCTTCGCTGTATTCGACACCGGCGTCCTTCAGACCGGCGGCAACTTTCCGGGCATAGGCCATCACCTCGTCATTGGTCATGTACCTGTCGGCGATTGTGACCGAACCTTCCACTCTTACCCCTCCTCGATATCCAGTTGATCGGCGTAAAGCCCTGTTCTGACGTGTCGAAACCCACCTTAGGCCCGGCGCTCTGACAGCGATATAGCCGGCTCATGAAAAACAATCAACTGTTGACACTTTGACAGGCGACAGTTTACCACTCTGCACGGCGAGCATGAACTTCGGTGCCAAGAAGATCCGGCAGAATTGCAGGGCACGACACGCGTGACCCGTGCGAAAGCATGGCAATTCGGCACAGGCGGACACCTACCGGCAGGTCATTCTCATGGATCACAAACTGGGAGGTGGAAATGAATTCACTTTTGTATTCCGGCGCACTGACATGTGCCCTGTTGCCCTTCGCCGCCGCAACGGCAAACGCGGAAATGATGCTGCGCTATGTCGAAGGCAGCCCCAACCGCGGGGCGAAGGCCATCGCGCTCGAAGAGTTCGGAACGAACCTTTCGGATCTGACCAACAACGAGCTGGGGGTCGAGTTTCACTGGGGCGGGGCCCTGCTGAAATGGGGTGCGATCCTTGATGGCGTGGCCGTCGGCACCGCCGACATGGGCACGCTGATCGGGGCCTATAACCCGAAGGAACTGCAAGCCCTGCGCATCGGCGACCTGCCCATTGGCGATTCCGGTGATGCATGGGTCGGCTCGCGCGCGATGTACGACCTGATGACGACAAACCCGGACATGATCGACGCGCTGTCGCGTCAGAACGTGGTCTATTTCGGCGCGATCCACACCACCGCCGGCCAGTTCATGTGCAACGGCGCGGACATCAAGGGCGTGGCCGATCTGCAGGGCAAGAAGGTCCGCGGTGCGGGGCTTTACAGCCAGGCGCTGTCCGACATGGGCGCGACCAGCGTCAGCCTGACCTTCGGCGACATCTACCAGTCGCTGGATTCCGGGCTTCTGGATTGCTCGCAGGTCTATCTGTACACCATCGATCCCTACAAGTTCTGGGAAGTGATCGACCAGGTTCTGGTGGTTGACTGGGGCCAGGTCGTGGGCATCGCGTCGGGCATCAACAAGGATGTCTATGACGGGTTGACCGAAGACCAGCAGGCCGCCCTGATCGAGGCCGGCGTCACCCTGACCGACCGTCAGGCGCAGCTGCTGATCGAACAGCACGATGCAGCGCTGAACGCGCTGGAAAACGACGGTTACGGCAAGCCCGTGCAGGTCATTCACGCATCGGCCGACGATACCGCGATGCTGGCGGACGCAAGCGAGAAGTACATCCAGGAATGGAAGGACGAATTCGCCGCCGCAGGCTATGACGCCGACGCCGCGATGACCCAGTACCGCGAGCTTCTGGCCAAGTACACCAAGGAGCGTGACGAAAAAGGTTACCCATGGACCCGTTAAACGGCCCTGACAGGCGGGCATTCTTCGTGCCCGCCTGGCGCAAATCGCGGGGCGTGCTGGGGGGCATGGAAAAGGTCTTCCTGACCATCGCCGCCCTGATGATCCTTGCCATGTCGCTGTACGTGGCCACGGGCATCGTGCTGCGGACCTTCTTCGCCGGCAAGCTGTACGACGAAGTGTCGATCATCGGCGAGATGATGGTCGCCGCGATCAGCTTGTCCTTCGCCTATGTCGCCGCCGAGCGCGGCTTTGTCGCGGTCGAGATCTTCACCAACCGCGCCGGACGCAAGGCCCGCCTGTGGCTGGATATCCTTGCCTCGGCCGTGGGTCTGGCCGCGCTGATCCCGATCTCGATCGCCGCGGGCAAGGCCGGGCTCAGGACGTGGACCGAAGGCAGCTATTTCTTCGGCACGCTGAACCTGCCCGAATGGCCGGGCTACTTCGTCTACATCATCGGTGTGACCGTGTTCCTGCTGCGCCTGACGGATCTCATCATTCACGATCTTCTCTGTGTGCTCGGCGTGATCGAAGACGACGATCCCGCGCACGCGGATCTCTGACCGGACCGGTTTCATGGATATCAGTACCATCGGCATCTACGGCTTCTGCGCCGTGTTCATCCTGCTTGCCCTGCGGGTCCCGATCGCCTTCACGCTGGTGTCGGTGGCCACGGTCTGCACGCTGGTCGCCTATTCGTGGCGGCCGGGCACCGAATTCGACCTGGATCGCGGCTTCCGCCCGGCGCTGGGGCTGATCCAGTCGAACGCCTACGAGTTCCTGCATTCCTATGAGCTCAGCATGGTGCCCATGTTCATCCTTGCCGGGCACCTCGCCTTTCATTCCAAGGTCACGACGAAGATCTACTTTGCCGTCAGGATCTGGCTGGCGCAGGTGCCGGGTGGTCTGGCCGTGGCTTCGCTGATCGGCTGCGGCGGGTTTTCCGCGATCACGGGGTCAAGCATGGCCTGCGCGTCTTCCATGGGGAAGATCTGCGTGCCCGAGATGTTGAAGTACAAGTATTCGCCGCAGCTTTCGACGGCCTCCGTCGCGGTCGGCGGCACGCTGGGCGCGCTGATCCCGCCTTCGGTCCTGTTCATCATCTACGGGCTTTTCACCGAAACCTCGGTCAGCCGGTTGTTCCTTGCGGGCGTCCTGCCCGGCCTTCTCAGCCTTCTGGGCTACATCATCACCGTGGTGATCTGGGTGAAACTGCGCCCCGACGTGGCGCCCAAGGTGGCAGAGGACCTTGGCATCGGCGAACGCCTGATGGCCCTGCTGCAGGCCTGGCCCGCCTTCGTGCTGATGGGCACGATCATTGGCGGCATCTACGGCGGCATCTTCACCGCGACGGAGGCCGCGGCGATCAGCGTTGCCTTCATGCTGTTCTACGGCCTTGTCTGGCGCACGCTGTCCTTCGGGGACATCCTGCTCTCGCTTCGCGAAACCGCGGCGCAGACGGCCGCATTGTTCCTGATCGCGGTCGGCGCCAAGATCTTCGTGTCCTTCGTGTCGCTGTCCGGCGTCACGCGCGACTTTGCCGATTTCATCGCCAATAGCGGTTTTTCCGACTGGTTCATCCTGCTGTGCATCGTGCTGCTGTACCTTGTGATGGGCATGTTCCTTGATCCGCTGGGCACCATGCTGCTGACGCTGCCCTTCCTTGTGCCGCTGGTCGAAAACATGGGGCTGGATCTGATCTGGTTCGGCGTGATCGTGGTCAAGCTGCTGGAGATCGGGCTGATCTCGCCCCCTGTGGGGCTGAACGTCTTCGTCATCAACAGCGTGGTCACGCGCGAAATCCAGGTGCACACGATCTTCTTCGGGGTGGCCAAGTTCCTTGTGGGCGACCTGATCGTGCTGGGGCTGCTGGTGACGTTCCCGATGATCTCCCTGCTGCTCCCGACGACAATGTTTTAAGGTGTCGTCGGGATGCGGGGTTCAGTGGATCAGCTTGAAGACGCCGGTCGCCGTGACGACCAGCGTGCCTTCGTCATCCTCGATCCGCGCGGTGCAATGCGCGATGGATCGGCCGGACCGCAGGCAGGTGCCGAACGCATGCAGCGTGTCGCCCTTCGCGGGCGCTACGAACACCGTCTGAAGATCGACGGTCACGCTGCCCTGCGGGCCACCGGGTGCCCGCGTGCTGCGCAGTGCGGCGCCGCAGGTCTGGTCCAGCATCGTCAGCAGGACGCCGCCGTGCACGATGCCAAAGAAGTTCCGGTGATGATCCTGAAGCTCCAGCGACAACCGGGACTCTCCATTGTCGAGCGCATCGACATTGATCCCGATATGACCCCCAAAGCCGTAGATTTCCGCATGTGCCGTCATTTGAGCCTCCTGCCCGTTGAACGGGTGGAATTTCGATTGCGACGGCATAATTGTCAACATATGACAGTATACATAACAGCGAAGGAATGCAGATGACCTCAGCCGCAACCCTCAGCACCGTGACGACCGCGAATGCGCCCGTTGTGCGCACGGCGGTGACCGACATGTTCGGCACGCGGTTTCCCGTGGTCGCGGGCGGGCTGCAGTTCCTGGCGAATGCCGAATACGTGGCGGGGTGCGCGAAGGCCGGAATCATCGGGTTCATGACGGCGAACCACCTGCCGGATGATGACGCGCTCAGGGCGGAAATCCGCAAGGCCCAGGACCTGTGCGGTGACCTGCCCTTTGGCGTGAACATCGCGATGCTGCCGAAATCGGCTGTGCACGAACGGATCGAACAGATCGTTCAGGTCGTGGCGGATGAGGGCGTGCGCTTTGTCGAAACCGCGGGCCGCAGCCCCGATCCGTACCTTCCGGTGCTGCAGGGCGCGGGCATCAAGGTGCTGCACAAGGTCCCGGGCCTCCGCTTTGCGGAAAAGGCGCAGAGCGTTGGTGTGGACATGGTGACAATCGTCGGCTGGGAATGCGGCGGCCATCCGGGGCCGAATGCCGTGGGGTCCATCGTCAACGCAGCGCTTGCGCAGAAGCGGCTGAAGATCCCCTACCTGATCGGAGGCGGCATCGGCCATGGCAGCCAGCTGCTTGCCGCGATGGCCATGGGCGCGTCCGGCGTGCTGATGGGCACGCGGTTCCTCGTCTCGTCGGAGATCCCCGCGCACGATGGCTACAAGGCCGCCCTATGTGCCGCGACCGAAAACGACACGACGATTTCCCTCTGGTCCGTGCGCAACAATGCGCGGAGCCTCATCAACGATACCACGCGCACCGTGGCGGAGCTGGAGCGCGCCAACCCCGACGCCGGGATCGAGCCGCTTCTGCCCCATGTCGCGGGCAGTGTCGCGCTGAAGACCTATGCCGATGGCGATACCTCGCGCGGGATGGTCTACGCGGGCCAGGCGCTTGGCTTCGTTCAGCAATCGCAACCGGTGGCCGAGATCGTGGAAACACTGATCGCCGAATACACGGCCGCGCGCGATCACCTTCAAAGCATCCTTTGATCCATTAGTACCGGGAAGGCCCCCATGTTCAAACGCACCCTATTCGATTCCGATCACGAGATGTTCCGCGATGTCGTGGATCGTTTCATCGCCGACAACGTGGCCCCCTATCATGCCCAGTGGGAAAAGGACGGCCAGGTCAGCCGCGCGCTGTGGACCAAGGCGGGCGAAGTCGGGCTGCTGTGCACCACGATCCCCGAACAATACGGCGGTGTCGGCGTCGATTTCCTGTATGCCACCGTGGTGCAGGAGCAGTTCTCCTATCACAATTACTCCGGCCCCGGGTTCGCGGTGCATTCCGACATCGTGGCGCCCTATATCCTGAACTATGGCTCCGAGGCGCTGAAATCCGAATGGCTGCCGCGCATGGCACGGGGCGAGGCGATCGGCGCCATCGGCATGTCGGAACCATCGGCCGGGTCCGACGTGAAGGAGATCCGTACCACCGCGATCCGCGATGGCGATGACTATGTCATCAACGGCCAGAAGGTCTTCATCACCAATGGCCAGATGTGCGATTTCATCGTGTTGGCCGCCAAGACGGACCCGGCAGCCGGGGCCAAGGGCGTCAGCCTGATCCTTGTCGAGGCCGACCGGGAAGGGTTCACGAAAGGCCGCAACCTCGAAAAGGTCGGCTACAAGGCGCAGGACACGTCCGAGCTGTTCTTCCACGACGTTCGCGTGCCCGTGGGCAACCTGATCGGCGAGGAAGGCCGCGGCTTCGCCCAGCTGATGGACGAACTGCCCCAGGAACGGCTGCTGCAAGCGATCCGGTCGACCGTTTCGGTGGAATCCGCGCTGGAATGGACGCTGGACTACACCACCGAGCGCAAGGCCTTTGGCCGTGCCGTGGCCGACTTCCAGAACACCCGCTTCAAGCTGGCCGAGATACGGTCGCGCTCGGTCATGCTGCGGGTCTTCCTGGATCGCTGCATCGAGATGCATGTGGCGGGAGAGCTGACGGCCATCGACGCCGCCATGGCCAAGATGCTGGCCAGCGAGATCCAGTCGGAAGTGCTGGACACCTGCCTGCAACTGCACGGCGGCTACGGCTACATGTGGGAATATCCCATCGCCCGCGCGTGGACGGATGCCCGCATGATGCGGATCGCGGGCGGCACGGGGGAGATCATGCGCGAACTGATCGGACGTGACCTGATCAAGTCCCACGTTTCGAAATGACGCTCGCCACACCGCCCGTGACACCGCCCGCGCCCACGCCGGACATGCGGGGTTTCGGCGATTATGTCGGCACGCGCACCATCGCCATAAGGCCCAACTGGGGCCTGGTAGAGCTGGATCTGGACGCATGGCACCTGAACGGCATCCCCACGGTGCACGGGGGTGTCCTGCTGACGCTGCTGGATCACGCCTGCGGGGCCGCGCTGACCCACGGATCGGACAAGGCGCTTGGCCGGGCCGCGGTGACGCTGTCGCTGAACGCGTCCTTCGTGCGCGGCGTGACCGGCGGCAAGATCTTCGGGATCGGAACCTGCGTGAAACGGGGCCGGTCCATCGCCTTCTGCGATGCGCAGGTCGAAGACGAGACCGGCCGGCTGATCGCCAAGGCCTCAGGCTCCTTCAAGATGATGAAATGAAGTGACCCGGCGCAGGGGAGAACCGCGCCGGGTCTTCGCCGATCCTCAGGCGACGTTGGTCATCACGACCGTGCCCGAGGCGGTGAACATGCCGCCCACACCGTGGCAGACGGAGATTTCGGCGCCGTCCACCTGGGCGGGCGAAATCCCCCGCATCTGGCGAACGCTTTCCTGCAGGGCGTACATCCCGTACATCCCCGAATGCATGTAGCTGAGGCCCCCGCCATTCGTGTTCAGCGGCAGCTTGCCGCCCGGGCGGGTGTTGCCTTCGGCGATGAAGGGTCCGGCCTCCCCCCGCCCGACAAAGCCCAGGTCTTCCAGCCCGTAGATCGGCAGATGCGCGAAGGCGTCGTAGATCATCAGGTGGTCGACGTCCGCATGGCTGATCCCGGCGCTGTCGAAGGCCAGCTTGCCAGAGGTCCTGAACGCGCGCGACGATGTCATGTCGGCCATCTGGCTGATCGCCGGGCTTTCCAGGCTTTCGCCCACGCCGCGGACATAAACCGGCTTCGTCGGGAAATCCATCGCGCGGTCGGCCCGCGTCAGGATCAGCGCGCCGCCGCCATCGGTCACAAGGCAGCACATCAGCTTGCGGAACGGGTAGGCGATCATCTTCGAATTCATCACGTCATCGACGGTGATCGGATCGCGGTACGAGGCACGGGGATGGAACGCCGCCCATTCGCGCTGGACCACGGCAACCATGGCCAGCTGTTCGACTGTCAGCCCGGTGTCCTTCATCATCCGCATGACAGGCAGCGTGAACCGCGTCGGCGCGATAGACACGCCGTAGGGAAGCTCGAACTGCTGGTCATAGTGGTTGGCAAACACGGGAGAGGCCAGAGCCCCTGCCCGGCTGCGCCCGCTTTCGCCGTGGGTGATCAGGACGGTGTTGCACAGCCCCGATTCCAGCGCGGCCACCGCATGGCGGATATGGATCATGTAGGAACAGCCGCCGACCGAGGTGCCATCGGCCCAGGTGGGCGTGATGCCAAGGTAATGCGCCAGCTCGGCCGGGTTGTGGCCGGCGGTGGCGACGCCGTCGATATCCTTCGCGGTTAAACCCGCGTCCTTCATCGCGTTCAGCGCCGCATCCGCGTGCAGCATGACCTGGCCCATGTCGGGCAGCTTGCCCAGATTGGTGGTTTCGGCGGCGCCGACGATGGCAACGGAATTCGGGGTCATCTCAGGCACCTTTCGCCGGTTTGAACTGCGGCAGCGTGATCTCGTCGGTCAGGACCTCGAAGGTGACTTCCAGGGGCATGTCCAGCACCAGCGCTTCCGGCGTCTGGTCGCACTCCACGATGTTCGACATCAGCCGCGGGCCTTCTTCCAGTTCCACGATGGCCACGGCAAAGGGCGGCTCGCGCCCCGGGGCGCCGATATTGTTGATGATGTAGCTGTACAGGGTGCCATTCCCCGACGCCGTGTAGACGGCGACACTGCGCGATCCGCACTCCGGGCAGAAGGGGCGCGGCGGGAAATAGGTCTGCTGACAGGCGGTGCAGCGCTGAAGCCGCAGCTCGCCCGCCTTGGCGCCATCCCAGTAGTGGCGGGTTTCGGGGGTGGGTTTGGGAACGAAGCGATCCGTCATGATCGGCCTTTCTCGTCTTGGGTACGCGTCAGGGTGCTATGCGTGCATAGCCGTTGTTCAGAACGACCTTGTCGCGTTCGACCACGCTTGTGCGGAACGACACGTCGGTGCCATCGCGCCAGATCTCCGTCCGCAGGGTTTCGCCCGGGAAGACGGGCGAGGAGAACCGCAGGTCAAGCTGTTTCAGCTTCGCCGGGTCGCCGCCGCAGCACGACCGCAGGATTGACCAGCCCGCGATCCCGTAGGAGCACAACCCGTGCAGGATCGGCGCAGGAAACCCGGCTTGCGTGGCGACGGATGGCGAGGCGTGGAGCGGGTTGGTATCGCCCGACAACCGGTAGATCAGCGCGGCCTGAGGGACTGTGGTGACTTCATCCGCCATGTCCGGCGCCCTGTCCGGCAGCGCGCTGACTGGCAGCGTGGGGCCATCCGGGCCGCCGAACCCGCCATCCGCCCGGGCGAAGGTGGTCGAGACCGAAGTGGCGATATGCGTGCCCGTGGCCTTGTCGTGGATCTCGCGCGCGACGTAGATCAGCGCACCCTTCCCTTCGCCCTTGTCGACGATGCCGTCGATCCGGGTCTGGCCCACGGCGATGCCTTCGGACGGCATCGGGTTGTGGAGTGTCAGCCGCTGTTCGCCGTGCAGCACCTGTTCCCACGTCACACCGGTGTCGGGTTCGCGCACCCAGAATCCGGGGCCGGCCATCACGACGGGCATGGTGGGCAGGGGCGCGAAACCCTCTGCCTCCTCGAATGCGAAGCGCACCTGGTCTTCGTCCAGCGGGTCGGCGCCAACGCCGATGCCAAGCGCGTAAAGGATCGTGTCGCGCGCGGAATAGGGCTGTTCGATCTGGGGGAACGGCCGGGCCAGCAATTTGTCATAGTCGATGGGCATGGGTCACCTGTGTCATTTCTCCGTCCGCGATCAGGCCTGCAGCGCCCGCATCAGGGGCGCGATGCCCCCGGATGCAAGGTCCAGCACGGCGGCCCGGATCGCCATCGCCTGCGTATCGTCGAGGGCAAGGCCTGTGTTCTGAAGGAATTTCCGGGTTGCCTCGTCCAGCGTCAACTGCCGGCTACCTGCGCCGCTGTTGACCGGCACGTGCCGGGAGAGCGTGCGTCCATCTGCCAGATGAACTTTGACACCGCCCGAGAAGTAGTCCGGGTACAGGCTGTCGGGATCCGCGGCGCAGCTACACTTTGCCGCCAGCGCCCGCGTTGCGGGATCTGACAGCGCCTCGTCGCTCAGATCCGCCAGCCCGAACCGGCCCTTCAGCAGGGCCGACGCGATCACGAAGGGCGCGCTGAACTTGGCCTCGTACTCGGTGCCGGCGTGGCGCTTGCCCTCGATCGGTTCGGCCACGATCTTCAGCGTGTCGGCCGGCAGCAGGATGTCCACCGCCTCGATTCCCGCCCCCGCGATCTCGTCCCGCAGGTCAAGCGCGGCGTCAGTGGCCCCGTGGATGAAATGGCAGACAGGGTAAGGCTTCAACGCCGTGTCCTGCATCATCCATGTCTCGCCCAGCCCGTCGGTCAGGTAGCTGGCGTCGACGTCCTTGGCCCAGCCATGCAGATGCGTTTCGAACAGGCCGAACCGGCCTTCGAGGGCGCGCTTAGGCCCGCGGAAGCCCGCGCGCGCGAGCGTCGCTGCCGTCATGCCGCCCGCCGCTGCCCAGCCGGGATGAAGGCGCTTGGTCCATGCGCCGTCTTCAAGGAACACCTGGATGCCGGAGGCGGTGCTCCCCGCGATCCCCAGCGCGTTGATATGGTCGGTCTCACTGGCGCCGGTCAGCCGCCCGGCGGCCAGCGCGGAGGAAAAATGCGCCAGAACGCCCGTCGCATGAAACCCGGTGTGGTGAAAGCCGCCCTTCACGGCCGCGCCCATGCGGACGGCGGCCTCCATCCCGATGCAGAAGGCGGTGAGCGTCTCGGCACCCGATGCGCCGCAATGCTCGGCCGTGGCCATGACCGCGGGCAGCACCGCGACGGTGGCGTGCACGATGGCCTGAAGATGGGTGTCGTCGTAGTCCAGCCCGTGAATCAGCACGCCATTGGCCATCGCGGCATCCCGCGGCGCGGCACCCGCGGTCGATCCGATGATCGTGCCCGATCCGCCCCCCGACAGGGCGGCGACGGCCGTCAGGGTGGGGCCGGTAAAGGCGAAGGTCCGCGACGCGACCGCGATCCCCAGCGCGTCAAGAATATGGATCAGCGCGCGGTCGATAACCGGGGCCGGGATGTCTTCGTACCGAAGGCCCGTGGCAAAGGCCGCCAGCGACTCCGACAGCGTGCCCGTTTCCGTTCGATGCCCGTCCATATCCACCCTTCCCCGTCGGCGCCTGCCTCTCACGATGACGGAAGGTGCCGCAGCTCCTTCCTAATGTCAACAGTTGACCACAGCCAGAGACTCGGCCATATATACCGCGGTCACAGGCGGGATATGCTTGGCTGTGCCATCTGCCGCACCCGCGGATCTGAAAAGGAGATGAGTGTTGAGCGAATATGACGTGATCGTCGTCGGCTGCGGTAATGCGGCTCTCTGTGCGGCCCTGTCGGCGCAGGAGAACGGAGCGAAGACCCTGGTGCTGGAACGCGCGCCCGAGGATGAGCGCGGCGGCAATTCATACTTTACCGCCGGTGGCTTCCGCTTTGCGCATGAAGGGCTGGAGGATGTCATGGAAGACATCCTGACCGACCTGTCGGACGAAGAGCAGAACCAGATTATCCTGCCGCCCCATTCCCGCGAATTCTTCATGGACCAGATGCGCGAGGTCACGCGCTACCAGACGGACGAGGAACTGGCCCAGCTTCTGGTCGACAAGTCGCGTTCGACCATGGCATGGCTGCGCAGCCACGCCATCCGCTTCGTGCCGATGTTCGGGCGCCAGTCCTATCTGGTGGACGGCAAGCATCATTTCTACGGCGGCGTGAACATCGAAGCCGTCGGTGGCGGCGCAGGTCTGGTCGAGGCCGAGATCCAGCGCGCCGAGAAGCTGGGGATCGAGATCCGCTACGGCACCGCCGCCATCGGCCTGCTGCAATCGAACGACCGCACGGTGACGGGCGTGAAGACCCGCACCAAGGAGGGGTACGGAGAGATCCACGGCAAGTCGGTGATCCTGGCCTGTGGCGGGTTCGAATCCAACCAGCAGTGGCGCGTGCGCTACCTTGGCGTGGGCTGGGACCTGTGCCGCGTGCGGGGCACCCGTCACAACATGGGCGAAGGCATCCAGGCCGCGCTGGAAATCGGCGCCAAGCCCTTTGGCAATTGGTCGTCGTGCCATGCCTGCGAATGGGATATCTCGGCCCCGCCCTATGGCGACCGCTGGGTGCTGGACAACTTCCAGAAGCACTCGTACCCGCTGGGCATCATGGTGAATACGGATTGCGAGCGTTTCGTCGATGAGGGCGCGGATTACCGCAACCTGACCTACGCCAAGTACGGGCGCGAGATCATGGCCCAGCCGAACCGCACCGCGATCCAGATCTTCGACCAGCAGACGATCCACCGCCTGCGCGACGAATACCGGATCAAGGAGGTCACCAAGGCCACCGCGAACACGATCGAGGATCTGGCCGTCGAGCTGGACCTGGACCCGGAGAAGCTGGCCAGGACGGTGCAGGACTATAACGACGCCTGTCAGGGCGGCGACTACAACCCGTCGGTACTGGATGGCGTGACGACGAAGGGGCTGGAGGTCGAAAAGACCAACTGGGCGCTGCCGATCAACCAGCCGCCCTACGAGGCCTACGTCTGCACCACGGGCATCACCTTCACCTTCGGCGGTCTGCAGATCAACACGAAGGGTGAAGTTCAGGACATGACCGACCAGTCGATCCCCGGCCTTTATGCAGCGGGAGAACTGGTGGGCGGCCTGTTCTACGAAAACTACCCGGGCGGCACCGGCCTGATGTCGGGGTCCGTCTTCGGCAAGCTGGCGGGCGAAAGTGCCGCCGCCTATTGCGGGGCCGAGGCGCGCGCGGTCGCCTGACGGTAGCAGACCTCTCAAGGCGGCGGCTTCTGGCCGCCGCCTTTTGCGTCAGGGACCGGCCGTTTCAGGCCCCGCGGGACTGCCCTGACCGCCACCCGCGCATTTACCTTTGCTTATATCGAACCTTGCCAACCCTTGCCGGACATGGTGGAAGACGCCGGCCGATATCTGCGCATCGCGTGACATGCCTCCCGATGCGCCGCGGCGCACAACCGGTACGGGTTTCATGTTTATTAAAGGTGGAAATATGCGCGCATCACGGAAACGTTCCTTGCCCGAGGCGCGATTCTTGCAGCAGAAGGCCGTTTTCGGGGTGGTTCTTGCCGCGCGGGCGCGTAATACCGGTTAACAAGAGAAGTGGTGGAAGGCGAGTAAATGGTTGTTCTGGTCGGTGCGAACCCCTCGGGGGATACGTTCGTGGTTGTTGGTACGTCTGGCTCGGTCTCTGGCGGCCCGACCCAATCCAACGTAAGCGGGATCGAGGCGGCCGACGGCCCCGATACGGCGACCATCACGAACGCGCCGAACATGTACAGCGGCATCTCGATGGGCGGCGGGGACGATGACGTCACGATGACGGGTTCCACCGCGGCCGACCTGGAGCTTGGCGGCGGCAACAACACAGCCAGCCTCACCAACAGCCTGATCCATCACGAAATCTCCAGCGGCAGCGGCGAGGATCACATCAGCCTCGACAATTCCACCGTGCATGACGGGATCGAAACCGGCGGCGGCAACGACACCATTGAAGCGACGGGCACCCTGTCGCACCGGATCGGCGGCATCGATACCGGCGATGGTGACGACGATATCACGCTCGACGGTGTCATGGTGAATTCGGAATTCAACACCGGGGACGGTGACGACACCGTCACGGGCTCGGGTGCGCAGATCAATCCCGAAATGCAGACCGGCGATGGCAACGACACGATCACCTTCACGGACGGATCGGTCATCGCGAACGGAATCAATGCGGGTGACGGGGACAACACGCTGTCCTTCACCGATACCGAGATCAGCGGAGACATCGAAACCGGGAGCGGTAATGACTCTCTGACCTTCACCGACAGCCTCGTGAACGACGATATCGACACGGGCCGCGGCGACGACCATCTGACCTTCACCAACACGACCGTCCATGACGAGGTCGAAACGGGCCACGGCGACGACACCATCATCGTCAACGGCGGGACCTTCAACAGCGGGATCGAGGCGGGCGGTGGCAAGGATATCGTTGCGATCACGGAAGACACGATCGTCTATGGCGGGATCGACGGGGGCAGCGGGCAGGATCTGTTCGTCGTGCCGGTAGGCACCGTCGTCTACGACAACAATAACGGTACGTTTACCGTGGAAGACGGGATGACCTACACCGTCGACTCGGGCAACATCCAGCTGCCCAGCGGGCGGTGGATCTCGTACGACGATTTCGAATCCATGGGATCGTCCGTCCCCTGTTTTACGGCGGGAACGCTGATTGAAACACCGGACGGCCCGACCCCGGTCGAAAACCTGTCCCCGGGCGACCTTGTCCTGACGATGGATCGCGGCCCGGTGGCGCTGGAATGGATCGGGCAGCGCAAACTTTGCGCGCTGGAACTGATGGCGCGGCCGAACCTGCGGCCTGTCCGCATTCCGGCGGGCGCGCTTGGCAACGGCAACCCCAGCACGGACCTGATCGTTTCACCGCAGCACCGGGTGCTGGTGGATTCCGCGATCTCGGAACGCATGACCGGCAGCGCGCAGATTCTGCTGCCCGCGGTCAAGCTGGTGGGCTATGCCGGGATCGAAACAGTTCTGCCGGCCGACGGCATCCACTATGTCCATATCATGTGCCATGGTCACGAGATCGTCTTCTCGAACGGCTGTGCCACCGAAAGCCTGTACCTTGGCCGCGAGACGATCAAGGCCCTGCCCCAGGCCGCAAAGCAGGAACTGGCGATCATCTTCCCCGACATAATCGCGGCCTCGGCCCCGGTCTTTGCCCAGGCGCGTCCCTTTCTTGAGAAGCGCGGCAAGATCAAGTCGCTGCTGAAGCGGCACGGCAAGCACCACAGGCCGTTGCAGCGGCACGCCGGCTAGGCCGCCCCGACCCCTGAGCGAATGCAGGCCTTCAGGCGGGCGCGGGTCTCGGTTAGCGCCGTGTCCCGGTCATCGCCCGCGGCGATGATGACGACGCAGGACGCGGCCCCTCCCGGTACTGGCGCCAGGGTGCAGCGCGTGCCGACAAGCTGGACGATCACGCCTTCGCCGGTCCGGGCATCCACCACGAAGCCCTTGGCGCGATGAACACCCGGTGGCAGGGTTTTCAGAACCTCGCCGAGGGCGTCCATGTCGACCGGCCCGTCCGGCCACCATGTGTCGGTCGAGAAATGGGCATGGGCATCGTCTGGCACCGCCCCATGGCGGCGTGGCCCCGCGCCCGTCAGCACTTCTGCCGGAACCCGGCCCATCGACGCCCTCACCACCCGCGCGGCGGGGTCGAGCGTGCGGAGCCAGCCCGTAACCTCACCCAGTTTTTCGTCACCGACCAGATCCCCGCGCGTCAGGGCGACGATGTCGGCGCTTTGCAACTGGTTGCGCACCAGCGCGCCCACGTACTTGTCCCGCGCCCGGGTCATGACGGTTTCGGCATCGGCGGCGGTGATGATCGCGTCAAGCTCGAAGCCCGGCCAGTGGCCGACCGTCATGGCAACGCGCGACGGCTTGGCCACGCCGCTTGCCTCCAGCAACAGACGCTCCGGCTTGGTGGGCCAGTTGGCGATGGCGGTCAGCGTTTCGCCCAGGTCGTCACCGATCGAACAGCAGACGCAGCCGTTCGACAGTTCCACCACGTTCTCGTTGCGGCGGCTGACAAGGGCGGCGTCGATGTTGACCTGCCCGAAGTCGTTCACCAGCACTCCCATGCCCGCCCCTGCGGGCCCGGACAGGACATGGTTCAGGATCGTCGTCTTGCCGGCCCCAAGGTAGCCGGACAGGACCGTGACAGGGATACGGCTCATGTCGCGATCGGGAAGGGCTGGCCTTCGAAGACGGTGCCCCAGATCGGGATGTCGCGCAGGGTTTCGGGCGCCACGGCATAGGGGTCCTGCTTCAGCACCGTGAAGTCGGCCTTCTTCCCGGCGCGGATCGAGCCGATCTCGTCCTCCATCCCTATGACATAGGCCGCGTCGATGGTGATCGCGCGCATCGCGGCGTGGACCGACACGCATTCTTCGGGGCAGAGCACCGCGCCGGATTCCGCGATCCGGTTCACCGCCACCCAGGCCGAATTCAGCGGCATCGCGGGGGCCATGGTGAAATCGGAGTGCAGCGCAAAGGGAATGCCGGCCCGTTCGACCGAGCCCAGCCGCGCCATCTGCGATGCGCGTTCAAACCCGATCGATTTCTGCCAGTACGCCTCGCCCAGTTCATGGACGTAGTAGACATTGGCCGAGATAATCGCGCCAAGGTCCTTGATCCGCGGCACCTGTTCGGGGTTCGACACGCCGAAATGTTCGATGGTGAAGCGGTGGTTGAAGCGGGGCTTTTCGTCCTGCAGTTTCTGCAACACGTCCAGCGCCAGTTCCAGCCCCATGTCGCCCGTGCAATGCACGTGGATCTGCTTGCCCAGCTTCCAGAAGGTGCGCGCATAGGTTTCGAACGCCTCGGGTGCCATCAGCCATTCGCCGTCGTGCCCGTCGATGAAGCCCGGATCGCGCATCTGCATGAGTTCGGCAAAGAAACCGCCATCGGTGAAGAGCTTGATGGAACTTCCGAAGAACAGCTTCTGCGTGCTGCGTTCGTGGAAGGCCTCGACCCGTTTGGCGTCGTCCTCGGGGCTGCCGTCCAACGTGCCGCGCTGCATGGCGCGGGGGACGATCTTCATCCGGAACGGCGTTTCCGGCTGGTCCAGCGCGAAGCTCAGGACCTGCCATTCCATCTGGTCGTTCATCAGCGGATAGGCCAGTTCGCCAATCGTCGTGTGGCCGCCCAGGTGGACGGTCTGCTTCACCAGCTCAAGCCCGCGCATGTAGCGTTGGGGCGACAGCAGGATCTTGTTCATGCCCTGCACGGCGATGGCCATGCCGGTTTCGAAAAAACGGCCGGTCTCCAGGTCGATCTGCGGGTGGCGTTCCAGATCCTCGCGCGCGGTGCCAAGCCAGGCAATGGCGGCGTCGTTGGCGACGATCTCGTGGAAGGACCGCTGCCAGACGAAGATCGGCTTCGTCGCCGACACCTTGTTCAGCGCCGCGCGGTCCACGTTGCCGTGCCAGATCCGGTGGAAACCCCAAGTCACGATGATCTCTTCCTCGGCGCCCTCGCCTTCCACGATCTCGGCCAGCCGTTTCAGGTAGGCCTCGTGCGAGGTGACGGCCGGGCACGTCCGGTCGGGCAGCTTCCATTCCATCGCGGTGATGAAATGGCAGGTCATCAGCGTGGCACCCAGCGTCGGATGCAGGTGCGGGTCGATGAAACCCGGCATCAGGATGTGGTCCGCGAACCGGTCGTCGATCTCGTGCGGATGGCTGTCGAGCCAGGGTTTCAGGGTATCGAGCGTGCCCACCTCGATGATCCGCCCATCGCGCACGGCCACGGCGGTGGCTTCGGGCATGGAGGCGTTCATGGTAATGATCTTGCGGGCGGTGAAAACCGTGATGGGCGACATGGGCAGCACTTCCTGAGCGTCTAGAATTTGGTGGAGCCGAAGCACCAGACGATGACGGCATCGACAGCGCCCGGGTTGTGGCAGCGGTGGTGGCCCTGCCCTGCCAGCTGGAAACTGTCGCCGGGTTCAAGCTGGATCGTCAGCCCGTCGACCACCAGTTCAAGCTGGCCCGACACGACGAAGCCGCCTTCATCACCCTTGCGTTCACGGCCTTCCTCGCCCGTGCCGGCGCCGGGGGCGAAGGTCGTCAGCACCATCTGGATCGAGCCCGTGAGATTGGGCGAGAGCAGTTCCTCGCGCAGGCCGGCCTGGCTGAGATTGATCTCGCGCCGTTTGCCGCGGCGGATGACATAGCGGCTTTCGGGCAGGTCTTCCGAGGACGGGGCCGAAAAGAACCAGCTGATCGACACATCCAGCGCCTCGGCGATCTGGGACAGGGTTTCGATGGTGATCGGCGTGATGCCGCGTTCAAGTTCGCTCAGATGACCGACGGACCGGCCGATGCTTGTGGCCAGTTCCGTCAGTGTCTGCCCGCGGGCGCGGCGCAGTTCCCTGATCTGGTGACCCACTGCAACTTCCGGCTTCCCGGTGCCGTCTGTGTCGGACTGAACTTTCATCATTTCCCCAGTATATGTCACGGAAATCTCACTGATGTGAAATTTCGTTTGCATTTTTTCAGTTTCACCGCATGCTGTGAAATTGCAAGGCAAAATTTTCAGCCGCACGAAGCGGCGTTCCATATCCATCAGGGGATACACATGCGCTTAACGCAAGCACGATCACTGACACGATTCGTCTCCGCCGCCGTTGTGGCCACGGTTGCAGTCGCGTCGACCGCTCAGGCCCAGGGTACGATGACAAGCTATACCTCGGGCTTCCGGTCTCTGAACCCGGCCGTCCAGTCCGGCGCCGCCACCGGTGCTCCGGGCTCGCAAATCTTCGCGGGCCTCGTGTCTGTGGGAGAGGATTACGCGATCGAACCGTACCTCGCCGAAAGCTGGGAGGTCTCGGAAGACAACCTGACCGTCACCTTCGATCTGGTCGACGGCGCGACCTTCCATGATGGCGAGCCCATCACCTCGGAAGACGTGAAGTTCTCGTTCGAGACGGTCGCGGCCAACCACCCGTTCGGGCAGGCGATGTTCGGCAAGATCTCCAGCATCGAGACGCCGGATGACGATACCGTCGTCGTGCACCTGAGCGAACCGACACCCAGCCTGATGGTCTCGCTTCAGCCGATGCTGATGCCGGTGATCCCGCAACACATCTATGGCGACGGACAGGAAGTGAAATCCCACCCGCGCAACATGGAAAATGTGATCGGGTCGGGCCCTTTCAAGGTGTCCGAGAACAACCCCGCCGAACGTCTGGTGCTGGTGAAGAACGAAGATTTCTTCATCGAGGGCAAGCCCAAGCTCGACCGGATCGTCTATCCGCTGGTGAAGGATCCGCTGACCCGGATGCTGATGCTGGAAAAGGGCGAGGTGGAGTATGCCGGTTTCGCAGGCATCCGCCCCACCGACTGGCCGCGGCTTGAGCGTGCCGACGGTGTGAACGTGACAACCGACGGCTACGATGCCATCGGCTACGTGCATTATCTTGAACTGAACCTGCGTGAAAAGCCGTTCAGCGATCTGAAGGTGCGGCAGGCCCTGGCCCATGCCATCGACACCGATTTCCTGGCCAAGGTCATCTTCGGCGGCAAGACCGCGGCCGGCACCGGCCCCCTGCACACCGGCAACCCGTTCTACACGGCCGAGGTCGCCATGTACGAACCCGATATGGAGCTTGCCGCCAAGCTGCTGGACGAAGCCGGCTACCCGGTGGGTGACGATGGCACGCGGTTCTCCTTCGTGCTGGACGTGCCGTCCTGGGCGCCGCAGGCCCATGTACCGATGGCCGAGTACACGCAGGCGCAGCTTGCCAAGCTGGATATCGACGTCGAACTGCGCCGGGCACCCGATTTTGGGACATGGGTGAAGCGGATCGCGGCGTGGGATTACGATGCCACGATGAACGGGTCTTTCAACTATCCCGATCCCACCATCGGCGTGCACCGTCACTTCGACTGCGACAACATCAAGAACGTGATCTGGTCGAACACCCAAGGGTACTGCAACCCCGAGATGGACAAGCTGCTCGACGCCGCGTCGGTCGAAACCGATCCGGAGGCCCGCAAGGCCCTTTACGCCGACATCCAGAAGCTGGCCCAGGACGATCTTGCGCTGATCTACATGCCGCAGGATTTCTCGGTCACCGTCTATCGGGACAACGTCAAGGGTCTGCCTGCGTCGCCTTTCGGCGGTCTGGCACCCATGGTCGACGTCTACATCGAAGAGTGATCCGGTACGGGGCTGGCCCAACGCGTCCGGCCCCTGCCCTTTCTGAAAGGACCTGACGTGCTCAAGGGATCGTTGAACAAGCTTGGCAATGCCGTCGTGCTGCTGGTGGCCGTGCTGGTTCTGAACTTCACGCTGATCCACATCGCGCCGGGCGATCCGGTGGAGGCCATCGTGGGCGAGATGGGCGGCGCCACGCCCGAGATGATCGAGCAGATGCGCGCGCAGTACGGGCTGGATCAGCCCTTCATCGTGCAGATCGGAACCTATCTGGGCAACGTGCTGACGGGCGATCTGGGCATGTCCACCTACTACGGCCAACCGGTGACGCAACTAATCTGGGACCGTATCGGCGCCACGATGCTGCTGGTCATCACGGCGTTGATGACGGCCATGATCATCGGCACGGTGCTGGGCGTCTTCTCCGCGCAGAAACGACGGTCGATCCTGTCGCATTTCGTGACGGTGATCGCGCTCGCGGGCTTCTCGGCTCCCGTCTTCTGGGTTGGCATCATGCTGATTCTGCTGCTGTCCGTCTCCATCCCGCTCTTGCCGATTTCCGGCATGACATCCGCCACGTCCGAAGCCGGGGGGATCGCCCATGTGCTGGACGTGTTGCACCACCTGATCCTGCCCGCACTGACGCTGGCCACGATCTACCTGGCCTTCTACAGCCGCCTCGCCCGCGCCTCGATGCTGGAAGTTCTGGGCTCGGACTATGTCCGTACCGCCCGCGCCAAGGGGATGCCGCAGAGGCTGGTGATCTACAAACACGCGCTCAGGAACGCGATCCTGCCCGTCGTCACCTTCGCCGGGCTGCAATTCGGTCAGCTGATTTCCGGCGCCGTGCTGGTGGAGACCGTCTTCGCCTGGCCCGGCCTTGGCACGCTGGCCTTTGAATCGATCCTCAGGCGCGACACGCCCACGCTGCTGGGGATCCTGTTTTTTTCGTCCATGATGGTGGTGGTGATGAACGTGCTGACCGATCTCGTCTACCGCATCATCGACCCAAGGATCAAAGCCCGATGACCGACGTGACGACAACCGCTCCGAAGCCGGTCTCGCCCTCGATGCAGGCGTGGCGGATGTTCCGCCAGAACCATGCCGCCGTGCTGGGGCTGGGGATCCTGATCGCGATCATCGTGATCTCTCTGCTGGGGCCTTACATCTATACCGTCCCCCCGCGCGACATGGTGTGGATGCCGCTGACCCCGCCGGGCACATCCGAATACGTGCTGGGCACCGATTACCTTGGCCGCGATCTGCTGGCCGGGTTGATCAATGGCGGCCGGGTGACGCTGGCGGTGGGTTTTGCCGCCGCGCTGATCACCGTCGCCATCGGCATCAGCGTGGGCGCGCTGGCCGGGTTCTTCGGCGGGCGGGTCGACAATTTCCTGATGCGGGTGACGGAGTTCTTCCAGGTCCTGCCGAACCTCCTGTTCGCGATGGTCGTGGTGATGCTGTTCGGGCCGGATCTTCTGAACATCTCGATTGCCATCGGCATCGTGTCGTGGACCTCCACCGCGCGCCTGACGCGGGGCGAGTTCATGCGCATACGCGAAATGGATTTCGTGAAGGCCGAACGCTCCATTGGGGCGGGCAACACGCGGCTGATCTGGCGGGTGATCCTGCCCAACGCGGCCCCGCCCCTGATCGTGGTCAGCGCGCTGGCCATCGGCACCGCGATCCTGTTCGAAGCGGGCTTGTCCTTCCTGGGCCTGTCCGATCCCAACAGCACCAGCTGGGGCCGGATGATCGGCGACAACCGCCCCTACATCCTCGACAGCCCTTGGGGTGTGACCTTCCCCGGCCTCTGCATCTTCCTGACCGTGCTGGCGATCAGCCTGATCGGCGACGGGCTGAACGATGCCTTCAATCCCAAGCTGAGGGAACGCTGATGACAACGCCCCTCCTGTCCGTCCGCGATCTGGAGATCGCGTTTCGCAGCGACGGCACCGACATCCCCGTCGTGCGCGACCTGTCCTTCGATTTGGCCCATGGCGAAACACTGGGCATCGTCGGCGAAAGCGGCTGCGGGAAGTCCATCACCGCGCTGTCGCTGCTGGGCCTTGTGCCGTCTCCGCCGGGCCGCGTGACCAAGGGCCAGATCCTGTTCGAAGGCGAAGACCTTGTCGGCGCCCGCGAACAGCGCCTGAACCAGGTCCGCGGCAACGACATCTCGATGGTGTTTCAGGAGCCGATGACCTCGCTCAACCCCGTCTATACCATCGGCGAGCAGATCGCCGAAACCGCGCGCGTGCATTTCGGCCTGTCGAAGGCCAAGGCGTGGAAGCGCGCGGTCGAAATGCTGTCGCTGGTGGGTATCCCGTCGCCTGACCAGCGGGCGTACGACTACCCGCACCAGCTGTCGGGCGGGATGCGCCAGCGGGTGATGATCGCGATTGCGCTGGTGTGCGAGCCCAAGATCCTGATCGCGGACGAGCCGACGACGGCGCTCGACGTCACCGTGCAGGCCCAGATCTTCGACCTGTTTCAGGACCTGAAGCGGCAGATCGGGGCGGCGATCATCCTGATCACCCACGATATCGGCGTGGTGGCGCAGATGACCGACCGGGTGATGGTCATGTATGCCGGCCGCAAGATCGAAGAAGGCCCGGTGGCCCAGTTCGTCCGCGATCCGCGCCATCCCTATACAAGCGGCCTTGTCTCCTGCATTCCGCGCCTGATGATGCCGCCCAGTGACGAGGTCGAAGACCTGTTCGAAATCCCTGGCGTCGTTCCGGCCCCGCGCGACCTGAACCGCCCCGGATGCCCTTTCTCGCCGCGCTGCAACCGGGTCATGCCCCGCTGCCGGGATGAAAACCCGGCGCTGGAGGTGCGGGCGGACGGACGGAAGGTCGCCTGCTGGCTTGAAACGGAGGTCGCGGCATGACGAACGTGCTGGAGGTCGAAAACCTCAAGGTCCATTTCCCGACCGGCAAGGGCGGCAAGGTCCATGCGGTCGACGGGCTGTCCTTCACGCTGGCCCCCGGCACGGCCTTCGGGCTGGTGGGGGAAAGCGGTTCGGGCAAGACGACCGCCGCCATGGCCTGCGCCCGGCTGACCGATATCACCTCTGGCACCGTGCGCCTGAACGGGCGCGACATCACCCATGTCTCAGGTGCCGAGCTGAAGAAGGCCCGCCGCGATATCCAGGTGGTGTTCCAGGACCCCTATGCGTCCCTGAACCCCCGCGAACGCGCCGGATCCATCGTGCGCCGCCCGATGGACCTGCTGGAGATCGGCTCGCCTTCAGAACGCGACGCCCGCGTGGACGAGTTGTTCGCGCTGGTGGGCCTCCGCCCCGACCAGAAAGATCTGTTCCCGCACCAGTTTTCCGGCGGACAACGCCAGCGGATCGGCGTCGCACGCGCCTTGGCGACCAATCCGGGGCTGATCGTCTGTGACGAGCCCGTCTCGGCGCTCGACGTGGCCATTCAGGCGCAGATCCTGAACCTGCTGGGGCGGCTGAAGCGCGATCTGGGGCTGTCATACCTTTTCATCTCGCACGATCTGGCGGTGGTGCAGCATCTCTGCGACCAGATCGCCGTGATGTACCTGGGCCAGATCGTCGAGATCGGATCGCGCAAGGAACTGTTCACCCGGCCGCTCCATCCCTACACCCATGCGCTGATCTCGGCCGTGCCCAGCCCGGAACGGATCGGGCTGGACGGGAACGCGCGGATCCGGCTGAAGGGCGATCCGCCGTCGCCGATCTCGCCCCCCGAAGGCTGCCGTTTCGCCGGGCGCTGCGCTTTTGCCGAAGACCGCTGCCGCGCCACCACCCCGCCCCTTCGCGTGATCGAGGGCGGCCATGCCGTCGCCTGCCACCGCGCCGAAGAACCCGACCTTGCCGCCATCGCCATCGCCCAGGCCGAAAGCCTGCCCGCAGGTTGATCCCCGTCCCCTACTGACCTGCCTGCCGTCCGGGCGAGGAGAATACACTCATGACCAAATCCCTGCCGACCCGGGCCAGCGCCGTCATCATCGGCGGCGGCATCGCCGGATGTTCCGTCGCCTATCACCTGGCCAAGCTGGGCTGGAAGGATGTCGTGCTGCTGGAGCGCAAGCAGCTGACATCGGGCACCACATGGCACGCCGCCGGCCTGATCGCGCAGCTGCGCGCGACCAAGAACATGACCCGACTGTCCCGCTATTCGCAAGAGCTGTACGGAGAGCTTGAGGCGGAAACCGGCGTCGCCACCGGCTTCCGCCGCAATGGCTCGATCACCATGGCTCTGACGGACGAACGGCGGGAGGAGATCTACCGTCAGGCCTCGATGGCGCGGGCCTTCGGCGTGGATGTCGAACCGTTGTCGGAGGGCGAACTGCAAACCCTGCACCCGGATCTGAACACGGCCGGGTTCAAGGGCGCCGTCTACCTGCCGAAGGACGGCCAGGGCGATCCGGGCAACATTGCGCTGGCGCTGGCCAAGGGCGCGCGGATGAACGGCGCGCAGGTCTTCGAACATGTCCGCGTGACGCAAGTGTCCGAAGTGGACCGCAACGGCCAGCGGGGCGTGTCGGGCGTGTCGTGGACCCGCGACGACACCGGTGAAACCGGCACGATCGCCACGGATTTCGTCGTCAACTGCGGCGGCATGTGGGCGGCCGAGCTTGGCCGCATGAACAACGTCAACGTCCCCCTGCAGGCCTGCGAACACTTCTATATCGTCACCGAAAACGTCCCCGGGCTGACCCAACGCCCCACGCTCCGCGTGCCCGACGAACATGCCTATTTCAAGGAAGACGCGGGCAAGTACCTGCTGGGCGCGTTCGAACCGGTCTCGAAACCCTGGGGCATGCACGGCATCCCGAAGGACTTCGAATTCGACCAACTGCCCGAGGATTTCGCCCATTTCGAGCCGATCCTCGAAAAGGCCATCACCCGGATGCCGCTGCTGGAACGCGCCGGGATCCACACTTTCTTCAACGGCCCCGAAAGCTTCACCCCCGACGATGCCTACCACCTGGGCGAAGCGCCGGATCTGCGGGGCTATTTCGTGGCGGCGGGCTTCAATTCCGTGGGCATCCAGTCTGCCGGCGGCGCCGGCATGGCGCTCGCCCACTGGATGGAGCACGGCTACCCCCCCTTTGACCTGTCCGACGTCGATATCCGCAGGATGCAGCCCTTCATGGGCAACCGCACCTTCCTTGTCGAACGCGCGAAGGAAACGCTGGGCCTCCTTTATGCCGACCACTACCCGTACCGCCAGAAGGACACGGCGCGGGGGGTTCGGCGGTCCCCGTTCCACGACGCGTTGCAATTCCGCGGCGCGGTCTTCGGGGAAACTGCCGGATGGGAACGCGCCAACTGGTACGCGGCCCCCGGTCAGGCCGCGGCTTATGAATATTCGTGGAAACGCCAGAACTGGTTCATGAATTCCGCCGCCGAACACCGCGCGATCCGCGAGGGCGTGGGGCTCTATGACATGACCTCCTTCGGGAAGATCGTGGTCGACGGGCGCGATGCGGAGCGGTTCCTGAACGATGTCTGCGGCGGCGACATGTCGGTCGCGCCGGGCAAGATCGTCTACACCCAGTTCCTGAACGACCGCGCGGGGATCGAAGCCGACGTCACCGTCACCCGCCTGTCCGACACGCGCTACCTTGTCGTCACCCCCGCCGCGACGGTGGTGCGCGATCTCAGCTGGCTGGACCGGCACCGCGGCGATCATGCCGTGTCGCTGCTGGACGTGACATCGGGCGAAAGCGTGCTGGTGGTGATGGGGCCCAGGGCGCGTGACGTGCTGGCCAAGGCCGCACCCTGGCATGACTGGTCGAACGACACCCATCCCTTCGGCACCGCGAAGACGGTCGAACTGGGCCTGGGCCACGCCCGCGCGCACCGGGTGTCCTATGTCGGTGAACTGGGCTGGGAGCTTTACATCCCCACCGATCAGAGCATGCATGTCTTCGAGACGCTGATGGCCGCGGGTACGGAGTTCGGGCTGAAGCTCTGCGGTCTGCACGCGATGGACAGCTGCCGGATCGAAAAGGGCTTCCGCCATTTCGGCCACGATATCACCGAAGAGGATCACGTGCTGGAAGCCGGCCTGGGCTTCGCCGTGAAGACCGCGAAGCCCGACTTCATCGGCCGCGACGCGGTGCTGCGGAAGAAAGACGCCGGTCTGTCGGCCCGCATGCTCCAGTTCCGGCTGACCGATCCCGAGCCGCTGCTCTATCACGCCGAACCGATCCTGCGGGACGGGGAACTGGTGGGCTACCTGACCTCGGGCAATTACGGGCATACGCTGGGTGGTGCAGTCGGGCTGGGCTACGTGCCCTGCGGCGGCGAAGATGCGAAGAGCGTGCTTGCCTCCTCCTACGAGATCGAGATCGCGGGGACGCGGGTTAAGGCCGAGGCCTCTCTGAAGCCGATGTACGATCCGACCGGGGCGCGGACCAAGGTCTAGGCCGGGCGGTGCGTGCAGAGCACGCACCCTACGCGGTTGGTTTGCGGCGGCTCTGCCCCCGCCCCGCCTCAGGCGCGAGTCCCCCGAGGTATTTGCGGACCAAAGAAGTTGAAGGGCCTGCTCTTCTTCTTTTCCCAAATACTCCCGCCGGAGGCGGACCCGGGGCGAGGTCAGATCAGACGGTCAGGGTATCCAGTCGCGCGCGCGCGGCGTCGGGATCGAGGCTGCCGCGTTCGCCGATCAGGACCAGTTCGCAGCCGTCCGGCGGGCGCGCATGCGGGGCGAGGCTGGCCCGCTGGCCGACGAGTTGGAAGAGGTAGGTCTGCCCCGGTTTTTCGGTGAAGGTCAGGAAGCCCTTTGCGCGGACCAGGTCGGGCGACAGGGCGCCCATCAGCCGTTGGAAGGCGGTAAGGGAGACGGGTGCGTCGCTACGCCATTCCAGCGTCGCGAAGCGGGTGGCGTCGATGCTGGTACGTCCAGTGGCGCGGGGCGTCTCGGGGCCAGTGCCGATCAGCGACAGGACCGACCGGCCCGGTTCGCCTGCGTCGAAGACCGTCTTGCCCAGGCCGCCCAGGCGGGAAATCAGGCCGTTCAGGTCGTCTTCACCGACCCCGTCCGTCTTGGACAATTGCACGATGTCCGCCGATGTCACCTGCGCGCGCCACAGGTCGTCCTGCCAGCGCGCAGGCGTCGCCTGCATGTCCTGGGCATCGACGAGGCAGACGATGGTGTCGAGCCGCGCGGCATCCCACAGGATCGGGTCCATCAGGCCCTGAACGATGCCCTGCGGATCGGCGACTCCGCTGGCTTCGATGACGATCAGGTCGGGGGTGTCGCCGTCCAGAACCGTACGCAATGTTCGCAGCAGGTCGCCCTGCAGCGAGCAGCAGATGCAGCCGTTCTTCAGGCCGATCACGCCGTCGGATTCCGCCTCCAGCAGCGCCGCGTCGATGTTGATGCTGCCGAAGTCATTGACGATGGCCGCGATCTTCTTGCCGTCCGCTGCGTGCAGCAGGGTGTTGATGAATGTTGTCTTCCCGGCGCCCAGAAACCCGGTGACCAGAAGGACGGGAACGCTCATCCCTGCGGGCACCGGATGGGTTGGCCGGGGGTGGCTGCGGTATCCAGTGCGCCGTCCGCGATGACTGGCGTGCCGCCGACCAGAAGGTGTTTCACGCCGATGGCCGGTTTGTTCATCTCGGTAAATGTCGCCTGATCCGCGATGGTCTCCGGGTCGAAGATGATGATATCGGCGTCAAATCCTTCCCTGAGCCGGGCCTTCTGTGCGATCTGGGGCGCGCAGCTTTCGATCACCTGCGCGGGATAGAGCGAGCATTTCGCCATCGCTTCCGTCCACGACACCACCTTCCGGTCGCAGACGTAATCGCGCAGGAACTTGGTGAAGGTGCCCGACGACCGGGGATGCGAGAACACGTCATCCGGCAGAGGCCATTCGTGGCCTTCGTACAGCGTGCCGTCCGGCTTGACCCAGGGCATCGCGTCCGACGCGATGGACCCGCCCGGGAACAGGACCGACACGTCCAGCATCCGCTGGTGTTCGGAATTCGAGTCGATGTCGAGGAAATGCCAGATGATCAGGTCGGACGGGTTTTCGTGGCCGGCCTGCAGCAGCTCCTCGCGGCTTTCGAACCGGTGCTGGTTCTTGACCAGCTCGATCGCGCTGTAGGGGCTGCCGGTGCGTTCGGTGAAGTTCTCTTCCGCGAAGAACCCGGCGCCAACCACGGTCGATCCTGCGCCGTACGGGTAGGCTTCGGTGGTCACCGGCAGGCCCTGCGCCTGCGCCTTCCGGATCAGTTCGGCCGAGCGGTCGACATCCATCAGGCTGGTCGAGTTCAGGTGGCAGATATGCATGTGCGCGCCGGTCGCCCCCGCCAGCCCGATCAGGCGGACATAGGCCTCGACCGAGCTTTTCGGGTCGATGTTGGAGGCATTGGCGATGTGGGTATAGGTGGGGCGCCCGAATTCGGCCGCCAGATCGCAGATCTCGGTCAGTTCCTTCAGGCCCGCGCCGGCGACATAGCCGTTGGGAATGCCGATGCCGATGGCGCCTTCTTCCATCGCGGTGCGGGTGATGTCGGTGATCTCGGCCGATTGGGCGGCGGTGGCGGTATCGGTGTGCCAGCGCGTGTCGTTAGAGGCGCCCATCTGCGCCACCGGGTTCACCTTGCCGGTGGGCTCAAGGTTGCTCATCACCGCGCGGCGGGCCGAAATCCAGCTGGCGGCGGTGCCGTAGTTCAGCGGCCGGCCCTTGCCCGCCTGATCGTCGTACCATTCGGCCACGGGCAATGTGCCCACTTCCAGTTCCAGCGCTGTGGTTACGCCGTCGAAAGCCTGCATCCGGTCGGCCGCGACGGATTGGCCGTGGGCGTGGATGTCGATGAAGCCCGGCGCCACGATCAGGCCCGTCGCATCGATTTCCTTTGCGGCCTCGCCCAGATCGGAGCCCACGGCGGCGATGGCGCCGTCCTTGATCGCGACATCGCAGACCTCGTCGAACCCGGTTTCGGGGTCGATCACGCGGCCGTTCTTGATCAGCAGGTCATGGGTCATTGGGCTTTGCTTTCGTCGAATGGATTTTCGGTCTTGGGCCAGAAATTGTCGTTCCGCTTGGTGTAGGGGATGATCGTGTAATCCGGCGGGATGGCGCCCGGGGTGGCAAGGTGGATGACCTCGGACGCGATGGGGGCGAAGCGGTCGTAAAAGTGTTGGGACGATTTCACCACGACGATCTTCATCGTGTCGAGCTTCAGGCCAAGATCTTCGAACACCTCGGGGCTGAAGGTCTGCGTCCGGCGCGAGGACAGGGCCAGGTGCACGCCATCGGCCTCCAGCCAGACGGTGGCGCCGAGGCCCGCAAGCGAGGGGCCGAAGTGCTGGTAGGCATCCGGGTTGATGCCGCGGACGGTGACGGTCAGGTCGACCGGATCGCCCGACATGGGGCCGATCTTGCCGCCCACGCGCACCGGCATCACGGCGCCAACGCCGGCATCCATGCACATGTTCACCAGCACCGGATCCCAGAAGGTGCAGAGCGCGACGTCCTTCAGACCGCGGTCCAGAACCTCCTTCAGGACGAAGGTCGAATCCGATGGCGCCCCGCCGCCCGCGTTGTCGGCGAAATCGGCCAGCACCACCGGGTAGGCATTCGCCGCGACGGCTCGGTCGAGCCCCGTGGCCATGTCCGGGAAGGTGCGCAGTTGGTCGCGCAGGTCCCAGAGTTCGTGGCCCAACTCCTCGGCGCGCGTCCCGGCCAAATCCGGGTCGCCATCGGTGATCACCAGCGACCTTGTGCCGACATGGGGGCTGTCGCCCCAAGGAAAGCCGTGGGCGAGCGAGACGGAGAGGATGCCCCCCGTCCCTTCCATCGCCGACATGCGGTCGACATAGCTGCGGATGGGTTCGAACGGCGTGTGGTACATGGCCAGCATCTTGCAATCGTAATCGCGCATCACCGGCTTCGTCTTGCCCGTGGCGGCATCGGCGCAGAGCGTGAACAGGTCCTCCGCCCGGTCGGCGATGTCGATATGGGGGTATTCCTTGTAGCAGATGATGGCCGTCGCGTTGTCCATCATCAGCGGTGTCAGGTGGCAATGCGGGTCGATCTCCAGCCCGACCACGGCCTCCGGGCCGACGATGGCGCGGACATTGGCCAGCATGTCGCCTTCGCAATCGTCATAGCCTTCGGCGATCATCGCGCCGTGCATCGACAGCAGCACCACGTCGACAGGCATCGCGGCCGTCAGGTCGGCCAGGATGTCGTCGCGCATCGTTTCGTAGACGTGCCGCACCGTGGGACCGGCCGGCTGGGCGTAGGTGGCAAGCCCTTCCACCACGTCCCAGTCCAGCGCCTCGGCCCGCGTCCGCCAGACCTTCAGCGCGGTGGCGTAAACCTGCGCGCCCTCGGTCGAGGCGTTCTTGGAATAGAGGTTCTCCTTGAACCCGGACCAGCCCGTGGGGATAGGCGAGAAGGAATTCGTTTCGGTGGCGAGCGATGCCATGAACAGTTTCATGCGGCGGTGTCCTCTGTTGCCGCATGTGCGGCCGTCTCGGGTTCGGATGAAGCGACCAGCGCGCGGGCGATGTCTGCCGCGACGTGGATGATGATGAAGCTCAGCGCGATGGGAATGGCGATGCCGAAGACCAGCACCGGCACATCCATGGTTTCCGACTGCCGTCCGTACAGCCGCGCGATGTAGCCGCGGGCGATGTTCATGTTGGGGCCGAACAGGCAGAACCACAGGACCGAGATCGCAAAGACCAGAACCCCGGTGCTGCGCACCAGCGTGGTGCCGATGCCAAGCGCCCCGCGCCAGGCCAGCGCCTCGGGAAAGAGCGTCGGGTCAGCCTTCAGGCGGAACGCGCAGGACGCGCCCATCATGCCGCCCCAGACCATGGAAAAGCGGGCCAGTTCCTCGGTCCAGATCGGCGGCTGCGCCAGCAGGTAGCGCGCGAACACCTGCCAAGTGGCGGAGCCGAGCATGACCACGACCGCAACCACGGCCACGGCCAGACCGACGCGGTTGAGCTGGGCCGATAACCGGTCCAGCCCCTTTGCTATGGCGCGCAATCCGGTCACCGGCCGACCGCTGCTTTCCACGCCTCGAACGCACCTTCGGGCATGTCGACGTTCTCATAGAGCGGCTGCGAGGCTTCGCGGAATTTCGCGATCTCTTCATCCGGCAGTTCGATCACTTCGATCCCGGCGGCTTCCAGATCGGCGAAGACGGCTTCGCGTTCCAGCAGGAAGTCACGGTTGGCATCATGCGCGGCGGCGGTGGCGTCGTCCACGATGGCACGCTCGTCATCGCTCAGGCCCTGGTACCAGTCTTCCGATGCGATCGCGATCCGGACGGAGTTCGACGACTTGGTGTCGGTGAAGTACTTGATGAACGACGTGTGGCCATAGACCAGCGGCACGAAGGGCGGGTTGATGTAGCCGCCGGCAACGCCGGTCTGCAGTGCGTTGGGCACTTCGCTCCAGCTCACGATGGTGCCCTTGGCGCCCCAGGTTTCGAACACCTGGATCTGCAGTTCATCCAGCGCCCGCATGCGGATGCCAGCAAAATCTTCAAACGTGCGAACAGGGGTTTCAGTGGTAAAGATGCCCGCCGGCAGGCCAAGGTAGACGATGTCCAGCACGCGGACGCCGTGGGGCGTGGTGCCGTCGTTTATCCGCTCCAGCATGCCGCCTTCGTCGAGAGCCTTGTCCAGCTCCTCGCCATCCTTGAAGAAGAAGGGCATCGAGGTGCCAAAGATCGTGCCGTCAAGCTGACCGGCCGACTTCATGTCCGACATCGACACTTCCAGCAGGCCCGTCGACACCTGGTCCAGCCGTTCGGCCTCTTCGCCAAGCGCGTTGCGTTCGTATTCCACGGCGTCCATGCCATGTTCGTTCAGGTAGTTGGCGAAGGTGTTCGCCCATACATAGGTGCCCGATTGTTTCAGGTCCGGCGGGCTGTCGAGCGCAACCTTCACCTCGGCCTGTGCCGGCAGGGCCAGCAGCACCGCCGCGGCGGCGGCGGCAAATCCGTGTGCCAGTTTCATTGTCTTTCCTTCCTGTTGATTGGTTTTTCTAGTTCCAAAGCCCCATCATGCGCGGCAGCATCAGGCTGATTTCCGGGACCGCGACAAGAATGGCCAGCACCCCGATTTCGGCCAGCACGAAGGGCACGACCTTGCGCGCCAGTTCCCAGTAGCGCACGCCCGTCACCGTCGAGACGATCATCAGGCTGCCCCCCAGCGGCGGCGAGACAAGCCCGATGGTCAGGTTGAAGCAGATCACGATCCCCAGGTGCACCGGGTCGGCCCCGTTCGCCAACGCCACGGGCGCCAGAAGCGGGATCAGCAACGCCAGCGCCACAGTGACATCCAGGATCATGCCCGCGATGATCAGGATCACGTTCAGCAGGATCATGAAGCCCACGGGCCCCAGCCCCAGGTCGGTCACCAGCATGGCGATGGCCTGCGGAATACGCTCCAGCGCGGCAAGGTGCCCGAAGGCTGCGACGGCGCACAGGATCATGAAGATCGACCCCGTCAGGATGGCAGAACGGCTGAGGCTCTGCCAGATATCATCCAGCGACAGGCCCTCGTAGAACCGGGCCACCAGCGCGGCGGCGATCACGGCGACGGCGGCAGCCTCGGTCGGGGTCATCCAGCCGAAGACAATGCCGCCCACGATGATCATTGGCAGAAGCAGGGCCGGCAGCGCGCGGAAGATCGACATGCCAAGCGGTGGCGATTCACCCTTTTCGACGCGTGGGTGATCCTCGCGCCAGGCATACCAGGCGTTCACGGCGAAAAGCGCGCAGGCCAGTACCAGACCGGGCAGGATACCCGCGACGAAGAGGGCCGCGACCGAAGTCTGCATGACTGCGCCATAGAAGATCAGGATGATCGACGGCGGCACGATGGGACCGATGATCGACGACGCGGCCGTGATCGCACCGGCATAGGCCGCGGAATAGCCGCGTTCGCGCATGGCAGGGACCAGCGTATTCGACAGCGCCGCGGCATCGGCCACGGCCGATCCCGAGATCCCGGCGAAGAACACCGAGGTCAGGATGTTCACGTGCCCCAACCCGCCCCGCAGCCGACCGACCAGCGCCATCGACAGGTCGATCAGCGCCTTTGTCACGCCGCCACGGTTCATGACCTCACCCGCGAGGATGAAGAGCGGCATCGCCAGCAAGGAGAAGACCGAGATGTTGGAAAACACCTTCTGCGGCAGCACGGCCAGGTAGCGGGTGTTGTCCGACACGATGAAGGCCAGAACCGCGGATCCGCCGATCACGTAGGCCAGCGCCAGGCCGGAGCCCAGGAACAGGATCGCGGCGATGGGGACGACCCAGATCATGCCGCCGCCTTTATCCGCGACGGGCGCACATCAGCGGGATCGAACCCTTCATCCGCGATATGGAAAGGCAGTGCATGGCCCAGCACGGCTGATGCCGCGAACTGCGCCATCGCGGGCGCGGTCTGGATGCCGTAGCCCCCCTGTCCCGCCAGCCAGAAAAAGCCCGGCGCCGTGTCGGAAAAACCCACGACCGGCGTCTTGTCGGCCACGAAACTGCGCAGCCCGGCCCATTTGCTGTCGATCCGGCGCACATCCAGATCGAAGGCGGTCATGATCCGGTCGATACAGATCGCGATGTCCAGCTCCTCGGGCTGCACGTCGCACGGGGCAACGGGCGTTTCATCGGCGGGTGAGATCAGCAACCGCCCGGCATCGGGCTTGAGATAGAACTCTTCGTCCACATCCACCGTGATCGGCAGATGCCCGGTTTCGAAACCGGGATGATCCGGCACCGTGATCGCCGTGCGCCGCTTGGGGGTAAGGCCTATGTCCTCTGCCCCCGCCAGCGCGCCGATCTCGCCTGCCCAGGCGCCGGCGGCATTCACCACGATTGGCGCCTCAAATACGCCCTTGGTCGTTTCGACCTGCCAGACATCGCCATTGCGGGTCAGGCCCGTGACTTCGGCCCCCGTCACGGCCGGCCGGTCGCGCGCCTTGAACATGCGCAGGTAGCCGTGATGCAGCGCGTGCACGTCGATATCCTGCCCCTGGCGGTCATGCATTCCGGCACTGGCATAGCCTGCGCGCAGCAGCGGCTGGAAGCTTTGCAGCGCGTCGCCGGTCAGCACCTCGACCTCGGTCTCCTTCGACACGGTCTCTGTCAGCGCCTCCAGCGCGCCCATCTGGTCCTCCCGCGCGATCATCAGAATCGGGCGGGGGCCGAACATCGGTGCGGCGGTGAACCCTTCGGGCGGGGATTCGTAGAACGCCCGCGAGGCGCGGGTCAGATCGCGGATCGGCGTCGGCCCATAGCAGGGCGCGAACACCGCCGCCGACCGGCCCGTCGAGTGATAGCCCGGCTGGCTTTCCCGTTCGAGCAGGATAACCGACGCATGCGCCGCCAGTTCCGCCGCGACCGATGCCCCGGCAATCCCGGCCCCGATCACGATGATATCCGCAGTTTGGTGCGCATCCGGCATCGTCTGCATTTCCCTTCGACGTCAAACGTTGTGCCCACCGAAACGGATTAGGAATTTGATGACAAGAAAAATTTTCAGATGTGAAAATTTTCTTTCGATTCTGCTAGGCGAACCTTCGGGTTTGTGGAAAATAGGGGCGAACCTAAAAGAGGCATTCGGTCGGCATGTCCACGAAAAGCGAAATCGGCAGGCGGGTGAAGCAGCTGCGGAAGGCCGACGGGCTGACATTGGTCGAGCTTTCGGGGCGGTCGGGCGTGTCGGTGTCCTCGATCTCGAAGATCGAGAACGGGGCGCTGTCGCCGACGCTCGACGTGATCCTGAAGCTGTGCGACGGCCTGTCGGTGTCGATCGGCGACCTTGTATCCGGGGCCGATGGCGATCGCGTTTCCGCGCCCAACAGCCGGTTTTCGCCCGCATTCAAGGGCGAGGGCGCGCTGATCAGCACGCCCAACTACGACTACCTGTACCTGTGCCCGGACGTAAAGAACAAGTTCATCATGCCGATCCACGCCCGTGTGAAGGCCCGCAGCGCGACCCAGTTCGGCGACCTTGTAAGTCACGGGGGCGAGGAATTCCTGTACGTGCTGGAAGGAGAAGTAGAAGTGCACAGCGAATTCTACGAACCCGTCCTGCTGAAGAAGGGCGACAGCGTTTACCTCGACAGCGCGATGGGCCATGCCTATATCAGCGCCGGTGATGCGGATGCCGAAGTTCTGTGCATCTGCACCGAATACCAGACCGAAGGCCCTTAGACCTTTCCGTGCCGGACGGTCACCGGCAGGCCTTCGAGCCGCGCTTTCAACTGCAGGCCCAGTATCCGCGAATAGAACCGGGCCTGGGCCAGGTTGCCGCCCATGAACCACAGGCCCTCGTGCGCCGTGGGCTTCCACATGTTGCGCAATTCGCCCTCCCACGGGCCGGGATCGCCCTTGGTGTCCGAGCCATAGCCCCAGCACCGCCCGATCCGCGCGGCCGTCTCCGGGCCGATCAACTTGGCAACCCATTGCTCCATTGACCCGAAGCCGGTGGCATAGACGATCTTGTCGGCCTCCAGCACCTCGCCCGAGTCCAGCACTACCCCTTCGGGAACAAGCCGCGCGATGTTGGCACCTGCCCGGATGCCGATGCGACCATCCACGATCATCTCGCACGCGCCGACGTCGATGTAGTAGCCCGAGGCCGACCGCTGGTACTTCATCAACCCGGTGCCGTCCTCGCCGAAGTCGATCCGGAAGCCCGACGCGGACAGGCGGTCATAGAACGGCGCCTCCTCCTCGCGGATACGGTCCCACGTGCGTTTGCTGTTCGCCTCCTGCATCCGCAGGGGCACGGACGCGTTCAGAAGGTCGGCCAGCTCGGTCGTGATGCCGCTGTCGACCGCCTCCTGCGAATAGACCTGTTTCAGCAGCACTTCGGTCATCGTCTCCTGCCGGACGATCAGGGTCGACGACCGCTGGATCATCACCGGCGCTGCCCCGTTTTCGACAAGGTTGGCGGCGATGTCATGGGCCGAATTGTTGGCGCCCACGATCACGACCTTCTTGCCCGCCATGCCTTCGCCGGTGGTGAAGGCGCTGGAATGCAGCTGTTCGCCGGTAAAGTCCGCGCGGCCTTCGATCTCGGGCAGCTGGGGGAAGCCCGCGTTGCCGACGGCCATGACAAGATGGGTCGGCCGCATCTGAACCGGCGCGCCGTTGCGCAGCAGGTCCACGACCCAGCCATTGCCATCGTGATGCGCGCCGGTGCATTCCGTGCCGGTCCAGACGCACAGCTCCAGCGCGTGGGCGTACGCTTCCAGCCAGTCGCCCATCCGGTCCTTCGGCGTGAAGACCGGCCAGAAATCCGGAAACGGCATGTAAGGCATGTGATCGTACCAGACCGGATCATGTAGCGTCAGCGACTTGTAGCGCGACCGCCACTGGTCCCCCACCGATGGGTGCTTGTCGACGATCAGGTAGGGCACGCCCAGCATTTCCAACCGCGCGCCAAGGGCCAGCCCACCCTGCCCGCCGCCGACGATCAGGACATAGGGCTGTTCAGTCTCGCCCCAGCGTTCCGCCTTGTCGGCCAGCCGCTCCTGCCAGTTGCGCGGATCGCCATCATCGTAGAGCCCGATGGGCCGGCGATGGCGCAAAGGTTCCTCGAACCCCTTCAGTTCCTCCAGCGTCGCGAAGAAGGTGGCGCACTTGCCGTCGCGCAGGCGGACATAGCCGCGGCCCCGTCCCTGTTCCGTTTCGACGGCGATGAATCCCTCCTCCGCATCGGGATCGCCCGCAACGGCGACGGAAAACCCCGTGTCCCCGGCATGCGCCGCGAACGCGCCGATCCGGTCCGCGCCCTCGACGGTCTGAAGGGTCCAGCCCGTGGTCACGAAATCGCGCCAGAGGCCATCGTCGTGGAAAAGCGCCGCGATCCGGGATGCATCGCCCGTGGCCAGCGCTTGGTTCAGGTCGTCTACCCAGACGGCGATGGACATGGCAGGTTCCTCCCGAAATCGGATCTGGTGCGCGACCGGCGGGCCGTCACGGTCGATTTAGCCAAATTGTTTCTGACTAAATCAAGGTTTTTTCTGCCAATCGTGCAGATCGGCGCACTTTAACGCGAAGATATTCGGCTAATCGGCGCCCGCCGGACCAGCCTGCGCTCTTGGTGTCAGAAATTCGGGCAGGTAGCTGCGCAGGTAGGCGACCGAGGCCTGGGTTGAATCGGCCAGGAACGCGTCGGTGATGCAGCGGTGTCGGCTGTAGGACAGCGCCCAGACGCCATCCATGATCGCGATGGAGGTGGCCAGACGGTCTTCAAGAAAGGCCGACGGCTCGATCTCGAAGTAGTGCGTGAAGAGCCCGACATAGGCCTTGGCCAGCCCCGCATTGCCGTTCAGGTCGGTATTGCGGACCTCGACACTGACGCCGGCACCAAGGAACAGTCGCTGCGCCGCCGGATTGGCGTTCAGGAAGAGCGCGCCCTGCTGCTGCCGGTAGGCGATCAGGTCCTGCCATTTCCGCGGCGCGGGCTGGATCTGTTTCTCGACCCGGTCGGCCATCTGACGGTTGAAGCGTTCCGCCAGCATCACGAAGGCCGCGTTGCGGTTGGGAAAGAAATGATAGACGGATGCCAGTGGAATCCCCGATTCCGAAGAAATATCGGCAAGGCTGATGTTCTCGTCCTGCCGCGCCTCCAGCAAGTCCGCCGTGGCATCCAGCAACGCCTCCAGCCGCTGCTGCCCGCGTTTGCGCAGCTTGCGCGGCTTTCCGTCGATTTCGACCTTCTTTTCCATCCGTCTGCCCGGCAAGATTGAACCGTGCCACGTAATCCGCAAGCACAAGGTAAATCAACGGCTTCCGACCCGGCGCACAGGGGACCGCAAGACATTTCCGGCGCAGTGCATGATCAACCGGCCCGTGATTTAGTCGATTTTTTGACCACTTTATGATCGGACCATCGCACAGCCTCTCACGCTGCGTCATCAGGAAGCAGCGCATTCCGCCCCATGTTTTCAGGAAAATGGGCATGACGCCGAGTCCTTGTGCAGAACCGATCGTCCGATCATCACCGCGGGAAGTTAGTCGAAACTTTTCTTGCCAAGTTGTTTCTTCCTTCCTAGCGTTGAATGAAACTCATCCGGGAAAGGTGCGCCATGTGGAGCAATGCGAAGGACAAGGCCCTGCGTGAACGGGCGGCGGAAGTAATCCCCGGCGGCATGTATGGCCACCAGTCGACGATCCTCATGCCCGACGACTTCCCGCAGTTCTTCACCAGGGCCGAAGGCACCCGGATCACCGATGCCGATGGCAATGTCTACATCGACTACATGTGCGCCTACGGGCCCAACCTGCTGGGCTATGGCCGCCCGGAAGTGATGGAGGCTGTCGCCCGCCAGCAGGCGCTTGTCGATACCTGCACCGGGCCCGGGCCGGTGATGGTGGATCTGGCGGAAACGCTAGTGGGCATGATCAGCCATGCCGACTGGGCGATGTTCTGCAAGAACGGCGCCGACACCACGATGATGGCGCTGATGATCGCCCGGGCCTATCGCGGCAAGCGCAAGGTGCTGATCGCCAAGAATGCCTATCACGGCTCGATGCCATGGAACACGCCGCGGCCGGCGGGCGTGGTGGCCGAAGACCGCGCGCACCTGATCTATTTCGACTACAACGACACGCAGGCGCTGGCCGATGCCGTCAAGGAAGCCGGTGATGACCTGGCCGGCATCTTCGCCGCGCCTTTCCGGCACGACACCTTCACCGACCAGACCCTGCCCGATGCCGAATATGCCCGCACCGCGCGCAGGCTGGCCGATGAACATGACGCGCTGCTGATCGTCGATGACGTTCGCGCGGGGTTCCGCGTTGCGCGGGATTGTTCGTGGGAAACCATCGGCGTGCGGCCCGACCTGTCGTGCTGGGGCAAGATCCTTGGCAACGGGCAGCCGATCTCGTCTCTGGTGGGCAACAACCGGGCCAAGGCGGCCGCGTCCCAGATCTTCGTGACCGGCTCGTTCTGGTTTTCCGCCGCACCGATGGCCGCGGCGCTCGAAACGCTGCGGATCATCCGCGAGACGGATTACCTTGAACACATGCAGAAAATGGGCACGGCCTTCCGTGACGGGCTGGTGCGCCAGGCGGCCGATTTCGGCTTCGGCCTGCGGATCACCGGCCCCGCGACCCTGCCCATCATGCTGTTCGACGACGATCCGGATTTCCGGATCGGCTACGGGTTCTGCCAGGCGGCGATGAAGCGGGGCGTCTACCTGTCCCCCTACCACAACATGTTCATGAATGCCGCCATGACGGACAACGACCTGACGGAAACGCTCGACGCGACCGGCGCCGCGTTCGAGGCAATAAAGGAAAGCCGGGCGTCCCTGAAACCGTCGGCGGTACTTGCCGCCCTCATGGACGCGTAACCGGCCCCAACAGCGCCAACAGGGAAAAAGAAAATGAAACATTTCAAGTTGAAGACGGGGCTGGCCGCGGCCTTTGTCGCCTCGACCGCCCTTGTGGGCCAGCCCGCATCGGCGCAGGACAGCGACACGCTGGTGATCGCGCGGACACTGGCGGTGAACTCGCTCGATCCGTCGCGCGCGTTCTGCGACACCTGCCAGTTCTACCTGACGGCGGTCTATGAAACGCTGGTGACGCTCGCGCCCGACAACCAGAGCCTCGTGCCCAACTTGGCCGAAAGCTGGGAGGTGAACGACGACTTCACCGAGTTCACGTTCAAGCTGAAGGACGCGACCTTCGCCGATGGCAGCCCGGTTGAAGCCTCCGACGTGGCGTGGACCTTCAATCGCCTGAAGAACGTGCAGGCCTCGCCCTCGTTCCTGATGGAGGGCCTCGTCAGCGCCGAAGCCGTGGACGCCAAGACCATCAAGTTCACGGTCGAGGCGCCGAATTCGGAGTTCCTGAACAAGGTGTCGGCGCCCTATACTGGTATCATCAACGCTGAAGCCGCGATGGCCGCAGGCGCCACCGACACGGCCGAGGACAACGCCGAATCCTGGTTCCTGAGCAACTCGGCCGGCTCCGGGCCGTTCACGCTGGAAAGCTTCTCGCCCGACGCGGAACTGCGGCTGGCCAAGAACGACGCTTACTGGGGCGAGGCCCCGGGCTTCAACGAAGTCGTCGTGACGGAAATCAAGGACGCGGTCAGCCAGGCGCAGGCACTGGAAACCGGCCAGGTCGACATCGCCATGCAGATCGACCCGGACACCGCCAATTCGATCCGGTCGCCCGAGATCGTGACGGAGGTCATCCCGTCCTACAACTTCACCTATGTCGGTTTCATCCCCGCCGTTGACGAAGTGCTGACGAAGGAAGTCCGCCAGGCGCTGGCGCTGGCCATCGACTACGAGGGCATGATCGACTTCACGGTCGGGGGCAACGGCGTGAAGCAGGCCGCGCCCATCCCTAACGGCTTCCCCGGCACCGCGGATCTGACGCCCCGGTCGCAGGACGTGGAAAAGGCCAAGCAGATGCTGGCCGATGCCGGCGTGTCCGACTTGAAGATGGTCGCGGGCTATCCGAACGACAACGCTTACGGTGTCGACTTCAACATCATGATGCAGAAGGTCCAGCAGGATTTTTCGAACGTCGGGGTCGAGCTGGAACTGAAGCCGCTGACATGGGCCGTCTGGCGGGATGAGCTGGGTTCGGGCGAATGGCCGGTCACGGCGATCTACTACGCGCCAGATTACTATGGCTCGGGCCAGTATGTCGCCTATTTCTCGATGATCGAAGGCTACCCCTGGGCTGGCCGCGCCGGTCGCGACAAGCCTGAACTGGTGGTGAACCCGAAAGAGGCGGAACTTTACGCCAAGGCGCTGGCCGCCTCGGGCGAAGAAGCCGATGCCGTCTATGCCGAACTGGGGCAGGAGATGATGGACGATGCGATCATCATCCCGCTCGTGTCACCGAACCTCGTGCTCGCCTATCGCGATGATATCGAAGGCGTGCGATACTCGGCCTGCTGCAACCTGCCGCTGTCGGAAATCACGCGGAAGTAAATGCCTTGCTCGCCTATATCCTCAGACGGTTGATCTCGATCCCCTTCCTGCTGCTGGGTGTGGCGAGCGTTTCCTTCCTGCTATCGCAAATGACCAAGGGCGACCCGCTGGCCGCCCTTGTCCCCGAACGGATGATGTCGAACCCCGAGATCGTCGCCGCGGTGAAGGCGGAATGGGGGCTCGATCAGCCGCTGCCCATCCGCTACGTCCGCTACCTTGGCAACCTGCTGCAGGGCGACATGGGCACCTCGTTTTCCACCCGCCGCCCGGTTGCTCTGGACATCGCCGAACGCCTGCCCGCCACGCTTGAACTTGTGATCGCCGCGATGATCATCGGCACCTTCATGGGGCTGGCGCTGGGGCTTCTGTCGGCGCGGTTCCGCGGGACGATTGTGGATAGTGTCGCGCGGATCTTCGCCCTTCTGGGCTCGTCCCTGCCCGTCTTCTGGTCAGGACTGATCCTGCTCTACGTCCTGTCGGTGCAATTGCGCATCGTCCCCGGCACCGGCCGCCTGCCGCCCCGCGTGCAGCCGCCCCCGGATGTGACCGGGTTCTATACGATCGACGCGCTTCTTGCCGGGAACTTCCCGCTGTTCCTGCAGGTCCTGTCGCATCTGGCACTCCCCGCCTTCGTGCTGGGCTGGGCCGTGACAGGCATCATCACCCGGCTGGTTCGGTCTTCGCTGGTCGAAGGGCTGTCGCTCGACTACGCCCGCACCGCCCGCGCCAAGGGTGCGCCGGAACGCATCGTCCTGATCCGCCACGCGCTGCCCAACGCGATGATCCCGCTCTTGACGATCCTGGGCTTCACCTTCGCCTACCTGATAACCGGCGCGGTGCTGACCGAGGCGATCTTTTCATGGCCCGGCATCGGCTCCTACGCCGTGCGCGCCGCGGCCTCGCTGGATTACCCGGCGATCGGGGGCGTCACCATCGTCGGCGCCGTGGCCTTCCTCCTGGCGAACCTCGTGACCGATATCGCCTATGCCTGGGCCAACCCGCGGATCAAGGTGCACTGATGGCCGATATCTCTGCCCCCGTCGCCGCCCCTGCCCGCCGGTCCGGCGGCTTTCGGCGCACGTTCCGCAAGCTGCCGGTGACCGCCATCATCGGCGCGGCGATCCTTCTGTTCTGGATCTTCACCGTGCTGACGGTGCAGTTCTGGCCCATGGCCGAACCGCTCGACATGGTCGGGCGGCGCCTGCAGCCGCCGTCGGCCGAGCACTGGCTGGGCACCGATGCGCTGGGGCGCGACGTGTTTTCCCGCACCATGCATGGCGCGGTCTGGTCGATCCCCATCGCCATCCTCGTCGTCGCCTGCGCGGTGGCCATCGGGTCCCTTCTGGGCGCGATCTCCGGCTTCTTCGGGGGCTGGACGGACGGGATCATCATGCGTCTGGTCGATGTGACCGTCGCCTTCCCACCGATCCTGCTGGCCATGGCCGTCGCCGCGATGCTTGGGCCCGGCCTTACGAATGCCTCCATCGCCATGGTCATCGTCTGGTGGCCGATCTACGCCCGCCTGATGCGCGCGCAGGTGCTGGAGGTGAAGGAACGCGAGCACGTCGAGGCCGCCATTGCCGGCGGCGCCAGCCCGCTCCGTGTGCTGCGGGTCCATGTCCTGCCGCTTTGCTGGACGCCGACGCTGATCAACGCGACGATGGATTTCGGGCAGGTCGTTCTGCTGGCCGCTTCCCTGTCCTTCATCGGGCTGGGCGCGAAACCGCCCTCCCCCGAATGGGGCAGCATGATTTCCGAAGGGGCGACGCGCTTCTACGACTGGTGGATTGCCTTCGGCCCCGGCATGGCGATCCTGACGGTGGTGCTGGCGACATCCTTCCTGGGCGACGGCCTCCGCGATCTCTTTGACCGGAGATCGCAATGAGCCCGCTGCTGAAGACGAAAGACCTGCGGATCGAGTTCCGCAACGACGACGGGATCTGGGCCGAGGCGCTCTGCGGTGTCGACCTGTCGCTGGATCCGGGCGAGGTGCTGGGCATCGTCGGCGAAAGCGGATCGGGCAAGTCCATCGCGATGATGGCGCTGCTGCAACTCCTGCCCCGCGGCGCCCGTGTCAGCGGCAGCGCACGGTTCAAGGGGCAGGAGCTGATCGGCATGCCCCCCGCCCGCATCCGCCAGCTACGCGGAAAATCCATCGGCTGCGTGTTCCAAGACCCGCTGTCGGCCTTCAACTCCGTCCTTCGGATCGGGGATCAGATCGCCGAGGCGATCACGCTCCACGACCGCTCCATGTCCAAGCGCGACGCGCTGAAGGAGGCGGAACGGCTCTTCGAACTCGTCGCCATCCCCCAGCCCGCCAAGCGCATCCGGCAATACCCGCACGAATTCTCCGGCGGCATGCGGCAGCGGGCGATGATCGCCATGGCGCTGGCCAACCGGCCCGAACTGCTGATCGCGGACGAACCCACCACGGCGCTGGACGTCACGGTTCAGGCGCAGATCCTCGACCTGCTGCGCGATCTGCGGAAGGATCTGGGCATCGGCATGGTTCTGATCACCCACGATCTGGGCGTCGTCGCGGGCATCGCCGACAAGATCGCCGTGATGTATGGCGGCCGGATCGTCGAACGCGGCACGACCGACGATGTGTTCTACCACACCGCCCACCCCTATTCCGCCGGCCTGATCGGCGCCGTGCCGTCGCTGGACGGCACCGGCAAGCTGCAGCAGATAGACGGCACGCCGCCGTCGATCTTCAACCGGCCCTCGGGCTGTTCCTTCCATCCCCGCTGCTCCCAGGTCGAAGAGATCTGCCGGATGCAGACCCCGGAACTGGAAAGCGTGGGCGAAACCGATTGCGCCTGCCATTTGCCGCTGGTGACGCGCGACGCGAAGGTGGCGGAATGAAGGATATGGGCACACCACAAGGCGAAACGGTCCTGACCGTCCGCAACCTGATCAAGGAATTCCCCATGCGCGGCGGCCTTCTGGGCCGCGACGTGGGCGCGGTGCAGGCGGTCTCCGACATCTCGTTCGACATCGCGGCGGGCGAAACCTTCGGGTTGGTGGGCGAATCCGGCTGCGGGAAATCCACGCTGGGCCGGTCCATCCTGCGGCTGATCGAGCCGACCTCGGGTCAGGTGACGCTAGCGGGCAAGGACGTGACCGCCGCGGACAAGCCTGCCCTGCAACAGCTGCGGCGCGAGATGCAGATCGTGTTCCAGGACCCGATGGCGTCGCTGCATCCGCGGATGACGGTTCAGCAGATCCTCGCCGAAGGGCTACGCCTCGCGGCATTGCCGCGGGCCGAACTGCAGATGAAGATTGCCGACCTGATCGACATGGTCCGCCTGCCCGCCGACACCGCCGGGCGCTATCCCCACGAGCTGTCCGGCGGTCAGCGCCAGCGGATCGGCATCGCCCGTGCGTTGTCGCTGAACCCGAAACTCATCGTGCTGGACGAACCCGTCTCCGCGCTCGACGTCTCGATCCAGGCGGGCGTCCTGAATTTGCTTGAGGAGCTGCAGGGAGAGTTCGGCTGCGCCTATCTCTTCATCGCGCATGACCTCGGCGTGGTTCGCCATATCTCGCACCGTGTGGCGGTGATGTACCTGGGCCGGATCGTCGAACTGGCGCCGGTCGAAGCGCTTTATTCCGCGCCGCAGCACCCCTATACGCAAACGCTCCTGTCCGCGATTCCCCGCGCCGACCCGCGCGAGGAACGGGCCCGCAAGCGCATCGTACCGAAGGGCGATCTGCCGTCGCCGATGGACCCGCCCCCGGGCTGCCGGTTCCATACGCGCTGCCCGAAGGCCACGCCGCTGTGCTCGATGGAAACGCCGAAACTGGCCGAGAGCGGCACGCCCGGCGCACTAGTCGCCTGTCATCATCCGGGACCGATCGAAAGCTGACGGAACGACATCTGCACCCCGCGCCGTCCTTTTGGTAGCGGTCCGTCAGGCCAACGCGGGGCGGGCCTTCCACAGCGCGGCGGTGATCCCGGCGGTCAGCACGGCCTTGATCACGTCCCCAGGCAGGAACGGCAGCGCGAAGGTGGTCGCCTGCGCCAGCGAGACGCCCATCATCACCGCCATGCCGACGATCCCGCAGACCGTCACCACGATGATCCCGCCGACAAAGGCGCCTGTCAGCGACGGCACGAAGGCCATCCGGTGTTCGAACCGCGACGCGATCAGGCCGGTGACGAAAGCCCCCAGCGGGAAACCGATCAGGTAGCCCAGCGTCGGCCCGGCAAAAACGCCAAGCCCCCCGCGCCCGCCCGCTAGAAGCGGCAGGCCAAGGGCCACCAGCCCAAGGAACAGCAGCACCGCCAGCGCGCCGTTCCGCGCGCCAAGGATGGTGCCGGCCAGCATGATCCCCATGCTCTGCGCCGTGAGCGGGATGCCGGAGGCCAGCGTCAGCCGGGGCATCAGCCCCAGAACGGCAATCAGGGCCGCGAAAAGCGCGATGCGGGTCAGATCTCGTTCCATAGGGTTCCTCTCCCTCAAGGTCAGTTCAGGTCGGCGCGCGCCCGCAGTGCTTCGGCCGCGCGGTCCGCCTCGTCCAGGGCGCCGATGGCCAGCGGCGGCAGGATCCGCCACCCCGCCCGCTTGGGCGACCGGGCGCGATGTGCCTCCGTCAGCCGCTGGGCGCGCTCCGACAGGGCCGGGACAAAGCGCAAAGTCAGCGCAACCGCAAGGGCCAGCTTGCGCCGGGGCCGTTCATTCATGCCGAGTGTTTCAAGCCATCCGTCGACCGTATCCAACAATTCCGCCGGAGACGTCGTGCGCGTCATCATCATCGCCGCCGCAATGCAGGCCAGGAGCCCGCCCGCGATCTCGAGCCCTTTCATCGGGCTGCCAAGGGCCAACTGAAAGGCGGCGATCAGGGCGGCGATCAGGGCAGCGGACTTTAAGTCGCCAAGGATCATCCGCAGGAACCAGCCGCCTTCCAGTCGCGCGGCCCCCAAGACAAGGATCAGTCCGGTCCAACCCGCGACCACCCATTGGGCGAAGCCGATCACCGTGCAGAAGACGCACAGGCCCACCAGTTTCCACCCGGCGTGCCAGTCGTGATACCGCGTGTGCCGCGCGGAAAGCGCGCCGATCAAAGCGCGTCGGGCGACAGGATCCGCCCCTCCATCTCGGCCCGGTAGGCGGTCAGGATCTCGTCCGGCGCACCTTCGGCCCGGACCGCTCCCGCATCCAGCCATACCAGCCGGTCGTTCCGCGCCAGCGAAGCCAGATCGTGGTTCGCCGCGATCTGGGCCACGGGCAATCGGGCCAGCATACGATGCAAGCTCGTTTCCGTCGGCAGGTCGAGCCCGGCGAAAGCCTCGTCCAGCAAAAGCAAACCGGGTTCCGGCGCGGTGGCCACCATCAGGCACAGCAAATGTTTCTGACCCTGGGACAGGGAGTGGACCAGCCGTTCATCCCAGCCGGGCACGCCGAAATTCTGCAGGATCTCTCGCGCGCGGGCATCCGCCTCGCGCTTGCCCATGCCGTGGGCCTTCAGGCCGAAGGTCAGTTCCTCGATCACCGTGGGGAACAGCAGCCCATGTTCGGGGTTCTGGAACACGAACCCGATCTCCCGCGTGGCGCGCTTGCGGTTCTTCGCGGGGTCGAAGCCGTTCACGGTCACTGTCCCGCTGTCGGGTGTCACAAGGCCCGAGACCAGCCGAAGGAATTGCGATTTGCCGGCCCCGTTCCGCCCAACCAGCCCGGTGCGCGACACGTCCATCTCGACGCTCAGGCCATCGAAAACCACCCGGTCTTCAAGCGTCAGCGAGACGTCCTCGAACCGGATCCGGGCCGGCGTCACCTCCGCCGCAAGAAACGTCTCGCCGCGGCTCACAGCGCGGCCTGCACGATGAATTGCCGCAAAAAAGGCACGCCCATGACTGAAAGCCCGTTACTGATCCCGTCGACACCCGCCCGGATAGAGCGGAACGTGCCGGGTTTCAATGTCGGGAGGCTGACGCAGTCTGCGCCGCTCAGCGTACGTGGCCGCGGTCGTAGATCACCTGTTGTGCCACGCCGGCCACCAGCAGGTAGATCGAGGTCAACGCCACCACGATGGTCAACGCCGGCATCGGCGCGAAATCCGTCCAGGCGGCAACACCGATCGAGGCCGTCCACACCATTGCGACCGGCAGCGAAATCGCCCGCCAGCGCTTTGTCCGCACCGGGTGGACGAATTTCAGCGTCAGGAACTGCGCGAGCGACAGCAAAAGGACCAGCCCAAGGATGATCTGCCATGCAGGCTCGATCACCAGAAGCGCCAGCGTCACCATGTTCCAGCATCCGGGAAAGCCCCGGAACGAGGAATCGGCCGTCTTCATGCGTGTGTCGGAGAAGTAGAGCGACGACGTGAACGGGATGAACAGCACCACGAACCAGCCGGTCCAGCCGGGAAGCAGGCCGGAACCGTAAAGCGCGTAGGCCGGGATCATCACGTAGGTCAGGAAGTCGATGATCAGGTCCAGAAGCGTCCCGTCGATGACCGGGGCGTTCGTCTTCACGTCGTATTTCCGCGCCAGCGGGCCGTCGATGCCATCGACGATGAACGCGACGGCAAGCCAGATCGCCATCATCGCCCAGTCCTGCTGGGCTGCTTCCAGCAATGCCAGCATGGCCAGCGACGCACCGGCGGCAGTGAAGAGGTGTACGGAATAGGCTCGGAAGCGCATCCGGCGAACCTGCCTTTTCCCGCAGGGAGATGCAAGCGTCCGCGCGACGTGCCCGAAGGGCAATCTGTTGCCGCAAGGGAACCCTTCGCCCCGTCCCGGCGTTCCCTGTCACAAGGCCGGCGCGTCACGCGCCCGGCGCGAAACCCGCGCACAGGGGGAACCGATGGCATCGCGAGCGATCTGGAAAGGGCAGTTGAGGCTATCGCTGGTCTCCATTCCCATCGAAATCCATTCGGCCCGGAATTCGGGCGCCAGGGTTTCGTTCCGGCAGATCCACGAACCGTCGGGCAAGCGCGTGCATTACCAGAAGGTGGTGCAGGGCGTGGGCCCCGTCGAAAGCGACGAGATCCTGAAAGGCTACGAGACCGGCGACGACGAATACCTTCTTCTGGAAAAGGACGAGATCGACGCCATCAGGCTGGAAACGAAGAAGACGTTCGAGCTGGTGCAGTTCGTCGACACGAACGAGATCGCGCCGATCTGGTTCGACCGGCCCTATTACGTCGTTCCCACGGACGATCTGGCCGAAGACGCCTACCGCGTCGTCCGCGATGCGCTTCGGAAGACGGGCAAGGCCGGGCTGGGGCAGCTGACGATGCGCGGCAAGGAGTACCTCTGCGCCATCCGCCCCTGCGGCGACGGTCTGCTGATGGAGACGCTGCACTACGAGGACGACATCCGCGATGCCGACCCTCTGTTTTCCGGGATCGAGGACGAAGCGTCCGACGATGACCTGCTGGATGTCGCGACCGAGCTGATCGAGAAGAAATCGGCGCCCTTCGATGCTTCGGCGTTCGAGGATCACTACGCCGCCGCGCTGAAGGACCTGATCGACCGGAAGATGAAGTCGAAGAAGACCCCGCGCGCCAAGACCGGCAAGGATGACGGCCGGCCCGAGGGCGAGAACGTGGTCGACCTGATGGACGCGTTGAAGAAGAGCGTGAAGGGCACCAAGGGCAAATCCGGGGGATCGCGGAGGAAAGCATCGTGACCACGCTGGAGGAATACCGCAAGAAGCGCGATTTCGACGTGACACCCGAGCCCCGCGCCGAACTGGTGGAGGCCGGGGGCGACAAGTTGGGGTTCACCGTGCAAAAGCACGACGCCACCCGCCTGCACTACGATTTCCGGCTGGAATGGCAGGGCGCTCTCCTGTCCTGGGCCGTGACGAAGGGGCCGTCTGCGGACCCGTCCGAAAAACGCCTGGCGGTGCGGACGGAAGACCATCCCGTGGCCTATGGCGATTTCGAAGGCACGATCCCCAAGGACCAGTACGGCGGTGGCACGGTGATGCTGTGGGACACCGGCTGGTGGGAACCGCTCCACGATCCGGCCGAAGGGCTGAAAGAAGGCAAGCTGCATTTCCGCCTGCACGGCGCGCGGATGAAGGGCGGCTGGGCCTTGGTTCGGATGCGCCGGAAATCGGGTGAAAAGCGCAAAAACTGGCTGCTGATCAAGGAACGCGACGATTTCGCGGGCCGCAGCGCCGACGCGCTGATCAACAAGCACCGCACCAGCGTCTTGACCGGCCGGGCCATGCGGGCCATCGCGTCGGACAAGCCCGCGGCGACGCCCGTGAAACACACCAAAAAGCTCCCCCGCTTCCAGAAGGTTCAACTGGCCACGCTGAAGGACGCCCCGCCCAAGGGGGACGGTTGGCAGCACGAGGCAAAATTCGACGGCTACCGCTGCCTGATCGCCGTGGGCAAGGGCGGCGTGCGGCTTTACACGCGCAACGGCAAGGACTGGTCCGACCGGTTCGGCGCGCTCTGCGACTCCGTCGCCGCTTTGGACTGCGACGCGGCCCTGATCGACGGGGAAGTGATCGCAGGCGGCGGGGGCGGCGATTTTTCCACCCTGCAAACCGCCTTGAAGGCCGGGGACCCGCTGACCTACTACGCTTTCGATTGCCTGCATCTGAATGGCAAGGACCTGACGGACAAGCCCCTGAAGGAACGGCGCGAGGCGTTGGAATCCCTGTTCGACGGCCAGCCGCCCCGCGGGGCGATGCGGTTGAGCCCGATCATCGAAGGCGACGGCGCCGAAGCGCTGGCCGCGATGTGCGATGCGGACGGGGAAGGGATCGTCTCGAAACGGCGCGACGCAACCTATCGCGGGTCGCGCAGCCGAAGCTGGATCAAGTCGAAATGCATACGGCGGGCCGAGTTCGTGATCGCCGGCTGGTCGCCTTCCGACAAGAAAGGGCGCGCGTTCTCCTCGCTCCTGCTGGGCAGTTACGAAGGCGACACGTTCACCTATCGTGGCCGCGTGGGCACCGGGTTCGACGAAGACGACCTGAACCGTCTTGCCAAGACCATGAACCGGTTCGCGCGCAAGACCGCGCCCTTCGATGGCGCGCTGCCGTCCGAGACGAAGGGCGCGAAATGGGTCACGCCGCACCTTGTGGCCGAGGTCGAGTACACCGAATTCACCAGCGAAGGCCGCATACGCCACGGCGTCTACAAGGGCCTGCGCGAGGACAAGGAGGCCGGAGAGGTGAGTGCAAAGGCAGAAGCCGAGACCGATGGCGGCGACGAACAGATCGGCGGTGTGCGGGTGTCGAGCACGGGCCGCATAGTTTATCCGGACGCGAGACTGACGAAGGGCGATGTGGCGCGGCACTACGAAAAGGTGTCGGACCGGATGCTTTCGCATCTCGCCGACCGGCCGCTGTCGCTGCTGCGGTGCCCGGATGGGATCGCGGACGACTGCTTCTTCCAGAAACACGCCGGCAAGGGTTTCCCCGATGCGGTGAAAAGCCTGCCGATCGAGGAAAAGGACGGCGGGACCGAGGAGTACATGTATGTCTCGACCGCTGAAGGCCTGATCGGTGCCGCGCAGATGGGCACGCTGGAGTTCCACATCTGGGGATCGCGGCGCGACAGGATCGAACGGCCCGACCGCATGGTCTTCGACCTCGACCCCGACGAAGGGCTGGATTTCGACGCCGTCAAACAGGCCGCGCAGGAGGTCCGTGAAGGGCTGGAAGCGTGCGGCCTGAACGCTGTCCCCATGGTCACGGGCGGCAAGGGCGTTCACGTGATCGTCCCGCTCAGGCGGATCTCGGAATGGGAGACGGTGAAATACTTCTCCCGCACCTTCGCCGCGATCATGGCCGACCGGGATCCTGATCGCTACACCGCGACGATGTCGAAATCCAAGCGCAAGGGCCGGATCTTCATCGACTGGCTGCGCAACGAACGTGGCGCGACGGCTGTGGCCCCCTATTCCCTGCGCGCCCGCCCGGGCGCCGCGGTGGCCGTTCCGGTGACGTGGGACGAACTGGCGGACCTCGACCGGCCCGACGGGTTCGGGCCCGGTGACATGGACGACCGCCTGTCGCGCGATTGTCCCCTGGCAGAGGTCAAGGCCCATGGCATCGGAGATACGGTCGTCGACGCGCTTGACCGATGGTCACGGAGATAAGGCGGATACCTGCCGTCCGTGTCATTCTCGGGCTCGATCCCGGTGTCGGGCCCATTCCGCATCTGGCGCAAGAATTAACATATGTTAGGGTTTGTGGCCGAGCAGTCCAGAATGGCAAAGGCTCGGATTTGGCGGGTTCATGACAGAAGACAGCTATCCGCGAACGCGTCGCTTCCTGCAGGGCAGGTCGCGCGATGCATTGGACGTGCGCGAACGGTCCTTGCTGGAAAGCCTTGTGGACGAGGTTCAGCAGTTCACGTCGCCCCATACCATCCTGAAGCGCGGCGACGTTCAGGACCGCAGCACGATCCTGATCGAAGGCACGGTGGCGCGGGTGATCCACGAAGGCGGCAAGCGGCACATCGTGGCGCTGCACGTTCCGGGCGATTTCGTCGATCTGCACGCGTTCACGCTGAAACGGCTGGACCATGACGTGGTGTCGATGGGCGCGGTGCGGGTCGGCTATGTCACCCACGATGCCCTGACCCGGGTGCTGGAGACAGAGCCGAACCTGTCCAAGATGCTGTGGTATTCCACCCTTCTGGACGCTGCGATGCATCGCGAGTGGATCATGAAGATGGAGCATCTGAGCGCCCACGGCCGCCTTGCGCATCTGATGGCCGAACTGTGGCAGCGGCTGACCTTTGTCGATCTGGCGGGCGAATCCGGCTTTGCCCTGCCGCTGACCCAGCAGGAGCTGGCCGATTCCTGCGGCACGACGTCGATCCACATGAACCGGGTCGTCCGCAAGCTGCGCGAAACCGGCGTTGTCGACATCTCGCGCGGGCAGGTCACGATCCTTGATTTCGATGAACTCAAACGCGTCGGTGCCTTCGATGCCGCCTATCTTTATGGCGAAGGCCCACTGAAACTCATTTGATTGCTTGACTGTGGCGCAATAAAACTAACATGTGATTAGTATGTGAGGTAGACTCCTGCGTGCATGAGTTGCCCGCGGGGCAACTTCAGGCTGTTCAGTGGTACTGATGCGATGGAAGGCGTTCGATGTTGCTCGATCAGGAAAGCCTTGACCTTGCCGTAAGCGCCGCCGGTCTTGGCCGATGGGAATACGACCCGGCCAGCAAGGCGACAGTTCTGGACGACCAGTGCCGGAAACTTCTGGGGTGCTCGAAAGAACAGGCCCGGAGCATCGACCGTATCCTGCCGTTGATCCACAGGGACGACCGCGCCGAGATGGCCAAGCGACTGGGCGCGATCATCGAGGACGGGCAGGAGTTCGAACATGTGTTCCGCGTGCGCCGCCCCGAGGCAGGCCACCGCTGGCTGCGTGGCATCGGACGCATGGTAGAGCGCAACGGACAGGCAAGGATCCTTGGCGTGACGCTGGATGTCACGGCCGAGCAGGAGCTTCTGGCCGAACGCGATCTGCATCTGGAAGAGATGAGCCACCGCATCAAGAACCTGTTCGCCCTGGTGTCGGCGATGATCTCGAACGCCAATCGCGAAAGCGGGTCCCAGCCCGAACTGGTGGAAAAGCTGCGCGGCCGGGTCGAAGCCCTGGACCGGGCCCATTCGCTGATGATCAAGACGGACTCGACCAAGCCCGTTTCGCTTCACGATCTGCTGGAAAACATCCTGGAGCCTGCCCGGGGCGTCCAACCCATCACGTTCGACGGCGACGATGTGCAAATCCCGGTCAACAAGCTGACGCCGCTGGTGCTGATCTTCCATGAATGGATCACGAACTCGATCAAGTACGGCGCATTGCAGCAATGCGACGGGGAAATCGCGGTGCGATGGGCCTATGAGCCGGACGGCCTGCGACTGGTCTGGCGCGAGAAAGTCGAGGCTTACAATGACCAGCTGAAACGCGGCTTCGGCTCGCGGTTGATCCACGCCTCGGCGCAGCAGCTGAAGGCCGTGAAGACACGGGATTACGTCGATGGCTGGCTGATCATCGACATGCTGCTGCCCCTGCACGTACCAGATCCCCGCTGATCCGGGGCGGGACTGGAACGAAATCCGCCCCGGCCGGTTCTTTTGTCCTGACGACACAATCTCGGGACATCAGGAATCCGCCATGCTGGATGTGATCAAGAGCAATATCGGGTTATTCCAGCTGGCGACCAGCGTCGTGGTCATCCTTGTGTGGCTGGTGTATCTGAACATCTTCCTCAAGGACTTCCGGCAGCAGCGACGGTCGAGCCTTTTGATCACCCGCGGCGGGGCCGACGACATCACCGCGCGCTGTCTGGTCAGCAACATGGGGGCGCAGCCGGCCTATCTTCTGGACGTGCTCGCCTGTTTCGACACGCCGGACGGTCCGGTCTTTGCCAGCGTTGTGGATCGCAGCGAACTGCGACAGGACCAGGTCGACCTGCCGTCCGAACTGACGGGCCAGGGACCTATCGCCAGCGGCGGGTTCGTCGACATCGGCAGCTTTCGCGACGTGGCGGGCCGGGCGCTGGACGGATCGGGCTTCCGGGTCAACGATTGCGACGACCTGAAACTGGTGGCCGTGGCCACGACGAACCAGGCCCAACGTCTGGTGGCGGCGGTCCGGGATTTCGGGTTCGACCACGATGGCGATACCGTCCACGTGGCGCCGCGCGCAGTAGAGGCGCGGCAGATCCGGTCGCGCAGGGATCAACGCAGGATCAGGAAAGTTCTTTCGGCGCTTCAGACCCGGCGCAGTGACGCCGCACAATTCAGCAAGGAGATCATTTCAGCGCTTTAGCGTCCGGCGCACCAATTCTGCGGCTCGGGGTCCGTCACGCTTATGGGCAGATCTCAGGTAATGCGTTTCAGCAGCGCCAGAAGCGTCTTCTGCTCTGCCGGTTTCAGCGGCGCGAGCGTATCGGCGCTGATCACCGCGCCGTCGCGCTTCAACTGGGTGATCATGGCCTGCCCGTCTTCGGTCAGCGTGATGCTCGACCGGCGCTTGTCATTCGGATCGGGCAGCGACCGCACCAGCCCCTTGGCCTTCAGCCGGTCGACCACGCCCTTGATCGTCGCCACGTCCATGGCCGCTAGCCGGCCCAGATGGTTCTGCGACACCTGGCCGTGTTCGGATATCCGGATCAGAGTGGAAAACTGCGTGGCCGTCAGGTCCGACACGTGGTTCTGGAAGATGACGGCATGGCGTTGCGAGGCCAAGCGCAGCACGTACCCGATCTGATCGTCCAGCACATAATCAGCATCACGCTGCACGAGATCTTGGGTTTCTTCCATGCCGAAATGTATCCCCATGTGACCGGGACAGACAAGCCGCGTTTCCGCGCGGTTCAGCGCAACCCGTCATGGCCTTCGGCATCGTCATGGGTCAGCCCGCCCACGCGGGGCAGTGGACGACCACTGTCGGTGACGGCCACGGCGACCATGATCTCGTCCGCACGGGGGGCGTCGTTCAGTTGCACCTCGATGGCGTCGAAATGACTGCGGACATAGGCCGCGTCCTTGTGGCCCAGCGGCACGTCCAGAACCTGACCCGGGCTGCCCATCTTCTTCGATGACGGGACCAGGGCCGCGCCCTTGTCGACTTCCTTGCGCAGCGGCGCGCCCAGTTTCGGATGGAGGATGGCTGCGGCGTGTTCCAGTTCCCCGTTTGCGCCGACCATGGCTGATTTGCCGTAGCTTTGCGCAGCTTCGGGCGCGATCCCCAGCGCCTCGACGCATTTGCGGCCCAGACGCGCGCCCAGTTCTGCGCCGATATCGGTCAGGTCCGTCAGGTCCTCGGCATAGATCCCGGCGAACGGGTTTCGGATCACGGCTACCGCCACCGCCTTGCGGGTGGCGAGCTGGATCGCCTGCCCGGCCTCGCGGTGGGTTTCCTCGATATGGACGACGATCTTGCGGATCGCCGCCTTCATCGCAGGCCGTCCTCGCCCTTGATGTCGGCCGCGTCCAGACCGCCCGCGCGGTTGTGGATGCGCGCGCCCGTGCTCATGACCAGCACCAGCACCATCTCGTTGGCGCGGGGGGCGTCGTTCAGGCCCACTTCCATCGCGTCGAAATGGCCACGCACGTAAGACGCGTTGATATGCGTGATCGGCACGTCCAGCCGCCCGCCCATGCCCGTCACCTTCTTGGTCGATGGCACGATGGCCTTGGAATCGCTCAGCAATTCACGCATCGCGTAGCCGCCGGGGGCGTGCCACAGCGCGCCGTGCTCGATTTCCCCGTTCTCGCCCACCATCGCGCCCTTGCCATAGCCTTCGACCTGATCGGCGCCGCCCAGAAGCTCGACCAGCTTCGTGGCCATCTGCAGGCCCAGCGGCTTCAGATCTTCCATGAACCACTGGATGTCGGGTTCGTACCGGCCGGCAAAGGGGTTTTCGATCACCGCCAGGGCCGATGCGCGGCGCAGGCTCTTGGCCGGGGTCGGGCCGCCTTCGTGAAAGATTTCCTCGACCGAATAGGCGGTCTTGCGGAGCTTCAGGTCAGGCATGGTCGAATTCCTTTTGTTTAAGGGCGATACAAGGCCCTTCGGTCATCACCGCTTGCCCTTGCAGGAACAGTGCCGCCGCCGCAATGGATCCGCGCCGGACCAGCTGTTCCGCCCGGCCCAGACCAGAGCGCAAAGCCGCGTCGCGGTCGCCCGGGGTCAAAGCCGCGCAATCGGTGACGACGGGAAGATTGCCCAGATCGCTGTCCGGGGCAACGGTATCGGCAGGGCCGCGGGTGATCGCCGGATGGCCCGGCAGATCGACGGCATTGGCGACCAGCGTTGCGGCCACATCGGCCCCGGCGGCGTTCCGCGCCAGCACCGTCACGCTGTCGGCGATGCCCATCGACAGGCTGCGCCCGTGGCGTCCGCTGGTGGCGATGCCGCGCACCGGATCGTCCCAACTGACCGAAATCTGCCCCAACATCTGCCCGCGATGCCCCGCCACCGCACTGGCATAGCGTTCGCCTTCAGCCAGGTGCAGCGCGATATCGCCGCCGTTGTTCACGTAAGCCCGGCGCAGAGGAGCCGCATCGACCATGGCCGCCAGGATTTCATCCGCGACGGCGCCTGCGACGGCCGCCATACGGGTCAGGTAGCCCAGATCATATACCGGCATCGCCGCGGCATGCATCCGCCGCGCCACTGGCCCGGCCGGGAGGCGGCTGTCGGATGTCAGGGGCGCGCGCAGGTCGGGCAGTTCATCCACGAGGGTCTGCAACAGCCCGTGAAACCTGTCCTTCGCCGCGGCAAAGGCCGGGCCCCGGGCACCATCGGCACCGATCACAAGGTCGATGGGGCCATGCTGCAAATGCAGGCGCTGGCCATCGGGCAAGATTGCCGCAGACGGGCCCATCAGCTGGTCCGGTCCTTCGACCAGCGATAGTTCTGATGCGCCATCGGATCGCCTGCATTGGGGTTGGGCGCCAGCCAGCGGGCGTCGACCTGCCGCACGCTCGCCACGGGTTTGATCTGGTCCGCGTAGCCGCCCAGAGCCTTGTAATCGCTGACCCGCAGGGTGAATTCGATGGGCGCGACCAGCGCGGGCGTGGGCACGTAGCCAAAGCTTTGCGTCGGCATGTCCAGCACGTCGACCATGAAGGTGATCCCGCCGCCGGGCCAGACGTAAGCCTCGGCCCCGCCGCAGGACACATGGGTCAGCGCATCCCTGACGGACCGTGTCAGCCGCACCGGGTTTTCCGTGACGCCAGCCCGCAGGCTGCCCCCTGCCCCGCCCATGAACAGCACTGAACACACCGACGGCTCGCAATTCTCGGCAATCAGCTCCGCCGTGCGCATCAACGCGTCGGGCATGGGCTTCTTCTGCGGCACCAGGTCTGAGTCGAGTTCATAGTACCCGTATTGCTCGCCCGTGGTGGAGACCATGAGCATCCGCAGCCCTTCCCACGCCACCTTGGGCTTGAAGGGGCCAAGGATCGTCAAAGGGTCCTCGATATCCGTGCCGCCCCAGCCAGTGCCGGGATTGGCGACCTGGAAATAGCGGCCCGGAGTAGACCGGCGGCCCAGCAGCTTGATGCCGGTCGGAGGCACGTCCAGCTGCTTGCCCGCCTCATGTTCCGACAGGACGCCGGTGATGTGATCGTCGACCACCACCACCTCGTCCGCGTGGCCCAGCCACTGCTTGGCGAACATACCGATGGCCGCGGATCCGCAGCCGACGCGCATCAGCTTCTCTTCGACGCCGTCGATGATCGGCGCCTTGCCCGCCTGCACCACGACCTCGACCACGTGGTCGCCGTCGCCGATCTGCATCGTCACCGCCTCGCGGTTGCACAGCTGCATCAGCGCGTCGCAGGTCACGCGGCCTTCCTTCTTGGACCCGCCGGTCAGATGTTCGACCCCGCCCAGGGACAGCATTTTCGAGCCGTATTCGGAGGTCGTGACATGCCCCACCGGTTCACCATCCACGCGGATCACGTCGCGTTCGTCGCCCAGGTGGCGGTCGGTGTCGATCTTCACCTTCACGCCGCAATAGCTGAAGATCCCTTCGGTCACGACGGTCACCATGTCGATGCCGTCGATCTCCTGGCTGACGATGAAGGGGGCGGGCTTGTAATCCGGGTAGGTCGTCCCCGCACCCACAGCCGTCACGAAGGGGCGTTCGCCCTTGATGATATCGCCGTCCCACTCATCGCCGCCTTGCAGGAAGGGCACCAGCTTCTGATCGCCGGAATGGATGATCGTCAAAGGGTCCAGCCGCACCAGTTCGCCCGCGTGATTGGCATAGCGGTCGCAGGCACCGGCCTTGCCCTCGGCGATGTAGCACATCACCGGGCAGGCATCGCAGCGGATTTTCTCGGGTTTCGCGCCGTCCATCATTCCGCTCCCTTCAGCAGGGCCGCGCGGACCCGTGACGGGGTAGCAGGCACTTTGGTTATCCGCGCTCCGGTGGCGTGTCTGATCGCGTTCAGAAGCGCCGGCGTGGTCGGGATCAGCACGTGCTCGCCCAGGCCCTTGGCCCCGTACGGGCCATGCGCATCCGGTTCCTCGATGATCAGCGTCTCGATGGGCGGGATGTCCCCGATGGTGGGGATCAGGTAATCGTGCAGGTTCTCGGTGCGGCCCGGCAGATACTCTTCCATCAGCGCCATGCCCAGGCCTTGCGCGATACCGCCATGCACCTGGCCTTCGATCAGCATCGGGTTGATGGCCCGGCCCACGTCGTGCGCCGCCACGAATTTGACCGGCGTCACGGTTCCAAGGGCCGTATCGACCTCCACCACCGCCAGATGCGCGGCGTAGCCGAACTGGGCATAGGGCACCCCCTGCCCGTTCGCGTCGAGCGGGACGGTCGGCGGATCGTAGGTCTCTTCGGCCCGCAGGACATAGCCTTCGGCATCGGCCTCAAGCCCGTCCAGCGGCAGTTCATGGCGCCCGGCCGCGTCGGTGGCCACCAGAGTGGCACCGTCCAGCGACAGTTCGGCCTCGGGCGAGACATTCAGCCGTTCAAGGATTGTCGCCCGCAGCGCCAGCCCGGTCAGCCGCGCGGCATTGCCCGACACGAAGGTCTGGCGCGAGGCCGAGGTCTTGCCGGCGTCCGGCGTCACATCCGTGTCCGGCCCGATCAGGGAGACGGTTGCCAGCGGCAGCCCCAGCGCTTCGGCGAAGATCTGGGCGATGACCGTGTTGGCCCCCTGCCCGATGTCCATCGCGCCCTGGTGCAGCAGCACGGACCCATCGGTGCGGATGCCCGCCTTGATGGTCGACGGATTGGGCAGCGAGGTGTTCCCGCACCCGTACCAGCCCGAAGCGATCCCGACGCCGCGTTTCAGCGTGTCGTTCGCTGCGTTGAATTCTTCAGCCGCCGCGCGCTCTTCATCCCAGGACGGGCGCAGCGCTTCCAAACAGGCCTTGATGCCCACACCCTGTTCGAAGACCTGCCCGCAGACCGTGGGCACGCCGTTCTCCAGCGCGTTCAGGATGCGGAAGTCGAGCGCATCCATGCCCAGCTTCTCGGCCAGATCGTCGAACAGGCATTCCTGCGCGATCGCCGATTGCGGGACGCCGAAGCCTCGGAAGGCGCCCGCGGGCGGGTTGTTGGTGTGAATCCCCCGCGACTGCGCGCGGTAGTCGGCGATGGCATAGGGCCCCGAGGCATGGACCGGCACGCGGTTCGCCACTGTGGGCCCCCAACTGGCATAGGCGCCGGTGTCGAAATCGCCATCGAACCGGAACCCGCACAGTTTGCCGTCGGAACTTGCGCCGATGGTCAGCGTGATGTCCGATGGGTGGCGCTTGGTGGTGCTTTGCATCGATTCCGTGCGGGAATAGCAGATCCGCACCGGCTGGCCCGTCTTCAACGCCGCCAGCGCAAGGTAGGGCTGGACCGAGATATCCAGCTTCGCGCCGAACCCGCCCCCCGTCGCCGTTGGCACGATACGGATCTGCGAGCGGTCCATGCCAAGGATGATCTCCAGCGCTTCGCGGTCCATCACCGGGGCCTGCGTGCAGGCGTGCACCTCGACCCGGCCGTTGACGATCTCCGCGAAACCGGCCTCGGGCTCGATATAGGCGTGTTCGACGAAACCGCTCTGGTACCGGCCCTCGACGGTCACGTGCGCGCGGGCCAGGGCGGCCTCCGGATCGCCGCAGGTGACAAAGCCACCGCACATCACGTTGCCTGCGCGGCCGTCGTGCAGTTGCGTCGCATCGGGGCCGAGCGCCGTGGCCACGTCGGTCGCTGCCGGCAGTTCCGTCCAGGTTACGGGGAAGGTTTCGGGATCGAAGCGCGCGATAACCTCCGGGCTGGCGACGATGGCGGCCACCGCTTCGCCGCGGAACCGCGTTTCCGTTTCGGCAAAGACAGGTTGATCGACGAACTGGGGTATCACGCCGAACACGTTCCGGCCGGGGATGTCGGCGGCGGTCAGCACGGCGTCGAGGCCTTGGGTCTGCGCGAAGCCCTCCAGATCGCCGAATGTGAAGCCTGCGCGGGGAAATGGCGAGCGGATGACCAGCACCTCAAGGCACCCGGCGGGGGCGATGTCATCGCCGAAAAGTTCGGTCCCGGAAACCTTCGGGCCACCGTCCAGGCGCGCGGGCGATGTGCCCACCGCGCCACCAAACGTGTCGGCCAGCGCGGGCGCGCCCAGCACCGCGTCGATGATCTTGCGGTAACCTGTGCAGCGGCACAGCACGCCGGCAAGCGCATCCTTCACCTGCGCCTCGTCCGGCGCGGGTTCGGCGCGCAGAAGGGCCACGGCAGACACCATCATGCCCGGGGTGCAGATCCCGCATTGCGCGGCGCCGTGGTCCTGAAAGCTCTGCATCAGGCGCAGCGCGTCGGGGTCCGAGGCCGTCATCCCCGAGAGCGTTTCCACCTTTCGCCCCGCTGCCTGATGCGCCGGCGTCAGGCAGGCGCAGACCGGGGCGCCGTCGATCAGCACGGTACACGCCCCGCAATCGCCCGCATCGCAGCCGATCTTCACGTCGCGCGTGCCCAGCCCTTCGCGCAGAAGCGCCGACAGGCGCTGGCCCGGACGGGGGTGGGCCGAAACCTCCGCCCCGTTCAGGTGGAAGGTCGTCGCCGTGGTGAACTGCTTGTTCATCGTCCGGCCCTCTGAATTGCGCGCCTGCATTGTTCCTGCACAACGTCCAGCCGATAGGCCGCGGAGCCGCGCACATCGTCGATGGGGGAAAGCGGGCCCAGATGTTCGGCCAGAACATCTGCCGCGTCGGGCCGCTGGCCGATCAGCGCCCGTTCCAGATCCGGCAGACGACGAGCCACCGCCGAGCACGCCCCGACCGCGATCCGGGCCTCGGCAATCGCACCTTCCCTGTCCAGCAAGATATTGGCCGCCGTCATGGTGATCGAGATCACGAGATACCGACGGCTGCCCAGCTTTGCGAAGGCCGAGCCCATGCCGTCCGGCTGCGGCGGCACCAATACAGCGGTGACGAGTTCGTCCGCTTCCAGCGCAGTCTTGCGCACGCCCAGCAGGAAATCGGCCAGCGGCAGCACCCGCACGCCACGGTCCGCGCTCGCGATCTCCACCCTGGCGTCCAGCGCCAGCAGCGCCGGAACCCCGTCGGCGGCGGGGGATGCGTTGCAGATGTTTCCGGCAATCGTGCCGGCGTTCTGAATCTGGATGCTGCCAACCTCGCGCGCCGCTTCCTTCAACGCGTCGAAGGCAGGCGGCAGGTCGGCGGCAACAATCGCGCTCCACGAGACAGCCGCGCCGATACGCGTTCCGCCGTCATCGGAGGTGATGGAGGTCAGCCCCGCGATCCGCGTGACATCGAGGAAAGCGGCCGGCCCCTTGCCGCGCGCCATGGCCGGAAACACGTCCGTCCCGCCGGCGATGACTTTCGCCTGCCCGTCCCTGAGCGCGGCAAGGGCGTCCGTCAGTTCGGTCGGGGACAGATAGGCCAATGCAGTCGCCTTCCTATTGTTTGCATGCAAATGATATTCGCGGGCGGCTTCAAGTCAACAACAATGTCTGCCCGGCAGCATCGATCAGTCTTCCCCGCGGTCCCTGTGGCCGTCAACATTTCTGCCGATACCAAAGCGGCAGGGGCCGCTCTAGGCTGCCCGGGACACACCGATGGACACAGCCCCACAGGAACGGACGCAGATGATCGAGACCCCGCTGACCCACCTCCTCGGCCTGTCCGCACCCATCGTTCAGGCCGGGATGGCCTTCGCCGGCATGACGCCGGACCTCGCCATCGCCGTGTCGAACGCTGGCGCCATGGGCTCTGTCGCCATCGGCCCCATGCCGGTGCCGGTCATGGAGGGCCTGATCGCAGGCATCCGCGCCGGCACGGACCGGCCGTTCCACGTGAATTTCATCACCATCTACGCCGAGGACAGCCATATCGAAGCGCTCTGCGCCGCCGAAACGCCGGTGGCCGCGGCGAGCTTCCACTGGGGCCATCCTAAGCCGGAGTGGATCGCGCAACTGCACGCCGCCGGGATCAAGGTGATCGAACAGGTCGGCTCCGTAGAGGCGGCGAAGCTGGCGGCGGCTGACGAGGTCGACGTGATCGTGGCGCAGGGGACGGAGGCCGGCGGGCACAACCTTGGCAGCCTGCCCAGCTTCGTCCTGCTGCCGCAGATCGTCGATGCCGTGCCGGGCACGCCGGTGCTGGCCTCGGGCGGGGTCACCGACGGGCGGGCGCTGGCGGCGGCCTTGTGTCTTGGGGCGGCGGGTGTCTGGGTCGGTTCGCGCCTTGTGGCCAGCGCGGAATCCAGCGCGCACGAGGATTACAAGGCCCGGCTTTGCGCCGCCGATGGCACCGATACCGTGCTGTCGTCGCTGTTCGGGCGGCATCACCTGCATTTCAACCCGATGCGCCTGCTGCGCAACCGCGTGGTGGCCGAGTTCGATGGTCGCGAAGACGACGCCCCGGCCGATAACAGCGCCGAACCTGTGGTGGGCCGGATGCCCCTTGCCGGGATGGAAGTGGAACTCCGCCGTTTCGGCAACCTCGTCCCCATGCAGGGCGCCACCGGAGATTACGAGGAACTGCCGCTTCTGGCGGGTCAGGGGCTCGGCATGATTTCCAGCGTCGAACCGGCCGCGGACATCGTGACCGGCATGGCGGCGGAAGCCGAGGAGATCCTTGCAGGCGGCAAGGGATGGCGCATCGCATGACAGGCCCGATCCGAACGCTTGTCATCGGTGGCAGCGGGCAGATTGGCGCGCGGGTCACCGGGCGTCTTCTGGCGATGGGCCACGCGGTGTCGGTTCTGACACGCGGCGCGGCGGTGGCGCCGGGGGCCAGGGCCCTGACGGGCGCCCTTTCCGACCGCAGCGCCGTGCGCGCCGCGCTGGAGACGGGCATCGATCGGGTGGTGCTGATCACCCCCGACATGCGCGACCAGGGTGAGGTGGAAACCGCCATTATCGCGGAACTGGCCGCGGCGAAGGTCGGCTTTGTCGCCAAGCTTTCGGCACAGTCCGCGGGACTTTCGCCGCCGGTCAGCTTCGGGCGGCATCACGCGGTGGCGGAACGGGCGCTGGTGGTCTCCGGCCTGCCCCATGCGGTGTTGCGGCCGACATTCTACCAGGACAGCCTGCTGCTGTTTGCCGGTGACATCCGGCGCGGCAAGCCCATGATGCTGCCGGTGAAATCGGGCCGCGTCGCCATGGTCGCCGCTTCCGACGTGGCCGAAGCGCTCGCCCTGCTCGCCCATCGGGCCGAACCGCGCTCGCCTGTCACCCTGACCGGACCGGCGGCGCTGTCCTTCCCTGACATTGCCGGCATGATCGGCGCGGCAACGGGCCAGCGCGTCGGGTTCAGAACCGTGCCCGCGCTCCTTGCGCGGCTTGTCCTGCCCCTCGCGGCCGGCCTGCCGTTCTGGAAAGCGCAGCTGGTCGTGGACCTGTTCCGGGCCATCGAACGCGGCGCGCAGGAGCCGGTGAGCCGCGACGGCCCGGCCCTGCTGGGCCGACCGCCCGCGACCTTGTCCGACTTCCTTGCCGCCCGCCACGCCGATTTCGCGCCGGACGCCTCCTGAAACGCCTGACGATCCGGAAAGACCCCATGCCCCCAGCAACGCCCATGCCCCTGGCTGCCTTCCGCGAACTGCAACAGAGCGGCGGCGGCGGCGCGATCGCGGCACATATCGCCGACCGGCTGACACGGATCGCCGACTACAATACCACCACGCAGGCCGATCCGGCCCGCATCGCGGAGCTGCTGGCGGCACCTGCCAGCGGGCCCCTTGCAGGGCTGCCCATCGCGGTGAAGGACAATATCGACCTTGCCGGCTTTGACACCACCGGCGGCAGCCCCGCGCTTCAGGGGCATAGGCCCGACGCCGACGCGCCGCCCGTCGCCCGTCTGCGCGCCGCCGGAGCCGCGCTGGTGCTGAAGACCAACCTGCACGAATTCGCCTTCGGCGTGACATCGAACAACGCGCTTTACGGGCCGGTGCGCAATCCGGCCGATCCGGCGCGGGTGGCTGGGGGATCGTCGGGCGGGAACGCCACCGCCATCGCGCTGGGGCTGATCCCGGCGGCGCTGGGGACGGATACCGGCGGCTCCACCCGGATCCCGGCGGCGTTCTGCGGTATCTGCGGGTTCCGGCCGTCGACAGGGCGCTATCCCGATGGCGGGGTGCTCACGATCTCGCCCACCCGCGACACCATCGGACCGATGGCCGCCTGCGTGGCTGATATCGCCCTGCTCGACGCGCTGATCACCGGGGAAGACGCGTTGCCCCCGCTGCTCGACCGCCCCCTGCGCCTTGGCGTGGCAAGCGATGCGCTGTCGGGCCTGTCGGCTCAGACCGACGCGGCGATGCAACGCGCGCTCGACAGGCTGGGGGCCGCGGGCATCACGCTGGTTCCCGTGGACACCGCAGCCATTGACGACGGCACCCGGCAGGCCGGCGATCCGGTGGCCTTCTGCGAAGGCTACGCATCGTTCAAGGATCACGCGGCACAGCGCGCGGGCACTGACTATGCCACCCTTGCCGTCGCGGTCAGCAGCCCCGACGTGGCGGGCATCTTCGCCGCGCTGCCGGAGCTCGCCGCCCAGACCGATGCGGCCTGGCGCGCGGCCTTGGCGGACCAGCTCCCGCACCTCTGCGCCGATTACGCGGCGTTGATGCAACATCACGCACTCGACGGGCTGCTTTCGGCCACCGTCCCCGTGCCGCCGCCCCTGATCGGGGAGGACGCGACGCTGCACGCCGACGGCATCGACCTGCCGACCTTTCCCACCGTCAGCCGCAACACCTGCCGCGCCTCGATGCTGTGCACGCCGTCGCTGTCCCTGCCGGCGGGGCGGGATGCCGCGGGCCTGCCGTTCGGGCTTATGCTTGAAGGCGGTTCCGGGCAGGACCGTGGCCTGCTATCTCTCGCCCTGCAGATCGAAACCGCGCTCGCGCCGCTTCAGGAGATGCCGCAATGAACGGCCAGATCACCGCCCTTTATCACTACCCGGTCAAGGGCCTGTCGGCCCAGCCGCTGGACAGCGTCAGCCTGACACCGGGGCAAGGCTTCCCGCATGATCGCGTCTTCGGCTTCGCCCGCCCCGGCGCCGGGTACGATCCCGACACCTTCCGCCCCCTGCCCAAGAACCGCTTTCACGTGGTGATGACAACGGCGGCCCTGGCCGGGCTGCGCAGCCACTACGACCCGGCCACCGGCCAGCTGACCCTGCACCACAACGGCACCAGCCTGCTGTCGGCCGATCTGGGCACCGACGACGGGGCCGAGGCGGCCGTGGAGGCCCTGATGGCCTTCCTCGACCTGCCGGCCGAGGAACGTCCGATCCTTGCGCGGGGCGGCGACAACCGGTTCACCGATATCTCGGTCGTCTCGCCCGAGATGATGAACGCCGTTTCGCTGATCAACCTCGCCTCGGTCCGCGATCTGGAGACGCGCGCGGGCGCGCCTGTCGATCCGATGCGCTTTCGCGGCAACATCTACTTCGACGGCTGGCCCGCGTTTTCCGAACTCGACCTTGTCGACCGCGAGATCACGCTGGGCGATGTGCGCCTGCGCCTCTGCCTGCGCACCCGCCGCTGCCCGGCGACCGAAGTCAACCCCGTCTCCGCCGAACGCGACCTGCGGGTGCCGAAGCTGCTGCAGGAGATCTACGACCACCCCGACATGGGCATCTACGGAGAGGTCGTCTCCGGTGGCACCCTCTCCCGTGGCACCGAAATCTCCCTCTGATCTCACCGTGCCGCAATCCTCCGCGTCGGGCCGGAACTAGCGCAAAAATCACGCAATTGGGCCGCGAGCCCCGCTGCCCCGGGACGTGCTGCGCGCCCGTCCCTTTGCGATGCGCGCCCCGGGCGTAAACTCTGGCCGTCCGAAAAACGGCACAGAAGGACGGCCCGGGCCATGGACCACGCGATCCGCGATGTCAGCCTTTCCGACATGCGCCTGTTCGGCGACATCGTCACGCGGCTGAACCGGGCAGAGCCGTGGGAGGACATTCGCGGGCAGATCCTGGGAGATCTCGCACGGCTTTTGCGGGCCGATTACGGGGCCTCGTATGTCTGGTCGCAGAAGGCCGGGCGCTATGGCAATGCCACCGTGCTGAACATGGATCCCGACAACATCGCCAGATACGAGGCATGGTTCCAGTACCGCGACCCGATCACCGACAGGTTGCGCGCGCTGGCCCGCCCCGCGCTGATCGAGGAGGTCATGCCCTATGAAGACCTCCACCGGACCGAGTTCTACACCGACTTCCTTGCCCGCGACGGGCTGAGCCACGGCATCAACCTGTTCCTTGTCGACGATGGCTGCGATCTGGGCGACTTCCGGCTGTGGCGCGGCCATCGCGCGCCCGAATTCGGTGCCCGGGAACTGGGCCTGCTGTCGGCGCTGGAACCGTTCCTGAAAACCGCACTGCGCCGCCGGACAGGAGAGGGCAGTACGCTGACCCCGCGCGAGGCGGACGTGGTGCGCCTTGTGGCCCGCGGCTGCACCGACCGCGACATCGCCCGCCTGCTGGAGATCAGCCACGGCACCGTGCGCACCCATCTTGGCCGCGCCATGGCCAAGGAGGGCTGCGCCAACCGCTCCGAACTGGCCGCGCTCTACGCAGCACAACTGCGCGACAACTGACGGGATACCTTGCGGTCGACTACCGGCATCGGACTGTCGCGGTTTTGGATGAACTGCGCCGTCTTAACCTTTGTTCTGAAACGTTATGTTCCCTTTAGGCATGATTCCCGCCTGGCCTATTCTCCGAATCGGCTCCGGCGCGTGCAGTCGCACCTGCCTTCCCGTTCCGAGAAGAGGGGACGCGGTCGCGCTGACGGGCAAACCGCACGCCGCGCGCAGTTTTGCCATGAGCGGGTACCCCCAAGCACAGGCGTGAACTGTCATTTGCGAACGCGGCGCGATGCTCTAAACCTTGGCCACCGACCGGGGGCCGCTGTCCCGGCATCTGCCACCGTTTCATCCGGGAAAGACCGCATGGCCGCTTCGAACAGCCTGTTGAGCAATGACGCGCTCAGCCTTTCTGTGGCGCCCCTAGGCGCTGAAATGCAGTACCTGCGCAATGCGGCAGGAGACGACTACCTGTGGAACGGCGACGCGGCGTTCTGGACGGGTCGGGCGCCGGTTCTGTTTCCCATCGTCGGCCGCGCGCCCGGCGATGTCGTGGCCGCGGGCGAGGTCAGCGCGCCCATGGCGCAGCACGGCTTCGCCCGTCGCAGCGCGTTCGAACTTGTCGGGGAAACCGCCACACGGTGCCATCACCTGCTGCGCGCGTCGGAAGAAACCCGGGCGGTTTACCCGTTCGACTACGCCCTGCATGTCATCCACCGGCTGAACGGAAACACAGTCCATTGCGAGGCGCGCGTCGAGAATCTGGGCCAGGGCCAGATGCCCTTCGGCTTCGGCTTTCATCCGGCATTCCGATGGCCACTGCCACGTGCCGGGGGCGAAAGTCACCACGTCACCCTCGCGGCCGGCGGGTCCCCCGACAGGCGCCTGCTGAACGACGGTCTGCTGACGCCCACGCCCATGGCGGGTCCCTTTGTCGACGGACGCCTGGAGATCCGGGACGACCTGTTCAAGGACGGCGCCCTTGTGTTCCCCGATGGGTCTGACGCGCTGCATTATGGTCCGGATGGCGGGCCCGGATTGTCGTTCAGGTTCCACAATCTGCCCGACCTCGCCCTGTGGAAACCGCTGCGCGCGCCGTTCCTGTGCATCGAGCCGTGGCACGGCACCGCCTCCTGCGAAGGCGACGGCCCGCAGATCGCCCTCCGGCCGAACAGCAACGTTCTGGCGCCCGGCGCCGGCATGGCCTTCGGATACTCGGTGACGGTCGAAATGATGCCCGACGGACAATAGTGCTTGGGGCGACCCTAAAGCAGGTTGGCCGCCATGAACGGTATCGTCGCGACGATGAGGATGGCGACCAATCCGAACAGTGCAAAAAGGCCATCGCGGACAAGCATCGCCGTCGCCAGCATGGCGACCGCCAGCCCGAGGACCGAGGACGAGAAGGGCACGATCTCGAGCATCGGCATGGCGAGCCCGCACAGCAGGCACAGGACCTGCAACCATGTGAACAGGGGTGCCGTGACGAGGAATCGAAGCCGCGGACGCGTGCGGCGGTCGAGCCAGGCGGCCAGCCCGTCGATACGCCGAAGCGCCTTTCGCGTCTTGTTGGCGTCCACTTCCTTTCGCATGAGGAATTCCGGCATCCACAGATGATCCCGACGGATCAGCATCTGCGCCGAAATAAAGGCGATCGTCAGCCCGCAGATCGACGAAAACAAGGGAATGCCGCTGAGCGGCGTCACGACGAGAAGCGCCGGAACCAGCAGGGTGGCAGAGAAGGAATTCTGTCCCACCGCGTCGAAAATCTCGTGCAGGGTCAGGTCGTCTTCGTCTTCGGCGGCTTTCTTCAGCGCGTCGACGATATCTGTGACCGGCGTCGGATCACGAAGATCCTCATCATCGGCGGGCTGGAGCGCGTGTGTCACGTCGTCGGTTTCTTCCGTTTGATTGATTCGAGGGGATAACGCCCGGCGCCGCGTCCGGTTCCGCCACGCAGTGCGATCGGGACGCGCAGCCATGTGCCGGACGAGGTCGCGCCCCTGCGATCACAGGCATTTTCACCCGGTCGGCACCGGTTTTGCCCGTCCGGGAAAGTCGACCGTGCCCGTGCCTGTTTGAAAAATATATTCGTCGGACCGGAACAGGAAGGGCTGTCTGCGCGTCCACTCATCATAACGAACCGCGGTTCAAGTCAAATCACATCCCGCGGAGGAGATTGAAAATGCACAGCATCATATACCTGGTCGGATTGCTGGTGATCGTCGTCGCTCTGCTGAACATCATCGCCTGACCAACCCCCATTTTCGAGAAAGGACGTGAGCAAATGACACAGTCAACAACGCCCACCGAATCGAGAGACAGCACGCAGACCGCGGGCGACGCAGCCCAAGGCCTGACACAAGACCTGAAACGTGACGCTCAGGACACGGCGGAAAGCATTCGGGATCGCGCGGTCGAAGAAGTCGGCAAGCGCGGCGAGCAGGCCAAGGCCGGTGTCGCCGACGAGATTTCGAACATGGGTGACGCGCTGCGCCGCGCCGCCGAGGAACTTCGCGACGGCTCCCCGCAGGAACGCACGTTCGGTCAGATGGCCGACGCGCTGGCCGATATGTCGGATACCGTGCGCGACAAGGACCTGGGCGAAGTGGCCGGCGACGTGTCGGATTTTGCGCGCCGTAACCCGCTGGCCTTCCTGGGCGGCGCAGCCCTTCTGGGCTTTGCCGGAACCCGGATCGCACGCGCTTCGGAGCGTCACCGCGAAGGCTCGGTCGACCTGAACCACATGTGGGACAGCGACGAAGGCGATGACGAGCTGGAGGCCGCAGTTGTCGGCCGCCAGCCCCATACCCCGCCGGCGGCGCCTTCGCCCGCAACGTCAAGCCCTGCAACAGCAGGCACTGCCCCCGCCACGGGCGCCGGCGTGCCCCACGGCAAACCGGGAGAGATCAAATGACCGCCACTGACCGCACATCGACCGAAAGCACCGGAACGCTTCTGAGCGAGGCAATCCGGCACATCTCGACCCTGATCCGCAGCGAGGTCGACCTGGCCCGCGCCGAGGTCGACCAGAACCTGCGGAAGGCAACAGCCGCCATCGGCATGCTTGTCGGCGCCGTCGTCATCGCGCTTGTTGCGCTGAACGTTCTCGCCGCTGCCGTGGTCAGTGGTCTGACCGAAGTCGGCATCGAGCCCGGCTGGGCCGCACTGATCGTGGGCGTCGTGCTGGGCGTGATCGCCGCCATCCTGTTCTCGAAAGGTGGCAACGATCTGAAACTGTCCAGCCTCGCCCCGTCCCGGACCGCAGAAAACATCAAGCGCGACGCGCGCGCCGTGCAAGGAGGTATGTCGAAATGACCGACACCCGCACCCCCGACGAAATCGAACGCAGCATCGAAAAGGAACGCGCCCAGCTGGGCCACACCGTCGATGAATTGCAGGACCGTTTTTCCGCCGACAACATCCTGCGCGAGCTTGGCCGCGGCCTGTCCGATCACGGGCAGGATATCGGCAACGCCATCACGCAATCGGTGAAACGTAACCCTGTCGCGCTGGCCCTGACCGGCGTCGGCCTTGTGTGGCTGATGAGCGGCCGGTCCTGGCAACAGGACAAGCACGCCATCGCGTCGACCGGCAACGCCATCGCGTCGACCGGCAGCGGTGTCGCGGCAGCCGCCCGCACCCGGGTGGGCCAGGCCCGCGACTATGCCCGTGAGCGCGTCGGATCCGGCGCTGGCTACGAGGCCGGATATGACGACGAGGAGGGATACGTGTCCTCTGTCCGTCGGACGCACCCGTCGGCGTCGCATGGCGGCGGCATCAACCGCACGTATTCGGATCCGGAACGGCCTTCCGCCTCGATGGCGGATCGCGCGGGCGACGGTGTCCTGACCGATGGCCGCGGCCTTTATCGGCGTGACGTCCAGGACGATTGGCTTTATGCTGATGACGACGACTACTGGGCCGGCTTCGAGGACGACATCGACGATGAAGATGACACCCCTGGCATGGGCGACCGGATCTCGGACGCCGCTGCAAGCGTCGGCGAACAGGCCCGCGACACCGCCGATACGGTGTCGGGTCGGGCGTCGGCCGTGGGGCACAACGTGAAGAGCAGCGCCGCGACGATGCGGGATTCCGCTGCCCACCGTGCCCGCCGCATCCGCCGCCGTCTGGCGCGCGGCACGGAAAGCCTGGCCGACGACGCGCGTGAACGCGTCATCGCCGCCCGCTGGTCGGCCGTGAAGGCCCGCCGCGCCGCGGCACGCCGGGCCCGCTCCGGCGCCGATACGGCGACGAAGTTCTACGAGGACAACCCCCTCGTGGTCGGCGGTCTGGCCATCGCGGCCGGTGCGATCCTGGCAGGCACCCTGCCCCGCACCCGGCAGGAAGACGATCTGATGGGCAAGCAATCGGACCGCTACTATGACCGTGCGGAACGGATGCTGGAAGCCGAATGGGGCAAGGCCAAGCAGGTCGCCGACCGCGCCGCCGCCTCGGCCCAGGAAGTCCTGGACGAGGAGCGTGCCAAGATCGACGACCAGGCGCCGGGCGACAAGTCCGCCGCCGAACATGTCGCCGATGAGGTCCGCAGCGGTGTGAATCGCGTGGCTGATGATACGAAGAAGGAAGCCGAGAAGCAGAAGCTCGGCCAACCATCGACGTCGTGACGGCTGAAAGCCATCCCGGACATGATGCCACCCGCCCGCGCCAGATTCCCTGGCGCGGGTGGATCGGTATTTTCCGCCGCGTCTGGCAGGAAATGCAAAGGGACCACGTCACGCTGATCGCAGCGGGCGTGGCTTTTTACGGTCTGCTGGCCCTGTTTCCCGCCATCACCGCGCTGATGGCACTGGCCGGCCGGGTGTTCGAGCCGTCGCAGGTCACCCAGCAGATCGAAACGGTCTCGGCCGTGGTGCCCTCTGCTGCCGCCGAGATCATCATCGGACAGGCCTCGGCCGTGGCCGGCAGCCAGAGCAGCGGGCTGGGCCTCGCGGCCCTGATGGGGCTGGGCCTTGCAATATGGTCGTCGTCCAAGGGCGTGGGCAGCCTGATCGAAGGCCTGAACGTCGTTTACGACGAAAAGGAAAGCCGGGGCTTCATCCACCTGACGCTGCTGCGTCTGGCGCTGACACTGTTCCTGATCGTGGGGCTGATCGCCGGGCTGGGGGCAACGATCATCCTGCCGTCGATCATGCAATTCATCTCGCTCGGCCCGGTCGTGGAATTCGTCATCGGGCTCGCCCGCTGGGTCGCGCTGGTCATCATGGCGATGGTCGGGCTTGGCGTGGTCTACCATTTCGCGCCCAACCGGAAGCCCGCCAGGTGGAACTGGCTGACCCCCGGCGCGGTTCTGGCCACCGTCCTGTGGCTCGCCGCCTCTGCCGGGTTCGCCTACTACGTCCAGAATTTCGGCAGCTACCAGGAGACGTTCGGCGCACTGGCCGGGGTGATCATCCTGCTGATGTGGCTGTGGATCTCGGCCATCCTGATCCTTCTGGGGGCCGAGCTGAACGCCGAGGCCGAGGCCCAGACGCAGAAGGACACGACCACCGGCGATCCCATGCCGATGGGCGCACGCGGTGCCGTGAAGGCCGACCAGATGCCGGGCGATCCCAAACCGCTCTGACCCGGCGGCTTCGCGCCGACCGCCCCTTGGCCCGCGCGTTTCGACAGCCCGGGCCGGAACAACCCCGCCCCCGTGATTGTTGTCCTGTCAGAACGCTCCGCGTTCCCGACGTCCCACGTTCCGCGCCGTTCAGGCCCGGCCGACCGTCAATCGACGGGCCGCCGGGTCCGAAACCGACGCCGGATCCCGGACACCCCGAACAGGAGCATGAAAGGAGCAAAGGATGACTTTCATGGCAAAGGACGCAAAAACGCAGGAAGAGCTGTTCCTCTATTGGCTGCGATCGATCCACACGGCCGAGACCCGGATCATCGAGCGCCTGCCCGATCTCATCGACAAGACGGGGACAGGCCCCTTGCGGCAAGGACTTCGGTCCTACCTGACCGAAGTAGAGACCCGGATTTCGCGGCTTGAGAAGATCTTCGCGGACATTGATGCCAGCCCCGACGATGCCGGCGCACAGGCCATCGACGCGCTTCTGGAAGAGGCCAGGGCCGTGATGACCAGCACGATGGGCGAAGAAACCGTCGAAACCGCTCTGACGGCCGTGGCCCGGATGATCGTGGGCTATGAACTGGCCCGCTACACGACGCTGCTGGAATGGTCGAACGAACTGGGCCGCGAGACCTGTACCACGCTTCTGGACGAAGCCTGGACCGAGGTCTGCGACGCACAGGAAATGCTGACCAAGGCCGCGGAAGAACGCAAGAACCGGTCCGCATGACCGTGTGCGGCCAAGGCCTCGATGCATGGAAACCACGACATGGCGGCCCGCCTCCCAAGGCGCGGCCGCCGTGTCCTTCCGCGGCCCGAAACGCCCGGAACACTTTCGGAAAAGCGACGGCCAGAGCCCATCAAATCCGCCCGCCGGCAGGAACAATTGCCCCGGGATACTGGTTGAATCCTTACAATCAAAGGGGTCGAGCGGACGGTAGCAATGCCCGCACGCTCCGAAGGCCCGCCAATGCGGGCAGGATACAAAGGGCGCGGCCGGGCAGGCCCCGCACGTCGATCCCGTTCACGAACAGGAAAGGGAACAAGACATGGCACGCGACTATACCGACAACGACATGAATGACCCCATCCGCAACTGGCGCAACGACCCGCGTGAAACGCCGTTCCGTGAAGACGCGAACGCCGGTCCCTACTACGGCCGTCCGCGGCGCGATCCTTACGCGATGGCCGGCCCCGGCTGGGGCGTGGGCGGCTTTCCGTTTTCGGCCTATCACCCCGGCCCCTACGGCCCGCCGTTCTATGACCGAGCGATGTGGCAGCCGTCCCGCCCCGGCGATCGGACCTTCTTCGACCGGGCGAGCGACGAGGTCGCATCGTGGTTCGGCGACGATGATGCTGAAGAGCGGCGCGAGCAGGACCACCGCGGCCGTGGGCCGAAGGACTATCGCCGGTCGGACGAACGCATCCTCGAAGACGTCAACGACTACCTGACCGAGGATGCGGTGGTCGACGCGACCGATGTTCAGGTCGCGGTCACCGAGCGCGAGGTGACGCTGGACGGCATCGTGGGCTCCCGCCGGCAGAAGCGCCGCGCCGAGGACTGCGCCGAAGACGTGATGGGCGTGCAGCACGTGCAGAACAACCTGCGCGTCAAGCAGTCCGGCGACACCTTCGGTGCGGTCTGAACGGAACGGCCGCCCGGGCCCCCTGCGCCTGGCCGGGCCGGTGCCCTGCTCCGATGACGGCCATTCCGGCCGTCATGGCCCCCCGGTTGGCAGGTCATTGCCATGATGTTTAGGGGGCTGCCCGAACCAGGTGTGGTTGCGGCACCCTCCGCCGCCATGCCCAACGCGTCGGGCCCGCCGGGCATGGGTCTGTCCCTGCCGTGGACCATTGAACGCACCCTGCCCGGCGATTTGCCGGGCAGGGATCAACCGCCCCGCAGACCCGCCGCCGCGCACACCGCGGCGTCCGAGCGCGCCGGGACCCGTTTTGCAAAGGAGACTGGAATGTTCTCGAAGCTGTTGATGGGCGCTGCCGTGCTTGGCCTGATCTTCGCCGGCCGCAAGATGCGCCACGGGCTTTCAACGCCCGGCGTCCGCGAAGCCGGCCCCGACCAGATGCGCGACCCACCCCGCAACTGGGATCGCGTCGACGAGATGAGCGACGAAAGCTTCCCGGCCAGCGATCCGCCCGCAACGTACTGAACCATCCGCTCATCATCCAATTTCAACGAAAGGGAGCTGCCATGACAGCCCGACCCCAAGACGTCCCGATGCAGGCCGGCGTGCCGCCGCGCACCCCGCCCGAGGACCCGATGCCCGACAACACGCCCCCGCCGATCCCGCCGGGCAACCCCGAGGAAACGCCCGACCTGCCGGACTATCCGCCCCGGCCGGAGGAGCCCAACGAGACCCCGCCGGATACCCCGCCCGAACTGCCGCCGGGCAGGATCCCCGTCTAGGGTCACTCCTTCAGGTGGTCGTCGGCATCCATCCTCAGTTCGTTCCGGATCTGGACCCAGACGAGCATGGTGAAGATCAGCGACCCGCCCAGCAGGTTGCCCAGCATCGCCGGAACGATATAGCCGAAGACCGCCTCTCCCACCGTCCTGTCGCCTTCCAGGACAAGGAAGGCGGCCTCGGTCGTTCCGGCGACGACATGGGTGAAGCCGGCCAGCGCGATGACATAGGTGATCAGCACGATAATCATCGGCTGGACCGACCCTGTCGTCGGGCGCATCCAGACAAGCGCGGCCACAAGCCACCCGGCCCCGATCCCGCGCAGCAGGGTTTCGGTGAAGCCATAGGAGACCGCCTTCTGAGAAAGCTCGTAGGCGGTCTGCCAGATTTCTGGTTGGACATCCTTCGACAGCCACAGCGCCGCGCCAAAGCACGCGGCCCCGACCACGTTGGTGACCAGCACGATCGACCACAGCCGCCCCAGCCGCAGGAACACCGTCAGCGACGGATGATCCAGCACCGGGCAGACGGCCTTGATCGTGTTCTCGGTGAACAGCTGCAACTGGCCGAGGATGACCAGCAGGAAACCGAAGCAGTAGCCGAAGCTGTCGATCAGCGGGCGCCATTCGGTATCGGGCAGGTGCGACCGGAGCAGCGATTGCAGCAGCACCGAAAAGCCCATCGCCATCCCCGCCACCAGCCCCGACATCGCCAGCGCGCCCAAGGGACGGTAGAGTTCCGTCCGACCCTCGCGGCGGATGGCCTCGAAGATCGCGACGGCGCGGATCGGCGCCTGGTCTTCCAGCGCGTCCTGTTCCTGGCTGGTCAGCGCCTCGTCGTGGTTGTCGACGTGGTTTTCCTTGTGAGTGTCTTCCATGGGTCGAATGTCCGGTCTGTGCCGTAGGAGTAAATGAAATGCGGTGCCGTCTGCTCCGCCTGAAGAAAATGGGCCAGGGCACGAATGTCCCGGAACTCCAACGGCTGAAAGCGCATTGAGTTCCTGTTACCAAACAACGCAGGCCCACGGGACCCTGACAATGACCTTTCAGACAGTAGCATGACATGACCGAAGCCCGCCTGGAATTCCGCGCGTTCGGTGACGGCCTGATCCGCCCGCGCGCGGCGATACGCGACCGGATGACGGCCACGTCACGCGACAGCCGGGAAGACGTCTATCTGTCCGACGGTCGGCCGGACTGGGCATTCAAGCTGCGGAACGGATCGGCGCTGGATCTGAAGCACTGCGCGCAGAAGGTCGGCCGTTTCGAACGCTGGGAACCGATGGGCCTGATGGACCTGCCCGCAAGGGGTGCGGCCCTGACACGCTGTTTCGGCGCGGCGCCGGGTTTCCCCGCGCTGGAGCCCGGGCAAACCTGCGACGCCGAAGATCTTCTGGCCGCCTTCACGAACGCAGGCCACATCGCGCGGACCGTGCGCAAGGACAGGGTTCAGTTCGAAGCCGATACCATCACGGCCGAGATCGCGCGCATCGACGCCGATTTCAGCCCGGACACGTGGACCGTCGCCATCGAAGGCACCGACATGGCGGCTTTGGAGGACTGGCACGCGGCACTAGGCCTCGACGGGTTGCGGAATGTCAGCTACCCGCGCTGGATCGCGGCCTCCCTGCCATGACCTACACTGTGGTGACCCGGTAGTCGGACTTCGCGAGCCATTCGGGCGCGACCTCGACCCCCCAGCCGGGGGCGTCGGTGACCGTGGCAAGGCCGTCCTCGATCCCGTAGGGGTCGCTGGTGAACAGGCCCGTCTGCCACGGGTAGTAATCCTCGCCCTCGATCGAGAATTCCAGGTACTTGCCGGCATTCGGAATCGCCCGCAGCAAGTGCATCGTGAACAGCGTGACCAGTGACAGGTTCGCCGCATGGGGCGTGACAGGCATGCCCGCGGTTTCCGCCATCCGCGCCACCCGCAGCGTTCGCGAGATGCCGCCAAGATAGCAAATGTCGGGCTGCAGCACGTCGACGATCCGCCCGTCGATCATACCCTTCCAGTTGGCCAGCATGCAGTCCTGCTCGCCGCCCGTGATGTCGATGTCCAGCACGTCGGTGACCTCTTTCGTCTGCGCGAACTCCCAGTAGGGGCACGGCTCCTCGTAATGTGAGACGCCGTTGTCCTGCAGCATATGCCCCACCTCGATCGCCTTGGCCGGGGAATAGCAGGAATTGGCATCGACCAGCAGCGCGGCGTCATCGCCAAGCGCCTTGCGGATCGTCGGCACGATCTCCTCGGTCCGGCCGGGCCATTCGTCCTGGTCGCGGCCCACTTCCGCGCCGATGCGGAACTTGAACGCATCGAAGCCATGGGCATCGCGCAGGCGCAGGAAGCGGTCGGCCTCGTCCTTCGGCGTGATGTCCCGCTTCATCGACGACGCATAGGCCCGGACCGTCCCCGGGCTGCCGCCGATCAGGGAACAGACAGGCAGCCCTTCGCACTTGCCGCGCCAGTCCCAGAGCGCGGTATCCACCCCGCCCATCGCCCGGCGCAGGTAGGCGCCGGGGAACTTGTGTTCACGGTCGCGAACCAGATCCAGCATGGCGTCGATGTTGCGGCAATCCATCCCCAGCACATGCGGTGCGACCTGGCGGTGCAGAACCTGCGCGGTGATATCGGCAAAATAGGGCGCGACCTGGCCCCAGCCCTGTGTGCCGTCTTCTGCCGTTATCCGTACAAAACAGACAAATTCGTTCGAAAAGGTCTCGATCGTCTTGAGTTTCATGGCCCTCGTCCGCTGCCCGTTCTCGTTCCGCCGGTGCAGGCTCTACAGAAAATGGACTGATGAATATATCCATTTCGGGAATGGCTCTGGTCCAATCCTCGGCTATGGTCCGGCCAACGACATGGGAATCGGACAAACGTGAAGCATTCGGCCGGCGCATTGCTGTCATCGATCCGGCTGGACCGGCGCGCGAGCAAGAGCATCAGCGTCCAGCTGTACCTTGCCCTGCGGGACGTGATCCTTTCGGGCGGATTGCGCGCGGGGGAGCGCCTGCCGGCCACGCGGACGCTGGCCAAGGAAACCGGCGTGTCGCGCACCACGGTGATCGATGCCATCGACCGGCTGGTGTCGGAAGGGATGCTGGTGTCGAAGGTCGGCTCCGGCACCTTCGTCAGCGACACGCTGGATCGCGAACGCCCGCCCCCGGTGACCGATGCCGCGCGTGCACCTTCGGGCGCGCAGCCGCGTGTGTCCTATGCCATCAACCACGCGGACAGCGCCTTTGCCCGCCGGTCGTGGCTGCCGCACCGGGGCGGCGCGTTCGTGACGGCCTTGCCCGCTCTCGAAGCCTTCCCGATGGCGCACTGGTCGCGGATCTCGGCCCGGCTGATGCGGGCCGACCGGGGTGTGACGATGGGCTATGGCGAACCCAAGGGCTATGCGCCGCTACGCCGCGCTATTGCCACGCATCTGAGCGCGCTGAAGGGGATGAATTGCCATCCCGACCAGGTGTTTGTCACGACCGGCGCGCAACATGCGTTTTCGCTGATCGGGCAGTTGCTGCTGAACCCCGGCGACAGGGTCTGGATGGAGAACCCCGGCGCGTCCGGCGCGCGAAACGCGCTGCTGGCAGAGGGGGCAGAGCTGGTGCCCGTTGCCGTCGATGGCGAAGGGCTGGTCGTGCAGGACGGCCTTGAAAAGGCACCCCATTTCCGGCTTGCCTTCGTCACACCGTCGCATCAGCAGCCCCTGGGGCATGTCATGTCCCTCAGCCGCCGGTTCGAGCTTCTGAAGGCAGCCGAAGACGCGCAGGCCGTGGTGGTCGAAGACGATTACGACGGAGAATTCTACTTCGGCAACGCCCCGCAACCCGCCCTGTCCAGCATCGATGCGAATGAACGGGTGATCTATGTCGGCACGTTCTCCAAATCGTTGTTTCCGTCCCTGCGGCTGGGCTTCGCGGTGGTGCCGCCGCGCATGATCGACGCCTTCGACCGGTTGTTCGCCGACTGGGGCAGCGGCCCCCCGACCATGACACAGGCCATCGCCGCCGATTTCATGGACGAAGGCCATTTCGCCACGCATATCCGGCTGATGCGCCGCCTGTACAAGGCGCGCTACGATGTGCTGATGCAGGAAGCACAGGCGCTGAAAGGCGCGGTGGAGGTACAGGAGACCTCGGGCGGCTTCCACACGCCCGCCGTCCTTGCCCCCGGCATTGACGAGGCGACGGTGGTCGCACAAGCGGCCGAGCGGGGCGTGACGCTGGCGCCGCTGGCGCGGTATTCGCTCACGCCGCTTGGACAGGCCGGGCTGGTTCTGGGCTTTGGCTGCGCCTCGCCCGAGGATATTCGCCACGGTATCGCCGTGCTGCGGGGCCTGCCCGAGATCGCGCAGAAATTGGACTGATGGTTTTGTCACATTGGATATCAGCACCGGACCAATCCTGCCCTAGCCTTCCGATGGGGCGCCCCGTTGTCCGGCGGACAGAAGGGATGCGCCTGATGGCGTGCACATGGCAACGCGGTGAAGGGTCTTGATGGCGAAGGTTCAGACGACAGACATCCGGCACCAGCCCTATTGGCTGGATCAGACGGGGCCCGCCCCCGCGACCGGTGGCACCCTGCCGGACCGGACTGATGTGCTGGTGATCGGCTCGGGCTACACCGGGCTGAACGCCGCGCAGGTCACGGCGGCAGGCGGGCGCGAGACGCTTGTGCTCGATGCCGGTGATCCGGGCTTTGGATGTTCTACAAGGAATGGCGGGCAAGTCAGCACCAGTGTAAAGCCGTCTCTGCCGAAGCTCACGGCCAAGTTCGGCGAACAGAAGGCCCGCGCGATCCGCCAGACGGGCGTCGATGCGCTGGAATGGCTGGGCGACCTGATCGAAAGCGAAGGGCTGGATGCCGATTTCCGCCGCTGCGGCCGGTTTCATGCGGCCCATACGCCGGAGCATTACGAAACCCTTGTCCGCGACGCCGAACAGATGCGCCGCGACGAGGCGCTGGAAAGCATCGTCGTGCCACGTGCGGAACAGCACAAGGAACTGGGGACAGACACCTATTTCGGCGGTCTGGTCTATCCCAGGCACTGCTCCGTCCACCCCGGCAAGATGCATCGCGCGATGCTGATCCGGGCGCTGGACGCGGGCGCGACCGTCATCGGGAACTGCAAGGTGACGGGGGTCGAGAAGACGTCGCAGGGCTTCACCGTCACCACCGCCAAGGGCAAGGTTCAGGCGCGGGACGTGGTGGTGGCCACCAATGGTTATTCCGATGGGATCGTGCCGTGGATGCAGCGGCGGGTGATCCCCATCGGCAGCTACATCATCGTGACCGAGGAACTTCCGGAAGCGACCATCGACCGCCTGTTCCCCACCGACCGCATCGCCAGCGATACCTGCAAGGTCGTCTACTATTACCGCACCACCCCCGACCGCCGCCGGATCCTTTTCGGCGGCCGCGTCACCACGGGCGAAACCGACACGGTGTCGAGCGCAAAGCTCCTCCACCAGTCGATGGTCCGGATCTTCCCGGAACTGGAAGGTTCCGCCATCAGCCACAGCTGGAACGGCACTGTTGCCTATACCTTCGACGAACTGGCCCATACCGGCACCCATGACGGTATCCATTACGCGATGGGCTACTGCGGTTCGGGCGTGTCGATGGCGGGCTATCTGGGCATGCGCACAGGCCAGAAGGTGCTGGGCCTGGCCGAGGGCAAGACCGCGTTCGACGATCTGCCGAACCCGACACGACCGCTTTACACCGGCAAGCCGTGGTTTCTTCCCGCGGCGGTCGGCTACTACCGCTGGCTGGACGCACGGCAATGCCGTGCGGCGGCCGCCGGCGCGTGATCCCGAAATGCTTCGCGGGGCAGGCCGAGCCCCGGCGAGGTCAAACCATATCGGCCAGTCCGCGCCCGTCGCGGACACCAACCGACAGGAGAGACTGACATGAAACGCACAGCGACACTGACAGTAATGGCCACGCTGCTGGCCTCCACCGCGATGGCCGAGGGCGAGGTGACCGTCGCCTCGTGGGGCGGATCGTACCAGGACGCGCAGAGCAAGGCCCTGTTCGAACCGGCCGCCGAAAACACCGGCATTGCGGTGAAGCAGGAAACCTATGGCGGCATGTCCGACGTGCGGCTGCAGGTGTCGACCGGGCAGGTAACGCTGGACATCGTCGCGTCTGGCTCGGGCTCGGCCGCGCGGGCGGGGGCCGAAGGGCTGCTGGAACCGCTCGATTACGACGTGATCGACGTCAGCGACTTCTACCCCACGCTGAAATCCACCTATTGCGTGGGCGGCGACGTGTTTTCGACGGTCTATGCGTGGAACACCGACACCTACGGCGAAGACGGCCCGCAAAGCTGGGCCGATTTCTGGGATGTCGAGAAATTCCCCGGCAGCCGCGCCTATCGCGGTTCGGTCGCCGGCGCGCTGGAGCCTGCCCTGATGGCCGATGGCGTCCCGCCGGAGGACGTCTACGAGGTCCTGTCCTCGGAAGAAGGGATCGAACGCGCGCTGGACAAGATCCGCGAGCTGCGGCCCAACATTGACGTCTTCTGGTCCTCGGGCGCGCAGCACGCGCAGCTGATGAAGGACGGCGAGGTCGATATGACCACCGGCTGGAACGGGCGGTTCGACAATGCGGCGAAGGACGGCGCCAAGGTGACCTATTCCTACAACCAGGCGCTGCTGGACTACGATTGCTTCGCGATCCCGAAGGGCGCGCCGAACAAGGACACGGCGATGGCGTTCCTGGCCGAAATCTCGAAGGCCGAATACCAGGACGACCTGCCGAAATACATCACCTACGGCCCGACCAACAAGGCCGCCTACGACACCGGTGTGATCACGGCCGAAGTGGCGGCAACCCTGCCGTCGTCGCCCGAAAACGCGGCGCTGCAACTGCCGATTTCGCTGGAATGGTACGCCGAATGGGAAACCGTTGCGGCCGAGATGTACCAGGAAATGCTGACCGAGTAGGTTTGCGCGCAGACGCGAAACACCCCGGCGGGCCCCCGTGCCCGCCGGTCATGATTTAGCCGGGGGCCCCTGAATTGAACCAGCCGAACACCGACGCGCTGCCGATCACCGTGCGCAATGTGACCAAGACGTATGGGCCGGTGTACGCGCTGGACGATGTCTCGATCGATGTCGAAAGCGGGGAGTTCCTGACGCTGCTTGGCCCGTCCGGATCCGGCAAGACGACGCTGCTGATGGTGCTGGCGGGTTTCACCCGGCCCGATTGCGGCAGCCTGAAGTTCGGCGATACCGAGGTGATCCGCACGCCGCCGCACCTGCGCGATCTGGGCATGACCTTCCAAAGCTACGCCCTGTTCCCGCACATGACGGTCGAAGGCAACGTGGGCTATCCGCTGAAGCTGCGCAAACGCCCGAAGGCCGAGATCGCCGAGCGTGTGGCCAGGGCGCTGGACACTGTGCAGCTGGGCGGCTTCGGCGAACGGCGGATCGACCAGCTTTCGGGCGGCCAGCGCCAGCGCGTGGCCGTGGCCCGCGCCATCGTGTTCGAACCGCGGATCCTGCTGATGGACGAGCCGCTCTCCGCGCTCGACAAGAAGCTGCGCGACCAGATGCAGATCGAACTGCGCCACCTCCACGAACAGCTGGGCATGACGACCGTCTACGTGACCCACGACCAGCGCGAGGCGCTGACGATGTCGGACAGGATCGCCGTCGTGAACCACGGCCGCATCATGCAGCTGGCCACGCCGCGCGATCTTTACGAACGCCCCGCAAACCGTTTCGTGGCCGATTTCATCGGCGAGTCCACCTTCCTTGACGTGACGCGGTCGGGCGACACGCTGGCATGGAACGGGGTGCCCCTGAAGCTGGGCCACCACGCGGTGCCCGACGCGCCCAAGCTGCAACTGATGATCCGCCCCGAACGCATCGTCCTTCGCGATGGCCCGTCCGAAGGGTTCAATACCTTCGACGCCACGGCGACCGATGTCGTCTACCAGGGCGACAGCTACCTGCTCCATGCCCGCCTGAACGACGGCAGCCAGATAGCGCTCCGCGGGGCCATGCGCGGCACGGCGGCGCTGCCCGAAGAAGGCCAGGCCGTGACGCTGGGCCTTGCCCCCGAAGACACGGTGGTGATCGATGCAAGCGCAGAGTGAACCCCTGAACGCCGCCGGCCTGCGCCGCGACGGGCTGATCGAGCGGCTGTCGCTCTTCGGGCTGGCCTCGCCCGCGATGCTGCTGATCCTTGTCATCCTCGTCGTGCCGGTGGGATGGCTGTTCTACGTGTCGTTCATGGGCGCGGATGGCAGTTTCTCGCTGGAGAACTACGAACGAATGATCGACCGGAAATCCTATCGCAGGATCTTCGGCACCACGTTTCAGGTCAGCTTCCTGACGACGGGCCTGTGCATCATGATCGGCTATCCGCTGGCCTATTTCATGTCGCAACTGCCGGACCGGCTGGCCAATATCGCGCTGATCACGGTGCTGCTGCCGTTCTGGACCTCGCTTCTGGTGCGCACCTATGCGTGGCTGGTGCTGCTGCAGAAGCAGGGGCTGGTCAACAATTGGGCGATCTCGTTGGGGCTGTGGGAGGAACCTATCAAGATGGTCCACAACATGACCGGCACGCTGATCGGCATGGTCCATATCATGCTGCCGTTCCTGATCCTGCCGGTCTACGGGTCCATGCGCGCGATCAACCGTGACCTGATGAAGGCGGCGTCGAACCTTGGCGCCCATCCCCGCCGCGCGTTCTGGGACGTGTTCTTCCCGCTCACGATGCCGGGGCTGAGCGCCGGGGCGCTGATGGTCTTCATCCTGTGTCTTGGCTTCTTCGTGACGCCGGCGGTGCTGGGCGGCGGCAAGGTGATCATGGTGTCGATGAAGATCGTGTCGAACATCGAGCTGTTCGTGAACTGGGGCGCGGCATCGGCCCTTGGCGTCGTCCTTCTGGTGATGACGATGATCATCCTGTGGATCGCGTCGCGCTTCCTGAAGCTGGAAAACATCGCCGGAGGGGGCCACTGATGAACTGGCTGAAGCGCCCCGCGACGGAAACGCAGGTCACCCACGGGCAGCGGCTGTGGCTTTATATCCTTGCGGGCGTCGTGATGATCCTGCTGGTCCTGCCCACGCTGATCGTCATCCCGATGTCGTTTTCGGACAGCCAGTACCTGGAATTCCCGCCCGAGACATGGTCGACCCGCTGGTACGGGCATTACTTCGGCTCGCCCGAATGGATGCGCGCGACGGTGACGTCGCTGAAGGTCGCGGTGCTGACGATGCTGGTGGCGACGCCTGTGGGCGTGCTGGCGGCCTACGGGCTCCACGCATCGAACGTCGCCTTCGTGCGCGCCGCCTTCGTGCTGATGCTGACGCCGATGATGGTGCCGCTGGTGCTGGTCGCCATCGGCGCGTTCTATGCCTATGTGCAGCTGCAACTGCTTTACACCGTCACCGGGCTGGTGCTGGCCCATACGGTTCTGGCGCTGCCGCTGGTGGTGATCGTCACCGGATCGGCGCTGAAAAGCTACGACATGAGCCAGGAGAACGCCGCCCGGTCCCTTGGTGCGCCGCGGTGGAAGGCGTTCCTGACCGTCACGCTGCCGCAGATCAAGTTCGGGGTGATCACGGCGGGCCTCCTGTCGTTCCTCACGTCCTTCGACGAGGTCGTGGTGGCCATGTTCATCTCGGGCGGGGACAACCCGACGCTGACGCGCAACATGTTCAACGCGCTGCGCGATCAGATCGACCCGACCATCGCGTCGATTTCCACGATCATGATCCTTGTCACCACGTTCATGATGGTGCTGGCCCAGACGCTGGGGCAGGACCGCAAGCCCAAGTAATCCCCGGAAAGACCTGACATGACCGACCTTTCAGCCTTCACCGCCCTTGCCGACACACCGCTGGGCCCCTTCGCGTCCAAGCCCACGACCCTGACCGACGAGCAGGAGGAGGCCTCGGCCATGCTGTGGCAGGCCCCGGACGGTCACATGAAGATCGGCGTCTGGGAATGCACGCCGGGCCATTTCACCGCCGACCGGACGGCGGCGGGGGAATACTGCCATATCCTGTCTGGCCGGGCGTCGGTCACCAATGCCGACGGTTCGGGTGCGCGCGAGATCGGGCCCGGTGATCTGCTGGTGCTGCCCAAGGGCTGGTCCGGGGAATGGGTGATCCACGAACACATGCGCAAGCTGTTCCTGATCGACGCGGGCTGAGCGTTCAGAACCTGTCGGGCCGGTAGGGCGCAAGATCGATATTGGGCGTCCTGCGCCCGGCCAGATCGGCGATCAGACGGCCCACCTTTGGGCCGATCGTCAGCCCCACATGCTGGCCGCCATAGGCATGCAGCACGTTCGGCGCGGCAGCGGCTTCGCCAATCGCTGGCAGGCTGTCGGGCGTGGTGGGGCGCCGGCCCATCCAACTGGTGGAGCTTTCGAATTCCAGGCCCGGATAGACGCGTTTCACCGCCTTCGCGATGAACTTCGGCGGCTCGGGGTGTTCCGGCCCGTCAAGGCCCGCGAACTCCACCACGCCCGCCGCGCGCAGGGCGCCCTGCATCGGCGTCAGAACGAACTTGGCATCCGTCACCATGTAGGGATGGGGCGCGGTGAAGCTGGGGTTTGCCATGCTCACGTGATAGCCGCGCTCGGCCTCCAGCCGGATCGTCATGCCCAGCGACTTGGCGAAGCGCCGGGACCATGCGCCGGCGGACAGGACGACCTTGTCGGCGGTCAGGATCTCTCCGCCCTCCAGCGTGACCGTTGGCGCCTCGCCTGGCGTGACGTCCACCACGCTGGCCTGACGGAAATCGCCGCCCTGCCCCCGGTAGTGATCGAACAACGCGCGGACGTATCCGGCGGGGGAGCTGAGCCAGCCGAAATCACTGTAGATCGTCCCGAAGGTGTAATCGGGGCCAAGGTTCCGATCGCGCTCCGCCAGCTCCGCGCGGGTGAGCGGCGCGGGCACCATGTCGAAACGCTTCTGGATCTCGGCCGTCAGCGTGTCCTGTTCCCAATAGGAGCGCGAACGGTAGAGCGAGATGTAATCGCCGCGCGTGATGAACGCTTGGGCCTTCGTGCCGCGGGCAAGCGCCATGTGCTGTTCGGTGGAATCGAACGTCATCTCGGCCAGCGGGCCCGCGATCTCGTGCATGCGTTTCGGGTTGGCGTTGCGCAGGAACGGGATCAGCCAGGGTAGAAGCCGCGGCAGGTAGCGCCAGCGCAGGTACAGGGGCGAATCCGGATCGAAGACCATCATCGGCGCCTTGCGCACCAGCGACGGGGACGCCACCGGCACGACCGAGGTCCGCGCGATCAGCCCCGCATTCCCGAACGATGTCTGCCCCGGATCGCCCGGATGGATCGGATCGACAAGCACGGTTTTCCAGCCGTCCCGGCGCAGCCATTCGGCGGCCGAAACGCCGGTGATCCCCGCCCCCACGATCACGATGGTTCTTTCGGTCATGTCCATGTCCCGTTCACCTGCCTCACGCGAGGATAGGCTTGTTTTCAATCGGATGGCAGGGCCAATCTGGCCCATCGCATCGGACCGGCCGGACCGCGAATTGGTGTGGACGCGAATTGGAAATGGATCTGCCGGACGCACCTGTCCGCGCCTAGGGTCGCGCGGATCCGGACAATGCGGGCAGTATCAAGGATCTCGAATGGCGGAATACGACTATATCATCGTCGGCGCGGGATCGGCGGGCTGCGTGCTGGCAAACCGGCTGACCGAGAATGGCAAGCACTCCGTCCTGCTGCTGGAAGCGGGCGGCAGCGACATGAACTTCTGGATCTGGATGCCCATTGGTTACGGCAAGACCTTCTACCGGCCCAGCGTCAACTGGATGTACCAGACCGAGCCCGTGGAGTCCCTGAACGGCCGACCCTCCTACTGGCCCCGCGGCAAGGTTCTGGGCGGGTCGAGCGCGATCAACGCGATGGTCTACATCCGCGGCCAGCCCGAGGATTTCGAGGACTGGAAGGAAATGGGCAACCCCGGCTGGGGATGGGACGACGTCCTGCCCTATTTCAAGAAGTCCGAGACGAACGACCGCGGCGGCGACGATTTCCGCGGTGGCGACGGGCCGCTGCATGTCACGACGCTGGACCGCGATCTGCATCCGCTCTGCCAGGATTTCGTCAAGGCGGGGGAGGAATTGCAGTACACCCGCAACGCCGATTTCAACGGCCCCGCGCAGGAAGGTGTGGGCACCTACCAGAACACGGTGAAGGGCGGCATGCGCATGTCGGCGGCGCGGGCCTACCTGCGTCCGGCCCGGCGGCGCGCCAACCTGTCGGTCGAAAAGCACGCCCACGCGACGCGGATCCTGTTTCAAGGCACCCGCGCGATCGGGATCGAATACCGCCAGAACGGGCAACTGAAACAGGCCACGGCCCGGCGCGAGGTCATCCTTTCGGCGGGCGCGGTGAACTCGCCCCAGCTTCTGCAAGTGTCCGGCGTGGGCCCGGGGGGGCTGCTGCGCGACAAGGGGGTCGAGGTGCTGCACGATCTGCCGGGCGTGGGGCGGAACCTGCAGGACCATCTGGGGATAGACTACCTGTACCGGTCCAGGGTGCCGACGCTGAACCAGCAACTGTACCCGTGGTACGGCAAGCTGTGGCACGGGATGCGCTACGTGCTGACGCGACGCGGCCCGCTGTCGCTGGGCGTGAACCAGGCCGGCGGGTTCGTCCGGTCGCGGCCGGGGCTGTCTCGGCCCAACATCCAGCTGTTCTTTTCGCCCGTCAGCTATACCAAGGCGCCGCCGGGCAAGCGGCCGCTGATGAACCCGGACCCGTTCCCCGGTTTCCTTGTCGGCGCGCAGCCCACGCGGCCCACCAGCCGCGGGCACCTTCAGATCCGCTCTCCGGATCCGATGGACCCGGTCGAGATCCACCCGAACTACCTTGCCACCGAGTTCGACGTGCAGGACATGCTGGACGCCGCGCGCCTGTCGCGGCAGATCGCGCTGGCCCCGGCGATGGCGAAGATGGTCGAGACCGAGCTTCTCCCCGGCAGCCACGTGACATCGGACGAGGACATGATCGCCGATTTCCGTGCCCGCGCGACGACCGTGTTCCACCCGGTCTCCACCTGCCGGATGGGGCCCGACCCCGCGACCGACGTGGTCGATGCAAATCTGAACGTGCACGGGCTTCAGGGCCTGCGCGTTGCCGATGCATCGATCTTCCCGACGCTGACCTCAGGCAACACCAACGCGCCCGCGATCATGGTCGGCGAAAAGGCCGCCGACCTGATCCTAGCGGACACGCGTTAGGGCGTCACTTGCCCGTTTTCGCTTTCGATGACCGCCGGCGCTCTAGCCTTTGCTTCGACGACGGTCGCGTCGTCGCGATAGGTGCGGCATGGTCGATGTTGAACGCCCTCGTGACCGGCAGGGTCACGTTACGCAGCTTGACCGCGCCCGCGACGATCTTGCCCTTCAGGTCGGTGTCCTTCTTGCCGTCCTCGGCCAGCACCTTTTCAAGGAAGTCCTCGCCCTCGTCGGCCTTGGCCTTTTCCTTGCCCACGGGCACCCGGATGTCATAGACGCCGTTTTCGTCGGTTTCGGCCTTGAAACTATTGCCCGATTTCGCGCCCGCGATTTCCACCGTCGCATGCGCCACCGGGCGGCCCGACGTGTCCACCACCTTGCCGGCCAGCCGGAACTGCCCGGCCAGCGCCTTCAACTCGCCCAGCATCGCCTCCACCGGTTTCGAACGGTCTTCTTCCCGCTTGGCGGCGGCGGCAAGGAACTCGGCATGGGCCTTCGCCCGTTCGGCCCGGGCTTCGGCCTTGGGATCGCCAACTGCCTTGGCCCGCACCGCTTCCATCCGTGCCGATGTCAGCCGTACGGACGCCATCGTTCGCGCGTCCTGTAGCCCTGCGTGGCGTAAAACCGCGCCCAGTTCGGGCATCTGCGACATGCCCCGGGCGAAATCCATCGGCGACAGCTTGGTCTTGAACAGCTTCTGGACGGTCTCGGCCATCGTCGCCTCGGCCGTGGCCTCGGGCTTCTTGTCCTTCGTCGGCTTTTCCTCGGTCATCGTCCCACTCCCGTCTTGGCCAGCCCGTCCGGGCGGCCGGAAAATTGTCCCAGCATGGATGTGTAACCCTGTACGGCCATCAGGTCGTTCGTCAGGCCGCCTGTCAGGCCTTCGCGCATCTGTGCACACAACTCGCCGCGGTTATCGCTGCCCGTCATTGCGCCCCAGATCGTCTCGATCAGCTCGGTATTGCCGGCGTCCATCAACGTCGCCGCGGGACCGAAGGCCAGCACGCAATGCGACGCCTGGTTCATCGCGGTGGTGTTCATCAGCCCCCATGTCAGTGCCGAGACGAAGCAGTTCGCCAGGGGTTCCTTCAGCCGGTTCGACGACGCATGCACGCTCCACCCGATGGCCAGAAGGTTCACGCCCATGAAGTCGGCATCCAGATCGAGGCTGATCTGGTTGTCGTTCACCATCACGCTGTCGAGCGAGGCCAGCGCCACGGCCGAAATCCCAGCCGATGACTGCCCATCCATCCCGTCCAGCCGGATCTGGTTGTCGTTCAGCATGATGTCACCGCCGACCTTCAGGTCGCCGGGCGTGTCGAAACCCAGCTCCTGATCGCCGCCGATCAGCGTGTCGGACAGGCCGGTGTTCTGCAGGTAGATCTCGTTCGAGACACCCATGTTCGCCATCGCCACCACGTCGCCGCCCATGATCGACAGGATCAGGTGCCCGGCCGAACTGTTGGGCCGCTGCCCTTCGGCCACGGCCACGAAAAGCGAATTCACCAGCAGACCGCCCAGTGAGAATTGCCCAAGCCGGCGCATGTTGAACAGGGCCAGGATCCAGCCGTTCGACGCGCCCGATTGCGTGACCAGCCGGTTGTCGGTGGCCTGCATCGGCCCGATGCCGAAGGCCAGCAGGGCCCGTCCCTGCGGCGCGCGGACGGAATTGCCATGCACCACCAGCGCCGACGATCCATCAGACCGGATCGGCCCGTCCAGATCGTAAGGGTTACCGCCCGACTGCGGGTTGGGGCGCACCTGCGTGATGGCAATCCCCCCGCGCCAGCCGCCGCCCCCTGCGCCGTCGCCGTCGACCTCGTCCAGGCGGCGGCCGGTATCGGCGATGGTGTTCTCGACGATCTCGGTATCCTCGGCATAGAGCGCGAAGATGCCGACCGCCGGCAGGTCGTGGCGCCGGGCGTTGCCGACGATCCGGTTCTCGCGGATTTCGGTCCGGGCGATATCGGCCAGCGCGATCCCGGCCCAGGCGGCGACGAGCTGCATTTCCGCCGGGAAGGGCCGGTTTTCGCCCGACAGGACGCCCGTGATCTCGTTCCCGATGATGGCCAGGTCCTCGACCGAGATCAGGAACGGATCGGTATCGAGGTTGAAGTACTGCACCACGCCGATGCCGTTGCCGCCCATGTCGCGGATGCGGTTGTCCTCGATCCGGATGTCCGCCAGCGCACCGTCGGGGACGGGCACCCATTCGGTGCCGTTGTCGTCGGGATCGCGGGCGGGCGGCACGGGATCGAGGCCAAAGCAGTTGTCATCGGTCACCGTGAAGGTCCACGCCTGAAGGATCGTGCCGTAAGCTTGCGCGAAATAGGCCGTCAGCCGGTCCGGGTCGTCCAGTTGCTGAACCGGGACGTAAACGACCGAGCCCAGCGTGACCCCGTTGCCGTAGGTGCCTTCGATCAGGTTCTCGCGCACCAGCGCCGTTTCCGAGCCGCCGCCGATCTGGATGCCCCCCAGCGCGGGCGCCAGCACCTTGCCGAAGTCGGAGGCCGTCAGCGTATTGCGTTCGATCACCAGCTCGTCGCCTTGCGCGTAGATCGACGGGCGGTGGGTCGCCTCCTCCAGCGCGCGGTCGTCCAGCGTGCCGTCCACGTGGCACAGGCAGTTGCGGACGGTCGCGTCGATGGCCGCCGCGATCCAGATGCCGCCACGCTGGAAATGGGTGATCTGGAGCGAGTCCAGCAGGATCGCCCGGCTGCGGATGAACTGGTTGTCGTCGCCATGGCCCGCCGTCACCGAAACGGCCAGTTGCGCGGGCGCGTCGATGGCCATGTCCTTCAGCATGATGTTGGTGCCGCCTTCGATGGCGAAGATCGGCGTGTCGTCGACCACGTCGGCCTCCGTCGCAGGCACAACCCGCGTTCGCGGCCCGCAACCTTCGATGCGGATGTCGCGCGCGCCGGTGATGCTGACGTGTTCCTCGTATGTCCCCGGGAGCACGAGTATACGCCCGCCGGCATCGGGCAACGCGTTCACGGCGGCCTGGATCGACAGGTAATCCCCGTGCGAGGCGGTGCCGTCGCCCACCCGCAAGGTCACGCAATCGCCCTGCCGCGTCAGCGGCTGGAACCGCGCGCGGCAGTCGTGGACGTTGGCGTTGCCGTCCCCGTCCCAGTGGATCGTGGCCAGCGGCGCGGCGAAGATCCGGCGCGCCTCGGGGGCGGCGCCCACGCGCAACTCCCACGGCGCGATGTCGTCGGGCGCGAAGGGGCGCGCGGCGATGATCCAGGCATCACCGGGGCGCAGAGCGGTGCCCGCATGCGTCACGGTCAGGCCGGTCAGTCCCAACGGCACGGCCGCCCCGATGGCCATGGCCGGCGCCGATGCACGGTCGAGCCCCCGGTCCCAGACCCGGACGAAGACGTAGGGCCCATGCTCGTCGGCCCCGAAGCGCGTGGTTTCCAGATCGGCGGCATCGGCACGCGCCTGCCACGCGGTGTTGAACCCGGCGGGCACGGCATCGGCCAGCGTCACCTCACCGGTATCGGGATCATAGCCCGCATCGACGGTTGTGAAATGGCCCTCGGCCTCTGCCGCGATCTTCTCGCCGTTGAAATCGACCGCGCCCCAGGGCAGCACCTCGACCACCTGTCCCGGCGCGGGCCAGTGGGCGGTGTCGACCGGATCTGTCAGCAATGTCAGCCCGGTGCCCGCCGCATCGACGGTGGCGCGCATCAGCCGGCCGCCGTTCTCGAACCCCCAGCAGAACATGTCGGACGTGACCATCTGCACCCGGATCGCCCGGTTGGCGGCCCCCAGGAATCCGTCCTGGATATCGGGGGAGCACAGGTCCTGATCCTCGCCCATTTCGGTGAAGCCCACGGTCAGCGTGCCGTCCGGTTCCAGCTCATGGGTCGCCGGGTTCAGTTCACCCCACCCCGCATCGGCCCAGCGGATCCGCGTTTCGGCCCACAGATCATGGCACGCGCCCGCATCAAGCCCCGTCACAAGCCGCACCCGCGCCATGATCCGCAGGTGCGCCGCCGTGTCGACACCGCCAAGCGCGGGATCGACGGCCGCCTCCTGCTCCGTCGCGCCGACGGGCTGGGTGTAGAGTTCCAGCACTGCAAGATCGTAGCGTTCGCCGTCCGGCGCGGGCAGGTCTTCGCGCGTCAGCCAGTCGGGCTGCAGGCGGAAGCTGGTGTCCTCGTGGAGCCGGGCCCGTTCGCCGCCGATCCAGTAATCGCCCGCCTCCAGCGAGAATTCGATCACCCCGTCCTCGATCCACGCGTCCGATACGCGGAACCCGTCGTTCGATGTGCCGTGGGCGCCGATGATGCCCACCCGGTCGGCGGCCATCTCGTCGGCGGTGATATCGCCGATGGCGGTGACGTCCTCGTCGGTCAGAACGCGGCCGACCTGGCCCAGAAGGCCGCGGCGGTTGTAGCGGGTGTCATGGGTGCGACGGGACAGATCCTGGTGCGACATGGGTAGGCTCCTAGGTCTCGAAACGGTAAATCGGCAGCACGCCCAAGGGGGCATATTCTGAAATCTTGGTCTTGAGCGCCGCCAGCCGGGCATTGTCGGCCAACGCGTGGAAGGCACCCATCTCCTGCCCGTTCTCGCCCCCGGTCAGGACAGCGTCCGGGCCATGGCGACGCAGCCGCATGTAGTCAGGGTTGCCGAAGCGGGTGGACAGGAACAGTCCGGTATTCCCGGCCAGAAGGTGCGCGCGGTAGCTTTGCGGCGGGCTGGAATCCTCGCGCGCGGCGGAAAAGCGGAAACATCCCGCCTGCCGGTCCACGGGAGACAGCCAGCGGCGGATCAGCGTGTTGGAAATCCACGCCCGCCGTCCCTGCACCGCGCCGTTGACCGTGCACCGGTCCAGATGAATGTCCGTGTCGTCAAGCGGCGCCAGCGCCAGTCTGTCGTCGAAGATAGAGTCCGCCGCCCGGATCTCGTCGATCTGCCCGCCGATGGTGCGGACCCTGCCAAGGATGCAGCTGTCGATCTCCAGAAGCTCGACCCGCCCGCGAACGACCAGGTCTATCGCGGGAAGGACGGGCGATCCGGCGTCCTCGGTCAGCGCGCCGCCGGGGTCGAGCGTGACGTTGGTCAGCCGCACATGTTCCCAGTCGCCATCCAGTACCAGCGCGGCTGCGCCGCCTGCTTCGGCCCCGATCCACAGCCCGTCGAGATGAAGGGAGGCATTGCCGTCCTCGGTGGCGTTCAGCCGCCAGTTCCCGGTCAGGCGCAGGTAGGGACGGGTCCCGGCATCGGCGTGGATGGCAAGATCCACCACCCCGTTGCGGTTGTTGGGCTGGCCCCAGGTGGCATTGCCCGACAGTCGCAGGGTCCCGTTCAGTGGCAAATTTGGCGCGGTGATCGGCTCGCCATCGGTGCGCTGCCGATCAGGGGTGGGGAGTTGCTGCGGGTGGCGCAGTGACGTGGCGCCGATGGGCGCCGCCTGTCCGATATGGTGATCGGTGGTCAGCACGCCGTCAGGTGTGCCGCCCGGAAACCGGAACCGGCCGCGCTCAGGGTCGATGACCAGCGGTACGGTCGCGCGGGGATCGTCCCAGTCGGCCAGGGAGCCCGCCGCCATGTCCGTCAGCGGCACCGCCGCGGCGCCGTCGAGTTCCACGCGGATCGACCGGGGCAGCATCTGCGCCTTGCCGCAATCGTCGATCAGCGCCAGCCGCCGGATCTCGCGCAGCGTGGCGGCGCCAAGGAACACGCCCGAGGACGGGCGCGTCAGCAGCGCGGTTCGCAGCCGGGTGAGGCCAGCGAAGACCCGGCCCAGAAGCGGGCGCAACTCATCCACCTGCGCGTCGGTCAGGCCGAAGTCGCGCAGGGCGGTCTGTACGGCCGGGGTCAGCACGAAGACCTCCTCCCCCAGCAGGCGACACGGGATCGGCGCGGGCACGTCCCAGGCCCGGGCCGGGCGCCAGCCGTCGGGGTCTAGCGCATCGCCCTCCCCGCCCGTCCTGCCCCGTCGCGCGAACAGGGGCACGTCCCGGCCCGACGGATCAAACGTATAGGCATCGGCCACCGTGCCCTGCGGCAGCGGCACCACGCCCTGCAACGGCACGGCGCGCAGGCGGTAGAGGTGCACCGCCATCCGGTTGATGCCATGACACCCACCGGCCGCGATATCGGGCATGTGTTGCAGCCGGTCGAAAGGGCCGCCCACACGCTCCATTTGCAAAGGCGAGGCCATCGGTGCCACGGCGGCCCATTCCATCGCGTCGCGCGGGGCGTCCAGCGGATGCGGCAGGCGGGCCAGCCGCTTGAACCCTTCGACCAGCGCTGCATCCCAGCCCGTGATGTCCGAGGCCAGCTGCTCCAGTACCGCGGGCGTTCCCTTGCGGCGGCGATAGTAGATCGACTTGGCCACGTCGATCCGCCGCCCCCGCTGCGACATCGCCGGCAACGTCCGCGTGCCCAGTAGTGCGCCGATATAGGGCACCGCCCAGTCGGCACACAGCTCGATCTGCTGATCGTCCCACAGCCTGTCATGGGACCGCCTAAGCTGAGCGGCCTGCCCGGCGATCACCTCGACCAGCGCGCGAAGTGCACCGGGAGTGTCGCCCAGCCCGTCGCGGTCGCGGTAGACCTGCGGGATCAGTGTCCACAGATGCTCCGACAGGACCCGTTCGAAATCGTCGCGTGCGGTGGGGATGTTCATGCCGCTGCCTCCTCGCCATTCAGGACAAGCGAACCGCCCAGATCCGGATCGACCGTGAACCAGTGGCCCTTGGGGCAGGCCTCGCCCTCCGGGTCGGGCGGATGGCCATCGGCCCATGTGATCGCGGTGACGGCGTTGACGCCGGGGACGGCCAGTGCCTCCGACGCCAGCGCGCTTCGGAAGAAGGCCGCGCCGATCCGCGGCAGGGACAGGCAGAACCGCGCGTTGCGGGGCAGTGTCAGGGCCTCGCGCAGGGCGGCCAGCACATCGGCGGACCGGTGATCCGGTTCGATGGCAACCTGCAACGCCAGCCTGACCGGGACAGGAGCCGCCGCCGCAATGTCCAGCGGTACGGACGGATCCGACAGCGCCCGCACGCGCGCCGTGAGCGCCGGGGCTAGGGCCGCATCGCCCGCGAAACGGATCTGGACGACGGGCCGTTGCCGCCGTTTCGACCATGTCCATGTCGCCTCGGCCGCCTGCACACCATCCTGCGTCAGCGCCGCCGCCTCGAAATCCGCCAGCGAGATCGCGCGACCCAGCAGCAGCGCCGACCGTGGCGCGTTGCGGCGCAGCAGGTCCGGGCTTTCGGCGTCGGACCCGCCCCAGGCCGCGAAAGGCTGGTGGACGGTCGTGACCTCGGCATCGGCGGTGACCATCTGCGTGAGGCTGTCCGGCCCCGGCGCATCGGCCCCGGCCCCGGTGCGGTAATCCGCCGTGACCAGCGCACCCGTCACCAGCCGCGCGCCGTGAATGCCGTCGCCGAAGGTGACCAGCGTCTTGCCGTCCTCGGTCTCGCGGAGGGTGTAGACCAGCGCCTCGGCCGGCTGGCCATAGAAGCTGGAAACTTCCGAGGCCAGAATCCCGTCGACTCGAACCTCCAGCGCCGGGACATAGCCCGCTTCGGACGGCGCAGGCAGGTAGGTGAGCGGTTTCTTCAGCTCGAAGCTCTGGTGCGGAACGGCGCCGTTGCCCTGCCCCAGCACCTCCCCCGCCACGGTTTCGCCGCGGGTGACCTTCACGGCGTTGCCATGAGCGGTCACCGGGGCGGTCAGGTCGTGGGTTTCGGCCTCTCCGCCCAGCGTCAGCGTGGCCGTCGCCGGATCGACCTCGGCCGAGACCGCTGCCCCGTTGCCCTGCGGGTCGCTGATCAGCGCGGTGATCTGGCGGGGCTCGGCCACGGGCCAGCGCCTGCGATAGCGCCATGCGCCTTCGATGGGCAGGACGGAACCGGCACCGATCCGGGCCGTGTCCTGCGGTGGAGACGCCAGTTGCCCGGCCTGTCGCATAGCAAAGCCCACCACCACGTCGGCGCTGCTGCCGCCCACCGAAAGCGCGCCCGACCACGTGACCCGCGTGCTGGGGGCCCGCACGGCGGGGGTTTCGATGGTGTAGCTTTCGTCGTCCTCGTCCGTCGCGGTGGTGCTGCCGGCGGCGACGACCGTCATGCCCACCTCGCGCGCTGTCGCCGCGCGGGTGACGGCAAGGCTGCCGTCGCCGCCCGTCAGGGAGACGATATCCCCGGGCGCGATCTGGCCCGACAGCGTTGACAGCACGACCGAAGTCGATGTCATCGCGTCGTGATCCCCGCTGATGGCTGTCTGCGACCAGAGCCGCCCGCTCTGCCCCGGAGTCCAGAGCGTCACGTCGCCGGGCGCCAGGCTTTCGGGGTCGACGGGCACGGGCGTGGCGAAGGTCAGTTCCAACAGTTTGCGGCCGTCAGCGAAGGTCTCCTCCCGCGTGGCCTGAAGCCGCGTGATGTGGAGCGCCGATCCGGCCTCGACGATCACGATGTCCCCCGGCCGCACCCCAAGGGTGCGCGGTTCGATCCAGAGACCCGGTACCGTCGCCAGCCCCTGAAGTCCCTGCGCCGCGGCCAGTGTGGACGGCGCGGGCGCCCCCAGCGGCAGGGCGCTGAAGGCGGGATGGAGGACGGCATCGGCCCCCGTCTCGAACACCTGCGGCGGGCCGTCGCCCACAGGACCGGAGCGGAAGGCCGCGCCGGCAGGCAGTGTCCGGGACCGGGCGCCCGAGACTTCGAGCGCGATCCATGCGCTGGCGGCAGTGGCCGGTTTCGGACGGTAGCCCAGCGTGCCGATCAGGCGGCGCAGGTGCAGGTCGGAGGGGGCGGTGCCGATATAGGCCTCGTTCGCGCGGACCTCGTCATAGAAGGCGCCGATATCGCAGACGACGGCCCAGAAATCGACCAGCATCGCGCCCAGATCGCCGGGCGCCTGCCCAGACCAGTCCCGCAGGGCGGGATGATCGCGGCGGGCGGCCCACATCGACGCACGGAAGTCGTCGAACCGGCCGATGGTGCGCGGCAGGGCGGTCAGGCCCGGGGGGATGTCCGGCACGCCGATGGGCTGGCAGGTGTCGCAGGGGCAGCTCATGACCCGCCCTCCATGATCAGGGTGATGCTGCCGCGTTCGGGGCGCGCCGGGTCCGAGGCGACGCGGATCAGCTCGGCCCCGCCCTCGGGTTCGTAGCGCGGGCCAAGATCGCGCCACGCGAACCAGCCGCGGCGGCGGAAGCGGATGCGTTCGACGGCGCGCACGCCGCCGGCGCCGTGGATTGCAGCCTCGAGCCGGGAGCGTTCGACCCCCTGCCCGAAGCTGCGGTCGTTCGGATCGAAGAACCCGCCGGGCCGGGACGACAGCCGCCGTTGCACCCGCCGCGCCACGTCCGACCGTTCGCGGTCGGTGGCGGCGCAGACGGTGATCTCGAAATCCAGATCGGCGTAAACGGGATCGGCCACGCGGCTGTCGCGCCCCGCCATGCGGAACCGGTCGAGCCAGATGTCCAGTTCCTGGCGCCGCTCAACCGGAAGGTCGAACCTGTCGGCGGGGTCGGGCGTGGTGAAGGTGGACAGCCACGATCCCGTCCAGCGCGTGCGGGCGCGGGCATGGTCGACCCAGTCCAGCCTTTCGGCGGCTTCCTCGTAATCCTCCGCCCGGACCGCGCGGAAGGTGATGGCCTTCCACGCCTGCGGGGCGTTGATGCGAACGTCGTCTTCGCTTTCCGCGTCAGCTCCGTTGGACAAGGCGAACGGGTTGGCGACCGCTGGTTCGATCCCGCCCAACACCGCGCCCGGGTCTATATGGGTGATACTGTCCGCGCCCAGGTTGGTCGCCGCTCCCCCGCCGATCCGGTAGCGCAGACGGAAGAGCGTGCCGGTGGGCGGTTCGCGCCCGAATTCGCCATCGCCGAAGCGCAGGGTGGTGCCAAGGGGCCCATGGTAGTCGCGCCAGTCGAAAAGGTCGTTCAAGTGATCGAAGCGGCGGATCGTGTCCCAGCGGCCGTCTTCCAGCGTGAAATCGGAACTGTCGGGCAGCGAGGACGGCGCGCCCAGAAGCGACCGGCGCCATGTCCATTCGTCCTCGGGCTGGTAGGTGGCACCGTCCCAGCTGAGCGCGGTGATCTCGATCGCCGGGCGCGCGGTTTCCGGGCCGCCGGTCGCGTGCCACGACAGCGGCCAGTCTTCCGTGCCGGGCAGGAACAGCCGGTGCAGCACGGCATCGCCCGGGCCTTCACGCTCGATGGTCTCGGCCAGCGCGGCGCGTTCCGGGTCCGGCAGGGCCGGGTCGGCATCGCTGCGACGGCCCGCGACGAAGGTGATTGCCTCCTGCGTCTGCCCGGCGGATATGGGGACGAGGTTGCCGTGAAGCGTGAGCGTTTCAAGCTCCAGATCCTGAGCCAGCGGTGCGGCGAAGGTCAGGCGGGTGAAAGCGTCGCCGGTCAGGGTGTCGACGTCGTCCTGCGCGTCGGTGATCCAGACCGGCACCCGTTTCTCGGGCGCGGCAGAGGCGGCTTCGGACACCGCGTTCTCCGGGTCCGTCCGCAGCAGCGCGCGACGGGCCGGGCGGCCATCTTCCAACAGATCCTGCGCAGGCAGAAGGGCGGCAAGGTGACCCTCCACCGCCATGCCGGTGCTGCCGGCGAAGAGGCAGAACTGATCTTCGTCGAAGAGATATGGCGCCACGTCGTCCAGCGCGGCGTTGACGGGCCATGTCTGGGGGGCTTCGGGATCGGCCAGGCCCAGCCCGATTTCGAACGGAATCTCCACGCCTTCCACCGTCTGCGCCCAGACGCGGCCGCCGGCGACGAGGTTCCCGTTCCCCGCGCCGACCTGAACGTCCAACAGCCCGTGCGCGGCCAGTGCCGGGGCGGGGTCGTAGTCCATCAGCCGTGCATGGGCGCGGCGGGATCGAGGCTGCGTGGCAGTGGCGAGCGAAGATTCCAACGCCGCGCGGTCCTGCGTGTAGGCCAGTTCCGATCCGGCGTGGGCCATGAGGTCCACCAGCATGTTGCCCACGTCGGGCAGATGCCGTTCGCGCCAGTCCGGCCAGTGGGTGGCGGCATAGTCGAGAATCGCCTGCCGGTAGCTGTCGAAATCCCGCGCGGTGTAGTCGATCACGGGCTGAAGGCGCTCGGGCTCCGGGCAGTCGGGGTTGGTCTTGCAGTCGAAGCGGCTGGGGCACCCGGCCTTGAAGGAAAACAGGATCGAGCCGAAGAACGCATCCATCAGCGGATCGTCAAGCACCAGTCGCTGCGGGTTGAAAGGCCCGGGACCGGCAAAGGGGATCGACAGTCGCCGGTCATCGCCGGCGCCCAGCCACGCGATATCGTCCGTCAGGATCGGGGGCGGCGCTGCGCCATCGGCCGGGTCGGGCACGACGCGGATACGGTCGGACGTCAGCGCGGTTTCCAGCGCGGCCGAGGGCGGGTTGAGGAAATGCACCTCGATCACCGCGTGATCGGCGGACACGGCGACGCGGTCGATGCCGTTCAGCGTGGCGTGTCCGCGCAGGAGGGCAAGGCGGTCGGGTCCGGTGGTCATGTCGGCACCTCCAGCGTCAGGACGCGCCTGCCGGGATCGGATTTCAGGTGCCACGCGATGTGGACATGAAGTGCGGTTTCATCGACCTCGACCTTCACGGCGATCACCTTGATCAGGTCGCCCAGGTGCTTTTCCAGCGAGGCATGGACACTGGCGCGGATCATCGTGGCAGACGCCCCGCGCAAGGGTTCGAACACAAGGCTGTAAAGCGTCGTGCCCAGGTCGGGGCGCATCACCCGTTCGCCGTGATCGGTGAGCAGGATCTGGCGGATCATCTCCTCGACATGGGTCGCGTAATCCGGCTGCTGCGCCAGCCGGTCGGCGCCGGCTTCCACCTGCAAGGGATACCGGAAGTTGCGGGAGTGCTTCGAGGCGCGGATGGGAGATGACATGGGCTGCGTCCTCAGGTGCTTTGCACGACGGCCTGGCCGGCGTTCGCGATCTGGACCATGCCCTGAAGCCCGCTGGGGCCGAGGCAATAGCCGATGGAGCTGTCCGACAGCGTCGGCGTGCCGCCCGCGCGGACCATCATGTCGGGCTTGGCCCAGACGACGGCAACGCAGGGGCTGGGCACCGTCGCGGGGCCCGCGGGGATGGTGAAGGGACACCCCGCCACGGTGAAGACGTCGGTCATCCTCAGGGGCGGCGCGCCGTTCACCATCACCCGCATTTCCGTGGGCGACGCCGTGATCTGCGCCCCGTGCGGGCAGGTGAGCACCGCGTTCGCGTTCAATGTGTTGGCTCCCATCGATCCCTCCTCACATCACGTCCAGATTGCCGCCGTTGACCGAGGTCATCACATCGTTGACCTCGACGCCTTTCTGGCCCTTCGTCACGCTCGCGGCCGAGCCCGTCGCGCGGACCTCTCCCGATGCGATGCCGGCCGTCATCGACGCCGCCGCATCCAGCGCCAGCGTGCCGCCCTGATCGGACGAAGCCGTCAGGCTTTGGGCGTTGTCGTCGATTTCCAGCGTGGCGGTGTTGGTGCGCAGGATGCGCTTGCTGTCGCCGCCCGCGGCGTCGGGCAGCTGCCCGTCGCCCCAGAACGCGCCGACCCAGATCGGGAAGCTGGGATCTCCGCCTTCGAATTCGACCCATGCGCCGGAGCCGACTTCCGGCAGCAGCATCAGCCCAGTGCCGTTGCCCGCGTAGGGCACGCAGATTTCGGCCAGCACCTCGGTCTCGCCCAGAACGGCGGGCACCTTGACCTTCACCCGGCCCCGCTGGGGCAGCATCTCGTGTCCCGTCACCAGCCCGCGGTACTTGCCGTAGAAGCGGTCCGCGACCAGTTCGGCCAACTGGCGGATCATGTCGTCGGTCATGGCAGGGCTCCCATCAGTCCGCCCGGTTCCTCGTCCCAGGCGTTGCGGATCAGGTGCAGGTCCATTGTGTGGGCCGCTGTGTTGATGCGGTGGGTGACGCCGGCCACGTAGTAGCGGCCCGAATGGCGGCTTCCGGCGCCTTCGACCTTGACCGTGTCGTGGGCATGGACGATCCGGCCCAGCCGCTTTGCCGTGGTCGCCGTGGTGGCCGAGATGAAGAACTGCGCCTCTGCCAGCACCGCGCTGCCCCGCGGTTCAAGATCTGATGCGCCATCGCCCGCGACCGTCAGCCGCGTCGTCCGCGGTGTGGGGCCGATCCGGTCGACCGGGGTCCGGCCCAGCGGGTCCATGCCCGAAAGGTCGGTATCGGCGGTGAAGTCCGACACGCCCGAGATTTCGACGCCGCCCGCCTTCACCGCGGTCGGGCCATCGGTGGCGAATTCGATGTCGAGGCTGTCGATGGTGTTCTTCTCGCCCCCCGCCTTGGCGTTCATCCGCAGGACAGGCAGGTTACCGTCGCTGAACGTGATCGGCTGGAAGAACCCCTGGTTGACGACCGGCCCCACGCGCGCGGCCATGGGCCGGATCCAGAACTGGCAGCCGTTGCGCTGCGCCAGGCGGCGCAAAAAGGCCAGGTCGGTCGCGCGCTGGACCAGCGGATGCTGCATCGACATGCGCGCCATCACCGGCCCCGCGGGCAGGCATGGCACCGCATATTCACCGCAGATCGCCATCACCGCCGGGCCGTCCGGGCCGGTCCACTGGCGGACCTTCATTTCCAGATCCATCGCGACGGAGGCATCGCCCCCCAGCACCGTCAGGCGAGAGTTTCCGCTGCCATGCACCAGCCGGATCGCGTGCCCGTCCACCGGGCCCGAGACAAGGCAATCGATCCCGCCCGCGCCGTCCTCGACAAAGATCGACAGCGGCTTGCCGGGGTCGAGCCGCCCGTCCGTCAGCGCGGGGATGTCCTGCCGCTTCACGGGCGCGGGCAGTTGCAGTTCGAACCGCGCGGGATGGCCCATCCGTTCGGACACGACGACATCCGCCGCGGCGGCCAGATCGCCCGCCAGGGAATTGTCTGCATCTATGGACACGCCACGCGCCAAGGTATCCTCCTACCTGTCCCGGGGTTTCACGGGGACGGCCATTTCCGGCAGTCCCGCTGTCGCTTCGGGGATCATCTGGTTGTTGTGGTCGGGCAGCCGCCACCAGTCGCCCGCGCCGTTCAGATGGCGGTGCGCCACCAGGTCCAGCCGCTGGCCCTGCCGCCAGTTCAGCCAGCCCATCGTCTCGGTGTCCTCGCGCGCCGGGGCCTCGACCACCGGAACGGTGCGGCCCTCGGGCGTGGTGACGGTGCGCAGGGGCGCGCCCTTGTACTTGGAAGTGTCGGAAAAGCTCACAGGATGTCCCCCAGGTCAGGATCGGCCGCCGTCAGCGCGGCATCCAGCAGCCGGATCGGCCCGCCGATAGTGGCCAACAGCGATTTCTGTTCGCGGGTAAATATGTAGCAGCCCTTGGCGATGGTGACGGGGATGCCGTCATCCCCGTCGTCGAAGGCATCGAGATCGGACTCCCGCAGCACGTCCAGTTCCACCGTTACCTCGGCCCGGATCGGGTAGAGCGTGGTGGCATGGAACTGCTGTTCGTTCACCGTCATCGACTTGATGACCACGGGCACGATCTTGCCCGGCCCGAAATAGAACAGCTGCACGGTAGCCTTGGTGGGTTCCTCCCCCCGCCTGACGCCAAGCGCATCGCCGATGGCATCGCCCACGGCATCCAGCGCCTGTTCGAACAAGGTGGCATTCGGATAGGCCAGCATTTCCAGCGCGGCGATGCGGTCGGCGATGCCGGTGACAAGGCCCAGCTTGTTGTCCTGGTTCAGATCGTCATAGGCATCGATCACAAGGTTCAGCGTGAAGCTTTCCCTGGGATCGCCCGGGCGGACGGCGATATCCTCGTCCCCCGCCGGGGCGTCGTCGCCCTGTGCCGCGCCCGTCGCGTCAGATGCCGCGGCCGGCGGGCTGCGGGTTTCGCTTGGCGCGTTGGCGGGCGTGATCGACCGCGACAGGCCCGCCGGGTTGTACTGGAAGATCACGATCGACGGCATGACCCCGATCAGGGCCGCCGGTTTCAGTTCGATCAGCGCCCCCTTCATCAGGAATCCGCGCTTGGTGTCGGGATAATCAGCCACCGCCGCCCCCCCATGTGCTGGACACGAAGGACGTGCCGAACTGTTCCCTGTTCTTCTTCGCCAGCGCCGTCTTGATCGCGCCGACCCAGTCGGTCCCGGTCTCGGGCGTGTGCGGATCGCCGGCGGGCAGGTCGGTCGTGCCTTCGGGCTGCCGTTTCAGCGAAACTTCGGTGTAGTAGCGCCGCTCGCGGGTATCGAGCTGGTCTTCCAGGCGGCCCCACATGTAGCCCACCATCCAGTCGTAACTGGACTGCATCGCCTTGTAGGTCGCCTTCTCCAGCGCCTGTCGCGGACCGGGCGTCCCGGCATCGACGGCCGATTTGACGAGCCCCTGGAAGGCGGCGGCGTCATTCAGATTGCGGGTGCCCCCTGCCCCGCCGGGCGCGATGGTGGCACGGGCGGACTTGACCTCCGCGATCAGGAACTCGCGGTAGACGCGGCTCATGTAGTAGCCCTGGGACTTGCTGGACTGGTTGTCGTCCGGCTTGCTGTCCGGCGACGGCTCGACAGCCAGGTGCAGTTTGCCACGCTTGTGGGTATCGGCGGCCAGCGAAACGGCGGGCATCGTGGCCCCGCGGTTGGTGTCGATGGACAGCTTCGTCAGGTCCAGCATGCCGCCGCTGGCATTGAACTTGTCATAACCTTTGGGCCGCTTTATCGGACGCGCGATTTCGGGGCTGGTGCCGTTCTTCGGCACGAAACCGGGCGTCCAGTACGATCCGTCCGCGCCCCAGGGCGACACGGCCTCGTTGTCGTTGGTGCCCGAAAAGAACTCGGCGAACAGGAACTGTGGCACGTGGTGGCTTTCGCGTTCGGTATTGTCGAACGTGGCCGTCGTCTTCGACAGCTCGCCATGCAGCCCCACCCGCAGACCCAGAGGCGACGTGTCAGGGTCCTTGTATTCATCCCACGGCCGCAGCTTGTCCTTGTCGAGCGTGGCCTCGGTCCTCGCGAAATCCGCGATTTCCTTCTTGTCGGCGTCCGGGATGACGAAGGTCTTGGGTTTCTTCTCCCAGTTCTGAAGGTCCGGGAAGCCCGTCTTGTAGTAGTTCCGCGCATGGCCGAAGGTGAAGCCCGCGGGCGTGCCATCGGGGTTCGCGCTCTTCAGTTCCTGGTAGAAGAGCGGGTTGCCGATGCCCCGCACCCGGCCCAGATGGACGGCATCCAGATCGACTTTCAGCACCGATTTCGGATCCGTGGTGGAAAGCTTCACGTTGATCAGCACGCCGGCGGTGTCGTAGATGTAACCCGCGACGATGTTCATGTAGGCGGCTTCGTTCAGGTCGTAGATGTCCTGATCGCGGTTCTTCCCCTTGCGCCGGGATTCCGGGCGGAGCGTCACCGCGCGCGCGACGAGCCGGACGATGTCTGGCTTGTGCCCCTTGGTGCCGCTGGCAATTGCCGCCAGCGCTTCCTCCCGCACCAGTTTCAACACGTTCGTCGACAGGGCGCTCGGTCGGGCCCCTTCCCAGTCGGCGCTGCCCAGCTTCGCAGTCACCTCTGCGATCAGGCGGTCGGCCTCGTTCCGGGCCGTCCTGCCCTTGGTTTTGTTGAGATAATCCTGATTTTCCAGCATGTGGGCCGCGAAATCGCCCTGCCCCGCGGCCTCGCCCAGCTTGCGCATCATGTCGATGGCGTCCTGCCGGCCGAAGGGCGCCATGGCCACCGGGCCGCGGCCCCTGACCGGGACGGGATCGTCATCGCGCATCAAGCGGCGGCGGGAGGCATGGGCCATCTCTTCCGCCCCCTCTTCGCGGGCCGTGTCCAATTGCACGCCGCGCCCCGGACGCCCGGCGACGGGGCGGTCGGGCACGGGCGCGCCGCCGTCCACGGGCCGGGGGCCGGTTTGTTGCAGGACATGGGCGATCTCGTGCCGCAGGACATGATCGCCGTGCGGGCTGTTCGGACGCAGATCCGCGCCCAGGTAGACATGACTGCCGGAGGCCAGAGCTTCGGCCCCCGTCCTGTCGACGAAGCCCCGGGCATCGGGGCCGTCATGCAAGCGGACATGGCGCAGGTCATGGCCGAAATCGTTCTCCAGCCGCTTGCGTTCGGCATCGGCCAGCGGGCGGCCGGCCGTGTCGGGCAAGGGGCCGGGAAACGGGCTGCGCGGATCGCCGGGCAGGTTGAAGGCGTCCAGCTCGGGCAAGGCCAGCGGCGTGTCCTCGATGGCCACGTCGGGCAGCGTGGGCGCCTTGACGTCATGGCCGGGAAAAACGGCGTTCAGGGTCTCGAACAGTTCCGTCACCAGCGCGTCCCGGCCGTCCTGGAACGGTTCGCGCAACTTGTCGCGGACCATCGAGCGCCAGTAGACGTTCGGATCGGCGGCCGAGTTCGAGATCAGCTTGTCCTCGATCAGCCCCGCCAGCCGCGGCAACTGGCCGGTCAGGCGCAGGGCCTTGTAGACAAAGCTGGCCTTCTTGCCGAGCTTGGGCATCAGGAACTCGATCGCCACCTCGACCAGCAGCGCGGTGGGCACGATCTCGTTCGGAAGCTCCATCTTGGCCGCGTCGGTCAGCAGGGCGGCCAGCTGGTCCTTCAGTGCCTCGGGCTCGAACCCTTTCTGCATCGCGGCCAGCTTCGCGCCGATCTGGGCCCGCGGGTCGTCACCGAGCATCGCCCTTGCATCGCCCAGATCCTCCGCCACCATCATCAGCAGCTGCAGATGCGCGTAGTACCTGTCGATATCCGCCAGGTGCGGCGCCACGCGCGGCATGGTGGCCAGCTTGCCCGTCGTCGCGTTCACGGCGGCCCCCGCGCGGTTCTGCGCCCGCAACAGGGCCTGAACGAAGGTCCCGCCGATGCCCGATATAGCCTTGGCCAGCTGGGTGTATTTCTTGCCCTTCTTGCCCGTCTTCTTGGGCTTGCGCTTTTGCGGGCGCGACGCGAGCGCCTGGAACTTGCTCGACATCGTCTTTGCCGCGGCGCCGCCGAACAACTCGATCAGCAGGAATTTCCACAGAAGCGTCCCGTCGAGCTCCTGCAAGATGTCCTCGGTCAGGAAATCCATGATCTCCATCGGTGCGTCGATCAGGTCGGCCTTCAGCCCGTCCAGTTCGCCTTCGTTGATCATCTGCGCGATCTTGGCGGCCATGCGCGCCACCATGATCGCCTGCCCGTAGCCGGGGATGAATTCGGCCAGGTCCAGCGCGAATTCGGCGCCCGCCTCGATCCCGCGGGCCAGTTCCGTCAGTTGTGCGTTGCGGGCATGGGTGTCGATCACCGCCGACAGCAGCGTCATCAGTTCGGAGTCGCCCGCGCGGACCGTTACCGTCCGCAGGCGGGACATCTCCATGTCGTCATCCGAGGTCTTGCGGATATAGGCTACCGACAAGGTGACAAGCTCGGCATCCGCGGGCATCCCCTTTTCCGTGCCCGGATAGCGCGCGACGGCCGTGCCGGGGATCGCCCGGTCGAAGGGCGGAACGAATTCGAAGCCGCGGTGGATCCGGTCGATGCGGTAGAAGATCGGATGCCGCGTGCCCAGGATCGTGTCGTGCAGCGTTTCCGTCTTGCCGTCTTCGCCCTTGGACTCCTCACCCCATTTCCAGACGCCCTCACCGCCCGTGTCCGCATCGCGTTCGGACCAGAGCGCAAGGATGAAGGACGCCCATTCCTCCCCCGGCTTAATGTTCTTCGACGCCAGTTCGGTGTGCAGCCCGTCGGACGCATCGCCGTAAAGCGCCCATGTCTTCTGGCTTTTCGCCCGCGCCTCCAGCAGGGTCCGCATGATCCCCTTCAGCCGGGCATAGCGGCTGTCCAGATCGGAATAGAGCGGCGTGAACGGCGCCAGCCGGGCAAGATTGTCCTGCTGGTCGTAGATGTTTTCATCGTCCTTCAGGTCGGCCCCGCGCAGGATCCCTGCCACGCTTTCGCCCCGCACGAAGGAAATCGCCAGCTGCACGGGGGGCAGCAGGTTGTGGATCGCGGAATGGCTGGGGTGGCTCGTCTTGGCGGTCTTGTTGACGACCGTCTCAAGCTCGTCCACCGCGTCGAAGATCAGCGCCACGACCTGCCGGTCACGGTCTTCCACGGGCCGGACAACGTGCGAGAACGACGACAGGATATGGCCGAATTCGTCCGGCAGCAGGATCTTGCGCGTGTCGTCCCCGAAGGCCCACAGGTAGTCGCGCAAATTGTCGAGCGCGATCTTGCGGTTGACGTTGGTCAGCTTGCGCAGTTCCTCCGTCATCCGGTCGCGCGTGGCCTGCTGCTTGTCCATGAAGAAGGTGTCGAGCGTGCCGGTCACTTCAACCGCGCGTTTCTCTCCCTCGACCCAGGTCATCAGCGCCAGCAGCTTCGCCGTGGCGCTGGCGTCACCGGGCAGTGTGACGGCCGCGCGGAAATCGGCCAGCAGGCCGGTCAGTTCCGGGATCTTCAGCAGTTCGTTCCAGATCGCGTCGAATTCGGGCAGCACCCAGAAATAGACACGGTTCGTCCCCGCCTCCTGCCGGATGACGAACTTGTCCTTGAAGATCGGCGTCCGCCCCGTGGGCGTGCCGCCGTCCTTGCCGAAGAGTTCCGGCATCGACGGATGGCGCATCTGCACCTTGGGCGCGGTCGCGGACTTATCCTTGGGGTTCATCACCAGATGGCCGTCATCGGCCTCGAACAGACGCGGATGGTTGACCTTGTCGCGCGCCTCTTTCATCAGCCTGGTCAGGTTGGGCACGTCCGAAACCTCGCGCCCTTCCCTGGCGGCCTGTGCCGCGGTCTTCTTGCGCTCCTGCGCTTCCTGGTAGGGGTTCTGTTTCAGGCGGCGGTCGGCGACCTTGTCCAGCTTCTCGCGCTCGCGCTTCAGCACCGCGATCTCGGCGGCCATCTGGGTGTACTGGTAGAACCGGACGAGGTTCTTCGTGCTGACGGCCAGCTTGCCCAGGTACGGCGTGTCGGTGCCCTGATCGCTGATCACCTGAACCCAGCCCACCTCCCGGTCGAGATCCGAGAAATCGGCGCCTTCGCGTTCCTTGAACCCGTTCGGGATCACGGCGTAGGAAAACCCCAGTTCGCCGCCCTGGTAGACATCGGCCAGTTGCGTACGCAGCGCATCGTGCCCCAGCGCGCGGGCGCCCAGACCCACGGCATTCGCGATTAGGTAACGCGATTGCGCTACGGCATCGGTCGATTTCGCCTTGGGCGCATGGCGCAGCCAATCCACCAGCCAGTCGGCCCAGAGCATCGTCATCAGGATGGTGTTGCGCCGGTCGAGCGCGGTTTCGCCCGGCGTCTGCGCCCGGACCGCCGCACGGGTCAGCTTGCCCGCCAGCGGTGCGCCGGCGGTTTCGATCGCGTCGGCCAAGGCTCCGCGCGCCTTGCCGAAATCCCCGCCCGACGGCAGGCGTTCGAAAAAGGCGATCTGTGCCAGCATCTCGGGCCGGGAGGACGCCTTCTTGTCCGGCTCGGCGTCGTCGCCGGTTTTGGCCTTCTTCTTCAGATGCAGGACGCTGTTGGCCTGCCCCTTGTCCATCGCCGCACCCACGGCCGTCAGGAACGCCTTCAGATCTCTGCCCACATCGATCTTTGGCGCTTTCGTGAAGGCCACGCCCGCAGACGCCCCTGTCGCGCCCAGCGACACGAGGGTCGAGGCCAGCCCAAGCGCATCCTTCGCCCCGGAATAGATCCGCTGCGCCCGGACGCCCAGCTGCGCGGTCAGCCGTTCGCCAAGCACGTCGGCCTTGGGGTCGGTATCGGCCCGCCCGCCGGTGTTGGTACGTTCCCCAGTGCGGCGCCCCAGCAGGTTCTGGTCGATCACCGAAACCCGCATCAGGTAGCGCAGATAGGCCGGGGTGCCCCTGCCCTCGCGCTCCTTCAGCCCCAGTTCCGACCGGAGATGCGCCAGCCCCGAAGGATCGCGCATGGCGCTCAGGAACGTGTTCTCCTTTAGCTGCATGAAGCTGAGGATGTCGAACTGGGCCTGGTTCAGCTTCAGGCGCTCGGCCGATTGCTGGACGTCCGTGTCGGCGTGATGACCAAGGATCGTACTTTCCGTTGGCGGCACTGCCGAAGGATCCAGCAGCCAGCTTTCGACACGCTTTGCGAACGCCTCCCACTGCGCCTTCACGTGGGGCGACGCGCCTTCGTCGAGGAACGTCTTGGCCATCAGCTTGTGATCGGCATGGGCGCGGTAGTAGTCGCCGAAGGCCTTGTTGTAGCCCAGCTGTTCGATGTGCAGATGCGCGTTCAGATGGCGCAACGCGTCGGCATGTTCGCCGCTATTGGCCAGCAGGTCGAATCCCATGCACAGCCCGCGGAACGACCGGAAGCGGTAGGTCGGCAGCGCCTTCGCCAGCTTGCGGGATGCGGTGGTCTTCGTGTTCAGGTGCAGCGGCCCGCCGTCCAGTGCCGCTTCGAACGCCGCCATGTCATCGGCGAAGCGCTTGTCGTTCGGATCGTAGGGTGTGCCGCCCAGCGTCTTCATCGTCGTGTAGTTCGTGACGATCAGCGGCCAGAGGTCCGGCATCTTGGTGCCGTTGACCACCATCCCCTCGCCCGCCTGCACCGCGGGGCCGGGAACCTCCGGCTCCGGCGCGCGCTGGACGCGGGCTGTGCCGCCCGGCATCGGCGCAAGACCCTGCTGCAGGGCATGGGCGGTTTCGTGGGCGATCAGGCGCAGGCCTTGCGGTTCATGCGGGCGATAGGCGCCTTCGCCGAAGACGATGTGCCGCCCGGCAGCAAAAGCCTCCGCCCCTTCGGAGCGGGCCAGATCAGCGGCCTGCGGGCTGGCATGCACGCGCAGGTCCGTCAGATCGGCGCCAAAGCTCTGTTCCAGCCGCCCCTGCACCGTTGCGGGCAGAGGCGTGCCCACCCCGGCCCCGCCCGGCAAACGCGCGGGATCGCGGCCCGTCAGCGCCGCGACCGGGCGGCGATCCGCGACACGGTCGGCCGCTTGGCGCGCCTCCTGTTCCAGCCGCGCGTTTTCGGCCTTCTGGCCCCGCGCGGCCGGTTTGCGGTCTGGCGTGGCCCTTTGCACGGCCTTGGTCTGGGCGGGCCCGGTCATTGCCCTGCCTCCCGCACGGCACGGGCCACGGCGCGCGCGATGGCCTTCGGGTCCTGCGCCTCGGCCGCATCAAGCACCACGTGGACCGATCCGATCTTGCCGCGCGCGCCGCTGCGCTCCAGTTCCGTCTGCAAGCTCCCGGCCGTCCGCCGGGCAAGGCCCCGTGCACCGTCCTGCGACCCTGCCGACAGATGCAGCCGACCGATGCGCAGGTTATCCGTCATCGCGCACCTCAAGCCTTGCGGCTTCGGCCTTGGTCAGCGCGCGGCCCTCCTTCTGCAATTCATGCTCGGCACCGGCCAGCAGGTCGGCCCGCGCCAGTCCCTCTCGCCCGTCGCGACGGGCTTCGATCACCGCCGTGCGCAGCGCGTTCTTGATCTGGGCGCCGGTAAATTCGAGGATCTGGGCCAGCCGCGTGCATTGCGGGGCCAGCGACGCCGCGGTCGCGGGCGAGAGCTCGGCACACAGCGCCAGCCACATCCGTTCCCGCAAGCCGGTATCCGGGCGCGGGAAATCCAGCACGTGGCGCAGACGCCGCAGGAACGCAGGGTCCAAATTGTCGCGCCGGTTGGTGGCAAGGATGCAGGCGCCCGCGTAGCTTTCGACGGCCTGCAACAGCACGTTGGTATCGGCGTTCAGGTACCGCGCATGGGCATCGCGGGTTTCGGTGCGCTTGCCGAACAGGCCCTCGGCCTCGTCAAAGAACAGCACCGCCGCGTCCGCCTGGGCCTGCGCGAAGACGGATTGCAGGTTCTGCGCCGTCTCGCCCACGTATTTCGACACGACCGCCCCGCTGTCGACGACGTACAGGTCCAGCCCCATCGCGTTCGCCACCACCTGCGCGGCCATCGTCTTGCCCGTGCCCGGAGGGCCGGAGAACAGCGCAAAGACGCCCCGGCCCTGCGGGTACAGCCGCTCCATCGCCGGTTGCTGCCAGAGGCCCGGCGCCATGGCGATCTCGTCGGACAGGCGGGTCAGGCCGCGGGTCAGCGGATCGGGCAGGATCAGGTCGTCCCAGCCCAGCCGGCCAAGGCGGGGGGAGATCACGGGATCCAGCCGCGATGCCTGGTCCGCGCGCAGGGTGGCCATCGCAGCGTCCGGGCTGGCAGGCCCGGCGGCGGCAACGCGGGCGATTTCCCCCACCGTGGCGGGCTTGAGGTGGAGAAGACGCTCGCGTTCCGGTTCAGGCCAGTCGGAGAATCCGGGAACGAGCGCGGACCACGCATGGCGACGGTCGGACATGGAAAGTGGGCCACAATCGCAGCCGTGGACGATGGCCCCGGCAGGGACCGGCCCGCCGGAGGACTGGCGAGTGACCACGAAGTGCAGCGCGAACCGGGGCTGGCCTTCCGGGATGTGCACCGCCTCGTCCCCGATCCAGCACGGCGGCCGCAGGCTGAGCCGTGCGGCGCGTTCGACGACATGGACCAGCGCGCGGCTTTCCACCGGGTCGAGCCCGGCCAGATCCGCGAAAATCGGGCGGGTGCCGAGTTTTTCCGCCACCGCGGCCGCAAGGCTGCGCCGTCCGGTTCCGGGCGCACCGGAGAGGCGGATCGCGACCGGCGCGCCGGCCCGGTCCAGCCCGTCCGCGGCGCGGGTGGCGAGATCCTCGACCGGCCAGCCGGGCAGTGGCTCGGGCGCGTCCCGCGTGCCGATCCGATCGTGCCAGCGGGGCGGGATCGGATCGCCGCCCCCCAGCCAGTCGCCGATGGTTTCATCCAGCACCAGCGCCAGCGGCGCACCGGGGGCGACGGCGGCTTCCGACAGGATCTGCCAGTGCACCAGCACCCCGCGCAGATGCGGGGCCGCACCGCCCACCGCGCGCCGGGCCATTGCGGCGCTGACCGGCGCCACCTGCCCGCCCCCGCGCCAGAGCCCGTAGAAGAGCGCCACCAGCCTGTGGCCGTCCTCGCCCAGCCGGAACGCCTGGGCCAAGTGGGACAGGCGGTCATGGGTCGGGGGCGCGGGCACGGGGCCGTCCCCCGTCCGTGCAAGGCAGGCAAGCGCCCAGCTTGTCATCTGTTCATCCCCGTCTGGGGAAACCTGCTGTGCCTCGACCGTCATAGCGTCACCCATTGCGGCGGGGCGCTTGCGCCGCGGACCAGGACCCGGACCGGCAGCGGCCGCCCTGTGGGCCATGCCGCGTCGGGCGCGAAACGGATCTGCGTGTCGCTGTCGATCACGAACTCTCCCCCGCCCGGGTTGGCGCCGGCGCCTTGCGCCAATGGCTGACCAAGGACCGTCATCTCGACCTCGGCCGCGGGGACCGATGGCGGCGCGAAGCCCTGCCCTTCGACGGTGTAGATCCCGGCCACCGGGCCGGCCAGTTGCGTGGCATTCGGCGTGACGAAGAAGGCCATCGGGTTCGACAGGAACTCGACCGTCCGCACCGCGCCGTCCCCGCCGGTGAAGCTGCGCGTCACCACGGCCCGCGCACGGTAGAGCCCCGGCGGCACCGGCACGCCATCGGCGAAGGCGGCAGGCCGGGCCACGATCTCTCCGTCGCGGACCTGCACCGCCCATTCGGCGCCGACGGTCACCGGTGCGTCCCAGCCGTCGGCCTCAAGTCGCAGCGCGACGCCGTCGCCCACGAGGTTGCCGCCGATCAGCGACAGGCGACCGCCATAGGGCACCTCGGCCGGGCTGAGCACGACCCGTTCGGTGGTGCCATCCGCGCGCGACAGGTCCAGCCGGGCCTCGGCGGCATAAAGCCGGGGTTCGCCCCCCGCGAAGACACCCGCCGCGTAGGACAGGACACGCGGACCGATGCGGGTGACCTCCAGCGGTTCCAGCTGGGCCGCGACCTGGTAGTAGACGGCCAGCCGCGGGGCGCTGTCGCCCGGGTTCCAGAAACCGATCGCCTCGGCCTGGCTGACCTGCTGCATGGTGATGTTGAAACGCACGTTGGGATCCGTGATGCCCACCGCGCCGAAGACATCGACACCGCCGGGGCGTGCGTCTGGCCCCAGCATCGCGTGCTCCTGCAGGGCCAGCATCGCCGCCGACAGGGCGATCTGCGCTTCCTCGGCGGCGTTGTCATCTTCAAGCTGCGGATGCGCGGTCAGCTGGTAGCTGAGGATCAGGCCCATCGGCGCGTATTGCGGCCCGTGTTCGGGCATCGGCGGCAGGACCGACGTCAACGCCGGATCGCGCGCGACGTGGTAGAGAAACAGCGACAGGTGCGCATCGCCCGCGGCCTCCGGCGACCGTGGCGAGACGATGGGCGCGGGGTTCGGCGCCCAGATGGGCGAGGTACGCATATGCTCGCGGATCGTCCGTGTCAGCACCCGGGTCACGTAGCGAAGGTCGGGGACGGGCATGGCCTAGAGCACTCCCAGTCCGTAATTGCCCCGGCGCCGTCCGGGATTGGCGGGCGCCCCGCGCCGTCGCGGCCGGGGGGCCGGGGCTGGCGTTTGTGCGGGCTGGCGGATTTCCACGGTGATCTCGCCGATGTCCAGCCGGGGCTGCACTTGCCGCGGCGGCGGAGACGCCTCGGCCACGGGCTGGATCGGTTGCGGCGTGTCCGGCGCGGGCGGTTCCACATGCGCCCGCGGGTCCGGCGCCGGAGCGTTCAGGGCCTCGATATAGGCCTCGAACTCGGCCAGGTAATCCTCGGGAGATTTCTCGGGTTCGGCCGGTGCCTCTGGATCGTCGTCCGCGGCCGGCGCTCCGGGCTCCGGCAAGTCGGGGGTCATATGCGGTGCGGGTTCCGGCGTAGGCGCGTCTTCGGACGCAGGCTCCGCCGGTGGCGGCGCGGGAATTTGAGCGACGGGTTCTTCTGCCGGGTGTGGTGGCAGAGGATCCCGCCGCAGGTCCGCCGGCACGACCGTGGGAGGGGCCATCGTGTGCGGCGGCACGGGGTCCGGAGACGCCGCCGCCTCGGGGACAGGCGCGACCCTTTGATCCGGACCCGGATCGGGTTGGGGGGAAAGTTCCGTGACGCGGTCCAAAGGGGCCGGATCGGGCGGGATCGGGTCTGCGGACGGTTGCATGGGTTCAGGGTCGGGCGCCACCGCCAGCCGTTCGACCCGCGGCAGGGGGGCCGCGGCGTCGGCGGCCTCGATACGGTCGCCCAGTCTGGCGAAATAGCCGGTCATGCCGCACCTGCCCGACGCGCGCCGTCACGGTCCATCGCGATCTGCTCGGCCAGTGCGCGGCGATCATCGCGTGGAAGGCTCAGGATATCGGACAGCGGCCAGTGGTAGGCCGCGCCCAGCCGGTGCACCTCGCGCATCAGCCGGGGGCGGTCGCGGAGCAGGGCCGTGAGGCAATAGCGTTCGGCAGCGAAGCGCATCGTGTTGGGGGTGCCGCATTCCGGGCAGTCCGCCTGCAGGGACAGGTCGATCAGCGGCGCGATCCGGGCCATGCGGCTTTCGATCCGCGCGCGGTCGGCGGCACTGGCCTTCGGCGCGCAAGCCAGCGCGATAACTTCGGCCGCCCGGTCCGCGGGCTGACCCTGGGCCGCCAGTTCGTCCCGCCCCGTGGGCAGGCGGAACCGGGTGTCGCCATCGATGTACCAGCCATCGGCATCGGCGCGCGCGGGCTCCGCCTCGACCGAGGCGAGGAGATCGTCGAGCGCGAAGTCGAAATCGAACCGCTCGGCACATCCCTGGCATTCGGACGTGCCGGAAATCCGGCCCCCGAAGACGCGGGCGTAGATCTGCGCCATCAGGCGGTCGCGGTCCGACACGCTCAGGTCGGCCGCAGCCTGCACGCGGTCGGGCCAACGCTCGGCCATCGCGTCGATCAGGGCAATCGCCTGTGCCGCGCCGGTTTCGGTCACCGCCATTTCGGCACGACCTGTCAGCGCACCCAAAGCCAGTACCCCGGCCCCGGGCGGATGGTTCACCTCGAAAATCACTTTGGTCACCCAATCGGAAGAGGGCGCGTCAGCCTTCCATCACCTCGACGACCGACTCGTCCCGTTCAATGCCTTCGTTCTGAATCACGATCCGTTCGATCGCGTAGCCCGCCGAATTCGCGTCGAGCGCGGGGAGCCATTCGGCCTCGGACACCCAGCAGTTGCTCAGGAAGTACCGCCGCACGACGGTTCCGGCCTCGTTGTTCAGCTCGATCGTCATCGACTTGCGGAAATCCTTGAGCGACGGCTGTCCCAGCGCGCCGATCTCGAACACCGTGCGGGCCCATTTCTCGAACTCCAGGTCCCAGGTCACGCCGCGTTCCAGAGTCACCGGCTCGAAACTGACCAGTCCCGGCCCGATATGCTGGATGTTGGGATCGCCCCCTTCGCGGTGGGTGACGGTATCGACCGTCTGCTTCAGCGCAGACACGGTGGATACGCCAAGCACGTATTTCCCATCCCATTTCACGCGAAAGCGGAAGTTCTTGTAGGGTTCGAAACGGTGGGTATTTACCATGAATTCAGGCATCGTTCAGGACCTCAGACATCTTGCTGGCCGGCCATCTGCTGAAGATGGATCACGACGAATTCGGTGGGTTTGAGGGGCGCGAAACCGACCCAGACATTGACGACACCGACGTCGATGTCGGCCTGCGTTGTCGTTTCGGCATCGCACTTGACGAAATAGGCGTCGGACTTGCGGTCGCCCTTGAAGAAGTTCTGGCGGTGCAGCCGGCCCATGAACGCGTTCACGTTCTGGCGGATCTGGCTCCACAGGATGTCGCCGTTGGGTTCGAACACGACCCATTGCAGGCCGTCGTACAGGCTTTGCGAGATGTACGACGCCACCCGGCGCACCGGAACGTACTTGTATTCGCTGGCGAAATCGTCATCGCCATCCATCGTTCGCGCGCCCCAGGGCCTTACACCGGCCGGCGCGCGGGTGATGCAGTTCACGCCGCGGGGGTTCAGGATGCCGACCTCGGCATTCGAAAGCTCGCGCTGGACGCCCACGACACCGAAGAACGGCAGATCCTGCCCCGCCGGCGCCTTGTAGACACCGCGCGTCGCGTCCGTGCGGGCCATCAGCCCGGCCATGGCGCCCGCGGCACCGATGGCGATGTTGCGCCCCGCCTCGTTGATCAGGATCCGCGGGTAATAGAGCGCCGCGTGATCCCGGGCGATGCCGGTGCGCAGGGTGTTGACCTCGGTCGTCATCTGCTGCGGCGTCAGGTTGCCCGGCGGATCCATGATCAGCATCGCACGGCGCTGGCGGCAGAAGGCGGTCGCCGGACCGTAAAGCGGTTGCATGTCCTGCACGACCTCGCGATCCGGCGGCAGGACCATCAGGTTGAAGATCTTCACCTGCCGGTCGACGATAGCATAGGCGGCATCGTAATCCGCGGATTGCGGCGGGTTGCCGTCGGTCGCGGGCGCGGCCGGGCTGGCTTGCGTTCCGGCCGAGCCGCCCTCCGCCCCCACGCAGAAGCGCGGCACATTGGTCAAGGGCAGGCCCGCATCCATGGCCGACAGGTTGGTCGGGATCGTGGAAAGAGCCGGCACCGTGCGGTTCGCCGTCAAGTCCGACGCCCGCGTGATCGACAGGCGCAGCCCGTTCAGGACAGCCGTCCACGGGTTCAGCGTCGGGTTCGTTGCCGCATCGGCGTTTATCGCGTCACGGATCTGCATCAGGCGCTGGCGCACGCCATCGGAATTGCCCTGCGCGGCGGTGGGATAGGTGTCGACGATCACCGGATCGCCCGGCGCGGCGCCGGCGGCCAATGGCACCGGAACCTCCACCGTGGCAGGCGCCCCGGCGGCATCGAACCCGTCAAGCCGGATGTCGGTGATCCCGCTCTTGTTCGCGAAACCGAAGGCGTTCAGCCGCGCAAGGTCGGAGACTCGGATCGCCAGCCCGCTTTGCGCCGGGCGGCGCATCGCGTGGGCGCCGATCTCGATCCCGCCATTGCCGGGACCCATCATCAGCGGGACCGACAGATCCTTGCCGGTGGTTGCCGGGCGCACCCGGATGTCGCCCGCGTTGGTCGACGCGATCTGCAGGAAGCCGGTATCGTCACCGCCCACCTGGCCGCCGTCTTCCAGCGTCGCGGTCACGGCAATTCCGGGGGAACCGATATCGGCATAGGCCTGCGTGACGCGCTGTTCGATGATGGACAGGACCTCGTCCCCGTAAAGTGTCGGCACGTCCCCTGCCCCGCTGCCGGCGATGGCCGGGCCGCGGTCGGACAGGTCGATCGTGACGAAGGGCAGCCCGTCGACCGACAACCGCAGATGCGTGCCGCCGGGCGCACCCGGCGCATCGTCGAACACGGTCGCCAGCGCCCCTTGCGCATCTGCCACGCTCGACCGCAGCAGGTAGCGGCCCGACAGGCTGGAGCCGTTCACGGCCGCCGGCGCCCCTGGATCCGTGGCGCTGACCAGCGCGGATTCCTGCGTCAGGTAATCGACCGCATAGAGCGGATCGTTCGGATCCATCGTCAGGTTCTGGTAGGTCTCGACATCGCTGCGCTGCACCACGCCCGCGGCGTTGGGCGCCCAGCGGTAGAGTTCGAGGTTGAACCGCGCTTCGGGTTCTTCCCCCGACGGGCGGACAATGGCGCGGATCTGTTCGCCGCTGGCGCCCGCCTCCTTGGCGGTCAGGGTCAGGACATCGTCGGCAGCGGCCGCTTCGTTCGATAGCGTGACACTGGCGGTGCCGGCTCCGTTCGCGATCCGCATGACGTACATGTCCGCGCCGCCGTTCGTGAAGAACATGCGGACGTACCGTGCCATGTCGCTGACCGCGCCGCCGTCGCCGAAGACGCGACTGAACTCGGTGAAGTTGGAAAGGCGGACGGGGGTGTTGATCGGGCCCTTCTGGGCGCGTCCGATGAACAATCCGACCGAAGTGCTGGCGCCCGAAATGGGGCGTACACCACTGGGTTCTTCAACGACGTAAACGCCGGGATAGGTCAACGTTACCATGCTTGAAAACCAATCGGTGAATGAAGTTCGAAAATGTCCCAAAAGCATGGCCCGGAGGTTCAGATTCCGTCAAGGCAGGGTATTCCAGCCTTTCCTTGTGCATACGGAGAACTTCGGAAATTTGGAAATATCATTACTAATCAGTGGATTAAACCGTGAACTAGTATTTGGAGAATCGTTAAGCCATTGTTCGCGTAAGGGTTGATCGGCAGATTCACGCCGGTGCGTGTCTTCCGTCCCTTCAGCCGATGATCGGTGGAAATGTGCCTGAGTCGGCCCGTGATCCCGGTTCGCGCAACAGCACATCCCCGGGCCCGGACGCGCCCCCGGCATGACCGCCATGTGCCCCGGATGAAAACCGTCGGCGCACTATCTTTCACCGCCCCTCACGAAGAAGAGTCTGGACACAGGCGCAATCTTGGAGCGAACGTGGCGGGGCGCGCGGCGTTTCGATGGCCGGGCCCCGATGCAGAACCGATATCCCGGAAAAGCGGGAACGGGCGCGGGACCTAAGCCGGACCGACGCCGTGCCGACCGGGACGAGGAGGACGTCCCGCAGCGGATCTCCGGGCACGAGGGCCCAGGGACACCCCAGAGAAGTATGGCTGGCCGCGGGGCATGGCGCCGCCGGCCCGTCGCGTATCCAGGGAGGAGAACACGTGACCAAAGTCTCAATGACCGTGAACGGCAAGGCCGTCGCGCGCGACGTCGAAGCGCGGCGCATGCTTGTCGATTATCTCAGGCAGGATCTTGACCTGACCGGCACCCATGTCGGCTGCGACACGTCGCAATGCGGCGCCTGCGTCGTGCATGTGAACGGCAAGGCGGTGAAGGCCTGCACCATGCTCGCGGCCGAGGCCGAGGGCGCGAAGGTCACGACGATCGAGGGGATGGCAAGTTCCGACGACGATCTGCACCGGCTGCAGGTGGCGTTCAACGATCATCACGGTCTGCAATGCGGCTTCTGCACGCCCGGCATGATCATGTCGGCGGCCGCCCTGCTGTCAGAGAACCCGACACCGTCCGAGGCCGAGATCCGCCACTACCTGGAGGGCAATATCTGCCGCTGCACCGGGTACCACAACATCGTCAAGGCCGTGCTGGCCGCGTCCGGTCAGGACAGCGCCGCGCTGGCCGCGGAATAGGGGAGGATCGACAGATGCCGAAAGATTCAGTGATCGGCGACGGTCAGAAACGTCGCGAGGACAAACGCTTTACCACCGGCAAGGGGAAGTACACCGACGATATCATCCTGCGCCACCAGACCTATGCCGCCTTCGCCCGGTCCGAGGTCGCCCATGGCCGGATCCGGGGGATCGATACGTCCGCCGCCGAGTCGATGCCGGGTGTGCTGGCCATCTTCACCGGTGACGATTTCGTCGAGGTCGGCGGCAACCCCGCGGGCTGGCTGATCCACAGCCGCGACGGCACGCCCATGACCGAACCCAAGCGCCCGGTGCTGGCGCACGGCAAGGTCCGCCATGTGGGTGACGCATACGCCGCCGTGATCGCAGAGACGCCCGAACAGGCCCGCGACGCGGCCGAAGCCATCGTTGCGGATATCGAGGACCTGCCCTCCATCGTGAAAATGGCCGACGCTGTCGCCAACAGCGACAACCGGGTGCATGACGAGGTCGACAGCAATATCTGCTTTGACTGGGGCTGGGTCGAGGACAACCGCGCCGCGGTGGACGAGGCGATCAAGAACGCCCCCCACGTCACGACACTGGAGCTGGTCAACAACCGCCTGTCCCCCAACCCGATGGAGCCGCGCTGTTCCATCGGCGATTACGACACCGGGACCGGGGATTACACGCTCTATACCACCTCGCAGAACCCGCACCTCACGCGGCTTCTGATCTCGGCCTTCGTGATGGGCATCCCCGAACACAAGCTGCGCGTCGTGGCGCCCGATGTGGGCGGCGGCTTCGGCTCCAAGATCTACCACTACGGTGAAGAGGCGCTGGTGCTGGCCGCATCGAAGAAGCTGGGCCGGCCGGTGAAGTGGACATCCTCGCGGTCCGAGGCGTTCCTGACCGATGCCCATGGCCGCGATCACGTGACGACGATCGAACTGGCCACGGAAAAGGACGGATCCTTCATCGCCGTGCGCACGGAAACGATGGCGAACCTTGGCGCCTACCTGTCGAACTTCGCGACGGCCACGCCCACGTTCCTCCACGGCACGCTGATGGCCGGGAATTATACCGTCCCGAATGTCTACGTTAACGTGAAGGGCGTCTTCACCAACACCGTGCCCGTCGACGCCTATCGCGGCGCCGGCCGGCCCGAGGCGACATATTCCCTTGAACGTGTGATCGACAAATGCGCGCGCGAGCTGGGGATCGACCCGATCGAGATCCGGCGCAGGAATTACATCAAGCCGGACCAGTTCCCCTACACCACGCCCGTCGCGCTGGAATACGACACCGGCAACTACGACGCCGTGATGGACAAGCTGGAGGAGATCGCGGACCTGCAGGGCTTCGACGCCCGCCGGAAGGAGTCCGAGGCCAACGGCAAGCTGCGCGGCCTAGGCATCGCCTCCTATATCGAAGCCTGCGGCATCGCGCCGTCGAACCTTGTGGGCGCGCTTGGCGGCCGGGTCGGGCTTTACGATGCGGCGACGGTGCGGGTGAACCCCACCGGCAACGTGGCCGTCATGGTCGGCGCCCACAGCCATGGGCAGGGGCACGAAACCACCTTCCCCCAGATCGTGGCGGAACGGCTGGGCATCCCGGTCGAGAATATCGAGATCGTGCATGGCGACACCGCCCGCATCCCCTTCGGCATGGGCACCTATGGGTCGCGCAGCCTCGCGGTTTGCGGATCGGCGGTGGTGCGCGCGACCGAGAAGGTCATCGACAAGGCCAAGAAGATTGCGGCCTTCATGATGGAAAGCCCGGACGGAGAGGTCGAGTTCGACGACGGGGTCTTTTCCCTGAAGGGCACGAACAAGAACGTGCCCTGGGGCGACGTGGTGCTGAAGGCCTACATCCCGCATGACTTCCCCATCGAGATGATCGAACCGGGGCTGGAGGAAACCGCGTTCTACGATCCGGTGAACTTCACCTACCCCTCGGGCGCCTATGCCTGCGAGGTCGAAGTCGATCCCGCGACCGGCAAGGTGGAGGTCAAATCCTTCGCCGCGGCGGACGATTTCGGCGTGGTGATCAACCCGATGATCGTCGAAGGCCAGGTTCATGGCGGATTGGCGCAGGGCATCGGTCAGGCGCTGCTGGAACATGCGGTCTATGACGCGGACGGGCAGTTCATGTCGGCCAGCTACATGGATTACTCCATGCCGCGCGCCGACGACCTGCCGATGTACCGGGTGGATCATTCCGCCCTAACCCCCTGCACCCACAATCCGCTGGGCGTGAAGGGCTGTGGCGAGGCAGGGGCCATCGGTTCGCCTCCCGCGCTGGTCAACGCGGTGATCGACGCGATCCAGCATTCGGGCCGCACGGATGTCACCCATATCGACATGCCGCTGACGCCCGCGCGCGTCTGGTCTGCCCTTCACGACAAATGACGAAGGGCGCGGCCGGGGATACCGGCCGCGCTGCCCTTCACAGGAGATCGCAAGATGTACAATTTCGAATTCGTGAGACCTTCGTCCGTGGCCGACGCCGTAGCAGCCTTGGCCGATGAAGACGCCATGGCCCTTGGCGGCGGGCAGACCCTGTTGCCGACGATGAAGGCAAGGCTTGCCGCGCCGACGAAGCTGGTCAGCCTGTCCGGCATCGACGGCCTGTCCTACGTGAAAACCGGCGGTGACAGTGTCGAGATCGGCGGCGCCACCGTCCATGCCGATGTCGCGGCAGAAGTGGCCGATGCCTTTCCCGCACTGGCGGCGCTGGTCGCGCGGATCGGCGATCCGGCGGTGCGCAATCGCGGCACCATCGGCGGGTCGGTCGCGAACAACGATCCGGCGGCCTGCTACCCGGCCGCCGTGCTCGCCACCGGCGGGACGATCGTGACCGACAAGCGCGAGATCGCGGCGGAAGACTTCTTCCAGGGCATGTTCGCCACCGCGTTGGAAGCCGGGGAAATCATCACCGCCGTCCGCTTCCCGGTGCCTCAGGCGGCGCACTACGAGAAGTTCGCACAACCCGCCTCGCGCTTCCCGCTGGTGGGCATCTTCGTGGCGCGCTTCGCATCGGGCGTCCGCGTCGCGGTGACAGGGGCCAGCGAAAGCGGCGTGTTCCGCTGGACAGAGGCGGAGACGGCGCTGTCGTCCGATTTCTCGGCCGATGTCGTCGAAGGGCTGACGCCGTCGGCCGACGGGCTGATCGGCGACCTGCACGGCACGCCCACCTACCGCGCCAACATGATCCGCGTGATGACCGCCCGCGCGGTCGCCGCGGCGGGCTGATACTGTTTCCCCCGGGCGGTGCGCCATCCGGGGGAAACCGCTCTTCAGGTCGGTTGATCGGAAGGGTAGCCGTCGGGATCGTCCACGACGTCCTTCTCTTTCGACGCCCTGCCCTTGTCGTCCTTTGTATCCGCGGTCTCGATCTTCTCGATCTCGCTGGTCGTGATGCCGCGCACGTGGATATCGCGCTGTGGGAAGGGGATCTCGATCTCGGCCGCGTTCAGCGCCTTGTAGATGCGGAACAGCAGGTCCGACTGCGTCATCAGCAGGTCATCGACATTGCGCAGGTAACAGCGCAGCTCGAAATCCAGCGCACTGTCGCCCATGCCGCGGAACAGGACGACCGGCGGCGGGGTCCGCAAAAGCGTGGTCTGTTCCTTGGCGGCCTGTTCAAGGATCTCCTTCACCTTGTCCAGATCGCTGCCATAGGCGACGCCTATCGGGATGATCAGGCGGCCATGGCGCGACGACAGGGTCATGTTCTTGACCACGCCACCGATCAGGTCCTGGTTGGGCACGATCACGTCATGCTTGTCGAAGGTGCTGATCTGCGTCGACCGCACGGCGATCTTCTTCACCGTGCCGGAGTATCCCGACACCTCGATCCAGTCGCCTTCGGCAATCGGGCGTTCGATCAGCAGGATGATCCCCGACACGAAGTTCGACACGATGGTCTGCATTCCGAAGCCGATCCCCAGCGACAGGGCGCCGGCGACGACGGCCAGGCTGGACAGGCTGAGCCCCGCCGCGGAAAACGCGACGAGTGCCGAGATGGTCAGCCCCACGTAGCCCACCCCGGTGACAAGCGCGTTGCGCGCGCCCGCATCCATCTTCGTGTTCGGCAGCACCGTGTCGCGCAGGCTGCGCTGCAACCAGCGGGTGGCGATGGTCCCCAGCGCAAAGGCCACCAGAAGCGAGACGACGACGCCAATCGAGATCCGGACATCGCCCACCTCGATCCCCACGGTCACAAGCCGCCACGCTTCGGCGACATCGTTGACCTGCGCCCCCCAGACGATGGCCAGAAGCGGCAGCATCGCAAGGCACAGCAGCGTGCCGATGGTAAACGGCAGCAGGGGGAGCGACAGGCCTTCGTCGTGCCGGCCCCGGCGCATGATGGCCCGGATGCTTCCCAGCAGCAGCGCGAACAGGAACAGCCCCACCCCGGCCATCGCCGCCGTCAGCGTCGCCGCGTCCGAGATATGGCGCGCCAGCGGGACGTAACCGATCAGGACCAGCACCGCCGAAACGGCCCCGGCAACCCGCAGCATGTAGGGCACGACCGTGTTCAGGCCCCGGCCCTGCGCGTGCGATCCGATCTCGGACTCGTCGTCCTGTGCCGGCGCGTCCTCGGGTTCGGGCTTCACGCTGAGCACCGCCGCCAGCCGCCACATCACCAGCGCCGCAAGGATGACGACCGGCGCCGCCATGACCGAGATCGTCTCCTCGTCCCGGACAAGCCCGTTCGACAGTGCCTCCACCATGACCGAGGCCGCCTGGACGAGGCCAAGCGCCTGGCACAGCCGCAGCCCGCGCCGGGCGCGGTCGTCGGGCATATCGACAAGCCGGCGGCTGGGCGAATCCGGGGAAAACACCGTGTGCCCAAGCCAGTGCGCCAGAACCAGTACGACGATGGCGAAGAACACGTAACGCCCGGAGAAATCGACGATCCGCGACTGGATCCCGAGGTTGGGCACGATCAGCGCAAGAAGCACCGCACCCGCCAACGGGATGACAAGGCTGGTGAGGCTGGACAGCATCGCCCACAGGTAACGATGCGCCCGTGTCGCCCGTTCGAACCGGCGGTCGAAATACCGCGCGCCGATGGGGCGGGCCACGACGATCAGCACCATGCCGGCCACCAACAGCGCCACCACCGTCGCGATGACCTGGTACGGGTTCTCGCGGAATTGCCTGCTCTGGAGACTGCGGCCTGCCGATTCCCGCAACTCCCGCCCCATGCCCGACAGCTCGTGCCGCGCCGTGGCCAGCGTGCCGGGCGACAGGACGCTGGGATACCGGTCGATCAGCTGGCTGGCCGCCTTCCGCCGGATCATGTCATCCAGTTCGTCCAGCAGCAGCTCGGTCTCGTTCAGCTGCCCGCGGGCCTGACGGATCGGGTGCATGACCTCGGCCAGCCGTTCTTCCAGCTCGGCCCGGCTCGCGGCGATATCGGCCGGTTCTGTCTCGTCCTCGCCCGGAGGCGGGCCAAGAGCATCGATCTGCGCCTGAAGCGCCCGGCCGCGTACATTGCCGCCGGACACGATCGCCGTCAGCTCCTCGCGCCGCTCTTCCAGATCCGACCGCAGGACGGACAGGGCGGCCACCGAGGCCGCGCCGCTTTCGATGGCGTCCTCGGCCCGCTGGACCAACCTCGCCCCGGGATCGTCCTCCTCCTGTGCCGCCAGTCCGAAGGGGGCCAGCGTGAGCAGCAGGGTCAGGAAGACGTGCAGGGCAAAACGGGTCAATGAATGCATCCAGGTCAGTGTCTGTGCCCGCATGAGACCCGCAGCACACCGCTCTGGCAAGGGCTTTGCGTGGATGTCGTGCGCGCCATGTGTCCCGGTGACCGGCGCGGCCGTTCGCGATACAAATGTCACGTCGGCGGGGAATAGCGTTGCGGGCCGTCCGCCCGTCATTTCCGCCACCGGCCACGTACGCGACCATGCCGACACCACCCCAGACCTCAGCCGGGCCTTAGTCTTGAACACTCTCCTCGTCGTCTTCCTGTCCCTTGCCAGCACGATCCTCGTGGGGTTCCTCCTCGTGGTCGGAAAGGCCGTCATCCTGCCCGTGCTGATCGCGGCCATCGCCGTCTACGTGCTGCACGCCTGCGTCGACTGGGGGCGGACCCTGCCCGGCCTCCGACGCCTGCCGCGCTGGGTGCTGAGCATCACGGCGCTGACGATCTTCATCGCCGCCATCTCGCTTCTGGGCCTCGTCGTGATGATCACGCTGGAAGAGATGGTCGACCGCTCCCCCACCTACCAGGCGACGCTCGAAACACTGGTCGCAGACATGGCAAAGCGGTTCGGCGTGGAAGGCGACCCCGACTGGCAGGACATCCGCGAAGTCACGGTGGGCCGCATCAACCTGCCGTCGCTGTTGACCGGTCTCTTCAGCTCGCTCACCAGTTTCGGCGCGGTGCTGTTCCTGATCATCTTCTATTCCGGCTTCCTGATGGGCGAACTGGCGCAATTGCCGGAAAAGATCCGGCACGCCTTCGACAAGGGCCAGGATTCGAACCGCATCCTGGCCATCGCCAGCGACATCAACAGCAATATCGGCGATTACCTCGCCGTGAAGACCGCAATCAACGTCCTGCTGGGCACCGTGTCCTTCGTTATCCTGTGGGGCTTCGGCGTCGATTTCGCGCTGTTCTGGGCGGTGATGATCGGGCTGTTCAACTACATCCCCTACCTTGGGTCGTGGCTGGGGGTCGCGTTCCCGGTCATCCTGTCGGTCGCGCAATACGGCAACCTGTGGCTGACGCTGATGCTGACCGTCGCGCTGACCATCGTGCAGCTGATCATCGGCAGCGTGCTGGAGCCGCGCTGGATCGGGCGTCAGCTTAACCTGTCACCCTTCGTCGTGATGTTCGCGCTGGCGCTGTGGACATCGCTCTGGGGCCTGCCCGGCGCGATCCTTGCCGTGCCGCTGACAAGCGCGCTGGCGATCATCTTCAACGCCTTCCCCGCTACGCACCCGATCACGGTCCTTCTGTCCAACGCGCCGGCCAGAGCGGAAAGTTAAGGGCGCTCCACACCAAAGAGCCGCCGGGCCTCCTCCGCCGAATACCGGCCCAGCCGCACGTCCTCCGCCACCAGTTCCGGATCGCGATCCTCGACGGGCCCATAGCCACCGCCCCCCGGCGTGCGCACGCGAACCCGGTCGCCGGCCGTCAAGGCGATATCCTGCGCCTTCGACAGATGCTCGGGCACGAACCTTTCACCGCCGCGCGTCACCTCCACCCGGTTCACGCCACCATCGGCGCCGCCAAGCGCGCCCTGCGGGCCGAAGCGGCCGTGGTCCATGACGAAACTCGCCCGCGCGGTGCCGCGCAGCAGCTCGACCTCGTAATCCAGCCCGAACCCGCCCCGGTACTGGCCCGCGCCGCCCGATCCTTCGTGCAAGGCATAGCGGTGATAGAGCACCGGGAACTGCTGCTCCATGATCTCGACCGGCGGCGATTTCGAAATCCCGATGGTCGAACACCCGTTGGAGATCCCGTCGCCCCCGGCATAGCCGCCGTACCCGCCGCCCGAGATCTGGTACATGACATAGCTACGCCCCTCTTCCGGCACCTCGCCGCCCAGGGCGAAGTTGCCCGACGTCCCGGCCGGCGCGGCGGTGACAAGATCGGGCAGGGCGCCCACCAGTGCTGCGAATACCGCCTCGGCAATCCGCTGGCTTACCTCGGCGGCACAGCCCGACACGGGCCGCGGATAACGCGCATCAAGGAACGTGCCCTCGGGCCTGTGAATGGTCAGCGGCTCGAACGCGCCGGCGCTGATCGGCACGTCCGGAAAGATATGCCGCATCGCGAGGTAGACGGAGGATTGCGTCGTGGCCCAGACCGAATTCATCGGCCCCGCACATGGAAGGGAGGAGCCCGTGAAATCGAAGGTCAGCCCGTCGCCATCGGCGATCACCTTCAACCGGATCTCCAGCGGCTCGTTCACAACCCCGTCGCTGTCGACATAAGCGACCGATTCATATGAACCGACGGTTATCGCCGCGATACTCGCCCGCATCTGCTGCGCGGCGCGGGTGCGCAATTCGCCGATCGCCTCTTCCACCACGTCGTCGCCATAGCGGTCCAGCAGCCGCGTCAACCGCGCCTCGCCCACGTAAAGCGCCGCCGCCTGCGCCTTCACATCGCCGATCCTCTGATCGGCCACGCGGATGTTGGAACAGATGATGGCATAGATCTCCGCATCCATCTCCCCTTCCTTGAACAGGCGCACAGGCGGCAACCGCAGACCCTCCTGTTCGACGGCGGTGGCCGAGGCCGAAAACCCGCCCGGCACTGCCCCGCCCGTATCCGGCCAGTGCCCGGTATTCGACAGCCAGCAGAAGATCTCGCCATTGCGCCAGACCGGCATGGCAAAGCGCACATCCATCAGATGCGTGCCGCCCAGGTAGGGATCGTTGACGATGTAGATGTCCCCGGGCTTCGGCGCCGCGGCCTTCCCGTCGCGGATCATCTCGATCAAGGTCCGCGTGGAAAACTGCATCGTGCCCACGAATACCGGCAACCCCATCGACCCTTGGGCGATCAGGCTGCCATCGGCCGCCGAATAGATCCCGTCGGACCGGTCGTTCGCCTCCGCAATCACCGGCGAAAACGCCGCGCGCGAGAAGCTCAGATCCATCTCGTCGCAAACCTGCTGGAGCCCCGACTGGATGACGGTCAGAGTGATCGGATCGATCATGCGCGCGCTCCCTTACGAAACAACAGGTCGGAAGCGAACCCCGCCCTTTCTTCTTTCCGAAAATACTCCGCGGGGGTGCGGGGGCGCGAAGCCCCCGCTGCAACGGCAGAACCAGCCCGACAGATCATGACCGTTCCCCCAGCGTGACAATCAGGTTCCCGTCGGCGTCCTGCCGGGCCGTATCCCCCGGCTCCATCACCAGCGTGCAATCCATCTGCTCGACAATCGCCGGCCCTTCCAACACGGCGTCACCGGGCAAGTGATCCCGCCAATAGACCGGCGTTTCAACCCAGCCATCGAAATAGACCGGCCGCGTACCGCTCTGCGCCTCGGCCAGCGACGCCTTGCGTTCCGACGCATCGAGCAGCTGCGACAGATCCACCTCGGGCCGTCGCCCGATGACCGAGGTGTTCACGTTCACCAGCGCCGGGCGGATCTCCGGCAGCTTCACTTGGAAACGCCTGAAATAGGCGTCTTCGAACAGCGACCGCAGATCCTCGCGCGTGGGCAAACCGTCCGGCAGTGGCACCCGCAGCAGATGGGTCTGCCCGATGAACTGCATGTCGACCGATGTCGCCGTGCGCAGCTCGGCAATCTCCACGTGCTCCCGGTCGATAGCGGCGCGGCCGTCCTCGGCCTGGCGGGCGAAGGCGGCGTGGACCTCGTCCATGTCGCACAGATCCAGCGGTCGGTTGATCGTCTGCACGAAATCGTGGCGCAGATCGGCCACGATACAGCCAAGCGCATTCGTGATCCCCGGCCGCGCAGGCACCAGCACCCGTGGCACGCCCAACTCCCGCGCGATGGCGCAGGCATGCAAGGGCCCGGCCCCGCCGAAGGCAAACAGCGCGAAATCGCGGGGGTCCTCTCCCAGAGAGATCGAGACCATCCGCACCGCATCCGCCATTTTCGCCGTGGCGATCCGCAGCACCGCCGCCGCGGCCTCGGTCGCGTCAAGGCCAAGGGGCGCCGCGATCTTCTCGGCAAACGCCTTTCGGATCGTGTCGAGCAGCACGCCCCCGGCCCCGGTGTTCAGCCGGTCCGGGTTCATCCGGCCCAGCAGCATGTTGGCGTCGGAAATCGTGGGCTCTGTCCCGCCCTTGCCATAGCAGATCGGCCCGGGGGTGGAGCCCGCACTTTCCGGCCCCACCTGCAACAGCCCCGCCGCGTTGACCCGCGCGATGGAGCCGCCGCCCGCCCCAACCGTGCGCACGTCCACCATGGGGACGTGGATCGGCATGGCATACTCGATCTCGATCTCGTGGCTGACGGCGGGGTCCGCGCCGCGGATCATCGCAACATCGGTCGAGGTCCCGCCCATGTCATAGGTCAGCAGGTCCGGTATCCCCGCCCGCCGCCCGGTATAGGCCGCGGCCATCACGCCGGAGGCGGGGCCGGACATCACGGTCTTCGCCGCTTCTTCAGCCACGATCCGGGCCGAGACCATGCCGCCATTGCCGTTCATCACCAGCAGGTCACGCGCATAGCCACGCTCCGACAGACGATCGGCCAGCCGTTCGACATAGCGGCGCAGCAAGGGCTGGACCGAAGCATTGACGGCCGCGGTCACCCCGCGTTCGTATTCCCGGCTTTCCGACAGCAGGGCATGGCCAAGGGTGATGTTGCCGTTGGGCCATTCCTCCCGCGCGATCTCGCCCGCGCGCCGTTCGTGGGCCGGGTTGGCGTAGGCGTGCAGGAAGTGGATCACCAGCGCTTCGCAGTCTTCGGCCACAAGCCGACGCAGGGCGATCCGCAGTGCGTCCTCGTCCAGAGGCAGGTGTTCCGCACCGCTGGCCAGCATCCGTTCCGGCACTTCCAGCCGCAGATCGCGCGGGATCAGCGGGCGGAACTGACCCTTCATGCCGTAGGCCTGCGGGCGGGTGCGGCGGCCAAGCTCCAGCACATCGCGGAACCCTTGGGTCGTGATCAGCCCGGTCTTGCACAGCCGGCGTTCCAGCACGGCGTTCGTCGTCGTCGTCGTTCCGTGCACGATCAGGTCGAGCGCGGCCGCATCGACCTCCGCCGCGTCCAGTGCCGCCAGCACCCCGTGCGCCTGGTTGTCGAGCGTCGTGGCCACCTTGGCCAAGCGCACGCGCCCGGCGCGGCTGTCATAATGGATCAGGTCGGTGAACGTCCCGCCCACGTCGATCCCCGCGAAGCTGCCCGTCAGGTCCCGGTCCGTCATGCCGGTCGGCGCCAGTGAAAGGTGAGGATGGATCGTGAAGTCATCTTGGTTCCTCGGGCAAGCGGATGGGCGGCTACTTCATTTGTATGCAAATGATGTGACCTGACCATAGGAATCCGCCGCAGCCGTTGTCAATCGTCATGCAAACCCTGCCCTCGCGGCGCCTGTCCGCCGTGCTTCACCCTGCGGCCCCATGACGGTTAACTTGCCTTACGCATGCATCTCGATTGGGCTAGAATTGAATCGATTGCCACTGAATTGAGCGCGCGATCCGGAGCGGCATATACAGAAGTCCACGATCCATCCTTTGGATCCGGACAAGCGAACTTCGCGAAGAAATATCTTGCCAAGGCGCGAAACTCGCTTGCATGCTAACAAACATTGGCAAGGAAATTGCTGGACCGGCATCCTATCGTTGCCCACGATTGCGGCCCGTCGGTCATAAATAAGAAACCGAAACAGGGAAGCGTCAGAATGAAGAAATCAGCCTTACTACTGCCATCGCGCCGGTCCGTTCTGGCGGGTATGGGCGGCGCTGCCGCATTGCTTGCAGCCCCCGGACTTGTCGGTCGCGCGCGCGCGCAATCGGGCGATGTCATCCGCCTGGGCGCGCCGTTCCACCGCACCGGCATCGGCGCATCCTATGGCCGCTGGTACGAACAGACGGCCAAGGCCGCCACGGCCCTGATCAACGAACAGGGCGGCATCAACGGCATGCAGGTCGAGCTTGTCATCGAAGATGACGGCACCGACCCCAAGCGCAGCGTCGAGGTGATGGAGAAGTTCTCGGCCGAACATAACGTCGATGCGGTGTTCGGAACGCTGTTCTCCCACGTCGTCGCGGCCACGGCCCCCCGCGCGGGCGAGCTGAAGATGCCCTATTTCATCTGCTCGGAATCCCATGCGCTGGCGTCGGGCGCGTTCAACCGCTATGTCTTCCAGCCCTCGATCACCGATGTGAAAAGCCAGGTGATCTCGATGGCGCCGTGGATTTCCGACAATCTGGGCAAGAAGGTCACGCTGATCTATCCCGATTACGCGTTCGGCTACGATCACCGCGACAACTTCACCGCCGCGATCGAGGCACAGGGCGGCGAAGTGGTGGCCGATATCGCCATCCCGCCGACCGAGACATCCTTCACCCGCTATTTCCCCAAGATCCCGTTCAGCACCGAGGTGATCTATCACGTCATGGTGGGCCCCGGCGTGCTGACCTTCGTGAAGGAACTCGGCGAACATCTGGGCTCGCAGGGGCCGGAACTCTTCGGCTTCATCGACAGCCTCGAAGCGGTGCAGCTGGACATCCCGCAACTGTCCTTCCTCGAAGGCTCGCATTTCTGGGAGGGCAACCCGCGTTACGCGCAGGCCGACCAGACCGATTTCGACGCGTTCTACCGTGAAAAGGTCGGCGTGGATGAAAACGGCGCGGCGATGGGCGATCCCAAGAACGTGTCGACCTATGCGCACATGTTCTCGGTCTGGGAAACGCTCTACGCCATGAAGGCGGCGATGGAGATGGCCGACTACAAGGGCCCCGACCAGAAGGTCGCGATGCTGGAGGCGATGGAATCGATCCAGGGCTTCGACGCGAGCAATGCGTTCCCGCAGGGGCAGAAGGTGTTCAACGGCAAGACGCACCAGTCGTTCGGGCACCAGTACATCTCGAAGGTCGTGGACGGAAAGCTGGAGGTGCAGCACACCACCTCGATCGAGGACACATTCTATCCGGACGAGACCGACTACACGAAAATGTCGTTCTGATCGCGGATGCGACAGGCGTTCCGGCAGCAGATCCCTGCGCCGGAACGCCCCTGACCTATTGAAATGACCGGGTCGCCTGCCGGCCCGCGTCCGACCTGACGCCGGAATTCCCTGACATGGATATCGCTCCCTACCTGTTGCTTGCGACGCTCGAAGGGCTCGTGCAGGCCTCGGTGCTGACGCTGACGGCGCTTGGCCTGTCGGTCGTCTTCGGCACCATGCGCGTGGTCAACGTCGCGCATGGAGAGTTCTTCATGCTGGGGGCCGTGGGTGCCTGGGTCTGCGCCATGCTGATGCCGGGGCCGCCCTGGCTGGGCTTCGTGACGGCGCTGATCGTGGCGCCGGCCATCGTGGGCCTGCTGGCCGCCGCCGCCGACTGGGCGATCCTGAAGCGGATCGATTACGACCCGGAGGCCACGATCATCTCCACAATCGGGCTGATGTACATCATCCAGCAGGTGGTGCTGATGACCTTCGGCCCCAACGCACAGGCCGTGGATGCGCCGTTCTACTATACCATCCGGTTCCCGTGGTTCGGCTATTCCAGCTACAAGCTGTTCATCGTCGTGGCCGCCATCGTGCTGGTCTTCGCGCTGTGGCGGTTGATGAAGGGATCGCGCGTGGGGCTTTTGATGCGCGCGACGCAATACGACAAGGATACCGCGCAGAACTTCGGCATCCCGGTCGACCGGGTCTATTCCGGCGTCTTCGCCGTGGGTGCCATGATGGCAGCCATCGCAGGCGTTCTGGTCGTGCCGAACCAGCAGGCGCATTACCTGATGGGGCACGATCCGCTGCTTTTGTCCTTCGTCGTGGTGATCGTGGGCGGGCTGGGATCCATCCCCGGCACCATCGCCGCCGCCGTGCTGATCGGCCTGTCCGACGGGCTCCTGTCCGTCTTCTTCACCCCGACGCTGGCCAAGATCGCGTCGACCCTGCTTGTCGCGCTGGTGCTTGTCTTCAAGCCGGAAGGCCTGTTCGGAAAGGCCACCCGCTGATGACGAACGACCGCAAACTGCTGCTGCTGTGCCTTGGCGTGCTGGCGATCCTGTTCGCGCTGCAATTCGTGCTGTCGAGTTACCTTGTTCTGGCCCTCACGCGAATCCTGATCCTGTCGGTCTTCGCGATGGGTTACAACATCCTGATGGGCTACACCGGCCTTCTGAGCCTTGGGCACGCGATGTTCTTCGCCGCCGGGCTCTATGCCTCCGGGCTGGCGAGCTATTACTGGGGCGTGCCGCTGGGCTGGGCCTTCCTGATCGGCATCGCGGGATCGGCCGTCGTTTCGGTGATCATCGGGCTGCTGGCGCTGCGGACCGAAGCGGTGGCCTTCATGATCGTCACGCTGATGTTCAGCCAGGCGGCTTTCCTGGCCACGCTGCATTTCTCCAAGATCACCGGCGGCGATCAGGGCCTGACGCTGCCGACCGAGGCACGCAGTTTCGATCTGTTCGGCCTCGTCCTCGACATGACGCATGACGGCACGCGCTTCAACATCGCCTTCACCGTCTTCGCGGTGGTCCTGCTGCTGACCTATGTCGCCACCCGCGGACCCTTCGGCCGCCAGCTGGTCGCAGTGCGCGGCAACCCGGGCCGGACCGAGATGCTGGGTTTCAACATCTATATCGTCAAGCTGATGGCCTTCACCCTGTCGGGCACCATCGCGGGCACGGCGGGCGCGCTTTACGGGCTGATGTTCGGCTATATCGGGTCCAGCTTCGCGGACTTCCAGAACTCGATCCAGCCCCTGCTGTTCACGCTGGTGGGAGGCCCCGGCACCCTTCTGGGGCCGCTTCTGGGCACCGCGCTGATGACGATGCTGATCGACCGGCTGAGCGGGCTGACCACGGCCTACCTGATCGTGGTCGGCGTGCTTCTGATCGTCATGACACTCTGGGCCCCCAAGGGCATCCTGGGCACCATTCGCGACAAGTGGGCAAGATGGCTGAACTGAGCTTGTTGAAAACCCGCGGCCTGTCGCGCCATTTCGGCGGGCTGAAAGCCGTGGACGACGTCGATTTCGACCTCGGGCAGGGCGAGATCCGCGCGATCATCGGCCCCAACGGCGCCGGCAAGTCGACCTTCGTCAGCCTGCTGTCGGGCCGCTACAAGGCCAGCGCGGGCACGGTAGAATTCCTGGGGCAGGACGTCAGCTCTCTGCCCGCGTTCCGGCGCGTGCGGCTGGGCATCGCCTACACGTTCCAGATCACCAACATCTACACGGCGATGACCGTGCTGGAAAACGTTTCGGTCGCCGCGCAAAGCCGGCTGAAGCCCAACATCTTCGGCCATCGCCACGTCACCGAAGCGACGATCGAGGAGGAGGCCGCGAAAGCCGCCGCCACGCTGGGCCTTGGCGACATGCTGGATGTCGTGGCGGGTACGCTGGCTTACGGGCATCAGCGCCTGCTGGAAGTGGCGATGGGACTGGCGCTGGAGCCGAAGCTGCTGATCCTGGACGAGCCCACGCAGGGCCTGTCGGACAGCGAGATCGAGAACTTCAAGGACGTCGTCCGCAAGATCAACGAAACCGCGACCGTCCTGCTGATCGAACACAACATGGACGTGGTGATGAGCCTCGCTGAACGCATCACCGTGCTCGACCGTGGCCAGATCCTGGCCGAAGGCACCCCGGCTGAGATTTCGGACAACCGCGCGGTTCAAGCCGCCTACCTGGGGGAGGCGGCAGAATGAGCGTGACCCAGTTCAAGGTCGAAGGCTTCAACACCTTCTACGGCCGCAGCCAGGCCCTGCGCGATTTCGGGTTCGAGCTGAAGGGCGGCGAGGTCCTGTGCCTTCTGGGACGCAACGGCGCGGGCAAGACGACCGCGCTGCAATCCGTCATGGGCACGGTCAAACCGGCCTCGGGCCAGCTGATGCTGAACGGCGAGAACCTGTTCGGCCTGCCCGCGAAAGAAATTCCGCGCCGCGGTATCGGCTATGTTCCTCAGGGCCGCAGGCTGTTCGCCGAACTGACGGTGGCCGAAAACCTGGAGATCGGGCTTCAGACCCGCAAGGCCGGGCGCGAGGTGCTGGACTATGCGCTCGACCTGTTCCCGGTCCTGAAAGAACGGATGGACCAGCGGTCGGGCACGTTGTCAGGCGGTGAACAATCCATGCTGTCGATGGCCCGCGCGATGTGCGTCGATCCGCTGGTGATGATGCTGGATGAACCGACCGAGGGGCTGATGCCGTCGGCCATCGCCAGTATCCGCGAGGCGCTGGTGAAGCTGCGGGCCTCGGGCGTGGCGATCCTCTTGGTCGAACAACGCGTGGATGCCGTGCTGCCCATCGCGGACCGGGTGGCCTTCATGGACCACGGCCGGATCAAGGCCGAATTCGGCATCGACGAAGTCCGCAACGATCTGAGCCTGCTGCACCAGTATGTCGGCGTGTCGGACAAGGCGAAGGCCTGACACAGACCGAAAGCCGGACACCCAGCCAGACGCGACGTAGGGTGCGTGGCCCCCACGCACCATCCCCCGGCAAGGTGCGTGCCAAGCACACACCCTACGACGCCGCACCGGCGATCATGCCCCGCGGGCCGCCGCCAGCAGCCACAGCCCAAACAGCGTATAGGCCACCATGAACAACGAAAGCGGCAGCTCGGCCCTGCGCGCCTTTCCCGCCGTCGGGAACATGTCGCGCGCCATGGCATTGGCGATCAGCACCGCGATCACGTGCGCCAGCACGATCACCGTCGCCTGCCCCAGCCAGATCAGCCGCACCGTGTCGCTGTCCCGCAGGAAGCCGACATAGACGCGGACCTCTCCGAACCCCAGGTAATCGGCCCCGCTCGCGAACGGGTCGGTCAGGGCCGCCACGAAGTACTGACCATCTATCAATCCCGTCGTCAGGTAATGCGCCACGTGGAACCCCAGCGCGATGGGCAGCGTGGACAGCGCCAGCCTGCGGAACGCCAGCCTTACCGATGGCCCCCCGTCGCCGGCCAACCGACACCCCGTTAAAACACAGGCATAGAACACCGCGATCAGCAGCAGGATCGTTCCGACGAACCCGCCCACCGTCTCCCACAGGATCGACGAGCGTCCCTGGAAATCCAGCGGGTTTACCCCGATCCGGTTCAACCACCAGAACGTCTCGTTCAGACCGTCGAAACTGCCAGATCCAAGGATCACGAGGCAGAAGAGCGCGCCGCCGGTCGAAACACCGGGGCTGCGCACCGCCGCCCAGCCGGGAAAGCCCAGCCCCGCCTGCGCCCCCAGCCTCAACGGCGAAACAAGCGACAGCAAGTAGAAGAGGACCGAAAAGAACTCCCCCGACCGGCGCCAGCGGTCCTCGCCGAAAAGCGCCATCCCCGCGAAGGTCAGGCCCCAGTAGCCAAGCGCCATCATCGACAGCCGCTCCGGGTCCATCGGGACGGGATCGGCAATGGAGAAGGACACGAACAGCCCGAAGAACAGGATCGCGGGCCAGACGCCGATCCACTCCGGCAACCGGACGGGCGGCGCGCCGTCCCGGAAGATCAGCGCGCAGAGCCCCGCCCACGGATCGATCCACGGCCACAGGTTGCCCACAAGCGCATGGAGCCCGAGGAACCCAATCCAGAACACGACCCAGACAGTCAGCGGCAGCAGGTTCGACAACGGGTCATAGGGGCCCGCCAGACCAATGGCGACCAGAGCAAAGAACAGAACCGTCGCGATCAGGCTGGTCACCAGCCGCAGCCGGCCCCCCCCGATCCGCGGCAACCAGGTCACGCGGAACAGCCGAAGGCTTGCCCGTGCGGGCATCAGTGCGACGAGGATCACGGTAAGGACAAAGGCCGACACGCCGGCGGTGATGTAGACATCGGTCGGCAGCAGCAGGACGAACCCCTGCTCGGCCGCATGGGCCAGCGCGGCGCAGGGCATCAGCCCAAAGGCAAGGCAAAGCGCAAGCAGTCGTCCAGGCATCGGGCAAATCCGTTGACGCCCGGCGGGGCGCTCTCCACACTACGTTAGTACACCATCGAAATCGCGGCCAGAGAGTACCCCATGATCCGTCGTCTCATCGCCGTCTTCATTCTTGGTCTAGTGGTCATCGGGCTGGTTTTCTATGCACTTGGCCCGAAAGCCGGGCGGATGGTGGTGTCAGTGCCCGTCGCGGTGGCGCATACGGGCCATGGCGGCATGGCGGATTTGTACTTCACGCTCGAAAATCCGGGCGGGCCCGATGCGCTTGTCTCGGCGTCGCTCCCGTCGGGCGGAACGGCCACGATCCAGCGGCCCGCGGGCATCGGCGTCACGCCCATTCCGGAAGGCGCGAGCCCCGCCTTTTCCGCCGATGGCGTGTTCCTGCGGCTGACCGGGCTTGCCGCATCGCTGGACCCCGGCACGCTGATCCCGGTCGAGCTGCATTTCGAGAACAGCGGACCGGTGACCTTCAAGGCGCGGGTCGGGGACGATGGCAGCGATCACATGGCGCACATGGCCGATGCGGAGAGCGCGGACTCCCCCGGCCCCGCGCCGACACTTTCGATGTCCGCCAAGGCGCGCGGAGAATCCGGCCCGTGGGACATCACGCTGACCACCGGCAACTTCGCCTTCGTGAGGGTCGAGGACGGCACGCCCGACAGGTCGGGCGAGGGGCACGCGCATCTGTATCTGAACGGGCTGAAACTGGGGCGGGTCTATTCCGACACGGCCAGCATCGGGGCATTGCTGCCCGGCACCTACCGGGTGACGGTCGCGCTGAACACGAACACGCACAGGCCCTACATGGCCGACGGAAAGCCGGTCACGGCACAGGCGACGATCACGTCGGAATAGGGTTCGGCCCGGTAGACCGTTGCCATGTGACACCGTCCTCAGACGACGTTCCGTAACCAGACAGGCGCCTCATGCCGTCACCGCGTTCTGCCGGAAGGCGTGGGCGATGCCGAAGAAGGCCTCCGCCACGGCGCCGGAATCCTCCTTCAGGCCGAAGACGGTTTCATGTGTCGCCAGCCCGCGCATTTCGACGATGGGCAGTCGCGCCACCCTGTCCGTCCGGCTGTTGCTGTCGCGCCAGAGAAAGCCCACGCCCAGCCCGTTGACCACCGCCTCATAGAGCCCGTCACGCGCGTCGAGCGTCAGGAACGGCTGCGGCGCCAGGCCCGAGCGTGCGAACATCCGGTCGACGCTGCGCTGGGTGGACGAGCCCGAGGCGCGGAAAATCAATGGCTCGCGCGAGAGTTGCTGCGCCGTGATCTCCTGCGCGTCGGCCAGCGGATGGTCGGCCGGGGCGATGGCGATGACCTCGGATTGGGCCAGGTGTTCGCGCCGGAACCGCGGGTCGGTGGGCACGTCGGGCAGGATGCCCACGTCGCATTCGTGGGACAGGACCGCGCGCGCGATCTTCTGGTGCGAGCCGGTCTCCACATCCAGCGTCACGCCCGGATAGGCCCGGTGGAAGGCCGCGATCACCGCCATGCCCGGCATCGCGTTGCCCATGCCGATGGTGATCCGGCCTTCGCGCAGGGACGACCGGCTTTGCAGCAGGCGTTCCGCTTCGTTCCGCGCCTCGGCCGCGCGTTCGGCCAGGTCGCACAGCTTCTGGCACAGCACCGTCGGCACCAGCCGGCCTGAGTCCCGCCGGAACAGGCGCACCCCGAATTGCGATTCGAGCGCGCGCACCTGCCCGGACACGTTGGGCGAGGTTACCCCAAGGATTCGCGCCGCACCGGCATAGGATCCGCCTTCCGACACCGCGCGAACGGCATCCAGGCGGGAGTTCGAGATAGACATTTTCCCGGCCACCCAAAGTCACGCTTTGCTAAAGCCAAAGTGTAGCTACGCTTTGTTACAGGCGGGTCACAAGGCTGCTCCAGAAGGCACGAAAGCGGCGGCATTCCGCCCCGCTTCGGCAAGGGAGAGACCTTTTGGACATCGCCGCGACCCTTGCTCCACAGACCAGATCCCATCCGGCACTTGATCCCCGTGCTGTCGAGGAGGCATCGCTTGTCCTGTGCGATCTGGACGGTTGCCTGATTTCCGAAGGTCGTGTGTTCGAGGAGACCGAGGCGTTCGTGGAGGCCTGCGGGACGCGCCTGTGGATCGTGTCGAACTGTTCCGACACGACGGCGGACGCCATGTCGCAACGGCTTGCCGGGCTGGGCATCGCGATGCCGCCCGAACGGATCCTGCTAGCGGGCGAGATCGCGCTGGATCACCTGGCGAAGGTCGAACAGGTCGGGCGGTTGCGGCTTCTGGCCCCCGCCCCGCTGATCGAACGCGCACGGGCGTTGGGGATCGACCCCGACCCGGCGGATCCGCAGGCGATCCTGCTCTGCCGCGATCCGGGCGTTACCGTCGATACGCTGGGGCCGATCCTGGCCCGGATGTCGGCGGGCGTGCCTTTGTGGGTCGCGAACGAGGACCTGTTTCACCCGGATCACGACAACCAGCCGGTTGCCGAAACCGGCGCGCTGCTGGCCGCGCTGCGGGCGATCCGGCCGGACCTGCGCTGGCAAGGCCTTGGCAAACCCGATCCCACGATGCTGCGCATGGCGCTGGCGCGGACCGGCCTTGCCCCGGAACAGGCCGTTTTTGTCGGCGACAATGCCCTGACCGACGGCCGCGCCGCCGCTGCCCTTGGCATGCCCTTCATCCATATCGAACGGAGCGCCCCCCGATGATCGCCTACCTCGCCCGTATCTCGGTCAAGTCCGTGGTGACGCTCTTCGCGATCGTGACCGTGACCTTCATCGCCACCCGCCTGTCCGGCAACCCGATCGACACCTTCCTGGGCGACGGGCTGACGGCCGAGGGCCGGGCCGAGCTGATCCGGTACTTCCAGCTGGACGGTACGCTCTGGCAGCAATACGTGGCCTTCCTGCGCGGTGTGGTGTCCGGAGAGTTCGGGCTCAGCTTCGTCGACCGCCGCCCGGTGACGCAGGTCGTGGGGGAGCGGCTGTGGGCCTCGGGGCAGTTGCTGCTGGCCTCGGTCACGCTGACGATCCTTGTCGCGATCCCGCTGGGGATACTCGCCGCGATCTACCGAAAAAGCTGGATCGGATCGGCGGTGATGACGGTGGCCTTCGCGGGCTATGCCGTGCCGTCCTTCATCCTCGCCATCCTGATGGTGCTGGTGTTCTCCTACTGGCTGAACTGGCTGCCGGTGGTGGGGAACGGTTCGTTCCTGCATTTCATCATGCCCACCATCGCCATGTCCGGCGTGCTGGTCGCGGCGCTGACGCGGTTCACCCGCAACGCCATGCTGGACGTGCTGGGGCAGGATTTCATCCGCACCGCCCGCGCCAAGGGCCTGTCGGAGGCGCGCGTCGTCCTGCGGCACGGGCTGGGCAATGCCGGCGTGACGGTGATTTCCGTCATCGGCCTTCAGGTGGCGGGGCTCGCCGCCGCCGGGAGCGTGGTGGTGGAAAGCATCTTCTCGTGGCCCGGGATCGGCCAGCTTCTGGTGAACGCGGCGCTGATCCGGGATTACCCCGTGCTCCAGTTCGGCGTGATCACCGTCGCCGTGGCCGTCGTCGCCATCAACGCCCTGACCGATGTCGCCTATGCGCTGGCCGATCCGCGCATCCGCCTGGCCCGAAGCTGAGGAGACAGAGAATGACCGCCATCGCAGATCCCGCCCGCCCCCGCCGCAAGATCGGCAAGACGGACCCGATCCAGAAGCTGGCCATACTCATCGGCGTCAGCCTGTTCGCCGCCGCGATCCTTGCCCCCGTGATCGTGCCCTTCGATCCGCTGGGCCAGAGCCTGCTGAGCCGCCTGCGCCCGCCGCTGGGATTCGAGCGCTACTCGGCCGGGCATTTCGCGGGGACGGACGAGCTGGGCCGCGATGTCCTGTCACGTTCGCTCTACGGTCTGCGGCTGACGCTGGGGCTGGCCTTCGCGGGCGCGCTGATAGGCCTTCTGATAGGCGGTACGCTGGGCCTTGTCGCGGGCCTGCGCCGCGGCTGGGTGGAAGACACGATCATGGCGCTGGTCGACATGCAGATCGCCATTCCCTTCACGCTGGTGGCGCTTCTGATCCTGTCGCTGATGGGATCGGACCTGACGGTGCTTGTCCTCGTGCTGGGCATCGCGGGATGGGAGCAATACGCCCGCATCGTCCGCGCCGAGGTGCGCCGCCTGACCACGCTGCCGTTCATCGAAGCCGCGTGGACCGCCGGCGCGGGCCCGATCTACACCGCGTGGCGCCATGTGCTGCCGAACCTCGTGTCGCCGCTGGTCGTCCAGTTCACGCTGGCCCTGTCCAATATCGTGATCCTTGAAAGCACGCTCAGCTTCCTTGGGCTGGGGGTACAACCGCCGCAGCCCTCGCTGGGATCGATGGTGGGGCTGGGCCGCGATTACATGCCCACCGCGCCGTGGATCGTGCTGGTGCCCGCCGCGCTGATCGTGGCGCTGACCTTTTCCGTGCAGATCTTCGGCGACTGGCTGCGTGACCGCGCCGATGTCCGCCTGCGCGACCGCTGACAACCGTGAAGAGCCGCTTCAAGCGGCCAAAGACACATACCCAGACCTGACCCAAAACCGGAGATATCCATGTTCCGCCTGATGCTGACCACCGCCCTTGCCGCGCTGCCGCTTTATGCCAGCGCCCAGGAAATCACCGTGGGGGCCGCCAACGTGTCCTCCTACCTCGACCCCGGCCGCGACCATTCGAATGTCGGATCGCAGTTCTACTACAACAGCTTCGACACGCTGATCGACCGCGACCATTCCAAGCTGGATCCAGAATGGACCCCGGCGCTGGCCACCTCGTGGGAGCTGATCGAGCCCACAGTGATGGAGCTGAAGCTGCGCGAAGGCGTGACCTTCCACAATGGCGAAGAGATGACGGCCGATGACGTCGTGTTCTCGCTGAACCGCATGATGCAGGCAACGTTCCCGCCCTATGTCGTGCGTGCCAAGGACCGGCTGGCCAACTTCCCCAAGGCGGAAAAGGTCGATGATTACACCGTCCGCATCCACGCCGCCCGGGAAGAGCCGCTGTGGGAAACGCTGATCTCGCTCCAGCAGGTCATGATCATTCCCGAAGACTACACCAAGGCGCTGACCGGCGATCCGGACGTGGCCGAGGACAGCGATTACGAAGCCTTCGCGCTGGCCCCCGTCGGCACCGGCCCCTACCGCGTTGCCGAATTCCAGCCGGGTGAGAAGCTGGTGTGGGAACGGTTCGACGATTTCTGGGGCGAACAGGCGCCGCTCCGCCGTGTGAATGTCGTCCAGATCTCGGAAACCGCCAGCCGCATGACCGCGCTGCGGACGGGTGAGGCCGACATCATCACCAACATCGCGCCCGACCAGCTTTCGCTGATCGAACGGGATCCGGAACTGAAGACCGCCGGATCGGCCACCGCGCTGTTCCACGTCATGATCATGAACCAGAACCACCCCAAGCTGGAAGATCCGCGCATCCGTCAGGCGATGAGCCTGGCCATCGACCGCGACGCGCTGAACGAAGCCCTGTGGCTGGGCAAGGCCGTCGTGCCCTCGACCCACACCATGGCCGAGATGGGCGCGCTGCATCAGCCCGACCTCGTCACCTTCGAATACGATCCCGAACGCGCCCGCGCCCTGCTGGACGAAGCGGGTTATGACGGGTTCGAGATCACGTTCGACACCGCGTCCTCGTACTATACCAACGGCCTGCTGGCCGCGCAGGCCATCACCCAGATGTGGGCGGACGGGGGTCTGAACGGCAAGGTCGTCGTCTCCGACACGTGGACCGGCGGCTCCCCCGACCTGATGGCGCGCAACTGGTCCAACCCGATGTACTTCGCCGATCCGTTCGGGTCGTTCGGGGTGATGTGGGCGCCGGAAGGCCCGTCGCAAAGCGAAGGCCGGTTCAACACCGATGAGGCCTATGCCGACAGCTGGGAGCGCTTCCGCTATTCGACCGACGTGGAAACCCGCAAGGCGGCCTACCGCGAACTGATGGAGCGGGTGAAGGAAGACCCGGCCGTCCTGCCGCTGTACCGCCCGTTCGAAAGCTGGGGCATGAAGAAATCGATCGATTGGGCGCCGATGCCCGGCCACATCCCCTATGTGCTCGATTTCCGCGCCGGCAACATCACCGTCGCCGGAAGCTGATCCGTAACGGGCCGGGTGTGCGCACCCGGCCCCCATCCCTGATCCCGGAGTTCCCCGCATGACGCGCATCGCCATCGTCACCGACATTCACCACGGGACCCCGTCCCACACCAAGCGCGGCGATACCGCGCTGGAGCTGCTGGGTCAGTTCACCGACTGGGCCAATGCGGAAAAGCCCGACCTCGTGCTGGACCTGGGCGACCGGATTTCCGATGTCGACAGCCAGACCGATGCTCGCCTGGAACGCGAGGTGGCCGAGGTTTTCTCCCGCCTCGACGCGCCCGTCCACCATATCTGCGGCAACCATGACCGCGATCACCTGAGCGTCGCCGACAATGCCGATATCCTTGGCGCCGAGTTGGGCCATCAGCTGATCGACCTTGGCGACTGGCAGCTGGCGCTGTGGCGTGCGGATGCGAAGATCCACCGCGACCGCCCGCGCGTCGGGTTCGACCTGCCCGAGACCGACCTGCTGTGGCTGTCGCGCATGGCGCAGACGGCGGAAAAACCCACGCTGGTGGCCAGCCATGTGCCCGTGTCCGGTCACAGCCAGATCGGGAACTACTACTTCCAGCGCAATGCCTCTGTATCCACCTACCCGCAGGCGGACCGTGCCCGCGAAGCCCTGGCGCAGGCCCGTGTGCCGGTTGCCTGCATCGCGGGCCACGTCCACTGGAACACCGTGACGACCGTCGACGGCATCCCGCACATGACCCAGCAAAGCCTGACCGAAAGCTTCACGACAGCCGGCGAACCCGCCCGCGCCTGGGGCATGCTGACCCTTGGCAACACGATCCACTGGAAAGTGCTGGGCGATGACCCGTTCGAGGCACGGCTCACCCCCTCGCACCTTCGCTGGACCCCGCCGCTGGCGCCCTTCCTGCCGGACGTGGCCGCGGAATGATGCAAATGGGCGCTCTGGAACAGCCGATCCTGTCGGTCCGCGATCTGCGGGTGACCTTCGGCGATACCGTGGCCGTGAAGGGGCTGTCCTTCGACATCCATCGCGGCGAAACGCTGGCGCTGGTGGGCGAAAGCGGCTCGGGCAAGAGCGCCACGGCCCTGTCGATCCTGCGCCTTGTCGAACGCGACGGCGGGCAGATCGCCGGCGGCTCCATCCGGCTGGGCGGAGACCGCCCGGCCGACATCACCACGCTGCCGCCTGCCGCCCTGCGCGCGCTGCGCGGCGATCGTGTGGCGATGGTGTTCCAGGAACCGATGACCTCGCTCAACCCGGTGATGACCGTCGGCGCGCAGATGGGTGAAACGCTGGCGCTGCATCGCGGGCTGCGCGGCCGCCCGGCGCGCGAGGCCGCCCGCACGGCGCTGGAGCGGGTGAAGATCCCCGAACCCCAGCGGCGGCTGGACCAGTATCCGCATGAACTGTCCGGCGGGCTCCGCCAGCGGGTGATGATCGCCATGGCGCTGATCTGCGAACCCGACGTGCTGATCGCGGACGAACCGACCACCGCGCTGGATGTAACAACTCAGGCCGAAATCCTGCGCCTGATCGCCGAGTTGCAGCAGGACATGGGCATGGCTGTCCTGTTCATCACCCACGACCTTGGCATCGTGGCCGAAATCGCCGACCGGGTGATGGTGCTGAAGGACGGCGTAAAGCTCGAGGAAGGCTTTACCGCCAATCTTTTCGCCACGCCCAAGGCCGATTACACGCGGCAATTGATGGCCGCTTCCCCCCGCCTTGGCGAAGGTGCGCCCGCACCGCTGGACAAGGCTGAGACGGTGCTGGAAGTCCGGGGCCTGACCACGCGCTATGGTGGCGGGATGCTGTCGCGCACGCCTGCCACGACGGCGGTGCAGGATGTCTCGATCCGGCTGGGACGGGGCGAAACCCTTGGTCTGGTTGGGGAATCCGGCTGCGGCAAGTCCACGCTCGCCCGCTCGATCATGCGGCTGGTGGAGCCCCACAGCGGGTCGATCAAGCTGCTGGGCACCCGCATCGACGGCCTGTCACGCGCCGCGCTGAAACCACATCGCGCGCATGTGCAGATGGTGTTCCAGGATCCCTATGCCTCGCTCAACCCGCACATGGCTATCCGTGACGCGGTGACGGAACCGGCCTTCCTGCATCGCATGGTGGGCCAGTCCGACCGCCGCGCACTGGCGCTGGATCTCTTGCAACGTGTCGGACTTCCGGCGGATGCCATCGACCGCTATCCGCACCAGTTTTCGGGCGGTCAGCGACAGCGGATCTGCATCGCCCGCGCGCTTTCAGTCCAGCCCCGCATCATCGTCGCGGACGAGGCCGTGTCGGCGCTGGATGTCTCGAACGCGCGGCGGATCACGGACCTCTTGGCCGAGATCCAGCAACGCGACGGGGTGTCTATGCTGTTCATCAGCCACGATATTGCCGTGGTCGAACGCGTCAGCCACCGCATCGCGGTGATGCTGAAGGGCGAGATCGTGGAAACAGGCCCGACCGACCGCATCCTGAACGACCCGCAACATCCCTACACCCGCAAGCTGCTGGCCGCCGTCCCCCGGCTCGACCCCGCCGCCACGCCCGATGCCGCGCGGCCCAGGGTGCCTGTCCCGACCTGAAGCGGTTCGGGTGTCCCGGGGGGCGACACCGGGCAGGACGTGCACGCTGGCGGCGAGGGGTCTGACAGAGGGTCCGGCGCGCCGGAGTTCCGGCCAGGATTGCGGGGCTAACTTCAATTTCAGAAGACACTATACTATGTGTACAATCCGAAATCCGGACCGACGGTCGCGAGATGGAAGCCATCGGCCGGGTGGCCATCGCGAACGGCGATTTCGTCGACCCCGGGATTGATCCGGTCGATCTTGATGGTGACCCTGCCGCGCCGGAAGAGGATGGCGAGCTTTGTCCGGTTCACCGGGCTGGGCGGCAAGACCACCGCTATCGTCCGCCGGGATCCGGACGACACGACGATCCGCGTCCAGGGGGACGTAGACATGGACCGGCGACCCCGAAGACGAGGTCTCGTTCCCGACCTTCGCGCAGGACCACGGGGCTCGTCGCCCAATCCGTAGCAGTGTCGCCGACGCTGCCGGAAAATCCGGCGGACGTCGCGAGACCCGGCGCGCCCGAACGTCCGCCGGCTGCCGGACGTCGCCGCGGCGTCGGGGCACCGGCCGGCCGGGGCGACAGGTCCTCCCTACCCTAGACGAACCAGTCTTCGTCCAGGGTGGCGGTGTCCCGGATGCCTCTCAGGCGCACCAGGTGCTCCGGGCCGGTGCCATCGGTGCCATCGAGATCGAAGTCGAGGTACGAGCTGCTCCCGCTTGCCTTGCTGAGCCCCAGCACCCCGTCGGCCAGCGCCTGTTGCAGCGTCAGGCCATTGTCCGCCAGCAGGTCGGAGACGTCGAACCTGTCGCCGGCACGGATTGAGAAATCGTAGATGCGATCGCCCTGGTCGGCGACCGACGAGAACACGAACACGTCGGCCCCGGAGCCGCCGCGGATCCGGTCTTCGCCTCCGCCGCCGTCGATCGTGTCGTTGCCGGATCCGCCTTCGATCCGGTCGTCTCCCCAGCCGCCCCGGACGATGTCGTCGCCGGTCTCGCCGGAGAGCCTGTCCGCGCCGCCGCCGCCGGTCAGAACATCGTTCTGGGAACCGCCCCGCAGACTGTCTTCGCCCTCGCCGCCCGACAGCTGGTCGTCGCCCGCGCCTCCATAGACCCGGTCATCGCCGGCACCGCCGGTGACCACATCGCTGCCGTCATCGCCGTACAGACGGTCATCGCCCGCACCGCCCGTCAGGGTATCATCGCCCGCCCGGCCATAGAGCGTGTCCTTCCCCGCGTCGCCGGAGACGCTGTCGTTGCCGGCATCGCCGTACATGCGGTCATCTCCCAGCCCGCCTTCCAGCGTGTCGTCGCCCGCACCGCCCATCAGCTTGTCGCGGCCATCGCCGCCCGTCAGGGTATCGGTCCCGTCGTCGCCAACCAGCCGGTCATCGTCATCGCCCCCCAGCAGCGTGTCTGTGCCCTCCCCGCCGTAAAGGGTGTTCCGGCCTGCGCCGCCATGCAGCACATCGTTGCCGGAATCGCCGTAGAGCCGGTCATTGCCATCCCCGCCGATCATCGTGTCGCGGCCGGCCCCGCCATAGGCCCGGTCGTTGCCGTCGCCGGCTTCGAACCGGTCGTCGCCGTCACCGCCATCAAGGGTGTCCTTGCCCGCGCCGCCCACGAGGGTGTCGTTGCCTGCGAACCCGTACATCCGGTCGTTGCCGTCGTTGCCTTCGAGCCGGTTGTCGCTGGCATTGCCCGACACCCGGTCGTTGCCTTCACCGGCGACCACGTTCTCGATGACCGTGCCATCCGCGATGTAGAGTTTCTTGCCCGAGACCCGGCCCGGCTTGTCGCCATCCAGGTAGATCCTCACGTCGCCTGCGATCGCGGTGGCATCCACCGTGTCGATGCCGCCGTCCGTGTCGGACAGGAGATGGCCATAGCGGCTCCAGGTGCTGACGAGCGCTTCGGTCAGCGTGTAGACCGTGTCGATCTCGGTATCGCCTCCGGTGTCTCCGCCCGTATCGTCGCCTGTGTCGTCACCCGTGTCGTCTCCCGTGTCGTCGCCGGGGCCCGTGTCGTCGCCGACGGTATCGTCGCCGGTATCCCCGGTGCCGGTGTCGCCGCCGCCCGTATCGCCCCCGGTGTCATCGCCCGTCTCGTCGCCCGTGTCATCGCCCGTGCCGGTATCACCGGTGCCCGTATCCCCGCTTCCACCGCCGGTCAGGAAGCTGGCCGGATCCGTGTTCGGATTCATGCCGGCAAGGAAGGCCAGCCGGACGGCCGCCGCCCCGCCGGTGCCGTCCGCATCGATCATCAGGTTCGCCCCGCCCGACGCCGCGGTCAGCCGGATGACGCCGTCGGCAATGGCATTCGCCACCGCCGACGCCCCGGTATAGCCGAGCGTGGTCAGGATCCCGTTCAGGTCGATGCGGTCGCCTGCGCCGACGGACAGATCGGCGATGGTATCGCCTGCATCGTCCAGCGACGTATAGGTGAACAGGTCCGCCCCGGCGCCCCCGTGCAGGGTATCCGCCCCGCCGCCGCCGATCAGCGTATCCCTGCCGGCCCCGCCGTGGATCGTGTCGTTGCCGGCCCCGGAGGACAGGACGTTGTTGGCATGGTTGCCCGTGATCGTGTCGTTCCCCGCCCCGGTCACGGCATTTTCGATCACTGTGCCGCGGGCGATCGACAGGTTGCCGGTCAGGTTGTCGATATCCGAATAGGTCTCGGCCACCAGGCTCAGGCGCTGGGAGGCGTTGCGGCTGGCCAGATCGATCAGGTCCGTCCCGCCATTGTCCAGAAGACAGACCGCCCAGCTTCCCGGCAGGTCCATGCCGAACTGGTCCAGAGTGGTGTTGTCGCCATAGGTGGTGTTGCCGGTATTGATCGTGGTCGGCGTGCCGTAAAGGTTCTGGATCGCCACGATGTCGGCCATCTGCAGCGTCGCGGTGTAGGCCGTGTCGTTGGTGACGTTCGGGTTCCGCCCCTGGCTGAAGTAGGACATGACCGTCATCGACCAGCTGTCATTGGCAAACAGCGCGTCCCGGTTGTAGCTGGCGCTGCCGTTGTAGTTCCCGGCATGGCCCAGCCCCAGCGCGTGGCCGATCTCGTGCATGTAGGTCTGCAGGTAGTACCCGCCGTAGGACTGCCAGCTGTCGTGCACGTTGACCTTGGACGACACGATTTCGTTGCCCATCGTGGCCGAGGTCGAATAGGCGCCCGAACGGTTGGACGAAAAGGTGATGTCGGCGCTGGACGATTGCACGAACTGCAGGCCCGTGACCTGTTCCCACGCCTCCAGCGCCTGCAGCGCCGTGGCCTTTGCGGTCGATCCCAGGGCGTTCAGGTTGACGGTGATCGTTCCGCCGGTCTGGACGTCGAAGCTCCGGTTGCCGTAGCCCATCGAGTTCCAGAACCCGTGGGTCAGCTGGTAGGCCGCCTGGTCCACCGTGTAGGTCGGCAGCGCCCCCGCGGACGACACGCTGGCGCCGGACGTGTTGGAATCGAGGTTGACGAGGCCATGGCTGTCATAGCCGGTGGTCGAAGGGTCAAGCGCTTGGCACATTTGGCACATGAAAGGTCACCTTGTCTGAAGGGAGGAGCCCCCGCTCCCCGAAGAACGAAAACGAAATGTCAGAAGGGCAGGCCGGAGTTCCGGACGAGCAGCTCCGCGAAATCGCGCAGCATGTGGTCCTGGATCGTGTGGTCCATGACGGTCAGACCCAGGCTCGGGCCGCTGGTGGCGGGCCCGGTGCCCGTCTGCCAGCTGAGATGGCCGCGGACCCGTGTCCCGGTGCTGTCTTCCTGATGATAGCGGACCAGCGTTCCTGCCCGGTCAGGCGCCCCTGCCCCGTCCGCGGGAACCGGGCGCACGATCGCGCCGCCCGCATGGTCGGCCAGCGCCTGCGTCAGCGCCGCGCACAGCACCGGGCCTGCCTCGCACTGGATCAGGATCTCGGCTTGCGCGCTGCCGGCGTATCCGCGGGCCGCTTCGGGCGCCCACAGAAGGAGCGCCGTCGCAACCGACGGCAGCAGGGCTGGAAGGGAAAGGCGAGCGGACATGCGTGAACGGCCCCGTGGCACTGGCTCCGGATTTACCGGATGAGGATGCGGGCCGTTCTGACTCTGCTTTGGTATAGTGTGGGGGTATCTCGTATGGACGTGGCCAATGTTGGTCCGGAATGTGACCAAAGCGTGGCCAATGCGGTTCGGGCCGGTCCTGCGCCTTCAGACGCGCACCGGGCCGTCGCAGGTCATTGGCACGCGGGGTTCCGCCGTGCCCCGTCGGCCCCGTTCGGCGGGCCGATATGCGGGACAGGTGTTGTCACGGTCCCTTGGGGTGTTTGAGCAGCCGGGTGGCCGTGTGCGATGGCGCTGCCGAAACCGCCATCGGTTTTCATCGGGCTGCGCGACAAGCGGACCCCGGTGGGACCTACCAGAGGTCCTTGCGGTAATTGTCTTCCAGCCGTTCGTCGATCTGTTCGGCCGCGTCCGCGATGGCCGTCTGGTCGCGCAGGATCTGGCCCAGCGTCGGCATCTCGGACCGCTCGGGCCAGGTTTCGGGCTTCCACAGACCGGAGCGGATGAAGGCCTTCGAACAATGCATGTAAAGCTCCTCGATCCGCACGATCAGGACCGACAGCGCGGGCCGGCCGTTCATGCCCAGGCGTTCGCACATGTCGGGATCCGCCGTGATCCGGGCGGTGCCGTTGATCCGCAAGGTCTCGTTCATGCCGGGGATCATGAAGATCAGGCCCACGGCCGGGTTCTGGACGATGTTTTCCAGCGTATCGAGACGATTGTTCCCGGGCCGGTCGGGCAGCGCGATGGTGCGGTCGTCCAGAACCTGCGCAAAGCCGGGACCGTCGCCGCGCGGAGTGACATCGCCCAGCCCGTCGGGGCCCTGCGTGCCGATCAGGGCAAAGGGCGACAGGGCCATGAACCGTTTTGAATGGGGTTCCAGCGCGGTCAGCTGCTTGCGCAGCGCGCCTTCCGAGGCCGGGCGGTAGACCTTGCGCAGGTCCTCGATGCTTTCGATGTAGTCCATGGCGTTCACTTTCCTGACTGTCGCCGGGGCGCGGATCCCGCGCCCCGGACCTGATGGGCCTACTGGTCTTTCCACACGCCCCAGGCGCGCGGTTTAGCCAGCGACCATGCCTCGTAGCCGTGTACGTCCGGGCCGGCCATCTGCACAACGGGCCAGTAGTGCAACGGCAGGATCGGCACGTCCTGGGCCATCTTCGCCTGCAATTCGACCAGCAGGTCGCGGCGGGTGTCGAAATCGGCTTCCGACGTGATCTTGCCGTAAAGCTCGGAGACCTTCGGATCGTCCCATTGAGCCGTGGGGTACGTGTCCTTGTCGCCGATGAACATGCCGTAGATGATCGCCGGATCGGTCCGCTGGGAATAGCCGAAGGACGACATCTGGAAGTTGCCCGAGAAGAAGTTGTCGAGCTGCGCGGCCCAGTCCAGCACCTCGATTTCCGCGGTGATCCCGGCCTGTGCCAGCATCGCCTGCAGCAGCACGGCGTTGTTGTACATGCTGTTGTAACGCTTGTTGGCCTGGATCGTGATCGGCGTGCCGTCATAGCCCGCGTCTTCCAGCAGGGCCTTCGCCTTCTCCACGTCGTAGTCCGGCCAGTTCGCGAACTCCTCCCCGTAATAGGCCGACGACAGCGGGACGCCCGACGGGTTGGCCTTGGTCAGGCCGCTGGTGGTCACCTCGGTCAATTGCTCAAGGTCGATCGCGTGGGCGATGGCCTTGCGGATCCGCACGTCCGACAGCAGCGGATCCTGCGTTTGCAGCAGCACCGCCGTCAGCGACAGGCCCGGCGCGGACAGGACCGACATGCCTTCGGCTTCCATCTCGTCCGCGCGGTCGAGGTTGGACAGCGGCGTGACATCGACCTGACCCGCCAGCGCCGCCGCTTCGGCGGCCGAGCTGTCGGGCACGACGACGAACTGCACTTCGTCCACGTAAGCTGTCCGGTCGCCGGCATAGCCCGAGCGCGGCGCGTCCACGGGCACGTAATCGTCGAACTTCTCGAGCGCGACGTACTGCTCCTTCTTCCATTCCTTCAGCTTGAACGGTCCGGTGCCGATGGCCGAGCCTTCGATCCAGTTGCCGTCCGCATCCACGTTGTCGGGTGAGACGCCGTAGATATGGCAGATCACGTCGGCCATGCGTTCCAGGAACAGAGGGCTGGGGTCCTCCAGTTCGAAGACCAGCGTGCGGTCATCGGGGGCCGAGACATCGTTGACCTTGAGCGAGCCCGAGCCGTCGAAGACCGGCTGGCACAGCCACGGCGTGCCCGTCGTCTCGCCGCGCGCCATCAGGCGGTCCCACAGCCAGACCATGTCTTCCGCCTTGACCGGCTTGCCGTTGTGATAGGTGGCGCCATCGCGGATCGTGAAGGTCCAGGTCTTGCCGTCCTCGGAGGTTTCCCAGCTTTCGGCCAGAAGCGGCCCCACGGTCATGTCATCGCGATAGGCCACGAGCGAATCGAAGATGTGGTGCAGCACCGCATCGGTGTTGGCATCCTGCCGCGTGCCGTCGAGGCTGCGGATATCGGATGTGCTGGCGATCTTCAGCACGCCGCCCGGCTGCGGCTCCTGCGCCATCGCGGTCCCGGCTGCCAACAGCGCAGCAAGGGTCAGTGTCAGTTGTCGTTTCATTCCGTTTACCTTTCTCCCGGTTGTCGGGCGCGATGCCCGGTTCGGCCGTTTCCGTCTGGCCCGTGAATGCGTTGGTGCCTTGCGCGTCAGTCGGCAGGCTCCGTTTGTCGGTCCAGCCGCTGCATGAACGCCCCGGCCGCGGCCGTGGCTGGATTGTCCATCAGCCGCGCCGCGACCTGCGCGCGGTCGGTGGCGGACTTGTCCTGGTTGAACTTCAGCTTGGCCTCGACGCTTTCCAGCTCGATCCTGAGGCCAACGATCCCGCGCAGCAGGCGGTTCGTCTTGGCCGGGTCCACGTTTTCCATCCGCCATGGCCCCTCCGGCGGGGTGTCGAAGGTGGCGATGGTGTCCTGCAACAGAACCCGCAGCACGCCGGGGTCATGCTCCAGCGTGACGGTGCCCGTCGCGTGGACGGCGCCGTAATTCCATGTCGGGAAGGTCTGGTCATCCTCGTACCAGTTGACCGGCACGTAGGCCTGTGGACCGGCGAACACGACCAGGGCCCGTGCCCCGGCTTCGAACGCCTTCCATTGCGGGTTCGCGCGGGCCATGTGGGTGCGCAGCACGCCCTTGCCGTGCTTGCCGCCGCGGCCTGCAAGTATCGGCAGATGGGTGGCCGTGGGCATGCCATCGGTCTGGGAAAAGAGCGTGGCGAAGCTCCATTCCTTCATCAGCTGCAACTGCAGCTCAGGGTCGGCGGTGTCATAGGCGGGCGGTGTGTACATCTGTCCCCCTCACGACACGGCGGCGTTGTAGCTGCGGCCCAGAAGCATCGCGGCGTTCAGAAGGCGGCGCGTGTACTCGGCCTGCGGACGGTCGAAGATGTCGTCGCGGGTGCCGGTTTCCACGATCTTGCCGGTCTCGATCACCGCCACCCGGTCGGCGACCTGTTCCACCGCGCCCAGATCGTGGGACACGAACAGGCAGCCGAAGCCGTGGCGCATCTGCAATTGCCGGATCAGCTCCAGGATCTGCTTCTGCACCGTCATGTCGAGCGCCGAGACAGGTTCATCCGCCACCACGAAGGCCGGGCGCCGCACGATGGCCCGCGCGATGGCCACGCGCTGCCGCTGCCCGCCCGACAGCTGGTGCGGAAACCGGGTGAGGAACCCGGCGGGCAGGCCGACCTCGTCACAGACCTCGCGCACCCGTTCCCGCCGGTCCTTGCGGGTCAGGCCGGTGTCGAGCTTCAGCGGCTCGCCCACGATGGCCTCCACCCGTTGCCGGGGATCGAGCGAGGAATACGGGTCCTGGAAGATGATCTGCAGATCGCGCCGCGTGTCGGGATCGTCGGGGACCAGCGGCTGCCCCTTGAACCGCATTGTCCCGCCGGAGATCGGCTCCAGCCCCACGATGGCGCGCCCGATGGTTGTTTTGCCGGAGCCAGAGGCGCCGACGAGGCCCAGCGTTTCCCCCTGCCCCACGACCAGATCGACCCCATCGACCGCCCGCTTGGCCACCCGCCGGCCGAACAGAAGCGCATGGCCCGGATAATCGACGGTGATGCCCTGCAGTTCCACCAGTGCCGGCTTCGGCTCGGCGTTGCGCAGGCCCCCGGCGGACCGGCGCGGCAGGGCATCGACCAGACGTTGCGTGTAGGCGTGGGACGGTTGGGTCAGGACCTCGGTCGTCCGGCCGCGTTCGACGGGGATGCCGTGCTGCAGGACGACGACGTCCTCGATGTAATGCGACACCATCCCCAGATCGTGGCTGATCAGTAGAACCGCCGTGCCGTTTTCGGCGGCGAGTTCCGTCATCAGGTTCATCACGTCATGCTGGACGAGCGTGTCCAGCGCCGTGGTGGGTTCGTCGGCGATAAGAAGCTGCGGCTTCAGCAACATGACCGAGGCCAGCATGATCCGCTGCCGCATGCCCCCGGAAAATTCGTGCGGATAGGCGGCAAGGCAATGTTCGGGGTCGGCGATGCGGATCCGTTCCAGCATCTTCAGGATCCGCTTTCGGCATTCCACGCGGGACAGGCCAAGGTGCAGGCGCAGGCCTTCCTCCATCTGCCGGCCGATGGGCATGGCCGGGTTGAGCGAGGTCATCGGCTCCTGAAACACCATCCCGATCCGGGCGCCGCGGTATTTCGTCAGCGCCTTGGGACCCAGCCCGGCCAGATCGACACCATCGAACCGGATGGCCCCTTTGGCCAGCCGCATCGGCGGCGGCAGCAGGCCAAGGATCGACCGCGCGGCCATGGTCTTGCCCGATCCGCTTTCGCCCACCAGCGCCATCATGCGCCCCGGCTCCAGCGTGAAGGACAGGTCCTGCACCACCTCGGCGCCGTCATGGCCTACCTGGATATGCAGGTTTTCAAGGGAAAGGAGGCTCATGACTGCATCCTCGGGTCCAGCAGGTCGCGCAGCGCGTCGCCCAGCAGGTTCGCCCCCAGAAGCGCGGCGGAAATGCACAGCCCCGGCAGGATGATCAGCCACGGCGCCTCCTGAATGTAAGGCCGCGCGGCGGCGAGCATGTTGCCCCAGCTTGGCGCCGGGGGCGGCACGCCAAGGCCGAGGAACGACAGGGCGCTTTCGGCCAATATCACCCAGCCGAACATCGCCGTGGCCAGCACCGTCAGCGGCCCGACACAGTTCGGCAGCACATGGCGGATCATCGTCGTACGCTCCGCATTGCCCATCACGCGCGAGGCTTCGACGAATTCGCGTTCGCGCAGGGACAGCACGCTGGACCGCGTCACGCGCACGACCGCCGGGGCAAAGGCGATGCCCAGGGCGATCACCATGGCCGTGGTACTGGCACCCACGACCGCCATGATGCCGAGCGCCAGAAGAAGGCCCGGAAAGGCCAGCGCGCTGTCGTTCAAGATCATGATCACCCGGTCGGTCCAGCCGCGCAGGTAGCCCGCCGTCAGCCCCAGCGCCACGCCGATGACCATCGCCAGAGCCACCGTCGTCGTGGCCACGGTGATCGAGACGCGCGCGCCGAAGATCAGGCGGCTGAGGATATCGCGCCCGAACTCGTCGGCGCCCAGGAGGTGCGCGGCACTTGGCGCGCCAAGACGTGCGCGCAGGTCCAGCGCCACCGGATCATAGGGCGCAAGCCATGGCCCGAGGACGGCGAAGACAATCAGGACGGTGGCCAGAAACCCACCCAGAACGCCCGACGGGCCGATGCGGCGCAGGACGGCTTTCATCGTGCCACCTTCGGGTCGAAGAACGGGTAGGCCATGTCGACGATCAGGTTCACCACGACGTAGACGAAGGCGATCATCAGGATGCAGCCCTGCACCACAGGGTAATCGCGGGTGTAGATGCCTTCGACCAGCAACCGCCCCAGCCCCGGGATGGTGAACACGGTTTCCACCACCGCGATTCCGCCCAGAAGCGCGCCAAGGATCAGGCCGATCAGCGTCCACGTGGGGGCAAAGGCGTTGCGGAAGGCATGGCGCCACATCACGGCGCTCTCGCTCAGGCCCTTGGCCCGGGCGTGGGTTATGTATTCCTGCCGGAGGACGTCGATCGTCGCCGCGCGCGACATCCGCACGATGGAGCCCATCTCGACCAGGAACAGTGTCAGCACCGGCATCGCGATGGCCGCGGCCCATTCGCGCCAGCTGCCGCTGAGCGCCTGCGAGCCAAGGATCGGGAACCAGCCAAGGCCAAGCCCGAACACCAGCAGGATCATCAGACCCAGCCAGAAGGACGGGATCGACAGCAGCAGCGTCGCCACGCCGATCAGGCCCAGATCCGTCGCCGTGCCCTGCCGCCACGCCGCGATCATGCCCGCCGGAACGGCGACCATCGACGCCAGCGCCACGGCCAGCAGCACGATGGAGGCGGAGACCTTGAACCGTTCCCAGATCAGCGGCCCTACCGGTTCGTCATTGCCGATGGACCGCCCGAAATCGCCCGAAACAACATCGCCCAGCCAGATCACGTATTGAACCGGCAGGGGCTTGTCGATGCCCATCGACGCCTTCAGCCTCGCCACCATTTCGGGCGTTGCCAGATCGCCCAGCATGGCCGAGGCCGGATCGCCGGGGATCGCCCGCACCATGGCGAAGACGGCAAGGGTAACGATGAAGAGGGTGGGAATGGCCAGCGCCAGCCGGCCCAGCATGAACCGTATCATGAGGCCGTCAGTGCCCCCGCCAGCGCCTTGTAGGCCGCGTAACCCGCCATGTCGCTGTCCATGTCCAGCGGCGTTTCCCGCGTGGAAAGCTTGACCGCGGCGAACTGGGATTCAGGGTCGATATAGATGCACTGGCCATAGATTCCGCGGGCGGAGATCACCCCGCGGTCCCGGTCCGCCTGCCAGAACTTGTTGTGATAACCGCCGCCTGGCAGCACCTCGGCATAGATGCCTTCGAAGAGACCGCCGGCGCCGAACCGCGTCTCCCGGATCCACGCTTCCGGAACCACCTGGGTGTCGCCAACCCGTCCGCCATCCAGCAGCATCTGGGCGAAGCGCCCGTAATCCCGCAGCGTCGCGTTCAGCCCGCCATCGGCCAGCGCGAACCCGCCGTGATCGACGGTATAGGCGGCGTCTTCCTCCACCCCCAGTTTCTGCCAGAGCACGTCCGACAGGATCTCGGCCAATGGCTGCCCGGTCGCGCGTTCGACGGCAAAGCCCAGCACGTCCGTCTCGATGGACCGGTAGACGAATTTTTCGCCATGGGGGCGTTCGGTTTCGGTCAGCTCCAGCACCAGTTGCCAGATCGTCTGCGGCCAGCCGGGCAGATCGCCCCGCCCGCCCCAGGCGCAGGCATTGCCCAGCTTCTGCATGTGAGAGCCGGGCGTCTCGTACGCCTCGTCGAAGGTGACGCCGGAGGTCATGTCGAGCGCCTGTTGCACCGTCACGTCGCGGTAGCCGGTCGCCTCGAGCTCCGGCAGGTAGGTTGTCAGGTCCGCGTCGGGCGCGATCACGCCGCGGTGGATCAGGACGCCGGCCACGATCCCCAGCACCGATTTTGCCACCGACATCGACAGGTGCTGATGATGCGGCTTCAGCCCGCCCATGTAGCGTTCCGTCACGATCTTGCCGCGGTGGAGCAGCAGGAAACCGTCGGTCCAGCTGTCGTCCAGCCAGCTGTCGACCGTCCAATCCCGCCCGCGCGACGTAAACGCGACATCGCCCAGATCCTGTTCGTCACGCTCGAAATCGCGCGGGGCCATCCGGCCGCGGCGGACGGTAGCGGTGGGCGTCATTTCCCGCATATGCAGGAAGGTCCAGCGGTTGTAGGGCGGCAGATGCCAGCCCGGTTGCGGCAGGATCGGCGCGCCGGGCGCCCGGGGATCGCGGAAGGGGGCGGTATTCATGACTTAACCCTCGGACTGGTCGAAAAGATCGAAGCGCTGGAACGGCGCCTGGCAGGGCGGCCCGTCGGTGGCCCAGAGGACCCCGTTCTTCATGTCGATGGCGAGCGACGAGACGGTGGTGTTCCGCGCCTCGGCCGCGCGGGCCGTGTCGGGATGCTGGCAGACGCCCGTGGGCGCCGAGAAATGGTCGGACATCACGTCGTGGATGGTGTCCAGGTCGATGTTCCCCGCCGCCCGTTTCAGTCCCCGCTGGACCCGCTGCGCGCGAAAGAGCGTCGAGGTCGCGATCCGTTCGATGGTCGACGCGACGCGGGTTTCGGCGATCAGGTGGTTGGAATGGGTCACGATCCCGTCTTCGGGGTAAATGTAGGCGCAGTGTTTCTGCGTGGCCTCGATATCGATGATCTCGCCCTCGCCATGGCCGATCATGAAGTTCGCCGAACAGACCCTGTCGGTCTGCACCACCGGGCGCAGCGCTTCGGAGAACCGCCAGGCCTCCAGCACCTCGGCACAGCGGACATGGACGGGCTTGCGCAGCACCGCGCCGCCTTCCGTCTCGGTCGTCAGCCCCGACAGGCACAGCCCGATCCCGGCCGAGTTCACGCCGATCTTGCAGCCGACGATCCCGGCTTCGGTAAAGCCCAGTACGTCGGGCTTGCCCGCGTCGCGGTCTTCGCCGCGGCGGACGCGCTTGATGAACACGTTGCCTACCAGCCCGGCCAGCCAGTCCCAGTTCTGCCCGATCATGCAGGTGCCGTTCGCCGTCATCGCGGGCATCAGCCCCCACAACGTGCAGCCCTCCTGTTCGGGCCCGGTGCCACTCAGCACGGCAGCTTCGCGGGCGTAGATGCTGTAGGTCAGCTCGTACCTTGCGTTCAGCATCGCGATCTCGGTCACCGACCGGCCCGCACCTTCGGCCACGCCCTGCATTTCGGTGAAATAGTCGGCGTTGTCGGTGGCGATGAAATCGGCCCAGCGTTCGGCTTCTTCCAGCACCGTTTTGCGGTCGGCGCCGCCATAGGCGAAGCGCGCAAGGTAGATGTCCAGATTGGCCCCGATCGCGGATGTCATCACGCGCCCATGTTCGCGGCCGGCTTCGGCAGGATCGGGGCTGAGGTCGAGAAAAGGCAGGTCGGCCATCTGAATTCCATCATACTGTATTGACTATCAATACATATGCATTGATAATTCGGAACATAGCTAGAATTCTGCGACACCCTCTGTCAAGCTCTTGCCAGATGAAGAGGACGAGATTCCCATGACCGACGATGAAACCGCCCGTCTTTTGCCCGGCGCGAACCCCAAACTGGTCCTGCAGACGGTGGTCCGGGCGATGCGGGTGCTGGAATCGGTGGGCCGGTCAGGGCACCCCCTGTCGCTGGCCGAAATCGCGGCCGCGGTCGGCACCGACCGCAGCGCGGCGCAGCGGCTGGCCCATACGCTGGAAATGATGGGCTACCTGGAACGCGCGCCGGGCGGCAACGGCTTCCTGCCCGGTCGTCAGGCGCTGGACCGCTGCTTTTCCTACCTGCGGTCGAACGCGCTGGTGGAACGCGCCACGCCGATCCTGATCGAGCTGCGGAAGGAGGTGAAGGAACGCGTCGATCTCAGCCTCTTCGACGGGCCGTCCATCGTCTATGCCGTCAGGATGCAGAGCAAGCGCGAGAACTTCTATGCCACCCTGATCGGCGGGCGGCTTCCGACGTTCTTCACCTCGGGCGGGCGGGCAATGCTGTCGCTGCTGCCCGATGCGGAGGTCGAGGAGATCCTCGACCAGTCGGTGCTGGAGAAATACACCCCGCGCACGATCACCGACCGGGCCGTGATCCGCGAACGGATCGAACGCGCCCGGCGGGACGGCTACGCGCTGGTGCAGGAGGAAGGCCTGATGGGGGAAATCGCCCTGGGCGCCGCCATCAGCGATGCGGCGGGCCGCCCCATCGCCGCGGTGCACATCGCCGGGTCGCTTTCGGAATGGGGCGAGCCCGACTTCCGCGACCGCTTCGCCCCGCTGGCCATGGAAGCCGCCGCCGCGCTGAGCCGCTAGACCCCGGAGAGCCCCCGACGGCAACATGGCCCGGCATCACCGGCATCCCTGTCCGCGGGACAAGGCCGTCATTGCCCTGGTGGCTTGAAGTCATGATAAGGCGACCAACCTCTTCGTCCGCGAATGGAGCCACGGCATGAAACCTTTCCTTTCCCTTTCCCTCGCCCTGATCCTGGCCGCGACGCCCTGCCTTGCCGAAACGGCACCGGGCATTGCCCATCTTCAGGATGCCTCGGTAACCGAGCGTCCCTTGTCCCTGTCGATCTGGTATCCGTCCGGGGATCCGGCCTCGGCCACCATCGGGGGCAATATCGTGTTCGAAGGGGTTTCAGCCGCTCCGGAGGCCCCCTTTCCGGGCGATGCGCGCCCTCTGGTGGTGGTGTCTCACGGGGGGTTGCGATCCGCGGCCGATTCCGGTGCCTGGCTCAGTTCGTCCATGGCTCAGGCCGGCTATGTCGTCGTGGAGGTCAATGTGCCGCGTCCGGACAATGCGGCCAATGCCCTGACCGAGATCTGGCAAAGACCAGGGGATATCCGCCGCGCCATCGATCTGGTGCTGGCCGACGCGACATGGGGCCCGCGGATCGATGAAGGCAGGGTTGCCGTTGCCGGATTTGCCCTTGGCGCAACCGCGGCCCTGTCCGTTGCCGGGGCCGACATGGATGTCGCCCGGTACATGCGCGCCTGCGCTGCTGACGGCCCGACCGTTGGCCCGGATTGCGGATGGTATGCCGCGCAAGGTGTCGATGTGTCGGATACCAGCGAGGAACGCCTGGAAGGGCTGGCCCGCGACCCCCGGGTTTCGTCGGTGATCGCGCTGAACCCGGAGTATCCGGCGGCCCTGGGCACGGCACCTGCGGACGTCCACGCGCTGCGGATTTCCCTTGGAACGCCTGACGCGGCATCGGGCGACGCGCAGGTCGGCCATGCCGTCGTGATACCCGAAGCGACCGTTTTCGATGCGTTCCCCGTCTGCACGGCCGCGGGACCGGATATCCTTGCCGAGGACGGCGGCGATCCATCGATCTGCGGCGTTTCGACGGCAGTCCGCCAGTCGATCCACCGACAAGTCTCCGGGGCGATCATATCCTTCCTGACGCGGGGTGCCGAATAGGGGGACGCTGATCTGCCGAAACCGTCGCCCGTCAGAACGGGATGACCCAGCGGACCCGTCCGCCAAAATCGGTTTCGTTGTCCGACATGTGTCCGAACCCGGACAGGTCGAACATCGACCCGCCATCGGTGACGATCGTGATCCCGGCGGCCAGATCGTACTGGGTCCGGTCGAAGTCCGACACCCAGTCGAACGGTGCGACCGATGCGGGCGCACCTGCCAGCCGGGCCGTCGCGCCGAAGCTGGTATCGCCCAGGAACTGCGTCATCATCAGCGTGACGTTGGGCCGGATCTGCCCGCCGCCCGCCATGTCGAACACGCCGCCGAATTCCACTGCAGGGCGCAGGTAGAACAGCGTTTCGTCCTGGAGATCGACCGACAGCGGGATGCCGCCCGTGCCGGTTTCCGTGTACGAGCTTGCCGCGAAACGGGTGACGCCAAGGTCCAGCCGGGGCTTCACGAACCATGCGCCGTGGTCGATGGCATAGCCCGCGCGCAGCTGCGCGCCGTAGACCCACTGGCCCTGCGTGCCGCTGGCGGTGGCCGCGCCCAGCGTCCGGGTGTTGTCGAAGCTGCCCCGGCCAAGATGCGCCGCGGCGCCGAGTTCCCAGTTGCCGGTGAACCGTTTCAGGGACAGGCCGGCCATCGCGGTGCCGCCGTCGCTGGACCCGCCGGCGTCGGTGGTCAGGTTGCTGAACTCGTAGGCCAGCGAGCCGCCCAAGGCCAGGCCATTGTCCATCAGCGCCTGACCGCCCGCCGCGATCCGCGTACCGGTCTGATCGAAGCCCGATGCGCCATCGCTGGCGTCGCGGCTGAACCGGTTGGCCCCGAAGGTCAGATACGCGCATTCCCCGTCTTCGGCCCAGATCCGGGCCGCGCCTTCGTCCGGGCAACTGAACAGGCTGTCGGCGAACCGCAACGTGCCCGACAGGCGCGCGATCTCGTTGCTTGTCGCCAGTTCCGGGCCAAGCGCGTTCATCGTCGCGCCGTAGATTTCAGGCAGGGAAACGTCGATAAGCTGTTCCGCCAGATCGACGTCCAGCGCGCCCGCCCGGTACACCCGGTCGAAATAGGCGCTGAGCGCCCCCTGGTTTTCCGTCACGCCGGACAGCAGGCTGTCATTGGCAAAGTCGACCTCGTAGTTCAGGGCGATCTCGGACGCGCTGGACTGGCGAAGCCGGTATTGTGCCACGACGGAGGGCACCACCTTCAGATCCGACCCGTCGATCCCGCCGTCGGCCGACATGATCGTCAGGCTCTGCTTGCCCGTGGGCAGCGTGCCGATCCGGGCGAGGTTGACCTTCACCACCCCGTCTATCGTGGCGTTCCCGCCCACCGACAGCAGATCGCCCTTGCGGCGCGCCATGTCGAGATCGAAATGGAGGACGCCTGCGCGATGCCGGAAATCCCCGGCGATCCGTGTTCCACCGATCTTGTTCGCCGTGCCGACATAAAACGCGCCCCAGTTCCGCAGGCGCCGCGCCTCGACCCGCTTTCCGGCGTTCAGGGTGCCGCCGGCGAGGTTGTCGAGCCGGATAGGCGCCGGGCGGTAGGGTGCCGCAGCGGCTGCCGATGACGAGGATGATTGCGCGACGGGCCCGATCACCTGACCGTTGATCGTGCCGGTATTGGTGATCGTCAACGTGCTGTCGATGTTCGAATTATGGATCGCGATGCCGCTTTTGGCGCCGATCGTCCCGGCGTTTTCCAGCGTTCCGTCCTGCGTGCTGTGCACAAGGACACCGGCCGACTTATCGCTTTCGTGGTAGACACCATCGCCCCCCTGCACCGTCGCGCCTTCGGCCACCGAGATCCTGACCGCCCCGGCCCCCTTTCCGCTGTTTTCCACGTGGATGCCATGGGCGCCTGCACCCGCAACGGCGATGCTGCCGGTGACCGATACATCGACGGTGGTTCCCGTGCCTTCCGTCCCGTCCTGGGTGCCCCCGGCATACTGGGCGAAGATGCCCGTCGCGCCGTCGCCTGTCGTGGTCATCTTGCCGCCATAGGTAACGCTGACCGTCCCGGCAGTGCCCATGCCGCCGAAACTGCCCACCACCGCGCCTTCGGTCGAGGCATCGTCGAGCGTGCCCAGCACGCCGCCGCCGCCGCCGACCGATTGCGCAAAGATCCCGACCGAGTTGTCGCCCTTGGTCGAAATTATGCCGCTGGCCGTGACGGTGACCGGGCCGCCATGGGCCGTGGCTTCTGTCGAGTTGTAGGCGGTGCTGCCGATCCGGCTCTTGTCGCTCAGCAACATGGACCCGCCATAACCGCCGCCGCCCCCGACCGATTGCGCGAAGATACCCATCGAGGCCGCGTTCAGCGTCCCTGCCGTCTGCGGGCCGGTGTAGATGTCGGACTGACTGTTGACCGTGACAGCGCCGCCATTCCCGTCGATGCTTTCGCCTCCATTCACGACCACGGCCGGGTCGCCGTCGGAGGCAACGCCAAGGCTGCCGAACAGCGTGCCGCCTCCGCCGCCGACGGATTGCGCGAAGATACCCGGCGATTGTTCGGCCCCGGTGCGGATCGTGCCGGTCTTCGACGTGACGGCGACATCGCCCCCCGCAACGCTGTTGGAATCCGATGTGGAATTCAATCCGCCAAGCGTCACCTCGGCCTGGTAGAGCGCGGATCGGTTCGTCTTGCCGCCGGTATTCCCGCCACCCCCGCCGATGGACTGGGCGAACAGGGCAGCGCTGGCATAGCCCGCGGTCGTGACCGCACCGCTGTTGGTGATCGTCACGTCGCCGCCGATACCGGCGGCCCGGCCCGACCCGCCGATTGCCACTGTATAGTCGCTCTTCGAGCTGTTGCCTTCGCCCCCGGATCCGCCGCCGCCACCGACGGATTGCGCGAAGATGCCGTAGGCGTTGACGCCCGTCGTGGAAACCGCGCCGCTGTTGGTCACCGTCGTCGCGGCCCCGTCTCCGCCGGCATTGCCCGATCCGCCGATCAGGATCGTGGCCCCGCCCAGACCTTCGCCCAGGTCCGAAAGCGTCGTCTTCGATCCCAGCTTGGAGGTGACCGTATCGTTGTTGTTGCCGGATTGCCGCGTGTAGAAGGCGCTCGACGTGGTCGCCGTGGCGCCGCCTGTCCCACCGCCACCGCCGACCGATTGCGCGAAGATACCGTGCGCCACGTCGCCCGATGTCGCGACTGCAGCATCGTTCGTGACCTTGACGGTGCCCGCATCCGCGCCCGTCTCGCCCTTGCCGCCAAGGGCCAGGTCCAGCGTTAGCTCGACGGTCGTCGTGTCGCCGTCGTCATTCTTGCAGGACAACAAGCCGACCTCGTCCACAGGCCCGCACGAACCCGCCACGGTCCCGGAGTAATTCGAGGCCAGCCCGCCGTCGCCACCGTTGCCGCCAACCGACTGGGCGAAGATCCCGTGGGCCCCGGCGCCGGACGTCTTGATCGCGCCGCCGGACTGGTTGTCGACGGTGACATCGCCACCCTTGGCCGAAGCCCCGCCGCCGCCGCCGACCGTGATCCCGATATCGACACCGACAGAGGTATCGTCTTCCCCGGTGTTGGAGGCGAGGTTGTAGATGCCCGTGCCACCAAACCCGCCCTTGCCGCCGTTCCCGCCGACAGATTGCGCATAGATGGCCGACGAACTGGTCCCCGCGGTGGTGATCCCGGCGCTGTTGGTCACGGACACATCGCCGCCGGTGCCGCTGCCACCGCCCGCGCCCCCGATCGTCGTGTCGAGCTTGGTGTTGAAATGTCCACCCGCAAGCAGGTTGCCCAGCACGTTGTAGGTCAGCCCGCCCGCCCCGCCGGATCCGCCGATGGACTGCGCCTGGATGCCGTCGGAATTGGCATAGGTCGTGGCCAGAACGCCGCTGTTGGTAACCGTGGTCGCCCCGGCCGTGCCGCCGCTGCCGCCGCTGCCGCCCAGCACCACCGCGACATCGATATCGGCGTTCGGGCCCACGTTCAGCGTGCCCGAGGCCGCCATGCCACCCGCGCCACCGGATCCGCCGATGGATTGCGCCTGGATCGCGGCGCTGTTGAAATCGCCGGTGGTGATCGCGGCCTTGTTCTGGATCGTGACGATCCCGGCACTGCCGCCGCCACCGCCGTCTCCGCCAATCGAAAGCGAGGCATCGCCCTGCGGGTAGCCATCGCCCGGATCGAGATTCATGCCCGCTTCGACCGCGAAACCGCCCTGACCGCCCTTGCCGCCAAGGCTCAGCGCCCGGATGCCGGCCGCATTGGCGCCCGCGGTCGTGATCGCCGCGCCGCTGTTCCCGGTCACGGTGACGTCGCCGGCCTGGCCGCCCGACCCGCCGCCGCCGCCAAGGCTGACGGTGGCCGAGGCCTGGGAGATGCCGGCCACCGTGATGGCCCCGCTGCCGCGCCCGCCATTGCCACCCTGGCTGATGGCGGAAATCCCGTCCGACTGGAAGCCCGAGGTCTTGATTGCGCCCGAGGCGGTGACCGAAACGTCACCGGCCGTGCCGCCTTTGCCGCCTTTCGCGCCCACATCGACATCGACCGAACCCAAGCCCAGCCCCTGCCCGCCCATCGTGAAGCCGCCCACGCCGCCCGATCCACCACCGCTGATCGCGACGATGCCGGGCGACTGGGCGTTGCTCGTCGTCAGCGTGGCGCCGGTCCAATCGACGGCGACCGCGCCGGCCTTGCCGCCGCTGCCGCCTGCGCTGCCAATCCCGATATTGGCCGACGCGCCGGAAATGCCCTGCGCCGACAGCACCGCGGAGCCGCTGCCGCCGCTGCCGGCCTGGCTGATCGCCTGGATCCCGGGTGAAAGCTTTCCGCCGGTTGAAATCGTGTCGGTCGACGTGACCGAAACCTTGCCGCTCCCGCCGGCCGTCCCGCCTGCGCCGCCAACCGCGACGTTCAGGTTGGCGCCGCCGATGGTGCCCACGGCCCCGACGATATGCGCCACCCCGCCGGACCCGCCGACGCTGGTGGCGACAAGCCCGGGCGACGCCTTCCCGGTCGTGGCGATGCCGCCGGCCGAATGGACGCCGACGCTGTCCCCGGTGCCGCCCGCGCCGCCGGAGCCCCCGATGGCAAGGTTCACCCCGGCGCCGGTGTTGGACGAAACCGTCGTGCCCGACTGGCCGCCACCGCCGCCGACCGATGCCGCCAGTATCCCCGCGGCCCCGTCGCCGCCCGTGGCGATGGCCCCGCTGGCACCCTGGAAAACACAGCCGTTCGAAGAGCTGGTGCCGCCCCGGCAAAGATCCACGGACCCGCCGTCGCCGCCGCCGGAGCCGTCACCGCCGACCGAAACCCCCAGTGTCGCGAAGCCCACGGCCGTCGACAGGGTCGTGGCGGCCGACCCGCCCGACCCGCCGACACTGATCGCCGACAGGCCGGTCGCGTTGCTGCCCGCGGTCGTGATCGCGCCGGCAAAGGTGCCGCTGACGTCGCCCCCGTCACCGGCCGCGCCGCCCGAGCCGCCGATGGCCACCGCGATGTCGGGCCCGGCATTCGCCGACACCGACAGGGCGTTTCCGGCCGATCCGCCGCCACCGCCGATGCTGGACAGCGCGATGCCGCGGGCGTTGTCGCCCTTCGTCGTCACGCGCGTTGCGGATTGTGTCGTCACGCTGGACGTGCCGCCATCGTTCCCGGTGCCTCCATTGCCCGAGATCGCCAGCGAAAATCCCACGCCGATGCCAACGGCGTTCGATCCGTGCCCGCCCGACCCGCCGATGCTTTGCGCGACGATCCCGTCGGCCCCTGTGCCTGCGGTCGCCACGTCGCCATTGGCGCTGACCTGGACATTTCCGCCGGTCGAGCCGGACCCGCCCGTGCCGCCGATGGCGACAAGCCCGGCCGTCGAACTGGCCGCCCCGCCGCCACCGCCGACCGACTGCGCGAAGATACCCGTCGCATCCGCGCCCGCTGTGGTGATCCCGGCCGTGCTGCTGACGGTGACCGCGCCCCCCTTGCCGCCGCCGGACCCGGTGCCGCCGATGGAAACGAAGCCGCGTGCATCGCCCCCGTCGCCGCCGGTGCCGCCGATCGACTGGGCGGCCACGCCCCGGCTCCGCTCGCCCGATGTCTGGATGACACCGGACACGTCGACACTCACCTTGCCGCCATTGCCGCCAGAGCCGCCATCGGAATCCCCGGACAAGGCCACAAGGCCCTGCGTGCTGGAGGCCTTGCCGCCGCCGCCGCCCTGGCTCTGGGCATAGATCGCGTCGGAATCATCGGCATCGGTCTGGATCGAGGTATCTTCCGTCCCGGAATAGGTCACCGAAACCGCGCCGCCATCACCCGCGCTTTCGACGCTGGCGCCATAGGCCACGATGCCGGATGCCGAGCCGCCGTCGCCGCTGAACCCGCCAACCGCCTGCGCCATGATGCCGTCCGACCCGGCGCCTTGCGTGTGGATGTCGCCGGCATAGTCGACGGTCACAGACCCGCTGGGCCCGGAGCCTGCTCCGGCCCCACCCGTCGCGGACGAGGAGTCGGCCGTGCCGCCTTTGCCACCGGCACCGCCATAGCTGCGCGCGAACAAGCCGGGCGCGCGCGTCCCGTCGGTGGTGATGCTCACGCCACCAGTGCCCGGCTGGGCGATAGACACCGTCACCGATCCAGCGGTGCCGCCCTGCCCGCCGTCGCCGCCGGTGGAATTCCCCAGACCGAGCGCGACGTCCCCGTCGCCGCCATGTCCGCCATCCCCGGCGATACTATCGGCCAGAAGGCCCGGTGATTTCGTCGTGTCGATCTGAAGCCCGGTCGGGCTGCCGCCGGTCGCGTTGGTGATCTCGACCGTTCCGCCCGCGCCGCCAACACCGCCGGCGCCGCCCTTGCCGTTGCCGTTGCCATTGTCCTTGCCTTCGCCGCCATGCCCGCCGCCGCCGCCCTGCGACAGGGCCACGACAGCCGTGTCCGCCGAGACAGAGTTCAGCGACAGCGCGACCGATCCGCCCGCACCGCCGACACCGCCCACACCACCATGTCCGGTGTAATCGAAGGACTTGCCCTCGCCGCCTTCATTGGCGTTACCGCCAAGGCTGACGGCACTGATCGCTGGCAATCCGCTGGCCTTCACGTCCGTGAAAGTGGCCGACACCGCGCCCCCGGATCCGCCAGCGCCGCCGTCTCCGCCATGGCCGTCACCGAACCCGGTCGAATAGCCTTCGGCGCCGTAACCACCGTCGCCTCCGGCGCTGACAATGGCCGCGCCGCCCTTCAGGCCCGAAACGTCCACCCCGGAAACCGTCGCCGTGACGACACCGCCGGTGCCGCCCGCGCCACCGTCATCGGCGTGCTTGTCGCCGGTGCCCTTGTCCTCGTCGTGTGTCTTGCCCTTGCTGCCCGTCGCCGTCACCAGGATCCCCTGTGCGACGGACGAGGACACGCTGAAGCCGTCCGACAGGTTCACGTTCAGCTGCGCCGCCGCCGGTGCCTGGCTGTATTCGGGTGCGCCGACACTGAAATTCCATGCCGCCGTGGACCCCGAGGACGGGCCCGTCGCACCGCCATTGGTCGCGTTTTCGAAGGTGAGTTTGGCTGTCTGGTCGGATGTCGTGTCGGTCAGCGTGAAATCGGTCGCGCCGATCTGCCCGGAACACGTCCGGCCCAGCGATCCCGACTGGGTGCACGTCGCCCAGCCCGGACCGGCGGCAAGCGCCCCGCACAAAGCTGTCAGTGAAACGGCGCCGAGCTTTCCGGCCCTGCGCGCAGGCATTCGCCGGTCTGACACAGCCAAAAGGAACAGGTCGGATTGGCCTCGAATATTCTCCACCGCCTCACCCTCATCTTTGCCGAAAAAGACTTGATCTAGACGGAATAGCATAATGGAATTGAATAAAAAGCCTTGTGTTTTCTATTCGAAGCCCGTGCCGGAGTTATCGTGCCAGGATCCGGCATTCGGTAACAGGGCCTTCGAAGCAAAGCGTTTTTCGCGACGTGATTGATCCGGCAAAGCGAAATGACAGCTTCTCTAATTGGGCGTTTTGGTCAAGCTCGTTTTCCTTGTTGTTTGGGATCTCTGTCACTCATCCGGGTCACGCTTCTCTTCGCAGTCTGGTTGATACCACGTGGGGCATCGCTGCACGCATGTG
>NZ_QZEX01000030.1 GCF_003646465.1 Chachezhania antarctica
ATCGCGGCGCAGCGCGGCTTTGCCGAGACCGGGGTCGCGGTTCCGGGCGCGCTCGGGGTCGGCTTCACGGGCCGGGGCGATAGCCTCCTCTTTTGCCCCGCGCCTGACGAATGGGTGGCGAAATCGCCGCGCGGATATGCAGGCGGCTTCACGCCGGAAAGGGCATGGATATGGGAACCGCAGTAGCGGCCGCGCTGGTGACCGCCGGTGTCGGACAGGCCGCGGCCGCCGTGCTCGGGCCGGCGCTCGCGAACCTCGCCGGCGGGCTCCTCCTGAAAGCCGCCTCGGGCGGGCTTGGCGGCGGCAGCCGGACGCAATCGCCGATCGAAGTTCAGGAGCAGGAGCTGCGGCAACCGACAAGCCTGCCGGCAAAGCGGCACGTCTACGGCGACACGGAAGCCGTTGGCACGCCGGCGCCGGTCAACGTGGTGAAGGACGGCAAGCTATATGGCGTCTGGCTGGTCAACAGCCGGCCGTCTGCCGGTCCCTTCACGCTCCGGCTCGACAAGCGGCCGGTGGAGCTGGCCGGGGATCCCTACGATTTCGACGGGGGCGGCGCGACGGCGACGAATGATCCGTTCGCGGGCTATATCCGCGTGTGGATCGGCCGGGGCGAGCAGACCGCGCCGCCGGCGGCCGTGACCGCGGCCGTTCCTTATTCCGAGGGCAACCCGACCTGGTTCAAGGAAACGGACGCCTGGCGCGGCTGCACCGTGGTCTGGATGGAAATCAACGTGGGCAAAACGGCCGAGCGCGCGAACCGCTGGCCGTCTCTGCCGCCGGATCTCGCGCTGCGCGGGCCCTGGTCTTACGTCTGGGATCCGCGCGATCCGGCGCAAAGCCTGGACGATCCCGCAACTTGGCTCGCGAGCGACAATCAGGCGCTTTGCACGCTCGACGCGCTGACGCAGAGCCCGGTCGCGCCGCTGGTGCTGGATGATCTTATCCTAGATCTGTGCAAATGGGCCGCGGACGTGGCCGACGAGGACGCGGCGAAGAAAGGCGGCGATACGGAAAAACGCTACCGGGTGCAGGGCACGCTTGTCTATTCGGCCGAGGCCGAGCTCGAGGATCAGATCGAGCCGCTTCTCGCGGCCGGCGCGACGGAGCTGGTGCAGATCGGCGGCCGGCGCGGACTGCTGCCGGCCGCGCCGATCCCGGCGGCCTACACGCTGTCCGAGATCCTGGACAGTTACGAGTTCGAACGCTTCGCCGCGGGCGATGGCGGTTTCGGCCAGGTTCGCACGACCTATGTCTCGGCCGATCGGGATTATNGGGCGCGCCGGCCGCCGCAACCCGCGTGTTCGATCATCCGCTGACGATGGTGCAAAGTGGCACGCAAGCGCAGCGGCTGCGCTGGATCGAGGGGCAGCGCCTGTTGCTGCAGAAACGGTTTTCCTCGGTCGGGCCGCCGGAGATGATCCAGCTCCTGCCCGGCGCCAGGGTGACGGGCGCCCTGCCGGACCGGCCGCGGTTCAACGGGTCATGGCAGGCGGTTTCGCTGCGATCGGCTGCGTCGCTGACAGGAGATGACGAGGGCGTGGCCCTGCGGACGCCGTTTGTCCTGCGGGAATATTCCGACGCGGTGTTTGCCTATGATGCGGAGCTGCATGAGCAGGAGCTGACGACGCTGCCGACCGACTTCGCCTATCCGCAGGTCGAACCGCCGGGCGAGATCGAGATCACGGCCGGGCCGGATGTGGATTTCGACGCGGGCAGCGCGATCGTCTCGCGCCTGCGGTTCGCCGCGCCGCCATCGCCTACGGCCTCAGTGACGCATTACGAGCTGCAGATGACCAACGTCACGGCCGATGAGCCCGGCGCCTGGATCTCGGGCGGGTTGATCGACGCGGATCTGCGCGACACGAGCGGCAAGGTCTATGGCTGGATCCACAACCCGCCGGTACATCCCGAGTTCGATATCCGGTTGCGCGCCATGGTCGGAAGCTCTGCATCGCCCTGGGTGGTCAAGGAAAGCGTGTCTGTCGATTTCGAGATCACGGTCAACAGCGCGACGGCCGGCGCGGGCGAGGCCGGGTTCAATGTCACGATGCCCGGCACGTTGATCGGCCAGGGCGCGCGGATCTGGCGGGCCGAGACCGGCGACGGGTTCGGCGCGGCCGGGGATATCGGCGGCGTGCTGGCCGTGGGGCCGGGTGAAACGGCCGATATCACCGCGGCCGCCGATGCCGGGGAAGCCGATTTCTTCGTCACGGCAGTTTCGCGAACCGGGTCCGATGGCCCGGCCGCCGGCCCGTTCACGCTGACCATTACCTGACATTGCCCCCGCGGGGGCAGCGGCGGCCTGTCGATCGACGGGGCCGGTTAAACGCGCGCGCCTGGCGCGCCTTCTCAAGCGAGGTTTCTCATGAACGCGCCAACCGTCACGATCCCGACGACCGCCTCGGCGGCCGGAAAGAGGCAGACCCGGAAGGACCTGGCCGAAGCGGCATTCAATGCGCCGCTCAAGACCCTGTCGGACAGGATCGCCGCCATGGGGATCGGGGTGACCATTCAGGCCGAGCGGTGGGATGCCTCGGGCGGCGCTTTCCCTGCGGGGGCGTCGAAGGGTGACGGCTGGTTTATCGGCACGGCCGGCGCGATCGACGGTGTGGCCCTGGCGCCGGGAGATCTGATCGTTGCGGCGGTGGGTGATGCCGCAACGGATGACGCCGGCGAATGGGCGTTCAACACGCTGAGCCAGTTCTTTCCGGCCGGGATCCCGCGGCGGTTCTGGGAAAACTTCGCCGGCTTCGAAGTTGACGGCGCGGCTTACAACGATGGCGATGAGATCTTCGTGGAAGATTTCAAACTGCAGGCGAAAGCGGTGCCCGCGGCCGATGAGCCGTTCGTCGCGAACGGTGGCGGTCAGCCGTTCATTGTTCCGTCCTACATCAAGACGCCGACGCTGCGCGCCTTCAACCCGGTGGGCGACGGCGATCCGGGGAACATGGTGCAGGACACGGCGGCCTTCGTGAACCTCTTCAAGTGGATGATTGCCAACCGGCCCGAGGGCGGGACGGTGGAAATCACGCCGAGCTGGCGCGGCGGTCCCTACGTGGTCGACGATCTGCCGGAGCTGTCGATGCGGGCCGATTACGCTGGCGGATACGCTGCGCCGCTTATGGGCAGCCTGCATATCGCGGCCGAGGGCGCGGATGTTCTGCACGGGGGCGCCGGCACGTTCTTCACGTACCGTGGGCAGACAGGTGGCCGCCGACTGGTACTGCGGGGCGGTGAATGGACCACCACGCAAACTGTGGCCCCGTTCTGGAAGATGCGGGACGCGGCGCAGCTTGGCTTTCATCCTGCCGGGATCGCGGGCGACAAGAACACGCCGATCCTGATCCTGATCCAGAATTGGCATAACTGGTCGGAAAACGTGATGATCTCCGGCGGGGCCAACGGCAAACTGCGCCTGACAAGAGGACTTGTGCAAGTTGAGCTGCAGAGCACGGCGCAAGCCATGCTTTACGAGGGCGTGGTCGAAAATCCGGGCGGCACGTCAAGTTTCTCGCGCTTCCATTTCTCGAATATCTTCACGCAAGGATGCGGCGGCGACGAAACGGGGCACGGCATCGTCCTGAAAATGGACGGCGGGGCCTATGATAGCCTCGCGACCAAGATCGACGGCAACAAGAGGTCTGACGGTCCCGTGGTGGTCGGCTTGGGCGTGCATGCCGACATGGTGATCCATGCGATCAAGATGGAGGGCGCCAGCGACCTTCCCGATCAGTACGCGATCGACATGAGCGATGCCGTCACGATCGCCTCTTGCTTCGGGAACAGTTGGGG
>NZ_QZEX01000031.1 GCF_003646465.1 Chachezhania antarctica
CGGGCGGGACCAACGAGGAACAGCGCCCGTGGCGGGCGTCTGTGGATTTTGTCACCAACTGGAAAGGGTGAGACATGAGCGATGCAGATATCGGCTACGGCGCAAAGTTCGGGATCGAAGATCCCGGCACGCCGGGGACCTACATCGATACGGCCAACGTGACGCGCATCAAGCCGTCGGGCTACACGCGCGACGAGGAAGATGCCACGCATCTGCAGAGCCCGGACATGATGAAAGAGTTCATTCCGGCGCTGATGGAAGCGACGCCGGTTGAAATCGACATCAACTGGGTGCCGGTTGCCCCGGATCCGTTCGTGACCGAGATCGAGGCCGGCGGCGGCAACTACCAGATCACGGCGCCGAACGGGGTGCGCATGCAGTTTCCCGGGTTCTTCCTGATCTATGAGCCGGGTGACCTGACGAACGGCAAGATGACGGCGACGGTCACGGTGCGGCCGACTGGCAAGCCGACGCTGTTGGGTGCGGTCTGATGGCCAGGGGTTTCAAGGGCGAGGTCCGGGTCGAGCTCGAGGGCAAGATCTATACGCTCCGGATGGATCTCAACGCGATGGCCGCTTTCGAGGATGGAACCGGCCTGGCGGCACTGGATTGGGCCGAGAAGGCAGAGGCGGGGAATGCACGTGTCGGTGACATGATCTCGATGGTTTGGTGTTGCCTCGAGCGTCACCACGAGGGCGCCAGTAGGCAGCTTGCGGGGGATATCCTGTCGGAAGATCCGGGGATCCTCGAGCGCCTTTTCGCCGCCGCCGCGCCGAAGCCTGACGAGATCGAGGGCCAGCCGGGAAAGTAGAGGACCGCGGGCCGCTTCGGATCTTCGATCTGCTGGCGGCCTATGTCTCGGCCGGCCTCGATCCGGCGCATTTCTGGTCGCTCACGCTGCGCGAGTTCAACGCGCATATGAAAGGCGCGCGCGCCCGTCTCCGGCAGGAGCAGGACGGGCGCGCCTGGCTGGCCTGGCATGCCGAGGCGCTGGCCCGGCAAAAGACCTTGCCCGGGTTCAGGGCATTCGTCGGCGGCGGTGACCGCGGGCCGCAGAGTTCCGACGATCTGCAAGCGATGTTCGAAATGATCGCGGCTCAATGGGGCGCGAAACCGGCCGCGTGAGGCGGCGGTCAAGGGGGGTGTCATGGCATCTGTGATCGGCGCGCTCCGGGTCAATCTCGGCCTGGACAGCGCGAATTTCCAGAAGGGCGTGGGCAAGGTTTCGCCGCGGCTGAAATCCATGCGCGCGCAGTTCCTGAAAGTTGCGGGCGCGGCCGCCGCCTTCGGGGCGGCGATCTCGGCCGCCGCTTTGAAATCGGCGCAGGAGATCGACCGGGCGGCCAAGGCGGCGCGCCGTCTCGACGCCTCGATCGGCGGGTTCCGCGCGCTCGAGCTGGCCGCCAGTGAGGCGGGCGTGCCCCTGTCGGGGCTGACCAACGATATCCAGAACATGAACCGCGAGATTGCCAATATCGGCACGAGCGGCAACGCGGGCCGGGCGCTCGAGCGCCTGGGCCTGACGGTCGAGGATCTCGCCGGCCTGGACGCGGACGAAAAGATCGCGACGATCGCGGATCGGGTGAAGGCGCTCGGCCTGTCGTCGGGCGAGACAACCGCGCTCATGCGGGATCTTGGGGTGCGCGGCCGGGAAATGTCCCTGCTGATGATCCAGGGCGGGGACGCCATCCGGGCGGCGCGAACGGCGGTCGAGGATTACGGGCTCGCCCTGAGCGCGACGGACGCGGCCGAGATCGAGAAGGCGAACGACCGGATCGGGCGCCTGGGCTATATCTCGCAATACGCGGGGCAACAGCTCGCGCTTGCCCTGGTGCCATCGTTCGGCCGGCTTGCCGAAAGCATGACGGACGCGCTGCGGGAAGGTGGCGCCTTGCGCGGCGTGATCGACGCGATCGCGGGCAACATTGTCCGGGTGTCGACATATGTTGCAGCCGCCGCGGCCGCCTTCGGGGTCCGGTATGTCGCGGCACTGGCGGCGGCGCGGATCGCAACGTTGACCTTTGCCGGTTCGCTGGCCGTCCTGCGCGGGGCGTTGATCCGATCCGGGATCGGCCTGGTTATCGTCGCGGCCGGGGAGATGGTTTTCCAGTTCTCGCGCCTGGTCTCGGCCGCTGGCAGCTTCGGCGGCGCCATGTCGCTCCTCGGGGATCTGGCGCGCGAGGTCGGCGATCGGATCGGCATCGCCTTCGGCGCGGCGGCAAGCGAGATCGGCGCGACCTGGCAGCGCATAAAGGCCGCGGGCCTCGAGGCTCTTTCGGCCACGCTTCGGAGCGCGGTCGATTTCGGCAATCGGTATGTGGGTGTCTACCGGGGGGCCTTCGCCGCGATCAAGGCGATATGGTCGGCGCTGCCTGGCGCTATCGGAGATCTCGCCTACCAGGCCGCGCAAAGCATGGTTGATGGCGTGGAAAGCATGCTGAACGCTGTGGTCAAGCGGATCAACGATTTCATCGAAGGGATCAACGGGGCTCTGGCGCTCCTGCCGGAATGGGCGACGGGGGGCAATGTCTCGATCGGCCTGGTGCCCGATGTGACGTTGAAGGGCGTTGCCAACCCGTTTGCCGGCGCGGCCGAAAAGGCCGGCGCCGCGGCCGCCGATGCGTTCAGGAGCGGCTTTGAAACGGACACGTTTGACGCGCCGGACACGTCCGGTCTGGATGGCGTTGCGCAATCGGCGCGTGACGCGGCCGCCGACGCGAGCCTGGCAACGGACGTTCTTCGGCAGCTTGCCACGTCTCCGCTGGCCGGCCTCAAGACGCTCAAGGATACGATCGCAGGCACGGCGGATGCGACGGACGGTGCCGCGGACGCGGCCGATCGCCTGGGCAATAGTCTGGATGATGCTGGCGGGGGCGGCGGTGGCGCTGCCAAGGTGAAAAAGGATCTCGAGGACGTGGCCGCCCGCGCGAAAGAGGTCGCAACCGATATCACGACGCCGCTCAAGGACGCTCTGAAAAGCGGTGAGCTCGAGTTCCGCAGCTTCGCCGATGCTGCGGTTTCGATCATGCAGCGCATGGCCGATCGCATGATTGATCAAGCCTTTGCGCCGATCGAGGATGCCGTGACGGGCATGCTGTCGGGCAAATCCTCGGGCGGTGGTGGACTTGCTTCGATCTTCGGCGGCGGTGGCGGCGGCCTGGGCTCGATCTTCGGCGGCGGTTCGGGGGGCGGCTTCTTTTCGAAGATCCTGGGCGCGATCCCGGGGTTCGCGGCCGGCACCAATTCCGCGCCCGGTGGCCTCGCGTGGACCGGGGAACAGGGCCGCGAGCTGGTGAACCTGCCCCGCGGGTCGCAGGTGATCCCGAACCACAAGCTCGGCGCTGCGATGGGCGGAGCGATCGAGCTGATCCTGCACGCGCCGGAACATGTGTCGGTCCAGACGGTGCGGTCGGAAGTTGCGGTGCAGATCCGCCGGGCGCAGCCGGGAATAGTCGGCGCGGCGGTTGAAAGTGTTCAGGCGGCCAGCTCGGAAACCAAGGACTTCCTGGGGATCTGATGACAACAGTTTATGCATGGCCGCCCGTGGGCGCGGTCGGGTCCGAGTGGACCGTCGAAGATCC
>NZ_QZEX01000032.1 GCF_003646465.1 Chachezhania antarctica
GGTCGCCCTCTGCCTCCGAAGCGCGGTCCCGCATCTTCTCCGCCAATGGCGTGGCAGATTTCTTCAGGGAACGCCGCAGGGCGCCCTTGCCCGCGGCCTGGCTCAGCTTCTCAAGCTCGCGCTCGAGTTCCCTGAACCCGGAAAGCTTCATCGTGACACTCATGTGCGATCGATCCGGGCTACGGTCGAGAATTCGAAGAACCGCAGGTCATCGACCATTTCGCGCTTGCCGGTGATCTCGTAATCAATCCCCCGGCAGGCCAGGCGGTCCCTTGATGTCACGACCTCGGTGACTTCATTGCGGCGGAGCTGGAACCGGGCGGACAGCGACGCACTGACCTCCGCCGCCTGCCAGCGCTCCGCGTCGCTGGCGTCGATCTTCCGGGCCCGCTGCGCGGTGCCGAAATCCGCGAACGTCTCCACCTCCGAGATGCCGTCATGCACGGATGTTGCCCTGCGGAACTGCACAACCTCGATCATCTGCCCCGGTCGCGGCGCCGCCATCAGCTCAGATCCCGGTATGGTTTGAGCATGTCCCGCACGCCCTCCGGCACCGGCGCCTCGCGCTCGCGATACCAGGCCGCGACCAGGAGCTTGACCGCCTGGCAACACGGCTCCGGCCATGCGCCCGGAAATTCCGTGTCGAGATCCCGGCGAATGTACGTCTGCACGAACGCTTCGGCCGCAGCCTGCAGCTCGCCCAGAAGAACGTCATCCGCCGAGAAATCGACGGCCTGGCAATACCGCTTGATATCGGCAAGCGCGAGCTGGCTCACTTGTCAGCGCCTCCCGCCGTTTTCTTGGCCTTGTCGGCCGCCGCCTTGTCGGCCGCCGCCTTGTCAGTCGCTGCCTTGTCAGTCGCCACCTTGTCAGCCGCCGCCTTCTCGGCCGCTTCCTTCTCGGCCGCCGCCTTCTCGGCCGCTTCCTTCTTCGCGGCGGCCGCGCTGGCCTTTGCCTCCCGCGCCGCGGCCTTGCCGGCATTGACGGTGGCGGCCTCTTCCGCCTCCTGCGCCAGGATCGCCGCCCGCTCGAGAACCGCCAGCGGCACCTGGGCAGGATTGGCCTCGCCCGCGATCAGCGCACGGGCCAGCGCCTCCCGGTCGGAGGCCTCTGCCTCGAGCTGCGCCTTCGTCACTTTCACCGCGAACTTGCGCTCGAGAAGCGTGCCTGCAACGTTGGCCTGAGCCGGGTTCTGCATGTCGAAGCGATAGACGACATGGGCCTGCAGGCGCCCGATCTTCGTCGCCTGCGTCCGGTTGAGTTTCAGGAGCATGATCTGCCCTCCAATAGGTCAAGAGCACGGGCGGTCCGCGCCGCCCGTGACGGGTTCAGGATCAGGATCAGGCGAAGGTGAAGTCGCCCGTGACCAGCGCCGAGCCGCGCTTCACGGCCATCGCCAGGCGCTTGATCGCGCGCATGGTCTTCATGCCTTCCACGAAGTTGGTGCCGTGCTCGCTCGAGATCTGCACCTCGGCCGCCTGCCGGTCGTAAAGCGTCGCCGCCATCATGAAGTTGCCAACCATCCACTCGCCCGCCGAATGCGTCACCGTCGGCACGACATCGGCGCCCCAGAGCATCGGCGTCTTCGACACGTTCGGATCGCCGAAGATGTAACGGCCGGTCGTATCCTTCAGCAGCTCGATCGCCGCCCAGTCGATCGGGTTCAGCGTGATCCCGGTCGTCGCATAATTGGCCAGCGCCAGCTGCAGCATGCCAAGGCGCAGGCGGTCGATCCGCGTCGTATCCGGAAGCCCCGCCGCGGCCGAGAACGCGGTCGCCTCGGTGACCAGGCCCGAGAGGTTCTGCCCGGTGCCGTCGCCCGCCAGGATCTGCGCCTCTTCCTCGAGATCGAGGCCGTAGCGCATTTCACCATCGATCGCGGATTCAAGCTGACCCGCATCCGCCAGCGCCTCGTCAGAGATGTTGGTCACATGCGCGATCTTGCGCACGTTGGCCTCGGCCTGCGTCCAGCCATAGGCGCTCTCGGGCATGGTGCCCTCTTCGGCAACCATCGCGGCGGCATTGGTGCGCAGGGTCTGCTTGGCGTACTTGACCACGTCGCTGTCAGTGGTCGCCTGCATCAGCAGCGCCCGGATCGGCAGGCGCTGGCGCGCCATGTTGACCGGCGTGCGATCCTCGGTCGGCCAGATCAGGCCGCCGCCCGATCCCCCGACCGACGTGATCGCGGCTTTCGGCTTCAGCACCAGGTTGCCGTTCAGCCCGCCGGTCACCCAGGCCTTGAGCTCGTCAGACCCGGCAAGCTCCTGCCCCACGGTCTGGGAGGGCGCACCGCCCCCGCGCCCGCCGGCGGCAACCGTCTGCTCGAGATCGAGATTGCGCGTCTCGAGTGCCTCGAGCTTGCCCTCGAGCTTCATCAGCGCGCCCGAGAGCCCGTTGAACTCCGCCAGCGCCTTGTCCGCCTTTTCCTTGGTTTCGGCGTTGAGATCACCGGCAGATTTCGCCTGCTTCAGTGCATCCTCGGCCGTCTGGCGCACTTCGTCACCGACGCGCGCCAGCTCGGATTTCACCTCGCCAAGCAGCTTTTCGACATTGCCGGCGGCGTCCATGCGCGGCGTACCGACCACGCCCGCCGGAACCCTGATCGCCCCGGCCGAGGCCGCAGCAATGATTGCGGCCGCCGAAGCGGCCGATTTGGTCATCATCTTCATTTGGTTTTTCCTCAGATGGATTTTGCCAATTGCAGGAGCGATGCGAGCTCCTGCGTCACGTCCGCGGCGCCCGGCCGCTCGTCATCCACGGCACCCGGCCGCGGGGTTTCGGCAGCGCCAGGCGTGCCGGATTTCAGGCCGCGCAGGATTTCGCGCGAGGCCGCGTTGCTCAGCCCCGCACGCCGCGCGAGAAGATCGAATTTGCGCTCGGCGCGCATGGACGCCGACGGCTCATCGCCGCCGGTGTCGAGTTGGTCGGCCGAGAGATAATCGTCGGCAAAGCCCTGTTCGATCGCCGCCGTGCCGCCGATCCATGTCTCGCGATCGAGCATGTCGGTGATCTTTTCGGGCGCGAGGCTCGAGCGCGCCGCGTAGATCTCGACCGCGGTCGCGTCGAACGGTTCCAGCCAGTCGGCCACCTCGCGCAGTGCATGACGATCGCCTGCCGCCAGGATCCACGTGTTATGGATCATCAGGAACCCGGCCCGTGCCATCCGCACGTCGTCACCCGCCATCGCGATCACAGACGCCGCCGAGGCCGCGATCCCCAGGACAT
>NZ_QZEX01000033.1 GCF_003646465.1 Chachezhania antarctica
GGTCGCCCTCTGCCTCCGAAGCGCGGTCCCGCATCTTCTCCGCCAATGGCGTGGCAGATTTCTTCAGGGAACGCCGCAGGGCGCCCTTGCCCGCGGCCTGGCTCAGCTTCTCAAGCTCGCGCTCGAGGTCCCTGAACCCGGAAAGCTTCATCGTGACACTCATGTGCGATCGATCCGGGCAACGGTCGAGAATTCGAAGAACCGCAGGTCATCGACCATTTCGCGCTTGCCGGTGATCTCGTAATCAATCCCACGGCAGGTCAGGCGGTCCCTCGATGTCACGACCTCGGTGACTTCATTGCGGCGGAGCTGGAACCGGGCGGACAGCGACGCACTGACCTCCGCCGCCTGCCAGCGCTCCGCGTCGCTGGCGTCGATCTTCCGGGCCCGCTGCGCGGTGCCGAAATCCGCGAACGTCTCCACCTCCGAGATGCCGTCATGCACGGATGTTGCCCGCCGGAACTGCACCACCTCGATCATCTGCCCAGGCCGCGGCGCCGCCATCAGCTCAGATCCCGGTAAGGTTTGAGCATGTCCCGCACGCCCTCCGGCACCGGCGCCTCGCGCTCGCGATACCATGCCGCGACCAGGAGCTTGACCGCCTGGCAACACGGCTCGGGCCATGCGCCCGGAAATTCCGTGTCGAGATCCCGGCGGATGTACGTCTGCACGAACGCTTCGGCCGCAGCCTGCAGCTCGCCCAGAAGAACGTCATCCGCCGAGAAATCGACGGCCTGGCAATACCGCTTGATATCGGCAAGCGCGAGCTGGCTCACTTTGCCGAGCCTCCCGCCTTCGCCTTCTCGGCCGCAGCCTTGGCAGCAGCTTCCTTCTCGGCCTCGGCCTTCTCGGCCGCCGCCTTCTCCGCAGCCGCCTTCTCCGCAGCCGCCTTCTCGGCCGCTTCCTTCTTCGCGGCGGCCGCGCTGGCCTTTGCCTCCCGCGCCGCGGCCTTGCCGGCATTGACGGTGGCGGCCTCTTCCGCCTCCTGCACCAGGATCGCCGCCCGCTCGAGAACCGCCAGCGGCACCTGGGCAGGATTGGCCTCGCCCGCGATCAGCGCACGGGCCAGCGCCTCCCGGTCCGAGGCCTCGGCCTCGAGCTGCGCCTTCGTCACTTTCACCGCGAACTTGCGCTCGAGAAGCGTGCCCGCAACGTTGGCCTGTGCCGGGTTCTGCATGTCGAAGCGATAGACGACATGGGCCTGCAGGCGCCCGATCTTCGTCGCCTGCGTCCGGTTGAGTTTCAGGAGCATGATCTGCCCTCCAATAGGTCAAGAGCACGGGCGGTCCGCGCCGCCCGTGACGGGTTCAGGATCAGACGAAGGTGAAGTCGCCCGTGACCAGCGCCGAGCCGCGCTTCACGGCCATGGCCAGGCGCTTGATCGCGCGCATGGTCTTCATGCCTTCCACGAAGTTGGTGCCGTGCTCGCTCGAGATCTGCACCTCGGCCGCTTGCCGGTCGTAAAGCGTCGCCGCCATCATGAAGTTGCCGACCATCCACTCGCCCGCCGAATGCGTCACCGTCGGCACGACATCGGCGCCCCAGAGCATCGGCGTCTTCGACACGTTCGGATCGCCGAAGATGTAACGGCCGGTCGTATCCTTCAGCAGCTCGATCGCCGCCCAGTCGATCGGGTTCAGCGTGATCCCGGNCCCAAGGCGCAGGCGGTCGATCCGCGTCGTATCCGGAAGCCCCGCCGCGGCCGAGAACGCCGTAGCCTCAGTGACCAGGCCCGAGAGGTTCTGCCCGGTGCCGTCGCCGGCCAGGATCTGCGCCTCTTCCTCGAGATCGAGCCCGTAGCGCATTTCACCATCGATCGCGGATTCGAGCTGACCCGCATCCGCCAGCGCCTCGTCAGAGATGTTGGTCACATGCGCGATCTTGCGCACGTTGGCCTCGGCCTGCGTCCAGCCATAGGCGCTCTCGGGCATGGTGCCCTCTTCGGCAACCATCGCGGCGGCATTGGTGCGCAGGGTCTGCTTGGCGTACTTGACCACGTCGCTGTCGGTGGTCGCCTGCATCAGCAGCGCCCGGATCGGCAGGCGCTGGCGCGCCATGTTGACCGGCGTGCGATCCTCGGTCGGCCAGATCAGGCCGCCACCCGATCCCCCGACCGACGTGATCGCGGCTTTGGGCTTCAGCACCAGGTTGCCGTTCAGCCCGCCGGTCACCCAGGCCTTGAGCTCGTCGGACCCGGCAAGCTCCTGCCCCACGGTCTGGGAGGGCGCACCGCCCCCCCGCCCGCCGGCGGCAACCGTCTGCTCGAGATCGAGATTGCGCGTCTCGAGCGCCTCGAGCTTGCCCTCGAGCTTCTGCAGCGCGCCCGAGAGCCCGTTGAACTCCGCCAGCGCCTTGTCGGCCTTTTCCTTGGTTTCGGCGTTGAGATCCCCGGCAGATTTCGCCTGCTTCAGTGCATCCTCGGCCGTCTGGCGCACCTCGCCACCGACCCGGGCCAGCTCGGATTTCACCTCGCCAAGCAGCTTTTCGACATTGCCGGCAGCGTCCATGCGCGGCGTACCGACCACGCCGGCCGGAACCTTGATCGCCCCGGCCGAGGCCGCAGCAATGATTGCGGCCGCCGAAGCGGCCGATTTGGTCATCATCTTCATTTGATTGTCCTCAGATGGATTTTGCCAATTGCAGGAGCGAAGCGAGCTCCTGCGTCACGTCCGCGGCGCCCGGCCGCTCGTCATCCACGGCACCCGGCCGCGGGGTTTCGGCAGCGCCAGGCGTGCCGGATTTCAGGCCGCGCAGGATCTCGCGCGAGGCCGCGTTGCTCAGCCCCGCGCGCCGCGCGAGAAGATCGAACTTGCGCTCGGCGCGCATGGACGCCGACGGCTCATCGCCGCCGGTGTCGAGCAAGTCCGCCGAGAGGTAGTCGTCGGCAAAGCCCTGTTCGATCGCCGCCGTGCCGCCGATCCATGTCTCGCGATCGAGCATGTCGGCGATCTTTTCGGGCGCGAGGCTCGACCGCGCCGCGTAGATCTCGACCGCCGTCGCGTCGAACGGTTCCAGCCAGTCGGCCACCTCGCGCAGCGCATGACGATCGCCTGCCGCCAGGATCCACGTGTTATGGATCATCAGGAACCCGGCCCGTGCCATCCGCACGTCGTCACCCGCCATCGCGATCACAGACGCCGCCGAGGCCGCGATCCCCAGGACAT
>NZ_QZEX01000034.1 GCF_003646465.1 Chachezhania antarctica
TGTCAATCTCGGCGACAAAATGGGCCATTTACCGGCGCAAAAAGGGGCCAAGGTTCGGGATAGCGGTGGCGCTCTGGCGCGTGTGCTCATCATATAGCTAACGCGTGTCAGAGCGCGCTGGCCGCAGGCCAGCCTTGATGCTGTTTTTGTGAGTTCAGTCCTGAAGTTTTCGGCTCTGGCGCAGCCGGTAGCTGTCGCCGTTCATTTCTAGGATATGCACGTGGTGGGTCAGGCGATCCAGGATTGCGCCGGTGAGACGCTCGGAGCCGAAGACTTCGGTCCATTCATCGAATGGCAGGTTGGACGTGATGACGATCGAGCCGCGCTCATAGCGTTGGGATATGACTTCGAACAGCAACTCGGCGCCGGTTTTGCTGAGGGGCACGAAGCCGAGTTCGTCGATGATCAGCAGGTCCTGACTGGCCATCAGCTTTTGCAGCCGTTGCAGACGCCGGTCATCGGCGGCTTCGATCAGTTCATGAACGAGCGCCGCCGCCGTCGTGAAGCGAACCTTGAGGCCCTTCTGGCAGGCGGCGAGACCAAGGCCCAAAGCAACATGGGTCTTGCCGGTTCCCGAAGGACCCAGAGCGATAATGTTCTCGCGGCGTTCGGCATATTCGCAGCGGGCAAGCTCCATGGTCAGAACCCTGTTAAGCGAGGGGATCGCCTTGAAGTCGAAACTGTCGAGGCTTTTTGTGGCCGGAAACTTCGCCGCCTTGATCCGCCGTTCAACCATCCGACGTTCGCGTTCGATCAGTTCCAGTTCGCAAAGGCGCAGAAGGTATTGAACATGATCCTTGCCCTCTGCCGCACACTGACGGGCCAACTTGCCATATTCGCTCTTGAAGGTCGGCAGCCGCAGCGCCTTCAGATGATGCTGCAATAAGACCTGCGGAGTGTCGCTCATGCTGGCGCTCCCGACATCAGGCTCATGTAGCTGGCCGGATTTGTCGTGCCGACCTGGGCTCTGGGCAGATAGGGATAGATATCGAGATCGAGCCGCGGCGGGCGTTTCTCGATCCGGCACAGGACGAGATGCTTGACGGCGTCATAGCCGATGGCCCCGAGATCCAGTGCCTGCCTGATGGCTCCTTGCACATGGATCAGCTCGAACGTTTCCAGCAGCCGCAGAACCTGAACATATTCGCGCTTGCCCTTCTTCCCCATCCGCGCTTCCAGCAACCGGCGCAGGGTGGCGAATTCGTCAGGCAGATCCCAGCCTTGCAGTGGAGCGGCTTGATCCAAGGCCCCGACCTTCTGCTCCAACAGCGGCAGGTAATGTATCGCATCAAGCACCATGTCGGCTTTGTCGTAAGATCGGCGGTGGCGGGCAATCACCTCGGTGCCGCAGCCAATCACAACCTCATGAACATATCCACGAACCTGAACTTCGTGATGGGCATAGGCGACCGGCACCGAGTAATCATTGTTGTGATAGCGAACCATCGAGATTGATGTCGCCCGGGTGCTGACCTTGTCACAGGCATCGTAAGGCGTGGGCGGCAGCGCCATCAGCGCATCCAGATCCCGCATCAGACGATCACCGACAGTCTCAGCGTGACCTCGAAGAATGTCGCCCTGTCGCGTCAGACATCGTTCTTCTAACCAGGCGTTCAACGCATCGAAGCTGTCAAACCGCGGTGCCGGAACGAGGAAGTTCCGCCGCCCATAACCGATCACCCCTTCGACGTTGCCTTTATCGTTTCCCTTGCCTGGCCGCCCGAACTTGTCATCGAACAGGTAATGCGACTGCAATTCCGAAAAAACGCGGGTGCGCAGCCGGACCCCGTCGCCCAAAATCTTCGCCACCGCGATTGTTGTATTGTCATAGAGGATCGACAAAGGAACGCCGCCGAAGAAGGCGAAAGCCGCGTTGTGGCCATCGCAAAACGCCTCGGTCGTCTCGGCCGGATAGGTCTTGATGAAGAACGCATCCGAATGCGGAAGAGCCATCGCAAAGTAATGCAGCTTGCACTCGACACCGGCAATCACCCCCAGCGTCTCGCCGAAGTCGACCTGGGCATGGCCCGGTGCATGTGAGAGCGGCACGAATACTTCCCGCGTCCGGCGCTTCTTCTCGCGCACGTAATCGGTGACGATGGTAATCCCGCCGGTGAAGCCATGCTCGTCGCGCAGCCGCGCATGGATCCGCTTGGCAGTGTGCCGCTGTTTCTTCAGTTTGCCTCTATCCTCTTCGAGGATCTGGTCGATCACCGGAACGAAAGGATCAAGCTTCGGACGATGCGGCGGCGCCTTACGTCGATACCCCGGCGGCACCGAATGCTTCAGAATCTTTGACACCGTCTTGCGGTCAATCCCGAACAAACGCGCCGCCTCGCGCTCACTCATGCCCTCAACATGGCACGCTCTGCGCACCCGGTTATACAATTCCACAGAATACATCTCCCGACCCTCAGCTTCCGCCTCGGGTGTCAGAATGGCGGAATTTTACTCCGCGACGGTCAGGTAATCCCACCGTTTCCGTGGCCCAGTTTGCCTCCGAGATTCACA
>NZ_QZEX01000035.1 GCF_003646465.1 Chachezhania antarctica
TGTAATCGCCGGACGTAATCTCCCCAAAACCGCCGTTTGAAAAATCCCCAGCCATGAGCGGCAGGGCCAATTCCGAACCTCAAATTTTCGGAATTGGCGCTGCCGCGGGACACAGGCCTGATGCTCCAAATAGAGACTGACAGGGGGCAGGCAGGTGAAGGGACTGAGGGAGATCGTTTTGATCCATGATCTGAAGAAACAGGGTCTCAGCATTTCCGCGATTGCGCGGAAAGTTGGCTGTGACCGCAAGACCGTGCGCAAGCATTTGGAACGCGGCCTCGAAGCGCCGGTCTATGGTCCGCGGGCACCACGGGACCGCATCATCGAACCTTTTGAGCGTTATCTGCAGGAGCGTGTTCAAGCCTTCCCGGATCTGAGCGGCGCACGGCTGCTACGCGAGATCCGGGAGTTGGGCTATGACGGCGGCTACACCGCAGTGACGGACTTCTTGCGTGAGGTGCGCCCGCCCAAGCGGACGCAGTTCGAGCGCCGGTTCGAAACCCCGCCGGGCAAGCAGGCCCAAGTCGATTTTGCCGAATTCACAGTTGAGTTCAGCGACGAGCCCGGCGTTGTCCGCAAGGTCTGGCTGTTCTCTATGGTGCTCGGGCACAGCCGCTGGCTCTGGGGCCGGTTCGTTGCCAGCCAGAACCTGCAATCGGTCCTGCGCTGCCATATCGCGGCCTTTTCGGAGATGGGCGGCGTGCCCGAGGAAATCCTCTATGACAGGATGAAGACGGCCGTGATCGGCGAGGACGAGGCCGGGGTGGTGACCTACAACGCCTCCCTGGTGACGCTTCTGAAGCATTATGGCGCGGTGCCACGCGCCTGCCAGCCGTATCGGGCCAAGACCAAGGGCAAGGTTGAGCGCCCCTTCCGCTATATCCGGCAAGACTTCTTTCTGGCCCGCACGTTCCGGAACATGGACGATCTCAATGCCCAGTTTGACGCCTGGCGGACCGAGGTCGCCAATCCGCGCGTCCACGCCACGACGCGGCGGGTGGTGGATGACGCCTTCGCCGAGGAGCTCCCGCACCTGAAACAGCTTCCGGCGATCCCCTATAGCGCTGTGCTGACCGTGGAGCGCCGGGTGAGCAAGGACGGAATGATCGCGGTCGGCGGCAACTTCTATTCCGTTCCCGATACGACCCGGCGTCGTACGCTCGAGGTCCAGCATCACGCCACCGAATTGCGGATCTACGAGGATGGCCAGTTGATCGCCCGTCATCCGGTTCTGGAAGGTAAGGCCCGGCGCCGCGTCGACCCTGCGCATCGCAAAGCGCCGCCGCCGAGACCATCCCTGTCGCGGTCCTCGCAGGGGCTGCGGCGACCGCTCGACTTCTACGGTGCGGTTGGCCAGCGCCTGGCGGCCGAGGGAGCGCGGTCATGAGCGATCTTCTGGACCGGATCCGCGGCGCCCTGGTCGGGCTGAAGATGCCGCGCGCGCTCGAAGCCCTCGATCACACACTGCAACAGCTGGAAAAAGGCGAAGTCACCGCCATCGAGGCCATCGACACGCTGCTGAGCGAGGAATACGCCACGCGGGAAACCCGTCGGATCGACGTGGCGCTGCGCACCGCCAAGCTCTTGCCCGCCAAGACCCTTGAAGGCTTCGACTTCAGCTTCCAGCCATCGCTCGACCGGGAGCGGATCGCCGCCCTGGCCCAGCTGGACTTCATCCGGCGGGCTGAGGTCGTTCACTTCCTTGGACCTCCGGGCACGGGAAAATCGCATTTGGCGACAGCTCTCGGCGTCGCCGCCGTCAAGGCCGGCAAGAGCGTCTACCGTGCGACCCTGGCCGATCTGATTGCAGCGTTGAGCCAGGCCGAACGCGAGGGCCGGCTGGCCGAGAAGATCCGCTTCTATGCCCGGGCCTCCCTGCTGATCGTCGACGAGATCGGTTACCTGCCGATCACCACCGGCGGCGCCAACCTGTTCTTCCAGCTCGTCAACGCTCGCTACGAAAAGGGCGCCATGATCCTTACCTCGAACCGCGGCTTCGCCGAATGGGGCGAGGTCTTCGGCGATCCGGTCGTCGCGACCGCACTGCTCGACCGGCTCCTGCACCACGCTGTCGTCATCCAGATCGAGGGTGCCAGCTACCGCCTGCGCGGCCATGCCGACCTCATCCCCGAGCATGTCCGCGCTAACGCCCCCATCACCCCGCCGCCGCCGCCAAAGCGACGCGGGCGGCCACCAAAAACAAAAAACGGAGCTGCAGATCTCTGACGCCGGCTGATCACCGGGACCAAGCAAGTGGGGAATTTTACTTCGGCACTTCTGGGGAAAATTCAAACGGCGTTGACAC
>NZ_QZEX01000036.1 GCF_003646465.1 Chachezhania antarctica
ACGCCTCGATCGGCGGGTTCCGCGCGCTCGAGCTGGCCGCCAGTGAGGCGGGCGTGCCCCTGTCGGGGCTGACCAACGATATCCAGAACATGAACCGCGAGATTGCCAATATCGGCACGAGCGGCAATGCGGGCCGGGCGCTCGAGCGCCTGGGCCTGACGGTCGAGGATCTCGCCGGCCTGGACGCTGACGAAAAGATCGCGACGATCGCGGATCGGGTGAAGGCGCTCGGCCTGTCGTCTGGCGAGACGACCGCGCTCATGCGGGATCTTGGGGTGCGCGGCCGGGAAATGTCCCTGCTGATGATTCAGGGCGGCGACGCCATCCGGGCGGCGCGAACGGCGGTCGAGGATTACGGGCTGGCCCTGAGCGCGACGGACGCGGCCGAGATCGAGAAGGCGAACGACCGGATCGGGCGCCTGGGCTATATTTCGCAATATGCGGGGCAACAGCTCGCGCTTGCCCTGGTGCCATCGTTCGGCCGGCTTGCCGAAAGCATGACGGACGCGCTGCGGGAAGGGGGCGCCTTGCGCGGCGTGATCGACGCGATCGCGGGCAACATTGTCCGGGTGTCGACATATGTTGCAACCGCCGCGGCCGCCTTCGGGGTCCGGTATGTCGCGGCACTGGCGGCGGCGCGGATCGCGAATTTGACCTTTGCCGGTTCGCTGGCCGTCCTGCGCGGGGCGTTGATCCGATCGGGGATCGGCCTGGTTATCGTCGCGGCCGGGGAGATGGTTTTCCAGTTCTCGCGCCTGGTCTCGGCCGCTGGCAGCTTTGGCGGCGCCATGTCGCTCCTCGGGGATCTGGCGCGCGAGGTCGGCGATCGGATCGGCATTGCCTTCGGCGCGGCGGCAAGCGAGATCGGCGCGACCTGGCAGCGCATAAAGGCCGCGGGCCTCGAGGCGCTTTCGGCCACGCTTCGGAGCGCGGTCGATTTCGGCAATCGGTATGTCGGTGTCTACCGGGGGGCCTTCGCCGCGATCAAGGCGATATGGTCGGCGCTGCCGGCCGCTATCGGAGATCTCGCCTACCAGGCCGCGCAAAGCATGGTTGATGGCGTGGAAAGCATGCTGAACGCTGTGGTCAAGCGGATCAACGATTTCATCGAAGGGATCAACGGGGCTCTGGCGCTCCTGCCGGAATGGGCGACGGGGGGCAATGTCNACAACCCCTTTGCCGGCGCGGCCGCGGAGGCCGGCGCCGCGGCCGCCGATGCGTTCAGGAGCGGCTTTGAAACGGACACGTTTGACGCGCCGGACACGTCCGGTCTGGATAATGCTGCGCAATCCGCGCGCGACGCGGCCGCCGACGCGAGCCTGGCAACGGACGTTCTTCGGCAACTCGCCACGTCTCCGCTGGCTGGCCTGAAGACGCTCAAGGATACGATCGCCGGCACGGCGGATGCGACGGACGGTGCCGCGGACGCGGCCGATCGCCTGGGCAATAGTCTGGATGATGCTGGCGGGGGCGGCGGTGGCGGCGGTGGCGCTGCCAAGGTGAAAAAGGATCTCGAGGACGTGGCGGAGCGCGCGAAAGAGGTCGCAACCGATATCACGACGCCGCTCAAGGACGCTCTGAAAAGCGGTGAGCTCGAGTTCCGCAGCTTTGCCGATGCTGCGGTTTCGATCATGCAGCGCATGGCCGATCGCATGATTGATCAAGCTTTCACGCCGATCGAGGATGCCGTGACGGGCATGCTGTCGGGCAAATCCTCGGGCGGTGGTGGACTTGCCTCGATCCTCGGCGGTGGGGGCGGCGGCGGCCTGAGCTCGATCTTCGGCGGGGGTTCCGGCGGCGGCTTCTTTTCGAAGATCCTGGGCGCGATACCGGGGTTCGCGAATGGCACCAATTCCGCGCCCGGTGGCCTCGCGTGGGTCGGGGAACAGGGCCGCGAGCTGGTGAACCTGCCCCGCGGCTCGCAGGTGATCCCGAACCACAAGCTTGGCGCTGCGATGGGCGGAGCGATCGAGCTGATCCTGCACGCGCCGGAACATGTGTCGGTGCAGACGGTGCGCTCGGAAGTTGCGGTGCAGATCCGCCGGGCGCAGCCGGGAATAGTTGGCGCGGCGGTTGAAAGTGTTCAGGCGGCCAGCTCGGAAACCAAGGACTTCCTGGGGATCTGATGACAACAGTTTATGCATGGCCGCCCGTGGGCGCGGTCGGGTCCGAGTGGACCGTCGAAGATCC
>NZ_QZEX01000037.1 GCF_003646465.1 Chachezhania antarctica
GCGATTTCGCCACCCATTCGTCAGGCGCGGGGCAAAAGAGGAGGCTATCGCCCCGGCCCGTGAAGCCGACCCCGAGCGCGCCCGGAACCGCGACCCCGGTCTCGGCAAAGCCGCGCTGCGCCGCGATCCGCGCCGCCAGGGCGCGCATCCCGCCGGCGCCTGCGATCACTGCCTCGGCCGAGGCGCGGTCGCGATACGTGCCGCGGAAACCGGCCATCGGATCGAACCCGTGCACCCGCCCGAACGCGTCGCACGCGGCCGTGCAGCAATCGGACACGCCCCATTGCATCGGCCGCAGCATCACGGCCTCGACAATGTGCCAGAACATCAGACCAGGATCCGCCGCGCCCGATCCGGGCTGTTGATCAGGAGGCGCCCGATCGTGTCCTCGGGATAGGTGGCGCGCTGATCTTCATCGCTGTGAACGGTGGTCGCCTTCGCCCGCCAGCGCCCGGCCGCCCGCAGCCCGAGCCGGACGGCCGAGGCGAGCGTGCGATCGTCGACTTTCTCGAGAACCTCGCCCATCTTCGCGATCGCGCCCGAGAACATCTCGACAGGTTCCCCGATCAGCTCGTTTCCGGAGCGCGCCGTCACGGCCGCCACGTAGAGCTTGCCACGCCGGCCGAGAACATCCGCGGCCATCACGTCTTCGAAATCCTCCTCGGCCAGGATCATGCGCAAGGACAGCGTGCCAGGCGCCTTGCCGATCCCGTCCTCGCTGGTTTCCGGCCGGCCGAGATTGCCGGCCCCGAGCCAGCTTTCCCCGCCCCAGGGGATCACGCCCTTTCCGGAGTGAACCCGCACCGGATCGCCCGGCCAGTCCAGAAAGATCATGGCGGCGGGAAAGAAGCACTCCGAGGAAAACGCCGCCAGCGTCGCCGGATGCATGGGCCGGATCATGTCCATGGATCGACCTCGACAAAGCCGCCCGTGACCTCATCCTCGAAGACCTCGGAAAACGTCCAGGAATAGGACCAGTTTGCCCCGACCGGCTGGACCGCCCGCGGGATCTCGACCGCCTCGAAGACCGCGGTTTCCGAAGTGCCCAACGACACGAAACCGGCCGAAGCCGGCCCGGTCATGAGCTTGACCACCGCCGCGCCCGTGTCATCCGATCGGGCGGCGTCGAGGATCATATGCGTCTCGACCGTTTCGCCGGCATCGGTAGCGGCGAAGCTCGCGAACTCACCCGGCCGCGCGACCAGGACGCCAGGCGGCAGGCCCGTGACCCGGATCGCCGGAAAACTCAGACCAGCCGCAAGCGTGTAGGGCAGATGCGCGCCAATGTACCACGGCAGGCGATCGCCGCGCTCGGACCAGGAAAGCGCGAGATCGCCCTCCTGCCATTCGAGCTCCACCTCGCGCCGCCAGGATTGATCGCCCGACACGTCAACATGCCAGTTGATCGGCAGGCTTTTGAGCCGCACCAGGTTCACGCCACCATCCAGGAGCCGCTTGAGAACCTCGCAATAGCCCGCGCCGACCTTGCCGGCGCTCAGCGCCGACACCACCACGGTTGATTTCCGCCGGCGCCGCTGGACGGCCGACAGATACCGCTTGCCGTTCAGAAGCCCCCTCGAGCTGTTCACCGGATCTTCGACGGTCCACTCGGACCCGACCGCGCCCACGGGCGGCCATGCATAAACTGTTGTCATCAGATCCCCAGGAAGTCCTTGGTTTCCGAGCTGGCCGCCTGAACACTTTCAACCGCCGCGCC
>NZ_QZEX01000038.1:0-340 GCF_003646465.1 Chachezhania antarctica
AGCACTTCGCCACGCGGGTTATCGGGCAGATCCGCGGGGGCATGATCACCAATGCGCAATCGCTCCTGGTGATCATCACGACGCAATCGGAAATCCCGCCGCAGGGGGTGTTCAAGTCGGAGCTCGAATATGCGCGGGCGGTGCGGGACGGCGACATAACCGAACATGTTCGCATGCTGCCGGTGCTCTACGAGTTTCCGGAAGCGCTGCAGGCCGACAAGAAACAGCCCTGGCGAAACCCGCGGCTCTGGCCGGCGGTCCTTCCGAACCTCGGCGCCTCGATCACGATCGAGCGCCTGGTGCCGGAGTATCACAAGGCGGTCGACACGAGCGAGGATGA
>NZ_QZEX01000038.1:381-1510 GCF_003646465.1 Chachezhania antarctica
TGAGCTTGCGCGGTGGGCGTCGCAGCATCTGAATATCCAGATCGGGCTTGGCCACCACAAGGGTGGCTGGATCGGCGCGAGCCATTGGATCGAGGCGGTCGAGCCGACGCTCGATCTCGAGGCGCTGCTCGCCCGCTCGGAAGTCTGCACGATCGGGATCGACGGTGGCGGGATGGATGACCTTCTCGGCCTCGCGATCCTGGGCCGGGACCGGGTGACGAAGCGCTGGCTTCTGTGGTGCTCGGCCTGGGTGCACGAGGTCGCGCTCACGCGGCGCAAGGCGATCGCGGAAAAGCTGCGGGATCTCGAGCGCGAGGATGCGCTCACGATCTGCAAGACGCCGACGCAGGATCTCGAGGAGCTGATCGCCCTGGTCAAGCGGGTGCATGATGCGGGGCTCCTGCCGGAACGGGGCGGGGTCGGGCTCGATCCCGAGGGCGTGGCGGCGATCGTGGACGGGCTCGAGCTGGCCGGGATCCCGTCCGACGCGCTCGCCAGCGTGTCGCAGGGCTACAAGCTGAACGGGGCGATCAAGGGAACCGAGCGGAAGCTCTTCGACGGCTCCCTGGTGCATGGGGGGCAGCCGCTCATGGCGTGGTGCGTCGGCAATGCGAAAACGGAACCGAGGGGAAATGCGGTGATTGTGACCAAGGCGGTTTCTGGCGCGGGCAAGATCGATCCGCTCATGGCCACGTTCAACGCGGTCTACCTGATGAGCCTCAACCCGGCGGCGGCGAAGCGCAAGAGCCTGGCGGGAATGCTGGCCAGGCCCGTGATGGTGGTCTGATGGTGCTGCGGTTCATGAAAGCGGCCTTGCGCGGCGTCCGGGCGGAGCTTGCCGCTGGCGAAAGCGGGTGGGTCAGCGTCTCGCCCGGCCTGGCCTGGGGCGGGAGGGGCTATTCCAGCCACGCTGGGAAGACGGTGTCGCCGACGTCGGCGCTCGGGCTCTCCGCGGCCTGGGCGTGCGTCAAGGGCAACTCGGAACTGATCGGCTCGCTGCCGGTGGCCTTCTACGAAAAGCAAGCCAATGGCTCGCGCGCGCGGATCGAGCCGGATCTTGCCGAGGTTCTGACGGCGAGCCCGAACAGCGGTCAGACCGCGATGGAACACTGGGAATCCGCGGCCGCGC
>NZ_QZEX01000039.1 GCF_003646465.1 Chachezhania antarctica
GCATGACGATCGCCTGCCGCCAGGATCCACGTGTTATGGATCATCAGGAACCCGGCCCGTGCCATCCGCACGTCGTCACCCGCCATCGCGATCACAGACGCCGCCGAGGCCGCGATCCCCAGGACATTCACGGTCACCGCCTGTTTGTGCTCGCGCAACAGGTTGTAGATCGCGAGCCCCTCGAAATAGTCGCCGCCAGGCGAGTTGATATTAACCGTCACCGGCCGGTCCCCGATCGAGCGCAACGCGGCCGAGATCCGGCGCGCGGTCACCCCGTCACCCCACATGTCGGCCCCGATCGGGTCGAGGATCGAGATCGCCGCGGCATCATCCTCGGCCGCCGCGCGAACATCGGGGGCCCACCGCTGCAGCGCCTTCGGCGAGATGTCGCTTTGCACGCCCGGGCGCGCGGTTGCCTTTGCCTTCGGCAGGTCGCGGATCGTCATGTCTTGTCCTTTCCGAGAAGGTCGATCGGCGCGGTTGCCACCTGCGCCCGAAGATCGTCGGCCGCGCCACCCCGGCGCGGCAGGTTCAGCTTGTCGCGGCTTTCATCGCTCGACATGATCCCGCTCGCGGTCATCTTCGACAGGAAGTCGCCCTTGGCCTTGCTGTCCATCTGCAGCATCGCCTCGCGGTTCCATTCCACGAACCACTTGCCCCGGCGCTCGGGCGGGATCAGATCCTTGCTGATCCGCGTCTCTATCCGCCGCAGGATCGGATTGATCCCCATCCGGAGCCAGGCGAGCATGATCGCCTCGACCCCCGTTCCCCACATCGTCTGCCCCTGCCCTGCATGGCCGATCACGATCGGAGGCGTGCCAAACCAGCGGCACACGTCCTCCACCCCGAAGCGGCGCGTTTCCAGAAGCTGCGCATCCTCCGGGTTCATGGTCGCGCCGCTGAACTTGAGCCCGGCCTCCAAAATCATCGTCTTCCCGGCCTTCGAACTGCCCGCATAGGTCGCAAGGTACTCCTGCAGCTGCTCGCGTTGCTCAGGGTCGAGCTCCTGGTCGGATTCGAGGAAACCGCCCTGTGTCATCCCGTTCGCGAAGACCCGCGCGGCGGTCTCGTCGGCCGCCAGCGCCGATCCGAAGCTCTGCACCCCGAACTTGATCACGCTCATGCCAATCCCGTCCCCGCCGCCGAAACCGCGAATGTGGAACACCTTGTCCGGCGGCAAGATGTGCCGACGGCCATTCTCCAGGAACTGGTAATCGAAGCGCCCGTCATCCCGCCGTTTCGGGCTGACATTGAAGAGCGGACGCAGCCCCACCAGCCGGCGCCCGATGAAGAGCTTCTCGGCATACTGGTTGCCGTCCAGGTAGAGATGCGCGGCCGCGGATTCCCAGTGTTCCATCGCGGTCTGACCGCTGTTCGGGCTCGCCGTCAGAACCTCGGCAAGATCCGGCTCGATCCGCGCGCGCGAGCCATTGGCTTGCTTTTCGTAGAAGGCCAC
>NZ_QZEX01000004.1 GCF_003646465.1 Chachezhania antarctica
TGCGGCCAGCGCGCTCTGACACGCGTTAGCTATATGATGAGCACACGCGCCAGAGCGCCACCGCTATCCCGAACCTTGGCCCCTTTTTGCGCCGGTAAATGGCCCATTTTGTCGCCGAGATTGACAGCCTGCCTCTCGTGCCGAACTCAACAGCTGGCGTAAGCGCTGGATACACTCGCCAAAGCAATACGATATGGCGGGCACCCACGTCGTCAAATTACTGAACTGGGCGGTCGGTGAGGGGCGGATCAAGGAGCATCACTGTCACCGCCTTAAGAAGTTGTATGTCTCTAATCGTAGTGAGATCGTGTGGACATCGGCAGATATCGAGGCATTCAATAAGGCCGCGCCTGATTGGGTGCAGCGCATACTACTGCTGGGCTGTGAAACCGGTCTGCGGGTAGCCGACTTAGTGCAGGTGCGGAAAAAGCACTTCGAGGACACGAAGGCTGGAAAGCGCCTTCGCTTCAAAACAGGCAAGCGTGGCCGTACTGCATACATTCCTGCGACTACTGGCTTGAAGGAACTCTTGGACGCAACGCCTGAGAGCCAACAAACCCTTCTGGTAAGTCAACTTGGTCGGCCACTGTCTGCCCGCTGGGCGTCTAACCAGATTACGAAATGGCGGCGCGAAGCCAATGTTCCGCCCTGGGATGACGGTCGAGAGAAGACCTTAGCAGACACGCGAGGCACTGCGGCGACGCGATTGCTCAATGCGGATCTGTCGCTACGGCAGATTGCGACCCTGATGGGCTGGTCTGTCCGCTACGCATCTCAGGTGATCGAGATTTACGCACGTGTCAGCCCTGACGAAAGTGACGAGGTCAGTCGAAAGCTGGAAAGCGCAAAACAGAAAGAGAATTTGAGATGACTGTAAACGCACCTGTAAACGGCAGGGCCGCTACACTGAAAGGAGTGACGTAAGTGCTTGAAGTTAAATGGAGGCGAGTACCGGAATCGAACCGGTGTACACGGATTTGCAATCCGCTGCGTCACCACTCCGCCAACTCGCCGTCCGTGCGTCTTGTCGTGACTGGCGAGGGATGTGCCATAGCCGCCGCCACAGTACAAGAGTGATATGCGCAAGGTTCACGGGTTCCGCCGGGGCGGCGTCCGCGGGTTCGGCGACGGTTTGTTAGGGCCGGGCGGTTATCTGTCTGGGGTACACGCGGATCGTCGCGGCGGGGGCTTGCGGGATTGCACATCCCGCGCTGTGCCGCCAAGGTCGCAGAACACGATTTACGCCGCCGCGACCGTTGCCGGGACTGCCCGGATATGTCAGGACTTGGCGCAACGTTTGAACGGAAGAGTTTAGACATGACAGACTTCGCTTCCCGCCGCCGCATGATGGTCGACACGCAGGTCCGGCCGTCGGACGTGACGCAATTTCCCATCATCGATGCCATGCTGGCCGTCCCGCGCGAAGCGTTCGTCCCCAACGCTGCCCGTGAAGCCGCCTATGCCGGGGAAAACATTCCCCTTGGTCTCAGCCGCGTGCTGATGGAGCCGCGGACCATCGCCAAGATGCTGGAAATGCTGACGCTCGGGCCCGGGGACATGGCACTCGATATCGGTTGTGGCTACGGCTACACCGCGGCGATCATGGCGCGCCTGGCCGATGTCGTGGTCGCGGTCGAGGAAGATGAAAGCCTGGCCGCCGACGCGCCGGGCATCCTGACGGACAACAACGTGGACAACGTGATCGTGCACACCGGTCCGCTGGCCGAAGGCGCGGCCGAGCACAAGCCATATGACGCGATCCTGATCGAAGGCGGGGTTGAAGCCGTACCTGCCGCGGTGCTGGATCAGCTGAAGGACGGCGGCCGGATCGTGGCGCTCTTTGTCGAAGGGGCGCTGGGCTCTGTCCGCTTCGGGCTGAAACGCGGCTCCCATGTGTCGTGGCGATACGAGTTCAACGCGTTCGCACCCGTGCTTCCGGGCTTCGCGGCCGAGCGGGCGTTCGCGCTTTGAATACGGGTCGGATGTTCTCAGGAACGCCCGATCCCTTGATGTACAGAACTAGGGGAAAAGCGATGCGCAAGGCACTGGCTGCTGTCGTCTTTGGGTGTGTCGGCCTGTTTGTGGCGGGTGCCGAACCGGCCCGGGCCGACAATATGGCGGATGCGCTGGTGGGGGCGTACAATACGTCGGGCCTTCTGGAACAGAACCGCGCGCTTCTGCGGGCCGCCGATGAAGACGTGGCCCAGGCCGTCGCCACCCTGCGTCCGATTCTGTCATGGACGGCCTCTGCCGGCCGGACGGTCGGGGATCTCAACCTCACGGGCGTAAGCACCGGGCAGGAGTCGACACCGCTCGCGCTGCAGCTTTCGCTTCAATACCTTCTCTACGATTTCGGGGCCTCGCGGCAGAGCATTCGGGCCGCCGAACAGACCGTGCTGGCCACCCGGGAATCGTTGACGGGCATCGAACAGCAGGTGCTGTTCAACGCGGTGCTGGCCTACCTGAACCTGATCCTGCAGCAGGAATACGTGGAACTGGCCGAAAACAACAACCGCGTTCTGGAAGAGCAGCTGAAAGCCACGCAGGACAGGTTCGACGTGGGCGCCGTGACGCGCACCGACGTGGCGCTGGCGCAGGCGCAGCTTGCGGGCGCCCGGGCCAACCTGACCACCGCGCGCGGTGACTACCAGGATGCACGCGCCGCTTACCAGCGGGTCGTGGGGCGTCTGCCGAACGGCACCGCCGGGCTGCCGCCGCTGCCGAAGAAACCGGCCAGCGTCGATCAGGCGATTGCGGTGGCCGTCAATACCCATCCCGACATCCGTTCGGCCCAGTACCAGATCGCGTCCGCCGAGTTCCTTATTGAACGTGCCGAGGCGTCGATGCTTGGGTCGCTGTCGGTGAACGGCAGTGCCGGGCTCAACAACAACCTCGATCTGGATCGCGACGGGCATTCCGGCAGCGTCACGCTCAGCTTCAACCAGCCGATCTACCAGGGTGGTGCGCTCAGCTCGGGCGTGCGGCAGGCGAAAGCGAACCGCGATGCGGCACGGGGCAGCCTGATCACCGCTCAGCGTACGGTCGTGGAATCGGTGCGGAACGCGTACGAGGCGATCGGCGTTGCGGCATCGAACATCCAGGCGACCAGTTCGCAGGTCGATGCATCGAAGATCGCCTTCGACGGGCTGCGGGAAGAAGCCAAGCTGGGCTCGCGCACCACGCTGGACGTGCTGATCGCAGAGCAGGATCTTCTGGATGCGCGGTCCGCCCAGATCACAGCACGGATCGCGCTGTATCAGGCCAGCTACCAGCTGCTGCAGACCCAGGGCCTGTTGACGGCACAGCGCCTGCAGCTACCGGTGACGATCTACGACCCGTCGGCCTACTACAACCTTGCAAAGACTGCGCCGACGAACATCTCAAAGCGCGGCCAACAGCTCGACCGGGTGCTCGAAGCGCTGGGCAAGCAGTAGACGTGGTCCCGGTTGCCGGGCGGGTTCAGTTTTCGAAGATCCGATCAGGGTAGTGTCGCGACATGTCCGAACCAGTGCAGAAGCCCGACTCTGAAGACACGCTGTCTTCGATCCTCCGGCTTATCTCGGACGAAAATCGGCAAGGCACAGCGGCACGGGGGCGGGAACACCCGTCTGCAGGCGAACGCTTCGTTCTGACGCCGGAATTACGGGTGGCGGATGCGCCGCAAATCGATGCTCCTGCCCCCGGGGGGAGCGCGTCCGGCGACGCGACAGCGGCAGAGCCGCAAACCGCAAGCCCGGCAGGCGAGATCCGACGCCCGGCCCCTGCGCCCGAGAACCCCGAGCTTGCAATGCGCCCCCCCGAGCGGGCAGAGGCGACGGTGGATGCCGGAACGCCCGAAGAGACCGCCCCCCCCGCGGCGCCAGTGACCGACGGCATGACGGTGCCGCTGGTCGAGCCTGCGCGGCCTGAAGGAGCCATCTCGCCATTGCGTCTCTACCAGGATCCGGAAAAGACGCTGGCCGAAGCGACGGGATCGCTGAAAGCCGAACTTGAGCGGGTCACGCAATCCGCAGAACCTGTCCGCGCCCGGCGCCGGGTCACCCTGGCGAAACCCGGTGATGCGTCAACGGACACGCCCGGCGGCGGCGCCGTAGGATCCGCCGATCCCGAAGCGGCCTCGTTGCTGCCGTCGTCGGAACTCAAAGCCAAGATCGCCTCTCTCGCCGGTGCGGTCGAGCGGTCCCGCGGATACTGGCAGGAGCCTGCGACACCGTCAGAAGATATCGGCACGATAGAAACGGAGACCCCGCCCGTGCCGGACTCCGATCCTGACCTGCACGGCGCCGTGTCCGTCAGCGGCGCGCGGCCCGGTGTCACTGAAGACCGGGGGCTGAACGGGAACGTGGACGTCCCGAAACCGGAGCAGCCGATGAACAACGCGTTCGACGGCTATGACGGGGTGGACCTGGAAGAGGCATTCATAGACGAGGAAACGCTGCGTCAGATGGTGGCCGAGATCGTGCGGGAAGAGCTGCGCGGCGCGCTGGGGTCGCGGATCACGCGGAACATGCGCAAGCTTGTCCGGCAGGAGATCCAGCGCATGCTGGAAGCCCCGACCCGGGACACGTCCGAATAGACCGGCACGCGGCGAGCCCGGAAAAGTTAAAGGCGCGCCGCTGAAGGACAGGGCGCGCCTTTTGGTTTGGTCGTATCGTAGGCGTAAACGTCTTGCTGTTCTGGAACAATGTCGGCCTGCCCGCGGAACTTGCGGAACCAACATCCGGGATCGAAAGAAAGTCCGAAGACCCGCTTCTAGGCGGCTTCGGCTTGCTCGGCCGCGTTGCGGCGCTCGGATTCTTCACGAGACAGGGCAACCGAAGTCCGGACGCCACGGCCGACAAAGTCCATCAGGCCATTGACAACGCGTTCGTTCGGGTCGATCCCTGCGCACGTAAGCACCTCGCGCCCGTCGCGCGAACGGGCCCAGCGGGCAATCTGTTCCGGGCCATTGCCGTACTTCTTGTCGTCGGCAATAGCATCATCCAGAGCCGCCAGTACAACGGCAGCAAAAAGTTTCCGCGCGCGGTTGCCTTGTTCAGCGTTAAAGGCAGTGCCGTCGACGAAATCTTTCATTTCGTGTTCCTTGTTTTTATTGCTCTTGAATTCGGCGTGGCGCTCCTTGTGACAGATCACAAACGATTCGGATACCCCGGTAACGCATGGCTTGCATGCACGTGATGCATGGCTAGCTGTTGATCGCGACCGGCCTATCGTCGGCTTGCCAGCCACCCGAGTGCCAGATATAGGAGCGCGCGGAGCGCCATCAAGCGTTAACCAAGGGAAAACGACATGCCCAAGATCAACGGAAACGAGATCCGGCCCGGTAATGTCCTCGAGCACAATGGTGGGCTCTGGGCGGCTGTGAAGGTGGATCACGTCAAGCCCGGCAAGGGCGGAGCGTTCGCGCAAGTGGAAATGCGCAACCTCCGCAACGGGTCCAAGCTGAACGAACGCTTCCGGTCCGCGGACAAGGTGGAGCGTGTGCGCCTGGAACAGAAGGACCAGCAGTTCCTGTATGAAACCGATGGCATGCTGGTGTTCATGGACACCGAAAGCTACGAGCAGATCGAACTGCCGGCCGAGCTTCTGGGCGAACGCCGCCCGTTCCTGCAGGACGGCATGACCATCGTCGTGGAATTCCACGAAGCCGAGGCGCTGAACGCGACGTTGCCGCAGAAGGTGACCTGCAAGATCGTCGAGACCGAGCCAGTGGTCAAAGGCCAGACGGCGGCGAACTCGTTCAAGCCGGCGGTGCTGGACAATGGCGTCAAGGTCATGGTGCCGCCCTTCGTGGGCCAGGACGAGATGATCGTCGTGAACACCGAAACCATGGAATATTCCGAACGGGCCTGATTTCCGGCCCGTCACGGCGCGGCGGATGTCGCGAGGGGGCTTTGCCCCCGCCCGGGCCTGCGGCCCGGACTCCCCCAGAGTATTTCAGAAAAGAAGAAGCCGGGCAGGCGCGATCGGCGACCGCCCGCTGTGGGCGGTCAACTGCGCTCGGGCTCTCCGGTCACTTCGACCAGCAATTCGTACTTCACGGTCATCGCGCTGACCTGCCGGTAATAGGCGATGAGCTCGGTCACCGGGCGCTGGAGGCGGGTCAGGCCGGCGGTGGCGGCGACCACGGTGCCCACGTCGGACTTGCCGTTCAGGACCATCATGCCGCCGAAGAACAGAACGGCCACGAGGCCGATACCGTTCCCGGCCGAGATCACCCATTTCGCCGACAGCTTCCACAGAAACATCGTGCGGCGGGTGTCGTAGATCTCGTCGAAGCCGTCGGTGACGGATTTCAGGATCTCGTCGGTTTCCTGCTGCGTGATCTCGTTCGCGGCAGCGCGGAGCGTCAGCACACGCGTGCCCACCAGCTGGTTGACCTTCCGTTGCGTCGACAGGACCACGACCAGTTGCGGCACGATCACGAGGAAGACGATCAGCCCCAGCCCCGGCTGGGTGGCGGTGACGAAGCCGATCACGCTGACCAGCGTGCCCAGCTGCATCAACGGGTCGGCGATCGCCCCGCCAGTGAACTTGCCCAGATCCTCGGCCTCGGCCGTGATCGTGGTGGCGAGCGTGCCGCGGTCGATATGCTTGCGCTCGCGGTTGCGCGACGTCTGGTAGATGAAGGTCCGCAGGCGGCGGATCATGTCCTCGCCCAGGGTATTGGACAGGAAGCCCAGCACCCATTTCAGGCTGAGTGACAGCAGGATCACCCCCAGCATGCCGGCGCACAGCAGCATCAGCGCATCGGTTTCGACCTTGTGCGCGGTCAGTCCGTTAACGATGTCTTTCTGGAATTTCAGCGGCGCGGCAGCCAGCGCCGCCACGGCGAGAGACAGGATTATCAGGATGATCTGGCGGCGGCCCGAGGCGCGGTAGATGGCGAGATAGAGGTTTCTCATGACGTCCCTGATCCGTTGCGCCCTCGGGCAGACACGCTGATCTAGCCCCGCGATGCGGCGGGGGGCAAGGGGGACAGCAAAGGTACGTCCGGGTCCTGGTCTAAAGGCGCGTCACGCGGGCGTCCCCCGCGGCCATGTCGCCGCCGGCGCGGTCGAAGCGCAGGTAGGCGATGGCGCGGTCGCCGGACCTTGTGTGAAGCACACCGGCCGGGCGACCGTCGGTCTGGATCTCGGTGCCGGGATCGGCCTCGCCAGTGATTTCGACCACAGCCAGGCCCTTCTTCAGCTCGGTCTTGTGCTTCATGCGCGCGGTGACCTCTTGCCCGACATAGCAGCCCTTGCGGAAATCGACGCCGTGGAGCGCTTCGAACCCGGCCTCCAGAATGTAGCTGTCGGGGGTGAGTTCGGTACCGGCCTCGGGGATGCAATGTGCCACGCGGATCGCATCCCAGTCGGTGCCGTCGTCCCCTTCGGGCGCGTCCGTGTAAAGGCGCCAGCCCAGGGCAGGATGACGGGGGTCGTCGACGGCGCCCTCGGGCTTTGGGCCCGTGCCGCGCTGGACGTTCAGTTCCGCGGGTTCGATCTGCACGTCGGCGCGAAGCTTGTACATCGCAAGCCGCCGCATGAGATCGTCGGCCTGCATTTCGGCCACGTCGAGCAGGATCGTGTTGCCGTCGCGGACAAGGAAGAAATCGGACAGGTACTTGCCCTGCGGCGTCAGCAGCGCGGCGTAGACGGCGCCATCGGACAGGCGCGCGATGTCATTCGTGACCAGCCCCTGCAGAAAGGGTTCGGCGTCCGGTCCGCTCAACCTGATGATGCGTCGTGATGTCAATTTCGAAGACTCCTGACGTTTAATGCACAATTTCCGGGCATATTTCGGGTTGTGTCCGTAAGCTTCTGATATAGGTAAGCGCAGCGCAATGACCAACACGGGAGCCCGCCCCTTGACCGCACCGATCAGCATAGTGATTCCGACCCTGAACGCACAGGCGCATCTGCCCGCTTGCCTGGCCGCGTTGACAGAAGGGTTGCCGGAAGGGCTGATCCGCGAACTGATCGTGACCGATGGCGGTTCGACCGATGAAACCAGGAAAATCGCGGATGCAGTGGGCGCGGAATGGGTTTCGGGCGACGCGTCGCGCGGGGGGCAGCTGCGCCGGGGCGTGGCGGCGGCGCGGGGGCACTGGGTGATGGTCCTGCATGCCGACACGGTGCTGGAGGCTGGGTGGTCGAAGACCGTGGCCGAACACATCCGGGGCGGCGACGGCGGGCCTGCCTATTTTCGGCTGGCGTTCCGGTCGCGGGGGCTGATGCCCGCGTGGGTGGCCGGCTGGGCCAACCTGCGCGCACGGGTGTTCGGCCTGCCCTTCGGCGATCAGGGGATCCTGATGACGGTCAGCGATTATCGTCGCGCCGGTGGCTATCCCGATCAACCGCTGATGGAAGACGTGGCGCTGGCCTTCGCGCTGTCGAAAGCCGGCAAGCGGCCACGGGCCTTGCCGGTGCGGGCCATGACAAGTGCGGCCGCCTACAAGCGTGATGGCTGGTTGCGCCGCGGTGCGGGCAACCTGTGGCGGCTGGTACGCTATTGTCTTGGCGCGGATCCGACACGGCTGGCCCGCGGCTACAGCGGCGATACCGCGCCGCAGTAACGTTACAGCGCGCCCGGTTTCGGGTCCTTGAACTGCAGCTTGTAGAGGTTGGCGTAGATCCCGCCGCGTTCGATCAGCTCGTCATGGGTGCCGATATCCGCCACCCGGCCCTGATCCATCACGACGATCCGGTCGGCATTGCGCACGGTCGACAGCCTGTGCGCGATGACAAGCGTCGTCCGCCCGCCTGCCAGCCGGTCGAGCGCATCCTGCACGACCTTCTCGGACTGGCTGTCGAGCGCGCTGGTGGCTTCGTCGAGCAGCAGCACCGGCGTGTTCCGCAGAAGCGCCCGCGCGATCACCACCCGTTGCCGCTGCCCGCCCGACAGGGCCGAGCCGCGCGGCCCGACAAGGGTGTCGAGCCCGTCGGGCAGGGTCTTCAGGTAGTCGCTGACATTGGCGGCCTGCAGGACCGGTTCCAGCTCCTCGTCCGTGATGTCGGTGCGGCCCAGCAGGATGTTTTCGCGCAGGGTTTCGTCGAACAGAAGCGCGTCCTGCGTGACGACGGATATCATGTCGCGCAGATCGTCCAACGACAGGTCCTGCACTTTCGTATCGTTCAGCATGACCTTGCCCGAAGCGGGGTCGACCAGCCGGGTCAGCAGGTTGAAGATCGTCGACTTGCCCGCGCCCGAGGCGCCCACCAGCGCGGTCGTCTTCCCGGCCTCGGCCACCAGGGACACGTTGTGCAGCACCTCGGTATCGCCATAGCGCATGGTCACGTTGTCGAAGGTCACCGACGGCAGGCCTTCGGGCGGTGCCACGGGGTTATCGGGCGAGGTCAGCGTGATGGGGGCGTCCATCAGTTCCTTCACCCGTTCAAGGCCCGACGCGATGTTCTGCCAGGCGCCCGACAGGTTGCCCAGCCGGCGGATCGGGTCGAAGGCAAGGCCCATCGCGGCGAAGAAGGACACGAACTGGCCCACGGTCTTTTCACCGGCCACGATTTCGGATCCGCCGTAGACCAGCACGGCAAGGAAGCCGAGCCCGGCCATGATGTCCAGCAGGCCGGGAATGGCGGCACTGCCAAGCGACGACCGGACTTCGGTCTTGATGAACCGGTCGGTCAGGCCGCGGTAGCGGTCGGCCTGGTACGTCTCCAGCCGGTTCAGCTTGATCGGCACGATGCCGTGAAAGATTTCGTCCAGCCGTGTGGACAGGCTGGCGCCCATGTCGCGGGCGGCGCGGGATTGCTTGCGGATGAACACCTGCACCCGGCCAAGCGGCAGGAACAGCAGCGGCACACCCACCAGCGTGATCAGCGTCCAGCGCCAGTCGACGCTGATGGCAACACCCAGCAGGGCAATCAGAGAGATCCCGTCGCGCACGACGCCGGTGATGATCGTCCGCCAGACATCGGCCACGGATGACACGTCGCCCTGCACCCGCATCACCAGAAAGCCGGGCGGGTGGGTCATGTGGAAGGTGCCGTCCTGCCGCATGATGCGGCCCAGAAGATCGTAGCGCATTTGCGCCGTCGCCATCTGCGTGATCCGCACCATGACGATGGTCTGCCCGACGCTTGTCGCCGCACGCAGTACGAAGATCCCCACGATGGCAAGTCCGACGGTCCAGATCGCGCCGGCGTTGCCGTCGACGAAGATCTGGTCGAACATCGGCTTGACCATGTAGCTGATGGCACCCAGCGAGCCGCCCTCGATCGCCATCAGCACCATGGCGACGATGAACCAGCCCAGGTGCTTGTTCAGGTAGCCGTACCAGACCCAGTTGAACAGTTCCCTGCTGTTGGCGAAGGCCGTGGCCCCGGGAACGCGATACTGTGCGTCGTCGTCGCTGTCTTTCAGGAACTTCATGTCACCGGATCTTTGCGGGAAAAGGCGGCCTCGATCTCGACCGGGTCGTAATGGTCTTTCACCCAGTCCTCGAACGAAATGGGCGTGCGCTTCGTATGCGCCTCGTAAACATCCAGTATATAATCGAGAATGGCCACTGGCCCCAGCCGCAAATGGAAGAAACGCGGCGACAGCATCTTGCGGGCCTGCGAAACGGGTTGGCCCTCGATCGCCATCAGGTAGATGGCCGAGGCAAACCCCGCCCGGTCGGCGCCGGACTTGCAGTGCATGATGAACGGCTTCTCGGCGCTTCGGAAGATTGCGATCAGATTCAGGATGTCGTCCCGCGATGCGGCGTTGCGGGCATAGAGCGTGGTGCTGACCAAATTCAGCCCAAGCGCGCGGCAGGTTTCCTCTTCGGTCCAGTAATGCGCAGACTCCGAGACGCCGCGCAGGTTGATCACCGTCCTGATCCCGGCGGCCTTCATCCTGGCAAAGCGGGCATGGGTGGGATGGTTCGACCGGAAGACGCCGGGGGCGATTTCGAACATGTTCTTCCAGATGCCGCGCAGGATCGCGTGGTCGAAAAACAGGTTGTAGATATGGGCACGGCGCCGGTTCTCGGGTGTCGACAGATCGCGGTTGTAGCGCGCGCGGAGGTTGGCCTCCCAGTTCCGTACCTGTTTCGACAGGCTCATCCGCGCCGTCCCTTGCCAGATCGTTCCAGATCGTTTGCGTGCGCCGTACCGGGCTTGTGCCTTGGTTTCAATGCCTGCTTTGAAACCGGGGCCGGAACGGCATCGTTTTAGGAAGGCGGTTCCGGCGCGGCAAGGGTCCGATCGCCTCTGGCGGCGGATTGACGCCGCCTTCGTTCCGACTAGGGTCGCCGGGCCAATGACAGGACGATTCCGATGCCGGACAAACCCACCCTTTCCATGGGACGCGAGTTCCTTGCCATTCCCGGCCCCTCGGTCATGCCCGACGCGGTTCTGCGCGCGATGCACCGCGCCGCGCCGAACATCTACGAAGGCGACCTAGTCGAGATGACCCACGGCATCGTTGCCGACCTGCGCAAGGTGGCTCGGACAAAGCACAACGCCACGATCTATGTGTGCAACGGCCACGGCGGCTGGGAAGCGGCGCTGACAAACGTCCTGGGCCCGGGTGACAAGGCGCTGTCGGTCTCGGTCGGCTATTTCGGTCAGGGCTGGGCCAACACGGCGCAGGCGCAGGGGGTCGAGGTCCAGCGGCTGAATTTCTTCGACCGCGGATGCGTCGATCTGGATGTCGTGGCCGATGCGCTGAAGGCCGATACCAATCACGAGATCAAGGTGCTGCTGGGCACCCATGTCGACACCGCGACGTCGATCCGCACCGATCCCCGCGTCCTGCGCGAGGTGCTGGACGCCACCGGCCACCCGGCGCTTCTGGCGATGGATTGCATCGCCTCGATGGCCTGCGACCGGTTCGAAATGGACGACTGGGGCGTCGATATCGCCGTGACGGGGTCCCAGAAGGGCCTGATGGTGCCGCCCGGGCTGGCCTTCGTTTTCTTCTCGGACAAGGCGGCCGAGGTGCGGAAGGGCCGCGATCTGGTGCAGCAGTACTGGGACTGGGTCCCCCGCGCCAACCCGCAGGCCTTCCCGCAGCATTTCGGCGGCACGGCTCCCACGCACCACCTGCACGGCCTGCGCGCCGCACTTGACCTGCTGATGGGCGAGGGGATGGAGAACGTCTGGGCCCGCCACGCGGCGCTGGCACGCGCCATCTGGGCCGCCTGCGATGCCTGGGGGACGGACGGTCCGCTGGAAATGAATGTCCCTGACCCCGCGAACCGCAGCCACGCTGTGACGGGCCTGCGACTGGAAGGCGACCAGGGCACGCGGCTGCGCCAGTGGGTCGAGGAAAATGTCGGCCTGACGCTGGGGATCGGTCTTGGCTTCGCGCTGCGCGGTCAGCCGGAATGGGACCGCCATTTCCGCATCGGCCACATGGGCTACCTGAACGGCCAGATGGTCATGGGCGCCCTTGGCGGTATCGAAGCCGGCCTCACAGCGCTGGACATCGCCCACGGCGATGGCGCGCTTTCGGCCGCGGCCAGGGTCATCGCCGCCGGCCCGGTCTTCGACGCCTAGGACGGTCGGAAAGCGGCACGGGCAGTCGTGAGATCGACTGGCTGGACTGGCCGCGCTGTCGGATGCTTCCGGCGGGAGTATTTGGGAAGAGAAGAAACACGGGCGCGCGCCTTTTCTTCTCTTCCCAAATACTCCGGGGGAGTCCGAGCCACAGGCTCGGGCGGGGGCAGCGCCCCCTTGCGCCGCAGGCCCGCATGACGCGAAAAGGCTAAGCCCGACGCTCCCACCAGGTCAGTGCAAGGTAGAGCAAAGCCGCCAGCGCCACCGGCATGGCCAGGCCATGGTTGAACCACAGCACGGCGAGGCCGAGAAACAGGTTCACGCCCAGCATGATCAGCGCGGGGACGGTGTAATCCGGCGCTGTCGCGCGGTCGGTTCGAGGATCGTATCGCATGCACCAATTGGTGCACCCGCGCGGGCGCCCTGGCAAGTTAACGGTTCATAAATCATGATTCAGCGTTAACGCGCGTCGCGGCCTCATCCGCCCCGCGCTTGGGCCAAGGCGGCGGGCAGGTGGCTTTCCAGCAGGTCCAGATCGGCCTTGGTGCCGCAGCTGATGCGGATGCAGCGGTCCTGCGGCGCGACGAAGGGCATGCGCACGAAGATGCCACGGGAGACGAGCGAGGTCAGCACGCCCCGGGCCAGTTGTCCGTCGCCGCCGCAATCCACGGTGACGAAATTGGTGGCCGAGGGCAGGGGCGTGAGGCCGTTGGCGCTGGCGATCTCGGCAATACCGGTGCGGGAGGCGTCGATCTCCGACAGCACATGGGCCAGCCATTGACTGTCTTCCAACGCGGCCAGTGCGCCGATCTGGGCCGCGCGGTTCATGCCGAAATGGTTGCGGACCTTGTTGAAGGCCAGGATCAGATCTGGCGCGGCGATGGCATAGCCCACCCGCGCGCCGGCCATGCCGTAGGCCTTCGAAAAGGTGCGAAAACGGATCACCCGCGGATCGTCGGCAGACAACTCGACCGTCGCTTCTGCCGGGGCGCATTCGCCGTAGGCCTCGTCCAGTACAAGCAGGCTGTTTTCTGGCAGATCGTCGAGCGCGGCCACGATGTCGGTGCCCTTCGTCCAGGATCCCATCGGATTGTCGGGATTGGCGAGGTAGACCAGCTTGGCCTGCACCTCGGCGGCCAACGCAAAAAGCGCGGCGGCGTCTTCGCAATCGTCGCGATAGGGCACGAAGTGAAGCACGCCGCCGAAGCCCGCGACGTGGTAGTTGAAGGTCGGGTAGGCGCCATCGGACGTCACCACCGCGTCGCCGGGCGAGACAAGGAGCCTGACGATGTAGCCCAGCAACCCGTCGATCCCTTCGCCGACCATGATGTGATCGGGCGTCACGCCGTGATGGGCGGCCAGTGCATGGCGGAGATCGTAACTTTCAGGATCGCCGTACATCCAGATGCCTTCGGAGGCCTTCGTCATCGCCTGGATGGCGCGGGGCGAGGGGCCGAAGACGTTCTCGTTCGCGCCGATCCGGGCTAGGAACGGCGTACCGTGCTGACGCTCCTGCGCTTCGGGGCCGACGAAGGGCACCGTGGCGGGCAGCGACATCGCAAGGGAGGTGAGGTAAGGGCCTGACATGACGGCGATCTAAGCCAATCTGCGGGCTTTGGGCAAGAGATCCGATGCGGTCTGACGCATCAGGGGCTTGCGCCGCGCTGCGCGCGTCGCCGGGGCGAGGTTTTGCGCCGCGTGGACGCGTCGCCCGAGGGCGGGGGGCGCTGCCCCCCGCACCCCCCGCAGGGGGGTACCCCCCCGGGGGCCCGTGACGGAACGGAATGCGTCGGATGGCTGGTCAAAGACATGTGCGCGGGGGCAATATACGGGCAGCTCATTTCCGGGAGGATCCGCCATGGCCCGCGTTTCGGTCACCTACGAAAACCATATCGCCCATGTTACCCTGACCCGCGGCGACAAGATGAATGCGCTCGACCGCGAGATGTTCGATGCCATCGTCGAAGCCGGACAGGACGTAGCTGCCTCGGACGCGCGGGTCTGCGTGCTGTCGGGCGAGGGCAAGGCGTTTTGCGCGGGGTTGGATCTGGCAAGCTTCGCCGCGTCCGGCGACGGCGATCCTACGGCGCGGCTGATGGAACGGGCCTTCGGCGATACCAACCGGGCGCAGGAAGTGGCCATGGTCTGGCGGCGTGTTTCCGTCCCGGTCATCGCGGCCGTGCATGGCGTGGCCTATGGGGGCGGCCTGCAACTGGCACTGGGCGCCGACGTCCGGATCGCGGCCCCGGGAACCAAGTTCGCGATCATGGAGATGAAATGGGGCCTGGTGCCGGACATGGGCGGCATGGCGCTGCTGCCGCAGCTCATGCGGTCGGACGTCCTGCGTTTGCTGACCTACACGGCCCGGCCTGTCGAGGCCGAGCAGGCCCTGACCTGGGGCCTTGTGACCGAGATCGCCGATGACCCGCTGGCCGCCGCCATGGCTATAGCCGAAGATATCGCGCAGCGCAGCCCCAAGGCGATTCGCGCGGCCAAACGGCTGATCGATGTCTCCGAAAGCGAAGGCCGGACCGAGGTCCTGATGGCGGAATCCGAAGAACAGGCGAAGCTGATCGGCAAGGCCGAGCAGATGGAAGTCGTCATGGCCCAGATGCAGAAACGCGCGCCGGTCTTCGACTGACGCGCGCGGGGGCAAGGAAAGGGGCTGCGCTAGCGTCGCGCCCCGGCTTCATTGGTCTCCAAATACCTCGGGGGAGGCGCCCGAAGGGCGACGGGGGCAGAGCCCCCATCACTGTCCACCAATAGTCATCAGGCCAGCTCTGACAGCCGCGCCAGCGCCTCTTTCAGCTGCGCTTCTTCGCTTTCCCGTGCCGCAAGGTTGGCGCGGGTTTCCTCGACCACCTCGTCCGGCGCGCTTTCGGCGAATTTCGGGTTGTTGAGACGCCCGCGCAGGCCGCCCAGTTCCTTCCCCAGCTTCTGCAGCGTCTTTTCCAGCCGCGCCTTTTCCTCGGCCACGTCGATGATGTCGGCCAGCGGCAGCCCGAAGGTCGCGCCGCCTGCGGGGATCGTGATCGTGCCCTTGGGGAAGCTGTCGACCTCGGCCAGCCCTTCGACACGGGCAAGGCGCAGGATCAGTGTCTCGTTCCCGGCCCAGGCGGCGCGGGCGGCATCGTCCATGCCGGTGGCCATCATCGGCACATGCAGACCGGCGGGGACGTGCATCTGCTGGCGAGCGGAGCGGATATCCTCGATCAGGGAGATCACCCAGGTCATCTCGCGATCCGCGTCGGCGTCGGCCAGGTCCGACGTGTAGGTCGGCCAGTCGGCGTGGATCAGCATCTTGGAACGCTCGCCCGTGGCGCCCCACAGCTCTTCGGTGATGAAGGGCATGATGGGGTGCAGCAGGATCAGGCACTGATCCAGAACCCAGCGCATGCACGCACGGGTTTCGGCCTGGGCTGCCGCGTCGTCGCCCGACAGCAAGGGCTTGGCGAACTCCACGTACCAGTCGCAGACCTTGCCCCAGACGAAGCCATAGAGCGCGCCGGCCGCATCGTTGAAGCGGAAATCGTCCATCGCGGCATCGACCACCTCGCGCACGCGGGCGGTTTCGCCGATGATCCACTTGTTGACCGTATGCTCGGGCTTCAGATCCGCCACTGCCAGGACCGGGACATCCGGGCCGAAGACCTCGTTCATCTCTGCAAAGCGCACGGCGTTCCAGAGCTTCGTGCCGAAGTTTCGGTAGCCGGCGATCCGCTGCATGTCCAGCTTCAGAACGCCGCCCAGGGCCGCCATCGCGGCAGACGAGAATCGCAGCGCATCGGCGCCGTATTCGTCGATCACCTCCAGCGGATCGACGACATTGCCGACGCTCTTTGACATCTTCTTGCCCTTGGCGTCGCGCACAAGGCCATGCAGGTAGACGGTATCGAACGGCACCTGATCCACGACGGCCAGTTGCATCATCATCATCCGCGCGACCCAGAAGAACAGGATGTCCTGCCCGGTGACCAGCGTCGAGGTCGGGAAGTACTTCGCCAGTTCCGGCGTCTCTTCCGGCCAGCCCAGCGTCCCGATGGGCCAGAGCCCGGAGGAGAACCACGTATCCAGCACGTCCGCATCCCGCCAGACGGGGTAAACCAGGTGCGTCGGGTCCTGCGTGACCTCGTATTCGGCAAGGCTGGCCGCGATCGTGTGGAGCGCCGTCTCGCGGTCCTCGACCTCGATCAGGCGGGCGTGGTTCAGCGGCGTGGGCAGCGTGGCCAGAACATCATCGAACTGCGGCCCTACGCTTTCGAAATCGTGGCCGCAATGCAGATGCTCGCCCCCCTTGCGCTGGCTTTGCAGCGACAGGAGCCGGCCCATTTCGACCGGATCCAGCGCGCCATCGCCCTCGTCGTCGCGGAAGCCTTCGCCCGACAGGTCGAACCCGTACCAGACGGGAATCCGATGGCCCCACCACAGCTGGCGCGAGATGCACCACGGCTCGATATTTTCCAGCCAGTGGTAATAGGTCTTTTCGCCCGATTCCGGCAGGATCTTCGTGCGGCCCGACCGGACAGCGTCCAGCGCGGGGCCCACGATCTTTTCGGCGTCGACGAACCACTGATCGGTCAGCATCGGCTCGATCACGACCTTGGAGCGGTCGCCGAAGGGCTGCATGATCGGCTTGCCTTCGACCAGCGGGATCACGTCGTCCGCGCCTTCGCTGCCGGGTTTCACGGCGAAGCGGCCAAGGCGGGGATCGTCGGCGGTGGTCAGGACGGCCAGGCCATCGGCCGTGATCTCCTCGACAACGCGGGTCCGCGCCTCGTCACGGTCCAGACCGCGGAGGTGATCGGGGACGAGGTTCAGCGAGTCGACCTCGGCTTCCGTGAACGCAGCGCCATTGGCGATCTCCTGCGCGCGGGTGGCGGCTTCGGCATAAGGCACGCCGTCATCGCGCATGGTGGCCTTGGTGTCCATCAGCCGGTACATCGGGATGTTGTTGCGCGCGGCGACGGCATAGTCGTTGAAATCGTGCGCGCCGGTGATCTTCACCGCGCCCGAGCCGAAGGCGGGATCGGGGTATTCATCGGTGATGATCGGGATCAGGCGGCGGTGTTCCTGCGGGCCCACCGGGATCTCGCACAGCTTGCCGACGATGGGGGCATAGCGTTCGTCAGACGGGTGAACGGCCACCGCCCCGTCGCCCAGCATGGTTTCAGGCCGCGTGGTGGCAATGGAGATATAGTCGCGCTCTTCTTCCAGCACGACGTTGCCGTCCTCGTCCTTCTCGACGTAGGTGTACGTCTCGCCACCGGCCAGCGGGTACTTGAAGTGCCACATGTGGCCCGGCGTCTCGACATTCTCGACCTCGAGATCCGAGATCGCGGTTTCGAAATGCGGGTCCCAGTTCACCAGCCGCTTGCCGCGGTAGATCAGCCCCTTTTCGAACATGTCGACAAAGACCTTGATCACGGCGTCATGGAAGTTCGGGCCGTTGCCCTTTTCCGGATCGCCCGCCGCGCCGCCCATGGTGAAGGCCTCGCGCGACCAGTCGAGCGAGGCGCCGATGCTTTTCAGCTGGCCGATGATGTTGCCGCGGGAATTGACCTTCTGCTCCCACACCAGATCGATGAAATCCTCGCGGCTCATGTCGGTGCGGCGGCGGTTGGTCTTGGCCAGTTCGCGTTCCACGACCATCTGCGTCGCGATGCCTGCGTGGTCGGTGCCGGGCTGCCACAGCGTGTCGAAGCCGCGCATGCGGTGCCAGCGGATCAGGATGTCCTGCAGCGTGTTGTTGAACGCGTGGCCCATGTGAAGGGACCCGGTTACGTTCGGCGGCGGGATCATGATCGTGTAGGTGTCACTGCGCGAAGCATTGGCGCCGGCCTTGAAGGCGCCGCTTTTCTCCCACGCCTCGTAGATGCGCGGTTCGGCTTCGCTTGCGTCGAATGTCTTGTCCATCGCCATCGGTCTGATCCCTTTCGGTTCCGGGATCGTCTAGCCAAGGCAGCGGCGAAGGAAAAGACCTGATCCTGTGGATCATGGGTTTGACGGGGGAATCCGCGCGTCGGGGCGTCAGGTCAGGCCGAACCGGGTGCGGAAGTAGTCTTCCATCCGCTGGTAGGCGTCACCGTTGAAATGCGCGGTCAGCAGGGCGTGTCCGTTGCCGGGATAGGCTTCCGTCTCGAGCCCCGGGCCGAACGCCTCGGCCAGGGTCGAGACATGTTCGGGCCTGCAGATCTTGTCGCCCGCATAGCGCATGGCAAGGCCGGGGCCCTTCGCATCCATCGCGGCACGGGTGGCCGTGATCTCGTCCGGGCTCATGTGGGGCGGGCTGGCATGGCGAAGGGGCAGGGACGGCTGGCTGGCCACGCCGCCTGCCACCGCGTCTTCGGCCATCAGCGGCAGGGCGAAGCTGCCGGTCAGGCACATGCCGATCGCGCCGACCCGTGCGCCGCCTTCGCGGTCCGAGATGTCGGCCACCAGCGCACGCAGCCAGTTGGCGACGGGGCTTTGCCTGCCGCGGGCATAGACGTTGAATTCCCGCCGGATGCACAGCAGCCGGACAAGGTTCCGCACCATCGTCTTCTTGCCGAAGGTCCCGAAGAGATGCGGCAGGTACACGGTGAACCCGGCGGCGTTCAGGCGCGCGGCGAGCGCCAGGGTCTCCGGCCCGATGCCCGGAAGCTCCTGCATGATCAGGATCGGCGGACCGGAGCCCGCGACATGCACGTCATGCGTCACCGTCCGCCCGTCTTCCAGCGGTCCGGTGAAGGGGAAGGAGAATTCGGCGGTCCAGTCGGTCATGGGTTGACGCTAGCGCGGGACGCCGCGCTGGGCGAAGCGTTTTTCGTGGGGCGTGCACGGGGCATCGGGGTGGTGCGTGGGAACCACGCACCCTACGCCAAGGTTGCCGCAACAATGATCACCTACCGACGGTGGGTAAGGTGCGTGGCTCCCACGCACCGCAACGTTCACCCCCGGTCGATCTTAGTCGACAGGTGGATCAGGCTTTCCGACGACCGCACGCCGTTGGAATCGCCGATTCGGTCCAGCAGCGCGTCCAGATCCCCCGGCGAGGGCGCGGCCACCTGCACCAGCAGATCGAACCGGCCCGAGGTCGTGTAGGCGCGCTCCACCCCCGGAAGGACCTTCAGCCGGTCGAGCACCGCCGGCCCTCGCCGCGGCTCCACCGCCACCAGTACCGTGGCGCGCAGCATGGGCTCCGTCCCCGGCCCCTGCTTCAGCGTATAGCCCGCGATGGCGCCGCTGGTTTCCAGACGTGTCAGCCGGGCCTGCACCGTGGTGCGAGCCAGCTGCAGCCGGTGCGCCAGCGCTGTGACGGGCATCCGGGCGTTTTCGCGTAGGAGATCGACCAGCCTTCGGTCGGTTTCGTCTAATTGCATGGTAGCCTCGTCATTCAGCGCAGAATTAACGGCAATACGGTCACAATGCTACGGGAATCCAACATCGGACTGTCGGATGCTGGAGGCAGACATAACCTCAAAGCACCGGGACACCTTTTAAATGCGCCATTCTCCTGCATGGTCAACGCCAGAAGCCCACCTTCTCCGCACCCGCCCGGACCGCGCGCAGCTTTATATTGCGCCCGCTGTCCTGCAGGCGACGGCAAGGCGCTTCCATGCGGGGTTTCCCGGTCTCGTGACCTATGCCGTAAAGGCCAATGCAAGGGACGAAGTGCTGACCAACCTTGTCGCCGCCGGGCTCGATACATTCGATGTCGCGTCCGTGGACGAGATGCAGATGATCCGCCGGGTCTGCCCTGGCGCGGTGCTGCACTACAACAACCCGATCCGCTCGAAGGCCGAGATCGCGGAGGCCATCCGCCTCGGCGCCTATTCGTGGTCGGTCGATGACATGGCGCAGCTGGACAAGCTGGCGGAGGTTCCTGCCGAGTGCGAAATCTCCGTCCGCTTCGCGCTGCCGGTGAGGGGCGCCGTCTACGACTTCGGCAAGAAATTCGGCGCGACGCCCGATGCGGCGGTCGAGCTTCTTAAAGCCGTGGCCGCGAGCGGTCGCGTTCCGGCGTTGTGCTTCCATCCCGGCACCCAGTGCACCGATCCCGAAGCGTGGACGGCCTACATCACCGAGGCTGCCCGCATTGCCGACCGCGCCGGCGTGACCATTGCCCGTCTGAACGTGGGCGGCGGGTTCCCGTCGTCGCGCGACGGGGACGATAGCGGCGGTGACGCTGGCACCTGCCCGCCGCTTGAAGCGATCTTCGACGCCATAGCCCGTGCCACGAAAACCGCCTTCGGCGACAACGCCCCGGCGCTTCTGTGCGAACCGGGCCGCGCCATGGTGGCCGAGGCGTTCACGTTGGTGGCGCGCATCAAGGCGCTGAAACATGAGGGCGGCACCGTCTTCCTGAACGACGGGATATATGGCGGCCTGTCCGAATGCCGCGACCTGGGCCTGTCGGGCCGCGTTCGGGTTGTGTCGCCCGAAGGCCAAGTGCGCCGCGCCACCCGCACCCCCCGCGTGGTTTTCGGGCCGACCTGCGACAGCCTTGACCGGCTGCCCGACGGTCTGCCCCTGCCGGCCGATGCGGCCGAGGACGACTACGTGATGTTTGGCGCAATGGGTGCCTATTCCATTGCCATCGGCACCCGGTTCAACGGCTACGGACTGGACGATGTCGTCACAGTTCAGCAACTGACCTGACGCCCGGCTGGACTCCTGTTCCGTCCCTTGTAGTGTCTGCCCAAGCAAATGTCTTGGAGGGCAAAGCCATGGAAAAGTTCGGGAAGAGCCAGCCGATCAAGCGGGTCGAAGATGTCAGGTTCCTGACGGGGCACGGACGCTACATCGATGATGTCGCGCCGGAAGGTTCGCTTTACGGCTATGTGCTGCGCAGCCCCGTCGCGCATGCCGTTCTGAACGGCGTCGATGCGTCGGACGCGGCGGATGCCGATGGCGTGCATCTGGTGGTAACCGCGGCCGATCTGGATGCAGCCGGCATCACGAACGAGATGGAAGGCGCCCTGATGCCCAACCGCGACGGGTCGATGGGCGTGAAGACAACACGCCCGATTCTGTCGACGTCGAAGCTGCGCCATGTGGGCGAACCGATCGCCATGATCTTCGCTGACACGCTGGAACAGGCCCGCGACGCGGCCGAACTGATCGAGATCGAGTACGACGAACTTCCCGCCAAGATGGACATCGGGCCGGGCGGCGAGACGATCCATGAGGAAGCCCCCGACAACCTCGCACTCGACTTCGGTGTCGGGGACGAGGCCGCGACGGAAGAGGCCTTTGCCAAGGCCGCCAAGACGGTGAAGCTGGAAGTGGGCGACAACCGGGTCATCGTGAACTCGATGGAGCCCCGCGGCTGCGTGGCCGACTGGGACGGCGAACGCCTGCATTTCGCCTATGGCGGGCAGGGTGTCTGGGGCGTGAAGGAGGAGCTTTCCAAGGCGCTGAGCCTCGACGCCGAAAAGATCCATGCCACCACGCCCGATGTCGGCGGCGGCTTTGGCATGAAGGCCCCGGCCTACCCCGAATACATGGTCTGCGCCCATGCCTCGCGCGTGCTGGACCGGCCAGTGCGCTGGATGTCCGACCGGACCGAGGCGATGCTGAGCGACCATGCCGGCCGCGATCTTGTCTCGGTGGCGGAATTCGCCTTCGACGAGACCAACAAGATCACCGCCTACCGGGTGAACACACGGTCGAACCTCGGCGCCTACAACTCGAACTTCGGGCAGGCGATCCAGAGCTTCCTGTTCGCCCGCGTGCTGATGGGCACCTATGACGTCCAGACCGTCTGGATGAACTCCAAGGCCTATTACACCAACACCACGCAGGTTGACGCGTACCGCGGTGCCGGGCGACCCGAGGCGATCTACGTGCTGGAACGCCTGATGGACCGCGCCGCGCGCGAACTGGGCGTCGATCCGCTGGAACTGCGCCGCAGGAATTTCATCAAGCCTGAGGCATTCCCCTACATGTCGGTGACGGGTGAAAACTACGACGTCGGCGATTTCGACAAGGTGCTGAGCCGTGCCGAGCGCGAGGCCGACCTCGCGGGCTTCGACGCGCGTCGGGCGGCGGATCTGGAACAGGGACGTCTGCGCGGTGTTGGTATCTGTTACTATATCGAAAGCATTCTGGGCGATCCTTCCGAAGGCGCGAAGGTGGAGTTCTGCGAGGATGGAACGGTGAAGATCTATGTCGGCACGCAGTCGAACGGGCAGGGGCACGAAACCGTGTTCGCGCAGTTCCTGTCGGACCAGACCGGCATTCCTTCCGACCGGATCTTCGTCATCCAGGGTGACAGCGACATGATCGCCAAGGGCGGCGGCACGGGCGGCTCCCGCTCCGTCACCACGCAGACGAACGCGACGCTGACCACGGTGTCGAAGATGATAGAGGCGTTCACGCCCTACCTTGCCGACAAGATGGGTGTCGATCCGGCCGATGTGTCCTTCGACGACGAAGCGTTCCGCGCGCCGGGATCAAACCTGACGCCCTCGTTCCTCGATGCCGCCGAAATGGCCCGCGCCGACGGGCGGGAGGACCTGCTGGTTCACGAAGGCCGCGGCGAACTGCCGGGCCGGTCCTACCCGAACGGCGCGCATATCGCCGAAGCCGTGATCGACCCGGATACCGGCAAGGTGACGATCGACCGGTACATGGTGGTCGACGATTTCGGCAACCTCATCAACCCGATGCTGGCCGAAGGCCAGGTGCATGGCGGCGTGGCGCAGGGCATCGGCCAGGCGATCAACGAACTGACCGCCTTCGACGAAGACGGGCAACTTCTGACCGCGACCTTCATGGATTACGGCATGCCGCGGGCGACGGATGTTCCGATGATCGGCTTCGTCCCCGAACCGGTGCCGTCGACGGCCAACATCATGGGCATGAAAGGCTGCGGCGAAGCCGGGACGGTGGGTGCGCTGGCCGCGGTGGCCAACGCGGTGCAGGATGCGCTGTGGGATCAGGGCGTGCGCCAGGCAGACATGCCGTTCACGCCGATGAAAGTCTGGGAACTTTTGAAAGATGCCGGACAACGAACCGCCGCATAAGCGCAGCGCCTGGCGGCGGCGGCTGCAGGGCGTCTCGCTCGGCACCGCGCGGTCGCTGGGGCGCGCCCTTGCACGGATGGTCGGCGGGCCCACCCGCCGGCGTTACTCGCCCACAAGCTACACCCGCGGCCCAAAGGCCCATGTCATCATCCTCGACGGGACCATGTCCTCGCTGGAGGAGGGGTTCGAAACCCATGTCGGCACCACCTACCGGCTGCTGCAGGAGATGGGCAGCCAGGTGTCGGTGTTCTACGAGGCGGGGATCCAGTGGCGGTCCTGGCGCAATGTCGGCGATGTCGTCACAGGGCGCGGCATCAACCGGCAGATCCGGCGGGCCTATGGCTACCTCGCCTCGCGCTACCGTCCGGGGGACCGGATCTACCTGATCGGCTATTCGCGCGGCGCCTATGCCGTCCGCTCGCTGGCGGGCGTGATCGACATGGTGGGCCTTCTGAAGGCCGAGCACGCGACCGTCAGCAACATCCGCACGATCTACCGCTACTACCAGTCCAACCCCGACAGCGACGCGGCGCGGGATTTTGTCCGGCTCTACTGCCACACCAAGACCCCGATCGAGATGGTGGGGGTCTGGGACACTGTGAAGGCGCTGGGCCTGCGATTGCCGATCCTGTGGCGGTTCTCGGAAGCGGAGCACGCCTTTCACAACCACGAACTGGGCCCGTCGATCCGCAACGGGTTCCACGCGCTGGCCCTGAACGAAAACCGCGCGGTCTACGATCCGATTCTGTGGAAATCGCAGGACGGTTGGACGGGCCGGGTCGAACAGATGTGGTTCCGCGGCACCCACGGCGATGTCGGCGGCCAGCTGGGCGGATTCGAAGCCGCGCGCCCGCTGGCCAACATCCCGCTGGTCTGGATGCTTGACCGGGCCGAAGGCGCGGGGCTGCCGCTGCCCCACGGCTGGCGGGCGCGGTTTTATACCGATGTCACGGCCCCTTCCATCGGCACGTGGCGCGGATGGGGAAAGATCTTCCTTCTCAGGCACCGCCGCAAGGTCGGGCGCGATCCGACCGAACAGATCCATTCCAGCGTGAAGGAAGGCCCGTTCCGGCGCAGCCTGTCGGACCTGTTGCAGATGGGATCGCGCAAGGCGCACTGACACCGCGCGCCGGCTGCATCGCGCCGCCGACGGGACGAGGCCGCGAAAGACTACGCTGACAGGTATGGGCGGGCCAGCGGCCCGGCGCAGCGACCTCGAGGCCAAACCGGCCTGTCGCCGCACCCGCCCGGCCTCCCCTTTACGGCCCGCACACCCGTTCCTATAACCCAACCGAACCCATCCAAACGCGCCGGGGACGTCCCGGACGGTCAGGACCCGCGCATGAGCTTCCCCCATCGGCACCTCCTGGGCATCGAACAGCTCACGCCCCCCCAGATCGTGACGCTTCTGGACCTCGCCGATTCCTATGTCGGCCTGTCGCGCGGAAAGGGTGAACATTCGACGATCCTCGCCGGGCTCACCCAGATCAACATGTTCTTCGAAAACTCCACCCGCACGCAGGCCAGCTTCGAACTGGCGGGCAAGCGGCTGGGGGCCGACGTGATGAACATGGCGATGCAGGCGTCGTCGATCAAAAAAGGCGAGACGCTGATCGACACCGCGCTCACGCTCAACGCCATGCACCCCGACCTGCTGGTCGTCCGCCACCCCCATTCCGGCGCCGTGTCGCTTCTGGCGCAGAAGGTAAACTGCGCCGTCCTGAACGCGGGCGACGGGCGGCACGAACATCCCACGCAGGCGCTGCTGGATGCGCTGACGATCCGCCGTGCCAAGGGACGGCTTCATCGCCTTGTCATCGCGATCTGCGGCGACATCGCCCATTCGCGGGTCGCGCGGTCGAACATCCTTTTGCTGGGCAAGATGGAAAACCGCATCCGCCTTGTCGGTCCGCCCACGCTCATGCCCGCGGGCATCGAAGAGTTCGGGGTCGAGGTCTACGACGACATGCGCGAAGGTCTGAAGGACGCCGATGTCGTCATGATGCTGCGCCTTCAGAAGGAACGCATGGACGGCGGCTTCATCCCGTCGGAACGCGAATATTTCCACCGCTACGGGCTGGATGCCGAAAAGCTGGCGCTGGCCAAGCCCGACGCGATCGTCATGCATCCCGGGCCGATGAACCGCGGGGTGGAGATCGACGGCACCATCGCCGATGACATCAACCGGTCGGTCATCCAGGACCAGGTCGAAATGGGCGTGGCCGTGCGCATGGCCGCGATGGATCTGCTGGCCCGCAACCTGGGGGCCCAGGCCGCATGACCGACACCATCGACATTCCCGCCCGCGAACATGGGCTGATCCGGCTCTTCTCTCTCGACATGCCGCCCGAGCGGGTGAAGTTCCTGTCCGAACCCGGCGCCACGGCGCAGGTGCTGGGCGTGGAGGAGCTAGACCACGCGCAGGTGGATATCTTCAAGGTCGAGGACATGGAGGATATCGGCCTCACCGGTTACCTTGTCGAGGGTCTGGGCGTGCCGCGCCAGCAGGTCGCGGCCGAGACCGAAACGCTCGACGCCGTTCAGGGCTGGGTCATGGCCGTCCGCTCGCGCGCGTTTGCCGAAAAGGCAGTGACGCTGACGCTGGATCCGGACGTGAAACCCATTGCCACTTTCGCGGAAGCCCATGTCGAAAAGACCGGCGCCGCGCCGGTTTCGGAAAGCGCCGAGCCATACTCCGCCCCGCAACCCGACCGCGTGCGCCGGGCGCAACGGGCGAAGAAGCGGCAGGCGGGGATCGTGATCTTGATCGTGTCGCTGGGGCTGCTGGCGGCGCTGGCCTCGCTCGCGGTGCATTTCCTGTGACCGGGATGGACACCAGCCGGACGCAGCCGGAGGCGGACAGAGCGAACACGCCTGCGGGCGTGCGCTTCGCGCCGGACCGGTCGACATATCTTCGGGCGCAGGCGTGGCTGGCCGCGCTTGCCGTGGCGGGGGCGGTGGTCGTCCTGTGGGCCATGGACAGCCCCTATGTCTGGACCGGCGCCGTGGGCGCACTTGCGGCCATCGGGCTGCGGGGCTGGTTCCTTGGCCGGGACGAGATGAACACCGTCTGGGAACTGCAGGGCGACACGCTGACGGGGCCGGGGACCACGCGCATCCACCTCGACAACATCGAAACGATCAAGACGATGGGCCACATCGTCCAGATCGTCACCAAGGACGGCATGAAGCACCTGATCCGTTACCAGTCAGATCCGAAGGCGGTGATCGAGCGCCTCTCCGCGGCCCATCGCAGCATAAGGGGCGTGGCATGATTCGCATCGTCTTCGCCAACGCCACGCTGATTGACCCCGAGGCCGGGCCGGACGCCGGGAACGGCGCGCGCGGCCACCTTATCGTCTCGGACGGCAAGATCGACGCGATCCTGACGAGCGGCGAAGCACCCGCCAGTGACGGGACGGTCGTGGACTGCAAGGGCAAGATGCTCGCCCCCGGCCTGATCGACATCGGCGTGAAGGTGGGCGAGCCGGGCGAGCGGCACAAGGAAAGCTACAAGTCCGCAGGCCTTGCCGCCGCGGCGGGCGGGGTGACCACGATGGTCACGCGGCCCGATACGGAGCCGGTGATCGACAACCCCGAAACTCTGGAATTCGTCACCCGCCGCGCACAAGCGGAAACGCCCGTTCGCGTGCTGCCCATGGCCGCGCTGACCAAGGGCCGGCAGGGGCGCGAGATGACCGAGATCGGCTTCCTCATGGATGCCGGCGCCGTGGCCTTCACGGATTGCGCTCGCGTGGTGACCGACACCAAGGTCTTCTCCCGCGCGCTGACCTATGCGCGGTCGCTGGGCGCGCTGGTGATCGGGCATCCGCAGGACCCGGCCCTTTCTGCCGGCGCCGTCGTGACCTCGGGCAAGTTCGCGTCGCTGCGCGGTCTGCCCGCCGTGTCGCCGATGGCCGAGCGCATGGGGCTCGACCGCGATATCGCCGTGGTGGAGATGACGGGCGCGCGCTACCACGCCGACCAGATCACCACCGCGCGCGCCCTGCCGGCGCTGGAGCGTGCCAAGGCCAACGGGTTCGACGTGACGGCCGGTATTTCCGTTCACCACCTGACGCTGAACGAATTCGACATCGCCGACTACCGCACCTTCTTCAAGCTCACTCCGCCCCTGCGCAGCGAAGACGACCGTGTCGCGATGATCGAGGCGGTAGGCTCGGGGCTGATCGACATCGTCTGTTCGATGCATTCGCCGCAGGACGAGGAAAGCAAGCGCCTCCCGTTCGAGGAAGCGGCCAGCGGCGCCGTCGGCCTTGAAACGCTGCTGCCCGCCGCCCTGCGCCTGTATCACGGCGGTCACCTGACGCTGGCGCAGCTGTTCCGTGCGCTGTCGCTCAAACCCGCGCAAAGACTGGGCCTTCCCGGCGGAAGACTGGGCAAAGGTGCGCCGGCGGATCTGGTTCTGTTCGATCCGAACATTCCCTTCGTGATGGACCGCTATACGCTGAAGTCCAAATCGCTGAATACTCCGTTCGACGAACAACGCATGGAAGGCCGCGTGCTGGGCACCTGGGTCGGCGGCAAAGAGGTTTATCGCACATCATGATGGTCCCTCCTTTCGACGGCACGCCCGGCACGCTCGCCCTTTGGGCGCTTCTGGGTTACGGCTTGGGCTCGATCCCTTTCGGCTTGCTGCTGAGCGGGATCATGGGGCTGGGCGACCTGCGGTCGATCGGGTCGGGCAATATCGGTGCCACCAACGTGCTCCGGACGGGCAACCGCTGGGCCGCGGCCCTGACGCTTATGCTGGACGCCGGCAAGGGCGCCGCGGCCGTCCTGCTGGCCGCGCATCTGGCGGGGGAGGCCGCGGCGCAGGTCGCTGCACTGGCGGCGATGCTTGGCCATTGCTTCCCCGTCTGGCTGCGCTTCAAGGGTGGCAAGGGCGTGGCGACGTTCCTGGGACTGTGGCTGGCGCTGGCCTGGCCCGTGGGCGTGGCCTGCTGTGCCACGTGGATCCTGGTGGCGGTCACGACGCGGGTCTCCTCGATGGCCGCGTTGGCTGCGGTGGCAAGCGCGCTGATCTGGGCGCCTTTGCTGGGCTATCCCGAATTGCTCAGTCTGGGCGCGCTGCTGGCGGCGCTGGTGTTCTGGCGCCACCGCGAGAACATCGCGCGACTGCGCAACGGCACCGAACCGCGGATCGGCGGATCCTGACGGCGAGCGCCGCAACCCGGCCATTTCATTCTGCGCATCGGCCATGGTCGCATGCAATGGTATGCATGTGGCCTTTTCTCCCCTAACCTGCCTCTCGGGCGCTCCGACAGCGGAGCATGGACAGGAGGGACACGACCCATGATGAGCTTTCCCGATGCCGTGAAAGAAACATTCTCACGCTATTTCGATTTCCAGGGCCGGTCGCGTCGATCCGCGTTCTGGTGGACCATCCTGTTCGTGATGATCGTCAGCGGAATCCTGACGACGATCGACACGGCGGTTCTGGGATATTCCATGGACGCAGGCTTCCTGCCGCTGTCGAACCTGTTCGGACTGGTGATGCTCATCCCGATGCTGGCGCTTTACATCCGTCGTCTGCATGACATCGACCGGACGGGCTGGTGGCTGCTGATCGGGCTGATCCCGCTGATCGGGTTCATCGTGCTGATCGTGTTCTGGGCCAAGCCCGGCACGGCGGGAGAGAACCGTTTCGGTCGCGATCCTTCGGAGCGCTGAACAGGACCGCGCGTTCAGAAGCCTTGTGAGACTGCAACGGCGCGCATATCTTTGTCGTGTGCGGCGCGCCCGGATCGGGCCCTGCGCACGACTCATCGAAGTCATCGTCCTGAAGCCTATCAGGCAACCTTGATCTTCCTGAGGATCGATCCGCCCGGCATGTCGCCGAGCGGTAATTCAATCTGTGAGGTCATGATGGGAAAAGGCAACAACAAGCGCGGAAACAAGGAAGCGAAGAAACCGAAGCAAGAGAAGGCAAAGCCCCTTGCGACGGCCAATTTCGGCGCGACGAAACCGATCTCGCTTGGCGAGAAGAAGGGCAAGTAACCCGACCCGCGGGCGAGCGTGACCCGCTTGCCCGCGATTTACGCGGTTGCTTTCGCGTATTCCTGCATGGCCAAAGTGGACAGGTCAGGGGCGGCCCTGTATTCGGGAAACACAAGTCAGCAAGGGAGCGGAACGATGAACAGATTTGGATTGGCAGCCTTGGTAATGGTGGCGTCGGCAGCGCCGGGCCTTGCGGAAACGAGCCTGTCTCTCGAGCTGGATCTGGGCGCGGACAGCAGCGTGACCTCGGTCGCCTACAAGTGCGACACGCTTGGCGACGTGCAGGTCCAGTACATCAACGCCGATGCCAACAGCCTTGCGCTGATCCCGATTGACGGCGAACAGCTGATCTTCGTCAACGTGATCTCCGGGTCGGGTGCGCGCTATGTTTCGGGCGTGTACGAATGGTGGTCAAAGGGTGACGGTGCCCGGCTGACCAACCAGACGGACGAAGCGAACGCGCAGGACTGCACGTCCTAGGACCGACACAGCCGGTATCGCGACCCGGCGGGCATGACCGCGGGCGCAAAGATGCGCCCGGGCCCTGTCAGTAGCTGTAGTCGCTGTAGACGCGGGTCAGATCGCCGTTCCATTCGCCGTGGTACTGGGTCAGCATCTCGTCGGCCTGAACCTGACCTGCCTCGATGCTTTCCTTCAGCGTATCCAGGAAATGGGTCTCGTCCGGGATCAGGCCGCCGGCTCCGGTGCGCGCGCGGGCCTTCAGCCCGGCTTCCGACAGGGCCACCGTTTCGCGTGCCAGATCGTGCAGGGACAGGCTGCCAACCTTGGCCTGAAGACCTTCCTTCCCGGCGGCCACGCGCAGCGCGTCGCGGGTTTCGGCATCCCAGTCCTTGACCAGATCCCACGCGCCATCCAGCGCGGTCTGGTCGTACATCAGCCCGACCCAGTAGGCCGGCAAGGCACACAGGCGTCGCCACGGGCCGCCATCGGCGCCGCGGGTTTCGATGAACTTCTTCAGGCGGGCTTCCGGGAAGATCGTCGTCAGGTGATCGGCCCAATCCGACAGGGTCGGCGTCTCGCCCGGAAGCGCGGGCAGCTTGCCGTCCATGAAATCACGGAACGACTGGCCCAGCGCGTCGATATACTTGCCATCGCGGTAGACGAAATACATCGGCACATCGAGCGCGTAGTCCACCCATGCGTCGAACCCGAACCCGTCGTCGAAGACGAAAGGCAGCATGCCCGTCCGGTCGTCATCCAGATTGCGCCAGACCCACGACCGCCAGCTCTTGTACCCGTTGGGCTTGCCTTCAAAAAAGGGCGAGGACGCGAAGAGAGCGGTCGCCACCGGCTGCAATGCCAGTGCCACGCGCATCTTCTGAACCATGTCGGGCTCGGACCCGAAATCGAGGTTTACCTGCACGGTGCAGGTCCGCCGCATCATGATCCGGCCGGCTGTGCCGACCTTCTGCATGTAGGCGTCCATCAGCTTGTAACGGCCCTTGGGCATCAAAGGCATGTCTTCGTGCATCCAGTCGGGCGAGGCGCCCAGCCCGATGAAACCCACGCCGATCTTGTCCGAGATGTCCTTCACCTGGGCCAGGTGACTGTTCACCTCGTCACATGTCTCGTGAATCGTTTCCAGTGGTGCGCCCGAAAGCTCCAGCTGCCCGCCCGGCTCAAGCGAGATATTGGCGCCACCCTTGGTCAACCCGATCAGGTTGCCGCCTTCGATCAACGGGTCCCAGCCATGGGCGTCGCGCAGACCTTCCAGCACCGCCAGGATCGACCGGTCGCCGGCATAGGGCAGGGGCTTCAGGGAATCGCGGCAATAGCCGAACTTTTCGTGTTCGGTTCCGATACGCCAGTCGGACTTCGGCTTGCAGCCCGCTTCCAGGTATTCGGCCAGCTGGGCCCGGCTTTCGATCGGGCCGCCGCCGGATTGGGGAATGGACATCGCTTCACCTTCCGAAGTCGCTACGGCGTCATGGGTGACCCCACGGGCAGATGGTGTCAAGCGCGGAACCGACGGCAGATTTGCACAGGCTCCGCGCGCTCAGTTCAGGCGCAGGCGGTCGACGGGTTCGCTTTCGCGGTCCCAGATGACGGTGGGAATCGCCCCCGGCTGGTCGATCCCGGCGCGCATTTCGGTCAGAAGGTAATTGGTCCGCAGCCCCGGCAGGGCGCTGAACACCTCGAACAGGTCATCGGCCCCTTCCGCGTTCACCGGAATGTGGAGCGCGGTGTCCTGCCTCTCGACCAGCACCCAGCAGGGCGGGTGCGAGGTGGGATCGAAGATCAGCCGCGCGATTTCACCCACCGCCACCGATCCGCCCGACAGGGGCCCGTAATAGGTGATCTCGCCCTCGTCGATGTCGACGACGCCCGGGCCGCCGCGCCCGGTATCGAAGCGCGCGCGCTGGACCCCGATCACCACAAGCGCGAAACCTGCCGCCATCACCAGCCACCCGGCCACGCCCAGAAGGTTGCCCACGCCCCAGCTCCACCAGGCACCAATGGCAATCGTGGCAAGACCGACCAGGGTCAGGCGCCAGCGTCGCAGCGTTTCCTGCGCTTCGGGTCGAATGAAGCTCATGTCCAGTCTCCCAGATGGCTTTGCCACAGCGTCAGCGCCGCCACCGCCGCCGTATCGGCGCGCAGGATTCGCGGCCCCAGCGCGATGGAATGGGCATAAGGCAAGGCCCGCAGTCGGTCGCGCTCGGCGAGGGAAAAGCCGCCTTCGGGGCCGATCAGGATCGCCCAGCCCTGCCCGTCGGGTTCGGGCAGGGACAGGCCGTCGCCCGCCGCGCCTTCGTCACAGAACAGGAGCCTGCGGTCCTCGGGCCAGTCGGCGAGCATACGGTCAAGCCGCTTCAGGTCGGCCACTTCGGGCACATAGGTGGCGCCGCATTGTTCAGCCGCCTCCAGCGCATGGGTCTGAAGCCGGTCCTGACGAATGCGTTCGGAATTCGTGCGATCCGTCGCCACCGGCTGGATCCGCGCCGCGCCCATTTCGACCGACTTCTCCACGATGAAATCGGTGCGCGCCTTCTTTACCGGGGCAAACAGAAGCCACAGATCGGGGGGCATCGTATGGGGGCGGGTCTGCTCGATACATGATAGCGTGCCGCCGCGCTTGCCGGCTTCGGCAACCTCGACCCGCCATTCGCCATCGCTGCCATTGAACACCGCCAGTTCCGCCCCGACACCAAGACGCATCACCGCGAACAGGTAATGCGCCTGCGGCTGGGACACGGGAACCGATTGCCCCGGTGCCAGCGCGTGATCTACAAACAATCTGATCAATCCACTCATGAGTATTACATATGTCCGCTTCCGGCTCGAAACCAGCCGATCCCGCACCGCAAGCGCCCGGAATTGCAGATGCCGTCGACGGCAACTGGGTCGACCGCTACGCGCCTGCGGCCACGCGCCCCTACCTGCGCCTGTCCCGCGCCGACCGGCCCATCGGAACATGGCTTTTGCTGCTGCCCTGCTGGTGGGGCCTTGCGCTGGCCATGCTGGCGGGCGGCGATCCGCGCTGGGGCGATCTGTGGATCGCCGTGGGCTGCGGCATGGGCGCCTGGCTGATGCGCGGGGCGGGCTGCACGTGGAACGACATCACCGACCGCGGCATCGACGGATCCGTCGAACGCACGCGGCAGAGGCCGATTCCATCCGGTCAGGTGAGCGTAAAACAGGCCCTCGCCTGGGGAATCGCGCAATCGCTTGTCGCCTTCGCGATCCTGCTGACCTTCAACCTGAACGCCATCCTGCTGGGTATCCTCGCGCTGCTGCCGGTCACGGTCTACCCTTTCGCCAAACGCTTCACGTGGTGGCCACAGGTTTTCCTGGGCCTTGCCTTCAACTGGGGTGCGCTTCTGGCATGGACCGCGCACAGCGGCTCGCTGGGCTGGCCCGCCGTTCTGCTTTACCTTGCCGGGATCGCATGGACGCTCTTCTATGACACGATCTACGCCCATCAGGACACCGAGGATGACGCGCTGATCGGCGTGAAATCCACCGCGCGACTTTTCGGCGCGGACACGCCCGACTGGCTGCTGAAGTTCCAGATTGCAACGGCCACGCTGATGACCGCCGCGATCACGCTCGCGCTGGTGCCGGGCGGGAACTATCTGGCCTACGCGATTGCCATTCTGGGCGTGCTGGCGATGGGCGCGCACCTGTCCCGGCAGCGCGCGCAGTTCGATCCCGACGACAATGCCCGCCTGCTGATCCTGTTCCGGTCGAACCGGAATGCCGGCCTGATTCCGCTCATTTTCCTCGCGGCAGCCATGGCTGTCTGATTGATCCCTCGGGAACGAGGGCGTAAAACCTCGTACCGATCGCAGGAAAGGGCCGGAAGAACGTGGGGAAAGTAATGCGCATCTCGTCGCTCGCCACTGTTGCCGGAGTTTTCCTTGTTGCTGCCGCCCTGTGCCTCGTGGCCGCGCGTGCCGCGGTGTCCGTCGTCGAAGCCAGCAGCGCGCTCAGCACCCGAGAGGCGCTGGACATGGAAGATCACGGCTGGGCCGAGGTCGAGGCCGATGGCCTGCAGGTCATCCTGACGGGGCAGGCGCCGGACGAGGCACGACGCTTCAACGCCATCTCTGTCGCCGGGAGCGTCGTCGATTCCCACCGCGTGATCGACCGGATGGAGGTCAAGCCCGCCGCCGATATCGCGCCGCCGAAGTTTTCTGCCAAGATCCTGCGCAACGAAAGCGGCATCTCGATCGTGGGCCTGATCCCGTCGGGCACCGACCGCGAGGGCCTGATCGAAAGGCTTGCCGAAATCGAAGGCGCTGCGTCGGTCACCGACCTTCTGGAAACCGCCGCCTATCCAACGCCCGACCGCTGGGACGAAGCGATGACCTATGCCATCGCCGCGCTGGCCAAGCTGCCGCGATCGAAAGTGGCGGTGGATGCGGGCCGGGTCGAAGTCACGGCCATCGCGCAATCCGTGAACGACAAGGCCAGGCTGGAACGGGAATTGCGCCGCGAGGCGCCGGGCGACATCGCCGTGCTGATGGACATCGCCGCGCCGCGCCCAGTGATCACGCCCTTCACCCTGCGGTTCCTGCTGGATGATGACGGCGGCCGTTTCGATGCCTGTTCGGCCGCGACGGAAAGCGGAAAGGCTGCGATTCTGAAAATCGCCAACCAGGTCGGCGGCCCGCGCACGCGGCAGTGCACCGTAGGGATGGGCGTGCCCTCCACCCGCTGGTCAGAGGCGGTGGAAGAAACCCTTCTGGCGCTGCAGGCGCTTGGCGGCGGGTCGGTCACCTTCTCGGATGCCGACATCACGCTGGTCGCGGCCCAGAACACCGATTCCGGCCGCTTCGACAACGTGATCGGTCAGCTTCAATCGGATCTGCCCCCGGTCTTCGCGCTCCACGCCGTGTTGCCGGAGCCCGAGCTTGAGAACCCGGACGAGACGCCGGAATTCGTGGCCACGCTCAGCCCCGAAGGGCTGGTCCAGTTGCGCGGGCGGGTCAACGACAAGCTGTTGCGCCAGACTGCCGACAATTTCGCGCGCGCGCGCTTCGGTTCGGGCGTTGTGCACAACGCCACGCGAATCACGTCCGAACTCTCGCCGGACTGGCCGCTGCGCGTGCTCTCGGGGCTCGAGGCGCTGGGATATCTTGAAAACGGTGTGATGACCGTCACGCCCGACAACATCGCGCTGACGGGCATCACCCACGAGGACGACGCCACCTCGTCCATTGCTAGCCTGTTCGCCGAGAAGCTGGGCGGGCAGGCGCGCTATGATCTGAACATCACCTATCGCGAGCCGCCGAAGACTGCCGAAAACCCGTTCACCATCGTGGAATGCGCCGCCGAACTCCGCGATGTCCAATCCCAGGACAAGATTCTGTTCGAACCGGGCTCGGCCACGATCACCGTGGGCTCCTCGTCGCTCTTGTCCCGGGTGGCCGACATCCTCGAAGCCTGCGGGCCGGTCGCGCTTGAAATCCAGGGCTACACCGACAGCCAGGGCCGCGAGACGATGAACAAGCAGCTCAGCCAGGACCGCGCGCAGGCCGTGCTGAACGAATTGCGCTCCCGGAACCTTTTGACGGCCAAGTACCGGGCCGTGGGCTTCGGCGAAGAAAACCCGATCGCCTCGAACGACACGGCCGAAGGCCGCGAGGCCAACCGCCGGATCGAATTCCGCCTGATCCTGCCCGGCGATGACGACGCGCAGGGTGCGAACGAAGATGACACGGCAGACGCCGCGGGCGATACTGAGCCCGAGACCGCCACCATCGACGACGCGGCCACGGGCGAGGAGAACAGCGAATGAACAGAACCGAATTCATCGTCGCGACGGCTGTCGTCCTGTTTGTCGCGTTCGCCTTGGGCTGGTTCGCGTACTGGCTGGTTCATCGTTTCAGCCGGATCGGGCAGAACGATCTGTCCGAGCTCGACCGAATGAGCCAGGAACTTCACGAGGCGGAAGAAACCCGGGACCAGGCCATCACCTACCTGCAACAGCGCGAGGCCGAACTGACCAACCAACTGGCCCAGACTGAAGCGGAACTGTCGGCGGCGATGGACGGTTTGCGCGATGCACGGCGCGAGGCGGAAGAACTCCGCGCCTACATAGAACGCGCCGAACCGGCCTAGCTTGACCGATCACGCCCCCTGCAGCGCGCGGAAAGCACACCCCGCGCCGGGGATTTCCTCACTCGTTCTGCCAGCGGTCCAGTGCCGCCTCGTCCTCGGCCCGGGCCTCGACCCATGCCTCGCCGGTGGCGACGTATTCCTTCTTCCAGAACGGCGCGCGGGATTTCAGGTAGTCCATCAGGAACTCGGCCGAGGCGAACGCATCGGCACGGTGCCGCGCGGCGGTGGCGACCATCATGATCGGCTCGCCCACCTTCAGAACGCCGAAGCGGTGCACCACCAGCGCATCGCTCAGCACCCAACGCTCCATGGCCTCGGACGCGATCTGCTCCAGCGCCGCCTCGGTCATGCCGGGATAATGCTCGATCTCCATCGCTTCCAGCGCGCCATCGGGCCTGTTCCGCACGATGCCCGTGAATGAAACCATGGCCCCAGCGCCATCCAGTGATGCGGAAAAGGTGTTCACCTCTTCGCCGGGATCGAACCTTTCTGCCTGCACACGGATCTGAACCAAACACGTTCCCCCAGAAAAACTCCTCAGCCGCCGGTCATCGGCGGGAAGAAGGCCACCTCGCGCACGCCATCCAGCGGCGCATCGAAATCGGCCAGGTCCTGATCCACTGCCACCCGCAGCGCGCTCAGGTCCGAAAAGGCCATCGCGTAACGTTCCTCGCGCGCCGAAAGCTCGGCCACCAGGTCGGCCACGGTCGCGGCGTCGGTCTCCACCCGTTCCTTCGGATGGCCGATCCGCTCGCGGACCCATGCGAAATAGAGCACATCCATCACTCTGTCTCCTTCAGATGCGGCCACGCCTTGCGGAAGTAATCAACCCCCGTGACAAGCGTCAATGCCGCAGCCAGCCAGATCAGGCCCAGGCCCGTCCACGCCAGCCCCTCGGAGACGGACCACTTCCAGCCCAGGCCCTGCAGATCCTCGGCCCGCCCGGCCAGCACATCGCCCACCGTCTGCGAGTCCATGCCTACAACCGCGGCGCCCACCGCGTGTTCGGCAATGCCCTGCGCCAGCAGCACGGCAATCGCCACCATCTGCGCCGCGGTCTTCCACTTGGCCAGCTTCGTGACCTTCAGCGTGCCGGACACATCGCCCAAAAACTCGCGCAGGCCCGAAACGAATACCTCGCGAAACAGGATGATGACGGCCGGCAGCAGGATCGCCCCGCGCAGCCCCGAGACATAGACCAGCGTCAGAAGCGCCGCCGTCACCATCGCCTTGTCGGCGATGGGGTCCAGCATCGTGCCAAGCCGCGTCACCTGTCCCCAGGCGCGCGCAAGGTAGCCGTCGGTCCAGTCGGTGAGCGAGGCCGCCACGAACAGGACAAGCGCCAGCCAGTCGGCAAGCGGGCGCGCCAGCACCAGAAAGCCCAGGGCCAGCAGCGGTGCGGCCAGCAGGCGCGCGATGGTCAGTACCGTTGGAAAAGTCATGTCCCGTCCTATCGTCTGGCGCTGCCCGGGAAAAGCGCGTTCCGAAAGCACCGGGCATTTCCATGAAAGACAACGCGCGCGGCGCCCCTTCCGGTCCTGTCCTTCTTCTTTTTTCCGGAAATACTCCGGGGGAAGCGCCGAAGGCGCGGCGGGGCAGAGCCCCGTTACCCGGCCGGCGGCGTCATCACGATGCAGGTGGTCGAGCCCGTGGCATAAAGCTTGCCGTCCTCGACCCCGCGGATCTCTCCATGCGAGACGCCGGTCGACCGGCCCACGTGATCTGTCCAGCCCGTGCAGTCGATCATTCGCCCGATGGGGATCGAGCGGATGATATTTATCTTGTATTCCAGCGTCGTGTAGGTCGTACCCTTGGGCAGCATCGTCTGCACCGCGCAGGCCATCGCGCTGTCCAGCAGCGTGCCGTACCAACCGCCATGCACGGAACCGATCGGGTTGCAGACTTCGAGCTTCGGTTCGCCACGGAAGACGACGCGGCCGGGCTCGACCTCGTGCATATTGTAGTTCATCAGCTTCGCGATCGGCGGCGCCGGAAGGTCGCCGGCCAGAATGCCCTTGATGAACTCCATCCCCGACAGTGCCAGAATCTCTTCCGGCTTGGGCATGTCCTCGATCTTCTCGATCACGCGCATGCGATGCTCCTTCTCATGAAACGACACCGGCCGGACGCTATCGCCCGGCCGACCGAAGTCACTTCAGATTTAGCATCCGCTCTGCGCCGCAGAGAAGCGCCGCGTGAGTCTTACGCCACGTCGCGCAGGTCGACCTGCGGGGTCACACCCAGCGCGTGGCAGACATCGCGCGTCAGTTCGGGGCGGTTCAGCGTGTAGAAATGGAACGTGTCGACGCCTTCATCCATCAGGTCGGAGCACAGCTCGGTGCACATCGCCGTGGCCAGCAGGTCCTGACGGTCGTCGCGGGTTGCCGCGTCGAATGCCTGATCGACCCAAGCCGGGATGATCGTGCCACAGCTTTCGGCAAAGCGGCGCGCGCCCTTCCAGTTCTCGATCGGCAGGATGCCCGGCACGATCGGCGCGTCGATCCCGGCTTTTTCGCAGGCATCGCGGAACCGCAGGAAGGTCTCGGCTTCGAAGAAGAACTGGGTCAGCGCCTCGGTCGCGCCAGCGTCGATCTTGCGCTTCAGCCAGTCGACATCCGCCTTGTTGTCGGCCGCTTCCGGGTGCTTGTCCGGGTAGGCGCCAACGCGGATGGTGAAATCGCCGGCATCCCGCAGGGCCGAGATCAGCTCGCACGAATCGGCGAAACCTTCGGGGTGGGCGGTGAACTTGTCGGCGCCCTTCGGCGGATCGCCGCGAAGCGCCACAATGTCCTTCACGCCGGCTTCGGCGAAGCCTTTGACGATTTCCATCGTTTCCTCTTTCGAGGCATCGACACAGGTCAGGTGCGCCGCGACCGGCAGGCCCGACGACTTGTGCAGCGTTGCCACCGCATCGCGGGTCAGGTCGCGCGTCGTGCCGCCGGCCCCGTAAGTGACCGAAACGAAACGCGGGTTCAGCGGTGCAAGGTGCTGGACAGTGTCCCACAGCCGAAACGACCCTGCCAGGTCACGCGGGGGGAAGAATTCGAAAGAGACGCTGGGAGCGGCCATGAGCTAATATCCTCAAAAGATTTGAGCACTTGTGACACTGATGCTTCCGTGAGACAAACTCATAATCTTCAAGAACAACATGAAGCAGACATGCATATAGAGTTCCGCCACCTTCGTACGATCCGCGCCATTCATGAAGCCGGCGGGCTGGCGAAGGCTGCCGATCAGCTGCACATTACCCAAAGCGCGCTGTCTCACCAGATCAAGGGGCTGGAGGATCAGGCGGGGGTCGAACTGTTCGTCCGCCGGTCGAAACCGATGCGCCTATCGGCCGCCGGGCTGCGCCTTCTGCGGCTGGCCGAACAGGTCCTTCCCAAGATCGAAGCGCTGCAGGAGGAATTCACGGCGCTTCGCGATGGCAAGACGGGGCGGATGCATATCGCCATCGAATGTCATGCCTGTTTCGAATGGCTATTCCCGGTGCTGGAGGAATTCCGCAAGGACTGGCCCGATGTCGATGTCGACATCCGCCCGGGCCTCGCCTTCGATGCCCTGCCCGCATTGGAGAAGGAGGAGGTCGACCTCGTCGTATCCTCCGATCCCGAAGATCTGCCGGGGATCGAATGGGTGGAGCTTTTCGACTACGCGCCGGTCTTCGTCGCCGCAGCCTCGCATCCGCTGGCGGCCAAAACCTATATCGACGCGGCGGATTTCCGTGGCGAGACTCTGATCACTTACCCCGTGGAACGCTCGCGGCTGGACATCTTCAGCCAGCTTTTGTCGCCCGCGAAGGTCGAGCCCGCAAATATCCGGCAGGTCGAACTGACGGCCGTGATCCTGCTGCTGGTTGCGTCGAATCGGGGCGTCGCGGTGCTGCCCGACTGGGTGGTGCGCGAGGTGAAGTACAGTTCCGACTACATCACCCGGCCGCTGACCGAGACGGGGCTGACCCGTCGGCTTTATGCCGCTGTCCGGCGCGAGGACCTTGAAAAGCCCTTCGTCCAGCGGCTGGTGGCGCTTGCACGCACCGAGGCGCGCAAGCTGCAATCGATGTAGATCAGATCACCTTGACGATCTGCTTGCCCATGTTCCCGCCCTTCAGCATCGACATGAAGGCCTCGGGCGCGTTTTCCAGCCCTTCGGCGATGTCTTCAAGGAACGCGATGTCGCCGCTGGCGACCTTGGGCGCGATTTCCGAGATGAACTGAGGATAAACGTCGAAGTGGTTCGAGATGATGAACCCGTTCGCCGTCAGGAACTTCACAAGGATCGTGCGCCACAGCTTGGGCGCCGTAAGGCCCTGATCGGTCGCATCTGCGCCAAGGCCGCCGGCATTGTACCACGAGATCATGCCGCAGATCGGGATACGCCCGAACGCGTTCATCATCGGCATGACCGCTTCCAGAACCTTGCCGCCGACGTTTTCGAAATAGATGTCGATCCCGTCCGGGCATTCCGCTTTCAGCGCCTTGCGCAGATCGGACGCGGTGTCATAGGCGCGGTGATCCAGGCAGGCGTCGAAGCCGAATTTCTCGACCGCCAGCTTGCACTTGTCGGCCCCGCCCGCGATGCCGACGGCGCGCAGGCCCATCGACTTCGCGACCTGCCCGACCATCGATCCTACCGGCCCGGTAGCCGCGGCGACGACCAGCGTCTCGCCCGCCTTGGGCTTGCCGATCTGGGTGAAGCCGTACCAGCCAGTGAAGCCCGGCATGCCCAGCACGCCCAGCGACGCGGTGATCGGGCCCTGTGTCGGGTCGACCTTGCGCAGCATCTTGGCAGGCAGACAGCCATGGGTCGCCCAGCCGAACATGCCGAAGGCATAGTCGCCCGGCTTGAAGTCGGGGCTGTTCGAGGCGATGACCTCTCCCACCGCGCCGGCTTCCATCGTGCCGCCGACGGGCACGGGTGCGGAATAGCTTTCGGCGTCGTCCATCCGCCCGCGCATATACGGGTCGAGCGACATGTAGTGGACGCGCACCAGCACTTCGCCGTCGTCCGGAACGGGCGTTTCGGCCGCTTCGTAGCTGAAGTTTTCCGGCTTGGGCGCGCCGTCGGGGCGGCTGGCCAGAGCCACGCGATACATCTGGTCGGACATTTTTGGGGTCTCCTCCACGGGGGCATTCGATTTGCGACCGTGCCGACTGTCGGGTCGCCTGACAAGGGTCCGGCACAGCTTACGCCGCGACAGAGATGGGAACCCCGGGGCTTTTCTTTGGCACATCTCCCGCGTATAGGCGCGCGTGAAGGCCTGTCGGGGAACCGCGGGCCGTTTCCGAAATTCTCGAAAGGCTCGCAATCCGATGGTCGGCAGCGCCAATCTCAACATCATGGTCAAGGCCGCGCGCAAGGCGGGCCGGTCGCTGGTCAAGGACTTCCGCGAGGTCGAGAACCTTCAGGCCTCCACCAAGGGGCCGGGCGATTTCGTCTCCAAGGCCGATATCGCCGCGGAAGAGATCATCCGCAAGGAACTGATGGAGGCGCGCCCCACATATGGCTGGTGCGGCGAGGAAAGCGACGATGTCGCGGGCGAGGACCCGACCCGGCGCTGGATCGTGGATCCGCTGGACGGGACGACGAACTTCCTGCACGGCATGCCGCACTGGGCGATCTCGATCGCGCTGGAGCACAAGGGCAATGTCGTCGCCGGTGTCGTCTACGACGCCGCCAAGGACGAGATGTTCATGGCCGAGAAGGGTCAGGGCGCGTGGCTGAACGACACCCGGCTGCGCGTGTCGGCCCGGCACAAGATGATCGAAAGCGTCTTCGCCACAGGGTTGCCCTTCGGCGGCAGGCGGGAACTGCCGGATACGCTGAAGGACCTCGGACAACTCCTGCCCGTGACCGCCGGCGTCCGGCGCTGGGGGGCGGCGGCGCTCGACATGGCCTACGTGGCCGCGGGGCGCTATGAAGGGTACTGGGAACGTGGGCTGAACGCCTGGGATATCGCCGCGGGCATCATCATCGTGCGCGAAGCCGGCGGATTCGTGGAACCCATCGCCCCGGATGACAACATTCTGGAAAGCGGCTCGCTGATCTGTGCCAACGGCGCGGTGTTCGATGGCTTCGCCAAGATCATCCGCGGGTAGCGGACCTTTACACTCAGCCCCAGGGATTGCGCCGCGGCGGACGTTTCTGGCGCGGGACCTTGGGAATCCGGCTGGGGCCACGGGCGTACCGCGCTTCCGGGTGGTCGGGATGGCCGTGGGTGCGGTTCCAGAAGGCCGGCCCGCCCCGTCGCAGCCATAGCGGGATCGTCAGCAGGAAGCCTGCGATGAAGCCCCCGGTATGGGCCCAGTAGGCCACGCCGCCGACATTCGGGTCCGCCCCGACCGAGCCCGCGAACTGCAGCACGAACCAGACCGCCAGCACCACGAAGGCGGGAATGGGGATGATGCGGAAGATGATGATCAGGATCAGCAGCACATCGACCCGCGCCTTGGGGAAAAGCAGCAGGTAGCCGCCCATCACGCCGGCAATCGCGCCCGATGCGCCGACGGTCGGCACGACAGAGCCCTGTGCCGTGTAGACATGGATGAGGCCCGCGCCGATCCCCGCGGCAAGGTAGAAGGCCAGGAAGCCCAGGTGTCCCATCTCGTCTTCCAGGTTGTCGCCGAAAATCCATAGGAACAGCATGTTGCCGGCGATATGCATGAAGCCGCCATGTAGGAACATCGACGTGATGTAGGTGTAGTAGCCCGACCCCGCCTCGACCCGTGCCGGGATCAGCGCCCAGTCGTAGAAGAAATAGGTCAGCGCCCGCTGGTCGCCCAGGATCCCGGCATAGCTGAGAAATACCAGCACATTGATCGCGATCAGGGCATAGACGACATAGGGCGTGCGCCCGGACGGGTTGTGATCGCGGATGGGAAACATGGGGCCTGCAGCGTTGGGTCACCGTTGCATATGGGGCGCGCGGCGCGGCTTGGCAATCTCCGCGCGGGATCGTGTGCCGCGAACCCCCTTCCCGCCGCGGTGCGCGCGCCGGCCCTTCCGGGGGGGGCTTCGGGCCTGTAGGGTCTGCGCCATGGAATCGACTTCGGAACTGGATCAGGCCACCGCGCTGGCGATGCTCGACTGGCAGATCGAGCTGGGCGCCACCGAGGCCATCGGTGATGTGCCGGTCAATCGCTACGAGCTGGAAACGGCGCCGAAACCCGCGCGGGCGGCGCCCTCTGTCGCGGCGCCCGTCGTGCAGGAAGAGGTCGACCCGGTCGCCGTCGCGATGGCCGAGGCGGCGCGGGCGGACTCGCTGGAGGACCTGCGGGCCGCGTTGAACGCCTTCGAGCTGTGCGGGCTGAAGGCCGGGGCGAATTCCCTGGTCTTTTCCGACGGGGTGCCGGGATCGCGGGTCATGATCATCGGCGAGGCACCGGGACGCGACGAGGACCGGCAGGGCAAGCCTTTTGTGGGTCCCGCGGGGCAGTTGCTGGACCGGATGCTGGCCGAAATCGGGCTGAGCCGGGCGGAGAACGTCTACATCACCAATGTCCTGCCGTGGCGGCCGCCGCAAAACAGGGATCCGGAAACGCAGGAGCGGGAGATGATGAAACCGTTCCTCGCGCGGCATGTCGCATTGGCGGCGCCCGATGTGCTGGTTCTGATGGGCAACATCAGTTGCGAGACGGTGCTGGGCCGCCGCGGGATCACCCGCCTGCGCGGCAAATGGGAGGAGGCGTGGGATCGTCCCGTTCTGCCGATGTTCCACCCGGCCTACCTGCTGCGCAACCCGGCGGCCAAGCGGCAGGCGTGGGCCGATCTGCTGGCGCTGAAGGCGCGGTTGAAACGCGGGGACTGACGGTTCCCGATTGCGAGAGTGTGACCATGAAGCTTCTGGCCTTTTCCGACCTGCACCTGGCCCGGTCCCGCGCCGCGGACCTGGTGGCTGCCAGCGCCGATGCCGACCTGGTGATCGGTGCCGGCGATTTCTGCAACATGCGCGATGGGCTGGACATGGCCATGGATCTGTTGTCGGGCCTGAAGGCGCCGATGGTGGCCGTGCCCGGCAATGCCGAAAGCGCGGATGAGCTGCGGGCGGCGGCGCCGCCCGGAATGACGGTCCTGCATGGCGAGGGTGTGGACGTGGATGGTTTGACGATCTTCGGACTGGGATATGCCGTGCCGCGGACGCCCTTCGGCGGATGGTCCTGCGATATGGATGAAGCCGAGGCCGAAACGATGCTGGCCGCCTGCGAGACGGCCGATCTGCTGGTGCTGCATTCGCCGCCCAAGGGGATCGCGGATGTCACCAGCACGGGGCAATCCATCGGCTCGACCTCTCTGCGTGACGCGATTGCGCGGATCGGGCCGAAGCTGGCGGTCTGCGGGCATATCCATGACAGCTGGGGCAAGGAGGGGACGATCGGGACCACCCGCGTCGTCAACCTTGGCCCCACAGTGAACTGGTTCGAGCTGTGAGCCCGCGGGAATTCATCCCCGTCCGGATCGCGGTGCTGACCGTGTCGGACACACGCGGGGTGCGGGACGACCGGTCCGGGCAGGTGCTGATCGACCGGATCGAGGCTGCGGGCCACGAGGTGGCGGACCGCGCGATCCTGCCCGACGAGCGCGACGAGATCGCCGCGCGGCTGCGGGAATGGATCGCCGACCCGGACGTGGATGTCGTGATCTCGACCGGGGGCACCGGGCTTACGGGCCGGGACGTGACGGTCGAGGCGCATCGCGATGTCTACGAGAAGGAGATCGACGCGTTCGGGACGGTCTTCACCATTGTCTCGATGGAAAAGATCGGAACCTCGGCGGTGCAGAGCCGGGCCACGGCAGGCGTGGCCGGGGGAACCTACCTGTTTGCGCTGCCCGGAAGCCCCGGGGCCTGTAAGGATGCGTGGGACGGGATCCTGGAAAAACAGCTCGATTACCGGCACAGCCCCTGCAACTTCGTTGAAATCATGCCGCGGCTGGATGAATCCGAACGCCGGAAGTAGGCGGTTACGTGGTGTTGGGGGCTTTGCTCCCGTCCGGTTCAGGCGAACCGGACTCCCCCAAGGTATTTGGGGGCCGAAGAAGCCGGGGCGCCGGGTCTGGAATTGCGACGGAAACGGTTGCGTGCTGCGTAGCAGGAATAGCGGTCGTTGGCGGAGGCGCATTCACGTCGCCGTGGCTTGGCTTTTCCGGAGGGCAGGCTAGACTTCGGGATGGCCCCGGGTCAGGCGTGTCAGGCATTCGATTACGACGAGGCAGCGCGGAGGACATTGCGCAATGCGATTTTTGCGAAGGGGCCTGGGTGGGCTCTTTCTTCTGGCGGTCACGCTCGGCTTGCTGGCCTTTGCGGTCGACCGCGTGCGCGATGCCGTTGTCACCAGCCTGAATGCCGACACCAGTCCGCCGCCCGCGCGGGAGCGGGTCTTTGCCGTGGACCTCGTGACGGCGGATCCGCAGACGGTATCGCCGCTTCTGCACGCCTATGGCCAGGTTCAGAGCCGCCGGACGCTGGAAATTCGCGCGCCGGTGAACGGGCGTGTCCTGTACCTGTCGCCGGATTTCGTCGAAGGCGGTGCAGTGGAGTCCGAACAGCTTCTGGTGCAGATCGACCTGACCGATGCGCAATCCGTCCTGGACCGGACCCGCACGGAACGCCGCGATGCCGAGGCCGAGGTGCGTGATGCCGAACGGTCGCTGGAGCTGGCCCATGACGAAGTCGCGGCCGCGCGGGAGCAGGCGGATTTGCGGGTGCGGGCCTTCGACCGGCAGACGGATCTGGTCACCCGGCAGGTGGGCACCGCCACCGCGCAGGAAGAGGCCGAACTGGCGGCGGCTTCGGCCCGGCAGGCGCTTCTGGCGCGCCGGCAGGCCGAAGCGCAGGCCGAGGCAAGGGTGGACCAGGCCGCGACGCAACTGGCCCGGGCGCAGATTGCCGAGGCCGAGGCGCAGCGCGTGCTGGACGATACATCAGTCCGGGCCGATTTCGGCGGCACGCTGAGCGGTGTGAACCTTGTTGAAGGCCGGCTTCTGTCGGCGAACGAGAAGATCGCCGACCTGATCGACCCGAACACACTGGAGGTCGCCTTCCGGATCTCGACCGGGCAATATGCGCGGCTTCTCGACAGTAACAACATGCTGATCCGTGCGCCGGTGACGGTGTCGCTGGACGCGGCCGGAAACGGGCTGATCGCGCGCGGCCAGATCAACCGGGCCAGTGCCGCGGCGGGCGAAGGCCAGTCGGGGCGCCTGATCTTTGCCGACCTGACCGATCCGCGCGGCTTCAAGCCGGGGGATTTCGTCAGCGTCGCGGTAGAGGAACCGCCCGTGGACAACGTGGTGCGGCTGCCCTCCTCGGCGCTGGGGATCGACGGCGCGGTGCTGGCGATGGGCACCGACGACCGGCTGGAAGCCCTGCCGGTCACGCTGGTGCGACGTCAGGGCGACGATATCCTTGTCCGCAGTCCCGATCTGGCCGGACGGCAGGTCGTGAGGATCCGCACACCACTTCTGGGGGCGGGCATCAAGGCCCGGCCGCTCAGGCCTGGTGCCGATGCCGGGCCCGCGGCCACGGCCGGCGCGGGGGAGGCGGAGGCGATGCAGAAAGCCTCGTTCGAGCCGGGGGAGGCGGACGAGACCCTGGCGCTGACCGACGATCGCCGCGCGAAGCTGGTGCAGTTCGTCGAGGCCAGCACTCGTATGCCGGCCGAGATGAAGGCCACCGTGCTGGCCCAGCTGAACCAGACGCAGGTTCCTATGCAGCTGGTGCAGCGCATCGAATCGCGGATGGGTGGCTAAGATGACGGTGCGCGCCCTCTCCCTTGGCAAAGGCCGGTCCCATGCGTGACGTGCCCGGCGGCGCCTCGGGCGTGCTCAGCTATTTCACGCGCCACCGGACGGCGGCGAACCTGTTGCTGGTGCTGCTGCTGGCCCTTGGCATCGCCGCCATGCCGCGGATGCGGGCGCAGTTCTTTCCCGATGTCGTGATCGACAGCGTGTCGGTCAACGTGATCTGGGAAGGCGCGGGACCGGAGGATGTCGACGGCGCCATCGTCCAGTTGCTGGAACCCTACCTGCTGGCGGTCGACGGGGTGGAGACCTCGCAGTCCACGTCCCGCGAGGGGCGCGCGACCATCGAGCTGGAGTTCGAGCCGGGCTGGGACATCAACCGCGGCTACGAAGATGTGCGCCTTGCCGTCGAACAGGTCAACGATCTGCCCGAGGAGGCCGAAGACCCCACCGTGCGGCGCGGGGGCTGGGCCGACCGGGTGACGGATGTCGTGATCACGGGGCCAATCAACCCCGAGCAACTGGGCCTGTTCGCCGACGAACTGACGCTGAGGCTGTTCGCTGAAGGCGTGACGCGCACCACGATCCGAGGGGTCGCGGCATCCGAAACCGTGGTCGAGGTGCCCACGGTCAACCTGATCGCGCACGATATCAGCATGGCCGACATCGCCGCCGTCATCGCGGCGGAAGTCAGCGCCGATCCCGCGGGCGAGGTGACGGGCGCCAACGCGCGCGTTCGGACGGGCAGCGAAAAGCGCACGCCCGACGAGATTGAAACCATCGTGCTGCGGTCGAACGACGACGGCTCGAAGCTGACCATCGGCGATGTCGCCACGATCCGCTTTGAAGGCGTCGACCGGTCGCGCGCCTATTTCGTGGGGCCGGATCCCGCGATCTCGATCCGGGTGGACCGGACGGATCTGGGTGACGCCATCAAGATCCAGCACCAGGTCGAAGAGGTGGTGGCCGAGATGCAGGCGACCTTGCCGGAAGGGGTCACCGTCCAGCTGATCCGGACACGGGCCGAGGCGATTTCGGGCCGGCTCGAGATCCTGATCGACAATGGCCTGATGGGGCTGGGGCTGGTCGTGATCCTGCTGTTCCTGTTCCTGAATGCCCGCACGGCGATCTGGGTCGCGGCCGGGATACCGGCGGCCATGTTCGCGGCCATCGCGCTCATGTATGCCTTCGGGCTGACGCTCAACATGATCTCGCTCTTCGGTCTGATCATCACGCTGGGGATCGTGGTCGACGACGCGATTGTCGTGGGCGAACACGCGGATTTCCGGGCCAGGCGGCTGGGGGAGCACCCCATGGTCGCGGCCGAAAACGCGGCCAGGCGCATGGCGATGCCCGTCTTTGCCGCGACGCTTACGACGGTGATCGCGTTCTTCGGCCTCACTGCCATCGGCGGGCGCTTCGGCGACCTGATACAGGATATCCCGTTCACCGTGATCGTGGTGCTGCTGGCCTCGCTGGTGGAATGCTTCCTGATCCTGCCGCACCACATGGCCCATGCCATCGGCGACAGCGGCAAGGCGTACTGGTACGACTGGCCCAACCGGCAGGTGAACAAGGGCTTTCGCTGGTTCCGGGACACCGCGTTCCGGCCCTTCATCGCATGGGTGCTGTGGGCGCGCTATGTCGTGCTGGCCGGGGCCGTGGCGATCCTGGCCACGCAGGCGGCATTGTTCATCACCGGCGACGTGCAATGGCGGTTCTTCAACGCGCCCGAACGCGGATCGGTCACCGGCAATTTCGCCATGCTGGAAGGCGCCACCCGCGCCGACACGATGGAGATGATCCGCGAGATCCAGCGGGCCACCGAAGAACTGGGGGCCGAATTCGCCGAACGGTACGACGGCCCCAACCCGCTGGATTACGTGATGGCCGAAATCGGCGGCAATGCCGGGCGGACCCTGCCGGGTGTGGAATCCAAGGACGCCGATCTTCTGGGCGGCATCTCGATCGAACTGATCGATGCCGACCTGCGCCCCTATTCCAGCTTCGCCTTCGTCGGAGAGCTGCAGGACCGCGTCCAGCGTCACCCGATGCTCGAAGTCATGAGCTTCCGCGGCTGGCGTTCCGGCCCCGGGGGCGATGCGCTCGACGTGCAATTCTACGGCGCGGACGTCGACACGCTGAAAGCCGCGGCCGAGGATCTGAAGACGGCGCTTCTGCGGTTCCCCGAGGTGTCGGCGGTCGAGGACACGCTGGCCTACGACAAGGAGGAACTGATCCTAGACCTCACGCCGCAGGGCGAGGCGCTGGGTTTCACCATCGACGGTCTGGGTCGGATCCTGCGCGCACGGCTGGCAGGGATCGAGGCCGCGACCTATCCCGACGGGCCCCGCAGCGCCGCGATCCGGGTGGAGCTGCCGGAAAGCGAACAGACCGCCGATTTCCTCGACCGGACCTACCTGCGAACCCCGGCAGGCCTTTACGTGCCGCTGGCCGACATCGTCAGCGTCAAGCGCCGCAGCGGCTTTGCCACCGTCAAGCGCGAGGACGGGATCCGGCTGGTCTCGGTTACCGGCGACATTTCGGAAGACGATCCGGCCCGGGCCGAGGCCGTGGGTAAGGCGCTGGAGGTCGAAATCCTGCCCATCATCGCCGCCGAGCGGCAGGTCGACTGGCGCCTGTCAGGGCTCTCGGAACAGGAGAGCGAATTCCTGAACGACGCCCGCACCGGTGCCATTCTGGTGCTGCTCGGGATCTTCCTGGTACTGGCCTGGGTGTTCGGAAGCTGGACCCGGCCCATGGTGGTGATGGCGATCATCCCCTTCGGGCTCGTGGGAACGATCTGGGGCCACTACATCTGGGACGTGCCGCTTTCGATGTTCACGGTGGTGGGTCTTCTGGGCATGATCGGTATCATCATCAACGATTCCATCGTGCTGGTGACCACCATTGACGAATACGCCAGGGATCGTGGCCTGTGGCCCGCGATCGTCGACGCCACGGCCGATCGTCTGCGCCCGGTGATGTTGACGACAATGACCACAGTGCTGGGGCTCGCGCCGCTCCTTTATGAACGGTCCCAGCAGGCGCAGTTCCTGAAACCGACGGTGATCACGCTGGTCTACGGGCTGGGCTTCGGCATGTTGCTGGTGCTTCTGTTGGTGCCCGCGCTGGTCGCGATCCAGCAGGACATCGCCCGGCCATGGATGGCCTTCCGCCGCGGCCTGCGCACCAGGGCCCACCAGGTCCGCCGCCCGCTCATCGCGGCGGCCGCACTGGTCGCGGCATGGTTCTGCGTGACTGTCGGCTGGGTATTGGCCTTCGGCGCGCTGCCCGGCCCCTTGCAGGTGGTCCCGGGCGCACACGGTCTCTGGCCGTCCATCGGCCTCTTCCTGGCTGGCACGGCGGTCCTCTGCCTCGTCAGCTACGCCATCGCTGCGTGGCGCTACGGGGCCGAACTGTCGAGACGCGTGTAAGCGCCGCGCAGGGCCAGCTCCAGCAGTTCCGGGACAAGGTCGCTCATCGGCAGGGAACGGTCCAGCACCTGGGTCGGCTCGAACCAGCGCGCCTCCAGCGCATCGTCCGCCGCCACCGCTGTGCCGCCGCGATACAGGCAAAGCACGCCGGCCAGAAGATAATGCGTGGCTATGGCATCGCCCTCGTGACGCACAAGATCGATATTCGTCAGGTACCCAACCGGATCGGCCGTCACCCCGGTTTCCTCCAGAAGCTCCCGTCGGGCCGCCTCCAGCGCCGTCTCCCCGGGCTCGACATGGCCGCCGGGAAACCCCCAGAGCCCATGGTCCATCACTTTCCCGCGCCGCACCAGAAGAACGCGGCCCTCGTGCAGAACGACCGCCAGCGCTGCAAGGCGCGGCCACGGCCGGTGCAAGGGATCCTGATCATCATTCATCCCGCCCGCATACAACCCGCCGCGAGGCTTGTCATCCGCTCGGCAGATCAAGCCGGCGCGCGTGGCTTCTTTGGTCCTGAAATACCTCGGGGGTCCGGGGGCAGTGCCCCCGTCCAGCGGTCACGCGACACGATCAGCCCGCCGTACAGCCACGGATGTCGACCGCATGCCGCTGCCCCAGCACGGTGATCCGCACCTCGCTGCGGTCAATGCCGGTCATCACGCCGCCATCGGCGATCAGATTGGTCGTCGCGATCAGCCGGTCGCCCCTGCGCTCGGTGCGGGTCACGCCCGGCCAGAAGGCGCTGCCCGGTTCGATTACCGCCACTTCGCGCCCGCCGGCCGACGGCATCCGGATCTCGGCCTGCAATTGCAGCCCGTCCGCGCCGGGCGCCAGGGAGCAGGTGGCCGAGGTCACGCCGGCCTCGCGCCTTGTATAGGGGCGCTGGGCGGCGGCGGCGGCGATGGCCGGGTTGTGCCCGGCGGTGCCATCCAGCACGCGGTCGAAATCCAGTGTGCCGGGTATGCAGATGTCCTTGCAGAACCCGAAATCCAGCTGCCCGCGCAGGCGCACCGGCTGTCCGGCGCGGCGGGGCGTGATCTCGATCGGCAGGACCATCTGGTTCTCGTAGACGATCGTACGCATTCCGTCCTGAACCATCACAGTCGGCGTGGGCCATGTGATCTCGACAGCGCCCAGGTTGCGCGAGCCCGTCCAGTCGAAGCGCGGGGGAATGCCGGCCTCTCCCGGTGCGCGCCAGTAGGTCTTCCAGCCATCGGGCAGCGTAAGCCGGATCGCGCCCACAAGCGCCCCGTTGCGGGCCTGTCCGCCGTCGAGCACCTCGATCCGCACGAGGTCGTCCAGTGTTTCCGCCGGGGCCAGCGCGGGCAGGGCGGCAAGACATAGGCCAAGGGCCATTCTGCGCAGACGGGCGAAAGACCGGAGAGGGAAGAGCGTGATGTTCATGTCGTCAGATTTGCGCCCGATTGCCGGAAAAGCCAAGTTCCCGCCGGTCACGTTACGGTCAATCGGTTGCAACAGAATGAGCGCGCCGGGAAAATCCCGTACAATATTCGGGCGCGCGTGCCCGGCAGACGGGCAGTGTGACGGGCGGCAGGACCGCGCCCGGCGCCAATATCCGCCGATATGGCGGGGATGGGCCGGTGAGCGGAACTGTCCCTTGCACGGCGGTGCCGTGGCGACCATCTTTGACCAAAGCGGCGTGCCAGCGACCTGCGACGGTCGCATTTCGGCGGCCGGGATTTTCACGCCTCGCCCGGGCCGGGGCGGCGCAAACCGACGGGATGCCTGATGATGGATCTGACCGGCAAATTGCTGATCGCCATGCCCGGGATGGGAGATCCGCGTTTCGGCCATTCGGTCGTCTTCCTGTGCTCGCACGGGGAGGACGGCGCGATGGGCCTGATCGTTAACAAGCCGGCGCAGGACCTGCGGGTCTTCGACCTTCTGGGCCAGCTCGATATCGAGACGGAGCCGGAGGCAACCAACGCGCCGGTCTATTTCGGCGGGCCGGTGGAAACGGCGCGGGGCTTCGTGCTGCATTCCGCGGGCAACGTGCCGCGGGCCAGTTCGCTGGATGTGTGCGAGGGCTTCGCGATGACCGCGACGGTCGATATCCTGGAAGATATCGGCGCGGGTCTTGGCCCCAGCTCGGCCATTCTGGCGTTGGGGTACGCCGGATGGGGGCCGGGGCAGCTGGAAGACGAGATCGCGCAGAATGGCTGGCTGACGGTCGATGCCGATCCGGGATTAGTGTTCTCCCTGCCGAACGAGGCCAAGTGGTCCGCCGCGCTGAATGCGCTGGGGGTCGATCCGCTGACATTGTCGGCCGCCGCCGGGCGGGCTTGACCCGCGGGAGTTACGCGCCCTCAGCGGCCCACCCACCCTCCCGTCGCGCGGCGGCTCTGCCGCCACGCTTGCCGCTTCGGGCGCGTTCGTGCCCGGTTTCGGGCTGCGCGCCGGTCGCCGGCGCCGGGCATTGCTTGGCGTGTTCAGATCGAGGATCCTCAATCCGGCGGCGAGGTTTTCTCCTCGCAGGCCTGCGCTGCCAGTCCATCCCCGAAGCCGCGCAGCTCGTAGGAGCGGAGGAGGCCATCGCCCGGTGCCATGTCGAGCGGTGCGACGTGGAGGACCTTGCCCGCGGCCATCTGGTCGACAAGGCCGGGGTGCAGCGGTTCTGCCGTGCGGCCTTCGGTGGTGGAGGCCCCAGGCAGGGTGACAGCCGTCTGAAAGCCCTCGTTGTTGTCGACCGTCAGCGCGTATCCGTAGGTGACAGGCTTGTCCCGGTCCGGCCCCTGATAGCGCGGCAGGGGCGCGATGCCCAGGTGACGGTCGCAGGTGAAGGTCAGGCTCTCTATCGCCGAGTCGGGGGGGCCGAATGTCAGGGCCGGGACGGAGTGGTCGTCGGCGTCGGTAATGTGAGTACCGCGCCATGCGCCGTTGACGAGGATGCCGGGAAAGCCGGTGGCCCGCGCCGCGAGGGGGCCGTCGCAGTCGGCAAATTCCAAGGCGGCGAAGGAGCCATCCAGTCCGAAGGTCGTCGTCAGCGGGGACGTGTCGTCGGTCCCCGTGGCCCTCAGCCGGACGGTGCTGCCACGGCGAAGGGCGTCGATGATGCCTTTGGTGAATTCGGCCTGAAGCAGGTTGCCTTCGATCCGGGAGGGCGTGGCGGCCTGGGTCATGAGCATTTCGTCCGGCGCCTGCACGTCGACCTCGACGCGGGTCCAGTTGTCATGTTCTTCGACGGGGCCGAAGACCAGCTGAGGCAAGGCCCGGTCGTTGCAGCCGGCGATCAGGAAGTGCCCACTGTCGTCGCGGACGAACCCTCCCCTCGCCGGCGTGACCGTCCATTCGCCGCCGTGATGCGGTCGCTCGATGGCCGCGTTGCGGATCCACCGGCCCGGGGCGGGGCCTCCCCCCGGGGTTTTCAGGGTGTAACTGCTGGAGGAGGACGCCGCGGCTTGCGTCCCGTTTGCGGACCCGGAGTGCGCATTGGCCAGGGCCATGCCGTTGGCCATCTGGCGGGCGACGGCCGCCTGGGTGCAGGCGACGAAGATCTTGCCGAAGCGCTTCACGTCTTCGGGCGGCACGCCGATGTAGTTGTGGGAGATCAGCCGGTCGAGCACGTCATCGGCGAAGCCTTCCTCGGCCGTGCCAGCGACGACGCAGGCGCAAAGATCCGGGAAGTCGGGATTGGCCGTAACGCAGGCTGCTTCGCGATCGGCCAGGGCCGGGGCGGCGAGCCAGATGAGGAGGAGGGCTATCGGGCCTGAGGTACGGTGGAGGGGGCTCATGGACGTTCCTGCATCCTGACGCGGCGGACCGCGCCTTTGCGCCCGTTGCCGGCCCGCCCGCCCTCCCTCGCCGGATGCGTGCCGCATCCTGCAGCCGGCAACGGGCGCAAAGGCGCTTTTTGCCGGCGGGGCACAGCGGAGATCGGAGATGCGAGCGTTGAGATGGTGGAGACCGTTGGCAGAGACAGTGGGAACATTTGTCTGGAGTTGTCGGCCAATATGCCCTGTGCGTCCAGAGTTTATGCCCGATCTCGCCAGCCCGTTACGCGCGCGGCGCGGCGGCGCGGCTCAGCCGGTCGTTGATCGCGCGGCCTAACCCCGTGTCGGGCACGGGGGCGACGGCGATGGGCCGTTTCCGCGAATCGAGCTGGTGGAGGCAATCGAAGAGACGCGCGGCGGCTTCGGCCAGGTCTCCGGTGGGGGACAGCGACAGATCGCAGGGGCCGGGTCCGAAGCCGAGGTAGAGCTCCGTGGCCTCGGCCGCATCGGCGTTCAGGCGCACGGCGCCTTCGGGGGCGTAGTGGCTGGTCAGTTGACCCGGGGCGGTGATGGCGGCCCCGTCCGGGCGGGCCAGCGTCTGGCCGAGATGGGCTTCGATATCCTCTGCCGCCAGTCCGCCGGGGCGCAGGAGCGTGGGTGTCGGGCCATCGAGACCGACGATTGTGCTTTCAAGCCCGACCGTCGTGGGACCGGCATCCAGCACGGCGGCGATCCGGCCGTCGAGACCGGCCAGAACATGATCCGCCGTCGTCGGGCTGATCCGGCCTGACGGGTTGGCGGACGGTGCCGCCAGCGGCGTCCCGGCGGCGCTCAACAAGGCCTGCGCCGCGGGATGGGCCGGGACGCGGACGGCGAGCGTGTCGAGCCCGGCGGTCGTCAGCCCGGCGATGCCGTGACCGGGGCGCAACGGCAGGACCAGCGTCAGCGGGCCGGGCCAGAAGGCGGAAGCCAGCGCCTCCGCGATATCGGGCCATTCGACGATCCGGCGCGCGGCGTCGGCATCCGGCACATGCGCGATCAGCGGGTTGAAACTGGGCCGCCCCTTGGCCGCGTAGATGCCGGCCACGGCTTCCCCCCGGCGGGCGTCGCCGCCCAGGCCGTAGACCGTCTCTGTCGGGAAGGCCACCAGCGCGCCGGAACGCAGCAACCGGGCCGCTTCGGCAATGCCGGCCGAATCTGCCGCGAGACGCCGTGTGGGCGCGGAATTCTGGCTGACATCTGACAGGGTTGGCGCCATCGGGGGTAGTTGCTCGATCTGCGGCCGGATGACGCCGCGTTCTGGTTGCGTGAACGGCGCGGCGCGGTGTTTTTCCCCGCCGACCGCCGTACATAACAGGCAGCCGGCCGGACTGCCAAGCCCGTCCGCCGCCAATGCTGCCAACGCCAGCCCATGGAGTGCCCCATGACTTACCGCGCCCCCGTTTCGGAACACGAGTTCCTGTTGCGTGAAGTGGTCGGTTTCGACCGAGTTGCCCAGACCGAACTGTTCGCCGAAGCCAGTCCGGACATGGTGACCGCCATCCTGGGCGAGGCCGGGAAACTGTCGGACGAGGTCATGGCGCCGCTGCAACGCGCGGGCGATCTGACCCCGGCGCGGCTGGAAAACGGTGTCGTGCGGACCTCGCCCGGATATGCGGGCGGCTGGAAGGCGATTGCCGAAGGCGGCTGGGTCGGGATTTCCGGCAGCCCCGAATATGGTGGCATGGGCCTGCCGATTGCCGTGACCACCGCCGTCAACGACATGATGGCCGGCGCTTGCCTGTCGCTGCAGCTGTGCCCGCTGCTGACCCATGGCCAGATCGAGGCGCTGGAGCATCACGCTAGCGACGAGCTGAAGGACCTGTACCTGCCCAAGCTGAATTCGGGCGAGTGGACGGGGACGATGAACCTGACCGAACCGCAGGCGGGTTCCGACGTGGGTGCGCTGTCGTCGAAGGCGGTGCCGAACGGCGATGGGACCTATGCGGTCAGCGGTCAGAAGATCTATATCAGCTGGGGCGATCAGGACTTTGCCGAGAACGTGGTGCATCTGGTGCTGGCGCGACTGCCCGATGCGGCGCCCGGCACGAAGGGAATCAGCCTGTTCCTGGTGCCGAAATTCATCCCCGACGACAATGGCAAGCCCGGCGTGGCGAACACGCTGAAGGTGGTGAGCCTCGAGCACAAGCTGGGCCTGCATGGCTCGCCCACCTGCGTGATGGAATTCGACGGGGCCCGCGGTTGGCTTGTGGGCGAGGAGAACGCCGGGATGGCGGCGATGTTCACGATGATGAACAACGCGCGTCTGGGTGTGGGTGCGCAGGGCGTGGGCGCCGCGGAAGGTGCCTACCAGCACGCGCTGGCCTATGCGTGCGAGCGCAAGCAGGGCAAGACGGTCCTGCAGGGCCAGCCGGGCGGGACGGGCTGCATCGTGGATCACGCCGACGTCCGCCGGATGCTGCTGACGATGAAGGCGGATATCTTCGCCGCGCGGGCGATCACGCTGGCCTGTGCCGTGGCGATCGACATGCAAAAGGCGACGGGCGATGCCGATTGGGCGGCCCGGGCCGCGCTGCTCACCCCGATTGCCAAGGGCTTCGGCACCGATACCGGCATGGCCGTGGCCGAAACCGGTGTGCAGGTCCATGGCGGCATGGGCTTCATCGAAGAGACCGGCGCCGCGCAATATGCGCGCGATGTGCGGGTGACGGCGATCTACGAGGGCACCAACGGGATCCAGGCGATGGATCTGGTGGCGCGCAAGATGATGGACGGTGGCGAGGCCGCCGGCCGTCTGCTGGACGAGATCCAGAGGCATGCCGAGAAGGTGCGGTGCAAGCTGCCCGAGATGGCCGAACCGGTCTGGCAGGCCGCCGAAACCCTGCGCGAAGGCGTGGAATGGCTCGTGGCGCAGAGCGACCTGAACGAACGCTTTGCGGGCGCCGTGCCGTTTGCCAAGGCGTTCGCGCGGGTGCTGGGCGGTCACTACCACCTGTGCGCCGCGGCAGCCGACCCGGAGGGTCCGCGCATGAAGATGGCGGGTTTCTACATCAAGCGCCTGCTGCCCGAGCACGAAAGCCTGCTGATTGCATCCCGCGGCGGGGCCGAGGGCCTTTATGAACTGACGCCAGACGAAATGGCGGCCTGAGCGCATGGATGGTGGCGCAGGCGGTTTGAGGTATCCCTGGGACAAACCTCCCGCAGGCATAGAGGCGATCGAGGTGGCAGAGGGCGTGCTGTGGATGCGGCTGCCCCTGCCGATGAAGCTGGATCATGTAAACGTCTATGCGTTGGACGATGGCGACGGCTGGACGATTGTCGATACGGGTTTCAAATCGCGCGAGGCGCGGGAGCTGCTGACGGCGATGATGGCCGGGCCGCTGGCGGGCAAGCCGGTGACGCGGGTGGTGGTCACGCATCATCACCCCGATCACATCGGCAATGCCGGCTGGTTCCAGACGGAACACGGCGCCGAGCTGGTCACCACGCGCACGGCGTGGCTGATGGCGCGGATGCTGTGCCTGGATGTGCAGGAAACGCCGCCCGCGGAAACGGTCGCGTTCTGGCGGTCGGCTGGCATGACGCCCGAGGTGCTGGAAAAGCGCATCGCCGGCGACGGGTTCCATTTCCGCGATGTGGTGTCGAAGATGCCGCCGGGTTTCACCCGGGTGAAGCAGGGCGACGTTATCCGCATGGGCGGGCGCGACTGGGACGTGCATATCGGCAATGGCCATGCGCCCGAACACGCGACCTTCTGGAGCCGGGACGACAACCTTGTTATCGCAGGCGACCAGATCCTGTCGTCGATCTCGCCCAACCTGAGCATCTACGCGAACGAGCCTGAGGCTGATCCGGTGGGCGACTGGCTGGAATCCTGCGAACGGCTGGCGACGCTGGCCTTGCCCGGTCACATGGTTCTGGGCGGTCACAAGATGGTGTTCACCGGCCTGCCTGTGCGATTGCGTCAGATGATTGACAATCACCGCCACGGGCTGGACCGCCTTCTGGAGCATCTGGATGAACCGAAGACAGCGTCCGACTGCTTTCCGCCGCTGTTCAAGCGCAAGATCGGCGAGGGCGAATACGGGCTGGCGCTGTTCGAAGCGATGGCCCACGCGCAGCACCTGTATCTGACGGGACAGGTGGTACGGGAACGGCGCGCGGATGGTGCATGGCTGTATGTGAGGGCAACATGAGCGACGAACCACCGAAGAAACCGGTGCGACGCCACGATGTGCAGGCGGACCCGAGCGCGTGCCCGGCGCCCGGGACGTTGTCCGACAAGATGGCAGAGGCGGCGTCGGGCAAGAGCCCGGCGCAGTGGGCCTATGAGCGGATGATCCTGTATATCAAGAACTTCGAGGGGCAACTGGACGCCGAGCACGAGGTCGCGATGGGGCTTGCGGGCGGCGATGTGGGCGTGATGCGTATTGCGGGGATGGGGTTTTTCGATCCCGATATCGTCACCTTCTACGGCACCGACATGTCGGGCGCGCGGACACAACTTGTGCAGCATGTCACGCAGCTGAGCGTGATGCTGCGAGCGGTGCCGAAGCCCAGGCCGGAGGAACCCGCGAACCGGATCGGGTTCCGGCTGGCCGCGGATATCGAAGAGGATACCGACGGCGCGTGAGGGCATGCCGTGGGCCCGCGCAGGCGGCGGCCCGCCCGCCCACCCCCGTCGGATCGCGTTCCGCAATCCTCCTTCCCGCCGCCTGCGCGGGCCCGGTTGCGCCGGTGGGCGCCCGGCTTCGAACGGGCAAATCGCCGCGCAGGACGGCGGCATTGGCGGGATGACAAGGGCGACGACATCTAGTATTGCCGTCCGGGCAAGATTCAACTGACGCACCGAGGACATTGCGATGGCGGACCACAAGCACGGCGAGATGGACATGACCGAGCATTATGAAACCTACGACGGGTTCATACGGGCCGTGATCCGCGTCATTGCCGTGATCATCGTGTTGCTGATCCTCATGGCCATCTTCTGGATTCACCCGTAAGCATGCGTGTCCTCCTGTGCCTCGGCGCCGTTCTGCTGGCGCTGGCCGGTTGTGCCGTGCCTGATCAGCCGAACTCCACCGATGCCGAGATCGCCGCCGTGCGGTACCGTCATCCCGGCCCCGATGCGCTCACGCTCATCACGATGGTGTCGAACCGGACAGGCAACGGCAGCCATTCCGCGCTGCTGATCAATGCGCCGACGGAACGGGTGCTGTTCGATCCGGCCGGTGCCTTCAAGCTGGACGGCGTGCCGGAGCGCGAGGACGTGCTGTTCGGGCTCACGCCGCAGGTGCTGTCCTACTACAAGAGCGCGCATTCGCGTTCGACCTATCACGTCGTCCTGCAGACCGTGACCGTGACGCCCGAACAGGCTCAGACTGCCTATCAGCTGGCGCTTCAGAACGGGCGTGTGGGGCAGATCCTGTGCACCTCGGCCACGTCCGGGCTGCTGCAACAGGTCCCCGGGTTCGGGCAGATCAAGAAGGTTCTGCAACCGACGGCCCTGATGGAGCAGTTCGCGCAGATCCCCGGCGTGACGACGGAGAAATACTACGAAGACGACGAGGGCAACGTGCAGGACGGTATTGCCGCGGCGCAGGCCAAGAAACAGGCGGTCGAGACGCAGGAACCGGTCGACGCCGAGGGCTGAGGCGGCGCCTCAGCCGCCGCCCATCGCCTGCAGCGCATAGAGCACGACGCCCCCCGTCACGATCCCGCCCAGTACGCTGCGGGTCAGGAACCCGACCACCACGGTCAGAACCGCCGCCACGAAATGCGGCAGGCTGAACACGCCGCCGGTATGCGTGGGCCACAGGACCAGCGGTGTCACCAGCGCGGGCAGGATCGCCACGGCCGTGTAGCGCAGGTGGCGCAGCACCCATTCCGGCATTTCCCGGCTCCCGATCAGTCCCAGGAAACCGAAGCGCAGCACGAAACTGCCCAGGGCCAGCCCGATGCAGACGATCCAGAATTGCAGGTCGGTGAAGACCTGTGGTGGTGCCGTTTCAGGGGTCATGCCGCGGCCTCCGACCGTCGATTCAGGACAAGTTCGGCCCGGGCGCCGGCCGCCATGCCGGCCGCACCCGCCACGATGAGGCCAAGGTTGAAGGGCAGCATCGCCGCGGGCAGGGCCACCACCGCCGCGACAAGCGCGGCGATCCGGTGGGCCGGGGTGCGCAGCATCGGCGCCACGACCGCCAGAAAGGCGATCGGCATGACGAAGCCCAGGTTCCAAGATTGCGGCAATTGCGCACCCACAAGCGCGCCCAGGATCGTCGAGAGGGTCCAGACCGGGGCGATCACGCTGTTCGTCCCGAAGAAGTAGGCATAGCGCTCGGCCACCGTCATCTCCGGCTCCTGCTCGAACCGGATGATCGACAGGGCATAGGATTGGTCCACCGTCAGGTACGCCGCAATCGCCCGCTTCCAGACCGGCGCATCGCCCAGGTAGGGCGTGAGAGAGGCGGAATACATCGCCATCCGCAGGTTCACCGCCAGTCCGGACAGAAGGACGATGATCGTCGGCGCCTGCTCCTGCAGGAGGCCCAGCGAGGTCAGTTGTGCGGCGCCTGCGAAGATCGACACGGTGAAGACCACCGTTTCGAACAGGTTCAGCCCGGCTTCGGTGGCAAGGATCCCGAACAGCAGCCCGAAGGGCCCGGCCACGAGGATGAAGGGAAGACTGTCGCGCATGCCACGGAGAAAACTGGAGAATGGGGTGGAGACGGCCATGCAAACTTCCTAACTTGAACAGGTCAGCATTAGCGGGCGCTCAAGGGGGATGCAAATGGCCAGGATCGAGTCGGCAGAGGGGTGGATCATCGCGCCGGATCCAAAGGCGCCGCGCCTGACGCGGGCGGTGACGGGCACCGATCAGACCGGTGCGGAGACAGCGCTTTCGGTGGTCGAGGAACGCCCCCTAACCATCTACCTGAACCGCCGCGAGATCGTGACGGCAATGACCATCGGAGATTATCCCGAGTATCTGGCGCTTGGATTCCTGCGCAATCAGGGCATGCTGGGCGACGATGAGGAGGTGACGGCCGTCGACTATGACGAGGAAGTCGAAACCGTCGTCGTGCGCACGAAGTCAGAGACCTCGCACGAGACCAAGCTGTCGAAGAAGACCCGCACGTCGGGCTGTGCCGTGGGCACCGTCTTTGGCGACATGATGGAGGGCTTGGAGGATCTGCAACTGCCGGCAACCCCGGTGCGAACCTCGTGGCTTTACGCCCTGTCGGCCAAGATCAATCGGACGCCGTCGCTGTATCTTGAGGCCGGGGCGATCCACGGAACCGTGCTGTGTCACCAGGACCAGCCTCTGGTCTACATGGAGGATGTCGGCCGCCACAACGCCGTGGACAAGATCGCGGGCTGGATGTTCTCGACCGGGACGACGCCCGAGGACAAGATCCTGTACACCACGGGCCGCCTGACGTCGGAGATGGTGATCAAGACGGCGCTGATGGGCATCCCGGTGCTGGCCTCGCGGTCGGGCTTCACCGCATGGGGGGTCGAGATCGCCCGCGACGTGGGCCTGACGCTGATCGGCCGCATGAAGGGCGCGCGGTTTGTCTGCCTGTCGGGCGAGGAGCGGCTGATCCGCGATGCCGATGTCGCATCGGTGCCCGAGGAGCGGCGCGGGAGCGGGCGGAAGGCGGCATCGAATGCATGATGTTGCCCCGCACATTAAACCCGGCGCCAAGGAAAACAGTGACGTGATGATCGACAAAGACGTAGCCGGACGCCCAGGCGTGGTGACCGAATGAAACCGTTGGGATTGATCCTTGCCGGCGGACAGGCGCGGCGCATGGGCGGTGGCGACAAGGGGCGGCTGGCGCTTGGCGACGGCACGCTGATGTCGCAGGTCGTGGAGCGTCTGCGCCCGCAGGTTGGGGACATGGCGCTGAACGCGAACGGCGATCCGGCGCGGTTCGACGACGTGGGCCTGCCGGTTCTGGCCGATTCCATCGATGGTTTCGCGGGGCCTCTGGCGGGCGTTCTGGCCGGGCTCGACTGGGCCGCGTCGCAAGGCGCCACCTCCATCGTGTCGGCCGCCGTCGATACACCGTTTTTCCCGGCCGATCTGGTCGCGCGGCTGCAGGACGCGGCGATGGACATGGACCACCCGCTGGCCCTTGCCGCCACACCCGACCCGGAACGCGGCCTGTCGCGGCATCCGACCTTCGGGCTTTGGCCCGTGGCGCTGCGTGACGATCTGCGCGCGGCGCTGACGGACGGCCTCCGCAAGGTCGTGCAGTGGACCGACCGGCATGGCGCGGCCTTGGCGGTGTTCCACGCCACGCCCTTCGATCCGTTCTTCAACGTGAACACGCCCGAAGACCTCGCCCGCGCCACACGGTTGCTGGAGGAGATGGCGTGAAGGTCTACGGTGTCACCGGCTGGAAGAACGCGGGCAAGACGGGGCTTGTCACGCGGCTGGTCTCCGAGATCGCGGGGCGGGGGCTGACAGTTTCAACCCTGAAGCATGCGCATCACACCTTCGACGTCGACCAGAAGGGCCGCGACAGCTATCGCCACCGCGAGGCGGGGGCGTCCGAAGTGCTGGTTGCAGGCGCCGCCCGCTATGCCCTGATGGGCGAACTGCGGGGAGAGGAAGAGCCGTCCTTTACCCAACTGCTCGCCCGTCTGAAGCCTGTCGATCTGGTGCTTGTCGAAGGCTACAAGCGCGAGGCACATCCCAAGATCGAGGCCTACCGCGCCGAGGCCGGGCACGACCTGATAGCCCCCGGCGATCCGTCGATCCGCGCCATTGCCAGCGACGTGGCCATCGACGTGGATCGCCCGGTCTTCGATCTGGACGACACGACCGCCATTGCCGATTTCATCCTGGCGGAGCTGACCCTGTGACCCGTTTCGACACCTACGCGATGATCGACTGGTCCGGCGGCAACGACACAGGCCCGCGCCCGCGGCGGGACGCGATCTGGGCCTGCCTCGCCACGGCGGACGGCGTGCAGGCGCCGCAGTATTTCCGCAACCGGGAACTGGCCGAAGTCTGGATCGCGACGCTGATCGCGCAAGAACTGGCGGCGGGACGCAGGCTGTGCATCGGGTTTGATTTCCCCTTCGCCTATCCGAAAGGCTTCGCCCAGGCGCTGACGGGGCAGGCCGATCCTTTCGCGGTATGGGATTGGCTGGAAACCCGCCTGTCGGATTCGCCAAAAGAAAACACCCGCTTCGATCTGGCGGGAGAAATCAACCGCACTCTGGGCGCGGGGAAGGGCCCGTTCTGGGCCAACGGCCTGCGCAACCGCGATATCGATGGCCTGCCGCGCACGAAGCAAGACTACGTCAACCCGTTTCCCGAGCGGCGCGAGGCCGAGGCGCAGGCCAAGGGCACCTTCACCTGCTGGCAGATGGCCGGTGCCGGTGCGGTGGGCGGGCAGGTCATGACCGGCCTGCCGGTCCTGTCGCGCCTGCGCAAGCGGTTCGCGGATGCTGTCGCCGTCTGGCCGTTTGAACCTCTGACGCGTCCCGTCGCTCTGATGGAAACATGGCCGTCGCTGATTGCCGACGTGGTGAACGAAGAACTGATCCGCCAACAGGACGCAGGTCTGGCACCGGTGCGCGATGCGCTGCAGGTCCAGCTTGTGGCCGGGGCTCTGGCCGCCCTGTCGGGCGATGACTTTGCCGACATGGTCGACGTGGACGCGCCCGAAGAGGGCTGGATCCTTGGCATAGGGCACGAGGCGAAACTTGCGGATGCTGCGCGCAAATCGCTGGCCCTGCAAAAGGCGGCGCTCCCCAGTCCGCCCCCCCTGACGAACGACTGCTTCGCCCTGCCGCCCGGCGTCGACTGGACCCCGGTCGATGCGGCTCTGGACAGGCTGCGGGCGGGCCTTCACGCCGTGACCGGGCAGGAGACGCTTCACGTCACAGGTGCCCTGGGGCGTGTTCTGGCGGCGCCCGCGGTCGCGCGGCGGTCTCACCCCCCTGCGCCGAATTCCGCCGTCGATGGCTATGGCTTCGCAGGTGGCGCCGATACGGGCGGCCACGTGATGGAACTGCTCGCCGGACGGTCGGCCGCCGGTGTGCCTTATGACGGGACGGTGCCCAGTAAGAAGGCGCTGCGGATCCTGACGGGGGCCGAATTGCCCGAAGGCGTGGATACGGTGGTGCTGGAGGAAGACGTGGCCCTGTCAGGCGGTCATGTCGCCTTCAACGGGCCCCTGAAACGCGGCGCCAACACCCGCAAGGCCGGGGAAGACGTGGCTGAAGGCGAAATCGCGCTGACCGAAGGCCGCGTGCTCGGGCCGCAGGATCTGGCGCTCTTGTCCGCCGTCGGCGTGGGAACCGTGCAGGTCCGCCGTCCCTTGCGGGTCGGCGTGCTGTCGACGGGCGACGAACTGCTGGAGCCGGGAACCGAAGCCGGACCGGGCAAGATCTATGACGCCAACCGCCCGATGCTTCTGGGCCTGATCGAACGGTTCGGACATGTCGCCGTCGATCTCGGCCGCGCAGCGGATGATCGGGACACGCTGGCCGAATGCCTGACACGCGCCGTTACCGACAACCGGGTCGATGCGATCCTGACATCGGGCGGGGCGTCGGCGGGAGAGGAGGACCACGTCTCGGCCCTTCTCACCGCCGAAGGCGCGATGGAGACCTGGCGGATCGCGATGAAACCGGGTCGCCCGCTGGCGTTGGGTCTCTGGTCCGGCAAGCCCGTCTTCGGGCTGCCCGGCAACCCGGTCGCGGCCTTTGTCTGCGCGCTGATCTTCGCGCGGCCCGCCCTGTCGCTACTGTCCGGCGCGGGCTGGGCCGAGCCCATGGCCTTCGACGTGCCCGCCGCCTTCGAGAAGCGCAAGAAACCGGGACGCCGCGAATACATCCGCGCGCGGTTGCAGGACGGCCGGGCCGCGCCCTTCGCTTCGGAAGGATCGGGCCGCATCAGCGGGCTGGGCTGGGCAAACGGGCTGGTCGAACTGCCCGACGGAGAGGCGCATGTTCGCCCGGGCGACCCGGTGCGTTTCCTGCCCTACGGCAGCTTCGGTCTTTAAGACACGCTTCTCAAAAGCTCCTTGCGCAGATCGTGGCGCGCCGGGAGAGGGGGCCCTGCCCCCGCCCGGACCTGCGGTCCGGCCTCCCCCGGAATATTTGGGGAAAGAAGAATCGGCGCGTGGTTTCTTCTTTCTCAAAATACTCCCGCCGGAGGCATCCGACAGCAAGGCTGAAGGGGTTGGCCGATCAGGGCCAAGTCGGGTGCAGGTCGTCGATCACGTAGATGTGGCTGTGTCGCTGCAGGCCATGGGCTTTCAGATGCGGGTGGTCCGCGGGAAGGTCGGGGTGGGCGTGCGGCAGAACGCTAGGTGCCCTTGCGGGCCAGAAGCGCACGGCAAGGAGCGCGCCCAGGGCCGCTATGGCAGCGAAGACGAGGAGCGTTTCGGACATGCCTATGGTCGCACCGAGCCATCCCGCCAAGGGGTAGGTGAAATGCCAGCAGGCATGGGACAGGGTGAACTGCGCGGTGAAAAGGCTGCTGCGGTCCTCGGGCCGGGACGAGCGGCGCAGCAGGCGGCCCGAAGGCGTCGTGACCGCGCCGAAGAAGAGGCCCAGAAGCATCCAGAGCGCGAGAAAGCCGGGCCAGGGCGGCAGGGTGTCGCTTGCGAAGGCCAGGCCGGTCGCGGCAAGCGTGAGGGTGAGCGCCCATGCAGCGGCGATCATGACGATGCGGTCTGGGGCCCGGTCGAGCAGAGGGGGCAGGGCGAGGGCCGCGAGCATCGAGCCTCCGCCATAGACAGCGAGCGCAATGGCCACGGGGGTGGCGCCGGCGCCGTAGGTTGCACGCACGATCACCACCGTATTCACCAGCACGAAGGCGCTGGAGGCTGCCGCGGTGAGCGAAAGCGCCAGCAGGCCGCGCAGGCGCGGGGTGGCGAGGTAGATGCGGATGCCGCGGGTGGCGCGGTCGAGGAACGGTCTTGGGGCCTGGGCTTGGGTGCGCGGTGGCAGCGCGGCCGAGAGGACGAGCACGGCCGAGCCCAGGAAACCCAGCGTCGTTCCGACGAAGAGGGTGCTGTAGCTGGTGATCAGCAGGAGCACCCCGGCCAGCGCGGGGCTGAGCAGGTTTTCCAGATCGTAGGCCAGCCGCGACAGCGACAGGGCGCGGGTATAGGTGGCCTCGTCTTTCAGAATGTCGGGGATCGTGGCCTGGAAGGCGGGCGTGAAGGTGGCAGACGCCGCCTGCAGCACGAAGATGAGAGCGTAGATCTGCCAGACGGCGTCGATGAAGGGCAAAGCGAGCGCGACCGAGGCGCGCAGCAGGTCGGCGGCGATGAGGACGGCCTTGCGGGGCAGGCGTTCGGCGGCGGCATTGGCCAGCGGGGCGAGGCCGACATAGGCCACCATCTTGATGGCGAAAGCCGTGCCGAGCACGACGCCCGCCGAGGCACCGGCGATATCGAAGGCGAGAAGGCCAAGGGCCACGGTCAGCAGACCCGTGCCGATCAGCGCCACGACCTGCGCGGCGAAGAGACGGGCGAAGACGGGATGGGTCAGGAGGTGGAGCATGGCGGTTCGGGCTCGGGCCGGGTTTTACCCAGTGTAGCAGGAGGGATGGGCTCTGTCCTGCCGCCGGTTCGTGCGTCGGCGCCGAACCGCGCCCGCTGCGGCCCCGCCCGCCCGCCCCCGTCGGATCGCTGATCGCGATCCTCCTTGGCCGCAGCGGGCGCGGTCCTTCGTGCTTTAGTCGAAGGTGCCGGCCGCGCGGGCGAAGATCATGAACGCGCGGGCGCTGCGGGTATTGCCGAAGGCCGACATCTCGGCGTCCGACGCCGTGGGCTCGAATTCAGCCGCCGCGCGGTCGAAGAGGCGCAGGAAATGGTGCGCGGCGTCGCGGAAGATCGCGTCCTGTCGCATCCGGAGCGCCACCTGGGCCAGCACCTCGCGGTCGTGAATGCCGCCCAGGTCGGCCACAGTCCGGCCGCGCGCGCCCTTCGCGAACAGCCGCCACACCTCGGGCCGGGCCATGTCGGGGCGAAGTTCGTCGGTGTAGATCCCTTCCTGCCCCAGCAGCGTCAGCACATCTTCGGCCGCTTGTATCAACTGCGAGGAATGGCGGTCGCGCATCACGCGGCGCAGGGCGGCGAAGCCTTCGGCATCATCCACGGTTTCCGGGAAATTCAGCGCGCGCAGGAAATCATCGGTCTCCGGCCGCCGCGGCGCGTCTGCCATGGGCAGGCCGAGCGCGAGGCTGCCCTGTGATGGCGCGGGCGCGGCGGTCTCCTTCGGCGCGGGTGCCGGTGCGGGCTCTGCGTCGAGCGCATCGAGTGCCGCGTGCATGTCGGGATCGTCGGCATCGGCGTAGGGATCCGGCTCTGGGACCTCTGGCTCGTGTGCGTCTTCCTCCGGCACGGCCTGGGTTGCGGCAAGGGCCAGTTCCAGGCTTGTCATCCGTTCGGCCAGATCGTCGATCTTGCGAGCGAGTTTCGTCTCGAACCCCGCCGTCTGCCGCTGCTGCCGCGCGATGGAGGCCTGCCGGATCGCGGCCAGAGCCTCCTGCAGTTTCTGGCTATCTTCGCGGATCTCGTCCTGGGCGCGGAGCATGCCGATCAGCGCCCAGGTGCCGATCAGGGGCAGGACCGCGGCCAGGACGACGACGATGGCCGACAGGCCCGCCATGCTCTGCCGCCAGACCGGATCGACCAGAACGAAATAGCCGATCCATGCCCCCAGCCAGAGGATGGTGAACAGCAAGCCAAACCCTTCGCGTCCCCCCCCGCCTGCGCGGGACGAACGGTCATAGATCCCCAGTGCCTTGTCGGGGGCCTGTTTCGGGAAAGGGGCGGGATCTTCCATGCCCCGGCCTCCCTTAAACGTACATTATCTTGAGGATCTCGTAGGCCCGGTCGCCGCCGGGCGTGCGGACCTCGACGCTGTCGCCTTCCTCCTTGCCGATCAGGGCACGGGCGATGGGCGACTTGATGTTCAGAAGCCCGTTCTCGATGTCGGCCTCGTGCTCGCCCACGATCTGCCAGGTCGTTTCCTTTTCGGTGTCCTCGTCGACCACCGTCACCGTGGCGCCGAATTTGATCGTGCCGGACAGTTTCGCCGTGTCGATCACCTCGGCCAGGCTCAGAACGCCTTCCAGCTCCTTGATGCGGCCTTCGATGAAGGACTGCTTTTCGCGCGCCGAGTGGTATTCGGCGTTCTCGGACAGGTCGCCATGTTCGCGTGCCTCGGCAATCGCCTTGATGATCGCGGGGCGTTCGACGGACTTCAACTGCTTCAGTTCGGTCTCGAGCGCGGTATGGCCCTTCCGGGTCATCGGTACTTTTTCCATTCTCTCTCTTCCACGCTTGGTGCCGCGCGACTTTCTTGTTCGCGCAAATGGTGCGCCCCGCCGCGACAAGGCGACGGGGCGAATGTTCAGTCGGAAGATATCTGAACAAGTCTGAGGCGGTTTTGCAAGGGGAGTGCCACGGGTCCCGGCACAAGCTGGGGCGGAAGCCGGGCTGGAATCAGCCCGATCGGCGCCCGAATGCCGGTTGTGCGGCGCCGGTCAGGTATACGAGATGATCTCGAATTCGATTCCGTCGCCGTCGTTGAAATAGAACCGCCGGCCCGGTTCGTAATCGGCGTGATTGAACGTATCGAAGCCGTGGGCCCGAACGCGGGATTCGGTGGCATCCAGATCGGCCACTTCGACACCGACATGGTTCATCCTGCCCATGCCGCCTGGGGCCGGTCCTTCGCGCTTTTCCGCAGAACTGGGCGTGGAAAGCGCGAGATAGGCGTCATCGGTGCCGACATGGACCGTCCGCCCGTCACGGGCCTTGCCCGCCCAGCGGATCTTCCAGCCGAAGACATCGCACATCCAGGCGGCGGTGGCGTCGTTGTCGGAAACGGTGAAATTGACGTGTTCGAGAGTGCCAGACATGGGACTTTTCCTTTCATGGAAATCGGGTTGCACTCCCAGTCGTAATTCCTCAAGCTAACTTGAGGTCAAGGGGTTTTGAGGCATGGCAGTATCGGATGGATTGGCGATCGGAATGCTGGCGGAACGGACCGGGCTCGCCGTCTCGGCGATCCGGTACTACGAGGAGCAGGGACTAATCCGGCCCTGGCGCAACGCCGGCGGCCAGCGGCGGTTCGGGCGCGCGGATATCAGGCGGCTGAGCTTCGTTATGATCGCCCAGAAGATCGGGCTGACCCTGCCCGAAATCCGCGCGCTGCTGGACACGCTGCCCGGCGGACGGACGCCCAACAAGCGCGACTGGGAAAAGATGGCCGCGGCCTTCCGGGCGCATCTGGACGCCCGGATCGCGGAACTGGAACACCTGCGCGACAATCTCGACGGCTGTATCGGTTGCGGGTGCCTGAGCCTGCCGAGCTGCGCGCTCTACAACCCGAAAGACAGGATGGCGGCGCGGGGGACCGGCCCGCGGTTCCTGCTGGGGGACGCCTACGAACCGGCCGAGGCGCCCGGTTAGGCGACCACTTCGCCGAACAGCATCTGCGGCTGGGCGTTGTAGAAGTTCGGAATATCCTTCACCGCGGCGCCCGAGGCCTTCAGGGCTTCGTCCATGGTGGCCTGATCCTTGAACGTCATCGTGGCGATGGCGTGAAAACCCGGCGCCACGCCGGGGCCGCCGGCGACGCCTTTCGTGACGATGGTCGTCTCTACGTGCGGGCCCATGGTTTCGCCGACAATCTTCATATGGGTGGACAGGTAATAGTCGTGATCGAAGGTGCTGCCTTCGGTGGCGGGGTAGATGACTTGCATGGATACGGGCATTTCTGGCTCCTCCCTGGGGCGGCATCTGCGCCGCGGCCGGGAGTGTCCCGGTTGGTAGCACTAAGACAGAGAGCATGCCGCGCGTCAAAGTCCACCGGTCCGATGGGGGCTCTGCCCCCGCTCGCGCCGGCGGCGCGGATTCCCCCGGAGTATTTTTCGAAGAAAGAAGAAGGGCAGGCGCCCTCCCGTTCTTCTTTCTTCCCAAGTACTCCTGCCGGAGGCAGACCGATCCGCGAGACGTCTGAACGGGTCGCGGAACCGGGCGGGGTGGTGGGGCGTTGTGCATGAGACGCGAAGATGAGAAAATGCAGGCGATCAGGTCTCTTTGCCGCGCAGGAAAGTTGCGCGAAGCAATTGACCTTAGCAATGAAGCAACGATAGTCAGTCGCGACCACAAGCAACACTGACAGATGTCAGGCGCCACAGGAGGGAGTGCCGGAATGGCCGAGATCGAACGCGAGGCAATGGAATACGACGTGGTGATCGTCGGCGCCGGACCGGCAGGTCTGTCGGCTGCGATCCGTCTGAAGCAGCTCGACGCCGATCTGAACGTGGTGGTGCTGGAGAAGGGCTCGGAAGTGGGGGCGCATATCCTGTCGGGCGCCGTGCTGGACCCGTCGGGGTTGACCCGTCTGATCCCGGACTGGAAGGAAAAGGGCGCGCCGCTGAACGTGCCCGTCAAGGAAGACAATTTCTACGTGCTGGGCGAGGCGGGCCAGTTGCGGCTGCCGAACTTCATGATGCCACCGCTGATGAACAACCACGGCAACTACATCGTTTCGATGGGCAATGTCTGCCGCTGGATGGCCGAACAGGCCGAGGAAATGGGCGTCGAGATCTTCCCGGGCATGGCGTGTTCGGAAGTGGTCTATGGGGAGAACGGCGAAGTGAAGGGCGTGGTCGCAGGCGAGTTCGGCCGGAACCCCGATGGCACGCCGGGTCCATCCTACGAGCCCGGCATGGAATTGCACGGCAAGTATGTCTTCCTGGGCGAAGGCGTGCGCGGATCGCTGTCGAAGGAAGTGCTGGCGAAATACGATCTGGCCAAGGATTGCGACGTGCCCAAGTTCGGCCTGGGCATGAAGGAGATCTGGGAGGTCGACCCGGCCAAGCACAATGAAGGCGAGGTCACCCACACGATGGGCTGGCCGCTGGGCTGGAAGAATTCGGGCGGTAGCTTCGTCTACCATCTGGACAACAACCAGGTCTATGTCGGCTACATCGTCGATCTGAACTACAAGAACCCGTACCTGTACCCGTACATGGAATTCCAGCGGTTCAAGCATCACCCGAAGATCGCCGAGCTGCTGAAGGGCGGCAAGCGCGTGGCCTATGGCGCGCGGGCGGTGACCAAGGGCGGCTTCCAGTCGATCCCGCGGGTGGCCTTCCCGGGTGGCGCGCTGATCGGCTGTTCGGCCGGGCTGGTGAACCTGCCGCGGATCAAGGGCAACCACAACGCCATGCATTCGGGCATCGAGGCGGCCGAGGCGGCCTTTGCCGCGATCGGCGCGGGCCGTGGTGGCGACGTGCTGGAAGACTACGACACCGCGCTGCGTGAAGGCCCGGTGGGCAAGGATCTGAAGACGGTGCGCAACGTAGCGCCGCTGAACGGCAAGTTCGGGCCGCTGGGCGGTCTGGCCCTGGGCGGCTTCGACATGTGGGTCCAGACGATCTTCGGCGGGTCGTTGTTCGGCACCATCAAGCACGGCAAGACCGATGCGAAGGCAACCGAGCGCGCGGAATGGCACAAGCCGATCGACTATCCGCGTCCCGATGGCGTGCTGAGCTTCGACCGGCTGACGAACGTGAGCTTCTCGATGACCAATCACGAGGAGAACCAGCCGGCGCATCTGAAGCTGAAGGATCCGGAGATCCCTGTCGCGGTCAACCTGCCCGATTTCGCGGGGCCGTCGGCACGGTATTGCCCGGCGGGCGTCTACGAGTTCGTCGAGGAAGAGGGCAAGCCCGCGCGCTTTGTGATCAACTTCCAGAACTGCGTGCACTGCAAGACCTGCGATATCAAGGACCCGAGCCAGAACATCGACTGGACCACGCCGCAGGGCGGCGACGGGCCGAATTACCCGAACATGTAAAGCCGCGTCGGGCCGCGGATCGCGCGCGCGGGCGGCCCGCCCACCCGACCCTCGGGCGGATGCTGACGCATCCGCCCAGCCGCCCGCGCGCGCGATCCGGGTGTTCAGGGATGTCCTGCACAGCACGCACGGCCGGTCAGGTCTGCGTGAGATCTGTCACATTTGGCTGAACTTTGCCGTATCCCGGCCCGATTGTGGGGGCCGCGGGCATTGCTACCCGGCGGTGACAGGCCTAGCTTGTGCAGCATGGTTAAGCTTCAGGGAATGACATCCGTGTCGACAGGTATGCTCCGGGGGGTCGCTTTCGCGGTCCTGGCTTCACTTTCACTGCCGCAGGTGGTCGCTGCCGATGTGCGCTCTGGCGCGTATCTGGCGGGCCGGCAGGCGCTGATGGCGAACGATTTCGATACGGCCGCCCGCCAGTATGGCCGGGCGCTGGAAGTCGATCCCGACAACAGTTTCCTGACCGAGAACACGATCATCTCGTTGCTGGCCCTGGGGCGGGTTGCCGATGCGCTGCCCTATGCCGAAGCGCTCCACGAGGCTGGCGGCGACCGGCCGCTGGCACGTTTGACGATCCTGGCCAACCTCGCCAAGGCCGGGGACTGGGACGGCATCCTCGAGATTGCGACGAACGCACCGGACAGCGATCCGATCAGCCGCAAGCTGATGGCGGCCTGGGCCTATGTCGGCAAGGGGGATCGCGATGCGGCCATGCCCCTGTTCGAGGATATGAAATCCGACGCGGGTCTCGCGGTGCTGGCACAGTTCCACAAGGCATTGGCTCATGCCTACCTGGAAGAATACGATGCGGCGGCCAAGCTTTTTGCTGAGGTCGACCGCAGCCTTTTCCGGACCCGTCGCGGGGCCATGGCACGGGCCGAGATCCTGTCGCAGCTTGGCCGGAACGACGAGGCGCTGGAACGGCTGGCCGAAGCCTTCAGCGGCGGGTTCGATCCGGGCCTGACGGCAATGGCGGACGAGCTCGCGGCGGGCGAGACACTGCCCTTCACCACGGTACAATCACCGCAGGACGGCATTGCCGAACTGCATTTCGCGCTGTCGCTGATGCTCGATTCGAAGGAGACGGAGCTTCTGTCGATGATCCAGTCGCGGCTGGCGGCGCACCTGCGGCCCGATCATGTCGACGCGGTTCTGCTGACGGCCGACATGCTGGACGGGCTGGGGCAATACGACCTTGCGGTCGACACCTATCGCGACGTGCCGCGTGACAGCCCGGATTTCTACGCCGCCGAACAGGGCCGGGCCGAGGTGCTGGGCCGCGCCGGTAAGCCCGATGCCGCGATCGAGGTGCTGGAACGCCTGTCGAAGGATTATCCGACTCTGCCGACCGTCCATGCATCGCTGGCCGATTTCTACCGGACCGAGGGTCGGTTTGCCGACGCCGCGCGCGCCTATGACCGGGCGCTGGAGTACACCGAAGAGGACAGCGCGATCCGCTGGGCCTACCTGTATTCCCGCGGGATCGCGCTGGAGCGGATGTCGGAATGGGAGCGGGCCGAGGCCGATTTCCGGGCCGCGCTGGACATGCAGCCGGGCCATCCGATGGTGCTGAACTACCTTGGCTATTCGCTGGTCGAGAAGCAGCAGAACCTGGAAGAGGCGCTGGGGATGATCGAGGAGGCCGTGGCCGCCCGGCCCGAGAACGGCTTCATCGTGGATTCGCTGGGATGGGCGCTCTATCGCCTGTCACGGTACGAGGAAGCGGTGGCACATATGGAACGCGCGGTGGCGCTGGAACCGGTGGACCCGGTGATCAACGACCACTTGGGCGATGTCTACTGGGCCGTGGGCCGGATGCGGGAGGCCGAGTTCCAGTGGAAGCGCGCGCTCTCCTTCGTCGATACCACGGATGAAAACGGCGAGGCCGATCCCGACCGGATCCGGCGCAAGCTGGAGATCGGGCTGGACGCGACACTGGCCGAGGAAGGCGCGCCGCCGCTGAAAGTGGCGGATGGCAACAAGAACTGAGGCTTTCGCACCGGCGAAAGTCAACCTTGCACTGCATGTCACCGGGCGTCGGGCGGATGGGTACCATCTGCTCGACTCGCTTGTTGCGTTTGCCGATATCGGTGACCGGATCTTCGTGGACGATGGCAAGGGGCTGACCCTGTCTGTCACCGGGCCGCGTGCGGCAGGCGTTCCAACCGGACCCGAAAACCTTGTGCTGCGCGCAGCGACGGCTGCGGGCGTAAGGGATGCCGCGATCACACTGGAAAAGCATCTTCCCGCCGCCGGCGGAATCGGGGGCGGGTCGTCGGATGCGGCGGCGACCTTGCGTGCCTGCGCGGAGCGGTTCGGTGCGGGTTTGCCGTATGTGCTGGCGCTGGGGGCGGATGTGCCCGTCTGCATGACCGCGCGCGCGGCGCGGATGTCGGGGATCGGCGAGGTGGTGGAGCCTTTGGACGGGTTCCCGGATGTGCCGGCCGTGCTGGTCAATCCCGGGATCGAGGTGCCGACAGGGGCGGTCTTTGCCGGCTTGCAGCGGCGCGACGGCCAACTGATGGAAGACTTGGTTTCGTGGACGGATGTCCCGGCGCTGGTTGCATGGCTGGACAGGCAGCGGAACGATCTGGAAGCACCGGCCTTGAAAGTTGCACCGGCAATTGGCGATGTGCTTGGCGCGTTGCGGCAGGCGGGTGCGGCACTCGCGCGAATGAGCGGATCAGGCGCGACCTGTTTCGGGATCTTCGAAACGCGAGAGCAGGCAGATGCGGCGTCATGGACGCTGGCATCGGAAAACCCGGTCTGGTGGGTGGCGCCAACCGTATTGCGCTAGTCGCGCGCGGTCCTTGTGACGGGTCAGGCCAGGCGGGAGACCACGAAGTCCGCGAGGTCGGAGAGGATATCGCGCAGTTCGTGCGCAGGGCAGGGGGCAAGCGCGGAACGGGCGGCAGCAGCCCAGCGATAGGCTTCGTCCCGTGTTGCCGTCAGCGTGCCATGACGGTTCATCAGCGCGAGCGCATGGTCGAGATCGCCGTCCTGTTGCTTTCCGTCGGCGATGGTGCGCTGCCAGAACGCACGCTCCTCGGCATCTGCGGCGGCGATGGCCTTGATCACGGGCAGCGTCAGCTTGCGTTCGCGGAAATCGTCGCCCACGTTCTTGCCCGTGGCGGCGCTGTCGCCCTGGTAATCCAGAAGATCGTCGGCGATCTGGAACGCGATGCCCAGCGCCTCCCCGTAATCGCGCAGGCCATTGATCGTCTCGGGCGCGGCATCGGCGATCATGCCGCCGACCTCGGTCGCCGCGGCGAAGAGCGCGGCCGTCTTGCCCCTGATGACCTGCATGTAGATCGCTTCGGTCGTTGCCAGATCCTGCGCGGCTGTCAGTTGCAGCACTTCGCCTTCGGCAATCGTGGCGGACGCATTGGCCAGCACGCCCAGGATCTCGATCCGCCCGGCCTCGACCATCAGCTGGAAGCTGCGTGAAAAGAGGAAATCGCCGACCAGAACGCTCGACTTGTTGTCCCACAGCAGGTTCGCCGTGGGCCGTCCACGCCGCTGGTGGCTTTCGTCGACCACGTCGTCGTGCAGCAGCGTGGCGGTATGGATGAATTCGACCGTCGCGGCCAGGGTCACCGCGTGGGGGCCTTCGTAGCCACACATGCCCGCGGCGGCGAGCGTCAGCATCGGCCGCAGCCGCTTGCCGCCGGCTTCCACCAGATGGGCCGTGACCTCGGGGATGCGCGGCGCGTGTTCCGAGCCCATGCGGGTGCGGATCAGGGTGTTGACGGCGTCCATCTCGCTCGCGAGGGCATCGGCCAGCCGGTCCTGCGGTTTGGCAATCGTGCGGGTATCCATAGGTTCCCTATCCAAAATCTCACGCGAGCGTGACGGCTGTCCGTTCCGGTCGTGGACGCCGCCGGCGGCCTATCCCGGCGGGGCTCGACAGGCGCCCGGGAGCGGCCTATTCCCGTTCCCATGAAAGAGCTTCTGCGCAGCACCGACCCGACCATCATGGCCTTCGCCTCGGCCCTTCTCCAAGGCGAGGGTATAGAGTCGTTTCCACTGGACGTAAATATGAGCGTCCTTGAAGGCGGCATAGGCGCATTGCCGCGGCGGATGATGGTGCGCGAAAGCGATTTCGATCGAGCGTTGATCGTGCTGGCCGACAACGATATCCCGCGCGGGCTGTGACCGGGTTTGCCGATAGTGACCTGAGCGAGGATGCCTTCCTGGGCGGCGCGCTGAAGCTGCTGCAACCGCGCCGGGGCTATCGCGCCGGGGTGGACCCGTTGTTGCTGGCAGCGGCGGTGCCTGCAACGCGGGGGCAGAGCGTTCTGGAACTGGGGTGCGGCGCGGGGGCCGCGATCCTGAGCCTGGGGTCCCGTGTGCCCGGGCTGTCGCTGACGGGCGTCGAAGTGCAGGACCCTTACGCCGATCTTGCGCGCCGCAATGCGGCGCGGAACGGGCTGGAGATCGAGGTTCATACCGCCGATCTGGCGGCGTTGCCCCGGCCGCTCAAGGCGCGAAGTTTCGATCACGTGATCGCCAACCCGCCCTATTTCCGCGCCGGCGCCCATCTGCCGGCCGATGATGCGGGCCGCGCGATGGCGCTTGGCGATACGGCGCCCCTGCCGCTCTGGATCGAGGTGGCGGCGCGGAGGCTGAAACCAAGGGGCTATCTGCACCTGATCAACCGCACCGACCGGCTGCCAGAGATGCTGGCGGTCGGAACGGCCCATCTGGGATCCATCGAGGCGCTGCCTCTGTCTGCACGCTTGGGGAGAGCACCCGAATTGGTGATTCTCCGTATGCGGAAAGACGGTCGCGCGCCGTTTCGACTTCACGCGCCTGTGATCCTGCACGACGGCGACAGGCACGTGCAGGATGGTGCCGACGATTACCGGCCTGAAATTGCGGCAGTTTTACGTGAGGGAGCGGCGTTGTTATGGCCTTCGCAACCTTTCACGTAACTCTTTGATGACAGAATCGCTGACCTGTGGTCAACTTTCCTTCGGCAGCAACGGAATGGAGAGTCCCATGAGCATGGAATCGCATCTGGTCGAGCTGAAGAAAAAGCACGAAAATCTGGAACATCGTCTTGAGGCCGAGGAGCGGTCTCCTGCGGCGGACCGGCTGGCAATTTCCCAGATGAAGAAGAAGAAGCTGCAACTCAAGGACGAGATCCAGAGGCTTTCGCACTAGCAAACCTCCCGGCGCGCATGCTGGCCAATGCAGCTAGGCCCGCGCCGCCCGTGATCAGAACGGCGGCCAGCGCCAGTGACCAGCTTGGCGCTGCGATGCCGGTCACGACAAGTATCAATGTAGACATCAGCGGTGCGGCGTAGGACGCCGTGCCCACTAGCTGGATATCGCCGCGTTTCACGCCGATGTCCCAGACAAAGAAGGCAAGGCCCACCGGGCCCAGCCCAAGACCCAGCGTCGCGGCCCATCCAAGGGCGTCCTGTGGCCAGACGGTCTCTTCCAGAACAAGGTGCAGTGCGGCCGACAGGGCCGCGCTGGCCAGGCAGAACACCGCGACGGATGCCGTTGGCGCATCGCCGAGACGGCGGGACAGTACCGAGTAGCCCGACCATGTCAGCGCGCAGAGCATCGCCAGCCCGTAGCCGGGCAGGTATGTGGCGCTGAACCCCGTCGCCCCGCCCGAGATGATGACGGCCGCTCCGGAAAAGCCCAGAAGCGCCCCGGTCAGGTGGCCCGGCCGCAGGCGTTCGCCGGGCAGCAATCCCGACAGCAGTACTATCAACAGCGGCCAGAGATAGGCGATCAGCCCCGCTTCCGCTGCGGGTGCCAGGCGCAGGGCCGAGAAGTAAAGCGCATGATAGCCGAACAGACCGATGGTTCCGAAGGCATAGATACGCAGCGGCACGGCGCGCAGCTGCCTCAGCCCGCCGTCCATTGCGGTCCAGATCAGGCCGATCGCTCCTCCCACGGCAAAGCACAGCGCATTCAATAAAAGCGGCGGCACCGGGGCGGATCCCACGGTGAACAGCGCAAGAAGCGCCCACAGAAGGACGGCAATGAAACCGATGGCTGTCGCGCGGGATCGTGTCATGTCGGGCGGATATCAGGCTGGGGCGGGAAGTACACGCCCCCGGCGCCCCTGCGCCGGATCGCGGCCGAGATGGCCCGGCGCGCGCGCAAAGCGCGCGCTGCCGGGGTGGACGGGTTGGGGCCGGCGAGGGCGCGATTGCGCCGCCCGCCGCGGGACCCTACTAGACGAAGAACTGACCGCCATTCGCGGTGATGGTCGAGCCGTTGATGAACGCGGCATCGTCCGAGGCCAGGAACACCACGCAGCGTGCGATCTCTTCCGGTTCCCCCAGTCGTCCCGTCGGGATCTGCGCGATGATCGACTCGCGGACCTTTTCCGGCACCGCCATGACCATGTCCGTGGCGATGTAGCCAGGGCAGATCGCGTTTGCGGTGATCCCCTTGGCCGCACCCTCCTGTGCCAGAGACTTCACGATCCCCAGATCGCCCGCCTTGGTCGCGGCATAGTTCACCTGCGCGAACTGGCCCTTCTGACCATTGATCGAACTGATCACCACAACCCGGCCGAAGCCGCGTTCACGCATGCCCGGCCACAGCGGGTGCACGGTGTTGAAAACGCCGGTCAGGTTGGTGTTCACCACGTCGTGCCACTGGTCCGGCGTCATGCGGTGGAACGGTGCGTCACGGGTGATGCCGGCATTGGCCACGACCACTTCGATCGGGCCCAGATCGGCTTCGACCTGCGCCAGACCGGCCTTCGATTCCTCGTAGTCGGCCACGTTCCACTTGTAGGTTTTGATGCCGGTTTCGTCGGTGAATTTCCCCGCCGCTTCATCGTTACCGGCGTAGCTGGCGGCCACCGTGTATCCGGCGTCCTTCAGGGCCCTGCTGATGGCCGCGCCGATTCCGCGGCTACCGCCGGTCACTAGTGCTACGCGAGACATATGGTTGGTCCTCCAAGTTGGCTGTGTAATCTTGTTAAGCCGTTACCGGCTATCTGCGCAATAATCTTTCGTGCGCAAAAAGAAACCTGCGGCAATTGCCGCAGGTCTCCAAAAGCATAGTGCGTGTTTTTCGTGCTGTGGGCGCGATCAGTCGCGCTGAATGCACATCGCCACACCCATGCCGCCGCCGATGCAGAGCGTCGCCAGCCCCTTCTTGGCGTCGCGGCGTTTCATCTCGAACAGCAGCGTGTTCAGGACCCGCGCGCCCGAGGCGCCGATCGGGTGACCGATGGCAATGGCGCCGCCGTTCACGTTCACGATCGACGGATCCCAGCCCATGTCCTTGTTCACGGCACAGGCCTGCGCGGCGAAAGCCTCGTTCGCTTCGACCAGATCGAGATCTTCGGGCTTCCATCCCGCCTTCTCCAGGGCTGCGCGCGAGGCATAGATCGGGCCCGCCCCCATGATGGACGGGTCGAGACCCACCGTGGCGAAGGAAACGATTCGCGCCAAGGGTTCGATCCCGCGCTTTTCGGCATTGTCGGCGGACATCAGCAAAACGGCAGCCGCGCCATCGTTCAGGCCCGAGGCATTGGCCGCGGTCACGGTGCCGTCCTTGGTGAAAGCCGGGCGCAGTTTCTGCATCGTCTCGATATTGGCGCCTTCGCGGATGTATTCGTCATGGTCGAAGATGATCTCGCCCTTGCGGGACTTGATCGTGACCGGGACGATCTCGTCCTTGAACTTGCCGGCCTTCTGGGCGGCTTCGGCCTTGTTCTGCGAGGCGACGGCGAATTCGTCCTGCGCTTCGCGGCCGATCTGCCATTTCTCGGCGACGTTTTCGGCCGTCTGGCCCATGTGGTAGCCGTTGAAGGCATCCCACAGACCGTCGCGGATCATGGTGTCGATATAGGTCATGTCGCCCATCTTGTGCCCGGTGCGCAGCATCGCGGCATGGGGGCTCAGCGACATGCTTTCCTGCCCGCCGGCGGCGACGATATCGGCGTCGCCCAGCTGGACATGCTGGGCGCCAAGCGCCACGGCACGCAGGCCCGAACCGCAGACCTGGTTGATGCCCCAGGCCGCGCTGGACTGCGGCAGGCCGGCATTGATATGGGCCTGGCGAGCGGGGTTCTGGCCCTGCGCCGCGGTCAGGACCTGGCCCAGGATCGTCTGGTCGACATCGGCCTTGTCGATGCCGGCGCGTTCCACGATGGCTTCAAGTACGACCTTGCCAAGGTCATGGGCCGGCGTGGTGCCGAGCGTGCCGCCGAAACTGCCGACGCCGGTACGCGCCGCGGATGCGATAACTACATTGGTCATGTTTTGTCCTCTGCCAACCTGGGGTCAGAATTACCCTGAGCGCTTGTGCGGGCAATCGGTCCTCCGTCGAACGGGGCCTTTGTTCGGCACCGTTCCTCCCGCGCCCATGATTAACGGTGTTACCGGAATGCTGCACCTGCGGCAACTGCAGGCTGCATCCGCGATGGCGCTGCAGCATCGAATCGTGATCCGGTTTGCCCGGGTCAGGCGCGATCTTCGCCGCCCGGGGAATCCCATGGCGGCCGGATTGTCGGCGCACCGAAGCCATAGCCTTGCAGCAGGTCGATACCGGCCTGGGCCAGGTAGAGTGCTTCTTCCTTCGATTCGACGCCCACCGCCATCACGCCCATGTCGAAGGCGCGGGCGGTGGCGGTCAGCGCCTGCACAAGGGACTGGTTGTCGGGTTGCAGATGGATGTCGCGAACGAACTGGCTGTCGATCTTGACCGCATCGAACAGGCTGTCGCGCAAGGTGCAGAACATGGTCGGCCCGGCGCCGACTTCATCCAGCGCGAAGGCGATGCCATAGCCTGCGATCCGGTGCATGAAGTCGCCGACAAGATCCGGCACGACGGCCAGCGACGGTTCCGACATTTCCAGCGTGAGACGCGCGGCGAGCGACGCATCGCGGCGGAGCGCGCGGTCAAGGATCTGCGTCCATCGGCGGTACCCGGCAGATCGCGCCGACATGTTCAGCGAAAGCCGCAGACCCGGGGTGCGTTCCAGCGCGCGCAGACCCAATGCCAGCGCGGCGCAGTCGATCTCCCGCCCCAGTTCGGCGGTTTCGGCCGCGTCCATGAAATCCCGTGCGGGAATCGGTCGGCCCGCCGGGTCCAGCACGCGGATCAGCCCTTCGTGAAAGACGGTACGATGCGGCGGGCGGGCTTCGACGACCGGCTGGTAGGCCAGCAGGCAGTTCTGGTGCTTCACCGCCTCGGACACCGTGCGCATCAGGTCGCGGTCGCGCAGTTCGACGGCCATGTCGAGCGGGCTGACCGAATGGCCACGTTTGCGTTCGGGGCGGGCGTGGGCCGCACCGGAATCGGCCGGCGCGCCACCGGGCCAGGCGCCATCGCGCGGCGAAGTGTTCGAGTTCATGCGCCACATGGCTGCGGGGTCACCTTGCTTGCGTCCAGGGCCGCAGCATCGCCTGAAAACATCAATCCCGGCTTAACCGGTGGCCTGGGCCGGATGGCTTGGGCATAGTCGCGGTGCAGGGGCTGCCGAGACGCGCGCGCCTTCGGGACTGGTGGAGTGAGACAATGACACGGTGTGCCTGGGTGGGCTCGGACGAGATCTACATCGCCTATCACGACGAGGAATGGGGCGTGCCGGAATGGGACAGCCGAGCGTTGTGGGAGAAGCTGGTGCTGGACGGGTTCCAGGCCGGGTTGAGCTGGATCACCATATTGAAAAAGCGGGAAAATTTCCGCGAGGCCTTTGCCGGGTTCCGCCCCGAGATCGTGGCGGGATGGGGCGAGGACGAGGTGGCAGGGCTGCTGACCAATGCCGGCATCATCCGCCATCGCGGCAAGATCGAGGCCACGATCACCAATGCGCAAGCGTGGCTGGAGATCGAGAAAGACGGCGGATTCGACCGGTTCCTGTGGGATTACATGGGCGGCACGCCGCTGCAGAACCGGTTCCGGTCGATGGCCGAGGTGCCGACCTCGACCGATTTATCCCTTCAAATTTCGAAGGATCTTAAGAAACGGGGCTTCAAGTTCTGCGGGCCCACCATCGTCTATGCCTTCATGGAGGCGGTGGGGATGGTCAACGATCATGAACTGGGCTGCCCGCGTCACGCGGAGGTGGCGGCATTGGCCCGGCGTTAGAGCAAGGCCACACGCGCCCCGGGCGGCCCGCCCGCCCGACCCCCGTCGGCCTGACCCTGCGGGACAGGCCTCCTCGCCGTCCGGGGCGCGCGCGGCCATCGCGCGGGGGGATTTCAGCTTTCGGGGCCGGCGATCAGGGCGGCGACGATGGCGCGGGCACTGTCGGAATGCCATGCAGCATCGCCGCGGAGGCGGGCGACTTCCTGGCCGTCAGGGTCGATCAGCACGGTGATGGGCAGGCCCAGGATCCCCATCTCGCGCGCGAGAGCCGAGTTCGGATCCTGCGTGCGGGGCAGGTCGGTGATGCCGTTTTCATCGAAGAATTTGGTGATGCCTTCGGGCGAATTGCGGCCCGTGGCGATTGTCACCACCTCGAAATCCTCGCCGCCGAATTCCTGTTGCAGGGCGTTGAGCTCCGGCATTTCCTTGCGGCAGGGCGCGCACCATGTGGCCCAGAAGTTCACGAGCACGTACTTGCCGGAATAATCGCCCAGCGTCACCTCGGCCCCGTCGGGGGCGAAGAACGGAACCAGCGGCACCGGCTGGGGCGCTGAGAAGACAAGCTTTTGCATGTCACCCTCGCGGAGGGCCTCGACCGAGGACAGGTCGGCGGCCAGCGCGCCATTTGCACAGAGCGCGAGCGAGAGATAAAGAGCGGCGAAGCGGATCAGGCGCACGAGACGATCTCCCAAAGGATTGCAGAACATGTCAGACACGACCTCGAACCAGATGTGGGGCGGACGCTTTGCCGCCGGGCCGGATGCGATCATGGAGGCGATCAATGCCTCCATCGGATTCGACCGCCGGCTGGCCGCCCAGGATATTGCCGGTTCGAGGGCCCATGCCGCGATGTTGGCGGCGACGGGCATCCTCAGCGATAAAGATGTGGACGCGATCCGGGAAGGGCTGCTCACGGTGTTGTCAGAGATCGAGGGCGGGACCTTCGCCTATTCGACGGCACTGGAAGACATCCACATGAACGTGGAAGCCCGCCTGAAGGAGCTGATCGGCGAACCCGCCGGACGCCTGCATACAGGGCGCAGTCGCAACGACCAGGTGGCGACCGACTTCAAGCTATGGGTCCGCGATCAGCTGGATGCCGCTGCGGAAGGGCTGCAGGCCCTGATGCGGGCATTGGTCGCGCAGGCGGAAAGCGGCGCCGACTGGGTGATGCCGGGCTTCACCCATCTGCAGACCGCACAGCCGGTGACATGGGGCCATCACATGATGGCCTATGTCGAGATGCTGGGTCGCGATCTGACCCGTGTCCGCGATGCCCGCGCCCGGATGAACGAATGCCCGCTGGGGGCGGCGGCCCTGGCCGGGACGTCCTTTCCGATAGACAGGGACATGACGGCCCAGGCGCTTGGGTTCGACCGGCCGTCGGCGAATTCACTGGATGCGGTCAGCGACAGGGATTTCGCGTTGGAATTCCTGTCGGTGGCGTCGATCTCGGCCATGCACCTGTCGCGGCTGGCGGAGGAGCTGGTGATCTGGTCGTCGGCGCAGTTCCGCTTCGTGACGCTCAGCGACCGGTTCTCGACCGGATCGTCGATCATGCCGCAGAAGAAGAACCCCGACGCAGCCGAGCTGATCCGCGCCAAGGTGGGGCGGATCTTCGGTGCCAACGCGGCGCTGATGATGGTGATGAAGGGCCTGCCCTTGGCCTATTCCAAGGACATGCAGGAAGACAAGGAACAGGTCTTCGACGCTGCCGACAACTGGATGCTGGCGCTGGCGGCGATGGAAGGCATGGTCCGCGACATGAGCGCCAACCGTGACGCGCTCGCCGCGGCGGCCGGGGCGGGCTTTTCCACCGCGACGGACCTGGCCGACTGGCTGGTCCGCGTGCTGGGCCTGCCCTTCCGCGAGGCGCACCACGTCACGGGGAGCCTTGTGGCCATGGCCGAAAGCCGCGGCTGCGATCTGCCGGATCTGAGCCTGTCCGACATGCAGGGCGTCTGCGCCGGCATCACCGAGGACATTTTTTCCGTGCTCGGGGTGGAAAACTCGGTCAACTCGCGCATGTCCTATGGAGGAACGGCGCCCGCGCAGGTGCAGGCGCAGGCCGAACGGTGGAGATCGGTGCTGGGATGACGCGACTTCTGATCGGACTTCTGGCATTGGGCGCGCTGGCGATGGCAGGTTGCGGCGTGGACGGGGAGCCCGAGCGACCCGCGGCGCTGTCGGCTGACGCCACGCGGGTGGCCTGATGTTGCGCTGGGTGTACCTGGCGCTGGCGATCTGGGGTGCGGTGCACCCGATGGCGTGGTTCGTGCGCTGGTTCCGCGATAACGGTGTGGATCTGGGCGGCATGGTCGATGCCTGGCACGCGAACGCGGCCACCAGCGGTCTGGTCTGGGACCTGACCATTGCCGCGATTGCCCTGACCGTCTTCGTGATCGCCGACTGCGCGGCGCGGCGGGCCTGGATCGGGCTGATCGCAATCCCCGCTACCTTCGGTATCGGGGTCAGCTGCGGGTTGCCGCTGTTTCTCTTTCTGCGGAGCTTCCGGACAGCGGATCGCTCTTAACGGGTGCGAAACCGCGTTTCCTGCTTTCGGTTGATTAACAGGACCGTTTTTCGCTTTGTGGCGGGTATCCTGAAACTGGAGGCCGGCCGGAAGGCGCGGGAAACGGTATGCCTGTCATCATGCGAATGCTCTTGTCTGCAGCCCTGATCCTGTGCCTGTGGGTACCGGCCGTGCGGGCGTCGTCATTGATCGCCTATGTTGATCTGTCGGATCAGCGAATGACGGTAATGCGCGACGGCTACCGGCTGTACGACTGGCCGGTGTCCAGCGGGCGGAGCGGGTACCGCACGCCCGTGGGCCAGTACTCGGCGCAGTGGCTGTCGAGGCATCACCGGTCGCGGAAATACAACAATGCGCCGATGCCGCATTCGATCTTCTTTCATGGCGGCTACGCGATCCACGGCACGAACGATCTGGCGCGGCTGGGACGGCCGGCATCGCACGGGTGCATCCGGCTGCATCCCGATCACGCCGCGATGCTTTTTCAAATGACGCAAGAGGCGGGCACGCAGAACATGCGTGTCGTGATCGTGCAGTAGGCTTCCGGGTTGAGCGGCCCGTGGTTTCAGTCTACGTCCCGTGGCTGAAGAGTTGAAACGCCCGTCCGGGAATCCGGGGACCGGGACAGGTGGCAGGCCGGGGGATCGCGCCCTCGGCGGGCCCACCCGCCCACCCACGTCGGATCCCTCCGGGATCCGCCGCACCCGCTTCGGGCGCGATGGGGCGCGTGCCGCGCCCCGGGACGGGTTTCGACGGGCTGCGCAGAAGGGCGGACGGTACGGGATGGATCATTTCAACTACGCCCAGGGCATCCTGCATGCCGAGGATGTGCCCATCCCGGAGATTGCCGCGGCCGTCGGTACGCCGTTCTATGTCTATTCCACCGCGACGTTGCTGCGGCATTACCGGCTGTTCGACGAGGCGCTGGACGGGATCGACCATCTTGTGTGTTACGCGATGAAGGCCGCCGGCAACCAGGCGATCCTGAAGACGCTGGCCGCGGCTGGCGCCGGCATGGACGTGGTTTCGGCCGGGGAATATGCCCGCGCCCGCGCCGCCGGCGTGCCGGGCGACAAGATCGTGTTCTCGGGCGTCGGCAAGACCGAGGCCGAGATGCGTACCGCGCTTGAAGGCGGGATCCGGCAGTTCAACGTCGAATCGGAGCCGGAGATGGAGGCGCTGAACCGGGTCGCCCTGTCGCTGGGCGTCAGCGCGCCGATCACGATCCGCGTCAATCCGGATGTCGATGCGAAGACCCATGCCAAGATCGCCACCGGCAAGTCGGAGAACAAGTTCGGCATCCCGATCTCCCGCGCGCGGGACGTGTATGCGCAGGCCGCGAGGCTGGACGGGATCGACGTGGTGGGGATTGACGTCCATATCGGCAGCCAGCTGACCGAGCTGGAGCCGTTCGAGCTGGCCTACGCCAAGGTCGCCGAACTGACGGAGGTTCTGCGCGCCGATGGCCACGATATCCGGCGGCTGGATCTGGGCGGCGGCCTGGGCATTCCCTACACCCGCGCCAATACCGCGCCGCCGCTGCCGGTGGAATACGGCGCGATGATCAAGCGCACGCTGGGCCACCTGGGCTGCGAGATCGAGATCGAGCCGGGCCGCCTGATCGCGGGCAATGCCGGGCTGCTGGTCGCCAGCGTGATCTACCTGAAATCGGGGGAGGACCGGGATTTCCTGATCCTTGACGCGGCCATGAACGACCTGATCCGCCCGGCCATGTACGACGCGCATCACGATATCGTGCCGGTGGAAGAACCTGCCGCCGGCATCGAACAGCGCGCCTTCGACGTGGTGGGCCCCGTCTGCGAGACCGGCGACACCTTCGCCCGCCAGCGCATGCTGCCGCCTGTGCTGCCGGGCGCGCTCGTCGCCTTCCGGTCGGCCGGTGCATACGGTGCCGTCATGGCAAGCGAATACAACGCCAGGCCGCTTATTCCGGAAGTTCTGGTGAAAGATGATCAATTCGCGGTTATCCGCCCACGTCCGACCATTGACGAGATGATAAATCGCGATAGCCTCCCCGAGTGGCTATGATGCGACATATCGCGCCGTCGCGCGCGATCTAAACAATGTTTCGGGAGACTGGCCCCGAACATTCCATCCGCTCTCGGGAGATCTGATGGCTGACCGTTCCGGTTCCGATCCACGCCTGCGCCCGCTTCGGCTTGTGCTGGGGCTGACCCATGCCGGCCTGATCGCCGAACGTCTGCTGCGGGCGTTCTGGCCGTTCCTGTCGGTCGTGATGCTGGCCTTTGCCCTGCCGATGCTGGGCGCGCACGAGATCCTGCCTCTGGAAGTCGTCTGGGGCGTCGCCGTTCTGCTGGCCGTGGGGGCGCTCGCGGGTCTCGGCTATGGCATCTGGCGCCTGCGCTGGCCCAACCGGGCCGATGCATTGGTGCGGCTGGATGCGGCCATGCCGGGGCGGCCGATCCAGGCGATGCTGGACGCGCAGGCCACGGGTGGCGCCGATGCGCAATCGCGCGCGCTGTGGCGGGCGCACCAGGCCCGGATGGAAGCCCGCGCGGCAGGCGCCAAAGCGGTCGAGCCGGATCTGAAGCTGAACCGGCAGGATCCGTTCGGCCTGCGCTACATGGCGCTGCTGTTTCTGGTCATCGCGTTCCTCTTCGGATCGATCTGGAAGGTGGAAAGCGTACGCCAATTGACGCCGGGTGGTGCTGCCATCGCGGGCGGCCCGGCCTGGGAAGGCTGGGTGGAACCGCCGCGCTATACCGGGCTGCCGACGCTCTATCTGGCCGACATCGAAGGCTCGGACCTGTCGGTCCCCGAAGGAAGCCGGATCACGTTGCGCCTGTATGGCGAGGTCGGCGACCTGACCGTATCGGAAACCGTGTCGGGCCGGACGGAAGACGTGCCTTCTGCGGCCGATGCGCAGCAGAGCTTCGAGGTCGCGCAACCGGGCGAGCTGTCGATTGACGGCGCAGGCGGGCGCAGCTGGGACGTGACCGTGGTCGATGACGCAAACCCGGAGATCGAGGTCACGGGCGAGGCCGAAGTGCAGCCCACGGGGGCCATGAAACTGCCCTTCGCCGCCGCCGACGATTACGGTGTGTCGAGCGGGCAGGCGACCATCGCTCTCGACCTCGACAATATCGACCGCCGCTATGGGCTGGCGGCGGAGCCCGATCCGAGGGAGGAGATCACCGTGGATCTGCCGATGCCCCTGACCGGCGGTCGTGAAGCGTTCGAAGAAGCGCTGATCGAGGATTTCTCGGAACATCCATGGGCCAACCTGCCGGTCACGGTAACGCTTTCGGCCATCGACGATCTTGAACAGGTGGGGGAGGCCGCGCCCTTTGAAACACGGCTGGCGGGCCGCCGGTTCTTCGATCCGATGGCCGCGGCGGTGATCGAGATGCGCCGCGATCTTCTGTGGTCGATGTCGAACGCGCCGGACGTGGCGATGATCCTGCGCGCTGTCTCCAACCGGCCCGAGGACGTGTTCCGTTCGGAAACCGCATACCTGCGGCTGCGCGTTGTCCTGCGGCGGATGGAGACCTTCACACAATATGGCATGTCTGAACCGCAGCGCGAGGAGATCGCGCAGGCGCTTTGGGATCTGGCCCTGCTCTTGGAAGACGGCGATCTGGGCGATGCGCTGGAACGGATGCGCCGGGCGCAGGAGCGGCTGAGCGAGGCGATGCGCAACGGGGCGAGCGATCAGGAGATCGCCGAACTGATGCAGGAGTTGCGCGAGGCGACCGACGATTACCTGCGGCAGCTGTCGCGGCAGGCCCAGAACCAGGGCGAACAGCAGGAAGGCCAGCAATCCGGCGAGATGATGCAGATGACGCAAGGCGATCTGCAGCAGATGATGGACCGGATCCAGGAGCTGATGGAGCAGGGCCGCATGGCCGAAGCGCAGCAGGCGCTGCAGGAGCTTCAGCAGATGATGGAGAACATGCGCGTCACGCAAGGCCAGGGGCAGGGCGGCCAGTCGCCGGGCGAGCAGGCGATGGAAGATCTGGCGGAAACCTTGCGCGACCAGCAGGGCCTGTCGGACGAGGCGTTCCGCGACCTGCAGGAACAGTTCAACCCGAACGCACGCTCCGGCGAGCAACAGGGCAACGAGGGCCGTGACGGCAACATGGGGCGCGGCCAGCAGCATGGCCAGGGGCAGGGTCAGGGCCAGCAGGGGCAACCCGGCGACGGTCAGGGCCAGAACGGCATGCCGGATGAAGGCACGCTGACGGAACGTCAGCGCGCGTTGCGGGACGAATTGAACCGCCAGCAGGGCAACCTGCCGGGCGCGGGTACGCCGGAAGGCGACGCGGCGCGCGACGCGCTGGATCGCGCGGGCCGGGCCATGGAAGGCGCCGAAGAGGCGCTGGAAGGCGACGATCTGGCCGGCGCCATCGACCGCCAGGCCGAAGCGATGGAGGCCCTGCGTGAAGGCATGCGGCAACTGGGCGAAGCCATGGCCCAGCAACAGCAGCAGAACCAGAACGGCCAAAGCAACCAGCAGGGCAACCAGCAGGCCCAGAACCGCGATCCGCTGGGCCGCCGATCAGGTACAAACGGCACGATGTCGACAGAGGACGGACTGCTTCAGGGCGAAGACGTCTACCGCCGCGCGCGCGAGCTTCTGGACGAAATCCGCCGCCGGTCGGGACAGGGCGAACGACCGGACGTCGAATTGGAATACCTGAAACGTCTGCTTGAGCGGTTCTGACGATGGTGCGTGGAGACCACGCACCCTACGGTGAAATCCCAGGGCGTCCCGGGGCTTCTTTGGTCCACAAATACCTCGGGGGAGACGCGCCACAGGCGCGGCGGGGACAGAACCCCCGTTCTGACGGTCAGGCCATGTCTCGCGGAGGGCAGATCGCGCCCTCGGGAGCCCACCCGCCCAGCCCCGGCGGCCACCTGCGGTGTCCGCCGGCCCCCTCGGGCGCGATGCGGCGCGTGCCGCGCCGCGGGGCAGAAACCGACGCCCGGTCGGGCTCAGTCCATCGTGTAGAGGGATTCGTAGATCGGCGTCAGCGTCCGGTCCTCGAACAGCGAGGAGACCGAGGTGCCGTTCCAGATGTTCATGATCGCCTGCGCGAAGATCGGCGCCGTGGGGATGATGCGGACATTGGGCGTGGATTTCACCGGTTCGGGCGCCTGGATCGTGTCGGTGATTACCAGCGTCTTCAGTTGAGAGCCTGTCACCCGCTCCACCGCCGGGCCGCTCATCACGCCGTGGGTGACATAGGCATGCACCTCGCTCGCGCCGTTTTCCAGCAGCACGTCCGCCGCCTTGCAGAGCGTTCCCGCCGTATCGCACATGTCGTCGACGATCAGGCAGATCCGGTCTTCGACATCGCCGATCACCGTCATCTCGGCCACTTCGCCGGGCTTTTCGCGCCGCTTGTCGACAATGGCCAGCGGTGAGTTGATCCGTTTCGCCAGCTCGCGCGCCCGCGCCACGCCGCCCACGTCGGGGGACACGACCGTCAGCTTGTCGAGCCTGTCGCGGAACTGCGTCCGGATATCCAGGCTGAAGATCGGCGAGGCATAGAGGTTATCCACGGGAATATCGAAGAATCCCTGGATCTGGGCGGCGTGCAGATCCATCGTCAGGACCCGTTCGATGCCCGATCCCGTCAGCATGTTCGCCACCAGCTTTGCGGAAATCGGCGTGCGCGCCTTGGTGCGTCGATCCTGCCGTGCATAGCCGAAATAGGGGATGACGGCCGTGATCCGCGAGGCCGATGACCGTTTCAGCGCGTCGGCGATGATCAAGAGTTCCATCAGGTTGTCGTTGGCGGGGTTCGACGTCGGTTGGACGATGAACATGTCCTCTCCGCGGACGTTCTCGAACACCTCGACGAAGATCTCCCCGTCATTGAAGCGTTCGACCCGGGCGTTGACGAGCCCGGTATGCACGCCGCGGTGCAGTGTCATCCGCCGCGCGATCGCTTCGGCGAGAGGCAGGTTGGCGTTCCCAGCAATCAGCTTGGGTTCGGTCAAGGTGGTCATGCGATGGGGCCCCTGTCTCGTGCCGTCTGTGACAGATTCGTGATGTGGGTTCCGCTTAGCATGGTGGCCTGCAGGGGCAAAGCTGCTGCGGTGCGGAAAACGCCGGTTGCATGGCAGGTGTCGCATGCGGGCCCGGGCCGCTGCAAGTCAGTCGAAATGGCCCAGGAACGTGTCGACCGCGTCCGGCGTGACCGACCAGTCGCAGACCAGCCGTGCGGTCAGGCCTTCTTCCGGGTCGTCGCCGTCCAGGCTGCCGGCCCAGATGTGATAGGCGGCTCCGGCGTCGTGGAGGCGCTGGTGGATGCGGCGGGGGAAGACGGGGAACAGCATGTTGGCATCGGGCGAATGGGCAAAGGTCACGCCGCGCGCGCGCAGCCCGTCAGCCAGTTGCGCCGCCGCCGCGTTGGCCTTCCGGGCCGAGCGCAGCCACAGATCGTCTTCCAGATAGGCCAGCATCTGCGCCGACAGGTAGCGGTGCTTGGAAAACAGCTGCGCGCCCCGCTTGCGGCGAAGTTCGAATTCCCAGGCGTGGGCGGAATCGAAGAAGATCACGGCCTCGACCCCCATCAGCCCGTTCTTGGTGCCGCCGAAGGACACGACATCGACGCCAGCTTTCCATGTCATCTCGGCCGGAGAACAGTTCAGCCGCGCCAATGCGTTCGAATACCTTGCGCCATCCATGTAGACGGGCAGGGCGAAGTTCTTGGCCACCGCACACAGCGTTTCGATCTCGGCCAGGGTGTAGACACTGCCGCGTTCCGTCACCTGCGTGATCGAGACCGGCCCGCGCTGGGGGCCGTGGACGCCGCGGGTTTCTTCGCCCTCGATGCTGGTGCGCAGGGCGTCCGGGTCCATCTTGTCGGTTCCGGGCACCAGTGTCAGCTTTGCCCCGCCCGAGAAGAATTCGGGCGCGTTGCATTCGTCTTCGTGGATATGGGCAACGGGGGAACAGAAGACCGTTTGCCAGGGCTGCGCAAGCGTCGCCAGCGCCAGCGCATTCGCGGCCGTTCCGGTGGCCACAAGGTAAACGGCGGCTTCGGGCGCTTCGAAAAGCGTCCGGATGCGGTCTGTCACCTCGGCCATCTGGGCATCGGCGCCATAGGCCATCGCATAGCCTTCGTTGGCGGCGGCGAGCGCCGTCAGAACCTCCGGATGGACGGGGCCGGAATTGTCAGAGGCAAAGAACATCAGACGGGCTCCTCGATGATGAAGTCCTCCCAGTCGTCTTCGTCGACGTCGAACTCCGGGATGGTACGGTCTTGCAGCGAAATGCCGGCATCGTGCACCGATTGCGCGGTGCCGGTCAAAAGAGGGTGCCACTTGGGCAAGGGCTCGCCCACGTGCAGCAGCCGGTAGGCGCAGGTGCGCGGCAGCCAGTAGGCGTGCTGTTCGATCGTCTCGGGCGACAGCACGATGCATTCGGGCACGAAATTGTGGCGGATCGGGTACTGGCTGCACCGGCAGGTGGAATCGTCGAACAGCCGGCAGGCCAGGCGGGTCAGCGCAACCTCGCCCGTTTCAAAATCCTCCAGCTTGTTGAGGCAGCACTTGCCGCAGCCGTCACACAGCGCTTCCCATTCGTCGCGGTTCATCCGGTCCAGCGACTTCTTTTCCCAGAACCGGCGGCCAAGGCCGGTCCGGTCTATTGGATCGTCGTCGGACCTGCGGGCGGTCATAGCGCGACCAGTATGTCGCGCGAACGGGCGCAGTCGGCCTCGATCTGGGCGATCAACTGCTCGATTCCGTCGAATTTCTGCTCGGGGCGCAGGAACTCCACCAGTCCGACCGAGACGCGCGCGCCATAGAGATCGCCCGAGAAATCGAAGATATGCGGTTCCAGGTTTGGCGTTTCGACGCCGTACATCGGGTGAATGCCAAGAGAGGCAGCGCCATGATACGACCCGATATTCGGGCCCGTCAGCACGTCGACCAGCACGGCATAGACCCCGAAGGCCGGGCGGTGCAGCCCGGCGATTGAGATGTTGGCGGTGGGATAACCCAGTTCGCGCCCGCGCTGTTCGCCGCCGACCACGGTGCCTTCGATCCGGTGCCAGTGGCCCAGCATCGCGGCGGCATCCCTAGGGCGGCCTTCGCTCAGCGCGGTGCGGATCGCGGTCGAGGAGACGGTTTCGTCGGATTGCTCCAGCAGCGGGGCGATGGTGACGCCAAAGCCCATCTCCTCCCCGAAGCGAACCAGATCCTCGACCCCGCCGGCCCGGTCCTTGCCGAAGCGGAAATCGGCGCCGACGACAACGTTCGTCAGCCCCAGCCCGCCGGCGATGATATCCCGGGCGAAGGCCTCGGGCGTCAGGCCGGCGAGGGCCGCGTTGAAGTTCAGCTCATACAGCCTGTCGACACCCAGCTTTTCCAGCCGGCTGGCACGCGCATCCGCGTTCATCAGCCGGAAGGGCGGTGCATCCGGGGCGAAATAGCTGCGGGGATGGGGTTCGAACGTGAGAACGCCCAAAGGCGCATCGGGACGCGCCTGGCGGGCCAGGTCGATGACCGAGCGATGGCCCAGATGCACCCCGTCGAAGTTACCGATCGCGACTGTTGCGCCGCGATCTTCGGGGGCGACGTAACGATAGTCCCGGATGATGCGCATGGGCCCGTCCGTAGCGGCACTGCGGGGAAGGTTCAAGCGGGACTCAAAGGGCATTCAGGGGACGGCGTTCAGCGCGTGCCCTGAAGACCGTCAGTCGAACTTGCGCGAAGGCGCCATGACCGTCGCTTCGCCCACCAGGACCTTGGTGTTGCCCACGCGGCAGACGCAATCCAGCGTCACCCGGCGTTTCTTGTGGTCGATGGCCGTCACGGTGACTTCGGCATGGACCATGTCACCGGGGCGGACGGGGGCCAGGAACTTCAGCGACTGGCCCATGTAGACGGTGCCATGCCCGGGAAGCTGTTCGCCGATCACGGCGGAAATCAGCCCCGCGGTCAGCATGCCGTGGGCGATGCGGCCGTGAAAGATCGTGTCCTGGGCGTAGTCCTCGTCCAGGTGCACCGGGTTATGATCGGTGGATACCTTGGCGAACAGCTCGATATCCTCGTCGGTCACCTGTTTCTGCAGGTACCGCGACATGCCCATTTCGATGTCTTCGATGCAGATCGTTCCGCGCGGCAGATTATCCAGCATGGCATCCTCTTGAGATCACCGCCGGGTAATAAAATGCCTTCACCCGGCTACAGTGCGTAACTTTATTACTTCGCAGCTGCAGAAAATCAAGAGGGAAATGCACCTACCGCAGGAAACCGATGGCAAAGGTCGGCGAAATCATTTCCTTCGCGACATATTCTTTCAGCGCGTCCGCGTCGGGCTGTTCCTTCGTGATCGTCTCGGCCGCCGCCAGACCGCCGGTGATGAAGAGCGAATCGATGTCCTCGCCCATCGCGCCGTCGATATCCGTATGGGGGCCGTCGCCGATGGCCAGAATGGCCGACGGGTTCACGTCCTTGCCCAGCGACAGAAGCCGCCGCCGCGCCAGATCGTAGATCGGCGGATGGGGCTTGCCGAAATACAGGCTCTCGCCCCCCATCTCGGTATAAAGCTGCGCCAGCGCGCCGGCGCACCATTGCCGTTCCTCGCCGCGGTCGACCACGATGTCGGGATTGGCGCAGAGCAGTTTCAGCCCCTTGGTCTTGGCATACAGGAAATCGGCCCGGTTCACGGCCGGGTCCGCCAGCGGATCGAAGGGGCCGCAGCAGACGATTCCCTCGGCCTCGTCCAGCGGCACGCGTTCGATTTCGACGGGGTTGTCGAGGATCTGGAGCGGCTTGAAGAAATCTTCGTCGCGGTCCTCTTCGCCCATGAAATAGACCTTCCGGCCCACGGCGCCCTGGTACATCGCGGCGCGGGCGCTGTCGCCCGACGTGGCGATGGCATCATAGGAATCGTCGGGCACGCCGAAGCCGCGGATCTGTTCGGCCACGCTGTCGCGCGGGCGGGGGGAGTTGGTGACGAGCACCACCGTGCCGGCGCGTTGGCGGTAGCCCTGAAGCGCGGCGACCGCATCGGGGAATGCTTCGATCCCGTTATGAAGACACCCCCACAGATCGACGTAGAGCACGTCGTAACGGTCGGAGATGTCGCTGAGCGATGAGATGATCCGGGTCATGGCGTCCTTTCGGGGCGCGGGGGGCGCACTGTCGTTCGCTGCCTTCTAGCGCGGTGGCGCAGCCGCGGCAAACCTCCGGAACATCGTGCGGCGATTGGCGGTTGTCTCTGCGCCGGAGGGGACGCAGAGTCGGCCCCTGAAACAGGGGGCGGACCATGGCGGACGGGACCGGCGACACATTTCCGAAGATCAGGACCGTCGGCATCGACGGCATGCTGGTGACCTTCGCGCCGGTGCTGGAAGACCGCGCCAACCGGGCCGCGCTGGCGTTCCGCGCCGCGGTGGATAGGTCCGGGGTGGACTATATTTTCGAGACAGCGACGACTTTGACGTCGGTCTACCTGCGGTTCGACCCGCTCGCGCTGTCGCATGACGCGTTGCAGGATCGGTTGCAGGACCTGCTGGCCGAGCAGGACTGGATGGAGGCGGATCTGCCGGAGGGCCGCAGGCTATGGACCGTGCCGACGGTCTTCGGCACCGAGCTTGCGCCGCAACTGGCGGAGGCCGCGTCCGAGGCGGGGATGAGCGAGGCCGAGGCGATCGAGGATCTGACGTCGTCGCGCGTGCGCGTCCTGACCATCGGCTTCGCGCCGGGGCAGCCCTACATGGGGCCGCTGAAATCCGCGTGGGACATTCCGCGGCTGAAGGCCGTGACGCCGCGCGTGCCCGAAGGTGCGCTGGTGCTGGCGATCCGGCAGGTGATCGTCTTCACCGCCGAAACGCCCACCGGCTGGCGTCATGTCGGCCAGACGGCCTTCCGCGGGTTCCGGCCCGAGGCGGACGCGCCCTTTGCGCTGCTGCCGGGGGATGAGATGCGGTTCGAGCCGATAACGCCCGAAGATCTGGAAACTATCCGCGCGGACAATGCAGACGGCATGGGCGGCGCACGGGTCGAGGATATCGCATGACACCGGCCCTGATCGTTCAATCCATCGGCCCCGCCGCGACCATTCAGGACCAAGGCCGTCCCGGCTACCGCGATCAGGGCCTGTCGCCCAGCGGGGCGGCGGATCTGCTGGCGCTGGCGGAAGGGGCGGCCTTGCTGGGGCAGGGGGCCGACCTTGCCGCGCTGGAGATGCCCGCGACCGGGGGCAAGTTTCAAGCGGAAGGCGATCTGCGGATCGCCCTGACCGGCGCGCCGATGATGGCTACGCTGGAAGACCGGCCGATTGCGTGGAACGCCTCGCACGCCGTCTCGGCCGGGCAGATCCTGCAGATCGGCGGGGCAAAGGCGGGCGTCTATGGCTACCTGCACCTGGCGGGCGGGATCGATGCCGCGCCCGTTCTGGGCGCCCGTGCCGCGCATCTGGCGGCCGGTCTGGGCAAACCGGTGGAGCGCGGCGCGCGGCTGGCAGCCGGGGCCGGGGCTGCGGGCAAGTCCGGGCTGGTGCTGGACGTGGACGACCGCTTTTTCGGCGGGGAGGTCCGCGTTGTAGCCAGTCTGCAGACGGCGCTGTTCGATGACAAAACTCTGGCGCGGTTCGAGGCGACGGCATTCAAGCGCGGCGGTCGCGCCAACCGGATGGGGGTGGAGATGCTGTCGGAGGGCGACGGGTTTTCGGCCTCGGGCCAGCTTGATATCCTGTCGGAGGTGATCGTGCCCGGCGATATCCAGATGACCGGGTCGGGGCAGCCCTATGTGCTGCTGCCGGAAAGCCAGACGACCGGGGGCTATCCCCGGATCGGGACGGTGATCCCGTCTGATCTGCCGAAAGTGGCGCAGACGCCGCCGGGGGCGGAGATCCGGTTCCGGTTCGTGGGGATGGACACGGCGCTGGAGATCGAGTCGGCGCGCCGCGCGCATCTGAAGACGCTGCCCGGCAAGGTGCGGCCACTGGTGCGGGATGTGCACGACATTCCCGATCTTCTGGCCTATCGCTTGGTGGGCGGCGCGGTTTCCGCGCCCGACGACCAGACATGGGGCTACGATACAGGCTTCAACACGGGGGACGCGACATGACACGAACGGTCGATCTGAATGCGGACATGGGCGAAAGCTTTGGCGCGTGGACAATGGGCGATGATGCGGCGCTTCTGGAGATCGTGACCTCGGCCAATATCGCCTGCGGGTTTCATGCGGGCGATCCGGACGTGATGGCCCATGTCATGAGCACGGCGCATCTGAACGGGGTGGGCATCGGCTCGCACCCCGGGTTCCGGGATGTGCAGGGCTTCGGGCGCCGCCGCATGGACGTGCCGATGGCGACGCTGAAGAACTGGGTGCGGTACCAGCTTGCGGCGTCGATCGGCATGGCGAAGGCCGTGGGCGCCGAGGTGCGGCATCTGAAGCTGCACGGGGCGCTTTCGAACATGGCCTGCGAAGATATCGAGATGGCCAAGGGGCTGTTCGATGCGGCGCTGTCTGTCGATCCGGATATCGTGATCATGGTGCTGGCGGCGACCCCGATGGAGCAGGCCGCGCGCGACCTTGGTTGCGCCTGGGCGGGCGAGATCTTTGCCGACCGCGCCTATCGCGAGGACGGGCTGCTGGTGGACCGGCGCGATCCGGGCGCGGTGATCCACGATCCCGAGATTGCCGCGGCACGGATGGTCGAGATGGTGAAGGCGGATGCGATCATGACGGACAAGGGTGTCCAGATCGAAGCCTCGATCGACACGATCTGCGTCCATGGCGATACGCCGGAAGCGGTGGAGCTGGCCCGCGCGGTCCGTTCGGGACTGGAAGCATCGGGCGTCGTGGTGGCGCCTTTGGGGCGCGCGACCTGAGGACCGGCCCAACGCCGGGCCCCGCCTTCGGGCCGGCCCGCCCGCCCACCCCCGTCGGATCGCTGGCGCGATCCTCCTTGCCGGCCCGAAGGCGGGGCCAGGTCGGGATGGGCTTTCGTGGCGTGTCGCGGTGTCGGGTCTGAACCGTTGGTTCAGCGAAACGTGCCCGAAGGACGGGCACGTTCGGGATCGAAGGGACTGCCGGACGGACCGGCGCGGCCCGTAATCAGAGCGTCAGGACAGGGACGATCTGCTTCTTGCGGCTGACGACGCCCGGCAGGACGACTTCGTCGCCGGTGACGCTGGCGCCGAAGCTTTTCTCGGCCACGGTCTTGGTCAGTTCGCCCGGGATCAGCAGGGTGGCTTCCTCGCGCAGGATGTCGACCACGAACAGAAGCACGTCATCGACGCCGTCTTCGTTGGCAACGGTGGGCATCGCGGCGATCAGCGCTTCCTTGCGGGACAGCACCGTCTGGGGCGACGTGGTTTCCAGCACGGAGACGCGGAATTTCTTGCCGCCGACTTCGTATTCCTTGCTGTCCATCCGGATCAGTTCGGCTTCGGAGAAGGCCGAGACGTCCGACTTGGCAGCGAACATGTCCGACGCGTAGGCATCGATATCGACGCCCAGATCGCCTGCGATCTTTTTCGCGACGGCGGTGTCGTGGTCCGTCGTGGTGGGCGAGCGGAAGGCCAGCGTGTCGGACAGGATGCAGGTGAGCATCGCGCCTTTCACGGCTTTGGGCATGTCGGCATAGGCGTCGCCGATCAGATCGTACATGATCGTGGCGGTGCAGGCGACGGGCTTGATCGTGATGTCGATCGGGCCCTTGGTTTCCAGCCCGCCGACCAGCTTGTGGTGGTCGATGATGCCCTGGATGTCGGCATCGTTGATGCCGGCGGGCAGTTCGGCCGGGTTGTTGGTGTCGACGATCACGACGGGCGTGTCGGCGGCGACGTCCGAGACGATCTCGGGCTTGTCGAGCTCCCAGTGGCTCAGCATGAAGGCGGCTTCGGTGTTGGGCTCGCCCAGCAGCACGGGCTTGGCCGGCACGTTCTTCACGTTGTTCAGGTACCAGGCCCAGATGATGGGCGAGCCGGTGGAATCGGTGTCGGGCGATTTGTGGCCCAGAATGAGAGTGGTCATGGCAGAGGTCCTATTCGCACATGCGGAAATTTGGCGCGTTATAGGAGCGGGGTATCACCTTGTCACGCGGCGCGCTTGGGCGCTGGCGGTGTCAAATAGACGCGACCGGCTGGCCTGGTTCGGTGCGGGCCCACTGGACGGGCGGGGCTTTGCCGTTAGGATCCCGGGCCATGCGCGAACAGGATCTCTATGCCCCGGTCAAGGCCCTTCTGGAACGGCAGGGCTATGTCGTGAAGGGAGAGGTCGGCGCCGCCGACGTGATGGCGTGCCGCGGTACTGAAGATCCGGTGATCGTAGAGCTGAAGCGCGGCTTTGCGCTGGCGCTGTACCATCAGGCGGTCGAGCGGCTGAAGGTGACGGAACTGGTGTATATCGCCGTGCCGAAGCCCAAGGGAAGGACTGCGCGGCGGGCGTTGAAGGACAACATCGCATTGTGCCGGCGGCTGGGGCTGGGGCTGATCACGGTGCTGGCGGACGGCCGGACCGAGGTGCAGTGCGATCCGGGACCCTATGCGCCGCGGAAGTCGAAGGTGAAGGCGGCGCGGTTGTTGCGCGAGTTCGAACGGCTGGAGGGCGATCCCAACGCAGGCGGCGCCACGCGGCACGGGATCGTCACGGCCTACCGGCAGGACGCGTTGCGCTGCGCGGCGCATCTGGTGGAGGCGGGGCCGACCAAGGGCGCCGTCGTGGCGAAGGCCACGGGCGTGAAGGCGGCGACGCGGGTCATGGCCGACAACCACTATGGCTGGTTCGAACGGGTGGAAAAGGGGATCTACGGGATCACCGACGTGGGTCGCGACGGGCTGAAGCACTGGGCCTACAGTTGGGACGATGCAACCTGAATACTCCGAATCCTGGACGGACACTGAAAACGCAGCCCCCCGGATCACTTGTGATCCGGTTCGCCATTGCTCCTCCGTCAGAACCCGGGTTCGGTGTTTTCGCTGCCCGGCCCGGAAAGCCGCCTTTCCCGCAGCCAGCTTGTCATCTGCCAGCGGATCAGGCGGTCCATCTCGATTGTCTTGAACTCGACACCGGTGCGCTTGGCGACGGTGCGGATGCGGGTCTCGTACGGGCCGATGCGCCCATCGGTGTCGATCAGCAGGATCGCGGGCGCCTTGCCGCTGAGCTCGGCCGCGAAAAGGGCCTGCTGGATACTGTCGAGCGCGCCGCGATTGTCCCAGCCGACCTCGACCACCTGCGTGGGTGTTTCGCAGTCGATCACGATGTGGCGGGTTTCGTCGGCAACGCTGTAGGTGTGACGCTGCTCGGTTTCGCCGCCGAGCATGAGCACGCAATAGATCGCTGCAAGGGCAAGTTCGTTCATGGGACCGGTTTCACTGGTGAAATCAGTCCCCACGTTAACACAGGTTAACGGTCCCGTCCCCAGCGAGGCCCGAAAAGGCTAACGTCCGCGGTCGGAAAAAATTTTGCGAACTGAATCGTTGACAGACGGATGCCATCTCCCTACTTACGGCTCGTTATCACTCACCGGGTGTGAGTGCTAATTCCCGGGGCCAAACCGGGACCTAGGGAGAAACTTTGAGCCTTAAGGAGCTGCAAAGATGGCATTTACTCCGCTTCATGACCGGGTGCTCGTGCGCCGCGTGGAAAGCGAAGAAAAGACCTCTGGTGGTCTGATCATCCCCGATAGCGCAAAAGAAAAGCCTTCGGAAGGCGAAGTCGTGGCTTGCGGCGCAGGTGCGCGCAAGGATTCGGGCGAGCTGATCGACATGGCCGTCAAGCCGGGCGACCGCGTCCTGTTCGGCAAATGGTCGGGCACCGAAGTCACGATCGACGGCGAAGAGCTGTTGATCATGAAGGAAAGCGACATTCTGGGCATCATGGGTGACGCGAAAGCTGCGAAAGCAGCCTGAACGCCTCGCTTCGTTTGATAGATCCCAGACATAACAGGAGAACGGAACATGGCTGCTAAAGACGTCAAGTTCAACACAGATGCGCGCAATCGCATGCTGAAAGGCGTGAACATCCTGGCCGACGCGGTCAAGGTCACGCTGGGCCCCAAGGGCCGGAACGTCGTGATCGACAAATCCTTCGGCGCCCCGCGCATCACCAAGGACGGTGTGTCGGTTGCCAAGGAAATCGAACTGGAAGACAAGTTCGAGAACATGGGCGCGCAGATGGTGAAGGAAGTTGCTTCCCGCACCAATGACGAAGCCGGCGACGGTACCACCACCGCCACCGTGCTGGCCCAGGCCATCGTGAAAGAGGGCATGAAAGCCGTTGCGGCTGGCATGAACCCGATGGATCTGAAGCGCGGCATCGATCTGGCGACCCTGAAGGTCGTCGAAGCGATCAAGGCGGCTTCGCGTGAAGTCAACGATTCGGCCGAAGTGGCACAGGTCGGCACCATCTCGGCCAACGGCGAAGAAGCCATCGGCCAGCAGATCGCCGACGCGATGCAGAAAGTCGGCAACGACGGCGTCATCACCGTCGAAGAGAACAAAGGTCTGGAAACCGAGACCGATGTCGTCGAAGGCATGCAGTTCGACCGCGGCTACCTGTCGCCGTACTTCGTGACCAACGCCGACAAGATGACCGTCGAGCTGGAAGACTGCCTGATCCTGCTGCACGAGAAGAAACTCTCGTCGCTGCAGCCGATGGTTCCGCTGCTGGAACAGGTGATCCAGTCGCAGAAACCCCTGCTGATCATTGCTGAAGATGTCGAAGGCGAAGCGCTGGCGACCCTCGTGGTCAACAAGCTGCGCGGCGGCCTGAAGATCGCAGCCGTGAAAGCACCGGGCTTCGGCGATCGCCGCAAGGCCATGCTGCAGGATCTTGCTATCCTGACCGGCGGCCAGGTGATCTCGGAAGATCTGGGCATGAAGCTGGAATCGGTGACCATGGACATGCTTGGCACCGCCAAGAAGGTCTCGATCACCAAGGACGAAACCACCGTCGTCGACGGCGCTGGCGAAAAGTCCGAGATCGAAGCCCGCGTGGCCCAGATCCGCAACCAGATCGAAGAAACCACGTCCGACTACGACCGCGAGAAGCTGCAGGAACGTGTTGCCAAGCTGGCGGGCGGCGTTGCCGTCATCCGCGTGGGCGGCATGACCGAAGTGGAAGTGAAAGAGCGTAAGGACCGTGTCGACGACGCCCTGAACGCGACCCGCGCTGCTGTGCAGGAAGGCGTTGTCGTTGGCGGCGGCGTTGCCCTGATCCAGGGTGCGAAGGCGCTGGACGGCGTGACAGGCGTGAACGCCGATCAGGACCGCGGTATCGCGATCGTGCGCATCGCGCTGGAAGCTCCGCTGCGTCAGATCGCGGAAAACGCAGGCGTCGACGGGTCCGTCGTTGCCGGCAAGATCCGTGAATCGGACGACGTGAAGTTCGGCTACAACGCTCAGACCGGCGAATATGGCGACATGTTTGCCTTCGGTGTCATCGACCCGGCCAAAGTCGTTCGGACCGCCCTGGAAGACGCATCTTCCATCGCCGGCCTCCTGATCACGACGGAGGCTATGGTGGCGGACCTCCCGGCAAAGGAGTCCGGCGCCGGCGGCGGCATGCCTGACATGGGTGGCATGGGCGGCATGGGCGGCATGATGTAAGCTGCTCTGCACTCCAGAGATCCGGGAAAGGGAGCCTTCGGGCTCCCTTTTCTTTTGCGCGGTCCCCCCTTGCGGGCGCCGTCGTTGTGCACCCGCGGCAAAGGTTCGGCTTGCGTCACGGGGGGCAGGGCGGCAATGGTAAGGGCATCCATTCATGGTGCAAACCGTTCTGGGGGACGACGATATGCGTGTATTCTTAGGTATTCTGTTAGCAGGCGTTCTGGGCACGGCGGCCCTGGCGCAGGACGATGACGACGCGCCGAAGATCTATGACATCGGCAGCGACGTGTTCGAGGCGGGGTCGTCCATCGACCAGTCCCAGACCGGGAAGGCAGACATCTTCCTGTTCGGCGAAACCGCCGTTTCCACCGCCGACATCACGGGCGGGGCGCATATCTTCGCGCGGCGGGTCACGGTCGAGGGCGCGGTCGGGCAGGACGTCTATGCCGCGGGCCAGTACGTGACCGTGGCGGGCGACGTGGCCGGCAACGTCACCACGATGGCCATGAATGTCGACATCGAAGGCAATGTCGCGGGCAACGTCCGCGCGACCGGCAGCGAGGTCGTGCTTCAGGGCGATATCGGCGGTTACGCGATGGTCTTTGCCGAAACGCTGACGATCAACGGCGTGGTCTCGGGCGATCTGGTCTTCGGGGGGCGGACGCTCGATTTCGGGCCGGATGGAGAGGTGACCGGCAAGGTGACCCTGCACGAAGAGGACCCGGGCGATGTGCACCTGCCCGAACGCCTGCGGGATCGCGGCGATGTCGAAAGCGTGCCGCTGGATGAGGACAGCATGCCCGGGGCGTCGGATGTGCTGCCGTCCACGGCGTCGGTTGTCCTGTCCTTCCTTGGCGGGGTTCTGACCATTGCCGTTATCGCGGCGTTGATCGCGGGCTTCATGCCCGACAGCATGGCCAAGATGCGCCGGGCCATCGTCAACCAGCCGGGCCGCGCCTTCATCCGGGGCTTCATTGCGGAAAGCACCATCATCGGCGGCGGCGTGCTGCTGGTCATGACGCTGATCGGCATCCTGCTGCTGCCCGCCGTCATCGTCCTGGCGTTCCTTGCGGCCTTCCTGGGTCACGTCGTGGGCGCCTATGCGCTGGGCGTGCGGCTGCTGGCCTTCGCGGGCAAGGGCGAACCGGCGGATTTCAAGGACCGCGCGCTGTCGGCCTTTGTCGGTGCGCTGATCGCCGGGCTGATCTTTGCCATCCCGTTCGTGGGCTGGCTGTTCTACATGGCGCTGTTCCTTGTGGGCATCGGCGGCATCATCGCGTGGCTGTTCCCCGGCAAGACACGCCGCCACGGTTGAGCCGATCCAGCACCATTTCAGGGGCGTCCTTCGGGGCGCCCCTTTTCTTTGGGTAGCTCTTGCCTGCTGCCTTGGGTATGGCACCGCCAACGCCCCCGGATGGACCTTATGCCGATGACTGCGCTTGCCCTGGACCTGACCCGTGCCCCGATTCTTCTGCCCGACGGCGCCGGGATGGCGCCCGGAACGCTGTCGATCGCGGATGGCCTGATCGTGGATGCGCCGGTGGGCCGGGCGGTGGATCTGTCGGGCTTCTGGGTCCTGCCCGGGATGGTCGACATGCACGGCGACGCGTTCGAACGCCATGTCGCGCCGCGGCGCGGGGCCAACACGAATGTCGATGACGGGATCGTCGCGGCCGAGGCCGAGCTTGCCGCCGCCGGGGTGACGACCGCCGTGCTGGCGCAGTTCTATTCGTGGGAAGGCGGCCTGCGCGGCCCCGAATTCGCGGGCACCGTGTTCGAAGCGATCAAGCGCGTGAAGCGCGCCGTGCCGTCCGACCTGATCCCGCAGCTGCGGTTCGAGTTCAACATGCTGGACGACTACCCCGGCCTGCCCGAGAAGATCGCCGGGTGGGAGGTGCCCTACGTCGTCTTCAACGACCACCTGCAGCACGACCGTCTGGCCGAAGGCCGTCGCCCGAAGCAGCTGACCGGGCAGGCGCTGAAAGCGGGCCGGAACCCGGAGGATCATTGGGCCTTGCTGCAGAAGTTGCACGGTTACGGCCTGCAGATCCCGGAGGCTGTGGAGGCGCTGATGGCCACGCTGGCCGCAGCGGGGGTCCGGTTGGGCAGTCATGACGAACACACGGCTGCCGACCGGGCGCTGTGGGCGTCCCGCGGGGCGCAGATATCGGAGTTCCCGGAGACGATGGAGGCCGCTCAGGCCGCGATGGACAGTGGCGGCACGGTTGTCGGGGGGTCTCCTAACGTGGTGCGGGGCGGGTCACATAAAGGGAACGTAGGGGTTGATGACCTTGTGGCGGCGGGAATCGTCAATGCGTTGGCATCGGACTACCACTACCCGTCCATGCGCCGGGCGGCGTTCATGCTGGCCGACAGGGGCGTCTGCTCGTTCGAGCACGCTTGGGGGCTTCTTTCCTCCGGTCCTGCGAAGGCACTGGGGCTGGACGACCGAGGCAGCCTGCGGGCCGGGCTGCGGGCGGATATCACCATCGTCGATCCCAAAACCCGCCGCGTGTGTGGGACGATTGCCGGCGGGCAGGTCAGCTACCTGTCGGGGGAACTGGCGACGCGCTTCCTGGCCTAGCCGCGCACGATCCGGTTCACGTGGCCCATCTTGCGGCCGGGCCGCGTCTCGGCCTTGCCGTATAGGTGCACGCCGGTGTCGGGCGCGGTCAGCAGGTCGGGCACGCGGGCCATGTCTTCGCCGATCAGGTTCTCCATAACCACATCGGCATGGCGCTGGCCGTCGCCCAAGGGCAGCCCCGCCACGGCGCGGATGTGCTGTTCGAACTGGTCCACGGCGCAGCCGTTCTGCGTCCAGTGGCCAGAGTTATGGACCCGCGGCGCGATTTCGTTCACGACGAGGCCGGATTTGGTCACGAAGAGCTCCACCCCCATCACGCCGACATAATCGAGCGCGTTGAGGATGCGCGCGGCCAGCAGCACCGCATCGGTGCGGAGCGCGGGGCTGAGCGTGGCCGGAACGGTGGTGGTGCGCAGGATGCCGTCGCTGTGGACGTTCTCGCCCGGGTCATAGCAAGCGACGGAGCCGTCGAGCCCGCGGGCGGCGATGACCGAGATCTCGCGGTCGAAATCGACGAAGCCTTCGAGGATCGCCGCGGCGCCATCAAGGGCGGCCAGTGCATCGGCCGCCTGTGCCGGATCGGTGATCCGTGCCTGGCCCTTGCCGTCATAGCCGAAGCGGCGGGTCTTCAGGATGGCGGGGGCGCCGATGCTCTCCATCGCGGCGTCCATGTCGGCGGTCGACGCGATGTCGGCGAAGGGCGCGGTGGAGAGGCCCAGATCCTTCAGGAAAGTCTTTTCGACCAGCCGGTCCTGGCTGACGCGCAGCGCCTCGCGCCCCGGACGGATGGGGCGGAGCGTTTCCAGCAGGTCCAGCGACTGGGTCGGGATGTTTTCGAATTCGTAGGTGATGACGTCGACGGCTTTGGCGAAGGCCCTCAGCGCGTCGGTGTCGGCATAGGACGCCGTCGTGACCTTGTCGGCCACGTGGCCCGCGGGCGGGTTGGCCGAGGGTTCGAAGATATGGCAGCGATAGCCCAGACGGGAGGCGGCGACCGACAGCATGCGGCCCAGCTGGCCACCGCCCAGAATGCCGATCACGGCGCCTTGGGGGAGCGGCTCAGTCATCTTGCGGTGTCTCGGGGATCGAGGCCGACAGCGCATCGCGCCACGCGTCCAGCCGTTCGGCCAGGGCGGGATCGCTGATCGCAAGGATTCCGGCGGCCATCAACCCGGCATTGGCGGCACCGGCGGCCCCGATGGCCATGGTGGCCACGGGAAAGCCGCGGGGCATCTGGACGATGGAATAAAGCGAATCGACGCCGGACAGCGCTTTCGTCTGCACAGGCACACCGATCACGGGCACGCGGGTTTTGGATGCCATCATGCCCGGCAGATGCGCGGCCCCGCCGGCGCCGGCGATGATCACCTTCAACCCGCGCGAGGCGGCGGTCTTACCGTATTCCCACAGCCGGTCGGGCGTGCGGTGGGCGGACACGATGCGGGATTCGTAGGACACGCCCAGTTCGTCGAGCATGCGCGCGGCTTCCCGCATGGTCGGCCAGTCGGACTGGCTGCCCATGATGATCCCTACGTCCGGATTGGCCATACACGTCACTCGCTCGGGTAAAATCAGGCGGTTCGCTTACGGCAAATGCGGCAGCGGCGCAATGGGAGGACGGGGATCAGGCGATGATATCGGGGGTCAGCCGGTCTTCGATCAGGGCGATCCTGTCCTTCAGCGCCAGCTTCTGCTTTTTCAGGCGGCGCACCGTCAGCTGGTCGGCCGTGCCGCGTTCGGTCAGCGCCATGATGGCCTCGTCAAGATCGCGGTGCTGTCGGCGGAACACTTCCAGTTCCACGGCCAGCACATCGTCCGTCTTCATCGATAGATCTGTCGGAGCGTTCATTCCAATCCTCGGCAAGAACGGTGAAGCGATTTCGGTAAGGGACATGATACTTGGCGAACCCGGTTCCGCCTAGCCCTTGTGACCGACATGATTTCTACCCATATTAACACAAGCGCGGTTGCCGAAACGGGACCGTGCCAACCGTCGCTTTGGACATGAAGGACGAAAAAGGTGTCGAAACTTACCTTGGGCGCGTATCCGCACCTGCTTGGCTTCGAACAGCTGGAACGGCTGCTTGAACGCACGGCCAAGACCGGCAACGAAGGGTATCCGCCGTTCAATATCGAACAGACCTCGGATCATTCCTATCGGATCACGCTGGCGGTTGCCGGCTTTTCCGAAAGCGACTTGTCGATCGTCGTCGAGGACCGCCAGCTGGTGATCCGGGGACGGCAGACCGATGACAGCGAAGGCCGGATCTTCCTGCATCGCGGCATCGCCGCCCGTCAGTTCCAGCGCAGTTTCGTGCTGGCCGATGGCGTCGAAGTGGGCGAAGCAGTGATCGAGAACGGTCTTCTTCATGTCGATCTGACCCGCGCCGTGCCGGAACCCGTCGTTCAGACGATCAATATCAGGAAGGGGTAAGCCATGAATACGCCATTCGATTTCAATGCCGGCGGCAAGGCTATCGTCTACGTGAAAGCCGTGGACGCGAAAGACCTGCCGGACGAAGTGCAATCGCAGATGCAGGACCTTGACCGGGTTTATGCCGTGCACGATGCCGAAGGCCAGCAGCTGGCGCTTGTCGCCGACCGCAACCTGGCGTTCGACCTGGCCCGCCAGCACGACTTTTCACCCGTGACGGTGCACTGACGCCGCTAAACGGCGTCCTCCCACACGATATCGGCCGGCAGCCTGTGTTCGTACCGCGCCAGTGCGCGGGCAAACAGGCTGCCTTCGGGCGGGCGCCTGTGAATGTTGATCTTGTGATGGACATGCAGGCCCAGCACCTCCGGATCCTCGTCGATCCGTGAAGGCTCTGCCGGGTCGTAGAAACGTTCGGTTTCCTTCCCGTTCCAGATGTAGAACGGCTTGGTCCCAAGCGCGTATTTCGTCAGCCCATGCGTCTTGGCAAGCTGCGTGAACGCGTCGTTGCCATAGATCGTGATGCCCAGATCGCGGGGGGAAAACGCCTTGCCCTGCAACCGCCAGACCAGCGGCTTCAGCACCCGGCGGCGCCAGCCCAGCCAATGGGGCATAAGGTCGGGATCGTCGTAGACACGGTTGTAATCCGCGATCATCGGGCTGTCCTTCGGCAGGTAGAACACGGGCGAGCCGATGCGGTGGCTGTCCTCCCACGCGAAGAAGGGCTTTGACGAGTCTACGTCGAACGGGCGGAACAGCAGGATATCGGTGTCGAGCCACAGGCCCAGGTCCAGCTCCATCATGCGGATGCGGAACAGGTCGCTGAAATTGGCGATGGATTGCGGGCCGGCGCGGTGGGCGTGGAGGATCGGCTTCAACCGGTCGACATAGGCCGCCGACAGGACCGGTTCGGCGTCCTTCACCGTCACGCCATCGGGCACGTTTTCGGGCGGCTCGAAGGCATAAAGATCGACCTCGAACCCGTTTTCCAGCCACGAGGCAAGGCACAGCGCGCCCAGGTTGTGGATGCGGCCCGAATGCCAGAAGCTTGCCAGTTTCATGTCGTCCCGCCCGTGATGGTACCGAGACGTGACTTAGCCGAGACGCGCGCCGAATAAAAGAAACCGCCCCGACGCAGGGCCGGGGCGGTTCAAATCAGATAGCGATCAGATCAGTTGGTGATCAGATCAGGATCAGGAGTTCAGGCTGGCGCCGATCAGGCCCATGGATTCCAGCTTCAGCACGATCTGGTGGGCGCAGTTGTCGACGTCCACGTTTTCGGTCTCCAGACGCAGTTCCGGGTTCTCCGGCACGTCGTAGGGGTCCGAGATCCCGGTGAATTCCTTGATCTTGCCTTCGCGGGCCAGCTTGTAGAGGCCCTTGCGGTCACGGCGTTCGCATTCCTCGATCGAGGTGGCGACGTGCACTTCCACGAAGGCACCGTAGGATTCGATATCCTCGCGCACGGCGCGGCGGGTGGTTGCGTAGGGCGCGATGGGCGCACAGATCGCGATCCCGCCGTTCTTGGTGATCTCGGAGGCGACATAGCCGATGCGGCGGATGTTCAGATCGCGGTGCTCTTTCGAGAAGCCGAGTTCCGAGCTGAGGTTCTTCCGCACGATGTCACCATCGAGCAGCGTCACCGGGCGGCCGCCCATTTCCATCAGCTTGACCATCAGCGCGTTGGCGATGGTCGACTTGCCCGAACCCGAGAAGCCGGTGAGGAAGACGGTGAAGCCCTGCTGCGCGCGCGGCGGCTTGGTGCGGCGCAGTTCGGTCACGACTTCGGGGAACGAGAACCATTCCGGGATCTCCAGGCCTTCCGCCAGACGGCGGCGCAGCTCGGTGCCCGAGATGTTCAGGATCGTGACGTTGTCCTTGTCCTCGATCTCGTCATTGGGTTCGTACTGGGCGCGCTCCTGCACATAAACCATGTGTTTGAAGTCGACCATTTCGATGCCCATTTCTTCCTGATGCTCGCGGAAGAGGTCCTGTGCGTCGTAGGGGCCGTAGAAATCTTCGCCCTGGCTGTTGGAGCCGGGGCCGGCATGGTCGCGGCCGACGATGAAGTGGGTCACGCCGTAGTTCTTGCGGATCAGACCGTGCCACACGGCCTCGCGCGGGCCGGCCATGCGCATGGCAAGCGGCAGGAGCGACATGGTGGTCGTGGATGCCGGGTACTTGTCCAGCACCGCCTCGTAGCAGCGCACGCGGGTGAAGTGATCGACATCGCCCGGCTTGGTCATGCCGACAACGGGGTGGATCAGCAGGTTGGCCTGCGCTTCCTTGGCGGCGCGGAAGGTCAGTTCCTGGTGCGCGCGGTGCAGCGGGTTGCGCGTCTGGAACGCAACGACGCGACGCCAGCCCAGCTTGCGGAAGTAGCTGCGCAGTTCGTTGGGCGTGTCGCGGCGGCCGCGGAAATCGTAGTGCACGGGCGGCTGGATGCCGACAACCGGGCCACCCAGGTAGACCGGGCCGGCCTGGTGCTTCAGGTAGTAGACGGCCGGGTGCTTTTCATCGTCCGCACCGAAGACCTTTTCGGCTTCCTTCGACTTGTCCGGCGTCCAGCGGTCGGTCACGGTCATGGTGGCCAGGATCACGCCTTCACGGTCGCGCAGCGCGATGTCTTCGCCCAGCTCGAGGCTGTCGGCGAATTCCTGGGTCACGTCCAGCGTGATCGGGATCGGCCACAGCGAACCGTCGGCGGTGCGCATGTTGTCGACGACGCCGTTGTAATCGTCTTCCGTCAGGAAGCCTTTGAGCGGGGCGAAGCCGCCGTTCATCAGCAGTTCGAGGTCGCAAATCTGGCGCGGAGACAGATCATGGCTTTTCAGGCTTGCAGCCTCGACCTTCAGTTTCTGCGCGGAATCGTAGGAAACATATAGTTCGGGTACCGGGGCCAGATTGCTCAGCATAGTCATTACGTCTCTCGATAAATGCATGTTACGTAGCGGCCGGTGGGTCGAGACGCGGCCAAGTGTGCCTTAGACCTCTCGTCGCGCATATGTCCAGCACGGGAGGCGGGAAAGGCCACGAATGCGTGCTTTTGTCCTGCCTGAAGTGTCAAAAATGCTGCCACTGCGAAGGCTGGGTTCCAAGATTCTCGGAAATTATTCCTCATTCCGGGCGTCAATCGCCAGATTTGCGTCCAGATTGCTGCACTGCGGCACGGCCAGCGCGCGCAGCGGCGTGTCCAGCCCCCGGAGGTCGAAGTCCTGAAGCGGCAGGCCGCTGGTGTCGATGCCCGCGGCGGTCAGGACGTCGTCCGAAATCAGAAGCTCGACCTCTTCGACCTTGGTCTGCGCTTCCAGCCGGCTGGCAGTATTGACGGTGTCGCCGATCAGGGTGCGGGGCGCGTTGCCTGCCGCCCCGATCTCGCCCAGCACCAGAAGGCCCAGGTGCACGCCCACACCGATCTTGATCTCGGGGTCGCCGTGCACCTTCAGCGCCTCGTTGAACCCGTCGAGCGCGGAGCCGATCTGGCGGATCGCCTCCAGCGCCGCGCGGGCCGAGCTTTCGGCATCGGCGGTTTCGAACACCGCAAGGAAACCGTCGCCCAGGTACTTGTCGACGGTGCCGCCCACGCGCTGGATCGGGGGGACGACGGCATCGAAGAACCGGTTCAGCAGGAAGACGACGTCATAGGGCAATTGCCCCGAGGTGCGGGCGGTGAAGCCGCGCATGTCGAGAAACAGGATCGCCAGCCGTCGTTCTTCGCCCTGGCTGGCATGGGCGCGGCCACGGCGCCCGTCGGGCTGGAAGACGCGGAAGACGGTCAGGTCGGACATGGGCCGGATCTGGCAGGCCAGCCGCGCATTGGGCGGCGCACGGACCGCGCGCAGCGTCCGCAATTCGCCCGGCTCCGGCGGTGGCAGGTCTTCGCCCCCGGTCTCGACGATCACCCGGCAGGTGGAACACCGGCCCCGGCCGCCGCACAGCGCGGTATGGGGCACGTTGTTCACCTTCGACATCGCCAGAAGTGTCATTCCCTTCTGTGCATGCACGTCGGGCCCGTCGATATAATGCACCCGGATCGACGACCGCCCGGCGATGATCCGGCGCAGGATGTTCCAGCACATGGCGGCCGCCAGCAGGCAAAGGAACACGATCAACGCCCGGTCCGAGATCTGGGCGAGACGCGTGAAAGCCGCGCCGTCGGGCCAGTTCACCGACGCGGCGAAGGATTGAAACGTCTCCGGGTCGCTGGTTGCGGCAACGATGCGGCGGCCTTCGACAAGGTAGCCCGTCAGCGCGTAGGCCGGGATCAGGACGGCCACGCCCGACAGGACGGGCGTCCAGCGGGCCCACCAGCGCGTCAGCCGCAGCCACATGTGCAGGCCGATGCAGGCATGCGTCCAGACGATCAGCAGCAGCAGGCACTGCTGCAGCCCGCTTGTGGTGCCCCACACCAGCCGGATCAGGAAGGCGAAGCTGTCATCGACGTCGTAAAGCACATGCGCCACGTGGGTGTGCACCACGTGCGCGATCAGGAAAAACGGGATCAGGAAGCCCAGTACAAGCTGCACCCAATCGGCGGCCGCCATCCGAAGGCTGCGCTTCTGCGCCACCTTCATCAGCGCAAGGCCCGCGTGCACCAGAATCGCAAGTATCAGAAGCGCGGTGACCGGCGGAAATCGGGTGACGGCCACGCGCCAATCCTGCATTTGCGCCATCAGCTCGGCCGAAAACAGGCCCAGCCCGATGTTCAGGAAATGGGTCAGCGCGAAGGCGAACAGCACCAGCCCCGAGGCAATGCGCGCCCGTGTCGCCCAGCTTCCGCGCCAGAGTGCCGTCACGGGCCGCTCTCCCATACCTGCCCCTCGCCGGTTCCTGGAGAAGGGCAGGGCACCGGCCTATTCGTTTTCGGCCAGAAAGCGTTCTGCCTCAAGGGCTGCCATGCATCCCATGCCGGCGCTGGTCACGGCCTGGCGGTACTTGTGGTCGGTCAGGTCGCCCGCGGCAAAGACGCCGGGGATCGACGTGGCGGTGCTGTCGGGCTGGGTGACGACATAGCCGCCCATGTGGGTTTCCAGCTGATCGATGACCAGTTCGTTGGACGGCGCATGGCCGATGGCCACGAAAACGCCCTTGGTCGGGATCTCGGACACCACGCCGGTATCGACATGGCGGACCTTCACCGACTCGACCCCCAGCGGGCTGTCGGTGCCCACGACTTCTTCCAGCACGTGGTGCCACAGCGGTTCGATCTTGGGGTTCTTCATCAGACGGTCGATCAGGATCTTTTCCGCGCGCAATTCGTTGCGGCGGTGGACCAGCGTGACCTTCGACGCGAAGTTGGTCAGGAAGAGCGCTTCCTCGACGGCGGTGTTGCCGCCGCCGATCACCACGATCTCCTGCCCGCGGTAGAAGAAGCCATCGCAGGTGGCGCAGGCCGAGACGCCGAAGCCCTTGAACTTCTCCTCGGACGGAATGCCCAGCCACTTGGCGCGGGCGCCGGTGGCAAGGATCACCGCGTCAGCCTTGTAGACGGCGCCGCTGTCGGCCGTGGCCGTGAACGGGCGTTCGGACAGGTCCAGATCGGTGATGATGTCGCTGACGATCTCGGTCCCCATGGCGCGGGCATGTTCTTCCATGCGCACCATCAGGTCGGGGCCCTGCACCTCGCTGTCGCCGGGCCAGTTCTCGACCTCGGTTGTGGTGGTCAGCTGACCGCCCGGTTCGATGCCCTGGATCAGCACGGGCTCCAGCATCGCGCGCGATGCATAGACGGCGGCAGTATAGCCTGCCGGGCCGGAACCGATGATCAGGACCTTGACGTGGCGGGGGTCGGACATGTGGGGCTGCTCCTTACGCTGCGGCAGGGGAGACGATCCTGCCGGACACCGGATATAGCCCTGTCACTACGGGACTTGAAGGGTTAACCGGACTTCTGCAAAAAGCACGGAACATGCTGCGCAATGTTGCGCCGCGGCGAAATATTATTGCGCGTTTCGGTGTCCCTGTTATAAGAAACGCAAATTGCTGGAGAGCACTGAATGCCCGACGCCCGTCTGGATCCGATCGACCGCAAGATTCTTTCCGAACTGCAGGCCGATGGGCGGATGACCAATGTCGAATTGGCCAAACGCGTTGGCATATCAGCCCCGCCTTGCCTGCGCCGGGTGCGCACCCTGGAAGAACAGGGCCTGATCCGCGGCTACCATGCCGACGTGAATTCGCGCGAGCTGGGATTCGAGGTTCAGGTCTTCGTGATGGTCGGACTGGAAAGCCAGGCGCAGACGGAACTGTCGGCGTTCGAGGAGCGCTGCCGCCATTGGTCGCTGGTCCGCGAATGTCACATGCTGAACGGCGAGGTCGATTTCATCATCAAGTGCGTGGCGCCCGACCTGTCGAGCTTTCAGATCTTCCTGACCGACGATCTGCTGTCCACGCCCAACGTCGCCAGCGTCAAGACATCGCTGGTGATCCGCACCGCCAAGGACGATCCGGGCGTGCCGTTCGAAGTGCTGGAAGACCGGCTGAGCCGCAGCGCCTGAGGCGATACGGCTAGAGCCGGATGCACGAGATCATGCGCCCGTAATCCGCCTCGCCCGCATGGGTCGTGCGGCGGAAGGAAAAGAACCTTTCGGGATCGGAATAGGTGCAGTGCCGGGTCCATTCGGCCGAGCCCACGCCCGCCTGCCGCAAGCGATAGAGCCCGAAGCCCGGAAGATCGAACATCATCCGGTCGCTTTCGCCATTTGCGAAGAAACGGGCGTATTCGGGATCTTCGACCATGAAATCCTCGAAGAACTCCGGCCCGACCTCGTAGGCGCGCTGGCTTATGCTGGGCCCGATCACGGCGGCGATGTTGGCGCGGTTGGCGCCAAGTGCTTCCATCGCAGCCACGGTGGATTCCAGCACGCCGCCCAGGGCACCCCGCCAGCCCGCATGGGCGGCCCCGATCACGCCGGCCTCGGCATCCGCGAAGAGAACCGGCTGACAATCGGCCGCCAGCACGGACAGCGCGAGGCCGGGCACGTTGGTCACCATCCCGTCTGCCTTGGGCTTCTCCGGCAGCGGTTCCGTCACCGTGATCACGTCGGGCGAATGGACCTGGTGCAGGCCGATCAGCGCGTCGGGGTCCAGCCCCATGGCGCCGGCCACGCGCGCGCGATTCATCGACACGGCCTGCGACTGGTCGGACGATCCCTGCCCGCAGTTCAGCCCGGCGAAGATCCCCGACGATGCCCCGCCGCGGCGGGAAAAGAAGCCGTGCCGGACGGGGGCCAGACTGTCCGAGGTGATGATGTCGAGTGTCGCCTGGCTCATGTGCCGGTTCCTGCAATTGGCGCTGCTCCGCCCGGGGTCAGGCCCAGCACCTGGAACAGGTTTCCCATTTCATCGGGGTGCGTCAACCTGCGATGCGCGGCGATATGAGTTTCCAGCGCCGAACCCTGCAACCCGCGGGCCAATGCCTGCGCACGCGCCGTGATGCCCAGCCGTTCAAGGAACACGCCCTGCGGGGTCAGCGGGGCGGGGTGGCAGCCGGCCTCGGACGCGATAGAAGCCAGCGGTTCGAAATCGACATGGGCCGTCAGATCGGCGTCGCCCGGCGTGTCGAGGGGCGGGCAATCCTTGTGATCGCGCAGCGCCTGCAGCGTGTCGCTCAGCGAATGCCAGCCGCCATAATCGATGATCAGCGCCGCGCCGCCGTGCTGGCCGATGCGGTGGGCGACCTCGGCCATGATCGGGGTGGCGGGTTCGCAGATCTCGACCACGTCGCCGTCGCGCGTGTCGGCCAGCCGATCCGCCAGCGCATGTTGCGGCGCCTCGGGCCCCAGCGCGAAATGCAGGCCGTCCGGCCCCGCCGCGATCAGCCGTTCGTGCCAGCCGCTGGGCCCACGCTGAAACTGGCGGATGGGCAGGGCATCGAAGAATTCGTTGGCGATCAGGAACAGCGGGCCGTCGGGCAGGTCGCCTGCCGTGTTGCACCAGACGGGAGCGTGCCCCTTCAGCGCCGCGGCCTGCGCTTTCCGCAGGGGACCAGAGGCTTCGACAAGTGCCACCGTCGCCGCGTCGTGAAACCCGGGAACACCTTTCGTGGCGCGCAGCAGGTCGGCCATCAGCGTCCCGCGCCCGGGGCCCAGTTCCGCCAGCACGAAGGGGGAGGGGCAGCGCTGATCCATCCAAGCCTGCGCAAGGGCCAGGCCGATCAGTTCACCGAACATCTGGCTGATCTCGGGGGCGGTGGTGAAATCGCCCGCGGCCCCCAGCGGATCGCGCATGCTGTAGTAGCCGAATTCCGGGTGCCACAGGCATTCGGCCATGTAATCGGCCACCTTCATCGGCCCGGTGGCGCGGATCCTTGATATCAGCCGGTCTTCCAGCGTCATGGCGCCACGACCGCGCGGCGCCTCGCGCGGATGGCCAGCCACAGACCAAGCGCGATCATCGGCAGCGACAGGGTCTGCCCCATGGTCAGGCCCACGCCGTCGACATGGAAGGCCAGTCCCAGCGGATTGCCGGGCTCGACGAATTGCGCATCCGGTTGCCGGAAGAATTCGACGATGAAGCGCGCGATGCCGTAGCCCGCGAAGAACGTGCCGCTGACGAGCCCGGGACAGCGGAACCCGTTGCGGCGATAGACCAGCCACAAGAGCACGGCGCCAAGGATCAGGCCTTCCAGTGCCGCTTCATAGAGTTGCGACGGGTGACGCGCGCAGTAGCCCGGCACGATCCCGGCGCAGTCCTGCGCGTAGTAGCCGGGGAAGACGACGGCCCAGGGGAGATCGCTGGGGCGGCCCCAAAGCTCGGCATTGATGAAATTGGCCATGCGGCCAAGGAACAGCCCGGGCGGCACGGTGAAGGCGATCATGTCGGCGGCGGACAGTTGCGGGATGCCTTGCCGCCACGTGTAAAGCCACGAGGCCACGATCACGCCCAGAAGCCCGCCGTGAAACGCCATGCCGCCTTGCCAGATCTGCAGGATCAAGCCCGGGTTCTCCAGATAGAAGCCCGGCTGGTAGAACAGCACGAAGCCCAGCCGCCCGCCGATGATCACGCCCAGGATGATCCAGGTCAGCAATTCCTCGATCTGCCGGGGGCTCATGGGCGGCGTGTCGCCGGGCCAGAGCGCCGGGCGCTTCACCGCGCCCACGGCCATGCGCCACGCGATGGCGATGCCGGCGATATAGGCCAGCGCGTACCAGCGCAGCGCGAACTCCATCCCGAAGGCAGAGATCGTGAACAGCTCGGGCGAGATATCGGGAAATTGGATCACAGCTTGCATGGCGCCAGTCATTGCCTTCGGTCCCGCGGCGAAGTCAACCTTGCCCGCGCGGCCCTGCCTGCCCATATAGGGTGCAAAGCGACAGAGAGATGACCCATGCAAACCCGCAGCAAGATCTTTGACGACATATCCCACCTGATGACCAACGCGATGGGCGTGGCCCAGGGCGCGCGCGACGAGGCCGAGACGGCCATGAAGTCGATGCTCGACCGCTGGCTGGCCGACCGTGACCTGGTCACGCGCGAGGAATTCGACGCCGTGCGCGCCATGGCCCAGAAGGCGCGCGAAGAAAACGCCGCGCTGGAAGCGCGCATCGCCGCGCTGGAAAGCAAGTAAGCGGATTACTGCTGGCCTGAATGCCGGACCGTCGGCGCCCCGCGCAGGGCGCCGACGGGTTCTGCGGTTGGGCCGGGGCGCGTAGCCCGCCCGGCCATCCCGTTCCCCCACATGAGTTTCCCGGCCCCGACCCGCCGATCGCGGCGCCGGAGTTTTGCTGCTGCTTAATGCGGCATATTGTGCCTGCCCCCATATCCATCCACAAGCAATTCCCCTTATCCCCAAGTTTAGGGTTGCCACAGGTCCGCCTTACCAGCACCATATATGGTGTGGGCCGGGGCCCCGCCCCCGTCCATTTGAGCAGGCACCTAGAATTAGGGGCGTATGGCGCCCTGACGCTCTAGCCTACAGTGAGGTGGCAAAATGGCCCTACTCGAGCAGGATCACGACATCGACATCCATCCGATCGACATGGTCGAGACGCTGGCGTCGTATCACGACTGGGATTTCGACCGCATGGGCGATGACCAGATCGCCATGGCGGTGGAAGGGCAGTGGCGAACCTATTCGCTGACGCTTGCATGGTCGGACTATGACGAGACGCTGCGTCTGGTCTGCACCTTCGAACTGGACCCGCCGGAAGCGCGCAAGCCCGCGCTGTTCGAGCTGATCAACGACATCAACGACCGGACATGGGTGGGCGCGTTTTCGTTCTGGCAGGAGCAGGGGCTGATGGTCTACCGCTACGGGCTGGTTCTGGCCGGTGGCCAGATGGCCGGGCCCGACCAGATCGACACGATGATCAACGCGGCCGTTGCCGGGGCCGAGCGGTATTACCCCGCGCTGCAGCTTCTGATCTGGGGCGAACGGACGCCAAAGGACGCGCTGCAGGTCGCGATTGCAGAGGCTTACGGGCGCGCGTAAGTCTGGTCCCGGCTGACAGGCCGGGACGTCTCGAACGACGGCCCCGGCGAATTTGGCCGGGGCGGAAACGCATCCCCTCCGGCCTTGCGGGTGGAAGGGAACGCGACATGGATTTTTCCGATATTGCAGCACGGGGACTGGTGCTTCTGGGCTGCGGGCGCATGGGATCGGCCATGCTGGACGGCTGGCTGAAGGGCGGGCTGCCGGCAGATTCGGTCTGGGTGAAGGACCCCAACCCGTCGGACTGGCTTGAGGGGCAGGGGGTGCATATCAATGCCGACCTTCCCGAAAAGCCCGCCATCGTGGTGATTGCCGTGAAACCCCAGATGATGGGGGAGGCGCTGCCGTCGATCACGGGGCTGGACGATGGGTCGACCCTGTTCATTTCAGTCGCGGCAGGCACCTTGCTGGAGAGATTCCAGGAGGTTCTGGGTGTAGGTGCGCCCATCGTGCGCGCGATGCCCAACACGCCGGCGGCGATCGGGCAGGGAATCACCGCGCTGATCGGCAGCGAGACGGTGACGCCCGCGCAACTGGATCAGGCCGAGGGGCTGCTTCGGGCCGTGGGCGAGACGGTGCGGCTGGACAGCGAATCCCAGATGGACGCGGTGACGGGGGTTTCCGGATCGGGCCCTGCCTACGTGTTCCTGATGATCGAGGCGATGGCCGCGGCAGGTGTGGCGCAGGGACTGGCGCCCGAACTGGCGATGCGGCTGGCCAAGGCCACGATGGCAGGCGCCGGGCAGCTGGCGCTGCCGGAGGATGCGGATCCGGGGCAGCTGCGGGTCAACGTGACGAGCCCCGCGGGAACGACGGCGGCGGCGCTGGACGTACTGATGAATGATCTGGACGGTCTGCCGCCGCTGATGGCGAAGGCCGTTGCGGCGGCGGCGGCGCGGTCGAAGGAACTGTCCCGTGGCTGAGCCCGATCCCGAGATCACGTTCGACGACTTCCTGAAGGTGGATATCCGCGTGGGTGAAGTGGTCCGCGCGGAGCCGTTTCCCGAGGCGCGGAAGCCCGCGATCAAGCTGTGGGTGAATTTCGGCGACGAGATCGGAGAGAAGAAATCTTCGGCGCAGGTCACAGCGCACTACACGCCGGAGGAGTTGGTCGGAAAGCAGGTGATGGCGGTGGTGAACTTTCCGCCGCGCCAGATCGGGCCGGTGCGCAGTGAAGTGCTGGTGCTGGGTCTGGCGGATGCCGACGGCGGCATCGTGCTCATCGGGCCGGATCAGGCTGTGCCGCTGGGGACGCGCATGAGCTGACCGCTCTCCGCGCCCGGGGCAGCGCCCCACCCACCCACCCCCGCCGCCCCGGGCGCGGCGTGGCCGGCGGATTGTGAGGGTTAACCGTCGTCCTTGCCCATGGCCTCGCGCCAGTGGCGCCGGCAGAGCGAGAGATAGGTTTCGTTCCCGCCGATCTGGACCTGGTCGCCGTCCTGCAGCGGCGCGCCGTCAGGCCCGCGGCGGATGACCATCGTGGCCTTGCGGCCGCAATGGCAGATCGTGCGGACCTCGCGCATTTCATCGGCCCAGGCAAGGAGGGCGGCGGAGCCGGGAAAGAGCTCTCCCCGGAAATCGACGCGCAGGCCGTAGCAGAGGATCGGGACGTTCAGGTCATCGACGGCGCGGGCCAGTTGCCAGACCTGGGGCTTGGTGAGGAACTGGGCCTCGTCCACGAAGATGCAGGCGATGGGGTTTTGGGCCAGCCGCGTTTCGATCTTTGCGAAGAGATCGTCCTGCGGCGTGAAGGTGTCGGCCTCGGCCCCGATGCCGATGCGCGAGGCGATGCGGCCGGGGCCCGCGCGGCCGTCGATGGCGGCGGTCAGTAGGTACGGCTCCATCCCGTTTTCGCGGTAGTTGTGCGCGGCCTGCAGCAGCACCGTCGACTTGCCCGCGTTCATCGTCGAGTAGTTGAAATAGAGCTTGGCCATGGGGCGGGATATGCGTGAAGCGCCAAGCCGGGACAACCGCCGCGGGGCGTTGGACAGGTGAGTATTTGGAAAGAGAAGAAGCCCCGGGGACGGGATCAGATCAGCGGGACGAAGGGCACGTCGCAGGCAGCGAGGAGGGCGAGGGAGAGGAGGGCTGCGAGTTTCGGCAGGAGGTGCATCGGGGTGATCCTTTGAGTGTCGTGAAGGGCGCCAGCATCGAAGAGCCGGCGCCCGGGGTCAACCGCGATGCGGACAACTCTTGTTGCAGGTGCTATTGCAGCGATTTCACGCCGAGATCGCCTTCGGCCTGTGCCTCGATCGCCAGGGCCGCGGCCTGGGCGGCGGCGGCGGTCGTGTAGTAGGGGATCTTGTCCATCAGGGCCACGGCGCGGATCTCGCGCGAATCCTCGACCGCCTGGGCGCCTTCGGTGGTGTTGATCACGAGGTGCACGCCGCCATCCTTGAGCATGTCGACGATATTGGGCCGGCCTTCGTAAACCTTGTTGACCGTCGTGCAGGGCACGCCCTGTTCGGACAGCCAGCCCGCCGTGCCGCGGGTGGCGACGATGGAAAAGCCCTGTGCGACCAGCGTCTTTGCGGCTTCCAGTGTCTGGGGCGACTTGTCGGCGTCCTTGATCGAGATGAAGGCGCAGCCCGAGGACGGCAGGACCATCCCGGCGCCCATCTGGGCCTTCAGGAAGGCGCGGGCAAAGCTGCGGTCCCAGCCCATCACTTCGCCGGTCGAGCGCATTTCGGGGCCGAGGATCGTGTCGACGCCGGGGAAGCGGGCGAAGGGCAGCACCGCCTCCTTGACCGAGAACCACGGCATGTTGGGATCGGCCAGCGTGAGCGGATCGGCCAGGGGCAGCTTGCTGTCGTAGCTGACATCGGCATAGGGCGCGCGCATCGGGAAGTTCGACAGCGGCTCGCCCGCCATCAGCCGGGCGGCGATGGAGGCGATGGCCGAGTCGGTGGCCTTAGCCACGAAGGGCACAGTGCGCGAGGCGCGGGGGTTGACCTCGATCAGGTAGATCTCGCCATCTTTGACCGCGAATTGCACGTTCATCAGGCCCACGACGTTCAGCGCCAGCGCCAGCGCGCGGGTCTGGACCTCGACTTCGGCAATGATCTCGCGCGGGAGCGAGTGGGGCGGGAGCGAACAGGCGCTGTCGCCCGAGTGCACGCCGGCCTCCTCGATATGCTGCATGATGCCGGCGACATGGACATCCTTGCCGTCGCAGAGCGCATCGACATCCAGTTCCACCGCCCCGTCGAGATAGCTATCGAGCAGCACGGGGCTGTCGCCCGAGACCACGACGGCCTCGGCGATGTAGCGTTCGAGATGCGCGGTGTCGCGGACGATTTCCATCGCGCGGCCGCCCAGCACGTAGGAGGGGCGGATGACCAGCGGGTAGCCCAGCGTTTCGGCATGGGTGCGCGCTTCGTCGTTCGACCAGGCGATGGCGTTCCGGGGCTGTTTCAGGCCCAGTTCCTGCACGAGGTGCTGGAAGCGTTCGCGGTCTTCGGCAAGGTCGATGGCATCGGGCGAGGTGCCGAGGATCGGGATCCCGGCCTCCTGCAGCGCATCGGCCAGTTTCAGGGGCGTCTGGCCACCGAACTGGACGATCACGCCCTTCAGCGTGCCGTTCGATTGCTCCTTCGTCAGGATCTCCATCACGTGTTCGAAGGTCAGCGGTTCGAAATAGAGCCGGTCGGAGGTGTCATAGTCGGTCGAGACCGTCTCGGGATTGCAGTTGATCATGATCGTCTCGAACCCGGCATCTGTCAGCGCATAGCAGGCGTGGCAGCAGCAGTAGTCGAACTCGATCCCCTGGCCGATCCGGTTCGGACCGCCGCCCAGGATCACGACCTTTTCGCGGGTCGTGGGGCGGGCTTCGCATTCGACCTCGCCCATAACGGGGGATTCGTAGGTGGAATACATGTAGGGGGTCTGCGCTTCGAATTCCGCGGCGCAGGTGTCGATCCGTTTGAACACGGCCGTCACGTCGAGGTTCAGGCGCGCGCGGCGGACATTGTCTTCGTCGCGGCCTGTCAGCTCGCCCAGCCGTGCATCGGTGAAGCCCATCATCTTCAGCGCCCGCAGGGGGCCTTCGGTCATGGGCAGGCCTTCGCGGCGGACCTGGTCTTCGACATCCACGATTTCGCGCAGACGGGCCAGGAACCACGGGTCGAACTTGGTGACCGCGAAGATTTCATCGTTCGACAGGCCGTGGCGCATGGCCTGCGCGATGGTGCGCAGCCGGTCCGGGGTCTGTTTCGTCAGCTCGCGGGTGACGGCGGCCTTGTCCGGCGCGCCGGGGATGTCGATCTCGTTCAAACCGGTCAGGCCGGTTTCCATCGATGCCAGCGCCTTCTGCAGCGATTCGTGGAAGGTCCGGCCGATGGCCATCGCCTCGCCCACGGATTTCATCGCGGTGGTCAGGTGTGGCTCGGCGCCCGGAAACTTCTCGAACGCGAAGCGCGGGATCTTGGTGACGACATAGTCGATGGTTGGCTCGAAGCTGGCGGGCGTCACGCGGGTGATGTCGTTGTCGAGCTCGTCCAGCGTGTAGCCCACGGCCAGTTTCGCCGCGATCTTGGCGATGGGGAAGCCGGTGGCCTTCGACGCCAGTGCCGAGGACCGGGAGACACGGGGGTTCATTTCGATCACGACCATGCGGCCGTCTTCGGGGTTGATCGCCCACTGCACGTTCGACCCGCCGGTTTCGACGCCGATCTCGCGCAGCACCGCGATCGAGCCGGTCCGCATCCGCTGGTATTCCTTGTCGGTCAGCGTCAGGGCGGGGGCCACGGTGATGGAATCGCCCGTGTGCACGCCCATAGGATCGACGTTTTCGATGGAGCAGACGATGATCGCGTTGTCCGCCTTGTCGCGGACGACCTCCATCTCGAATTCCTTCCAGCCCAGCAGGCTTTCATCGACAAGGATCTGCGCCACGGGGGAGGCATCGAGACCGGACCGGCAGATCCGTTCGTAATCCTCGCGATTATAAGCCACGCCGCCGCCGGTGCCGCCCAGCGTGTAGGCGGGGCGGATGATGGCGGGCAGGCCGATATGTTCGATCTCTTCCAGCGCGTAGCGCACGCCCGCTTCGACATCGTACTTGCCGTTGACCTTGGGGGCGGCGACGATGGTCGCCTTGGGGTTTTCCAGCCCGATCCGGTCCATCGCCTCGCGGAACAGCTTGCGGTCTTCGGCCATTTCGATGGCCTCGCGCTTGGCGCCGATCATCTCGACGTTGAACTTGTCCAGCACGCCCATTTCTTCGAGCGCGAGGGAGGTGTTCAGCCCGGTCTGCCCGCCCATCGTGGGAAGCAGCGCATCGGGGCGTTCCTTTTCGATGATCTTCGCCACCACGTCAGGCGTGATCGGTTCGATATAGGTGGCATCGGCCAAGGACGGGTCCGTCATGATCGTGGCTGGGTTGGAGTTTACCAGGATCACCCGGTACCCTTCCTCCTTCAGCGCCTTGCAGGCCTGCGCGCCCGAGTAATCGAATTCACAAGCCTGGCCGATGACGATCGGTCCCGCCCCGATGATCATGATCGAGCGGATGTCGGTGCGCTTCGGCATTGGTGTCCCCTAGAAGTCCGGCACGGCGCCCCGGAATGGGGGCGCCCAAATTGTCCTGCGTTATAGGGATGGGCGGCGCAGGTGCAAGGGGGCCTGTCGCAGGGGCGCGCCGCGTCACGAAACGGCGCGCCTTCCAATGGCTTGGTGTGCCCGTGGCGGGGGCCTATTCGGCGGCTTGCTGATGCGCACGGGGCGAATCATACAGGTAATCCCGCGTGATCGGGACCACGTTGTTCTTGTGGCTCAGCTGGATCTGGAAGACGCCCAGCTCCTGTTCCTCGAACGTCATGATGCAGGCGATCAGGTAGAACCGCCACATCCGGATGAAGCGGTCGTCATGCATGGCCCGCACGGTATCAAGATTGTCTTCGAACCGGGCCAGCCAGTGGCGCAGCGTCATCGCATAATGCAGGCGCAGGATCTCGATGTCGTTCAGGTACATCCACGCGTTTTCAATGGGCACCGCCAGTTCCGACAGCGACGGCACGTAACCGCCGGGGAAGATGTACTTGTTCAGCCACGGTGATTGCGGCACCGGTGGCGATGACCGGCCGATGGTATGGATCAGCGCGAGCCCGTCGGGCGAGAGCAATTCGCCGACCTTCGAGAAGTAGTCGGCAAAGTGAGGCGAGCCCACATGTTCCAGCATGCCCACCGAAACGATCCGGTCGAACGGATCGGTGATGGTACGGTAATCCTGCAGCCGAAGTTCGATCCGGTCCGTCAGGCCCGCCTCCTTCACGCGCTGCTGTGCGGTGGCGAACTGATTCTCGGACAGGGTCACGCCCGTCACCTGTGCGCCGAAGTCCCGTGCCAGCGTCATCGACAGGCCGCCCCAGCCGCAGCCGATGTCCAGCACCCGCATCCCCGGCTCTATGCACAGCTTCCGGCCGATATGCGCCTTCTTGGCCGCCTGCGCCTCCTCCAGGCTCATCTCGGGCGAGGCGAAATAGGCGCAGCTGTACTGCATGTCCTCGTCCAGGAAGAGCCTGTAGAGATCGTCGGAGATGTCGTAATGATGCGCGACATTGTTCTTCGACGTGTCCGCGTTGTTGCGCATCGCGAAGTCGCGCACGTAGTAGCGCGCCTTGTAGACGAACTTCGCGAAACCCGGCATGGTCTCTGTCTTGTAGTTGCGCTGGATCAGCTGCATCAGCCCCAGAAGGTCGTCGGTGGTGACGGTGCCCTCCATGTACCCTTCGCCGAACCCCATCTCGGGATTGACGTAGATCGCCTTCAGCGCAGCTTTGTCCCTGACGGCCATCGCGGCCCGCGGAGCCGTGCCATCGCCATAGGTTTTGGTCGTGCCGTCAGGGTACGTGATCTTCAGCGTTCCCGTGACGAGGAGCCGTTTGGCCATCCGGTGAAACAGGGTTTCCCACATACTGTCCCCCATATTTTCGTCATGCGCCCACCACGGCGCCGCAACGAATCATACACCGTCTTTTCGATTTGCTAAACATTTTGGTGCCTTGCACCTGCAAACCGCGTCGCGCGCCCAATTTGGCACCACCCTGTCCCTTGACTTACCGTCGCGGTCGCGGTGTATGCGGCGCGGGTTTCCCCCCTTAATTCGCTCATCCCGCAAGGAGCCTGTGATGCACGCCTATCGAACCCATAGCTGCGCCGATCTGAACTCGGCCGATGTCGGCGCAACCGTGCGCCTGTCGGGCTGGGTGCACCGCGTGCGCGATCACGGCGGTGTCCTGTTCATCGACCTGCGCGACCATTACGGCGTGACGCAGGTGCTGTGCGACAATGACAGCGCGGCCTTTTCCCAGCTGGAAAAGGTGCGGTCGGAATGGTGCATCCGCATCGACGGCACCGTGAAGGCCCGCGCGCCCGAACTGGTGAACCCCAAGCTCCCCACCGGCGAGATCGAGGTCTATGTCCGCGATCTGGAAATCCTGGGCGACGCGCCGGAACTGCCGCTGATCGTCTTCGGCGATCAGGAATACCCGGAAGAAACCCGCCTGCGGTACCGTTACCTCGACCTGCGGCGCGAGGTGATGCAGAAGAACATGACGCTTCGGTCGGATGTCGTGGCGTCGATCCGCAAGCGGATGTGGGACAAGGGCTTCCGCGAATACCAGACGCCGATCATCACGGCATCGAGCCCCGAAGGCGCGCGCGATTTCCTAGTGCCGTCGCGCCTGCACCCGGGCAAGTTCTACGCGCTGCCCCAGGCGCCGCAGCAGTTCAAGCAGCTGATCATGGTGTCGGGCTTCGACAAGTACTTCCAGATCGCGCCCTGCTTCCGCGATGAAGACCCGCGCGCCGACCGCTCGCCCACCGATTTCTACCAGCTCGACCTGGAAATGAGCTTTGTCGAGCAGCAGGACGTTTTCGATACGGTCGCCCCCGTCGTGGCCGGCGTGTTCGAGGAGTTCGGCGGCGGCCGCAAGGTCGACGCGCCCGAAAGCTGGCCGCAGATCCCCTATAAGGAGGCGGCGGTGAAGTACGGCACGGACAAGCCGGACCTCAGGAACCCGATCGAAATGCAGGTCGTGTCGGAGCATTTCGCGGGCTCGGGCTTTGCCATCTTCGCCAAGATCCTCGAACAGGACGGCACCGAAATCCGCGCCATCCCGGCCCCCAGGGGCGGCAGCCGCAAGTTCTGCGACCGCATGAACGCATTTGCGCAGGGCGAAGGCCTGCCGGGCATGGGGTATATTTTCTGGCGCATGATCGAAAGTGCGCGGATTGATGAGACTGAGAAACAGGCATTAATCGAACTTGGAATGGAAATACCTGCCTCGGAGCGACTGAGTCCCAAACACATTGATGGCCTTTACACTTGGTTTGTTAAGAACCGCGGCATCAACTCGGCTGATGGCTTTGTCCGGCGTTGGGTTGAAGCAGCTGGCCCTGTTGCAAAAAACATTGGTCCTGATCGTGCCGAGGCGATTCGTGAACAGCTTCATTTGCAAGCTGGCGACGCGGCTTTCTTCCTTGGCGGCAAGCCGGAGAGCTTCGAACGGGTCGCGGGCAAGGCGCGGGACGTGATCGGCAAGGAACTGGGCCTGACCGACGAAAACCGCTTTGCCTTCGCCTGGATCGTCGACTTCCCGATCTACGAGAAGGACGAGGAAACCGGCAAGATCGACTTCGAACACAACCCGTTCTCGATGCCCCAGGGCGGCATGGCGGCGCTGGAAGGCGATCCGCTCAAAGTGCTGGGCAACCAGTACGACCTCGCCTGCAACGGGTACGAGCTGATCTCGGGCGCGATCAGGAACCACAAGCCGGACATCATGTACAAGGCCTTCGAGATCGCGGGCTACCCGAAAGCGGAAGTCGACCGTCGCTTCGGCGGCATGGTCAACGCCTTCACCTACGGCGCCCCGCCCCATGGCGGCTGTGCGGCGGGCATAGACCGGATCGTGATGCTGCTGGCGGACGAGGACAATATCCGCGAGGTCATCATGTTCCCGATGAACCAGCGCGCCGAAGACCTGATGATGGGCGCCCCGTCCGAGCCGTCGTCGGAACAGCTGATGGAACTGTCGCTGCGGGTCCTGCCGAAGGAATAACCGACGGCGCCTGCAACCGGCGGAGTGGGGACGCTGTCCCCACTCCCCTGATGTATTTGGAGACCAAAGAAGTGGGCGGCATCCCCTGTTTCTTCTTTCTCCAAATACTCCCGCCGGAGGCAGACGGTCGGCAATGTTCTCTCGAACTTGGAAACCCGGGACCGGGATCCGGATCGCGGTGCGTGGAAACCACGCACCCTACGCCAGGGTTCCCGCGAATGTGATCGCCTCCCGGCGCCAAAGGTTCCCGTGACGGTGATCGCCTTCCGACGCCCGGTAGGGTGCGTGGTCCCCACGCACCGCACCCCGGCCGCCGCACCTACGGCCTGCGCAGCATCGCGTGCCGGTTCACGTCCTTGTAGAGCAGGTAGCGGAAGTCGCCCGGGCCCCCGGCATAGCAGGCCTGGGGGCAGAACGCGCGGAGCCACATGTAATCGCCTGCCTCGACCTCGACCCAGTCCTGGTTCAGCCGGTAGACGCCCTTGCCCTCCAGCACGTAGAGCCCGTGTTCCATCACGTGCGTTTCGGCAAAGGGGATCGAGGCGCCGGCCTTCAGCGTGACGATGTTCACATGCATGTCGTGGCGCATGTCGAGCGGGTTCACGAAGCGGGTCGTGGACCAGCGGCCCTCGGTGTCGGGCATGGGCTGCGGGTCGATCTCGCCGTCCGAACTCACGAATGGCTCGGGCACGTCGATCTCCGGCACGGCCTCGTAGATCTTGCGGATCCAGTGAAAGCGCGCAGGTTCGTGGCCTGGGTTCTTCAGCCGCCATTCGACACCGGGCGGCAGGTAGGCATAGCCGCCCGCGTTCAGCAGGTGGGCCGTATCGCCGTATTCGAGGTCCACAGCGCCTTCGGTCACGAACAGCACCGCCTCGGCGCCCGGGTCGGGCTCGGGCTGCGTGCTTCCGCCGCCGGGGCCGACCTCCATCAGGTAGTGCGAGAAGGTTTCCGAAAATCCCGACAGTGGCCGGGCCAGGATCCATGCGCGGGTATTGTCCCAGAAGGGTAGAAGGCTAGTCACGATGTCCTGCATCGTGCCGCGCGGGATTATCGCGTAGGCCTCGGTAAAGACTGCCCGTCCGGTCAGCAGCTTGTCCTGCCCCGGATGCCCCGCTTCGGGCCCGCCGTAGGTTCGGTGGGTCATCTTGTTCTCCAGTTCATTGTCGCGCCGACTGTTACCCGCCCTGCCGCCATCGCCTAGGGCAAAGGCGGCTGCAAGACCCTTCGGGGAAATTTGAAACTCGTTTCACAGGGCGCAAGCCATGTGCTTGACGGCTCTCCGATCCGGGCACGATGTTGTGCCGCGTCAGGAGGGACAGCCAATGATCAGCCCGAGGCGCGCGAACACGATCTCCCGATGCGGAACGGCGTGGCGCCCGAAACGATCCCCACGGATGACGACTGATGACGTGTCTTTGGCGGGCTTGCGAGATGCATCGATCATGGCTTTCGCGGGCTCGAACACCATACGCAACGCGGTAGTCGGGGACGTTGTCGACCAACCTGGCACGGGGAAGCGTTTCGAATGGGGCCGGTATCTTTCGGCGCTGTCGGAATGGAAGCGGGCTGAATTTTTCAGCATTTTCCAGGCATACCTCCCCCTGATCGCGGGGTTTCGCCGCGGGTGCTTGTTTCGTTTGTAAAGGAAAGGTACGACAGCATTACAGGCGCAACCGGGAGAACCGGATCGGGGCAACCCCGTGTCCGGTGCCGAAGGAGCAACCGCCCCGGAAACTCTCAGGCTGCGGGACCGGATGCGCTGGAAACACTCTGGAGAGAGGCATGGGGAACCCCGTGCCCGCCGAAGGGCGAAAGGCCTCAGGCATCACGGACAGAGGGGGCATCGGCCTGCAAGCCTGGCTTGCGAAGAAGGGATTAGCCGATGACAGAACAAAAGATCACGCCCCTGAAAACGCTGCACAGGGAGCTGGGGGGCCGGATGGTGCCCTTTGCCGGTTACGACATGCCGGTGCAGTTCGCGGGCATCATGGCCGAACACAAGGCCACGCGGGAAGCAGCGGGCCTGTTCGACGTGAGCCATATGGGCCAGGTGCTGCTGAAAGGCGCCGACTGGGCGACCCTGGCGGCGGCGTTCGAAAGGCTCGTGCCGATGGACGTGCTGGGCCTGAAGGACGGGCGGCAGCGCTATGGCCTGCTGACCTCGGACGATGGCGGGATCCGTGACGACCTGATGTTCGCGCGGATGGGTGACGACCTGTTCGTCGTCGTCAACGCGGCCTGCAAGGACGATGATATCGCCTACATGCGGTCCGATCTGCCCGACGGAATTGAACTGACCGAACTGACCGACCGCGCTTTGATCGCGCTGCAGGGGCCGAAAGCCGAAGCTGCTCTGGCGCCGCTGTGCCCTGCGGTCAGGGACATGTCCTTCATGGACGTGATCGCGGCCGACCTGTCGGTGGACGCGGACATGGTGCCGGTCTGGATCTCGCGCTCGGGCTACACGGGCGAAGACGGGTTCGAAATGTCGGTGCCCGCGGACAAGGCCGAAGCCGTCGCGCGCAAGCTGCTGGCGGTCGAGGGTGTCGAGCCCATCGGCCTGGGCGCGCGCGATTCGCTGCGGCTTGAGGCCGGGCTTTGCCTTTACGGCCACGATATCGACCTTGGCACCTCGCCCGTCGAGGCGGGGCTGATCTGGGCGATCCAGAAGGCCCGTCGCCCCGGTGGCGCGCGCGAGGGCGGGTTCCCGGGGGCTGAGAACGTCCTGCGCGATATCGCGGACGGCGCCAAGATCAAGCGCGTCGGGCTGAAACCCGAAGGCCGCGCGCCGATGCGCGAAGGGGTGGAGCTGTTTGCCGACCCCGAGGGCGGCGAGCCCCTGGGCGCGATCACCTCGGGCGGGTTCGGGCCCACGGTCGGCGGGCCGGTGGCAATGGGCTACGTGCCGCTGGACAAGGCCGTTCCGGGCACCAATCTGTATGGCGAACTCAGGGGCAAGCGTCAGCCGGTGACGGTCACGGCGCTGCCCTTCGTGTCGCCCAACTTCAAACGCTAAACCATCAGGGACGGTTCAGGCATGAAATTTACCGAAGAACATGAATGGCTTCTGGCCGAGGACGACGTTGTCACGGTCGGCATCACCAGCTTCGCGGCCGAGCAGCTTGGCGACGTGGTATTCGTCGAACTGCCCGAAGTGGGCACCGAGGTGACGAAGGATGACGAAGCGGTCGTCATCGAAAGCGTCAAGGCGGCGTCGGATATCCTTGCGCCGCTGGACGGCGAGATCGTCGAAGTGAACGAGGCGCTGACCGACAATCCGTCGATGGTCAACGAGGACCCGCAGGGCGATGCATGGTTCTTCAAGATCAAGGTCTCGGACATGAGCCCGATGGACGATTACATGGACGAAGCCGCCTACGCGAAGTTCATCGAGTAAGGCATGGCCGTCCTGCGCATCACGGCGAACATTGCCCATCCCGACCCGGCGCAGGTGGCGGACTTCTACAGACAGGTCCTTGGCCTTCAGGTGGCCATGGACATGGGCTGGATCGTGACACTGGCGGGTGAAGGCCCGGGCCCGATCCAGCTTTCCACCATGTCCGAAGGCGGGTCCGGCACCCCGGTGCCTCCGCTTTCGGTCGAGGTGGACGATCTGGACGGCGTGCTGGACCGGGCCCGGTCCCTTGGTCACGCGCCCGAATACGGCCCCGTGGACGAACCATGGGGCGTCCGCCGCGCCGTCCTGCGGGATCCCGCGGGGACGCTGGTGAACGTGCTGGTGCACCTGCCCGGGCCTGAGGCCCGCAGGCACCGGCGATACCGCCCCTGAAGGGGCCGGGACGGGTGCGCGATGTCCGCGCGCCGCCCACATATTATCCGGCACCGGCCCCGCGCAGAGCGCGGCCAACGCCGCGGCAACAAGGAGAACGCCCATGGCCGACAGCTCCAACGATTACGATCCCTACGATTTCGCCAACCGCCGCCATATCGGCCCGTCTCCGGCCGAGATGGACGAGATGCTGAAGACCGTCGCCGCGCCGTCGCTTGAGGCGCTGATCGACGACACCGTGCCCGGCTCGATCCGGCAGGAGGCGGCGCTGGCGTTCGAGCCGCCGTTGTCGGAGCGCGACCTGCTGGCGAAGATGCGTGCGGTAGCGAACAAGAACAAGGTTCTGACCTCGCTCCTGGGGCAGGGGTTCCACGGCACCGTCACCCCGCCCGCGATCCAGCGCAACATCCTTGAAAACCCCGCATGGTACACCGCCTACACGCCCTATCAGGCCGAGATCAGCCAGGGCCGGCTGGAAGCTCTGTTGAACTTCCAGACAATGGTTGGCGATCTGACGGGGCTCGAGGTTGCCAATTCCTCGCTTCTGGACGAGGCCTCGGCCTGTGCCGAAGCGATGACGATGGCGGAACGGGTGGCCAAGTCGAAGGCCAAGGCGTTCTTCGTCGATGAAAACTGCCACACCCAGAACATCGGCGTGATGCAGACCCGCGCAGCACCCCTGGGGATCGAGATCATCGTCGGCGCACCGGAGGATCTGGAGGCCGACAAGGTCTTCGGCGCGATCTTCCAGTATCCGGGCACCTATGGCGACGTGCGCGATTTCACCGATGTGATCGCGAAATTGCACGAAGCCAAGGCCATCGCCGTTGTTGCCGCCGACCCGCTGTCGCTGACGATGCTGAAGGAACCGGGCGCGATGGGCGCGGATATCGCCGTGGGCTCGACCCAGAGGTTCGGTGTGCCGATCGGCTATGGCGGCCCGCACGCGGCCTACATGGCGACGAAGCAGGCCTATGTGCGGGCGATGCCGGGCCGTCTGGTCGGTGTCAGCGTCGATGCGCAGGGCAACCGTGCCTACCGGCTGTCGCTGCAGACCCGCGAACAGCATATCCGGCGCGAGAAGGCCACGTCGAACGTGTGCACGGCGCAGGCCCTGCTGGCGGTGATGGCGTCCTTCTACGGTGTCTTCCATGGACCCGTTGGCCTGAAGGCCATCGCGCATCGCATCCATCGCCTGACCGCCCGCATGGCGCGCGGTCTGCAGGACGCGGGCTTTTCCGTCTGCCCGGATCATTTCTTCGACACGATCACCGTGGATTGCGGTCTGCTGCAACGCGGTGTGCTTCAGGCGGCCGTGCACGAAGGCCTGAACCTTCGCCGCGTGGGCCGCACGAAGGTTGGCATCACGCTGGACGAACTGACCCGCGCCGATACCGTCCGCGCCGTCTGGCGGGCCTTCGGGATCGATTCAGAAGGGCTGGAGCCGCTGTCGGACGATGGACGTGGCGAGCCGGACCGGATCCCCGAAGGGATGGACCGCACCAGCGATTACATGACCCATCCCGTGTTCCACATGAACCGGGCGGAGACCGAGATGATGCGCTACATGCGGCGCCTGGCCGACCGCGACCTGGCGCTCGACCGCGCGATGATCCCGCTGGGGTCCTGCACGATGAAGCTTAACGCCGCGGCCGAGATGATGCCGATCTCGTGGCCCGAATTCGGCGCGCTGCATCCCTTCGCGCCGGCCGATCAGGCGCAGGGCTATGCCGAGATGATCGGCGACCTGTCGCAGAAGCTCTGCGCGATCACCGGCTACGACGCATTCTCGATGCAGCCCAATTCGGGCGCGCAAGGCGAATATGCGGGCCTTCTGACGATCCGTGCCTGGCACATTGCGCAAGGGCAGGAGAACCGGAAGGTCTGCCTCATCCCGATGAGCGCACACGGCACCAACCCGGCCAGTGCCCAGATGGTGGGGTGGACCGTGATCGCGGTGAAATCGGCGGCGAACGGGGACATCGACCTGGATGATTTCCGCGCCAAGGCGGAGAAGTACGCCGAGAACCTTGCCGGTTGCATGATCACCTATCCCTCGACCCACGGCGTGTTCGAGGAAACGGTGCGCGAGGTCTGCGAGATCACCCACCAGCACGGCGGGCAGGTCTACATCGACGGGGCCAACATGAACGCGATGGTGGGGCTGGCGCGCCCGGGCGATCTGGGCGGCGACGTGAGCCACCTGAACCTGCACAAGACCTTCTGCATCCCCCACGGAGGCGGCGGCCCCGGCATGGGCCCGATCGGCGTGAAGGAGCACCTGATCCCCCACCTGCCGGGCCACCCGTCCACCGGGGGCGCCGAAGGGCCGGTGGCGGCGGCGCCCTATGGCTCGCCGTCGCTGCTGCCGATCTCGTGGGCCTATTGCCTGATGATGGGCGGCGAGGGACTGACACAGGCCACCCGCGTCGCGATCCTGAACGCCAACTACATCGCCAAGCGGCTGGAGGGTGCCTACGAGGTGCTGTTCAAGGGCGGCACGGGCCGGGTGGCGCATGAATGCATCCTGGATACGCGCCCCTTCCTCGACAGCGCGGGCGTGACGGTGGACGACATCGCCAAGCGGCTGGCCGATTGCGGCTTCCACGCGCCCACGATGAGCTGGCCCGTGGCCGGCACGCTGATGGTGGAGCCGACGGAAAGCGAAACCAAGGCCGAGCTCGACCGGTTCTGCGACGCGATGCTGGCGATCCGGTCGGAGATACGGGACATCGAAGAGGGCCGGATCGACAGGGACAACAACCCGCTGAAGAACGCCCCCCACACGATGGAGGATTTGATCCGCGAGTGGGATCGTCCCTACAGCCGCGAACAGGCGTGCTTCCCGCCGGGCTCGTTCCGCGTCGACAAGTACTGGCCGCCGGTCAACCGGGTCGACAACGTGTGGGGCGACCGCAACCTGACCTGCACCTGCCCGCCGATGGAAGCCTACGCCGAAGCGGCCGAGTAACGCCTCGGGGGCCGTCCCGCGCGCGTGTCGGCCCGCCCGCCCACCCGGGGTCATGCCTTCGGCATGCCCCCACCGCCACGCGCGCGGGCCGGCGTCGATTGTTTTGATGCCTGTGAACGCCCGTGCGGCCGACCGCCTCCGGCGGGAGTATTTGAGGAAGAGAAGAAGGACGGGACTGTCGTGTTTGGACTCGGATTACGTTCCATGGCCGCCAGCCCTCGACCGAAGATGTCGCGGCCATAGAAGCGCCGCTGATTTTGCACTACGCTGGCACGGATGACCGGATCAACGCGGGTTGGCCGGAGTATGAGGCGGCTCTGAAGGTCGTCGGCAGAGATTTTTCTGCGGCTGGCGGGCTATTCGGAAGGCGAGCTGAAGGCGATGATCGTCAACGGCCTACGGCCTGACGGAAGCCGGATGCTGCCACCAATGCCCTTCGGTTACCTGTCGTAGATGACGAGCGACGATCTCGACGCCATCGTGGCCTATCTGCGCACGCTGCCGCCGTTGCCGGACAGGAGCTGACGCGCGCAGCGGAGACACCGGTCCGCAAACTCAGACGCCCCGCCCGGGTTTCACCCTGCGATGACGGCAATTGCGGACCGGATGTCCCGCGCTCACGAACTTCCGCAGAGACGCTGACTCGGACCTTTCAGACCCCGACACCAAGATAGTCTGAAACCTGCGCGCTTATAGTGGCGCATTGGTAGGGATGCCTGCACGGAGGGATAGGTTTTATGAGCAAAAGTGTGATCAATGTGCCGTCCGAGCCAGGGATACGGCCTGAAACAGCCCGGTTTTTCAGCCGCCGAACGGATCGTCCGGGTAGCCTACGCCGGCAAGGTACAAACCGTGCGGCGGGGAGACCGGCCCGCAGGCCGCGCGGTCGCAGGCGGCGAGGGCCTTTGCCACATCCTCCGGCGCCCATGCCCCCGCACCGACACGCTCCAGCGTGCCCACGAAGCTGCGCACCTGGTTGTGCAGGAACGACCGGGCCCGGCAGCGGATGTGGATCTCCGGGCCGAAGAGGCCCTGGGCCCGGGTCACGTCGACCGCGTCCATCGTCTTGACCGGGCTTTTCGCCTGGCAGATCGAGGCGCGGAAGGTCGTGAAATCGTGGAGCCCGACAAGATGCTGGGCCGCCTCGTGCATTGCGCCGGCGTCCAGATCGTGGCCGATCCGCCAGACCTGGCCGGCGGCCAGCGTCGCAGGCGCGCGGCGGATGAGGATGCGAAAGAGGTAGCGGCGCTCAACGGCCGAGAAGCGGGCGTGCCAGTCGTTGTCGGCCAATGCGGCGGCGGTGATCGCAACGGGCGCGGGCTTCAGGTGGTAGTTCAGCGCCTCGGACAGGCGGAACGGATCCCAGTCCTTGTTCATGTCGCAGTGCGCGACCTGCGCCAGCGCGTGCACACCCGCGTCGGTGCGGCCGGCGGCGGCGATGGTGTGGTCGCGCGGTTCCAGCCTGGCCAGCGCGGCCTCGATCGCGCCCTGGACCGACGGCTGGTCGGCCTGGCGTTGCCAGCCCGCGAAGGGGCGGCCATCATATTCGACGCGAAGGGCATAGCGGGGCATGGTCCGCCTCCTAGACCGGGCCGGGGGCGCGGGCAAGTCGCAGCCGCTTCGCACTGGCGAGCAGGGCGGGTGGGCCTTATGTAGGGTGCAAGGCAACAAGGGCAGTAACCGGTCGTGGTCATTACAACAATCGCCGACGGGCTGATGCGCGGCGTCGAAGGGGTCGGCGACGCGGTGTCGGGCGCGTTCTACGAACCGACGATCCGGCTGGGGGTCACCGGGCTGGCCCGCGCGGGCAAGACGGTGTTCATCACCTCGCTGGTCGCCAACCTGCTGGACCGGGGCCGGATGGCGGGCCTGTCGGCGCAGCGCGACGGGCGGATCCTCGCCGCCTACCTGCAGCCCCAGCCCGACGACACGATCCCGCGCTTCGAATTCGAACCGCATCGGGATGCTTTGACGGCGCATGTGCCGCACTGGCCCGAAAGCACCCGCGCGGTCAGCGAACTGCGCCTGTCGCTGCGCGTCCAGCCCGGCGGGTTCTTCCGGTCGATCCAGGGACCGCGGGTCGTGCACCTGGATATCGTCGATTACCCGGGCGAATGGCTTCTGGATCTGGGGCTGATGGACCGGAGCTATGCCGACTGGTCGGCCGATGTGCTGGACCGGCTGGAAGGGCGGGCCGAGGGGGCCGAGTACCTGTCGCTTGTCCGCGAAACCGACGTGACGGAGAAATTCGACGAAACGGTGGCCAGAACGCTGGCCGACCGGTTCACCGCCTACCTGATCGCTGCGCGCGATGCGGGGTTCTACGATTGCACGCCGGGGCGGTTCCTGCTGCCCGGGGAAATGGCCGGCTCTCCCGTCCTGACCTTCGCGCCCTTGCCCAGTGACGGATCGGCCAGGCGAAGCGCGCTTTTGCGCGAGATGGAGCGGCGGTTCGAGGCCTACAAGGCCCGTGTCGTGCGGCCCTTCTTCCGCGATCACTTTTCCAGGATCGACCGGCAGATCGTGCTGGTGGATGCGCTGGGCGCGATCCATTCGGGGCCGCGCGCGGTGGAAGACATGCGGCTGGCCATGGCCGAGATCCTGGGCGCGTTCCGGCCCGGGCGGAATTCCTTCCTGACGCAGCTGATGATGGGCAAGCGGGTGGAAAAGATCCTGTTCGCGGCCACGAAGGCCGACCACCTGCATCACACCCAGCACGCCCGCCTGACCGGGATCATGGAGGCGCTGATCCGCGAGGCCCGCGACCGGGCGCAGTTCGCGGGCGCGCAGACGGCGGCCATGTCCATCGCAGCCCTCCGCGCCACGACGGAGGAAATGCGCGCCCATAACGGCGGTCAGCTTCCATGTGTCCGCGGGATCCTGGCTGAGACCGGCAAGCAGGCGGCGTTCTATCCCGGTGAATTGCCCGACGATCCGACCCGCATTCTTGCGTCTGCACGGGCGGGGGAGACGGAATGGCTGCAGGACGATTTCGGCCACATGAACTTCGCGCCCGCGCCGCTGACGCTGAAGCCCGGTGACGGGCCGCCGCATATCCGGCTGGACCGCGCGGCGGAATTCCTTATCGGGGACCGGCTGTGACGGGCATGATTCGACAGGGCAGGCCGCTGGATGCCGGCGCGATGGGTGCGATCCTGCACGGGTTCGAGACCGGCACGCCATGGATGCCGAAACAGCATTCCGGGGCCGAGGCGGTGGGGTTCTGCGGGCAGCTTGTCGACAAGGGCTGGGTCACGGTCGCCACGGTCGACCGCAAGGTTACTGCGTTCCTGGCCCGCGACGGGGCCGAGATCTGCGCGCTTTACGTCGCCGAGGACGCCCGCGGGCAGGGGCATGGCCGCGCGCTGTTGCAGGACGCGATGGGGCGTTGCGAGCGGCTGTGGCTGCAGTGCTTTCAGGACAACGCGCAGGCCCGGCGGTTCTACGAACGCCACGGGTTCGCGGCGGCAGGCTTTGGCGACGGGACGGGCAATGCCGAAGGGCTGCCGGATGTCCTGTATGAATGGAACGGGGGGAACTGGGCATGAGCCGCGGACCGGTGATCTTTGATCTGGACGAGGACCGCGACGGCGCGGTGCCCGATGTAGGCGACGCGCCCCCGGTGGACGATACCGGTGCCATGGCCGAGCGCGGCGCGATGGTCGCCGCCGCCCGGCTGGCGGGACGGCAAAAGCGCACGTCCCGCCTGTCGCGGTGGTTCTGGGCGCTGGCCGGGGCGGTGGTGACCGCGCTTCTGTCGGTCGCGGCATGGCAGTTTGCGGCGGATCTGGTGGCGCGTGTGCCGGTGCTGGGCTGGATCATCACCGCACTCCTGGTGGCTTTCGTCGTGGTGGCGCTGCTGCTGGCGATCCGCGAGGTGGCGGCCATCGGCCGGCTGGCGCGGCTCGACGGGATCCGGTCGGAGGCAGAGGCAGCTCTGATGGCGGGCGATCTGGAGGCGACGCGCGCGGCGGCCGGCCGGGTGGTCGCGTTTTATGCGCACCGGCCGGAGCTTGCGGCCGGCCGCGAGACGGTTGCCGCGCGGCTTGGGGATATGTTCGAGCCCGTGGACGTGATGCGGCTGGTGGAACTTGAGGTGCTGGAGTCGCTGGATCGCGCCGCGGTGCTGGAGGTCGAGGCCTCGGCCCGGCAGGTGGCGATGGTGACGGCGCTGGTGCCGCTGGCGCTGGCGGATGTTGTGGCGGCGCTGACCAATGCGTTGCGGATGATCCGGCGGATCGGTGAGATCTACGGCGGACGCTCCGGTCTTGTGGGCAGCTGGCGGCTGACGCGGGCGGTGCTGGGGCACATGGTGGCCACGGGGGCCGTGGCGGCGGCGGATGACATGATCGAACCCATTCTTGGGGGGTCGCTCCTGTCGAAACTGTCGCGGCGCTTCGGCGAAGGTGTCGTCAACGGGGCGCTGACGGCGCGCGTGGGACTGGCGGCGATCGACGTGTGCCGGCCGGTGCCGTTCTCCGAAGGCGCGCGGCCGTCGTCCGGCAGGATCGTGAAGGCGGCGCTGACCGGGCTCTTTTCCCGCGGGGATCGGGAGGGCTGAGGCCCGCATCGCTCCTTGGCCGGCCCACCCCCCCCGCCCCGTCGGATCGCGTGCGCGATCCTCCTTGCCGGCCAAGGGGCGATCCGGGCGCGTCGTTTCATTTTAGCGCAAAACGTGGATGTCCTTGATCTGACGCAAGGCGGCCGCCGGGCAACATGGTTAATGCCTGTTGCGGGATGCTTCAGCCACACGACTCGCCAGAGCACGGACATACGCCAGGAGAGGTGGCGGCGCGCATAGCCGCGCCGCCCGGGAGGGGTGTGCTGGGTGATGTCGTCTACGGGGCGATCGACGGGTCGGTGACGACCTTCGCGATCGTGGCCGGCGTCGCGGGCGCCGGCCTGTCCCCGTTCATTGTCCTGGCCCTTGGCTTCGCCAACGTGCTGGCCGATGGATTTTCCATGGCGGTCGGCAATTACTCCGCCACCAAGGCGCAGGCCGACAACCTAGCCCGCATCCGCGAGATCGAACACCGCCATATCGACCGCTACCCCGATGGCGAACGCCTCGAAGCGCGCGAGATCCTGCGCCGCAAGGGCCTGACCGGCCGGGTGCTGGAGGCCGCGACGGATGCCGTGACGGCTGACCGCGAGACATGGATCGCGCTGATGGTCGAAGGCGAGTACGGGCTGGGCGAGGTCGATCCGCACCCCGTCCGTGCCGCGATGGCCACCTTTGCCGCGTTCCTGTGCGCCGGGCTGGTGCCGCTTCTGCCTTTCGTCCTGCTGGGAGAGGAAGCCTTCCGCGTCTCGGCCATCCTGACGCTCTGCGTCTTCTTTGCCATAGGCGCCCTGAAAAGCCGCTGGGCGCTGACGCCATGGTGGCGGTCGGGGGGCGAGACGCTGGCCATCGGCGGAACCGCCGCCGCCCTGGCCTATGCCGTGGGGTTGCTGTTCCAGATGTAAGGGCAGGCGTCTCTTTACGCTCACCCAACACGGGCCTATAAGCCGCCCATGCCCCGGCTATTGCGCATATTGATCCGAATTACGCGCCCGGCGCTCTGACCCAGTCAGAGACGCCGGATTTCCCGTGCCCGGGCGCCACGTTCCGGGCCTGCTGCCGACCCAACATTCAGACAATACCGAAGGACGCCCTGAGATGTGCGCCGACATGCCGACCGACACGAAGACCGTCGATTACAAAGACACGCTGAACCTGCCGAAAACCGACTTCCCGATGCGCGCGGGCCTGCCCAAGCGCGAGCCGGGCTGGCTGGAGCGCTGGGCCGAGATCGGCGTCTACGACCGCCTGCGCGAGAAGACGGGCCGCACACCCTTCACGCTGCATGACGGCCCGCCCTATGCCAACGGTCACCTTCATATCGGCCACGCGCTGAACAAGACGATCAAGGACATGATCGTCCGGTCGCACCAGATGATGGGCTATGACGCGCGTTACGTGCCGGGCTGGGACTGCCACGGCCTGCCCATCGAATGGAAGATCGAGGAGCAGTACCGCAAGAAGGGCAAGAACAAGGACGAGGTACCTGTCGTCGACTTCCGTCAGGAATGCCGCAAGTTCGCCGAAGGCTGGGTGGATATCCAGCGCGAGGAATTCAAGCGCCTTGGCATCACCGGCAACTGGGCCGATCCCTACCTGACCATGAACTTCCATGCCGAGCGTGTGATCGCCGAGGAATTCATGAAATTCCTGATGAACGGCACGCTCTACCAGGGGTCGAAACCGGTCATGTGGTCCCCGGTCGAAAAGACCGCGCTGGCCGAGGCCGAGGTCGAATACCACGACAAGGAAAGTTTTACGGTTTGGGTGAAGTTCCGCGTGGAGGAAGTCGCCGACGCTCAAACACATCGTGATGCGGTAATTGAAAGTGAGCAGGGGAAAGTCCTGCGATCCATGGCAATTGAAGACCATGAGAACCAAACCACTCGTATAAACCCGAAGCCTTTCGAGGAACAAACAGACCGGATCGCGAAAAAGCAGTCCTACAATACCGAAGATCTGCTGGGCGCCTATGTCGTCATCTGGACAACCACCCCCTGGACCATCCCGTCGAACAAAGCGGTCGTCTATGGCGCGGACTATGCCTATGGCCTGTACGAAGTCACGGCGACGCCGGACGAATGCTGGGCTTCGGTCGGTGAACGCTTTGTCCTGGCGGACAAGCTGGCCGGGCAGGTCTTTGCCCAGGCGCGCCTTGAAGAAGGGCAGTGGACCCGCGTCCGCGACGTGACGGCAGAAGAACTGTCGTGCCTTTCGCTCTCCCACCCGCTGGCCGGGGCCGACGGTGCGAACGGCGAATGGGACGCCCCGCGCGATTTCCGGGCGGCCGATTTCGTCACCGACGAGGAAGGCACCGGTTTCGTTCACTGCGCGCCGTCCCACGGGATGGAGGAATACGAGCTCTACCGTGGCCTTGGCATGCTGGAGCAGGTCATCACCTACAACGTGATGGACGACGGCGGCTTCCGCGCCGATCTGCCGTTCTTCGGCGGCAAGTACATCCTGAACCGCAAGGGCGGCGAGGGCGATGCCAACAAGGCCGTCATCGACAAGCTGGTGGAGGTCGGCGGCCTGCTGGCGCGGGGCAAGATCAAGCACTCCTACCCGCATTCGTGGCGCTCGAAAGCGCCGGTCATCTATCGCAACACGCCGCAATGGTTCGCCGCCATCGACCGCAAGGTCGGCGACGGGCAGGACCAGTATGGCGAGACGATCCGCCAGCGCGCCCTGACCTCCATCGAGGAGTTGGTGAAGTTCACCCCACCCTCGGGCCGCAACCGCCTGCATTCCATGATGGAAACCCGGCCCGACTGGGTGCTGTCGCGGCAGCGCGCATGGGGCGTGCCGCTGACCTGCTTCAAGAAGGCGGGGGCGCTGCCGACCGATCCGGGCTTCCTGCTGCGCGATCCCAAGGTGAATGCGCGCATCGTCGAGGCGTTCGAGGCCGAGGGTGCCGATGCCTGGTACAAGGACGGCGCCAAGGAACGGTTCCTGGGCAATGATTACGACCCGGCCGACTGGGACAAGGTCGACGACATCCTCGACGTCTGGTTCGATTCCGGTTCGACCCATGCGTTCGTCCTGCGCGACCGGGAAGACGGCACCGAAGACGGCATCGCCGATGTCTACATGGAAGGCACCGACCAGCACCGCGGCTGGTTCCATTCCTCGCTTCTGGAAGCCTGCGGCACGCTGGGCCGCGCGCCCTATCGCAACGTGGTGACCCATGGCTTCACGCTGGACGAGAAGGGCGTGAAGATGTCCAAATCGCTCGGCAATACCATCGTGCCCGAGGAGGTCGTCAAGCAATACGGCGCCGATATCCTGCGGCTGTGGGTGGCGCAGACGGACTATACCGCCGACCAGCGGATCGGGCCCGAGATCCTGAAGGGCGTGGCCGACAGCTATCGCCGTTTGCGGAACACGATGCGGTACATGCTGGGCTCGCTCGCCGATTTCTCCGAGGCCGACCGGATCGACGTCTCCGAGATGCCGGAGCTCGACGCCTGGGTGCTCCACCGCATGGCCGAACTGGACGAGGTGGTGCGCAAGGGCTATGCCGCGTTCGACTTCCAGGGTGTGTTCCAGGCCGTCTTCACCTTCGCGACGGGCGACCTGTCGGCGTTCTACTTCGACGTCCGCAAGGACGCGCTCTACTGCGACGGCGACACGGTTGAACGCCGTGCCGCGCGGACGGTGCTGGACCTGCTGTTCCACCGCCTGACCACCTGGCTGGCGCCGATCCTCGTCTTCACGATGGAGGAGGTCTGGCTGGAGCGGTACCCGGGCGAGGGCACGTCGGTTCACCTGATCGACATCCCGGAAACGCCTGCGGACTGGAAGAACGCCGAACTGGCGCGCCGCATCGCCGCGATGCGCCGCGTGCGCCGCGTGGTGACGGCCGCGTTGGAAGTGCAGCGGCGTGAAAAGACCATCGGTGCCAGCCTTGAAGCAGCGCCTGTCGTCCATGTCGAGGACGACGCGGTCCGCGCCATACTGGCGGCGATGCCGATGGACGATCTCTGCATCACCTCGGCCCTGACGCTGACCGGCGATCCCAGCCCGTCCGACGCCTTCCGCCTGCCGGAAGTCGATGGCGTGGGCGTCGTGTTCGAAAAGGCGGACGGCGAGAAATGCCAGCGCTGCTGGAAGATCCTGCCCGATGTCGGCACGCACACGCACGAAGGCGTCTGCGCCCGCTGCGACGAGGCCCTGGGCTGAGCATCCACCCGGGCGCCTTTCCGCGCCCGGGACTTCCAACCCGCAGCTTCCGGGTTGATCGCGGCGCCGTTCGCCGCCACCGTGGCTGACATGCCCAGCGTCGCCGTCGATACCAGTTTCGGAACCCTCCGCGTGACAGAGGAAGACGGCGCCATCGTGCGCCTGACCTGGGCCGAAGACACGCGCGATGCCGCCACGGACCTGCTGCGCCGCGCCGCGGCCCAGATCCGCGCCTATGATGCGGGTGAACTGGAGGTCTTCGACCTGCCGCTTCACGTGCGCGGCAACGAATTCCAGCATGCCGTTTGCGCACAGATGCAGGCCATCCCTTTCGGTGAGACACGCACCTACGGCGATATCGCCCGCGCGCTTGGGCATCCGGCCCAGGCGGTGGGGCAGGCCTGCGGCCGAAACCCGATCGCGGTCGTCATTCCATGCCATCGCGTGATGGGTGCGAAGGGGCTGACCGGGTTCTCGGGCGGCGCGGGCGTGGAAACCAAGGTGCAGCTTCTGATCCACGAAGGCGCCGGCGGTTTTCTGATCTGACGGGCGTCAACGCGGCAACCGCCGCAAGGGGGCTCTGCCCCCGCCCGAGCCTGCGGCTCGGACTCCCCCGGAGTATTTGGTGAAGAAACAAGAAGGGGGAGCGCGCCCCTGCTTCTTCTTTCTCCAAATACTCCCGCCGGAGGCATCCGACAGAGAGGCTGGCACGTCGCTCGATCGGGGAGACCCGGCAGCAACGCGCCCCGGGAGGCGTTCCTTCGCGAGACGGCAACCAACGCAAAATCGTCGGCGCCGGATTGAACTTGGCCCTCCCTGTGATCACATCAACAGGAAACCGAAAATGAAGGAGGGCGGAGCGATGAGCCAACCCCAAGACCGGGCCGCGCTGAAGGCGGCGATCTATGCGCGGATGATGGAGATGGAAGCGCAGGAGCTGGAAGTGGCGAAGGAGCACTATCGCAGCTACCTCAGCGATGCTTCCCTGGGGCAGGGCGCCCAGGCGGATCGCGGGGCGGTAGCGGAAGCCAGCGAAAGTCTTGAGCTGGCGCACAGTTTCGACCACCCGGTGCAGACGCACCAGGCCAAGATCGACGCGCTGGAGAACCTGGATTTCGAGGTCACGGATGAAGTCGGACCGGGGGCGGTTGTCGCGTTCTCGGGCAAGAACTTTGTCGTCGCGGTCTCGACCAGCGCCTTCGAGGTCGAGGGCGGGAAGTACATGGGGATCTCGGAGCAGAGCCCGATCTACCAGGCCATGCGCGGGCTGACCGAAGGCGAAAGCTTTACCTTCAACGGACGCGAGGTTGAGCTGGACGAGGTTTTCTAGGTGTACTTGCGGGCGCGGGGATGGGCGGTCTCGTAGACGTCCATCAGCCGCGCCGCATCGACGGCGGTGTAGACCTGTGTCGTCGAAAGCGACGCATGGCCCAGCAATTCCTGTATCGCCCTGAGATCGCCGCCCGCTGACAGAAGGTGGCTGGCAAAGCTGTGGCGCAGCGCGTGGGGCGTGGCCGTAGACGGCAGCCCCATGCGCAGGCGCGCGCGGGCCATGGCGCTGCGGATCAGCCGCGGGTTCAGGGCGCCGCCGCGGGCCCCGCGGAAGAGCGGGGCGGTACGGGTGAGCTCAAAAGGGCAGAGCTCGGTATAGCGGGCCACCGCCTCGCGTGCGGCGGGCAGGACGGGCACCATGCGTTCCTTGCCGCCCTTGCCGCGGATCTTCAGGCTTTTCGGCAGCGGCACGTCGGCGCCGGTCAGGCCCAACGCTTCGGATATCCGCAGGCCGCAGCCATACAGAACCGTCACCACCGCTGCATCGCGCGCGGCGATCCAGGGTTCGGTGGCGTCGAATTCGACCTCGCCCATCATCTCGCGCGCGGCTTCTTCGCTGAGCGGGCGGGGCAGTTTCTTCAGGAACTTGGGCGAGCGCGTGGACAGCACCGCCGTCGGCTCGAACCCTTCGCGCCGGGCCAGCCAGCGGTAGAAGCTTTTCACCGCCGAAAGTTTCCGCGCCAGCGACCGGGCCGAGATGCCGGTCTGGCGTTCCGACGACATCCACGCGCGCATGTCGGTGACGGTGATCTTTGCCAGCGCGCCCAGCCCTTCGCGTTCGCCGTGGTGGACGGTCATGAAGGACAGGAAGCCCACGACATCGCCCCGATAGGCGGTCACGGTGGCCGGGCTAGCACCATCGATGGCGGCCATCACCTCGAGCCAGGTTTGCAGCGCGTCGCGCGCGGCGGGGGAGATCAGGCCGTTTTCAGCCATTGCCGCATCGTGCGCTCGAACACGCCCGCGAAGAAGCCCAGAAGGTCGGTGCCCTGCTGCGGCGAGAACTGGTGCGGGTCTTTCGCCCCCATGACCAGCATGCCCGGCAGCCGGCCGGGGCCCAGGTCGAGCACCATGCAGGCCTCGGACCCGATACTTTCGGCCTCGGGGCCGAAGACCTCGGCACCGGAATACCCGATCTCGCGCAGCACGACCCGGTGCCCACGGTCGTTTCGCCCGACATAGGCCTGCACGAAGCCGGGTTCGACCACGCGCAGGACGCGGCCCACCCGGTCGAGCGTCACGGCTTCGTCCGAACGGTCGCTTTCCAGCACCAGCCGGACGGATTCGATCCGCAGGATATCGGACACGTCGGTATCCAGGCCGGTCAGGAACCCTTCGAAATCGTCGGGATCCAGCATGCGGATGATCGCGCGGTGGATCTGGTTGGTGCCCGCGATGCTGTCATGGGCCGCGGCGATGACCGACCGGTGCAGGTTTTCCAGCCGGTCGAGCCGGGCTTCCAGCCGCTGCATGGCCATGCCACGCATGTCGACCACGTTGTGCCCGCGTTCGGTTTCGGTCGCGTCTACAAGGACCTTCATCAGGTCGGGATCGTCCAGAATCACATCCGGGCGCGTCAGAAGGGTATCCCGGATTTCGGGATCTATTTCGGCAGAACTGCTCATCCTGTCCCCGCGTTATTGCCTGTACCGGCACGAGGGGGCGTGCCAGCCTTTGCGCCAAGCTAGCAGCCTGCCAGTTGGAAATCTTCACAAATTTGCCGGTGGCGTGGTGGGTGTGGCGGGGAAGACTCGGCTGGCTCCACGTGCCTGGGCTTCAGCCGTTTCGCATTCGAGTGCGTCGGGCACGCATTGCGACCGGAGCGCATGGCGAACCGGTTCGCGCCCACCCACGGGTCGGGCGCGAACCTATCTTTGATCGGGTGCCGGGCCGGAGAGGGCCCGATGCCCTTACAGGATCTTCTGTCCGGTCTTTTCCCAATCGGCCAGGAAGGTGGCCAGGCCCTTGTCGGTCAGCGGGTGATCGGCCAGCTTGCGGATGACTTCCGGCGGCGCGGTGATCACGTCGGCGCCGATGCGGGCGCTGTCGGCCACGTGGTTGACGGTGCGGATCGACGCGGCAAGGATCTGCGTCGTGAAGTCGAAATTGTCATAGACGGTGCGGATGTCCTCGATCAGGTCCATGCCGTCGATGTTGATGTCGTCCAGCCGGCCGATGAAGGGCGAAATGAACGTGGCGCCCGCCTTGGCGGCCAGCAGGGCCTGATTGACCGAGAAACAGAGCGTGACATTGACCATGCGGCCTTCGTCCGACAGCACCTTGCAGGCCTTCAGCCCGTCCCAGGTCAGCGGGACCTTGACGGCGATGTTGTCGGCGATCTTGGCCAGCTTGCGGCCTTCCTCGATCATGGTTTCGGCTTCGGTCGCGACCACCTCGGCGGACACGGGACCATCGACGATGTCGCAGATCTCCTTGGTCACTTCCAGGATGTCGCGGCCGGATTTCAGGATCAGCGACGGGTTGGTGGTGACACCGTCCACCATACCAAGATCGTTCAGGTCCTTGATCGCGGCGATATCGGCGCTGTCGACGAAAAATTTCATGGGGGTCCCCTTCGGGTTGGGCTTGGCACTTGCTTGTCCGGGCTTTACCGCAGGACGCGTGATGCCGAAAGCCCCATACCACGCGGATTTCCTGCCGCGGCCCTTGCGATGACCGGGCCGGGGCCCCTGTTCGGCCCGGATCCGGATGCGCCCGACGGGCCGGAGTTCGATGGCGAACGATTCCGCGAAGATGCGCTGGTGGCGGTGCTGACGACCCAGCCGCTGGACCGGACGCTGGATTACAAGGCGCCCGAAGGCGGCTGCGCACCCGGCGATTTCGTCGAGGTGCCGCTGGGCCCCCGCCGCGTGCTGGGGGTCGTGTGGGGACCGGGCGCGGGGGATTTCGACCGTTCGAAGATCCGCCCCGTGACCCGCGTGCTGGATGCCCCGCCCATGCGCGAGGAGATGCAGGAATTCCTGGCCCGCGCCGCCGAATACACGCTGACACCGATGCCCGCCATGCTGCGGCTGGCCACCCGCGCGCCGGGCCTGGGCGATCCTCCGTCGATGCGGAAGGTGTTCCGGCTGGGCGATGGCACGCCGCCGCGGATGACCGACGCGCGGACCCGGGTTCTGGAGGTGCTGGAGGAACATGGCGGCGCGCACGGCCCTGCCTTCACGCTGAAGGAACTGGCCGAACTGGCGGGCGTGACACCGTCCGTCGTGAAGGGCCTCGCCGAAAGCGGCGCGGTGCGCGAAGAGGAAACCCCGCGCGACCGCCCGTTCCCCCAGCTCGATCCATCCTTGCCGGGCAAGGAACTGACCGGCGGGCAGGCGGAGGCGGCCGAGGTGCTGCGCGCGGACATGGCCACCGAAGGCTATGGTACGACTTTGCTGAAGGGCGTCACGGGGTCCGGCAAGACCGAGGTCTATCTGGAAGCTGTCGCGGCCTGCCTGGCGTCCGGGCGGCAGGCGCTGGTGCTACTGCCGGAAATCGCACTGACGGCGGAGTTCATCACGCGGGTTCAGGCGCGGTTCGGGGCCTTGCCGGCCGAATGGCATTCCGGCGTAACGATGACCGAACGCCGCCGGGTCTGGCGCATGGCGGGGACCGGCGGAGCGCAACTGGTGGTGGGCGCGCGATCCGCCCTGTTCCTGCCGTTCGACCGTCTGGGCCTGATCGTCGTCGATGAAGAACACGACACGTCCTACAAGCAGGAAGACGGCGTTCTTTATAACGCCCGCGACATGGCCGTGCTGCGCGCGTCGCTCTGCGGGGCGCGGGTGGTTCTGGCCTCGGCCACGCCATCGCTGGAAAGCTGGGCCAATGCGCAGGCCGGCAAGTACCGACGGCTGGATCTGCCGGCGCGGTTCGGGGCAGCCCAACTGCCCGACATGCGCGCCATCGACATGCGGGCCGAGGCTTTGCAGGCCGGGCGCTGGATCTCTCCCACCTTGCAAGGGGCGATCAAGGCGCGGCTGGAGCGGGGGGAGCAATCGCTTCTCTTCATAAACCGCCGTGGCTATGCGCCGGTGACGCTCTGCCGGGCGTGCGGCGAACAGGTGGCGTGCGATCACTGCGATGCGCGGATGGTCGAACACCGGTTCCTGAAGCGCCTGATGTGCCACCAGTGCGGCGCGTCGGCGCCCATTCCCGAGGTCTGTCCGCATTGCGGCGTCGAGGGCAAGATGGCGGCGGTGGGCCCCGGCATCGAACGGCTGGCCGAAGAAGCGGCGGCGGTCTTCCCCGATGCCCGGCTGGCTGTGCTGAGTTCCGATCTCTTCGGTTCCGCCCGCGCGCTGAAGGCAGCGATCGAGGAGATCGCGGACGGGGCCGCGGACATCATCATCGGCACGCAACTGGTGGCCAAGGGACACAATTTCCCGCGGCTGACGCTGGTGGGCGTGATCGACGCGGATCTGGGCCTGCAAGGGTCCGACCTGCGCGCGGCGGAACGGACGTTTCAGCTGATGCGGCAGGTGGCGGGTCGGGCCGGGCGGGCGGACAAGCCGGGCGTGGCGCTGCTTCAGACCCACCAGCCCGAACACCCGGTGATCCGCGCCATCCTTGGCGGCGAGGAGGAGGCGTTCTGGTCGGCCGAGGCCGGGGAACGGCAGGCCGCCGGCGTGCCGCCCTATGGCCGGATGGCGGGGATCATCCTGTCGGGTGGCGATGTCGGGCAGGTCTTCGACCTGGGCGAGCACCTGGCGCGGAACGATGCGGCCCTGCGCAAGATCGGGGCGGAGGTTTTTGGCCCCGCGCCGGCGCCGATTGCCCGGATCCGGGGGCGGCACCGGGTGCGGCTTCTGGTGAAGGCCGACAAGGGGGCGCCGTTGCAGGCGGCGCTTGCGGCGTGGATTGCGCCGTTGCGGTTGAAGGGGGATCTGCGGTTGAGCGTCGATATCGATCCGCAGAGCTTCTACTGAAGGGGTCCGGGGGGGCTTTACCCCCGCCCGGTTCTGGCGAACCGGACTCCCCCAAGGTATTTGGGGACCAAAGAAGCGGGGGCTGTGGATGCGGACGATCGTGATCGGGGCGGGGCCGGCGGGACTGGCCGTGGCGGCCTGCCTGAAGCAGGATGGGGCGGACGTGGCGGTGCTGGAGCGCGAAACCTGTGTTGGGTCGAGCTGGCATCGCCACTACGACCGGCTGCATCTGCATTCGCCGAAATGGTTGTCGTATCTGCCGGGGCGGCCGATGCCGAAGGACTGGCCGCGCTATCCGTCGCGGGGGCAGGTTGTAGAGTACCTGGAGGATTACGCGCAGGCGAACGGGCTTGCGCTTCTGTTCGGGGTCGAGGTGACGGGCGTGGCCGAGGATGGCGCGGGCTGGTCCGTGACCCACAGCGGCGGCGTTGAACGCGGCGACGTGGTGGTCTTTGCCACCGGCCTGTCGCAGCGGCCGTTTCTGCCGGAGTGGCCGGGGCAGGACGGGTTCCCGGGGCCGGTGATCCATTCGTCGGAATACCGCAACCCGGCGCCGTTCAAGGGCAAGCGCATGCTCGTCGTGGGATTCGGCAATTCCGGCGGCGAGATCGCGCTGGATCTGGCGGAGGCCGGGATGCCTGTCGATATCGCCGTGCGCAGCCCGGTGAACCTGCTGCCGAAGGAGCTGTTCGGGCGGCCGATCCAGTCGATGGGGGTCCTGCAGAAGATCTTTCCGCCGCGCGTGGCCGATGCGATTACCGCGCCGGTGCTGCGGTGGGCTTTGGGGGATTACACGGCCTACGGGCTGAGGCGCCCCGCGAAAGGGCCGGTGACGCAGATCCGCGAGGACGGGCGCGTGCCACTGATCGACATCGGTACGCTGGGCGCGATCAAGGCGGGCCGGATCACCGTCCGGCCGGGGCTGGAGGCGTTCGAGGGCAGCATCGTCCGGTTCGTCGATGGCACGACCGGCACCTATGACGCCATCGTGCTGGCCACGGGCTACCGGGTGGATCTGCGGCCGATGCTGGGACAGGCCCGCGACGTGCTGGACGACCGGGGGCGGCCGAAGGTCTGCGGCGGGCCCTCGGCGCGCAAGGGGCTTTACTTCTGCGCCTACGCGGCTTCGACCATGGGCCAGCTTGGCCAGATCCGCATGGAGGCGCCGGCGATTGCCGAGGATGTGCGGCAGCGCGCCGCCGGGTGACAGATGTGAGGCCGACCCGCCGCTCGCGCACTGGTTTCGGGTGCTGCAGGCGATCTGTGCCGTGATGCAGAGCGGCCATGCGCCGTCACGTTGCATCTACCCAAACGTCAATCCCGGCGCTATGGCCATAGCCATGACACGGATCGTACCCATCGCGGCGGCCGAGTCGCTGCCCTTCTGGCGACGACCGGTCAGCCTTCTCTTCGTCATGGCCTTCACGATGCCCATCGGGTTTTACGCCTGGTACGCATTGATCACGAACTTCGTGGTCGAGGTCGCGCATTTCGACGGGGCCGACAATGGCCTGCTGCACACGGTGCGCGAGATCCCGGGCTTCCTTGCCATCGGCGTGATCGCGATCATCATCTTCGTGCGCGAACAGGTGCTGGCGCTGGCCTCGCTTGTTCTGCTGGGCGTGGCCACGGCCTTCACGGCATGGATCCCGACGCTGGGCGGGATCCTGTTCCTGACTTTCTTTTCGTCGCTGGGCTTTCACTACTTCGAGACGATGAACCAGTCGCTGCAGCTGCAATGGTTGCCGAAGGAGAAGGCGCCGCAGACCTTGGGCTGGCTCATGTCGGCGGGGGCGGCGACGACCATCGTCGTGTTCGTGCTGATCGTGATGATGTGGGACACGCTGAACCTGACCTATGACATCGTGTTCATGGTCGCGGGCTTCACGACCGCGGGGATCGCCCTGTTCTGCATGTTCGCCTATCCCCAGTTCGAGGCGCCGCACCCGCAGCTGAAGCAGATGGTGCTGCGGAAACGCTACTGGCTGTATTACGCGCTGCAGTTCATGTCCGGCGCGCGGCGGCAGATCTTCATGGTCTTCGCCGGCTTCATGATGGTCGAGAAATTCGGCTTTCAGGTGCACGAGATCACGTCGCTGTACCTGATAAACCTCGTCGTCAACATGGGCTTCGCGCCCTTCCTTGGCAAGCTGGTGGCCCGCTTCGGCGAACGCCGGGCGCTGGCCTTCGAGTACGTGGGCCTGACGCTGGTGTTCCTGGCCTATGGCGGGATCTACTGGTTCGGATGGGGCGTGATGCTGGCAGCGATCCTGTACGTGATCGACCACATCCTGTTCGGGCTGGCGCTGGCGCTGAAGACCTATTTCCAGAAGATCGCCGATCCCGGTGATATCGCGCCTACCGCGGCCGTGGCCTTCACGATCAACCATATCGCCGCCGTGTTCCTGCCGGTGCTGCTGGGGCTGTTGTGGCTCGTCTCGCCCTCGTCGGTGTTCGCGCTGGCAGCGGGGATGGCGATGGTGTCGCTGGGCCTGTCGCTGCTGATCCCGCGCCATCCGGAGCCCGGGCACGAAACCATCCTGTCGGCGCCGATGCCGGCCCCGGCAGAGTGAGGGCGCGAGAATGGCCGAACAAGCACGCTTCCTGACCGGATCGACCATGGGCCATGTCGTGCGGATGACGCTGACGGGCGCCTTCGGGATGACCTTCGTCTTCGTCGTCGACGCGGCGAACCTGTTCTGGATCTCGCTTCTGGGCGATCCGCAATTGCTGGCGGCGATGGGCTTTGCCTTCGCGCTGCAGCTTGTTTCGGTGTCGACGGGCGTGGGCATGATGATCGGCGCGGTGGCGCTGGTCTCGCGCGCCATCGGGGCGGGTGACAAGGACCGGGCGCGGCGGCTGGCGACAAGCTCGGCCATTACCGCGTGCGGGGTGCAGGCGATTGTCGCGACGCTGTTGATCGTCTTCCGCTATCCGCTGCTGGAGCTTCTGGGCGCGAACGCGGACACGGCCGCTCTCGCCTCGCGCTACCTTGTGCTGTCGCTGCCGACGATCGCGATCATGGCCTTCGGCATGGTGGGCATGGGCACGCTGCGGGCGCAGGGCGATGCGCGGCGGTCGCTGATGGTGACGCTGTCTGCAGGCGTCGTGGCGATGATCCTTGATCCGATCATGATCTACACGCTGGAATGGGGGCTGGATGGCGCGGCCTACGGCGTGGACCTGTTCCGCCTCGTGATGTGCTTCCAGGCCCTGCGCTACACGATCTACGTGCACGACCTGATGGCCAAGCCCAGCATCGCCGACGTGGTCAACAACTTCCGCGCCCATTTCGCTGTCGCCGTGCCCGCCATCGCGACGCAGCTTTCGACGCCGGTGGGCAATGCCCTGCTGACTGCCGTGATCGCGCCTTTCGGGGATGCCGCGATTGCCGGCTGGACCGTGATCGGCCGGATGACCGTGGTGGCCTTCGCGGGCATCTTCTCGTTGTCCGGTGCCATCGGCGGGATCTTCGGGCAGAACTACGGGGCGAAACAGCCCGAGAGGCTGCGCACGGCCTATCGCGACGCGATGATCTTCGGTGCCTGCTATACCCTGATCACGTGGCTGCTGCTGGCCTGGCTGGCCGATGGCGTGATCAACGGGCTGGGCCTGCCGGCGGAGGCCGCCGTTGTCGTCCATGCCTTCACCGATTACGCGGCAGTGGCGTTCCTGTTCGTGTCGGCGCTGTTTGTGTCCAACGCGGCTTTCAACACGCTGGGCCGGCCGCTGTGGTCGACCGGGTTCAACTGGATCCGCGACGGGATCATCACGCTGCCACTGGGGATGGTCTTCGCGGCGTGGTACGGTGCCAATGGCGTGATCTATGCGCAGGCGGCCGCGTCGGTCCTGGTCGGCGGTGTCGCGGGCTATTGCGGCTGGCGCTATGTGCGGTATCTGAGCCGCACGATGACCGAAGAAGCCGCCGAGGCTGCACGACTGGCCGGCTAAGCCAAGGGAAGATCCCATGTCCACCTATTCCGCGCTGACCACCCTGGCCGGCAAGGCCCAAGCCGAGATCCTTGGCGAGGCGATGGAGACCCTCGATCCCGCGCCCGGCGGTGTCGGCGTGTTCGAGATCGAGGACGGATCGGGCCTGTGGGAAGTCGGTGGCTATTTCGAAGAAGCGCCCGACGAGATCGGCCTGGCCCTGTTGGCCGCGGCCCATGGCGCGAAGCCTTTCACCGTCTCCGAAGTGCCCGAAACCGACTGGGTCGCCCATGTGCGCCGCGAACTGGCGCCTGTTTCGGCGGGGCGGTTTCATGTCTATGGCAGCCACGATGCCGACACGGTGCCCGACGGGGTCGAGCCGCTGTTGATCGAGGCGTCGATGGCCTTCGGCACCGGCCATCACGGCACCACGAAGGGCTGCCTTGAAGCGCTGGACCGGCTGATCGACGAAGGGTTTTCGCCCGCCAAGGTGGCCGATATCGGCTGCGGCACGGCCGTGCTGGCGATGGGTGCGGCGCGGATGTGGGACGCACAGATCCTGGCCAGCGACATCGACCCGGTCGCGGTCGACGTGGCGCGGGCCAATGTCGAGGCGAACGGGCTGACAGGGAAGATCGACTGTCTGGAAGCCGCGGGATTCGGCGCGCCGGGGCTGGCCGCGGCCGCACCGTTCGACCTGATCTTTGCGAATATCCTGAAGGGCCCGCTGATCGCATTGGCGCCGGACCTGATGACGAACCTCGCCCCGGGCGGTGCGGCGATCCTGTCGGGCATCCTCAACGAACAGGCAGATGGCGTGATCGCTGTCTACGAAGGCGAAGGCGCTACCCTTGCAGACCGTCAGGTCATCGGCGACTGGACGACACTGCTTCTGCGCAAGGCGGCCTGAACTTTATCGTCCATTCGCTCGCGCAGGTCAGTCGTCCACGCGCTCGCGCACGATGGTCCACGTCTCGGGCTCGATCTTCAGGTCGTATTCCGTGGGGTCCGAGCCCTTCATGGCGTCGTCCACCTCCCATAGCCCGTCATCGAACTCGATCTCTTCCCAGCTGGTGTAGCCGGCATCGGTCAGCGCGATCTCGATCTTGGCAAGCTCGACCGGGTTTGGCGGACGGTCCTGGGCCAGCGCGAGACCGGGCAGGGCAAGGGCGGCAAGAAACAGCGGTCCTGTCTTCGTTATGCGGGGTAACATCGGGGGCTCCGGGATCTGTTAGGGCTACCGATTAGTTAAGGGCAACGCCGCACCGATCAAGCTTCCTGTGCCAAACACCGTGACGACCGCCTGTGGCCCGCACACAAAAAAACGGTGCCCTGAGCCAACAGAGCACCGTTTTGTGGGGCGTGCGTCGGGCCGCAAACGGCCTGTCCGCATACCTGTCCGTCTCGTCGAGATCAGCGACCGGTCGCGATATGCTCGATGTCGCCGCGAACCAGACCGATGTCGTTGAGTTCGCGATCGCTCAGTTTCTGCAGTTCGTTACGGGTCATACGGGTGTCGTTCCACGAGCTTGCAGCGCCAACCAGCGCAGCGAGAGGGAATCCGAGACGGCCAAAAAGGCCGTGTGCGCCGTAAGCGGTGCGGTGGGTATCAAATGCAGCCATAGCCGTTCTCCTGAACACTTGTGTTAAAGATGCGTGCAGGTTCCGCTGTCCGGCACCCCACGCTCGTTGTGATGCTGATCTATTGAGCGGTTTGAGAACGCGCAAGACGGGATAAGACATGGTCCATATGCAGCTATTGCATAGGTCGGGATTTCCTTGAAGTATTTGTAAACGTTTCAAAAAGTTAAAATGATCAAATCGTGTCGCCGACAGGACGGCGCTGGTCGTTTTCCGCCATCGCGGTCGGTTTCGGGAAAGTCGATGTCGCGAATGCACAAGGGGGCGGCTACTTGCAAACGGTCTCGCCACCCTTGGCGGATGTTCGCCTTTCGTGCTAATGCTTAAAATGCCGGTGAAAAAACACGGGCACGGCGGTTGGACATCGGGCGCGGCGCGCCGGTTCCGGTCACCTGTGCCCCATAATCCGACCGGTAAAGGCCTGCGGCCAACGCGGGCGATTCGGGCAGCGAGGCGAAGCAGCATGCGGATTTTGGGGATCGACCCGGGGCTCAGGACGATGGGCTGGGGCGTGATCGAGGCCGACGGCCCGCGCATGCGCCACGTTGCCAACGGGCTGTGCAAGTCGGAAGGCAAGGAACTGGCGGTGCGCCTCCTGTCGCTTTATCACCAGCTTGAAGAGGTCATGGCCGCCTACGCGCCCGATGCAGCGGCGGTGGAACAGACCTTTGTCAACAAGGATGCGGTGGGCACACTGAAACTGGGGCAGGCCCGCGCGATCGCGCTGCTGGTGCCGGCCAAGGCAGGGCTGATCGTGGGAGAATACGCGCCCAACAAGGTCAAGAAGACGGTGGTGGGCGTGGGCCACGCAGACAAGCGACAGGTCGAACACATGGTGAAACTGCAACTTCCCGGCTGCGCCCCGGCCGGCCCTGATGCCGCCGATGCGCTGGCCGTGGCCATCTGCCATGCCTTCTACGCGGGCGGCCGCCTGCCGGTCGAGGTTCGCGCATGATCGGGCGGCTCAGCGGGATCCTGGCCTACCGGGCCGACGATCACGTGCTGATCGACGTTCGTGGCGTGGGGTACGTCGTCTACTGTTCTTCCCGCACGATGGCCGCGCTGCCCGGACCGGGAGAGCCGGTGTCGCTTTTCACCGAAATGCTGGTGCGCGAGGATCTGATCCAGCTCTACGGTTTCCCGACACTGGTGGAAAAGGAATGGCACCGCCTGCTGACGGGCGTGCAGGGGGTGGGCGCGAAGGTGTCGCTTGCGATCCTCGGGGCGCTGGGCCCCGATGGTGTCAGCCGCGCCATAGCACTTGGCGACTGGGCGATGGTGAAGGCCGCCAAGGGCGTCGGCCCCAAGACGGCGCAACGCATCGTGCTGGACCTGAAGGACAAGGCGCCCACGATCATGGCCATGTCGGCGCCCGCGTCCTCGAACAAGTCCGCCCCCGCCGACGAAGCCGCGGTGATCGAGCCCACGACTGACCCAACACCCACCGCCGCCCCACCGGTCCACGCCCAATCCGACGCAATGTCGGCCCTGACCAACCTGGGCTACGGCCCCAGCGAGGCCGCCTCCGCCGTCGCCGAAGTGCTTGGCGAAACCCCGGATCTCGACAGCGCCGCCCTGATCCGCGCCGCCCTGCGCAAGCTGGCACCGGCAGGATAGACGCATGACCGAAGCCGACCCCACCCTCCGCGGCGAACCCTTGCCCGAAGACACCGAAGCCTCGGGCGCGGCGCTGCGGCCCGAGACGCTGAATGCCTTCATCGGGCAGGCCGAGGCGCGCGCGAACCTGCGGGTGTTCGTGGCCTCGGCCCGGCAGCGGGGCGAGGCGATGGATCACACGCTGTTCTATGGCCCGCCCGGTCTGGGCAAGACGACGCTGGCCCAGATCCTTGCGCGCGAGCTTGGCGTGAACTTCCGCATGACCTCCGGCCCCGTGCTGGCGAGGGCAGGCGATCTGGCGGCGATCCTCACGAATCTCGAAGCGCGCGACGTGCTGTTCATCGACGAGATCCACCGCCTGAACCCGGCGGTGGAAGAAGTGCTCTACCCGGCGATGGAGGATTTCGAGCTCGATCTCGTGATCGGCGAAGGCCCTGCCGCGCGGACGGTCCGGATCGAACTGCAGCCCTTCACGCTGGTCGGCGCCACCACCCGGATGGGCCTGCTGACGACCCCGCTCCGCGACCGGTTCGGCATCCCCACGCGCCTGCAATTCTATACCGAGGACGAGCTGTTCGAGATCGTGACCCGCAACGCCCGCCTGCTGGGCGCCCCCGCCGCGGCCGAAGGGGCGCGCGAGATCGCGCGGCGGGCCCGAGGCACCCCGCGGATCGCCGGGCGGCTGCTGCGCCGGGTCGTCGATTTCGCCGTGGTCGAAGGCGACGGCACCATCACCCGCGAACTGGCCGACAGCGCGCTGACACGGCTTGGCGTCGACAGGCTTGGCCTCGACGGGGCCGACCGGCGCTACCTGAAACTGATCGCCGAATCCTACCAGGGCGGCCCTGTGGGCATCGAAACCCTGTCCGCGGCCCTGTCCGAAAGCCGCGATGCGCTGGAGGAGGTGATCGAGCCCTACCTCCTGCAGCAGGGCCTGATCCAGCGCACCCCGCGCGGGCGAATGCTGGCGCAGGCGGCGTGGCGGCATATGGGGATCGCGCCGCCCCGATCGCAAAGCGACCTGTTCGACTAGGCCCGCGCCCTTGAACGCGCCCCCGTTTCGCGGCATCGAGGGCCATGCGCCACCCCGTCGGCAGGCGCCCTGACGGAGTTCTCCAACATGACCGCCGACATCACGCTCCATCCCCTGACCGACGCCCATCTGCCCGGCGCACATGCGCTTTCCAAGCAGGCCGGCTGGCCGCATCGGCTGGAGGACTGGCACTTCGCGCTCACCCTGTCGCGCGGGGTCGTGTCGATGGAGGGCGACCGGGTGACGGGCACGGCGCTCTGCTCCGATTTCGGGGACCGCGCGGCGATCAACCTGATCATCGTCGATGAAGCCCTGCGCGGCCACGGCCTTGGCCGGCGGCTGATGGAGGCGGCGATGGCGCTGGCCGGCGACACGCCGCTCTACCTGACGGCGACGTCCGACGGGCAGCCGCTGTACGAGAAGCTGGGCTTCGTGCCCACCGGCGCTGTCCTGCAATACCAGGGGATCATGACCGCCGTGCCGCCGGTCCACAGCCCCGGGTTCCGGCTGGCCGGGCCGGGGGAACTTGAGACGCTGGCCGCGATGGACCGCGATGCCATCGGCGCGGACCGGACCCTGGCGTTGAAGGAGATCCTGAAGGCCGGCCGGATCCTGATCGGGGAGGCGGGCTTCGGCGCCATCCGCCCTTTCGGGCGGGGCAAGGTGATCGGCCCCGTGGTGGCCGACGATCAGCCCACGGCGCTGGCCCTGATCGTGGCGCTGGCCGAACCGGGAACCTTCATCCGCATCGACACGATGCCCGAAACCGGCCTTGGCGAAGTGCTGGAACAGTGCGGGCTGGACCGTGTCGGCATTGAGGCCCGGATGGCCCGCGGCCCGCTGCCGCCGGAACCGGTCCGCTTTTCCCGCTTTGCCGCGCTGTCGCAGGCCCTGGGCTAGGGTTGGACCCGCGCGCCGGTAAGGGTAGCGTGCCCCGGACCAGAGAAACGGAGCCCGCCAGTGACACCGGACGAGATCGCCAGATTATTCACCCGCGATGACGGGAGCTTTCATTTCGCCCGCTGGGGCCGCCCCATAGCACCCGTGGTCTTCGGCGTGGACGACGCCACCATCGGCGTCTTCAAGGGCGCGTTCGAGGCGGTGGTCACGCTCGCCGGGCACAAGATGGCCGAGACGGACCCGGACCTCGGCACCAACGCGCCGGTCTTCTGCGTGTCGGACTGGTCCCAGCTGGCCGCAGCGAAGCACATGGAGAAGCTCGTCCCCGGCATCGACAAGCTTGCCGCGCGCCTGCAGGAGGCCGAAGCGGGCCAGTACCGCGCCTTCCGCGTCGACGACACGGGTGCGATCCAGGCGGTTCTGCTGTTCCTGCGCATCGACGACCAGATGGCCAAGCTCCCGGCCGAGGTACTGGCCCTGTCCCACGTGGTGCAGTCGATGCTGATGTGGTCCGATGCCGCTTTCCGCGGGCAATCCCCGCTGGCGGTGGTCGACGGCAACACGATCCTGCGCCCCGAAATCGCCGACGTCATCCGCGCCGCCTACGACCCGGTCCTGCCGTCTTCGGCCGACGATCCGTCCTTTGCTTTACGGCTGGCCGCCCGGATGGAGAAATCGGAGTGAGACGCAAGCTGGCGGATTTTGGGGACCTGACTCCGGCGGAACAGAAGGTCCGCGACGGAATCGGTTTGGGCAGGGGTGTCCTAGTTGGGCTCGGCCGCCCTACAGCGACCGCCGGGGAGGACCGCCAGATCCGAGGCGAATTCATCCGCTATCTCATGCTGGGTGGCTGCGAAGGTCTGGAATACCCCGTACACGAGATCGGCGTCGCGATCATTGGCGCGCGGGTCACTGATGAACTGGATTTGTATGGGGCGAAGTGCCGATGCGACTTGTCTCTCTACAACTGCCATTTTGATGACGCGCCGACTCTGAACTCGTCCGAAATTGGTGGGCTATACCTTGATGGCTCAGCGGTACCGGGGCTAGAGGCGCAACGGCTGATTACTCGCGGAGGCGTCCATCTGCGGGCTCGAGCAGAAACCTCCTTTCAGGCAACCGGAACAATCGACCTCACAGGCGCCCATATCGGTGACAACCTCGATTGTAGCGGCGCCAAACTGCTCGGGGCGGAAGGGGCCGATGCGCTGATTGCAGAGCGTGCGCGTATATCGGGCAGCTTGCTTCTCAATGCAGACGGTCCCTTGGCGTTCAAGGCTCAGGGAATGATAAGTTTAGTTGGTGCCGAGATCGGCAGCCAACTCTGCTGCGTGGGGGCAGAGCTTTCCGCAGCCCCCGATTCATGGGCTTTGCAAGCCGACAGTGTACGCGTTTTGGGCGGTTTTTTTCTGAAAGACGGTACCAAAGTCGACGGCGTACTCGACCTATCCAATGCTGAACTTGGCGCGATCAACGATACTGACGACTCATGGCCGCAAAAAGGAAACCTGGTGTTAGACCGGTGCCGATATGGCGCGTTCATGGGGAAAGACGTCTCAGCTAAAGCGCGGATTCGTTGGCTGGGTCTGCAGGACTGGTCCAAATTTGACAAAGATTTCTGGCCGCAGCCTTGGGAGCAATGCGCGAAGGTTTTGCGCGAGATGGGACACGGCGAAGATGCATGTCGCGTGCTGATCGACAAAGAGCGGCGACAGCGGCAATGGCGGCGGCAGAAGGTGGGTACCATAGAGCGACGAATTCTGTGGTTAGGCGATATGCTTATGGCAGTAACCACCCGCTATGGACGGCGACCGCTGCTGGCGTTCGCGTGGTTGGCTGCCATTTGGCTGATCGGCTGTGGCGTGTTCTTTGCGGCAGCGCAGCATGACGCGATCAAGCCCAATAATCCTTTCGTTCTGCGTAGCCCGGAATGGACGGCCTGCCGGGATAGCTACACAACAACCGATGGCATGCTTTCCGCCCGGCCGGAAGCCGCACCGGCTGAATCACAGCTAGACTGCTTCCTCCAACAGCCCGAGGCGAAATCCTATCCAGTGTTCAATCACTGGATCTATTCAGCCGACACGCTCCTTCCAATCGTCGCGATGGAGATGCAGGAGTTCTGGATCCCGGACGAAACCCAAGGTTGGGTTGGCCGGTATGCGCGGTACTATCTGTGGGTGCAGATCGCCCTGGGTTGGGCGTTGTCGCTGTTGGCTGTCGCCGGGTTCTCGGGCCTTATCAAGACGGACAATACATGACCCACCGCTTTCCCGTTCAGGTCTATTACGAAGACACCGACATGGCGGGCATCGTCTACCATGCCAACTACCTCCGCTATATCGAGCGGGGGCGGTCGGACTGGGTGCGCGAACTGGGGCTGGATCAGAACGCCATGCGGGAGAAGGGGCTGGTTTTCGTGGTGCGACGGATCGAGGCCGATTACCTTGCCCCCGCGCGGTTCGAGGACCGGCTGGAAGTGGTGACGGAGCTTGCCTCGCTCACCCGCGTGAAGATGGGGCTGACGCAGACCGTCTACCGGGGGGAGACCGCGCTCTTCCGTGCGCAGGTGACCGTGGTCTGCATGACGCAGGCGGGCCGGCCCGTCGGCCTGCCGGCGGAGATTTGCGCATTGCGGGCGTGATCCGGGCCCCTTGGATCGCGCGTGACATGGCCTTTGGCGCCCGTCCGGGATAGGCTCTTGCCATTCCGGGCCTTTCGTGTGCCAAGGGAACGGGTGTAACGGGGCGGCACAGTCCCGGCGAGCGAGTTGAGGAAGAGCATGGAAGCTGACGTACTGGTACAGGCGCAGGCAGTGGATCTTTCGGTCTGGGCCCTGTTCGCACGCGCCACTCTGACGGTGAAATTCGTCATCCTGCTGCTGCTGGCAGCATCGGTCTGGTCGTGGGCCATCATCATCCAGAAACACATCACCTACCGGTCCGCCCGACGCGAAGCCGCGCGCTTCGACGAGGCGTTCTGGTCGGGCGAACCGCTGGACGCGCTGTTCGACACCATCGGGTCGGATCCCGGCGGGAGTTCCGAGCGGATCTTTGCCGCGGGCATGATAGAATGGCGCCGCAGCCACAAGGGTGACGGCGGGCTGATCCCTGGCGCGATGAGCCGGATCGACCGGTCGATGGACGTGACGCTGGCCGGCGAAAGCGAACGGCTGCAAAGCGGGCTGCCGATCCTTGCAACGATCGGCGCCACGGCGCCCTTCATCGGCCTTTTCGGCACGGTCTGGGGCATCATGAATGCCTTTATCGAGATCGCCGAGCAGCAGAACACCAATCTGGCCGTCGTGGCGCCGGGGATTGCCGAGGCGCTGTTCGCCACGGGCCTTGGCCTTCTGGCGGCCATCCCGGCGGTCATCTTCTACAACAAGCTGTCGGGCGACAGTGACAAGATCGTGTCGGGCTACGAGGCCTTCGCCGACGAATTCGCGACCATCCTGTCGCGTCAGACGGGCGGGTAGCCATGGGCGCGGGCGTTCAATCCGGGGGAGGCGGCGGCCGCAGGCGCGGGCGGCGCAGGCGTCAGACCATGCGGCCCATGGCCGAGATCAATGTGACTCCCTTCGTCGACGTGATGCTGGTGCTGCTGATCGTCTTCATGGTCGCGGCGCCGCTGATGACGGTGGGCGTGCCGGTCGAGCTGCCGAAAACCGCCGCCAATCCGCTGCCCGGGGAACAAGAGGAGCCCCTGTCCGTTACCATCCTTGCAGACGGGACCGTTCAGATCATGACCACCGATACACCGCGCGCGGAGCTGATCACCCGGCTGCGCGCAATTGCCGAGGAGCGGACCTCTAGCCGCGTCTACCTGCGGTCAGACGGGGCGGTGCCGTATCGGGACGTGATGGAAGTGATGGGTGCCCTGAATGCGGGCGGGTTTTCCGATGTGGGCCTGGTGACGGATGTCGGCGGTCCGACACTGGATGCCGACGGGCAATAGGGCCGGAGGGGCCGGATGCAGACCGGAACCAAGATCTCTGCCGGGGCGCACGTGCTGTTCATCGCGTGGGCGCTCGTCGCGGGCCAGTTCCAGGCCGACCGCCTGCCGCCTGTGGAGATACAAGATGTGGCCCTGATTCCCGCCGAGGAATTCGACGCGCTGACACAGGCGCCGCCGGTGGTCGAGGACGCGCCGGCCGTGGAAGCGCCCGCGCCGGAGCCTGAGCCGGAGGAACCCGCGGCGGAAGTCGAGGTGCCGGAGCCTCAGCCTGCGCCCGAACCGGAGCCGGAACCGGAACCCGAGCCTGAAATCGCCGAACCCGCGCCGGAGCCCGAACCCCAGCCCGAGCCGGAACCCGAACCCGTGGTCGAACCGGAGCCCGAGCCCGAACCGACGCCGGAACCGCCAGCACCGGTCGCGGCGCTTGAACAAGCGCCTGAGCCGGAAACGCCCGACGTGCCGCGGATCGCGCCCGAAGCCGCCCCGGTTCCACCCGAAGAGGTGACGCCGCAGGAAGCGCCGCAGCCCGCGATCAGCGATACCGAGGACGCCGAGACGCCCGCGCCCGAACAGGACGTATCGGTGGCCGAAGCCGCGATCGAGCGTTCCGTGGAAGTGCCCGAAGACGTCCAGGCCCCGCGCGCGCCGGACGTGTCGCAGCGCCCGCAAAGCCGCCCGGCCAACCTGGGCCAGACCCAGCCGCCAGTGGACGAACCGGCGGAGGATCCGGCGGATCGCGAAGATGCGGTCGCGGCCGCGCTGGCCGAAGCGCTGGGTGGCGCGAGCGAGCCGGAGGCACAGGCCTCGTCGCCGACGCCGATACAGGCGCCGACCGGTCCGCGGATGACGGCGCAGGAAATGGATGCGCTGCGTGTCGCCGTGGCGTCGTGCTGGAACGTGGGGTCCTTGTCGTCGGAGGCATTGCAGACCACTGTGGTTGTCGGCATGACCCTGAACCAGAGCGCACGGCCCGATACCAACTCGATCCGGCTGATATCCAGCTCGGGCGGGCAGTCTGCTGCGGCGAAACAAGCCTTCGAGGCCGCGCGGCGGGCGATCATCCGGTGCGGGGCAAGCGGCTTTGATCTGCCGGCGGAAAAATACGCGCAATGGCGTGACATCGAAATGACATTCAACCCTGAAGGGATGCGGATCCGATGAAGACGGGTGTTCTTGGCATATTGGCGGCCTGTGTCGCTCTGATCGGGTTCTCGGCGCCGGCCATGGCGCAATCGGGCCCCCTGCGGCTGGAGATCACGGAAGGTGTCATCGAACCGATGCCGATCGCGATCCCGAACTTCGTGGCGACGAGCCCCGCCGCGCAGGAGGTGGCGCAAAACCTGACCCAGGTGGTGCGGGACGATCTGACCGGCACCGGCCTGTTCCGGGAGATCCCGGCCAACGCCTATATCAGCCAGATCACCGATTTCTCGGCCCCCGTGCGCTATACCGACTGGAAGACAATCAACGCCCAGGCGCTGGTCACCGGATCGGTGGCGGTGTCGGGCAACCAGCTGATCGTGCAGTTCCGGATCTACGACGTCTTCGCCGGATCGGAACTGGGATCGGGCCTGCAATTCGTGGCCGGCCCCGAAGGCTGGCGGCGCGTGGCGCACAAGGTGTCGGATGCGGTCTACAGCCGGATCACGGGCGAACAGGGGTATTTCGACAGCCGGGTCGTCTTCGTGTCGGAAAGCGGACCCAAGGCCAACCGTCTGAAGCGGCTGGCGATCATGGATTACGACGGCGCCAATGTGCAGTATCTGACCGACAGCTCGTCCATCGTGCTGAACCCGCGCTTTTCGCCCGATGGCGGCCGCGTGCTTTACACCAGCTATGACACCGGCGTGCCGCGGATCAACATCCTGGACGTGGGCCGCGTGCGCAAGCAGGTGCTGGAACAGAAACCCGGTACGATGAGCTTCGGGCCGCGTTTTTCGCCCGACGGCAGCACGGTGATCTTCTCGCTGACCGAAGGCGGCAACACCGACATCTACACGATGGGCGTGAACGGCGGGAACCTGCGGCGGCTGACCGACGGACCGGCGATCGAGACCGCGCCCAGCTATTCGCCGGATGGCAGCCGGATCGTCTTCGAAAGCGACCGGTCGGGCACGCAGCAGCTGTACGTCATGCCCGCCGGCGGGGGTGAGGCGCAGCGCATCAGCTTCGGTCAGGGCCGTTATGGCACGCCGGTCTGGTCGCCGCGGGGCGATCTGATCGCCTTCACCAAGCAATCGGGCGGACGGTTCCATATCGGCGTGATGAGCCCTGACGGCAACAACGAGAGGTTGCTCACGGCATCGTTTCTGGACGAAGGCCCGACCTGGGCCCCCAATGGCCGCGTGATCATGTTCACGCGGGAAACACGGGGGGCGGAAGGACAGTCGCGGCTGTATTCCATCGACATCACGGGGCGCAACCTGCGCCCGGTCCCCACACCCGATGGCGCGTCGGATGCGGCATGGTCGCCATTGCAGAACTGAACGCCACGTTCACAGGACACAAGCGCTGTGTTAACCGTCACGGAAGAACCAAACATGAGGCACTGGGCATGAATATTTTCCGCATGGGCGTGCTGGTGGCCGCGGTCCTGACCGCGGCGGCCTGCACCAATGCCAGGAACCTGGACGGCGGCGCAGGCGCCGCTGCAGGGGCGGGCGCCGGGAGCGCGCTTTCGAACCCGTCGTCACCGGTCTATTTCCAGCAGGCCGTGGGCGACCGGGTGCTGTTCCTTGTCGATCAGTCCAGCCTGACCGAACAGGCCCGGCAGACGCTGAATTCGCAGGCGCAATGGCTGAACAACAATGGCAGCTACACCGCCACAGTCGAAGGCCACGCCGATGAACAGGGCACGCGCGAATACAACCTTGCCCTTGGTGCGCGCCGCGCCAACGAGGCGCGCGATTACCTGATCTCGCGAGGGGTGGCCGGCAACCGGCTGAGCGTCGTGAGCTACGGCAAGGAACGGCCGCTCGAGATCTGTTCCGAAGAAAGCTGCTATGCCAAGAATCGCCGCGCCGTGACGGTGCTGTCGGGCGGGTTGTCGGGGTGATCATGCGCACGCTGCTGTCATTGCTGGTTCTGTGCTGTCTCGCCGCGCCCGTCGCGGCGCAGGACAGCGCGCGGTCCGAAACGCTGGCCGATATCCGTCAGGAACTGACGGTGCTGAATGTCGAGATGCAGAAGCTGAAACGCGAACTGTCCACGACAGGTGCGGCGTCGGGCACCAGCGGCAGCAGCCTGCCAGACCGCGTCGCGGCGATCGAGGCCGCGTTGCAGGATCTGACCGCCAAGACGGAAGCGCTTCAGCACCGGATCGAACAGGTGGTGGCCGATGGCACCAACCGTATCGGCGATCTCGAATTCCGGCTGGTCGAGCTGGAAGGCGGCGATATCGGGAGCCTGGGCGAAACGTCAACGCTGGGCGGCGGGGATGCGCAGCCTGGCGCGGTGCCGTCGCCGGTGCAGCCGTCGACGCCCGATTCCGGTACACCCGACGTCGCGCTGGCGGTGGGCGAGCGGGCGGATTTCGATGCCGCCGTCGCCGCGGCAGACGCCGGCGACAACCAGAAGGCGGCCGAGCTTTTCGGCCAGTTCAACGAGGCCTATCCCGGCAGCCCGCTGGCCGTGGATGCCTACCTGCGCCGCGGCAATGCGCTGGAAGCAATGGGCGATCACCGCGAAGGCGCGCGGGCCTATCTTGCGGCCTTCACCGCTGACCAGCAGGGCCCCCGCGCGGCCGAGGCGCTGACGCTTCTGGGCACATCCCTTGGCAAGCTGGGGCAAAGCCGTCAGGCCTGCCTGACATTGGGCGAAGTCCGCGTCCGCTTCCCGGGCGCCTCTGCCGTGACGCGGGCCGAGGCCGAACGTGTTCGCCTGAACTGCGAGTAATGTCCGGCCCGCGCGATCTGGTGGACCGGGTCCGCGCGGCTTTGGGCAATGACATTCCGCCCGCCATCGGTATCGCCGTGTCCGGGGGCGGGGATTCGCTGGCGTTGATGGATCTCCTCCACAAGGCGTTGGAGCTCGAAGGTACACGCTTGCGTGCCGCGACGGTCGATCATGGGCTGAGGCCCGAGGCCGCGGACGAAGCCCGCCACGCCGGGCAGATCGCTGCACAGCTTGGTATTCCGCATGACGTATTGTCTTGGGATGGCACCAAGGCCACCAGCAACATGCAGGATGCCGCCCGACAGGCGCGGTACCGGCTGTTGACCGAATGGGCGGCGGCGCACGATCTGCCCACGATCGCCTTGGGTCATACACGCGACGATCAGGCCGAAACCGTGCTGATGCGGCTTGGCCGGGCGGCGGGGGTGGACGGGCTGTCGGCCATGGCCCCGCGTCGCGTCGAAGGCGGGGTGGAGCTTCTGCGGCCGCTTCTCGACATCTCCCGCGAGGACCTGCGCGCGCATCTGGGCGCGCAGGGTATCGCGTGGTGCGACGATCCCAGCAACGATGACCCCCGCTTCGAACGTGTCCGCGTGCGTCAGGCGATAAGGACACTTGCGCCGCTGGGCATCGATTCTGCCGCCCTGGCACAGGTGGCGGGCAACATGGCCCGCAGCCGTGCCGCGCTCGACTGGGCCGTGACACGGGCCGCGCACGGTATCGTGAGCGTCGATGCAGGCGATCTGCTGTTCGACAGGGCCGGCCTGTCGTCGCTTCCCGAGGAATTGGCCCGCCGCCTCTTCGCCCGGGCGGTCGCGTGGATTGCCGGAGACACTTATCCACCAAGGCGCACGCCCCTGATGGCGCTGGTCGCCGCCGCCATCCGGGGGGAGCAGACGACGCTGGGCGGCTGCCGGTTGCTGCAAACGGGCGACACGGCGCGGCTTTGCCGGGAAAGGCAGGCGGTCGAGGAACTGGAATCACGGACAGATGCGGTGTGGGACGGGCGCTGGCGCCTGACCGGTCCGTATGACGACAAGCTACGGATCCGCGCACTTGGGGACGAAGGCCTGAAAGCCTGCAAGGCTTGGCGCGAAACCGGCCGTCCGCGGGACGCGCTGGTTGCGTCGCCCGCGGTCTGGAAGGGCGACAGACTGGTCGCAGCCCCCCTTGCGGGGCTCGAAAACGGCTGGCAGGCGGTCTGCGACACACGCGGCGCGTTCCTTCGCTGACCATTATCGCATTGAACCTGAGCGCAGCATCTCTATCTTATACAGAACGCGGGGACATTGTCCCCCGCCTTGATATTTCAGGAGACCTTCCTTGAACAACGCGCGCAACATCGCCTTCTGGGTCGTGCTGTTCCTGCTGATCCTCGCGCTCTTCAACATCTTCGGTGGTGGCGGTGGAACGCTGCAAAGCCGGGAGATGCCCTATTCGGAGTTCGTGAACAGGGTCCAGAACCAGGAGGTGACTCAGGTCACCCTTGACGGAGAGCAGGTCCGCTTCCGTGGCAGCGATGGCAACGAATACGTCACCATCAAGCCGCAGGACGCCGAAATCACGAACCTGCTGATCGAGGAGAACATCCCGATCCAGGCCGTGAAACAGCAGCAATCGGGCTTCCAGTCGTTCCTGATCACGCTTCTGCCGGTGCTTCTGCTGATCGGCGTCTGGATCTTCTTCATGAACCGGATGCAGGGCGGCGGCAAAGGCGGGGCCATGGGCTTTGGCAAATCGCGCGCCAAGCTGCTCACCGAAAAGCAGGGCCGCGTGACCTTCGACGATGTCGCCGGCATCGACGAGGCCAAGGAAGAGCTGGAAGAGATCGTCGAATTCCTGCGCAACCCGCAGAAATTCAGCCGCCTTGGCGGCAAGATCCCGAAAGGCGCGCTGCTGGTTGGTCCTCCGGGCACCGGTAAGACGCTTCTGGCCCGTGCGATTGCGGGTGAGGCTGGCGTGCCGTTCTTCACCATCTCGGGCTCCGACTTCGTGGAAATGTTCGTGGGTGTGGGTGCGTCCCGTGTCCGTGACATGTTCGAACAGGCCAAGAAGAACGCGCCGTGCATCGTGTTCATCGACGAAATCGACGCCGTGGGACGTCATCGTGGCGCAGGCTATGGCGGCGGGAACGACGAACGCGAACAGACGCTGAACCAGCTTCTGGTGGAAATGGACGGGTTCGAGGCCAACGAAGGCGTCATCATCCTGGCCGCGACCAACCGGAAAGACGTTCTGGACCCGGCTCTGCTGCGTCCCGGCCGTTTCGACCGTCAGGTCACCGTCGGCAACCCTGACATCAAGGGCCGCGAGAAGATCCTGGGTGTTCACGCGCGCAAGACGCCGCTTGGCCCCGATGTCGATCTGCGCATCATCGCCCGCGGCTCGCCCGGCTTTTCGGGCGCCGATCTGGCGAACCTGGTGAACGAAGCGGCGCTGATGGCCGCCCGTGTCGGCCGGCGCTTCGTGACGATGGAAGATTTCGAGAACGCGAAGGACAAGGTGATCATGGGGGCGGAACGCCGCTCCATGGTGCTGACGCCCGAGCAGAAGGAAAAGACCGCCTATCACGAAGCCGGTCACGCCATCGTCGGCATGTCGCTGCCCGAGTGCGATCCGGTCTACAAGGCCACGATCATCCCGCGTGGTGGTGCGCTTGGCATGGTCGTTTCGCTGCCCGAAATCGACCGGTTGAACTGGCACAAGCAGGAATGCGAACAGAAACTGGCCATGACCATGGCCGGCAAGGCGGCCGAGATCATCAAGTACGGCGAAGACGCTGTCTCGAACGGTCCGGCAGGCGATATCCAGCAGGCCAGCGGCCTGGCCCGCGCGATGGTGATGCGCTGGGGCATGTCCGACAAGGTCGGCAATATCGACTATGCCGAGGCGCATGAAGGCTACCAGGGCAACACCGGCGGGTTCTCGGTCTCGGCCCACACGAAGGAGCTGATCGAGGAAGAGGTGAAGCTCTTCATCCAGCACGGCTATGAACGCGCCTACAAGATCCTGACCGACCGCAAGGCGGAATGGGAACGGCTGGCGGAAGGCCTTCTGGAGTACGAGACGTTGACCGGCGAAGAGATCCAGCGCGTCATCGACGGGCAACCGCCCGAAATGGACGACGACGACAGCGGCAGCGCGCCGTCGGACGGGGAAAAGCCGTCGATCACCTCGATCCCCAAGACCAAGCCCAAGAACACGTCGGGCGGCGGCGGGATGGAGCCCGAGCCCAGCGTCTGAGTTTGAAAACGGCCGGTGCAATTGCCCGGCCGTTTTTCTTTGTCCCGCGGATCTGTATGCCGTTGCATGCGAAGATTGGAGGGGTCCACGATGGACTGGAACCCGGCGCTGTATGAACGGTTCGGCGACCTGCGCCTGCGACCGGCGGTGGATCTGTTGTCGCGCGTGGGCGATCTTGCCCAAGGCGACATATGCGATCTGGGCTGCGGCAACGGGACTGTCGGGCCTGTGCTGGCCGCACGGTTTCCGTATCGGCGGTTGATCGGGGTCGACAGCTCTCCGGCGATGCTGGGGAAGGCGCGGGCCGCGGGGGCCTATGGTCTTCTGACCGAAGCCGACGCCGGGCAGTGGGAGGCAGACGCTCCGCTGGCCCTGATCTTTTCCAACGCGCTGCTGCACTGGCTGCCGGGTCACGCGCAGCTGCTGCCGCGTCTGGCGGGGATGCTGGCACCGGGTGGCACCCTGGCCGTGCAGGTCCCGCATCAGAACCCGGCGCCGTCCCACCGGCTGTGGCTGGAACTGGTGGAGCAGCTGTTCCCCGGCCGGTTCGATCCTGCCGCGGCCCCCGGCATCCCGGAGGCGCGCGCGTATCACGAGATCCTGCGTCCTTTGGGCGAAGTCGATCTGTGGGAGACGGAGTATTTCCAGACCCTGCCGCCATCGGACGGCGGACATCCCGTCCGGCAGTTCACATCGTCGACCTTCGCGCGCCCCGTGCTGTCGGTTCTGAGCGAGGGGGAGGCGGCGGGGCTGATCGCGGAGTATGACCGCGCAGTTGCCGCACACTATCCCTGCGACGACGGCTCTGTCCTGTTTCCCTTCCGCCGGCTCTTCTTTACCCTGCGCGTGCCGGGACAGGTCCCGGCAACCGGATCGGGAGCATGTCATGGCGACAATTCGAAAGTCTGAATTCCAGGGCGAAGTGGTCTGGCTGGGCAAGGTGCCGGATGCTGGCGGGATCGCGGCCGATGCGCAGGACGGGCTGGACCTGACCTTCGACGGGCTGGAGGGCGAACGCCATGCGGGCACACTGCGGCCCAGCTGCGTGCGGGTGACGGCTTTGTACCCGAAGGGGACGAAAATCCGCAACGTGCGGCAACTGTCGATCCTGTCGATCGAGGAACTGTCCGCCATTGCCGCGGCAATGGGGATGGAGCGGCTGGACCCGGCTTATCTGGGGGCCAGCATGGTGGTGAAGGGCATTCCGGATTTCACGCATATCCCGCCGTCGTCGCGGCTTCAGTTCCCGTCGGGGCTGACCCTGACCGTCGACATGGAAAACCAGCCCTGCGTCCTGCCGGGGCGCGAGGTGGAGCGGGACCACGCCGGGTTCGGCGCGAAGTTCAAGACTGCCGCCGAAGGCCGCCGCGGTGTCACCGCCTGGGTGGAACACCCAGGCCCGGTGGCGATGGGGGATTCGGTATCCCTGTTCGTCCCGGTCCAGCGCGCGTGGACGGGCGAGATGGCGGCCGCGGCCGAGTAAACGTTAAGGGCGCGCGTGACGGGGCCGGGCCGCGCGGGGCATCGAACCCCGCCCGTCCCGGTCACCGCCCCTGGGGCGGCTCCGGCGGGAGGGCCCGCGGGTGCGCTATTTCACACCCTGTCGCGGCATGGGAACGGGCAGGGGCGTCCGGCCTGTCAGGATGGCGATGGCGTTGGGGTTCATGATCCCGGACAGGGGGGCAGACCCGCAATCCAGTCCGCCGGTATAGGTGCCGTAGGCCGGCAGGATCAGCCGGGTGTCATCGACCAGGAAGGCCGGTCGCGCAATGCGGCCCGCGCGGGTGCGGATGCGGGCCTTGGGGTGGTAATGGCCCGAGACTTCGCCCTGTGCCCCTTCGGTTGCGATGTGGCGGAACGTCAGGGGCCCGATCTGCATCTCGGCCCGGTGCGCTCCGCCAAGCGCGATGGGGCCGGGATCGTGATTGCCTTCGATCCAGGTCCAGTCCCGCCCGGCCTGTAATTGCGTGATCCACAGACGGTCGGCTTCAGGCAGGGCGCCGGCCGCCTCGGCATCGTCGAAACTGTCGCCCAGGCAGATGACGCGGGAGGCACCCGTTCGGTCCAGATCGGCGGCGAGGCGGGTGAGGGTGTCCTGCGTCTCGTAGGGCGGCAGGGTGCTGCCGCCCCGGCGGGCCATGCGTTCGGATTTGCCCAAGTGCAGGTCGGAGATGCAGAGCAGCCGTTCTGCCGGCCACCAGAGCGCGCCGCTGCCGAGCGCGGAAAGCTCTGCGCCGGCAAGGGCGATGTGGTGGACGGGCGGGGCGGCAATAGGCGTGTTCATGCTCCGTTCTTCGCGCAGACGCGGGGCAGAGGCAAGGGGGTCAAGTCAGGTTCGCCAGTCCGGATTCTTCCATCAAGCGGCTGGTTTCCTCGGCCAGCAGGCGTTCCTCGGCGCTGCCCCGGACCGGGACGCGGCCGACTTCCAGGAACAAAGGCGCGGCCAGCGGTGTCACGCGGTCAAGGCGGACAAGGTCGATCCGGGTGCCGATGCGCGTCAGCATCTCCTCGATCCGGCCGAAATCGACCATGCCACGCAGCGCCTCCTGCCGGGTGATACGCAGGATCAGGTGGTCGGGATCGTATTTGCGGAGCGTGTCGTAGAGGATATCGGACGAAAACGTCGCCTGCCGCCCGGACTTCCGGGCCGACGGCGTGTTCCGTTCGATCAGGCCCGCGATTGTGGCCGATGCGCGGAAAGTCTTCTTCATCATCATGTTCTCGGCCAGCCAGGCATCGCGCCCTTGCCTCAGGGCGTTCGCATCGAACAATGGCGCCACGTCGGTCACGGGATCCAGCCCCCAGATCAGCACCGCGTAATCGGTGGCGACGAAGCCCAGAGGGCTGTGGCCGGTTTCCTCCAGCCGCTTGGTGATCAACAACCCCAGCGTTTGCATCGCGTTACGCCCAGCGAAACCGTAGATGCAAAGATGCTCGCGCCCGTCATGGGGGAAGCTTTCGACCAGCAGGCGCCCAGCCTTGGGCAGTTGCGAGACGTCGGCCTGCAGGTCCAGCCATTCGGCCGTGTGCCCGGGCAGGCCGGACCAGTCGCGGGCGGCGAACATGTCGAGAATGCGGGTGCTGAGCTGCGTGGAGGTCGAGAATTTTGAGCCCATGAACGTCGCGATCTTGGGCTTGCGGGCGGCGTTTCGGGTGACCTCGACCGTCATCTCGCGCAGGCCCTCGTAGCGGACGATCTCTCCGCCGATCAGGAAGGTGTCGCCGGGGGTAAGGGAGGCGGCGAAGGCTTCCTCCACCTCTCCCAGCGGCTTGGCGCCCCGGCTGCGTCTCAGGCGGACCTTCAGCGTGTCGGTGTCCTGGATCGTGCCGATGTTCATGCGGATCCGCTGCGCGCTGCGCGGATCGCGCAGGTGCCATCGCCTGTCTGCGTTCTGCATCAGCCGCTGGTAGCGGTCATAAGCCCTGAGCGCGTAGCCCCCCGTTGCGCAGAAATCGAGACAATCGTCGAACTGCGCGCGGGAGAGGCCGGCATAGGGACCGGCGGACGCCATTTCGTGGAACAGCTCGTTCGCGTCGAAGGGGCCGGAGCAGGCGGCGATCAGGATATGCTGGCAGAGCACGTCGAGCGGGCCGGGCCCGCGCGGGTCGCCGTCCAGCGCATGGGCGCGGGCGGCGTCCAGGGCCGCCACGCATTCGACCACCTCGAACCGGTTGGCGGGGACAAGCACGGCCTTGGACGGGGCGTTGTAGCGGTGGTTGGCGCGGCCGATCCGCTGCACCAGCCGCTTCACGTTCTTGGGAGCACCGATCTGGATCACGAGGTCCACATCGCCCCAGTCGATCCCCAGATCGAGACTGCCGGTGCACACCACGGCGCGCAGATCGCCACGGACCATCGCCGCTTCGACCTTTTCGCGCTGTTGTCGGTCGAGCGAGCCGTGATGGATGCCGATGGGCAGCGCGTCGTCATTGGCCAGCCAGAGGTTGTGAAAGAAGATCTCGGCCTGCGCGCGGGTGTTGTGGAAGATCAGCGTGATACGATGCTGGCGGACAAGATCCAGTACGGCGGCGATGGAATAGGCCGCGCCGCCGCCGGACCACGGCGGCCGCTCGGGCGTTTCCAGCATCGTGATGTCCGGCGCGGGCCCGGGATCCGCCGTCAGGATCGCGCAGGGATCGGGATGGCGGGCCAGAAGGCGGGCGATGGCCGACGGGTCCTCGACCGTGGCCGACAGCCCCACGCGCCGAAGGCCGGGGCAGAGCGTTTGCAGCCGGGCCAGCGCCAGCATCAGCTGATCGCCGCGTTTCGATTCCGCGAGCGCGTGGATTTCGTCGATCACCACGCGTTGCAGCCCGGCAAAGGTGCGGGCCGCGTCCTCGTAGGATGTGAGCAGCGCAAGGCTTTCCGGCGTCGTCAGCAGGATATGCGGCGGGTCGGCGCGCTGAGCCTTCTTGCGCGTGGCGGTGGTGTCGCCAGTACGATCGTCGATGCGGATGGGCAGGCCGATCTCGTCCACTGGGGTGCTCAGGTTGCGCTTGATGTCGGCGGCAAGTGCCTTGAGCGGTGACACGTACAGGGTATGCAGCCCGGGGCGCGGATTGTCTGCCAGTTCCGCCAGCGTGGGCAAGAAGCCGGCCATCGTCTTGCCGCCGCCGGTGGGCGCGATCAGCAGCGTGGCGGGATCGCCCGCGCGGTCGAACATCTCCCGCTGGTGGGGATGGATGCTCCAGCCGCGGGTCCGGAACCAGTCTTCGATGGGGCGAGGGAGATCGGCCATGGCGCAAGAGCTAGCCCGGCGGGGCGCGGTGTTCCAGTGCCTTGGTCAGTCCATCGGCGGCAGCTTGGCGAGCATCCGGCGCACCGTTTCCGGCAGGGTCAGATCCGCGCCTTCGGGGGCGGCATCCAGCGCGCTGTCTATGTCCTTGACGAGGATGCCGATGGTGTTGTCATCGGCAAACCCGTCGCGGGCGAATTCGATCTTGTCGAAGCCCGAGGCGAACCAGTTCTGGCCCGACGCGCTGTCGATCAGGGACAACAGGCGCTCCCGCTCGATCCCGCGCTGCCCGGCCCAGTCCAGCACCAGACGTGTCATCGCCGTGTTCGATGCCGCCAGAAGGTTGTTCAGGACCTTGGCCTGCATGCCCGCCCCGTACGGCCCCATGCGGTGAACGCGGCGGCCCATGGCCAGGAAAAGCGGCATGGCCTCTTCGATATCGTCGTCCCTGCCGCCGACCATGAATGTCAGGCGCTGTTCCTCGGCCGCGATCCGGGCGCCGGACATGGGCGCGTCCAGCAGGGCCACGTGATCCGGCACCCGCGCGCGCAGGCCGGCAACGTAGGCGGGCGAGAGGGTGGAGGACACGATGATCCGTTCAAGCTGCGGCGCAAAGGCGAAATTCTGGGCACCGAACAGCACCTCTTCCGTCTGCGGAACGTCGCGCACGACCGTGATCAGGGTGTCGATGGTCCTGGCGAAACCCTCGGCGTCGTCCGTCACGATCATGCGCATGTCGCCGAATTCGGCCGGCGGCCGCACGTCGAAACCGGTGGCCGCCAGCCCCATGCTGCGCAGCCCGCGCAGCATGGGCGCACCCATGCGGCCGCAGCCCGCAATGCCGATCATGGGCCTGTTGCTCCGTTCATCTGGCCAAAACGGCCCGTTGCCGGTTTCGCCTTGCCAAATGTCAGGAACCTGCGGGTGTCAGCCGTTCCAGATTCCGGGTGTTCTTCCCACATAAGATACATCATCGCCGACATGGTCGAGCGGCCCCCTCCGTTCACGACACTTTAGCGAAGAAATCCGAAAAGTCTTCCCGTACGGGCTCTTCGATGAAGATGTTGAACAAGATTCCGCATCAAGTCGCTGGACCGGATCCATGGGCCGGGGCCTGCTGGCGACCGTGACGCGGGCGTCAACGTCCGCCGCCGGCGGTCGCGACATCCGTCCGGACCGAGTCCGAAAGCGAGGTCACGTTCCCTTCGATCGAGGTATAGGCAGCACCTACCAGCGCCACGACCGCCGCCGTCATGATGACCCAGTCCACGGTCACGCTCAGGCTTCGGCCTTGTCGAGGAAGTTTGGTCAGGTTCTGCATGATACGCTCTCCAGTTGGTTCGGTCGACGTGCGCAGGCCCGCCCGGGGTCTGTGGCCTGCGTCGGCCGGTCTCTGCGGTTCCAAGGCATATGGCGCCGGGAATCGGGCAGGAGTTGGGCGCGAAAGGCATATCTTTGGGTCGAACCGTCGGGGCATCGCATGCTGCAGACACGAAAAAAAACCGCCCGGAAGGCGTCCGGGCGGCAATTTGTCCAGATTTTGGAGCGGTGTCAGTGAACCAGCGTGGCGTCGGTCAGCTTCTCGACCTCGTCCATGGTGACGTCGGGGGCCAGTTCGACGACCTTCAGCCCGCCTTCGACCACGTCGAAGACGCCGAGATTGGTGATGATCATGTCGACGACACCGGTGCCCGTCAGGGGCAGGGTGCATTCCTTCAGCACCTTCGATTCACCGGCCTTGTTGGCATGGTCCATCACCACGATCACGCGGCCCACGCCGGCGACTAGATCCATCGCGCCGCCCATGCCCTTCACCAGCTTGCCGGGGATCATCCAGTTCGCCAGGTCGCCGTTTTCGGCCACTTCCATCGCGCCGAGGATCGCCATGGCGATCTTGCCCCCGCGGATCATGCCGAAGGACGTGGCACTGTCGAAATAGGCGGTATGCGGCAGTTCGGTGATCGTCTGCTTGCCGGCATTGATCAGGTCGGGGTCTTCCGTCCCTTCCACCGGGAACGGGCCCATGCCCAGCATGCCGTTCTCCGATTGCAGCATCACCTCGATGCCTTCGGGAATGTAGTTCGACACCAGCGTCGGGATTCCGATGCCGAGGTTCACGTACATGCCGTCTTCCAGTTCCTGTGCCGCCCGCGCGGCCATCTGATTACGATCCCAGGGCATTGTAATCTCCTTTACGCGGCAGGGCGCACGGTGCGCTGTTCGATACGCTTTTCATGGTCGCCCTGAATCAGGCGGTGCACGTAGATTCCGGGCAGGTGGATGTTGTCCGGGTCGAGCGAGCCGGTCGGCACGATCTCTTCCACTTCCATCACGCAGGTCTTGCCGCACATCGCTGCAGGCGGATTGAAGTTGCGGGCGGTCTTGCGGAAGATCGCGTTGCCGGTTTCGTCGGCTTTCCACGCCTTCACGATGGACAGGTCGGCGAAGATGCCGCGTTCCATGATGTAGGTCTCGCCGTCGAAATCCTTGTGGTCCTTGCCTTCGGCAATCACCGTGCCCACGCCCGTCTTGGTGTAGAAGCCCGGGATGCCGGCGCCGCCGGCGCGCATGCGTTCGGCCAGCGTGCCTTGGGGGTTGAATTCAAGCTCAAGCTCGCCGGACAGGTACTGGCGCATGAACTCGGCGTTTTCGCCCACGTAGGAGCTGATCATCTTCTTGACCTGCCGCGTCTGCAGCAGGATGCCGATCCCGAAATCGTCGACGCCCGCGTTGTTCGACGCGAAGGTCATGTCCTTGGTGCCGGCGTCCTTGATCGCCTGAAGCAGCAGCTCCGGGATGCCGCACAGGCCGAAGCCGCCCGCGGCGACAAGCATGCCGTCGAACAACAGGCCGTCCAGCGCCTCGGCGGCGGAACCATAGACTTTCTTCATGAAGCTCTCCCTCGCGCACAATACGAGGAAGCTTGTGCCGCCCGACCGGGGCGGTGTCAACACGACGACACCGCCTGCCGGCCGTCAGGCGGCCCGCCGCGTCAGATGACGCGGACTTGCGTGCCGACCGGGCAAAGTTCGAACAGTTCGGCGATCATGTTGTTGTAAAGGCCGATGCAGCCATCTGACGACTGACGCCCGATCTTGCGCGTGTCGTGGGTGCCGTGAATCAGGTAGGCGGGCCAGTCGAGATACATGGCATGGGTGCCCAGCGGATTGTCCGGCCCCGGACCAATCGGTTTCCAGTCGGGGAACCGTTCCATCTGCGACGCGGTGGGCGTCCAGCTGGGGCCGACCTTCTTGCGCACGATCTCGGTATAGCCGCGTTTGGTCAGCTCGTCCGTGCGGGGCACCGACGTGGGATAGATGCGGTAATCGCTGCCGTCTTCCGACCAGTAGTGCAGCGCGCGCGAGCGGGTGTCGACAACGACGGTGGCCACACCCAGCGTCTGGAAATGATCCTGCCAGTTCTGGCCCGAGAAGCTCGAGATATTCCGTGCCGCAGGCGGCTCGGGTTCAGGCTCGGGCAGCATGTTCTGCGCGCGGGCGGCCAAAGGCGCCAGCGCCAGAGAGGCGCCGGCGGTGTTCAGGAAAAACCGGCGGGTGAGGGGCGTGGTCATGAAGAACCTGTCCTGCATCGAAACGTTAACGCCGGACGTTGATCAGAACCCCAGTGGCGCTACCAATCACGTTTTCTTGCACGTCTGAAAGTGTGGCAGAGCGGACTCGCTCAGCCCGCCTTTTTCGCCGCCGTCTTGGGCGCGGCCTTGGTCTTCTTCGCGGCAGGTTTCTTGGCCGGCGCCTTTTTCTTGGCGGCAGGCTTCTTCTTCCCTGACTTGGCGGCCTTCGCGTCGATCAGTTCGACAGCCTGGCTCATGGTCACGGCATCGACCTCGATCGTGTCCGGGAGCGTCGCGTTGATCTTGCCCCACTTCACGTAAGGCCCGTAGCGCCCCTTCATCACCGACACCGGGCCGCCGCCTTCGGGATGTTCGCCCAGTTCCTTCAGCGGCGCCGCAGGCGTCCCGCCACGTCCGCGCCGGGGTTTCGAGGCCAGGACCTCCACCGCGCGGTTCATGCCGATGGTGAAGACATCTTCGACCTCTTCCAGGTTGGCATTGGTGCCCCCCCGGTCGGAAATGCTTTCGGCGTGCTTCAGGTACGGCCCGTAGCGGCCGATATTCGACCAGACCATGACACCGTCTTCGGGATGGGCCCCGATGGCGCGCGGCAGGGACAGAAGCTTGACCGCCTGTTCCAGGTCCACGTCCTCGGGCGGCCAGCCCTTGGGGATCGACTGGCGCGGGGGTTTGGGCTGTTCATCCGTCGCCTCGCCCCGCTGGACGTAAGGACCGAATCGGCCCTTGAAGGCATAGATCTTGTCGCCCGAATCCTCGCCCAGCACCTTGCCTTCGGGCGGGATGCCGGACCCTGAATCGTCTTCCATGCCCGGGGGGCCGAAGGGACGCGTATAGCGGCACTCGGGATAGTTCGAGCAGCCAATGAACGCCCCGCCCGACCGCGCCGTGCGCATCGACAGGCGCCCCTTGTTGCAGTTCGGGCAAAGCCGCGGATCGGTCCCGTCCTCGTTGGGCGGGAAAAGGTGCGGTTCAAGCACCTCGTTGATCTTTTCCAGAACCTCGGTGATCCGCAGCTCCGCGGTATCCGCCACGGCGGCCGAGAAGTCCTTCCAGAACTGGTTCAGCAGTTCCTTGTAATCGGCATCGCCCGCGCTGACGCGGTCAAGCTGGTCTTCAAGATCGGCGGTGAAATCGTAGCCCACGTATTTCTTGAAGTAATTCGACAGGAACGCCGTCACCAGCCGCCCCTTGTCTTCCGGGAACAGGCGGTTCTTGTCCTTCCGGACATAGCCGCGATCCTGGATCGTGGTCACGATCGACGCATAGGTCGACGGCCGGCCGATGCCCAGTTCTTCCATCCGCTTGACCAGCGTCGCCTCGGTGTACCGCGGCGGGGGCTGGGTGAAATGCTGTTCGGGCAGCAGCTTGCGCTTCTCGGCGCCTTCGCCCTTGGCGATCTTGGGCAGGCGCTTGTCGTCATCGTCGACGACATCATCGCGGCCTTCTTCGTAGACCCGCAGGAACCCGTCGAACAGCACGACCTGACCGGTCGCGCGCAGGCCTACCTTGCCGTCGTCGCTGGCGACTTCGACGGTGGTACGCTCCATCCGCGCGCCTTCCATCTGGCAGGCAAGCGTGCGCTTCCAGATCAGGTCATATAGCTTCTTCTGGTCCGGGTCGGTGACCTTCAGGTTTTCCGCGTCCCGGCTCATGTCCGTGGGGCGGATGCATTCATGCGCTTCCTGCGCGTTCTTGGCCTTGTTCTTGTAGATGCGGGGCGACTTCGGCACGTATTCGGCGCCGTAGCGCGAACCGATCTCGGCCCGGGCGGCCTCGACGGCTTCGGGCGCCATGTCGATGCCGTCTGTCCGCATGTAAGTAATGTGTCCGGCTTCATACAGCCGTTGCGCCGTGCTCATCGCCTGCCGGGCGCCCATGCCGAACTTGCGGCTGGCTTCCTGCTGCAGGGTCGATGTCATGAACGGGGCCGAGGGGTTCCGACTGGCCGGTTTGGCTTCGACGGACACGACTTTCAGCGCGCGGTCCTCGATGGCCTTCACCGCGGCATGGGCGGTGTCGTGATCGCCCAGATCGTAGCGATCCAGCTTCTTGCCATCCAGCGAGACAAGCCGCGCTTCATATTCGTCGCCCGAGGGCGTGGAAAGAATGGCCTTCACGCTCCAGTATTCGCGGGGCTTGAAGGCTTCGATCTCCATCTCGCGCTCGACGATCAGGCGCAGGCAGACGGATTGCACCCGGCCGGCCGATTTCGCGCCGGGCAGCTTGCGCCACAGAACGGGGGAGAGGTTGAAGCCCACAAGGTAGTCCAGCGCGCGGCGGGCGAGGTATGCCTCCACCAGCGGCATGTCCACATCGCGGGGATGGGCCATCGCTTCGGTCACGGCGGATTCGGTGATCGCGTTGAACACGACGCGGCTGACCGGCGTGTCCTTCTTGATCGATTTGCGCTTGGTCAGCGCTTCCTGCAGGTGCCAGCTGATCGCTTCGCCTTCACGATCAGGGTCCGTCGCGAGGATCAGTTCGCCATCCTCGGCCAGCGCATCCGCGATGGCCTTGATGTGCTTCTTGCTGTCCGACGCGACCTCCCATTTCATGTCGAAGTCATGGTCGGTGTCGACGGACCCGTCCTTCGGAGGCAGGTCGCGCACGTGCCCATACGAGGCAAGTACGGTGTAGCCGGGACCAAGATACTTGTTGATTGTCTTGGCTTTGGCCGGGGATTCGACAACGACGACGGGCATTTAACGTCGGAACCTCCTGAATGTCGCTAGGCGCGGTCTATGGCGGGCGAAGATGTGGGGTGCAAGCAGGGAATGTCAATGCGCGCCGTTTGAGCACAGGTGTGGCGGTCGGCGGACGGGGCCGGACCGTCATCAATCCGGTGGCACGATGCCGGTTTCGGGGCTGGCGGTGTATGGCGGCCCGGTCCTATCGGTTCGATGTGGTCGCAAGGGACAGCAGCCCGCCCGCCTGCCGCTGGATACGCCCGTCGAGTTCCAGTTCGACAAGGGCGGGCGCGGCTTTCTGGGCCGGAACGGCGAGATCGCGGATCAACTGATCCTCGGTCACGGGAGAGGGGCCGAGCCGGGCAAGGATGGCCCGGTGCAGCGTGATCGTGTCGTCGAAGGAAAGTGCCTGCGGCGGCTGAGCGGTTTCCTGCCGGGGCTCTGTAGGTTCCTGCGGGGCAAGCGGCAGGTCGATCTGCGTATCGGGCCGTTCGCCTATCGCCGACAGGATGTCTTCGGCGTTGCGGATCAGCAGAGCGCCGTCGCGGATCAGCATGTTGCAGCCCGAAGCGCGGGCGTCCATCGGGTGTCCGGGCACCGCCATGACCTCCCGCCCCTGATCCAGCGCGTCGCGGGCGGTGATCAGGCTGCCGGAGCGGCCCGATGCTTCGACCACCACGACCGCGCGGGCCAGCCCGGACACGATCCGGTTGCGGCGCGGGAAATGGCGGGCGAGCGGTTTCAGCCCCATGGGCATTTCCGACAGGCGGATACCGCGTCGGGCGATGTCACGGGCAAGGTCCGCGTTTTCGGCGGGGTATATGGTGTCGACTCCGCCAGCCTGAACGGCAACCGTGCCCGTGGGCAGGGCGGCGGTATGCGCCGCGGTGTCGATCCCGCGGGCCAGGCCCGAAACGATCGTATAGCCGGCTTCCCCCAGTTCTCGTGCCAGGTCGCGCGCCATGCGCAGGCCAAGAGAGGAGGCGTTGCGGGCGCCCACGAGGGCAATCATCGGTTTGGCGAGACGGTCGGCATCGCCGATCATCCAGAGCGTCGGCGGCGCATCCGGGATATCGGCCAGCAATGTCGGATAGTCGGGTTCACCAAAGCACAAAAGCCGCGCTTTGGCGGCTTTTGCGGCCTGGAATTCGGCCCTGATGACGCCCATAGGACATATTTCATATCCCTCGATACCGGCGTCGCGCGCCATTTCGGGCAACGCTTTCAGCGCATTCTGCGCTGATCCATGCTCGTCGAGCAGACGGTAGAACGTACGCACTCCGACTTTTCGGGAGCGCAACAGGCGAAGCCAAGAAAACCGGTCTTCTTCCGTGGTGGGTGGGAGTGGGGGGTGAGTGGAAGAACTGTGGTCTCCGGTCATCCGCTACTCCGCCTGTTGCACGATCCTTTTACCCCGGGACAGGTTAATGAGGCGTGAACAGCTCTCAGTTTTCGTCAAATGGGACAAAAAATTTTTCCAACACCCAGATGGGAGATTTGATCCGGGTCAAAGCCATCTGCGTAGAAAGTCATTTTTTTCGATTCCCTGCCTGATGGCCAGCCGTCGCGCGGGCAGATCCGGCCGCTTGAAACAGCGGCCGGACCAATTATCGTATCAGGCTGCCGAGCCGCCCACCGTCAGCCCATCGATCAGCACGGTGGGCTGGCCCACGCCCACGGGCACCCACTGGCCCTGCTTGCCGCAATTGCCCATGCCGGGATCCAGCGCCATGTCGTTGCCCAGTCCGCGGATCTTCCGGAGCGATGTCGGCCCGTCACCGATCAGCGTCGCGCCCTTGACCGGTGCGCCGATCTTGCCGTTCGTTACGCGGTAGGCCTCGGTGCAGGAGAACACGAACTTGCCGTTGGTGATATCGACCTGCCCGCCGCCGAAGCCCACGGCCCAGATGCCATCCTTGATGTCCGCCACCAGATTGGCCGGGTCGGCATCCCCGCCCAGCATGACCGTGTTGGTCATCCGCGGCATCGGCGCATGGGCATAGCTTTGCCGGCGTCCGTTGCCGGTGGGTTCGACCCCCATCAGCCGCGCGTTCTGGCGGTCCTGCATGAAGCCGGTCAGCATGCCGTCCTCGATCAGCACCGTCCGGCCGGAAGGCGTGCCTTCGTCATCGATGGTGATGGACCCGCGGCGGTCCGGGATCGTGCCATCATCGACAACGGTCACGCCCTTGGCCGCCACCTGCTGGCCCATCAGTCCGGCAAAGGCCGAGGTGCCCTTGCGGTTGAAATCGCCCTCCAGCCCGTGGCCCACGGCCTCGTGCAGCAAGATGCCCGGCCAGCCGGGGCCAAGCGCGATTTCGAAAACGCCCGCGGGCGCGGGTTCGGCCCCGAGGTTCACCAGCGCGATGCGCAGCGCCTCCTGCGCCTTGGTCTGCCAGTCCGCCGGGTCGATCAGCCCGTCCAGCCGCACGCGGCCGCCGCCGCCGGCCGAACCGCCTTCGCGGCGGCCGTTCTCTTCCACGATCACGGACACGTTCACCCGGCTCATCGGGCGGCTGTCCATCGTCAGCGTCCCGTCGGCGCGCAGGATCGAAACTTCCTGCAGGCCCGCCGCCAGCGATGCCGTCACCTGCACCACGCGCTTGTCGAGCGCGCGGGCATAGGCATCGATCTCGGACAGGGTCTCGACCTTCACGGGGAAGGGGATGCCACTGTCGGGCGCCTCGCCGGAATAAAGGTGCCGGTTGGTGGCCCGGGGCGCATCGGCCAGCGTGCCGCCGCCATCGCCCACGGCCAGCCGCGCGGTTTCCGACGCCCGGCGAAGGGACGACAGGCTCATCTCCGTGGAATGGGCATAGCCTGCGACCTCTCCCCTCACGGCGCGCAGGCCGAAGCCTTCGCTAATGTCATGGCTGGCCGTCTTCAGCCGTCCGTCATCGAACATCAGCGCCTCGGACTGGCTGCGCTCGGCGAAGATTTCGCCGTCATCGGCGCCCTTCGTCGCCTCGCGCAGCACGAAAAGCGCGTCGTCGAGGGGCAACTGGTCGTCGAAGGGGCGAAAGGGGGCATCGGACATATGGAAAAATGATCCTTGTTTTTGGCGCGGTAGCGCGCCCGTCGGCACGGCAAGCGTCTGTTTGACGCAAGCATATGGCTTTATCTGCTTCCCGGAATATGATTTCTACCGTCTCCAAAGACAACGGGGCGCGCGCTAAACGTGCTTCGTGCCGATTTTCGGTGCAGATATGCGCCTGTTTCCATCGGGACGAAGCGGCTGACACAGCATGACGACGCGGGGCGCGCCAGAAGTCTACCCATGTGATCAACCGATCAGGAACCGACTTATGAAGAATGCACTGTCGCTTTCCGGGCTGCTGACTGCCCTTACTGCTTTGCCCGCCATGGCGCAGGACAATCTGAACAATCTGGAAGTGCTTGGTGTACCGGTCTCCGGCGGTACCGCTTTCCAGACCCCGGCGACCGAGATCGCGATCCGACAGCAGTGGCTGGAAGGTATGCTGATGGCGATCATGATCGCCATTACCCTCTTCGTCGTGGTGCTGATTGGCTGGATCATCCTCCGCTATAACCGCAAGTCGAATCCGACCCCGTCGAGCTTCACGCACAACACGCCGCTTGAAATGGTGTGGACGCTGGTGCCGATCGTGATTCTGGTTTTCATCGGGGCGTTCTCGCTGCCGGTCCTGTTCTACGAACAGGAAATTCCGAAAGGCGACGTGACCATCAAGGTGACGGGCAACCAGTGGTACTGGTCCTACGAGTACGTCGATGACGACTTCGGCTTCGACAGCTACCTGCTGGCCCGGGACGACCTTGAAAAGAACGGCTACAAGCCCGAACATTACCTGCTGGCGACCGACACTGCCGTTGTTGTTCCGGTGGGCAAGACCGTGGTGATGCAGGTGACCGGGTCCGACGTGATCCATTCGTGGACGATCCCTGCCTTCGGCGTGAAGCAGGACGCGGTGCCGGGCCGCCTGGCCGAACTGTGGTTTGCCGCCGAGAAGGAAGGCATCTACTTCGGCCAGTGTTCGGAACTGTGCGGCAAGGACCACGCCTACATGCCGATCACCGTCAAGGTGGTGAGCGAAGAGGCCTATGAAGCCTGGCTGAAGTCGGCCAAGGAAGAATATGCCGGTCTGGGCACCACCAGCAGCTACGACGTGGCCGCGCTGGCCGACTGAAGGGTCCGGCCTGTGTTTCAGGCCAGACCGACAAGGTATCCGGTAACAGGGGTTCGAGCGCCGGGGCATGACTCCGGCGTTTGGCGCAAATGCCAGGGCGCGCGGGCGCCTGACGCGATCAATGGACCGGCATGACACGAACGCGGTGTCACGTGCGGCCCGACAGAAGGACAGTGATGAGCGATATCGGCTATACCTCCCAGCCAACTGCCCAAGCAGCGAGCCACGCGGTCGAACCCGAGGCATCGTTCGGAGATTTCTTCGCCCTGCTGAAGCCGCGGGTTATGACGCTTGTCGTCTTCACCGCGCTGGTGGGCATGCTGGCCGCACCCGTTCCGATCCACCCCTTCGTGGGTTTCTGCGCGATCCTGTTCATCGCCCTGGGCGGCGGTGCCTCGGGCGCGCTGAACATGTGGTGGGATGCCGATATCGACGCGGTGATGCGGCGGACCAAGGGCCGGCCGATTCCCAAGGGCAAGGTCACCCCGGACGAGGCGCTGGGCATCGGTGTGGCCCTGTCGGGGCTGTCGGTCATCATGCTGTCGCTGGCCACGAACTGGCTGGCCGGGGGCATGCTGGCCTTCACGATCTTTTTCTACATCATCGTCTACACGATGTGGCTGAAACGCTCGACCCCGCAGAACATTGTCATCGGCGGCGCGGCGGGGGCCTTCCCGCCGGTGATCGGCTGGCTGGCGGCCACGGGATCCTTCGCGATCGAACCGTGGCTGATGTTCCTGCTGACCTTCATGTGGACACCCCCGCATTTCTGGGCGCTCGCGCTGTTCATGCGGAACGATTACGACGACGCCAAGGTGCCGATGCTGACGGTGACCCATGGCCGCCGTGCGACGCGGGTGCATATCCTTGTCTACACCGTCCTGCTGGCGGTTCTGGCCATCGGCACGGGCTTCACCGCCGTGGGCGGGCCGGTTTACCTGGCCGTGGCGCTGGTTCTGAACGGTCTGTTTCTTGCAGGCGCGATCCGCATCTGGCGCCGGGATGAAACCATGTCGGAGGCCGACGATTTCCGCGTCGAACGCCGGTTCTTCCGACTGTCGCTGATCTACCTCGCCGCCCACTTCGCGGCGATTCTGGTCGAAGCATTGCTGAAGCCCTACGGGCTGGGAGGCTGGGGATGAGTTTTCACGAACCGCACGAACTGCACAAACGGCGCCTTGGCCGCAACGTCGGGCTGGGCGTGGTCCTGGCTGCCTTTGTCGCGTTGATTTTCGGGCTGACCATCGTGAAAGTGACCGAAACCGATTTCTCGAAAGCCCCGGTGCAGGTGTCCGAATGAAGACGATGGATCCGAAACGCAAAACCATGTTCAAGCTGGTCGGCGTCGTCGTGTTCATGGGCGCGATGGCGTGGGCGGCGGTGCCAGCCTACAACTTCTTCTGCAAGGTGACAGGTTTCGGCGGCGTCACCAATACGGCTGACGCCGGGTCCGATACGGTCCTGGACAAGGAAGTCACCATCCGTTTCGATGCGTCCCTGAACAGCGGCATGCCGTGGGAATTCAAGCCGGTCGAGCGCGAGATGAAGATCCGCCTTGGCGAAACCGGCCTTGCGTTCTACGAGGCCTACAACCCGACCGACAGACCGGTCGCAGGGCAGGCCAGCTACAACGTCACGCCCTATTCGGCGGGCGGCTTCTTCACGAAGATCGAATGCTTCTGCTTCACCGAACAGGTGCTGATGCCGGGCGAACGGGTCGATATGCCCGTGACATTTTACGTCGACCCTGACATCGCAACCGATATGGACGGCAAGTATGTCCACACGATAACGCTGTCCTATACGTTTTATGAGAATGATCTGCCAGAGGGCTACGCCGCCCTGGCGGACGAAACCGATGCAACCGGGGCCACTTCCCTGAACTGAACTGCGCCAAGAGGTGAGGGACTTCCATGGCACACGCCAAGAACCATGACTATCATATTATCGCGCCGTCGATCTGGCCGCTGCTAGGCGGCATTTCGGGCTTCACCATGCTGGTGGGCGCGGTGCTCTGGATGCACGGGATCGACTGGTACATCTGGGCCATCGGCTTCATCGCCGTGCTCTACACCATGTTCAACTGGTGGTCGGAAATGGCCGCCGAAGGCGAAAGCGCGGACAACACGCCGGTTGTGCGGCTGGGCCTGCAATATGGCTTCATCCTGTTCATCATGTCCGAGGTGATGTTCTTCTTCGCGTGGTTCTGGTCGTTCTTCAAGCACGCCATCTACCCGATGTACGACTATCCGGGTTCGGTCTACGAGCAGGTCCACTACCACTTCGCCAACCCGCTCAACATCCCGCTGATGAACACGCTGCTGCTTCTTCTGTCGGGCTGCGCCGTAACCTGGGCGCACCACGCGCTGGTGCACAACAACGACCGCAAGTCGCTGATCCAGGGGCTGGCACTTGGCATCACGCTGGGCATTCTCTTCACCGCGCTGCAGGCCTACGAATATATGGTTCTTCTGACCCATGACGGCTGGACCTTCGGGGAAGACCAGTTCTATTCGAACTTCTTCATGGCCACCGGTTTCCACGGGCTGCATGTGTTGATCGGGACGGTATTCCTGACCATCTGCCTGATCCGCGCCATCAATGGCGGCTTCAGCCAGGACAAGCACGGCGGTTTCGAGGCCGCGGCATGGTACTGGCACTTCGTCGACGTCGTGTGGCTGTTCCTGTTCTTCGCCGTATACCTCTGGGGCAGCTACGCCCTGTCGTAATCGGCATCCCTCACCGATATGCTTGAAGGCGCGCGGGGATCCGCGCGCCTTTTCTCATCCCGCTCCGGATTCCCATGCAACGTCTGATCTTCATCCTTCTTTTCGGCGTTCTCGGCACCTCGATCCTGCTGGGGCTTGGCATCTGGCAGGTGCAACGCCTGCACTGGAAAGACGGCATGATCGCCGCGATCGAGTCGCGGATCGGCGCTGCACCCGTCCCGGTGCCCGAAACCCCGGACCCGGAGGACGACCGCTACTTGCCCGTCACCGCACAGGGCGAGATCCTGGGGGGCGAGATCCACGTCTTCATCCCGGTCGAGGGCGGCGCAGCCTACCGCGTGATCGCGCCCTTCCAGATGGAAGACGGCCGCACGGTGCTGCTGGACCGGGGATCGGTGCCGGTCAGTGCCAAGACCGCGGAGCGCCCCGTGGGTCCGATGACCGTGACCGGCAACCTGAACTGGCCGAACGAGGCCGACGGCTATACCCCCGATCCGGACCTTGCAGGCAACATCTGGTATGCCCGCGATGTGCCCGCGATGGCGCAGGCGCTGGGAACGGAGCCTGTTCTGATCGTGGCCTCTTCGCCCACCGCGCCGGGAATCACGCCCGACCCTGTGGACACCGGGGGCATTCCGAACGATCACCTTGAATATGCGATCACGTGGTTCTCGCTTGCCTTCATCTGGGTGGCGATGACCGGGTTCTTCCTCTGGCAGACGCGCGCCAGAAAGGCCTTTAAGGGATAAGCGATGAAATACGTCTCCACCCGCGGGCAGGCGCCCGAACTGACCTTCGAAGAGGCGATGCTGACCGGCCTCGCCCGTGACGGGGGCCTTTATGTCCCTGCCGAAATCCCGGTGATGTCGAACGAAGACATCGCAGCACTTTCGGGCCTGTCCTACGAGGAAACCGCCTTCCGCATCATGCGCCCTTTCGTGGGCGACACGTTCACGGACGAGGAATTCGCCCAGATCATCGCCCGCGCCTATCACGGCTTCGAACACGAGGCCCGCGCGCCGCTGGTCCAGCTGGCCCCCAACCATTTCCTGCTGGAGCTGTTCCACGGGCCGACACTGGCCTTCAAGGACTTCGCCATGCAGCTGATCGGGCAAATGTTCGACGTGGCCCTGAAGCGCCGGGGCGAGAAGGTGACCATCGTCGGCGCGACATCGGGCGATACCGGGTCCGCCGCGATCGAGGCCTTCGCCGGGCTCGAGGCGGTCGAGGTCTTCATCCTGTTCCCCGATGGCCGCGTTTCCGAAGTGCAGCGCCGCCAGATGACGACCCCTACGGCCAAGAATGTCCACGCGCTGTCCGTCACCGGTGATTTCGACGATTGCCAGGCCCGCGTGAAGGACATGTTCAACGATTTTACCTTCCGCGACGAAGTGCGGCTGGCGGGCGTGAACTCGATCAACTGGGCGCGGGTGATGGCGCAGGTGGTCTATTACTTCACCTCGGCCGTCAGCCTTGGTGCGCCGGACCGCAAGGTCAGCTTCACAGTGCCCACCGGCAATTTCGGCGATATCTTCGCGGGCGACATCGCGCGGCGGATGGGCCTGCCCATCGACAAGCTGGTGGTCGCCACGAACCAGAACGACATCCTGCACCGCTGCCTGACGGGCGCGGGCTATCACAAGGGCACCGTGCTGCCGTCGATCAGCCCGTCGATGGACATCCAGGTCAGTTCGAACTTCGAACGGGCGCTGTTCCTTGCCTACGGGGGCGACGGTGGGGCCGTGTCCCAGCTGATGGACGATCTGAGCCAGAAGGGCGGGTTCGACCTGTCCCAGGGCGTGCTGGATACCCTGCACGACAGCTACATCTCGGGCCGCGCGAGCGAGGATGAGACTTCGGCCACCATCTCGGCGCTGCGGAAGGCAACAGGCGAACTCCTGTGCCCCCATTCCGCCGTCGCCGTGAAGGTCGCCGCCGAACAGCGCGATCCGGCCACGCCGATGATCACGCTGGCCACGGCGCATCCCGCGAAATTCCCGGCCGCCGTGGAAGCGGCATCGGGCCTTCATCCGCCTCTTCCCCCCCGGATGGCGGACCTGTATGAGAGATCGGAACGGTTGACCCGGATCGACAACGATCTGGACGCCATCGAGACGCTTATAAGGGACCGGATCTCCGGGTGACGCCTACGTGACAGTACAGCAATACGAACTCGCCAACGGTTTCCGAATCGTCAGCGAGCATATGCCCGGCCTTCAATCCGCTGCCATCGGCATCTGGGTGACAGCCGGCGGCCGGCACGAGCGAGTCGAACAGAACGGCATCGCCCATTTTCTTGAGCACATGGCGTTCAAGGGCACCGAACGCCGGTCCGCCCTTCAGATCGCCGAGGCGATCGAGGACGTGGGCGGCTACATCAATGCTTACACCAGCCGCGAGGTGACGGCCTATTACGCGCGCGTTCTGGAACAGGATGTGCCGCTGGCGCTGGACGTGATCGGCGACATCATTCTGAACCCGGTCTTCGACAAGCGCGAGATCGAGGTCGAGCGCGGGGTGATCCTGCAGGAGATCGGCCAATCGAACGACACGCCCGATGACGTGATCTTCGACTGGCTTCAGGAAGAAAGCTATCGCGACCAGCCCATCGGCCGCCCGATCCTGGGCCCGTCGGAGCGCGTCAGCGCCTTCGGCAAGGACGATCTGGCGACCTTCGTGTCGGAACATTACCGGCCCGAGCGCATGATTCTCGCCGCTGCCGGCGCCGTGGATCACGACGCGCTGGTGAAGCTGGCCGAGGCGATGTTCGGCCACCTGGAACGCGGCACCGAAAGCAACGTGGTGCCCGCCCTGTTCACGGGGGGCGAATTCCGCCGCGACAAGGAGCTGGAGCAGGCCCATTTCGCGCTGGCCTTCGAAAGCCCCGGCTACCGGGACGAGGCGATCTATACCGCGCAGATCTATGCCAGCGCCCTTGGCGGCGGCATGTCGAGCCGCCTGTTCCAGGAGATCCGTGAGAACCGCGGGCTCTGCTACACGATCTTCGCGCAAGCCGGGGCCTATGCCGATACCGGGACGACGACGATCTATGCCGGCACCTCGGCCGCGCAGATCGGCGAGCTGTCCACGATCACCTTCGACGAGATGAAGCGTGCCGCCGACGACATGAGCCCCGAAGAGGTCGCCCGTGCCCGCGTGCAGATGAAAGCCGGTCTGCTGATGGGGCTGGAAAGCCCGTCGTCGCGTGCCGAACGGCTGGCGCGGCTGGTGCAGATCTGGAACGACGTGCCCCCGGTCGAAGACACCATCGCCCGGATCGACGCGGTGACCACGGGTGACGTGCGGCAGTTCGCGGAATTCGTGGCGCAGGAAGCCCCGGCTGCGCTGGCGCTGTACGGACCGATAAAGGGCGCGCCAACCCTCTCCGAATTGCAGGAGAGGCGTGCTGCCTGATGTTGCTGGCGAAACGGAAGCTGAGACTGGAGACAGAACGTCTCACTTTGCGACCGCCCATGCATTCCGACTACCGCGCCTGGACATCCCTGCGCCGGGACAGTCGTAATTTCCTGACCCCGTGGGAGCCCGCATGGGCCCACGATCATTTAAGCCGCAAGGCCTTCACCAACAGGGTCTACTGGTCCCAGCGCTCCATCGTGAACGGCTCGGCCGTCCCGCTGTTCCTGTTCCGCCGCGCGGATGACGTGTTGCTGGGGGCCATCACGCTCGACAACATCCGGCGTGGTCCGGCGCAGGCGGGGACGCTGGGCTACTGGACCGGCCAGACCTATGCGCGCAACGGCTATATGCGCGAGGCGATCGGCACGCTGGTGCATTTCGCCTTCACTCGGCTGGACCTGTCCCGGATCGAGGCCGCCTGCCTGCCGGAAAACGCCGCATCGCGCGGCTTGCTGGAAAGCGCGGGCTTCAAGTACGAAGGCGTCGCGCAAAGCTATCTTCAGATCAACGGGCGCTGGCGGACGCATGTGCTTTATGCGTCGCTCCGGGGTGACCGGCGTGGCCGCACGGATGCCGGGTAGGTCTGCCGATTTCCAGTGCGCACACGGTACCGTGAACGCCCGACAACATCTCTGATGCTTGAGCGACGGCGCTTTGGCGTTACCCTTTTCCGGGAACAGTCCCCGGAGGGTCATCCATGTTGCGCGTCCTTGTCGTCCTGCTTCTGATCCTGGCCGTGCCCGCCGCGGCCCAGTCACGCCGGCCCAGCCATTGCATCGCCATCGCGGATGCGGCGCCGGGGCTTGAATACCTGCAAAAGGCCGCGTGGACCGATCCGCTGCCCGACGAATACACCGTCCGGCTGCACTACATCACCCATGCCTCGTTCCTGATCCAGACGGCGGGCGGGTTGAACGCGGTGACGGATTACACGGGTTTCCTCGGCGCCACGACACTGGTGCCCGACGTGGTGACCATGAACCACGCGCATGGCAGCCACTGGACCCAGAACCCAGATCCGAACATCCCCCATGTCCTGCCCGGATGGGGCCCGTTCGGGGAAGGCATCGAACACCACCTGGACCTGGGCGAGATGCTGGTGCGCAATGTCTCGACCGATATCCGCTCCGCCTATGGCGGGGTGGAAGAGAACGGCAATTCGATCTTCGTGTTCGAGGTCGGCGGGCTGTGCATCGGGCATCTGGGCCATCTGCACCACGTGCCGAACGATCAGCAATTCGCGGCGCTTGGCCGGCTCGACGTCGTGATCGCACCGGTCGACGGGGGGATGACAATGCCCTTGCCCGAGATGATCAGCGTGTTGCAGCGGCTGAAATCGTCGGTCGTGATCCCCAGCCACTGGTTTTCGGCCTATGCGCTGGGGAATTTCCTGACCGGGATGGAGAACGACTTCGAGATCGAGCTGCTGGACCGGTCGGACTACGAGGTTTCGCTCAGGACACTCCCGTCGCGACCCACCGTCGTGGTGCTGATGCCGTCCTACCTGACCGAGGCAGACTGAGCCCCTTGCCCCCGCCCGCACGCTTGGGCATGGATAGGTATGCCCTTGAACCCTGCAGATGCGGCCTTTGCGGCCCGGCTTGAACGACAGGTCGGCGCGGACGTGCTGCGCCCCGTCGAACCGCGCTATCTTGAAGAACCCCGCGGCCAGTATGCAGGCCACGGCGGGCTCCTGGCCCTGCCACGGACGGTCGAGGAGGTGTCGGCCATCATCACCGCTGCCGCCGAGGCGCGGGTGGGTGTCGTGCCCTATGGCGGCGGCACCGGCCTTGTCGGTGGTCAGGTGGCAGAGGATGGCGGCAGCGCTCCCCTGATCCTGTCGCTGGAGCGCATGACCGCGATCCGCGCCGTCTATCCGGAAGAAAACGTGATGATTGCCGAGGCCGGCGCGATCCTTGCCGATGTACAGGCCGCGGCGCGCGGGGCGGACCGCCTGTTCCCGCTGTCGCTGGCCGCCGAAGGCTCGGCCCGGATCGGGGGCAATCTGTCGACCAATGCGGGCGGCGTGAACGTCCTGCGTTATGGCACGGCGCGGGAGTTGTGCCTGGGGCTGGAGGCCGTGCTGCCCGATGGCCGGATCTGGCACGGGCTGAAGCGGCTGCGGAAGGACAACACGGGCTACGATCTGCGCGATCTGCTGTGCGGCGCGGAAGGCACGCTGGGCGTGATCACCGCTGCCGCGCTGAAGCTGTCGCCCATCCCGGCCGAGATCGGCACCGCGGCCTTGATCGTCCCCGATCCGCGCGCCGCGCTGGGTCTGCTGGCGCTGGCCCAAGACCGGCTGGGTGAGATGGTCAGCGCGTTCGAACTGATCCACCGGCAGGGGCTGGATTTCCTGAGCGAGACGCTCCCTGACATTCGCCAGCCCTTTGCGGACAAGCCCGAATGGCAGGTGCTGATCGAAATCGGCCTGGCGCGCGGCATGGACCCGGTCACGGCGCTTGGCGACCTGTTCGAAGCGGCGATGGAGCGGGATCTGGTCAGCGACGGGATCGTTGCACAATCCGAAGGCCAGCGCGCCGACCTGTGGAACGTGCGGGAGCATATCCCGGATGCGAACCGTCGGATCGGGGCGATCGCCTCCCACGATATCTCGCTGCCCCTGTCCTGCGTGCCGGACTTCATCCAGCGCGCGCCTCAGAAGATCGCGGCGATTGCGGAGGTGCGGATCAACTGCTTCGGCCATCTGGGCGACGGCAACCTGCACTACAACCTGTTCCCAGTGCCGGGCCGGACCCGGGCCGAGTACAAGGACCAGAAGCCGGACCTGACCCACGCGGTGTACGATCTGGTGGCCGAGATGGGCGGCTCGATCAGTGCCGAGCACGGGATCGGGCGGCTGAAGGCGGGTGAACTTGAACGCTACGGCGACCCGGTAAAGCTGGCGGCGATGCGGGCGATCAAGGATGCGCTTGATCCGTGTGGGATCATGAACCCGGGCGCGGTGTTGTTTGTGGACGGGCAGGCCTGACGTCCGACAAGTGTTGGAAGGGCAGCGCCCGACCCTGGGTGGGCGCTGACACGGCGCATTAGGTGTCGGACGCCGGCATCCCGCATTTCATGAGTTCAGAGCGGGATGTTGCCAAAGCGCCCTCGTCGTGCCGAAGGCACGCCTGCGGCGTGACGGGAGGATCGGGCGCTGCCCAGCGTGCCCCGGGCGAAGCGGAAAGTCTATGTCGAGCTGTGAACGGCGGCCCGCTCAGGCGCCCTCGAAAGCGCAGAGCGCGTGGACGTCGAGGTTCATCGCCTCCAGCACCTTGCGTCCGCCAAGTTCCGGCAGTTCGATCACGAAAGCGCAGCTCACGATCTCTCCACCCAGTCGCTCGATCAGCTTCACGCCGGCCTCGGCGGTGCCGCCGGTGGCCAGAAGATCGTCGACCAGCAGGACGCGTTCGTCCGGTTCGATGGCGTCGTCATGCAGTTCCATGATCGCTTCGCCGTATTCCAGCTTGTAATCTTGGCTGATCGTGCGCGCGGGCAGCTTGCCCTTCTTGCGGATCGGCACGAAGCCGACGCTCAGCTGGTGCGCGATGGCGCCGCCCATGATGAAGCCGCGCGCCTCGAGCCCGGCGACCTTGTCGATGCGTTCGCCCGCATAGGGGTGCAGCATCTGGTCGATGGCCATCCGGAAGCCGCGCGGGTCGGCAAACAGGGTCGTCACGTCGCGGAACATGATCCCCTCGTGCGGGAAATCAACGATGGTCCGCACGTAATCCTTGACCGAGGACGGTTTGTTCATGCCTGAAACCCCTTTGCGAAAGCGCCCGCGCGGGTGTGCCACAAGCGACATGACCTGGCAAGCACGCGGCCGGGGTCCGGACAAAACTGCTTTTTGTTCCTGTTACTTAATGTATATACAAACGGTGTAGAGGGGCGATCAGGACGATATCGATTTCGCCTGTCGTTCCGTGACCGAAGCACGTGCCCTTACGATCAGGACTGATGTGACGTGAACAAGAAAGACACCAAGTCGGGCAAGAAGAACAGCCAGCTTGTCTTGCGGCTCGACAAGGCGGAACGCGACGCGTTCGTCGATCTCTGCAAGGAGATGGACACAAGCGCCGCCCGGGAAATCCGGGCGTTCATCCGTTCCTTCCTGAAGAAAAACGCCAAGAAATAGCGTCAGCCTAGCACGCGGCCCGCGACGGCATCCAGCTTCGCCAGCATTTCCGGGTCCCGCTTGTCGGGCGCCGTGAGGATGGCGAAGTCCAGCGCGCGGTCGCAGCCATGGGGGCAGGGCGCGCGGTCCGGTCCCAGCAGCGATGGCATTGCCGCTACGGTCGCGCGGGCCTTGTCGGCGTTGCCCGTCAGAGTGGCGATGATGAAGCTGATATCGACCGATCCGTGATCCGGGTGCCAGCTGTCGTAATCGGTGATCATGGCGACCGAGGCGTAGCAAAGCTCGGCCTCGCGGGCGAGCTTTGCTTCGGGCATGTTGGTCATCCCGATCACGTCGGCACCCCAGCTTTCGCGGTACATCTTAGACTCGGCCAGGGTCGAGAACTGCGGCCCCTCCATCGCCAGATAGGTGCCCGCGTGGTGAACCGTCACGCCGGCGCCTTCTGCGGCCGCGATGCAGGCCTGCCCCAGCCGGCCGCAGGTGGGATGGGCGACGCTGACATGGGCCACGCAGCCGGTGCCGAAGAAGCTTTTCTCGCGCGCGAAGGTCCGGTCGATGAACTGGTCGACGACGACGAAATCCCCCGGTGCCATGTCTTCGCGGAAGGATCCGCAGGCGGAAACGCTGATCACGTCGGTCACGCCCATCCGTTTAAGCGCGTCGATATTGGCGCGGTAGGGGACGGTCGTCGGGCTGTGCACGTGACCGCGGCCGTGGCGGGGCAGGAACACCATCTCCGTGCCGTCCAGCCGGCCCGTCAGCAACGCGTCAGACGGCGCGCCCCATGGCGTGTCGACCTCGGTCCAGGTTGCGTCCTCAAGCCCGTCGATCTCGTAGACGCCCGATCCGCCGATCACGCCGATTACGGTTTCCGCCATGGGTCTTCCTTTCAGTCGTCGGGACGGGCCAGCGAGAAGAGTTCGCTTACCTTGGTGTAATCACGATAGCCTAGCCGCGACAAAGGCTCGTAGGTGGTGATGTCGAAGATCCCGTCGCGCAGGCAGTTGTCGCGGATATGGATGCCCACGACTTCACCCATGACAAGGTAATTCGCCTCGCCCAGTTGCTTCACGATCTGGGTCAGGCGGCATTCCAGTGCCGCCGGCGCGCCGTCGACCCGCGGGCAGTCGATAGTTTCGCAATCGATGGCTGTCACGCGGGCCTTCGTGAACTCGTCCACGCCCTTGGGGAGCGTCTGGGAACTGCGGTTCATCGCGTCGCGCGCGGCATATTCCACGATGTTGATACAGAAGACGCCCGTGTCGCGGATGTTGGCAACCGAATCCTTGGTGCCGTCCTGATCGTCCTTCGCGCTGGTCGATGCGAACATGACCTGCGGTGGCACGTAGGCCGTTGCGTTGAAGAAGGAATAGGGCGCAAGATTCGCGATGCCGTCGCTGTCCCGGGTGGAGACCCAGGCAATGGGGCGCGGCGTGACGATGGCGTTGAAGGGGTTGTGCGGCAGGCCATGACCGTCTTCGGGCCGATAGAACATGTGCAGACTCCAGTGGTTTGCCCAAGGGGTACCGTCATGCTAGGGCGGACGCCACCTCTTAGCGCACAGAACGGGGGCGGGTGGGCCTGACGTGGACTTCCAGATCGAAACGCAGGCCGACTGGTGGGAAGTCGAGGCCCTTTTCGACACGTGTTTCGCCCCGGGGCGCGAGGCGCTGTCGTCGTACCGTTTGCGTGACGGGGTCGATCCGGTCGCGCGGCTGTGCCGCCTGTCGCGGGACGAAACCTGGCAGGTCGCCGGCGCGATCCGGTTCTGGCCGGTCCGTGTGGGTACAGCGCCCTGCCTGCTGCTTGGCCCTGTGGCCGTTCACCCGACCCACCAGTCCGAAGGCCTTGGCGGCGCGCTGATCCACAACAGCCTTGCCACCGCGCGCGAAGACGGATGGGAACGGGTCATGCTGGTGGGCGACGCGCCTTATTACAGCCGCTTCGGGTTCGAGAAGCTGGCTGGGGTCGAGATGCCTCCGCCCACCAACCCCGAACGGGTGCTGGGCCATGCGCTGGTGGACGGCGCGTGGGACGGGATCGAAGGGATCGTGGAGCGCTGGTCCTGAGCGCCGGCTATTGAATTCAGTCCGGTCTGTTCCGATCTTCTGAAGATGGAGAACACGATGACACAGGACCCGCACGTTTTGACCCGCCCGCCCGAAATCGATCTGGACAGCCAGCTTGACGCGCTTGCGGTGCGCTACCGGAAGGCGTCGGGGCCGGGGATTGCGCTGCTGAACACGCTGGGCCTGCAGGCGGAAACGATGATCGATCGCCTGCCGGTTCCGATACGCGACCGCCTGTCCGTCGTGACCGAAAGCGCGCTGACACAGGCCATGCGCGCCGCCCATTTCAGCCGCCGCGCGGTGCCGGACCAATCCCGGCAGGTCAACGCGCTGGTCGCCGGAGCGATGGGGGCGGCGGGCGGCTTCGGCGGGCTGGCCACGTCGATGATCGAGCTTCCGGCAACCACGACGATGCTTCTGCGATCGATCCAGGGGGTCGCGGTGAAGCACGGTTTCGATCCGGCGTCGGAATCGGTCCAGTTCGATTGCGTTCGCGTGCTGGCCGATGGCGGACCTTTGACCAGCGATGATGGGGCGGATACCGGCTTTTTCACCACGCGCCTGTCGGTGACCGGCCCGGCGATGCGCACACTGGTGTCGCGCGTTCTGCCCGGACTGTCGGAATCGCTGGGCCGCAAGCTGGCGACGCGGACGGTCCCGGTTCTGGGCGCCGTGACAGGGGCGGCCACGAACTATGTCTATGCACAATATTACCAGGACCTTGCACATGTCGGCTTCGGATTGCGGAAACTGGCACTGGAGACAGACATGTCGTACGATCTCGTTGTGGATAACTTCGTGGAGAAGCTTAGGGGTAACCCGCGCCAACCCCTTTAAAACAAGCTGCAAACCACTGTTTTTTCCGGTGGATCTTTCTGTTCAGAACGTGCGGAGCAATGCGCGGGCCCCGGCAAAGGCTCCGCGAGGTCCGGTGGCTGGCCCGCTTGTTTCGTGACTCGTTCTGCTGTACATTCTACTCGTGTTAACTTTTGACGTTTTCGCGAGTTTCCATAGACATATGCCCAAGGACGACTCCATCGCACGCGACCAGATCGCACGATCAGTAAGGCAGTTCTCTGCCCTGTGTTTTCGCACTGTGGCGGGCAAGGCCCAGGTGCTGCTTGTCACCTCGCGCGGGTCGGGCCGGTGGATTCTTCCGAAAGGCAACCCGATGGATGGATGCTCCCCGGCGGAGACAGCCCGTCAGGAAGCGTGGGAGGAAGCCGGCGTTTCCGGCAAGGTCTTCGACCGCAGCCTTGGCAGCTTCGATTACATCAAGGATCCTGGTGAGGCAGACATTCCCTGCCGGATCGATGTGTACCCTCTGAAAGTGAAGAAGCTGCTGGATCGCTTCCCGGAAAAGGGCCAGCGCCGCCGCAAGTGGTTCAGCCTGCGTGAAGCCGCGGCAAAGGTGGAGGAGGCCGAGCTGCAGAAAATCCTGCGTTCGTTCGATCCGAAATCAATCGACTGAAGCATCGCGGCCACGGCACCTTGACCCGCCGCGTGGCGTGAATATGTAATACTCTGCCCGGTCGACCCGAACATGAAGGGCGGCGCGCGCGGAGGTTTCGATGATCCGTTATGCTCTGAAATGCAGCCAAGGCCATGATTTCGAAAGCTGGTTCCAGTCGGCCGCCGCTTACGAAAAGCTTTCGGACGCGGGCATGATCTCCTGCAGTACCTGCGGGGACGGATCGGTGAAGAAGGCGCTGATGGCGCCGCCCGTTTCGGCCCCGGGAGAGGTCGAAGCGCAAAAGGACAGCCAAAGGGGCGACCTGACCGCGCCGAAATCCGACAGGGAAAAGGCCATTGCCGCGCTGCGCCAAAAGGTCGAGGCGAACTCCGACTATGTCGGGCTCAGCTTCGCGGCCGAGGCGCGGGCGATGCATGACGGCGACACCCCGCACCGCGCGATCCACGGCGAGGCAAAGCCCGAAGACGCCCGCAAACTGATCGAGGACGGCGTGCCAGTGGCACCGCTGCCATTCCTGCCGACACGGAAGGCCAACTGACCATGAAAATCGTGATGACCGGTGTGAACCGCGGCGTCGGCGCGGCGCTTTACGCTGCGTATTCCGAGGCCGGGCACGATGTGCTGGGCACCGCCCGCGACGGCTCTGCCGACGTGACGCTGGACGTCACCGACCCGGACGCCTTCGAACCCTTCGCCGCGACGGTGGAGGGCCATGTCGGTTCCGGCGGTCTGGACCTGCTGGTCTGCAATGCCGGCGTCTACATCGACAAGGGCCAGCCGCTTGACGGCGGCTATCCGGCGGACATGTGGGCGCAGACCTTTGCCGTGAACGTCACCGGCGTCTTCCTGACCATCCAGTCGCTGCTGCCCAGCCTGCGCCGCGCAGGCGCAGGGCGGATCGCGATCGTATCGTCTGTCATGGCATCGCAGGAAAACGCGCCGGGCGGCAGCTATATCTATCGGTCCTCCAAGGCCGCGGTTCTGAACCTTGGCCGCAACCTTGCCCGGGATCTCGTGGCCGACGGTATTTCCGTGGGCATCTATCATCCCGGCTGGGTGCGGACCGACATGGGCGGCCCGCAGGCCGCGGTTTCGCCACAGGAGTCTGCCCAAGGCCTGATGATCCGGTTCGAGGCGCTTGGCCCCGGCACAACGGGATGTTTCGAGGCATGGGACGGTGCGTCCATTCCTCTCTGACGCAGCCTTGCACCCACGCGGGGGACCGCGTAAACGGCCCCGGACCTGAAGACCCAAGCCAAAGGCGCGATCCCATGCCCGTACTCGTCATGAAATTCGGTGGCACCTCGGTTGCCAATCTCGACCGGATTCGGCGTGCGGCGAAACGGGTCGGCGTCGAAGTGGCGAATGGTTACGAAGTGATCGTCATCGTGTCGGCCATGTCGGGCAAGACGAACGAGCTTGTGGGCTGGGTAAACGAAACCTCTCCCTTGTTCGACGCGCGGGAATACGATGCCGTCGTGTCCTCGGGCGAGAACGTGACCGCCGGGCTGATGGCGCTGACGCTTCAGGAAATGGACGTGCCGGCGCGCAGCTGGCAGGGCTGGCAGGTGCCGGTCAAGACGACGTCGGCCCATTCCGTCGCCCGGATCGAGGAGATCGGCACCGAGGCGATCAACGGCAAGTTCGCCGATGGCATGCGCGTGGCCGTCGTTGCGGGCTTTCAGGGTGTCAGCGCCGAAGGCCGCATTGCCACGCTGGGCCGCGGCGGCAGCGACACCACGGCGGTGGCCTTTGCCGCGGCCTTCGATGCCGAACGCTGCGATATCTACACGGACGTCGATGGCGTCTATACCACCGATCCCCGTGTGTGCGACAAGGCCCGCAAGCTCGACCGGATCGCGTTCGAGGAAATGCTGGAACTGGCCTCGCTGGGTGCGAAAGTGCTGCAGACCCGTTCCGTTGAGCTGGCAATGCGTTACAAGGTGAAGCTGCGCGTCCTGTCCAGCTTCGAGGAAATGTCCGATGAAGCGGGCACGCTGGTCTGCGACGAGGAGGAAATCATGGAATCCAAGGTTGTGGCCGGGGTGGCCTTTTCGCGCGACGAAGCGAAGCTGACGCTGATCGGCGTGGATGACAGGCCCGGTGTGGCCGCGTCGATCTTCACCGCTCTGTCCGATGCGGGCGTGCTGGTCGACATGATCGTGCAGAACATCGCCGAAGATGAACGCACAGACATGACGTTCTCGTGCCCGACGGTCGAGGTGAAGCGTGCCCAGCACGCGCTGCAGGCGGCCTGCGAAAAGGGCGATCTGGGCTATGCCGACCTGGTGGTCGACGATGCGGTCGCCAAGGTGTCCGTCGTGGGCATCGGCATGCGCTCGCAATCGGGTGTGGCATCGAAAATGTTCCAGGTACTCTCGCAGGAGGGTATCAACATTAAGGTCATTACAACTTCAGAGATAAAGATTTCCGTTCTGATCGATCGGAAATACATGGAACTTGCCGTGCAGGCCCTGCATGATGCCTTCGAACTGGAGCGCGCGGAGTAGCGACCGCCTTGCCGCGCCCCACCGGACGACAGTGAGGGGCCGAACAGCGCCGTGACACAGGATCGTTTCGAAACGGAAAGCCGCAAGCTCTTGCGGCGGCTGCGGGATGTGATGGCCAGCGAAGACGCGGGCCAGACACGTCTCGACATGATCACCCACCTGATCGCCGACAGCATGGGGACCGAGGTCTGTTCGGTCTACCTGTTCCGGGACGAGGACACGCTGGAGCTTTGCGCAACCGAAGGTCTGCAAGCCGAGGCGGTGCACAAGACGCGCATGCGACTGGGCGAAGGCCTTGTGGGCCGCGTGGCGCGCACGGGTTCGGCCGTGAACACGCCCAACGCCCCCGCAGAGCCCAACTTCCGCTACATGCCCGAAACGGGGGAGGAACGGTATTCGTCCTTCCTGGGTATCCCGATTCAGCGTCTGGGTCAGGTGCTGGGCGTGCTGGTCGTGCAATCACTGGACGCGCGGGTCTTTTCCGCAGACGAGGTCTACGGGCTGGAAGTCGTGGCGATGGTGCTGGCCGAGATGACCGAGCTGGGCGCCTTCGTCGGCGAAGGCGCGGCGCTGACGCGGCCGCATCAGCAATCGGTGATGATGCGCGGAACGACGGCGCAGGAGGGCGCGGCCGAAGGCCATGTCTGGCTGCACGAACCGCGGGTCGTCGTGACGAACCCGGTGGCCGAGGATCCGGTGAAGGAGGTCGAGCGCCTGCGGGCGGCCGTGGAACGGCTTCGGGGCGATGTCGACCGGATGCTGGAGATGGCCGGTGCGTCCGACAAGGATCACAGGCAGGTGCTTGAAACCTACCGGATGTTCGCGAACTCCAAGGGCTGGATCCGCCGGATGGAGGAGGACGTAAGCCGCGGGCTGAGCGCCGAGGCCGCGGTGGAGAAGGAGCAATCCGAAGCCCGCACGCGGATGCTGCGGGTCGCGGATGCCTACCTGCGCGAGCGTCTGTCGGACCTTGACGACCTGTCGAACCGGCTGCTGCGGCTGCTGACGGGCCAGGGGCAGAAGACGGGCGCGGAAATGCCGGGCGATCCGATCCTCGTGGCGCGCAACATCGGGCCGGGCGAACTGCTGGAATATGGCCGCACGTTGCGGGGAATCGTGCTGGAAGACGGCTCGGTCGGGAGCCACGCGGCGGTGATCGCCCGGGCGCTGGCCATTCCGCTGATCGTCCACGCAAAGCGGGCCACGACCGAGGCGCTGAACGGCGATTTGATCCTTGTCGACGGGGACCAGGGGCAAGTGCACCTGCGCCCCGACGATACGGTGGCCAGCGCCTTCCGCGACAAGATCGCGATGCAGGCGCAGGCACAGAAACGCTATGCCTCGATCCGCGAGGAGCCGGCTGTTTCACGCGATGGGGCGCGCGTCCACCTGATGATGAACGCGGGGCTGATGGCCGATCTGCCGTCGCTAGAAGGCTCGGGCGCCGAAGGGGTGGGGCTGTTTCGGACGGAACTGCAATTCTTGGTCCGCAACCAGATGCCGAAACGGTCCGAATTGTCGGCGCTCTATGCCCGCGTGCTGGAGGCGGCGGGGGGCAGGAAGGTGGTGTTTCGGACGCTGGATATCGGGTCGGACAAGGTGCTGCCCTACATGAAGGCCACAGACGAGCCCAACCCGGCCCTGGGCTGGCGGGCCATCCGGGTGGGGCTGGACAAGCCTGGCGTGCTGCGGATGCAGTTGCAGGCGTTGCTGCGCGCGGCGGCGGGCAAACCGCTGACGATCATGTTCCCTTTCGTGGCGCAGTTCGAGGAATACCGCGCCGCCTGCGCCGAGGTCGACAAGGCAATCGCGCGCGAGGAACGGCTGGGCCATCCTCTGCCCGAAACCCTGGACGTGGGCGCGATGCTCGAGACGCCGTCGCTGGCATTCGCACCGAAGAAGTTCTTTGACGAGGTCGGGTTCCTGTCCATCGGCGGCAATGATCTGAAGCAGTTCTTCTTCGCCGCCGACCGTGAGAATGAGCGCGTCCGCAGGCGCTACGACACCCTGAACGTCAGCTTCCTTGGGCTGATCGAACAGATCGTGAAACGTTGCGAAGAAAGCGACACGCCGCTCAGCTTCTGTGGCGAAGATGCAGGCCGGCCGGTCGAGGCGCTGTGCCTGGCGGCGATCGGTCTGCGGACCCTGTCGATGCGCCCGGCGTCCATCGGGCCGGTGAAGAGCCTGCTGCTGCGGTCAGACCTGGAGCAGGTGGCCGACATCATCGCCGAGGCGCGGGAGCAGGGCGAACAGTCGGTGCGTCCGGCCGTGATGAAATACCTGCGGGACAGCGAATGATTTGCGCCGCGCCTTGCGCGCGTCGCCCGGGCAGGCGGGGGGCTGCCGCCCCCCGCACCCCCCGCCCTGGGGAATGACATTCCCCCGGACCCCCGTAAGGTTCAGTCTTCTTCTTCGCCGGCTTTGCGTTTGGTCAGCTGGCTGTAGATCGGTTTGCCGCCAAGGGTTTCGGCCGTGAAGGTGGCAAGGATCGAGGTGACCATGATCGACAGGATCAGGTCCGTCGCACCGGTCATCTCCACCACGATCACGATACCCGTCAGCGGGGCCCGGACCATCGCGGCAAAAAGCGCGCCCATCCCGGCGACGGCAAAGATACCGACAGGCAGATCGCTGATCAGGCCCAGCTGCGTCAGGATCGCGCCGTACAGCAGGCCGATGGCCGTGCCGATGGACAGCATCGGCGCGAACAGACCGCCCGGCACGCCCGAGGAGTAGCTGGCCATCAGCATCAGGCTGCGGGCCAGGAACAGCACGAAAAGCCCCACCGCCCCCGGATGCACCGTGATGTCGGCCACGACGAGCCCTTCGCCGCCGCCGGTGGCCGTCGGCGCGAGGATGACCAGAACGCCCGCAATCCCGCCGACCAGTGCGGCCCAGAGATAGGGCACGCGTTGCGGAAGGCCGGCAAAGACCTTGACGCGGTTCACGATCCCGGCGTTCAGCAGCACCCCGAAGGCGCCGATGAAGATCCCCAGCGGCAGCATCAGCAGCATGTCGATGATCGCGGGATCGCGGTAATGCGGGATGTCGAGGATCGGCCCCTGGCTGAAGAGCCTGTCATTGACCATCGTCGCCACGACGCAGGCCAGGATCACGGCCTGGAACGAGCGGAACTTGAAATCGAAGACGCGCCGCATCTCTTCCGTCACGAATATGATGCCGGCCAGGGGGGCGTTGAAGGCCGCGGCAAGGCCCGCGCCCGCGCCCGCGGTGATGGCGGCCAGCGTGTTGCGGCGGCTCATCTTCGTGATCTCGGCGATCATTGCGGCCATGGCGCCGCCAAGGTGGATCGTCGGGCCTTCGCGGCCCAGAACAAGGCCGGAGCCGATGCCCGCCAGGCCAGCCCCGAGTTTCACGGGGATGACGCGGCGCCAGTCGAGCGTGCGGTCACCCCGCAGGGTTTCGATGATCTCGGGGATGCCACTGCCGGCCGTGTCGGGCGCGAACCTGCGGACCAGCCATGTGCCGCCGCAGGTCAGCGCCGCGGCGGCAAGACCGGCGATGATGACCGCGGGCAGGGTGCCCAGGCTGTCGGATGTGCGCAACGAATGGCGAAACGTGTGCATCGCATCGAGCCCGGCATGCAGGACCGAAGACGCCGCTCCGGTGGCGAGGCCAACACCGACGATCAGAATGTAGAAAACGAAAATCTGTAACCGGGTCTCTTCTGTTTCGTCGCGGGGCGTGGCGTCCATGGGCTGTTTCTCCGGGAAGTCGCGGGCCTTCGACCCCTAGCCCGGCTTTGCCGCGGGGCTCAAGCGCGGCGATGTCGCCAATGGCAATGAGAGGCGCGTCTGGTGCGCGGCGACAACGTGGCGCGCGGGGGCGGCATCCGGCAGATCGGTGATTTTGCTGACGGCCGGAGAGCCGGCGGTCACCGCCGCCCTGTGTTGCGCATTTGGCCTGCGGTCGCTGGCATTCGTGCCCAAGCACTTGGCATCGTTTCGATTCTGACGCAAAGTCGGCGCCAAGGACCGACAGCAATCCAATCGGAGACCGGAATAATGCCGAATGCAAGTGCTCGCATAGCCGTTCTGGGCGCCGTGGTGCTGGGCGCGATGGTCCTGTCCGGCTGCGAAGGATCCGGCGTGAACAAGACACCGGGGCTGACGGGCGAGCTTCGCGAGAAGAAGCTTCAATGCGATGCCGGCAACTATGCGATGTGCGCCGATATCGGGCATGCCATGGCCGACGAGCGGCATGAAAAGGGCATGTGGGACGGCAACCGACCCTGGACGACGACGACGCACAACGCACTCCTGAGAGCACCCTCCTGACGATCCCGGACCCGCGACAGGCCGCGCCGGTCGCGGCAATGGCCCGGCGTTCGCTTCAGACGTCGAGCTCTTCCACGAAGCGGGCGTTTTCCTGGATGTACTGGAACCGCAGTTCGGGCTTCTTGCCCATAAGCCGTTCGACCAGATCGCCGGTTTCGCCCGGTTCGTCCTCGTCAATGGTCACGCGGATCAGCTTGCGCGATTTCGGGTCCATCGTGGTTTCCTTCAGGTCCTTGGCGTCCATTTCGCCCAGGCCCTTGAAGCGGGACACGTCGATCTTGCCCTTGCCGCCCAGCCCCTTTTCGAACCACGCGTCACGCTCGGCCTGATCGATGCAGTAAACCCGTTTGGCCCCCTGTGTCAGCCGGAAGAGCGGCGGACAGGCAAGGTAGAGATGTCCGTGATCGATCAGCGGCCGCATCTGGGTGAAGAAGAACGTCATCAGGAGCGAGGCGATATGCGCGCCGTCGACATCGGCGTCGGTCATGATGATGACCTTGTCGTAGCGCAGATCGTCGATGTTGAACCGCGTGCCCAGGCTGACGCCAAGCGCCTGAGAAAGGTCGGAAATCTCGGCGTTCGAAGTGAGCTTGGACGACGCGGCCCCCAGGACGTTGAGGATCTTGCCGCGAAGGGGCAAAAGCGCCTGTGTCTTGCGGTCCCGCGCCATCTTGGCCGAGCCGCCGGCGCTGTCGCCTTCGACGAGGAAGATCTCGGTCCCGTCGCGGGCGTTGGAGGAGCAGTCGACCAGCTTGCCGGGCAGGCGCAGCTTCTTGGTGGCGGTCTTCCGGGCGGTTTCCTTTTCCTGCTTCCGGCGCAGACGTTCATCGGCCCGCAGGATCAGGAAATCGAGGATCGCGCCCGCGGCCTTTGTATCGGCGGCCAGCCAGTTGTCGAAATGGTCGCGCACGGCGCCTTCGACAAGGCGCTGGGCCTCGCTCGTGGCAAGCCGGTCCTTGGTCTGGCCCACGAATTCCGGCTCGCGAATGAAGCAGGACACCAGCGCGCAGCCGCCGGTCAGCAGGTCGTCGCGGTTGATCTGGGTGGCCTTCTTGTTGCCGACCAGTTCGCCGTAGGCGCGAATGCCCTTCAGGATCGCGGACCAGAACCCGGCCTCGTGCGTGCCGCCTTCGGGGGTGGGGACCGTGTTGCAGTAGCTCTGAAGGAACCCGTCGCGCGCGGGCGTCCAGTTGATCGCCCATTCAACCTTGCCGGGGGTGTTGAACTTCTCGCGGAAGTCCACGGTGCCGGCGAAGGGCTTGTCGGCATAGGTCGAGGCGGTGCCCAGTGTTTCGTTCAGGTAATCGGCCAGCCCGCCGGGGAAGTGGAACGTGGCTTCCAGGGGCGTCTGGCCATCGTCGATAGCGGATTTCCAGCGAATCTCGACACCCGAGAAAAGGTAGGCCTTGGAGCGGATCGACTTGAACAGACGCGCGGGCTTGAAGCGGTGGGAGCCGAAGATTTCCTCGTCCGCGTGGAAGGTCGTCGTGGTGCCACGGCGGTTCGGCGCGGCACCGATTTCTTCGAGCGGACCCAGCGGCACGCCGCGGGAGAATCGCTGTTCGACCAGCTTTCGGTCACGGGCGACCTGGACCACCATCGAATCGGAGAGCGCGTTGACGACCGACGCGCCGACGCCGTGCAGGCCGCCCGACGTCTCGTAAGCCTTGCCCGAGAACTTGCCCCCCGCGTGGAGCGTGCACAGGATGACTTCCAGTGCGGACTTGCCGGGGAATTTCGGATGCGGATCGAAGGGCATGCCCCGGCCGTTGTCGCGGATTGTGATGGAGTGGTCTTCGTGAAGCTCGACCTCGATCCGGTTGGCGTGGCCCGCGACGGCCTCGTCCATGGAGTTGTCGAGCACTTCGGCCACAAGGTGGTGGAGCGCGCGTTCATCCGTCCCGCCGATATACATGCCCGGACGCTTGCGCACGGGTTCGAGGCCTTCGAGCACCTCGATGGAGGACGCGTTGTAATCGCCCTGGGGCGTCTCTGGCAGAAGGTCTTCGGGCATGGGGCTGCTCTTTTTCTTGATGTCCGCGAATATGACAGGGATGGGCGGTTGAGAAAAGGGGAGCAGGGCGTTCGGAGCGAGAGTTTCGTAGGGAATGGCCAGCGTTGAGGCAGGCCGTAGGATTTGCGCCGCGTTCCGCGTCGCCCGGGCGGGGGGCTGCCACCCCCCGCACCCCCAGCCCGGGGGATGACCCATCCCCCGGACCCCCGGGGCCGGGGTTCAGCCGTCGATCCAGGTCAGGATCTCTTTGGCGACTCGATCCGGTTGCTGGTGGCAGATCCAGTGGTCGGCGTCCGGCACCTCGATCCGGGTGAGGTTGGGGGCGAACACCTCCAGCCCTTCGGTGGATTCGGGCAGCAGCGCGGTATCGTTTAAGCCCCAGATCAGAAGATGCGGGCAGCGGACCTTTAGCCGGTCGACCGGATAGTCGGGCAGGTCGTCTATCGTCTCGCCCGGCTTGGGCACCCGGATGGGGGAGGCGCGGTACCAGTTGATCATGGTCTGCAGGCGGTCTTTCCATGCGTCCTCGTAGGCGGCCTTTCGGTCGCCCGCGAGCCAGCTGGTATCCATCTTGGCCGAGAACAGGGAGTGCAGCTTTTCGAAGCCGTTCTTGCCCAGGATCTCGTGGGAATCGTCGCGGCGCAGGAAGGAGATGTATTGCGACGCATCGGTCTGCGCGCCGCCCCTTGCCAGCGCGCGCTGGTAGGGGACGGGATGCACGCCGTTCAGGATGATCAGCCGGTCGATCTTCTCGGGACAAGAAAACGCGAGACCATAGGCGATGGCGGCGCCCCAGTCGTGGCCCAGAAGCGTCACCCGGCCGCCCAGATGGTCGATCAGGGCAGACATGTCGCCCACGAGCGCCGAGACCGCGTAGTTCTCGACGCCCTCGGGCGCCCAGCTGTTGCCGTATCCGCGCTGGTCGGGCGCGATGCAGTGGAAGCGATCCGACAGCAGGGGGGCCAGGTCCTCCCACGCGCCGGAATATTCGGGATAGCCGTGCAGCATCAGAAGCGGTGGCAGGTCGGGATCGCCCCACCGGCGCAGGAAGAAGGGGTTGCCGCCAAGCTGAATGGTTTCGGTGCGCATGTTCTGGCTCCTGATCGGTCGGTAAGGTCTGTGGGTTGCGCGTGAGGTGAGCAGGGGCGCCCGGGTGGCGGGCTGTCCAAGGGACACAGTAACAATGGCAGGGTCCCGTCGGGTCATTACCCTGCGTCGCTCTGGCGTGGTGTTCGCAGGTTGGCCGGGTGCATCCTGTATTGCCTCTGCCTGCGCCCGCTTCTAAGGGGAGACATGTCCGCAATCCTGTCCTACCGAGCGCATGCGCGCGCCGTGGCCGCGCTTGGCCTGCCGTTGATCGGCGGGCACGTGGCGCAGTACGCCATCGGCCTGGGCGACACGATCATGCTGGGCTGGTACGGCGTGGCGGAACTGGCGGCGATCTCGCTCGCGTCGAGCCTGTTTTTCACGATCTTCCTTCTGGGCTGCGGCTTTGCCTGGGCGGTGATGCCGATGGTCGCTGCCTCGGCGGCGGCGGATGACGAAACCGCGGTGCGACGCACGACGCGTATGGGACTCTGGCTTTCGACGATCTACGCCATGCTCGCGCTGCCGGCGATGATCTGGTCGGAATCGATTCTCGTTGCCCTGGGGCAGACCGCGGCCGTGGCCCGGCTTGGCGCCGATTACCTGCAGCTTGCAGGCTTCGGTCTGCTGCCGGCGCTGCTGGTGATGGTGCTGAAATCCTACCTCGCCGCGCTGGAGCGGAGCCAGGTCGTGTTCTGGATCACTGTGTTTGCCGCGGGCGTGAACGCTGTGGCCAATTACGCGCTGATCTTCGGCCACTGGGGCATGCCCGAACTGGGGATTCGCGGGGCGGCCATCGGGTCGATCTTCACCCACTGCCTGTCACTGGCCGCGGCGGTGGGCTATGCCGTGCTTGTCCTGCCGGAACATTCGCTGTTCCAGCGGCTGTGGCGCCCGGACTGGGACATGTTCGGCAAGGTGCTGCGGCTGGGCGTGCCTATCGGGCTCACGGTGCTGAGCGAGGTGACGATGTTCTCGGGCTCGGCCGTGATGATGGGTTGGCTGGGAACGGAAACGCTGGCGGCCCATGGGGTCGTGATCACGGTCAGCGGGGCCACATTCATGGTGCACATGGGCCTGTCGAATGCCGGCACGATTCGCGCGGGCCAGTCCTATGGCCGCAGCGACCGGGGCAACCTCGCCCGTGGCGCGGTCGTGGTTCTGGTCATGTCCATGGCCATGGCGCTGGCGACGACGGCGGTGTTCCTGTTGGCTCCGGAAATGCTGATGTCGCTGTTCCTGGACCGCGATGCCGACACTCGCGCTGCGATCCTTGCCATCGGCGTCGGTCTTTTCGCGGTGGCCGGGCTGTTCCAGCTGGCCGACGGGGCGCAGGCCATTGCCACCGGTCTTTTGCGCGGGGTGCAGGATACCGGCGTGCCGATGCTGATCGCGGCGATGGCCTATTGGGGCATAGGCATTCCCGCGTCCTACATTCTTGGGTTCCCGTTCGGCTTTGGCGGCGTCGGCGTCTGGGCCGGGCTCGTCCTTGGCCTTGCGGCGGCCGGGGTGCTGCTGATGTGGCGCTTCTGGACCTTCGGCATGTCGCGGATCCCGGCGCACGCCTAGCCTTTTGTCAGCCGGTCCGCCTTCTTGCGCACCAGGACCGTGCGCAGATCATGCATGGCCAGAAGCAGGTTGTCGGTCACCTGTTCAAGCTGATCGTCCGTGGCCCGTGTCTGGACCCAGTGCGCCGTGGCGTTGAGGTGATCGATAGCGCGGAAGATGTCGTCGATATCCCGCTGCGCCAGAACGGTTTTCCGTTCCTCGATCCACGCGTCGATCCGGACCTTGTCGGCGTCGGTCAGGGTGCGGTTGCCGTGCGGCTTGATCTCGCCGTTTCGGATATTGACCACGGCGATCTGGTCCATCTCTATCCGCCGCTGTCGGTTTTCCGTGTCCACGCGGTAGACGAAGGCGCCATTGTCGCGGACACGGAAGTAGTATTCGGGAAGCCGGGAGGTCATTCCTAGCTCAGGCTGTTGCAGAACTTGGCGATGCGCGCGCAGGCGTCCAGCAGCACCTCGTCCGAGGTCGCGTAGCTGACCCGGAAGTTCGGCGACAGCCCGAACGCCGCGCCGAACACCACCGCGACGCCGGTCGCTTCCAGCATCTTGGTTGCGAAGATCTCGTCATTCTCGATCACCGTGCCGTCGGGGGCCTTCTTGCCGATCAGGCCCGCGATGGACGGATAGACATAGAACGCGCCGTCGGGCGTGGGGCAGACCATGCCGTCGATGGCATCGAGCGCCTTGACCACAAGATCGCGTCGCCGCTTGAACGCCTCGGCCCGTTCGGCAAGGAACTGCTGCGACCCGTTCAGCGCCTCGACCGAGGCCCACTGGCTGATCGAGGACGGGTTCGACGTGGACTGCGACTGCACCTTGCGCATGGCGCCGATCAGCTCGACCGGGCCCGCGGCGTACCCGATGCGCCAGCCGGTCATGGCATAGGCCTTGGACACGCCGTTGCAGGTCAGCGTGCGGTCGTAAAGGCCTGGCTCCACCTCCGCCGGGGTGCAGAACTGGAACCCGTCATACGAGATGTGTTCGTACATGTCGTCGGACATCACCCAGACATGGGGATGCTTCATCAGCACATCGGTCAGCCCCTTCAGGTCGGCGTGGTGATAGCCGGCGCCCGTCGGGTTCGACGGAGAGTTGAAGATCAGCCATTTCGTCTTGTCGGTGATGGCGGCTTCAAGCTGCTCGGGCAGGATCTTGAAGTTGTTCTCCAGCGTGCCTTCGACGATCACGGGCGTGCCGCCGGCCAGCAGGACCATGTCGGGATAGCTCACCCAGTACGGCGCGGGGATGATGACCTCGTCACCCGGATTGATGGTGGCCATCAGCGCATTGTAAAGCACCTGCTTGCCGCCGGTGCCGACGGTGACCTGCGAGGGCTCGTACTCCAGCCGGTTCTCGCGCTTGAACTTGGCGCAGATCGCCTCCTTCAGCTCCGGGATGCCATCGACATCGGTGTACTTGGTCTTGCCCGCGTCGATCGCGGCCTTGGCCGCGTCCTTGACGTTCTGGGGGGTGTCGAAGTCGGGTTCACCCGCGCTCAGGGACAGGACGTCCTCGCCGGCGGCGCGCATGGCGCGCGCCTTGGCAGAGACGGCCATCGTCGGAGACGGTTTGACGCGGGACAGTGTCGCGGACAGGAAACTCATGGCAGCCTCGGTTTGTATGTTAAGCGGGACTGTCATAAGGTCCGTAGGGGACCCGTTCAAGGGAAAGAGGAGAAGCCATGCAAGGCGAAGGCGACACCGACTGGTATGGACCGGACGCTGCCACGTTTGGCGACAGGATCGCCGGCGCGCGCGAAGCGACAGGCATGAGCCAGGCCCAGCTGGCCCGGCGGCTTGGAATCAAGAAGTCCACGCTGGTGGGATGGGAGCAGGATCTGTCCGAACCCCGGGCGAACAAGCTCCAGATGATTTCCGGGCTTCTGAACGTTTCGATCCCGTGGCTGCTGACCGGCCAGGGCGAAGGCGCCCGCATGCCGGGCGCGCCGGGCGGGGCGGAACGGTCCTCGCTTATCGGCGAATTGTTCGAAGTGCGCGAGACGCTGAGCGGCGCCACCGAACGGCTGGCCTCGATCGAGGATCGCCTGCGTCGGCTGGAAGCCGCGGACGAGGTCGAATGACATGACCACCGATGCGATTGCCGAGCCGCGCGAAATCGCGATCAAGCGGCTGAAGATCCGGTCAATGCGGCGCGGGATCAAGGAGATGGACATCCTTCTGACCGCCTGGGCCGATATGCGGCTGGCCGAACTTGATGACGAGACCCTGGCGCTCTACGACACCCTGCTGGAGGAGAACGACCAGGATCTTTACGTCTGGGTCTGCGGTCGCGAGGCGCCTCCGCCGCGCTTCGCGGCGCTTCTGCAGGAAATAGCACAAACGATCCAAAACAAAGCGGAAAACACTTAACCGATTATTCGGAAATTGCGCGCAAATTGCTCTCGGGAGGCCCGAGACGGAGAAGGCGCGCATGAGTGTCGAAATGCCCATAGGACAGCCCGCCGCGCGGCGGGGGTTCATGACCAGTTACCTGGAAGCTCTGTCGCTCGTCGAACGGCTGCACAGGTTGTTGCTCGACGTTATCAAGGACGAATTCGAACGCGTGGGCGTGCTGGAGATCAACGCGGTACAGGCGCTGCTGCTGTTCAACATCGGCGATAACGAGGTGACGGCCGGCGAGCTGAAATCGCGCGGCTACTACCAGGGCAGCAATGTCAGCTACAACCTGAAGAAGCTGGTAGAAATGGGTTACATGCACCACCAGCGCTGCGAGATCGACCGCCGCTCGGTCCGGGTGAAGCTCACCCCGCGCGGGCGGGAAATCCGCGACATCGTGTCGGACCTCTTCACGCGCCATGCACAGGGCCTGGAAGACAAGAGCATGCTCGATGTCGACGGCATGGATTCGATCGCGAACTCCCTGCGCCGTGTCGAACGCTACTGGACCGACCAGATTCGCTACATTTACTGATCTTCAGGCAGCGTGGCCGGGCCTTGGGTCTGCTGCCAGAGATTTTGCGCCGCGGTGCCCGCGTCGCCCGGCCGGGGGGCTGCCGCCCCCCCCCGCACCCCCCGCGTCCTTGGGGGCAGTGCCCCCAACCCCCCGGTCAGGATCGTGGCTTCGCCCGTAGCGTCGGAGGGGCTGTCGTCGGATCTTCCGGCCACGGATGCTTGGGGTAGCTTGCGCGCATGTCCTTGCGGACATCGGCATAGGATCCGGACCAGAAACCGGGCAGATCGCGGGTGACCTGAACCGGGCGCTGCGCCGGGGACAGAAGGGTGATCTTCAGGGGCTGGCCGGCGACCTGCGGATGCGTGGTAAGACCGAACATTTCCTGCAAGCGGACGGCGATGGCCGGGCCTTCGGGCGCATAGTCGATTGCCACGGATCGGCCCAGCGGTGTCGTGAACCGGGCGGGCGCCCATTTATCGAGGCTCTGTCGCTGGGCCCATGTCAGCCCCGCCTCCAGCGCGGGCAGCAGATCGAACCGATCCCAGTCACTTGCCGACCTGACCCCGTCAAGCATCGGCGCCAGCCACTCTTCCAGACGCTCCATCAGTCCGGGGAGAGAATAATCGGGCAGATCCAGACCCTCGGCGCGGGCGAGCTCGACGCGTTCCTGTAGCCGCCGGGCGGCCCCTGTGGGGTTGAGCCCGAGTTCGCGGATACCTTCGAGCATCGCCGCGGCGACCAGATCGGACGGCGGATCGGACCATTGGCGGTCGTCAAGCACAAGCGCACCCAGCCGTTCCTGCTTCCGGGTCTCGACACGCCGGTGCCGCCGGGACCATGCGCAGTGATCCAACCATGCGATCCGGTCGGGGAAGAGGGCACGCAATTCGGCCTCGGATATCTGGATCGCAAGGCGGATGCGGGCTTCACGCGGGTCGCCATCCAGGTCGGTTGCCACGATGTAGGGCGCGCCGGCCAGCGCGTCTTCGGCCGGCAGGATCGCGCCCTTGCCGCCCGACAACAGGAACCGCGGCGCCGTGCCCTGCCGCCGTTTCCCGATCCGGTCGGGATAGGCAAGCGCGGCTATCCCTGCAGGTGACAAATCTGTGTCCCGGGTCTTGGTCTGGCGGGCCAGGCGGCGCGCTTCGGTCTGCAATCGATCAACGGCACCGGGACGGATATCGTAAGGATGCGCGCGCTTGAAACCTCTGGGGTCTTTCAGCGCCTCGAGACGCAGCTTGAGATCCGCCGGTGCATTCCTGAGGGGATCCCGATCCGCCAGTAGAGCGGCAAGCGGTGCTGCCTGCGGGCCGGCAGTGGCAAGCATATGGGCCAAGCGCGGATGCACGGGCAGGCCCGCCAGCGTGCGCCCATGCGTGGCTATCCGCCCGGCGGCGTCCAGGGCGCCCAGATCGGTCAGCAGGCTGCGCGCTTCGGCATAGAGCCCCGGCGGTGGCTGGGTTACGAAATCCAGATCCTCGGGGGCCGCACCCCATAGGGCCAGTTCAAGGGCCAGGCCCGTCAGGTCGGCCGTGGCGATCTCCGGAGGCGGGAAGGGGGCCATGGCGCCTTCTTCCCCGCGGGTCCACAGCCTGTAGGACGTGCCCTCGGCCACCCGCCCGGCGCGGCCCGTGCGCTGGGTTGCTTCGGCCTTGGTGACGCGTTCGGTGACGAGACGCGCCATGCCCGAGCCGGGATCGAACCGCGCACGGCGGGCAAGGCCTGCGTCGACCACGACCCGGATGTCGGGAATGGTCAGCGACGTTTCGGCGATGGATGTCGCCAGCACGACTTTCCGGCCCGAGGGCAGAGGCTTCAAGGCCGCCCGTTGCGCGTCACCCGCCATGGCCCCGAACAGCGGAAACAACGTGCATCCATCGGGCAGGCGCGCGCGTAAAAGGCTTTCCGCCCGCCGGATTTCGCGCTCTCCCGGCAGGAAGACAAGAAGGCCGCCGCCGGTCCCCCGGGTTTCGGATTCGGCACGTTCCACCAGATCGACAAGCGCCGACACGCGATCGACGCGGGGCCCCAGGGGCCGGTCCAGCCAGCGGATATCGACAGGGAAACTTCGACCCTCGGACGTGATGATCGGGGCCTGCATCAACTCGGCCACCGGTCCGCCGTCGAGCGTGGCGGACATGGCCAGAAGGTTCAGATCTTCACGCAGCGCGCCGGCGACCTCCAGACACAATGCCAGGCCGAAATCGGCGTTCAGCGAACGTTCATGGAACTCGTCGAAGATCACCGTGCCAATGCCCGGCAGATCCGGTTCGGACTGCAGGATTCGGGTCAGGATGCCTTCGGTCACGACCTCGATCCGCGTGTCGCGCGAAACCTTGCGCTCCCCGCGGATCCGGTAGCCGACGGTCTCGCCCACCTTCTCGCCCAGCGTTTCGGCCATGCGCTCGGCCGCGGCGCGGGCGGCCAGGCGGCGGGGTTCCAGCATGACGATGCGGCCCGCACCGATCCCGGCCTCCAGCAGGGCCAGCGGCACGCGGGTGGTCTTGCCCGCGCCCGGCGGGGCTTGCAGGACGGCGCGGCCCTGCTGGCGCATCGCGTTCAGCAGCGCGGGCAGGGCATCTTCGATGGGCAACTGATCGGACATTGCGGCCTTATCGCGCCCCACGGCCTGCCCGTCCAGTGGAGCGGTCTGGACATCGCGCGCCCGGTCGGTCCATCTAACCGTTGGGCAAGAAGGAGCGGGCGATGACACTGGATCTGGCAGACCCCATTCGGGCAGGGGAGCGCCGCGCGCTGGCCCGTGCGATTACGCTGGTCGAAAGCCGCCGCGCAGATCACCGCAAGGACGCCGAGGCCCTGCTGGCCGATCTGGCAACCGACCGGCGCGAGGCGATCCGGATCGGCCTTTCGGGCACGCCCGGGGTCGGCAAATCATCGTTCATCGAGGCGTTCGGCATGATGCTGGTGGAGGCCGGTCTGAAGGTCGCCGTGCTGGCCGTCGATCCGTCTTCGGCCCGGTCCGGCGGCTCGATCCTGGGGGACAAGACCCGGATGGAGCGGCTGAGCCGCGAGCCGCAGGCCTTCATCCGCCCGTCGCCCAGCCAGACCCAACTGGGCGGCGTGGCACGGCGCTCGCGCGAGGCGGTTTTCTTGTGCGAAGCGGCCGGTTACGACGTGGTCCTGATCGAGACTGTGGGCGTCGGGCAATCCGAAACGGTGGTCGCCGAGATGTCGGACCTGTTCGTCCTGCTGCTGGCCCCGGCCGGCGGGGACGAACTGCAGGGCGTCAAGCGGGGGATCATGGAGCAGGCGGACCTGATCCTTGTGAACAAGGCAGACGGCGATCTGAAGGCGCAGGCCACGCGGACCTGTGCCGATTACAGCGGCGCCCTGCGCCTGCTGCGGAAACGGCCCGAGGATCCAGAGGGCTTTCCGAAGGCCATGACGGTGTCCGCGATGACGGGCGCCAACCTTGACGACGCGTGGTTCACCATGCAGGCGCTGGCCGACTGGCGGCGCAGCGAAGGCCATTGGGACACCCGCCGCGCCGGTCAGGCGCGCCACTGGTTCCGGGCTGAGGTCGAGGCGGCCTTGCTGGCACAGCTGGACACACCGGGCGCGCGGCAGCAGATGGCCGAGCTGTCAGAAGCGGTGGCCGACGGGTCCGTCCTGCCCGCCGCGGCGGCCCGCGACATGGCAACTTTCCTGCGGAAGCAGGACGCGCCCCTATAGCGCTTGACCTCCGCCGCGATTCCTCCTATGCCCGCCCGACCTGTTTCCGGGCGCGGCATTTGCGGCGCCCTAAATCTTTGGCGCCAGGCATCTCCGAACGATCGCGGCGCGCCCAATGCAAAAGGACAAACCCGATGTCGCGCCGTTGCGAATTGACCGGAAAAGGCCCGATGAGCGGGCAAAACGTGAGCCACGCGAACAACAAGACCAAGCGCCGGTTCCTGCCGAACCTGAACGATGTCACGCTGCAGTCCGAAACGCTGGGTCGTGGCGTGAAGCTGCGGATCACGGCCGCCGCACTGCGCAGCGTCGATCACCGCGGTGGGCTGGACGCGTTTCTTGCCAAGGCGAAAGACGATGAGCTTTCGACGACCGCGCTGAAAGTCAAAAAAGAAATTCAGAAAGCTCAGGCCGCGGCCTGACCGCACCCCCAAGGCTTCGAGTAATTTGAACGCCCCGCCTTACCGCGGGGCGTTTCGTCGTTGTGGGCTTTCGATTCCCGTGGCACCACGTCCGCATGAATTGCGGCAAGCGCAGATGCACGGAGTCCGATATGTACAAGCAAATCTGCATGACGGCGGCGGTCATCATGGCCGCGCTCGGATCGCCAGCCCTGGCGGATCCCATGATCAGGATCGTTGATCCCTATACGCGTGTGGCCTCTCCGGTGGCGAAAGCGGGCGCGGCATTCATGATCATCGAAAACGAGGGCGACAGCGCGGATCGCCTGATCGGGGTCCGGACCGGCGCCGCTGCGCGCGCCGAACTGCATACGCACAAGGAAAGTGCCGACGGTGTCATGCAGATGCTGAAGGTCGAGGATGGAATTCCAGTGGCCGCCGGTGGTACCCACATGCTGGCGCGCGGCGGTGACCACGTGATGCTGATGGGGCTGACCGGACCGCTGGAGCAGGGAAGCTCCATCCCCGTGACGCTGATCTTCGAGACGTCAGGCGAAATCGATGTGGATATCCCCGTGGACAATGATCGCTGACGTGGCGGAGCCCAGCCACGACGTGAGGGCGTCGGGCTGTTGAGCCGACGGGGCTCAAGCCTCTCCCAATACTTCCGCGACCCAGGCTGGTACGATCTCGGTCGCAGGGCCCAGGCGGCTTTCGTCAAACATGGCCGACCCGGATGAGGGTTCGAGGTTCAGTTCCAAGGTCCGGATGCCCTGTACACGTGCTTCTTGCACGAAACTCGCGGCCGGGTAGACCTCTCCCGAGGTGCCGATCGACACGAACAGGTCGGTGGTGCCCAGGTGTTCGTAGATCTCGTCCATGCGATACGGCATCTCGCCGAACCAGACGACATCCGGCCGTCCGAACGGTTCGCCGCAGCCCGGGCAGGCTTCATCCACGGTCATTTCATCCGGAGCGGCCCAGCGGTGGCCGCAGCCGGAACAGAGCGCCCCGTCCAGCCGGCCATGCATGTGGATGACATCCCGTGCGCCGCCGGCTTCGTGCAGGCTGTCGACGTTCTGGGTCACGATGATCACGTCGCCCGTGTGATGCGCCTGTAGACGGGCCAGCGCGGTGTGGGCGGCGTTGGGCTTTGCCGCGCGCGCGCCGACCCGTCGCAGGTTGTAGAAATCCTGAACCATCTGCGGGTTACGGGCAAAACCTTCAGGCGTCGCGACGTCCTCAAGCTGCACCTTGGTCCACAGCCCATCCTTGTCGCGAAAGGTGCCCATTCCGCTTTCGGCAGAAATGCCGGCCCCGGTCAGGATGACGATCTTGTCCATGTTACCCCCTTTGCCTGTCCCGGGTCAGGCTATTGCCTTCGCCTGCGGCGCGCGACCCTTCTGTTACGTAAATTCAGCCTGTAGTGCTGGTTCCGAGCCCAACAGGAGTGTCCGGCCGTGGATAAAGCCCAAACCGATCTCCCGCCCTGGAAAGATGCCATTCTGGACGGCTTCATGAGCGAGATCGGCCCGCTCCTGACCCGGCGCGATGGCGACAGCCGCCGGTTCGGGCTGATGGCCGAGGACCGGCACCTGAACCCCAACGGGACCGTACATGGCGGCGTGTTCATGACACTGCTGGATCACAGTCTGGCCTTTCTCGCCTGGCAAGCGGCCGGCAAGGTGCCCACGGTCACGGTCCAGATGGATACGCGCTTCCTGGACAGTGCGCATGCCGGAGAGTTTCTTGAAACCACCGCAAAGATCGTGAAAGAGTCGCGCTCCCTGATCTTTCTGGACGCGCAGGTGCTGTGTGCGGATCGGGTTATGGCCCAGGCCAGCGCGGTGATGAAGGTCGCCCGCAAGACCTGAAAACGACTATTCCCGAGAGTTTGCAGGACGTCCCTAGACCAGTGCAGCGGTCGAATGCGCGTAATCCCAGTAGAGCGCACGCGCCTTGCTGGCGATTGGGCCGACGCCGAGTTCGCGGTCCTGGAACCTGACGACCGGCATGACCTTGGCGATATTGCCGGTGACGAAGATCTCGTCCGCGATTTCGAAATCGGCAACTGTCATCGTGGTTTCCGAAACCTCGATCCCTTCGGCGCCCAGCAGCTTGATGACGCGCTGGCGGGTCAGGCCGTTAAGAAAGCACCCGTTCGGCACCGGCGTGGACACCACGCCATCCTTGACGGCAAAGACATTCGTGCTGGCCGTTTCGGCGACGTTCCCATCGATGTCGAGCGAAAGCGCGTTCGAAAACCCGCGCGCGCGCGCATAGGCCATGATCCGGCCATTGTTGGGATAAAGCGAGCCTGTCTTCGCCTCCGTGATCGCCATGTCCTGCCGGGGCCTGCGGAACGGCGCCACCGTCAGGGAGAAATCGCCGACCTGTGGCATTGGCATGTTCTCGATACAGATCGCGAAGGCGGTGGAGTCGGGATCAATGTCGATCACCCCGGGGCTGCCATCGCGGGCCCACATCATCGGGCGGATATAGAGTTCGGAACCTTCCGGGAACAGTTGCAGGCCGGTCCGAACAAGCGCTTCGATTTCAGAGCCTTCGATGGGGGCGTTCATGCCCATCGCCGCCGCTGACCGCACGAGGCGCGCGCAATGCAGATCCAGATCCGGTGTGGCCCCGTCGAACAAACGCGCGCCATCAAAGACCTGGGAACCAAGCCAGGCGACGTGATCCGCCGCCGAAATGATGGGTGCGCTTCCGTCGACCCATTTGCCGTCGACATAGGTCGCGATGACGCTTCCGATCGCCATGGGAACTCCCGCTATTGCCTGAACACCCCGACTCTGACCCCTGGCGCAGCCAAGCGCAAGACGATGCCCGGAACACGGTGCCGTTGGGTGGACTCTAGGCGAGATTGGTAAACCAATGCGTACGAGATGGCTCGCATCGGGGAAAGTTTGGTCACGCTCTGAAGATATTCGCATGGTTGTGCGTTCTTCGACATGATCACAATCCGTTTTCAGTCATGATCTTTTCGGCGGCCGCGTGGCGCACCGGGCCATAGCCGCGTATCTCGCCCGGCAGGGTCAGAAGGCGCATCGCTTCCTCCTCCGAATATCCTGATTCCACGTGGATCAGCACGCGTTCGAACCAGTCCAGGAGGGTGCGGTCCAGCTTGCGGTCCGCGGTGTATCCGAATGGATCGAACGGCGTCCCGCGCACGCGTTTCAGCCGGGCCAACCCGCGCAGGACAGGCGTCAGCCACGGGCCGAAACGCCGCTTGTTGGGGCGGCCCCGTGTGTCGGTTCCAAGGGGCAGCACAGGCGGGGCAAGGTGGTACGAGACGGTGAAATCGCCTTCGAAGGTTTCGGTCAGCTCTTTCGTGAAAGCGGTCCCTGTCATCAGCCGCGCGACCTCGTATTCGTCCTTGTACGCCATGAGCTTGAAGAGCGATTTTGAAGCGGCGATGACAGGCGCATCCCCGACATCATTGGGCAGAGCCTCGCGGAACTTCTGAAGCCTTGCCCGGTAGCGGTCGGCATAAGTCTGATCCTGATACTCCGCCAGGAACGCGGCACGACGATCAATGACAGAGCCTGCCGTTTCGGCATCCGGCGTAGGTTCGGCAAGCTGATCGGCCAGCAGGTCCGGTTTCAGGGCCAGAATCCGGCCCAAATCGAAGGCCATCGCATTCTTTTCGACCGCAACACCGTTCAGCAGGATCGCCTGCTTCAGGGCAACCTCGCTGACCGGGACCAAACCCTTCTGAAACGCGGCGCCAAGCAGCATTATGTTGGCGAAAACGGCATCGCCCATCAGGCGCTCGGCCGCGCGGTTCGCATCGAAGGACAGCAGGTTCCCAGGCCCGACGGTCCGGCCGATCAGGTCTTCCCGTTCGGGGATCTTCAGGTCGGCATCGCGCTCCAGAACCAGATCGCCAGTCGGCATTTCCGCCTTGTTCAGAACGATTTGCGTGCCGTTCCGATAGTGGAAGGACGCCTTGGGCGAGGCGCAAACAACCGCGTCGCAGCCGATGACGGCATCGGCGGAACGGGCATCGATGCGCACTTGCTGCACGGCGTCGGGCGTGGCGGCAATGCGGACATAGCCGATCACGGTACCGAACTTCTGCGCAAAACCGGTGAAATCCAGAACGCTCGCACCCTTGCCTTCAAGATGCGCGGCCATCGTGACCAGCGCGCCCAGCGTGACAACGCCCGTTCCGCCGACACCGGCAACCATCAGGTCGAACGGTTTGCTCAGGCCGGGTTCGGCAGGGCGCGGCAAGTCGGTCTTCAGCGCGTCGATATCGATGCTGGCCGGCGCAGGCTTGCGCCGCTTGGCGCCGGAAACGGTCACGAAACTGGGGCAGAACCCGTTGAGACAGGAGAAATCCTTGTTGCACGACGACTGGTTGATCTTCCGCTTGCGCCCGAAGTCCGTTTCCTTCGGTTCGACGCTCAGGCAGTTGCTTTCTAACGAACAATCGCCGCAGCCTTCGCACACCAGATCGTTGATGACGGCGAATGTGTCGGGATCCTCCATCTGGCCCCGTTTGCGCCGGCGGCGTTTTTCGGTCGCGCAGGTCTGTTCATAGATCAGGATGGTGACGCCCGGCGTGTCGCGCAGCTCACGCTGTATCGTGTCAAGCGCCGCCCGGTCATGGAATGTGGTGCCGGGGGGGAAATCGGCCGAGGAGAATTTGTCAATTTCATCTGAGACAAGCGCGATGCGGTTGACGCCGTCGGCACGGCTGGAATGGGCAATCGCCGCGGGGCTGATGGGGCCGTCCACCGGCTGGCCGCCGGTCATGGCAACGGCATCGTTGAAGAGGATCTTGTAGGTGATGTTGGCGCCCGCCGCGACCACCTGACGGATCGCGAGCGAACCGGAATGATACCAGGTTCCTTCGCCCAGGTTCTGGAACCGGTGCGCCATGCCGACAAACCGCGATCCCGCGGCCCAGGTCACCCCTTCGCCGCCCATTTGCGCGTAGCCCAGCGTGTTCCGGTTCATCCAGCCCGCCATCACGTGGCAGCCGATGCCGCTCATGGCCTGGCTGCCCTCGGGAACCTTGGTCGAGCTGTTGTGCGGGCAGCCGGAGCAGAAATAGGGCGTCCGGGTCGCGCCCGGGACATTCAGAACAGGTGCCGGCTCCTGGGTCAGGGTGCGGGCTTTGTCGATCAGGTTTTCGTCCGGAAAGAACGGGTTGAGGCGGGATGCCAGGACCGTCAGCAGCGCGCGGGGGGACAGTTCACCGGTAGATTGCAGAAGCGGTGCGCCGGTTTCATCCGTCTTGCCGACCAGGGCGGCGGGCCGAGAGCTGGTGTTGTAGAGCTGTTCCTTCAGCTGGGTCTCGATGAGGCCGCGTTTTTCTTCGATCACAAGGATTTCGTCCTTGCCATGAACGAAATCCATCGCGCCACGACGGGCCAGTGGCCACACGAGGCCGACCTTGTAGATGTCGATGCCAAGGCGTCGGCACGCGGCCTCGTCAAGGCCCAGAAGGCGCAGCGCCTCCATCAGGTCAAGATGGGCTTTTCCCGTTGTCACAATGCCGTATCGGGCGTTCTGAAGGTCATGGATGCGCCGGTCGATCGGATTGGCGTCGGCGAAGGCCTGGACCGCGGCGAGCTTGTATTCCATCCGGGTTTCGATCTCTGTCCCCGGCATCTCGACCGGGCGGATGTGCAGACCGCCCGGCGGGGTGTCGATCTGAGGCAGCAGGAATTTTCGGTCGGGGTGCAGGTCGACGGACCGGCCGGATTCGACCGTTTCCGAGATCGCCTTGAACCCGACCCAGATTCCGGAAAACCGTGACAGGGCAATGCCGTATTCGCCGAACTGAAGGTATTCGGCGACAGAGGCCGGGTTCAGGACGGGCATGAACCACGACATCAGCGCCATGTCGGACTGGTGCGGCATCGAGGACGAGACGCAGCCGTGATCGTCGCCGGCTACAACCAGCACGCCGCCCTTTGGATGCGATCCATAGGCGTTGGCGTGCTTCAGCGCGTCGCCCGACCGGTCGACGCCGGGGCCCTTGCCGTACCACATGGAGGCTATGCCCTCGACCTCGCAATCCGGATCCAGCGCGGCCTGCTGCGCGCCCAGGACGGCCGTGGCGGCCAGGTCCTCGTTGACGGCGGGCAGGAATTCGATCTGTTCGTCCTTCAGACGGGTGCCGAGGTGCCAGAATTCCTGATCCAGCCCGCCAAGCGGGGAGCCGCGATAGCCGGAAACAAATGCGGCGGTGTTCAGCCCGGCGGCCCGGTCGCGGCGGCGCTGGTCGAGCATCACGCGGACAAGGGCCTGTGTGCCGGTCAGGAAGACCCTGCCTTCGGTCAGGTCGTAGCGGTCTGACAGCTTGTAGCCTTCAATCGCGCGGTCGTGCCTGGTCATCTGATCGCCTTTCCGTGATGCGTGGTGAGAGGATAGCGCAGGATCGGTGAAATTTTGGATCTGATTTGTTGAGATCTTGACCGTTACGTGAAAGATCGTTTCATGAGGCGGGGGTAGTCTGGATGAAATCACCGAGAATGGACGAGGTGGACGAACGGGTCCTGCAGGCATTGAAGGCGAACAGCCGGATCTCCAACACGGAACTGGCCGAGCAGGTCGGGCTTTCGGTGTCCTCGTGCTGGCGTCGTGTGCGTGCGCTGGAAGACCGGGGGATCATCGCCGGCTACACGGTCGCGTTGGACGATGCCGGGATGGGGTTGGGGTTCCAGGCGATCGTCCATGTCCAGTTGCGGCGCCACGCCACCGACGAGTTCACGCCCTTCGTCCGGGCGATGCAGGCGCAGGAAGAGATCCGGTCGGTCTACGCCACGACCGGACAGGCCGATTATCACCTGCACGTGGTCTGCGCCGATATCGATGCCTATAACCAGTTTCTGGAAGGCTTCCTGTTCCGCATGCCAGCGGTGGCCAGCGCACAAACGAACCTGATCCTGCGGGTTGTGAAATAGCGAACTTGCCGGGGGTTACGGCCGGTTTTGAATGCGGCTCTCAGCTCAGATCAGGCCGCGCCAGCGCAGGACGACAATCGTCAGCGCTGCGAACAGCAGGATGTTGAACCCCAGCGACGCGGCCCAGCCCAGCCACCAGGATTTGCGCCGATCGCCGGGGTCGATCGACTTGAGGTAGGTGCGGAGTTCCCCGGCGGTTCGGTCCAGCGCCGGATCTTCGGCCATCACGTGAAGGCGCGGATGATCGACCAGCGGTTCGACCGCGGTCAGGGCCCGGGCTTTCAGCCGCAGGCGTCTGGGCAGACGGCCACGGGTGCGCGACAGGCTGTCGGCGAGCGTCGGGCCCCTGGTGCCGAGCTTTTCCTGCGCGAGCTCTGACAGGGACTGCAAGTCCTGTGCGAAATCCGTGGGCATTTGCGTCCTTCCCGTAACGCCGTGCATCCTAGCCGGTCTGCGGACGGGTGAAAACGGGGAAGCCATCGTGCCGCGACTGAAGTCGCGCCCCTTCGGGTGCTGGCGTTGTTCCGGCATCGATCAGCCGATGGGAAGTGGGCGCGCGTGGGGCCGGGCGGGACGTCTAGCAGGGTACGTCCGGGAGAGACGGTCCGGCCGCGGCTGCACGATCCAGCTCCTCCCATTCGTCCAGCCAGCTTTGCCCGCCCAGGCTTTCGATCAGGGGGCCGAGTTCGGCCTCGTACCCGCGCCATGTGTCCAGTCCCTTGCGATTGATGCTTTCGCGGACTTGCAGGACGGATGCCGTGCGGACCGCCCCCGCCGCCGCTTCGGGGCTGAGACAGGCCGGGTCCCAGTCAAGCCCGGCATGGGCGACGAGCGCGCGAACCTGGGAGTCGGGCTTTTCGACAAGGGCGCGATAGGATTGAAGCCTGAGTTCTGCCCCGAGCTTTGCGCGGTAATCGTCGAGCGAGGCGTAGGCGGCCCGGGTAAGATGGCCGATTCGTGTCAGGGAATGAGAGAAGCCCTGTCTGTCGCTGAAGAGCGTCGAGAAGCAGGAAAGGCCGGTATCCAGAGGATGGCGCAGCATGAAGACGAAGCGCGCATCGGGCAGGAGACACCGGGCGAAGCCGAGATCGAACGCGTTGAGCGGCAGCTTGTTGATGACGGTCAGGTCGCCCGCGCTGTCCGGGATGCGGGCGTTGCGGAAGAAGGCCTTCCGATGGGTATCAAGATCTTCGGGCGCGAGCGTGGTGAACCAGTTCCATGCATCCTCGGCCCCGGCCGTGGCGGCGCCCGATTTGCGCAGGGCGGCGCGGCGGACGTCGGTCAGGACCTGCTGCAGGGCGGGGCTTTCGCCGATGCTTCGCGTCTTCTGATGACGGGACAGGATGGCCTCCGCCAGGGTAGTGCCGGACCGGGGGAGGCCCACGATGAAGACGAGGCGCGGCGTCGTGCCGGACTGGTCGGGCAGTGGCCATTGGCCGGGGTCGTAGACCGCGCGCTGGCGGGCGACGAGCGTGTCGATGGCTTCGGCCGGGTAGGGCGGTTTGGCTACGGCTTTCGCCCGGGCGAAATTACGGAAGGCGCGGGCCGTGTCGCCATGGGCGGCGTCGATCCGGCCGAGCGCGTTGAAGGCAAGCGCCCGGTCCGCATCTGGCACGCGGCGGGCGCGGGTCAGATCGCGCAAGGCTTTGGCCTGTCGGCTGTCGCGAGCGAAGGGGGTCAGCCGGTTCAGCGTGGCCAGCGCCGCGGCGTTGCGCGGTTTTTTGCCCAGAAGGCGCGTGAAGGCATCGGTCGCACCGTCGCGATCCCCGACAGACAGGGCCATTGCGCCCAGTTTGCCAAGCACCTGAGTATCGTCGGGCGCCATGTCGGCGAGGATCTGCATGAGCTGGATCGCGGCGTCGGGGGCGCCGATGTTCCAGTAGCAGGTGGCGGTATGGTCGATCAGCGCCCTGTCCTGCGGGTCGTGGGCGATGAGCGGCAGGAGGATGTTCAGCGCCGCTTCGTATTCGCCGGCGGCGATCAGGCGTGCGACCGGGTCGGGCGCGGCTTGTGCGGCCGTGTCGGAGCGGCCCGGGATTTTTCGTACCTGGTTCATGGTGCCTGCATTCGGAGCGGTTCTCGCGTCGGATGCAGGTTAGGCGAGCATGCTTAATCGAGCATTGACGTGCGCCCGTGCGCCCACTGGCGGTGACGTGCGGCGGGCGATATCAGGGGGCATGTTGCATTGGAACTCATATGGCAGCGCGACGGACCGTCCCCCGCTGTTGATCGCGCACGGGCTGTTCGGCTCGGCGCGGAACTGGAACGTCATCGCCACGCGCCTGTCGGATACACGGCAGGTGGTCGCGGTCGATATGCGCAATCACGGCGAATCGTTCTGGAGCGACGATCATTCCTACGAGGCCCTGGCCGGGGATCTGGCGGAGGTGATCGGCGAGATCGGCGGGCCCGCCGACGTGCTGGGGCATTCGATGGGCGGCAAGGCCGCGATGATGCTGGCGCTGACGGCGCCCGACACCGTGCGGAAGCTGATCGTGGCGGATATTGCCCCGGTCACGTACGGGCACAGCCAGATGCAGTACATCGAGGCGATGCAGGCGGTGGACCTGTCCAAGGCCACCCGCCGGTCGGACGTACGGGAGCAGCTGGCCGACCTGGGCGTGGAGCCCGCGCTGCAGAGCTTCTTCACCCAGTCGCTGGATCTGGGCGGCAAGGGCTGGCAGATGAACCTGGATGCGCTGGCGGCCGGAATGGGACCGGTGGTCGGATTTCCGGAGGTGGAGGCCGCCTGGGACGGGCCGGCGCTGTTCCTGTCGGGTGCCTTGTCGGATTACGTGCGGCCGGAGCATAGGCCGGTGATCAAGCGGCTGTTTCCGAATGCGCGGTTTGCGAAGATTCCGGGCACGCAGCACTGGCTGCACGCGGAGAAACCGCGGGATTTCGAGGCTGCGGTACGGGTTTTCCTGGACAGTTGACGCCGTCGTGGCGGGATCGCGCCCTCCACGGGCCCGCCCGCCCAGCCCTCGGCGGATCCATGCCGGATCCGCCGACCCGCCTCGGGCGCGATGGGGCGCTTTCGCGCCCCGTCTTCATGTCTGGCTCGGGCCGCTGATCAGTAGATCGGGAAGCGCTTGCAGAGCGTGGCCACCTCGGCCCGAACGGTGGCTTCGACGTCTGCGTTGCCATCTTCACCGTTGGCGGCGAGACCGTCGACAACCTGAACGATCCAGTCCGAGATCTGGCGGAACTCGGGCTCGGCAAATCCCCGTGTCGTGCCTGCTGGTGCGCCAAGGCGGATGCCCGAGGTCACGAAGGGTTTTTCCGGATCGAAGGGCACTCCGTTCTTGTTGCAGGTGATGTGCGCACGTCCCAGTGCGGCCTCGGCCGCCTTGCCGGTCACGCCCTTGGGACGCAGGTCCGCAAGGCACAGGTGGTTGTCCGTGCCGCCGGACACGACATCGATCCCGCCCTTCATAAGCTGGTCCGACATCGCCTGTGCATTGGCCACGACCTGCGCGGCATAGGCCTTGAACTCGGGCCGGAGCGCCTCGCCGAAGGCCACGGCCTTGGCAGCGATCACGTGCATCAGCGGACCGCCTTGGAGGCCCGGGAAGACGGCGGAGTTGATCTTCTTGGCGATCGCTTCGTCATTCGACAGGATCAGCCCACCGCGGGGACCGCGGAGCGACTTGTGCGTCGTCGATGTGACCACGTGCGCATGCGGCACGGGCGAGGGGTGGACGCCACCGGCCACGAGGCCCGCGATATGGGCCATGTCGACCATCAGGTAGGCGCCGACCTCGTCCGCGATCTCGCGGAACCTGGCCCAGTCCCAGACCCGGCTGTAGGCGGTGCCGCCGGCGAGGATCAGCTTGGGCTTGTGCTCCAGAGCCTTGGCGCGGACCTCGTCGAGATCCAGCATCTGGTCCTGCTGGCGCACGCCGTAGGAGACGGGGTTGAACCACTTGCCCGACATGTTGACGGGCGAGCCGTGGGTCAGGTGACCGCCGGAATTCAGGTCGAGACCCAGGAAGGTATCGCCCGGCTGCAGCAGCGCCAGGAACACGGCCTGGTTCATCTGGCTGCCGGAATTGGGCTGCACGTTCGCGAAATTCGCGCCAAAGAGCTCCTTCGCGCGGTCGATCGCCAGCGTTTCGGCGATGTCGACGAACTGGCAGCCGCCGTAATAGCGTTTGCCGGGATATCCTTCGGCATACTTGTTCGTCATGACCGAGCCCTGTGCTTCAAGCACGGCGGCGCTGACGATGTTTTCCGAGGCGATCAGTTCGATCTCTTCGCGCTGACGGCCAAGTTCGGACGTGATGGCGCCGAAGATCTCGGGATCGCGGGAGGACAGGGTTTCGCTGAAGAAACCGCTGTCGCGGTGAGAGGCGTTCATGGGCTGTTCCCCTTTTGCGCGTATATGGCGCCTACCTAGCGGAGCGGGCCGGATCGTGAAAGCCCGATGATGCCGCAGCCGCATCATGCCCGCGACGTGGCTGTCTTTTTCCGCAGACGGCTGGCCAAGTCCCGCAAGCTGTGCTTCTTTCGATTTCGGTCAAGGGGATGGGACACACCGACATGGCTGAAAAGATCGCGTTTCTGGCCAGCCGCACGCCGGTGGCCCAGACCGCGCGCGCAGCACTGGTCGGCCGCTACGGCAATACTGCGCCCGAGCAGGCCGACGTGATCGTGGCGCTGGGGGGCGATGGCTTCATGCTGCGCACGCTGCACGCGACTGAAGCGTTGCCGGCGCCGGTCTACGGCATGAACCGCGGGACCATCGGCTTCCTGATGAACGAATACAGCGAAACGGATCTGCCCGCGCGCCTTGCCGCCGCCGAGCAGGAAGTGGTGAACCCGCTTGCCATGCTGGCGATGGACCGTGCGGGCAAGAGCCACCGGGCGCTGGCGATCAACGAGGTGTCGATCCTGCGCGCGGGCCCGCAGGCGGCGCGGCTCTGCATTTCCGTGGACGAGCGCGTGCGCCTTGCCGAACTGGTCTGCGACGGCGCGCTGGTATCGACCCCGGCGGGATCGACCGCCTACAATTATTCCGCCCACGGGCCGATCCTGCCCATCGGCGCCGACGTGCTCGCCCTGACGGCCATCGCCGCCTTCCGCCCCCGCCGCTGGCGCGGAGCATTGCTGCCCAAGACGGCCAAGGTCCGCTTCGACGTGCTGGAGCCGGAAAAGCGACCGGTGCATGCAGATGCCGATTCGATCTCGATCTCGAACGTGCACTGGGTCGAGGTGCAATCGAACCCCGACATCACCCACCGGATCCTGTTCGATCCCGGGCACGGGCTGGAAGAGCGGTTGATCGCAGAGCAGTTCACCTGAAAAGGTTACCCTGTTGAAAACGGGGGTGTCCGCAAACCGTGTTGGTCCGCAGTGCGGGACGGAGCGGACCTTGACCAACCAGATCATTGGCACGACTGTCGCGTGTATCGAAACTTGGTGAGCGCGGTATTGAATTGGAAGATTTGCTGCCAGCAAGCATGTCATTTCTGGTTCATATTTCGCCAGCGATAGTCGCATTGGCTTGGCCGCGTTTTTCCATTGTTCCTCGCGTGAAGAGCGTCATGAAGCTTACCGCGGTACTTGTCGCATCGGTGGTGATCTCATTGTTTCTCTTTATTGGCTCAGCGGAAACACTTTGCGCAGGCAGTGCATTGAAGGGTTATAATCAATGCTCTCTGATCCCGGTATACATCGCTAATCTGGTATCACCTGTTTACTTGCTTTCGATGGCCGTGATCGCAGTTTGGTGCCTTGTTGTCACAGCGAAATGTTGTTGGGCCGAGTTTGAGGTTCTCAAAAACCGAGACTTCAAACAATAAGGGCTCGGAGCAGACATACAACGGCTCATCCCAACACGGTTCGTGGACATCCCCCAAAACTTCGCAGAACCCGGTTGTTTGGCTCTGTATTGTAATATTGGTGTCACGAAATAGGGTAATTACGAAGTTGTTGTATCCGGATTCGTATTCCGTCCGTTTCTTATGGTTTTTCTTGCAGAGTAGGCATTTTGGGCCCCGTGCGGACGCGGTGTTTCACCGCGTCTGCCAGTGCCCGGCCCTTTGTGGGGCCGGGCGTGTGCACCGGCACCGTTCGCTTACGAAATCTGTCGGTCCCGGCCTTCCCAGAACGGCTTGCGCAATTCCGTCTTCAGCACCTTGTTGGCCCCCGATAGTGGCAGCGGCTCGGTTCGGAATGTCACCGAACGCGGGCATTTGAAGCCGGCGATCAGCGTGTGGCAATGCGCCTTCAGCTCGTCCTCGGTCGCGGTTGCGTCGGGTTTCAGGATCACGATGGCGTGCACCTCTTCGCCCCATTGCTCCGACGGAATGCCGATCACGGCGCAGGTGGCCACGGCGGGATGCTGCGCCAAGGCGTTCTCGACCTCGGCGGAATAGACGTTCTCCCCGCCCGACACGATCATGTCCTTCACCCGGTCCATCAGGAAGACGAAGCCTTCGTCGTCCATGTAGCCCGCGTCACCGGTATAGACCCAGCCGTCCTTGATCGTCGCGGCGGTCACGTCGGGCTTGTTCCAGTAGCCCAGCATCGTGATCGGCCCCTTCACGGCGATCTCTCCGACCTCGCCGCGGGGCAGTTCGGTATCGTCCTGGCCACGGATCTGGACCTCGACGATCTTCGTGGCGCGGCCGGCCGACCGCAGCTTGCCGGCCTTCGGGCCGTCGGTGACATGGTAGTCGGCGCCAAGGATCGTGGCTACGGGGCTCAGCTCTGTCTGCCCGAAGGCCTGCAGGAAGCCCACGCCGGGGAACTTCCCGAACGCATCGACAAGCGTCGCCTCGGTGATGGGCGAGGCGCCATAGGCGATCAGCTCCAGCGACGAGGTATCGGTTTCCGCAAGCTTGGGACAGGCCAGCATCATCTGCAGCATGACCGGGACCAGCAGCACGTGGCTGGGCTTGTAGCGTTCGATGGCGGCCAGCGTCGCATCGGGAGAGAAGGCCGGGATCACGGCATGGGTGCCACCGGCAAAGGTGACGGCCATGAAGAACAGGAAGTCGGCGATATGGAACATTGGCGCGGCGTGCAGGTAGGTGGTGCCGTCTGCGATGTGGATCGCCTCGCAGTTGGAAATGCCGCCCGTGAAGAAGTTGGTGTGCGACAGCATCACGCCCTTGGGAAAGCCCGTCGTGCCGCCGGTATAGAAAATCCCCGCCAGGTCGTCGCCCGAGCGGCCCGCATCGGGAACGGGGGCCGCGGCCTCCACGATCTCGTCATAGTTCAGCATGCCCTCGGGCGTCTCGCCCTCGCCGCAATAGATCACGGTCTTCAGACCTGGCACCTCGGCCCGGATCGCAGGGATCGCGGCCTTGAAGGCATCGTCGACCATCAGGATCTCGGCCCCGCCATCGTTCAGCGCATAGGCGCATTCGGGCGGCGCCCAGCGGATGTTCAACGGCATAACCGCGCCGCCGCCCCATGTCGCGGCGAAAAAGTACTCCAGGAACCGGTCCGAGTTCAGCGACAGCATCGCCACCCTGTCGCCCGGGCCCATGCCGGCTGCCTGCAGTGCCCCGGCCAGTTTTTCGACCCTGGTCTGGAAGTCCGCCCAGGTCCGGTCACGGCCTTCATAGCGGGTGGCAAGACCCTTGGGATTGATCTGGGCGGCACGGCGAAGGACGGCGGTGATCTGCATGAAACGGGACCTGTCGTAAAGATGGTTCACGGGTTGGCGAGACCATCCGCGGCAGGGCAATTCCTGTCAACACTCGGCGCAACTTGTTGCGCTGCAGCATTATTCTGCCCTGCAGCGCAAGCGACGTTATGGCGTCAGCGCATCTGTTCCCAAAGCGGCAGGCACATCCGGCCCACCCGCGCCTCGACCGCCTGCATGGAATCGACAACGAGATCCTCGCGCCATCGCCGGCCGGTGATCTGCACGCTGATCGGCTGCCGGCCCTTCGGCAGATCCGCCAGACGTGCTGGCACCGATCCGGCGGGCAGCCCCATGAAATTCATCGCGTAGGACCATATCGCCGCGCCCAGCACCTCGCGCACGCCCTCTTCGCCTTCCGCGTCGCGGTTGGGCGCGAAGAAGGGTTGCGGCAGGAACGGGCTCAGCACCAGCGGATAGTCCTGCTGGAACTGCGACCAGACCCGGGCGTAGTGCGTGCGCTTGGCCATCATCTCCAGAAGCTCGACGCCCGCGTAGGGTTCGAACATCTCGAAATAGACGTCGAAGATCGCGTTCACGGTTTTCGAGCCCGTGGCCCGGATCGCCGTCTCCAGCATCGACCGTGTCTCGCCCATCAGCGCGCGATAGCCGACCTCGCCGCATTCCTGGACCAAGGGCGGATCTACCTCGACCACGTCGTAGCCCGCATCGACCAGCGCTTCCCGCGCGGTGTCGAGCGCGGCGTCCACCTCCGGATGCAGATCGAAGCCGCAGGTCTCCTTGGTGAAGCCCACCTTGATCGGCCCGTCCAGCGGCGCACCGCGCCAGGGCAGGGGGACGTGGAACGGATCGGTGGCCCGCGACGCGATCATCGTGGGCATCGCGGTGTGCAGATCCTCGGCCGACCGCACCAGAAGTCCCTGCACCGACATGGACTGCGCCAGCATCCCCCGTTCGGCCGTCTGCGACGGGTTCCAGGCGGGCACGCGGCCCAGTCCCGGCTTCACCGTCACGGCGCCGTTGGCGGCGGCCGGAAAGCGCAGCGAGCCGCCGATATCGTTGCCATGTGCCAGCGCGCCGATCCCGGCCATCACCGCCGATCCGGCGCCGCCCGACGATCCGCCGGGGGACACGTGCTTGCCCCAAGGGTTATGGGTGCGGCCGTAAAGTTCGTTGTCGGTATCGGCGCGGAACGAGAATTCGGGCGTATTGGTTCGCCCGATGACCACCGCGCCCGCATCCAGCAGGTTCTTGACCAGTGGTGCGTCGTCCGGCGCGATCAGGTCCTTCAGTGCGGTCACACCATTGGTCGTGGCATGGCCCTTCTGATCGACGTTGACCTTGATCGTCACCGGCACCCCGTGCAGTGGCCCGGGTTCTGCCCCGGCCTGACGCGCACTGTCCAGCGCATCGGCCCGCTCCATCGCCTCGGTCCGCAGATCGGCCACGACGGCGTTCAGCGCGGGATTGACCGCGTCCATCCGTTCGATGGCGTCTTCCACCGCGGCTACGGCCGACACATCGCCTGTCCGTGTCAGGGCCGACAATCCGGTGGCGCTCAGTTTCCAAAGGGGGGTGTCGGTCATTGCGATCTCCTGCTGACACGCGGCCGGGCCAGACTATCCACCGCGCCCGCGCTGGCAAGCCTGCCGCGACGGCGCTGCCCATGAAAGGTCCACGGCCCCAGACTTCTTTGGTCCAGAAATATCTCGGGGGAGTCCGCGCAGCGGACGGGGGGCAGAGCCCCCAACCACTTTTCGAAACAAGCACCCCGGAAACGATCAGTCGCCAGCGTAGCCCACGGACTGCAAGGCCGCCCGGATCTCGTCCAGGATCGCCGGGTCGTCGATCGTGGCGGGCATCTTGAAGGTCTCGCCATCGGCAATCTTGACCATCGTGGCCCGCAGGATCTTGCCCGATCGCGTCTTGGGCAGCCGGTCGACGACAACCGCCAGCTTGAACGCGGCGACGGGCCCGATCCTGTCGCGCACCAGCTTCACCACTTCCGCCTGGATTTCCGCCGCATCGCGGGTCACGCCGGACGTCAGGCACAAGAAGCCCACCGGCATCTGCCCCTTCAGCGCATCCGACACCCCGATCACCGCGCATTCCGCGACATCCGGGTGCCCGGCCAGCACTTCCTCCATCGCGCCGGTCGACAGGCGGTGGCCTGCAACGTTGATCACGTCGTCCGTGCGCGCCATGATATAGAGGTATCCGTCCTCGTCGACGTATCCCGCATCCCCGGTCTCGTAGTAGCCGGGATAGTTCGCAAGGTAGCTCTTCCGGAAGCGGTCCTCGGCGTTCCAGAGTGTCGGGAGCGTGCCGGGTGGCAGGGGCAGGGGCGTCACGATGGCGCCCAGTTCTCCGGTGGGCAGCTCCTCGCCGTTTTCGCCCAGGATCTTCATGTCGTAGCCCGGCATCGGCACCCCGGGAGAGCCCAGCTTCACCGGCAGTTCCTCGACCCCCATCGGGATCGACACGGCGGGATAGCCCAGCTCGGTCTGCCACCAGTGGTCGATCACCGGGATCTTCAGGTTCCGCTGGGCCCATTCGATGGTCGCCGGATCGGCCCGTTCTCCGGCCAGGAACAGGGTGCGCAGGCTGCTCAGATCGTAATTGTCGATCAGAGCCCCATTCGAATCCTCGCGCTTCACAGCCCGGATCGCGGTGGGCGCGGTGAAGAACGCAGCGACCTTATGTTCCGCGATCACGCGCCAGAACGTGCCCGCATCGGGCGTGCCTACGGGCTTGCCTTCGAAGACGATGGTCGTGTTGCCGTGGATCAGCGGCGCGTAGCAGATATAGGAATGCCCCACGACCCAGCCGACATCGGACGCGGCCCAAAACACCTCTCCAGGCTGTACCCCGTAGACATGGCGCATCGACCAGTTCAGCGCCACGAGGTGCCCGCCGGTGGCCCGCACCACGCCTTTGGGCGCGCCCGTCGTGCCCGAGGTATAAAGGATGTAGACCGGGTGATTGCCTTCCACGGGGACGCATTCGGCGTCGGGTACACCGTACTGGAAGGAATGCCAGTCGTGATCGCGGCCCGCTTCCAGTTTCGCCACTTCCTGTTCGCGCTGGAAGATCACGCAGAAATCAGGCTGGTGCGTGGCCATCTCCAGCGCGCCGTCGAGCAGCGGCTTGTAGTGCACCACGCGCCCAGGCTCCAAGCCACAGGACGCGGCGATGATCGCCTTCGGCGTGCAGTCGTCGATCCGCACGGCAAGCTCGTTCGCGGCGAAGCCACCGAAGACCACGGAATGGATCGCGCCCAGCCGCGCGCAGGCCAGCATCGCCTCCAGTGCCTCGGGCACCATCGGCATGTAGATGATCACCCGGTCGCCCTTCTCGACCCCTTTCGCCCGCAGCGCACCCGCCAGCGAGGCGACGCGGGCCTGCAATTCGGCATAGGTGATTTCATGCTTGGTATGGGTGATCGGGCTGTCGTGGATGATCGCCACGCGCTCGCCATGGCCGGCTTCGACATGCCGGTCGACCGCATTGTAGCAGGTGTTCACCAGCCCGTCGGAAAACCATTCGTAAAGCGGTGCGTTGGTGTCATCGAGCGCCTTGGTGGGAGGTTGGACCCAGTCGATCGACTGGGCGGCGTCCATCCAGAAGGCCTCCGGATCCGACGACCAACGATGCATCAGTGACGTGTAGCTCATGGGTGTCCCTCCCTCTCCCGATGTCCCAGCCAGAGCGCCGACGCCCCGACCGGATCCTCCCGGATGTCCTGAGCGCCTCTCCCGCGCGCCGCGTTGATATAGCTCAAATCTGTTACAAATGTTTCAGACCCGGCGCCTATTCGTAGGCCTTCACCGGCGTGCCGGCGATGGCGGTCACGTTCAGCAGCCCGCGCGAGGTGATCGAATGCGACACGATGTGCGCGCGGTTGCCCATGCCCATCAGGATCGGCCCCACTTCCAGCCCCTCGGATTTCGCCTTCAGGATATTGCGCGTGGCGCTGGCCGCGTCCGGGCTGCCGAAGACGAGGATATTGGCCGGCCCGTCGAAGCGGGTCTTGGGCATGATCCGGGCGCGCAGGTCTCCGTCCAGCGCGGTGTCCACGTTCATCTCGCCCTCGTAGGCGAAATCGCGGGGCGCGGAATCGAGGATCTTCAGCGCCTTGCGCAGCCGCTTGCCCGAGCCACTGGACAAGTTGCCGAACTGCGATTGCGAACACAGTGCGATCTTCGGTTCTATCCCGAAGCGCCGGGCATGCCGGGCGGCGCCGATGGCGATCTCGGCAATGTCCTCGGGGGAGGGGCGCTGATGCACTTGGGTGTCGGCGATGAAAAGCGGGCCGTCTTCAAGGATCATCAGAGACAGGGCACCCACGGGGCGGAGCTTGTCGGTGGCCAGCACCTGCGTGATGTAGTTCAGGTGCCAGCGGTATTCGCCGAAGACACCGCAGATCATGCTGTCTGCCTCGCCCCGTTCGACCATGATGGCCGCGATGGCCGTCGTGTTGGTGCGCATGATCGCGCGGGCCGTATCGGGGGTGACCCCGCGGCGGGCCATCAGGTCGTGATAGCTGGTCCAGTAGTCCCGGTAGCGGTCGTCGTGTTCGGGGTTCACGATGGCGAAATCCTTGCCCGGGCGCACCGTCAGCCCCATGCGTTCGCACCGTGCGGTGATCACGTCGGGCCGACCGATCAGGATCGGGGTTTCGCTCATCTCCTCCAGCACGGCCTGCGCGGTGCGCAACACGCGTTCGTCTTCGCCTTCTGCAAAGACGATCCGGCGGTTCGAGGTCGCGGCGGCATCGAAGACGGGCCGCATCAGCAGGGCCGACTTGAAGACCGATTGTTCCAGTTTTTTGACATAGCCGTCGAAATCCGCGATGGGCCGGGACGCGACACCGCTGTCCATCGCGGCCTTCGCCACCGAGGCGGAGACCACGGCGATCAGCCGCGGATCGAAGGGTTTCGGGATCAGGTAATCGGGGCCGAAGGTCAGCTTTTCGCCGCTATAGGCCGCCGCGGCCTCGGCGCTGGTGGTTTCACGGGCCAGCTTGGCGATGCCGTGGATGCAGGCAAGCTCCATCGCGTCGTTGATCTCGGTCGCGCCCACGTCCAGCGCACCGCGGAAGATGAACGGGAAGCACAGGACGTTGTTCACCTGGTTCGGGAAATCGCTGCGCCCCGTGGCGATGATCGCGTCCGGCGCCACGGCACGCGCCAGATCGGGCATGATTTCGGGCGTGGGATTGGCCAGCCCGAAGATGATTGGCCGGTCGGCCATGCGTGTGACCATATCAGGCGTCAGGATGCCGCCGACGGACAGGCCGATGAACATGTCGGCCCCTTCGATCACGTCGTCGAGCGTTCGCAGATCGGATTTCTGGGCGAACTCCGCCTTGTGGGGGTTCATCTCCTCAGTCCGGCCGTCGTAGACCAGCCCGGCGATGTCGGTCAGCCAGATGTTTTCGCGTTTCGCGCCCAGCTTCAGAAGCATGTTCAGGCAGGCGATCCCGGCAGCACCACCGCCGGAGGACACGATCTTTATGTCCTCGAATGTCTTTCCGGCCACGTGCAGCGCGTTGGTCGCCGCGGCCCCCACGACGATGGCGGTGCCGTGCTGGTCGTCGTGGAAGACGGGAATGTTCATCTTCTCGCGGCACAGCTTTTCGACGATGAAGCAATCGGGCGCCTTGATGTCTTCAAGGTTTATCGCGCCGAAGGTCGGCTCCAACGCGCAGACGATCTTGGCCAGCGTTTCGGGGTCGTGTTCGTCGACCTCGATGTCGAAGCAATCGATATTGGCGAACTTCTTGAACAGAACCGCCTTGCCTTCCATCACCGGCTTGCCGGCCATGGCCCCGATATCGCCCAACCCCAGCACCGCCGTCCCGTTCGAGATCACGGCGACAAGGTTCGCCCGCGACGTGTACCGCGCGGCATCCTGCGGATTGGCCTGGATTTCCAGGCAGGCCTCGGCCACGCCGGGCGAATAGGCGCGCGACAGGTCGCGACCGTTGGCCAGTGGCTTGGTGGCACGGATCTCCAGTTTCCCGGGACGCGGGAACTCGTGGTAGTACAGTGAAGCCTGGCGCAGATTGTCGCTGTCCGACATGGGGCAGCCTCCTTCATTCATGCGCGGGTGCCCGTGGGACCCGTCGCGGGACTGGCAAACGAACGGCCCCGATAGCCAATCGACAAGGGAGGCGATCGGCACGTGGCGGGGAAATCTCCTCGGCCCGGATGCTATCGGCCTTCCGCGTCGGCGCCTACCCCTAGTGCTGATCTGCGCCGCCGCGCCGCGGGTTGAAAACCCGCGCGCCCCGCGCCACTGTCTGCGCAACAGGAGAGCGCAGCCAATGCCCGACACAATCGCCGAAATCCGCCTGCCCACGACCGAGTTGCGCGACGATATCCCGTTCTTTACCAAGGTGCTGGGGATGCGGATGGACATGATCTATCCCGCCGACGATCCCGGCGTCGCTGTGTTTTCGGGCCATGGCCTGCGGCTGCGCATCGACCGCGACGCAAAGGAAAGCGCCGGTACGATTCGCATCCTGACCGACGATCCCGACGGGTTCGCCGAGGGCGCCCGGACCCTGACCGCGCCCAATGGCACGAGGATCGAAATCGAGGACCGCAATCCGCCGCTGATCCTGCCCACGACGCTGCATTCCTTCGTCGTGCGCCGGCTGGCCGATCAGGCCCCGTGGATCGTGGGCCGCGCGGGCATGCACTACCGCGATCTGATCCCCGACCGGTTGGGCGGGTCGATCATCGCCAGCCATATCCGCATCCCGGACGGCGGCCCGGTGCCCGACATGGTTCATTTCCACAAGGTCGGCTTCCAGTTGATCTTCTGCGTCCGCGGCTGGGTCGATGTCCTGTATGAAGATCAAGGCGGCCTGCGCCGCCTGACGCCGGGCGATTGCTTCATCCAGCCGCCCGAGATCCGCCACCGCGTGGTCGAGGCCTCGGACAATGTCGAGGTGATCGAGATCGGCGTCCCGGCCGAACACGTGACCGAGATCGATCATGACATGGACCTGCCCACGGCCCAGTTGCGCCCTGACCGGGAATGGCAGGGGCAGAAATTCGTCCACAACTTGGCCCAAGGGGCCGATTGGCAGCCTTTCCGCCTGCCGGGCTTCCAGTGCCGCGACACGACCATTGCCGCCAATACCGGCAACGTGGCGGGTGTGCAGGTCGTCCGTCCCGGAAACGGCGCACCCGCATGGGCTCGCCACGATGCCGACATCCTGTTCACCTTCGTGATGGCAGGCGGCGTGACGCTTCATGGCGAAGGCCGCGATCCCTACCGGTTGGAAAAGGGCGATGCCTTCGTCATCCCGCCGGGCATGGCCACGCGGCTGGCCGACGCCACCGCGGATCTTGAGCTTCTGGAGGTCGCCTTGCCGGGCGCCTTTGCAACCGAACTCGTGACGGAGCCTGAATTGGCATGACCGAAAACCCCCTTCGCGCGCCCGCGCTGGCCGTGTTCGCAAACGCCTACGCGCCCTATTCCAACTTCAAGGTCGGCGCCGCGATCCGCACGGACGACGGCACCGTCTTCCAGGGCTGCAACGTGGAAAACATCGCCTATCCCGAAGGCACCTGCGCCGAGGCCGGGGCCATCGCCGCAATGGCCGCCAGCGGCGCGCGCAAGATCACGGAAGTGTACGTGGTGGCCGAAGCACCCCTGCCGGTGCCGCCCTGCGGTGGATGCCGCCAGAAGATCGCCGAGTTCGCGGGCAAGGACGTGGCCGTGACCATGGCCACCACGACGGGACAGGAACTGAAGATGACCGTGGCCGAACTCCTTCCCGGGGCGTTCGGCGCCGATCACATGGCAGATACCTGACCCATGGACGCACGCTCGATCATCGCCTTCCTTCGCAAGGGGGAACAACCGCCCAAGGGCGCCATGGCCTGGATGGCCCGCAGCCTTGCCGACGGCACCGTCAGCGACGCGCAGGCCGGCGCCTTCGCGATGGCCGTGTGCCTGCAGCATCTGGATGCCGCGGCCCGGGCGGAACTGACCATCGCCATGCGCGACACGGGGCAGGTCCTGAAATGGGATCTCGACGGTCCGGTCGTCGACAAGCATTCGACCGGAGGCGTGGGGGATTGCGTGTCCTTCGTGCTGGCCCCGGCGCTTGCCGCCTGCGGTGCCTACGCGCCCCTGATCTCGGGCCGGGGGCTGGGCCATACGGGTGGGACGCTCGACAAGCTGGAGGCGATCCCGGGCGTCCGCACGCAGATCGCGCCGGACCGTTTGCAGCAGATCGTGGGGCAGGTGGGCTGCGCCATCGTCGGCGCGACCGGAGACATTGCCCCCGCCGACCGCCGCCTTTACGCGGTGCGCGACGTGACGGCGACGGTTGACAGCCTCGATCTGATCACGGCGTCGATCCTGTCGAAGAAGCTGGCCGCCGCACCGCAGGCGCTGATGCTTGACGTCAAGACCGGGGCCGGGGCGCTGATGAAATCCGAGGCGGACGCGAAGGCGCTGGCCATCGCGTTGGTCGAAACCGCAAACGCCGCCGGGTGCCCGTGCCGCGCGATCATCTCGGACATGAACCAGCCGCTTGCGCCCGTCATGGGCAACGCGCTGGAGATCGTCGCCGCGATGGAAGTCCTGACCGGCGAAGGCGCCGACAGCCCGCTGGCCACGATATCGGCCGTACTGGGCGGGTCGCTTCTGGCACAGGTCGGGCTGGCCGACACGGTTGAAGAGGGACAGGCGAAGATCGCCGCAACCTTGGCCGATGGCAGCGCGGCGGAACGGTTCGCCAAGATGGTCGCCGCAATGGGCGGGCCATCGGATTTCGCCGAAAGCTGGCGCCACGGCCTGCCCGAAGCGGATCACATCCGCGAGGTCGAGGCGCCCGAAGCGGGCCATGTCACCGCCATCGATGGCGAGGCGCTGGGCTTTGCCGTCGTGGCCCTTGGCGGCGGTCGCCAGATCGAGACCGACCCGATCGACCCCGCCGTGGGCCTGACGGGCATCGTCCGGCTGGGCACGAAGGTCGACAAGGGCACGCCGCTGGCCACGATCCATGCCAGCCGCTCCGACGCCGCCGGCCGCGCCGAAGCTGCGGTGCGGGCAGCGTTCTCCATCGGGGCCAAGCCCCGGAAACTCCCGCCGCTGATCCACGCCACGGTCAACCCATGACCCGGGCTTTCCTTGTGGTGATGGACTCCGTCGGTATCGGCGGGGCGCCCGATGCGGCGTCGTTCTTCAACGGGGACGCCCCGGACACCGGGGCCAATACCGTGGGCCACATCGCCAAGGCCTGCGCCGACGGGCTGGCCGAAGACGGGCGCAGCGGTCTTTTGAAGGTGCCCACACTGGATGCGCTTGGCCTGGGCGCCGCGTTGCGGACGGCCTCGGGCATCGAGACGCCCGGTCTGACGGCCAGCCCCTCGGGCTTCTGGGCCGCGGCAACCGAACAGGGCGCGGGCAAGGACACGCCATCGGGCCACTGGGAACTGGCCGGATTGCCCGTCACGTGGGACTGGCACTATTTCCCCCACACCAAGCCCGCCTTCCCGCCGGACCTGAGTGCGGCGGTCGCGCAAGCCGCCGGGACAGACGGGATACTGGGCGATTGCCACGCCTCGGGAACCGAGATCATCGCACGACTGGGCGCCGAGCACATGCGGACCGGCTGGCCCATCTGCTACACCTCAGCCGACAGCGTCTTCCAGATCGCCGCGCACGAGGAGAGCTTCGGGCTGGAGCGCCTGCTGGAACTTTGCCGGACGGTCGCGCCGATGCTCCACAAGATGAGGGTAGGCCGTGTAATCGCCCGGCCGTTCACAGGCTCGCCCGATACCGGCTTCACGCGCACCGGAAACCGCCGAGACTACTCCCTGAAACCGCCCGGGCCGCTGTTGACCAATGTCGCGCACGAGGCCGGGCGGCGCGTCCATGGCATTGGAAAGATTGGCGACATCCTGGCTATGGAAGGCATCGATGAGGTCCGGAAGGGCCCGGACGCCGACCTGATGGGCCATCTGGGAGATCTGGTGGACGAGGCCGAAGACGGCAGCCTGACCTTCGCCAATTTCGTCGAGTTCGATTCGCTTTATGGCCACCGCCGCGACGTGTCAGGCTATGCAAGCGCGCTGGAATGGTTCGATGCGGGGCTGGCGCCGATCCTGAAACGGCTGAAACCGGGGGACCTGATGATCCTGACGGCCGATCACGGCAACGACCCGACATGGGCCGGCACCGATCACACACGCGAACGCGTGCCTGTCCTGTGTGCCGGGCTGGGGCGGGGCAATGCCGGGCAGATTGCCTTTGCCGATGTCGCGCAGAGCGTCGCCGAACATCTGAACCTGCCCCTGATCGGACCGGGACGCAGCTTTTTGCCCTGAATCCGGCCCGTCGCGCCTTGCAGGATCGTGCCGGGTAACAGAATACTGACCGTCAATCGTAAACCGGAGCTGCCCCATGTCCGAAATGGTGACTGTCGTCGATCATCCCCTTGTCCAGCACAAGCTTTCGCTGATGCGCGACAAGCATACGCCGACGTCGGAATTCCGGCGGCTCTTGCGGGAGATCACGCTGCTGATGGCCTACGAGATCACGCGCGAACTGCCGATGACCTCGACCCTGGTCGAGACACCGATGATGGACATGGACGCGCCGACACTGGCGGGCAAGAAGCTGGCGCTGGTGTCGATCCTGCGGGCCGGGAACGGGATGCTGGACGGCGTGCTGGAACTGGTGCCGTCGGCGCGCGTCGGGTTCGTTGGCCTGTATCGTGACGAAGAAACGCTGCAACCGGTCGAATACTACTTCAAGGTTCCGGACGAACTGGAAGACCGGCTGGTCATCGTCGTCGATCCGATGCTGGCCACGGGCAATTCATCGGCTGCCGCCATCGACAAGCTGAAGGAAGCCGGGGCCACCGATCTGCGGTTCCTGTGCCTGCTGGCCGCCCCCGAAGGCATCGCGCGGATGCAGGAGGCGCATCCCGACGTCCGGATCGTGACCGCATCCGTGGATCGTGGACTGAACGAGGCGGGCTATATCCTGCCCGGTCTGGGCGATGCCGGCGACCGGATGTTCGGGACGAAATAGGCACGTCCGCCGCAGGAAACGGGGCCGAGAGGCCGGATTTCTTTACGTGCGCCGGGCCATCGGGCAGGATGGGGCCGGAATTTGCGGGGTACGGGATGCGTTTGGCAAGATCTTTCGTCGCCGGTCTGGGTCTGGCAATGGCCGGGGTGATAGCCTTGGCGCCCGAGCTGCCGGCGCAGGTCCTGCGCGACGCGCCGACCCCGGCCGAGTACCCTCCGGCCTCCTATCGTGGAACCCAGTATGTCGACAGCAAGGGCTGCGTCTTCATCCGTGCCGGGATGTCGGACTACGTGACGTGGGTTCCAAGGGTCACGCGGGAGCGCAGGCAGCTTTGCGGCTACCAGCCGACCCGTGTCGCGGGCGCCACCGCGACGCCGCCGCCACGCCCACGCGGCCGCCAGATCGTGATTTCGCCCACCGCGGTTCCGCCCTCGACGCCGCCCGCGCCCGTCCCAGCGCCGGTTGCCGCGCCTGTGCCGCGCACCGTGGCACCTGTTGCAGCCGTCCCATCCCGGACACCCGCGCCTGCCGCCCCGATGCGCCCATTGACCCTTTCCGGAACGCAAGGCGGGGACGTGGTACGGGACAGGTCGTCGTTTCCACCCAACACCCGCGTGTTGCCCCTGCATGTCTGGCAGGAGCGACAGAAATCGGTCAACGTGCCGGTGCCCCGGGGCTATGAACGTGTCTGGACCGATGACCGCCTGAACCCGCGCCGGGCCGAGAAATCCCTTGCGACCGCGCGGATCCAGCCCGTGACCGCGCCGCCAAGAGGGTACGAGGCGACATGGGACGACGACCGTCTGAACCGGTACCGCGGCGGACGGTCCGACGCGCAGAACGCGGCCACCGATCAGGTCTGGACGGATACGGTTCCGCGCAAGCTCGTGACGCCGACGCAAACGCCGCCCGTTGTCAGGGTGGAGGCGGAACCACCCGGCGTCCGGACGCCCCGCGACGACGCCGGACAGCCTTTCCCCGAGATCAACGCCCGCCGTTGAGGCGTCCCGCGGTGCGGGGCGTCACGACACCGGGCAATGAGTCTGAAGCTGCACCCAATCCTGATCGGCAATCACTGCGCTGCCGTTATCGGTCCGGGGCAGGTTCGGTGCCTGATCGGGCGCGGCGGCGGCGATGAAGGGCGCGGTCGGCACATCTGCATCGGCGAAGGCCGCGGCCAATAGCTCCGGGTCGGGATTGGCCGAGGGCGATTTCAGCAGACGTTCGGCATGGCGCGCCAGCGCGCGGGCCGGCACCGTACCGCGTGTGACCAGCGTGAACGAGGCATAGGGCCCGGCCTGCCGCAGCAGACGGTCCAGCGGGTCGGTCTGGGCGGCCAGAACACGCTCCTGCAGGACATAGCCCGCGGCCACGGCGGGATCCTCGCTGGGGGCGGTCAGGCGGCTGTCGAGCGCCACGAGCCCGCCGGGCAGGTGCATGCTGGGCCGTGGCAGGTCCGTCAGGACCACGAGCTGAGGGGTGGAGGTACGCTGGGCAAGCTGGTTGAGCGCGCGAATTGTGCGCTGCAGGGGGCTGCCCTTCGGCTTGGCCGAGGCGCAGACCGGCCCCGACAGCCGGGTGACCTGGCCCAGCAACGCCTCGCCGATTTCGACGCGGGTAACGGGCGGTACGACTTCAAGCGCATAGCGCCGCAGCGCGCCGGGTGCCCAGAACAGAAGCAGCGAGACGATCAGCAGCGTCGTGCCACCGGCGATCAGTACCCGCACGCGCCCCTGCCGCGGGCGGGTGCGGCGAATGGAGTTGCGGATGCGCTCCAGCGCCTCGATCATCTGGACCTCGCCGCCGTCGAGTTCGAGCGTTTCGCCCGGATCTCCGTCCGGGCCGAAAAGCGCGGGCAGGGTGCCGGGATTGCGCCGTTCGATCGCGGCCAGCGACCAGTGCGACAGGACCCGGTCGCGCATGTCGGTGATGGTGAGCGTGGCATCGCCCAGCGACACCACGACCTCGCGCCGCTGCGATGAGGCATCGGGACGCCAGAGGCCGCTGGCCTCGAGCCGGTCGTAACGCTTCAGCGCCGTCATGGGGTGGTGCTGCTCTCTTGAGTTTTCTTTCTAGTTAGCAGGGGAAGCGGGGGGCGGCAAATCCCCAGCGTGCGGGAATGCGTTCCGCGCCTGCGGATCGTCCGCGCCCGGGCCGGCCCGCCCACCCACCCGCGCCGGATCCTTTCAGGATCCGACGCACCGGCACCGGGCACGGACGATCCGCAGGCGCGGACGGCGGTCAGAGCTTTGCCGCGGTTTTCCTGAGCTCGAACTTCTGGATCTTGCCGGTGGATGTCTTGGGAAGCTCCTGGAAGACCACGGCTTTGGGGGTCTTGAACCCGGCCAGCGTCGTCCGCGCGAAGGCGATGAGCGCGGCTTCGTCGGTTTCCGCTCCGGCTTTCAGTTCGACGAAGGCGCAGGGCACCTCGCCCCATCTGTCGTCTGGCTTGGCAACCACCGCGGCGAGCAGCACGTCGGGGTGGTTCATCAGCACGCCCTCGATCTCGACCGAAGAGATGTTCTCGCCCCCCGAGATGATGATGTCCTTGGCGCGGTCGGCGATCTGGATGTAGCCGTCGGGATGCTGGACGGCGATGTCGCCGGAATGGAAGTACCCACCGGCGAAGGCTTCGGCCGTGGCGTCGGGGTTCTTCAGGTAGCCCTTCATCACCGCGTTGCCGCGGATCATGATTTCGCCCTGCACGCGGCCGTCCATCGGTGTCTGGGTCAGTTCGGCGTCCGTGACGGTGACATGTTCGAACTGGGGCATGGCCACGCCCTGGCGCGACTTGATCTTCGCCCGGTCGTCGCCTTCCAGATGCGCCCATTGATGGCCCCACATGCATTCGGTCGCGGGCCCGTAGGTTTCGGTCAGCCCGTAGACCTGGGTGATGTGAAAGCCCATCGGTTCGATCTTGGCCAGCGTCGCGGGCGCGGGCGGTGCACCGGCAGTGAAGACCTCGACCACGTGGTCGAAGGCGCGGCGTTCCTCTTCCGGCGCGTTGACCAGCATGTTCAGCACGATGGGCGCGCCGCCGAAATGGGTCACGCCCTCGTCCGCGATGGCGTCGAAGATCGCGGGTGCGGTGATGTCGCGGCAGCAGACCAGCGTGCCGCCGACCATGGGCATCAGCCATGTGTGGCACCAGCCGTTGCAGTGGAACAGCGGCACGATGGTCAGGTAGGTGGGCCTGAGCTGCATCCGCCACGAGATCACCTGGCCCATCGCGTTCAGATACGCGCCGCGGTGGTGGTAGACGACCCCCTTGGGCCGCCCCGTCGTGCCCGAGGTATAGTTGAGCGCGATCGATTCCCATTCGTCTTCCGGCAGGATCCAGTCGAAATCATGCGCGGCATTGCCGATCACGGTTTCGTACTCCGGATAACGCCCGCTGGCGGGGAAACCGGCCTGCATGTCCGCCACTTCGATGATCAGCGGCGCGTCGCCTTCCATCGCGTCGATGGCGGCCTCGGCCAGGGTCAGGAACTGGCTGTCGACCAGCAGGACCTTCGCGCCGCCATGGTCGAGGATATAGGCCACGGTCCCCACATCGAGCCGCGTGTTGATCGTGTTCAGCACCGCGCCGGCCGCCGGGACGGCGAAATGCGCCTCTGCCTGGGCGGGGATGTTGGGCAGGATCGTGGCCACGACATCGCCCGGCGTCACCCCCATCGCGGCGAGGGCCGAGGCGGCGCGGGTGCAGCGGTCATAGTATTCGGCATAGGTCTTGCGGTGTTTGCCGTAGACGACGGCGGTTTCCCCGGCAAAGACATGCGCCGCGCGCTGCAGTGCCGAAAGCGGTGTCAGCGGCACGTAGTTCGCCTTGTTGCGCTCCAGTCCGGTTTCGTCGGCCAACCACCCCATCGGGACCTCTCCTCATGACTTGGACGTGAAATACCGGCGCAACTATGCGACGGGGGCAGGGCAATGAAAAGCGGCTCTCGTCTGGTGGCGGGCAGGGCGCACGGCTAGTGTCCCGGTCATGATCATCTCTCCCGGTCGCGGCTACGTCTTCGTCCATATTCCGAAAACCGGCGGCACGTCGCTTGCGCTGGCGCTGGAAAGCCGCGCCATGAAGGACGACATCCTGATCGGCGACACACCCAAGGCGAAGCGTCGGAAGGGGCGGCTGAAGGGAGTGCAGACGTCCGGGCGGCTGTGGAAGCATTCCACGCTGGCGGATATCGACGGGCTGCTGGCAGAGGGGGAGCTGGAGCAACTGTTCGCGTTCACGCTGGTGCGTAACCCTTGGGACCGGGTGGTGAGCTACTATCACTGGCTGCGGGTTCAGAGCTTCGATCATGCTGCCGTGGCTCTCGCCAAGGAGCTCACATTCGAGGACTTCGTCTGCCACCCGGCTACGCTCGCATCGCTCCGGCACACGCCCGCGGCCCGCTATATGACGCGCGCGGACGGGACGGAGCAATGCACGGCCTGCATCCGGATCGAACATCTCGAGGAAGACGCCGCCCCGCTCTGGGCGCATCTCGGGTTCCGGCTGGGCCTGCCGCGCGAAAACGCGTCTGACCGCGCGCCGGATTTCCGGCAATATCATTCGGATCGGTCGGCGGCGGCTGTCTCCGAGGCCTGCGCGGTCGATATCGCCCGGTTCGGCTACGGCTTCGGGTGATGGTGCGTGGAAACCACGCACCCTACGGCAGTATGTGCGAAACGCCCTGATTTCTTGGTCTCCAAATACCTCGGGGGAGGCCGCCCCGCAGGGCCGGGCGGGGGCAGCGCCCCATGATCCGGCCAACACGTTCCCTCCGGACGCAAGAAGGGCGGGGAAACCCCCGCCCAACCCGATAGTCTCAAACGGTAGGGTGCGTGCTGTGCACGCACCGCCGCCGGTCTTACGCCGCCTCGGCCATTCCGCCGAACCGGCCGTAGAAGGTCTGGCCTTTCTCGGCCATTTCGCGCAGGAGCGCGGGACAGGCGAAGCGCTCGCCATAGGCTTCGGTCAGCTGATCGCAGCGCTCGGCCGCGTAAGCCGCGCCAAGGATGTCGAGCCAGGCGAAGGGTCCGCCCGACCACGGCGCGAAGCCCCAGCCCAGGATCGCGCCCACATCGCCTTCGCGGATGTCCATCAGCACGCCTTCTTCCAGCGCCCGCACCGCTTCCAGCACCTGGGAGAACATCAGCCGGTGCTGCACGTCGATCAGCTCGGGCTGGTCCTCGGCTTCCGGGAACTTGTCCTGGATGCCCTTCCAGTAATCCAGCCGCTTGCCCTTTTCGTCGTAGTTGAAAAACCCGGCGTTCGACTTGCGGCCCAGACGGCCCAGGTCTTCCATCCAGAACAGCAGGTCATCGACGGGCGATGCAGGGTACGCGTTGCCCATCGCCTCTTTCGTCGCCCGCGCGATCTTGGCACCCAGCTCGATCGAGGTCTCGTCCGTCAGTTGCAGCGGCCCCACGGGGAAGCCCAGCTGGGCGGCCGCGTGGTCGATCATCTGCGGCGCGACCCCTTCCGTCACCATCCGTGCGCCTTCGTTCACGTAGGGAATGATGCAGCGGTTGGCGTAGAAGAAGCGTTCGTCGTTGACCACGATGGGCGTCTTGCGGATCTGGCGCACGTAATCCAGCGCCTTGGCCACGGCCCGGTCCCCGGTTTCCTTGCCCTTGATGATCTCGACCAGCGCCATCTTCTCGACGGGCGAGAAGAAGTGGATGCCGATGAACTGCTCGGGCCGCACCGATGCCTTGGCCAGACCGGTGATCGGCAGGGTCGAGGTGTTGGAGGCGAAGATGCAGTCCTCGGGGATGATCGCCTCGACCTTCTTGGTCATCTCGGCCTTGACGGACGTGTCTTCGAACACAGCCTCGATGATCAGGTCGCAGTCCTTCAGCGCGTCCAGATCGGGCGTGGCGTTGATCTTCGACAGAAGCGCCGCCTTCTTCTCTTCCGTGGCTTTCCCGCGCTTGATGCCCTTGTCCATGTAGGTCTCGGAATAGGCCTTGCCGCGGTCCGCCGCGTCCTGATCCCGGTCGACCAGCACGACGTCCATGCCCGCCTGGGCCGACACCAGCGCGATGCCCGCGCCCATCATGCCCGCGCCCAGAACGCCCAGCTTCTTCACGCGCTGGTCGGCCACGCCTTCAGGCCGCACCGCGCCCTTCTCCAGCGCTTCCTTGTTGACGAAAAGGGACCGCACCATCGCGCCCGAGGACGGGTTCATCAGCACGTTGGTGAACCAGCGTGCCTCGATCCGCAGTGCGGTGTCGAAATCGACGAGCGCGCCTTCATAGACGGCCGACAGCAGTGCCTTGGGGGCCGGGTAGGCGCCCTGCGTCTGACCGTGCACCATGGCGCCCGCGCCGACGAAGGTCATGAAACCTGCCGGGTGATAGGGCGCGCCGCCGGGCATCTTGTAGCCCTTCGCGTCCCACGGTTTGACCAGATCGGCGTCCTTCGCCTCCAAGACCCACGCCTTGGCCGCCGCCATCGGATCGTCCGACACCTCGTCGATCAGACCGGCCTTCTTCGCCTTCTCGGGCGCAAGCATCTTGCCTTGCAGCAGGTATTCAGAGGCGCCCATCGCCCCCAGCTTCCGCACCAGCCGCGTCGTGCCGCCCGCGCCGGGGAAAAGCCCCACCAGCACTTCCGGCAGCCCGATACGGGCCTTGGGATTGTCGGCCACGAAGATCCGGTGACAGGCCAGCGGTAGTTCGAACCCGATGCCCGCCGCCGTGCCGGGCAGGACGGCCGCAACCGGCTTACCGCCCTTCTTGGATTTCGGATCCATCCCCGCCAGTTCGATTTTCCGCAGCACCTTGTGCATGCCCATGATCGCGTCGAACAGGCCCTGCGCCGGGTTGTCGCCGGCCAGTTCGCTTGCGCGGCCCAGCTGGTTCAGGTCCATCCCCCCGGCAAAGCTGCCATCCTTGCCGGACGTGATGACGATGCCTTTCACGGCCTCGTCGGCCAGAGCGTCGTCGACACAGCCATCAAGCTCGGCCATGCCGTCGAAGCTCATCACGTTCATCGACTTTTCGGGGACGTCCCAGGTGATCACGGCGACGCCGTCGTCGCCCTTCTGCATGGTGAAATCGGTCATGTGCTCTCTCCCTTCCATGGGAAATTCAATCTGAAACCGGGACCGGACTGGCCCCGGCGAAAATTCTGCCGTCAGGCCGGATCCTCGATCGGGCTGCCGTCCTTCCGCGTGAAACGGCCTTTGCCGTCGACGTCCGCCACCATCATGTCGATGTCGGAGTATTGGACAGTCTCGGTCGCGGTGTTGGTGCCGACGACGAAGAACGTGGCCTCACTGTCCGACCGGTTGATCAGGCAATGTCCGTCCTCGACCCCGGCGGGGAAGGCCGCGCAATCGCCCGGACCCATCGGCGTTTCGCCATCGTCCATGATCAGAACCATCTGGCCCGTCAGCACGATCAGGAACTCGTCCTGCCGCATGTGCCAGTGGCGCAGCGAAGACTGGGTTCCCGCCGGAACCGTGACGATATTGGCCCCGAACTGGGTGATGCCCCCGGCCGCGCCGACGCCCAGAACAGACCGTTCCGCCACCGCCGCCGCATAGCGCGCCGGGTAGCGGGAGCCTGTCCGGGCCTCGATTTCGCCAAGGTCCACCTTGCCCATCAGACCCGCTCGATGATCGTGGCGGCCCCCATGCCGGACGCGACGCAGAGCGTCGCCAGCCCGGTTTCCTTGTCCGATCGCTCCAGCTCATCCAGCAGCGTGCCGATGATCATGGCGCCGGTCGCGCCCAGCGGGTGGCCCATCGCGATGGCGCCGCCGTTGACGTTGACCTTGTCCATGTCGGCATCGAACGCCTGCTGGAACCGCAGCACGACCGAGGAGAACGCCTCGTTCACCTCGAACAGGTCGATGTCCGAGAAGTTCATGCCCGACTCCGCCAGGATCTTCTGGGTCGTGGGCACGGGGCCCGTCAGCATGATCGTGGGATCGGTGCCAATCTTGGCGGTGGCCCGGATCCGCGCGCGGGGCTTCAGCCCGTATTCCTCGCCGAATTCCTTGTTGCCGATCAGCACGGCGGCCGAGCCATCGACGATGCCCGACGAGTTCCCGGCATGGTGGATGTGGTTGATCTTCTCAAGATGCGGGTACTTCAGCAGCGCCACCTTGTCGAAGCCCGGCATCTGCTCGCCCATCATCTGGAACGACGGGTTGAGCGAACCAAGGCTTTGCATGTCGGTCGAGGGGCGCATGTATTCGTCATGGTCCAGGATCGGGATGCCGTTCTGGTCGCGGATGGTGACGACGGACTTGGCGAACCGGCCTTCGTCCCACGCCTTCTTGGCACGGCGCTGGCTTTCCACGGCGAAGGCATCGGCCTGATCGCGGGTAATGTCGTATTCGGTGGCGATGATATCGGCCGAAATGCCCTGCGGCACGAAATAGGTCTTCATGGCCACGGTCGGATCGACGGCAATCGCCGCCCCGTCCGAGCCCATGGCGACGCGGCCCATCATCTCGACGCCCCCGGCGATATAGGCCTTGCCGGCGCCGCCCTTCACCTGGTTCGCGGCCAGGTTCACGGCTTCCATGCCGGAGGCGCAGAAACGGTTGATGGCCAGCCCGGGGATGGATTCATCCAGATCTGATGCCAGCACGGCCGACCGCGCAAGGCAGCCGCCCTGTTCCATGACCTGGGTGACATTGCCCCAGATCACGTCTTCGACGGCATGACCGTCGAGGTTGTTGCGCTCTTTCAGCGCGTTCAGGATCTCGGCCGACAGGCGCAGCGAAGTCACTTCGTGCAGCGCACCGTCCTTGCGGCCCTTGCCCCGCGGCGAGCGGATGGCGTCGTAGATATAGGCGTCGGTCATGATGTCCGTCCTTTCTTCGAATGTTCGCCGCGAGGAAACGCGGCCCGATTCAGATCACTGTCAGACCCGGTCCGAAGGGTTGCCGGGCATCAGGTCATAAGGGGATTTCCAGCCGGGCAGATCCGAGATCCGCGTCAGCCAGGCATCGATGTTCGGGTAATCGGCCCGCTCGAACCCGAAGGGCTCGGGGTAATAGAGGTAGCAGCAGCACGACAGGTCGGACGCGGTCAGCCCGTCGCCCACGATCCAGTCGCGGCCTTCGAGGTGCTTGTCGAGGATCTGGTACGCGCCGGCATTGCGGCCCTTCAGGAATCCGATCACGTCGGGTGATCGCTTGTCCTCGGGAATGAAATTCTGGACGAAGCGGGCAGGGCCGATCATGGCGGAGAACTTGTTGTTGTCCCACAGGACCCAGCGCAGGATCTCGCGCTCTTCTGCCTTGTCCTTGCCGCCGAACTTGCCGGTCTTCTCGGCCAGGTAATCCAGGATCACACCCGACTGGGTCAGCGTCACGTCGCCATCGACCATCACCGGCACTTCGCCCATCTCGTTGACGGTCGACCGGTACTCCGGGCTGCGGGTCTCGCCGTTGAAGAAATCGACGAACACGGGCTCCCATTCGACACCGGCCAGCGTCAGGCCTAGGGCGACCTTGTAGGAATGGCCGCTTTCGCCGAAACAGTAGAGTTTGATGGTCATGAAATTGGCCCTCCCAGGCACCTGTCGCAATCGTTGGATTTGAGCATTTTCAGAAAGAAGAAAACCCGTAGGTGCCCTTCTGATAACCCAACATTAACGTTACCTGCGCCTTAATTTTACTACGGTACAGGCGGGAGCGCCGATGACCGTGAAAGGAGAAACCCTGCTGCCTGGCCGAGTGCCGCCAAGCGAGATCGTGCTTCGGCAGCAGGGTGGACCCAAGGGCTTTCTTCTTTCTCCAAATACTCCCGCCGGAGGCACCCGCCGGCCGCGACCTGCGGCCGGCAAGGATATCGCGCTATCAGAAGTTGGCGGCGTCCAGCGCCATCACCGTGTCCGCGCCCGACTGGATGCGCGTCAGGTGCAGCGCGGTGGCGGGCAACTGGCGGGCCATGTAATAGCGCCCGGTGGCCAGCTTCGTCTCGAAAAACTCGGTATCGCCGGTGCCTTCCGCCAGCGCGGCCTTCGCCGCCTTGCCGATCTGCGCCCACATCAGGCCCAGGCAGACATGGCCGAACATGTGCATGAAGTCGTTCGAGCCAGAGAGCGCGTTGTTCGGGTTCGACATGCCGTTCTGCATGAAATACATGCCCGCGGCCTGAAGATCCTTCGAGGCCGCTTTTAGGGGTTCGAGGAACTCCTTGTCATAGGCGTCGTCCGACCCGCCGTTCTCCTTGATGAAATTCTTCACCAGGTCGAAGAAGGCCATCACGTGCTTGCCGCCGTCCTGCGCCAGTTTCCGGCCCACGAGGTCGAGCGCCTGAACGCCGTTCGCGCCTTCGTAGATCATCGCGATACGGGCGTCGCGCGTGTACTGCGACATGCCCCATTCCTCGATGTAGCCGTGCCCGCCATAGATCTGCTGGGCCTTCACGGTCATGTCGTATCCCTGATCCGTCAGGAAGCCCTTGATTACCGGAGTCATCAGCGAGACCAGCCCGTCGGCATCCTTGTCGCCCGCGCGGTGGGCCTTGTCGATCAGCGTGGCGCCCCACAGAATGAAGGCCCGCGCGCCTTCGGCGAAGCTCTTCTGGTCCATCAGCGCGCGGCGCACGTCGGGGTGCACGATGATCGGATCGGCCGGGCCGTCCGGGTTCTTCGCGCCCGTCACGTCGCGGCCCTGCAGCCGGTCCTTGGCGTAATCGACAGCGTTCTGGTAGGCCGCATCGGCCTGTGCCAGGCCCTGCATGCCCACGCCCAGACGCGCTTCGTTCATCATCGTGAACATCGCGCGCATGCCCTTGTGCTCTTCGCCCAAGAGCCAGCCCTTGGCGCCGTCGTAGTTCATCACGCAGGTGGCATTGCCGTGAATGCCCATCTTCTCTTCCAGCTTGCCGCAGCTCACGCCGTTGCGCGCGCCCAGGGAGCCGTCCTCGTTCACAAGGAACTTCGGCACGATGAAGAGCGACACGCCCTTGATGCCGTCCGGGCCACCGGGGATCTTGGCCAGCACGAGATGGATGATGTTGTCGGCCAGGTCGTGTTCGCCGGCCGAGATGAAGATCTTCTGCCCGGTCACCGAATAGGAGCCATCGTCCTGCGGCTCCGCCTTGGTGCGCATCATGCCCAGATCGGTGCCGCAATGCGGTTCGGTCAGGTTCATGGTGCCGGTCCAGTCGCAGGCGACCATCTTCGGCAGGTAGGTCTGCTTCTGGTCTTCGGACCCATGTGCCAGGATGGCCGAGGCCGCCCCATGGGTCAGGCCCTGGTACATCGTGAAGGCCTGGTTGGCGGCCGAGAAGAATTCGCCCACAGCGGAGGAGACGACCTGCGGCAGGTTCTGCCCGCCATATTCCTCGGGGAAGTCGATGCCCGACCAGCCGCCGGCCTTCATCTGTTCGAACGCGTCCTTGAAGCCCGTGGGCGTGCGGACGACCCCGTTTTCCAGCGTGCAGCCTTCGACGTCGCCGGTGGTGTTCAGAGGCTGAAGCACTTCGGAGGCAAGCTTGCCGGCTTCTTCCAGGATCGCGCCGGTGAAATCGGCCTCGAGATCGGCATAGCCCGGGATCTCGGCTTCAGAGACGTTCAGAACGTCGTGCAGCAGGAACTGGATGTCCTTGGTGGGGGCAATATAGCGTGGCATGGGTCACTCCTCCGTGACATGTGCTGTGCGAGGGGCGGCAGAGGCTCGCGGCCGCGACTCGACATGATTCCCTGTTCGCCGGGCCGCAACGGCCCGACGTCTGTTCAGGTGCTAAAAAGGGCAGGCTCCGCTTACGCGGCGCTGTCTTGTTCGTCGGCCTGCTGGGCTTTCAGGGTTTCAACCATGCCCTGACCCCAGGCCAGCTGTTCCTTCAGATCGTTGATCGTCCGGTCCAGCTCGTCCCGTTGCCGTTCCATGTCTGCCAGGCGGTCTTCCGCGATCCGGCAGGTATGCGACAGCTGCGTCAGCTGCTGGTCGCCCATGTGGTACAGTTCCAGAAGCTGGCGGATTTCCTCCAGCCGGAAGCCGAAGCGCTTGCCGCGCAGGATCAGCTTGAGCCGGCCCCGGTCGCGCCGGGTGAACAGCCGCTTCTGGCCTTCCCGGATCGGGAACAGGAGTTCCTTGGCCTCGTAGAAGCGCAATGTCCGGGGGGTGACCTCGAACGCATCGCTCATTTCGCGGATGGTCATCAGGTCACTGGGCAGGTCGGGGCTGTCGTCGTAGCTGCCGAGAGGACCGCGCTGGATGTGGCGGTCGGTGTCCTCGTCACCGCGCGCAGGCGCAGAAGACCGGGACATGAAACCCGGGATCGAGGCGATGTCGGACTCGTCGCTGCCGCTGTCACGAAGGGCCGCGTCGTGAGAGTCATGTGAGGTGAATGTTCGTTCAGTCATAGAGCTCGCGAATCTTTCTTCCTACTGCGGCGCACTCAACCACATCCTTGACGTTTACGTAACCCCTACGTCGCGTAAACTTGTCAGGCGTCGGTGGAGGCCACGGATTTGGCGATTTCGGCGCGTGTGGCAGTCAGTTCGTCGATCGCTTCATCGATCTGGGCCCGCTGCTCGTTCAGCGCCACAAGCTGGCGGTCGGCCATTTCAAGGAAGGCCTGCGCCTGGACGTGGTTGTCCTGTTTTTCATAGAGCTCCAGCCATTGCCGGATCTCTTCAAGCTGGAAGCCGAACTTGCGACCCCGCAGGATGAGCTTCATCCGGACCCGTTCGCGCGCGCCGTAGTAGCGCGACCGACCCTCCCGGTCCGGGCTCAGAAGCTCAATGTACTCGTAATAGCGCAACGTGCGCGGGGTCACATCGAACTCTGCGCACATTTCCTTGAACGTCAGGCGCGTGTCCGACATGCGTATCCCTCCCGTCTCGCCGGGAACCTATGCCCTCATGCGCCGGTGTGCAACAAGCGGCTTGCAACATTAGCAAGGGTCCTGACATCGGTCCGGTTCACGCGGCGTCGCGGCCGGGCGGGCGGCCTTGCCGGCAGCGGGCCGGACGCGCATAAAGACCGCAAACCGGCCGCATTGCGGAGGATTTCGCCGTGGACAAAGAACAGTTCTTCAAAACCTACATCGGCGCCATCGCCCATTGCAGCGACATGAACATGCGGTTCATCGACGTCGGAGAGGGCTGGGCCGAGATGGGCCTGCCCTATGACACGCGCTTCGTGGGCGATCCGAAAACCGGTGTGATCCATGGCGGCGCGCTTTCGGCGCTGATGGACAGTTGCTGCGGCGCCGCGGTGCTGAACCATCCGGCCGGACATGGCGGGACGGCCACGATCGGGCTGCGCATCGACCATCTGCGCGCGGCCACCCCGGGGCAGGAGATCACGGTCCGCGCGACTTGCTATCACGCCACGCGGTCGGTGGCCTTCGTGCGGGCAACGGCCCATGACGACGACACCGAAACCCCCGTGGCCACCGCGGCCGGCACCTTCACGATCGAGGCCAAGACATGAGCGCGAAACGCCCCGAACCCGTGCAGGTGGTCAAGCAACGGCGTGACGCGGCGCTGGCGGCGCTTGTGGAGAGTGTGCCTTACACCAAGTTTCTTGGCATCAGTTTCGACCGCCGGGGTGATGAGTTGACGGGCGTTCTGCATTTCCGCGACGGGCTGATCGGCAACCCGTGGCTGCCGGCACTCCATGGAGGTGCGACGGCCGCGTTTCTGGAGGTGACGGCGGCGATATCGCTCTGCTGGTCGCATCTGTGGGCCGATATCGAAAGCGGGGCCATCGACCCGGAAAACCTGAACGCGGATGACATGCCGCGGATGCCCAAGACCATCGACATCACGGTGGATTACCTGCGGTCCGGCCTGCCGCGCGATGCCTATGCGCGGGCGCGGATCAACCGGCAGGGGCGACGCTATGCGTCGGTGCATGTCGAAGCGTGGCAGGACAATCGCGCGCGGCTGTTCGCGCAGGCGACGGGGCATTTCCTGATGCCGCCGCAGGCCAGCGTGTCCGTGCCGGATGCCGACCGGCCGAACCTGTTCGCCAAGCTGGAAGAAGCGTCGAAAAGCCAGGGCGGGTCCGGCACGGATGACTGACCCCGGAAGCGACGGCGCCGCGCCGCGGGACGTGCCGTCCGCGCAGCCCCCGGCAGGCGCGCCGGACGAGGTCGCCAAGGTCAGGGGGCCCGGCGACATCACCCATGCCCGCGTGATGAAGATCGCGCTGCCGATTGTGTTGTCGAACGCGACGGTGCCGATCCTTGGCCTTGTCGATACCGGGGTCATCGGTCAGATGGGGCTGGCCGCACCTATCGGGGCGGTGGGCATCGGATCCATCATCCTGACCACGATCTACTGGATCTTCGGCTTCCTGCGCATGGGCACCGTCGGGCTGACGGGGCAGGCGCTGGGCGCCGATGACCGGGCCGAGGTCGCGGCGCTTCTGACCCGGGTCGTCCTGATCGGGGCCGCCGCCGGCGTGGTGATGATCGCGCTGCAGGTGCCGATCTTCTGGGCCGCACTTCAGGTCTCGCCCTCGTCGGACGAGGTCGAAGGCCTTGCACTGTCCTACATGAGCATCCGCATCTGGTCCTCGCCTGCCGCCATTGCCCTGTACGGCATCAGCGGTTGGCTGATCGCGCAGGAGCGGACGCGGGCGATCCTTGTGATCCAGGTCTGGATGAACGGGCTGAACATGGTGCTCGACGTCTGGTTCGTGCTGGGGCTGGGCTGGGGCGTGGAAGGCGTGGCATTTGCCACCTTCCTGTCGGAATGGACGGGCGTGGCGCTGGCCCTGTGGTTCTGCCGCGATGCGTTCCGGATGCCCGACTGGCACAACTGGCCCGTCGTGTTCCATGCCCAGCGGCTGAAGCACATGATGCTGATCAACGCCGATATCCTGATCCGGTCGCTGCTGCTGGAGGCAGTCTTCGTGTCGTTCCTGTTCATCACCGCGGGGATGGGCGATGTCGTGCTGGCCGCCAACCAGGTGCTGCTGCAATTCCTGATGATCACCGCCTACGCGATGGACGGCTTCGCCTTCTCGGCCGAGGCGCTGGTGGGCCAGGCCCTGGGCGCACGGCAACGGGCCACGCTGCGCCGTGCGGCCCTGATCACCAGCTTCTGGGGGTTGATGATCGGGCTGGCCCTGACGCTGGCCTTTGCGCTGGGCGGGGGGCACCTGATCGACCTGCTGACCACGTCGGAGCCGGTGCGGGAAAGCGCGCGGACCTTCCTGATCTACATGATGATGGCGCCGGTTCTGGGCACGGCGGCGTGGATGCTCGACGGGATCTTCATCGGCGCGACCCGCACGAAGGATCTGCGCAACATGATGATCATCAGCGTCGCGATCTACGCCGTGGCGGCGGCGATCCTTGTGCCGATCTTCGGTGCGCATGGACCGTGGATCGCGTTGCTGATTTCGCTCGTTGCGCGTGGCGCCACCCTTGGCGCCCGGTACCCGGCATTGGAGGCGGAGGCGGACGAGCCTTTGGCGGCCCGAAAGGCGGCCTGAGCCTACAGCCACTTGTCCCGGTCGACACCCGTTGCCTCGGCCACGGATTTGAAGCCGTCGCGCTCCAGATAGGTATCCAGCCCGCGAACGATGTCGGTCACCAGCGACAGGCCCTTGTAGACCAGCGCGGAGTACAGCTGCACGGCGCTCGCCCCGGCGCAGATCTTGGCATAGGCATCCGCGGCCGAGCCGATGCCGCCGACGCCGATCAGGGGGATCTGCCCCTTGGTCGCCAGATGAAGCCGGGCCAGGACCTGCGTCGACAGTTCGAACAGCGGCGCGCCCGACAGGCCGCCCGCCTCTTGCGCCTGAGGGCATTTCAAACCCTCGCGGGAAAGCGTCGTGTTGGTCGCGACAATCGCATCGACACCGCGGGTCGTGGCGACCTCTGCAATGTCGGCGATGTCCTCGTCGTTCAGGTCCGGGGCGATCTTCAGGAAGACTGGCAGGGGCCGGCCCAGTTCCTCGCGGGCAAACATGACCCGCGCCATCAGCGCGTCGAGCGCGTCCTTGCCCTGCAGATCGCGCAGCTTTTCGGTGTTGGGGGACGACACGTTGACGGTAACGAAATCGACATATGGCCCGCAGGCTGTCAGCACCTGCGCGAAATCGCCCGACCGGTCTGCGCTGTCCTTGTTCGCGCCAAGGTTCAGGCCGACGATCCCGGCGGACCGCTTCCGCGCCTTCAGGCGCGGGGCGACCGCGGCCATGCCTTCGCTGTTGAAGCCGAAGCGGTTGATCACGGCCTCGTCGTCGGTCAGGCGGAAGAGGCGCGGTCGGGGGTTGCCCGGTTGCGGCCGGGGCGTGACGGCGCCCACCTCGACAAAGCCGAAGCCCGCGCGCGACAGCGGCACCAGCGCGGTTGCGTGCTTGTCGAACCCGGCGGCAAGACCGACCGGATTGGGCAGGTCGAGCCCGGCCACTTGCGTGCGCAACCTGTCGGTCGTCACCACGCCGGGCAACGGCGCCATGCCCATCCGCAGCGCGGCCAGGGCCATGCCATGGGCCTGTTCCGGGTCCATCCGCTGAAGCGCGGCCATGCCCAGTTTTTCGAACAGCCCGGCCACGTGCCTATTCCACCCCGTCGGGGAAGCGGTGCCCGTTGGTGTCCAGCGGCAGGGGCTTTGCCCAAAGGACATCTTCGCGCCGCAAGGGCGCGTAGAGATGCGGGAACTCGGCCCCGCCGCGCGAGACTTCCCATTTCAGAGCATCGCCGAAACGGTCGGTATCGCAGGCCAGCAGCATCAGCCCGTCTTCGCCCGCGAAATGCTTCGCGGCGGTCTCGGCCGACTGTTCGGCGGTCGAGAAATGCACGAACCCGTCGGCCAGATCGATCGGTGCGCCCAGCGTCTCGCCGGAGGCATCGAAGGCCGCCCATTCGTCGGCACGGAAAATCTTGTAGATCAGCATGATGCTTCGATGCCGCGTCCCGCCACGCGGCGCAAGCCGAAAGCGGCGGCGTGTCCGTGCGAGAAGCTTTGACAAAGCGCCGGGTCCGGCACAGCATTGCGCGATCATCCATTAGGGAGCGCTTCCATGTTTGCCCGATTTTTCCTGTCCACCGCGGCACTTGCCCTGACCGCCGGGGCCGCCGCCGCCGACTACGAACTGACGATTCTGCATACCAACGATTTCCATTCCCGGTTCGAACCGATCAGCAAGTACGACAGCGGCTGTTCGGCCGAGGACAACACCGCGGGCGAATGCTTCGGCGGATCGGCCCGGCTGGTCTCGGCAATCAACGACGCGCGCGAACGGGCCGGCAATTCCATCCTTGTCGACGGGGGCGACCAGTTCCAGGGCACGCTGTTCTACACCTACTACAAGGGCAAGCTTGCCGCCGAGATGATGAACACGCTGGGCTATGACGGGATGACCGTGGGCAACCACGAATTCGATGACGGCCCCGAAGTGCTGGCCGGTTTCATGGAGGCGGTGGATTTCCCTGTCCTGATGTCGAACGCCGATGTCAGCGCCGAGCCGGCGCTGGCGGGCAAGTTGATGAAATCGACGGTGATCGAGAAGAATGGCGAGAAGATCGGCCTGATCGGTCTGACACCGCAGGACACCGATGAACTGGCCAGCCCCGGCCCGAACATCACCTTCTCCGATCCCGTCGCCGCCGTGCAGGGCGAGGTCGACAAGCTGACCGCTGAAGGCGTGAACAAGATCGTCGTGCTCTCCCATTCCGGCTATAACGTCGACAAGGCCGTCGCCGCGGGAACCATCGGGGTGGACGTGATCGTCGGCGGGCACGACAACTCGCTGCTGGGCGACATGGAGGGCGCCAAGGGCCCGTACCCGACGATGGTGGGCGATACCGCCATCGTGCAGGCCTATGCCTATGGCAAGTACCTGGGCGAGCTGAACGTGACCTTCGACGATGACGGCAAGATCAGCGAGGCCGCAGGCCAGCCGCTGCTGATGGACGCCGCCGTGACCGAGGACACGCCGACCGTCGACCGCATCGCCGAGGCTGCGAAGCCGCTTGAGGAGATCCGGTCGAAAGTCGTGGCCGAAACGGCCGAACCCATCGACGGTGAGCGCGGCTCGTGCCGGGCCGAGGAATGCGCGATGGGCAACCTCGTGACTGATGCGATGCTGGACCGGGTGAAGGACCAGGGCATCGAGATCGCGATTACAAACGGCGGCGGGCTGCGCGCCTCGATCGACGCGGGGCCGGTAACGATGGGCGAGGTGCTGACGGTACTGCCCTTCCAGAACACGTTGTCGACCTTCCAGGTGACCGGGGAAACCGTCGTGGCCGCGCTGGAAAACGGTGTCAGCCAGTATGAAGACGGCGCGGGCCGCTTCCCGCAGGTGGCGGGGATGAGCTTTGCCTTCGATCCCACGGCCGAGGTCGGCAGCCGCATCAGCGACGTGACGGTCGGCGGTGCGCCCATCGAGATGGACAAGCTCTATGGCGTGGTCTCGAACAACTATGTCCGGGGCGGCGGCGATGGCTACAAGATGTTCGTCGATGCCGAGAACGCCTACGATTACGGCCCCGACCTGGCCGATGTGACGGCGGAGTTTCTGGCCACCAACGCGCCTTATACGCCCTACACCGACGGACGGATCGTCAAGAAGTAACGGCCCCTTCAAAATCCTGCACCCTGCGTCCATCGGCGCGGGGTGTTCGCGCCGGGCTCTGGCCCTTGCGCATGCGCCGCGCTAGGTTGCCGCCCATGTGCGGACGGTTTGCAGTCACCTTGCCCAGCGATGCGATGGCGCAGCTTTTCGAGGCGCGTCCCGCCAATGCGCTGCCCGACGTACCCAACTACAACGTCTGCCCGACCAACGACGTACATGTCGTGCGCAGTGGCGACACTGACCGCCAGCTTCTGCCCATGCGCTGGGGCTTCATCCCGCACTGGTACAAGACGCCCACCGACGGTCCGCTGCTGATCAACGCGCGCGCCGAAACACTGGCCGAAAAGCCCGCCTTCCGCAGTGCCTGCCGGGAACGGCGCTGCCTGATCGTTGGGACCGGTTTCTACGAATGGACCAAGACGGAGGAGGGCAAGCGCTTGCCGTGGTACATTCACCGCAAGGATGGCGCGCCGATGGTCTTTGCCGGGATCTGGCAGGACTGGGGCCGCGATGATCCGGCCCCCACCTGCGCCATCGTCACCACCGGGGCGAACGATGACATCGGCCATATCCACAAGCGGATGCCGTTGATCCTGGAGCCCGCCGACTGGCCATTGTGGCTGGGAGAGGCCGGGCATGGCGCGGCCAAGCTGATGCAGCCGGGGGCAACGGGCATCCTCGATGCCTACCGTGTCGATCCGGAAGTGAATTCGAACCGGGCTCACGGCGCGCATCTGGTCGAACCGCTAGCCGAAGCGTGATCGGGCCGCGCGGCGATTCCTGCGTTGCCGTGACGGGCGGGCCGGTTAGAACGGCGGGATGAAACAGGCGTCCCTTCCCCAGACCCGCGACATCGTCCTGATCGGAGGCGGGCACACCCACGCGCTGTTCCTGCGCATGTGGGGGATGAACCCGCTCCCCGGCGCGCGGGTGACGGTGATCAACCCCGGCCCCACCGCGCCCTATTCTGGCATGCTGCCGGGTCACGTTGCAGGCCATTACGATAGGTCCGCGCTGGATATCGACCTTGTCCGGCTGGCCCGTTTCGCCGGAGCGCGCGTGGTGGTGGGCGCGGCCGAAGGGTTGGATCTTGCAGCGCGGACAGTTCTCGTTCCCGGACGGCCACCGGTGGCGTACGACATCTGTTCCATCGACATCGGCATTACCTCCGCCATGCCCGACCTGCCGGGTTTCGCCGGTCACGCCATGCCTGCCAAGCCGCTGGGCCCCTTCGCCGAACGCTGGGCGGCGTTCCTGAACGGCACCGGCCCGGCCCGCGTCGCCATCATCGGTGGCGGCGTGGCGGGGGCGGAGCTGGCGCTGGCCATGTCCCACGCCCTCCGCCAGCGCGGACGGGAAGGCGACCTGACGCTGATAGACGCCGCCCGCCCGCTGGATGGCTTGGGCACAAGGGCACGCGACGTTCTCATGAGGGAACTACAGGACGCAGGAGTCGCGGTGCGCGCCGACAGCCCCATCGACCGCGTCGAACATGGCGCGATCCACTTGACCGATGGACAGAGCATCGAGGCCGATTTCATCACCGGCGCTGCCGGGGCACGACCCTATGACTGGCTGAAGGAAACCGGGCTGGATCTGCACGACGGTTTCGTCTCGGTCGGCCCGACGCTTCAGTCCTCTGACCCGACCATCTTCGCCACGGGCGATTGCGCTCACCTGTCATGGTCGCCCCGGCCCAAGGCTGGCGTCTATGCCGTGCGGCAGGCCCCGGTGCTAGTCCACAACATCCGCGCGATGCTGACGGGAAAGGAGTTGAAACCCTATAAGCCGCAGGGCGATTACCTGAAACTGATCTCTCTGGGCCGAAAGGCAGCGCTGGGAGAGAAGTTCGGCCATGTTCTGCACGGGAAACTGATCTGGCGCTGGAAGGACGGGATCGACCAGCGGTTCATGGACAAGTTCCGCGACCTGCCGAAGATGCCCGCACCCGCGCTCCCCCGGCTGCGCGCCGATGGCGTGGACGACGCACTGGGCGAACGCCCGCTTTGCGGCGGCTGCGGCGCCAAGGTGGGCCGGCGCGCGCTTCAGTCGGCACTTGGGCCCGCGGGTACGCTGCAACGAACGGACATCGAACCCCTGCCGGGCGATGACGCGGCGCTGTTGCGGACGGGTGGCGCGCGTCAGGTCATCAGCGCGGACCATCTGCGCGCCCTGACCGAGGACCCCGTCCTGATGGCCCGCATCGCCGCCCATCACGCGCTGGGCGACATCTGGGCCATGGGCGCGTCCCCGCAGGCGGCGCTGGCCACCATCGTGCTGCCGCGCCTGTCGGACGCCCTGCAAGCCCGCACACTGGCCGAGATCATGGCAGCGGCGCGAGCCGTGATGGGCGAGGCGGGGGCCGATATCGTGGGCGGCCATACCTCTGTCGGCGATGAACTGACCGTGGGTTTCACGGTGACGGGCCTGTGCGATGCTGCGCCGATTACGCTGGCCGGGGGGCGGGCCGGGGATGCACTGATCCTGACCAAGCCAATCGGCTCCGGTACCCTGATGGCGGCCGAGATGGAGGGCGCGGCGGACGGCGCCCATGTGCTCGCCGCGTGGGACTGGATGTGCCAGGGGCAGGGGGCCGCGGCTGCGGTGCTGTCCGGCGCGCATGCGATGACGGACGTGACCGGTTTCGGGCTGGCCGGCCACCTGTTGAACATCTGCGAGGCAAGCGGCGTCGCGGGAGAGATCACGCTGGACAGCGTGCCGATGATGGACGGCGCGGCGGAGTTGTCCGCCCAAGGCATACGGTCGTCCATCTACCCGGAAAACCGCGCGCTGGTGCCGGATCTGCCGGACACGGGGCCGGCGGCGCTGCTCTTCGATCCGCAGACCTCTGGCGGGCTTCTGGCCGCGATGGACGCGGGCGCGGCGGATGGGTTGGTCGAAAAGTTGAGAGCGGCAGGCTATTCCGCTGCGCGGATCGGGCGTTTGGTGGACGGGCCGCCGGGCGTGTCTGTCGTTTGACCTGACAGGTCGATCTGTTCCATCACCTTCTCGATATCGGCTGCAGCTTTGTCCAGTCCGGCATCGTCAAGCGTTCTGGCCTGCACCCGGGCCGCGACATGCGCGTCGATGGCGCGGCGCGACTTCTGGTAGGACGGATCGTAATGCTGATCCACGATGGCGCGCGTGAAGCCTTGCTTGTCGCCCGCATCGATCAGTTGCAACCAGCCTTCGACAACCTCGCGCCCGCGATGGGCGATCAGGGGCGGGAGAACCTCGTGCAGACGGTCGGTGTCCGACAGTATGTCGTCGTAGACGCGGGTCAGGTAGGTCACCCGTTCATCGACCGGGGCTTCCACTTCGATCCGTGGGGCGATTTTCATCGCCTCCCAGATGGCGGGCGGGACGATGCGCGATCCGATCTTGCTCGATTCCGCTTCGACGACGACCGGCCGGGCCGGGTCGAACCCGGAGAGGGTGGATGACAGCCCCGTCTCGAACCATTTCTGGGTCGGTTGGTCCCCCATCCCGCCCAGCACAGATCCGCGGTGATTGGCGAGGCCTTCCAGATCAAGCACCTGCACCCCGCGGGTGCGCAGCCGGTGCAACAGATCCGTCTTGGCGGTGCCGGTATAGCCATCGAGCGCCACCAGTCGGTGGGGCAGTTCGGTCTCGTACAGCATGGCATGGACCAGCCGCCGGAAGCTGCGATAGCCGCCCGCGACGGTGTCCGACCGCCAGCCGATCTCCTTCAGCGTCCACGCGAAGGTGCCCGACCGCTGCCCGCCTCGCCAGCAGTAGACCAGCGGCCGCCAGCCGCCATCATGATGGCTGAGCGTATCTTCGATATGGCGGGCGACATTGCGGAAGACCAGCGCGGCGCCCAGCTTGCGGGCCTTGAAGGGGCTGTCCTGCTTGTAGATCGTCCCGACCCGCGCGCGTTCATCATTATCCAGCGCGGGGAGGTTGATGGCGCCGGGCACGTGATCCTCGGCAAACTCCGCCGGGCTGCGCACGTCGATGACGGTGTCGTAGCCGTGGTTCAGCAGATCGGCGAGGGTGTCGTATGTCAGGGCCATGGGGATGGATAGCGGATTTCAACCGGACGGTGAAGCGTGCTTGGAGGAAGGACGGTTGATGCCAGCTTTTCTGGATCACTCGGGATCCCGTTCGCGCGCGACCCACCCGCCTCGGGTCCGGCGCGAACCTGCCGTCGCTCCAGGCTTATCCGTTCCGGCTGCCGTAGGGTGCGTGCTCTGCACGCACCGCCCGTAAGACCGGCCTCAGACCAGCCGCGACGTTTCCTTCGCCGCGCGCACGAAATCGGCAAACAGCGGATGCGGCGCGAAGGGTTTCGACTTCAGCTCGGGATGGAACTGCACGCCCACGAACCACGGGTGATCGGACCATTCCACGATCTCGGGCAGACGGCCATCCGGGCTCATGCCCGAGAACTTCAGCCCTACGCCTTCCAGCGCCTCGCGGTAGCGATTGTCGACCTCGTAACGATGGCGGTGGCGTTCCTCGATCTTGGTCGATCCGTAAATCTGCGCCACGCGGCTGCCTTCGGCCAGGATGGCATCGTAGGCCCCAAGGCGCATCGTGCCGCCCTTGTCGTCATCGACCTTGCGTTCGACCTTGTGGTTGCCCTGGATCCATTCCTTCAGGTGATAGACGACCGGTTCGAACCGTTTCTCGCCCGCCTCGTGGTCGAATTCCTCCGAGCCGGCATTCTCCAGCCCAGCGAGGTTCCGCGCGGCCTCGATCACCGCCATCTGCATGCCCAGGCAGATGCCCATGTAGGGCACGTCATGCTCCCGCGCGAACTGGGCCGCGCGGATCTTGCCTTCGGTCCCACGTTCGCCGAAGCCACCGGGGACCAGGATCGCGTGGAAGCCCGAAAGGTGCGCCGCCGGGTCTTCGCGTTCGAACAGCTCGGCATCCACCCATTGCGTCTTTACCTTCACCCGGTTGGCGATGCCGCCATGGGTCAGCGCCTCGGCAATGGATTTGTAGGCGTCTTCCAGCTGCGTGTACTTGCCCACGACCGCAACGTTGATTTCGCCTTCCGGGTTATTGATCCGGAAAGCCACGTCACGCCAGATATCCAGCCGCGGGGCAGGGGCAGGGGTGATCCCGAACGCATCCAGCACGGCCTGGTCCAGCCCTTCGCGGTGATAGGCCAGCGGCGCCTCGTAGATCGAATCCAGATCGCGGGCCGTGATCACGCTGTCGGGGCGCACGTTGCAGAACAGCGCCAGCTTCTCGCGCTCTTTCTGCGGGATCGGCCCTTCGGACCGGCACACGAGAACATCAGGCGCGATGCCGATGGAGCGGAGCTCCTTGACCGAGTGCTGGGTGGGTTTCGTCTTCAATTCGCCCGAGGCGCGGATGAACGGCAGAAGCGTCAGGTGCATGAAGATGCACTGGCCGCGCGGCATGTCCTGGCTGAACTGGCGGATGGCTTCGAAAAAGGGCAGGCCCTCGATGTCGCCCACCGTGCCGCCGATCTCGCACAGCATGAAATCGACCTCGTCCTCACCGATATGGATGAAGTCCTTGATCTCGTTCGTGACGTGGGGGATCACCTGGATCGTCTTGCCCAGGTAGTCGCCGCGGCGTTCCTTCTCCAGCACGTTGGAATAGATCCGGCCGGAGGACACGCTGTCGGTCTTGCGCGCGGCCACGCCGGTGAAACGTTCGTAGTGGCCAAGGTCCAGATCGGTTTCCGCGCCATCGTCGGTCACGAAGACCTCGCCATGCTCGAACGGGCTCATCGTGCCGGGATCGACGTTCAGATAAGGGTCGAGTTTGCGAAGCCGGACGGAAAAGCCGCGGGCCTGCAGAAGGGCGCCCAGAGCGGCCGAGGCAAGACCCTTGCCAAGCGAAGACACCACACCGCCGGTGATGAAGATATAACGCGCCATGTCGGTCGGAGACCTCCCGTGATGAGCGCCCGAAGGCGTGCAAATGGATCGAAATCCCGGCGAAAATTTCACCTGGTCACGGGACTTCACTAGTAGCGGATTCGGTAGGCTATTGCAAGCAAACCGCTAGATGATGTTGTGCTTTTTCGGAGACCGGCAAGACCTTGTGCCAAACGGGGACAATACCGGGAACGGAGCGCGCAAGTACGCGCAGCCGTCTGAAACGCATGCAGAAAAGGCGCGCCGGATCAGTCGGCGCGCGGAACCGTCGGGCCGGAATCACCGGCACTGGGCGGCAGCAGGTCGGACCCCGCGGCGGGAAGGCCGGGCACGGCCGGGGCGTCGCCCGTCGTCTCGGTCGGCAATTCGGGGCCGATCCGGTCAAGGACCGAGCTGTCGGCGGAATTCTGTGCCGCAAGGATCGTCAGCCAGATCGACGTGCAGATGAAAGCTATCGCAAGCCCCCACGTGATCTTGCCAAGGGCCGTGGCCGCGGCCCGGCCCGACATCACGCCGCCGCCTGCGCCACCACCGCTCGACCCCATGCCGAGCCCGCCCCCTTCGGAGCGTTGCAGCAGCACCACGCCCACCAGCCCGAGGGCCAGAAGCAGGTGAATGACAAGGACGACGTTTTCCATAGTGGGGATCCGGCAGTCTGGGTCCGGCGGGAAGACAATAGAAATCCCTGCCCGGACGGGCATGAGTTTGATCGCGCGGTATGTAGGGAAGATCGCCCGTGGGCGCAAGGCAAGATCTGGGTGCGGGCGGGACGCAGCCGGGGCTGGACAGGTCGGACTCGCGGGCGCATTGTCCGGCCATGCCACATGATACCGGACATGACGACCACCCGCATGCGCTCCTGCCACCGGATCCGGCGCTGCGGGTCAAGGCGCTGGAAACCATCCTGACAGCCAAGGGCGTTGTCGACCCCGCCGCGATGGATGCGATCATCGATACCTACGAGACGAAGATCGGCCCCCGTAACGGCGCGGCCGTTGTCGCCCGCGCCTGGGCCGATGACGGGTTCCGTGCGCGGTTGATGCAAGACGCGACGGCGGTGGTGTCGGAGCTTGGGTTCTTCGGGCGGCAGGGCGAACATGTCGTGGCGGTCGAGAACACGGCCGATACCCACAACATGGTCGTATGTACCTTGTGCAGTTGCTACCCGTGGCCTCTGCTGGGCATCCCGCCGGCATGGTACAAGAGCGACGCCTACCGCGCCCGCGCGGTGCGGGAGCCCCGGAAGGTGCTGGCCGATTTCGGCGTGACCCTGCCCGGGGACAAGGCCGTGCGCGTCTGGGATTCGACGGCCGAAATCCGGTATCTGGTGATCCCTGAACGCCCCTTGGGGACGGAAGGTTGGGACGTGGACCGGCTGTCGGCCCTCGTCACACGGGACAGCATGATCGGGACGGGGCTGGCTCTGTCTCCGGACGCCGCATGAGCCGGGTGCACGACATGGGCGGGCGTTTCGGCGACGGGCCGGTGGTGCCCGAGGCGGAGGATGCGGAGCATTACCCGGAAGCGTGGCAGGCACGCGCCATGGCGTTGACCGTGGCGGCCGGGGCCTGCGGCAAGTGGAACATCGACATGTCCCGCCACGCACGGGAATCGGTCAGGCCCGCGGATTACGCGCGGTTCACCTATTACGAGAAATGGCTGGCGGGGCTGGCCGACATCGCCGTCGAGACCGGGGTGTTGTCCCGCGCCGAACTGGAAACGGGCACAGCAGAGGATGCGCCGGCTTTTTCGCCGCTTGCAGCGGACGCGGTGCCGGCTGCTCTGGCCAAGGGGGCACCGGCGGATCGGGACAGCAATGTGGCGGCGCGCTTCGGGCCCGGCGATATGGTGCGGACCTTGCGACCGGCGGCGAACCGGTTCGTCGATGGCGGGCACACCCGTCTGCCGGGCTATGCGGCGGGCGCAACAGGCCGCGTGGTGCGGATGCATGGCACCTTCGTCCTGCCCGACACCAATGCCCACGGTCTGGGCGAGGCGCCCGAGCCGCTTTATGCCGTCGCCTTCGCGGCGGGCGAAATCTGGGCCGCGCCGGAGCATCCGCGGGACGAGGTCATCGTGGATCTGTGGCAAAGCTACCTGGAACCGGCATGACCGATAACGCACCGGAACCCGTTTTCGAAGCGCCCTGGCACGCGCAGGTCTTTGCGCTGACTGTACATCTGAACGAATCCGGGCTGTTCGCCTGGCCTGATTGGGCAGAGCGGTTCGGCGCGGGATTGAAGGCCCGAGGGCTGGAGCGCGAGCTTGACGGGGGCGAGGATTACTTCCTGGTCTGGCTCGAGGTTCTGGAAAGCTTCCTTGCCGAACTGGGGCAGGCCGCACCCGACGAGGTGGAGCGTGTGCGGGCGGATTGGGAGGCGGCGTACCTGACGACACCGCACGGAGAGCCCGTTGTTCTGAAGGGCGGCGTGCGCGCCTGATCCAAAGGCGCGCCTGCGGCGCACACGATGTTTGCGCTCGGGCCGCCGAGCGCGTCGAATTGCAGCTTTCAGGTCGGCGCCCCTTTGCGTATACGGGGCGCCGGACAGACGCCGGGGAGACATCATATGGCCAACGTCGTGGTTGTCGGCGCCCAATGGGGCGACGAGGGAAAAGGCAAGATCGTCGACTGGCTTTCGGAGCGCGCCGACGTGATCGCGCGCTTCCAGGGCGGGCACAATGCCGGCCATACGCTGGTGATCGACGGGGAAGTCTACAAGCTGCACGCCCTGCCATCGGGCGTCGTGCGGAAGGGCAAGCTGTCGGTGATCGGCAATGGCGTGGTGCTGGACCCGTGGCACCTGATCAAGGAAATCGCCGCGATCCGCGCGCAGGGCGTGACCATCACGCCCGAGACGCTGATGATCGCCGAGAACACGCCGCTGATCCTGCCCTTTCACGGCGAACTGGACCGCGCGCGCGAGGCGCAGAATTCCGTGGCCAAGATCGGGACCACGGGGCGCGGGATCGGGCCTTGCTACGAGGACAAGGTCGGTCGCCGGGTGATCCGCGTGGCGGATCTGGGCGATGACGCGACGCTGGAACTGCGGGTCGGCCGGGCCCTCGTCCACCACAACGCTCTGCGGGCCGGGCTGGGGCTGGAGGCGATCGACGCCGACGCCCTGATCGCCGACCTGAAGGCGATCGCGGACGAGATCCTGCAATACGCAGCCCCGGTGTGGAAGGTGCTGAACGAACACCGCCGCGCGGGCAAGCGGATCCTGTTCGAAGGTGCGCAGGGTGCGCTCTTGGATATCGATTTCGGCACGTATCCTTATGTTACCTCGTCCAACGTGATCGCCGGGCAGGCGGCCACGGGGACGGGCGTCGGCCCCGATGCGATCGATTTCGTGCTGGGGATCGTCAAGGCCTACACGACCCGCGTCGGCGAAGGCCCGTTCCCGACCGAGTTGATGGACGACGATGGCGAACGGCTGGGCACAAGGGGCCATGAATTCGGCACAACCACGGGCCGCAAGCGTCGCTGCGGCTGGTTCGATGCCTGCCTCGTGCGGCAGACCTGCCAGACCTCGGGCGTGAACGGCATCGCGCTGACGAAGCTCGACGTGCTGGACGGGTTCGACGTGCTGAAAGTGTGCGTGGGCTACGAACTGGACGGCAAGCCGCTGGACTATCTGCCCACTGCCGCCGACGAACAGGCGCGCTGCACGCCGGTGTACGAGGAACTCCCGGGCTGGAGCGAATCGACCGAAGGTGCGCGCAGCTGGGCGGACCTGCCCGCCAACGCGATCAAGTATGTCCGCCGCGTGGAGGAGCTGATCGGCTGCCCGGTGGCGATGCTGTCGACCTCGCCCGAGCGGGAGGATACGATCCTCGTGACAGATCCGTTCCAAGACTGATGACACAGGAACCCGAAAAGAAGGAACGCAAGGGGCTGTCCTACCGCGCACGGCGGCGGTGGTCTCTTGTCATTCTGGTGCTGGCGCTGCCGGCCTACATCTTCGCCGTCGTGACGGTGGTGACGCTGCTGGACCGACCGCCGATCTGGGTCGAATTCATCGTCTACGCCGTGCTTGGGGTGCTGTGGACGTTCCCGCTGCGCTTTGTCTTCAAGGGAATCGGCAAACCCGACCCCGACGCCTGAGGCATCTCAGCCGGCCGCGTGGGCCGGGTCGGCCAGCCGGTCACCGGCGATCAGACGGCCGTCCGCCAGCCTGGCGATGCTGCCGTTGTCGATCAGCCGATGAAGGGCCCGGAGCGCGGTGTCGCGGACGAAATCCTTGCCCTGAACCTCTCGCACCGTTCGAAAAAGCCTGCGCCGGGTGAAACCATCGGCCCCGTCGGTCTGCGACAGGGTCACCGCGGACATGGCGATGAGCGTGTCGATGTCGCTTAAATCCTGACCCGCGAGCGATGGCCCCGCGTCCGGCGGCGGCATGTCATGCGGGTCCGGGGGGACGGATACAGGGAGATCGGGCCGGGGATCGCGGGTTTCATCGACCCGCTGCGCGGCAACAAGTTTCAATGGCTTCGGCCGGGCGCCAGACCCGGCCGCAGTATGAAGACGGACGGAATCGGAAAGATCGCTGCGGTAGTCGCCGTCCCGCGCAGGATCGGCCCGCGTGCGATCCCCCGCGGCCGCTGCGGCCGCGGCGCGAAGGTGGCGGTAGGTGTCGTGGTTCGATCGGGCCTCCGCATCATCGAGTTTCCGCGACGCGGTTGCCATGAGGCGCGCGACATCGGCCTCTCTCTCCCCGACAACGGCAGGTTTCTTGAGAAGTAAGGGGGACGGGATGACCGCGAGGCCCGGCACTTCGTCCGCGGATAGCCCTTCCGCAGCGGTTTGCTCTTGGAGCGGCTGTTCCTCGTTTTCGGCTTCTGTCGGCAGGGCGCCACTGACCGTGGTGCCCGCGCCGGCGATCGGATCAGCCTGCGCATCTTCGGCCAGGGGGACCGGCGCAACAGCCGCACGGATGCGCTGCAATTTGGCGGCGATTGAGGCCGCCTGCGTCGCGCTGTCCGGCGGGGGCGCGTCCGTGGCGGTGGCAGGCGGTGTTTCTTCCGTCCGGACCTTGGCATCCGGCGCAGGTTCCATCCGGTCGGCAAGTTCGTTCGTCGCGGGGTCCTGGCCCGCTCCGGACGGTATCGGTTGCGCGCCGAAGCTTCGGTCTTCCGCGGCGAGCGCCCGGAAATGCCCGGCAATCGTTTTCATCGCCTCAAGCGGTTCTTCGAACCCTTCCAGCTTGCAGGAAAACGCACCATAGGACACCGTGAGCACCTTGGTCGTGTCTGCCATGCTGTTACCATCCCCATCACGCATTCCGAAACGCGGCTTGACGGGCCGGCGCCCCCGATGCAGACCGAATCTGTGCCAAATAGCCTATCATTTTGTGACCGGAATGGGATCTGACGTGGACAATTCCAAGACTTCTGATCCCGCAGCGCCGATTGTCGATGTATCGTCGCCAGTCACCCTCATTGGCGGCGGATTGGTGACGGAAGCGGACCTGTTACTGGCGCTGGAACGTGCACCGGTGCTGGTCGCCGCCGATGGCGGGGCGATTCCGGCGCTGGCCGCGGGGCATGTGCCACAGGCCGTGATCGGCGACTTCGATTCGCTGCCCCCCGGGGCGCTGGCCCGGATCCCCGCCGACCGGCAGTTCCGGATCGCCGAACAGGACAGCACAGATTTCGACAAGGCGTTGCGGTCGATCTCGGCTCCGTTGATCCTGGCGGTGGGGTTTCTGGGCGCAAGACTGGACCACCAACTGGCGGCGCTTAACGTGCTTGTGCGCCATTCGGACCGGCCCTGCCTGATGCTGGGCCCGAGCGAGGTCGTCTTCCACCTGCCGCCGGTTTTCGAGATCGCGCTGAGCCCTGGCGATCCGGTGTCGCTGTTCCCGATGCGCCCCGTCGCTGGCCGCTCCACGGGATTGGAATGGCCCATCGATGGGCTGCATTTCGCGCCGGGCGATCGGGTGGGCACGTCGAACCGCGCGTTGGGGCCGTTGCGGATCGACATGGCGGGGCCGGGCATGCTGGTCATGCTGCCGCGGTCCGCCTTCGACGCTGCGATCACAGCGCTTGTGCGTTCTCCGGCGGTTGGGTCTCGCTGACGCGGGCGGCTTCGGTCGCGCGGGCGTTGGAATGCTCGTACACCATGACGTAAAGTCCCGCGCCAATCGTGACCACGATTCCGACGCAGGCCTGGAAATTGGGGAAATCGCCGAAGATGAACCAGCCGATCAGCGCGGCGACGGGGATTTCGATATACTGAAGTGCGGCCAGCATGGCGGACGGCGCGAACTTCAACGAATAGGTCATCAGCAAATGCGCCCCGGTGCCGACGGTGGCAAGGCCGATTAGGAACGTCCAGTCGATGGCCGTGGGTGTCACGATCTGCAGCGGCGCGAAATCCGTAACCGCGCCCAGGCCCAGAGCAGGCAGGACAAGCACCACGGCCATCACGCCGCTGACCGCCTGCAGGCTGATCGGGTCGGTATGGGCCGCGATCTGGCGGGTGGTCAGCACGAAGAACGAGAAGGTGAATGCAACCCCAAGCGGCAGGAGCGCCGGCCAACCGATGTTGACGAAGCTGGGCTGGATCACCAGCAACGTGCCGCCGAATCCCACGATGCAGGCGCTCAGACGTTGGGGTCCGATGGTTTCGTTTAGAAGCAGTTTTCCCAGCAGAAGAAGGACAAACGGCATCACGAAGGCGATGGCGATGCAGTCGGCCAGCGGCAGGTACCGCAGCGCGGCAAACATGGTGGCGATGCCGGCCATCTGGAACAACGTGCGGATGATCGTCAGCCGAAGGATCCGACCGCGCATCCTCCAGATCCGGCCCGTTGCCCAGACCAGCGGGATCAGCATCGCGGCCTGCATGCCATAGCGCAGAAAAACGACCTGACCAATCGGAACCGCGTCGCCCAGAAGCTTGGCGAAGGTCTCGCCGAACGGAGCGATCAGACAGAAGGCCAGCATCAGCGACAGGCCAAGAATGGGGCGGTCAGTTGCCATGCACGGCAAGCTAGGACAGCTTAAGAATTTGTGCAAGCGCAGGTTGCGCGAGATATCAAATGATGAGTATAGCGTGCATCTAAAGGAAAACGACGACATCGTACATTCAGCAATTCGGAATGTTCACTGCCAATCCGCCCAGGGCCGTCTCCTTGTACTTCTCGCTCATGTCGGCGCCGGTCTGGCGCATGGTTTCGATGCAGGCGTCCAGCGGCACAAGATGCGTACCGTCCCCGCGCAGGGCCAGTCCGGCGGCCGCCACGGCCTTGATCGCACCCAGCCCGTTGCGTTCGATGCACGGTACCTGCACCAGCCCGCGAACCGGATCGCAGGTCATGCCAAGGTGATGTTCCAGCGCGATCTCGGCCGCGTTTTCGATCTGCGCGGGGCTGCCGCCCAGCACGGCACACAGGCCTGCGGCGGCCATGGCGGCCGCGCTGCCGACCTCGGCCTGGCACCCGGCTTCGGCCCCCGAGATCGAGGCGTTGTACTTGATCAGCCCGCCGATGGCGGCAGCGGTCAGCAGGAACTCCTCTACCCGGGCCGAGGAGGCGCCGGGGACATGATCCAGGTAATACCGGATCACCGCAGGCATCACGCCTGCGGCCCCATTGGTGGGCGCGGTGACGACCTGCCCGCCAGCGGCGTTTTCCTCGTTCACCGCCATGGCATAGACGGCGATCCAGTCGTTGATCGTGTGCGGCGGGGCAAGGTTTTGGCCGCGTTCGGCCAGCAGCGCCTGATGGATGGCTTGCGCCCGTCGTCGGACGTTCAGGCCGCCGGGCAGTTGGCCACCTGCATCCAGGCCCCGGTCGATGCAGTCCGACATTACTTGCCAGACGCGCTCGGTGCCCTGTGTCATCACTCCGCGCCCGACGCGCGCCGCCTCGTTCTCGCGCTTCATCGCGGCGATGGACTTGCCCGATTGCGCTGCCATTTCCAGCATCTCGGCGGCGCTCTGGAACGGGAAGGGGATGGCCGGGCCTTCTTCTTCGGTGGCCTTGCCGGCGGCAAGTTCTTCCTCGGTCATGACGAAGCCGCCGCCGATGGAGTAGTAGACCTGGCTCAGCGTGACATCGCCCTGTTCATCTGTGGCCGCCAGCAGCATGCCGTTGGTGTGGCCCGGCAACTTGCGGTCGTAGTCGAAGACAAGGTCGATGGCCGGCCGGAAGGTCAGCGGGCCCAACCCGTCGGGATGGATCGTGCCGGTGGCCCGGATCTCCTCCAGCGCCGAGTCGGCGGCTTCGGCGTCATAGCCATCCGGCGTGAACCCGGCGAGGCCGAGGATCGTCGCCCGGTCGGTGGCGTGCCCGACGCCGGTGAAGGCCAGTGATCCATGCAAGGATGCACGCACACCCGCGAAGTCAAACGGAGACGCACGCATCAGGTCCAGAAACCGCGCGGCCGCCACCATTGGCCCCATCGTGTGGGAGGAGGACGGGCCGATGCCCACCTTGAACATGTCGAGCACGGATACGAACATCGGTTGCAAAGCCCTCCTTCGGGCAGATCGGGCAGGCGGGTCGGGGACGGGTATACTGGGCGAGCCTAGCAGAGAGCCTGCCCGCCCTTGCGCCTGAAGACGACCCTTCATGCAAGGCTGCGCGACATCGTGGCCGCCGCGCGGCCCGGCGCTCGCGCCCGCAGGCGGGACGGTCTATAACGTGGCGAACGCCGGAGGAGCCCGTCCCATGTCCGAAGAAATGTCGCCCATCGACAAAGCCAAACGCGCCGCCGCCCGGAGTGCGGCAGACATGGTCGAAGACGGCATGCGGGTCGGCCTTGGCACCGGCAGCACCGCCGCGTGGATGGTCCGCCGGCTGGGCGAACGGGTCCGGGACGAAGGGCTGAATATCCGCGGCGTGCCGACCTCCACCCGCACCGCCGATCTGGCGCGCGAGCTGGGCATTCCCGTCGTGACGCTCGACGAGGTCGGCACGCTCGACCTCACCATCGACGGCGCCGACGAATTCGACCCGCACCTGAACCTGATCAAGGGTGGCGGCGGTGCGCACCTGCAGGAAAAGATCGTGGCGACCTTGTCGGACCGCATGGTGGTGATCGCCGACGCCGCGAAGGACGTCGAGGCTCTGGGCGCATTCCCCCTGCCGATCGAGGTCATTCCCTTTGGCTGGCAGGGCACGCAGACCCTGGTCTCCAAGGCGCTGGAAACCTCGGACGTCCAGGGCCGCGAGATCACGATGCGCATGGCGGGCGATCAGCCCTTCAGGTCGGACGAGGGCAATTACATCCTCGACCTGCACCTGGGCCGGATCGGCGATCCGCGGCAACTGGCGCTGGACCTGAACCAGGTGCCGGGCGTGGTCGAGAATGGCTTGTTCATCGGCATCTGTACGCAGGTCGTGATCGGGCACGAAGACGGCCGCGTCGAACTGCGCGCCCCCGCTGTCTGACACATCCTGACGGCGCGTTTGCAGCGGTCGGCCGGGGGCTCTGCCCCCGGACCCCCGAGGTATTTAGGGACCAAAGAAGACAAGGCGCGTCCTGATCTTCTTCTCTTCTTCAAATACTCCCGCCGGAGGCGGACAGGCATCGGCTGCTGGCGCGAAGGCGCAGTGTCCGGGGGCGCGGTCAGCGTTCCTTGACGTAGGGCTGACCGCCGGCGCGGGGCGGGATCGCCTTGCCGACGAACCCGGCGAGGATCACGACCGTCAGGATATAGGGCAGGGCGTCCATGAACTGGACCGGTATGACCAAGCTGCCAAGGTCGATGTTCTGGTAGCGCAGCGCCACCGCCTGCAGCACGCCGAACAGGAGACAGGACCAGAGCGCGTACCACGGCCGCCACTTTGCGAAGATCAGCGCCGCCAGCGCGATGTAGCCGCGGCCGGCGGTCATGTCCTTCACGAAACCCGCCTGAAGCGACGTGGCAAGATAGGCCCCCGCGATTCCGCAGAGCACGCCGCAGATTCCCACGGCCGCGTAGCGAAGGGCCACGACGGACACGCCGGCGGTGTCGACGGCGGCCGGGTTTTCGCCCACGGCGCGCAGGCGCAGGCCGAAACGTGTGCGGTAGAGCACCCACCACGTGGCGGGCACCGCAAGGAAGGCCACGTAGACTAGGATGGAATTGCCTGACATGAGGTCCGAATAGACCGGGCCCAGCACCGGCACGTCGGCCACCCTGTCGGCAAAGGGCAGGGTGATCGGGTTGAAGCGCGCGTCGGACGGCAGGGACGGTGTGCGCCCGCCCTGCCGGAACCAGTCCTGCGCGATCAGCACTGTCATCCCCGCCGCAAGGAAGTTGATCGCGACGCCCGAGATCAGCTGATCCCCCCGGAACGTGATCGAGGCCAGCCCGTGCAGCCCCGACAGGACCAGCGACGCGGCGATCCCGGCCAGAAGCCCCAGCCAGACGGACCCGGTCATCGACGCCACGGCAGCCGAGAAGAAGGCCGCGGCAAGCATCTTGCCCTCAAGCCCGATGTCGAAGATCCCCGCGCGCTCGGAAAACAGTCCGGCGAGACAGGCCAGCAGCAGGGGTGTTGACAGCCGGATGGTGGATTCAAGGATTTGCAGGATGCTTGCCAGATCCATCGGTCAGCCTCGGAACCTTGCCGCTGGACAAACGGAGCCGCCCGGCATCGGGCTGCGCGGGCGGGATGGGAGAGTGAAATTCATGTGCTTTCCTTCCGGCGCAACGCGGCGAAGACCTGTTGCAGCGGCATGCGGACCATGTTGTCGAGCGCACCGGTAAAGAGGATCACCAGCGCCTGGATCACCACGATCAGCTCGCGCGGGATCGACGTCCACAGCGCAAGCTCGGCCCCGCCCTGGTAGAGGAACCCGAAGAGGATCGCCGACAGGAACACCCCCGCCGGATGACCGCGGCCCATCAGCGCCACGGCGATGCCGATGAAACCCGCGCCTTCTGTGGCGTTCAGGACCAGCCGCTCGGCCTCGCCCATCACGTTGTTGATGCCCATGAGGCCCGCGAGGCCGCCCGAGATCAGCATGGTGACGACGATGATCTTCACCGGCGAGATCCCGGCATAGACGGCTCCGGTTTCGGTATGGCCGAAGGCCCGGATCTCGTATCCCAGCCTTGTGCGCCAGATCAGCGCCCAGACGGCGACGCAGGCGAGGATCGCGACAAGGAAGCTGACATTGGCCGGCGGGGCCTTGGAAAAGGCGATGCTGAAGGGGGCCAGAAGTTCGTGCAGCGTGGGCAGGTGGATGGTTTCGGCAAAGCGCTCGGTCGCCGGGTCCATCGAGCCCGTGGGCCGCATCACGTTGACCAGAAGGTAGTTCAGCACAGCGGCGGCGATGAAGTTGAACATGATCGTGGTGATCACGATATGGCTGCCGCGCTTGGCCTGCAGCCAGGCCGGGATCGCGGCCCAGGCGGCCCCGAATACCGCGCCGCTGATGCAGGCCGCGACAAGCGCCAGCGACCAGTGTGGCCACGGAACGTAAAGGCACGCGACGGCCACGCCCAGGCCACCGATCATCGCCTGGCCTTCGCCGCCGATGTTGAACAGCCTGGCGTGGAAGGCGACCGTCACGGCAAGCCCGGTGAAGATGAAGTTGGTGGCGTAGTAAAGCGTGTAGCCCCAGCCATAGGTCGATCCCAGCGCGCCGGTGACCATGAGATTCAGCGCCTCGGCGGGGCTTTCGCCGATGAAGAGGATGACAAGGGCCGAAATCGCGGCCGCAAGGATCAGGCTGATCAGCGGAATCAGGACCACGTCGGCCCAGGCCGGCATCTTTTCCATTTTTATGCGGCCTCCCCGCTGGCGGCGTTGTTCATGCCGGCCATCAGCAGGCCCAGCTCTTTTTCGTCGGTCTCGCCTGGCAGCCGTTCGCCCATGATCTTGCCGTCGAACATGACGGCGATACGGTCGGAGAGCGACAGGATCTCGTCCAGCTCGACCGACACCAGAAGGATCGCGGCCCCGGCATCGCGCAGCGCCACGATTTCGCGGTGGATGAACTCGATCGCGCCGATATCGACGCCCCGCGTCGGTTGGCCCACGAGGAGGAGCGAGGGTTTCCGCTCGATCTCGCGCGCGAGGACGATCTTCTGCTGGTTCCCGCCGGAAAAGCTCTTGGCCTTCAGCCACGGATCGGGGGGGCGGACGTCGTAGCGGTCCATCTTGTCGGCAGCCTCGCGGCGGAGGCCCTGGTTGTCCATGAAAAGGCCCGAGCGCTGGTATCCGGCGTCGGCGTGGTAGCCGAAGGCGATGTTCTCCCAGGCGAAGAAATCCATCACGAGGCCCGCGCGCTGGCGATCTTCGGGCACATGGCCGATATGGGCCGCGCGGCGGGCCTTGCCGTCACCCGCGGCGCCCGACAGGGGCAGGACCTCGCCCTTCATGCGGACCCTGCCGGTGACGGTGCCCACGGCGGGCAACATGCCGCCGAGCACTTCGAGAAGCTCGGACTGTCCATTGCCGGCAACTCCGGCGAGGCCAAGGATTTCACCGGCCTTCAGCGTCAGGTCGATGCCCTTCAGACGCAGGACGCCGGACTCGTCGGTAACTTTCAGGTCTTCGATCTGCAACACGTCGGCGCCCGGTTTGGCCGGGGTCTTGTCGACGCGGAGGAGGACCTTGCGGCCGACCATGAGCTCGGCCAGTTCTTCGGGGCCGGTGTCGGATGTCTTGCGGGTGGCCACCATCTCGCCCCGGCGCATGACGGAGACGGTGTCGGTCGCCTCCATGATCTCGCGCAGCTTGTGGGTGATCAGGATAATGGTTTTGCCTTCGTCCTTCAGACGATGGAGGATGCGGAACAGCTGGTCGGCCTCGGCCGGGGTCAGAACGCCGGTGGGTTCGTCGAGGATCAGGATATCGGCCTGCCGGTAGAGCGCCTTCAGGATCTCGACCCGCTGTTGGAAGCCCACGCCGATGTCGTGGATCACGGCGTCCGGATCGACGTCGAGCCCGTATTCCGAGGCCAGCGCCTTCAGCTCGCGCCGCGCCTTGGCAAGCGAGGGGCGCAGGAGGCGGCCGTCTTCAGCGCCGAGGATGACGTTTTCGAGAACGGTGAAGTTTTCGACCAGCTTGAAATGCTGGAACACCATGCCGATGCCGGCGGCGATGGCGGCCTGGCTGTCGGTGATATCGGCCTTTTGGCCGTTGATGAAGATCTCCCCCCTGTCGGCGCGGTAGAAGCCGTAGAGGATCGACATGAGCGTCGATTTCCCGGCGCCGTTTTCGCCGATGATGCCGTGGATCGTGCCGGGGGCGACGGAGATCGAGATATCCTTGTTCGCCTGCACCGGGCCGAAGGCCTTCGAAATACCCTTCAGTTCAATTGCCGGCTGCGCCGACGACATGCCCCGTTCAGCCGCCTTGGGCGGCTGAACGGCAGGGGCCGGGCTGTCGCCCGGCCGCGTCGCACTTTCCGGACCGTTACGGTCCTGCATCAGAACTGCAGATCCGGGCAGCTGTCATCCGACGTGTAGTCGTGCACGGTGATCGCACCCGAGGCGATGTCGTCGGATGCCTTTTCGACCGCAGCCGTCATGTCGTCGGTGATCAGTGCCTCGTTGTGTTCGTCGACCGCGTAGCCCACGCCATCGTTCGACAGTCCCATCACCACGAAGCCCGGTTCCAGATCGGCGCCCTCGCTGAACGCATCGTAGACCGCGTTGTCGACGCGCTTGGTCATCGAGGTGAGGACCTTGCCAGGGTGCATGTAGTTCTGGTTGGAATCGACGCCGATAGACAGGATGCCTTCGTCGGCGGCGGTTTGCAGAACGCCCACGCCGGTGCCGCCGGCCGCGGCATAGATCACGTCGGCGCCCTGGCTGATCTGCGCCTTGGTCAGCTCGGAGCCCTTCACCGGGTCATTCCATGCGGCGGGGGTGGTGCCGGTCATGTTGGCGATGATCTCGGCATCCGGGCTCACGGCCTTGACGCCCTGCGCGTAGCCACAGGCGAACTTGCGGATGAGCGGGATGTCCATGCCACCGATGAAACCGACGGTGCCGGATTCGGACGCCTCGGCCGCCAGCATGCCGACGAGGTAGGAGCCTTCGTGTTCGTTGAAGACCACCGAACGTACGTTGGGTTCTTCCACGACCATGTCGATGATGACGAACTTGGTGTCCGGGTAATCGGGCGCGACTTCCCCCAGTGCGTCGGCGAAGGCGAAGCCGGCCATGACGATCGGGTTGGCGCCGCGTTCGGCGAAGCGGCGGAGCGCCTGTTCGCGCTGGGCTTCGGACTGAAGCTCGATCTCGTAGAACTCTTCGCCGGTCTCTTCCGACCAGCGCTGGGCGCCGCCGAAGGCGGCTTCGTTGAAGCTCTTGTCGAATTTGCCGCCCAGATCGTAGATCATGGCAGGTTCGGCCAGCGCGGCGCCGGCGGTCAGCGCGAGTGTGGCGGTGGCGCCAAGGAAGGATTTGAAGACAGTCATGCGAGCTCTCCCAAGCCAGAAGGTTCAAGACGCCCGCGTCCCGCGGCTCTGCCGGCCTGGCGTGGAATGCCCACGCGAACGAGGCCCATGGGCCCGCGGCTTGCGGACAGGTCTCAGGCGATGGAGGGAATAAAGGACGCAAGCCTTGGCAGGGTCAACGGAATTCTGCGGAAGCGGCGTTGGGGAAGGCTGTTCCTGTGGTAGCTGCGATCAAAGCGTGCGCTGCATGACAAGCGCATCTTCGGACAGACCGTCCATACGTTGGTAATAATCCTTGCGGCGGCCCACGATCTCGTACCCGCAGGAGAGGTAGAGCGTGAAGGCCGGGCCATTGTCGGCGGAGACTTCCAGGAAGGCGCGCGCGGCCCCCATGGCGTGGGCCTCCATCTGCCACAGGTCCATCAGCGCGCGGGCAAGGCCATGGCGGCGGTGACCGGGATCGGTGGCGATGGTCAGAAGCTCGGCCTCGTCCGCTGTGACACGGTAGAGCGCGAAGGCGCGGTCGTCGCCCACGGCGCGGGTGCCCTTGCTGGACAGGAGGCTTTCGAACTCGCCGGCGGTCCAGGGGCGGGACTGGGCGAAGGCGGCCAGGTGGATCCGGGCCATGAGATCGGGCGTCATCCGTCCAGCAACACTGGCGGCACGTCGCGCGACGGTGCGGCGTCGGCGGGGCGGAGGTAGAGCGGGGCGGGGGGCGTGGCAGGCCCGCCCTGCGCAAGACGCGTCGCGGCGATGCGGGCGATTGTGTCTGCTATCCCCGTGTCGGGGAGCGTGGCGTCGATACCTTTGACCGCCCACCGGGCCGCGATGTCGGTGGCGTGACGGCCTACGATGGCGAAGCCGGCGTCAGGGGCGGGAACGTCGGCCCAGCCTGCATAACCGTTGGCACCCGGCTGCGGGGGCGCTGCGGGGCGACCGTTGACGTAGTCCTGAATATACAGCCCGGCGCGCTGGGATTGCAGCACGACGCGCTGCGGCGCCACATCTGTCGGGCCGGTGGGGCCGCGGAGGATATCGAAGGCGCTGATTCCGATGGCGGGGATGCCCAGCCCCATCGCAAGGCCGCGGGCGGCGGACACGGCGATGCGGATACCGGTGAAATTGCCGGGACCGATGCCAACGCCGATGGCGTCGAGCCCGTCCCAGGGCATTGCCTGTTCCTCCATGACCTCTTCCAGCAGCGGCATCAGGCTTTCGGCCTGTCCGCGTGTCATGGGCACATAGCGGCTGGCGACGATCTGGTCATAGCACAGCAAAGCGGCCGCGCAATGCGCGGCCGATGTGTCGAAGGCAAGGATCGAAGGACCGGTCATCACGCGAGAACGGGGCGGACCTCGGTCACTTCGGGGATGTAGTGGCGCAGCAGGTTCTCGATCCCCATTTTCAGCGTCAGGGTCGAGGACGGGCAACCGGCGCAGGCGCCCTGCATGTGCAGGTAGACCACACCCCGTTCGAAGCCGTGGAACGTGATGTCGCCACCGTCCTGCGCAACCGCCGGGCGGACGCGGGTGTCGAGCAGTTCCTTGATCTGGCCCACGACTTCCTCGTCCTCGCCCGCCTCGGTGGCGGCGTGGCCGGAGGCGGCGTCGGGGCCGGCTTCGTTCATCACCGGCGCGCCGGACTGGTAGTGCTCCATCACCGCGCCAAGGATGGCGGGCTTGATGTGATCCCAGTCGATGCTGTCGGCCTTGGTGACGGTCACGAAGTCGTTGCCGAAGAACACGCCGGTGACACCCGACACATCGAAGATGCGTTGGGCGAGCGGCGATTTGACGGCGGCTTCGGCCGTCGGAAAGTCGGCAGTGCCCGCGTCGAGCACGGTCTGGCCCGGCAGGAATTTCAGCGTGGCCGGATTCGGTGTCGCTTCGGTCTGGATGAACATCGCGGCATCTCCCATGTATCTTTACCGCATATGCGGTCGGGGCAGGGTGAAGTCAAGAATTAGAATGATTTTAAACTGGAGGGCGCGAGACACAAGGGGATTCGCCACGGTCGGGCAGGATCAGGTGATTTCTTCCAGCTTTTCCTTGCTGAGATTGCCGGGCACGATGGTGATCGGGATCGGCAGGTCGCCTGCCGACCGGGAGAGATGCGCAACGAGCGGCCCCGGCCCCTTGCCTTCGGCGCCGGCGCCCAGGACCAGCACGCCGATCGTCGGGTCTTCCTTGATCTGGGCCAGGATTTCATCGACGGCCTCGCCCTCGCGGATCACCAGTTCGGGGTCGACCTTCTGGCGATCGCGCATCCACTTGGCGAAAACCTCGTAATGGGCTTCGATCCGTTCGCGGGTTTCGGCCCGCATCAGGTCGGCGACGCCGATCCAGTGGTTGAATTCCTCGGGCGGGATCACGGACAGGATCGTGACCCCCGCACCGGTGGAGGCCGCACGCATGGCGGCGAACCGCATCGCGTTCAGGCATTCGCGGCTGTCATCGAGAACAACCAGGAATTTTCTCATTGTGCTCTCCCCCGCAGGTTCCAGGGCGAAGAGCGCCTGAAGAACCGGCATGGGGGATCATCGCAAGTCGGGGGGCGAATGACAATCGTCGAATGATATGGCCGTGCCCAAGGACTATTCCGGGGCCTATTGCACCGAGGCGGCCCAGTCCCAGTACAGTTCGCGCACACGCTTGGTGACGGGCCCGGCCTGGTAGGACACATCATCGAAGGCCACGACCGGCGTGACCTTGGACAGGTTGCCCGACAGGAAGACCTCGTCCGCGTCTTCGAAATCGTCGAAGGACAGGACGGTTTCGTGCACCTTCATGCCGTCGGCGCGCATGTTATGGATGTGGCGCATCCGGGTGATGCCGGCCAGGAAGGTGCCGTTCGGGATGGGGGTGAAGACCTCGCCATCCTTCACCATGAAGACATTCGCCGTGGCGGTTTCGGCCACGTTGCCGGTGGCGTCGGCGACCAGCGCGTTGCCGAACCCCTTGCGGCGGGCCTCGGCCATCATGCGGGCGTTGTTGGGGTAAAGCGCACCGGCCTTGGCGTTGACAACCGCGTCATCCATCACCGGACGGCGGAAGCGGGTGCGCGTCAGCGTGGTGGTGGAGGCGGAGCCGGGCATCGGCATCTCTTCCAGCGAAATGGCGAAGCCGGTCTGTTCCTCATCCGGCATGACGGCGGTTTCGTTGCCGTCGATGCCCCAGTAGATCGGCCGGATGTAGATCGCGGCGTCTTCGGAATAGGGTTCCAGCCCTTCCTGTACGATCTCCATCATCTCTTCGGTCTCGACCGTGGGGTGCAGGAGCATCGCTTCGGCCGACCGGTTGAGGCGCGCGCAATGCGCTTCGAGATCGGGGGTTTTCGAGTTGAAATGGCGGGCACCGTCGAACACCGAGGATCCGAGCCAGGTGGCATGATCGGCCCCCCGCATGATCATCGCGTCGCCATCGTGCCATGTGCCTTCGAAATATGTTCGGATATTCGTACCAACGGCCATGCTTCGTCCTGTCGATTGTTTTCGCTCGGGCGGAAGCTTACCGGGCGGGTGGACAGGGGTCCACAGTGGCTCTGCGCCGCAGCATGACGGCTGCGTTACCTGCGCGCATCTGCACGTGCCTGTTGCCTATCTGCTTGAATATCGGGCAGTTGTTGGTGCCGCTGCCGCCGATCCGCCCCCGCGAACGGCCCGCCCGCTCACCCCCGTCGGATCCCTTGCGGGATCCTCCTTGCCGTTCGCGGGGGCAGATCGGGGTGGAATTCGGGCGCGGGCCTCAGATGGCCGGGGGCACCATGCCGACGATGTCGTAGGTTTTCTTCAGGATCGGCGCGGTGATTTCGCGTGCGCGCTCTGCGCCGCGGGTCAGGATGCGGTCGATCTCGTCCTGCTCGCCCATCAGGCGGGCCATTTCCGTGGAAATGGGGGCTAGCCGTTCGACGGCCAGATCGGCCAGCGCCGGTTTGAAAGTGCCGAACTGCTGGCCGCCATATTCGGCGATCACCGCGTCGGCAGTTGTTTCGGCCAGGGCCGCGTAGATGTTCACAAGGTTTCGGGCCTCGGGGCGCTCGGCCAGGCCGTCCAGGGTTTCGGGCAGTGGCTCCGGGTCGGTGCGGGCCTTGCGGATCTTTTGGGCGATGGCATCGGCATCGTCGGTCAGGTTGATGCGGCTCATGTCGGACGCATCTGATTTCGACATCTTCTTCGATCCATCCCGGAGCGACATCACGCGCGTGGCGGCCCCTTCGATGACCGGTTCGGTCAGCGGGAAGAACTCGACGCCGTAGTCGTGGTTGAACTTGATCGCGATGTCGCGGGTCAGTTCGAGATGCTGTTTCTGGTCCTCGCCGACGGGCACATGGGTGGCGTGGTAGATCAGGATGTCGGCTGCCATCAGCGCGGGATAGGCCAGAAGGCCCAGCGAGGCGTTCTGCGTGTTCTTGCCCGCCTTGTCCTTCCACTGGGTCATCCGCTGCATCCATCCCATGCGGGCGACGCAGTTGAAGATCCATGCCAGCTGGGCGTGTTCAGGCACCTGGCTCTGGTTGATCAGGATGGATTGTTCCGGGTCGATGCCCGCCGCGATGAAGCCCGCGCAAAGCTCCCGCGTGTTCTTCCGCAAGTCGGTCGGGTTCTGCCAGACCGTGATCGCGTGGAGATCGACCATGCAGTAGACGGTCTGGAAATCCTCCCCCTGCATGTCGACGAAGCGCTTGATGGCACCAAGGTAATTGCCGAGATGCAATCCGCCGGACGGCTGGATTCCCGAGAAGACACGGGGAGTGAAGGCGGCGTTGGTGTCGGTCATGGGGTCTGGGCCTTGCGGGCTGGTCAAGGGGGCCGGGTTCGCTTACCCATGCGCGGGCAGGGCGTCAAGCAGAGCAGGAGATCAGATGTCGGACGACGATCGGGAAAATGGCGAGGAACCGGCGGTTCTGCCCATGCCGCCGGTGGTGGCGGCGCTGTTCATCGTTCTGATCGGGATCGAGCTGGCGTTCTTCCTGGGCACGCAGGGCATCGTCGGCGGTCCCGGGGCCGTGGGCTGGCGACTGGCCGCCGTGCAGCGCTTCGGTTTCTCGGGCGACATCCTGTGGTGGATGATCGAAACCGGGCGCTGGCCTGCGAACCACATGATCCGCTTCGTGAGCTATCCGTTCGTTGCGGCGAGCTTTACCAATGCCCTTGTGGCGGGGGTCATGCTGCTGGCGCTGGGCAAGATGGTGGCCGAGGTCTTCGGCGCGATTTCGATGCTGCTGATCTTCTTCGTGTCCTCGGCCGTGGGGGCGCTGGCCTATGGGCTGCTCGCAGGCGATCCCTATCCCTTGCTGGGCTCGTTCCCGGCGGTCTACGGCATGATCGGCGGATATACCTACCTTATGTGGCGGTCGCTGGAGATCGTGGGCGCCAGCCAGTTGCGGGCCTTTTCGCTGATCGCGGTGCTGATGGGCGTGCAGCTTGGCTTCGGGCTGTTTTTCGACGTTCAGAAGGACTGGATCGCGGATCTGGCCGGGTTCCTTTCGGGCTTTGTTTTGTCGATCGTTCTCGCGCCCGGTGGATTGCGGGCCTTGCTGGCGCGGATCCGGCGGGACTGATCTTTCAGCTACGGGCTGGATCGCGCCCGAGCCGGCCCGCCCACCAGCCCCAACGGCGGATGCAGTCCGCATCCGCCTCGCCGTCTCGGGCGCGATCAGTGGTAAGGGGGTCGCCGCCTATTTCGACCGGCGAAAGGCGCCGCGGATTTCCGACAGGCTGAGCGCGCCCGTCAGCTGGGCCGAGGCGAAGTAGACGACGATGCCGCTTGTGACCAATCCTGCCAGCGCAAGATAGCGCCAGCCGGGACTGTTGAGCGCATCGCCAAGCACTGTCGCGCCGCCGATGAGGGCCAGGGCCATGATCCCCGACGACAGGCAGACCCGCCCGAGCCGCTTGTAGAACCGGGTATCGAACCGGGCGACGTCACCCAGGGGCGCGGTACCGCGCCACAGGAGCCAGACCATGGCCCAGGCGGCGATGGTGGAACTGATGACCGCCGCGTGCCAGCCGATCACGTAGCTGCCGCCGACCGCGATCACGGCGTTCACCACCATGGCGACGACCGCGAAGCGGAAGGGCGTCCTGGTATCCTGCCGGGCGAAGTAGAGCGGCTGCAGCACCTTCTGCAGAACGAAGGCCGGCAGGCCCAGGCCGTAAAGTGCCACGGCCGTGGCCGTGGCCGCCGTATCCTCGGCCGTGAAGGAGCCGCGCTGGAACAGGACCGAGATAAGCGCCGTGGGGATCACCACCAGCGCCGCGGCGGCCGGGACGGTGAGGGCGAGCGAGATCTCTCCCGCGCGGTTGAAGGCGGACCGGGCGCCGGTATCGTCGCCGGCCGTCAGGCGGCGGGACAGGTCAGGGAGCAGCACGACAGCCACGGCGATGCCCACGACCCCCAGCGGCAACTGGTAGAGCCGGTCGGCATAGCCGATCCATGCGATGGCCCCATCGGTAAAGGACGCGACCTGCCGACCGACCAGCAGGTTGATCTGCAGCACGCCACCCGCCAGCATCGCGGGGGCGGCGATCTTGGCCAGCAGGATCATGTCGGGTGTGAGACGGGGCAGGCGCGGCCGGATCGGGAAGCCGGCCCGGCCCGCGGCCCACCAGACCAGCGCCAGTTGCGCGATCCCGGCGATCAGCACGCCCCACGTCAGGATCGTACCTGTGGCAATGCTGGCCGCATCCGGGCCGCCATTGATGTCGATATGGAACAGGTCCCGGAACAGCCCGCTTTCGGCAAAGAGCAGAGCCGAGACGAGGATCACGTTCAGCAGCACCGGCGCGGCGGCCGCCGCCGCGAAGCGCCCGGCCGTGTTGAGAACCCCGGAACAGAGGGCTGCGAGCGAGATGAAAAGGATGTAACCGAAGGCGATCCGGCCATAGACCACGGCAAGCGGGAAGCGTTCGTCGCCTGCAAAGCCCGACGCCATGGCCAGCACCAGCCACGGCATGAACAATTGGGCCAGCAGGGTGAAGACGATCAGGAGCGATCCAAGTGCCGCGAAGGCATCGTTGGCGAACCCCAGCGCATCCTCTCCCTTTTCCACCTTCTTGGAGAAGAGCGGGATGAAGGCCGTGTTGAACGCGCCTTCGGCGAAGAAACGGCGGAACATGTTGGGGAGCGCGAAGGCCACAAGGAACGCCTCGGCCACCGGGCCCGCACCAAGGAAGGCCGCGATCATCAGGTCGCGGACAAGCCCCAGAACGCGGCTGGCCATTGTCCAGCCGCCCACGGTGAAGAAGCCCATCATCAGGCGGATCGGTTTCATGGCCCTGCCTCTGGCTGCGCGCCCGGGCCTATTCGGATGCCCGCTTCGCGCCTTCGTCGATCGCTTCGCGCAGGCGCGCTTCCAGGAAACGCTGCTTGCTGCGGGCGTGGTATTTCAGGCCGAACATGTCCTTGACGTAGAACGTGTCGACCACCTGTTCGCCATAGGTCGCGATCACGGCATTGGCAATATAGACGTTGGCCTGCGTCATGGTCCGCGCCAAGTCGTACAGCAGGCCGGGACGGTCGCGGCTGTTGACCTCGATCAGCGTGTAGATGTCGGACGCGTCGTTGTTGAAGCTGACATTGGTGGCAACGGTGAAGGCCCGCTCGCGCTTTTTCAGCTTGTCGCGTGGCTCCAGCGCGCGGGAGGCCACGACCTCTCCGCCCAGCGTCCGGCGCATCATCTGTTCCAGCCGCGGCAGGCGGTCGGCATCGTAGGGGTGACCGGTCGAATCCTGTATCCAGAAGGCCGACGTCACGTAGCCGTCCTTGGTGGTGTAGCTGCGCGCGTCGACGACGTTGGCGCCCACAAGCGCCAGCGCGCCGGTCAGGCGGGAAAAGATGCCGGGATGGTCGACCATGGCAAAGCACGCCCGCGTCGCGTCGCGGTCGCTGTCGGGGTACAGGTGGATCTGCAGCGCCGACGGATCGTTCTTGGCCGCCAGCTGCCGCAGCATCCGGGCAAAGACGACATGGGCCGTGACATGCAGCCCCTGCCAGTAGGGCGCGTAATGGCGCTTGGTTTCGACCTTGAGGTCTTCCTTCGGCCAGTCGGGCAGGGCGGCGCGCAGCGCCTTCTTGGCCTCGACACCGCGGTTGGCGCGGGTGAAGTCCTCCATCCCGTCTTCCAGTGCGCGGCGGGTCTGGCGATAGAGCGCGCGCAGAAGTGCGGCCTTCCAGTTGTTCCACGTCGACGGGCCCACGCCGCGGATATCGCAGACGGTCAGTACCGTCAGCAGGTCCAGCCGGCGGACCGATCCGACCATCTTGGCAAAGTCGCGCACCGTGCGCGGATCGGCGATGTCGCGCTTTTGGGCGGTGTCCGACATCAGCAGGTGATAGCGGACCAGCCATTCGACGGTATCGCATTCCTCGCGGTCCAGTCCCAGTCGCGGCGCCACCGTGCGCGCGATCCGGGCGCCAAGGATCGAATGATCCTCGGCCCGGCCCTTGCCGATGTCGTGGCACAGAAGCGCCACGTACAGCACCCGGCGGTTCACACCGCCCGACAGGATTTCGCTTGCGACGGGCAGGCTTTCGGTCAGATTGCCCTTCTCCATCATCGCCAGTTGCGCGATGCACTGGATCGTGTGCTCGTCCACCGTGTAGCTGTGATACATGTTGAACTGCATCATCGCGACGATGGGTTCGAATTCGGGGATGAAGGCAGACAGCACGCCAAGCTCGTTCATCCGACGCAGGGCGCGTTCCGGGTTGCCGTGGTTCAGCAGCAGCCCCATGAAGATCTTCTGCGCTTCCGGATCCGTGCGCATCGCATTGTCGATCAGGTGCAGGTTGGCCGTGACCAGCCGCATCGCGTCGGGATGGATCAGCAGGCCCGACCGCAGCCCTTCCTCGAACAGGCGCAGAAGGTTCAGCTTGTCGTTCAGGAAGGCCACCGGATCCGCGATTGCCAGGCGGGTGTTCACCACGACATAACCGTCCTGCACCTCGGGCGTGCGCATGAAGATCCGTTCCAGAAGCGGCTGCTGTCGGACGCTTTCGCCTTCCAGCTTGGCCACGAAGATCCGGGTCAGATCGCCCACCGCGGTGGCCTGGCGGAAGTAATCCTGCATGAAGATCTCGACCGCCCGGCGCCCGCGCAGATCGGTATAGCCCATGCGCTGCGCCACCTCGACCTGCATGTCGAAGGTCAGCTGTTCCGTCGCCCGGCCCGCGGCCAGATGCAGATGCCCGCGCACGGCCCACAGGAAGTTTTCGGCCTTGCGGAAGGTCTCGTATTCCTCGCGCCGGAAGACGCCCAGCGGCACCAGTTCGGCGGCGGCGCGGACACCGTGAATGTACTTGGCGATCCAGTAGAGCGATTGCAGATCGCGCAGCCCGCCCTTGCCCTCCTTGACGTTGGGCTCGACCATGTAGCGTTCGCCCTGCCGGGAATGGCGGTTTTCCCGCTCCTCCAGCTTGGCTTCGGTGAATTCGCGTTCGGTGCCAGAGAACAGCTTCGTGCGCAGCTGCTCTTCCAGTTCGTCCGCCAACGCCAGATTGCCCGCAAGATGGCGCATCTCGAGCATCGAGGTGCGGATCGTGAAATCGTCGGCGCCCAGCTTCAGGCAATCGCGGATGGTGCGGCTGGAATGGCCGACCTTCAGCTTCAGGTCCCACAGCAGGTAGAGCATCGCCTCGATCAGCGCCTCGGCGTCGTCGGACATCCGGCTTTTCGCAAGAAACAGCAGATCGACGTCGGAAAACGGCGCCATGTCGCCACGGCCATAGCCGCCGACGGCGATCAGCGACAGCGGGTTCTTCTTCGCGCGCTCGGACAGCGGGGCCAGCCACCGTTCGGCGATCTGCATGGTGGTGATCACCATCGTGTCGGTCAGGTAGGTGTAGGAGCGCACCATATCCGCCGCCGCGCGGGGGCGGGCGGTGAAGGCGTCGGCGATGATCTTGCGGCCCTGGGCCAGCGCCTCGCGCAGGATCGGGACCACGGCATTGCGGATCTCGGCCGCGTCACCGCCGGCTTTCTGCGTCCTCTCGGCGACCTCGTGCGCGGTGGCGCGCAGCGCGTCGACATCGACGATGTCTGGCGCAGGCAGGATCAGCGGCTGCGGACCGGCGACGGAAGACGGGGACGGCCCCGGCGTGGCGTCGGCCAGCGGTCCGGGCGAATAGATGGCGCCGGCGCGGTCGGTGACCGCGCCGGGCTGCGCTGGCGTTTCGGCCATGGCTGTCGGCGGCGACTTAGGAGCCAAAGGCCGAGAAGCTCGTCGGGGCCGGATCGATCACGACGACCTGCTTGTCGCGCACCGTGGCCACGGCGAGGCCGCGTTCGTTGGTGCCGTCGGGCAGCAGGCGGAAGATGCCGCCGGTCCCCTGGAAGCCACGGGACTGTGTCAGCGACCGGCCGGTCAGCGCGTTGCTGTTGCCGCTGGCAACCAGCGCACCGACAGCGGCGATGCCGTCATAGCCAAGGCCCCCGATCGGGTGCGGCTCGGCCCCGTAGGTCGATTTGTAGCGGGCCCGGAAGGCGGACGACTTGGTCGGATCCGGCAGGGCGAACCACGCGCCCTCGACCCCTTTGTAGCCAAGGGTCTGCGGCGGAATATCCCAGCGCGTCAGGCCGATGAACTGGGGCGAGGGCGAGATCAGCCCGGCTTCGGGCAGCATCTGGGCGTAAAGCGGCAGCGCCCCTTGCGTGTTCGACGTGAAGAAGATCGCGTTGGCGCCGCTGGTGCCGACTTCATCGCGAATCCGGCCCACGCTTGCAACCACCGCCTCCTGCGATGGCTCGTAGACCACGGTGCCCACTTCCCGCGCCGGGCTGCCGGAAAGGGCGCTTTGCACGGCCTGGTAGCCAAGCTGGCCCGGAACGTCGGTGCCGTGCACGACGACCATGTTGCGCTTGTCGTTGCGGGCGGCATAGCTCACCAGCCGGTCGGCGGTGTTCTTGAAGGTCGCCCCCAGGATGAAGACGTTCGATTCGGCATAGGCCAGCGACGCATTGTTCGAGAACGACAGGATGTTCACGCCCGACCCGGCCGTTGCGGCGGCAACCGCGGCGGTCGATTCCTGGAAGAGCGGCCCGATGATGATCTTGGCCCCGTCGGCCACCGCGCGCGATCCCGCGCTGGCGGCAAGGGCCGGGTCGCCTGCCGTGTCATAGACGCGCAGGTCGATCTGGGTGCCATCAAGATCCGTCACCGCCATGCGGGCGGAATTCTCGAGGCTCTGACCGATGGCCGAGATCCCGCGTTCGGCGGAACTTTTCGGCACCAGCAACGCCACAACGACCGGAGCGCCGGGATTGATCGACGGTCCACCGGACAGATTGTTCGCCACGGGCAGGTCGCAGGCGGTCAGGGCCAGGGCGCCCAGCGAGGCAAGCAGGCCTATGGCCGCCTTGCGGGTGCGGTGGAAAACGGCAAACATGTGGCGGATACTCCTCGTCCGGCGGTTGATGGCACGCGGCGAGGATCATAGAGGCCATCAAGGCCGGGTCCAGTCTTGAATCACCAGAACGTAAATCTCGCGCCGGGTCTTTACCTTGTTGCAACGCCGATCGGGACCGCCCGCGACATCACGCTGCGGGCGCTCGACGTGCTGGCATCGGCCGATGTGCTGGCGGCCGAGGACACGCGCACCCTGCGGCGGCTGATGGACATCCACGGCGTGCCGCTGAACGGACGCAAGGTTGTGGCCTATCACGACCATTCCAGCGACGAATCGCGCGCGCGGCTGGTGGCGCTTGTCGCGGGCGGCGCCTCGGTGGCCTATGCGTCCGAGGCGGGCATGCCGCTGATCGCCGATCCCGGCTACGGGCTGGCCGCCGCGGTGACCGAAGCGGGCCTGACCGTGACCGTTGTGCCCGGCGCCTCGGCGGTCCTGACGGCGCTGAGCCTGTCGGGCCTGCCGTCGAACGCGTTCTTCTTCGCCGGTTTCCTGCCCAATTCGGGCGGTGCCCGCCGCAGCCGTCTGGAAGCACTGGCCGACGTTCCCGGCACGCTGATCTTCTACGAAGCGCCCCACAGGGTCGCCGCCAGCCTGACCGACATGGCGGACACACTTGGTGCAGACCGGACGGCGGCGCTTTGCCGCGAACTGACCAAGAAGTTCGAGGAAATCCGCCGCGGCACGCTGGCCGAACTGGCCGAAACCGCCCGCAGTAGCCCGCCCAGGGGCGAGATCGTGCTGGTGGTGGACCGGGTGCGTTCAGGGGCCGTTAAGGAAGATGATGTAGAACAGGTGCTGGGCGATGCGTTGAAAACGATGTCGGTGCGGGACGCGGCCGATGCGGTTGCGGCAGCCCATGGCATGCCCCGGCGGAAGGTTTACCAGATGGCTTTGCGCCTGTCGGCAAACAAGGATGACGGCGAATGATTCCAGCCCCTCTTGCGGCCTCGCGGCCCGCCTCGTCACAGCGATCCGAACGGGGCGCGCGGGAATATCGCGCGGGATTGGCCGCGGAAGCGTGCATTGCGCAGGACTACGAACGCCGCGGGCTGACGGTCGCGCGCCGCCGCTGGCGGGGCAAAGCGGGTGAAATCGACCTGATCGCGCGGGATGGCGATGGCCTGGTCTTCATCGAAGTGAAGAAAAGCCGGTCCTTCGCGCGGGCGGCCGAACGGCTGGGGCCGCGGCAAATGGCCCGGCTGTGCGGTGCGGCCGAAGAATTCATGGCGGGCGAACCCATGGGCCTTCTGACCGAAATGCGCTTCGACGTGGCGCTGGTCGACGGGCAGGGGCAGTTCCGGATCATCGAAAACGCCTTCGGCCAGTTCTAGGGCCCGTTCCGGGGGCCGACCCAAGAAGTGCATTGAACCCCGGCATGGGGCGCGTCATGTAAGATGGCGTGACGTTGCCGAACCGGGGGAGTGCCCATGAAGATCGCCTTTCAGATGGATCCGATCGGGTCCGTGGACATCAATGCCGACACCACCTTCCGCCTCGCGGAAGAGGCGCAGGCCCGCGGGCACGATCTCTTCTTCTACAGCCCCGACAAGCTGGCCTTCCAGGAAGGCCGCATCACCGCGCGCGGCCATGACATGACCGTGCAGCGTGTCGCCGGCGTCCCAGCCGTGCTGACGCCCGAGCGCGAGGTCGACCTGGCCGAGATGGACGTCGTCTGGCTGCGCCAGGACCCGCCCTTCGACATGCATTACATCACCACGACTCATCTGCTGGACCGGCTGAAGGGCACGACACTGGTGGTGAACGATCCGTTCTGGGTGCGCAATTATCCCGAAAAGCTGCTGGTACTTGATTTCCCGCAGTTGACGCCCCCCACCGCCGTCACCCGCGATCTGGAAACCATCCGCGACTTCCGCGCCAAGCACGGCGACATCATCGTGAAGCCGCTTTACGGCAACGGCGGCGCCGGGGTGTTCAAGCTGCACACCGGCGACAGCAACCTGTCGTCCCTGTTCGAGATGTTCACCGGATTTTCGCGCGAGCCGCTGATCGTGCAGAAGTTCCTGCCCGCCGTCACCAAGGGCGACAAGCGCATCCTGCTGATCGACGGCGATCCCATCGGCGCCATCAACCGCGTGCCGGCGGAGGGCGAGACACGGTCGAACATGCATGTCGGCGGCCGCCCCGAGAAGGTCGGCATGACGGAGCGCGATCGTGAGATCTGCGCCGCCATCGGTCCGCTGCTGAAGGAAAAGGGGCAGGTTCTGGTCGGCATCGACGTGATCGGCGACTACCTGACGGAAATCAACGTGACCTCGCCCACCGGTATCCAGGAACTGGAGCGTTTCGACGAGATCAACGTCGCCGGGAAGATCTGGGAGGCTGTCGAGGCCCGCGTAGCGTGAGCTGGCAGGCGCGCCTTCTGAACCCTGTCCTGCGGTACATCGAGAAGCCGCAACTCGCCCGCGCGGTCGAACCCGCCGCGGTGCGGGCGAAATTCGAACGCCATGCCAGCTGGCTCTTCCGTCGCCCGCGGGGCGTGGCGATCCGCGAGGCGCCGCTGGGCGAGGGCCAAGCACTGTGGTGCGGCGCGGGCGAGGGCACTATACTTTATGTACATGGCGGGGCCTACATCATGGGAAGCCCGCGCACCCACGCCTACCTTGCCGCGCGCATCGCGCAGGCGACGGGCGCCACGGTCTGCGTGCCGCGCTACCGTCTGGCGCCCGAACATCCCTTTCCCGCCGCGCCCGATGACATCATGGCCGCCTACCGCGCGTTGCTGGAGGCGGGGCACGACCCGCGCCGCGTGATCATCGGCGGTGACAGTGCCGGCGGCGGGCTGGCGCTGGTGCTTCTGACGCAGATCCTGGCGAAGGGCCTTCCGGTGCCGGCGGGGTATTTCGGGTTCTCGCCGTTCACCGACCTCACCTTTTCAGGCGCGTCCTTCCGGGAGAACGCCAAGGCCGAAGTGCTGCTTCCGGCCACGCGCGCCGAGGATCTGGCAGAGTTCTACCTTCAGGGTCAGGATCCGGCGGATCTGCGCGCCTCGCCCCTGTTTGCCGACATGGCGGGCGCGCCGCCGGTCTGGTTGTCTGTATCCGACACCGAGATCCTGCGCGATGACACCTTCCGGCTGGCCGAAAAGCTGGCCGAGCAGGGGCGCGAGGTACATCTGCACAAGGCCGGCAACCTGCCCCATGCGTGGCCCATCTTCCAGGGTCGGCTGCCCGAGGCAGACGTGGCGATCCGGGATCTGGCGGTCTGGGTCAGGTCGATTCTGACAGCGTCAGCCGGTAGCTGAGCGCCTCGGCCACATGGGGTTTGTGGACCCCGTCGCTTTCGTCCAGATCGGCAATCGTGCGCGCCACGCGCAGAACGCGGTGATAACCGCGGGCCGACAGGCCCATGCGTTCGGCCACGCGGTTCAGCAGGGCATGGCCTTCGGCATCCGGCGTCGCGACCTCCTCCAGCCGTTCGCCTTCGGCATCGGCGTTCAGGCGCAGGTCCGGCGTGTCGGCATAGCGGGCGGCCTGTATCTCGCGCGCGTTCACCACGCGTTGGGCGACCTGGGCCGACGTATCCCCCGACGGTGGCAGATTCAGGTCGGTCATGGCGACGGGGGGGACTTCGATCCGCAGATCGAACCGGTCCATCAGGGGGCCGGAAATCTTGCCAAGATAGTCATCCCCGCATCCCGGCGCACGGGCGCAGGCGCGGGCAGGGTCCGGCAGGTAGCCGCAGCGGCAGGGATTGGCGGCGGCGACCAGCAGGAACCGGCAGGGGTAGCTGACATGCGCATTGGCGCGGGAGACCATGACCTCTCCGTTCTCGATCGGTTGGCGCAGCGTCTCCAGCACCTGCCGCGAGAATTCTGGGAGTTCGTCCAGAAACAGGACCCCGTTATGGGCCAGGCTGATCTCCCCCGGCTTGGCGGTACGCCCGCCGCCCACGATGGCGGCTTGCGACGCTGTGTGATGGACCGACCGAAAGGGCCGGGTGCGGTCGATCCCGCCATCGCCCAGCAGCCCGCAGAGCGACTGGATCATCGAGGTTTCCAGCGCCTCGGCCACGCCGAGCGGCGGCAGGATACCCGGCAGGCGGGCCGCCAGCATCGACTTGCCCGAACCGGGCGTGCCGACCATCAGCAGATGATGCCGCCCGGCGGCGGCGATTTCCAGCGCGCGCTTGGCCCGTTCCTGGCCCTTCACGTCGCGCAGGTCGTGGGTGCCGTTTGCCTTCTGCCGGACTTCGCCGGCGGTGGCGGGGGCCAGCGGGGCCTGTCCCGTGAAATGGCGCACGACGGCGCCAAGGTCGGGGGCGGCGATCACTTCGGCCGCGTCGACCCACGCCGCTTCGGCGCCCGATTCCTTGGGGCAGAGCAATGTTCGATTTTCGGTCGCCGCCGCCAGCGCCGCGGGCAGGGCGCCGGGCACCGCGCGCAGCCGGCCATCGAGAGACAGTTCCCCCAAAGCCACCGTGTTTTCTGCCGCGTCCGCGGGCACGATCCCCAGCGCGGCCAGCAGGGCCAGCGCAATGGGCAGGTCGAAATGGCTGCCTTCCTTCGGCAGGTCGGCGGGCGACAGGTTCACCGTGATCCGGCGCGAGGGCAGGGCGATGGACATGGCCCCCAGCGCGCTGCGCACCCGTTCGCGCGCCTCGGACACTGCCTTGTCCGGCAGGCCCACGACCGAAAAGCCCGGCAGGCCCGGTGTCAGCGCGCATTGCACCTCGACCGGTTGCGCCTCGACCCCTTCGAAGGCCACGGTATAGGCCCGTGCGATCATTGCCGCCTCCTGTCATGCCATGCTCATGGCTAGGGGCGGTATGGTTACTGATCGGTTAATCGCAGGCGGGAAAGGTTAGGGAAGGTGGCTGACGCGTCCCACGTTCCAGCCGGTTTCCAGCCGGGTGATCTCGGTCACCGACAGGTTGTCGATCTTCTGCCCCAGCGCTTCGTGCGGGGTGATGCCGCGTGCGCGCTGGACCTGGCCCAGGATCATGCCGAAATGGCCCACGACAATGATGTCCCGGCCGCGGTGATCCGCGATCAGCGCGTCGATGGCCGGATCGACCCGCGCGCGCATCTGGTTCCAGCTTTCGCCGCCGGGCGGGCAGATGTCGCCCGGTTCGGACCAGAAGGCGCGCGACAGCTCCGGGTGGGTTTCCGTGATCTCAGGGTGGCGGCGCAATTCCCAGTCGCCGAAATGGATTTCGCGCAGGGCCTCGTTTGGCGCCAGCAGATCGCGGCCTTGCGCCAGCGCCTCGGCCGTGGCGACGCACCGGATCAGGTCGGAGGAGATCACCACAGCGTCGCGCGGGAGGTGATCCGACAGGCGGGCCATTGTCGCGGCATCGCTCAGATCGGCGGGCAGATCGCTCCACCCGACCATGCCCTTGGCATGCGTGGGCCCGTGGCGGACAAGGTGGAGGCGCGTCACGGCGTGGCGCCCTTCAGCACGACCGGCAGCCCGGCCACGACCTGGATGGCCAGATCGGCCTGCGCGGCAAGGGCGATGTTCATCCGGCCGTGCGCCTCGCGGAAGGCGCGGGTTTCGGCATCGGCCGGCACCACGCCCTGGCCCAGTTCGTTCGTGACGATCACGACGCGGGCGGGGCTTTCGGCGATGGCCTCGAGCAGGTCACTGGTCGCCTGCACCACATCGGCGCCGGCCATCATCCGGTTGTTCAGCCACAGCGTCGCGCAATCCAGAAGCGCCGTCGCGCCTTCGGGCAGGGATTTCAGCCGCGCCTCGGTATCGTGGGCGCATTCCACCGTCTCCCAGCCGTCGCCGCGTCGGGACACGTGGCGGGCGATCTTCGACGCCATCTCGTCATCCCAGGCCTCGGCCGTGGCAAGGTAGAGATGCGGGGCGGGCGAGGCTTCGACCAGGCCTTCGGCAAAGGCCGATTTGCCCGATGCCGCGCCGCCGATCACCAATGTCGTCATGGGAAGCATGGCTGCTGGTCTCCTCTGCTCTTGTCATTGCCCGGATTCGTTCTAGCCGATTGTGATCCGGTTTCCGCTGGCCTGCGTAGTTAGTTCAAATGCGCCGGGCAAGCTCTGTCTCGCCAAGCCCTGCCGCCACGAGTGCCCGCAAGGAGTGAGAGATGGATGTGAATACAGCCCCCCGCCCAGCCCTGTCCCGCGTGGCCATGAAGGCCGAGATGCTGGATGCCGAAACCGAACGCGCACTGGCCATCGCCTGGCGCGACAACCGGGACGAGGCGGCGCTGCACCGCCTGACCACGGCCTACATGCGGCTGGCCATATCGGTCGCCGCCCGGTTCAAGCGCTACGGCGCGCCGATGAACGACCTGATCCAGGAAGCCGGACTTGGCCTGATGAAGGCCGCCGACAAGTTCGACCCGGACCGCGGCGTGCGGTTTTCCACCTATGCCGTCTGGTGGATCCGCGCGTCGGTTCAGGATTACGTGATGCGCAACTGGTCGCTGGTGCGCACTGGCTCGACCTCTTCTCAGAAGTCCCTGTTTTTCAACATGCGCCGCGTGCAGGCACAGGTAGAACGCGAGGCCACGGCCGAAGGCGAAACGCTGGATCGCGCCACGCTGTACCAGCGGATCGCGACAGAGCTTGGCGTGTCGGTGAACGACGTGGCGATGATGGACGGGCGGCTGGGGGGCAGCGACTTTTCCCTGAACGCCCAGCAATCGGCCGAGGATGAGGGCCGCGAATGGATCGACGCGCTGGAAGATGACGGCCCGCAGGCGGAACAGACCGTGTCGCAGGATCTGGATAACGCCCAGCTGCGCGAATGGCTGGTCGGCGCGCTGTCAAAGCTGTCGGAACGCGAACGCTTCATCGTGGCGGAACGGAAATTGCGCGATGACCCGCGAACGCTGGAATGCCTTGGCACGGAACTGGGGCTATCAAAAGAACGTGTTCGCCAGTTGGAGGCCGCGGCCTTCCAGAAGATGCGCAAGAACCTTGAAGCCCGGTCCCATGAGGTGCAGAACCTGCTCGCATGAAAAGGCGAGTCGCGTTCCTCATATCCCTCCTCCTGGCCATGCCGGCCCTGGCTGCCGAGGCGTTCGATCCTTCGGGGAATGACGCCTTGCAGGCGGCAGATATCGTCATTCTGGGCGAACATCACGACAACCCGCATCACCATGCCCGACAGGCCGAGCTGATCGCGCGGGTCCAGCCAAAGGCCGTGGTGTGGGAAATGCTGACGGCGCCCGATGCGCTGCTGATCACGGGCGACCTGATCGCCGACAAGGCCGCGCTGCGCGCGGCGTTGGAATGGGACGCCTCCGGCTGGCCCGATTTCGATCTTTATTACCCTGTCTTCCACGCCGCCCGCGACGCGCAGCACTTCGGTGCCGAGATCCCGCGCGCGGCCCTGATGGATGTCTACCGCGAAGGTGCTTCGGCCGTCCTGCCTTCGGCCGCGCGGTTCCGTCTGGCCGAACCCTTGCCCGAAAGCGAACAGCGCGAGCGCGAGGCGATGCAGAAGGCCGCCCATTGCGACATGCTGCCCGATGACCAGTTGCCCGCGATGGTCGAGGTCCAGCGCGCCCGCGATGCATCGCTGGCCGATGCGTCGCTGCGGGCGCTGGAAACGACGGGCGGGCCGGTGGTCGTGATCGCGGGGAATGGCCATGCGCGGTCCGATTGGGGGGTGCCGGCGGCACTGGCTCTGGTGCAACCGGCGCTGAAGATCTTCGCGCTGGGCCAGTCCGAAGACGGGCACATCCTGGGCCCCTACGACGCCGTGGCCGATAGCCCCGGGGTGGAGCGTGAAGACCCCTGTGCCTCGCTGCGCACGGAATAAGCCGGGAAAGACGGCTGGTCCTTCCCACCCGCGCCGCATAAGTTGCCCCTGACGAACCGCGGGAGAAACGCGATGCTGGGCGGAAAGCGCATCCTTCTGATCATCGGCGGCGGTATCGCGGCCTACAAGGCGCTGGACCTGATCCGCCGCCTGCGCGAACGCGGCGCATCGGTGACCCCGGTCCTGACCCGCGCGGCCGAGGAATTCGTGACGCCGCTGAGCGTCGCGGCTTTGGCCGGAAACAAGCTCTACCGCGATCTCTTCGATCTGACGGACGAGGCCGAGATGGGCCATATCGAGCTCAGCCGGTCGGCCGACCTGATCGTCGTGGCCCCCGCCACCGCCGACCTGATGGCCAAGATGGCGCACGGGTTTGCGGGCGACCTCGCCTCGACCCTGCTTCTGGCGACCGACACGCCGGTCCTGGTCGCGCCCGCGATGAATGTCCGCATGTGGGATCACCCTGCCAGCGTCCGCAACCGTGCGCTACTGGCGGAAGATGGCATTCGCTTCGTCGGCCCGAACGACGGCACCATGGCCTGCGGCGAATTCGGCCCGGGCCGGATGTCGGAGCCTCTGGAGATCGTCGCCGCCGTGGAAGCCGCCTTGGCCGACGGCCCGCTGAAAGGCCGCCGGATCCTCGTGACGTCCGGCCCCACACACGAACCCATCGACCCGGTGCGCTACATCGCCAACCGGTCCTCGGGGGCGCAGGGCACGGCGATTGCCGCGGCGCTTTCCGGTCTGGGGGCGGAGGTGATCTTCGTGACCGGCCCTGCCGATGTGCCCCCGCCCGACGGCGTGACGGTGATCAAGGTCGACACGGCCCGACAGATGCTGGAGGCGGTGCAGAACGCCTTGCCCGCCGACGCCGCCATCTTCGCCGCCGCGGTTGCCGACTGGCGGGTGGCCAGCGCATCCGACCAGAAGATGAAGAAAACCGCCGGCGCGCTGCCGGTTCTGGAATTCGCCGAGAACCCCGACATCCTCGCCACCGTATCGCAAATGACCGAAGGCCGCCCGCCGCTGGTCGTGGGCTTCGCGGCCGAAACCACCGATGTCGTCGCCCACGCCACCGCCAAGCGCGCGCGCAAGGGCTGCGACTGGATCGTGGCCAACGATGTAAGCCCGGCCACGGGCATCATGGGCGGCAACGAAAACGCCGTGATCCTGATCTCGGACGATGGCCCCGAGGAATGGCCCCGCATGACCAAGGACCAGGTCGCCCGCCGCCTTGCCAACCGCCTGGTGGAGGCGCTGACCGCATGACCCCCGTCCGCATCCTGATCCAGCGCCTGCCGGGCGCCGACCCGGACCTGCCGCTGCCCGCGTACGAGACGGCAGGCGCCGCCGGGGCCGACCTGCGCGCCGACCTGCCAGACCGCGCCCCCGTGACGCTCGCCCCCGGCGACCGCACGTTGGTGCCCACGGGTCTCAGCCTCGAAATCCCCGAAGGCTATGAAATCCAGATCCGCCCGCGCTCCGGCCTCGCGCTGAAACACGGCATCACGCTCCCCAACGCGCCCGGCACCATCGACAGTGACTATCGCGGGCCGCTGGGCGTGATCGTGCTGAACGCCGGGAGCGAGCCCTTCACCATCGCCCACGGCGACCGCATCGCCCAGATGGTCGCGGCGCCGGTCCTGCAGGCCCGGTTCGAACTGGCCGACAGCCTGTCCGAAACCGCCCGCGGTACGGGCGGCTTCGGGTCGACCGGGCAGGGCTGATGCTGGTCGTCCTGGCCCTTGCCGGCGTGATCTGGGGCGCGGGCCTCGCCATGCGCCTGCCGAAAGCGGCCCGGATCGCGATGATCGCCATCCTGCTTGCCGGCGTGATCCTGTCGCAACTCGTCCTGCCCGAAGGCCATCCGATCCGCGCCGCCACCGGCGGATCGCCCGAAGAATGGCTGATCGTCACCGGGTTTGCCGCCATCGCGCTGGCCTATGGCCGTGGCCTGGCCTGGCTTCGCCGGCGGGCCCGGTCAGACCCTGAGCCAACGGAAACGGCGCCCGGCAGCTTCTCGAACACGGAACTGAACCGCTATGCCCGCCATATCGTCCTGCGTGAACTGGGCGGGCCGGGCCAGAAGAAGCTGAAACAGGCCCGCGTTCTCGTCATCGGCGCCGGCGGTCTCGGTTCACCGGCGCTGCAGTACCTCGCCGCCGCGGGCGTGGGCACCATCGGCGTGATCGACGACGACGTGGTCGACAACGCCAACCTCCAGCGACAGGTGATCCACCGCGACACCGATATCGGAACGCCCAAGGTCTTCTCGGCCCAGGCCGCGATGGAGGCACAGAACCCCTACGTCACCATCCGCCCCTACCATCGCCGCCTGACCGGGGATATCGCCGCCGATCTCTTCGCCGAATTCGACATCATCCTCGACGGCACCGACAATTTCGACACCCGCTACCTCGCCAATCGCACCGCCGTAGCGCAGGGCAAACCGCTGGTCTCGGGCGCGCTGTCGCAATGGGAAGGCCAGCTGTCTGTCTTCGACCCGGCCAACGGCGCCCCCTGCTACCAGTGCATCTTCCCCGAAGCGCCCGCCGCCCATCTCGCGCCCTCCTGCGCAGAAGCCGGCGTTCTGGGCCCGCTGCCGGGCGTCGTGGGTGCGATGATGGCCGTCGAAACCGTCAAACTCGTCACCGGCGCGGGCGACCCGATGCGCGGCGCGATGCTGATCTACGACGCGCTCTACGGCGAAACCCGCCGCATCTCGCTCAAACCCCGCCCCGATTGCCCCATCTGCGGCCAGGCCAAAGCCTGACCCCCACCCATAGCAACAAGCCATCTTCGCGGAGCCGCCGTCGCGCTGCCGGAAAGAGCGGCCCTGGCCCCCGCGTCAAGGGTGCGCAGCACCGCGCGCCAGCGCGGCTTGCCCTTGATGCGGGGGGCAGGGGCGCTCAGGCAGCAGAAGCGATGGCGGTTCCGCGAAGATGGCGCGCCCATCTTTGTGGTGAGCCCGAGCCCCCCCTGAACACGGGTCAATGGCGCGGGCGGCGAAGCCGCCCGCGCCCCCGGGCGACGCGCAATGGCGCGGCGCAACCCTGTCGCGCGCAGGAATGTTTGGCCCGCTTACTGGACGATGTCGGCCGCCGGACTTAGCTTCAGTCCAACCTCAGGAGATATCCGATGACCAACCCGCTGCTCGCGCCCTTCGACACCAAGTTCGGCCTCGCCCCTTTCGACGCGATTTCCGATGAAGATTTCACCCCCGCGCTCGACACCGCGCTCATCGAACACAAGGCGGAAATCGCCGCGATCCGGGATCAGGCCGCCGCTCCGGACTTTGCCAACACCGTCGAGGCGCTGGAAGCCGCGGGTGAAGATCTGCACCGCGTGCTCTCGGTGTTCTACACGCTCGCGGGCGCCGACAGTTCGCCTCGGCGCGAGGAACTGCAGCGCAGCTTCGCGCCCAAGGTGGCCTCGCACTACGCCGAACTCACTGGCGACAAGGCGTTGTATGCCCGGATCAAGGCGATCTGGGAGGCGCGGGACAGGCTGGACCTGACAGCCGAACAGCAGCGGCTTTTGTACCTGACCCATCGCAGCTTCGTGCGGGCCGGGGCCGCGCTGGACGGGGAACAGGACGCGCGGATGAAGGCGATCAAGATGCGGCTGGCCGAACTGGGCACGTCCTTCACGCAGAACCTGCTGGGGGACGAACGCGACTGGGCGCTGGATCTTGAGCCGGAGGATCTGGAAGGCCTGCCCGGTTTCCTTGTCCGCGCGGCGACGGATGCGGGAGAGGAGCGGGGCCGGCCCGGGCCGGTCATCACGCTGTCGCGGTCGCTGTGCGTGCCGTTCATGGAAACCTCGCCGCGCCGGGATCTGCGCGAAAAGGTCTGGCGGGCCTTCACCGCGCGCGGGGCGCATGACGGCCCGCGCGACAACCGCGAGATCGCGGCGGAAATCCTGTCCCTGCGCAAGGAACGCGCGCAGCTTCTGGGCTACGACGATTTCGCCTCCTACAAGCTGGAGACCGAGATGGCGGGCACGCCCGGCAAGGTGCGCGATCTGCTGATGGCCGTGTGGGAGCCCGCGAAAGCGCGGGCCGAGGCGGATGCGGCGGCGATGGAGGAGATGCTCCACGACGACGGCGTCAACGGCCCGTTCGAGCCGTGGGACTGGCGCTACTACGCGCAGAAACGCCGTTCGGCGGCCTTCGATCTGGATGAATCCGATCTCAAGCCCTACCTGCAGCTCGACCGCCTGATCGAGGCCGCGTTCGATTGCGCCAACCGGCTGTTCGGGCTGGAGTTCACGGCCGTGGACCTGCCGCTTTATCACCCCGACGCGCGGGCGTGGGAGGTGACGCGGGACGGCCAGCACGTGGCGCTTTTCATCGGGGACTATTTCGCGCGTGGCTCGAAACGGTCGGGCGCATGGTGTTCGGCGATGCAGCAGCAGGCGCGCTTCCCCGAAGCGCAGGCGCCGATCGTGATCAACGTGTGCAATTTCGCCAAAGGCAATCCGGCGCTATTGAGCTGGGACGAGGCCCGGACGCTGTTTCACGAATTCGGCCACGCGCTGCACCAGATGCTGTCGGACGTGACCTACGAATCCATGTCCGGCACCTCGGTCGCGCGGGATTTCGTGGAATTGCCCAGCCAGCTCTATGAGCACTGGCTGGACGTGCCGGAGGTACTGAGCCGCTTTGCCACCCATGCCGAAACGGGCGAGCCGATGCCGCCCGAGATGGTGGAGAAGGTCGTGGCGGCCGCGAATTTCGACATGGGGTTCCAGACGGTGGAATACGTGGCCTCCGCCCTCGTCGACCTGTCCTTTCACGAGGGCGAACCGCCCGCCGATCCGATGGCAAAGCAGGCCGAGATCCTGGACGGGATCGGCATGCCACGGGCCATCGCTATGCGCCACGCGACGCCGCAATTCGCGCACGTGTTCTCCGGCGACGGGTATTCCTCGGGCTATTACAGCTACATGTGGTCGGAAGTGATGGACGCCGACGCCTTCGCGGCCTTCGAGGAAGCCGGCGGCGCGTTCGACCCGGAACGGGCCAAGGCGCTGGAGGCATCGATCCTGAGCCGCGGTGGTTCGGAGGAGGCGGAGGCGCTTTATGTCGAGTTCCGGGGGCGGATGCCCGGGGTCGAAGCACTCCTGAAGGGGCGCGGGCTGGCGGCGTAGCGCCCGCGCGCGCCGGGCTCGCCCGCCCAGCCCACCCCCGGTCGGCCGCACGGAGGCGGCCTTCCTCGCGATCTCGGCGCGCGCTTTGATTGGCGCGCGGCGTCGTCAGTATCCGAGGGAGCGATCCACGACGTTGATAAAGGGTTCGCCCGTCACGCCACGGCGGACGTTTTCCGCGATGACTGTTGCCGCGCTCGAGGGCCGGGTGGCGGACGCGATGTGCGGCGTGACCGTGACCTTCGGATGCGCCCAGTAGGGGTGATCGGCGGGCAGGGGTTCGGTGCGGAAGACGTCGAGCGTGGCGTGAGCGATCTGGCCGCCGTCGAGCGCGGCCAGGAGCGCGTCGTCGTCGATCATGGGGCCGCGGCCGGGGTTGATGACCACGGCGCCCGGGGCGGGCAGGGCCAGGGTTTCGGCGTTCAGCGTGTTCTTCGTTTCGGCTGTGTCGGGCAGGAGCAGGACGACGATCTGCGCGCCTGTCAGCGCCGTCTTCAGCCCGTCGGGGCCGTGATGGCCGGTGATGCCGTCGATGTGCTTTTCGGTGCGGCTCCACCCCGTGACGGGGAAGCCGATATGGGCCAGCATCTGTCCGCAGGCCGATCCCAGCGCACCGAGGCCAAGGATGGTGACGGGACGGTCGGCGGCGAGGGGCGGGACAGTGTCGTTCCGCCAGACACCGTCCTGCCCGTGGATATGCGCGTCCATGCCAAGGTGATGGCGCATCACGTGGCCCGTGACCCATTCGGCCATGCCGGCCGTCAGTCCGGGATCGACCATGCGCGCCAGCGGGACGGTCAGGCTGTCACTCGTCACGATCGATTCGACCCCGGCCCAGAGGCTGAGAACGGCCTTCAGCCGGGTGTAGGGCGTGAAATCCGTGTGCCCGTCCGCCGGGGCGTAGACGATGTAATCGACCTCGGCGGGCGCGAAGCCGCCGGTGGGGCGCAGGTCTGCGACCTCTCCGGTGCCGTCCAGCGCGCGCGTTAGGGCGGCGGTCAGCGGGGCTTCGTAATCGGCCCAGTGGCCGGCCGGGGCGAGGAAGAGGATGTTCAGGGTCATGGAAGCCTTAGCGTGGACGGTGGATGTTCGCGCTGTGGACAAGGCCGAAGGCGGCCATCAGGACCAGCATCGCCGATCCGCCATAGCTGACCAGCGGCAGCGGCACACCCACGACGGGGGCCAGCCCCATGACCATCAGCATGTTGACGGCGAAGAACAGGAAGAACGTCAGCGCCACGCCCAGCGACACGAGCGAGCCGAAACGGTCGGGCGTGGCCATCGCGGTGGCGATGCAGAAGGCGATGATCAGCGCATAGAGGGTCAGAAGCGAGAATCCCCCGATGAAGCCGAACTCCTCCGCCAGGGTGGTGAAGATGAAATCGGTATGCTTTTCCGGCAGGAAGTTCAGGCGGCTCTGCGTGCCCTGCATGAAGCCGCGCCCGGTCCAGCCGCCCGATCCCAGCGCGATCTTCGACTGGGTGATATGGTAGCCCGCGCCCAGTGGGTCCGACGCGGGATCGAGGAACGTGTCGATGCGCTTGTACTGGTAGTTTTCCAGCAGCTGCCACTCGGTGCCGCGGCTTTTCAGGGCTGCCGTGACCACCCCGCCGACAATGGCGAAAACGGTGGCGAAATAGCCCCAGTGCACGCCCGCCACGAACATCAGCCCGCCGCCCGCCGCCAGGATCAGGATCGCCGTTCCAAGGTCGGGCTGCGACAGCACCAGGCCCACGGGAAACAGGATGATCAGGACCGGCAGGAACACCCAGAACGGCCGCGAGATACGTTTCGCGGGCAGCCAGTCGTAATAGGCGGCCAGCAGCATGATGGTGGCGATCTTGCACAGCTCGGACGGTTGCAGGCGGATGAAACCAAGGTCGATCCAGCGCTGTGCGCCCATGCCGACGGTGCCGAAGAATTCGACCGCCAGGAGGAGGATCACGGAAATCGCGTAGGCCACGGCCGACATCGACCGCCAGAACCAGATCGGCGCCAGCGCGATCGCGATCATCACGGCAAAGCCCACGGCGAAGCGCTTCATCTGCGGTTCTGCCCAGATGTCGGCCCGGCCGCCGGCCACGGAATAGAGCATCAGGAACCCCATCAGCGCGACCGAGATCAGCAGCAGGTTCAGCGGCCAGTTCAGGTAGAAGATCTTTTTCGGCCCGGACGGCACCGATTTGACGGCATATTCCAGGTAGCTCATGCCCGGCCGCTCCGTTCGCTGTCGCGGCGCAGCTTCTCGCGGTGAAGCCGCTCCTGCTGGGCCTTGATGCGGCGTCGGTCATTGGGCGGATAGGCGGCCAGCGGCGGCGTGTCGCCGTAGAGCGCCTGCAGCAGCACATCGCGGGCAATGGGGGCAGCCGCGGTCGACCCGCCGCCGCCATGCTGGACCACGACCGACACGGCATAGCGCGGCGCGTCATAGGGCGCGAAGCAGACGAACAGCGCGTGGTCGCGCCGCTCCCACGGAAGATCCTTGTTCTTGATCACGCCGGCGCGGCGTTCCGCGTCTGAAATGTTGCGGATCTGGCTGGTACCGGTCTTGCCGGCCATCTTCATCCCGTCCGCCACGATGCGGTTGCTGAAGGCGGTGCCGCGGCTTTCGTTCGACACGGCGTACATGCCCTGCCGGACCATTTTCAGGTAGCGGTCCGCCATACCCAGGTCCGGACCGTCGCCGGACCGTGTTTCGACGCCGTCGACGGATTTGACCAGCCGCGGCGTGATCTCGCGGCCCGTGGCCAGGCGGGCCGACATGACCGCCAGTTGCAAGGGCGAGGCCAGAAGGTAGCCCTGACCGATCGAGGTGTTGACGGTGTCGCCGATCAGCCAGTCGCGGCCGTAGCTTTGCTGTTTCCATGTCTTTGTCGGTGTCAGCCCTTCGGCCACCGCAGACAACGGCACGTCGTGACGCTGACCCAGCCCGAACCGGCGCGCCACTTCCGAGATCTTGTCGATCCCGACCTTCAGCGAGACTTCGTAGAAATAGGTGTCGCAGCTGTATTTCAGCGCGCCGTTCAGGTTCACGTGGCCGTGCCCGGCGCGCCGCCAGCAGTGGAAGCGGCGGCCGCCGACGGTCAGGTGACCGGGGCAGTAGACGGTTTCCTCGGGCGAGATCACACCCGCCTCCAGCGCGGCCATGGCCGTGATCATCTTGAAGGTCGATCCGGGCGGATAGACGTGCTGCACCGCCTTGCCCAGAAGGGGGCGGAACTTGTCCTCGGTCAGTTCCTTGTAATCGCTGACGGAGATCCCGCGCACGAAGAGGTTCGGATCGTAGCTGGGCGAGGACACGATGGCCCGCAGGTCGCCGTTCTGGACATCCATCACCACGGCGCTGGCGCTTTCCTGCCCCAGCCGGGCCTGGACATAGCGCTGAAGGTCCGCGTCGATGGTCAGTTGCAGGTCGGCGCCGGCCTCGCCCTCGCGGCGGCTCAGCTCGCGCATGACCCGGCCGGTGGCGTTGACCTCCACCCGCTTGGTGCCGGCGCGACCGCGCAGCAATTCCTCGTTCCGGGATTCGACGCCCATCTTCCCGATCTGGAAGCGCGGGATCTTCAGCACCGGGTCCGGGTCTTCCAGCTTGGACAGGTCGTAATCGCTGACCGGGCCGACATAGCCCACGACATGGGCGAAATCTTCGGCCTGCGGGTAGAACCGCGTCAGCCCGACCTCCGGCACGATGCCGGGCAGGGCGGGCGCATTGACGGCCACCCGGCTGACGACATCCCAGCTGACCTGATCGGCAAGCGTCACCGGCAGGAATGGCGGGCTGCGCTTCATTTCCTCGACCGCGCGGTTCAGCTTGTCTTCGTCCAGTTCGACAAGTTTCGACAGCCGCCCGATCACCTGGTCCACGTCGCCCGCGTTCTCGCGCACCATGACGATGCGGTAGCTGGGCGCGTTGCGGGCAAGGATCACGCCGTTGCGATCAAAGATCTCGCCCCGCGCTGGGGGAATCAGGCGAATGTTGACGCGGTTTTCTTCCGCCAGAAGGCGGAATTGGTCGGCCTCTTCGACCTGAAGCTGACGCATGCGCAGCGCCAGAACACCGACAAGCCCGGCCTGCGCGCCGCCCAGGATCAGCGCGCGGCGGCTGGTGATCCGGTTCAGGCCTTCCAGTTCCTTGGGCGGGCGTCTCATATCCGGCTCGCCTTCCGCTCGGTCTCGGACGCCACCGGCGCGGGGTCACCCAGCGCGACCCGGCACAGGAGCGCGACAAGGGGATAGACCAGTATCGTTCCCAGAATCTGCGTCAACATCAGGCCCACTTGTGCCTGACCGACACCCAGCATGCCAAGAACCAACCTGTACACAATGAAGATAGCACCCATGACCAAGGCCGCCGACATCCACTCGATAACCGCGCCGGACTGGTTTGGCCCGGTCGCGCGGTACCTCAGGTACTCGCTTCCGGCCACGATCAAAAGGGCCATCAGGCCGGGGGGGCGCTGAAGTAACAGATCCGCGATCAGGGCAACGAGCGCCACAAGCCAGACCGGCGCATAGGCGGGCCAGCGCACGCACCATGCCATCGTCAGGCACATCAGCACGTCGGGCGCGGCCCACGACCGCGGCGCGGTGTCCAGCGGCAGAAGCTGGGCGAAGAGGATCAACAGCGCCACGCCGGCATAACAGAAGCGGAAGAACCAGATGCGGGCAGGGGAAATGGGTTCCATCCGCTTACCCTTCGCCGTCTTCCGTCGCGGTCGGTTCTGCACCTTCCGCCGTCTCGGGCTTGGGCTCCTCGACCGGGGCGGCGGGGGCCGGGGCGACAAGGCCGCCGGGATCCGAGATCGCCTCGGTCCCGTGATGTCGCAGGATGCGCAGGTATTCCAGCCGCGACAGGTCGGCCGACGGCCGCACGCGCATGTTGCCGGCCCGATCTTCCACCACGTGACCGATCAGCAGGCCCGCGGGGAAGACCTTGCCGTCACCGGTCGTCACGACGCGATCGTTCGGGCGGACGAGGTCGCGGTTTTCAAGGAAATCGATCATCGGGGCGTTGGTATTGTCGCCCGCCACCAGCGCCTTCTGCCCCGACGGCTGGATGATCGCCGGGATGACGCTGGCCGCATCGGTGATCAGCAGCACCCGGGACGAATTCCGCCCGGTTCCCGATATCCGGCCCACCAGCCCGATCCCGTCCATCGTGGCCCAGCCATCGACGATCCCATCGCGCGAGCCCACGTTCAGCAGCACCGATTGCCGGAAGGGAGAGCCCGCATCGGCCATCACGACGCCGGTAATGTAGGTCAGGCGCGGGTCGAGCCGCACGTTGTTCAGATCAAGCAGCCGCGCGTTTTCCTGTTCCAGCTGCAACGCGGCCTCTTTCCAGGCCTGCATCTGGCGCAATTCGCTGCGCAGTTCCTGGTTCTGTTCGGCCAGCCGGCGATAGCTTTGGAAGTCGCGGCCAAGATTGACCAGCCCGGTGACCGGCGCCATCGCCCAGTCCATGTTGGGCACCAGCCTGTCGATGACCTGCGCGCGCAGGCGTTCCACCCGCGGGCTGTCGATGCGCCAGAACAGGAACAGGCCGAACAGGGCCACGCAGATCACGATCAGAAGCAGGCGCCGGAGCGGGCCTGCATAATCGGTCGTCTGTCCGCTGTCCTTGGCCAATCGGCAATTCCCGTCCGTGGGTTCTGCGTTCGGGGCTTCCTCGCGAAGCGCCGCTCACCCGGCAGGCGGGCGGGCCTCAGCTGTCGTAGTCGATAGCGTGCCGCAGCTGCTTTTCGTATTCCAGAGCTTTTCCGGTGCCAAGCGCCACGCAGTTCAGGCTTTCGTCGGCAATCGAAACCGCCAGCCCGGTCTGTTCGCGCAGGGCAAGATCCAGATCGCCAAGCAGGGCGCCGCCACCGGTCAGCATGACGCCACGGTCGACGATATCGGCGGCAAGATCGGGCGGGGTGGCTTCCAGCGCGGCCATCACGGCCTCGCAGATCTGTTGCACGGGTTCGGCCAGCGCTTCCGCGATCTGGGCCTGGTTGATCTCGATCTGCTTCGGCACGCCGTTCAGCAGGTCGCGGCCGCGAATCTCCATCGACGCGCCGCGCCCGTCGTCGGGCATGCGGGCCGAGCCGATGGAGGTCTTGATCCGTTCGGCGGTCGATTCCCCGACCAGCAGGTTCTGCTGGCGGCGCAGGTGCGCGATGATGGCTTCGTCCATCCGGTCACCGCCGACGCGGACGGACCGAGCATAGACGATATCGCCCAGCGACAGGACGGCCACCTCGGTTGTCCCGCCGCCGATGTCGACGACCATCGAGCCCGTGGGGTCGGTGATCGGCATGCCGGCCCCGATGGCCGCGGCGATGGGTTCGGGAATCAGGCCCGCGCGCCGGGCGCCGGCCGACAGGACCGACTGGCGAATGGCGCGTTTTTCGACCGGCGTCGCCCCGTGGGGGACGCAGACGATGATTTTGGGTTTCGAGAAGGTCGACCGCTTGTGCACCTTGCGGATGAAGTGCTTGATCATCTCTTCCGCGGTGTCGAAATCGGCGATCACGCCTTCGCGCATCGGGCGGATCGCCTCGATGGAACCGGGCGTCCGGCCGAGCATGAGCTTGGCGTCTTCGCCCACGGCAAGCACCTTCTTCACGCCATCCTTGACGTGATAGGCCACCACCGACGGCTCCGACAGGATGATCCCGCGTCCCTTCACGTAGACGAGCGTATTGGCCGTCCCCAGGTCAATGGCCATGTCCGAAGAAAACAGGCCACCCAGATTGTTAAGAAACGCCATGTACTTCTGTCCCACATCCGTCGATTTCCCGGCCACGACTCTGCGCCACCCGACTGAAGCCTTATAGGCACTGCCCGTCGGGCGCGAAAGGGGGGCCGGCGGGCCGATAGCACGATTCCGCCACGAGGACAGGCGTTTGTGGCAGGTTCTTCGCGAAAGAGGTCCGGCTTTACGTGAGGTCGGGACGCGCAGGCCCCCCCAAGCGTGGCCTTCCCGCATCGCGTTTCCGCTTTCGTGGCATGGTCCCGGACATGCCGGGCGGTTGCCGGGGCCGTCAGACCGGCCCCGGCGAAGACGCCTTAACCTGCGTCCTTGTACGAGATCTCGCGCGTATCGACGCCCGGGCCGGACTTCGACCGGCGCACGATCAGACGGTTCAGCGCCGCGATATAGGCACGGGTCGAGGCCACGACCGTATCGGTATCCGCCGACTGGCCCGTGGCGATCACGCCGTCTTCGGCCAGCCGCACCGACACCGTCGCCTGCGCATCTGTGCCTTCGGTCACGGCATGCACCTGGTAGAGCTGAAGCCGCGCGGTGTTGGGGTAGATCTCGCGCACGGCCTTGAAGGCGGCATCGACCGGGCCGTCGCCATGGGCGGTGGCGGTGATGTCGGTGCCGTCGACCTCCATCTCCATTGTGGCCTCGGCCGGGCCGCCGGTGCCGCACGTCACCTTCAGCGAGACGAGGTTCAGATGGGCCTGACCGGCCTCGGCCGTGTCGCTGACCAGCGCGATGATGTCTTCGTCGTAGACTTCCTTCTTGCGGTCGGCCAGTTCCTTGAACCGCACGAAGATGTCCTTCAGCTGGTTGTCGCCCACTTCATGGCCCAACTGGTTCAGCTTGTCGCGCAGCGCGGCGCGGCCCGAATGCTTGCCAAGCGGCAGCGCGTTCGACGACAGGCCCACGTCCTCGGGGCGCATGATCTCGAACGTCTCGACATTCTTCAGCACACCGTCCTGGTGGATGCCGCTTTCGTGGGCAAAGGCGTTCTTGCCGACGATTGCCTTGTTGTATTGCACCGGGAAGCCCGAAACCGTCGAAACCCGGCGCGAGATGTGCATGATCTTCGAACTGTCGACGCCCGTCGACCACGGCATGATGTCGTGGCGGACCTTCAGCGCCATCACGACCTCTTCCAGCGCGGTGTTGCCCGCGCGTTCGCCCAAGCCATTGATCGTGCATTCGATCTGGCGCGCGCCGCCTTCGACGGCCGCCAGCGAATTCGCCGTCGCCATGCCAAGATCGTTATGGCAGTGGGTGGCAAAGATCACGTCATCGGCGCCCGGCACTTCGGCGATCAGGCGGCGGATCAGGTCGGCGCTTTCGACGGGGGCGGTATAGCCCACGGTGTCGGGGATGTTGATTGTGCTGGCCCCGGCCTTGATCGCGATTTCGACGACGCGGGCAAGGTAATCCCATTCCGTCCGCGTGGCATCCATCGGCGACCACTGGACGTTTTCGCACAGGTTGCGGGCATGGCTGACGGTATCGTGGATCCGTTCGGCCATCTCGTCCATGGTCAGGTTCGGGATCGCGCGGTGCAGGGGAGACGTTCCGATGAAGGTATGGATGCGCGGACGGCGCGCGGCCTTCACGGCCTCCCAGCAGCGGTCGATATCGGCATAGTTGGCGCGGGCCAGCCCGCAGATCACGGCGTTCTGGCTGTTGGCCGCGATCTCGTTCACCGCCTTGAAATCGCCTTCCGAGGCGATGGGAAAGCCGGCTTCGATGATGTCGACGCCCATCTGGTCCAGCAGTTCGGCGATCTCCAGCTTCTCGGCATGGGTCATCGTGGCGCCCGGGCTTTGTTCGCCGTCACGCAGGGTGGTGTCGAAGATCAGGACGCGGTCGTCTTCGGCGGCGCCGGGGGCGGTTTGTGCGGGTTCGGTCATGGTATGTCCTTCGTGTGTCCGTAAGCCTTCTGAAGAACCGGCGGGGTTCGGATCGGTCACGTGCCCGTTGCGCGGGCGTCAGGTTGGCTGTGATGTGATCCGGTGCCGGGGGCGCGCAGGCATTAACCTCTGAGCGGGCGCGCCTGATGGCACGCTCAGAGGCGGACTAGCAGAAGCAGTAGGCCAGCGGCGCGGAGGGTGTCCGCGCGCAGGGGCAGGGCGTGATATGCGGCCATCGCGTTCATGGGCGCACGCTATACCGGACAGGGCGCGGAAGAAAAGCGCGAATTCGGGGGAACCGGCACATTTTCGCGGCGCATCGCGAAGCGTGGCAGGCTTGCGCCTGTGGCGTCCGGCGATGCGTGGCGAGACGCATGAGCCGTAGCGCCGACGCGCGGGCCGTGGAATAGTCGTTCGGGGAAGCGGATCCGGAGGCAGGAGATCACAGCCATGGGCGCACGTATTTTATCGGTACTACTGATCCTGCTGCTGGTGGCATGCGGACAGAAGCCGGTCACCAATGTGGCGGTGTTGCAGTCTGGCCCGTCCAATTTCGGCGATCTCGATCCGACCGACTGGGGCGGGCCCGGGCCGCGGGCCTATCCGATCCACGGGCTCGATATCTCGCGCTTTCAGGAGCCTATCAACTGGGACGCGGCGCGGAATGCCGGCGTGCGCTTCGCCTTCATCAAGGCGACCGAGGGCGGCGACCTGGCCGATCCGCGGTTCAGGGAGCACAGCCGCGGCGCCGAACTGGCAGGCGTGCCGCACGCGGCCTATCACTTCTACTACTGGTGCCGCCCGGCGGCCGAGCAGGCGGCGTGGTTCATCCGCAACGTCCCGCGTGGCGATAACAGGCTGCCCCATGTGCTCGACATGGAATGGACGCCGTTTTCGCCCACCTGCACGATCCGGCCCCCGGGGGATGTTGTCCGGCGCGAGGCGAAGATCTTCCTCGATATCCTCGAAAAGCACTACGGCCGCCGCCCGATCATCTACACCACGCCCGATTTCTTCGAGGACACGCATATCGGGCGATTGTCGCGCACGGATTTCTGGCTCCGCTCGGTCTCGCAACTGCCGCACAAGCGGTACGAGGGGCGGTCGTGGCTGTTCTGGCAGTACACCAGCACCGGCGTGGTTCCGGGCGTGCAGGGCGGGGTGGATATCAACGTCTTCAACGGCTCGGCCGAGGACTGGCTGAAGTTCACCGGCGCGCGGTAGGGGCGTGACCCCCGCGTCCTCCAGCTTTTGACACTCATTTGTCGTCTGGCCCGCGGTCATCCCGGGCCGTGAACGACCCTCCCAACGGTCGGGCACCACGTTGATGCCCGGCGTTGAACGCCGGATGAGCGGGGTGTCGGAGCCGTGCGACGGGTACAGGTTACAGCGCCCGCCCAGGGTTGGGCGCGATCCTTTGCGCGCGAAGGTGCGGTGAACGGCGGACGTCGTTCGCGCAGGTACGGGTCTTACAGGAAATCGAAGTTGAAGCCTGTCAGGTCGTCCATGTCGACGCCGTTCAGAACGATCCGGTTCTGGCCGTCGTCGTGGGCATCGTAGATCACCTTGTTGCCGACCTGTTTCGAGGCGGCCTTGAATTCGCGAGCGGTCTCGGCTTCGTCGACGAGTTTCCTGAATTCGATATGATCCTGCTGCGACCGGGGACCGGTTGCCGTGAAATCCAGAATCCTGTCACGCCCGAAATTGTGGCTGAAGACGAAGGTGTCGGACCCGTTTCCGCCCTGCATCTTGTCGTTGCCGCCATCGCCTGTCAGCGCGTCGCGGCCCTTGCCACCTTGCAGGTAGTCCTTGCCACCGCCGCCCCACAGAACGTCACCACCTTTGCCGCCGTTCAGCCAGTCTTTGCCCTTGCCGCCGGACAGCACATCGTCGCCCGCCTCGCCGAACAGCTTGTCCGGCCCTCCGGTCCGGGCATTGCTGTCGCCGTTGATGGTATCGTCGCCCTTGCCGCCGCGAATGAAATCCTGCTTGCTGCCCCCCAAGATCACATCATCGCCCTTGCCGGCGTAGAAGGTGTTGCTTTTCCCGTCGGCGTCCAAGGTGCCGTCTTTGAGAACGGCAAACTGGCTTGGCAGCCGGACGTGATCGTCACCGCCGCCCGCGCGGCCGAAGGTCATGCCGAATGTCGCCTTCTGTTCGAGATCGGGAAGCTTCCCGTTGAAATCGAACCTGTCATCCCCGCGGCTGAAGGGGGACTTGATGTTCACCGTGACCGAGGCCTCTGCATCCCAGCCGGACCGGACCGCGAATTCGAGCTCTTCGATATTCATGATCTTGTCCGTCCAGCCGAACGGCTTGTTCTTGATCTCGAACACGCCGTCCAAGGGATTGCCGACCGTGGATATCTTGAAGTCCTTCCGCATGAACTGCTGGGCTTCGGAACGGGGCAACTGCTTGAAGTCGTAATAGTACTCTCCGTCGTCGTAGATCAGTCGGTCGAAGCCGCCGCCGCCGTCGATGACCGACCCGCCCTTGTACCGTCCGGTCGGAGACTGGTCGGTCCGATCCGGCCAGTGGCCGTTGTTCTCGAGGTAGTGATCGGGGAAGAACGTGGACACCACGTCGTTCCTGTCGCCCAGTTCGATCTGCTTGTCCCCCGAGACCAGGAAGATGTGGACGCGTTCGTCTTCGACATCGAACCCGGAGCCGAGATGCTTCAGAAGGTTCTGCTTTGTCTTGTCGCCATATGAAACGATCTCGCTTGCCTTCGGCTTCGCCGTCCAAAGCACATCGCGGGTGATCGTCGTTCCGGTTTCGGACTTGTCGGCCAGTGCCAGCATGCCGATCTTGCTTTTCTTCTCGATGAGCTTCCATTCGACGTAGTGGGTGCGACTGGAACCGTCCGCGATTTCCTTGGCGCGGTAGGTGAGCGTCTCGGGCTGGCCGTCGCCGTTTTCCAGGGCTGTGTTCCCGCGGCTGTAGACGTCAAGCTCGTCCGACCGGTCCTCGGCATCGGCCGTGCGCCTGAAACTGGCATAGGCTTGCCATTCGTCCTGCGCCCGGCTCAGCGTCGCGCCAGAGGGGATCGGCGCGCTGATACCGGGGGTCCAGCTGTCGTACTTGCCATAGGCCACCATTGCGTCGTTCAGGTTGGCGAACAGGTCCTCGATGGACGACGAGGCATGAAGGACCATGCCCCAGACAGGCTTTTTCTTCGGCATGACGGGGTACTCCTTTGCCTGGCTTGCATCGGCACCGGCGAACTATGAAGGCTGACCGGGCGTCCGGTAAAACAATCACAAGTTAAATTATTCGTCCACGTTTGGGCCGCCCTTACCGGTCACCGGCGGAGACGATCCGGCGCGAATGGGCCACACCATTCAACCCAGCCGAATTTCGGTTGGAATCGTTTTCAGTCTGGGGTTGTTGAATGCGCCGTGGAGGACGCAGCACGGTCAGCCGTCGTGCTGCAAGGGCGCGGTCAGCCGTCGTCCTGCAAGGTTCCGCCCACCCACGTGCCCGACCGTTCGGCGCCGGTGGCATAGCGCATCGTGCCTTCGCCCTGGCGGACCCCGTCGACGACCGCGCCCTCGTAGACATCGCCATTGGGATAGGTCGCAACGCCCCGGCCGTTCATGTCGCCTTCGACCCACTGGCCTTCGTAGGTGAACCCGGACGGCATCTCGATCTTGCCGCGTCCGTCGCGCTGATCGTTGATGAACTGACCGGTGTAGACGCTGCCATCGACATAGGACGCCACACCTTCGCCATGGCGCAGCCCGTTCAGCCAGTCGCCCTCGTACGTGTAGCCATCGGGCAGGACCAGCTTGCCGCGGCCATGGCTCTTGCCGTCCTTGAAGCCGCCCTCGTAGACCGCGCCGTTGGGATAGCGGACCGTGCCCGTCCCGTCCACGGCACCGCCGATCCACGTGCCCTTGTAGCTGGTGCCGTCGGGATAGATCAGCTCTCCATCGCCTTCGGCCAGCCCGTCCTTCAACTCGCCAAGGTAGACCGAGCCGTCGGGATAGCTGACCTTGGCCTCGCGCGTCAGCTGGCCTTCCGACCAGATGCCTTCGTAGGTGTAGCCGTCCTTCGTCGTCAGCGTCCCGAACCCGTGGCGCATGTCGTCGAGGTACGAGCCTTCGTAGACGTCGCCGTTGGCGTAGGTCATCTTCCCCTTTCCGGCGAGCTTGCCGCGGATCACCGAGCCCTCGTAGACATCGCCGTTCGGATGGGTGATCCGGCCCTGACCGTCGAGCTGCCCGTCGCTCCACTGTCCGTACATGACCATGCCGTCCGGGAAGGTGAGGGAACCCACGCCGGAAATCTCGCCGTCCTCAAGCCCGCCTTCGTAGACGACGCCATCGGCATAGGTGAACTTGCCCTGTCCGTGCTTGCGCCCGTTCACCCAGTCGCCTTCGTAGACGTAGCCGGGGCTTTTCATCGTGCCCTCGCCATGGGGCAGGGCGTCCTGAAGCTGACCTTCATAGCGCCCGCCATCGGCAAAGACGACAATGCCGCGGCCCTGGATGATGCCGTCGACCCACTGGCCTTCGTAGGTGCCGCCGTCGGAGAACACGATCATGCCCGTGCCGTGCGGCTTGCCCTTCGCGAATTCGCCTTCATAGACCACGCCATTGGCGAAGCGCGCGGTGCCGGTGCCGCTGATCTCCCCGTCGACCCAGTCGCCGGTGTATTCATAGCCGCTGGGCAGGCGGTAGGTGCCGGTGCCGTGCTGCAGGCCGTTGCGGAAAGTGCCTTCGTAGACGCCGCCGATCTCGTCCTGCGTCGTCTCGACCGGGTTGATCTGGGCCAGGGCGGGGCCGGACGCCATCGGGCCGGACGCCAGCAGTCCGGCCGCCATCAAACGTGCGATCACTGCCGCGATGGGCTGTTTCATTCCCGTCCCCCTTCGGGTCGGCGCCGCGTCCGGTGCCGCAAGGCGTCACCTTCGTGCATCCGCTTTCGCGGCGAAAACTAGGTCAGCGTGCAGGCCCGGGCAACGTCTTTTCGACATTGGCACTTTTCCCCCGGCGACGATTTGCTACAGGGCTTGGGCTGGACCCCGACCCGGAAAGCGAGGCAACTGACCTTATGGCCGATACGTTCCGTCTGACCCTTGCACAGTTGAACCCCGTGGTGGGCGACCTTGCCGGCAATGCCGCCAAGGCCCGTGCCGTGTGGGAGGAAGGCCGCGCCGCCGGTGCCGACCTCGTCGCGATGACCGAGATGTTCATCACCGGCTACAACGTGCAGGACCTGATCCTGAAGCCCGCCTTCCACGATGCCGCGATTGCCGAGATCCGCAAGCTGGCGGAGGAGTGCGCCGACGGCCCGGCGCTGGCCATCGGCGGGCCGTGGGTCGAGGACAACAGGCTTTACAACGCCTACCACATCCTGCGGAACGGGCGCATCGCGTCGACCGTGCTGAAGCATCACCTGCCGAACGAGACGGTCTTCGACGAGGTCCGCGTTTACGACAGCGGCCCGCTGGGCGGCCCCTACTCGGTTGGCAACACCCGCATCGGCAGCCCGATCTGCGAAGACGCCTGGCACGAGGACGTGGCCGAGACGCTGGCCGAGACGGGGGCGGAGTTCCTGCTCGTGCCCAATGGCTCGCCCTACTACCGGGGCAAGTACGACAAGCGGATGAACCTCATGGTCTCCCGCGTGATCGAGACCGGATTGCCGCTGATCTACCTGAACATGGTGGGCGGGCAGGACGATCAGGTCTTCGACGGCGCGTCCTTCGTGCTGAACCCGGGCGGGCAGCTGGCGCTGCAGATGCCCTACCTGCGCGAGGCGGTGGCGCATCTGGATCTGGAACGCGGACCGGACGGCTGGCGCGCCAAGGAAGGCCCCAAGGCCGTGCGCCCCGACGACTGGGAGCAGGATTACCACGTCATGGTGATCGCGCTGCGCGATTACATGGCGAAGACCGGCTTCAGGAAGGTGCTGCTGGGCCTGTCGGGCGGCGTGGATTCCGCGCTGGTCGCGGCCATCGCGGTGGATGCGCTGGGCCCCGAGAACGTGCGCTGCGTGATGCTGCCGTCGGAGTACACGTCGCAGGGATCTCTGGACGACGCCAAGGACGCGGCGGAGCGGATGGGCTGTCATTACGATTTCGTGCCGATCTCTGGCGCGCGGGACGCGGTGACGGAAACGCTGGCGCCGCTGTTCGACGGGCGCGAGCCGGACCTGACGGAGGAAAACATCCAGTCCCGCCTGCGGGGGCTGCTGCTGATGGCGATGTCGAACAAGTTCGGCGAGATGCTTCTGACCACGGGCAACAAGTCGGAAGTGGCGGTGGGCTATGCCACGATCTACGGCGACATGGCGGGCGGCTACAATCCGATCAAGGACCTGTACAAGACCCGCGTGTTCGAGACCTGCCACTGGCGGAACGCGAACCACCGCGACTGGATGAAGGGCCCCGCAGGCGAGGTGATCCCGGTGTCGATCATCGAGAAGCCGCCGAGTGCGGAACTGCGGGCCGATCAGAAGGACAGCGATTCGCTGCCCGATTACCCGGAGCTGGATGCGATCCTGGACATTCTCGTCGATCAGGACGGCTCGATCGCGGATTGCGTGGCGGCCGGGTTCGATGCGGAGACGGCCCGGAAGGTGGAGCACCTGATCTATATCAGCGAGTACAAACGCTTCCAGTCGGCGCCCGGGACGCGTCTGTCGAAACGGGCGTTCTGGCTGGATCGGCGGTATCCGATTGCCAATCGGTGGAGAGAACCGAAGGCTTAGATTGCGCCGCGGCTGCGCGCGTCGCCCGGGTTGACGGGGGGACGGCCGCCCCCCGTGCCCCCCGCCCGGGGGACCACGGTCCCCCGGACCCCCGTGAGTACTTTCAGAAAGAAGAAGACCGGCGGGCGTCAGCCGAGGAGCTGGTAGCTGACGGGGACGAAGCGGAAGCCGTCGCCCCTGGGTTCGACATAGCCCGCGGCGGGGAAGGGCATATGGTAGCCGATCATCGGGATCTTGTCGGTGGCCAGCATGTCGAAATACTTCCGCCGCGTGGCGCTGGCCGCTTCCTTGTCGCTGTCGAAGCTGGTGTGCCATTCCGGGTTCTGGAACGGGTAGACGTAGTGGTTTGCCATGTCTGCCGTCAGCAGGAGCGGCTTGCCGGCCGATTCGATGCGGTAGATCATGTGGCCCGGCGTATGGCCGAAGGCGGCGTGGCCGGTGATCCCGGGGACGACCTCGTCCTCGTCGCCGATGAAGGTCATCTTGTCCTTGAAGGGTTCGATCTTCGTGGCCATCAGATCGGTGATCCGGTTCGATCCGCTGGCCATCCACGCATCGTATTCCTGCTGGCCGGTCACGTAGCGCGCATTGGGGAAGGTCGGCGCATCGCCCGTTGTCATGCCGCCGATATGGTCGGGGTGCATGTGGGTGATCACGACGATATCCACGTCCTCGGGGCTGGCGCCGGCCTCGGTCAGGGCTTTCTGGATCCCGCCCTGTCCCAGCCCGGTATCGAACAGCACCATGCCGTTGCCGCTGTCGACCAGCGTGGGCGTGAAGTAGAACTGCGCCTTGTCGGCGGGGATGAAGTTCTCGGTCGAGACCTCGGTGAATTCTTCCTCGGACACGTTGGCGCCGAAGATGTCCTGCACCCCGTCGCGCGGCATGGAGCCATCGAGGAGCGTCGTGACTTTCATGTCGCCGATATGGAAGCTGCGCGTGTTGGGCAGGCTTTCTGGCGAACCCTGGGCTGAAGCTTGCGTCGCGAAAGGCGCGGTGGCCGCGGCAAGCGGCAGGGCGGCTCCGGCGCCGAGTGCTGCGCGGCGGGACAGTCTGGCAGTCATGGGATGATCCTCCGATAGTCCGTTGTTTCGTGCGCAGGACGTAAAAAGATGCCCCGCGTACGCAGGAATTATTTCAGATTTTCCGCTCGGCCAGTATTAAAGTGGTTGTGATGAGCGATACCGACGATCAGAGCACGCAGGTGGAGCGCTTTCTGGAGGCCTTGGCCCCCGCGGCGAAGGCCGCAGATGCACGGGTGCTGGACGGGCTGTTCCGCGAGGTGACGGGCTTTGCACCGCTGTTGTGGCGCGGGGGGATGCTGGGCTACGGGCTTTATCACTATACCTACCAGACCGGCCATTCCGGCACGTCGCTGGCCACCGGGTTCAGCCCGCGAGCGAAGGCGCATTCCATCTACATCATGCCGGGCTACCAGGATTATGGCCAGATCCTGGACCGGCTGGGCAAGCACAGGACGGGCAAGGCGTGCCTTTACGTGAACAAGCTGGCCGATATCGACCTGGACGTGCTGCGCGAACTGATCGCCACCGGGCTACGCGACCTTGAAACCCGTTGGCCGGTGCACCCGACCTGACCGCGGTTCTGGACAAATCCGCCCCCTCGTGACAAACGGCGCGCGACAGGAGACGTCCATGACTACCACCCGTTTTGCCCCTTCGCCCACCGGCTATCTGCATATTGGCAACCTGCGTGCCGCGCTGATGAACTTTCTCATCGCGCGCAAGGCGGGGGGCACCTTCATCCTGCGCATCGACGACACCGACCCGGAGCGGTCGAAGGAAGAATATGTCGACGCGATCAAGGAAGATCTGGAATGGCTGGGCCTGCATTGGGACAAGGTGGAACGCCAGTCGCTGCGGCTTGACCGCTATGCCGAGGCCGCCGACCGTCTGCGCGAAATGGGCCGGTTCTACGAGGCGTTCGAGACGCCCACCGAACTGGACCTGAAGCGCAAGAAGCAGCTGAACATGGGCCGCCCGCCGGTTTATGACCGCGCGGCGCTGGATCTGAGCGAGGCCGAGAAGGACAAGCTGCGCGCCGAGCGTGGCAACGGGGTCTGGCGGTTCAAGCTGGATCACGAACGGATCGAATGGGCCGACGGGATCCTGGGCGATATCTCGATCGATGCTGCGTCAGTGTCCGATCCGGTGCTGATCCGGGCGGATGGGCAGGTGCTGTACACCATCGCGTCGGTCGTCGACGATACCGAGATGGGCGTGACGGATGTCGTCCGCGGGTCGGACCACGTGACTAACACCGCGACGCAGATCCAGATCATCCAGGCGCTGGGCGGCACCGTCCCGACCTTCGCCCACCATTCGCTGCTGACCGGCCCGCAGGGCGAGGCTCTGTCGAAACGGCTGGGCACGCTGGCGCTGCGCGATCTGCGGGCGCGCGGGGTGGAGCCGATGGCCGTTCTGTCGTTGATGGCGCGGCTGGGATCGTCTGATCCGGTCGAACTACGTACCGACATCGCCGAGATCATCGAAGGCTTCGACATCAGCCGCTTCGGCTCGGCCCCCACGAAGTTCGACGAGGAAGACCTGTTCCCGCTGACCGCCAATGTGCTTCAGCACAAGTCCCTGGCCGAGGTGAAGGAGGCCGTGGCCGCCGTCGGTGTGCCCGACGATCTGGCCGAACCCTTCTGGATGATGGCACGGGACAACATCACCACGCTGGCCGACCTGGAAGGCTGGTGGGTGCTGTGCCGCGACGGGGCCGATCCGCTGATCGCGGACGAGGACAAGGCGTTCATCGGCGAGGCGATGACCCTGCTGCCGCCGCCGCCCTACACCGCTGACACGTGGAAGACCTGGACCGATGCGGTGAAGGAAAAGACCGGCCGCAAGGGCAAGGGGCTCTTCATGCCGCTGCGCAAGGCCGTGACGGGACTGGAGCGCGGGCCCGAGATGGCGCATCTCATGCCGCTTCTGCAGGTCGTCCGCGCCCGGGGCTGACGGGCGCCGACCTTCGGCGCCGAGTTTGGTTGCTGTCGATTGGCCCTGATTGCGGGCGCCGTTTCTAGGCTTGGCCCAGGGGCTGGACCAGCGCCTCGATCTCGTCCAGCCAGCGATCCACCACGGCGCGTTCGTCATCTGTCAGCACCTTGTGGCGCGGATAGCGCGGGGCGGCGCGGTCGTTCAGGACGGGCGTGTGCCAGCCATCGGTCGTCTCGAAGAACTGCCGGGCCCCTTCGGGGCCGAATTCGCGCAGGTACCCCTGCACCACGACATCCAGATAGCTGAGCAGGATCGGCGCCGGGCTTTGCGGTGCCCCGTGCAGATCGGGATGCACCGCGTAAACCGCGATATCGAGCGGCCCTGCGAGGGCGTGCGTGACGTTCTCCGTTGCCGGTAACCTCTCGTAATTCCGCTCCCGTTCGTCCAGCGCCACCCAGTCGCTGCCGGGTACGCGGGCGATCAGCCCGTCGATCTCCGACCCCGGGGCGGCCACGGCCGTCAGCACCGCGACAGGCCACGGGTCCACATGCACCCACCCCCGCCGCCAGCCGGCAAGGCGCGCCTTCTTGGCCCCGGGATAGGTGTGCGTGTCCCGGTTCACCAGGCTGCCGTAGCCGAAAAAGTAGGGATCGTTCATCGGGTCTGCCCTCTCAAATCACTTTCCGACAATTCTTGCCGATATTGATGCATGTCAAATCGCCCTTTGGTCGGATGTGCGAAATCTGCCCCGTGCCCGCAAGAGTAGAGCCATCGATTTACACGACCTTCCGACAGGAGTTAGCCGTGCGCATAACAAAGAGAACAAACATTGCCGTACGATTGATGCTGTATTGCGCAAGTCAGCCAGATCGCCGTGTCACCAAATCCGAGGTGGCGCGGAAGTGCAATATCTCCGAGAACCATTTGGCCCATGTTGTCAATGCGTTGGGACAGATGGGGTACATCGACACGCAGCGCGGCCGCAGTGGCGGGCTGGAACTGGCCCGCGGTCCCGACGAGGTGAGCCTGGGCGATATCTTCCGGTCGCTGGAAAGCGGCGTGCCGCTGGCCGAGTGCTTTGGCTGTCAGTCCGTGACGTGCGAGAGCGTCTCGGATTGCAGGCTGCGGCAGGCGCTGGTGAATGCCGAAGCCGCCTTTTACGAAACGCTGGACGAGGTTCCGCTGGCCGAGCTTATGGGCTCGAACGGGGGCGGCGTCATGGACCGTCTTCAAGAAGGCAATTGCCCCCCGTAAGCGGCCCTACTCTTGCGCACGAAGTGTTCTGGCGGGCCGCGCGGCAAGCGGCCCCCAGGCAAAGGCCAGACCGGCCAGGAGGGTGGCGAGGATCCCCGCGATCACGACCCCCAGGGCCGATGGCCAGATCACCTGAAACCCCGTTTCCAGCACGAACCGCGTGACGGCCCAGGCCCCGGCCATGCCCGCCACCAGTGCGACCAGCCCCGCCGCCGCACCCAGAAGAGCCGAGCGCAGGGCGAAGCTTGCCAGGATCTGCCGGCGCGAGGCGCCAAGGGTTTTCAGAACCGCTGCTTCATAGGTTCGCGCACCGGTGCCTGCGGCCGCCGCGCCGATCAGCACAAGGAAGCCCGTGACCAGCGTCACCGCCGCGCCATAGGACGTGGCGGCGGCCAGCCCGGCCAGAACGCCTGCGACCCGGTCGATGGCATCGCGCACGCGAATCGCCGTGATGTTGGGGAATTGCCCGGCCAGATCGCGCAGGATCGCGGCTTCGGCCTCTTCTTCGGCATAGACGGTCGCGATGAAGCTGTGGGGCGCGCCGGCCAGCGCGGACGGGTTCATCGCGATCAAGAACCCCATGCCGGCGGCGGAAAAATCGACCTCGCGGAAGCTGGTGATGGTCGCGGTCAGGTCTCGGCCAAGGACGTTCACGGTCATCGTGTCGCCCAGCGACAGGCCCATCTCGGCGGCTTCTTCGGCGGCAAAGCTGATCTGGGGCGGCCCGTCATAGCCTTCGCCCCACCATTCGCCCGCCGTCACTGTGGTGCCCGGGGGCAGGGCGCCGGCATAGGTCACGCCGCGGTCGCTTTGCAGGACCCAGTGCTGGCCTGCGACCTCCTTCGCGGGGCGGTCGTTGATCCGCGCGATGATCCCCCGCAGCATCGGCGCGCTTTCGATGCGGGAGACGGCGTCGTCGCCCTCCAGCCGTTCCATGAAGACGGGCATCTGGTCCTTCTGGATATCGACGAAGAAATAGGACGGCGCGACATCGGGCAGCGATCCGGTGATTGCGCCGCGCAGGTTTCCGTCGATCTGGCCCACGGCGGACAGGACCGACAGGCCCAGCCCCAGCGACAGCACCACCGCACCGGCCCCTTCGCGCGGCCCGGCGATGGCGGCCAGCGCCCAGCGAAAGGCGGGCCTGTTGCGCACAAGCGGCGTGCCCAGCCGCGCGGCCAGCCGTGTCAGCCCGGCGGTCACGGCCAGCACGACCAGCGCGGCGGCCATCCCGCCGGTCGTCCAGAGTGTCAGCATCACGGCGCCGCTGAACCACGCGGCCAGCCCCACCATGACGATCAATCCAACCGCAATCGCAATGAGATAACGCCAGTTCGGCAGAACCTTCGCCGATGACAGGGCATCGCGGAACAGGGTCGCGGCGCGCACGTCCTCCGTCCGGGCAAGGGGCCAGAGCGTGAAGATCAGCGCGGTCAGAATGCCGTAGATCGCGGCCTCGCCCAGTGGCGCGGGGTAGAGGGCGAAGACGGCGGGGATCGGCAATTGCGCCTCGATCAGGGACGCGAAGGCAAGGGGCAGGGCGGCGCCAAGGGCAAGGCCCAGAATGATGCCAAGAAGGGACAGGGCGCCGATCTGGAAGAAGTAGGTCAGGAACACGGTCCGCCGGTCGGCCCCCAGCGTGCGCAGGGTGGCGATGACCGATGTCTTTTCCGCGAGATAGGCCCGGACCGCGGCGGACACGCCTACGCCGCCCACCGCAAGGCCCGACAGGCCGACGAGGATCAGGAAGGCGCCCAGCCGCTCCACGAACCGCGTGATGCCCGGCGCGCCGTTCCGCGCGTCGGACCAGCTGAGCCCGGAGGTGCCGAAGGCGGCATCGGCCTCCTCCGCCATGGCGGCGATATCGGTGCCGGGGGGCAGGGACAGGCGGTATTTCGATGAAAAGAGCGTACCGGGCGCCAGAAGGCCGGAGCCCTCAAGGGCCTCCGTGCGGACGATGGTTCGCGGCCCGAGGCCAATGCCGGCGGTGGCGTTGTCCGGCTCCCTCTCCAGTGCGGCCATCAGCACGAAATCCTGCGCGCCAAGGCGGAAGATGTCGCCCGGGGCAAGGGCAAGACGGTCGATCAGAAGCTGGTCCATCACCGCGCCGGGCAGGCCATCCTGACCGGACAGCGCCGTTTCAAGGCCGATGTCGGGGGAAAGCGCGACCTCTCCGATCAGCGGATAGAACCCGTCGACCGCCTTCACCTGTGTGAGCCCGCGGTCGGCCTCGTCGCCGCGCGGGACGGTGGCCATCGACCGGAAGTCGACGATTTCGGACACCGCATCGGCCCGCGCATCCATCCATGCGCGTTCCTCCTCCGTGGCGAAGCGGTAGGTGAACTCGATCTCGGCATCGCCGCCCAGCAGCGCCGCGCCTTCGCGGGCAAGCCCCGCCTCGATCGCCGCGCGGACGGAGCCTACGGCGGCAATCGCCGCGACGCCAAGGATCAGGCAGGCAAGGAAGATCCGGAACCCCCGCACCCCGTTGCGGAGCGCGCCGCGCAGTTCGCGGGTGGCCAGGCGGGCAGCGGTGCGGGTGGTCATTCGGCGGCGGCCCCGGCCATGGCGTCCGGCGCCACGCGCCCGTCACGCAGGCGGATCACCCGGTCGCAGCGCTTGGCCAGTTCGGTGGCGTGGGTCACCAGCACCAGCGTCGCCCCGTGCCGGTCGCGAAGACCGAAGAGCAGATCGATGATCGCCGCGCCGTTGGTTTCATCCAGATTGCCGGTCGGTTCGTCCGCCAGCAGGATATGCGGCCGCGGGGCAGACGCACGGGCCAGCGCGACGCGTTGTTGTTCGCCCCCCGACAGTTGCGACGGGTAGTGCCCGGCGCGATGGCCGAGGCCCACGGTCTCAAGCTCTGCCGCCGCGCGGTCGAACGCATCGCGATGGCCGGCAAGCTCCAGCGGGGTGGCCACGTTTTCCAATGCGGTCATCGTGGGGATCAGGTGGAAGCTTTGGAACACGACGCCCATGTGATCGCGCCGGAATCGCGCCAGCGCGTCTTCGTCCATCGCCGTCAGGTCCTGTCCCAGGGCGGTGATCGTCCCGCCGGTTGCCTGCTCCAGCCCGCCCATCAGCATCAGGAGCGAGGATTTGCCGGAACCGGAGGGCCCGACAAGGCCCAGCGTCTCGCCCTGTTCAACATCCAGCGTGATGCCGTGCAGGATATCGACCCGCCCGGCATTGCCATTCAGCCACAAAGCCGCATCTTTGAGGGACAGAACGGGGTCGGGCATGGGCCTCTCCTGACTTGCTACCCTTTGGATATGGAGCGTGAACCGCCATGCGCAAGAAAAGCTTCGCGATCCTGGCCACCCTTATCGTCGCGGGCACGGGGCTGAGCGCCGAGCCGGTGACGATCGCGGCCCTGGGCGACAGCCTGACACAGGGCTACGGGCTGGTCGAGGATCAGGGTTTCGTCCCGCAGTTGCAGCGCTGGCTGGACGGGCAGGGCGCCGATGCCGTGCTGATCAATGCGGGCGTTTCCGGCGATACCAGCGCGGGCGGCGCCGCGCGCGTGGGCTGGACGCTGACGCCCGAGGTCGACGGCATGATCGTGGCGCTTGGGGCCAACGACATGCTGCGCGGGATCGATCCGGCCGTGACCCGGGCCAACCTGAAAAAGATCCTGACCGCGGCGGACGAAGCGGATGTCGAAGTGCTGCTGGTCGGTGTTCAGGCGCCCGGCAACTGGGGGGCCGAGTACAAGCAGGCCTTCGACGCGATCTACCCGGATCTGTCGGCGGCCCATGGCACGGACCTTGTGCCGGGCTTCTTCGATGGCATTGCGGGGGATGCTGGCGATCTGGCCGCAGCGCAGGCCTATTTCCAGCCCGACGGCCTGCATCCCAATGCCGATGGCGTGGCGCTGATCGTGGACGAGATCGGCCCGCAGGTGCTGGACCTGATCGCCTCGGTCCGCGACGAGACCGACTGACAGATGCCGGGCCGCGTCTTCCTGACCACGCCGCCCGCAGACCTGGCCGCGGCGCTGGGTGTCTCTCCCGCCCCCGTGGCGGATGAACCGCGCCGCCTGAACATCGCGCCGGGGCAGGAAGTGGTGGCACTGACCGCCGGCGGCCTCACCCGGATGCGCTGGGGCATGATCCCCGTGGGCCGCGTCAACGCCCGCGGGCGTCCGGTGATGGAGACGATCATCAACGCGCGATCCGAAACGGTGCTGCAGAAGACAGCCTTCGAGGGCACAGGCCGTGCCGTGATGCCGGTGAACGGCTGGTACGAATGGACGGGCGAGACCCGCCGCAAGACGGCGTGGCGGATCGCGCCGAAGGAAGGCGGGCTGCTGCTGTTCGCGGCGATCACCGATGTCTGGAAGGCTCCCGGCGGGATCGAGGTGCCGCAGATCGCGACGGTGACGTGCGAGCCGTCGGCGGATGTCCGCGATGTGCATCACCGCATGGCGGTGATTCTTGAGCCCGAAGACGTGGATCTGTGGCTGTCAGGCGCGGAGGAGGGGATCGCCCGCCTGTTCCGACCGTGGCCGGACGGGCGGCTGACGGTGGAAGAGGCCAAGGGGGTCGACTGGTCGGCCCCCTGATACTTACAGAACGACAACCGGAGTGCCCAGCGGCACGCGGGTGTACAGATCGATCACGTCATCGTTCTTCATCCGGATGCAGCCGTTCGATGCCGACCGGCCGATGCTGTTCACATCGTTGGTGCCGTGGATCCGGAAATACGTGTCGCGGCCGTCCTGGAACAGGTACAGCGCGCGGGCGCCCAGCGGGTTCGACGGACCACCCGGTTCGACGTAATCGTTGCCGGCGAAGCGGCCATAGGTGCGCGGCTCCCGCTCGATCATCTCGTCCGTGGGGCGCCAGGTGGGCCATTCCTTCTTGGCGCCGATCACGGCGGCCCCGGTGAATTCCAGCCCCGCCCGGCCGACGCTGACGCCGTAACGACGCGCCTGACCCGGCGCTTCCACCCAGTAGAGGTAATAGGATTTCGGCAGGATCAGCAGCTGGCCGGGCGCGTACTGGTCCTTGATCCTGACGACCTGGGGCGTGGCATCGAACACCTGCGCGCGGGCCATTTCCGGCAATGCGACGGCAGCGGACGCGGCGCCGGCAGCGGCGATGAATGTACGGCGGTTGATCATGATATCCCCCAGTTCGGGTGCGTACGGGACGTCGGTGCGACGCCTAACTTGTCCGCCAACAGCGCTTTTTCGTCAATCTGCGCAAGGCTTGACCCACGCAGGTTTGATCGCATTCTGTGGCTTGCATGTAACCTTTCGGGCCCGTCACACCTAGAAATCGAAGAGGTCTTCGAGGAATCCGCCCCGTTTCTTCTTCTTGTAGGGCTTCTGGTCGACCTGTCCGTAGCCCGGGGTTTCCGGGATAGGTGTGCCCGAGCGTTCGATGATCTTGTCCAGTTCGCCCCGGTCCAGCCAGACGCCCCGGCATTTCGGGCAATAGTCGATCTCGACCCCGGCGCGGTCGGTCATCTGCAGTTGCGTGCCATCGATCGGGCATTGCATGGCGGTCTCCGTCATCGGTTGCATGTGCCCGATGACATAGGCATGCGCCGCGCCGCGGGAAGGGGGCGCGGCTCACGTTTTGTAATGATGCCTGACGCGTAGTGATGCCTGGCAGGCCGTCAGCGCGCGACGAGCCTTGCGACCAGCACGACGACGATGGCGCCGATGGCCGAGACGAGGATCTGCGTGATCAGGGGACCGCCGATCGACAGGTCGATGCCCAGCAGGCTCAGCAACACCGGACCCACGAAGGCGCCGACAACGCCCGAGATCAGGTAGGTGACCAGCCCGTGGCCGCCAACGATGAAGCTGGCCAGCCAGCCGGCGACAAGGCCAATGCCGAGCATTACGAGAATTGCGGTTAGTGTCATGTCAACTGTCTCCGATGGACGTGGGTGCCTCCTCTATCGCGCAAGCGCGCTGACCCGTCCAGCACGGTCGAGTCATTCTTTGTTAACCATGTCGTCCGAAACTTGCGGCGGAGGTGCGATGTGCGACACGGCGGGGTGGTGTTGGTTCTGGTCTTGCTGGTCCTGTGCGGGCCGGCCCGGGGCGGTGCGTGGCTGCGCGACCCGGGAGAGGGGTTTTTGTCCTTCGGAACCACGATCCGGCCCGACCGCATCGTGCCGGACCACGAGGCGAAGCTTTATCTTGAATATGGTGTCGCGAAGCGGCTGACGCTGGGCGTCGACATCAACGAAACACCGGGCGTGACCGGACATGCAATCCTGTTCGCGCGGCTGCCGGTGGGCCGGGGAGAGGGCGCTCTGAAGCAGGCGATGGAAATGGGGATCGGCGGGCACCACTGGCAAGAGGATTGGTGGGGCTTCTACAAGCTGGGCTACAGCCTTGGCCGCGGCGTGGAAAATCGCCGGGGCAATGCGTGGTGGGCGCTGGATGCCAATTACGACCGCAGGCTGGGGAACGATCAGCCGCTTTGGAAGCTCGATTTCACGTGGGGCCAGTCGTCGGGCATGAAGATCCGGCCGTTGATGAAGGTGGAAACGGGCTATATCCCGTCGCAAGGCGTGGGCGGGTCGCTGGTGCCGTCGCTGATGATCCCGGGCTTCGGCGATGAAATCTGGGTCGCGGGGCTGGAGTTCCGCCATTTCGGGGGGCAGAACAGCGTGGGCCTGAGGCTCGATATCTGGAAGGATTTCGGCAAGGGCGCGGGAGAAGACACGCCCAACCTCGACGGCCCCGAAATCCCGCTCAGACAGACGGCGGCGGTGACTCCAGAAGCTGAACGGCGTTGATCTGCCAGCCGTCCGGGCCGGGGATCATCTGGTAATCCAGCAGATGGGTCTGCCCCTCGGTATCGGTGATCATCACGCGCTGCCACAGGGTGCCCGCGACCTCGCGCAATTCAAGGTAGCGCGTCTCGGCCGGGCGCCAGACCATCGGATAGCCGTTCCGGACCATGGCGCCGAAATTTTCCGGCGTGCGGAAGGCCTGCTTGATCGTGGGGCTGGCATGGGAAAAGGCGCCGGTCAGGTCATCTGCCACGAAGGCATTCAGCTGGGCGGTGATCGTGTTCTGGATCGCGGGAACGGCGGGGCGTTCCTGCGCCTGCGCCGGTACAGACAGGCCGGCGGCCATCACCAGGGCAAGAAGTGCGGATCGGACAATCATCGGGTCCTCCGGTTGCTGCGTTCAGCCGTCCCGACAAGGATATAGAACGCGAACCCGGGACGTCCATGCGCGCGCACGGACGCCAAGGCGAACGCGCAGCGTTCGCCGGGGGGAGGCGGGTGGGGCGGCCGGGCGCGCGCATGGACCGCGACGCAGCCCGGCCGGGCAGGATTTAGATGAACTCGCCCGCCAGCGCGCGGTCGATCAGGGTCACCGTCTCGTCGACGCCGTAAAGCGCGATGAACCCGCCGAAACGCGGGCCCTGGCTGGCGCCCAGCAGCACTTCGTACAGCGCCGTGAACCAGCCCCGCAGCGGATCGAACCTGTCGCGGCCAACGGCATAGACCACCGATTGCAGCGCCTCGTCTTCGACCGGGCCGTCATAGGCGGCCAGTTCCGCACGCAAGGCTTCCAGTGCTTCGCGTTCCGCATCCGTCGGCGCGCGGAAGGTGCGGGTGGGCTTCACGAAGTCGTTGAAATACCTCACCGCGTAGCCGGCCGACTGGTCGAGGCCGGGATGCGTTTCAGGGCCCGCGTCAGGCGCATAACGCTGGATGAAACCCCACAGCGTCTCCTTGTCCTCGGCACCCGATACCGACGCGAGGTTCAGAAGCATCGCGAAGGGCACCACCATGTCGGACGCCGGCGCGTTGTGGCCGTGGATGTGGAAGACCGGGTTGTTCACCTTCGCCTTCGTGTCCTGATCGGCATAGGCGCGCAGCTGCTGGTGGTATTCATCCACCGCCTTCGGGATCACGTCGAAATACATCCGCTTGGCCGTTTTCGGCTTCTGGTACATGAAGTAGCTCAGGCTTTCCGACGACGCATAGGTCAGCCATTCGTCGATCGACAGCCCGTTGCCTTTCGACTTCGAGATCTTCTCGCCATTGTCGTCGAGGAACAGCTCGTACGTGAAATGCTCGGGCGGGCGAACGCCCAGCGTCTTGCAGATCCCGTCGTAGATCGGCGTGTTTGTGCTGTGATCCTTGCCATACATCTCGAAATCGACGCCAAGCTGCGCCCAGCGGGCACCGAAATCGGGCTTCCACTGCAGCTTCACGTTGCCGCCCGTCACGGGCAGGGTCCATTCGCGGCCATCGTTGTCGTCGAAGGTGATCGTGCCTTCCTTGGCATCCACGTGCTTCATCGGCACATAGAGGACACGGCCCGTTTCCGGGTGCAGCGGCAGGAAGATCGAATAGGTCTGCTGGCGCTCCTCGCGGAGCGATTTCAGCATGATCTTCATCAGGTCGTCATAGCGTTCGGCCGCGCGCAGCAGCATCGGGTCGAACTGGCCCGACTTGTAGAACTCGGTGGCCGAGATGAACTCGTACTCGAACCCGAACGTATCGAGGAACCGGCGCAGCATGGCGTTGTTGTGGTGGCCGAAACTGTCGAATTCGCCGAACGGATCGGGGACCGAGGTCAGCGGTTTTTGCAGATGTTCCTGCAACGCGTCCTGGTTCGGGACGTTGCCCGGCACCTTGCGCATCCCGTCCAGATCGTCGGAAAAGCAGAACAGCCGCGTCGGAATGTCCGAGATCACCTCGAACGCGCGACGGATCATCGTGGTGCGCGCGACCTCGCCGAAGGTGCCGATATGGGGCAGGCCGGACGGGCCGTAGCCGGTTTCGAAAAGGACATAACCCTTCTCCGGTTCCTTCTTTTCGTACCGTTTGAGAATCCGGCGCGCCTCTTCAAAGGGCCAGGCTTTGGACTGCATTGCCGCGTCGCGCAAATCGGACATCTTCTTCAGGCTCCGGAAGGGAAAAAGGGCATCAATCACTGATCGCCCGTGCGTGTTTCGGGCGCTACCTATTGTGCTCCCGCCGGGGCGTCAATAATTTGCGCATGCAGAAGGTTTTGCTGCGCTGGATGAAAGAGACCGATTTGCCCGATTCCGCCACCTCCTCCGAAGACCACGTTCTCAGCCCGCAGGACTGTCTTGTCCTGCTGATGATCGCCGTTTCGGCATCCGACAACAACATCCGCACGTCCGAGCTGGTCCAGATAGAAAGTGCGATCGACATGCTGCCGGTCTTTGCCGATTTCGACACCGATCGCCTTTCGGTCCTGTCGCAGACGGTGTTCGACCTGTTCGACCAGGAAGACGGGCTGGATGCGCTGTTCGGGCTGGTGCGGGACAACCTGCCCAAACGCCTGTTCGAAACCGCCTACGCGCTGGCCTGCGACGTGGCGGCGGCCGACGGGGAGCTGGAACCGTCGGAGCTGCGCATCCTGCAGGAATTCCGCTACGAGCTGGAGATCGACCGCCTGCACGCGGCGGCCATCGAACGCGGCGCGCGGGCGCGGTTCATGGTCTGACCGGTCCGTGCGGCGGCCGCATGAACCGGGCCTTGCCGGTATCTGTCCCTGCGGGATGGCCGCTCCCACTATACTTTCTGGACATAAGAGGAATTCGCCGGATCAGCTGCCGTAAAGCTTTTCCCAGCGGGTGATCATCTTCTGTTGCAGCGCCTTGGAGCGGTAGTTCCAGTTGCGCCCGCCCGGTGGGCGGTCCCGCTGGGCCTTGGTCAGGCGGCTGCGGATGTCCATGTCGGCCGAGAAATAGGCGAAGGCCAGCACGGTGCCGTCGCGCGTGGTGATGTAGCCGCCCAGGCCCGAGACGAAGTTCAGCGTGCCTGTCTTCGCATCCACCGTCGCCGGGTGGTTGCGTGCCGTGTTGCCGCTGGAATCGCGCATGGCGATGGGCTTCAGCAGCGGACGAAGCTGGTTCTTCGGATAGACCCGGACCAGAAGCGTGACCATGTCCTTCGCGGTGGTGCGGGAATCGGGGCCCAGCCCGGAATGGTCCACGTAGAGGGTGTCGTTCATGCCGTAGGTTTTCGCGGCCCAGCGGCTCATGTCGCGGCCCGAGTCCTTCAGCGACCTGGGCCGGCTGCCCCGCACGGTCGAGGCGGTGAGGCCGATCATCTCGGCCATCAGGTTGTTGGAGAACTTCAGCATGTCCCGCAGCAGGTCGCGCAAGGGCGCGCTGAGATGTGTGACCAGCACCTCGACCCGGCCGGAAAAGCGGCGAATGGTTTCGGGTTCCTTCAGGACGATGCCTTGCGCGCGCGCAAATGTGCGGAACACGTCGCCGGCGTATTCGCCCGGGTTGCGGACCGGCAGCCAGCGGGAGCCTGCGCCGCCCAGGGCCTGCACGGCGACCGTCCATTCGTCGGTCGCGCCCTTGCGGTTGTAGGTGTAGATCGGCGTCGCGCGGTTGACGAGCTGCATCGTCGCGGTCGTCACCTCGGGGCGGTGCCGGCCGGACCGGGCATCCATCGCGACGCCATAGCCGTTCGATTGCCGGCGCCATTCGAAATGCACGCGGTTGAAGTTCAGCGCGATGCCCGACACGGCAGGGCTGTAGCCCACATGTTCGGGCTGGCCTTCGTCGATGCTGCGTTCATAGGGCAGGTAGCCATCGTAGACGAGGAACCTGCCGCGCACTTCGCGCACGCCCGCGGCCTTCAGCTTCGCGGCCATGTCGGCCAGCGCATCTGTGTCGAGCGTGGGATCGCCGCCACCGGCAAGGATCAGGTCCCCGTCGAGCCGGCCGTTGGACAGCGTGCCATCGGTCAGAAGCTGCGTCGGGAACCGGTAGGCGGGCCCCAGCGTATCCAGCGCGTAGACTGAGGTCAGGACCTTGGCGACGCTGGCCGGGGCCAGCCCGGCATCGGCGTTGTAGGTCTCCAGCATCAGGCCCGTCCGGGCATCGGCCACGGCAACGCCGACCTCGCCCGAGAGGCCCGATCCCTTGACCAGCTGTTCCGCGCCGGACTGGGCGTTCTGGACGCGTTCGGCGGTAGGGGCGGCGGCGGGCGCGGCGGTGGCCGGTGTGCCCCCGCGCGCCTTCGGGCGCACGGAGGTCCGGGGGGCGCCGGCGTCGAGCACCTGCGGGAGGGCCGCGCTGGCGGCGAGGCTGGCAATTATGGTGCGTCGCGAGACAAGTCTTGGCATGGGCTCACATAATCCGGTCGCGGGGTGTCAAACAACCACCCGATCCGGCGGCGCGACGCCGCTCCGCAAGTTGTGACTTTTGTTCACCGCTGCGCCCAGCCCCCGCCCGCACGGATCGCGCTGGAGCTGAGATCGACCATCGGCACGTTGACGAAGCACCATGCCGGCGCATCGGCACGGGCCAGAAGGTGGCTGGCCCAGCCGGAAATCCGGTAACGGCTGTAAAGCTGCGCCGCGACCGAGGTCCGGGCGGACACCCGCTGACCGGGGCGGGCCAGAACGCCCACGGGCACGCTGTCCATGATCGAGGTCCAGTCCCGCCACTGGGAAAGCTGCACGAGGTTGTCGGCCCCCATCAGCCAGACGAAATTCACATGCGGGTAGAGCGTGCGGAGTGCGACCAGCGTATCGGCCGTGGCCCGCGTGCCCAGCCGCGCCTCGATCCCGGTGACAGTGACGCGGGGGTGACGCATCAAACGGCGCGCCTCTGCCAGCCGCTGGTCCAGCGGGGCGGGCCCGTGGGCCTTCAACGGGTTGCCGGGCGAGACCATCCACCAGATGCGATCCAGCCCGAAGCGCTTCAGCGCCTCGCGGGTGATGTGCACATGGCCCGCATGGGGCGGATCGAAGGATCCCCCCAACAGCCCGACACATTGTCCGGGCGCGAGATATGGCAGCCGAATGTCCATGACGGGATGTCAATGCGCATGAACGCAGCGGGAAATCAATTGCCCGCGCTACCTTATGCCCCGAACCCGGTTGCCCGTGCATCTGTGCGGGACTATGACCGTCGCTGCAGTGGCGCAACCAAGAGGGAGCTCGGCAATGGCGGCCTATCAATATGTCTACCACATGGATGGCGTGTCGAAGACCTATCCCGGTGGCAAGAAGTGTTTCGAGAACATCAAGCTGAGCTTTCTGCCCGGCGTGAAGATCGGCGTCGTGGGCGTCAACGGCTCGGGCAAGTCCACCCTGATGCGGATCATGGCCGGGATCGACAAGGATTTCTCGGGCGAGGCCTGGGCCGCGGAGGGCGCCAAGGTGGGCTACCTGCCGCAGGAACCGGCGCTCGACGAAGACCTGAACGTCCGGGACAACGTCATGAAGGGCGTGGCGGAAAAGAAGGCGATCCTGGATCGCTACAACGAACTGGCGATGAACTATTCCGACGAGACGGCCGAGGAAATGGCCGCGCTGCAGGACGAGATCGACAGCCAGAACCTGTGGGATCTGGATTCGCAGGTCGACGTGTCGATGGAGGCGCTGCGCTGCCCGCCCGACGACGCCGACGTGACGACGCTTTCGGGCGGTGAACGGCGCCGGGTGGCATTGTGCAAGCTGCTTCTGCAGGCGCCCGACATGCTGCTGCTCGACGAACCGACGAACCACCTCGATGCCGAAACCATCGCGTGGCTGCAAAACCACCTGATGGACTACAAGGGCACCTGCCTGATCGTCACCCACGACCGCTATTTCCTCGATTCCATCACCGGGTGGATCCTTGAGCTCGACCGTGGGCGGGGCATTCCTTACGAGGGCAACTATTCCGCGTGGCTGGACCAGAAGGCCAAGCGCCTGAAGCAGGAAGCGCGCGAAGACAAGTCGCGCCAGAAGACGCTGGAACGCGAACTGGAATGGATGCAGCAGGGCGCCAAGGCGCGGCAGGCGAAATCCAAGGCCCGGATCGCGGCCTACGAGGATCTGGCCAACCAGTCCGAACGCGAAAAGATCGCCCGCGCCCAGATCGTCATCCCCCGCGGCCAGCGGCTGGGCGGCAAGGTGATCGAGGTCGAGGGCATCTCGAAGCACTACGGCGACAAGCAACTGATCGACGGGCTGACGTTCTCGCTGCCGCCGGGTGGCATCGTCGGCGTGATCGGGCCCAACGGCGCGGGTAAATCCACGCTGTTCCGTATGCTGACGGGGCAGGAAAGCCCGGATGAAGGCAAGGTCGAATTCGGCGATACGGTCGAGCTGTCCTACGTGGACCAGTCGCGCGACGATCTCGCGGCGGGCGATACCGTGTGGGAGGCGATCACCGGCGGGGCCGAGATCATCGAACTGGGCGATGCGCAGATGAACTCGCGCGCCTATTGTTCGGCCTTCAACTTCAAGGGCAGCGATCAGCAGAAGAAGGTTGGCCTGCTGTCGGGCGGTGAACGCAACCGGGTCCACATGGCGCGGCTGCTGAAATCCGGCGGCAACGTGCTGCTGCTCGACGAACCGACCAACGATCTGGACGTCGAAACCCTGCGGGCGCTGGAAGATGCGCTGGTCGATTTCGCGGGCTGTGCCGTGGTCATCAGCCACGACCGTTTCTTCCTTGACCGGATCTGCACGCATATCCTGGCATTCGAAGGCGATGCGCATGTCGAATGGTTCGAAGGCAACTTCGAGGATTACGAAGAAGACAAGAAGCGCCGTCTTGGCCCCGACGCGCTGGAACCCAAGCGCCTGAAATACAAGAAGTTCGCCCGGTAAATTCCGGCCCGGCGCGCCGTTGCCGGGGCAAGGGGAAACGCTCAGGGTGCGCGCGTTGCGCGCGCCCTGGCGAGACCTGCCCGAGGCTCGGGCATAGTGGCATCCAGCCCACCGCTTTCTAGTCTTTCGGGGTGGCTGGCACGGTTTCGAAAGTCGTGACAGGACAGGCCGCTGCCTTGTCAGATTTGGACAGGATTCGGGCAGTATTGCCCACGATAGCGCGAATTCTGACCAATTATTCATCTATCAAAAGCTATGCCACCTGCTACGTTCCGCCTGGGCAACTTGCCCGCACGAAACACCTGCCTGCGCCGCGGGCCGGAAAATAACTGAGGAACGACCGCAATGCCCGGAGAATTTCAGCCCGATTTCACCACCGTCACGATCTACGGATACTTCGTAGGCCCGAACTTCGTTCGCGGGCTCGCCGAACAGAGCGCCGAGTACGAGGTTACGTCGGATACGCAAGCGACCGTGACATTCTCGGGCGGCTTCGACAGTTCGGTCACCTACACCCAGATCCTCTTCGGCACCGGCTTTTCGAAAGATCCCGAAACCGGCCGCTACAGCGGCCGTGTCGACAGCTATATCGGCTACGTCGAGGAAGACCCGGCCAATGCCTGGACGTTCTCGGGCTTCGACGTGTCGCTGGACGCGTTGAATTCCAACGCCTCGGACCCGGACGTGACCTTCGGCGATCTGCTCGTGATTCCGTTGCGCTACAAGTACTTGGGCGGCGACGAGCAGGATACATACATCACCGGGTCCTTCGACGACATCGCCCGTGGCCGCAAGGGCGACGATCGCTTCGAAGGGCTGACAGGCGACGACCGGCTTTACGGCAACCAAGGCAAGGACCTGCTGCTGGGCGCGGAAGGCGAGGACGAGCTTTACGGCGGCACCGGCCGTGACCGGCTGGAAGGCGGCTCCGACAACGACTTCCTCGATGGCGGGAACGGCAATGATTACCTGCTGGGCGGGTCGGGCGACGACATCATCTTCGGCCGCAAGGGCAACGACGAGGCCGAAGGCGGCAAGGGCAACGACACCATTCGCGGCAACAGGGGCGATGACGAACTTGGCGGCGGACAGGGCAGCGACAAGGTTTTCGGCGGCTGGGGCAAGGATATCCTGTCCGGCGGCAACGACGGTGACACGCTCCGCGGCGGCAAGGGCAAGGACAAGCTCTATGGCGATGACGGGTCGGATTTCCTGTATGGCGGCGACGGCAACGACCGGCTGGACGGCGGCGCGGGCACGAACGAGCTTTACGGCAATGCCGGCCACGACAAGCTGTTCGGCAGCGACGGGACGGATGTCCTGTTCGGTGGCCGGGGCAACGACATCCTGAAATCGGGGCTCGACCCGGACTTCCTGAACGGCGGCAAGGGCAACGACACGTTCACAGCGAACGGCGGCAAGGCCGGCGGCGACAAGACGGCGGACAACTTCATCTTCGAAGCGGCGTTCGGCGACGACACGATCACCGATTTCGAGGTCGGCTTCGACAACATCATCTTCACCGCCGGCCTCAAGCAATCGGACCTGACCACCACGACACAGGGCGATGACGTGCTGCTGACGCTCGCCTTCAAGGGCACCCAGACGGTGCTGCTGGAAGACGTGGCGGACACTTTCGATCCGTCCATCGACATCCTGTTCCAGTAACAGGAGATTTGGGTGCGTGTCTTGCACGCGCCCTTACTTCCAAGCGCGCTGACCCGGAGGGACTGGGGACGTCCCTTTGGGTCTGACACCCTGCGTACGCCTTACGCGGCCGTCCGCCACAACGGCAGCATGAGCCCCAAGATACTTGCTATGCTTACCATGCGCTCCTAGCGTGAAATCGTCCGCATTTTGCGGTCGTGGACGCAAGATCGCTCCAGTTCAAGTTATGGGAGTACGAACTTTGAAGAAACCGATGATTCTGGTCGCGGCGCTTGGGTTTTCCCTTGGCGCAGTTTCACCTGCAGTGGCCCTCGACGGCCCCGAGATCCCGTGGGTCAGGGATGTCTCCCTGAATGTCGGCGAAAGCCAGGTGATTTACGGGTACCGCGGCGACTGCGGACAAGCCCCTGTCCTAAGCTCGGTCCGGGTGCCGGCGACGAAAACGGGCAAGATCAGCTTTGGCAAGAAGGGCTGGCGGAACAGCAATTCCTGTGGTGGCGAAACCCCGGCCATGCAGCTTGTCTTCACGGCCACGCAAAAGGGCCGGGAACAGATCAAGATCCAGGGCGATACGATCAAGATCAACGTGAAGTAGCGGCAAGCTGCTTCTGAAGAAAAATTTTCCGGGGTCGGTCGCAGACCGTGCCCGGGAAATTATCCGGACTTACGGACAGCCGCGTGCGTGTGCTGCATTCCCCCGCATCCACGCTGGGCTGCGTGATGCGTTAGCCTGTCCAAACGCCTGCCCAGGTTGAAGAATCGTCCTGCAAAATCTAGCCTGTCCACAGGCAGATGAGTCGACATCTGCTACCAGAGAAGGTGGATACCCCGATGAAACGATTTTGTTTCCCTTTGATAGCCATTGTGGGCCTCGCAAGCTGCGATACGGGCATGCAGGAAAAGCAGGTCACGGCCGACGCGGATCTGGCGCGCTGCGTGGCGGCGGCCGGGATCGACGGGGCCTTCGCCGTGTCGACCACGCTGACCGAGAGCGGTGACATCCGGCAGACTGTCAAAGCCGACGAAGATGTTTCGCCCGCACAGGCCGCCGCCGCCAACAAGTGCCTGGGGGCGTGATGGGCTGCAGGCGCGTCGGGGGGCCATGACCCGCTGACGCGCCGGCTTTGCCGTGTTTCGGGTGCGTGCGAAGCCGCGCGCGCCTATCTCTTCTTGCGACGCTGCACGTTGCCGCCACGTTGACCGGGCCGGCCTGCCGTTGATCTGCCACGGGAACCGACAGCAGCCTCGGACGCCTTTTCGACCGCCTGTTGCCGGGCCAGGGGATCGTCGGCCACCGCAAGGTCCACCGCCTCCAGCCGCTTGACCTCGTCCCTGAGGCGGGCGGCTTCCTCGAACTCCAGGTTCTCGGCCGCCTTGCGCATATCGGTCCGAAGCCCGTCAAGAACGGCCTCCAGGTTGCCGCCATGCAACGGATTTTCGATCTTGGCGGTCACGCGGGACATGTCGGTGTCGCCCTTGTAGAGGCCGGCGAGCACGTCCTCGACGTTCTTCTTCACCGTCGCGGGCGTGATGCCGTGTTCCTCGTTATAGGCCATCTGCTTGGCGCGGCGGCGGTCGGTTTCGGCCAGCGCGCGCTCCATCGATCCGGTGATACGGTCGGCGTACATGATCACCCGGCCTTCGGCATTCCGCGCGGCGCGGCCGATGGTCTGGATCAGCGACGTCTCGGACCGCAGGAAGCCTTCCTTGTCGGCATCGAGGATCGCGACCAGCCCACATTCAGGAATATCAAGGCCTTCGCGTAGCAAGTTGATCCCCACCAGCACGTCGAAGGCGCCCAGCCGCAGGTCGCGCAGGATCTCGATCCGTTCGATCGTGTCGATGTCGGAGTGCATGTAGCGGACGCGCACGCCCTGTTCGTGCAGGTATTCCGTCAGGTCCTCGGCCATGCGCTTGGTCAACACGGTGGCCAGCACGCGGTAACCCGCGGCGGCGACGCGTTTTACTTCGTCCAGCAGATCGTCGACCTGCATTTCCACGGGGCGAATTTCAACCTGCGGATCCAGAAGCCCGGTCGGGCGGATGACCTGTTCGGTGAAGACACCACCCGCCTGGTCGATCTCCCAAGCCGCGGGCGTGGCCGAAACGAAGACGGATTGCGGCCGCATCGCATCCCATTCCTCGAACTTCAGGGGCCGGTTGTCCATGCACGAGGGCAGGCGGAACCCGTGTTCGGCCAGCGTGAACTTGCGCCGGTAGTCGCCCCGGTACATGCCGCCGATCTGCGGCACCGACACGTGGCTTTCGTCGGCGAAGACGATGGCGTTGTCGGGGATGAATTCGAACAGGGTGGGCGGCGGTTCACCCGGCGCGCGGCCGGTCAGGTAGCGCGAATAGTTCTCGATCCCGTTGCAGACGCCGGTCGCTTCCAGCATCTCCAGATCGAAGTTCGTGCGCTGCTCCAGCCGTTGCGCTTCCAGCAACTTGCCTTCGCTGACCAGCAGATCCAGCCGCTGCTTGAGCTCTTTCTTGATGCCGATGATCGCCTGCTGCATCGTCGGGCGCGGGGTCACGTAGTGGGAATTCGCGTAGATGCGGATCTGGTCGAACGTGTCGGTACGCTCACCGGTCAGGGGATCGAATTCAGAAATGGATTCAAGCTCGTCTCCGAAGAAGCTCAACTTCCAGGCCCGGTCGTCGAGGTGGGCGGGATGCACCTCAAGCACATCGCCGCGCACACGGAACGACCCGCGCTGGAACGCCTGATCGTTGCGCTTGTACTGCTGTGCCACCAGATCGGCGATGACCGACCGCACGTCATAGCTTTGCCCGACCTTCAGGTCCTGTGTCATCGCGCCATAGGTTTCGACCGAGCCGATGCCGTAGATGCACGACACCGAGGCGACGATGATCACGTCGTCACGCTCCAGAAGCGCCCGGGTGGCCGAGTGGCGCATCCGGTCGATCTGTTCGTTGATCTGGCTTTCCTTCTCGATATAGGTATCCGACCGCGCAACGTAAGCTTCGGGCTGGTAGTAGTCGTAATAGCTGACAAAATATTCGACGGCGTTGTCGGGGAAGAAGCCCTTGAACTCTCCATAAAGCTGCGCCGCGAGCGTCTTGTTCGGGGCAAGAATGATCGCCGGGCGCTGGGTTTCCTCGATCACGCGGGCCATGGTGAAGGTCTTGCCGGTGCCGGTCGCGCCCAGCAGCACCTGGTTGCGTTCGCCGGCGTTGATGGCTTCGGTCAGTTCGGCAATGGCATGGGGCTGGTCGCCTGCCGCGTTGAAGTCGGTCTGCATGCGAAAGCGGATGCCACCTTCAAGCTTGTCACGCTCGCGGACATCGGGGGCCGGTGCGTGCAGCATCGGCAGCTGATCGGGACGGTTGTTGTGCATGGGGGCGACCTCCGTCCCCCATATGGGTGCGGGGCCGGCCCATGGTCAAGGCGCAGGGGGCTGCGGCGATTGGGGACTTGCCGCAAGGCGCGCATTCGGGGATATTCGGTGCGCAGAATCCGGAGGTTGCCCCATGCTTGCGCGCATCTATCGTCCCGCCAGGACCGCCATGTCCTCGGGCCAGGCCAAGACCCATCTGTGGGTGCTGGAATTCGCCCCGGCGTCGAAGCGCGAAGTGGATCCGCTGATGGGTTGGACCTCGTCCTCCGATACCCAAAGCCAGGTGCGCATGCGGTTCGAGACGAAGGAAGCCGCGCTGGAATATGCCGAGGCACACGGCATCGACGCGCAAGTGATCGAGCCCAAGACCCGCAAGCCCAACATTCGCCCCCGCGGCTATGGCGAGAACTTCGCGACCGACCGCCGCGGCGCCTGGACCCACTGAACCGGGTTGTCGGATTTCTCGGTCCGGCCGGCAGATCCCCTTGGCGCGCCGGCACAGGGGCTGATCGCGCGGCATCTGTCCCTGATGCACGAACAGACCCCGCCCGAAAGCGTCCATGCCATGGGCGCGGCCGAACTGGCGGGGCCTGATGTCGATTTTTTCCTGCTCTGGGACGGTGACACGCCGCTGGCCATGGGCGCGCTCAAGCGCTGGGGCGACCGCCAGGGCGAGCTGAAATCCATGCATGTCCTGGCCGAGGCGCGGGGCCGGGGCGTCGGAGCTGCCCTGCTGGATCATCTGCTGGCCCACGCCCGAACGCTGGGACTGGTCAGGCTGAGCCTAGAGACCGGCGCCGATGAGTATTTCATCGTGGCGCGAAGGCTTTATGCCCGGTACGGGTTCCAGCCCTGTCCGCCCTTCGCGGATTACGTGCCCGATCCACTGAGCGCCTTCATGAGGCTGGATCTGGCGCCCTAGGACAAGGTCCAAGGTCATTTGACCTGCCATGGGATTTCGGGCAATGACTGCACCGTCGTCAGTGCGGGCCGTTAGCTCAGTTGGATAGAGCACGGGACTTCTAATCCTGGGGTCGAGGGTTCGAATCCTTCACGGCCCGCCATATCGACAAATCAGGCAGAACGGACCTTCCCGTCGCAATCCCTTCGCAATCGCACGGTGAAGACCGCACTGTCCGACGCGGGGCTGGCTGCCCGCGATCAGAAGCGCATCGATACGCCGAAGAGGGGGCCCGACAGATCCACATCCATCGTCGTGGCCGCGCTTGAGTTCTGGATGCTCATGTAGCGGTAGCCGCCTTCGGCCGACCAGACATCGTTGAACTTGTAGCCCACCGCGCCAAGGACCTGCCACGAGGTCGTATCGCCGTTCAGCTGACCGCCGGCATCCGCGAATCCAAGCGCGTACCACCTGTCGGTGAAATTTGTCTGGAAGCGGGCCGCGATCACCGGGTCGACCCACGTGTCGCTGTTGGAGGAGGTGACACCGCCCGGGTCCAGCTTCGTGTCGACGGTCATGGAGATCCCGCGCAAACCAAGCCCGACGTCGAGCGACGACCGTGCACCGCCAGCCACCTGGTACATGCCGTAGCCGCTGCCGATCGTCATCTTGGTGTCGACGGTTGCCCCCGTGAACCCGGCGCCATTCGGTGGCAGGCCGTTGTCGAGGCCGATATTGGCGTAGACCAGATCGCCTATGAGGCTCCACCGTCCGTTCTGGGCCCGGAATGCGCCCATGAAGGCCATTTTCAGATCCGACAGAACGTCGTTGATGCTCAACTCTCCCGAGACGGTGCCTCTGGGCGTCGCGGCAGACACGTCGATGCCCGAGGCCCAGCCGTAGACCGACAATCGCGTCGACCAGTCGGACTCCTGTGCCATGGCCTGCGCCGGGACAAGGGCGAGACCCAGGCAGAGGGCGGACGCTTCAAGACGTTTCATCGTGACAACCTCGCATAACACTATCGGGCGGTCCGGCCCATGGGAACGGCGATAGAGGCAGACTCGCCTTAACGACGATATTGATTTGCGGATCACACGCAAAGAGCCGTTTTTCATCGGCCCCTTTTTCCATCGCGGTGGTCAGTATTCGTGATCCTGACCAACCGGCAGTGGGGCGGGCGACCGGTCCATGCAGATATCGGCGACGATCTGCGCCGACATCAGGACGCGGGACACGTCGTTGCCTTCGCACAGCAGGACGGCATGGCCCTGCGCGGCGTCGGGCCGGTTGCGGGCCGTGGCCTTGATCGTGTTCAGGAAAGCACGCTCGTGGGGGGAGACATGGCCCGCGCAGCAGGTGCAGTTGGCGTTGTTGTATCGAAAGCTCGACCTGCGGCTGCGGCGCATGGCCTGGACCGCGGACAGCACCGCGCAGGCGGCGTGCGGGCCGGTGTCGTGCCCGAACGTGTCGAGCGCCGCGGAGATCGCCTGAAGCCAGCCCTGCTGTTCCGGGTCTGCGAAGCTGGAGAAGTAGTGCCGGGCGATGGTGAGAATCGCGCGTTCGGCCGATGTATAGCCCAGTTGGTGAATGGGCGTTCCGCGGCTGCTTGCCTCGCAATTGTTGGTCATGTCCTGCCCCTGATCGCGGCGCCGGGCCTCCGGCGCCTTTTCACGTCGACCTGGCTGGCAGTGATGCGGCTGGGTGCAATTAGACTACTGTTTTAGTCAGGTATTGACCAGAGGGTCTTTTGCCCGAAACCGGACACGAAAAACGCGCCGCTGGGAGGCGGCGCGCGGGGTCTTTCCGGTTGTCCGGAAGGATCAGTCTTCCTGATCGATCTTGTAGGCGTTGAGCTGCTTGTACTTCTCGTCGCCGATTTCCTTGATCAGGTCGAGCTGGGTTTCAAGGAAGTCGATATGACCTTCCTCGTCGCTCATCAGCTGTTCGAACAGGCTCATGGTAACGTAGTCGCCTTCGTCGCGGCACAGTTCGCGCGCTTCCTTGTAAAGCTCGCGCGCCGAGTACTCGGCCGCCAGATCGCATTCCAGCGTTTCCTTGGCGTTCTCGCCGATGCGCAGGGGATCGAGCGTCTGGAGGTTCGGGTGGCCTTCAAGGAAGATGATACGCTCGATGATCTTGTCGGCGTGTTCCATCTCCTCGATGCTTTCCTCACGGCTTTTCTTTGCCATGTGGCCGAGGCCCCAGTCGTCCTGCAACCGGTAGTGCAGCCAGTACTGGCTTACGGCGGTCAGCTCGTGCCGAAGCGCCTTGTTGAGTATTTCGATGACCTTGGGGCTGCCTTTCATGGACCTCTCCTTCTGTACGTGAGTCCCGCATTGAGACTGATATTAGAGTCATTCCAAGTTTAATGACAGCACTGTTCTTGCGAAGAAATCGACGCAAATTGTTGTGCGCGCGCCACAGCAGGACCGAGACGGAGGCTTCAGTCCTGGGGGGAGGCGGCCAGAGCTTTCGCCTTTTCGAAGCTGGCCACCACGACATCCGCGATCTCTGCCGTCGTTTCGAAGTTTTCGAGAAACGCGCGCGGATCGCGGTAGAAGAGCGAATTCGGGTCCATCTGCGACAGGGACTTTCGCGCAAGATCGTGGTCGCCGAGCTCTGCCGCGGCCATGGCGACCAGGGCCACCGACAGCTGGAAGTCGTCCGCTGACCCGTGCACCCCTTTCACGCCCAGGTTGGCCACGCGCTGCAGTTCGGCGAAATCCCCGGCAACGACATGGTAGAAGGCGAGAATCGCGTAGTACCAGCCGGGGGGCTGAATGGCCCTGTCGACGGCCGCTTTCATCAACGGCACGCCTTCGTCGAAGCGGCCCCGCACCGTCAGCCGCCAGCCGATCTGCGCCATCGTGTCGGGATCGTAGGGATTGATCTCCAGAGCCTTCCGGCCCAGCCGCTCGCTTTCCTCGAACCGGCCCATGTGGTGCGTGACCGCCGACAGTGATTTCAGGGCCAGCGTATTGTCCGGGTCCAGGTCCACGGCGCGGCTCGCGGCATCATAGGCCTGGGCCAGTTCCGTTTCCTGCCCGAAGGTTCCGGGGAAGTCGTATCGCGCGGCGTCCAGGTGCACCCACCCAAGCAGGGCCCAGGCATCGGCATAGTCGGGCTGTTGGTCGACCGTTTCCTGCAGGCATTGCAGGGTCGGTGCGTACTTGCTGGCCAGGAAATTGCGGCGGTACTCGTGAGCCTGAAGCAGGCACAGGTAGCTGTCCATGCTGCCGGGGTGCAGTTTGCCACGGCTTTGCAGGACGTTTTCCGCCAAGGGTCCGTAGGGGCCCGATATGACCGTGGCGATCTGGCCCGATACGTCGTCGCGCACGTCGATCACGTTTTCCGGGGTCATCGCGACATCATAGCTTTCCGACCACAGCACTTCCTCGGACATGGCATCGAGAAGCTGGGCCGAGATCTCGACGGTGCTTGCCTGGGACAGGACCTTGCCGCGGATCAGGTAGTTGGCCCCGGGGTTCTGCCGCCACGTGTCCAGCACGGAAAACAGATCGGTGGGCTTCTTCGGCTGGAACACCCGCATCCCGGCGAAGGTCTTCAGGTTCTGCACCACTTCCCAGCTGAGCCCGGTGGCCAGCATCGCGGAGGTTTCCGAACTGTCGATCGGTTCGAACGGCAGGACAGCGACCTTCGCGTAATCGTCGGGAACGGTGATGGCGGGCTTCGGCTTGGCCAGCATGTAGTAGAGGCCGGCCCCGGCCGCCGCGGGCACGACAAGGGCCGCGGCAAGGATCGGGGCCCAACGGTTGCGGGCGCGAGACCGGACCGGCGCGGGCCGCTTTGGCTGTTCCGGCAGAGGTTCGGCAGGCGCGACATGGGTTTCCGGGGCGACGTCGTCCGGTTCCGGCGGGGGCGGGGCGACGTGGTAGAAGGCGAACTGCGGAACGTAGCCGCCCTTGGGGATCGAGATTCTGACCTCGTCCTGCGCGCCGGCCCCGGCATAGTACCCGTCCAGATCGCGACGCAGGCGGCGTGCTTCCAGCCGCACCACGGGATCGGCCTGGGCATCGAAATCGTCCCCCCGCCCGAACACGGCCTGCCCGATGGTGAACCCCTTCAGGCGGTCGTCGCGTCCGGCCAGCGTTTCTTCGACGACATAGGACAGAAACTTCCGGCGACGGTCGTTCGCCTCGAATGCGGGACTCCCCATGAGACGTGCCAGTTGCGCGCGCACCAGGCCTTCGTCCGGCGTGTCTCCGGACGGCGTTCCAATGAACGGAGATCCGTATCTCATGTGCCCCCCCGGGAAGCCGAGATCGCGTTGTCCGGATATGCGCGCAGATTTCCTGCGGCCTTAAGGTCCGCGATCAGGCGTTTGTCACCCGGGTACGTCAGGCCTGACACAAGACGATTCAACGTTCGAACAGGTTCCAACGTCTTAACGGCACCCCGTTTGAAGGGGTGATACCACAAGCATGTTTCTGCATTCATACCATCACACCAACTCGCAATTAACTCATACCACTTTTCAGAGCATTTTAATGAGACATCGCGGAACAGTTATTCAAGGTGCTTGTAGCCGATGTGACTGAAAAAACGATGCTGAAGACCGCTCCGTCTATCCTGACGCGACCGAGGCTGTACCGACACCGCTGTGCTTGGGCCGATCTGGTGTACTTCTTGGAACGGTAGGCCGGGCGTCTGCAAAGGCGATGCCCCGGTTTTCATTGGGTTCTTCCGGCCGGGCTGCCGCCTCCATGCCTATTTTCGAGATAAAACTGATTATTTGCATTTATCTTTCCTTATTTCCCGAATGAAAGTCGATCATGGGAAGAACGCGGTGTCTCGCGCGGGGCTATCCCGGCGGTTCCGGCCAATAACAACCGTCTTGGTGTACCCTGACGCGATCACTCAAAGTTATTGACGCAGCGTAAATCAGTCTGCATAGGAAGCGCCATTCCGGCGCGGCAACCTTGGGTTGCGACAGCACGGCGGGGACACAGGGGCTGGGCGTCAGGCGGCATGGGCAGGGCCGCGCTTTGGAGATGAAGACACATGATCGGAAACACGGCTGGTGCGGGGGACAGGTCCCTCGCAATTGGACGAACTTCACCCATTGAATTTCCCCTTCTCGCGTTTCTGAGCGGCGTTTCCCTGATCGCCCTGCCGCAATTCGGCGCGGCTGCATCCTGCTCCACGGATGGCGACACGCGGACCTGCACGGGCGAGATTACGGAACCGCTTGTTCTTCAATTCTTCAATGTCGACGACGACCCGGTTCTAACATTCAATGTTGACGAATTGACGAATACCGGAACCTACGTGGATACTTCCAGTTTTCCTGTGGTTTTCTTCACGACGTCGGGCAGTGGTGATCCGACGCTGAACCTGAATTTCAACCTCGACGAGGCGATCGATTTCTCTGCAGAGACCACCGCCTGGCCATTTTTCGTGGCCACCTCTGGCGATTCCGGGTCCGACAGCAGCGACAAGAGCAATGCGTTCGGAACCGCCCGCGCCTCGGACGCGGGAGACGGGTCCGGTGGCGGCTCGATTACGTCCAAGGTCAGTTCCACAAGCGTAACCGCGGAAAGCACGTGGACCGTTCAGGGCGTGGGCGGCGATGGCGGCGACGGCGGCGAAGGCAAGTCGACCGGGTTTGGCGATGGCTATGGCGGCGACGGTGGCGATGGCGGCGATGCGGGTCTGATCGAACAGTACATCAAGGATGTCACGGTCTCTGGCGGGCTCGCCCAGTTGACGGTCGAGGCCACGGGCGGCGACGCCGGATCGGGCGGAGAAGGCCGCGCGGCCGATTACACCGGCGCAGGCGGCGACGGGGGCACCGGGGGCGACGGCGGTTCGGCCGTCCTGATCCTGGAAGGCGACAACACGTTTGCGGGGGACATCTCGGGCATCGTGATCTCCAGCACCGGCGGTGATGGCGGTGACGGTGGCGAAGGCAAGAACACACTGACCGGCCATGGCAGTGGCGGCGACGGTGGCACCGGCGGTGACGGCGGATCCGCGGGTGTAAGCTATTCCGGTTCCGGCTCCACGACGATTACCGGCGCATCGTCGGGGCCCGCGCTGCTGATCGAAAGTGTGGCCGGTGACGGCGGTGATGGCGGTGACGCCACAAGCGGCGGCAGCGCCACCGGTGGTAGCGGCGGTGTCGGCGGCAATGGCGGCACGGCCAGCATCTACGTCGACACCGAATACACGTTCGACATCACCACGACGACCGACAGCAGTTCCGCCGTGCTGCTGCGCAGCTATGGCGGGGCCGGCGGGGACGGGGGAAGCGCGAACGGCGTCTTCGGATCGGCCAAGGGCGGCGCCGGGTCGGGCGCGGGCAACGGAGAGGCGGTCTATGCCACGCTTGCGGGCACGTTCAGCACCAGCGGCGACGATGCCGCGGGCGTGATCGTCCAGAGCGTCGGGGGGTTTTCCGGGGATGGCGGCGACAGCAGCGCCATCGTGGCCTATGGCAGTTCCTCGCAATCGGCGGGGGATGGCGGCTTTGCCGAGGCCACTTTCGACGCCTCGACCGGGACCGACGGGATTTTCACGACCGGCGACCATTCCGACGCGCTTTTCGTGCAGAGCGTGGGCGGCGGCGGTGGCAAGGGGTCGTCCTCGTCCGGGATCGTGTCGCTCAGCGGGACCGGGTCGGCCGGTGGCGATGCCGGCGCGATCCAGGTCACGACGGCGGGCGGCAGCTTCACGACGACCGGTGACCGCAGCCGCGGCGTGGTGGGCCAGTCCGTCGGCGGCGGCGGCGGCGATGGCGGCAGCGCATCGGCCATCGTTTCGGTGGGCGGCGCCGGGTCGAACGGCGGCACCGGCGGATATGTTCAGATGTCGATCAACAGCGACGTCACCACGGACGGCGATGACAGCGCCGGCATCTTCGCGCAAAGCGTCGGCGGCGGTGGCGGTTCGGCCTCGTCGACCTCGGGCATTGGCAGCTTCGGCGGCAATGGCGGATCGGGAGCGACATCGGACTCCGTCCTGGTCGAGTCGGAGGGCGCCATCCTGACCAAGGGCGACAATTCCGATGCGATCTATGCCCAGTCCATCGGCGGCGGCGGCGGTCACGGGTCGAACGCGGTGTCGGCCAGCGCCGATTTTTCCGTCGCGATGGGCGGCGATGGGGGCACCGGCAATGATGGCGGCCAGGTCCTTGTCTATTCCACGGAAGGCGGATCGCTGACAACCAAGGGCGACAATTCCAGCGGTATCGTGGCCAGCAGCACCGGCGGCGGCGGCGGCAACGCGGGCAACGCGGTATCCGCCGCGGCCGGGGGCCTGAGCCTGGCGCTGACCTTCGGTGGCGACGGTGGGGCTGCAGGCGACGGGGATGCGGTGCTGGTCAACAGCTATTCCGACATCACCACCTCGGGCGAGAACGCGATGGGGATCGCGGCCACGTCCGTCGGCGGAGGCGGCGGCAACGCCGGCACGACGGTCGCGGCCTCGGAAGGCAGCGTCGGGATCAGCGTTGCGGTGGGCGGTGACGGCTCTGGCGGCGGGGCCGGCGGGGCAGTCACGGTCTGCAATGGTGAATCGACCGACCTGTCTTCGTCGTCCAGCTGTTACGGTTCCGATACCACCTCGGGCGGGGAGATCGAGACTTCCGGCTCCCACGGCCACGGCATCTATGCCGCGTCCACCGGCGGCGGTGGCGGCCATTCCGGCGTCGTGATCGCGGGCAACCTGTCGATCCAGGGCGTCAACGTGGGCGTCGGCGGTGACGGCGGCTCCGGCGGGGCCGGGGACGACGTTTATGTCTACAACAGCGGTTACGTCCACACCACGGGGTCCGCGGCACAGGGCATCCTGGCCAAATCCGTCGGCGGATCGGGCGGGGCCTCCTACGCGACGGGCAGCATCACGGCCGGTGGGTCGGCGCAGGTCAGCGCGTCCATCGGCGGCGATGGCGGGGACGCCGGGAATTCCGGCGATGTGACCGTGATCGCGACCGGTGATGTGCGGACCGGCGGGGACCTGGCCGGGGCCGTCACGGCGGTTTCGGTCGCGGGGAGCGGCGGCACCGGCGGCGTGGCCTTTACCGGATCGGGCATCCCGCTGGGCTCTGTCGGAGTAAGCGTCGGCGGCGCGGGCGGCGGTGGCGGCACGGCGGGCGATGTCAGCGTGACGGTCGGCCTTGTCAGTACCAGCGGCGATCATGCGGCCGCGGTGACGGCGATGTCCGTCGGCGGGTCCGGCGGTGTTGGCGGCTATGCGATGTCGGGTGCGGTGGCCAGCGCTGTCTCTGCCGATATCTCGATCGGCGGCAAGGGTGGCGCGGGCGGCACGGCCGGCACCGTGACAGCCGATATCACCGGCGGTTTCGGCACCACCGGCAGTGTGTTCACCCTGGGCGATCTATCGCCCGTCGTCGTCGCGATGAGCCTTGGTGGCAATGGCGGCCTGGGCGGTGCGGCGATGTCGTCGACGCTGGTCAGCCAGGGCAGCGTCAACCTTGCGCTGGGCGGCGGCGGCGGCACCGGCGGCGACGCCGCTTCGGTCGATGTGACCCTTTCGTCGAACGCGATTGTCGCGTCCGAAGGGATACAGTCGATCGGCCTGCACGCGCTCAGCCAGGGGGGGAATGGCGGCGCGGGCGGCTTTGCCCTGACCGGCGGCATCTCGGCCGGGGCCGATGATGGCTATCCGTCGGGCAGCGTTTCGGTCGCCGTGGGTGGCGACGGCGGCGCGGGCGGCAGCGGTGCCGGCGTGACCGTGACATCGGACGCGGAGTTCGAGACCTTCGATTTCGGTAGCACGGCGATCCTTGCGCAAAGCATCGGTGGCGATGGCGGCGCGGGCGGATCGGTCTATTCCGGGACGGTCGACGCGGGCACGTCGCAATCGGTCGATGTGACCGTCGATGTCGGCGGCACGGGTGGTGACAGCGGATCATCCAGCAATGTTTCGGTCACAACCACCGGCAGCATCACCACCTACGGTGACAACGCCGATGCCGTGATGGCGCAATCGGTCGGCGGCAATGGCGGAGCGGGGGGCAGTTCCTACAATGTCCTGCTGAACGCGGGCGCCAATACCGACAACCAGATCAATTCCAGCGTCATCGTCGGCGGCGCAGGCGGCAACACGACCGAAACGGGCGATGTGAGCATCACCAACAGCGGCGCGATCTCGACCGCCGGCACGTCCTCGGCCGGGCTTTATGCGCAAAGCATCGGCGGGAACGGCGGCAAGGGCGGTTCGGGGGGCACGGCTGTCGTGACCCTTGGCGGCATGGAATCGGACGAGGAAAACCAGGTCTCGGCGAACCTGAATGTCAGCGTCGGCGGGTCCGGCGGTTCGGCCAGCGAAGGCGGTTCGGCCACGATCACCAACAGCGGCGTCATCGCGACCACGGGCACCAATGCGCGCGGGATCTTCGCCCAGTCGGTCGGTGGCGGCGGCGGCGATGGCGGCGCGGTGTCGACCTATTCGTTCAGCTTCACCGGCGTCTGCGACCTTGTCTTCGTGAACGCCACGAAGAAGTGCAACAACGAGGACGACGACGAGGGCGACAGCAACATGTCGGGCTCGCTTCAGGTTGAAGTCGGCGGCGGCGGCGGCACCGGGAACGATGGCGGCACGGCCACGATCACGAACAAGGCCCAGGTTTCGACCACCGGCGACAGCAGCCACGCGGTGATGGCGCAGTCCATCGGCGGGGGCGGCGGTGCGGGCGGCGCATCGAGCGACGATCTGTCGGCGTTCACCTCGTCGAACACGGCGTCCAACATCGAGGATTACCTGGACGATGCCGAAACCGAATCCCCGTCGGACGATCCGACGGAGCAATGGACGGACACCGACGCGTGGACCAGCCTTGATATCTTCATCGGCGGGACTGGCGGGGCCGGGGGCGATGGCGGCACGGCCAAGATCACCAACACCGCGGCGATTTCGACCGAGGGCAGCAATGCCTACGGGATCTTCGCCCAGTCGGTCGGCGCGGGCGGAGGATCTGGCGGGGAAGCCGCGGGCCAAGGCAGCGAGCACACGATCACCGTTGGCGGCTCCGGCGGCGGGGCCGGCAGCGGCGGCACGGTGAAGATCACGAATACAGGCGCAAGCATCGCGACGTCCGGCACGGCCAGCCTTGGCGTCTTCGGGCAGACCGTTGGTGGCGGCGGCGGCAACTCCGGCAACCAGACATCGGTTGACGTGCAGGATGTCAGCCTCGTGGTCGGTGGCAGTTCCGGTCAGGACGGTGATGGCGGCGCGGTCACCATCGCCAACACGACGACGGACCTGATGACCGGCGGGCTTTATTCCATCGGTATCCTTGGCCAGTCGGTCGGCGGCGGGGGCGGCACGTCCTTTGGCGGCTGGAACACCGATGCCTCGGGCTCGGTCACTGTCACGGGCAATGGCACCACCGGTGACGGCGGGGCGGTCACGATCTCGCATACCGGCGACATCACCACCACTGGCGCGTCATCGGATGCGGTCGCGAATGCGCATGGCATCGTGGCGCAATCGATCGGTGGCGGCGGCGGCATGGGCGGCGCGGTCGTCTTTGGCGCGTTCGACACCTATGGCTCGGGCCTGGGCGATGACGGCGGGGCAGGCGATGGTGGCGACGTTACTGTCAGCTTCACAGGAGACCTGACGACGACGGGAGATCATTCGGTCGGTATCCTTGCACAATCCATCGGCGGCGGCGGGGGCCTTCAGGGCAACGTCACCACCTCGTCCACCGGCGATGCGGGCCTGATCGGCGCGCAGGGTGGCACCGGAACCGGCGGCAGTGTCGCTGTATCGCTGGCCTCGGGCAGTTCGATCACGACCTCTGGCATCGGCTCGCACGGGATCTTCGCGCAATCGGCCGGCGGATCGGGCAGCACGACCAGCAGTTCGGACAAGGTGACCGTGACAGTTGATGGCGATATCGACGTGAGCGGCGCGGGCGCGCACGGGATCGTCGCCACCTCGACCGGCGATGGCGCGGGAAAGATGCTGGTGACTGTCACCGGATCCGTGTCCGGCGGCAGCGCGGCCGCGGTCGACGATGCGCAGGACGGGATCGGGGTCCTGATCAAGGGGCCCGAGACATCGATCCTGAATAACAGCGGGACGATCACGACCGAACAGGGGACAGACGGCACGGCGATCTATGCCAAGGACACCACCCTGACGGTCAACAACACCGGCACGATCGTTGGCGGGATCGACAAGGCATCGGGCGTGATCCTGCACAACCGGGCGCGCGGCACGGTTCATGGCGGCGCGGTGTTGAATGTCGACCGCGTGGTCAACAACGGCGCCTTCACCATCGGTGACGCAGGTGTCGTGGGCACCACGCAGGTGACAGGGAACTTCCGCAACTCGGCGAAAGGCACGATCCACGTCGATGTGGACCCGGCGGCAGCGACCGATATCAGCGACACGCTGGATGTGGTGGGCACGGCCACGATCACCGGTACCGTGGCGCCGAAACTGATCAACCACCTGCCGGGACGGGCAGGCCGGCAGGCCGACGTGATCATGGAAGGCGTGGGCGATATCGATCTCGATCAGGTCGCGGTCACGCCGTCGGCGGTGGGCCAGTACAGCCTGGTCAAGATCGAGCCCGGCAAGCTCCACCTCGCCTACGATATCGACTTCGCGAGCGAGTCTGTCACCACGCTGGCCAATGACAACCAGACAAGGCTGGCGGCCTATTTCCACCAGCTCTACCGCGGCGGCTACATGGACGAGGCGTTCTTCAACGAGCTCGTCGCGCTGGAGGACGATCCGCAATACGTGGGCTCGCTCAACACGCTGGGGATGGAGATCGTGGTCGATACCCAGATCACCACCTACCTGTCGTCGCTGGGCTTTGCCGAACGGCTGATCAACTGCGAACGCCAGTCGCCCGAGGATATGGCAAAGACCGACGGGTCGGGCTGTTCGTGGATCCGTGTGGGCGGGCGGCATTTCACCCAGAAGGCCAAAAGCGACAACCTGGGCTTCGCCCAGGACAGCTATGAAATTGCCGGCGGCATGAGCATGCCGTTCGCCGATGTGTGGACGTTCGGCGCGGCCGCGTCCTTCGAACAGCACAACATCACCGGCGAAGATGGCAAGGGCACCGGCGAAGGCTACCAGTTCCAGCTTGGCGGGGCGCTTAGCCGGGATGTCGGCGGAATGGAGTACGGGATCTACGGTGCCTTCAGCACCAGTGAGTTCGATATCGACAGGCAATCGGCCAGCGGCTTCAACCTTGAAGGCACGCACCGGCCGATGACGGCCGGTCTGGGCGCCAACGTGGCATGGTCGCTGCGGTCGGGCCGGATGAACCTGCGCCCGCAGATCGAGGTCGGCGCGACCTACCTGCATTCGAACGCCTTCCAGGAGACGCCGGATTCGGGCTATGCGCTGGCCGTCGATCCCCATGACGAGACGATCTTCCACGTCCGTCCGTCGCTGTCCTTCTACGGCGACTACCAGAACATCGGCCGCACGCAATCGCGGCTGTTCGGCCATGTGGGGCTGACCCAGCTTCTGGGCGACGCCACGCCCTCGGCCTCGGGGCAGTTCGTGACGATGGGGCCGCAGGGGCTCGACTTCACCGCCGAAACCGCGCTCGACCGGACGCGGCTGGACCTGGGGCTGGGTGTCGACATCCTGACCCGCAAGGGCGCGACTCTAAGCCTGAACGCCAATGCCGGCCTGTCGGAAACGACCTATGATCTGGGCGCCGCCGTCCAGTTCCGGATCGTCTTCTGATCCCGGCCGGTGGCCCATCTGGACAAGCTGGCGCGCGCGCGTCAGCCCAGCAGATCGCCCAGCAGCGCGCGGCAGCGGTCCAGTTCGGATAGCGCGATGGATTCGTTGGGCTGGTGCCCGTCGGCCATGTCGCCCGGCCCGCACACGACGGTGGGCAGGCCGAGGCCCGCGAAGAAACCCGCCTCTGTCCCGTAGGAGACGCGGATGGGGTCCGGATCGTCCAGCAGCCCGGCCAGCGCGGCGATGGCCGGGTCCGACGGGTCGGCGTCGAGGCCGGGGTAGGCGGTGACACGGGCGATATCCGTGTCCTTCGGCAGATCGGCCTGCACTTGGGCCAGAATGTCGTCCGGGCTTTCCGAGGCCAGATGCCGGATCTCGAAATCGATCACGGCCTCTTCGGGGATCATGTTCAGCGCCACGCCACCTCTCATCCGCCCGGCATGAACCGTGGAGGAGGGCACGCGGTAGCCCGGATCCTGCGCGCCGCTTTCTGCCAGCCGGTCCTGCACCCGGCGCAGCGTCTGGATCAGGTCGGCGCCGAGGTGCAGCGCGTTGGTGTATAGGGGCGCCATGGAGGAATGACCGGGCTCGCCCCGGCAGGTGGCGCGGTAGGCGGCCTTGCCCTTGTGCCCTATGCACAGGCGCATCGAGGTGGGTTCACCCACAATCACCAGATCGGGGCGGCCAAGCACGGGAACCACCCGGTCGATCATCTGGGGGATGCCCTGGCAGCCGATCTCCTCGTCCCAGCTGAGCGCGATCATGATGGGGCGGGTGAGGGGACCGTCCTTCCGCCGCTCGGCCTCTGCCAGAACGCAGGCGAGGAAGCCCTTCATGTCGGTGCTGCCGCGGCCGATCAGGCGGCCGTCCTGTTCAATCAGGGCAAATGGATCGCCGTGCCAGTCCTGCCCGGCCACCGGCAGCACGTCGCTGTGCGCCGACAGCAGCACGCCGCCGGGGCCGTCCCCCCGCCGCGCCAGCAGCCCGGCCTTGGTGCCACAGCCCGACGGCACGCGGGTCACGGAGAAACCGCAGTCTGACAGGAAAGTCTCGACCCAGCCGATCAGTTCCAGATTTGGCCCGTCGGTGATCGTGGCAAAGCGCACCAGTTGGGCGAGGATCTCGGTCTCGCTCACTATTCGTCGCCCGGCACGCCGTAGGAGGGCGCTTCGGTCGGGTCCAGCGCGCGGGTGATATAGGCGTCGGCCTGCGGCTTGTAGACATCCCACGCGGTGGCGATGGCCGTGATCGGGCAGTCTTCCGTCCAGTCGCAACGGAGTTCCGCGTAAGGCCACGCCTGCCGGTCCATGATCAGCAGCCCGGCGGAATGAACCGGCCCGGCTTCGCCGCCGGCCGCAAGGCCCGCCTGCATCGCGGCGATCAGCCTGTCGCCAAGGGCGCCGGTGGCGGCCTCGAATCCTGCGACGATGGCCGCAGGAACGCCGTCATTCGCCAGAAGGTTCCCGCCCGACGCGCAGTTCTTGCCGCTGGCAGCGGTCCAGATCCCCAGTGCGTTGGCGCCGGAATGGATGAAGCTGCGGCCCTGCGCGTCCACCGCCAGAAGCTGGCGATAGTCGGGGTGCGCTTCGCCTTCGATGGCCTTTGTCACGGCCTCTTCCGCCGACAGTCCGCCTGCCATCAGATCCAGCACCGCGGGCCCCAGTGCCGGATTGGTCACGTTCTGGCTGGCCACTGCCCCCACGCCCGCGCGCGCAAAGGCGCAGCGCGCGGCAACGGCGGGGGAGGAGGACGAGATCGCCACGCCGAACTGGCCGGTCGTCGCGCAGCGGGCGGTGATCGAGAAGGTCATGGCGATCAGTCCGGGATCACGAAAGTGGCGTCGATCTCGACCAGCCAGTCTGGGCGGGCCAGTGCCGTGACCACCACGCCGGTCGACACCGGGTGAATGCCACGGATGTATTCGCCCATCGTGCGGTAGACGGCCTCGCGGTGGCGGACGTCGGTCAGGTAGACGACGACCTTGCAGAGGTGGTCCATCTCGCCCCCGGCTTCGCCGATCAACTGGACGATGTTCTGCATCACCTTGTGGGTCTGTTCGACCGGATCGTGGCTTTCGATATTGGCGGCGGTGTCCAGATCCTGCGGGCACTGGCCACGCAGGAACACGGTGGCGCCGCGGGCGACGACGGCCTGGCACAGGTCGTTGTTTAGGTTCTGTTCCGGGTAAGTGTCGGACGTGTTGAACTTGCGGATGCGGGTATGGGCCAATTCGGTCTCCGATGTCAGCCGGGCGTGCCGGGATAGGCAAGATAGGCGCGGCGCTTCACGATGTGGTCGGTGATGTAGCGGGCATCGTGCCAGACGCCGTAGATGAAGGATGAAGCACGCCGGGTCTGCCAGGGCAATCCCAGGAAGTAGACGCCGGGTTCATCCGTGATCCCGCGCAGATGTTTGGGTTTCCCATTGGCATCGAACGCGTTCACCTTCAGCCATGAGTAATCCAGCGCAAACCCCGTGGCCCAGATGATGGTCGTGACCCCGGCCTGGGCCAGGTCGAGATGCGTGAGCGGATGGGTCAGGCAATCGGGATCGGGAAGGATCTCCCGCGCTTCGGGTTCCTCGGGCAGGTCCAGCCCGTTGGCCTTGGCGAAGGCGTCGGCCTCGTCCAGCACGGCAAGGTAATCGCGGTCGCCGCGGGCGATGTTCTTTGCCAGATCGTTCGAAAAGGTCAGCTTCCCATCGGTGCAGCTTTGTGTCCGTCCGACCAGCGTGATGCCGGTTGCGGCCAGCGCGCGGAAGTCGACGGTATGGCCGCCTTCGGCACCGCTGACGGCGATGGTGACGTGATCGGCGCCGGGGATCGCCTCGGCATCCCACTTGTTCAGAACGCCCAGCCACCAGCAGTAATCCCGCCCGCGATAGCTGCGCGGCGGACGGCCGTGGGGGCCGACCGACAGGTAGACGTCACGGCCCGCCTTGCGCAGTTCCGCCGCGATCTGCACGCCGGAGGAGCCCGCGCCCACCACCAGCACTGCACCGTCAGGCAGGGCGCCCGGATTGCGGTAGGCGATGGAATGCATCTGCGTCAGGCCCGGCGTTTCGGGGACGAGATCGGGCATCAGCGGCGTGTGGAACGGGCCGGTGGCGGCGATGACATAATCCGCCTCGATAGGCCCGGCGCTGGTTTCGGCGCGGAAGCCCTGACGGCTCTCCAGCCGCGTGACCGAGGTGACATCGACCCCAGTGCGCAGGGGCGAATTGATCTGTTCGGCGTAGGCTTCCATGTAGGCCGCGACGTCCTCCTTCCCGGCGAAGGCATTGGGCGGGCAGGAGAACTCCAGCCCCGGGAACCGATCATGCCACGCAGGCCCGTTCGCCACGAGCGAATCCCAGCGCTTGGTGCGCCAGCTTTCGGCGATGCGGCCACGTTCCAGCACGATGTGGGGAATGCCTTCGGCGCCCAGATGTTCGCTCATCGCGACGCCGGCCTGACCGCCGCCGACGACGAGCACGTCCGTCTTCTCGACACTCATCGGAAAGATCCTTCCCTGTCAGAGCGCATTTTGCACCTCGGTTATCGCCTCGCGCAGGATATCCGACGTCCGGTCGATCAGCGTGTCGTCCATCACCAGCGTCGGCGACAGGATAAGGATATTGCCCAATGGCCGCGCGATCAGCCCCCTGTTCTGGGCCGCTTTCGCGACCTTCAGGCCGATCATGTCTTCGGGCGTGAAGGGTTCTTTCGTCTCGCGGTTCTTCACGAATTCGATCCCCATCATGAAATGGCTGCCGCGCACTTCGCCCACCATCTCCAGATCCGCCAGCCCGCGCAGGTTGCCTTCGAACCGCTTGCCGGTGGTGCGGACGGTTTCGGGGATCCGGTCGCGCTCCATCAGCGCGATGTTGGCAAGGCCCGCCGCGGCGGCGGCGGGGTGGCCGGAATAGGTCATCCCGTGCAGGAACGTGCCGCCGGGTTCCGAGATGACCTCGTGAATCTCGTCCGACAGGATCGTGGCCGACAGCGGCTGGTAGCCCGAGGTCAGGCCCTTGGCCGTGGTGATGATATCGGGCTGCACGCCGAACACGTCCTTCGAGGCAAAGAAATGCCCCAGCCGGCCGAAGGCGGTGACGACCTCGTCCGAGATGTACTTGATCTCGTACTCCCGGCACAGCGCGCCCATCGCGGCGTGATAGCCCGGGGGCGGCACGATGATCCCGCCGGCGCCCATGATCGGTTCGGCGATGAAGCAGGCGATGTTCTCGGGCCCGATTTCTTCGATCCGGGCCTTCGCGTCGGCGATCAGGGAGGTCAGGAATTCGGCCTCGGTCTGGCCTTCGCCTTCGCGCCAGTGATGCGGACACCGCAGGTGATGGACGAGACCTTCTGCCTTGTCCCAGCCTTCGGAGTAGGCGGGCGTCGTCATCGCGATGGCGAGGTGGGTGGACCCGTGATAGGCGCCGTGGCGCGACAGGATCTGCTTCTTCTTCGGCTGGCCCAGCCTGTTGTAGTAGTGGTGCAGGATGCGAATGGCCGTGTCGTTTGCGACCGACCCGGAATTGGCGAAATGCACCTTGTTCAGGTGCCCCGGCGCCAGCTCTGCCAGCTTGGTGGCCAGCGCCGCGGCGGCGGGGTGGGTGAAGTTGTAGAACGTCGAATAGAAATCCAGCGTGTCCAGCTGTTCTGTGATCGCGTCGATGATCTCGCGCCGGCGGTGGCCCGCGTTCACGCACCACAGCCCCCCGATCCCGTCGATCAGCTTGTTGCCTTCGCTGTCGGTCACGAAGGCGCCATCGGCCCCCACGATGACCGTCCGCGCGCCGTCCTGCTTCAGGGCGTTCAGATCGGCGAAGGATTGAACGAGGTGCGTGTCGGCGGTCAGCACGCCATCGGTTGAGGTATCGAGATCGAGCGACATGGGTCAGACCTTCTTGAAATCGGCAAGTTGGGTGGATCGGATGGCGTCGGGGACCGGCCGGTCCAAGTCCGCGATCAGCAGCGCAGGGCCGGGGCCTGCGCTGGCAAGCGGAATGGCATCGGGCCCGACGATGACGGAGCGTCCGCCGAAGATCACATCGCCTTCGGGGCCGCAGTAATTGGTGTAGGCGATGGTCAGGTCCATCTCGGCCGCGCGGGCGGGGACGAGCGCGCCAGACACATGGGGGAAGTCGACGGGGTTGGCCGTGGGCACAAGGATCAACTTCACGCCGTCTTCCGCCAGCGCCCGGACATGGGGCGCGAATTCGACGTCGTAGCAGATCATCAGCGCGGTGCGCATACCGTTCAGATCGAAGGTGCAGAAGGCGTCGCCGGGGGCGAAGCTGGCGTTCTCCATCGGTCCGAAAAGCTGGATCTTGCGGTAATGGCCCAGCATCGTGCCGTCGGCGGCGAAGGCGGTGGCGGCGTTGTAGACGGTATCGCCATCCCGTTCCGCCCAGCCAAGCGTGATGCCGCAGCCCGCATCGCGCGCGATCCCGGCCACGCGGGTGAACCATTCGCCGCCCAAAGGCTGGGAAAGCGTGTCATGCAGGCCGGGCTGGTTGTAGCCCGGCAGGTAGAGTTCCGGGAACACGATCATGCCCGCGCCCGCCTGTGCCGCGGCACGGGTCATGGTGTCGAGACGGGTGAACCCCGTCTCGATATCGCCGTGCAGGGGCGTGGTCTGGCAAAGCGCGAGCTGCATCGTCACTTCTTCAGGTTGGTCCAGATCGCGTCGTAAAGGACCTGAACCTCTTCCGGGCAGGCCTGAACGAAGACGCCCTTGGCATCCGCCGGCGGGTTCGATTCCGGGGAATTGGCGACCTCCGGTTCAAGGAATTCCGCCACGCCTTCGACGCCCGCGGTGTACTGGGCATAGTTTGTGACAGCGGCGGCGTTTTCAGGCTCCAGCAGGAAGTTCATGAACTTCAGCGCGTTGTCGCGGTTGGGCGCGTCCTTCAGAAGGGCCACGTTGTCCATCCAGACGATCATGCCTTCCTTGGGGAACACGTATTCGATCGGCGCGCCTTCCGCGCGGGCCTTGGCCGAAAAGCCCGACCAGATCATGCCCGCGGCCGCATCGCCCGACACCAGCACATCCTTCGCCACGTCCGACCCGAACGAGGCCCAGGCGGGCTTCGCCCCCTGCACCAGCGCGTTCAACGCCTTCAGCTGTTCGCGGTCCGATGTGCATTGCGGGATGCCGGCGTAAAGCGAGGCCAGCGTTAGCGTCTCGCCCGAGGTATCCAGAACGTTGATCTTGCCCTTCAGCTCTTCCGGCGGCTCGAAGATCAGCGACAGGCTGTCGAGCGGACCGTCATAGGCTTCGGTGTTCACGGAAAAAGAGGTCGAGCCCCACTGGTAGGGGATGGTGCTTTTCCGGCCCGGATCGAATTCGACATCGACCCACTGGTCCTCGATATTGTCGAAATTGGGCATCTCGTCGGGCGTGAACGTGTCCAGCATGCCTTCGTCGGCCATGATCTTGACCATGTAATCGCCCGGCACCGCGACATCGTATTCGCCCAGCTTGCCCGCCTTCAGCGTGGCCAGCAGCGCCTCGTTCGAATCGAACGTGTCCATGGTGACGGTGACGTCGTATTCCTCGGCGAACTTGTCCAGAAGCTCCTGCGGGATGTATTCGAACCAGTGATAGATCTTCAGCTCGCCCTCGGCGGCCGCCGCGGTGGCAAGGGTCAGCGCCAGCGCGCTGGTGGTGAGAAGTGTTTTCATGTGTCTGTCTCCGCTGTTGTTCAGTTTCTTGATTGACCCGCCCGCCCGATCACCCAGGAGAGCGTGACAAGAACCACCGAGACGCCCAGAAGCAGCGTCGAGATGGCCATGATGTTGGGCTTGATGCCCTGCTTGACCGACCCGAAGATCGCCGTGGGCAGGGTTTCGATGCCCGCGCCCTTGACGAAATTCGTGATCAGGAAGTCGTCGAGCGAGATGATGAAGGCCAGGAGGAACCCCGACAGGATGCCCGGGATCATCAGCGGCAGCAGGACCAGCCGGAACGCCTCCCAGGGCGTGGCGTACAGGTCCATCGCCGCCTGTTCGTACATGTCGGGCACCGATTGCATCCGCGCCGCGATGGGCAGGTAGGCGAACGGTATGCAGAAGACGAGATGGGCCACGAAGATGGTCATCAGCCCGGTCTTGAACCCGATGGTGATGAAGAAGATCAGCGAGGCGACGGCCGTCACGATCTCCGGCACCATCAGGGGCAGGTTGATCAGCGCAAGGCTGGCCATCTTGCCGCGGAACCGGCCTGTGCGGTTCATGGCCACGGCGGCAGCGGTGGCGATGATCGTGGCGCAGGTGGCCGCGGCGATGGCGATGACGAAGGAGTTGATCGCCGCATCGCGGAAGCGGGGCGCCTCCGGCCCGGTGAAGACGTCGACATACCATTTCAGGGAAAACCCGCCCCAGCGGGTGATCGAGGTCGACGCGTTGAAGCTGTAGACCGCGACGATCACCAAGGGCGCATAGAGCACCAGCAGGCACAGCCATGTCGTGACCCGGAACCCGGCAAAGCGGCGGAGGTCGGTCTTGGCCATCACCCGTCCTCCCGCATTTGTGCGCGGGCGTGGATCAGCAGGACGCCCATTACCACGGTCAGCAGGATCATCGCCGCCGCCGCCCCGAACGGCCAGTTGCCGGCGGCGCCCTTGAACTGTTCCTCGATCAGCGACCCGATCATGAAGGTCTTGGCCCCGCCCAGCAGATCCGGCGCCAGGAACGCGCCAAGCGACGGCACGAAGACAAGGATGCACCCGGCCACGATCCCCGGTTTCACGGCGGGCAGGATCACCAGCCGCAGTGTCGTCCAGCTGTCGCAATAAAGATCGGCGGCGGCTTCCGAGAGGGCGAAGTCATACCGTTCAACGGCGGCGTAGATCGGCAGCACCATGAAGGGCAGGTAGGAATAGAACAGCCCGACCTGCACGGCGAAGTTGGTGTTGATCAGCGACAGGGGCTCGGCAATCACCCCGGTCCACATCAGGAATTCGTTGAGCGGGCCGGTGTCGCGCAGCAGGAATTTCATGGAAACGGTGCGGATCAGCAGGTTCACCCAGTAGGGGATCGTGATCAGGAACAGCCAGACCGACCGGGTGGAGACCGGCCGCGTCGCCACGTACCACGCCGTGGGAAAGCCGATCAGCAGGCAGAAGAATGTCGCCAGCCCGGCCTGCCAGATCGAGCGCCAGAAGATGCCAAGGTAGGTCCATTCGATGGTGGGCGGTTCGTCCCCGAAAAGGCCCCGGTTCAAGAAGAACTGGTCGTAGGCGGCGAAGGTGAACTCCCAGATCACGCCGCCGCGGAATTCCTTCGTCAGGAAGGAATAGACGGCCATCAGAATGACCGGCAGCAGCAGGAAGACCCCGATGAAGATCCATGCGGGAAGGAGCAGCCGCGGACCGCTGCCGCGATAGACCTCGGACCGGGAAGCGCCCCCGCCGGGCGCGGCGCCTGCCATCAGTCCGCCAGCAGGCGCGCTGCGCCTGCCTCCACGTCCAATGCCAGCCGCGTCCCTTGTGCCGGGATATCCGCACCGCTGCTTTGCATTCGCACCACCAGCGGCGTGCCATCATCGAGCTTCGCGTGCAGCTGGATATCGGTGCCAAGGTAGACATGGCTGTCCACCGTGGCCGTCACGCTGCCGGGACCGTCCGTGGGCGTGATCCGTTCCGGGCGCACCGACAGGTGGCCGGGGCCCGTCGCGGCCCCATCGGCGGCGGGCACGTCGATCACGGTGCCTCCCGGCAGGGCGACCGTCGCGCGGCCACCCAAGACCGTCTGCACGTCAACTTCCAGAAGGTTCGTCTCGCCAATGAAATCGGCGACGAAGCGGTTCACGGGCGCCTCGTAGATCTCGCGCGGGGTGCCGATCTGCTGGACATGGCCGTTGGACATGACGGCGATCCGGTCGGACATGGTCAGCGCTTCTTCCTGATCGTGGGTCACGAAGACGAAAGCGATGCCGGTTTCCCGCTGGATCTGCTTCAGTTCGACCCGCACCGCCTGCCGCAGCTTCAGATCGAGCGCGGACAGCGGTTCATCCAGCAACAGCACCTGCGGTTCGGGAGCCAGTGCGCGGGCCAAGGCGACCCGCTGCTGCTGTCCGCCCGACAATTGGCCGGGCTTCCGCTTGGCGAAATCGGTCAGCTGCACCAGCTTCAGCACCTGTCGCGCGCGGCCTTCTGCATCCCGTGCCGACCAGCCGCGCCGGGCAAGGCCGAAGGCCACGTTGTCCAGCACCGTCATGTGCGGGAACAGAGCGTATTGCTGGAACACCGTGTTCACCGGCCGCTTGTGCGCGGGCAGGGGGGTGATGTCGTCCCCGTGCAGGCGGATCATGCCCTCCGACACGTCCTCGAACCCCGCGATGCAGCGCAAAAGCGTCGTCTTCCCGCAGCCCGACGGGCCCAGCAGCGTGAAGAACTCGCCCTCCCGGATGTCGAGCGTCACGCCATGCAACGCGGTCACGCTGCCATAGCGTTTGACCACGTGGTCGACATCCACTGCGATGTTCTTCTGGTCCATCGGCCCCTCTTGCGGCATACCCCCGGTTACGGGGCTTTATCGTAAGAAAGGCGTCTTCAGGGGGTACATACCCCCAGAGGGGTATCATGCAGCCACTTCCCAACACGGCCGAGAGGCATCTGGCAGACGTCATCGGTGCCCTGGGAACCGACGATTTCGCCCATGCGCTCTATGCCTGGCTGGACCGCAGCATCGAAATCGACAACACCACGATGCTGGCCTATTTCCAGACCCGGAGGCCGGAGGCGCTGTTCTATCGCGCGCGCGTGTCTGCCGTGCATGCGAATATCGAAAGCAATTATATCTCAGGGGCTTACCTGCTCGATCCCTTTCACGAACTTCATGTCGCGCGGGTGCCTGAAGGGCTCTACCGCCTGCGCGATTTCGCGCCCGACCAGTTCCAGCGGAACGAGTACTACGCCACCTATTACCGCCGCACGACGCTGGTCGACGAAATGGCCTACGTGGCCTATCCGGCCGAAGGGGTATCCGTGCATGTCTGCCTTGGGCGCGACGCCAGTTCGGGTCGCCCGTTTTCCCCGCGTGACGTGGATGTCGCCCAAAGATTAAGCACGATTGCCTGCAGGCTGATCGCAAAGCAATGGGCGGGGCTCTCGTCCAGCGGCGACTATACCGATGCAAAGCTCGTCGATCGGTTGCGCGAACGCTTTGTCGAGCGTCATGGAATCAGCCTCAGCCGCCGTCAGTCCGAGGTCGCGCTGCTGATCCTGCGGGGGCATTCTTCGGTCTCCATCGGCCTCCGCCTGGAAATCAGCCCGCAGACGGTGAAGGTCTTCCGCAAGCAGTTGTACCGCAAATGCCGGATCTCGTCGCAGGCCGAACTGTTCTCGCTGGTGATGCCGCTGCTTTCGGACTGACCCGCGTCGCGCTCGACCGGGTGCATGGGATCGTGTACGATTTTGCACCAGATGGAGACGTCCGCACTAACCGTCTCGGCTGGAAGCAGAATGCTCTTCTTGCGGCCTTGGGCTGCAGGCGGCGGGCGCAACGGAGACACCGCGGTTGAACGATCTCAGTCCGACCCTTGCCCCACCCCCCGCCGTGCAGTCGGCCCGGATTGACCACGGGTTGGATCAGGCCGCGATGCAGCCATGGATCCGGATGGAATGCCTGCAGCTTAGCCCGGGGCGGCAGCTGGGCCGGATGGAGTGCATGGATCTGGGTGGCCAGCAGATCGTGCGCGAACATCAGGACGCCGCGGTCCAGAAACTGGGGGCCACGCCCGACAACCTGTGCACGCTGTCCTATTGCACGCTGGATCCCGCGTTCCGGTTTTCCGAATATGACGCTGCCAATGCCGACGCGATCTTCTTCATGCCGGGGCGGACGGAGTTCGATATCCACGTGCCTGCCGGTGCGCAGACGACCTATGTCACTTTCGATCACGACGCGTTCCTGAGCGCCGCCCGCATCCTGAACCCGTCACAATGGTCCGGGGCGGGCGCGGGGCTGACGGCGATCCGGTCGCGGGACAAGCGCCGCTTCGCGGAGGCGGTCGATCTGTGCTTTCAGGCGGGGAAGATGGCGACGGCGTCGGGCGTGCCCCTTGATACGGTGGGCATGCAGACCAGCCTATTCCAGACGCTCCTGCACGTCGTGACGGCATCGCTGGATGCGCATCGCCCCCTGCCGCCGGCCGCGCGGGTGAAAGCGATGCAGATCTGCCGGCAGGCCCGCAACCTGGCCGAAGACCGCGCCGTCACGGACGAGCCGCCAAGTGTGGTGGAGCTGTGCAGCGAACTCGGCGTGTCGCAGCGTACCCTGCAATACGCGTTCAGCACGCATATGGGCATGTCGCCGATGGCCTATCTGCGCCTTCTGCGTCTGAACCGCGTGCAGGCCATTCTTTGCCGGGCGGAACCGGGCGATACGACGGTGACGGCCACGGCCATGCATCACGGGTTCCTGCACCTTGGGCGCTTCGCACAGGATTACAAACGCATCTTCAACGAGTCCCCTTCGGCCACCCTCGCGCGCTGAACGGCTGGTTCGTGCATTCCGGTAGTATCGTTCATGTGAAAGACGAATTGCGGAAATCGGATAGTCCGACCGCAATGCCGCGACTAATCTTGCGCTCGAGCCGTGGGCCGGGCCCGGACCTGTGATCCGACCGAACCCACTCGGACTAATTCGCCCCGTTTGATACGGGCGAACCAAGATGACGGATGTTTCCTGATATGTTTGCTTTCTTCACGCGATTTCATCTTCCGGCCCTGTCAGGTGTTGCCCTGACCGCGTTTCTTTCGGTCGGCCCTGCGGCAGCCTCGGATCTGGACAGCTATCTGAACGACATTCGCGAGCAGTACGGCGTACCCGCGATTGCAGCGGCGGTGGTGAAGAATGGCGAGGTCGTCGAGGCATCGGCGGTCGGCACGCGCGTTATGGGCCGCGACCTGCCCGTCACGATCGATGACCGGTTCCACATCGGGTCGAACACCAAGTCGATGACCGCGACGCTGGCGGGCATGATGGTCGATGAAGGCAAGCTGCAATGGGACACGACCGTGGGCGAGGTTCTGGGCGAAGACGTGCCGGGGATGAGCGGGAGCCTGTCCAACGCCACGCTCGAACAGCTGCTGTCCCATTCCAGCGGCATACCCGGCGACAATGACGAGCTGCTGGATCTCTATTTCAACGCCGAAACGTTCGACTACAACACCTTCGACCGGCGGCTGCGCGTGCTGGATCACTGGAAGGAGAACGAGATCACGGTGCCCGAAGGCTCCCCCTTCCAGTACTCCAACATGGGCTACATGATCGCCGGCGCGATGATCGAGAAGGTCTCGGGCGAGGCGTGGGAGCGGTTGATCCACGAACGGATCTTCGAACCGCTGGGAATGGACTCCGCGGGCATCGGCCCGCCGGCGACCTTCGGCCTGTTGGACGCGGCCGTCGGGCACATGACCAATGCCGACGGATCGGTGACGCCCCGCCTCTGGGGGCCAGCGGCAGACGGGCCGGTGGTGCTGGGACCGGCGGGCATGGCGCACATGTCGATCCTTGATTACGCCAAATGGGCCGACTGGAACGCCGGGAAGGGCGCGCGCGGTCCCGCGCTCGTCTCGCCCGAAACCCTGGCCACGATCCAGGCGCAGCATGTCGAAACGCCGGTTCGGGAGAACCCGCCGCCGGGAACGCCCACGACGGGCGGTTACGGTTTCGGCTGGAGCATCGTGGACTACGATTGGGCCGACGGCCCGTTGCCAACGCATAACGGATCGAACGCGATGAACCTGACGCGGATCATCGTCGATCCCGACCGCGACCTTGGCGTTGTCGTCACGACGAACATCGCCGGCGCAAATGGCAACGACGCCACGGGCGCAGTGCTGGAGCGTCTGTACACGGCCTACGCCGCCGACTGACAGTCACGGTGGCGCCTTTGTGCCCCCGCTTTCCCAACCACCAATAACAAGAACGAGGAGACAAGAGAATGTGCCAGGATCATCCTGAACATACCATCAGCCGCCGGGGGCTTTTTGCCGGCGGTCTGGCCATGACCGTTGCCGGGGCTGCGGCCGCGACGCAAGCCACCGGCCAATCGGCCGGACCGGCGCCGACCTCGCCCGAGGAGGCGTTGCAGCGCCTGATGGACGGCAACGCGCGCTATGTCGCGAACGAGGCGATCAACACCGATCACTCGGTCGGCCGAAATGCTCGGGCGGAAGGGCAGCAGCCCTTTGCCGCGATCGTCTCCTGCGCGGATTCCCGCGTCGCGCCCGAGCTGATCTTCGACCAGGGGCCGGGCGATCTGTTCGTGGTCCGCGTGGCCGGGAACTTCATCAACGAAGATGGGCTGGCCAGTCTTGAATTCGGGGCCGCCGTGCTTGGCGTGCAGGTGATCGTGGTGCTTGGCCACACCTCTTGCGGTGCGGTGAGTGCGACGATCCAGTCGATCCAGGACAAGGAACTGCCCCCGGGCCATCTGCCGTCGCTGGTCAACGCGCTGCGGCCTGCCGTCTACGACGTTATGGCCACCGGTGCGGACAACCTTCTGGAAGCCGCCACTGCGAAGAATGCGGTGCTGAATGCCGAAATGGCGTCCAAGGCGGAGCCGATCCTTGCCGGGATGCACGAAGAGGGCAAGCTCAGCTCGGTTGCGGCGGTCTATGATATCGCCACCGGGAAGGTCGAATTCCTCTGATCGACGACACGATACCGAAGCGGATCACGCGGTCCGCTTCGGTTCAGCCTTCGCCACTTATCTTTTTCCGCATCGCGCGCTGATAGGTCTTGGGCGAAGCGCGCATGATCAGCGATGACAGCCGCGCCACGCGGCCCACGGGGATGAATTCATCCCCCCTGTCGACGCCCCGCAGGATTACGCGCGCCGCCTCCTCCGGCGTCATGTAATCCACCCCGTCCGCAGCTGATCCCGGGCGCACGACGCCGTCTTCCGTCCGCGATGCATTGCCGATATTCGTTGCCACGAAGCTCGGCGCCGCGATCAGGCTGCGCACGCCATAGGGCGCCTCTTCCGACCTGAGCGACGAAAAGAACCCCTGCATCGCGTGTTTCGACGCGGCATAGGCCGTCCGGTTGTGGAGCGGCGCGAAGCCCGCGACCGACGAGATGGCCAGGTGCGTGCCGCGCGCCTCGCGCACTGGCTGCAGGAAGGCGCGGGCCATTTCGACGGCGGCGAAATAGTTGATCTCGAACACCCGCCGGTGACTGGCGGCATCGCTTTCGGCGAAGGGGCCGATCTGCGACACGCCCGCATTGTAGATCACGAGGTCGATGGAGGGCCGCGCGGCGATGATGTCGCTTGCCGCCGTGTGCAGGGCCTGCGTGTCCGTCAGATCCACGGCGACGGGTGTCTGCGCTTCGGTCGCCTCGAGCCCCGTCACATCGATATCCATCAGGACCGAATGCCAGCCTTGCGCGCCGAGTTGCGCCGCCAGCGCCCGGCCCAGCCCGCCATTCCCGCCAGAGATCACCGCGGTTTTCATAGGCCTGCCTCCCGTCGCCACAGGTCGAAGACCTCGGCCGATGTCAGTTCCGGCTGGTAGCCGAAATCGTGTTTCAACCGGTCGTTGGCCAGCACGGGGCGGTATTGCAGGAACCGCACCTGTTCGGGCCCGTATTGCGACAGCCCCAGCGGGTGCGCCACGGCCAGCGCGGCCTTCAGCCCCCAGGCGGGCAGGCGGAGGACAGGTTTGCCCAATGTCTGCGCCAGCGTATCGACAGACAGCCACCCGTCGCCGGCCACGTTGAAGATACCTGCCGGCCCCCCGGTCGCCGCGCGGCGGACGATGCGGGCCAGGTCCTGCGTCCAGATGAAGACGAACGGGCTGTCGCAGCCCCGGATCGCCAGCAGCCGCTTGCGATGAAACAGCGCCGTTATCTGGTTGTCTGTGCCGGCACCCAGCACGGTGCCCACGCGCAGCACGACCTGCTCCAGTTGCGGATGCAGCCAGCGCGCCTGGGCCAGCATCTCTTCGACCTGGCGCTTGTGATCGGCATAGGCGAATTCCGGATTGCCGCGGCAGGGGGCGTCTTCTGTCAGCGGCACCGGGTTGTCGGCGTGATAGCCATAGGCCGCGCCAGAGCTTGTCACGACAAGGCGTTTGACCTTGTGGTGGATGCAGGCCTCCAGCACGTTCTTGGTGCCGGTGACATCGACCGCAAAGGCCTGTTCGCGGGTCATGCCCGGAGGCGGTGTGACGATGGAGGCGAGGTGCACGACGACATCGGGTCTTTCCTCACCGATCACCGTGTCGGGGTCGGAGCCTGTCACATCCATCCGCTGGAAGCGGACAGCGTCGGGCAGGCTGCCACGCGCAAGATCGGTGGCCACGATATCGTCCGCGGGCAGGGCAGTGGCCAGCGCGCGGCCGACCATGCCCGCGCCGCCGGTGATCAGGATGCGCGTCATCGCGGGGCCTCGGTCCGCGACATGATCCGGGCGAGCGCCAGCCCGGATATCGCGTGCCAGATGCCCCAGAAAGCCGCGACCACGGCCATGCCGCCAAGCCCGCCGAAGAAGCCGAAGATCAGGACAAGGCCAAGGCCGGAATTCTGGATCCCCGTTTCGATGGTGATGGCGCGCCTGTCGAAGGGCGACAGCCGGGCGAGGGTCGCGAAGATGTATCCGCCGCCCAGGGCGATGGCGTTGTGCAGGATCACCAGCCCGGCGATCCCGCCGGCATAGGCCAGGAACTGCGCCCAGTTGGCGGCCAGGGCAAGCACGATGAACGCCACGAAGATCCCCATCGAGATCCACTGAAGCGGCTTGCGCAGCCGCGCCGCAACTGCGGGCCGCTTCGTGTTCAGCGTCACGCCCAACACCAGAGGCAGGACCAGCATCAGCCCCACGATGATCGCGATGGTGACCGGGTCGACATGTGTCTGGCGCAGGATCTCGGCCGAGGGCTCGTAAAGGCTCCCCCAGAAGGCGATGTTGAACGGTGTCAGCAGGATTGCCCCGACCGTCGCGAAGGCGGTCATCGACACCGACAGCGCCGCATTTCCGCCCGCGCGGTGGGTGATGAAGTTCGAGATGTTGCCCCCCGGGCAGGCCGCCACAAGGATCAGCCCCAGCGCGACAGACGCGGCCGGCTGCACGATCATCACCAGCAGGAAGGTCAGCACCGGCAGCAGCACGAACTGCGACAGCAGGCCCACGATCAGCGGCTTCGGCGCCTGTGCCAGCGCCTTGAAATCGCGCGGCCGCAGGTCGATGGCGATCGAGAACATCACCACCGCAAGGATCGCGTTCAGCAGCATCAGCGACCCGGGCGTGAAATCGAGTACCGCCTCGTCGATCATTTTGCCGACCCGCGCAGCTTGTCGATCCAGCCGGTCACGGCCTTCCGGTACGTCGCCTTGTCGACGTAATAGGCCATGCGCGGCAGGTCGATGTAGTTCATGCCGCCGGTTGCGCGCTCGAACCCCTTGGCCTTCGTTTCCTTCAGCTCCTGCGCGGCAGTGGCGCCGGATTTCAGGCCCTCGATGTAGCGCACCACCATCTCGGCCTGTTCGTGCCGGCCTTGCCAGCCCAGGCCCGACGCTTCGACCATGCCCATCACGAAGAGGTCGTCCCGTTCGGGATGCATGCAGTTCAGGTAAAGATGCGGGGCGGACCCTTGCCAGTTCAGGTGCGCGCTGTCGATGAAGGGGTAGTCCAGCTTGTAGCCCGTGGCGACAAGGATCATTTCGTAGGCGCTGCTGGTGCCGTCCTTGAAATGGACCGTCTTGCCTTCGAACCGGTCGACATCCGGGCGGATCGTAATGTCGCCATGGCCCGCGTGGTACAGCACCAGCGAGTTCACGATGGGGTGGCTTTCGTACAGCTTGTAGTCGGGCTTGGGGAAGCCGTATTTCTGCGGGTTGCCGACGAACCATTTCAGGATCGTGCCGTCCACGATCCGCTTCAGGGCCATCGGAAGCTTGATCGCGCCGCCCAGCGTGTCGGCGGGTTTGCCGAAGACGTATTTCGGCACGAAATAGTACCCCCGCCGCATCGACAGATCGCAGGATTCCCCGTGATGGATCGCGTCCACCGCGATGTCGCAGCCGGAATTGCCTGCGCCGATGACCAGCACGCGCTTGCCCGCGAACTGGGTCGGATGGCGGTAGTCCGAGGCGTGGATCAGCTCGCCCGTGAACTCCCCCTTGAAGGCAGGCATGTTGGGCGTGCTCAGCGTGCCGTTGGCGATCATCAGGCCCGAGAAGTCTTCGGCATGCTCGCCCTCCGCATCGCGCCACGTGATCCGCCAGCCGTCATTCGGGCCGCCCAGAGGCGTGCAGGACAGGACCTCGGCGCCGAAACGGTAGTGCTTCTTCAGGTCGAAATGGTCGGCGAACTCGTCGAAATAGCGCTTCATCTCGCGATGCGAGGGGTATTCGGCCACCTCCTCGCGCATGGGGAAATCGGTGAACTCGGTCATCTTCTTCGAGGAGATGAGATGCGCGGTTTCGTACATGGTCGAGCGAGGGGCATCGATATCCCACAGGCCGCCCACGCCGGAGTTCAGCTCGAACCCCTGAAAGGCGATTCCGTGTTCGCTCAGCAGCTTCGCGGCTGCCAGACCCATAGGGCCCGCCCCGATCAGGGCAAACCGGTTTTGTGCGTCGGTCATTTCGTACTCCCTTGGTGGAGTTAACTTGAACAAATGTTCAAGTTAAGGCAAGGTCAATTCATGACATCGGCACAACCCCCTGAACCGAAGCGGAAAAGAGCACCCTCCAAGCGTGCATTGGCCACGAAGAAGCGGGTGTTTGATGCGGCCGAGACGGTGTTTGCCGACAGGGGATTCGATGGCGCCACGATCCGCGACATCGCCGCCGAGGCGGGGGAGCCGGTGGGCACGATCCATCATCACGGCGGCGGGAAAGAGGTGCTGTTCCACCGCACCGTCGCCCGGCGGGCCGAGGCACTGTCGCAGGTCCGGACCGAGAACCTGGAACGGCTGAAAACGGCGGGAGACGTGACGCTGGAGACCGTGCTTGCGGCCTTCATGCGGCCGTTCTTCGATCTCTCGCGCGTGGAACCGCGCTGGCGCAATTACGCCCGCCTTGTGGCCTATGTTTCGGCCGACGACCGCTGGCGCGCCATTTCCGCCGAATGCTTCGACCCCACGGCCGAGGTCTTCCTGCGCGAGATGCTGGGCCTTCTGCCCGACGCGTCGCGCCAGCAGGTGGCGGCCGGGTTCGTCTTCTCGGTCTCGGCCATGCTGGCGCTTCTGACGACGCAGGGCCGGATCGGTGCGCTGGGTGGCGAGCTTCCGGAAGAAGACACGCAGATCCGACACCTGGTGCAGTACTGCGCGGCGGGGCTGTCGGCCGGTTCGTGACGGCCACGAAAAAGGCCGCCCCCGGGGGAGCGGCCTTCGGTTGTTCAGGAAAGCGGGCTTAAAGCTGACCGTCTGCCTTGGCAGCTTCCAGCGCCTTGTCCAGCGCGCGGCCGAAGCGGGCGAGGATCTCGTCGATGTCGTCCGAGGTGACGATCATCGGCGGGCAGAAGGCCACGGTTTCATAGACGGCCCGTACGATCAGGCCTTCCTCGGCGCAGAAGTTCACGACCTTGGGCGCCATGCTGCCAGCGGGCGAGAACGCCTCGCGGGCGTCACGGTCCTTCGCCAGTTCGACACCGGCGATCAGGCCCACGCCGCGGACTTCGCCCACCAGCGGGTGATCGGCAAACTTGCGCAGGCCCTGCTGGAACTGCTCTTCCAGCCGCGCGGCGTTGCCCATCAGATCCTTCTCTTCGATGATCTTCAGGTTTTCCAAGCCCACAGCACAGGCCACCGGGTGGCCCGAGGCGGTGAAGCCGTGGCCGAAGGTGCCCAGCTTCGCGGTATGGTCGGCAATGGCGTCATACACCTTGTCGTTCACCACGATCGCGGCCAGCGGCAGGTAGGACGAGGTCAGCTGCTTCGACGTCACAAGGATGTCGGGCGTGAAGCCGTACTTTTCGCAACCGAAACGCGCGCCGGTGCGCCCGAAGCCGTTGATGACCTCGTCCGACACCAGCAGGATGTCGTACTTCTTGCAAAGCTCGGCCACCGCGGGCCAGTAGCCTTCGGGCGGCGTCATCACGCCGCCGGCGCCCATGACGGGTTCACCGATGAAACCGGCGATGGTTTCGGGGCCCTCTTCAAGGATGGTCTCTTCCATCTCTTTCAGCAGGCGGGCGGTGAACTGCTCTTCGGTCTCGCCCTCTTCGGCCCAACGCCAGTAATGCGGCGTGGTCAGGTGGACGACGGGGATGGCGGGCAGGTCGAAGCCGTTATGGTTGCCCGGCAGACCGGTGAGCGAGCCCGATGCGATGGTGATGCCGTGATAGGCCTTGTTGCGCGACAGGAACTTCTTCTTCTCGGGCCGGCCCAGACCGTTGTTCAGGAACCACGCCATCTTGATGACGGTGTCGTTCGCTTCCGAGCCGGAGTTGGTGAAGAACACGCGGTTCAGCCCTTCGGGGGTCATTTCCACGATCTTCTCGGCCAGGCGGATCGACGGTTCGTGCGCCTTGTGCGCGAAGGAATGGTAATAGGGCAGCTTCTTCATCTGCTCATAGGCGACATCCGCCAGGCGGGTTTCCGAGAAACCGACAGCCACGGACCAGAGGCCCGCCAGCGCTTCGATGTATTCTTTGCCTTCGCTGTCATAGACCCGGGCGCCGTCGCCGTGGGTCATGATCATGGGGCCCTTTTCCTCATGCAGGCGCATGTTGGTGTAGGGGTGCATCGAATGGGCGATGTCGCTTGCGTGCAGGGAATTCGGGCGCTCGTTCATGATATCTCCGGATCGGTTGAATCGTTACGTTGAAGGTTCGGCGTTCGGTACGCCCATACCCAATTTCCGCGCAATCTATCCACCAAAGGGGGCGGCGTCACGCGGGATTTGATCAAATCTCTTCCAGCCCGCACCAATCGGCTATGAACAGCGCAATCGCCCCGGTCACGCGGCGGACGGACGACAGGCTGACCCGTTCGTCGAAGCCGTGGATCGACTCGGACAGCGGGCCGTAAACGAGGCACGGTGTTTCGCCGTAGATAACAAAAACCCGACCGTCGAGATAGCCGGGCGTGACAAAGCTTTCGAGCGGCCGGTCATAGCTGGCCAGATGGGCACGGCCCAGCGTGGTTTCGGCTTCGGATCCTTCTTCCAGAACATAGCCTTCGGCAAAAAAGCCGTTGAAGGTCAGCTCCGGCGGGTTGTTGGCGAGAAACGCGTTCGATTGCGCGGCATGGCGCAGGCAATCTTCGATCTCGCGCGCGGCGTCGGCGGGTTTCTGACCGGGGTAGATCGCGATGCGGCAGTGAAATTCGCACCACGCGGGAACGGAAGACGCCCAGTCGCCGCCTTCGATCTTTCCGACGTTGAAGTTGATCGGGTGGTCGAGGTCTTCGAAATAGCGGTGGTCGCCTTTCTGGTCGTTCCAGGCCTGCTCCAGCCCGCGCAGGCCGCGGATCAGGTCATAGGCGGCCTCGATCGCATTCGCGCCGCTACCCGCTTCGCGGACGTGGACCGGGGCGCCTTGCACGCGGACCTTGAACCAAAGGACGCCCGTGTTGGCGCGGACCAGCTTGTCGTCTTCGGGTTCGGGGATGATCGCGGCGTCTGCGTTGTAGCCGCGCAGCAACGCGGCCAGTGCGCCGTTGCCGGTGCATTCCTCTTCCACCACCGATTGCTGGTAGAGCGTCGCTGCAGGCCGGTAGCCCAGCGATTTCAGCGCATCGACGGCAAAGATGTTGGCCGCGATCCCGGCTTTCATGTCGGCCACGCCGCGACCATAGAGCCAGTCACCGTCGCGGCGCGGCTCGAACGGCGGGGTGGTCCACATGTCCTCGGGACCCGTGGGCACCACATCGACATGGCCGTTCAGAACAAGGCTTTTGCCCTTTTCCGTCTTCGGGCGCAGGGTGCCGACGACGTTGATCGCGTTGGAGTAATCGACATCGACGGGCGAGAACCCGGGATGATGTTCGATGTCCTTCACGTCGATGGTCCAGCGGTCCATCGTGTAGCCGCGGTTCTGGAGTTCACGGTGCAGGAAATCCTGCGCGGTATGCTCCTGCCCGCGCAGCGACGGGTAGCGCGTCAGGTCCTGGGTAAAGGCGATCTGGTCTTCGAAGCCGGCATCGACGGCGTCCAGGATCTGTTTGGTCAGTTCAGGGGAAAGGGCCATCGTTCAGCGCCCCATGTAGCCGGACAGGAAGCTGACCAGCGAGGTGGTCAGATCTTCAGAGAGGTAACCGCCTTCCTGCACGATCACGGTGGGATAGCCCGCATCGGCGATGATTTTCCCTGCGCGCCGGAACCCGTCCCAGCTGATCTTCATGCCCAGCAGCGGGTCGTTTTCGTGGGCGTCGAGCCCGAGGCTCAGCATCAGCGCGCCGGGCGTGAAGGCGGCGATACGTTCCAGTGCGCTTTCGATGGCGGCGATCCACGCGTCGTCGGTCGTGCTGCGGGGCAGGGGGATGTTCACGTTGAAACCCTCGCCCGCACCTTCGCCGGTTTCCGTGTCGTAGCCGACGAAGAAGGGATAGTAATCGGTCGGGTCGGCGTGGATCGAGATCGAAAGCACGTCGGCGCGGTCATAGAAGATGCCCTGCGTGCCGTTGCCGTGATGCACGTCGATATCCAGCGTGGCCACGGTGTCATAGGCCGTGCGCAGACGTTGGGCCGCGATTGCCGAGTTGTTCATCATGCAATGCCCGGCGGCGATATCCGCGGTCGTATGGTGCCCGGCAGGACGGCAGAGCGCATAGGCAGCCTTTTCCCCGCCGATAACCGCGTCGGCAGCGGCAATGGCGCAATCGGCCGCGCGGCGGGCGGCGTCCCATGTGTGTTCCCCGATGGGGGCCGATGTATCGCCCATGTGCCAGCCCGCCTTGCCGACGATGCTTTTCGGATAGGTTGAACAGGACGCGCGGGGGAAGACGTTCGGCACGACCTCGGGCCCGGCATTCGGCAGTTTCTGCCAGTCGTCCCAGGCGGTTTCCAGGAAATCCAGGAACGCGGGCGTGTGTACCGTTTCCAGTGCTGCGCGCGGGGCCTCGGGCGGTTCTTCGGTCGTCAGCGAAAGCTGGTCCAGCCCGGCCAGCAGCAGACGCGCGCGTTCGGCCTGTTCGGCGTTGCGCAGGATTTTGCCGTGGGTCAGGCGGAAGACGGGATCGTGGGCTTCGGTCGCACGCGCGTAGAAACACCTCATGATTTGCTCTGACCTTCCTCGATTTTGCGGAACTGGGCGGTGACGAGCTTGCGCGCCACGCCGATGTGAAAACGCAGGGCGCCTTCGGCCTCGGCCTCGTTGCCGTGACGGATGGCGTCCAGAATGGGTTGATGGGTATCGGCCATGCGATGGGCATCGTCGTAGATATGGCCGACAACCATGATCGAGAATTCGGTCTCGATCGCGATCTGATTGAAGACCGCCTGAAACTTCGGATTGCCGCTGCCTTCGCAAAGGAGACGATGGAACTCCATGTCGGCTTCGACCTGCGTCAGCGCGTCGGCGTCCATGTCGGCCACGCGGTGCAGTTCGGCGATCTGGGCTTCCAGCCGGCGAACGGTATCTTCCGCCCCCTGCCGGATCAGGCGCCGGGCGGCGGCGACCTCGATCACCATCCGAAGCTCGTAGAGATTGTCCAGCTCGTCCGCGGTGACCTGACGAACGAAGAAGCCGCGGTTGGTGCGGTACTCCACAAGGCCCGAGGCTTCCAGCAGGCGCGCCGCCTCACGCACCGGGGCGCGGCTGATTCCCATGTCCCGCGCGATTACCGATTCGGAGACGCGCGATCCCGGCGGCAACTGCCGTGTCACGATGGCCTTCGACAACACGCCCACCACGCGACTCACCAGCCCTTCGGGGTCAAGCGGTGCGAAACCGGAGGCGGATTGCGGTGACTCCATTGCGGACAGGCCCATTTGCTGCATCTCTAGGCAGGTTAATTGCAGTATTGGCGATTGTCGACAATTTCCTTGACCCGGGCGCCCTGTGTGCCTTTTGATTGGGCACAGAGCGACAGCCCGCATCTGGCGGGCGAATGGAAAGGATGTCTCATGCCGGACGGAGCACCCGAAACCACGCTGCAGGATCTGCGCCGCGATCTGGCCGCCGCCTATCGGCTGATCGCGCTCGAGGGGATGGACGACAGCATCTACACTCATATCTCGGCCCGCCTGCCCGATGGGCCGGAGGGGGAGAAGCGGTTCCTGCTGAACCCCTACGGCCTGCGTTTCGATGAAGTGACAGCGTCGAACCTTGTCACCGTGGATGAATCCGGCGCGGTGGTGGATGACCCTTATGGCGCGGGGGTGAATGCGGCTGGCTTCACCATTCATTCCGCCGTGCACATGGCGCGCCACGATGCGGTTTGCGTGCTGCATACCCATACCGTGGCCGGTGTCGCGGTATCGTCGATCAAGGAAGGGCTGCTGCCGCTGAACCAGTGGTCGGCGCAGTTCCATGACCGGATCGCGTTCCACGATTACGAAGGCATCGCGCTCAACCTTGAAGAACGCGAGCGGATCGTGAAGGATCTGGGTCAGCGCAACCTGATGCTGTTGCGCAATCACGGGACGCTGGTGCTGGGCCGGTCGGTCGCGGAAGCCGTGAAGCTGACGCTGAACCTGGAACGATCCTGCAAGGCGCAGATTGCGGCGCTGGGCATGGGGCTGACGCCGGTGGTCCTGCCCGACGACGTGGCCGAACACACGGCCAGCCAGTACGCCAGGGCCTATGATGCCATGGAAGAGAGCGGAAGGCCCGATCCGGAATGGGCCGCCATGCTGCGCCGGCTCGACAAGTACGATCCCGACTACAAGGGCTGAGCATCAACCGCGCCGTCAGAGCGCGGGTCGCTAAAGTCAGAAAAAACTTCGAAACCAACAGGGGAAGACACATGAACTTTCTGAAAACGACGACATTCCTGGTCGCTGCCGCGCTGGCCTCACCATTGGCCGCGCAGCAGGAAGGCGGCCGGCTTGACATAGTGGTGCAGCCCGAGCCGCCCGGCCTGATGCTGGGCCTTGTTCAGAACGGCCCGACGCAGCTTGTCGCCGGCGACATCTACGAAGGCCTGCTGCGCTACGACACCGACCTGAACCCGATGCCGGGCCTGGCCGAAAGCTGGGAGATCTCGGACGACGGGCTGACCTACACCTTCAAGCTGCAAGAGGGCGTGAAGTGGCACGATGGCGAGGATTTCACGGCCGATGACGTCGTGTTTTCGGCCGATACGTTCCTGCGCGAAACCCATGCGCGCCTGCGCGCGTCGCTGGCCTATGTCGACACGATCACCGCGGTGGATCCGCTGACGGTGGAGTTCAAGCTGAAGGAACCCTTCGGCCCGTTCATCAGCGTGTTCGAAGCGGCGACCATGCCGATGATCCCCAAGCACATCTATGAAGGCACGGATTACGCCACGAACGAGGCCAACGCGACGCCCATCGGCACCGGCCCCTTCAAGTTCAACGAATGGGAAAAGGGCAGCTTCATCCACCTGGTGAAGAACGAAGACTATTACGTCGACGGTCTGCCCTACCTTGATGAAGTCTACTACCGCGTCATCCCCGACGCCGCCTCGCGTGCCGTGGCGTTCGAAACTGGTGAAGTCGATGTGCTGCCCGGCGGCTCGGTCGAAAACTGGGACATCCCGCGCCTTGCGGAGATGGAGGGCGTCTGCACCACCGGCAAGGGCTGGGAATTCTTCGCGCCGCACGCATGGATGTGGCTGAACAACCGCGAAGGCCCGACCTCAAACGAGAAGTTCCGCCAGGCGATCATGTACGCCATGGACCGCGAGTTCATGAAGGACGTGGTCTGGAACGGCTTCGGCAACGTGGCCACGGGCCCGGTGTCGTCCAAGACCAACTTCTATTCGGACGACGTGACGATCTACGATCACAACCCGGACAAGGCCAAGGAACTGCTGGAAGAGATGGGCTATGACGGCGAGCCGGTCCGCCTGCTGCCGCTGCCCTATGGCGAGACCTGGCAGCGCTGGGCCGAAGCCGTGCGCCAGAACCTGACCGAGGTGGGCATCAACGTCGAGATCGACAGCACCGACGTCGCGGGCTGGAATGAGAAGACGGCCAACTGGGACTACGACATGGCCTTCACGTACCTCTACCAGTACGGCGATCCGGCTTTGGGCGTGTCTCGGAACTACACCGCCGACCGTATCGAGAAGGGCAGCCCGTGGAACAACGTCGAAGGCTACGAGAACCCGTCGCTCGACGAGAAATGGGCCAAGGCCGCGACGCTGGTGAAGCCGGAAGAGCGTCAGGCCGCCTATGACGAGATCCAGAAGGAAATCGTGGACGATGTCCCGGTGGCCTGGATGATGGAGCTGGAATTCCCGACCATCTACCGCTGCAACGTGAAGGATCTGGTCACCACCGCCATTGGTGTGAACGACGGTCCGCGCAACGCCTGGATCGAAGAGTAAGCCCCTTTTGACCGGCGGGCCGTTCGCGGCCCGCCGACCTTTACGCCCCCTGATCGCGGGGCAGGCAACACACGGGAATCCGGGGGCACATGGATATTCTCATCGCCATTCTTTCGCGCGTGGCCAAGGCGGCAGTGACGCTTCTGGCCATTGCCGTGCTGAATTTCTTCCTGCTGCACGCCGCGCCGGGCGATCCGGCCGTGGTTCTGGCCGGTGAGGCCGGCGCCGCCGACGAACAGATGATCGCGCAATTGCGCGAACGGTTCGGGCTGGATCAGCCGTTCTATTTGCAATTGGGTAAATATGTATGGGGCATCGTCCAGTTCGACCTGGGCTATTCCTTCCGGCAGGGCATGCCCGTGTCGCAGCTGATCGCCGAACGTCTGCCCGCCACGCTGCTGCTGACGATGACGGCCTTCTTCATCTCGCTTGGGCTGGGGATCTGGCTGGGCGTCGCGGCCTCGGCCCGGGTCGGCAAGGCCTCCGACAGCCTGCTGACCACGCTGGCGCTGCTGTTCTACGCGACGCCGCTGTACTGGGCCGCGCTGATGGCGGTGCTGGTCTTTTCCGTCTGGCTGGGCTGGCTGCCCGCCTTCGGGTTCGAAACCGTGGGCGCCGACTATACCGGCATGGCCCGCATCCTCGACATAGGCCGCCATCTTGTCCTGCCCGCGATGACGCTGGGTCTGTTCTTCATGGCCGTCTACATGCGCATGACGCGGGCGAGCATGCTGGAAGTCAGCCAGCTCGATTTCGTGAAGACCGCCAAGGCCAAGGGCTTGGGCGGCGCTGCCATCCGCCGCCGCCATATCCTGCGCAACGCCATACTGCCGGTCGTCACGCTGGCAGGCCTTCAGGCGGGCCAGCTTGTGGGCGGCGCGGTGCTGACGGAAACCGTCTTCGCCTGGCCGGGCATCGGGCGGCTGATGTTCGAAAGCCTCGCCGCGCGGGATTACAACACGATCCTTGGCGTCTTCATCGTCTCGGCCGCCATGGTGATCCTGTTCAACGTGATCACCGATATCGTCTACCGGATCGTCGATCCCCGAATTGGCGCGAGGGCCTGAGCCATGTGGAAACGCTTTTCCTCGAATATCGGGGCCATGGTGGGTGTCGTTCTGCTGCTGGCCGTGATCGTGATCGCCGTCATTGCGCCCATGCTCTACCCCGGCGGGCCGTGGCAGATGGTGCAGCGGCCCTTCCTGCCGCCCTTCGCGCAGGACGCCTATCCGTTCGGCACCGACACGCTGGGCCGGAACGTCGCCGCGCAACTGGCCTACGGCGCGCAGGTGTCGCTGCTGGTGGGGCTCGTCTCGACCCTCGTGGCGCTCTTGATCGGTGTGCCCTTGGGCGCGCTGGCCGGGTTCTACGGCGGCATGGTCGATGAAGGCGCGATGCGCTTTACAGAATTCTTCCAGACCATCCCCAATTTCGCGCTGGCCATCGTGCTGGTGGCGATCTTCCAGCCCAACCTGACCTCGATCATCCTGGCCATTGCCATCGTCTCGTGGCCCCCTGTGGCCCGTCTGGTGAGGGCGGAGGTCATGTCGGTCCGCAAGCGCGAATTCGTCGATGCCGCCACGCTGGCGGGCCTGTCGAAACCGCGGATCCTTGTCACGCAGGTGCTGCCCAACACGGTCTCTCCGATCATCGTCATGGCGTCCCTCATGGTGGCGACCGCGATCCTGCTGGAAAGCTCCCTGTCCTTCCTGGGCCTAGGCGATCCCAACGCGATGAGCTGGGGCTACATGATCGGCGCGGCACGTACGGTGATCCGGTCGGCCTGGTGGCTGTCGTTCTTCCCGGGCGTGGCGATCATCATTACCGTTCTGGCGCTGAACCTGATCGGCGAAGGCCTTAACGACGCGCTGAACCCGCATCTCAGCCGGAAGGGCAGGGCATGAGCACGCTTGTCATAGACAATCTGAGCATCGGCTTGCCGGAAGGCGCCGACCGCCGTTTCGCGGTAAAGGACATGGATATGGCCATCGAGATGGGCCAGATCACGTGCGTCGTGGGCGAAAGCGGGTCGGGCAAGTCGATGACCGCGAATGCGCTTATGGGTCTTCTGCCGCCGGGCGTGACGGTCGAGGCCGGCAAGGCCGTCTTCAACGGTGAGGACGTGCTGAGCCTGCCCGAGGCGCGCAAGCAGGCGCTGCGCGGCGCCGAGATCGCGATGATCTTCCAGGAGCCGATGACGGCGCTGAACCCGCTGATGCGGATCGGGGAACAGATATCCGAGGTCTTCGCGGCCCATGACCTTTACACCCCGTCGCAGCGTCGCGAAAAGGCGTTGCACCTGATCCGAGAGGTCGGCCTGCCGGACCCCGAAAAGATCATCCGCGCCTATCCGTTCCAGCTGTCCGGCGGGCAGCGGCAGCGGGCGATGATCGCCATGGCGCTTGCTTTGGAACCGAAACTTCTGATCGCCGATGAACCCACGACCGCTCTGGACGTGACGACACAGGCGCAGATCCTGAAACTGATCCTCGACCTGCGCGACAAGCACGGCATGGCGGTGATGTTCATCACCCACGATTTCGGCGTGGTGGCGGAAATCGCCGACCACGTGATCGTCATGCGTGAAGGCAAGGTGGTGGAACGCGGGCGGGCGGCGGAGGTGCTGGGCAATCCGCAGCACGACTATACCAAGCGCCTGCTTGACGCGATCCCGACGGGCAAGCTGCCCAAGGCCCGCCCGCCGCGCGACGTGCCGGCACTGGAAATCCGCGGCCTGCGCAAGATCTATCGCACCGGCGGGGGCCTTTTCAAACCCGTGCGCGAGGTGCGCGCGGTGGACGATGTGTCCCTGACCGTTGCGCGGGGCGAGGTGCTGGGGCTGGTGGGCGAAAGCGGCTCCGGCAAGTCGACGCTGGGGCGGACGGCGGTTCGGCTGGTCACGCCGGATGGCGGACAGGTGATGGTCGGGGGCACCGATCTGGCGGCTCTGTCGGATGAGGAACTGCGCAAGGAACGCCACAAGGTGCAGATGGTGTTCCAGGATCCCTATGCCTCGCTCAACCCCCGGCAACGGATCATGGGCGCTTTGACGGCGGGGCCCATCACCAACGGTGTGCCCAGGGCCAAGGCACAGGAACGCGCCCGCGAACTCCTGGAGATCGTGGGCTTGGGCGCCGAGGCCGCCACCCGCTATCCGCACGAATTCTCCGGCGGGCAGCGGCAGCGGATCGGCATCGCGCGCGCGCTGGCCATGGACCCGGAACTGATCATCGCGGACGAGGCGGTTTCGGCGCTCGACGTGTCGATCCAGGCGCAGGTGCTGGACCTTCTGCGCGACCTGCGCGAACGGTTCGACCTGTCGATCCTTTTCATCACCCACGACCTGCGTGTCGCGGCGCAGCTGTGCGACCGGATCGCGGTGATGCAGAAGGGCAAGCTTGTCGAAATCGGCACCGTCCACGATATTTTCCTTTCGCCCCAGCAGGCCTATACCCGTCAGCTTCTGGCGGCGGTTCCCGGCGCCGACTGGGCGAAGGAGAACGTGGACGCATGAAGGGCGTGATCACATCTGAAGGCGGCATCGACCTGATGCAGTTCTACCGAAAACATTTCGAAGCGCAGGCGCCGGACATCGAACTGTTGGGCAAGGACGAGATCACCGATCCGGCGGAGGTCGATTTCGTGCTGACGTTCCGCCCCGCGCCGGGCCTGTTCACCGGCATGTCCAACCTCAAGGCGGTCTTTTCGGCCGGTGCCGGGACGGATGCGATCGACATCTGCCCGTCGCTGCCGACGCACGTACCGCTTTACCCGGTGAAGGACGATGACCAGGCGCTGCAGATGGCGGGCTATGTCGCCTTCCATGTGATCTGGCATCACCGGAACATGTTCCACACGCTGGAGATGCAGCGCAAAAGCGAATGGTCCCGGGTGACCATGAGCATGTCGCCGGAGCGCAGGCGCATCGGCATCCTGGGCTTCGGTTTTCTGGGACGTGCCATCGCGACGGGGCTGACGGGGCTTGGCTACCCCGTTTCGGGCTTTTCGCGCAGCGCGCCCGATCCGCATCCCGGCGTGACGCATTATCACGGCGACCAGCTGGACGAATTCCTGGCGGGAACGAACATCCTTGTGAACGTCCTGCCGCTGACGCCCCAGACGAAGGGCATGCTGAACGCGGACCTTTTCGCCAAGCTGCCCAAGCGCGCATCGTTGATCCAGATCGGCCGTGGCGGGCAGGTGGTGGAACCCGACCTGATCCGGATGATCGACGAAGGCCATATGTCCGGCGCCACGATGGATGTCTTCGCCACCGAACCGCTGCCGCCGGAAGATCCGCTGTGGACCCATCCGCGCATCGTGATCACGCCCCACAGCGCCAGTCTGGCCGAAGCGAAGAACGTCACCGGTTCGATCATCGCCCGGCTGAGGGAGCTTCAGCCCGCGTGAAGCGGGCCGCAGCCTATCGCTGGATGCTTTCGAGGTAGGCCAGCAGCCCGGCCAGTTCGCGTGGGGTGGGCGTAAGGATCCCGTCGATCTCGACAGGCACTAGGTCATCTTCCATCGCGCCCCCGAATTCGGGCATCACCCGGGACAGATGGCTGGAGCCCGGTTCGCCGTAGATATAGCTCAGTGCCTCTGCCGCCGGGAACACGCCGCCGTTGTCCCGGGCCAGCACCGTAAGGTCGGTCGGTTTCTTCGCCAGACCGGCGGCCAGCGGGCCATCGCCGCGCGCGTCGCTGCCGTGGCATTCCACGCAGTTGTCCACAAAGAACGCCATGCCGTCCGTCGCGTCGGGCATCCGGTCCTGGCCACAGGCGGCGACGGCAAGGGCCGCCGCTGCCGGGGTCACTACACGCATGACAATTTTCATCTTTCCTCCGCCCATCTTCGGCCTGCTTGGTACTTTCGACTGATCATCGCACGTCAGGCCGGAACAACGAAGCCCCGGCCGCCGGCGGACTCTGCAGTGATGCCTTAACACCACCGCGGGCCGTCAGCCCGGGCTGCACGCATCACTCGCCACGACAAGGCCGACCCCATAGACAGGATCGTTGCCGGGCGCGCCCAGATCCACGGCGGATTTCGCCAGCTCGTTTCGCACGGCATTCGCCGGCGCGGTATAAAGCGTCGGGTCAGATGCCAGCCGTGCCGTCACGAAGGGCGTGGCGATGGACGTACCGGTCGCGAACCGCGTCCGTCCGCCCATTTCAACCATCACGTCCACACCGGGTGCCGCAACATCGACAAAGCTGCCCTGTCCGGCCTTCCGGTAGACCCGCCGGTCGGCATCGACGGCTGTCACCGCGATGACGTTGCCAAGCGCTGCCGGGTAGCGTGGATTGGCCGCCGCGCCGTCATTGCCCACGGCCGCGACGATTGTCATGCCCTGCGCCTCGGCCCGGTCGATGCCGCGGTCCAGCAGCTTGTTATACGGCCCGGCAAGGCTGATGTTCACCAGCCGCACACCGTTCTGCGCCAGCCAGTCCAGCGCCAGCAGCAGGCTGTCGACCCCGGATTCGTCCTGCCCGCGCGCCGACTTTCCGATCACGGAGGCATTGTAGAGCGTCACGCCGGTCAGCCGCCGCGGATTCGCGAGGACCGAGGCGACCTCGGTCCCGTGGCGCGGGTCGGCGGCCGTGCCACGCTGGAAACTGGCCTGGTGGATGGTCACGCCCGCGAGTTCGGGGATCGAGCTGTCGATGGCCGTATCCAGCATCCCGATAGGCCCAAGGGCCCGGCAGGGGGAATCGGGCCAGCTCATCAGCGCATCGGCATAATCGAGCGACCCGGTGCTTGCGGGCTTGTAGGCGTGGTTCACGCCCGCGGTAGAACGCGGCTCGATCGTTTCCAGCGCGGCGATGGCGCCGGGGCCGTCCAGCGGCTCCGGTATGGTGAAGCTGAGCATCTTCATGTCGAGCGCGGGCAGATCGTCCTGCTCGCGCAACACGAAGCCTTGCGCCGTGGCGCCCGTCAGCAGGCGGGAGGCCGAGGCCGCATCGGGCACCAGCGCCACGATCTCGCGCGGGTCGGTGACCTGACCTGCGTCGGCGCGGATCATCTCGGGCGCGGGCGGGTTGAGTTCATAGCTTGCGCAGGCGGCCAGGCCCAGAAGGCCGGCCAGCAGTGTCGCGCGGACGGGGCGGGGAAGGATGGGGCTCTGTTTCATACCTGATGGTCGTTCCTTGGGTCGGATCGGTTCAATCTTTTTCGTGGATATACCGCCCATGCCGGGCGGTCAGCGCGACGGACCGACTTTTTTTGAACCACCCCGGCATCCCGCGCGACCATAGGGGGACAACACATGCACGTTGGCGGCGCCGCTTCAGATCGGATCTTCTTTTCCGCCCTGAAGTCTGGAAGATTCGCACAAGAAAACAGGATCCGGTGATGGACCAGGACGACCGACTGATCGACTACATGCAGGGCCGGCTTTCCGAAGAGGAACGCGTAGCCTTTGAGGCCGAGATGGCCCGCACCCCCGCGCTGGAGGCCGAGGTCACGGCGCTCCGCGCCGCGGCCAGCGAACTGGGGCGGGCGCAGGTGCCGGACGGCGCGCGCGCGGCCGGGTGGGACCGTCTGTCGGCGGCCATAGATGCCGAACGCGTGCCACAACCGGCCAACACCAACCGGCCGCTGACCCTGCTGAAGGTCGCCTGCATCATCGGTGCTACGGTGGCGGTCTGGCAGTTCGGCGTGGTGCCGAAATTGCCGGGGCAGGGGCCGGGTTACGTGACCGTAACTGAGGAGGCGGAGGCACGACATGCGCTGCGCGTGGCTTTCGCCGAAGACGTGGCGCTGGCGGACCTCACGGCGCTTCTGCAACGGATCGGCGCGCGTATCACCGAAGGGCCGGGGGCCATTGGCCTTTACACCCTGAGCTTCGACGATGAGGCAGCCCGGGACGCAGCCGAGGCGGCGCTGGCCGACGATCCGCGCGTCACGGCCCTGTCGCGGCCCTGAACGTCTCACCGGGGTCACGCCGGGGTGCCAAGGCAATGCATCAGCGCCTGCTTGGCGTGGTGGATGCGCGTCTTGACCGTGCCAACGGGCACGCCTTCGATCTCGGCGATCTCGCCATAGGGAAGCTCGTCAAAGAAGGCGAGGCGGATGACCGCCAGTTGCACCTTCTTCAGCTTATCGAGGCACGCCCGCAAGCGCCCGGCATCCTGCGACGCGGCGATGATTTCGGCGGCATCGGGCGTCTCGTCGACCTGCTCGGGCACCTCGTCGACATAGGACAGCTGCGACGACCGCCGGATGCGGTCGACCAGCTTGTTGCGCCCGATGGCGAAGATCCATGTCCGCACCGAGGATTTGCCCGAGAACCGCGCGGCACTGCGCCAGACATCCAGCATCGCGTCCTGAACCACATCCATCGCCAGCGCCTCGTCGCCGCACCGGGACCGGATGAACCCGTACAGCGGATCGTGATGCCGCTGATACAATACCTGCATCGCCGCCTTGTCGCCGCGTGCGACGGCAGCGAGCAGCTGCTTGTCATCCCTTGGCGTGTCCGGACACATCGCCATTTCCTTTTAAGTTGCTTTCCGTACCACTAATCGAACGACCGCAGGGTCGCAATTCCGGTCCGCCGGTACAGCCCATGACCATGCCGTTGGTCTGGGATGCATGGGCGGGGCCAGACGATGCTCGATGCCGAGATCTGCGCAGGGACGGTCGAAGTCGTGGTTCCCGGTGGCCGCGCGCTTGCGCAGGCCGCACAGACGATCCGTGAACTCCTTACCGTTGTCCGTGAGCACCCGGGTGTTCTGCATCGGCGCCGCCCGTTCCACGTCTCGCAGGAAGCGGCGCGCGTTGGCTGTCGTCTTCGTCGGGTAAATGCGCACGAAGACCCAGCGGGCGGCTCGGTCAATTGCGACGAACAGATACCGGCGGCGGTCCTCGTCCGCAATTTGCGATAGGTATTTCACATCGAGATGGCGATAGCCTGGCTCGTAAGCCTTGAAGGGTTTATCCGCAGGCCGCGGCGCGGCAGGCTTCAGGTCTCGCAGGCTACCGGCTCCATGCCGACGCAGACAGCGGTCCAGCCCAGAGCGCGCGACGTTCGGGTTCAGAAACTTCCGCATCACCGAGCGAAGATCGTCAAGCGGCAGGAGCAGGGTCTTGCGCAGAGACACCGCCACCACCTCCTGCGCCGGCGTCAGAGTGATCTGCAAGCGATGCGCTGTGTGGCTGCGGTCGTGAACGCTGTCGCGATTGCGCCACACCGATGCGGTTGCTACCCGCGCCCGCGAGGCCGAGCGCGTCTCCACGAGCTACGATCTCGCGGGCCCCCGTCATCGTGGACACGCATGACACGGGTCCGCTGATCCGCTCCAAAGATGGTTTCTGGCTGGCGATCCCGCTGTCCGCCGCAGGCAAGTCCCTGCGCGGTGGCCGGATCAGGACGACATTGTCGAGCATGGTGTCGGCCAGCAGGCGCTTGAGCTTGGCATTCTCGTCTTCCAGCGCCTTCAGCCTGGCGGCCCCGGAAACCTCCATGCCACCATACTTGGACTTCACCTTGTAGAACGTCGCCGGACTCAGGCCGTGCTTGCGGCTCACCTCCGCGGTCGCCATCCCGGCCTCCTGCTTCTTGATCATCCCGATTATCTGCGCCTCGGTGAAACGGCTCTTCCTCATTCGTCTGCTCCTTCGCGGTTGAGCAGACTCTACATCAGACTGAGGGATCTCGCGGGGGGAAGGTCAGTCGAAACTTAGAAAAACCACATTATAACAATATATTAAAAGATGTTCACCAAATCTGCGCAGTCATGAGGTCCGGAGAATATCGCCCCTGGGAGACCGCTTCCGGTTCTCTTGATGCCTGGGCCAGTGCTCAGCCCCTCCCGCATAACCCTCGAAAACAACGAAAAAATCCGGCAGCGGCCGGATCGTAAGAACGCTTTCGCTAGGGCAAGTGGCGGAGACGAAGGGATTCGAACCCTCGAAACGGTTTCCCGTTTACTCCCTTAGCAGGGGAGCGCCTTCGACCACTCGGCCACGTCTCCGCCGCCGGGAATAGCCGGTAACACCTTGGAGATACAAGCGTTTTTTTGTACATAGGGGCAGATTGCACAAACCCCTGTTTTTATTGGTTTTCACCGTAATTCACCGGGATTTCCCCCGCTTCGACGTGCAAAACGTGCAAAATCCGTGCAGCCCCGTTCGCTTTTGTTCCTACGGCAGTGATATTTTTTGTTTGCGTGGCACATAATCTTGTGCAATCTGAGATCGCGGCTCCTGTCCGCACCTTCCCAACCTCCTCCCCTCGACTCGCCCGGCGCCCCCAAGCGCCGGGCGCTATTCATTCGTGCGCGCGCAGCGCCAGGGCGAGCGCCGCCACCCCCCGCGCGAGATCCGCCTCGGTTCCATTGTTGTCGAGAACCCGATCGGCATCGCATTGCTCTAGCTCCATTGAGGAGGGATCCTCGATCGGCAGACGCCGGCCCGCGTCGATCCAGATCACGCAATCGAACAAACCGCGTGCCGCGGCGAACTCCTCACGCGAGCGCATGCCGACATAGATCGCGCGCTCGGCGAGGATCTGCTCTGCAAGGCTTGCGCCCGGCGCAAGGTTGTAGGCCCGGATTGCGTGAAACCACATTTCCCGATGCATACCGCGATCGGCATGCATCGCGCGCCAGTCCGGCCACAAGCCCCGCGCCGCCACGATCGGCCAGACCGCGCGCTCGGCGGCGTAGGCGCTCGAGGAGATCGCCCCGCAACGCAAGACACGGCCGAGCATGCGCCCGGCCGTGTCCTTCCCGTGCCCCCCGTGGCCGATCACCAGAAGGCGCGGCGGATCAGAACGGATTAGTCATGCCCCGCGCCGCGACCCGCTTGGGCTTCGCTGGCATATCGCTCTGCGATCGTGTCAAGCACTTGGTAGGTCGGCCGAAGCTTGGCGATAGCCTTCGGAGCCGAGCCGTGGGCATGCGCGATCGCCGCGCGCTTCACCGCCTCAAGTCCGGCATCCGGCCCATTCTTGACGCTGGCCGCCGCGCCAGATTTGAGCGCCTCGGTCAGAGCGATCCGATGTCGCGCCTCGATCTCGAGGCCGGTCAATTCCGTCATCTTCTTTGCCGCCAGCCCCACGGCCGCAGTGATCAAGAGGCCGAGGAGATAGATCAGAGCCGGCTCAAAAGCCGTCAGTATTTCTTTCATTGGATTGCCTTTCGAATTTTGCCGCCCGTGACGGCGTTTGGATCCGCCCCGTGACGGCCTTAGACCTGCGCGGTCGCGAGATACGTCTCGAGATCGTCCTGCGCCTGCGCGAGCGCCTCTTGCCCCTGCGCGATCGCCTGACCCGCTAGCGCGAGCGTGTCCTGCGCCGCCGTTATCCGGAGCATGAGCTCGCCGGCCGCCGTGAAAGGATCCGGCTCGACACCCCGGCCGCCTTCCGCCTCGATCCGGTCGAGCTCGACCAGGCCGGCATGCAGCGCGCCACGCGTATTTTCGCCCGAGATCCCGTCAACCCTGAGCCCGACCGACCGTTGAAAGCCGCGCACATCGTCAGGCGCAAAGCCGAGGAGCACCAGGGCGGCGCGCGCGTACCACGCCAGCCGATCGGCGTAGCCATTGAGCCCGCCGTTGATCCGCCGCGTGATCATTTCGATATCGCCGGTTTCGGCATAACGATCGAGATCTCGGGTTGCCCAATACCAGACCGGCCCGAGACCCTCCCAAGGATCCGTCAACATGAGATCCGGATCCGCCTCGAAATCAGGGCAGGCGGCCGAGATCTCGGCCCGGCACCAATCCCGGAAAGCGGCCGTGTTCGCCCGGCCGGTGATCTGAATTGCCGTGCGCCCGCGAAAACGCGAGCCATCACCCGGCCGGACGTTCCCGAGATCCGCGCGGCCCTCATATCCGAGCTGCGCCCTCGTCGGCCCCCAAACCTCGCGGTCGTACCGAAAGCCCGCGCTTTCGTGTCCGAGCTGCGCGATGTACTGCGCCAAGATATGCGGCCGGCAGATCTCTGCGACCTTGTTCCCCGCCTCGATCCCCGCGATCGCCGAACGCATGTTGCTATTTGCAGCCCGATTAGAAATCGCCTCGAGCATTTCGATATTGAGCATGGGTTGCCCTTCCGGTTTCTGGATTGAGCCACCGCAGCGCGGCGCGGTAGCGTTTAGATTTTGGCGACGGTCAGCGGCTCAGGGCAGTCGCACGAAGGTCCGCCAGTAGCAGGCAGCGATCACACCGTGCATTGACAGCATGACGCCAATCCAGGTGAACGCCCGCGGCGGCCGATAGTTGTAGAGCAGGTTGACCTGCTCGACCGCATGAAGGCACAGGCACACGGCCAACATTGCAATCAGGCCCCGCGTCCAGAGCGACAAGCGCAGGGCGCACCGCAGTCGCAACACCATTGCAGCCAGCATGACGGCCGATGCAACGTCGGCGATCGCCAGCACAAGGGACAGATACCAAAGGCTCATTCGCCTCCACCCGCCCGCTTGCGCGCCAGCTCCTTAACCAACCGATCAACCCATTCGCTAGATGACAGAAGCCTGGCGATCAGCTCCAAGATCCACCAGATCACGAAACCCATCGCGGCGCCGCGCGCCAGCACCACGTCAAGGTTTTCGCCGGCCAGAAAGTCGAGACCCCAGAGGTGCGGCGCAACTGGCGCGAAGACGAAGCCCATAACGGCGCCGACCAAGCCCCGATACAGCGCATTGCGCGTTCCTGCCGGAGCCACGACGATCATTGATGCAATCACTCCGATTGCAGAGCCGATCGCGCGCACGATCAGAGGGTGCGCCCATTCGTTGTCAGTCACGACCGATCAGCTCGCGAAGTAAGCCGAGGCCTCGGCGATCCTGGCCTCGGACACCTCCGCATGATCGGGATACTCGGGCACGCCCGCGGCAATGTTGGGCTCGTGGCGGATCGGCGCGCCCTCTTCGCGAAAGGTCGCCACCCGGTGACCATCCACGAACAGGCCGATCTCGCGCGGATCCAGCGAATAGAACATGCAAAGCCGCGTCCGGTCGTCCAGGACGACATTCATGTCGGTGCGGATTTGGTTGATCCACACATTCATGTCGAAGGTGCAGAGCTGCGAAAGACTTGCCATGGGAAATTCCTTTCTGAGGGTTGAGGAGTGAAGCCGGCTATCAGCCGTTCAGGAAGATACCGGACACCTGCGCG
>NZ_QZEX01000040.1 GCF_003646465.1 Chachezhania antarctica
AGGGCATCTCTAAAAATTGCCCTGACCTTGGCGCTGCGATATCGTGACTTGGTGAACCGGCATATAGGGGATGCAGCAATGACGCAGATGGGTTTCTTTGATCTTTCGGACCGTTATGCGAGCCTTGACGCCAAGAAGGACCCGCTGGTGGAGATCGATGCCGTCGTGCCGTGGGAAGAGTTTCGCCCGGCTCTTGAACGGGTCTGGCGCAAGCCGGATGCGGATCGCAAATCCCGCGCCGGGCGCAAGCCGATGGACGCGGTGGTGATGTTCAAAGCGCTGGTGCTGAGCGCACTCTACAACCTGTCGGATGACCAAATCGAATATCAGGTCCGCGACCGGCTGTCTTTCATGCGGTTTTTGGGGTTGGGTCTCGGGGATCGGGTGCCCGATGCCAAGACGGTGTGGCTTTATCGAGACGCGCTGGCGCACGCGGGCAAGGTAGAGGAATTGTTCGGGTTGTTCGACGGTCATCTGGCGCGACAGGGGTATATTGCCCGTGGCGGGCAGATCCTTGATGCTTCCATTGTGCCGGTGCCGCGCAACCACAACACGCGCGAGGAAAACGCAACGATCAAGAAGGGTGAGGTGCCCGAGGATTGGGCAGACAAACTGGCGAAACGGGTGCAGAAGGACATGGACGCGCGCTGGACGAAAAAGCACGGCAAGAGCCACTACGGCTACAAGAACCACGTGAATGTGGATCGAAAGCACAAGTTGGTCCGCCGCTACCACGTCAGCGACGCAGCCCAGCATGACAGCCAGGCGGTGGATTACCTGCTGATGCGGGGCAATACCGGGTCCGGAGTATGGGCGGATTCAGCCTATCGCTCCGAGGAAATGGAGGTAAAGCTGCGCGCTCGGAACCTGAAAAGCCACATCCACCGCAAGGGCAAGCGCGGCAAGCCGCTGACTGCACAGGCCAAGGGCAGCAACCGGACCAAATCCACCGTGCGGGTCCGGGTTGAGCATGTCTTCGGCGCGCAGGCAAACGACATGGGCGGCACCTTGGTGCGCACCATCGGTCTGGTGCGGGCCAAAGCCAAGATCGGGCTGAAGAACCTTGCCTACAACATGCGCCGCCTCTGCCAGTTGCGCCGCATCAACCCAAATCCGGCATGACAAACAGACCGCCAGAGACGCAGGTCATGCTGCTCATCGCCAAAAACGACCCTGAAATGGGCTGCGCATCATCAGACCCGACGCAACAACCCGTCAACTGACGGCCTTCCAAGCCCTTCAGGCTGCGCCAACTGCTCCATAGTCGAGAAAACAGTCAAAAATCGAGGTGCCC
>NZ_QZEX01000041.1 GCF_003646465.1 Chachezhania antarctica
ACAAGAAACAGCCCTGGCGAAACCCGCGGCTCTGGCCGGCGGTCCTTCCGAACCTCGGCGCCTCGATCACGATCGAGCGCCTGGTGCCGGAGTATCACAAGGCGGTCGACACGAGCGAGGATGAGCTGGCGCGGTGGGCGTCGCAGCATCTGAATATCCAGATCGGGCTTGGCCACCACAAGGGCGGCTGGATCGGCGCGAGCCATTGGATCGAGGCGGTCGATCCGACACTCGATCTCGAGGCGCTGCTCGCGCGGTCTGAGGTTTGCACGATCGGGATCGACGGTGGCGGGATGGATGACCTTCTCGGCCTCGCGATCCTGGGCCGGGACCGGGTGACGAAGCGCTGGCTCCTGTGGTGCTCGGCCTGGGTGCACGAGGTCGCGCTCACGCGGCGCAAGGCGATCGCGGAAAAGCTGCGGGATCTCGAGCGCGAGGATGCGCTCACGATCTGCAAGACGCCGACGCAGGATCTCGAGGAGCTGATCGCCCTGGTCAAGCGGGTGCATGATGCGGGGCTCTTGCCGGAGCGTGGCGGGGTCGGGCTCGATCCCGAGGGCGTGGCGGCGATCGTGGACGGGCTCGAGCTGGCCGGGATCCCGTCCGACGCGCTCGCCAGCGTGTCACAGGGCTACAAGCTGAACGGCGCGATCAAGGGAACCGAGCGGAAGCTCTTCGACGGCTCCCTGGTGCATGGGGGGCAACCGCTCATGTCCTGGTGCGTCGGCAATGCGAAAACGGAACCGAGGGGAAATGCGGTGATTGTGACCAAGGCGGTTTCTGGCGCGGGCAAGATCGACCCGCTGATGGCCACGTTCAACGCGGTCTACCTGATGAGCCTCAACCCGGCGGCGGCGAAGCGCAAGAGCCTGGCGGGGATGCTGGCCAGGCCCGTGATGGTGGTCTGATGGTGCTGCGGTTCATGAAAGCGGCCTTGCGCGGCGTCCGGGCGGAGCTTGCCGCCGGCGAAAGCGGGTGGGTCAGCGTCTCGCCCGGCCAGGCCTGGGGCGGGACGGGCTATTCCAGCCACGCTGGGAAGACGGTGTCGCCGACCTCGGCGCTCGGGCTCTCCGCGGCCTGGGCGTGCGTCAAGGGCAACTCGGAACTGATCGGCTCGCTGCCCGTGGCCTTCTACGAAAAGCAAGCCAATGGCTCGCGCGCGCGGATCGAGCCGGATCTTGCCGAGGTTCTGACGGCGAGCCCGAACAGCGGTCAGACCGCGATGGAACACTGGGAATCCGCGGCCGCGC
>NZ_QZEX01000042.1 GCF_003646465.1 Chachezhania antarctica
GCTCGTTTTCCTTGTTGTTTGGGATCTCTGTCACTCATCCGGGTCACGCTTCTCTTCGCAGTCTGGTTGATACCACGTGGGGCATCGCTGCACGCATGTGTCGGATTGGTTGTGGAGAGCCTCGCTTAGAGACGCGCTTGGTGGCGCAGCAGTCATTTTCGGCTTCATCCACGAACCTCGTCCGGTGAGGACGATCCCGTTCAGATCGATGTTGGTCGGTCAGATCATGCCATGCCCTCCACCTTTTCTGAACGGAACTCAGTGCCGTCCACCCACATGCGGTGGAGCAGGACGGCCAGTTTGCGCGCAACAGCCACAACCGCACGGCGGCGTCCTTTGGTGCGCATCAAGCGCATGCCCCAGGACTTGATCTGCGACCCGGCCATGGTTCGCATGAGCAAGGCATTGGCGGCAGCATAGAGCGTTGCCCTCACATCTCGATCCCCGGCTTTCGATATCCGGCCAGGATTGTCGTGCTCACCAGACTGGTATCGTCGGGGTGTCAGACCAAAGTGGGCGGCCACGGTGCGAGACCGCTTGAACCGCGCGGGGTCATCGACCGCCGCCTTGAAAGTCAAAGCCGCGATCGGGCCGACACCGGGCACAGTCATCATGCGCATGCAGACCCCATCCTGACTGGCGGCCCGTTTGACCCGTCGGTCGAGTTCCAGAAAGTGCTGATACAGAACCAGCCGAGCATCCAGCAGCGGCAGCATGGCATGGGCCAGAACCTCGTCCATCTCGATCATCGGCCGGACAACACCGTCGAAGCTCCCGTGCTTCACCGTCTTCGGCAGGCGAATGCCGAATATCTTCAGTAAACCGCGCACCTCGTTGGCCAGATCGATGGTCTTGCTCAGCAACGCCTTACGCGTACTCAGAAGGGCTCGAGCCCCATGTGCCTCCCGGCTCTTCATGTGAACGGTGCTGAACCACCCCGTCCGCAGGATTTGAGCGATGCCGCGTGCATCGTTGCGATCCGTCTTGTTACGCATCGCGGACAGAGCGGCGCTCACCTGGCGTGCTTCCATGCAGA
>NZ_QZEX01000043.1 GCF_003646465.1 Chachezhania antarctica
CGGGCGGGACCAACGAGGAACAGCGCCCGTGGCGGGCGTCTGTGGATTTTGTCACCAACTGGAAAGGGTGAGACATGAGCGATGCAGATATCGGCTACGGCGCAAAGTTCGGGATCGAAGATCCCGGAACGCCGGGGACCTACATCGATACGGCCAACGTGACGCGCATCAAGCCGTCGGGCTACACGCGCGACGAGGAAGATGCCACGCACCTGCAGAGCCCGGACATGATGAAAGAGTTCATTCCGGCGCTGATGGAAGCGACGCCGGTCGAAATCGACATCAACTGGGTGCCGGTTGCCCCGGATCCGTTCGTGACCGAGATCGAGGCCGGCGGCGGCAACTACCAGATCACGGCGCCGAACGGGGTGCGCATGCAGTTTCCCGGGTTCTTCCTGAGCTATGAGCCGGGTGACCTGACGAACGGCAAGATGACGGCGACGGTCACGGTGCGGCCGACTGGCAAGCCGACGCTGTTGGGTGCGGTCTGATGGCCAGGGGTTTCAAGGGCGAGGTCCGGGTCGAGCTCGAGGGCGAGACTTATACGCTCCGGATGGATCTTAACGCGATGGCCGCTTTCGAGGATGGAACCGGCCTGGCGGCACTGGATTGGGCCGAGAAGGCAGAGGCTGGGAATGCACGTGTCGGTGACATGATCTCGATGGTTTGGTGTTGCCTCGAGCGTCACCACGAAGGCGCCGATCGGCGGCTCGCCGGGGATATCCTGTCGGAAGATCCGGAGATCCTCGAGCGGCTTTTCGCCGCCGCCGCGCCGAAGCCTGACGAGATCGAGGGCCAGCCGGGAAAGTAGAGGACCGCGGGCCGCTTCGGATCTTCGATCTGCTGGCGGCCTATGTCTCGGCCGGCCTCGATCCGGCGCA
>NZ_QZEX01000044.1 GCF_003646465.1 Chachezhania antarctica
CGGATCTTCGATCTGCTGGCGGCCTATGTCTCGGCCGGCCTCGATCCGGCGCATTTCTGGTCGCTCACGTTGCGCGAGTTCAACGCGCATATGAAAGGCGCGCGCGCCCGTCTCCGGCAGGAGCAGGACGGGCGCGCCTGGCTGGCCTGGCATGCCGAGGCGCTGGCCCGGCAAAAGACATTGCCCGGGTTCAGGGCATTCGTCGGCGGCGGTGACCGCGGGCCGCAGAGTTCCGACGATCTGCAAGCGATGTTCGAAATGATCGCGGCCCAATGGGGCGCGAAACCGGCCGCGTGAGGCGGCCGTCAAGGGGGGTGTCATGGCATCTGTGATCGGCGCGCTCCGGGTCAATCTCGGCCTGGACAGCGCAAATTTCCAGAAGGGCGTGGGCAAGGTTTCACCGCGGCTGAAATCCATGCGCGCGCAGTTCCTGAAAGTTGCGGGCGCGGCCGCCGCCTTCGGGGCGGCGATCGCGGCCGCCGCTTTGAAATCGGCGCAGGAAATCGACCGGGCGGCCAAGGCGGCGCGGCGTCTCGACGCCTCGATCGGCGGGTTCCGCGCGCTCGAGCTGGCCGCCAGTGAGGCGGGCGTGCCCCTGTCGGGGCTGACCAACGATATCCAGAACATGAACCGCGAGATTGCCAATATCGGCACGA
>NZ_QZEX01000045.1 GCF_003646465.1 Chachezhania antarctica
ATGGCAAAGGCAAAGTTCGAACGTAATAAGCCGCACGTGAACATCGGCACGATCGGTCACGTCGACCACGGCAAGACGACGCTGACGGCAGCGATCACCAAGTATTTCGGCGACTTCAAGGCCTATGACCAGATCGACGGCGCGCCGGAAGAAAAGGCGCGCGGGATCACGATCTCGACGGCGCACGTGGAATACGAGACGGACAACCGTCACTACGCCCACGTCGACTGCCCCGGGCACGCCGACTACGTGAAGAACATGATCACGGGTGCGGCGCAGATGGACGGCGCGATCCTGGTCGTGAACGCGGCCGACGGCCCGATGCCGCAAACGCGCGAGCACATCCTGCTGGGCCGCCAGGTCGGCATCCCGACGATGGTCGTCTACCTGAACAAGGTCGACCAGGTGGATGACGAAGAGCTGCTGGAACTGGTGGAAATGGAAGTGCGCGAGCTTCTGTCTTCGTACGAATATCCCGGCGACGACATTCCGATCATCCCGGGCTCGGCCCTGGCTGC
>NZ_QZEX01000046.1 GCF_003646465.1 Chachezhania antarctica
TGGTTGATCCACACATTCATGTCGAAGGTGCAGAGCTGCGAAAGACTTGCCATGGGAAATTCCTTTCTGAGGGTTGAGGAGTGAAGCCGGCTATCAGCCGTTCAGGAAGATACCGGACACCTGCGCGGCAACGTCAGCGCCGGAGGTCTGCGTCACGGTCAGCCCGCCGGACACGACCGAGAACGCCAGGTTCAAAGGCGTTCCCAGGGTATCCAGTATGAGCCCGCTCTCGCCCTGCTTGCGCTTGATCTTGCAGGTCCCGTCGATCTCGTTCGCGACGCCCGAGCAACTGACGATAATCGTCGTGTTGCCGCCCCATTCCGAGAGCTGCTCGGCGCTGACGATCTCTGTCGGCGTCGCGTCTTCCAGATCGACCCCGAGTTTCAGCCGCGGCGCCAGCTCGCGCGCGTCCGTCAGCTCGAACCGATCCGAGACGAATTGCTCGGCCTGAACGACCGTGTTGAACCGC
>NZ_QZEX01000047.1 GCF_003646465.1 Chachezhania antarctica
TCGAACGGCGGAGCCGTTCGACTTACTCGATGATCTTCGACACCACGCCGGCGCCGACCGTGCGGCCGCCTTCGCGGATGGCGAAGCGCAGGCCGTCTTCCATCGCGATCGGCGCGATCAGCTCGACCGTGAAGCCAACGTTGTCGCCCGGCATGACCATCTCGGTGCCTTCCTTCAGCGTCACCGTCCCGGTCACGTCCGTCGTGCGGAAGTAGAACTGCGGACGGTAGTTCGCGAAGAACGGCGTGTGACGGCCGCCTTCATCCTTCGTCAGGATGTAGGCCTCGGCTTCGAACTTCGTGTGCGGCGTCACAGACCCCGGCTTGCAGAGCACCTGGCCACGTTCCACGCCTTCACGGTCCACACCGCGCAGCAGCGCGCCGATGTTGTCGCCCGCTTC
>NZ_QZEX01000048.1 GCF_003646465.1 Chachezhania antarctica
CGCATGGCTTGCCGCGACCGACAGCCGGAAGGATGGCGCGGCGGTCGCCTGGTAGACAACAACGGAACGGACGGAGAAGACGGATGGCATGGCATGACGTGACCGAAACGGCAGCGGTGGGCGAGGGCGAGGTCCTGGGCGTGACGATCGGCGAGGAGTTGATCGCGCTCTATCGGATCGAGGATACGTTCTATGCGACGTCCAATGTCTGTACCCACGCCTTCGCCCTGCTGTCGGACGGCTACCTGGAAGACGACTGTATCGAATGCCCTCTCCACCAGGCCCTGTTCCACGTGCCCACGGGCGAAGCGCGGTCGCGTATCGCCAAGCGAC
>NZ_QZEX01000049.1 GCF_003646465.1 Chachezhania antarctica
CTCGAGCGCGAGCTTGAGAAGCTGAGCCAGGCCGCGGGCAAGGGCGCCCTGCGGCGTTCCCTGAAGAAATCTGCCACGCCATTGGCGGAGAAGATGCGGGACCGCGCTTCGGAGGCAGAGGGCGACCTGAAGGAAAGCATTGCGGTTTCGACCAGGCTTTCGCCGCGCCAGCGCAAACTGCACCGCAAGACGGTCCGGGACGACAAGGCATCGGTCGAAATGTTCGTGGGCGCCGGGCCGCTGCCGCAGGCGCATCTCGAGGAATTCGGATCGATCCACAATGCGCCGCGCCCCTTCGCGCGTCCTGCCTGGGACAGCGA
>NZ_QZEX01000005.1 GCF_003646465.1 Chachezhania antarctica
GTCCGTGGGGGGTCCGGCATCCGCGGGCGATGGCCTTCGTCCCGCGCCACCTCGCGCATCCGTTCGCCCAAGCGGCCCTGGTAAGCCGGGCCCATGACGGGCCGGATCGGCGGGCTGAAGTATTTCACGGCATCTCCCCCATCACGAACACCGGCGTGCGCAGGCCCAGGGCCCACCGCAGGACGGCCCAGACCTCGGCACTGGAATCCCAGCCCGGCACGGGCGCGATCGCCACCGCGCCGGCCCCGCGCAGGAACGGCGCCGACCAGCAGGCCCAGAATTCGCGGTCCAGCGGATCGAGGCGGAATTCGTCCAGGTCGGCCTGCACCATCCCCGCCATCAGCGCGGCAACCGGCAGCGCCGTGACCCCGGCCAGCACCAGCTCCCGCGCGCAGGCCATCGCGGCGTCGCCACAGGCGATCGATGCGTCCAGGTCGAAAGGCATGCCGTTGGCATCGCCTGCGATGTCGTCGACATAGGGCGTGGCCAGGTACACGATCCGCCCGGCTGCGTGCCGGGCGATCAGGGCCGGCGTGGCGTTGTGGGTCAGGAGGCCCGCGGCGGCGCAGTGGCTCAGCGCCGGGTGCGTCCAGTCAGGGATGGCGGGCAGGTCAGCCATTGGCCCGCGCCTCGCGCCGATCAATCGTTTTGGTCAAAAACGTTTGGGCCGGGGTCAAAAGGCTCGCCAGCCATTGAAAAGTTATTCCCGACCCGGCGAGGATGCCGATGGCGAGGGACACCGCCCCCCGCGCAATACGAAGGGCGGCAATCATGCGGTCTCCTCCCCCATGTGCTTGGTCAGCGCGTCGCCGTGGCGCAAGACGGCCATCATGACGAATTCGCCACCGGGCTTGTTGGCCCCGTTCCACCAGTTGAGAGCCGTCTGGTACCGCACACCGAACGCGACCGAGACTTCCTCCGGATTGCGGTAGTTCTCGTGAAGGAATTCTGACCAGCGCGCCGCAAAGAACGTACGAAATCCGCGTGGTTCAAAAGGTTTGGATAAAGACATTTGAGCTGGTGCCCCCCTATGTTCGCCTTGTGACGGGCGAACAGGAACACTGGTTGAAAGGGCGGATGCGGAGGCCATCAGAGGGTGGTCTCCGTTTCTGTTTGGGCGGNCGGAGGCCATCAGAGGGTGGTCTCCGTTTCTGTTTGGGCGGCTTGATCATGGGCCGAGATAATGGCCTCGGCCGTGATACCGGTCCTGTTTCGGCTCGCTACTCGAAACACCCCCGCGAGGTGCCTCGAAGGTATCGACCCGTTTCTCGACCATCGGTAGACGGCGATTGGTTCAACGCCGCACGCTGCCGCGATCTCCTCACGCGTGCCAACTTGATCCAGCAAGATTTTGATCTTTGATGTCATGCCTCCGCAAAATGACTATCACAGTCACTATGTCAAGAGGCTGAAACAGTGATTGCCCGCACGCCAGCCGCCGAACATGGTTTCGGCATGTCAATCAAGCCAGACTCACTGCTTCCGCCAGACGTCTGGCAGGCCATGAAAAACGAAGCCGTCGGTCATCGCCTTCGCCTTCTGCGCCGGGCGCTTGGCATGTCCCCGTCAGAAATGGCGGACAGTCTCGGAATCGAACGCACCTACTGGTCACGGTACGAAAAGGGTCGCCAAGGCCTATCGGATGCCGTTGCGGCCTTGCTCACAATCCGATTTGGCGTGACCCTGGACTTCATCATGCTCGGAAAGTGGGACAAGCTTCCGCTCGACCTCGCAGAAAAGATGCGCGCGCTCCCGCCTGAATAAGTCATCCAGGCACTCGCCCGAACAGGCCGCTCGCATTGCAAGCACATAGAGTTTGCTCTGCCGCATCGCACTCCCTCCCACCAAGAACTTTAAGAACACAACAAGAACAATAAACACTTTCCGGGAGGCATCGCGCAACCACTGGGTTTCAAAAAAGACTATTTTGGTCATTCGTCGATTGACAAATGACCTTTTCAGTCATAGCCAAGCCACTCATTAGCCGCTGACCAACCTATCAGGTCCCGGCCCGATGGAGGAAACAAATGCACGCGCAAGCCGACAACATCGCCCCCGAACTTGTCACCCTCTGCGACGAGCTGGACCGCCTGCCGCAGGCCGACATGGCCGACCGTCTGTGCACGGCCATCATGGAAAACGACGGCTTGATGGCCCTTCCGTCGCTCAATAGGCGCCGCGGGCAGGCAGGCTACGAATTCCAGGTCTTCGGCATCCGCGCCATCGGCCACACACAGCGCGCCGCCGCGGAACTGTGGCGCTGCACCGCCCGCACCTCGATCGGCGGCTACGATGCCCCCGCCGTCGGCGACATGGTTGTGCTGCAGGCGCAACTGCGCTGGCTGCAATCCGCGATGATCATCCGCATGTCGCCCGACACGCGCCACCGCTGGGCCACGCTGGTCATGGCCATTTCCACCGACCACGGCCTGCTGACCCGCGCCGATGCGGTGCTACGTGCCAGTGTGCCGATGGCGGCGGAATAGGAGCGCAGCCCCATGGATCATCGAAACGCAACCACGTTCACCCTGGCGATCACCGCATCGGCCCCGCGGGCACCAGCGCAACGACGGGCCCAGAAACGGAAGCCGTCCGCCCATTGGCTCAGCTGGGCACTGCCCGCCGCACTGGTGTTCTGGGTTCTTTTCCTCGCCGTGATCGCAGCGGCTTGCGCAGGGGCGCTGTGATGGCCGTATACGTCGATGACATGCGCGCCCCGTTTGGCCGCACGGTCATGTGCCACATGGTTGCCGACACCACGGTCGAGCTGCGCGGCCTGCCCCGTTTGATCGAGGCCGCGCGTCTGCGCAGCCGGTCCTTCCCCGGAATGATGAACGCCGCCGCCGATCAATGGGGCGGATAAGCGATGCAGGAGGTAGCAGCGTGATGGCCCAACCCGCCCGCCCACTTACACCCAACATGCTGGCAGACCGCTGGATGTGCTCGGCCGAGACTGTGCGGCAGCTCGTAAAGCGTGGCGACTTGCGCGGATTCCGCGTCGGACGCATGATCCGGATACCAATCGACGCCGTGGAGGAATACGAATGCCTGACATCAGTATCGGACGCCTCCGGGGCGGTTTCTGCGTCTACTGGGACGATGGCGGGAAGCGACGGCGCCATAAGCTTGCGGCACGCACCAGAGCGGAAGCTGAAGCCGAAGCGGTAGAGGTATTCCGGCGCGAGACCTTCGCAACCCGCTCCCAAGATCCGACGGTTGCCGAGATCTGGGAAGTGAAACGGGAAGACTTGGGCGCCAAGCCGACCGCGACGACAATGGCTTGGACCGGCAAAGCTGTGTTGTCCCATTTCGGACCCTATCGACCGGACGACATCGACAAGCGCTTGTGTGTCGAGTACGAGCGTCGGCGCCTCGAAGCAGGTATATCCACCGGTTCGATCTGGACCGAGCTCGGCCATCTTCAATCGGCCCTGAACTTCGCGCGCGACACGCGCATGATTGATCGCGCGCCGAAGATCTGGCGCCCCACCAAACCGCAGACGGACAAGCGGATCCTGAACCATGGTGAGGCCAGGTCGCTGATCGAGGCCGCGCACGATCCGCACATCCGTCTTGCGCTGATCCTTTTGCTTGGGACAGCCGCACGCGTGGGCGCCGTGCTGGATCTGACCTGGGACCGGGTGGATTTTGACCGCGGCACGATCAACCTGCGCCTCTCGGACAGCGTGACCCGCAAAGGACGCGCCATCGTGCCCATGAACGCATCGACGCGCGCCGCGCTGGACGTCGCCTATAGGGCCGCGCTGAGCGACTATGTGATCGAGTATGCCGGCAGACAGGTAAAGAGCATCCGGAAGGGTGTTCAGAACGCGGTGGCCCGTGCCGAACTTGGGCACGTTCGCATCCATGACCTTCGCCACACCGCGGCGGTGACCATGCTTTCAAACGGCGTTCCGCTGGAGAAAGTCGCCCAGGTTCTAGGCCACTCGAATACCGGCGTGACCTTCTCGACCTACGGGCGATTCCTTCCCGAACATATGCAAGACGCCGTCGATGTACTGGATTTCGCGAGCCTGAAATGGGGCACCTAGGTTCAAGGAACCATGGAGCACTTCGCAGATTTCAGCTAAGCCATTGAAAGTATGGTGGGTGATAAGAGATTTGAACTCCTGACATCTTCGATGTGAACGAAGCGCTCTACCACTGAGCTAATCACCCGTGAGGCGGGTATTTAGCGAGCCTGCCCGGGGTCTGCAAGGGGGTTCAGGCCAAAAACAAGGGCCCCGGACCCATGTCCGAAGCCCTTTTGGATCATCCCGGTTTGGACGGATCAGGTGGCGTCGGTGCCGCCCGCGTCGTCGGCCGGTGTTTCGGCCGCCTTGTTCTGGCGGACCTTGCAGATGATGATCCGGTTGCCGTCCTTTTCCTGCGCGCGATTGATGCGCAGCTTGCCCAGCGGCGGCAGGTTGAAGGCGCGGCCTTCGGCCAGAGAGCTGCCAAGCGTCGCCAGCATCGCTTCGACCACGGGCTTGGCGAACTTCTTCTTCACGCCCGAGCTTTCGACGACAAGGTCGATCAACTCGCGGCGTCTCAGTTCCGGCGTGCCGTCGACGACGGGCGCGCTGGCCGCGACGACATCGCCGCCGGTTTCGGCAGCAACGGTGCGGGCTGCGAGTTTGGATTTAACGGTACTCATCTACGATCCCCAAAAGGTTGTACGTTTCGCGAACGGTACACCCATTTGGAACACGAAACCACGGAAAACGGACGGTTTCCGAAAAGCGCCCGCGGATATCCGCCCAAAATCATGCGTTTTGTGACAGATCGCACATCCAAGTGGTCATTTATGTGTCTTCGGGAGCAAACGGGGGGCGCGGACCCCGCCGACCAAGGGCCAAAACGAAATCACCGGCCGGGCGCTGGGGCCCGGCCGGTGATCGATGTTTCCAGTGCCGGGCACCGTTCAGTGCGCGGTGGTCGCCTGCGAACCGTTGCCGCTGGCCATGGCGGCACGGGCGGCGGCGGCCTCGGCATCGGCGGCCTCGTCCCAGTCCACCGGCTCCGGCTTGCGGGAAAGAGCGTGTTCCAGCACCTCGGACACGTGCGAGACGGGGATAATCTCCAGCCCCTCCTTCACGTTGTCGGGGATGTCGGGCAGGTCCTTGGCGTTTTCCTGCGGGATCAGCACCGTGGTGATGCCGCCACGCAGCGCCGCCAGCAGCTTCTCCTTCAGACCGCCGATGGCCAGCGCGTTGCCGCGGAGAGTCACCTCCCCCGTCATCGCGATGTCCTTGCGGACCGGGATCTGGGTTAGCACCGACACGATCGACGTCACCATGGCCAGACCGGCAGACGGCCCGTCCTTGGGGGTGGCGCCCTCGGGCACGTGGACGTGGATGTCCCAGGCTTCGAACTGCGGCGGCTTGATGCCAAGCCGTGGACCCACCGACCGGACGTAGGAACTGGCGGCGTCGATGCTTTCCTTCATCACGTCGCCCAGCTTGCCGGTCGTCTTCATCCGGCCCTTGCCCGGCAGGCGCAGCGCCTCGATCGACAGAAGCTCACCGCCGACCGAGGTATAGGCCAGCCCGGTGACGACACCGATCTGATCCTCCTTCTCGGCCAGGCCATAGCGGAACTTCGGCACGCCAAGGAAATCGTCGAGGTTGTCGGGCGTGACTTCCACGTTTTCGACTTCCTTCCGGACGATCTTGGTCACGGCTTTCCGCGCCAGCTTGCCGATCTCGCGTTCCAGGTTCCGCACGCCCGCTTCGCGGGTATAGGTGCGGATCATCTGGGTCAGCGCCTCGTCGGTCAGCTCGAACTCCTTCTTCTTGAGCCCGTGGTTCTTGACCTGCTTGGCCACCAGGTGCTGCTTGGCGATCTCGGCCTTCTCGTCCTCGGTGTAGCCGGCCAGCGGGATGATCTCCATCCGGTCCAGAAGCGGCCCCGGCATGTTGTAGGTGTTCGCCGTGGTCAGGAACATCACGTTCGAAAGGTCATACTCGACCTCAAGATAGTGGTCCGAGAACGTGGCGTTCTGTTCCGGGTCGAGCACCTCCAGCATCGCCGACGCCGGGTCGCCCCGGAAGTCCTGGCCCATCTTGTCGATCTCGTCGAGAAGGATCAGCGGGTTGGTCGTCTTGGCCTTCTTCATGGCCTGGATGATCTTGCCCGGCATGGAACCGATATAGGTCCGACGGTGGCCGCGGATCTCGGATTCATCGCGCACGCCGCCAAGCGAGATGCGGATGAATTCCCGCCCCGTGGCCTTCGCGACCGATTTGCCAAGCGACGTCTTGCCCACGCCCGGAGGGCCGACAAGGCACAGGATCGGGCCTTTCAGCTTCTTCGAACGCTGCTGCACCGCCAGGTATTCGACGATCCGTTCCTTGACCTTTTCAAGCCCGTAATGGTCCGTATCCAGGATATCCTGCGCACGGTTCAGGTCTTTCTTGACGCGGCTCTTCGTGCCCCACGGGATCGACAGCATCCAGTCGAGATAATTGCGCACGACGGTGGCTTCCGCCGACATCGGGCTCATCGTCTTCAGCTTCTTGATCTCGGCATCCGCCTTTTCGCGTGCCTCCTTCGAGAACTTGGTCGCGGCGATCTTTTCTTCCAGCTCGGCCACTTCGCCGGCGCCGTCCTCGCCATCGCCCAGCTCCTTCTGAATGGCCTTCATCTGCTCATTCAGATAGTACTCGCGCTGGGTCTTCTCCATCTGGCTTTTCACGCGGGTCTTGATCTTCTTCTCGACCTGCAGGACCGACAATTCGCCCTGCATCAGGCCATAGACCTTCTCAAGCCGTTCGCTGACGGACAGCGTCTCCAGAAGCTCCTGCTTCTGGTTCACCTCGATGCCAAGGTGACCTGCGACGAGGTCGGCGAGCTTCGCCGGTTCGGTCGTCTGATCGACGGCCGAAAGCGCTTCCTCGGGGATGTTCTTGCGGACTTTCGCGTAGCGTTCGAATTCCTGCGCGACGGTGCGCAGCAGCGCCTCGGCGACCGAGATGTCGCCGGCCTCTTCCGCCAGCGGAATGGCGCGCGCTTCGAAATAGGACGGGTTGTCCACGAATTCGGTGATCTGCACCCGCTCCTGCCCTTCGACAAGCACCTTCACGGTGCCGTCGGGCAGTTTCAGCAGTTGCAGCACATTGGCCATGACGCCGGTCTTGTAGATCCCGTCGGTTTCAGGATCGTCTTCCGCCGGGTCGATCTGGCTCGACAGCAGAATCTGCTTGTCGTCTGCCATTACCTCTTCCAGTGCCCGCACCGATTTCTCGCGGCCGACAAAGAGCGGCACGATCATGTGCGGGAAGACCACGATGTCCCGCAACGGCAGGACAGGGACCGGCGAGAGGGTGTACTGTGGCTCTTGCATTTGCATTCCTTATCATTGGCAAGACGGCCCGGGCCCCGCTTCGCGGCAGCATGTAGGGCTGTCTCCGGCTCGAATGAAATAGGTGGGGTACGGGTGCCCCACTGTCAACCGGTTGGTAACCTGTCACGACGGGCCATCCGTTCCCGGCCGTCGCCATTCAATCTGCCGTTTTCGGGGCCCTGTGGCCCGTGGCTTGCGCCATGGGTCCCGTTTTCGAAGGCGGGACCCGCGCTTGCAGGTGCAGGGCGCCCAGTCCCGACGGGGCCAAGCCGTCTCCCGAGGCTTGGTATTGGCAAAGACGAGTGGGCCCGGCGCCGCATTTTGCAACGTGGTGAAAGAATATTAGGCATGACGCACCCTATCAATATCGATCACTCAGCATGGTGAACCAGCCCGCAGCGCCCCAGGGTCGCAGTGGGGAGGGTGCTCCAGAAGGGCGCACCGTTCCCCCTCGCATCATCCGATCTTCCCGGGGTTTCAAGCGTCCGGCGGTCGTCGCGTCACCCGAGCGAAAAGGACACCGTCTCGGCAAAAGAAAAACGGGCCGGCCCCTCAAGGCCGGCCCGATACCTCTCAGCCGTGGTCACGGTCGGTCGGATCAATCCATTTCGAGGATGCTCATGATCGACCGGTTGCCTTCCACGAGTTGCACGTCGCGGTCGGAGTATTCCGGCATCGATTCAAGCTCTGCCTCGGAATGGGTGGGCAGCAGGATATCGTCACGGACCAGTTCCATCCTCTCGAGCGGAATGGCGACCGAATGCTCGCCCAGCCCAAGGAACCCGCCGACGCTGACGATGGCCACGACCTGGTCACCGCGTTTGCCGACACCGTCGATTTCACCGATGTCTTCGCCAGTTTCGCTCAGCACGTCACGGCCCAGGAATTCGTCGACCTGCATGTTGGCCCACGGTGCGGTCCGCATCTGCTCGCGGTATCCCTCACGGTCCTCATCATTGGCCATGCGGCCGGATTCGTCGACGTCGAACAGGATGACGGCTGTATCCGGCGACGTGTCGCTGGACTCGGTGTCGTCGGCACGATCCGTGTCCATCGCGGCTTGATCGTCATCGTTCTCGCCGGTCTGAACGTTCACATCCGCCTCGCCCTGCTGGACGTCGATGTTTGCCTCTTCAGCCTCTTCCACGTTGACCTGCGGGTCCTCGGTGTCGACGTTGACGTTCGCCTCGCCCTCGGCCTGCTCGATCTCGACATTCGGTTCGGCCTGCTCGACATCGACCTGCGCGGCCTCGCGTTCATCGATGCTCACGGTCGGCTCGGCCTGACGTACATTGACCTGCGGTTCGGATTCTTCGATCTGGATGCGGGGCTCGGGGCGGATGAACTCCACCTTGGGCTCGGGCATCTGCACGGCGATATCGGGGTCAGCCTGGTCGACGTCAACGTCGGGGCGCGGCACGATAACGGTGATGATCGGTTCGGGAATCCGCACGGTCACGACCGGCTGGGCCTGCTCGATCGTGACGATCGGGGCCTGCTGCTCCACGTTCACGGTCGGCTTGGGCACCCGGACGGTGATCTCGGGCTGCGGCTGTTCGACGGTAACCTGTGGCTGCGACTGATCGACGTCGACATTCGGCTCGGCAATCGTGACCGACACCTTCGGCTGGCCTTGCTCGACCTTCACCTGTCCGTCCATCGCGGTGGTGGCGGCGCCCGTATCTGTATCGGTCGACTGGGCAAGGGCCGGTGCGGCAAATACGATCGAGGCGGCGGTCAGGATGGTCGTCGCCTTGTGAAATTGCTTGAGAGATTTCCAATTCGTCACTGATATTCTCCACTTGGGGGAGCCGGCGTAAACACGCGGCCCGTTTGCGGTAAATGACCCCGGCGTCCCCGGGGGGGCTGTATCAGTGAAACAATCTGTGACCGGTGACCGTTCCGGTTTTCCGGTTTAACATTTCTCTCCAAATTGTTTGGGAACCCCAGCGCAGTGCGACCGGTTAACGTTCAATCTGCGTGCCGCCCGACCGGTTGGTCTTCGTCAAAGTGGCGCGATATCGCCCTCGGCACGCGCGGCGTGGAACCCGGCCTCGAAATCCGCAAAGCGGGCCTCGGCAATAGCCGTTCGCATCTCTGCCATGATCTGCTGAAAGTAATGCAGATTGTGCCATGTCAGCAGCATCGACGACAGGATCTCGCCCGACCGGAACAGGTGGTGCAGGTAGGCCCGCGAATAGCTGCGGCAGGCCGGGCATGTGCACGCCTCGTCCAGGGGCCGCGGATCGTCCTGGTGACGGGCGTTCTTGATGTTGACCTGACCGCGGCGCGTCCACGCCTGCCCCGTCCGGCCCGAGCGCGACGGCAGCACGCAATCCATCATGTCGATCCCGCGCTGCACGGCGCCGACGATATCGTCGGGCTTGCCCACGCCCATCAGGTAGCGCGGCTTGTCATGGGGCAGCATGGCGGGCGCATAATCCAGCACGCCGAACATCGCCTCCTGCCCCTCGCCCACGGCCAGCCCGCCCACGGCATAGCCATCGAACCCGATGGATGTCAGCGCGTCGGCGCTCTCCTCGCGCAGCTCCCGCGTGACACCGCCCTGCTGAATGCCGAAGAGCGCATGGCCCGGCCGGTCCCCGAACGCCTCGCGCGACCGCTCGGCCCACCGCATCGACAGGCGCATGCTCTCTGCGACCCGGTCATCGGTCGCGGGCAGCGCGGGGCATTCATCGAAACACATCACGATGTCCGATCCCAGCAGCCGCTGGATCTCCATCGACCGTTCGGGCGTCAGCGTGTGCTTCGAGCCGTCGATATGGGACCGGAAGGTCACCCCCTCCTCGGTCAGCTTGCGCAGCTCGGCCAGGCTCATCACCTGGAACCCGCCCGAATCCGTGAGGATCGGCTTGTCCCAGTTCATGAACTTGTGCAGCCCCCCCAGCCGGTCGACCCGCTCGGCCCCCGGGCGCAGCATCAGGTGATAGGTGTTGCCCAGCAGGATATCGGCCCCGGTTTCGGCCACGCTTTCCGGGCGCATCGCCTTGACCGTGGCCGCGGTGCCCACGGGCATGAAGGCCGGCGTCCGGATCTGACCCCGCGGGGTCGAGATCGTGCCGGTCCGCGCCGCCCCGTCTGTGGCGTGCAGGGAGAATGAGAATCGTTGCGTCATGGCCGCAAGGCTTACCCCGTTGGCGCCCGAAGGCAAAGCGCACGGCAAGGTTTACCGCGCCGGTCCCTGCATCAGAGGCCGCAAAGGGGGGCTCTGCCCCCGCCCGGGCCTGCGGCCCGGACTCCCCCGGAGTATTTCCAGAAAGAAGAGAACAAGAAGACGCGCCCCTGTTTCTCCTTTTTCCAAATACTCCCGCCGGAGGCATCCGACAGAGGCGGCAAGAGCCGTCTTTCGAAAGACTGGCGCCACGACTCTAACGGCAGGCAGCCCGGGAAACGGCCGGCGCGCCCGAAGATGTCTTCGGGCGCGCAGACGAAGGTGCGGGATCCGCAATCGGTCAGATCGGGTCGGCCTCGGAGGCCATCTCCAGCGCTTCCTCGCGTTCCGGGTCGGTCACCTCGCGTTCGGGGATGACCAGCGACAGGATGATCGCCGAGAGCCCCGCCAGCGTGATCGGTGCGGCCACCACCTGCTTGATGAAGGTCGGCAGATGCTGCGTGGCGTCGGGCACCAGCACCACGCCCAGCGACAGGCCGAAGCTGACCGCCATGATGTAGACACGCCGCTGGTCGATGGGCTCGGTCGCGAGGATGCGGATGCCGGCCACAGCGATCGTGCCGAAGAGAACGAGCGTCGCCCCGCCCAGAACCGGCTTGGGGATGATCAGGAAGGCCGAGCCAACCACCGGGAACAGCCCCATGATTACCAGGAACACGCCGATCCACATGCCGACATGCCGGCTGGCCACGCCCGTCATCTGGATCACGCCGTTGTTCTGGCTGAAGGTCGTGTTGGGAAAGGTCGAAAAGATCGCCGCGATCCCCGAATTCACCCCGTCGCCCAGCACGCCCCCGCGAATGCGGCTCATGTAAAGCGGACCTTCGACAGGCTCCCCCGAAATCACCGAGTTCGCGGTCAGGTCGCCCGATGTCTCGATCGCCGTCACGAGATACAGAAACGCGATCGGGATGAAGAGCCCGATGTCGAAGTTGAACCCGTACTTGAACGGCATCGGCACCTCGAACAGCGGCGCGCTGGCCAGCGGGGCCAGGTTCACCATGCCCAGCACGCTCGCAAGCGCCGTGCCCGCCACCAGCCCGATCATGATCGCTGCGATTCTGAGCATCGGCTTGCCGATGAACGTCAGCACCAGGATAACCACGACGACAAGGGTGCCGAGCAACAGGTTGATCGGCTCACCCAGCGCCTCGCCCGCCCGCGCGCCGCCGGCGAAATCGGTGAAGCCGACCTTCAGAAGGCTCAGACCGATCACCGTGATCACGATGCCCGTCACCGTCGGCGTGATGATCTTCTTCAGGTAGGGCAGGAGTTGCGACAGGATCATCTCGACGAAACAGCCCGCGAAACACAGACCGAAGATCATCGCTAGGATCTCTTCCGGCGTGCCGCCGCTGTTCTTGACCGAAAACCCGGCCGCAAGGATCGCGCCCAGGAAGGCAAAGCTGGTGCCTTGCAGGCTGAGAAGCCCCGAGCCCACCGGCCCGATGCGGCGACACTGGATGAAGGTGCCCACGCCCGACACGAAGAACGCCATGGCGATCAGGTAGGGCACGTGTTCGCCCAGCCCCAGCACGCCGCCGATGATCAGCGTCGGCGTGGCGATCCCCACGACGGCGGCCATGATATGCTGTACCGCCGCCAGCGCCGCCTGGGGCGGGGCCGGTATGTCGTCGAGCCTGTAGACGAGATGATGATGCGAGTCCGCGTCGGCCATGGGGATCCCCTTCGATGAACAGAACAGAACTGGTTACTGCCTGCGATCTTCACGCCTGTTCCGGAATCGCTTCAACAAGGCCGAAACCGGATGGCGCCTCAGCGCGCGCTTCATGTCATTTTCAAGACAATCCCCTGCGACCTGCCCAATTTTCGTGCATCCCGGATATCGCGCCCGAGCGATTGAGCACCGCACGCCCCGATCATCGGGGGGAGAACAATCGAAGGTTGATTGACACATTTCGCCCCCAACAACCGTGGCGCAGATGGCCGCTCATTGGCGCGGGAATCCGGGGGGCGGCGCTCAAGGAAAGGCCCTTCGGGGCGCGCCGCCGCCATCCCCTCCCACGACGGCCCCCCATGACACCCGGCGCGGTTCCCCCTGAGCGCAACCTCTGTCATACCTGAAGGCGAACAGACGCGACGGAGATATCATGACCGAACCCCTCACCTTCGGATGGGAAGAGTGGGTTGCCCTGCCCGACCTCGGCCTGCCTGCGCTCAAGGCGAAAGTGGATACCGGGGCCAAGACCTCGGCGCTGCATGCGTCCGAGATCGAAACCTTCGGCCCCGCCGCCCGCCCCCGCGTGCGCTTTTCCGTGCACCCGATCCCGGGACGGACGGACCTGACGATCCCCTGCTCGGCCGATCTGGTCGACCGCCGCGAAGTCACGTCGTCGAACGGCGAGACCGAGCTGCGCTATGTCATCGGCACGCGGATCCAGGTCGCCGGCCAAAGCTGGCCGATCGAGGTGACGCTGACCAACCGCGGCTCCATGGCCTCGCGCATGTTGCTGGGCCGGCAGGCGCTGTCGGAACATATCTCGATCTCGCCCACCGAACGGCACCTGCAGCCGGATCTGTCCTTCGACGTCTACCACTCCTCGCAGGTCCGCAAGGCCGCGCCCAAACGTGCGCTCAGGATCGCCGTGCTCAGCCGCGAGAACAACTATTCCACCCGCCGTCTTGTCGATATCGGCGAAAGCCGCGGTCATACGGTCGAGGTGATCGACACCACCCGCTGCTACATGGCCATCAACGCGCTGGCGCCCGAAGTGCATTACGACGGCAAGCGCCTGCCCCGCTACGATGCCGTGATCCCGCGGATCGGCGCGTCGATCACGCCCTATGGCACCGCCGTCATCCGCCAGTTCGAAACCATCGGCACGTTCTGCGTGAACGGGTCCGACGGGATCACCGCCAGCCGCGACAAGCTGCATGCCCACCAGGTGCTGGCCTCGCGCCAGATCGGGATGCCCGCGACGGCCTTCGCGGCCTCGCCCAAGGACACGACCAACCTGATCGGCCTTGTCGGTCAGGCGCCGCTGATCGTGAAGCTGCTGGAAAGCACCCAGGGCAAGGGCGTCGTGCTGGCGGAAACCAAGAAGGCGGCCGAAAGCGTGATCTCGGCCTTCCGGGGGCTGCGCGCCAACTTCCTTGTGCAGCAGTTCGTGAAGGAAGCCGCGGGCGAGGATATCCGCTGCCTTGTCATAGGCTCCCGCGTGGTGGCCGCGATGAAGCGCACGGGGGCGGAGGGCGATTTCCGGTCGAACCTGCACCAGGGCGGATCGGCCTCGGCGGTGCGCATCACCAAGCCGGAGCGCGACACGGCCCTGAAAGCCGCCCGCGCCTTCGGGCTGAACATGGCAGGCGTGGACCTGCTGCGGTCCGAGGACGGGCCCAAGGTGCTGGAGGTCAATTCCTCCCCCGGGTTCGAAGGGATCGAGAAGGCCACGGGCAAGGATATCGTCGGCAAGCTGTACGACGAGATCGAGTTGCGGGTGCGGCCGCAACCGGTTAGGCGGCGGAAGGTGGTTGGGTAAGAGCATTAACACCAGACAGGTACAATGCAACTGAGAGCTTGTCTGCCATGTGCACAAAACAGCCTTCGCGCACTTCGCCTGTGTCGGTATGATCTAGAAAAAATTTGTCAACGCCCCAAGCGCTAAACGACAAATTTCACCCAACATGCAAGCGCGAGGCTAGGAGGAGTCATCCAAATAGAGAAGCGCAGACGGCTATATTTTCTTGCGCAGACTTTAGCGACATCATAACAGTGCGCCAATCTCTCCCTCGAGATATCAGAATCGGATAGTTTGAGTAATTCCATGGTATAATGATCGCCATCTTCGAAACTGGCAACCGCATCAAAGAAAATAAATCCTTGAGGATTAGAGGATCGCAATCTAGGAGCGACGACCGAAAATGCGGAGCCCGCCCCAAGAAAAAGAAAAATAAATGTCAAGATGGTAGCAGAAAAATCCACGCAAATCACAGCATTCGCCACCATTTTACGGACAGATGCATCAGACACCAGCCCACCAATTACCAAAAAATAGAGCGAACAAAAAAACGTCGCCTTCGCGTCCGCCAGCGATATGTAATGACGAATGTACACCTCCTCGAAGCTCGAAAAGTTTTCAAGCCACTCAGGCAATTCGCTTATCACTTCACCAGAAACTTTACCTTCGCTTTCAGTCAAGATTGATTACCTCCAGAAACACCGAATGACCAACTAACTTATCCGGAATACTTTGTAGGAACCAAGTGAAGTCGGCCGACCGCTTTCCGGGACCTCAAAGGCTCTCTCCAGCCAGCCCACGTGAACCAATTTATATAGATCGAAGCCGATCCTCATTTCATTTGGGGGGCAGCTTTGTTCAATCTTTACGGCACGGTTAAGTGCATCACCATACACGTCAATGCTAGAGTATCCTGTGATCGGCACCGTCACTCGCCTCACAACCGCGAATCCGTAATCTGCACCCACTCTAACATCAAGTTTAGGGAGAGATCTTTTCTCAAGTGCAGGATTAATACTTTCTCTCAACAATTGGATGCAACTAACACCCAAATCCACAAGGGAATCGCAGAGATTGGTAAAAGACGGATGATCGATGTAGGCGATGAACCCATCTCCAGTTGTCTTCAAGATAGCTCCATTGAAATGACCCACCAGCGAACCCATTTCGCGAATCAACATCTCATAACTCCGATCGAAAGCCTGAGAGTCAGAAGACCTCAATGCAGTAGACCCGCATATATCCAGAGAGATAAAACCGAAATCTTTACCCTCCTCATCAGCCGAGAGGTCACTTTGAGGTTTCGCGCTTTCTGATGGCGGCCGATATTCACCCACCTCCAGCTCCTCATCTAAAGAACTGCTGCGTGCCTCAACGTATTCTGTTGCGGACTTCACGCTTGGACCCATTGCGTACATGGGAACTCCGGGTCCAAATCCTGAAAGCAGTTCATCCAAGTACACTTTGACCTTTAGGAACTTATCGACGTAATAAGTACCCCCTTGATCTTCTCCCTTGTCATACCTTCTCGGATCAGGTTCCAAACACACAATCGCCTTTCCTGTGTCCGGATCATAGCTTTCTACTCGTTGAATGAAATCCGCCCTTCGCTTCTCCTTCAATCTTACCTCCTGTGGTCCCCACGAATTTCACGATACTGCTTTCGGTCCACTATCCTAATACCGGCAAGGACATGAATGTCTATATTGATAATGCTGGCGGAGCGTGACGCAAAGTCTTTTTCAAAGCGACTTACCGGGCACCCTCAGTTGAAAAACTGGCTTTCGCACCACACAGGCGTAGTGAAGAGCGCGATGTGCGCCATGTTAACGCCGATTTTAGGCTGCGAGCGGGTTTGTTTCCAACAATAACACATAGCTTCACCACGGTTTCCGTGGCGCGACCCCTTCAGCCCAGAAGCAAAGTACAGTTGAACACGAACATCAGCTCCAGCAGGTAGAGCGACACCAGCGCCATGACGAGGTGCCGGTTCAGGTGAGGTCCATCATGAGCATGCCGGCAAGGGACGCTTGTGGCACGGGCTGGACGTTCCCCCCCACAATTCCTATATATTCACTCAGATACCGCGCGAGGAATTGATGACCGACGCCCCCCAGCCTCTTGAAGGCACGCCGCTGATCGCACCGTCCAGCACCGACCATCCGCTCTATGACGCGGTGGCCGACGCGTGCCGCTCTGTCTACGATCCCGAGATCCCGGTGAACATCTTCGAACTGGGTCTCATCTACACGATCGACATCAGCGACGAGAACGACGTGAATATCAAGATGACCCTGACCGCTCCGGGCTGCCCCGTGGCCGGCGACATGCCCGGCTGGGTCGCCGAGGCGATCGAGCCGCTGCCCGGCGTGCGCAAGGTCGATGTCGATCTCACCTGGGAACCGCCCTGGGGGATGGAGATGATGTCGGACGAGGCGCGGCTGGAGCTGGGCTTCCTGTAAGCCCCGACGGTGCGTGGGGACCACGCACCCTACGCTGCCAGTTGGCGTAGCGATCCGTGCTCCGCCCCATTCGACATCCCGTGGGGTGCGTGGTCCCCACGCACCGGAATGCGTCTACCCCAGGATATCCTTCGCCACCGTCCGCTGCCCATTTGCGCGGCGCGATGCCTCGCGTTCATAGACCAGAGCGTCGGCCATATTCATGCCATAGCCCTCGTCGATCTGGTGCTTCAGCCCGGCGATGGTGTCCGGGTCGAACGCCGCGATGGATTGCGCCAGCGCCGTGACCTCGGCCACCAGCGCGTCGTCCTCGACCACGCGGTTGATGAAGCCCAGCCTGTCGGCCTCCTCCGCCGTGACCCGACGCGCGGTCAGCGAGATCTCCTTCGCGCGGTGCGGGCCGATCAGCCGCGGCAGGCGTTGCGACAGGCCCCAGCCCGGCAGCAGACCCACCTTGCCGTGCGTGTCGCAAAACCACGCTGACCGCGCGGCCAAGGCCATGTCGCAGTTCAGCACGAGTTCAAACCCGCCGGTCACCGCAAGGCCGTTCACCGCGGCGATGGTGGGCTTCGCCAGCCGGGCCAGCGCGGCGGCCGTGTCGATATCGGCATCCGACACGCTGACGCTTTCGGTCGAGACTGACAGTTCCTTCAGATCGACCCCGGCGCAGAAGGCGCGGCCCCGCCCCATGATCGCCACGACGCGCACGGCGTCATCCGCGCCCATCGCATCCAGCGCCGTGACCATCTGTGTCCGCAACGCCCGCGACAGCGCGTTCAGCGCATCGGGCCGGTTCAGGATCACCCAGCCGATATGGTCCTCGACCCGCGTCTCGATCAGTGTGTCGCTCATCCGTCGTCTCCCCGTCCGCGCAGGGCCATCCGGCCCTGCCTCCCGCTGGCAAGTCATGCATGTTTGCCCGCGCCCTGCCAGCCCGGCTCCGCCTGACGCTGCGGCGCGGCCTAGGCGTGCGCCAACCGCAAGGGCGACAGGTCGTCGGGGGAAAGACCTTGGGCCGCGATGTCTTCGGGTGTCGGCGCGCCGGTGGCCAGCGCTGCGGCAAAGCGGGACAAGGCAGGCGCCGTCTGGATGCCATAGCCGCCCTGCCCGGCAAGCCACAGGAATCCGTCCGCCTTGCCCGACAGGCCCACCACGGGCGTCCCGTCGGCCACGAAGCTGCGCAGCCCCGCCCAGCGGCTTTCGATCCGGCGCACGGACAGGTCGAAGGCGCGTTCGATATGGTCGATGCAGATGGCGATATCCAGCTCCTCGGGCTGGACGTCCTGCGGCTCCACCGGATCCGCGTTGGCGGGAGAGATCAGCAGGCGGCCGGCATCGGGCTTGAGGTAGAAATCCTCGACCGCGTCCACGACCATGGGCCAGGCGTCGATCTCCATGCCCTCCGGCGCGGCGATGGTCAGGGCGGTGCGGCGCTTGGGTTGCAGGCCGATCCGTTCCGCGCCCGCCAGCGCGCCGATATGGTCGGCCCAGGCACCGGCGGCATTGATCACGACGGGCGCGCGGAAACGGCCCTTCGGCGTCTCGACCGTCCAGACACCGTCCTGACGGGTCATCGCGGTGACAGGCGCTTTGGTTTCGACCGTACCTCCGCGCGCACGGAAAGCCCGCAGGAACCCCTGCAGCAGCGCGTCGACGTCGATATCGGCCCCCACCCGGTCGAGCATCGCCGCCGCGGCATAGCCTTCGCGCAACAGAGGCATCTCGGCTCGCGCCTCTGCCGCGTTCAGCCGTTCGACCGGGCCATGCGCCGCGGCCTCGGTGATCTGCGCCTCCAGCGCGTCGAGCTGATCGGACCGCGCAATCACCATCATGTTGCGTGGGGTGACCAGCGGCACGTCGGCAAAACCTGCGGGCGGATCGCGGAAGAACGGGCCCGACGCGCGGGTCAGCGCGCGGATCGCCGGGGGCCCGTAATTCGGTTCGTAAAGTGCGGCCGACCGGCCCGTGGAGTGATACCCGGGCTGCGCTTCCATCTCGAGCATCCGGACCGTACCCATGCGCGACAGTTCGGCCGCCACGGATGCGCCCGCCATGCCTGCGCCGATCACGATGAAATCATGCATGTTGTGCCCCCGTTGTGCTTCGGCCCGTTCTGGCAGGTTCCGGGAGCGGGCAAAAGGGCACGACTGGCTGCACCGAAAGATGCAGCCGGAACAGCCTCTTCAAAGCCTGAAAGGGATCAGTCCAGCCCGAACGCGGTCGGATTGACCGATTTGCCGTTCGCCACGCGCACCGCTTTCTGACGCGCGCCGGTGGCCGTGTCGCGCAGGAACAGCGTCGCGCCTTGGCGTTCGACGGCGTAGGTCGTGCTGCCTACCTTGACCGTATCGACACCTACCGCCGGTGCAGGGATCATCGTGGGTCCGCCGGTCGTATCCATCCGGTAGACAACGCCCTTGAATTCGTTCGACGGATTTTCGGGAAGAATGAAGGGCTTGACGGTCGGCATCACCGAAAGCACTTCTCCGTCGCTGTCGCGCAGGTAGTTGCCCGCAAGGGCCGGGCTCGCTGCCAGGGTCGTCAGGGCCAGGCCCGCCGCCACTTTCAACTTGATCATGCGCGTCACTCCACCCTCGTGAAAACTCAAAACCGGGCCAGCGTTACTGCAACGGAACCCGTCAATCGCGGCCCGTCGCCCGTGTTGCCGGTCAGATCGCGCAGGCCAAGCCTGACGGAAACCGGCGATTCGGGAAGGGCCATGGCGAAGCCTACCGTCAGATTTCGCCCGTTCCAATCTGCAATGAGGTTCAGCCGTTCCGTCATCTCCCACGCCAGGGCGCCAAAAAGTATAGTGCCCTCCCGGCCCTTGCCTTCGGCCGTGTCGCGCTCGGTCTTGTCCGCGAACCGGCCGGATCCTGCGCCCAATGTCAGGACGCCGTCGAACGGCATCGTGCCCCGGTCGAACGCCCAGGACCCCACGGCATAGTAGCTTTGCTGCCCGTCGGTTTCCTGCACGAACAGGTTCTCGCCGCCAACCGCCACCGACAGCCCGTCCCACAGGTAGCGGCTGATCTCGACCGAGGCCGATATCCTGTCGGTATTGCCGGGTTCGGACAGGTCGTTGAGCGAGACGCCCAGCGAAACACCCACGGTTTCGAACGCGTTGCCAAAACCCACGCCCAGCCCGAAACCGCCATCGGCCTCGTCGGTATAGGGCACGCGGCTGACACCGCCGAAGCCTGCGCCGATGCTGACCTTGCCGTCCTGATTGGAAAACAGTGCCGGGCCATAGCCCGATGGCACCGTCAGCACATGGGCGGCCGCGTTGGGCAACGCCACCTTGTTGGCACGGTAAAGGTCACGCACGGCGCGCGGATCTTCCAGATCCAGCGCCGACACCTGGCGGCGCAAGGCACGTTCCGAGGTAACAGACGGCCCGAAGGAAAACCGCTGCCGGTCGGGGTCGAAGCGTAGCGTGCCGGCCTCCAGCATCCGTTCGGCATCGCCTACGGGCAGCAGGAAGCCCGCGATCTCGATCGTCTGGTAAGTGCCGCCTGCGCCAAGATCGGGCGCCTGCGCGCGTGCTGATGAGGCTGCGAGACAGGCCGCCAGCGCCGCCCCCGCGATGCGCGTTCCGGCCAGTCGCGCGGATTTCCGGTTCGCCCGGGTTTCGAGATGTTCAACCACTGACACGCACTGTCCTGCCCTACGCAATCCGGCCAACCCCTGGCAGGGATTGGCCGACCGAGAACAGGCGCGCAAGGGTCTTGGCGCGGCGGATGCCGGAAAGACTTACTTCGCGGCCTTTTCCAGCGCGCCGAAGACGGTGCCTTCGGGATCGGCGATGCAGGCATCGACGACCTCGTCGGTCAGCGCGGCCATCGCCGCGGCCTCGGCCTTCCGTTTGCCGTTCAGTCCGTTCAGGAAGCCGTGGGCATAGACCATCGTGTATTCACGTTCGGTCCCGCCCATGTGCAGCAGATCGCGGCAGGTGATGTCGTCGATATCGACGGTCACCGTGTCCTGTGCGGTGGCGGCGGTGGCGGCAAGGGCAACGCCTGCGGCGAGGATCAGAGCTTTGTTCATCGTATCATTCCACTTGTTAACGTCAGAAAAGAGATGGGTATGACTTAATCGGTCATGCAGGTGCCGTAGACCGCATTTCCGACGGCACGCCCTCGCAGGCCGCCGCGGGTGCCGCCGGCCACGGCGCCGAATCGTGCGCCGCGTCCCCGGCTTCCCGGTGTATGGGCGATCGCACCCACCACGTCGCCCCGGACCGCCCCACGGGCAGCGCCCCTCAAAGCACCGCCAGCCGTCGCCTCGCGGGCATAAGAACTGCAATCGGCGGCGTTCTGGGCATCTGCCGGGCCTGCCGCCAAACCGGACAGGCCAAGAAGGGCGACCGCACAGGCCGCCCGGATTGTAACATGCATGGATGTGCTCCCCACCATACGTACTCGACAACAAGAACCGGGCGGACTGGCCGCCCCAGACTCTGACGTAGCCAGCCGCGGCAGGATCCGTCAACTGACGGATTGCCGTCATTTCGCGCATCTCTTGATCAACCCGTGGAATACCAGCCCGAAAAATGGGCATGCACGATCCGCCAGAGCGGGGCGCCCGCGCTGACAACTGGCTCTGCCGCTGCGCCGCGTCCTAGATTTCTCTCGAGTAGAAGCCGAACGGCTCCGGCCGGATCATTGCTCATCCATTCCAACGGACCGCACGCGGTGTGCGGATCTGGGTCTGTTTGTGGTGAGGCGACGCGTGCTCGAAATCTTTCCGGATACGGGGTCTGAACCGGGCGACCAGCGTGTCGCCGCTCGCGCCTGTGCCCGGCCCACCGACCGGAGACACGCCATCAGGCCGCCTTTGCATAGCCCGTCCGTTGTTCCCGGAGTAGAAGCAGTCAGCGTCCGCGTGGGCGCAGGTCATTGCTCCCCTCTCCCGAAAGGAGACCTGTCATGACCGACACGACAAAGCTGGCCGAGTTGGAGAAGGAATCCCGCATCGGCGACTACGGGACCGAGACCCATCGCGACATCCCGCTGATTGACCTGTCCGATTTCTTTGCCCGCAAGGCAGAGATCACGGACGCGTTGTGGCAAGCGGCAACCGATATCGGGTTCTTCCAGCTGACCGGCCACGGCATCCCGCAGGCCCTGATCGACGAGGCCTTCGCCATCTCTGCCGCCTTCTTCGACCTGCCGGCCGAGACGAAGGAGGCGTTGCCCCTGAAGCCCGGGACCAACGCGGGCTGGGAGTACCTGGCGCAGGTCCGCCCCTCCACCGGAACGCCGGACCACAAGGAAAGCTTCCAGATCACCCTGCCGCGGATGGCGGACCTGTGGCCGTCGGAAGACGACCTTGCCGGGTTCCGCGCCACGATGCTGGCGTTCGAGCGGATGAACTGGGCCGTGGCAATGAAGGTCCTGTCGTGCTTCGCCGACAAGCTGGGCTTCGCGCCGGACCTGTTCGTCAAAGGCCACGATCCGCAATCGCCGGACTACCAGTCCACCCTGCGCCTGATCCACTACCTGGGGATGGAAGAGGCCAAGGCGGAGGATTTCAGGTTATGGCGTGCCGGGGCGCATACCGATTTCGACTGCCTGACGCTGCTGCATCAGAAGGACGGCCAGGGCGGTCTGCAACTGTGCCCCGGCAAGGACAGCAAGGGCCGCGCGCTGGCGTGGACGGACGTGCCACCCACCGGTGGCGTGATCACCTGCAATATCGGCGACATGCTGATGCGGTGGTCGGACGACAAGCTGCTGTCGAACCTGCACCGGGTTCGGATGCCCAAGCCCGACGAATACCTGGGCCCACGCTATTCAATTGCCTTCTTCGCACAGGCCAACAGAGACACGCTCCTTGAAGGGCCGGACGGCAAGTACGACCCCATGACGGGCCACGACTACATCCAGATGCGCCTTGGCGCGAATTACGGAACGAAAGGATGAAAGCGGCCCCACAAGAAATCCGGCAGGTGCGCGATACGCTCGCGTGCCAACCCCACCCTCTTCAAATCTTCCTCGACACTGACGAGAGGGTCCAACAGCGCTCCCCGCGCCGGACGGGAGGCTCAATGAACAACAAGTCCAACACGGAGGTTACTCATGAAAACCAAAGCACTTGCAGGCGCGCTTCTGGCGCTTGCCGCGGCGCCCGCCGCAGCACAGGACCTGCCCAAGGTCGTCTTCGGCACCAACTGGCTGGCACAGGCCGAACATGGCGGTTTCTACCAGTCCGTCGCTGACGGGACGTACGAGGAATGCGGCCTGGACGTGTCCATCGTCCAGGGCGGTCCGCAGGTCAATAACCGCGCGTTGATGCTTGCGGGACGGATCGACTATCACATGGGCGGCGACCTGCTGCAGGCGTTCAACGCCGTCAAGGAAGGCGTGCCGGTCGTGTCCGTGGCCGCGATCTTCCAGAAGCACCCGCAGGTCATCGTCACCCACCCGGGCAAAGCCGAAACCTTCGAGGATCTGAAGGACCTGACGCTTCTGATCGGCGACAACGGGTATCAGTCCTACTACCAGTGGATGATGGCCGAATACGGCTTCACCGCCGAACAGCGCGAACCCTACACCTTCAACCCCGGCCCGTTCCTCGCCGATGATACCAAGGGCATGCAGGGCTACCTGTCGTCGGAACCCTACCTGATCAAGAAAGAGGGCGGTTTCACCCCCGATGTCTTCCTGATCGCCGATGCGGGTTATTCCACCTATGCCACGACGATCGAGACGATGGCCGACACTATCGCCGAGAAGCCCGAGCAGGTGAAATGCTTCGTCGATGGGTCGATCAAGGGATGGTACAACTACCTGTACGGCGACCATTCGGCCGCCGACGAAATGATCATGGCAGACAACCCGGAGATGACGCAGGACAAGATCGACTACGGCATCGAGAAGATGCTGTCGGAAGGCATCGTGGTGTCCGGCGATGCCGAAACGCTGGGCATCGGCTCGATCACCGACGAGAAGGTCGGCGGCTTCTTCCAGAAGATGGTCGATGCCGGCGTGACCGACAGCGATATCGACTGGAAATCGGCCTACACGAATGAATTCGTGAACGAAAAGGTCGGAATGGACCTGAAGAAGTAAACCCCTGGCCGGCGGGGCGAACCGCTCCGCCGACCCCTTACGGAGGTGGCAATGGCCAAGGAACGCAAAGCCCTCGGGCAACGCGACCCGGTGCTGACGATGAGCCATGTGGAAAAGACATTCCGCGGCAATATCGTGGCCCTGAAGGACATGAACCTGGACGTGAACGAGGGCGATTTCATCTCGCTGCTTGGTCCGTCGGGCTGCGGGAAGTCGACGGCGCTGCGCCTGATCGCCTCGCTGATGCAGCCCACGTCGGGCGGTATCCGCTGGGCCGGGGGGCAGTCGAACGACGATCTGGGCGTCGTGTTCCAGGAACCCACGCTGATGCCCTGGGCGCGCGTGGCCGAAAATGTCTGGCTGCCCTTTCGGCTCCGCGGCAAGAGCTACGGCGAAGTGAAGGACGACGTGCTGGAAGCGCTGAAGCTGGTCGGGCTGGAGAAGTTCCAGCGCGCTTTCCCCCGCGAATTGTCGGGCGGGATGAAGATGCGTGTGTCCATCGCGCGTGCGCTGGTCACGAAGCCGCGGCTTATCCTGATGGACGAACCCTTCGCCGCGCTCGATGAGATCACCCGCCACAAGCTGAACAACGATCTGCTGGAGCTGCGCGAACGCGTCGGCTGCACCGTGATCTTCGTGACGCATTCCGTGTTCGAATCCGTCTTCCTGTCGGACCGTATCGTCGTGATGGCCGCCCGCCCCGGCCGCGTGATCCGCGAGCTTGAGGTCGACGCCCCCTACCCGCGCGGCGAGGAATTCCGCACCTCGGCCGAATATGCCGCCTATTGCCGGCAGGCCTCGGAAGCGCTCCACGAAGCGATGGGAGAACCCGCATGAGCATCGCCGAAGACGGCGGCCCCGTCATCCATCCTGAGCTGGACGCAGAAGAAGCACAGCGCGCCCGGACCGAACGCATCCTTAAGATCGCGCGCTGGACGCTCCCGTCGCTGGTAATGGTGCTGACGATCCTCGCCTGGCATCTTTACGTCACGCTGTGGGAGATCCCGCATTACATCCTGCCCGGCCCCGGCCTTGTGGCGCAGAAGATGGTGGAAGACTGGGATCTTCTTTGGCCCGCCATGCTGAAGACCGGGCGGCTGACGATCCTGGCCCTGCTGCTCGCCGTCATGGGCGGCGTGGGGCTGGCGGTAGCGTTCACCCAGTCGAAATGGGCGGAGATGTCGTTCTTTCCCTATGCTGTCATCCTGCAGGTGACGCCGGTGGTGGCGGTCGCGCCGCTGATCCAGATCTACGTCGAAAACGCCTTCGTCGCGGCACTTCTGTGTGCGTGGATCGTGGCCTTCTTCCCGATCCTGTCGAACACGACCATCGGGCTGAAATCGGCGGATCATAACCTGTCGGATCTCTTCACCATCTACGGCGCCACCAAGTGGCAGCGCCTGCGCTACCTGTCGGCGCCGTCGGCGCTCCCGTTCTTCCTGGGCGGTCTGAAGATCGCCGGTGGTCTGGCGCTGATCGGCGCCGTGGTCGCAGAATTCGTGATCGGCCGCGCAGGCACCGGGCTTGGCTTGGCCTCGACCCTGCTGGAAGCGTCCTATCGCTTCAACTTCGGCCGGCTTTACGCCGCGCTGATCCTGATTTCGGTAATGGGCGTGGCGATCTTCGCGCTGATGAGCACGATTTCCTACCTTGCCCTTTACCGCTGGCACGAAAGCGCCCTGAAACGAGAATGAATATGGACTTCAAGACACTGCCATCCGGGCGCTTCACGCTGAAAGACGTCTCGGTCCCCGCCTGCCTTCTGGGGCGGGAGGGCGACCTGATCCGCACCGATATCGGCATCGACGGCGATGTGATCGCAGCCCCCGGGGGCGAAACTGTCGACATGAAAGGCGCGATGGTGCTGCCGTCCTTCACCGACATGCACACCCATCTGGACAAGGGCCATATCTGGCCTCGCTCCCCCAACCCGGACGGGACGTTCGATGGGGCGCTCTCCACCGTCCGCGCCGACCACGCGATCTGGACGGCCGAGGATGTCTCGGCCCGGATGGAATTTTCCCTGAAATGCGCCTACGCCCACGGCACGCGGCAGGTGCGCACCCATATCGACAGCCTTGACGGCCAGTACCAGCGCAGCTGGCCCGTGGTGGTCGAGATGCGGGAGAAATGGGCCGGCAAGGTCGATCTGCAGGCCGTGTCGCTGATGAGCTGCGACCGCTTCGGCACCGATGGCGAATTCGCGGCATTGGCAGAGGTCGTGGAAGAGGCCGGCGGCGTTCTGGGCCTTGTGACCTACCCGATCCCCGATCTGCCGCGCATCCTGACCGGATTCTTCGAGATGGCGGGCAAGATGGGCCTGTCGGTCGATTTCCATACCGACGAGACGATGGACCCGGGGTCGGAAACGCTCCGCATGATTGCGGAAGCCGTGATCGAAACCGGGTACGATCTGCCGGTCGTCGTGGGCCATTGCTGTTCGGTGTCCACTCAGGAGGAGAGCCGCGCGTTCGATACGCTGGATCTGGTCGCCAGGGCCGGGCTGAACGCGGTCTCCCTGCCAATGTGCAACCAGTACCTGCAGGACCGCACCCCGGGTCGCACGCCCCGCCGCCGCGGCGTGACGCTGGTGCACGAAATGAAGGACCGTGGGATCAACGTGTCCTTCGCGTCCGACAACACCCGCGATCCGTTCTACGCCTACGGCGATCTGGACATGGTCGAGGTCATGCGCGAAGCCACCCGCATCGCCCATCTGGACCATTCCGGCACCAACTGGGTGAAGGCCTTCACGTCCAACCCGGCCCAGGCCTGCGATTTCATGGCACCGGACCTGTCGCCCGGCGCATCCGCCGATCTGACCATCTTCAAGGCGCGGACATGGACGGAACTCTTCTCCCGCCCCCAATCCGACCGGATCGTCCTGCGGGACGGCACCGCCATCGACCGCACGCTTCCCGATTACGCAGAACTCGACCACCTGATGAGGACATCATGACAGCCGACATAGAGGGCGCCAAGGCCGCGCTTTCGCATCTCGACATCGAACAGAGCCCGGCGGGCATCAAGGCCGCCAGCCGCGATTTCTTCTGGTATTCGCCCGTCCTGAAAAAGCACATGGACCACCTGGAGGCCGATTTCGTCGTCCGCCCCCGGACGGAAGCCGAAGTGATCGAGATCCTGAAGGTCTGCTATGCCCATGACGTCCCCGTCACCACGCGGGGCGCGGGCACGGGCAATTACGGGCAGGCCATGCCGATGGAGGGCGGTTGCGTCATGCACCTGCGCCACATGACGGCGGTGAAGGAGATCCTTCCGGGCCGGGTGATCGTCGAACCCGGCTGCCTTCTGCAGGATCTGGATGCCGCCACAATCGCCCATTCGGGGCAGGAACTGCGCATGTTCTCCTCCACCTGGGCCACGGCCACGATTGGCGGGTTCATCGCCGGTGGCTCGGGCGGCGTGGGGTCCGTCCGCTGGGGCTCGCTGCGCGACCTCGGCAACATCATCCGCCTGCGCGTCGTGACGATGGAGGAAGAGCCCCGCGTGCTGGAATTCACGGGGGAGGAACTGGCCCGCGTCTCCCACGCCTATGGCACAAACGGGATCATCACCGAAATCGAGATGCCGCTGGCCCCGTCCTACGACTGGACCGACATCTTCGTGACCTTCGAGGACTTCGGCGAAGCGATGGCCTTCGCCGACGATATCGCCTGCGAAGACGGGATCTTGATCAAGATCTCGTCGGTCTACGAGGCGCCTACCGCGCACGAGTACTTCCCGCGGGTCAAACCTCATGTCTCCCCCGGCGATCACCTTGTCGGGCTGATGGTGGCCCCGCAATCGATGGACGGGTTTCTGACCTTCCTGGCCCGCCGCCCCAAGGCCAAGCTGATCTACCGCTCGGACGCCAGCACGTGGGAGCGCGGCCCGGGCAAGGTCTTCGAATACGGCTGGAACCACACGACGCTCCGCGCCCTGCGCGTAGACCCGTCGATCACCTATCTTCAGGTCCGCTATGCCTTCCCCGACCACCGCGCACTGGTGGAAAAGATCCGCGCGAAATTCTCTCCCGAGATCCTGCAGCACCTGGAGGCGATCCGCGGCGGCGGCAAGGTCAACTTCGCCGGGCTGACGCTGGTCAAGTTCACGACCGAGGAACGGCTGGACGAGATCATCGCCGCCCATGAAGAGGCCGGCGCGCTGATCTTCAACCCGCACCGCTACACGCTGGAAGAAGGCGGCCGCCAGATGACCGACGACACCCAGCTGGCCTTCAAGCGCGAGGCCGATCCGAAGGGCCTTCTGAACCCCGGCAAGATGATCGGGTGGGACGATCCGGACTTCTCCTATGACGGCATGTACCATTACCCGAAGATGAGATCCCCCGCATGAAGGCACTGGTTCTGTTTGCCCATCCCTGCCCCGAAAGCTTCGCCGCGGCCCTGCATGGCACGATCGTCGACACGCTGAACGGGCGCGGATGGGACGTTGACGATTGCGATCTGAACCGCGAAGGGTTCGACCCGGTGATGTCGGAAGAAGACCGGCGCACCTATCACGACATCCCCGAAAACAAGGCCCGCGTGTCGGGGTATGTCGACCGTCTGATGGCGGCCGAGGCGCTGATCCTGTCCTTCCCGGTCTGGAACTTCGGCTATCCGGCGATCCTGAAGGGGTTCTTCGACAAGGTGTTCCTGCCCGGCGTGTCGTTCCGGCTGGAAGAGGGCAAGGTCGTGCCGAACCTGACCCATATCAAGAAACTGGTCGCCGTCACGACCTATGGCGGCACCCGCTGGCGGGCCTTCACCGCGGGCGATCCGCCGCGCCGATCGGTCACCCGCGCCGTCTGGCACACGACCCGGCCCGACACGATGCGCTACCTTGCGCTTTATGACATGAACCGGGCCACACAGGAGAAACGGCAGGCCTTCCTGGGCAAGGTCAAACGCGAAATGGAGGCACTTTAGGATGCAGGTGCTCGTCGTCTATTGCCACCCGCGCCCCGACAGCTTCACGGCGGCAGTCAAGAACACCGTTCTGGAAAAGCTGCACGCGGCCGATGCCGCTGTCACGGTGCTGGATCTCTATGCCGAAGGGTTCGATCCGGTGATGGGCGGCCCGGAAAACGCGGCCTACCTCGACTGCACGCTGGGCCGGTCCCATGTCGCGGCCCATGTCGTCGCGATCGAGGCCTGCGATACGCTGATCTTCGTCTACCCCACGTGGTGGTACGGCCTGCCCGCGATGCTGAAAGGGTGGCTCGACCGCGTGCTGCTCCCCGGCAGCGCTTTCCTGATGCCCGACGAGACACATTCCGACATCCGCCCCGGCCTGACGCATATCAAGCGGCTTGCGGTCTTCACCACCTGTGGCGCAAGCTGGTGGCTGACGCGGATCATCGGCGCGCCCGGCAAGCGCACGATCCTGCGGGGCCTGCGCATCCTGTGCGCCCCGCGCTGCCGGACGGCCTTTGCCGCGCATTACCTGATGGACGCGTCCAGCCCGACGAGCCGCGCCAAGCATCTCAAACGCGTCGCCCGGAAGATGGACCGCTTCCTGGGTGGCCCCGGTGAACCGCAGAAGGTGCCCGCATGATCCCTGTCCTGAACTGGAACGAATTCCAGACCGACCCGCAAGCCTTCGTGACCCGGCTTGGGAAAGCCTGCCGCGAAACCGGCTTCTTCCTGCTGTCGGACCACGGCGTCCCCCAGAACCTGATCGAAGGCACCTTCGCCGCCGGCGACGCGCTGTTCTCACTGCCCAAGGCAGAGAAGGCCGCGTTCTCGATCTACAACAACCCGCACAACCGCGGCTGGACGGGTGAAGGCAGCGAGAACCTCGACGACAGCTCGGACCAGGTGGACCGGAAGGAGGCGTTCAACGTCGGCCTCGACCTCGCCGCCGACGATCCCCGCGTTCTGGCGGGGGAGCCCTTCCGCGGTGTGAACGTCTGGCCCGACCTGCCGGGCTTCCGCGAGACGGTGCTGGACTACTACGACCGCGCGCTGGCCCTTGGCGTCGACCTCCACCGCGCCATCGCGCTGGATCTGGGGCTGGAAGAACATTACTTCACCCCGCATTTCTCGGCGCCCCTGTCGACGCTGCGCATGCTGACCTACCCGCCCGGTACCGGAGCGGCGGGAGAAATCGGCGCCGGCGCCCATACCGACTATGGCTCGATCACGCTTCTGATGACCGACGGCGAAGGCGGGTTGCAGGTGCAACCGCGCGGGCAGGACTGGGCGGACGTGCCCCATGTCCCCGGCGCCTTCGTGGTCAACATCGCCGATTGCCTGATGCGCTGGACGAACGACATCTACGTCTCGACCCCGCACCGCGTGCTGCCGCCGAAACGCCAGCGCCGGTCACTCGCGTTCTTCATGGATCCCAACCCCGACAGCGTAATCCGTGCGCTTCCGGGCACAGGCGAGGCCAAGTACCCGCCCGTCACCGGCGCAGACTACCTGCGCCACCGGCTCGATGCCACCTACGCACCGGAGCCGGCAGAATGAGGCGATTGGACTGGACAGAACGCCGCGCGCCCGAATTCGGCGACGTGGACCCCGAGAAGACCATCGCCATCCTGCCCACGGCGGCGGTGGAGCAGCACGGGCCGCACCTGCCCGTTGGCACCGACACGCTGATCGCGACCGGCATGCTGGACCGCCTGCGCGCCGCCTGCCCCGACGATCTGGACATCGCCATCCTGCCGATCATGGCGGTGGGCAAGTCGAACGAGCACCTTTGGGCCAAGGGCACGCTGACGCTGTCGGCCGCCACGGCGCTGGCGGCCTGGACCGAGATCGGCCTGTCCGTCGCCCGCGCCGGCGTGAAGAAGATCGTCATCGCCAATTCCCACGGCGGCAACCTCGACCTGATCTCGATCCTCTCGCGCGAATTGCGGGTCGAGGCCGGGATGCTGGCCGTCAAATGCCAGTGGGGCAATTTCGGCCATCCCGAGGGCCTCTATTCCCCCGACGAGATGCGTTTCGGCATCCATGGCGGCGATGTCGAAACGTCACTGATGCTGGCCTTCCACCCCGAAACGGTGGACATGTCGAAGGCCATCAACTTCCGCTCCGCGGCCGAGACGGACCCGATCCCGCCCACCGGCCCGATCTCCCGCGGGTGGATCGCGGCGGACCTGAACCCGGACGGGACCGTGGGCGATGCCTCGCTGGCGACAGCGGAAAAGGGCGCGGCCACGGCCGACCACCAGGTCGCGGGCTTCATAGAACTTCTGCGCATGGTCGAAGCGATGCCGGTGCCCAAGGCGCCCGCGAAGATCGGGTAACGGCACGGGTCAACACGGGACGACCAAACTCGCCCCCCCGGCAATCGACCCGCGCCAGGGGGGCTTTGCCCCCGTCCGCGCCTGCGGCCCGAACGCCCCCGGAGTATTTTGGAAGAGAAGAAGAAGCGATCTCCTCCCCCGAACGTCTTTCTCCACGTACTCCCGCCAGAGGTGGTCTGCGGCAAGTTGCAGAACCCCGTCACCAGTTGGGTGTACCCGTCCACATGGCCACCTGTTCGGCCTGTTCGACGATACGCGCTGTTTTATCGTCATTTCCGCCAGTTCCCATTGGCAGACCGCCCCGCTAGACAGGCCTCAAAGCCTCAAGGAGCACCGTTCATGCCCACCCCTGTCACTGCCATCCCCGCCGCACCTTCCGACCGCGCCCTGGCGCATTTCGAAGCCATGCTTGCGTTCGAGACCGACTGCTGGGACACGCACGAAGCGCTTCAGGCCGAACAGAGGGACTTCACGCTCATCGATGTCCGCTCGCCGCAGCAATTCGCGCAGGGCCACATCGACGGCGCGATCAACCTGCCCCACGGCAAGATCACCGCCCGGCGGATGGAGGCTTTCCCGGCAGCCACGACCTTCGTCGTCTACTGCGCGGGCCCCCATTGCAACGGCGCCAACAAGGCGGCCGTGCGGCTGGCGCGGCTGGGATTGCCGGTGAAGCTGATGATCGGCGGGATCACCGGGTGGCTGGACGAAGGCTTCACGCTGGCAGAAGGCTAGTTCGCGCCGGACGGCGGCAGGTCCACGCGAAAGACCGTTTCGGCCAGATCGCTCTGCGCCGGCGGGTAGATCCGCGCGACCCGCGGATCGTGGCCCGGCACGATGTGGGCCTCGCTTTCGGCCATTGCCCGGATCCTGTCATGGGCCGCCAGCATCTCGGGCAGGCCGAAGGCGATGGCGTATGGCACGCCGCGCTCCAGTTCCTCGAAGTAATGCAACGCGTCCGAGGCGAGCACCACCCAGCCGCGCGCGGTATGAACGCGCACCACCTCCTGCCCGGCAGTATGCCCGCCGACCCGATGCAGGCTGAGGCCCGGCGCGAATTCAAGATCGCGGTCGTGCAGTTGCAACCGGTCCCGGCGCAGCAGGTCTTCAAGCCGGGCGATATCGTCGGCGTGATAGGCATGGGCGAAAAAGGGCACCTGCATCCAGGGGCCGGTGATATGGGCCATCTCCTCGGCCTGCATCCAGAACTGCGCGCGGGGGAAAGCGTCAAGGTACCCGACATGATCGTAATGGGCGTGGGTCAGGATCACCGTGTCGACCGCGTCAGGGGCAACGCCCAGGGCCCGCAATGCCTCCGGCGGCGCGATGGTCTGGTGATGGCCGTTCGCGGCGCCCTTCGCGGCATCGATCCCGGTATCGACGACAATCACCCGGCCCGCCCCCGAGATCACCCAGAAATAGAAATCCATCTGCAACAGATCCAGCGGATCCGGGTCGTTGATGAAATTGTTGCCCCGCGTCCGCACGGTGTTCTCCGCATGGCGGATCGCGAAGATCCGGTAGTCGGGCAATGCCGCGGTCATGAAAGATCCTCCCTCCGGCGCCGGGTCTGCGCCCGGTCCCGGCCTCCCGTGCCAGTCTTCACCGACCGGCCCATCAAGGCAAGCCGCGCGCGGTAGCGGTTCGGAAGACGCCCGACCTGTCCGGGCAGCACAGGGTGGGCCGCCGCCCCCCCCCGAGATACTTGAAGACCAGAAAAACCCGGGCGCATCCCCTGTTTCTTCTTTTCCCAAATACTCCCGCCGGAGGCACCCGACGGCACGGCCCGGAACCTCCGCCGATCTGAAGAGAGGACCCGTCAGGAATGCTCCTCGGCCGCCGTGGCAGCCAGGAGACGGTTGTAGGCCTTCAGCGCATCGACATGGAACAGGGCCCCGATGATTTCGGGGGCGTCGCCGGAGGTATCGACCACCGGCAGGAAGGCCACCTGCGCGCGGTCGAAGACGGGCATGGTGGCCTCCAGCGTTTCCGAGGCGCCGACGGACAGGCCCTCGGCCAGCATGCGCTCGCATTCGTCGGGATCGGCCTCGTTCGTTGCCCCTTTTGCCCGCATCACGCCGCCCGCGCGCAGCATCGCCAGCAGGTAGGCCTGCGGCCCGGCGGCAAGATGCGTGCCGCGACGCTCCAGCTGGGTCAGGAAGAAGGACCGGTCCACAAGGCGGGAGCTGATGGCCGTCGAGAGCGAAACCGCGATCATCACCGCCAGCCCGATCTCCCAGTCGCCGGTCAGTTCGAACACGATCAGCGTGGTCGAGATCGGCGCGCCCAGCACCGCCGCGGCCACGGCGCCCATCCCGGCAAAGGCATAAAGCGTGTGATTGCCCGACACGTCCGGCAGGATCGAAGTGGCCACCAGCCCGTAGGCCAGCCCGGTCAGCGCGCCGACCATCAGCGAGGGCGAGAACACACCCCCGCCCATGTGGCCGCCGAAGGTGATGGCCACCGCCAGCACCTTCACCACGGTGAATAGAACCGCCTGCGTCAGGAACAGATCCCCCGTCAGAGCGCGGTAGGTCGTCTCGTACCCCACGCCGATGATATGCGGGAACCAAATCGCGATCAGGCCCAGCATCGCGCCCGACACGGCCGGGCGCAGCCAGCGCGGCAGACCGATCCAGTTCTGCGCGGCGGTTGCCACGTCTTCGGCGAAGAAGATCGACCGTATCAGGATCACGCCCACGATGCCGCAGACGATGCCCATCAGCAGGAAGGCGGGCAGCTCGACGTAGAACTGGAAATCGACCGTGTCGGCGAGATCGAACTCCACCTGTTCGCCCAGCCCCAGCCGCGTGATCACGGTGCCGGCGACGGCCGCGATGACGATGGGCGCGAAGGCATGCACGGCGAAATGGCGCAGCACGACTTCGAGCGCGAAGAGCGCCCCGGCGATCGGCGCATTGAAGCTGGCAGATACGGCGGCCGCCACGGCGCAGCCCAGAAGATCGCGGCCGGTGATCCCGTCGGCGTCGATCCGCTTCGACACCCAGGTCGAGATCACGCCCGCGATGTGCACCACCGGCCCTTCGCGCCCCGTGGACCCGCCCGAGCTGAGCGTGATCAGCGACGCCACCATCGACGCGATCCCGGCCCTGGTTTCGACCCGGCCTTCGTGCATGGCCGCGCCCTGGATCACGTCGGCCACCGACCGGACCCGACCGTCGGGCGTGAATTTGTGCAGGATCAGGCCCACGATCAGCCCGCCGATCACGGGCGCGAAGAAGATCGCGTACCACGGCAGGCCGCGGGCGAAGCTGTGCAGGTAGTGCACGTCGTGGGTGCCGTAGACCCACGCCTGCAGAAGGTCGATGCCCACCCGGAAGGCCAGCGCCGCGAAGCCCGCCGCGATCCCGATCAGGAGTGCTATGAACCAGAACTGCACCTGCCCCGGCCCGCGCCGCTTCAGCGTGTCCCATCCGCGCCGCAGCTGCGCCAGCCCCGAACGGGTCTTGCGGCTAAGGAAGGAGCGCTGGGGTTCGGTCATGGGCTGGCGTTTCGGGCTAGGATACCATCCCTCATAGGCCAGCAACGCCTTCGAAGAAACAAGACCTGCGGTCGCGGGGATTTACGCCCTCAGCCTGTGGCCCTCGGGATCGAAGGGGGGACGGACAAGGATTTCCGCCTTGTGCGGTCGGCCCAGCACCATCACCTCGACCGTATCACCCGGGTTCCCGGCCTTGATAGAGGCCAGCGCCAGCGACCGGTTCACGCCATAGCCATAGCCGCCGGAACTGACCCGCCCGATGCCGGTGCCGTTCAGGAAGATCGGCTCCCCCCCCGTCGCATCGGCGTTCGAGGCCGTCACATCGGCCTCGTCCAGCGCGAGCATCACCATCCGTTCGCGGGCGGGTTTCGCCAACGCCGTTTCCACCGCATCGCGGTTCAGGAACGGTTTGTCGAGCTTGACCAGCGCCTCAAGCCCCACTTCCTGCGGCCAGTATTCCGGCGAATACTCCCGGCCCCACGAGCCATAGCCCTTCTCGAGCCTGAGCGACATCAGCGCCCGGCTGCCCACCGGCCCGGCGCCCAAGTGGCGCCCGGCTTCCAAGAGCGCCGCGTAAAGGCGTTGTTGATCGTCCGCGGCGCAATGCAGTTCCCACCCCAGGTCCCCGGTGAAGGAGACGCGGAGTGCCATGCAATCGACACCCGCGATCTCGACCCGCTTGGAGCGGAAGAACGGGAAATCGGCGGTCTCAAGCGACGTGTTGGTCAACCGCTGCAACAGCGCGCGCGACGCAGGCCCTGCCACGTTGAAGCCGCAGGTCGTGTCGGTCAGGGACCGGTGCGTCGTGCCCTTGGGCAACGGCACGGCGTGGAAGAACCGCTGGTGATAGCGTTCGGCCATGCCGGAGCCCAGGATCCAGAATGCCTCCTCCCCGGTCTTCGTCACGGTAAAATCCCCCGCGATCCCGCCGCGTTTGCCGATCAGCGGCGTCAGGCAGGACCGTCCGACCGTCTTGGGCATCCGGTTGGCGAACAGCGCATCCAGCCAATCGCCCGCGCCCGGCCCTGTCACCTCGTACTTGGCGAAATTCGAGATATCGATGATCCCGGCCTTCTCTCGCAGCGTCCGCGCCTCGGCGCCCACGATGTCCCACCATAGCTGGCGGGTAAACCCGGCGGTATCCTGGGTGCCGGGCGTATCGGCGAAATACAACGGATGCTCCCAGCCCCCGTTCAGCCCGAAGACCGCGCCCATGGCCTGCTGGTCGGCATAAACGGGCCGCGTGCGCGCCGGACGGCCCGCACTGCGTTCCTCGTTCGGGAAATGGATCGCGAAGCGGTGGGCGTACTGGTCCGTCACGCGCGCCTTGGTAAAGGCAGGTGTCGCCCAGTCGCCATAGCGCGTCAGATCCCACGCGAACATGTCGTAGCGCGGTTCGCCCTCGACGATCCATTCCGCGGCCATCATCCCGAGCCCGCCGGATTGCGAGAAGCCCGGGATGATCCCGCAGACACAGAAATACCCCGGACGTTCGGGCACCGGACCGTAAAGCGCCGAGCTGTCGGGCGACCAGATCATCGGTCCGTTGATCACCCGCTTGATCCCCGCAGCGCCCACGGCCGGGACACGGTCGATGGCGCGCATCATGTTTTCCTCGATCCGCTCCAGATCGTCGGCAAAGAGTTCATGACCAAAGCCCTGTGGCGTCCCGTCCTCGGCCCAGAGCCGCACGTCGCGCTCATAGGCGCCGATCAGCAGGCCCTTGCCTTCCTGGCGCAGATAATATTCCCCGTCCCGGTCGGCGACAGAGGGCAGACGCCGATCCATCCCCGCGATCTCGGGGATCGTCTCGGTCACGAAATACTGGTGCTCGGTCGGTTGCAGCGGCAGGGAAATCCCCGCCAGCGCCGCCACCTCCCGCGCCCAGAGGCCGGCGGCATTGATCACCCAATCGGTGCGGATCTCGCCCTTGGGCGTCTCGACCACCCAGCCGCCATCCGGCTGGGGACGCGTCGCGGTGACCGGCGTGAAGCGATGGATCTCGGCCCCCCGCGCCCGGGCGCCGGCGGCATAGGCCTGCGTCACGCCCGACGGGTCCACATTACCGCCATCGGGTTCGTACATGATGCAGCGGATGCCATCGAAATCGACCAGCGGGTGCAGGCGTTCGGCCTCGTCGCGGGAGACCTCGTGGAAATTCATCCCGTACAGCCGCGCCTTGGCCTCCTGCAGCCGCAGCTGGTGTTCGCGTGCCTGTGTCTGCGCAAGGTACAGCGACCCCGCCTGAAAGATCCCGCAGCCCTGCCCGGTTTCCTGCTCCAGCTCCTTGTAGAGCGTCATCGTGTAATGCTGCAGGCGCGAGATATTGGTGTTGTCGTGCAGCCCGTGGATGTTGGCGGCGGCGTGCCATGTCGATCCGCTGGTCAGTTCGTCCCGTTCCAGCAGAACGACATCCGTCCACCCCAGCTTGGCCAGGTGATAGAGGATCGAGCATCCGACAAGACCGCCGCCGATCACGACAGCCTGGGCATGGGTTTTCATCTGGGCGGGCCTCCGTTTGACGGGGCCACCCTTGCGCGGGGCGGGCTGCCGGGATCGTCCGATCCCGACATGCCCTGTCGCTGTGCGACCAGTTCAAAACCTGTCGCTGGGTGACCGGTTCGGACCGGTCACCCAAGGGGTCGTTCAGGCGGCGGCCGCCTCCTGTGCGTCTGCACTGCGCATCGGCTTCAGCGCGGTCGCCCACTTGGCCAGCTCGGCCAGGGTCTGGGCCGCGCCATCCTTCATCGGCTCGTTGGGCACCAGATCGCCATTGTCGTCGAAATGGTTCCAGACGAACGGCACCGGCACGAAGCCCGGCAGAGCCATCATCTTCAGGCCGCCAACAAGGCTGCGCAGGACATCGCCGCTGCGCATGCCACCCGATACGCCGCCATAGCTGACGATCGCGGCCGGCTTGTAATTCCACTCCACCACCAGAGCCTGCAGCGCGTTCACCAGCGCCGCGGGCGGGAAGCCGTCGTATTCCGGGGTCACGAAGACAAAGGCATCGGCCTCGTCCACGATGGCGGACCAGCGCTTGGTATGGTCATGTTCGTAGGCCTGCATCGCCGGGTGCTTGGGTTCGTCCAGCAGGGGAAGACCGACCTCGGCCAGGTCGACGACATCGACGTCGAACGCACCGTTCTCGCCGGCGGCCGCGGCGACCCAGTCGGCAACCTTGGGGCCGATGCGGCCCGGACGGGTGGACCCGATGATGATCTTCAGCTTGAGTGACATGGTCATACTCCTTTGTTCTGAAATTGAACGTGCCTTCCCCGTCCGCCGGATGCAGCCGCGCTGCCCCCCGGCGCCACCGGTCTCGGTTGCGTTCGGAAACTCTGGTATCCGTCGGATACCGGGTTAACTTATGCAAATGCTGCGGCGCCGCAAGACGGCACGTTTCCGAAACCGAGGTATCCAAGATGAAACCAGACACGCATGTCCTGCCCGGCCACGAGGATCCGGCCTGCGGTCCGGTCCGCAATCTGCTGCAAACCGTGGGCAGCAAATGGAGCATGCTGATCGTCGCGCACCTGGCCGAGGAACCGCGCCGGTTCACCGATCTCAAGCGCACGATCGGGGGGATCACGCAGAAGTCCCTCACCGCGTCGCTGCGCGAGCTGGAGAAAAATGGCCTTGTAGAACGGGCGGTTACGCCGGTTGTGCCACCACGGGTCGACTACCGGCTGACACCGCTGGGCGAAACGCTGCTGGGCCCGATGAAGGCGCTCACGGACTGGGCCGTGGCCAACGAATGCGCCGTGGCCCGGGCCCGCGCGCGGTTCGAAACCGAGCAGGCGGCAGCTGCGACACGCCGCCCCGCGCCTCCCCCAATCTGATAGAAGCCCTGCGCGCCGCCGCACAGACCGATCGCCCGCGCAAGCGGGCGCGAACATCGTGTCACGCCGCGGGCGTGTCCGTTAGGCAACCACATCCAAAATCGTAGTGGATCCAGCAACTCGCTACGGATCCGATCCTATCCGTTGCAAGCACAACCACGGCCAGCATGGCAGGATTTGCTTTTGGAAATGCACGAGTCACCGCAGGCTTTCCCTTTCCTGCATGTCTTGCAGCAAGACGCTTTCAGAACGTTCTCACCGCGAAGCTTTTCGACCAGACCCCAGACACCTTGTGCCGTCAGCGCCGTCTGGACAGGGTTCCAAGCCTCACTTTGCGGGTGAGCGTAAACGGCTCCCGCACCCGAGATTGCCATCACGGCAAAACCCGCCAAGATTGTCTTTTTCACGTTGGTCCCCCACGAGCCCACCCAGCTCACGCGACACCTATACAGATTTCTACGCTCGTTAACACTTTAAATATCACATCTATGGTCGGACGAATAATCCGCCAGCCGTATCAGAAGTCCGACAGGCCTGCCCCGCGGTCGTACCATTCCCGGTCCGCGCCATCGGGCATCGCCTCCTCGGCCCGCTTGCGACACCGAAGGGCGCAGGCGCGGGCTTCCCAGATCAGGGCATCCGGCGCCTCGTCCGACAGCACCGCCAGCGCCCGCGCGACAGCGCCGTGCACCTCGACACAATCACCTGCGTCGCGAGAAATGGGGTCGTAGGACGAGCGGAAGAGGCGTTCGCAATCCAACGGATGCAGGTAGAGCCGGTCGAGCGTCCCTTCCTCGGCCGGTTGCGCGACCTTGCTCCGGCAGCTCAGCACCCGGGCCAGCCGGTGCGCGATATCCTGCGCCGTGCCTGGATCGTTGACCGAGGCCGACAGCGCCCGCTTGGCCACCTCGGCGATCAGCCGGACGGCAAAAACCGGGTCCTGCTCGAAACTGCGCATCTCGCGGATGGGCAGCGCCTCGTGCAATTGCGTCTCGGATGATGACGCCAGTTCATCGACCCCCACGACCAAAGCCAGGGGCATGCCGCGCAGGATATGATCGCCCACCCGGATCTGCACCAGGATCCGCGCGTCGTGCGACGCGGCCCAGGCCTGCAGCGCGTCTTCGAACACCTGTTGCAAATAGCCGTTGCGATTGGCGCGCAGGATCAGCACCTCCGCATCGCCAGGATCCCATTCACGGGCCGATCGCGCGCCGTTGCAGGGCCGCGCCACCGCGGTGCCCACGGCCTGCACCGCCTCACGTTCCAGCGCGTCGAGCGTTTGCGGCAGGCTGCCCAACCCTTCCAGGTGCACGATCCAGCGCATCATGTTGTAGACGACCAACAGCACCACAAGCGCCGACACGCCGAACAGCACCACGATCCCCTTCTCGTCGAAGGCATGTGCCTCCAGCAGGATCAGGGCGATCAGCGCGAACAGGAACGACCCCACGAAGCTGGCCAGCACCGAATGCGTGATCGTGTCCTGCCGCAGCACAAGATAGGATCGCGGAGACCACTGGCCCGCGGCCAGGAAGAAGGCCGACGTCATGATCGTCAGTGAAAAGATCGAGACCGACAGCATCGAACTCGCAAGGATCTGCAGGATCGTGTCCACCGCCTCGGCGCCCACAAAATCGGACATCCGGTCGGGAATGAAGGGCGCCAGCAGCACCGCGCCGACCAGCGCAAGCAGATTCAGCACCGCGTACAGGATCACCCGCACATAGATCCGCCGCGATACCTGCAGCGCATATCGAAGAAAGGCCCGGATCATGATGCCTGTCCCGATGTCGCAGCGGTGAATGTCTGCCTGCGACAGGTCCTGTCGTTTTTCAGCTTGCTCAAGACCCTGTCCCCCGGAATGGTCGCTGCAACAACTCTAGCGGAGCATTTCATGAAAACCACCACCCGTGTTGTCGTCATTGGCGGCGGTGTCGTCGGCTGCAGCGTATTGTATCATCTGACGAAACTCGGCTGGTCGGATGTCATGCTATTGGAACGGTCCGAACTGACGTCCGGTTCCACATGGCATGCCGCGGGCGGGTTTCACACCCTGAACGGCGACACGAACATGGCCGCGCTGCAGGGCTACACCATCCGCCTCTATCGCGAGTTGGAAGAACTCACCGGCCTCTCCTGCGGTCTGCACCACGTGGGCGGAGTGACGCTTGCCGACAACCGCGACCGGTTCGATATGCTGCTGGCAGAACGCGCCAAGCACCGGTTCATGGGGCTGGAGACAGAGATCGTCTCGCCCGAGGAGATCGCAAAGATCGCCCCCATCACCAACACCCAGGGCGTGATCGGCGGGCTCTACGATCCGCTGGACGGCCATCTCGATCCCTCCGGCACCACGCAGGCCTATGCCAAGGCCGCCCGCATGGGCGGGGCGGAGATCGAGCTCCACTGCATGGTGAAGGAGACCAATCAGCGCCCTGACGGGACGTGGGATGTGGTCACCGACAAGGGCACGATCCATGCCGAACACGTGGTGAACGCCGGCGGGCTGTGGGCGCGCGAAGTGGGCGCGATGGCGGGCGTCTACCTTCCGCTGCATCCCATGGCGCACCAGTACCTGGTGACGGAAGACATCCCCGAGATCTACGAGCGCGACGCCGAACATCCCCATGTCATGGACCCGGCCGGCGAAAGCTATCTGCGTCAGGAAGGCCGGGGCCTGTGCATCGGTTTCTACGAACAGCAGGCCGAAGCCTGGGCCGTCGACGGCACGCCGTGGACGTTTGGCCATGAACTTCTGCCGGACGATTTCGACAAGATCACCGACAGCGTCGCCTTCGCCTACAACCGCTTCCCCGTGCTCGAACGCGCGGGCGTCAAATCCGTGATCCACGGCCCGTTCACCTTCGCCCCGGATGGCAACCCGCTGGTGGGCCCCGTCCCGGGCCTGCGCAACTACTGGTCCGCCTGCGGCGTGATGGCGGGCTTCTCCCAGGGCGGCGGCGTGGGTCTGACGCTGGCTCAATGGATGATCGAGGGCGAGCCCGAACGCGATGTCTTCGCGATGGATGTCGCCCGCTTCGGCGACTGGATCGGGCCCGGCTATACCCTCCCCAAGGTGGTCGAGAACTACCAGAAGCGCTTTTCCGTCTCCTACCCGAACGAGGAACTGCCCGCCGCGCGCCCCAACCGCACGACGCCGATGTACGACATCTTCACGTCGATGGGCGCGGTCTGGGGCCAGCAGTTCGGTCTCGAAGTCGCGAACTACTTCGCGCAAGGCGATGAGCCGACCTATGAGACCCCATCCTTCCGCCGCTCCGACGCCTTCGACGCCACGGCCCGCGAAGTGAAGGCCGTGCGCGAGGCGGTGGGCATCAACGAGACCCACAATTTCGGCAAGTACCGGGTGACGGGCGCGAACGCCCGCGCGTGGCTCGACCGCATCATGGCCGGCCGGATCCCGAAACCGGGCCGCCTGTCGCTGACGCCGATGCTGTCGTCCAAGGGCAAGCTGATCGGGGATTTCACGGTGTCCTGCCTGTCGGAGACGGAATTCCAGGTCACCGCGTCCTACGGCGCGCAGGCGTTCCACATGCGCTGGTTCGACATGAACGCGGCCGACGGCGTGCGGGTGGACAACATCTCGGACAGCCGCACCGGCTTCCAGATCGCCGGACCCAAGGCGCGGGAGGTGCTGGCGGCCTGCACAAGGTCTGATATCTCGGACATGAAGTTCATGGACATACGGCGCCTCATCGTCGGCATGACCGACTGCCTTGTTCAGCGCGTGAGCTATACCGGCGACCTGGGGTACGAGATCTTCTGCGACGCCACTGCCCAACGCCAACTCTGGTCCACCTTGTGGACGGCTGGCCAGCCCCACGGGATGCAGTCCTTCGGGATGCGGGCGATGATGTCGCTCAGGCTCGACAGGTTCTTCGGGTCGTGGATGTCCGAATTCTCGCCCGACTACACGCCGGCGGAAACGGGGCTCGACCGGTTCATCGCGTGGAAGAAGGACGCCGATTTCATCGGTCGCGCCCCTGCGGAGGCGGAGCGCGCCGCGGGCCCGGCCCGCAAGCTCTGCGCCTTCGTGGTCGAAGCCGACGATGCCGACGTGCAGGCCTACGAACCCATCTGGCTGAACGGCGCGGTCGTGGGCTTCTGCACTTCGGGCGGCTATTCGCACTGGACGGGCCAGTCGGTGGCGCAAGGCTTCCTGCCGGTGGACAGCATCGCCCCGGGACTGGACGTCGAAATCGAGATCCTAGGCCAGATGCGCCCGGCAAAACTGGTCGACGGCGCCCTGTGGGATCCCGACGGCGCACGCATGCGCGGATGAGGATCGCGACCGTTCTTCTGGCGGCCGGTTCGTCCTCCCGCATGGAAGGACGCGACAAGCTGATGGAGCGGGTTGGGGACCAGCCCCTCCTCCATCTCATGGCCGTCCGAGCATTGGCGGCCGGCGGCCCGGTCATCGTCGCCCTGCCCGACCGGAACAGCCCCTTCGGCCTGACCCGCTGGGACTGCGTCGAGGGGCTGGACGTGTTGCCCGTATCCGTGCCCGATGCATCCGAAGGCATGAACGCCAGCCTCCGCACCACCATCGCGGGGCTCCCCCCGGTCGATGCCGCGATGATCCTGCTGGCGGACCTGCCGGAGCTGACCGCCGACGATCTGCGCACGATGAAACAGGCCATCACGCGGAACCCCGATCACCCGATCTGGCGCGCAACGGACACAGACGGCCGCCCCGGCCATCCCGTCGCCTTCTCGGCCACCTTGTTCCCGGATCTTCTGGCACTCACCGGCGATACCGGCGCCCAAAGCATCGTCCGAGCGCACAAGGATCAGGTCCACCTGATCCCCCTGCCCGGCAGCCACGCTACGCTGGATCTCGATACCCCCGAAGCCTGGGACACGTGGCGGAACCGCTAGGCGGTCAAAACCTTCTCCATCCGGAAGTTCGTCAGTTCGACGCCCCGCCGCACGGGTTTCTGTTCCCGGACAACGTGCCAGCCCATCCGTTCGAAGAAGGGCCGCGCCTTCAGGCTGGCATCGGTCGTCATGACGGTGGCGCCAAGCGCCTTCGCCCTGTCTTCCACCGCGTCGTATAATTGTCGGCCCACACCCTGCCCGATCGCATCCGACCGGATGAACGCCAGGTCGACATGGCCATCCGCATCGATGGTCATGAACCCGACCACCCGGCCGTCTGCTTCGGCGGCGAAGCCATCGACGCCGTCCAGCCGGTCGGTCCAGCCTTCCGGATCATGCACCGCCCCGGCCCAGGCATCGCGCTGTTCCTGAGTGTACTCTGCCATGGTGCCACGCTGGACCGCGTCGAAAAACACCTCGCCCGCCGCTGGCCCGTCCGTGGCCACAAGCGGCCGAATGATAATACTGTCCATACGCACCCCGCTCCGTCAGGTGAACCCAATTGCCGGACCAGTTGCAAAGGTCAACACAACCCGCCCCACCGCGCCCGAGCGGGCGCGTCGGATCCGAAGGATACGTCGCGGGCGGGCGGGTGGGCCCGCGAGGGCGCGGTGGGGCAGCGGCATTCCCATCCAACCAGAAAACGGTCCGACGGAACGGCGATACCAAAGCTCGCACGAACCTCTCTCAGCTTTCGCGCGGCCCGATCTCCGTTCGGATCTCGTCCAGCCCGGCAACCCCGCCGGTGATCACGTCCCCCGCCACGACCGGCCCCACGCCCGCAGGCGTGCCGGTCATGATCAGGTCGCCCGCTTCCAGCGCCATCGTCCGCGACACGATCGCGATCTGTTCCTGCACGTCCCAGATCTGTTCCGCCAGATCGCCGTCCTGCCTGACCTCACCGTTCACCGCCAGCCAGATCCGCCCGGCCTCGACCGACGGTACATCCGCCCAGGGCGTGATCGCGGTGATCGGCGCCGACATGTCGAAGCCCTTGCCCCAATCCCACGGTCGCCCCATCTCGCGCGCCTTCAGTTGCAGATCGCGGCGCGTCAGATCCAGCCCCACGCCCGCGCCGAAGATATGGCCATAGGCATCCTCGGCGCGGATATTGCGCCCGCCCTTGCCGATGGCGATGACCAGCTCGATCTCGTATTGCAGGTTCTCGGTCTCGGGCGGGTACGGCACGGTCACACCGTTATCCACCACCGCATCGGCAGGCTTGGTGAAGAAGAACGGCGGCTCCCGGTCCGGATCGCGCCCCATCTCGCGCGCATGGGCTGCATAGTTGCGGCCCACGCAGAAGATCCGGCGCACGGGGAACCGCGCGCCCGAACCCTTCACCGCAACCGAAGCCTGTGGATGCGGCGGAAATACATAGTCGGTCATCTGGTCATTCGTCCCTTGTCGTCAGGCATTGCCGCGGGCTTCGCGGAAAAGTCCCAGCTTTTCCTGAATGGGCCGGTCGGAAAAGGCAAACAGAACGGCCTCGCCCTCGGGCTCGTGCACCACCTCGTGCCACGACGGCACGACGAACACATCCCGCGGACCCCAGGTGATCTCCTGCCCGTTGACCCACGACCGCCCCCGCCCCTCGACCGGCACGAAGCCCGTCGCATCGGTCGACTTGTAGGGCGCGGTCTTCATGCCCTTGGGCAGAAGCTGCAGGCAGGTCCCCACCGTCGGCATAGCCCAGTCCCCGTTCACCGGGTTCACGTAGCGCATCTTCAGACCGTGGCAGGGATCCCATTCACGGGCCGCCTTCATCCGCTCCAGCGCCTCGCGCGAGCGATCATAGGGATAGTTGAAGATCGGCGAGGCCGGGGTGCTCTTCTCGTACCCCAGCGGCAGCATGTTCGCCCCGTAGCGCGCCAGTGAATCCCCTTCAGGCGTGTCGCGCTTCTGCTGATCCTCGCCCATGCCCTCGGCGAAGGACGCGTCGAAGAACTGCACGATGGGAATGTCCAGCACGTCGAGCCACAGGACAGGATCCTGCGTGTCGTTGCCATGATCGTGCCACTGCCAATGCGGCGTGATCACGAAATCCCCGTATTGCATGTTGGTGACCTCGCCATTCACCACCGTCTCACCGCCCGCGCTTTCCAGCACGAAGCGCAGCGCCGACTGGCTGTGGCGGTGCGCCGGCGCGACTTCTCCCGGCATCACAAGCTGGACACCGGCATAAAGCGACGTCGTGATCCGCGACTGCCCGCGCAGGCCGGGGTTCTCCAGGATCAGCACCCGGCGCTCGGCCTCCTTGGCGGAGATCAGGGCCGAGGCCTCGATCAGCTTCTCGCGCACCGTGTCGTAGCGCCAGGCATGGGGCTTGCAGCCACTGGTGGGCTCCGGCGTGATGATGCCCGCCATCACCGACCACAGCGCGGTCATGTTCTCGGGGTCGATGGAGTCGTAGAACGCGCGGCGCTCCGGCGTCTCGCTCGGGGTCTCGAAAGCCATCGGGGTCTCCTCCTCCTTTGGCGACAGTTTGCAGGCCGGTTTCGAACCGGTCAGAGCCTGCCTTCGCCGTGGCAACGCGTCTCCTCCCTGCTCCCGAAACCTATCGCGCCTTTCGACAGGCGGAAAGAGTTTTGATATCCGAAACGCACCGCTTCCCGGAACGATCCCCCTTCTTCACTTCCGAAACACTCCGGGGGAGTCGCCCGAAGGGCGGCGGGGGCAGAGCCCCCTTTCAACGCCCCGGAAAGCCCCGACAAAAGGGAAACTTGCCCCCGCCCGGCCCGACCGGGTCCGGCCCGGTCAACCGGCCAGCGTCTGCCAGACCATCCGCAGCGCCATGGCCACCAGCAGGACCAGCACGATCCGGTCGAACAGTTGGGCCGAGACGTTCTTCGCCAGTCGTCCCCCCAGCGACATCGCCGCCAGTTGCCCCACCAGCCCGGCCATGCTGACCGCCGCAATCGGCCAGGTCAGAAGCCCGTGGGAGATCTGCACGGGAACCTGGCTCAGGCACATCGCCACGAAGGACAGCGAGATCGTGGGCACGAAAACCGCTCTTTCCAGCCGCAACGCGTTCAGGAACGTGATCGACACCGGCGCCGACAGCCCCACCGCCCCCTGCAGGATACCGCCCGCGAGACCTGCCGGACCGGCCAGCTTCGTGGCAAGGGGCAGTGACAGATGAAATCCGGGCCGCGCCAGACGCAGCAGAACATAGATCAGAACGATCCCGGCCAGACCCAGTATCAAAGCCTCGGCCGGCAGGCTCACCAGCATTTCCGTGCCGATCCACGCCCCGGCAAAACTGGCAGCCGCCAGGATCCACGGCAGCGGGCCGCGCATGCGGGTCTCGCGGAACTGCCACAGTTGAACGAGGTTCGACACGAGGTTCGACAGCGCCATGATCGCCACGGCATCCCGCAGGCTCAGCACCGCCGCGATCACCGGAACGGCAATCACCGGCGCGCCGGCCCCCGTCACGCCCTTGACGAGCCCGCCCAGGGCCATCGCCACCGCGATGATCGCAAATTCGGTGAGCGTCATGGCCCCAGCCTCGCATCCATCTGCATGGCCGTGCCCTTCACCCGCCACCGGGACGATGCCTAGCGCGGCGGCCCTCCGGCCACAAGCCGCGCCCCGCGGGGCCAGAGAACGGGCGTTCCGCGATGTCGACCCTGTGGATGTTCTTGTGGAAGAAGAACATTGCCCCGGCTTTCCCGCCGCGATCAGCACGGGGCCTGTGGGCAAAGCCGTGGACAGGCCGGAGGATGGCCCGGCCCCTGCGCCATAACGCCCTGCGGCACCTCAACGTGTGCGCGCTTCACGCAGAAACTGCACGAAACCCCGGCGCTTTCCATCAAGGTTTCGTGCCGTCAGGGAACGTGGAAAACTCCCGCTCTCCCCGCCAACTGCGGGCACTGGCCAACAATCGTCTAGGGCGCGCGGATTAGCGCCTTTTCTGCCGCCAGCGTCATGCGGGCGACGTAGTCGGCCTGGCTCCACCCGCAGTCGAAACGCAGTTGCCGCCAGCTTCCGACCGAAAGCATGGTCCACAGCAGATCCGTCGCCTCGGTCGCGGACAGGTCCGGCGTCAGGTCCCCGTCGCGGTGCAAAGCCGCGACCGCCGCGGCGCAGCCGTCGCGCACGGCACGCATCCGGTCGGCCAGCGCCTCGGCCGCGTCGGCGTCGGTGTGCTGCATCGCTGCCAGCGCTTCGCCCAGGCCCCAGATCTCGGGGATGTAATTGCCCCAGGACTCCACCCAGCTTTTCAGCCGCGCCCGCCCTGTTTCCGCCGTGCGGCTGGGTTCCAGCCGCGCGTCGACCTCGTTCACCTCGTCCAGGTGGCGCGCCGCGGCGATCAGAAGCTCGGCCCGGGTCGAGAAATGCAGGTACAGCGCCTGCCGGCTGATCCCGGCCGTGCGCGCGATGTCCGACATGCGGACCGATTTCGACCCGCCCTGCAGCAGATCGAGCGTTGCGGTCAGGATACGAAGGCGGGTCGTCTGATTCTCACTTGACATGATGTAAAGTGCACGCCACTTGACAGCATGTCAACTTGACACGGTGTCAAGTTCAGTTTCGGAGGGAAACCCATGAAGATCATCATTTTCGGTGCGACCGGCTCTGTCGGGTCGAAAGTTGTCGATACGCTGCTGGCGGACGGCCATGACGTCACCGCCTTCGCCCGCCATCCCGAACGGCTGGATACGGATAGCCCTGCGCTGTCCCGGGTCGCCGGCGACGCGCTGGACGCCGCGCAGGTCTCGGCCGCGATGGCCGGGCAGGACGCGGTTGTCGTGGCGCTTGGCGCGGGCAATTCGATCACCAGCCGGATCAGGTCCAGGGGCACGCTGAACGTGATACGCGCGATGCATGACCACGGCGTGCGGCGGCTGATCTGCCAGTCGACGCTGGGCGCGGGCGACAGCTGGGCGAACCTCGATGTCTTCTGGAAGACGGTAATGTTCGGCTTCCTGCTGAAACAGGTCCACCGCGAGCATGAATTGCAGGAGCAGCTGGTCCAGGCCTCGGGGCTCGACTGGACCATCGTCCGGCCCGCGGCCTTCACCGACGATCCGGCCACCGGGCAGTACAAGACCGGCTTCGGCCCGATGGTCCGCGGCCTGAAACTGAAGATCCCGCGCGCCGATCTGGCGGGGTTCCTGTCGCGCCAGGTCACCGATCTGACCTACCTGCACCGCCCTGTCGCGATCTCCACCTGATGCCACGGGGCTTGAGGCGGGGGCCGCAAGGCGCTAGGCAAGTTCAGCCCCCGCCCTTTTTTCCAAGGTGACCCCCTATGGCCCGCAACACGTCCGGCCGCGGCCAGCGCGATCTGAAAGTCAAGGTCAAGACAGCCCGCGGCCGCAAGCTTTCATCCACCCGCTGGCTGCAGCGGCAACTGAACGATCCCTACGTGCACCGCGCGAAGGCCGAAGGCTTTCGCGGGCGGGCCGCGTTCAAGATCATGGAACTGGACGACCGCTACCACTTCCTGCAACCCGGCGGCCGCATCGTGGACCTTGGCTGCGCCCCCGGCGGCTGGCTGCAGGTGGCGGTGCCGCGCGTGAACGCGCTGGGAGAGATGCAGAACAAGCCCCAGGGCCGCGTGATCGGCATCGACATTCAGGAGGTCGAACCGGTGGCGGGCGTCGAACTGCTGGAGATGGACTTCATGGCCGACGGCGCCGACACCCGCCTGCGCGAAATGCTGGGTGGTGCGGCGGACGTGGTGATGTCGGACATGGCGGCCAAATCATCCGGCCACAAGCAGACCGACCACCTGCGCATCATCTCGCTCTGCGAGGCGGCGGCGTACTTCGCCTTCGACGTGCTGGACCCGGGCGGCACCTTCGTGGCGAAGGTCCTTGCCGGCGGCGCCGAGGGCGACCTGCAACAGGTGCTGAAGCAGAAGTTCGAGAAGGTCGCCAACGTGAAGCCACCCGCGTCGCGGTCGGACAGTTCCGAGAAGTTCGTGGTGGCGATGGGGTTTCGGGGTTAGGGCAGCCTTGACGCTCGGCTGCCCCCGCCCGTCTGTCAGGTGGACGCACTGAAGAAGAAGCGGACCATCTCCGTGCTCGCATCCGGGCCTTGCGGGTCGGTATAGCTGCCCGTCGTCTGACCGCCGGACCATGCGTGTCCAAGGCCCTCGACGACCCAGTGTTCGACCGCTTCCGTACCTGCTTCGTCGTAAGTCGTGCAGCGCCGATAGGTCCGGCCGCCCGACGTGCCCTCATCCTCGGTCTGAAGGCTCTGCCGCGGGCCGCCATCAAGAGCCTGCCGCACGATACGCTCGCCGTTCGATGGGTGCACCGTGGCATCGGCATCGCCGTGGAAGACGATGGTGCGCGTGGCAGCCTTACCCGGAGCGCTTTCGATCACGCGTCCGGCCATGGCCGCGAAGGCGGAGGGGACGTCCTGCGCAGCCCCCGCGGGCAGACCGGAATGGGCGCCCACGGACTTGAACAGATCCGGATAGGTATCGCCAAGAATGACGGCCATCGCGGCCCCGGCCGACAGGCCCGCGACGAAGACCTTGCCCTTGGGAATGGCATGGTCGGCGATGGCCTCGCGGGTCAGACCCGCGATAATGGCAGGCTCGCCACGGTCGCGCTGCTGATCCCCGCGGCTGAACCAGTTCCAGCAAGACTGGGCGTTGTCGCCGCGCGATTGGTGCGGATAGACGACGATGAAACGATGCCGCTCGGCCAGGGCGTTCATCCCGGTCCCCTTGGCGAAATCTTCCGGCGTCTGGGTGCAACCGTGGAGCATGACGACCAACCCGGTGACACCCTCTGCCGCCGAGGCGGGAACATAGGTGCGATAGCGACGCGTTCCCGCGGCGCAGGTGAACGTGCCTTCTGCAAAAAGCGCCCCGTTCGGCAGGTCCTCGGGCGCGGATGCCGGGGGCGCGTTGGGCTGAAGGCGGGCCATCAGGCCGGACAGCGCGGTCGGCAGCGCGTCGCTGCCGCCACCGGCGGGCAACCCGGCCATGGGTCCGGCGGTCAGGCCGTGCTGGGCAAGGGTCCGGGTCACGAGGTCGTTGGCGGCGGCAAGTTGCGTGGCGCGCGTTTGCCCGGCCGCCGGGCGCCAGGCGCCGGCGTTGAAGTTGATCATCTGTTGCGTCCTTGTGAGGGCCGCCGCTAGTGGATGCGGTCGGCCAGGGCCTTCTTGATGTCCGCAGAAGCCTGAAGGCTGCCGAGAACGGTGATCGAGCCGATGGTCGCCCGGGCGAGATCGGGCGTGACGTCCGAGCCGATGCGGGCCAGGCCCACAACTTTGATATGCAGAACCTCTCCCGCCGCACGAAGTTGCTCAAGCTCCGCCCGTCCGAAGTCCCTGAGGCCGAGCTCCATGGTATGGCGCTCGATCGAGCGGTCGACGGCCTCTCCATGCGTGTCGAGCTGCTTGCGGATCGCCGTCCGGATGAAGTCGCTCCGGTTCGAATAGAACCCCTCCTGCACCAGAAGATCGATGCGGCCGAGGTCGACGAAGCCAAGATTGATGGTGATCTTCTCGTTATCGGGCTGCTTGTCCCTGATCTGTCTTATCTCGGCCATGGCAAATTCTCCATCTACATGGATGGTATATGGATGTTCCTAGGAAGGTTGCAAGTGCGGCCGGCGGAAATGACCACGAAAGGGCAGCGTACGCCCGCACTGCCCTGCGTCGCCTGTGCACAGGGCACGGACGGACGTCTATCAACGGTCGTTGCTTTGGGGTTCAGCAGTACGGCGAAAGGGGCAGAACGCGGAAGGGGTTTGCCACTGCGTAAGAACGGACGCTCCCCACCCGCTTCGCTGGGCCCCGGCACCGTGCCGTCAATGACCAGTCCCGTCCGACCGATGGACCAGCAGTTTTCGCCGGGACGAGGCCGCCAAAGCATCCGCGACCCGATACGCTACTCTGCCTGTGCCTTCCATTTTTCCTTCAACAACACCCCGTTGAATTCTGCCCCCACGATCAGGATCGCGGCCATCACGTAGAGGAAGATCAGCGTGGCGATCACCCCGGCCAGTCCGGCATAGGTGGCGTTGTAGGTCGCGAAATGGGCGATGTAGTAGCCGAAAACGGTGCCTCCGATAGCCCAGAGCACCAGCGTCAGCACCACGCCGGGCAGGATCTGCTGCAGCCGGATGCGGTGCCCCGGCAGCCATTTGTGGAAGGCCGACACGGCCAGGAACAGCACGATCACCGTCATGACCGAGTTCATGACCCGCAGGTATTCCGGCTTCACCCAGCCCAGCATCTGGACCGGGAAATCCTCCTGAAAGAACTTCAGGTAGATGGGCAGCGCAAGTTCCAGCGTCACCGCGGCCATCACCGCCACGGCGCCCATGATCACGAACAGGATCGCCATCAGCCGGGTCTTCCAGAACGGGCGCGGGTCGACCTCGCGGTAGGCGCCGGTCATCGCCAGCCGGATCGCGTCGACGCCGTTCGAGGCGAAGTAGATCGCCACCAGCCCGCCGAAGGTCAGCAAGCCCGGCGAGGCGCCTTCGACGACGGACCGCACTTCGGTCGTGAGGGGCTCGGCGATCTCTTCCGGCCAGGCGCCGAAGATCAGCGCGTTCACCCCCGATACGGGGATGTTCTGCGACAGGAAAGCCGCGAGCGAGACGATGAACAGGATGAACGGGAACAGCGCCAGCAGCAGCGACATCGCGAGATGGCTGCAAAAGACCAGCCCGTTCGTCGCGTTGAACCGCAGGAACGCCTGCCAGAAGGCCCAGAGCCAGAAGATCACATCCGATTTCACCTTGCGCATGCGTCCGACCGTATCATCCTTTGCGCGGTTGTGACCTGCCGGGCCGGTCATTCTTCGGCGGCTGTGGCGTCTCGGGCATTGACCTCGGCCCAGTCGGTCCAGATCGCCACGAAGATACCCGCCAGAACCGGGCCCAGCACCAGCCCCGGTGCGCCGAAGAAGCCAAGGCCCCCCAGCGTCGAGACGAGAAGCAGCACGTCATGCAGCCCGCTGTCGCGCCGCACCAGCGCCGGGCGCAGCATGTTGTCGATCACCACCGCCATCCCCGTGGCCCAGACGGCCAGCGCAGCCGCGCGGATCATGTCGCCTTCGATGGCGAAATAGATCGCGGCGCCGAAGACGAAACCTTGCGCGCCAAGCCCCGGGATCATCGCGAAGACGATCATGATCACCGTCCAGAAGGCCGGCGATTCAATTCCCGCGGCCCAGAAGCTGAAGCCGCCCAGCGCGCCCTGCAGGATGCCGATGACGAACATCACCTTCAGCGTGGCATGGCTTGTCGTCACGATCCGGTCGTAAAGCCGCTCCTGCGTCTCGGGCCGCAGACCGGACAGGCGTAGCACCTGCAGGATCGGCGGGACGTTCATCTGCACGAAGAACGCCAACGCGTAGATGAAGACGAAGAGATGCAGGAAGAACTCGGCCGCGCCCCGGGTCAGGGCCGAGACCGAATTCAGCAGGAACGCCGCGATCTGGCGGACAATGTCCCCCAGCTTTGCCAGCGCATCGTTCATCTGCGTGGACAGCCAGTCGTGATACGGCACCCAGTCGGGCAGCTGGAACTTGCCGCTCGCGCTGTCGGCCGTGACCTCGGCCAGCACGCCGCGGATATCCGTGACCATCGACGTGGCCTGTTCGGCCGCAAGAGAGATCACCCCGATCAACGGCACGATGACGGCCAGCGCGAACGCTACAAGTGTCAGCATGCCGGCCAGCCCGCGCCGCTGCCCCGTGAGCCTGAGCGCGCGCGAAAAAACACCGCCCAGCATCTCGGCCACGATCGCCGCCAGCAGAAGCGTCAGCAGGAGATGCCCCACCATGCGCACGAAGATCGCGGAAATCAGCACCGTGACCAGCATCAGGACGATCCAGCGCACGGAATCGGCGTCTTGCCCAGGGCGTCTTGGCGGTTCGCCGGAAGATGTACTCATGCCCTGCCCCTGCTTGGCCCTGCCTGCGGCCCCACCTATGTTCGCTTGCGCCTTGGCGCGGCCCGCTGCAACATCGTCGCAATATCAAAGCGCCACGCGCCGCGCAGCAACTCATTGCCCGCAAGGATCCAGATGTACCCGATCAACAACGCTTTTGCCGACATGCCCATCGGCCAACGGCGCGCATCATGACCGATCCGCACTCCTTCATCGCCGAACAGAAGCGCGCCGACGGGCTGCGCCTGTGCCGCGATGTCCTGATCATCGGCACCCTTGCGATCTGGGGGCTGGGATCGGGCGCGGGTTTCCTTGTTCCCCTCGTTCTGGCGGTGCTGGCCTTCGTGCTGATCATCTCGGTCAGCGACCGGATCCGCGCGATCCGCATCGGTCCGCTTCAGGTTCCAAGGTGGTTCGCCAATCTCGTGAGCCTCGGGTTCGTCAGCGCGGGGCTTCTGTCTGTCATAAGCATCCTCGCCACCCAGGCATCGGAACTCGTCAGCGAGTTGCCCAAGTACCAGGGGCCATTCGATTCCACGCTCGAACGGCTGGCACGTCTCGTGGGCGAGGACCTGGCCGACATGTTCCGCGGCCTGGTCATAGACATCGACACGTCGCAGTTCGCGCTGACGGCCGCAGGGGGCGCCGGTGCGTTCCTGTCGACCTTCTTCCTGATCTGCATCTATTCCGGCTTCATGATGGCCGAACGGCGCAGCTTCAATGCCAAGATCCAGCTTGCCGCCGCCGATCGCAAGACGGGGTCGGACATCTCGGAATTGCTCGAGGCGATCGCCTACAGCATGCAGCGCTATCTTTCGATCAAGTCCTTTCTCAGCCTGCTGACGGCGGGGATCAGCTATCCCGTGTTCAAGCTCATCGGGCTCGACTTCGCCGAAACCTGGGGCGTGCTGACCTTCGCGCTGAATTTCATCCCGACCATCGGCTCGATCGTGGCGGTCATCTTTCCGGCGCTGATGGCGCTGGTCCAGTTCGACACGATCACGCCGTTCCTGATCGTCGTCTTCGGCTGCGGTACGGTGCAGTTCCTGATCGGCAACGTGCTCGACCCCACGCTGCTGGGCCGGTCGCTGAACATGTCGTCCTTCATGGTCGTACTGTCGCTGATGTTCTGGACCGCCGTCTGGGGCATTCCCGGCGCCTTCCTGTCGGTGCCGCTGACGGTCTGCATCCTGATCGTCTTCTCGCACATTCCCGCGACACGGCCCGTCGCGATCCTGCTGTCGCAACGGGGGTTGTTGCTGACGCCGGCGCAGGCAATGGGAAAGGAAAAAGACAAGGAATGACGGCACCCGCGCCAGACATGCCGCCGCCGCGCTTCATCGGCAGCCAGATCTACGCACGGCCCAGCTATGACGGGGCTCACCCACTGGCGATACCGCGCGTGCCGACGGTCATGGCACTTGCCCGCGCGATGGGCTGGCTGCCGGGGTCCGTCTACCTCACCAGCCCGCGCGCCAAGCCCGAGGCGCTGCGAACCTTCCACACGCGCGACTATCTCGACGCGCTCCTCCGTGCCGAGACCAGCCAGTCGCTGGCGCCCGACGACCGCGAGCGTCACGGCCTGGGAACCCTGTCCAACCCCGTCCATCCGCTGATGTACCGCCGCCCGGCCACGGCGGCCGGCGGCTCGCTTCTGGGGGCCGAGCTGATCGCGAATGGAGGCGTCGTCTACAATCCCGGCGGCGGCACGCATCACGGCCATGCCGACCGCGCGGGCGGATTCTGCTACCTGAACGATCCTGTGCTGGCGATCCAACGGCTTCGCGCGCTGGGGCTTTCCCGCGTGGCCTATGTCGACATCGACGCCCATCATTGCGACGGGGTCGAAGACGCGTTTGTCGGCGACGACGCAATCCGCATCGTCTCGATCCACGAGGCAAAGCGCTGGCCCTTCACCGGCACGGTCGACGATACCGCCGGCGGCGTGGCCTTCAATATCCCCGCGCCACGCGGGTTCAACGACACCGGCTTCGATTACGTGCTGGAAGACCTGATCCTGCCCGCCGTGGCCGACCACCGCCCCGACGCCATCGTCCTGCAATGCGGCGCCGACGCGGTGCTGGAAGATCCCCTGTCCCGGCTGGCGCTCTCCAACGGGTCCCACTGGCGCGCGGTCCGCGCGTTAGGCGCGCTTGCGCCACGGATGCTGGTGCTGGGCGGCGGCGGCTACAACCCGTGGTCGGTGGGCCGCCTCTGGACAGGCGTCTGGGCCACGCTCTCGGGCGCCGAGATTCCGGGCCCGGACGACGCACTCCCCGCGGAGGCCCAACAGATCCTCCGCACCCTCACCTGGCGCCGCGCCGCCGGACGCAACCCGCCCGAACACTGGTTCACCACGCTGGCCGACCACAGGCGCGATGGAGAGATCCACCCAGACCTCCGCGACACCGTCACGACCCTGCGCAAGCGTCTTCACATCTATCACTGACACCCCAAGGCTCCCGCGGCGCGCGCGGGGCGGCAAGGAGGATCGCGCAGGCGATCCGACGGGGGTGGGCGGGCGGGCAGCCCCGCGCGCGCCGCGCCTGACGCGCCAGACCGCTAAACCGTCACGACCAGTTCGGCCCGCCCCGCCCGATCAGCCGGCTGATATAGGCCACAAGGAACGCGGTCGAAATCCCGAAGGTCATCATCCCCGTCATCGACGCGAACGCGGCAAAGATCCGCGCGCCCCGGCTCAGCACCACGTCGCCATAGCCCACCGTGGTATAGGTCGAGAGCGCGAAGTAAACCGAATCCGCCAGTTCCCCGAACAGCCGGTCCCGCATGAAGGCCGCCGCCCAGAACCAGATTTCGGCCACGTGCAGGAAGGTCACGCCGGCCACGGCCACCAGCAGCAGCAGCGTGCCCGCCCGCCGCGGATGCGCCTCGTCCTTCGCGATCCGGTCCAGCACGGCCGATGTCGCGCCGATCCCCACCACGTGGAAGATGATGCAGCCCACCAGCACCACGCTGCCCCAGAAAATCTGCTCCCAAAGATCCATTCCAGCCCTCGCACACCAAGACGCAACCGTCATAAGCAACCCTGCCCCGGTGGTCGAGCCTGCCCCCATGGACATTCCGGCCCCCGGCGCCGATGGTCTTCCCGGAACAGCCCCATGGATCCGCCCGTGCTCCTCACCCTCACCGATCTCACCAAGACCTATCCCGGCGCCGACCGCCCCGTGCTGGCCGGCGTCACGCTGACGCTAGACCGCGGGCAAAGCCTCGCGCTCACCGGAGAAAGCGGCAGCGGCAAGAGCACCCTTCTCCACCTCACCGCCGCGCTCGACGCCTTCGACAACGGTGAGATCACGCTGGGCGACACCGCTTATTCGACGCTGACCGACACGACGCGCGCCGCGCTGCGCCGCGACCGTCTCGCGCTCGTCTTCCAGCAGTTCAACCTCGTCCCGTCCCTTACCGTCGCACAGAACCTCGCTCTCCACGCCCGCCTCGCCGGGCGCGAAGAGGCGGACTGGACCGCCCACCTGACCGACCGCCTCGGACTCACGGACCTGACCCACCGCTACCCGGAACACCTCTCCGGCGGTCAACAGCAGCGCGTCGCCATCGGCCGCGCGCTGGCGCTTCGGCCTGCGCTTCTTCTGGCCGACGAACCCACCGGCAGCCTGGACGAGGCGACCTCGGACACGGTCATGGCCCTCCTCCTCGATCTCGTGGCCGAAGCCGGGTCCGCCCTCCTGCTCGCCACCCATTCGCCGCGCATCGCCGGGCTTCTGGACCGGCAGACCCATCTTTCCCGCGGGACGCTGACGTGATCCGCACGATCCTCGCGACCCTCCTGTCCCACTGGCGCCGCCAGCCGGTGCAGCTGTTCACGCTGCTGGCCGGGCTGGCCCTTGCCACGGCGCTCTGGTCCGCCGTCCAGGCCATCAACGGCGAGGCCCGCGCCGCCTATGCCGAGGCCAGCGCCACCATCGGCAGCGGCCGGGCCGAGGTGCTCGTCTCCCCCACCGGCCGGATCGAGCTGGCCGATTACGTGGCGCTGCGGCGCGCGGGCTGGCAGCTGGCGCCGGTGCTGGAAGGCCGCGCACGGCTGGGGGGCACATGGGTCACCGTGACGGGCGTCGACGTGCTGAACTATCCCGGCCTGCCGGTCTCGCCCGACGACGAGATGCCGGTCGTGACCGACCTGCTGGGCGACGGCCTGATCTTCGCCCATCCCGAAACCGCGACCGATATCGGCGACGCGCCGGACCTGCCCCGCATCCGCACGTCGCAAGCCGTGGCGCCGGGCACGGTCCTCACCGACATCTCGGTCGCGGAACGGCTGCTGGACCGAAACGGGGCGCTCACCCGCCTGATCATCCTGCCCGACCAGCCGATGGGGCTGACGCCGCTGGCAGACCTCGCGCCGCATCTCCGGCAGGAGGTCCGCGATCCCGGCACCAACACCGCGCGCCTGACCGACAGCTTCCACCTGAACCTGACAGCCTTCGGCCTTCTGGCCTTCGCGGTGGGTCTCTTCATCGTCCACGGCGCCATCGGCCTTGCCTTCGAACAACGCCGCGGCGCGCTGCGCACCCTGCGCGCGCTCGGGGTGCCCGTCCGGCAGCTCGCCCTGTGCCTTCTGGCCGAACTGATGATCCTTGCCCTTGTCGCGGGCACCCTTGGCCTGATCCTCGGCTACCTGATCGCCGCCGCGCTGCTGCCCGATGTCGCCGCCAGCCTGCAGGGCCTGTACGGAGCCCCCGTCACCGGCGGCCTTGCCCTGCGCCCCGAATGGGCCGCCGCCGGGCTGGCGATGGCGATGGCCGGGACGCTGGCGGCGGGGGCACGTGCGCTGTGGCGGATGATCCGGCTTCCAATCCTTGAAGGCGCGGGAACCGCCGGGTGGGTCGATGCCGCGCAGCGCAACACCGTCCGGTTGCTGGCCCTTGGCCTTGCTTTGCCCCTGGCCGGTGGTCTGGCAGTCTGGGCCTTCGACGGGCTGCTGGCGGGCTTCGCCCTGCTGGGCGGGCTGCTGCTGGGCGCCGCCGCCCTTCTGCCGCCGCTGATGAGCCTCGCCATCCGCGTCGCCGCCCGGTTCGCGCGTCGTCCGGTGGCGGAATGGATCTGGGCCGACCTGCGCGCCTTCCTGCCCGGCCTGTCGCTGGCGCTTATGGCGCTCCTGCTCGCGCTGGCCACGAATATCGGCGTGGGCACGATGGTGTCGAGCTTCCGGTACACCTTCACCGGCTGGCTGGACCAACGGCTGGCCTCCGACCTCTACGTCAACGCGCAGAGCGATGCCGAGGCCGAAACGCTGGCTGCCTGGCTGGCCCCGCGCGTGCAGGCCGTCCTGCCGATCCGCTCCGCCGAGTTTGACCGCCCGGACGGGGACCTGCGCGTTTATGGTATCGTCGACGACACGATCTACCGCGACAGCTGGCCCATGATCGCGTCCGCGCCCGACCTGTGGTCCCGGCTTCATGCGGGCGAGGCTGTGCTTGTCAACGAACAGCTGGCCCGGCGCGAAGGGTACTGGCCGGGGACCGAGCTGGACCTGACCCCCGATCTGCACCTGCCCGTCGTGGGTGTCTATTCCGACTATGGCAACCCCAGCGGACAGGCGATCCTGTCGCTGGACCTGCTGGAAGACCTGCGCCCCGATCTGCCCTATCGCCAGATCGGCCTCCGCGTCGCGCCCGGCACCGGCCCGGCATTGGCGGCGGACCTGACGGAACGGTTCGACCTGCCCCCCGATGCCGTCACCGACAACGCCGCGATCAAGGCGGCCTCGCTTGCGATCTTCGACAAGACGTTCCTTGTCACCGGAGCGCTGAACGCGCTGACGCTGGGCGTCGCGGGCTTTGCGATCCTGACGAGCCTCCTGACGCTCTGGACCCAGCGCCTGCCGCAGATCGCGCCGCTTTGGGCCATGGGCCTGACCCGCCGCCAGCTGGCCCGGATCGAGCTGATGCGCAGCCTTGCCCTTGCCGCCGTGACCGCACTGGTGGCGCTTCCGGTGGGCCTGCTGCTGGCCTGGGCGCTGCTGGCAGTCATCAATGTCGAGGCCTTCGGCTGGCGCCTGCCGATGCTATTGTTTCCCGTCGACTGGCTGCGCCTGTTCGCGCTGGCGCTGGTGACAGGCGCCGCCGCCGCGGCGCTGCCTGCGCTCCGGCTCTACCGCCTGCCGCCCTCAGAACTTCTGAAGGTCTTCGCGCAGGAGCGGTAGGCCATAGCGACCTGACGGCATACAACAATCTGCTTGCACCATTTGGCAGACAGGATCATAGGCTGGCCGCGTGAAGGACCATCTGCTGACACTGCGCAACGTTCTGGGGCTGCTACTGGCGGGATCCGTCGGCGGCTTCATCGTGTTTTACTTCGGCGGACCGATGCCCTTCCTGATCGGCAGCCTGCTGTCGGTGGGGCTGCTGGCCATGATCGGCACGGCAACAGACCGCCCCCTGCCCGAATTTCCCCAACCCCTGCGCCGCGTCTTCGTGGGCGTCATCGGCGCGATGATCGGGCAAAGCTTCACGACCGAGCTTCTGGGCCTGATCCCCGAACTCTGGCCATCGCTTCTGGCCGTGATCCCCTTCGTGGCCCTGACCCAGACCGCCAATTACGCCGTCTTCCGCAGGCTGGGCGGGTACGACAAGACCACGGCGTTCTTTTCGGCCATGCCCGGCGGGCTGATCGAGGCGATCACGCTGGGCGAACAGGCCGGCGCCAATGTCCCCGCGCTCACGCTGCAGCAGTTCGCGCGGATCGTGCTGGTGGTGATCACGGTACCGATGCTGTTCCTGATCTGGTCGGGTCACAGCGTGGGCAGTGCGGCCGGCCAGCGGCTGTCGAACGATCCCGCAACGTGGATCGACGTGGTGCTGATCCTGGGCATGGCGCTGATCGGCGCGCCACTGGCGGCAAGGATCCGCCTGCCCGCGCCCATGCTTCTGGGGCCGATGATCCTGTCGGCCATCGCCCATATCTCGGGCCTGACCGACACCCACAGCCCCGCGTGGCTTTTGCATTTCTCGCAGCTTGTGATCGGTGCCGGGCTGGGGTCGCTTTTCGGTCAGAGCAATCTGCGCCAGCTTGGCCGCGCCCTTTGGCTGGGCGCCGTGACCGTCACGATCATGCTGACGCTGGCCATTCTCACCGCGGTCTTGCTGAACCCGTTCGTGCCGATCAACGCCGAGACGCTCTTCATCTCCTACGCCCCCGGCGGCGTGACCGAGATGAGCCTGATCGCCCTGTCGTTGGGCGTGACACCGGTCATCGTGGCCACGCATCACATCTTTCGCATCCTTCTGGCGATCCTTGCGATCACCCTGTCGCCGCGGCGCTGGTACACCGACGATCCCGGCCCGCACCGCCCCTGATCCCCGCCCGGACCCGACCGGCGGTCTTTACAAACGGGCGATCATGCTGCAATCGAAGCCGACACAGATCCCGGCGCCGTCCGCACCCCTTGAAGGATTTCCCGTGAAGGTTTCCATCGTCATCCCCATGCACAACGAGGCCGAGAACGTCGACACGATGGTCGCCGAGATCGAGACCGCCTGTGCCGAGCTTCCGGGGATGGAGCTGTTGCTGGTCGACGACGGCTCGACCGATGCGACCGCCGACCTGATCCGCGCCCTGGCACCCACGCGCCCATGGCTACGGCTAATCCGGCATCCCAAGGCGGGCGGGCAATCAGCCGCCGTGCATTCGGGCGTGCTGGCCGCCAAGGGCGATATCATCTGCACGCTGGACGGCGACGGGCAAAACCCGCCGGCGGAAATCCCGAACCTCGTGGCCCCCCTGCTGGCACCTGACGCGCCGGCCGACCTCGGGCTGGTTGCCGGCCAGCGGGTGGACCGGCAGGACACCGCGTCGAAGAAGCTGGGATCGCGCTTTGCCAACGGTGTGCGCGCCTGGATGCTGAACGACGGCACACGCGACACGGGCTGCGGGCTGAAGGCGTTCAGACGCGACGCCTTCCTGGCGCTGCCCTTCTTCAACCACATGCACCGCTACCTGCCCGCGCTCTTTTCCCGCGATGGCTGGAAAGTCGCCCATGTCGACGTCACCCACCGCGAACGCGGCGGCGGCACGTCGAAGTACAACAATTTCCAGCGTGCCATGGTCGGCATCCGCGACCTGATGGGCGTGGCATGGCTGATCAAGCGCGCCAAGACGGCCCGCCCCGCGGAAGACCCCCTGCGCCCGGAGAGCACGACATGATCGACTGGCTGCTGTCCGTCTTCAAGGTCACCACCACGGGCGAACTGATCTGGGTCGCCGTGGGGCTGTTCGGGCAACTGATGTTCACCATGCGCTTCCTGCTGCAATGGATCGCGTCGGAACGGCAGAAGAAATCGGTGATCCCGGAAGTCTTCTGGTGGTTCTCGATCTCCGGCGGGCTGATCCTGTTCGCCTATGCCTGCTACCGCGCCGATCCGGTCTTCATCCTGGGGCAGAGCTTTGGCGTCGTGATCTATGCCCGCAACCTGTGGCTGCTGTATGCCGAGAAACGCCAGAACGCCTGAGAGCGCGGAAGGCGCCACGCTCCTGACCGCCTGCATCTGGGCGATCCTTGCGCTGACGGCCTACCGGATCGCGCTCCTCCCCTTCGCCACGATCGACCTGTTCGTGGACGAGGCACAGTACTGGCTATGGGGGCAGACCCTGGATTGGGGCTATTTCTCGAAACCGCCGCTGATCGGCTGGGTGATCCGGGCGTTCACCGAACTGGGCGGGTCCGATGCCGCCTTCTGGATTCGCCTGCCGGGGCCGTTGCTGCATTGTGCGACCGCGCTGATCCTTGTCCGCGCCACGCGAGAGATCGCGCCGGCGGACGCGGCGGGGCTGGTGGGGCTGGCCTATGTCTCCATGCCCATCATCGGGATCGGCACGGTGCTGATGTCGACCGACACGGTGCTGTTGCCCTTCTTTGCCGCCGCCCTGTGGTGCTGGGCGCGGCTGACCCGCGCGCCGTCGCTGGGCGTGGCCGCGCTTATGGGGCTGTGCCTTGGCCTTGGCATGATGGCCAAGTACGCGGCGATGTATTTCTGGATGTGCGCCCTGATCGCCGTGGTGATGGTGCCCGCCGCCCGCATCCGGTGGAAGGACGCGGGCCTGGCCTTCGTGGTCTACCTGCTGGTCTTTTCGCCCAACGTGCTGTGGAACCTGACGCACGGGATGACGACCGTTTCGCACACCGGCGACAACATCGCCTGGATCAAGGAAGACGCGGGCATCACGCTGAACCTGTCCGGCACGATGGATTTCATCGGCGCGCAGTTCCTTGCGATGGGCCCGATCCTGTTCGCGGGGTACCTGTGGGCGCTGGTCCGCCGCGGGCGGGGCTGGCCCAATGCGTGGCTGGTCTGGATGTCGCTGCCGGTTCTGGCACTGGTCACCGTGCAGGCGCTGCTGTCGCGCGCCTACGGCAACTGGGCGCTGGCCGCCTATCCGGCGGCCCTGATGCTGGCGATTCCTGCTCTGCTAGCGGTCGCGCCCCGGCTTCTTTGGGCCGGGCTGGCGCTGAATGCCGCGCTGGTGCTGGCGCTGCCCGTCGCGGTCACGCAGGCCACCGGTTGGCATATCGGCGACAACCCTCAACCCGTTCTCCGCCGCTACACGGGGCGGGCCAACGTGTCGAACCAGATCATCGACGAAGCCCGCCGCCAGAATGTCACCGCCGTGATGGTTCAGGGGCGGGAGGTGCTGGCGGATCTCTACCACACGGCCCGCGACAGCGACGTCGCCATCTACGCGATCCCGCCCGACGGCACGGCGCACCATTACTACGCCCAGACCTATCCGTACCCTAGGGACCGGCAGGGCGCGTTTCTCTACGTGACCATGGGCGCGGGCCGGTCGCCCTGCACGACGCCGCTTCGCGCCCCTGTCTCGGAATGGTCCACCGGCCCGGGGGCTTACCGCAGCGCGACGATGCAGGCGTATCTGCTGGATGAGAGTTGCTGGCGCGCGCCTTAGGTGCGTGGAGCTCTTGGCGTTACGAGGCGCACGCACGCCAATTCCGCCACGGAGCGTGGAGACCACGCACCCTACCAACCGTCTGAACCTTGATCATTGTCGAGGGAACCTTGGCCGGACATCGGCCCATGGAAACCTGCTCCCACGCTTCGGGCTTGCCGTAGACGGTGCGTGGAGACCACGCACCCTACCAACCCTCTGAACCTTGATCATTGTCGAGGGAACCTTGGCCGGACATCGGTCCATGAAAACCTGATCCCACGCTTCTGGCTCGCTGTAGGGTGCGTGGTCCCCACGCACCTTCCCCGCCCCCAGATCCCTCACAGAACCGCCGGCAGCGCCTTGTACCCCCGGAACCGCATCCGCCCGCCTGGAACGCGGCCCTCGGTCACGCGATAGTCCGGAAACCGCTGCAGGAACCGCGCCACCGCGATCCGGCCTTCCAGCCGCGCCAGCGTCAGCCCGACACAGACATGCGGCCCGCCCGCAAAGGCCAGGTGCCGGTTCGGATGCCGCCCGATATCGAACCGCTCGGGCCGGTCGAAAACCTCAGGATCCCGGTTCGCGGCCCCGATCACCAGATGCAGGTTCGTCCCCCTGGCGATCCGCAAACCGCCGATCTCCACCTCTCCGGTCGTCTCTCGATTGCCCAATTGGTTGGGCGAGCGAAACCGCAGCACTTCCTCGATCGCGGGTTTGATCAGGTCCGGCTCCTCCATCAGCCGCGCCCGCTCGCCGGGGTGGTCGTTCAGCAACGCCAGCGCACTGCCGATCAGGTTCGTCGTCGTCTCGTGACCCGCGTTCAGGATGAAGATGCAGTTCTGGATCAGCTCGGTCTCGCTCAGCTGCGCATCTGCCCCTTCGCCATTGATGAGCCGCGTCAGCACATCCGTTTCCGGATCACCCGGAGCCGCCCGCCGCCGTGCCACCAGATCCTCAAGATACGCGCGGAATTCCTCCACCGCCCCGTGCCCCGCGGCCAGCTGCGCCGCGCTCAAGGCCGGCTCCAGCGCGCCAAGAATGGCCAGCGACCAGTCTCGCAAAGGCCCGCGCTCCTCCATCGGCACGTCCAGCAGGTTCCCGATGATCTGGATCGGAATGGTCGAGGCGAAATCCTCGATCAGGTCCACCTGCCCCCTCCCCGCCATCGCGTCCAGCAGATGATCGACCGTCTCGACCAGCCCCGGCTCCATCCGCGCAATCGCACGGGGGGTCAGCGCCGACGTCATGATCTTGCGCACCCGCGTGTGCAGCGGCGGGTCGGAAAACACCAGCGACGTGGTGTGATGTTCGTAAAGCGGCGTCCCCGGCCCGAATTTCGGCGCAAAGGCCACCTTCTTGTCCGACGAGAAAAGGGTAGTATCCCGGTAGATCCGGTCCAGATCCGCATGGCGCGAGAGCAGGATCGACCCGTCGGGCTGGCGCAGCACCGGCGCCTCGGCCAGCAGGCGGTCGTAAAAGGGAAACGGATCCTCGACAAAGCCCTTCGGCGGCGCGGCCAGATCAAAATCCTGGATGCTCTCGGCCTTCATGTCCATCACACGCCCTCCCAAACGCCGCAGTCGCGCGCAGGGTGGTCGTTTCGGCCATTGGCGTCAATTCAGGGCGTCGAAACAGATGACAGCGTCGCGCGCCACCGGTAGATTTCCTGCATGAGCACACCGATCTCGTCCATCCGAAACCTTGGTCCGGCCTATGAACAATCCTGCGCCCGCGCCGGCATTCATTCGGCTGAAGAGTTGCACGCGCTGGGACCCGACGAAGCCTATGGTCGCCTGCTGGCCACCGGTTCGAAGCCGCATTTCATTGCCTATTACGTACTGGTCATGGGGCTGCAGGGCCGGCCCTGGAACGATTGCAAGGGGGACGAGAAAAAGGCGCTCCGCAAACGGTTCGACGCGATCAAGGCCGCGCATCACGATGTCGACCGGTCCGCGTTCGAGGCGGCGCTGGACGCCATCGGCGTGATCGAACGGCGCGCATGAAAAAGCCCGGGCGTTGCGGCCCGGGCTTTCGTATCTTCCGGCGTGGCGTCGGTTCAGCCGACGATCTCGGTGCCGGCGAAGAAATAGGCGATCTCTTCCGCGGCGGTTTCCGGTGCGTCCGACCCGTGGACCGAATTTTCGCCAACGCTTTCGGCGAACTCCGCGCGGATGGTGCCCGGTGCGGCTTCCGACGGGTTGGTGGCGCCCATGATCTCGCGGTTCTTCGCGATGGCGCCTTCGCCTTCCAGAACCTGCACGACGACCGGGGCGGACGACATGAATTCGCACAGTTCGTCGTAGAAGGGACGTTCCTTGTGGACGACGTAGAACTGGCCGGCCTGTGCCTTGGTCATCCAGATCCGCTTCTGCGCGACGATGCGCAGGCCCGCCTCTTCGAACTTGGCGTTGATCTTGCCGGTCAGGTTGCGCTTGGTTGCATCGGGCTTGATGATGGAAAAGGTCCGCTCGAGGGCCATGGGATGCTCCTTCAGAAATGGGTCCGGAACGCACCGTGCGCCCGGCCGGAATAAGCTCGCGCGCCCCTAGCATGCACCCCTTGCGAAGAAAAGCCGTTTGTCATGCGGCAGGACGACCGGCCCGTCGCGTCCGCCCGTTCCTCCGGCGGCAGAACCCGGCCCATGCAGGCCGCGCGGCCGCCGACAGGCTGGATTTCCGCATCGGCGGTTGCCATGATGAACGGGCATTTCAACAATCGGAATTTCTTCATGTTCAAACGATCGCTGCTGCTGAGCACCCTGCTGGCCGGCCCCGCCCTTGCCGACATCTCGGACGAAGCGAATGCCTGCATCGACGCGCTGCGCGCGCAGTCCGGCGCGGCGGGCGGCGAAATCCTTGAACAACTCGGCAGCGAAGCCGGCACCCTTGTCCGTCTTCGCGATGCGACCGGGACCGAATACGAATGCGTAGTCTGGTCCGGCCCCGAAGTCGCCTCCCTGAAGGCGGTCGATGGAACCGCGGCGGATGCGAACGCCTCGGCACCGATCGTTTCGGGCACACAGCGCGTACAGTTCGACAGCGGCACCAGCGGAACCGCCATGACCGTCGTGCTGAACCCCGACACGTCGGTCAGCTACGTCCTGGGCGCCAGCGAAGGGCAAACCCTGAACGTCGATATCGGCTCGCATGGCGGTGCGATCGACTACCGGATCGTCAACCCCGACGGCTCGGCCCTCCTGGGGCTCACGGCCTCCGATACACCGTACCAGGGGCAACTCGTGCAATCCGGCGACCACGTGATCGATATCCAGAACGCCGGCGCCCAACCCGTGACCTTCGACGTGGGCATCGGCATCGACTGACACGGCATCGGAGACGCCCTCGCCCACCTCCAAGCCATCTTCGCGGAGCCGCCGTCGCGCTGCCGGAAAGAGCCGTCGCGTCCTGCCTGTCAAGGGGGCGCAGCCCCGCGCGGCACGCGCGGCTTGCCCTTGATGGGCGGGACGCGATGGATCAGGCAGCAAGAGCGATGGCGGCTCCGTGAAGATGGCGGGCCCTCTTCGTGGTGAGCCCGAGCCCCTGCCACAAATCACCCGACCCGACCGCCCGTGTCCCGCGGGGTGGGCGGGCGGGCGCGGGACACGGGCGGTCGGCCACGTTCACAACCCTGCACGCAATGGCCGTTTCCGCCGTCTTTCCACCTGTCCCCCGATTGACTCCCCCCGCCCGTCACGCCACATCCCTCCCATGCTCAGGATCGACGGAATAAACTACGCCATCGCAGGCCGGCCTCTGTTCGAGACCGCCTCCGCCACGATTCCCACCGGCCACAAGGTGGGCCTTGTGGGGCGAAACGGCACCGGCAAGACCACGCTCTTCAACCTGATCCGCGGCGATCTGCACCTCGACGGCGGGTCGATCTCGCTGCCCTCTCGCGCCCGCATCGGCGGTGTCGCGCAGGAGGTGCCGTCCTCCGATGTGTCGCTCCTCGACACCGTGCTCGCGGCCGACACCGAACGGGCAGACCTTCTGGCGGAATCCGAAACCGCGACCGATCCCGGCCGCATCGCCGACATCCAGACGCGTCTTGCCGATATCGACGCCTGGTCGGCCGAGGCGCGCGCCTCGACCATCCTCAAGGGCCTGGGCTTCGATGAAGCGGCACAGGCGCAGCCCTGTTCCGCCTTCTCGGGCGGCTGGCGGATGCGCGTGGCGCTGGCGGCGGTGCTGTTCTCGGCGCCCGATCTGCTGCTTCTCGACGAACCGACCAACTACCTCGATCTCGAAGGCGCGCTCTGGCTCGAAAACTACCTGGCCAAGTACCCCCACACGGTGCTGATCATCAGCCACGACCGTGGGCTGCTGAACCGGGCCGTGGGCGCGATCCTGCATCTGGAAGACCGCCAGCTCACGCTCTACCAGGGCCCCTACGACCAGTTCGCCCGCCAGCGGGCCGAACGGCTGGCGCAGGCCCAGTCGATGGCCAAGAAGCAGGAGGCGCGGCGCGCGCACCTGCAATCCTATGTCGACCGTTTCCGCTACAAGGCCGACAAGGCGAAACAGGCGCAATCGCGGCTGAAGGCGCTGGCGCGGATGCAGCCCATCACCACCCCGCAAGAGGCCGCCTTGCGCGCCTTTTCCTTCCCCGAACCGGAAGACCTGCCGCCGCCCATCCTGCGTCTCGATGGCGGCTCGACGGGCTATGGCGACACGACGGTACTCAACCGCCTGAACCTGCGCATCGACCAGGACGACCGGATCGCGCTGCTGGGTCAGAACGGTCAAGGCAAGTCGACATTGTCGAAGCTCCTGTCGGACCGCCTTCCCCTGATGGAGGGCGAGATGGTGCGCTCCACCAAGCTGCGCGTGGGATACTTCGCCCAGCACCAGGTCGATGAACTGGACGTGTCGGAAACCCCGTTGGAGCATCTCCGCCGCCTGCGGCCCGGCGAGACGCCCGCGAAACTTCGCGCCCGGCTGGGCGGTTTCGGACTGATGTCCGCGCAGGCCGAAACGCCCGTGGGCGATCTGTCGGGCGGGCAGAAGGCGCGGTTGTCGCTGCTGATCGCGGCCATCGACGCGCCGCACATGCTGATCCTCGACGAGCCGACGAACCACCTGGATATCGAAAGCCGCGAGGCGCTGGTCGAGGCGCTGACCGATTATACCGGCGCCGTGATCCTCGTCAGCCACGACATGCACCTGCTCAGCCTCGTGGCCGACCGGCTGTGGCTGGTTTCGAACGGCACCGTGCAGCCCTGGGAAGACGATCTCGACGCCTACCGCCAGCGCCTTCTGTCCGGGACGACCAATGGGTCCAAACCGGGCGGCGCCCCCAAGCGCGACGCGCCGGCGCCGCAGCGCCGCCCCCGCCCCACCAAGGACGAGATGACGGCGCTGCGTTCTGAACTTCGCAAAAGCGAGGCGCGGCTGGAGAAGCTGAACGACATGCATTCCAAGCTGTCGACGAAGCTGGCCGATCCCGAGCTTTACGACAACAACCGCTCCGACGAGCGTCTGGTCTGGCAGAAGAAATTCGCCGAGGTCGAAAGCGGCATCGAACGGGCCGAAGCGCTGTGGATCGCCGCGCAGGAGAAGCTAGAGGCGGCGGAACAGGCGGCCCGCGGATGAACGGCGACGACTACGCCCGCCTTGGCTATCTTGCCCTACTGGGCTGTGCGCTGATCGCGTGGCTGCTGATCCAGAACCGCCATTCCATCGGCCGGCTGGTGCAGCAGATCGTGGCCTGGGTCTTGATCTTCGCCGCTGCCATTGCCGTCTTTGCGCTCTGGGACGATATCGGCGGCGCGCTGTTTCTTCAGCGCGACGCCACTGTCACGTCGGAACGGGTCGAGATCCCGCGCGCGCGGGACGGGCACTACTATGTCACGATCATGGTCAACGACGTGCCGGTCGATTTCGTCGTCGATACCGGGGCGACCGATGTCGTCCTGACCGCGGCCGATGCCGAACGGGCGGGCTTCGATCTGGATCAGCTGTCCTATTCCGGTTCGGCCCTCACGGCGAATGGCCGTATCAGCACCGCGCCCGTGTCGCTTGACCGGGTCTCGCTGGGGCCGAACACGGATTACAACGTCCGCGCGGTCGTCAACCGAAGCGACATGCAGGGATCGCTTCTGGGCGTCTCCTACCTCGACCGCTGGCGCCGGATCGAGATCGCCGATGGTGCCATGGTGCTGAGCCGCTAGCCGCTCGCGCCCTCGCGTTCGGCCTTCTTTTCCCAGCGGCCCGATTCTTCCGACCAGTACTGCGCCGCGCAGCCCGCATCGGTCAGCTGTTTCCACTGTCCACGCGCGGTATCCAGCGCGGCCTGATCGTTGCCGTCGAACAGGATGCAGGCGCGTTCCAGCCCGGTCATCTCTTCGGGGGCGATCTCGGCACCGTCGACGCTCATCACGCACTGCGCACCGTTGGGCAGCGTGCCGTCCGTCGTCAGCAGGACCGGCTGGTCGGCATCATGTTCACTGCCCGCCAGACCGTGGGCCAGGAACCCGTCTTCCGGTCCCAGCCACAGCTTTTCGTCCAGCCATTCCAGCCGCGCGCGGTCCCGGCCGCGCACCGCGACACGCCAGCCGGCGCCCCGCGCCCGATCCAGAAGCGCGGGCAGCGTGGCCTCCAGCGGGCGCTGCGTCAGGTGGTAGAAGTAGACCGCCCCCATCGCTGCCTATTCCGTCTCGTACTTGTCGGCCACCAGCCGGTTCAGCGCCATCACACCCCAGCCCGTCGCGCCCTTGGGGGCATAATCCGTATCCGACTTGACCGAGGCGACACCCGCGATATCCAGATGGATCCACGGCATCCCGTCCTTGACGAAGCGCCGCAGGAATTCCGCCGCGGTGATCGATCCCGCGTCGCGCCCGCCCACGTTCTTCACGTCGGCGATGCGGGATTTCAGCTTGCTGGCATAGGCCTTGCCCAGCGGCATCCGCCACGCGCCCTCCCCTTCCTTTTCCGCCGCCTTCAGGAAGGCGTTGCAGAACGGATCGTTGTTCGAAAACGTCCCGGCGTTTTCGTGCCCCAGACCCACGATGATCGCCCCCGTCAGCGTTGCCAGATCGACCATCGCCGCCGGTTCGAACCGCTCCTGCGCGTACCACATCACGTCGCACAGGACCAAGCGGCCCTCGGCGTCGGTGTTGATGATCTCGACCGTGTCGCCCTTCATGGATTTGATCACGTCGCCCGGCCGCGTCGCGCGATCCGACGGCATGTTTTCCACCAGCCCGACAAGACCCACGACATTCGCCTTGGCTTTGCGCGCGGCCAGTGCCCGCATCGTGCCCGACACGACGCCCGCGCCGCCCATGTCCATGGTCATGTCTTCCATGCCGGCCGCAGGCTTCAGGGAAATCCCGCCGGTGTCGAAGACCACGCCCTTGCCCACCAGGGCCAGCGGCGCGGCATCTTCCTCGCCGCCCATCCATTCCATCACCACGACCTTCGACGGGCTGGCCGAGCCGTAACCCACGCTCAGCAGCGTGCGCATGCCCAGTTCGGCCAGCTGGTCTTCTTCCAGCACCTCGACCTTCAGGCCCAGCGATGCCATCTCGGCCAGACGGTTCGCAAATTCGGTGGTGGTCAACACGTTCGCGGGTTCGTTCACCAGATCGCGGGTGAAGTGGACGCCATCGGCCACCGCCAGCGCGGTTTCCAGCGCCGCGGTCATCTCTTCGGGCTCCTTGTGGCCGATCTCGATGGCGCCGTTGGAGTTACCTGTGCTGTCGTCATCCTCCGGCGCGCTCTTGTGCACCTCGAAATCGTAGTTCCGCAGCGCGAGCCCCAGCGCCAGTTCGCCCGGGTGGCGCACGGCGCCCGCCATGACCGTCAGGGGCGACTTGCCCTTCAACGCCGCCAGCTTCGCGCCGGCCTTGCGCGTATCCAGCGGTCCGGAATTCCGCGGTAGCATAACGATATCGAGCGCTTCGACCGCCAGTCCCGTGGGCCAGGCCAGCGAGAAAACGGTTCCTTTCTTGGCCTTGCTGAACCGCTCGCTGTCGATCAGGCGGGCCACGGCGCCGCGGGTCAGACGGTTCGCGCGGCGTCCGGCCTGGTCCATCCGGCCATCCGGCGCCACGAACACGGCCAAGCGGCCCTTGGTCTCGGCCAGGGTCGACAGGTCGATGGGAATGAAGCGGATTTCGGGCGTGGTCATGACAGGCTCCATCTGGACGAAAAGCGGACCGGCAGACCCGGACCGACAGGTTGAGCGGGACCTTGGCGCAGCCGCGCAGGAAAATGAACCGCTTTCGCGACGGAACGGGGAAAAATGCGCATGCAGGGGCACATCCTGCCGGCCCGAGCGCGGCACGGCGGGGAAATGCCGGCGCGGCCAAGCCGCCCGCACAAGGCAGTTTTCCTTGCCGGGCGCGTGCTTTAAGCTTACCGGCATCAGACACGCTGGCTTCCGGGGGGATCGCAGTGCACCGCTACGACAGATATGTCCTGTCGCAATACCTGCTGTTCTTCGGTTTCTTCGCGCTGATCCTGGTCATCGTGTTCTGGATCAACCGTGCAGTCAGCCTGTTCGACCGGCTGATCGGCGATGGCCAGTCCGCGATGGTGTTCCTTGAGTTCACCGCGCTGATCCTGCCGACGCTGATCCGCACGGTAATGCCGATTTCCGTGTTCGTGGCAGCCGCTTACGTGACGAACCGGCTGATGCGCGAAAGCGAGATGACGGTGATGCAGGCGACCGGTTCCAGCCCGTGGCGGCTGGCGCGGCCGGCGCTGGCGCTGGGGCTGACGGCCGCGCTGATGATGGCGATCCTGACGAACGTACTGCGCCCGGCCTCGATCACCCAGCTGGAGCTCCGCGAGGCCGAAGTGGCCCAGAACGTCACCGCCAGCCTTCTGAAGGCCGGCACCTTCCTGCATCCCGCCGGCGGCGTGACGGTCTACATCCGCGAGATCGCACCCGATGGCACGCTCCGCGATCTGTACCTGTCGGACCGCCGCGATCCGAACGAGGGTCAGACCTACACGTCGGCCCAGGCCTACCTCGTGCGCGAAGGCCAGCGGGCCAGCCTTGTGATGGTCGATGGCACGGCCCAGCAGCTTGCCACCGCGACAGGCACGCTTTCGACGACGCGGTTTGCCGATTTCTCCTACGACATCACGTCGCTGGTCACGCAGGACCGCCAGACCTCTTTCGATCTGAGGGGCGTCTCCACCCCCGCGCTGATCTGGGACCGGGACGAGATCCTGGCGCAGGAGGGCATGAGCCTTGGCAGGCTGGTCGAGGAACTGCACCAGCGGTTCGCCTGGGCCACGGTCTGCGTGGCCGTGGCGCTGGTGGGGTTTGCGACGCTGACGCTGGGCGGCTATTCGCGGTTCGGGCAATGGCCGCAGGCGCTGGGGGGCTTCGTGATCCTGATCGGGCTGGAGATCCTGCGCGGGATGGTCGCGCCGCCGGTCGTCCGGTCGCCCGACCTGTGGCCGCTCCTGTACCTGCCGACGCTCGCCGGGGTGATGATCGCGTCGCTTTTCCTTGCGCTCGCCGGGCGCCCGGTCAGAGTGCTGCTGGCGGGGATATGGCCACCCTCCCGCGACGGAAGGGCTGACGCCGCATGACGCTGGATTTCTACTTCGCGCGCCGCTACAGCCAGAGCTTCCTGATGGTGGCCGGGGTGTTCTTCATCCTGATCCTGCTGGTGGAGCTGTTCGAACAACTGCGCCGGTTCCAGGACGCCGATATCGGGCTTGCCAAGCTTCTGCAGCTGTCGCTGCTGCGCACGCCGCAATCGATGAGCGACATCATCCCGCTGCTGGTCATCCTGTCCTCGATCCTGCTGTTCGTCGGGCTGGCGCGGACGAGCGAGCTTGTCGTCACCCGGGCCGCGGGCCGGTCGGGCATCCGCGCGCTGGTGGCGCCTGTCGCCATGACCGCCGTGATCGGCGGGCTGGCCGTGACCACGCTGAACCCGATCGCCGCGGCCACCGCGCAGCGCTATGACGAACTGTCCGACCGCTACCGCCACGGAGAGGCCGCCGCGACGCTTTCGCTTTCTGGCGAGGGCCTCTGGCTGCGGCAGGGCGGGATCGAGGAAGGGCAATCGGTCATCCACGCCCTGCGCGTCGCCCCCGACGCGCGGACGCTCAGCGACGTGTCGATCCTGACCTATGCGCCGCGCGGCGGACCGGTGCGCCGGATCCGGGCGGAAAGCGCCACGCTGGACAATGGCGAATGGCACCTGACGCGTGGTAAGACGTGGCCGCTTGGCCCCGACACAAGCCCGGAATTCGACAGCCAGACCTTCACGTCGATGACCATCCCCACGACGCTGACGGCGACTCAGATCCTCGACACCATCGGCCAGACCGCCGGCACCTCCGTCTACGCGCTGCCCCAGAAGATCCGGCAGCTGCGCGAGGCAGGCTTCTCCGCCACCCGGTTCGAGGTCACCTACCAGTCGGAACTGGCGCGGCCGCTTTTCCTTGTCGCCATGGTGCTGGTGGGCGCGGCCTTCACCATGCGCCATGTCCGTTTCGGCGGGACGGGCGTGGCGGTGCTGGCGTCCGTCCTTCTGGGCTTCGCGCTCTACTTCATGCGCAACTTCGCGCAGGTACTGGGCGAAAACGGCCAGCTGCCCGTCACCCTGGCCGCCTGGGCGCCGCCGGTCGCGGCGGTGATGCTGACGGCGGGCCTTCTTCTGTACGCGGAGGACGGATGACGCCCCCTGCGACTGCCCCGGCCCACCCGCTTGCCCTGCGTCTCCTGGCCACTTTCGTCCTGACGGTCTGGGCGGTGCTGGCCCATGCGCAGGACGCGCCCATGGGCGCGGGCCCGGCGATCCTCGTGGCCGACCGGATCTACCTCGTGAACTCCGACACGCTGGTCGCCGAAGGCAATGTCGAGGCGTTCCACGACAGCACCCGCCTGCGCGCCGGCAAGATCAGCTACGACCGCACGACCGAGAGGCTTTCTATCGAGGGTCCGATTCGCATCGACCGGGGCGAAGGCACGCTGGTGCTGGCCGACCGGGCCGAACTGGACAGCGATCTGGAAACCGGGCTGCTGGTCGGCGCGCGGCTGGTGCTGAACCAGCAGCTGCAAATGGCCTCGCAACAGATGAAGCGGGTCGGCGGGCGCTATACCCAGCTCTACAAGTCCGCCGTGACCGCCTGCCGCGTCTGCGAGACCGGCCGCGCGCCGCTCTGGCAGATCCGGGCGCGCAAGGTGATCCACGACCAGCAGGAACGGCAGATCTATTTCGAAAACGCGACCTTCCGCATTCTCGACGTGCCGGTCTTCTACTTCCCGCGCCTGCGCCTGCCCGATCCCAGTGTCAAACGCGCCCGCGGCTTTTTGATCCCGGAACTGCGCAGCACGACCGAACTGGGCGTGGGCCTGCGCCTGCCCTATTTCATCCCGCTGGGCGACAGCGCGGACGTGACGCTTTACCCCTACCTGTCGCCGCAGACCCGCACGCTGGGCGCGCGCTACCGGCAGGCACTGGAACGGGGCGAGCTGTTCTTCGAAGGCGCGCTTTCGAAGGATGACATCATCCCCGGCAAGCTGCGCGGCTACCTGTTCGGCTACGGGCAGTTCTTCCTCGATCGCGACTGGTCGGTCGATTTCGACATCAAGACGGTCAGCGACAATGCTTACCTCCTGAACTACGGCCTGCCCGATTACGACCGGCTGCGCAGCGAGGTGGGGCTGCAACGGATCCAGCGCGACAACATGTTCCGGGCCGAGCTGAACTACTTCAAGTCGCTCCGCGACAACGAGCTTGAAACCCAGCAGCCGACCTTCGTGACCGATGCGTTCTATGTCCAGCGGTTCGTGCCCGCACAGATCGGTGGCGAATTCCGTTTCATGGCCGATATCCACAGCCACGGCCGCGCCTCGCGCGAGGACATGGTCGGCCGCGACGTGGCGCGCACGACGCTCGACATGGTGTGGAAGAAGGACTGGATCCTGAGGGGCGGCTACCGCAGCACGCTGGATATCGGCGCCAGCACCGACAATTTCGGCATCACCGACGACAGTGCCTTTCCCCAGCACGTCTCGCGCACGACGCCGCGGATGGCGCTGGGAGTCTCCCGGCCGATGACGCGAACGACGCAGACCGGGGCGGTGCAGTATCTTGAACCCATCGTGCAGCTGGGCTGGGCCAACCTTTTCGGCGGCAACGTCCCCAACGAGGAAAGCCGGTTCGTCGAATTCGACCGCGGCAACCTGATCTCGCTCTCCCGCTTTCCCGCGCCCGACCGCCGCGAACATGCGCCGACATTCGTGTACGGCGCGACCGCGGCCCACTACGCCCCGTCGGGGCTGGAGCTGTGGGGCGCCGCGGGCCAGGTGCTGCGCGAACCCGAGGATGCGGATTTCACCCCGACCTCGGGCCTCGAAGGCACGGTGTCGGATCTGCTTCTTGCGGGCGAGGCCGTGATCAACAACCGTCTGTGGCTGAACGGACGGACGTTGCTGAACACCGATCTGTCCGTCTCGAAGGCCGAACTTCGCGGGCGCTGGACATCGTCGCGAACGGCGCTTGTCGGTTCCTACCTGTGGCTGGGCGCCGATCCCGAGGAAGAGCGCCTTGATACCACCTCCGAGATCTGGTTCGACGGTAGCTACGCGGTGCGGCCGGGCTGGACCGCAAATGCAAACATGCGATATGACGTAACCGAAGATACCCCGACCTCGTTGGGCGTTGGGCTGATCTACAGCAACGAATGCGTGGAACTCGACCTTTCGCTCAGCCGACGCTATACGACCACCGCCTCCGTCGATCCGTCGACGTCCTTCGGCATCAATGTCCGGCTGGGCGGTTTCGCCGTTCAAAACAGCAATTACAGGCGTACATGTTCTTGATCCTGACCCCTGCCCGCCGCACCGGCGCTTACGCATTTCTCATCGCCGCGGTGTTCGCGTTGTTCGGTGCGACCTCTGCCATGGCAAACGGGCTGTTTTTGCCCGCGGTGATCGTCAACGACGACGTGATCACCAATTACGAAATCCAGCAGCGCTCGCGCCTGCTGGCGCTTCTGCGCGCCCCCGGCAGTTCCGAAAAGGAAGCCCGCGAGTCGCTGCTGGAAGACCGGCTGCGCCAGCAGGCGATGCGGCAATACGGCCTGACCCTGGCCGAGGCCGACGTGACCCAGGGCATCGACGATTTCGCCCAGCGGGCCAACCTGTCGGGCGAAGAGCTTCTGAACGCGCTGGAGGAAAACGGCGTCGCGCGCGAAACCATGCGCGACTACGTAACCGTGAACCTTGGCTGGACAGAGCTTGTGCGCGGCCTCTTCCTTGAGACTGCCCGCCCCTCCATGGCCGAAATCGACCGGGCGCTTGGCCTTGCCGGCACCACCGGCGGCGTGCGCGTTCTGCTGTCGGAAATCATCATCCCGATCACCGCACAGACCGCCGAGGAGGTCGACGCGCTGGCCGGGCAATTGGCAGAGATCGACAGTGTCGGCGAGTTTTCGGCGGCGGCGCAACGCTATTCCGCGGCGCAGACGGCTCAGGATGGCGGCCGGATGCCGTGGATCGACCTGAACCGCCTGCCGCCGCAATTGCGCCCGATCATCCTGTCGCTGTCGCCCGGGCAGGTTTCCGACCCGCTGGGGCTCGAAGGGGCCGTCGCACTCTTCCAGATGCGCGACATCCAGGAGATCGCCGCCCAGAGCCCAAGCTATTCCGCCATCGAATTCGCCACGCTCGCCCTGCCCGGCGGCCGTACGGCCGACACGCTGGCCCGCGCACAGGCGATCAAGGCACGGGTGTCGGAATGCACAGATCTTTATGGCGAAGCCCTGGGCATGCCGGAAGAGGCTCTGCAGATCCGCAGCATGGCACCGTCCGAGATCCCGCAGGACATCTCGATCGAACTGGCGCAGCTGGACGATGGCGAAAGCTCCTATGAACTGACGCGCAACAACGGGCAGACGTTGCTGTTCGTGATGCTCTGCTCCCGCACGGCCGAGGCCAACAAGGACGCGACCCGGGAACAGGTCGCACAGGCCCTGACGGTGCAGCGACTGGAAGCGGCATCGCGCGGGTTCATCGACCAGCTGAAGGCCGACGCGATCATCGTCTACAAATGACGGCCCCCATCGCCCTGACCTGCGGCGAACCGTCCGGCATCGGCCCCGAAATCGCCGTCGCAGCCTGGGCCGCGCTGCCGCGGCCCTGCCCCTTCGTCTGGATCGGCGACCCGCGCCATCTGCCCGAAGGCACGCCGGTGACGGAACTTGCGTCGCCTGCCGCAATGGACAGCGACCCGCCGGATCGCTTCCCGGTTCTCCGGCACGACTTCGCCGCGCCGGCGGTGCCCGGCCAGCCCGATCCCGCGAACGCGGCCGGCGTGATCGCCGTGATCGAACGCGCGGTGGCGCTTGCGCAATCGGGCGAAGCCTCGGCCGTGTGCACGGCGCCCATCCACAAGAAGGCGCTCATTGACGGCGCCAATTTCGCCTATCCCGGCCATACCGAATTCCTTGCCGCATTGGGCAGCGCCCCCCGCGCCGTGATGATGCTGGCCAGCGACCAGCTGCGCGTGGTGCCCGCGACGATCCACATCGCGTTGCAGGACGTGCCCGCGGCGCTGACGCCCGCGCTGCTGCGGGACACGATCGAGATCACGGCCAAAGGCCTGCGCGACCAGTTCGGAATCGCCCGGCCCCGGATCGCCGTGGCGGGGCTGAACCCCCATGCCGGCGAAGGCGGCGCCATGGGGCGGCAGGAACTTGACTGGATCAACGATCTGGTGGCCGAGATGCAGGCCGAAGGCCATGCGCTGACCGGTCCGCACCCGGCGGACACGCTGTTTCATGCCGCGGCCCGTGCCCGCTATGACGCGGCGGTGGCGATGTATCACGATCAGGCGCTTATCCCGATCAAGACACTGGATTTCGACCGGGGCGTGAACGTCACGCTGGGCCTGCCCTTCATCCGAACCTCGCCCGATCACGGCACCGCCTTCGACATCGCGGGCAAGGGGCTTGCGAACCCGACAAGCCTGATCGAGGCCCTGAAACTGGCGCAGCGCATGGCTGCGTCCCGGAGCACCACCTCGTGAGCGCCATCGACGCCCTCCCGCCCCTGCGCGCGGTGATCGCCGAACACGGGCTGTCGGCCCGCAAGTCGCTGGGCCAGAACTTCCTGCTGGATCTGAACCTGACCGCCAAGATCGCGCGGCAGGCCGGGCCCCTGGCGGAATCGGACATCCTGGAAATCGGCCCCGGCCCCGGCGGGCTGACCCGCGGGCTGCTGTCGGAAGGCGCGCGCCGCGTCGTGGCCGTGGAAAAGGACAGCCGCTGCATCCCCGCGCTGCAACAGATCGCCGAAGCCTATCCCGGCCGGCTGGAGATCGTCGAAGGCGATGCGCTGGCCCTTGACGTGAAGGCTCTGCTGACGCCGCCCATCCGCGTCGCGGCCAACCTGCCGTATAATATCGGAACCGAACTGCTGGTGCGCTGGCTGACGCCGCCGGAATGGCCGCCCTACTGGGAAAGCCTGACGCTGATGTTCCAGCGCGAAGTGGCCGAACGGATCGTTGCCAAGCCCGGATCGAAGGCCTACGGACGGCTGGCCCTTCTGGCGCAGTGGCGGTCGACCGCGCGGATCGCGCTCGTGCTCCCGCCCGAAGCGTTTACCCCACCGCCCAAGATTTCAAGCGCGGTGGTCCACCTGGAAGCCCTGCCGGAGCCGCGTTTTCCCGCCGACCCGGCGGTCCTGTCCCGCACGGTCGCTGCCGCCTTCAACCAGCGCCGCAAGATGCTGCGCGCCAGCCTGAAGGGCCTGGCCCCGGATATCGAGGACAGGCTGCTGGCATCGGGCATCAAGCCCACGGAACGGGCCGAACAGGTCTCGCTGGAACAGTTCTGCACGCTGGCGCGCAATCTGGCGGAATAGGCCCATAAACGAAAATCGCCCCGAAAACGGGGCGATTGAAGTGTCTGGCGATGTGGTGTCAGGCGCCCGAGGCGGTTACTCGGCGGCCTTGGTGGCCGGATCGGTCTGGATCTCACCGGTTTCCGCGGGGCCTGAGGCCTCGACATCCTTGCCCTTGTTCAGGGACACGACGTCGGCCGAGCCCTGGTCGGCCCCCTTGTCGCCAGCGGCATCCGCCTTGGGCTTGCGCGGCGCCCGCGTACGCGGCTTGCGCGCGGGCTTGGGGGCGGATTCGGGCGTTTCGACAAGGTTGTTGTCGCTGCCCTGGTTTTCCCCGTCGACCACGTCGAGCCCGGTGGACGCATCGCGCGCGCCCGAGTTGTCGCGCCCTTGATCGCGCCCCTGGGAGCCATCGCGCCCGGAGGATGCGTCGCGATCGTCCTGCCCGGACTGGTCGTCACCCGATTTCTGCTGGTCACGGTCCTGGCGCTGCGGACGGTCGGTGCTGCGATCCCGTTCGGCCTGGCGTTCGCGGTTCTGCCGCTCCTGCTCTTCGCGCTTGGCGTCCTGTTCACGCTGAGCTTCGCTCAGCATGCGCAGGTAATGTTCGGCGTGTTGCTGGAAGTTTTCCGTGGCAACACGGTCATTGGCCAGCTGCGCATCGCGGGCCAGCTGGTTGTACTTGTCGATTATCTGCTGCGGCGTGCCGCGCACTTTGCCTTCGGGGCCGTTGCTGTCAAACACCCGGTTGACGACGTTGCCGCCACCTGAAGGACGGTTGCGGTTCGACTTCGACCGCGTGCGTGATTTGGACGATCTCATATCGCTGATTTGAGCCTTGTCTTCGCTGTCGTTTTATCCGGGTGCGCCTCATCCGTGCGCCTTGCCGGTTCGTCGACTTTTTCTGGCTTGATGTCGCATGGTGCCCGGGTGATCGAAAGGATCGTTAGCCCCCGGCAGCCTGTCGCTGCGACTTCCACGGATTAAACATGAGACGGGCACGCTTACAAGTGGCTGAATGGCGATTTTTCGCGTTTTTTCGTGTCAATTGCCCGTAACACGCAAGATCTTGTTAGATATTTCGTCGCCCGAGCACCACCCGGTCGCGTCCGTCCATGTCCGGGATCACCTCGATACCCGCCAGATAGGCAGCCTCCATCAGTGCTGCAACAGCCGCGCCCTGGGTCGGTCCGATCTCGACGATCAGCCGCCCGCCGGGTTCCAGCCTTCGGGGCGCGCCTGCGATGATGATCCGGTAGGCTCCCAGACCATCGCCGAAATCCGTAAGCGCCTCGGCAGGTTCGAAATTCTTCACCTCGGGTTGAAGATCCTCCATTTCGTCATGTGCGAGGTATGGCGGGTTGGAAACGATCAGGTCGTAGCTGCGGTCGATGGTCCCGTACCAGTCCATCTGCTGGATCTGCGCCCGCCAGGTCAGCCCGTGCCGGACGATGTTGGCGGAGGCCTGCAGGCAGGCCGCTTCGCTGACATCGACCCCCAGCCCCACGGCATCGGGACGTTCGGCCAGAAGTGTGGCCAGAATGCATCCGGACCCGGTTCCCAGGTCGAGAATCCGCAGGAACGGCTCCGCCAGCGCGGCCTCGATCAGGATCTCCGTTTCGGGCCGCGGGTCGAGCACATCGCGGTTGATGTTGAAGGGACGTCCGTAGAACTGACGCTCCCCCACGATCTGGGACACGGGAATCCGGGTCTCGCGCATCTCGATGAAGCGGTCGAAGCGTTCGGCGATGACCGGGTCCATCTCCTCGGGCGCGATCAGGGTTATGCGGGCGGCATCCGTCTGGGCCGCGAAGGCCAGAAGCCTGCGTGCGTCGCGCACCGGATCGGCCACGCCCGCCTCCCGCAAGCGCGACGCGGCGCGGGCAAGGGCCTCTCCGGCGGTCATGTGCCGTGCCCCATCTCGGCCAGCATCGTCGATTGCGCATCGGCGGTCAGCGCATCAATGACCTCGTCCAGGTCGCCCTGCATCACCTGGTCCAGCTTGTAGAGCGTCAGGTTGATGCGATGGTCCGTCATGCGGCCCTGCGGGAAGTTGTAGGTGCGAATCCGCTCCGACCGGTCGCCCGACCCAACCTGCGCCGCCCGGCTGGCGGAGCGTTCGCTGTCGGCTTTATGGCGTTCCAGATCGTAGAGCTTCGTGCGCAGGACCTGCATCGCGATCTCGCGGTTACGGTGCTGGGATTTCTCGGAACTGGTGACGACAATGCCCGACGGCATGTGCGTGATACGCACGGCGGAATCGGTCGTGTTCACGTGCTGGCCACCTGCGCCCGACGACCGCATCGTGTCGATCCGGATGTCGTTTTGCGATATCTCGATATCCACGTCCTGCGCTTCGGGAAGCACCGCGACCGTGGCCGCAGACGTATGAATCCGCCCGCCGCTTTCCGTCGTCGGCACCCGCTGCACCCGGTGCACGCCGCTTTCGTATTTCAGCCGGGCAAAGACGTTCTCACCGCTGATATGGGCCACCACTTCCTTGATCCCGCCAAGTTCGGTCGCCTGTTCCTCGACGATCTCCAGCTTCCAGCCCCGTCCTTCGGCATAGCGCTGGTACATGCGCAGAAGGTCACCCGCGAACAGCGCCGCCTCCTCTCCGCCCGTGCCGGGCCGGATCTCCAGCATTGCCGGGCGGGCGTCGGCCTCGTCCTTGGGCAGAAGCGCCAGTTGCAGGTCGTGCTCTGCCTCGGGCAGGCGCGCGCGAAGGATCGGCAGTTCTTCCTCTGCCAGTTCCTTCATGTCGGGGTCGGCCAGCATTTCCTGCGCATCGGCCAGGTCGGCACGCAGTTGCCGCCAGAGCGCGATCTGTTCGACCACCGGCTTCAGGTCGGAATATTCCTTGGCCAGGGCCGCGATCTCGCTGCCGCTGGCCGCCGCCATCGCCGCTTCGAGATACTCGAAACGCTGGGTGATCTGGTCGAGTCGGTCTGTCGGGATCATTGGCGGTCATTCCGATATCGCGGGGCTTTGGTCAAGCACCCGCCCGTGCTAGCATAGACGCATGATACGTATCATCGCCTTAATCACGCTTAGTGCAGCGCCCGCCATGGCCGATGTCATCGGCCCCGGCGGAAAGGTGCAGGATTGCTATTGCACCGACAAGCAGGGCGAACGGATCGAGCTGGGCGAATATTCCTGCCTGCAGGTCGATGGGCGGATGTTCATGGCGCAATGCCAGATGTCGCTGAACGTGCCGATGTGGCGCGAGATTCGCGAAGGCTGCCTGTCGTCAGAGGTCCAGCCGGTCGATCCAGCCATCGACGCGGGCACGGTTGACGCCCATATCTGACGCGCCAAAGCGCAGCCGGCCCCAGATCTTCAGCATGTCGCCGTCCTGTTGGGCGGTTGTGTAATCCGGGAAACCCATCACCTTCGTCCGCGTGATCCACGTGATCCGCCCGTCTTCGACCGATCCGGCCAGCCGTTCGGTGCGCGGCGTGTCCATCGCAATCCGGTCCAGCCGCGCCAGCCCGTCCGGCCCGGTCTCGACGATTCGTTTCACGCCGTCGGGAAGATCCTCGTCCGACGTGAATTCCAGTCGCACGTTCCAGCGCGCCGGGTCGCTGGGGGCCAGCCGGATATAGCCCGCCCCGACCACGGCCAGCACAATGACGACGAACAGGATCATCAGGATCGTTCTCATGCCCGGGTCCACATTCCTTGGCCCGCCAAACAGGGGGGCCTTCCTTCCCGACGCGGGTCGCGTCGGGATCAGCATGCCCGGACGGGGGTCGGAAACCGCTGCGTCCGGTCGTCGCTGTGCCTATTTGGGCGGGGTGGGATGGTGGTGGTATTCGACATGGGGCAGCACGCACAGCATCTCGAACATCAGGTTCGCCGCCGTCATCGCCGTGGTGCCCGCCGTGTCATAGGGGGGCGAGACCTCCACCAGGTCGCAGCCCTTAATGTAGATGCCGCGAAGCGCGTGGATCAACTCGATCGCCTGGGCCGAGGTCAGCCCGCCGATCTCGGGCGTGCCTGTACCCGGGGCGAAGGCCGGATCGAGCGCCGCGATATCGAAGCTGAGGTAGACGGGCTTGCGCGCCACGTCCCGGCGAATCTCCGACCCCAGGGGCCCAAGATCGCGGTTCCAAAGCGCGTTGGCCTGGAAATGCTGGAACCCCCATGACCGCGCCTCGGCAAAATCCGTCACGGCATAGCCCGAGCCGCGGACAGCGATCTGGTAGGTCTTGTCGGGGATCAGCAGCCCTTCCTCGTAGGCGCGGCGGAAGACGGTGCCGTGGGTTTCGCGTTCCCCGAACATCTCGTCGCTCACCTCCGGGTGGGCATCGACGTGGATCACCGCCATCGGCCCGTGCTTCTTCGCCATGGCCCGCAGGATCGGCAGCGTCATCGAATGATCGCCCCCCATTGCCATCGGCACCACGTCATTGGCCAGAATCGCGTCATAGCTTTCCTCGATGATCTTCAGCGTCTGCGGCAGGGAGAACGTGTTGATCGCCAGGTCACCGATATCGGCGATGTTCAGGCTTTCGAACGGCGCCGCGCCCGTCAGCATGTTGAAGGGCCGGATCATGGCGCTTTCGGCGCGGATCTGCTTGGGCCCGAACCGAGTGCCCGACCGCCAGGACGTCCCGATATCCGTCGGGATGCCAAGGAACGCCACGTCCAGCCCGTCAAGGCTGGTGGCCTGCGGCAGACGCATGAACGTCCCCGGCCCGGAAAACCGGGCCAGGTCATTGCCGCTGATCGGTTGGTTCTTTGAACTCATACTCTAAGTCTCGCTGCGATAAGCTGGATGATCTCGGTCGCGACATGGGCGCCGGCAATCGCCGTGGCCCCCGTCGTGTCGAAGGGCGGCGACACCTCGACCACGTCGCCACCCTTGATGTTGATCCCCGCCAGATCGCGCAACATCGCTGCCGCCTGCCAGCTGGCCAACCCGCCCCAGACAGGCGTGCCGGTGCCGGGCGCGAATGCCGGATCCAGCGCGTCGATGTCGAAGGTCAGGTAGACAGGATGATCGCCCACGATCTCCTTCGCTTTCGCGACGACGGCGGCGGTGCCTTTTTCGTGCACCTCGCGCGCGTCGATGGTGTGAACGCCCAGCGGATCGGGGTTGTGGGTGCGGATGCCGATCTGAACCGACCGCGCCGGATCCACGACGCCGGTCTTAACCGCCTTGTAGAACATCGTGCCGTGATCGATCCGGTCCATATCGTCGTCCGCCCAGGTGTCAGAATGCGCGTCAAAGTGAATCAATGACATTGCGCCGTACTTTTCGGCGAAAGCGTTAAGAATTGGGTAACTGACATAATGATCGCCGCCGAGTGCGACACAGGCGGCACCCGCGCCCAGGATTCCGGCGATATGGTCGGTCAGCGCACGCGGGAATACGGGGACGTTGGCATAGTCGAAGGCAAGGTCGCCGTAGTCGACGACGGTAAATTCCTCCAGCGCGTCGAAATCCCAGCCATAGGGCATGTCGGGCGCCTGAAGGGCCGACGCCTCGCGGACCGCGCGGGGGCCCAGCCGCGTACCGGGGCGGTTGGTCACGGCCTGATCGAAGGGCACGCCGGTCACGGCGATATCCGCGCCGGTCAGGTCCTTCGTGTACTGGCAGCGCAGGAACGATGTGGCGCCGCCAAAGGTGTTCTCGAACACCCGTCCTTTCGGGTCGGTGCGGGCAAAAGCCTGATCCACCTGAGTTTTTGCATCTTCCAAGGCCATGAGGGCAGACGTCCTTTCGAGCGTCGGGGTGGGCGGGTGGGCGACGGTCGAAAGGACGTCTGCCCGCGCGGCCCACGCAGGTCAAAACAGTACGGGACGACCGGCCGGGACTGGACTTCCAGCCCCCCGTGCGGTCAGGTCGGCACCGTCCCCATACCAGACACCGGGAGGTTCCCTGCCGCAATGCTCAACCGCGATCCGATCCACGAAATGGACGACGGCATGGACCGTCTTCTGGAAATCATGCGCCGGTTGCGGGATCCCGAAACCGGGTGCCCGTGGGACATCGAACAGGACTACGCCTCGATCGCGCCCTACACGATCGAGGAAGCCTACGAAGTCGCCGACGCGATCGAGCGCGAGGCCTGGGACGAACTGGAAGGCGAACTGGGCGATCTGCTGCTGCAGGCCGTCTACCACACCCAGATGGGTGCCGAGGACGGACGGTTCACCTTTCAGTCTGTCGTCAAGACGATCTCCGACAAGATGATCGCCCGGCATCCGCATGTCTTCGGCACCGAATCCCGCGACAAGTCGGCCCAGCAGCAGACCGCCGACTGGGAGAAGATCAAGGCCGCGGAACGGGCCGGAAAGGAACAGAAAGGCGCGCTTGATGGCGTGGCCGGGAACCTGCCCGCCCTTCTGCGCGCCTACAAGCTGCAACGCCGCGCCGCGCGGGTGGGGTTCGACTGGCCGTCCTCGGACCAGGTGCTGGCCAAGATCGTCGAGGAAGCCCGCGAGTTGGAAGAGGCCCGCGACAGCCTCGGCCCCGAAGAGATCGAGGAGGAATTCGGCGATCTCCTCTTCGTGATGGTGAACCTTGGCCGTCATCTGGGCGTCGAGCCGGAACAGGCGCTGCGGCGGACCAACGCCAAGTTCACCCGCCGCTTCGAAGGCGTCGAGGCGAAGCTGGGCGAAATGGGCAAGGCGCCCGGTGACAGCACGCTGGAAGAGATGGACGCGCTCTGGGACATTGTGAAGGCCGAGGAGAAAGCCGCGAAGGGGTAAGGGAATTCCCGGCGGCCCGGCGGGTGGCCCGCGGACGGTGCGTGGAAACCACGCACCCTACGTCGCCGCCCAAACCAATCGGTGACCGGGAACCACGGCCAACGCCGAACCCGTAGGGTGCGTGGTTTCCACGCACCGTTCCCCGCCCCCGTCGCTGACATCGCCCCCACCCCATGCCGCCCACTGGACAGCACCCCGTCCGCACGACACTCTGCGCCCAAATCCTACGGAGGCCCCCATGTCCCCCCAGAAAATCATCATCGACACCGATCCCGGCCAGGACGACGCGGTCGCCATCCTGCTGGCGCTGGCCAGCCCGGAGGAGCTCGACGTGCTGGGCATCACCGCCGTCGCCGGGAACGTGCCCTTGAGCCTCACGTCCAAGAACGCCCGCATCATCTGCGAACTGGCGGGCAAGACCGATGTGAAGGTCTTCGCAGGCTGCGACGCGCCGCTGGAACGGCCGCTGATCACCGCCGAACATGTCCACGGCAAGACCGGCCTCGACGGCCCCACCCTGCCCGATCCGGCGATGCCGCTGACCGATGGACACGCCGTCGACTTCATCATCGATACGTTCCGCAGCCATGAGGCGGGCACCGTGACGCTCTGCACGCTGGGGCCGCTGACCAACGTCGCCGTGGCGCTCCAGCGCGCGCCCGATATCGCGGAGAAGATCCAGCGCGTCGTGATGATGGGCGGCGCCTATTTCGAGGTCGGCAACATCACCCCCACCGCCGAGTTCAACATCTATGTCGACCCGGAGGCCGCGAAACTGGTCTTCGCCGCGGGCATCCCGATCACCGTCCTGCCGCTCGACGTGACGCACAAGGCGCTGGTGACGACCGAGCGCAACGACGCCTTCCGCGCGCTGGGATCTGCCGCGGGTATCGCGGTGGCGGAAATGACCGACTTCTTCGAACGCTTCGACAAGGAGAAATACGGCTCCAACGGTGCGCCCCTGCACGACCCATGCGTCATCGCGTGGCTGCTGAAGCCCGACATCTTCTCGGGCCGCGAGATCAACGTCGAGATCGAGACCGGATCGGCGCTGACCCTGGGCATGACCGTCGCGGACTGGTGGCGCGTGTCGGGCCGCCCGGCCAACGCGCTTTTCATCGGCGATATCGATGCCAATGCGTTCTTCACGCTGCTGACCGAGCGGCTGGCGCGGTACTGAGCCCGCCCTCGCGACGTTGCCGAAGCGCAAACCCGTGTTACTCTCGCCGAGGCGCCCGCTTCACATGGTGGACGGCGCCGGACCGGATAAACGGCTTCAGGAGACATCCAGGATGCGCACGATCTTTCTTCTGTCGGCGACCGCCGCCGTCTTTGCCACGGCCGGCGCGGCCAGCGAATCGTCCGACATTGCCAGCCACAAAAGCAGCGTCGCCACGGCGCTGGCCGACCTTGGCGTCAGCAGGCTGGTCGCGCTCGAATGCATGGCCAGCATGCCCGACCACGTCTGGCTGGGCTCGACCCTGACCAAGGAACAGGGCGCGGCCGACAAGAAGGCGATGTACGACTGCGTGAAAAAGCACAATCCGGACCTGTCGGAGGAGAAATTCGACGAGGCCGTTTCGCTGTTCCGGTAGGGTTGCTGACCCTCCCGCCGGCTCGATCAACAATGCCGGGCTGATGTATTTCTGTACTATCCTGGCGCCGCTGACCCCGATCATCGGCTTTGATCCGGGACGATCCGCATCGGAAGAATCCAGATTTTCTCGTGTTTTCATATTCTTGCGGGGTGCTTCTCATGGCGCTCGCCGATAATGTAAAAAACTTTCACATCAGCCCTTGCAAGAGGGCCCCCAAATCCCGATCTTGGTGATGTGAAAGGCATTCACATACCGCCCCCAAGCGGAACCGGATGCCCACCACATCCAATGTCACCTGATCCGGAGACCATAGTGCAATGACCACGACGACAACCAACGTCACCACCCAGGCCTACGGCTGGTTCAGCCGGACCGAAGCCTGGCTCGACCACAAGGGCAAGGGCGCCTGGATTGCGCTCATGGTCCTGGGCTTCATCTTCTTCTGGCCCGTGGGCCTCGCCATTCTCGCCTACATGATCTGGAGCAAACGCATGTTCAGCCACAACAAGCACCACAATCACAACAGCGCTGGCTGGGGTGGATGCGGGCGCCGGCATGGACAGTTCCGGTCGACCGGCAACTCTGCCTTCGACAGCTACAAGGACGAAACCCTGCGCCGTCTCGAACAGGAGCAGCAGGATTTCGAATCCTTCCTGGGCCGTCTGCGCGACGCCAAGGACAAGGCCGAGTTCGACCAGTTCATGGACGAACGCTCCCGCGTGGCCCGTGCGCCGCAGTCGGACGACGACACCCCGTCCGACGACGCGCCCAAGGCCTGAGCCGTCAGCGCATCGCCCTGACCGGGCCTTCACGCCCTCGCCCATGGCGGGGGCGTTTCACGTCCCGCCCCCGTTTTGGGGGGATGCAATCCGCACACGCCGAACCTATCTTCGACATCGCGTCTGCAATGGCCCATAAGCGGCAGACATACTGACAGGACCATTTACATGAACACCCTTCCCGATCCCGATCTGGCCCCGGAATTCTATGCCGGGACGACCTCGAAGCGTTTCCTGGCGTGGATCGTCGATGTCGTGCTGATCTTCATTGTCAGCGGCCTGCTGGTGCTTTTCACCTTCTTCCTGGGCGCGCTGATCTGGCCGGTTCTGTACCTGGCCGTGGCCTTCATCTACCGCACGCTGACGCTGGCCAACGGGTCGGCCACGTGGGGCATGCGCTTCGCCGGCGTCGAACTGCGCGACCGGTTTGGCCACAAGTTCGATTTCGGCACGGCATTGCTGCATACGCTGGGCTACCTGATCTCGGTCTCGATCCCGATCATCCAGGTCGTTTCGGTCGTGGTCATGATCGGCTCGCAGCGTGGACAGGGCCTGACCGACATGCTTCTGGGCACCGCCGCCGTGAACCGGCGCGTCGCGTGACCCTGCCGTTGGCAACCATGCCGCACAAGGCCCCTTGGCAGCCGAAAGTGGCAGCGTTAGCATTCGGTTTACACTGAATCTGGACGACCGATGCGCCACACCCTTCCCATAGCGCCGCAGTTCTACGTCACGGCGCCGCAGCCCTGCCCCTATATCGAGGGGCGGATGGAGCGGAAGCTGTTCACCGCGCTGCAAGGCGAGAACGCCGACCGCCTGAACAACGCCCTGTCGCAGCAGGGGTTCCGGCGGTCGCAGAACGTGCTGTACCGCCCGTCCTGCGCGGAATGTTCGGCCTGCCTGTCGGCCCGGATAGACGTGCGCGACTTCAAGCCGTCGCGCAGCCAGCGCCGGGCCACGAACCGCAACAGCCATCTTGGCCGCCGCGTGACATCGCCATGGGCCACCGACGCGCAATACCAGCTTTTCCGCCGCTACCTGGACACGCGCCACGCCGATGGCGGGATGGCCGACATGGATGTCTATGAATTCGCCGCGATGATCGAGGAAACCCCGATCCGCAGCCGCGTGGTGGAATATTCCGACGACGGGGAACTGGTGGGCGTCAGCCTGACCGACGTGCTCGAAGACGGGGTGAGCATGGTCTATTCCTTCTACGAACCCGACCTGCAGGCACAAAGCCTTGGCACCTACATGATCCTCGATCACATCCGGATCGCGCAGGAAAGCGGGCTGCCTTACGTCTACCTTGGCTACTGGGTGCCGGGCAGCCAGAAGATGGGCTACAAGGCCAAGTTCTCCGCGCTCGAGGTCTACCACGGCGGGGGCTGGCAGAAGGTTCGCAAGCCCGAGGATTACAAGGCCGAGCTGCACCCCCTGTCGACCGATCCGATTGCCGAACAGGTCGCCAACATCCACCTGCCCGACCGCCGCCCCACTAAGGTCCGCTCGAAAGGGTGAAGGCCGATATCGGGCTTGACCCCGCCGCGCCGGAACAGCATCACGGGGCGCGCGCGCCGAAGGCGGGGATGGGCATGCCTAAGAACTTTCACGGAAACGATCTGGATTGGCAGGACTGCAAGTTCCTGTTCATCTTCTGCCCCAACAATTCCGGCACGACGATCCTGTCCCAGTACATCGCCAGCCAGCTGGACGCCTACCTGCCGCCGTTCGGCAATTTCGAAGGCCAGATGGCGCCAGGCGTGAAGCCGATGATGCGTCTGAACGCCTGGGACGAGACACGGGAATTCGACTGGTTGTTTATCCGCACCCGTTGGGAAGCCCTGGCCAAGGGCAGGCTGTTCGTCGAGGCCTCGCCCCCCAACCTTCTGCGGCCCCGTGCCATTGTACGATACTTCGGCGACGACGCGACCGCCGTCACCAGCCTGAGCGATCCCTACCAGCACACGGCCTCGTGCCTGCGCCGCTACGGGAAGCCGGGCACCAAGGTGGGCGGGATCGTTCGCAGCTGGGTGATCAAGGCCAAAGCCATCAGCGGGATTCGCGGGGACTGGCCCCATTTCCCGTTCCTGCCCTACGAACGCTTCGTGGCGCAGCCCCGTTCGGTCAACGATGCGCTGTCCCTGCCCGTGCGGCCCTTCGAGGGCCCAGGCAAGAAGGGCTCGGATGCGGAGGGCATTCAGGACCTGTCACCGCGCACCACCGCCTTTCTGGAACCGGACGAGATCGACCGCGTGACGGAATTGCTGACCCCGCACGCCGGTCTGCTGGAGCCTTTCGGCTACAGGCTGTGGGAAGGTCACGCGCTTCACACCTCGCTGGAAGAGCGGACACCGCAGGAGTTCGCAAAGGGCCGCGACCGGCGGAACGCCTGGAACGAGGGTGCCGCGCCGGCCTGACGCGGAACCCAGTGCGGTCTATGCCACCGATACCGACAAAACCGGCACCGGAAACACCCGGTGCCGGAGCGCGCGTCAGCGCGGGATCATGTCGGGAATGATCGTCACGATGCCCGGGAACAGCCACAGGATCATCAGCCCCAGAACCTGGATACCCACGAAGGGGATGATGCCCCGGTAGATGTGGGTCGTCGTCACTTCCTTGGGCGCCACGCCGCGCAGGTAGAACAGCGCGAAGCCGAACGGTGGCGTCAGGAACGATGTCTGCAGGTTCACCGCGATCATGATGGTCACCCATTTCGGATCGAAGGACCCGCCATAGATCACCGGCCCCACGATCGGGATGACGATGTAGATGATTTCAAGGAAATCCAGTACGAAGCCCAGCACAAAGAGCACCAGCATCACGATCAGGAAGACCTTGAACTCGTTGTCGAAGCTCATCAGGAAGTCCTGAATGTACTCCTCTCCCCCGAATGAGATCACGACGAGGTTCAGCAATTGCGAGCCGATCAGGATCGTGAAGACCATCGACGTGACCTTGGCTGTCTCTCGCACCACCGGGCCCAGCACGCTTGTGCGCAAGAGCGTCCACAGTGCAAACAGCAGCCCGAAGAACGCGTACAGGTACGCCGCAAGGGCCACGATGTAGGCCACCCAGGTTTCGAAGGTGACGACCTCCTGGTTGATGCGCAGGTCGAAATTGGCGCCCAGCAGGATCATGATCGCGATGGCGAAGGTCGAGTTGATGATGATCTTGCCGGACTTGTCTTCGTCCTTCAGCCGCCGGTAAGCCGCCAGCATGATCGCACCAGCAGCGCCAAGGGCCGCGGCCGGCGTCGGGTTGGTGATCCCGCCCAGGATCGAGCCCAGGACCGCCACGATCAGCACCAGCGGCGGGAAGACGACGCGCAGCAGATCGTTCTGCGCCATCCGTTTCGCTGCCGCGACGATGCCGATCAGGGCTATGATCGCAGGGATCGCCATGATCATCACCGTCGCCCCTGCCAAAGTGACGGGCGTGATGAACAGCACATCGACCAATAGCAGCAGCACAAGGCCGAAGGCGCCCACGATCAGCGGCCGCGGATCGGCCAGCGCCATCACGCCGCGGCCGGTGGCCAGCACCAGCGCCCCGATGATGAAAAGCGTCGCGATGCCCGGCCCGATCGGGGGGGCATCGGCGATGTTCGCCAGCCGCGCCTCGATCACTTCTTCCTCGTTCAGGTCGACAACGGTCGACCCGCCGCCGGTGGCGTTGATCTGCTCCTGCTCGGCCACGGCGCGGTCCCAGGCCTCCTGGCCATGGAGTTCGATCATCGACGCCTGACATTCCGGCCCGACATTCGTGCGCAGGCTGGCCGAGCGCAGGGTTTCGGTGTGGCTGTTGACCGACACGTCCTGGCTCCCGACAAGGTTCACTTGCGCGGCAAGGAAAAGCGCGCCGAACAGGATCACGGGCGCGCCCACGAACCACGCCAGAGCGTCCTGCCGCATGATCACCGGGCCGGTGCCCGGTTCCGACATGACTGGCGGTGCCTTCGACGGGTTCAGGAAGGCATAACCCAGGGCATAGAGGCCATAGAGCATCGCCAGCAGGATCCCCGGCAGCATCGCTGCCTGGAACAGCGTACCGACCGACACGACCGCAGGCTTGCCCAGATAGGTCAGCGCGTCGGTACAGCCCGCCGCGGTCGCCCGCGCTTCCTGCGCGGTGGCGTAAAGGTCACCGGCCAGCGTGCCCAGCAGAACGATAACGATGGACGGCGGAATGATCTGTCCCAGCGTGCCGGAGGCCGCGATGACCCCCGTCGCCAGTTCGGGCGAGTAGTTATTACGCAGCATCGTAGGCAGCGACAAAAGACCCATGGTCACGACCGTCGCGCCGACGATACCCGTCGATGCCGCAAGGAACGCGCCCACGACAACGACCGAAACCGCCAGACCGCCCGGCATCGGCCCGAAGACGCGGGCCATTGTGGTCAGCAGGTCTTCGGCGATTTTCGACCGTTCCAGCGTGATGCCCATCATCACGAACATCAGGACCGCCAGCAGCGTCTCGATCGACTGGCCGGCCAGAACACGTTCGTTCATCCGGTTGACGATGAAGGAAATGTTGCGATCCAGCGCGGTTTCCCAGCCCTGCGGGAAGACAGGGTAGCCTACCCGTGGCAAGTCAGGGTTTCGGAATATCGTTATACTGTTGGGATTTGTCCCTGAATTCACAAGGTCCCTGTAGGCCTGTGACCCGGTATCGATCGCCTGGTGTATCAACAGCCCCGATTCATCGAGCCCGGCGATGATCGCGAAGGAAATGACCGCGGCCCCGCCGATGGCGAAGGCGACCGGAAAGCCCGAAAGAATTGCGCCGAACAGGCACAGAAAGACGATGATCAGGCCGATCTCGACGCCGTCCAAACCGAAAATCATGCACCCGTCCCCTTAAAATTCGGCGTGGTCATAAGCTTCTTCGCCCGGCTCGATCATGTCGCGATCGAGATAGCGGCCCTCGCTTTCGGGGCCTTCGCGCCATTCAAGGAACGAGCGATAGAAGAAGGCGATACCGTGGATCAGCACCATGCCGGCGAAGCCCAGAAGCAGGATCTTGAACAGGAAGTACCCGTTGAACCCGTTGGGCGAGAACGCGATGGTTTCGACGTTCCAGCGCAGCGCACGGGATTTCAGCAGCAGCCGGTCAAGCGTGTCCGACGCCGACGGCTTGGGCACCACCAGATGCCGCCACAGGAAGAACCATCCGTACATCCACGTGACCACGGCCACCGGGATCATGAAGAAGAGCGAGCCCAGCATGTCGATCACGCGCTTGGTGTGATAGCTGACATTGGCGTAGATCAGGTCGACCCTGACATGCCCGCCCTGCACGAAAGTGTAGGCCACGCAGAGGCACACGACCAAGGCGTTGTATAGCTTCAGCTCTTCCGAAAACCAGCCGACGGACTGGGTGAACCCCACCCCGAACGGCGCGATGGTCAGGTTCCCCATCCGGAAGACCGATTGCAGGAAGACCACCATAACCTGTTGCAGCACCATCAGAAGGCCCGCCCAGGCGAAGATGCGGCCCACCGTGTTGGCGAACCCTTCCAGCACCCGCACAGTACCCCACATGAAGCCGGGGCGAAGGAAGCCGATGATGGTGACGACAAGGAAGATATCGAAGATGACGAAGAAAAACTCGACCGATCCACCGTAGTAGATCACCCGCATGATCGCCTCTTTGTTGGACCAGTCCAGCCACGACGCCGGATGCGCCAGGGCCTGGAAGAGGTTCACGACCCCCAGGGCAAGCTGGGTGAAGAACCAGATTAATGCATCGATCATACGTCCCGTCCCCGAGATGCGAATTGGCCGCGCGCGATGTTACGCGCACGGCCCGTGTTGTGGGAGCTGCCCGGCTTACTGGGATTCCAGAACGCGGTTCCGCTGGGTGGTGTAGGCGCTGTCCGACTGCGACAGCCAGCCCGAGGATTCGCGCATCGACGCCTGGGCCGAGTCGTGGATCTTCTTGAAGATGTCGTCGTTCGTGTACTCTTCCAGCACCTCGATGGAGGCCGACCCGAACGCATCCCAGATGTCTTCCGAGAACGTCTCGATCTGCGTGCCGCCCGAGATCAGGCGCGACAGGGCCGGGCCGTTGTTCGCGATGAACTGGGCATAGTTGGCCTGGTGCGCTTCGCCCGAGGCGATCTCGATCGCCTTCTGCTGGGCCGGGGTCAGGCTGTCGAACACTTCCAGGTTGGTCGCAACCGAAAGCGCCGCGCCCGGCTCGTGGAAGCCGGCGGGGTAGTAGTACTGGCAGACTTCCTGCAGGCCCAGCTTTTCGTCCGACCACGGGCCGATCCATTCGGTCGCGTCCAGCGCGCCGGTCGACAGCGCCTGGTAGATCTCGCCACCCGGCACGTTCTGCACGGACGCGCCCAGTTTCGACAGCGCCTGGCCGCCAAGGCCGGGCATGCGGAACTTGAGACCCTTGAAGTCGTCGGCGGAATTCACCGGGTTACGGAACCAGCCGCCGCCCTGTGCACCGGTCTGCCCCGCAAGGTACGACTTGATGCCGAAAATCTCGCCCAGCTCGTGGTGCAGCGCCATGCCGTCCTGGCCGTAGTACCAGGTCATCATTTCGGGCGCGGTCATGCCGAAGGGCACGGCGGTGAAATAGGCGAATGCCGGGTGCTGACCGACGAAGTAGTAGTCGGCCCCGTGGTACATGTCAGCCTGACCCGCGGTCACGGCGTCGAATACCTCGAACGCGCCGACGAGTTCGCCGGCCGCCTTGGGCTCAACGGTGATCTGGCCATCGGTGAGGGCGGTGACGTTGTTAGCGACCCGCTCGACCGAATCCCACACACCTGCAAGCCCGCGGGGCCAGGTGGTGACCATGGTCAGGGTCCGGTTGCCTTGCGCATAGGCCGGCGCGGCCAGCGCGCCGCCAGTTGCGGCGGCGGTTCCGCCGATGGCGGACGTCTTCAGAAAGGAACGGCGATCCATTGTTTGTCTACTCCTCCGCTAGGATTCACTTTTTGGTTCGACCCGCGGATCAATGCGGGCCCGGTGTGAATGGACGCACCCTAGCGGCAGTGGCCCGGCCTTGAACAGTGCGAACTGCCCGGTCCTTGCCCTTTCCCGTCGGGGAAAGTGGAAATTGCAGGGCGACCATTAATCCGATCCGTAGTTCTACGTATCCGCCGCGCGAAATTGTGACCATTTTGCAGCAGCTTGGCGCCCTTTCGGGCATGCCGCACCGCGGCAACGACAAGATCCGATTCGAACTGTTTCACAAATCTAACGAAGCCTCGCCAAAGGTATCTCAATTTAATTGGACCATCCAAAGCGATAGCGCTTTATGGGAATTGAATTCGCAATTCGGAAGGTTCGCCCTTCGCATGCCGATCGGTCCGCGCCCGATCGCGCCGGAGAATTGGCGCCCGGAACCTTCTTACGGAAGTTGCGTGAAGACCCCTGTTCGGCGCAACATTTGTCTGCCGATGGGTGTTTTCCGTGTTGACGCCACAGACATGCGCCCATAACGTCCGCCTCGCACGAAGGAGCCGGAAATGTCCGCACTAGTAGTAATCGTAGGACGAACGCGCATGGGCCGGTAACGGTTAACCATAATCCAACCCATGCGCCCCCGACATCCTCGGGGGTTTTTTTGTGCCGAAATGGCAAGTGTCGCAGATGGAGTAGACCCGATGACACGTGAGATGACCGGAGCGAGAATGGTGATCCAGGCCCTGAAGGATCAGGGTGTGGACACGGTATTCGGCTATCCTGGCGGCGCGGTACTACCGATTTACGACGAGATCTTTCAGCAAAACGAGATCCGCCATATCCTCGTTCGTCACGAACAGGGCGCCGTCCACGCCGCTGAAGGGTACGCACGATCCACCGGCAAGCCCGGCGTCGTTCTTGTGACATCCGGCCCCGGCGCCACCAACGCGGTGACCGGGCTGACCGACGCACTGCTGGATTCGATCCCGCTTGTCGTGCTCACGGGCCAGGTGCCGACCTTCATGATCGGCTCGGACGCGTTCCAGGAGGCCGATACCGTCGGCATCACCCGCCCCTGCACCAAGCACAACTGGCTGGTGAAGGACACCGACAAGCTGTCGGGCGTCATTCACGAGGCCTTCCATGTCGCCACCACCGGCCGTCCCGGCCCGGTACTGGTCGACATCCCCAAGGACGTCCAGTTCGCCACTGGCGCGTACAAGAAGCCCGCACCGGAGAAATCGACGTACAATCCGCAGGTTAAGGGCGACAATGAATCCATCGCCGAGCTGGTCGCGGCCATCGAGACCGCCAAGAAGCCTGTCTTCTATACCGGCGGCGGCGTGATCAATTCCGGCCCCGAAGCCTCGCGCCTGCTGCGCGAACTGGTGGAGGCGACCGGCATTCCCATCACCTCGACCCTGATGGGTCTTGGCGCCTACCCGGCGTCGGGCAAGCACTGGCTGGGCATGCTGGGGATGCACGGGCTCTACGAGGCCAACATGGCCATGCACGATTGCGACCTGCTGATCGCCATCGGGTCGCGCTTCGACGACCGGATCACCGGCAAGATCGACGCGTTCTCGCCCCGGTCGGTGAAAGCACATATCGATATCGACCCGTCGTCGATCAACAAGGTCGTCCGCTGCGACATCCCGATCGTGGGCGACGTGGCCACCGTGCTGGAAGAGGTCCTGTCGATCTGGAAGTCCCGCGGCTCCAAGACAAATGCCGAAGGCCTGACCCGCTGGCGCAGCAAGATCGCCGAATGGAAGAAGATCAACTGCCTCGCCTACAATGGCTCCACCAAGACGATCAAACCGCAATACGCGCTTGAGCGTCTGGAAGCCCTGACCAAGGACCGCGACCGTTACATCTGTACCGAAGTGGGCCAGCACCAGATGTGGGCGGCGCAGTTCCTGGGCTTCGAGGATCCGAACCGCTGGATGACCTCCGGTGGCCTCGGCACCATGGGCTATGGCTTCCCCGCGTCCATCGGCGTGCAGATCGCGCACCCGGAGGCGCTGGTCATCAACGTCGCCGGCGAAGCCTCGTGGCTGATGAACATGCAGGAGCTGGGAACGGTCACGCAGTTCGATCTGCCGGTGAAGCAGTTCATCCTGAACAACGAACGCCTGGGCATGGTCCGCCAGTGGCAGGAGCTTCTGCACGGCGAGCGCTATTCCCACAGCTGGTCGGAATCACTGCCCGATTTCGTGAAGCTGGCAGACGCGTTCGGCGCCAAGGGCATCCTGTGCAAGGATCCCGCCGATCTGGACGACGCGATCATGGAGATGCTGAACCACGACGGTCCGGTGATCTTCGATTGCCTCGTGGAAAAGCACGAAAACTGCTTCCCGATGATCCCGTCGGGCAAGGCGCACAACGAAATGCTGCTGGGCGAAGCCGATACCCAGGGCGTCATCGACAGCAAGGGCTCGGTGTTGGTCTGACGGCCGCACCACCCTCTCCGATTGCAGGAAACGCACATGTCCGCGCTACACATCAAGAAAGGCTCGACGAGCCATTCCGCCTACAACCTACGACCCACCTTTTCGGATGTCGAAGAACGCCACACGCTGGCCGTGCTGGTCGAAAACGAACCGGGCGTTCTGGCCCGCGTGATCGGCCTGTTTTCGGGCCGCGGCTACAACATCGACAGCCTGACGGTGGCCGAGGTCGACCATACCGGCCACCTGTCGCGCATCACCATCGTCACCACCGGCACGCCGCAGGTGATCGAACAGATCAAGGCGCAACTGGGGCGCATCGTATCCGTGCGCGAAGTCCACGACCTGACGGTCGAGGGCCGCGCGGTGGAACGTGAACTGGCGATGCTGAAAGTGGCGGGCCAGGGCGACAAGCGGGTCGAGGCGCTGCGCATCGCCGAGATCTTCCGCGCCAAGGTGGTCGACAGCACGCTGTCGAGCTTCGTGTTCGAAATCACCGGCACGCCGGAAAAGATCGACGCGCTGGCCGATCTGATGCGCCCGCTGGGCCTTGTGGAAATCGCCCGCACCGGCATCGCCGCCCTGCTGCGCGGCGACTGACGGGCACCGCGCCTTGCCTTCTTTGGTCAGAAAATACCTTTGGGGAGGCCGCCCGCAACGGCGGACGGGGGCAGCGCCCCCACCCTGCCCCTAGCCAGGCAGACATCAGGCCGGTTGAAGCGACCGCTGATTGGCCGACCGCCGGGCCCGTACATCGGCAAAGGAAACCACGTTCCCGCCGGTCCTGGTCTCGGCCGCCTTGGGCGTATCCGTGACCGTCTTCAGCCGGTCCGCGATATCTGGATACATCTGCTCCTGCACGATCCTGGGATTGCGGGCCAGACGCACATCCGCGTCAAGTGCCAGGTCGAACTGGACGCAATCGCCCACGTGCAGCGATGGCTGCTCTGCCTGCCCCTTGCGCATGCAGACGGCCAGGTCACCGTGATCCTCGCACCAGATCAATGCGTTTTCGTCAGTTTTGTCACGCCACAGAACAACACCAAGCATCGCAAAGCCCTTCCCTTAAATCCCTTAAACTATGGGATAAATTCAAGCCGCCACACGAGGAAAAAACCAGCGTCGCGTGCTTGCAATTTGTGTCAAGGTGTTTAGGTTCTGCAGCTGAATAGCGTCAGCCATGACGTTGGAGCGCGTCAACTCGGGCCCCACTGATCGCCGGCACCACCATTTTCTATCTATGAGGGGCGATCTGCCACGCCTTCAACCATGACGGGTAGCAAAAATCAAGCCCGATCACCCCAGGAGCTTCGCAGCATGCTGGGCGAGAACCTCCGCCGGCTGTCGCAGTCGCGCGGATCCATCTCGCAATTGTCGCGCGAGCTGGGGATCAACCGCACCCAGTTCAACCGGTATCTTTCGGGCGAAAGCTTCCCGCGCCCGGACGTGCTGCAGCGCATCTGCAACTTTTTCGAGGTCGACGCCCGCATCATCCTGGAACCGGTCGAAAGCGTCGCGACGCGCGACGACCTGCTGGGCAGCGCGTTTCTGGGCGGCTACGTGGGCGCAGGCGTGGCCGACATCCCGGAATCGCTCTTCCCCAGCGGCTTCTACCGCTTCTCCCGCCGCAGCTTCGCCAACCAGTCGCAGTTCCTGGTGGGCCTGCTCTTCGTGATGCGCAAAGGGCCCTATACCCTTCTGCGCGGCTATGAATCGAAAGCGGTGCTGCGCCAGCAGGATCTGCCGCTCGATCCGCAAACCCGCGAATACCGCGGCTATGCCTCGCGCCATGAAGACGGGCTGGTGCTGATCGCGTCGCGCAAGAACGCGATGACCAGCTCGATCAACTACCTGGCGCGGACGGCGTCCTTCAATAACAACTTCTGGGTCGGCTACACGACCCGCACCGTGCCCGAAACGGCCAATGCCCCCCGCGCCACGCGGCTGGTCTACGAATATCTCGACAAGGGATGGCCGCAGGTGATGGCCGCCGGCCGCCAGATGGGATTCGTGTCGGAAGAACATCTGGCCGACGCCATGCCGCTGCACCGGCGGCATCTGCAGCCCAACACGCCCTTCTCGTAGCTATTTTCGCCTCACAGCGACGTCTCGGCGTCGTGCACAGACGGCTCCTTAAGGTCTCACATGCCATCATTCGCATGGACCTTGACGGAGTGTGTGCCCATGCCGATGCCCCAAGACATGCCCAACCGTTTCGCCCCGCTCGCCGCGGTGCGCCGGCAGATCGATAGCGCCTCGGGCCTGCCCAACGCCCATTACACGGACGACGCGGTCCACAAGGACGAAACCCGCGCGCTGTTTGCCCGCCAGTGGGCCGGGCTGGCGGTCGGCGCCGATGTGCCGGAGCCGGGCGACGCGGTGCCCCTGACCTTCCTCGGCATGCCGCTCCTGCTCGTCCGCGACCGTGCGGGCGCCGTGCGCGTGTTCCAGAACGTCTGCCGCCACCGCGGCATGATCCTCGTGGAAGAACCCGGCCGCTTCGAAGGCGTGATACGCTGCCCCTACCATTCGTGGTGCTATGCAACCGATGGGCGGCTGGTCAGCACGCCCCATGTCGGCGGCCCGGGCCAGAACGCCCATCCCGGCATCGACCGCACCACGCTGGGGCTGATCGAGGTCCGATCCCATCTCTGGCGCGACGTTGTCTGGATCAATCTCGACGGTCAGGCCCCCGCGTTCGAGTTCGCCTTCGAAAAGCTGATCTCCCGTTGGGCGGATTTCGACAGGCCGCTGCACCATTCCGGAGCAGACAGCCGCTTCACGCTGGACGTGGGCTGCAACTGGAAACTGGCGGTCGAGAATTACTGCGAAAGCTACCACCTGCCATGGGTGCATCCGGGCCTGAACAGCTATTCCCGGCTGGAAGATCACTACCATATCGAGGAACCGGGCGCGTTTTCGGGCCAGGGCACATATGTCTACCGCCAGTTCCGGGGCGATAACGGCGCGACCTTCCCCGATTTCGCGGACCTGCCCCCGATCTGGGACACGGCGGCAGAATACGTCGCGGCTTTCCCGAACGTGCTGCTGGGCGTGCACCGCGATCACGCCTATTCCATCGTGCTGGTGCCCGTGGCCCGTGACCGCACCTCCGAGAAGGTGAACATCTACTACGCCACCCCTGAAACCGACGCCGGAATGCGTGCCCAGAATGCCGCGCTGTGGGAGGGCGTGTTCAAGGAAGACGTCTTCGTCGTCGAAGGCATGCAACGCGGCCGCGCGGCGCCCGGCTTCGACGGCGGCCGCTTCTCGCCCGCCATGGACGGACCGACGCACCTCTTTCACGACTGGGTCGCCCGCCAGATGATGGAAACCGACACGCCGCTGGCCGCCGAATGACCGACCCCGCGACGCTCGATGCCCTGCTGCAGGACGCCCATGCCCGCCACGACAAGGCCGCGCTGGCCGATCTCTACGGTCAGGCCGCACTTGGAGCGGGAGACGGCGGCCAGCAGGCCTTCTTCCTGACCCACGCCTATGTCTGGGCGCTTGATGCGGGGCTTGCGCAGGCGGAGGCCCTCAAGGCGCAGCTCATCTCCATGGGCCGCGAAACTGCCTGACATTGTCTGACCCGGCCCCACGCTTTTCCGTCTGAATGCTTCCGGCGGGAGTATTTGGGAAAAGAAGAAGCCGGGCGCACTCCCCCCTTGTTCTTCTTTCTCCAAATACTCCGGGGGAGTCGCCCGGAACGGGCGGCGGGGGCAGAGCCCCCTTCTTGCTACAAAGCCGCGCCACCGGTCGAGGTTCACCCCGCCGCCGGGTGCCCGGCAAGGATCGCGTAAAGCCACCAGCTCGCATGCGCCCAGACCGGCAGCACGATCAGTAGCCCCAGGAACCCGGGCAGCATGGCCAGAAAGGTCGTGACGGCAATCAGCGCGGCCCAGATCAGCATCGGCACCAGGTTGCGCTGGACGTAGCCGAAGCTCGTGATCATCGCCGTGACGAAGTCTACCTCCCGGTCCAGCAGCAGGGGGATCGCCAGCACCGTGATCATGTAGAGCAGCAGCGCAAATCCCGCGCCCACCAGCGTGCCCATGCCCAGCATCATGAGCCCGTCGGCGGTCAGGAACACCTCGGCCGAGGTCGAGATATTGGTCATCGTCGCAAGCCCCAGGAACAGCGCGAAGATCATGTGGCCCAGGAAGAACCAGAACAGGAACACCACCACGATCACGGCACAGAGCGACGGCAGCTGCCGCGCACCCTGCCGAAGCACAACGCCCATGATCTCGCGCGGGATCAGCGGGCGTCCCAGTTCCAGCCGGTGTGACACCTCGTAAAGCCCCACCGCCACGAAAGGCCCGATCAGCGGGAAGCCGATGGTTGCGAGGATCAGCCAGAACGACGTGCCCGTGGCCAGCGTGATCCAGGCCATCGCCCAGCCCGCCAGAACGTAGGCCCCGGCGAAGGCCAGCCCGTAGCCCGGCGCGCGGCGGAAATCGCGCCAGCCCAGCTTCAGCGCCCGGCGCATGTCGGCCGCGGTCACGGGCCGCAGGTCGGGCACGCCGAAGGCCGGCTCTGCCATCGTTGCATCCTGCATCGTTTTCTCCTCCCTCTCGCGGGTCCCTCCCAAGACCCTTCGCGCGCTGTTACAGCACGGGCGGCCGTTTCTGCGGCCACTCCGTCGCCTGGTGATAGGCCTCGCCGATGGCCAGAAGGCGCGCATCGCTGCCCTGCCGCGCCATCAGTTGCATGCCCATGGGCAGGCCCGCCGCCCCGAACCCGGCCGGCACCGCCAGTGCGGGCAGGCCGATCAGGCTGGCAGGCACCGTCACCTGCATCCAGCGGTGATAGGTGTCCATCGCCGTCCCCTCGATCTCGGTCGGCCAGGGCAGGTCGATATCGAAGGGCCAGGCCTGCGCCGTGGGCAGCACGAGAATGTCATAGGTGTCGAAGAGCCGCGCGGCAGTCTCGAACCAGGCCGACCGTTTCACGCTGGCGGTATGGACATGTTCGGCCGTCATCTCGCGGTAGCGCCCGATCTCCCACATCGCGCTGTCTTTCAGCTCGATTCCCTTCTCGGTCAAAGGCCCAAGGCCCGCGCCGGTCAGGAACGATCGCAGCGTGATCCAGCTGTCCCACATCGCGTCGGCCGAGAACGGCGGTGCGACAGGGTCCACTTTGGCACCGAGATCCGCGAACACCTGCAAGCCGGTCTCGCACAGGTCCAGGATCCCGGCCTCGCACGGGAACGCCCCACCCCAGTCGCCCAGCCAGCCCACGCGCAGACCGCTCAGGTCGGCCGGCGCGACCGGGCTGATCGCCGTGTAGTCCCGCCCGTGCGGCTGCCGCGGATCAGGGCCCGCGATCACGTCGAGCAGCAGCGCGATATCGGCAGGGCTCCGCGCCATCGGGCCCAGCGTGGCCATCTGCTTCAGGAAGGTGTCGCCCTTGGGCTCGGCCGGGACGACGCCATAGGTGGGCCGCAACCCGTAGACATTGTTCCACGCCGCCGGATTGCGAAGCGAGCCCATCATGTCCGACCCGTCCGCCAGCGCCAGCATCCCCGTGGCCAGCGCCACCGCGGCGCCGCCCGAAGATCCGCCGCAGGTCCGGCCCAGATCGTAAGGGTTCCGCGTCGCCCCGTAGACCGGGTTGAACGTGTGCGAGCCCAGGCCGAATTCCGGCACGTTGGTCTTGCCGATCAGGATCGCCCCCGCCGCGCGCAAACGGGCGGCCAGGATGTCGTCCGTCTTCGGCACATGAGAAGCAAAGAGCGGCGAACCATGGGTCGACACGATGCCTTCGACCTCGACCAGGTCCTTGACCGCGATGGGCAGGCCATGCAGCGGACCGCGATCGGTCGCTTCATCGGCGGCGGCGGCCTGCGCGCGCAGGCGCTCCGCATCCTGCAACGCCACGATGGCATTGACCGTCGGGTTGACGTCCGCGATCTGCGCCAGCGTCGCGTCCATCAGGTCGGCCGCGGACAGCGCGCCCGATGCCAGATCGCCAAGCAGGTCCGACGCCGATTTCTCCAGCATGCTCATCGCCATATCTCTCCCGGGGGCTGTCGTTCGGACGGCATTGTGGCGGGGCTTTGCCACCGGGAACAAGGGAGTTCTGCCGCGGCGTCGAAAATTCCCGCGTGCGTGGCACGTCACGGACAGATAATACCGCGAACCAACCCGGTCGGAACGCGCCGCGCCTCTTGCGCGCGGGGTGGGCGGGTGGGCGCGCGGAAGAGGCGCGGTTTACTCCGCCTGTGCCTCGGCCCGGCTCTTGCCCGACACGTCCATGGCCAGCGTCGCCGCCATGAACGCATCCAGGTCGCCGTCCAGTACGCCCTTGGTGTCGGATGTCTCGTGCTCGGTTCGCAGGTCCTTCACCATCTGGTAGGGCTGCAGCACGTAGGAGCGGATCTGGTTGCCCCAACCCGCGCTACCCTTGCTTTCATGCGCCTCGTTGATGGCCGCGTTCCGGCGGTCCAGTTCCTGCTGGTACAGCCGCGATTTCAGCGCCTTCATGGCAATGTCGCGGTTCTGGTGCTGGGATTTCTCGGACGACGTCACCACGATCCCCGTGGGATGGTGCGTGATCCGCACGGCCGAATCCGTCGTGTTCACGTGCTGCCCGCCCGCGCCCGACGACCGGTAGGTGTCGATGCGGATATCGGCGGGGTTCACCTCGATATCGATATTGTCGTCGACAACGGGATAGACCCAGATCGACGCGAAGGATGTCTCCCGCGTGCCTTTCCCGAAGGGCGAAATCCGTACCAAACGATGCACGCCCGATTCCGATTTGAGCCAGCCATAGGCATTGTGCCCGGAAATCTTGTAGGCGCACGACTTGATCCCCGCCTCGGCGCCCGGTTCTTCCGATTGCAGTTCCACCTTGTAGCCGCGCTTTTCCGCCCAGCGCACATACATCCGCTGCAGCATCGCGGCCCAGTCGCAGGCCTCGGTGCCGCCGGCGCCGGCGTTGATCTCAAGGAACGTGTCGTTGGCATCGGCCTCGCCGTCCAGCAAGGCCTCCAGCTCCTTCTGCGCCGCCATCTCGGCCAGCGCGCCCAGCGCGGCCTCGGCCTCCGCCACGACCTCCGCGTCGTCTTCCATCTCGCCCATCTCGATCAGCTCGACATTGTCGGACAGATCCTGCGCGATCCCGTCATAGGTCTTCATCGCGTCGACCAGCATCTGCCGGTCGCGCATCAGCTTCTGCGCGGCGTCCGGATCGTTCCACAGGTCCGGATCCTCGACACGCGCGTTGAACTCTTCCAGCCGGTGCGGGGCGGTCTCGTAATCCATCCGCTGCGCCAGCAGCGCCAGGCTCTTTTCGATCTCGGAGATGAGCGTTTGCGTTTCCGCGCGCATGGGACTGCCTCTTGCTTCAGCGTAGATCGGCTGAATACACCCGACCACCCCCGGCAGCAAGCCGGCGCGCGGACCCGCGCCCGGCCCACAGACGCTTAAAGCGCATCCCCTGCTTCTTCTCTTCCGAAAATACTCCCGCCGGAGGCAGCCCGACACCGCAACGCCGGTTCGGCCCCGAAACAGGGCGCGCGTTCCCGGGTTGCCGTAGGGTGCGTGGTCCCCACGCACCGCAACGCGCGATACCCTACCCCGCCTTGGCCTTCTTCTTCTCGGCCACGACCTTTTCCGCCAGATCGCGCGCAATCGCGAAGGCGCCCTTGATCTTGTCGACATCCGACGCCCAGTCCCGCCGCACGACGATCTTGTTGTCCTTGACCTTCGCCAGCCCGTTCTGATCCTGGATGAATGCCACCAGCCCCTGCGGCGACGCGAACTTGTCCTTGTGGAACTGGATCGTGGCGCCCTTGGGCCCGCCGTCCAGCTTGGCAATGCCGGCCTTCTTGCACATGGCCTTGATCCGCACGATCAGCATCAGCCAGTTCACCTCGCGCGGGAGCTTGCCGAAGCGGTCGATCAGCTCGGCCGCAAAGCCCTCCATCTCCACCTTGGAGGTCAGCCCAGACAGACGCCGATAAAGCCCCAGCCGTACATCGAGGTCAGGCACGTAATCCTCGGGGATCAGCACCGGAACACCCAGATTGATCTGCGGCGCCCATTGATCGTCGGACTCGGACAGGCCCTCCATCTCGCCCGACTTGATCTTGGCAATCGCCTCCTCCAGCATCTGCTGGTAAAGCTCGTAGCCCACGTCGCGCATCTGGCCGGACTGTTCCTCGCCCAGCAGGTTGCCCGCGCCGCGGATGTCCAGATCCTGGCTGGCCAGCGTGAACCCGGCCCCCAGCGTATCGAGCGAGCCCAGAACCCGCAGCCGCTTTTCCGCAGCCGCCGTCAGCTTCATCCGCGGCTTCGTCGTCAGGTACGCATAGGCCCGCGCCTTCGACCGGCCCACGCGGCCCCGGATCTGGTAAAGCTGCGCCAGCCCGAACATGTCGGCCCGGTGCACGATCATCGTGTTGGCGGTGGGAATATCCAGCCCCGATTCCACGATGGTCGTGGCCAGCAGCACATCGTACTTGCCGTCGTAGAACGCGTTCATCTTGTCGTCGAGCTCGCCCGCCGGCATCTGGCCATGGGCCACGACGTAGCTGACCTCGGGCACCTGTTCCTTCAGGAAGGTCTCGATCTCCGGCAGGTCGGAAATCCGTGGCACCACGAAGAAGCTCTGCCCGCCGCGATAGCGTTCGCGCAGCAGCGCCTCGCGCACCGTCACGGCGTCGAATTCGCTGACATAGGTCCGGATCGACAGGCGGTCGACCGGCGGCGTGCCAATGATCGACAGGTCCCGCACGCCGGACAGCGACAGTTGCAGCGTCCGCGGGATTGGCGTGGCGGTCAGGGTCAGAACATGGATGTCCGTGCGCAGCTGCTTCAGACGCTCCTTGTGGGCGACACCGAAATGCTGCTCCTCGTCCACGATCAGCAGGCCAAGGCTTTGGAACCGAATGCTTTTCGCCAGAACGGCATGGGTGCCCACGACGATATCGATCGTGCCGCGCGCCAGCCCCTCCCGCGTCTTCTGCGCCTCCTTGGCCGAGATGAAGCGCGACAGCTGCCGTACTTCGATGGGGAACCCCCGGAACCTTTCGGCAAAGCCAGCCGCATGCTGACGCGCCAAAAGCGTCGTGGGTGCCACCACGGCAACCTGCACGCCCGACATCGCCGCGACAAAGGCCGCGCGCATCGCGACCTCGGTCTTGCCGAAGCCCACGTCGCCGCAGATCAGCCGGTCCATCGGGTGGCCGGAGGTCATGTCTCCCACCACGTCCTCGATGGCGTTAAGCTGGTCATCGGTCTCCTGATAGGGGAACCGCGCCGAAAACGCGTCCCAGCTTCCGGTGGGCGGATCCATGACCGGCGCCGTGCGCAGCGCGCGTTCGGCGGCGACACGGATCAGCCGGTCCGCCATTTCGCGGATGCGTTCCTTCAGCTTGGCCTTCTTGGCCTGCCACGCGCCCCCGCCCAGCTTGTCGAGCAAGCCTTCGTCGTGCCCGAACTTCGACAGCAGCTCGATATTCTCGACCGGCAGGTACAGCCGCGCGCTTTCGGCATATTCCAGCGCCAGGCATTCATGCGCGGCGCCCGCGGCGGTGATGACCTCCAGGCCCAGGTACCGCCCCACCCCGTGATCGACATGGACGACGAGATCCCCGGGCGACAGGCTCTGGGTTTCGGTCAGAAAGTTTTCGGCCTTGCGGCGTTTCTTGGTCGACCGGATCAGCCGGTCTCCCAGCACGTCCTGTTCCGAGATCACCGTCATCTCCGGCGTCTCATACCCGTGTTCCAGCGCCCAGACGGCCAGATGCAGCCCGCGCTTGCCGATGCGGGTCGCGTCGGGGATCAGGATGGTCTCGGCCAGGCCTTCGTCTTCGATCAGCCCCGCCAGCCGCTCCCGCGCACCTTCGGAATAGGACGCAACCAATACCGGCCCTTTTTCCATCCGCTTCTTCACGTGATCGGCCAGCGCGGAGAAGAGCGAGATGCTCTCCTGCTGCCGTTCGGGCGAGAAATTCCGCCCGATCCGCCCGCCCGCGTCGATCACGCCCGGCCCCGAGGCCCGCGGCAGGGGCGAGAACGTCATCACCCGCCGCCCCGCAACGGCGGCGTTCCACGCCGCATCGTCCAGATACAGCAGGCCCGGCGGGCACGGCTTATAGACCGTATCCATCCGCGATTTCTGTTCCATCGCGTGCTGGCGGGTCTCGTACTGGTCCTGCACGCTATCCCAGCGCGACAGGCGGATCGCCTCCGTCTGGTCATCCAGCGTGATGGTGGCATGGGGGAGATAATCGAAGAGCGTTTCGAGTTCCTCGTGGAAGAAGGGCAGCCAATGTTCGATGCCCTGATGCTTGCGGCCCGCGCTCACGGCCTCGTAGAGCGGATCGTCGGTGCCCGCGGCGCCGAATTCCAAGCGGTAGTTCTGGCGGAACCGCAGGATCGCCGCGTCGTCCAAAATCACCTCGGACACCGGCGCCAGTTCGATCTTGTCCAGCTTCTCGGTCGTGCGCTGGGTTACCGGGTCAAACCCACGCGCGCCGTCCAGCACATCGCCGAACAGGTCGAGCCTTACCGGCCCGCTGTCGCCCGGCGGGTAGATGTCGATGATCCCCCCGCGCACGGCGTAATCCCCCGGCTCCATCACCGTGGGGCTTTGCGAGAATCCCATGCGAACAAGGAACTGGCGCAGCGCCTGTTCATCCACGCGGCCTCCGACACGGGCCGAGAACGCGGCATCCTGCAGGACCGCCCGCGCCGGTACGCGTTGCGTGGCGGCGTTCAGCGTCGTCAGCAGCACGAAGCGGTCGGGCAACCGGTGGACCAGCGCGGCGAGCGTCGCCATCCGCGCGGCGGCGATGTCGGGGTTGGGCGACACGCGGTCATAGGGCAGGCAATCCCAGCCCGGGAAGGTCAGCACCGGCATGTCGGGCGCAAGAAAGGCCAGCGCCGACTGCATCGCCGCCATCCGCTTGTCATCGCGCGCGACATGGGCCACCGGGCCCTTGCGCGTCGCGATCTCGTTCAGGATCAGTTGCGCGTCAAAGCCTTCGGGCGCGCCGCCGACCGTGATGTGCTCGGGTGCTGTCATCGGAATTCTGCCTCTTGCGGACATGCGTCTGGCGGCGCACCCCGTCTTCGGGCACTCCGTCACGCCATGGCTTCTAGTTGCCCAGGACCCCGATGGAAAGGTTCTGATACATCCCCCAAAGCGCCGTGACGAAAATCGACAGCGACGCGATCAGCTGGATCAGCATTCGCGTGCGCATAAGCACGCCGCACAGGTCCTGCCCCATGGGTTCGTGGGTTTCGATCTTCAGCGCCACCCGCAGGGACAGGAACGCCACCAGCGTCAGCGGACCGCCCAGCAGGAACAGGGCCTGCGCAAGCTCCACCCCGTACCCGAAGCCAAGGACTGCCAGCGTTGTCAGCGCAAAGCTCACCCCGCCGATCAGCCAAGCGCCCGCCGTGCGCGAAAAGGACAGCATCCGGGTCACCCTGATCCGCACCAGATCGTGCAGGTCGGCCATCGCCTCGTCATTGCCGCGCCGCGCCCGTGACAGGATGTCGTAGGGCACGCCCAGCACCCAGTGGGTGGCCGTTGACCACGTCACCGCCAGGGCGATCCAGAACCACAGATTGGAAAACGACCGCAGATCGATCGATTCCACAAGCGACGTGTACCAGTCCAAAAAAGCTGCCTTCTTCTTGTCTCGCCGCCCGGCTCCCCGGTCTGCCTATGCCATGCCGGGCGGTATGGAACAAGAAATCCCTATGTTTGCGGCGCACCCTCGATGCGGCGCGCTCTTGAGCATTTCGGGATTCCATGCCACCCACTGGCCCAGTACGCAAGGCGCCGCGCCTATGGAGGATCGCTCATGGAGCCCAGACTAGCCCCCTTCCCCGCCTCCCGCCCGCGGCGCACCCGCGCCACCGCGCCCCTGCGCGCGCTGGTGCAGGAGAACACGCTGAGCGTGAACGACCTGATCTGGCCGGTCTTCGTGCGTGATGGGACGGATGTTGAAGAACCGATACCCTCCATGCCCGGCGTGTCGCGCCGCAGCGTCGACCGCATCGTGACCGCCGCGAAGGAGGCCGCAGGCCTGGGCATCCCCGCGATCTGCCTCTTTCCCTATATCGAGCCGTCGCTGAAGACCGAAGACTGCGCCGGCGCGTGGGACCCGGACAACCTGGTCAACACCGCAATCCGCGCGATCAAGGACGCAGTGCCCGACATTGCGATCATGACGGACGTGGCACTCGACCCCTACAACATCAACGGCCATGACGGCTTTGTCGTGGACGGAGAGATCCTGAACGACGAAACCGTGGAAGCGCTGGTGAAGATGACCGTGGCGCAGGCGGATGCGGGCGCCGATATCATCGGGCCGTCCGACATGATGGACGGCCGCATCGGCGCGATGCGCGCAGGGCTGGAAGCCGCCGGCCACCGCAACGTCACGATCATGAGCTACGCGGCCAAGTACGCGTCGGCCTTCTACGGGCCGTTCCGCGATGCGGTGGGCGCCTCGGGCGCGCTGAAGGGCGACAAGAAGACCTACCAGATGGATCCCGGCAATTCCGACGAGGCCCTGCGGCTGGTGGCCCGCGACCTTTCGGAAGGCGCCGACATGGTGATGATCAAGCCCGGCCTGCCCTACCTCGATATCTGCCGCCGCGTGAAGGACGCCTTCGGCGCGCCGACCTTCGCCTACCAGGTGTCGGGCGAATACGCGATGATCCAGGCGGCCGCGCAGAACGGTTGGGTGGATGGCGAGAAGGTGATGATGGAAAGCCTGATGGCGTTCAAGCGCGCGGGCTGCGACGGCATCCTGACCTATTTCGCGCCCGAGGCCGCAAGGCTTCTGAACGCCTGATCCACGCCCGCGCGCGGATGTGCAAGCGGCGCGGTTTACGGTGCCCGTGCTGTCGGGCGTTAACCAAGTCCTAACATCGGCCGGATAGCTACGGATGCACCGACGCTTACAGGTGCTCCGTTCAGCCATGGTCACTCCAGGCGATGCATGTCTAAGGGATGGCGATCCCCGCCCTGTGAAGGGCGGCCCGGCCGGATTGTGCGCGTGACGGACGCCCGCATTTTTACGGTGACGGGGCCGTGACCGCGGCATGACCGGCACGCCTCACGAGATCCAAAGGATCCGGTCCTCGGGCGATGCCCGCATCGACGGGCTGCTGAGCAATAGCGCCTGGGCGGAGCAGACGATCACTTACGGTTTTGCCGATGCGCAGTTCATGCGGCAACTGGTCGGATACGGATCGGGGGAAAACGCAAAGGCCCTCGCCACGACCGTCGCGATGGAAAACGCGGTGCGGTTCGCGCTGGATACCGATGACGGCAATCCATCGAACGATGGCTTCTCTCTCGAAGGCTTCACCGCGGCCCAGGTGCAGGGTGGTCATGCGACCGATGGCCATATCCGGATCGCGCAGACCGCTTCCAGCAGCGTGGGCGTCACCGCCTGGGCCTATTTCCCGTCATGGAGCGAGACCGGCGGCGACATCTGGTTCAGCACCGCCCGCTACGATTTCACCAGCCCGCGCGCCGGCAATTACGCCTGGCTGACGTCGATCCACGAGCTCGGCCATGCGCTTGGTCTGGAACATGGGCATGAAGGCGGATCCTACGGCCCGTTGCCCGCGGCGATGGATTCCCACGAATTCTCCATCATGACCTACCGGTCCTACACGGGCGGCGAAACGCGGCACCTGACCAATGACGACTGGAGTTACCCGCAAACGCCGATGATGCTCGACATCGCAGCCCTTCAGCACATTTACGGCGCCGATTTCGATACCAACGCGGGCGATACCGTCTATCGCTGGGCGCCCGCGGGCGGGCAGACCTTCGTCGATGCCGGTGTGGGGGTCGATCCCGGCGCCAACGTGATCTTTGCCACGATCTGGGACGGCGGCGGCACCGACCGATACGACCTGACGGCCTATGCCACGAACCTGGATATCGACCTCAGGCCGGGGGAATCCTCGCTCTTTTCGGCCCAGCAGCGCGCGACGCTGGGCCAGGGGGAGCACGCGGCAGGCAATATCTACAACGCGCTTCAACACCGGGGGAACGCCCGGTCGCTGATCGAAGATGCCTGGGCCGGCGGCGGGGATGACAGCGTCACGGGCAACGCGGCCAACAATCACCTTGTCGGCAATGGCGGGAACGACGCGCTGTTCGGGCTGGAGGGTGTCGATTACCTGGAAGGCCGCGATGGCAACGATACCCTGTTAGGCGGGAGGGGGAACGACGATTTGTTCGGCGGCGCGGGGAACGACCGGCTGATCGGCGACCGGGGCCACGACACGGCGCGGGGCGGCGACGGGCGCGATGTCGTCAAGGGCCGAAGCGGCTACGACGTGCTGCATGGCAATGCCGATGACGACCAGATCTCGGGCCAGCGGGGCCGCGACCGGATTTTCGGCGGTCAGGGCGAAGATGTTCTGCGCGGGGATCTGGGCGCGGACGTGCTGCATGGCGGCCCGGGGCATGATCGTTTCGTCTTCCGCGAACCGCAGGACAGCCCTGCCGGACAGCGCCCCGACAGGATCACCGATTTCACGGCCGGAGAAGACCTGATCGACCTCTCGCGCCTGACCGGGACGGGTGTTGATTTCATCGGTCCGGCCCGCTTCTCCGGTGACGGGGCCGAATTTCGCGTCGTCGAACAGGCCAAGCGGACGGTCGTCGCACTGGACATCGACGGCACGGACGGTGGCGACCTGCGCATCGTGCTGAAGGGCCGGCCTGCGATCGGTGCCGACGATTTCATCCTGTGACGATCGGCCATACCGTGCCCGGATCACGGTAACGTTGACAGCGGGCGTGACTTGGCCGCCTGCAGCGCGTAGTATGCCGCCCAAGGCCGGAAAACGGCCAGAGCAGTTGCAACATCAGACCGTACAGGCACCCTGAATGACCATTTCAACCCTCCCCCCGGGGCCCGACCGCACATGCGAGCGTCCGACCCGCCGTCGCGTTCTTTCCTTCCTGCCCGCCGCGGTCGTCGGCGTGCCCTTGCTGGCCGCCTGCAACAATGGCGTCGGCAGTTCGGGCGCCGCCACGATCGATGCGCGCGTACAGGCCACGCTGGCCGAGATGTACAGGACCTATCCCAACACGCGCGATCTCGCCGCGAAGGCGTCGGGTATGCTGGTGATGCCGCTGGTGACCGAGGCCGGGTTCTGGCTGGGCGGCGGCTACGGCCGCGGCGCGCTGTTGATCGACGGCGCGACGGTGGACTATTACGCCACCGTGAAGGGCAGCGCGGGCTTCCAGATCGGCGTGCAGCAATATGCCCACGTGCTGTTCTTCATGACCGACGCCGCATTGAACGAATTCCGCCGCTCGTCGGGCTGGGCAGTGGGGGCCGACGCCAATTACACGATCATCGACAAGGGCGACGGGGTCGCAGCCGATTCCAACACGCTGCGCGCGCCGATCCTTGCGGCCGTCTTCGGACAGGCCGGCCTTCAGGTCGGCGCGACGCTGGAAGGCACCAAGTACACGCGCGTCATTCCCTGATCGCGCACAGGGTGTGGGGGCTCTGCCCCCGCCCGAGCCTGTGGGCTCGGACTCCCCCGAGGTATCTTCGGACCAAAGAAGTGCGGAACCGCGTCAGCCGAGAGCTTTAAGCCGTTTCAGCAGGCTTGATGTGTCCCAGCGGCCGCCGCCCATGTTCTGGACATCCTTGTAGAACTGATCGACCAGCGCGGTCACCGGCAGCGCGGCGCCGGTTTCGTTGGCGGTGTCAAGGCAGATGCCCAGATCCTTGCGCATCCAGTCGACCGCGAAGCCATGTTCGTACTTGTCATCCAGCATCGTCTCGTACCGGTTCGCCATCTGCCAGCTGCCGGCGGCGCCCTGGCTGATCACCTCGACCACCGCGCGACCGTCCAGGCCGGCCTTGTCGGCGAAGTGCAGCGCCTCGGACAGGCCCTGCACAAGCCCCGCGATGGCGATCTGGTTGCACATCTTGGTGACCTGCCCCGCGCCCGGACCGCCGATGCGGCGGCACATCTTGGCGTAGGCGGCCATCACCGGTTCGGCCGCGTCGTATTGCGCTTCCTCCCCACCGCACATGATCGAGAGCGCGCCGTTTTCGGCCCCCGCCTGCCCGCCCGAGACCGGCGCGTCCACGAAGCCGATGCCGCTTTCGGCGGCCAGCGCGTGCATTTCGCGTGTAACCTTGGCCGAGACGGTGGTGTGATCGACGAAGATGCTGCCCGGCCCCATGCCGGCGAGTGCGCCGTCGTCCCCGGTGCAGACGCTGCGCAGGTCATCATCGTTGCCGACGCAGGCCATGACGAAATCGGCGCCGGCCGCGGCTTCGCGCGGGGTCGGCGCCGCGGCACCGCCATGTTCGGCCGCCCAGGCGTCTGCCTTGGCAGTGGTGCGGTTGTAGACAGTCACCGTGTGACCCGCCTTCACCAGGTGCCCTGCCATGGGGTAACCCATCACGCCAAGGCCCAGAAACGCCAGTTTCGCCATCGTCATTCTCCCGGATACGGTTTATCACTCGGGCCACTTCTAGCGGACGGATCGGACCGCTCCAAGCCCGACCGCCCGCCACCGTGACGACGAAGGGAGATCGCCATGCCCGCCCTCTTTCGCTGGCTTCTGCGCATAGCCACCGCACTTGTCGCGGTGGCACTCGTGGCGGTGTTCTTCGTATATTACTTCGCCTCCCGCTCGCTGCCCGACTACGACAAGGTGCTGGACGTGGCCGAGCTGACCGCGCCGGTCGAGATCGTGCGCGACAATGCCAACGTGCCCCATGTCTTTGCCGACGCCGACCGCGACGTGTTCTTCGGCCTGGGCTACGCCCACGCGCAGGACCGGCTGTGGCAGATGACGACGCTGCGCCGTGTATCGCAGGGCCGCATGTCCGAGGTCTTCGGCACCGCGACGCTGGACCTGGACAAGCTCCTGCGGCGGCTGGATCTGCATCGGCTGGCGCAGCAATCGGTCGCCGATCAGGACGCGCGCACGATGGAGGCGCTGGAGGGCTATGCCGCCGGCGTCAACGCACGGCTGGCCGAGATCAACAGCAGTGCCCTGGGCCGCGGCGCGCCGGAGATGTTCCTGTTCAACGCCCCGGTCGCCCCCTGGCGCCCGGCGGATTCGCTGGCGATCCTGAAGGTCATGGCACTGCAATTGTCCGGCCACCTGGAGGACGAGGTCCTGCGCGCGCGCACCGCGCTGGTGCTGGACGATCCCGCGCGGTTGCAGGATATCCTGCCCGATGCGCCGGGCCCCGGCACCGCGGCGCTTCCGGAATATTCGCAACTCTTCCAGCAGATGTTCCCCGATCTGCCCCGCTATGCCGAGGGCACCGACCTGTCGGACGGTCTTTACTCCCCGTTCCCGCGCCGGGGTCTCGCCGGGGCCTCGAACGCATGGTCTGCCGGGCCGTCGCGGTCGGCCACCGGGTCGACCCTGCTGGCCAACGACCCGCACCTGGGCTTTTCGGCGCCGACGATCTGGTACCTTGCCCGGCTGGAGCTTGAGGCCGGCGGCGTCATCGGCGGCACGATCCCGGGCATTCCGACCGTCCTTGCCGGCCGGTCGGCCAGGCTGGGCTGGGCAATCACGTCGTCCTACCTGGACGATCAGGACGTCTATATCGAAAAGCTGAACCCCGACGACCCGGAAGAATACCTGACCCCCGACGGCTACAAGCGGTTCCGCACCCGCGCGGAAACAGTGCGCATCAAGGGGGCCGAGCCGATCGAGATGACCCTGCGCTGGACCGATAACGGCCCGGTCCTGCCCGGCACGCATTACAAGCTGGGCACGATCACGCCATCGGGCCATGTGACGTCGGTCGCGTGGACGGCGCTGAGCCCCGACGACACGACGATGACCGCCGCCGTGGGCATCATGAAGGCCGCCACAGTGGCCGAGGCGCTGGACGCTGCCGAAGCCTTCGTTGCCCCCAGCCAGGTGCTGACTGTGGTGGACCGCGAGCATACCGGCATGAAGCTGATCGGCAGCGTTCCCCGCCGCGATCCCCGCCATCAAAGTCAGGGGCGCCTGCCGACCCCGGGCTGGCGGGCCGAGAACCGCTGGCAGGGCGAGATGCCGTTTGCATCGAACCCCGGCTTCGTCGATCCGGTCGGCGGTATCCTTGGCCACACCAACAACAAGATGGTCGAACGGCCGTTCCCCAACCATATCTCGTTCGTTTACGGCGACACCCAGCGCATCAACCGCTGGCGCCGCCTGATGCAGGCGCGCGAGGTGCATACCCGCGAAAGCTTCATCGAGGCGCAGCTGGACACCGTCAGCTACACCGCGCGGTCGCTGTTGCGGCTGGTCGCGGGCGACCTGTGGTACAATCAGGAGGCCGCGGCCGCGGGCACGCCCGAACGGCAGCGTCAGGATGCGCTGAAGATGCTGGCGGACTGGAACGGCGAGATGAACGAACATCTGCCCGAGCCGCTGATCTATGCCGCGTGGATGCGCGCGCTGCAGGAACGCCTGATCCGCGACGATCTGGGCGGGCTGGCGGACGACTACAAGCATGTCGATCCGGTGTTCATAGAACGCGTCTTCCGCGACATCGACGGCGCGGGCATCTGGTGCGACGTGGCGCAATCGACGGCGGTCGAAACCTGCCCGGACATGGCGCGCCTTGCGCTGGACGATGCGCTCTACTGGATCGGCGAGACCTATGGGCAGGCGCTCGAATCCCTGCGCTGGGGCGATGCGCACCAGGCCACCCACGATCACGAGGTGCTGGGCGATGTGCCCTTGCTCCGGAACTTCGTGAACATCCGGCAGTCGACGTCGGGCGGGGACAACACGCTGATGCGCGGCCGCACGTCGGGCGAAGGGCCGAACCCGTTCCTGAACGTCCACGGTGCAGGCTATCGCGGGGTCTACGATTTCGCCGATCCCGACAGCTCGGTCTTCATCACGGCGACCGGGCAGTCGGGGCACTTCCTGTCGCGCCATTACGACGATCTGGGGCAATTGTGGCGGCGCGGCGAATACATCCCGATGTCGCTGGACCAGGATCTTGCCCGCGCGGCGTCTGTCGGGGTGACGGTGCTGCAACCCGCGAAGTGACGGCGCCGTCAGCCGGCGTCAGACTTTTCCTCTAGCGCCAGCCATTCCTCTTCCGAGGCGGCCAGTTTTTCCTGCCGCTGCACCAGCGCTTCGGTCGCCTTCTTGAACTTCACCGGCTCGCGCGAGAACAGCTCCGGATCGCTCAGCAGCTCTTCCAGTTTCCCGATCTCCGCCTCCAGCCGCTCGATTTCGGCCGGGAGCGTATCCAGGCGGTGCTTTTCGGTGAAGGACAGGCCCGGTTTCGCGGCGGGCTTCGCAGGTGCCGCCTTGCCCTGTTTCTGCTTCGTGGCCTGCTGCTTCTCCATCGGCGCTTCCTCCTCGCGCCGCTGGGCCAGCATGTCGGTCCAGCCGCCGGCATAGACAACGGCCCGGCCGCGGCCTTCCAGGGCCACGGTCAGCGTCGCGATGCGGTCAAGGAAATCGCGGTCGTGGCTGACGAGCAGCACCGTGCCGTCGAAGCCGTCGATCAGTTCCTGCAACAGGTCCAGCGTCTCGACATCCAGATCGTTGGTCGGCTCGTCCAGCACCAGCAGGTTCGACGGCTGTGCCATCAGCCGCGCCAGCAACAGCCGCGCCTTTTCGCCGCCGGACAGCGACCGCACCGGCGCGCGCGCCTGCCGTTCGTCGAACAGGAAATCCCTCAGGTAGCTCACCACGTGGCGTGGCGTGCCGCGGACCATCACCTGGTCCGACTGGCCGGAAACCCGCATGCCCGGAATGTCGGTCAGCGAATCCCACAGCGTCGCGTCCGGGTCCAGCTGCGCGCGCGCCTGGTCGAACACCGCGATCTCGAGGTTGGTACCCAGCTTCACGGTTCCGGTATCGGGCGTTTCCTCGCCCAGCAGCAGCTTCAGCAGCGTCGTCTTGCCTGCGCCGTTGGGACCCACGAAGGCCACCCGGTCGCCACGTTCGATGTTGATCGAAAAATCCTGCACGATCGGGGTGTTACCGAAGCTCTTTGACAGATCCCGCGCCTCGATCACCTTCTTGCCGGACTTGGTGCCCGCATCCAGCGCCATCGCCGCCGTGCCCTGCCGCTTGATCTGCGATGCGCGTTCCTCGCGCAGGTCGCCAAGCGCCCGCACCCGGCCCATGTTGCGCTTGCGCCGGGCGGAAATGCCTTCCACGGCCCACCGCGCCTCGGCCTTGATCTTGCGGTCCAGCTTGTGGCGCTGCTGGTCCTCTTCATCCCAGATCCTGTCGCGCCACGCTTCGAAATCGGTAAACCCGCGCTCCTGCCGGCGCACCTGCCCGCGGTCGATCCACAGCGTCGCCCGCGTCAGCGCCCGCAGGAACGCCCGGTCGTGCGAGATCAGGACATAGGCCGCCCGGGTCGCCTTCAGCTCGCCCTCCAGCCAGGCAATGGCCTCGATATCCAGGTGGTTGGTGGGTTCGTCCAGCAACATCAGATCGGGCCCGTCGGCCAGCATTTTTGCCAGCGCCGCACGCCGCCGTTCGCCGCCGGATGCCGTTTCGACAGGGCGCGACAGGTCCAGCTTCAGCCCCTCGCCCGCGCGTTCGATCAGGTATTCCTCGCCCGGGCCCAGGCCGGCCGAGGCGAAATCGCCCAGCGTGGCAAAGCCCGACAGGTCGGGGTCCTGCTCCATGTAGCCGACGGACGTTCCCGCCGGCACGACGCGCCCGCCGCGGTCGGGTTCGACAAGGTTCGCCATGACCTTCATCAGGGTCGACTTGCCCGATCCGTTGCGCCCGACAAGCGCCACGCGGTCGCCCGCCTGCACCACGAGGTCCAGGTCATGAAAGACAGGGTCACCGCCGAAGGTCAGCGAAATGTCGGAAAGTTGCAGAAGGGGAATCTGAGCCATGCAAGCGCCGTATCCCCGGAAAATCCGGGCGTCAACGCCCCCTCTTCTTCTCTTTCCAAATACTCAGATACGGCCGGCCACCGCACGCAGCAAACGCTTCCGTGCCGGGGGAATCGCGCCGATTTCCAGCCCCGTGAACACGTGCAGCGTGTTCATCGCCCGGTCGACGACGGCGTGGTCGCTGACCCAGCCGCCCATGGCCAGGTACGTCTTCAGAAGCGGCGGCATGCGCAGCATGGCCTTCTTCGCGTCGGGCTTCTGCCGCAGACGCGCGGCAAAGCGGAACACGTCGGGGGCCTTGATCCGGGGCAGGAAGCGTTTCGGCGCCAGGTGGCGGTGTTTCAGCATCGCGAAGGCATCCAGGTAATCCTCCGTCTCGATCCCCGCGAAGGAGGAACAGCCGAACAGCATCTCGATCCCGTTTGCATCGACATAGCTCGTCATCGCGCCCCAGGCGACGCGCAGGATGTCGGGATCGGTCCAGTCGGGGTGCATGCAGAAGCGCCCCATCTCGACCATCGGGCCGGCATAGTCTTCCAGCCCCGACAGGTCGTAGTACTGCGCCGAATAGCTTTGCCCGATCTCGGCACCGCCCGACAATGTCAGGAGCCGGAAACAGCAGACAAGCGTGCCGGACCGCGTCTCGCGCACCAGCACATGGGCGCATTTCGTGTCGAACGCGTCGATGTCGGGGCGGTCGGTCCGAAAGGCAAGCCGGCGGAGCGCCTGGGCTTCGGCCAGGTCCTCCGGGCTTTCGGCCAGCGCCGCCCGGTACCGGCCGCGCGTCAGCGTGGGCATGGACTTCGACCCGATCAGCGGCATCCGGACCCTCACCAGAACGACAATTAATACTGGTTATCTAGGGAAGCCGGGGACGTCGGGCAAGCCCGGGGACCGACAGGCGCATGCATTTTGCCGGCGACCACCGAAGGCCGGCGCCGTGTCCCGGGCGGCCGACCCGGCATCCAGAGCGCCCTTAACGCGGCGGTTCAGGCGGATTTCTGGCGGGAGCGCGGCAGCGCGGGAGGCGCCTCCCCGTCTTCGAGAGCGTCCAGCAGCCAATCGACTTCGTCGCCGGAAATCGCGCCGTTGAAGAAGAATCCCTGACCGTACTCGCAGGCCATGCTGCTGACGAATTCAAGATCGCTTTCCGACTCGATGCCTTCGGCCGTGACGCCGATCTTCAGCCCGCGCGCGAGCGAAAGGATGCCTTCGACGATGCGCTGGTTGCTGGGATCGTCCGAAATGTTGGTGATGAAACTGCGATCGATCTTCAGGCGGTCGAACGGCAGGCGGCGCAGGTTCGACAGGCTGGAAAAGCCGGTGCCGAAATCATCCAGCGCAATCGTGACCCCCATGGCCTGCAGGTCCCGGATCGCACATTCGGCAAATTCCATGTCCGGGATCACGGCGCTTTCGGTGATCTCGAATTCCAGAAAGGCGGGGTTGAAGCCCACATCTTCCAGGATGTCCGCGGTTTTCTGAACCAGCGCCCCGTCCAGGAACTGCTTGGGCGATATGTTGACCGCCAGCTTCAGCCCCGCGGGCCAGCCCACGGCGCGACGGCAGGCCTGTCGCAGGATGCTCCAGCCCAGTTCGCTGATCAGGCCGATATCCTCGGCGATCTCGATGAAGATTTCGGGCGAGATATCGCCGCGTTTGACGTGTTTCCAGCGGGCCAGAACCTCGAACCCGGTCAGCTCGCCCGTGCCCAGCCCGAAGATCGGCTGGAAGTAGGGAAACACTTCCTCCCGCCGCAGGGCCAGTCGCAGGTCGGCTTCCAGCTCCGCGCGCTCACGCGAGCGTTGGCCCAGTTCGTCATCGTACCACGCAAGGCGCCCCCGCCCGGACCGCTTGGCGGAATAAAGCGCCTTGTCCGCGTGTTGCAGCCCTTCGGATGCCAGCGCATCGGGCGCGGTGCGGGCCAGGCCGATGCTGGTCCCGATCATGATCGACAGGCCCTGCACGTCGAACGGCGTCTCGATCGCGGTGATGATCCGGCGGGCGATGCGCTCGGCGTCGTCCGGTTTGACATCGCGGCTGAAGATGATGGCGAATTCGTCGCCGCCAAGGCGGGCCAGGGTGCTGTCTTCGTCCAGTTCGCCCTGCACCCGCTTGGCCACGTCCTTCAGCACCGCATCGCCCACGGCATGGCCGTGCAGGTCGTTGACGGGTTTGAATCGGTCCAGGTCGATGATGGCGACGACCCGGTTCTGCGCATCCCCGGCCGAGGCGATCGAATCCAGCTGAATCTGAAAGTAACGCCGGTTGGCGAGGCCAGTTAGCGGGTCGTACCAGGCATGACGTTCGGCCTGTCTCTGCGCCTCGTCCCGTTCCGTCAGCGCGCTGAGAAGCTGGTTCCAGCGAACGTAAAGCCCCCCGCCCATGACAAAGGCGCTGACAAGGATCAGCATCGCGATCTCGTCCAGTTGCCAATGTTCATGGTTCCGGCTGAACTCGTGAAACTGTTCGTAGGCATCGAAATGCGACAGGATCTGCCAGGCGATCACGACAAGCACGACCGTTATCGCCTGTTCCAGAACCAGTTTGCGTGTGTGCGGCGACCGCTTGGACATTCCAGGATTCCCGGGTTTCGGACGCCTCAGGAATATCCCCCGTGATCTTCACAGGCGGTTAATCGGAAACGCTTTTCCCGCGAACAGAACGTCACCCGGTCCCACAAGCGGCAGGCCCGCCCCGGATCAGTTACTAAGCGCCGAGCTGGGGTCGAAGTTGCCCAGGTTGCCAAGAAGCTGACGGATGAAGCCGTTGTCGGTCACGCCCGAGCTGGTCACGCGGCGCGACAGCGGCACGACGCGGCCGTCTTCCAGGCTGAACCGTTCGATATTGCTGACGACGCCCCGGCTGTCGAAGGAAATCGCCAGCACCTGCCGCGACACCAGCTTGGGTGCCAGCGCGCCGTAATAGCGGAACTGCGACTGGACGTAATAGAAGCTGCCATCGTCCAGCAGCCCCGTCGATACCGGCGGCCCGACGGCCTCGGTAACGCTGTCGCGGGTGTCGGCGCCGACCGTGATTTCGGCCAGATCCTCGTCCGTGGGCACGTAGCCGTGGTTCTGGTAGCGCGCGACGCAGCCCGCCGTTCCCAGACTTGCCGTGGCCACAAGCCCCAGCATGACCGCCCGCCGGCCCATCCGGGCCCCGCCCGAAAGCGCATTCTGCACGGCTGCGGCGCCTTTCGGCAGACGAGATCGCGTCGCTGTCATGACATGGTCCTGTAATTGCCTTTGGTTCGGCTTTGGGAGTCCTTACCGAATGCGCCGGACCGGTTCAAGAAACAAGCCGGGCCCGCGGTGAACTGCTGCCCCTTCTCTGTGCCCGGATTTGTCCCTAGATAGGGTAGGAATGCGAATACTCCGCCAAACCCTGCAGACAGGGATGCCAGACATGCCCCAGACAACCGCCCTCCGCGTCGCCGATCTTCCCCAGCGCAAGGCGACCTCGTTCGCGCTGAAGCCCGACGCGGCCGAATGCGCCGCGCTTGCGTCCGAGCTGGGCCTCGACGGCCTGTCCAAGCTGCGTTTCACGGGCCAGGTCGCACCCAACGGATCGCGCGACTGGCAGCTGGACGGCGAATTGGGCGCGACGGTGGTCCAGCCCTGCGTCGTCACGCTGGAACCCGTGACCACCCGCATCGATATCGAGGTGACCCGGCTGTACTCTGCCGACTTCGTCGAGCCTGACGCCGAAGAGGTGGAACTGACCGAGGACGAGACCCTGGAGCCGCTGCGCGAAGTGATCGACCCGGCCGTCGTCATGGCCGAGGCGCTGGCCCTTGCGCTGCCGCTCTATCCCCGAAAGGATGGTGCATCGCTGGGTGAAGCGGTCTTTGCCGCGCCCGGGGTGGACCCGTTGCGGGACACCGATCTGAAACCATTTGCCGGGCTGAAGGATCTGCGTGACAAGCTTTCTGGCGACGAATGACGGCCCCCGATCCGGCGGGTCAGCAGAATCGGGTTGCGAAGCCGGGAAATTTACGTATTTTTGCGCGCTCACGGAGTTTTGGGTTGGACATCTCCGCCGCTCCGGCCTAAAGGCTCGACAAATCTCCCGCGACGCCCGTCCGACCGACAGATGCCGACTGACCGACACTTGGCAGCAGGCTGGCCCGTCGGACGCGCAGGGAACAAGAGACATCGTGGCGGCCCTGGATGCCGCAATACAGACGCAAGACCAAGGATCAAGGGTTCAGACATGGCCGTCCATCAGAACAAAGTTTCGAAATCGCGCCGCAACAACCGTCGCGCGCATGACGCGCTGGTTGCGGCCAACCCCAACGAGTGCGGGAATTGTGGCGAACTGCGGCGCCCGCACCACGTGTGCCCGTCCTGCGGTCATTACGATGCCCGCGAAGTCGTGGCCATGGTCGACGAGATCGACCTGGACGAAGACGCCGCATAAGCCGAACCGCGCCTGCCGGTCCCGCCCCGTTCCGGAGCGGTCCGGACCGGCGCAACAGGGCCCGGACCGTTTCAGGTTCAGGGCAAGGGCGAGCGCATGACGGCCGCGGCTGATGACCGTTCGAAATCCATGACCAAGGACGCTCGACTGCAAATCGCGGACGAGACCCTGAAGCGCGTGGTTATTTCGATAGACGCGATGGGCGGTGACCAGGGCCCGGGGGCCGTGGTCGCGGGTATCGCCAAGGCCGCGAAGAAGCAGCCCGAAATGGGCTTCATCCTGCACGGCCCCGAGAATCAGCTGACCAAACTCGTCGCCGCCAAGCGGCGCTACCTCGATGGCCGGGTCGAAATCCGCGATGCCACCGATGTCGTGACGATGGAGGACAAGCCCTCCCACGTCATGCGCCATGGCAAGGGGACCTCGATGTGGTCGACGCTGGAAGCGGTCCGCAATGGCGAGGCGACGGTGGCCGTGTCCTGCGGGAACACCGGCGCGCTGATGGCGCTGTCGATGGTGCGGCTGAAGAAGCAGCCGGGTGTCGGCCGGCCGGCGATCGCCGTCTTGTGGCCGTCGCGCAATCCGCAGGGCTTCAACGTGATGCTCGACGTGGGCGCCGATATCCGCGCCGATGCAGACGACCTTCTGCGCTTTGCCGTGATGGGATCGTCCTATGCCCGCAACGGGCTGGACCTGAAGCGCCCCCGCGTGGGCCTGCTGAATGTCGGCACCGAGGAACACAAGGGCCGCCCCGAACTGCACCAGGCGCACGAACTGATCGAACGCTTCGCCGAAGACGGCGGCTATGATTACGTGGGGTATGTGGAAGGCGGCGACATTCCCGGCGACACGGCCGACGTGATCGTCACCGACGGGTTTTCCGGCAATGTCGCGCTGAAGACCGGCGAAGGCACCGCCCACCTGATCGGAGAGCTCCTGCGCGAGGCGTTCAAGTACTCTCCCCTCTCCCGCATCGCATCGGTTCTGGCTCTCACGTCGCTCCGCCGCCTGCAAAAGCGGATCGACCCGCGGCGGGTCAATGGCGGGGTGTTCCTGGGGCTGAACGGCACCGTCGTGAAAAGCCACGGCAGCGCCGATGCCACGGGCGTCGCCGCGGCCGTGCGGCTGGCGTTCCAGCTGGCGCAATCGGGCTTTACCGAAAGACTGGCCGCACGGGTTGCATCCGCCGCCACGCTTTCCCAAGATGGCGCGAATCCGGGCGCCGATGGTCCGGAGACGGACAGGAAACAGGCATGACTTTAAGCAAGGCGGTGGCACAGCCATGGTAACTCGTGCAGTGGTCACCGGTACTGGACACTATCTCCCGGAACGTGTCGTCGAGAATGCCGAATTCGAAAAATCGCTGGATACCACCGATGAATGGATTCGCGCGCGCTCCGGCATCGAACGCCGCCATTTCGCGGCCGAGGGCGAGACGACCTCGCAGATGGCCGCCAACGCCGCCCGTGCCGCGCTGGACGATGCCGGGCTGACGCCTGCGGACATCGACACGATCATCGTCGCCACCTCGACCGCCGATCTGACCTTCCCGTCCGCCGCCACCATGGTTCAGGCCGAACTGGGAATGCAGAACGGGTTTGCCTTCGACGTGCAGGCCGTCTGCGCGGGCTTCGCCTTTGCGCTGGCCAATGCCAATGCCCTTATCATCTCGGGCCAGGCGAACCGGGTGATGGTCATCGGGGCCGAGACGTTCTCGCGCATCATGGACTGGACCGACCGGTCCACCTGCGTGCTGTTCGGCGATGGCGCCGGCGCGCTGGTGCTGGAAGGCCAGGAGGGCGCGGGCACATCCGCGGATCGCGGCATCCTGTCGACCGATCTGAATTCCGACGGGCGCTACAAGGATCTGCTCTATGTCGATGGCGGCGTGTCGACCCAGTCGACCGGCCATCTGCGCATGCAGGGCAACAAGGTCTTCCGTCACGCGGTGGAAAAGCTGGCCAAGACGGCGCACACCGCGCTGGACAAGGCCGGGCTGACCGCCGACGACGTCGACTGGATCGTGCCGCACCAGGCGAATATCCGGATTATCCAGGGCACGGCGCAGAAGATGGGTCTGCCGATGGACAAGGTGGTCGTCACCGTGCAGGACCATGGCAACACCTCGGCCGCGTCGATCCCGCTGGCGCTGTCGGTCGGTCGCGCGCGCGGCCAGATCAAGGAAGGCGACGTGGTCGTGACCGAAGCCATCGGCGGCGGGCTGGCCTGGGGGGCGGTCGTGCTGCGCTGGTAGGCGCGATCCGGCACAACCAAACAAAAGATCACCCTTGCAGCACCTTTCGGGCCGATTCCCGCCCCGTGCTGCAATTCATTGATATTGACACTTAAATTCCCGCGCCCCTATGTTCGGTAAAACGGATGGGGGACGGTATGGGTGAAAAAACTGTAACGCGAATGGATCTTAGCGAGGCCGTGTTCCGCGAGGTCGGTCTTTCCCGCAACGAAAGCGCGCAGCTTGTCGAAAGCATGCTGGACCACATGTCCGACGCGCTTGTCCGGGGGGAACAGGTCAAGATATCCTCGTTCGGGACCTTCAGCGTGCGCGATAAGTCGGCCCGCATCGGCCGCAACCCCAAGACCGGCCAGGAAGTCCCGATCCAGCCGCGCCGGGTTCTGACCTTCCGGCCATCGCACCTGATGAAGGACCGCGTCGCCGCCGGCAACCGCAAGGGATAGGACGTACACATGGCCAAATCGCCGGATGCTTTCCGCACCATCAGTGAAGTGGCGGAATGGCTGGGCGTTCAGGCCCACGTGCTGCGATTCTGGGAAGGCAAGTTCCCGCAGATCCGCCCCGTGAAGCGCGCGGGCGGACGCCGCTACTACCGTCCGGCCGACATGGCGCTGCTGGGTGGCATCAAGGTCCTGCTGCACGACGACGGGCAGACCATCAAGGACGTCCAGAAGATGCTCCGCGAGGATGGCGTGGACGCGGTAACCGCCAAGTCACCGCCCGTCGACGCACCGGCGGCGACGACAAGCATCAAGACCGACGCGGACGAGACGCCCTCTAAGGCCACCGCTGCGCCGACGAAGGACGATCCGCAGATCTCCTTCGATCTGGGTCCGTCGGACATGGAGGTCCGGCCCCCGGACACCGAGGCGCCGAACAAGGACCTGCCCCCGCCCATCGCAAGCACCGAGCGGCCCGCAGGCGAACAGGACGACATGGAAGCCGAGGCCAAGGTGCCCGCAGCGCCTGCCCGCAAGGCCACCAAGGCAACGGACAAAGAGGCGGACACCCCTGCCCCGGAGGACCTGGCCGCTACGCCGGAGACCTCGGAGCCTGAACCGGCGGATATGCCTGAGCCAGAAGCCCAGCCGCTGGAAGCTGCCGAAACAGCGTCGGACGACGCGCCCCAGCCCGACCCGGACCTTCAGGACATGGCCGAGACGGAATCGCCGGAAACGGTGCCCGAACCTCTGGACACCGCCAAAGCGGCGATGCCGGATGCGGATGCCGCCCCCGCGGCCCGGGACGTGGACGAGCCCGAAACCCCGGATGCCGTGCCAGAACATCTGGACACGGCCTATGGCGGGATGCCGGATGCGGAGCCTTCGGCCGAACCCCGGGACACAGCCGAAGCGGACCCGTCGGAACCCGCAGATCGGGACTTGGACCCGTTGGAATCACCGGAATTCATGCCCGAACCCCTGGACACCGCCGACGCGGGGATGCCGGATATCGATGCGCCGGATCCAGCGGAACCGGTCGCACCGGAGGCGGACGACACCACAAAAGACGCAATGCCGGCGGAAGATCTGCCGACCGAGGATGCGACGGAACAGGACCTCGACGATGTGGAAGGTGGCGAACCGCCTGCCCCCGAGACTGACGAGGCCAAGCCCGAAGCGTCCGAAGACGCTACGGACGACGAGAACCCGGCGCCACTCCCCCTGGCCGCCCGCACCAGGGATCCCGTGGATCTTGACGCCATCGAGGCCCCGCCGGGTGACGCCGAACCGGAGGTGCCGGAAGAGCTTCTGAGCGACGAACCGGGCGAAGTGGACCTGGAAGAAGCCCTCTCCGCCGAACCAGCCGATGCGGCGCAGGATGACGAGGAGATCGACGTCCCCCCCAGTGACGCGGAGCCGGACATGCCCGAGGAGCTTCTGAGCGACGATCTGGGCGAGGTCGATCCGGAGGAGACCCTCTCCGCCGAACCAGCCGATACCGCGCAGGACGGCGAAGAGATCGACGTACCGCCCGGTGACGCCGAACCGGACGTGCCCGACGAGCTTCTGAGCGACGATCTGGGCGAAGTGGACCCGGCAGAGGCCCTTGCCGCCGACACGCTCGACCAGGCGCCCGCAGCCAGCACACCTGCCGCCCGCACGCCGGCGGGCCCGGACAGTGCAGACCTTCTTGCCGCTCTTCTGAACGAGCTCCAGCCCTCGCCCGGCGCAATTTCGAAACTGGCCGCAATCCGCGACCTGACCGCGCTGCCCGCCGATGAACTGGCCCCTCTGGTACAATCCCTGCGAGCATGGGTGGAACGCGCCCGCCCACCGGCCGGGTACTGAGACCGGGGCGGAAAATGGTGCGCGATTCCGCGGGGATTTCCCCTTGCCCCCGCTTTCAAAACGGGTATGTAGACCTCCACGTCGGGCTATGGCGCAGCCTGGTAGCGCGTCCGTCTGGGGGACGGAAGGTCGCAGGTTCGAGTCCTGCTAGCCCGACCATTCACGCTACCCTTCCCCGGCCGATCGAACCGCCACCAGATGGAGCGAATTGATCCGCCATGACCGGGGTCCTTGCCAACCAGCAAATCGAAACCATGATCGCGAACGGCCATATCTCGGCCACGCCCGCGATCACGGAACCGCAGATCCAGCCCGCAAGCCTCGATTTGCGGCTGGGCACGGTCGCCTATCGCATCCGCGCGTCCTTCCTTGCCGGCGCGGGCCACACGGTCGAAGGCCGGTTGGCCGAGTTCGAGATGCACCGCATCGACCTGTCCGACGGCGCCGTGCTGGAAAAGGGCTGCGTGTACCTCGTGCCCATCGCAGAACATTTGAACCTGCCCGAGACACTGTCGGCCGTGGCGAATGCCAAAAGCTCCACCGGGCGGCTGGACCTGCTGACGCGGGCCGTCACCGATCACGGTGTCGAATTCGACCGTATCCCCGCGGGCTATTCCGGGCCGCTCTATGCCGAGATCTGCCCGCGGTCGTTTTCCGTCCTTGTGCGCCCCGGCATGCGCCTGAACCAGATCCGCTTTCGCGAAGGTCAGGCCGTTCTCAGCGATGACGAGCTGACGACGCTCCATGCCCAGACGCCACTGGTCGCCAGCAACGGCGACACCAGCGCGCTGATCAAGGACGGTCTGGGCTTTTCCGTCGATCTGAAACCGCAGGCGGACGGGTTGGTGGGCTATCGCGCCAAGCCGCATACCGGGGTGATCGATCTGGACCGGATCGGCGCCTATCCCCCGCGGGATTTCTGGGAGGCGATCCGCACCGACCGGGAGCGTATCATCCTCGATCCCGGCGCGTTCTACATCCTTGTCAGCCGCGAGGCGGTGCATATCCCGCCGATGTATGCCGCCGAAATGGCGCCCTACCTGGCGATGGTGGGCGAATTCCGCGTGCACTACGCGGGCTTCTTCGATCCGGGCTTCGGCCATGACGCCGCCGGCGGATCAGGCGCGCGCGGCGTGCTGGAAGTCCGCTGCCACGAGGCGCCGTTCGTGCTGGAGCACGGCCAGATCGTGGGCCGGCTGGTCTACGAACACATGTCGGAATGCCCGAGCCGGCTCTACGGGACGGGCATCGCGTCGAACTACCAGGGCCAGGGCCTGAAACTCGCCAAGCATTTCGCGGCGCCCTAGGGGCAGATCAGCCGTTTGTGCCGTCCGTATCGCCGTTCTCCGCCGCGGTCTGGGCGGCCGCTTCGCGCGCGGCCTTGCGGGCACGGCGGGCCTTGCGGCGGGCGCGGATCTCTTCCCGGGTGGGTTGCACCTTTTCCCCTTCGGCCGCATCCGCCTGCCCGTCGCCGGCGTGCGCGGCTTCGGCGGCCTCCAGGGCCTTTGCCGCCCTCTTGGCCGCCCGCCGGGCGCGGCGGACACGGGCGGCTTCTGCCTCGGCCTCTGTATCCGTCGGAGCGTCCTCATCCAGCGCCGGTTCGGACACCAGCGCCGTCTCGGGCGTCGGCGACGGGTCCGCGGCCGGTGAACGCGGTTCCGGCGCTGCCGCAGGTGGGTCCGCGACAACAGGCCGTTCCGCAACGGCGGGACGTGGCGGCGCCGGCTGCGGCCGGGCAACCGGCGTCGGTTCGATGTATTTCGGGGCCCGCGTGCGGTCTTCCGCCTCGGACGTGTCCGCCTTGGTCTGCTTGGGGGTCTTCTTCGATCCGTTGAGCGCGCCCATACCGGCATCCACACCGATATTGACCGCTTTGCGCACGAAGGTGCGCATGATCATGTCCAGCATTCGGCTCATGACGTTACTCCCGGCCTGGTTGGCCCGTGGTTACCATAAAGACATAGAAAAATCAGGGGACGGGTCGGCGAAAACCTGCGTCATTCTTCGAAAAGTTCGCTTTGGCCCCGCCCGGTGACGCCATCTTCATCATCGGGGCCCGACTCTCCACCATCACCTGCACCGGGCGGCAGCCGGTTGTCCAGAAGCCCTGCGGCGCGAAGCTCCTTCAGCCCCGGCAGATCGCGGGCGGTTTCCAGCCCGAACTGATCGAGGAATTCCGGCGTCACCACGAAGGTGACCGGCCGGCCCGGGGCCATCTTGCGGCGCCCGAAGCGGATCCAGTCGAGCTCAAGCAGCTGGTCGATGGTCCCGCGCGACACGGACACGCCGCGAATCTCCTCGATCTCGGCGCGGGTGACGGGCTGGTGATAGGCGATGATGGCCAGCGTTTCGGTGGCGGCGCGGGACAGTTTCCGCATCTCCACCGTTTCCTTCTGCATCAGGAACGACAGGTCGGGCGCCGTGCGGATCGCCCAGGCCTCCCCCACGCGCTGAACGCGCACGCCCCGGCCCTCGTACCGCTTGCGGACATGCGCCACCGCTTCGGCCGGATCGCAGCCATGGGGCATGCGGCCCGCCATCTCGCGCAGCGTGATCGGCTCGGCCGAGGCAAAGAGCATGGCTTCGACCATGCGCTCCTGTTCGCCCATGGGCGGCGCCTCGAAGAGGCTGTCGGTCTCGCGGTCGTCCTCGTCTTTCACGTCTCGTCGCTCTTTCGGCGCAGTTCGATGGGGGCAAAGCTGTCGGACTGCCGGATTTCCATCTGGCCTTCCTTCACCATCTGCAGTGCCGCGGCAAAGGTCGCCGCGGTGGCCGACCGCCGCATGACGGGATCGGTCCGCCACGCCTCGGGCAGGAAGCCATGCAGATCCGTCCAGTTTCCCCGGAAGCGGATCAGGCCGCGCATCCGGTCCAGCGCCTGTTCCATCGTGTAAACCTTCTCCCGGTCCATCACGAAGGGCCGGAAGTCGTCTCGGGTCCGGATGCGGGCATAGGCCTGCATCAGGTCCAGAAGTGTGGCGGAATAGCGCACGGTGCGGGTCCGGGCAACCTCCTGCACCTCGCCCCGGGCAAATACATCCCGCCCCAGCCGGTTGCGGGCCATCAGCTGTGCCGCCGCATCGCGCATCGCCTGCAAACGTTCCAGCTGGAACGCCAGGTGAGCGGCCAGTTCCTCGCCCGATGGTCCGTCTTCCTGCGGGTCGGGCGGCAGCAGCAGGCGGGATTTCAGGTAGGCCAGCCACGCCGCCATCACAAGGTAATCGGCCGCCAGTTCGATCCTGAGCGCCTTGGCATGTTCCACGAAGGCCAGGTACTGCTTCGCCAGCGCGAGGATCGAGATCTTGCGCAGGTCCACCTTCTGCGTCCGCGACAGCGTCAGCAGCACATCCAGCGGGCCTTCAAACCCGTCCACATCGACGATCAACGCTTCGGCCGCGACCCTCTCGGCGACCGAGATGGGCTGCACGTCCTCTTCGAAATCGTCACCCGCCGTCACGGTGCCATCTCGTTGTCCAGGGCGGCCAGCTCCGCCTCGGCTTCGGCGATGTCGAAGGGGATGGGATCGTGGCGGGCCGCGATGGCCCGGTCGGCGCGCGCCTGTGCCTTGGCCGTCATCCGGCCCGCGGCCTGCGCGACGGTCATGCGGTCCTCAAGCGGCGCATTGCAGTAAAGCGCGATATCGCAGCCCGCCCTAAGCGAGCCTTCGGTGATCTCGGCCAGCGACCCCTGCAGCGCGTCCATGCCCAGATCGTCCGTCATGATCAGCCCGTCAAAGCCGATGTCGTGGCGGATCACCTCCATCACCGCGGGCGAAAGCGTGGCGGGGCTGTCGTCGAGCGCATCGAACACGACATGGGCCGTCATCCCCAGCGGCATGTCGTTCAGCGCGCGGAAGGGCGCGAAATCGATATCGCTCAACTCCTCCAGCGCGGTGCGGACGCGGGGCAGTTCCTTGTGGCTGTCGGCACGCGCCCGGCCATGGCCCGGCATGTGCTTGACCACCGGCAGAACGCCCCCGTCCAGATGCGCCTGCGCCATCGCGCGGCCAAGGGTGATCACGGCCTCGGGCGTTTCGCCGTAGCAGCGGTTGTACAGGAACGGGTGGGTGTCGGATTGCGCCACGTCGATCAGCGGCACGCAGTTGCTGTCGATCCCCAGCTCGCGCAGTTCATGGGCGATCATACGGCCGCGCAGGTAGAAGATCCGTTCCGCCCGGTCGCCCGCAAACACGGCCTGGTCCAGCGGCGGCGCCCATTCGCGCCCCAGCGGCGGGCGCAGCCGCTGCACGCGGCCGCCCTCCTGGTCGATGGTGATGACGGCATCGCGGCCCACGGCCTCGCGCATGTCGCCACACAACGCGCGGATCTGGTCCGCGCTGTCGATATTGCGGGCAAACAGGATAAAGCCCCAGGGGTCGGCCTCCCGGAAGATGGCCTTTTCGTCGGGGGTCAGCCGAAGCCCGTCGGCATCAAGGATCGTCGCACCATGTGTCATGCAGGGCTTATAGCCCTAACGCGCGGTCACGGGAATACAGGCCGCGCCTTCCGCGACCATGGCCGAACAGAAACGCCGCGCGGCGCTCAGATCGTCAAAGCCCATGGCGCGCAGGCGATAGAACGTGCGCCCACCGGATTCCGCCTTCTGGATCACCCGGCCCTTGCCTTCCAGGTAGTCGCCGTAGCGGGCATTCAGCCGGTCCCATTCGGCGCGCGCAACCTCGGGGCTTTCAAAGGCGCCCAGCTGCACAAGCCGCGTGCCCGGCGTGATGGCCGAGGCCGCCACGTCCACGGGCCCGGCCGATGCCAGCGCCGCGTCGATGGCCGTGGGCCCTGAGGTGGCCTCACCTGTCACCAGCGTCGCGGGACGCACGCGCGGGCGCACGCTGTTGGCGATGCCCGGCACAGCCGCCGGCACGACCTTGAAATCGGAGACGTCCGCGGCATCCGCAACCGCGTTCTCGGGTTCGGGCGGCGTGACGCCGGTCAGCTCGGCCACCACCATGTCGATGGCCTGTGCCTGGGTTATCTCGACCGGCTCCGGCTCGACAACCGGCGGCGGCGGTGCTGTCGCGGCGTCCACGGCGGCGGTCAGTTCGGCGGTCGGCAGGTCTTCGTCTGTCAGCGAGGTCGGCGGCGGCGCCAGAACCAGCCGGTCGGCGGTCGGGGCGGCGATCCCTTCGGCAGCGACCGAATTCACCGCCAGCCCCTGATGGTCCATCGGTTGGCCGCCCGGCTCTTCGGGCGCCTCGCGCATCGTCCCTTCCAGCGCGCGCACGACGGGGATGCCAGACACGTCGCGCGTCATCACGTTGTAGCCCCAGATGGCGACGGCACCGATCAAGCCCAGCGACAGCATGCCGCCCGCGATATTGGCCAGCCCGCCAAGGCTGGGCAGGCGCAGCGGCGCAACCTCGGGCTCTTCGCCATAGGTTTCGGCCTCGTCGTACCCGGTCTCGTCGTAGTCGGGCTCGGCGTATTGGGGCTCGGCATAGCTGGACTGGTAATGCGGCTGGCGGTATTGCGGCTGGCGATACCCCTGATCGGGCTCCGAATATGGCGGCGGCGCAGGTGGAACCGGCCGCGGCGCGTAAACCGGTTCGGGCAACTCGGCATAGCGCTGTTCGTGCGCATCAAAGCTCGAATCAGCCGGACGGGTCCTGTAGGACCGCGCGCCCGGCGATGATTGTGGTCTGAAATCGGGATGATGAACCTTGCCCGAATCGGGCCGCAGGAATCTATCTGAAAGTCGCGGTCCCTCCGGGGCCGCGCTGTGATGTACCGCCATGTCCGCCTCATCGCCCAACGCGCCGCCCGGGGGCGTTGCATCGGATCGTTTTTCGTTTCGGTTGTTACTGCCCGGATGACCGGAGGTCGTCTTCCGACGTCACATTTCCTGCGCCGGTTCGACTCCAAGAATAGCAAGACCCGAGGAAATCACAACGGAAACGGCACGAGCGAGCGCCAATTTCGCTTGACTTGTGGCCATATCGCCCTCCTGCACGAATCGAAGGCTATGGACATCGTTGCCGAGGTTCCACAGACCGTGGAAATCCCCTGCCAATTCATACAGGTAGAAGGCAATGCGGTGCGGCTCGTGGGTGCGTGCGGCGATCTCGACCAACCGTGGCCATTCGGCCAGTTTTCCGATCAAGGCAAGCTCGGCCTCGTGGTCCAGCTTCGACAGATCGGCGCCGGCCAGAACGCTGTCCTGCGTGTCGACCCCGGCCTCCCCCGCCTTCCGCAGAACGCTCGCGACCCGGGCCGAGGCATATTGCACGTAGAACACCGGGTTCTCGCGGCTCTGCTCCGTCACCTTGTCGAAGTCGAAATCCAGGTGCGCATCGTTCCGGCGGGTCAGCATGACAAAGCGCGTCACGTCGGCGCCCACCTGTTCGATCACGTCATGCAGCGTGATGAACGTGCCCGCCCGCTTCGACATCTTGAACGGCTCGCCGTTCTTGAACAGCTTCACCAGCTGGGTGAGCTTGATGTCGAATTCGACCGCGTCGCCGCCCAGGGCCGCGACGATGGCCTTCATCCGCTTGACGTAACCGCCATGATCGGCGCCGAAGACGTCGATGATCAGGTCATAACCGCGTTTGACCTTGTCATAGTGATAGGCCAGGTCCGGCGCGAAATAGGTCCACCCGCCATCGGATTTCTGCACCGGGCGGTCGACATCGTCGCCGTAATCGGTGGACCGGAACAGAAGCTGCTCGCGCGGTTCCCAATCCTCGTCCGGGGCCTTGCCCTTCGGCGGCGGCAGCGTGCCGGTGTAAAGCAGCTCCTTGCCCTTCAGCTCTTCCAGCGTCTTCTCGATCTTGCCGCTGTCGTAATAGCTCTTTTCCGAGGTGAAGACGTCCATCTTCACGCCCAGCAGCGCCAGGTCGGCCCGGATCCCGTCCATCATCAGGTCGGAGACGATATCCCGGATCGGGACCAGCCACTCGGCTTCCGGCTTGTCCATCAGGCTGTCGCCGAACCGGTCCTTCAGCGCCTGCCCCACGGGGATCAGGTAATCGCCCGGATACAGCCCGGCCTCGATCCGGGGTTCCTGGCCATTGGCCTCGCGGTAGCGCTCATAGGCGGACCGCGCCAGCACATCGACCTGCGCGCCGCCATCGTTGACCCAGTACTCACGGGTGACATCGTAGCCCACGAAATCCAGCAAGCCCGCCAGCGCATCCCCGAACACGGCGCCGCGGCAATGGCCCACATGCAGCGGGCCGGTCGGGTTGGCCGACACGAATTCCACGTTAGCCGTCTTGCCCTTGCCCAGCTCGGACCGCCCATAGACGGTCCCGGCCTCAAGGATCTGGCCCACCAACGTCTGGAACACCCCCGGCGCCAGCCGCAGGTTGACGAACCCCGGGCCCGCCACTTCGGCGGCGGCGATACGATCGTCCTCGACCAGTTTTGCCACCAGCGTCTCGGCAATATCGCGCGGCTTCATCTTCGCGGGCTTGGCCAGCACCATCGCGGCATTGGTGGCCATGTCGCCATGGGCCGGATCGCGCGGCGCCTCGACGGTGACATTTGCGAACCCCACGCCCTCGCGCGGCAGATCGCCGGCCTCCTGCATGGCGGCCAGAGTGGCGATCACAAGCTCGCGAATGTCGGTAAACAGGTTCATGTCAGGGGCCCTTTGTAACCGGCGCGGGTTTAGCATCTGCCCGCGAGACGTCAATGCACAGCGTTTTCTTGCGGCACCGTGGTACGGGGGGCGCTGCCCCCCCGCCCGCCCCTGCGGCGCGGACTCCCCCCGAGGTATTTCCGGACCGAAGAAGTCAGGGCGCGTCCTCTTTCTTCTTTCCCCAAATACTCCCGCCGGAGGCATCCGCCGCAAGACACGTTCGACCGGCCCAAGGGTATTCCCGTAGGGTGCGTGGTCCCCACGCACCGCCCCGCCTACCCCGCGCAGCGACGGGACAGGATCAGGCGGTCGTGTTCCAGCAGCGCGAACCGGTCCGTCATGCCGGCGATGTAATCCGACACGATGCGCGCCAGCGCCGTCTCGTCCCCCGCTGCCGCGACATCGTTGTGCCAACGTTCGGGCAGTTCGCCCGGATGGACCAGGAAGAACGGGAACAGGTCGCGGACGACGTCCGTCACCTCGGCCCGCTTTTCCATCACCGGGGGCGCGCGGTACATGTGTTCGAACAGGAACGCGCGGATCTCCTGCAGATCGCGCCAGAGCCGGTCCGAGAATCGGATCACCGGGTGGTCCAGCGCGCGAATGTCCTCCACGCGGGCGGGCGCGGCCTTGGCCAGCAGGTGTTCGGACGTGGCGATCACGTCGCTGACCATGGCGCCGAAGACACGGCGCATCGCCTCGTGCCGGCGGCGGTTCCAGTGGAGACCGGGGTAGCGCGCGTCGACCTCGGCATAGGAATCGCGGACGATGGGCAAGTGGGCGATGTCGGCATCGGTGAAGAGCCCGGCGCGCAGGCCGTCATGCAGATCGTGGTTGTTGTAGGCGATGTCGTCCGACAGCGCCGCGACCTGTGCCTCTGGCCCGGCATGGGTCCCCAGTTCCAGGTCGTATTCCCCGTTGGCCTCCGCCAGCGCCCAGGGCAAGGGGGCCACGACGGGGCCGTTGTGCTTGGCGATGGCTTCCAGCGTTTCCCAGGTCAGGTTCAGACCGTCGAAGTCGGCGTAATGGCGTTCCAGCCGTGTGACGATGCGGATGGCCTGCGCGTTGTGATCGAAACCGCCGAAGGGCGCCATCAGCGCATGCAGCGCGTCTTCGCCCGTGTGGCCGAAGGGCGTGTGGCCCAGATCGTGGGCCAGTGCCACGGCTTCCGTCAGTTCCACGTTCAGCTTCAGCGCGCCCGCGATAGTGCGGGCCACCTGCGCGACCTCGATCGAATGGGTCAGGCGCGTCCGGTAATTGTCGCCTTCATGTTCGACAAAGACCTGCGTCTTGTGCTTCAACCGCCGGAAGGCGGAGGCATGGATGATCCTGTCCCGGTCCCGCTGGAAGCAGGAGCGGAAGGTGCTTTCCTCTTCCGGAACCAGCCTTCCCCGGCTGGCCTCCGGATCCGAGGCATAGGGCGCTCGCATGGCCTGCCTCCTGCCCTCGTGACGCGGATTGTCCCGATCCGGCCCGGGGCGATCCCTTGTCGCCTGAACTTGGACTTTCTATATTTGACACACGCCCGGTTGGAAACCGCCCGGGCCGAAATGGAGAGCGATATGCAATTGCCGCCGAAAGTGACCGAACGCGCCTTCGCCCGCCTGGCCGAAATCGGTGCAAGCGCGCAAGGACAGGCCCTGCGCGTGGCCGTCGAAGGCGGCGGGTGCTCGGGCTTCCAGTACGAGATCGAGCTCGATCAGCCCAAGGACGATGACCTGGTGCTCGAGGGGTCGGGGGAAAAGGTGGTGGTCGATTCGATCTCGCTGCCGTTCCTTAGCGATGCCGTCATCGACTTTTCCGAGGAACTGATCGGCGCGCGCTTCGTGATCGAGAACCCGAACGCAACGTCGTCCTGCGGCTGCGGCACGTCCTTTTCGATGTGACCGCGTTCGGGCCCTGCCCCGGTTTCGGGGCAAGGCCGCGTTCTTCTATTCCGCCGGTTTCAGCCGAACCGCGGCCTGGCCTGACGGCGTCGCCTGGTCCCAAAGCAGGTAGAGCCCCGATCCGATCACGATGGCCACGCCCAGATAGGTGCCTGCGGCCGGGATCTCTCCAAAGCCGAACCAGCCGATCAGTACCATCCACACGAATTGCAGGTTCAGAAGCGGCGTGACCGCAAAGGCCGCGAGCATCCGCAGGGCGATCACCAGCAGCCAGCGCGCCACGAACAGCAGCCCGGCATAGGCCGCGATCAGTCCAAGGTCGGCCAGACCGATGGGCTTCCAGACGAAGGGCAAGGCCACCGCCATCACCAGCGCCAGCGTCAGGTTCGGGTAGAAGACCTGCGCGAGCGCATTGCTTTCGTACCGCCCGATCAGCCGCGCCATCACCATGGAAAACGTGCCCGCCACCGCGGCAGCACCGGCATAGAAGTGGCCCGCGGTCAGGCTGTGCAACCCGCCGGGGAACAGACACATGACGCCCACAGCTCCGGCTGCAAGGGCCACCCAGGCCGCGCGGCGGACGGGTTCACCCAGGATCGGGCCCGACATCAGCCCGGCGAGGATCGGCATGATGCCGACGAACACGAACACATCGGCGAAAGGCAGCAGCCGGAACGAGTTGAAGAAGCAGAAGGACGCAACCACCGTCGCAGCACAGCGCAGCGCCATCGGCACGGGTTGGGTCGTCCTCAGCCCCAGTTTCTGCCTCGGATGCCGGTCGGCCAGGACCGACAGGCCCGCCACCAGAAGGCCCGAGATCACGAACATCTGCGGCGCCGCATAGCCGCCCGCGACCAGCTTGGTGATCCCGTCGGCGGACGAGATCAGCGCCGTGTAGATGATGACCAGCACCGCCCCCAGCAGCGCCATCCGCGCGGCCGGGGAAAGCCCGATTTCGGGTTTGGTTACATGGGCTTCCGACAGGCTCATAGCGGCGCTCCGGTGCGGGAGAAGCCGGCGAAGAAGGCACCGAACTTGTCGCTGCTTTCCTCGGCCTCCGACAGGATGTCGTGGCCGGTTTCCGACAGCGTGCGTTCCACCACCGGGCGCATCCGGTGCCAGTCGTCACTGCGGCCCTCGTCCAGTTCCAGCAGGCAGCGCGACATCTCGCGCAATGGCCCGGCTTCGGGGGCGGCGCGGTGGAAGGACATCGGCTCCGGCCCCGTGGGTTGCTGGAACGGCGCGCCGCCCGTCAGGACGCGATGCCAGTTGCAGACAAGGTATTCGTGGTAGTCGTCCTGCGCCTCCGCCTCGCGCCCGTGGGCTACTGCGAAACCCGAGGTTTCGCGGGCCAGAAGCCCTTCCCAGATCGGCGAAGGCTCGGCGCCCGCAAAGCGCAGCGCCACACAGACTTCGGCCAGAAGATCGATGTTCTGTTCAAGGAAGGCCAGAAGCCCCACATATTCCAGGCTGGTGACGACGGCATCGTCCAACCCCGGATCCTTCCGCCCGTATTCGGAAAGGTAGAAGACGATATGCGTCAGCTCATACGCCGCCTTCTTGTTGGGCAGCGTGAACCCGTCGGAGCGTGCCGCGAAGCCGCGCAGGCGGTCTTCAAGGCCGGGATCGTCGGGCAGCGGGTCGATGCCGCGACGGCCCATCAGGCGGCGGGCTTCCATCCGCTGCAGGTCCGACAGTTCGGCCGACGCCGCCCCTGTCTTGGCGGCCCACGCAACCAGCGATTCCATGCGGTTGCCGGGCAGGCCCAGGTCTTCCAGATCCAGCCCGATGGCCAGCAGGAACCGGTAGTATTGCGGGAAGAACGACAGGCGCTTGCCCAGGCCTTCATAGATTTCTTCCATCGGTGCCAGCACCATGCGCATCGCGCGCTGGTCGAGCCCGGCGGCCATGCCGCCGGTTTCGATCACGTTCAGAAGCTCGGCATTTTCCTTCAGCCAGTAGACGTCCTCCCGCGCGCGGCGGGCGTCGGCGAAGGCGGCGACGAGGTCGCCAAGGCGATCCTCGTGCCGGTAGCTGCGGGACGGGACATTCAGTTGAACGACATTCGACATCGGTCAGTATCCTCCGGTGTTTTATTGGCGCTCGTCGAACGCCCCGATCGCGGTCGTGAAATCAGCGACCGGTTCAGCCGCTGGTGGTGAAGAGAGCGACGGCGTCGCCATCCGCTGCCATCGATGCCCGCAGCGGCGCGCCCGAGGTGGTGAACATCTCCACCGCTTCGCCTTTGGCGGCCGACGAACCGGTCGGGCTGCAGGCGGTCATGAAGAGGCCAACCGCATCGCTGGTCGACGCGTCCGAGGCATGAACGGGGCTGCCCGAAGTCGTGAACAGATCCACCGCTTCACCGCCGGTTGCCGACGAACCCGTGGGGGCACAGGCGGTCATGTAGAGGCCGACCGCATCGCCGTTGGTGGCGTCCGATGCGTGCGCCGGGCTGCCCGACGTGGTGAACAGGTCAACCGCCTCACCGCTGGTCGCCGACGATCCGGTGGGGGCACAGGCAGTCATGTAGAGGCCGACCGCGTCGCCGTTCGTCGCGTCCGAGGCATGCACAGGGCTTCCCGACGTGGTGAACAGGTCAACCGCCTCACCGCTGGCGGCGTCAGACGCACGCACCGGACCACCCGAAGTTGTGAAGAGACCAGTGGCCGCTCCGTCGAGCAGGCTCGCTGCACGCACAGGGCTGCCGGAGGTGGTGAAAAGCCCGGTGGCATCGCCCGAGATCGCGTCGGACATCGACGGCGCACCAGAGGTCGTGAACAGCCCGGCGGCATCGCCCGACAGCATGTCCGCAGCCGGTGACGACGGATTTTCGATAGCAAAGTCAATGATTTGTTTCAGAGCAGTCATCGGAGGTCATCCCTTTCACAGGTCCAAGAGTGCCTTCACGATCTCAATTCAGACACGAACCGCAAGAGATTTGTTCTACCAAGGGCTGTCGGATACAACTTATCCACATAAGGAAAATCCGACAGAATATTGACGCTCTTGAGAAACAGTTTTGACCGGAATACGGGAAATTTTTTTATCCACAGCGCGTCAATGGACGCTTTTTCGGCCCAGATCCGCATCAACTTTAACGGTTCTACCGCGAATCGGCATTCCCGTTGCCGCGATTCAGCGCCAATTTCGCGACCTTCGAGTCGGATTCGCCCGGGTTCGCCGCCGGCCAAAGCCGATCCGCCGGCCCTTGCCGCCCCCCGCCGATTGCGAAATGATCCCCCCGAAGCACGGGAGCAGCACGATGAAACTGGCGACATTCAACATCAACGGCATCAAGGCGCGGATCGCCGCCCTGCCCGCGTGGCTCGACGAGGCGCAGCCCGACATCGTGCTGCTGCAGGAGATCAAGTCGGTCGATGAAAACTTCCCGACGGAATTGTTCGAGGACCGCGGCTACCAGGTGGCGACCCATGGTCAAAAGGGCTTCAACGGGGTGGCGATCCTGTCGAAATACCCGCTGGAAGACGTCGACCGTGGCCTGCCGGGCGATCCGGAGGACGTTCAGGCCCGCTGGATCGAGGCGACGGTGGTGGTGGGCGACACCGCGCTCAGGATCTGCGGGCTGTACCTGCCCAACGGCAACCCGGCGCCGGGGCCGAAATTCGACTACAAGCTCGCGTGGATGGACCGTCTGGAAGCCCGCGCCCGCGCGCTGCTGGCAGACGAGACCTGCGCGCTGCTGGCCGGCGATTTCAACATCATACCCCAGGCCGAAGACGCCGCCCGCCCCGATGCCTGGCGCGACGATGCGCTGTTCCGCCCCGAAAGCCGCGCGGCGTTCCAGCGGATCCAGTACCTTGGCTACACCGACGCCATCCGCGCCCGCAGTCAGGCGCCGGGGCTCTATTCCTTCTGGGATTACCAGGCCGGTGCATGGAACCGGAACGACGGCATCCGCATCGACCACGTGATGATGACCCCGCAATGCGCCGACCGGATGGTCGATTGCGGCATCGACAAGCAGATCCGCGGCTACGAGAAGCCGTCCGACCACGTGCCTGTCTGGGTGGAGCTAGATCTCTGACGCGTCCGTCGCCGGTACCGGGTCGTCCCCGGCATCACCGTCGGCATCCGTTTGCGGCGCTCTCGCCCCCCAGAACTCGGTCTTGACCCATTCGCGACGTTCGGCAAACCCCGGCAGGTGCCGGATCGCTTCGATCCGGGCCTCGTGGGCGTCGCAGCAGGCGTCGTGCCGGGCGCACAGCTCAGGATCGGTCATCAGGTCGTCGTAGACAGCCCGCGCCGCCGGATCGAGCCGTTCGAAGGTCGATGTGCGGAAATCGTTGTGATCCCGCAGACGCCAGTAGCGCCGCGCCATTTCTCGTTTCTTGGCCACCACATCGCCGCGATCCATCTTCACGACATAGGAATCCAGCGACCGCAGGGCGAAATGGTCCAGCGAGACCAGATCGTACCGGCCACTGGCACCGACCCCGTTGATCTTGTGATCTTCCATGAAGTCTTTGATGCGCTGACCGGACCCATCCAGCCAGATCACCTCGCCCAGGGCAGACTGCAGATCCGGGCGATGGTTGCGCACCGCCCTGACCCGGCTGGACATGCGGGTGATGCACTTCACCCCGCGATGCGCCTTGCGCACTTTCGGCGCTTCGGTCTGATGCGCCGGAAACAGGTCCCGAAGGAACCCGCGTTGATAGCTCTCCTGGAAATTCGAGCCGTGGTTCAGCTCGCTCATCGCCAGCACGTCGAAATCGCCCACCGCCTCGAACAGCGCGGCCAGCGTTCCATCGCCCACGCGCACGTTGATGAATTCGTCCACGTCCATCGAGATCACGAAATCGGCTTCGTGGAACTCCTTCAGGAAGTGCATGTAGCGGTGCGCATTGGGCTGGAAGTGGTTCGGCTGTTGCATGATCGCCGAAGGGTTCGGCAGATGCCGCACCAGGCCCAGATCGTCGAGCCGGTCCAGCAGCCTGTCGGTCCCGTCGCTGCAATCATTGGTCATCACCACGATATCGGTGACGCCCGCGGCCCGGTGCCAGGCGACCCATTCCAGGATGAAGGGGCCTTCGTTCTTCATGCAGGTGACAATCGCGATCTTTGGATCCGGCACCGGCCAGCGCCTGAAGGAACGCACCGGCATGATCGTACCGCCCGGGCGTGGCGTGTCTGTCTCAATCCGCTCGAACGCCTTGACGGTGCTTTCGGGGCGGCTCCCCGGGACAAAGCGGAACCCTTTCGAGGCCAGAACATCCACGATCGACCGGACACCGCCCTGCCCGTACACCTTCGGGTGCAGCTCGATCACGATATGGCGCAAGCTCGACAGGTCGGCATCGTCGAAAAGGCCCAGTTCCCCCCCTTCAACGTCACAGGACAGCACTGTCGGGCGTGTTTCCTCCAGCAGCCGGGCGAAGGATATCGACTGGATCTGCAGCTCGGTTTCGTAGGGCCGGCTGTCGGGTTCCATCGAAGAAGCCCAGAAGTCGCCGCGGATGTAGAACGGATGGCTGCCCGCCTCGTCCGTTGTCACGACGCCGTTGCGGACATCGACGTTCCTGGCTTCGTTCAGGCGCAGGGTTTCGTGGATCATGGGGATCAGCGCGGGGTTGGCCTCGATCGCCGTGACCTGTTCCACCCCTTCGACCGCCGCGGCCGAGGCCGCCAGAAGGCCCACGCCAGCCCCCAGTTCCAGAACCCTGTCCCCGGGTTTCAGCACGGCCCGCAAGTTGCGCAGTTCGCCGCCTTCATAGCGGTGCTTGCGTAGCGGGCCTTCGATCGGCGGCGTAATGATCTCGGGCACAAAGGGCACCTTGATGCCATTGGTTTCGATCACTTCGGAATATTCGGGAAGTGGGGCGATGCCGCCCGGCGCAGAATGCATGGAAATGGTCCGCCTCGTTACCCGGCGCTGAGCGATTGCCGGGTTTCCAGTCAGTCTACCCTGCCGCAGTGGCAAGCGCAAAGCCTGCGTCGTGGGCCGATCGGGTTCCCCGGCGCTGGCACGCTGTGTAAGGATTTCATGACAGATCGCCCCCGCAGGAACGGAAAACGGAGACACGAGACAGATGGCCAAGCCCCGACACAGCCCCCCGCGCCTGGCGGATGCCGATTTCTCCCGCAAGATCGGCAAGGACACGTACGCCAAGCGGCTGAAGCGGTTGCAGTTGAAACTGGTGAAGATCCAGCAATCCTACCTGTTTTCCTCCCGCAAGGCGGTGATCGTCTTCGAAGGCTGGGATGCCGCGGGCAAGGGCGGCACGATCCGCCGCCTGTCGATGCCGCTGGACCCGCGCAGCTTCAAGGTCTGGCCCATCGGCGCGCCGCGGGACTACTACCTCGACCGTCACTACCTGCTGCGCTTCATGGAACGCCTGCCGCCTGCCGGCGCGATCTCGGTCTTCGACCGCAGCTGGTACGGACGGGTGCTGGTGGAGCGTGTTGAAGGCTTGGCGCCCAAGGATCGCTGGCAAGCCGCCTACCGCGAGATCCGCGACTTCGAAAGGATGCTGCTGGACGACAACACCCGGCTGGTGAAGCTTTTCTTCCACATCACGCCGGAAGAGCAGTTGCGACGCTTCCAGGAACGCCTCCACGATCCGCTGAAGCGCTGGAAACTGACCTACGAGGATTTCCGCAACCGCGAGAAATGGGGCGATTATGCGGACGCCATCGACGACATGTTCCACCACACCTCGCGGCCCGAAGCGCCCTGGCACCTGATACCGTCGGTCCACAAGAAGACGGCCCGCATCGCCGCGCTGACCCTGATCACGGACGAGCTCTCCCGCGGTATCGACCTGGACCCGCCCCTGCCCGACGGCAAGGTGCTGAAGGCGGCGGACAAGGTGATGGACATCGACCCCGACCTGATCGACAGCCTGCAGGGCCGCACGGATTAGGGTTCCGGGGGTGAGGGGCGCGGGTTGCGGTGCGTGGGAACCACGCACCCTACGCCCATGGCGCGGGGTCGTCTGACAGAACCTGGCCGAAGACATTTTCGCGATGCCAGCTCAGGTTCGCCGGGTGCGGGGCATCCCGCGGATCCTCCGGCTGCAATAGCTTGCCGTTCGGTGCCAGCAACCGGCCGACCACGTCCCCCGGCACCTTGTTGTGCGAGACAAGGATCGTCTCGCAATCCTCGGCGACCGAGATCAGGCCGCGGTCGAACATCCAGTGTAGCGTGCCCGACAAGGCCAGGCCATTCCGCACGGAATCGCTGCCCTGCTGGTCCACCGGCCGGATATGCGCCGCCTGCACCTCCGGCCGCCCGCCCCCGTTGCGGAGCCTCAGACCGGACATGGCACAGCGATAGCCATAGGCCTCCCGCACCTTCCGGCGAAACGCGACATCCCGATACGGCCTGCGGGTCAGCCGCTCCAGGACAGGCCGTTCGAACGGTTCCGCCCCTTCGGCAAATTCGGCTGGCCGGGCGGCATAACGGGTCTCCTCGATCCGCTCCAGATCCTGCGGCAGGCCCAGGTTGACGATCCGGGCAAAATCGGCCTCCGGCAACCGTCGGACGGCCAGCTGAACCGCACCGCCCTTCTTCGGAGACCCGTCCGGCTCGGTCAGCGCCGCCTCCAGCGGTCTGCCCTCGATCAACCGCGGTACCTCCCTGTCGAATGGCAGATAGCTTGCGGGCGCGATCAGGGCCAGGAAACGCCCCTCCACGCCGGGCTTGGGAATGACCGTCGAGATCTGCGCAACCGCAAAGTATCCGCGCGGCCCGGCCTTCACCGGTTCGTAGTAGACGATCCAATCGCCCACGGCCTCCCGAACGGCCTTCAGATACGACCGCGGGAAATCGTAGACGACATCGGGTTCGTCTTCGTAGATCGAATCCGCCTTGTGCAGAAGAACAAGCTTCACCATGCACGCCAGGAAATCCGGCACGTGCAGGAAGGCAAGCGTTTTCTCGTCTAAAGGGATCCGCGCCACCGCACCGCCAGGAAGCGACGGTCAGGACCCAAACCGCCGCCCCCACTTCTTTGGTCTTCAAATACCTCGGGGGAGCGCGCCCGGAACGGGCGGGCGAGGGCAGAGCCCCTTCACCGCGCCACGCGATGGACAGGACCCGTAGGGTGCGTGGTCCCCACGCACCGCACCGCTTACTTGGTCAGTTCCTTCATGCCCTTCTCAAGGCCGGCCAGCGTCATCGGGACCATGTTGTCCTCGAAGATGTCGCGGACCATCTTGATCGACTGGGTATAATCCCAGTACTTCTCGGGCACCGGGTTGATCCACAGGTTCGACCGCCACTGCTCCCGCGTGCGCTGCAGCCACACCTGCCCCGCTTCCGCGTTCCAGTGTTCGTTGGCGCCGCCGGGGTAGGCGATCTCGTAGGGCGACATCGACGCATCGCCCACGAAGATGCACTTGTAGTCGGGGCCGTAGGTGCGCATCACCTCTTCCGTCGGTGTCTGTTCCGACCAGCGCCGCTTGTTGTCCTTCCATACGCCTTCGTAGAGGCAATTGTGGAAGTAGTAGTGCTCCAGGTGCTTGAACTCGGTCCGGGCCGCGGAAAACAGTTCCTCCACCACCTTCACATGGGCGTCCATCGAACCGCCCACATCCAGGAACAGCACCACCTTCACGGCATTGCGCCGCTCGGGGCGGACCTTCACGTCCAGATAGCCGTTTTCGGCCGTCGACCGGATCGTGCCGTCCAGATCCAGCTCCTCGGCCGCGCCTTCGCGCGCCCAGCGGCGCAGGCGTTTCAGCGCGACCTTGATGTTGCGCGTGCCCAACTCGACCGAGTCGTCGAAATTCCGGAACTCGCGCTTGTCCCAGACCTTCACGGCGCGGCCGTGGCGGCCTTCCTTCTGGCCGATGCGCACGCCTTCGGGGTTGTAGCCATAGGCGCCGAAGGGCGAGGTGCCGGCCGTGCCGATCCACTTGTTGCCGCCCTGGTGGCGTTTTTCCTGCTCCTCCAGACGCTTCTTCAGCGTCTCCATCAGCTTCTCGAACCCGCCCGCGGCCTCGATCTCCTTGCGCTCTTCTTCCGACAGGTGCTTCTCGGCCATCTTCTCCAGCCAGTCGGCGGGCAGATCCACGGCGTCGATCACGTTCTGGATCGAGATCTCTTCCAGCCCCTGGAACGTCGCGGCGAAGGCCTGGTCGAACTTGTCGATGTTGCGTTCGTCCTTCACCATCGACGCGCGGGCCAGGTAGTAGAAGCCTTCCACGTCGTAGGTGACCAGCCCCGCCTTCATCGCTTCGAGAAAGGTCAGGTATTCCCGAAGCGATACGGGAATGGCCGCTTTCCGCAGGTTTTCGAAGAAGGGCTGGAACATGTTTTCATACCATGGTGCGGGTTATGATGATCGTGGCTAGCACCCCGACAAGGGAAAACGCAATGCCGTAGGCCGCTGCGTAATGGGCCACGTCCCAGCCCTTGCCGCCCTTCCGGCGGGCCGCGAAGGCCCCGTAGGCGGCCCCGATCAATGCTGCAATGAAGACAATCATGCCGTCCCCTTCCGTTCTGGGCTGCCCCCCGGCGCGGGCGCGGATGCGCGCCCTATCGTGGCGAAACAGCCGTTCGGGGATGCACATAGGCCAGCCGGGCGGGATTGGAAACAACGCGTGTGACCGCAGGCGCCGTTGCGCCGCCAAGGTCCGGCATCGCAAGGCTCGCCATCACCTGGTTGCGATCCCGGATCTGCTGGCGCCGCACCGGGTTCAGCGCCGCGATCTCGACCAACTTGGCGCGTACCTCCGCGTCCGAGCCGAACCCGTACCGCGCCCAGCCAAGGCTGTCATGGCGGGTCTGGCGGGCCTTGTCGGTCTGGCCCTGCAGATCGTAGGCCTCGGCCTCGAGCAGCATCAGCGTTGCCAGGAGCGCCGCGTTCTGCCCCTTCTCGGCCACGGCAAGCTGCGGGCGGATCAGGCGCAGCGCCCCGGCCCCGTCGCCGCGGGCCACGGCATAGGCGGCCATCTGGGTCGTGATGAAGGCGCGGTGCAGCCCGGTGTCGGGCGTGCCGTCCAGGTACCCCAGCGCCGCGCGGTAATGGCGTTGCGCCAGGTCCGGATCGCGCAGCTGGGTCATCCGGCCCAGCATGTAGTAGGTGAAGGCCCGGCGGTGATCGGTCCAGCCCAGCTCCTGCGCCAGCCGCGCGGCCCGTTGCGCGGCGGCCTCGCGCTCGGCCGGGCTTGCATCGGGGCCCAGCGTGACCTGCACGTCGTCGACCCATTCCGGCGGCGTGGGCTGCACGCCCCGCGCCCGGCGCCGGTCGCCCGCGGGATTCAGGCGCGACAGGATCCCGGGCAGGCGCGCGGCGACCTCGTCCTGGGTCATCCCGTTCCACAATTCGGGCGCGTAGGTGGCCTGCAGGATCAGCATGTCGAAGCCGGTCAGCACTGTGTGGACGTTGTCGTCGTTGAAGATCGAATCCGGCAGGCGGTAGAGATCGTTCAGCGGCCCCAGCGCCTGGGCCAGTTCCTCGTGCAGGCAATCGCGGACTTCCTGTGGCGGGGCGTCGTTCGGCACGAAGACCCCGATCCGTTCGCGCACCTTCAGCCCCGACCACGTGATCCGGTTGCTGTTCCGCAGGCGGCGGTAATCGGCAAGGCTGGTGACATTGGGCACCACGAAACAGGCCGCCCCCGGCAGCGTGCGCGTGATGTCGTCACGGCTGAGCGCGATGACCGTGATGTTGGCCGGGCCGTGATCGATCTCGGATATGTCGATCCCCGCCTCGACCCGCAGCCGCGCCAGCAGGCGGGCCAGGTCCGGTTCCAGCTGCGGCGGGATCTCTCCCGTCACCTTGACCGTGATCGGCTCGCGGAAGCGGGTGAAGGTGTCGAGCGTCTTGCCGCTCTCCAGCCGGAAATGCAGGTCCAGGAAATCCTGTGCGATATCGGCATTCGACCGCGTCGGCGCCTGCGCGTTCGCCCCGGAAAAGACCTTCATCGGCGGCAGGGCGCTTTCGGCCGGTTGAGCCCGCGTCGCGGTTTCCGCGGGCGCCGCGCCGAAGGGCGACGCACCGCAGGCGGCCAACAGGCAGACAAGACCCAGCGCCGCGCCCCGGATCGCGTGCCGGCCGCCGGGGGTCACGGGCGGGCGTACTTGATGAACGGGGTCAGCACGCCGATGCGGTCGTAAAGCTTGCGGGCGGTTTCGTTGAAATCCTGCGTCAGCCAGTAGACCGACGGCGCGCCCTTTTCGTCGGCGGCCTTGTAGACCGCCTCGATCAGCGCGCGGCCCACGCCCAGGCCGCGGACCTCGGGGCGGGCGTAAAGATCCTGCAGGTAGCACACGTTCTCGATCTTCCAGCCGTGGCGGTGGAACAGGTAATGGACCAGCCCCACGAGGCGCCCGCCCTGCTCGGCCACGAGGCACGAGAAATCCTGCGGATCGTCCCCCAGCATCCGCGCGAAGGTGCTGTCATAGACCTCCTCCGCGACGGAGGTTTCGTAGAATTCGAGGTAGGCCATCCAAAGCTCGGCCCACTCCGCGCGGTCGGACGGTTCAAGCGGGCGGATGGTGAGGGAACGGGCGTCCGTGGACGGGGCTGTATCTGTCATGACGGCAGGTTGGCAGAGGCCGCGACAACGGACAAGTGGTCTTCGCGCGACATCAGCAGGGCCGTGCCACATCGCGCCGACGGTCGGGACATTTCCGGCCACGCGCGAAGGCCCTGCCCGCGGTCAGTGCATCGGTGAAGCGACCCACCCCTTCTTCCCGCCAAGCCTTCTCCCGGTCGCCTGTCGACGCCCAACGCCGCAGTCCTTTGTATTTCGTGGTGCAAATGAGCGCTATGGGCACGGAGCGCTATGTCGGCTTCGAGCCCAAACTGCAAGTTCGTCGGGGTACAGCTAACCTCTGCATTCTGGCGTTTATCCGTTTTCAAGATGCGCCGGTGTGCTAAGGTATGAAGCACATAGATGGGGGGTGAGCCGGATTGAGAAAAGAACCTATTCATCAATCAATCAAGAAGCGTCTCGGATTCCCCGAGGACGAAACGGACAATGAAGTTTATAGAGACTGGAAAGCTCGTCTTAAACGAGTTTGCAAGCCATGTTGGGAGCTTAAGTATTGTCCGTATGGGCCATTTATTGAGCAATCACCGATTTTACCCGGCGAAAGGGCGGGTCAGACTGAACACGTCGAATATCTAAAGTCATGTATCGAGACTGGAACTGTCGGAGAGATTGTGGCGCTCGATGTCCAGTTGCGTCAAGACTATGAGGACTGGCTGAACGACGATCAAATACTCATCGAACAAGTTTTGTATGAATGGATGCAGTTTGAACACTACGACACAATTAGTAGTATCAAAAATGATGAAGAGCGTCTCGCTGCCCTACTAGGGAAAAACCTTCCACCGATACATGAGTATCGGATCGAGTTTGATGAGGGCGCTCCCAGAACTTACTCTAAAGAAGATTTCACACCTGAATTCTGGGAAAAGCTTCAGGTAGGGGTTGCCGAGAGAAAGCGGAAATTAAGAAGTGCACTAAACGATTGGAAAATTGATCAGCGTAGGCCCATTGAGCCAGCGCGCCGGGAGATGTTTCAGGAGATGATTGCGGATTTTGATCCGGACAACCATCCCGAAAGTATTCCCAGCATTTTTAGGGACGGTGAATGCTCAATCTTTGGTCACATATGCCCAGTGTTCTTTACCGCAGAAATCGCTACAGAGTCCGAAATGGAACGCCGCCTAGGTCGCAGGCAACTCAGGTTTGAAACGATGATGCGGATTGTCCGACGCGACGACTACCGCTGCCAACACTGCAAGAAGAAGCTTCGCGACGACGAGGTCGAATTCGACCACATTATTCCAGTCTCAAAAGGAGGCAGCTCTGAAGAACACAACATGAGGTTGACATGTTTCGACTGTAATCGTGACAAATCAGACGATTATACACCTTGACGATTTTCTGGAGCACTCGTTGTTTGTTGCGCATTAAACTTTTTACTATAAGAGCATTGAGCTAGACCAACGCATCCAGTGCTCGATGCAGCAACCCTATCGGAAAATTTCGCGCATTCAATGCGATGGCGCTATGTTAGGGCAACTTCCGAGATTCGGCTCTCGCTCAACGGCAGCTTTGTCCGCAAAGCCTACCCCTGGCACGGAAGTCTCCCGAAGATTCCCTCGGGAGACTTTATTGGAAATAGCTTCTTTCCCGCAGGGATCTTGGCCACAAGTTGCGCCCCGACATGCAAAGGGCTGGGGCCAAGGCCCGGATTTTCGAATTCCTGGCCTCTATCGAGGCAGGGGAAAAGCGTAGGCTACTAGCGCTGCGTGCCGCGGACCATGAAGGCCAGGCGTTCGAACAGGTGCACGTCCTGTTCGTTCTTCAGAAGCGCGCCGTGCAGTTTCGGCAGGGCGTTCGCGCCGTCGCGTTTCAGGTCCTCGGCGGTCAGATCCTCGGCCAGGAGCAGCTTCAGCCAGTCCAGCACTTCCGAGGTCGATGGTTTCTTCTTCAACCCCGGCGTTTCGCGCACTTCGTAGAACTGCGTCAGCGCCGTGGTCAGCAGCTGTTCCTTCACGCCCGGATGGTGCACGTCGACGATCTTGCGCATCGTGGCTTCGTCCGGGAAGCGGATGTAATGGAAGAAACAGCGGCGCAGGAAGGCGTCGGGCAGCTCCTTTTCGTTGTTCGAGGTGATGATCACGATCGGGCGGTGCTTGGCCTTGATCGTCTCGCCCGTCTCGTAGACGAAGAACTCCATCTTGTCGATTTCCTGAAGCAGGTCGTTCGGGAATTCGACGTCGGCCTTGTCGATCTCGTCGATCAGCAGCACGACGCGTTCGTCCGCCGCGAAGGCGTCCCAGAGCTTGCCGCGCTTGATGTAGTTCGACACGTCGCGCACGCGTTCGTCGCCCAGCTGGCTGTCGCGCAGGCGGCTCACGGCGTCGTATTCGTACAGGCCCTGCTGCGCGCGGGTGGTGGACTTGATGTTCCACTCGATCATCGGCACGCCAAGCGACGTTGCCACCTGCCGGGCCAGTTCCGTTTTGCCGGTTCCGGGCTCGCCCTTCACCAGCAGCGGCCGTTCCAGCGTGATCGCCGCGTTGACGGCGACCGTCAGGTCGTCGGTGGAAACATAGTCTTCGGTGCCGTCGAAGCGCGCGGTCATCAGGTGCAACCCTCTCAAATTTCAACCTGTCGGGTGGTAAACGGGCAGGTCCGGCTTTTCAAGCCTGACGACCGTCCGGGACGCGCCGTTATTCGATCACGTGGGTCGAATTGCCCGCCGGCACCTCGACCATGGGGCCGTGGCAGGCGCCCAGGGCATCAACGGCGTAGAACAGGTGCGATGCCCGCGACTGGACGAACACGGATTCGCCGGGCTGCAGGAACGCCATTTCCTTGCCCGCGCCCGTCTGGTCGACCCAGTAGAGCGTCACGGGGATCTTTGCGCGGTTCTCGAACGTGATGTCGCCCGGCTCCTGCGCATTGGGCGATCCCATCCCCTTCTGCGGCAGGCACGAGGTGAGCGCGGCGGTCCCCGACGCTACGGCGCCCACCGGCCCCCCTTTCGACGGGAGCGCGACGGGCAGCACCTTGTTCGTCCCGGGATCGGGCTTGATCAGATCGTACCAGCAGGCCTCGAGCGTCTGGAGCGCGGCGGTCGACCCGGCAAGCGGCTGGAACAGCCGCCTGGAGTTGTCGATGCTGACGAACATGTTGTTGCCCGCCGCCATCGCCTCGCGCAGCGGCGTGTCGAAGGGGCCGTGGGCATTGCCCTCGAACACGAAGAACGTGTCCTCGAAGATCCGGCCGTCGATCTGGATGACGACGTGCACGTCGGCCTCGTCCGGCTTGTCGGTGGGCAGGACCAGTTCGAAATTGGCCGCCGGAACAAGGCTCATGATCACCAGCAGGTCGGCCCCCCGGGGCGACAGCGCCTTGCAGCCGTAGAGATCGGACTGGTGAACTTCCCAGCCGCTTGCGGACTGATAGTGCTGGCCGATGTCGAACGCTGTCGCGCCTGTCGCGACCAGCGTGATTGCGGCAGCCGACAGGACCCTACCGAAAAACCGACCCATGCGATTCCCCTGTTACCGAAATGCCTCCCGGGTGCCGTGCTCCGCTGGCCTGTCCCCAGCGGTACCGGCGATCGGGCCCGAACCGACGTTACGCCCCCCCCTGCGCCATGCAAGCGAAATAGGGGATTTGGCCGCCTTGCCCTACGGTCACTTCCCCGCATCGGAGGCACGGGCATCGCGCTCGTTCGGGGGAATCCGCGGCCCAAAGGCGGCGCCGCCAGGTTTGGACGCGTGATGGAATCGGCAACGCCCGTCCGGCGGGCTCTCGCCGCGCCGGGCCGCCGTCAACGCCGGGACACAATCTTTCGCCGCGCCGGCCTGCCGTTTCCTGATCTTGTCGAAAACACCGGGACCCGCGGAATCAAACGCGACTCCGGTTAGCCCTGTTCGCCGCGCCCCCGCACCGGCAGGCCAGAAAACCCCGGTCATTCCAAGCGCTTGGCCGGGAACGCCCAAAGGTTCAGCAGGTGCAGGTTCTTAACGCAATTGGGCTAGGAATGTGTAGTGACAATCCCGGGGACCTCGGATAAACGCACGGCAGAAGGGGGCCGAATGTCTGGAAATTCTCAAGAGATGGACGTTAGGGGCCAAACTGAGGGGACCACCATGAAGCAGGAAGTTTTTCTTCCGGAGGACTATCGTCCTGCCGAAGACGAACCCTTTATGAATGACCGTCAGACGGAATACTTCCGTCGCAAGCTTCTCGCCTGGAAGCAGGACCTTCTTGCCGACAGCCGCGACACGATCGAAGGGTTGCAGGACGGCACCCGCAACATTCCCGATGTCGCCGACCGCGCGAGCGAGGAAACCGACCGCGCGCTGGAACTGCGCACCCGTGATCGCCAGCGCAAGCTGGTCGCCAAGATCGACAGTGCGCTTCGCCGCATCGACGAAGGCGAATACGGCTACTGCGAAGTGACGGGCGACCCGATCTCGCTGAAACGGCTGGATGCGCGTCCCATCGCCACGATGAGCCTCGAGGCGCAGGAGCGCCACGAACGCCGCGAACGCGTCCACCGCGACGACTGACGATACCGGACAGGCCCGCTCCTGTCCGACACGCCGATCCGGCCGCGCAATGCGGTCAGGGGCGATGCCGTCCCCCCGGCACGCCCAACCCGGAATTTTGCCGCCGGAGCCTCAGGGTCCGGCGGTTCGCGTTTCCCCCGCCAAGGATCCGACCTGGTGACCTCTCCCCCGCTTTCCGGCCTGTCCTGCGTCATCGTCGGCGCCGGAATCGGCGGTCTGACCGCCGCACTTGCGCTGAAGGCCCGTGGCGCGGACGTGATGGTCTGCGAACAGGCGCCCGAAATCGCTGAAGTGGGCGCGGGCCTTCAGGTCAGCCCCAATGGCGGCGCGGTGCTGCGGGCGCTTGGGCTGGCTCCCGCGCTGGAACAGGCCGCCGTCAGGGCCTCCGCCGTGATTCTGCGCGATTACCGCCGGTTGGGCGACGTGCTGCGGATGGATCTGCCCACGGGGGACGACGGCCACGTCTACGGGCTCGTCCACCGCGCCGACCTGATCGCACTGCTGGCCGATGCGGCCCGCGCGCGCGACATCCCCATCCAGCTGGGCCGCAAGGTCTCCCACGCCCGGCCCGGCGACCGGCCCCAGCTGCACTTCGACGACGGGGACCGCCTGCACCCCGATCTCGTCATCGGGGCCGATGGCGTCCACGCAGCGACACGCGCGGCGCTGAACGGCCCGGCGGAACCGCGCTTCACCGGCCATATCGCGTGGCGCGCCACTGTGCCCTGCAACGCGCCGGATGACAGCACGGTCGCGCTCTACATGGGTCCGGGCCGCCACCTTGTCCGCTACCCGCTGCGCGGCGGCCGGCTGATGAACATCGTCGCCGTTGAAGAACGCCGCACGTGGACCGCCGAAGGCTGGCATCACGGCGACGACCCCGAAAACCTGCGCCGCGCCTTCGCCCGCTTCCGGGGCGAGGTGCCCGCGCTGCTGGACCGCGTCGAAAACGTCAATCTCTGGGGGCTCTTCCGCCATCCCGTGGCGGACAGCTGGACAGGGCCCGGCATGGCGATCCTTGGCGATGCCGCCCATCCCACCCTGCCGTTCCTGGCCCAGGGCGCCAACCTTGCCATGGAAGACGCCTGGGTCCTGGCCCGCGCGCTGGCCGAGGCGCCGGGCGCCATGGAACACCGCCTGTCAGCCTACCAGCAGGCCCGCCGCCCGCGGGCGGAAAAGGTCATCACGGCCTCCACCCGCAATGCCTGGAAGTACCATGTCCGCTTCCCGCCCGCCCGCCTGATCGGGCACACGGGCCTTAAGGTTCTGGGCCGCATCGCCCCCGACAGAATGTCGCGCCAGTACGACTGGATCCACGCCCACGACGTGACCGCCTAGGCGCAATCCGCGCGCATCCCGTCCAATTCAACGGAACTTGACTGCCCGGCGCGCCAACCCTCCCTTGAGCCGGACCGCCATGGCCCCTATGTTGACACCGTTGAAGGAGACCAATCATGTTCGGCATTCCCGGCAAAAACGCCGTGACCCTCACGCCCCGCGCCGTGGCGCAGATCACCAAGCTGATGGACAAGAGCGGCCATCAGGGCCTGCGTGTCGGCGTCAAGAAGGGCGGCTGTGCGGGCATGGAATACACGATGGATTACGTCACGCGGGACGATACGCTTGATCCCAATGACGAAGTCGTGGAGCAGGACGGCGCCAAGGTGATGATCGCGCCCATGGCGCAGATGTTCCTGTTCGGCACCGAAATCGACTACCAGATCGGCCTTCTGGATTCCGGCTTCCGCTTCAACAACCCCAACGTGACCGAAGAATGCGGCTGCGGGGAATCGATCAAGTTCGGCTCGGTCGAGGAAATGGCCGGCGCCTTCAAGCTGCCCGCCCAGAGCTGACGCACTCGGCGCGGCCCGTCCCATACCATTCGACGCATCCCCGCGGCAGCGCTTGCCGCGCCGGTCCGCATTGCCTATCCCAACAAGGGGACACTTGCGAGAAAAGGGGAGCGTGATGCGGCAGAAACTGGCGGCAGGAAACTGGAAGATGAACGGGCTCGTGTCCGATCTCGGCATGATCGACACGCTGACCAGCGCCCATCCAAAGCCCTCCAGCGAGGTGCTGTTGTGCCTGCCCGCAACGCTGATCGCGCCAGCCGTCCAGCGCTTCGCCAAAGCGCCCGTTTCCTTCGGCGGACAGGATTGCCACGCCGAAACCTCGGGCGCCTTCACCGGCGATGTCTCGGCCGCGATGCTGAAGGACGCGGGCGCAACCCACGTGATCCTTGGTCATTCGGAACGCCGCACCGCCTATGACGAACAGGACGATGCCGTCCGCGCCAAGGCGCAAGCGGTGACGGCCGCCGGGCTCACCGCCATCATCTGCGTCGGCGAAAGCCTCGAAGACCGCGAAGCCGCGAAAACGCTCGACCTGATCGGCGGGCAGATGTCGGGCTCGATCCCCGACGAGGCGACGGGCGGGAACTTCGTGCTGGCCTATGAACCGATCTGGGCCATCGGCACCGGGCTCACCCCCACCATGGACCAGATCGCCGAGGTGCACGATTTCATGCGCGCGCAGCTTGAAGACCGTTTCGGCGAAGGCATCGGCCAGTCCGTGCGGCTTCTCTACGGCGGCTCCGTCAAACCCGCCAACGCCGACGAGATCTTCGCCGTCCCGAACGTCGACGGCGCGCTGGTGGGTGGCGCCAGCCTGAAGGCCGAAGATTTCGGCGGCATCGTCAAGGCGCTCGACGCCGCCGAAGGCTGACAGGTGCTGCCCAAGGTCAGCCAAAGCCCGGTCGACCCCGGCTTCGTGCAGAACCCCTACCCGTTCTACGACCGCGCCCGCGCCACCGGCCAGCTGGTCCACTGGTCCGACTACAAGATGCCCGCGGCAACCACCCACGCCGCGGTGCAGGCGATCCTGCGCGACCGCCGCTTCGGACGCGAAGTCCCGGCGGAACTGGCCACTGCGCCGCCCCCGCACCTCGCCCCGTTCTACGCGGTCGAGGATCATTCGATGCTCGATGCCGAACCGCCCCGGCACACCCGCCTGCGCGGTCTGGTCAACCGCGCCTTCACCTCGCGCCGGATCGCGTCGCTGTCACCGTGGATCGAGGTGCTCTGCCACGACCTGATCGACGGTTTCCCGGCGGAGCCGTTCGACCTGATCCCGGCCTGTTGCGCCCGCGTCCCCGTCCTGACCATCGCCCGCCTGCTGGGCGTGCCCGCGGACATGGCGCCCCAACTGCTTCGCTGGTCCCACGACATGGTGGCGATGTACCAGTCCACCCGCACCCGCGCGGTCGAGGACCGCGCAGCCGAAGCCGCGACCGATTTCGCCACCTACATCGCAAGCTACGCCGACACCCGCCGCACCGCCCCGGCGGACGACCTGATCACGGATCTCCTGAAGGCCGAGGCCGAAGGCGACCGCCTGTCCACCCCGGAACTCGTGACCACCTGCATCCTGCTGCTGAACGCGGGCCACGAGGCGACGGTCCACGCGCTCGGCAATGGCATCAAGGCGCTGATCGAGACCGGCACCGGCACGGCCTGCACAACGCCCGAAGGCGCGGAACAGGCGGCCGAAGAAATCCTCCGCCACGACCCACCGCTGCATGTCTTCACCCGCTACGCCTACGAGGAGATCGACCTCCACGGCCACCGCTTCCAGCGCGGCGACCAGGTGGCCCTCCTGCTGGGCGCCGCCGGACGCGATCCGGACGTCTGGGAGCAACCTCACGACTTCGATCCGACCCGACCGCCGAAACCCCACGCGGCCTTCGGCGCCGGGCTGCATTTCTGCCTCGGCGCCCCGCTGGCGCGTCTGGAGATGCGGCTGGCCCTGCAGGTCCTGTTCACGAGATGTCCCAACCTGCGCCTGGCCGAACCGCCGGTCTATGGCGACACCTACCATTTCCACGGGCTCACCCGGCTACAAGTCACGGCCTGAGCGCCGGCGTCGCAAGGGAGCTCTGCCCCCGCCACGCCTGCGGCGCGACTCCCCCGAGGAACTTGAAGACCAAAGAAGCCAGGGTCCCGGTCTTCTTCTCTTTCCAAATACTCCCGCCGGAGGCATCCGCCGCACGCTACGTTCGACCGGCCCAAGGGTATCCCGTAGGGTGCGTGCTCTGCACGCACCACCCCCGGCCGCGGCGGCAGGACAGCGTCACTCGCTATCGAGCGGCAGCGCCGTGGTGGATTTGATCTCTTCCATCGATAGCAACGCGGTCACATTATGGATCCGCACGTCCTTGATCAGCGCCTGGTAGAACGCGTCGTAGGCGCGGGCGTTCTTCACGCGGACCTTCAGGATATAGTCGATATCGCCCGCCAAACGGTGCGCTTCCTGCACCTCCGGACGCGCGCGGACGGTGGCCAAAAACTTGTCGAGCCATTCCGACGCGTGCTCCGACGTGCGGACCAGAACGAAGAAACAGGCCTCGAACCCCAGCGCCTCGGCGTCCAGCACGACGGTCTGGGGGCCCACCACCCCGGCGTCCCGCATCTTGCGGATCCGGTTCCACACCGGCGTCTTGGAGGAGCCCACGCGACTCGCGATTTCATCCAGCGACTGGCCCGCGTCGCGCTGCAGTTCGGAAAGGATTTTCCGGTCCAGCTCGTCGATCCGCACGTTCATCCCAAACACTCCCCGTTTCGGGGACCCGCGTTCCGACGCATTGCAGCATTGGAACGCATGTCCTTATTCTCCCGACCATATGGCGTCAGGCAGGAATAATTTCCTATATTCCACTCAAGAGCAGGGCAACAGCCCGAAAACCGTGGAGCAAACGCAAAGTGCAGCATTTTCCGATCTTCCTGGCCACCACCGGTGCCCGCGTCGTGCTTTCAGGTGGCGGACCGGCGGCGCTCGCCAAGCTGCGTCTGCTGATGAAGACCGAGGCGCGGATCGATGTCTATGCCCCGGATCCCGCCCCCGAGATCGAGGGCTGGGCCGAGGATGGCGCCCTGCACCTGCACCGCCGCGCGCTGGCCGAAGCTGACATCGCCGGCGCCACGCTTGTCTATGCCGCCGACGAGGACGAGGCCATCGACGCCGACACCGCCCGCTGGGCGAAAGCGGCCGGTATCCTGTGCAACGTCGTCGACAACCTCGCCGCCAGCGCCTTCATCACGCCCGCCATGGTCGACCGCGATCCGGTCTGCGTGGCCATCGGCACCGAAGGCGCGGCCCCGGTCCTAGCACGCCGGATCAAGGCCGATCTTGAATCGCGCCTGCCCGCCACGCTGGGCCGCCTTGCCCGCGCGGGCAAGAAGTTCCGCGGCAAGGCGGACGAACTGCCCCATGGCCGCATCCGCCGCGCGTTCTGGGACAGGTTCTACAGCACCGACGGCCCCCGCGCCTTCGACCGCGCAGGCGATGACGGGCTGGAACCGGCGCTGCAGGATCTTTTTGCCGAATATTCCTACAAGGCCGCAACGCCCCAGGCCCCCAAACCCGGTCACGTGACCTTCGTCGGCGCAGGGCCCGGCGATCCGGAACTCCTGACGCTGAAGGCCCGCCGTGCGCTGCACGAGGCCGACGTCGTGATCCACGACCGGCTCGTCACGCCCGCGATCCTGGAACTGGCGCGCCGCGAGGCGACGATCCTCGACATGGGGAAGGAAGCCTTCGGCCCCTCGACCCCGCAGGCCGAAATCGACATGGCCATCGCCGCCCACGCCAGAACGGGCGCCCATGTGGTGCGCCTGAAATCCGGCGATGCGACCATCTTCGGGCGCCTCGATGAGGAGATCGCGGCGTGCGAGGCCGCGGGCGTCGACTGGTCCATCGTGCCGGGCATCACCTCGGCCTCGGCCGCCGTTGCGACCATTGGCCAAAGCCTGACGCAGCGCGGGCGGAACGGGTCGGTCACCTTCCTGACCGGCCATGACGTCAAGGGCTTCGCCGATCAGGACTGGGCCAAGCTGGCCGCGCCCGGATCGGTCGCCGCGATCTACATGGGCAAGGCTGCCGCGCGTTTCCTGCAGGGGCGGTTGATGATGCACGGCGCAGCGGGTACCACCCCCGTGACCGTGGTCGAGAACGCCTCCCGCCCGGAGGAAAAGATCCTCGGCACCACCCTTGGCGCCCTGCCCCAAACCCTTTCCGACGCGGGCCTTGATGGCCCTGCGCTCATCCTCTTCGGCCTTGCCCCGCGTCGCGCGGCGGCCGCCCTGACAGACCTTGAAAAGGAGCTTGCCTGACATGGCCCGCGCCCCCCGTCCCTTCACGCCCAAAGTCGTTACCGCCAATGATCTGCTGGAAGGCGATGTCGTCTACCTGACCGAAGACGACCAGTGGACCCGCCGCCTGTCGGAAGCCGAGATCATCACCGACGAGGCGCATGCGCAGCTTCGCCTGCTGCACGGCGAACGGCAGCCCGAAGTGGTCGTGGGCGTGTACCTTGCCGATGTCAGCCAAGGCGACAACGGCCCCGAACCCACCCATTTCCGCGAGGATTTCCGCCGGACCGGACCCTCGAACTACCCACACGGCAAGCAGGAAGTATCGGCACATGTATAAGTATTCCGAATTCGACGACGCTTTCCTGGCGCAGCGCAACGCGCAGTTCCGCGCCCAGGTCGAACGCCGTATCTCCGGCGCGCTGACCGAGGACGAATTCAAGCCGCTCCGCCTGATGAACGGTCTGTACCTGCAATTGCACGCCTACATGCTGCGGGTCGCGATCCCCTATGGCACGCTCAGCTCCGCCCAGATGCGCCAACTGGCCCTGCTGGCCGAGAAGTGGGACAAGGGCTATGGCCATTTCACCACGCGCCAGAACATCCAGTACAACTGGCCCAAGCTGCGCGATGTGCCCGACATGCTGGATGCGCTGGCCGAGGTCGGCATGCATGCGATCCAGACCTCGGGCAACACGATCCGGAACGTGACCGCCGACCATTTCGCCGGTGCGGCCCAGGACGAGATCGCAGATCCGCGCCCCTATGCCGAGCTCATCCGCCAGTGGTCGACCGACCACCCGGAATTCCAGTTCCTTGGCCGCAAGTTCAAGATCGCCGTCACCGGCGCGCCGCATGACCGTGCGGTGATCAAGGCCCATGATATCGGGCTTCAGGTCGTGGAACAGGACGGCGAACGTGGCTTCCGCGTGCTGGTCGGTGGCGGCCTTGGCCGGACGCCGATGATCGGCAAGGTGATCCGTGATTTCCTGCCGGAAAACGACATCCTGCCCTACCTGGAAGCAATCCTGCACGTCTACAATCTGCTGGGCCGTCGCGACAACAAGTACAAGGCGCGGATCAAGATCCTTGTCCACGAAACCGGCATCGACGAGATCCGCGACAGGGTCGAGGCGAAGTTTGTCGAGATCCGCCCGGAATTCTCGGGCTCGGACATGGATGTTCTGGCCGAGATCCAGGACTACTTCGCGCCGCCCGCCTTCACCGACAAGCCGCTGGACGCCTATCAGGAGGCCTACGATAGCGACCCGGTGTTCCGCGCCTGGGTCGATACCAATATCGCGCCGCACAAGGCGGAAGGCTATGGGATCGTCACGATCTCGATCAAGGCGCACGGTGAAACGCCGGGCGATGCGACAGCCGACCAGATGCGCCTGATGGCGGATCTGGCCGAGGCCTATGGCCACGATGAACTGCGCATCAGCCACGAACAGAACGTGATCCTGCCCCATGTCCACAAGGCGGACCTGCCGGCGATCCACGCCGCGCTGAAGGAGGCACGGCTTGCCACGGCGAACCTTGGCCTGATCTCCGACATCATCGCCTGCCCCGGCATGGATTACTGCGCGCTGGCGACGGCACGGTCGATCCCGATCGCGCAGGAGATCGCCACCCGCTTCGACGAGCTGAAACTGGAACATGAAATCGGCGAGCTGAAGCTGAAGATCTCGGGCTGCATCAATGCCTGCGGGCACCACCATGTGGGCCATATCGGGATCCTTGGGCTCGACCGCGCGGGCGTGGAAAACTACCAGATCACGCTGGGCGGCGACGCCACCGAGGACGCGGCCGTGGGCACGCGGACCGGCCCCGGCTTTTCCGCCGAAGACATCGTGCCCGCCATCGAACGGCTGGTGCGCGCGTATCTCGAGGTCCGGGACAGCCCGGGGGAAACCTTCCTGCAAACCTACAAGCGGCTGGGCATGGACCCGTTCAAGACTGCGCTCTACGAAGAAGAGGCTAAAGCCGATGCGGCCTGAACCCCTGTTCGACGCGGACGGCGGGGCCGGAGGCTCGGAAGATCCCGAGCTTGTGGCCCGCGTTGCGGCGCTGAACGACAGCTACCGTCACCACAGCGCCACCGCCGTCATGCGCGGCGCGCTCAAGGAGGCCGAGAACCTCGCGCTCGTCTCCAGCTTCGGCGCGGAATCGGTGGTGCTGCTGCACCTTGCCGCCGTGCACGATCGCAAGGTGCCGGTGCTGTTCATCGACACGCAGATGCTGTTCCAGGAAACGCTCGACTACCAGACCGAGGTGGCCGAACGCCTGAACCTGCAGAACGTCCACGTGATCCGCGCCGACGAACAGGAACGCGCCTACGAGGATCCCGACAACACGCTGCACCAGTTCGACACCGATGCCTGCTGCGACCTGCGCAAGACGCGGCCGCTGGAACGCGCGCTGTCGCATTACGATGGCTGGATCACCGGCCGGAAACGCTTCCAGTCGGGCAAGCGCGCGACGCTCGATTTCTTCGAGGTCGAGCCGGGCTCGGGCCGGATCAAGGTGAACCCCCTCGCGCACTGGGCGCCGGACGATGTGAAGGCCTACATGGACGAAAACCGCCTGCCCCGGCACCCGCTGGTGGCGCAAGGCTACCCGTCCATCGGCTGCGCGCCCTGCACCACCCCCGTGGCGCCGGGCGAAGACCCGCGCGCCGGGCGCTGGCGGGGATCGAACAAGGACGAATGCGGGATCCATTTCGTCAATGGCAAGATGGTCCGGATAGGAGCAGATCAATGAGCGTACTCGTCACCGACACGGGCTTTTCCACTGACGACTGGCAGGCCGGCTACACCCCTTTGGAAGAGGGCACCGCGCGCGCGCTGGACGTGCCGTCGGACGCCGATCCCGACAGCATCCCGCTGTCGGCCGAGGTCGAGATGATCCGCGTGGCCTTCCCGTCCTTCGCCGATGGCCGCGGCTTCACCATCGCCCGCCAGTTGCGCCGCCGCGGCTTCGCCGGGCGCCTGCGGGCCGCGGGCCACGTGATTTCCGACCAGTATGCGATGGCCCGTCGCGCGGGCTTTGACGAGGTCGAGATCGATGAGGATCTGGCCAAGCGCCAGCCCGAGGAAGACTGGCGCTTCCGCGCCGACTGGACCGACCACGATTACCGCGCCCGCCTGCGCGGCTGACCGAATTTTCACCATCAGGGATGGCCGCCAGCCCCCGTGACCCCGTGTCACCCCGCCCGCGCGGCTTCCCCTGACCTGAAACACAGTATAACCGGAGGTGCCGGCAACAGCCCGGCAATGATCTGAATGACCGACATGCGCCCCGTGGATGCCAACATGACCGAAACCTCCTCGAAGGTTGCCACCAAGACCCTGCCCGACGCGCAGACCGTGACCTCGGTGGAACACTTCACCGACCGTCTGTTTTCCTTCCGCGTCAGCCGCCCGCAAAGCTTGCGGTTCCGGTCGGGCGAATTCGTGATGATCGGCCTGATGGGCGATCCCGATCCCAAGACCGGCAAGCAGAAGCCGCTGCTGCGCGCCTATTCCATCGCCTCCCCCGCCTGGGACGAGGAGCTGGAGTTCTACTCGATCAAGGTGCCCGACGGCCCGCTGACGTCCAAGCTTCAGCACATCCAGCCGGGGGACGAGATCATCCTGCGCCCCAAGCCCGTGGGCACGCTCGTCCATGATGCGCTCCTGCCTGGCAAGCGGCTGTGGTTCTTCTCGACGGGCACCGGGTTCGCGCCCTTCGCCTCGCTCCTGCGCGAACCCGACACCTACGAGAAATACGACGAGGTCGTGATCACCCACACCTGCCGCGATGTGGCCGAGCTGGAATATGGCCGCCGCCTGATTGAAGACCTGAAGACGGACGAATTGCTGAACGAACTGATGGGCGACGGGTTCTGGAAGAAGATCCGCTATTATCCCACCACCACGCGGGAGCAGAGCCCCAAGATGGGCCGGATCACCACCCTCCTGCAGGACGGTACCGTCTTCAAGGATCTGGGCATCGACGGCATCACGCCGGAGAACGATCGCGGCATGGTCTGCGGCTCGCTCGACTTCAACAAGGACATGAAGGACGTGCTGGAAGGCTTCGGCCTGCACGAAGGCTCGAACTCCGAGCCCAGCGAATACGTCGTCGAAAAGGCCTTCGTGGGCTGACGACCGCCTGTTCATTTCCGAACACACCCTGACGCCGATCTGCTGACAAGCAGGTCGGCGTTTGTCTTGCGGAGGCTCCCGCCGGCACCTAGGTTCCCCGGTGCAGGCTGTCGGCAGATGTGCTGCTGCAGCCCGGAAAAGGACATTGTCCCATGGACCGTTTCGACCACAGCCCGGAAACCGCACTGACCTGGCACCGCGATGGCAAGGGCGCGGCACTGGCCACCGTGATCGAGACGTGGGGCAGCGCCCCGCGCCGCGCCGGTTCGCAGCTGGCCGTCAGCGGCGACGGACAGATCGAAGGCTCGGTCTCGGGCGGGTGCGTCGAAGGGGCCGTGATCTTTGAGGCCGCGGATGCCATCGCCGACGGCAAGCACCGGGTGCTGGAATTCGGCGTGTCCGACGATGATGCCTTCGCCGTGGGTCTTGCCTGCGGCGGCACGATCCGGGTGCTGGTCGAACCCGTGGGCGGCACCCTGTCCGAAGACACGCTCGCCGCCTTGGTCGATGCGCGCGCAAAACGCGCGGCGTTGGCCTATGCCGTCGACCTGGAAACCGGGCAAGGCGCCCTGACAAGCGACGGCGACGAACTGGCCAGCCGGATGCGCATGGACCGCTCGGGCGTGGCCGAGGACGGCCGCACCTTCTATGCCGTCCACAACCCGCCCCTGCGCCTGATCCTTGTCGGCGCCGTCCACATCGCGCAGGCGCTCGTACCGATGGCGCGCATCGCGGGCTATGATCCCGTCCTGATCGACCCCCGCGCGGCCTTCGGATCGGAAGAACGGTTCCCCGGTGAACGGATCCTGTCCGACTGGCCCGATGACGGCATCGCGGCCCTCGGCCTCGACCCGCGCACGGCGCTGGTCCTGCTGACCCACGACCCCAAGATCGACGATCCCGCTTTGGAGGCCGCCCTGAAGGCCGACCCGGGCACCGCTCCTTTCTACATCGGCGCACTGGGCTCCACCCGAACCCACGCCAAGCGGATCACCCGCCTGACGGAACAGGGGCTGACCGAAGAGCAGCTCTCCCGCATCCATGCGCCCATCGGGCTGGATATCGGCGCGGCGGACCCGTCGGAAATCGCCGTCTCGATCCTGGCGGAGATGACCGCCGTCCTGCGGGGCAAGGCGGCATGAAATTCGGGCCCCTGCCCGTCACGCAGGCCACGGGCGCGATCCTGGCCCATTCCATCACCTTGGGCGACGGGCGCCTCCGCAAGGGCGCGATGCTGGGCGAGGACGAGATCGCCCGCCTTTTGAACGATGGCGTGACCCAGATCATCGCCGCGCGCCCCGATGCGGACGACGTCCTTGAAAACGACGCCGCCGCCGATTTGGCCCGCGCGCTGGTCCCTGCCCCCGACGCCGCTGGCCTGCGGATCACCAACGCCTTCACCGGCCGTGTGAACCTGATCGCCGAGGCGCCGGGCGTGGCCGTTATCGATGCCGCGGCGATCCGGCGGTTCAACAGTGTCAACCCGATGATCACCGTTGCGACCGTCCCCGAATACCAGCAGCTGGCCCGGGGCAACATGGTGGCGACGGTCAAGATCATCTCCTACGCCGTGCCGCGCGCCGATGTCGAAACTGCGGCCAACGCCGCCCGCAGTGCGATCCGGCTGGCGACGGCGGCCTACACATCCGCCAGCCTCGTCGTCACCACGATCCCCGGCGGGCCGGACGATGCCAAGGGCATCCGCGCCATCGGCGACCGGCTGACCGCGCTGGGGCTGGATCTGGCAGAGGTCATCACCGTCCCCCACAAGGGCGCGGACCTGACGCGGGCCGTGACCGATGCACCGGGCGACATGATCCTGATTCTCACCGGCTCGGCCACGTCCGACCCCAACGATATCGCGCCGGGCGCCGTGCGCGCTGCCGGGGGCACCGTCACCCGCTTCGGCATGCCCGTCGATCCCGGCAACCTGCTGTTTCTGGGCCAGATCGGTGCCCGTCCCGTCATCGGCCTACCCGGCTGCGCCCGCGCGCCCGCGCTGAACGGCGCCGATTGGGTCCTGTCGCGCGTGGCCTGCGGGATCGACGTGAGCCCGGACGATATCGCCGGCATGGGCGTGGGCGGCCTCCTGAAGGAAATCCCCACCCGACCCCAGCCCCGTTCGGGGCGCAAAAGCTGACCTTTTTCAGGCATTTGCACCCGCGAACGCGGTGTCAACCGGACCCGCGCGAAGATTTCGGTTCTCATTCCCCGGGACGCGTGATTTAACTCGGGCCAGCAAATGGTTCTGACGGATACGGGAGGGTCTCATGGCACAAGTCGCGATGACCGTGAACGGAGCGTCTGTTTCCGGCGATGTCGAAGGGCGCACCCTGCTGGTGCAGTTCCTGCGGGAATCGCTGAAACTGACAGGCACCCATGTCGGGTGCGATACCAGCCAATGCGGCGCCTGCCTGGTGCATGTGAACGGCGAAGCGGTGAAAGCCTGCACGATGCTGGCGCTGGAAGCCGATGGCACCGAAGTCGCCACCATCGAAGGCCAGGCCGGCGATGACGGCACGCTCAGCGTCGTCCAGCAGGCATTCCAGGATCATCACGGTCTGCAATGCGGGTTCTGCACCCCGGGCATGGTGATGTCGGCGGCGGCGCTGCTTAAGGACAATCCGAAGCCGACCGAGACCGAGATCCGCGAGTATCTCGACGGCAATATCTGCCGCTGCACCGGCTATCATAACATCGTCAAGGCGGTCCTCGCGGCCTCGGGGCAAGAGGTTCCGGCCATAGCGGCCGAGTGACCGCTTGCGTCCCGGCCCCGAATGGCCAGCCCGAACGCCCAGCCTTGAATGCCAGGAGAATGAGAAATGTATAATTTCGATTTCGTGAAAGCCGGCAGCGTGGCCGATGCCATCGCCGCGCTGAAAGAGGAAGACGCCCAGCCGCTGGCCGGGGGGCAGACGCTGATCCCGACGCTGAAACAGCGTCTTGCGATGCCGTCGACGTTGGTGTCGCTCGCCGCGATCCCGGAACTGCACGGCATCACGCAGGACGGCGACACGCTGACCATCGGCGCCGCCACGACCCACAGCACGGTGGCCCGTGAGGTGGCGCAGAGCTACCCCGCGCTGGCCTCGCTCGCCGCGCGGATCGGCGATCCGGCGGTCCGCAACCGCGGGACCATCGGCGGCTCGATCGCGAACAACGATCCGTCGGCCTGCTATCCGGCGGGAGCGCTCGGCTCTGGCGCCACCATCGTCACCAACGACCGCGAGATCGCGGCGGACGATTTCTTCCAGGGCATGTTCACGACCGCGCTGGAAGAGGGCGAGATCGTCACGGCGGTCCGTTTCCCGATCCCGCAGGCCGCGACCTACCAGAAGTTCATCCAGCCTGCCTCGCGCTTCCCGCTTGTGGCCGTTTATCTTGCGAAATACGCCGATGGCGTGCGCGTTGCCGTCACCGGCGCGTCGGAAGAAGGCGTGTTCCGCTGGAGCGAGGCCGAAGCAGCGCTCGACGCCGATTTCGGCGCAGGCGCGGTGAAGGGCTTGTCGGTCGAGCCCGGCGGCATGATCGGCGACATCCACGGCTCCAAGGACTATCGCGCGCACCTGGTGCAGGTGATGACCAAGCGGGCCGTCGAAGCCCTGCTGTAAGTCGCACCCCTGCACGTCGCAGTGCGGCCGCCCCTGAGGACGGCCGCTTGCACACACCAGCCCTACTGCCCCTTGATCTGGACGGAGAACGTCCGCTGCGCACCAGCGGGCGGCGGCGGGAACGGCGCCGCGCGACGGATCTGCTGGACCGCCACCTGGTCCAGCTGGCTCGACCCGCTGCTGCGTGACAGGCTCACGCTCTGCAGCGCGCCGTTGGACGCGATCCGGAACGATACCCTCGCCGCACCCCGGGCATTCAACCGGCCGCGTTTCGCGCGCATGATCTTGCGCATCACCTGCCCCGGATAGTTCGCCGCCGCTGCATTGCCGGTGGACCCGGCCTTCGCCTGCGCCGTTGCCCCCTGTGCCCCGGTATCCGTCTTCCGGTCGCTGCTGGAGCCCTTGCTCGCGTTCTTCGTGCTGTTGCCCTGCGGCGCTGCCTTGGGCTTCGGCGCGGCTTTGGGCTGGGCCACCTGTTCCGGTTTGGGCTCGGGCCGCGCCTGCGGCCGCAGCGTGGGCTTGTCGGTCGGCCCCATCTCGCGCAGTTCGGGCACGGGCTGAACAACCTCTTCCGGCGGCACGGCGGCCATCACGGTGGGCTTCACCGGCTCGGGCGTCACCGTTTCGGGTTTCATCGCCTCGGGCTTCGCGGCCTCCACCTTCTCCGCCGGTTCGGCGGCGCCCGCGGACACGGCGGCGGTCTCGGCATCCGGCTCGGCCGTCTGCTGCAACACCGCCGTGCCGCCTTCGGCCATCGTCGCTTCCTCGGCCGGGGCAGCCGTCACGGTATCGGCCGCGACCTTCTCGGCCGGTTCAGCCTCCGCTTTCTCTGTCTCGACAGGCTCTGCCGTCTCGGGACTGTCTTCGGCCTCGGGCGTCTCCGCCGTCTCGGCCTCGGGCTTTTCCATCGTCTCGGGCTCGGCCTGCTCGACAGGGTCTGCCTCCGGCTTCTCCGGCGCCTCGGTCACGTCGAGAGCGGTCAGCGTTTCGGCCTTCTCGGGGGTCTGCGTGCCTTGTGTCAGGTCCTCGAAGGCGCTGCCCAGATCGGCCGTCGCGACGGTCCCGCCTTCGGTCTGCGCAGGCTCGGGCACAAGGCCCGCCGTCACGCCGCCCAAATGCAGGCCAAGGGCCGCGACACCGGCCACGCCGGCCACAAGGAAGGAACGCGGGATCATTGGCCCACCTCCTTTTCGGACACGATCAGCACGCGTTTCGCGCCGGCGGCCTGCAGGGCGCGGCCCACGGCCACCAGATCGGCCGCCGGAAGCGCGCGGTCGGGCACAAGGCGGACGATCTCGCGATCCTCGCCTTCGCGGCTTTCAAGGAACGCCGCCGCGTCGGTCACGGTCTCGCCCCGGTAGTTCATCGTCCCGTCGGCGCGGATCACCAGCGCATCGGGCGGCGGCCTGTTTTCCAGATCGGCGGTGTTCACAAGCGTGACGTCCGGGTCGAGTGGCGGCGACAGCGTTCCGGCGATCATGAAGAAGACGAGCATCAGGAAGACCACGTTGATCAACGCGATGGTCGGCTCTCCTCCGGAGCGTTTGCGTGGCTGGACTTGCATCTTACCCCAATACGGTAATCGACAGGCCCTGACGGCCCGCCAGCGGTTTCAGGACCGCCAGCAGATCGACAAGGCGTTGGGCATCGGTGACCTTCCCCGGGCTGATCAGCACGCGGGTGGTGCCGTCGGTCGCCAGCGCCTGGATCGCCGCGTCGAGCGCGTCCAGTTCGGTGGGCGTGCCGTTGACCAGCAGCTGGTCGGGCGACAGCGACAGGAAGACGGTCGTGACCTCCCCGGCCGTGGCCGCGGCCCCGCCGCCGGTGGCGGAAAGCTCCAGTTCGGAAAAGCGCGAAAAGGTCGACGTCAGCATGAAGAACAAGAGCAGCAGGAAGATCACGTCGATGAGCGATGTCACCGACACGCGCCCCCGCCGACGCCGTCCGGTCTCAGCCAACATGGCGCAGCTCCGCCTCGACCGGCCGGGAGGTCACGGGCGCGAAGACGGTGCGCAACAGGCGGTTCGCCAGAACCCGGTCGCGGCGCAGACGGGCATCGAGCCACGTGAGCAGCAGCGATGTGGGCATGGCCACCAGCAGGCCTGCGGCAGTGGTCAGAAGCGCCACCCAGATCCCGCCGGCAAGCTGCGACGGATCGACGGAGTTGCCCGCACTTTGCAGCGCGCGGAAGGCGTCGATCATGCCCAGAACGGTGCCGAAAAGGCCGAGAAGCGGCGCCAGTTGCGCGACGATATCCAGAAGGCCAAGGCCGCCTTCCAGCTTGGAAAACCGCGCCTCGGCCTCGGCATCGGCACGGTCGGATGCGGTGGCCCCGCCCCGCGCCTGCCCCATCGCCTGTTCGACGACCGGGCCAAGATACCCGCGCGAAGCCTCGGCCAGCGACTGGGCGCGCGGATAATCGCCCGCATCCCATGCCTCGACCGCGGCTTTCAGGTGCACGTGACGGCCCACGCCCGCGGCGCGGAACTGCCACAGTTTGTACAGCACCACCGCCAGCGTCAGGATCGACACGACGAACAGCACCATGACGACCGGACCGCCCAGATCATAGAGGCCCGTCAACGCGTTGGTTACGATCGATACGGGGTTCATCCGATCAGCTCCGTCGTTTCAACGCGGCTTTTCAGGTCCAGCGTATCGGTGCAGGCGCCGTCGCCCAGGCCTTCACCGGTGCAGGTCTCCGCCCCGTTTATCAGGATGCGCGAGATGTCCGAACACGCCTTCCCCGGAAACGCGAACTGGCGCACGCGGGGGCGGCTTGCGGGCAGGGTTTCGAAATCCAGAAGCGTCAGCTGGCTGACCGCCCCCGCGCCGTCGAACAGGACGACCTCGTAGACCACGCTGTCGGCATCTTTGCCGTGGCCGTTCTGGGCCAGAAAGCTCAGCAGGCACGACCCGTTGCGATCCTGCGCCGAGCTCAGCTCCAGCGAGATGCCGGCATTCTCGGCATCCTGGGCGGCGGCAGGCAGGGCCAGTGCGGCGAACGCGGCCGCCCAGACGGCCACCCGCGCCCCACGGCGCGGGGCTTTCGGTTCAACTCGGGTCATGGAATGTCGATCCTCTTTCTTGGCTAGCACCTTGGCTTGCGGGGGTCAGAACAGTTTCGAAACGGTCAGCTTCACATTGCGGCCCGGCGCGTTCAGCGTGGACAGTGCCGTCCGGAAGTCGCGGTCGAACAGGTTTTCGACGCCAAAACGCACCTGCGTGCCCTCCAGCAGGCCGCCGTCTTGCGGCTTCCACGTGGCACGCACGTTGGAGATGCCGAAGCCCGGCGTGCGGTCGTCGTAGCGGTCGGTCAGGCCCTTGGCGCCCACCAGCTCCCAGCTCAGATCCCACGTGTCGCCGATGCGCTTGCCCAACGTCAGCCGCGCCGATTGCGGCGCCCGGCCGCGCCACGGCGTTTCGTTGCCGCGTTCATCGTATTCGGTGCCGTTGGGGACGTTGATGTTCAGATCGGTGTAGAACCCGTTGGCCAGCACGTAGCTGCCCTCGATCTCCACCCCTTCGGTCTGCACCTCGGCCAGATCGAAGACGGTGCTGGTGGTATAGGTCGAGATATCCCACAGCAGCGTCTGGTACGCGTTCACCTTGAACCGGACCGCGTCGCCATCGCCAAAGATATCGCCGCCGGTGTAGGAAAACCCTGCCTCGTAGGTGCGGGATTGCTCGGCGGTGTCGGCGTATTCCGGGTTGTCCAGATCGTCGATCGGCGGCAACCCTTGGGTATAGGCCGCGCTGCCGAACACGGCGAACCCGTTGTTGAACTGGTAGAAGGCCGAGATCCCGCCCATCGGGCCGGAATTGGTGTATTGGCCATTATAGGGATCGGTATGGCCCGGGGCCACGACATCGGTGCCCTTCAGGTTCTGGTATTCATAGCGCACGGCCGGTGTCAGCGTCAGGTTGCCGATCTGCATCTCGTCCACCGCGAACACCGCGAAGCGCTGGTCGGTGCCGCCCGGGCCTGCACGGAAATCGTTACGCTTGGTGTTGCTCAGCTCCACCCCTGCGCGCAGCTGGTGCGATACCGCGCCGGTGCTGAAATACGATGTGTTCTTGGCCACCAGCCGGGTGGTGCGGTAATGCGAATCCGCGTCCAGAAGATCGCGGATGAACTGCGGATTGCCCGGATACGATCCCCAGACATAGCTGCTGTCGATCTGTTCGTCGGTATAGGTCAGGTTCACATCCAGATCGACAAGGTCGTTCCCGATGGGGCTGTAGCGATAGCGCAGGCCGGTCATCTGCTTCTTGACGGTGCGGTTCACGTTGCCGAAATCGACGGTGTAGAACGTGTCGTACGGCACATCGAGCTCTTGCGTCTCGGTGTTGTTCAGAACCAGCGTCAGGCTCTGGTCCCTGTCCTGCCCGAAGGTGTACTTGCCCTTCGCCAGCCACGACGGCAGATCCGCGCTGCTGCCGGGGATCGTATCGCCCGCGCCATCGGTCATGTCGCTCTGGTTGCGGTAGGTGTAGTTGAACAGGAATTCCAGATCCTCGGTCGGCTGCCACGCGCCGATGGTCGAGGTGACGAAGCCGTTGCCGTTGGAATAGCCCTCGAAGGTCTGGTTCAGGCGGAAGCCGATTTCGCCGCCCGTGAAGTCCGATGCATCCTTGGTTTCCAGCTGCACCACGCCGCCAATAATGCCCGAGCCGTATTCGAACGTGCCCACCGTGCCGCGGATCACGTTCACCTGTTTGTACAGCATCGGATCCGTGAACAGCTGGTTGCCGATGCGGTAGATCTCCTCGCCGGTGGAATCCGCGCCGTCGATCTGGATCAGCACCTTGTTGTCGGTCCCGTAGACCGAATTCGCGCCATACCCCCGGATCGAAATCCCCGACCCCGAAGGCGACGCGCCGTTCACAAGCGACACGCCGGGCACCGAATCGATCAGCTCGGCCACCGTGCCGGCCTGCCGGTCCTGAATTTCTTCTTCGTTGATAATGGTTTCCGGCACAGCCGTGTCGGTCAGGATCTCGCGTTTGCTCTGCCCCAGCAGGATGGTTCCAAGGAACTCTCCCGGCAGGTCGCCCTCCTGCGCCACGGCCGGGCTTGCAGCCATCAGCGCAAGGATGGAAATCGAGGTGATGCCGATTGGTCGAATAGATGCTCTGGTCACGGGGGCTGGCCCTTTGTAGGTCGGTCGGGACCGATCGGGCTGGCAGGTGCTGGCGCGGTCTATGTGGTCGTAAGTGTCATTTGCGGATGCATTCCAAAGGATTGCTTCGAATGACTTGTGCTGGCTACTAAAGCTGATTAAAACAGTCAACTATAAAGCTGCGCCTGCAGAATACGCGGGCCAGCTTCAGCCAGAGCTTCGAAGACAGGTCCCCCTGCCCGCGCTGCTCCCGCCAGCACAATCGACCTACAAGCTCAGAGGCTCAGATGACAGAGACCACGAAGGCGGACCGCCTGACCCCGGAAGATATCCGGGCGGCGCGCGCGCAATCTCCCAACCTGCGGGACCGCGAACTGGCGGCAAGCCTGGGGCTTAGCGAAGCCCAGCTGCTGGCGTCGGACATGGGCAATGGCGTCACGCGGATCGCGGCGCATCCCGACCGGATCATCCCCCAGCTGACCGGTCTGGGACAGGTCATGGCGCTGACCCGCAACGACAGCTGCGTCATCGAAAAGGATGGCATCTTCGACAAGTACCATTCCGGCGAACACGCCGCGATGGTGCTGACGCCGGAACTCGACATGCGGTTCTTCCCCAGCCACTGGGTGCACGCCATGGCGGTCGAGCGGGAGGTCAAGGACGGCGTCCGCCGGTCGATCCAGGTGTTCGATGCCGCCGGCACCGCCGTTCACAAGGTGTTCCTGCGCGACGGATCGAACCTTGATCACTGGCAGAAGATCGTGGCCGACCTGGCAACGGGCCAGGCGGACTCGTGGATCGATTGCGAACCGCGCACCCCGCCCTCGCCCCCCAAAAGCAATCCGGCCAAGGTGGAGGAACTGCGCGCCGAATGGCTGCGGATGACCGACACGCACCAGTTTATGCGGCTTACCTCGAAGCTGCGGATGAACCGGCTGGGGGCCTATCACATCGCCGGCGCCCCCCATGTGCGCCAGCTGGATCCGGCTTGTATCACGCCCGCGCTGGAAGCGATCCGCGACGCGGGGATCGAGGTCATGATATTCGTCGGCAACCATGGCTGCATCGAAATCCACGGCGGCCCGATCCACACCCTGAAGGAAATGGGCCCGTTCCAGAACGTGCTCGACCCCGGTTTCAACCTGCACCTGATGCACGGCAAGGTGGTCGAGCTCTGGGCCGTGAACAAACCCACGAAGCGGGGGCCGGCGATCTCTGTCGAAGGCTTCGACGCGGAAGGTGGGATCGTGTTCCAGATCTTCGGCCGCAAGTCGGACGCGCAGGACTGGCGCCCGGACTGGTGGAAGATCGTCGACGCCCTGCCCGACATGGCCCCGGCCGAGGTGGCGTGATGGCGACCCGTGTTTCCCTGATCGGCCGTCTCCAGATCGGCATGGCGCTGGGGCTGGCCGCACTTCTGGCCGCCCACGCCGTCCGCGCCGATGACCCGGCCGCGCGCGTGGTGACGGCCGGCAGCGCCATCACCGAAATCGTCTATGCGTTGGGGCAGGAAGACCGCCTTGTCGGGCGCGACAGCACCTCGACCTACCCGCCTGCGGTGAATGACGTGGCCAATATCGGCTATGTCCGCGCGCTCTCGCCCGAAGGCGTGCTGTCCATCGCCCCCGACCTGATCATCGCCTCGGACGAGGCCGGCCCGCCGCAGGCCATCGACGTGCTGAAGCAGGCCGGCGTGCGCTATGTCGAGGTGACAGGCGACGGCACCCCCGAAAGCATCGCCCGCAAGATCCGCCTTGTCGGCGACGCGCTTGGCGTGCCGGAGAAGGGCGCGGCGCTGGCGCAGAAGACCGAAGCCGACCTCGCCGCCGCCATCAAGGCCGCGGCCCCGGCAGACGGTGCGACGCGCAAGAAGGTCCTCTTCGTTCTCAGCGCGCAGGACGGGCGGCTGATGTCGGGCGGTGACGATACCGCGGCCGAGGCGATCATCCGCATGGCGGGCGGTCAGAACGCCGTGTCGGGCTTCCAGGGCTACAAGCCCCTGTCGCCCGAAGCGGTGCAGAAAGCCGCTCCCGACGTGATCCTGATGATGGACCGCGGCGGCGATCATTCGGCCAGCAACGAAGAGCTCTTCGCCCTGCCCCAGCTTGCGACCTCTCCCGCGGCTGAAACCGGCAGTGTCGTCCGCATGTCGGGCATCCTGCTCCTGGGCTTTGGCCCCCGCACGCCCGACGCGGTCCGCGAGCTTTCCACAGCCCTGGGCGCCGGGTCGTGACAGCCGTCATGTCCGATCTCCCCCGGCCGCGCGATCGTCGCGGCCGGGCCTGGGCCATGACAGGCTGGCTGGTCGTGGCCCTGCTGGCCGTGAGCATCGCCAGCCTCGCATGGGGCGCGTCCGAGGCGTCCGTCTTCACCGTGCTGGGCAAGCTTTGGCGCGGGGAAGAGCTGAGCGCTGTCGAACGCGTCGTCATGGTCAATATCCGCATGCCGCGGCTTTTCATGGGCATGCTCGTGGGCGCGGGTCTCGCCGTCTCCGGCGCGATCCTTCAGGGCCTTTTCCGCAACCCGCTGGCCGACCCCGGCATCGTGGGCGTCACCGCCGGTGGCTCGCTGGGTGCCATCTCCGCCATCGTTCTGGGCAGCCTCCTGCCCGCCGGTGTCCTCGCCGTCACCAGCGGCTGGCTTGTGGCGCTGGCGGCCTTCTTCGGCGCGTGGATCTCCACCCTCCTTCTCTACCGCGTGGCCACCCGCGACGGGCGCACATCCGTTGCTACCATGCTCTTGGCCGGCATCGCGCTGGCCGCGCTGGCCGCTGCCATCTCCGGCCTGCTGGTCTTTCGCGCCTCCGACGCGCAACTGCGTGATCTCACCTTCTGGAGCATGGGCTCGCTCGCCGGCGCAACGTGGAGCCGGGTTCTCGCGGCCCTTCCCATCGTAGCCCTCGCCCTCACCGCCAGCCCGCTCCTCTCCCACGGCCTTAACGGCATCGCGCTCGGCGAAGCCGCGGCCATGCATATGGGCGTAGAGGTGCAGCGCACCAAAACGCTCGCGATCCTCTGGGTCGCCGCCGCCACCGGGCTGGCCGTCGCCGTCGCGGGCGGGATCGGCTTCGTGGGCATCGTGGTGCCGCATCTTCTGCGCCTCGCCACTGGCCCCGATCATACGCCGCTCTTGCCCAACGCGGCGCTTCTGGGCGCGATCCTGCTGATCGCCGCCGATATGATCAGCCGCACCGTCGTGGCGCCTGCCGAACTGCCCATCGGCATCGTCACGGCGGTTCTGGGCGCGCCCGTCTTCCTGTGGATCCTGCTCCGCCGTCGCGGATTGGTTGGCCTTGAATGATCGAAGCCCATGACATCACCGTCCGCCTTGGCCAGCGCGACACGCTGAAGGGCATCGACCTTGTCGCGGCGCCGGGACAGGTCACCGCCATCGTCGGGCCCAACGGCTCCGGCAAGACAACCTTCCTGCGCGCCCTGACCGGAGAGCTGAAGGCCCACGGCACGATCACCCTGAACGGCCGCGCCCTGCAGTCGATCCCGGTTGGCGAACTCGCCGGCCTTCGCGCCGTGCTGCCGCAAGCCGTGCGCATGGCGTTTCCCTTCACGGTTACCGAGGTCGTCCGCCTGGGCCTCCGCGCCGGGCTTTCGGCTGGGCGCGACGGCCTTATCCTGCAGGCGCTGGAGGCGGTGGGCACGGTCGATCTGGCCGACCGACCCTACCCCGACCTCTCGGGCGGAGAGCAGCAGCGCGTCCAACTGGCCCGCGTTCTGGCGCAGGTGTGGGAGCCTGTCGCGGACGGCATCCCCCGCTGGCTGTTCCTTGATGAGCCCGTCTCCAGCCTCGATCCCGGGCACCAGTTCACGGTGATCAATACCGTCCGCACCTTCGCCGCGCGGGGCGGTGGCGTGATCGCGGTGATGCACGATCTGAACCTGACCGCGATCATGGCCGACAAGGTGGTGGTGCTGAAAGACGGCCGTGTCGCCGCCATGGGCGCGCCGTGCGAGGTGATGACGGAAGAGATCCTGTCGGACGTCTACAATTGCCCCCTCCGCCCCGGGCTGATGCCGGCGGGGACTGTGCCGTTCCTGCTGCCGCAATCCAGCCCGCTGGCGATGTAGGGACGCCAGTTACCGCCCCACGGCAGTTTCGCGCCGGCCATCGGGACAGGTCGGGCGCGAACCGGATCGCTGTGCGCTCCGGGGGGCTTTGCGTTCCTGGTGGTGAGAAAACCGCCGTAGGGTGCGTGGTCCCCACGCACCATGCCTCCTCTGCCACAGGTTCCGCGGAGCGGTGCGTGCAAAGCACGCACCCTACGGCCGTAACAGGCCTGTTCCACGACCTTCCAGAACGAAAAAACGCAGCAAGGTTCCCCCTACTGCGTTCCAATACTTCACGAAAATCCGTTGGATCAGGACGCCTGAGCCGACGATTCCTCTGCCGATGCTTCTGCCGACGCGGTAGGCTTCGCGGCTGTCTTCTGCGGAACCGGGCCGATCATCATGACCATCTGACGGCCTTCCATCTTTGGCATGTTCTCGATCTTGCCAAGTTCCTTGACGTCGTCGGCGACACGTTCCAGCAGCTCGCGGCCAAGGTTCTGGTGGGCCATCTCGCGGCCGCGGAAGCGCAGGGTGACCTTCACCTTGTCGCCGTTTTCCAGGAACTTGTACACGTTGCGCATCTTCACATCGTAATCGTGGACGTCGGTGTTCGGACGGAACTTGACCTCCTTGACCTCGATGATCTTCTGCTTCTTGCGTGCCTCGCTCTCCCGCTTCTGCTGTTCATACTTGAACTTGCCGAAGTCCATGATCTTGCATACGGGCGGTGCGGCGTTGGGCGAGATCTCGACAAGGTCGAGCCCGGCCTCCTCTGCCATCTCCATCGCGCGGGCGGGATGCACGACACCGACGTTTTCGCCATCGGCGCCGATCAGGCGGATTTCGGGTGCACGGATCTTTCCGTTTACGCGGGGGCCGTTGTCGCGCGGCGGGGGCGCATTATGTGGTCTGCGGGCTATCGCTTTGTTCCTTTGGTCGTTGCCAACAATTGAAGCAGCAAAATAACGTCAAATGGCCAATCTTTCAAGGTGAATTCGGCCCCGCAGGTCAGGGATGCGCGATGCATCCCGCGGCTTGCGGTCCCCGCACAGGGCATTCTTGCCCGTTTCGGCGGAGCGATGCTGCCATAGTCTGTTCGTCAGGTGCTGACAACATGGCCGGGCACCAGGGCCCGGACATGCTGACAAGGCGCACCGGCCCGCTTCAAGCGGGCCGGTGCGGGATGGATCTTACCACCAGCTGTCGTTGATCTCGGTCTTCTGCTCCAGCTGCTCTTCCGTCAGCGGAGTCACAAGCGCCAGATCGTTCCACATCGTGTCGGCGCTGCCGCCGACCATCTTGACGTCCGACATGTCGAGCACGACGTCCGAATCGCCGATGTCGAGCCAGCCGCCCACTTCGGCGATCAGGCCGACGATCCTGCCGTCACGCGACAGGACGATATCCTTGACCTCGCCGACGCTTTCCCATTCCTGTTCGACCTCTTCGTAATACGGGGTCTCGTTCCAGACGTTCTCGTCGAAATCGGTTTCGAGCGTATAGATCTCGGCACCGATAATGTTTTCTGCCCGGATGAAGCGGTCGATCGATTGTGCATCGACGATGCCGCTGTTGGCGCCCATGCTGTGGCCGTCGCCGTGCATTTCGGCCGCGGCCATGCCCGCGGTGCCTGCTGCGATGGCCAGGGCGAGGGTAGAGCTGATTGCGCGTTTCATAATGAAATCTCCTTTTCCTTGTCTGGGGATTCAACCAGCGCCCCCGGGCATTGTTCCGAAAAACCGGGCAACATTTGTTGGGTCGCCGCCCCGCTGCGCTCAGCGCGCGTAGGCACTGGCCAGATAGGCCGCGTGGGCGATCTCCACGCCCGCGTTCGCGGCGCGGTACAGCGGGCGGGGCGGATATTGTTCCGTGTCCGTTTCGCGCTGAAGCCATCGGTGGCCATGAAGCTGCTTCAGTGCGCCCGACAGCGCGCGGTCGGTAATCGGCCCAAGGTCGCGCTTGATTTGGCTGAAATGCCGGGGTCGCTGGCAGACCGCCAGAACCGGGACGGTCCACGTCCGTCGCAGAAGCTCGGCGCCTTCCCCCACCGAAAGGATGCGCTGGGCCATCACCGCCACCCCCGCGCCCGCGGCCGTCAGCCGGAATTCGGGCCGCAGGGGGTGACCGTGACCGGGGGTCCGCTCCACCAAGCCAAGTGCCACGAGATGCGCCATGCTCTGCGCGAAGGCGGTGCGGTTGGCGCCCGTCGCGGCCAGCAGCGGCGCCTGCCGCCCCGGGGTCCCGGCGCCAAGGCTGGCGAGGATCGGGAGCGACCATGCCCGCGACGTGATATTGACAAGTTGGTCTATGTCCATAAAGTATAGTATATATATTTGACGTCGAAAGGGAACCCGGATGCCCGTTGCCGACCTTCAGACCACGATCACCCTTGCCCTGTCAGTACGCGACCGTCACGCCAGCGCGGAATGGTACGAAAAGATGCTGGGCTTCGACCTGCTCTACCACGCCGACGACGCGGGCTGGAGCGAGTTGCAGACGAAGACAGACGTCGTGACCCTCGGCCTTGGCGAACAGGCGGAGCCCGCGCCGGGCAATTCCGTCCCCGTCTTCGGCGTGGCCGACATCGACACGGCCCGCACGGCGCTGGAGGCCGCAGGCGTCCGGTTCGACGGGCCGACCGAAACCATCGAGGGCATGGTCAGCACCGCCACCTTCTACGACCCCGACAACAACGCGCTGATGCTGGCGCAGGACCTGACGGGCTGACGCCGAAACGGGCGCCCGGATCGGCAGGTTCCAGCCCGTCCGCACCCGCAACGTCCTGTTTTCCGGTCGCACCCCTGCCCCATCGGCCAGGATCCGCAAACCGGTGCGCGTTCCTCGGCGCTCTCCTGCCGTTCGCTCCAGGCGGGAATTGTGCTTCGTGGCATCTCGCCCAAGTTTGGCCCCGCGCCGAAACGACGTATGAGATGACATGATGGACCTGCGACCGACCCGCCGCGACATGCTGACCACGGCCCTGGGGGCCGGGGCGTTCTTCCTTCTTCCCGACATCGCCCGCGCACAGGCCGCGGATACCGGGGCGCTTGGCCCGCCGGAGGTCTTCTCCTTCGAGCGGCTGCGCGAGATGGCGCTGGCGTTGTCGGGCAAGCCCCACGCGCCCGAACCCATCCCGCAGGCCGGGATCGTCGACCAGATCGACTATGACCGCCACAACCAGATCGCCTTTCGCAAGGACCGCGCGCTGTGGAACACCTCCGGCGCGTCGCCCGTGCAATTCTTCTTTCCGGGGAAGTACTTCCCCGAGCCCGTGCATTTCTACACCGTCACGGACGGCATGGCGCGCGCGGTGCGGTTCAATACCGATTACTTCGACATCCCCGAAGGCAACCCGGCCCGGCAGCTGACCGGCACCACCGGTTTTGCCGGCTTCCGCGTGCAGGACGAACCGGGCGGCGACGACTGGATGGCGTTCCTTGGTGCCTCGTACTGGCGGACCTCGGGCTATTCCGGGCAATTCGGGCTTTCGGTGCGCGGGCTGGCGCTGGATACCGCGATACCGGACGGGCCGGAGGAATTCCCCCGCTTCACGCGCTTCTGGCTGGAACAGGGCAAGGGCGGCGACCTGACGGCCTATGCGCTGCTGGAAGGCCCGCGCGCGACGGGCGCCTACAGGATCACGTCGACACAGGCCGCGCGTGGCGTGGACCAGCGGGTCGAGGCGCACGTGTTCCTGCGCGGCGATGTGGATCGACTGGGCCTTGCGCCGCTGACCTCCATGTACTGGTTCGGCAAGCCCAACGCACATCTCTCCCCCGACTGGCGGCCGGAAGTGCACGACAGCGACGGGCTGGAGATCCACACCGGCGCGGGCGAACGCATCTGGCGGCCGCTGAACAACCCGCCGCGGACGATGGCCAACAGCTTTCAGGCGCCGGGCGTGAAGGGCTTTGGCCTGATGCAGCGCGAACGGGATTTCGACGAATACCAGGACGATGGCGTGTTCTACGAAAAGCGCGCCTCGGCCTGGGTGGAGCCGTTCGACGACTGGGGCGACGGGGCGGTCACGCTGGTGGAACTGTCGACGGATGACGAGATCCACGACAACATCGTCGCGATGTGGACGCCCGCGGGCCCCGCGGAACATGGCCGCGAATACAGCTTCGGCTACCGGCTGACATGGTTCGACGATTGCCCCGTCCCCGCCAATGCCGCGCGCTTCATCGCCACGCGGATCGGCGCCGGCGGTATCCCCGGCCAGCCCCGGCCGGAGGGCGTGGTCAAGATCGTCTGCGATTTCGACGGGATGGGATTCGAAGACCGTGGCCGCGACCCGGCGATCCGGCCGATCGTTTCAGCCTCGCGCGGGGACATCGGCAACCTTGCCGCCTACCCCGTGGTGGGCGAGGATTACTGGCGGGCGATGTTCGACCTGGACGTCTCGATGCTCGCGGCCGACGATGACGCCCCCATCGACCTGCGCATGTACGTGGAGGTCGATGGCGAGGCGCGGACGGAGACATGGCTGATGCAGCTCTTCCCGTCGCAATTGCGCAGCCTGCTCGACAAGCGCGCCTGAGCTGCCGGGGACATACCGCGACGCAGGGTCCGGAGGTGCTGTCGGTGAAAGACCGCGGGCCATCGGAGTTCCCGAGGGTGACGGGATGCGGTGCGTGGGGACCACGCACCCTACCGGGCGGTGCGGCGGTGATCGGCGTGGCGGGAACCTTGGCGTTGGATGGCGGTATGGCGGTGATCGGCGTGGCGGGAACCTTGGCGATGGATGGTGCGTGGGGACCACGCACCCTACCGGACGGTGCGGCGGTGATCGACGTGGTGGGAACCTTGGCGGTGGATGGTGCGTGGGGACCACGCACCCTACCGGACGGTGCGGCGGTGATCGGCGGGGTGCGAACCTTGGCGGTGGATGGTGGAGGTGGTGCCACGGCGCGGAAGGTCCGGGAGAGAGCTTCCAACAGGCAAGCGGCTTGAACTTTCCACAAACTGCTGAAATCTTGTGCGCACGCGTCTGGATGGAACGATTTGCATATTCTGAAATCACTTGGCCCCGCGGTTGCCCGCGTTTCGGGCATGGAAGCCATCCGTGCGGGACTGGGCGCGGTGATCGGCCTTGGCCTGACGGGGCTGTTCCTGCTGTCGCCCCTGGTCGACGCGGAGCTTGGTCTTTACCTCGTTGCACCGTTCGGCGCGTCTTCGGTCCTGTTGTTCGCCGTTCCGAACAGCCCGCTGGCGCAACCCTGGTCGGCCATCGTCGGGAACACGGTCGCGGCCATCGTGGGCGTCGCCGTCTGCCTGATCGTGCCTGATCCCGTCTTGCGGATCGCATTGGCCGTGGGCCTTGCGATCACGGCAACCATCCTGTGCCGTGCCGTCCATCCCCCCGCAGGCGCCGTCGCGATGACGGCGGCCATGTCCCCCGACGCGATCGCGCATCTGGGGTTCTGGTTTGCACTGGCGCCGATCGCGGTGGGCACCACGGCGCTTGTGGTGCTGGCCACGATCTACGCGCACCTGACCGGTCGCCACTATCCATTCCGGCAGTTCGACGATCCGAACAGGCACGGGACAGAAGATCGCAACCCGACCGAACGGCTCGGGCTGTCCGAGGAAGAGCTGACCGTTATCCTTGAACGTTACAGCCAGTCCTTCAACCTCGGGGTCGAGGATCTGGCCCGGCTGATCGGCGCCGCGGAGCTGCAGGCGGCGGCACAATCCTCCGGACCGCTGACGGCCCGGGACATCATGTCCGGCAATCTTGTGACGGCAGGCCCCGACACGGCGCTCGGAGAGATAGCCGACCTGTTCCGGCGGCACCGCTTCGCCTCCCTTCCCGTGGTGGAGGCCGACACGACGTTCCTTGGCGTGATCTTCCAGATCCACCTCATCAACCAGGCCCGTTCCGATGCCTTGCGCCTTGATCGCGGCTTCGCCGCCGCCTTGCGGCGGTTGCTGGATCGAGAGCGGGAAAAACCTGTGAAGGCCGGGGACATCATGAGTGTCGCGGGCCCCAGGGCGACCACCAACACGCCCATCGGCGCCCTGCTGCCCATGATGGCCGATGGCGATACGGATGCGGTTCCCGTCGTCGAATACGGCAAGCTTGTCGGCATCGTCACCCGCACGGACCTGATTGCCGCCCTGGCGCGCAGCGCGGCCCGGGCCAGCCGTTGATCGGTCGCGGGTCGGGATTGAACGGTCGGGAAACCGGGACATGACAGCAGGGGCACACAGCCCGAGCCCAGCTCCACGGCGTTGATCCGTCAGCACGTCACGTGCCGACGGTCCCTGCGCGCGGGCCCGGTTTTTCGTTCCGGATCAGAAAGATGACCTGACGGTCAAAGCGATCTGACGTTCCCAAAGGGGGTAGTGGCGGACCGAGGAGGATTCGAACCCCCGACCCCTTGATTCGTAGTCAAGTACTCTATCCAGCTGAGCTATCGGTCCACTGAGGCCGCGATGTAGCTGTCGGTTCCGGGCATTGCAACCGGAAAATTCCAGAAACCTTTCCGCCTCTCGTCGCGTCACAGCGCGCCGTCGCCCTTGGGCAGGCGGATCACGAAGGTGGTGCCCTGGACGCCTGTCGATTGCAGCGTCAGCGTGCCGCCGTGGCCGCGGACCAGTTCGGCGGCGATGGCAAGGCCCAGGCCCGATCCGCCCTTGCGCGCGCCGCCCTGGAACGGCGTGAAGAGATGCGTCTGCGCCTTCTGCGGCAGGCCCGGGCCGCCGTCGGCGATGACGATCTGCCAGGCGCTGTCGTCCTCACGGGCGGTGATGCTGATCTCTCCGGTCTTGCCGCTGGCCTCGATCGCCTGTCGGGCGTTGCGGACAAGGTTCAGAAGCACGCGGAACAGCTGTTCGGGATCGGCGCGCAGCATCAGCGTTGCGGGCACGTCCTGACGGATGGTGATGCAGCCCGTCTCGACCGCGCGGACCTCGCTGTCGAAGACATCGGTCACGACATCGGCCAGCCGGACCATCGACAGACGCGGCGAAGGTTCCTCGGCCCGGCCGAAGGCCAGCGTGCTTTCGCAGAGCGACACCGCGCGCGAGACCGAGTTCACGATCTTGGGCGCCATGCGGCGGACGAGCGGGTCCTCGCTCGATTCGATGCGGTCGGTGAACAGCTGCGTGCTGGTCAGGATGTTGCGCAGGTCGTGGCTGATCTTGGCCACCGCCTGCCCCAGCTGGGCCAGCCGTTCCTTCTGGCGCAACGCCTGGGTGAGTTCGGTCTGGAGCGTGGACAGCGCGTCCTCGGCCTCGCGCAGTTCGCGGACGCGGGACCGGGGCGTGATGATGCCCCGCACGTCTTCGGGAGAGGCCGCGTAACGCTGCATGTAATCGACCAGCGACCGGATCGGGCGGACGAGTAGGATCTGCACCGCCGTGAACAGGAGGATCGCCGTGAAGATCGAGATCACGGCCGAGAGGCCCAGGATGCGCAGGCCGTAATCCAGCATGCCCGCGCGCAGGGGCGCGGTTTCCATCGTGATCTCGATCAGCAGCCCCGCCTCGCGCACCGGCGCGCCGATCACGCGGATGATGCGGTTGCCGGGCGTGAAGAACCGCACCAGCGCATCGCGCATCAACGTGAAGGGCCCGGCATCGCGCAGGTCATAGGTGCCCGCGATGGGTTCGGGGATGGGCGAGGACAGGACAAGCTGGCGCATCTCGTCCCGGCGCAGGACGACGTTGAAGACCTCGGCATTGGCCAGGAGTTCCGCTTCCAGTTCGGTCGACAGCATGTCGTCGGCCAGAAGCGCGAGCGAGGCGATCTGCGCGCGTTCCAGACGCGCCAGCAGGTAATCTTCCCGAAAGCGCGAGATCGAGGGGACGAATATCATGATCTCGGCCAGCACGACAAAGACGGTCGTCAGAACCAGAAATCGGCCGGACAGGGTGTTCAGCATGCAGCCCTCGGGTCTGTCAGGGCAGCCATCTCTGGACCAGCCCGACAACGGTCTTCACGGTGCGGCTTTCGAAGAGCCGCGGCGAGAAATACGCCCCCGCCACGCGTTTTCCGATCTCCCCCGCCGTCGGATAGGGGGAAACAGTGGCGGATATCTGGCTCATTTTCAACTTGTTCGCCAGTGCCAGCGCCCAGAAATTGGCATGTTCGCCGGCTTCCGCGCACACAATCGTGGCCCCCACGGGCCGGCCCTTGTGGACCATGGCCTTGATGAAGCCCGTGGTGCGGCGCTGCGCGATGGCGCGGTCGTTGTGGGACAGATCGAACCGGGCGATGTCCACCTTGTCGCCGTAGCGGTCCCTTGCCTCGGCTTCCGTCAGGCCGATCTGGGCCAGTTCGGGGTCGGTGTAGGTGGCGCGGGGGATGTGATCGGTGCGGACCTTCGCGGGCAGGCCGAACACGATGCTGCGGATCACCACGCCCGCGTGATAGCCCGCCAGATGGGTGAACGCCCCCTGCCCCGCGACGTCGCCGATGGCATAGACCCGGCGGTTGGTGGTGCGCAGGCGGTCATCGACCTTGATCGCGTCGTTCTCGGTCTCGATCCCCGCGGCGTCGAGGTTCAGCCGCTCCACCGCTGCGCGACGGCCCGTTGCGACAAGAATGTGACTGCCGGTCAGGGTTTCGCCGTTGTCGCCGATTTCCATTTCAATCCGGCCTTCGGTGCCGGTGATCTTCTTCACGCCCGTGTTGTCCCGGATCGTCACGCCATCGGCTTTGACGGCCTGCAGGACAAGGGCCGCGGCCTCCGGGTCTTCGCGGTTCAGCGCGGGGCCGGCATCGACCACCGTCACCTTCGCGCCCAGCCGCGCGTGGGCCTGCGCCATTTCCATGCCGATGGGCCCGCCGCCCAGGATCAGCAGGTGATCCGGCAGGGTGCGCAGCCCCCACAGCGTGTCGCTGGTGAGGTACGGCACGTCCTTCAGGCCTTCGATGGGCGGCACGACGGGGGTGGAGCCCGTGGCCACCACGATCCGGCGGGCGGTGATGGTGTCGCCGCCGACCTCGACCTGCGACTTCGAGACGAAGCGACCCCAGTCGCGGATCACCCTGACGCCCAGCCCTTCGAACCGCTCCTGGCTGTCGACGGGCGCGATGGTGGCGATCACGTCGGCCACATGGGCCTGCACGGCGGCGTAATCGACGACCGGTTCACTGGCCGTGACGCCGAAGGGGGCACTGGTACGTTGGGCCTGCGCGGCGGCGGCGGCGGCGATCAGCGACTTCGACGGCACGCAGCCGGCGTTCAGGCAATCGCCGCCCATCTCTCCGGCTTCCAGCAGGATCACGTCGGCGCCCATCTGGCTGGCGCCCGAGGCGACCGACAGCCCGCCGGATCCGGCACCGATGACAAGGATATCGCACGAGAGGCTGGCCATGGCTCAGATCTCCTTCTTGCCGCGGATCCCGCGGATGAGGATGGGCAGGGCCGACAGGGCCGCGAGCCCGAGGATGGGGCCAAGGATCTGGGGCGACCACAGGATCGACAGGTCCGGCGCCTGTCCCCTGTCGAAGACGCCGCCCAGGCCCACGCCGATCGAGGTGAAGACGGCACAGCCCGGCAGGATGCCAAGCGCCGTCGTCCAGACGAAGTTTCGGAACCGCACGCCCACCAGCGCGGGCAGCAGGTTCGCCACGAAGAACGGAACCACCGGCAGCAGGCGCAGGAGCAACAGCACGCTGATCTCGTTGTCGACCAGGGCGGTGCGGATGGTCTTGATCCGGCCTTCCGAGGTCTCGATTTTCTTTGTCAGCGCCTCCCCGATCCCCCAGCGGACGGCAAGGAACAAAAGCGAGGCGCCGATGGTGGCCGATACGGCATTGGCGGCGGTGCCCACGACCAGCCCGAACAGGAACCCGCCGGTGACCGATGTCACCGCCGCACCCGGCAGGGACAGGGCGACGATGGCCACGTAGACGGCGATGAAGCCCGCCAGCAGCACGGCATAATGCGCATCGCGGAAGGCCAGCAGCGCCTCGCGGTTGTCGCGCAGGGTCTCGAACGTCAGCAGATCGCGGAACATGTAGCCGGCGACCACCGCCACGATGGCCAGAGCCACAAGCGGCAGCACCCGCAGATACCGGGGTGTGCCTTGGGTCGTGTCGCGCATGGATTCGGTTTCCGTCTGCTGCAGGGAAACGTTAACGATAGAGTGCGCCTGCAGCACGGCAAGGGGCCAGCCCCCTTGCACGGGGTTGATGCCGCCTGACCCCACGTGACCCGGCCCGACCCTGAACACCCCGATTTCCCGCAACTCGGGTTTGACTTGGCCCGGAATTGTCCGTAAAGGGCTGGCTTCAATCTTGTCTCAACCGACAGAGTCGCGCGTGATCCGTTTCAGGCGCCCTGATGGTGACGGGACAAAAAGAAAGACACCTCACCCGGATCCACCGGGATCGCGATTTCGGAGACCCGACATGAAACGTACTTTCCAGCCTTCGAACCTGGTGCGCAAACGGCGCCACGGCTTCCGCTCGCGCATGGCCACCAAGGCCGGCCGCAAGATCCTGAACGCCCGTCGCGCGCGCGGCCGCAAGGTTCTGAGCGCCTGATAGCTGGCCTGTCCGGCCAATCCGGGCATGTGCGCGGCCGCTTCTGGGCTGGCCCCATCTGGTGATCGCGCCATGCATGACCCGGACATGATGCCAGATACTGCGCAAGATACTGCGCTGAATGCCGCGCAAGAAAACACGTCCCTCTCGGTGCTGCGGCGCCGGGCGGATTTCGTGCGCGCATCGCGTGCGAAACGCCACGCCACGCCGTCGATGATCGTGCAGGCCCGCCAGCGCCCGCCGGCCGAGGCCGACGCCCCGGGCATCCGCGTTGGCTTTACCTGTTCCAAGAAGGTCGGCAATGCCGTCAGGCGCAACCGTGCCAAGCGGCGCCTGCGCGAGGCCGCGCGCCATGTATTGCCGGAACTTGGCCGGGACGGGTGGGATTACGTCCTGATCGGCCGCCGCGACGCGACCGCCGACCGGCCGTGGCCCGAACTGCTGGACGATCTGCGGCAGGCGCTGGCCCGGCTGCACCGCTAAGCCCCTTCCCGAACGGCGCGCCGTCGCCTATCTGTGCCCCATGTCGCCCTTCGCCAAAGTGATCGCGCTGCCCGTCCGCGCCTATCGCCTGATCCTGTCGCCCTGGGTCGGGCATCACTGCCGGTTTCAGCCCACCTGTTCGGAATACGCGTTGAACGCGCTGGAACAGCACGGCGCCCTGCGGGGCACGTGGCTGGCGGCGCGGCGCATCGGACGCTGCCACCCGTGGGGACAATCGGGCTACGATCCCGTGCCCGGCCCCAAATCTGATTGACCCCTAGCCGGCCGACAGGCGCATGACAGCCTCGGGGATGCGGTCCAGCGCCATCTGCTCTTCCACGCCCCCCCTCTTGAACGCCTCTTTCGGCATGCCGTAGACGACAGAGGACTCTTCGTCCTGCCCCACGGTGCGCGCGCCGCTTTCGCGCATCTCCAGCAGGCCGCGGGCACCATCGTCGCCCATGCCGGTCATGATCACGCCCACGGCGTTCTTTCCCGCCACCCGCGCGACCGACCGGAACAGCACATCGACCGACGGCCTGTGACGCGACACCAGCGGGCCTTCGATCACGTCGACACCATAGGACGCGCCGGACCGTGTCAGCACGCAATGCTTGTTGCCGGGCGCGATCAGCACCTGCCCCCGCAGCATCCTGTCGCCGCTTTTCGCTTCCTTCACCGTGACGGCGCAGAGCGAGTCGAGCCGTTGCGCGAAGGCAGAGGTGAACGCCTCCGGCATGTGCTGGACGATGACGATGGGCGGGCAGTTCTGGGGCAGGCGTTCCAGGACCAAGCGCAGGGCTTCGGTGCCCCCGGTCGACGCACCTATGGCCACCACCTTTTCCGTGGTGCGTGCCATCGCGCGGGGACCGGGCGCGGCCAGCACCGCGTCCGCGGTCAGCTTCTTTTCGATCAGCGCGCGGGGCCGGACCGAAAGGCGCGCCTGCGCCGCGGCCTTCACCGCATCGCGGATCACGGTGCAGGCGTCTTCGAAGAAATCCTTCACCCCCAGTTCGGGCTTGCAGACGATATCGACCGCACCGGCCTCGAGCGCGAGGCTGAGGGTTTCGGAATTGGGCGACACCAGCGATGAACACATCACCACCGGCACCGGCCGCTGTGCCATCAGCCGGCGCAGGAAGGTGATCCCGTCCATGCGCGGCATCTCGACATCCAGCGTGATGACATCTGGCACCTGCTTGCGGATCTTTTCCGCCGCGACGTACGGATCGGCGGCGACGGCGATCACCTGCAGATCGGGATCGGCATCCAGGATCTTCTGCATCGCCTGGCGCACGACCGCGCTGTCGTCGACGACAAGCACCTTGTATGGCTTTCTTGGCCGCAGCATCGATCAGATCTTTCTGTAAATGGACGGTGAAACCGTCTTCAGGTCGGACCGGTTCTTCACCGGTTCGGCATGGCCCGTCAGCAGGATGCCCCCGGGCCGGATCAGCGATGCGACATTGGTCAGCACACGGTCCTGGGTTTCGCGGTCGAAATAGATCAGGACGTTGCGCAGGAAGACGATGTCCATCGTTTCCGATCGAAGCGGCGCGGTATCGAGAAGGTTGGCCTGCAGGAAGCGCGCGATGGAGCGCAGTTCGGGTTCGACGCGGTAATAGGGCCGCCCGCTCTTGTCCCGCAATTTCTTCGATCTGAGCAGGAAGCGCATGCGCCGTTCGGCGCTGAGACCGCTGATTTCCTCCTCCGTGTAGGTCGCCGCGGCGGCCTTGCGCAGGATGGCCTTGGACAGATCGCTGCCCAGCAGCCGGACCCGGCCCGGGACCGTCATGTATTCCTCGCTTTCCGCCAGCATCATGGCGGCCGACCAGAGTTCCGCCCCCGTGGAACAGGCCGCGCTCCACACGACAAGCGGATGGCGGCTGCCGATCCCGTCCTTCTTCAGAAGGCCAAGCCCCTCGCGCGCGAGCCAATCGTATTGATGGCTTTCGCGGAAGAAATCCGTCGTGTGCGTGGCCAGCGCTTCGGTCAGAAGGCGCGTTTCGACGCCCGTCGTGTCATTGTCCAGCCGGTCAAGGTAGGCGTCGAAGTCCTTCAATCCCAGCGACCGCAGCCGCTGCGACAGACGCAGCCGGATGAAATCGGTCTTGGTGACATCGATCTGCACGCCGGAGGTCTTGCGCGTCCGTTCGGCAATGCGCCGGCAATGCGCGGGCGTGATCTGGTATTCGACGTAATCAGGGTTCACGAGGTTCATCCACGACATCTTCCCGCGCCGTGTTCCCAGGGCACATTGCAAAAGCTGACGGCCCGAAGCAGGCGTCAGTTGGCGTATTCAAAGGGCCTCGCGGCCTGCCGGACACCGTGACACAGGATGTGATCGATCCGCAGGAGGATCGCGATGCTGTCCTCTGTCCGGATCATGCCGCGCGCCTCGTCGCACTGCCAGCCCGACAGGGTTTCCGGCACCGGTTCGATCGCGTCCTCGGGAACTTCGTCGACACGCAGAACCTCGTCCGCGATCACGCCGAGCGAGGTCGTCCGGTCGTCGATCGAGAACTCGAAGACGACGATCCGGTCGTCCTCGGCCCCGTCGGCGCGTGCGCCAAGCTTGCCGGCCAGATCGACGATGGCGATGGCCTGCCCACGCAGATCGATCATGCCCATGACGTCGTGCGGCGCGTTGGGCAATTGCGACAATTCCCCCGACGCGAGGATCTCGCGAACGAAGCGCACGTCGACGGCAAAGACCTGGGCGCCGATACGGAATGTCAGGAACGTAACCGTGTCGACGTCTGCCGCCTCGTCCTGTTCGAGCATCTGGTCGAAGGAGAGCAGGTCACCGGGCTCGGACGCCCGTCTCGATTGTGTCGCCATCAGGATGCCTCGCGAAAACGTTCAAATTCGGTATCGTCGATCTCTTCGGGGTCGAGTTCGAGCAGGAACCCCTCCTCCTCTGCCTGGCGGCGCTGAGGGGCGACATCCTGGTCCGGGCCCTTGGGGTCCGGAGCGGCGTCGGCCCGCGGGCCACTGCCTGTCGCCTTGGCGGCAACGGCTGGCGGAGTAGGCCTGGCGGCATCCGGCGTGGGACCCGGCGGCGTTGTCGCCACGGGCTGTTCTGCCGTCCGGGTCGCCGGTGATGCAGTTGATGCCGGGACCTTCCGTGTGTCGACCCCCGTCACCGGCGGTTTTGGGCGTTCGGCGCGCGCGGCCTGGGCCGGTTTTTCAGCGGGCGCGGTTCCGCGCGGCCTGGACGGTGCCGTTTCGGCCGTGCGCGATATGGGGTCCGGGCGGGCGCCGCCATCGGGAACGCCATCGACCCGGAACACGCCGATGAGCCTGCCCAGCTCCGTCGATTGTCCCGTTAGCCTGCGCGACAGCCTTTCCGTGGCGGTTGCCGCGTCGGTGTTCTGCTGAATGGCCGCGTCCAGATCGCGTATGGCCTGGTTGATCTGCGCCGCGCCGATGTTCTGTTCCCGCGTCGCGGCCGATATTTCCTGAACAAGATCCGAGGTGCGCCGGATGCTTGGCAGGAGCGCATCCAGTTTCTCCCCCGCCTGCACGCTTGTTTCCAGCGTGTGCGCCGACAGGTCGCCGATCTCGGCCGCGGCCTGGCGGCTGCGTTCCGCCAGTTTGCGCACTTCGGAGGCGACGACGGCGAAGCCGCGGCCATGGTTGCCCGCGCGGGCCGCCTCGACCGCCGCGTTGAGCGCGAGAAGATCGGTTTGCCGGGCAATTTCCTGGATGATCGTGTTCTTTTCCGCGATGACGCGCATCGCATCCACCGCCTGGGACATGGCCTTTCCGCTTTCCGTCGCCTCGAGCGCAGCCTGCGAGGCAATCCGTTCGGTCTGCGCGGCGTTGTCGGCGGATTGGCGGATGTTCGACGTCATCTCCTCCATCGCGGCACTGGCCTGGGTCGCGGCCGCGCTCTGGCGGGTCGATCCTGCGCTGACGGTTTCCGACGATACTTTCAGCACCCCGCAGTCATCCGCGATCTCAAGTGCGCTTGCGCGCACGGATCCAATGGCACGCCCCGTATCCAGGCGCATCCGTTCCAGGGCGAGCCCCAGCAGGTCGGACCCGGATCTGGGCCGCACCGGCGTTCGCAAGTCGCCATCCGCCATCCTGTCGGCGGATTCGGAGATGGATATCATGCCGTGGCACATGTCTTCCAACAGGGTCATGAGCTGCGCGAATTCCTTGTCGGTCCGCGACCGGTCCACCGCGCTCAGCGTCGCGAGCGCCGCCGCCCCGTCGCCCTGCGCGGCCTTCAGGGCCACATCGGAGGCCGCGCTGATGCCGCGCGTGAACGAGCGCATGATCGTCACGCCCACGATACACGCGATCACGATGATGACCGCGGAGACGCCGAACAGCACTGTCTTGGCCTTTTGTGCGCCGGCGGCGGCCTGTTCGAGGTAAACGGCCTGATCACCGGAGCCGGCGCCCGCCTGCGCGGCCCTTTCGAACTGGACCATGACGGCGGAAATTTCCATCTCTCCCAGGCCGCATACGGCCGCCAGGGCAAGCGCCACCATCCCGATGAAGCCGAAAAGTTTCGTGCGAAATGTCAGGTGCATGGCTTACGCCCCCCGTGTCGCGGCAACGTCATCCACGCTGTCCGGGGCAAACAGCGCATCGGTGTTCAGCAGCACGACAAGTTCGTCCTTGAGCCGGATCGCACCGTTAAGGCAGGCCTGCGGCCAGATCGCCCCGAGTTCCGGGATCGGTTCGAGCGACGAAAGATCGGTCTCGTGCACTTCCTCGACACTGTCGGCGGTGAAGGCCAGGCGCCCGGTTTCCCCGTCGATCACGTTTTCGAACACGATCATCCGCGACGAGGCATGTTCCGTCCCCGAGACCATGCCCAGCCTGTGACGAATATCGAAGACCGGCACCACGACGCCGCGTACGTTGATCAGGCCCGGAGAGCAGGCGGGCGCGTTGGGCACCACGGTCGGGGACTGCAGATCCAGGATCTCGTGCACGCCCTTGACCGATACCGCGAAGGCTTCGCCCTCCAGCCGGAAGATCAGCAGGTTGTCATGGTTGTCTTGTGCCGCGCGGGGGGCATCGCCGGCCGATTGATCTGTCGCTGTCATGGATCATGCTGCCTTGCTGAGGGTCGGGCCGCCGCGCTTCAGCGCGAGGCGGACCAGCGTCGCGACATCGAGGATCAGCGCAACGCGCCCGTCCCCGAGAATCGTGGCACCGCCGAGGCCCGGAATGTCCCGGTGGTAGGGGCTGAGCGACTTGATCACCGTCTGCCCCTGCCCGATGATGTCATCGACGACGAGCCCGATTTCATTGCCGTTGATGCGGACAATGACGACGCGCCGTGTCTCCTGCCCGGAATGGGGCTGTCCGAATATTTCGTCCAGCGCGAGGTAGGGCACCATCTGGTCGCGGATCTGCAGCACCATGCGGCCGCTGCGGCTTTCCATGTCGGCGGCCGACATTTCCACGCATTCCTCGACCGTGGAGAGCGGTATGACATAGATGGACTCGCCTAGGCGCACCCGGAGACCTTCGATGATCGCCATCGTCACCGGCAGGCGCAGCGTGATGCGGCTGCCAAGACCGGGGCGCGAGACCACATCGACGCTGCCGCCCAGCGCGTCGATCATAGAGCGGACGGCATCCATGCCGACACCGCGACCCGATACCGAGGACAATTGCGCCGCCGTGGAAAACCCGGGCTGGAAGATCAGGTTGTAATATTCGCTCTCGGACAGGTCTGTCGCCTCGTCCAGAAGGCCCTTTTCGATGGCCTTGGCCCGGATCGCGTCGCGGTCCAGCCCGCGGCCGTTGTCTTCGACGGAAATCAACACCTCGCTGCCTTCCTGCCGGGCCGACATACGGACGGTGCCGCGCGGGTTCTTGCCCGCGGCCGAGCGCTGTTCGCCGGTTTCCAGCCCGTGGTCGATGGCATTGCGGACAAGGTGGGCCAGCGGATCGCCGATCCTGTCGATCACGGTCTTGTCGACCTCGGTATCGCCCCCTTCCGCCACGAGCTGGACATCCTTGCCCAGTTCCTTGGAGAGATCGCGCACGACCCGGCGGAATTTCGAGAACACGGTTTCGATCGGCAGCAGGCGGATCGACAGGGTCGCATCGCGCAGCCCCGTCACAAGGCGCTGCACCTCTTCGACGACGCTGGCCAGGTTGGTGTCGCCGATGCTGTCCGACACCGCGTCCAGCCGGGCCTGTGCGATCACGAGTTCGCCAAGCGAATCCATCATCGCATCCATGCGTGAGGAGGCGACGCGAATGCTTTCCGAGGCGCGACCGGCTGCCGGCGACTGGGACGGCGCGGCAGGTTTTGCCCCCGCGGCCGGAGAGCCGGCATCCGCCAGATCCGATCCGCCGGTTTCCGCGGCCGGCTCCAGGACCTCTTCCGATATGGTCAACGCGGCCTCGTCCGCGAAGATGAACACGTCGTCGATCGCGGACCGGCCGCAATCCGACATCACGTCGACATGCCACCCCAGGCAGGCGTCGCCCGGTTCAAGCGCAGACAGCGCGGGGGTTTGCGACAGGTCGAAGCCGATATCGGTCTCGCCAAGATCCTCAAGCTCGCGCACCAGCAGTTCGGGGCGCATGCCGTTGCGCAGCGCGTCCTTGTGCGGGCGGAACGTGATTTCGAACCGGGTCATCGGTGCGGGGCCGGCCGCGGGGCCACCCGCGCCTTCTGCCGCGCCCGGCGCCAACGCATTGCCGGAACCGCCGGTGATCTCCTCGATCCGGGCCATGAGCTTGGCGGACCGGTCCGAGGCAAGAAGCGCGGCCGAGTCCGGCCCGTCGCTGCCGATATCGAGGAATTCGACCATCAGGTCCCGCGCCTCGAGCGACAGTTCGATCAGGTCGGGCCCGACGGCCAGCGTTCCCGAACGCACCAGTTCGAACGCGTTTTCGAAGCAGTGGGTGAACTTGGCCAGGTCGGTATAGCCGAACATGCCGCCCGATCCCTTGACCGTGTGCAGGATGCGGAAGACCTCGTCGATCTGACCGGGAGTGGACCCGCCTTCCAGTTCGAGGATCTGGTCTTCGAGGCCGGTCAGCAGGTCGCGCGCTTCCTGTACGAAGGCGGCTACGGCTTGTTCCATCATGGGCTTATCCCATCAGCTTTCGGGTTACCGCGATCAGGCGATCGGCGTCGAACGGCTTGTCCATCCACCCCGTCGCGCCCGCGGCCTTGCCCTTCTGTTTCATGTCCGGGGCCGATTCCGTTGTCAGCATGACGATCGGTATCCCCATGCCGGCCGGGTCCGACCGGGCATTGGCGATGAAATCCAGCCCGTTCATGACCGGCATGTTCAGATCCGTGATCACCATGTCCGGCCGCCGCGCCCTGAGCGCATCGAGACCCGCAGCCCCGTTTTCGGCGCCAATGACAGCGAAGCCCTGGGGTTCCAGCGTGAAGGCGACCATGTCGCGCACCGCCTTGCTGTCGTCGATTGTCAGTACCGTTTTCGGCATCGCGTTATCCTGCCACTTCCACTTGTTGATCCTGCCGTTTCACCTTCTGGCCCTTCGCCGCACCCTTGCCACTGCCCGCCCCGTCGCCCCAGGCGCGGACCCGGGCGGTCAGCGCGGCCGCCGTATCGCCCAGGGTCAGCGCCAGCCCGCGATTGCGGGCTTCGATCAGGGCCGCGAACAGGAGTTGCAGGGAATCCTGCGTCGGACGACCGGGCGCGATGTCCAGCGCCACCGTCTCCTCGCACGCGTCGATCCAGGTCAGAAGCTCGCGCCTGTGTTCGGCCACCGTCCGCGCATCCAGATCGTGCGGGACAACGAACATCTCGTCTTTCATGGGCGATCCACCTGTGCTGCCATCCTTTCGGCACACTACAACCCGCTCCCTAATCAATGGTTGACCGGCGAATTCGCGTCCCCGTCAAAGTTGAGCGGTATTTTACGCACCCGTTCACGCGGCCTTTACGCCTGTTCCGGCATGCTGACGCAGGCATCACGGATCACTGCAGGACCATGACAGCGCACAAATTTTCAGGCAGCGCAGCGCGTGCCGTTACCTCGCCGGGCACGACGCTTCCAACAGCGACACCGCCCGTTCAACGCAACATCGCCGAACTCGCGGCCGATGGGGTGTCGGTCTTCGACCGGCTGAGCGGAAGCCTGGGGCGCGTGCGGGAACTGCACATGCACACCGCATCGGATCTTGCCGCCTTCGTCGACCTGTCCTTGCAGGGCGAGTCGACGGGAACGGAGCCATTGATGGAGCTTCACACCCGGCTGCAAGGCATGCAGGCGGCTGTCGAAGGCCGCGACCGGTCCACAACCCCCGCCCAGGAGCGGGAGCTGATGCTGCGGGCCGAAAAGCCGCTCAGGCTGCTGTCCAATCACGGCCGGCTTCTGGCCGCGGTCTGCACGATGACGCGCACGATATCAGCCTCTTTCGCGATCGGCGAACTCGATGCCTACGTGTCCAGCCTGGACCGCATCGCGCAGACGATCACCGGCGCATCGGCCGAGGTGTCGGAAAACATCGCGAACTGGAAGCTTCGCGATCTCGCGGCGCAGGAAAGCTGCCGCGCCGCCGGTGCGATCCTGGCGCCGCTGTGCCTGTCGCTGGAACGCAAGGCGGAAAACCTCGCCCTGCACGCCGTCCATGAACGCGAAGCGGCGCGGCAAGCCCAGAAACGCGCCCAGACGCTCACGCGTCACGCGCAGGAGCAGATGAAGGACCTGATCACGGGAATCCAGTTCTCGGACCGTCTGACGCAACGGCTGGATCACCTGGCGCAGATGCCCACCGGGGCCGATCCGCATATTGCCGTCCTGGCGGGGGAACATGCGCGCAGCATCGCAGACGATACGATCCAGATCTCGCGTCGCATCGCCGCCACCATGCGCGACCTGTCGGAGATCGGCCGCAAGGGGGCCAACTTCTTTACCCGCGGCGTGGTCACCGAACAGATCGAACGTGGCCTGAACGAACGCGCCCGCACGGTCGAGCAGGTGGATTCCGACATCCTCGACGTCCAGGGCATGCTGATCAGCGCGGGCAAGGAAGCCCAGGCCGCGCGCGAACAGATCGACGAGGCCGCGCGCAAGTTCCAGTCGCTCGAGGACGGCTCCAAGGAGCTGGCCACCGCGGCCATCAACGCCTCCCTCATCGCGGTTCGCGCCGGCGGAACGCGCGGCCCGTTGACGACGCTGTCCACCGAAGTGCGCCAGATCGCCGCCCAGTGCCTTGACGCCGAAGCCATCAGCCGGTCTGCCCTGCACACCCTGATCGGCAGCAACCTGCAGGCGCAGGAAGACATCGTCGCGGCCGGTGTCGCGCTGGAATTCTCGGTCGATCAGTATCGCGAAAAGCTGAGCACGAGCCAGACGAACCTGGCCAATCTCGATGCGTTCCGGAAGCAGGCCGGCCAGCGGGCCGAGTTGCTGGTCGACCTGATGACGACCGTCACCGACGACATGGCCGCGCTGCGCAGCGCGGCCGAGGCGATGAAATCCCTGGGCGATTCGCTCGCGCAGACGAAGGCTGCAGGCGCGCCCGACCAGGCGCTTCTGGCACAGGCCTGGGCGCGCTATTCGATGGAGGAAGAGCGCGCCGTTCACCGCAAGCTGTTCGGAAGCGACGGCCTGGAAACGGCGCAGGCGCCTGCCCCCGTGGTGGCGCCCGCCAGCGACGATATCGATGACATTCTTTTCTAAAACTTGATCGTCCGGGGGGCCGACTCGCGGCGTTATTCGCCTTGGCGTTAAGTCAAACGCAATGAAGCAAGGATAGCGTGTCACGCGTCGCAACCGATTTTCTAGGCGGAGCAAGATGCAGCTATTCACCACCCCTTCGAAAAAGGGCACGCCGCCCGTACGCCTGTTTCAATCGACGCTGGAAAACGCCATCGATGCCGTCGTGATCATCGACGACCAGAACCGCGTCACCTTCTTCAACAAGGCCGCGGAGGCGCTGTGGGGCTATCGCCCCGACGAGGTGCTGAACCAGAACGTCAAGATGCTGGTGCCCGAACGGTTTCGCGCGGGCCATGACGACCTAGTCGAACGCAACCGGACAACGGGCCAGGATCGCATCGTCGGCTCCAGCCGTGACCTGAAGCTGAACCGCAAGGACGGGTCCGAAGTGTCGGTCTCGCTCGCGCTGTCCAAGATGCGCATCGGCAACAGCTGGGGCTACGCCGCCTTCGTGCGCAACATCTCTGCCGAATACGACTCGCTGAACCGACTGCTGGACCAGGTGGCGCTCAGCGCGGATTCGGTGTCCATCTCCAGCGAGCAGATGGAAGAGGCCGCGACCAAGGTCAACGACGGCGCCACGCGCCAGGCCGCCGCCGCGCAGGAAGCCAGCGCATCGATGGAACAGATCACCGCCAATATCCGGCAATGCGCCGACAATGCCGCGCAGACCGAGAAGATCGCCAACAACTCCCTGACGCAGGCGGAATCCGCGGCCAGCACCGTGCAGGATGCGGTGAAGGCCATGGGAGAGATCGCGGCCAAGATCGGCATCGTCCAGGAGATCGCACGTCAGACCGACCTGCTGGCGCTGAACGCCGCCGTGGAAGCCGCCCGCGCCGGCCACAACGGCAAGGGCTTTGCCATCGTCGCGGCCGAAGTCCGGCGGCTTGCGGAACGCAGCAAGGTTGCCGCGGAAGAGATCGTGGCCCTGTCGCGCCTGACGGCGGATACGTCGAGCAAGGCGGGCAAGGAACTGTCGGAACTGGTGCCGGAAATCCAGCGGACATCGGATCTGGTCAGCGAAATTTCGGCGGCAACGCAGGAGCAGCGCATCGGGTCAGAGCAGATCAACTCAGCCATCAGCGAGCTCGACCAGATCATCCAGAGCAACGCCGCCGCCGCCCACCAGGCCGCCGCGACCACGAAGAACCTGATCGAGGGCAGCGAGAAGCTGAAGGCGATCCTGGGCAGCTTCCGGGACGCCGAAGGCAATATCAACCGCTCGGCCGGGGACGAGGCTGCAAACGCCGCGTGATCCGCGCCGCGCGGAGCACGGGGAACCGTCGTTCCTGAGCGATACCGCGCCCGGACCCTGCAAGGGTCCGAGCGCTGCCGGACCGGACCCCGTGCCTGTCGACCGACCGGGATGTCAGCTGCGCAGGTCGCGCGGATCCCGGCCGACCGGGAGCATGAGCACGATCACTCGGCGGCGTGGCTTTCTTCGGTCATCCCCGCAAGAACGCCGGCCGCAATGGTGATCGACCGGATGCGCGCTGCCGGATCGTGCATGGCGGACGTGATCATCAATTCGTCGGGCTGGAAGGTCTCAACCAGCGACGCGATCTGACGTTCGATGTCCGCCGCCGCGCCGCAGGCCGAACAGGACAGAGCCGCCTCGGCCTGTGCCAGGATCGGGGCGGGAACGTGGGCTTCGACGTCCTCGACCGGCATCGGCAGCTTGCCGGGCCGGCCCATGCGCAGCCGCGCGAAGGCCAGCAATTGCGAGCTGCGCAGGTAGCGCGCCTCTTCGGCCGTATCCGCCGCGAAGACGCCCGCCGCCATCATGGCATAGGGCCGCGCCAGCCAGGCCGACGGGCGGAACTGCGCGCGGTAGACCTCCAACGCCTCGCCCAGCATCTGCGGCGCGAAGTGGGACGCGAAGGCATAGGGCAGCCCCATATGGGCCGCGAACTGTGCCCCGAAGAGGCTGGAGCCCAGGATCCACACCGGCACGTGGCTGCCTTCCCCCGGCACGGCGCGCACCTTCGCGTTCGGTTCGGCATCGCCGAGATAGCCCAGAAGTTCGGCCACATCGTCAGGGAAGCGGTCCGCGCTCTGGAAATAGCGCCGAAGCGCTTGGGCCGTGGCCTGATCGGTGCCGGGCGCGCGGCCCAGGCCAAGATCGATCCGGCCCGGGTACATCGCGTCGAGCGTGCCGAACTGTTCGGCGATGACCAGCGGCGGGTGGTTGGGCAGCATCACGCCCCCTGCCCCGACCCTGATCCGGTCCGTCGCCCCCGCGACCCGGCCGATGACGACAGCCGTCGCAGCGCTCGCGATGCCCGACATGTTGTGATGTTCTGCCAGCCAGTAGCGATGATACCCCAGCCTATCGGCCGCGCGGGCCAGTTCGACGGTGTTGTCGAGCGCATCCGACACGGTGCCGCCTTCGGGCACCGGGGCCAGATCGAGAATTGAATAATTGTGCATTGGACGCCTCCGACTCCGAACGTAATGCTCCGCGCGGGTCGCGCCAAGGGCCGGGCCGGCACATGGGCTGTGCGGGAACCCGACGGAACCGGCACATATCCGCAGATACCCAGCGGCCTGTGACCATAAGCACCGGAGCCGTTTCTTGCCGGATGCCCTGCCCCTTGCTAAGCCAAGCCAACCGTCAATTTTCCGATCGTGAGCTTTTACACATGTCTGCACCATTGTCCCAGGTCACCCCCAACACGTGGGAGTTCCTTTCGACTCCGATGATCAAGCCGACAGGGTTTCGCGAATACGACGCCCGCTGGCGCTTCCCCGAAGAGATCAACCTGCCCGGCATGACGGCGCTTGGCCTTGGCCTTGGCACCCAGATGCACGCCCGCGGGATCGAACCCCGGATCGTCGTCGGCAACGATTACCGCGAATATTCCGTCGCGGTGAAGAACGCGCTGATGATCGGCCTGATGCAGGCCGGGATCGAGGTGACGGATATCGGCCCGGCGCTGTCGCCCATGGCCTATTTCGCGCAATTCCACCTGGACAGCCCGGCGGTGGCGATGGTCACCGCCTCGCACAACCCGAACGGCTGGACCGGCGTGAAGATGGGCTTTGAACGCCCGCTGACCCACGGCCCCGACGAGATGGGCGAACTGCGCGACATCGTTCTGGAAGGCCGCGGCGAACCGCGTCCGGGCGGATCGTACAAGATCGACCGGACGGTGAAGGAGGCCTACCTTCAGGACCTCGTCGGCGACTTCAAGATGAGCCGCAAGCTGAAGGTCGTCTGCGCCACGGGCAACGGCACCGCGGGCGCCATCGCGCCGGAGCTGTTCGAACGGATGGGCGTCGAGGTGGTCAACAGCCATAACGAGCTGGATTACACCTTCCCCCATTACAACCCGAACCCCGAAGCCATGGAGATGCTCCATGACATGGCCGATACGGTGAAGGCCTCGGGCGCGGATTTCGCGCTTGGCTTCGACGGTGACGGCGACCGCTGTGGCGTGGTGGATGACGAGGGCGAGGAGATCTTCGCCGACAAGATGGGCGTGATCATGGCCCGCGGCTTTGCCCCCGACCACCCGGGCGCGACCTTCGTGGCGGATGTGAAATCGACCGGCCTGTTCGCATCGGATCCCGAGCTTCAGAAATACGACATCAAGGCGGATTACTGGAAGACCGGCCACAGCCACATGAAGCGGCGCGTGAAGGAACTGGGCGCGCTGGCAGGGTTCGAGAAATCGGGCCACTACTTCCTGGCTGAACCGATTGGCCGCGGCTACGATTGCGGCATGCGCGTCGCGGTCGAGATCTGCAAGCTGATGGACCGCAATCCCGACAAGTCGATGTCGGACCTGCGCAAGGCCCTGCCCCGGGTCTATTCGACGCCCACCATGTCGCCCTATTGCGCGGATGATGAAAAGTACGACGTGCTGGCGCGGATCGTCGAAAAGCTGGAAGCGTGGCATGCCGAGGGCAAGGACTTCGCCGGCCGTCCGATCAAGGACCTGGTGACGGTCAACGGCGCGCGGGTGATCCTGGACAATGGCGGCTGGGCGCTGGTGCGCGCGTCGTCGAACACGCCGAACCTTGTCGTCGTCTGCGAAAGTGCCGACAGCGACGCGGAGCTGCGCGCGCTCTTTGCCGAGATCGACGGCGTGATCCGGACCGAACCGTCGGTCGGCGATTACGACCAGACGATCTGAACGCCGTGCGGGTATCGCGGTGGCGGTGCCCGCGCCGATGGCCGGTTCGGCTTGCAATGGCCGGACGGGAATGCCAGTGAAGATGCGATGACACTGGGAACCGCTGAGGGCTGATGTCTTTGTCGCGAAACTTGCTTCTGGCCTTGACTGCCACCCTTGCCCTAGCGGCGTGCGGGCAAAGCCGGCTCAATCCGATGAACTGGGGCTCGTCCAAACGGGTCGACGTCCAGCAGCCCGCGGATGGCGGGGTCAATACCTTGCTGCCGAAGAGAACGACGTTCTCCCTGCGCGACGACGACGAGGACGAGGACAACCGCGTTCTGGTGTCCGACGTGACCCAGATGCGGGTCGAACAGACCCCCAGCGGCGCCATCGTCTATGCCACCGGTGTGGCCGCCCGCCAGGGCGCCTACAGTGCCGAGCTGCGCCCCTTGGGCGAAAAGGCCGAACCGGACGAGAACGGCGTGCTGACGCTGGATTTCGTGGTGGCCTACCCGTCACAGAACACGCCGGTGGGCGGCACGTCGCTGCGGCAGGTCCATACCGCGCGGTCGCTGTCCAAGCAGACGCTTGAGACAACGAAACTGATCCGTGTCGTGGGCGCCAACGGCGCCCGGGAAACGCGGCGGAACTGATCCGCTACAGATCGACCAGCGCGACCGTCTGCCCCTTGGCCGCCAGCGCGACCTGACCGTCGCACAGGCGCAAGGCATCGGCCCCGAAAACCTCGCTCCGCCAGCCTGTCAGGGCCGGCACTTCGCGCTGGCCGGACGCGATCGCATCCAGATCCGACGCCGAGGCGATCAGTTTCGCGGCCACCCCGGCATCGTCGGACTTGGCTTTCAGAAGCACGCGCAGTAGATCGGCCAGCGCCGGGTTCACCTGCGGCTTGTGGCGGGGCTTTTCATCGCTGGGAAGATCTTTCGACGGGCAATCCATACCGCGCTTGACGGCGGTCAGGATGCCTTCGGAAATGGCGCCCCGGCGCGCTTCGCGCTGCAACAGGCGGGATGCGCCCAGATCGGCATGGGTCGACGGCTTGGTCGAGGCAAGCTCCACCAGCGCGTCGTCCTTGTAGACCCGGTTGCGGGGCACGTTGTTTTCCTGCGCATAGCGTTCGCGGAAGGCCGCCAGTTCGCGCACGATGCCCAGGAACCGCGGGCTTTGGCTGCGGGTCTTGATCCGGCGCCATGCCTCCTGCGGCTGGATGTCGTAGGTGGATGGCTGGGTCAGGACGCTCAGCTCCTCCTCCACCCAGCGGGACCGGCCCGAGCTTTCGAGTTCGGCCGCGAGATATTCGTAGACCTGCCGCAGATGGGTGACATCGGCCAGCGCATAGCGTTTCTGCGCGTCCGACAGCGGGCGGCGCGACCAGTCGGTAAAGCGCGAGCTCTTGTCGACCTGTTCGCGCGCGATCTTGCGGACCAGCGTTTCGTATCCCACCTGCTCGCCAAAGCCGCAGACCATGGCGGCGACCTGGGTGTCGAACAGGGGCGTGGGGAACAGGCCCGCCTCGACCCAGAAGATTTCCAGATCCTGCCGCGCGGCGTGAAACACCTTCACGACCGATGTATCGCGGAACAGGTCATAGAGCGGGTCCAGCGACAGCCCGTCTGCCAGCGGATCGACCAGCACGGCGTTGCTGTCGTCCTCTCCCGGCATGGCCAGTTGGATCATGCAAAGCTTGGAATAATAGGTGCGTTCGCGGAGAAATTCGGTATCGACCGTGACGTAATCGAATTCGGCGGCCTTGGTGCAGAATTCCGCCAGGGCCTCGGTCGTCGTTATCGTGATCATGTACTGCCACTGTCCTGTTATTGGGGAACCTTTCCACAGCGCCCGGCCGGTGCCCATTCCCGTACACAATCCTGTTACGCCAAATCCGGCCAAGTTGCAAAACCGAGATTTCGAACAGGCCGCGACTGTAGCGTCAACCTGCGTCGTCCGTCAGCCACAAAGGTTCCCGTTCGCCCGAAGCGAACCGGCGGAGCACGGCCGGGTAGAGCCGGTGTTCCTGTACCAGCACCCGCGCCGACAGGCTGTCGGGCGTGTCGCCGGGCAGGATCGGCACTTCGGCCTGGCCAAGGATCGGGCCTTCGTCCAGTTCCGGCGTTACTTCGTGCACGGTGCAGCCATGGGTGCTTTCGCCCGCCTCCAGCGCGCGGGCATGGGTGTGGAGGCCGCGGTACTTCGGCAAAAGCGACGGGTGGATGTTCAGCATCCGCCCCTGCCAGTGCGACACAAAACCCGCCGTAAGGATGCGCATGAAACCCGCAAGGCAAAGGATATCCGGTTGCGCCATTTCCAGCCGTTCGGTCAGCGCGGTTTCAAACGCCGCCCGGTCGCCGCCAAAGGGCTTGTGATCGACAACAGCCGTATCAACCCCCATCGCGGCGGCCTTCTCCAGCCCGCCCGCGTCGGCGCGGTTCGACAGAACCAGACAGGGCTGCCCGGCATGATCGGCCTCGCCCATGCTTTCCACCAGCGACACCATGTTCGAGCCGCCCCCGGAGATCAGGATCGCAACGCGCTTGCGGCTCATTCCGCCCCGCCGGTATAGCGGACGCCCTCACCGCTGACGGTGTGGCCCAGAACGGACACGGTTTCGCCTGCCTCGGTCAGCAACTGGGTCAGCGCCTCGGCCCGGTCTTCGGCCACGACCAGCACCATGCCGATGCCGCAGTTGAAGGTCTTCAGCATCTCGGCCTGCGCGATCCCGCCCGTTTCGGCCATCCAGTCGAAGACTGCGGGACGGGTCCAGGATGTCAGGTCGATTTCCGCGCCCAGCCCTTCGGGCAGCACGCGCGGCAGGTTTTCCGTCAGCCCGCCACCGGTGATGTGCGCCAGCCCGTGCACGCCCCCTGCCCGGATCGCATCCAGCACCTGGCGCACGTAAAGCCGCGTCGGCGCCAGCAGCGCCGCGCCCAGCGGGCCGTCGGCGAAGGGCGCGGGATCGTCCCAGCCCAGCCCGCTTTGCTCCACCAGCCGGCGAACGAGCGAATAGCCGTTGGAATGGATCCCGTCGCTGGCCAGCCCCAGCAGCACGTCGCCTTGGGCCACGCCGTCGGGCAAGGCCGTCCCCCGCTCCATCGCGCCCACGGCAAAGCCTGCAAGGTCGAAATCGCCTGCCTCGTACATGCCCGGCATCTCGGCCGTCTCGCCGCCGATCAGGGCGCAGCCCGACCGCACGCAGCCTTCGGCAATGCCTTCGACCACCTGCGCGGCGACGGCTGTCTCCAGCTTGCCGGTGGCGAAGTAATCAAGGAAGAACAAGGGCTCCGCCCCCTGGCAAACCAGGTCGTTCACGCACATGGCGACAAGGTCGATGCCCACGCCCGCCACTTCGCCGGTGTCGATGGCGATGCGCAGCTTGGTGCCCACGCCGTCGGTTGCCGCGACAAGCACAGGATCCTCGTAGCCTGCGGCCTTCAGATCAAAAAGCGCGCCAAAGCCGCCCAGCCCGCTCATCACGCCGGGGCGGTTGGTGCGTTTGGCGGCGGGCTTGATCGCCTCGACCAAAGCGTTGCCAGCGTCGATATCGACGCCTGCCTCGGCATAGGTCAGCCCGTTCCTGCGGTCGGTCATGTCAAAGGCCCCCGGTTGCGTTACACGCGCGGGTTAGTCCATCCCGCGCGCCCTTGCAACGCCCGGGCTTGACGCGGGAACCGAGCATGGTACGCAGAACGTCACAGGCGGGCCTGTAGCTCAATTGGTTAGAGCAGAGCGCTCATAACGCTTTGGTTGCGGGTTCAAGTCCTGCCGGGCCTACCAGATATTCCTTTTCCCTCTGAAATCGATGGACCTGAGGTCCGCAGCGGAATAAATCGGATCAGGAGTAGCGACCACCTGCCCCGTTTTACCGCAGTTCGCTAAGCGGAACGCGCACGGCGCTTTCATCTGGCCGGGGCCTGGGCTAAGGCCCCGGAAAAGTCGCGGTCCGGACATTGCCAGCACGGGTTTCGGATGGCAGCATCACGGGGTTAACTCGCGAAGACGGGTGGGTAATACATCGTTAACCGCTCCTCGCGCACGACAGCAACGGTATGGGCACGGTCGGCATGAGGACTCTGGTCTATATTCTCGCAGGTCAAAGCAACGCCGTTGGCCTTAGATCCCGGCTTGAGGCAGAGCTGACGGAGACCTATGGTTCGGGCGGGTATCGCCTGGTCACGGTTGCGGTCGGCGCCACCGGTTTGTTGCGCCCCCTGAAACGCCCCGACTGGGCAACGGCGAACGAGCTTCCGCAGCGGCTGGTCGACAAGGCTGCGGATGTCATGGCGACCCTACCAAAAGCCGGCCTTCGGGGCATGCTGTGGGTCCAGGGCGAAGCCGATACGATCGGTGGCCTGAACGCGGCGCCCTACAAGGCCCTGCTTTCGCTGATGTTCGACAAGCTGCGCGCCGAAGTGCCCGGTGCCGAGGGGCTGCCGGTAACACTGGTGGGCCTGTCGGCCGATGCCCAGGGCCGCAACGGGCGGAAAAACTGGGACGCGGTGATGGAAGCGCAGGCCGAGCTCGCCGCGGAGGATCCCCGTCTCTCGCTCCTGTCGCCTGACGAGGTGGTCCGCGACGCGGGTTTTCCGGCGTCGAAGATGTTCCACGACAAGCTGCACTATTCAGGCAGGATGCTGAAGATTTTGGCCGAGGCCGGGCTGGACCGGATGATCGATGCCCACCAGGAGAGGATCAAGCTTCCGCACGGTCCCGCGACCCGCGGGGACGACATCTTCGGCCCCGACGGGGCCGCGGCGAAAATGGCCGGTGGCAAGGGGGACGACACCTACTACGTCGATCGCCGGGGCGATTCGATCAACGAGCGTCGGGGAGAGGGCGACGACACCGTCATCGCCTCGGTGTCGTTCTCGCTGCGCACGGACGGTCACAGGGTCGAATCGCTGATGCTCGCAGGCACGGACGATCTGAACGGGTTCGGCAACGCGCTGGACAACTCGATCATCGGCAATACCGGCGCCAACCGGCTGAAGGGCGGTCAGGGAAACGACGTTCTGCGCGGCGGCGAAGGCAACGACCGCCTGTTCGGCGAAGCGGGCGCGGATCACCTTCTGGGCGGCCCCGGCGACGATCTCTACGTCATCACGGACCGCCGCGATGTGGTCTTCGAATCCCGCGACCAGGGCCACGATACCGTCCGCGCCCGCGTGTCTTTCACCCTGCGCGATCACAGCCAGGAGATCGAGGATCTGCGCCTTGCAGGCCGCAATGACCTGAACGGGTTCGGCAATGCGCGCGACAACCTGATCAAGGGGAACCGCGGCGACAACCGTCTGGACGGCGCCTGGGGCGACGACCGCCTGACCGGCAAAGGCGGTGACGACAGGCTGGCGGACCGGCATGGCGACGACATCTACACCGGGGGCAGCGGCGCCGATCACTTCGTGTTCGAACGCGACGCCGGACACGACAGGGTGACCGATTTCAAACCCGGCAAGGATTCGCTGGTCTTCATCGACCTGACGGCACGGCGCGATCTTTCCATTTCGCAGCAGGGCGACGATACGGTGATCGGCTTCGGCGAAGGTGCCCAGGTGGTTCTGGACGATGTCGATGCCCAGTCGCTGCGCGTGGGCGATTTTCTTTTTCTCTAGGTCGGGCACGGAAGGTGTCGCTGCCTTCCGGGCCGTTAGGGCCGGTGCGGGCCGGTGTGGCGATCCGCCTTCCAGAACCGGATGTCAGGCGGTGTGTGCGCCGCGGGAATGACTTGGAGCGGTGCGCCTTGTGTGTTCAAATCGCAGGCAAAGGCCCGGATGCGGCCCGGGACACCCGCCCGGCGTGAAGACCGGTGAAGAGATCCGGATGAAAGTTCTCAAGATCCTCGCAGTGACAGTGGCCGTATTGGCGGTGTTCGTCATGGGCATGACGCTGCTGTTCCCGTTGCCGGACCAAAATTTCGCGCAGTCCAGCGAGCGCCTGGCGCCGGACCGGGACGGACCGTTGGCACAGGCGATCCTGCCGGCAACGGAACGCCATCCGGGCGAAAGCGGCATCCGACCGCTGGCCGATGGCAGGGCCGCCTTCGCGGCGCGGGCGATCCTGGCGCGGGAGGCCGTGTCATCGATCGATGCCCAGTACTACATCTGGCAGGACGACACGACGGGGCTGATGCTGCTCGACGCGTTGCGGGACGCGGCGGATCGTGGCGTGCGGGTGCGGCTTCTGGTGGATGACAACGGGATCCCCGGGCTCGATCCGCTCCTGGCCGAACTCGACGCGATGCCCACGGCCGAGGTGCGCATCTTCAACCCGTTCACGCTGAGAAACCCCAAGCTCCTGTCCTATGCCTTTTCCTTCGGCCGGCTGAACCACCGGATGCACAACAAGTCGATGACCGTCGATGGCGTCGCCACCATCGTCGGGGGCCGGAACATCGGCGACATCTACTTCGCCTATGGAGAGGGCACGCATTATTTCGACGTGGACGCGATCGGCGTCGGGCCGATCGTGGACGACGTGGCCGGGAGTTTCGACACCTACTGGAACAGCGATGCCGTCTGGGCGGCCGGCACGCTGCTTGACCCGGCCGGTGCCCCGGCCATCGCCGACCTCGCCGCCCGGGCGCGCGCATCCGCCACCGGCGCCGGCTACCAGGCTGCGATCCGGGACAGCCTTCTTGCCCGACAGATCGACGCGCGGGACTTGAACTTCGAATGGGGCAAAGCCGAACTCTACGTCGATGACCCGCTGAAGGGGTTCGGCGATGTGCCGGACGACCGGCTCGTCGTCGAGAAACTGATCGCGCTGGCCGGAGCGACCCGGAGCTCGCTCGATCTCGTCTCGGCCTATTTCATCCCCGGGTCCCGCGGGGCGGAGGTGCTGGAAAACCTTGCGCGGGACGGTGTACGCGTGCGCGTCCTGACCAATTCCCTCGACGCCACCGACGTGATGCCGGTGCACGCGGGCTACATGAAGTACCGGCCGGGCCTCGTGGCCAGCGGTGTTGAGCTGCTGGAACTCAGGGCCATGCGGGAGGAGCGCATCGACCGCAGCCTGCCCGAGATCCTCGCCGGCTCGGCGTCCGGGCTCCATGCCAAGGTCTTCGGGTTCGACGGGACCCGCGTGTTCATCGGTTCCTACAACCTGGATCCCCGGTCGGCCCGGCTCAACACGGAAATGGGGGTTCTCGTCGACAGCCCCGCCATGGCTGCCTCTCTGTCCGCGCAGCTGGACATGCCGACATTCGCCTACCGTGTCGAGGCGGGCGAAGACGGGACGCTGATCTGGATCGAGACATCCGCCGACGGCACGACACGGACCTATGATGCCGATCCCAACACCACGGCGATCCAGAGGGTACTGGCCCGTATCGTGGGCTGGTTGCCCGTCGAATGGATGCTGTAGCCAGACGCTTGCGATCCTCCCGGCCCCTGCCTGATCGACCTCGCCCGGAAGGGTCTGCATGCCGGCAGCAGCTCACCCATGACGCAGTTGGCCCAAAATCCCCAAAAGTCACCGTGGCACAACGATTTCCGCCTTCAGCCCACCTAGCCGTTCGCTGTCGCCCAGTTGCAGTCGGCCGCCGTGAACGCGGGCAATGTCGGCGGCGATGGCAAGGCCAAGGCCCACGCCGCCGCCGCTGTTCTGGTTGCGCGATGGATCGAGGCGGGAAAACGGCATCAGCGCACGGCTGCGCTGTTCGGGGGGGATGCCGGGGCCGTCGTCTTCCACGCGGAAGGTGACGTTGCGGTCGCTCTCCTCGATCGACAGCTCGGCTCGCGCGCCATAGCGCACCGCGTTGCCCATCAGGTTTTCCACCGCGCGCCGGATCGCCGCCGGGCGCAGCATCGTCTCGCGTTCGGACGTACTGGCCTGCCCGTCCCGCAATGTCACCGGCAGCCCGGCGCGGCAGGCATCCCCCGCGATACGGGCCAGAAGCGCGTGGGCGTCGACCTTCTCGGCCTCTGTCCCCGCCGCCCCCCGCGAGAAGGCGAGGAATTCGTCGATCAGCCGCTCCATTTCCTCCACGTCCGACACCAGCGGGCCGGCGTCGTCCTCGTCGAGCATCGCCAGCCCCAGCTTCAGACGGGTCAGCGGCGTGCGCAGATCGTGGCTGACGCCCGACAGGATCAGCGTGCGCTGTTCGATGTGCCGTTCGATCCGGGCGCGCATGGCCAGGAAGGCGGCGCCCGCGGCCCGCACCTCGGTCGCGCCGCTGGGATGGTAAATCACCGACTGCCCGCGCCCGAAGGCCTCGGCCGCCTGGGACAGTTGCTTGATTGGCCGCATCTGGTTGCGCAGGTAGGCATAGGCGATGGCCGCCATCAGCGCGCCGAAGAACAGCGTCGTGACGATCAGCTGGTGGGGGGCGACCACAGCGACCAGGCGCCGGTTGAAGCGCAGCTCCAGCGGGCCGTTGGTGGTGGCGAGAACGGCGATGACGGTGCGCGGTTCAAGGAAGGACAGGTGGCGCAGCCCCGGCACGTCGCGTTGCAACGCGTTCGAGATGATGTGCGCCGAGAAATCCCACCATGTCATCGCGTCGTCATCCGGCACCGTATCGGTGTCGAGGAAGGCGGCCTCCATGCCAAGCGCGGCCATCACCGGCTCCAGCTGTTCAAGGGCCGCGTGCTGCCCCGGCGCGAAGCTTGCGATGTACTCGATCTCGCGCAGGGCCTGGCCGGTATTGTCGCTCATCTGCCGGGTGACGTCCTCCAGGTGGTTCTGGATGAAGTGGATCGAGATGATGATCTGCAACGTGATGATCGGCACGAAGAGGATCATCGCGGCCCGGCCCATCAGGCTCCGCGGCAGATAGTGTTTGAGCCTTTTCCTCGTCATGCGCTAAGCCTGCCCCTGAAATCGCCCCCGGACCCTGCCGATGGAGAAAGACATGAGCCAGCCGCCCGACGACTTCAACCCGGTTCCGGGCGAGTCCGAGGTTCTGGAGACCGGTATCCGGCGGATTCTGGCCCCGAACCCGTCACCTTTCACTTATCGCGGCACGAACACTTATCTTCTGGGCAGCCGCAGCGTGGCCGTGATCGACCCGGGCCCCAATGATCCCGCCCACCTGAAGGCGATCCTGAACGCCATCGGACCGGGGGCAAAGATCAGCCACATCATCGTCACGCACTCCCATTCCGACCACTCCCCCCTTGCCCGTCCGCTGGCCGCCCATTGCGGCGCGCCGATCCTGGCCTTCGGAGGCCCCCATGCGGGCCGGAGCGAAGTGATGGAGGCGCTGGCCACCTCCGGCCTTGCCGGTGGCGGGGAAGGCGTGGACGAGGGGTTCGAGCCGGACGCGACCTTGACCGAAGGCGACGTGATCCAGTCGGCGGAATGGGAGGTGGAGGTCATCCACACTCCCGGCCATCTTGGCAACCACATCGCGCTGGCCTGGGGGGATGCGTGTTTCACCGCCGATCACGTCATGGGCTGGTCGACCTCGATCGTCTCGCCCCCCGATGGCGACCTGACCGCCTTCATGGCGTCCTGCGCAAAGCTGCAGGCCCGCGACTGGCGGATCTTCTACCCCGGCCACGGCGCCCCCATCGAGGACCCCGCCGCGCGCCTGTCGTGGCTGGTCGATCACCGCCTTGGCCGCGAAGCATCGATCCGCGCGGCGCTGTCCGGCGGCCCCGCCACCGTGGCCGAGCTGACCCGCCGCGTCTACACCGACGTGGCCCCCGCCCTGTTGCCCGCAGCCGAGCGCAACGTCTTCGCCCATCTCATTGACCTGACAACAAGAAACCTGGCCCGCCCGGACGGCGACCTGTCATCGACGGCCCGCTTCGAAGCGGTTGCGGGCAGCCCCTGAACGGATGCCGTGGGAGCCGGCAAAATTCTTCAAAGAATCTTCCCCTACCCACTGGACGCCCCCCGGACCCGTTGCTATAGGACGCGCCACGTTCCGGCGTAGCTCAGCGGTAGAGCAGTTGACTGTTAATCAATTGGTCGTAGGTTCGATCCCTACCGCCGGAGCCAAGATAAGCCCTTTAAGGCCAACGCCTTAGAGGGCTTTTTTCTTTTTGGATTATTGAATGCCTCTTGCGATGTTTTTGGTGTGGCCCGACATCTTAGCCTCTGCGGACCTTTCTGGTTGGATCCGCGCCGACGGCAAATTCTTGGAAACGCTTGTTGATGGATTACGCCGAAATGCGTTTAATCAATGTGGCTGTTGAGTTTACTCCGCTTGCACGGATTGAAGTGTTCCGGTCACATCTTTTACGCCTGACAGTTCCCAGATCTGATCACGAAGCAAAAACCTGTAACTGTTGCTGTGTTCGACATAGCTGGAGTGGGCACGAACGACATCAGCAGGTACCAATGCAGCCCGTATCACCCTGAAATCGTCATCGAACAATACAGCAGCTAGAATATCGAAACCATCGAGGTCCCGAATGGCCGACAGTTGCCGAGATTGGTTGCGACGATGGATACGTCGCCCTTTGATCTGGACTCGACAACCTTCACCGTCGATAGCATCGAAAGCTCTGGCAGAGTTGCCTTGCTGGTCCCAGCCAAACGCCAAGCAGAACAAATACTCGGCCAGGTCTCCGGTAGGATTGTTTGCGGACCGCACAACGCCTCTTGCGCGCAATTCCTCTAAAACGGCGCTGTGCAGGAGGAGCAACCGAGATACCGTTTCAGATTTCAGATGTTCCGATTCCGCTTTATTATGATCATCTTTTCGCGCTGCGTCATCGAGAGTCTGTTCGATGGCTGCGGCCGGCGGGGCACTCGACAACCAGCCTTTTTTCAATCCATCGTTTAACAGTGCTCGAGCGTATTCATACGGATCACGCTTGCTCGAATTGTTGCGTCGCTCAACCTCACCAGACATTTCTGCCTTCGCATACGCGTTGATCACAGCTTCGGCGCCCTGATTTCGGTGCTCTTGCCAAAAACGCCGCATCGCATCGCGTTGGGATGGCATTGCCATATGCTCCTAGCAGATCAAGGTTATGGCTCGTTAGCGTCTCATGCGTCGAAGAAAAATTCCGTGTCGTTTGGCTGACGGCCAAACGAACATGTTCCTCGATATTCGCTGTGACCATACCTCAAAGCTTGAGGAGACACAAAACTCTCCCTTACAGTTCATGCAAGGAAGAGTATTCAGCGTTGTCAAAAAGCCAGCGGTATCTCCCTCGCCCCCCTCCAACCTCAATCCGCAATCACATCCTGACGCTGCTGTCCCAGCCCCTCGATGCCCAGCTCGACCACGTCGCCCGCCTTCAGGTAGCGCGGGGGCTTCAGGCCGAGGCCCACGCCCGGAGGGGTGCCGGTCGAGATCACGTCGCCCGGGTGCAGGGTCATGAACTGGCTGAGGTAGTGCACAAGGAAGGCCACGCCGTAGACCATCGTGGTGGTCGAGCCGTCCTGCATCTTCTCGCCGTTGACCGTCAGCCACATGCCAAGGTTCTGGGGATCGGGGATCTCGTCGCAGGTCACCAGCCACGGGCCCAGCTGGCCGAAGTTGTCGCAGCTCTTGCCCTTGGTCCACTGGCCGGACCGTTCGATCTGGAAGGCGCGTTCGGACACGTCGTTGGTGACGGCATAGCCCGCGACATGGTCCATCGCTTCCGCTTCCGAGACGTACTTGGCCTTCTTGCCGATGATCACCGCAAGCTCGACCTCCCAGTCGGTCTTGTCGGATCCGCGGGGGATGATGATCGGGTCGTCGGGCCCGCAGATGGCCGATGTCGCCTTCATGAAGATGACCGGTTCGGGCGGGACCTCCATGCCGCTTTCGGCGGCGTGGTCGGCGAAGTTCAGGCCGATGCAGACGAACTTGCCCGTGCCGGACACGACCGGCCCGAGGCGGGGCGATCCATCGACCACGGGCAGCGCATCGGCGTCGGCACTGGCCAGCTCGGCCAGCTTTTCGGGGGCGAGGTTGGCGCCCGACAGGTCGTCGATCAGGCCCGACAGGTCGCGGATCGTGCCGTCTGCGTGCAGAAGGCCGGGCTTCTCGGCCCCGGGTTCGCCATAGCGAAGGAGTTTCATGGGTGGTTTCTCCTGAAGGGTCAGATGGTCCAGCCGCCGTCGATGCAGTAGGCCTGACCGGTGGTATAGGTCGCCGCGGCAAGGTAGACGGCAAGATCCGCGATCTCGTCCGCGTCGGCGATGCGGCCCAGCGGTTGGCGGGCCACGAAATCGGCGCGCGCGGCGTCGTAATCGCCCGTGGCCGCAAGACGTTCGTCGAGCGAGGGCGATTGCACCGTGCCGGGGCAGATCGCGTTGCAGCGGATGCCCTGGCCCACGTAATCGGCGGCGATGGATTTCGTCATGCCGATCACGGCGGCCTTCGTCGTCGAATAGACAAAGCGGTTCGGCACCCCTTTGACCGACGACGCGACCGACGACATGTTGATGATGGCGCCCGATTTCCGGTCCAGCATGCCGGGCAGAACCGCCCGCACCATGCGGACCATCGCCTTGACGTTCAGGTCATAGCCGAAGTCGAGTTCGTCATCGGAGCAGTCCAGCACCGATCCGCCATGCACGACGCCCGCGCAGTTGAACAGCACGTCGATCTGGCCCGCGGCCTTGCAGACTTGGGCCACCGATGCGGCGTCCAGAACGTCCAGCCGGGCGGTCTCGCAGCCTTGCAGCGTGTCCAGCCCATCCATGTTGATGTCGGTCGCCAGAACGGTGGCGCCGGCGCGCAGGAAGGCCTCGGCGCTGGCGCGGCCGATGCCTTGCGCCGCGGCCGTGACCAGAACCTTCTGGCCGGTGAGATCGAGAGACATCGGTTTACTCCTTCCGCGGCGGCATCACATCACCGCGCCAATCTGCCAGGGCACGAATTCCACCGCGCCGAACCCCTGTGCTTCGCTTTTCGTCTGGGTGCCGGAGGCGACCTTCAGCATCAGTTCGAAGATCTCCCGCCCCTTCTCCTCGAGGCTCACGCCGTCAAGGATGTCGCCGCAGTTGACGTCCATGTCGGGCTCCATCCGCCGCCACAGCTCGGGGTTCGACGCCAGCTTGATCGACGGCACCGGCTGGTAGCCGGAAACGCTGCCACGCCCGGTGGTGAACGCGATCAGGTTCGCGCCCGACGCCGTCTGCCCCGTCACCGAACAGGGATCGTAGCCGGGGCTGTCCATGAAGACGAAGCCGGGACGGTCGATCGGTTCGCCGTACTTGTAGACCCCGGCCATGGGCGCGCTGCCGCCCTTGGCCACAGCGCCGAGGGATTTCTCGAGGATCGTCGTCAGGCCGCCCCGCTTGTTGCCGGGGGACGGGTTGTTGTCCATCTCGCCGAAATTGCGGGCGGTGTAATCTTCCCACCAGTCAATCAGGTCGACGAGCTTGCGCCCCGTGGGTTCATCGACGGCACGGCGGGTCAGCAGGTGTTCGGCGCCGTAGATCTCGGACGTTTCCGACAGGATCGAGGTGCCGCCATGGGCCACCAGCAGGTCGGAGGCCACGCCAAGCGCGGGGTTCGCGGTGATGCCGGAATAGCCGTCCGACCCGCCGCATTGCATGCCCAGCACAAGGTGCGCGGCCGGGGCCGGCGCGCGTTCGGCCTTGTTCGCCTCGATGGCCAGTTCGCGCAGGATAGACAGGCCCTTGTCGATGGTGGCCCGTGTGCCGCCCTGCTGCTGGATGGTCATATAGCGGAACCGGGCGCTGTCCTTCAGGGCCTTGCGGTCGATCAGGTCCGGGATCTGCATCACTTCGCAGCCGAGGCCGATCATCAGGATGGCGCCGAAATTCGCGCTGTGCCCATAGCCCGCGAGCGTGCGGAACAGGGTGTCATAGCCTTCGCCCTTGCCCGACATCCCGCAGCCCGAGCCGTGGACGATGGGCACGATCCCGTCGATGTTGGGATAGGCGTCCAGAAGGCCGTCGCGCCGGGCGGCTTCCGCGATGAACTGCGCGACGGAGCCTGCGCAGTTCACGGATGTCAGGATGCCGAGGTAGTTGCGGGTTCCCACGCGGCCTGACGGGCGGTGGAAGCCCATGAACTCGGCTGTGCCCTCCGGCTCAGGCAACGCCTTCGCGGCAGACCCGAAACTATGGTCCTGCTTGTGGTCGCCCATTCCAAGGTTCTGCACGTGGACATGGGCGCCGGTGGCGATATCCGTCGTCGCCGCCCCGATGATCTGACCGTATTTCAGGATGTTCTCGCCCGCCGCGATGTCGCGCAGGGCGATCTTGTGACCGGCCGGGATCGCGTCCGGCGCCGTGACGTCGCCGGGCAGCACCGTGCCCGCGGGCACGTTGCGCAGGGCGACAAGGACGTTGTCCGCATCGTGAAGACGCAGCGCGTAGGGTTGGTCGGTCATGGCGGTTGCTTTCACGGGGTTACCAGCACCTTGATCAGGTGCGCGCGGTCTTCGACCAGGGCGGCGAAGCGGTCGGGCAGATCGGCCAGCGGCAGGACCTCCGACGCGATGGCATCGGTGGGCACCTGGCCCGCGCGGATCGCCTCCATCACCTTGTCAAAATCGGATTTCAGGGCGTTGCGGCTGCCGATGATCCGCGATTCCCGCTTGTGGAATTCGGAATCGGCGAAGGTGATGCTTTCCTTGACCACGCTGACCAGCACCGTCGAGCCGCCATGCGCCACCAGCGGGAAGCCCGCCTCGATCGCCTTGGCATTGCCCGTCGCGTCGAAGGCCAGATCGAAGCCGTCGGCAAGTTCGCCCTGCAGGATGTCATCGCCCGGCCGGTGAATGGCGGCAAGGTCGACGATGTAGCCCGCCGCCTCCAGCCGCTGGGTGCTGAGATCCATCAGGTGCACTTCGGCGCCCGCGATCCGGGCAAAGAGCGCCGTACCAAGGCCGATGGGCCCGGCACCGGTGACCATCACCCGGTCCCCTGCCCCGCACCCGGACCGCGCCACGGCATGCGCGCCGATAGCGAGGAATTCGACCATCGCGGCCTGCTGCGCCGTAAGACCCGTGGCCGGGTACAGGTTGCCTTCGGGCACCGCGATCCGGGCGCACATGCCGCCATCGGTATGCACCCCCAGCACGGCGATGTTGCTGCAGCAATTGGGCTTGCCCCGCAGACAGGCACGGCACGTCCCGCAGGAGATGTACGGGTTCACCACCACCAGTTCGCCCGCATCGGGGCCGTCGGCCAGATGGCCCGACAGTTCGTGCCCGATTACACGCGGGTAGTTCAGGAACGGGTGCTTGCCTTCGAAGATATGGTAATCGGTGCCGCAGATGCCGATGGCCGCGATATCGACCAGCCGGTAGCCTTCGGGTGCCTCCTGAGGCTTGTCGCGCTGTTCCAGCACGAACGTTCCGGGTTCAAAGCAGACGCCGCAGGTCATGACCTCGGGGCCGGTGTCCTTCATTGTGCTGCCTCCAGGTTGCGGGCGGACCAGTCGGCGGGCAGTTCGCCCTTCACGATCAGGCTCAGCACGTCGTCCTTCGTGACCTCGTCGATGCCATGCGCGCCGACCAGACGGCCCTTGTTCATCACCACGACGCGGTCGCACAGGTCGAACACGTCGTGCATGTCGTGGCTGACCAGCAGGATGCCGATGCCTTCCGACCGCAACTGGCGGATCAGGTCGGACACCATCGCCGTTTCCGACGGGCCAAGGGCCGCGGTGGGTTCGTCCATGATCAGGACGCGGGTGTCGAAATAGATCGCACGTGCGATGGCGATCACCTGCCGCTGGCCGCCTGAAAGCGACGAGACAGGGTCCGACAGGTTCTTGAAATTCGGGTTCAGGCGGGCCAGCACCTTGCGGGATTCCTCCAGCATGCGGGCATCATCCAGATTGCCGAAGCGCGTCTTCAGCTCGCGCCCCAGAAACAGGTTCGACGGCGCGTCGAGGTGATCGGCCAGCGCCAGCGTCTGGTAGATCGTCTCGATCCCCGCCTCGCGGGCATCGTTCGGGTCAGCGAAGGTGACGGTTTTGCCGCCCACGCGGATTTCGCCTTCGTTGGGCAGCATCGCGCCCGCCAGGATCCGCATCAGGCAGGACTTGCCGGCCCCGTTGTGGCCCAGCACGCCCACCACTTCGCCAGGATAGAGATCGAGCGAGACATGATCGACCGCCCGCACCCCGCCGAAGTGCTTTTCGATCCCGATCATCTGGACCAGAGGTGTGTTCGACATGGGGTTCTCTTCCGGCTTCTGGAATGGAAACGGGGGCGTCCGGAAACGCCCCCGCAAGGATCAGTAAAGGACGTTCTGGGCCTTGTCGGTGTCGATATTGTCCTGATCGACAAGCACGACACCGGTGTTGATGAAGGAATCCACCTTCTCGCCCGACAGGATGTCGATGACCGTCTCCACGCCCAGCTCTCCCATCGCGAAGGAGCCCTGCACGGCGGTCGCCTCCAGAAGACCGTCCCGCACGAACTGCTGCAGATCCTCGTTGCCGTCAAAGCCAAGTGCCACGATCTGGCCGGCCTTGCCTGCCTGCTGGATCGCCCGGCCCATGCCCACGGCGGTGGGTTCATTCGCCCCGAAGATGCCCACCAGATCCGGGTTCGACGCCAGAATATCGGTGGTCTGGTTCAGCGCCTGCGCCATCTGGCTTTGGCTGTAGTAGGGCCCGACGATTTCCAGCTTCGAGTTCTCGGTCAGGTAGTCGGAAAAGCACCCGACCCGCCCGATTTCCGAGCCCACACCAGCGACATAGGACATGATCGCCACTTTGCCTTCGGTGCCAGCTTCGTCGATCATGCGCTTGGCGACGGCTTCGCCCGCGGCGCAGTTGTCGGTCGACAGGAACGCCTGGTAGGTGCCCTTGGCGCCTTCGCCCAGGGCGCTGTCGATGATCACGACGGGGATGCCGCTTTCGAACGCGCGCTTGACGGCAGGGGCCAGTGCCTCCGGATCGGACGGGGCCAGCACGATGCCATCGACGCCGCGGTTGATCGCGTTCTCGACAAGGTTCACCTGATCTGCCACGGCGCTTTCGGTCGCGGGGCCGTCAAAGCTCATCGTGTAATCTGAATCGCCTTCGATGGCCGCTGTCGCGCCCTTGTTCACGTTCTGCCAGAAGTTGGAGCTTGTGGCTTTCACGATCACCGCGATTTCACCGGCCTGGGCAAGCCCGGCCGTCAGGGCCAAGGCCGAAGCCAGCATTCCAAGTTTCAAGGTCCGCATCTCATTCCTCCTCAGTAGAGATTATGGTTCAGGTTTTCTTCCCACCTGCCCGGCTGCACCTCCTGCGCCGGGCGGGCGGGGACGTCATTGCCGTGCGCGGATCTGGTCGATCCACACGGCACCGATCACGACGGCGCCGATCACGATCTGCTGGATGAAGGCCGACACACCGGCCATGTTCAGACCATTTCGCAGGATGCCGATGATGAAGGCGCCGATCAGCGTGCCCGACACGGTGCCGACCCCGCCCGACAGCGATGCGCCGCCGATCACCGCCGCGGCGATGGCGTCGAGCTCGTACATCACGCCTTCGCTGGGCTGGGCCGTCACAAGACGCGACATCAGCACGTTGCCCGCCAGCCCCGCCAGCGCGCCCGACATCACGTAGGCATAAAGCTTGGTATGGTCGACGCGGACACCGGACAGGCGGGCGGCTTCCTCGTTCGAGCCTGTGGCGTAGATGTGGCGGCCGATCTGGCGGCGGCGCAGCATGTAGGCCACGGCGATGGCGACCAGCAGCAGCAGGATCGCCGGATAGGGAATGCCGGGGAAGATGACTTTCGGGAAGCCGTTGGGCTGCATTTCGACGACACGGAACAGCGCGCCGTTGCCCAGCACGCCGAACGCGTCCCCCAGCCGGGAAATCGGGGCGGCGCCGGTCAGCTGCAGCGCCAGCCCGCGCGCCATCAGCATCATGCCCAACGTGGCCACGAAGGGCGGGATGCGCAGCCGTGTCACCACCAGCCCGTTGATCGCGCCGCAGGCCGCGCCGACGATGACCCCGAAGGTCATCCCCGGGATCACGGGCAGCCCCGCCTTGATGACCATGGCCGAGGCGACGCCCGACAGCGCCAGGACCGAGCCGACAGACAGGTCGATACCGCCGGTGATGATGACCATCGTCAGTCCGATGCCCAGAAGGCCGATGACCGAAGTTTGCAGAAGAACGGTCAGCCCGTTGTTCACCGAAAAGAACGACTGGCTGGCCAGCGAGAAGCCGATGATCAGCAGGACCAGCGTCAACAGCGCGGACAAGCGGTGCATCTTCGATGCGTCCGGCATCAGGCTCGCCAACGGCGACGACGTGCCACCGGATGCGGACTTGACTGCTTGTGACATACGCCCCCCTTTCGCATGCTGCATTTAATTATTTAATACATAAATCTGTGAGGACTTGATTCCTGTCAATTGTTTTTTATAATTTCGCACAAATACAAGAACAGGTCGCCTGACGGCGCCGGCAAGGGGCAGCTTCATGGCACGCAGCGACACGAGGTACCGGGAAGCCTACAACCGCATCCTGTCCTTCTGCGACACTCTGCCCGTCGAGGCCACGATCCCGTCGGAAACCCGCCTGGCCGAGATCGCGGGCGTCAGCCGCACCATCATCCGCCGCTGCCTGTCGCGGCTTCAGGACCTTGGCCTGATATCGTGGGAAGGGCGCGACAAGCGCCTGCTGCGCAAACCGCAGGACGAGGACCGCATCGCCCTGCCCGATGCCGGCCCGGGCAAGAGCGACCTTGAACAAAGGTTCCTAGACTGGATCCTGCGCTTCGACGTGCCCGCCAACACCCCGCTTTCGGTGGCCGAACTTTCGCGCACCTTCGAGGTGCCCCAGCACGACCTGAAGGAATTCCTCGCCGGGCTCAGCCGCTTCGGCCTTGTCAGCCGCCGCCCGCAAGGGGGATGGATGCTGCTGGGCTTCACCAAGGATTACGCCATCGAGCTGTCGGATTTCCGGTCCCTGCTGGAAGCCAATGCCGTCAGCCAGGTGGCGGAAGCCCCGGTCGATCACCCGGTGTGGCAGGGGCTGTCCCGGCTCCGTCAGGATCACCTTGCGCTGAAGGCCGCGATCGAGACCGACTTTCACGAGTTTTCGAAGCTGGACGAACGGTTCCACCAGACCATCAACTCGGTCGTGCGGAACCGGTTCATTGCCGAGTTCCAGAAGGTGATCTCGCTCATCTTCCACTACCACTACATGTGGGACAAGACCGAGGAGAAGATCCGCAACGAGGCCGCGATAGACGAACACCTGGCGATCATCGACGCGTTGGAGGCCCGCGATGCGGATGCCGCGCGGGCCGCCACGCAACGGCACCTGCGCACGTCGAAGACGACGCTGTTGTCATCGCTTCGCCTGCACGACCTGGGCTGAGCTTCAGCCGAACATCGCCTCCGCCCCGTCCGGCAAGGGGTGCGCCAGAGCATCCAGGTTGCGCATCAGCGACGACGGTTTGGCCGTACCCAGAAGCACCGACGCCGCGGCCGGATGACGGATCGCGTAATGCAGCGCCGCGGTGGCGAGCGGGATGCCGTGGCTTTCCGCCTGCGCCTGCAGTTCGCCGACACGGGACAGAACCTCCGGCGTTGCGGGTTCGTAGTCGAAGGTCGCGCCCTCCACCGGCCCGGTCGCAAGGATGCCGGAATTGAAGATGCCGCCCAGCACAAGGCTTGTCCCGGCTTCACGGCACGCAGGCACGAGCTCTGCCTCGGCCTGACGGTCCAGCAGCGTGAGGCGCCCGGCCAGCAGGATCACGTCGAGCGGCCCGGCCTCGCGCATCACGTCGAGGCAGACCTCGCATTCGTTCACGCCCAACCCGAAGGCCCGGATCCGTCCGGCCTCGCGCAGCCGCACCAGCGCCTCGTAGCCCGAACCAAGAAACGCCTCCATATGCGGGCGGTTGGCGTCGATGCCATGGGTATAGGCGCCAATATCGTGGACATACAGGATCTCGATCCGCGACCGGCCCAGCCGTCCGCAGCTCTGCTCGAAGCTCTCCAGAATGCCATCGCCCGAATAGTCATAGCGCACGTCGTTCTGCGCCGGGTGCACGTAGCCGTCGGCCTCGGCAATCGGGGCCTTCGCGGGCGACAGGATGCGGCCCACCTTGGAGGAAACCACCGCCTCCGGATGATCCGCAAGGAACGCGCCCAGCCGCTGTTCCGACAGGCCGCGCCCGTAATGCGGGGCGGTGTCGAAGTACCGGATGCCGGCGTCCCACGCGCAGTCCAGCACGGTGCGGCTGTCTGCATCCGTGGCCTCGCGGTAGAGGTTCCCGATGCTCGCGCATCCGAACGACGCCTCGGTCACCTCAAGCCCCGTCCGGCCGATTGTCTTCGTTTTCATGTGGTTTTCCCCTCCAGCGCGGCCGTCAGCCTTGGCTTCGTGCCCGTGTCCCCGTTGCCGCGCGCCCATTGGATGAAGGCGGCGATGCGCCTTTGCAGCTTTTCGTCATGGTTCTGCGCGATGTCTTCCAGCCGGTGATCGAGGAACGGGTTGGCGAAGCGTTCCAGCGTCGTGGCAATGTAGTCAGCCAGCCCGCCGATCTCTCCGGCGGCGGCGAAACCGGGCAACACCTCGGTCTCGTACAGTTCCTGCAACTGCGCCGCCCAGTCGGCGTTCTCCATCACGTCGCGCACGTAGACAGCGCCCGTCCGTCCCTGCGCCAGCCACGCCGAAATGATCCACGTATGGCCAAGGTTCAGCACGAAGAGCTTGCGGCGTTCGACCCGCCCCAGATCCTGCACCACGTCGATATCAGGATGATCGCAAGGCACGACCAGCCCCGGCTGCGCCTCGATCGCCCAAAGCGCATAGGGTTCGGCCACCCCGCCCGCCGGTTCCAGCGGTTCAGAGACAATCCTGTCGACCAGCGAATTGACCCAGGTGACCTCCCCCGCCAGCCAGTCGCGGTAGGGCCTGTCCATGCGCTGCGCCACGGTCAGCACCAGATCACGCAGAACGGCGCCGTTGTTGCGCACCAGTTCCGTGGGCATGACCTGTATCGGCGCCCCGCCCGCATCGAACCGGTGCCGGAGCAGATGCGCCAGCTTGGCGGGGTAGGACATCGCCGGATCGAAACGTGGCGCCGCGTCCTCGGGCCGCTGGCGGAACCCGGCATCGGCGGTGTTTGACAGGATCATGTCCACCGGTCCGGCGATCAGCTGCGTGACCTCGGCCAGATCCGGGCCCAACGTCAGCCCCCGCGCGACAGAGGTGACATGGCGCGTTTCGTCCAGCGGCGCGCCGTCCTGCAACCCGCGGATCCGCACGTCGTACCCTTGCGCCATCGCCGCGGCGCGGGAGGCGCGGGAAGGATCGCCGCTGGTCTGCACCACCGTGACGGGGCGTTCCCCGGGAAATGCCTCCGACAGGAACAGGTCCGCATGGGCCTGCAGGAAGCGGCTGGTGCCGAACTGCAGAACAGTTGGAATGTGCATTGACGGACCCCCTGAATTTCGTTTGTTATTATTTAGAACAATACGGCTTGCAAGGAAAATTCCCGATGATCGACGCGCATCAGCATTTCTGGCGGATCGACCGCGGGGATTATGGCTGGATGGACGACAGCGTCGCCCGGATCCGCCGGGACATCCTGCCGCCGGATCTGGAACCGCTGGCCCGCGCCTGCGGTGTCACGGGCACGGTCGCGGTGCAGGCCGCGCCCACGCTCGCCGAAACCCGGTTCCTGCTGGATCTGGCCGAGCGGACGCCGCTGATGCAGGCCGTGGTCGGCTGGGTGGATCTGACGGGCGACGTGCCTGCCCAGCTGTCGGAACTCTCGCACCCCCTGCTCCGCGGCGCGCGCCCCATGTTGCAGGACATTGCCGAAACCCGCTGGATCCTGCGCGATGATGTCTTGCAGGGGCTGACCGCCCTCGCCTCTCACGGATTGCGCATGGACGCCCTGATCACGCCCCGGCATCTGCCCGTCATCGACGAGCTCGCCCGTCGCCTGCCCGACCTTCCGATCATCGTGGACCATTGCGCCAAGCCCGTCTTCGACGGCACCGATCCCGGCGACGACTGGCGCGCCGGCATGGCAGCGCTGGCGCAGCATCCGCAGATCTCGTGCAAGCTGTCGGGGCTGGCCAACGAATTCGGGCCCGGCTGGTCCGCCGACACGCTGGCTCCGGTCTTCGATCACGTGTGGGAGTGCTTCGGCCCCGACCGGCTGATGTGGGGCAGCGACTGGCCGGTGCTGGAGCTGGCGGGCGATTACGAAACCTGGGTGTCGACCGCGCAGGCCTTGGCCGCATCGCTCAGCCCCGACGAACGGGCCGCGCTGTTCGGCGCCACGGCCACCCGCGTCTATGCCCTGGAAGGAGCAGACAGATGAAACGCATCGCACAGGTCATCGGCCTGAGACCCGAACACATGGCCGAATACAAGCGCGTGCACGCCGATGTCTGGCCCGAGGTGCTGGACCGTTTGGGGCGGTCGAACATCACCAATTACTCGATCTTCCTGAGAGAGCCCGAGATGCTGATGTTCAGCTACATGGAATACACCGGCGACGATTTCGAAGCGGATTCGGCTGCCATCGCCGCCGACCCGGTCACGCAGGACTGGTGGGCCATCTGCAACCCGATGCAGCGCCCGCTGGAGACCCGCGCGAATGGCGAATGGTGGGCATCAACCGAGGAGGTCTTCCACCTCGACTGACGCTACATTTGCGACGGCAGGAACAGGACGATCCCGGGAAACGCGATCAGCAGGATGATCCGCACCACGTCCATCGCCACGAAGGCGCCAAGGCCGCGGAAGATCGTCCACAGCTCGACATCGCGGTTGACCGAGCGCAGGACGAAGGCGTTCATGCCCACGGGCGGCGTGATGTAGCTGATTTCCGTGATGACCACGACGAAGATGCCGAACCAGATAAGATCGAAGCCCAGGGACGCCACCACGGGGTAGAAGATCGGCACCGTCAGCATGATCATCGACAGCCCTTCCAGCACGCAGCCCAGCACAAGGTAGATGCAAAGGATGGTCAGGATCACGGGAACCGGACCGTCGCCGAAGATCGTCAGGAACGCCTGCATGTCGGCAGTCATGCCCGACAGGTTCACGTAGTTGGTGAAGGTCAGCGCGCCGAAGAGGATGAAGAACATCATCGCCGTCGTCTTGGCGGAATCGAACAGCGTGGCAAAGGTCGCCCGCCACGTGAACTTGCGCGACAGCACCGTCAGCAGCAGCGCGCCCGCGGCCCCCATGCCGGCACTTTCGGTGGGGGTGAAGACGCCCAGGTAGATGCCGCCCATCACGAAGGTGAAGAGCACCATGGCCCCCGCCGTTCCCTTCAGCGCCCGCAGCCGCGTGCCCAGCGGCAGCTTGTCTTCCGTCCGCAGATCGAAGCCGCGGAACTTCACCGTGATCGACACCGCCAGCGCGTAACCGATCACGCCAAGGAGGCCCGGGAGAATGCCCGCCAGGAACAGCTTGCCGATGTCCTGCTGCGTCATGATCCCGTAGAAGACTAGGATCACCGATGGCGGGATCAGGATGCCCAGCGTCCCCCCCGCGGCGATGGATGCCGTGCTCAGATCGTCGGGATAGCCGAAGCGCCGCATCGACGGCAGCGCGATCTTCGACATCGTCGCGGCGGTGGCCATCGACGATCCGCAAACAGAGGAAAACCCGCCGCAGGCGATCACCGTGGCCATGGCCAGCCCGCCCTTGCGGTGCCGCAACCACGCGTGCGCCGCATCGTACAGGTCGCGTGCGATGCCCGATTGCACCACGAAGTTCCCCATCATCAGGAACAGCGGCAGCACCGACAGTGAATAATTGCGCCCCTGTTCGAAGAAGGTCGTGGACAGGAGCGACAGCGCCGGCGTCCAGCCGATGATCGACACGGTGCCCAGAAGGCCGATCGCCGTCAGCGCGATCGAGATCGGCAGCCCGACCAGGAGCAACGCGAAGAACACGGCCATCCCGACCGGCCACGAGGCGAGCATCTCCATGGATTAACCTTTCAGGGCCGTCCGCAGATCGCGCAGGGCCACGTAGAGCGTGATGAGAACCGATGCCGCCGTCGTCGCCGCGCAGAGCCGGGCGACCGGGGCGACAGGCAGACGCAGGGAATTGGTCACCGCATTGTAGCTGGCGATCTGGTCGGCATGGACCCACAGCCGCCACGCGATGACGGCCAGAACCGTGGCCGTGATCACCGCCAGCAACGCCTTGCGGAACGGCTGGATCCAGTCCGGCAGGGCCGAGGTGACAAGATCGACGGTGACATGTTCGTCGTCGAGGCACACCGCCGGCAAGCCGATGAACACGACGGATACGAGCAGCAGTTCCGTCAGTTCCGTAGCGCCGATCAGCGGGCTGTTCAGCACGTAGCGCCCGACCACGTCGACCGCGGTCAACGCCATCATGATCAGCAGGATGAGGCCGGAGATCACCGCCAGCGCACGGCGTGGCCAGCGTCTGTAGCCCGGGCCGGCGTCCACGGGGGACACCGGCCCGTCGGCCAGTTTTTCGGCCGTGCCTTCGCTCATTTTGTTTCGGCCGCGATGCCGGCCTTCAGATGCTCCAGCGCCGCATCGGCATCGATCCCGGTGGAGGCGAGTTCTTCCATCTTCGCGTCGATCACGGGCTTCAGCGCGGTTTCCCACGCCTCCATCTGCGCATCCGTGGCGGTGGCGACCTCAAGCTTGCCGTCCATCGCGGCCTTGCCTTTCGCATCGGCCCGGTCCCACATCTGCCCCGCCACGCGTGCCAGCGCTTCGCCTGTCACGCTGTTGATGGCCTTCTGGTCCTGCGCGCTCAGGCTTTCCCATTTCGCCTTGTTCATGACGATGTAGAAGGACGTGTTGTAAAGCCCGCCCGGCACGGCGAGGCCCTTGTTCAGCTGCGGGATGAGCCCGAAGAAGTTGACCGATTCATAGGGAAACAGGATCCCGTCGGCCACGCCCTGGCTCAGCAGTTCATAGGCTTTCGAAGACGGTCCTTCGACCGGCACCGCGCCCAGTGTCGTCGCGACCTCGTGCACGATCCCGCCGCCCACGCGCAGCTTCTTGCCCTTGATCGCGTCGGGGCCTTCCAGATCGCCTTCCTTGACGAAAATCTCGCCCGGGCCATGGGTGAAGAGCGCCAGGACCTTCACGTCATCGTATTCTCCGGCCCCTTTCAGCATCTCTTCCCACGTATTCCAGTACGCGACCGAGATCGCCTCGGCACTGTCGCCCAGGAAAGGCAGCTCGGCCAGGTTGGTCGTCTTGAAGCGGCCCGGGCTGTAGCCCTGCACGCCGAAGGTGATGTCGGCCACGCCGTTGACGGCAAAGTCGAAATGCGCGGGCGGGGGCCCAAGCGGCGCGGGCAGGATCGTGGGCACGACATTGCCGCCCGTGGCTTCGGCGATGCTTTCGGTCATCGGCACGATAACTTCCGACACCAACGGGTGTGACGGCGGCAGCCAGTTGGCGACGGTCAGCTTGGTTTCGGCCGCGGCGGGCACCGCAAGGCCCAAGGCCAGAACGGCGGCTGCGGTACTGATAATCCTGTTGGACATGTTTGTTTCCTTTATGGTTGACTTGTGGAAAACGGAAAGCACCCCTTTTCACGTGAATAATGCTGTGATTTTCGGGGATGGAAATCGGTCACGACGGGCGGGAGGTCAGACAGCCATGCGAACCGCGGAACAGCGCCCGAAAAGCGTCACGTCGTCCGATGCGGCGCCCAATCCCGAGGCACCGCAAGAAGACCGCTTCCGCAAACAGGACTGGCCCTTCTACTGGATCACGCAGGTCTCGGCCCGGTACATGCAGGTGATGGAGGTCCGGCTGAAGCGGATCGGGCTGGATGTGCCCAGCTGGCGGGTGCTGATGTGCCTGCACGAGGACGACTGGCTGAGCGTTTCGCAGATCGCCGACTACAGTATCATCAAGCTGAACACGGCGACCCGCATCATCCAGCGGATGGAATCGCAAGGCCTTGTCTGCCTGCGCCCCCGGCCCGAGGATCTGCGCGTGACCGAGGTGTCGCTGACCATCGACGGCGATGCCCAGCGGCAAAAGGCGCGCGAGGTGGCGACATCGATTTTCGATGCGTCCTTCGAGGATCTCAGCCCCGGAGAACAGCAATTGCTGAACGAGCTGATGGAACGGGTTTTCCTGCAGCTGGGGAAGCTGTAGGGACACGGGCCTAGCCTGCCTTCAACGGATGGAACCGGCGCCCGAACCAGATCAGGCTCTCGGGAACGTGGCTGGCCAGTTCCGTCGCTGCGACCCGGCAATAGAACACCGTGTGGCTGCCCACTTCGGACGCGTCCGAGATCCGGCAATCGAACGCGACCGAGGCATCGGACAGCACCGGCGCCCCCGTCTCCAGCCTGTGCCAGTCGGCGGCGGCAAAGCGTTCGCCATCGTCGCGCGACGCAAACACCTGCCCAAGTTCCGTGTGCCGCCCGGCCAGCACGTTCACCGCGACCACGCCGTTTTCCGCGAACATCGCCCGCGACCGGTTGGCCCGGTTCACGCAGATCAACAGCGTCGGCGGATCGTCCGTCACCGAACACACGGCCGAAGCCGTCATGCCATGCTGCCCCGCGGGACCATCCCTCGTCAGCACGGTGACGGCAGCGCCCAGCCGCGACATGCCTTCGCGGAACCTCTCGGCTGTATGCGCCTCAAACATCCAGCACCAGCCGCGCGGTTTTCGAGCGCGAACAGCAGGTGCAGATTTCGGCCCCCTCCTCGCGTTCCTCGTCGGTCAGGAACTGGTCGCGATGGTCCGGCGTGCCGTCGATCACATCGGTGATGCAGGTGCCGCAGATGCCTTCCTCGCACTTCACGTCGATCTTGATACCCTCGCGGGCCAGCGCCGCGACGATGCTTTCATCCCGCCCCACCGTGACGGTGACACCGCTGGCGCGCGCCTCGACCTCGAACGTCTCGCCCGAGACATCGACATCGGCCGAGAAGTACTCGCGATGGATGTTCGCGGATGCGTGGCCCATGACCTCGGCCGCGCCGATCATCCAGTCCATGAAGCCCTGCGGCCCGCAGATGTAAACATGCGTGCAGGGGTCCGGCGGCGGCAGCACCGCGTCGGTGATCCTGTTCGCGTCGTCGTGGTAGACCTGCACATGCCCGGCGAAGGGGGCGGCCTCCAACAGGTCGCGGAAGGCCGTCCGGTCGGCCGAGCGGGTGGCGTAATGCATCTCGAACGGCGCGCCCCTGGCGGCCAGTTCGTAGCCCATGGCAAGCATTGGCGTGATGCCCACGCCGCCGCCGATCAGGACGGTATGGTCGGCCTCGGCCAGCGCGAAATGGTTGCGGGGGCCGGTTATCCGAAGGCTTTGCCCTTCCCGGATCGCATCGTGCAGCGCGACGGACCCGCCGCGGCTTGCGGGCTCCTTCAGGATGCCCAGATGCCACGAGGTCCGGTCCGCCGGATCGCCGGCCAGCGAGTACTGCCGCCAAATGGCCTCGCCCCGCGTCTCCACCAGAACATCGATATGCGCGCCGGCGGTCACCGGGGGCAGCGGCGCGCCCGTGGGGTCCTCCAGCCGCAGTCGCATGATGTTTCCGGCATCGTCGTGGCGCGCGGTGACGGTCAGGGTCAGGCTGTCGGTGGTCATGTCTTTCATCCTTCCGCCCCTCAGCGCATGAAGAGGCCGCCGTTGACGTCCCAGCAGGCCCCCGTCACGAAACCCGCGTCGCGGCCCGCCAGCATGCAGACCATCTGCGCCACGAAGCCCATGTCGCCCAAAGCGCCCACGGGCACGTTGGCAAGAAAGCCCTCCATCCGGTCGGCGGGCACGATGCCGTGGACCATGGGGCTGTCCATCGGACCGGGCGCGATGGCGTTGCAGGTGACGCCGAACGGCGCCAGATCCCGCGCGAAGACCTTGGTCAGCGACAGGATCGCGCCTTTCGAAGCCGCGTAATGCGCCCCCGTGGCCGTGCCGCCGTTCTGCCCCGCCAGCGAGGCAAGGTTGACGATCCGGCCATAGCCCCGATCCTTGAAATGCCGTCCGAAGATCTGGCTGGCGGCAAAAGTGCCCCCGGCATTGACCGCCATGATGGCGTTGAAATCATCGGGCGCGATGTCCAGCACCGGTTCGGCCTTCGTCCGCGCGGCGTTGTTCACCAGCACCTCGACCGCCCCCCAACGCTCCACGCACTTGTCGCAGAGCGCCTGGATCGCCCCAGCATCCGCCACGTCCAGCGTCGCCGTCACCGCGGTTTCACCGGCCAGATCAAGTTCCTGCGCCAGCGGCAGGGCCGCATCGCCCAGGATATCGGCGATCACCACCCGGTAGCCCGCCCTGTGCAGCGCGCGCGTGATCTGGGCCCCAAGGCCCGACGCACCGCCGGTGATGACGGCCGTCTGGATCTTGTCGGGCAACGGCACGCCCATCAGAACAGGTAGCTGACCGATGTCAGCACCCCGTCCGAGTTCAGAAGCCGAACCACCTTGGAGGCGATCCTGATCTCGCCGTCGACCAGCATCAGTTCATGCGTGACATTGGCCGCGAAGGCGCGCTGGCGGCCGAACTTGTCCTCGATCACGTGCAGAGCGGAGCGCACTGTCAGGCTGTTCTCGCCCTGATCGGTCACGACAAAACGCGAGACGGTCCGCACCGATTGCGCGGGCGGCGCGGCCGAGATCGAAAAGCCCGCCTGCAACCGATCCACGCGCGCTTTCCGCATCTTTGCATCGTCGTAGATCAGGTTCAGGTTGTTGGCGAAATCGTCGGTGTCAGGCTTGATCGGGATCACGTACATCCCGCCCTCGGCCCAGAGCGGCAGCCACGCCTGATAATCCTGCCGGTCGAGGATATCGGCTTCCTCCCACAGGAACCGGATGGCGGCGTCGAGCGTGAGGTCTGTCACGGCAAGGTCCTTCATGCCATCATCTCCTTCCACTTGCGGTAGGCCCCACGCATCCCCGTTTCGGCGCTGATATCGCCCACGGGCAGGCCGTTTTCGCTGGTTTTTTCCAGCCCCAGCCCGCGGTTCACCATGATGTCGGTCCCGTCCGGATCGCCCTTGGTGCCGCGCTGCACACGCTCCCACACCTCGGAATCGTCGGGGCTGCCAAAGCCCATCGGGCCCTGGAAATGTTCGTGCAGGCGCATTCGCATCTGGTTCGCCTCGGCCGGACCGCCATCCAGCCCGAGGGCCATGTGGCGGATCTCTGTCTCCTCGGCGTTCACCGGGCGCAGGATGCGGAAGAAGGACAGCGAGCAGGCGGCGTTGGGGAAGAGGTTCAGGTTGAACCCGCAGCCGCCCACGGCGCGGACGATCCGGCGGACCTGCGCGTCGTCATAGCGGTCGCGCAGGCTTTCAGCGAGATCGTGAAACCGTTCGGGGATCGGCGCATCCAGATTTTCGTCGAGGTCGATCAGTTCGGGCATCATCACCATGACGGAATGGCCGTTGCCCAGGTCTTCGACATAACCGTCATCGTCATCCATGAAGGAAAAGGTCTGCGACGCCTCGCCATCCAGCGATTGCAGGAACGACTTGTGGACGATGGGAAAGTGATAGGCGTCGGTGGTGTTTTCCAGCTGGATCTTCCAGTTCATCGGGACCCGGAACTGGTGTTCGCCCAGCACCTTCACGCCAAAGCCGCCGCCCTGTTTCATGAACAGGCGAATCCACGGCTTGGCATTGCCCAGGAAATCCTCCAGCGGTTCGGCATCCATGTTGAAGGTGGCGAAGATCATGCCTTCGAAGGTTTCCACGCGCAGTTTCTTCAGCCCGAAATTGCCCTTGTCGAAATCCGCCGAATAGCCTTCGGTATAAGGGATCGCGCGGAGCGACCCTTCCAGCGCATAGCCCCAGCCGTGATAAGGGCACTGGAAGGAACTCGTCTTGCCCTGCTTGACCTCGCAGACCGTCGCGGCACGGTGGCGGCAGCGGTTGACCATCACGTGGACGTTGCTCTTGCGGTCGCGGCTGACGATCACGGGCTGCGTGCCGACGGTGGACAGCTTGAAACTGCCCTTGTCGGGCACTTCCGAGGCATGGGCGACCCAGACCCATGTCTTGCCGAAGATCTTTTCCATCTCGGCATCGAACAGCGCCGGGTCTTCGTACATCCGCGTCTTCACCCGGTCCTGCCCGGCAAATTCGGAGTAATCGGGGGCGTCCGGCCCCTTGGGGAAATCGTCCAGTGACATGGCCTCAGTCATGGGCGTGAGTCCTTTCAGGCGGTTGCGGTGGCGGGCGGTTGCGGGATGGAAACGCTCTGGTTCCAGTCGCCGACGGGCCTTGCGTAGAGGTTCGTCGTCTCGAAGCGCGCCATGCGCCAGCGGTGGTCTTCAAAGGCGAAGGTGACCGTCAGGCGCGCGGCCATCAGGAAGCTTGTTCCATCATGGAAGGTGGGCGTCTGCAGCATCAGCCAGCGGCCTGTGGGGCGGTCATCGGTCCAGGAGATCGCCTCCGACGACAGGAAATGCGCGTTCATCGCGAAATGCGGCGGGTGAGTGCAGAAGCGGCCCAGCCACGCGGTGATTGCATCGCGGCCCGTGTGTGCCCCGAAATCCTGTTTGTACCGGTCCCCGGCCCCGCCCCACACAGCATCGCGGGTGAAGAGCGCGCCGAGCGCCGTCAGATCCGTATCGGCATCCAGCCGGTCGCACAGGTCCATGTAATCCGACAGGCAGGCCCGGATGGCGCTTTCGGCCTCCAGCCTGTCCAGCCGGGTCAGGATGTCGGGGGCGGTCGTCACAGCCGGGGGATCTCCAGCGCGCGGCCCATGCGGGCTTCGACCGTCATGTATTTCCACAGCCGGTCATTGCCGTCGCCCACCACGATGGTGCGCAGGAAGTTGCAGGCCACCTGCACCGCCTCGCGATCCGGGAAATCGGCGAGAATGTACCACGTGAAGGGAAAGCCTTGGGATGCGCCGACCATGGTCTGGTCGTCATCGAAGGTGCCGACGATGGTCACGCCCTCCATCTGGTCGATGGCGGCCATCAGTTCCTGCGTGGCTTTCCAGACCGGGCCGATCTGGTCGAAGGGCAGCGAGAAGAACGTGGGATGGTTGTTGAAGCAAAGCAGCGTGCGCAGGGGTTGCGACATGGGGATCTCCTTGATCAGGGGTAGCCGGGAGGGGTGTCTTGGCCGAACATCGCCGCACCGGCCGATGTCCACGTGCCGGCGCCCATGAAGGCGTGCTGCGCGACGCAGGCGGCATCCACCATGCAGCGGCCCAAAGGGTGGCCCGCCATCATCACGCCCGATCCGCCCAGCACGAAGGCCTGCCGCGCGGCTTCGGCCCCGTCATGGGCGGCCTGGGTGGCGACAAGGCGCAGCTTCACGCGCATCTCGGAGGACACATCGCCCTTGGTCAGCAATTCGTCCCAGCCCGCCTCGACCGTGTCGAAGAAATGCGCGCGGGCGCCTTCCAGCGTGGCCTCGGCCCGGGCCAGATCTGCCTGCACATAGGGTCGCGCGCCGGGATTGGGCGCACCGGTGATCGAGGCTTTTTGAGCGGCGTCCGATTTCAGGAACTCCAACGCCTCGCGTGCGGTACCAAGGGCCACGACGGCCAACACCTGCGCGGCCAGCGCCATGGCCGGATAGCGGAACTGGGGGTCGTCCATCTGCGGCGCGCCGCCCCGGATGAAGGTCCAGTCTTCGGTGACGAACCTGTCGTCGATCTTCACGTCATGGCTGCCCGTCGCCTTCAGGCCGATTGTGTTCCAGGTGTCGACGATCTCGACCTCGGCCACCGGGAAGACGGCCGACCGGGGCAGCGGCGTGCTTTCGCCTTCCACCTTGATGCCCACGCCGATCAGATCGGCCCCCATGGAGCCCGAGCACCACGGCCACTGCCCCGTCACCCGGAATCCGCCCCGGGCCGGCACGGCCTTTTGCGGCGGGAACATCGCGCCTGCGAAGACGGTGTCGGGATTGGTGCCGTAGATCTTCGCATAGGTCTCGGGCGGCAGCGCGGCAAGATACGTAGCCGACACGCCGAAGCTGGCGACCCAGCCGGTGGAGGCATCGGCGGTCGAGATCGTCTCGATCAGCCGCAGGAAGGCCGCGGGGGTGATCGCATCGCCGCCCAGCCGTTCGGGCACGAAGGCGCGGTAGCAGCCGATCTGTTGCAGATGCGCGATCATGTCCCTCGGGACATGGCGCAGGGCCTCGAACTCTGCCCGGCGGTCCCGGATCGTGTCCAGAACGTCCGGCAGAGACACCGTGGCCGGCACGTCGGCCGGCATGGGAACGGGCATGTTCATTGGCTGTCCTCTCTCAGAATCTCGTCAATCCCCCGGGCCAGCGCGCACAGCAGCGCATCGGCCCCCTTGCGCGCGACCAGTTGCAGGCCTGCGGGCAGGCCGGCGTCGGTCAGGATCGGAATGGTCAGGGCCGGATGGCCGGAAAGGTTGAAGGGCCGCACGAAACGGGTGAGCGGCGGGATCGCGGCCGGGTCCTCGGCCTGATCCCATGTCGGCGGGACAGAGGGCAGCGTTGGCAACAGAAGGGCATCGACAGTCTCCAGCGCGGCGTCGACCTCGGCCGTGAAGACGGCGCGGATGGCTTCGGCCTCTGCCAAGTCTGCCGTCGTGACCTCGCAGCCTTTCAGGATACGCGCGCGGACGTCAGCGCCCAGTGTCGCGTTGGACAGCACCAGCGCGCCGAATTCCGTGGCCAGCTCGGCGGAGATGACGGTCATCCCGGCGTGAAAGGCATCTTCGAGATGTGGCAGCGTCACGGGCTGGGCCACTGCCAAGGTGCCGGTCGCCTTGCGGAACGCCTCTGCCACCTCGGCATCGGCGGTCACGGTCACGGCGGCCAACCGGCCCATGCGCGCAGGCAATGCGGTGAAGGTCGGGTCCATCGCCTCCATCGCGCGCGCCAGCATTTCGGTGTTCCGGGCGAAGGGGCCGATGCAATCCAACGACGAGCCTACGGGCAAGGCCCCTGCCCGACTGATGCGCCCGAAAGTGGGCTTCAACCCGTAGACCCCACAGCACGCCGCAGGCTGGCGGACCGAGCCGCCGGTGTCGGTTCCGACCGCGAATTCCACTTCTCCCGCCGCCACCAGCACGGCCGAGCCCGAGGACGATCCGCCCGGAATGCGGTCGGGCCAGTTCGGGTTCAAGGGCGTGCCGCAATGGGCGTTCGCGCCGGTCATCCCGAAGGCCAGCTCGTGCATGTTGGCCCGGCCCGTCAGATGGCAGCCGGAGGAGATGAGCTGCGTCACCACCGTTGCGTGGGCCGTCGCGGCGGGCGCGTCTTCGAACGCCGCCGATCCGGCCCGCGTGGGCAGCCCTTCGATGGCCAGGCATTCCTTGACCGCCACGGTCAGACCGCCGGGCGTGCCCAGGTCCAGGCTTCGGGTCATTGCGGGGGAGTTCATCGCGGCGCATCCATTTACATGATTATTCATGTTATTGAGGCACCGGCTGATCCGTCTATCAATTCCGGCACAGCGTCCGGGTTTGTATTAATGCTCGGGAAAATGGTGCAATTATTGACCGCAATCGCTCAAAGAAGCGTCTCCATGGCAAGTTCATATGCGGTGATGCCTGCCGCTACCTAAAATTTTCACATGATTCTGGATGTTGTTACTCTGCGTGGATGACCTACCTGACGTAGACCAGACCTCAGGCCACGCGATTGCCAGCATGTCACCACGCGTCGGCAGAACCCTGCCCCGTGCAGTCCCCGGATGCTGGACTTGAGGCAGGCCCGCGCCTATCGTGAGGACAAGGAGAATTCGATCATGTTCAGAACAGTCCTGTCCGCCGCGCTTGCCGCCTGTCTTGCCCTGACGGCGATACCCGCCTCGGCGCAGTTTTCAAAGATCCTGCGCGATACCGGGCTTAGCCAGGAAGACTTCAACATCATGGGCAAGGCCTCGCAGACGCTCTATGTCTCGACGGCGCCCAAGGTCGGGGCCGAGACGATCTGGCAGAACCCGGAAACCGGGTCCCACGGCACGACCGAGGTCGAGAAGATCGCCGGCAATTGCGTGACGCTCCGCCACCTGTTCGTCTCCGGCAAGACGAAGAAGCAGAACAACATCGCCATGCGTCAGTGCAAGGACAGCAGCGGTGTGTGGGTGCTGACGCCGTAATGGCGCCGCCGTGACGTGAACGCCGGGATATACTTGTCAACTTCAGATTGATCACCCGCCGCATGAACGCGGCGCGGTCAACACAGTCTGTTTACCCTTCGGAGCCAGCGGGTTGACACAAACCGGTCTTCCGGTGACTTGTCCGCCCGTGTTCTGCACTACCACTGGGATTGCCATGTATCGTTTCGCGCTACCGGCCCTTCTGGCCGTTGCCCTGACGCTGTCGGGTTGCATCGGCTTCGGGGGCCGCAAGATAAACAATGTCGAGGCCGTGTCGATCGGCCAGCAACTGGAAGATCTTGAAAAGGCCCGGCAAGAGGGCTTGCTCTCCCCCAAGGAATACAAGCGCGAACGCAAGGACATCCTGAAAGCGAACTGACCTTGCGAAAAAGGCGCCGGACCCCGGAAGGCCCGGCGCGAACACGTCAGCGCTTCAGGATCGACCGGCCCGCATATTCGGCAATGTCGCCCAGACCTTCTTCGATCCGGATCAGCTGGTTGTACTTCGCCAGCCGGTCCGACCGCGCCAGCGAACCCGTCTTGATCTGACCGCAATTCGTGGCGACCGCCAGATCGGCAATCGTCGCGTCCTCGGTTTCGCCCGAACGGTGCGACATCACGTTGGTGTAGCGCGCGCGGTGGGCCATATCGACGGCCTTCAGCGTTTCGGTCAGCGACCCGATCTGGTTCACCTTCACGAGCATCGAGTTGGCGCACCCCTTCTCGATCCCCATCGCAAGGCGTTCGGGGTTGGTCACGAACAGGTCGTCGCCCACCAGCTGGACCGTATCGCCGATGGCATCGGTCAGGGCCTTCCAGCCCTCCCAGTCGTCTTCCGACATGCCGTCCTCGATCGAGATGATCGGGTAATCGGCCACCAGCGCCTTCAGGTAATCGGCGTTTTCCTCGGGGCTCAGCGTCAGGCCTTCGCCGGACAGCACGTACTTTCCGTCCTTGAAATATTCCGTCGCCGCGCAATCCAGCGCCAGGTAAATCTCCTCGCCCGGTTTGTAACCTGCGACCTCGATCGACTTCAGGATGAAGTCCAGCGCATCGCGAGTCGAGCTCAGCGCCGGGGCAAAGCCGCCCTCGTCACCCACGCCCGTGGCCAGGCCTGCTGCCGACAGTTCCTTCTTCAACGTGTGAAACACTTCCGAGCCCATGCGCACGGCATCCGCGATCGTGTCCGCCGCGACGGGCATGATCATGAATTCCTGGATGTCGATCGGGTTGTCGGCATGTTCGCCGCCGTTGATGATGTTCATCATCGGCACAGGCAGGACCCGGGCCGAGGTGCCGCCGACGTAGCGATAAAGAGGCTGCCCGGTAAAGTCGGCGGCGGCCTTGGCAGAGGCAAGGCTGACGCCCAGGATCGCGTTGGCGCCAAGGCGTGCCTTGTTTGGCGTGCCGTCCAGTTCGATCATGGTCATGTCGATGGCGACCTGTTCGGTCGCGTCGTAGCCCACCAGCGCCTCGGCGATCTCGCCGTTGACGCTTGCCACCGCTTCCAGAACGCCCTTGCCCTTGTAGCGAGCGGCGTCGCCGTCGCGCTTTTCGACCGCCTCGTAGGCGCCTGTAGATGCGCCCGACGGGACCGCGGCGCGGCCCATCGTGCCGTCTTCCAGCGTCACGTCCACTTCGACGGTGGGATTGCCGCGACTGTCGAGAATCTCGCGCGCGTGAATGTCGATAATCGTGCTCATGTCATTGGCCCCGTGCAGATGTCCCCTGCCTCATATCGCCCGGGATGCCTTGGTGAAAGGGGCGCTTACGCCGCGGCGACATGTTTGCGCTCGCAGGCGCGACGGGCCTGCCGCCGCACGTTGCGTTCGCGCCAGAAGGTGTAGATGCCCGAGGCCACGATCAGCGCCGTGCCCAGAAGGGTGATGGCATCGGGCCGTTCGGCGAAGATCGCGGTGCCGATGATCAGCGCGAACAGCATCCGGGAATAGCGGAAGCCCGTAACGAACGACACTTCGCCAACCCGCATCGCCAGCACGATGGCGAAATAGGACAGGTAGGCAAAGACGAGCATCCCCGCCAGCGGCAGCACGTGCACGCCCTGCGGCATCACGAAGGGCGATCCGTCCAGCACGGCGAGGATCAGCCCGGCCGGCACCAATGCCGCGAAGGCCAGCATCGAAAGCTGGGGGGACGAGGTTTCCTTGGGAATGATCCGCGTCAGCAGATCCCGCCCGGCCATGCCGACGACGCCCACGACCGCGAACAGCGCATCGGCGTTGAACCCCGCCAGCCCCGGGCGCAGCACGATCAGCACACCGACCAGGCCCACGAAGATCGCGCTCCACCGTCGCCAGCCGACGGTTTCGCCCAGAAACAGCGCAGCCCCCATCGTCACCAGAAGCGGCGCGGCCTGCATGATCGCCGATACCAGCACCAGCGGCGCGCGGGACAGGGCGATGATCATGCACATGGTCGCCATGCCTTCCAGCAGGTTCCGGGCGATCACCGCGGGCGCAAGGTAGGTACGGCTGAGCAACGGCTGCCCGCTGAGCACCACGAGCACCGCGAAGACAAGCGCGCCCACGAAGCCAAGCGAGGCGATGATCTCCCACGCCGGCAGGTCGATGGCGAGGATCTTTACGAAGGCGTCCTCGATGGCGAAGCCGAACATCGCCAGTACCATCAGTGTCGCGCCGCGCAGATTGTCCATGAGGGGGATCCTTTACCGTCCCCCCGCCCATGCGCCCAAATATTGGATCAGGCAAGCGCAGTGACGCGCGATGGTTGGCGGGCGACGTGCCAAAGTGCTGTTCTGCAAGCAAAAATCCGCCCCGTCATGCGTGGCCGGAATAGCGGCATTTCCCGTGCGTCATTGTCGGCGCGCGGGACCGGTGATAATTCGCATCGAATGACCCGATCCCACAGCGACGCCCCCGACGCCAGCCCCCCCGCGCCCGAAGCACAGGGTCTGGCGGCCGAAACGCGTCAGACCGGGATCACGCTGGCCATCGGCGGCATCGGTGCCGCGCTGGCCTTCTGGCTGAACTTCCCGGCGGCGATGCTGGTGGGCCCGGCGCTTTGCGTCACCATCGCGGCGCTTGCGGGCGTGAAGGTCGGCATCGCGATGCGCGTGCGCGATGTATGTTTCCTGTTCCTCGGCATCTCCATCGGCGCGGGTTTCGTGCCCGAGGCCGGCGCCGCCATCCTGCGCTGGCCGCTGGCCTTCGTGGCGCTTCTGGTCACGCTCGCCGTCACCATCGCCGTGGGCGGCTGGGTCCTGCGCCGGTTCTTCGGCTTCGATCCTGTAAGCGCCGTTCTGGCGGCCGCCCCCGGCCATCTCAGCTTCGTGCTGTCGCTCAGCGCCGACATGGGCGGCGATATCGGGCGGGTCGTGATCGTCCAATCCCTGCGGCTGCTGACGCTGACACTTGTCGTGCCGTTCCTTGCCGTCGCCATGGGCTACGAGGTGCCGGCTGCCGCCATGGCGCCCGGCGATCCGATGCCGCTGTGGATACTGGCAATGCTGGTCGTTCTGGGCATCGCTGTCGGCGCGGTCTTCAATCGCCTGAACTTTCCCGCGCCGCTGATCCTGGGAACGATGGCCGTGTCCGGGCTGGGCCATGTCGCCGACCTGACCCCCGGGACGGTGCACCCGGTGATCCTGATCCCGGCCTTCGTGATCATGGGCACGCTCATCGGCACCCGCTTTGCCGACATGAGCTGGCCGCTTTTCCGCCAGAGCGCCTTCGCCGGGTTCACCGTCACCCTGATCGCCGCCGGCAGCGCCGCCATTGGCGTCATCCCCGTCTGCTGGGCCCTGGGGATGGAGCTTCCCCACGGCCTTGCCGCCTTCGCGCCCGGCGGGCTTGAGACGATGATCGTCCTGGGCGCCATCCTCGGCGCGGAACCCGCCTTCCTCGCCGCCTGCCACGTCGTGCGGCTGCTGATCCTGTCGGTGATGATCCCCGTCGCCGTCGCCCGCGCCAGCCGCCGCCGCTAGCCCGGGACCCAAATCCACCGGACCAAAGAACAAGGCCCGCGCCCGGGCCGGCAAGGAGGAGGCGCGGCACGCGCCTCCGACGGGGGTGGGCGGGCGGGACGGCCCGGGCGCGGGCCGACGGGACCGCGTTCGCGCCCTAAACCTTTTTCTTCGATGGCACTCCGTAGAGTTCCAGCCGGTGCCCCCGCAATTCATAGCCCAGCTTCGCCGCGATCTTTTCCTGCAGCGCCTCGATATCCGGATCGACGAACTCGATCACCTCGCCCGAGTTTAGGTCGATCAGGTGATCGTGGTGATCGCGATCCGCATCCTCGTACCGCGCGCGGCCGTCGCCGAATTCCAGCCGGTCGAGGATGCCCGCCTCCTCGAACAGCTTCACCGTCCGGTAGACCGTCGCGATGGAAATCCCCGAATCCAGGCCGCTCGCCCGTGCATACAGCTCCTCGACATCGGGATGATCGTCGCTGTCCTGCAAGACCTGCGCAATGGTGCGGCGCTGGCCGGTCATCCGAAGGCCCTTGGCCTCGCATCGGGAGATGATCGTATCGGTCATGGGTCTCGTCGCCTGTCGAAGTGCGGGTCCATCTATCGCATCTTCCCGGCTCCGGAAACCCTGCACCGGCCTGCGGCTTGTGCATTTCCGGCCCGGGCCGACACGCCGCAACGTTCCGCCGATAACGCGCCCGCCGCTGCTTGACAGTTCCGCGCACCGCCCATCCCTTGCGCACATGGATGAAAAACGCCCCATCGACCTCTTCGGCGCCACCGCCCTGATCGGCTTCGCGATCCTGCTGGGCGGAAACCAGGTGGTTATGAAGGTCACCAATGCCGGCTTCGCGCCCGTGTTCCAGGCCGGCATCCGCTCGGTCCTGGCCTGCCTGTTCCTGGCCCTCGTCATGCGCGTCCGCGGCCAGTCGCTGCGCATACCCCGCCATATCCTGCCGTGGGGCGTCCTCGCCGGGCTTTTCTTCGCCTTCGAATTTCTGCTGCTCTTCCAGGCGCTGGATTTCACATCCGTCGCGCGCGCGTCGATATTCTTCTACACGATGCCCGTCTGGATGGGGCTCGCCGCCCATTTCCTGCTCCCGGGCGAGCGTCTGAACGCCGTGCGGCTCACCGGCATGCTCTGCGCCGTGGCGGGCGTGGTCCTCGCGATGTCCGACCGCTCCTCGCCCGGTGGCAACCTGCTGGGCGACCTGATGGCGCTGGGGGCCGCGTTCCTTTGGGCCGCGATCGCGCTGTCGGTCCGGATCACGCCCCTGTCCGAAGCCCCGCCGGAAAACCAGCTGTTCATGCAGGTCGCGGTTTCCGGCCCGCTGCTGGTCGTCCTCGCCCCCCTGTTCGGGGCGATGATCCGCGACCCCGGGGCGATCCACTATGCCGGCATCGCCTTCCAGTCGTTTCTCGTGATCGGGCTGGGCTTCCTGATGTGGTTCTCGCTGATGAAGATCTACCGCGCCTCGGGCGTGGCCTCCTTCGGGTTCCTGTCGCCGGTGGTGGCCGTGCTGCTTGGCTGGGCGATCCTAGGCGAACGCATCGGCCCGCAAGTCTGGGTGGCGCTCGCCCTCGTGGCGCTGGGGCTCTTGCTGATCAACCGGAAATAGGCCGCTCACGTCCCGCAGAACGTCGCCTGCACCTTCTCGTCCACCGCCGGGGGGCGGCGCAGATCGGCAAAGGCCTCGTCCGCCGCGAAGGGCCTGGCACAGGCCGCCATCAGCCGCTCGAACGGGGCGTAATCGCCATCGACCGCCGCGGCGATCATCGCCTCGATCCGGTGGTTCCGCGGGATCAGGACCGGGTTCGCGGCCCGCATGACGGCCTGAGGGTCCTGTTCCTCCGCCAGCCGCGCACGCCACGGTTCGGCCCATTGGTCGAATGCCTCCGGGTCGACGAACTGATCGCGCGGCGCACCGTCGGACAGTGCCCGGAAGGTGTTGGTGAAATCGGCCTGGTTCTCGGCCATGCGCTTCAGCAGATCGACCGCCATCCCCACATCCGCATCCCGCGGCGCGGCAATCCCGATCTTGGCGCAGAACACCCGCCGCCATTCAGCGCGGATCAGCTCGGGCATTGAATTGACGATGTCGCTCGCCTCCTCGATTGCCGCTTCCGGGTCGTCCAGCTGCTGGATCAGGGCCGTCGCGAACTGCGCAAGGTTCCAGACCGCGATATCGGGCTGGCGGAAATAGGCATAGCGCCCGTCCCGGTCGATCGAGGAGAACACCGTTTCCGGGTGATAGGTATCAAGAAAGGCGCACGGGCCATAGTCGATGGTCTCGCCCGAGATCGCGCAATTGTCGGTGTTCATGACGCCATGGATGAAGCCCACCGAAAGCCACTGCACGATCAACCGCACCTGTGCATCGCGCACGGCCGCCAGAAGGCCCATGGGCCCGTCCGCGTGCGGGTAATGCCGGTCGATGGCATATTGCGTCAGCCGTTGCAGGCTGTCGCTTTCGCGCCGCGCGGCGAAGATCTGGAACGTGCCGACACGCAGGTGGCTCGACGCCACGCGGGCCAGAACGGCGCCCGGCAGAACCTCTTCGCGCACCACGGGCTCACCCGTCTCCACCGCTGCCAGCGCGCGGGTGGTCGGGATCCCAAGCGCATGCATGGCTTCCGACACGACATATTCGCGCAGAACCGGCCCCAGCCACGCGCGGCCGTCTCCCATCCGCGAATAGGGCGTGGGGCCCGAACCCTTCAGTTGCAGATCGCGCCGCTTGCCATCGGTGCCCACCGTCTCGCCCAGCAGCACGGCACGGCCGTCGCCCAGTTGCGGGTTGAAATTGCCGAACTGGTGCCCGGCATAGGCCTGCGCGAGCGGCGCCGCGCCGTCCGGGACACGGTTGCCGGCAAAGACCTGCGCCATCTCCTCGACCTCGCCCGGGCTGATGCCCATCAGCCGGGCCAACGGCTCGTTGAACGCCACCAGCCGGGGCGCGGCCACCGGCGTCGGCGCCTGTTCGGTGAAGAAGGTGCCCGGCAGGCGGGCATAGGAATTGTCGAAGGGGATATGCAGGCTCATGCCCTGAACATGGAGACCCGGGCGCCGATTCGCCATGGTCATGTGGTCAATCGATGGTTAATCTTGGCCGCATGACAGCAGACGAGATCATCCTGAAGCTTGGCCTTCAATCCCATCCAGAAGGCGGCCATTACCGCGAGATGTGGCGCGCCACCAATGACGGGCGCCCGACAGGTACCAGCATCTACTTCCTGCTGAAGGAGGGCGAGAGCAGCCACTGGCACAAGGTCGACGCGACCGAGATCTGGTTCTACCACGCCGGCAGCCCGCTGATCCTGTCGATCGCGGAAACCGAGGCCGGGCCGGCCCGGGACCATCTCCTGACGCCGGACCTGACCGAAGGTGCGCCGCAGGTGATCATTCCGGAAAACCACTGGCAGGCCGCGCGGCCCACCGGTGATTTCACGCTGGTCAGCTGCACCGTCTCCCCCGGTTTCGATTTCGCGGGTTTCACGCTGGCAGAACCGGGTTTCGACATCCCCCGCGCCTGACCCCGCCCCACATTCCGACGGGGGCGCTGCCCCCGGCCCGCGCGTGGCGCGTGCTCCCCGAGGTATTTGAAGACCAAAGAAGCCGGGCCGCCAATCCCGCGCTTCCCGCTGCTTCGGAGCCGTCCTCGCGTGGCGCGCCTGCGCCCGGAACGGGGCCCGGGCGCAAGGGAAATCGCCGAGGGGCCCCGCTCCGCGGGGAGACGGCTATTTCCCTTGAGCGCGGGGCACGGCTCCGGGCAGCACGGCCGCTGCGTGAGGATGGCTTCGAAGCTGCTGCTTTGGTGGGCTCCGAAGCGCCTTTCCCCGGTACGTCCAAGGGCCGGAGCTTGCCATTCTTGCCTCTCCCGGTTCAACGTCGCGCCATGGATCACACCGCGTTTCTGTCCGACCTTCCCGCCGATACCAAGGCCGCGCTGTCGGCCCGCTCGAACAGAGCGGGGCTTCGGCATCTGGCGGTGTACATGGGTGCGCTGGCGCTGACGACGGCTCTGATCGCCGCGAAGGTGCCATTCTGGCCGCTGTGCCTGCTGCTGCAGGGCGTTTTGCTGGTGTTCCTTTTCACGCTTTCGCATGAATGCACCCACCAGACGCCGTTCCGGTCACCGTGGATCAGCGACCTTGTGGGCCATGCCATCGCGCCGCTGCTTTGCCTGCCCTTCACGTGGTTTCGCTACTTCCACCTTGCCCATCACCGCTTCACCAACGATCCCGAACGTGATCCTGAACTGGCCGGCGGCGGAAGGCCCGAGACCCTCGGGCACTGGCTTTTGTACCTGTCCGGCTGGCTGTACTGGCGCTCGGCGGCGGTGACACTCTCGCAGAACGCGTTCGGCACGCTCGATGCGCCCTACCTGCCGCCCCGGCGCCATACCGCGATCCGGCGCGAGGCGCGGATCCTGCTGGCCGTCTATGTGGGGGCCGCCCTCAGCCTGGTTTTCTCGCCCCTGCTCTTCTGGATCTGGCTTCTGCCGGTCGTGATCGGGCAGCCGGTGCTGCGGCTCTACCTTTTGGCCGAACACGGGCTCTGCCCGCCGGTGGCCGACATGTTCGAGAACACGCGCACCACCTTCACGGGCCGGATCGTCCGGTTCCTGGCGTGGAACATGCCCTATCACGCCGAGCATCACGCCTACCCGTCCGTGCCGTTCCACAAACTGCCCACGCTGCACGATCTGGCGCAACCGCATCTTAAGTCGACCTCGCCCGGCTACGCCGCCTTTACGCGGAGCTACCTGCGCCGCCTGCGCCCGGGGCGCTGAACACACCGCCGCCCACTGGCGCACGAACGCCGGTGGTGCCGGGGCAGGATGTAGGCAGACCACGGGCCACGCGGACGGCCAGATGGGCGAAAGCCTGCGCTTCCAGCATGTCGCCGTCTAATCCGGCCTCCTCGACCGGAACGACCGGACAGGGCAGCGTGACGCGCAGCATCTCCATCAGCACCGGGTTGTGCCGCCCGCCGCCGGTGACCAGCAGGCGCTCGACCGGTTTCGGGAAGTGTCTGGCGCCGGCGGCCACGCCCGCGGCCGACATCGCGGTCAGCGTGGCCGCGGCGTCGGCGTCCGACAAGTCGTCCACCAGCGTCACCATCTCGGCAAAGTCGTTCCGGTCAAGAGATTTGGGCGGGCGGCGCGTGAAATATGGAGAGGCAAGGAACTGCTCCACCGCGCCCTCATCAACCTTGCCCTGCGCCGCCAGCGCGCCGCCTTCGTCCATGTCGAGCCCCCGGCGCGCCTGCATCAGGTCGTTGACCGGCGCGTTCGCGGGGCCGGTGTCGAAGGCTAGAAGCGCGCCTTCGTCCTCGGGCCGGTCGAAGGACGGATCGACATAGGTCAGGTTGCCCACGCCGCCGAGGTTCAGGAAGGCCACGGGGCCCGTGGCGCTGAACCACTTGGCACAGGCGAAGTGGAAGAACGGCGCCAGCGGAGCACCCTCGCCCCCCATGGTCACGTCTTCGGACCGGAAATCCCAGACCACCGGCACGCCGAGTGCATCGGCCAGCGCCTGACCGTCCCCCACCTGCAACGTGCCCTTCGTGCGCGGGGCATGGGCCAGCGTCTGACCGTGATAACCCACCAGATCGACATCGCCGAACGTGCCCAGCAGCGCGGCATGAGAGGCATCGGTGATCTTCGCCGCCGCCTCGACCTCCGGCCCTGACCAGAGGCCAAGGGCCGCGCGCAGCACCGCGCGCTCGGCTACCGGATAGCTGCGGTAATCGGACGGGCCGAAGCCGAAGACCGTATGCCCGTCGGTTTCCACCACCGCTGCATCGACCCCGTCGAGCGACGTGCCGGACATCGCCCCCAGGGCCCGAACCGGCCCCGTGTCCCATTTCCCCTGCATCAGCGCGCCCTTTCCTGCATCAAGCGGCCTTTTCCTTGGGCCATCGGCCCTCTATAGACTGCGCCCTGTATAACTGCCGAGGCAAGCCATGACCTACCACCCGAAATCGGACTTCATCGCCGTGATGATGGAACGCGGTTTTCTGGCGGACTGCACCGACTATCAGGCGCTCGACGATGCCCTGATCGCCGGCGCAGTGCCCGGGTATATCGGTTATGACGCCACGGCCAAGTCCCTGCATGTCGGGCATCTGATGAACATCATGATGCTGCGCTGGCTGCAGAAGACGGGCCACAAGCCGATCACGCTGATGGGCGGGGGCACCACCAAGGTGGGCGATCCGTCGTTCCGGTCGGACGAACGGCCGCTGCTGGATGCCCAGGCCATCGACGACAATATCGACGGCATGAACCGCGTCTTCGCGAAGTACCTGACCTATGGCGACGGGCCCAACGACGCGCTGATGCTCAATAATGCCGAATGGCTGGACGGGCTGAACTACCTCGATTTCCTGAGGGACATCGGGCGGCATTTCAGCGTCAACCGGATGCTGTCCTTTGAATCGGTAAAGTCCCGGCTCGACCGCGAACAGTCGCTGTCGTTTCTGGAATTCAACTACATGATCCTGCAGGCCTATGATTTCCTTGAGCTGAACCGCCGCTATGGTTGCCTGCTTCAGATGGGCGGATCGGACCAGTGGGGCAATATCGTCAACGGGATCGACCTGACCCGCCGCGTGCTGGATCACGAGATCTACGGGCTGACGACGCCGCTTCTGACCACGTCCGACGGGCGCAAGATGGGCAAGTCGGCGGGCGGGGCCGTGTGGCTGAACGGGGATATGCTGAGCTCGTACGAGTTCTGGCAGTTCTGGCGCAACACGACCGATGCCGATGTGGGCCGGTTCCTGAAGATCTTCACGGAACTGCCGGTCGACGAATGCGACCGGCTGGCGGCGCTGGAAGGGTCCGAGATCAACGACGCCAAGATCATCCTTGCGAACGAGGCGACGCGCCTTCTGCACGGTGAAGACGCCGCGCAGACGGCCGAAGCCACGGCGCGCGAGGTGTTCGAAAAGGGCGGCGTGGGCGACGATCTTCCGACGCTGGTCCTGCAGGCGGAAGAGCTGACGGACGGTGTTTCCATCGTCCAGCTTCTGGTGCGCGCGGGGCTTGCCAAATCGGGGAAGGAGGCAAAACGCCTGATCGCCGAAAACGGCGCCCGGATGGACGATGCGCCGTTGACCGACGCCGGACTGATGATCCACTCGGCCAACCTTCCGATCAAGCTGAGCGCCGGCAAGAAGCGCCACGCGCTGGTCCATCTCGCCGCATGACACAGCCGTAGGGTGCGTGGTTTCCACGCACCTTACCCGGACCTCAAGCCAAATGACGTCGCGTGGCCTTCCGTAAGGGCAAGCGCGCCAAGAGCTTGGAAAAGTCCCTGATCCGCGTATCTGGAAGGTGTTGGTTTAATCATCATTGGTCCGTGCCCTTTGTTTTCAGGGGCCGGACATGCCGGACAAGGGACCCGAACGTCCCTGCCAGCGTTATTGTCAAGACACCGGACATGACCCGATGCGCCCTATTTCGGGCGGATGCATTGAATGAAGTCCGGTCCGCCGCGGGCCCTCGCAAATCCACTCACGGAGCCCAAAGCACCAAGCGGCCGGAAGAAGCCGCTGATTGACGTGCGATCTTGAATGCCCGTCGGCCCTGCGCTGGCGGGTTTTTTCTTGGGGGCCGGGCCCCTACCCGTCCAGCAAAGATTTCGCGGCGGCGCGCGCCTCGGCCGAGATCTTGTCGCCCGACAGCATCCGCGCGATTTCGTCCACGCGATCATCAGGCGCGAGATCGGTGACCGACGACAGGGTCATGTCGTCCGCAACCCGCTTTTCGACCCGCCAGTGATGTGCACCAAGCGCGGCGACCTGCGGGGAATGCGTGACGACCAGCACCTGGCCATTGTCGGCCAGTGCCTTCAGACGGCGCCCGACAGCATCGGCCGTGGCACCGCCAACACCCCGGTCGATCTCGTCGAAGATCAGCGTGCGCTGGCTGTCTTCGCCCGTCAGGCAGACCTTCAGCGCCAGCAGGAAGCGCGATAGCTCCCCGCCCGACGCGATCTTGTCCAAAGGACCCGAGGGCGCGCCGGGGTTCGTGGCGACCGTGAAGGCCACAGCGTCGCGCCCCGACGGGCCGGGCTCTGCCGGTTCCAGCTTGGTGGCGAAGACCGCGCGGTCCATCTTCAGGGGTGCCAGTTCCGCCATCACAGCTGCATCGAGGCGACCGGCGGCTTCGGTACGCAGCGCGGTCAGCGCCCCTGCCGCCTCGTCATAGGCCGCGGCCGTTTTCTTCGCCGCGGCTTCCAGATCCGCCAGGTTCGCATCGCCCGCATCCAGAGCCGCGAGCCGTTCGCGCAGCGTGTCGGCAAAGGTGCCCAGATCGTCCGGCGCCACGCCGTGCTTTCGCGCCATGGCGCGGATCGCGAACAGGCGTTCTTCGGCGTCTTCCAGTTCCCCGGTATCGAACTGCAACGCCTCAAGGCAGCGTTCGACACCGCTTTGCGCCTCGCCCAGTTCCTCCAGCACGCGGCCCAGGGCGGCGATCGGCGGTTCCAGCGCTTCGGCGGCGGTGTCTGATACGCCTTCCAGCCAGCGCAGCGCCTCGCCCAGCATGCCCTCGGCCGCGTCGGTGCCTAGCAGGGCATGCGCGCGGGCCACGTCATCCCGGATCCGTTCAGCGGCCTGCATGGTCCGGCGGCGCATGTCGAGATCCGCGTCCTCGCCCGGTTCGGGGCTCAGCTTGTCCAGTTCCTCGACCGCGTGACGGAGGAATTCCTCTTCCGATCTTGCGGCCTCCAGCTTCTCGCGCGCCTCCTCGACGGCGGCGGCGGCCTTCTGACGGGCCGTCCAAGCGGTACGCACCATATCGCGCGCCGGGGCCGCGCCTGCGAAATCGTCCAACAGATCGCGATGTCCGCGCGGGTTCAGCAGGCCGCGATCATCGTGCTGGCCGTGAAGCTCCACCAAGGTCTCGGACAGGTCCCGCAGCACCTGCCCGGAACAGCGGCGGTCGTTGATCCACGCGGTCTTGCGGCCATCGGGCATGTTGATGCGGCGCAGGATCAGCTCGTCGCCGGGGGGAATGCCGGCGTCTTCCAGCACGGCATGCGCGGGGTGATCCGGGCCGATCTCGAACACGGCTGTCACCTCGCCCTGCTCCGCGCCCTGCCGAACCAGTTCCGCCCGTCCGCGCCAGCCCAGCACGAAGCCCAGCGAATCCAGTAGGATCGACTTCCCGGCACCGGTTTCCCCCGTAAGCACGTTCAGCCCGGGCCTGAACTGAAGGTCCAGCCGGTCAATTATAAGCATGTCACGGATATCGAGCGCGCGTAGCATTCCACTCTCACTCGTCGGGAAGAAGGCAACGCTTCTTCCCTTACACGCTCCGAACGGTCAGAGCCAGTGCCCCTGGATCGACTGGCGATAGATCTGTGCCAGCCAGCTGTCGCCCGAGCTTTTCGGCTCCAGCCCCCTGGACGCAAGGAGCCTGTAGCTGTCGTCGTACCAGTCCGTCGACTGGTAGTTGTAGCCAAGGATCGCCGCCGCCGTCTGCGCTTCGGTCACCAGACCCAGCGACAGATAGGCCTCGACCAGGCGGTGCAGCGCTTCGGGCGTATGGGTGGTGGTCTGGAAATCCTCGACAACCACGCGGAAGCGGTTGATGGCCGAGGTATAGTGCTTGCGGCGCAGGTAGTAGCGACCGATCTCCATCTCCTTGGAGGCAAGGTGATCGAAGGCGAGGTCGAATTTCAGAATGGCCGAGGTCGCGTATTCGCTGTCGGGATAGACCTCGATCACGCGGCGCAGGCTTTGCAGCGCCTGGAAGGTCAGGCCCTGGTCGCGGCCGACCTCGTCGATCTGGTCGTAATAGGACAGCGCCAGCAGGTACTGGGCATAGGCCGCATCTTCATCGGTGGGGTAGAAGTCGATGTACCGCTGCGCGGCCCCGCGGCTGTCTTCGTAGTCCTTGCCCTGATGGTAGGCATAGGCCTGCATGATCAGCGCGCGCTTGGCGAGGGTGGAATAGGGATAGAGCCGTTCGACTTCGGAAAAGAAATAGGCCGAGTCGTCGAAGCGGCTGCGTTCCAGCTCGAACTCACCGCGTTCGAAGATCTGCTGGGCGGTATAGCCTTCGAGATTTTCATCGCGATCAACCGGACCCTCGAACACGCCGCAGGCGGCGACGAGCGAGACCAGTGTGACGGCGATCAGGCGCCGTATCCGGTCCGCCAGTCCTGCGCGCATCCAAGCGACTTTCATGCCTGCTCTTCCCCGAACTTCGCTTCTTGGGCCACTACGGCAAATGGGTCACTTGCTGGACCTTTATTGCCTGCGTCCCGTCCTCTAGCACAGTCCTTGGCGGAGCAAAACGCCTTAAGTCGGTTACATGGGGGTGCGGACGACAGGGCAGATCACGCGGCCTGGCGGGTCTCGGCCGGCAGTTCCGCAAGGGTCAAACCTGCGCCAGGAAGGGCTGCGGCGGTCACCGGGTCGCAATCGACGATGCGATAGGCGCCGGGTGTGGCAAAGAGTTGCCGCAGCAGCGTGTTGGTCACGGCATGCCCCGCCCGGTGGCCGACATAGCGGCCCAGAATCGGTGCGCCGGCCAGAAACAGGTCGCCCAGGGCGTCGAGCATCTTGTGGCGCACGGGTTCATCCGCATGGCGCAGACCGCCGGGCGTCAGGACCGTTTCGCCGTCGACGACGACAGCGTTGTCAAGCGTGCCGCCAAGGGCCAGGCCCTTGTCGTGCATCGCGTCGATGTCCGAGGCGCGGCAGAACGTCCGGGCATCCGAAAGCTCGCGGCTGAAGGCACCGTTGCGCAGATCCAGCACGCGGCTTTGACGGCCGATGGCGGGATCCGGGAAATCGATGTGGAATTCCATGACGAGATGCTTGCCGGTGCCGTCCTTGGGCGCGGCGACGGGCAACAGGGCGGCCTGTGCGTCGCCCACCTTCACCCGGATGGGGCGCAGGATCTCGATCGCGCGGACAGGTGCGTTCTGGCGGCGAAGACCGGCAGCGACGATGCCGCGCAGGAAGGGCGCGGCAGATCCGTCGAGGATCGGCATTTCCGGTGCATCGACTTCGATCAGGACGTTCTGGAGCCCGGCCCCCGCAAGGGCGGCCATGACGTGTTCGACCGTGCCGACCGAGACGCCGGCTTCGTTCACCAGCTTGGTGTTCAAGGGGCCGCGTTCGACCGCGTCCCAGCTTGCCGGGATCATGGCCGAGGGGCCTTCGACATCCGTCCGCTTCAGCCAGATGCCGTACCCTGCCGGAGCCGGGTTCAGCACAAGCCGAACCGGTGCGCCGCTGTGCAGGCCCACGCCATGGAAACTGACTGATCTTTGAAGCGTCTGTTGCAATGTCTTCCCACTCGTCTTCTCTTCGCCGATCCGCGCCGGCTTTTGATGACTGAGAGGTAGACACGCCACCTGTTAAGCTCAACTCAATCTTTGCAACGGTGTGAAACATGGGCGCGACGCCTGTCGGCAGATACCCGCGCACGCATGCCAAACCATTGACTATCAATAAAAAAGCCGCCCCGTAGGGCGGCCTGAAGATGATCTTCTCACCGGCGAATTTACTTCGCCTGTTGTTGAGTTCAGTTGGCCTGACGGCGCAGGAAGGCCGGAATTTCGATCCGCTCCTGGTCTTCGTCAGCCTCCGGCATGGCGCCGCGACCGGGATCCGGGCGGTGCATCGGCTGGGCCACGGGCGCCTGACGGGCCTGGCCTTCGGCCTGGGCTTCACCGTTGTGACCGGTCATCCGGTTGATCAGGGTGTTCAGGCCGAAACGGCGCTGTTCGCCATGGGCAGCCGGGGTCTGCTGGATGTCGCGGGCCTGCGGCCGGGGCGCGCGCGCGGGCTGCTGCTGCACCGGCGGAGCGGAATGCAGCGGGCGCGGAGCGGCCGTCGGCGGGGTGTAGGTATCGGGCTCGTCTTCCATCGCGTCGGGCTGCGGCTGGAAGCTGGGCATCGCCGGGCGATAGGCTGGTTCCGGAATGTCCCGCGCATCGGCGGCCGGGGCCTCGTATTCGTACCCGTCGTCATAGCCGTCCTGGGCGACCTCTTCGATCAGGTCGTGCCGTTCGGATTCGAACCCGTCGAAGCTGGTCTGGCTTTCCGAGGCCTGGGCGTAGCGCGGCTCGGGCTCGGGCACGGCGGCGGCCACGGGTTCCGGCGCAGGCACCGGCTCGGGCTTCGGCGCTTCAACGGTCTGCGGCGGCAGCGGCGCGGCCATCGACCGGCGCGGTTTGGGCACTTCGCCCGCGTTTTCTGACGCGTCGATGCCGGTCGCGACAACGCTGACGCGCATCGTGCCGTTCATGTCGGCGTCGAGTGTCGAGCCGACGATGATGTTGGCTTCCGGATCCACTTCCTCGCGGATGCGGTTGGCGGCTTCGTCCAGTTCGAACAGGGTCAGATCCGGACCGCCGGTAATGTTGATCAGCACGCCCTTGGCGCCGCGCAGCGAGATCTCGTCGAGCAGCGGGTTTGCTATGGCCTTCTCGGCCGCCTGGATCGCGCGGTCTTCGCCTTCGGCTTCGCCCGTGCCCATCATGGCCTTGCCCATCTCGTCCATCACGGCGCGCACGTCCGCGAAATCGAGGTTGATCAGACCGGGGCGCACCATCAGGTCGGTCACGCCCTTCACGCCCTGGTACAGGACATCGTCGGCCATCGAGAACGCCTCGGTAAAGGTCGTCTTCTCGTTGGCGAGGCGGAACAGGTTCTGGTTCGGAATGATGATCAGCGTGTCGACGACCTGCTGCAGCGCGTCGACCCCGTCTTCCGCCTGGCGCATCCGCTTGGCGCCTTCGAACTGGAAGGGTTTCGTCACGACGCCGACGGTCAGGACACCAAGCTCCCGCGCGGCCTGCGCGATGATCGGCGCGGCCCCGGTTCCGGTGCCGCCGCCCATCCCTGCCGTGATGAAGCACATGTGCGACCCGGCAAGGTAATCTACGATCTGCTCGATGCTTTCTTCGGCGGCTGCGGCACCGACCGAGGCACGGGCACCCGCGCCCAGCCCTTCGGTGACCTTCACGCCCAGTTGGACGCGGGCTTCGGCCTTGGACTGCTGCAGCGCCTGCGCGTCGGTGTTGGCGACCACGAAGTCGACCCCATCGAGCGCCTTTTCGATCATGTTGTTGACCGCGTTGCCGCCCGCGCCGCCCACGCCGAAAACGGTAATCCGCGGCTTCAAATCGTCCTGTCCGGGCATGGAAAGGTTCAATGTCATCGGTATATCCGCCTGTGCTGCCGCCCCGCTTTTGCAGCGGGTATTCTTGTCCAACCTTGTTGTAACCCTATCGCCACAGAGACGTCTCGTCACTAGGAAAAAGGGAAACAGGCGCAAAATATAGGCAAATTCTCGCGGGTTTTCGCCGGATTTCGGTCAGCCAACCAGATTTTGCGTCTACCAGTTGTCCTTGAACCATCGAACCGCGCGTTTGAGGGAGCGTCCGGACTGGCTGTCGAGCGGCATGTCGAAATCCCACCATTCGTCCTGCGGGTGCGCCGCGAACAGGCTGAGCCCCACGACGCCGGAAAATCCGGGCCCTGTCGCGGCTTGCGGCAGGCCGTGCACCCGCAGGGGCCGGCCCAGCCGCACCTGCTGGCCAAGGATCCGGCTGGCCAACCCGTCCAGCCCGGGGATCTGGCTGCCGCCGCCCGTCAGGACGATCTGCTGGCTGGGCAGATGATCGAAGCCCGCCGCGTCCAGGCAGGTGCGAACCTCTTCCAGGATCTCTTCCACCCGGGGCCGCATGATGCCGATCAGTTCCGCGCGGGAGACGGTGCGCCGGTCATGTTCCCAGTCGCCGGTCTGGCCGCCGATCTCGATCATGTCGCGGTCGTCCATGCCGGTCGCCTGCACGCCGCCGTAGAAGGTCTTGATCCGTTCCGCATTGGCCGCGGGAATGCCCAGCCCCATCGAGATGTCGCTTGTCACATGCTCGCCGCCCATGCGGACGGTGTCGGCATAGATCATGTGCTTCTTCATGAAGATGGAAATGCTGGACGATCCGCCGCCCAGGTCGATGCAGGCCGCGCCCAGTTCCTGTTCGTCTTCCACCAGCGTCGAAATGCCGGACGCGTACGCCGACGAGGCGATTCCCGCCAGTTCCAGATCGCACCGCTTGATGCAGTGGACAAGGTTCTGGATCGCCACGTCATCGACCGTCAGCATGTGCATGTCGACGGCCAGCGTCTGGCCCATCTGCCCGCGCGGATCGTTCAGCCCCGACCGGTTGTCCAAGGCGAAGTTCACCGGCTGGGCGTGCAGCACCTCGCGCCGGTCGCCGTAATCGGGCACGTCGCAGGCGGCCAGAACGCGGGCGATCTCGTGCTCCGTCACCATCTGGTCCTGCAGTTCCACCTGCGCATCCAGCCCGTAGGACTTTGGCCGCGCGCCCGAGAAGCAGGCGATCACGTGATCGACGCGGACCTCGGCCATCTTCTGGGCCGCCTGCAGCGCCGTGCGGATCGCGCGCTCGGTCTCCTGCATCGCTGTCACTTCGCCGAAATGCACCCCGCGGGACCGGGTCGTCGCCGCCCCCACCACGCGGAACCCGGACTGGCCTGCCAGCGCGCCGATCTCGGCATCGGCTCTCGTGCGGGCCGATCCGTCGAAGCGCAGCACGAGGCAGGCGATCTTCGAGCTACCGACATCGAGAATGGCAATGACACCGCGTTGCAGCGCCTGGCGCCGCATCTGCCGCATGGCCCGTTGGGTTTGGTACAGGTCGTTCATCATGGCCTATCGCTTTGTCCCGTTGAGCGTTCGTATCCTTTGCAGTTCGTCGACGGCGGCCTCGGCCAGCCGCAGCGTCGGGCGGTCGGCCAGACGCATGTCGACAACTGTCACATCCCGGTCGAGCAGTTCGCGCGCCGCATCGAGCGCCAGCACGCGCTCCAGCGCGCCGACATATCCCGTTTCCGGCAACTGGATGCGCTGCCCGCGGTCCAGCACCACGTCCCAACGCCGGCCGCCCACGCGCACCAGACCGCGAAGGCGTTTCTCCAACGGCTGCGCGGCGGCCAGAAGCGCCAGCGCCTCGCCCACCGCAAGATCGGCCCCCTGCCCCGCCATCAGCGGCAGGTCGGGATGTGCGACGCGGTAATCCACGCGCGCCAACGCCATGCCGGTATCGTCGAGAAGCTTCAGCCCGTCGGCGCTCCGCCACAGCACGACACCGATCCGTTCAGAGACGTCTATCTGCAGCACGCCGCCGGGGCGCACGCGCACGCCCACCGTTTCGACGGCAGGCAGGGCGTCGACGGTCGCGCGGATATCCTCGAGATCCAGATCGAAGGAACTGACAGGCAGCGCGAGGTCCAGCGTGTTGCGGATGACCCTGTCCAGATCCGCGCTTGCCCCGTCGATCGCCATCAGGTCGACACGGAATTCCGGGCGTTCGGCGAGGGCCGCGCGCAGATCGCCCGCCGCCTGCTCCACGGCGGCGCGGCGGCCTTCATCGGCCAGGAACGCCAGCGACCCGGTCACAATCAGAACGAGCGGCAAGCCAAAGCGCAGCAGCACGCGGATCGACGGCGTCAGCCACCAGCGCTGCATCCGGTACTTCATCCGCGACGGCGCGGGATCTGACTTCAGCTTCGGTTCCGGACGCCCTAGCGGTCGCATGACGCATCCTCCACCAGCCAGCGGCAGACCTGCCCGAAGGTCATGCCCTGCGCGGCCGCCTGTTCGGGCGCCAGCGACGTGGGCGTCATGCCGGGTTGCGTATTGGTTTCCAGCAGAACGAGGCCCGCGGCCCCCTTCGTTTCATCCCAGCGGAAATCGGTACGGCTCATCCCGCGGCAGCCCAGAAGCTGGTGCGCGCGCACCGCGTAGTCGAGGCACAGCGCCTCGATCTCGGCCGGGATATCCGCGGGGATCACGTGGCGCGATCCACCCGGCGAATACTTCGCATGATAATCGTACCATCCGTCGACGATGATGTCGGTCACGCCCAGGGCCGTGTCGCCCATCACGGTCGTCGTCAGTTCCCGCCCGGCTGCGAAGGCTTCGATCATCACGGTCCCGGGCATCTCCGGGCCCATCTTGGGCGGGCTGTTGGCGGCCTCGTGCACGATATAGACACCGACGGAGGAGCCTTCATTGTTGGGCTTCACCACATAGGGTGGCTCCATCACGTGGCTTGCTTCGACCTCGGCCTTGCGGCGCAGGATCGACGGCACGACCGGCAGACCGGCGGCGATGTAGATGTCCTTGGTCCGCTGCTTGTCCATCGCGAGCGAGGACGCGAGCACACCGGAATGCGTATACGGAATTTTCAGCCATTCTAGGATACCCTGAACGCAGCCGTCCTCGCCCCACCGACCGTGGAGCGCGTTGAAGACGACATCGGGGGCGATTTCCTGCAGGCGCGCAGCAACGTCGGGGCCGGCATCAAGCTCGACCACCTCTATCCCTTCGTCCCGCAGCGCGGCGGCGCATTCGCGCCCGGAGACCAGCGACACCTCCCGCTCTGCGGAGGCCCCACCCATCAATACCACGACCTTGGGATCTGTCCTGCCCGACCGACCCACGTTCTGCCTCGATTGTTCCGGATCTTCTTGCGCGACCCGATAGTCTTGTTTGACCGCGCGGTCCCGTTGCCTGCAGGATGCGCGCGGCGGTGCTTGGTTCTTAAGGCGCGCCGTCCGTCGTTTCGTCTTCGAATGTCGGTATGGGCTGCCTGCCAGGGGCCGGTTCGCCGACCCTCATGATTTCCCACTCTAGCTTGATGCGGCTCGTTTCGTAAACCTTTTTCCGCACGAATTCACCAAGTGACTCAAGGTCCTCGGCGGTGGCGGTGCCGGTGTTGATCATGAAGTTCGAATGCTTCCCGCTCATCTGCGCGCCGCCGATGGTGTGCCCGCGCAAGCCTGCGTCGTCGATCACCTTCCACGCCTTCAGATCGTGCACGTCGTCGGCCCGCCCGGTCGAGGAAAACCCGGCCGGGTTGCGGAACGTCGACCCCGCGCTGCGGTCCTTCGTCGGCTGAGATCTGTCCCGCGCGGCAAGCTGTTCGTCCATCCGCGCTTGCAAGGCCGCCGGGTCGCCATTCGGCGCTTCGAACGTGGCCTCGACCAGCACGGCGCCCTCGGGCAGATCGCTCTGCCGGTAGCGGAAGTTCAGGGTTTCGGGGGTCAGCGTGACGATTTCGCCGGTGCGTAGAACCGCTTTCGCGTCGACCAGAACGTCCGCCGTGTAGGTCCCGTAGCACCCGGCATTCATCCGCACGGCCCCGCCGACAGATCCCGGGATGGTGCGCAGGAAGGTCAGATCCACGCCCGCCTCCGCCGCCTTCCGCGCCACATGCGCATCCAGCGCCGCGGCCCCTGCAGTCACGCGATTGCCCTGAACCGAGATCCCGTTGAACCCCCGCCCCAGCCGGATGACGAGAGCCCGAAGCCCCCCATCCCGCACGATCAGGTTCGAGCCGACGCCCATCGGAAACACCGGCACGTCCGCGGGCAGAGCTTTCAGAACAACCGAAAGATCCATCAGATCCGCCGGCTGGAACAGCACATCCGCCGGCCCGCCCACGCGCAACCACGTGAGCCCGGCCATCTCGCGCCCCGGCGTCACCGCCCCGCGCGCGTTCGGCAATTCGGTTTGTCCGGTCATGACCCCTCACGTCTCAAGCTTGACCCCCGCGTACCCACCGAAACGAAAAGGGGCAAGTCCAACGGTCACTCCCCTGTCCCAAGGATCGCGCCCGACCCGAGGGTGGGCCTGAACGCCTGGACCGCCGCTATTCTTCTTCCCATCCTCCCGGCCGGGCGAACGCCTCACGAAATCGCGCCCGCCCTGGGGGCGGGTCGGGCGCGATCCGACGCTGACGCGTCGGGGGGCGTCTTGTTGAGGGGGCTTACTAAATATCTTGAAGTTAAGCGCTCTTCTTCATCAACCGCTCAGGCAACCCGTGCGCCATCGCTGTGATGTTTCCGGCGCCGAGGCAGACCACCATGTCCCCGGGCCCAGCCTGTTCGCGCACCAGCCGGGCAAGATCTTCCTCGTCCATGATGGCGCGGGCGTGGCGGTGGCCGTGGCGGATCAGTCCCGACACCAGATCGTCCCGGCTGGCGCCTTCGATGGGGGCTTCTCCGGCGGCGAAGACGTCGAGGATGCCGACCACGTCGGCCTCGTTGAAGCAGCCGCAGAAGTCGTCGAACAGGGAAGACAGGCGCGAATAGCGGTGCGGCTGGTGGACGGCGATGACGCGGCCCTCGGTCGCTTGACGCGCGGCTTTCAGGACGGCGGCAATTTCAACCGGGTGGTGCCCGTAATCGTCGATGATCGTCACCCCGTTCACGGTGCCGACCTTGGTGAAGCGGCGGTTGACGCCCTTGAAGTTCGCCAGCGCCTCGCGAATTTCGCTGGCCTTCATGCCAAGATGGCGGGACACGGCGATGGCCGACAGCGCGTTCAGCACGTTGTGGTCGCCCGGCATCGGCAGCGCGCAGCCCTCGATCGTGATATCCTCGGCCTGCAGGATCACGTCGAAATGGGCGGTGCCGGCCTTGTAGGTCAGGTTCACCGCGCGCACGTCGGCCTGGGCGTTGAAGCCGTAGGTCGTGACCTTGCGGTCGGTCACGCGGCCCACCAGCGCCTGCACCTCCGGGTGATCGGTGCAGCACACGGCCACGCCGTAGAACGGGATGTTCGACACGAAATCCAGGAAGCCCTGGCGGAGCGCCTCGATGGAGCCCCAGTGCTCCATGTGCTCGGGGTCGATATTCGTCACGATGGCGACGGTGGCCGGCAGGCGGTTGAACGAGCCGTCGCTTTCATCCGCCTCGACCACCATCCATTCGCCCTGCCCCATCCGCGCGTTCGAACCGTAGGCGTGGATGATGCCGCCGTTTACGACCGTGGGATCGTAGCCGCCCGCGTCCAGCAGCGTGGCGACCATGGTGGTGGTCGTCGTCTTGCCGTGGGTGCCGGCGATGGCGACGTTGGATTTCAGGCGCATCAGTTCGGCCAGCATGTCGGCGCGGCGGACGACGGGCAGACCGCGCAGGCGGGCCTCGTCCAGTTCCGGGTTGCCGGGCTTGATGGCGGAGGAGATCACAACGACCTCGGCCCCTTCCAGATTGTCGCCTGTCTGGCCGATGAAGATCTGCGCGCCCAGCCCCTTCAGGCGGTCGGTGATCTTGGAGTCCTTCAGGTCCGATCCCTGCACCCGGTAGCCGAGGTTCAAGAGCACCTCGGCGATGCCCGACATGCCGATGCCGCCGATGCCCACGAAATGGATCGCACCGACATCGGTGGGGAGTTTGGTGGCAGGGTTCATCGGATCACTCCTGGGTCGCGGCCCTGTCCGGGCCGTCTGGTGCTGTTTGGCCTGACAGCTCTTCGACCAGCGCGGCCAAGGCCGTTGTCGCGTCGGGGCGGCCTTCGGACAGGGCGCCGGCGGCCATCTGCTGGGCGGCATCGGGATTCGTCAGGATGGCGGTCATATGCGTCGAGAGGGTTTCGGCGTCAAACCGCGATTCCGGGATGAGCACGGCAGCGCCGGCCTTGACCAGCATCGACGCATTGGCGCTTTGATGATCGCCCGCCGCGGCGGCAAAGGGGACAAGGATCGACGGGCGGCCGATCACCGTCAGGTCGGCCACGGTGGAGGCACCGGCGCGGGCGATGACAAGCTGCGCTTCGGCCATGCGTTCGGGGACATCGTTGAAGAACGTCTCGACCGTGGCGTTCACGCCCATCTCGGCATAGGCCGCGGTGACACGGTCGACATCTTCGGGCCGCGCCTGTTGCGACAGGCGCATGTGCTGGCGCTGTTCCTCGGGCATCTGTGCGACGGCGGCGGGGACGACATCGGACAGGATGCGCGCGCCCTGGCTGCCGCCAAGGACGAGGACCGACATGGGGTAATCACCCGGCGCGATATAGGGCGCCGCGGCGCGGGCCATGACGGCGCCGCGCACGGGGTTGCCCGTCTGGACACCGGTCGCGCCCTTGGGCAGCTGCGTGGGCCAGACGCCGCAGGCCACCTTGGCCACGCGGGGCGCAAAGAGGCTGTTCACCTTGCCCAGCACGCCGTTCTGTTCGTGGATCATCCGCGGGATCCGCAGCACGAAAGCGGCACACAGCGCGGGGATCGACGGGTAGCCGCCGAAGCCCACCACGACGCTGGGGCGGTCGACAGTCATCTGGAAGATCGCGCCGATGACACCCGCCGCGACGCGGAACGGCACCAGCGCCTTGGACAGAGCGCCACCCCGCGCGAAGGTGGCGCTGGGAACCTTGCGGATGCGCACGGCGGCAGGAAACTTGCCGGTGTAGCGGGCGCCGCGATCATCGGTCGACAATGTCACGTGCCAGCCGCGGTTCAGCATTTCTTCTGCAAGCGCCTGCGCGGGGAACATGTGCCCGCCGGTGCCGCCCGCTGCGATCAACAGGTGTCCGCTCATCGGCGCCGGCTCCGCAGGATGTCACCGATCTCGCCCTGCGGGCGGGTCCTGGTCAGGGCCAGCAGCATGCCGATGGCGATACCGCCCGCGATCAGGGACGACCCGCCATAGCTGACGAAGGGAAGCGTCATGCCTTTCGCGGGCAGAAGCCGGGCGGCCACGCCCATGTTGATGATGGCCTGAATGCCGAAGATGCAGGCCAGGCCGGTGCCGGCGAGGCGGATGAAAGGGTCACGCTCGCGCATCAGGCGGAACAGCGACCGCAGGACGATCAGCGAATACAGCAAGATGATCACGCCGATCAGGACAAGGCCGTATTCCTCGGCCGCGACGGCGATGATGAAATCGGTATGCGCATCCGGCAGCGACCATTTCACCTGCCCCTCGCCCACGCCGACACCGAACAGCCCGCCTTCACGGATCGCGTTTGAGGCAAAGCCCAGCTGGGTGGTCGGGTCCAGTTCGGCGGTCAGGAAGCCGTCGATCCGGCGGGCGACGTGTTCGGATTGCGAATAGGCCAGGATACCGCCCAGCACGGTGAAGCCCGCCATGCCCACCAGCAGGATCATCGGCGCACCCGCCACGAAGTACATCACGCCCCAGGCAAACAGGATCAGGCTGGCCTGCCCGAAATCGGGCTGGGCCACGAGCATGCCGATGATCGCCGCGCACAGCACGAACGACCATGTCTTGCCCGGCGGGCCGCCCACCTGCTGGCTTGCGGCAAGAAGCCAGGCCGACATGACCACGAAGCCCGGTTTCAGGAATTCAGCCGGCTGGATCGACCCGAACCCCATCGAATACCAGCGCACCGCGCCCTTGCCGAAATCGGTGCCCAGGAAGGGCAGCCCGGCCAGCGCGATGAAGGACACGAGGAACCCCAGAGCGGCCAGCCGGCGCACCATCGAGGGCGACAGCATCGACATGCCCAGCATAACGATCAGCGCCAGCGTCCCGAAAGCCGCCTGTCGCTGCACATAGTGGAAAGGATCAAGCCCGTTGCGTTCGGCCAGCGGCACCGATGCGGCCAGCCCCAGCAGCAGGCCGATCGCAAACAGGATCAGGACGCAAACGAGGCTCCACTTGTCGAGCGTTCGCCACCATTTCGGAAGGAGAGGTTCGCTCGTCTGGCGCGGAACCGCACCATAGACCATGTCTGTCATGGATATTCACCGCTCTATTGACCGGAAACCGCCCGCTTGTTGTCCAAGCCGATTGTCGCTTCCCGGAGATCTGCCTCAGGTCGTGTCCCGTTTACGGGATTTTGCGACAAGTTACGTAAAATTGGCCGCGCGGGCCAGACAAATTGCATGGCTCGGCGTGCATAAGCCGCTTTGTCGTAACGCGGGCGCTACAAATCCGCGGTTCTACCGCAGGTATTGCGCCACTTCGGCCATGAAATCGGCGCCGCGCTGTTCGAAATTGTCGTACTGGTCGAAGCTGGCGGCGGCGGGGGCCAGCAGGATTGTATCGCCCGGCTGTGCCTCGGCCACGGCGCGTTCGACGGCCTGGGCCATCGTCGTGCAGATCTCGGCCTCGACATCCAGTTCCAGCGCGAAACCGGCCGCGGCGCGCCCGATGACATAGGCCTTGGCCACGGCGCCGGTCTGGCCTTTCAGCGCGCCAAGCCCGCCTTCCTTCTCCAGCCCGCCACAGATCCAGCGGATGCGCGGGAAGGCAGACAGGGCTTTCACCGCGCTGTCGACATTGGTGGCCTTGCTGTCGTTGACGAAGGTGATGCCGTCCTTTTCGCCCACGATCTGGGAGCGGTGCGGCAGGCCCGGATAGGACCGCAAGCCATCCTCGATCAGCCGGGGCGCCAGCCCCAGCGCGCGGCAGGCGGCGTAGGCGGCGCAGGCGTTCTGGTGGTTGTGCGCCCCCGGCAGGCCCGGGATTCCGCGCAGGTCGATGCTGGCCTGCTGCCGCCCCTTGCGGGTTTCCGAAAGGAAACCCTTGCGGGCCATAACGTTCCAGCCCGGCCCCGCCAGCTTGTGCCCGACGGCAACGCGGATCACCCGGTCATCGGTGGGCCCTTCGCTGAGTTGCCCGGCAAGGTACTGGCCCTCGGCCTCGTCCACGCCGATCACTGCGCGGTCCGGCCCGCCTTCGGCGAAGAGACGGCGCTTGGCGGCGAAGTACCCGCCCAGCCCCGCGTGCCGGTCCAGATGGTCCGGCGACAGGTTGGTGAACACGGCAATGTCGGGCGTCATCGCGCGGGCCAGGTCGGTCTGGTAGGACGACAGCTCAAGCACCACCGCGGCCCCTTCGCCCGGCGGATCGATCGACAGCACGCCCCGGCCGATATTGCCGGCAAGCTGCACGGGCTTTCCTGCGATTTCCAGGATATGGTGGATCAGCGCGGCAGTGGTGGATTTCCCGTTCGACCCCGTCACCGCGATCACGCGCGGCGGCACGTCGAGACTGTCCCACGCCTCGGTCGCCAATGACCGGAAGAACAGCCCGATATCGTTGTCCACCGGCACGCTGGCCGCGTAGGCCGCGGCGATGGCCTTGTGGGGCGCAGGGTACAGGTGCGGGATGCCGGGCGAGACGACCAGCAGGTCGAGTTCCGCCATCACGTCATCCCGCGACAGGTCGCGGGTGTCATAGCCATAGCCTTCGGCCTTATCGCGGGCGGGGGCGTTGTCGTCCCACAGGATGACCGTGGCGCCGCCTGCCTCCAGCGCCTCGGCCGCGGCCATGCCCGACCGGCCCAGACCCAGCACACCCACCGTCGCGCCCTTGACGAAACGCACCGGGATCATGACGATGCCCCGGCGCGAGCTTGCAAGCGCGTCAGCGCCTCGGCCGCGCGGTCGGCGGGCACGAAGACATGATCGTGATGGAAGGCCGCGACCATGTTGCAGGGAATGCCCGCCCTGGCCAGTTCACCGGCCACCGCGGCCGTCAGCCCGACCCCGTCGAGCGCCGAATTTACCTGCAGCGTGATCCGCCGCATCGGCAAGGGGCCGGCAAGACCCAGCGCCTTTGCATCGTCCCCGGGCAGGATCGCCGACAGGCCTTCGTCTTCGATGAAGGTACTCAAGGCGCATTCCTTCACGCGAGGGGCCAGCGGCCCGTCAGGGTCCACGGTGCAGAAGTGCCAGAGACCCGGATCCAGACGCGGGCTCATACCCGCGATCATCGCGCCCGTGTCCCTGACCGTCATGATCCTACCGTACCTTCAGCGTTGCCAGCCCGATCATGGCGAGGATCAGCGAGATAATCCAGAAGCGGATCACGATGGTGGGCTCCGCCCAGCCCTTCTTTTCGTAATGGTGGTGGATCGGCGCCATCAGGAACACGCGCTTGCCGGTCCGCTTGAAGTAGGCGACCTGGATGATCACGCTCAGCGCCTCGACCACGAACAACCCGCCGATGATGCCCAGCACCAGTTCGTGCTTGGTGACAACGGCAATCGCCCCCAAGGCACCGCCAAGCGCCAGAGACCCGGTATCGCCCATGAACACCGCCGCCGGCGGTGCGTTGTACCACAAAAAGCCAAGCCCGGCGCCGAAAAGCGCCAACGCGAAGATCAGGATCTCGCCCGTGCCGGGAACGTAGTGAACTTCGAGATACTCGGTGAAGTCGACCCGGCCCACGGCATAGGCGATGACGCCCAGCGTCATGGTGGCGATCATCACCGGCATGATGGCCAGCCCGTCCAGCCCGTCGGTCAGGTTCACGGCGTTGGCCGCGCCCACGATCACGAACATGGCGACGGGAATGTAGAAATAGCCAAGGTGCAGCAGCACGTCCTTGAACACCGGGACCGCCAGTTCGAACCGCAGTTCGGCCGGATGGTACCAGACGGCCCAGACCGACGCGATCAGCGCGATCAGGAAGCCAAGGCCCAGCCGCACGCGGCCCGGCACGCCCTTGGTGTTGCCCTTCGACACCTTGGCGTAATCGTCCCAGAAACCGATGGCGCCGTAGGACAGCATCACGAACAGCACCAGCCACACGAACGCATTGTCGAGCCGCGCCCACAGCAGCGTCGATGTCGTCAGCGCGCCGACGATCAGCAGGCCCCCCATCGTGGGGGTCCCGGCCTTGGAAAAGTGGCCCTCCGGTCCGTCATCGCGGATAGGCTGGCCCTTGCCCTGCCGGCGACGCAGCACGTTGATCAACGGCCGCCCGAAAACGAAGGCGAACAGAAGCGACGTCAGGAAAGCCGCCCCGGCGCGAACCGTTATGTAGCGGAAGAGGTTGAAGAAATCCCCCCCGTCCGAAAGTGTCGTCAGCCAATAGAGCATGTTCCGTCCTTCACCCGACCGCCATCGTCAGCCGGTTTCCCCGAGCTTGCGAATACCGTTAACCACAACTGCCAGCTTCATGCCCAGCGAACCTTTGACAAGTACCGTGTCCCCCGGCTGCAACTCCGCGCCCAGCTGCGGCACGAGTTCGGCGCTGGTCTCCACCTGCCGCCCCCGCCGCGCCTCGGGCAATGCCGTGTGCAAATACGCCATCTGCGGTCCGACGCAATGCACCTTGTCGATCACGGCCATCGCCGGCAGATCGGCCAGCGCCGCGTGCAGATCGGCAGAGGTCGGCCCAAGTTCCAGCATGTCGCCCAGGATCACGATCCTGCGCCCCCCGGCGTCGCCGGTCGAAGCCAGCACTTCCAGCGATGCTGCCAGCGACGCCGGGTTGGCGTTGTAGGAATCGTCGATCAGGTGCAGCGCGCCGCCGGGCAGCGCCACGTCCTCGCGCGCGCCGCGGCCGGTGACGGCGGTCCATTGGGCGAGCGCCGCGATGGCCTGATCCCGGTCGGCGCCCATCGCTTCGACGGCGGCCAGCGCGCCAAGGGCGTTCAGCGCGAAATGCTTGCCCGGCGCGGCAAGGCGGAAGGTGAAATCGTGGCCCTGGGCGCGGGCCGATACCTGGGTGCCGGTGCCGTCCACGTCGATCTTCAGCGCCTGGTAGGCATCCATCTCGCCGTCGGGCTTGGTGCCGAAGGGCACGATGCGGGCGCCGTGGGTCGGCGCGACCGAGGCCAGCACGGCAGCCGTGTCGATATCGGCGTTGACGATGGCGGTCCCGCCCGGCTCCAGCCCCTCGAAGACCGATGCCTTCTCGCGCGCGATGCCTTCGATGTTCTCGAAGGCCTCCAGATGCGCGGGCGCAACGGTGGTGACCATGGCAACATGCGGGCGGGCCATGCGGGCCAGCGGTGCGATCTCGCCCGGGTGGTTCATGCCGATCTCGATCACGGCAAAGCGGGTATCGCGGGGCATGCGCGCCAGTGTCAGGGGCACGCCCCAGTGATTGTTGTAGCTGGCGACCGAGGCATGGGTCGGCCCTTGCGGCGCCAGCATGGTGGCCAGCATCTCCTTGGTCGATGTCTTCCCGACACTGCCCGTCACCGCGACGACCCGCGCATCGCACCGCGCGCGCCCTGCCCGCCCCAACGCTTCCAGCGCGGTCTGGACATCGTCCACCACCAGCAGCGGCGCGTCGTCAGCCACGCCATCGGGCACATGGGTGACCATGGCCGCCGCCGCGCCTTTGGCCAGCGCATCGGCCACGAAAACGTGCCCGTCCCGGGCGGCCTTCAGGGCGATGAACAGGTCGCCCGGCTGGATGGTCCGCGTGTCGATGGACAGGCCCGAGACCCGCCACTCGCCCTGTGCCGTTCCACCGGTGGCCTCGGCCGCCTCCGCGGCGGTCCACAGTGCCGTCATACCGGTCTCCCTTCCAGCGCTTCGACAGCCATGCTGGCCTGTTCGACATCGTCGAAGGGCAGCACGTCGTCGCCCACGATCTGCCCGGTCTCGTGCCCCTTGCCCGCGATCAGCAGGGCATCGCCGGGGCCAAGCGACGCCACGCCGCGCAGGATCGCCTCGGCCCGGTCGCCGACTTCCTCGGCACCGGGGGCCGCGGCCATGATGGCAGCGCGGATCGCCGCCGGGTCCTCGGTACGGGGGTTGTCGTCGGTGACGATGACATGATCGGCGTTTTCCACTGCCGCCGCCCCCATCATCGGGCGCTTGGCCGCATCCCGGTCGCCTCCCGCGCCAACAATGCAGATGATCCGGCCCAGCACATGCGGGCGCAGCGCCTTCAGCGCGGTCGAAACGGCATCGGGCGTATGGGCGTAATCGACGAAAACGGTGGCCCCGTTCGACCGTCGGGCGGCAAGCTGCATGCGTCCGCGGACGGAAGAAAGCTCGGGGAGCGCGCGGAACACCTGCTCGGGCGCGCAACCCGACGCGATGGCAAGCCCGGCGGCGACGAGCGCGTTTTGCGCCTGAAAGCCGCCCAGCAGGTCCAGCCGGATCTGTTGCGGCACGCCGTGGAAGGCAAAGCGCAGGTCCTGCCCCGTGGCGTCATAGCGCTGCGCCAAAAGGTTCAGGTCGCCCAGCCCCCGGCCCACGGTGATCACCGACTGCCCCCGGGCCGCAGCAACCGCCCGCATTTCCGGCCCGCGCGGATCGTCGAGGTCGATCACCGCCGTGCCGTCTTCCGGCAGAACACGGCGGAAGAGGCCAGCCTTGGCCGCGAAATAGGCATCGAACCCCGCGTGGTAATCCATGTGATCCTGCGACAGGTTCGTGAACGCGCCCGCCACAAGATGCACGCCGTCCAGCCGGCGTTGTTCCAGACCGTGGCTCGATGCCTCCATCGCCGCGTGGGTGACGCCTGCCGCCGCGGCCTGCGCCAGCATGCGGTGGAGCGTGATGGGTTCGGGCGTGGTGTGATGCAGCGGGGCCGTCCACGCGCCTTCGATGCCGGTCGTGCCGACATTGACGGCAGACAGGCCCAGATGCGTCCAGATCTGGCGGACGAAACTGGCGACGGATGTCTTGCCGTTCGTCCCCGTCACCGCGACCATGGTCTGCGGCTGTGCGCCGAACCACAATGCGGCCGTCATCGCCAGCACCTGCCGCGGGTCTTCGGCGGCGACGACGGCCGTGTCCGATCCCGCCAGTGCATCGGCGGCCATGTCGGCGCCGGCCGCATCTGTCAGTATCGCCGCCGCCCCGCGGTCCAGCGCCATCGGCACGAATGTCGCGCCGTGGACCTGCGTGCCGGGCAAGGCCGCGAACAGGTGCCCGGGTTCCACAGCGCGGCTGTCGACCGACAGGCCCGTGATGTCAGGATCGCGCCCGTCGCGGGCCGTCAGCCCGAGCTGGCTGAGAAGTCTGGCCTGCGTCATGCGCCACCGTCTTCTTATGGGTTAGTTTGCGGAGAGGCTTATACCAGCCAATTGCCCCGGTTCAACGTTCGGTCTGAGCCCCAGCAGCGGAGCGATGCGCACGATCAGCTCGGCCGCGACGGGAACCGCCGTCCAGCCTGCTTCGCGCCGGTCCTCGTCGCTGGAATTCTCGTAAGCCTCGTCGAGCGACACGACCAGCACGTAACGCGGGTCATCCACCGGGAACATCGACGCGAAGGTCGCGATCACCTTGTCCTCGTGGTAGCCCCCCGTGCGCTTCGGCTTGTCAGCGGTGCCCGTCTTGCCCGCCACGGCATAGCCCGGTACGTCGCCGAACCGCCGCGCGGTGCCCTGCGTCACCACGTGCCGCAACATCTGGCGCGCCTCGTACGCCGCCTTCTCCGACAGCACGCGGGGCCCGTGTTGCGGGCCGTTCCGCTTCAGCACGGTCGGGCTGACCGCATAACCGCCATTGGCAATCGTCGCATAGGCCGCCGCAAGATGGAGCGAACTGGTGGACACGCCATGGCCGTAGGAGATCGTCATGGTCGACAGCGGCGTCCAGCGTTTCGGGAAGAGCGGGCGCACGCCGCTGGCCTCGGCGATTTCGAAGGGGGTGGGATCGAGCAGACCCAGCGCTTCGAGGAATTCCTTCTGCCGCTCGCCGCCGATCTGTTCGGCCAGCCGCGCGGTGCCCACGTTCGACGACTTGGTGATGATCCCGTCGACCGAAAGCTCGTGACCGTAATTGTGGTAATCGTTGATCCTGAACCCGCCAGCCCGGATCGGGCCGCGAATGTCGATGATCGTGTCGGGCGTCACCAGGCCAAGGTCCATCGCCTGCGCAGCGGTGAAGATCTTGAAGGTCGAGCCCAGTTCGTACACCCCCTGCACCGCACGGTTGAAAAGCGGGCTGTCCTCGTCGGGCTTCGTCGGATCGCGGCTTGGGCGGTCGTTCGGATCGAAATCCGGCAGGGACGCCTTGGCCACGATCTCGCCCGTGTGCACATCCATCAGGATCGCCGCGGCGCCCTTGGCGTTCATCAGCCGGTATCCGCCTTCCAGCACCCGCTCCATCGCCGCCTGGATCGTCAGGTCGAGCGACAGGACCAGCGGCTTGTCGGCGTTGGACGGATCGCGAAGATATTCGTCAAAGCTTTTTTCCACACCGGCGACGCCGATCACCTCGGCCGAGTTCACGCCCTGCTTGCCGAAGGACGCGCCCCCCAGAATATGCGCCGCGATGGGGCCATTCGGATAAAGCCGCATCTCGCGCGGGCCGAAATGGAGGCCCGGCTCGCCCATGTCGAAGACGGCCTGCCGCTGTTCGGGGCTGATCTGCGGCTTGATCCACGCGAACTTGCGTTTCGGGTTGTGGACGATCTTGGCCAGCGCCACGGGATCGAGATCCGGGAAGATCCCTGTCAGCCCGGTGATCGCGGCATCGGGATCGACCAGTTGCCACGGGTGGACGTAAAGCGAGTGGGTTTCGAGGTTCGTGGCCAGCACCCGGCCCTTGCGGTCAAGGATGTCGGCGCGCTGCGCGGCAATCTCGGACCCGTGGGCCGATGCAACCGGTTCGGCCGGTTCCGTCATCGCCAGAACGCCCATGCGGGCGCCGATGGTCACGAAGGCACAGAAGAAGAACAGCCCCAGAACCACAAGCCGCCCTTCGGCACGGACACGCTGGCGGTTCTGCTGGTCGATCTGGCGCTGGCGCAGGTTCTCGCGTTCGATGACGTCCGGGTTTTCACCGCGGGCGCGGGCCGGCAGGATCCGGGCCAGGGGGCGCAGGGGCGTGCGGGTCATTGGCTGACCTCCGTCTTCGCGCGGGACTGCACCGGCGTGGCCCTGACCTGAACCAGCCCGGTCGGCGCGCCACCATCCTTGTCGGAGGCCAGCGCGATCACGTTCATCATCTGCATTTCGGCGACGGGCGGATAGGGAATCTCATCGATATGCCCGAACTGGTCGGGCCGCAGCGGCAGCAGACCCAGCCGGTCGAAATTCGCCTCGGTCAGGTCCATCAGCCGGTCGGGGCGGTTCAGGTAGGCCCATTCCGCCTTCAGCACGTTCAGCCGCGCCCGGGCGGCGCTGATGTTCTGCTGCAGGTTGCGCGTGTCGGCCAGAACCTGCTGCGTCGCGTAGTTCTCGCGATAGGCCCAGAAGGCCAGGCCAAAGACCGCCAAGGCGGTCAGAACGTAGAACACACCTCTCATTTGCGGCGCCCTTTCAGTTGCGGCATTCCGATCTGCTCCGGCTCCAGCTCTTCGGCCGGGGCCTTCGTGCGCATGGCCACCCGCAACCGGGCCGACCGTGCCCGCGGGTTTTCCGCCAGTTCCTCGGCATCGGGCGGGATCGCCCGGCGGCCCTGCAGGTCAAAGCCCGGCGGTGTCGTCTCCACCTCGGGCGCATAGCGGTTGGCGCGGCCCATGCGGCCGGCACGATGCTGCAGGAAGCGCTTGACCATCCGGTCCTCGATCGAATGAAAGCTGACGACAGCCAGCCAGCCCCCCGGCGCCAGCGCGCGTTCCGCGGCCATCAGGCCGTTGTAGAGTTCCTCGTATTCTCCGTTCACCGCGATCCGCAACGCCTGGAAGGTGCGCGTCGCCGGATGGGACTGGCCCGGCCGCTGCCGCGGCAGGCAGCCTTCGACGATACCGGCCAGGCGCGCGGTGGTCTCGATCGGCGCGTCCAGCCGCTCCGCCACGATCCGCTTGGCGATACGGCGGCTCGCCCGTTCCTCACCGTATATATAGAGTATGTTGGCAAGGTCGGCCTCCTCGGCCTCGTTCACCAGATCGGCGGCACTGGGGCCATCCTGCGACATCCGCATGTCCAGCGGCCCGTCGCGCATGAAGGAAAACCCGCGCTCGGCGCGGTCCAGCTGCATCGACGACACGCCCAGGTCCAGCACGACGCCGTCCAGATCCCGCCCGTATTCATCGAGTTTGGAAAAGACGCCCTGCACCAGCTGCAGCCTGTCGCCATGGGCCCCGGCCCAGCCCTGCGCCAGTTCCAGCGCCAGCGGGTCGCGATCCACGCCGATCACCTTGTCGGCGCCGGCGTCCAGCAAACCGGCGGCATAGCCCCCTGCCCCAAACGTTCCGTCAAGCCACGTGCCCCGCACCGGCGCTACTGCTTGCAGCAGCGGGCGGAGAAGCACCGGCACATGGGGAGCGCTGTGCCCGGCCATCGCCTAGTCCTCCCCGACGGCGTTGAGAAGTTCGCGGGGATCGAAACTGTCGGGCTGGTCGTCCAGCCAGTCCTCGATCTTGGAGACCTCCTCGGCCTCGTAGGTCTCGGGGTTCCAGATCTCGAACGTGGTGCCGGCACCGATGAAGAACGCCGTGTCGGTCAGCCCGATCTTCTGGCGCAGCTTCGCCGGCAGCACCAGGCGGCCGGTATCGTCGACGGATGTTGTGTGGATCTGCCCGTTATAGAGTCGTTCAAGGAACTTGCGTTCCTGCCCGATGGGAAGCTTCTCGATCTTGGCATCGACCTCTTCGATGCCTTTCATCGTGTAGCATTGCAGGTACTTCCGGCGGTGATCGCCGTAGACGATCACGATCTCGGGGTTGGGAAGGGCTGCGTCATCACCTTCGGCCTTAACGGCCTGGTATTCGGGGTCGCCTTCTTCAAGCACACGGCGAAAGGATGCGGGAATCGAAACCCGCCCCTTGCTGTCCACCTTGTGGTGGCTCTCGCCTCTGAACCTGAACCTGCGGCTCAATGCCTGCCCCTTTGTCCGCGCCTGCGCCCTTTCCGCCCCGTTCGAAAACCAGTCTGTAAAAATGCACCCTTAAAACGTGAAAACGGCGGGTTGATCCGCTGCCAACGATCAACCCGCCGCCTCGTCCCGCGTTGCGGGAATGTCCGACTGCGCACGCATTTATGGGGGGATGACTGCTCGCCCGCGCGCCGGATCTTCCATCAGTTGAAGCGGTTGCCTGTATGAAACCTTGATTTTGTTGCCTTCCGTGATCTTTGCCGTCCCGGTTGGCGTCGCTCATCTGATGCAACAGGAATGCCATGGGAAAGCATGGGTTGCAACACCTTTTTATGGGAATTTTCCGGAGCGGCGATGGGTCGAAGCGCTCTTTTCAGCGGAAAACTCGCCCGAAACCACCACATATAGCCTCAAGACCGAAAACCCTTGGCCAATGTAGAGAAATCATGGCGGCGGCGTGCTGTCCCATGAATTCCCCAAAAAATGGCGGCGACGCCCATCTTACCCGAATTTTCACCCTATGTTCCCCGATTTCCGGCACGAGCCGCGAACGCCCCGCGCGCGTACCATTCTATCCCATATTCGGAGTCCTGTCTCTGCATGCCGCGCGCAAAAGCGCGCCTTCGCAGGAATCACACCCGTCCTGGCCGACGGTGGCCCGACAGCCCGGACGCGAATCCACAGATCGTACCGCACCCGAACGAGTCGTCGGTCGCGCAAGAATCGGGATTTCGGTCGAACCGGGGCGAAACAGCCTGACACCCCTCAGGGAATGTCACGCGGGAGTGATGATGACGTTTGGGCAACGGGGCAGGTATCGCCCCGGATTTCAGCGCAGCGCAAAAAAATTACGCATGAGCCCATGCACTTGCCGCATGGCAGCATTGCCGATCAAGGCGTTGTGCATCCGCAGCAATTACCGCATATTCATCTCATCGAAACGCAAACGGGCGATCAAGCCCGGCGGTACAGGAAGACGGACCCAGAAGGGATCGCACTGTAAAAGGCCAGAGCAGGTCACCGTGAAGGATCGTAAGAAGACGGCGGCGGGCGGCCTGACAGCCCGCAGGAACATATGAATCAGGTTCTCCTCTCCTCCTCCCTAGAGAACCTGTTACTCGCGGCGGCATCCTCCTCCTCCCTGATGTCGCCGCTTTTTACAACGGCTCGGAAACGGGCCCAGGTTGCGCCGGGGATTTCTCCTCCCTCACCCCGGTAGCATCTCGAAACGGCGGCCTCCTCCTCCCTTGGGCCGCCGTTTCCCGTTTCGGGGGGCTTCCAGATTTTCAGATCATGCGCCCGGCCGTTGCCGCGGGGGCGCTGCCGCCGCACCCCCGGAGTATTCCGGGAAGAAAGTAAGGCACGATGTCCTTCTTCTCTTCCTCAATTACTCCCGCCCGGGGCGGACCAACGCGCAAGCGACACCTGCGCCCTGCCCATGAAAGCGCGCGCCCGGGCCACAGGCCCGGCGCCGAACACTCGCCGCAGAGCCTATGTCAGAACGGAATATCGTCGCTTCCCGTCACGAAGCGGGCGACCACCTTCTTGTGCCCTGCCTTCTCGAAATCGACGTCCAGCTTGTCGCCTTCGATCCCGGCGATCACGCCGTAGCCGAACTTCTGGTGAAACACGCGCTGACCCATGGTGAAGGACGACACCGCTTCAAGGTCGATCACCATGTTGCGGCTTTCCTTGGGCTGCGACGTGCCCCGCTGCGCCGACCGCGCCTGCAGGCGGCGCCAGCCGGGCGAGTTGTAGACATTGGCCTCGGCCGCGCGCGTCTCGACGCCACCACCCCCGGCTTGCTGACCGCCCCCGTAAAGGCCCGGCGGCGTCAAGACGTCCACGTGATCGGCCGGCAGCTCATCGATGAACCGCGACGGCATCGACGATTGCCACTGACCGAATACCCGCCGGTTCGCGGCAAAGGAAATCGTGCAGACCTCCTCCGCCCGCGTGATCCCGACATAGGCCAGCCGGCGTTCTTCCTCGAGCCCCTTGAGCCCGGTCTCGTCCATCGAGCGCTGTGACGGGAAAAGCCCGTCCTCCCAGCCCGGCAGGAAGACGGCGGGAAACTCCAGCCCCTTGGCCGCGTGCAGGGTCATGATCGACACTTTCGCGCCGTCGCCTTCGGCCTCGTTGTCCATGATCAGCGCGACGTGCTCCAGAAACCCTTCCAGGTTCTCGAAGCTCTCCAGCGCCTTGACCAGTTCCTTCAGGTTCTCCAGCCGCCCCGGCGCTTCCGGCGTCTTGTCGTTCTGCCACATCGCCGTGTAACCGCTTTCATCGAGGACTTGCCCGGCCAGGTCCACGTGCGAGACATCCGCCTCCCCCGTCATCCGGCCCCAGCGTGCAAGATCCTCGACCAAGGTACGCAGCTGGCCCGCCCCCTTGCCCTTGATCGCGCCCTCCTCGATGGCGATCCGCGCGCCTTCGATCAGGTTCACGCCATGCTGGCGCGCCGTCACCTGGATGGTCTGCTGCGCCTTGTCGCCCAGGCCCCGCTTGGGCGTGTTCACGATCCGCTCGAACGCCAGATCGTCGTCGGGGCTGACCACCAGCCGGAAATAGGCCATCGCATCGCGGATCTCGAGCCGTTCGTAGAAGCGCGGGCCGCCGATCACCTTGTAGGGCAGACCGATCGTCAGGAACCGGTCTTCGAAGGCACGCATCTGGTGCGAGGCGCGGACAAGGATCGCCATCTCGTCCAGGTCGATGGGCCGGATCCCGCGGGTGCCCTTCTGAATCGACTCGATCTCGTCGCCCACCCAGCGAGCTTCTTCCTCGCCATCCCAATGCCCGATCAGGCGGACCTTCTCACCCTCGCTCGCATCGGTCCAGAGCGTCTTGCCCAGCCGCTTTTCATTGGCCGCGATCACGCCCCCGGCCGCGGCGAGGATATGGGGGGTCGAGCGATAATTCTGTTCCAGCCGCACCACGTGGGCGCCCGGAAAATCCTTTTCAAACCGCAGGATGTTGCCCACCTCGGCGCCGCGCCAGCCATAGATCGACTGGTCGTCGTCGCCCACGCAGCAGATGTTCTTGTGCGTCGCCGCAAGAAGCCGCAGCCACATGTACTGCGCGACGTTGGTATCCTGATATTCGTCGACAAGGATATAGCGGAACCAGCGGCGATACTGGTCCAGCACGTCCTCGTGCGTCTGGAAGATATGGATCACATGAAGCAGCAGATCCCCGAAATCGACCGCGTTGAGCTCCTTCAGGCGGGCCTGGTACTGGGCGTAAAGCTCCGTCCCGCGGTGATTGTAGGCGCCGGCCTCCGCCACGGGGACCTTTTCCGGCGTCCAGGCGCGGTTCTTCCAATTGTCAATGATTCCGGCCAGCATCCGTGCGGGCCAGCGCTTGTCGTCGATGTTCTCGGCCCGGACCAGCTGTTTCAGCAGGCGCAGCTGGTCGTCGGTATCGAGAATGGTGAAGTTCGACTTCAGGCCCACCAGTTCGGCGTGGCGCCGCAGGAGCTTCACGCAGATGGAATGGAACGTGCCCAGCCAGGGCATCCCTTCCACGGGCTGGCCCAGCATGTCGGCCACGCGCACCTTCATCTCGCGCGCGGCCTTGTTGGTGAAGGTCACGGCCAGGATCTCGTTCGGGCGCGCGGTGCCGGTGTTCATCAGGTGCACGATCCGCGCCGTCAGCGCCCGGGTCTTTCCCGTGCCGGCACCCGCCAGCATAAGGACCGGACCGTCGAGGATCTCGACCGCCTGGCGCTGCTCGTCGTTCAGCCCGTCAAGATAGGGCGTGGGCCGCGCAGCCATGGCGCGGGCGGAAAGGGACGCGGCTTCGAAGGCGTCCATATCGTCGAAACTGCTCATGCGTGGAAGATACAGCGGAATGGACGGGCGTTAAAGACTTGTTCGTATTTCGTTCGCTTCGTTCTTAACGGCCCCCGAAGCCGGGGGGCCTGCCCCCGCCGCGCCTGTCGGCGCGACTCCCCCGAGGTATTTGGAGACCGGAGAAATCAGGCCCGTTTTGCGCTTCTTCTTTCTCTAAATACTCCGGGGGTGTCCGGGCCGCAGGCCCGGGCGGGGGCAGAGCCCCCTCTGCGCGGGATGGGGCTGGACAACGGACGTGCGTCGGGCAACCAATGCCGCCCATGGATCTGCATCAGAAATTCCCCGCCATCGATGACCTGCGTCGCCGTGCGCGTAAGCGAATCCCGCATTTCGTCTGGGAGTATCTGGACAGCGGCACCGGGACCGAGGCCACGACCGCGCGCAACCGCACCGCGCTGGACCGGGTGGGATTTCAGCCGTCGATCCTGCACGGACCGATCGAGCCCGGGCTCGGGACCCGTTTCCTGGGACGTGACTTCCCCGTGCCCTTCGGCATGGCGCCCATCGGCATGTCGGGGCTGATGTGGCCACGGGCCGAGATCCTGCTGGCCGAGGCGGCGAAGAAAGCGGGGATTCCCTACTCCATCTCTACCGTCGCCACCCGCACGCCCGAGGACATGGCGCCCCATATCGGGCCCGATGCGTGGTACCAGCTGTATCCGCCCAAGGACCCGGAGATCCGGCGCGACATGATCGACCGGATCAAGGCCGCGGGGTTTTCGGGCCTGATCCTGACCGTCGACGTGCCGGCGTCGTCGCGTCGCGAGCGGCAGGTGCGGTCGGGGTTGACCTCTCCGCCCGCGCTGACGGCGCGGCTCTGGACGCAGATCGTGCAGTGCCCCGCCTGGGCCATGGGCATGGCGCAGACCGAACGGCCGACGATGAAGACCATCGAGAAATATGTCGACAAACAGCTGGGCCTGCCGTCGACGGCGCATATCGGGTACATCCTGCGAACCTCGCCCGATATCGAATACGTGAAATGGCTGCGCGATGCGTGGGACGGACCCTTCATCATCAAGGGCGTCATGCGCGCCGACGATGCCGCGGCGCTCGAAGATGTCGGCGTCGACGCGCTGTGGGTGTCGAACCATGCCGGCCGGCAATTCGATGGCGCCATGGCCAGTATCGAGGCGCTGCCGAAGGTCCGCGAAGCGACCGCCCTGCCTCTGATCTTCGACAGCGGGATCGAAGGGGGCCTCGACATACTGCGCGCCATCGCGTTGGGGGCGGATTTCGTGATGCTGGGCCGGGCGTTCCATTTCGCGCTTGGCGCAATGGGGGAAGCCGGGCCTGCACATCTGATCGACCTGCTGAAGCTGGACATGGTGTCGAACATGGGCCAGCTGGGCGCGGCCACGCTGGGCGATCTGCCGACCCCGATCACCCTGTCATGAGCGACGGATAAACCGGAACGTGCTCGCGGTCCCGGTCGGGCGCCGCTCTTTCGCATGCGACAGAAATCCTGTCATTTGTCAGCCGGCAATTCCCGCGTAACCGGCTGATCAGATGTCGGTATCGGATCTTTTTGCACGTGCAGCACCGTGCTAACTGTTTCACAGTTCGGTTACACCGTGCCCCGCACGCGCACCGATCCCCTCTGCGGCCAGGAGACCCCCATGACCGAGTTCCGTAAAATCCTCATTGCCAACCGTGGCGAGATCGCCATCCGCATCATGCGCGCGGCCAACGAGATGGGAAAGACGACCGTCGCCGTCTATGCCGAGGAGGACAAGCTGGGCCTGCACCGGTTCAAGGCGGACGAGGCCTACCGGATCGGCGAAGGCATGGGGCCGGTCGCGGCGTACCTGTCGATTGACGAGATCATCCGCGTGGCCAAGCTTTCGGGCGCCGATGCGGTGCATCCGGGCTACGGCCTGCTGTCGGAAAATCCCGCGCTGGTCGAAGCCTGCGACCGGGCGGGCATCACCTTCATCGGCCCCAAGGCCGACACGATGCGCGCGCTTGGCGACAAGGCCTCGGCCCGTCGGGTGGCCATCGAGGCCGGCGTGCCCGTGATCCCGGCCACCGAAGTGCTGGGCGACGACATGGACGCGATCCGCAAGGAAGCGGAGGAGATCGGCTATCCCCTGATGCTCAAGGCCTCGTGGGGCGGCGGCGGGCGTGGGATGCGGCCGGTGCTGGCGTCGGCCGAGCTGGAGACCAAGGTTCTGGAAGGCCGGCGCGAGGCCGAGAACGCGTTCGGCAATGGCGAGGGCTATCTTGAGAAGATGATCACCCGCGCCCGGCACGTGGAGGTCCAGATCCTCGGCGACAAGCATGGCGGCATGTACCACCTGTTCGAACGGGATTGTTCCGTCCAGCGGCGCAACCAGAAGGTCGTCGAACGCGCCCCCGCGCCCTACCTGACGGAAGAGCAGCGCGCCGAGATATGCGAGCTGGGCTACCGCATCTGCAAGCACGTTAATTACGAATGCGCGGGCACGGTCGAGTTCCTGATGGATATGGAAACAAGCCAGTTCTACTTTATCGAAGTGAACCCCCGCGTGCAGGTGGAACATACGGTGACCGAGGAAGTGACCGGCATCGACATCGTCCGCGCCCAGATCCTGATCGCCGAAGGCAAGACCGTGGCCGAGGCCACCGGCAAGGACAGCCAGGACGATATCCGCCTGAACGGCCATGCACTGCAGACCCGGATCACGACAGAGGATCCGCAGAACAACTTCATCCCCGATTACGGCCGCCTGACGGCCTATCGTTCGGCCACCGGGATGGGCATTCGTCTGGACGGTGGCACGGCCTATGCGGGCGGCGTGATCACGCGCTATTACGACAGCCTGCTGACCAAGGTCACTGCCTGGGCCCCTGCGCCTGAAATGGCGATCAAGCGGATGGACCGTGCCTTGCGCGAGTTCCGGATCCGGGGTGTTTCCACCAACATCGCCTTCGTCGAGAACCTGCTGAAGCACCCGACGTTCCTCGATTACTCCTATACGACGAAATTCATCGACGACACGCCGGAGCTGTTCCAGTTCGCCTCGCGCCAGGACCGCGGCACCAAGGTTCTGACCTATATCGCCGACATCACGGTGAACGGGCACCCGGAGACGAAGGACCGCCCCCGCCCACCGGCCGAATCGAAGGAACCCCGCCCGCCTGCGCAAAAGGCCGAGCCGATGATGGGCACGCGCAACCTGCTGGAACAGAAGGGCCCGCAGGCAGTGGCCGACTGGATGGTGGCACAGCGCCAGTTGCTGATGACCGACACGACAATGCGCGACGGGCACCAGTCTCTGCTGGCCACGCGGATGCGCTCGCACGACATGGTGAAGGTGGCGCCGGCTTACGCCGCCAACCTGCCGCAACTCTTCAGCGTCGAATGCTGGGGCGGTGCAACCTTCGATGTCGCCTACCGCTTCCTGCATGAATGCCCGTGGCAACGCCTGCGCGATCTGCGCGAGCGGATGCCCAATGTCATGACGCAGATGCTGCTGCGCGGCTCGAACGGGGTGGGCTACACGAACTATCCCGACAACGTGGTGCAAAGCTTCGTGGCCCAGGCCGCCGAAACGGGCATCGACGTGTTCCGTGTCTTCGATCCGCTGAACTGGGTCGAAAACATGCGCGTATCGATGGATGCGGTGCTGGAATCGGGCAAGGTGCTGGAAGGCGCCATCTGCTATACCGGAGACATCCACGACCCCGACCGCGCCAAGTATGACCTGAAATACTATGTCGAGATGGGTAAGGCCCTGAAGGAGGCCGGGACCCACATCCTTGGCCTGAAGGACATGGGCGGGCTGGTGAAGCCGCGCGCCGCAAGTGCGCTGGTCAAGGCGCTGAAGGAAGAGGTCGGGCTGCCGATCCACTTCCATACGCATGACACGGCGGGCATCGCCTGCGCCTCGATCCTCGCCGCGGCCGAGGCCGGGGTGGATGCCGTCGACGGCGCGATGGATGCGCTTTCGGGCAATACCTCGCAGGCGACGATGGGCACGCTGGTCGAGGCGTTGAAGGGCACGGAGCGCGACACGGGACTGGATATCGCGGCGATCCGAGACATCTCGAACTACTGGGAGAGTGTCCGCAAGCAATACGCGGCCTTCGAATCCGATCTTCAAGCGCCCTCGTCCGAGGTCTACCTGCACGAGATGCCGGGCGGACAGTTCACCAACCTCAAGGCGCAGGCGCGGTCGATGGGGCTGGAAGAACGCTGGAGCGAGGTCGCCCGGACCTATGCCGACGTGAACCAGCTCTTCGGCGACGTGATCAAGGTGACGCCCATCGCCAAGACGGTGGGCGATCTGACGCTGCTGCTGGTCAGCCAGGGCCTCACGACCGAAGACCTGATGAAGCCCGAGACAGAGTTTTCGTTCCCCGACAGCGTGATCACGTTGATGAAGGGCTACGTGGGCCAGGCCCATGGCGGCTTCCCGCCCGAGGTGGTGAAGAAGGTGTTGAAGGACGAGAAACCGATCACCGTCCGCCCCGGCTCGCTGCTTGAACCCGCCGACATGGAGGCCGAGCGCACCAAGCTGGCCGAGACCTACGAGGTCGAGATCGATGACGAGGATCTGAACGGCTACATGATGTATCCCAAGGTCTTCACCGATTACCTTGAGCATCACGCCAAGTATGGCCCCGTCCGCACCCTGCCCACGCGCACCTTCTTCTACGGCATGGAGTCGGGCGAGGAGATCTCGGCCGAGATCGACCCGGGCAAGACGCTGGAAATCCGCCTGCAGGCGGTCAGCGAGACGGGCGAGGATGGCGAGGTGAAGCTGTTCTTCGAACTGAACGGCGTGCCGCGGATGATCCGGGTGGCGGATCGCAAGATCAAGTCGGAAACGGCCGCGCGGCCCAAGGCGGAACCGGGCAACGCGCTGCACGTGGGTGCGCCGATGCCGGGCGTGGTGGCGACGGTTGCCGTGAAGGCCGGGCAGAAGGTGAAGGACGGCGATCTTCTGGTGACCATCGAGGCGATGAAGATGGAGACGGGCATCCATGCCGAACGCGACGGGACGGTGAAGGCGGTGAACGTCCAGCCCGGCACCCAGCTGGATGCCAAGGACCTGATGGTGGAGTTCGAGGCAGACGCTTGATCACCTACTTCGCAATTCACTTATCGCTCGACGCAAGGTTCGCGCCCGACCCGAGGGTGGGCTGTAACGCCTGGACTGTCGTCAGGTGAGAGAACGCCCATCGAGGCACGTCGAACGGTGTATCAATTCGCGCCCGCCCTGGGGGGCGGGTCGGGCGCGAACCGGACCGCTACGCGCTCCGGTGCGACAAGATTCTAGTACAGGTTCATTCAATCAACGTTAAAGGGTCAGCAACCGCTCCCTTCACAGCTCCAGAATAGTGCTCCCCGTCGTGGCCCGTGCTTCCAGTGCCTTGTGCGCCTCTGCCACGTCCGCCAGCGGGAAGCGCTGGTCGATCCGGATTTTCACGTCGCCCGACGACACCTTGTCGAACAGCTCCTGCGCCATCTGCTGGCAGGTGGCGTGATCGGCGGTATGGGCGAACAATGTCGGCCGCGTGATCTTCAGCGATCCCCCGGCCGCCAGCCGTCCCAGATCGAACGGCGGCACCGCCCCCGAGGCATTGCCGAACGACATCATCATCCCGAAGGGTTGCAGGCATTCCAGCGAGCCGTCGAACGTGTCGCGGCCCACCGAATCCATGACCACCGGCACGCCCTTGCCATCGGTCAGGTCCTTCACACGCGCCACGAAATCTTCCGTCCGGTAGTTGATGCAGTCGCTCGCGCCATGTTCCAGCGCCAGCGCGCATTTCTCGTCCGATCCGGCCGTACCGATCAGCCGGATCCCTTCCGACCGCGCCCATTGGCAGGCGATCAGCCCCACGCCACCGGCAGCGGCGTGGAACAACACCGTATCCCCCGAAGCGATGGGCGCGGTCCGGCGGAACAGGTAGTTGACCGTCATCCCCTTCAGCATCATCGCCGCGGCGGTGTCGAAGCCGATATCGTCGGGCAACGGGCAGACCTGCGCCGCGGGCATCACCCGCGCCTCGGCGTAGGCACCCGGAGGCACCGCCGCATAAGCTGCCCGGTCCCCCGGTTTCAGATGGGTGACGCCCTCGCCCACCGCCTCGATCTCGCCCGCCGCTTCCATGCCAAGCGCGGCCGGCAGCGGCAGCGAGTAGAGGCCCGACCGCTGGTAGACGTCGATGAAGTTCAGCCCCACGGCCCGGTGCCGGATGCGCACCTCGCCCGGTCCCGGCTCGCCCACCTCCCGGTCGACCAGTTTCAGAACCTCAGGTCCGCCCTGCTCTTCGATGATAACCGTGCGTACCATGTTACTCTCCCGCGACCTTCAGAACGATCTTGCCGATATGGGCCGAGCTTTCCATCCGCGCATGGGCAGACGACGCTTCCTCCAGCGCGAATTCCTGGTCCATGATCGGCCGCACCTTGCCGGCCTCCAGCAGCGGCCAGACCTTTTCCCTCAGCGACGCGGCGATCCCGGCCTTGGCCAGCTCGCTCTGTGGCCGCAGGGTCGATCCGGTGATTGTCAGCCGCCGCATCATCACCTGCGCGAAGTTGAAATCGACCTGCGCCCCCTGCAGGAAGGCGATCATCACCAGCCGCCCGTCATCGGCCAGCGCCTCGACATCACGCTGCAGATAGGGCCCGCTGACCATGTCGAGGATCAGGTTCGCGCCGCCTTCAGCCTTCAGGATGTCGACGAAATCCTCCTCGCGGTAGTTGATCGCCCGCTCGGCGCCCAGATCGAGGCATGCCTGGCACTTGTCGGCAGATCCGGCGGTCGCGAAAACCCGCGCGCCGAATTCGCGCGCCAGCTGGATCGCCGTCGTCCCGATGCCCGACGATCCGCCGTGCACGAGAAACCGCTCGCCCGCTTTCAGGCCGCCGCGGTCGAAGACATTGGTCCAGACGGTAAAGAACGTCTCGGGCAGGCAGGCCGCCTCCTTCAGGCTCAACCCCTTGGGAACAGGCAGACAATGCGCCGCCGAGGTGACCACGTACTCGGCATACCCGCCACCGGGCAACAGCCCGCAGACCATGTCGCCTTCCGCGTATTCGGTCACCCCCGGCCCCACGGCCACGACCTCGCCCGACGCCTCCAGCCCCGGCAGGTCGCTCGCCCCTTTGGGCACGGGGTAGTTGCCCGACCGCTGGATCGCGTCGGGCCGGTTCACGCCCGCATAGGCGACCTTGATCAGCACCTGCCCGTGCCCCGGCTCGGGGATCTCCCGCGTGCCCGGTGTCAGAACCTCCGGTCCGCCGAATTCCCGGATCTCCACGACGCGCATCATCTGATCGCCCATACCCTGTTCCTCATCTGTCGAATGCAAGTGCCCAGACCCTAATCACAGCCCCACCCGGAACGCGAGCCGGTCCGGGGGTGCAGGGGGATCCTCCCCCTGCGCGGGGGGTGCGGGGGCGGCAGCCCCCCGCCCGGGCGACGCGCAAACGCGCAGCGCAAAACCTCGAACCTACTTCCGGAAGACGCGCCCGGGAAACAGGCTCTCGCCACCGACCGGCGCCTTGATCTGGCCAAGCAGCCGGTTCGGGACAGCAAGGAACGGCTTCAAGAACGGGTTCTCGTTCACCTTCGCCTTCACCGTCTCGAACTGCATCACGTTGTCGATCCGCCGGTCCAGGAAGGCCCAGGTCGCCTCGTGGCCCTCGCTATCATCGCCCAGCCAGAACAGCAGCGTCGACGAATAGACCCCCGAAAGCGTCGCCCGTTTCGTGTACCAGTTCACGTCGTCCGAGCTGTCGCCCAGGGCGGTCCAGATCCGGTCGCAGGTCCCCCAGACGGCCTTGGTCCCGTCGCCCGCATGCATCGGCAGCGCAAAAAGGGCCATGCCCCGCCGCACCAGGTCGCGGTCTTCCACCGCCTCCAGCCGGAACCGCACCGCCGTGGCGATCCGGTCACGGAAGCGCAGGGCCGTCAGGTCCGTCTCCTCCAGCCGGGCCAGCATGGCCCGGTCGCCGCGGTCGTGGTAGGCCAGCGCAAGATCCACGCCGCCGCGCGGGAACAGCGCGCGCCCCAGCGCCGGCGCCACGCCGGCCTCCGCGATGGCCGCGCGCAGGGTCGTGGTCGACCACCCGTCAAAGGGCACATGGTTCAGCGCCGCGTCCAGGATCCGGTCGCTGGCGGTCGACATTTCGTTTGACGTTTCGTTTGCAGTGCTCTCTTGGGCATCTGACATGGCAGGTCCTTTCAAATCGAGCTCTTCACTGGACAACGTAACCTTCCCCTGCTAAAAGGCCAACTCCTGCAAATTCCCTTGCAACTCGTTTCTAGAAAGGTGGTGACAACCACATGCAGGTCAGTGTTCGCGACAACAATGTCGACCAGGCGCTCCGCGCGCTCAAGAAGAAACTCCAGCGCGAAGGCGTGTTCCGCGAAATGAAGCTCAAGCAGCATTTCGAGAAACCGTCGGAAAAACGCGCCCGGGAAAAAGCCGAAGCGATCCGCCGTGCACGCAAGCTCGCGCGCAAGAAGGCACAACGCGAAGGTCTTCTCTGAGACCCCGAGCCGCGCATGCGCCGCACCGTGGCGCCTGGCAGGCTTGGCGATCCGTCGACAGTTGAACGACGATATCTGAAAACGACAGGAAACTCCCGCAGCACCGCTCGGGGGTTTTCGCTTTTTTGGGGGCTGCGCTTTCCGTCCTGGGCGGTGTTTCAGTCGCGCGCGGGCCGGAGGGTCGCCAGCGCCTCGGCCACGCCCATCCCGATCAGAGGATAGATCGCCCAGAACCCGCCGCTCCACGTGAACAGGTTGATCGCCACCACGCCTGCGGAGATCGCCGCATAACGCATCCGCCGCGCCCAGGTCGGATCGGGCGCATAGACCCCGGCCCCGGTGATGCCCAGCGTCATCAGCGCCGCGACAATCACCCAGTGCACGAACAGGCCGCCGCCCGTCACCACGTCCATCAACGCGAGTGCGACAAGGCCGATCCCGGTCAGCTGGGCACACCGGATGAACTTTGCCCGCCCCTCCGGCCCCGGCCCGAACGTGCGGCCGCCCTCCGGATCAGGCCGCAGCGCTTCGGGGCCTGCCACACCGACCGTCGGCCGCGCATCGGGGCGCGGCGCGTCTGCGGCCCCGGTCGCGATGCGGAACACCTCCACATCCTCGACAAAGTTCTTGGGCCGGTGACCGCCCAAAGACTCGAACGACACCGACAGTTTCGACCGCACCTGGTCGTACACCTGGCGCGAGATCAGGATCCCGCCCGGCTCGGCCATCTCCTGCAATCGCGCGGCAAGGTTGACGCCGTCGCCCAGCAGATCGTCGCCGTCGACCATCACGTCGCCCAGGTGAACGCCGATCCGGAAATCCAGCCGCTCGCCCGCGGACGGGGCCATTTCCCCCAGCTCGCGCTGCACATCCATGGCGCAGGACACAGACTCGACCACCGACGGGAACTCCGCGATCAGACCGTCGCCCGCCGTGTTGGCAATCCGCCCGCCGTGATGGTTGATCATCCTCTGGAACACCCCCCGCGCCTTGTGCAGCGCCGCGTAGGTGCCCGTCTCGTCTCGTCGCATGTGTGCCGAATACTGCGCGGCATCGGCGGCAAGGATCGTGGTCAGCTTGCGGCGGATAGGATCGGACGGTTCGGTCTGGGACATGGGTCGACTCCGAAGGGACGTGCAAGGGGAACACCCCGGTTCCGACCGTTTAACAGACCTTCGCCGGCCTCGCGACGGCCATCAATGCACCACGCCAATTGCCGCAACACGACCACGATCTTACCGGGATTTTAAGCGATGGCTGCGAACACTCCCCCGTCTGCAACGGAAGGAGCCATCGCGATGCGGAACCCGTCCTCCCCCTCCGGCGAACGCAACGAGGCGCATTTCCGGATCGAGGAGCTGTTTTTTTCCCGCACGGACGACCGCGGTGTCATCCGGTCCGGCAACAGCGTGTTCCAGCGAGTGTCGCATTATTCCTGGGACGACCTGATCGGCGCGCCCCACAAGCTGATCCGCCATCCCGACATGCCCAAAGCGGTGTTCTACCTGCTGTGGGAGACGATCAAGTCCGGCCGCCCCATCGGTGCCTACGTGAAGAACCGCGCCAAAACCGGGCAGTATTACTGGGTCTTCGCCATCGTCACGCCGATCGACGGCGGCTTCCTGTCGGTGCGCCTGAAACCGTCCTCCACGCTCTTTCCCGCGGTCGAAGGCGAATACCGCAAGCTGCGGCAGGCGGAACTGGCCGACGATCTGGCCGCCGACATCTCGGGCCCCGCCCTTCTGGCGCGGCTGGGGGACCTCGGCTGGCGCAACTACGCGGCCTTCCAGGCCCGCGCGGCAGTGGCCGAGACCTGCGCGCGTGACAAGGCGCTCCACGGCTCGGTCGGTGACGCCGGCTGCGCGATGGGCCGGATCCTGGAAATGTCGGCGGCAAACCTCGATGAGGCGAAATCGGTCCTGCGGCTCTGCGAAAAGCTGAAATACACAGCCATCAACCTGTCGATCCATTCCTCGAAGGACGCGGCGCACCGGCAGCTTTTCAACGTGATCTCGTCGAACTTCGCGCGGGTCTGCGACATGCTGAAAGCCCAGGTGGTCGATTTCATCGCCAGCGCCGAAGACGTGTCCGACCGGATCCACGAAGGTCTGTTCCTGCTGATCGTCGCCCGTATCCAGACGGAAATCGTCTCGCTCTTCCGCGACGAACATGTCGAGGACGGAACCGAACTCGACCAGACCCGCGAGGCCGAGTTGCTCACGGCCCAGAGCCACGACTATTCCGACCGCGCGCGCGACAGCCTGCACGACATGCAGGCCCGCGTCCGCGCCTTCCAGTGGCGCTGCGACGAGATGAAGGAACATGTCGGCGCCCTAGGCGTGACGGGCGATGTGGGCCTGATCGAAACCGCCCGGCTCGACCGCAGCGGGTCGGTCTCCTTCCAGCTGCTGGAAGAAACCGCCCGCGTGCAGGAGGCGATGGATGTCGCCCTGAAAGGCATCGTCGAACGCAACACCGCACTGGAACGTGCCATCGACGTGGCCAGCACCTACGACCGCCCCCGCCCTGTGCGCGCCGCGCCGCCGGGTCCGATCAAGCTGAAGAAAGCCGGCTAGGCGCCCGCCCCTGCCATCTCAGGCACGTCACGCCCAAACAATCGAAAAGGAAAAAGCGCGCGTCCCCTGTTCTTCTTTTTCCAAATACTCCGGGGGAGTCCGCGCCGCAGGCCCGGACGGGGACAGCGCCCCCTACCCCGTCGAAACCACGACAAACGCCGGGAGTCTGCCCAGTTGTCACCGGACCGGGAGCGGGATCAGTAGATCTTCGGCACGTACAGTTCGTCCGGCAGAACCTGGCGTTCGTAATTGGGCGAAAATTCGCGCTCGGGCAGGACCACTTTCTGGTGCGGCACTTCCTCGTAGGGGATCTTCGTCAGCAGGTGCTCGATGCAGTTCAGCCGCTCGCGCTTCTTGTCGTTTCCCTCGACGATGAACCACGGCGCCTCGGGGATGTTGGTGCGTTCGAACATCGCCTCCTTGGCCTTGGTGTACTGCTCCCACCTTATGCGGGATTGCAGGTCCATCGGCGACAGCTTCCACTGCTTCATCGGATCGTGGATTCGCATCAGGAAGCGCAGCTGCTGTTCCTCGTCGGTGATCGAGAACCAGTATTTCAGCAGGATGATTCCCGACCGCACCAGCATCCGTTCGAATTCCGGAACGTCCTGGAAGAACTGTTCGACCTGCTCGGGCGTGGCAAAGCCCATCACGCGTTCAACGCCGGCCCGGTTGTACCAGGACCGGTCGAAGAACACGATCTCGCCGCCTGCCGGCAGGTGCGGGACATAACGCTGGAAGTACCACTGGCTCTGCTCGCGCGGGGTGGGGGCCGACAGGGCCACCACACGCGCGACACGCGGGTTCAGGCGCTGGGTGATCCGCTTGATCACGCCGCCCTTGCCCGCCGAATCGCGGCCCTCGAACAGGATGCAGACCTTGGCACCCGAGTGCTGGACCCAGTCCTGCACCTTGATCAGTTCCGATTGCAGCCGCAGCAGGTTGCGGAAATAGGTCCGGCGATCCAGCTGCTCGGGATGCTGCTCGTTGTAGATCTTGCGGATCTCCTGGGAGAGCATCGGTTCCGCGAACTCGATCTCCAGGTCCTCGTCGAACGTGTCCTGCAGTTCGGCCTCAAGCCAGTCCATCGGCCCGTCGTCATCTGCATCCGACATCGTCACATCCTTTCAGAAACCAGTGGGCTTGCGGTAGCGAGCGCTTGTAACACTATGGTGTCAGACCACTTATACTGTCTCAACCTGCGTCAGCCAGTATCATGTCTGCCGCCTTTTCCGCCATCATGATCGTCGGCGCATTGGTGTTGCCGCTGGTGATCCTGGGCATGGCGCTGGCATCGACGACACGCAGACCGTCCACACCGCGCAACCGCATCTGCGGATCCAGCGGCGCGTCCGCGCCTCCCATCGCGACGGTTGCGACGGGGTGGAAGATCGTCGTCCCGATATCGCCCGCCGCGCGCGCCAGATCCTCGGGCCCGTCGCTGTCGATCCCCGGCTTCATTTCCTGCGGGGCATAGCGCGCCATCGGCCCCTGCCCCATGATCGCGCGCGCCTGCCGGATCGCCGCGATCGCGACCTGTCGGTCGCCTTCGGTGTCCAGGTAATTGGGCGCGATCACCGGCGCGTCATGGGGATCGGCCGACCCGATCCGCACCGTCCCGCGGCTTTCGGGCCTCAGGTTGCAGACGCTGGCCGTGATCGCCGGATAGGCGTGCAATGGTTGGCCGAACGCCTCCAGCGACAGGGGCTGGACGTGATATTCAAGATCCGGCGTCTCCAGATCCGGGCGCGAGCGCGAGAACGCCCCCAGCTGGCTGGGCGCCATCGACATCGGGCCCGTCCGGAACAGTGCGTACTCCATCCCGATCCGTGCCTTGCCCATCAGCGAACCGGCCAGCGTGTTCAGCGTTTTCGCTCCGGTCAGCCGCCACGCGCAGCGCAGTTGCAGATGGTCCTGCAGGTTGGCGCCGATCCCCGGCACCTCGTGCCGGACATCGATGCCCCGCCCTGCCAGCACATCCCCCGGCCCGATCCCCGAAAGCTGCAGGATCTGCGGCGAGCCTATAGCCCCGGCCGAAAGGATCACCTCGGCCTTCGCCCGCGCCTCGCGACGCTCTCCGCCGCGGCCGCCCTTATCGTAAGCCACGCCCACGACACGGCCGCCATCGAAGATCAGCCCGGTGGTATGCGCCTCCGTCTCGACCTTCAGTCGCGCGGCCCTGGACGTCCGCAGGAAGGCCTTGGCCGTGTTGACCCGCCAGCCGCTGCGCTGGTTCACGCGGAAATAGCCCACGCCTTCATTGTTGCCGCGGTTGAAATCCTCGACCCTCGGCAGGCCCCAGGCTTCGGCCGCGGCGGCCCAGTCGTCCAGCACATCCCAGTGGAGCCGCTGCTTTTCCACCCGCCATTCCCCGCCCTGCGCGTGATGGTCCGACGGGCCTTCGGCGTAATCCTCGGACTTCAGGAAATAGGGCAGCACGTCATCCCAACCCCAGCCCGGCAGACCCATCTGCCGCCAGCCATCGTAGTCTGCCGCCTGTCCCCGCAGGTAGAGCATCCCGTTGATCGACGAACACCCACCCAGCCCCTTGCCGCGCGGATAGATGAGCGACCGTCCGTTCAGGCCCGGTTCCTCCGCCGTGCGGAACATCCAGTCGGTGCGCGGATTGCCGATGCAATAGAGATACCCCATCGGGATATGCACCCAGTGGTAGGTGTCGCGCCCGCCCGCTTCCAGCAGCAGCACGGCATGGTCCGCCTCGGCCAGCCGCTTGGCCAGCACGCAGCCGGCGCTGCCGGCGCCCACGATGATATAGTCCCAGTCCCCTGTCATGGCCCGATCATAGGGGCAGCGCGGTTGTTTCCAAGACCGTCTTCAGCGCGAAGCTCGACTGCATCTGCGCCACCCCCGGGAGGCGGGCCAGACGTTCGCGGTGGATGCGGGCGAAATCCTCGGTATCGGCGGCCACGACCTTCAGGATGTAATCCGCCGTGCCCGCCATCAGGTGGCATTCCAGCACGTCCGGGATCAGCACCACCGCCTTTTCGAACGCCTCCATCACTGCCTCGGCCTGAGCCTGCAGCGTGATCTCGACATAGACCGTGGTTGTCAGCCCCAGCCGCCGCGGCTCCAGCCGGGCGACGTAGTTGCGGATGACGCCAGCCGCCTCCAGCCGCTGCACCCGCCGGTGACAAGCCGAGGCCGACAGGTGCACTCGTTCGGCCAGGTCCGCGTTCGACACACGACCGTCCCGCTGAAGATGGTCCAGGATACGCATGTCCGTTGCATCACAGTCCATTGATCGAAGATTCTCCCGAAATTGACCCACCTCGCGCAAGACTATCCCGAAATACCGGATCGGGGCGAGCCCGATTTGATCGGAAATTGCACGGCAAATGCGCTAGGTTCCCGGAAAATCAAAGGAGGATCCCGCCATGAAGATCGGTTGCCCGAAGGAAATCAAACCGCAGGAATTCCGAGTCGGCCTGACACCCAACGCCGCGCGCGAGGCCATCGCCCACGGGCACGAGGTGCTGGTCGAAACCGGCGCCGGCGCGGGCTCGGGCTTTGACGACGCGGCCTATGTCGATGCCGGGGTCACTATCCTTGCCACGGCGGACGAAGTTTTCGCCCAGGCCGACCTGATCGTGAAGGTCAAGGAACCGCAGGCGGCCGAGCGCAAGAAACTGCGCGACGGCCAGGTGCTGTTCACCTATCTCCACCTCGCCCCCGATCCGGACCAGACAAAGGACCTGATGGACAGCGGCTGCACCGCCATCGCCTATGAAACCGTGACCGACGCGACCGGCGGCCTGCCCTTGCTGGCCCCGATGTCCGAGGTCGCGGGCCGTCTGGCCCCGCAAGTGGGCGCCTGGACACTGCAGAAGGCCAATGGCGGCCGCGGCGTGCTGATGGGCGGCGTGCCCGGTGTTGGCCCGGCGCGGGTCGTCGTGATCGGCGGCGGTGTCGTGGGCACCCATGCGGCGCGCATCGCGGCCGGAATGGGCGCGGACGTGACGGTGCTGGACCGCTCCCTGTCCCGGCTGAAATACCTCGACGATGTCTTCGGGCGCACGTTCAAGAACCAGTTCTCCACCCCCGGCGCCACGGCCGAGTTGGTGGAGCAGGCCGACCTCGTCATCGGCGCGGTCCTGATCCCGGGCGCCGCAGCGCCCAAGCTGATCTCGCGCGCGCAGCTCTCCAAGATGAAGCCCGGCGCGGCGCTTGTCGACGTGGCCATCGACCAGGGCGGCTGTTTCGAGACGTCCCACGCCACCACCCATGCCGATCCGATCTACGAGGTCGACGGCATCATGCACTATTGCGTCGCCAACATGCCGGGCGCTGTCGCGCGCACCTCGACCATCGCGCTGACGAACGCGACGCTGCCCTTCCTGCTGTCGCTCGCCGACAAGGGCTGGCGCGAGGCGCTGACGGAAGATCCGCACCTGCTGAACGGTCTCAACGTGCATGCCGGCCGGCTGACGAACTACGCCGTCGGCAAGGCGCTGGGGATCGACGTGTTGTCTCCCACGCTGGCCCTGAAGGCCTGACGCCACCGGAAGAGGCCCCCCACTTCTTTGGTCTTCAAATACCTCGGGGGGACGGGGGCAGAGCCCCCAAACGCTCCGCTCCAAACGCAAACCGCCGGCGATGCAAGGCATCACCGGCGGCCGCGAAGGAGTACGAAGGTTCGTTCCCTTGTCCAGGGTGTGCCGGACCAGGTGTGACCCCTACACCGGTCCGGCACGTCTTCGGAGGATCGTTCAGGAGAAAGAACCCTCCCAAGTCTGGACACCCTCATCATGCCAAACAATTGGTTACGAAGAGGTTAACCAAACCGGGAAAATTGTCCCGATCAGCCCTGGGCGTCGATGACCGCGCATATATGACGGACGGCGGCAACGTAGCCTTGCGTGCCGAAGCCCATCACGATCCCGTCCGCGCGGCTCGACACATAGGAATGATGCCGGAACGGTTCGCGCTTGTGGACCTGCGAGATATGGACCTCGATCACCGGGCCGTCGAAGGCCATCAGCGCATCGAGTATCGCGACCGAGGTATGCGAATAGGCGGCCGGGTTGATCACGATCCCAGCCGCTTTCTCGCGCGCCTCGTGGATCAGATCCACCAATGCTCCCTCGTGGTTCGATTGCTCGAACCGCACCTCGAAACCCTCGCCGCAGGCCGCCTCGCAAAGCGTGCGGACATCGTCCAGCGTCTCGGCGCCGTAGATCAGCGGCTGGCGCTGGCCCAGCAGGTTCAGGTTCGGGCCGTTCAGAACGTAGATCGTCTTGGTCATGGCCCTACCCTCTCAACGTCCCGCCCGACGCCTTCGTCACCTTGTCGACGATCTTCTGCGACACGGCGTCGATCTCGGCCTCGGTCAACGTCTTCTCGGTCGGCTGCATCCGCACGGCGAGCGCGAGCGACTTCCGCCCCTCGCCCAGCGAGCCACCAACGAACTCATCGAAGACCCGCACCGTTTCGATCAGCGCCTTGTCGGCACCCTGGGCTGCATTGACCAGCACCTGCGCCTCGACATCCGTATCGACGACGAAGGCGAAATCGCGCTCCACCGCCTGCAGGTCATGCAGGTGCAGCGCCGTCCGGGTCGCGCCCGATTTCCGCGGCATCGGCACTTCGTCGGGCCAGATGGTGAAGGCCATCGCCGGGCCCTTCACGTCCATCGCGTCCAGCACCTTGGGATGGAGTTCGCCGAAGACGCCCAGCATCTTCTTCGGGCCAAGGCAGATCCGACCGTGCCGTCCGGGATGCCACCAGCTTTGCGCACCGCGCAGGATCTGCACCTTCTCAGGCGCGCCGAGCGCCGCGAGGACCGCCTCGACATCCGCTTTCACGTCGAACACGTCGACAGGCCGTGATCCTCCATGGACGTCGCGCGGGCTGCTCCGACCGACCAGAAGGCCCGAGATCAGCATGTGTTCCTCGGTCGGTTCCCCGCCATGGAAGGCGGGCCCCAGTTCGAACAGCGCCAGATCCATGAAGCCACGCGCCTGGTTGCGCGCGGCGGCCTGCAAGAGGCCCGGCAGCAGCGCGGGGCGCATGTGCGACATCTCGGACGAGATCGGGTTTTCCAGCATCGTCGCGTCATCGCCGCCGCCGAACAGCTGAGCCGACGCCTTGTCGATGAAGGAATAGGTGACGCATTCATTGTACCCCAGCGCCGCCGTCATCCGCCGCGCCGCGCCATAGCGCTTCTGCGCCGGGGTCAGCACCGGGGCCGGCACGCCGGGCACGCGCTCCAGCGGTTTGCCTTCCAGCTTGGTCAGCGATGCGACGCGCGCCACTTCCTCGACCAGGTCGGCCTCGCCCTGCACGTCGGGGCGCCAGCTGGGCACATGGGCCATGTCGCCTTCCAGCCGGAAGCCAAGGGCCTCCAGCGTGGCGCGTTGCTGGGCCTCGGGGATCTCCATGCCCACAAGGCTCTGCACCCGCGCCGGGTCCAGCTTGTATGCCCGGGCTTGATCGGGCACGTCGCCGGCCACGACCATCTCCGATGGCTCACCGCCGCACAGGTCCAGGATCATCTTCGTCGCCGCGTCGACACCCGGTATGCACGAGGCCGGATCGACCCCGCGTTCGAACCGGTAGCGCGCATCGGAATGGATCTTCAGCGCCCGGCCAGTGAGCGCGATCTGTACCGGATCCCACCAGGCGCTTTCGACGAAGACGGTGGTGGTCTCTTCGCTCACGCCCGACGGCTCGCCGCCCATGATCCCGCCGATGCTCTCGACCGTGTTGTCGTCGGAAATGACCATCTGGCCGGGCTGGAACGTGTAGGTCCGCTCGTCCAGCGCTTCCAGCGTCTCGCCGCCCTTGGCGCGGTGAACGCGCAGATCTCCCGACATCTTGTCCACGTCGAAGACGTGCAGCGGGCGGTTCAGGTCGTAGGTGAAGAAGTTCGTGATATCGACCAGCGCCGAGATCGGACGCAGGCCAATCGCCTTCAGCCGCGCCTGCAGCCAGGCCGGGCTGGGCGCGTTCTTCACGCCGCGGATCACGCGACCGGCGAAGATCGGACAGCCGTCGCGGGTGTCCTCGTCGATGGAGACGTCGACGGGCGACGGGAATGTGCCGTCAACAGGCGCAATCAGCGGCGTCTTCAGCGTCCCCAGCCCGCGCGACGCCAGATCGCGCGCGATCCCGGCCACGCCGAGCGCATCGGGCCGGTTGGGCGTGATCGCGATCTCGATCACCGGATCCACCTTGGCCGGATCGTTCTGCGCCAGCCAGTCGGTGAAGCTCTGCCCCACCTCGCCCGACGGCAGCTCGATGATGCCGTCATGTTCCTCCGAAAGCTCCATCTCGCGTTCGGAACACATCATGCCGTAACTCTCGACGCCGCGGATCTTGCCCACGCTGATGGTGATATCGAGCCCCGGGATGTAAGTCCCCGGCTTGGCGACGACGACGGTGATGCCTTCCCGCGCATTGGGCGCGCCGCAGATGATCTGCAGGTCGCCCTCGTCCGTGGCCACCTGGCAGACACGCAGGCGGTCGGCATCCGGGTGCGTTTCGGCCTTCACGACCTTGCCGATGGTAAAGGCCGACAGACGGTCGGCCGGGTTCGAGATCTCCTCGACCTCCAGCCCCAGATCGGTCAGCACCTCGGCGATCTCGTCCACCGACGCGTCGGTGTCGAGATGTTCCTTCAGCCAGGACAGGGTGAATTTCATCGCATCGCGCCCTTCTTTGCCTCGCGCAGACGGGCGCGAGCGTTTGGGCCGTGCAATGGCAAAGAACGCCCATGGATGCAAGCGCAGGCGGTGCGCGGCGTGGCAGGCGGCGACAATGGGGGCGCTGCCCCCGCCCTCCCGTGCCGGGAGGACTCCCCCGGAGTATTTCCGGAAAGAAGAGAAGAAGGAGAGGCTTTTTTTCTCTTTTCCCAAGTACTCCCGCCAGAGGCGGCTCTAGCCCCGCGGCGCGTGACGCGGTCCACTACTTCTCGCTCACCGTATTGGGCACGCCTTCGACACCGGCAAAGACGGCCAGGATCCGGACAGGCACGGCGCCCGTGTTGGTGCCGTTGTGACGGGTCTTGAAGGCCTCGACGATACTGTCACCGGTTTTGTAGACGCGCGGGCCATCCGGGCCATAGTCGACGGTGATCTCGCCCTGCAGGATATGTGCGAACAGAGGCGCGTCGTGGACATGCCAGCCGGTGCTCTCCCCCGGGGCCATGGTCACGATGGCGGCCGTGATCTGAGCCGTGCCGGACGGGTATTCGAAGGGCTGTCCGATCACTGTCTTGTCGGTCTGGAGCAGCATCTCCAGCGGCGGGTACTCGCTGTCCGCGACCGCCGCGTCAGCCGCGGCAAGGCACAGGGCCACGATGGCGGCGCGTTTCAAATGGACCATCCGATTCCTCCTCCACGGCGCGGCATCGCGCAGTATCGACAATTGCCGCCCCTGATTGCCCTTACGGCACCCTCTTGGCAACGAAGTTTCGCGACAAGGTTCCAGAACAGTCGGCGCGATACACGGGGGCCACCGACCCGGCGCCCGGCTTCTTTGGTCCACAAATACCTTGGGGGAGACCGGCCCGGCAGGGCCGGTCGGGGGGAAAGCCCCCCGTCAAACCTACCGCGACAGACCGGCGCGCAAGGTCGGCACATCCAGCGCCGAGAAGCCGTAGTGCCGCAGCCAGCGCAGGTCGCTGTCGAAGAACGCGCGCAGGTCGGGGATGCCGTATTTCAGCATCGCGATCCGGTCGATCCCCATGCCGAAGGCAAAGCCCTGGTACTTCTCGGGATCCACGCCGCCCGCCTTCAGCACCTTGGGGTGCACCATGCCCGAGCCCAGCACTTCCATCCAGTCGTCGCCCTCGCCGATGCGCAGCTGACCGTCGACCCACGAACACTGGATGTCGACCTCGGCCGAGGGTTCGGTGAACGGGAAATGCGAGGCGCGGAAGCGGGTCTTGATGCCGTCGATCTCGAAGAAGGCTGAAAAGAACTCCTCCAGCACCCATTTCAGGTTCGCCATCGAGATATCCGTGTCGATGGCCAGCCCTTCGATCTGGTGGAACATCGGCGTGTGGGTCTGGTCGTAATCCGCACGATAGACGCCGCCCGGGCAAATGATGCGCAGCGGCGCGCCCTTGGCCTCCATCGTCCGGATCTGCACGGGCGAGGTATGGGTTCGCAGCACGTGGGGCGGGCGATTGTCGCCTTCGGCGCGGTGCATGTAGAACGTGTCCATCTCGGCCCGGGCCGGATGGTGTGCCGGGATGTTCAGCGCGTCGAAATTGTACCAGTCGGTGTCGATGCGCGGCCCTTCGGCCACGGCAAAGCCCATCTCGGCAAAGATCGCGGTCACTTCTTCCGTGACCTGAGCGATCGGATGCAGCGTGCCCTGCCGCCCCGGCCGCGACGGCAGCGAGACATCGAGCCATTCGGTGCGCAGACGCTCTTCCAGCGCGGCATCGCCCAGCGCGGCCTTGCGCGCGGCCAGCGCCGAGTTGATTTCGTCCTTCAGAGCGTTCAGCTTCGGGCCGGCGGTCTGGCGTTCCTCGGGCGTCATCTTGCCCAGTTCGCGCATCTTAAGGGACACTTCGCCCTTCTTGCCCACCGCGGCCAGGCGGATCGCTTCCAGCGCGCTTTCGTCCGCGGCCTCGGCGATCTCGGCCAGGTACTTGTTTTTCAGATCGTCCATGATGCGTCGTCCATTCCCGGCCAGAGCGGCTTTCTTCGCGCCTCGGTTAGCCGCCCCGCCCCGCGATTGCAAGGCAGGCGGGCGGCCAAGCGACGCGGCGAACCGGTGGACAGCGCGGAAATCCCGCGCCTAGGTTCGCCGGGAGGGAGAGACCACGATGACGACCATACCAGCTTGCATGCAAGCCCCGGCCGCCCGATGACGGCCGCCCCCCTGCACGACGCCGGGATAGAGCCACCCGCGCCCGCGCTTGGCCGCCAGTGGCTGATCCTGGCGGGGCTCACGTTCGGGCTGTGCGTGACCAACGGGTTCGCGCGGTTTGCCTACGGTCTGCTGCTGCCCGCGATGAAGGCAGAGTTCGGCTGGACCTATGCCCAAGCGGGCTGGCTGAACACCGCGAACGCGTTGGGCTACGTGACCGGCGCCATAGCCTCCTACATCCTGATCCGACGCGTCAGCCCGGCATTGTTGTTCAATATCGGCGTCCTTACGACCATGATCACGCTGATGGCCACGGGCTTTGCCGAATCGCTGGTCGGACAATCCGTCTGGCGCTACCTGACCGGCCTTTTCGGCGCGCTGTCCTTTTCCACCGGCGGCGCGCTGGCCGCGGCGCTGTTTCCCGGAGACGCCCGCCGCAATGCGCTCGCCATCGCGATCTATTTCGGCGTGGGCGGGGGGCTTGGCATCTGGCTGGCCGGTGCAACCCTCCCTTGGGTGCTGGAGATCTACGGCACCGCCGGCTGGCCCTACGGATGGATCGCCATCGGGATCATGAGCGTCCTGCTCACGCCCCTCAGCCTCTGGTCCGGTACCGCGCTGCGCCCGCCGGCCAACGCCCCCCGCCCCACCGCCGCCCGCCTGCCGGTCCGTGCGATGCTGGGCCAGATCGGCGGCTATGCCGGCTTCGGGCTGGGCTATATCGTCTACCTGACCTTCATTGCCGCGTGGATGACCGAACGGGATGCGGGCGCCGCGCAGATCTCGCTTGCCTGGGTGCTGATGGGCACCGGGATCGTGCTGTCACCCTTCCTGTGGCGCGGTCTGTTCGCCCGCTTTGCCGGCGGGCTGCCGCTGGCCCTGATCCTCGCGTCCGTCGCCATCGGAACGCTGCTGCCGCTTGCGATGCCGACGACGGCCGGGCTTCTCCTCTCCGCCGCTGTCGTCGGGCTGGCCGTCTTCCAGTCGCCCGCCGCGGTCACCAATTTCTCGCGCCAGAACCTGCCGCCGGCGGTCTGGGGACAGGCGATCAGTCTCTTTACGCTTGTCTTCGCCGTGGCGCAGACGATCGGCCCCATCGGTGCCGGGCTTGTGGGTGACCTGACGGGCGATATCGGCAATGCGCTGATCGCCGCCGCTTGCATCTTGCTCGCCGGCGCGCTCTCGGCCATTCTCCAACGTCCACTGAAGACCGGCTGACCGCAGGAGCCCGCGCCATGACCGGAGATCCCAATTCCAATGGCCTCTGGGCCGTGTCCGCGGCCGAAACCTTCTCGGCCCCTGCCCTGACGGACGACATTTCGGTCGATCTGGCCATCATCGGTGGCGGCTTCACCGGCACCGCCGCGGCACTGGCGGCCGCGAAAGCCGGCGCCAGGGTCTGCCTGCTGGAAGCCAACCGAATCGGCCATGGCGGATCGGGACGCAATGTCGGACTGGTGAACGCCGGCCTCTGGCTGCCGCCGGACACTATAACAGCCCAGTTGGGCCCCGAGACCGGGGAGCGCCTGTCCACCCTCCTTGCCACCGCGCCGGACCTGGTCTTCGACCTGATCGCCGAACACGCAATCGCGTGCGAGCCCGTCCGCAGCGGCACGCTTCATTGTGCCCACGCGCCCTCCGGCCTGCGCGATCTGCAGAACCGCCACGCCCAGCTTACCGCCCGCGGCGCGCCGGTTTCGCTGCTGGGCGACACCGAAACCGCCAGCCGGACAGGCACCGATGCATTCGGCGGCGCACTCTTCGATCCTCGCGCGGGCACCATCCAGCCGTTGGCCTACAACCGTGGCCTTGCCCGCGCAGCGCAGACCGCCGGCGCCCTGATCCACGAAGCCACCCCGGTGCAGCGAATCGCACCCGATGGCGAGGGCTGGACGCTTTCCGCACCGGGCTGGACGATCCGGGCGGGCGCGATGATCATGGCCACAAACGCCTATCACCAGCCCTTCCGCGGCGCCGAAACACCGCCACATCTGCTTGTGCACTTCTTTCAGGCCGCGACGGCCCCGGGCCTTGCGGAACAGGTCGTTCCCGGTGGCGAGGGCCTGTGGGACACCGCGCCTGTCATGACGTCGCTGCGCACCGACGCTGCGGGGCGCGTGATCCTTGGCGCGATGGGCGCGCTCGACCATCCGGGCGGCGGCCTTCATCGCGGCTGGGCCGAACGCAAGCTGGCACGCCTGTTCCCGCATCTGAAAGGCACACCGTTCCAGCAGGTCTGGTTCGGACGAATCGCCATGACACCGGCCCACCTGCCGGAGATCCAGCGCCTCGGCCCGAATGGCCTGGCCGTGCACGGCTATTCCGGCCGCGGTATCGGCCCTGGGACCCTCTTCGGCACGCGGTTGGCCGAGGTATCTCTGGGCGCCGATCCGTCCCGTCTGCCGGTCGCCCCGATCGCACCCTACAGGCTGAAAGCGCCCGGTTTGCGCAGCACGATCTTCGAAACCGGGGCCACGGCGCTGCATGCGGTATCGGCCCGGTTCTAGGGTCTTTCGCAATTCCTTCGAATTACAATGGCCTCAATCCGGAACACGGAACGGTCTATTAAGTTTTTGCGCATAACGTCTGCCGGACATCGCGACATCGGGCGAACGGGCGCAAATACATGACAGCAGACATGCCACAGGCAAATGATTCGGACGACACCCCAACGTCGGACGACTCCCTTCCCGCGGCTGGGAAAGCGAAAGGCGCATCGGACGCCGCTGCCGCCGGGACAACCGGCGATCACGGCTGCATCCGACTGCCGGAACTGGTCGACTTCACCGTGTGCGAGGATCTCGCCGCACGGATCGGGGCCGCACGTCATTCAGCGCTCGAAGTCGACGCTGAAAAGGTGACGTTCCTCGGAACGCTCGGCCTGCAATTGCTGCTGTCGGCCCACGCCCAGTGGCAGCGTGACAAGGCAGAATTCACCGTAAGCAACCCATCGTCCGGTTTTCTGGACGGCCTGAAGGAACTCGGCGTTTCCGATTCCGTATTCGACAGCTGACTGACGAGGACTGACAGAAAATGGCGAAGAGAATTCTCGCGGTCGACGATTCCCGCACGATGCGGGCCATGCTGTCCCAGGCGCTTGTCGAGGCCGGGTACGAGGTCGACCTGGCCGAAGACGGCGCGCAGGGGCTGGAACGCATCACCGAACAGGTGCCCAACCTCCTGATCACCGACATCAACATGCCGAAGCTCGACGGCTTCGGCCTGATAGAGGCGGTGCGCGGGCAGAAGAACCTGCGCGCCCTGCCGATCCTGGTGCTGACCACGGAAAGCGCCGCCGAACTGAAGATGAAAGCCCGCAAGGCCGGTGCCTCGGGCTGGATCGTCAAGCCGTTCGAAGAAGAAAAACTACTGAACGCCATCCGGATGGTCGTGGCGTGACCCGCTCCCGCGTTCCGGTTCCCGGAGGAGACTGCTCATGACAGATCTACGCACAGCCTTCTTCGAAGAATGCGAAGAACTTCTCGAAACGCTTTCCGACGGGCTTGCAAGCTTGGAAGAAGGCGCCGACGACAGTGAAACGGTCAACTCGATTTTCCGCGCGGTGCACTCCATCAAGGGCAGCGCCGGAGCCTTCCATCTCAATGCCCTGGCCGAGTTCTCGCATATCTTCGAAAACGTCCTCGACCTGCTTCGCGAAGGCAAGCTGTCGGCCGATGAAGACCTCATGCCGTTGCTCTACGCCGCGGGCGATCACCTAAGCTACCTGGTCGAGGCGGCGAATGGCGGTGTCGAGGTCGAACCCGACCGGGCCGCAGCCCTGGTTGCCGATCTGCGCCGTACGGCCAATGTCGAGGGTTCCGCAACCGAGGAGGAAGACCCCGATACCAGCGCCGAAGACGTGGCCGCCATCGGTGCCTTCCAGCCGATCAACCTGGATCTCGGCCTGCCCGACCTCGGCAGCATCGACACCGGTGAAGCGCCGGCACCGACCGGGCCGCCCAGGTACACGATTCGCTTCGCACCGAAGGACGAATTGTTCGAAACCGGTCACGATCCGGTTCTGATCTTCCGCGCCTTGCGGGCGCTCGGCCCGGTCGAAGCAACCGCGGACCTCACCGAGGTCCCCGCCTTTTCCGAGATCGAGTGGGATCGTCCCTACATCTCTTGGACGCTGACACTGCAAACCGAAGCCGGACGCGACGGAATCGAAGGGGTCTTCGATTTCGTATCCGATCTCTGCGATCTCGAGATCGTCCCGGATCTTCCGCCCAGCACGGCCCAGGCGGCCGAACCGCCGGCAGGCGGCGGCGAAACGCCGGATGAAGACGGCCCTGGCAACGTGGATACCGGCGATGCCGGGACCGCCGCCGCCGCACCGACGACCGCTGCTGCCGCACCCAGCGCACCTTCGGCGGCCAAACCCGCGGCGAAGAAGCCCGAAGGGAAGGCCGCCCGCGACACGATCCGCGTCGAACTGGAACGTGTCGACAGGCTGGTCAACATCGTGGGCGAGCTGGTGATCAGCGAAGCCATGTTGCGCCAGGCCATGTCCGACAGTGCAATGTCCGCACATGGGCCTGCCGCCAATGCAATGGGCCAGTTGCGCCAGCTTTCGGGCGAGCTCCAGGAAAGCGTCATGGCTATCCGCGCCCAGCCGGTACGTGGTCTCTTCCAGCGCATGTCGCGGATCGTTCGCGAAGTCACCCGCGAGACGGGAAAGAACGCGCGCATCGTGACTGAAGGTGAAGCCACCGAAGTCGACAAGACCGTCATCGAACGGCTCGTCGATCCGCTGACGCACATGATCCGCAACGCGATCGACCACGGGCTGGAAAAGCCCGAACAACGTGAAGCCGCAGGCAAGAAGGCCCTGGGAACGGTGACCCTGTCCGCCGCGCATCGCTCCGGCCGCGTCATTATCGAACTGCGCGACGACGGCGCCGGAATCAACCGCCCCAAGGTGCGTGAACTTGCCATTTCCAAGGGTCTGATTGCCGCCGGGGACGACCTGTCGGACGCGGAAATCGACAACCTGCTCTTTGCGCCCGGGTTCTCCACCAGCGAAAAGGTTTCGAATCTGTCGGGCCGCGGCGTCGGAATGGACGTGGTGCGCAGCGAAATCCAGGCCCTCGGGGGGCGCGTCTCGATCGCCTCGGAATGGGGCAAGGGAACAGTGTTCTCGATCAGCCTGCCGCTGACGCTGGCGGTACTCGAAGGCATGATCGTGGAGGTTGCGGGCGAAAAGATCGTCGTACCGACCACGACCTTGCGGGAAACCGTCCGCGCCAGCGAGGCGGCCATGCACTGCCTGGGCGATTCCGAGCGTGTCCTGTCGATGCGCGACGGGCTGGTGCCAATCGTGGATCTTGGGGAATCTCTTGGGTTCCGCGGCCGGGTCAGCGATTTTTCGGACCAGTCCTTGCTGCTGATCGAAACCGATACAGGGCAACGCACCGCTCTTGCGGTGGACCGCGTGTATGACCAGCGCGAAGTGGTCATCAAGGGGCTGGAGCAGAACTACCGCCAGGTCCCCGGCATCGCCGCCGCCACTATTCTGGGGGACGGTCGAATCGCATTGATCGCCGATACCGATCAATTCACCTCGACCGGTCCCGGAACCGCCGCCGCCAGCGTCAGCGCCAGCGGTGATATCTTCGACGACTTTTCGGATTTCGGAGTGTGACCTATGTCCGACGTGATGGAACAAACCTCGACCGGCCTGCGCGAAATCGTGTCCTTCACGATCAAGGGACAGGGCTTCTGTATAGACATTGGCCATGTGCTGGAAATCCGCGGCTGGACGCCAACGACCAAGCTGCCACATGCGCCGGACTACGTGACCGGGCTCATGAACCTGCGCGGCACCGTTCTGCCCGTCATCGACCTGTCGATGCGGCTGGGGCTCGGCCGGTCGGAACCCAATCCTCGCCACGTGATCATCATCGTGAAACTGGGCGACAGCACCGTGGGCTTCCTGGTGGAAGCGGTGTCCGACATCCTGACCGTGCGTCCGGAAGAAATGAAACCGACCCCCGATGTGGCATCGAATCAGACCAAGGACTTCATCGAGGGCGTCTTCGCACGCGACGAACAGTTGCTGCGCGCGCTCGACCTGAAAAGCATCATGCCGGCCGGACAGGGGGCACTCTGACCATGGGGCCAGCGCAACAGAGCGCGACCGAACCGGATCTGAATCTCTCGGATGCCGACTTCGCAGCGCTTGCCAATCTGCTCTACTTCGAAACCGGCATCTACCTGCCGGACTTCAAGCGCGCGATGGTCGTATCCCGCCTGTCGAAACGTCTGCGGGAACTGCGCTTGCCGGACATGAACACCTACCGCCGTCTGGTGGAAGGCGATCAGGGGCACGACGAACGCGCCCGGATGATTTCGCTGCTGACGACCAACGTGACCCATTTCTTCCGGGAGATTCAACATTTCGACGATCTGCGTGCAGCCGTGCTGCCCGGCCTGATCAAGGCCGCCCGTCGCGGCGAGCGTGTGCGCATCTGGTCTGCAGGGTGCTCGACCGGAGAGGAGGCCTACAGCCTCGCCTTCACGGTGCTCGACATGTGCCCAGAAGCGGCGACGCTCGACTTCCGCATACTGGGCACGGATATCGATCCCGAAGTGATCGCGACGGCGCAGCAGGGCATCTACTTCAACAAGCGGCTGAAGACCGTCCCCGAGCGCTACCTGGAGAACTACTTCGTCGCTGCGCCGGCCACGGCCGAAAAACGCGAGGTGGGCAATGAACCGCGACAGATCATAGCCTTCCGGAAACTCAATCTGCTGCAGGCCTGGCCTTTCAGCGGCTTCTTCGACGTCATCATGTGCCGAAACGTAACCATCTACTTCGAGAAAGAAACCCAGGATTTCCTGCGCCTGCGCTTTGCCGAACGGCTGAAATCCGATGGCCGGCTCTATGTCGGGCATTCAGAGCACAGGCTCGGCACTGAAAGTGCATTTTTCCGGCCGCTGAGTTCAGGGGTCTTCCTGCGCACCGATGCAATCGTGCGTCCGGAGATGATTCCCGCTTCCGCGCCCTATAGCCCCGAGGTCATCCGATGAGCATCAAGGATAGTTTGCGGATTCTGGTTGTCGACGACATGGCAATCAGCCGAAGCCTGATCACACAAGCACTGGACGAAATTGGCATTCGTCACTATCGCACCGAAAATGACGGCGCGCGCGCCTTCCAGTCATTGGCGACCCAGCCGGTTCACCTGGTGATTTCCGATCTGAACATGCCAGGCATGGACGGGTTGCAACTGCTTGAAGCAATCCGGACCCACAAGGAAACGGCGCGCACCGGGTTCGTGCTGGTCACCGGCAGGGCCGATGCGAAAACCCTGGGGCGCGGGCAGAAACTGGCGATGAACAACTATCTGCAAAAGCCGTTTGATACGCCGAAAATGAAGAAGTGCATCGAGACGGTTGTCGGCCGACTGTGAGGAACATGGCACTGGAAACAACAGGCCAGCCGCCCGAAACGGACGGCGAGCATCCGACCGGCGCGGATCCGCGCGCCGGCGCCGGGGACGGCGCGCCAAAGCAAGGATCGCACATGATGAGCGGACTTCATGACCACCCGCACCAGCCGATGGCACACGTGCTGGAACGCGTGGCCGAGGAGATGCAGGTGTCCATCGATCATCTGCTGGGCATCGAGCATGTGCTGGAAAAGATCCTGTCCGCCCCGGACATGCGGGCGCATGTCGGCTATGTACAGAACATCGACCTGGTCTGCCAGACGCTGGAGGACGTCGCCCGGATCTTGCGGTTCATTTCCGCCCTGGCACCGAGCGACGCGGAACTTGACCCTCAGGAAATCGGAGAGAAGATCAAGCTTGCCGATGTCCGGCACAGGCTGCTCGGCATCGCGCATTCCATGGCTGAACCCGAACATGCCAGCGGACATGTGGATCTGTTCTGAGGGCGGGAACCGGCGCGACGCGACGGGTCAGAACGGGAAAAGTCGCGCGCCCAACACGAAATCGTGGCGCGCGCCATTACCCGGCTTTGCCGTCACGCCATGCGGCGCTGCGGCACGGGTATCACACCGCCATTCAAACTGGTGAACGGATCGCATCCATATTGGCGCCCGGCACGCTCCGCGCTAACATGCCGTCATGCTGACGCGTTTTTTCCAGGCTTTTCGCCCTTCCCAGCCGGCACCGCTGCCCGATCCGGATGCCGAGCTTGCGCTTGGTGCCCTTCTGGTACGCGTGGCCAAGTCTGACCGCGACTACCAGGTCGAGGAAATCCGCCTGATCGACAGGATCCTGTCACGCCTTTACGCGCACAACGCGATCGAAGCTGCGAAAGTGCGGGCGACGTGCGAAAAACTGCACGCCGCCGCCCCCGACAGCGACACCTTCGCAAAGCTGATCCGCGAGACGACGGGGATCGACCAGCGGCTCGCCGCGCTCGACGCGCTTTGGGAAGTGGTGCTGGCCGACGGTGTCGAATCGCATGGCGAGCTGAGAATCGTCGAGGAAGCCCGCATCGCGATGGGTCTTTCGCTGGCCGACAGCGAAGCCGCGCGCAACCGCGCCGACGAAAGATACAGCGCGGGCGGGTAACGCACGGCCGGGCTTGGCCTTCCGGGCGCGCGGCTCTATCCTGCCGGTCATGTTCGATACATTGCTTCGCCGGCTGGCCCGGCCTGACCCCGATCCGTTGCCCGCCGAAGACGCCCGCCTGGCGCTCGCCGCGCTATTGGTGCGCATTGCGCGTTCCGACAATGATTATGCCGCCAGCGAGGTGGCCCGCATCGACCGGGTGCTTGCCACCCGCTTCGAGCTGACGACGTTCGAGGCCGCGGGCCTGCGTGCCAAGGCCGAGGCGCTGGAGGCACAGGCCCCCGACACGGTCCGCTTCACCCGCGCGATCAAGGAAGCGGTGCCCTACGAGGACCGCCGCGCCGTGGTGCAATCGGCCTGGTCGGTAGCGCTGGCCGATGGCGAACGTTCGAACGAGGAAGACGCGCTGATGCGCATGATCGCCAGCCTTCTGGGCGTGAGCGATGTCGACAGCGCGATGGCCCGCCAGCACGTGTCAAAGGGCAGCGCATCATGATCGCGATGCTGGGCATGTACGATCACCCGGCGATCCAGGGCGCGAATGACCGCTACTGGGCCCTGATCCGCGATCACCTGGGCCGCGGCCCCGAAACCCTGACCCGCGACCGCGATTTCTGGGACATGTGGCTGTCGCCCGACCTGCTGCTGGGCCAGACCTGCGGCCTGCCCTACCGGTCGCGCCTGCATGACAAGGTCACCAAGATCTGCACGCCGGATTACGGCCTGCCCGATTGCCCGGCGGGCCATTACAAGTCGTGTTTCGTGGTGCGCAAGGATTCGGATGTCCGGACGCTCAAGGATCTGGACGGGCTGCGGATGGTTTACAACGAAGATGTCTCCCAATCCGGCTGGGCCGGGCCGATGGCGCATCTCAGGGCCAACGGGGTCACGCCCGCCTCGGCCGAAGCCACGGGCGCGCATGTGAATTCGATGAAGGCAGTGGCCGAGGGGCGGGCCGATTTCTCGGGCATCGACGGGATCACCTGGAATACCCTGTTGGCCCATGAACCCGCCGCAGACACACTCAGGATCATCGACTGGACACCGCCAACGCCCGGCCTGCCCTACATCACCAGCCTGTCAAACGATCCGGAACCGCTGGAAAAGGCCATTCAGGCGGCAATCGACGGGCTTGCCCCGGCGGACCGCGAGACGTTGCAACTGCGCGGGATTGTCAACATCCCGACAGAGGAATATCTGTCGGTCGAAACCCCGCCGCATCCTGCGGCGGCTGCCTGACATGTGCGGCGGGCCAATTTCGGCCCCCCACCGGCAGTAGACCGGAGCATAAGATGGACCTCGCCGATCTGGGCGCCTTTGCCACCCTGCGGGTGGCGGCGGCGGACCTGAACGGGCAGATGCGCGGCAAGCGCGTGCCCGGATCCTATGGTGCGAAGCTGGAAGGCGGCGCCGTGCGCATGCCCTATTCCGCACTGAACGTGGACCTGTGGGGCGCCGATATCGCCGACAGCCCGCTGGTGTTCGATTCGGGCGATGCCGATGGCGTCCTGCGCCCGACGGATCGTGGCCCGGTGCCGATGCCGTGGATCCCTGCTCCCACCGCACTCGTGCCGATGACGATGCATCACGAGGATGGCCGCCCCTTCGCCGGCGACCCGCGCCATGCGCTGGCCCGCATCCTCGACCGTTATGCCAAACGCGGCTGGCAGGTGATGGCCGCGACCGAGATGGAATTCACGCTGCTGGACGACAGCGGCAACGCCCCCCTGCCGCCGCGCAACCCGATGACGGGCCGCGCGCTGGCGGGCGAGGCGGTGCTGTCGCTGGCGGAAATGGACGCGTTCGATGGCTTTTTCACCGCGCTCTACGATGGCTGCGCGGCGATGGGCATCCCGGCGCAATCGGCGATTTCGGAATCCGGCGTGGGCCAGTTCGAACTGGCGCTGGAACACCAGCCGGCCCTGCGCGCGGCCGACGATGCGTGGCTGTTCAAGGCGCTGGTGCGGGGCCTTGCACGCGCGCACGGATTTTCGGCCACCTTCATGGCCAAGCCCTATGGTGACGATGCCGGCAACGGGATGCATGTGCATTTCTCGGTCCTGGACGCCGATGGCAACAACGTGTTCGACGATGGCACGCCCAAGGGCAACGACGTCCTGCGCCATGCCGTCGCCGGCTGCCTGGCCGCGATGCCCGACAGTACGGCGATCTTCGCGCCGCACATGAACTCCTACGAGCGGTTCGTCGACGGGGCCCATGCGCCCACAGGCGCTGCGTGGGGCTATGACAACCGGACCGTGTCGATCCGCATTCCTGCCGGCCCGCCGGTGGCCCGTCGGATCGAACATCGCGTCGCGGGCGGGGACCTGAACCCCTACCTTGGCATCGCCGCCATGCTGGGCGCCGCGCTGAACGGGATCGAGGACGAAGCCGAACCGCCCGCCCCGGTCGAAGGCAACGCCTACGAGATCGAGGGCCTGCCGACGCTGGCGCCGACAATGGCCGCGGCGCTCGACCGGTTCGAAGCCAGCCCGCTGATGGCACGGATCTTCCCGGCGCAGCTGATCGACTGCCTCGTGCGGATGAAACGACAGGAAATCGAGCGGTTCGAGGCCCTTTCCCCCAAGGAACACTGGCTCTCCTACCTCGAAACCGTCTGATGGCTTGCTCCGGGGGCGCCTCCTCGGGTAGGAAGATTTGATCAAACTCTCCGGTGCTCTATGAAAATCGGCATATTGCAGACGGGCCACGCGCCCGATCTGGTCCTTGAAAAGAACGGCGACTACGACGCCATGTTCCGCCGCCTGCTGGACGGGCACGGGTTCGAGTTCGTGACCTACAACGTGGTCGACAACGAATTCCCGGACGGTGCGGAGGCCGCCGATGGCTGGCTTGTCACCGGCTCGCGCCATGGCGCGTATGAAGATCACGACTGGATTCCGCCGCTGGAAGAGCTGATCCGCGAGATCAAGGCGAAGGACCGGCCCATGGTCGGCGTCTGCTTCGGCCACCAGATCATCGCGCAGGCGCTTGGTGGCAAGGTGGAAAAATTCGCCGGCGGCTGGGCCGTGGGGCGCAAGGAATACCGCATCGGCGACCAGATCATGGCGCTGAACGCATGGCACCAGGACCAGGTGGTCGAATTGCCCGAAGGCGCCACGGTCGAAGGCCACAGCGATTTCACGGCCAACGCCATCGTCTCCTACGGCCCTAACGTCTGGACGGTGCAGCCCCACCCGGAATTTCAAAGTGACGTGATCGAAGCGCTGATCCATGGTCGCGGCAAGGGCGTGGTGCCCGACGATCTGCTGGCGGAGGCCGAAGAGACGCTGGTGCAACCCAACGACAATGCCTCGATCGCGCTGAAGATGGCCAAGGTCCTGAAAGGAGAACGGTCATGAAGATCGATCCGGTCGAAAGCTGGCCCGACATCCTGCCCGAAGCGGCCCGCGAATACCTTGAAGGCCGGAGGCTGGACGAGGTCGAATGCATCATCTCGGACTTGCCGGGCATTGCCCGCGGCAAGGCCGTGCCGGCGCAGAAATTCCGGCGGATGAACCAGTTCCACCTGCCCGACAGCATCTTCTTCCAGACCATCACCGGTGACTGGAGCGAGGCCGCCGGCCAGGACGGCTTCCTTGAGCGGGACATGGTGCTGAAGCCCGACTACTCCACCGCCACCGCCGCACCGTGGACGGCCGACTGGACGCTGCAGGTGATCCACGACGCCTTTGACCGCGCGGGCGAGCCGATCCCGTTCTCCCCCCGCAACGTGCTGAAGCGGGTCGTGAAACTGTACGAGGACAAGGGCTGGAAACCGGTCGTGGCGCCCGAGATGGAATTCTACCTCGTCGCCCGCAACACAGACCCGGCCCGCCAGATCGAACCGATGATGGGCCGGTCGGGCCGCCCCGCCGCCGCGCGGCAGGCCTATTCGATGACCGCGGTCGATGAATTCGGCCCGGTGATCGACTCGATCTACGATTACGCCGAAGCGCAAGGGTTCGAGATCGACGGCATCACCCAGGAAGGTGGTGCCGGGCAGCTGGAGATCAACCTGCGCCACGGTGACCCGGTGCTGCTGGCCGACGAGGTCTTCTATTTCAAGCGCCTGATCCGGGAAGCGGCGCTGAAGCAGGGCTGTTTCGCCACCTTCATGGCGAAGCCCATCATGGACGAACCGGGCAGCGCAATGCACATCCACCATTCGGTGGTCGATGCGAAGACCGGCAAGAACATCTTCACCAATCCCGACGGGTCGGAGACGGACGAGTTCTTCCACTACATCGCCGGTCTGCAGAACCACCTGCCCGCGGCGCTGGCGCTGATGGCGCCCTACGTGAATTCCTACCGCCGCTACGTTCCCGACAATGCGGCCCCCATCAACCTGAAATGGGGCTACGACAACCGGACGACGGGCATCCGCGTCCCCATCTCGGACCCGGACGCGCGGCGGATCGAAAACCGGATCGCAGGGATGGATTGCAACCCTTACCTGGGAATCGCGGCGTCGCTCGCCTGTGGCTACCTGGGAATGACCGACAAGATCATGCCCGAGGACAAGACCGAGATCGACGCCTATTCCATCGAAGGCGATTTCCCCCGTCTGCTTGGCAGCGCGCTGGACCTGTTCGAGGATTCGAGCCCGCTCCACGAGGTGATTCACCCCGAATTCGCCCGCGTCTACGGCATCGTGAAACGAACGGAGTACGAGGAATTCCTGCAGGTGATCTCTCCGTGGGAGCGGGAGCATCTGCTGCTGAACGTCTGACCGGGCGCGCGGCCCGCGCCACAACCGAAAGGGATGGCCCCCGCGGCCATCCAACCTTGCATGAACCTTCTCGACGCGAACGACCCGACGGGCGCCTACCCCGACAGCTGGTACGCGGCCACGGCCAACGACCCGACCCGTTATCCGGCGCTGGAGGGCGACACGAAGGTCGATGTCTGCGTGATCGGCGGCGGTTTCACCGGGCTGTCCGCGGCGCTGCACCTTGCCCAGGCCGGCCGCCGCGTGATGCTGCTGGAAGCGCACCAGGTGGGCTTCGGTGCATCCGGGCGGAACGGCGGGCAGGTCGGCAGCGGTCAGCGGGTGGGCACCGAAACGCTCGACCGGATGGTGGGGCGCGAAAACTCCGACAGGCTCTGGGCGCTCAGTCAGGCGTCGAAGGATCTGGTCAAGAGCCTGTCCCACGAGCACGGGATCGACTGCGATCTGCGCCCCGGCATCGCCCACGCCTCCCGCACCAAGGCGGGGATGGAGGACGAACACCGCGAAGCCGACATGCTGGCAGACCGCTACAGCTACAACGCGATCACCAAGCTGGACCGCGACGCGTTCCATGCGCTCTGCCCGTCGGACTTCTACTATGGCGGCACGCTCGACATGGATGCCTGCCACATCCACCCGCTGAATTTCGCGCTGGGGCTGGCGCGTGCGGCGGCCGCGGCCGGGGCCGTGATCCACGAAAGGACGCGGGTCACGGGGTTGGATCAGGGCACCCCGGTGGTGGTTCATACCGCGCAGGGCAAGGTGACTGCGGACCACGTGATCCTGGCCTGCAACGGCTATCTTGGGGATCTTTCGCCAAAGGTCGCCGCGCGGGTGATGCCGATCAACAATTTCATCCTCGCGACCGAGCCCCTGGGCGACGATGCCGCCCGTGTCCTGACGCAGGACGTGGCGGTGGCCGATGACATGTTCGTGGTGAACTACTACCGCCTGTCCCGCGACAAGCGGCTGCTGTTCGGTGGCGGCGAAAGCTATGGCTACCGCTTTCCTGCGGATATCGAGGCCAAGGTGCGCAAGCAGATGGTGCAGGTCTATCCCCACCTGAAGGATGTGCGCGCCTCGCACGCCTGGGGCGGGACGCTGGCCATCACCGTGCGGCGGATGCCCTACCTCGCGCGGCTGACGCCCACGATCCTGACCGCCTCGGGCTATTCCGGCCATGGCGTGGCATTGGCGACGCTGTCGGGCAAGCTGATGGCGCAGGCGGTCGAAGGACAAAGCGACGGGTTTGACACCATGGCCGCCGTGCCCGCCCTGCCCTTTCCGGGCGGCAGCGCACTACGCAGCCCCATCCTTGTGCTTGCGATGAGCTGGTTCGCCATGCGCGACCGGCTGGGCTTCTGACGCGTCCCCCCATCACAAATTGCGACAATTGCATGAATTTTCCCGGTTCCGCGGGGATTGCGCTTGGCCTGCGCGCGCGGCTGTATTAAGATAAGCCAAAGTACGATTTAAGGAAATCGAAATATGCAGCCGACCTCCACCGCAGGGCCCGTCGCCGTTCCCGACGTCCACCAGGCCGAGCCGATCCCCGCCGCCGCACGCGAGGCGATCGACGCGCTGATGCAGACGGCAGACCTGTTCCGCTACAACTCGGACGAAGCGCCGGTGACGCTGCTGGAAGCCGAATTCGCCGAGATGATGGGCACGCGCTATGCGCTGGCCGTTTCGTCCTGTTCTGCCGCGCTGTTCCTATCGCTGAAGGCGCTTGGCCTGCCCCGCGACGCGCGGGTGCTGATCCCGGGCTTTACCTTCGCCGCCGTGCCCTCGTCGGTCATCCATGCCGACTGCAAGCCGGTGCTGTGCGAAGTTGGCACCAACTACCGGATCAATCTTGCCGATTTCGAGGCGAAGCTGGATCAGGACATTGCTGCCGTCATCATCTCGCACATGCGCGGACATACATCTGACATGGACGCGATCATGAGCCTGTGCGAGGCGCGCAGCATCCCGGTGATCGAAGACGCGGCGCATTCGCTGGGCACGACTTGGGGCGGCGAAAAGATCGGGACGATCGGCCAGGTCGGCTGCTTCTCGTTTCAAAGCTACAAGATGATCAACGCGGGCGAAGGTGGCATCCTGGTGACCGACGATGCCGATCTTGTCGCGCGGGCGGTGATCATGTCGGGCGCCTACGAACATAACTGGAAAAAGCACAAGCGCCGGGGGGAGAACTCCTCGGACCTCGAAGAGGCGTTCGAACGCTGGCAGAACCAGCTGCCGCTTTATAACCTGCGGATGAACAACCTGTCGGCGGCGGTGATCCGGCCGCAGATCCCGGAACTGGCGCGGCGCGTGCGCGACGGGCTGGTGAACCACGATTACGTGGCGGGCCGGTTGAACCAGTCGCCATGGTTCGACGTACCGCCCTGCCTTGCGCCGGAAGTCCGCGCGCCGGATTCGATCCAGTTCAACCTCGTGAACCTCTCCGACGATCAGGTGCTGGCCTTCGCCGCGCTGTCGGCGCAACGCGGGGTGAAGGTTCAGGTTTTCGGGATGAGCACGGACAACGCCCGCGCCTTCTGGAACTGGCAATTCATCGAGGACCTGCCCGAGCTGCCCCAGACCCGCGCGATGCTGATGCGCGCCTGTGACGTGCGCCTGCCGGTGCGGCTGACGCAACCGGAATGCGATGCGATCACGGATGTTCTGCTGGGCGCCATGGACGACATCCTGGGCGAGGCCCGCGCCTACGGCACCTGAAGCGTCGGCGTTTCCTGAAAAGGACAGCGGCGCGCCAGCGCCGCATCGCGCCCAAGCGTGGCCCGGAGGATCCCGAAGGGATCCGACGGGGGCGGGCGGGTGGGCCGCGCGCAGGGCGCGATCCCGCCGCCAGCCCTACATCTTAGACAGTTTCGACTGCAGGTCGGCCAGCTGCTTCTTGATCTCGTCCAGCTCTTCGCTTTCGCTACCGGCCGGCCGTGATCCGTCCCCTTCCCGGCCAGGGCCCGACATGCCCCCCGGGAAGCCGCCCGTCATCGCCTTCAGCCATGCCTCCTGCTGCGCCTTCATCGCCTCGAAGCCCGGCAGCGTCGTCATCGGATTGATGACCTGCATGTTCTCCATCATCTTCGACTGGCTGTCGCGCAGCATCTCGAACGAGCTTTGCAGGAACTGCGGCATCATCCCGCCGCCCGGCACCATGTAGCTGCGCACCAGATCCATCAGCACGTTCACCGGCAGGATGTTTTCCCCACGGCTTTCGTGTTCGGCGATGATCTGGAGCAGGTATTGCCGGGTCAGATCGTCCCCGGACTTCAGATCGACAATCTGGACTTCACGACCCGCGCGGATGAATCCCGCGATGTCCTCCAGGGTCACGTAGTCGCTTGTTTCGGTATTGTAGAGCCGGCGGCTCGCATATCGTTTTATCAGAAGCGGCTTGTCGCCTTCCGCCATTTCGTTCCCTCCCCGGGGCTGAGCGCTGGACAGAGGTTAATCGCTGCAAAGCAGAATGCAAAGGGAAAGCCTTCCTGATCCGGTGCGCGCAGCACATTGCCGGCACGGAAATTCTCCAATTGGCAAAACACTTTCCCGGAATCAGGAAGGGCAGGCCTTTCGGCCTGCCCTTGTCCGAGATTGCACCGGATGGGAGGAGAGGAGGTGCAGATCGTCGAACCTCGAACCTTCAGCGGGCCGACAGGCTTACTGAGTGGTCGCTTTCTTGGCAGCGTCGGTCATGTCCGACGTCGCTTTCTTCATCGCGGTGGAGGCATCTTCGGCAACGTCCTTGCCGGCAGCCATCATCACTTCGACGGTGTCCATCTGGACCTTTTTCGCGATCTCGGCGAAGGCGGCCATGTTTTCGGCGGCCACTTCGGCAGAAGCCGATGCGAAATCGGTCATGGCCTTGGCGTAATCGGCCGGCTCTTCCTTGGCTTTCGCCATGTCGGAGAGCTTCGCCAGCGTGTCCTGGGTCCACTTCGACGTCAGCTGGGCCGACTTGCCGGCGGCGTCCAGAGCGATCGAGGACAGTTTTTCGTTCAGGTCGGCCTGAGTCTTGAACGCTTCTTCCATCGACGAGGTGTCGATCGGGAATGCGCCCATCATGTCTTTCATCATGGCCGAGAAGTCTTGCGTATTGGTCATTGGTCAAATTCCTTTCAGCTTAACGGGCCCGCCCCGTTCATCAGCTGAGCCCTATATGCATGCTGCGGCGCAGCATTTCAAGAAAAATTTGCTGCGCCGCAGAAAGAGCGTTGATTTGACTATATATTTTTAGCGCGCTTTTATCGCGACATAAGTTCCCGGGGCCGGCGCAAGCACAGGGTGAGTCGAATCTCCCGGCTCACGCGCTGGCACATCCCGGCCCGACTGGGGCCGCAGCCAAGCATCCCATGTCGGCCACCACGACCCTTCGTGGAACGTGCCGGTGTCCTTCCAGGTGTCCGGGTCCAGTGTCATGTCGGGGTTGATGTAGTGGCCGTACTTCTTCTTCGACGGCGGATTGACGATCCCGGCGATATGGCCCGACTGGGTCATGATGAAGGTCCGGTCGTTCGAGCCCATCATCTGCACGCCGCGATAGCTGTCCTTCCACGGCGCGATGTGATCCGTTTCGCACGCGATGGCGCACAGGGGGACGTCCATGTCCTTGATGTGCAGCCGCTGGCCCATCAGGTCTAACCCGTCGCCCGAGAACGCGTTGCCCTGGCACAGCTGGCGCAGGTACTGGACGGCCATCTTGCCCGGCAGGTTGGTGCCGTCGCCGTTCCAGTAGAGCAGATCGAAGGCGGGTGGCGTTTCCCCCAGCATGTAATTGCGGATCGCGGGCTGGTAGACAAGATCGTTGGCCCGCAGGAAGCTGAAGGTCCGCGACATCAGATAGGACGGCAGGTAGCCGTCCTTTTCGATCTCGCCCTGGATGCCGTCGACGAAATCGTTCTGCAGGAAGGGCGTGAATTCGCCTTGGTCGGAAAAGTCGGTCAGCGCCGTGAAGAAGGTCGCCGAATTGACGCTGTCATCGCCGCGCTTCTTCATCAACGACAGGGTCAGCGCCAGCGTCGTGCCGGCGATGCAGTAGCCCACGACGTTCAGCTTCTTCGTGCCGCAGATTTTCCTGACCTCCCCCATCGCGGTCAGGAAGCCTTCCTCCACGTACTCCTCCATGCCCACATCGGCATAGTTTTCATCGGGGTTGACCCAGGACACGACGAAGACGGTGTAGCCCTGTTCGGTCAGCCACTTGATCAGGCTGTTCTGCGCCTTCAGGTCGAGGATGTAGAACTTGTTGATCCAGGGCGGCACGATCAGAAGCGGGATTTCCTTCACCGTTTCGGTCGCGGGCTTGTACTGGATCAGTTCCAGCATCCGGTTGCGGAACACCACGGAACCGGGCGTCGTGGCGATGTTGTTGCCCATCTCGAAAGCGGTATCGTCGGCCAGCCGCACGACCAGTTCGCCGTCATGGGCCTCCAGATCCGCGATCAGGTTTTCCAGCCCCTTGACCAGCGACATGCCTTCGGTGGCCACGGCGCGTTCCAGCGCATCCGGGTTGGTGGCCAGGAAGTTGGTGGGCGACATCATCTCGACGATCTGACCCGCGAAGTAGTTCAGGCGCTTCTTCTCGACAGGATCCAGATCCGCAACATCCTCCACCGCCTGCCGGATGCCTTGCGCGTTGATCAGGTACTGCTGCTTGAGGAAGTTGAAATAGGGGTGCGTGTCCCACAGCGGGTTCTTGAACCGCGGGTCCCTGGGGCCCGGATCTTCGGGCGCCTTGAACTTGCCCGATGCCAGCGCCTGCTGCGCTTCCATGAAATGCTTCACGGAACTGCTCCAGAAGGAAAGCTGATGTTCGAAGATCTTGGCCGGATTATGGACCATCTCGGTCCAGTAGGCCGATGCCGCCTTCGCGAACAGCTCCTGGCTGGGCGCGTCGATAGACGGGCTGTGCGGCTTGCGGCGCGACATGACCTCGACCAGCCGTTTGGTCAGCGTCTCGACCGTTGCAAGATTTTCCGTCAGCCGGTCCAGGCTCTCGCCGGTCGGGTGATCTGCGCCATCGCCCGGCGGTGTTCCGCTGTCGTCACCCGTTGTCATTTTAACCATTCCCCCCTACTTTCCTCCTCAAGGCCACGTTACCGTCGTATGGTCGGGAGGCAAAGCGACGATTGGTCCGTTCCGGCCGCCATGGGGGAAACCGCATGTGCGGCCTAACAGGATTTGGAGACCCGACATGCGTTTCATGTACACGTACGACATGATGGAATCTGTGCGAAACACCCAGCAATGGATGGGCGCAACCGCGCAGGCCATCACCGCCTACCCGGCCTTTGCGGCCCTGCCGAACCCCGCGCTCACGCTGATGGGCGCCTGGGGCGAAGTGACCGAACGCGCGTTCTCGCGCATGGTCGTCAAGCCGGACTGGGGGATCGATTCGATCACCTGCGCCGATGGCCGCGACCGTGTGGTCGAGGTCGAGACAATTGTCGAAAAGCCGTTCGGCGACCTGATCCACTTCAGCGTCAACGGGCGCGAGCCTTCGAAGCGCCGCGTGCTGCTGGTGGCGCCGATGTCGGGCCATTATGCCACGCTGCTGCGGTCGACCGTGAAATCGCTTCTGGGCGATTGCGAGGTCTATATCACCGACTGGCACAATGCCCGCGACATTCCGGTGTCGGCCGGCAAGTTCGACATCGAAGACTACACCCTGCACGTCGTGGAATTCATGAAGGCGCTTGGCCCCGATATCCACGTGATCGCCGTCTGCCAGCCCGCGCCTCTGGTGCTGGCCGCAACCGCGTACCTGGCCGAACAGGACCCGGACGCTCAGCCCGCGACGATGACCCTGATCGGCGGGCCGGTGGACCCGGACGCAACCCCCACGGACGTGACCGATTTCGGCCGCCGCGTGACCATGGGCCAGCTGGAAGAAACGATGATCCAGCGGGTGGGTTTCAAGTACAAGGGCGTGGGTCGGCTGGTCTATCCCGGCCTTCTGCAGCTGACGTCCTTCGTTTCGATGAACGCGGATCGCCACAGCCAGGCGTTTTCCGACCAGATCCAGCGCGTCGCGCGCGGCGATGCGTCGGACCATGACCCGCACAACAAGTTCTACGACGAATATCTTGCCGTCATGGACATGACCGCGGAATTCTACCTGTCTACGGTCGAACGGATCTTCAAGAACCGCGAGATCGCGAAGAACGAATTCGTCGTCGACGGGCACAAGGTGGATATCGGCAAGATCACCAATGTCGCCGTGAAGACGGTGGAAGGCGCCAATGACGATATCTCGGCCCCCGGCCAGTGTGTCGCGGCGCTGGAGCTGTGCACCGGCCTGCCCGACAGCATGAAGGCCAGCCACCTTGAACCCGGCGCGGGCCATTATGGCATCTTCGCCGGCAAGTCCTGGCGGAACAACATCCGGCCACTGGTGCTGGAGTTCATCGACGCCAACTCCCGGGGGCCTGCCAACGGCACCTCGAACGGTATGGCGGCGGAGTAGAGCACATGGCCGACCTCGAACCGATCCGCTTCTCCTGTGATTGCGGGTCGGTCCGGGGTCACATTGCCCGCAGCAGCAAACCGGGCGGCACCCATGTCGTCTGCCACTGCAAGCACTGCCGCGCCGCCGCCTTGTGGAGCGGCGCGCCCGATCCCGATCCGGATGGCGTGGGCGTCTTCCAGACCTCGGCCGACAGGGTCCGGTTCACCGAAGGTCAGGACAAGGTCACGGCCATCCGGCTGACGCCCAAGGGTCCGTTCCGCTGGATCGCATCCTGCTGTTCGGCGCCGCTGTTCAACACCGCCTCCGATCCCGGCGTGCCCTTCGCCGGGCTGATTGCCGCCCGCGCCGACGATCCCGCGATGCTAGGCAAGGTGCGTATGCACATCTTCCGCCCCCAGCCCGACGGCAGTTCAAAATGGGGCGGCAGCCCCGCGGTCATCGTCTCGATGCTCACGGGCCTTGCGGCCGTGCGCCTGTCCGGCCGGTGGAAGGATACGCCATTATTCGATGCCGCAACGCGCAAGCCGCTGGCCACGCCGCGCCTTCTGACAAAGGACGAACGCGCGACGCTCTATCCCCCGCGCGCCTACTAGGCGACGGGCATCGGCGCCTTCAGCCATGCAAAGATCAGGTCAAGGCATTCGCCCGGCGCCTCCAGCGTCGGCAGGTGGCCTGCATTGTCGATCTGGTGGAAGGTTGCGCCCGGGATCAGGCCCGCCATGAAGGCCTGCCGCTTGACCGGCACCAGCGAGTCATGCGCCCCGCCCACGACCATCGACGGGACCTTGATCTTGCGCAGCGTCCCCTGCTGGTCGCGCCTCCGTTGCAGCGCGCGGGACTGGCGGACGAAGATGTCCGGCCCCAGATCCTGCGCCATCCGGACCACGAGGTTCTGCAGATCCAGCCGCTTCGGCCCCGGCGCCAGCGTGTCCGGCGGCAGCGCGGCGCGCGCGACATCGGCCAGCCGGCCGGACCGGGCGCCGACGATCTCGGGTTCGCGCGCGGCGGCATCGACGGGGGTTTCGGCCAGGGGATGGGCGCTCATCAGGCACAGGCGACCGATCCGGTCGGGCGCGCGGCGTATCAGTTCCATCGCCACGATGGCCCCCAGCCCCAGCCCGATCACGGCCGACCGACGCGGGATCTGGTCAAGGAGGGCCGAGGCCATCTCCTCCACCCGTTCACCGCCGGTCACCGGGGCCAGCATCACGGACCGGGAGGCCGACAGAACCTGAAGCTGAGGTCCGAAAACACGGACGTCACACATCATGCCCGGAAGCAAGACCACCGGTTCCGTCATCGCTTGCCTGCCCTGCAAATTCCCATTCCCGGCACTCTGCGAAAAACCGTTCGCGCCAGCAAGGGGCGCGCCGGCTCAGGGCCGGGGGATCCCGCGGAAGGGCGGGAAATCGGCGTAACGTGCGCGTCTTTCGGCCGAATTCTCGCCGGGCTCCGCCCCCGCCGCCAGCAGCTTTCCCCGCGGTGCGATGTAGCTGGAGATCGTGCGCAGGGGTTCGGGCCGCCAGTCGATGTTGAAGGCGCAGAGCTTGGGGAAGAACCACAGGCCCGAATAGGGCAGATGGTCGTGTATCCACCACGCAAGGTCGCGCCAGTCGCGACCCTGTTCGTACTGGTCCGCGAACCACGGGATCACGATGGACGCACCCGCGATCCTGTCCGCCCCCCTGCCCCGGTCCCAGATATGGCATTCGATCGGGTGGTCGTTCCGCGCGCAGTTCAGCGCGTGTTCGTTGCCGAAGCGGTTGAGCGCGGGCGACCGATAGCCCGACCGCACACCGATCCGCCCGAAGGTCTCCTCCAGCGGGTCCAGCAGATCCTCGCACAGCCTGCGGCCTGTCTCGATGGCAAGGTCGGGGTCGTCGGGGATGTTCTGAAGCGCGTGGAAATTCGCGATCTCGGAATACAGGAAATCGCGCATGTAGAAATGTTTCGACAGGCGCACGCGGCCAAGGGTCTCAAGGCTCCACATGCTGGCGGGTTTGCGCATGGGCTAGAGGTCCAGTGTCTGTTTCAGCCAGTCCGTGACCTGCGCCACCGTGGGGGCGTTCTGCGACGGGCTGACAAGGTCCCCGGCAATGACATGGGCCGACGGATCGTCTATTTCGGACCCCGGGATCACCTGCAGCGTCACCGGCCCGCCCCAGCGTTCGGCGAAGGCGCGGGTGGCTTCGGGCACGACGACCTGATCGTCGTCCGAGAAGCGAAACAGCGCCGGGATCGTGGCGGTCTCCGCCGGCAGCCGGTTCACCTTCTTCACCAATGCCGCCATCACGGCCACGACCGAGATCGGGTAATCATTGCTCCAGTATTTTTCATGCAGTTCGGTGCGGCCTTCGAGATGACGAATCCTGCCGCCGGTCAGCGCCAGCAGATGCCGCGCCCATGGCCATGTCATCATGTAGGCCTTGGGGTTGTTCACGCCGAGGTTGGGAGAGATCAGCACCAGCGCTGCCACGTCCTTCGAAAGCTCCGGATCAAGTGCGGCGGCCAGCGCCAGAGTGCCCCCGGTCGAGGTCGCCATGACCACCACCCGGTCGCCCACCGCGCGGGCGGCGGCCAGCCCTTCGGCCATGTCCTGCATCCAGTCGTTGGCCGTGACGTCGCCCATCGCAGCACCAGGCCGCCCGTGACCTGCAAGCCGGGTATAGACGAGGTTGGCGCCAAGGGCCTTGGCGATCTCGTCAGGCACGGGCCGGATCTCCTCCGACGTGGCCGAAAACCCGTGCACGTACAGGATCGACACCGGCGTCCGCGTTTCCCGCTGCCCCGCCCAGATCACGCGCTTTTCGACGCCTTGGGTAATGTCCGGGTGGTAGGATTCGACCGTCTCGAAATAGACGCCCACACCTTCGCCAAAGCGGCGCGGCTCGAAACTGGCGTTCAGGTCGACCTTCTCCCGCGGGCCGAACTGGAACAGCGCCCAGACGGCCACCGCCAGCAGGCCCAGAACAACGATCACCACCATGGGCCAGCCCCGCATCGCCTCATCCCATCACGTCGAGGATCGCAGCTTCGATCATGGCCAGATTATCGGGTTCGGAAAAGCGGTGATCGGCGCCCTTGACCAGCGTCAGCCGCATGTCCGGGCTGTCGGCGTGGTCGAGCAGCTGCACCGCCGTTTCTGTACGCACCGCCTCGTCCGCCGTGCCCTGCATGCAGCGGACCGGGAACGGCAGTGGCAGCGGCGACCGCAGCACAAGGTGGTCGCGGCCGTTTTCGATCATGCGCTTGGTGACGACGTACGGGTCCATGTAATCCGACGGCAGTTCGACCTGCCCGTCGCGGTCCAGCGCCGCCTTCTGATCGTCGGTGAAATTGGCCCAATAGCCGTCTTCGGTGAAGTCCGGCGCGGCGGCGATGGTGACCAGCCCCTGCAACCGGTCGGGCAGCGCACGCGCCAGAAGCAACGCCTGCCAGCCGCCCATGGAAGATCCCACGATCACCAGCGGCCCGTCGGTCATCGCTTCGACAATCGCCAGCGTATCCTCGTGCCAGTCGCCGATGGCACCTTCTTCGAACGTGCCGGAGCTTTGGCCGTGCCCGGAATAATCGAACCGCAGCATGGCCTGCCCGCGCGCTTTGGCCCAGGCTTCGAGGTGGACGGCCTTCGTGCCCTCCATGTCGGATTTCAGCCCGGCGAGGAACACGATGGTCGGCCCCGTCCCGTCTGTCTTCACATAGGCAAGGCGCCGGCCCTGCGGGGTTTCGAAATACTCTGTGCCGGGCATCTGCATCCTCCGTCTTTGCGGCGGATCATAGGCCAGTTGCCGGGCACTGCAATCAGCCCGCTTCCGCTTCTTCCAGCCAGATCGCAGCGACCGCTGCCAGCGCCGACATCGCGGCGAAGCCCAGCAGCACGGCCTGCGTGCCAAGGAAGGACAGCGCACCGCCGAATGCGCCGGCGATCAGCAGCAGCGAACCGATGGCTGCGTTGGCCACGGCCGTCCATGCGGCGCGGGCATCTTCGGGCGCGATGTCGACAAGATAGGTCGACCGTCCCTGCCGCACGCCGTGATAGGCCAGCATCAGCACGAAGAGCGTTGCCGGCATCGCCCAGAGCGTTCCCGCCAAACCGGCCCACGCCAACGCGACCGCTGCCAGCATCGCCACCGCGCCCAGCACACCGGCGGCCATCATCACCTTGCGCGACGAACGGTCTGCCGTGCGCCCCCAGATCCACGAACTGATCAGCGACGCCACGGCCGAGGCCAGCACCAGAACGCCCAGCCGCCCGAGCTGCCCGTCATCCCCGCCGCCGAGGATGACAAAATAGGGCGGCGCCAGCGCGGTGGACACCAGGAGGCCCCGCACAAGAATGAACTGCCGCAGAACCGGATTGTCCTTCAGGATCGACAGGTGCAGGCCGCCCCCGTCCGTGTCGGGGTCGCTGGGCTCTTCCTCGAGCGTCAGGAACACCAGCCCCCCGACGATCCAAAGGACAGCGGCCAGCGCCACGGCGGCGATCAGGGCAAGCTCTCCCTTTATCACGCCCGAGATCAGCAGAACGGCGAACAGGATCACCGCTGCCGACGCCGCCGACCCGGCAAAGCCCGTGACGGCACCCCGCCTGCGGACCTGGATGGTCTTGCCCAGTACATCCTTGTAGGACACCGAAGACAGCGCCCGCGCCACTGCCAGCACCGCCAGCGCCGCGCACACGGCGATCCCGGCGGCGGCACCCGTCAGCAGCAAGGCCGCCAAGGCGATCAGCGCGGCCGCCACGCCCTGCCCCAGCGCGCCCCCGGCCCAGGCGCGCTTGCGGTACCGCATCCGCCCGACCCAGCCGGCAAAGACGATCTGCGGCAGCAGTGCCCCCGCCTCGCGGATGGGCACAAGGAGCCCGGCATAGAACGGCGCGCCCAAGCCCGTCAGCAGCCAGCTGAGCACCAGCTTCGGGTCGATCAGCCCGTCGGCGATCTTGGTCAGCGACAGCGACGCGGCATGGCGCAGGCCGTTGCGGGCCTCGGCCCCCTCATCGGCCGATGCGTCTCCGGTCAGGGACTGGAAGAGTGAGGTGGCTTTCATTGGCTTCCTCTTGCTTGACATGCCCCTGCCATGGGGCCACTTAGCGCGCACGATCATACCCGCAACCGGGCGTTCCGTGGGCGCCAAACTGACGAGGAGGCCACAGATGGCCCAAATCTCTCTCACCTTCCCCGATGGCAATGCACGTTCCTATGACTCCGGGATCACCCCGGGCGAGGTCGCGGCCGACATCTCGAAATCCCTGTCGAAGAAGGCAATCAGCGCCCAGGTCGATGGCAAGCACTGGGATCTGGCCTGGCCGATCGAGGCCGACGCGCAGATCGCCATCAACACCCTGTCCGATGCCGAACCCGCGAACGAGCTGATCCGTCACGACCTGGCCCATATCATGGCCCGCGCGGTGCAGGAGATCTGGCCCGACACGAAGGTCACCATCGGCCCCGTGATCGAAAGCGGCTGGTATTACGATTTCGACCGGGAAGAGCCTTTCACGCCCGAAGACCTAGGCCTGATCGAGAAGAAGATGCGGGAAATCATCAATCTTCGCGATCCGGTGCGGACGGAAGTCTGGGACCGTCAGCGCGCCATCGACTTCTATACCGACCGGGGCGAGCCCTACAAAGTTGAACTGATCGAGGCCATTCCGGGCGACGAGCCACTACGGATGTACTGGCATGGCGACTGGCAGGATCTGTGCCGCGGGCCCCATCTTCAGCACACCGGCCAGGTGCCGGCGGATGCGTTCAAGCTGATGTCGATTGCCGGCGCCTACTGGCGCGGCGACAGCAAGCGGCAGATGCTGCAGCGGATCTACGGCGTGGCCTTCATCGGCAAGGAAAAGCTGAAGGCGCACCTGACGATGCTGGAGGAAGCCGCCAAGCGCGACCATCGCAAGCTGGGCCGCGAGATGGACCTGTTCCACATGCAGGAGGAAGCGCCGGGCCAGGTCTTCTGGCACCCGAACGGCTGGACCATCTACACCGAACTGCAGGATTATATGCGCCGCAAGCAGCGCGCCGGCGGCTACCGCGAGGTGAACACGCCGCAGGTCGTGGACCGCAAGCTGTGGGAAGCCTCGGGCCACTGGGACAAGTACCAGCATCACATGTTCATCGTCGAAGTGGATGAAAGCCGCGATGGCGAAAACGACGATGCGTCGTCGAAGAACAAGGACCAGACGCGGATCAACGCGCTGAAGCCGATGAACTGCCCCTGCCACGTGCAGGTGTTCAACCAGGGGCTCAAATCCTATCGCGATCTTCCCTTGCGGATGGCCGAATTCGGCTCGTGCTCGCGGTTCGAACCGTCGGGCGCGCTGCATGGCATCATGCGGGTGCGTGGCTTCACCCAGGACGATGCGCATATCTTCTGCACCGAAGAACAGATCCAGGAGGAATGCGCGCGGTTCATCGACTTCCTTGCCAATGTCTACAAGGAACTGGGCTTCGACGATTTCGAAATCCGCTTTGCCACCCGCCCCGAAAAGCGCGTCGGCACCGAGGAAAGCTGGGACTACGTCGAAAACGCGCTGGAAAACGCGATCAAGGCCGTGGGCCGCGATTACACGCTGGAACCGGGCGACGGGGCGTTCTACGGGCCGAAGCTCGATTTCTACCTGACCGATGCGATCGGCCGGGTCTGGCAATGCGGCACCTTCCAGGTGGATCCGAACCTGCCTGAACGGCTGGGCGCCAGTTACATCGCGCCCGATGGCGACAAGCACCGGCCCTTCATGCTGCACCGCGCCTGCCTTGGATCCTTCGAACGCTTCATCGGCATCCTGATCGAGAACTGGGAAGGCAAGCTGCCCTTCTGGCTGGCCCCGCGTCAGGTCGTCGTGGCCTCGATCACGTCCGACGCGGATGAGTACGTCGCCGAGGTCGTCGATACGCTGAAGGCCGCCGGTGTCCGCGCCGAGGCCGATACGCGGAACGAGAAGATCAACTACAAGGTCCGCGAACATTCCGTCGGCAAGGTCCCCGTGATCCTGGCCGTGGGCCATCGCGAGGTCGAGGATCGCACCGTTTCCGTGCGCCGTCTGGGGCAGAAACAGACCTCGGTCGAAACGTTACAGGCAATGACGGAAGAACTGGGCAACGCCGCCAAGGCCCCCGATCTTCTGTAACAAAAGGCACGCCCCGCGCCGGGAAATGTTTCCGGCGCGGGAAAACCCTTTGCCTTCCCGGCCATGTTTTTCGGGGTTCCGGCCATCGCTGTGGCTGACAGGTCCATGACGGGGCCTGACACGCATGTGATGAACGATCTCGTGTGTTCTATCGGCACACTTTCGCCGCTACCGTCTTCGTGTCACAACATGACAACCGACGCATTACGGAGGACCTTGAAGATGTCGAACACGATGAAAACCATGACCGTGGCTGCCTCGGTCGCCGCAGCCCTAGGCGCGATGGCCGCAGCCCCCGCCCATGCGCAGGCGAAAGAGAAATGCTATGGCGTCTCGCTTGCGGGCGAAAACGATTGCGCCGCGGGCCCCGGCACCACCTGCGCCGGCACCTCGACCGTGAACTACCAGGGCAACGCCTGGACGCTGGTCGACAAGGGCACCTGCACCGACATGAAACTGCCCGCCATGGCAGACGGCACGCCGCGCCACGGCTCGCTGGACGCGCTCGACCGCGACCTGCCGAAGGACGCGTAAGCCCAAGCTCCCCCGTGCGCCCCCGCCTGAAACCGGGGCGCGCGGGTTGCCACGTCTGCCGGGCGGGGGTTATCCCCCGGTCATCCCTTCCCAATTCGGGACCGTTCAGATGCATCCCACGCTTCCCAACGCCCCCGGCATCGGTTTCAAACCGCAGCATTTCGCCGAGCTGACGGCCGATCCCGGCCCCGTGGCCTGGATCGAGGTTCATGCCGAAAACTACATGGGCGACGGTGGCCGCCCGCAGGCACAACTTGCCCACCTGGCCGACAGGATGCCCGTATCCGTGCACGGCGTGGGACTGTCCATCGGCGGGGAAGATCCGCTGGACCGCGACCACCTTGACCGTCTGGCCCGCGTGGTCGACCGCGCCGGGGCCGCGTCGGTGTCGGAGCATCTCGCATGGTCCAGCCATGGCGGCGCCTATTTCAACGATCTTCTGCCGCTGCCCTATACCGACGCCACGCTGGCCCGTGTGGCTGCGCATATTGATCAAGTGCAGGACCGCCTTGCCCGGCCGATCCTTCTGGAAAACCCCTCCAGCTATCTCAGCTTCACCGAAAGCACGTGGTCGGAGACCGATTTCCTGGCGGAACTCACCCGCCGCACCGGGTGCGGTCTGTTGCTCGACGTGAACAACGTCTTCATCTCGGCCACCAATCTGGGGCTTGGCGCCACCGATTACATCGATACGTTCCCGCTGGACCGCGTCGGCGAAATCCATGTCGGCGGCCATGACAGAGAGACGGACGAAACCGGCGCACCGCTTCTGATCGACAGCCATGGAAAGCCCGTGGCCGATCCGGTCTGGACGCTGCTCGACTACACGCTGGCCCGCTCCGGCCCCCGCCCCGTGCTGGTGGAATGGGACAACGACGTCCCCGACTGGCTGGTTCTGAGGGACGAGGCCACGCGCGCCGCCGATGCGCTCGACCGCCTGCCCGAACGGATGGAGACGCGGCGATGGGCGTAAGCCAGGCCAGCTTCTCCGCCGCGCTTTTCGATCCCGCGATGGCCGCGCCTTCGGGCCTTGTCAGCGGTCCCGAAGGGCGGCGCTTCAACGTCTACCGAAACAATGTCGTCGTGTCCCTGACCGAGGCGTTGAAGACCGGCTTCCCCGTCATCGCCCGCCTGTTGGGCGACGAGAATATCGACGGCCTCGCCCGGCTGTACCTGCGCACCCATCCGCCCACGACACCGGTCATGCAGCGGTTCGGAGACACGTTCCCCGATTTCCTCGCCTCCCTCGACCAGCTTGACCACCTTGGCTACCTGCCCGACGTCGCGCGTCTGGAACTGGCCCTCCGCCGCGCCTACCATGCGGCCGATGCGGCCGCGGTGGATCCGGCGCAGCTGGCCGAGATTCCGCCGGAAAAGCTTGCCAATGTCACCGTCACGCTGGCCCCGGCGGTGCAGATCCTGCGCTCCGACTGGCCGATCCACGCCATCTGGGCCTACAACACCCAGCCGGACGCGCCGACGCCGCAACCCGGCGCGCAGGACGTTCTGGTCACTCGCCCCGGTTTCGATCCCGTGCCGGACCTGCTGCCTGCAGGCGGGGCCGCCTTCTTCGCCGCCCTCCAAGGCGGCGCCCCCATCGGCACGGCGCTGGAGGCAATCGGGACCCCTGATTTCGATCTCACCCGGGCGCTGACCCTTGCACTGCAAGGCGGTGCCTTCACCGCGATTTCACTGACGGAGTAGTTCCATGCATCGCCTCGTTTCGGCTCATAACTGGGTCTTCGACCACATCGCGCGCCTCGACAATTGGATCATCCCCACACTCTGCCGCTTCACCTTCGCGGCGGTGCTGCTGATGTATTTCTGGGCCTCGGCATGGACGAAACTGGGCAGCGGTCTGCTGGGCTTTATCTTCCCGGGATCGGGCGCCTACGTGCAGATGTTCCCCAAGGCGATGGAGGCGGTATCCTATGACAGTTCCCAGCTGGGGTTCCAGTACTACCTCGTGGCGCTGGTGGGGACCTGGGCCGAATTCATCCTGCCCTTCCTGATCGTCGTGGGCCTGTTCACCCGGCTGGCGTCCATCGGGATGATCGTCTTCGTGCTGGTGCAGACATGGGTCGATATCAACGGCCACAATGCCCAGGCCGCCACCATCGGCGCGTGGTTCGACAAGGATTCAGGCAGCCTGATCATGGATCAGCGGCTTTTGTGGATCACCGTGCTGATCGTGCTGATCGTCAAGGGCGCCGGCCCCCTCTCTGCCGACCGGGTCCTGAAACTGTCCTAGGCCACCCCACGTCCGGAGCGCGCATAGCGCTCTATCGCGCCCGAAGGCGGTCCGGAGGATCCCGGAGCGGGATCCGACGGGGGCGGGCGGGTGGGCCGCGCGACGGGCGTGATCCCGCCCGGTCAGAAATGTGCGCGGGCCTCGTCAGGTTTGCCCGCGGCCAGCGCCAGCACGGACGCCACGGCGGCAAAGACGATGGGGAACATGGTGAACACGTTGAAGCCAAGGCCCCAGTACATGCCGACGGCCGACACGGCCATCAGCACGCCGCCGGCCAGGGCGTTGGTCCGCGCCATGGCGCCCCCGGCAATCGCCAGCACGGGCGCCAGCACCGTGACGGCCCGGAAGACATGCACGTCGCCCACCTGCTCCATCACGCCGTGAACCTCTCCCATCTGCTCCACCACCGCGGTGTAGCCATAGGCGAAGAAGCCCACGATCATTCCAACGATCCCGGCAATCACGCCAAGGGTCAGGGCAGCGTTGCGCATGCGGTCCTCCAAGTCTGGGTCCTGTCAGGGTCCGTAACAGATAGGAATGCTAGTCGGCCACGCCAAGAGCGGTCCGGACGTCCGGGCCCCAGCCCAGGTACAGCGCACCGTCGCTCTCGATCAGCGGCCGCTTCATCAGCGTGGGATGCTCGGCCAGCAATTCGGCCGGCTCCCGCGCCCGGTCCTCCGTCCCAAGCTCCCGCCACGTGGCCGAGCTGCGGTTGACCAGTTTCGGCCCGAATTCTTCCAGCGCACGGCCCATAACATCGGCCGGAACGCCGTCTTTTCTCACATCGACATATTCAACTTCTGGCAGCTTTTTCAGCGCCTTCCGACAGCTGTCGCACGTTTTCAGCCCATAAAGTATCATTCCTGCCCTCCGTTCCGGCGCCCAGGCCCGTTCACCCGCCTCTCTTGCCCGTTTTTCTTTCTTTTTGCCACAACCCATGCGATCTTTCAGGCGGAGCATCCGTCCTTCAGACCGCCGCCTGCTTCTGCCTTGGCTTGTCGTCTGTACGGTCAGATGGCCCGCAACCACCGCCGGGAGACCGGAGGCGACTTTAAGGTAGAAGGAGACACGGGACATGCCGACAGGCACCGTGAAATGGTTCAATACCACCAAAGGCTACGGCTTCATCGCCCCTGATGAAGGCGGGAAAGATGTTTTTGTGCACATTTCGGCGGTCGAGCGGTCCGGTCTGACCGGCCTCGCCGACAATCAGAAGGTCAGTTACGAACTGCGCGACGGACGCGATGGCCGGGTCATGGCCACCGACCTCCAACCGCTCTGACAGGTCTGCGCCCCGGCGAATCGGGGCCTTGCGCATGGGCGTTCCGGCCGGGTGACCGTTCGGTGCGCACGTATGCATTTTCAGGCTCGCAAGTCCGGTCTGCGCCGGGCTCACGCGTCCTTTTCCCCTATTGAACCCGTCCCGAAAGCACTTTCCAAGCGGCGGCTATCGCCGCGCCGGGAATGCATCCTGGATCACCCGTCGGCCGGCGCCTGAAGCAGCGCTTCGAACTCGCGCCATTCGCGGGCGGACAGGCCCGAATTCCCCTGTTCGACCGTCTCGCCTGCCAGCATCCGCCGGATACAGGCCAGGCCCGCCGCGCTGATCTGCGCACCGCCCAGCCGGTAGTCCTCGAACGCCTTCCACGCCAGCGGCACCCAATCGGCGGTCAGGCGGCCGATTTCTTCGGCATAGACACGGATCTCGTACTGGGCATGGGGATCGGCGCGCAGGCGCAGGAAGTGGAACAGGTTGTGCAGGTCCACTTTCCAGTACCACTGCGTGTAGATGTTCGCCGGCAGGTTCATCCGCGCCAGTTCGCGGGCCAGCCCCTTGCCTTCGATCATCTCCTCGTAATGATCGTAGGACCGCGCGGCATCCGCCTTCAGGACCTCCAGCACCTCGGCCGCATCGTCGTCCGCCAGCACCTCGCCCCGGCCCTGGTTGTTTTGGGTCGATTGCGCGGCGACATGTTCCGGTGCGGGGATGTAGAACTCCCGGTCTAGGATCGAATACCGCGCCGAGTATTCGTTCACGTTCGCCGTCCGGTGACGGATCCATTGCCGCGCCACGAAAACCGGCAGCTTCACGTGCAGCTTCACTTCGCACATCTCGAACGGCGTCGAATGCCAGTGGCGCATCAGGTAGCGGATCAACCCTTCGTCGTTCTGGACCGATTTCGTGCCCCGCCCATAGCTGACCCGCGCCGCCTGGCAGATCGCGGCATCGTCGCCCATGTAGTCGATCACCCGCACGAAACCATGATCCAGCACCGGATGCGCGGAATAAAGATGCGCTTCCATCCCCGGCGCCACGGCACGCAGCGTCTCGCGTGGTTCGGCCCGCTGGGCTTCGATTTCGGCACGCTGTTCGGGGGAAACCGCCATGATCGATCCTTCTCTGCGATGACTCGCGACCACTATATATGGTCAGACATCCAATCTGAACCCCTATATGAGCCAAACCTTATCCACAGCTTTTCCACAGCCCGGCGTCGGCACCGCTGCGTCAGGCCCTGCCCCGAAGGCACGATCAACATGGTTGAGAGAGCGTCAACCACGCAGAGCCGTCAGCCCTGATCGTCCCCGTCGCCATGACGCCAGCCGCTTGGGGTCACGCCGAACCGGGCACGAAAACTACGGCTGAGATGCGCGGAACTGGCAAACCCGTTGGCAAAGCCGATCTGCGTGACCGACGCCCGCGCCAGCCCCGGCCGGCGCAGATCCCGCGCGACGGCATCCAGCCGCAGCCGCAGAAGGCGCGCGCCCACGGTCTCTCCCCGCTCCTGGAACAGGGCGTGCAGGTAGCGCCGCGATATGCCGGCACGCCGGGCAATTTCCACCGGGCCGAAATCCGGGTCGGTCAGGCCCGCGGCAACAATCGCGTCGATCCGGGCCAGCAGCGCCGACCGCGGTGGCACGACCTGTGCGCCCGCAGACGACGCCTGCACCACGTCCATCGCCAGCGACTGGAACAGCTGGGACAGCTGGCCCGCGTCGAACTCCGGCAGCATCCCGTCCAGCGCCATGACCCGGCTGCGAAACAGCGCCCCGAACCCGCGCGAGGTATCCACAAGCCCGGTCGGCAAACCGGGCATGCCCGTCATCCGGTGCAGCCAGTCCTTGGTGAAGAACAGTGTCGTCTTGTCCAGCGGCTCGACCACCTCGAAGCTGCACCCCTGCGCGGCATCCCAGATCACTGCCGCTCCGGGTCCGATCTCCAGATCGATGTCCTGCTGCGCCAGCCGTTCACGCCCGCGACGGATCACCAGCACGCCATAAAGCCCGTCATCGGCCGACGCGATCTGCGGCGCCCGGCGCACCCCGGCACAGGGATCGCAGCGGCAATTCACGATGGACAGCCCGTCGACCTGCGCCGAACTGATCGCGGCATCGAAATCAGGCGATGCGGCCCGGGCCAGCGCCCAGGGCAGATGCGATTGGTTCAGCATATCGGCCCAGGCATCAAAGCGATGCCGTGGCGCGACCTCCCCGGTCGACCAGTCGAGCATGTTCCTCCCTCCTCCGGGGCGCGGGGCCCCGAAGATGCGCGCAGCATCAAACCTTGGTGCGTCCTGTGTCAAGCGCGACTGGCGAGGCCATGGCAGGCTTTGCCCACGCAAGAACGGGAGGACATCATGCGTAAGGATGTGACATTCAAGACCGAGGACGGCACCGAACTGGCGGGCTGGTTCTACGCCGCCGGCACCACGCCCGCGCCCTGCATCGTCATGGCGCACGGGTTTTCCGCCACCAAGGAAATGCACCTTTCGGGCTTTGCCGAAACGTTCCGGGATGCCGGGATGAACGTGCTGGTCTACGACAACCGCAACCTTGGCAACAGCGGCGGCACGCCCCGGGGCGAGATCATCCCCGAACAGCAGATCGCCGATTACCGCGACGCGATCACCTGGGTGCAGGGGCTGGACGAGGTCGACGCCGACAGGATCGGCATCTGGGGGTCCAGCTATTCCGGCGGCCATGTGCTCGTCGTCGCGGCCAAGGACAAGCGTGTGAAATGCGTAATCAGCCAGGTGCCGCTGGTCCACGGGCTGGCCAACGCGCAGCGGCTGGTACGGTCGGATCACTGGGCGGGCCTGCGCGCGGGCTTCGCAGCGGACCGGGCCGGACGTCTGGCGGGCGAGGCACCGATGACGCTGCCCGTGGTCGGAAACGGCCCGGAAGATCCCTGCGCCCTGCCCACCGACGACAGCCGCGACTTCTTCATGGGCCTGTCCGAGGAACACCGCGGCGCCTGGGAGAACGAGATCACCCTGCGGTCGATGGAAGCCTTCACCGAATACGAGCCCGGCGACTGGATCCCCAAGATCGGCCCGACACCCCTGATGATGGTCGTGGCACGGCAGGATCACCTGACACCCGCGGACATGACGCTGAAGGCCTATGAAACCGCAATCGAACCGAAACGGTTCCTGATCCTCGATTGCGCGCATTTCGAAGCGTACACCGACGAGCCTTTCAAGGTCTCGGCGCCCCAGCAATGCGCCTGGTTCACCGAGCACCTGATGTAACCTGAAGGTGTAGAGCTGCATGAATGACTGGACGCCGGGCGGCTAATGGCCCCGGCGTCCAGCGTTCGCGATCCGGCCGGCGGCGGGCCTTTGCCCGAGCTGCTCGACAATCGCGTCTGGCGGGCTAATGTGCGGCAAAACCGAAAGGGAGATACCCATGCCGCTTCAATATCTGCACACCATGGTCCGCGTGAAGGACCTCGAGAAATCCATGGCCTTCTACGCGCTTCTGGGCCTGAAAGAGACCCGACGCATGGACAGCGAACAGGGCCGATTCTCGCTGATCTTCATGGCGCCCGAAGGCCAGGAAGAGGCCCCGATCGAACTGACCTACAACTGGGACGGCGATGACGAACTGCCGTCGGACAGCCGCCATTTCGGCCACCTGGCCTACGGTGTCGATGACATCTACGCGATGTGCCAGCACCTGCAGGACAACGGCGTGACCATCAACCGGCCCCCGCGCGACGGGCGCATGGCCTTCGTCCGCTCGCCCGACAACATCTCGATCGAGCTTCTGCAGAACGGCGACGCCAAGGAACAGGCCGAGCCCTGGGCCAGCATGGAAAATACCGGCCACTGGTAAGGCGCTACTTGTGCAACCTGTAGGTCAATGCGCTGCGCACCAGAAGGCGCAGCGCATCCAGCGGCGGCGCTGTGCCTTCCGGGAACCGGACGGCGCGGTTGCCCTCGTAATCGAACCCGTCCGGGAACACGTCGCGGAAATCCGACAGGATCGTCGTCTGGCAATGGACATAGACGGCAAAGCCGCCCTGCTTCGGCACCCCCAGCCGGATCGTCGAACCCGCCTTCGTCGCCTTTGTCAGGTAGGCCGGCTGCCCCCATTTCAACGTCTCTTCCAGCGGCCCCACGCCTTCGGTCTCTGCCGCTACTTCGAAGATCAGGCCGCGAAGCGCCAGCAGGCCTGCGCGCGCCGCCTCCGGCATGCTGGCAAAGGCGTCTGCCACGGCCGATGAGTGAAACGGCGGCTGGCCACGCGGCGGGGCCAGAAGGGATGTCTGCAGGCTCATGTCGTCACCCTAGCCGCTGCGTCGCCCCCGATCCACACGGCACCCTTCTTCTCTTCCAAAATACTCCGGGGGAGTCGCCCGGAACGGGCAGCGGGGGCAGAGCCCCCTGCCCAGCCCATCAGCGCCGCGCCATCGCCACGCTGCGCACGATATCGGCAATCCCGCCCAGCTGATCCGACAGCGGGTTCGTCCGGCGCCAGACCATGCCTATGGTCCGCTTGGGCGGCTCGGGTCCCAGATGCGCGATCGACACCGATGCAGAGCGTGTTTCGACCGCCACCGCCATCTCCGGAATCAGCGTCACCCCGATGCCTGCGCCCACCATCTGGACCAGCGTCGCCAGAGAGCTGCCCTCCATCAGCTCCCCCTGCAGCGACGGCGCCATGTTGCAGAAGGAAAGCGCCTGATCGCGGAAGCAGTGGCCCTCTTCCAAAAGCAGCAGCCGCATGGTGCGCAGCATGTCGGCGCTCGGGACCGGCTTCGCCGCATCCTCCTTCGGGCGGACGAGCACGAATTCCTCGTCGAAGAGCGCAACCTCGTGCAGGAATGGCTCCGATATCGGCAGCGCCACGATGGCCACATCCAGCCGGGCCTCGGAAAGATCTTCGATCAGCCGCTGGGTCACCGTCTCGCGCGGGCGCAGGTCCAGTTCCGGATGCGCCTGCGCCAGCGCCTTGATCAGGTCGGGCAGCAGGTAGGGTGCGACGGTAGGGATCACACCGATCCGCAAACGCCCGGCCAGCGGCCCGCTCCCGGCGCGGCCCAGCTCCTCCAGCTCGTCGACCGAGCGCAGGATTTCGCCCGCGCGTTCGGCGAAGACCTCTCCCAGCCCGGTCAGATGCACCCGCCGCGCGCTGCGTTCGACCAGGGGCGCGCCGATCAGCGCCTCAAGCTCCTTGATCTGCACCGACAGCGCGGGCTGCGAGATCGCGCAGTCCTCCGCCGCGCGTCCGAAATGGCGCCGCTGCGCCAGCGCCTCGAAATACCGCAAGTGTTTCATCGACAGCCTGTTCATAACCCTGCCCTATCACAGAAGTTAGGAAATGCAATTTTGCATTATCGTCCGACTCATGTACTCCATGGCCCATGGGAGGAGACACAGGCGGTGCCGGCGCATCGCGACGGGGTAACCCGACGCGCGCCGAGCTGCCTTTTCCCAAGCTACGCAATACGCAGCTTTTCGGAGGACACTATGGACGGAAACGATATCGCGGCCGGCAAATGCCCGGTCATGCATGGCAGCATCACCAACACCGGCTACACGGTGATGGACTGGTGGCCAACCGCGCTGAACCTGGACATCCTGCATCAGCACGACACGAAAACCGATCCGATGGGCGCGGAGTTCGACTATGCGGACGAAGTGAAGACACTGGATTTCGACGGCCTGAAGGCCGACATGCGCAAGCTGATGACCGACAGCCAGGAATGGTGGCCGGCAGACTGGGGCCATTACGGCGGCCTGATGATCCGGCTGGCCTGGCACTCGGCCGGGTCCTACCGGCTGGCCGATGGTCGCGGCGGCGGCGGCGCGGGCAACATCCGCTTCGCACCCCTGAATTCCTGGCCCGACAACGCCAGCCTCGACAAGGCGCGGCGGCTGCTGTGGCCCTTGAAGAAGAAGTACGGCAACAAGGTCAGCTGGGCCGACCTGATCATCCTGTCGGGCACGATTGCCTATGAAACCATGGGGCTGAAGACCTTCGGCTTCGGCTTCGGCCGGGCCGACATCTGGCACCCCGAGAAGGACACGTACTGGGGCGCGGAACGCGAATGGCTCGCGCCGTCGGACAAACGGTACGACGATGTGTCGAAGCCCGACACGATGGAAAACCCGCTGGCCGCCGTGCAGATGGGTTTGATCTACGTGAACCCCGAAGGCGTGAACGGCGTCCCCAACCCGCAGGAGACAGCCAAGCAGGTGCGCGAGACATTCGCCCGAATGGCCATGGACGACGAGGAAACCGTCGCTTTGACCGCCGGTGGTCACACCGTCGGCAAGACCCACGGCAACGGCGACGGTGCGCTTGTCGGAGCCGAACCGGAAGCGGGCGGCATTGAAGACCAGGGCTTCGGCTGGTTCAACCCGAACATGAATGGCAAGGCGGGCAACGCGGTCACCAGCGGGCTGGAAGGCGCCTGGACGACCGAGCCTCTGAAGTTCGACATGGGCTATTTCGACATGCTCTTCGGCCATGAATGGGAGCTGACCAAATCCCCGGGCGGGGGCAACCAGTGGAAGCCCGTAGAGATCAAGGAAGAGGACATGCCGGTCGACGTCGACGACCCGTCGATCCGCCGGATGCCGATGATGACCGACGCCGACATGGCGATGAAGGTGGATCCGGCCTACAACGCAATCTGCCAGAAGTTCATGGCCGATCCGGATGCGTTCAAGGATGCCTTCGCACGCGCATGGTTCAAGCTGACCCACCGCGACATGGGCCCCAAGGTCCGCTATGTCGGGCCCGACGTGCCGGCCGAAGACCTGATCTGGCAGGATCCGGTCCCGGAAGGCAACACCGGCTACGACGTGGCCGCGGTGAAGGCGAAGATCGCGGACAGCGGCCTCAGCCAGACCGACATGATCGCCACCGCCTGGGACAGCGCCCGGACCTATCGCGGATCGGACATGCGGGGCGGTGCCAATGGCGCGCGCATCCGCCTGGCCCCGCAGAAGGACTGGGCGGGCAACGAGCCCGAGCGTCTGGCACGCGTCCTGTCGGTGCTTGAACCTATCGCGGCCGAAACCGGCGCCAGCATCGCCGACGTGATCGTTCTGGCCGGCAATGTCGGTGTCGAACAGGCCCTGAAGGCGGGCGGTTTCGACATCGAGGTTCCGTTCTCCCCCGGCCGCGGCGACGCGACCGACGAATTGACGGATGCCGACAGCTTCGACGTGCTCGAACCGCTGGCCGACGGCTTCCGCAACTGGCTGAAGCAGGACTATGTCGTGACGCCGGAAGAGATGCTTCTGGACCGGGCGCAGCTCATGGGCCTGACCGCGGCCGAGATGACCTGCCTGATCGGCGGCATGCGGGCGATGGGGGCCAACTATGGTGGCTCCAAGCACGGCGTCTTCACTGACCGGATCGGCGCGCTGACCACGGATTTCTTCGTGAACCTCACCGACATGGCCTACAAGTGGGTCCCGGTCGATGGCGGTACCTACGAGATCCGCGACCGCAAGACCGACGCGGTGAAGTGGACCGCGACGCGGGTCGATCTTGTCTTCGGCTCGAACTCGGTCCTGCGCGCCTATGCCGAGGTCTACGCCCAGGACGACAACGCCGGCAAGTTCGCGCGTGATTTCGTGGCGGCCTGGACCAAGGTCATGAACGCGGACCGCTTCGACCTGGCCTGATCCGCGGCCAGACGATCAAGGAAATGCCCGGCCAAAGCGCCGGGCATTTTGCGTTGAAGACAATGTTTCCAACCGCCTCGCGCGGCCCCGCCGGGCGCTTTGCCGTTGCACCTGAGGCCAGCGCCGCCTCACCGATCGCAAGCCCGCGCCCAAGGGCACAACGCCACCAAGGCGGACGCAGCCCGGCTGCCGGCGTTCCAGGTATCCCCGTAGCGGGACAAATCTCATTGGGGGAAGTGGTACCGCCTCCCTGGCTTGAACAGGGGACCTCTGGATCCACAATCCAGCGCTCTAACCAACTGAGCTAAGGCGGCGTAGTGGGCGATTTAGCCAAGCAGGCGCGGGGATGCAAGGGGGAAGACCGGGGAATTACAGTCGGGTCCGCCAGCTTTGTTCGACAAGATCCACACCGAAGGACCGCACGGGCCTGCTCTCCAGCAATTCCCACCCGGTGGACGCATAAAGCGCGCAGGCCGCGCGGTGGCTTTCATGGGTCGAAAGGACCATCTCGCCGTAGCCCGCCTCGCGTGCAAACCCCATGCAGGTCAGCAGCATATGCCTGCCCAGCCCCTTCCCCCGCGCGCCCGGATCGAGCTGGAACAGCCGCAGCTTGGCCGCCTGTGGCCTGTCCGGGCCGGCCGCCACGCAGAAGATCGAGCCCAGCCGCCGCTCGCCCTCCACCGCGACCCAGCCCCGCTCCCGCACGGGATCATGACGGGCCACGAACTCCGCAAGGATCTCGTCCACCAGCGCCCCGAACGTGTCGTCGAATCCCTCGGCCTCGCCATAGAGCGTCTGGTGCCGGTCCACGAGCCAGTCCTTGTCGCGGGCCTCAAAGGGGCGAAGCGTGATCATGCGGTCACCTTTCCGCCCTCCGGCTTGCTTTTCAAGCCCGGCCGGGCTAGCGGAGAGCTTTGACGCGCCGAAGGACCTGTAAGGGCAGTCTCATGAGCATCAACACCGAACGCGATATCGAAGCGAACCTGCAGATCGGCCCCACGGAACTGGGCATGGTGCGGCTGTTCATCGAAGCCCCCGGCATCGAGATCCCGATGGATTTCGAACCCGAAGAGGCCGAGGAGATCGCCGAAGAAATCCTCGCCGCCGTCAGGGCCGCCCGATCGGTCAAGCGCTGACCCCGGACGCGCCCCGGCGTGCGCCGCCCGATCAACGCCCTCGCCCGGCCTTTTTGTCGGATGCCTCCGGCGGGAGTATTTTCAGAAAGAAGAATACTGGAGGCGTTGCTCATTCTTCTTTCTGGAAATACTCCGGGGGAGTCCGAGCCGCAGGCTCGGGCGGGGGCAGAGCCCCCATGTGCCGCTGATCCGAAAGACCGCTTGGGAAGCGCGGCACCCTACCCCATCAGGAACCCGGGATCGCGCAGGGCATGCAGCCGTCGTGCAGCGTGGGTGGCGAACTTGCGGGTCAGGACCGTGCGCCTTGGTCCGGCCAGCTTGCTTTCGGGCGCCATGCGGATGATCTCGGCATCGTAGGCATCGCCGATCATGAGGCCCGTCCCTTCGGGCAGCAGGTCGGTGGGAAAGTCGATCTCCACTGCCCAGAAATACCTGTCGCACCAGTCGAGATAGCCCTGCCACTTGCTGTCGGTGACGAAATCGACGCGGCTCGACTTGCATTCCACCACCCAGAGCTCGCCCTTGGGGCCCAGCCCCATCACGTCGACGCGCAGGCCGCGAGCGGGCACGAATTCCTCGACCGTGGCGAAGCCCAGGGCCGCAAGATGGCGCGCCACGCCACGCGCGAGTTTCTGTCCGGGTTGAAGATCCAGCATCACGGGGACAAGCGTGAACAATAGGTGAACAAAAATCAAGACAGATTTCGGGGCATGCGCCGGAAACTCTTTTGAGCCCTGCTGCGCGCCACGTCTTGAAGGTGCCCTGTGCGAGGGCTATCTCTGCCTTGTGGCGGGTTCTGCCCTTCTTGTTAAAGGTTGCATTCCGGTGGCCTTAAGCAAATCCGAGGGAGCTGGCTCTGTTCAGGCCCTGGTCTGATTACCTGGCGCCCACCTGTATATACAGGTCCTCGGGAATCATAACCAAACGGTTGCGGTGGTCCCGTCACGCAAAACGCCGACCCGATGGGCCGGCGTTTTCAACTTACCGATCAGGATGGTCTCAGAAACGGCGCGGTGCAGGCTCGCGCTTTTTCGCGACGGCCTTGATACGTACCGGCTTGGTCAGATCCATCACCGGCGTGCCGCGGCGCGGGCCCTCGGGGCGTTCGGCCATCGACATGATCTTGTAAGCGAACTGGACGCCGGCAAAGACGATGCCGTTCATGAACCACAGCATGAAAAGCGCAAGGGCCCCGCCGGACGAGCCCAGCACAAGCTCCTGCAGACCCATGGTGTTGGTCCACAGCAGAAGGGCTACGAAGCCCGCGGCAATGCCAAACCCGATGGCCACGCTGCGAATGTAAAGCTTGATGAGTTCCGGCATGAAAGTACCCTCCGTTCCCATAGAAGATGGGGTGCCTCTCGCTCGAATTCCAGCATTCTTTTGCCAGCCATCACAAATCGGCGGCAGGATGCCGCAACGTACGGCCCGAAATGCCTAGAAATCGTCGGGCCGGGCCTCGCGCGCCATGTGGTCCAACACCGCGTTCACGAATTGCGGCTCGCGGCCTTCGGGGAAGAAGGCGCCGGCAACATCGACAAATTCGGTGATGACGACCCGGGGCGGCGCCTCGCCTTCCACCAGCTCGGCGCCCGCCGCGCGGAAGAGGCCGCGGAGCGTGGGATCGATCCGGGCGATAGGCCATTTGGCGACCAGCGCGCGGTCGGTCATCTGATCGATCTTCGCCTGGTTGTTGACGGCATCCTGCACGATCTTGCGGAAGAGCTCGGCATCGCCGTCCTGGAACTCGCCCTCGTCATAGGTCGCGCCGAAGCGGTGTTCGAGGAATTCCACGATCACGCTGTCCGACGTCTGCCCGATCGCTTCCATCTGGAACAGTGCCTGCACGGCATAAAGACGCGCGGCCGAGCGCATCTTGCGTCGCTGGTTGCCCGAAATGCTCTTGGGGCCTGCGTCGGTCATGCGATCTGCACCGGTTCGCCGGCGGGGCGGAAGCCCATGCCGGAGGCGGGCTTGCCCCATTTGCGGGTCAGCGCGACAAGGTGGAGCGCCGCGGCCGCGGCCCCTCCGCCCTTGTTCTGCTGGCCCGGATCGGCCCGTACGACGGCCTGTTCGCGGTTTTCGACCGTCAGGATGCCGTTGCCGATGCACAGGCCCTGCAGCCCCAGCAGCGTCAGGCCGCGGCTGGAATCGTTGCAGACGGTCTCGTAATGCGTCGTCTCGCCCCGGATCACGCAGCCAAGCGCCACGTAGCCGTCGAAGTTCGACGTGCGCTCTGCGATGCCGATGGCGGTGGGCACTTCCAGTGCGCCGGGCACTTCGACCAGATCGCAGGTCGCGCCGCAGGCCTCGATCTCCGCTTTCGCGCCGGCGATCATGTCATCGGCTATGTCACGGTAATAGGGGGCCACGACGATCAAGAGCTTCACCGGCGCGTCGAAGTCCGGGCGCGGCATGGTGTAATGGGTTTCCTGTCCGGCCATGGCTCAGTCGCTTTCCTTCAGTTCCGAGATGCGGCGGGTGCCGGTGATTTCCAGCCCGTAGGCTTCCAGCCCCACCACGTTGGGCACGGGCGAGTTCGTCAGCAGCGTCAGTTCCGACAGCCCGAGAGAGGTCAGGATCTGCGCGCCCAGGCCATACTGGCGAAGCGTCTGGGGAGACACCTCCCCGCCCGCGACAAGCTTCATGTGCAGGTCGCGGAGCAGGACGACGACGCCGCGACCCTCTGCGGCGATCACGTCCATCGCGTCCTGGAATTCGTGGGCGCGCGCCGCGCCGCCCAGGCCTGCCATGTCCTGCAGCACGTTCAGCGCGTGCATCCGCACCAGCACCGGTTCCGGGGTCGAGATATCGCCCTTGATCAACGCGATGTGTTCGGACCCCTGAGTTTCATCCGTGAAGATCCGCATTTCCCAATCGCCGCCGAAGGCCGACACGACCTTGCGCTGTTCGTCCATCTTCACGAGGTTGTCGTGCCGGCGCCGGTACGAGATCAGGTCGGAGATCGTGCCGATCTTCAGGCCGTGCCGCTGGGCGAAGGCCACGAGATCCGGCAGGCGGGCCATGGTTCCGTCTTCGTTCATGATCTCGCAGATCACGCCCGATGGGTTCAGCCCGGCCAGCCGCGCGATATCCACAGCGGCCTCGGTATGGCCGGCGCGGACCAGCACGCCGCCTTCGCGGGCGCGCAGCGGGAAGACATGGCCCGGGGTGGCGATGTCGGCGGCGCCTTTCGACGCGTCGATGGCGACCGAAACCGTCAGCGCGCGGTCATGGGCGGAAATACCGGTGGTCACGCCTTCGCGTGCCTCGATCGACGTCGTGAACGCGGTTTCATGGCGCGACGAATTCTGCGTCGACATCAGGTTCAGACCCAGCGCATCGATCCGCGCGCTTTCCAACGCGAGGCAGATCAGGCCGCGGCCATGGGTGGCCATGAAGTTGATCGCGTCGGGCGTAGCCATCTGGGCCGGGATCACAAGGTCGCCTTCGTTCTCGCGGTCCTCGTGATCGACAAGGATGAACATGCGTCCGTTGCGCGCGTCTTCGATGATCTCGTCCACCGACGAGATCGCGTCGTGCCAATCGCTTTCGACCGGTCCTGGCTTTTCATAAATCATGGCTCATCCTCGGGCAGCGTTGCGCGCGGCATAGCCGAGCCGCGGCGCGAAGGCCAGCGGGACATGGCGGAATTGCCCCTGCCCGCGCCGCAGCGTCAGATCGCCGACGTCCCCGCGCGGTGCGGGAAATAGCGGTCCGCCGGCAGGTATCCGGCAGCCCGCAACGCGGCTGTCCAGTCCTGTTCCAGCGGCGCGTCGCCCACGATCACCAGCCGGTTGCCCGACACGTGATGTGCGCGGGCGAAATTTTCAAGCCGCACCCGGGTGTCGGACCAGCTTTCGCGCAAGGTGGGCGCGGTACCGGCCGCGTCGATCACCGGATTTGCCTCGGCCACCACGCCCGGCGTCAGCGGCGCATGGACCAGCACGAGCTTCGCCGCGTTCTCGATCCGCTCCAGCGCCTCGCGTTCCTTCGTGGGCATCGCGGGACCGCGGCGCAGGGGATCGAGTATACCCAGCGCGTTCGAGGAGAACAGCAGGCCAAGGATGTCCTGCCCGGAATACTGCCGGAAGCTGGCATATGTCTTGTAGTCCATCCCCAGCTCGGCCGCGCGCTTCACGCGCATGCGAACCACCATCAGCGGCACGGCATTGGGCAGAAGCTGCTTCTGGGCCTGCCGCCACATGAAGGTGCGGTAGCTGTGCCCCTTTTCAAGCGTCGGGCCGCCGTTATGGCCCATCACGGCGCGGGGAGATATTCGGGGCGATTTTTCGTCGGTCATCACCCGGCCTCGTTCAGGCGGGCGACGTAACGGGCCAGCGTGTCGACTTCCAGGTTGATCCTGTCGCCCACGGCTACCCCGCCCCAGGTGGTAACCTCTTTCGTGTGCGGGATCAGGTTCACGCCGAAGCGCGCGCCGTCGACCTCGTTCACCGTCAGCGAGGTCCCGTTCAGCGCAATGGAGCCCTTGGGCGCGATGAACCTGGCCAGAGCCTCGGGCGCTTCGAACAGGATCCGGGTGCTGTCGCCTTCGTCGATGATCGACACGACCTGGGCCTCGCCATCGACATGGCCCGAAACGATATGGCCGCCCAGTTCGTCGCCCACGCGCAGCGCCCGTTCAAGGTTCACCCGGCTGCCTTCGGCCCAGCCCGCATTGCCGCCGATATTGGTTTTCGAAAGAGTTTCGGCGCTGATGTCGACCTCGAACCAGTCAGGACCAAGGGCCACGACCGTCAGGCACACGCCGCTGCACGCGATCGAGGCGCCGATGTCGATCCTGTCGGTATCGTAAACGGTGGTAATCCGCGCCCGCAGATCGCCGGCCTGCTGCACGGACGTGACGGTCCCCACATCGGTGATTATCCCAGTAAACATCGCGCTGCTTTCGAAAGAGGTCGGGTCACGTCCGACATAACCAGCCGCGGCCGGGCGGACAAGGCCATCCGCCGCGCCGGACGCGCGCACCCGGACGCTAAAATTCGGGCGATGTTTCCAAGCTCGTTAATAAATTTGAGCAAATCGGTTGGACAATGTCCGGATATCTGTAAAAACTGACCTGTCTCCGTGTCGTGGCGCGGTCCCCAAGGCCATAGTTAGAATACATCTTTTATAAAGTTCTCAGTGCGAGTGATGTAGTCGAAGAATGACAGCGACAATACCCGGTACACCCGTCTTCCTGTTTTTGCAGGGACCGCACGGCCCGTTCTTCGCGGGCCTGGCCAAGATGCTGCGTGTCGCAGGGGCGCAGGTCTGGCGCGTGGGCTTCAATGCCGGCGACAGAGCATTCTGGAACGATTCCGCGCACTACATCCCGTTTGCCGGTTCGGTCGCCGACTGGCCCGAAACGCTGGCCGGCATTCTCGACACGCACGGGATCACCGATATCGCGCTCTATGGCGATGTCCGTCCCATTCATGCCGAAGCCATCACCCTGGCAAAGGCGCGGGGGCTGACGATCCATGTGTTCGAGGAAGGTTACCTGCGGCCCTACTGGGTGACCTATGAACGCAACGGTTCGAACGGGCATTCCCGCCTGATGCACATGCCCGTGGACGAGATGCAAGCCGTGCTCGCCGGGTCGGATCTTGAAGCGCCGATGCCGCCGGCCCACTGGGGCGACATGCGCAGCCATATCCTGTACGGCGCGCTGTACCACTGGTTCGTGCTGTTCTTCAATCGCAGCTACCGGAACTTCCAGCCGCACCGGCACTTGTCCGTCGCGCGGGAATTGCGGCTGTACCTGCGACGGCTCATCCTGCTGCCGTTCCACGTGATAGGATGGCGGGTCGGCGTCCGCCGGATCCGCCGGGGCCGGTTCCCCTACCACCTTGCGCTTCTGCAACTGGAACACGATTCAAGCCTGCAGGCGCATTCGGACTTCAACTCGATGAACGCGTTTCTGACCGAGGTCCTGACCGCCTTCGCCGACGGCGCCCCCCGGCACCATCACCTGGTGGTCAAGGCCCACCCGCTTGAAACCGGCCGCGTTCCTTTGAAGCGCGAGGTGAAACGCCTGGCGCGCGCGCTTGGCATTGCCGACCGCGTCCATTACCTGCATGGCGGCAAGCTGGCCCGGCTTCTCGACGACGCGCGTTCGGCCGTGACGATAAATTCCACGGCCGGCCAGCAGGTGCTGTGGCGCGGCATCCCGCTCAAGGCCTTTGGGCGCGCGGTCTATTCCAAGCCGGAATTCGTGTCGAACCAGCCGTTGCAGGAATTCTTCGCCGGCGCCACCCGGCCCGATGCGCGCGCCTACAAGGATTACCGCCGCTACTTGCTGGAAACCAGCCAGGTGCCCGGCGGCTTCTATTCCCGCTCCGGCCGCCGGCAGCTTCTGCGCCATGTCGTCGACATGATGCTGGCCGCGGAAGATCCCTACGATGCCCTGAAATCGGGCACGGCGGCGCCGCGGCAACACCTGCGTCTTGTCAAGTAGTCGCAAACGGTGCTTGCGCTGGAATTTTTTCCCGCGATACGTTAATCTTAAAAAAAAGAATACCCACCGAGGCAAATAAACAGGTCGAGGAGACCGCGCAGTGATTTCCTTTTCCTCCCGACAGGCGCGATGTGTCCTGCGGCAGGGCGCTGTCGCCCTTGTCGTAAGCGCGCTTGCATCCTGCGGGCTGCCCTCGGCCGGCCCGACCAAGGGCCAGATCTTCGCCGGTTCGGTCCAGCGCGAAGGCGACGCCTTCGTCGTGTCGGTCAACGATCGGGTCAGCCGCGCGACGGCGGTCACACCCGTTCTGGGCTTTTCGCAGGCTTTCAAGGGCGCCTCGGCCCTGACGTCCGACATCATCCGCCCCGGCGACTCGCTCGGGTTCTCGATCTGGGAAAACGTCGACAACCCGCTTCTGGGGGAAACCAACCCCACCCTTCTCAACGACGTCCAGGTCGACAGCGCGGGCTACGTCTTCGTGCCCTATGCCGGCCGTGTCCGGGCCGCGGGCAATACGCCCGAAGCGCTGCGCCTGCTGATCACGCAACAACTGGAAGACCAGACCCCGGACCCGCAGGTCGAAGTCCGGCGGATGGCGGGCGACGGTTCGACCGTGAGCGTCGTCGGCGCGATCAACGCGCAGGGCGTCTACCCCATCGAACGGTCCACCGGCACGCTTGCCTCGATGCTCGCATCGGCGGGCGGCGTGTCGATCGAACCCGAAACGGCCGAAATCACGGTCTTCCGCGGATCGCAAAGCGGCACCGTCTGGTTGCAGGATCTGTTCGACAACCCGTCGCTCGACATCGCGCTGCGCCCGGGCGACCGGATCCTGGTCGAGGAAGACACAAGAACCTTCACGGCCATGGGTGCCACCTCGTCCCAGTCGCGCGTGCCCTTCGGCACGCCCACGCTTTCGGCGCTGGAAGCGCTGGCGCGTGTCGGCGGCCTTGTGCCCAGCGCGTCCGATCCCACCGGCGTCTTCGTCTTCCGCAACGAACCTGCGGAAGTCGCGGGGTCCGTACTGGGCCGCAACGATCTGGTCGGCGCGCAGCGCATGGTCTACGTGCTGAACCTGAAGGAACCGAACGGCGTGTTTCACGCGCGCGATTTCGCGATCCGCGACGGGGACACCATCTACGTGACCGAAGCGCCCTTCGCCCAGTGGTCGAAGTCGATCTCGCTGGTCACCGGGTCGCTGACGCCCATCGCCAATGTCGAAACACTCGCGGGCGGCTAGGCCCATGCCGGCCCTCTCCGGGCATCCCGCGGGCCGGTTTCTTGTCTACAACGGTGGTTTCCTGACCCAGCCCCGGGTGCGTCGCATCCTGGCTCTGGCGGGCCTGCCCCCGCAAATCGGCCTGCCCCGCCCTGGCGACAGCATCGGCCTGTGGGGCGCCAGCCCCACCGCGTGGCGGGGAGAGGCCATGGCCCGCCGGTACGACGCGCCCCTGATCCGGGTGGAAGACGCGTTCCTCCGCTCGCTTCACCCCGGTCGCGCGCGGAGCGGCCCGCCCCTGGGGCTCGTGGTGGACCGGACCGGCCTGCATTTCGATACCGCGCGGCCCTCCGATCTTGAAACCCTGCTGGCCACCCGTCCGCTGGACGACCCGGCCCTGATGGACCGCGCCCGCGACGGCATCCGCCGGATGCGCGAAGGCCACCTGTCCAAGTACACCGCCTTCGATCCCGCCCTGCCCGCGCCCGATCCCGGCTATATCCTTGTCATCGACCAGACCCACGGCGACGCCTCCGTCCGGCTCAGCGGCGCAGGCCCCGACCGGTTTCGCGAAATGCTGGCAGCAGCGCGCCGGGCCCATCCCGAAGCGCCGATCGTGATCCGCACCCATCCCGAAACCCGCACCGGTCACCGTTCCGGCCATTTCGATCCCGCGGCACTGCCGGAAAATGTCACCCTGCACGGCGCCCCGGTCAGCCCTTGGCGGCTGCTGGACGGTGCGGCGGCCGTCTACACCGTGTCGTCTCAGCTGGGGTTCGAGGCGATCCTGTCCGGCCATCGCCCCCATGTCTTCGGCCAGCCCTTCTATGCCGGTTGGGGCCTGACGGAAGACGCGTTCCCGATGCCCCGCCGCACGCGCCGGCTCACGGCGGAACAGCTCTTTGCGGCGGCGATGATCCTCTACCCGCTCTGGTACGATCCGTTCCATGACAGGCTCTGCGATCTCGACACCGCGCTCGACGCCTTCGAGGCCGAGACCCGCGCCTGGCGGGACGATCACAGGGGCTGGATCGCCAGCGGCATGCGGCTGTGGAAGCGACGGCCCCTGAACGCGATGTTCGGGGGGCAGAAGAAGGTGATCTTCACCGACGATCCGGCCCGCGCCGAACGGCTTGCCACCAGCACCGGCCGCCGCCGCATGATCTGGGCGGGCAAGGCCGATGCTGATGATCGGTCGGTCCGCGTCGAAGACGGCTTCCTGCGTTCCCGCGGGCTTGGCGCCGAACTCGTCCCGCCGCTGTCCCTGGTTCTTGACGAAGACGGCATCTACTACGACCCGACCCGCCCCAGCGCACTGGAGACATGGATTGCCCGCCGCGCCGATCTGACGCCCCCCCAGCGCCAGCGCGCGGAACGGCTGATCGCACGGCTCACCGATCTGGGCCTCAGCAAGTACAACATCGGCGCCCCACCGCCCGATCTGCCCGAAGGCCACCGCATCCTCGTGCCGGGCCAGGTCGAGGACGACGCCTCCATCCGGCTGGGCACCGACGCGATCCGCACCAACCGGGCACTGCTGGAGGCCGCTCGCAAGGCCAACCCCGCCGCGGTCCTGATCTACAAACCCCATCCGGATGTCGAAGCAGGCCTGCGCCCCGGCGCGCTGGATGCCGCGGCGCTCGCCGATATCGTGCTGGCCGGCATCGACCCGGCCCGGCTATTGCCACATGTGAACGAGGTCTGGACCATGACCTCGGCGCTCGGGTTCGAAGCCCTGCTCCGCGGTCTTCCCGTCACGACGCTGGGCGCACCGTTCTATGCCGGCTGGGGCCTGACGACCGACCTGGGAGACGTCCCTGCGCGCCGCAAGGCCGCCTTCGGGTCCCGCCGGATCGACATCGCAACCCTCGCCCACGCCGCGCTGATCGACTACCCACGTTACCGCGATCCGGTCACCGGCCGCCCCTGCCCGGCCGAGATCATCGTGGACCGGCTGGCCGACGGGCAGATCCCGCGGCCCGGCGCCCTGAACCGGAGCCTCGCCAAGGTGCAGGGCGCCCTTTCCAGCCACGCGTGGATCTGGCGCTAAGATCGCCCCCGCGCGCACTGCCGAGGCAGGGACCGCAGGTCTCTGCCGTTTGGGTGGGTGGGCGGGGCAGTGCGCGCGGGGGCGGACGCGTTCGACCGGCCTAGCCGGCACGTCCCCATCGGTGCATCACGTCGGGTCCGACGGCGCGTGTCTCGCGCAGCCGGTAGCGCGGGGCCGCGTCCAGCGAACCAAGGCCCAGGGCCCCGATTGCCGGCAGGCCCTCGGCCCCGATGGCCAGCCCGGCGGTAAACACGATCAGTTCGTCCACGAGATCCGCATCCAGCAGCGATGCCGCCAGCGCGCCCCCGCCTTCGCAGAAGACACGCGTGATGCCCCGCCGGCCGATCTGCGTGAGAACGGCGCGCGGCTCCAGTTGGCCGCCCTGCACATTGCAGGGCAGAAGCTCCGCCCCCACGCCGGTCCACGCCGCCATCCGTTCCGACGCGGCACCGGGGCCGTGGCACAGCCACACCGGCACCTGAAGCGCCGTGCGGGCAAGCTTGCTCATCAACGGCAGATCCAGGTGGCGCGAGACCACGACGCGCACCGGCTGCCGGTCGACGCCCATGTCCCTCACCGTAAGCGACGGGTCATCCGCCCGCGCGGTGCCGGCGCCCACCATCACCGCGTCATGGCGGGCACGCATGCCATGCACCATCCGCCGTGCCTCGGGCCCGGTGATCCACCGGCTTTGCCCCGTCGCCGTGGCAATCCGCCCGTCGAGCGATCCGGCAAGTTTCAGCGTCACCCAGGGCCGCCCCTGTTCGGCCCGCAGGAAGAACCCGCGATGATCGCGCGCGGCCACGTCGCCCAGCACGCCCTGCTCCACCGCGATGCCCGCGGCCTCGAGCAAGGCAAAGCCTTTGCCCGACACACGCGGATCGTTGTCGGGCAAGGGCGCCACCACGCGCGCCACGCCGGCCGCGATCAGCGCGTCGGTGCAGGGCGGGGTCTGTCCATGATGGGCGCAGGGTTCCAGCGTGACATAAGCCGTTGCACCGCGCGCCGCGTCACCGGCCTGCGCCAATGCGACGACTTCCGCATGGGGCCGGCCGCCATCGGCCGTCACGCCGCGGCCCACGATCCGGCCGTCCTTCACGATCACGCAGCCCACGGCCGGGTTGGGCCATGTCCGCCCCATGCCGCGACGGCCCAGCGACAGGGCCAGGGCCATGAAGCGCCGGTCTGCCTCCGGCGAAGCCGTGCCTGCCGTCATGTCTCGGGCGGCGTTTCGCCGGGCCGCAGTTCGGCCATGAAGTCCTCGAAATCCTCGACCGCCTGGAAATTCTTGTAGACGCTCGCGAAGCGCACATAGGCCACCGTGTCGATGCGCGACAGCGCCTCCATCACGATCTCGCCGATCTTCTTCGACGGGATGTCCGTATCGCCCATGCTTTCCAACCGCCGCACGATGCCCGAGATCATCTGGTCGATCCGTTCGGGTTCTATCGGTCGCTTCTGCATGGAGATCCGGATCGAGCGTTCCAGCTTGTCCCGGTCGAATTCCTCGCGCTTGCCGGAGCTCTTGATCACCACCAGGTCGCGCAGTTGCACGCGCTCATAGGTCGTGAACCTGCCCCCGCAGGCCGGACAGAACCGTCGGCGCCGGATCGCGACGTGATCTTCAGCGGGCCGCGAATCCTTAACCTGAGTGTCCACATTGCCGCAAAATGGACAGCGCATCCCGAGCCCCCTATTGTCCTGATCTTACCGTCACTTGAGGCCCTGCCCCGTATCCCTGTCAACCACTATAGGGCAACCGCGACAGTTTGGGTAGAGTGCGTTGTGCACAACTAGATGCAGCATGGGATCGGGCGTGCAAGCCCGCTCAGGCGAGGTGCAGCGCCACCTTGCGCCGGTGCGGGCGGTCGCGATGCTCGAAAAGGTAGATGCCCTGCCACGTGCCAAGGACCGCCGCGCCATCGGCCACCGGGATCGACAGGCTCACGGGCAGGATGGCGGCCTTGATATGGGCCGGCATGTCGTCGGGCCCTTCCAGAACGTGGGTCAGGTAGCGCATCGACGGGTCGTTGCCCGGCGGGACCAGACGGCGGAAATAGGCCAGAAGATCGCTCTGCACGTCCGGATCGGCGTTTTCCTGGATCAGCAGCGAACAGGATGTGTGCCGGACGAACAGCGTGAGAAGCCCCGTCCGGCTGCCTCTCCCGGCGATCCAGTCCTGCACGTCGCGCGTAAACTCGTACAGGCCCTGACCGCCGGTCGGGATTTCGATCTCCGTCTGCAAGGCGGTGCGTCAGTCGAACCAGAAGGGTTGCTGATCGGCGTCGCAATAGAACCGTGCCGAGGCAACGGTCATGTTGTCGCCGACGGCGCTCATGTTGAGCGAGATGCCCGGTGCGATGGCGCCGCTGGGCGGCGGGTTGACCGAGAACTGGACCGTGTTCGACCGGCGCTCGGTCTCGCCCATGCCGCGGCCGCGGTAGATGTAGAACCGTTGCGATGTCGGCATGCTCAGCACGCGAAGCATGTAATCGCCAGCCGCGCACCACAGCTGCTGTCCGCTCGATCCGGCCCGGCCGACGACCTCGACCACGCCTTGCTTGACTGGGTTCACGTCAAGGCCGTTGATGGCGCGCCAGGCCAGGGCGCTGCTGGGCACGCCCAGAGAAAGCGCGAGCGTCGCCACGGCGGCGGCGCGTTTCGCGAACGAAAGGGACCGTTGGGTCATTGGAAGGTCTCCGAACTTTGTACCACACCTCAACCCGCCGCCCCGCGCTGGGGTTCCGGAAAACCGTTCCGGCGCGGATCAGGGTCGAGTGCGGTGTGTTCTATCACACGCCATTTGGGTTTTGAAAACAATAGCGTGACGCGATGCCGGCAGTCATGTTTCCGCCGATAGGCAATCACCTCAGAAGCCCGAGATGCTGCGCACGGTGCATTCGTAGTTCGCGGACTGGACGGACATGCTTTCCCCCACGCGGAAGGTATTGATGCTCGTCACACCGGATGTCGGTGTGATGCCCGCGGCCTGCGGATTCAGCGTGAACTTCACGGCCCCCTTGCGCCCGGTGAACTGGCTGTTGCCCATCGGAGAGGCGACGTAGATATCGGTCTGCCACGAGGCTTTCAGCGTCCGCCGTGCGAAATTCGCCGCCTCGCACCAGATGCCGCTGCCATCGCCGCTGTTGCGGCCCGTGACTTCGAACAGGTTGATATCGATGGCGCGGGCCGTGCGGCCACTGGCATGGGCTGCCGGCGCGGAAACCGCGACCGCCAGAACGGCGGCCAGGCCCAGATGGAGTGCGTTTTGTTTCATGATACCAACCTGCTGTCGATGGATTAACCATCATCATGGCAGCACGAGACCCCGGACACACCCCATATCGCGCCGTTGTCACGCGCAATTGAGAAGGCGGAAGGCGGGCCAGCCCCGTGTCGGGCCGGCCGGGACCCTTGTTACTGGTCCAGGAAGCTGCGCAGCTTGCGCGAGCGGCTGGGATGCTTCAGCTTCCGCAGCGCCTTGGCTTCGATCTGGCGGATCCGTTCGCGGGTCACGCTGAACTGCTGGCCGACTTCTTCCAGCGTGTGGTCGGTGTTCATGCCGATGCCGAAGCGCATCCGCAGCACACGTTCTTCCCGCGGCGTCAGCGAGGACAGCACCCGGGTCGTGGTTTCCTTCAGGTTCTCCTGAATGGCCGAATCCAGCGGCAGGACGGCGTTCTTGTCCTCGATGAAATCGCCCAGCTGGCTGTCTTCCTCGTCCCCGATGGGGGTTTCGAGGCTGATCGGTTCCTTGGCGATCTTCATCACCTTGCGGACCTTCTCCAGCGGCATCTGCAGCTTTTCGGCCAGCTCTTCCGGGGTCGGTTCGCGGCCGATCTCGTGCAGCATCTGGCGGCCGGTGCGGACCAGCTTGTTGATCGTCTCGATCATATGGACCGGGATCCGGATCGTGCGGGCCTGGTCCGCGATGGACCGGGTGATCGCCTGCCGGATCCACCACGTCGCGTAGGTCGAGAACTTGTAGCCACGGCGGTATTCGAACTTGTCGACCGCCTTCATCAGGCCGATGTTGCCTTCCTGGATCAGGTCGAGGAACTGCAGCCCGCGGTTGGTGTACTTCTTGGCGATCGAGATCACGAGCCGAAGGTTGGCTTCCACCATTTCCTTCTTGGCCTGGCGCGCTTCCTTTTCGCCCTTCTGGACCTGCTGGACGATGCGGCGGAATTCGCTGATATCGAGGCCCACGTACTGACCCACCTGCGCCATGTCGGCGCGAAGCTCTTCCGCCTGGGGCGCCGAGCGTTCGATGAAGGTCTGCCAGCCACGGCCCGGCTTTTCGGCCATCTCGTTCAGCCAGTTCGGGTCAAGCTCGCGGCCGCGATAGGCATCGATGAATTCGCGCCGGTTGATACGGGCCTGGTCGGCCAGCTTCACCATCGAGCTGTCGAGCGCCATCATCCGGCGGTTGATGCCGTACAGCTGGTCGATCAACGCCTCGATCCGATTGTTGTGCAGGTGCAGGCCGTTCACCAGTTCGACGATTTCCGACCGCAGCTTCTGGTAGGTTTCCTCGTCCCCGGCCGAGAACGATCCGTCCTCGTTCAGCGTCGCCGAAATCCGGCTGTCCTGCATGGCCGACAGCATCTCATAGTCGCCGGCGATCTGTTCGAGCGTGGCCAGAACCTGGTCCTTCAGGGCCGCTTCCATCGCGGCCAGCGACATGTTGGCCTGGTCTTCTTCCTCGTCGTCGTCTTCCTTGATGATCGGATTGCCGTCGGCATCCAGCTCCGGCCCGTTGTCATTGGCCGGCTTCTTCGCCTCGACGGTGGAACTGTCGACGATCGGGGCGGTCGCGGCCCCTTCTTCGTCCATCTGGTCGCCAAAGGTGGTTTCCAGATCGATCACGTCGCGCAGGAGAATGTCTTCGCTCAGAAGTTCGTCGCGCCAGATGGTGATGGCCTGGAAGGTCAGTGGGCTTTCGCACAGGCCCGCGATCATCGTGTTGCGGCCGGCCTCGATCCGCTTGGCGATGGCGATCTCGCCCTCGCGGCTCAGCAGTTCGACCGATCCCATCTCGCGCAGGTACATGCGCACCGGGTCGTCGGTGCGGTCGAGCTTTTCCGATTGCGAGGCGGCCAGCGTGACTTCGCGGTTCGAATCCGTGGTCACCACTTCGGTCGAGGTCTTGTTTTCCTCTTCCTCGGCTTCCTCGTCCTCGATGATGTTGATGCCCATTTCGGACAGCATCGACATCACGTCCTCGATCTGTTCCGAGCTGACCTGATCCGGCGGCAGAACCTGATTGAGCTGATCGTAGGTGATGTACCCTTTCTCGCGCGCCTCGCCGATCATCTTCTTGACGGCGGCCTGGCTCATGTCGAGCGAGATTTCGGGTTCCTGCTCGTCGGTTTTGCGTTCGTCGGTATCTTTAGGGGCCATTCGGGTCTCCTGGATGCGGGACGGGCGTTGGGCAGAATTCTTGGGCGGCGCGGTCACGCGCTCGGCCCGGGGCGGAGGCGCCGCCGGTCCGCCGGGGCGGTACGGGGCAGCGAGGGAATGAAACACATATGGGCGGTCATTCAATGTCTCTTGCGGCGCTGTCTCTTGCGGCGGTCTTCGTTTCGTTTCGCTTGCGCGGTCGTCCGGGGCGCCGGCCCGCGCATCCCAGCGCAGGTGCCGTTGCCCCAATTCACACCGTTTACCACGGTCTTCTCACGAAACGATAAACCCGCCCGACATGCGGCACGGACCATTTCGGGAAGCAGCCGGTACCGAAAGTCCCCGACTGCGAATCACCTTCGCCTGTCCGAATCATTTAGGACGGAGAAGTGATTCGAGAACCCTTTACAGGGGTTTTTATCCGGTTTCCTTACCGAATTTCCTCATTTGCGGCCCTTTTGCCGGTTCAACTGAGACAGGAGAGCATCGAATCGCTCTTTCTCGGAGCGGTCGATGAGCATCCCGTTCGGCGCGCGGTCGAAGTCGACGGACCCGGCATCGCGCGGCGTGACCACCTTGTAACGTGCCTGGTTGGCATCATCCAGACGTCGGGTCAGCACTTCGTTGTCCGCAGCGCCGATATCGTGGGTCGCCTCTTCCAATTCAAGACGGTGGCCGCGATCGGCTTCCAATGTGGCCAGAAGTTCGGCCACGGTCATCTTGGCCACCTCGATATCCTGCCCCGGGCGCAGCGCCGGCAGGATCTTGACGGTCGGGTCGGCGAAGATGCGGTCGACGGCATCGCCCTGCCCCGCACGGCCCAGTTCGGCGATCAGTTGCTCGACCTCCTCCATCCCGCCGCGCGCCGCCAGCGTCAGCGCCAGCGACTGGTGGCCGGGTTCGATGAAGTCGAAGCTTTCGATCCCGTCGGCAAAGACGGACACCAGATCGGGCCGGCGGATCAGGATGGCCAGCGCCACCCGTTCCTTCAGCGCCTCGATCTCGCGCCTGGTCACGTCGCGGGCCAGAAGGCTGGCGCGGGCCTGCATGCTGGCCGCGGCGGGCGGGGGCTTGCGGCCCTTCTGCCACGTGTCCCGGCGCTTGGGCGCGCGGAAGGTCTGGAACATCAGGTCCTTCAGCGCCTGCTGGTAATGGTACCGCACCTCGCCCGACCGGATCTTCGATACCGCCTCGCGCAAACGCCGATCCAGATCGGCGCGCTGTTCGGGGGTTTCCAGCTTGGAGGCGGCCAGTTCCCGGTCCCACAACATGCGGACAAGCGGCACGGCCTTTTCCAGAACCGCCTCGACCCCCTTGGCGCCCTTGGCGCGGATCAGGTCGTCGGGGTCCTGCCCTTCGGGCATCATGGCAAAGCGCAGGCTCTGGCCCGGTTCCGCCAGCGGAAGCGCCAGATCCACCAGCCGCCGTGCGGCGCGCAGGCCCGCGGTGTCGCCATCCAGCGCGATCACGGGTTCGGGCGCCAGACGCCACAGCATCGCCATCTGGGTTTCGGTGACGGCCGTGCCCAGCGGCGCCACGACCGCTTCGAACCCGGCTTCCGACAGCGCGATCACGTCCATGTAGCCTTCGGCCACGATCAGCGGCTGGCCCTTGCCCGCCGCCGTCCGCGCCCGCGCGATGTTGTAAAGCGTGCGCCCCTTGTCGAAGAGCGCGGTTTCGGGAGAGTTCAGGTATTTCGCATTGTCGTTCGGATCCATCGCCCGGCCGCCGAACGCGATGGCGCGGCCGCGGTGATCGCGGATCGGGAAGATGATGCGGTTGCGGAACGTGTCATAGGGCTTGCCGCCCTTCGACGACGGCTTGGCAAGCCCGGCGTCGAAGATCATGTCCTCGGCCACGCCCTTGCCGCGCAGGTGATCCCACAGCCCCTGCCACGCGTCGGGGGCAAAGCCTATCTCCCAGCGCTCCAGCACCTCGGGCCCAAGCCCGCGCTTTTCCGTCAGGTACTGCCGGGCGTCGGTGGCGACGCCGCGCTGAAGCTGCATGCGGAAGAACTGGACCGCCTGCTCCATCACGTCGGCCAGCTGGGAGTTCCGGTCGGCCTTGGCCTGCGCCTGCGGGTCGGGCGCGGGCATCTGCATGCCGACCTCGCCCGCGAGGATCTCGACCGCCTCGATGAAGCTGACGTTCTCGGTGTCCTTCACGAACCCGATCGCGTCTCCTTTCGCGTGGCAGCCGAAGCAGTAGTAGAAGCCCTTCCGGTCGTCGACGTGGAAGCTGGCGGTCTTTTCCTGGTGGAACGGGCACGGCGCCCACAGGTCCCCCTTGGCCGCGTTCGACTTGCGGCTGTCCCACATGACCTTGCGGCCGACCACCTGGGCAAGGCTGGTACGGGTGCGCAACTCGTCAAGGAATCCGGGGGGCAGGGCCATGGCTCAGGATGCGCTCAAAGCAGGCTCAAGTCCAGATGCTCACTGCTGCAGGCAAAGCTCCAGCCACGCCGACGAAAGCTCCTGATTGCGGATGACGCGGCGCTTCTGTTCGTAGACCCACGGCGTGATCAGCGGGATCGCGTTGGAGTATTCGGCGGGCCATGTGGGGTTGGTCGCGGCGATGTGCGCGGGCACGTCGCGTTCGCTGACGCGGTCAAGCCGGGCCTGCTGGATGGCGGCCACGACCTGGGCCTGGTAGGTGCAGCTTTCGGTCTTGGCCGCGTCCTGTGCGAACGCGGGCGTGGCAAGCGCGGCTGCAAGGGCCAGCGCGGTAGCGGTGCGGATCATGTGGTGGTCTCCGGGGCAGTCAAAGAATCGACGGGTTCGCGGCTGACCTTACAGACGCTGGGCGACGGCTTCCATGGCTCCGGCGATTTCATGCACAAGCGTCACCGCCATCGACCGGAACGCCATGATCCGGTAGCCCTCACCCTCGCGCGTGATCGACACGGTCATGTGCCCCAGCAAGGTGCGCACCGACGTCCCGTCCGGGAACATCGCGGGCCGCATGTCGACGGGCACCAGCCGCGCCAGAACCTCGGCCGCTTCGTGGCCGTCAAGGCGCACCGTGGCCCAGGCGTCGGTCTGATCGGTGACGGCGGCGATCCCGTCCAGCCCGTCGGGCGCCGGACCGGTCAGCAGGTACTGCCCCTGCCCGAACCAGATCGCCTGGACCGAGCCGTTGCCGGTGGCACCGCCGATGCTCGGCAAGGTGATGCCATGGGCGGACTGCAATGTATCCGACACCGCCCCCGCCTGCCCCTTGAAGGGCGCGATGGAGGTCAAGGCCTTCGGCACGATCTCCGTCAGCGTGAAGGGGCCATGCGAGACGGGCAGCAGCCCGTCGCAGGGGGTCTTGGCGGTCAGGTCAAGCACGGGCGCGTCCTCCGTCCGGGTCGAAGAAGACGGGGCTGACGACTTCGCACAGGGTTTCGATATCCTTGGTCCGGTCCACCATGCGGATCCGGTCGCCCATCCGGTCGGGGCCACGCTCAAGGAACGCCAGCCCGATCATGTGCCCCAGCGTCGGCGAATAGCAGACGGAGGTCACGTAGCCCTGATCGTTCTCGGGCGAGATCCGCGCCCCTTCCCGGAACAGGTGCGCGCCGGAGACAAGCTGCTGCACCTCGCCCACGGGCTTCAGCCCGACAAGCTGCGCCCGGCTGTTGGCCACAAGCCCGGGCCGCGCGGCCATCACCTTGCCGATGCAATCCTTCTTCGCGGAAATCATCCGCCCCATCCCAAGATCGAACGCCGTGGTCCGGCCATGCAGTTCGGCATGGGTCAGGAAGCCCTTTTCGATCCTGAGGACGTTCAACGCCTCCATCCCGTACATCCCGCCGTCGATTGCCTCGGCCTTGGCCACCAGCGCGTCGAACAGGCTCGCGCCAAAGCGTGCGGGAACGGCGATTTCCCAGCCCTGCTCGCCCGAGAACGAGATCCGGAACAGGCGCCCATCGACACCGCCCACCTTCACCGGCCCGCAGGACATGAAGGGCCAGCCACCGAGCGACGTGCCCAGCAGATCTTCCAGCAAGTCTCGCGACTTCGGCCCGGCAACGGCGAACTGCGCCCATTGCTCGGTGACCGAGATCGTCGCCACATCCAGATCCCGCCGCAGCACCTGTTTCGCGAAATCCAGATGGCGCATCACCTCTCCCGCAGCGGCGGTGGTGGTGGTCATCAGGTAGTGGTTTTCCCCCAGCCGCGCGGTGGTGCCATCGTCCATCACGTGCCCGTCTTCGCGCAGCATCAGGCCATAACGCACACGACCTTCCTTCAGCGACGAAAAGAGCCCGGTATAGACGAAATCCAGCAGCGCCGCCGCGCCCGGACCCTGAATGTCGATCTTGCCCAGGGTCGAGACATCGGCCACGCCCACGGCATTCCTGACATAGCGCACCTCCCGGTCGCAGGCCTGCCGCCAGTGGGTTTCCCCCGGCGCCGGGAAGTAGGTCGGCCTGTACCACAGCCCCGCCTCGATCATCGGCGCACCGCGTTCGACGGTCGCGGCGTGCGAGGTCATGAACCGTTGCGGCGCAAAGCTCTGCCCCCGGCCCCCGGCACCCATTGCCGCGATCGACACGGGGCTGAAGGGCGGGCGAAACGTGGTCGTGCCCGTCTCGGGAATCGCGCGGCCGGTCGCGTCGGCCAGTACAGCCAGCGCGGTGACGTTCGACATCTTGCCCTGATCGGTGGCCATGCCCTGCGTCGTGTAGCGCTTCATGTGCTCGACCGACTGGAAGTTCTCCTGCGCGGCCTGCTTCACGTCCTTGACGGTGACGTCGTTCTGGAAATCGAGCCAGGAGCGCCCCTTCCCCGGCACCGCCCAGAGCGGAGAGATCCGGCCCGCGTCGGCACCGGCGTCGGGCAGGTCCACGTCGGGCGAGGTCATGCCCAGTTCCCGCAGCGCGGTTTTCGCGGCCGAGGCCCCATCGGCCAGGCAGGCCGCCGTCGCGAAGACACCGTTGCAGGCGCCCGCAGGGATCAGCCCGGGCACGGCGCCGGGGGCCGGCACGAAGGCCAGCAGATCGTCACGCCAGACCGGGCGGCTGTTCATGTGACACGTCAGATGCACCGCAGGGTTCCACCCGCCGGAGATGGCAAGGCAATCCGTCATCAGGCTCTGTTCACCCTTCGACGTGCGGTAGGTGACGCTTTCCAGCCGCTTCCGCCCCGCCGTGTTGCAGACCTGCGCGCCGCGGATCACCTCGAAATCGGGTGACTTCGGCGCATCGTGGCGGCTGTCGAGCACCGCCGCCACCGATACCCCTGCCGCGACCAGATCGCGTGCGGTGCGGTGGGCGTCGTCATTGTTGGCGAACACGGTCACGGCCCGGCCCGAGCTGACACCCCAGCGGTTCAGATAGGCGCGCACGGCGCCTGCCGTCATGATGCCGGGGCGGTCGTTGTTGCGGAAGGCAATCGCGCGTTCCAGCGCGCCCGCCGCCAGCACCGACCGCTTCGCCGCGATCCGCCAGAAGCATTCGCGGGGGCCGCGGCCTTCCGGGAACCGCTCCAGCGCGCCAAAGGTGCCCTGATCGTAGGCGCCGGTGACGGTGGTGCGGGACATGCAGCGGACATTGGGCATCGCGTTCAGCTTCGCCCACGTGCTTTCCGCCCATGCGTGGGCGGGCTGGCCTGCGATGTCCTCGACCTCGCCCGTCAGCTGCCCGCCGGGGGCGAAACCTTCATCGGCCAGGATCACGTCGGCCCCGGCCTCTCCCGCAACAAGCGCGGCCATCAGGCCTGCGGGGCCCGCGCCGATCACCAGCAGGTCGCAGAACAGGAAGCCCTTCTCGGTATCCGCCGGATCGTGCTGTCCGGACAATGCGCCCAAGCCCGCCGCGCGGCGGATGGCGGGTTCGTACACCTTCTCCCAGAAGCTCCGCGGCCACATGAACGTCTTGTAGTAGAAGCCCGAGCCAAGGAACCGCGCGGCCATGTCGTTGACCGACAACACGTCGAAACCCAGCGACGGCCAGCGGTTCTGCGAGGTGACGGCCAGCCCTTCGGCAAGCTCCACCATCGTTGCGCGTTCGTTGGGCGATGCCTCTGCGCCCCTGCCTACCGTTACCAGAGCATTCGGTTCAGCGCTCCCCGCGGTCAGGATGCCCCGCGGACGGTGATACTTGAACGACCGCCCCACCATGCGGACATCATTGGCCAGCAGGGCCGAGGCGAGCGTATCCCCCGGATGGCCTTCGTACCGCGCGCCGTCAAAGGTGAAGGCGATGCGGCTCTCCCGGTCGATCCGGCCCCTGTCCTTGACCCTCATGCCGCGCCCTCCCCGCCGGCCAGCACGGCGTCCGAGATCTCGTGCGTGGCGGTGTTGCGGGTGACCTCGATCCATGCGGTGCAGCCGGCATGGTGGTACCAGAATTCCCGGATCGGGCCTGCGGGGTTGTCCCGCAGGTGCAGGTACTCCTCCCACGCCTCCGTCCCGGCATCGGGCGCGGGGCGATCCAGCGCCGTGCCGCGATAGATGAATTCGCGGCTGTCGCGGGGGCCGCAGATCGGACAGGGCAGTCTCATGTGTGTCGGGTCCCCATCATGGCCTGGATGTTCGTCATTTGGTCTGTCTCAGTGCAGGTTGTGCTGAGAGCCGGTGCCCTCTTCATCCATCAGCCCGATGCCCGACGCGAACCGGTCGAGCCTCAGCCCGGCGGCGGCCTCGTGCGGGGTGTCGGTGGCGATCAGGTGGGCGAAGGTGTGGCCCGATCCCGGCGTCGCCTTGAAGCCGCCATAGCACCAGCCGCAATTCAGATAGAGCCCGTCGACCGGCGCCTTGTCGATGATGGGCGAGCCATCGGGCGTCATGTCCACGATCCCGCCCCAGCTGCGCAGCACCTTGGCCTTGCCGATCATGGGCATCAGCGCCATGCCCGCTTCCATCACGTGCTCGGCCGCGGGCAGATTGCCCCGCGCGGCGTAGGAGGCGTAGTAATCAAGGTCGCCCCCGAAGACGAGCCCGCCCTTGTCGGACTGGCTGATATAGAAGTGGCCCATGCCGAAGGTGACGACATTATCAATCACGGGTTTCAGCCCCTCGGTGACGAAGGCCTGCAGGATGTTGGATTCGATCGGCAGCCGCAGGCCCGCCATCGCGGCCACCTGGGAAGACCGTCCGGCGGCGGCCAGCCCGATCTTCTTGGCCCGGATCGGCCCGCGTGTCGTCTGGACGCCGGTGACACGGCCATGTTCGATGTCGATACCGGTGACTTCACAGTTCTGGATCAGGTCGACCCCGCGCATGTCGGCGCCGCGGGCAAAGCCCCAGGCCACGGCGTCGTGGCGCGCGGTGCCGCCGCGGGGGTGATAAAGCCCGCCATAGATCGGGAAGCGCGCGTTGTCGTGATCGAGATAGGGCAGCATCCTCCGCACGCCGTCGCGGTCCAGGATGATCGCGTCGTCGCCCTGGATCAGCATCGCGTTGGCGCGCCGCACGGCATAGTCGCGCTGGCCGTCGGAGTGGAACAGGTTGATGACGCCGCGCTGCGAATGCATGACGTTGTAGTTCAGATCCTGCTCCAACCCTTCCCAGAGCTTCAGAGAATGGGAGTAGAATTCGGTATTGCCGGGCATCGCGTAATTGGCGCGCACGATGGTCGTGTTGCGCCCCACGTTGCCGCCGCCAAGATAGCCCTTTTCCAGCACGGCAATGTTCGTCAACCCGTGGGTCCGCGCAAGGTAATAGGCCGTGGCCAGACCATGCCCGCCGCCGCCAACAATGATGATGTCGTAGTCCGGCTTCGGCTCGGGGGAGCGCCAGTGCGGGCGCCAGCCACGGTTGCCGGTCAGCCCTTCCTTCAGGATCCGCGCTGCGGAAAATCGCATGGTTCTCTCCGGACAGAAACGGGAGCGAACGCCCCCGCGCCGACAGGAGTAGCAGGGGCGATGCAGCGGCGCAGCCTGTTTGCGCCGATAAATTGTCACACGGCGACGTCCCGCCCGGGCACCGAAATCCATGCGTCCGGCGGGCCGCACGGAAAGGCGTTACCGAACGCCTTTCCGCATGTCCGTTTCACCAACGTGCTTCAAGCCGCTTGGGCCCACGCCCGCCCGTCGGTCAGAGACCCTTTGCGCGATAGCTCGCCGCCACCCGGTCGATGGACACAAGGTAAGCCGCCGTCCGCAGGTCCGGCACATCGTCGCGGCTGAGCCACACTTCGCGCATCGCCTGGTAGGCAATCCGCATCGTGTCATCGAGCCCCGAGCGTACCAGTTCCAGCTCCCCCGCCCCGCGCAGATATTTCTCCTTGAACGCGGGCGTCAGAGACCATGCGTCACCCATCTTCTGGTCCAGCCGTTCCAGTTCCGACACGATCAGCTGGTGGCGCGATTCCTCGTCCCGCCTTTGCATGCGGCCGAAGCGGATATGGGACAGGTTCTTGACCCATTCGAAATACGACACGGTCACACCGCCCGCGTTGGCATACATGTCGGGGATGATGACCACGCCCTTTTCGCGCAGGATATCGTCGGCCCCGGCCGTGATCGGGCCATTCGCCGCCTCGATGATCAGCTTGGCGTTGATCCGGTGCGCGTTTTCCAGCGTGATCACGCCTTCCATGGCCGCCGGGATCAGGATGTCGCACTCTTCCTCCAGCACCGCCGTGCCCTTGGCCGTGTGGGCCGCGTCGGGAAAGCCCGTCACGCCGCCATGGCTGACGATCCAGTTGCGCACCGCTTCGACATCCAGACCGGCCGGATTGAACAGCGCCCCGTCATGTTCGATGATGCCCGTGACCTTCGCGCCGTCCAGTTCCGACAGGAACTTGGCCGCGTGATAGCCCACGTTGCCCAGGCCCTGCACGATGACCCGCTTGCCGTCGAGCGTACCCTGCAGGCCGGCGCGCGCCTTGTCCTCCTGGTGCCGGAAGAATTCCTGCGCCGCGTATTGCACGCCCCGGCCCGTTGCCTCGACCCGGCCGGCAATACCGCCCGCGTTCAGCGGCTTGCCCGTCACGCACGCCCGCGAATTGATGTCGGTGGTGTGCATCCGCGCGTACTGGTCGGCGATCCAGGCCATCTCGCGTTCGCTGGTGCCCATGTCGGGGGCGGGGACGTTCTGCGACGGGTTGATCAGATCGCGCTTGATCAGTTCGTAGGCGAAGCGCCGGGTGATCAGTTCCAGTTCATGCTCGTCATACTGGCGCGGATCGATCCGCAGCCCGCCTTTCGAGCCGCCGAACGGCGCTTCGACCAGCGAGCACTTGTAGGTCATCAGGGCGGCGAGCGCCTCGACCTCGTCCTGGTTCACGCCCATCGAGAAGCGGATGCCGCCCTTGACGGGTTCCATGTGTTCGGAATGGACGGACCTGTAGCCGGTGAAGGTCTGGATCGTGCCGCGCAACCGGACGCCGAAACGCACCGTGTAGGTCGCGTTGCAGACGCGGATCTTTTCTTCCAGCCCGGGGGGCAGATCCATCAACGCCGCTGCGCGGTTGAACATCAGATCCACGCTTTCGCGGAATGACGGTTCCTGTCTCGGAGCCATTCTGTCTCCTCCTCTGCGATTCGCCTTTGCGCACTATGGGCATTGCCCGATGACGGCTTGGTTAATGCCCGGATGGCGGAAGATCCGCCGCAGGCCCGTCGGGCCGGCCTGGCATGGTTTTGCGAGCCCGGGCGCCACTCGGCCCGCCGGCCCGTCGGTCGTCCTGCCTCCTTGCCGGATGACGTCTGTCCGGACCTTCCCGAAGAGATCCCGTTGAACAACCCATACAGGAACGGATTGATCCGGTCATCGGCAACATGACCAAACGGCAACGCCGGACGGTGCCAGGTGGCGGCCCCGGGCCCGCACCCGGTTCGCCCCACCCGCCCTCCCCGGTCGGATCGCCGACGCGATCCTCCCTTGCGAACCGGGCGCGGGCCCTTTTCGCAGCGGTGCACGTTACCGGCCCGGTCCGTTCAGCGGTTGACGATCATCGCGGCCAGCGTATCCGCCATGGCCTTGGTCTGCCCGGCGGACAGCACACCGCCGACACCGACCCGCCGGCCCAGCCGCCACCAGAGCCCCGGCTTCCACGCGCGCGCCTGTTTCGACGCGGTCCGCACGAGAAACCCGTTCGACGGCTTGAAGGCCAGAACCCCGCGTTCGACCGCAACGATATCGGCGATCTCGGCCAGAACCATGCCGCTGCCGTCGCGCAATTGGGTCCCGGTCAGTTCGATGGACACCGACGTCGACCGGTGCATCGCCATTGCCAGCCAGAACGCCAGTCCGCCAGCCGCCAGCAACCCCAGCTGCCGCGGCAGGTGAAACGGGATGCTCATCGCGAGATACACAAGCAGGGCGGCCAGCAGCCCGATCATCCCCACGCCAAGCCAGCGCCGCCCCGGCGCCACATCGATCCGCGCAATCACCTCGTCCGTCATCGCCAATCCCCCGTTCCGGCTTCGTCCCTAATCGCAAGGGGGTATGGGGGCAATGCCCCCTTGAAGGCGGGGGTGCGGGGGCGGCAGCCCCCGCTTCGGTCGGATCGCCCGCAGGCGATCCGAAACCACTGTTCACGTCTGCACAGTGCCTCTCCTCCCGGCGCCACTATGTCCCGGCCCTTCCCTCCCCTACATTCACCCGTGAACCCCAGTGGAGGCAAACATGTCCCTCAGACCCACGCTCGAAACCCGCCGCGCCACGCCCACGCTGGAAGGCGCCGGCGTCAAGCTGCACCGCGCCTTCGGCTTCCAGGACCCGTCCGAGCTCGACCCGTTCCTGCTCTTCGACGATTTCCGCAACGAACGCCCCGAGGATTTCATCCGCGGCTTCCCCTGGCACCCGCACCGGGGGATCGAGACCATCACCTATGTGCTCTCCGGCAGTGTCGAACACTCCGACAGCCTCGGCAACGCGGGCACGCTGGGCGCCGGCGACGTGCAATGGATGACGGCCGGGTCGGGCATCCTCCACCAGGAGATGCCCGAAGGCAACGCGCGCGGCCAGATGCATGGCTTCCAGCTCTGGGGCAACCTGCCGTCGTCGCAGAAGATGACCGCGCCGCGCTACCAGGACGTGACCGCGGCTGACATCCCCGAGATCGTCGACGATGACGGCACACGGGTGAAGATCGTCGTCGGCACGTTCTGGGGCAAGACGGGCCCGGTCGACGGCATCGCTGCCGATCCCCAGTACCTCGACATTTACGTGCCGCCCGGCGTGAAGAAGACCTTCCCGGTGGACACCTACCGCCGTGCCTTCGCCTACGTCTTCGACGGCGCCGGCGCCTTTGCCGATGCGTCTGCGCCGCAGGGCGTGCTGCTGGAAAAGGAAGTGATGGGCCAGGAGGTCAACATCCGCGACATGTCCGGCGACCGCACGCTGGTCCGCTTCGGCACGGGCGACGAGGTGACGGTCCAGGCCGGCCCGAAAGGCATCCGGTTCCTGCTGATCTCGGGCGCACCGATCGACGAACCCGTCGCCTGGCACGGTCCCATCGTGATGAACACGCAAGACGAACTCCGCCAGGCCTTCAAGGAACTGCGCAGCGGCACCTTTATCCGACCCGCGCACTGACCCCCTAAACGAACGCCCGCCGCGAGCCCCGTGCCCCCGCGGCGGGCAAGGAGGATCGCGGCACGCGATCCGACGGGGGTGGGCCGGGCGGGTCCGCAGCGGGGGCGCGGGGCGTCACGCGATCACGGACCTGCGGACCATGTCCCAGTAGATCTCGGCCACCCGCTCGCGCGACAGCCGCCCCGCCGGGCGATACCATGTCGTGACACCCGTCAGCATCGCGATCACCGCGAGCGTCGCCAGTTTCGGATCCGTCACCGCGACCTCGCCCGAGGCGATGCCAGCCCGCAGGATCCCCTCCAGCTCATCCTCGTAGACGCGCCGCAGCCGCTCGATCTCGGCGAAATTCCCGGGGCTCAGGTTCCGCAGCTCCATGTAGGCGATGAAGACGGCATCCGGCCGGTCCAGGTGAAAGACGATGTGAAACCGGGTAAACGCCTCCAGCTGCGCCAGGGCGCCCGCACCCTCTCCCACCGCCTCACGCTCTGCCTCCCGCGCCGCCAGCAGCTCTTCCATGTGCCGCTGCATCAGGCCGAACAGCAGGCTCTGCTTGTCGGGGATGTAGTTATAGAGTGCCCCCGCCTGCAGCCCGACCTCGCCGGCGATCTGGCGCATCGACACGGCCGCATAGCCATGCGCCGCGAACAGCTTCAGCGCCGCGTCCTGTATCCGCGGGCCGGTGATGTCGGAATGTGATCCGGTGGTGCGTGCCATCCCGGGCACGCTAGCCCATGCCCGCCCTCGGAAAAAGCAAGTTCGCCGCCCCGCCCCGCCCGTGACGCTTGTGCCGCGCCGCGCGACGCGGCATCAACGGGGTCTGAAACCCGCAGGATCCCGCAATGCGCCCCAGACCCGACATGGCCCGACCCGGCCCCCGCCTCGCGGGCGCGCTGCTCGTGGCGGCACTGTGCCTTTCGGCCTGCGAAAAGGTCCCGGGCCTCGACGACCCGCTGCCGCCGGATCTTGAAAAGGCAGACTATCCCGCGCTGGTTCCCCTGCCCCCGTCGCTCTTCGACGTGACCAGCCCGGACGACGATGCCAGCGAGGTCGAGGCGGATCTGAGCGCGCGCGCCAGCCGGTTGAAGTCCCGGGCCAACGCGCTGCGCCAGCAGACACCGCCCGACTGATCCCTGCCTGCCCATGCTTCGCAAGGGCGCGTTGCACCTTTACGCCAATAGGGCTAAGCCAGCAGTGAATGCAGGTGCAGCAAAGCCCTGCGGGAACAACATGGAAAGGAGACGCGGATGGCAGATCCGTTGCGTCTGGGTATCGCCGGGCTTGGAACCGTTGGAGCAGGGGTGGTGGGCATCGTCCAGCGCCATGCAGATCTTCTGACAGCCCGCACCGGACGTACAATCGCCATCACGTCCGTCTCTGCCCGCGACCGGTCCAAGGACCGCGGCGTCGACCTGTCGGCCTATGCGTGGGAAGACGATCCCGTGACCCTTGCCAAACGCGATGACGTGGACATCTTCGTCGAACTGATGGGCGGCGACAGCGGCCCGGCACTCGACGCCACGAAGGCCGCGCTGGCGGCCGGCAAGGATGTCGTCACCGCCAACAAGGCCATGCTGGCCCATCACGGACAGGCGCTTGCCGAAGCGGCCGAAGCGGCTGGCCGCACGATCCGGTTCGAAGCCGCCGTCGCCGGCGGCATCCCGGTGGTCAAGGCGCTGACGGAATCGCTCGCCGGCAACAAGATCACCCGCGTGATGGGGGTCATGAACGGGACCTGCAATTACATCCTGACCCGGATGGAAAGCGCGGGCCTGCCCTATGATGACGTCTTTGCCGAAGCCGATGCGCTCGGGTTCCTCGAAGCCGATCCAACGCTCGACGTCGGCGGGATCGACGCCGGGCACAAGCTGGCGCTGCTCGCGTCGATTGCCTTCGGCACCAAGCCCGATTTCGACGGCATGCGGATCGAGGGGATCGAGCGGATTTCCATCGACGATATCAACCGCGCCGCAGACATGGGCTATCGCATCAAGCTTCTGGGCGTGGCCCAGCAGACGGCCGACGGCGTCGAACAGCGGATGCAGCCCTGCCTTGTGCCCGCAAGCTCTCCCATCGGGCAGCTGGAAGGCGGCACCAACATGGTGGTGATCGAAGGCGACGCGGTCGAACAGATCGTGCTGCGCGGCCCCGGCGCGGGCCAAGGCCCGACCGCCAGTGCGGTGATGGGCGATGTCTGCGACCTGGCCCGCGGCATCCGCATCCCGACCTTCGGGCAGCCCGCCGGCACGCTGGCCGACAGCCCCCCGGCCCGGTCCGCCCGGCCCGCGCCCTATTACCTGCGGATGACACTGGCCGACAAACCCGGCGCGTTGGCCAAGGTGGCGACCATCCTGGGCCAGCACGAGCTGTCCATCGACAGGATGCGGCAATACGACCACGCCGAACTCGAGGCGCCGGTGCTTATCGTGACGCACGCCGCCGCCCCGGATGCGCTCGACGCGGCCCTGCGTGCGCTGGAGACGACCGATGTCGTCCTGGCCCCGCCCGTCGCGCTCCGGATCGAAGCGGTATGATCTTTCCGGCCCCGCGGAATATCGCGTGGCCCATCGTTGCGACCCTATTCAGACCGGAGTGATTTCATGACTACCCAAACCAGCGATTTCGACGACGACATGCTCTCGCTCGCCATCGCCCGGGTCTCGGAGATGGCGGCCATCGCTTCGGCCAAGCTGATCGGACGCGGCGACAAGGAAGCCGCCGACCAGGCCGCCGTGAACGCGATGCGGGAAGAGCTGAACAAGCTGGCCATCGCCGGTGTCGTCGTGATCGGCGAAGGCGAACGCGACGAGGCGCCGATGCTCTATATCGGCGAAGAGGTCGGCACCGGCGAAGGCCCGGGCGTCGACATCGCGCTGGACCCGCTGGAAGGCACCTCGCTGACCGCGGTGGACATGCCCAACGCGCTGACCGTGATCTCGATGGGCCCGCGGCATTCGATGCTGCACGCGCCCGACGTCTACATGGAAAAGCTGGCCATCGGGCCGGGCTATGCCGACGGTGTCGTGCAGCTGTCGATGAGCCCGGCCGAGCGGGTCGAGGCGCTGGCCGCCGCCAAGGGCGTAGCGCCGGGCGACATCAAGGTCTGCATCCTCGACCGTCCGCGGCACGAGGAGATGATCGCGGGCGTGCGGTCGACCGGGGCCGCGGTGCGCCTGATCTCCGACGGTGACGTGGCCGGCGTGATGCATTGCGCCGAACCCGGCACGGGCATCGACATGTACATGGGCTCGGGCGGGGCGCCGGAAGGCGTGCTGGCGGCCTCGGCGCTGAAATGCATGGGCGGGCAGATCCAGACGAAGCTGCTGTTCCGCAACGATGACGAACGCGGCCGCGCGGCCAAAGCCGGGATCACGGACCTGGACCGCATCTACAACCGCGACGACATGGTGTCGGGCGACGTGCTGTTCGCCGCGTCGGGCGTGACCGGCGGGTCGCTGCTGCCGGAAGTGAAGAAGGCCGGGGGCCGGGTCATCACCGAGACGCTGGTGCTGCGGTCGAAAACCGGCGAGGTCCGCCGCATCCGCCGCGAGGCACCGCTGGACTGATCTTCCCGGCCGGGACTGGCGCGGTTGGCGTGCGCCTCCGGCGGGAGTATTTGGAGAAAGAAGAAGGCCGGGAGGGGGTTCCCGGCCTTTTGCATCGGGGGAGCGGGCATGAGCTATCTGGGGGTCGAGACATCGTTGACGGGGCGGCGCTGGGTCGGGCCGACGCTGGAGGCCGACCGGGCCGCCGACGCCATGGTGCGCATCACGGGGCTCGACCGCGCGGTGTGCCAGGTGCTGGTGCGCCGCGGCGTGCCGGCAGAGGAGGCGGCGGTGTTTCTTGAGCCCAGGCTGCGCGATCTGCTGCCCGATCCCCGGACCCTGAAGGACATGGAAAAGGCCGCGGCGCGGGTCCTGTCGGCGGTCAGCCGGCGCGAGAAGATCGCCATCTTTGCCGATTACGATGTCGATGGCGGGTCTTCGGCCGCGCTTCTGATCACGTGGCTGCGCGCGCTGGGGCGCGAGGCGACGCTGTATGTGCCCGACCGGATCGACGAGGGCTACGGCCCCAACGTCCCCGCCATGCAGGCGCTGGCGAAAGCGCATGACCTGATCATCTGCGTCGATTGCGGGACGCTGTCGCACGAACCCATCGCCGCGGCGACGGGCGCGGATGTCGTGGTGCTGGACCACCATCTGGGGGGCGAGACGCTGCCGACCGCGCTGGCGGTCGTGAACCCGAACCGGCAGGATGAGGATGGCGATCTGGGCTATCTTTGCGCGGCCGGGGTGGTCTTCCTGATGCTGGTCGAAGCCGGGCGGCAGATGCGCGAGGCCGGCGCCAAGGGGCCGGACCTGATGGCGCTGCTGGATCTGGTGGCGCTGGCCACCGTGGCCGACGTGGCGCCGCTGATCGGCGTGAACCGCGCGCTGGTGCGGCAGGGGCTGGTGATCATGGCGCGGCGGGAACGGGCCGGGCTGGTGGCCTTGTGCGATGTCTCGCGGCTGGATACGGCACCGACCTGCTATTCGCTGGGCTTCCTGCTGGGCCCACGGGTCAATGCCGGCGGGCGGATCGGCAAGGCGGATCTTGGCGCGCGGCTCCTGTCCACACTCGACCCGCACGAGGCGCAGGCCATGGCCGCGCGGCTGGACGAGCTGAACACCGACCGCCGCGCGATCGAGGCCGCGGTGCGCGAGACCGCGATGGCACAGGCCGAAGCCCGCGGGCTGGAGGCGCCGCTGGTCTGGGCGGCGGGCGAAGGCTGGCATCCGGGCGTCGTGGGCATCGTGGCCGCACGGCTGAAGGAGGCCACGAACCGACCTGCCGTGGTGATCGGGCTGGCGGGCGACGAGGGCAAGGGATCGGGCCGGTCGGTGGCGGGTGTCGATCTGGGCGCCTCGATCCACCGGCTGGAAAGCGAGGGCCTGCTGCTCCGCGGCGGCGGACACAAGATGGCGGCCGGGCTGACCGTCGCGCGCGACAAGCTGGAACCGGCGATGGAGCGACTGTCCGAACTCCTGGGAAAGCAGGGGGCAGGTGCGGCGGGTCCGGCCGATCTGCGGCTGGACGGCACGCTGATGGCATCGGCCGCACAGGTCCCGCTGATCGAGAAGATCGAGACGGCAGGCCCCTACGGCGCGGGCGCCCCTGCCCCGCGTTTCGCGCTGCCCGACATGGGCGTGACCTTTGCCAAGCAGGTGGGCGAAGGCCACCTGAAAGTGACGCTGACCGATGGCATGGGCACGAAGCTGGAGGCGATCTCGTTCGGCGCGTGGGACAGCCCCCTGGGCCAGCGGATGGCGCAGCACGGCGGCGGGCGCTTTCACGTTGCGGGACGGCTTGAGGTCAACACCTGGAACGGCCGGCAGACCGCGCAGCTGAAGCTGGACGACGCCGCCGAAGCGGGCTGAAACGGCGGCCCGGGCGGACGTCGCGGCACCCGCAAAAAAGCGTGCCCGGGCCGCGATTTTTCCCTTGCGCGGCCGCGGCGGATTCCATAGGTAACCGCTCACGCCGCGTGGCCCGTTCGTCTATCGGTTAGGACGCCAGGTTTTCAACCTGGAAAGAGGGGTTCGATTCCCCTACGGGCTACCACTTTTCTTCCCACATTCCCGCGCATTGACCGCAGCCTTTCGGCACCGTTGCAACGACGGTGGCCTGCCTCCTTTCCGTGGTTCCATGGCTGGGTCGCCTCCTGCGAATCAGCCTCCCGACTGTGGTTCCGCCTGTACCCTTGGCATGGATTGCCGGGACGCGTTTTGCCTGGCTTTCCCGTCATGGCGTCGCCCAAGAAAAGCGCTGGTACACCAGATTGTCAGCTGTCCAGCCGGACACCGGGTAAATGCGTCGGCTTCCCATAGTTCAAAGCCAATTTTTTGCGCGTCTGCAGGCATTTCAGGCTGGAAGTTTGTGCGCGATGCGCGACAATCCGACCTAGTGCGACATTCGGTTTGCACTCTGGTATCTGGTAGACCACAATACCACTGGGGAGGAGCACCGTGCGACGAGGATGAGGAGGTCCGAGGACTCGCACTCCGCTCCACCGAAATTGCAGTCACCCGGCAACACGGCCGACCCCCCGCGAGGTACGCTTCGCGGTCTGGTCTGTTGCGGCAACTGAGACGTAGGAGGACAAGTATTGAGCACCATCACGACGGATACCCCGGTCAAGGGCGATGGCCAGATCGACGCGGGCACCGCACCGGGCGAACCGATCTATCTGGACGCGCCGGGCACCACCCTGAAGGACACGTGGGTCAACGCAGGGCCCGGCATCGCCGCCGCAATGACGGGGATCGGCGCCAGCCACATCATGCACGGCCCAACGGCCGGTGCACAGTTCGGATATGCGCTGCTGTGGATCATTCCCGCAGCCTACATCCTTAAATACTGCTGTTTCGAGTTCGCCCATCGCTACACGATGGTCAAAGGCGAAACCATCATGAACGCCTATGGCCGGGTCGGTCAGTGGCCGTTCTGGTACCTTGGCTTCCAGTCGCTCGCCAACACCTTCGGCATCGCCGGACGGGCGCTTGGCTGCGGTGCGATGCTATGGGCGGCCTTCCCGTTCATGTCGCTCGAGGCATGGTCGATCAGCGTTCTGTTGGTCACGGTCGCGATCCTCTGGCTTGGCAAGTACGAGGTGTTCGAAGGCGTGGTCAAAATCGCGATCATCGTTTTCGCCCTGTCGTCCTTCGTCGCCTTCGCGCTTCAGGCACCGCCCCCGGGCGAATACATGGCACGGCTTCTGCCGTCGCTGCCGCCCGCTGGCGCGATGATCCTGTTCGGGTCCATGTGGGGCTACTTCCCGACCACGACCGAAGTCTCGGCGATGCAGTCGAACTGGGCCGTCGAGAAGAAGAGCGGCATGGTCTACGTCAAGGAGATGCGCGACAAGGGTCACACGGTCGAGGTTCACCCCGACTACAGGGCATCTCTAAAAATTGCCCTGACCTTGGCGCTGCGATATCGTGACTTGGTGAACCGGCATATAGGGGATGCAGCAATGACGCAGATGGGTTTCTTTGATCTTTCGGACCGTTATGCGAGCCTTG
>NZ_QZEX01000050.1 GCF_003646465.1 Chachezhania antarctica
AGCATGCGTAATTGGGCTGACCCTGCACTGAGGTCGAGCTCCCGATAGGATCACAGGAAATCTGTGAGCAAGGGAGACTTCGAATGGAACATTATGTTGGCTTGGATGTGTCGCTGCGGTCCTGCGCGGTTTGTGTGGTCGACAGCAGAGGCACGATTCTGCATGAGCGAGACCTGCCGTGCGAGATCGAGGAGATCGCGGGATATCTTACCGCGCTTCCCGTTTCGATCGAGCGCGTCGGGTTCGAGTCCGGCACCTTGAGCCAGCATCTGTTTTACGGATTGAAGGCAGAAGGGTTCGACGTCGTCTGCATGG
>NZ_QZEX01000006.1 GCF_003646465.1 Chachezhania antarctica
CAAGGCTCGCATAACGGTCCGAAAGATCAAAGAAACCCATCTGCGTCATTGCTGCATCCCCTATATGCCGGTTCACCAAGTCACGATATCGCAGCGCCAAGGTCAGGGCAATTTTTAGAGATGCCCTCTTGATACTAATCCGCTAAATGCGACGAAAAAAACCACTGCCACCACCAAAGATGCGACGATGTACTTCGCTATTTGCCCACTCAGCAGGTAATTAGCTGCAGTTTCAATGGCTTGTTCTCGAGAGGCGTTGTCGTTGGTTGCAAGGAGGAACTTGAAGAATAAATCAAGAATCCAATTTACGATATAGAGGCCAACGAGCAAAGTCGTTAGGATATTGAGTGGACCAGAAAGACGAAATAATACTTTATCCCATATCGAGGGTTCGTCCATTAACGATTCGATATGTGACTTGATATGCCCTTCGAGATCCAAGCCCCATGATGTTCTGGTATGGTTAACAGTGTAGTTAATAACACCAAACTCAGAATTATCATGCCCGACAAAAAATTGGATTTTGTCGCCTGCCATCCGAAAGGTGCTGTCACTTGTGACCATATCGACGGTCTCGGATATCGCTTCCGACGACCTTATTGTGAGGTCGATTTCTTGTCTTTCCTTATCAGCGCTATCAGGAAAGCTCACAAGGTATGATAAATGAATTGTTACTAGAGTTGGGTGTCGTTTGCGTGTCTCAGCGTATTCTTGGAAGGACTTGATGCTGGGAAATTTCCTTGAAGTCCCGTCATTGTAGTAAACAGTAAACTCACAAAGTATGGCGGTAGCGCCATTCTGCTCGCTCACACGTTGATCTACAAGGTGATAGAAATTCTCAATCGAGTTTAGATTCAGATCGAATACACCACGAAGGGCTCCAAATATTACTTTGGAGTCTTTCGTGGATGCTTTCAGCAGTTCTCTGAGTTTTTCGCTTTCGATAGCCTCTGGAGGCGTTCCAGAAGCTCCATCACCAGTTTGTGGAAGTCCATCCATTTGCCCTCTAGTTGACCAACTGCACTAAAACACAGGGAAGTTTTAAAATGAATTAACGCGTCGGTCTCTCGTGAGTTCCGTTGCGTTAAATTTATGCATGATCTGTGTTTCGAGCAAGTTTCAATTTTCTTTACTTTTCATGTACTTGCAGGATTCAGTCTTCTGTTTTCTTGCCATAGCTCAAAATCAGAGTGCCTTCAAGGGTAGTCGAGCTACGGTCAAAGAGAGTTCGGACCGATCACCCAAACCGATCCACCACCCACTGCACCCACCGCTTCTCCGACCGTATCCCGATCTCTCCGCCCTCCACCGGGTCCAGGCCTCCGGCGCGGAGGATGCGGCGTTCCTCGGCGCGGGTCATCTGGATTTCCTGCATCTGCAAGGCCGCCTCGCGCTGGGTCACCAGCTTGCCCTTGCAGCCATAGACCAGATCCCAAGGCGTTTTCGGCGGGCGGCCGCGGTAGCCGGTGAGCGGGTTCCAGAAGCCCGTCTGCTCGTAATCCTCAAGCTGCCAGATCCGCTTCACCTCCTCGATCGAAACGATGGCGGCGATGGCGTTGCCGTGCCGCGTCAGGATGATCGCGTCGCGCGGGTCCTGGGCACGGGTGCACAGCTGGCCCAGGCAGGCGCGGGCCTCGGATATGGTATAGCGACCCTTCACGGACATGGGCGGATGCCTTTGTACAAAACGAAGTTCGGGGTCTGAAATCCTTGTACAAAACGGTTGATTTCGGGTGACGGGGCCGCGCGGTGGGTCAGGCCGCCATGAAGGCCTTGTACCCGGTCAGCGCGAACTGGATGCCCATCGCGACGATGATCAGACCCATGTAGCGCGACGCCATCTCCCGCCGCAGGCTGGGCTTGCCGTCCCCCGGCCCCTTGACCGAGGCTACCATCAGAAGCCCCCATGTGAACACGCAGACCACCGCGATCGACACCAGCGCGGTGACCGGGAACCCGTCCCGCGAATGCGCCGTGGCGATTGTGATCACGCCGGTCATCGTGCCGGGGCTGGCGGCGAAGAGGACCAGCTTGCCGAGGCCGGGATCCTCGTCGGCGGTGTCTCCGGAAGGCGAGGAACTGCCGCCGGCCAGCATGGAAAACCCGATGAACATCAGCACCGCCCCGCCCGCGACGGAAAAGGCATCGAGCGAAATTCCGAACGCTTTCAGCACGTTGGTACCGAACAGAGCGGCGATGGTCAGCACGAAAGCCACGATCGCCATCGCGGCCGTGGCCTCGCGGAAGGCGGCGGCCCGGGGCTTGCCGGCGACGAGGCCGGAAAAGATCATCACGCAGACGACCGGGTTGACCAGCGAAATGATCGTCGCGAGGGCCTGCAATTGTTGGTTCATCCGGGCACCTTTGAAACCTGCGAAACTGGCCCAAGAATTGTCCAGCCCGCCGGGTTTGGCAATCGCGCGCGCCAAACGCGCCCCGCGGCCGTGGCCCGCGTGCCAGCCTGCCCGGGGTGCACCATCACAAGGCGTTGATAGCGCGCGCATTTTCGCGTGTGCCACGGCCTTCCGTTCGACTCCTGCCCGCGTTTCGGGCTTTGTGTTTGGCCCCGGGGTTGCTAATACGAAAGCGGTATAGATCGCCGGCGTGTGCCGCCCGGCGCGGATCTTGTTGAGGCATGGGGCATCGGACGTCGCAGGATGCTGGCAGGACTGGGAATTTTATCCGTATGAGTGACACCACAACCGCGCCGCAAACACCGACCCTGGACCCGGGGCCGGGATCATGGGTCGCTCCGGGTGGGTTCGATCACACCGGCTATGTCGGGCTTGCGATCCTGCTGATGGTGCTGTTCCTCATCATCTATCTTTACGCCGTATTCGACCGGTATTCCGAGCATCGCGGGTCGACAACGCCGCTGCGGACGACGATCCCGACGATGCTGACGGTGGGCCTGGCTTACGACCTGCTGCCGCCGCTGGAAGGGGTGAACTTCCTTCTGCCGCTGTCGCTGATCGTGGGTGCGCTGGCGCGCGACATGGTGCTGTGGTTCAAGCCGCAATCCGGCCCGGAGGTGATCCGCGTCATCGAAACGCGCGAGGTCATGGCCGGGGGGCCGACCGAGGCCGATCAGAACGATACTGCCGCGACGGCCGGCAAGGGCGAGGACAAGTAGGATGATCGAGCTTCTGCTGACCTCGTTCCCGTTCCTGATCCGGATCGCTTACCTGCGGTATCGCGGCTGGGCGATCACGCTTTACAACGTGCACCGTTCGGTCTTCATCTGGATCTGCCTGTTCATCGCGCTGATCTTCACCATCGAGTATTACCATCCCGACACGCACAAGGCGCTGGTGCCCTTCCGCATCGTGCCCGTCGTGCCCGAACGCAGCGGCACCGTGACCTCGATCGCCGTGAAGCCCGGCAGCGAAGTGAAGGAGGGCGATCTTCTCTTCACCATCGAGGACAGCCGCGAGAAGGCGGCCGTCGACGTGGCGCAGACCCAGATCGCGAATGTGCAGGCCCAGATGAAGGTCGCGCAGTCCGAGGTCGACCAGGCGAAATCGCAGGTCACGACGGCGCAGTCGGCGTTGAAGGACATCAACATCACGCTGAACAATCAGGAAGAACTGAAGGCCAAGAATTCGCCCGCCTTTGCGGAAGACAATTACGAACGTGCCAAGGACCGGTCGGAATCGCAGCAGGCGGTTGTCGACGGCGCGAACGCGCAACTGGCAACGGCGCAATTGAAGGCGACACAGCTTCTTCCGGCGCAGCTCGCCTCGGCCCAGGCCGAGCTTGAGAAGGCCAAGGTGCAGCTGGCGCTGACGCAGGTGCATTCCCCGGTCGACGGGCGGATCGCGCAGATCACGCTGAACGTGGGCGACCGGGCATCCCAGGTGGCGCTGTCGCCGTCGATGGTGATCATCCCGGATCGTGCGGCGGACGAGCCGAAGGAGATCGTGGCGGGCTTCACGCAGGTGCAGGGAACGGTGATCCACCCCGGCATGGCGGCCGAGGTCGCCTGCCGCAGCAACATCAACAACAGCATTACCGGGACGGTTCTGCCGGTCCGCGTGACGCGGGTGCAGGACCAGATCTCGTCCGGGCAAATCGCGCCCAGCGGCGGGCTTCTCCAGCCGTCGAACATGCCGCGGCCCGGCGATGTCGTGGCGTTCCTGGAACTCGTCTATCCCGAACAGCAGGACCTGTTGATCGACGGCAGCGCCTGCCTTGTGCAGGCCTATACGACGAAGGTCACGGGCAAGCTTGCCGGGACATTCCTGGGCGAGGTCATCCAGGCATGGGCGCTTGAAAAGGCGGTGGTTATGCGGATGAAGGTCTGGATCATGCTGGCCACCGGCGCCGGTCTGGGCGGTGAGGGCTGAAGGCAGCCGGTGGTGCATCCCTGGCGGGCGCGGGGCTGGCCTGCGCCCTGTCCAGGTCTTAACCGTGGTGACGTGCATGTTGGCCTTCATCCTGCATCTGTTCATCGGGGCCACGCTGGCCGGGTCCGCATCGTGATCGTCCTTGTTGCGGGGTGGGGATCGGCATGGACACTGGGCGGCGCGGTCGTCGCCGGAATGGTGATTGCTTTTCCGGTCGCGCGGATCGTTGCGAAGGCGATCGAATGAGATCTGCCGCAGAATGACCTGAAGGGTCTCGGACGGGAAAACAGACAGGGCCGGCACATTGCCGACCCTGGTGCATCAACTCTGGAAAGGGCTGTTACGAATTGTCGTCGACAGCTTCGGCCTTGGCGGCATTGGCCGCCAGAATGGCGCGCATTTCCTCGATCGTTTCGGTGAATTCAAGCGTGCCGCCCGAAACCCATTCCTTGTCGAGCGTAAAGCGCAGGCCGGCGAATTCGTCTTCCAGTTCTTCGTTGAAGTCGATCAGCAGGCTGTGGTCGCCGGTTTCGGTAACGCTTGCACCCGAGACGGTGCCGATCATGACGCCATTACCGTCATAGACAGCATCGCCAAGAAAGTCGGAGTTCTTTTCGAAAACCGTTTCGCTTTGGTCGCTGGCGGTCACGCCGTTGGAAACAACTTCTGCAGCAGCGGCGGTTGCAAGAAAGGAAGTTGCAGCCAGAATTGCCAGGGTCTTCATGGTGATTTCCTTCGTTGTTGTTATTCATGCAGACAACGTGCACCTTCAGGATCTGTTCCCGTCCCCGCGCGGCTTCCGGAATACGGGAACCGCGGATAAGCGGAACTTTGCCCGCGGTCCGGGGGCGGGCGATCCGCAAGTGCCGAAACGCGTCTGATCGCGGGCGATCCGCACTGTGGCGGCGGGTACGAGACCGCCGGACGCATCGTCGCCACACCACGGGGATGTGGCGGTGGAGCGATCCGGTAGAGAGCGGGCGTCCGGACCCAACTCCCCACTGGCAATTCCGGCACCGACGGTCCACAAATCACCGGATCGGTCGACGCAAGAGCCGGCAAGGAGGAGATGATCTGATGAACGCAGGGGCGCCGAAATGACCAGGAAGACCGTCTATCTTCACATCGGGTCGCACAAGACGGCCACCACGTCGCTGCAAAGCACGTTCAGCGTCAGCGACGCTCTGATGGAGGCCGCGGGCGTCCTGTTCCCGAAATCGGGACGCAAGTACCAGGCGCATCACCCGCTGGCGTGGCAGCTGCGGGATCAGGACACCGTCGATACGCCGCTGGACGCCCTGGGTGACTGGCCGGCGCTGTTCGACGAGATCGACGCCAGCCCGGCCGAAGTGGTGGTGATCAGCTCGGAAGATTTCGAGTGGATCCCGACGCTGGACCGGCTGGAAGACCTGAAACGCCGATACGATCTGCGCGTCCTGTTCTACATGCGCAGCCCGGAAACCTATCTCGAAAGCTTCTACAACCAGATCGTCAAGGATTTCGTCACGCGCGAGACCCGCACGCTGGAAACCTACATGACCGAAGAGGGGCTGTTCTTCCTCGACAACCTGCGGATCCTGAGCCGGTGGAGCAAGGTCGTGGGGCAGGAGAACGTCATCGTACGGCTCTTCGACCCGGACTACCTGAAGGGCGATATCGTCACCGACTTCATGGATGCCATCGGCTGCAAGGCCGAAATCGCGTTCCGCGAGCCGGACGTGTCGGTCCTGCACAAGGTTTCGCTGCCGCCCGACGCGCTGGAATACCTGCGGCTTTGCAACCGGCACCTGACGCAGGAGGACGGGCACCATGCCTTCGTGGTGGACCTTGTGCAGATCGCGCGGACGAACCGCGACGGGCTGATGGAAACGCGCGGCGGGCAGCTTTCGCTGGCCGCAAAGACCGCGGTGCTGCGCCGCTTCGTGCCCATGAACCGCGAGGTGTCGCGCCGCTTCCTTGGCGCCGATCATTCGCCCTACCTGCCGCAGCGCGCGAAGCCGCATCCCGATTACGATCAGCGCATGGCCGTGGCCGATGCCGGGGTTGTTGCCAAAGTCGCTGTCATGATACGTAACCGGGATTGATTTTCGTTCCCAACACCACGTTTTCATACGGCAAAAGCAATGCACGTCATCGTCCATATCGGCTCTTACAAGACCGGCTCCACGGCCATCCAGGCGTCGCTCGACGCGGGTCGGGATACGCTTCTGGAGCAGGGATGCTACTACTACCCGGGCGAGAAACCGGCACGCGTGCAAAGCCTGTCCATGCTGTACGCGCGCGGCGGCAAGGCGCCGTCCGAAGGCCTGCGCCAGTTTTATCCGACGATTGACGAGACCCGCCTGTGGAGCGAACAGTGCTGGCAGAATTTCGAGGCCGACATCCGCGCCCGCAAGCCTGCGCTGACCGTGATCTCGAGCGAGCATCTGTCGGACATCAGCGACATTCCACTTTTCATTGCCCGCCTGCGGCAGACCTTCGACCGCGTGTCCGTGATTGGCTACCTGCGCGAACCACTGGACCTGTATTGTTCCAGCCTGCAGCAGAAGATCCGCGGTGGCGGACGGGCGCTGTCCGAGATCAATTCGCCGCTCTCCTACAACTATCGGCTGCGGCGGTTCTTCAAACAATACCGCGATGCCGTGGGCGCCGAAAATTTCATCGTGCGGAAGTATTCGCGGACCAATCTGAAGGATGGCGACGCGGTACAGGATTTCCTGGCCCAGGTGTCGGCCATCGGAACGCCGGTGTCGGTGCCGTCGGTGCGGGCCAATGAAGCGGTGCCCGGCGCCGCGGTGGCCTGGCTTCTGACGCTGAACGAGACCGGGCTGTCCGCAAAGGATCCGCAGCGGATGGCGATCATACAGCGGTTCCAGAACTCGGACGCGGTCCAGGCCCTGCCCAAGCTGAAGCTGACCGACCCGGCGCTGATCGCGATCATAAAGAACAACACGCATGGTCAATGCGCCTGGCTGAACAAGACCTTCCTGAAAGGGCAGGAGCCGCTGCAAGCCGGGCTGGACGATGATCTGCCCGAGGGCGTCAGCGTTCCGGAAAAGGAAGGCGAGGCACGGGCACTGATGCGGAATTGGCTGCTGGGCTACCTGACGTCCGAAGCGACCCGGACCATCGCCGACGCGGCCATCGCGAAGGGCCGCAGGAAGCCGGACACGGCGCTCGCGGTGCAGTAAGCGCCGCCGCGTGTCATCGTGAGGCCTGCATCATCCGGATGAACTCCGGCTGCCAGCGCCAGTTTTCCATCTGCGTGAAGTTGTAGTCGGTCTTGTCCTCGACCATCGCCTGAAGGCGCAGCTCCGTCAGGAAATCCAGCCCGTCGATCCCGACACGGGCCAGATTGACATCGGCCAGCGCCTCGCGCCCGAAGGTCCGGGCGATCATGGCAAGGAACTCGACCGCCGCATCCTGGTAGATCGGCTTCAGATCGGGGCGCAGCCCGTCATAGGACCAGTGCATCGTGTTCAGAAGCGATTCGACGGCGGGGCGGATATCCAGCCACGCCTCGGCCTGCGCCCGCTGGAACACCTGCCGGAACATGTCGAAGCTGTAGAAATGCCGCTCGTCGCCTTGCTTGATGTCCTGCGCGGCGTGCTGGCGGTAGTGGTAGCTGTGCCCGAACACATGCGCCGCGCGTCCGCAGTGATAGGCGCTGAGCAGCTGGAAGATCTGGTCGTCGAAGGCCCGGACATGTTCCGGGAAGACGATATCCCGATTGTCGAGGAAATCGCGCCGGTAGACCCTGCGCCAGATCGACGGCTGGCCGTGCATCGCCTGGATCCCGTCGAACATCGCGTAGCGCAGCCCGCCCAACTGGCGGTCGGGCCCGCGCTTCCACGTGTCCTTTTCGTAGCTGGGCCGGAATTGGTCGTCGCCGTCCTCGTCCACGTCGAAGAACACGAACTCGCCTTCGACCATGTTCAGCCCGGTGTAGCGCGCGACCTCCAGCAGCGACGAGAACAGGCCCGGATCGACCCGGTCGTCGGCATCGACGAAGGCGATATGCGCGGCCTGCGAATGCAGCCGGCCGTAGTTCCGGGCCGACGCACAGCCGCCATTGGCCTTGGGCAGCAGCTTCACCCGCGGGTTGCCGTCGAACCGCCGCGCGACGATGTCGCCGCTGTCGTCGGTCGAGCCGTCGTCGACCACGAGAATTTCGATATCCGGGTTGCCGTCGGCCAGCAGGCTGTCGATGCATTCAAGGATGTAGGCCCGCGCATTGTACAACGCGACCACGATGTCGAGCTTGGGCTGGCGGTTGTCGAACCCGTCCTCGAAATCCCGCCGCACCACGTGGCGACCGTGGGGCAGGTAGATCTCGCGCTTCCGGCGCGCGTCTTCGGGCAGCAACAACCGGCTGGGCACGTGGGTGTAGAGCTTGCCCGTCAGGAACGTCGTGGGCGCGCCGTGCAGCGCCTGCGCCAAAGCGGTTTCGACACCGGGCGCATCCAGTTTGACAAGGTCGGGGCTCGCGGCGGCCAACAGGGCCGGGGCGATGCACGGGGTGTCCACGATCGCGCCGCCCTGGACGTCGCCGGCCGGGGCCAGCCTGAAGCCTATCCCGGGCAGGCGGCGGAACGGGGCAGGCTCGCCCGCGCGCATGGCGTCCACCAGGGTCTTGGAAAAGCCGGGCTCGGGCAGGTTTTCGAGCGCCGCGTCCGGGTGAAACGCCGCGTGGATGCAGGTTACGTTCTTGAACTTGTTGTACTGGACCGTGGCTTCCAGGCTTCGGAAGCAATCGGCGTCGGGTTCGAAACACACCACGTGCCATGACGGGAACGCCTTGGCGAAGGGCAGGGCGAACCAGCCGGCGCCGGCGCCCACATCGGCCAGCAGCCCGTCCTTCGGGATCACGCGCGACGCAAGGAAGGGCTCGTAGACCTCCCGCACCTCGGCCAGTCGCGTCCGCGCCTCATGCGCGTCGCCGGAATGCAGGATCTCCATGTCCTGACCGAAGGCACTGACGTTCGCGATCGTCAGGTCTTCGGGGGGTGTGTTGAACAGTTTACGCCGCAGGTTCATCCGTGGCCCCCTGTAACTGAAGATGCTCGCGCACGAAGTCCTGCAACATCTCGCGTTCGTCCCGCGGGTCGGGGGCGCTTTCCGAGATCACGAAGAACCGCGGATCGACGCTGCGCAGGGCCTGCCGCAGCACGGCCCGGTAGGATGCACGGCGATCCAGCGATATCGTCATCTCGCACCAGCGCAGCAGGCGCAGCACACCGATGGAGACCGCGCCGCGCATCCGTTCGTTGGCAAAGGTGGGGTGGGCGGCGAAGATTTGGAAGGTGACGGTCGCCACGCCGATGATGTCATAACGGATGGTCTGGTTCGATCCGGTCAGCTGAGGGCGCAGCTGGCGGTGGAAATAGGTGAAGCTGCGCGCGTTCAGGAATTCGATCGATTGCGCGTGCGCGACCGCCATCGTGTGGAACATGATGTCTTCGAAGAAATGCCCGTTGGGAAAGCTCAGCTTGCCCCGGTCGATCAGCGCGCGGGCGATGAACTTGTTGGCGGATTGCGGCTCGAAGCTCGCGGCCCACGCGCGCTTTGCGGCGATGTCGAGCTTGCCCGTCTGGGCGACCTCGTCCTCGGCCCCTTCGGCGCTGACTTCGTCCATGAAGAATTCCAGCGGCCCGTGCGGGCGGGCCATCACGCCGCGCACCAGCAGAAGCTCGGCGCCCGAGATCTCGATGGCGCGCGCGGCTTCGGCAAAGGCCCAGGGCGCGCGGGTGTCGTCGGCATCCAGAAAGCACACGTATTCGCCGGTGCAATGCCGCAGCCCGCGGTTCCGGGCCGATGACAGGCCGTCATTCGATTGTTCGATAATCCTGATCCGCGGGTCGGACAGGGCGGCGAGTTCGGCCTTCGTCTCGGCGCTGCCGCCATCGTCGACGATGATCAGCTCCAGATCCTCGTGGGTCTGGTTCAGGATCGATGCCACGGCCTGCCGCAACAGCTTGCCTTCGTTGTAGGCCGTCATGACGCAGGAAATCTTCATCGTGCCGTCATCCCGGTGCCGTGGCCGTCCAGTGCCGTGACCGCAAGGTCATGAATGCGGATTTCCCCGTTCTTCGGCGGCAGGAACAGGTGCAGATCCATCGCATGTGCCTTTCCGATCAACCACGCAGGGACCGTGATCTCGAACCCGTTCGTTTCCGTCCTGGTCGAAAGCGTCATCGTTTCGCGCGCGAAGACGTCGTGGAAGCCTTCCTCGGGCAGATGGGCGCGCAGGGCCGGGCGGATCTCCATCTCCGGACCGGCAGAGGCGCGCAGCCGGACGGCGTACCGGTCGCAGGCCAGCCAGTCGCCCGCGCCCAGGACAAGCGCGATCTCCAGCCACGCGGCATCCTCGGCCACGTCCCGGAACCGCAGGTCGATGGCGGCGCTGTCCCCGCCCTCGATCAGCCCCTTCCCGGGATCGATGGCCGAACGGATGCCGTCGGCGATGAGCAGATGGTCCATGGGTTCCGGCGGGGGCGGCAGCCGTTCGGGAGAGGAAAGCTCGAAATTCACAAACATCTCGCGTCCTTTCCTTGAAACACGGGGCCGGTCCGGACCGGGCGGTTGTGGGGCCCCGTATCGCATGCGTTCCCTGACCTTTCGGCCCGGCAACGCGTCCGGTCAGCGATAACCATCTTGGTCAGACACGGCAACACGATAGGCCATTGGTCGAAGGCAGTCTGTGGCGCGCAGGGCATAGTGTGCGGGCCGGGTCTCATGAGGCCTCCGGTTCAAGCGTCCGCCAGCCGATATCGCGCCGGTAGAACCCTTCGGGCCAGTCGATCCGGTCGATCATGGCATAGGCGCGGTCGCGCGCCTCGGCCAGCGTGTCGCCCCGCGCGGTGACGTTCAGCACCCGGCCGCCCGACGCGGTGATCTCTCCCCGCGTGCCTGAAGTTCCGGCGTGAAAGCACATCTCGAAGCTGGTTTCGGGCAGATCCTCCAGCCCCCGGATCGCGGTGCCCTTCTTGTAGGCCCCGGGATAGCCTTGGGCCGCCATGACAACGGTCATCGCGTGATCGTCGGCCCAGTTGACCTGCATCTTGTCCAGTCGGCCGCGCGCCGTCGCCAGCATCAGGTCCAAGGCCTGACCGCCCAGCCGCATCATCAGCACCTGCGCTTCGGGGTCGCCGAAGCGGACATTGTATTCCACCAGCCGCGGCGCGCCGTCCCTGATCATCAGGCCCACGTACAGTACCCCCTGGTAGGGCGTGCCGCGCCGCGTCATCTCGGCCATGGTGGGGCGGACGATCTCGTCCAGCGCGCGGGTCGTGACGGCGTCGCTCATCACCGGCGCCGGGCTGTAGGCGCCCATGCCGCCCGTGTTGGGACCGGTATCGCCTTCGCCCACGCGCTTGTGGTCCTGCGCCGTGCCGATGGGCAGCACGGTTTCCCCGTCGCAGAGCACGAAGAACGAGGCCTCCTCGCCCTCCATGAATTCCTCGATCACCACCTCGGCGCCCGCGGCCCCGAACTGGCCGGAAAACATCTCGTCGATGGCATCCAGCGCGTCCTGTTCTTCCATCGCAACGACGACGCCCTTGCCGGCCGCCAGCCCGTCGGCCTTCACCACGATGGGCGCGCCCTGGTCGCGGATATAGGTCTTGGCGGCCTCGGCTTCGGTAAACCGTGCCCAACCGGCCGTCGGCGCGCCGGAGGCATCGCAGACCTCCTTGGTGAACGCTTTCGACGCTTCAAGCTTTGCTGCCTCGGCGGACGGCCCGAAAACAAGCAGCCCGGCATCGCGCAGCCGGTCGGCCACGCCCGCGGCCAGCGGGGCTTCGGGGCCCACGATGACGAAGTCCATGGCGTTCTCTTCGGCAAAATTGGCGACCGCGCCGCCGTCTTCGATATCCAGCGCGGCGCATGTGGCGATCTGGGCGATCCCGGCATTGCCCGGCGCCACGATCAGCTTGTCGCATTTCGGGTTCTGCAACACGGCCCAGGCCAGCGCATGTTCGCGCCCGCCGCCGCCGAGGATCAGGATGTTCATGCGCGCCTCCGCCGGTTTCGCCCCGGCCTTCTAGGCGGCGGGCCGGTCGGCGGCAAGTCCGGGCTTGGGGCGGTACCGGCCCTTTCGGGCCCGGAGCGGCTGGGCTAGGGTCGGCGGACCTGACCCAATGCGACACCGGTGCCATGTCCGATCTGATCGACGACCCGACCCCCGGCGGCAACATGCCGGAATTTTCCGTCTCCGAAGTGTCGGGGGCGATCAAGCGCACGCTGGAAGACCAGTTCGGCCGCATCCGCGTGAAGGGCGAAGTGGGCCGCGTGTTCCGCGCGCGGTCGGGACACCTGTATTACGACATCAAGGACGACCGCAGCGTTCTGGCCTGCACCACGTGGAAAGGCCAGGTCGACAAGCTGTCGGTGGTCCCCGAGGAAGGCCTGGAAGTCGTCGTGACCGGCCGGCTGACGGCCTATGGCGCGCAATCCAAGTACAACATGAATGTCGACGAGGTCGCAGTGGCCGGGCAGGGCGCGCTGATGGCGCTGCTGGAAAAACGCCGCAAGACGCTGGCCGCCGAAGGCCTGTTCGACCCGGCGCGCAAACGCCCGGTGCCGTTCCTGCCCGAGGTCATCGGCGTCGTCACCTCGCCCTCGGGGGCCGTGATCCGCGACATCCTGCATCGTCTGCGTGAACGGTTCCCCCGCAAGGTGCTGATCTGGCCCGTCGCCGTACAAGGCAACGCCTGCGCGCCGGAAGTCGCTCGCGCCATCGAGGGGTTCAACCGGCTGACCCCGGGCGGCGCGTTGCCCCGGCCCGACCTGATCATCGTCGCCCGCGGCGGCGGCTCGGTCGAGGACCTGTGGGGTTTCAACGAGGAAATCGTGGTCCGCGCGGCTGCGGCGTCCGACATCCCGCTGATCTCGGCCGTGGGGCACGAGACGGATACCACACTGATCGACCACGCTTCCGACCTGCGCGCGCCCACGCCCACGGCGGCGGCGGAACTGGCTGTGCCCGTGCGGCTGGAACTGATGGCCACCGTCGACGGCCATGGCAATCGCCTGATGCGCGCCGTGACCCGCGGCGCGACGCTCTCCCGCCAGCGGCTGGGCGACCTGTCCCGTGGGCTGCCCCGGCCCGAGACGCTGTTCGACACGCCGCGCCAGCGGCTGGATCAATCGGGCGAGGCGCTGGGGGCCGCGCTGGAACGCTATGTCAGCCGTCGGCGGGTGACGCTGTCGGAACTCGGCGGCGGGCTGAGGCCATCGGTCCTGAACCGCCTGATCGCAAACGAACGTCGCAGCCTGACCGGCACCGCCGCGCGCCTTGGTCCGGGTCTTGCCCGCTCTGTCGCAGCGCGCCGCGACCGGTTCGATGCCCGCGCCCAGCGGCTGACGCCCCGGCCCCTGCAGCGCGACGCGGCGGACAAGGCAGAAAAGCTGGAAACCCTCACCCGCCGCCTGTCCCGCGCAGGCACGGCCCAGCTCTCGGCCCTGCAATCGCGGCTCGAAGCGGCGGACCGTCTGCGCGAGACGCTCAGCTACAAGGCCACGCTGGCCCGCGGCTACGCGGTCGTGCGGGCAGGTGAGGACGTGGTGACCGACCGGGCGGCGGCCGAAAGCGCGCCGCTTCTGGAAATCGAGTTCCGGGACGGCCGCGTGCAGGCCATTCCGCAGGGCGACAAGCCGGTCACGAAACCGAAGACGAAAGCCACTCCGAAACCGCCCGAACAGGGAACGCTGTTCTAGCCCCCGTCAGACGCCGACATCCGGCCCCTTGCACATCATCTCGTCCCCGGTGTCCTGCGCTTCGTAAAGCTCGGTCGCGGTCGGATTGTCCTCGAACCGCGCGATCAGGCCGCCGGGGCCTTCCCGGAACGTCCAGCATTGCGGCTCGATCCGGTCCTCGTAGACGAAACAGATCTGGCCCGAGGTCTCGTACCACGTGCCGTACTTGCATTCGCCATCGAGAAACGACCAGATCACCTGCCGCCCGTCCAGGTACCGTTCCGCCCCGTAGGCCGTCCCGTTCTGGGCGTAGAAAAGCGTCTTGCCCCGCGTATAGGCATCGAATTCCGCGGCCGACATGGTCTGGGCGGCAGAGGGGAGCGCGCTTGTGCCCAGAAGGGCGGCGCAGACGGGAATCAGGTACGGAAATCGCATAGGGAATATTTGCAGATCCCGCCTGCGCGCGCCACTGCGTCCCGGTAATTCGGCCACCATGGGGGCCGATCGGCAACCGCCCGCTGCCGCCGGATGCGCCTGAACCCGGCCCGGTCACGTGTTGCGGCGCGGCGGGCTGCCTCCGGCGGAGGTATTTTGGGACCAAAGGCGTCAGGCACACGTCCCGGCTTCTTTGGTCCCCAAATACCTCAGCTGCGTGGGGACAGCGTCCCCACGCACGGACCCGCCAGGCGCGCGGCGTGCCTTTCCAATCCGCGCGTTCCGCATTAGGTGAAGTGAACGCCACCGAAGGGATCCAGATGTCGTTCTTTGCCAAACTCAAGGACCGCATGTTCAAATCGTCCTCGAAACTGGGCGACGGGCTCGATGCCATCGTGTCCGAGGGCGAAGACAAGGCGCCGCCCGCGGACGTGCCGGAGGCCGCGGCCCCGGAAGTAGAGACCCCGGAAGCGGATGTACCGGCGCCGAGAGAGCCCGCGGCAGAAGCCCCGGCAAGACAACGTACCGGCGTCATGGGCCGGCTGCTGGGCCGTGACGACACGCCCCGCCGGGTGCTCGACGACGATATGTTGGAAGAGCTGGAAGAGCTCCTGATCCAGTCCGACATGGGGGTCGATACCGCGCTGCGTGTCGCGGCCAACATGGCCGAGGGCCGGTTCGGCAAGCGTCTTTCGGTCGACGAGATCAAGACGCTGCTGGCGGCCGAGGTCGCGCGGATCATGGAGCCCGTGGCCCGGCCCATGCCACTTTATCCCAAGCGCCCGCAGGTGGTGCTGGTCGTGGGTGTGAACGGGTCGGGCAAGACGACGACAATTGGCAAGCTCGCCTCGCAGTTCAAGGCGGCTGGCAAATCCGTGGTGATCGCCGCGGGCGATACGTTCCGTGCGGCGGCCGTCGAACAGCTGCAGGTCTGGGGCGACCGTGCCGGCGTTCCGGTTCTGACGGCACCCGAAGGGTCCGACCCTGCCAGCCTCGCCTTCGACGCGATGACCAAGGCCGAGGCCGAGGGCGCCGACCTGCTGCTGATCGACACCGCGGGCCGGCTGCAGAACCGCGCCGACCTGATGGAGGAGCTGGCCAAGATCGTCCGGGTCATCCGCAAGAAGGACGCGACCGCGCCCCACAACACGCTCTTGGTGCTCGATGCGACCACAGGGCAGAACGCGCTGCGGCAGGTCGAGATCTTCCGGAACATCTCGGACGTGTCGGGCCTGGTCATGACCAAGCTCGACGGCACGGCCCGTGGCGGCGTGCTGGTGGCGCTGGCCGACAAGTTCGGCCTGCCGATCCACGCCATCGGGGTGGGCGAACAGATCGACGATCTGGCCCCGTTCGATCCGCAGGACTTTGCCGCAGCCCTGACCGGCCAGACCGGCAGATAGGCCGCGCGAGGTGGATTTCGACATTCTTGCCATCGCCGGGACCGAGACCGGTCACCTCGTCGCGCTGGGGCTGGCGCTGCTTGCCGCCATATTTCACGCGATCTTCGGCGCGATCCAGAAGGGGCGGTACGATCCGTGGCTGTCGCGCGGGGCAATCGACATTTCCTATTGCCTGATGGCCGCGCCCATCGCGCTGTTCGTGGTGCCGTGGCCCGCGCCCGACATGTGGCCGATCTTTGCCACCGTGGTGGTGATCCACATCGTCTACAAGATCCTTCAGGGTTTTGCCTATGTCTCGGGCGACTATACCGTCGTCTACCCCGTGGTGCGTGGCCTTGGCCCGCTGTTCACCGTGATCGGCGCCTATTTCATCTTCGGCGAGACATTCACGCTCACCCAGTGGCTGGGCGTCGCGGTGCTTCTTTCGGGGATCTTCGGGCTGGCCGTCTACAACATGATTTTCCTGGAAACCAACCGCGAGAAACTGCCCCTTGCGCTGACCTTCGCCATCGGTACTGGCTTGTTCGTGGCGCTTTACACCACGGTCGACGCTTATGGCATTCGCGCGGCATCCGATCCGTTCACGTTCCTCGCGTGGTTCTTCATGCTCGACGGCATGACGATGCCGTTCTATGCCCTGTACCGCTGGAAGAACATGGAAACACGGCCGCCCCTGCCCCCCCTGATCCGCAAGGGGATCATTGGCGGGTTTCTGGCTTTCGGCAGCTTCGGGTCGATCATGCTGGCCACGCGGCTCGACAAGGTGGGGGAAGCCGCCGTCCTGCGCGAGACATCGACCGTCTTCGCCGCGGCGATCGGCTGGATCTTCCTGAAGGAAACCGTCGGGCCGCGCCGCCTGACATTGATGGCGCTGATCGCGCTCGGCGCCGTGATCGTAGAATTCGGCAGCTAGGAGAGCCCATGTCCGACAAGCCAGTCAGCCCCCGCGGCAGAGAGCGAACCGAACGGACGGAACGCAAGGTCAACCCGGTCCTGAAACAGGTGCTGGAACTGGGGCCGACCATTGCCTTCTTCCTGATCTACCTGCGCCTGCGCGAAGAAAGCTTCTTCTTCGCCGGCAATGAATATTCGGGCTTCATCGTTGCCACGATCCTGTTCGTACCGATCCTGCTGGCGGCGATGGGGGCACTATACTTTCTGTCCGGTCGGCTCAGCCGCATCCAGATCTTCACCGCGGTGATGGTGATCTTCTTCGGCGCGCTGACGGCATGGTTCAACGATGAACGCTTCTTCAAGATGAAGACGACGCTGGTCTACGGCACCTTCGCACTCCTGCTGGGGATCGGGCTGTTGCAGGGCCGGTCCTACCTGGCCTTCGTGCTGTCGGAAATGCTGCCGATGGAGCAGGAGGGCTGGATGATCCTGACCCGCCGCCTGTTCCTTGTCTTCATCCTGCTGGCCGCGGCGAACGAGTTCGTCTGGCGGACCATGTCGACCGATACCTGGGTCAAGATCGAAACCTTCGCCTTCCCCATCGCGCTGGTGGCGTTCCTGTGGATCCAGATCCTGTCGATGCAGAAATACCTGATCGAGGACGACGAGTAGGTTACCGTTCGCGGGGTAGCCGGGTGCGGTGCGTGGGGACCACGCACCCTGCGGCCAGCTTTCCCCGTGGGTCATGGTTTTCGGGCGAGGATACCCGTGGCCAGACGTTCGAAGGCGCCCCGTGCGCGGGGCAGGGTGGCTTCGGGATCTTCGCTGGCGGCGATCCAGAGCGCCGCGTTCAGCGCTGCACCGTTGAGCAACCGCGCCGTGGCCTCGATATCCAGCGGTTCCACCGTGCCATCGGCGATCAGCGCCTCAAGCACCTCCATCGTGGCGGCCAGGCAGGCGTTCTGGCTGGGCCATTGCGACGGGTCGCCCAGGAAGGCGGGGCCGTCCCGCAGGACGATCCGCTGCACCTCCGGGTTCAGCGCCATCTCGATATAGGCCGCACCTTCGGCCATCAGCGCCTCCCACAGACCGTCCTTCCGCTGCCCGATCTCGCGGGCGCGGGCGGCCATGTCGGCGTCGATCTGGTGGACCACTGCGGCCAGAAGCCCGGTCTTGTCCCCGAAATTGTGATAGAGCGCGCCCCGGGTCAGTCCGACGGCCGCGGTCAGATCGTCCATCGACGCCGCCGCGAAACCCTTCTCGGCAAAGGCCTTCCGCGCCGCGGCGATCAGCTTGGCGCGGGTTTCCTCCATCTTTTCCGCCCGGCGTCCCGTGGCCATCGCGTCCCTCCGAATACACATACGCTTCGTATGCGAGTTGACATACGCCGCGTATGTGATGCAGTTTGCATACGGCTCGTATGTGAGTCGCTTCTCGCATCCTCTCCACCGCATCACAAGGATCAACCTGATGTCCTATATCCAACCCGTCTTCCCCGAAGGCCGCCATGCGCTTTATGAACAGCATGGCTATTCCGCCGCGATCCGGTCAGGCGATCTGCTGTTCGTGTCGGGGCAGGTGGGCAGCCGCACCGACGGCTCGCCCGAACCGGATTACGCAGCGCAGGTGGATCTTGCCTTCGAGAACCTGAAACGCGTGCTGGCCGCGACGGGCTGCACCTTGGCAGACCTGGTGGACGTCACCACGTACCACACCGACCCGGAGGCGCAATTCGAGGCGTTCATGGGCGTGAAGAACCGGCATTTTCCGGCCGCGCCCTATCCCAACTGGACGGCCGTGGGCGTCACCTGGCTTGCCGGGTTCGATTTCGAGATCAAGGTGACAGCGCGCATTCCCGACGCGGCCTGAGCCGCAGGGTGCGTGGGGACCACGCACCCTGCGGCAAGGGTCCCCGGCCGGGGATCGGATTCCGACGGTCGGTATGGTGCGTGGTTTCCACGCACCGCGTCCCCCGACACGATCACGACGCCTTGGCCACCGGGGGCAAGGGGCGGGGCAGGGCGGGCATGGCCACCAGCCGCGACCAGCGCGGATCGGGCTGTTCTGGCAGGCCGCGGCGTAGGCGGTCGAAGGTGAAGATCTCGGGCCGCCGGATCAGCCGGTCGTAGAAGCGCAGCACGCCGGGGCGGCTGTAGGCCGACCAATGGCAGACCCGGCGCTGGGAGGGTCCCACGGGGCAGCCCAACCGATCAAGATGCGTCAGCGTCTGCGCGCTATCCAGTTGCAGAGTCAGCACGTTGTCGTGCGCCAGCCCCAGTCCGATGGCCCGGTCGCCGGGCCGGGGTGGCGCGATCAGGCGTTCGTAGAGGAAATCGAACGTGTCGTTCTCGCGGCTGGTGACGTTGATGAATTCGGCCCGCGCGCCCGCCTGGGTGGCAAGCGCCGCCTCGACCCGGCTTTGATAACAGGCGCCGGTCAGCGACAGGATCCGCGACACGGCACCGGGCGGCAGATGGTGCAGCGCCTCCAGCGCCACGCCCGTGCCCATCGAATGGGCCACGATGTGCACGGGGCGGTCCGGGCACTGCCGGTGCAGTCGCTCCAGAACCCGGGCCAGCGCGCGCCCGGCTTCGGTGGCGCGGGCCTGGGCCGTCCACAGCGCGCCGCGCGCGTTCCAGCCGAACCCGATCCCCAACCCTTCGTCCGCGCGCCCGGTGCCGAAGCCCAGTTGCCGCGGCCAGCTGGGCGCCCCGCGCGCGGTGTGATCGGAGAACGGCGACAGGATCCCGCGATGCGGGCAATGGTATCTGTCGCCGGGACGGTACTTGTAGCCGTGGATCATCACCACGACCGGCCCCGGCGCATCGGACACCCGGTCGAAGCGCGATCCCAAAAGCGCCCCCGTCCCGTGCCATACGGGAGCGTCACCCTCTGCATTGATCCGGAGAAAAGGCATGTCGGCCCCGCCCGTTCCGCTTTGTCGGAGCAAGTGCCGCAAGCGTATGAAACGCCCGTGAAGCCAAGGTTACACCACCGTGACGTTGCCTTAATGACCCACCTGCAAAGCCGCCCCTGTCCCCACCTCGACCCGGTCCCGAAGCCATCTTCGCGGAGCCGCCGTCGCGCTGCCGGAACGGGCCGGGGCGGGTTTCCCGTCAAGGGGGCGCGAGCCCCGCGCGGATGCGCGGCCTGCCCTTGACGGGGAAGGCGGCCTGGTCCCGGGCAGCAGAAGCGATGGCGGGTGCGTGAAGATGGCGTGGGTCATCTACGTGGTGGGCCCAGAGCATCCACCAACCGGCGCTCAAGTTCCCAGACTGCCCAAATATGCCGCAACTGCATTGACCGGTCTCAACCCACGCGCTACCAACTTGGCCGTGGCGATTTGTTACCGGATTGCGGGCCACGTAAAACATCCCGCTAAAAGGTCAGACGAAAGGCCCCTTTCGCTTGACCGCGTCTGGGGCTTTTTGTTTGCGCCCGTGGAAGGGCTGAAAGGATCATCATGAGTAAAGACTGGAACAAGCGAACAGCCGCCGTCCATGGCGGCACGCGCCGCAGCCAATATGGCGAACTGAGCGAAGCGATCTTCCTGACCCAGGGCTTCGCCTATGACAGCGCCGAAGCCGCCGAGGCGCGGTTCATCGAGACCGGCGAAGACGAATACATCTATGCCCGCTACGGCAACCCGACCGTGCGGATGTTCGAAGAACGCATCGCCGCCATCGAGGGCGCCGAGGATGCCTTTGCCACCGCCAGCGGCATGGCCGCCGTTTCGGGCACGCTGTTGTCGATGCTGAAGGCCGGGGACCATGTCGTGTCCTCGAAGGCGCTGTTCGGATCGTGCCTCTACGTGCTGGAAAACGTGCTGGGCAAGTTCGGGGTCGAAGTGACCTTCGTCGACGGCGCCGACAATGCGGCATGGGACGCGGCGATCCGGTCCGATACCAAGGCCGTGTTCTTCGAATCCGTCGCCAATCCGACGCTGGAAATCGTCGACATCCGCACCGTGTGCGAGCTGGCCCACAAGGTCGGCGCGCTGGTGGTGGTCGACAACGTCTTCGCCTCGCCGGTCTTTTCCGATGCCATCGCGCAGGGGGCGGATGTCGTGGTCTATTCGGCCACCAAGCATATCGACGGGCAGGGCCGGGTTCTGGGCGGCATCGTGCTGGGGACCGAGGAATTCATCCGCGGCACGTTCGAGCCCTTCAACAAGCATATCGGCGCCTCGCTCAGCCCGTTCAATGCGTGGGTGATGCTGAAGGGGCTGGAAACGCTCAGCCTGCGGGTCAACGCGCAATGCGATACCGCGACGGCGCTGGCCAACAGGCTGGACGGCCACACCAAGGTCGCGCGCGTGCTGTTCCCGGGGCTGGAAAGCCATGCACAGCATGAATTGGCCAAGACGCAGATGAAGCGTCCCGGAACGGTCGTGTCGATCGACCTGGCCGGCGGGCAGGCGGCGGCGTTCAGCTTCATCAACGCGCTGAGGATCATCAAGATCTCGAACAACCTGGGCGACGCGAAAAGCATCATCACCCATCCCGCCACGACGACACATCAACGCCTGACGGAAGAGCAGCGACAGGCGCTTGGCATCACCCGCGGGCTGGTGCGGATCTCGGCCGGGATCGAGGACACCGATGACCTGCTGGCCGATGTGGCACAGGCGTTGGACGCGGTCTGAACTGGCCCCCGGCCGGAGCGGCGGGTCAGCGTTGGCCCGCCCGGCGCGGACTATGCGTGCGCGAGCCTGACGGTCGGCGAAAAGGGTCCGGGGCATTGACACTTTGTCATGGCGGACCATCTTTGGCCTGCGTCGTTCCATCGGCGCAGTGCCGAAGGGGGACAGCCTGATGAACGTCCATGTATCGCCCGAAGACGGACCGGCAGACCGCAAAGATGTGGCCGAGGCGCTGGATCTCCTGCGCCGCTGGGCCGAAACCGCCGCGCCCGAGGATCTGGCCGCGCTCGACCCGGTGACACGCCGGCTGATGAGCGGGGAATCGAATGCGGGCTATCCGCTGCTGTCGCGGGCCTATCCCGACGATTTCGTCGTCGACGGCGACTACCGCGCGCGCATGCCCGACCTGCAGAACGGGCCTGCCAGCCTGATCCGGGGCGAAAAACGGGTGATCCAGCATGTGGGGATCTCGAACTTCCGCCTGCCGATCGGGTTTCACCGGCGCGACGGGCGTGACCTGACGTTGGAGACCTCGGTCACCGGGACGGTGAGCCTTGAGGCCGACCGCAAGGGCATCAACATGTCCCGCATCATGCGCAGCTTCTATCGACACGCGGAAAAGAGCTTCAGCTTCGAGGTGATCGAGGCGGCGCTGGACGATTACAAGGCCGATCTCGACAGCCTGGATGCGCGGATCCAGATGCGGTTTTCCTTCCCGATGAAGGTGGACAGCCTGCGGTCGGGGCTGGAGGGCTACCAGTATTACGACATCGCGCTGGAACTGGTCGAGGCCGAGGGCGTGCAGCGCAAGATCGTGCACCTGGATTATGTCTATTCGTCGACCTGTCCGTGCTCGCTGGAGCTTTCGGAGCACGCCCGTTCCGAACGTGGACAGCTGGCCACGCCGCATTCGCAGCGTTCGGTCGCGCGGGTGTCTGTGGCGCTGGAGCCCGGTGGCGACTGCCTGTGGTTCGAGGACCTGATCGAACTGTGCCGCCGCGCGGTCCCGACGGAGACGCAGGTGATGGTCAAGCGCGAGGACGAACAGGCCTTTGCCGAGATGAACGCGGCCAACCCGATCTTCGTGGAAGACGCGGCGCGGCTGTTTTCGGCCGAATTGCAGGCCGATCCGCGGATCGGCGATTTTCGTGTGGTCGCCAGCCACCAGGAAAGCCTGCACAGCCACGATGCCGTGTCGGTGCTGGTGGAAGGGGAGACCTTCCGCGCGGCGTCGCTGGATCCAAAGCTGTTTTCGACGCTGTTTCACGTGGGCTGACACGCGGGCCCGTCGGGGATGCGTCCGCATCGCGCCCGCGGCGGCCCGCCCACCCACCCCCGTCGGATCGCTGGCGCGATCCTCCTTCCCGCCGCCGGCGCGATGCGCGCGGTGGGGAGCTTTTGCCGGTATCGGCGGAGACGGCGTCGGCGACCCAAGGACCCCATGCAGGACTGATGCCGCATTGCAGCATTTCGATGCTGCGTTTGCGAAGGATACGGTGTATGGTAGGTTCAGGACGTGCCGGATCGGGCATGTCCGGAAGACCGGGGCAGCGACACGCCCCGTGCCAGGGCGTCGGGCGATTTCTGTCAGAGATCCCCTGCGCTTGTCCGGTCCGCCAGGAGCGAGCACCATGTGGACACGTTCATTCGAAACGAGCCCCGGCCAGGTTGCGGCCTGCACCGTTGATTCGATGGGACTGGCCGCACTGCGCGGGGCGGGCCTTCTGGACCGGCCGGGGCGCTCGCCCCACCCCGCATCGGTGCGCAGGCGAACCCGCCGCGGCTGGCTGGGGCTCACACACAGTTTCACTGCGCGCATGCAGCGGGCCGGACGGCCCGGCGTGCCGACGCAAACGGAGTAGGACCATGATGTCACCCCTTAGAACACACCTGCAATTTCAGGCGGCCTGCATGCGCATGGCAGGCTACACGATGGCCGCGCACATGCAGCTTCTGCGCAGCATGACGAAATCGGCCGTCGAGGCACAGAGCCGGACGACAAGGGCCTTCAGGCTTCGGTCCGTTGGTCTGCCCGTCGAAGCCTCAGCGGCCGCACCGGCCCCGACGGCGGCGACGGCGGCGCCGGAAAAGCCCAAGGCCCAGGCGGCAAAGCCCGCGGCGGCCAAGGCCAAGGCGCCACCGAAGAAACGTGCGGCCCCGGCGCGCCCCAAAACGCCTGCCGCCAAGGCGAAGAAGCCATCGGCGAAACCGGCCGCAAGAACGGCGGCGGAGGCGGCGCCCAAGACCGCGAAGACCGCCACGGCGACGGCCGCGTCGAAACCGGCCAAGAAGGCTGCAACGCCGGCGGCGACGCCGAAACAGGCGCCGAAGCCGGCCCCGAAACCGGAGGCGAAAGCCTCCGGGGCGGCAAAACCGGCGGCCCCGACCGGGACGACGACCCCGACACCTGCCAAACCCGCGGCAAACCCGAAAACGGGTACCAGGACCGCCCCGAAGGACCAGGGCTGAGCCCGGGCCCGGTGACTGCTGCTTGACAGCGACAGGGCGGCGCGCCAAGGCTCTCATCCATGCCGGACTTGCGCCCTGTCGGATATGTCATCGGCCTGTTGGTCACCATATTGGGCGCGACGATGGTCGTGCCCATGGCGGTCGACTTGATCGAAGGGCAGGGCCACTGGACGGCCTTCCTGGAAGCGTCGCTGATCACCATGACGACAGGCGTCGCCATGTCGCTCGCCTGCGCCAACGGCGTGAAGGAAGGGCTGACCATCCAGCAGACCTTCCTTCTGACCACGGGCGTCTGGGTGGCGCTGCCGATCTTCGGCGCATTGCCGATGATCCTTGGCGCGACCGATGCCGAATTCGTCGACGCGTTCTTCGAGGCGATGTCGGGGCTGACGACCACCGGGTCGACGGTGCTGGTCGGGCTGGATGACCTGCCGAAGGGGCTGCTCTTGTGGCGCGGCATCCTGCAATGGCTGGGCGGCATCGGGATCATCGTTGTCGCCATGGTGTTCCTGCCTGAACTGCGCGTGGGCGGCATGCAGATCTTCCGCGCCGAGGCCTTTGACACGATGGGCAAGATCCTGCCCCGCGCGACCGAGATTTCGGCCCGCATTTCAAGCATCTATGTCGGGCTGACGGTGCTGTGCGCGCTGTCCTACGGGGCTGCGGGGGTGGGCACGTTCGATGCCATCGTGCACGCGATGACCACCGTGGCGACCGGGGGGCTTTCGACCTACGACAATTCCTTTGCCGAGCTGCCGCCGGCCGCCGAATACGTGGCCGTGGTGTTCATGCTGCTCGCCGCGATGCCCTTCGTGCGGTACGTGCAGTTCCTGTCGGGCACGGCACGGCCCCTGTTCCTGGATGCCCAGGTGCGCGGGTTCTTCATCGTCCTGGTGATCATCGTTCTGCTTCTGACGCTGTGGATGATGCCCGAGGCCAACGGCAATTATGCCGACACGTTCCGGGCCGTGCTGTTCAACACGACGTCGCTGATGACGGGGACGGGGTTTTCCAGCGAGAACTACATGGAATGGGGCAGCTTTCCGGTCATGGTGCTGTTCTTCACCGGGCTGATCGGGGGGTGCGCGGGCTCGACCGCCTGTTCGATCAAGATCTTCCGGTACCAGCTTCTGTTCGCGTCGATCCGAAGCCAGATCCAGCAGCTGCGATCGCCCCACGGGCTGTTCACCCCGCGCTTCCAGGGGCGGCCCGTGGCGCACGACGTGCTGAGCTCGGTCATGTCGTTCTTCGTCTTCTTCATCGTGACCATGGGTGCCGTGGCGTGGATGCTGAGCTTCACGGGGCTGGATTTCATCACGTCGGTGTCGGGGGCTGCGACGGCGCTGGCCAATGTGGGGCCGGGGCTGGGGGACGAGATCGGGCCGGCGGGCAATTTCGGCGGGCTGAACGATTCCGCCAAGTGGATCCTGTGCGGCGCGATGCTGATCGGACGGCTTGAACTGATGGTCGTCTACACGATCCTGACGGTCAGGTTCTGGCGCGTCTGAGGCCGTGCGTGTCCGCCCGTTCCGCCCGCGCGCGGGCCGGCCCACCCGCCCAACCCCCGCCGACCGCCCGTTCGGGCGGCCGGCTTGCCGTCCCGCGCGTGGGCGGAACGGGCGAGGGCAGGTCGTGAATCAGGCGGTGAATCAGGCGGTGGCCTGGGTCAGCGCCTGGTCGAGATCGGCGATCAGGTCGTCGGCATCCTCGATCCCGATGGAGACGCGGACCATGTTGGGTTCGGCCCCCGCGGCCTTCTGCTGTTCTGGGGACAGCTGGCGGTGGGTTGTCGAGGCCGAATGGATGATCAGCGAGCGCGTATCGCCGAGGTTCGCCACGTGGGAGAAGATCTCGAGCGCGTTGACCAGCTTGATGCAGGCCTCGTACCCGCCCTTGACCGCGAAGGTGAAGAGACCGCCGGCGCCCTTGGGGCAGATCTTCTCCACCCGGTCGTAATAGGGCGAGGAGGGCAGGCCGGCATAGGTCACGCTTTCGATCCGGTCGTCGGCTTCGAGCCAGGCGGCGACCTTCTGCGCGTTCTCGACATGTCTTTGCATGCGCAGGGACAGCGTTTCGATCCCCATCAGCGTGTAATGCGCGCCCTGGGGGTTCATCGTCATGCCCAGATCGCGCAGGCCCACGGCGATGCCGTGGAAGGTGAAGGCCAGCGGGCCGAACGTCTCGTGGAATTTCAGCCCATGATAGGCGGGCTCGGGCTGGGACAGGGACGGGAACTTGTCGGAGGCCGACCAGTCGAACGTGCCGGAATCGACCACCACGCCGCCGGTGACGGTGCCGTTACCGGTGAGGTACTTCGTGGTCGAATGGACCACCAGCGAGGCGCCGTGTTCGAACGGGCGGCAGAGGTAAGGCGTGGCCGAGGTGTTGTCGACGATCAGCGGCACGCCGGCGTCGTTCGAGATCGCGGAGATGGCATCGAGATCGGTGATGTAACCGCCGGGGTTGGCGACGGATTCGCAGAACACCGCGCGGGTGTTTTCGTCGATGGCGGCCTTCACGGCGTCGGTGTCGTCGAAATCGACGAAAGTGGCCGACCAGCCGAAGCGCTTGATGGTCTGGCTGAACTGGGTGACCGTGCCGCCGTAAAGACGGGTCGAGGCCACGATATTGCAGCCGGGCTGCATCAGCGGGAAGAGCGCCATGATCTGCGCCGCGTGACCCGACGAGCAGCAGACGGCGCCGGCGCCGCCTTCCAGCGTCGCGATGCGTTCCTGCAGGACGGCGACGGTGGGGTTGGTCAGGCGGGAGTAGATGAAGCCCACTTCCTGAAGATTGAAGAGCGCGGCGGCATGATCGGCGTCGCGGAAGACATAGGCCGTGGTCTGGTAGATCGGCGTCTGCCGGGCGCCCGTTGCGGGATCGGGCTGCGCGCCGGCGTGGATCTGCAATGTGTCGAAACCATGGGACATGGGGTATTCCTCCTTCGGATGGGCGCAACGTTGCGCCGCGCGGGGCGGGCGTCAACTCTGATATGGCGTATGGCGGCGACAGACGGTTTCTGCTTCGGCTCACCACGTAGATGACATCGCCACCTTAGCGGCGCCGCCATCGCGCTGGGTACCTGACACCTCCGGCACGGTCCATCAAGGGCAAGCCGCCGGTTCCGTTCCGGGCGGGGTGTCGCGCTTCAGGGCTTGCCGTGGAAAAGAGTCAGGGCGGCAACGTGTTCGACGTTGCCGCCCCGCGCCCTATGCAGGGCTCGGGCATCGATGCCCGATCGCGCATGAAAACCGTCGGCGTCATCCACAGGAGCGACCCGTGGCAACTTCAGGTCCTGAATTCCGAACCGCGTGGGGCGAAATTTATCGCACTCTCTTCGCGGTTTGCGGGTGGGACCGTCATCGGCGCCATGCGCACCTCCCCTTCCTCCAAGACGGGACTAGATCGCGACATTATGCCCGTGTCAAGCTTTCAGAAAGGATGACTGGGGACCTTGAAAAATGCGGCAGCGCAGCATTCGCGGTGCGGCTGACGGATGACAGCCAGAGTTGACACGGGGCGCCGACAGCGCCTTGATGCGCGCCATGAGCTGGAGAGACGAAGCCGACAGGATCGCCGCCCGACGGGCCGCCGCCACCGCGCAGGGCGGGCCGGAAGGCGTTGAGAAACAACATAATGCCGGGCGCCTGACGGTGCGGGAACGCATCGACGCGGTGCTGGATCCCGGGTCGTTCGACGAGGTCGGGCGCACGGCGGGCGATGCCGAAACCGGCGAGAACGGGGAGCTTCTGTCCTTCGATCCCGCGAATTTCGTGCTGGGTTTCGGAGAGATTGACGGCCGGCCCGTTGTCGTCGGCGGGGAGGATTTCACGCTGCGGGGCGGGTCGCCCACATTGGCGGGGCTCAGGAAGAGCGTTTACGCCGAGAAACTTGCGCTGGAGTACCGAATCCCGCTGGTCCGCCTGCACGAAGGGTCGGGCGGCTCGGTCGGCACGCCAAAGCGTCCGACGCCGCCTTCGCCCGTGTTCGATGCGCCGCGATTCCGGACGGTGGCGGAGACGCTGGCGACGGTCCCCGTGGCCTCGGCCGCGCTGGGCGCGGTGGCGGGGTTGCCCGCGGCGCGGCTGGTGTCTTCGCATTTCTCGGTCATGTCGAAGAGCACGGCACAGATTCTTGTGGCGGGGCCGGTGGTGGTGAAGCGCGCCATGGGCGAAGACCTGACGAAGGACGAACTGGGCGGCGCACAGGTCCATGCGAAGAACGGCACGGTCGACAACGCAGCCGAGGACGAGGCGGCCAGCCTGGCCGAGATCCGCACCTTCCTGAGCTACCTGCCCGGCAATGTCTGGGAGCTGCCGCCGGTGATGGCGTGCGATGACCCCGAGGACAGGGCCGAGGATTCGCTGGTGGATATCGTTCCGCGCGACCGGCGCCGGGCGTTCGACATGCGCAAGGTCATCGGGCCGGTTGTCGACACGGGATCGTTCTTCGAGATGGGCCGGGGATACGGGCGGTCGCAGATCACGGGGCTTGCCCGGCTGGGCGGACGGCCGGTGGGGATCTGGGCCAATGACGGGCGGTTCCTGGCGGGGTCGATGACTGCCGATGGCGCGCAGAAGGCGCGGCGGTTCCTGGAGCTGTGCGAGACGTTCCATCTGCCGGTCATCAGCCTGATCGACGAACCGGGCTTCTGGATCGGCTCGCAGGCGGAAAAGGACGCCACGATTCGCCATGGCGCCAACGTGGTGCTGACGGCGGCGATGCTGTCGGTGCCGTGGGCCAGCGTGATGATCCGCCGGTCCTTCGGCGTGGCACAGGCCGCGCATTACGGGCCGGGCGGCTACGTGCTGGCCTGGCCATCCGCGGAAACCGGGCCGCTGCCCGTGGAAGGCGGTGTGGCTATTGCCTACCGGCGCGAGATCGAGGCGGCGGCGGACCCCGATGCGAAACGGCGCGAGCTGGAAGAGGCGATGGCCGCCAAGCAAAGCCCCTTCCCACGGGCCGAGGCCTTTGCCGTCCATGAACTGATCGACCCGCGGGAAACGCGGGGGCTGCTCTGCCGGTGGCTGAAACGGCAGGCGCCGAAACTGGAAACGCTGAAGGGCCCGCCGCGCTTTCTGCCGCGGCCCTGATCTGAGGAAACGGAGCCGGAGACATGGCTGTGAATATCGAAACCGAAACCGGCGGGACGATCTGGAAGTGCCTCGTTGAAAACGGGCAATCGGTGGCCGAGGGCGATGTGCTTTTCATCATGGAGGTGATGAAGATGGAGGTCCCCTACGAGGCACCGGTTGCCGGCACGGTTTCCGATCTGGCGATTGCCGAAGGCGACGCGGTGCCCGAGGATCATCTGGCGCTGGTTCTGACATGACGTACCATTTGCCGCAGCATGGGCGCGGGGCGCCATCTGCCCTGCGATGTGTTGACGGGTCGCATCTTGCCGTTACGGCATTGACAGGCAATGGGCTTGAGGGCCAAGACAATTCCGCCGTGTCAAACCACGGCTTTACAGAATGCTGCGGCGTGACGAAAAGTCTTTACAAACAAATCGTTTCTTTCCCGTGCCTTATTTAATAATTTTCCAAGCCCGTTAAGATGCGCGGCAAAGGCGTGGTGAAGAATTGGTGAGGATCCTTCGCCGCGTGCAGATGACTGGGATTGGGAGGAGCCTGAGATGACCAGCGAAGTTGCGAGCTATCCGCCGTCGGCAGATTTCGTGGGCGGCGCTCATGTGGACGCCGCCAAATACGACGAGATGTACAAGGCCTCGATCGCGGATCCGGAGGCGTTCTGGACCGAGCATGCCAAGCGGATCGACTGGATAGAGCCCTTCACCAAGGTGAAGGATGTCAGCTTTGCGCCGGGCAATATCGACATCAAGTGGTTCGAGGACGGCGTGCTGAACGTCGCCGCCAACTGCGTCGACCGTCACCTGGAAACCCGCGGCGACCAGACCGCGATCATCTGGGAGCCGGACGATCCGTCCGACCCGGCCATGCACATCACCTACAAGGACCTGCACGCATCCGTTTGCCGGATGGCCAACGTGCTGGCCAAGCTGGGCGTGGGCAAGGGCGACCGGGTCGTCATCTACATGCCGATGATCCCGGAAGCGGCCTATGCGATGCTGGCCTGCGCGCGGCTGGGCGCGATCCATTCGGTGGTCTTCGCGGGCTTCTCGCCCGATGCGCTGTCGGCGCGGATCAACGGGTGTGACGCGAAGGTCGTGATCACGGCCGATTATGCGCCCCGCGGTGGCAAGGCCACGCCGCTGAAGTCGAACACCGATGCGGCGCTGCTGCACACCAAGGACAGTGTCAAATGCCTGATGGTCCGCCGCACCGGCGGCCAGACCACGTGGATTGCCGACCGCGATTACGACTACAACGCGATGGTCCAGGAGGTCGACGATTACTCCGAACCCGCGGAGGTGAACGCGGAAGATCCGCTGTTCATCCTGTATACCTCCGGCTCCACCGGTCAGCCCAAGGGCGTGGTGCATTCGTCGGGCGGGTATCTTGTGTATGCCGCGCTGACGCACGAGGTGACCTTCGATTACCACGATGGCGACATCTACTGGTGCACGGCCGATGTGGGCTGGGTCACCGGGCACAGCTACATCGTGTATGGCCCGCTGGCCAATGGCGCCACGACGCTGATGTTCGAAGGCGTGCCGACCTATCCCGACGCCTCGCGCTTCTGGCAGGTGTGCGAGAAGCACAAGGTGAACCAGTTCTACACCGCGCCGACCGCGATCCGCGCGCTGATGGGGCAAGGCAACCAGTTCGTCGAAAAATGCGACCTGTCTTCGCTGAAGCTGCTGGGCACGGTGGGCGAACCCATCAACCCCGAGGCGTGGAACTGGTACAACGATGTCGTGGGCAAGGGGAAATGCCCCATCGTCGACACGTGGTGGCAGACGGAAACCGGCGGCCACATGATGACACCGCTGCCCGGCGCCCATGCGGCCAAGCCCGGTGCCGCGATGCGGCCCTTCTTCGGGGTGGAACCCGTGGTGCTGGAGCCTCAGACGGGCGAGGAGATCCACGAAAGCCCCACCGAAGGCGTGCTGGCGATCAAGGCCAGCTGGCCCGGGCAGATGCGCACCGTCTGGGGCGATCACGAACGGTTCGAGAAGACCTATTTCTCGGACTACAAGAACTACTATTTCTCCGGCGACGGCTGCAAACGCGATGCCGATGGCGATTACTGGATCACCGGGCGTGTCGATGACGTGATCAACGTCTCGGGCCACCGGATGGGTACGGCCGAGGTCGAAAGCGCCCTTGTCGCCCACGTGAAGGTTGCCGAGGCCGCGGTGGTGGGGTACCCGCACGACATCAAGGGGCAGGGCATCTATTGCTATGTCACCCTGATGAACGGGGTCGAGCCCTCCGACGAGCTGCGCAAGGAGCTGCGCGGCTGGGTCCGGAACGAAATCGGGCCGATTGCGTCGCCCGACGTGATCCAGTGGGCGCCGGGACTGCCGAAGACGCGGTCGGGCAAGATCATGCGGCGGATCCTGCGCAAGATCGCCGAAAACGATGTCGGCGCGTTGGGGGATACCTCGACTCTGGCCGAGCCGGCCGTGGTGGACGACCTGATCGCCAACCGGCCTGACGCATAAGAAGGGGAAGACATGGACGGATCGAACGCCATGGCCGCACCAGCCGTACTGATCCTGCTTGGCCCTCCGGGCGCCGGCAAGGGCACCCAGGCCCGCAAGCTGACCGACCGCTTCGGGCTGGTGCAGCTTTCCACCGGCGACCTGCTGCGCGCAGCGGTCGCTGAAGGGACAGAGGCCGGAAAGCAGGCCGAAGCCGTCATGAAAGCCGGCGGGCTGGTGTCCGACGACATTGTCATCGCCATCCTGCGCGACCGGATGAGCCAGCCGGATTGCGCGGCCGGCGTGATCCTGGATGGCTTCCCGCGGACGGCGGGGCAGGCAAGGGCGCTCGATTCGCTTCTGGCGGAATCGGGGCAGGAGATCGCGGCGGCGATCAGCCTCGAGGTCGACGATGCGGCGATGGTCGAACGGGTGTCCGGCCGCTACACTTGCGCGAAATGCGGCGAAGGCTATCACGACAGCTTCAAGCAGCCGGAAACCGCCGGGGTCTGCGATGTCTGCGGCAGCACCGAATTCAAGCGCCGACCCGATGACAATGCGGATGCCGTGGCGACCCGGCTGGAAGCCTATCACGCCGAAACCGCGCCCCTGATCGCCTATTATTCCGACCAGGGTGTGCTGAAGACGGTCGATGCGATGGCCGATATCGACAGCGTGTCGGACCGGATGGCCGGCATCGTGCAGGACGCGTTCGCCTGAGGCAGGCGGATCCCGCCGGTCGGTGGCCCGCCTCTCGCCCTTGACGCCGGGCGCAGGATCGCTCAGGCCATGGGGGCTGTGGCGGGGTCTCGATGTGGCGGGCCGTGTCGCGGCAGTTGCGCGTATTCGTTCCGGCAAAGGCAATTCCGTCCGATGACAGATCCCGACCCGTCCCGGCAGCTGTCGGAATTCACCCCGAAACCCGGGACGACGAAGGCCTTTCGCGAGGCGCTGGGCTGCTTCGGCACAGGTGTGACAATCGTCACGGCGCTGAACCACGGCGCGCCGGTGGCGATGACCGCCAATTCCTTCTCCGCCGTGTCGCTGGATCCGCCGCTGGTTCTCTGGTGCCCGGCGCGGAAGTCGCAGCGGCATGACTGGATGGTCGAGGCGCAGCATTTCTCGATCCACGTCGTGGCCGAGGACCAGGAGGATCTCGCCGCACGCTTCGCCAGGACGGGGGACGATTTCGACGGCGTGGACTGGGTGAAGGGACCGGAAGGCGTGCCACATCTGGCGGGCTGTCTTGCGCGGTTCGACTGCCACCGCCACGCGGTGCATGACGGGGGCGATCATTCGATCATCGTCGGACATGTGGCCCACGCCGCCTACCGTGCCGGCCAGGGCCTGATCTTCAAGCGCGGCCAGTATGGCGGGTTTGCAGGGCCGATTTGAGCCTGTGACGGCCCGGCGCTTGGCGGGGCGACCGCACCCGCCGGATCATGTGTGATCCGGGTCGCGCCCGACCCTCCCTAAGCGTCCGCCATCGCAACCAGCGCCCGGGCGATCTGCGAGAACACCTGCGTGCTTTCCCCGCCCGTGGCCGCGACCGGCGTGCCGCCATCGCCGCTCAGCCGGATGTCCAGATGCAGCGGCACGGCGCCCAGCAGGGGCACGCCCATCTTCTCGGCCTCAAGGCTCACGCCGCCATGGCCGAAGATGTGCTCCTCGTGCCCGCAATTCGAACAGATATGGGTCGACATGTTTTCGACCAGGCCAAGGATCGGCACGTTCAGGCGGTTGAACATGTCGATGGCCTTGCGCGCGTCCAGCAGCGCCACGTCCTGCGGCGTGGACACGATCACCGCGCCGTCGATCACGAATTTCTGGCAGAGCGACAGCTGCACGTCGCCCGTGCCGGGCGGCAGGTCGATCACCAGAACGTCCAGATCGCCCCACGCGACCTGCATCATCATCTGTTGCACCGCGCTCATCAGCATGGGCCCGCGCCAGACGACGGATTGCGCTTCGTCCAGCATCAGCCCCATCGACATCATCTTCACGCCATGGGCCTGCAAGGGATCGATCACCTTGCCGTCGGCACTGGCGGGCCTGCGCGACACGCCCATCATTCGCGGTTGTGACGGCCCGTAGAAATCGGCGTCGAGCAGCCCCACGCGCTGCCCTTCGGCGGCCAGCGCGATGGCGAGGTTGGCCGACACGGTCGACTTGCCCACACCGCCTTTCCCCGAGCCCACGACGATCACCCGCCCGACGCCCGGCACACGCTGCGGCCCGGCCGGGGCCGGTTGCCTGGGCGTCTGCGCGGCGCCCTTGCCCTTCAGGTCGGGCGGCGCCTTGGCACTGTGGGCTGTCAGCAGGACCGACGCTTTCGCGACGCCGGGCAGGGCGGCAACACGCGCTTCGGCTTCCGCCCGCACGGGTTCCATCTTTTTCGCTGCGTCGGGCGCGATTTCCAGCACGAAGCGCACCGTATCGCCATCGACCGTCAGTGCGCGCACCAGGTCGGCGGCGATCAGATCCTTGCCGCTCACCGGGTCGGTGACCTGTTTCAGCTCTTCCAGAATGCGGTCCCGCAGGGTGTCGGCGCTCATCAGATCTTTGTCCTTTGCAATCACTGCCCCCTGTATATCGCCGCCTGTCGCGGTCACAAGGCGATGCGGCGCATTCTGGTGCACCAGGAACCACAACCTGCCGGAAACCGCGGAAAATTTCTTTTCCGGGGACGGGGTTTGATCCGGGTCAATGTCGTCCCCATGTGTGTTCTTCAAGATCGCGTTGACCATAAAGGAGGGCAGAATGACCCACACTCCCCACGAACTCGCCGAAGAGTTCCCCGACAAGGTCGAGGCGATGCACAAGCTGAAGTCCTCGGACGCGCATTTCGCGAAACTGTTCGAGGAATATCACGAGCTGAACCGCACGATCCACCGGGCCGAAACGAATGTCGAACCGATGGAAGACCTGGCCGAAGGCGAGTTGCGCAAGAAGCGCGCGGCGCTGAAGGACGAGATCTCGCGGATCCTGGCGAAAGCCGCCTGATAAGCTGAACGGCGCCGGGCCCACGGGTCGGGCGCTATCCCACCTCGTAGGGTAGCACGCCGCGCGTGTCTGCGTCGATGGTCAGCTGCCGCTCCAACGGCGGGACCGACCGCTGGTGGCAATTCTTCCGCTCACAGATCCGGCACGAGATGCCGATGGGCTCGAACGCGGTGGCCTTCGTGGTGTCCAGCGTGTCGGCATAGACAAGCGACGCCGCATGGCGCACCTCGCACCCAAGCGCAATTGCATAGCGCCGGACCGGCGCGCCGTAGGAGCCGCCCGGCTTCGACACGTCGCGCGCAAGGCTGATGTAACGCACGCCGTCGGGCGTTTCGGCCAGCTGGCGCAGGAAATGACCCGGGGTTTCAAAGGCCCGGTGCACGTTCCACAGCGGGCAGGCGCCGCCGAAGCGGGCGAATTGCAGGCGTGTGGCGGAGTGGCGCTTGGTGATCGTGCCCGCCTGATCGACCCGGACGAAGAAGAACGGAATGCCCTTGGCGCCCGGTCGCTGCATCGTGGACAGCCGGTGCGCGACCTGTTCGATCGAGGCGCCGAACCGGCCCCCCAGTAATTCCAGATCGTGCCGGCATAGCTCGGCGGCCTCAAGGAACGGCGTGTAGGGCATCAGCGCGGCGCCGGCGAAGTAGTTCGCCAGCCCGATCTTGGCGATGTCGCGGGCCGTGTCGCTTTGGAAGCGGGCGAGATCCAGCGTCGCCTCCAGCAGCGCGTTCTGCTGCACCAGCGCCAGTTGCAGCAGCAGCTGGAAGCGGCGGGTTTCGGGGGGCACGCGGTTCGACAGCGTCAGCTCTCCGGTCGCGCCGTCGAAATGGCGCAGACCGGGCATGTCGGCAAGCGTTACGGTGATGTTGTGGGTACGCAGCGTAGCGGTGGCTGCATCGGCGATGTCGCGGTTCGCAGCGACCGATGTGCCGAACCGTTCGGCAGCACGATCCACGGCATCGATGTAGTTGTCGCAGTAATGAAAGAAATCGCGCACCTCGTCCCACGGACTGGCGGGGGCGCTGGCATCCGCGCGGCCCAGTGCTTCGTCGAGTGAAGCCAGCCGTTCGTGCGTCTGCCGGTAGCGTCGGTGCAGTTCCAGGAAGGCGCGCGCCAGTGCCGGCGCGTTCGACGCCGTCAATCTCAGATCCGCCATCGGGGGCGCGCCATCGGCGAAGACGGGATCGGCGAGCGCCTCGCGCATGTCCGACACCAGACGTTCGGCATCGCCTGTCGACAGCTCGGTCACGTCGACGCCGAATTCCATCGCCAGCGCCAGCACCACCGTCGTGGAAACGGGGCGGTTGTTGTTTTCCATCTGGTTCAGATAGGGCAGCGACACGCCCAGCTTGGCGGCGAAATCCTTCTGGGTCAGGCCGAGACGGGTGCGGATCTCGCGCAGCTTGGCGCCGGCGTACAGCTTCTGGACGGTCATGGGTTTGCTTCTTTGCGGATATGTTGCCCGCACTTTGCAAAACCTATTGCGGTGAGGAAAGCCCCAATTGCCGTTCGCGGAAGATCACCACCAGAACCGAGAAGAAGCCCAGCACCGCCGTGATCAGCATCATCCAGATCAGCGGGTAGGGACCGGTTTTCTCCGTCAGAAGGGCGCCTGCCAGCGCGCTGAGCGCCGCGCCGCCGCCCAGCATGATCGCGCCCGACAGGCCGGATGCGGTGCCGGCAAGGTGCGGCCGGACAGACAGCGACCCGGCCATGCCGTTGGGCATCGTCATCCCGTTGCCAAGGCCCACGCTGATCATCAGCCCGAAGAAGACGAAATGGCTGTCGAAGCCCAGCGAGAACAGCGCCAGAAGCAGGATCATCGTGACCCCGGTCACGATGCAGCCGGCGATCATCATGTTGTTGATCCCGATCCGCATCGAGAACGTGCCCGACAGGAAATTGCCGACGATATATCCAATGGCGGGCGCCCCCATGAACAGGCCCAGAAGGCCCGGCTCCAGGCCGAAATAGGTGGCGCCGATAAAGGGCGCGCCGCCGAGATAGGAAAAGAACGCCCCCGACGACAGCGCCGTGGCCAGCGAGTAGCCCCAGAAGCGGGGCGAGGTCAGAAGCTCGGGATATTCGCGGAACTGCTGGCCCAGCGTCTTGCCGCTGGAGCGCGCGGTTTCGCCGAAATCGGCGCGTGTCAGGAAATAGCACAGGATGCCGAAGCCGATCAGCAGCAGGAAGTTGGCCTTCCAGCCGAACATCTCGCCCACGGCGCCGCCGATGACGGGCGTGATCATGGGCGCGATGGCGAAGCCCATGGTGACGTAGCCTATGACGCTTGCCGCCTGGTCGGCTGGGTACATGTCGCGCACCGCGGCCCGGCTGAGCACCATGCCCACCGTTGCCACTGCCTGCGCCATGCGGAAGGCAAGGAACACCTCGACCGTGGGGGCGAAGATGCAGCCGATGGTGGCCAGAATGAAAAGGACGATCCCCCACAGGATCACCGGCCTGCGCCCGTACTTGTCCGACACCGGCCCGATCAGTGCCTGCAGGATCGCGTTCACCAGCAGGTAGAGCGCGACCGACAGCTGCATGATGCCATAATCCGTGCCGAAATAAGCTGTCATCTGCGGCAGGCTGGGCAGGAAGATGTTCATCGCGATCGGCGCCAGGGCCGACAGGAAGATCAGGGTTGCGATGTGGGGCGGTGTCGAGGAATCGAGGAACCGCAAACGCTTTGGCTGGGACATGTCGGGTGGCGTAGCGCCACACCTGCACGTTGTCCATCCTGACGGCACGGCCGGGCAAGTCGCCGCAGGTCAATGAAACAAGGCCCTGTGCGATTCCGCACAGGGCCTTCTACGAAAAACATCAATATTCTTGGGGCAAGTTCAGACGCCAAGACCTGCCGCTAAAGTCCGATATCGTCGCTGACGGCGCGGATCGTCGTATCCTCGACGGTCAGCGATCCGCGGTTGCCGAAATCGAAGATCACGTCGTCACCCACCTGCTCGGCGTTGTTGTTCAGGATCTTCTTGACGTTGCCGAGGTTGACGAACCGGATCTCGTCGATGCCGTTCTGGAAATCCTTGAACGTGTCCTGACCGTCGTTCTTCTTGAAGACGATGGTGTCGGCGCCGCCCTGGCCAACGAGCTTGTCATTGCCCTTCTGCCCGCGCAGCAGATCGGCCCCGTCGCCCCCCTTCAGCAGGTCCTTGCCCTTGCCACCGAACAGCTTGTCGTTTCCGTTCTGACCCAACAGCTTGTCGCGGCCTGCCTGACCCACCAGCTTGTCTTTCGCACCGCCGCCATTCAGCGTGTCGTTGCCGCTTCCGCCTTTCAGTACGTCCCGCTGACTGAACCCCAGCAACTTGTCATTGCCGCCGTCCCCGAACAGCCGGTCGTTTCCGCCAAAGCCCTTCAGCTTGTCATTGCCGCCGGCGCCGCGCAGCGTGTTGCCCAGCCCGTTGCCAAGGAGCTTGTCGTTCCCGCTCCCGCCGGTTGCGTTCTCGATCTTCGTGCCGAAGGTGATGACGACATCGTCGGTACTGTCGAAGCTGGAGAATTTCCCTTCGCGCAGGTCGATCGAAACGTCGTTTCGCCGGTCGCCTGCGGTGAACGTGTCGGTGCCGCCGGTATCCCAGACCGCGTAGACCGTATCGTTGCGCGGCCCGTCATACGTCGTGTCGCCGGTATTGTTCGCGGCCTCGCCCCACGTGTCCTGCAGGGCAAGGATATCGTAAAGCTGCAGCCCGTCCGAACGCTGCCCGTTGTCCGGATTGGCGACGTAGGACATGACGGTGAACTTGTTGTTTTCCTGGGCCGCAGGCAGGGCCGGGGGGCTGTCTGGGTGTTTCAGCCCCAGCGCATGGCCAAGTTCGTGCAGCAACAGGTTTTCCGTGGTGTTGCTGCCATCCGCCAAATTCAGCGTGTTCTTGAACACGGCGAAGGCCTCGTAGGACACGATGGTGTCACCGATCGAAGAACTGCTGTAGCCGCCTTTGCCCGTTGTCGTGCCTGTCAGGTCGATCTTGCCGACATCCAGCACCGGGTCGGCCTGGCCCCTGACCTCGACAAAATTGACATTGATCACCGATTCCAGCTCGGCCAGCGCCTTCTCGAACGCGGTCCTTTCAGAGGCGGAGAAGGGCGTCCAGCCGCTGTACTCGCCCGGCCTCGGGAAATTCGAAGGTTCGGACGTCGTGGCGTACTGGTACGTGATCGTATAAGCCCGCGCGCCAGTCGTGTTGATCGCGTTCTTGCTGTGGATGCCTTCGAACTGCATCTCGGCGATGATGGAGGATTTGTTGGGCACGGTGTTTTTCCTTGTCGTGACTCAGCCTATATTGATGACTCGCCCCCGCATCGCCACCCTTTCTCATGGAAAAGTGTAACGATGTCATTGACAAGTCATCAGCGACCAAATTTGCTAATTTGCTTTTCACATTTTTGAAGCTGTCAATGATTTGCAAATTTGCGGAAAACCGCTTTGGTTCGTTGCCACGCAGCGTTAAGGTCTTGCAAAATTGCAGCAAGGGACCGGGCAAGATGAAGGATATTCTATCCGAACTGGAAGATCGGCGCGCCGATGCGCGTCTGGGTGGTGGCCAGCGCCGGATCGATGCGCAGCACGCCCGCGGCAAGCTGACGGCGCGCGAGCGGATCGACCTTCTGCTTGATGAAGGCAGCTTCGAGGAATTCGACACCTTCGTCGCCCACCGCTGCACCGATTTCGGGATGGAAGAACAGCGCCCCTATGGCGACGGGGTCGTCACCGGCTGGGGCACGATCAACGGCCGGCAGGTCTATGTGTTCAGCCAGGATTTCACGGTCTTCGGCGGCTCGCTTTCGGAAACCCACGCCCAGAAGATCTGCAAGATCATGGACATGGCGGTGCAGAACGGCGCGCCGGTAATCGGCATCAACGATTCCGGCGGCGCGCGGATCCAGGAAGGCGTGGCCTCCCTTGCCGGCTATGCCGAGGTGTTCCAGCGCAACATCATGGCCTCGGGCGTCGTCCCGCAGATCTCTGTGATCATGGGGCCCTGCGCGGGCGGGGCCGTCTATTCGCCGGCGATGACGGACTTCATCTTCATGGTGAAGGACAGCTCGTACATGTTCGTCACCGGTCCGGACGTCGTGAAGACCGTGACCAACGAACAGGTGACGGCCGAAGAGCTTGGCGGCGCTTCGACCCATACGCGCAAATCCTCGGTCGCCGATGGCGCGTTCGAAAATGACGTGGAAGCGCTGGCCGAAGTGCGCCGGCTGGTCGATTTCCTGCCGCTGAACAACCAGGAAAAGCCTCCGGTCCGTCCGTTCTTCGACGATCCGGCGCGGGTGGAGCAATCGCTGGATACGCTGATTCCGGCCAATGCCAACACGCCCTACGACATGAAGGAACTGATCCACAAGGTCGCGGACGAAGGCGATTTCTACGAGATTCAGGAGAATTTCGCCAAGAACATCATCACCGGCTTCATCCGTCTGGAAGGTCGGACCGTGGGCGTGGTGGCGAACCAGCCGATGGTGCTGGCGGGGTGCCTCGACATCGACAGTTCGCGCAAGGCCGCGCGCTTCGTGCGGTTCTGCGACTGCTTCGAAATCCCGATCCTGACCTTCGTCGATGTGCCGGGCTTCCTGCCGGGGACAAGCCAGGAATATGGCGGCGTCATCAAGCACGGCGCGAAGCTCCTTTTCGCCTATGGCGAGGCGACGGTGCCGAAAGTGACGGTCATCACCCGCAAGGCCTATGGCGGCGCCTATGACGTGATGAGCTCGAAGCACATCCGGGGCGATTTCAACTATGCCTGGCCCACGGCGGAAATCGCGGTGATGGGCGCCAAGGGCGCGACCGAGATCATCCATCGCGGCGACCTGGGCGATGCGGACAAGATCGCGAGCCACACGAAGGATTACGAGGACCGCTTCGCCAATCCCTTCATCGCGGCCGAACGCGGCTTCATCGACGAGGTGATCATGCCTCAGTCGACCCGCCGCCGTGTCAGCAAGGCGTTCGCGTCGCTTCGAAACAAGACGCTGAAGAACCCCTGGAAGAAGCACGACAACATTCCGCTGTAAGCGCAGTGGTGCGGCGACTCGGTCCAGTTCGGGCGGGGCGGTTTTTCTGGTGCGAGGGCAGAGCCGATGATCGACTTTCACATGATCCCGGGCGGGCCGCGGCCCGTGGCGCCGTTCTCCCACGCGGTGGAGAGCGACGGCTGGGTCTTCCTGACCGGGCAGATGCCGACCGACCCCGACGCGCCGGATGCGGCCCTTCCGGAGGAGATCGAGGCGCAGACGGAACGGGTGATGGAGAACCTGAAGATCGTGCTGGCCGGGCTGGGCCTTGGGCTGGAACATGTCGTGCAATGCCGCTGCTTCCTGACCGAATTCGAGCGTGACTATGCCGGGTTCAATGCCGTCTATCAGGGCTATTTCCCCGAAGACCGCCGGCCGGCGCGGACAACGGTGGGCGTGACGGCGTTGGCCGTGGGCGCGTTGGTCGAAGTCGACTGCATCGCGAAGCGGCCGTGAAGAAGGCCCGCTGGCATATCCTGAGCGAGGGCGAGACCCTTGTGCTGGCCCGGCGGTTGCCGGTGCGAATGGATGTGTCTGCGGAAACCGTGCTGGCGGATTCCAACCGTCTGAAGATCGCCCAGCAGGTCCGGCAGGACCTGTGGCGCGCGCTGCAACGGCTGCGGGGATTTTCCCCGGTGGTCCGGGTGACGCGGACCGGGGATGGGTTGCACGTGTGCGCCGGTGGGCAGGTGGATGGGGCGGTTTCGGCATCGGTGGTGGAGACTATCGAAGGTGTTCTGAACGATCCACGCAAGCGGAAGCGTTGGGTGCGACACGCAACTCGCATGACGACGATCACAAGCGATGAGGGGCGCGCCGACCCGCGGGGGGGCGCATCGCGCCGCCCGTCGAGCCGAAGGCACGCCAATGGCGTGACGGGGGGCGGGTCGGCGCGGCCCGGCGTGAACGCCGGGCGGGAGGATGATCAGCGGATCGTCGCAACAATTCGCCACGAAGCTGCCAGTAGCGGAGGTCAGCCATGACGAGGTGTTGGGTCTACGAGAACTGGACGCTTAAGAAAGCCATTTTGCATCTGCCAGAGTGCGGGTATTGCAACAATGGTGAAGGTATCCACGCTGACAAAAGCGACAAGAACAGCAAGTGGCATGAGTTCAGTACGTTGGATGACGGAATGGCGTTTGTACGCGCGTCAGGCTACGAAAACGCAAGAACTTGCAAGTCATGTTTGGACTACAGGATTGCTGATGGAGGGCTCTGGAAAAACCAGGCGTTCTCCATTGCTCATGCCGACAAGGGGCCGTTCATCGGCGGGCTGCGCGCTTTCTTCGAATACCGCGACCTTGGCATCAAGGACGCGACCCGCGGCAAGTACGGCGCCCATGTCATTCGCGCTGTGCCGGGAATGGAAAGCCCCGGCGGCTGGCATACGCATGATCTCGACTTCCAGGTGGTCTACGTGACGAAGGGCTGGGTCGTCTTCGAATACGAAGGGCAGGGCGAGCACATGCTGCGCGAAGGGTCCTGCGTGCTTCAGCCCCCCGGTATCCGCCATCGCGAGGTCCGGCACTCCGACGACATGGAATTGTTGGAAATTATCTCGCCCGCCGAATTCCCGACCGCGGAGGCCGCCGTCCCATGATCCGTGCGCCGCGTTCTCCTGCAATCCGCCGCTGCGGTCCCCACGGGCGCGCGCCCGTCCGGGCGTGCTGGGGCGGTGCGGCGGCGTTGGCCCTGATCCCGACCTTCCCGGCGGCCGAGGAAGTTGCCATCGACGTGCCCTCCGGCCAGCCGGTGGCGTTGTTCGAAGTGCTGATGGACGACACGCCCGGCCAGCTCTGGGCGCGGTTCCGCTTCGTGGCGCCCCGGATCGGCGGCGATGCGGGGCGGGTGAGCTATGATGTGACCATGCTCGACATGGACTGGACCTGCGACAACGTCGTGCTGCCCTACCTGGCCGAAACCAGGCTGGAACCGGAACGCGTCGTGATCTCGTTTTCCGACCGGATGCTGCCTTTCGGCGAAACGGCGCACGAGGCGGCGCAGTTCTTCGAATTCTACCGGCCCGCCAGGACTGGCTGCATCTGGGTGGAGTACTGACCATGACCGCACCCGCCATCCCCCGACCGGAGACAGCCCCATGCTGAAACACCGCGGTTTTCCCGGCCGGCTGCCCGGCACGGATTTCCAGTTCACCATCCGCCGCGCCAACCCCAAGGGCGTGACGCCGATCACGTCGCGCGAACGACACGCCGACCGCCGCCCGGCCGACCGCCGCGCCGATGCGGGATTCATGAAGGCGCTGTGGCAGCAGTTCGGCACCGAACCGTTCGAGCGCGGCAACCTCGATGCGGGGCGGATCAGCTGGCTGTTCGGGCGCGAGGTCCTGCCCGTCGAAGACCCGTTCGACCCGGCAAGCTATGATGCGCTTCTGATCATCGACGAGGCCGCAGCGCGCGCCAGCTTCCCCCAGGCCTTCGAGCCGGACGAGGAGGACTGGGCATGACCGGCCGGTTTTTGCCGACCTTGCCGTCCTGCGGGAAAGCCGGAAGAATGATATGGAACAACATTGCGGACCGGCCCGTTACCCCTTTCGAGACCCAGATCTTGAAACAAAGGGGAACGGATCCATGCCTTTCGTCAAACCGGCTCTTCTCATCGCTGTCATCGGCGGCGGCCTCGCGGCCTGCGGCGACACCACCGGCAAGCAGGCGCTTTATGGCGGCGGCGCGGGTGCGGCCGTTGCCGCGGCCACGCAGAACAACCCGGTCACGGGCGCCGTCATCGGTGCCGGCGCGAACATTGCAGCGTGCGAGTTCGGCAACCAGCCATGTGAATGACACAGCTCTCCCGGCCCGGCCGCCGCGCATGAAGCGCGTGGCCGGGCCTTGGGGCCGCGGCCCCGCCCGGCGCAGCAGCGCTCCTTTCCCAGATCAAACCCGTTTCCGGCCGCCGTGCGCATCGCACAGAGCGGCCTTTTCGCGTTTTTCCGCGCCGGGGCCTGCCCCTTCGTGCGCGCCGATCCGCGTGGCGGCAGGCCCGGACGGACAGCCCCGCGCCAACAGACCCTCGAAACCAAAGGACGTTCCATGTTCAACAAGATCCTGATCGCAAACCGGGGCGAGATCGCCTGCCGCGTCATCAAGACCGCGCGCAAACTGGGGATTGCCACCGTCGCCGTCTATTCCGATGCCGACCGCGACGCGTTGCACGTGGAAATGGCGGACGAGGCGATCCATATCGGCCCGCCGCCCGCCAACCAGTCCTATATCGTGATCGACAAGATCATGGCCGCGATCAAGGAAAGCGGCGCGGAAGCGGTGCACCCCGGCTATGGCTTCCTGTCCGAGAACGCGAAATTCGCCGAGGCGCTGGATGCCGCGGGCGTGGCCTTCGTGGGCCCCCCGGTGAAGGCGATCGAAGCGATGGGGGACAAGATCACCTCGAAGAAGATCGCGCAGGAGGCGGGCGTGTCGACCGTCCCCGGCTACATGGGCCTGATCGCGGACGCGGACGAGGCGGTGAAGATCTCTGGCGAGATCGGCTACCCGGTGATGATCAAGGCCAGTGCGGGTGGCGGCGGCAAGGGCATGCGGATCGCGTGGAACGATGATGAGGCGCGCGAAGGCTTCCAGTCGTCCAAGAACGAGGCGGCGTCGAGCTTTGGCGATGACCGGATCTTCATCGAGAAATTCGTGACCCAGCCGCGGCATATCGAGATCCAGGTCTTGTGCGACAAGCACGGCAACGGCATCTACTTGGGCGAACGGGAATGTTCGATCCAGCGCCGGAACCAGAAGGTGGTGGAAGAGGCGCCGTCGCCCTTCCTCGATGAAGAAACTCGCAAGGCGATGGGCGAACAGGCCGTGTCGCTGGCCAAGGCCGTTGGGTACGCCAGCGCGGGCACGGTGGAATTCATCGTCGATGGCGACAAGAACTTCTACTTCCTTGAAATGAACACCCGCCTGCAGGTGGAACACCCGGTGACCGAGCTGATCACCGGTGTCGATCTTGTCGAACAGATGATCCGCGTCGCCGCCGGCCACGAACTGGAGATGACGCAGGACGACGTGAAACTGACCGGCTGGGCCATCGAGAACCGGCTTTACGCCGAAGATCCCTATCGCGGGTTCCTGCCGTCCATCGGCCGCCTGACCCGTTATCGCCCGCCGCAGGAGGTCGCGGCCGGGCCGCTGGCCGACAACGGCAAATGGCATGGCGATGCGCCCACGGCCGCGCAGGCCGTGCGTAACGATACCGGCGTTTTCGAGGGTGGCGAGATCTCGATGTATTACGACCCGATGATCGCGAAGCTGTGCACATGGGGCGCGACGCGGGAGGCGGCGATCGAGGAAATGCGCGTGGCGCTCGACAGTTTCGAGGTCGAGGGCATCGGGCACAACCTGCCGTTCCTGTCCGCCGTGATGGATCACCCGCGCTTCGTGTCGGGCGAGATCACGACGGCCTTCATTGCCGAGGAATATCCCGACGGTTTCGAAGGGGTCGAGCTGCCCGAGGCGGAGCTGAAACGCATCGCAGCGGCCACGACGGCGATGAACTACGTGGGCGAAGTCCGCCGCACCCGGATTTCCGGCCGGATGGACAACCACGAACGCAAGGTCGGCAACAACTGGGTCGTGACGTTGCAGGGCAACAGCTACAAGGTGACGATTGCCGCCGAAGCCGGTGGCTCGACCGTGACCTTCGAAGACGGGACCGACCTGCGCGTCGAAAGCGATTGGCGTCCGGGCCAACCGCTGGCCCGCCTGACAGTGGGGGGGGCGCCCCTGGTGCTGAAGATTGGCAAGATCTCGGGCGGGTTCCGGGTGCGCACGCGCGGGGCCGACCTGAAGGTCCATGTCCGCACGCCGCGTCAGGCGGAACTGGCGGCCCTGATGCCCGAAAAGCTGCCGCCCGACACATCGAAGATGCTGCTCTGCCCGATGCCGGGCCTGATCGTGAAGGTCAATGTCGAGGTCGGCGACGAGGTGCAGGAAGGCCAGTCGCTGTGCACCGTCGAGGCGATGAAGATGGAAAACATCCTGCGCGCCGAACGCAAGGGCACCGTGTCGAAGATCAACGCGGGCCCGGGCGACAGCCTTGCCGTCGACGAAGTGATCATGGAGTTCGAGTGATCCAATGACGCGGGCCAGGCTTCTTTGGGTGGCATTGTTCGGCATCGTCGCGATACTCGTGACGGCGCTGATCCTGATGCCGCTCGACTGGAGACAGGTCCGCGTCCAGCAGGCCGCCATTGCCGCCGTAGTCGTGGCCGCAGGCTGGTTCGCGGCGTTCCTCTTGCGCGAGTTCAGCCAGCAACTGGGCCGGTCGGAGCGGTTGCGGGACGTACACCGCGCGCTGAAGGCCGAGATCGGGCACTACATGGGCGCGCTGCGCAGCGTCGAGTACCTGACCGAGGTCCGCAACGAGATGCTGGACCAGATGGAAGGGCCCGAGGGTTTCATCCCCTTCGTCCCGCGCGAACGCAACGACACGGTTTTTCAATCCATCGTGGGCGAACTGCACATCCTGCCAAGGTCGAGCATCGAACCCGTGGTGGCCTATTACAGCCAGCTTGCCGCGCTGGACACGTTGATCGACGATATGCGCGGCGAAGGGTTCAAGGCGCTCACGCCGCGGCGGCGGGCGCAGATCTATTCGGATTACATCAACCTGAAAGCGGCGGCGCTGGATTACGGCACCCATGCGCGCGCGATGATCGACCTGTATCACGAACAGGGATGGCGCGCGGCGGATGCAGCACACCGGGCCTACATGAAAGGCCGGTCAGATGGTGGTTGAAATGGTCGACCCGGCGCGCGGATCCGGCGCTCAGTACCCCGGGCGGGGACCGTTGCGGCCGGAGACTGGCGTGCGCGGGGCGTTCTTGGCGGAAGCACTCATCGCTATGTCTCCTTCACTGCGGGGCAAGGGGACCCTGCATCATCAATATAGGCGTTTCGGGGCGGTCTTGCAATCTGGCACGGGTTGCGCGCCGCTCCAGTCCTCGCGCTTCGCGCCCTGCCTGTCCCTGCCAGGGGAGAGATGGGCGGCCCGTCGCGACACGCCGCCCGTGCGACCGGGATCAGAACAGGAAATCGCCGGGGCCCAGATCGTCGGCGTCGATGCCGACAAGGATCATCTTGCCCGCGTCGAATTCGACTGCCGCACCCTTCTTGGTGTCCTTGATGGTCAGATCCTTGAAACGGTCGGCGTGCTGGATGCTGATCTTGTCCTTGCGATCTTCGAAATCCTTCACGATATCGCGGCCCTTCCGGCCAAAGACGAAGACATCTTCCCCCACGCCGCCGATCAGCGTGTCGTTGCCGGCCTGGCCCAGCAGTACATCCTTGCCGCTGCCGCCGCGCAGCGTGTCATCGCCCGCGCCGCCGGCCACCCTGTCGGCGCCACCGCCACCGCTGGCAAAGTCCTGACCTGCGCCGCCCTTCAGCTTGTCGTTCCCGCTCTTGCCAAAGAGCGTGTCCTGTCCCCCGCCACCTTGAAACTTGTCGTTGCCGGCGCCGCCTTTCAGCGTGTCTTTGCCCCGTCCGCCCTTGAGGAAGTCGTCGCCGCTGCCGCCGAAAAGGATATCCCGGCCGGCCTGCCCAAGAATCACGTCGTTTCCGTGGCCGCTGAAGAAGCGGTCATCGCCGCTGCCGGCCTTCATCGTGTCATTGCCGGAAAAAAGGAACGGGCCGAAGGGCCTGAGAAAATCGTCCGAATAGTCTTGCCCGAACACCCGGTAGTCTCCGTCGTTGGCCTTCGCCAACCATGGGCCGGTGTCGAACCTGTAGCCGTTCGCTGCGGCAACAAGGACCTCTCCCGGTTCCACCGTGAAACCGGAGAATTCCAGGCTGATGCTTTCACCGCCCCGGTCGTAAAAATTGATTGTTGTCGTGAGGATGGTATCGAGATGGGTTCCGGTCGAGTTAGGGCCAAAAAAGAGCACCGAGGCTCCGAAGACGTTCTGATAGATTTTGCCCCGAAGGAATTCGTAGCCGGTCTCAATGGTCGGCCAGATGATCTCTCCGATCTGGGAGAACGCGGACTGAATGCTCTGATAGCTTCCGTTTACTTCAAGTCTAGGCAAATCGCTAACTCCCAATACTGCGCGCACATATCGGCTGTTGCGCATTTAGGCTGGAGGCAGAGTGTCCGTCCAGTTGGTTACATCGTACCGGCGCTTGGGCGCCGCGGTCAGTTCCCGAAATTCACTCCACGCCGTTCTTCCACCTCGCGTTGGCGGGCGGGCTGCTTGTCTATGGTGCGGGTAATCTCGCGCACGCTCGACGGGAATGGCTTGCGGGCGATGATCGTGCCGTCCTTCGCGATCACCACCAGCTGGAACCCCCGCGGCCGCAGCTGTTCACGTATAGGGCTCAGCACGGACGGGTCGGTGTCGGTCAGGACGACCACGTCGCGTTCGGCAAGGCGTTCGATCTCGGCCTCCAGCATTTCGATCTGGTCTGCGAAGCGCGGATCGGCGGGGCTGTCGGCCAGAACCACGATGGGCCGGTGCGTCCACAGGAAGCTGTCGAGCGACGTATCGCCCGCCGGCCGGATCAGCGGTTCGGCCTCGGACAGCTGGCCGTCGGCCGCGTGGACGGCCGGGCCCGTCAGGCCGGCCAGCAAGGCCATCAGGATGGCGCGGCGTATGATCGAAAATCCCATGCACATGAATATAAGCCCGCCCGCGGCGAATGCGATCAAAGTTCCGCTACGGGCGCAAAGAAATCCCGATCCGGTGCCGATATGGCCCGGACCCGATCCAAGGCAGGGCGCAACCGTGTCCCGCCCGTTCCCAATTCAAACGACATGCAGGAGGAAGTCGCCATGACCGACAAGCAGGCAGAATGGCGCGCCATTGCCGAAAGCGAGCTTCGGGGTAAAAGCCTCGACGATCTGACGTGGAAGACGCTTGAAGGCATCGACGTCCAGCCGCTTTACACCGAGGCCGACACGGAAGGCCTGCCGCACATGGGCTCGATCCCCGGCGCGGCGCCCTATACGCGCGGGCCCAAGGCCACGATGTACGCGGGCCGCCCCTGGACGATCCGGCAGTACGCGGGCTTTTCCACGGCCGAGGAATCGAACGCCTTCTACCGCCGCAACCTTGCCGCCGGTCAGCAGGGCGTGTCAGTCGCGTTCGACCTAGCCACCCACCGCGGCTACGACAGCGACCACCCGCGGGTGGAAGGCGATGTCGGCAAGGCGGGTGTGGCGATTGATTCCATCGAGGACATGAAGATCCTTTTCGACGGCATCCCGCTGGACAAGGTCTCGGTCTCGATGACGATGAACGGCGCGGTGATCCCGGTGCTGGCGAACTTCATCGTGGCCGGCGAAGAGCAGGGACACGACAAGTCGGTGCTGTCGGGCACGATCCAGAACGACATCCTGAAGGAGTTCATGGTCCGTAACACCTATATCTATCCGCCCGAACCTTCGATGCGGATCATCGCGGACATCATCGAATACACCGCGAACGAGATGCCGCGCTTTAATTCGATCTCGATCTCGGGCTACCACATGCAGGAAGCCGGCGCGAACCTGGTGCAGGAGCTGGCCTACACGCTGGCCGACGGGCGGGAATATGTCCGCACGGCGATTGCAGCGGGCATGGACGTGGACAAGTTCGCCGGCCGCCTGTCGTTCTTCTTCTGCATCGGCATGAACTTCTTCATGGAAGCAGCGAAGCTGCGCGCCGCGCGGCTGCTGTGGCACAAGATCATGTCGGAGTTCGAGCCGAAGAATCCGAAATCGTCGATCCTGCGGACACACTGCCAGACTTCGGGCGTGTCCCTGCAAGAACAGGACCCCTACAACAACGTTATCCGCACGGCGTACGAGGCGATGTCGGCGGTCCTGGGCGGTACCCAGTCGTTGCACACCAATGCGCTGGACGAGGCCATCGCGCTGCCCACCGATTTCTCGGCCAGGATTGCGCGGAACACGCAACTGATCCTGCAGGAGGAGACGGGTGTCACCAATGTCGTCGATCCGCTGGCGGGATCCTATTACGTGGAGAAACTGACCGCCGATCTGGCCGAAAAGGCGTGGGAGCTGATCGAGGAGGTCGAGGAAATGGGCGGCATGACCAAGGCCGTGGCCTCGGGCATGCCCAAGCTCCGGATCGAGGAGACGGCGGCCATGCGGCAGGCCAATGTTGATCGCGGGGACGAGGTGATCGTCGGCGTCAACAAGTACCGCAAGGACAAGGAAGACCCGATCGACATCCTGGATGTGGATAACGTCAAGGTCCGCGCCAGCCAGATCGCGCGGCTGGAGAAACTGCGGGCCGAACGCGACGACGCGGCCTGTACCGCCGCGCTGGACGAACTTGCGCGCCGCGCGCGCGAGGGCGGAAACCTTCTGGAAGGCGCGGTCGAGGCCGCGCGGGCCCGGGCAAGTGTTGGAGAGATCAGCATGGCGATGGAAAAGGTGTTCGGCCGCCATCGGGCCGAAGTGAAGACGCTGGCAGGGGTCTATGGCAAGGCCTACGAGGGCGACGAGGGCTTTGCACAGATCCAGAAGGACATCGAGACCTTCGCCGATGAAGAAGGCCGCCGCCCACGGATGCTGGTGGTGAAGATGGGCCAGGACGGCCACGACCGCGGCGCCAAGGTGATCGCGACGGCCTTCGCCGATATCGGTTTCGACGTCGACGTCGGGCCGCTCTTCCAGACTCCGGCCGAAGCGGCACAGGACGCTGTGGACAACGACGTGCATATCGTGGGGATTTCCTCGCAGGCGGCGGGGCACAAGACGCTGGCGCCGCAGCTGGTGGCCGAGCTGAAGAAGGCGGGCGCCGAGGACGTGATCGTGATCTGCGGCGGCGTGATCCCGCAGCAGGATTACCAGTATCTGTACGATAGCGGTGTGAAGGCGATCTTCGGCCCGGGGACCAACATCCCGAAGGCCGCGCGTGAAATCCTGGAAATCGTGCGCGCCACCCGCACCTGAAACGCGCCCTCAGCGCCCCACCCACCTCCCCCCGGCGGTCCCCTTCGGGGCCCGCCTTGGCGCTTCGGGCGCGAGATGTATGGTCCCGGACTTGGCACCGAAGGGCCTGCCGCTACGCCTGTCCGCCTTCGGCGGAGGTAATGGGAGACCAAAGAAGACCGGGCGTTGAGCTCGTACTTCTTTGGTCCGGATACACCTCAGGGGCGGGGGGAAAGCGGCCGCACGCATCTGGAGGCGATGGCAGGCGATTGCATGCCATCGGGCCCGAGAAGGTGCGTCAGATATCTGTCGTTGTGTCCGGATCTTGCGGGACGGGCAGCGCGGGGGTGTCTGCCGGGGGCTCGGGCTCCGGCAGTTTGCGGCGGATGATGATGTCGCCGTTGGGCAGCATCTCCGGCGCCTCGTAATTGGCCCAGTCCTCGACCTGATCGATCAGGTCGGTGAGGGCCGGCCCCATTTCTTCGACGAAGTCGCGCATGCCGGGGCCCACCTGGTCGGCGAGATCCTGAAACTGGCGGAGGGTCGGGGCTGCCTCATCCCGCAGGCCGTCCAGCAGCATGCCCAGCCCGCGCTGGATCTTCGAGGCGCCGTCCTCGACCGGATCCTGCGCCGCGGCAGGCGCGGTCAGGCAAGCAGACAGGAACAGGGCGGCGGGCAGGCGGTATGGCATGGCCATGGAGATAGGGCGCGTTGTCACAGCCTGCAAGTGTGGGGCGGGTCAGATCTCCAGATCGACCGTCACCGGGAAATGGTCGGACGCGGCCAGAAGCGCATCGCGCAGGGCGGGGGTTTCCCAGCATTCGACATCGTCGAACGGATGCCAGACCCGCCAGCGCGCGCCGCGTTCGACCAGCCCGGGCGACAGCATCGCGTAGTCCATCAGCGCCTGGGCATAGCGCTTGCCATCCTCGAGCTTGTAGCGCGTCGTCGTCGGATGCCCGGCACCCGGGCGCTGGAGGGCCGCGCGGGCGTGCGGATCGTGCATCTCGCGCCCCAGCAGGATTTCGAAGGACGAGCGGCTGAACAGGTCCTCGAACGCGAAGAGGCCGGGGCCGTCGTTCAGGTCGCCCATCAGGATGACGTGGTCGCCTTCGGCCAGGTGCATGTCGATCCGCGAGCGGATCCAGACGGCCTGCGCCAGCTGCTTGCGGCGGTCGGCGATCAGGCGAGCCATGATCTCGTCATGGGTGCCGGTGCGCCGGGGCGAGAGCGATTTCAGATGCACGCCGATCAGGCGCAGCGCGGTGCCCGAGGCGGTGGTCAGGGCAAGCTCCATAGGCGGTTTCGAGAACCGCACCAGATCCTGTTGTCCGTCGGCGTCGAGATCGATCCGGAAGGCGCCATCGAAGCGGGGCGCGCGGGCGCTGCCGTCGGGGCCGGCGACGCGGCCACGGGGATCGTGTTCGGCCGACAGCTTCGCAGGGTCATAGAGCAGCGCCAGTTCCTGGTGGGTGGGGCTGGGAAAGCCCATCGCGGCGGCGGTGGTGCGCAGGCCGTATTCCTGTGCAAAGCCTTCCAGGGCGCGGATGGTGTTCTGCTTGCGCCCGGTATTGGGCGCCTCGACGATCATCAGCGCATCGGCATCGAGCGCGCGAAAGACGGTCGCCAGGGCTTCGGCCTGCTGGGCGCGGCTGGAGCCGTCATGGCCCGATGGCAGATCGTCGGCCGTCAGGTGATCGGCGCGGTCGAAGAGGTTGGCGAACCATTCGATATTGTAGGTGGCGATCCGCATCGTGCCCGTCAGGCCGGATCGGGCGCGGCGTGGCGCTGGTCGCCCCTGCGATGGCGGCCGATCTCTTCCCAGGCGGAGTTGATGTCGGCCATGCGGCGTTCGGCCAGGCGCACCGCTTCGGGCGGCACGCCGCGGGACATCATCGCATCGGGGTGGTTCTCGCGGACGAGCCGCTGGTAGGTGCGGCGGATTTCGTCGGGCGGGGTGTCGGGCGTGACTTCGAGCACTGTGTAGGGATCGCGCGGCAGGTTGGGCACGAAGCGGGCGCGCATCGCCTTGAAGGCGGGATCGGGAATGCCGAAGATCTCGGCCACGCGGGTCAGGAACTCGTCCTCGTCGGGGTGATAGTCGCCATCCGCCAGGGCGATGTGGAACAGGCCCTCGACAAGGTCCGACAGGGTTTTCGGATCGTCCCGGAACATCGCGGCAATGCGGCGCGCGTAGACGTCGAAGCCCGCGACATCGGTGCGGGCAAGGTTGAAGACATGGGCCGCGCCGGCTTCGTCTTCGGGGGCGATGTGGAAGACCTCGCGGAAGGCCGTGACCTCGTCCTTGGTGACGTGGCCATCGGCCTTGGCCATCTTGGCGCCGATGGCGATCACGGCAATCGCGAAGCCGACCGAGCGTTCGGGCGGGGTGCGCAGACGTGCGAAGACTTCGGCCAGGCTTTCGCCGTGGCGAAGAGCGGCGATCGCCTGCGCTATGCGTGTCCAGAGTGACATGGGGGGCAGATTAGCCTGTGCCGGGCAGACTGTCAGGGCCGTCTGGGCCTGCGGGGCGAAGAAATTTCTGAAGCAATACAAGATCCAGCCTCCGGCCGAATTTCTGGCCGACTGCGGGCAGACGACCGGTTTCGGTGAAACCGATACGGGTGTGGAAGGCAAGTCCGTCGCGGTTCGTGGCGCTGACGCCGCCGATGAGGATATCGACCCCGTCCGCAAGGGCAACCCGTTCCAGCTCCTGCATCAGGGCGCGGCCGATCCCGCGGCCCCATGCGGCGGGGGCGACATGGATCGTGTGTTCGCGCACGAAGGCGTAGCCCGGCCCGCTGCGGAACGGACCATAGGTGGCAAATCCCGCGATGCCCGTCCCGGTTTCCGCGACAAGGAAGGCCGGAAGGCGTTGGGCGATCCGGGCCGCGATGTCGGCCTCCGCCACTTCCTCGGTGGTGAAGGTGATGTCGGTCTCGCGGATCGCGCGGTTCTGGAGCGCGGCGATGGCCGGGGCGTCGGCGGGATCGGCCGGTCGGATCATGTCAGGACGCGGCGGCCGTGCGGGGTTTCGAACTCGGCGCTGAGGCTGGCCGGGCCGGTCGCGAAGGACAGCCGCGGATCGTCGAGATGCGGCGTGAGCCGGGCCGACAGCTGCGCCGCGTCGGGGTGGCGGATATCGAGACGCAGGAGCCTGCATCCCGCATCGGCAAGCCGCGCGGCGGGGTGGGCGGTGCCCTCCCACTGGATCAGGGCCGGGTGCAGGCCGTCGAAGGGCAGGGCGCCATCATCGGGAACCGACATCTGCCACGCAAGATCGCCGCGGGTGAGGGCCACGGGGCTCCCTGCATCCTCCATGCCGGGGGGCAGGTCGGCAAGATCGTCGGTGGCGCAGATCCAGGTCGTCAGGCGGGCAGGGCCGCCGAACTGGTCAAGACCGAACCAGCGCGGGCGGTCGGGTTTCGGCGCATCGGGATCGATGGCGATGGCTTCGAGGTAGAGACCGTCGGCCAGCCCGAGGAGCGTGTTGTGCGTGCCGAAGCGGGGATGCTGGCCGCCGGGCTGCAGGGACACACCGAGAGCGTCTTCGATATGGGCCTTCGCTTCGGCCAGCGTGTTTCCGGCGACGGCGATGTGATCGAGGCGGAGGCGCGTCATGTTGGACTTCCCTTGTCGTTGGTCCGGTGCTTCCCGGTTTCGCGAGGAGTGCCCGGGATTGCGCTGCTCCGCAAGGCGTCGCCGTTCTGCCTGTCTCTGTCCCGCCTCTGGCCCACGCCCGGGACCGGCCCGCCTGCCCACCCCCGTCGGATCCCGTGCCGGGATCCTCCTTGCCGGCCCCGGGCGTGGGCCAGAGGCAAACCGGGCGCCCCGGCAAAGCGGCGCTTGACCCGCCGGAGACGGCGAAACTGACGCAGATAGCCTTTTGTGTCCGGAAGCCTGATCGGGCGCACTGCGGCGTCAGAAGGTCCGTGCGGCCCAGCTGAGCCCGGACCATATCAGGGCCAGGACCGTCGCATAGAAGGTCCCGGCGAACCCCATCGACCGGAAGGGCGGGGCGGCGTGGTAGCCGAGCCAGAAGATGGTACGGAAGACCGCGAAGCCCGCGCCGAGGACGATGACGGCCGCACCGCCCTGAACCATCGCGACGAACGGCCAGACAAGCGCCGCGATCAGCGCCTGTTCGGCGGTGTTGGTCAGGACGCGCTGATCGATCTCGGCTGCCGTATGCGGCGCTGGGCGATCCCCGTCGATCAGGTCTTCATCGAAGAACCGTCGTTGCGCGATCCGGCCGATGACGGCGACCAAAATTATCGCGGGAAACAGGTACGCCACCGGCAGCGCCTGCATCGGTGTCAGGTCCGGCAGGGTCACGACGGCGGGCAGCAGAACAAGGCAGAGCGCGCATACCGCCCCCATGGCCATTCCGATGGCGATGGTGCGCTGCTGGCCCATACTCCGTCCCCCCCCTATTCGTAGAGCGACACCGACAGGTCGGCCTGAAGCGCGTTGGCAAGCGAGGTCAGCCGGGATTCGGCCACCTCGCCATACAGCGCGCTGACATCGCGGCGCATGTGCATGTGCAGCTTGCGCGCCTCCGGATCCCAGTCCAGCGTCGCCATCTGCGCTTCGGGTTGCATCCACAGCATTGCGCCGAAGCGCAGGGCCTTGCCCAGGATCTCGGCCTCTTTCCGGCTGTCTTCGTCCAGCAGATCGTAGAGCGCCTCGAACGGGGTGCCTTCGCGGTTCTTGCGATAGCGGTGCAGGAGCGCGAGCCCGAGGTAGATCCGTTCCCAGTGTTTCAGCCCGCCAAGGTTGGCGCGGGTGGCGTATTCGAAACAGACCTCGGCCCGGTAATCGGGATGCGACCGCCACGACACGTCGTGCAGCAGGCAGGCGGCGCGGATGAGACGCAGACGGGCGGGCTCCGCATCGGGAAAGAGCGGCAGGACGAAATCGTAGAGCGTCCGACCGAACCCCGGCAGGCGGGCATCCTTGGCTTCGAAGAATCGGCAGGCCTCGATCAGGGGATCACGGTCCTGCAGCTTCTTGGGCATGTATTCGTACAGCAGCCCTTCGCGGATCCCGTAGGACGACACCGCGATATCGGCCGGCTTGAAGACCTTGACCAGTCGGCCCAGAACCTCGGCCGCGATGGGGACAAGCGCCATCCGGTTGTTTGAGATACCGGCCTGAAGGCGCAGCTCGGCCGGGTCAGATCCTGCGATCAGGTCGACGGTGGCCATCACGTCGTCATAGCTCATCCGGTATTCGTGCAGCACCTGTAGCGGATAGGCCCGGCGCATCATGTCGATCCGGGCGATTGCGCGCCAGCTGCCGCCGACTAGGAACAGGCGGTCGTGCTGGGGGCCGAACTGGTCGGACATGCGGTCCAGCGTGTCCTTGATCACCTTGGCGCGTTCGGGTCCGTCGCCATCGATGTCGCGCAGTTTCAGGGGGCCGAGCGGAGAGCTGGTGGTTTTCTTGACGATGCCGTCCCGGATCTCGGCCAGTTCCATGGACGAGCCGCCGATATCGCAGACCAGCCCGTAGGATCCGGGCCAGCCCAGCAGCACGCCCTGCGCGGAAAAGCGCGCCTCCATCTCGCCCGAGATCACCCAGATCTTCAGGCCGGTGACGCGACGGGCCTCTTCGCAGAAATCGGGGCCGTCGATGGCATCGCGGACCGCAGCCGTGGCCACCACTGTCAGCGACGGCAGGCCCATGCCCTGCGCCAGCAACTGGAACCGCTGCAGCGCGGCCAGCGCGCGTTCGCGGCCAAGAGCGTTCAGGCGGCCGGTTTCGGCCATGCCGGCGCCAAGCGCGCACATGACCTTTTCATTGTAGAAATAGGCAGGCGACCGCGCCGCGCCGTCGAACACCACGAGCCGGACCGAGTTCGAGCCGATGTCCACGACGCCCACCCGCGACAGGTTCCGTGCGCGCGGGTCCTCGAACAGGGGACGGTCGAAAAAGGCGGGATCGCTTCCAGCCGCGCCCGGTCCGGCCGTGCCGTCCGCAGCGCTTGCATGTCTGGTCGGCAGTCGGCCGCCGGCTCCGCTCCGCGATGTCTCCATGGGTCTTCAACTCCCGCCATGGTGCCCGGTTCCTGAGCTCGGCCCAGCTATCTGCCAGTGCCTTGTGGGGTCAAGTTGTGCAGATGCGTCATATTGGGACAAGCCCCTGATTGGGGTCGGGGCGTTTCGGCGGCAAATCGCTTGGGGCGCCCGCCGGGGCGCTGGGGCGGCACCGGGAAAGCTCAGGCCGCGCCGTTCGCCTCCTCGGCCAGCACTTCCGAGGCCAGCTTCACCGTCACCCCGCGCGCCTTGTCCAGCGCGATCTGGTCCATCCGGGCGACGATGCGGGCGGCGGCCTCGAACGTGCGCTCCATATGGCGGACAAGATAGGGGATCACCGCGCCCTTCGGCATGATCTGGCGGTCGCGGAACAGCTTCTGCAGCACCGCCGCCAGCAGGGCATCGTCGGGCGGATCGAGGCTGGCGACCGTGGCGCCTTCGCAACGGCTTTGCAGATCCGGCAGGACCAGGGCCCAACGCCGCGGCACCGTGCGGCCGCTTATCAGCAGGCGGTTGCCGTTCGCGGCCAGCATGTTGTGCAGGTGGAAAAGCGCGGTCTCGTCGTCGCGGTGGCCTGCGATGCGGGGCACGTCCTCGACCGCGACGGGGCCTTCCGCCAGCGCGGGCAGATCCCGTTCGGCCAGACCACTGGCGGGAACGATCACGGCGCCGCTGTCGGCCGCCCAGACATGGGCAAGGTGGGTCTTTCCCGATCCCGCCGGGCCGATCAGCGCCAGCTTGCCATCGGGCCAGTCGCCATCCAGCGCGGTGACGGCCAGCGCATTGGCGGGAGACAGGAAGAAATCCTCCCGCCCCAGCGCCGTGCGCACGGGCAGATCGAAGCTGAGCTGTTCTTCCATGTCAGTCGACGTCCGGTCCCGACAAACCCGTGTAAAGCTTGCTTTGCAGATATTGCCGCACCCCGAAACGTGCAAGCACCCCCAGTGCCGCCGTGACCGGAACCGCGATCAAGAGACCCACGAAGCCGAACAGCGCCCCGAAGACGGACAGGGCCAGCAGGAGCCACACCGGATGCAGGCCCACGGAATTGCCCACCAGCCGTGGCGTCAGGAAATTGCCCTCGACCACCTGGCCCACGATGAAGATCCCGGCCACCAGCCCGACCTGTGTCCACTCGCCCCAGAACTGGAACAGCGCCAGCCCGATTGCCAGCACCCCGCCGATCAGCGCGCCGAGATAGGGAATGAAGGTGACCATGCCGGCCACGAAACCCACCACCAGGCCGAATTGCAGTCCCACCAGCATCAGCGCACCGGCATAGTAGATGCCAAGGATCAGGCAGACCGTGCCCATCCCGCGCACGAAGGAGGACAGCGTCCGGTCGATCTCGCTTGCCAGCTGGCGGACCACCGGGGCGTGGTCGCGCGGCAGAAGCTCGTCGATATTGGCGATCATCCGGTCCCAGTCGAGCAGCAGGTACACCGACACGACCGGCACGATCACCACCAGCATCAGCATGTTCACGAACGACATGGCCGATCCCAGCGCCGCCCCGGCGATAGTGGTGGCCGCGTTCTTCAACGTCTCGTCGACGGTGGCCAGCGCGTTGCGCAGGGTCGAATCGGGTTCCAGAAGATCCGGGTACCGCTCGGTCAGGAAATCGCGGGCATCGCGGAAGATCTGCGGGGCGATCTGGATCAGTTCGGTCGTCTGGGTGATCAGCGTCGGCACGACCAGCAGGAAGACGGTCACGAACAGAAGTATGCCCAGCACGGTGATCAGCGCCGTGGCAGCCGTGCGCGACAGGCCCCAGCGTTCCAGCCGGTCGGCGATGGGATCGATGAAATAGGCGATCGCGCCGCCGATCACGAAGGGCAGCAGCACGTTGCCCAGGTACCAGAACACGACGGCCAGCACCACCAGGGCGATGCCCCAGTAGCGAAACTGCGTACCTACCGGAAGTGCCATGCAAACCCTCGTTGACAGACGCCGCCGCAGCGGACCTCACCCGTGACCAGACATCGCGCAAAGCGGCCGGCGGCGCAACAGGCTCGCGGGACTTACCGCTTGATGTACCAGGTTATCGCGGTCGCGTATCCCGCGTCTTCCAGCAACCGCCGTTTCGACGTCCATGCCGCGGGACAGACAACGATGACAGCGTCGTTCTGCCGGTCCGCCAGCGCACCTTCGGCGGCGCCAAGCAGCGCCCGGGCCTCGTCCAGGCCGGGGCCGTCGCGCGCCGGATCGCGGGTTGCGACATGGTAGAAATCGTCGATGACCCCCGTCGCGCCGATGTCATGGGCGGGCGGGAAATGGAGCGGCGTGGCGGGTTGCGAGATCGCGTAACCTGTCAGCCCGCCTCCGCGGCCCGACACGAACATGTCCCGGTCGGTCAGTGTCAGGCTTTTGCCCATCCAGTTGCCGAAGCGGGTATCGGCCTCGGCATGGGGTTTCCAGAAGGTGTTCAGATCGAAAAGGATCTGCCGGTGTTCGGCGCTGAGCGTCACGATCCCGGGCAGGTCGTCAGTTCTAGCCTTGCGCACCGAAGCGTGCGACTCGGCGCGCGCCAGCCCGGATTTGGCAAGGTAGAGCGTAAGCGGATCGTAGGCATGATCGGCCACGACCGCCTCCCAAGCACCGCCAGTCGCCGAGGAGATCAGCAGGATCTCCGCACCTGCACCGATCAGGTCCTCCTCTGCCGCGGCGAGCAGCGCGGCGGCCGTGCCGTCGGGGGCGTCAGGCGCGACATGGCTGTCTTCCATGATCAGGCCTGGCGCACCCTGCTCCCCGGCATAGATCGGCGGCACAGGCAGCAGGATCGTATGCACCACGCCCACCGCTGCGCCGTCAGCCTCGGCCACCAGCCATTGCTGGCGGAACGGCGGTGCGGTGGCTTCGATGGCGGACCGGAGCGCTGTTTCGATCTTCTCGGCCGCATCGGCGTCGATCTTCCACAGAACTGGATCGGCCGATTGCCGGGCCGCTGCATCGCTCAGCAGAAGGCCGGTCAGAACCTCTACATCGTCCGGTGTTGCAGGTTGGATTGAGACAGGCATGGGGCAGCTCCCATAACGCTTGAGGTCAGCGCATGCCTATGCCCCTTCGCGGGACCGCGAAAGAGGATTCGAGGCACGTGCCCTGACAACCATGAAAGGTTCGGCTTCGCAGCCCCGACACTCTCGATCACGGACGGCGCCTGCCGTTCCTGCCGGATGCCTCCGGTGGGAGTATTTGGAGGAGAAGACGGCGCGCGTCCCCTTCTTCTTTTCCCCAAATACTCCGGGGGAGTCCTCGCCGCAGGCGAGGGCGGGGGCAGAGCCCCCGTGCAACAGATGCCATCCTTGACCGGGCGCATGCCCGGTCTGTCCGGCTTCCGTTGCCTCCGTCGTCACGTCGTGCTTACCTTGATGTCGACGTCGACATTGCCTTTGACGGCATTGGAGTACGGGCAGACCGAGTGCGCCGCCGCGACGATCTTTTCCGCCGTGGGCTGGTCCACACCAGTGATCGAAACATCCATGCCGACATTCAGCGCAAACCCGCCCGCATCGTTCTGGTTCATGCCGACGGTCGCCGTGACCTCGATATCCTTGTCGCGGACCTTGGTGTCCATCGAGCGGCTGACATGGATAACCGCGTTTTCGAAACAGGCCGCGTAGCCTGCCGCGAACAGTTGTTCGGGATTGGTTGCGCCGCCCTGGCCGCCCATTTCCTTCGGGATCGCAAGGCTCAGGTCCAGAAGCCCGTCCGAGGTTTTCACCGTGCCGTGGCGCCCGCCGATGGCGGTGGCCTGGGTGCTGTAGAGATCGCTCATGGTACTCTCCTTCAATTCGCTGCCGGACGGTGTCGTCCGCTCCCTATCTAAATAGGGAGCAATTAAATTGTGTCAAATATAATTGTGTGAACTTTATGTGCTGCGATCCCATCGCCATAGGGTGCGTGCTCTGCACGCACCCTACGCCATCTGCCGGTTTGCCGGATTGCTCTTGATCCGCCTATGGCCTACACCGCTCGCCGGAGCCTGACCCTGTCTGCGAGAGACCAAATGCGCCTGAGCCGCTATTTTCTGCCCGTCCTGAAGGAAACCCCTTCCGAAGCCGCCATCGTCAGCCACCGCCTGATGCTGCGGGCCGGCATGATCAAGCAGGAGCAGGCGGGGATCTATTCCTGGCTGCCGCTGGGCTACAAGGTGCTGCAGCGCCTGCAGCAGATCGTGCATGAAGAACAACAGCGCGCGGGCCATATCCCGCTTCTGATGCCCACGCTCCAACCGGCCGACCTGTGGCGCGAAAGCGGCCGCTACGATGCCTATGGCGAGGAGATGCTGCGCATCACCGACCGGCACGAGCGCGACATGCTCTACGGCCCCACGAACGAGGAGATGATCACCGACATCTTCCGCAAGAACGTCTCCAGCTACCGCGATCTGCCGCTGACGCTCTATCACATCCAGTGGAAGTTCCGGGACGAGGTCCGCCCCCGCTTCGGCGTGATGCGCGGGCGCGAGTTCCTGATGAAGGACGGCTACAATTTCGACGTCGACAAGGACGCGGCGCTTCACGCCTACAACCGCCATCTTGTGACCTACCTGCGCACCTACGAACGCATGGGCCTGCAGGCGATCCCGATGCGCGCCGATGGTGGTCCGATCGGCGGCGATTACACCCATGAATTCCTGGTGCTGGCCGACACGGGCGAATCCGAGGTCTTCTATGACAGCGCCATCACCGACCTGAAATTCGGCGACCGGGAGATCGACTACGACGATGTCGCGGAATGCCAGTCGGTGCTGGAAGAGTTCACCTCGCGCTATGCCCGCACGGACGAGACGCATGACGAGGCGTTGTTCAACGAGGTGCCCGAAGACCGCCGCCGCACGGCACGCGGGATCGAGGTGGGGCAGATTTTCTATTTCGGCACCAAGTATTCCGAAGCGATGGGCGCCACCGTCCAAAACGCCGATGGCGAGGCCGTGCCGGTTCACATGGGGTCGCACGGGATCGGCGTGTCGCGCCTGCTGGGCGCGATCATCGAGGCCAGCCACGACGACAACGGCATCATCTGGCCCGAGGGCGTGACGCCGTTCCATGCCGGCATCGTGAACTTGCGGCAGGGCGATGCGGAAACCGATGGCGCGTGCGACGGTCTCTACAAGGCTTTGAAAGCCAAGGGGCTGGATCCGCTGTATGACGACCGGGACGAAAGGGCCGGGGCGAAGTTCGCCACAATGGACCTGATCGGTCTGCCATGGCGGATCACGGTGGGCCCGCGCGGTCTGAAGAACGGTGTGGTCGAGCTGACCTCGCGCAAGACCGGCGAGAGTACCGAGATGACGCCCGAAGCGGCGGTGGACGAGATCGTGAAGATCTATCAGGGCGTTCTCTGAGCAGATCCGGGGAAATTGTGGCCGGGGATGGTGCGTGCGAAGCACGCACCCTACGGCTGTGTGAACCGGGGTGCCCTGTTGCCGTAGGGTGCGTGGTTTCCACGCACCGTTCCCGGGTACCGATTTTGATGGTGCGTGCAGAGCACGCATCCTACGGATCCGGCGGCGGTTTGGGCCCGGGCACTTTGGCCGGTTTGCGCTCCGGGGGCTGAGATCGGCTGCCAGTGCAGGCGGCCATCCCCCGCGCATCTTTGATCTTCCCCAGCTTGACGCGAGCAGGGCAAACGCACAGGGTCCGCCCGACCCTACCCAACCCGAGGTGCCTGCATGGCCGACGGACCGGCGCCTTTTGCCGCCTTCGAATGGATGATCGCCTGGCGCTACCTGCGCGCCCGCCGCGCCGAGGGCGGGGTGTCGGTGATGACATGGATCAGCCTGATCGGCATCACGCTGGCCGTGGCCGCGCTGATCGCCACGCTCGCCGTGCGGTCGGGCTTCCGCGCCGAATTCGTCGACACGATCCTTGGCGCCAATGCCCATGCCACGATCTATTCGGCCGGGCAGGTGAACGAGCAGGGAACAGTGGACCGCACCATCGCCGACTACGCCGACCTTGCCGAACGGCTGGGCGCCGTGCCCGGTGTCACCGGCGTTGCCCCCCTCGTGAAGGGGCAGGTCATGGCCACCAACCAGGGCTACAATGGCGGGGCCGAGGTATTCGGCATCTCGGCCAGTGATCTTGCGGCCATCCCCGGCATCGCCGAAAGCGAACGCACGCAAGGCGATCTCGCACGGTTCGACGAAGGCATCGCCATAGGCTCGGCGCTGGCGCGCGAACTGGGGGTGACGGCGGGGGACGGCATCCGCCTGATCTCGCCCGAAGGAGTGAAAACGGCCTTCGGCACCAGCCCCCGGGTCAAGGGGTACGAGGTCGTCTACGTCTTCTCGGCCGGGCGCTACGACATCGACCGCACCCGCATCTACATGCCCTTCGCCGAGGCGCAGAGCTATTTCAACCGCGAAGGCGTGGCCGACCAGGTCGAGGTCATGCTGGAAGACCCCGAACATGTGAAACGCATGACCCCGGCCTTGCTGCAGGCCGCGGGGCCCGCGGCGCTTGTCTGGACATGGCAGGACATGCAGGGCGGCTTCCTGCGCGCGCTGCAGATGGAAGACAACGTGATGTTCGTCATCCTCTCGATCCTCGTGCTGATCGCCACGATGAACATCGTGTCGGGCCTGATCATGCTGGTAAAGAACAAGGGCCGCGATATCGGTATCCTGCGAACGATGGGGCTGAGCGAAGGGTCGATCCTGCGCATCTTCTTCCTGTGCGGCTCGGCCACCGGCGTGGCGGGCACCGTGCTGGGCGTGACGCTGGGCTGTCTCTTCGCGATCTACATCGATCCGATCTTCGCGGCGGTGGACTTCATCGCCGGCGGCGGCGTCTGGGACCCGCAGATCCGCGGTATCTATGCGCTGCCCGCCGAACTGCACCTGGACGACGTGCTGTCGGCGGTGGGGCTGTCGATGGGCCTGTCCTTCCTTGTCACGATCTTCCCGGCCCGCCGCGCGGCCCGAATGAACCCGGTCGAGGCGCTGCGTTATGAGTGAGGGTGAAACGGTCCTGCGGCTGGCGGGTGTGACCAAGACCTACAATGCCGGTCTGCCGAACGAGGTCGCCGTCCTGCGGGGTACCGACCTGAACCTGCGCGCGGGAGAGGCGGTGGCGCTGGTGGCCCCCTCGGGCGCGGGCAAGTCGACGCTTCTGCATATCGCGGGGCTTCTGGACACGCCCGACGACGGCACCGTCGAAATCGGCGGCCAGGATCTGAGCGGCGCCCCGGATGCCGCGCGCACCGGCGTGCGGCGGCGCGACGTGGGATTCGTCTACCAGTTCCACCACCTGCTGCCGGAATTCTCGGCGGCCGAAAACGTGATCCTGCCCCAACTGGCCAATGGCATCGCGCGGGCCGCGGCGGGCGCCCGGGCCCGCGACCTTCTGGACAGTGTAGGCGTTGCCTCCCGCGCCGATCACCGGCCCGCGGCCCTGTCGGGCGGCGAACAGCAGCGCGTCGCCTTCTGCCGCGCGCTGGCCAACCGGCCGCGGATCCTGCTGGCGGACGAGCCGACGGGGAACCTCGATCCCGCCACGTCGGACCGCGTGTTCGAAGCGCTGATGGCACTGGTGCGTGGTGAGGGGCTGGCAGCACTGGTCGCGACCCATAACACGGACCTTGCCGCCCGGATGGACCGGGTGCTGCGGATGGAAGAGGGCCGCCTCGTCGGGTGATCTCCGGTTACCTGCCGGTTTGAACGCATCGACGATGGTCTGCCTCCGGCGGGAGTATTTGGGAAAAGAAGAAACAGGGGACCATCCTTGCTCCTCTGGTCTTCAAATACTTCAGGGGTGTGGGCACAGCGTCCCCACGCGACGGGGACGCGTCAGTCGCAGATGCCGTCGAGCTCGGCCCCGTCCCACGGCAGGAACACGTCGGACGTGCGCGATTGGGGCAGGGCGGCCACGTCGAAGACTTCCGCCAGCATGGCGTGCAGCCGCTTCGTGCGCGCGCCCTTGGGGGCCAGCGCGCGGCAGCAGACGAATTCCTCGACGATGGCGCCCTGCTGTTCATAGCCGAAGGACAGGAATTCGGCGTCCTTGTCGACGTCGAACAGGTAGGGGTCGTCCGACGCGGTGTGTTCCAGCGCGGCGCGCAGGGGGTGGTAGCCCGTCACGTCGCGGTTCTTCCATTGCCAGACATGGGTCATCTCGTGGCCCAGCAGCATCGCCTCGATCAGGTAGAGACGGTCGGGATAGCCGGGCAGGTAATCGGGCAGGTACCAGTCCTTGACGAAATAGACCTTGTTGAAGAGCGCCACCGCGGCCGGTTTCGTCGTCACGATCTCGTCCCTGGGCGGCGGCAGGATGCGTTCGCGGCAGGCGACGCGGGGGCGCGGCTGGCGGCGGAAGGTGACGCTGCCGACCGGCGCGCCTTCCACCACCCTTATGCGGGATTGCGCGAAGTCCGGCCCCTGAAGCGAGGAAACGAAGGCCTTCTCCGTCTCCGTCAGGGGACGGCCGCAGGCAGCAAGCGAGAGGGCGAGAAGCGCGAGCACGGTCGCGCGAAGGATCGTCATGGCGCGCACGCTAGCCCGGTTTTCTGCGGAGGGGTAGGGGCGCTCACCAGGCAGTTACAGGCCGCGCGCGGGGGGCCGCGGATCGCGGTCAGCGAGCGGCCGGACTGGTCCATCCAACTGTTGACTGCGCTGGGTGGCGTTCTCCCCGGGCGTCCCACGGACGTTGGCGGTTTGTTCACGCCCTCGAAACGGCCTCACGGCGCGAAGAATGTGGCCGTGGCGGTGGCGACCATCTTGCCGCTGTCCTCTTCCGTCATCTCGGCGCGGGCGAAGATCAGGGCCTTGCCTGCCCGCACCACCATTGCCCGGCACAGGATCGCCGTGCCGACGCCTGGGCGCAGGAACTGGGTGTGCAGGTCGGTGGTGGCTAGCGGTTTGAATACGCCGGCATGCGCGACGGCGGCCAGCACCATCGATGTATCGGCCAGCGCCGCCAGTGCCTGTCCCGAGACGATGCCGCCCACGCGGGACAGGTGCGGACCCAGCGGCATCCGCACCAGGACGTGATCCGGTTCGGCCTCGCGCACGTCGGGTTCCAGCGCGCGGACCCAGTCGGCGAAGTTGTCTTGCAGGATCGTCTGCAGGTCGTCCGGTGTCATGCGTGCCTCCCGCCTTCAGGGGCACGTTAGCGGGACGTTTCCGTGCCGTCGAGCGGGCAGATGTGTGGACGCAGTGCTTCGTTCGGGCGCCGTGTTGCTGTCCCGCGTACGCCGCTTGAAGCTCGACCCAGGATGCGCGAAGATCGCGCGGTCTTCAGGAAAGGCGGACACGATGAGTCTGGGCTATATCACGGGTGCAGGACGGGGGGCGGCAGATCGCTGCCTGGCGGCCTTTGCCGAGGAGGCGAAGGCGAAGGGCGTTCGGCTGGCCGGGATCGTGCAGGACAACGTCGAATGCGCCGACAGTGAGCTGTGCGACATGGACGCGGTGGTGCTGCCCGACGGGCCGGTGATCCGGATCTCGCAATCGCTGGGCGAAGGCTCGCGCGGGTGCCGGCTGGACCCTGAGGCGCTGGAAACATCCGTTGCGGCGGTGGAAGCGCGGCTGCGCCAGGCGCCACGTCCGGATCTTCTGATCGTCAACAAGTTCGGCAAGCATGAAGCGGGCGGCCGCGGCTATCGCCCCGTGATCGCCGAGGCGCTGGCGGCCGGCATCCCGGTGCTGACCGCCGTGAACCCCACCAACCACGATGCCTTTCTCGACTTCGCCGGTGATTTGGCCGAGCCCGTGGCGGCCCAACCCGACGCTCTGTGGCACTGGCTGCAGGCCGCGCGGGCCGATGCCGCCTAACCGCCTGCGCCCTTTGGCAGGCTCGGGGTCCGATGCTGTGTCCACGCGGCCGCGTAGTCCTGCAGCCTTACGAAGCGGACATCCGAATACGATTTGAAATGCCGGATCATCCGGTCGAGTGCGCGGATCCGGTGGCCGCGACCTATCACCTGCGGGTGCATTGTCAGCGTCATCAGGCCCGCGCCGACGTCCTCGCGCAGGTAGGCGAATTCCTCGGTCCAGATGAATTCCAGCCGCTCGGGGCTGGCATTGCCGGGCAGCACGCCGCCCTGCGCGTTGCGGACATATTCGAAGTACGGGAAATCGTCGAGATGCCAAGCCACGGGCAGTTCGACCAGTCCTGTCGGCTCTCCTCAGACATAGGGCCCGTCCTGCGTCCACCTGTCGCCCACCCGCGCCCAGTAGGGGGAAAAATCGTCTCCCATCAGGCTGCTGTCATACAGGAACCCGTGTTCGATCAGCAGGGGTATGGTCGCCGGGCTGATGTCCCACGCGGGGGAGCGGTAGCCGACAGGCCGCGTGCCGGTCGTTTCTTCCAGAACCGTCAGGCCCCTTTGCAGCACGTCACGCTCCTGTTCGGGCGTCAGGCGGACGGGGTTTTCGTGGACCCAGCCATGGTGCCCGATCTCGTGCCCGGCGGCGGCGATCTCGCGGCAGTGATCCGGGAAGGCCAGCGCGGTATGGCCGGGGACGAAGAACGTGCCGGGCAGGTCGTGGCGATCCAGCAGGTCGAGGATGCGCAGCAACCCGATGGGCCCGAATTCGCCCCGCGACACCATGCTGGGCGAAGTCGCGCCGTTGGCGATCCAGTTCGACATCCCGTCGAAATCGAAGGTGAGGGCTATGCAGATTTCCGACATGGGGCAAGTGTCCGCCAGCGCGGCGCGCTTGTCGATGCGGCATTGCCGTGGCAATCTGAAAGACAACGCTATGTCTTTGCTGACGTTCAACACGTGGGGGAGATGGTGGGCGACCCTGGAATCGAACCAGGCGTGCGTCTCCGCGAGGGAGTTACAGTCCCCTGCCACACCTTGCGGCCTGTCGCCCATCAGCCCTGCGAACGTTGCCGTTGCGCCGGACGTGGAGGCGTGATTACAAGCGCGCCAGATGAGCGTCAACAGGAAAATCCGGGCCGCGACATTGCCGGTTTCATACCGTGCACGGGGCCTGATCCGCAGCGGGGCAGAGCGATGAAAAAGCCGAAATGGGTCGTCGAAAAGGAACGCGCGCGCAAGACGTCGGCGTCCGAGACGGTGTGGCTGTTCGGTCTGCATGCCGTGCGGGACGCGCTGGAAAACCCGCGGCGCGAGAAACTGCAGCTGGTGGTGACCCGCAACGCCGCCGACAAGCTGACGGACGCCATCGCCGCCGCCGGCATCGAGCCCGAGATCGCCGATCCGCGGAAGTTTCCCGCACCGCTCGATCCCGGTTCGGTCCATCAGGGCGCGGCGATGGAAGTGCGGCCGCTGCAATGGGGATCCATCGAGGACGTTTGCATCGGGGCCGAGGCGCCGCGTGTGCTGTGCCTCGACCGGGTGACGGACCCGCATAACGTGGGGGCGATCCTGCGCACGGCCGAAGTGCTGGGCGCCAGCGCCGTCATCGCCCCGCGCCATCACGCGGCTCCCGAAACCGGCGCGCTGGCCAAGGCGGCCAGCGGGGCGCTGGAACGCCAACCCTACCTGCGGGTGCGCAATCTGGCCGAGGCCATCAGCACCCTGCGCGATCTGGGCTACCTGACGCTGGGGCTGGATGGTGAGGCGGATCTGACAGTCGAACAGGCGCTGGACGGCCGCCAAGGCGGCGCCGTGGCGCTGGTGCTGGGCGCGGAAGGCCCGGGCCTGCGCGAGAAGACGCGGGAAACCGTAGACCACCTGGTGCGAATCGTTCCGGCGGGGGCGTTCGGCTCCTTAAACGTGTCGAACGCTGCTGCGATCTCCCTTTACGCGTCCCGCCGCGGCTGAGCCTTGCGCCAAGCGCGGCGCATCGGTCACATCTGCGTGGTCAGGGGGGCGTAGACCGGTCACATCCCCGTCAGCCCCCTTTGCACGGGCGTCCGTCATGGGCAGTTTGGCACTCGGCGCAACGCTCGCGCCCCCTGCCCCTGTTCCAGATCCACGGACCCCGTCGCCAGGTATGACCAGCCGTCGCGCCTTTCTTTGTTCTGCCGCAGCACTTGCTGCGCTTGGCGTGGCGCGTCCGGCCCTGGCAGGGCACGCGTCAATCTACTACCTGGACGCCGGCGTGGCGATCGGGGGCTACGATCCGGTCGCCTACTTCACCCGCAAGCGTGCGGTGCCCGGATCGCCCGCCTATGCGCTGATGTGGAAAGGGGCGATCTGGCAGTTCGCCTCGCGCCGCAACCGCGATCTGTTCGAGGCCAATCCCTATGCCTTCGCGCCGCAATATGGCGGGCATTGTGCCTATGGGGTGGCTGTCGGCATGGTGGTCAGCGGCGATCCTACGGCCTGGGACATCCGCGACGGGCGGCTTTTCCTGACCCATTCGCAGGTGATCCACCGGGCCTGGAAGATGGATGCCGATGCCCATATCGAAGAAGCCGACGCGAACTGGCCGGCGGTTTTGCACCGATAGCTTTCGTTCAAGAGGGCCGTTTCGGCAGGACCTTGCCGTTTTCAGCCCGTCATGACGCTCACACCGATTTGCATGCTCTTTGCAAGGCGCGTTCCGTGGTTATCTGTAGGGAGAGCCGAACGCAGTGGAACCGCGTTCGGTGTTCACTGTCCCTCGTTCCGCACTGGCGCTCAAGGCATTATGCCTTGGGCGCTTTTTTCTGATGCGGGGGACAGGCGTTCGGTTCTATGCTGCGGCCCATGCCCGATTATTCCGATGCCCATCTGAAACAGATCCTGACCGGCACACGGTCGATTGCCGTGGTGGGCGTGTCCACCAATCCGGTGCGGCCGTCGAACTACGTCGCGCGCTACCTGGGCCTGAAGGGGTTCCGCGTGCACCCGGTGAACCCGGCATCGGCGGGCGACATGCTCTACGGCGCAAAGGTGGTGGGGTCGCTGGCCGATGTGAACGAGCCGGTCGACATGGTCGATATCTTCCGCCGCCCAGAATTCGTGCCTGCCATCGTGGACGAGGCGATTGACGTGTTCCCCGACCTGAAGGCGATCTGGATGCAGATCGGGATCGAGCACCCGGAGGCCGCGGCTAAGGCCGAGGCGCGGGGCATCACGGTGATCCAGAACCGCTGCCCGAAGATCGAGTACCAGCGTCTGTTCGGCGAGCTTCGGATGGGCGGGTTCGCGACCGGGGTGATTTCTTCGAAACTGAAGTGATCGTGTCTGGACGGGCAGGGGGCTCTGCCCCCGCCGCGCCTGCGGCGCGACTTCCCCGAGGTATTTGAAGACCAAAGAAGTCCAAGGCGATGGCGCCAAGGTTCCCACACCGGCGATCACCTTCCGACCGTCGGTAGGGTGCGTGGTCCCCACGCACCGCACCGCGCGCCGCGTTTACTCCCGGCTGGCCTTCTCAGCGATGCCGCTGGTGCCGGCGCGACGGTCGAGTTCGGCCAGGACATCACCCAAGCTCACATCGCGCGCGGCGAGCATCACAAGCAGGTGGTAGAGCACGTCGGCGGCTTCCGAGGTCAGGCGGTCACGGTCGCCCTTTACCGCTTCGATGATCGCCTCGATCGCTTCTTCCCCGAACTTCTCGGCGCACTTCTCGGGGCCCTTCGACAGCAGCTTTGCCGTCCAGCTGCTTTCGGGATCGGCGCCGCGGCGGGCTTCGATGGTCCGGGCCAGATCGTCGAGCGCGCTCATGTCAGCCTCATGGGAATGCCGGCATCGGCCATGTGGGCCTTGGCCTGCGAGATGGAATAGGTGCCGAAATGGAAGATCGACGCGGCCAGCACCGCCGAGGCGCCGCCCTCCGTCACCCCTTCGACCAGGTGGTCGAGCGTGCCGACCCCGCCCGAGGCGATCACCGGCACGTCTACCGCATCGGATATGGCGCGGGTCAGCGGCAGGTTGAACCCGGCGCGGGTGCCGTCGCGATCCATGGAGGTGAGCAGGATTTCCCCGGCGCCCTTCGCCGCCACGGTCTTCGCGAACTTTACCGCGTCGATACCGGTGGGTTTGCGGCCGCCATGGGTGAAGATCTCCCACCCGCCGCCTTCGACCGTCTTGGCATCGATGGCCACGACGATGCACTGGCTGCCGAACCGGTCGGCGGCGCGCGCCACGACATCGGGGTCGGCCACGGCGGCCGAATTGAAGGATACCTTGTCGGCGCCCGCCAGCAGCAGGTTTCTCACGTCGTCAAGCGTGCGGACGCCGCCGCCCACGGTCAGTGGGATGAAGCACTGTTCTGCCGTGCGGCGCACCAGATCGAACATCGTGCCGCGGTTTTCGTGGGTGGCGTGGATGTCGAGGAAACAGATCTCGTCCGCGCCGGCCGCGTCATAGGCCCGGGCGGCTTCGACGGGGTCGCCCGCATCGATCAGATCGACGAAATTCACGCCCTTGACCACGCGGCCGTCGGCGACGTCGAGGCAGGGGATCAGGCGGGTTTTCAGCATTCAGGCTCTCCGGCGGCGGATGGTGCGGATAATGCCCACAACGAGCCAGAGAAGGCCAGCGGGCGCGACGACAGGCATCAGGAAGAGCGGACCCCAGGCGGCGAACATTCCCAGGGCATAGGCGGTGTCGGCGATATCGCGGCCAAGGAACGGGCAGGGGTTGGCATAGCCTTCATGGATCGTGCAGCCTTGCACCTGGCCGAGATAGAGCGTGGCGGCGACGGCCCCGAGCCAGAGCGCGACCGGGGCCAGCGTCAGGATCGCCAGCAGGGTGGTCAGCCAGCGTCCCATGGATCAGGCCAGCGCCTCCAGCGCCGCGGCGAGGTCGAGCGCGCCGTCATAGAGCGCACGGCCCGAGATCGCGCCATCGAGATCCGCGCCGCAATCGCGCAGCGCGACGAGGTCGTCGAGCGACGAGACACCGCCCGAGGCGATGACCGGGATCGAGACAGCGCGGGCCAGCGCGGCGGTGGCGGGCACGTTCGGACCCTGCATGGCGCCGTCACGGTCGATGTCGGTGTAGATGATCGCCGCGACGCCTGCGTCCTCGAAGCTGCGGGCAAGGTCGGTGGCCATGACGTCCGTCTCTTCGGCCCAGCCCTTGGTGGCGACGCGGCCCTTGCGCGCATCGATGCCGACGGCGACCTTGCCGGGGAAGGCGCGGGCGGCCTCGCGCACGAGATCGGGGTTTTCCACCGCAACGGTGCCCAGGATTACCCGCGCGAGGCCCTTCGACAGCCACATCTCGATCGTGTCGAGATCGCGGATGCCACCGCCCAGCTGGGCGGGGACGGGGCAGGCCTTCAGGATCGCCTCGACCGGTGCGGCGTTGACCGGCTTGCCTTCGAAGGCGCCGTTCAGGTCGACAAGGTGAAGCCACTGGCACCCGGCCTCGACAAAGGCCTTGGCTTGCGCCGCGGGATCGGTGTTGAAGACGGTCGCCTTCTCCATGTCTCCGCGCAGGAGGCGGACGGCCTGGCCGTCCTTCAGGTCGATGGCGGGGTAGAGGATCATGGGAGGTGTCCTTGGTCGCGGGGCGCGTCAGGGCGCCCAGGTCAGGAAATTGGCGATCATGCGCAGGCCGGTGGACGCGCTCTTTTCCGGGTGGAATTGCAGGCCCAGCCGCGTGCCGTGGCCGACGACGGCGGTGACATCGCTGCCGTAATCGACATGGGCCATCAGGTCGGCCGGGTTGGCCGGGCGCAGGTGATAGGAATGCACGAAATAGACATGATCGCCCGTCGCGATCCCGTCGAACAGCGGGTGGGGCCGGTCGATCACCAGGTCGTTCCAGCCCATATGCGGGACCTTCAGCTTCGGGTCTTCGGGCGTGATCTTTACCACGTCGCCGTCGATCCAGCGCAGGCCTTCGGTCTCTTCATATTCGTGGCCGGTGGTGGCCATCAGCTGCATGCCGACGCAGATGCCCATGAAGGGGCGGGCCTTGATTTCGACGGCCTCGCGCAGTGCATCCATCAGGCCGGAGTGGCCCCGAAGTTCGGCGGCGCAATGCGGGAAAGCGCCATCGCCCGGCAGGACGACGCGGTCGGCCCGGGCCACGACATCTGGATCGGCCGTGACTACGGCCGTGCCCGCGCCAGTTTCGGCGGCCATGCGCTGGAACGCTTTTTCCGCGGAATGCAGGTTGCCGCTTTCGTAATCGATGATCGCCGTCAGCATCGCCGTTACAATGCGCCCTTGGTGGAAGGCACCGCGCCCGCGGCGCGCGGATCGGCCTCCAGCGCGTCGCGCAATGCGCGGGCGACGGATTTGAAGGCGGCCTCGGCAATGTGGTGGCTGTTCAGCCCGTGCAGCGCATCGACATGGAGCGTGATGCCGCCATGGGTCGAAAACGCCTGGAAGAATTCGCGCACCAGCTCGGTATCGAAAGTGCCGATCTTCTGCGTGGGCATGTCGACGTTCCACACCAGGTAGGGGCGACCCGACAGGTCCAGCGCACAGCGCACCAGCGCGTCGTCCATCGGCAACAGGCACGACCCGTAGCGCGTGATGCCCCGCTTGTCGCCCAGTGCCTGCGTCAGTGCCTGACCCAGCGCGATGCCCGTGTCCTCGACGGTGTGGTGATCGTCGATATGCAGATCGCCCGTGGCGCGGATGGTCAGGTTCAGCATGGCGTGGCGGGCCAGCTGGTCGAGCATGTGATCGAAGAAGCCCACGCCGGTGGCATTGTCATAGGTGCCGGTCCCGTCGAGATCGAGCGTGATCTCGATATCCGTCTCCGACGTCTTGCGTGTGATCTGGGCGGTGCGCATGGGGCATATCCTTGGTTCGCCGCGCTTATAGGGCGGCGCGGCACAGGTTCCAAGGGGCTGGCGCTGCGGTCTTGCCCTTGGCCCGCGCCCGTGTCAGCGTCGCATCGCGTGATCAGCCGGCCGGGAGCCCCATCGACATGACAACATGCGTCTTCATCCAGATCCGCTGCAAGCCGGGCACGACCTACAAGGTGGCCGAACGCATCGCCCTGCGCGAGATCCATTCCGAACTGTATTCGACAAGCGGGGAATACGATCTGCTGATGAAGGCCTACGTGCCGACGGGCGACGATGTGGGCAAGTACATCAACGACAACCTGCTGGATATCGACGGGATCGAACGGTCGCTCACGACGATGACGTTCAAGGTGTTCTGACAAAGACTTCTGACCACCCCCGGAATCGCCCGCGCCCCGTCCCCCGGCCTTGCCGGGCCCACCCGCCCGCCCCGCCGGATCCCTTCGGGCACCGGCGGCCCGGCGCGGCCGGGATACGGGGCGCGGGCTGACCCATCGAGAGGCTTGCGGGGAACCGTGGCGTCTACTTTGGTCCGGAAATACCTCGGAAGTACGGGGGGAAGAGCCCCCGTTCCGGGTGTAACATCCGGGGGCAGGTGGCGACGTCATGTCCCCCACGCCACGCGCACCGCGTGTCGCCGCAGCGCCGCAATCGCCTCGTGACGTCCGAATAATAAAGCGTTAAGATCGGCCGAGCCGGGGAGGGTCGCCGCGCGGGATCCGCGCATGCCTTGCCCCAGGGGCGCGACCATGCGGGCCGCGTCCGACCGGCTTAAGGAACCTGGCGCACGCGAAGAAGGAGAGTGGGCGATGGATCTGAGAGCACATACACGCGCCTATGCCGAGAAAGACAACCGGCTGGCGTTTGCGAACTACCTGGGCACGTTCGCGGCCTATTTCGGATCGCTCTACTTCGCGATCGTCTACGTCAACCTGTGGTACGTGCTGGTGCCTGCGGCAGTGGTTCACGCCTTTTCGGCCGTGCGCCTATACGTCCTGCAGCACGACATGGGCCACCATTCGCTGTTCAAGACCCGCCGCCAGAACGAGATCGGCGGCCATATCGTGTCACCCTTCACCTTCGCGCCGCACGAGGTGATGAAGCAGAACCACAACGCGCACCATTCCTATGTCGGCAATCTGGATCATCGCGAAACGACCGAGATCCACACCATGACCCTGCGCGAATGGAACGAGGCGGGGACATGGGACCGGCTGGTCTACCGGCTGTATCGCAACCCCTTCGTGCTGATTCCGGCCGGCGCGCTCTTTACCTATTTCATCCGCTACCGTTGGCCCAAGAACACGATGAAGTTCGGGCCCGTTGGCGTGATCCTGCATAACGTCTCGATCGTCTGCGTGATGGGGATCCTCTACATGCTCGCAGGCTGGACGGGGATCCTGGTCTGGTTCGGGGCCTCGATGCTGGGCGGCATGATCGGCGTGTTTCTTGTCTACCTTCAGCACAATTTCGAAGACACCTACTGGGACCGGCGCCCCGACCTCGACCCGCAGATCGCGGCGCTGCAGGGGTCGTCTTGCCTCGACTTCGGGTGGTTCTTCGACATGGCGGTGGCGTGGATCACGCTCCATGACATCCACCATTTCAACGCGCGCATCCCCTGCTACAAGTTGCGCCGCTGCCATTACAGCCTGCCCGAAGAGGTCGCGCTGCGCCGGATCAAGTTCCCCGAAGCGGTGGCCGCCCTGCGCCTGAAGCTGTGGGACGAGGAGCACAACCGCCTCGTGCCATTCCCGAAGAACCGGCCCGACATGTCGGCGGCCGCCGCGGTCTGACCCTGACCCTGACCCTGACCATGGCCGCGAAACGCGACAGCAAACGCAAGGCGAAGGCCTTGCGTTTTTTCGTCGTGGGGTTGCGAAATCCGGATATGTATATACATTTGCCGACTAGGAACCAAAGGCCCGGATCCCAGGTCGGACAGGACCGGCCGACAGGGGAAACGGTGTCAGAACAGGAGCATACATGATCCCGATCCAACGCGTCCGCGGTGTGGGGCCCGCCCTGGCGAAGGCGCTGAACGACGCCGGCATTTCCAGTGCCGAGAAACTGGCCGCCGCAACTCCGGCCACGCTGACATCCATCGACGGGATCAGCGAAAACCGCGCCACGACCCTGATCGCCGCGGCGAAGGAGGTCATCGCCTCCGACGTCAAGCCGGCCGTGACGCCTGCCGCAACGACCTCACGCCGCAAACCCGCGACGCGGACCACGGCCAAGCCCGCCGCAGCGAAAAAAGCATCCCCGGCACGGCGCACGACCACGGCGGCCAAGCCCACGGCCAAGCCGCGCGCGCCCACCAAGACTGCCGCAAAACCGGCCGCGACCCGGGCGCCGGCTGCCACGGCCCCGGCGACGCCAGCGCCCACCGCCAAGGACAAGGCGCAGGACGAAGCCGCGGCGAAGAAGGAGGCCAAGAAGGCTGCCAGGAAAGCTGAAGAGGCGGCGAAGAAGGCCAAGAAGAAGGCCGCCGACAAGAAGAAGAAAGACGCGGACAAGGCCAAGAAAGACGCGAAAAAAGCCGCCGAGAAGGCCAAGAAAGAAGCCAAGAAGGCCGAGAAGAAGATCAAGGCCGCCGCGAAGAAGGCCGCCAAGGCCGCGCGCGAAAAAGCGAAGAAGGCCGCAAAGGCGCTGCGCGACAAGGCCAGGAAGAAGAAATGACCGGACCCCGCCGCACAAGACGGCGGGGCAGGGCTCAGACCAGCTTTCCCTCCGCGGACAGGATGGTCTTGCCGCCAAGATAGGGCGCCAGAACGGCAGGCAGGGTGACCGATCCGTCCTCTTCCTGCCCGTTCTCCAGCACCGCGATCAGGCAGCGCCCCACGGCCAGGCCCGAGCCGTTCAGCGTATGCACGAACCGGGGCTTGCCGCCAACCTCGCGGAAGCGCGCATTCATCCGCCGCGCCTGGAATTCGCCCGTGGTGGAGACCGACGAGATCTCGCGATACGCATCCTGCCCCGGCAGCCAGGCCTCGATGTCGAAGGTCCGCCGCGCGCCGAAGCCCATGTCGCCCGTGCACAGCACCATCGTCCGGTAGGGCACGCCCAGCTTCTCAAGGATGCCTTCCGCGCATTTCAGCATCCGCTGCTGCTCGGCATCGCTTTCGTCAGGATGGGTGATCGACACCATCTCGACCTTCTCGAACTGGTGCTGCCGCAACATCCCCGCCGTGTCCCGCCCGGCCGAACCCGCCTCGGACCGGAAGCACAGCGTGTGCGACGTCAGCCGGATCGGCAGGTCCTTCGCATCCAGGATATCGCCCGCCACCGAATAGGTCAGCGTCACTTCCGAAGTCGGGATCAGCCACCAGCCATTGGTGGTCTGGTAACTGTCCTCGCCGAACTTCGGCAGCTTGTCGGTGCCGTACATCGCCTCGTCGCGGACCAGCACCGGGCTTTGCACCTCGGTCAGGCCGTTCTCCTCCGTGTGCGTGTCCAGCATGAACTGTGCGAGCGCGCGGTGGATCTTGGCCACGCCGCCTTTCAGCATCACGAACCGCGCGCCCGAGGTCTTGGCCGCCGTCTCGAAATCCATCGCACCGGCGACGCCCGCGATCTCGTAATGCTCCCGCGGTTTGAACGCGAAGCTGCGCGGCTCGCCCCAGCGCTTCTGTTCGACATTGTCGTCCTCGCCCCCGCCATCGGGCACGTCATTGGCGGGCAGGTTCGCGATCCGCGCCAGCTGGTCGGTCAGCTTCTCGTCCAGTGCCCGCGCCTCGGCCTGCAGGCCTGCCACCTCGTCCTTCTTGGCAGAGACGAGCGCGCGCAGCCGTTCGAACTCGGCCTCGTCCCCGCGCCCCTTGGCGGCGCCGACTTCCTTCGAGGCCTTGTTCTGTTCGGCCTGCGCCGTCTCGGCGGCCAGGATTTTCGCGCGGCGCTCCTCGTCGAGCGTCAGGAGAGCGGCCGAAACGGGCGCATCCCCCCGCCGGGCAAGGGCTGCATCAAAGGCCTCCGGGGCCTCGCGAATGGCGCGGATATCGTGCATCTGAACTGTCCTTCGCGGTCCGAGTCGTTGTGACGGTGCTTATGCCGTGGGATGGGGCGGAGGGGAAGGCTACGTTATTTTATGCAGCCTACATGCTCCAGCGCTAGTTTTAAGCTTTCCTCGAACTCTAGAAATGAAGCAGCATTTCGTAGAACTTCGATATTCTGTTCTTGTGCTATTCGCACCATTATCCCAGCATCCGAATTTTTGCGTTTCGAAAAAGATCGAGAAAAATCGCGTAGAGTTGCCTTGGGGTCTAGTAATGCCTCCGCTTCTTTGGGTGTCGTAGGCAAAATGCCTTCGGGATCTGATTTTGCTCCAAAGGCAGCCAGCACAGCCTCAAAATCGGCAATGGCCCACGCTTCAAGCTCTTTTATTGGTGTAAGAAAAGCAGTGGTGGAAGGTTCGAATCCGCATTTCTCGACCGCTTTCTCAACCAAAGCTTCGCGGCGGAACGCTATGTTTTTCTGAAGATTTCGTCCGCCTGAGTCAGCGTGAACTATTAGAATGTGAAATTCTTCTCGGCGGGCACATATTTGATCCGCAGCAGTATCAAAATCCCTCACCGGGATGCCAAAAGTAACAGAGGGCGTGAGAGCCACATCATATGGGCGCACGCCGTCGTTTAACAAAATATTGTCAATTAATCGAGGGATGAGTACATTAAAATATTTCTCATCACTGCTTCCTTCATAGTACGCGGCCCACGACAGATACATTACACGCCGCTCGCCATTTTCTTAAGCAACTCCTCTACTTTGGCGGGGTAGAGGTGATGTTCATCATCAAATAGGGTTTTATCCGGCGCAATCCTTCGCATCCGTGTGCGGACTTCCGATGAACTACTTTCATCTCTTGCTGATAGAATCATATCCGCAAATAGAACTTCCTGAAACTCAAGGGATCGCATCACTGCAGGGGAATGTGTGTTCATCAATATCTGGAAAAAATCTCCTTCTTCACTTTGTTGAGTGGTAGCGCCTCTTAAGATCTCAATAAGGTCAGGGATGCGTCCCTCATGAACGCCGTTCTCAGGCTCCTCGAAGCAAAGGATTCCTTCTCTGTCGGGGTCATCAATTAGTGCCAGAAGCGCAAGCAGCCTAATCGTTCCGTCGCTAATAACTCTGGAGCTAAATGATGTTTCGTCGCGCAGCTCAATCTCGAATGCATACTCTCCGGAACGAGAGTCATCTAGCATTTTGACATTTCTCACTTGAGGGATTAGCATCGCAAGGTCGGCCGAAATGTCCGAAAGAGATCCATTTTCCCTAGCGTCAGTCTGGGATCGCCTCTTAATGTCCGACAAGCAGGCCGCAAGATTTGATGCATCACTGCGAAGTTTCTTATCCTCGTATTTGTCGCTGGCTTTTCTGGCGGACGTAGGATTGATTTCGAGAAATCTAGTACCAGAAATCAGTTTTTTCAGCGCAAAAAGATGACGGAACTCAGACGTCGCAATTGTAGATAGCGCACTTCGGGCAGCTTCCGCGGCGGGAAGCTGAAGGGGGCTGCCGCGTTTTGAGGTCCCACTTTCGGCTAAACCGTCCTGACGAATTCTAAAGACCCTGGCGTTGCCTTGAGCGTCCCTCTCCGTTTCTAGAAATGGGGTTTTCCGGCTGGATCGACTGATCTTCTCGTTTATTCCAAAAGAGATTCTATCTTGTTCGCCTTTAATCACGCGGCAGTCTTCGTGGCTGACGAATACTCCCTGAAGGTCTTCTTTGAGCTCCAATTGGATCTCGTATCTAAGGCGTTGAGCGGCAGTTTCATATTGAGTTCCGAAGTCATCGAAACCTTCGCGGGGAAGAAGGACTTCCAAGCTGAACGTCATTTTTGTTGAGGCGCCAGAAGGCGTTCGCCGAAATAGCTCGTCTGGTTCGCCGCGAAGATCCTGCATTGCCTGCCTAACATCAGTCTCCGCCAGTCTAGCGAGAAACTTGATTGCGTCAAAGAGGTTCGACTTCCCGCTTGCGTTAGGTCCTACAACCGCAACGAAAGGTCGCAAGTCAGCACTAAAATTGCTGAAAGTTTTAAAACCGTCAATTTCAATCCGTGTGATCAAATTGGATGCTTTCTTCTTCCTGTTTCGTTAGATGCGGCTTGAGCTCACGTAGCGGTGAATGCGGGGCTGCATGTGTTACGATATACGTGCTCGTTATTCTCGGGAAGCACTTTGTACAAACCGGACTCCACCCCTCCCAGCCTTGTACAAACCCTACCAAACCCTGCCGACAGGCTCGCTCCACCGCCTTGCATCCCTGCGCCGCCCGGACTAGGGTCCGCGCGAATTTGAGGGGGGTCGGCCCCCGCTTCAACGCTAAAGGGACCTCTCCATGGACGGCGCACTAGCCCAGTTTCTGCCTCTGATCCTGATCTTCGTGATCATGTACTTCCTGCTCATCCGCCCACAGCAGCAGAAGGTCAAAAAGCATCAGGCCATGGTCGAAGCCCTGCGTCGCGGCGATCATGTGATCACCCAAGGCGGGCTTCACGGCAAGGTCACCAAGGTGCGCGAAGACGGCGATATCGATGTCGAGATCGCCGAGGGCGTGAAGGTTCGCGTGGTCAAGTCGACCGTCGCGCAAGTGGTCTCGAAGACCGAACCGGCCAGCGAGTAAGCCGGTAACAAAGGCGTTTCCCGCCAATGCTTTACATCGAAACCTGGAAACGCGTCCTGATCATTCTGGCCTGCGCGGCCGGTCTGCTTCTGGCGGCGCCGAACCTGTTCTACGACCGCGTCGAGACCCATAACGACGCGGTCAAGGCCATCGAGGCCCGCGGCGCCACGCCCGAGCTTGAGGCCGATCTGGCCGAATGGCCCAGCTGGCTGCCGTCGGGTCTTGTGAACCTCGGGCTCGACCTGCGGGGGGGGGCGCATCTGCTGGCCGAAGTCCAGACGGGCGACGTCTACGCCGCCCGCATGGACGCGCTGTGGCCCGAAGTCCGCGACACGCTGCGGGCCGAGCGCGACACAATCGGCACCATCCGCCGCCAGCCGTCGGCGTCGGATACGCTGCGCATCCGAATCTCCCAGCCCGAGAACATGGCCCAGGCGCTGGACGCCGTCCGCGCCCTCGCTCAGCCGATCCAGACACTGTCCGGCGTGGGCGAAAGCGACATCGACGTGACCGCGTCGGGCGACGAGATCGTCGTTACCCTGTCGGACGCCGAAAAACTTGCATCGGACGACCGCACGGTGCGGCAGGCGCTGGAAATCATCCGCCGCCGGATCGACGAGGCCGGCACGCGCGAACCCACGATCCAGCGCCAGGGCTCGGACCGGATCCTGATCCAGGTGCCCGGCGTGGGGTCGGCCGCGGAACTGAAGGAAATCATCGGCACCACGGCGCAGCTGACCTTCAGCCGCGTGATCAACCGCACGACCGACCCCGACACCCGCGCGGGCACCGGCAACAAGCTGGTCCCGGCGCTGGACGAGGAGGGCACGTATTACGTCATCGAATCCGCCCCCGTCGTGACGGGCGAGGATCTGGTGGATGCCCAGCCCGCCTTCGACCAGAACGGCAGCCCGGCGGTGAACTTCCGCTTCAACCCCCACGGCGCGCGGCGCTTCGGGGAGTACACGGCGCTGAACATCGGGTCCCCCTTCGCCATTGTGCTGGATGACGAAGTCATCAGCGCGCCGGTGATCCAGTCCCATATCCCGGGCGGATCGGGCATCATCACCGGCAACTTCACGGTCGAGGAATCGACCGACCTGGCGGTGCTGCTGCGCGCCGGTGCCCTGCCGGCCGAGCTGACCTTCCTGGAAGAACGGACCATCGGACCGGAACTGGGGCAGGATTCGATAGAGGCCGGCAAGATCGCCACCATGGTCGCCTTTGCCGCCGTGCTGGTCTTCATGTTCCTCAGCTACGGGATGTTCGGGATCTTCGCCAACATCGCGCTGATCATCAACGTGGGCCTGATCTTCGGCCTGCTGTCGATGATCGGGGCCACGCTGACCCTGCCGGGGATCGCGGGGATCGTGCTGACCGTCGGCATGGCGGTCGACGCCAACGTGCTGGTGTTCGAACGGATCCGCGAGGAGCTGAAGACGGCCAAGGGCCCCAGCCGGGCGATCCAACTGGGATACGAAAAGGCGCTGTCGGCCATCCTCGATGCCAACATCACCACCTTCATTACGGCCGTGATCCTGTTCGCCATCGGCTCGGGCCCGGTGCGGGGGTTCTCGATCACGCTTGGCCTTGGTATCATCACCTCGGTCTTCACGGCGATCTTCGTCACGCGGCTGATGATCGTCATGTGGTTCGAACGCCGCCGCCCCAAGACGTTAGAGGTCTGAGATGCGACTGCGACTGGTTCCCGAAATAACTTCGCTGGATTTCTTCAGCCGTTCCAAGCTGTGGCTGGGATTGTCGTCGATCCTCATCGTGGCCTCGCTGGTGTCGTTCTTTTCGATGGGGCTGAATTTCGGGATCGACTTCCGGGGTGGCACCACGATCCGGACGGAAAGCGCCCAGACGGTCGATATCGGCGTCTACCGTGGCGCGATCGACGCGCTTGGGCTGGGCGACGTGACCATTACCGAGGTCTTCGATCCTACCTTCGGGCCGGATCAGAACGTGGCGATGATCCGTATCCAGGCCCAGGAGGGCGAGGAAAGCGCCAGCGCCGAAATGGTGGCGCTTGTGGAAGGCGCGCTGGCGGAGGCCATTCCGGATATCCAGTTCGTGTCGGTTGAAAGCGTGGGGCCCAAGGTCTCGGGCGAGCTTGTGCAGACCGCGATCACGGCCGTGGCGCTCGCCATCGGGGCCGTGCTGATCTACATCTGGCTGCGCTTCGAATGGCAGTTCGCGCTGGGGGCCGTGGTGGCGCTGGTGCATGACGTGGTGCTGACCATCGGGATCTTTTCCATCGTGCAGATCCGGTTCGACCTGGCGATCATCGCGGCGCTGCTGACCATCGTGGGCTATTCGCTGAACGATACCGTGGTCGTGTTCGACCGGGTGCGCGAGAACCTGCGCAAGTTCAAGCAGATGACGCTGAAGGAAGTGCTGAACCTGTCGATCAACGAGACGCTCAGCCGGACGCTCATGACCTCGGTCACGACGCTGCTGGCGCTGATCTCGCTGTTCGTGCTGGGCGGCGACGTGATCCGCGGCTTTGTCTTCGCGATGATCTGGGGCGTGGTCGTAGGCACCTATTCTTCGGTCTTCGTGGCGTCGACAATCCTGCTGTACCTTGGCGTGAAGCGCGACTGGTCGAAGCCCGACAAGGGCGCAGGCACGCAATTCGCGAACGTGGACGCCTGACATGCAGCTGAACGAGGCCCCATTCCCCGACGTGAAGCCGGTGGACGGATATGGCCCCGGGTTCTTCCGCGTGGGCGGCGAGGTTTATTACGGTGCCGTCATCACGGGGCCTGAAGGAACCGTTGCCTGGGGCGGGTTCGAGGACACGGCCGCGCTGACCCGTCTGGCCGCGAAGGTCGACGTTGTTCTGGTGGGCACGGGGCCGGAGATCGCGCATCTGCCCGGGCCGTTCCGCGCGGCGATCGAAGCGGAAGGCATGGGCGTGGAATCCATGGCATCCCCCGCCGCGTGCCGCAGCTTCAACGTGCTGGCCTCCGAAGGCCGCCGCGTGGCGCTTGCGGTTCTGCCGGTCTGAGCACGCGTGGAGCTTGAGGGGGCGCGGCCCCCTCCGCCCGTTCCGGGCTCCTCCCCCGGAGTATTTCCGGAAAGAAGAGAAAACAGGCGGGCCAACCCGGGCCGCGAACGAGAGAGCGGCTTTTGGATTGCCGCAAGCTCGGATAAGTCCTGAGGGATGACACTGACCGTAACCGATCTGACCGTCGCGCGAGCCGGGATGCCCGTTCTGGAAGGGGTGTCCTTTGTCGTGGCGCCGGGCCAGGCGCTGGTGCTGCGGGGCCCGAACGGGATCGGCAAGACGACGCTGCTGCGCACGCTGGCGGGGCTGCAGGCACCGGTGGCGGGCCGGGTCGACGGCGCAGGCGAGGCTGTGGCCTATGCCGGGCACGCCGACGGGATCAAGGCAACGCTGACGGTGGCCGAGAACCTGACCTTCTGGGCGCGGATCTTCGGGACCCAAGGGATCGGCACGGCGCTCGCGGCTTATGCGCTGGAGCCTCTGGCGGACCGCATTTCAGGCGAGTTGTCCGCCGGGCAGAAGCGGCGGCTGGGGCTGGCGCGGATGCTGGTCACCGGGCGGCTCGTCTGGGTGATGGACGAACCGACAGTTTCGCTGGATGCCGGTGCGGTGGAGATGTTTGCAAGCGCAATCCGGGCCCATCTGGGGCAGGGAGGCAGCGCCGTTATCGCCACGCATGTCGCGCTGGGGCTGGAGGGCGCGGCGCTCGATGTCTCGCCCTTTCGCGCGGTGCTGCCGGCGCCGGGGTCGGATGCCTTCGACGAGGCCTTCCTGTGATCGCGCTGTTCCTGCGGGATCTGAAGCTGGCCATCCGGGCGGGGGGCGGGTTCGGTCTGGGGCTGGCGTTTTTCCTGATCGTGACCGTCCTGGTGCCGTTTTCCATTGGTCCGCAGACCGATCTGCTGACGCGTATCGCCCCGGGTGTCTTGTGGCTGGGGGCGTTGCTGGCCTGCCTGTTGTCGCTCGACCGGCTGCTGGCGCTGGACTGGGAGGACGGGACGCTCGACCTGCTGGCCACGGCGCCGATCCCGCTCGAGGCCGTCGTGACGGTGAAGGCCCTGTCGCACTGGGTCGTGACCGGTCTGCCCTTGGTCTTGGCCGCACCGGTGCTGGGGGTCATGCTGAACCTGCCGTTGGAGGGCTTCGTGCCGCTGGTCCTGTCGCTGCTTCTGGGAACGCCGGCGCTTTCGGTGATCGGGACCTTCGGCGCGGCGCTGACCGTGGGGCTGAAGCGGGGCGGGCTTTTGTTGTCGCTGCTGGTGCTGCCGCTGTATGTGCCAACACTGATTTTCGGGGCCGAGGCGGCGCGGCGCGGGGCGCAAGGGCTGGAGGCCGGCACGCCGCTTTTGCTGGTGGCTGGCATCACCGCTTTCGCCGCAGGGTTGCTGCCATTGGCCAGTGCCGCCGTCCTGCGCGTCAATCTGCGCTGAGATGTGAATTGCAGGGCCAACGGGTGCGGACTAGATACGTCATATGTCGCTGTGGAAATATTCAAACCCCTCGAAGTTCCTGACGACGTCGGAACGGATCCTGCCGTGGGTCTGGACGCTGGCCGCGATCTGCCTGATCGGCGGGCTGGTTTGGGGGTTCTTCTTCACGCCTGACGATTACCGCATGGGATCGACGGTCAAGATCTTCTACCTGCACGTGCCCGCCGCCCTGATGGCCATCAACGCGTGGCTGATGATGCTGATCGCCTCGCTGATCTGGCTGATCCGGCGGCACCACGTGAGCGCGCTGGCCGCACGGGCCGCAGCCCCGGTGGGTGCCGCGATGACGGTCATCGCACTGGTGACCGGCGCGATCTGGGGCCAGCCGATGTGGGGCACGTGGTGGGTCTGGGATCCGCGATTGACCTCGTTCCTGATCCTGTTCCTGTTTTACCTGGGCTACATCGCGCTCTGGTCCGCGATCGAGGATCCGGACACGGCGGCCGACCTGACATCGATCACGTGCCTCGTGGGCTCTGTCTTTGCGCTGCTGTCGCGCTATGCCGTGAACTTCTGGAACCAGGGGCTGCACCAGGGCGCGTCGATGAGCCTCGACAAGGAGCAGAACGTGGCCAACGTGTTCTGGTTTCCGGCGGTGACCTGCATCGCGGGCTTCGTGTTGCTGTTCGTGGCGCTGGTGCTTTACCGCACGGGGACGGAGATCCGCGCCCGTCGCATGCGCGCGCTGCTGGCGCGGGAGAGGGCGGTCGCATGATGCCGGATCTTGGGAAATACGCGGACACGGTGCTTTGGTCCTATGTCGCGGCGGTGGTTGTGCTGGGGGCGGTAGTGGCGATGACCTTCTGGCGGGGGCGGCGCGTACGAGCCGAACTGGCCGAGGTCGAAGCGCGTGTCGCGGGAAAGGCTGGGACCAATGGCTAGGCTTTCTCCCCTTATGATCGTGCCTCCGCTTCTGTTCGCCGGGTTCGTCGGGCTGGCGGCCGTGGGCATGTACAGCGGCGGGGACGATTCCCTGCCATCGACCTTCATCGGCCAGCCTGCGCCGGCGGTGCCCGACAAGGGCCTGCCCGGATACGCCGTGCTGACCGATGCGGACCTGGCGCAGGGCGAGGTGAGCCTTGTCAACTTCTGGGCCAGTTGGTGCCCGCCCTGCCGCGCCGAACATCCGGTGCTGCAGGAACTGGCCGATACGGGCATCCCGCTTTACGGCGTGAACTTCAAGGACGATATTGGCCCGGCGACGCGCTACCTGCAGGATGACGGAAACCCGTTCCGCGCCGTGGGCTTCGACCCGCAGGGGCGCAAGGCCATCGACTGGGGCGTGACCGGCCCGCCGGAGACCTTCATCATCGGGGGCGATGGCCAGGTGCTTTACAAGTTCGTGGGGCCCCTGGTGGGAAGCGACTACCAGCAGCGATTCCTGCCCGAGCTGAAGAAGGCCATGGGCACGCTTCCGCCCGGATTGGCAACCGGCGGCTCCTGAGGGGCCTGTGGAAGGGCTTCGGACTCACCAAAGCAGCAAGGCTTCGCATCCATCCACGCGCGCATCCTGCCTGACAGACCACCCGCCCGGCCCCAAGTGAAATGGCCGCATCCACGCCTGCGGCGCGGAGCCTCGGCAATTTCGCTTGGCCCCGGTCGGGCGGTCCGTCTGTCCGGAGGCACGCGAGGACGGCTCCGAAGCAGCAGGTTTGATGGGGCGGGGCCTAGCCGCGGGCGCGCATGGCAAGGGCGTCGTCAGTTGTGAGGGCGTTGCCTGCATAGCCCCAGGCGCCGCTTTTCACTTCGTGGATCCGGACCGAGGTTTTGGCTTGCAGCGTCTGGCCCGCGACCTCGCCGAAGGCGGCGGTGACGTTTTCGATGATCCGGCGTTTCTCGTTGTCCGAGAAGACGCCTTCGAGAACCTGGATGTCGATGGCTGGCATTGTGGTCTCCTTCTGTCAGAGGCGATAGCCTCCGGAGACGGTCAGCACCTCTCCGGTGATGAAGCGGGCCGCGTCGGAGGCAAGAAAACGGACCGCCGGGGCGATGTCGCCGGGTGTGCCGATGCGGCCGAGGGCCGTCATGTCCACGAATTTCTCGGTCAGGTCGTCCGGGCGCGGTGCTTCGGGCAGGTTGATGGCGCCGGGAGCCACCGCGTTGATGCGGATGCCGCGGGGGCCGAGTTCCTTCGCCATGCCGCGCGTCCACGTGTTGAGCGCGGCCTTGCTGGCGCCGTAGGCCACCGCGCCCATGGGCGGCAGCACGGCATTGACCGAAGAGATACTGACCACTGCCGCGCCGGGCTGCAAATGGGGCAGGGCGGCGGCCAGAAGGGCCGCGGGCGCGGTGACGTTCAGCGCGTAATGGCGGGCGTGGGCCGCGGCGTCGAACGCATCGTGCGGCGTGGGCTGGATTTCGGCGGCGTTGTTCACGATCAGGTCGAGCTGGCCGAAGCGGTCGATGATCTGCGCCACGATCCGTTCCGCGGCGCCGTCTTCCGTAAGGTCGGCGCGGATGGCCAGCAGGTCCGGCGCGGGCTCCGGTTCGGTGGAATGCCACGTGAAGGCCAGGTCGTGGTCCTGCGACAGGTCGGCGACGATGGCGCGGCCGATGCCGCGGGCGCCGCCGGTGACGAGAGCTGTCTTGCGCATCGGTGTCCCCCTCAAATGAAAAGAGCGCCCGCATGGGGCGCTCTTCGCTGTCTCGCTGCCGCCTTGCCTCAGGCCGCGCGGGCGAGGTTCCGCAGCACGTAGTGCAGGACGCCACCGTTTTCGATGTACTCGATTTCGACCGCGGTATCGATCCGGCATTTCAGCGTGATCGTCTTCTCGGACCCGTCGGCGAACTTGATCGTGCAGGGCACCTCGGCCAGCGGGCTGATCGTGTCGAGTCCGTGGATCGAGACCTCTTCCTCCCCCGTCAGGCCCAGCGACTTGCGCGTGTCGCCACCCGTGAATTCGAACGGAATCACGCCCATGCCGACGAGGTTCGACCTGTGGATCCGCTCGAAGCTTTCCGCGATCACGGCCTTCACGCCCAGAAGCGCGGTGCCCTTGGCCGCCCAGTCGCGCGAGGAGCCTGCGCCGTACTGTTCGCCACCGAAGATCACAAGCGGCACGCCCTTGTCCTCCCACGCCATCGCGGCATCGTAGATCGAGGTCTGCTCGCCATCGGGACCCTTGGTGTAGCCGCCTTCGACACCGTCCAGCATCTCGTTCTTGATGCGGATATTGGCGAAGGTGCCGCGCATCATGACCTCGTGGTTGCCACGGCGGGACCCGTACGAGTTGAACTCCCGCACCGGCACCTGGTGTTCGGTCAGGTATTTCCCGGCGGGCGTGGTTTCCTTGAAGGACCCGGCGGGCGAGATGTGGTCGGTCGTGATCATGTCGCCCAGAACCGCCAGCACATGCGCGCCGTCGATGTTCTCGATCTTCTTGGTCTCCATCGTCATCCCCTCGAAGTAGGGGGGATTGCGGACGTAGGTGGAGCTCGGCGGCCAGTCGTAGGTCTCACTGTCGGTGACCTCGACACCCTGCCACTTGTCGTCGCCCTTGAAGACGTCGGCGTACTTCTCCTGGAAGGCTTCGCGCGTGACGGTCTGCTGCACAAGATCCGCGACCTCTTTCGTGGTCGGCCAGATGTCCTTCAGGTAGACGTCGTTGCCGTCCTTGTCCTGGCCCAGCGGTTCCGTCGTGATGTCGACGTTCATGTCGCCGACCAGCGCATAGGCCACCACCAGCGGCGGCGAGGCGAGATAGTTCGCGCGCACGTCGGGGCTGATGCGGCCCTCGAAGTTGCGGTTGCCCGACAGCACCGACACGCCGATCAGGTCGTTGTCGTTGATGCACTGGGAAATCTCGGGCGCCAGCGGGCCGGAGTTGCCGATGCAGGTGGTGCAGCCGTAGCCCACCAGGTTGAACCCGATCGCGTCCAGGTCCTTCTGCAGGTCGGCCGCTTCCAGGTAGGCCGAAACCACCTGGGAGCCGGGGGCGAGCGAAGTCTTGACCCAGGGCTTGCGGTTCAGGCCAAGTGCGGCGGCCTTGCGCGCCACGAGGCCCGCGCCGATCATGACATAGGGGTTCGACGTGTTGGTGCACGAGGTGATCGAGGCGATCACGATCGAGCCGTCGTGCATCTGGTAATTGCCGTCGTCGGACTGGACATAGCCCTTCTTGTGATGGCCTTCGTTGCCGGGGATATCGCGCGGTTCGGGCTGGCCGCCTTCCCCTTCCCAGCGGCCCTCGGCGCGGTCCGAGGCGTCCTTGCCCTCGCGGATGCCCTTCACGTACTGGTGGAAGGCGGTCGCCGCGCCGTCGAGCGCGATGTAGTCCTGCGGGCGTTTCGGGCCCGAGATCGCCGGCACGATGGTGCCCATGTCGAGATGCAGCGTGTCGGTATAGACGGGCGCATAATCCGCGTCCCGCCAGAAGCCGTTTTCCTTCGCATAGGCTTCGACCAGCGCGATGCGGTCCTTGTCGCGGCCGGTCTGCGTCAGGTAGCGGATCGTCTCGTCGTCGATCGGGAAGAAGCCGCAGGTTGCGCCGTATTCGGGGGCCATGTTGGCGATGGTCGCGCGGTCCGCCAGCGGCAGGGTGTCGAGCCCTTCGCCGTAGAATTCCACGAACTTGCCCACCACGCCCTTCTCGCGCAGCATCTCGACGACCTTCAGCACCAGGTCGGTGCCGGTGGTGCCTTCCATCATCCGGCCGGTCAGCTCGAAGCCCACGACCTCGGGGATCAGCATGGAGATCGGCTGGCCCAGCATCGCGGCCTCGGCCTCGATCCCGCCGACGCCCCAGCCCAGGACGGCGGCGCCGTTGACCATGGTGGTGTGGCTGTCGGTGCCGACCAGCGTATCGGGATAGGCCACTTCGTCACCGTTCTGGTCGGTGTCGGTCCAGACGGTCTGGGCCAGGTATTCCAGGTTCACCTGGTGGCAGATGCCGGTGCCCGGCGGCACGACGCGGAAGTTGTTGAACGCTTTCTGGCCCCACTTGAGGAAGACATAGCGTTCCATGTTGCGTTCGTATTCGCGGTCGACGTTCATCTGGAACGCGCGCGGGTTGCCGAATTCGTCGATCATGACCGAATGGTCGATGACCAGGTCGACCGGGTTCAGCGGGTTGATCTTCTGCGCGTCGCCGCCGAGGGCCACGATCCCGTCACGCATCGCGGCCAGGTCGACCACGGCCGGAACGCCAGTGAAATCCTGCATCAGCACGCGGGCGGGACGATAGGCGATCTCGCGCGGGTTCTTGCCGCCCTTGGTTGCCCATTCGGCGAAGGCCTTGATGTCGTCGGTGCTGACGGTCTTGCCGTCTTCGAAACGGAGCATGTTTTCCAGCACCACCTTCAGTGCCGCCGGAAGCTTGGAGAAATCGCCGAGGCCTGCCGCGGTGGCGGCCGGGATGGAGTAATAGGCGACGGTCTGGCTGCCGACCGTCAATGTCTTGCGGGTCTGGCTGGTGTCCTGTCCAACGGTAATCGGCATGAATGCCTCCATGGGTGTGGATGGGGAAATGGCTCCCAGTCTCTGTGCCCGAAGGCCGGGCGGCGATCAATAGCTTTGGGGCAGGATCGGCCATTTTTTGTATACCATTGCACACAGTGGCGGCTCCTGGCCCGAGTGATGGGCGTATGTGGGGATTGGGGTCACGGTGTGATCACGCAACACAGGGCCGTGTCTCAACAAACATTGATTGGCGATTCGGACCGGCCCGGCGTACCACCGCCGTCACCGAAATCACGAAAGGCCCCACTCAATGCATGTTCGCCCGCTGCTTCGCTCCGCCTTTCTGTCCTGTGTTGCCCTTGGCTGGCTTGCAGGTCCGGGCCAGGCCGAAAGCGCAGCGGGGAAGGGGCCGGTGGTGGTCGAGCTTTATACCTCGCAGGGGTGTTCATCCTGCCCGAAGGCCGACCGTCTGTTGCAGACGATGACGGACCGGGCGGATGTGCTGCCTCTGGCGCTGCACGTGGATTACTGGGATTACCTCGGCTGGCGGGACGAATTCGGCGATCCGCGTTATTCGAAACGGCAGAAGGCCTATGCGCGTTTTGCCGGGCGCGACATGATCTACACGCCGCAGATGGTGGTGATGGGTGAGGAGGACGTGGTCGGCGCCCATGCGGACGAGCTGTCGCAGCTGATCCGCGCGCACCACGGCGCGGCAGCGGAGGCCGTGGTATCGGCGGTGCGGACCGGCGACGGGCTGACGGTCGACATCGCGCCGCTGGACGGGATGCGGGCCGGGGCCGGGTTCGACGTGCAATTCGTGGCCTACGAGCCCTTGCGCCAGGTTGCGATCCGCAGCGGCGAGAACGCCGGACAGGTGATCGACTACGTCAACATCGTGACAGAATGGCGCCGGATCGGCGAATGGGACGGCCGCGTGCCCTTGCGGATCGACGCCGAAGCCACCGGCGATCTGCCGGGGGCCGTGATCGTCCAGGCCCGCGGGCCGGGCCGGATCGTCGCCGCGACGCGGGTCGACTGATCGGCACGGAGTGAACGCCGCGCCGCCGGATCGCGCCGGCTGCGCCCGCCCGCCCAGCCCCCGGTCGGGGCCGGTCCGGCCCCTCCCTCGCGCAGCCGGCGCGATCCGGCTTTGACGTCAGGGTCTTTGCGGCATCGGAGGCGGACTGCCGTCGGGGCGTTTCCAGCGGCGGTGAATCCAGAACCACTGGTCCATGTTCGCGCGAACCATCGCCTCCAGATCGTCATTGATCGCCTGGGTCATCGTCACGGCATCCGAATGTGGGATCGGCGCGCGGACGTCGATGGTGAAACTCAGACCGTCCTCTGCCCGGATCGCGTAGGCGGGTATCAGCAGGGCGCCGTATTTCAGCGCCATTTCCGCCGTGGCCGTCGACGTGATGGCGGGCACGCCGAAGAAGCTCAGATCCTCGCCGCCCTGTACGAACAGATCGGTGACCACCGCGATTCTGCCGCCCGCCTTCAGGTGGCGGATCATCTCGGTCATGCCACGGCGGCCCTGTTCGAACATCGGGCTGCCGTTTGCGGCCAGCGCTTCCGCGTAAAATTCGTTGAAATAGGGATTGGCCATGCGCCGGTAGAGCGCGCCCATCGGGAAGCCCATGTCGCGCACGGCTACACGGGCGGCATCGTAGTTGCCCAGATGGCCCGTCACGAAGATGACAGGCTGGCCATTGGCCTTGGCCTCGACCATCGCTTGAAACCCGTCGCCGGACACCGGCGAATGCCTTGTGCGCTCGCGGAACGCGTCGCCGGCGAACAGTTCGGCCATGGATCGCGCGGCGTTGTCGGGGACGACGCGGACCAGGCGTTCGACCTCGGCCGCGGGCAGGTCGGGGCAGGTCAGGGCGAGGTTCTTGCGGATCCGGCGGCGGAACCCGGCGGGGCCTGCGAACACCCGCGAGACAAGCCAGCCTATCCCGGGAATGCGCCAGCGATACGGCACCAGCCGGGCAAGCCCCAGCGCGCCCCGAATTGCCAGGGCGGACAGGTAGTAGCCGGCGCGCTCGGCCGTGGACAATCGGGACGGATCAACAGGCATGGTGAGGTATTTGGCGTAAGGTCAACGGGCGTGGGTCTCGCGGTACCAGACATATGTCCCGGCCCCGGCGATCACAAGCGCGCCCGTGATCGTGTGGATTCCCGGCCATTCGGCATAGAAGACCATGCCCCAGAGCATCGAGAACATGACGCCGCAATAGGCGAAGGGGGCGAGCATCGCGGCCTCTCCGATGGTGAAGGCGCGGATCAGCAGCATCTGGCCGCAGGTGCCGAACAGGATGCACGCGCCCATCAGCAGGATCGCCGTCCGGTCCGGTGTCACCCAGAAGAAGGGAACGATGATGCTGAGGATCACGGTGCCGACAAGGCCGGTATAGAACAGCGAGGTCCACGGGCTTTCCGACGATCCGACATGGCGGGTCAGCAGCACGTAGGACGCATAGCAGACCGCCGCACAGAGCGCGAAGATGGACTCGGCCGTGATGATCCCGGCGCCCGGCCGGATCACGATCATGGTGCCGACCATCGCCACGGCAATGCCGCCGATCCGGCGGGGGCCCAGCTTTTCGCCAAGAAACAGCGCCGCGCCGAGCGTGACAAGGACGGGGTTGATCGACATCAGCGCCGCCGCGTCCGAGATCGGGATCAGGCTGAGCGCGGTGAAGAAGAAGGCCGTGGCCCCCATCAGAAGGACAGAGCGTGCGAACTGGAGGCCCGGCATCGTCGTCCGGGCGACCTGCCGCAACCGCGGCGCCACGAGCAGCACCACGAGAAGCATCTGCCCGGCATAGCGCACCCACAGCGCCGGGACGACGCCGGTGCGCGGGGCAAGGCCCTTCACGCTGGCGTCCATCAGCGAGAAGCACAGGATCGCGGCGATCATCAAAAGGATCGCGCGACCGCGCAGGGCGGTTTCGGCAGCGGTCATCGGGGGCTGGACGGGAGGCATGCCCGACCCGTAGGGGGCGGGCCGGGGAATGTCTATCGCGCACCGGCCGGCGCCGCGATTCTGCCGCGGCGTCACGTGATCATGGCGCCGCGACGATCACGGCCCGAAAGGCCGGTATCAGTCGTCCTCGTCATCCTGCGGGGTGATGAGCGTCATCGTCCCGGCGCGGGCCTGTTCGCGGATGGACAGGACAACGGCGGCCATCGCGGCTTCGCCTTCCTTCCGGCGGGGCGTGCCGATTTCCAGCAGTTCCTCGCGAATGTTGTCGGCCATGCGGGACGAGATATTGGACAGGATGAAATCGGCCGCGGGCTTGTTGTCTTCGTCCGTGGCGTAGGCGAGCGCCACGCGCAGCTGGGCCGGGTCGGCCGCGCGCAACACGGTGGCGACATCGCGCGGACGCACGCGGGCGGGGATATGGGCGAAGGTGAAGATCGACTTGCGGACGCTGGTGGCGAACAGTTCGTCCTGTTCGTCGAGCGAGACCAGCATGTCGTCGCGGGTGGATGCCGCGGCTTCGTTCAGGATTGCGCCCAGCCGTTCACCCGGCGCCTCGTTGAAGGCCATCATCGGGCGCATGTCGACCTGGGAGGCGAGGGCGAGCCCGATCCGGTCGACCGCTTCGGGTGTGACCTTGCTGGTCTGCGACACGGCATAGGCCACGCGCCGGGCCAGCGGCCCGGGCAGGCGGCTGAGCAGATCGGCGGCCTTGGGCGTGTCGAGCTTCGACAGGAGCACGGCCGCGACTTCGGTGCTTTCCTGTTCGATCAGGGGCTGCAATTCATCCGCCGAAAGGCTGCGCAGCCGCGCCCAGGGATCGCCCGCCTGCTTAACGCCGGCTTCCTTGCGAAGGCGTGCGGCGGTCAGCGGGCTGATCTTGCCTTCGAGCAGTTGCAGCGCCCCGGCCAGACCTTCGGGGAAGGTCAGCCCCACGCCTTCCAGCGCGCGGGTGAATTCGTTGACCACGTTAAGCAGTGTGCGCCGGTCCACCAGCCCCATCGCGCCCATCCGCTGCGCCAGGCGCGTTTGCAGATCGACGGGCAGTTCTTCCAGCGGAAGATCTTCTCCCGAACTGAGCAAAAGGCGCACCACGATCGCGGCCTTCGACGCCATGTCGAGTTCCGGTTCGGGTTCCGGCTGGGGCATGGGCCAGGCGGGCCCGTCGTCATAGTCCTGTTCGCCGCCGAATCCGTTCGGATCGTAATCGTCCAGCGGTTCAAGACCGGGGGCAAATCCCTGATCATCGCCGCCGCCCATGGGTGCGGGATCGAAGCCGCCGGGTTCCGGCAGCCCCGGCAAAGGCGCCATGGGAAGTTGGGGAAGCGAATCTTGCATGAGCGGTCCTGCGACTGGGTCGGATCAGAATCGACCTCAATCTACCCGCCACAGCGTTAAGGATCGCTGAAACCAAATGGCCCCGGCGCTATGAAAACCGCACCGGGGCCGGGATTCGAAGGCGTGACCGTCAGTAGCTGTAGGTCATGCCCGTCTGGATCGCGTCGCGCAGCGAAGCTTCGGCCCAGGTGCCTTCGCCGCCGCGCGCCTTGATCTCGCGCCATTGCACGATGGCATCGTCCACCCGGCCTTCGGTGACAAAGCCCTGACCCATGTAGGACCGTGCCAGGATGTTGTCGGGATTGGTCGCGATGGCCTTTTCGTAATAGGCGTTGGCAAGCTCGGTCTCGCCCATCTTGCGGTAGGTGAAGCCCCAGTATGTCAGCGTACGGTCGCTTTCCTCCATCACGCGCAGGACGTTCTGGGCCTCGTCATAGTGGCCGGCATAGGCCATCCGGCGAACCGCTTCGTAAAGCGTGTCCTGATCCAGCCCCTTGTAGCTGGGATCGACACATTTCTCGCTCGCCTTGTCCCAGACCTGGCCGTTGGCACAGGTCGGAGTGGTCCCTGAACTGGTGGGTGCGCTGCCGCTGCCGCTTCCGGCGGCAAAGGCCAGGCCCGGCAGGGCGACGATGACGAGAGGAAGAAGAAAACGCATGGTGTACCTCGATTGGCTATGGACCGTTGGGGAGAGTGTAGCGTGTTGTATCCCTTTGTCGCATCGCGAGGTCGTGAGGTTCAAAAAATTCTCCACGTGACCGAAATTTTTCGAAGCACGGTCTCGGGACGTGGCGCACAGGAAAACATCCGGGCACGGCCATCGGCCCGGATGACTGACGGTCCGATGCGTCGTTCAGCTTGTGGCGGTGCTTACGCAGGCTTGCTCTTCGGCATCCCACAGGGTGCCCGCTGCGCAGGACATGGCCTGGTGTTCCTTGCCGAAACAGGTGGCAAACGACACCGCCGGTGCGGCGATCAGGGCAAGCGCGGTCAGTGCGGTCTTCACAATCATCGTGGCCTCCGTTGCTTGGATGTGTCTAGCCTACCAGAGTTACCGGGAATCGCGAAATTCTTCCCCGTCACGCCCCGGCGGTGAAGCCGGAACGCGCGAATTCTCGCCCAAGGGTTGTGCGGATTGCAGGATCAGTCGCCGAAGACGCGGGCGAAGATCGTGTCGACATGCTTGGTATGATAGCCCAGATCGAACTTTTCCTCGATCTCGGCCGCGGGCAGGGCGGCGGTGACCTCCGGGTCGGCCAGAAGTTCCGTCTTGAAGTCGGCGCCCTGTTCCCAGACCTTCATCGCATTGCGCTGCACCAGCTTGTAGGCGTCTTCGCGGCTGACACCGGCCTGGGTCAGCGCCAGCAGCACGCGCTGCGACATGACAAGGCCCGACAGGCTGTTCATGTTGGCCAGCATGCGATCAGGATACACCACCAGCTTGTCGATCACGCCGGTCAGACGCGCCAGCGCGAAATCCAGCGTCACGGTCGCGTCCGGCCCGATGTTCCGTTCGACCGAGGAATGTGAGATATCGCGTTCATGCCAGAGCGCCACGTTCTCCATCGCCGGGATCACCATGGAGCGCACCATGCGCGACAGGCCGGTCAGGTTTTCCGTCAGCACCGGGTTGCGCTTGTGCGGCATGGCCGAAGAGCCCTTCTGGCCGGGAGAGAAGAATTCCTCGGCCTCCAGCACCTCGGTCCGCTGCATGTGGCGGATCTCGGTCGAGACGTTCTCGATCGACGAGGCGATCACGCCCAGCGTGGCGAAGAAGGCGGCGTGGCGGTCGCGAGGGATGACCTGGGTGGAGATCGGTTCGGGGACGAGGCCCAGCTTGTCGCAGACATGCTCTTCGATGCTGGGATCGATATTTGCGAAGGTGCCGACAGCGCCCGACAACGCGCCGGTTGCGATCTCGGACCGGGCGTCGCGCATGCGGGACAGGTTGCGGTCCATCTCGGCATAGAAGCGCGCGAAGGTCAGGCCCATCGTGGTGGGTTCGGCATGGATGCCGTGGGACCGGCCGATGCGGACGGTATCCTTGTGCTCGTAGGCGCGGCGTTTCAGGGCGGCCAGGAGCCCTTCCAGGTCGGCGATCAGGATGTCGGCGGCGCGGGTCAGCTGGACGTTGAAACAGGTGTCGAGCACGTCCGAAGACGTCATGCCCTGATGGACAAAGCGGGCTTCGTCAGCGCCCACGATCTCGGACAGGTGGGTCAGGAAGGCGATCACGTCATGCTTGGTGACGGCCTCGATCTCGTCGATGCGGGCGACGTCGAACTCCACGTCCTTGGCCTTCCAGACAGCCTCGGCATTCGCCTTCGGGATCACGCCGAGCTCTGCCATCGCATCGCAGGCATGGGCCTCGATCTCGAACCAGATGCGGAACTTGGTCTCTGGGCTCCAGATGGCGACCATGTCGGGACGGGAATAACGAGGGATCATGCGCCGGGGCTTTCCTGATTGTCGGAGAGATTGCGCGGTCATAGACTGAAAGACCCCGCGATCTCAAGAGAAGCCGGCGGGGTTGAGACGGTTTGCCCCCCGGCGCAGGGGGTGCGCAGAGGAGGCGTGATGGCACCGGTGACAGCGCGCGGGCGCGTTCTGGCGGATTTCGAAGGGGCTTGGGTACTGTCACGGCGGATGGTGCATGGTGATGGGACGCGGGCCACGTTCGAAGGGGTCGCGGACTGGGAGCGAGGGCCGGACGGCCTGAGGCTGACCGAACGCGGAGAGCTGCGGATCGACGACCGCCCCGGATTTCAGGGCGAGCGCACGTATCTGTGGGCGGAGGGGCTGGTCGTGTCCTTCGGCGACGGGCGGTATTTTCACACGGTGCCGCCGGAGGGGGGACGGGCCCGGCATTTCTGCACGCCGGACATGTACGTGGTGGACTACGACTTTTCGCAGTGGCCCGTGTTCACGACGGTCTGGCACGTGGAGGGACCGAGGAAGTCCTACCGGATGGACAGCACCTATACCAAGCTGTGACGGGAATGGCGTGCCGTGGGCTGAGGTGGCCCGCGCCGCTCGCCAGGGCCGGCCCACCCACCCGGCCCTCGCCGGATCCCTGCGGGATCCGGCAGCCGTCCCGGGCGCGCGGTGCTTGTGGCGTTAGTCCGGCTCCCACTCGCGGGTGACGACGCGTGCGCCGGCTTCCAGCGTCTTGTGGACGGGGCACTTGTCGGCGATCTCCATCAGCCTCGCGCGCTGATCGGCATCCAGATCGCCCTCCAGCCGGATGCGCCGGTCGAAATGGTCGATCTTCGTGCCCGGCGTCTCGCCATCGGCGTCCTGCGCGTGAGCCTTGTCGTGGCAGATGTCGACGCTGACATGGGTCAGCGGCCAGCCCTTGCGCCGCGCATACATTCGGATCGTCATCGAGGTGCAGGCACCCAGCCCCGCCGCCACCAACCCGTAGGGCGTGAGCCCCTTGTCGGTGCCGCCATAGGCCTCGGGCTCGTCCGCCGTGATGTGGTGATCGGGACCTGACTGGACATCCTGCAGGAAACCGCCCGGATCGGCCTCGGACACGCGGACCACGCCTTCGGGCGCGCCGGGCGGCGGGGCGGGGCGGTCCATCGGGACATAGCGCGACACCCAGGCTGCGATGATCTCGGCCGCGTATTCGGCGTCTTTCGCAGTGTCGATCAGGTGGGTCGCGTCATCCAGCGTGATGAAGCTTTTCGGATGCCGCGCCGCACCGAAGATCTCGGCCGCGTTCGATATGCCGACCGTGTCGTCCAGCGGCGCGTGCAGGACCAACAGCGCGGCGTCGAGATCCTTGATCGCGGGCGCAAGCGAAGCCGCGGAAATATCCTCGACAAAGCGCTGACCGATGGTGAAGGGGCGCCCGGCCAGCTGCACCTCGGCCGAGCCGTTCGCCTCGATCCTGGGCAGCGCATCGCGGAAACTCTGCGTGACATGGCCGGGATCAAAGGGCGCGCCGATGGTGACGACAGCCTGTGCCGACGCGATCCGCGCGCGTGCTTTCAGAACCGCCGCGCCGCCAAGCGAATGGCCGATCAGCAGCCCGGGCGCCATGCCGCGGCCCGCCAGGTAATCCGCCGCTGCCACCAGATCGCCCACGTTCGAGGTGAAGCTGGTATTGGCGAACTCGCCATCCGAATGGCCGAGCCCGGTGAAATCGAATCGGAGCACGGCGATCCCCATCGACGCCAGCCGCTGCGCAATGCGCCGCGCGGCGACGATGTCCTTCGAACAGGTGAAGCAATGCGCAAACAGTGCCGTGGCCAGATGCGGGCCGTCCGGCAGATCCAGCCTTGCGGCAAGATCGTCCCCCGCATGGCCGGGGAAAGTGACACGTTCGGTCGGCATTCTCGGATCTCCTCGTCTTTCCGGATACTTGGGGTGCTTTCGCGCAATGTCACGTGCCGGTGATGTCACCTTCGGGTGAAGACGGGGGCTGCGTGCCTCGCGCGCACCGCAACACATGCGCTTTACGGCGCGGCAGGGGTGACGCAGGATCAGCGGCGGGGAGGGCCAGACATGCGTGATGAAATGACCGAACCGATCCTGCAGGCGTCGACGCCCTATGACGTGGCCGACCAGAAGCCGCTTCCCGGTATCCGGCCCTTCGACATGGCCGACTGGCTGATCCGCGACGATGCCTTCGCCGCGCAGATGGCCCTGCGGGACCGGCTTCTGGCCGGGCGCCGGGAGGATGTCGTGCAACTCGACCAAGCCGCGCGGCCGGCTGCCGGCGAACTGCTGGAAACGGTCCTGCAGCACGCCTATCCTGATGCGTGCGATACGGTCGCGCGACCGGATGGCGTGACGGTCCCGATCGACCGCGACGATCCGCTGGGCACGGCCGGGCGGCTGATCCAGGAGGACCTCTGCCTGCTGGAAAAACGCGAAGGCGCGGCGGAACACGTGCTGACGGGCGCCGTCCTGTGCTTTCCCGCCAACTGGACGCTGCGCGAGAAATTCATGCGGCCGCTGATCTCGATCCACGTGCCGGTGCCCGAATACGGCGACATCGCCCGCAGGGTGCAGCGCCTCTTCGACGGGGTGCAGGTGGGCCGGCCGCTCTGGCGGTTCAACGCGCTCGACTATGCCGACCCGACGCTCCACGCACCGGAGCTTGAGAACCGGCCCCGCCCGGACAGAACGGTCCCGGGCCGCTATCTGCGATCCGAACGCCAATGCATCCTGCGCCTCCCCGAGACGCGGGCGGTGGTGTTTTCGATCCACACGTTCATGGTGGACAAGCAGACGGGCCACGCCGAACGCTGACAGGGCTGGCATCCGGTGAGCGCCGCCTCTCGCTCCCGGTGGGGGCGCTGCCCCCGTCCTCCTCTGCGAGGAGGCCTCCCCCGGAGTATTTGGCGAAGAGAAGAAAGGAGCAGATCCCTGTTTCTTCTTTCCCGAAATGCCTCCGGGTCGTATCGCGAGCGACCCTTTTCGGCGGGCGCGCCTCAGTGCGCGCTTCGCGCGGCGGCACCATCGATATCGAAGGAAAAGACCGCTTCCTGCCGGACGTGGAGCAGGCGCGCCAGAAGGTTCGTCGGGAAGCTCTCGATGGCGGCGTTCAGGCGCCGGACGCAGAGGTTGTAATACCGTCGTGCCAGCCGGATCCGCCTTGCCGTGTCATCCAGTTCATGCCGCACCGCGTTGAACCGTTCGGTGGTCCGCAGATCGGCCAGGTCTTCCGAAAGCGTCAGAGCGATGACCAGCGCGTCGCCAAGGCGGGCCTCGGCGCGGGCCTTTTCTGCCTGGCTGCCGGTCGATGACAGCGCCGCGTCGCGCGCGTGGACGACCCCGTCCAGTGCCGTCGGTCGGGCTGCCTCGCTGCCCTGCACGGCCTCGATCAGGCCGGGAACAAGATGGTGGCGACGCTTGATCTGGGCCGAGATGTCGGACCATGCCACGCCCACCTGCCGACGATACGTCACCAGCCGGCGGAACAGCCAGATCGTGTAGAGGGCCAGGACAACGAGTGCGGCGGTTGCGATCCACAGTCCCATGAGAGCTCTCCCCGTGCAGTCAGGCAAGCGGGCCGGGCGGCGCTGCGAAGGACACAATACCAGACATCGCAATCGGTGGCAAAGCGGGGTGCGGTCAGTCCGGGGGGCCGATCCAGAAATGCGGGTTGTGCGCGACCTCCCAGAAATGTCCTTCCGGGTCCTGGAAATAGCCCGAATAGCCGCCCCACGACGTGGGCGCGGGCCGTTTCGTCGCCGTGGCGCCGGCGGCCAGCGCCTCGGCGTAAAGCGCGTCGACCTCCCCGCGCGAGGCGAGGTTGTGGGCGAGCGTCACGCCGGGAAAGCCCGTGTCGCCTTTGTCCGCGTCATCGTCCACGGCTGCGTCCTGGGCCAGGGCCTTGCGGCCATAGAGCCCGAGCCACGTGCCTGTCAGGTCGAAGAAGGCGATATCGCCGGACGAGGGGAATTCCGGCAGGCCAAGCCCGTCGCGGTAGAAAACGCGCGCGCGCTCCAGATCGCTGACGCCAAGGGTGATCATGCTGATACGCGGTTTCATGGGGTCGCTTCCGCTGATGGTATCTTGACGCAGAGCTTACCCGGAACCTTTCGCGAACAACAGCCTGTTCCCTAGCGTCTGCCGCGAAATCGTATGGCGCGGCGCCCTGTTCCCGCACCTTGCGCCCGCTGCAGGGAAGCAGGCCGCGATGTCCCTGTGATCGACATTGCCCTGAGGTCCAGCGCATATTGGCCGCACGCCGACCGCACGTGGGAACGCCTGCACTTGGGGGAGAATGCCGTTGAAGTCCTTTGCAACCATGATTGCGGCGCTCCTGCTGCTGGCGTCCTGCGCGGGCAACCCGGGGCCCCAGAGGGGTGCGAGTGGCGGCCATCCGGTGGATGTCGGCGGCGGCAGCGCGCCGCGGATTGAACCGGCGTCGCGCACGGGACGGCGCGATGGGTCAGGTGGGTCGAGTGCCGTGTCTTCGGGCACGAACCAGACCGCGGGGCCCTGGTACCCGGGCAACCCGTCGTCGCGCGTGACGGTCAGCGGATCGGCCCGGATCGGTGTGGACTGGACCAGCGGCGGGGCGGATTGCGGGCCGTGCCCCACGCCAGGCCCGTGCGGTTGCGGGACCGACTAGTCTTCGGGTGACGCCCTCCCTGGGGCCGGCCGTTGCTTCACCGTTACTCCCATGTCACCCGATGAGAATTCTTCCGGAATTGCCGCTAGGTAAGCTTGTGCGTTTCGCATTCTCGACATTCACTGGTCGTATCCAAGCCAAGTCAATGCAATGTTTCCGCAAGGTGACCCATGACCAGTTCCCTGTTTGCCAACTCCCTCCCCCGTGCTGCCGCGGCCCTGATCGTGATCGGTGCCGCAGCCCCGGCCAGCGCACAGAACGACCTGACATATGACACGGGCGATGGCAGCTCGATCGAATTTTACGGCCATTTCAGCCCGACATGGGTCAGGACCGATGACGGGCAGGTGTCGCGGACCGTCTTTGCCGACAACGACGCCTCGCCCAGCCGGATCGGCCTGCGCTACCATCTGCCCTTTTCCGACGGGCTGAGCTTCGGTGTGCGTCTTGAAACCGGGCTCGGCCTCGTCTCGACAAGCGAATACGACCAATTCAACGATCCCAAGAAACTGGACTGGCAAAGGACCAGCATCCGCTGGGCCGACCTGTCGTTGAAGGGCCCTTGGGGGAGGGTCTATGCCGGGCAGGGCTCGATGGCGGCCGATGGCGTGACGGAGTACAATTTCGAAGGCGTCCAGATGGCGATCCTGAACGAGCTTCAGGACGAAGACGGCGGTTATCTTCTGCGGCAGGCCAATGGGGCCCTGGGATCCGCGACGCTGGGTCAAAGCTTCAACGGGCTGGATCCGACCCGCCGCGGCCGGATCCGGTACGACACGCCCTTCTTCCGCGGCTTCCAGTTCCGCATCGCCACCGGCAAGGACATCCTGACGCCCGGATCGGAAGACAAGTTCAGCGACGCCCAGATCCACTACAAGCAGACCTTCGGCCAGACGAAGATCACCGGCGGGGTGGGGTACGAGGTGCGCCAGCGTCCCGGTACGCCCGACCGCAAGCGGCTGCTGTCCTCCGTCGCGGTGGAATTCGGCAACGGCGTGAACTTTGCCGTGGCGTCTTCACGCCAGACGGACGGGCCGCGCTACGATTACGCCTCGCTTGGCTACAACGCGCATTTCTGGTCGGTCGGCCAGACCTCGTTCGTCGTCGATTACTTCGACGGCGAAGATTACAACGTGTCCGGCTCGACCTCGCAGTCCTGGGGCATCGGGGCGGCGCAATATTTCCATGACGGGGATTTCCAGGTCTACTTCGGCTACCGCCGCTACGACTACCAGGAGATCCAGACCGCCTTTTACGAGGCCGAAAGCTGGACGCTTGGCGGGCGCTGGAACTTCTGACGCGCCGCAGTGCAGCGTTTCAGGCCATGTGCATCTGCCCTTGAACCTCTCTGCCCGGATCACTAGAAGGCAGCAAATTCGCGCGGCCCGGCGGAGGTTCCATCGGGCCATTTTGCCATCCGTGGCCGTTGCCCAACGCGGCGGTCATCCGAACATGCGCCAGGAAGTTACGGAATGCAGGTCACCGAGACGCTCAACGACGGACTGAAACGCGGCTATGCCATCACCGTGACGGCCGCCGAGATCGACGACAAGGTCAACGAAAAGCTGGTCGAAGCCCAGCCCGACATCGAGATGAAGGGCTTCCGCAAGGGCAAGGTCCCGATGGCGCTGCTGAAAAAGCAGTTCGGCCCGCGCATCATGGGCGAGGTCATGCAGGAGACCATCGACGGCGCGATGTCGAAGCATTTCGAAGACAGCGGCGATCGTCCCGCAGGCCAGCCCGAGGTCAAGATGACCAACGAGGACTGGAAAGAGGGCGACGATCTCGAGGTCGAGATGTCCTACGAAGCCCTGCCCGAGATCCCCGAAGTCGACCTCTCGGGTCTGGAATTCACCCGCTTGGTCGCCAAGGCCGATGACGAGTCGATCAACGAGGCGCTGGAAAGCCTTGCGTCGTCGACGCAGGATTTCGCGCCCCGCGAAGAGGGTGCGGCCGCGGAAGACGGCGACCAGATCGTGATCGACTTCGTCGGCAGCGTCGACGGTGAGGAATTCGAAGGCGGCTCGGCCGAAGATTACCCGCTGGTGCTGGGCTCGAATTCGTTCATTCCCGGCTTTGAAGAGCAGCTGGTCGGTGCCAAGGCCGGTGAAGAGCGCGACGTGAACGTGTCCTTCCCCGAGGAATACGGCGCCGAGCATCTCGCCGGCAAGGACGCCGTCTTTGCCTGCACGGTGAAGGAAGTCAAAGCGCCCGCGCCGGTGGAAATCGACGACGAGCTGGCCAAGAAATTCGGCGCCGACGACCTGGAAGGCCTGAAGGCCCGCATCGCCGAGCAGCTGGAAGGCGAATACGTCTCGGCCGCCCGCAGCCTGATGAAGCGCGAAGTGCTCGACAAGCTGGACGATGCCGTTTCCTTCGAACTGCCGCCGTCGCTGGTGGAAGCCGAGGCGAACCAGATCGCGCACCAGCTGTGGCACGAGGAAAACCCCGACGTCGAAGGCCACGATCACCCCGAGATCACGCCCACGGACGAGCACAAGTCGCTGGCCGAACGCCGCGTGCGCCTGGGCCTGCTGCTGGCCCACCTGGGCGAGAAGGCCGAGATCACGGTCACCGACGCCGAGATGAGCCAGGCCGTCATGGCGCAGGCCCGCAACTACCCGGGTCAGGAACGCCAGTTCTTCGAATTCGTGCAGCAGAACCCGCAGATGCAACAGCAGCTGCGCGCGCCGATCTTCGAAGACAAGGTCGTCGACTACATCGCCGAGCTGGCGAAGGTGGAAGAGCGTGAAGTGACGAAGGACGAACTGAAAGCCGCCGTCGAGGAAATGGACGCGGAAGAGTAATCTTTCCGCCTATTAACGGTTCGAAAAGAAACCCCGTCGGCATTGCCGGCGGGGTTTTTCTTTTGTCTCGCCGGATCGCCCGGATGCAAAAAGGGCGGCGCGGGGGAAACCCGGCCGCCCGATTGGCTGACGCTTACTGGAGCGCCTTGACCTGATCCTGCGTCAGTTCCGGCAGGTTGGCACCATCCGGTGCGAAGTCCGCCCGGACGTAGTTCGCCAGATCGGTCATCTGTGCGACGGTCAGACGGTTTCCGAACGATGGCATCTGCCCGTAATCGTTTGTGTCCGGCCCGGCCTCCTGCGGTTCGATCCCGTGGGTCACGACCGAGATCAGGTTGCGGCCATCCGGCTGGCCAAGGGTCGAGTTGCCCTTCAGCGCCGGCACGGCCCCCTTGATCCCTTCGCCCTTGTCGCCATGACAGATCGAGCAATGCGACAGGAAGATGCCCTGACCTTCCTTGTTGGGATGCGCCGCATCGCCAAGGGCTGCCACGGCCTTTTCGCCCTTGGTCGGCGAATCCGCCGGTTCGTCCATCAGGAAGGTGGCTACGGCCTGCAGGTCGTCATGGGTCATGTGACGGAAGGAGTTCTTCACGGCCAGGAACATCTCGCCAAAGGCGGACCCCTGCGGGCTGGCGCCGGTCTGCAGGAAGATAACGAGGTCTTCCCGCGTCCAGCCACGTTCCTTCAGCGGTCCGGGGCGGATGTCGGGGGCTTCCAGTTCGCCCAGGATACCGCCCGACAGGAAGTCGCCTTCGCCGGTCTTCATCGCGCCTAGGGCGTTCCGCGGGGTGTGGCATTCGCCGCAATGGCCGAGGCCTTCGACGATCCACTTGCCGCGGTTCCACGCGTCATCCTTGCCTTCGGTCGGCTGGAACGGCGCGCGGTCGGCGAACATGAAATCCCAGCCGAACATGGCGGGTCGGATGTTGAAGGGAAAGCCCATCTCGTTCGGGGTCTTGGGCCGTTTCACCGGATCCAGGCTTTGCAGGTAGGCAAAGATCTTGTCGCTGTCGTCGCGGCTGACATTGTGGAACGAGGTATAGGGCATCGCCGGGTACAGGGGCGCCCAGACCGAATCCGCGCCGTAGGCGATCAGCTGGTAGAACTCGGCCGAGGTCATGTTGCCGATGCCGGTTTCCTTGTCGGGGGTGATGTTGGGCGAATAGATCGTGCCGAAGGGCGTGGCCATCGGGTAGCCGCCTGCCAGTTCCGGCGCCTTGCCTTCGGCCGTGTGGCACGACACGCAATCGCCCAGCTGGACGTAGTATTCGCCTTCCTTGATATCTGACGCCGCGGTCAGCGTGGCGCGTTCTTCTGCCTTGGGAACCCCCCAGATGAAGATGAAGGCGCCGAAGCCTATCAGGCCCACGATGCCCAGAAAGATCAGCCCGCCTATGAGTCTCAGCATCGATTAGCTCTCCTTGGTAAGGCGCGGATCCTGTTCGATCAGGGCGCGCATGGCTTCATAATAGCGAACATATCCCGAGCATCGGCAAATATGTTCGCCAAGTGCTGTTTCGATGGTCGCTTCGATTTCGTTTTTCGGGATCGGAGCCTGCTTCAGCGTCTCGATCATGAGCGTGGCTTCGTTGACGAAGCCGGGGGTGCAATAGCCGCACTGAAAGGCAAAATGGTCGACGAAGGCCTGCTGCACGTCTGACAGGGTGGCCCCGTCGGCGTGGCCTTCGACGGTGGTGATTTTCAGGCCGTCGAAACTGGCGGCCCCGTTGATGCAGGTGCGTTCGGTGTCCCGGGTGCCGTCGCCGCGTTCCACGATCACGACGCAGGCATGGCAGATCCCCAGCCCGCAGCCGAACTTGGTGCCGGTCAGGCCAAGATGATCGTTCAGGTAGTCGATCATCGGCAGGGTGTCGGGCACCTCGTGCGGGCCCACGGGGGCGCCGTTCACGGTCATGCTGATTGTCGTTGTCGGGATCATCTCACAGCGCCTTCCGGATGTCGTCCTGCGTCACCGGCAGCTTGGTAAACCGATGGCCCGTCGCCTCGCGCAGGCCGTTCAGGATCGCGGGCACGACGGGGATCATCACGACCTCTCCCATGCCCTTGGGCGGATCGGTTTCGCTGAGAGGGTCCAGCACCTCCAGCGTCATGTTCCAGACAGGCACATCCGCAGCCTTGGGCACGTGGTAGCGGTTCAGGTTCCATGTGCCGTTGCCGGGACCGTCCTCGTACAGCGGCAGATCCTCGTGCAGGGCATAACCGATCCCCATCGCGATCCCGCCTTCGGAGTTGCCGGAAACCAGCTCGGGAACCAGTTGCGATCCGCATTCCAGCACCTGGTGAACGCCCAGCACCTGGACCGAGCCGTCGTTCCGGCCCACGGCCAGCGCCACCACAGCCCCGCAGGCGGAATAGTAATTCACGCCCACCCGTTCCATCGCCGCAGACGGAAACGCGACCGATGTCCGGTCGAGCAGCTGCCAGTCGGCCGATCCCTTCTGCACCGCCAGTGCATCCACCGGCCCGCGCCATCGGGTGCCGTCGATGTCGAATTCCGCCGTGGCCCAGCTCCACCGGTTGAAGGCATGGAGCATCGCGCCGGTAACCAGCCCCATCTCGTGCGCCCTTGCGGCCAGTCGCGGCAGGGGGATCGGTTCCATCCCGGCCCCCGTCAGCGCGCCATCGCTCCAGCGCAGATCTGCGTAGGTTACGAATTCGCCCGCCTGCTGGCCGCCCAGCTGTCCTTCGGACCAGATCGCCTGCGCCGCGGGCCACAGGCCGAACCGCCGGATCACTTCGGCCGCCTGATCCACGGCGGCCGCGTTCACATGCGCCCCGATCGAGGCACTGGCGGGCGAAGAGATCTGCGGAACCCAGCGCGGGTTCTTCGAGGCTTCGTCCTGATCCGCCTGGCTGATCCCCCAGGGGTTGCCCGAACTCACCAGCTGCAGCGGATCCCAGTGGGCCGGTTCATCCGTGCGCACGGTCGTGGCCAGCTGCCCCAGCCGCCGCGCCGCGCGCGCGGCCAGCGCGGTGGTGATGCCGGTGCCCATCTCGATGACGTTGCCGGTGATCTCGATCACGCCATCCGTCGTCAGGCTGACCGATGACAGCACCCCGTCGGCGCCGGTCCCGAAATCCTTCATCACGCAGGCCATGCCGACAGCGTAGGTATAGCCGGAATTGGCCCATTCGAACACGGTCTTGTCCCTGTCGCGGTTCTGCCAAAGGGACGCCTGTTCCAGCCGGTCCAGCACCTCCTTCGTCCGTATCATGCCCGATGCGGGGTTGCCGGTCATGTTGAGCGCGCCGGTCTGCAACATGTTCCTGCGGCGCAGCGCGAACGGGTCGATCTTCAGCCCGCGGGCGATGTCGTCGACAAGGCATTCGGTGGCCGTCATGGTCTGCAGCGTGCCGTAGCCGCGCATCGACCCGGCACAGACACCGCGGGACGACTTGGCGACGGTGGTGACATCGGACTTCGGGAAATAGTAGATCGACGGCGCCCCGGTGGCGGCCACATCCGCAACCGAGGCAGAGAAGTTCGCCCGCCCGCCGCCGTTGCAGTCCAGATCGGCCGTGAAGGTCGTGAACATGCCGGTTTGCGGTTCGACACCGATCTGCATGTCCGCCGTGATGGCATGGCGTTTCAACCCGAACTGGAACTGCTCGAACCGGTTCAGCGCAAGGCGCACCGGCCGGCCGCCGGCAAAGAGCGCGGCCAGCGCCACGTAGAGCGGCACGATGGTGTGATCCTTGCCGCCGAACCCGCCGCCAAGGTAGCCGAAATGACCTTCGATATGGCGGACCTCGTGGGCGGTGTCGGCCTTGGCGACCATCCCGGCAATGCCTTCAAGGATCGCTTGGGGCGACTGCACCCCCAACACCGCGTTCAGGGTCTTCTTGGACGCGTCGTACCAGGCCAGCCCGCTTTCCGGTTCCATGAAGACCTGGTCGACGGATTGCGTTTCGAACGTGATCCCGAACACCTGACCGGCCGTGCCATCGGCGAGCGCCTTGCGCATCGCCTCGCCATAGGCCGTGGCCCGGCCCGGGCCCTGTCCGTCAGGCTTTGCGGGCGACCACACTGGCGCCTCGCCCTTCTGGTAGCGCGCCGGGCCCACCCAGCCATCCTTGACCGGCGAATAGACATCGGGGCCCTCCGGATTGCTCCCGGCGACCCGGGTGAACCGGTTGGCGCCATATGGCCCGCTTTGGGCCGGCGTGCCGGTGGCGCCGAAGCTGGCGATGCTGCCCGCGGACTGCATCCTGAGTCGGGCAGAGGTGAAGCGGTCGAAATCGTGCCAGATCAGGATGGCTGTGGGCTGTCCCAGGTAGGCAGGGGTCTGGCCTTCCGCACAGAGCAGGTCGGTTGCAAAGAAACCGGTGGCGGCGATGTCGGCGGCGTGAAGATCCTTGGCGGTGATGACGATATCCGGCACCAGATCCTCTCCCAACGCGGACAGGTCGAGCCCGGTGTAGATCTTCGCCGCTTCCTGCGCGAAGACGATTGCAGCGTGCGACGTCTCGTCGGGCCAGCTGTCCATGTCGGCGGCGCGGTAGTCGCGGGCATAGATCTTCCGGCCGGTGACTTTGGCGAATCCGTCGACGCGATAGCGGACGTTCCGGTCGCCGTCCTTGCGCCAGCCTTTTTCTTCGGGCTGGAGACTTGCCGTGAACGCGGAGAGTGCGGGCAGGGGGGACAATGCTATCGTGATCCCGCCGGCGACCGAGGCCTTCAGGACCTGCCTGCGGTTCATGCCAGCATGCGAACCCGTCCTTCGGGGCGCATCGCAGCCCGCGCCGTTTTCCGGCACGGCCGCCTGGCGCCGTTCACTATCCATGGGTACCCCCGCACTGCCTTGGCGACTTGAACCGAGCACTCGTTCACCGAAGACATTGCCCGGACCTCTCCCGACAATGCCTGTTCAGGCTGCACGAATTTGCCCAATGTTCCAAGCTTCTATTGCAAGGCGTGGCTGACAGCGGGTGTCTCCGTTGCACGACCGCTATTGCGGGCGGACCTCGGAAAGGGGCCTCCGACCCGGTAATCCAATGACGCTTTGAAACCGGGCCCTCGGATGAGTCCGCTACGGGTGAGGTCCGCGATCCGCTGCCGTACCTGGAACGGAAAAGCCGAACGGCAGCGGTATTTCAAACGTGGCTGTGGGAGAGCAGGATGTCCTCCAAGCGAAAACCGCGCGCAGTCGGATGACTGTGCGCGGCCTGCAATCAGTCCTCGCCGCGCATGCCTGCTCAGTCGAACAGGGTGATATCGCCTGCGCCCGGCGGCGGCGGCGGCGGTTTGACGGCCTTCGGTCGCGGCTGAAGTGTCGGCTCCGACGGGATCGCTTCCTGAAGGAACATGCGCTGCACCTGTCCGGTGCTGGGGCGGAACCTTATCTTCCGTCCCATGGTGCCGCCAATGCAGTGGGCCACGCAGGGAATGCCTTCTTCTCCCAGGAACCAGAAGGCGAATTCGCAGTTGTTCTTTCCGATCTCGTTATTGCCCTTGGTCATCTTTGCGCCGCCAAAGACCTTGGCGCGAAGGTCGCTCCGGCGCGCGCCCTTCTGCAACATCGCGTTGATCAGCAGCTCCATGGAGTTCACGCCGTAGCGCAGATTGCCGTTGCGGTCATCGGGATCGCCGGGGAGCAGAAAATGGTTCATGCCGCCGACACCTGCACCTTCGTCCCATAGGCACGTGGCAACGCACGAGCCGAGGATCGTGACCAGAACGGCCTGCGGATCGTTGGAGAGTTTGAACTCACCCTGGATGACCGTGATAGTTCTGAGGCCGTCTGCGTTCATCGCTGCGTTCGCTTCATTTTGCTTGCGGGACCCTGTTGCGAAGGTCGGGCCGTGTCGCGCTGGATGTCGTTTGTCTCGCACGTGGTCTGCGGGACGTGTGCAGGTCCCATGTCACCACGCGGTCGCCAAGGGGCTCAGTACGGGTCGGGTCGGCATCGGGCCAATAAGGCCCGACACCATTCGTACAAGGCGAGTTCCGGCCTCAGTAATCCTGCCATCCGGAATTGTCGGTCGCGGCGGCAGCGCTTGTTGCGGAGGATCCGAACGTGCCCGTCGCGGCGACCTTCGGCGTGGCCACTTCCGTCTTGACGGCACCGTCCCGGCCCGCCACCCGGAAGCGATCCAATGTCCCGCTCAGGCGTTCCGCTTCCTTCGACAGGGCCTGGCTTGCGGCAGAGGTTTCCTCGATCACGGCAGCATTCTGCTGGGTGACCTTGTCGAGTTCGTTGATGCCCGAGTTGATCTCCTCCAGCCCGGTGGACTGTTCGCGCATCGAGGCCGCGATGTTGGACACCAGTTCCGAGACCTTGCGGATGCGATTGATGATCTCGGCCAGCGCGTCACCGGTCTCGCTGACCAGCATGCCGCCCTCGTTCACCTGCTGTCCGCTCTTCGAAATCAGGTCCTTGATTTCGCGTGCCGATTCCGATGCCCGCTGGGCCAGGGCCCGGACCTCCGAAGCGACAACCGCAAAGCCACGTCCCGATTCCCCGGCGCGGGCCGCTTCCACGCCGGCGTTCAGCGCAAGCAGGTTGGTCTGGAACGCGATATCGTCGATCACACCGATGATCTGGGTGATCTGGCTCGACGATTCCTCGATCTGCTTCATCGCGGCGATTGCGTTCCGGACGATCTCGCCGCTGGCTTCCGCCTGGCGGCGGTTCTCGGCCACCGCGTTGTCGGCCTCTGCCGCATGTTCGGCTGCCGATTTCACGCTGTTCGTCAGCTCGTCCAGAGCGGCTGCAGATTCCTCGAGCGTTGAGGCCTGAGATTCAGAGCGCTGGGACTGGGCATCGGCGACTTGGCTGATCTCGGTCGCGCTGGCCCGGACGCTTTCGGCTGTGCCGACGACCGTCAGCATGACGTCGCTGAAGTTCTCGATCAGTTCGTTCAGATCGTCGCAGACCTTGCGGTAGCTTTCATCCAGCCCGTCCGCATAGCCGATATCGACCCGGGGTGTCAGATCACCGCCCGAAACCTGGCCGATACAGGTGCTGAGGTGGTCAAACAGCGTCGACTTGCGCTTTTCGCTTTCTTCGCGTTCCGCCTGCGCCTGTTCTTCCTGGGAAAGACGGTCGCGGAAGGCGCCAAGGTGGCCGGAGATGCTTCCGATCTCGTCGCGGCGACCGCGGTCCGGTATGTCGGATTCATAGTCGCCACCGGCGATCTGTTCCACCACATGGGTGAGACGCATGAGGGGGTTGCTGACCATCTTGCTGATCGCGATCATGATCGCAACAAGACCGGCTACCATTGCCACACTGGCCATCAGAAGCGCTGTGATGGAATTCTGGACGACCATGGCGCGGGGCTTGTCGAAGTTCCACAAGATTGCTACGGCGCCAACAGTGTCGCCTTCCTTGCCGACCCGGACAGGTTCCGCGACGACCATGCCCCCGCCTTGAGAAAAATGGACATAATCGTTTTCGCTCAGACTGTTCTGTGCGGCTTCGGTGAGCCAGTTGAGGTTCTCTCCCTCGACATCCGAGAACTGGTCCACCACGTTGCCGGACGCATCCACCACGATGATGGATTGAAGACGGATGTCTTCGTTTTCGGTCATCGATTGGTAGATCTGGTTCAGCCGTTCTGCGCGCTGAAACTTCAGCGACGCGCCCATTTGTTGCGAAAGCTGATCCGTCAGCGCCTGCGATGTTTCCAGGAAGAAATTGTTGTTCTGCCGTGTCTGGCTTGTCGCAATGGCGGCAAGCACGACACAGAAGGACAGAATGAAGCCCAGGACGACAATCGATGCCAGTTTGAAACGAAGTCCCATGTTCGGAATCCAATTCCGTTTGAGGAGCCGGCCCGATGCGCGGCCTTTTGCGTTCTGTTCCATGTCACGCTCCGCCATTTTGATTACTGAAGATCCGCCAGGATTTCGACGTTCACACCGACGACGAGGACGCCGATGATCTCTCCCATGTCGTTGCGGACCGGGTGGGCCACGTGGGCCACGTAGGACTGCGAGGAATCGTCGAATGCGATTTCATCGACGTTCAGGTTGCCGGTGTTGTAGGGGACGTCCCATTTCGGTTCGTCGCCCTGCCAGAAGTCGGAGGTGATGTTGCTTTGCCCGACGTTCAGGCCGATACGGTCGGTCACGATGATTTCCGAGAAGAGGCCGCCGTTATCGGACACGATCTGCGTCAAGTGCTGCGACAGGTCGTTGCCGAGGATTTCCTGCACCATTGGTCCGTTGCTGGCGGACTGCGCGGCCCACTGCCGGTCCAGCGCGCCGATCTTGTCGGGCGAATAGTTGTAGGTGACCATGTTCTGATCCTGGATCGCTTCGACAACGACGGGATCCTGGGACATTTCACGGATTGTACCGCGTCCGATTTCTTCGAGGATGCCCTGGAAGTCTTCGGCGACGGCGGGAGCGGCGAGAGAGACCGAAAAGACGGCGAGGGCGGCGGCCGACACCGCCGATTTCAGGTTGGTCATGAGTGATCCTTCATGTCTTGATGTGCGAACAGCCGCACGGCGCGATCTGCGGGGAACGTGACACAGGTGAATTAACAAACCATCTAGGCTGGCACGGTCCGGGCGGGCCTAGCGGCACGCCCGGACATTGCGGGTCATCCCGCCGGCGCAACGGCCGAGGCTGGCCAGGTTGCGGTCGATTTCCAGGTGGAACTTCGCCAACCGGTCGATAATGCCGCCAAGGGCGTCGTCGGCGTTCTTCCGGCGACCGCTTTCCACGCGGCACATCAGCTTGACGACGTCGAGCCCGTTGATCCGCCGCCGAAGCCGGCGGCAGGTTTCCGAAAGCCGTTCGGCATGTGCGCCGATCGTCTTCAGGGAATCGTTGGCGCGGTTGCGTGAGTGATTGGCAAACTGTTCGATGATCGCCAGTTCGCCGTCGGTATCGGCACCGATCGCTGTCAGTTCACCGCGCATCGAGACGAGCTCCCGGGCCGCCTCGGCCGCGAGATCGGCCGCCTGGAGGGAGAAGTGGCCGGCCGCCACCGTCTGGCGGATATGGCGGAACGCTTGACCGTCATCGGCATTGAGAGCGGCCAGTTCCTGGCCCATATCGGCGGCCATGACCTCGTAGTTCTGGGAGATCGAGCTGATCGCCGCGCCCCCGTCCTCCATCCGGTTGGACAGGATGCGCATGTTGATCGGCTCGGCCCGTACGTTGCGGAAACCCTCCGACATGCGGTTGACGTAACCGTCTGAATCTTCGGCCAGTTTCAGGATGGAATCCAGCGCCTCCTGCCGGGTCCGTTCCATCTTGCCGATCTCGCTGGCGCGCGCGTTCATTTCCATGTCGAGCGTGCAGCGCATGAAGGTTTCGTAATCGGAGTGCCCGATTTCCTTCAGTTTCTCGAGGAACAGCTCGGCGCTTCTTTCCGGCTTCAGGTTTTCCTTGGTTTCCCGCGCGCGCAGTTCGGAATAGATGCCGGCCATCTGGTCGCGGGAGCTGTCTTGCGGGCGGATCCGGATCGACAGGTATCCCCCCGGGCAGGGTGCGACGAGCGCTAGCGCCCAGTAGTGCTTTCCGACCTTGGTGCGGTTCTTGACGTAGGCGACAACGGGCAGGCCCTGTTTCAGGCGGTCCCAGAACAGCCAGAACACGCCCTTGGGCATGTCGGGATGCCGGATCAGCTTGTGTGGTGCGCCGATGAGGTCTTCCCAGCGGTATCCGGATATTTCGCGGAAGGTCGTGTTGCCGAAGATCACGATGCCGCGCTCGTCGGCCCGGGAATAAATGATCTGGTCGGGACGGAACGGCGCCGTCATTTCATCGTCTTGAGCTTCAGCCACGTCCACAGGATCGAAATCCTCCATCGCCAGCCTCCAGAATGGCATTCACAGGTGCATGCGCGCGTATTCGCCGCCACGAAGGGCCGCGGAACGCACCAGGCCCATTCGATCTAGCACCGAAGTCTTGACGGTCGGTGAAGGCCCGGCCGCTTGCGTGCCGCGTCGGCGCCGGGCTAACTGCACCGAAACGATGACATCAGGAGACCCACGATGAGTGACCTTGTTGGCCGTTCGGCGGCAGAATTGGCCGAAATGGTCCGGGATGGCGGTGTTACGGCGGTGGACGTGACCCGCGCGCACCTTGACCGGATCACCGCGACCAACGGGGCGATCAATTCAATTGTCGATGTTTTCCCGGAGGAGTCGCTGGAGGACGCCGAGAAGGTGGACCGAATCCGGGCCGAGGGCGGCGATCCGGGCCCGATGGCGGGGGTGCCAGTGACGATCAAGTGCCTGGCCGACCAGGTGGGCCATGCGACGACCAACGGGCTGAAACTGCAGAAAGACCTGATCGCGACCGAGGACACGCCCGTCGTGTCGAACCTCCGCAAGGCGGGGGCGGTGATCGTGGGGCGGACGAACACGCCCGCCTTTTCGCTGCGGTGGTTCACCCGGAACGACCTGCACGGGCAGACGCTGAACCCGCGCGACACGTCGCTGACGCCGGGCGGATCGTCGGGCGGTGCCTCGGCCTCCGTCGCCGCCGGGCAGTGCGCGGTGGGGCACGGGACGGATATTGCCGGATCGATCCGCTATCCGGCCTATGCCTGCGGGCTGCACGGGTTGCGGCCCACGATTGGCCGAGTGCCCGCGCACAACTTTTCGGCCCAGGATCGGTTCTTCGGGGCGCAGATGATGGCGTGCCACGGCCCCATCGCGCGCGAGATGAAGGACATCGCCCTGTCTTTCGCCGCCATGGCCGCGCCCGATGTGCGCGATCCGGTCTATAACCCTGTGCCTCTTGCGGGTCCGGACTATCCCAAGCGCGTGGCGCTGACCCATGCGCCGGGGGGCATGCCGGTGGTGCCGGGGGTGACCGCCGCGCTGGAAGACGCGGCCGCGCGGCTGCGCGATGCGGGGTGGGAGGTTGACGAGGTCGAAGGCCCGCCCGCGCGCGAGGCGGCCGAGATCAACAGCATCCTGTGGGCGGGCGACGGATCCATGATCCGCGAGATCTTCGAACGCGAAGGCGACGCCGATGCGCTTTTCATCATAAAGCAGTTGCACCGCCATGCAGGGCCGGTCGATTTCGACCGCCTCATGAAAGCCGGGCAGGCGCGGATGGGGATCCTGCGGGAATGGCAGATGTTCATGGACCGCTACCCGGTGATCCTGTGCCCAAGCTCAGGCCAGTTGCCGTTTCCGCAGCAGATGGATGTCGCGTCGGAGGATGCGTTCGACGAGGTGTTCGAAGCCCAGCTTTTGCAACGCGCGATCCCGGCTCTGGGGCTGCCGGGGCTGGCGGTGTCGACGGGGTTTGCAGGCTCTGCCCCTGTCGGGGTGCAACTGGTGGCACAACGGTTCCGCGAGGATATCCTGATCGCCGCCGGCACCGATATCGAGGCGCGCGGTCCGGTCCCTGCGATCTGCACGCCCTGATCCCCCTCGCGCTGGACGCGGGGCTGGGATAAAGCGGCGGGATGCAGAACGGACCCGAATTCGAGATCTTCCTGGCCACTGTGCCGGGCATGGAAGAAACCCTTCGCGCGGAGGCGCTTGCCGAAGGCTTCGACACGCCCAGGGCCGTGCCCGGCGGGGTGGAGACGCGGGGCACCTGGCCCGAAATCTGGCGTGCCAACCTTGTGCTGCGCGGCGCCTCGCGCGTGTTGGTGCGGGTGGCCGAATTCCGGGCGATGCATCCTGCGCAGCTGGACAAGCGGTCGCGCAAGGTGGACTGGGCCAGCGTGCTGACGCCCGAAGCGCCCGTCCGGGTGGATGCCAGTTGCCGCGCCTCGAAGATCTATCACGCGGGCGCCGCCGCCCAGCGGGTGGCCACGGCGATCCGCGAGACGGTGGGGGCGACGGTCACCGAAGGAACCAAGGGCAAGGCCGGGGGCGAGGACGACGCGCCGACGGTCGCGCAGATCCGTGTCTTCGTGCGGATCGAGGATGATCTGTGCACGATCAGCGTCGACAGTTCCGGGGAGCTTCTCCACCGCCGCGGCCACAAGCCCGCCGTGGGCAAGGCGCCGATGCGGGAGACGCTGGCGGCGCTGTTCCTAGCGCAATGCGGGTTCGATGGAACGCAGCCCGTGCTGGACCCGATGTGCGGCTCCGGCACCTTCGTGATCGAGGCGGCCGAGATCGCGATGGGGCTGGCCCCAGGCCGGTCGCGCAGCTTCGCCTTCGAACAGCTGGCCGGGTTCGATCCGGCGGCGTGGGAGGTTGTGAAGGCCGCCTGTACCCTGCGCGCCGTGCCCGAGGGTCTGCGCTTCTACGGGTCGGACCGGGATGCCGGCGCCATCGCCAATGCCACCGCCAACGCCGCGCGATCGGGGGTGGAGGCGGTGACGTCGTTCCGGCAGGCCTCGGTCAGCGAGATCGTCCGGCCCGAAGGACCGCCGGGGATCGTCATCGTCAACCCGCCCTACGGTGCGCGGATCGGGAACCGGAAGCTGCTGTTCGGGCTTTATGGTTCGCTGGGCGACGTGCTGAAGACCCGCTTCCGCGGCTGGCGCGTGGGGATTGTCACCAGCGACGGCGGGCTGGCCAAGGCCAGCGGTCTGTCCTTCGTGCCGCAAGGGCCGCCGATCCCGCATGGCGGGCTGAAGGTGAAACTCTACCGCACCGATCCGTTGCGATAGGTCTCAGACCTCCGCCATCTCCGAGGCAAGGAGCGCCAGTCCCGACAGCGGGGCAAGGTCATCCGTGATCAGCGACAGGGGCGGGTGCTGGGTCAGCGGGCGGTGGCCCAGTGTTTCATATTGCTGGATCAAGCCTTCGCCGGCAAGCGATTCCACCAGCGCCCGGAAGACCGAGCCGCCAAGATAGAACCCGTCGGCGGGGCGGTAATAGAAGTTAAGCTGGTGGATCAGCCAGGCCGTCAGCTCGGCCAGCAGGGCCACGGTACGGGCGGCGGGATCGGAGGTCTCGGTGCCCGGGGGCACCGCGCGGGCCATGATCTGGGGCGAGGTCAGATCCGCCGGCGCGCCGGTGACAAGGCTGTAGAGATGCGCCACGCCGCGGCCGCTCAGGATCTCCTCCACCGTGACGTTCGTATCAAACCGGCCTTCGGTCGCCTCGACGATCCGGCCCAGGACGGGGCTGGGTACGGCCGTGGGGCCGATATCGCATTCGCTGGCTACCACGACACGCCGGTTCAGGTGCACCGCCTGGCTGCCGTTGATGCCGGTTCCGCAGGCCAGCACGAAGCTTTGCCCGTTCCTGGCAAACCCCGATCCTGCGTGCAGCGGGCGGGTCTGGTCGGGATGCATCGCGTAGGTGGCGTAGCCAAGCGCCATCAGATCGTTCAGGAACGCCATCGGACCGTCAAAGCCATCCTGCAGGGTGGCCATGACGCCCGCGCGGTCGAAATGCCAGTCGCGGTTGGTCAGCCGGATGCTGTCAATCTCGGCCGGTCCCGCCATGGCCAATGCGCAGCCTTCGATATCGGGACGACCCAGCGCCCCAAGATAGGCGTCGAGCACGGCATAGCCGCTGTCGTAATCGTCGTTGCGGAAGGATTTCACCTCGATCGGCCGGCCGGATCCGGGCCAGAGCGCAAGCCGGGAATTGGTGCCGCCGATATCGGCAAGAAGATAGGCGTTGCCCTGGGCTGTCATGTGCTGTCGATCCCTGAGATGTGCCGAAGGTCTACAGGCTTTCAAGGAAGCGCAGCAAGGCCGCATGGTCGGCTTGTGGCATTGCGATCACGGCATCGGGTCGGGCTTGCGCGTCTTCGCCATGCCAACGGATCGCTTCGAGCAAATTTCGGGCACGTCCGTCATGCACGCGCCCGTGTGTCGGCCGTGCGATGCAGTCGCCATAGCCTGCGGGGGAGAGGGGCGTGGCGTTGGCGGTATCGCCGGGCTTCAGGCCGAAGCGGCCCGGCATCTGCAAGGATATCGGCGGCGGGCATCGCCTTCAGCAGGCCCGGCCCGATCATCCTCGAGGAAGCCCGGGGGCGGCGCCGCGCGTGCCGGTCAGCCGTCGATCTGGCTGGCGATCTGGGCGATGGCCTGCTGGTAGACGGTTGCCGCGTTCCATTGGCCGATGACGGCGAAGTTGGGCTGACCGGGCTGGTAACCCTGACCCGGGCGCCAACCCTTCTGGCGCAGGAAATTGGCCGTCGAGGCCAGCGCGTCGGACTGATTGTTCAGATCGACCCGGCCGTTGCCATCCGCATCGACCCCGTAGGCCAGCGCATTGCCCGGCAGGAACTGGGTGTGGCCCAACTCGCCATGCTTGGCGCCGCGGCTGTTGGGCGTGATCATGCCCAGGTCGACCATCTTCAGCGCGGCGATGGCGTGGGGCTTGAAGAAGTCCGACCGGCGGCAATCGTAGGTCAGCGTGACGATGGCCGAAACGACGGGCGTGTCGCCGGTGAAGCGGCCGAAGCCGGTTTCCATGCCGTGGATCGAGATGATCACGCCCGCCGGCACCCCGTAGATGCGTTCGAGCGCGTCGTAAAAGCTCTGGCTTTGGGCCTTCCGCTGTTTGCCCTGGGCGATGATCGTCGGGGCGCCGCGGACCTGCATGAACTTGGGCAGGGAGTATTTGAAGCTCTTCTGGTTGCGGTCGGCCGAGATGGTGGAAGAGGAATAGCTGGTCGCGGCCAGCGCCTGAAGGCCGCGGGCGCCCACGCCGTTGCGCTGGGCCTCCTGGGCGAACTGGGCTTTCCAGGCGTCGAACCCTGCACCGGTATTGCCGCAGCTTTGCGCGAGCGCGGTCACGGGCGCCAGAAGACCAAGGCCCACCAGGGCAGAGGCGAGCCATCGCCGGGGACCTGACAGCCGGGTCGGGGGTTCGGCGAGAGGGCGAGAGGAATGCATCGACATGGTCTGGGCGCCTTTGGTCAAACTGCGGAACCTGTCGACAGACTACACTCAGAACGGCAGCACCGCCAGTTCCGGCGCCGCTTCGGGGAAGTTTCCTGTCAAATGTAGTGAATGCGCCCCTGCGTGGGGGGCTATCTGGCCGTTCCAGCTTTGACCCGGCCGGGTGCACGGTGCGCCGATGAGGACGAATCGCGCCCGCGGACGGTCCTCCCGCCCACCCCGCCGGATCGCGTTCCGCGATCCGCCGCCGCCCTTGAGCGCGATGCGGCGCGTGCCGCGCCGCAGAGGTGGAGACGGTTGAACGGAACCGCGACGGAACGTGCACAGCCGGACCCAGGGAGACAGGAAAAGCAAAACCTTGATCGTCAGACCCGATCATGGACGAGCAGCGAACAAGGAGGGCAGTGAGCCAAAGCCGACATTCAGCCGCCGGGCTGTCAAGGTCTGGTGGGCGGGACGGAGTTGCGGTTCGAACCGTCAGCTTGAGTGTCCGCTATCGAAGCGAGCTAGATTTCCAGAACCAGCGGGCAGTGATCTGAAACTTCAGGATCGTGGATCACATGGAACCCACCCACTGCATTTTCTTTGTTGATTAGCATGTAGTCGGCAAAGCGACCCGGTTTCTTGTATTGCGAGTTGCGTGTGCTGTCGAAGCCGCGCCCCGTCACCAGTTCGGTCAATCCGGCACTGCTGAGGATCGAAAGCGTTTCGCTGTCCGGCTCGACGTTGAAGTCGCCGCAGATAACCCTCAGATCATTCGGCTCCGCCAGACTACGCGACATGTCGAGCAGTCTGCGCGCTTGCTTCGCCCGCTCTGGCGTATCCATCTTTCCATTCAGATCGCGCAGTCCGTGCATGTGCGTGACGCTGACGGCGCGGTCGGCCGCATAGTCCCAGACCCGCACACCGTGGGCACTGCGCGAGCGCGGATGATCGCCATAGCCGACCGGGGAGTAATCCTTGTGCACAAAGCCCTGCACCTGTCCGATGATCGGAAGAGAGCGATGCACGAAGGTTGCAAGACCCCATTGCGAAGGGTTTGGGGTATCGTCGTCCCAAAGCACTCCTTGCGCAGCCGGACAAAAAATCGCGACATGATCCGGCAGCGCAGCGCTGACATCGCGAAACAGATTGGCGCGTTGCGGCAGAATGTGATCGCCATCACGATAGGTCAGCCAGTCTTTTTTAGATGCAGGGCTGTGGATTACCTCCTGCAAACACAAAATACCGGGAGCCGTCCGCGCAAGGTATGGCAGCAGTGCCTCATGGAGTTTTCCGCCCCAGCCATTCAGACACATGATTTCCATTGCTTGCTCCCTGTTCTTGGAGCGGACATTCGCTACAACGAAGAAAAGAAGCAAGTCGGGCTCGATCCAGCTGTTCGCTGCTCGTCGCATGACCGGCCGCTTTGGCGGTGAAGGGGCCGAGGCTGTCGGCTTTCCTTTCGACCCGTGTCGATTTCTCTCTCGCCCATCGGTGTTCATTCAGGCGTCAGCAGCCGTAAGAAATTGGAAATCGAAAAAGAAAAGGGGCGCCCGAAACGGGCGCCCCCTGCTGCTGCGATCGGCCGGATAGGCCCGATCAGCAACTGTAGTACATGCCGTACTCGACCGGGTGCGGCGTGTGCTCGTAGGTCTGGATCTCTTCCATCTTGAGCTCGATGTAGCCTGCGATCTGGTCCTTGGTGAACACGTCGCCCTGCAGCAGGAAGTCGTGATCGGCTTCCAGGCATTCGATCGCTTCGCGGAGCGAACCGCAGACGGTCGGGATGCCGGCCAGCTCTTCCGCGGGCAGGTCATAGAGGTTCTTGTCCATCGCCTCGCCCGGATCGATCTTGTTGGTGATCCCGTCAAGACCGGCCATCAGCAGGGCGGCAAAGCACAGGTACGGGTTCGCCGACGGATCGGGGAAGCGGGCTTCGACGCGCTTGGCCTTCGGGCTTTCCGTCCATGGGATCCGGATGCAGCCCGACCGGTTGCGTGCCGAGTACGCGCGCAGGACCGGGGCCTCGAAGCCGGGGATCAGGCGCTTGTACGAATTGGTCGACGGGTTGGTGAAGGCGTTGAGCGTCTTGGCGTGCTTCAGGATGCCGCCGATGAACCACAGCGCCTCGTCCGACAGGTCTGCATACTTGTCGCCCGCGAAGAGCGGCTTGCCGTCCTTCCAGATCGACATGTTGCAGTGCATGCCGGTGCCGTTGTCGCCCGCGATGGGCTTGGGCATGAACGTGGCCGACTTGCCGTAGGAATGGGCCACGTTGTGAATGATGTACTTGTACTTCTGCAGCTCGTCGGCCTGCTTGGTCAGCGTGCCGAAGATGAGACCCAGCTCGTGCTGACAGGACGCCACTTCGTGGTGGTGCTTGTCGACCTTCATGCCGAGGTTCTTCATCGTGGTCAGCATTTCCGACCGCATGTCCTGCGCCGAGTCGATCGGGTTGACCGGGAAATAGCCGCCCTTGACACCCGGACGATGGCCCATGTTGCCCATCTCGTATTCGGTGTCGGTGTTCCAGGACGCGTCGATCGCGTCGACCTCGTAGGAGACCTTGTTGATCGTGTTCGAATAGCGGACGTCGTCGAAGATGAAGAATTCGGCTTCCGGCCCGAAATAGGACACGTCGCCAATGCCCGAGGACACGAGGTACGCTTCGGCCTTTTCAGCCACGGACCGCGGGTCGCGATCATAGCCTTCGCCGGTGTCCGGCTCGACGATCGAGCAGTGCAGGCACAGCGTCTTTTCGGCGTAGAACGGATCGATATAGGCGCTTTCGGTGTCCATCATCAGTTTCATGTCGGACGCTTCGATCGACTTCCAGCCGGCGATCGAGGAGCCATCGAACATGAAGCCTTCTTCGAGGAAGTCTTCGTCGACTTCGTCCGCGATGATGGTCACGTGTTGCAGCTTGCCGCGCGGATCGGTGAAACGCAGGTCGACATATTCGACCTTGCCGTCCGTTTCATCGTTGATCATGGCGATCACGTCTTTGGTGCTCATATACCCAGGTCCCCTTTGTTTCGTTGTGGGCAGAATTGGTTCTTCAGAGCGCGTCCGAACCGGATTCGCCGGTGCGGATGCGGATGGCCTGTTCGACCGTTGTCACGAAGATCTTGCCGTCGCCGATCTTGTCGGTCTTGGCGGCTTCGACGATCGCCTCGATGGCACTGTCGACCATGTCGTCGTCCAGAACGACCTCGATCTTCACCTTGGGCAGGAAATCGACGACGTACTCGGCGCCGCGATAGAGTTCGGTGTGACCTTTCTGACGACCGAAGCCCTTGACTTCGAGAACGCTGAGACCTTGCACTCCTACCTCTTGCAGGGCCTCCTTTACTTCATCCAGCTTGAACGGCTTGATGATGGCTTCGATCTTCTTCATCCGACGCTCCTTGAACCGGGCTTTTGAAGGGGTGAGACCATGTCTCCCGGAGGGCCACAATCGCAGAAGGCGGCGCATGGGCAAGCGCCGAAGTGGATTTCCCGAGGCAGTTCAAGTTTTGTGCGACGTGATCATTTGTTGTGCGATTCTGAATCGATAAGGAATTGGAGGGACCCATGGCCGAACTGTTGACCGCCGCAGAGATGCGGGCGCTGGAGCGTGCCGCCATCGACGGGGGCACAGTGACCGGGCTGGAGCTGATGGAGCGGGCCGGGCAGGGCGTGGTCGACGCGATCTTCGCCGAGTGGCCGGAGTTGGACGCGGCAGCGGCGGATGGAGGGGCCAGCCCCTCGCGCTCCCCGGAGTATTTGGAGAAAGAAGAGAAGGGGCGGCGCGCGCTTGTCCTCTGCGGGCCGGGCAACAATGGCGGCGATGGATTCGTGGTGGCGCGGCTGTTGCGGGAGAAGGGGTGGTCGGTGGATGTCTATCTCTTCGGCGATGCGGAGAAGCTGCCGCCCGATGCACGCAGCACCTACGAGCGCTGGATCGGCGTGGGAGCCGTACGACCCTATGTTGACGCGGAATTCCGGAAGGACGCCGCGGAAATTGGCGAGAGGTCACTGATTATCGACGCGCTTTTCGGGACCGGACTGTCACGCCCCGTCATGCAGGTGAGGGCGTTCGGATTGGCAACGCAGATGTCGCTGCCGCCCCGGGGAAGCGCACGCGGCGGGCCCGGTCAGCGGGCAGCCACGGTGGTGGCCATCGACATTCCAAGCGGGCTCGATGCGGATTCGGGCCGGCTCCTGTTGCCGGAGAATCCGCCGCGGGAACATGAAACGGTGCGCGCGGATCTGACGGTCACGTTTCACACGGCCAAGCCGGGGCATTACCTGGACGAAGGGCCGAACAGCTGCGGCGCGTTGCGGATCGTGGATATCGGGTTGCGTGAGGCGCTGGCCGGTCTGGATGTCGGCGATGTCCCGAAGCATGGCGGCGTTGCGCCTTGCCGGGGGATCGAGGCTCCGCAAGCCGCGCGACTGGGGAAGTCCCGGGGAAATCACAAGTTCTCGCATGGTCATGCACTGGTCCTGTCGGGCGGCCCCGGGCGCACCGGTGCGGCGCGGCTGGCGGCGCGTGGGGCGCTGCGGGTGGGGGCCGGGCTGGTGACGCTGGGCGTGCCGCCTGCGGCGATGCAGGAGGTGGCAGCGCAGGTGACGGCCGTGATGCAGATGCCGGTGCGGGATGCCGACGGGCTGGCCAGGAACCTGGAGGACCGGCGGATCAATGCGCTGTGTCTTGGCCCGGGGCTTGGGACGGGCGCGCGGGAGGCAGATCTGGTGCGCATTGCGCTGCGTGGGGACCACGCGGGACGCAGTGTCGTGCTGGATGCGGATGCGCTGACGCTCGTGGCCGGGGCGCCGGAGTTGTTCGAAGCGTTGAATCCGCGCTGTGTGCTGACGCCCCATGGCGGGGAGTTCGCGCGGCTCTTTCCCGACATCCACGAGAAGCTCGCGGCCCCGGCCGCAACCGGGCCGGCCTATTCCAAGGTGGATGCCGCGCGAGACGCCGCGGCGCGGGCCGGGTGCGTGGTTCTCTTCAAGGGGCCGGATACCGTGATCGCGGCGCCGGACGGGAAGGTGTCTGTTCACGCCGCCGTCTACGACCGGGCGGCGCCGTGGCTGGCGACGGCCGGGGCGGGCGACGTTCTGGCGGGCCTCATCACCGGCCTCCTGGCGCGGGGCTTCGACCCGATGCAGGCCGCGGAGACCGGGGCCTGGCTGCATGTCGAATGCGCGCGTCGCTTCGGTCCCGGGCTGATCGCCGAGGATCTGCCCGAGATGCTGCCCGGCGTTCTGGCCGCTCTGAAGCATTGAGCGGGCTTTTCCACTCGCATCCGCTGTACAGCTTTGCTATTTCGCTCGGCACCGAGCGGCCGTGCCGCGTCGGGCGCGTGCGGGTGTGGCGGAATTGGTAGACGCACCAGATTTAGGTTCTGGCGCCTTTGGCGTGGGGGTTCGAGTCCCTTCACCCGCACCACTATGTGTAGTTTCAGAAAATCACCGGCTGGCGCTCGTGTGGCCAGAACGTCCTTTCGGTGAGAGGCCGTTGAGACGCAAAGATTTCATCCCGGCATCGCTGTGATCTGCCCCGGGCGCAGCGGCGCCCGCAGGGCGGCGGGGGCAGAGCCCCGTTGCGATGCGGCCGATGCGCCCGACCGCGAGATCAATCAGGCCGCGGCGCGCCAGTCGGCGATGGGGCGGCCGGCGAAGGTCGTGCGCAAAAGCTCGCGGCGGTGGCCGGCATAATCGTTCACCGCGTAATGCAGCGTCGCGAAATTGTCCCAGACGACCACGGTGCCGGGGGTCCACCGCAGGCGCATGCAAAACTCGGGCCGGGTGGCGTGGGTGCGCAGCGCATCGATAAGCGGTCGGCTTTCGGCCTCGGTCATGCCGTCCAGGCGGGTGACGTAGATCGGGTTCAGGTAAAGCGACCGGCGGCCCGTGGCCGGATCCGTCAGCACGGCCGGGTGAAACCGCTCGCGATCGGCTTCCGGATCCAGCCGGGTCATCTTGATGGCGCCCTTGCTCTGCGTCTCCGCGGGCGGCGCCCATTTCACGCCGTAGGGCTTTCCGACGTGGATCGCGTCGCGTCCGTCCAGCAGCTCGCGCAGGCCGGGGGACAGGTGGTCCCACGCCAGGACCTGGTTGGCGAAGAGCGTGTCGCCTCCATATGGCGGCAGTTCCAGCGCGTTCAGAACCGATCCGGCGGGCGGTTCGGCGACGAAGCTCATGTCGGAATGCCAGTCGCCGCCGAAGGTGCCGGAGTGATCGTCGGCCTCCTTCAGGACGCGGACCACCTGCGGATCGTCATCGGTCGGCACGATGTAGGGCAGCTGCACGGGCGTGCCGAAGACGCCCGTCAGCCGTTTCTGCGCCGCGATGTCCAGGTGCTGGCCGCGAAAGACCAGAACCAACCGACGGGAGAGCGCATCGCGCAGGGTTGCGGCGAGGTCGTCGGAAATCGGGCCCTTCAGGTCGATGCCCGAGATCTCGGCCCCGATGGTGCCTGTGATTGGGTCTTCCTGCATGGTCTCGCTCCTTGGATTGTCGCGGACGCGATCCTTGCGCCGATCCGGACGGGGCGCAAGGCGTCAGCGGGGCAGGGGCCCGGTCGATGGCGGCAGCAGCGCGGCCGCGATCATGTCGGCGGCCGATGTCGACAGCGCCACCGGCGTGTCGTGGAGCGCGGCGAGCCGGGTGAGCGCCTGCAGGTCGGCATCGCCGCCATGGGGCTGCGTCGGGTCGATGAAGAAGATCACGGCGTCCAGTTCGCCCGTCGCGACAAGCGCGCCCAGTTGCTGGTCGCCGCCGCGCGCGCCGCGTTGGAGGCGCTGGACGGTGAGCGACGGCTCGGCCTCGACGATCATGCGGCCCGTGCCGCCGGTGCAGATCAGCCGATGCCCTTCCAGCGCGCGGGCATGGCGGTGAACCCAGGCCTTCAGGTGCGACTTGCGCATGTCATGGGCTGCCAGTGCGATCCGGCGGGGTGCGGTGGATTGCGCCCGCGCCCGCGCGGTGATCGACAGGATCGACCGGACCTGCGCCGCGAAGCCGTCACGGTCTGCCGGGAAGGCGCCCGCCAGCGCCGCCGTGCCCACGGTGAAACCTTCGGCGCCAGAGGCCGCGACCGTTGTCACGCGTTCTTCGCTGTCGATGCTGCCGGCCATCACCACGGGCTTGTCCACCGCCGCGCAGACCTGCGCCATAAGGTCCGCCACGTCGCCCTGGAACCGGTAGGCGAGAAGGTCGAGCCCGTGGACATGCTCCAGCTCCGCCAGCGCACGGGCGGAGGCGACGATGTCTTCGGCCGGGCCTTCCAGAACGCTGGGATGGCCGGTGATCCGGCCCGGGAACGGGTAGTAGCGCAGCGGGTGGTAGCGGGTCAGCTGGGTGACCGCCGCCGCGCGGGTGCCGCCCAGAAGGCAGTCGACATCCAGATCGATGGCCGCGCGGGCCGAGGCGAGTTCGCTTTTCTCGTCGAGGCTCACGACCTCGAGGTAGGATCGCCCACCAGCCGCGCGGATCGCATCGGCGAGGCCGCGAAGTTCGGAAAACGGCAGGCCCACATCCTTGAACCCGATATGGCGCACGCCGCCTTCCAGCGCTTCGTCCAGCCGGGCGCGGGCGTCGGGGATGGTGCGGTCATCGGCGGTGAGCATCAGGATGAAATCGAACGCCATTTCCTAGAACTCCTGTATCGGGTCGGGGGTGGCGGGGGCGGCGCCTGTCCACCCGGCGGCGGTTTCGGCGATGCGCAGGTGCGGCGCGCCAAGGCTGGCCGCGATCAGTGCCGACAGGTGGCCCAAGGCCTCGGCCACCGGCAGGCCCGACGCAATGAGCCCGGCAAACACATCGCCCACCCCGTGCGGCACGCCCTGCCCCAGCGGCAGCGTCCAGCGCTGGGCCGTGCGCGCCGTGACGGCCAGCGCTCCGGTGCGGCCGAAGGGCGACGGCGGCGAGGTCACGATCACCTGCGACCCGTAGGCCCGGGCCAGCCCGCGGGCGGCGTCGATGGCCTGCGGGCCGGTATCGGCGGGCAGCCCGGTCAGCCAGCCAAGCTCGAACCGGTTGGGCGTCAGCGTGTCGGCCAGCGGCACCAGACGGTCGCGCAGGGCAATCGCCGCGGGTTCGGGCAGGTAGAGCCCCTTGGGATCGTCGCCCAGCACCGGATCGACGGTGATCCGGGGGCGCCCGCCCGACGCGCGCAGCCTGTCGATGATGCGGACGGCAAGATCGACATGATCGGGGCTGGGCAGGTAGCCGGTGAAGAATGCATCGTGCCCGTCCAGCCAGCCGTTGTCGTCCAGCGCCCCGACCATCGCATCGAGCTGTTCCACCGGAACCTGCCGGCCCGAGACATGCGGCCAGCCGGGATGGTTGCTGAGCACGATGGTCGGAAGCTGGGTGACCGTATGCCCCAGCGCCTGCAGGGCAGGGCCGGCGGCGGACAGGCCCACATGGCCGTAGGACACCCAGCTTGACAGGGCGAGTACGCGGCTCATCCGAAAGCCCCGCATCTATCTGTCTGCACAAGAAATTTGCCGTCGGTTCCGACGCTTGCCAACATTCGCCCGACCCGTCAGCCACTATTGAAATCTGGCCGGACCCTAGAGGCAAACGACCAGCGGACCAAGCCCGGAAACACGCGGCCCGATGACCCGTTTGGCCGGACAACCCGCTTGACGCGTTTCGGGGGATGACTTAAGCCGTTACGGCCTTGAGCGGGTATAGCTTAATGGTAAAGCCCCTGCCTTCCAAGCAGGCTATGTCGGTTCGATTCCGTCTACCCGCTCCAGTTTTCCCCATGTTTCCAGATATTTGGCCCGGGCGTTGCCGCCCGGACCCTCGGGTATCAACACGTGCCGGTCACGCGGTAGGGGCGGGCGCGACGCCGGGCCAGGTACTGGCCGCTTCGATCTGCGCGGCGAGCTGCAGCAGCGTCGCGTCGTCGGCAAACCGCGCGACGAACTGCACGCCCACCGGCAGGCCGTCGTCCGATTGCGCCAACGGCAGGCTGATCGCGGGCTGGCCCGACGCGTTGAAGGCGGCCGAGAACGGGCTGATGGCGAACAGACCTTCAAGGAACTCGTCCAGCGTGCCCCTGTCCATCGGCAGGGCACCATGGATCGGTGCGGGGCCGTCGGTCGACGGTGTCACGAGGATATCGTACCGCTCCCAATATTGCGCCAGCGTGCGGACCTGTTCGTTGATGATCGCGGCGCGATGCAGATGTTCGCCCAGCGAGGTCGCCATCGCGAAGCGGATGGTTTCCTGCGTTATGTGCTGGAACCCGTCCAGCGCACCGTCCTTGTCCATGGGGACGCCCACGAACATGCCGGCGAGCGACGCCATCAGCAGGCGGATCATCGTCTGGGTCAGGAGGGTGCTGTCGAACTTCGGCATCTCCTCCGTCACCTCGTGGCCCAGATCGGCCAGCAGGCGGGCGGTGTCTTCCACCGCCTTGCGGCTGGCCGGATGGACGGGCAGGCCATCGAACCGCGTGGTGATGAAGCCGATCTTCAGGGGCTGCGGCGGGCGGGTGATCAGGGTTTCGAACCGTTCGTCCGGGGCCTTGGTGAAATAGGGGCAGCCCGCGTCCGGGCCTGCCGTGACATCCAGCAGGGCGGCCGTGTCGCGGATCGTGCGGGTGATCGCGTGCTCGTGGCTCATCCCGTGGTTCGGATCGCCGCGATGGGGGCCGAAGGCGTTCAGGCCCCGGGTGGGCTTCAGCCCGATTGCGCCGTTGAACGCGGCCGGAATCCGGATCGACCCCGCGCTGTCGGTTGCATGTGCCGCGGGCAGCATGCCCGACGCCACGGCCGAGCCCGCCCCGCCGCTGGACCCGCCCGCGCCATGGGCCGTGTTCCACGGGTTGCGGGTGGTGCCCCAGGCGATGCTTTCGGTGCAGAGCGACAGCCCGAATTCGGGCGAGGCCGAGCGTCCGAGAAACCCGAACCCGGCGCCGCGCAGGCGCGAGACGGTGGTGGAATCGAAGTCGAAGACCGTGCCCTTGAACCGCTCGCTGCCGTTGGACAGGGGCAGGCCTTTGACCGGCGCGTGCAGATCCTTGATCAGGTAGGGCATGCCGGAGAAGCGTTGATCGGCGGGGGAGGCATCGAAGGCGGCCAGCGCGGTTTCGAAATCCTGCAAGGTCACGGCGTTCAGCACGGGGTTCAGCCGCTCGATCTCGCGGATCGCGGTAAGCAGGATTTCGCGGCGCGAGATGTCTCCCGCCGCGGCGAGGTCGGCCAGGCCGACCAGGTCATGCGACTGCCATTCTTCCGTATTCAGCATTTGACGTTCTCACCTAATAGTCTGTTGTATTCATGAAACTTGCCCCCGGGCCGGGCGCGAACCTGGCGTGGTTCCGGGCTTTTGCCGCCGGTCATCCCTTGCCCGGTCGCCGCATGTTGTTTCCGGTCGCGATGTTCAGAATCCGCGCATCCTCGTCGCTTACAGTGACATACTGATGCGACATCGCCGCGTCGTAGTAGACGCTGTCGCCCGCGTTCAGGGTGATGGGTTCGTAAAGATCGGTGTGCAATTCCACGCTCCCCGAGATCACGACGACCAGTTCCTCGCCCTCGTGCCGGATCGGTTCGTCGAACGCATCGGCCGACCGCGCGGTCACGGTGACATAGGTGGCGTCGATCAGCCGGTTCTTCAGCTGCGTCGCCAGCGGTTCATAGATGTAAGGCCCGGAATCCATCGGCCGCAGGTCCTGCACGCGCGTCACCGCCATACGACCTGCCGCCACCGGACGGGGTTCGACCGCGTCGTCGCTGTCGAGCAAGTGCACAAGGTCCGTGCCCAGACCCCGGCTGAGCTTCAGCATCACGTCATAGGTCGGCGACAGGTGCGAGCGTTCGATCTTGGAAATCGTCGACATCGCCAGCCCGCTGGCATCCGACACCTGTTGCAGGGTCAGGTTCTGCGATTTCCGCAACCGCTGGACCCGGTTGCCGAAGGCCGCGCGCCGGGTTTCGACATTATCCTGAGCCCCTGTCACATGTTTTCCTATACGAAATTTATTGACATGTTTGCATTATTAGAAAAACCTTTTCCATCAGACAACTGTTTTGAGTGTCTCCGGGGGTTGAATGGAAATCGTCGTCATCTTTGCGCTGATTGCATTGGCGATCTGGTCCGGTGTGGCCGTCGCCTATGTGGCAGGTGCGGCGGCGGTTCTGGCCTTCGTCTTCACGGACAACGCGAATTACCTTGGCATCCTGCCGCAACGGATCTTCAGCCAGATCGACGTCTTCACGTTCCTTGCCATGCCGCTGTTCATTCTTGCGGGCGAGACGATGACAAAGGGCGGCATCACCCGCGTGCTGATCGACCTTGCCATGCTGGCAGTGGGCCGGCTGAAAGGCGGCCTGGGTTACGTCAACATCGCGTCGAGCGTGTTCCTGGCCGGCATCTCGGGGTCGGCCGTGGCGGATGCGGCGGCAACGACCAACACGCTGGTCCCCGCGATGACGGAAAAGGGCTATCGCGCCGATTTCGCGGCGGCGCTGACGGCGGCCAGCTGTGTGATCGGGCCAATCATCCCGCCGTCGATCGTGATGATCTTCTACGGCGCGCTGATGAATGTCTCCGTCGCCGCGCTCTTTGCGGGGGGCATCGTGCCGGGGCTGCTGATGGCCCTGTTCCTTGGCGCCTACAACTTCTGGACCGCGCGGCGTGAAAACCACCCCGGCGGGGCCGATACGATCCAGCCGCCGTTCTGGGCCACCATCGTGCGGGCCGTGCCTGCGCTGCTGATCCCGGTCACCATCGTGTCCGGCATCGTGTTCGGCGTCGTCACGCCCACCGAGGCGGCGGGATTGGCCGTCGTGATCACCCTAGTACTGGTTTTCGGCTACGCCCTGCTGGACCGCGCGCCCATGCGCGAAGCACTTGCCCGCACCGCCGCCCTGACCAACGCGGCCGGCGAACGCACGGTGATGCTGACGGGCTCGATCTTCATGATCCTCTTCGCCGCGGCGGTCTTCGGCTACCTGATGGGCCTGATGCGCGTGCCCGAGGAAATCGCCACGTGGGTGCATGGCGTGGGCCTGAACGCGACCGCCTATTTCCTACTGGCGTCGGCGATCCTGTTCTGCGCCGGCATGGTGCTGGACGTCTCGATGGCGCTGGTGCTGCTGGTCCCGGTCCTGATCCCCGCCGCCATCGCGGGCGGGGCGGATCCCGTCCATGTGGGCGTCGTCAGCTGCCTGAACCTGACGCTTGGCCTGATCTCGCCGCCCTTCGGCGGGTGCCTGATGATCATCTCGGCCGCCAGCGGCGTCCCCTACACCCGGCTCAGCCTTGCGATCCTGCCCTTCCTGCTGGTGCAGATCGCGCTGCTTCTGCTGCTGATCCTCGTACCCGAAATCACGCTTGCGCTGCCCCGTGCGCTGGGGCTCGCCCACTGAAACCAAAGGAGAAGGAGACGACCATGAAGCACTTTCTGACTGCCATCGCGGCCGCTGCAACCACGGGCCTTCTGACCGCCGCCCCCGCCTGGGCCGACGAGATCAAGATCGCCGTCGGCTGCCCGCCTGTCCCCGCCTGTTCCGACTGGGTCTATGCCGAAGACCTGGCCGCCAGCCTGCGCGAAGACGGGCTGGAGGCCACCGTCTTCACCGGCGGCTCTCTGGGCAAGGATCCGGAGCTTGTCGACCAGCTGTCCCAGGGCCTGCTGCAATTTGCGCTGACCAACTTCGTCATGATCAACGAGGTCGACAAGTCGATCCTGGGCTTCCTCGCCCCCTACATGTTCGACGACATGGACCACTTCTTCCGCGCCACGCAGGACACCGAAAGCGAGCTGATGGCCGGGATCGAGGAATCGATGGAAGCGCAGGGCATCGCCATCGCGGGCCTTCCCGGTCTGGGCGGCACGATGGGCATCTTCAACGACGAACGCCCCATCACCAAGGTATCCGATCTGGAAGGCATCCGCCTCCGCGCCATCGACGCCACCCAGAACGAGCTGTTCCAGTCCTGGGGCGTTCAGGGCGTCGTCGTGGACATGCCGGAATTCTCTGGCGCGCTCCAGCAGGGCATCGTCGACGGCTATTTCAATCCGCCGGTCGTGGCGCTGATCTTCCGCCATACGGAAATGATGCCCTACTACACCGATATCGGCGCGGGCACCCCGTTCCGCGCGGCCCTGATGTCGGCCGACTGGTACGCCGATCTGGATGACGCGACGAAGGCCAGCGTCGACAAGGCCGTCGAAACCGCCAACGCCAAGAACCGCATCTGGACGCTGGAAGCGGCGGCCAACGAGATCGAGGGCCTGAAGAAGGCCGGCGCCACCGTTTCCCAACTGGAAGACGGCGCGCTGGAAGACTTCAAGGCGCGCAGTGTCGAGGCATGGAATGTGCTGATGCCGCCCGAAGATATCGAGGCGTTCCAGGCCCTCGCCGCCGAGACGCGCGAATGACAGCAATTGAACGGGCAAGCGCGGGACTGGACCGCGCTTGCCTGATCCTTGCGAAACTGGCTCTGGGGGGCATGGTTCTGGCCGTGCTCCTCCAGATCGTCGCGCGCTATGTCTTCGACTACCCGTTCATCTGGACGGAGGAACTGGCGCGCTACCTGATGGTATGGGCCGGTCTTCTGGGCGCGACCTGCGCGTTCCGCCGCAACCTCGATCCCGTCATCCTGCGCGTGCCGGCAGATGCCGCGCGGGTGCGGATCGTGATCACGTCCATCGTGCTGGCGGCCACGGTCCTGATCTTCCTTGGGCCGATCCTCTACCATGCCTTCTACGGCTCGAACGGCACACTCGCGCGGGGCTTCCTGATGCGCGCGGCCAACAGGACATCGCCGGGGCTTGGCCTGAACATGGCGCTCGTCTCCTCGATCGTGCCGATCTGCTGCACCATCCTTCTGATCCACCTCGCGGCCCGTGTCGTGAAAGGCCCAACGGAGCAAGACCAGGAATGAAGATCTACACGGCCGAAGACGTTCTGGGCGCCCTCACTTATCCCGACCTGCTGGACCCGCTGGCCCGCGCGATGATCGGCGTGTCGGAGGCGACGGCCACCCATCCGCCCCGTACCGCGATGCCGATCAACCCGGCCGGACGGCTGGGCGTGATGTACGGCGCGCTGGCCGATCCGCCGGTGCACGGCGCCAAGATCCTCAGCCTCTTTCCCGATGCGCCCAAGCACGGGCTGTCGAGCCACCAGGGCTTCGTGCTGCTGTTCGAAAGCGAACTGGGCACGCCCATCGCCGCCCTGAACGCCGATGCCGTCACGGTCCTGCGGACGGCCGCGATGTCGATGCTGGCGACGCAGGTCCTGGCCAATCCCGACCCCCGCACCGTGACGATCTGCGGCGCCGGAGAGCAGGCAGACTCCCACGCCCGCGCCTCGCTGGCCTGTTTCCCCGACGCCCAAATCCGCCTCTGGGCGCGCCGCCCGGACGCGGCCGAAACGCTGCGCGACCACCTGAACGATAGCCGCGTCTGCGTCGAGCCGGACCTTGCCGAGGCGATCCGCGGTGCCGACGTCATCCACACGACCACCGCCTCGGTCGAGGCCTTCCTGACCGGCGCCCTATTGGAGCCCGGCCAGCACGTGAACCTCGTCGGCGCCAGCCTGGCCGCCTGGCGCGAGATCGACGACGAAGGCGTCGCCCGCGTGACGATGTTCACGGATTCGCTGGAGAGTTCGTCCCGCGAGTCGGGCGAGATCATCGACGCTAAGGCCGCGGGTGTGATCGGGGCGGATTACCCCGTGACCGAGATCGGAACCGTCCTGCAGAAGAAGACCCCGGGCCGGGTGAGCGCCGAGCAGATCACGGCCTACAAGTCACACGGGTTGATCGTGCAGGATCTGATGGCGGCGGCTGTGTTGTGTGGGTTGGTGTAACATAGATAACAAGTTAAAAAATTAACTGGAGATGCATGACACAGATTTTACCTTCAGATTCTTTGGCGTTCCCTTCGCGTTCTCATCGGATCAACGCCATCGATCCAGTCTTCTTTCGGGAGCTCTTCTGCAGAGCCTACGATGTACCTCACTAATCGTCCGGCTGCAGTTTCGACGCGCTCACCTACAATGCGAATCGTCCCCGACCGCCCTAGAGAATACTGCTCCATGCTAGATATTAATGCTGTGGTTGTGCCATGACGATAATTATCATTCAATCCAAACGGAATTGTCTTTTCAGACTCGGCGCTATATAGTCGCCCATTGCCTGTTAGAAGATTGAATGAAGTTACATTGCTGTCTAGAGTATCATATTCCCCTACTGGGCTAGCTTTTAGGTTGTCCTTCGTTTCTTGGTCCAATCGGATTATTTCGCTTCCAGAATGCCGCAAACTAATCTCATCTGCAGTTCGACCAATCGCGGTGTGGGCCCTAGTCAGGGGAGGTTCAATACGGCGGCTGATCGTTTTTAGATCTTCGCCGTTAAGTTTGTCTAAAAACTTTTGTGCCTCCCCAGCAAGTTCTCCGCCAAGCCCAATGCTTTGACTGAATACGTATCCAATTAGACCATTGATGTAAGGTGTTACGGTGTTGATTAAATACCTTCCGGCAATCAAGGAGAGGAATGGATTATTCTGAACCAAAATGTTTAGTTCATATAATATGCTTCCAGCTCTTGGAGGTGAAATAAAAATTTTAGCAGATTTAGTGAGGTCTCTGGAATAGCGTGTCTGCCCGGTGACCCCATAGTTGAGCGTTAGGGCCAATGCCCAAGACAAGCCTTCGATGCTGATTCCGGCTGGATGAGCTTCAAGCAAATGCCTGTCAGCGTCCCGCCCTTCAAACCGGAGCTTATAGTTTATCCAGATTGGTTCCGATTGATCCAATGAACTCCCCCCCCGAGTTTTCCACATTATTGACCTGCGAAGTCAGGATAAACAAGCTGCAAGTTCTGGTAGTGCTTGGCAATCGACTGTGAGATGCAGTAATCTACCTTAGCTCGGTTGGGAATTGCTTGGTGTAACCAAAGTTCCATTGAACCTCGGTTCCCCTTTTACCCTGATCGGAATGATTTGTCGATGTCCCGCTCCAAACTACCGGTTAGCGGGATGTCGGTGGCGGGCACCGGCTTGGATGTCGTCTGCGCCCACCCAGGGTCGGGCGCTGCCCTTCTTGCTTGCGACGAATATGGGTTACAGCCGTAGGGTGCGTGGTCTCCACGCACCATCCCCGGGCGAAACCCGGGCTCACCCCCGGCGGATGAAGGCCGTCGCCTCGATCTCCACAAGCGCCTCGTCCTCGACCAGGTCGTTGACGACGACCATCGACATCGCCGGGAAGTGCTTGCCGAAGATGCGGCGGTAGACCCGCCCCACCTCGCGCTGGTGGGCCATGTATTCGGCCTTGTCCTTCACGAACCATGTCAGCCGGCCCACGTCGGACACATCGCCGCCCGCGGCGCGGACGATGTCGGCTATGTTCTGCAAAGCCTGTTCCATCTGCGGGATGAAGCCCCCCGTGGCGAACACCTTGTTGCCGTCCCAGCCGATCTGGCCACCGACATGGAGCGTGCCGTCGGGCATCAGCATGCCGTTGGAATATCCCAGCGCCTGCTGCCAGCCGTCTGGCTGGATGACTTCCGGTTTCATTTCGTGGTCTCCATCAATTCCATCTTTCTATCTTTTGTCAGGCGTCACGTGACGCGGGACCGGGTCTGGTATTTCTCTTCGCGCCACAGCTCCTTGCCGATCACCTCTTCAATGATGTCGGCGGCGCGCAGCACGTCCTCGCGGCCCAGGTAGAGCGGCGTGAAGCCGAAGCGCATGATGTCGGGCGGGCGGAAATCGCCGATCACGCCGCGGTCGATCAGGGCCTGCATCGCGGCGTAGCCGTGTTCGAACGCGAAGGACACCTGGCTGCCGCGCTCCGCCAGATCGGCGGGCGAGGCGAGGGTCAGTTGCGGGCAGCGGGCCTCGACCTCGGCGATGAAGAGCTCCGACATGTCGACGGAGGCGGCGCGGATATCGGCCATGCGCACCCCGTCCCAGACATCGAGCGCGGCGTCGAGGATCGACAGCTGCACGATGGGCGGCGTGCCCACGCGCATCCGTTCGATGGACATGGCGGGGCTATAGGTCGGGTCCATCGCGAAGGGGGCATCGTGGCCCATCCAGCCTGCCAGCGCGGGTTCGACGTGCCCGATCAGGTCGGGGCGGACATAGATGAAGGCCGGCGCACCGGGGCCGCCGTTGAGGTACTTGTAGGTGCAGCCCACCGCGAATTCGGCGCCGGTCCGGGCCATTTCGACCTGCACGGCGCCTGCGCTGTGGGCCAGATCCCAGATCATCACCGCGCCATGGTCCTGGGCGACGGCGGTCATCCCCTCCATCGAATACATCTCGCCCGAGCGGTAATCGACATGGGTCAGCAGCACCGCCGCGACCTCGTCGGTGACGGCCTCGCACATCTCGTCATGGGAGACGAGGCGCAGTTCATAGTCCTTGCCGATCGTGTCGATCAGCCCCTGCGCCATGTAGAGATCGGTGGGGAAGTTGCCGGCATCCGACAGGATCACCTTCCGGTCGGGCCGCATCTTCAGCGCGGCAGCCAGCGCCTGGTAGACCTTGATCGACAGCGTGTCGCCGGTGGTCACGGTGCCCGCGGGCGCGCCGATCAGCGCGCCGATCCGGTCGCCCACGCGGGTGGGCAGGGAGATCCAGTCGGCCGAGTTCCAGGCGCGGATCAGTTCGCCGCCCCATTCCGCCTCGATGGTCGTCTGCGCCCGCGCCATCGCGCCCTTGGGCAGCGGCCCCAGCGAGTTACCGTCAAGGTAGATGACCCCGTCGGGCAGCTCGAACAGGTGTTTTCGTGGTAATGTCATAGGTCCCCCCGCAAATGCCAAAGTTCCGGGAACAGTTCGACATCCAGCATCCGGCGCAGATAGGCCACGCCGGACGTGCCGCCCGTTCCTCTCTTGAATCCGATCACCCGTTCGACCGTGGTGACGTGGTTGAACCGCCAGCGGCGGAAGTAGTCCTCAAGGTCGACCAGCTTTTCCGCCAGTTCGTAGAGCGTCCAGTACGTCTCGATATTCTCGTAGACCGTTTTCCACCGCGCCTGGATCTCGGGCACGGCGCGGTGCGGCGTGTCGAGCTGCGGGGGCGGGCAGTTGTCTTCATTCCCGTCCAGCGTCCGGAAGAGCAGGCGCACGACCTCGTCATAGAAGCTGAGCCGGGCGAGTTCGGCGCGCAGGATCGCGTTGGCTTCCGGCACGGTCTCGTGCGGGCGCATCATATTCGGGTTCCGGTTGCCCAGGATGTATTCGATCATCCGGTACTGGTGGGACTGGAAGCCCGACGATTTGCCCAGCGTGTCCCGGAACCGCGTGTAATCGGCCGGCGTCATGGTGCGCAGCACGTCCCATGCGCCGTTCAACTGTTCGAAGATCCGGCTGACGCGGGCCAGCATCTTGAACATGTTGGGCGTGTCGCCGGCTGTCAGCGCGTCGCGGGCGGCGGCCAGTTCGTGGATTGCCAGTTTCATCCAGAGTTCGGTCGTCTGGTGCTGGATGACGAACAGCATCTCGTCATGCACGTCCGAGATCGGGTGCTGTTGATCAAGGATGATGCCCAGCCGCAGGTAGTCGCTGTAGGACATCGCGTCGTCAAAGCTCATCTTGGCACCTTCCGTGCCGGGATCGTATGCGTCGGTCATTGGTCTTTCCTCAGCCGGAAGCGCTGGATCTTGCCGCTTTCGGTCTTGGGCAGGGCGTCAGTGAAGATGATCCTGCGGGGGTACTTGAAGGGCGCTATGGTTGCCTTGACGTGGTTCTGCAGCAGCCGGATCAGGGCCGAGGACGGTTCCTCCCCCGGCATCAGGACGACATGCGCCTCGACAATCGCGCCGCGGGCGTCGTCCGGCACGCCGATCACGGCGCATTCGGAGACGGAGTCGTGGGACAATAGCGCCGCCTCCACCTCCGGCCCCGCGATGTTGTAGCCCGACGACACGATCATGTCGTCGTTGCGGGCGGCGAAGTGGAACTGGCCATCCTCGCTTTGCGTGAATGCATCGCCCGAGATGTTCCAGCCGTACTGGACGTATTCGTCCTGCCGTTCGCCCCGCAGGTAGCGGCAGCCCGTGGGCCCGCGCACCGCAAGCCGGCCGACCGTACCCCGGGGGGCTTCCGCGCCTGACTCGTCCACCACCCTGGCCTCGTACCCCGTGACGGGCTTGCCGGTCGAGGCCGGGTTGTGATCGTCGAACCGGTTGGTGATGAAGATGTGGAGCAATTCCGTCGCCCCGATCCCATCGAGGATCGGCTTGCCGGTCTTCTTCTGCCAGTCCTCGTAGACCGGCGCGGGCAAGGTTTCCCCGGCGGATACGGCGACGCGCAGCGATGACAGGTCCGCGCCCTGGTCCATCGCCTGCATCATCGCGCGATAGGCGGTGGGGGCGGTGAAGCAGATCGTGGCCTTGTAGGTCTCGATGATCTCGATCATGTTGGGGGGGGAGGCGTTTTCCAGCAGCGTTGCGGCTGCGCCAAAGCGCAGCGGGAAGATCGCCAACCCGCCTAGCCCGAAGGTGAAGGCCAGCGGTGGGGAGCCCACGAACACGTCCTCCGGCACCACGTTCAGCACTTCTTTCGCGTAGCCGTCGGCGATGATCATCAGGTCGCGGTGAAAATGCATCGTGCCCTTGGGCTCGCCCGTGGACCCGGAGGTGAAGCCGATCAGGGCGACATCGTCCTGCGCGGTCTCGATCGGTTCGAACTGCACCGGTTTCTGCAGCGCCAGCCGGTCAAGCTCGGCATCGTGGTTGGCGGTGCCGTCGAAGCCCACGACCGTCTTCAGCGTGTCGCTCTGCTTTGCGCAGAGCGTCATCTCGTCCATCAACCGCGTATCGCACAGGGCATGGGTGATTTCGGCCTTGGCCACGTATTTCGCCAGTTCTGCCGCGCGCAGCATGGGCATCGTGTTCACGACCACCGCGCCCGCCTTCGTCGCTGCCAGCCAGCAGGCGACCATGGCCGGGTTGTTGGCCGACCGGATCAGCAGGCGGTTGCCGGGCTTCACGCCCAGATCCTCGACCAACACGTTGGCCAGCCGGTTGGTCCAGTCCGCCAGTTCCTTGTAGGTGCGCCGCCGGCCATTGCCGATCAGCGCGGTGCGGTCACCGAACCCCTTTGCCACCATCGCATCCGTCAGCTCGACGCCCGCATTCAGCCGGTCGGGATAGTCGAACCCGTCCAGCAGCAGATCGGGCCATCGGTCGGGCGGCGGAAGGTTGTCGCGACAGAAGCTGTCGGTATGGGCGGAAGGACTAAGCATGATCGTTACCCTGTTGTTGGACCGGTCTTGCGCCGGTTTCAGTTACCTTCGAAAACTGGGGTCTCGCGTGCGACGAACGCGTGATAGGCGCGGTGGAAATCCTGTCCCTGCATGCAGATCGCCTGGGCCTGCGCCTCGGCCTCGATCGCCTGATCCAGCGACATCGACCATTCCTGCGCCAGCATCGTCTTGGTCATCATGTTGGCAAAGTTCGGGCCGTCCGCGATCCGCCGCGCCATGTCGCCGGCGGTGGTCAGCAGATCGTCTGCCGGCACGACGCGGTTGAAATAGCCCCAAGACAGGCCTTCGTCGGCGGTCATCGACCGGCCCATGTACAGAAGTTCCGCCGCGCGGCCCTGACCGATGATCCGGGGCAGGATCGCGCAGGCGCCCATGTCGCATCCCGCAAGGCCCACGCGGTTGAACAGGAAGGCCGTCTTGGCTTCGGGCGTGGCGATCCGCAGGTCCGACGCCATGGCGATGATCGCGCCCGCGCCGGCCGAGATACCGTCGACCGCCGCGATGACGGGCGTGCCGCAGCCGATCATGTTCTTGACCAGATCGCCCGTCATCCGGGTGAAGGTCAGAAGCTCCTTCATCGACATCTTCGTCAGCGGCCCGATGATATCGTGCACATCCCCGCCCGAGCTGAAGTTGCCGCCGTTGGGCGCGAAGATCACCGCCTTGATGTCATCGGCATCGCGCAGATCCCGGAACCAGTCGCGCAGTTCGGCATAGCTGTCGAAGGTCAGCGGGTTCTTGCGGTCCGGGCGGCTGAGCGCGACGGTGGCGATCCCATCCGCGATGCTGCATTCGAAATGTTTCGGATTGTCCATGGATCAGTCCTTCACCACGATCTCGTCCAGATGCTTGGCCAGATGGTCCAGCCGCAGGTTCATGCCCTCGACATCGTCCTGGCTCAGCCCGCCCAGGATCTCGTCGATCCAAGTTTCGTGCACGGCGGCGTGATTGGCAAAGACCTCCTGTCCCTTGTCGGTCAGCCGCACGATGCTGGCGCGGCGGTCGCCCGGCACGGCTTCGCGCACGGCCAGGCCTTCCTCGACCAGTTTGTCGACGATAACCGTGACATTGCCGTTCGACACTTTCAGCATGCCGGAAATCCCGCTCATCCGCAGGCCTTCGGGCGCACGCGCGAGCGATGCCATGACATCGAACCGGGGCAGGGTGGAGTTGAACTCGCTGCGCATGCGGCGGCGGATCTCGCTTTCGACATGGCGCGAGGCTTTCAGAAGTTTAAGCCACAAACGGAGCCTCTCTTTCGATATCGGCATGGGTTGGGTCACTTGACTGGAACTCATATCTCACCTCCCGAAAGGGCCATCGCGTGCCCGTTCATCGATTGTGCCGCGTCCGAGCACAGCCACAAGGCCGCGCCCGCGACTTCGGCCGTCTGCACGAAACGTTTCTGCGGAGTGCCTGCAAGCAGTGTGGCGCGCGCCTCGGCCGCGGTCATTCCGGTCTTGTCCGTGATCTTCGCGATCGAACGGTCGAGCAGCGGGGTTTCGATGAAGCCCGGGCAGATCGCGTTGACGGTGATGCCGGTCGTCCCGAGTTCCTGCGCCAGCGCGCGAGTCAGGCCCACGACGGCGTGCTTGGCCGCGCAATAGGCCGACACGTAAGCGTAACCCTTCAGCCCGGCGGTGGAGGCGATGGCGATCATCCGTCCCCAGCCCGCCGCGCGCATGTCGGCAAGCGCGGCCTGCCACACGTTGACGACACCGGTCAGGTTGACCGACATCATCGCCTGCAGGTCGGCAGGTGTCATCTTGTCGAAGGGCACGCTTTCCGCCGCGCCCGCATTGGCGATCACCACGCTGATAGGCCCATGATCGGCCCGGATGGCATCGAAGGCCCGCGCCACCGCATCCGGGTCGGTCACGTCGCAGACCTGATAGGGCAGGCCCTGCGCCTTCAAGGGCTCTTCCCGCCGGCCCAGAATGGTGACGGTGGCGCCCGCGTCGGCCAGGACCTTCGCCGTCTCGGCCCCCACGCCGGAGCCGCCGCCGGTCACCACGATATTGCGTCCCATCAGTGTCATACCCGGATCGACTCTTGCTGTTGATCGCGCAGGCGGTAGGCCTGATCGCGGCCCGCGAGATAGGGGTTGGGCCAGGTGACACTCGTGTCACCCAGGTCGACGGCGGCGTGCAGCGTCCAGTAGGGATCGGCCAGATGCGGACGGGCAAGGCACACAAGGTCGGCGCGACCGGCCAGCAGGATCGAGTTGACGTGATCGGCCTCGAAGATGTTGCCGACGGCCATGGTGGGCATGTCGAGTTCGTTCCGGATCTGGTTCGAAAACGGGGTCTGGAACATCCGCCCATAGACCGGTTTGGCATCGATGCTGGTCTGCCCGGCGGAGACGTCGATGATATCGGCGCCGGCTTCGCGGAACATCGCGGCGATCTCAACCGCCTCGTCCGGGGTGACGCCGTCTTCCTCGACCCAGTCATTGGCCGAGATCCGGACCGACATCGGCTTGCCCTGCGGCCAGGCCGACCGCATCGCGCGGAAAACCTCCAGCGGGTAGCGCATCCGGTTTTTCAGCGACCCGCCGTATTCGTCGGTGCGCTTGTTCGAGACCGGAGAGATGAAGGACGAAATCAGGTAGCCGTGGGCAGCGTGCAGTTCGACCATGTCGAACCCGACTCGCGCGGCCATGTGGGTCGAGACGACGAACTGTGCCGCGACCTCGTCCATGTCCGATTGTGACATCTCCTGCGGGGTGGCGTTATTGTCCGACCACGGGATGGGCGAGGCCGACATCAGCTCCCAGTTGCCATGCTTCAGGGGTTCGTCCATGTCCTCCCAGCCGATCTGGGTCGATCCCTTGCGCCCGGAATGGCCGATCTGGCTGCAGATCTTGGCATCCGTCTCGGCATGGACGAAATCGACCAGCCGCTTCCACGCGGCCTCGTGTTCCGATGCATAGAGCCCGGGGCAGCCCGGCGTGATGCGCCCGGTGGGGGACACGCAGGTCATTTCCGTACAGACAAGCCCGGCGCCGCCCTTGGCGCGTTCGGCGTAGTGGGTGAAGTGCCAATCGGTGGGGCAACCGTTGACGGCCTTGTACTGCGCCATGGGGGAGACGACGACGCGGTTCTTCAGTTCCATCTCGCGCAGCTTGTAGGGGACGAACATGGGTGCGCGGACGGGGGCATCCGCGGGCAGGCCCGCGCGGGTCTGAAACCAGCGCTCGGCCTCTTCCACCCATTCGGGATCGCGCAGGCGCAGGTTCTCGTGGCTGATCCGCTGGGACCGGGTCAGCAGGTTGTAGGTGAACTGCAAGGGGCTTTGATCAAGGTAGCGTTCGACGTTTTCGAACCATTCAAGGCTGTTGCGCGCCGCCGACTGGATGCGCAGAACTTCCAGCCGCCGTTCCGCCTGGTAGCGTTCGAAGGCGCGTTCCATGTCGGGTTCGCTGTGCAGGTAATCGGCCAGGGCAATCGCGCTGTCGAAGGCCAGGCGCGAACCGGAGCCGATGGAGAAATGCCCCGTCGCTGCCGCATCGCCCATCAGCACGACGTTCTCGTGGTGCCATTTCTCGCAGATCACCCGGGGGAAGTTCATCCACACGGCCGAACCGCGCTGATGCGTGGCGTTCGAGATCAGGTCATGCCCGTCCAGATGTGATTCGAAGACCTTCCGGCAGGCTTCGACCGTCTCCTCCTTCGTCATGTCAGCGAATCCGAAGGCGTCCCATGTCGGCTCAAGGCACTCCACTATGAAGGTCGCGGTGTTGTCGTCGAACTGGTAGACATGCGCCCACATCCAGCCATGTTCCGTCTTTTCGAACAGGAAGGTGAAGGCGTCGTTGAACTTCTGGTGGGTGCCAAGCCAGACGAACTTGCACTTCCGGACGTCGACATCGGGCTGGAAGACGTCTGCATATTCGGCACGGATCTTCGAATTGATCCCGTCGCAGGCGACCACCAGATCGTAGTCGTTCTTGTAGGATTCCGCGCTGTCGAATTCGGCCTCGAACTGCAGGTTCACACCCAGTTCCACCGCTCTTTCCTGAAGTAACAGCAACATTTGCATCCGGCCGATGCCCGCGAAGCCGTGCCCGCCCGACACCGACCGCTGGCCGTTCACCTCGACCGCGATGTCATCCCAGTAGGTGAACTGCTCGCGGATCGCGCGGGTGCTCTGGGGGTCGTTGACCTCCATCTTCCCCAGCGCGTCGTCGGACAGGACCACGCCCCAGCCGAAGGTATCGTTCGCGCGGTTCCGCTCCAGCACCGTCACCTCGTGCGACGGGTCGCGCAGCTTCATCGAGATCGCAAAGTAAAGACCGGCAGGCCCCCCGCCAAGACACACAACTCGCATCGTCGTCCTCTCCTTCTGCCCCTGCAGTGCGGCCTTGCCGCCCCCTGATGGGAAAACCGTAGCGCGGTTAAAATATATTTCAAGTTAAAAATATCAAAACTAGAAATATATGAACTAGAAATATCCAAGCTTGATGCATTGGGGCCTGATGAGTTCGGGACGGGGAAGGAGCGGGAAGCGGGTGCGCAGCGCGCCGAGACCGGTCGCGGCTTGACCCTCTGTGCCCGGGCGGTCAAGTAGAGGGACTGCGTGGCAGTGCGGTGTGAACCCCCGTCACGCATGGATTGAGAACAAGGACAGGCGAATGGCGCGAAAGCCGAGATCAGCGGGCGGTGCGACCGCTCCGGTGGAAAGCGACGAACGGGAGCGGTCGAAAAAGGTGTCCAGCCTGCGGTCGCTCTGGCCCTTCATGGCGCCGTACCGGATGCTGATCTTGGCGGCCATTGGCGCGCTGATGCTGACGGCGGCCGTGTCGCTGACCCTGCCGCTGGCCGTGCGCCGCGTGGTCGACAATTTCCGCGGCACCAATGCCGAGATGCTGGACCAGTACGTGCTGGCCGCGCTGGGCATCGCGCTGGTGCTCGCCCTTGGCACGGGGCTGCGCTATGCGCTGGTGACCCGGCTGGGCGAACGGGTGGTGGCCGATATCCGCATGGCCGTCTTCAACCGCGTGCTGTCGATGAGCCCGGCCTTCTACGAAAAACTGATGACGGGCGAGGTGCTGAGCCGGATCACCACCGACACGACGCTGGTGCAGTCCGTTCTGGGCTCGTCGGCGTCCATCGCGCTTCGGAACATCCTGATCCTCGTGGGCGGGCTGGCGCTGATGATGGCGACCTCGATGAAGCTGTCGGGGCTGGTGCTGCTGCTTGTGCCCGCCGTGGTGGTGCCGATCCTTGTGCTGGGGCGGCGCCTGCGGAAGATCAGCCGCGAGAACCAGGACTGGATCGCGGCGTCCTCCGGCAATGCGTCCGAGGCGCTGAACGCCGTGCAGACGGTGCAGGCCTTCACCCATGAAGGCCTGAGCCGGGCCTCCTTCGGCGAGATGACCGAGACATCCTACCGCGTATCGCTCGACCGGATCCGGACGCGGGCGTGGATGACGGTGATCATCATCTTCCTCGTTTTTGCCGGGATCGTGGGCGTTCTGTGGATCGGTGCGAATGACGTGCGCACCGGCGTCATGACCGACGGGATGCTGATCCAGTTCGTGATCTATTCGGTGATGGTCGCGGGCTCGGTCGCGGCCCTTTCGGAAATCATGGGCGAATTGCAGCGTGCCGCGGGCGCGACCGAACGGCTGGTGGAACTGCTGGCGATCGCGGACAGCGTGAACGACCCCGCCGCCCCGCAAGCCCTGCCGCAGCCTGTGCGGGGAGAGATCGTGTTCGACGATGTCGTGTTTCGCTACCCCTCGCGGCCCGAAACCTCGGCGCTCGACCATGTCTCGCTGACCATCCGGCCGGGTGAGACGGTGGCGTTCGTGGGCCCGTCGGGCGCGGGCAAGACGACGATCCTGCAGATGATCCTGCGGTTCTACGATCCCGAAAGCGGCGCCGTGAAGCTGGACGGTGTTGCGCTGACCGACCTTGCCCGCGGCGATTTCCGGCAGTCGCTGGCGCTGGTGCCGCAGGACCCGATGATCTTCGCCGCCTCGGCGCGCGAAAACATCCGCTTCGGCCGCCCGGATGCCACCGATGCCGAGGTGGAGGAAGCCGCACGCACGGCGGCGGCGCATGATTTCATCGCGGCGCTGCCCGAAGGCTTCGATACGTATGTCGGCGAACGCGGCGTGATGCTGTCGGGCGGTCAGAAACAACGCATCGCGCTGGCCCGCGCGATCCTGCGGGACGCGCCGGTGCTGCTGCTGGACGAGGCGACGAGCGCGCTTGATGCCGAAAGCGAACGTGCGGTGCAGCAGGCCATCGACGAATTGCGCAAGGGGCGGACGATGCTGATCGTGGCGCACCGGCTGGCAACGGTGAAGAAGGCCGACCGGATCGTGGTGCTGGAGGCCGGTCGCATCGTGGCGCAGGGCAGCCATGACCAGCTTGTGGCCGAAGGCGGGCTTTATGCGCGGCTGGCCCGGTTGCAGTTCACGGACGGATCGGCAGCCGCCTGATCGGGGTTGCGCGGCCGGGGATCGCGCCCTCGCGCGGGCCCGCCCGCCCACCCGGCGGCCGCCTGCGGCCTCCGCCACCCGCACTCAGGCGCGCCCGGAATCGGCTCAGCCGGGATCCCGCTGCCGCTTCTTTCATCCTTTCCGGTGGCAGCCTTGCAGGCCTCTGCTTTACCCGCGGACATCCCGCGGCAACTCTTGCGCGCGGACCGCTTTGGCAGCATCCTGCCCGGCAACACGCCGCGTCACTGACGGGCCTCTTTGGGAGGAGAGAGAAATGCGCACCATCACCAGCCTGGCCGACGTCGAATCCATCGAGTCAGAGATGCCATGGAACGAGCGTCCCGTACCGAAGACGCTGTACCAGATGCTGAAGCGCACGGCCGACGCGTATCCGACCCACAAGGGCGTCACCTTCCAGTTGCTGTCCGGCCCCACCGACAAGGCCGAGACGCTGACCTGGAAGGAGATGCATGACCGGTCCGTGCAGGCCGCGAACCTCTTCCGGTCGCTGGGCGTAGGCGAGGGCGATACGGTGGCCTACGTCCTGCCCAACTGTAATGAGACGGTGATATCGCTTCTGGGCGGGGCCATTGCCGGCATCGTCAACCCGATCAACCCGCTGCTGGAACCGGAACAGATCGCCTCGATCCTGCGGGAGACGAAGGCCAAGGTCGTCGTCACCCTGCGGCCCTTCCCGAAAACCGACGTGGCCGAGAAAGTGGCCGAGGCCGTGCGCCACGCGCCGGGCGTCAACACGGTGCTGGAAGTCGACCTGAACCGCTACCTGACGCCGCCAAAAAGCTGGATCGTGCCGCTGATCCGGCCCAAGATCGAAACCAAGGCGACCCATGCCGATTACCTGAACTTCCGTGCCGAGCTGGCCAAGCAACCGACGGAACTGACATTCGCCGACGCGACCGAAGACCGGGTCGCCTGCTATTTCCACACCGGCGGCACGACAGGCATGCCCAAGGTGGCGCAGCATTCCTACAGCGGGATCGTCTACAACGGCTGGCTGGGCGGCGACCTGCTGTTCCGGGCGGGCGACAACGTGATGTGTCCGCTGCCCCTGTTCCATGTCTTTGCCTGTCACGTGATCCTGATGGCGGCCGTCTATTCCGGCGCGCACGTGATCTTCCCCACGCCGCAGGGCTACCGCGGCGAAGGCGTGTTCGACAATTTCTGGAAGCTGAACGAACGCTACCAGACGACGTTCATCATCACCGTTCCCACCGCCATTTCCGCCTGCATGCAGCGCCCTGTCGATGCCGATATCTCGTCGGTGAAGACGGCATTCTCGGGCTCGGCCCCCTTGCCGCTGGAACTCTTCAAGCGGTTCGAGGAGGCGACGGGCGTCACCATCATCGAAGGCTACGGGCTGACGGAAGCCACCTGCCTTGTCTGTGGCAACCCGCCGGAAGGCGAGAAGAAGGTGGGCTCGATCGGGCTGCGCTACCCCTATACGCAGGTCAAGATCATCAAGGGCACGGCCGACGGCCCCGTCGAATGCGGCGTGGACGAGGTGGGGGAGATCTGCATATCGAACCCCGGTGTCCGGGCCGGGGGGACCTATACCGAGCATGACAAGAACAAGGATCTCTACTACTTCGACACCTTCCTGCGCACGGGTGACCTGGGCCGGATCGACGCCGACAGCTATGTCTGGATCACCGGCCGCGCGAAGGACCTGATCATCCGGGGCGGCCACAACATCGACCCGGCCGAGATCGAAGAGGCGCTGCTGGGCCACAAGGCCGTGGCCTTCGCCGGTGCCATCGGCCAGCCCGATGCGCGGGCGGGCGAACTACCCTGTGCCTATGTCGAGCTTGTGGGCGGGGCGAGTGTCACGCCGGAAGAACTGATGGAGTATTGCAAGGTGCACGTCCACGAACGGGCGGCGCATCCGAAGCATATCGAGATCCTGGACGAACTGCCCAAAACTGCCGTCGGCAAGGTGTTCAAGCCAGACCTGCGCCGCAGCGCGATCACCCGCGTCTACAACGAAGCGCTCGAGGCCGCCGGGTGCGACGCGCGGGTCGTGTCGGTGGTCGAAAGCAAGAAGCTGGGTCTTACGGCGCAATTGGAGCGCAACGGCGCGGATCCGGAAAAGGTGAAGCATGTCCTGGGGGAATTCACCCGGCCGTGGGAGTGGGTCGACGACGCCCAGGCGAAGAAGGCCGCGCCCGAGGTCGCCTGAATGAAATACGACTCCCTCATCGATGCCGAGACCTGGGCCTACATCCGGGAGGTGGGAAGCCTCTACCCTGAAGATGCCGTGGAACGCGACATCGCCGGCCAGCGCGAGATCTACGACCGGATGGCGGCCCATTTCCACCAGGGCTATCCCGAGGGGGTCGAGACCGAGGACCTGACCGTCGACGGCGTGACGATGCGCGTCTACACCGCCGGCGCGCCGGTGGGCACGGTGCTGTTCTTCCACGGCGGCGGGTTCGTCGTGGGCGGGCTGGAAAGCCACGACGATGTCTGCGCCGAATTCTGCGCGCAGACCGGGAACCGGGTGATCTCGGTCGATTACCGGCTGGCCCCCGAACACAAGCACCCGGCCGCCTATGACGACGCGATGGCGGCGCTGACATGGGCGTGCAAGACCTTCCCCGACGACGACATCGTCCTGGTGGGCGACAGCGCGGGCGGCAATCTTGCCGCGGCGGTGGCGCATGGCACGCGGTGCAAGGGGTTCCGGATCGTGGGGCAGGTGCTGATCTATCCCGGCCTTGGCGGCGATCGCTCGCTCCCGTCCTATACCGACCATGCGCAGGCGCCGATGCTGACGCGGGACGAGGTTCAGTTCTACGAGAACATCCGCCTGTCCGACGGGCAGGATGTGCGGGGCGACCCGTCCTATGCGCCGCTCTGGGACACGAATTACAAGAGCCTGCCGCCGACGGCCATCTTCACCGCCGATTGCGATCCGCTGCGCGACGATGCGCTGCAATACCGCGATCGCCTGCGCGCGGCGGGCGTGCCGGTCTACTGGAAGAACGAGGACGGGCTGGTCCATTCCTTCCTGCGCGCCCGCAACATGTCGGCGCGCGCCCACGCGGCCTTCGAACGCATCGTCCTTGCCATCGAGGCGCTGGGGCAGGGCATCTGGCCCTACGACGAAGACGAGTAGTATCCGTGGGGCGCCGCCTGCGTGAACGGCAGGCGGTGGGGGCCTCGTTCCTTTCGCTGGCGTCTGCCCGGTCGCCACGGTCGCCCGGTGCCGGATGCAAGCCGACTGGTGGCATTCCGACCTGTAGGCAGCAAAATCTTGCTGATTTCCAAGCGCTTGGCGGCGCGGATCCGCTGCCCGGTTTGCACCGTCGGGCGCAAATACCTAGCTCTGTTTGCAGCGAAACAGATCAAGCGAAGGAAACCGCATGACCTTTACGACGACATTGAAAGCCGGCGCCGTGGCCACCGTTCTTGGGCTGGGCGGGACGGCCGCGCTGGCACAGGCGGCCGATTACAGCGACGCCAAGCTCGACGATTTCGTGACGGCCGCGCTTGAGGTCAGCCAGGTGACAGCGCAGGCGCAGCAGGATCTTCAGGCCGCCCAGACCGATGCGGAGCGTCAGCAGATCACGACCCAGGCCCAGGCCGAAGCGCAGGCCCATATCGAGGAGACGGACGGCATCACCGTCGAGGAATACGTATCGATCGGCCAGGCGCTGCAGAACGATCAGGATCTCGCGGACCGGATCAACCTGATGGTGGCCGAACGGACCAAGCAGGACTGACGCGCACCGCGATGCGTCACGTCCAGGGGCCCGGCATCATGGCAGATGTCGGGCCCTTCTTTTTGCCGGCCCGGCCGCCCGGCAAGTCTACTCGGTGACGTGGACCGCGATTTCCATGTGCGGCATCGCATGGCAGAGGATCTGGAAGTTGCCCGCGCTCGTCAGTTCGATATCGAAGTGATCGCCGTTCTCGAAGATGTGCTTCACGTCGAACTGGTGATCCTCGTCGGTCGAATAGAGCTGGTGCGCTTCGTCTTCGTCCATGTGGTAGAACGCGACGGTATAGCCGACCTTGGCGTTGATCTGGTAGGTGGACGCCTTGCCATCGGTGAACACGATCGGATGCACCGTCTGGGCGAGGGCGGGGAGGCTGCTGAACGCCGCGAAAGACGCCAAGGCGGCGATGAACGAAATATGCATGGGTGGGGTCTCCTCCTGAGTTTACGTAGCGGAAGCCTTAAAACGACCCGATCCGGATCACCCAAACGAAAAGTCCGCCCACCGGGGTCGTGGGTGTTTCCCCGCCCTTCCGGTGCCGGACATACACAAGACGCACCTGCCGACCGAAGCGGGAGGCGCGGAGATCAGTTCCCCGCGCTCTCCATCCGGCGGTGTTCGATGACGTCTTCCAGCCAGCCCAGCTCCATCTCGGGGACGGAGGACAACAGCAGGTCGGTATATGCGTCGAAGGGCGGGGACAGCACCTGCGTCTTGGGCCCATAGCGGACGACTTCGCCCTGGTACATCACCGCGATGCTGTCGGCGATGGCCTTCACCGTCGCCAGGTCGTGGGTGATGAACAGGTAGGCCACGTTCTCTTCGGCCTGCAATTCCAGCAGCAGCTTCAGGATCCCGTCCGCCACCAGCGGGTCGAGCGCCGATGTCACCTCGTCACACAGGATCAATTGCGGGTCGGCGGCCAGCGCGCGCGCGATGCACACCCGCTGCTTCTGCCCGCCCGACAGTTCCGCCGGATAGCGATCAAGAAAACCATCGCCCAGTTCGATCTTTTCCAGCAGCTCGGCCACGCGCTTGCGCTTCGCCGCGCCCTTCAGGCCGAAATAGAACTCCAGCGGCCGGCCGATGATCGTGCCCACGGTCTGGCGCGGGTTCATCGCGGTGTCGGCCATCTGGTAGATCATCTGGACCTGCCGCAGGTCATCCCGCGTGCGGCCCGGCATGGCGGGCGAAAGCGTGCGCCCGTCGAAGGTGATCTGCCCGTCCGAAGGCGTCAGCAGTCCGGTGATCACGCGCGCCAGCGTCGACTTGCCCGATCCGCTTTCGCCCACCACGGCCAGCGTCTGGCCGGGATAGACCTCGACATTGATGTCCTTCAGCACGTCGCGCGGCACACCGCGATAGCGCGCGGTGATGTTTTCGACCTTCAGGACAGGTTCGCCCTTGGGCGCCTTCTCCACGTGCTGGATCTTGCGGACCGAGACCAGCGCGCGGGTATATTCCTCGCGCGGGGAGTTGATGATCTGGTCGGTCTCGCCATATTCGACCGTCTCGCCATGGCGCAGGACCATGATGTGATCGCTGACCTGTGCGACGACCGCCAGGTCGTGGGTGATGTAGATCGCGGCCACGCCGGTTTCGCGGATGGCGGTCTTGATGGCGGCCAGAACCTCGATCTGGGTGGTCACGTCAAGTGCGGTGGTCGGCTCATCAAACACAACCAGATCCGGCGCGGGGCAGAGCGCCATGGCCGTCATCGCCCGCTGCAATTGCCCGCCCGAGACCTGATGGGGATAGCGCGATCCGAAGGTTTCGGGATCGGGCAGGCCCAGCACGCGAAACAGGTTCACGGCGCGCGCCTCGGCCTCCGACTTGGACATGCGGCCATGTTCCAGCGTCGCCTCGATCACCTGGTCCATCAGCTTGCGGGCCGGGTTGAAGGCGGCGGCGGCGGATTGGGCGACGTACGTCACCTCGCCCCCGCGGAGGCTGCGCAGATCCTTCTGGCGGCTCTGCAGGATATCCCGGTCGTTGACCAGCACCTCGCCGCCGGAGATCTCGACCCCGCCACGGCCATAGGCCAGCGCGGCCAGCCCGATGGTAGACTTGCCGGCGCCGCTTTCGCCGATCAGGCCCAGCACCTTGCCCTTTTCCAGCGTGACCGAAACACCCTTGACGATCTCCAGCCATTGCGGCGGTTCGCCCGGCGGATAGGCCGTGGCGCCGATCTTCAGGTCGCGGATGGTCAGAAGTTCGCTCATCCGCGGCCCCCTTTCAGAGATGTGGTCCGGTTCAGCACCCAGTCAGCCACAAGGTTGACCGAGATCGACAGCGCCGCGATGGCCACGGCCGGGTAGAGCGCGGCCGGAATGCCGTAGACGATGCCCTCCTTGTTCTCCTTCACGATCCCGCCCCAGTCGGCCAGCGGCGGTTGCACGCCAAGGCCAAGGAACGACAGGGTCGAGATGAAGAGCACCATGAAGATGAACCTGAGCCCCAGTTCCGAAACCAGCGGCGACAGGGCATTGGGCAGGATCTCGCGGAAGATGATCCAGTTGCGGCCCTCGCCGCGCAATTGTGCGGCCTCGACGAAGTCCATCACGGTGATGTCCACGGCGACGGCCCGCGACAGGCGGAAGACGCGGGTGGAATCGAGGAACCCCATGACAAGGATCAGCACGCCCACGGTGACGGGCATGACCGACAGGACAACCAGCGCGAAGATCAAGGACGGGATCGCCATCATCAGGTCGACGAAACGCGACAGCGCCTGATCGGCCCAGCCGCCCAGCACGGCGGCCAGGAAGCCCAAGATCGAGCCCGTCAGGAACGACAGCAGCGTCGCGGCGGCAGCGATGAAGATTGTCGTCCGCCCGCCATAGATCAGGCGCGTCAGCAGATCGCGCCCGATATTGTCGGTGCCCAGCAGAAACTTGTCGGAGGCCGGTTCCCACACGTCGCCCACCACTTCGGCCATGCCATAGGGGGCGATGAGGGGGGCGAATATGGCGGCCAGGAAGAACGCCACGGTGATGACCAGCCCAAGGCCTGCGGCGATTGGTACGCGCATCATGCTGCAGCCCTCCCGTTGCCGGTGATCAGGCGCCGCGCGCCCGGAAAGGTCGCCGGATGCGGAGCGGCCGGCGGGGTGGACGGGTGGGGCCCGATATGCGTGCTGACGGGAGCGCGGCCGTCACGCTGCGTGAGCCCGCTCATTTCGGGTGCCTCAGGCGCGGATTGGACAGGATCGCCACGATATCGGCCACCATGTTCAGCCCGATATAGACGGCGGCAAACAGAAGCCCGCATGCCTGCACCACCGGCACGTCCCGCTTCGACACGTGATCGACCATGTACTGGCCCATGCCGGGATAGACGAACACCACCTCGACCACGACGACGCCCACCACAAGGTAGGCCATGTTCAGCATCACAACGTTCACGACCGGCGCGATGGCATTCGGGAAGGCGTGTTTCCAGATGATGGTGAAGCGCATCAGGCCCTTCAGCTCGGCCGTTTCGATATAGGCCGATTGCATCACGTTCAGGATCGCGGCGCGGGTCATGCGCATCATGTGTGCCAGCACCACCAGCACCAGCACCAGAACGGGGATCGCGATCGCGTTCAGTTTCTGGCCCAGCGACATGCCGTCATAGATCATCGACATAGACGGGAACCACCGAAGCTTCACCGCGAAGATGAAGATCAGAAGATAGCCCACCAGGAATTCCGGCAGCGAGACAGAGGCGAGCGTGAATCCCGAAATCACCTTGTCGGGCCAGCGGTCGCGAAAGCGCACGGCGGTCAGGCCCAGGATGATGGCCAGCGGCACCGCGATGACGGCGGCCCAGAAGGCAAGGAACAGCGTGTTGGAAAGCCGGGATTTCACGGAGGTCGCGATATCCATCCCGTTGGTCAGGGCCGATCCAAAATCGCCCTGCACCGCGCCGCCCAGCCAGTTCAGGTAGCGTGTCAGGGCTGGCTCGTTCAACCCAAGCTCGGCTCGCAGATTGGCCAGCGCCTCGGGCGTGGCGCTTTGTCCCAGGATTTCCTGCGCGACATCGCCGGGCAGCATCGAGGTGCCCACGAAGATCAGGATCGAGGCGGCAAACAGAAGAAGCAGGCCCAGCGCAATGCGCTGGACCAGAAGTTTGACAACAAGCGCCATCTAGGCGGCGACCCACATTTTCGACGGGCCGTACATGTTCATCAGGTCATAGCCCCGCTGACCGTCGACCCAGCCGGCCACCCGGTCGGATGTGGCGCCCAGGAAGTCGTTGAACATCGGGCAGATCAGGCCGCCCGTCTCGTTCAGGATCAGGCCCATGTCGGCGTAGATCTCCTTGCGCTTGGCCTCGTCCAGCTCGGCGCGTGCGGCGATCAGCATCTGGTCGAATTTCGGATCGTCGAACCGTGTGTCGTTCCAGTCGGCCGTCGACAGGTACGCGGTCGAGAACATCTGGTCCTGCGTCGACCGTCCGCCCCAGTAGCTGGTGCAGAAGGGCTTGGCGTTCCAGACTTCCGACCAGTAGCCGTCATTGGGTTCGCGCTTGATCGTCAGGTCGATGCCCGCCTTGGCCAGCGATTGCTGGAACAAGGCCGCGGCATCGGGCGCACCGGGGAACGAGTTCTCCGACGTCCGCAGCAGGATCTCGCCATCGTAATCCGCCTTCTTGAAGTGGAAGGCTGCCTTGTCGGGATCGTATTCCCGCTGGGGCAGGGCGGTGTACAGCGGATAGCTGTCGTTGATCGGCGTGTCGTTCCCGATCGAGCCATAGCCCGCCAGCACCTTGTCGACCAGTTCCTGCCGGTCGATGCCGTATTTCAGCGCCATCCGCAGGTCGTTGTTGTCGAAGGGGGCGGTGTTGCAGTGGGCGATGAACACGTAGTGGCCCGGGCCCTTCGTCGAATGCACGGTCACGTTCGGCGCGCGGTCGACAAGGTTCGCGGTCTGCGGCGGCACGCGGTCGATCATGTCGACCTGGCCCGATTGCAGGGCCGCCACGCGGGCGGTGTTGTCGTTGATCACGATCAGTTCGACCGTGTCGGCATGGCCCAGATCGCCCCAGTAGTCCGGGTTCTTCTCGGCCACGAAGCGCACGCCCATGTCGGTGCTCTTCAAAACGTAAGGCCCGGTGCCGATGGCCGCATCGGGCGCGTCCTTGCCGCCATTGGGCTGGATGATCAGGTGGTAGTCCGTCATCAGGTAGGGCAGGTCGGCATTGGGCTGCTTCAGCTCGACGATGAAGTTGTCACCATCGACCGACATGCTCTCGATGCCGCGCATCACGCCCAGGGCGCCCGATTTCGTGTCCTCGCCGGAATGGCGTTCCATCGTGGCCAGCACGTCTTCGGCCGTCACGCTCTTGCCGTTCGAGAACGTCGCATCGGTGCGGATCTTGAAGGTCCAGGTCTTGGCGTCGGCGGACGCCTCGTAGCTCGTCGCCAGTTTCGGCTCGAGCCCGCCGAAGGGGGCCAGTTCCAGCAGCGGTTCGCCCCAGAGCCGGATCAGGGCCAGGGCAACGGTATTGGTGGCCAGCGCCGGATCCAGCGAATCCGAGGTCGATCCCCCCTGGATACCCATACGGATCGTGCCGCCTTTCTGCGGGCCGGCGGCGATGGCCGCGCTCGAAAGTGCGAAGTTCGCGGCAGCGGCGGTGATCCCCAGGGCGGCCGCGCGTCCAAAGAAGGCGCGCCGAGTCATCCGGCCGGCGGTGACGCGTGCGGCCAGGTAGTGTAGCTGATCGTTCATGAAATCCTCCTGCGACCCCCACAGGGGTCCGTCATTGTCAGTCCTGACGAATGCGCATGAGCATGCCGATTTCACCCCATCCCGCAAGGGGGGACGGCCCGTAAGCCCGCCAAAGCGGCCTTTTGTGTTGCGCCAAGCCGCGCTGCGGGCTGATTAATCTACTCTGAAGTGTCCATCCAGATCGTCACCGGCCCGTCATTGACCAGCGCGACCTGCATGTCGGCGCCGAACCGGCCGGTTTCGACCGCAATCCCCTGACCGGCAAGCGCGTCCGCGAAATAGGTATACAGGCGTCGCCCGTCCTCGGGCGCCGCGGCCGTGGAAAAGCCCGGCCGGTTGCCGCGTTTCGTGTCGGCGGCAAGGGTGAACTGGCTGACCACCAGTGCCCCGCCCCCGATGTCCAGAACCGACCGGTTCATCCGCCCGTCCTCGTCGGGGAAGATGCGCAGCTTGGCGATCTTTGTGGCCAGCCTGTCCGCCTCGGCCTCGCCGTCGCCCTGCATGGCGCAGATCAGCACCATGAGCCCGCGTCCCGTCTGCCCGATCACCTCGCCCTCGACGGTGACGGATGCACTGCTGACCCGCTGCAACAACGCCCGCATCGCTAGCCCCTCCAGTCGATGATATCGGCGACATCGGCCCGCGCGGTGCGAAAACCGTTGGCCGGATGGTCCGGATCCTCGTACCCGAACGAGATCGCGCACAGGATCAACCGGTCGTCCGGAATGTCGAAATACCCATGCAGGAACGGCCCGTAGGCCGCGACAGCCGCCTGCGCGATACTCGCCACCCCGCGCGCCTGCGCCGCCAGGGTGAAAGCCGCGACAAAGCCCCCGCAATCCACACCGCCATAGGGCCCCAGCTCCGCCGGGCTCGACAGGATCGCGCAATGCGGCGCGCCGAAGAGAGAGAAGTTCTCCATCGCCTGCCGGGCCGAAGCCTCGCGGTCGCCTTTCTCGATGCCCACCGCCTTGTACAATTGCCAGCCACAGGTCCGCCGCCGTTCCTGGTAGACACCGGAATACCCCGTCGGCGGGTCCATGTCCGGCTTCGGCGCGCCCGAGCCTACTTCGGCCATCAGCGCCGCGCGAAACGCATCCGTCTCGGCGCCCGAGGTGATCACCACCTGCCACGGCTGGGCATTGCACCACGATGGCACCTTGCGCGCGGTGTCCACGATCGCCTCGATATCCGCCCGCGGCACCGGATCGGGCCGGAACCCCCGGCAGGAATAGCGTGCAGCAAAAAGCGCATCGAGCGCCGCGGGATCGACCGACATGACAAACCTCCGACAAAACCGTCGCCAGACTGACCCTCCCCAGGGCCACTCGCAACCCGCAACGCCGCGTACTTTGGCGCTGTCTCCCTTGTTCTTCTTTCCGAAAATACTCCGGGGGGGAGCCCGGCACGGGCGACGGGGGCAGCGCCCCCACCACGCCGACAATCCGTCACCCGGCCCCGTAGGGTGCGTGGTCCCCACGCACCGCCCCCGGCTACTGGCTGTTGGCGATCACGAACCCGGCAATCCCGGCCACGATCAGCCCCAGGACAACCGCGATCATGATCTTCACCGTCGACCACGGCCGTTCGCCCTGCACCCGGCCGGTGCGCCCGTTCACGACGAAGCGATAGGTCTCGCCCCGATACTTGTAGGCGGCCAGCCAGACCGGCAGCAGGATGTGCTTGAAGGTCACATTGCGTACATCCGTCTGGATCGAATGGATCCGCTGCTGATCGCCGCCGATGTCGAAGCGCACGTCGCGTTCGATCACCCGGGCCATGTGGGCGCGCGCCTCGGTGTAGCCGGTCTCGATATCCACCGTGTAGCCTTCGGCGCGGAAGCCGGCCAGGAATTGCGGCTGGTAGGGCACCAGCGCGTGCAGGTCCCACGGCTCCAGCGCATCGGTGAATTTCTTGGGCAGGCTTTTCGAGGCCAGCACCAGCACGTCGTCGAAGAACCGCGACACGCGGCCCCGCCGGGGCGACCAGCGCACGCGGGCCACCTGGGTCTGCACCGGCTTCCCGTCACGCATGACGGTGCGGGTCTCGTAATAGACCACCCCCCGCTCGCCACGGTATTCCGAGGCAGTGTCGGCGTCGAAGGTCCAGTAGGGCACGTAGATCCCGTCCATCTTCCGACCCTTGCGCGCATAGGCCTGCAGGCCGTTGGGCGCGAACCACAACCGGCCCAGCCAGTCGTTCATCGCCTTGTGCGCGGTGCGTTCGTCCAGCGCGAAGGGCAGCACGCCGCGCGGCTTGATCAGGCGCTCGGTGCCCGTGTCCACAACGACGGGGGTCGCGCAGAACGGGCATTCGGCGGCGTGGGTCGCCGGGTCGAATTCGAAATGCGCGCCGCAATTGGGGCAGGCAACGCCGCGGGTCTCGGCCATCTCCGCGTCGGGCAGTTCGTGGGCGACCGCGCTGTTGAAATCCAACTCGCGCAGTTTCGCGCCGCCCCAGGGGCCCGCGCCCACATGTTCGGTATGGCCGCAATGGTCGCATTTCAGCTCGCCCGCGACGGGGTCGAACCGGTAGTCGGCGCCGCAGTTTTCACAGGGAAAGCGATGCTCGGCCTCGGGCCTTGCCGGGCCGGTCGACGGTGGGGGAGGCGGAGGGGTGTCCGGCATGAAGGTCGGGATCTCCTGTCGTCAGGTCCGCGGGGCAAACGTGTCCGCGCCGCCAGAGCCGGGCCGAGACCGAAAGGCGTTGCGCTTATGCCCCGGGGGGCGGGGGCGGCGGCATGACGGTGAAAAGCTGCGCCAGCGTGGTCACGTCCTCGGCCTTCATCCAGCCGTCCTGTCCCGCGGTCCAGACGAACGTCTCGCGCTTGAGCGCGCCTTCGGCCGCCATGCGGCCCAGGTCGGCGCGGGAAAAGGGCCCCTTGGTCGCGCCGTTCTCGGCTACGTGCCAGACCTGGTCCGGCGGCGGGGGAGGCGGTGGCGGAGGCGCGGCGGCAGCCGGTTGCGGGGCTTGCGCGGGTTGCGGGGCCGCGCCCCACGGTCCCACGGCGCCCGTCATCTGCTGCGCCATGCCCAGCCCGATCCCGGCGCCCATCCCCGCGGCCATGCCGCCGCCAGAGGGGTTCTGGGCCGCGGCGGTCATGGCTTCGGCGGCGGCGAACTGGGTGTACTTGCCCAGATCCCCGGCAATGCCCATCGACGTCCGCTGATCCAGCGTCTTTTCCACCGCCGGGGGCAGCGAGATGTTCTCGATGTAAAGTTCAGGCATCGACAGGCCGTAGCTTTCCAGCGTGGGCGCGATCTGGGCGGCCACCAGCTTGCCCAGGTCGGCGGTGTTGGCCGCCATATCCAGCACCGGGATGCCGGAAGACGCCACCGAGCGGCTGAACTCTTGCACGATGATGTTGCGGATCTGGTAGCTGATCTCGTCCATCGTGAATTCGCCGTCGGTGCCCACGATTTCGGTCATGAACTTCGCGGCGTCGGCCACGCGGATCGTGTAGGTGCCGTAGGCGCGGATGCGCACTGGGCCGAATTCGGGATCGCGGCAGATGATCGGGTTCTTGGTGCCCCATTTCAGGTCGTTGAACCGCGTCGTGGCGATGAAGTAGATCTCCGACTGGAACGGGCTGCGAAAGCCGTGATCCCAGTGCTGGAGCGTCGTCATGATCGGCATGTTGTTCGTTTCGAGCATGTAGAGCCCGGGCTTGAACACATCCGCCATCTGGCCTTCGTGGATGAACACGGCCACCTGGCCTTCGCGTACGGTCAGCTTGGCGCCGTACTTGATCGCGTGTCCTTCGCGTTCGAACCGCCAGACCATCGTGTCGCGCGTGCTGTCGGTCCAGCCGATGACGTCGATGAACTCGCCGCTCAGGAATCCGAATAGGCTCATGTCTCGCTCCTGTCGTTTGGCGCTCAGAACGCGGCCGGCGGTGCCAGCTCCAGCGCGATCTGTTCGACCATTGGCCGGGCCTCGTCCACGGTCATGCCGGGTTTCAGGCGCGGATCATAGAGTATTTTCAGCAACTGTTCGTCATGCGTTGTCAGCTGCGCGAATTCGTCGTCGTCATTGAAGATAGACGGACGCGCGCCGGGGCTGTCGTTGCGCAGGCCCAGCCCTTGGGCCAGTTCCTCGTGCAGGCAGGCGCGGCGCATCAGGTCGGGCTGTTCGGCCCGCACCAGCGACACGGCCGTCGCGGTGACATAGGGGGTGTCGGACGCCGGGTGCGTCACAACCTGGCAATGCCGGCTATCGGGCAGATCGCGGAACAGTGCCAGTTCCGTCTCGCTGATCCCGGGCATCAGCATCTTGAGCTGTTTCTGGACGTAGGCCTTGTCGTCCTCGGTGCCAACGAAGACAATGAAATTGCCGTCCCGCTGCACGGACGTGACGGGATGGCCGGTGACTCGGGCCAACCGTCGGACATAGGCATTGAATTGCGCGCGGTCGGTGGTGCGGACATCGTCGGGCACCATCGGGCCGAAGCGCAGTTCGACCTTCACCGGCAGTGCCCACCGGGACAGCCAGCCGTCGGCGCGCCGGGCAGACCCGCCGCGGGCATATTCGTCGTAGAAGGCGATGGCCTCGAAATTCGTGGCCAGGTCCCTGGCGGTGAAAGGCGTATCGGGCCCGCCGCCATCGACGCGCAGCAGGCCGCGGGCCAGAAGATCGCGCTGCATCTCGGCATAGCGCGCGCTCAGCACCTGGCTTTCCGCTGACGGGCTTGTACGGGCGGCGGGGGCTGCCGGGGCAGCAGGCGCCGGCGCGGCAGTGGTTTCGGGGGGTGTTTCCCCGGGCAGCAGATCGCAACCGACCGCCGACAGGCCGGACAAGGTGGCGAGAATCAGGCCGAACCGCTTCACGTTGAACCCTGCCTTCGTCCTCAGGAGGGGACGGACGTCGCCGCATTGTCGCCCACGCCGTCGCCCCGCGCCTTGGCCGATTTCAGCGTGTCGCGCAGGTCGTTCTCCATCTGCTGGAGATCCTTTTCGGCCGCCGCGCGCTTGGCCTTGCCTTCGTCCGCGATCTGCAGGCTTTCCTGGATCGTGCCGATCAGGTCGGCATTGGCCTGCTTGACCGCCTCGATGTCGAAGACGCCGCGCTCCATCTCCTTGCGGATCTGCTTGTTGCTTTCGCGCAGGTTGGCCGCGTTGGCCGTCAGCAGATCGTTGGTCAGGTCGTTGGCCTCGGACACGGCCTTCGACGCCTCGGCCGACCGCTGGATCGTGACGGCCTGCGCCAGCTGGGTTTCCCACAGCGGCACGGTGTTCACGAGGGTCGAGTTGATCTTCGTCACCAGCGACTTGTCGTTTTCCTGCACCAGCCGGATCGAGGGCAGGGACTGCATCGTCACCTGCCGCGTCAGCTTCAGATCGTGCACCCGGCGTTCCAGATCGTCGCGCGCGGCGCGCAGGTCGCGCAGCTCCTGCGCCTTCATCACCTGCTGGTCCTCGGGTGCGGCATCCACTTCCGCCGCGAGCCGGGGAATGTCCTGGTTGTCGAGTTCTTCCAGCTTCTCGGTCCCGGCCGCGATGTAGAGCGCGAGTTCGTCGTAGAAGGTCAGCGTCTTCTCGTAGAGCAGATCCAGCGACTTGATGTCCTTCAGCAGCGCATGTTCGTGGCCCAGAAGTTCATCGGTGATCTTGTCGATCTGCGCCTGCACGGTTTCGAACTGGGCGGTGAACTTGGCCATGCCCGAGGCCTTGCCCATCAGCCGCTGCCAGAAGCTGGGCTTGTTGTTGGGGTCCAGCTCGTCCACCGAAAAGCCCCGGATGGCCGACACGATCTCGCGCAAGCTGTCGCCGGCCGGGCCCACGTCCTTGTTGCGCACGCCGCTCAGCATGTCCTGGCTGATCTGCTGCAATTCCGCCTGGCTGCGCGACCCGAACGAGATGATCGAATTCGTGTCCCCCATGTCGATTTCGGCCATGCGCTTTTCGATTTCGGCGCCCACCGGCCCCTCGGCGTCCTTTTTCGACACGATGCTTTCCGGCTCGACCGGGACAGGCAGTTGCGCCTGGGTGACCTCTTCAACGGCGGCAACGGATTGCGCGGCCTTCTTCTGGATGGTCTCGGACATGGGACTTGCTCCTTTGGGGCAGAGTTCTATTCGGTGGCCACGCCTTCGCGTTGCAGGCGTTCCCGCAGCACGTCGATCTCGATGTTCAGATCGCTGCGGTCATCCAGCAGCAGGGTCTTGTTGCGGGCGGCGAAGTTCTTTTCCAGGTCGTCCAGAAGGGCGAGGTAACTGGCACGCGCGTCCGTGCTGCGGTTGCGGCGCCAGACATCGGCGAACTTGATCGTCGCGTCGCGCGCGCCCATCAGGTAGACGGTCAGGTACTTCCGGGCCGTGGCCAGATCGCGCGGATCGTCCTCGACCGTGCGGAACAGCTGGCGCGCGGTGGACTGGAACCGTTCGACCCGGGATACGAGCGCGCGGTCACCCGTCGTCTCGATGGCGGTTTTCATGGCTTTCAGGTACTCCTCGGCCTCGCCCACGGCGGTGGCGACGCGGGTCTTCTGAAAGCTGTCGGCGCCCTCCATCCCCTTGTCGCGCAGCGGGTCGATGCCAAAGGCCGCGGAATGCAGGATCGTGGCGATCACGCCGTAAAGCAGCGGCCCCGCAAGGCCCGGCTCGAACCGATAGGCCGCGATGGCGACGCCTGCGCCGGTCAGAAGGCTGGCAGCCATCTTGCGCGGAAAAGCCGGGCGGCGCGCGACGCGGCGGTCGTTGTAGGCGGCTTCGGCCCGCAGGCCCTCGCGCAGCAGCCAGTTGCCCAGCGTCAGGCTCGCCGCGGCGATGATGGCCAGAAACAGGCTGACGGCACTGCCCAGCGACATCAGAAGCAGCGGCAGCGCCGGGAGAAACAGGAAATTGGCCTTGAACCCGACAGGATCGACCCTTGCCCCGGCATAGGGATTGGCCGACGCCTCGTGCATCGCCGGATCGTCGTCGCCTTGCGGGGAATACTTGCCGCCGAAGCGCTGCGCCATGGTCAGAGGCCCCCGACCAGCCCGGTACACACGCCGAACATCACCACCACAAGCAGCGCGTAGGCTATTCCGCGAATCGCCGATCCCGACATGTTCGTGTCCCCTGAGCTTCCCTCGTTCCCGCCCGCACCGCCGCGTTTTCGCGTTCAGGTTGCGGGCGCGCCGTCAGGAGTTACGTAGGTGACGCAAGGCGTTCTGGCTAGGGGGCGCGCGGCTTTCGACCGGGTTTTGCCCCTGCCGGTCGATCACGTTTCTGCGGATCCTTGCCGATGCTGGCGCGATGCACCTTGCCCTTGGGGGCCGCGCCATCGCGTTTCACGGGCGCACCGCGGGCCGGCTTCCCGCCCGGGCGGGCCGGTTTCTTCTTGGCGGTTCCAGTGGGCTCGGGCTCTCCCTTGGCCACGCCCAGCTGGTCGCGCAGGATCTTGGTGCGCACTTCCTCGACCGCGCCCTGGGCCAGCTGGCCCAGCTGGAACGGTCCGTAGGACACCCGGATCAGCCGGTTCACGGCAAAGCCCAGGGCCTCCATCGCGCGGCGGATCTCGCGGTTCTTGCCTTCGCGCAGACCGATCGTCAGCCATGCATTGGCGCCCTGCTGGCGGTCCAGCGTCACCATCATCGGCAGGTATCTTTGCCCCGCCACGACCAGCCCCTTGCGCAGCGGTTCGAACGCGCTGTCGTCTGGCTGGCCCTTGATCCGCACGCGGTAGCGGCGCAACCATCCTGTCGACGGCAGTTCCAGCTTGCGCTTCAGCTCGCCATCGTTGGTCAGCAGCAACAGGCCTTCGGAGTTCAGGTCGAGCCGTCCGACCGTCATCACCCGCGGCATCTCGGGCGGGAGATCATCGAAGATCGTGGCGCGGCCCTGTTCGTCGCGCGCCGTGGTCACCCGGCCCGCGGGCTTGTGATACAACCAGACGCGCGCGGGCTCGGCCGCCTTCAGGGGCTTGCCGTCCACGGTGATCTTGTCGGCGGCCGTCACGTTCAGCGCGGGACTGTCGATCTTGGCCCCGTTCACGGTGACACGGCCGGCGGTGATCATGGCTTCGGCATCCCGGCGCGAGGCAACGCCTGCGCGGGCAAGAACCTTGGCGATACGGTCGCCGGGAGGAGGGAGCGTGGACATGGCCCGTCCCTACGCCAGTTCCGGCGATTGCGGAAGGGGGCAGGGCGGGGCTAGATGGGCCATGGGCTTCACATCCTACATGGACATCGCGCTGGACGAGGCTCGCGCGGCAGCAGCGCGCGGCGAAGTGCCCGTGGGCGCGGTGCTGGTCTCTCCGTCGGGCGAGGTGATCGCCCGCGACGGCAACCGCACCCGCGCCTTGTCGGATCCGACGGGCCACGCTGAAATCCTGGTCCTGCGCGCGGCCTGCGCCGCGGCGGGATCGGAACGTCTGCCGGATCACGACCTGTGGGTCACGCTGGAACCCTGCGCAATGTGCGCCGCCGCGATCGCCGCGGCGCGGATCCGCCGCGTGTACTACGCGGCCGCCGACCCGAAATCGGGCGGCGTGGCCCATGGCGCCAAGGTCTTTTCCCACCCGCAAAGCCACCACGCGCCTGAAATTTACGACGGGATCTCGGCGCGCGAGGCGGAAGCGTTGCTGAAGACCTTCTTTGCCACGCGCCGCGCCTGAGGCGTTCGCCTTGCCGGATCTCTCCTGATCGGCCGAACGCGCCGGCGTCTCCGTCGGATGCCTCCGGCGGGAGTATTTGGGAAAAGAAGAAACAGGGGACGCGCCCTGATTTCTTTGGTCTCGAAATACCTCGGGGGGAGTCCGGGCCGGAGGCCCGGGCGGGGGCAGAGCCCCCTTTCAACCGGTCAAACCCGTCCTGCGGTTGTCGTTTGGTGGATCAGAGCTCGATCGCTTCCAGAAGCACCGGTTCGATCACCTTCACGTCTGGCAGTTCCTCGATCAGGACCTCGGCCGATTGTTCGAGAAGCGGGAACGTCTTGTAGTGGCCCGGGATCACCGTATCGAAGTTGAAATAGCGCCGGGCGGCATAGGCGGCGGCCTTCATGCTCATGGTGAAATGGCCGCCCGCCGACAGGATGCCGATATCGGGTTTGTAGTAGTCGGCGAACCAGTCCATGTCGGCCATAACATCGGTATCGCCCGAGAAATAGATCATTCGGCCCTCGGCCCCGATCATGTAGCCAACTTCCGATCCGGCCGCCTTCAGCCCCTCGGGCGTGCCGAAGGTCGAGGAATGTTCGGCCTTGACCATCGACACGGTCACGTCGCCCAGATCGACCGTGCCGCCCTTGTTCATGCCGATGGTCTCGATGCCTTCGGCCTCGCCCCAATGGCTCATCAGGTCGAACTGGCCGATCACCGGCACGCTGTATTTCTTTGCCAGCGGCAGCACGTCGGCCACGTGGTCGAAATGCGCGTGCGTCAAAAGGATCATGGTGACGCCATCCGTCGCCTCGTCATGACGATCCTCGGGCATGACCGGGTTTCCCGTCAGCCAGGGGTCGATCAGCAACACCTTGTCGCCGGTCTCGAGCCGAAAACTGCCATGTCCAAGCCAGATGAGTTTCATGTAATTCTCTCCGAAGCGGTCCTAGTTCGTTCCGCGGCGACCCTAACATCGGTTCGGAAAATGTCTATGAATTGGACGCAGAGCATCGACGGCTATTGCGAACGGCTCGATCCCGGGTTCTGGGCCGAGCCTGTGAACGCGCTGACAAACGCCGCTTTTCTGCTGGCGGCGTTCATCATGTGGCGCCGGGTGCGGGGGCGGGGAATGCCGCTGGCGATGGGCATGGTCTGGGTGCTGACGGCCATCGGGATCGGCAGTTTCCTGTTTCATACCTTCGCCCAGCCCTGGGCCGGACTGGCGGACACGGCCCCGATTCTCTTCTTCATCCTGCTCTATATCTACGCCGCCAACCGGCACTTCTGGGGCTTGGGCGTTTGGTGGGCGCTGGCAGCCACGGTGGCCTTCCTGCCCTTTGCCGCGCTGACGGTGCCGATCTTCCAGATGATTCCCGGGATCGGAAGCTCGGCCGGGTACATGCCCGTGCCCCTTCTGATCGCCGCTTATGCCGTGGGTTTGCGCCACCGTGCGCCCGCAACGGCGCGCGGGCTGGCCATCGGTGCGGGCCTTCTGGTCCTGTCGCTCACCTTCCGGACGGTCGACGAACCGGTCTGCGATACCGTCCCCTTGGGCACTCATTTCCTGTGGCATCTGCTGAACGGTTTGCTTCTAGGCTGGATGATCGAGGTCTACCGGCGGCATTTGCTGCACCTCCGGGCGCCGGGCGGTCTTGCCGGCAGCGGCGGCGGGCGGTAAACGCGGCCTGTCCAGCGCAACCCATATCAGAGGACGCCCATGTCGATCGACGAAAGCACCGCCGCGAAAGTCGCCAGCCTGGCCCGTATCCGGGTCGAGGCGGAAGAGCTTCCCGCCCTGGCCGCCGATTTCAACCGCATCCTGGGGTTCATCGAGCAATTGGGCGAAGTGGATATCGATGGTGTCGAGCCCATGGTCTCGGTCACGCCGATGAAGCTGCGCCTGCGCGAGGATGTCGTGACCGACGGGGGCCAGCCCGAAAAGGTCCTGTCGAACGCGCCCGATGCGCGCGAAGGGTTCTTTGCCGTGCCGAAGGTGGTGGAATAATGTCCGATCTGACGAAGCTGGGCCTGGCCGATGCGCGCGATGCGCTGACAAAGGGCGAAACGACCTCCGTTGAACTGACCGAAGCGTTCCTGACCGCGATCGAGGCCGCGGACGGGCTGAACGCCTATGTCCACAAGACGCCCGAGATCGCGATGGACCGCGCGAAAGCCGCCGATGCGGCGCGTAGGACTGCCGAAGCCGGACCGCTCTGCGGTCTGCCCTTGGGTATCAAGGACCTGTTCTGCACGCAGGGCGTGGCCTCGCAGGCGGGATCCAGGATCCTCGAAGGCTTCAAGCCGGAATATGAAAGCACCGTGACGTCCAAGCTGTGGGACGCGGGCGCGGTGATGCTGGGCAAGCTCAACATGGACGAATTCGCCATGGGCTCGTCCAACGAAACCTCGACCTATGGCCCCGCGGTAAACCCGTGGCGGCAGACGGGCGACGACAAGAGCCTGACCCCCGGCGGATCGTCGGGCGGATCGTCGGCCGCGGTGGCGGCGGACCTGTGCCTTGCGGCGACCGCCACGGATACCGGCGGGTCCATCCGCCAACCCGCGGCCTTCACCGGCACGGTGGGGCTGAAGCCCACCTACGGCCGTTGTTCGCGCTGGGGCATCGTGGCATTTGCGTCCTCGCTGGATCAGGCGGGGCCGATCACAAAGTCGGTGCGCGATGCCGCGATCATGCTGGGCGCGATGGCGGGGCACGATGCGAAGGATTCGACCAGCGCCGAACTGGCCGTTCCGGATTTCGAGGCGATGCTGACCGGTGACATCAAGGGCCAGATCATCGGCATTCCGAAGGAATACCATGTCGACGGGATGCCCCCGGAGATCGACACGCTCTGGACCCGCGGCAAGGAAATGCTGGCGGATGCAGGTGCGAAGATCGTCGATATCTCGCTGCCCCATACGAAATACGCGCTGCCGACCTATTACGTGATCGCCCCGGCCGAAGCGTCGTCGAACCTCGCGCGGTATGATGGCGTGCGCTACGGCCGCCGCGCTGCGCTGGCGCAGGGGGACGGGATCACCGATCTGTACGAGAAAACCCGCGCCGAAGGCTTTGGGGACGAGGTGAAGCGGCGCGTGATGGTGGGCACCTACGTCCTGTCGGCCGGCTTCTACGACGCCTATTACAACCGCGCGCGGAAGGTGCGGACGCTGATCAAGAAGGATTTCGAGGATGCCTTTGCCCAAGGGGTCGATGCAATCCTGACGCCCGCGACGCCTTCGTCGGCTTTTCCCATCGGCGCTATGGAAGATGCCGATCCGGTGCAGATGTACCTGAACGACGTCTTCACTGTGACGGTGAATCTGGCCGGGCTGCCGGGGATCTCGGTTCCCGTCGGGTTGGACGCCAAGGGTCTGCCGCTGGGGCTGCAGCTGATCGGCCGTCCGTGGGAAGAGGGCGCCTTGCTGAACACCGCCTATGCGATGGAAAAGGCCGCAGGTTTCGTGGATAAGCCCGCCCGTTGGTGGTAACCTGCTGCGTATAACAAGAACCTGAGGCAGGAACCTTCAAGATGCAGTGCGCTTCCCTGATGCGCGTGGCCGGAGCTGTGGCGGTACTGACCGCGGCTGCGGCCTGTTCACCCTATGTGCCCGACAGCGGCGCCGAGTACGGCGCGGGGCCGATGACAGCCGTCTCCGATACGAGGTACCGGGCGCCCGTTGTTCCGGCCGCGGGGCCGGTCGCGACGCAGACCCTGGGCGCGGCGCCGGGTTCCGACGACATTGCCGGACAGACGGCGGCCGTTCTGGCCGGGTCCAGTGTGCCCGGCCCCAGCGCATCACCGGACGTGTCGATGGCGGGTCTTTCGGACGAGAACGATTTCGCGGCCGTTGCGGCGCGGGAAAGTATCGAGAGCGACGCCGCCCGGCTGGAGCGGCAGCGCGCCGCGTTCGAGATCGTGGAGCCTACGGCGGTGCCGCAGCGCAGCGGCAGCGGTTCGCCCAATATCGTGACCTATGCGCTGGACACGTCCCGCCAGTTGGGCATGTCGCAGTATACACGGCTGGGCGTCGCCAAGTCCGCGCGCGCCGATAGGAACTGCGCGCGGTTCCGCAGCGATGACCGGGCGCAGACGGCGTTTCTTGAGAAAGGCGGGCCGCGGAAGGATCCGATGGGGCTCGACCCCGATGGCGACGGCTTTGCGTGCGGCTGGAACCCGGCGACGTTCCGGCTGGCGGTCGCGGGATGACAGGCCCGGCCGTCGAAGCGCCCGCGCGCGCGCAGGCCGGCCCACCCGCCCACCCCGGTCGGATCGCTGCGCGATCCTCCCGCCGTCCTGCGCGCGCGCGGGCGCCGCGGAGGGGATAGGGCATGGATCTGCGGTGNGGCGCCGCGGAGGGGATAGGGCATGGATCTGCGGTGGCACCCGTCCCCCAATTTCACCGTTCGGCCCGAGGGCGAGCGGCCCGAGCTGGTCGTGATCCATTTCACCGCGATGGAAAGCTGTGCCGCCGCGTTGGAGCGGCTGTGCGATCCGGTGGCGGAGGTCTCCTCGCACTACCTGATCGGCCATGACGGAACGGTCTGGCACATGGTCGAGGAGGAGATGCGCGCCTGGCATGCCGGGGTCAGCACCTGGGCCGGGCGCGCGCGGGTGAATCACCGCTCGATCGGGATCGAGCTGGACAATCGCGGCACGCATCCCTTTGCCGAACCGCAGATGGCGGTGCTGGAGCAGCTGCTGGCGGACATCCTGCAGCGCTGGGGCATCCCGCCCGAAGGCGTCGTAGGCCATTCCGACATAGCACCCGAACGCAAGCAGGACCCGGGCCCGCGCTTCGACTGGCAGCGGCTGGCGCGGCAGGGGCTTTCGGTCTGGCCCCAAGCGGTGGGGCAGGGCGATCCGTACGCCTTCCGGGCCGACCTACGCCGCATAGGCTACCCGGATGACGCGCCCGACGCCGTTCTGCAGGCCTTCCGCGACCGGTTCCGGCCCGGCGCCACAGGCCCCGTGGACGCGACCGATGCCGCCATCGCCCGCGACCTGGCGGAACGCTTCGGCGTTGACCGCGACACCGCCAGCGCCTAAGCCCCACGGGCGCGGAGGGCCGGATGGCCGCGGGAGCGATCCCGAGGAAAGTCCGGACTCCCTGAAGCAACGGTGCCGGGTAACGCCCGGGCGGGGCAACCCGACGGACAGCGCCACAGAGAAGAGACTACCTGCGTTCGCGCAGGAAAAGGTGAAACGGTGGGGTAAGAGCCCACCGCGGGCCCGGCAACGGGACCGGCATGGCAAGCCCCACCGGGAGCAATGCCAAATAGGACCTCCGCGCGGGCCGCTTTCCGGTGCCGCAGGGCCGCTTCAGCCCCGGGAGGTCGGGTTGGCAGCTAGAGGCGGCACGGCAACGTGCGGCCAAGAGGAATGGTCATCCATGGGGGCGCATGCCCCCGGGACAGAATCCGGCTTACAGGCTCTCCGCGCAAAATAGCCCCTCCGGGCCACCGGACCCGGTTGACACCACCGCCGCCGGATGTAAAAGGCGGGCTTCACGGATTTCACGGGCGCCCTTGCAGCCCGTTGCAAGAGAGACGCTCAGGAGACGAGACATGGCTAAACCAGTCACCATCAAGATCCGCCTGAATTCGACCGCAGGCACCGGCCACTTCTACGTGACCAAGAAGAACGCACGCACGATGACCGAGAAGATGACGGTCCGTAAGTACGACCCCGTTGTGCGCAAGCATGTCGAATACAAGGAAGGCAAGATCAAGTGATCCCGCCCGGGCTGCGGTAACCTGCGGCCCGTCACGACCCGGTCAAGAAAATCAGGGGCTCCGCCATCGGCGTGAGCCCTTTTTCGTGCGCGGGGGTCGTAGGGGGCGGTGCGTGGAGACCACGCACCCTACCGCCCGTCAGGCAGTGATCACCGTCGTGGGAACCTTGCCGTAGGGTACGTGGTCTCCACGCACCGTAACCCGCCGCGCTCATTAAACCCGCCCAAAAAAAAAGGCCGGCCCCGCGGGACCGGCCTTCAGACCGTCTGGTTTCAAGAGCGCGCCAGGTTATTCCTGCGAGCCCATGAAGAAGAGCAGGAACTGGAACATGTTCAGGAAGTCCAGGTACAGGCTCAGCGCGCCGAAGGTCGCCGACTTGTTCAGCCATTCCTGATCGCCCACCTGCGCATGCGCGATGTAATCGCTCTTGATGCGCTGGGTATCGTAGGCCGTCAGGCCCGCGAAGATCAGGACACCGATCGCCGAGATCGCGAACATCATTGCAGGCGACTGCAGGAAGATGTTGATGATCATCGCGATCACCAGGCCGATCACGCCCATCACCAGGAATGTGCCCATGCCGGACAGGTCCTTCTTGGTCGTGTAGCCGTAAAGCGACAGACCGGCGAAGGCGACCGCGGTGACAAGGAACGTCTGGACGATCGAATACTGCGTGTAGATCAGGAAGATCGAGCTGAGCGACAGGCCGATCAGCACCGCAAAGACGAAGAAGCCCAGCTGTGCAGCGGACGCCGACGCCTTGCGCATGATCGGGCCGATCCCGAAGAACAGGATCGCCAGCGGCGCGAACATGATCACCCATTTCAGCGGCGACACGTAGATGGCCTGGCCCAGGGCGGTCAGGTATTCGCCTTCGCGGATCATGATCCCCGTAACGTTCGGGTCGGACGTCACTGCCAGACCGGAAATCGCCCAGGCCGCCAGTGCGGTGATCAGCATGCCCACGGACATCGTGCCGTAGACCTTGTTCATGTGGGCGCGGAGGCCCTCGTCAATCTGAGCGGTGCGTACCCCTGCGCCCGTCCGGATTGTGTTGTATTCAGCCATGTGAGCTGGTCTCCATTAACCCTGTTTCCCCTGCCGGTTGAGCCCGGCAGACCTCATTCGGAAATATCGGTAAGCGCGCCCTGATTTTCAAGCGATTCAGGTGGGTTTCGGGGGTGGAATGACGTTTTTTTGACCGTTGGTCGCGGAAACCTTCGGATCGGGGCGCCCTGACTGCCCGTGAAACGAAAAACACCGGCGCGGGCAGTGCCCTGTCGCCGGTGTTATGTGGGGCCTGTCGGGGCCTGTTTCGAGAGGGGGCGTTCACCCCCGGCGCGGTATTTCAAGGGCGGCCGCCGCCCGACGCGGATCAACGGGTCCAGTGTGCGGGCGCATCCCAGAAGCCACGTCCGGATTCGGTGCGGGCTTCGGCGCGGGTCAGGCCCAGGTCGTTCAGCGCGGCGTCGTCCAGGCGTTCCAGGGCGGCACGTTCGCGGCGGACGGATGCCAGGTGGCCAAGAAGGGCAACCGGGTTGCCGAATTCGACGCGGGGCAGCACGCGGTTCAGGATCAGGTCGGTCATGGTCTTTGTCCTTTCGTCATTCTGTGATGGCTCGAGTGTTTCTGTTCGCTTCTGTTGATGTATGTGGAGGAGTGTGCTCTATTTGTGAAACGAATGTTTGTGAGCCCCACCATCACGGAGTGTGATGCATGCGAAATCTCGACCTGACGACCCTGCGGTCCTTCGTGGCCGTGGCCGATACCGGCGGCGTGACGCGGGCCGCGTCCTACTTGAATCTCACGCAATCTGCCGTGTCGATGCAGATCAAGCGGCTGGAGGAGATGCTGGGCGTCCCCGTGCTTGACCGGTCGGGCAGGAAGATCCAGCTGACGTCGGCCGGCGACCAGCTTCTGGCCTATGCACGGCGGATGGTGACCCTGAACGACGAGGCCGTGGGCCGCCTGACGGATGACGCGTTCGAAGGCGAGATCGTGATCGGCGTGCCGCACGACATCATCTACCCCGCGATCCCGCGCGTGTTGCAGCAGTTCAACGCGGCCTATCCAAGGATGGGTGTGCAGCTGTTGTCAAACTATTCGTCGATGCTGCGGCAATCCTTCATGCGCGGCGAATGCAAGATGATCCTGACCACCGAGAACGAGGCCCCGCCCGAGGCCGAGACATTGGCGGAACGGCCGCTGTGCTGGGTGGGGGCGCCCGAAGGCATCCATTGGCGGCAGAAACCGATCCGGCTGGCCTTCCTGCGCCAGTGCGCCTTCCGGCCCCAGGCCATCGCGGCGCTGGAACAGGCCGAGCTGCCCTGGGTGATGGCCGTCGACACGGCGTCGGACCGAGCGATGGAAGCGACGGTCTCGGCGGACCTTGCGATCACGGCAATGATCGATGGGACCGAGCCGCCGCAACTGCGCCAGATAGATCCGTCCCTGCTGCCGCCGCTGCCGCAGCAGAAGATCAATTTCTACGCGCCCGATTCCCACAGCACGCGGCCGGAGGCGGATCTGGCCGACCTTCTGCGCCAGAACTTCCGGCAATTGAGCGCGGCACCGCTGAAAGCCGTCATCTGAGGACCAGTCCAACCGTCACCCACATCATGCCGGCCTGAATGCCGTTGCCGGCCGATCAGGTGGCTCTGCCCCCGCCCGCTCCAGTAGTGCGGACTCCCCCGAGGTACTTGGGGACCAAAGAAGCCAGGGTCCCCTGCTTCTTCTTTTCCCAAATACTCCCGCCGGAGGCATCCGGCAGGACATGCCGCAGCGTGCCGCTGGTCTGATTGCCCGAGCCTGAGCGGCGGGCTCAGGGCAGGATCACGACCTTGCCGGTGGCTTTCCTTGTGCGCAGCAGGTCCAGGCCGGCCGCGACCTCGTCCAGCGGCAAAACGTTGCTGACATGGGGCGCAAGACGGCCGTCGAGGTACCAGCGCGTCAGTTCTTCCAGGCTGTCGCGGATGATCTGTGGGCGGAATTTCATGTAGCCGCCGATGTAGAAGCCGATGACGGTCAGGTTCTTGACCAGAAGGTGATTGGCCGGGATCTGGGGCACGTCCCCGCCGGCGAAGCCGATGGGCAGCAGGCGGCCGCCGGGGTTGGTGGCCCGGAAGGCCGCGCGGAAGACATCGCCGCCGACCGTGTCATAGACCACGTCGGCACCGCCCAGGTCCTTCAGTCGCTGGCGGAGGTCCTCTTCTCCGTCGATCAGGATATCTGCCCCTGCCGCCCGCGCGATCGCCAGCTTTTCGGGTCCGCGGGCCTGCGCGATCACGCGGGCGCCCAGAAGCGCGCCGATCTCGACCGCCGTCAGGCCCACGCCACCGGCGGCGCCGGTGACCAGCAGCGTCTCTCCCGGCGCGAGGTGGGCCAGCCCCTTCAGCGCGACATGCGAGGTGCCGTAGGCGATCTGGAAGGCGGCGGCATGTTCATAGGACATCGCGTCGGGGATCTTCACCACGCGGTCGGCCGGAAAGGCGCCCGTTTCGGCCAGCCCGCCCTGACCGCCAAAGACGCAGACCCGGTCACCGGGCGAAAAACTATCGACATTCGCGCCCGTTTCGATCACGTCGCCGGCGGCCTCCATCCCCAGCGTGAAGGGCGGCTCGGGGATGTCCTGGTAGGTCCCCCGGATCATCAGCGTATCGGCAAAGTTCAGCCCCACGGCCCGGATCCTGATCAGAACTTCGCCCGCTTGGGGCCGCGGCTCCGGAAGGTCGACAAATCCGGGATCCGTTCCGGCAGTGGTGATCTGGTAGGCACGCATCTTTCTTCTCCGCGTGGAATGATGTGAAAGGCGCATTTCGATCGCCGACCTGATCCGATTTCCTGTTTTCGGAGGGCCGGCTGCATCCGCAACAACGCTGCCGGGGATAGGCGTGATTCCAGATCTGTGCAACGCAACCCAAGGGCGGATGCGGACAATCCCGACAGTGATGAGCCGATCCAGTGTTCAAGAAACTTAATTCGGGCGGGGCGAAAGACGATCTCGCCTGCTTAACGTAAGGTCATGCAGGCGTTGAATCCTGTCGCCCGGAATCCCCTTTCGAGGCATATAGGCGCTGGTTTCGCCGTCGACAGGGGCGCACGCGCCAAATTTGGTGGACAACTCAACCATGTTGTCGGGCCGTTAACCATAATGCCGGGCGGATTTCGCAATATTACCGTCATTCAACTTATCGTCGTTATCGATCTCACGCGATTCAACCATCTTGCATTCGCGTCCGGAAACCCTATTGTTAGGAACCGCTAGACAAGAAATGACTGGAAGCGGCTATATGTGGCCCAATGTCCATTACCCGGCACATGACGCATTTGGGACGCGCGGAAGGTGCGGGTCGAAGGCTTGGAAATGCCAAAGCTCTGGGGACAGTCATTTTTAGGATTGGCTAACAGGAGATAAGAACATGGCCCACCACGTGGACATCCACGTCGGCAAGCGCGTCAGACATCGTCGATGGCTGATCGGAATGACTCAGCAGCAGCTTGCAGAACAGGTTGGAATCAAATTCCAGCAAATTCAAAAGTATGAAACCGGTGCGAACCGGGTCAGCGCGTCCCGTCTTTGGGATATCGCCGATGCTCTGGACGTTCCCGTCAGCTTCTTCTTTGAAGGCCTGGACGAAGAGGCGGCGACCGCCGGCGAAGGGGGCAGCGTGCCCGCCGACCTGATGGGCGACAAGGAAGCGCTGGATCTCGTCCGGTCGTACTACGCGATTCCGGAAAACCAGCGCCGCCGCCTGTTCGAACTGGCCCGCGTGCTGAGCGACGTCGCCTGAGACGAAAATCGATTCGCGTGTTGGCCTGACCCGGCCGCACGCCAAAAGGCCGGGCAGGGGATTGCCCGGCTTTTATTTTGCGCCGACATCCCCGCACGGACCTGACATGCCTTGCCTGCCGGAGATGGATAGGTCTATCTGCGGGCATGTCCGCCCCTTCCCACATCACCGCTGAAACCGGATCCGAACTGTCGGATCTGGACCTTGCCCACCGCATGGCCGACGCGGCGCGCGCCGCGATCCTGCCGTGGTTTCGCACCGCAGGTCTGGCGGCCGACAACAAGGCGGCATCAGGCTTCGATCCCGTGACCGCGGCCGACCGCGCGTCGGAAGCCGCAATGCGCGCCCTTCTGGCCGAACACCGGCCCGATGACGGGATCTGGGGCGAAGAGATGGGCCAGAGCGCCGGCACCAGCGGCCGGATCTGGGTGCTTGACCCGATCGACGGCACGCGCGCCTTTCTCAGCGGCACGCCCACCTGGGGTGTTCTGATCGCGCTTGCGGAAAGTGGCGAAGTGCCGCGGCCCGTGCTGGGGGTGATCGACCAGCCCTATATCGGCGAGCGTTTCATCGGCGGCTCGGGTATCGCGGCGTCGATGACCGGCCCGCAAGGTGCGGCGCCGATGGCGACGCGGGCAACCGAACGGCTGGACGAGGCGGTGCTCTTCACCACTTTCCCCGAGGTCGGAACCCAAGCGGAGCGCAACGCCTTCGAAGATGTTGCAAAGCAGGTGAAACTGGTCCGCTACGGCATGGATTGCTATGCCTACGCGCTGCTGGCGGCGGGCCAGATCGATCTTGTGATCGAGGCGGGGCTGCATGCCTACGACATCATGGCCCCCATCGCGGTGATCGAAGCGGCCGGTGGCGTGGTCACCGACTGGCAGGGCGGACCGGCCGGGAACGGTGGCCAGGTCCTTGCCGCGGCAAATCCGGACGTGCACCGGGCCGCGCTCGAATTGTTGCGAGATAGCACTTCCCATTGACGTGCCGCAGTGCAGCGTTAACGTGTTAATACCATCGTGAAGCAATTCCCGCCAAGGGGATAGCCAACAGGACACCACGACGGCGCGCGTCCACTGACCGGGGGAGTGGTCATGTCCGACTATTTCATTGAAAGCGCCCGGACCATCGTGACGATGGACGACGAGCGCCATGAACTCGACGGGGCGGATATCCTTGTCCGCGACGGCGCGATTGCCGCCATCGGCCCGGGCCTTGCGCGTCACATGCCGCAGGACAATGCCTGGCGGGGCGAGGTGATCGATGCCGCAGGCTGCGTGGTGACGCCGGGGCTGGTGAACACGCACCACCATCTCTACCAGACGCTGACGCGCGCGGTTCCGGGCGGACAGGATGCGCTGCTGTTCGGGTGGCTCCAGACGCTCTATCCGATCTGGGCGAAATACGGGCCCGAAGAGCACTACATCTCGACCATGACGGGGCTGGCGGAACTGGCGCTGTCGGGCTGTTCGATGACGTCCGATCATTGCTACGTCTTCCCCAACGGCGCACGGCTGGACGACACGATCGCCGCGGCAGGCGAAATCGGGCTGCGCTTCCACGCCACGCGCGGCGCGATGAGCATCGGTGAAAGCCTGGGCGGCCTGCCGCCCGACAGCCTTGTCGAGGATGAAGGCGCGATACTGGAAGATTGCATCCGCGTGGTGGACAGGTTCCACGACGCATCCGACGCGTCGCTGCTGCGGGTGGCGCTGGCGCCGTGCTCGCCCTTCTCGGTCAGCCGCGAGTTGATGCGCGACGCCGCTTTGCTGGCCCGCGACAAGGGCGTGATGCTGCATACCCACCTGGCCGAGAATGCCGAGGACATCGCCTATTCGCTGGAGAAATTCGGCTGTCGGCCGGGCCAGTATGCCGAAGATCTGGGCTGGACCGGCCCGGATGTCTGGCATGCTCATTGCGTGCAGCTTGATGCGCAGGAGATCGGGCTTTTCGCACGCACTTTGACCGGCGTGGCACATTGCCCCTGCTCGAACTGCCGCCTGGGATCGGGGATCGCCCCGATTGTGGCGATGCGCCGCGCCGGCGTGCCGGTGGGGCTGGGGGTCGATGGCTCGGCTTCGAACGACAGCGGCAATATCGCCGAGGAAGCACGTCAGGCGATGCTGCTCCAGCGCGTGGCCAACGGCGCGGACGCGATGAGCGCGCGCACCGCGCTGGAAATCGCGACCCGTGGCGGGGCCGACGTGCTGGGGCGCCCGGAATGCGGCCGCCTGGCGGTTGGCAAACGCGCCGATATCGCGATCTGGGACGTCTCCGGCATCGAAAGCGCCGGCAGCTGGGACCCGGCCGCGCTGCTTCTGGCCGGCCCGCGCAAGGTGCGCGACCTCCTGGTCGAAGGGCGCCGCGTGGTGGCGGACGGCCAACTGGTCACGGCCGACGTGTCCAGGATCGCGGCCCGCCAGCGCGCCGCCGTTGCACGGTTGCAGGCCTAGCCCTGTTCAGGATTTGCACCGGAGCGCAATTCGCGCGCGTCCGTCTGCCTCCGGCGGGAGTATTTGGGAAGAGGAGAAGTAGGGGATCCTGACTTCTTTGGTCTTCTAATAGCTCAGGGGTGTGGGGACGGCGTCCCCACGCACGGCCCGGCGTTCGGTCCCGACGATCCACGCGTCATGCGTCGAAGAACTGACGGACGCCACCGATCCAGACCTCGCTGACCGCGCGGTCGTCGCCCATCATGATCGTGGGGAACACGGCCTCCCACAGGTCATCCGCGCGCGCGGTGCGCTGCGCGATGGCGGGCGTCGAGGCGAGGTCGAGCACGACAACGTCTGCGTCCGCCCCGGGGGCGAGGTTCCCGATCACGCCGCCCATCCGCAGGGCCTCGGCCGAACCTTGCGTGGCGAGCCACAGGAGTTGCGCCGCGTGAAGGGGCGTGCCCGTCAGCTGCCCGATCTCGTAAGCGGCGGCCATGGTGCGCAGCATCGAGAAACTCGACCCGCCGCCGGTATCGGTCGCCAGCCCGACGATCTGCCCTTCCGCCTTCCTCCGGCCCATGTCGAACAGACCGGAGCCTATGAAGGTGTTCGACGTCGGGCAGTGAACCACCGCGGCGCCGACCTCCCGCAGCCGGTCGCGTTCGCGCGGTTCCAGGTGGATCGCGTGGCCATAAAGCCCGCCGGGGCGCAGCAGGCCGTGGCGCTCGTAGGTGTCGAGGTAGTCGCGCGCCTCGGGAAACATGCCCATGACCCACTCGATCTCGTCCGTCTGTTCGCTGAGATGGGTCTGCATCGGGCAGTCGGGGTGCTGGGCCCAGAGACTGCCGAGCGCGTCCAGCTGGTCGGGCGTGGAGGTGGGCGAGAAGCGCGGCGTGATGGCGTATGTCAGCCGATCCACGCCGTGCCAGCGGTCCAGCAGCGCCTTGCTGTCGTCATAGGCGGATTGCGCCGTGTCCCGCAGGCCGTCCGGCGCGTTGCGATCCATGCAGGTCTTGCCGGCGATGATGCGCTGCCCGCGGGCCTGCGCTTCCGTGAAGTAGGCATCGACGCTTGCCGGGTGGGTCGTGCAGAAGCTGCAGATCGTCGTCGTGCCGTTCCGGGCCGTCAGGTCCAGATGGCGGGCCGCGATCTCGGCCGCGTAGGCGGGATCGCCGAACCGCATCTCCTCGGGAAAGGTATAGCTGTTCAGCCAGTCGATCAGCCGCTTGCCCCAGCTCGCTATGATGGCCGTCTGCGGATAATGCGCGTGGGCGTCGACGAAACCGGCCATCACCAGCTTGCCCGGATGATCCACGCAGGCCGCATGCGGGAACCGGCGTGTCAGGTCCGCCACCGTGCCCAGTGCGGCAACATGGCCGCCGGTGATCGCCACCGCCTCGTGGAACTTCGCGGCGTCGGCGATGTTCACATCGAAGGGCTGCGCCACGAAGGACAGGACATGGCCTGTGATGATTGTCGTTTCTGCCATGATGGGACCGCCCTTGAACTTGATCACGCCGGCCACGATAGGCGCCTCGCCGCGACCGGTAAACGCACCTATTGTCACTGTTTTCCCGACGGTGTTTTGCCTAAACCAAGGCGAACGCCATTGGAATCGGCAATCGCGGCCATGCGCCTGCCGACTGGACACGAACGCCGAAAGGCCCAGTTTCAAGTTGTTCCCGAAACCCTGTAGGCTGCGGGCAATTCCGCGGGGGGTCAGTCGGCGAACCGGTCAGCAGCGAAAGGGCAGGCGATGACGGATATGTCCAACCACGAGACGATGGACCCGGCGGAAAGTTCCTACGCTCTGGATCCGCGGCGGATCGCGTCGATCCTGCTGGCGGTCGACAATGGCGAGCGCGACCAGCTTATGGAGCATCTCGAACCGCTCCACGCCGCCGACATCGCCGACTTCCTGGAGCAGACGACACCGGCCGACCGCGCGCGCTTCATCGAGCTTCTGGGTAATGAATTCGATGGCGATATCCTGTCGGAGCTGGAAGAGGGCCTGCGCGAGGAAGTGATCGCGCTCCTGCCGCTGTCGGTTCTGGCCGAAGCGGTGCGCGATCTGGAAAGCGACGATGTCGTCGACCTGGTCGAGGACCTGTCCGAAAGCGATCAGGCCACGATTCTCGGCGCGCTGGAAGACAGCGACCGGATCGCGGTGCAGCAATCGCTGTCCTACCCGGAATATTCCGCGGGCCGCCTGATGCAGCGCGAGGTCGTGATGGCGCCCGAGCACTGGACCGTCGGGCAGGCCATCGATTTCATGCGCAGCGCCGAGGATCTGCCGGACCAGTTCTACCACATGGTCCTGGTCGATCCGCGGATGCACCCCGTGGCCAACGTCACCCTCGGCCGGATCATGGGATCCAGCCGCGAGGTGAAGCTGGCCGACATCGCCGAGGAGATCTTCCGCACCATCCCGGTGACGGAGGACGAGGGCGAAGTGGCCTATGCCTTCAACCAGTATCACCTGATCTCGGCGCCGGTCGTTGATGGCGAAGGCCGGCTGGTCGGCGTGATCACCATCGACGACGCGATGGCCGTGCTGGACGAGGAGCACGAGGAAGACATCCTGCGCTTGGCCGGTGTGGGCGGCGACGGATCGCTTTCGGAAGGCGTGTTGCAGACGTCGAAGGGCCGGGTGCCGTGGCTGGCGGTGAACCTGTGTTCGGCGATCCTGTCGTCTATCGTGATCTCGACGTTCGACGAGGCGATCGGGGCGTTCGTGGCGCTCGCGATCCTGATGCCGATCGTGGCCTCGATGGGGGGCAATGCGGGCACCCAGACGCTCACGGTGGCCGTCCGCGCGCTGGCCACGAAGGACCTTACCCGCGCCAACGTCTGGCGTGTGATCCGGCGCGAGGTGTTGGTGGGGCTTCTGAACGGGCTTGTCTTCGCCACGGTGATGGGCACGCTGGGCGGGCTCTGGTTCGGGATGCCGCAGCTGGGTGCGGTGATTGCCGCGGCGCTGATCGTGAACATGGTCATCGCGGGGCTTGCCGGGACCATCGTGCCGGTCGTGCTGGCGAAGGTCGGCGCCGACCCGGCGCTGGCGTCGGGCACCTTCGTGACCACGACGACCGACCTGATGGGATTCTTTGCGTTTCTTGGTCTGGCCTCGGTGGTGTTGCTATGACCCTGGCCGACATCAAGGCAGAGGCGCGCAAGGCGGCCTTCGCCCGGCGCAAGGCGGCGCATGAGGGCCAGAGCGGCGATCCGGCGGCGCAACTGAAGGCCGTGCTGGACGAGCATCGCGGGCGGCCCCTGTCGGGCTACCTGCCGATCCGGACAGAGATCGATCCACGTCCCGCGATGGCAATCGCGGCGGCTTTCGGCCCGGTGTGCGTGCCGGTGATCCAGGGCAAGGGCCTGCCGCTGGAATTCAGCCGGTGGACCCCGCAGGGACCGCTCCGCGAGGGACCGTTCGGCGCCTACGTGCCGGACGTCGATGACTGGATCGTGCCCGAAGTGCTGATCGTGCCTCTGGTGGCGTTCGATGCCTCGGGCGGACGGCTGGGATATGGCGGCGGCTTCTACGACCGGACGCTTGAACGCTTGCGGGCGCGGGGACGGGCGGTGGCCATAGGCTTTGCCTTCGACGCGCAGGAAGCCGACAGCCTGCCGCTGGAGCCGACCGACCAACCGCTGGACCTGATCGTGACCGAAAGCCGGGTGCTGCGTTTCGGATGACCCGGTCGTGTCCCGCGGCGGGATTGGAACAAGCCCTGCCTGCAGCGCCCCGGGGGGGAGACGCCGCCACGGTGTTGACCGGCGCCAGAGTTTCGTGATGATTGCATAAATCGGTTGAGGAGTGTCGGAATGAGCGAGAAAGTCAAAGGGCCTGCATCGTATTTCCCGTCGATCGAGAAGAAATACGGTCGCCCGATATCCGAATGGAAGGACATGATCCGCGCCCGTCCGGATCTGAAGCACATGGAAGCGGTCGCTTGGCTGAAGGAAGAACACGGGCTGGGGCACGGGCACGCCAACGCGCTTGTCGCCGATACGTTGAAAGGGTCCCAGTCATAGCGCCCCGCACCGGGAAGCCGTAGGGTGCGTGGTTCCCACGCACCATGCCACGTTTGCCGCGGTTTGGGCTGTGCGGAAGAACAACCTTGCAGACCGGCGACCTCCAGCTGGAACGACAGCGGCATGTCGCAACTGGCCGATCCGGCCCGCGGATCTGCCCGGGGAACCGGCGCCTCTCCTGCGGATACGTGACGTCCGGCAGATGCAGGCGCGGTGTTGCTTGACGGGCCGCGCGTGGCTTCGCACCTTGCCCCGGTCAAGGAAGGACCCAGCCCATGCCCAACATTCCCCGTATCGAGTCTTACGCCGACGAACTGACCGAGATCCGCCGCGATTTTCATGCGCATCCCGAGATCGGGTTCGAGGAGGTGCGGACCTCGGGTATCGTGGCCGACCTGCTGGCACGCTGGGGCATAGCGGTCACACGGGGGCTGGGAAAGACCGGCGTCGTCGGTGTGCTGGAAGGGCGCGGCCCGGGCCGGACCATAGGGTTGCGGGCCGACATGGACGCGCTGCCGATGGATGAGCAGACGAACCTGCCGTGGACGTCGAAAAATGCCGGCGTGTTTCATGGTTGCGGGCATGACAGCCATACCACGATGCTTCTGGGCGCGGCGCGCTACCTGGCCGAAACTCGGGATTTCGAAGGTACCGTGACCTTCATCTTCCAGCCGGCCGAGGAGGGGCTGGGCGGCGCGCGGGCGATGATCGCCGACGGGCTGTTCGAGCAGTTCCCCTGTGACGAGATCTACGGCATCCACAATTCGCCGTATCACGATCCGGGAATCGTGGGGGTCAAGACCGGCGCGGCGATGGCGGGGGCCGAGTTCTTCGATATCGACATAACCGGCAAGGGCAGCCACGGCGCGGCGCCGCACATGGGACGCGATCCGGTGGTGATCGGGGCGGGGCTGGTGCAGGAACTTCAGACCATCGTGTCGCGGAACGTCTCGGCCACTTCTGCGGCGGTGGTGTCGGTGACGCAGATCCATGGTGGCAACGCCTATAACGTGATCCCGGAAACGGTGCGCCTGTCAGGCACCGTGCGCTACTTCGACCGCGCCGTGAAGGACCAGATCGTGCAGCGGATGCAGGCGCTCTGCGACGGGTTCGCGGTGGCCTTCGAGAGCGAGATCAGGCTCGACGTCCGCAATGTCTTCGACGTGCTGGTGAACGATGCCGACCGCGCGGCCAGCGTGGCCGAGGTGGCGCGCGGTGTCGTGGGCGCGGACAAGGTGATCACGGGGGGCGATCCGGTCATGGGGTCGGAAGACATGGCCGACATGCTGGCCGTGGTGCCGGGCGCCTATTTCACGGTCGGCCACAAGGGGGACGTGCCGGTGCACAATCCGGGTTTCATACTGGATGACGAGATCCTGCCCGTGGGCGCGTCGATGTTCGCCCGGCTGGTGGAGGCCCGCGGCGCTGCCGCATGAAGCTTGGCGGAACAGGGGCGGCGCTTACGTTCAGCGTGAAGGAGAAGGCGCCATGGATGCAGGACGTCTGGCCGAGAAGGCCATGGGCATGGACGACGCCGCCTGGGCGCGCCATGCCAACCCGTGGAGCGGCTGGAGCCGGATCACGATCCTGCCGCTGCTGGCGCTGGCGGTCTGGAGCCAGGTCTGGCTGGGCTGGGCCGCTCTTGTACCGATAGCGCTGGTGCTTTTGTGGGCCTGGGCGAACCCGCGGCTGTTTCCCGCGCCTCGGTCGACCGACAATTGGATGTCGCGGGGCGTTCTGGGCGAACGTGTCTGGCTGGCGCGAAAGGTGGAGCCGATCCCGCAGCATCACGTGCGGATAGCGGGGATTCTGTCGGTGGCGTCCGGCGTCGGGGTCGTGTTGCTGGCGGTGGGACTATGGGTGCTGGATGCGGGCACCGTTCTGGCAGGGCTGCTGCTTTCGATGGGCGCGAAGCTCTGGTTCCTGGACCGGATGGTCTGGCTGAATTCCGAGCGCCCGGACGTGACGCCGCGCCCGGCCAGCGGCCCGCCCGGCCCACCCCCGTCGGATCGCTGACGCGATCCTCCTTGCCGCTCGCCCGGCGCGATGTCGGTAGATGCGGGTGTCTTTGCAAAGGTGATGCGACTTGCGTCCGGTTCGCGCACACCGGAGGACGACGCTTGTCCTTTCGTTTTACCCAATTGTTGACTGATGGTTCGGCGCCTTGTACATTCAACATCATGGTTGAATCAGAATCACTCACACTCGATACCGTCTTTCACGCGCTTGGCGATGCCACGCGGCGGCAGATGTTGCGGGACCTGGAGGGCGGCGCGCGGACGGTGGGCGAACTGGCCGCACCGCATCCGATCTCGCTTGCGGCCGCGTCGAAGCATGTCCGGACGCTGGAGAAGGCGGGGCTGCTCAGGCGCGAGGTGCAGTGGCGGACCCATACCTGCCATCTGAACGCAGAGGCGCTGATCGAGGCGCATGCCTGGCTGGACCGGTACCGGACGTACTGGACCGGGCGGCTGGATGTACTGGAGGATCTGCTGCGGCAGGACGACGAAAACGGCGACACATCAGGGAAAGGATGAAGGACATGACGACGGAGACAATCGACCGCTACGGCGCGCTGACGGCGCCCGATACGCTGACCATCCGGCGCGTGCTGCCGGGACCGGCAGAACGGATCTGGGCCTACCTGACCGATGGTGAACTGCGGCGGAAATGGCTGGCGGCAGGCAGTATGGAGGAACGTGTGGGCGCGGCCTTCACGCTGACATGGCGCAACGACGAACTGACCTCGCCGCCGGGAGCGAAACCGGACGGGTTCGGGGGCGAACACAGCATGGCAAGCACGGTGACGGAATGCGACCCGCCGCGGCGACTGGCGTTCACTTGGGGTGACAGCGGATCGACTGTCGAGATCGATCTTGAACCTGAGGGCGAAGACGTACTGCTGACGCTGGTCCATCGCAGCGTGCCGGAAGGCGATACGCGCCGGATGATCGGGGCCGGGTGGCTTGCGCATCTGGATGTGCTGGAGAGCGTTGCGAAAGGCAAGGCGCCGACTCCGTTCTGGGACAGCTGGACGGCGCTGAAGGCAGAGTACGACGCGCGTTTCTGAGGGGGCGGGAAGGCGAACAGCGCGGCGGTGATCCCCGCGCCCCCGGCGGGCCCGCCCACCCACCCCGCCAGCCCCTTGCGGGGCCGGCGCCCCGACCGTGGGCGCGGGGCGTCGTGCCTGGTGTGGACGGCAAGGGTCTGCTTTTGGCCCGATTTCAGCGTTGCCAATGGGCGCCTTCCGATATGCTTTGCCGCACCAAAACAGAGGCATGTCAGATGGCGGACGCGGACCCCGGACTGGAACGTGTTTTCGCGGAGGCAGGTCACTTTCCGACGGAACTGCGTGTCTTGCGAGTGATCCTGCGGGCCAGCCATCTGACCGAGGAATTCAAATGGCGTGCGCCGGTCTATACGTACGACAGCGCTACTGACGCGACCATCTGTGACTAAAAGGAGAGCGGCACGCTGGGCTTCTTCAACGGCGTGCAGCTGAAGGATCCGGACGGGGTGTTGGCGCCGCCGCGGCCGAACGCACGCTCGGTGCGGTGCGTGGGGACCACACACCCTACGTGTGGCAAGGAACCGGCGGCCAGACGTCTGGTCATCCGCCCAGAAGGGTCAGCCATAGCCATGCCGTCAGCAGGGCCAGGCTGGTCGCGATCAGGACCGACGAGGCGGCGACGCGTTGCCCGCGCCCGTACATCGCGGCGAAGAGATAGGCGTTGAAACCCGGCGGCATCGCGGAATTGATCACGCCGGAGCGGAAGAGATCGGTCGGCAGCTTGAAGAACGTCCCGAAGAGCCACATCAGCGACGGGTGCAAGAGCAGCGAGGCCGAGCAGATGAAGGCCACCGTCTTCCAGTCGCCCTCGAGCTTGTAACGCACCAGCACGCCGCCAAGCGCGAAGAGCGCGCCGGGCAGGGCGGCGCGGGCAATCAGTTGCAGCCCGTCTTCCAGCGCCGTGGGCAGGGGCACGCCGCTGAGGTTGACGGTAAAGCCCAGGACAACGCCCAGGATCAGCGTGTTGGAAAACACAGCCTTGAGGATCCCCAGCGCCATGCCGGGGCCGCCCTTGCCACGATTGCGCACGAACTCCATCGCGGTGATGCCGATGCAATAGCAGAATGGCGCATGGAACGAGATGATGGCGTAGTTGCCGGTCAGGTTGTCGGGGCCGAAGGCGCGTTCGGTGATCGGCAGGCCCAGGAGGATCGAGTTCGAGAACAGGCAGCAGAACCCGATGGCGATGCTGTCTTCCCATGGGCGGCCGAACAGAATCCGGGCGCCGATCAGTCCGACGCAGAAGCACAGGAAGGCCGCCGTGTAGAAGCTGGCCATCAGGCCGGGATTGAAGCTGGCCGACAGGTCCAGCCGGGCGATGGCAAGAAACAGCAGGCAGGGGATGGCGAAGCCCTGGGTGAACTTCATCACCCCTTCGATATGGATGTCGTTCAGAAACCCGCTGCGGGTCACCGCGTATCCTGCGCCGATCACAAGAAAGACCGGCAGGATGACATCGATCAGCGCCTGCATCGCGCCTCAGATCTCGGCATCGAGGGTCATACCGTCGAAGGCGGCGGTGACATGGTCGGGCGTGTCGCGCAGGACGGCCTCGTAATCCATGTCGATATGCATGTTGGTCAGCACCGCCTGCCGGGGGGTGATCTTGGCGATCCATTCCAGCGCCTGGTCCAGGTGGGCATGGGTCGGATGCGGTGTCCGGCGGAGCGCATCGACGATCCAGGTGTCGAGGTCGGCCAGTTCCTCCCACGCGTCGTCATAGATCTCCGCCACGTCGGGCAGGTAGGCCAGCCCCCCGATGCGGAAGCCAAGTGCGTCAATGCTGCCATGGCCCACGCGGAAGGGGCGGAACGGGATCGGGCCGCCGGGGCCGTCGATCTCGAACGCGCCGTCGATGGTGTGCAGGTTCAGGATCGGTGGGTAGGGAGAGCCTTCGGGCTGCACGAAGGCGTAGCCGAAGCTGCCCAGCAGCCGGTCCTGCGTGTCGCCATCGGCCCAGACGGGCAGGCGCTGGCGCATGTTGAAGACGATCATCCGCAGATCATCCAGCCCGTGGACGTGATCGGCATGGGCATGGGTGTAGACGACGCCGTCCAGCCGGCCCACGCCCGCATCCAGAAGCTGGGTGCGCATGTCGGGGCCGGTGTCGATCAGGACGTTCGTGGTGCCATCCGGCCCATCGCGTTCGACCAGCATCGAACAGCGCCGGCGCGTGTTCTTGGGGTTTTTGGGGTCGCAATCGCCCCAGATCCCGCCAAGCCGCGGCACGCCGCCAGAGGAGCCGCAGCCCAGGATTGTACAGCGGACATGGGCCATCAGGCGGCGGCCTCATAGGCTGCGACCTTGGAGAACAGGCGTTCGAAATTGGCCTGCGTCTGGGCGGCGAAATCGGGGTAGTCCATGCCGAAGACCTCGGCCCCGACACGGGCGGTATGGGCGGTATAGGCCGGTTCGTTCCGCTTGCCGCGATGGGGCGGGGGCGCAAGGTAGGGGCTGTCGGTTTCCACGAGGATACGTTCGACGGGGGCATTGGCGAAAATTTCGCGCAGCTCTTTCGACCGCGGGAAGGCGGCGATGCCCGACATGGACAGGTAGAAGCCCAGATCGAGCGCCGCGCGCGCCAGTTCGGGACCGGACGAGAAGCAGTGCATCACGCAGGAATAGGCGCCGTTGGCGTGTTCCTCGGTCAGGATGCGGGCCATATCCTCGTCCGCGGCGCGGGCATGGATGATCAGCGGCAGGCCGGTGGCGCGCGCCGCGGCGATGTGGATGCGCAGGGATGTCTGCTGCACGTCCGCGCTTTCGGCGGTGTAATGGTAGTCGAGGCCGGTCTCGCCTATGCCCACGAATTTCGGGTGCGCATTCAGGGCGATCAGCTCATCGACACTGGCCAGCGGCTCTTCCGCGGCGCTCATCGGATGGGTGCCGGCGGCATAGAAGACCGGATCGTGCGCCTCGGCCAGCGCGCGGACCTGCGGTTCGTTCTTCAGCTTCGTGCAGATGGTGACCATGCGGGTCACCCCGGCCTCGGCCGCGCGGGCCAGAACCTCGGCGCGTTCGCCATCGAAATCCGGGAAATCGAGGTGGCAGTGGCTGTCTGTTATATGCGGGGCAGGGATCCGGGGCGTTTCGTCGGCGGTCTTGGACATCTGAGACTGGGACATATCGCTTATGGGATCGCTTATCGTTGAGCCGTCGCTTGTAACTGGAACACCGTATCTAGGACCAGCGCGGCAGGGTCAAGATTGACCGCCCGTCCGTGGCGGGCACGGGCGGAAATATGGGCAGCCGCTTCGGCCCAGTCGCGTCCCTTTTGCGGGGAGGGCGCCAGGCGGGCCATCAGCTCAGCCTCGCCCGGGGCCGCTTCGGGCCGGGGGGCGCTGCCCGTGGCGCCTGTCCGGGCGAGCCGGGCCATCGCGATATCCAGAAGCGCCAGCAGCAGGTCGAATTTCGCGCCCGCCCCGCGTGCGGCGGCGCTTTCGGCCAAGGCCAGCGCCAGTTGCCGGTCAAGGCTGGGCAGCGAATTCAGGATCGCCATCAGCCGGGCATAAAGCCCCAGCCCGTCGCCCGACAGAAGCTCCAGCGCCGTCCCGGCAGAGCCCCCGGCAAGCGCCGCAAGCGCGCCCGGATCGGCCGGAAGTTCGGCGCCCGCCTGTTCCAGCGCGGCGGCAAGGTCATCCGGCGCCAGCGGAGACAGGCGTAGCGTCCGGCAGCGTGACCGGATCGTCGGCAGCAGGCGCGAGGGCTGGTGCGCGATCAGCAGAAGCGTGGCGCGCTTCGGCGGCTCCTCCAGCATCTTCAAAAGCGCGTTGGCAGCGCTGTCGTTCATCTCGTCCGCGGCATCGACGATCACGACCCGATGCCCGCCATCGGCCGAGCTGAGCCCGAAGTACCGCGACAGCTTGCGCACGTCGTCGACGACGATCACGTCGCGCATCCGGCCTGTATCGCTGAGCGTGCGGGTGATCGAGGTGATGCCGGGTTCGGCCCCGGCCAGGATACGCCGCGAGACGGGGTGATCGGCCGGGATATCAAGGCTTTCGGGCGGGAGCGGGGCGCCGAACATGTCATCGTCGCCCGTGGCTTCCGGCGTGGCCACCAGGAACCGCGCGATGCGCCAGGCCAGCGTCGCCTTGCCGATGCCCTTGGGCCCGGTGATCAGCCACGCATGATGCATCCGGCCCGAGCCGTGGGCATCCAGAAACGCGGCCTCGGCCTCGTCCTGCCCGAACAGGCGCTGCGTTTCCCGCGGGTGCGGGGCGCCGGGCACCTTGTCGGGGCCGTCATTGGTGTCATCGGTGCTCATGTCAGGGCATCCGCTATCACGGTGGACACGTCCTTGGCCACGGTTTCGACCGGGCGGTTGCCGTCGATCACGCGGAACCTTTCGGGCGCCTCGGCGGCAAGGGCCAGAAAGCCCGCGCGCATCCGCTGCTGCAGGTCCAGCCCGAAGCCTTCGAAGCGGGTATCGATTCCTTCACGCCCCAGTGCGCGGGAGAGACCCGTCTCCGGATCCATGTCGATCAGCACCGTCAGATCGGGTTCGCGCCCGATCATCAGACCGTGCAGCGTGTCGACCAGCGCGCGCAGATCGCCCCGCGACAGGCCCTGGTACATTCGTGTCGAATCCGCGAAGCGATCGCAGATCACCACGTGGCCCGCGTCCAGCGCGGGGCCGATCGTGCGTTCCATGTGATCGCGGCGGGCGGCGGTGAACAGTAGGATCTCCGTCTCGGCCGACCAGCGGTCGGGATCGCCGTTCAGGACGAGGTTCCGGATCTCCTCTGCTCCGTCCGACCCGCCGGGCTCGCGCGTCAGGACCACGGTGCGGCCTTCCGCGCGAAGCTGGTCTGCCAGCATCCGCGCCTGCGTGGATTTGCCGGACCCGTCGATCCCCTCGAACGAGACGAAAAGCCCGCTCACGTCAGTCCGGGGATGAAACTGCCGATCCATGACAGCAGGAATTGTGCCGAAAGCTTCACACGGGCGAAATAGCCGCCGTCCTTCACGTCCTCGGCGGCGAGCAGCGGCCGGGACATCGGTTCCAGTTCGTCACCGCGCAGGATCACGATGCGGCCCAGTTCCTGCCCCTTGGTGATGGGCGCCTGCACGGGGCCGTCATAGCGGATCTCGGCCTCGACCGTGTCCTGCGTGGGCACCGGCAGCAGCACGTTCAGCGCGTCGCCCACGACAAGGTCTACCGAGTTCCGCCGACCAAGCCAGACGTCGGCGGTGCCGACTTTTTCACCGGCCTGGGCAAGGGTCTTGGGGGTAAAGTGGCGAAACGACCAATCGAGGATCGCCGCCGCCTCCCTTGCGCGTTGTCCTTCGCTTTCCAGCCCCGAGACGACGAAGATCGTCCGCCGCCCGTCGCGGGTGCCCGAGCCGACAAGGCCGTAGCCTGCCTCCTGCGTGTGGCCCGTCTTCAGGCCGTCGGCGCCGATGCCCATCGACAGAAGCGGGTTCCGGTTACGGGTGTTCGCGGGCGCGCGACCGTCGAATTCGTAGGTCTGCATCGCGAAATAGGGGTAGAAGTCGGGGAAATCGGTGATGATGCGGTTGGCGAGTATCCCCAGATCGCGCACCGACATCCGCTGGATCGGGTCGGGCCAGCCGTTGGAATTGGCGAAGGTGGAATTCGTCATGCCAAGCTGGCGCGCGCGTTCGTTCATGAGCTGGGCAAAGCCCGCCTCGGACCGGTCCGGGCTCAGCGCCTCGGCGATGACCGCGCTGGCATCGTTGCCGGACAGCACGATGATCCCCTTCAGCAATTCGTCGACCGTTACCGTATCGGTGGTGTCAAGGAACATGGTCGAGCCGCCATAGCTCATCGCGTGGGGCGACACCGGCAGGCGCTGGTCCAGATCCAGACGCCCGTCGCGCACGGCTTCAAGCGCAAGGTAGATCGTCATCAGCTTCGACATCGACGCCGGCGGCAATGGCAGGTCGGCGTTCTTTTCGAACAGCACGGTGCCCGTGTCGTGATCCATCACGAAGGCGGCGCGGGCCGGCGTATCGAAGGCCGCGGCCATGCCGGCCGTCAGGGTCAGAACCAGGCCCAGCGCGAACACGCGCAGGCAATCAATCGGCAACGGTATGGGCATCGGCAGGTCCGGCCTCTTTGATGTGTTTCTGGATGGCATCGCGGTAAAGGACAGCCGGGGCAGGGCGCACCCGGGCATCCTTCAAATTCATTTTCTGCGTCCCGGCCGCCAGGATCAACCCGGCAACGTCGATTTGATCGTCAGCCCCGGCAGTATCGGCGGAAAAGCCCATTCCACCTGACAGGTCGTCTGCCGTGCGCAGGCGTGTGACGGGGGGCGGCGTGATGACGGATGGCAGCTCTTCCAGCTCTGCATCGACCGCAGGCGTCGCGATGGTTTCTTCCGCGTTTTCAGCGTCTTCCCTCGGGTCGCGGCGCAGTGCGGTGACGTTCAGAGTGACCGGGGCACCGGCCTGCATCCCCAACGCGTTGGCGGCGTCCGCTGAAACCTGCAAACGCGGACCTGCCCGGCTGCCAGCGCGGCGGAAAAGCGCACCGACCACGAACGCGTCGTTCGACAGGTTGCGGATGATCACCCGCCCGGGCTCTCCCACGTCGGGATGGGCCACCCAGATGCCCCCAAGCGACGGCTGACCGTCCCAGACGCCCGCCTCGGTCACGTCGAAAATCTCGGGCGCCTCGATATCGCGTTCGACGATCGTGGTGCGATCGGCGGCCGGTTGCAGGATGCGGGGCAAGTCGGCGGGCAGGCTGGCGGAGTCGCATGCCGCGAGACCAGGCAGCAGCGCGACAACGGCCAGCGCCCTGATTCCGCGGCCCCGTCTGCTGCCGTGAAAGATCCTGCTCATCCGCCTGCCTTGTTCAGCCCGCTGCGCGACCGTCTGCCTGTGATGGAGATGTCGTGACCTGCGCCCGCTCTCCCTTGATTTGCAGCCAGTGTAGCGCCAGTACCCGGTCGTGGAAAGTGGATGCGGTGGCCGGGGCCCGGCCCACGCGCGTGATGCGCGGGGGGCATCGGCCATCCCGCGATTGATCAGCGTTCGGCAGCGTCCATGCGCGGGGACAGGCGGCTGACCTGGATCTCGGTGTCCCACGTCTTGCACCGCGCGGCCAGAGTGTCGGGCAGGGCGCGGTCGGTGAAGACGGTGTCGATGTCCGACAGCGTGGTCACCCGGGCCGGGGCGCGGCGCTGAAGCTTGGAGTGATCGGACACAAGGAACCGGCGGCGGGAGTGTTGCAGGATCGCCTGGCTGACGCCGACTTCCTGCAGGTCGTAATCCAGCACGTCGCCGTCGGGGACGAGGGCCGAACACCCGATAACGCCGATATCGAACCGAAAAAGCCGCACCGTCGCGGCCGCGATATCGCCCACCAGCCCGCCGTCCGACTGGCGCAGGACACCGCCGGTGACGATCACGCGCACGCCCGGCGCATCGGCCAGGATGTCGGCAACCTTGGTGTTGTTTGTGACGACCAGCAGGTTGCGATGCTCCCGCAGTTCCAGCGCCACCGCCTCGGTCGTGGTGCCGATGGCCAGGAAGACGGTGCAATCGTCGGGGATCCGCGCCGCGCAGGCCCGCGCGATGCCCACCTTGGCCTCGGCGTTCAGGCCGCGGCGTTCCTCGTAATCCAGGTTGGTCGTGCGCGAGGGCAGGACCGCGCCGCCATGCACACGTTCCAGCTTTCCCGTCTCGGCCAGTTCCGACAGGTCGCGCCGGATGGTCTGGAGCGTGACGCCGAAATGCGTGGCCAGCCCTTCCACGGTGACCTTTCGGTCGCGGCGGGCGATCTCGACGATTTCGGGCAGGCGGAATGTCTGCGACATTTTTCGTTTCCTTTCCCAATCGTCCCCCGAGACACGCGAAGTTGTCAAGATCGGTTCGGAATCAGTGCGAGAGTGCCGCATCGGGGGCCGGTTCAACGATGAACAGGGTACATCAGGCGGTTGATAACTGTACTGGTTGTGTTGCGCGCCAGGATAACCTGTTATATTTCAATGCGTTCCGAAAAAAGAAAGAAAACACTTCCGAAACGCGCATGAATATGTTCGTTTCTTTTTCGTGGCACCTGCAGGGGAGAGCGGGATGACCGGCGAAGCCGAGGTCCAGGACCTTTTCATCATCGGCGGCGGGATCAACGGCTGCGGCATCGCGCGCGATGCGGCCGGTCGGGGATTGTCCGTCACGCTGGCCGAGATGAACGATCTGGCCTCTGCAACCTCTTCGGCCTCGACCAAGCTGTTCCATGGCGGTCTGCGCTACCTGGAGTATTTCGAGGTTCGCCTGGTGCGCGAGGCCTTGGCCGAACGCGAGACGCTGCTGCGGGCGATGCCGCATATCTCGTGGCCCATGCGGTTCGTGCTGCCCTATCACAAGGACATGCGGTTCGAAGGGCAGACGCCCACGTCGAAGATCCTGAACACCGTCATGCCGTGGACCCGCGGGCGCCGGCCCGGCTGGGTCATCCGGCTGGGGCTGTTCCTGTACGACAACCTGGGCGGCCGGAAGATCCTGCCGGGAACCAAGACGCTGGACCTGACAACCGGGCCGGAAGGTGCGCCGCTGAAGGACCGGTTCGAACGGGCCTATGAATACAGCGATTGCTGGGTCGAGGATTCCCGCCTCGTGGTGCTGAACGCCCGTGACGCCGCCGCACGGGGTGCCCGCATCCTGACCCGGACACGGGTGACTGAGGCCCGTCGCGAGGGCGATCTGTGGACCGTCACGCTGGAAGATCGTGACCGCGGACCCCGTCGAGATGTACGCGCGCGGATGCTGGTCAATGCCGGCGGCCCGTGGGTGGGGGAGATCATCAGCGGCGTCGTGCATTCCAACAGCCGCGATGGCGTGCGGCTGGTGCGCGGTTCGCACATCGTCACGCGCCGGCTGTTCGATCACGACAAGTGCTATTTCTTCCAGGGCTCCGACGGGCGGATCATGTTCGCGATCCCCTACGAGGAGGATTTCACCCTGATCGGCACGACGGACGCCGAACACCACGATCCCGACGTCCCGCCCGAATGCACGGCCGAAGAACGACGTTACATGCTCGATTTTGTCAACGCCTACCTGAAGAATCCGGTGACCGAGGATGACGTGGTGTGGAGCTATTCCGGCGTGCGCCCGCTTTACGACGATGGCGCGCAATCGGCCACGGCGGCGACGCGCGATTACACGCTGAAGGTCGAAGCCTCGGGCGGCGCGCCGGTGCTGAACGTGTTCGGCGGCAAGATCACCACCTACCGGCGGCTGGCCGAAGGCGCGCTCGACAAGATCGCGGGCCATCTGAAGACGGACGGCGGACCATGGACCGCGGGCGTGTCGCTGCCGGGCGGCGATTTCGGCGTGGGAGAGGTCGCGGATCTGGTCGCGCGGCTGAAGACCGACTTCCCGTTCCTGGACGACTTCGCCTGCCGCCGCATGGTCCGCGCTTACGGGACACAGGCGTGGGACATGCTGGACGGCGCGACCGGCGCGGCGGACATGGGCGAAAAATTCGGCGCCACCCTGACGGCGCGGGAGGTCACATGGCTGATGACACGGGAATGGGCGCGGACGGCGGAGGACGTGGTCTGGCGCCGATCGAAGCTGGGCCTGCGGATGACCGCGGACCAGATCGCGCGGTTGGATGACTGGATGCAAAAGGCCCGCGATCGGGGTCGTGCACAAGAAGCGGCAGAATAAACGCCGCAAGAGGGAGAGAGAGTGACATGAGCCTGATCCTCGACGGGGCGTCGAAAGTGATGGGTGCGGACACGCATATCCATCCGACGGACCTGACCCTTGAGAAGGGGACGATGAACGTCCTGCTGGGCCCGACGCTTTCGGGCAAGACGTCGCTCATGCGGCTGATGGCGGGGCTGGATGTGCCCAACACCGGGCGCATCGTCTGGAACGGCGAGGACGTGACCGGCCAGCGGGTGCAGGACCGCAAGGTCGCGATGGTTTACCAGCAGTTCATCAACTACCCGTCGATGACGGTGTGGGAAAACATCGCCTCGCCCATGAAGCTGATGGGCGTGGACCGGGCCGAGATTGACCGCCGCGTGCGCGAGACGGCCGACCTGATGAAGCTTTCGCCGATGCTGGACCGGAAGCCGCTGGAGCTGTCGGGCGGGCAGCAGCAACGCTGCGCTCTGGCCCGCGCGCTGGTCAAGAACGCCGGGCTGGTGCTGCTGGACGAACCGCTGGCCAATCTCGACTACAAGCTGCGCGAGGAGCTGCGCGAGGAAATCCCCCGCATCTTCGAGGAATCGGGCGCGATCTTTGTCTATGCCACGACGGAACCCGAGGAGGCGCTGCTTCTGGGCGGCAACACGGCGACGCTCTGGGAAGGCCGCGTGACACAGTTCGGGCCCACTGCATCCGTTTATCGCAAGCCGCTGAACGCAACCACGGCGCGCGTCTTTTCGGACCCGCCGATGAACTTCTTGCCGGTCCGCAAGGAGGGCGGAAAGCTGAAATTCGGTGACGATCAGGCCTCGGCCGCCGTGGGCGCGGCGGAAGGGCTGGCCGATGGCGCCTACCTTGCCGGGTTCCGGCCCAATCACGTGGAACTGGACCGGCACGTGGACGACGCGATGGAGTTCCGCACGACCCTGACGGTGACCGAGATCACCGGCTCGGAGACCTTCGTCCATCTCGACCATCACGGCGAACGCTGGGTCGGCCTGATCCACGGCATCCGCAGCCTGAAACCGGGGCAGGAGCTTTCCGTCTACCTCGACCCCGCGCATGCCTACATCTTCGCGGAGGACGGCGCGCTCGTGTCCGCCGCGCCCTATGCGGAGGCCGCCTGACATGGCCAAGATCACGCTCGACAACCTTGCGCATTCCTACCTGAAGCACCCGAAGGACGAAGGCGACTTCGCCCTGAAGGAGTTGAACCACGACTGGATCGATGGCGAGGCCTACGCGCTGCTGGGCGCCTCGGGCTGCGGGAAATCGACACTGCTGAACATCATCTCGGGGCTTCTGCATCCCAGCCAGGGGCGGATCCTGTTCGATGACAAGGACGTCACGCAGGCGCCCACGGCGGAACGCAACATCGCGCAGGTGTTCCAGTTCCCGGTCGTCTACGACACGATGACGGTTCAGGACAATCTGGCCTTCCCGCTGCGCAATCGCGGTATGGACGAGGCCTACGTCGCCCAACGCGTGCAGGAGATCGCCCGCGTGATCGGGATGGAAGACCAGCTGCGCCGCAAGGCGCGCGGGCTGACGGCGGATGCCAAGCAGAAGATCAGCCTTGGCCGGGGCATGGTCAGGAAGGACGTGAACGCGCTGCTGTTCGACGAGCCGCTGACCGTGATCGACCCGCACATGAAGTGGGAACTGCGCACCCAGCTGAAGCAGCTGCATCAGGATTTCGGGCATACGATGATCTACGTCACCCACGACCAGACCGAGGCGCTGACCTTCGCCGACAAGGTCGTCGTGATGTATGATGGCCGGGTCGTGCAGATCGGCACCCCGCAGGAGCTGTTCGAACGCCCGGCGCATACCTTCGTGGGCTACTTCATCGGCTCGCCCGGCATGAACCTGTTCGATGCCGAGATATCGGGCCAAACGGCGCGCGTTGGCGCGGCGGAGGTCGATCTGGGCGCCGTCTACGAAACCGGAGCGGGCCGGGTGCAGATCGGAGTGCGGCCTGAATTCGTGCACCTGTCGGCGGGCGGCGAAGGCATCCCGGCGACCATGAACCGGGTCGAGGACGTGGGCCGCCACAAGATCGCCCGGATCGACGCTGCGGGCAGCCGCATTGCCGCGATCCTGTCGGAAGAACAGCGGGTGCCCGCAGGCGCCGACCGTATCACCTTCGATCCGCAGGGCATCAACGTGTACGAGAACGATTGGCGCGTGGTCCCCACCGCGCGCGTGGGGGAGGCCGCGTGATGAACAAGACCGTCAACCAAAAGGCGTGGTTCCTTGTCCTGCCCGTGCTGCTGCTGGTGGCCTTTTCAGCCGTGATCCCGCTGATGACCGTCGTGAACTACTCCGTGCAGGACACGTTCGGGAACAACGTGTTCTACTGGGTGGGCCTTGAATGGTACAAGGAGATGGCCCTGAGCGAGCGGATGTGGAACGCCCTTGGTCGGCAGTTGATCTTTTCGATGGTTATCCTGGCGATCGAGGTGCCGCTGGGCATCCTTGTCGCACTGAACATGCCGAAAAAGGGCTTCTGGGCGTCCTTCTGCCTTGTGGTCATGTCGCTGCCGCTGCTGATCCCCTGGAACGTGGTGGGCACGATCTGGCAGATCTTCGGGCGCGTCGATATCGGGCTTCTGGGCTACACGCTCGACGCGCTGGGGATCGATTACAACTACACGCAGGATTCCATTGCCGCGTGGGCCACGGTGATCGTCATGGATGTGTGGCACTGGACATCGCTTGTGGCGCTGCTGGCCTATGCGGGCCTGCAATCCATTCCCGATGCCTATTACCAGGCCGCCAAGATCGACCAGGCGTCGCGCTGGAAGGTGTTCCGCTTCATCGAGCTGCCGAAGATGGCGGGCGTCCTGATGATCGCGATCCTGCTGCGCTTCATGGACAGTTTCATGATCTATACCGAACCCTTCGTCGTCACCGGAGGCGGCCCTGGCAACGCGACGACGTTCCTGTCCATCGACCTTGTGAAGATGGCGCTGGGGCAGTTCGACCTTGGCCCGGCGGCCGCGTTTTCGATCATGTATTTCCTCGTGATCCTGCTGATCTGCTGGGTGTTCTACACGGTGATGATCAACCTCGACAAAAGGGATGGCGTCTGATGTCCGACAGCGTTTCCGCCCCCGGTGCCGGGACGATCCCCGGCAAGGTCACCCCCCAGACGGCCACGCGCACGCGCCGCCGGTTCCGGCCGAAGGGATCGGTCGTGGTGATGACGCTCTACCTCGTGTTCCTCATGCTGCCGATCTACTGGCTGGTGAACATGAGCCTGAAGACCAATGCCGAGATCCTGTCGACCTTCTCGCTGTGGCCGCGGGATCTGACCTTCGCGAACTACGCCAAGATCCTGACCGACCCGTCGTGGTACATGGGGTACGTCAATTCGCTGATCTACGTGGTGATGAACACGGTCATCAGTCTCGCCGTGGCCCTGCCTGCGGCCTATGCCTTCAGCCGCTACAGCTTCATGGGCGACAAGCACCTGTTCTTCTGGCTGCTGACGAACCGCATGGCGCCGCCCGCCGTCTTCGCGCTGCCGTTCTTCCAGCTTTATTCCAGCGTCGGGCTTTTCGACACGCATATCGCGGTGGCTCTGGCGCACTGCCTGTTCAACGTGCCGCTGGCGGTCTGGATCCTTGAAGGGTTCATGCGCGGTGTCCCGAAGGAGATCGACGAGACCGCCTATATCGACGGCTACAGTTTCGGGCGGTTCTTCGTGCGGATCTTCATGCCGCTGATCTCGTCCGGCATCGGGGTCGCCGCGTTCTTTTGCTTCATGTTCTCGTGGGTGGAACTGCTGCTGTCGCGCACGCTGACATCCGTCGATGCGAAACCCATCGCGGCCACCATGACACGCACCGTCTCGGCCTCCGGCCTTGACTGGGGCGTGCTGGCCGCAGCGGGGGTGCTGACGATCGTGCCCGGCGCGCTCGTGATCTATTTCGTCCGCAACTACATCGCCAAGGGCTTTGCCCTCGGCCGCGTGTAACCGACAGACAGGGAAGGAAACGCACATGGCCTGGATGGCATGGACAGTCCCCACCGCGATCTTCTTCGCCGTGATCGCGACGCTTCTGATCGTCTTTTCCGTGCTTGCGGCGCGGTATCCCGAAACGCCCCGCACCGGCATCCTGCGGATCGAAACGACGCGGGGCGACCGGCTTTTCATCACGCTTCTCGGTTCGGCCTTCTTCAACCTGATCTGGCTTGGCTTCGCGTTCGGACCCCAGCCATGGGCGCTGGTGGTCTGCCTTGTCTATGCCGCGGCGGTGTTCCGCTGGGTATAGGCCCCGATCTGCGGGCGGCCCGCCGCCAGCAGCAACGATAACCACGGTTTAAAGGGAGGAAACCATGAACCGATTGATGACAACGACAGCGGCCCTCGCGCTCTGTATCACCGCCGCGCCGGCGGTGGCGGACATGGAGGCGGCCCGCGCCTTTCTAGACGAGGAAATCCAACGCTCGGCCCTGACCCGCGAGGAGCAGGAAGCCGAGATGCAATGGTTCATCGACGCGGCCGAGCCGTTCCGGGGCATGGACATCAACGTCGTGTCGGAAACGATCACGACCCATGAATACGAGGCCAACGTGCTGGCCCCGGCCTTCACCGCGATCACCGGCATCAACATAACCCATGACCTGATCGGCGAAGGCGACGTGGTCGAGAAGCTGCAAACACAAATGCAGACCGGCGAGAACGTCTATGACGCCTATATCAACGACAGCGACCTGATCGGCACCCACTGGCGCTATCAGCAGGCGCGCAACCTGACGGACTGGATGGAGGGCGAGGGGGCCTCTGTCACCAATCCCAACCTGAACCTTGACGATTTCATCGGGTTGCAGTTCACCACCGGGCCGGACGGGAAGCTCTACCAGCTGCCCGACCAGCAGTTCGCGAACCTCTACTGGTTCCGCTACGACATGTTCACCGACGAAAAGAACATGGCCGATTTCAAGGAGGAATACGGCTACGATCTGGGCGTCCCGGTGAACTGGTCCGCCTACGAGGACATCGCCGACTTCTTCACCGGCCGTGACCTGAGCCACATGGACATCGAGGGCGATATCTACGGCCACATGGACTATGGCAAGAAGGACCCGTCGCTGGGCTGGCGCTTCACCGACGCGTGGATGTCGATGGCCGGCATGGGAGACACGGGCGAACCCAACGGCCTGCCCGTCGACGAATGGGGCATCCGGGTGAACGAGAACTCGCAGCCCGTCGGCTCCTGCGTGGCGCGTGGCGGGGCGACTAACTCTCCTGCCGCGGTCTATGCGATCGAGAAATACGTCGAATGGCTGCAGAACTATGCCCCCCCAGCGGCGGCAGGGATGACGTTCTCGGAAAGCGGACCGATCCCGGCGCAGGGGCAGGTGGCCCAGCAGATGTTCTGGTACACCGCCTTCACCGCCGACATGGTGGGGGATGCGGCCAAGGCCGTGCTGAACGATGACGGCACGCCACGCTGGCGGATGGCGCCATCGCCCCACGGTGTCTACTGGGAAGACGGCATGAAAGTCGGCTACCAGGACGCAGGGTCGTGGACGCTGATGAAATCGACCCCGCTGGAGCGTGCGCAGGCGGCGTGGCTTTACGCCCAGTTCGTGACGTCGATGACCGTGGATGTGGAGAAAGCCCACGCTGGCCTGACCTTCATCCGCGAATCCACCATCGACCATGACAGCTTCACCGAACGGGCCGATGCCCTGGGCGGTCTGGTCGAATTCTACCGCTCGCCTGCACGGGTTCGCTGGTCGCCTACCGGCACCAACATCCCCGACTATCCGCGGCTGGCGCAGCTGTGGTGGCAGAACATCGGCGATGCGTCCTCGGGCGCGCTGTCGGCTCAGGAGGCGCTGGACAACCTCTGCGAGCAGCAGGAAAGCGTTCTGGAACGTCTGGAACGTGCCGGCGTGCAGGGCGATCTTGGCCCGGTCATGAACGATCCGCAGGATCCGTCCTACTGGCTGAACGAGGTCGAAGGGTCGCCCAAGCCCAAGCTGGAGAACGAGGAGGAAGAGCCGAAGACGGTCGGCTACGACGAACTCATCCAGTCCTGGCAGAACTGAGCGGGAGCCGAATTGATACCGGTCGGGGCCTTCGGGCCCCGGCCTTTTTCGTGGCGCCGCGGATCAGAACCCGCTGACGCCCGGCAGCCAGGTGGACAGGAACGGCACGAAGGTGATCAGCAGCAAGGCCACCGCGAGCGCCACGAAGAAGGGCGGCATTTCGCGGATCAGCGTCGATGGCTTCAGCCCGACCGTTGACGAGACCACGAAGATCAGGCTGCCCACCGGTGGCGTCGTCAGGCCCAGCGTCAGGTTCACGATCACGATGATGGCGAAGTGGTTCGGATCGATCCCCAGCGCAAAGCTGATCGGCGCAAGGATCGGGACAAGGATCATGACGCCGGGCAGCGGATCCATGAACAGGCCGAACCCCAGCAGAAGCACGTTTACCGCCAGCAGGAAGACGACGGGCGACAGGTCCCACGCGATGATCGTTTCCGCCAGGAACTGCGGAATGCCTTCAATGATCAGCACCCAGGCAAACGCCCGCGCGGCGCCAAGGATCAGCAGCACCGCGCCCGATGTCAGCGCGGCCCGCAGGATGATGGCGGGCAGGTCGCGCAGCTTCAGCGAGCGGTAGACGAACATGCCCACGACCAGCGCGTAGAACACCGCGATCACCGAGGCTTCGGTGGGCGTGAAGATCCCGAACCGGATGCCGCCGACGATCAGCAGGATCAGGAACAGGGCGGGCAAGGCATAGAACGCGATGCGGCCGATTTCGCGCAGGGGCGGCATGGGTGCGCCCGTGGAGTAGTTCCGCTGGCTGCTGACCCGCGCATTGGCCATCAGCACCATCGCGGTGATCAGAACCCCGGGCAGCACACCGGCCATGAATAGCGAGCCGACCGACACTTCCTTGTCCTGCATCGCGTAGATGATCATCGTGATTGACGGCGGGATGATTGGCCCCACGACGGAACTCGCGATGGTCAACGCGCCGGCATAGGGGCGGTCGTAGCCTGCCTTCTCCATCATCCGGATCATCATCGTGCCGGGCCCGGCCGCATCGGCCAGCGCACTGCCGGAAATCCCGGCGAACATGGCGGAACTCACGACATTTGCGTGCCCCAGCCCGCCGCGTAGGTGGCCCACAAGCGATTGCGCCAGCCGCAGGATCGCCAGCGTCACCGCGCCGCCGGTCATGATTTCCGAGGCGAGGATGAAGAACGGCACCGCCAGCAGCGGGAAGCTGTCGAGGCCCGAGAACATCTCCTTCACCACGACGAGATGGGGATAGGAGGACCCGAAGGACAGGGCGAGGAAGACCGCGATCGCCATGGCAAAGGCCACGGGCAGGCCAAGGGCCAGCAGCACGAACAGCGCCGGAAACAGGATCTCAGCCATTGGCGCCTCCGGGCAGTGCGCCATCGTCGTCTGCGTCGTCGTCCAGCCGCTTGTAGGTGCCGGCCATGATGAAGCGCGGCGCGATCAGCAGCAGGTGGATGATCAGCAGGCTGAACCCCACCGGCATCGCGGCATATACGTAGAGGAACGGCAAGCGCAGGGCGGGCGTGACCTGGTACTGCATCCGCTGCGCGTATTGCAGGCCGACATGCACCATGAAGCCGAAGAAGATAAGCAGGATCACCACCAGCAGGCCGCGCAGGATCTTCTGCCCGGTGGCGGGCAGGGCATCCTGAAGGTTGGTGATGGCGACATGTCCGCCGATGCGCAGGATCAGGCCCGCGCCGGTGAAGGTCAGCCAGATCATCAGGTAGCGCGCGGCCTCGTCGGCCCACGGGAAGGAATGGTCCGTCAGGTAGCGCATCGAGATGTTGACCCCGACGATCAGCGCCATGGCGCCCAACATCAGGATCAGCGCCCAGCCGTTCAGCGCCACGAAGATGTTTTCGATCCGTTTCACGCCGCGATCCCCGAAAGAAGGCCGGCGCCCGATGGGCGCCGGCGGTATCGTGCTACTCGAAGTTCACGATCGCATCGACCTTGTCCTTGCCGTAGGTCTCGTAATAGCCCTCGTAGGCCGAGGAGATGGAGGCCTGGAACGCCGCCTTTTCGTCGGCCGAAAGCTCGTTCACTTCCATGCCGCGCTCTTTCAGCGTCTCGACGCCGGACGTCTCGACATCGTCGACATAGCCGCGCATCGCGGCCGCGGCCTCGGTCGCGCCCTTTTCGAACGCGGCTTTCTGGTCGTCATCCAGACCGTCCCAGAAGGGTTTCGACACCAAGAGCATCGCCGGCGAATAGACGTGGCCGGACAGGGTCAGGTACTTCTGCACTTCGTCCAGCTTGACGGAAACGATGACCGAAAGCGGGTTTTCCTGACCGTCGATCACGCCCTGCTGCAGGGACGAGATGACCTCGGGCCATGCCATCGGCGTGGGGGCCGCGCCCATGTCGTTGAAGGCCGCCAGGTGAACCGGGTTTTCCATCGTGCGGATCTTCAGGCCCTGAACGTCTTCCGGCGTGTGCACCGCGTTGCGGTTGTTGGTCATGTGGCGGAAACCCTGTTCGCCCCAGGCCAGGCCGTGCATGCCGACGTCGTCGAACTTCACAAGGATCTCTTCGCCGATCGGACCGTCCAGAACCGCGCGGGCGTGGTCCAGATCGCGGAACAGGAAGGGGATGTCGAACACGCCCGTGTCGGGCACGAAGTTGGCCAGCGTGCCCGAGGACACGATGGTCGCCTCGATGGTGCCCAGCTGCAGGCCCTCGATCACTTCACGCTCGCCGCCAAGGCCCGAGGACGGGAAATGCTTGAACGCGAAATCGTCGCCGGTTTCGGCCGTCACGACCTCTTCCAGCTTGGCGGCAGCGACGCCGTAATGGCTGTCGGGGGCGAGGGCGTAGCCGATCTTCACATCGGTCTGGGCAAAGGCCGGTGCGCCGAACGCGACGAGGGCGCTGGCCGCAAGAAGGCTGCGGGATACGAATGTCATGGTTTTCCTCCCAATGAGTGTCCGGCGTTGCTACACAAGCGATTTCCGACTAGCAACCCCGCCCGCGTGCCGGCCACGGGCGGGGGAAAATGTCAGCTGTCGGTCTTGCGGAAAATATCAACCAGTTCAGGTACATAGGCCTGTCCCTTGCCGGCGTCGACGGCCGCCGAAAGCGCGGTGGAAACACCATCGGCGACGGTCTTCCGTGCACCCGCCGCATCCGACATGGCGCAGTAGTAGTCGATGTCCTTCCGGGCGTTTTCAACGAAAAAGGGAAGGCCCTCGCGGTCGTTCGCGGTAATGTAGGGGGCAAGCCGGTCCAGCGCCACGCTGGCCCCGCCGCCACCCGCCAGAACGTCGACGAAGATCTGCGGATCGACGCCCGCGTCGGCCGCCTGTGCCGAGGCTTCGGCCAGGAGCGTCATGAACCCGACCGAGACATAGTTGTGCAGCAGTTTCAGCCGGTGCCCATGGCCCAGCGGGCCGACGTGATCGACGTTTTCCGTGAACGAGGCCAGCACCGGGCGGACCTTTTCGATGGTTGCCGCGTCACCCCCGACCAGCAGGTTCAGCTTCCCTTCGTGCGCGTGCTTGGCCGTGCGCGTCATCGGCGCGTCGATGTAATCGCCGCCTGCCGCACGCACGACATCGCCCATGCGGACGGTCGAGTCGGGCAGGGCGGTCGAACAGTCGACCACCACTGCGCCGGGTTTCAGCGCCGTGGCCAGCCCGTTTTCGCCCCCGACGATGGCTTCGACCTGGGGGGAGCCGGTGACGCACAGGATCACCACGTCAGACACGGCTGCAATTTCGGCCGGTGTGGCGCATGCCTTGGCGCCAAGGTCCACGATCTCGTCCACCGGCTGGTTGCCGGGGTGATCCAGGAAGCTGAGTGAAAAGCCGCCGCGCGACAGGACGTTGCGGGCGATGCCGTGGCCCATGAGCCCGACACCGATGATACCGACATGCATGGTTGACCCCTTTCGTGTTGAAGACCGGAAAGGCGCCGCAGCCGTTCGGGTCACGGCGCCCGTGTGGCGATCAGTCCGTGTTGATCCAGATCGCCTTGGTGTCGAGGTATTCTTCCATGTGCTCGGTCCCGCCCTCGCGACCGTAGCCCGACATCTTGACGCCGCCGAAGGGCACTGCCGGGTCGATGGCGTGGTACATGTTCACCCAGACCGATCCGGCCTTGATCCGGTGCGCCAGCTTGTGCGCGGTGCCCAGATGGGTGGAAAACACGCCTGCGGCCAGCCCGTAGGGCGTGGCATTGGCGCGCTCGACAACCTCGTCGATGCTGTCGAAGGGCAGGGCCGAGATCACGGGGCCGAAGATTTCCTCCCGCGCGATGGACATGTCATCGGTCACCCCGCCGAAAACGGTGGGCTGGAAGAAATGACCGCCCTCGAACGCAGCGCCTTCGACACGGCTGCCGCCTGTCATGACCTGCGCGCCTTCGTTGGGGCCGGCGGACAGGTAACCGGCGATGCGGTCCGCCTGCCGGGCCGAGATGATCGGGCCGATATCCGTGCCCTCGTCGATGCCGTGGCCGATCCGCAGGTTTGCGGCGAATTCGGACACGCGGCGGACGAATTCGTCATGGATCTCGCGCGCGACGAACAGGCGCGACCCGGCGATGCAGATCTGGCCCGAGTTCGCGAAGACCGACATCGCGGCGACAGGCACTGCCTTTTCGATGTCCGCATCCCGGCAGACGATCACGGGCGACTTGCCGCCCAGCTCCAGCGAGACGTGCTTGAGGTTACCGGTGGCTGCCCGCGCGATGGCCTGCCCAGTCGCGGTCGAGCCGGTGAAGACGATCTTGTCGACGCCAGGATGTTCGGCCAGTGCTGCGCCTGCATCGGCGCCCGTGCCGGTGACGATGTTCAGCACGCCGTCCGGCAGCCCGGCCTCTTGCATGATCCTCGCGATCATCAGGACGGTCAGGGAGGCTTCCTCGGACGGTTTCAGGACCACGGTGCAGCCGGTGGCGATGGCCGGTCCGATCTTCCAGATCGACCCGGCAATGGGGGCGTTCCACGGAATGATGGCACCCACGACACCCACGGGTTCGCGGACGGTCTGGGAATAGATCTCGCCTGGGAAGGAATTGGCAATCGTCTGGCCGTGGATCGTGACGGCCTGCCCGGCGTAGAACCGCAGCATTCCCAGCACCCGGCGGCTGTTGCCCAGCGTCCGCTGGATGGGCATCCCCATGTCGAGCGTATCGGACAGGCAGAGGTCTTCCCATTCCGCCTCGAACCGTTCGGCGATGCGCAGCAGAAGGGCCTGGCGTTCGAACGGGGTCCACTTGGACCATGGGCCTTCAAAGGCCTTGCGTGCCGCGGTCACCGCCGCGTCGATGTCGGCCTTGCCGCCCTTGGGCACGGTCGCCAGCAGCGTGCCATCGGCCGGGTTGCGGGCGTCCATCGCCTCGCCCGAGCGTGCCTCGCACCAGTTGCCGTCGATGAACATGGGGCGGAAACCGCCATCGTAAAGCGCCGTGGCCGCAGCCTTCCAGTCTTTCATCCCGTCTCCTTCGCCTTGCGTGGACCACGCCCTGCCTGCGGCGCGGCCGGTCACGCGCTTCCTCTACACCCGGCCCGGCGGGGAACGCCAGTGGTCGCAGGGCTGATGCTGGTGCGGGAGCGTATCCGCCGGAACGCACAACGCCGCCCGCGAGGGGGCGACGTTGCGGACGGCAGATAGAAGGAACTGTTCCCCTTGTGCGTCGCGCCTCCGGAACCGGAGGCGCGACGGCCGGTCAGCCGATCAGGCCGTTGTCGTCCCGCTTGACCGCGATCACCGACGACCGGGGCAGGGCGCCGCCGCCATCGGGCCAGTCGCCGCCCGGGTGCTGGATGCCCACGAACATCGTGCGGCGGTCGGCGGACCATGTCAGGCCGGTGACCTCGCACCCGTTGGGCCCGGTCAGGAAGCGCGCGATCTCTCCCGTGGCCGGGTCGCCCACCAGCATCTGGTTGTTGCCCTGACCCGCGAACTCGCCTTCGTTGCTGTCATCGCCATCGGTCTGGATCCAGACCAGCCCGCTGCTGTCAAAACCCATCCCGTCGGGCGAGTTGAACATGTTGCCCGCGGTCACGTTGTCCGACCCGGCATAGGCGCCGTCGTGCACCTCCGGGTTGCCGGCCATGACGTACAGGTCCCAGTCGAACGTATCGGCCGCGTGGTCATCCCCGTGCGGGCGCCAGCGCACGATCTGGCCGTAATTGTTGGCCTCGCGCGGGTTGGGGCCGTTCACCGGCGTCGCGTCGCCGCCGGCATTGGGCTTCACGCCGCGGTTCTTGTTGTTGGTCAGGCAGCAATAGGCTTCCACCGAGTGGGGATTCGCGGCGATCCATTCCGGCCGGTCCATCGTCGTCGCACCCACGGCCGAGCCCGCCATGCGCGAGAAGATCAGGATCTCGGCCATGTCCATGCCGGTGGCCTCGGGCGTCAGTGCCAGCCATTCGCCGGTGCCGTCATCATTGTATTTCGCGACATAAAGCGTGCCGTCGTCCAGCAGGCCGTCCGTCGAACCACCGGGCTGGTAGACGCCGTTCGAGACGAAGCGATACAGGAACTCGCCACGCTCATCATCGCCCATGTAGACCACGACCCGCCCGTCGGTGGACAGGACCACCGCCGCGTTCTCGTGCTTGAAGCGGCCAAGGCCCGTGTGCTTCACGGGCGTGCTGTCGGGATCGGTCGGGTCGATCTCGACGATCCAGCCGGCGCGGTGCGGTTCGTTGGGGTTTTTCGAGATGTCGAAGCGCGGGTCCCACTTGTGATAGTCGTAGCCCCAGCCATCGGGCCCGATACCATAGCGGTCATAGCCTGCTACGGTTTCAGACGGCAGATCCTCGGGCAGGGCGTCGGTGGCGCCGAAGTAGCCGTTGAAGTTTTCCTCGCAGGTCAGGTAGGTGCCCCACGGCGTCTTGCCGGACCCGCAGTTGTTCAGCGTGCCCAGCGACGCGGTGCCGGTCGGATCGGCCTCGGTCTTCAGCAGGTCGTGACCGGCGGCGGGGCCGGTGATCGTCATCGGCGCATTGTGGGTGATGCGGCGGTTGAACGGGCTGTCCTTGACGATCTGCCAGCCGTTCTCGCCCTCGGCGATCTCCATCACCACCACGCCCTGCAGGTTCTGGAACTTCAGCACGTCATCGGCATTGGCGGGCGTGCCGTCCTGCGCCGCGGGCAGGTTGGTCTTCCGGTTGGCGTATTCGTGGTTGATCGCGATCAGCTGGTGACCCTGGAACGAAAAGGTCTCCATCCCGTCGGTATTCTCGCCGAAGACCTTGTCGGAGTTTTCGACCGGGCCGCCATTGGCAACGTCGTAGCCGTCGGCGGCCGAGACGAGCGGATCGCCCCAGCGTGCAAGAACCGTCGCGGTGTAGCCTTCGGGAACATGCACCATGCCGTCGGTCTGGGCCCCGATCGGGGTGAAGGGAAAGCGCGAGGCGTTCTGCGCAAGGGCAGAGGTGCTGCCGAACAGGCCCGTTCCCATGACGGCCGCGCCCGACCCGAAGGCCAGCACGCCGTTCAGGAAACCGCGCCGCGAGACCGCGCGTTCCACCACGCGGTCGAAATCGTTTTCGTGGGGACGGGGGAAGTTCAGTTCGTCCCAATCGTCGGCGGACAGGTCTGCGGGAGGTTTGGTCATCGGATGCTCCATGCTTGATCGGCAGCCCGCGGGAAACGGGGCGCCGGATGTCTGGCAGGGTCAATTCTGAATGAACCATATATCGGCAATGTGACGACTCACCCACGGAATTTCTGGCACGCAGAATTTCTGCACGATCCGTGGGGGCTCCCGCCAGCTTGGAGCGTGGTTCCCGGCCGGCGCTGCGCTACAACCGTCGCTGAACCGGGAAAATCGGGAACGGCGTGAACGAAAAACCCCCGCGCCGGGGCACGGGGGCTTCGGTTTTCGGCAGTGATGCCCGCGATCAGCGGTAGGGGTAGCCTGCCTTTTCCATGGTCGCGGCGTATTTCTTGAACGCGTCGACAACGCGCTTGGGCCGGTCGCCCTGCGCCGCGATCTGGTCCCAGAAGACTTCGGCGTCCTTGACGACCTGGTTCCATTCCTCGGGCGGGATCGAGGTCAGCTCCATCTTCTCGCCTTCGACGCGCAGCAGCGCCTCGCCGCCCCAGTACCAGCCGGCACGGTAATAATGCGACTGGTCGATGCTCATCAGGTAGAGCTCCTTCAGGTGCGGCGGCACCTTTTCCCAGCTTTCGGTGTTGGCGAAATACGATCCGAACCATGCGCCGGTGACCGAGTTCGTGAGCGCGTAGTTGCACAGATCGGCCCAGCCGACCTCGTAGGCTTCGGTGAACCCGCACCAAGCCACGCCGTCCAGTTCGCCGGTCTGCAGCGCGACTTCCACGTCGTCCCACGGCACGGTGACGGGGATCAGGCCGTATTGCGACAGGAAGCGACCGGCGGTCGGCACACCGAACACGCGCTTGCCGCGCATGTCTTCGAGCGAGCGGATGGGTTCCTTCGTGAAGATGTGCAGCGGGTCCCATGCACCGGCTGACAGCCACGTGACATTGTCGACTTCGCTATAGGCTTCTTCCCAGATCTCCTTCAGGCCGTAGTTCTGGAACAGGGCCGTCACATCCAGCGAATAGCGGGTGGCGAACGGGAAGTAGCCGCCGAAGACGGCGATATCGACGGGCGAGGCCATCGTCGCTTCATCCGACTGCACGGCGTCAATCGTGCCGTTCTGCAGCGCGCGGAACAGTTCGGCCGTGGGGACAAGCTGGTCGGCGTAGTAAAGCTCGATCTCCATGTCGCCATTCGCGGCCTCGTTGAAGGCATCGATCTGCGGCTTGATCACGTGCGCGCCCAGCGGGGCGCCGGAATAGGATTGCAGTCGCCACTTGATCGGGCCCTGCTGCGCGATGGCGGCAGGCGCGGCCAGCGCCGACGCGGCGCCGACGGCGGAACCGGCCAGGAACTTCCGGCGTGTACTCAGGATCTTTTCCGAAGGGGATTGTTTCTTGGTGTCAGTCATGTCCGGGTCTCACTCTCTCTGTTGAAGTCTTTTGGTTGGGTCTTGGGGTCGTCATCGTCACCGCGTGACCTGCGGCAGCCACAGGGCCAGTTGCGGGAACACCATCACCAGCGCGATGGACGCGGCCATCATCAGCACGAAGGGCCAGATCGACCGGTAGATGTCGGACAGCGTGATCTCCTTCGGCGCCATCGAGCGCATGAGGAACAGGTTGTAGCCGAAGGGCGGCGTGATGTAGGCGATCTGGCAGGTCATCGTGTAGAGCACGCCGAACCAGATCAGCTGCGCGTTGCCGCTGCCCATGCCCAGATCCAGCGTCTTGACCAGCGGCACGTAAAGCGGCGCCACGATCACCAGCATCGCGGTATCGTCCAGGAACATGCCCATCACGATGAACGACAGCTGCATCATGATGATCACCTGCCAGGGTGTCAGTTCCCACCGCGTGATGAACAGGCTTTCGATGGCGCGCACCGCGCCGATCCCGTCGAAGACGGCGCCAAAGGCGAGGGCTGCCAGGATCAGCCACAGGAACATGCACGAAATGCCCAGCGTCTTGCGCGCGGTGTCGTGCATCATCCGGAAGCTGAACCGGCCCTTCAGAATCGCCGCCAGCGTCGCCGCCGTGGCCCCCACGGCGGAGCTTTCCACCAGCGACGTGTAGCCCATGATGAACAGACCCGTCATCGCGAAGAAGATCAGGAAGGGGATGATGCCGAACCGCAGAAGCTTCAGCTTCTCCGACAGGGGCATGTTCAGTTCGTCCTCGGACACGGTCGGGGCGAGCTTGGGGTTAAGCTTCGTGCGCACGACGACATAGATCACGAACATCGCCGCCATCATCAGCCCCGGGATGACCCCCGCCAGCCAAAGCTGCGACACCGGCTGCCGTGCGATCATGCCATAAAGCACCATCACGACCGATGGCGGCACAAGAATGCCCAGCGACGACCCGCCCTGCACCACGCCCGTGATCAACACCTTGTCGTAACCCCGGCGCAGCATCTCGGGCAGAGCAATCGTGGCCCCGATGGCCATGCCCGCGACCGACAGCCCGTTCATGGCCGAAATGATCACCATCAGGAAGATCGTGCCGATGGCCAGCCCGCCGGCCATACGCCCGAACCAGACATGCAGCATCTTGTACAGGTCCTCGGCGATCCCCGCCTCGGACAGCACGTAGCCCATGTAGATGAACAGCGGCAGCGTCAGCATCGGGAACCAGTTGAAGAGCTTGAACGCGGCCGAAAACGGGATCTCGATCCCGCCGGTGCCGTACAGCATCAGCACCATCGCCGCGCCCACGGCCCCGATGGCGCCGAAGACGCGCTGGCCGGTCAGCAGAAGCACCATCGTGGCGCCGAACATCGTCAGCGCGATCAGTTCCGGATTCATGACAGCACCTCACCGCGCAGCGCGGCCACGTGCTTGAAGACCTCGGAAATCGTCTGGGCGATCATCAGGAAGATGCAGCCGACCATCAGTGCCTTGATCGGGATCATCGACGGGTTCCACATGGAAAACCGGTGCTCATCCGTGTCGATCGCGTATTCCAGCGAGGAAATCGAGCCGATGCACAGCACCACAAGATAGAACATCAGGCAGGCCGAGGTGATCAGGTCGATCCGGTGCTTGCCGCGTTCCGACAGACGGTCATACAGCAGATCCATGCGGACATGATCGCCCTCCTTCAGCGTCTTGGCGCCGCCCATGAAGTAATAGGCCGCCAGCGTGAACTGCGCCGCCTCGATGCACCAATGCAGCGGGATGTCGATGACGTTGCGGGTGATGGCGTCGAGCAGCAGGATGCCGACCATCAGGAAGATCAGGTACATCGCGACAACACCCACATAATCGGCAAGGCGATCGACGGTGCTGACATACAGTCGGATGGGCTTGGGCATGCTGTCCTTCGTTCGTACTTCACTTGGGGGCGGGCTACAGAACCTCGGCCCCTGCGGCTTTCAGGGCGGAATAATGGGCCGAGGGCGGCATGCCCTCGGTCAGAACAAGCTGAACGGTCTCCAGGTCGCAAACATGGAACCCGGCGCACCGCCCGAATTTCGACGGAACGGTCAGGAAGCAGACACTCTGTGACACCTTGATCATCGCGCGCGCGACTTCTGCTTCGTCGGGGTCGGCATCCGTCACGCCAAGATCCGCATCGATGCCCGTGGGCGTCAGAATCGCGTGGTCTGCGCGGAAGCGGCCGATCTGTTCCACGACCATCGGTCCCACCGTCTGGCTGTTGGCGCGCCCAAAGGCCCCGCCCAGCAGGTAGACGCGGTTGTTGCCGGACGCGGAAAGCGCCTCGGCCGCGGCGACGGAATTGGTGATGGCGGTCAGGCCGGGGATGCGTGCGAGCACGGAGCAGGCGATCAGCGTGGTCGACCCGGTATCGAGAAACACTGTTTCGCCGGGGGACACGACCTGTGTCAGCTTTTCGGCAAGGTTCTGTTTTTCCTCGCGCTCCTCGGTCATGCGCGCGTCGAACGGCGCTTCGACATGAAGGCGCGGGCGGTCCCCGATCCGACGCGCCCCGCCGTGGACCTTGCGCAAAAGGCCCAGTTCCTCAAGCTTCGTCAGATCGCGCCGGATGGTTTCGACGGACACGTCGAAACGTAGTGCCAGGTCATCGACGCTGACATTGCCCTCGACCGCCACCAGATCCGAAATCTGTTCTCTGCGAACCGAACCCTTCACGGATCAATCCACCCCTGCGCTTGAAAATACGCCATTTGCACAAGTGTCAGGCGCCCGTGTCAAACAAAAAATTGACTGAGTGGGCAATATTGGCATGAAAAATTGACTGATCAGGCGATACTGGTTAGAAATGTTGCAAACCATGCCGGCACACGCCCGGCCTGCCCGGAGCGGCGGATGACACAGACCTATGATGTTGCGATAATCGGTGCCGGCGTTGTCGGCTGCGCGATTGCCCGCCGCCTGACGCTGGATGGCGCGCGGGTGGTGGTGCTGGAAAAGGGGGCCGACATCCTCGATGGCGCGTCCAAGGCCAACAGCGCCATCCTGCACACCGGCTTCGACGCGCCCGAAGGATCGGTGGAGCTGGCCTGCATTCAGGAAGGTCATCGCGAATACGAAACGCTGCGGGCGGGGATGAACCTCCCGCTCGACCGCTGCGGGGCGCTGGTGCTGGCCTGGACCAAAGAACAGGAAGCGCGCCTGCCCGCGCTGATCGCGCACGCACGGGCCAACGGGGTGGACGATGTCGTGCCGCTTGGCCGGGCCGAGGTGCTGGCACTGGAACCGAACCTCAACAGCACGCTGCGGGCCGGGTTCCGGGTGCCGGGGGAAAGCCTGGTCGACCCGTGGTCGGCGCCCCATGGCTACCTGTTGCATGCGCTGCTGAACGGCGCGGATCTGGAACGGTCGTGCGAGGTGCAGGGCGGGACCTTCGACGGGGACCGCTGGACGCTCGCCACCTCCAAGGGGCCCGTCGCCGCGCGCCATGTGGTCAATGCCGCCGGTCTCTATGGTGACCGGATCGACCAGATGCTGCTGGGCGAGGCGCATTTCACGATCCGCCCCCGCAAGGGCCAATTTGTTGTCTACGACAAGAGGGCGGCTCGGCTGGCGCGGCACATCCTGCTGCCGGTGCCCACCGACAAGACCAAGGGCATCGTCGTGTGCCGGACGATCTGGGGCAACCTGCTGGTCGGCCCCACCGCCGAAGATCAGGACGACCGCGAAACCGCCGCGCTGGACGCACCCACGCTGAAGATGCTGGATGCAAAGGGCGCCGAGATCCTGCCGGCACTGGCGGACGAAGAAGTGACGACGATCTATGCCGGCCTCCGCCCCGCCAGCGAGTTCAAGGACTACCAGCTGCGCACGCATGAGGGTCGCAACATGATCACCGTCGGCGGCATACGGTCCACTGGCCTCAGCGCGGCGCTGGGACTGGCGGCGCATGTCGGGCGCACGCTCGCCGGGGAATATCAGGCTCTTCCCGACCCCACGATCCCGCGCATGGCCATGCTGGCGGAAGACCAGACCCGCGACTGGCAACTGCCCGGCAATGACGGCGTGCTGTGCCATTGCGAAAAGGTTACCTTCCGTGAAGCCCGCGCCGCGCTGACCGGCCCGTTGGCCCCGCAAAGCTTCGCCGGGTTCAAGCGCCGCACCCGCGCGACGATGGGCCGGTGCCAGGGCTTCTATTGCGGACAGGCGGTGCAGGATCTGCTGGACAGCGAAGGCCCCGGCCATGACTGAATTCGACGTCATCATTATCGGCGCCGGACCCGCCGGCCTGTCCGCGGCGACGGAACTGAAACGGCTGGGCGTGGCCCGCGTGCTGGTGCTGGAGCGTGAACGCGACGCCGGGGGCATCCCGCGCCATTGTCTGCATTCCCCCTACGGCATGCGCGAATGGCACCGGGTGATGTTCGGCCCGGCCTATGCGCGCCGACTGGTGGACGAGGCGCGCGAAGCCGGCGCCGAGATCCGCTGCCAGACCACCGTCACGGCCCTGCGGCCGGGGGGGGAGGTCGAAGTCTCCTCTCCCGACGGCGTTCACATCCTGACCGGCCGTGCCGTCCTTCTGGCCACCGGCGCGCGCGAAACGCCCCGCGCCGCGCGGCTGGTCGGCGGCACCAAGCCCGGCGGCGTGATGAACACCGCAACGCTGCAGGGCTTCGCCACGTTCTCGGGTGGTCTGCCATTCAAGCGCCCGGTGATCGTGGGAACGGAGCTTGTTTCCTTCTCGGCGCTCGTCACCTGCCTGACCCACGGCGCGCGCCCCTCAGCGATGATCGAAAGCGGTGCGCGGCCCACCGCCCGCGCCGTGATGGCCCTGGCGCCGCGGCTTATGGGCGTTCCTTTGCGCTTCGGAACGACGATCACCGCGATCCACGGGCGAACGAGGGTGGAGGCCGTGACCCTCGACACGCCCGAAGGCGCGCAGGACATCCAATGCGACGGCGTCGTCTTCACCGGCGGGTTCCGCCCGGAAAACGCGCTGCTCCGAAACAGTCCGCTGGCCGTCGATGCTGGCAGCCTTGGCCCCCGGATCGACCAGTACGGGCGCCTGTCCGATCCCGCCTATTTCGCCGCCGGCAACGTACTGCACGCTATCGAGACGGCGGGCTGGTGCTGGAACGAAGGCCGCCGCGTGGCCCGCACCATCGACGCCGCCCTGCGCGGCGCGCTTCCGCCATTGGGAAGCACGCTCATCACGGCCAAGGCCGATACGGACGCCATAAAGTTCGCCCTGCCGCAGGTTCTGAGCGCATCGGATCCCTCTGTCGCGCCTGCCTTCGACCGGATGCAGCTACGCCTGTCCCGGGCCTATCGGGGTGACATTGTCATGGGCAGCACGACCCATCGCGTGGAGTCCCGCCCCGAACGGCGCATCCTGCTGCCCCTGCCGCGCGTGACGGAGCCCGGGCCATGACGATCCTTTCCATCGATCAGAGCACGAGCGCGACGACGGCGTTCCTGTTCGCGGAGGACGCGGCCCCAAGGGAGATCTTCCGCCGCCCACACCGCCAAATCTATCCGCGTGAAGGCTGGGTGGAGCATGACCCGGTCGAGATCCTGTCGAACATCCGCGCTGCCATCGCGGCCGGAAAGGCGGCGGGCGCCATGGCAATCGGCCTCGCCAACCAGGGCGAAAGCTGCCTTGCGTGGGACAAGCAGACGAAACAGCCGCTGACCCCGGTCATGGTCTGGCAGGATGCTCGGACGGCCCAGGTGTGTCGTGACCTTGAAGCGGCAGGACATGGCCCTCTGGTGATGGACCGCAGCCGCCTGCCGCTGTCGCCCTACTTCTCGGCCGCGAAGCTGGCGTGGTGCTTTCGGAACGTCCCCGACGCTGCCGCGCTTCTGGCCGCCGGTCGCCTGCGCCTTGGCACGACCGACGCCTATTTCCGCGACGCGCTGACAGGCCGGGGGGAGACGGATGTCGCCACCGCCTCGCGCACCTCGCTGATGAACCTTCAGACCTGCGACTGGGACGCGGATCTGTGCGGCCTCTTCGGTGTCCCGATGCAGGCGCTGCCGCCCATCGGCGATTGCAATGGCAACCTTGGGCACGTGGACGGCCTGACACTGGCCGGCAGCATCGTCGATCAGCAGGCCGCCCTGTACGGGCACGGGGTGCGCGACACGGGTGGCACCAAGATCACCGTGGGCACGGGCGCCTTCGCGTTGACGCTGGCCGGGAACCATGTGCCCGCGGCCGGCACCGCGACCGTGCCCTCGGTCGCGTGGCGCCGGCAGGGAGAGCCCGTGCAATACGCCATCGAAGGCGGGGTCTTCACCGCGTCCTCGGCGCTGAACTGGGCGAAGGATCTGAACCTGATTGGGGATTTCGCTGAAATCGAGACCTTCGCCGATCCGCCGATGATCGACCGTGGCCTTGTCTTCGTGCCTGCGCTGTCTGGCCTTGGCTGCCCGCACTGGAACGACCGCGCGCGGGGCGGCTGGCTGGGCCTTGGCCTGTCGCACACCCGCACGGACCTGGCGCAGGCGGTGTGCGAAGGCGTGGCCCTGCGCATCGCCGAAGTCGTGACCGAGATCGAGCGGAACTGCCCTGTCGCCGTTCCCGTCAGCATCGACGGGGGCATGACCGGCAGCGAAGGGTTCTGCCAGTTCCTGGCGGATGTGCTGAGAAAGCCGCTGCGTGCTGCGGCGTTCGGGGAACAGACGAGCCTTGGCGTGGCCCTTCTCGCCGCGGAGGCTGTCGGGACCCGATTGTCCTGGATGACAGAATGCACGGACATCGCACCGGCCCGGGACCTGTCTTCTTACCGCAAGAGGTTCGGCGCCGCCGTGGCGCTTGTGGAAGAATGGTCCCAAAGCTGACGGCCCGGGGTGGCGGTCCGGTTAACCCCCCAGCCACGACGCAAGCGAAACGATCAGGCCGATCGCGGCCAGAGCGTAGGCGGCCAGCATCAACGCGCCATCCCGCACTGTCAGGGCCAGCCCGATCAGCGCGATGGCGGCCATGGGGGCGGTGCTGGCAAACGGGATCAGCTCCAGCGGCGGCACCGTCGTGCACAGAAGGATGACGATCACCGCGCCGATCCGCTTGGCGCCGTGGGACGCGAAGCGGGGCAGGCGTTCGTGAAACCACTTGTCGAGCCAGTCGGCCACGGGCCGCATCTTGTCGGTGGTCTTGCGAAGCTTGTCGCCCGGGATGGTCTGCCGTTCCAGGACGTCCGGCAGCCAGATATGCTTGCGGCCGATGGCGATCTGGGCGGCAAATAGCACGATGATCGCGGCCAGAAGCGTGGGCATGCCCGGGATGCCGCCTATGGGCGAGATCTCGATCAGCGCGGGCACCGTCAGGAACGGGCCGATGCCGCGGTGGCCAAGGTTTTCGGCGATGGTGCCCACGCGGACTTCGCCCCTGGCGCTTGCGGCGTCGCCGAGGTCGTCGAAGATCTTGTTCACCTGATTGTCGGTATCTGCCATGCGCTCTGTCCTGTCCTGTCCGATCGTGATGTGCCGTGCATCGGTGGAAAGGGCTGGGACAGGCAATTGTTCCGCAATCGCCGGAAAGCGGGCAGCGTCCTTGGCCGGGAGGCCGATGTCGCCCGGCCGGTCGTTGCCGCCTCTTCCGCCGCATCGCGGCATGGCGGGGCGGGGGACGGGCTTGCGAGCGGTCGCCGGACGTGTCAGCGTCTGTGACGCAACAGGAGAGCAGGGACAGTCATGGTGCCGCGCCAGCCCCCAAAAAGCCGGTCTGAACTGATCTGCGTGGCCCTGCGGTCGGCCATTCTGGAACGCGCGCTGCAGCCTGGCATGAAGCTGCCCGAGGATTCGCTGGGCGAACGGTTCGGCACCAGCCGGACCATCGTGCGGCAGGCGCTGGAGCGCCTTGCGGCCGAAGGGCTGGTGGAGCTGCGCCACAACCGCGGCGCCGCCGTTGCCATGCCCAGCCTCGAAGAAGCGCAGGACCTGTTCGAACTGCGCGCCCAGATCGAGGACCTTGTGATCATGCGTCTTGCCGCCGGGCTGACCGCGGAACAGGAAGCGGCACTTGAAGCCCACATCGCGCGCGAGGAAGAAGCGCAGTCGGGGCCGGAGCCGATCTCGATCCGGCTGGCGACGGAGTTTCACATCCTCATGGCGGACCTCACCGGCAGCCCGGTTCTGGCGCGCTATGTGAACGAGGTCGCCTATCGCTGCGGGCTGACCCTGTCCCAATTCGCGCGGCCCCATTCAACCGTCTGCGGGATACAGGAGCACCGCGACATCCTGGCCGCGCTGAAATCCGGCGACGTGGTCCGCGCGCAGGACATCGCCCGCACGCATCTTGAGGCCGTCTCGGCCCGTGCCCAGTTCAAGGGGGCCGAGATCAACGGGTATTCCTACCTCGATGCGCTGGAACCCTATGCCAGCGGCGTGCGCAACAGCGGCTGAGCTTACGCCTCGATCCCCCGTGCTGTCAGGATGCGTTCGGCGCTGTCGTTCCAGACGTCCATCTTCACGATCTTGCCGTCTTCGACGACGAAGCGGTCGACATAACGGTTGCCTTCGAAGGGCGTGCCATCGGGCCATTCGCCGTACAGGTAGCCCGTGGAATAGACGACCGTCCCTTCGGCCCCCTGCGCCACGTCGAACTGGCGCATGTCCTTCTTCACCCAGGCATAGCGGCCCGCGTTGAAGCCAGACGGCCCCGACGGGTGGTGATAGACGCGGCCGCCGGTGAAGGTGATCGTCACTTCGTCGGCCATGTAGGTCGCCGCGCGCTCCGGGTCGGGGACCATCGACGTTTCAAGGTAATCGCGGACGATGCGCGCCTCTTCGGGCAGGGTGTCGTCGTCGGGAGCTGGTGTCTGCTTCATCGTCAATCCTTCCATCACGGGATGATTCGATCCTGCCACCCCCTGCGGACCGGTCCTATATGCATGCGATAATTTCATACAAGTTTTGCATGCAATCCGCTCAAACTCTGTGCATCGGACGTGCGATTGCGGCGGTTCTCTCGTTTTGTGGCCAGCCCGTGTTTGACAGCCGGACCCGCGCCGGTGGCGATGAAGGCACGTAACCGCCTTCACACCGGAGACACCGACCATGCACGTCCGACGTCCACTATCCCGCCGCACGATCCTGGCCGCCGCCGCCGCACTTGGCTTGGCCTCTGCCGTTCCGGCCACCGCGCAGGAAGATCCGATCAAGATCGGCCTCGTCGCCGCACTCAGCGGCCAATCCGCCAAATCGGGGGAAGCGATCACCCGCGGCATCACGCTGGCGCTGGACAAGATCAACGGCGACGGCGGCGTGCTGGGCCGCCCGCTGGAGCTGATCAGCCGCGATGACGAAAGCAATCCGGGCAAGGGCCTGGTGGCCGCCCGCGAACTGGTCCAGCGCGAGGACGTCGCGGCGCTGATCGGCGGGCTGGATACGCCGGTATCGCTGGCCATCGTGCCGTTCGCGAACCAGTCCAAGGTGCCCTTTGTCGGCCCGTGGGCGGCCGGTACGCCTATCACCAAGAACGGCGCTGAAGAAAACTATGTCTTCCGCGTGTCCGCCGTGGATGAAATCGTGGACGAGGCGATCACCGAATACCTGGTGACGAAATACGGCGCCAAGAAGCCGGGGATGATCCTGATCAACAACCCCTGGGGTGAATCGAACGAAAAAGGTCTGACGAAAGCTCTGGACGCGCGCGGCATGGAGCACGCAGGCATCGAGAAGTTCGAAAGCAACGATGTCGACGTGACGCCGCAGCTGACCCGCCTGAAGGAAAACGGCGCCGATGGCCTGTTCATGGTGGCCAATGTGGCGCCTTCTGCGCAGGTGGTGAAATCGCTCGACAAGATGGGATGGGACGTGCCGATCGCGTCGCATTGGGGTCCCGCGGGCGGCCGCTTTACCGAACTGGCGGGCGACAGCGGCGAGAAGGTCCACTTCATCCAGACCTTCCTCTTCACCGATCCCTCGCACCCCCTGTTCGTGAAACTGCAGGAGAAGTTCCCCGAAATCGAGACGCTGGCCGACGTGACCCCCGCGACCGGCATCGCCAACGCCTATGACGCGACCCTGCTTCTGGCCGCGGCGATCGAGCTTGCAGGCTCCACCGACGGCCCGGCGATCCGTGATGCGATGTACAAGATCGAAGGCGTCGAAGGCGTGATCAAGACCTATGACACGCCGTTCTCGCCCGACAATCAGGATGCACTTGGCCCCGACGATTACGTCCTGTCGCAGTTCGTCGACGGACAGATCATCCCGCTGAAGGACTGACGTCCGACCATGAAGACGGGGTTCCGGGCATCGTCCCGGGACCCTTTTCCGCCGCTCGATGCGGCCCAGGTCCCCGGAGCAGGACATGACCCTTTTGACCACGGCCCTTGTGACCGGGCTTGGCCTTGGCGCGATGTACGGGCTGATCGCGCTTGGCTTCCAGATCACCTATTCGGTCTGTTCCCGGGTGAATTTCGCCCAAGGTTCCATGGTGATGCTGGGGGCCGTTCTGGGCTACGTCCTGACCCAGCGCGCCGGTCTGCCGGTGATCGTGGCCTACCCGCTGACGCTGGTGGGCTGCGGGCTGATGGGGCTTCTGGTGGAATACCTGTTGATCCGCCCCTTCGCGATCCGTGGCTCGGACGCGTGGCTGATGGCGACCGTCGCGGGCGGTATCCTGCTGGACAATGCGGTGCTGTTCACCTTCGGGAACGAACCGCGCAGCCTGCCGTCGCCGCTGGTGGGGACGACATGGCAGATCTTCGGCACCGGCGTCTATCCGCAGCAGATCCTGATCCCGGTCGTGGCCGTGGGGCTGGCGCTTGCCCTTCAGATCCTGTTCCGCCGGACCCGACAGGGCCGGGCGCTTCTGGCGGTGATGCAGAACCCGGAAGCCGCGCGCCTGATGGGGATCAACACGACCGCAATGATCTCCGGCTCCTTCGCCTTGTCGGCAATGCTGGCCGGTGTGGCGGGGCTGCTGATCGCGCCGCTCCTCTCCGTGCATTCCGATATGGGCACGCTTTTCGGGATCAAGGCCTTTGCCGTCGCGATCCTCGGCGGCATGACCTCGGCCTCTGGCGTGATGCTGGCCGGGTTCCTTTACGGTCTGGTCGAGGCGCTGGTGACCACATACCTCGGGTCCTCCTACACCTATATCGTCGTCTTCGGGCTGCTGATCGCGGTACTGGCGGTCAAGCCCAACGGCCTGTTCGGCACCGCCGCGCTGAGAAAGGTCTGATCCGGTGCGCATGAGCGAAGCACGGGGGCTCGACCTTCTGATCCTAGGCCTGACATTGGCCGCGCTGGCTCTTCTGGGGGCCGTCAACAGCTACATGCAGTTCATCTTCGGGCTGGTGGCGATCTGGACGATCCTGTGCACCGGGCTGAATGTCCTGTTCGGGCTCACCGGGCTGGTCTCGCTTGGCCAGATCGGGTTCTTTGCCATCGGCGCCTATGCCCATGCGATCCTGTTGCAGGCCGGGGTGAATTTCTGGCTGTCGCTGCCGGCCGCCACGGCCATATCCGCCGCCGTCGGTTGCGTGCTGGCGGTGCCGGCGGTGCGGATGGGCGGGCCGTTCCTGGCCATGGTGACCATCGCATTCGCCTTCATCGTCGAACACCTGGCCATCGAATGGCGCGATCTGACGGGCGGGCAGAACGGGCTGTTCGGCTTCGACGCGCCCGTGATCCTTGGCTATGCCTTCAGCGAAACCGACCTTGTCCGCCTTGCCATGGTGCTGGCCGCGCTGGGGCTTTTGGCCTACCGGCGCCTGTCGGTCAGCGGCTGGGGCTTTGCCATGTCGGCTTTCCGCGATCAGGAGATGTCGGCCGGGTCGCTGGGCTATGATCCCTTCGTCACCCGGCTGGCCGCCTTCGCCATCGCTGCCGGAGCGGCGGGGCTTGCGGGCGGCCTTTTCGCCTCGTTGATGCAGTTCATCGCGCCGTCGAACTTCGTGCTGTCGCAGTCGATCCTGTTCCTGTTTGCCGTGATCCTTGGCGGGGCCGGGACGGTCCTTGGCCCGCTGGTCGGCGCAGGCGTCGCGGTGTTGCTGCCCGAATTCCTGTCGGGCCTCGCAGAATACCGCCTGCTGTTCTTCGGCGCGCTTCTGATCGCCGTCCTGCTGGTTGCCCCGCGAGGGATCGTGGGCACCGTCGCCGCGTTCCTGCCCCGCCGGGCGCAAAGGGTGGAGCCTGCATCGGCTGAGGACAGTATGGCCTTCGTCACGCCCGAAACCCCGCAGGGTTTGGAGGTGAACGGTCTCGGCATCGCCTTCGGCGGCGTCCGCGCGGTGAACGGGGCCAGCTTCACGGCAGTGCCGGGAGAGGTCACGGCCGTCATCGGCCCCAACGGCGCAGGCAAGACGACGCTTCTGAACATGATCTCGGGCTTTTACCGCCCGGGTGCGGGGCGGATCGAAACGCTGGGCACCGACATCGCGGGTTGGTCAATGCATGCCACGGCACGGCACGGGATCGCGCGCACCTACCAGGCGACGCGGCTCTTCGGAACGCTCTCGGCCGAGGAAAACGTGCTGGCGGGCTTCCCCCGCGGCCGGTTCGGCGGTGTGTTCACCGCGCTTGGCACGCCGAAGCGGCGCGCGATGGCGCGGGGGCTTTTGCAGCTGGTGGGCTATGACGGAGACCCCGGAACACGGGCCGCCGATCTGCCCCATGTGGACCGGCGGCTGGTGGAGATCGCCCGCGCGCTGGCCATGCGACCGGGCGTGCTGCTGCTGGACGAACCGGCCGCCGGGCTGATGCAGGGCGACAAGCGCGCGCTGTCCGATCTTCTGTGCCGGTTGGCCGACACGGGGATCGCCGTCGTGCTGGTGGAACATGACATGGAGCTCGTCATGGGCATTTCCGACCGCATCCTGGCCCTGGACGCGGGCGAGCCCATTGCCTTCGGCCCCCCCGCCGCCATCCGCAGCGATGCCCGCGTGATCGCGGCCTACCTGGGCGAAGGCACGCTTTCGGTCGCTGCCCGCGCGCTGGACCATGAACCGGGCGCGATGGACCGTCTGATCGCCCGCGATCTGTGTGCCGGGTACGGCGCCGCCGACGTCCTGCAATCGGTCAGCCTGCGGGTGGGGCAGGGGGAGATGGTCGCACTGCTCGGCGCGAACGGCGCCGGCAAGTCCACCTTCCTGCGCACCGTTGCGGGGCTGATGGCTCCTACCGGAGGCCGGGTGATCCTTGACGACGCGGCCATCGGCGGCCTTCCCCCGCACCAGATCGTCGACCGCGGGCTGGTGCTGGTGCCCGAAGGTCGACAGGTCTTCCCTGACCTTACCGTCCTTCACAACATCGAACTGGGCGCCCATCGCCGGGTGGACCGGCCGGGGCCAGAGGAACTGGAAGCCTTGCTGAACTGCTTCCCCCGCCTGCGCGACCGGCTGCACAGCCCCGCCGGGCTGCTGTCGGGCGGCGAGCAGCAGATGATGGCCATCGCCCGCGGCCTGATGGCCCGGCCGAAGCTGCTGCTGCTGGATGAACCGTCGCTGGGCCTGGCGCCTGCAATGGTCGAGGAGCTCTATTCCATCCTTGCCGAACTGCGCGACGAGGGGGCCACGATCCTGCTGGTCGATCAGATGGCCTCGCTGGCTCTGGCGGCGGCGGATCGGGGCTACATACTGGAACAGGGCCGCATCGTGGCCGAAGGCGCGGCGCGCGATCTGCTGAACGACGAAGCGCTGATCGCGGCCTACCTGGGCGGCGGACAGAAGGAGGCCGCCCAATGACGCTGGACCTCGTGATCCGCAACGCGCTTCTGGCGGATGGCGCGGCGCCGGTCGATCTGGGCATCCGGGGTGGCCGGATCGCCGATATCGCGCCCTCCATCGCCTCGGACGCGCGTATCATCGACGCCGATGGCGGGCGGCTGATCCGGGGCTTTGCCGACAGTCACCTGCATCTCGACAAGGCCTGCCTGCTGGACCGCGCGACCAATCCGTCGGGCACGCTGAAGGGTGCCATCGACGCCGTCAGCCGCGCCAAGCAGGATTTCACGGCAGAAGACATCTACGCGCGCGGCGCAAGGGTGCTGGAAAAGGCGATCTGCCAGGGCACCACGCTGATCCGCACCCATGTGGAGATCGACCCTGTCGTGGGCCTTGCCGGCTTCGAGGCGGTGCGCAGGCTGAAGGCCGATTACGCCCGTGCGCTGGAGCTTCAGATCTGCGTCTTCCCGCAGGAAGGGCTGCTGAACAACCCCGGGACCGATGACCTGCTCTGCGCCGCGCTGGACGCCGGCGCCGACCTGCTGGGCGGCTGCCCCTATACCGACAGTGACCCCAACGGCCAGATCGCGCGCCTGTTCGACATGGCGCGTCACTACGACGTGGACCTGGATTTCCACCTGGATTTCGATCTGGATACCAGCTGGCGGCACCTGGACGAGGTCGCCCGCCAGACCATCGCGCACGCCATGCAGGGCCGCGTCGCCATCGGCCATGTCACCAAGCTGTCGATGCTGCCCCCACCGCAGCTGGAGGAGACCATCGCCCTGATGCGCGATGCGGGGATCGCGCTGACGGTGCTGCCGGCGACGGATCTGTTCATGATGGGGCGCGACCGGACCGAAGCCGTGCCGCGCGGCGTGGCCCCGGCGCACCGGTTCCACGCGGCGGGGCTGTGCTGCACGGTGGCCACGAACAACGTGCTGAACCCGTTCACGCCCTATGGCGATTGCTCTCTGCCCCGGATGGCGAACCTCTTCGCCAATGTCGCCCAGATCGGCGATCCGGCGGGGCTGTCGGACGTGTTCGACATGATCAGCGCCGCGCCCTACCGCCTTCTGGGGCGCGAGGCCGGGATCAGAACCGGAGATGCCGCCGACCTTGTCCTTCTGCCATGCCCGTCGGGGGCCGCGGCAGTGGCCGAGATCTGCCGTCCCGTCTGGGGCATGAAGGCCGGCCGCATGACATTCGAGGCCCCGCCGCCGCGACTGCTGTGATGCGCGATCCGCGGGAGGCGGCGGGCCCGATTGTCCGAAGGGAACCATCACTGGAAGGGCCAGAACACGGGGATCAGGATGATCGTTGTCGCGCCCACGACAATGTTCATCGGCACGCCCACGCGCAGGAAGTCGGCGAAGCGGTAGCCGCCGGCGGTGTAGACCAACGTGTTGGTCTGATAGCCGATGGGCGTCGCGAAACTGGCCGAGGCGCCGAACATGACGGCCACGACGAAGGGCCGCGGGTCGATGCCAAGCCCATGCGCGAGACCGATGGCGACAGGCGTCATCAAGACCGCGACGGCATTGTTCGTCACCAGTTCGGTCAGGACCGAAGTGACGACATAGACCAGCGCCAAAGCCACCAGAGGCCCGACAGCGGCGAGCAGGGGGCCAAGGGCAGTGACGATCAACCCGACCGCGCCCGAACGGTCAAGCGCCGTGCCGATCACCAGCATCGACACGATCAGCAGAAGAAGCGGCCCGTCGAGCGCGGAAAGGCCTTCATCGGCTTCGATGCAACCCGTGACGAGCACCAGCCCCGCGCCGATCAGCGCCAGCGCCAGGATCGGGGCCACGTCGAATGCGGCAAGCACGACGACCCCAAGCAGGATCAGGGCCGCCAGCGGCGCCTTGGTGCGCCGAAAGGCCCGGACTGTGTGCGGGGCAAGCGCCGTCAGGCGCTGATCCTCGACCAACCGGTCAAGATCGTCGGGCGCGCCTTCGATCAGCAGCGTGTCGCCCGCGGCAAGCCGCGTCGTTTCCAGCCGGCTTTCGATGGAAGTGCTGCGGCGATGCAGCGCCACCGGGTAGACACCGAACCGCCGCCGCCAGCGCATGGATTCGAGCGTGCGGCCGTTGGCCTTGCTGCCCGGTCCGACGAGCACTTCCAGCAGTTGCGATGGCCGGACCTGCCCGGGCTCCACCCCCGCCAGCGCCGCGCCTTTCACCACCCCTTCGCGCAGGGCGGCCAGTTCCGTGTCGCGGGTCTTGGCCACGACGATGTCGCCGGGCTCCAGCCGAACGTCCGAAAGGCCGCGGCGCAGCGAACCATCGCCGCGGATCACGTCGATCACGCGCCCGTCCCCGCGCGAAAAGGCCGGCACCGACGCCGGCGCCTGACCGACAAGGGGCGAGCCGGCGGGGATGAACACATCGACCAGCCAGGCCCTCTGTTCGCGCCCCAGGACCGCGGTGACCGTCGAACGGTCGGGCAGCAGGTGGCGTCCGACCAGCGCTAGGAACGTGCCGCCCACCACCGCCACCGCGATGCCCAGCGGCGCGATCTCGAAAAGGTTGAACGGGGTCAGCCCGGCCTCGCGGGCGACACCGTCCACCAGGAGGTTGGTAGATGTTCCGATCAGCGTCACGGTCCCACCCAGAATGGCAATGTAGGACAGGGGGATCAGCAGGCGTGACTGCGCGATACCGGTCTGCCGGGCAAGGCCGATGGCCACGGGGATCAGCACCATCACCACGGGCGTGTTGTTCAGAAAGGCCGAAGCGGCCGCTGCCGCAGCGAAGAAGGTCACCAGCGCAAAGCCGGCCCCGCGCACCGAGAGCACCGAAAGCCCCGAGATCAGCATTTCCAGCGCACCGGTGCGCACCAGAGCTGCGCTGAGAACAAACATGGCCCCGATCGTTGCGGGGGCGGGGTTGGCGATGGCCTTCAGAACGTCCTCGGTCCCGACAAGGCCGGTAGCAAGCGCCGTCATCGCGCCGACGAAAGCCACCATGAAAGGCGGATATCGTTCTGACACGAAGGCCCCGAAAACGGCCCCCACGAGGAGAAGGGCTGCATATGGGGCGATCGTTGCGTTGATCATGGTGCGGTATCTTCACGGGTTGGGGGCGGGTAAAGGGTCGGGCGGACCGCCGGGTCAGGCGGTCTTGCGATCGATGCGGGATGGAAGGCGCAGGGGTCGGGGCAGCGGTGTGACCGCTGAGGGTGCCCTCTGGCAGAGTATTCGAAGAAGGGTGCGGAGCCGCGCGCACGGGACCGCGATGACGGGGAGGATGACGAGATCGACGCCGTCACAGGGCATGGCCGCCTGGCTGACGCGTCTTGCTGATCTCCCCCGGGATCCGGGCCGGTGCGAGGCAGAATCTCATGGTCGGGTTCGGGTGTCGAGCGACACGGCGCCCGACGGGGGGCCGCCTGGAGGGCGCGCGCGAAGGCAGACAGAAGCCGTATCGGTGTCCTCAAGATGAACCCTCAGGCGCCCTGAATGGTTCGGGGCGCGACGACCGTCCGTCGCAGGCGGCAAGACGCGGCCGCACGAAAGCGGCCGTGAAAATCTGCGGCGGGCTATTCCGAGATCTGGTCTCCCCGGCGCCGGTTCAATGGGGGGACGAAAACAATTCCATGAGCCATCCAGGCAGTGTAAGGACCTCAGAGCCTACTTGCTGGCTGCCGCCTGCTTCTCCCGCTCACGGGCCATTCCCAGCGAAAGCGCGTTTTGCCGTTCTCGCTCCTTCTCGGCCCAGCACGGCCATTCGCCTTCCCCTCCCAAAGCGTATCTTGGGCGGAAGGGGCTCACGAGGACGGTGAGGATCTGCGTGTTGCCCTCGCTGGTCCAGACCCGGGCCGAACGGGCCTCGTGATAGCGCCCGGTCTCTTCGCTCCCATCTTTGTCTTCGGCCGGGTCGGCTTCATTTTCAGGAGCGGCAACGGTACTGGCCAGTTGCATCATGTCCGCGTCTTGATGGGTCGGCCCGTTGCCGTTGGCCAGCGGAGCAACGCAATCGAAGGTGGCGATGATGCCGCGCATGTCCGGCATGACCTCAATCCTGGTCGACCATTGTTCGCCCAGCCGCACACGGGGGTTCTTCCACAACCGTTTCCCGGACAGCCGCAACGTTGCTTCGCGGCCCGATTCAAGCGTGATTTGCTGGGTATCCTGCCGGTCGAGATAGGGGTAGCGGATCAGGAAGAACCCGAGCTTCGGCAACACGTCCTCGATATTCGTGGGCAGGGGCATGATCTGGCGGGATTCCACCCGGGCCGAACTCTCGGATTCCGGAGGCCGCTCGGGCTCTGGACACAGGCTGCGACCGCTTTTCAACCCAAGCCGCATTGGTCGCTGCCAGCAGGTCTGGGTCACGATCTGGGCGCCCGGCCACCAGCTGGGCAGCGACACGATGGCTGATAGCGGGAAACTTTGCGCCACATGGCTTGTGCCCCACAGACCTTCGTTCTGCGGAAACACGATCCACGAGATCGTGGTGCTCTGCTCGCGCAGATGTCGCACGACCATGGTAAGCGTGCTCAGATCGAACTCATCTGCGTCTTTGGTGTATGTTTTTCCGACCTCTGCCGTCGTGCAGGCTTCGGCACCGGTCTCGAATGTTTCCAGGTTGCCTGCTGCCGCGGTTGCCGTGTTGAGCAAGCACTTCATCCTGTTCTTCCAGGGGGCCGAGAATTTCGGATCTGCGTTCCGCCAACTGTTGTTCAAGCCGTTGCGAAGCGCATTGGTCAACGGTTCACGTATGTCCAAAGTGTTCAGGATCTTCAGGAAATCCTCGCCGCATTCGATAGGTTGGCGCTCGTCCGGCCAATTGCCGTCGCGACTTCCCATGTCGCCCATACCAAGGATCGGAACCGTATGCCTGACGCGCGCTTCTTCGGCCAAGGATGTCCGCTCAGCACGGTTTTGCCCGAACACCGACAGGAGCGACCAGTTCTGGCTGCTTCGTTCAAGGACGTTCCGCCCCATGCCCTCGCGCGGGTAGATGGTATAGCTGCGCGCCGAGGCAAAACAGGACAGTTCGGCGAACAGCCGCAAGGCTTCCTGCCGACCGATATTCAGTGCACATTCGTCGGCGGCGCGTCTAATGTCCCCGTCGTTCCACGTAGAAGCGGAGGTCAGCTCGTTACATCCGCTATCACCGGCGATTTTTGACAAGGTGATGCTTGCGTCTTGTCGCTTGCCAGCTGGAGTCCCCAATAAAGTTTCCAATTTGGCGAACGTTTCGCGCCGAGAATGTTCCGCTTTCGTCAAGATAACCAGTTCGCAGCTGTTCCAGTCACAATGCGCGTCGCTGATGGAGAAATAGTCCGAGAGGCGCCGCAGACGACCGGCGGTGTCTACCGGTGTGTTTTCAAGTTCGGCCTTGACGAGTTGGACAAGACCTGCCGCCCGCGCCGCCTCCTTGCGTTCATGAAGAATTGGCCCGCACTTCTGGAGGATATCCTGTTTTGCCTTCGCCTTTTCAGGCCCCAGTCCGGACTTGAGTTCCAGCAAGGCCGCGTTCCACGTTTCGTCGGTGCATTCTCTGTCGGGATCGAGCGGACGGTGCACTTCAAGAAAGTACCTTCCCAGAAGTTCGATCATGGCGCCCTGTCTCAATCTTTCTTCGGTCGGAGGAGGGCAGGGAGCGGAAAATCTGGAGTCGGCCAGAAGTTGGCGCAGTTTCAGGGCCGATCCCGGGTCCTGATCGTTGCCTTGGGCGTTCTGATAGGCTGCATATGTCTGCTCCAGCGCCGTGTATTTTGGACCCTTTGTTGCGTTGCGCGGTAGCAGGGCCCAAATGCTTGTTGATCGCGTCGAGCAAGTTTCCAGCATGCGGCCGCCCATCTCGGGTGTCCAACGGTTGTTGTTGGGAAAAAAGACTTCGACCAGGGCCGCACCGATGGCTGGATCTTCGCCGATTGACATCAGATGTTGGCGGAGTGCAAAAAAGGTATTCCCCAGATACTGATCAAAGGCCGTACTTTTTAGCGTGGCGATATCCGTCTGGGTATCGCTGCGGTTCCGTTCGGCCAATTCCCGTTTCAGCAAGCTGGCCGTTTCGGCGTTGAGCGTATAGTCGCCATCGACATCGATCCGGAAGATGCTTTGGCGGTCCGCGATCATCCTTGTTGTGATTTCCTGCAGCTCTTCTCGGACGTCGAACAGAAGCTCGCCGTATTTCTGCAGGATCCACTCCGGATCCTTCGGCTGCTCTAGCGTAACCGATACCGCCGCAACGGATGTGCTGTGCCGTCGGGCGGGCGCGATGCTGAGATCGAAATTCAGGCGCTGCAAGGTGTTGGACGACGTGTCATGCGCGTCGTCTAGGATCGACTGGAACTTCTCCTGCACAAGATGCTGGCGGTAATAATTGGCCTGTTTGAACTCCTGCAGCGGCGGTGTCCGCACCTCAGTGAGCACCACCGTTTCGTCGTCGGCGGTGGTCTCCTCTACCAGTCTGCCGGAGGCACCTGCGGTTTCGCGTGGCGGCGTGCCGGCATTCGTTACGGCACGAACAGATTCGTCCTTGTTCGCGATATACGAATACGTCGCGAATTCCTTTTTCTCCAACTGGTCTTCAACGTCCTTGATACGGCCGTCGAGCCATGCGCTTTCCTCGAGCCGCTGGTTGACCAGCCGTTCCCGGGTAAAGAGCTGCGGCGATGCGACCGAGATCAAACCTTCCCGTTCCGGGTTGTAGAAAACACCGTAGCAGCAATCGTAGAGCCATTCCCGAACCGAATTCACCATCCACGGCAAGGGCAGGTAAAAGAGGAACACAAGCATGGCGACGGTGAACAGCACACGCTTGGCCGCCATCGCCGGCGTCCATTGACTGACGCTTGCGACCATACTTCCGAAGACGCCCCGGTTGGTGCCATCATGCGGTGCTTTACCATCGGAGCCGGGCGGGGGCGTGTTGCTGCCGGTCATCTGCTTGTCCCTTCCGTTGCCGGTACCGCGAAGCGATCCGCGAGGTGATCGAGAACCGTCTTGACCGACAGCCGGCAGAATGCCGTTTCGGTGCTGTCCAGGCGCCCGGTTTCGCCGAACTTGTTGGACGGCGCCCCACCGCCGCACAGCGGGAAATGGGCGCAGCTTCGGGCGCATTTCGCGACGCCGGCCGCGATCTGGCGATGGGTGTTCAGAAACGCCCGGCTCAGGAACACGTCGCTCAGATCGCGGATGTCGTGCACATTGCCGAACTTGAACCCGTTGAACTGCGGCGCCTCGACCCCCAGCAGCTCGGGCGAATAGGTCGAGATATCGCCCTGCACATCGACCGAGACGATGGCCCCCGGCGTGTTCTCCTGACTGCGCGCGCCCCGGCCCGATTTCATCGTGCCCAGCAGGTTCCGCAGCGCGTCGGCTTCCCGCAGCTTTGGGGCGTCGGGGGTTGCGTCCAGCACGTCCAGGAACCCGTCCAGGAACCGCCGGACGCGGTCCTGCGCGTCGCATTCCAGCAGGCTCGACACGTCGTTCACGCCGTCGATTTCCTCCAGGTTCAGCCCGATGGACGTGGGGCCTGCGGCTACGAGCGCCTGCGCGACCTCCCGGGGCCGGTCCAGCGAGGTGCGGGTGATGACCGCGATGACATGAAAGGGAATGCCGCGTGCATTTAGCCTGTCGATCCCGTTCATCGTCGACCGCCATGTGCCCCGGCCGCGACGGTCGCGGCGGTTCAGATCGTGCAGGTCCTGGGGCCCGTCCAGGCTGACCCCGACCGAAACGCCGGGCGAGGCCAGATGGTCGAGCCACGCATCGTTGATCAGGGTCGCATTTGTCTGGAAGCTCTGGTGCGTGATGGTGCGGCCGCTGGCGGCTTCGAGGATATCCACCGCATCGCGGTACCAGTCCGGCGGCACCACCAGCGGCTCCCCCGCGTGCCAGACAATCGTCGTCTGATCCCGGTACATCGGGCCCGACACGATGCGATGTCCGATCGCTTCCAGTGTCTCGCGGCTCATCCGGCGCCGGTCATTGCGCTGCGGCAGGTAGCAATAGGCGCAATCTATGTTGCAGAACGGCGTGGGTTGCAGCACCAGAAGCTGCATGTCGACCAGCCTGAGCAGAGACATGGCAAGGTCCTAATAATTTCCCCAGTTGTTCCAGTTCGACCAGTTGCTCCAATTGTACCATTGGGCAAAGCGTTCACGAATTGGCTTGGCTTTCCGGTCGGTCTCGTCCCCGATCTGCCCGGACGCCTTGATCAACCTGTCACGAACGCGCTCGTCCGGACCGGCATGGGTTTCTATCGTACGTGCGGCCGAAATGCTGCCGAAAAGACTCAGAACAATCGCCAGAATGCCAGCGGCGAGAAATTTAATACGCATTAATGGCGCCCCCTCGCGTCAATAAAGTGTTGATAAAATTACCATTAGCGGGCGATTCGCACAACCTTAGGGGTTGATTGTGCTGGTATGGAATTGCTGACTTCCAGCGATCGCCTTTGCAGGCGTGGGATGCCTTCACCGGAATGTTTGGCAGTGCAAGCGGTGACCGTCCCGGCTTGTGGCCGTGCGCGTCGCAACCAAAGGGAGTGCTTGATGAAAATGAACAGGCACGACATCCGGATCATGCCGATGAACCATCGTCAATTTCGTGAGTCGCAGTCCAGACGTTACATCGGTTCAAACAATGCCAATCGCCGATGGGCCCACCCTGATCCTGCCGCAAAAAAGGAAAAGCCGCGCGGTGACGGCGCGGCTTTCCCGGAACATGCTCACCGACGGCTCAGGCGTCGGCAGGTTTTTCGCTGTCGTCCATCCGGATGTGGAACGGCTGCGTCGCACCCTCCTTGCTTTCGCCCAGGAAGATCGTCTGGTGCGGGAACGGGATCTCGATCCCGCGGGTGTCGAAGACGTCCTTCAGCACGCCGTTATAGGCCCGTCCGACGCCCCATTGCGTGCCGGGCACGCACTTTATCCGGGCGCGGACCACCACGGCGCTGTCCCCGAATTCGTTCACGCCGAACCATTCCAGATCGCCCAGGATGTTCGCGGCCTGTTCGGGATCGGCGCGCAGTTCGTCGAAGGAATCGAGCATCGCCTGCTTCACCTCTCCGATGCTCTCGCGGTAGGCCACGCCCATGTCGCACACGAAATAGCCGAATTCGCGCATGTAGTTCGTGACCATGTCCACCGACGAAAACGGGATCACGTGGAAAGCCCCCGCCACGTCGCGCAGGCTGACGGACCGGATGGTCAGGCGTTCGACCACGCCGGTCGTGCCGCCCACCGACACCACGTCCCCCACGTTCATCGCGTTCTCAAGCTGGATGAAGATGCCGGTGATGATGTCCTGCACCATCTTCTGCGCACCGAACCCGATGGCCAGCCCAAGCACCCCGGCCGAGGCCAGAAGCGGCGCGATATCCAGCCCGATATCCGACAGCACGAACATCAGCGTGATCACGATCAGCGCGATGGTCGCGGCGTTGCGCAGAAGCGTCAGCAATGTGCGTTCCCGGGACGTGGCGACCGACCCGTATTCCGGGTTCAGCCGGTAATCCACCCAGGACGTCATCGCGACCCAGACGATGAACGATACCAGCAGCACCGAGGCGACCGAGAAGATCGTCGAGGTCATCCGCAGCCCGACCTGGCTGGCCATCCAGCCCCGCAGGTCGATCACGCTGATCGCGTTCAGTGCGAAGACGATCACCAGAAGGACGATCGCCATCCGCAGCACGAATAGGGCCTTGGGCACGAAGGTATTCAGCCGCTTTTCCAGCAGCGGCAGGCGTGCGTTCACGCTGTCGGGCAATTGCAGCCCGCGCACCATGACCCGCGTCAGCGCGCCCGAAGCCATGACGCCAAGGAGCGCCACGGCCAGCACCTGCCCCGAGCTGATCAGCGACCGGAAGGCGGCTTCGCCCGGCTGTATCAGGACCACGATCAGCATCACCGCCAGGTACAGCAGTACCGGCCAGTGCCAGTGCCGCGCAAGAAAGCCGAACGTGTCACGCTTCTTCCTGGGGGGCGGGGCCTCGCCCATCGGGAATTCCTCGGGCGCACCGGAAACCGGGGTCACGTCCTGTTCGTCCTGCTCGGCCTCTTCGATCATGCGCAGTTCTTCGGCATGTTCGGCCTCGGTCTGACCGCCGCGCAGCAGCCAGTCGGTCACGGGCCGGCGGTTGCGCAGCACCAGCCAGACGGCGATGCCCACCACGACGATCGCGATCAGCGACGACGTGGCCCGCCCCGCCGCCAGCGAGGCGTTGGAGTTGATGATCGGCACGATCAGCAGCTGGCCATAGCCCACCAGCCCGACCATCAGGTTGATGCGCGCCGTCAGGTACTTCGCCGCGCCGTCCGATATCGGCAGCGGGCGCAGGTTGCCCGCCGAAGGCGACAGCACCATCCGCACGACGACCTTGGCCATTTCGACCATCAGGAAGGCGTTCAGGAACAGCGTCTCCCGGATTCCGATCTGACCGAAGGCGCCAAGGAGCGTGGTCGCGATCAGGTAGCCCACGGCCCATGAGACAATGACGATGAACGCGTCGATCACCGCCGATGCGACGAAGATCAGGCCCGTGCGCAACATGCCGCTGTCGCCCGCCAGCGCGCCCATGCGCCCGAACAGGGACCTGCCGAACCAGCGCAGCACGAGGAACACCGCGATGGTCGCCACGATGACAAGCGCAAGCTCCTCCAGCGCGCGTAACACGACACCGATTTCGCTGCCGTCGAGCCCTTCGAACACATCCGGCGCCTGGCTCAGTTTTGCCCAGGCGATTTCTACGCTCGCGGCCACGTCCTGCGCGGTTTCCTGCGTGATCAGCGCGATGCGCCGGCCCAGCGACAAGCCTTCGTCGGGCACCGGGCGACCATCGGCCAGCGTGTCGACGATCTCGTCTCCCGGGGTGAGACCGGCCTGTGCCCGCGCGGCCCGCAGTTCCGAAATCAACGCTTCGCGACTTTCATCGTTCTCGATGACATCCAGCAGCAGATCGAGGTTGCCGGTCGCCGTCTCCGTCTCAGATGCCGTCTCGGTCTGGGCCGGAGGAGTCAGCTGCGCCTGCGTTACGCTGGGGGCGAGTGCCATCCAGGCCGTGGTCAAAAGCATCATGAAGGCCGTGATCGCCTGTCTGGGTAAAGTCATTGTCACCACAATCGATTTTCAGTTCCGGGCCAGTCTGCAACCACCGCACCGGAATGAACACCGAAGGCCGTTCACGCCATCGTTATGTTCGGCCCCCTGACCGGTGCAGCTTGCGCATGACACCCTCAAATAGCGCATGCCCGCCGCGGGGCGAGCGCAGGCTTGGCAAATCGGTCAAAAGCCTGGCGACCGCAAGGCGGAGAGGCAGGATGGCCGCGCCGTGCCCCCGGCCCGCGCGGCTCTCATGCACCTGTCTCTGGCGGTGGTCTTGTTCAGCCGTCTTCCGAAACCGGGCCGAACACCGACCATCCCGTCCGGCGCGCCAGTTCCCGGAACGCGGCCTGGCCCAGAAGCGAGCTGCCATGCGTGTCGAGCCCCGGGCTCCACGCCGCGATGGACGCCACCCCCGGTACGATGCCCAGAACACCCCCACCGACGCCGCTTTTTGCCGGAATGCCGATCTGGAAGGCGAATTCGCCCGAGGCATCGTAAAGCCCGCAGGTCATCATCAGCGCATTGATCCGGCGCGCGCGGTCCAGCGTCACCACCTTGTCGGCGAAGCCCCGTTTCCGCCCCGCGGCACACAGGTAGCTGCCCGCCCGCGCCAGCTGCCGGCAACTCATCGCGACCGCGCACTGGTGGAAGTAGACATCCAGCGTCTTGTCGACGGGTTCGCGCAGGTTGCCTTCGGCCGACATGAAGTAGGCGAGCGCGCGGTTGCGCTCCCCCGTGCGGGTCTCGGATTCGGCCACGGCGTCATCGATGCCCACGGTCTCGTCCTGGGCCAGCCGCCGGCAGAGCGCCAGCACGTCGCCGATGGCGGCGTCGGGCGCGCGTCCTTCGAGCAGGATGTCGGCCACCACGATGGCCCCGGCGTTGATGAACGGATTGCGCGGCACGCCGCGTTCCTGTTCAAGCTGAACGATTGAATTGAAGCGGTTCCCCGACGGCTCCCGCCCGACCCGCGACCACAGTTCGCGCCCCGCCCGTTCCATCGCCAGTGTCAGGGTGAAGACCTTCGAGATCGACTGGATGGAAAACCGCTCGTCCGCATCGCCCGCCACCAGAACATCGCCTTCGATGGGCGCAACGGCGATACCGAAACGGCTGCGATCCGCCTTGGCAAGCTCGGGGATATAGGACGCGACGGCCCCCCGTTCGGTCTGGTGCGCCATGTCACGGGCGATCTCGTCGAGGATTTCCTGCAGAACCTCGGTGCGCATCTCTGTCATGGTCGCTCCCTTCACGTCGTGCGTCCGGTTCCCGCAATCCGGGGCCCGGTTGTCAGGCGCGACGATGCTGAGCCGGTAGACGGTTGTCGAGGGCCTCGTCGCGCGGCTTCGATAAACGGCATGGCCGGTTTCGGGGCCGCTGATCGACCGATGCCCGGCAGATCCATCGCATGTGTTGCATTTGATAGGCTGGACCACAGCGATTTTTCAGCGCCGCGCGCGGGCCTCGCGGTCACCCTCCCGTCGCCGCGTTATGCCAACGGCTGCCCGCGGGGCAGAGTTTTCTTCGGCCAAGGGGCGTGCTAGCAGCTTCGGGTGCGGGCCGGAAAGGCCGCCCGCCCGACCGGGGCGCCTGTATCGGGCGACCGGCCAAATCCACGGAGGCCGTCATCATGTTCGCGTCGGATCTCTGGCGTCTGGCCGGCCTGGTCTTCGCGGCCGTCACCTGTGTCGTCATTGGCGACACCGCCGGCAAGCTTCTGACACAGGGCGGTGTCGATCCGTTCTTCGTGGCGTGGACACGGTTCCTTCTCGCCGCGATCGTGCTGCTTCCGTTCAGCCGCGTGTCGCTGCCCGAATTGCGGTCCCTGCGCGACTGGCGGTTGCTGGTCAGGGCAGGGTTCATCGCGGGCGGGATCTGCTGCATCCTGACTGCGCTGGGGACCGAGCCCATCGCCAATGTATTCGGCGCGTTCTTCGTGGGGCCGATCGTCTCCTACGTGCTGGCGATCCTGTTTCTGGGGGAACGGCCGTCCCTGACGCGCAGCCTGCTGCTCGGGCTGGGGTTTGCCGGTGTACTGCTTGTGGTGAAACCGGGCTTCGGCGTGTCGGTGGGCATGCTCTTTGCCTTGGCGGCCGGGACCTTCTACGGCGCCTACCTTGTCATGACGCGGCTCGTGGCCGGCTCCTATCGGCCGGGGTTCCTGCTGATTTCGCAACTCCTGGTCGGATCGCTGATCCTGACCCCGTTCGGGCTGGCGTCGGAGGTCCCGCAGCTCGATCTGCGTGTCGGCGCGCTGATCGGGGTAAGCGTTCTGGGGTCGGCCATCGGCAATTTCATCCTCGTGATCGCGAACCGCCGGGCCGAGGCCAGCCTGATCGCGCCACTGGTCTACAGCCAGCTTCTGTCGGCCACCGTCATGGGCGTGCTTGTCTTCCGGGAATGGCCCGACATCTATGCGCTTGCCGGGCTGGTGCTGATCGCGATTTCGGGCCTTAGTTCGCTGGCGGTGCATCAGGCCGGGGTGCGGGCACGCGCCAACGCCGCCAAGGGGTAACCGCGGCCCGCGCGCCAGACGGCTACCTTGTTCTTGGGCGGCACGATGAAGCCGGTGCTTCAGGCAAAGGTCAGCACCGTGTCTGTCGGGGCCCCGTCATTCAGGCGGGCCAAGGTGTATTCGACCTCTTGTTCGCTGGAAACCGCGATCCCGGACCGACCCGTGAGATAGGTATCGTCGGCGCCAAGGTCGACGCCGCGCAGCGTATCCGGGACCGAGTAGGAGAGGCCGACCTTGAACAGGTAGGGATCGAACGGATCGACGGAATCCGTGGTTCGGATGATCAGGGTATCCACGCCATGGTCCAGCGTCGGACCGCCCCGCCAGTCGGCCGGAGAATAGCCGGTAATCAAACTGGTCTCGGTCGACAATTTTTCCCTGTGATAGAAGTCATAGGGGCCGCGGAAACTGTATTCTATAAGGTCGTCGCCATCGGTGCGATCCGCCCCGTGCTTGACCTCGACCGTGTTCGAAACCGAGCCGCTGCCAGCGTAATACCTGTCCGAGGTCTGTTCCCAATAGTCGTATCCGAACACGCTAGATCCGGGCCAATGGTCTTCCGTATGGAAATAATGGTCTGCCCCGAAGCCCTGCGTGACGGCCGATGTGGTCGAATCGAAGCTCACTTTCAGGTCGAATGTCGCCCCGTCCTTGAACCGGAACGTCCCGCCGCCGGCCAGAACGCCTTCGAAGTCCCCGACGGACGCATATCCATCGACCATCGCGACATCCAGGTTGAGGGCCGAGCTTTCGTGGATCACGACCTCGCCGCTGTAGCGCACATCGTTGGTGACGAACATCTCGTCGACCAGAAGCGTGTCGAAGTCTGCAAGGACGTCCGCATCCACCTTCGACGGATCGAACCCGCGAAGGTCCAGCGTGTTGCTGCCTTGGTTGTCGCGGATGATGTCGTCGGGATCGTACTTGTAGGTGTCGTCGCCCCCGCCACCGAACAGCCTGTCCTGTCCGGCCCGCCCGTCGATGTAATTGTCGCCGTCATTGCCACGGATCACGTTGTCCTTGCCGTTGCCGTAGATGGCGGAAACAGCGGGCTCCTGCGATCCGTAGGACAGAAGGCGGACGTTCTCGATGCCCTTGACCGCCCCCGCGACCGAGGTCTGGCCATGCTCCACCGTGCCGTCGCGCAGATCGATCACGGCGGCATTGGTCTTCAGCGTGTCCTCGCCCGAGCCGCCAACCAGTTTCAGCTTATGCGAAAGGGGGGAGGCGTTCGAAAGTTTCAGAACGAACGTATCGTCATCCGCCTGTCCGCGCGCGTGGGTAAAACCGTTGGCGAACAGCGTGTCGTCGTCCTTGCCGCCGAAAAGCCGATCGCCCACGCCATCGCCGGCCCAAAGCTTGTCGTCGCCCCCGTCGCCATGCAGGGTGTCCGTGTCATCCCCGCCCTTTATCCTGTCGTCGTCACGTCCGCCGCGGATCGTGTCATCGCCCTTGCCGCCGAAAAGCCGGTTTATCCCGTGGTCGACCAGGATCGTGTCGTCGCCGTCGCGCCCGGTGATCTTCTTTGCGTTTACCTGCGTCGCATCGATCACGGTGCCTTCATCGTTGCCCTTGATCTTGACGGTGAACTGGCGGGGCGATGTTCCGTCGGGCGCAACCGCCACGACCTTTTCGATCGATTTGGCCTGCCGGAACATGTTCAACTTCGCCCCGCTCAGCAGGATTTCGTCATGTCCGCGTCCGCCGTTGTAGTGATCCTTGCGGTCACCGGACAGGAACATGTCCTTGCCCGCACCACCGTTCAGTGTGTCCTTTGCACCGTCCTTGTCGGCCACAAGGATATCTCTTTTGTTGCCGCCGAAAAGCTCGTCGGACTTCTTTCCGCCGATCAGGAAATCCCGTCCGCCTTGCCCTCGCAGCTCGTCCTTGCCGTTGCCGCCGTCGATCACATCGGCCCCGGCCCCGGATTTTATCCTGTCGGCCCCTGCGTTGCCGTCGATCTTGTCCGCGCCCGATCCGGTGAGAATGATATCCCGCTTCGTCGTTCCGCGGATCAGGACCGACGATGTTTCCGCGCTGTAGTCCAGCTTTTCGTCGAAGAACCAGTCGGTGTTGTCATCGACGAAATCGAAAAGCCCGCGCAGGACCTTCTTGGAGGCGCCGGTCAGCGCCGTGGTGGCAAGATACCCCGCAGACAGCGTCAGGATCGGAACGGAGCCCAGGGAAATCAGGCCGACCGCCGCGGTTCCCAGAACGACACCCACGCCATCGGTCACCGCAAGGGCAAGGGCCCTCTTGTCGCCTTCCTCAAGCTCCTTCTCGTATGTCTCGAAGGCATCGGCGGTGGCCGAGATCGCCGCGCCCGCGATGTTCGCGCCGGCGCCCACTTTCTTGAGCCCGGTCAGGGTGCTGCTTTTCAGGTTCTGCGAAATCTTGGACGGCGTCGGGGCGTATCGTTTGACAAGAACTTCCACTTCCGTGATCTGAAGATCTATTGCCTGTGCGGTGGCATCCAGAGGCTTGAAAAACTGGTCACTGAAAGTGTCGGCAGAGCTCTTTGCGGCCATCGTGTCGTCCCTTGCGTCGTCTCGAGATCCCGATAGCCCTCGATTGATCCCGCTTAACTATGCGCAAACGAGCCAATGCGCCGCGCGTCGAAATGGTGAACATACTAAATAGATGGCGCTGCCATGTTAAGGCTTCCCCTACGTAAATTTCTTCCCCGCCGGGCGTCGGCAAGGCCTCGGGATACCCATTGGACCGCCGGCCTGTACGGGACCGCGCGGGGTGACGGCCGGGAGCGTTCGAATGGCTCTTCGGCGGCTGTTCACCGCGCGGGTCTTGCGGATAGGGTGCGGCATGATTCAGTCCGGCACGCCCCCGAAGATCCCGACGCTTGAAAGAGCGCGCCGCCGACTGGTGGATATCTGTGTCGATCTCGATCCGGGCGGGCTCAAGCTGTCTCTCGCGCTCAAGACGGGGCTGACCATCTTCCTGTGTTTCGTGCTGACCCTGATGATGACGCGCGCAATCCCGCATGTCGCGGTCCCGCGGCCGACCGGGCTGCCCGACGGGCTGGCGCCCCTGGCGGCACGGATGACCGCGGCGTTCGAGGCGGCCCGCACCGTCGAAGGCTTCGGCAGGACCTTCCCGGTCATGTCGGCGATCCTTGGGGCGAATTTCTTCATGATGCTGCCGCAGGATCGTTACCGGGTTGAGCTTTGGTGGTTCTTCCGGGTCGCGCTGGCCATTCTCCTGGGCTTCGTCCTGATCGGGCTGGCCGGCCCCGGTTCATGGGGCATGGGCGATGTGCCGATGGCGATCCTGTGGGTTCTGTTGATCACCTTCGGGATCTTCATGCGGGCCTGGGGCCCGGAGATGCGCAAGCTGGGAATGCTGCTGGGGCTGACAGGGCTGACCTTCGCGCTGTTCAATCCGACGCGGGACGAAGGCTTCTGGTATCCCGCCGTCGCGCTGATCGTGATCGTGGTCGTCTTCGCCGTCCGGTTCCTGACGATCCGCCCGTCGCTCGTACTGGCGTACGAATCGCAGTGCCAGCGGTTCCAGCAGGTCACTGCCGCGGAGTTGACGCGCTATCGGCTGGTGCAGCCGCTGCCCCGCGATCGCAACGGCAACCCGGACGACCTGCTGCGCCAACGCTGGACGATCCTGCAGAAATTTGCCCCCGGTGCGATCAAGGAACGGCCCGATCTGGCCTCCCGGTTCGATGCCAAGCTTATCGCGGCCTACCGGATTTCGGTCGCGGCCATGGCCCTGCGCGAAGCCTATGTCGACATGAACGCAGCCGAGAAGGACACGCTCTTTCGCGACACGCGGCTTCAGAGCGTGCTGGATCGCCTAGCGGGCCGGCTGGGAGAGCTTCATGCCGCGGCCTTCCCGTCCGAAAGGGTATCCAACCCGGAGCTGGACGACATCCTGAACGGGCTGATCGAACCGGACAAGGCCGTGACCGCGGGCAACGTGCAGGAGATGCGCTTCATCCACGGTCTGATCCGGCTGGAAGGCGCGCTGAACGACTTTCTGGAAGCCCGACTTTCCATCGACGTGGTCCAGCCGGTGCCCGCGTCGCCGGCCGCGGGCGAAGGGACGAAAGCGCGCACCATGTCCCCGGCCGTTCGCTCCGCGTTGCAGGCGCTGGTGGCCTGCAGCATCACGACGGCGCTTCAGTTCACCTTCGATCTGAACCACGCGTACTGGGCGACGCTGACGGTTCTCGTGGTGCTGAACGGGGGGGCGGGGCAGACCTTGATCCGCACGCTTCAAAGGTTTCTTGGAACCGTCGCGGGCGTGATCGCGGCGATCGTCGTTGTTCCGCTGGTGGGCGCGAACACGCCGCTGGCGCTTGCCCTGATGGTCCTTGTCCTGCCCTTCGTCATGCTGACGTTGGAAACCCGCTACACCATCGCCGCCGGGGGCATCGGCTTTCTGGTGGGGATGATGCTGCACATCACCGTCGACGCAGGCGCCGCCACGCTGCTGGCCCGCGCCTACGAGACCGGGATCGGCGCGGGCATCGCGCTTGTGATCTCGCTGGTCCTGTTTCCCAGCTACACGGGGCATCAGGCCGCGCCCCGGCTCGCCGCGCTGGTCGCGCGCGCCCGCGATGCGCTGGCACGGATGGAGCACGAGGACCGCGTCTACCTGACCAACTCGCTTCTGGGCGATCTGCAGACGCTGCAGGCCGACACGCCGGCAATCATCGCCGAACGGCGGATGTTCGGGCACAGCGGCCGGAATTTCGAGGCGTTCGTGTTCCTGCTCAATGCCTTCGTCGTCTATCTCGGGCAGTACGAGGTCTCGCGCAGAGATCTGGGCCGGGCGGTCCTGCCGGAACAGGCCAAGTCGCTTGTCGACGATCTGCAAACCGGCCTTCTTGCGGCGCTCGACCAGCTGGAAAAGATCCTGCGCGATGACAGCGCCGTGTCCGACGCCCCCGCTTTCGAACGCCGGCTGACGACACGGGACGCGACGCTGCTGCCCGCCGGGCTGATGACATCGCGCCACGATCTGGTGGCGGTGGTCATCCTGCTGATGGCCGGCAACCGGCTGGGCGCGAACGTGAACGACCTGTCGACCGTGGCGCGGCGCATGTGATTGGACGGCCCGATTGCATGCGACCCAAAGGCGCAAGATGTTTCCCCGGAAAACGTTTCGCATATTCACCGGCAGTACTGGCCTGTCCCAAATTGCTGTTGTAGCGTAACGGGAAAGGTCGCCGACGTCAGATCGCGGGCGCGGACCGGGCCTTCGCTTTCGGGGAGGATCGCCATGATACGTTGCGTACGCCTGTGGACGGGCGAGGACGGCAATTCCCGGTTCGAGGAAGGCATGATCGACCTGGACGCCGGGATGCGCGGCGATGCCGTGGGCAAGCCGATGCCGGCGCGGGAATTGTCGTTTCAGGAAACCAGTTCGGGCGGGTCCTATGAATGGCATCAGGATCCGGTGCCCCGTTTCGTGATCACGCTGACCGGCACGCTCGAATTCCAAGTCAAATCCGGTGAAACCTTCACCATCCATCCCGGGGACATCCTGCTGGCGCAGGACAATTCCGGCACCGGGCACACCTGGCGGCTGATCGGGGACGAACCCTGGCGCCGCGCCTATGTCGTCTATGAAGACGGGGCCGATCTGGGGTTCCGCGCGTTGAACAAGGACCAACAGACATGAGCCACGCCCCCTCGGAAACCCACGACATCGTTCTGATCGGCGCCGGCATCATGAGCGCGACGCTGGGCACCGTGCTGAAGGAACTGGAACCGTCGCTGGATATCGCGGTCTACGAAACGCTTGGCGATTGCGCGCAGGAAAGCTCCAACTCGTGGAATAATGCCGGGACGGGGCATGCCGCTAATTGCGAGATGAACTACACACCGCAACGCGCCGACGGCAGCATCGACATTTCCGAAGCGCTCGAGGTGAATACCGAATTCGACCTCTCGCGGCAGCTCTGGGCGTACCTGGTGAACAAGGGCGCGATCAAGGATCCGCATGCTTTCATAAACGCCTGCCCGCATCTGAGCTTTGTCTGGGGCGCCGAAAACGTGGCCTTCCTGAAGGCGCGCCACGCTGAAATGGCGGCGCATCATTGCTATCACGGCATGGACTACACCGAAGACCGCGCCCAGATCGCCGAATGGGCGCCGCTGATCATCGAAGGCCGCGATCCCGACGAACCCATCGCCGCGACGCGCATGATAACGGGGGCCGATGTCTCCTACGGGTCGCTGACCCATCTGCTGATGGCCCACCTGCAACAGCAGCCGGGCTTTTCGGTGCATTACAAGCACCGGGTGAACGATGTCGAACAGGACGCCGACGGGCGCTGGCTGGTCAAGGTCAAGGATCGCGCCAGTGGCGAGCATAAGGTGGTGTCGGCGAAATTCGTCTTTGCCGGGGCCGGGGGCGGCGCGCTGGAAATGCTGCAGAAATCCAAGATACCGGAGGGCCACGGCTATGGCGGCTTCCCCGTCAGCGGCATCTGGCTGCGCTGCGACGTGGACGCCGTCAGCGACCGCCATCACGCCAAGGTCTACGGCAAGGCGGCGCACGGGTCGCCGCCGATGTCGGTGCCGCATCTGGATACGCGGATCATCGACGGCAAACGCTCGATGCTTTTCGGCCCCTATGCGGGGTTCTCCACCAAGTTCCTGAAACACGGCTCCTATGCCGACCTGTTCGAATCCATCCGTCCGGGCAACGTGCTGCCGATGCTGGCAGTGGCGCGCGATAATCTGGAGCTGAGTGAATACCTTGTCGGCCAAGTGCTGCAGACCTCGGCCCACCAGTTCGCGGCGCTTCAGGCGTTCTTCCCCACGGCCGAAGAATCCGACTGGAAGGAGGCCGTGGCAGGCCAGCGGGTGCAGATCATCAAGCCCGACGAGGGCAATACCGGGAAGCTGGAATTCGGCACGGAAATCGTCGCCAGCGCCGACAAGTCCTTCGTGGCCCTTCTGGGCGCCTCGCCCGGCGCCTCGACCGCCGCGTTCATCGCTCTGGAGGTGCTGGAGAAATGCTTCGACGATCAGCTGGCCAATGACGGCTGGAAAGAAAAGCTGACATCCATAATCCCGACTTACGGGATCGACCTGAAGGTCGATGCCGACGCGTGCCGCACCAGCCGGGAAGCGACGGCAAAGGCGCTCGACCTCGAATTCATCTGATCTGCGCGGCGGGTCAGCGCCGGCGGGCGTTTCGAATCCGGCCGGGCCGGGCTGGGGAAGTGTCACGTTACGTGCAATCGCCCGGCCACTGGCCGGTCACGGGCGCAAACGTCCAGATATTTTGCAACAAATGTTCGGCCGGGCCGATCGGGTGCAAGGTCACCTTGAACCCGGCCCGATCATCTGCATTGAATGTCGTGTCGGCCGCAGCCGGCCGGACGATGGCATAACGCCGGGAAACCGAATTCTGACAAATGCAAGCTGGCGTCGGGGCCATGCCGGAAATCTCGATGGGAAGCCGCCCCTGGGGGGCGGATCCGGACATGTTCACTGATGATGCTTTGGGAGTTTCAAGATGAAAGAAGATCGCAAATCCTTGCTTCGGCGCCTTGCGCGTTCGGTCAATGCAGGACAGCTCGACCGCCGGGAGTTCATGGCGCTGGGCTCCATTCTGGGCATGTCCGCCGCCGCCTCCTATGGCGCGCTGGGCCTCGTGGCGCCCACGGCCGCCTATGCGCAGGAGCCGCAGAAGGGTGGCGTGCTGCGGATCGGGCAGCAGATCCTCGATATCAACGATCCCCGTACCTATGACTGGCCGCAGAAATCCAACGTCGCGCGGCAGTTCTGCGAACCGCTTGTGCGGTGGGAAGCCGACGGCTCGTTCACGCCCTCGCTTCTGACGGCGTGGGAAGTCAGCGACGACGCGAAGACCTACACGCTGAAGGTCCGGCAGGACGCCGTGTGGAACAACGGCGATCCCTTCACCGCCGACGACGTGGTGTTCAACATCCGCCGGATGGCCGACTCGACCGCCGAAGGCAACTCGATGGCGGCCCGCCTTGGGGCGCTGCGCGAAGGCGACGCGACAGAGGCGGCCGAGGGCGCCGTTGTGAAGGTGGACGAGGAAACGGTTCAGCTGAACCTGTTCCGCCCCGACATCTCGCTGATCCCGTCCTTCGGCGATTACCCGGCGCTCTGCGTGCACCAGTCCTTTGCCGGGCAATTGCAGGATGCCCCCATCGGAACCGGCGGGTTCGAGCTGGTCGAATTCGACATCGGCGGATCGGCCGTCCTGAAGCGCCGTGAAGACGGCAAGTGGTGGGGTGGCGAGGTCTACCTTGACGGGATCGAGTTCATCGACCTCGGCAATGACGATTCCGCCTTCGCCGCGGCGTTCGACGATGGCATCATCGACATGAACGACGAAACGCAAAGCAACTCGGAAGAGCTGTTCGACGCGATGGGCCTGAACCGGGCCGTGGCGCTGACGGCGACCACCGCCGTGGCGCGCATGAACGTGAACCAGCCGCCCTTCGACGACAAGACCCTGCGCAACGCCGTGCAGCGTGCCGTCGACAATGCACTGTGCCTTGAGCTGGCGATCAACGGGCTGGGCACGGTCGCGGAAAACCACCACGTGGCACCGGTGCACCCGGAATACGCCGATGTGCCGCGTCCGCCCTATGATCCCGAACTGGCCCGCCAGATGCTGGAAGAGTCGGGCCATGCCGGCACGACACTGGAGCTTATCTCGATCGACGATGGCGAGTTGAAGGATTTCGCCGACACGGTCGGGGCGCAGCTGCGCGACGCGGGCTTCGACATCGAACGCAGCGTGCTGCCCGGCGCCAGCTTCTGGAACAACTGGACGAAATACCCGTTCTCGACCACGTCCTGGGGCGGCCGGCCGCTGGGCGTGCAGGTTTATGCCGTTGCATACAAGTCGGGCGAAGGGTGGAACGAAAGCGGGCATTCCAACCCGGAATTCGACGCCAAGCTGGATGAGGCGCTGGGCATCTTCGATCCCGATGCGCGGCGTCCGCTGATGGCCGAGCTTGAAAAGATGCTGCAGGACAGCGGCGTGATCGTGCAGGCCTACTGGCGCGAACTGGCGATGCACCACACCGACGCGGTGATGGGCTATGTCCGCCACCCGCTGCGCGAGATGCATCTTGAAAAGGTCTGGCTCAACTCCTGAGCCCGATCGATCTGACGCTTTGCCCGGGGGGCAGCCGTTACGCGGCCGCCCCCCGGCTACGTCTGGACGGACGAAACATGTCAACCTGTGGATCGGCCTGAACCGGCTTGAGACTTTCCCCTCGCAAGCCGGCGCATGGGAAGAAACCGCGCCGCGTCAGCCGGATTTCAGCGCCTGGATGCTGCGCTCGCGCCGGTCCAGCCACCAGCCGTATTGTTCGGGCCAGCTGCCGTAATCGGTCACGCCCATCTCGTAGGCCTGGTGGTGAACCCAGAACGGATCGAACAGCGCCTGCCGCCCGATGGCGATCAGGTCGGCACGGCCGTCCTGCAACGCTGCCTCGGCCTGGGGACCGTCAAGGATCATCCCCACGCCCTGCGTGGCGATGCCGGCCTTGGCCCGGATCTCGGCCGCGTAGTCGAGCTGGTAGCCGGGCTGCAGCACGCGCCCCTGGCTGACCTTGGTGCGCCCCTGGTTCCCGCCCGAGGAGCAATCGATCACGTCGACACCAAGGGCTTTCAGTTCGGTTGCGAATGTCAGGCTGTCCGACATCTCCCACCCGCCTTTGAACCCGTCGACCGAGGATATGCGGAAGAACAGCGGTTTCGACGCGGGCCAGGCCGTGCGGACGGCCTCGGTGATCTCAAGCGCCAGCCGCATCCGGCCGGAAAGGTCGCCGCCATAGGCATCGGTGCGGTGGTTCGACAAAGGCGACAGGAAGCTTTGCAGCAGGTAGCCATGGGCGCCGTGGATCTCGATGAAGTCGCAGCCCAGCGTATCGGCCCGGCGCGCGGCATCGGCGAAGGCCTGCACCAGCCGGGCGATGTCGTCTTTGTCCATCTCCTTCGGCATCAGCCAGCCGTCGTCCACGGGCATCGCGCTGGCGCCGTTGATCTCCCACGGTAGGTCGCCGCGGTCGACATCGGCGCGGCCCAGGGGGCCGTTGCCGAACCAAGGGCGCTGCATCGAGGCCTTGCGACCCGCATGGGCTAGCTGGATCCCCGCCAGCGCGCCGCTTGCACGGATGAAGTCTATCGACGGTTTCAGCGCTTGGGCATGGGCATCGGACCAGAGGCCGATATCGCCATGGGTGATCCGACCCTCGGGCAGGACGGCCGCGGCTTCGGTCATCACGGCGCCGAACCCGCCTTTCGCCAGCCCGCCGAGGTGGACGAGGTGCCAGTCGTTGGCGAAGCCATCCGTGGCAGAGTACTGGCACATCGGCGCGACGGTCACCCGGTTGGGGAAGGTGATGTCGCGCAGGGTGAGGGGCGAGAAGAGCAGGGGACGAGCGTCGGTAAGGGCCAAGGCGATATGCTCCGTCGGGAAGGGTCGGTTGAGGCTGGCGAGTTTGAGGGTCCGTGGCAAGACGGGCCGCTGCGTCCAGGCCGGGCGGTTTTCCGGCGGACCGGGCGCTGGCGCGCCCGGACGTCTTCTATCGGCGCCTTCGGCGCGTGGGACGGGCTTCGAGCTCACCACGCAGATGGGACCGCCATCTGTGCGAAGCCGCCGTCGCTTGTGCTGCCTGAACCGACGCGCCTTCCGCATCAAGGGCAAGCCGCGCTGGCGCGCGGGGCTGGCGCCCCCTTGACGCGCAAGACGCGCCGGCTCTTTCCGGCAGCGCGACGGCGGCTCCGCGCAGATGGCTGGGACGGCTCATCGGTGGGGGCTGACGGGCGTCATGGAATTGGAGATGTCGCGCCCGTCCCGCGCGGGAGGGCGGGTGGGGCGCTGGACGGGCGCGACCGTGGGACAGGGACGCGCGGACGGCGTCAGCCGGCCGCGCCACGGGCGACGCGCGCAGACGCGGCGCAATACCTTCAGCGGGTGCCGGCGAAACGGTCCTGCCAGCTTTCGCGATCCTCGTCCGAGATCTTGGCGAAGAGGACATCCGGCACCGTGAAAGCATGGCCCGTGGGCAGGGCGGCAAGCGCATCGGCCACTTCATCCGGCCAGCCGGCGTCTTCACAGCCCATCGCGTCCAGCATCCGGGCGGAAGCAGACGGGATGAACGGCGCGCTCAGGACCGCGTAAAGGCGGATCAGGTTCAGGCCGGTCCGCACCTGCATGGCCGCCTGCTCCGGGTCGGTCTTGAAGGTCGACCAGGGGGCGGCACTTTGCAGGTATTCGTTGCCCGCCACCCAGATCGCGCGAAGCTCGGCCGCGGCCTTGCGGACTTCCATGGCCTCCATCAGGCCCTCGTAGGCGCGCAGCCGGGTTTCCAGCTCGGCTGCCAGCGCCGCTTCCTGTTCGCCCGGCGTGCCACCTTCGGGCACCGCCTCGCCGAAGCGGGATCGGCAGAACTTGGTGATCCGGCTCACGAAATTGCCCAGCACGTCCGCCAGGTCCTTGTTCACGGACGCCTGGAAGTTCTCCCAGTTGAATTCGCTGTCCGAGCTTTCGGGCGCATGGCTCAGCAGCCACCAGCGCCAGTAATCCGCCGGCAGGATTTCCAGCGCCTGGTCCATGAACACGCCGCGGCCCTGACTGGTCGAGAACTGGCCGCCTTCGTAGTTCAGGTAGTTGAAGGATTTCAGGTGATCGACCAGCTTCCACGGCTCGCCGCTTCCGAGGATCGTCACCGGGAAGCCCAGCGTGTGGAACGGCACGTTGTCCTTGCCCATGAACTGGACATATCGGACATCGTCGGCCCCCTTGTCGGTCCGCCACCAGCGTTCCCACGCGTCGTCGCCCAGGCCCTGCGCCTCGGCCCATTCCGCGGCGCAGGCGATGTATTCGATGGGCGCGTCGAACCAGACGTAGAAGACCTTGCCTTCCATCCCGGGCCAGGGCGCATCGCCCTTCTTGACCGGTACGCCCCAGCTCAGATCCCGGGTGATCCCGCGGTCCTGCAGGCCGTCGCCGTCGTGCAGCCATTTCCTGGCGATGGACGTGGTCAGGATCGGCCAGTCCGTCTTGGTGTCGATCCACGCGTCCAGATCGTCCTTCATGGCCGACTGGCGCAGGTAGAGGTGCTTGGAATCCCGCAGCTCGAGGTCCGTCGCGCCAGAGATCGCGCTGCGCGGGTCGATCAGGTCGGCCGGGTCCAGCTGCTTGGTGCAGTTCTCGCACTGGTCGCCGCGGGCCTTGTCGTAGCCGCAATTGGGGCAGGTGCCCTCGACATAGCGGTCCGGCAGGTAGCGGTCGTCGGTGGGCGAATAGAACTGCTGTTCGCTCACTTCGCGGATCAGCCCGGCCTCTTCCAGCTTGCCCGCGAAATGCTGGGTCAGCCGGTGGTTCTGGGGCGAGGACGAGCGGCCGTAGTGATCGAAGCTCAGCCCGAAGCCCTGTACCAGCTGCGTCTGGATGCCGTGCATTTCCGCGCAGTATTCGGCCACCGGTTTGCCGGCCTTGGCCGCGGCCAGTTCGGCCGGCGTGCCGTGTTCGTCGGTCGCGCAGAGAAACAGCACCTCGTTTCCGCGGCCCCGCATGTAGCGCGCGTAAAGGTCGGCCGGAAGCTGCGAGCCGATGAGCGTGCCAAGATGCTTGATCCCGTTGATGTAGGGAAGCGCCGAGGTGATGAGAATGCGTGCCATTGATTGCGTCCCGCGGATGATTGCGCGCGGGTCTTATCGCACCGCTCGGGCGCCGTCACCCCCTGCCGGTCGGCCGGTCAGGTGTCGGGCTTGTCCTGTGCGTTGTCGTCGGGGCGGTGCGCCGTGCGACGGTCGCTCAGCAGCCGGCCGATCTGGAATGTGGTGCGGGGGGTGTAGATGTAGTTCGTCCGCCCGCGCGCCACCCGGGGCGACAGCATCCGCTGGAGCGAGAACGCGATCAACACCACGTGACCGGAGGCCAGAAACACGAACAGCGCCGAGGGCCCGAAGGTCGACACGATCTGCGCGCCCAGAAGCGGGCTCGCGATGGCGCCGACCGCGAAATAGAACAGGAGCGAGGCTGAGAGTTCCGCCCGTTCATGATCCTCGGCGAAGTCATGGGCGTGGGCGGCGGCGACGGAATAGATCGGGAAGGTGGCGATCCCGAACAGGCAGGCCGACAGGAACACGCCGCTGCGGCCGGCCTCCTGCAGCAAGGGCATGGCGATGGACGCCAGGATGGCCGCGAACGAGAACCCCACCAGCACCCAGCGCCGGTCGTACTTGTCGGCCAGCCAGCCGGCCGGGTATTGCGCCAGCGCGCCCCCCAGAACGAAGGCGGCCAGGAACAGCCCGATATCCTCGGCGCCCAGCCCCACTTCGGTCCCGTAGATCGGCCCGACCATCCGGAACGCGGCCGATGTCAGCCCCGCCACGATCACCGCCGCCACCGCCAGCGGCGACCGGCGGTAGGCGAGCGCCGGCCTCAGGCGCGAGGATTGCGTCGTTTCGGGTTGTTGCAGGCGCGTCAGCGCAAGCGGCAAGAGTGCTGCACAACAGACCAGCGCCAGGATATTGTACGAGATATAGCTCGCCGGTTCGAGCACCCCGATCACCAGCTGCGCGCACATCGACGCGCCCATGTCGACGACACGGTACGTCCCCGTCGCGCGGCCCCGGTTCTCGTTCGTGAGGTTCGCGTTCAGCCAGGCCTCGATCACCGAATAGCAGCCCGCCACGCACATGCCCGAGGCCACGCGCAGCACGGCCCAGATCAGGGGATCGTCGGTCATCGTGTGGGCCAGAAGCCCCATCGCGCCCGCGACGGTGAAGACGGAAAACGTCCGCGAATGCCCGACCCGCCCGATCAGCCGCGGCGCCCACCAGCAGCCGATGAAGAAGCCGATGAAATGGGACGAGCCCAGAAGCCCGATCTCGGACGTGGAGAACCCCAGCGCAAAGCCGGACAGCACGTCGAGCGGGGCGACACCGCCCGTCGAAAGCTGGAGCATCACGACAGAGAGGTATAGCGCCGCAAGGGCGATCAGCAGTCGCATGGGGGCGAGATTGACCACGGCGCGCGCGGGCCGGCGCGCAGGTTTCCGACGCGGCGCGTCGTTTTTGGCAGCGTGGGGGCGGGGGACCTCATGGCTCAGGCCGCGTCGATTGTGGCGAGGATGTCGAGATGGATCAGGTCGCTGACAACTTCCGGATACTTCGTCGACCCGAACGCGCTGCGGCTGACATTGCCCGTCAGCCGGATCGCCAACTGGTCGCCCGCGGCGGGCCCGGCCAGGCTCGCTTTGAACGATATCGGCCGCGTCTGGCCGCGCAACGTCAGGGACCCGTCGATCCGGCCGCCGTCTTCCAGCCGCCCCGAAGCGCCGGGCACGATCCGGGTCGACACAAAACGAATGGTCGGGTGCTGGTCGGCATCGAGCCCCACCGGCCCGCGCAACGCCTTGGCGATGAACGGCACGGGCGTCGTGGCCCTGCGGGCATCGACCGACACATCGACGGAGGAGGCTTGCAGATTCGCCCGGTCCAGCGTGATGGCAGCCGAAAGCACGGGCATGTGTCCCTGCTGGCGGATGCCGGCGACGTGGAAGGCGAACCCCACGTCCGAGGCCGCGGGCACCAGTCGGAACGCCGTCCCCCAGGCGCGGGCCTGCGCCGCGCCAAGCGCCGCAAAACTGCCCAGTCCGATCAGAACCGACCGCCGCCTGTGTTGCTGCATGGGAAGCCTTCGTCTTCTGTCCCTGTCCCGGACGGGCTTACCGCGGCTGATGCCGCGTGACCACCCGCAACGCTTGCCGGATCACGGACTGCACGGAAGCAGCGGCAGATGCTCCCGAGATCGACGGCAGTGCTTCAGATCGACCTGCCCCTGCCGCTTGTCCGTCGGATGCCTCCGGCGAGAGTATTTGGGGAAAGAAGAAGCAGGGGATCCCGGCTTCTTTGGTCTCGAAATGCCTCGGGGGAGTCCGGGCCGCAGGTCCGGGCGGGGGCAGAGCCCCCATCGGCGCTCGCGGTCAGCCCAGTTCGAAGGTGCACACGCCGAAGATCCGGTCGACGGGCAGGTCCGGGGCCGCGCCGCGGTACATGCGGGCGGTTTCGAAGACGGGGACAAGCCCCAGCGTCCCGGCCAGGTCCACCGCCGCCGCGTTGGGTTCGGGCGTGTCGAGAAAGATCTCCGCCTCCGGTTCCACCCCGGCCAGCAGATCGCGCAGCAGGTCCCGGGCCACATCCGCATCGTCGGCGAACAGTGGCCCGATCTTGTAGCCGCTCACGCAGGGCCGCAGCACGGCGTAGCCCCGGATCACACCGTCCGCCAACTTCACCCGCGCCGCGTGCCCGGGGCTGGTGATCCAGGCCTCCAGGAACGCGGGCCGCGGGGCGGGGAACAGCTCCCGGTCATAGGCATCCAGCGCCGGGGTGACCTCGGCCAGCGGCGCCGTGGCTTCGGGCGCCTGGCCCAGAGCGCGCAGCGCCGGGCCTGCAGGCCCGCCCTGCCGGATATTGCGGTAGGCCAGCACGTAGCCCGATTTGCGATAATTGGCTTGCTGGTCGACCACGCCGTCGAGGCCGATCACCCGCTGCCCCGCGTGCCGGCTCGCCGTCTCCCACAATTGCAGGCCGAGCCCCATGCCGCGGTAGCCCGGGCGCACGATGTAGAAGCCGAGGAAGGCGAAATCCTCGTCGTAGTTCACGACCGAGATCGAGCCCACCATCTCGCCGTCCAGAAACCCGCCCCAGAACCCGTGCGGATCGACGCTGCGGAACGCCACCGCGTCCGAGGCGCCGGGGTTCCAGCCTTCCTGCGCCGCCCAGGACACCGCGATATCGGTCTCGCCCGGGTTGAGCGGCCGGATGATGTAGTCGGTCATTCTTGGTCCTCTCCCGCGTTTTGGGCGGAGCATGGGCGATCTGCGCGCAGGGGCCAAGCCCTATGGCGCTTCTGCGGCAATCCTTCTTTCGGAAGGTCGCGCCGGTCAGGCAAGGGCGCGGTAACCGGGCGCGATCCTCTTGCGGCGAAAAGGCCGGTTTACCTTCCTCCGGATCAGGTAGAGACGTCCCGCACGACACTGCACCGGTATCTTGAGTACTGGAATTCCGCCGCATGGCTTCTTCTGCCGCCCCAGCGCGCCTGCCCCGACATCCTGCCGAGCGTATCGGCGGCCTCCTGTCGCTGGTCTCGGCCCTGCTGTGGCTCGGGCAGGCCGCGTTCATCGCCTGGGCGCTGGCGGATCTGCTGGAGGGCAGCGGAGCGAGGGCCCTTTGGGCCGTGCCCGGCGTCTTCGGTATCGCTCTTCTGCGCGCAGGCCTGAAATACGCGGCCGACGCCCGCCTTGCCGTGGCCGCCGATGCGGTTGTCTCAGGTCTGCGCGCCCGGATCGTTTCGGGGGAGGCAGCGACGACCGCGCCTTCCGTTGCAGGCGGGCCGGGGGCGGTGGCGGCGCTGGCGTGCGAGAAGCTCGACACCCTGCGCCCCTACCTGATGCGCTACCGGCGCGCGCGGCTGCGGACTTCGGTCCTGCCGCTTCTGATCCTTGCCATTGCGTTCTGGCACAGCTGGGCGGTGGGGGTCGTGCTGCTGATGGGCGGGCCGCTGATCCCCGTCTTCATGGCGCTGATCGGCTGGGCGGCTCAGGAGGCCAGCGAGAAGCAGATGGTCGAGGTCGGCGCGCTGAACGATCTGCTGGTCGACCGGCTGGCCGCGCTGCCCGACATGCACCTGATCGGCGCGGGCGACAGGATCGTCGACAGTTTCGCGGAGGCGTCCGATTCGCTCCGCACCCGCACCATGGCCGTGCTGCGGGTGGCCTTCCTGTCCTCGACGGTGCTGGAACTGTTCTCGGCGCTTGGCGTGGCGATGGTGGCGGTCTGGGTCGGGTTCTCGCTTCTGGGGGTTATCGAATGGGGCGCCTGGGGGGCGACGCTGACTCCGTTTGCCGGGATCTACCTGCTGCTACTGGCGCCCGAGTATTTTCAGCCCCTGCGCGATCTGTCCGCCGCATGGCACGACCGCGCGGCGGGAGAGGCCGTGCTGGATGAACTGGCCCTGTGGCGCGAAGAGGAGCGCCCGGCGCTGATGACATCGGGCACCGCGCCGGTTCGGCCCGCAACCCCGCTGTCGATCCGGCTGGCGGGGCTTGTCCTGCGTCGGGACGCGCGGGAGATCGCGTACCCGGACCTGGACATCGCCGCCGGGGATCGGATCGCGATCACGGGGCCAAGCGGGGCGGGCAAGACATCCCTGTTGCGCGCGCTGGCCGGGCTTGAACGCGCGGAACGTGGCGCGATCGAGGTTGACGGCGCGCCGTTGGACGGCACCACGGCGGACGACTGGCGCGCCCGGATCGGGTGGATGCCGCAGGCGCCGCACTTCCTGAATCGCTCGCTGCGTTACAATATCGGGTTCGGTGCGCCGTTGGGCGATGATGTGCTGGAAGCCGCAGGCGTGGCCCCGGTGCTGGAGACGTTGCCGCGGGGAGACCTCACGCCTTTGGGCGAACGCGGTGCGGGGCTGTCGGGCGGCGAGGCGCGGCGGGTGACGCTGGCGCGGGCCTTGCAGGCCGCGCCGGACCTGCTTCTGGCGGACGAGCCCACCGCGGACCTGGACGACGGGACCGCGGCCGCCGTGATCGACGGTCTGATGCGGTTTGCCGAAGCCGGCGGCACGCTTGTCGTGGCCAGCCACGATCCGCGGTTGATCGCGCGGATGGATCGCCGGGTGGAGGTGCCGTCATGAAACCGCTCTTGCGCATCGCGGCCCTGATCTGGCGCGAGGACCGGCGGGCGTTCCTGCGGGGGCTGGCCCTGTCGGTGCTGGTCCTGGCGATGGGCGCGGGGCTGCTGGGCCTGTCGGGCTGGTTCATCACCGCCGCCGCGGCGGCCGGGCTTGCGGGAACGGGGGTGCTGTTCGACGTGTTCCGCCCGTCGGCCGTGATCCGGTTCCTGGCACTGGGCCGTACCGCTGCGCGCTATGGCGAGCGGCTGACCACCCATGATGCCACCCTGCGCGCGCTGGCGCGGCTTCGGGTGCGGCTGCTGCAATCCACCCTGCGCAAACCCTATCGCGCGCTGGAACGGCTTCGGGCCAATGCGTTCCTGAACCGGCTGACGGCGGATATCGATGCGCTAGACGGTGTCGCCTTGCGGCTGCTTCTGCCCGGTCTGGCGGGGGGCATCGCGATCCTGCTGGCCGCTGTCATCGTGGCATGGCTGGTGCATCCCGCGATCGGTGCGCTGATCGGGATCGGTTATCTGGCTGTGCCCACGGCGATCTTTGCCATCGGCCTGCGCCGCGCCGAACGCCCCTCGCGGCAGGCCGAGGCCGGGTTGCAGGCCCTCCGCAGCCGCCTGATCGACCTGATCGTCGCGCGCGAGGATCTGGCGGTCTATGGCCAATTGACCGCGGCGCGGACGCGCGTCGAAGAGGCGGCGGAGCGCCACGACACGGCGCGGCAGCACCTGCAACGGGTCGAACGGCGGGCCGGGCTGGGGCTGGACCTCGTGTCGGCCGTCATGGTCTCGCTGGCGCTTGGCGCGGGCATCCTGTTGGTGCAGGCGGGCAGCATCACCGCGGCGCAGGCGGCCATCGGCACCTTCGTGGCCCTGGCACTGGCCGAGGCGGTCGCCCCCGTTCAACGCGCGCTGAGCGACGCGGGGCGCATGATCCAGGCCGCCCGGCGCGTGGGGCCGGAGGTCGAGGATAACACCGTGCCGGAAGGGGTACCGGCGGCGCCGTCCGCCCTGCCGCTGAAGGTGAACGGGCTGACGTATCGCAATGGCGCCGATCTGTTCGAACCGGTCTCCCTGCACGTGGCCGCGGGAGAGACGGTCGCCCTGACGGGCCCCAGCGGCAGCGGCAAGAGCACGGTTCTGCTGTGCGTGGCCGGTTGCCTGCGCGCGTCCTCCGGCACGGTCCGTCTTGGCGACGCGGACCTGACCCCGGCGGCGCTGGGGCAGGCCGTGGTCATGGTGCCGCAACGCCATGCCCTGATCGGCGGGACCATCGCCGAGAACCTGCGCCTGGCCGATGCCGGCGCCAGCGACGACATGCTGTGGGACGTCCTGCGTGCGGTGGCGCTGGACGGGGTGGTTGCCGGCAAAGGCGGCCTTCGCGCCCGGCTTGGTTTCCGCGGGGCCGGGCTTTCGGGCGGGGAGGGGCGGCGGCTGGCGCTGGCGCGCGCCTTGCTGCGGCGGCCCGATGTCCTGCTGCTGGACGAACCGACCGAGGGGCTCGATTCCGTCACGGCGGCGGCGGTCATGGCGGGCCTGCGCGCGGCGCTGCCCCGGGCCGCGATCCTGATGGCCGCACATCGCGCGGCCGAGATCGACGCCGCCGACCGTCAGCATGTCCTGCGGCCTGCGCGCACAGTCCGATGATATTTCGTGCAATGAGTGCTATGATTGTCTTGAACGAATACCGCATTCCAAGAGTGGAATATCTACTCCGCCAAGTCTGTTCCCGGATTTGTCCCGTTCACCAAGGAGTCTCTCCATGGAGTTAGACGTCGTCGAGCTGTCGCGGCTGCAATTTGCCCTGACCGCCATGTACCACTTCCTGTTCGTGCCGCTGACGCTGGGCCTGTCGGTGCTCGTCGCGATCATGGAGACCGTCTATGTCATGACCGACCGTCCGATCTGGCGGCAGATGACCAAGTTCTGGGGCCTGCTGTTCGGGATCAACTTCGTGCTGGGCGTGGCCACGGGCATCACGATGGAATTCCAGTTCGGCATGAACTGGAGCTATTACAGCCACTACGTGGGCGATGTCTTCGGTGCGCCGCTGGCCATCGAAGGGCTGATGGCCTTCTTCCTTGAAGCGACCTTCGTGGGCCTGTTCTTTTTCGGCTGGGACAAGCTTTCCAAGGTTCAGCACATGGTCGTGGCCTGGCTGGTGGCCATCGGGTCGAACTTCTCGGCGCTGTGGATCCTGATCGCCAACGGCTGGATGCAGCACCCGGTGGGCGCGGAATTCAACCCCGACACGATGCGGATGGAGATGACCTCGTTCTACGAGGTGCTGTTCAACACCGTCGCACAGGCGAAATTCGTGCACACGGTTTCGGCCGGCTACGTGACGGCCTCGGTCTTCGTGCTGGGCGTTTCGGCGCTGTACCTGCTGCAGAACAAGCACAAGGATCTGGCCCGGCGGTCCATCGCGGTAGCGTCGTCCTTCGGTCTGGCCGCGGCGTTCTCGGTCGTCGTTCTGGGCGACGAATCCGGCTATGACACGGGTCAGAGCCAGAAGATGAAGATGGCCGCGATCGAGGCGATGTGGGAAACCGAACCGGCACCGGCATCGTTCACGCTGATCGGTTTCCCCGATCAGGAAGCGCGCGAAACGCATTACGCGGTCGAGATCCCTTACGTCATGGGCCTGATCGGCACCCGGTCCCTGACCGAGCCGATCCCGGGCATCGACCAACTGGTCGCGGAGAACGAGACGCGCATCCGCGACGGGATCATCGCCTATGACGCGCTGATGACGATCCGGGATCAGCGTACCGACGCCCCGCAATCGGCCCGTGACACGTTCGAACAGCACTCCGAACATCTGGGCTATGCGCTGCTACTGAAACGCTACGTGGACGACCCGCGCGAGGCGACGGATGCGCAGATCGTTCAAGCAGCGAACGACACGGTGCCGGGCGTGTTCGAGATCTTCTGGGCCTTCCGCATCATGGTGGGCTGTGGCTTCCTGTTCATCGGCGTGATGATCTTCTTCTTCGTGCGCACGTCGTTCTACCGGATGCGGTTCCCGCGCTGGTCGCTTTACGCCGCCGTGGCGATCATTCCCGCGCCGTGGATCGCGGCCGAAATGGGCTGGATCGTGGCCGAATACGGCCGCCAGCCCTGGACGGTCGACGGGGTGCTGCCCACGGCGCTGTCGGCCTCGCATCTCAGCGTTGGGGATCTGCTGATCTCGCTGGCCGGGTTCATCACGTTCTACACGATCCTCTTCATCGTCGAGGTCGGGCTGATGGTGAAATACATCCGCAAGGGCCCGCACGAGGATGTCGAGGAAACCGAGGCCTGGATGATCCGGCACGAACGACGGCTGCGGGCGACGGGTGAGCCCGACGGCCTTGCCCCCTCCACGACACCGGCGGAGTAACGGAAATGGTCCTGAACGAACTGATCGACTACGACACGCTGCGGGTGATCTGGTGGGCGCTCCTGGGCATCCTGCTGATCGGCTTCGCGGTCACCGATGGCTTCGACATGGGGGTCGGCGCGCTGCTGCCCTTCGTGGCCCATAACGATACCGAGCGCCGCGTCGTCATCAATACGGTGGGCCCGGTCTGGGAAGGCAACCAGGTGTGGTTCATCCTGGGCGGCGGCGCGATCTTCGCCGCCTGGCCGCCGCTTTACGCCGTCAGCTTCTCCGGCTTCTACCTTGCCATGTTCATGGTGCTGGCCGCGCTGATCGTGCGTCCGGTGGCCTTCAAGTACCGGTCGAAACGCGACGACCCGAGATGGCGCACGACATGGGACTGGGCGCTGTTCGCCAGTGGCGCGGTGCCGACGCTGTTGTTCGGCGTGGCGGTGGGCAATGTCCTGCTGGGCGTGCCCTTCCACCTGACGCCCGACCTGCGGTCGATGTACGACGGTTCGACCTTCGGCAAGCTCTTCGGCCTTTTGCGGCCCTTCGCGCTGCTGTCGGGGATCGTGTCGCTGTCGATGCTGGTCATGCTGGGCGCGGCGTGGCTGGGCGTGAAGACGGAAGGCGAGATTTCCGCCCGCGCCCGGCGCATCGGGACGGTGGCCGGGATGATCGCCGCGGGTGGCTACCTGCTGGCCGGGCTGTGGCTGGCCTTCGGGATCGACGGCTATCACCTCGTGTCCGCGTTCGTGCCCGACGCCCCGTCCAATCCGCTGGCCTCCGAGGTCGCGCGCGAGGGCAGTTGGCTGGCCGCCTATGCCGTGCGGCCGTGGATCGTCATCGCGCCGATCATGGGTTTTGCCGGGATCGCGCTGTGCGTCCTTGGCCTGCGGGCCAACCGCGAGGTGACGACGCTCTTGGCGGGGCAGGTGGGTGTCATGGGGATCATTGCCAGCGTCGGGCTGACGATGTTCCCGTTCATCCTGCCCTCGACGGTCGATCCGCACAGCTCGCTGACGGTGTGGGACGCGTCGAGCTCGCACAAGACGCTGTTCATCATGCTGGTCTCGACGGTGATCTTTCTGCCGATGATCCTGCTCTACACCTCGTGGGTCTACAAGGTGCTCTGGGGCAAGGTCACGGAAGACGATGTCACCGGCAGCGGCCATTCCTACTGAAGGAGATTTCCGATGTGGTATTTTGCCTGGATACTTGGCCTTCCGCTCGCCGCGCTCTTCGCGGTTCTGAACGCGATCTGGCTTGAGATGCGGATGGATGCCTACCTGGCGGACGAGGGGTCCAACCCTACGGCCGACGACTAGCACCGTCACGGGGCAACCCGGGGCCTCCGGTCCCCGGCCTGTTGGGCCGGGGGTGTGGGGCGCATGGTTTCCGTGGCCCGAAACGACGAAAGGCCGCCGATTGGCGACCTTTTCGAAAGACCCTATCCCGTGAGGGAAAATGGAGCGGGCGAAGAGATTCGAACTCTCGACCCTTACCTTGGCAAGGTAATGCTCTACCCCTGAGCTACGCCCGCGTCCTTGGGTGAGGCGTGAGATATTGTTTGCGCCGTCGGGCTGCAAGTGGAAAATGCCCGTCCGCGGCAAAAATTTCCGCCCGTCCGGTCAGCCCGCTTTCAGCGGCAGGTCGGGCAGGATATCGGCGATGTCCGGGCTGGGCAGGTCGACGTCCGGACGGAAAAGCCTGCCGGCGATCGTCAGGCTGGCCAGCCCGTGGATCAGCGACCAGATCATCGTCTCGGTGCTGCGCGGTTCCTGCGATACGGGCCGGAACGGCGCGCAGGCCTCGGCCAGCACGGCGTAGGATGCGCGCGCCGCCGCCTGAAAGGCGGCGTCACGGTCGATCGTCAGGGACGTGTTGAACATCAGCGTGAAAAGCCCCGTGTTTTCTTCGGCAAAGCGCATGTAGCCGCGGCAGATGCCGATCAGACGGTCGCGCGGCGTGGCCGGCGCGCGGTCGCGGACCTCGATCATCGTGGCGGCGAACAACCGGTAGCCTTCGGTCGCAATCGCGGTGACCAGCCCGGGCATCCCGTCGAAATGATGCGCCGGCGCAGCATGGGACACGCCCGCCCGGGCGGCACAGGCCCGCAATGTCAGGGCTTCGATCCCGTCCTCGTCCAGAATGTCCAGCCCGGCCTTCACAAGCCGCGCTTTCAGATCTCCGCGGTTCTGCGCTTTCGGGGCGGGGTGGGCTTTCGTGTCCTGTGTCATGGCGGACAGTTTCCCGAACCGCCTTGACAGTGTCAAGGTCACGGCTAGATTGCTGTAAACTTTACAATGTCAAGCAATGAGGCCGACCATGCATCCCACGTCTCTGCCGACCCCCCAGCGATTGCTGGAATCCCGTCCGCTGTTCCGGGTGGCAGCGGTGCTGTCTGTTCTTGTCGCGCTCGTGTCCTTCCGGTTCATCCCGCTGGGGATCGAGACGGCCTTCCCTGTGCTCGAGGTGAATCCAGACGCGGGCAAGACGCTCCTGATGACCCACGTGCTGTCCGCCTCTGCCACGCTGGTGCTCGCCCTGCCGCAATTCCTGCCGTGGCTGCGGGCGCGGCATCCGGGCCTACACCGCTGGACAGGGCGGCTGTATGCGCTGGCGATCCTGATCGCCGGTCTGTCCGGGCTGGGCATGGCCATCACCGCCTTCGACGCGCGCCCGGTGGCGGGGGTGGGCTTCGGCGTGTTGGCGATTCTTTGGCTGGCCGTCACCGCGCGCGGCATCTGGCTGGCGCGGCGGGGGGAGATCGCCCGCCATCGGCCATGGATGATCCGAAGCTTCGCGTTGACCCTTGCGGCCGTCAGCCTGCGGCTGCAATTGCAGGTCATGCTTGGATTGGGGATGGACTACGACGCCGCCTCGAACATCCTTGGCTGGTCGTGCTGGGTGCCGAACCTGATCGTCGCCGAATGGCTGCTGCGCGGCGGCGCCCGCGCGCGGCAGGGGATCGCGACCGCCGTCTAGGTCATCCGAAGAACCGGTTGTTCCAGCTTTCGACGCGCACCGCATCGCGGTCATTGTAAGCCGCGATGACCCTGTCGAGATCCTGCGCAGCGGGCAGGGGCGCGCCCTCTGCCAGCGCGGTCAGGCCCATCGTGTACCACGCCGTCACGCCGCCTTCGGGCGGGTCCGTGAACCGCGGGAAGGCGGGGTCGGCAGCTTCCTCGCCCGTCCAGTGCCTCGGCAGATCTGGGTCGAGCACAAGCGCGCGGGCCAGGCCCACGACATCGGCATCGCCGGTCAGCAGGCACTCCACCGCCTCGGCGCGGGTCTTGAAGCCCCCGGTCAGCATCAGTGGAACGTCGGTGCGGGGACGGACGGCCTTGGCGAAGGCCCGGAAATAGGCACCGGGGCCCGAGCGGTCCGAGGCGGAAGCCGCCCCCGGGAAATAGGTCCCGCCGGAGATGTCGAGCAGGTCGATCAGGTCCGGCCCAAGCGCCGCGGCAACCTCGATTGCGTCCTGTGTGGACAGGCCCCCGTCCAGCTGATCCGTCGCGTTCAGCTTCAGCGCGACGGGGAAGTCCGGCCCCACGGCCGCGCGGACTTCGGTCGCGACCTCGAGCACGATGCGCATGCGTTCGGCGATGCTGCCGCCGTAGCCATCCGTCCGCCGGTTGAAAAGCGGCGACAGGAACTGGCTTAGAAGGAAACCGTGGGCCGCATGGAGCTCGACCCCGCCGAAGCCCGCGTTCTTCGCCCGGCGCGCGGTGGCTGCGAAGGCGCCAGGCAGCGCCGCGATCTCGTCCGACGACATCTCCCGGCATTTCAGGCCGGGCAGGTCCAGCGCGCTGGGGCCCGCGGGCGTGCCGATGGGCGGATGGGCCAGTGCGCCGGCATGGCCCAGTTGCAGCCAGACGGGCATGCCCGCCTTGATGCCGGCATAGGCCAGACGCGCGAAAAGGGGCGTATTGGCGTGATCGTCCAGAACAAGGTTGCCGGGCTTCTCGGCAAAGGCGCCCGAACCCTGAACCTCTCCCACGATGGCCGCCGCAGCACCACCCTCGGCCCAGCGGCGATAGAGGCGTATCTGCGACCGTGTCGGATCGCCCCGGCCATCCCCCAGCGAATCCGACATCGCCGCCTTGACGATACGGTTCTTCAGCTCGGCCCCGCAGGGCAGGACAAGCGGGCGGAAAAGGATATCGGACGGGACAGGTTCGGACATGGGGCGCACTTGACCACGGGGATGCTGCGATTGCAAACGCCCGCGCCGGTGACCAGCACGGGCGGAACCGGGCCTAGCCGGCCTTGGCAAGTGTCCCGTTCAGCCGGGCCTTCGCCGCGTCGTATTCCGCGGCGAAGCGTTCGACCAGCTTTGCGGCGGGCAGGACCTCCTTGACGGAGCCGACCCCCTGACCGGCCCCCCAGATCTCCTTCCAGCTTTTCGGCTTGGTGCGGCCTTCGCTGAAGTTCATCGCCGACGGGTCCGACACTTCCAGGTTGTCCGGGTCCATCCCCGCCGCGGCAATCGACGGCTTCAGGTAGTTGCCCCAGACCCCGGTGAAGAGGTTCGAATAGACGATGTCGCTGGCACCGCTGTCTACGATCATCTTCTTGTAGCCCTCGACGGCGTTGGCCTCCTCCGTCGCGATGAAGGCCGAGCCGATATAGGCGAAGTCCGCACCCATGGCCTGCGCGGCCAGGATCGCGTCGCCACTGGCGATGGAGCCGGACAGCGCCAGCGGCCCGTCGAACCATTCGCGGATCTCCTGAACCAGCGCGAAGGGCGACAGCGCACCCGCATGCCCGCCCGCACCGGCGGCCACGGCGATCAGGCCGTCGGCGCCTTTCTCGATCGCCTTGTGGGCGAACTTGTTGTTGATCACGTCATGCATCGAGATCCCGCCGCAGCTGTGTGCGGCCTCGTTCACCCATTCCTGCGCGCCAAGCGAAGTGATCCAGACCGGCACGTTGTGCTTGGCACAGAGCTCGACATCGCGTTCCAGCCGCCCGTTCGACCGGTGCACGATCTGGTTCACGGCATAGGGCGCGGCGGGCGTGTCGGGGTTCGCCTGGTTGTACTTGTCCAGTTCCTCGTTGATGCGGGTCAGCCAGCGCACCAGCTCGATGGGCTCGCCCTCCTTTTCGCGCGCGTTCAGCGCCGGAAAGGACCCCACGATCCCCGCCTTGCACTGGGCGATGACGAGATCGGGGTTGGAAATGATGAACAGGGGCGAGCCGATCAGCGGCAGGCGCAGTTTGCTTAGAACCTCAGGTACGGACAAGGCTGTCTCCTCTTGTATCTCTCTGCCGCGCGCCCGTCCCCTCCAAGGACGGCCGGACGCTAAACCAGCATCCCCCGGCACGCGGCGCCAATGGCACGGGAGGACCCTACAACCTGATTTTCTGCTGCGCCTGCATAATCAAACGGCAACAGCCCGGGACCCTACGTCAAAAGAAGCGACTGCGTCGGGGGCGGGGGAGCCGGTCACGACGCAGGTGGTCACGCCGACGCGCTTTGCGTGAAATACGGGATGTCGCGAACGAGGGTCTGCGACGGCAGGGGCGATACACGACAAACAACCCCCGTGATGCATCTGCACCTGGAAGACGCTTCGCCGACATTCCCTAAAGTAGCGAACCTCTCACTCGAAAGACTCCCGAAGCAAATGCTCGCCGGCGGACGTCATGCCTGGGAAGAGCGCCGTTTGAAACCGGTTCTAACGGTCTCCGCATTGATAGCGTGTGCAGGCATGGACGTCTGGCGGCCGTGATGAGCATAGTCCAAATCCAATGGGGCTTCTGTCTGACTTAGGCCGTGGGCAAGAAGACAGAGATTGTGGTCCCAGCCTTGGAAGAGGCAATCGTCAGCCCGCCACCGAATTGCTTGGAGACGCCGAAAGCCATGGAAAGCCCCAGCCCGGTGCCTTTTCCGACCGGCTTTGTGGTAAAGAAGGGTTCCAGCACATTGGGCAGAATATGAGCTGGGATACCGTCTCCGCTGTCCTCAACTGAAATGCGCACATAGGAACCTATGCCAATGCGGGACCCGTCGGCCAGAACCTGCTCCTCGTCAAGCCACACCACGTTACTGGAAATCTTCAGTTCGCCGCCGCGTGGCATGGCATCGACCGCATTCACGACCAGGTTAATCAGCGCCGACAGAAGTTGCGCCCGGTCCGCTAGGAATTTCTGGTTTTCGTGCCCCGCCTCAACCTTGATAGAGACCGATGTCGGGATCAGCCGCTTCGTCAGCGCCACAAGTCCCTGAAGAACATCAGCCCCGTCCTGTGGGGCCAGCGTCATACGGTCTTTCCGGGCAAACGCCAGCAATTGCTTTACTGTCCTGGCTGCCTGCCGAGCGGCGAACGAGGCTTCGTTGATTGCGGCGACGCGTTCATCCGGATCTTCAATAAGTGTCGCGAGTTCGAGATGGCCCAGAATTGCGGTCAGGTTGTTATTGAAATCGTGCGCAACCCCTCCTGCAAGACGTCCGATTGCGGCCATCTTTTCCGATTGAAGCAATCGCAAGTTAGCCTCGGCGGCCTCGATCCGAAGCTTGCGTGACATCCGCGCAGCGGCAACGAAATAGTACAAAAGCGCACTTCCGCAGACAAGAAGCCCCAGCTTGGCGAACGGATCGCTGAACTGTGGAATGAGCGTTACGAAGACCGCGGAAATGACAGTCGCCAGTACGGCAACCTCTCCGTAAACCACGATGGGCGCGGTATCGCTGCGCCTTACGAGGTAGACCAGAATGCAGCCAATCAAGGCAGACCCGCAGATCGATAACGCCCTGTCCTCCGCACATATCATGATGGCGGGCATCCAGAGAAAGCTGATCAACAGCAGGATAAAGATCAGGCTTGCAATCACCTCGTCTCTCTGTGTCGCGCGTGCCCGACGCGACTTGAGAAACCAGTAATAGGTGGCATGTGCGACAAGAAAGAAAAAAGACCAGGCCCAGGCGCTTGTCCAGCCCGTGTAGGCGTAAAGAAGGCCACTTCCCAAAGCCACTCCAAGAAGCCTGACAGCGACCTCGCCAGGCTGGCCATACTCCAGATGGAATTGGCGCTTGAGTTCTTCGGAAGAATCGTGGCGGTCACTCAACCGATAGATCTCCTTGCTTTTGCTTTGCGCCGTTGCGTGACCAAGACAACCGTCCGAAATACCTTACTGCTTTCGGGTCAGTTCACAAGGCAATGGCAGCGGGCATGGCATGGCTGCTGCGGTAACCCGTTGGAACTGCGCACTTTCGCAAATCAGCGCGCTTCGGTCGATTGGTTAAGAAACAACCTACACGATGCACGCACGCCCAGTTTCACTGGCCGCGACGGACCAGGCTGGGACCGGAAGGTGCCCGCAACGGGCAGCCAGTCCGGCAGGGGCGTCGCGATTTGCTTGACGGTGATCTTCCGACCAACGTTCGAAGCGCCTGAAAGCGTATTGCAGGGATTCAAGTCGGACCGAATGTTGAACACATCCCGGCATTAACGATGAATCTTTGATCATACGACGACAGGCCGGCCGGCGCGCGCGGATGCCACTACAGGCACAGCAGAGCCGTTTCATAGGGTGGTCCCATGCGCGGCATCTAGGGTTCCGTTCCCACGGGAAGCAGGTCCGAGAGATGCCGCCGGGGCGCACCCTCGCCCCGGTACACGGCGGGGCAAAAACCCGGGAGACCAGCGCTGTTCAATGGCTAAGGGCCGGTCTCCATCCTTTCGTTCGGGGTCTGGCTGAAGACACGAACAACAGGGATCAAGAAGATGAAAAAACTGACGACGACCGCGCTCGCCACCCTGGCGATGCTTGCCTCGCCCGCGATGGCCGAGGAAAAGGACAGCTTCAAGGTCGCCTGGTCGATCTACGTGGGCTGGATGCCGTGGGGCTATATCGAAGAGTCCGGCATCATGGACAAGTGGGCCGACAAGTACGGCATCGATGTCGAGATCGTGCAGATCAACGATTACATCGAGTCCATCAACCAGTACACCGCCGGCGCCTTCGACGGTGTTTCGGCCACCAACATGGACACGCTTTCGATCCCGTCGGGCGGGGGCGTGGACACCACCGCGCTGATCGTGGGCGATTATTCCAACGGCAACGACGCGGTGATCCTGAAGGGGGAGGGCACCCTGGAAGACCTCGCCGGCAAGCCCGTGCATCTGGTGGAGCTTTCCGTCTCCCACTACCTGTTGGCCCGTGCGCTGGAAAGCGCGGGGCTGGCGGAACGGGATCTGGCGGGGGTCGTGAATACCTCGGACGCCGACATGATCGCGGCCTATGCCACGTCCGACGTGGAAGCGGTGGTGACGTGGAACCCGCTTGTATCGACCATCATGGAAGAGCCCGGCGCCAACATGCTGTTCGACAGTTCCGACATCCCGGGCGAGATCATCGACCTGATGGTCGTGAACACCGAAACGCTGGCCGACAATCCCGATTTCGGCAAGGCCATGGTGGGCGCATGGTACGAGGCGATGGCACTGATGTCGTCGGACAGCGCGGAGGGCAAGGACGCCCGCGAATGGATGGCCGCCGCGTCCGGCACCGATCTGGCGGGCTATGACGCGCAGCTGGCCTCGACGGAGATGTTCTTTGCGCCCGAAGCGGCGGTGGACTTCACGCTGGGATCCGAACTGCCGGCGACCATGACAGCGGTGGCGGAATTCCTGTTCGACAAGGGCATCCTTGGCGAAGGCGCGCCATCGGCCGATTTCGTGGGCGTCGAATACCCGACCGGAGAGGTCACGGGCGACACGAACAACGTCAAGTTCCGCTTCGACGACACGTACATGAGCATGGCGGCGGAGGGCAAACTCTGAGACCCTCGGTCGCCACGACCCAGCCGGAAGCGGGGGCGGTGCAAGACCGCCCCCGGACGCTGCGATGGATCAACCGGCGCCCGGACCGGGCGATCTCCTTCCTGCTGGTGATCATCCCCTTCGTGCTCGTCTTCCTGGCCTACACCATCGGCTCCGAAGCGCGCCTTGCCGTGAACCCGGCCGACAAGCTGTTGCCGGCGCCGACCCAGATCATGGAGACGGCCGAACGTCTGATAACTGAAGCAGACAAGCGGTCGGGCAAGATCCTGTTCTGGTCCGATACGGCCGCGAGCCTCAGCCGTCTGGCCCGGGGCGTGGCCATCGCCGCCGGGATCGCGCTGGCCTTCGGCCTGATCATCGGCATCCTGCCTTACGCGCGCACGATGCTGTCGCCCTTCGTCAACGTGCTGTCGATGATCCCACCGTTGGCGATCCTGCCAATTCTCTTTATCCTTTTGGGGCTGGGAGAGACCTCGAAGGTCGCGCTGATCGCCATCGGCATCACGCCCTTCCTGATCCGCGACCTGGCCCAGAGGGTGGCCGAGCTTCCGACCGAACAGATCGTGAAGGCGCAGACGCTGGGCGCGTCCTCCTTCGCCATCGGCCTCCGCGTGGCGCTGCCGCAGGCGCTGCCGCGACTGTTGGGCAGCCTGCGCCTGTCGCTGGGCCCGGCCTGGCTGTTCCTGATCGCGGCCGAGGCCGTCGCCGCCGATGCGGGTCTCGGCTACCGGATCTTCCTTGTGCGCCGCTACCTCGCCATGGACGTGATCCTGACCTACGTGATCTGGATCACCCTCCTGGCCTTCCTGCTGGATCTGGCGCTGCGCCTGATCTCCCGCCATGCCTTTCCGTGGGCGGAGGAGGGACTATGAGCTTCGTCGAAGTCGAACGCGTCTCGCAAAGCTACGACCGCCGCCCGATCCTCGACCGCGTGTCGATGTCGGCGAAGGAGGGGGAGTTCATCTCCATCGTCGGCGCATCGGGCTGTGGGAAATCTACGTTCCTGCGGCTGCTGCTGGCGCAGGAACAACCCACCCGCGGGCGCATCACCATCGCCGGCGCCCGCCCAGCCCGAGAACCGGGGCCGGACCGGGGGGTGGTCTTCCAGCGCTATTCCGTCTTCCCGCATATGTCGGTGCGCCAGAACCTCGTCGCGGCCTCGGCACTTGGAGCGAACTTCTTCGGCTGCCTCTTCGGTGCGAAACGCAAGGCCGCCCAGAAGACGGCCGACGACACGCTTGAGCGGATCGGCCTGGCCCATGTCGCCCATGCCTACCCCTCGGCGCTGTCGGGCGGGATGCAGCAGCGGCTCGCCATCGCGCAGGCGCTGATGGCGCGGCCCAAGATCCTGCTGCTCGATGAACCCTTCGGCGCGCTCGATCCCGGCACGCGGATCACCATGCATGAGTTCCTGATGGAACTGCGCCGCGAAACCGGCATGACTGTCTTCATGGTCACCCACGACCTTGGTGAAGGCTTCAAGCTGGGCGACCGCGTCCTTGTCTTCGACAAACCCCGCTGGGACCCTGTTGACCCGAACGCCATCGGCGCCACGATCACCTACGATTTCGATGCCCGCGACAGCGGCATTCCCTTCCAGAGACTGCAGGAGAAGACCCATGTTCCCATCGAAGCCTAGAGGAACACGCTCGCACCACCCGCGCGACCAGCGCGTGCCGGACGCCCGGGCGCACCACCCCGACCTGTCGAAGCTCGGCGGCTGGAAGGCGATGCAGGCCGAAGCCGACATTCCCGGCGATGAATGGGAAAAGGAAAAGGCTTGGGCGCTTCGCATGGGCCTGACGGGTGCAGATTCGATCGAGGACCGATCCATCCCCACCTTCGCGCGCGGAGAGCTGCCGCATTACGCGGGCATCAACACCTTCCTGAAGGCCCCCTATACCGAGGACGTCACCGAGGTCGGCAATTACGACGCCACGGTCCTGGGCGCCCCCTTCGACGGCGGCACCACCTACCGCCCCGGCACGCGCTTCGGGCCGCAGGGCATCCGCAAGATCTCGGCCCTTTACACGCCCTACAACTACGAGGCCGGGATCGACCTGCGCGAACAGATGAGCCTGTGCGACGCGGGGGATATCTTCACCATCCCCGCGAACATCGAAAAGACCTTCGACCAGATCAGCCGCGCGGTGGCGCATGTGTTCTCGTCAGGCTCCATGCCGATCATCCTGGGCGGCGACCATTCCATCGGTTTTCCATGTGTCCGCGGCATCGCCGAATGCACGTCGAAGAAGATCGGCATCGTCCATTTCGACCGCCACGCCGACATCCAGGAAAAGGATCTGGACGAACGGATGCACACCACGCCGTGGTTCCATTCGACGAACCTGCCGAACGTGCCCGCCAAGAACCTCGTGCAGGTCGGGATCGGCGGATGGCAGGTCCCGCGCGACGCGGTGAAGGTCGCCCGCGACCGCGAGACGAACATCATCACCATGTCGGACATGGAAAAGATGGGCGTCGACAAGACCGCCGAAATGGCGCTGGAAATGGCGTGGGACGGGGTCGACATGGTCTACATGTCCTTCGACATCGACAGTATCGATTGCGGTTTCGTCCCCGGCACCGGCTGGCCCGAACCGGGCGGGTTCCTTCCGCGCGAAGCGCTGGCGCTGGCGTCGAAGGTCGCCGCCGAAGGCATCTGCGGGATGGAGCTTGTCGAGGTCTCGCCGCCCTACGATACGTCCGACATCACGGCGCTGATGGGCACGCGGGTGATCGTGGACGTGCTGGGCTCGCTCGTCGCCAACGGCAAGATTGGCGCGCATACGAAGCATATCGACAAGCCGATCTCGCTGCCGATGGGCGAGTATTCCGAAGCCACCCATGGCAAACGCTGGAGCACGCGGGCGAAGCGGACATGATGCCGTCACGATGATCCGGGGAACCAAGCGGGCAGCGCTTGCCCGGGTGGGCGCGAAGCGCCCGCCATGGGGCGGGCGGGCGCTGCCCGCGGCGGTTGCCGCGGGCGAAACGCCGAAGCCATCAAGCCACTATCCCCGCGTGCGGTCATGCCGCTAGGGTGACAGAAAAGAACAGGAGCACCACCATGCCCCACGACATCGTCAACGGCCATATCGGCCACCATCATCACCACCCGCACGATCACAACCACGATCACGGGCCCGATCATCTCCATTCCCATATGGAGCCCGCCGACCACGCCGCCGACCTGCAGGTTCTGGCCGCGCAGTTCATCGACGGATTCCAGCAGGCGAAGGACAAGCAGGCCTACCTGAAGCTCGCGGGCGTCCCGCTGGAGATCACGCCCGGCGACGGCCCGGCCCTGAAACTGGTCGATGTGCAGCTGACCACCGAATGGCAGGTCGGCACGGCCTCTCCCAGCTTCGGATCGACGGAGCTTTCCTATCTGCCGTTTCCCGGCAACATGATCACCGAGCGGACGAACATGGGCTTCGTCTATGTCTCGATGCGCGACAAGAAGGTGGTGGATCTGCGCGATTTCCTGTCGGAGAGCCTGCATGACTGATCTTCCCGTGGCCGATCCCTGGTACGGATCCGAAAAGATCCTGCCGCGGATCACGCGGATCACCGAGCCACACGTGCACCCGGTCTACTCGGCCAACATGTACCTTGTGGAAGGCGACAATGCGGACATGATCGTCGACACCGGCATGGGCGTGGCGCCGCTGAAGCCGTTCCTGGACGGTATCCGCGCGGACCGCTCGAAGCCGATCTGGTGCTTCACCACCCACGCCCATGCCGACCATTTCGGCGCGATGCACGAGTTCGAGACGCGCATCTGCAGCGCCATCGACGTGCCGGATCTGGAAAAGCCGGATCCATGTACGCTTTACACCGGCGACATCCCCGAAAGCTTCCGGCAGGTGCTGATCTCCTCCGGCTATCCGCCGTTCGAGACCGACCTGTTGATCAATGCGATCCCCTCCGCCGACTACGACATCGACGCCTACACGCTGAAAGGCGCCACCCAGACCGGCGTGGTGGAGGACGGCGACATCATCGATCTTGGCGGCTGGACGGCCGAGGTTCTGCACCTCCCGGGCCACGCGGCGGGGCAGGTGGGGCTTTGGCATGAAGAGGGCAAGACACTCATCGGTGCGGATGCGGTCTATGACGGCCCCCTGATCTGGGCCGCGCCGGGGATGAGCGTGACGGACTACACCGCCACGCTGAACCGGCTGAAGAAGGTCCCGGCCGAGGTGGTGATCGGCGGCCATGACGATCCGTTCGGCAGGGACCGTCTGATCGAGATGTGCGACGCCTATCTCGACCTCTGGGCCAAGCTTTGACCTGAGAACTCCGGTACGCGAAGGCCATCACGCAGGGCCTTCGCGGTCGCGACCTGTCAGGCAAACACGAATCAGGCCTGCCAGCTGTCCCTCAGGGGCTGGCCGAAGAAGTTGCTGCGGCTCATTTCGAAGGCCATCTCGTGCAGGTCGGTCCGGTGGAAGGCGATGCGGCCTTCGCGGAGGGGGTTGGTCGACAGGGCAATCGTGCCGGTTTCACCCCGCCAACGGCCCATCCCGTATTCCGCGTCGAACTGCGCGATCAGCGCTTCTTCGGGCCGGTCTCCGTGTTCCAGCGCGCGGCGCAGATCGGCGGAAGATGCTGCCCCGGGCGTGCCGATCCCGTACAGGAACAGCGTTTCCGACCAGATCACGTGGAGCACCCGCCCCGCATCGCCCGAAAACACCCGGCGGTTCAGGTTGCCCGCCACCTCCCGGTGCCAGAGCTCGCGGTACTCGGCATCCGTTCCGTCCTCGATCAGCCGCCCGTCGCCGGTCCAGTGGAGCCGGCCGGCGTCCACCGCCTCGGGTCTTCCATGCCAGTTGATGGTCCGGTCCCATGTGCAGACCTCGTCCAGAACCTCGATCGTGCCGGCAAAGCCTTCGGCCTGCATCAGCGTCAGCAGGTCGGCGGTAGACGCATCCGCAAGGCAGCCCAGCCGCGACAGGTCGGGCCGGTGGCGGGGCACGCGCAGGTCGCAGTACCCGTCGCGCGCCTGCAGCCAGTGGACCTGCGTTTCCGCGTCGTCCAGCCCCGGCGCGCGGATCCAGTCGCGCACCCAGTGGCCCGTCAGGTCCCCCGCGACGATCATGCGGCCTTCGCCATGTGCGATTTCATCGCCGCGATGATGTCCTCCGATGCCAGCACGGCGCCGGTCTGCAGGTACTCCATCGCGTTCAGCGACGCGTCGTGCGCGGCGTCGGACGACCCGCCCACGCAATCGGACGCGACCCGGCAGTGGTAATCGTGTTGGTGCCCGTCGACGAAGCTGTAATGCACGCAGACATCCGTCAGACCGCCGATCATGATCAGGGTTTCCGCCTTCAGGCCTTTCAGCAGGATCTCAAGATCCGTGCCGAAGAAGGCGGAATAGCGGCGCTTGGGGATGAAGTAATCCTGCGGACGCTGCCCGGTGATATGGGCGGGCAGGGGCGTGCCGGGTTCGCCCGCAAGGCAGTGCACCCCTTCGGTCCCGTCCAGTTCCCGCCCGTAATCGACCATGTCACGGCGGTGGATCTCCTGGATATAGACCGTCGGGATGTCCAGATCGCGGGCGGCGGCGATCACCCCCAGCGCCTTTTCCATCCGGGACTTGTAGCTGTCCATCACGGGGATCCCGGCCTTCACGTCCATGAAGGCGGAACACTGGATATCGATCACCAGAAGGACCGGGTTTCCGACGATGGTGGGCTGGCGTGGCATGGTATTCTCCTGAAGGCTGCCTAGGTGCGGGACGTGTCGGCCCCCATCAGCCGCGGCAGATCGCCGAAGCGGGCGACCAGTGAAAACGCGACGACAGAGACGGTGATGAAGGTGATGGCGGCGACCGCCATGGTCGGCGTGAAGCCGTTGCGGAGCGAGTTGAAGATCTGCAGCGTCACGGTCGCGTAGGACGACGACGATACGAAGAACATCACGATGAATTCGTTGAACGACAGCACCAGCGCGAAGAAGAAGCCCGACGCGGTGTAGGGCAGGGTCTGCGGCAGGACGATGGTGCGGAACGTGACCCCTTCGGTGGCGCCCATCGTCGCGGCGGCGTCCAGATGGGCGCGGTCGATGCTCTGCAACCCGATAGAGATCGTGACCAGCGGCAGCGCCGCGAACAATGCCGCGTGGCTGAGGATCCCGGCCCAGATCGTCCCCAGCGCGCCGCCGAAGGCCCACAGGAACCCAAGCCCCACGCCGAAGACGATGGGGGGCAGGGCAAAGGGCATGGCCGCCAGCCCCGCCAGCAGCTTCGACAGCGGGTCGTTCACCCGCCACAGCCAATAGGCGACGGGCCAAGCGATCAGCACGGCCAGCGCGGCGGACGAGAACGAGATCAAGACCGAGTTTCCAAGCGCATTGGTCCAGACGGGTTCCGACACGAAGAACTCGACGAAGCGGTCGAAGGTCGAGTCCTGCGGTGGAAAGACCATCGACCGGCCGCCGTTCAGTGCCGCAGCCGAGACGACGACGATTGGCATCAGGATCGCCACGGCGCAAAGCCCCATGAACAGCGACGCGGCCCAGTGCAGACGTCTCATGCGCGGCCCCCGGCGGTGGACAGTTTCTGGCCTATCGCCAGCAGCACCACGGCGGTCACCAGCAGGATCACCGATTGCGCGGCGCCGAAGGGCGCGTTCAGCGTCGACCCGCGGACGGATTCGTAGATCGATACCGCCAGCGTCTGTTGCGCGGGCGCGGCAAAGACGGTGACGGCGACATAGGTGCCCAGCAGGAACACGAAAAGCAGCAGGACCGAACCCACCAGCGCCAGCTTGACCGACGGGATCACCACGGTGCGGATCACGGTCCAGGGCCTGGCGCCCATCGTCCGCGCGGCCTCGATCAGCGCGGGATCAAGACGCGACAGCGCAGGGTAAAGCAGGATCACGGCGTAGGGCCAGACGAGGTAGCTCATCGTCAGGACGGTGGCGAGGACCGAGGTCTTGAACTTCACGTTCCGGGGGGACGCCAGCCCCCAGTCGCGCAGGGTGGGGAAGAATCCCACGTCCTTCAGCCAGTCGGTGAGGCCGGTTTCCTGCATCACCATCGGCAGGCCCGACCGGGCCGACAGCAGGATGTCCCAGCCCATCACGATGAAGACCTCGGACAGCGACAGGGACGACAGCAGGAACACCAGCCAGAAGGTCTGCGCGCGGCGCGACAGGCGGGTCAGGAAATAGGTGAAAGGGAAGGCGGTGACGACCGCCAGCACCGACGCGATGACCGCGTAGTTCAGCGACCAGCCCAGTTTCTGCAGGTACAGGAACGAGGTGGAATTGGGCCAGTCGGCCCCGACGAAGAAGCGGCGATAGTTGGTCAGGTCGAACCCGAAGACCCAGCCCGCGCCTTCGATCTTCTCGCCGAAGGAGATCACGAGCACCATCACGAAAGGCAAGAGGCACAGCATCGCGACCACGGCGCAGAACACGATCCGCCCCGCAAGCGAGCGGTTGACGCGCCGGGCAGGCGCCTCCTGCGTGCCGGTTGCGGCCAGGGCGGGATCTGTGGCCTCGACACTCATGCGGCCGCGGCCTCTGCCGGGAACAGGTGGATCGCGTCGGGGGGCAGATGCACCTCGACCTCCGATCCGATCTGCAGATCGCCGCCCCGGTCGGACACCTGTTCAACGACCAGCGGACCGGCGGGCGTATCGAGGTGGATGTCCCGCGTGGCGCCGACATGGCGCAGGAAGGTGACGCGCGCGGGCAGGCGGTTGCCGTCGGGCAGGGCATCCCCCAGCCGCGCCTTTTCGGGGCGGAGCGCCAGCGTTACCGCCGATCCGTCGAGGTATTTCGGCGCAGGATCCACCGTCAGCGTCCGGCCCGCGACCTGCACTGCGCCGTCGCGCACCCGTCCCGACATGAAATTGGCCCGTCCGATGAACGACGCGACGAAGCCGTTGGCGGGCTTGTGATAGATCTCCTGCGGCGGCCCCACCTGTTCGCAGCGGCCCTGGGACATGACGACGATGTTGTCGGCCATGGTCATCGCCTCGCGCTGGTCGTGCGTCACGACGATGGTGGTGATCTTCAGCCGTTGTTGCAGCAGCCGCAGTTCCACCTGCATTTCTTCCCGCAGCTTGGCATCCAGCGCCGACATCGGTTCGTCCAGCAGGAAGACGTCGGGCTCCTGCGCCAGCGCGCGGGCAATCGCGACCCGCTGGCGTTGACCGCCCGAAAGCTCTCCGATCCGGCGCTGGCCGTAGCCGTCCAGCTGCACCTGTTCCAGCAGTTCACCGGCCCGGGCGCGGGCCTTGGCCTTTGGCGTCCCGGAAATCGTCAGCGCGTAGCAGACATTGTCGGCCACGTTCAGGTGCGGAAACAGGGCGAAGTTCTGGAACACCATCCCGAACTTGCGCTTGTGGGCGGGCGTGCCGGTCAGGTCCTGATCGCCCAGCCGGATCGTCCCGCCGGACGGATCCTCCAGCCCCGCGATCATCCGCAACAGGGTGGTCTTGCCACAGCCCGACGGCCCCAGAAGGGCCGTCAGTTCGCCATGGGCGAAATTCAGATCGACACGGTCCACTGCGCGGACCGCGCCATAGTCCTTACGAATGTCGCTCAGGACCAGATCGGGCATGGGCCTTACGCTCCGGCGAGCATCTTGTCCCAGCTTTCCTTCAGGAACGTCTCCTGATCCAGGTAGGCGGAATAGGCGGGCCGGATGACGGGGCTGCCCGACACGGCGGCGAACTCCTCGTCCGTGAGGCCCGCGGCCTCCTGGCTGACCAGCGGTGCGGTGCCGATCATCAGGCTCATCAGTTTCTGGGTCGACGGCTCGCAGGAGAAGTTGATGAACTCTGCCGCCTCGCCGGTCTTCTCGGACAGGTCTGACAGGCACCACGAGCCGTAATCCTGCGGGTTGCCTTCCTTGGGGAACACGGCCTTGATCGGGAACCCGTCGGCGGCCATCAGGTTCGCCACGTCGAGGTAATACATCCCCCCCACGACATCGAGGTTCTTCATGGACTGTTCCATCTGGCTTTCCGCCGACCACCACAGCGCCACGTTGGGCTTCAGCTCCGCCGCCTTGGCGATGATCGCCTCCACGCCGTCCTTGGTCTCGAACGTGGCCGCGCCGTCGAAGAAGGTCGCCGCGATGATGTCCATGAAATGCGAATTGTAGAGCTTGGAGATCCCCAGCGAGCTTTCGAACGTCTCGGTGTCCCAGAAATCCGCCCACGAGGTTGGGGTTTGCACTTCGTCCGGGTTGATGACCATCGCGCTGAACCACGACATAGCGCCCACGCCCAGCGTGCCCGACGTGTCGGTGAAGGCGTAGTAGTCATCAAGGTATTTAAGGTTCGGGATCGCCTTGGTATCCAGCGGCTTCAGCAGATCGCCCACGCGGCTGGCCTTGATCATCGTGTCGCGCGCAAAGAGCGACAGGTCCGCCGGCACGTTCCCGGCAGACGCGGCCTGCTGCATGGTCACCAGCCAGTCTGAGGAGTTCGGCTGCGTCACGCTTTCCACCGCGATGCCGGTGGCTTCGGTGAACTTCGGGTAGACATGTTCCTTGAGGCTGTTTTCGAAATACCCGCCGTAGGATCCGATCTTCAGCGACCGCTCCTGCGCGATAAGGGGGGCGCCTAGGGTGCCGGCCGCGGCCAGCGTGGCGGCCCCGGCAGAGGTTTTCAGCAGCGTGCGGCGGGAGATGTTGGACGAAGTAGACGAAGTAGACATGGGACGCTTCCTTGTTGGTTGAGCCGGTCTCGCGGTGCGCTTCTTTGCGGGCGCTCTCGCGGGTCGCCTGTTGGCGGACGACGCTCTGGAACAAGTCTGAAAAGGCCCTTGGCCAGCGTCCATTCACGGTTCTGACGCAATTGGCAGCAGGCCGCGATTTGATCAGATTCAAGGCAGGCTTCCGCGGTGATGCACAAGAAACGGCTCTATTTCGCAAATCCCGGAATACCTCAGCCGAAGCGCTTGTGAGTCGGCGGAGCGCGGCGCCAGTGTCGATGCAACAGGGACCTGCCGGAACGGAGATCAGCAATGAACAAGGTTGTTTCCAGGGATCAGACCGCGCTCACGATCGAAGACGCAGCGCTGCCGGTGATCGACGTGTCGGGGCTGTTCACGGGCAATCCCGACGACACCGCGACGGTCGCGGCCGAGCTGGGGCAGGCGGCGCGGACCTCGGGCTTTTTCTACATGACGGGCCACGGCATCCCGCAGGCCATGATCGACGATCTGTTCGCCGCGTCGAAGGCGTTCCATGAGAGATCCCGCAGCTACAAGATGAAGTACTGGTGCGGCTTCACCACCCATCACCGCGGCTATGTCCCGTTCGAGGAAAACGGCTCGGACTTCCCGAAGACGATCAATTTCAACGAAGCCTGGGACATGTCGTTCGAGGCGCCGGCGGATCACCCCGATTACATTGCCGGATGGCGCATGACCGGCCCCAATGTCTGGCCCGACATCCCCGGCTGGAAGGAGACGGTATCGACGTACTATGACACTGCCTTCGCGCTGGGCCTGAAGCTGCTGGACGCGCTGGCGCTGGAACTGGGCGTCGATCCTGCCGACCTGCGCCAGCACATCACGTGCCCCACCTCGCAACTGCGGATGCTGCGTTACATCGAGAACGACCATCCGGCCACGAAGGAGGCGGTGGGCATCGGCGCGCATTCCGATTTCGAATGCTTCACGCTGCTGCTGCAGGGCGGCCCCGGCCTGCAGGTGATGAACGCCGATGACGTCTGGATAGAAGCCCCGCCGATCCCCGGGACCTTCATCGTCAATATCGGTGACGTGTTCGAGGCATGGTCCGGCGGGCAGTTCAAATCCACCCAGCACCGGGTCGTGAATACCGGGCGCGAACGCTATTCCTTCCCGCTGTTCTTCGGGCTGGATTACCACGCCGTGATCGAACCGCTGGAGAAATTCCGCACGCCCGAGGCGATGGAAAAGTACCCGCCCATGGTGGCCGGCAACCACCTGATGCGGATGACGACGAACGGGTTCCGCTACATGGCCGATGCCCGCCGCGCAGGCGAGTTCACGCCGGATTACGAGATCCCCGACGAAAACCCCTTCAAGCGCGAGGCGAAGGACCCCGCACGCGCATGATCCCCCATCCCGATTTCGCCAGCCGATCGATGCCACGGGTGGCGAAGGTGTCGGGCCTGACGCTGTCCCCGCTGGGCCCGGACGATCTCGACGAGGATTTCGAGGCGGTCTCGACCAGCGAGGAAAAGCTGACGGGCGTCTTCGGCGACGACTGGCCCCAAGGCCTGACGCGGGACGAGAACGCGCTGGACCTTGCGTGGCACCTGAAGGAGTTCGACCTTGCCCGGTCCTTCGCGTGGACGATCCGGGACGCCTCGGGGCGGTATCTTGGCTGCGCCTACCTGATGCCCGACCCGGGCGCGCGCGGCCGTGCCGACGCATGGGTCTGGTTCCGCGTCGATGCGCTGTCAGAGGCGGCCGAGACGGTGGCGATCCTCGCGATCCACGATTGGCTGCGCACGGCCTCGCCCGTCACGGTGCGCTTTCCGCAGAACGCGATCTGATCTCAGCCGGGTTTGCGGGCCACGAAGTCCACCAGCGCCGACAGGCCGGAATGGCCGGGGCCTTCATCGACCTCGTGATCGTAATCGGCGGCGTGCAGGATCTCCATCTCCGGGAAGGCCTGCGCCAGCATGTCGACGGTGTACATGTTTTCCACCTGCGGCGGCCCGCCGGTGCCATAGCCCACCTGCCGGGGCGCATAGCCGTGGAGGAGCAGCAGGCCCCCGGGTCGCACCGCTCGTTCCAGCCATCCGAAAAGCTGCTCTCGCAGATCGGGCGGGGCGAACTGGATGAAGATGCCAACGACGGCGTCATGTGTCCGGGACCAGTCCCAGTGCTCGATCCCGCTTTCGTGGAAATCCACCGACACGCCCCGGTCAGCCGCCAGCCCGCGTGCCTTTTCCAATCCGACTGTTGAAGCATCGAAGGCCGTCACCTGATGCCCCAGCCCGGCGAGATGGACCGAATTCCGGCCCTCGCCATCGGCCACGCACAGAACCCGGGACGCATCGGGGATGCGCCCGGCCTCGCGTTTCAGGAAATCCGCGGGCGCTGTCCCGAACAGAAACCCGTCTGCCGCGTAGCGGTTGTCCCAGTTCATACCTGTCATGGTCGGTCCCCCGTGTTGCTACCAATCTAGGTCGGGATTGCCGAAATGATACCCCGGTGGCAGGGCGCACCGGCGCAAGGGGCGCTGCCCCCGTCCGAGCCTTCGGCTCGGACTCCCCCGGAGTATTTGGGAAGAGAAGAACAGGGGAGGGGAATCCGGCACCCGGAGAAGCGGCGGGTCAGAGATCCTTCCGCGCGCGCATGGCGGCGGTGATGGTGCCATCGTCGAGATAGTCGAGCTCGCCGCCGATGGGCACGCCCTGCGCCAGCGAGGTCAGCCGCGCGCGGCCGTCGAGCTGGTCGGCGATGTAGTGGGCCGTGGTCTGCCCGTCGACGGTGGCGTTGAGGGCAAGGATGACTTCGGTGATGCCTTCGTTGGTCACACGGTCGACGAGGCGCGGGATGCGCAGATCCTCCGGCCCGATGGAATCGAGCGCGGACAGCGTGCCGCCCAGAACGTGATACCGGCCCTTGAACGCGGTGGAGCGTTCCATCGCCCAGAGATCGGCCACGTCTTCGACCACGCAGAGTTCGCCATTGGCGCGGGCCTCGTTCCGGCAGATGTCGCAGACATCCTGCGTGCCGACATTGCCGCAGTTCAGGCATTCGCGGGCGGTTTCCGCCACTTCGGCCATGGCATCGGCCAAGGGATGCAGCAGCAGCGCGCGCTTGCGGATCAGGTGCAGCACGGCCCGCCGGGCCGAGCGGGGGCCAAGCCCCGGCAGCTTGGCCATCAGCGCGATCAGGGTCTCGATGGGGTCAGATTCTGCCATGGGGTCCGAAGACGTGCCGTTCCGGTCAGAACGGCAGCTTCATGTCCTTGGGAAGGCCCAGGCTTTCGGTCAGCTTCGCCATTTCCTGCTGGCTGCGTTCCTGCGCCTTGACCTGCGCGTCCTTGATCGCGGCGACGATCAGGTCTTCGACCATTTCCTTTTCGCTGGCGACAAGGATCGACGGATCGATGTCCAGCGCCTTCAGCTCACCCTTGGCCGAGGTGGTGGCGGTGACCAGACCGGCGCCGGATTCGCCCACGACGTTGATGTTCGCCATTTCCTCCTGCAGCTCGCCCATCTTGGACTGCATGTCCTTGGCCGCCTGCATCATCTTGGCCATGTCGCCAAGACCGCCCAATCCTTTCAGCATGTTCATTCCTTTCATGGCGGGGCGCGCGCGGCCCCTTTGGCCTTAGGTGATATGCACGCCGGGCGGTCCCTACAAGGGGCAGATCGGTGGGCAGATCGGTGGGCGGATCAGTCGTCTTCGAACGGATCCCATTCATCGGGCACTTCGGGCAGGGCTTCGACCTCGGCCTCGTTGGCGATGTCCTGTGCCGTGCGGATGGCCGTGATCCTGGCCTGCGGGAAGCGGGCGAGCACGGCTTGTACCATCGGGTGCGCCTCGGCCTCCTCGCGCCGGGCGGTCTCCGCGGCGTTGGTGACCTCGGCTATCGTGGGCTTGCCGCCGTCCGACACCACCGAGACGGCCCAGCGGTTGCCCGTCCACGCCTGCAACCGGGCGCCAAGGCGCTGGGACAGGTCGCGCGCGGCGTCGGGTGCCGGTTCGAATTCGATCCGGCCGGGCTGGTAGGAGACGAGCCGCACGCCGGTTTCGACATCGACCAGCAGCTTCACGTCGCGGTGGGAACGGATGAGCTCAACCACATGGTGGAAGGTCGGGTAATGGGAGAGCGCGGTGGCCGCATCGGCCTGCGCCAGCTGGGCCGTGGGCGCGCCGGAGGAGGACGAGACCGACCGCCGGACATGCTGCTGGGCGGGCGCTTCGGCGCGCGGCCCGCCGGGGCCGGGCCCTGCGGGCGCAGATGACGACCCGTGGTTTCCGGTCGGCAGGACCGGCGCGTCCTTCAGCGTGCGCACGAGGTCCTCGGGCGCGGGGAGGTCGGCCACGTGGGTCAACCGGATCACGGCCATTTCGGCCGCCATCATCGCATTGGGGGCGGCGGCGACTTCCTCCAGCGCCTTCAGCAGCATCTGCCACATCCGCGTCAGCGCGCGCATGGGCAGGGCTTCGGCCATGGTCACGCCGCGGTCGCGCTCGTCCGGCGACACGGTCGGATCTTCCGCCGCATCCGGCGTGATCTTGACGACGGAAATCCAGTGCGTGATCTCGGCCAGATCGCGCAGGACGGCCATCGGATCGGCGCCTTCGGCATATTGCGCGCCCAGTTCCTGCAGTGCGCCCGCGGCATCGCCCTTCAGGATCATGTCCATCAGGTCGAGCACGCGGCCCCGGTCTGCCAGACCCAGCATCGCGCGGACCTGTTCGGCGGTGGTCTCGCCCGCGCCGTGGCTGATCGCCTGGTCCAGAAGCGAAGTCGCGTCGCGGGCCGAGCCTTCGGCGGCGCGCGTGATCAGCGCCAGCGCGTCGCCCGAGATCTGCGCGCCCTCCGCCGTGGCGATGCGCTGCAGAAGGCCGATCATGTCCTCGGGCTCGATCCTTCGCAGGTCGAAACGCTGGCAGCGCGACAGCACGGTGACCGGCACCTTGCGGATTTCGGTCGTGGCAAAGATGAACTTCACGTGGGCCGGGGGTTCTTCCAGCGTCTTCAAAAGCGCGTTGAACGCGCTTGTCGACAGCATGTGAACCTCGTCGATGATGTAGATCTTGAACCGCGCCTTGGCAGCCGCGTAGTGAACGCTTTCGATGATCTCGCGGATATCGCCCACGCCGGTGCGCGAGGCCGCGTCCATCTCCATCACGTCGACATGGCGGCCTTCCATGATCTCGCGGCAGTTCTCGCACACGCCGCAGGGTTCCGTCGTGGGCGTGCCCGCGCCATCGGGGCCGGTGCAGTTGATGCCCTTGGCGATGATCCGGGCCGTCGTCGTCTTTCCCGTGCCGCGGATGCCGGTCATGATGAAGGCCTGCGCGATGCGGTCGGCGGCAAACGCGTTCTTCAGCGTGCGCACCATCGCGTCCTGGCCGACAAGATCGGCGAAGGTTTCCGGACGGTATTTCCGGGCGAGCACCCTGTAGGCTTGTTGGTCTGACATCTCGATTCCGGGGCTAGGGGGTCGCGGCAGAGTACGGCCTGTGCCGTGCCGAACGCAACCGCTGCCGCGCGCGTCATGTGACAGCGGTCTTGCCGGGCGGCCGCGTCATGGCCTATGTCTGGCCGTGGCCGCTTGGGGGCGGCCTCCGGGTCCGCGGACAGTCGTATCGACACCCTCTTTCTCGACCGACATATCATTCGGTTGATCTCCAGCCCGGCCGGCGGACCATCGGGCGTTCAGAGAGGGAAACCGATGTCGAATTCCATCGAACAGTTGCGCCGTGGGGCCAAGGCCCTGCGGAAGGCGTATAAGGCGGGCGACGCGGAGGCGCGGGCGCGTGTTGCGGACGTATTGTCCGTCGATGGCGATCTGCGCCACGCCGACGCGCTGCATGTCATCGCGCGGGAGGCGGGTTTCGCGTCGTGGCCGAAGCTGAAATTCGCACTTGAAACGGCCGTGATGGACCGCGCAGGCAAAGCCGCGCGGCTGGCCGATGCGCTGTATCACGGGCGCGGCTGGAAGGTGGAGGCGCTGCTGGCCGAAACGCCCGATCTGGGCCGGGACAGCCTTGGGCTGGCGGTGGCGTCCTACGACGTGGCCGAGGTGCGGCGGCGGCTGGCGCAGGCGCCAGAGGCCGCCCTGCAGTCTGAACAGTGTCGCCGCCCGATCCTGCACCTGGCCTTTTCGCGATATCATCAATGCGGCGGCGCTGAAGCCGACATGCTGGCCGTGGCCGAGACGCTCCGCGCGGCGGGGGCCGATGTGAATGACGGCGTGCCGGTGGAGGAGGGGAGCGATCACCGGCTCTCGGCCCTATATGGCGCCATCGGGCACGGGGCCAACATGGCGCTGGCGGAATGGCTGCTGGCACAGGGCGCCGATCCGAACGATGGCGAGTCGCTCTATCACGCGACCGAGATGGGGCATGCGCGGGGCGTGGCGCTGCTGCTGGCCCACGGGGCGCAGGCAGAGGGCACGAACGCGTTGCTGCGGGCGATGGATTTCGACGATGCCGGGATGGTGAGGATGATCCTGGAAACGGGGCTGGACCCGGACGAGGGGATCGTTCCCGCCTTGCCCCATGCCGCGCGGCGGATGTGCGGGGCAGAGGTCGTGTCGCTTCTGCTAACCCATGGCGCGCGGGCCGAGGCCGTCTGGGAGGGGCATTCCGCCTACGCCTGGGCGCGGGTCTACGGGAACCGGGCAATGGCCGCGGCGATGGAGGGGGCCGGGACCATGTCACCGTTGACGGACATCGAGGCGCAGCTGGCGCGGGCGGCGGACGGGGTGGAGCAGCCACGGGACTGGATCGACATGGACCCGCTGGGGCCGGAGATGCGACGGCTTCTGTGTCGTCTGGCCGGGCGCGACGGGACGCTCGCTCACATGCAGCGGCTGGTCGCGATGGGGTTCGATGCGAACGAGACCGAGGAAATGGGCCTGCCGCCGCTGCATGTCGCGGGATGGGAAGGAATGGCAGAGCCGTTCGCCTTATTCCTGACCTTGCGGCCGGATCTGGGCCACACCAACCGCTTTGGCGGGACGGTGTTTTCGACGATCCTGCACGGGTCGGCGAATTGCCCGGCCCGGAAGAACCGCGATCATGTCGGCTGCATGGAACTGGCCTTGCAGCAGGGCATAGCCCTGCCGCGGCGGGCGCTGGATGTTGCGGGCGAGACGCGGATGCGGGATTTTCTGGCAGACTGGGCGGAGCGTTATCCGGGACAGGTGGTGGAGGACGGGATCGTCTAGCGCCCGGTCTGTCGCCTCAAGGCGGGCGGCGCGCATTTCGGCCCGCCCGCCTAGCCCCCGGCGGATCCCCTTGCAGGGATTCACCTTGCCGAAATGCGCGCCGCCCGCGGTTATGGGCTGGCCTGCGGCTACCCTTAGCGTCCCGGCTTGTGGCGCGTGACCTCGCGCACCATCTTGCCGAAGCGCTTGTTGCGGGCGCGGGCCTGGGCCGTCGTTTCGGACATGTACCGGTCCTCGCGCTGCAGCTTGCTCCAGCGCTCGTAGCGATCGGCGGCCAAGGTGCCGTCCGCGATCGCCTGCTGCACCGCGCAGCCCGGTTCGGTCTCGTGGGCGCAGTCGTTGAAGCGGCAATTCGCCACCAAGTCCTCGATGTCGTGGAAGACCTGCGCGATGCCTTCGGTGGCGTCCGCCATGCCCAGTTCGCGCATGCCGGGCATGTCGATGATCCAGCCGCCGTTCGTCACCTGCCGCATCGTGCGGGCGGTGGTGGTGTGGCGGCCCTTGGTGTCGCCCTTGCGGTTGCCCTGCACCGCCTCGTCCCCGCCCGTGAGCGTGTTGGTCAGCGATGTCTTGCCCACGCCCGAAGATCCCGCCAGCGCAAGCGTCTGGCCGGGCCCCGTCCAGGGCGCCAGCAAGGCCGCCGTTTCGGGATCCCGCGCATCGACGGCCATGGCGGCGACGAGGGGCGACAGGCGTTCGGCCTGACGCACCAGCGCGGTCGGGTCGGGGACAAGATCGGCCTTGGTCAGGATCACCAGCGGCACGCAGCCCGCGGACCCGGCCAGCGCCAGGTAGCGTTCCAGCCGCGCCGGGTTGAAATCGGCATTGCACGAGGTGACGATGCCCAGCGTATCGACATTGGCGGCGATCATCTGGCGTTTGCCCGTTTCCCCGGCCGCACGGCGCGCCAGAAGCGTTTGCCGATCGAGCACGCGGGTGATGCGGGTGCCATCTGTCAGCACCCAGTCCCCCACGGCCAGACTGCCGATGGAAAGATCGCTGTCGGTGACAAGAGGCAGGGGGCCGTCTTCGGTGATGACGATCACCCGGTCCCTGGCGATATCGGTGATGCGGACGGGCGTGCCTTCATCGTCGCCCAGTTGCGACGCAAGGCTGTCGGACCAGCCGAGGCTGGCGAGAAACGTATCGGTCAATGGAGGTATCCCTGGAACGGTCATACGACGCAGGACGCGCCTGCGGTGACGGCGCCACGAGCATGAAAGCTGGTGGGCACCGGGGTCAGCGGACTACAATCTCCATGAAGTCTAACCCTCCGTTCAAATGGTGAGAGGCTGGACAACGACCCAAGCGGGGCTCGTTACGGCTGCTTCCTTCCGGATCTGACCGGGTTGGCGAGGCGCTCGCCCGCGCCAACCTCTCAACGCGTTACATAGGGGATCTGGCGCCCGGGTTCAAGCCGTGGGCTGTCAGGTGTCGAGAGCGAGGGTCAGCGGCAGGAAACCGTCGGCGTCCACGGGGTCCGTGCGCACCAGACGGGGGCCCAGATCCGGCAGATAGGGCGCGGCACCGGGGCCGGTCCGGACAAGGACGGTCGTGCCGGGCATGGGGTCGAGCCGCCACGTGGCCGCCGCCGGCGCGCGCGTCACGTCCGATTCGGCCAGGCTCTGACGCAGGGCGGTGCGGGCGCCGATCCGGGGAACGTCGATCTGCCGCGCCCCTTTCAGCGCCGCGACATTGCCGCCGCCGGCCGCACGGTAGCCGCTGACGGCCACGGCAAAGCGGGCCTCCATCGCCGCGGGATCGGCCAGGCGAACGCGGCGCCCGGGACCGGTTTGCGTGCCGTCGGCCAGGAACACGGGCGGGGCCGACAGGTCGATCGTGTAGTCGAGCCCGTGGAGCACGTCGAACTGGTGCCCGGCCCATGCGGGATCGAGAAGCGGCGCCGCCTGACTGCCGGGCGCCACGCGGCAGAACATCGAGGCGGTCTGTTCCAGCCACAGAACCAGCTCGGCCCCGGTCAGCAGAAGCACGCTGATGCCTTCGGCAAAGGGGCAGAGATCGGCGACATGGCGTTCGAGGATCGGGCCTTCCGGGATCTCGGTATAATGCAAGGGGCCGGCCAGCCCGCCGCTGCGCGCGGGCGACACCGCGGCCAGCAATGGCAGGCCGTCCGCCTCGGTCCCCGCCAGATGCGGGGCCAGGGCCGCGATCTGGCTCGTGGCGATCAGGGCGAGGCTGCTGTCCGGGGCGAAAAGGCTGAAATAGCCGTGGATCGGTATCGCGGTGTGCCCGACAGGCCGGGACATCAGCTGGCGTGTCCGCGCATGGGCGGGTGCCAGGAAGGCCGCCAGATCCGCATCCCCGGTTTCCGCGCCCTCCGGGGCGGGCGGCACCCGGACGATCCGCGATGCCGCCCGCAAGGGCTGCCATGCGCCGGTCGCGTCTGGCTCCAGCGCAAGGTCGATGATGCCGAGCGCACGGCCGTTGGAGCCGGGCATGACCACCGGCGTGCCGTGCACGAGCCCGGTTTCCGCTTCGACATGGGGCAGGCCGTCGTGGTCCGGCCCGGGCAGGTAGCGGTGGGTGTGCCCCGCGACAATGGCGTCGATGTCGGGCAGCGCGGCCAGCGGGATGACGGCGTTTTCCATCAGCGGAGCGACCTTGGCGGGGCCGAGCCCGGTATGGGCGAGCGCCAGCACCACGTCGCAACCTTCCGCCTTCAGCATCGCCGCCACCTCGCGGCCCGCCGCCACGATGTCGCCGACCTCGAGCCGGCCTTCGGTGGCGTGGGCCGTCCATGTGCGCGTCGGCGGCGGCAGGAGCGACAGGAGGCCTATCTTCACGCGCACCGGCCCGGTATCCGTCTGGGCCGTCGTCCCGATGATCGCGTGCCGGGCGAAGGGCGGCCCGGCGGTGCGGCCCGGCATGGGCGTGACGCTGAGGTTCGAACAGATCACCGGGCAGGGGGCCTCCGCCAGCACGCGGGCCAGCGCCTCCAGCCCGAAGTCGAAATCGTGATTGCCCAGCCCCAGCGCATCGTAGCCCAGCCGGGCAAAGGCAAGCATGGCCGGGTGGGGGGGCGCGTCATCCTCGTCGCAATCAAGGTCGGAAAACGGGGCGGCGGCCACGTCGCCCATCGGCGTGCCCTGCAACACGTCACCATTGTCGACCAGCAAGACCGCCGCGCCGCCTGCCTCCGCCTCTGCCCGGGCGCGGGCGATCAGCGGGGCCAGGCGCGTCAGCCCGCCCGCCGGCTCCGGCTTGTCGGTGAAATAATTGTGGTCTGTCAGGTGCATGTGCAGGTCGGTCGTGGCCAGTATCCGCAGTTTTGGAGCGGCAGCCTCGGCCCTGGTGGCCGGCATGTCACCTTGCTTCGTCAAATCATGGTTCCGTTCGCGATCCCGGTACGGGATGCTTCCCGGCAAGCCTAACCGGGAACTGGGCAACAGGCCAACCGGTTGCATGCATCATCGTCACGTCGCTGTGGCGGCGGGGGACCAACTGCGCTAGCTCTCGGTCGGATACGACCGGCAACATCCCGGTCGGATACGACCGGCAGCACAGACCGGCCGGGCAGCACTGCGGGAAAGGAGCGCCAGATGAAACATGCCGAAACGGTGACCTTCGGCGGATCGGGCTTCGACCGCGCGGCCCATATCCGCAACGATCCCGCAGCCCTTGAGGCCGAACGCGCCCACCCGCGGGCGGCGGCCCTTCTGATCTGGCGCGGCAAGCCCATGGTGACAGGCGGCGACGCGCCGCAACTGGCGCTGGTGCCGATGCAGCATCCGCTCCTGTCCTCGGGCCTTGGCCGCACGGTGCGCGACCCGGTCTTCCTGGGACGCGAGGAGGACGGTTCGCCGCTCTTTGCCTGCGACATTTCCGGGTGGGAGCCCGAGGGTCAGGACCTGTCCGCGGTGGGCCAGTTCGTCGACCCCTCGCTGCAGCACCACCCGGCCTTTCCCGACGATTGCGTGTTCATCGAGATCCGCCGCGCCATGACCAGCCTTTCGCCCCGCGACGCAGAGCTGATGGCGATGGCCAAGGCGGTGATCAGCTGGCACGAGATCCACCCGTTCTGCGCGCGCTGCGGCGCGGCCAGCGACATCACCCATGGCGGCTGGCAACGCATCTGCCCGGCCTGCGGCGGGCATCACTTCCCGCGCACCGATCCCGTGGTGATCATGCTGATCCTCGACGGCGAAGACGTCCTGCTGGGCCGCGCGCCCAGCTGGCCCGACGGCATGTATTCCCTGCTGGCCGGCTTCGTCGAACCGGGCGAGACGCTGGAAGCCGCTGTCCGCCGCGAGGTGTTCGAGGAATCGGGCGTCGAAGTGGGCGAGGTGGGCTACCTGTCCAGCCAGCCATGGCCCTTCCCGGCGTCCCTGATGTTCGGCTGCGTGGGCCATGCGAAAAGCCGCGAGATCAAGATCGACGAGGTCGAGCTGTCGGACGCCCGCTGGGTCAGCCGGTCCGAGATGGTCGAGGTCTTCGCCGGCCAGCACCCCGATATCCGCCCCCCGCGACATGGTGCCATCGCGCAGTTCCTGCTGAAGAACTGGGTCGCCGATACGCTGGACTGACCCGGCGAAACCCGCGATAACACTCTGGTTTGAAACGCGGCGGGGCGGACTGGATGGAATTTTCGGCAACGGAAGATATCGATGCGCCGATGGAGCGCGTGTTCGAGCTTCTTTCCGATTTCGACCATTACGAACGCCAGGCCATCCGCCGCGGGATCGATGTCCGCCGGATTTCGGCCGCGTCGTCGGGCCCGTTGGGCCGGGCATGGGACGCGCGGTTCGACCTGCGCGGGCGCCCGCGCGAACTGCGGCTGGATCTGGTGCGGGAAGAGACGCCGCAGGGCCTGACCTTCGCGGCGGTCAGCAACGGGATTTCCGCCTCGATGGAGATCGACCTGATCGCGCTCTCGTCGCGCCGCACGCGGATGACGGCGGTTCTGAAGGTCGAACCGCGCACCTTTTCCGCCCGGCTGATGTTGCAACCCGTCCGTCTGGGCCAGCGCAAGATGACCCGCCGCTACCGGCAGCGGGTCGGCGAATTCGCAAAGCTCCTGGAAGGCCGGGCCTGAGTTTCGGGGCCTGAGTTTTTGGGCGCCCGGGCCTGGCGGTCTTCCCTATTCCATCGCAAGGATGGTGTTGCGCACCACCGGGTAGATCTCGTTGTTCCACTTGCTGCCGTTGAACACGCCGTAATGCCCGACATTGGCCTGCAGGTGGTGCCGCTTCAGGTGCGGCCGCAGCGACGAACACAGGTCATGCGCCGCACTGGTCTGGCCCAGCCCGCAGATATCGTCGCGCCCGCCTTCCACCGTCAGAAGCGATGTGTTGCGGATCGCTCCCGGGTTCACCTTGCGGCCCTTGTAGGTGAATTCCCCCGTTGCCAGGTCCGCCTTCTGGAATACCCGGTCGATGGTCTCGATGTAGAATTCCTCGGTCAGGTCCAGCACGGCGAAATACTCGTCGTAAAAGTCCTTGATCCGCGTGGCTTCCTCGACCTCTCCGGCCGCGAGATGCTTGTAGAGCTTCTGATGCTGCGACTGGTGCCGGTCCATGTTCATCGCCATGAAGGCGGTCAGCTGCACGAACCCGGGATAGACCTTCCGCCCGCCGCCGGGAAAGCGGTGGGGCACGGTGTGGATGACGTTGTTCTTGAACCAGTCCAGCGGTTTCTGGAACGCCAGTTCATTCACCTCGGTCGGGCTTTGGAAAACGTCGATGGGGCCCGCCATCAGCGTCATCGAAAGCGGCGTGGCGGGGTTCTTTTCCTCCGACATCACGGCCACGGCGGCCAGCGCCTGCACGCAGGGCTGACAGACGGCAACCATGTGACCGCCGGGGCCGATCTCCTCCATGAAGCGCATCAGGTATTCGACATATTCGTCGACCCCGAACCGCCCCGCATCCCGCGGCACGTCGCGGGCGTTCTTCCAGTCGGTGATGTAGACCTCGTGATCCTGCAGCAGCGTGCGCACCGTGCCGGCCAGCAGCGTCGCGAAATGGCCCGACAGCGGCGCCGTGACCAGGACCTTGGGCTGCGGCGTGTCGATATCGCGTTTGAAATGAAGCAGTTGCCCGAAGGGAAGGTCCAGTGCGACCTCCTCGGTCACGCGGACATCGCGATTGCCGATCCGCACCTTTTCGATGCCGAAGGATGGCCGGGTGTGGCTCAGCTGGAACCGCGAGATCATCTCCATCAGTGCTGCGTTGCGGCGAAAGATGCCGGCGAACGGACCCGCGGAATTGGGGTTGAAGGATAGCCCGAACAGGGCGGAGTTTCGCAAAGGGGTGATGAAATCATCAAACCCCTGGTAAGTTGCATAAAGCACGACGCACATTTCTCCTTCTTCTGGAAAAAGGCTAGCCACAGCCCAAACCGAATGCGACAAAAATTTGAACTTACGCTGCGGTGCGGCGAGGCGGGAGGGCCGATGTCAGACGCGACGCTTACTATTTCATCCAAAAACTATTCGTCCTGGTCCCTGCGCGGGTGGCTCCTGTGCAAGATGTCGGGAATCGCCTTCGTCGAACAGATGGTGGACCCGGAAGATGCGTCCTACCGGCAGGAACTGCTGCTCCTGTCGCCCTCGGTGCGGGTGCCGCGGCTGGTTCATGGCGACATCGCGGTGTGGGACACGCTGTCCATCGCCCAGTACCTGCACGAGGTCTTCCCCGACGCGGGCCTGTTCCCCGCCGATCCGAAGCAGCGCGCGCTCTGCCGGTCGGTGTCGGGAGAGATGCATTCCGGCTTCTACAACCTGCGCTCGGCGCTGCCGATGAACCTCAAGGCGCGCCATCCCAGCTTCAAGATCTTCTCGGGCGCGCGTCCCGATATCGAGCGGGTGAAGGAGATCTGGCACCAGTGCCTCGAAACCTCCGGTGGTCCGTTCCTGTTCGGGGCCGAGCCCACGGTGGCCGACGCGATGTACGCCCCCGTCTGCACGCGGTTTCATACCTATTCGGTGGAACTGGACGACACGCTCACCGCCTATTGCGACACGATCCGGTCGTGGCCGCTGATGGTCGAATGGACAGACGGCGCCGTGGCGGAACCGGAAGCGATCTTGGAACTGGAAGTGGAATTCTGAGGCGGAGGCCGAAAGCGGCCTCTCGCTGCCCTCTACCCCAAGGTCGCCACACGTGCGACGCTGCCGCGACAGGGCTTGCTGCCCTCCGGATCGGGAGGGCAGCTGTCATATCGATTGGGTAGGACCATCCCACGCTCTGCGTCTCTGACGCAAAGGTCGTGGGATGGAGCTGTCCGGGTATAGGGGCAGTCCGCTCAGCAAAGCCTGCATAGGCCATATGTGAACAGCTGACCCCCATATTGAGTCAGGCCGCGGCCTTGTTGACGCCACCGGTCGCGATCTCGGTCATGCGGCGGTCGCCGTCATAGGTCTCGTCCAGGCATTCCTGCAGCACGGCCCCGTCTTCGTCCTTGCCCAGACGATTGGCGAAGGCGACAAGGCAGCCATACCCGGCCAGCGCGTAATGAACCATCCGCTGGTACTGCGTGATGATCATCGCGTCGCGCGCATCGTCGTCGCCGAACTCTTCATCCAGCGCATGGGCCTTGGCTTCGGCAACAAGACCTTCCATGCCCTTGCAATGCTCGCCGGTCGGCTTGATGCCATGGGCGTTGCAGATCTCGGACACCTTCTCCATCCCGTCGCTGATGCCGTTCGACCCCGCGATCAGGGCTTCGGACAGCTCCTTGTTCTTGGCAGCGCGGCCAAGGGCGACCACCACGTCCAGCGACTGCTTGTTGGCGCTGTAGAGGTCCTGCAGCTGGTCATGGTACACGTCTTTGAGGCTGTTCATCGGCATATCGATCCCCTTCGTGATGCGATTTCTGTTGCCGAGACAACGCGTCAAAGCCGTATTGCGTTCCATCCGGTCTGCGCCCGCCGCAGGGGATGCACAGTAGCCCCTGTCCGCACGCGGTTCCCTGCATCCGTGGAGGAACTGCATGACACGCTCGCCGCGATAGCTGTCGGAACGTCACGACCGGCCCAGACCGGACCTTCAGCGTCCGCTCACGAAGCTTCGGCACAGCCCCGCGAAGCCGCCGTTCACCTGCGCTTGCCGAGCCGGGCGGGGGTGGGACGTCGTAGGTGCAGGCACATTGATCGATTGTGCTGAGCGCAGCGAGCTACAGGTCCGCCGTCCAAACTGTTGAACAGGTCCGCCGTCCAAACTGTTGAAACGTCCTGACCAAGCCCGACCATCTTTCGTGCGAATGGCGTCTTACGCCCGTTCCAGCAGCCCAAAGCTGAACGTGATTGCCGATGTTCAAGAGGGAAGGGCAAGTTCGCTAACACTACCCAAATTGGCAACCGCTGAAGGGCGAATCGCGCGCCGAGGAACTTGTCACTCGTGCAAGACGTGTTTGCGAAGTAGATTGACTCCCACATAGAAACGTCGATACTCGTGAAACGCTCGGCACCTTCAGAAGAGATGTCCCAAATGCCCAAGATTTTTGAAATGAATCAATAAAAATACGACGAGGAATCGATGTCAGACATAGCTATTTCAAAAATAGGGGAGCTGTCGGATGAGATCGCAAAGATTAAAGACGAATATGACGGGCCGCTTTGGTATCGCGGGCATGGAAACGCGGCTTGGGCTCTTATTCCGGGATACTATCGCACTGGGAAAAAAGTCTCGGAACACTCTCTGCTAATTAAATTCCGTCAAAGTGCGACGATGCTAGTGGAAAAGCCTCCGATTGATTCATTTGATTGGCTGTTTTTGATGCAGCATTATGGGGTGCCCACTCGTTTACTTGATTGGACGGAAAGTCCATTGGTGGCATTGTACTTTTGTGTGAATTCTGAGCCCAATGAAGAAGGAGCGATCTGGGCGCTGAAACCATCCAATCTTAACAGGATTGCCAGAATCCACGCGAAAGATGACGATGGTTTCATACCCTCATTTCAAGATGAAGAACTAACTCCATACAAGATCGAAAACATGAGGGGCCACAGCGTCGTTGAACTTCCTCCGGTCGCGACAATCGCAAGCCGGAATAACCCAAGAATCCAGGCGCAGCTCGGCGCGTTCACAATTCATCACATAGAGAATAATCCAATTGAGAGCCTTGGCGATAGAAGCCATGTAGCGCGAATTCTGGTTAGCGCCGAAGCAAAAGCGGAGCTTCGAACTGAGTTGGAACTACTCGGCTTTACAAAGTTTCAGATGTTCCCAGAGCTTGCTAGTGTCGGCGATCTGATACGGGAGAGCTTGAAATGAGCTTCATTGAAACATACGAGATGAAGGACAGCACGGCTATGTTGCTGTTCAGCGAGCGTGATGAAATTCAAACCGATCCAGACTATCAGAGAATGGGGGGGGTTTGGACGCTCGAAAAGCGTCAGCTACTCATTGATTCAATAGTAAATGGCTATGATCTCCCCAAGATCTATTTTCATGAACTTAGTCGCGAAACTGCTACCAAGACCGGGTTTAGGTATGCAATCATCGATGGTCGGCAACGGCTCGAAACGATTTGGCAGTTCATGGAAGACAGGTTTTCATTGTCATCAGACATCATGTATCAAAGAGATCCCGAAATTGATCTCGGAGGGCTGCGATATAGCGATATAGCCAAAGAGCATCCTCGCCTCCGGGTGAAATTTGACTCATTTGTTCTTCCAGTTGTCATCGTGCGTACAGAAGACGATGAAATCGATTTGATCGAGGACATGTTCTCGCGGCTCAACGAAGCTGTCCCTCTCAATGCTGCCGAAAAGCGGAATGCGTTTGGCGGCGATTTCGTGAAAGCGATTACTGAAGTTTCGATGCATGAATTCTTCACAGATAGAGTGCGATTCGGGAATAAGCGTTACCAGCACCGTGAAGTTGCCGCTCGCCTTATGCTTACTGAGCATAACGTTTTTTCACATGGAAGACTTATCGACACAAAAAAAGTTTATCTCGATCAGATCACTCACGAATTTAAGAAAGATTCGGACGGCACAGTCCCTGAATTATCCCAGCGTGTAAAGGACACTCTGAACTTGATGTGCAGTGAATTTCACCGGAACGATGAGCTACTAATGGCTCAAGGCGTCATGGTAGTCTACTATCTTGTATTCCAACGGGCGGCATCATCAGGTGAGCTGCAGAAAGTTTCAAGGCGATCGCTAATTGATTTTCGCGAAGAGCTGAGACGCAACAGGCAGCGTGCGGAGCACGACTATACAAGCTCGAGCTTCGATTATCTTGAATTTGATCGCCTTAATCAGCAGGGAACGAACGATGCGTCGAGTATTCGAGAGAGGTTCCGAATTCTCGCGAATTTCTTGGAGCTGCGGGAACCAGAAAATCTCCATTTCTCGGGACGTGAGGAATTTTGAATACGTAGCCGATTGCCACGGGGGCCGCCGAAAGGGTAGCCATTAAGCATTCGCGAAACAACTATTTCGAATAGCATCCGATGCGGCAACTATTCTTTTTGTCTGGCATCAACTGCGTTGGGTCGCATAAATCTCTGGTGACTGTAAGGCGCTCCTAAACTTTTGCGAATGCCGCTATCTTCCGAATAGCTGACATCGGCGCATAGCGCAGCGAATGACCGCTTTCCGCCCTCACTCCCGCCCCGGGTCCGCCGGGTACACGCCCAATATCTCCACGTTCGCGGTGAAGTAATCCAGCTCCTCCAGCGCGCGGGCGACGTTTGCGTCCTCGGGGTGGCCTTCGATGTCGGCGTAGAACTGGGTCGCGGTGAACGATCCGTTCAGCATGTAGCTTTCCAGCTTGGTCATGTTCACGCCGTTCGTGGCGAAGCCCCCCATCGCCTTGTAGAGTGCGGCGGGAATGTTCCTGACCTCGAAGATGAAGCTGGTGATCATGCCGTGATCGCCCCGGCGGGTGCGGTCGGGCTCGGGCGACATCAGCAGGAACCGGGTCGTGTTGGTGCTGTTGTCCTCGATATGGCGGGCCAGCACGTCCAGCCCGTAGATCTCGCCCGCCAGTTCGCTGGCCAGCGCGGCGGTTGCGGGATCGCCCGCCTCGGCCACGGCCATGGCGGATCCGGCGGTGTCGGCGCCGGTGATGCGGTGGATGCCGTGTTCCGACAGGAACCTGCGGCACTGGCCCAGCAACACCGTATGGCTCATCGCGTGGGTCACCTGGTCCAGCCTCGTGCCCGGCACGCCCAGCAGGTTGATGTGCACGCGGACGAAATGTTCCTCGATGATCTGCAGGCCCGATTGCGGCAAGAGCGTGTGGATGTCGGCCACGCGGCCATAGGTCGAATTCTCGACCGGCAGCATCGCCAGGTCCGCCGTGCCGTCGCGGACCGCGTCGATCGTGTCCTCGAAGGTGCGGCAGGGCAGGGCCTCCATCTCCGGGCGCGCGCGGCGGCAGGCTTCGTGGCTATAGGCGCCGGGTTCCCCCTGGAAGGCGATGCGGGCGGTCATGGGCTGAGGTTTCCCTATCGTGGCAGTCTTGGCATTATGGTGCCGGGCCACGGACGGGCCGGCATCGAGGATCGACCGGTGCGCAAGACGATCTGCGCGGGCGATTGGTCGCGGTGTCTATACCTTGCCTCGCGCGAGGGGAAGTCTTAGACGTCTTGCAAATCGAACAAGTGGATACGCGACCAATATGGACACGATGACAGCAACCAAAGCGGTGGCCGGTTTCTGCGGCGCGCTGCTGATTTTTCTGGTAGCCAAATGGATGTCGACCGGGATCTATGACGTCGAAATCGAAGGCGAACCGTCCTACGTCGTCGCTGTCGCTTCGACCGACGACACCAAGAAATCGGACGCACCCGTCAAGACCTTCGACGATTTCCTTGCCGATGCCAGCGTGTCCAAGGGCGAAAGCCAGTTCCGCAAGTGTCAGGCATGCCACAGCGTCGCCGAAGGCGACAACGGCGTCGGCCCGTCGCTGTACCATGTCGAGGGCCAACCCGTCGCCGATGTCGCGGGTTACGATTTCTCGGACGCGCTCAAGAGCCTCGGCGGCGACTGGACCCCGGACCGCTTGAACGAATTCCTGACCAAGCCGTCGGCCTACGCGCCGGGCACCAAGATGGGCTTTGCCGGGCTGGGCGACGAACAGGGCCGTGCCGACCTGGTTCTGTACCTTGCCGCACAGTCGCCCGAGGGTGACGCTGCCGCGACCGCGATCCAGGACGCTGCCAAGAAAAACGTCGAAGCCGCCAAGGCAGAGGCCGCCAAGACCGACGCTGCAGCGCCTGCCGCCGGTGACGATCACGCCGCCGCGACGACCGAGGATTTCGCCGCCATGGTCAAGGCCGCCGATCCGTCCAAGGGCGAACGCGTCTTCAAGAAGTGCCAGGCCTGCCATTCGGTCGAAGAAGGCAAGAACGGCGTTGGCCCCTCGCTTTACGGTATCGTTGGCGAACCGGTGGCCGATGTCGCGGGCTACGACTTCTCGGATGCCATGAAGGGTATCGGGGGCGACTGGACGCCGGATCGTCTGAACGAATTCCTGACCAAGCCGTCCAAGTACGTGCCGGGCACCAAGATGGGCTTTGCCGGCCTGCCGAAGGAAAGCGACCGCGCCGACGTGGTGGCCTATCTTGAAAGCGTGGCCAGCGGCGCCAAGTGATCGCGCAGCCGATAAACGGATGATCGAAGGGTCGCCCCGCGGGCGGCCCTTTTTCATTTCGCGGGCGCGCGCAGGTTTGTTACAGTCCCGACGACCTTCCGCGAACCGTGCCGCGAGGCTGTTTCAGCCGGATTTCCGATTGCCGGGCAATGGTTTGCCGAAATAGAACGACGCCGGAGCCTGCCGCGTGACGTGTCACGCCTTTCACGATTTTCTTAAACGGTCCCGCCTTGCACATTCCCGCGGCGGACCTTTAGCTAGGCCGCAGAACAGACGTGGCGCCAAGCCGCAATCCGCAGAGAGGAAGAGCCGATGATCCGTCCCCGCGTTTCCGTCCTTCGCAGCCTCAGATCGCCCGCACCGGCCCGGCCGCACCGATGGCGTCATGCCCTTGGCGCAGCCCTGCTGGCCCTGGCGCCCGGGACTGCCGCACTGGCGCAGAACGACGCGGAGCAGGAGATGATCGTCTCTCACGGGTATTCCTTCTTCGGCGATCTGAAATACCCCGAGGATTACGAACACTACGATTACGTGAACCCCGACGCGCCCAAGGGTGGCGAGATCGTGTTGTCGGTGCTGGGTACGTTCGATTCGATGAACCCCTACAGCCGCAAGGGCCGGGGCGGGGCGCTGAGCACGATCATGTACGAAAGCCTGCTGGGCGACATGCCGCTGGATGCCTACGGCGAAAACTACGGGCTTCTGGCGGAACGCGTCGAATACCCCGTCGGCAAGGACTGGGTGATCTTCCACATGCGGCCCGAGGCCAGGTTCTCCGACGGCACACCGGTCACGGCGCATGACGTGCTGTTCTCGCACAACCTGCTGCTGGAACAGGGGCTGCCCTCCTACGCCGTGGCGGTGAAGCGGCTGATCCCCAATGCCGAAGTGATCGACGACCACACGATCAAGTTCGAATTCACTCCCGGCGTGTCGCGCCGCAGCCTGATCGACCAGGTGGGCGGTGTCCCGGTCTGGTCGAAAGCGTGGTTCGATGAAACCGGCGCACGGCTGGATGAACCGCGGCTGGCAACCTCGCCCGGGTCGGGTCCCTACATGATCGACAGCATCGATGTGAACCGCCGCATCGTCTACAAGCGCAATCCGGATTACTGGGGCTGGGACCTGCCGATCAACAAGGGCCGCCACAATTACGACCGTATCCGGCTGGAGTATTTCGCCGACGACACCCCGGCGTTCGAGGCGTTCAAGGCAGGCGAGGTCACCTTCCGGTCGGAAAGCGATCCCAAATCCTGGGCCACGCAATACAATTTCCCCAAGGTCTCCAACGGCCAGGTCGTGAAGGAAGAGATCGACGACGGCACGCCGCCCACGCCCACCGGCTTTGTCTTCAACCTTGGCCGCGAGGTGATGAAGGACAAGCGCGTCCGCGAGGCGCTGTCGCTGGGCTACAACTTCGAATGGACGAACGAGTCGCTGCAATATGGCCTCTTCAGCCAGCGCAGTTCGTTCACGCAGAATTCCCCGTTCGAAGCCAAGGGCGCGCCCGAAGGTGCCGAGCTGGCATTGCTGGAATCGCTGGACGATCTGGTGCCGCCCGCGATGCTGACGGAACCGGCGCGCATGCCTCACGAATCCAGCGCCACCCGCCTGACCGACCGTGGCAACCTGCGCACCGCGATGAAGCTGCTGGACGACGCGGGCTGGCCCGTGGGATCCGACGGCAAGCGCCGCAACGCCGATGGCCAGCTGCTGCAGATCAAGTTCCTGTTCAACACCGCGTCCGAAGGGGTGCTGGGCGGTGTCGTGGAAAGCTACGTCAAGAACCTTGAAAGCATGGGGATCACCGTCAACCTCGATAAGGTCGACCCGGCGCAATACACCACCCGCGAACGCGATCGCGATTACGACATGGTGTTCGACAGCTACGCGTCCTTCCTTGAAGCGGGCACCGGCCTGATCCAGCGCTTCGGCTCGGCCGAGGCAGAGTTCTCGCTCTTCAACCCGGCAGGGCTGGCCAGCCCGATGGTCGATGCGATCATCGAGGCGGCGCTGAACTCGACCAACTCGGAAGAGGAATCGGCGGCGCTGATGGCGCTGGACCGGGCGCTCCGCTACGAATTCTTCATGATCCCGGTCTGGTACAAGGACAAGTCGTGGGTGGCGTATTACGACATGTACGAACACCCCGCGGACATGCCGCCGCTGGATGTCGGGTTCCTCGATTTCTGGTGGGTGAACGAAGACAAGGCCGCCGCGCTCCGGTCCTCGGGCGCGGTCAGGTAACTCACCTATGGTCGCTTACATCATTCGCAGGCTGCTGCTCATCATCCCGACGTTGCTGGGGGTGATGGTGATCAACTTCGCGCTCGTCCAGTTCGTGCCCGGCGGGCCGGTCGAACAGGCCATCGCCCGCGCGCAAGGGCAGGGGGACGTGTTCGGCAGCTTCTCGGGCGGGGTCCAGACGGAGCTTCCGGGCGGCGACAGTTCGGGCGCGGCCGCCAACAGCGAATATGCCGGCGCCCGCGGCCTGCCGCCGGAATTCATCAAGCAGCTGGAAGAAGAATACGGCCTCGACAAGCCGCCGGTGCAACGCTTCCTGCTGATGCTGGGCAATTACGCACGGTTCGATTTCGGCGAAAGTTACTTCCGCAAGATCTCGGTCGTGGACCTCGTGCTTGAAAAGATGCCGGTGTCGATCTCGCTCGGCCTCTGGTCGACGCTGATCGCCTACATGATCTCGATCCCGCTGGGGATCAACAAGGCGGTGCGCGACGGATCGCGCTTCGATACATGGACCTCCGGCCTGATCATCGTGGCCTACGCCATCCCCGGGTTCCTGTTCGCGATCCTGCTCCTGGTGTTGTTCGCAGGCGGGTCCTACTGGCAGATCTTCCCGCTCAGGGGGCTCGTGTCCGACGATTGGGAAAGCCTCAGCCTGCTGGGCAAGATCGGCGACTATTTCTGGCACATCACGCTGCCGGTGCTGGCCTCGACCATATCCGCCTTCGCCACGCTGACGCTGCTGACCAAGAACAGCTTCCTGGACGAGATCCGCAAGCACTATGTCATGACGGCCCGCGCCAAGGGGCTGTCTGAACGCAAGGTGCTCTACGGCCATGTCTTCCGCAACGCGATGCTGATCGTGATCGCGGGCTTCCCGGCCGTCTTCATCGGCGTCTTCTTCGGCGGCTCGCTGATCATCGAGACGATCTTCTCGCTCGATGGCCTTGGCCGGTTGGGGTACGAGGCCGCGGTCGCGCGCGATTACCCGGTGGTCTTCGGCACGCTGTTCATGTTCGGCCTCATTGGCCTTGTCGTGGGGATCCTGTCGGACATGATGTACGTGATCGTCGATCCGCGGATCGATTTCGAACGGCGGGAGGGCTGACCCATGGCGATGTCCCCCATCAACCAGCGCCGCTGGCGGAACTTCAAACGCAACCGGCGGGCCTACTGGTCGCTGATCGTGTTCTCGATCCTGTTCCTGATCACGCTGCCGGCGGAATTTGTGGCGAACGACAAGCCGATCCTCGTGAACTATCGGGGCGACTTCTACATGCCGGTCTTCCGCTTCTACCCGGAAACGGCCTTCGGCGGAGATTTCCAGACCGAAGCCGCCTACCGCGACCCCGAGGTGCGGTGCCTGATCGCGTCGGGCGGGCTGGATTCGTGCTTCGACGATCCGGAAGGCATCATCGAACAGATCGACGCGGGCACGTTCCAGGCCCCGGATTTCTATCGCGGCTGGTCGATCTGGCCGCCGATCCCCTACAGCTTCAGCACCACGGTCGACCGTCCCGGCGCCGCACCGCTGCCGCCCAACGAACAGAACCTGCTGGGCACCGATGACACCAAGCGCGACGTGCTGGCCCGCGTGATCTACGGCTTCCGGCTGTCGATCCTGTTCACGGCCATGGTCACGGGTGCGGCCAGCCTGATCGGCATCGCCGCCGGCGCGCTTCAGGGCTTCTTCGGCGGCTGGCTCGACCTGCTGTTCCAGCGGTTCATCGAGATCTGGTCATCCACCCCGTTCCTTTACGTGATCATCATCATGTTCGCGATTCTGGGGCGCAGTTTCTGGCTTCTGGTCTTCCTCATGGTCATCTTCTCGTGGACATCCCTTGTGGGCGTGGTGCGGGCCGAATTCCTGCGGGCGCGGAACTTTGAATATGTCCGTGCCGCCCGGGCGCTGGGGGTGGGGGACCTCACGATCATGTTCCGCCACATGCTGCCCAACGCCATGGTCGCCACGCTGACGATGCTGCCCTTCGTCATCACCGCGACCATCGGCACGCTGGCCACGCTCGACTTTCTGGGCTTCGGCCTGCCGTCCTCGGCCCCGTCGCTGGGCGAACTGACGCTTCAGGCCAAGCAGAACCTGCAGGCGCCGTGGCTGGCCTTCACCGCGTTCTTCACCTTCGCGATCATGCTGTCGCTTCTGGTCTTCATCTTCGAAGGGGTGCGTGACGCCTTCGATCCGCGGAAGGTGTTTGCATGAGCCCGCTTCTGGAAGTGGAAAACCTGACGGTCGCGTTCCGGCAGGACGGTCAGCGCATGCTGGCGGTCAAGGGCGTGTCCTTCACCGTCGACCGCGGCGAAACCGTGGCGCTGGTGGGCGAAAGCGGATCCGGCAAGTCGGTGACGGCCCTGTCGACCGTCTCCCTGCTGGGAGAAACGGCCGAGGTCGGCGGCAACGTGCGCTTCAACGGGGATGAGATGGTCGGGGCGTCCGACGCCCGTCTGCGGCGCGTGCGCGGCAATGACATCAGCTTCATCTTCCAGGAGCCGATGACCTCCCTCAACCCGCTCCACACCATCGAAAAGCAGCTGGGCGAAAGCCTGGCGCTCCACCAGGGCGTGACAAGCGACACGGCCCGCGCGCGGATACTGGAACTTCTGAACCGCGTCGGCATCCGCGAGCCGGAAAAACGGCTTTCGGCCTATCCGCACCAGCTGTCCGGCGGGCAGCGGCAGCGGGTGATGATTGCGATGGCGCTGGCCAACAAGCCCGACATCCTGATCGCGGACGAACCCACCACGGCGCTCGATGTGACCATTCAGGCGCAGATCCTTGAACTGCTGGCCGAGCTGAAATCGGACGAAGACATGGGGATGCTCTTCATCACCCACGATCTGGGGATCGTGCGGCGCATCGCCGACAAGGTGTGCGTGATGAAGGATGGCGAGATCGTCGAGGCCGGGCCGACGTCCGAAATTTTCGATAACCCTCAGCACCCCTACACGAAGATGCTGCTGGCGGCCGAAGCCACCGGCATGCCCGATCCGGTGCCCGAGGGCGCCGAGGAGATCGCCAGCACCGATCACCTGAAGGTCTGGTTCCCGATCACCGCCGGTCTGCTGCGGCGAACAGTGGATCATGTGAAGGCGGTCAACGATGCCTCGATCCGCGTGCGGGCGGGGGAGACGCTGGGCATCGTCGGCGAAAGCGGCTCTGGCAAGACGACGCTGGCGCTGGCGATCATGCGGCTGATCGCGTCCGAGGGCGGGATCACGTTCTGCGGCAAGGACGTGCGCAAGTATTCGACGCGCGGCCTGCGCGCGCTCAGGGCGGACATGCAGATCGTGTTCCAGGATCCGTTCGGGTCGCTGTCGCCCCGGATGACCTGCCAGCAGATCATCGCGGAGGGCCTGTCGATCCACAAGGTCGACCCGCACCGCGCGCCGCGCGAGCTTGTGGCGGAAGCCATGCGCGAGACCGGCCTCGACCCGGCGGCGATGGACCGGTACCCGCACGAATTCTCGGGCGGGCAGCGCCAGCGGATCGCGATTGCGCGGGCGATGGTGCTGCGGCCGAAGCTGCTTGTGCTGGACGAACCGACCTCGGCGCTGGACATGACGGTGCAGGTGCAGATCGTGGACCTGCTGCGGGACCTGCAGACGAAGTACGGGCTGGCCTACCTGTTCATCTCCCACGACCTGAAGGTCGTCCGTGCGATGTCGCACCGGGTGATGGTGATGAAGCAGGGCGACGTGATGGAATCGGGCTTGGCCGAGGACGTGTTCCTGCGGCCGCAAACCGAATACACCCGCCAGCTGATCGCCGCCGCCGGGTAGGTGCTGCGTGACGCGGTCCTCACCGGGGCGGGGTGAGGGACGGCGCGGGGCGAAGGCGGAGGTAGAGTTCCAGCAGCGCGAGATACGGCAGGTAGAAGGCGAAGAGCTGGATCTGGTCGAAGAGGCCGGTGAAATCCGGCCGGCTGTAGAGCCCGCCGGTGGCCAATGTCCAGAAAGTATAGTGGAGCCGGTAGATCCACGACGCCAGCGCCAGCACGATCAGGCGCAGCGCCCAGGCGCGGTGGCGCTGGAAGTCGCCTGCGCGTGCGAAGCGCCATGTCATGATCGCGGCAAGGCCCAGAAGCAGTCCGTAAAGGCCGAAGCCCAGGTCCATCAGCGACCCGCCAATGGTGCCGCGTAGAAGGATATAAGCCAGCCCCGCCACAGAGGTTGTCAGCGCCAGCGGGACGATCACCCGACCAAGCCCGCGATGCAGCCGGGGGCGACAACGGCGCAGCGCACCTGACAGCTGCAAGGGCGCCAGAAGCGACAGCAGGCCGCCCAGCCCCATATGCAAAAACATCGCGATATTGGTGGCCGGGGCACCGTCGCGGAGAAGATGGCTCGCCTCACCCAGCCCCGTGATGCCGAGGCTGGCCAGCATCCCTTCGGCCCCGAAACCTGTGGCGTAGAGAATGAAGGGGAGCTCCAGCAGGATCAGCACAAAGATCCCTGCCGCGCCCCGCCAGAGCCATGGTCTTGCCGTCTTCGTGCCTCTCGTCCGCATGGCGAAACCCTATCGCCAAAGCGGCGCGGCGGGCAGCCCCGTCTTCCGGTCGAGACGTCAGATGGCCGTGGAATGCCCTGTCTGGCTGGCCCCGTACGCGTCGAAGCACCGTGCAACGATGCGGGTCAGCGCGCGCGATTCCTCGGGCAGGGAGATGCCGTCGGCGGAGCGTCGTGCGACATCGGGAAGGCGTGCATCGAGCTTGTCGTACAGCGTCTCGACGCTCGCCCGGTCGATGCCGAATTCGGTCACGATCCTGTCCGTGTCGATGCGGAAGCGGCACATCAGTTCTTCGATCAGGCGGGCGCGCAGCTTGTCGTCGCCGGTGAAGGCATGGCCGCGGCTGGTCGCGAACCGGCCGTCGCGGATCGCGGCATTGTGCGCCGACGTCGCCGGCGCATTCTGCGTGTAGCCCTGCGGAAAGCGCGAGATCGAGGAGGCGCCGACGCCGATCAGGACCTCGGCATTGTCATCGGTGTAGCCCTGGAAATTGCGTCGCAGCCGGCCTTCCGACTGGGCGCGGGCCAGCCCATCCCCGGGGCGGGCGAAATGGTCGATCCCGATCTCGGCATAGCCGTCCCACGAAAACAGCCGCCGGGCGGTCTGGAAGAGCTGCAGCCGGTCTTGCGGAACCGGCAGCGTGTCGGTCGGGATCACCGACTGACGTCGCGACATCCATGGCACGTGGGCATAGCCGTAAAGCGCCACCCGGTCCGGTGTCAGCGACAGGAGCTTCTGTACGGTTTCGGTGATGCCCTCGGGCGTCTGGCGGGGCAGGCCATAGAGAATGTCGGTGTTCAGGCTGGTGATGCCCCTGTCCCGGAACAGTTCGACGGCATCGCGCGTGATCTCGAAGCTTTGCGGGCGGCCGATGATTTCCTGTATCTTCGGGGCGAAATCCTGCACGCCGATGGAGACGCGGTTCATCCCCGCGTCCATCAGGACATCGGCGCGGTCGGCGTCGATCTCGTTCGGGTCGATCTCGACCGAGAATTCGGCATTGTCCGCGAAGGGGGCAAGATCGCGCACCGCGCGGGCAAGGTCGGCGATCTGCCCGGGCTTCAGAAGCGTCGGCGTTCCGCCGCCCCAATGCAGGCGACCGATTCGCGCACCCGCGGGCAGCCGGTCTGCAATCATCCGCAGTTCGGCCTTCAAGATTTCGAGATAAACCTTAACAGGTTCGTCGTTCGTCGTTCCCTGTGTGCGGCAGGCGCAGAACCAGCAAAGCCTTCGGCAGAAGGGGACGTGGAGGTATAGAGAAAAGGTGCTTTCGGAAGGTATCTTTTCGATCCACGCCTCGTGATCGGACGCGCCGACGGCGGTATCGAAATGCGGGGCCGTGGGATAACTGGTGTACCGCGGCGCATTTGAATCAAAGAGGCCTAAATGGGCCAATTGTGAAACTGTCATCATGCGCGTAATGTATTCGGTAATCGAGAGGTGTTTCTTTGACACAGATCAACCCTGCTCCGCTTATGAAAACGCCCGGTGCGATGCCCGCCCCGGATTGTTCGTCGTGTCCTATTCGGCACCGGGCCGTCTGCGCGAAGTGCGAGACGGACGAGCTGCACCTCCTGGAAGGCATCAAGTACTACCGCAGCTTCGAAGCGGGCCAGACGGTCATCTTCTCGGGCGACCAGATGGAGTTCGTGGGCTCGGTCATATCGGGCGTGGCCACCCTGACCCAGACGATGGAGGACGGCCGCCGCCAGATGGTGGGGCTGTTGCTGCCGTCGGATTTCGTGGGCCGTCCCGGCCGGGCCGGATCTGCCTATGACGTGACGGCAACCACCGACATGGTGATGTGCTGTTTCCGCAAGAAGCCGTTCGAAGACCTGATGCACACCACTCCGCACGTGGCCCAGCGGCTTCTGGAAATGACGCTGGACGAACTGGACGCGGCACGGGAATGGATGCTGGTGCTGGGGCGCAAGACGGCGCGGGAAAAGATCGCGAGCCTCCTGTCGATCGTCGCCCGGCGCAGCATGGTTGCGGGCTCGCAGACGGCGGTCGAATCGGTGTCCTTCGACATGCCGCTGACGCGGGAGGCGATGGCCGACTACCTTGGGCTGACGCTGGAAACCGTGTCGCGCCAGGTTTCGGCGCTGAAGAAGGACGGTGTGATCGAGCTTCCGGGCAAGCGGCGGATCGCCGTGCCCGACATCGCGCGCCTGATGGAAGAAGCCGGCGACGACAGCGACGGCGGCTTCCTGTAAGGGCCGGCACGCGGGCCGTCTTGGCCCTGATCCCTTGAATTTTCGGACGGTGCATCTGTCGCCGGTTCCTGCCTGCGATGGGGCAGAGGAAACGCCGGCGCGCGCCCGGCGCGGGCCCGCCCGCCCACCTCCGCCGGATCGCGTGCCGCGATCCGTCGACCCGCACCGGGCGCGCGCCTCACCTTTGTGCGGTCGAACGGATCAGTGGGCCATGAAGACCGGGATGGTCGCCATTTCCAGCATGCTGCGGGTGGAACCGCCAAGGATCGCCTCGCGCAGGCGGGACCGGCCATAGGCGCCCATCACCAGAAGATCGGCGTCGCTGTCGATGCAGTGTCGCACCAGCACGTCGGACACCCGCGGCAGGGTCTTCGACAGGACGTCGATTTCGCATTTCACGCCGTGCCGCGCCAGCATCTGGCTGAGCATGCCGCCCGGGTCCGACCGCTCGGGGCCGTGGGGCGACGGGTCGACCACCACGATCCGCACGTTCTGCGCCGTCTGCAACAGCGGCAGGGCGCGGCGGGCGGCCACGATCGCCTCGTCGCTTTCGTTCCAGGCCAGCAAGACCGTCCCCGGAGCAGTCACGGGCGTGCTGTCCGGCGGCGTGATCAGCACCGCGGCCCGGCTGTCGAACAGGGCCGCTTCGACCACGGCCTCAAGCTCCACACCGCATCCGTCGCCATAGGGTTTGGGCAGCAGGACAAGATCGGAGAACCGCGCGCGGTAGGCAACATGGCGGGCAATATCGACGAGCTGGCACACACCGTGCCCGACCGACCAGCGCGCATCGGATCTTCCCAGCACGTCTTCGGCATGGGCCTGGATCTCTTCGGCTTCTGTCTGCGTGCGGGTTAGGGATTCCTGAACCACCATCGCGTTAGCTCCGGCGTAGTAATAGCCGACCTGCGACCGATCGACCCCCAGGCACAGCGCTTCGGCATGGGCATCCCACGCCGCTGCGAGTTCTGTGACATGAGCCAGCGGTGCAGCGGCATTCCGGATGTCGGTAAGAACGGTGAGCAAAGACTTGTATGCCATGATTTCACACTTCGAACTGAGGTCCCTGGGGCACGGTTCGACCGTCTGGTCGCACCGCAAAAGTTGCATGGAGGATCGGAAAATGTGTTGATGCAGATCAAGGTATCAAAAGATCATATTCTTCATTTACCAACCTGGCTGAATTCGTCGTGTTGGCTGCCTGTCTTAGGCTAGCGCGACCGAACCGAGGGGCAAGAGAGGCAAAATGTCTAGGATAATCAAGCTAATTGTGCTTGGCGTTATCGTTCTGATCGCGATGATGGCGATGAACTATGCACGTGATGTGGCATACATGGTTCACGCCGGACTTGTGATGGTGATCGCGATCGGGCTGTTTCTGTTCACGGCGTCGCAGGACGCCGCGCAACCCGCGCTGGATCCGCATCCGGAAACCGAATATTTCGACAGCGTCGTCCGCGCCGGCGTCATCGCCACGGCCTTCTGGGGCGTCGTCGGTTTCCTGGTCGGTGTCGTCATCGCCTTTCAGCTGGCCTTCCCCGCGCTGAATTTCGAGTTCCTGCAGGGCTATGGCAACTTCGGCCGGCTGCGGCCCCTGCATACCTCGGCCGTGATCTTCGCCTTCGGCGGCAACGCCCTGATCGCCACCTCGTTCTACGTCGTGCAGCGGACCTCGGCCGCGCGGCTCTGGGGCAAGGGGCTGGGCTGGTTCGTCTTCTGGGGCTACCAGCTGTTCATCGTGCTGGCGGCCACCGGCTACCTGATGGGCGGCACGCAATCCAAGGAATACGCCGAGCCGGAATGGTACATCGACCTGTGGCTGACCGTGGTCTGGGTTGCCTACCTGGCCGTGTTCCTGGGCACGATCATCAAGCGGAAGGAGCGCCACATCTACGTGGCCAACTGGTTCTACCTGGCCTTCATCGTCACCGTTGCCATGCTCCACGTGGTGAACAACATGACGGTCCCCGTCTCGGTCTGGGGATCGAAATCTGTGATCGTCTGGTCGGGCGTGCAGGATGCGATGACGCAATGGTGGTACGGCCACAACGCGGTGGGCTTCTTCCTGACGGCGGGCTTCCTGGGGATGATGTATTACTTCATCCCGAAGCAGGCCGATCGCCCGGTCTATTCCTACAAGCTGTCCATCGTTCACTTCTGGTCGCTGATCTTCATCTACATCTGGGCCGGTCCGCACCACCTGCACTACACCGCGCTGCCTGACTGGGCCTCGACCCTTGGCATGGTGTTCTCGATCATCCTGTGGATGCCGTCCTGGGGGGGCATGATCAACGGTCTGATGACGCTTTCCGGCGCATGGGACAAGCTGCGCACGGACCCGGTGATCCGGATGATGGTGATCTCGGTCGGCTTCTACGGCATGTCCACCTTCGAAGGGCCGATGATGTCGATCCGGGCCGTCAACTCGCTGAGCCACTATACCGACTGGACCATCGGCCACGTGCACTCGGGCGCGCTTGGCTGGAACGGGATGATCACCTTCGGGGCGCTCTATTTCCTTGTCCCCGTCCTGTGGAAGCGCGAGCGGCTTTACAGCCTGCAGATGGTGTCCTGGCACTTCTGGCTCGCGACCATCGGCATCGTGCTCTACGCCGCGTCGATGTGGGTCACGGGCATCATGGAAGGCCTGATGTGGCGCGAGGTCGATCAGTACGGCTTCCTCGTCAACTCCTTCGCCGACACCGTGGGGGCCAAGTTCCCGATGTATGTTGTCCGCGCTCTGGGCGGGGTCCTGTACCTCACCGGCGGGATCATCATGTGCTACAACCTCTGGATGACCGTAAAGGCGGCGCCGGCGAAAGACGCCAGCCTCGCCGCCCCGGTCCCGGCTGAATAAGGAGGGCCGGAGAGATGTCCATTCTTAGCAAACACGGGTTCCTGGAACGCAACGCCACGCTCCTGCTGGTCTGTTCCTTCCTGGTGGTGACCATCGGCGGGATCGTGCAGATCGCACCGCTCTTCTGGCTGGAAAACACCATCGAAGAGGTCGAGGGCATGCGCCCCTATTCCCCGCTCGAACTGCAGGGGCGCGAGATCTACATCCGGGAGGGCTGCTATGTCTGCCATTCCCAGATGATCCGCCCCATGCGGGACGAGGTGGAGCGGTACGGCCACTACTCGCTGGCGGCGGAATCGCAGTACGACCACCCGTTCCAGTGGGGATCCAAGCGGACCGGGCCGGACCTGGCCCGGGTCGGCGGGCGCTATTCGGATGAATGGCACGTGCAGCACCTGCGCAATCCCGAAGCGGTGGTGCCGGAATCGGTCATGCCGAAATACGCCTTCCTTGAAAACCAGGTGGTCCGCGCGAAGGAGGTCTACATCAAGGACCTGATGGAAACGCACCGCTTTGTCGGCGTGCCCTATACCGACGACATGATCCAGAACGCCTATGCCGATTTCGCCGCACAGGCCGATCCCGACAGTGACTACGAAGGGCTTCTGGAACGGTATCCGGGCGCGCAGGTGCGCAATTTCGACGGCAAGCCGGGGATCTCGGAAACCGACGCGCTGATCGCCTACCTGCAGATGCTGGGCACGCTGGTCGATTTCTCGACCTTCACGCCCGACGCAAGCCGATAGGAGAGGACCATGGAAGAATACACGTTCCTGCGGCAGTTCGCCGACAGCTGGATGCTTCTGGCCCTGTTCCTGTTCTTCATCGGTGTCGTGATCTGGGTCTTCCGGCCCGGGTCGAACACGACCTACCGGGACACGGCCTCGATCCCGCTGCGCAACAGCGACAAACCCCTGAGCCCGAAGGAGGCGTCAGATGAGCACGCATGATCCAAAGCGCCCGGGCCAAGGGTCCGAATCCGATCCCGAAACCACCGGCCACGAATGGGACGGCATCAAGGAGTTCAACAACCCGCTGCCGCGGTGGTGGCTGTGGATCTTCTACATCACCATCATCTGGGGCATCGGCTACACCATCGCCTATCCCGCATGGCCCGGCATCACCGGTGCCACCAAGGGGGTCCTTGGCTGGTCGTCCCGCGCGCAGCTGGAAGAAGAGGTCAAGGTGGTCGACGAAAAGAACGCCGCGATCAACCAGCAGCTGGACCAGGTCGACCTGGCCAGTATCGGCAGCGACCCGGATCTCAACAGGTATGCCACTGATCTGGGGGCGTCGGTCTTCCGGACCTGGTGCGCGCAGTGCCACGGGGCCGGGGCAGCCGGCGTGAAGGCCGCGGGCTATCCGAACCTTCTGGACGACGACTGGCTGTGGGGCGGCACGATCGACGAGATCTACACCACCATCAACCACGGCATCCGGAGCGAGGAAGACCCCGACACCCGCTTCGGCGAGATGCCGGCCTTTGGCGACATGGAGATGCTGGAGCAGCCCCAGATCGAGGCGGTGGCGAATTACGTCATGACGCTGGCGGGCGAAACCCCGCCCGATCAGGGCCTCGTGGCCGAGGGCAAGACCGTCTTCGCCGACAATTGCGTGGCCTGCCATGGCGAGGACGGGAAAGGACAGGAGGCGCTTGGCGCCCCGAACCTGACCGACAAGATCTACCTCTATGGCGGCAGCTACGACACGATCCTGGCCACCATCCAGCATGGCCGCGGCGGCGTGATGCCCGCCTGGGGCCTGCGCCTTGACGACGCCCAGGTGCGCGCGGTGGCGGTCTATGTCCATCAGCTGGGCGGCGGTCAGTAAGACCCTGCCGCATGCAAAAAAGAACGGCCGCCGGGCAGTGCCCGGCGGCCGGTTTCGATTACGGATGGCTTTTTCAAACGATGGCGTCGCCCCTCTTGGGGCCTGGGAATCTTGCCGGGATTGCCCGGTTTCCGGTTGTAGCCCGTCAATGCAACGGGCCGGGATGGTCAGCGCGGTTCGTTGTTCTGTCCAGCAGCTCACCGGGTGCCCGGAAAGATGAAACGTCGCAGGCGGATGGAAAACCGCTTACGCGATGTACATTTTGACCCAAGTCAAAGTTGGCGTATCAAGGGCCTGTCACAAGGCCACGATCCCACCGATATCGGAGCACAGAAAGTGACCGAGTCCACACCCGCCCCCAGTCTCTATGCCGCGCGCGAGCCGATCTTCCCGCGCCGCGTCAAGGGCACGTTCCGCACCCTGAAATGGGCGCTGATGATCTTCACGCTGGGCATCTACTATGTAACCCCCTGGATTCGCTGGGACCGGGGCCCGGATCTGCCGGATCAGGCCGTGCTGCTCGATCTGGCCGGACGGCGGTTCTACTTCTTCTGGGTCGAGATCTGGCCCTACGAGTTCTACTTCGTCGCCGGTCTGCTGATCATGGCAGGGCTGGGGCTCTTCCTGTTCACCTCGGCGCTTGGCCGGGTCTGGTGCGGCTACGCCTGTCCGCAGACCGTGTGGACCGACCTCTTTATCCTTGTCGAACGCTGGGTCGAAGGCGACCGGAACGCGCGGCTCCGCCTGCACCGGCAGAAGAAACTCGATTTCCGCAAGGCGCGGCTGCGGGTCACGAAATGGACGCTCTGGCTGCTGATCGGCCTGGCGACGGGTGGCGCGTGGGTCTTCTATTTCGCCGATGCGCCGACGCTGCTGCATGACCTGGTGACGTTGCAGGCCCATCCCATCGCCTACACGACGATGGCGATTCTGACCTTCACCACCTTCTTCTTCGGCGGCTTCGCGCGCGAACAGATCTGCATCTACGCCTGCCCGTGGCCCCGCATCCAGGCCGCGATGATGGACGAGGACACGATCACCGTCGCCTACCGCGACTGGCGGGGGGAACCGCGCGGCAAGCACCGCAAGGCGGAAGGCGCGGACCAGCTGGGCGATTGCATCGATTGCAATGCCTGCGTGAACGTCTGCCCCACGGGGATAGACATCCGCAACGGCCAGCAGATGGAATGCATCACCTGCGCGCTGTGCATCGACGCCTGCGACGACATCATGGACAAGATCGGCAAGCCCCGCGGGCTGATCGATTACATGGCACTGACGGACGAGACGGCCGAACGCGCGGGCGAGCCGCCGCGCAGCATCTGGAAGCACATCTTCCGGCCGCGGGTGATCCTTTACACGACGCTCTGGGCGGCGGTCGGGCTGGGGCTGGTCTTCGCGCTGTTCATCCGCGCCGATATCAGCATGTCCGTCGCGCCCGTCCGGAACCCGACCTACGTGCTGCTGTCCGACGGGTCGATCCGCAACACCTATGACGTGCGGCTGCGCAACAAGCATGGCGAACCGCGGCGGTTCGAGCTGGCGGTCACGGGCAATCCTTCGCTGCGCATCCAGCTGGAAGGCACGCCCTACAACAGCGTGATGGTCCCTGCGAACGAACTGAAGCAACAGCGCGTCTACCTTGTGGCGCCGCCCGGTTCAGACCCGGCGGAGCAGGGATTGACCGAGGTCCGCTTCTGGGTCGAGGATCTGACGAACGGCGAACGCGCGCATGTCGATTCAACATTCGATGGCATGGGCGGAGAGGACTGAACATGGCCGAGAAAAAGCGTGAATTCACCGGCAAGCATTTTGCCATGATCTTCTGCGGCGCCTTTGCCGTCATCATCAGCGTCAACATCGCGCTGGCGGTCAGCGCCGTGCGCACGTTCCCGGGGCTGGAGGTCAAGAACTCCTACGTCGCCAGCCAGGAATTCAACGAACGCAAGGCCGCGCAGGAAGGCCTGGGCTGGACGGTCGTGGCGGATGCAGGCGACGGCTTCGTGCGGATCCGCATCACCGACAATCTGGACCTGCCGGTCCGGGTGCAGTCGCTGGATGCCACCGTTGGCCGGGCGACCCACGTGAAGGACGACGTGCATCCCGAATTCAACTTCGACGGCCGGGCCTATGTGGCGAATGTCGACCTTGGTCCGGGCAACTGGAACATCCGCATGAAGGCGGTGGCGGGCGACGGGACGCTCTTCACCCAGCGCATCCAGCTGCCGGTGCGGGGCGAAAGCTGATGACAGCCGCGCTCCGCCCCCGGGCCGCGGCCTGTCCGGCCTGCCTTGTGGTGCCGGAGGGGGAGGCATCGCCTGAGCCTCGCACGGACAGGGGCCGGATCGCGCTGTCGCTGCCCACGATCCACTGCCAGGCCTGCATCTCGAAGGTCGAGAACGGGCTGGCCGGGGTGGAGGGCGTGAAAGCGGCGCGGGTGAACCTGACGCAGAAGCGCGTGACGGTCGACGCCGCGCCGGGGCTGACCGCCTCCCGGCTGGTCGATGTGCTCGACGGGCTGGGGTTCGAGGCGCACGAGCTGGATCTGGCGACACTGTCGGCCACCGATGGCGACCGCGCGGGGCGCGAGCTGTTGATGCGGCTGGCGGTGGCGGGCTTCGCGGCGATGAACGTGATGCTTCTGTCGGTGTCTGTCTGGTCCGGCGCGTCGGATGCGACGCGGGACATGTTCCACTGGATCTCGGCCGGGATCGCGCTGCCGGCTATCGCGTTTTCGGCCCAGCCCTTCTTTCGCAATGCCTGGGCCGCGCTGCGGGTAGGGCGGCTGAACATGGACGTGCCCATCGTGCTGGCGATCCTGCTGGCGCTGGCGACCTCGCTTTGGGAAACCTCCCTGTCGGGCGCGCATGCCTATTTCGACGCCGCGCTGGCGCTGACCTTCTTCCTGCTGGCGGGCCGCTATCTTGACCACCGCACCCGGGCCATCGCGCGGTCCGCGGCCGAGGAACTGGCCGCGCTGGAAGTTCCGCGCGCCATGCGCCTGCGGAACGGGGTGGAGGAGGAAGTGCCCGCCGCCGACCTGCGGATCGGCGACCTTCTGATGATCCGCCCCGGTGCAAGGATGCCGGTGGACGGGGAGATCGTGGACGGCGCCTCGGAACTGGATCGCTCGCTTCTGACCGGGGAAACCGTGCCTGTCTTTGCCGAACCCGGGCAGGCGGTGAGCGCGGGCGAAGTGAACCTGACCGGTCCGCTGACGGTGCGGGCGCTGGCGGTGGGGGAGGACACGTCGCTTCATCGCATGGCCGATCTGGTCGCCATCGCGGAAAGCGGCCGGTCGCGATACACGTCGCTGGCCGACCGGGCGGCCAAGCTCTATGCGCCCGGTGTGCATATCCTGTCGGCGCTGAGTTTCCTTGGCTGGCTGATCTATTCCGGCGACATGCGCACGGCGCTGAACATCGCGGCGGCAGTGCTGATCATCACCTGCCCCTGTGCGCTGGGGCTTGCTGTCCCGGCAGTGACGACGGCTGCATCGGGGCGGCTCTTCCGCAAGGGCCTGCTGATCAAGCACGCCACCGCGCTGGAGCGTCTGGCCGAGGTCGATCACGTGATCTTCGACAAGACCGGGACGCTGACCGAAGGCCGGCCCCAGCCCGTGGGGCTGGAAGGCTTGTCCCGGGACGAACTGGCCGTCGCACTGGCCCTTGCTGCCGGATCGGCGCATCCGCTGTCGATGGCCATGGCGCGCGCGCTGCAAGCGCAGGGCGTGGCGCGGGCAGAGGTGCAGGGCATCCGCGAGGTGCCGGGATACGGCGCCGAAGGGCGGCGCGGCGGGCAGGTGGTGCGGCTGGGCCGTGCCGATTGGGTTGGCGGCGCGGCGGTGGATCAGACGGCCACGTGGCTCTCCACGGGCAACGGCGCCATTCGCGTGATCCGATTTGTCGACCGCCCGCGTCCCGGCGCGGCAGAGGCGGTGGCCGCGTTGCAGGCGGCAGGCAAGCGCGTGGAGTTGCTGTCGGGCGACAGCAGGGTGCCTGTCGAGGCTCTGGCGCGGGACCTGGGGATTGCGGACTGGTCTGCGAGCATGCGGCCCGAGGAGAAGGCGGCACGGGTGGCCGCGCTTTCCGACGAGGGACACAAGGTGCTGATGGTGGGCGACGGGCTGAACGACACGGCGGCGCTGGCGTCGGCGCATGTGTCGATCTCTCCGGCCTCGGCGCTGGATGCGGCGCGGGTCGCGTCCGACATCGTGCTGCTGGGCAGTGACCTGTCGCCGGTGGGCGAGGCCTGCGCGGTGGCAAAGAAGGCCACGCGCCGGATCCGCGAGAACTTCCGGATCGCGACCGTCTATAACGTGATCGCGGTGCCGCTGGCGGTGGCGGGGCTTGCGACGCCCCTGATCGCGGCGCTGGCGATGTCGACGTCATCGATCACAGTGTCGCTGAACGCGCTGAGGCTGCGCTGATGCAGGTGATCGCCTACCTGATCCCGATTTCGCTGTTCCTTGGGGGGCTGGGCCTTGTGGCGTTCATCTTCCTGCTGCGGTCCGGCCAATATGACGACCCGGAAGGCGACAGCCGCCGGATCCTGTCCGACGATTACGACGACAAGCCCAAAGGGTGAGCGGCGGGCAATCGCGCCCTCGACGGGCCCGCCCGCCCAACCCTCGGCGGATCCCTTCGGGCTCCGCCGACCCGCCTCGGGCGCGATGCGGCGCTGATCGCACCGCGGGGCTGGTGGCTTGTGTCAGGCCAGGTAGTCGTGAACGACCTTGCCCAGACCCAGCGTCAGGTCGCTGACGATATGGGTGGCGCCCAGCACCTCCAGCACCGGCAGATCGGCCACCGGAGCCAGCGCGTGCTCCTCAAGGTGCAGCCGGGCCGGGCCGGTCCACGCGCCCTTCACGGTCACGTCTTCCAGCCGGTATTCGACGATCTCGCAGACCCTGGGCGTGCCGTCGACATGAGGCATGATCTTCAGCAGGTAGTTCGGCCCCAGCATGCTTTCCAGGATCGGTCCGGTGTCCAGCGACTGGTGCTTGTAGCCCATCGTCCCGCGCGCCACGCGCAGGCCGGAATAGTCGAGCGTGCCGATCAGCGTGTCCTTTTCGACCTTCAGCACCGGTTCGGCGAATTTCTTGGGAAAGCCCCAGATCTCGCGCCCGCCGGCGATGGGGGCGTCATCGTTGAGATACATCGAATGGACGTAGCCGCCGACCTGCCCGTTGAAACGGACCGGAATGACCTGGCCCGATTCCGTGTAATCGCCGAAGCCCGTCGAATCCGGCATGCGGATGAATTCGTACTTCACGATCGGTTCGACGATCTCCAGCGGTTCGGGCACCACGGCGGCCAGCGCGTCGGGATCGGTCCGGTAGGTGATGATCATGAATTCCCGGTTCACGAACCGGTAGGGGCCCGGCGGGTAGGACGGGCTGGACATCGGCATGGCAAGCGCCTTGCGCGGATCGGGACGGGTAACCATCGGACTCTCCTGAAACGAAATTCGCCGCGCCGCGGCATCGCAGGACCGTTGTACCGCGATTCGCGCAAAGGACCAGCGTCCCAGTGTTTTCGGGTCAGGTCGGGCCCATCATGAAACAGTTGACGTTGCGCGCCTGAAGCCGGCGGCAGGCCAGGTCGGCACTGTCGCGCGAGAGGCCGGTGAAGGTCGCGTCGTAGCCCTGCGATGTCTTGACCACCTTCCGCAGCCCGCCATCGAGCGTGCCGGTTTCGATCAGCGCGGCGCGCAGCAGGACCTTTTCCGCCTGCGACCGGCTGGTGTAGCGGCCGATATTGATCCCCCAGTGCCGTTCGGCATCAGGCTGCAGACGGGTGACGACATCCTGTGCGGTCTGCGCGGGCTGGGCTGCGGGCGTCACCGGCGTTGCGTCGGCCGGGGCCGCCGCGGTCTTGACCGGCGCGGGCGCCACGCTGGCCGGGCGGGCCTTGGGGCGGATGTCGGACAGGTTGTCGTCGCTGCCTTGCGGGACCACGTTGCCCGCCGGCGTGGCCGATGCCACCTGCGCCGCCACGACCGCGTCGTCTACAGCGCTGCTGTCGACACTGTTTGCCGGCGTCATCGCCTCGGCGATCACGGCCTTGGGCACTTCGATCGGCGGGGCGGTGGGAATGACCGATCCGTCGCGGGGCTTGGGCCGGAGGCTGGTTTTCACGGCGCCGGATGTGCGGATGACCTTGCCGGCCTCGTTGTTGTTGACGGCGGGCCCGGCAAGCGCCACCGCGGCGGGCGGGCGGACCGTTGCGTTGGCAGGCGCGCGGCTGAAGCCCATGTCGAGCAGTTCGGCCACGCGGGCGTTGCGCGCCGCGCCGGACGTGCCGCCGAACACCGTCGCGATGATGCGCTTGTCCCCGCGCTTGGCCGAGGCGACAAGGTTGAAGCCGGCCGCGTTGGTGAAGCCCGTCTTGATCCCGTCGGCACCGCGGTAGCTTTGCAGCAGCCGGCGGTTGGTGTTGCGCACCGTCTTCACGCCGGCATTGGTCGATTCCCGCCCGAACAGGTTGTAATACTGCGGGTAATCGTACAGCAGCCGCCGGCCAAGGTTCGTCATGTCCCGGGCCGAGGACAGGTGGCCCGATGCCGTCAGCCCGTGGGCGTTCTTGAACGTTGTCTTCGACATGCCCAGGGCACGGGCCGTGTCGGTCATGCGTTTGGTGAAGGCGGCCTCGCTGCCGGAAATTGCCTCGGCAATGGCGGTGGCGGCGTCGTTGGCCGATTTCACCGCCGTGGCGCGGATCAGGTAGCGCAGGGCGATCTTCTGCCCCGGGCGCAGGCCCAGCTTCGACGGCTGTTCGTTGGCCGCATTGCGCGAGACGGTGACAGGCGTGTCCAGCGTGATCTCGCCCCGCTTGATCGCGTCGAAGGTGACGTAAAGCGTCATCATCTTGGTCAGCGATGCGGGGTGAAGCTTGGCGTCGGCATTTCGGGAATGCAGCACCTCGCCCGTGCGGGCATCCATGACCATCGCGGCATAGGGCGCGGCCTGAAGGGCCGAGGCCCACAGAAGGGTCATGAGTATCGGAATGACGCGCGTATAGAGAGACGCCGGCCCACGGCGTTCTTGCCACTGTCCCACGGTTGAACCTGCCTATGTCTGCCTCTGGGCCGCCGGTTTTCCGGCTGACCACTATTAATTGCCTTTTAGATTAACATATGGAAAACAAAAAGAAAACCCGCGCGAGCGGGTCGCGCGGGCGAAAATCGGGACCGCAAGATCCACATCTTGTAGCCCCGATTCGGATGGCCGCAAGGGGTGGTGAAGCGGTTTTTCAGAAGCGGAAGTAGCCGCCGTCGACCTGCAACAGTTGCCCGGTGTGATAGACGGACGCGTCGGACATCAGGTAAACCGCGACACCTCCGAAATCGGCGGGCTCTCCCCAGCGGCGGGTCGGGATCCGTGCGCCGACATTCTGGGCGAATTTCGGGTTGCCGATGGCGTTTTCCGTCATGTCCGTGGCGATCCAGCCGGGCAGGATGGCGTTGGCGGTGATCCCGTGCTTCGCGAACTCGACCGCCAGACCGTAGGTCATGGAGTTCAGCGCGCCCTTTGACGCCGCATAATGTTCGCTGCGCGCGGCGCCTGAAACCGACGCGAGACTCGACACGCAGGCGAGCCGTCCGCCGGGATCGCCGGCCTCGGACCGGGCCACCATGTGGCGCAGCGCGGCCTGGTAGGTGAAGAAGACACCGTCGAGGTTCACGTCGAGCACCCGGCGCCATTCGGCGTGGTCGATCTCCAGAAACGACCGCGCGCCGCGGCCCGACACGCCTGCATTGGCGATGCAGCCATCCAGACGCCCGAACTCGGCCAGGGTCGCGTCCATCTTGGCGTCGACATCGGCCTGATCGGCCACGTTGCAGACAAACCCGGCCGCCTTGCCGCCAAGCGCCTTCAGCTTCTCGGTCGCCGCCGCGGTCTTGTCGGGGTTCGTGCCCCAGATTGCCACGTCGGCGCCGGCCTTAGCCAGCGCTTCGGCCATGCCGTAGCCGATCCCGCCATTGCCGCCCGTAACCAGCACCACCTTGCCGGACAGTTCGAACATGTTCCCGCTCATCGCAAATCCTCCCTGATCTTCTGCGCGAAGTTTGCGGCAAAAGGGCCCAAGGCGGGGCGGTTTGTCAATGCGGTTGACTGACAGGCGTCAGGACGGGTCAGCCGATGGCGGTGACAAGGTCGGGCAACTGGCCAAGGTCGGGCAGGTGGCAGTAGCGGTCTTCGGCCTGCGGCGCCTCGGCGCGTTCGTGTTCCCAGACCAGCTGGTAGGGGACATGCACGCCCCAGCTTCCCGCCTCGATCGGGGCGATCACGTCGGAGCGCATGGAGTTGCCGACCATCATCGCGCGTCCGGGTCCATTCCCGTGCCGGTCGAAGATCCGGCGGTACGTGTCGGCGGCCTTTTCCGACACGATCTCCACGCCGTCGAACAGGTCGCCCAGGCCCGACTGCGCGAGCTTGCGTTCCTGGTCCAGCAGCTCCCCCTTGGTGATGAGAATCACCCGGTGAGTCGCGGCCACCTTTTCCACCGCGTCGCGGGCGTGGGGCAGCAATTCGATGGGATGGGCCAGCATTTCGCGCCCCGCATCCAGCAATTCCGAGATGACGGAGGCGGGTACCTTTTCGTCGGTGACCTCGATCGCGGTTTCGATCATGGACAGGACAAAGCCCTTAACACCGTAACCATAATGCCCAAGATTGCGGCGTTCGGCCGCGTCGAGGCGCTGTGCAAGGTCCGGCGTGTCGGTGTAACCCGACAAAAGATCGATGAAACGGTCCTGCGTGATGCGGAAGAACCGTTCGTGGTGCCACAACGTGTCGTCGGCATCGAAGCCGACCGTCGTCAGATATGAACCCATCTGCACCTCCGCTGCGCGCTTTCTCTTTTCCAATTCCTCAGGATCACTATATTAGGAACTAAATCCAGAATTTGTTAAACCCGAGTGATCCTGCGCAATGCTGCAAGTGCCCATCAAGATGACTCAGAAGAAAGACGATGACGGCGGCGACCCCTCGCTGCTGGTAGAGACGCGCCCGCGCACGCAGCGGCCGCCGCTCTACAAGGTTCTGCTTCTGAACGACGACTATACCCCGATGGAATTCGTGGTGCACGTGCTGGAGCGTTTCTTCGGCATGACTCATGGCCAGTCGGTTGAAATCATGCTGACCGTCCACAAGAAGGGCGTCGCGGTCGTGGGCGTGTTCAGCCACGAGATCGCGGAAACCAAGGTGGGTCAGGTCATGGACTTTGCCCGCCGGCACCAGCATCCGCTGCAATGCACGATGGAAAAGGAAGAATGAGGCCGGGCGTCCGCTGATGTCGGTCCGTCTGTCCCTGGTTCTGGAGTCCGGTCTGGCGCTGCCGGACGGGCCTGTTGCCGTCTATCACCCCACACCCGATCACGATCTGTCTGCATTGCCGGCCGAGCGGGTGGAAATCGTGCAGCCGTTCAAGCCCTGGCACGACCGCTGGGCGCAGGCGGGCTATGCGGTGGTGCCGTCCGCCGCGGCCACGCCGGTTGCGGCGGCGATTGTCTTCCTGCCCCGTGCCCGGGCCGAAGGACGCGCCGCGATTGCGGAAGCCGTCGAACGGGCAGGGGAATCCGGCGGCGTGATCCTGATCGATGGGGCCAAGACCGACGGTATCGAATCCATCCTGAAAGAGGTCCGCGCCCGGACCGAAGTCAGCCCGGCGCTATCCAAGGCGCACGGCAAGCTGTTCTCGTTCCACGCTGAACCGGAACTGTTCGCCGACTGGGCGGCCAGGGACCAGGTGCTCGACGGTGGCTTCATCACCCGGCCAGGCGTGTTTTCGGCCGACGGGGTCGACAAGGGCTCGGTCGTGCTGGCCGGCATGCTGGACGAGGTGCCGCTGGGATCGCATGTCTTCGATCTGGGGGCGGGCTGGGGCTATCTTTCGACCCGCCTGCTGGAGAACGGGAAGCTCAAGCAGCTCGACCTTGTCGAGGCGGATCACGTGGCGCTCGATTGCGCGCGCCGGAATGTCAGCGACGAACGGGCGCGGTTCCATTGGGCGGATGCGACGGTCTGGCGGCCGGAGACGCTGGTGGACAGCGTGGTGATGAACCCGCCCTTCCACGTCGCGCGGGCGGGCGATCCGGGAATCGGTCAGGCGTTCGTGCAGGCGGCTGCGGGCATGTTGAAGCCGGGCGGCAAGCTTTTGTTGGTCGCGAACCGTCATCTTCCTTACGAAGACACCTTGTCGGGCCGGTTCGGGGATGTCGCCGAACTGCACAACGATGGTCACTTCAAGGTCATCCTGGCATCGCGGCCCGGCAAGGGGGCAGGGCAGGGACGCCACACCGCACCCGGGCGCGCGACGTCCCGCGGGGGCAAGGCTCGCGCAAGACGCTGATTGGCTGTATACGCGTCGAAGCCAGACGGACCGGGCACGCCCCATTCCTCCGCTGTGACAGGAGATCGTGATGTCCTTTTCCATCGCCGGCAAGACCGTGATCGTCACCGGTTCCGCCAATGGCATCGGCCTCGCCATCGGGCGCCATTTTGTCGACAAGGGGGCGAACGTCATGTTCGCCGACACTGACGAAAAGGCGCTTGCCTCGGAACTGGGGGACAAGGCGGAAGACGGCAATGTCCGGTACTTTGCCGGCGATCTGCGGGAAAAGCTGGCCATCGCGAACCTGTTGTCCGCGACGATTGACGCGTTCGATCAGGTGGACGTGCTGGTCAACGGCGCGCGACAGGTCGAAATCTCGGATCCGCTGGACCCGGAAGACGACACGGTGATGCAGCTTCTGGCACAGAACCTGATGCCGTCGCTGCGCCTGTCGCAGCTCGTGGCCCGCCGGATGATCAAGCAGTCCGAATCCTCGACCTCCGGCGCCGTGGGGTCGATCATCAACCTCAGCTCCATCGCCGCGCGGCGCACCCATCCCGACCTGATGGCCTATTCGGTGTCGACCGCCGCGCTGGACCAGCTGACGCGCAGCCTTGCCGTCGCCATGGCGCCCTACCGCATCCGGGTGAACGCGCTGGCCATCGGATCGGTGATGAGCCATTCGTTGAAATCCACGCTGCGCGACAACCGCGAATACCGGCAGGACATCGAAGATCACACGCCGCTGTCGCGGATCGCGGCGCCGACGGAACTGGCCGAAGCGGCGCAATTTCTCGCCTCCGACGCCGCGGCCTTCATGACCGGGCAGATCCTGACACTTGACGGCGGGCGCACGCTGGTCGATCCCGTGGCAGCGCCTGCGCACTAGACCGGACGCGGCTTTCGCGCCTGTGCCGTCAGCCCCGGGGGCGGCGCTGTCTCAGTCTTGCCGGGAATGTTGGAGGGAGGGACACGCAATGACCGCCACCATGGATGCCGAAAAGACCCGCGCCGCAGCATGGTTCCGCACGCTCCGCGACGAGATCGTGACCGCGTTCGAAGCGCTGGAAGACAGCCACACCGCCGGCCCCCTGTCCCGCGAACCCGCCGGCCGTTTCGAAGTGACAGAGACGAAACGCGACAGCGCCGATGGAAGCGACGCGGGCGGCGGGCTGATGAGCGTCATGCGCGATGGCCGGGTGTTCGAGAAGGTGGGCGTGAACGTCTCGACCGTCTACGGCACGCTGGGGCCCGAAGCACAGGCCTCGATGGCGGCGCGCAAGGGCATTCCCGGCATGGCGGACGATCCGCGGTTCTGGGCATCGGGCATCAGCCTTGTGGCCCATATGCAAAATCCCCATGTGCCCGCTATTCACCTGAACACGCGCATGTTCTGGACACCGCACGCGTGGTGGTTCGGCGGGGGCGAGGATCTGAACCCCTGCATCGAATATGAAGAGGACACTGCGCATTTTCACGACACGCTGAAAGCGCATCTCGACCCGCACGGGGCGGAATATTATCCCCGCCTGAAGGAATGGGCCGACGAGTATTTCTATATCCCGCACCGCAAGCGCGCCCGTGGGGTGGGGGGCATATTCCTGGACGATCACAATACCGGCGACTTCGAAGCCGACTACGCGCTGACCCAGGATATCGGGCGCGCCTTCCTGCCGGCCTACGTGCCGCTGGTGAAGAAACGCCGCCTCCAGAGCTTCGACGAGGCCGACCGCGATGCGCAGCTGGTCCATCGCGGGCTCTATGCCGAATACAATCTCGTCTACGACCGCGGAACGAAGTTCGGACTGGCCACGGGGCACAACGCCGACGCAGTGCTGATGAGCCTGCCGCCTTTGGCGAAATGGAAGTAAGCGCCGCAACCAAGCGGCGAGTTCGGGGGAGAAATGGGCGATCTTGACGGCCGTGTGGCCATCGTGACGGGGTCGGGGTCCGGCCTTGGTCGAAGCATGGCGGTGAAGCTGGCGGAACGCGGGGCCGACGTGATCGTGAACTATTCGCGTTCGGCTGAAGGCGCCGAGGAAACCGCCGACATGGCGCGCGCCCACGGTGCGCAGATGTCGGTCGTTCAGGCCGATGTGTCCGATCCGGAAGGTGCGGCGAAACTGGTCGAGGCGGCGCAGGCCCGCGGGCGGCTGGACATCCTGATGAACAATGCCGGCACCACGAAGATGGCGCGCGATCATTCGGATCTGGACGCGCTGACCAAGGACGATTTCCTGCATCTCTATGCCGTCAACGTCGTGGGGCCGTACCTGATGCTTCAGGCGGCCAAGTCATTGATGGTCAACACTTATGAATCGACAGGTCGGGCCAGCGTTGTGCTGAATACCTCCTCTATCGCGGGGATCAAGGGCGTCGGTTCCTCGGTCGCCTACGCGGCGTCGAAAGGCGCGCTGAACACGATGACGCTGTCGCTGGCGCGCGCGCTGGCACCCGCGATCCGGGTCAACGCGATCTGCCCCGGCTTCATCGGAACGCGCTGGTTCAAGGACACGATGGACGAGGCCGCGTTCGACCAGATGATCGCCGGGGTCGAGAAGCGCACGCCCCTTGGCGTGGCCTCGACAGCCGACGATATTGCCGAGTCCGCGCTCTTCTTCGTGTCGGACGCGGCGCGGCATGTGACGGGCGAAACGCTGCTGGTCGATGCCGGTCTGCACCTGGTCTAGGCAAATTGCTGCACTCTTTTTAGTCGACGTAACACAATTTCAATAAATTGAAGCTTTTCTGGCCGGGCTGTTCCCGTCGCGGTCGATCTGGGGACGTCTGCACAAGACGGGGCGGCCTTCTGAACACTCCGCCGATACGACAGGGCGTATCGGGTCGGTTCCGGGCAAGCTGTGGCTGATTCGGGCCGACCAAGACCATTGGAAAGCGACTGAAATGCTGTTGAGTGAATCCGAGGCGCTGACTGCCCTGCGCAGCCTCCCTGACTCGCCGCCCATCCCGGAAATGCGCAAGGCCATGCAGGCATTGCTGAAAGGCCGGGTGCTGCCCGCCGATCAACTGCTGGACCCGAAGGGATGGGTCACGGAATTCGAGGTGACGGAACTGGCGCTGTACCTGTACCTGCGCCGCTATTTCCGCGTCTGCACGCTTCTGGCGGCACAGGCTGCGCGCCGGACAGCCGATCTCGTGGCCCATCGTGAAGAGGAACAGGGCCAGGTCGGCCCCGGTGACGTGAACACCTTGATGGTCGAGATGGAGGTGGACGATCTGATCTCGTGCCAGCCCTGTCCCATCGCGCGGCTGCAACTGGCCGACTACGCGGTGACAACGCACGGCAGGCTCCGCGACTACTTCGAGGCGCTGTATGCCGCGAACCGTGCGGGGCAGAAGCTCCAGAAAGACGTGCTCGTGGCGCTGCGCCCGCAGGAATGTCCGTTCGGGGGCCGTCACCGCATTCCGCCGGCCTGCGAGGCTGGAGAGCCGCAGAGCGAGCCGCGCCGCAAGCCGCTGGCCTTTCGCCGCCCCGACCGCCGCCAGGCCGCCAATCGCCAGACGGTTCCGACGCAGGGCCCGGTGACAAGCGTGAAGTAGGGATCCTACAGCCGGAAGAAATCCGGCCCGGTCCGGCCCAGGATCTTCCGGGCGATGTCCTGCCCCATCGCGGCACCGTCGGCGATGGGGCCCGAGATCTCCTCGGTCGCCACTTCGCTGCCGTCGGGGCGCAACACTTCTCCCTTGAGGTGCAGCGTGCCGCCGTCCAGCACCGCCAGCCCGGCAATCGGCGTCTCGCACGAGCCGTCGAGTGTCGCGAGGAAGGCGCGTTCCGCGGCAAGGCGTTCGCCGGTCTCGCGGTCATGGATCGCGGCCAGCATTTCGGCCACGCGAACATCGCTTTCGCGGCGTTCGATTCCTATGGCGCCCTGCGCGATTGCGGGCAGAAGAACGTCTTCGGGAATGGGAGTTGCCGGGATCTCGCCCAGGATGCCCAGCCGGACCAGCCCGGCCGTGGCAAGGAAGGTTGCCTGTGCCACGCCGTCATGGAGTTTCCTCAGCCGGGTCTGCACGTTGCCGCGAAACTCGACCACCTGCAAATCGGGCCGCCGGATCAACAGCTGCGCCTTGCGCCGCAGGCTGGACGTGCCCACCACGGCACCGTGGGCAAGATCCTCCAGCCGCGTCAGGCTTGGCGACACGAAGGCGTCGCGCACGTCTTCCCGCGGCAGGTAGCAGTCGATCACCAGGCTTTCGGGCTGCAGGACAGGCATGTCCTTCATCGAATGCACCGCGATGTCGATCCCGCCGTCCATCAACGCGGCCTCGATCTCGCGCGTGAACAGGCCCTTGCCGCCAATCTCTTTCAGGGGACGGTCCTGCACGATATCGCCGGTGGTCTTGATCACCTGGATCTCGAATGCTGCGGCCGGCAAATCGAAAGCGGCGGCCAGCCGGTCGCGGGTTTCGCACGCTTGGGCCAGCGCCAGGGGCGAGCCGCGGGTGCCGATACGAAGCGGGGCGTCGGGAGAGGGCAGGGTGGTCATACCAAAACCAATAGCGCCGGGACGCCTGAAGGACAACGCCCGTCGCTCTTGACCCGCGGTCTTGACAAGCCATCTGTCAGCGACGACGCAGGAATGGTTCAAACGCAGGGACGTATCATGACCGAAGCGAAGAAGATCATGCGGGCGCTGGCCGGTGAAACCCAGGACGTGCCGCCGATCTGGATGATGCGCCAGGCGGGCCGCTACCTGCCCGAGTACCGCGCCACGCGCGAGAAGGCGGGAGATTTCCTGTCGCTCTGCTACAATCCCGAACTGGCGGCCGAGGTCACGCTGCAGCCGATCCGCCGCTTTGGCTTCGACGCGGCGATCCTGTTCGCCGACATCCTGCTGGTGCCGCAGGCGCTGGGGCTGGACCTGTGGTTCGTGACGGGCGAAGGCCCGCGCCTGTCCACGGCCACCACCGCGGCCGACGTGGCGAAGCTGAAACCGGTCGAGGCGATCCACGACACCCTGTCGCCCGTCTACGAAACCGTGTCGATCCTGTCCAAGGAACTGCCGAAGGACGTCACGCTGATCGGCTTCGCCGGCGCCCCATGGACGGTGGCCACCTACATGATCGCGGGCCGCGGCACGCCCGACCAGGGCCCGGCCCACGCGCTGAAAGACAGCGACCGCGCCACGTTCGAGGCCTTGCTCGCCCGCGTGACCGAAGCCACCATCGTCTACCTGTCCGCCCAGATCGACGCCGGGGCGGAGGTGGTGAAGATCTTCGACAGCTGGGCCGGTTCGCTGACGGGTGCCGATTTCGAAGCCTATGCCGTGGCGCCCGCGCGGGAGATCACGGCGGCCCTGAAGGCGCGCTATCCCCATGTGCCCGTCATAGGCTTCCCCCGCGGCGCGGGCGAGGCCTATGCCGGTTTCGCGAAGACGACGGGCGTCGATTGCGTGGCGCTGGACCAGGGCGTCGATCCGGCCTGGGCCGCGGCGCATGTGCAGACCGATGGCTGCGTTCAGGGCAACCTTGCGCCCGAGCACATGGTGACAGGCGGCGAGGCTCTGGTGGCCGAGACGCAGGCCATCGTACGCGCCTTTTCGGGCGGTCCGCACATCTTCAACCTTGGCCACGGGATCACGCCGGATGCCGACCCGGATAACGTGGCGCTGATGATCGAAACCGTGCGGTCGTTTCGATGAAATTCCCGCTTGACCCCCCCGCGGCGCTGGCCTAACACGCGCGGGCCTTTGGCGGAGTAGCTCAGTCGGTTAGAGCAGCGGAATCATAATCCGCGTGTCGGGGGTTCAAGTCCCTCCTCCGCTACCACCATTCCTCTACAGAAACGTACAGGACTGCCCAGCAGTTCAGACGCGGGCCATGGAGCGGCGCGTGGCTGTTCCTTTTGCGACGATGTCACTGCTTCCCCGGTGTAATGGGACAGAGATATCTGCAGTAAGCCGGAAGACCCCGGGCCAACCCGGAAGACGCCGGAAGAACGCTAAAGATCAGGCGCTTACAGAGTTCCGAACCGGAGCGTCGACGTTTAGCAGCTTGTCCTTCAGTAGGCCGATCCTTGGCGCCCACGGGGCCGTTGGCCTTCGTCCCACCGCGGCATGATGAGCGCCTTGAAACCCATATTAACAAGGGTATTGAGGCCGTGATCGGGAGAACGGAAGCCGATGGTCGTATCCCGTAACATGCAAATGGGCGCGCAAGTTTGTCGAACCTCTTGCATCTTGCAGAAAAGTGAGAGTGTTTAATAGCTTAGTGTCACTTGGATCCCGTTACCTCCGGGAGTGAACATGCAAAAGAAATGCCCGACCTCGCCTAGGAGATTACCCCGCGTGTCGAACATGGGCGGGCATGACCGGTTGCTCCTGAAAGAGGGGCATCTGCTCTGCCTTTCCCTTGCCGCCGCCGAACGAGAACAGGAACTGGCGCTGACGAGCCAACTCCCTGGGATCCAGGAAAGCTGATTTCTGACCCGGTCTCCGGCGTCCAGCTGCCGCTGCCGTGACGACGTCGAAGAGGAAGGGAACTCGGATCGAGCTTCCGCCAAAGATCTCATCGATCGACAGTATTTGCACGGCTGGGTAGTCGCCGAAGTCCGTAAGGATCTTCCCAGCATGCCTTGCCTCTTCCAGCATTCCCTTGGTTGCAGGCTCGGCGCATACGAACACCGCTATCGCGTTCGGATCCTCGGTAAAGCGCCTTTCTCTTTCCAACGTGCCAACGAGATCCCGGATCATCCCAGGGTTCAGGTTTCTACCGCCCTTGACTGAGATGATCCCTCGGCTCTTCGCCTCGTCCTTTCCAGTGAGAAAGTAGAATGTGCCGTCGACACCACCGTCGCCGCGGAACTTGCCGGAGTGCATGCCCCCAATGACATTGACCGCCCACTCTTCGAACTTGAAGGGGTCGTTCTCGGCCAGCCACTTCGCCCCGCTCACGCTGGTCGGGAGGCCGAAAACGTCATAGTCGATCTTGGGGAACGAGTTCCTTAGCCGGTCTTCCACGACTCTCATCGCCTGAACGGCGACATCGATGCCAACCCACTGCCGGCCGAGTTTCTCTGCGGCGTGCAAGGTCGTTCCGCACCCGCAGAAGGGGTCCAGTACAACGTCGCCTTCTCGGGAAGACATCGAAATGACCCGCTCCAAAAGGGAAAGTGGCTTCTGCGTCGGATATCCCAGGCGCTCCTGGGCTTGAGAATTCAGCGGCAAAATGTCCGTCCAGACATCGGAGAGGGGCAGGCCCTTCATTTCGTCGAGGAACCGTTTGTATTGTGGAACTCGTCCTGGACCCGATTGATGGATTAGTCCTGCGTCATATGCGGCCTGCATCCTTTCCTTCGTCCAGCGCCACACCCTCCGGACTCCTAAGAACTCGTAATCCAAATTTGGCCTATTTTTATTTGGATTCAGCAGGTTGTCTAGGCGGTAGAGCCGTCCGTCTGGGTCCTTGTGTGAGTACTTTTTCTTAGTTTTCTCTGGTAGGTTGTGCGGATCATACGGCGAGTAAATTGCATCGTCGTTCCACGTCGACTGATCCGAATGACGATAGGCGAGCAAGAGGTCATGCGTGTTGGGAAGACGCTTCTTCATGAGCGACTTTCCAGTGTTTCGCTGCCACACGATCTCATTCTGGAACCGTGTCGGCCCGAAAATCGCGTCCATCACCACTTTGAGATAATGGCTCGCTGTTGGATCACAATGCAGATAGATCGACCCCGTAGGCTTAAGCGTTCGCTGCAACTCGACGAGGCGCGCGGCCATCATGGTCAAATACGCCAACATGTCATTCTGTCCGAGCATCTTGTGCATGGCGAGCATAACGTCCGATACGCGGCCAGCTCCGAAAGTCAAACTCTCGAAGGTTTCTTCTGCGGCGTCTCCCCAAGTCCAGGTATCCTCAAACGTCGCAATCTGGGCGTCCGACCAGCGCTTTGGGTCGGGCGAACGGAAGAGGAGATTATAGTTGGCATTCGAGTTAAAGGGTGGATCCAAGTAGATCAGATCGACGCTTTCGTCGGGGATGTATTCCCGCATGATGTGCAGGTTGTCGCCAAAATAGAATGCGTTGTTCATTATCTCGCCCTCCTGGCCCCCCAGGCAGCTCGACAAGTCTCAGTCGCATCTGGGGGCTTGGGACAAGAAAATTGCAAAACTGCTGGCAGAAACACCCGCAAGAATTGAAATATGGGGCCTTTTGGCAACGTTATCGGGACTGTAATTGGCGGGAGCGCCTACCTGGAAGCCCGCGTCAGCCGCCTTGCCTTGCGCCCCACGGCATCGCAGGCACGAAAGGGGATTCTTCCGCGGATCATCTTGCGCTACGCTGGCGGCAATGATGTCTGCACTTCCGCCGCCCTGCCATGGAGCCGCCCCATGAAACTGATCGCTGCCACCCTGGCTCTCCTCCTCCCCGCCCTGCCGGCTGCGGCCCAGGAGACTGACTATCGCGTCCTGCGGCTGGCCCAGGAAGCTGTGGAGAACGGTTGGGAAATCACCGACGAGGCAGACCTCTGGACCGCCTATGCCGAAGCCAATGGGATCGAGGCCAGCGAAGAGGTGATTGAAGCGCACCTGGTCGAGACCGCGAAGGCGCGTTGGCAAGCGCCGTCGGCCGTGGAGCTCAACATGGCGCAGGAGATCCTGCGGGCGGCGAACGGGTTCGCCACGTTTCTCTTCCAGCAGCATTACGCCTATGAGGTTAGCAGCGATAAACTGGTGATCTGTGGGGAGGTCATCGCGATAGGCGCCGATGGGCCGAAAGGCCCGTGGTCATCGTACAAGGTGGCCTTTTTTGACCATGGAAGACGCCTGTCAGCGCAACGGGCAGAGATTGGTGAAGGTGCAAGGGAAGAATGCCGTTTGGGTATCCGATAGCGGGAGGGGTTCATTCCTCAGCCGTGTGGCCCCACCAGACTACCTTGCCGATCACATTGATCTCTGCCCACCGGTCCCGCTTTAGGAACTCTGGTGGCACGTCCGGGTTATCCGACACCAGAATGATCGCGTCGTCGAGCTGGGCGATGCGCTTCACCCGCGCACCGTCGTCCGTCGTGAAGGCATAGATCGGGCCGTGGCGCGACTTGTGACCCGCCAACTTCGTCGGGATCTCCCGCTTTGCCGTGTCGATCAGGACCATGTCTCCGGGTGCGATTGTTGGCGACATGCTTTCGCCCATCTCGCCCAGGGCGACACGTGCCAGCACCGCGTTCGATGGTGACAGTCCGATCCTGGTCAACCACGTGCGCTTGAAGGCGAGGTGATCGACGATTGCCTCCTCCGCGTTGATTGCGCCGCCGCCAGCTGAGAGCGTGGCCGCGTGGAAAGGGATGTGGGTATAGTCATCGCCATCCAGGACCAGCTGCTCAATCGGGCCAGTGTCCCGCGGTGGCCCCACGTAAATCTCAAGGTTTAGCGCCCTGCAGATCTCTTCGGCCGTGTCTATGCGGGGCCGTCGCGGTCCCGCCTTGCCGGGGTTCTCGCGGAACAGGTTACGAAGCGAGTCGGTTTTCAGGCCGAGAGCCGCTTCAGCGGCAGACGGCTTCAGGCCAAGCTCAGCCAGCCTGGCGGCTACCAACTCCTGAAATCTGGTCCCGATATCCATGCTGGTAAAATAACCAACACAGCAGCGTTGACTACCGGTATTTTGACCTGATAGAAATATGGTCAAAATACCGGAGCAGAAAATGACCGAGCAAGACATCTTGAACGTCGCGAAGGCATACAGCGCCCACAATAGCATCAGCCTTGGGACCTTGAGCCTGTACGCCGCGGACGATGGAAAGTTCTTCGGTCGCTTGGAGGCAGGAAAGAGCTGCACGCTCAAGCGGGCCAACGAGATCCTGCGCTGGTTCTCGGTCAAATGGCCCCCCGACCTGGAATGGCCTTCTGACATTCGTCGGCCAGATGGGCCGCGAAAGGCGGTGGCATGATGAGCCTTCGTCGCAAGCTGGCTCTGCTGCTCTGCCCTGACTTGGCCGTGTTGCCCTATGATCGGCCCTTGGCGCCGCGCCTAGCTGGGCCGGAGCTCGCAGAGGCGGCCGCGCGCGCCAAAGAGCTTTGCCGCCTAGACCTCCTCTACGCCGTTCGAACTGGGGTGGTGCTCACCTGGAGCAACGCACCTCAATACGAAGGCCCGATGTACCAATGGCCCCATGACCGGCAACGCGTTCGGCGGATCTCGCTGGGCGCCCTGGAGCGCCTCCGCAAGGGTAAACAGCAGGGCGTACGACCGATCACTGCTTTCATGGCGTGCAATTACTTCAGCGCAATCTGGCCTGCCGACCTTGCCTGGCCGGCAGACATTCCCCGTCCCCCGAAATCCAACCCGCAGGAGGCCGCATGATGGCTATTTCGACGCTGTGGAGCGCGCGCTCCGGACGAGTTCATGCGCTTGGCGTCATGCCGCGCGCCACCAAGCGCAAGGTGGGCGGCGGACGGGTTCAGGGCTGGTGGATCCTGCCGGGCGTGTTCCTTGGGCTGATGATCTGGGTCGGGTTCTTCCGGCTAATCGGGGTGCTGTGATGGAGCGCTCTGCTGACCAGGACCTGGAATATGTGATCAACCGAATTAACGGAGCCGACGACCCTTGGCGGGAACTATCCGACATGATCTCCGAACGCCGCGAGGAGAATGCCGTACTCGGGGGAGACGACCGCAAACTGGCCGTCGCTATCGCGTTTTTCGCCGCCCGAGTTCCGCTACCCTTCAGTCGCGAGTCGCAGCAATGACGAAGCCCAATTCAAACCGTCCCGTCACCAGGGAACCGGGAGCTTCGGTTGACGGGCGCGATCATTATCCCGGAATCTCGACCGTCGGACATGTAAACGATCCCGTCGCACTCTCCACATTCGAACGTGTTGTGCCCGACAAGTTGCAGGAAAGATATGACCTGCTTCTCGTAGCACTCTGCACACACGCAGTGAATGGGATCGCCATCGGCGTCAGAGGCCTTCAGCTCGCGAACGAGAGACCCCTGTTCGGTCCGCTTGAGGGTGTAGCGATTAGCGTTGGCCTGAAATCGCTCGATGCGACGCTGTTCCTCACGCAGCTCCAGCATCGCGCTTTGCATCGACAATTGCTCAGACTGCAGCGCGAGCAAGCGTTCCAGAAGCTCGGAGACGAGGCGATTGGACGCCTCGGTGTCGGGGTTGGGCTTTGCGAGGAGCGCTCGGAGGCTCTGGGCAACCTCCGTGGCAGTCTTCGTCATTCCGGCAGCGTTTTTGCCGACACCGATGAGGGCAGTAATGGCTTCTAAATCCATTCGAACAGTCCTTGGGTGGCTTGGGTACTCAGGGGCTCAGGTGGCGGGGGGTGCTGCTAACACCTTCCGTCACCGCAAGGCCGACATTGGAATTCGTCTCCTTTTGGTCGTGCAGAAGGGGATGAAGGTGCTGGGGGGCGCGCACACGCTTCCCGGCACCGCTAGGGCAGAGCGGCCATCATACCACAAAATCTGGGGGTGCGCATGACATTCCGAGATCCTCCGCCTCACCGCTTCGATCCTCCTTCGGCTGTCCTCCCGGCCGATGCGAGGACCGAGCCTGCCAGGTCGCGCGTCGGGCCCGCGATCCGTGCGACCTGGCACCGGATTTCCGCATTTTCCCAGTGGATGGATGACAGCTGGGTCGGCGACCTGATCGGCGTGGCCTGCCTGTTCATCCTCCTCTTCATTGGGCTGTTCATGGGGATGATTTACCAATGACCAAGACCGTCAACCCGACAACCGAGGCCATAGCCTTCCGCGTCTGGCAGCATTGTGAGCCGATCGGCTGGAACTGCACCGTCGCGGACGCCGCAGAGGCCGTAGGCGAGCCCCTGAGTCGCGTCCGACGGATCATCGGGCACAAGGGCTGGGGCGGCCGGTTTCGCGCAACACGGACGGATATCTCCGCCGTCTACGAGGTCGAGGCGCAGGGCTGACCATGCATGCGGCCTCTCTCCTTTCTCCCCGTCTTGTTCGCGTCCGCCGGCTTCTGGCCGACGGCAAGCCGCACACGACCCGGGAGATCGTCAGGAGGGCCGAGGTAATGGCGGTGAATGCCTGCGTGGCGGAGCTGCGCCAGCACGGCGCGGTGATCACTTGCGAGCAGCGGCGCGTCAATGGCGCGCGGCGCTTCTACTACACGATGACGAAAGGCCCTGCCGAGAATGGCTGAACTTCTGACCACGATCACCGAACTGCCCGTCGCCGATATCGAGATCGGGCAGCGCCTGCGCCCGGCAAGCGAAGCGGGTGTGCAGGCGATCATCGCCTCGATCGGCGAACTGGGTGTGATGAAGGATCCCATCCATGTGCGGCGGCAGAAGGACGGCCGCGCCATTCTGATGGCCGGCCTTCATCGGCTGACCGCTGCGCGGGAACTGGGCTGGGAGACGATCAAGGTCGCCTGCTGGCGCTGTAACGACGATTTCGCCCGGCTGATGGAGATCGACGACAATCTTGCGGGTGCCGAGCTGACCGCCCTGGATACGGCCGTTTTCCTGGCCGAGCGCAAGCGGGTCTATGAGAAGCTGCATCCGGAGGCCCGCCAAGGCGGAGATCGCCGCAGCGCGCAATTTCAAACGGACACGATGTCCGTTTGCTCCTTCGCCAACGCGACCGCCGAGAAATTCGGGATCACCGAGCGCCACGTCCGGCGCATGGTGGCCGCGGGCGAGCGCCTGGCTGGGGACGAGGTGTCCAGGCTGCGCAAGGCCGCGCGCCCGGTCGGCCTGAAGGATCTGCAGGTCATCGGCACGCTGGGGCCGACCGAGCGCTATGCGGTGGTCGATGCCTTTGCCGAGGGTAAGGCGAAGTCCGCCGCGAAGGCCCTGGCAGCCGTGAAGGCATCGGCCAATTCCACGCCCCCGGTGGATCCCCATGAACAGGCATTCCTTGCACTGTCGACAGCCTGGAAACGGTCCTCGGCCATCGCACGCCGCCGGTTCGCCGACGAGTTCGGCCACGAGGTCGAGGCGCTGATCGCGCGTCACGGGGTGGCCGCAGAATGAAGGATTTCGCGCCCCTCAAGGACTGGTGGACTGTCGCCGAGCTGGCCGAAGCCCGGCTACCCGATCTGCCGGCAACCCGGCAGGGGATCGAGGCCGTGGCCAAGTCGCAGGACTGGCGCGCGCAGCCCGGCCGTGCCCGGCGCCGCCAGGCCCGGGGCGGTGGCTGGGAGTACCATTGGCGGCTTTTGCCGGTCCGGACCCAGCGACAGCTGCTGGCCGAGGCTGGGCAAGTCGAGGAAGTCGCGGCCCCCGGGGCTGATCGGGCCGAACGCTGGCGGTGGTTCGAAGCCCTCCCTGAGGCCACCAAGAAGGTTGCGGCAGATCGGCTTGCCGTCTTGCGGGAGATCGAAAGCCTGACCCCGGTTTCGACCAAGTACCTGGCCGTCGCCATGGTTGCGAACCGGATCGGCAAGAGTGAGCGCACGATCTGGAACTGGTTCGGTCTGGTCGAGGGTGTCGATCCGGCGGACTGGCTGCCCTACCTGGCGCCGCGGCACCGCGCCGGGGCCAATGCCGCGCCCAAGGCCGAAGCGGCGAAGGACTTCTATCATTGGCTGCTGGCGGACTTCCTGCGCCTGGAGGCCCCGAGTTTCCGCTCCTGCTATCGGCGGGTCCTGAGGCTTTGCGAACACCATGGCGTGGCACCGCTGACCGAACGCACCGCCAAGCGCTGGCTGGATCGCGAGGTGCCGCGCGTCCGTCAGGTTTTCCTGCGTGAGGGCGAGCGCGGGCTGATGAAGTGCTTCCCGCCGCAGATCCGAGACCGGTCCGGCCTTTCCGCCCTGGAGGGCGTCAACGCCGACTGCCACAAGATCGACGTCTTCGTCACATGGCCCGGCTTCGACAAGCCAATCCGCCCTCAGATCGTGGCGTTTCAGGACCTGTATTCGGGCAAGATCCTGTCCTGGCGGGTGGATGTCGACCCGAACAAGGTCGCGGTCATGTCGGCCTTCAAGGACCTGCTGCAAAACTGGGGCATTCCCCAGCATTGCCTCTTCGACAACGGCCATGAGTTCGCCAACAAGTGGCTGACCGGCGGCGCACCGACCCGGTTCCGTTTCAAGGTCCGCGAGGAGGAGCCACTGGGTGTCCTGGCGCTGCTTGGGGTGAAAATCCACTGGGCCACGCCCGGCCACGGTCAGGCCAAGCCGATCGAGCGCGCCTTCCTCGACCTGGCCAGCGACGTGGCCAAGGATCCGCGCTTTGCCGGGGCCTATGTTGGCCACAAGCCGGACGCCAAGCCCGAGAACTACATGTCCCGCGCGGTGGAGTTGGAGGACTTCCTGGCCGTCGTCGCGGAAGGGATCGCCGAACACAATGCCCGGCAAGGCCGGCTGAGCGCCACCGCCGAAGGCCGCAGCTTCGACGAGACCTTCGCCGAGAGCTATGCCCGGGCGCCGGTCCGGAAGGCCACCGACGAGCAGCTGCGGCTTTGCCTTATGGCCCAGCAAGTCTGCAAGCTTCACAAGACCCACGGCCGCATGACCTTGCACAAGAACGGCTACTGGTCGGACTGGATGAACGAGCTGGCTGGCCAGACGGTCGTCGCACGGTTCAACCCCGAGGATCTGCATGCCGGTGCCTACATCTACAGCCTTGCGGGCGAGTTCCTTGGGTATGCAGAGTGCCAAGAGAAGTCCGAGTTCTTCGACCTGGCCTCGGCCCAGGCCGCCGCGAAGGAGCGGAGCCGCCATCTGAAGGCGCAGCGCCGTGCCGCCAAGGAACTTCGTCCGGTTTCCGTGGGTGGGCTTGCCCGGGAACTGGACAAGCTGCCCAAGCGTGCCGAGGCCCAGGTGGATGCCAAGGTCGTCAAGCTGGCCAACCTGGAAGAGATCCGCAGGCTGGAACAACGCCAGAAAGGCCCGCTGATCGCGCGACCGATGGCCACGCCGCAGACCACGCCCGAGCAGGAGGCGCAGCTTCTGGATTTCGCCGAGAGCTTCGGCACCCGAAAGGCGGAGCTGGAGCCCGCCCAGGAAAACGCACGCGATCGCTTCTTCCGCGCCCGCGAGATCGAGGCGCGATCCGAAGCGGGCGAGCCCGTGGGGCGCGAAGAAGCAGCCTGGTACCGCCGCTATTCCGAAACCCCCGAATACCGCTCCAACCTGACGATCTTCGACAGGTTCGGGGCCGACAGCATTCGGTGAAACCGCCCTTAAGCGGTCCCTTGAAGAGGAGAGCATAACGATGAAACACGACCGAGCAGGCAGCTTCACCCCCGGCGTCGCGCCCTTGCGCAACGTGATGCTGCTCAACGAGCTGATCCACCGGGTGAATGACCGGGACCCCGATTTGCCCGGTATGGCCTGTTTCTACGGCCCCTCTGGCTACGGCAAGACCACGGCCGCGACCTGGAACGCGAACGAGACCAGTGCCTACTGGGTCGAGATGCGCGAGAGCTGGACGCGGAAGACGCTGTTCCGGTCGATCCTGGCGAACATGGGGATCGAACCGCGCCGGACGATCCCGGAGATGTCCAGTCAGATCTCGCGCCAGCTGGCGGTCACCGGGCGCCCGCTGCTGATCGACGAAGCCGACTACCTCATGAAGAACAAGATGATCGAGCTGGTCCGCGAGCTTTTCGAGGACAGCAAGGGCACAATCATCCTGATCGGCGAGGAGCGCTTGCCGCAGAACCTGGCAAGGCTGGAACGGACCCACAACCGGATGCTGGACTGGGTCGCCGCGGAGCCCGCAGACCTGCGTGAGGTCCAGATGCTGGCCCAGATGAAATGTTCCGGCGTCGAGATCGACGAAGACGTTCTGGGGGAGGTTCTGCGCGCCGCCAACGGTCGCGCGCGGCGCATCGTCGTCATCCTGGGCCAGATCCGGGAGGACGCCGCCCTACGCGGAAAGGACCGCTGCACCATGGCGGATGCAAATCGGATCCGCTTCTACACCGGCGACGCGCCGGCACCGCGGGGAGGTCGCTGATGTCCGTTTCTCCGCCCGGCCTGCCGCGGGTTCATGAGCGCAAACCGGCCCGCCAGGATATCTGGGAAGCCATTCAGGCGACGCCTCAAGGCTTCTCCGTCGGCCTACTCCGCAGCCGCTCGCTGGCCGACAAGAAAACGATCCGGGACTATCTGAAGTGTCTGATCGCGGCGGGCTATGTCGTGAAGCACGAGGACCTGGACCCGCCGACCTATGACCTGGTCAAGGACGGCGGCCACCATGCCCCGCGCCTGCGGGCCGACGGTACCCCGGTTACCCAGGGCGGCGGGGTCGAGAACATGTGGCGGAGCATGTACATGCTGCGCGAGTTCACGCATGTGGACATTGCCCAGCATGCCACGACGCTCTCGGTCACGGTCACCAACGAGACCGCCAAGTCCTATGTTTCGATGCTGCTCAAGTGCGGGTACCTGAAAGTTCTGCGCAAGGCCGAACCGGTGAAAGGACGCCTGGCGCTCTACCGCCTGATCCGCAACAACGGCCCGCTGCCTCCCAAGATCCAGCGGGTGAAGCGGATCTACGACCCGAACACCCACGAGGTCTTCGAGCCGCAGGGTGCCGCATGAACAGTCAGCTTGAAATCGCGCGCGCGGCCTGGGGGCCAGAGATCCCAGACTGGGTTGTCACCTTGGCACGGGAATGTGCCCAGGCCAGCCAGAACAAGGTCGCGGCCCAGTTGGGATATTCCGCAGCGCTGGTCAGCCAGGTTCTGCGCCGGAAATATCCCGGTGATCTCCGCGCCGTCGAGACGGCCGTCCGCGGCGCCTACGAGGAGTTCGTGATCGCCTGCCCTGCGCTTGGCGAGATCGCCCCGAAGCTCTGTCAGGAGTGGCGGGGCAAGGCGCGGAAATACTCGAACGAGAACAGTCAGCGGGTCCGGATGTTCCGGGCCTGCAATGCCTGCCCGCATTTCCGGAAGGAGCAAGTGAAATGACCCAAGCCAGTTTGCTGGAACGGATCGAGGCGATCGAATTCTCGGACGAGGCAGCTGTCCAGTACCAGGACCTGATCGCCACGCCGCCATCGGACGAAGAAGAGGCCGTCATCATCACGGCCGCGGCTGTGCTCCTGGCCCGCGGACGGCCGGGGATGACCTGGGACGATGACGTGGCCCTGGTGCGCCTGGGCTCGGAATTCATCGAGCTCATGTTCGCAGTCAGGAACCTGCGGCGCGCATCGACCGGTCGTCGCGGTCTCCGGATCGTCGGAGGCACCGATGCCTGAGCGCTGGGAACTTCACGAGATGATGCAGAAGGCCGCGCGCGGTCTCGGCAAGGTCGACGAGCTCGGCCCGCGCGGCACGACCCTGGTCAGCCAGGAAGAAATCGAGGCGATGGCCGGCACACTTGCACTGTTCGGCCTCGTCCCCATCCCGCCGGGAGCACCCGTTCCCGAAATCATCCACGGCACGTTCGAGGAGCCACAGACATGACCCCGCAGGCAACGCAGTTCACCCCCGCCCCGATCCCCGACGGCATCGTCGAGGTCAACGGCCACAAGTACATGGCCGATGCCAAGGGACGGCTCACCGCCCGGGAGCTGATCAAGCCCCAGCACCTGTTGCAGGACGAACTGGTCCGGAAGGTCTTCGGGTTTGCCATTGCCCTGGCCGAACAGCTGAGCCGCTTCAAGGGCCACGCCTACGAAGACCTGGGCGACTTCGACGCGATGCTGGCACAGGAATATGGCCTGACGAAGGGCGGAGCCAAGGGCAACCGGACCTATACCAGCTTCGACGGCCTGATGAAGATCGAGGTACGGGTGCAGGACCGGATCGAGTTCGGCCCGGAAATGCAGATCGCCAAGGGCCTCTTCGACGAGTGCCTCAACGAGTGGTCGGCCGATACCCGGGCCGAAATGCGTTCGATCGTCACCAATGCCTTCGACACCGACAAGGAAGGCAAGATCAACCGGACCAACATGTTCCTGCTGCTGCGGACCGAAAGCGAGGATGCGCGCTGGCAGAAGGGCCAGGACGCAATCCGAGACGCCATCCATATCATCGGCTCGCAGAGCTACCTGCGCTTCCAGTTTCGCGATGCCCAGGACGCCGCCTGGCAATCGCTGACGATCGATCTGGCGAAAGCCTGAACCCATCCCGGCCGGATGGTCCGGCCGGGACATCACCCAGAAGGAGAGACCACATGACAACCTATACGAAAACTGCCTTGATCAAGGACGTGGCTGCGGAAGCCAACTTGAACCAAGCGACGGTCGGCACCGCGCTCGATGCAATCCTGGGCAAGATCTCCGAGCGAACGGCCGCGGGCGACAAGGTGGCAATCCCGGGCTTTGGCAAGTTCGAGACCCGGACCCGGGCCGCCCGAACCGGCCGCAACCCAGCCACCGGTGCACCCGTGGAGATCCCGGAGCGGACCGTCCTGAAGTTCACCCCGTCGAAGAGTTCTTCCTGAGCGAAACGCCCCGAGGTTCGGGGCGTCGTCCTGGCGTGGTGGCCGGGGCCTGATGAGCAGCCGGAGATAGACATGAACGGATATGAACTGCGCCAGAAAGACGACGGATCGATCGAGATTGTCGAGATCGTTCCGTCCGTGATCGCCACGTTCGCGGATCGGGCTCATGCGGAACGCTACTTCGATTTCCTGACAGGGCCGAAGGACCCGGTGCCGCCGCGTCCCACGGCCTTGCCTGCGCCCGTGGAGACCGCGCCCGCGGCGAGGACCGCAAAAGCCACCCAAACCTTCTCCGACCCGACGGGCGAAGAGTGGGAGAAAGCCTTTACCTACCTGATGGCCGGTGAGGACATGAAGGCCGTGGCAGCCCGGATGAGCGTCGACATGTACAAGCTCCGTGGCAAGTACGCCGCCTGGCGCCGCAGGCAGAACGAGCGGGCCGCGGCCGAGGCGCCGACCGGGAACCCTGCAGCTTTGGAAACGAGCGACTGCCGTATGTGCGGGCGGACGTTCAGGGACACGGCCGAGAGCGACGGTCTGTGCGCGCGGTGCTTCCATGGGTAAAGACCGAGGCCTGCAACGCCAGATACACGTCGCCTGCCGCGACCTCGGTCTTGACGAGGACACCCGGCACGACCTGCAGCTGGCCGTGACCGGCAAGGCCAGCATGTCCGACATGTCGGATGCCGATCTGCGTCTGGTTATGTCGGCCCTGAAGGAACGTGGCTTCAAGACGACTGGCAAGGGCGCCTTCAAGGGCCGTTCAAAGCCTCTGGCACCCCGGGCCGATCTTCGGTTTATCCATGTGCTCTGGAAACAGCTGGGCGATGCCGGCGCTCTGGAGCGCCCTGACCGGGACGGGCTCAACGCATTCATTCGGTCTCGGTTCGGCGGCAAGTGGCAATTCGTGCCGTTGGACGTGGATGCGTTGCGGGATACAGCCCAGATCAACGCAGTGATCCGTGCGCTGAAGGACATGTGCCGCCGCCACGGGATCGAGCTCGAATGACCCGGCAGGAAAACGTAGACGGCACGTTTCCGAAACCGCCCGTCCAGATCGAACCGTTCGTCCGGGTCCTGGGTCCGGACCGGGCGGCGACCTTCCTTCTGGAGTTTGGCGGGGCCGAACTCTACCTCACCTCCAACCCGAAAGGGCGCTCGCGGCTTGCCGAGCTGTTCGGGTTGGAGACCGCGGCCGAGATCGCAAGGGCGGCGGAGCATCTTCCCCGCCGGATCCCGACGGCGAAGCCCTGGCTCGCGCGGCTGATGCATTCTCGGGACTTGCCTATCGCCGAAATTGCCCGCAAGCTGCATGTCACCGACGTGACCGTCCGAAGCTACCTGAAAGCTGCCAATACACGGTCTTCCGACCCTCCCTCCCGACAGATGAATTTGCCCGGCTTCTGACACCCGCAAACCCTTGCGGGTGTTTCCGTTTCCGGCGCCGGGCCACCTTGGAGCAAAGCGAAGGGCGCTTATCGCCCCCGCGCTATCTCACGAGGTTCTTCCATGCAGACCAGTGCCGAAGGGGTGGCTTTCATCGAGCGCCATGAAGGGGTCGTCCTGACCGCCTATCGCGATCCTGTCGGGATCTGGACGATCGGCAGTGGACTGACGGCGGCATCCGGCGTCGTGAAGCCCAAGGCGGGCATGAAGATCAGCAAGGCCGAAGCGGCAAGACTGCTTTCAAAGGCCCTTGCCACGAACTACGAGCCGGCCGTGGCCCGGACTATGCCGGGTGCGCGCCAGCACGAATTCGACGGCGGCGTAAGCTTCCACTTCAACACCGGCGCCATCGGGAGGGCATCCTGGGTCCGGGCGTGGGTCGAACGCGACTGGGCGGAGGTCGGGCGCCGGATCAAGCTCTGGAACAAGGGCGGCGGCAAGGTGCTGCCCGGACTGCAGCGCCGCCGGGAGGAAGAGTTCCTTCTGATCCAGTTCGGCAGCTATGCCGGGAAGGTCGCCCAGAACCCGCCCGGCGGCTGTGCGCGGATCGTTGTGCCCATGAGGCCTGACGAGATCGCCGCGATCCGGAAAGGTTTCGCCACGCTTGGATACCCGATTGGCGATAACGCCCGCGGCGTGGCGAAAGAGGCCGTGCTGGCGTTCCAGCGGGACCATGCCCTACTGGCGGATGCTATCCTTGGCAAGGCCACGCTTTCGACGCTTCAGCGGATGCTGGATGCCCGGTCCAAGGTAAAGGCCGCGGGCGGCAGTGCCGCCGTTGCAGCCCCGGCGACCCAAGCGCCGGCGATCACGGGCAACACCGGCGGGGCCGACTTGTTCGGCTGGGCCGGGTGGATCGCGCTCGCCGTCTGCGTCTGCTGGGGTCTGCGGTTGGCCTGGACCTATCGCGACGCCATCGCTGCCAAACTCGCGGCCCGCGCCCCCAAACTTGCCACCTTCCTGCGGAGCTTCTGATGGTATCGTCCGCCCTTGTCACGCTTGCCGCCCAGGCCGGCGCGCCCCTTGTTGAACGGATCCTCGCCAACCGGATTGGCCAGGGGAATGCCTCGCTGGTTGGCGAGGTCCTCCAGCGCGTGGCACAGAATGCGGGGACAACTCCCGATCAGCTGCCGGCGCTTGCCGAGACGCGGCCCGAAGATCTGGGCAAGGCAATGGCCCAGGCAGAGGCCGAAGCGCCCGAACTGATCGAGCTGCACGAGACAGCCTTGAAGGGACAGTTCGCACTTCTGCAGGCCGAGAAAAGCGACCCCGTCTGGATGCGCGCCTGGCGCCCGCTTTCCATGTACCTGGTGGGCTTCCTCTGGCTCTGGAGCATCGTGGCCCTGCATGTGCTGAACGCGATCTTCAAGATCGCGCTGCCGCAGCCCGACCTCGCAACCCTGTTCCAGCTGACGGCCGTCTGGCTTGGCCTCTACATGGGCGGTCACACGGTCAAGGACATTGCCTTCCAGAAATGGGGCGGGAAAGGCGTCCCGCGGTGATGATCGACCTGGACAACGTCTATCGCGCCCTGGGCCTCGTGAGCCTGGTCGTGTCGCTGGGCTCGGCCACCTATGCTTTCTTCGCGACGCGGAGGAAGGATGTGGACCGACGCTTCGACGAAGGCAGCAAGCGGATGGACCGGCACGACTTGCGGCTGCAGGCCGTTGAGCAGGCCATCCAGACAATGCCCGGCAAGGACGACATGCACCGGCTGGAGCTGCACCTGAGTGAAATGTCGGGCGACATGAAGGCGATGTCCGCCACGATGATAGCCATGTCCGAAAGCCAGACCAGGACGGAGCGCATCGTCAGCCGTCACGAGGACCACCTGAGGGGCACCACATGAACGCCTACAACGAGACCCTGCGCAAGCACCGCCGCCTGGCGATCCTCCGTCACCTGGAGGCCTGCATGGACTATACGTCCAACGCATCGATCCTCACCGATGTCCTGGACGGTGTCGGCGTGACGTCGAGCCGTGACCAGGTCGTGACCGAGTTGGCCTGGCTGAAAGAGAACGGCTTTGTCACATATCAGGATGCAGGGGCCTTCCTGGTCGTCGAGGCCACCGCCCGTGGCGTCGAGATCGCCCGTGGCCGCGCCCTTCACCCGGAGATCCAGCGCCCGAGCGCCCGGAGGTGAGCCATGCCTCCGCCCCGCAAGGTTGACCTGCTACCCGCCGAGCTGCGGCTCTGGCTCCAGGAGGAGCTGAAGTCCCGTGGCTTCGGCGATTATGTCGCCCTGGCCGATGCCCTGAACGCCCGCCTGGAAGAGGACGGGCTGGAGCTGCGCATCGGCAAGAGCGCGATCCACGCCTTCGGCCAGGAATACGAGCACTTCGTCAAGGCGCAGGAACAGGCCAGCGCCTGGGCCGCGGGCTGGATGAACGACAACGGCCTGGAGGAAGAGGCCAAGCGCCACAACGTGCTGTTCCAGATGATCACCACGCTCGCCTTCAAGGTCATGCAGTCGCAGATGATCAAGGAAGGGGACGAGATCGACCCGCGCGAACTGCACTTCCTGGGCAAGATGCTGAAGGACGTGATGAGCTCTTCCGGGATCCGCGAGAAGCTCATGGAGGAAGAGCGCGAGCGCATCGCCCGGGAAACCCGTGAGATAGCAGCCGCGGCCGTCGAGAAACATGCCCGCAGCGCCGGCATGACCGCCGAAACGGTTGAGGGGATCAAGGCGGAGATCCTCGGGGTTAACAAATGATCGAGTCAGATATCCGCCCACATCGATCGGTCCCAACTGGGGGTTTCGTTCCAGCTGGACTGATTTTGGTAGTTAGCCTCGCAGGCGTTGCAGTGGAGATAAATGTCCTTCGGACCGCCTTGAAGCGGCATGAACCGCTGATGTTCAAGAAGGCAATTTGGACAAACCCTGTGGAACATGTGGCCAGTAGCATCTGCCTCCCTCAGGGAGAAAATCTGGCCGCCGTCAGGCAAGTTGCTGACCTTGTAGAGTTTAAATTTCTGGGCGAATTCATCTCCTCGCTCTGCTTCTCGCAGTATTTCCCAAAGCTTATTTTGGGCTTCCAACTGAGCCATTTTGGATTTCAGAAGTTCATCGATGACTTCTGTCAGGAGCAGTTTGAGCTCTTCGGTATCTCCATCGGCAGTACGCCCCAGCAAACGTTCCTGAAGGCCCTTGGCGCTGTCAATTGTTTTGATGCCGGTGCCGACAAGACCCAAGGCTGCCGAAATCGTCGCAATATCTACCAATTCAATCCCGCCTTCCTCAATTTGAACAACAGCTTCCCGCAATGCCTGTATTTGCGCAAGCTAATTGGGGTCTCCGCATGACGGCCCCGATCACCCAGCAGGAGTGGGAACGCCAGCGCCGAGAGGCGACCGAGGCGCTGCCGGACGTCATCGACCAGGTCGGACTGCCGAAGGTGCTGTTGCCCTACCAGGCCCAGACCGTCTCGCTTCTGGACAGCGTTTCGACCCATGTCCTCTTCATCGAGAAGAGCCGCCGGATCGGCCTGACCTGGGGCCTTGCCGCCTATGCCGTGTTGCGCGCCGGGCGCGAGAAGGCGGCGGGCGGGATGGACGTCATGTACATCTCCTACAGCCAGGAGATGACGCGCGAGTTCATCGACGCCTGCGCCATGTGGGCGCGGGCCTTCTCGGTCGCGGCCCAGGCGCACGAGGAATTCCTTTTCCCGGACAGCGACGAGAATGGCGACCGGTCGATCAAAGCCTTCCGGATCGCCTTCGCCTCGGGTTTCGAGGTCATCGCGCTCAGTTCCGCCCCGCGCGGCCTGCGCGGCAAGCAGGGCGTGGTGATCATCGACGAAGCGGCCTTCGTGGACAGCCTTGCGGAACTGCTGAAAGCGGCGCTCGCGTTCCTCATGTGGGGCGGCCAGGTCGTGGTCTGCTCGACCCATGACGGGACCGAGAACGTCTTCAACCAGCAGATCCAGGACATCCTGGCCGAACGTTCACCCTACAAGCACCTGCGCATCGACTTCGATCAGGCGCTGCGCGACGGGCTGTACCAGCGGATCTGCCTCGTCCGGGGCAAGGACTGGACGCCCGAGGGCGAGGCCGGGTGGCGCCAGGAGATCATCGACTTCTACGGCGACGGCGCCGACGAGGAACTCTTCTGCATCCCGTCCATGGGCTCCGGCGCCTGGCTTGCGGCCCCGTTGATCGAGGCACGGATGACGGCGAAAACCGCGCCGGTCCTGCGCCTGGAGCTGCCGGCGAACTATCTCCAATTGCCCGATGTCGAGCGCCTGGCGCTGTTCCGGCCGTTCATGGAAGAGCTGGAGGCTGCGCTTGCCGATCTCGACCTCGATCTGCTCTATGCCTTCGGCTTCGACTTCGCCCGGGTCTCGGACCTGTCGGTCGCCTCGCTGCTGGCCATTGAACAGCGTCTTCAACGCCGGGAAGGCCTGTCGGTCGAGATGCGCAACGTGCCGGGCGATGAGCAGAAGACTGTCGTACGCGCGATCTTGAGCCACGTCCGAGCCCGTCTTGTCGGTGCCGCCTTCGATGCCACGGGCATGGGCTGGACCGTGGCCGAGGACATGGGCCGCGAATTCGGCCTGCGCGAGGGCGAGGACGGCGGCGGACTGGTCTGGGCGATCAAGTTCACCGAGGACTGGTACCGCCTACACATGCCGCCGCTGAAGGCCGCTTTCGAAGATGACCAGATCGCGCTCGCGCCGGACGCAGAGCACCTCTCGGACCTCCGGGTGATCAAGCTGATCCGGGGCACGCCCCGCGTGCCACCAACCCGTGAAGGCGAGAAGGGCAAGAAACGACACGGCGACTATGCGATCGCCCTGGCGCTGGCGCATTTCGCGAGCCGGATGCGGTGGGTCGAATACGATTACCGGGGTGCCGGCGGCAGCCATGCCGGGCAGCGTTCCAGCGCATCGATGACAGAGACGGCCGAGGAGACTGATCGCTCAGGTGAGCTCCGCGACTGGTGGTCCGGTCCGTTGGGCGCCGGGCTCAGAGGAGCAGTTTAATGGGAAAGACACCGCAAGTCCTGGACCGCTGGGGCCGCCCGGTGAAGCGCAGCGCCCTGACCGAGGAGGTGGCAGCACCGACCGTTGGCGGCGTGCGGTCGCCGATCGCCGGCTACCCGGCCGACGGTCTCACGCCATTGCGCCTGGCCTCGATCCTGCGCGAGGCGGACCAAGGTGATCCGGTCCAATACCTGGAGCTGGCCGAGACGATCGAGGAGCGGGATCCGCACTACCTGGGCGTCCTGGGCACCCGCCGTCGGTCCGTCAGCCAGATCGACGTGACCGTGGAAGCGGCGAGCGACAGCGCCCAGGATCAGAAGATCGCCCAGATGGTCCGCGACTGGCTGAAGCGTGACGAGCTGACCGAGGAGATCTTCGATATCCTGGACACGATCGGGAAGGGCTATTCCTTCACCGAGATCATCTGGGAGACCTCCGAGGGCCAGTGGCAGCCGGCGCGCCTGGAATGGCGGGATCCGCGCTGGTTCCGTTTCGCCCGGCATGATCTGGCCACGCCGCTGATGCTGGACGAGAACGGCCAGGAGGTCCCGCTCTCGCCCTTCAAGTTCGTCTTCGCCCAGATCCGTGCCAAGAGCGGGATCGCGCTGCGGTCGGGCCTTGCCCGGGTGGCCACGTGGGGCTGGATGTTCAAGGCCTACACGCAGCGGGACTGGGCGATCTTCACCCAGACCTACGGTCAGCCCGTGCGCCTCGGTAAATACGGCGCCGGAGCGTCCGACCGAGACAAGGACACGCTCTTCCGGGCGGTGGCGAATATCGCCGGCGATTGCGCGGCGATCATTCCGGACAGCATGTCGATCGACTTCGTGGAGGCGAAGAGCATCGGCTCGTCGACCGACCACTACGAGAAGCGCTCGGACTGGCTGGACAAGCAGATCTCCAAGGCGGTCCTCGGCCAGACTTCGACCACGGACGCGGTCACCGGTGGTCTTGGCTCCGGACAGGAGCACCGCGAGGTCCAGGAGGATATCGAGCGGGCAGATGCCCGTGCCCTGGCCGCGATCCTGAACCGGGATCTGATCCGGCCCTGGGTCGATCTGGAGCATGGACCGAAGAAGGCCTATCCTCGCCTGGTCATCGCCCGGCCGGAGAAAGAAGACCTGACGGCATTCTCCAATGCCCTGGCGCCCCTGATCACTGCGGGGTTGCGGGTGCGACAGTCCGAGGTCCGGGACAAATTCGGCCTGTCGGATCCGGACGAGAAGGACGAGATCCTCGTGCCCCGGACCGTGCAGCCCAGTGACGGGAACGGGAATGGGGCTGAGAGCGCCGTTAAATACCCATTAAAGGGCCGGCGCGCTGCGGCGCGGGGCATTGCCGCCCTTCAGGCGGAAATCGCCTCAGCGGCCCGATCAGCGCCTCACGATGAAATCGCCCCGATCATCGACCGGATGGCGCGCGAGGCCGATCCGGAGATGGAAGCGATGCTCGCCCAGGTCGAGGTGATGTTGCAGGCGGCCGGGTCCCTGGAGGAGTTCCGGGAAATGCTGCTGGCCGGGTTCCCGGATCTGGACGCAAGCGGCTTCGCCAATGTCCTGGGCGACGCCATGGCAGCAGCGCATGCAGGGGGCCGCGCCACCGTCGAAGAGGACGGTGATGGCTAAGCCGGACCCCGCGATCAGCGCGATCTTCCGCAGGCCCTTCCCGGAACAGGTCGCGGCCTTCCGGCTCCGGCTGGGCAATCTGGTTGCGACCAGCAGCTGGGATGATGTCTGGCAGGACGGGCATGACCGATCCTTCATGGTCGCGGGGGCAACGAAGGCGGACCTGCTCTCCGACCTGGCCGCGGCGGTCGACAAGGCCGTCGCCGAGGGCACCAGCCTGGAGGAGTTCCGCCGCGACTTCCGCAAGATCGTCGAACGCCGCGGTTGGCACGGTTGGACCGGTGAAGGCACCAAGGCTGGCGAAGCCTGGCGCACGCGCGTCATTTACCGGACCAATGCCAGGACCAGCTATGCGGCCGGTCGCCTGGCGCAACTTCGCGAAGGGAATTTCGCCTACTGGATCTACCGGCACGGCGGCTCGCTGGAACCGCGGCCCGAGCATCTCGCCTGGGATCGCATCGCCTTGCCACCGGATCATCCCTTCTGGGAGACCCACGCCACACCGAATGGCTGGGGCTGCAGCTGCTACATCGTCGGCGCCCGGACCAGGGCCGGGATCCGGCGCATGGGCGGCGACCCCGACAAGGTCCTGCCCGAGGGCTGGCAGAAGCTCGACCCGAAAACCGGGGCACCGCGCGGGATCGACCGGGGCTGGGCCTATGCGCCGGGAAACACTGTCAGCGACACGGTCACGGCGCTGCGCCCGAAGCTCAACGACCTGCCGCCGCAGCCCTCGATCGACCTGATCCGGAGCTGGCTGCAGGAAGGGCCGTTCGCCAAGTGGATGGAGGCGCCGAAAGGGGCTTGGCCCCTGGTCCGGATCTCGGGCGAAGACGCCGCCCGGATCGGAGCTCGACGCGAGGTCGCGGATCTCTCGGCCGAGACGGCCTTGAAGCAGCTTCGCCAACATCCGGAGCTCACGCCCGCCGAATACGTCCTGGCTCAGGACACGGTGTCCCGTGCCACCTATCGGATCCAGGACACGCCGCAGAGCATGATCTACCTTCTGGATGAGCCCAGCGGTTACCTTCTCGTCGTCAAGGCGACGCGCACCGGCAAGGGCCTCTTCGTCACGAGCTTTCGCCGGATCACCGGCGATGCGACGCGGCGGGCGCAGCTTATCCGCCAGTTCCGTCGCAGGGAATGATGTGAAGGGCGCAGGCGGCGGGGCCTCGCAATCCAGGTTACCCCGGCAACCCCGCATGGCGCTCCGTCCGGTCGAAACCGATCGTGCTACGGCCGCGAGAATATCACCGTGTCACGCCTGCATGAGGGAAGATAGTCATGATCACCGTTGAAATCAACGACGCTCAGGTCAGGCAGGCCCTCGACGAGGTGGCCCGCGCGCTCACGGATCTGACCCCGGCGATGCAGGATATCGGCGAGTATCTGACCGAGACCACGAAAGAGCGGTTCCGTGAGGGCGTGAGCCCGGAGGGAACGCCCTGGGCGCCGAAGAGCCAGGCCACGATCGACGCCTATGTCGCCCGGAAGGACAAGGTGGACTTCCGGCCGCTGCACGGTCCCTCCGGCCGTCTGTCGAGCGAGATCGCCTACCAGGTCGGGCCGTCCCAGGTCGAGATCGGGTCGAGCCTGGTCTATGCGGCCGTCCAGCAGTTCGGCGCCGAGGCGGGACAGTTCGGCGCCCGGATCGGCACCGACAAGCGCGGCCGGTCCTATTTCATGCCGATCCCCTGGGGCGACATCCCGGCGCGGCCCTTCCTGGGTCTCTCGGCCGAGGACCGGACCGGTGTCCTGGAGATCCTCGAAGAATACGTCACCGGCGCCCAGGAGTGATCCACGCTTGACCGGCTGACCGGCACCGGGCAACCTGACGGCAGGGCCAAAGCGCCAACCCCGCAAACCCTTGCGGGTGTAACGGCCTCCCCCATAGCGGCGAATATGGCCGCATGGATAACGCCCTTATCACCCTCTCCGCGATGGAGCTGCCCGCGCCCGGCGAAGGCGCGGCCGTGCCCGAATGGGTCCAGCTCCTGCCCAAGGGACAGGTTGCGGCCTCCGATGGGCGCGGCCCCTGGCACTACGACGATGCAAAGCAGGTGATCGAAGAGAGCTTCTCCCGCCGGCGCCGGATCCACATCGACGAGAACCATTCCACCGATACCGCTGCCAAGCTTGGCCTGGCGGCGCCCGCACGCGGCTTCATCACCGAGATGGAAGAGCGTGCCGATGGCATCTGGGGCCGGGTCGACTGGACCGACAGCGGCCGCGCGCTGCTGTCCGACCGGGCCTACTGGGGGATCTCGCCCGTCCTCGCCTACGAGAAACAGACCGGCAAGGTGTCCGCGATCTCGCGCGCCGCCCTGACCAACGACCCCGCCCTGCGCGAGCTCCTCGCGCTCAACAGTACGGAGAAAACGGACATGTTTGCAGCGAAGATCGCGAAGATGCTCGGCCTTGGCGAGACCGCCACCGAAGACGAGATCGCGAAGGCCCTGGAGGCCAAGCTGAAGACCAAGGACGAGAGTGAGGATGCGCTGTCCGGTGCCCTGACCGAGATCGGCGCCGCCATGGGCCTCGATGGTGATCTGACCACGGCCACCCTGGTCGCGACAGCAAAGGGCCTGAAGTCCGCCGGCGGCGAACAAAGCGAAGCCTTTGCTACTCTCCAGGCCGAGGTCCAGGAATGGCGCAAGTCATCGAAGCGGGACAAGGCCGAGGCCTTTGTCGACGGTGCCATCCGTGACCTGCGCGCCGGTGTGAAAGCGAGCCGCGAGGAATACGTCACCCTCCATATGGAGAACCCGGAGCGCGCGGAGAAGCTGATCGCGGGCCTGCCGAAGCTCGATCGCAGCGGCACCACCATCACGCCCCCGGCCGCGACCCAGGAAGGCCAGGCCACGCTCAGCGCCGATCAGGCCGCCGCGGCCCGGCTGATCGGGATCGACCCCAAGGCTTACGCTGAAACCCTGAAGGCCGAAGCAGCCGCGAAGGAGACCTTCTGATGACCGCGCTGACCGCAGATCGCAACACGCCCCGTTCCGAGGGCGATCTCCGCAGTGGCTTGATTGCCGCCGCCACCCTTGTCTATGCCGGTGCGCTTCTGATGCGGAACGCCGCGGGCAACGTGATCGAGGGCCAGACCGCAACCGGCATGGTCGGCATCGGCCGCGCCGAAGAGCGGGTCGACAACAGCTCGGGCAGCGCCGGCGATCTTTCCGTCCGCTACCGCCCCGGCACCTTCCGCTTCGCCAACTCGGCCGCCGCGGACGAGATCACCATCGCCGATATCGGCCAGCTGGCCTACGCGGTCGATGACCAGACCGTCGCCAAGACCGACGGCACTGCCTCGCGCTCGCCGGCCGGCATCGTCGATGCGGTCGACGACCAGGGCGTCTGGGTGCGCCTGGACGAAGCCCTGACCAATGCCGCCGCGACCGCTGCGGCCGCCGCAGCAGCCTAAGGATCCCAACATGCTTATAAACGCCGCAAATCTCGACAGCCTGCGCGTCGGCTTCAAGACTTCCTTCCAGAACGGTCTGGGCCAGGCCTCCACCATGTGGGAGAGGGTCGCGACCGAAGTCACTTCGACGCAGAAGGAACAGAAATACGGATGGCTCGGCAAGCTGCCGAACGTCCGCGAATGGATCGGCGCGCGTGCCGTACAGAACCTCCAGCAGCACGATTACGCGATCAAGGAAAAGCCCTGGGAACTGACCATCGGCGTCGATCGCGATGACATCGAGACCGACAATCTCGGGATCTACGGGCCGCTGTTCCAGGAAATGGGCCAGTCTACCGGCTCCAAGAAGGATGCCCTAGTCTACGCGCTGCTGAAGGAAGGCTTCGCCACCGAGTGCTACGACGGCCAGTACTTCTTCGACACCGACCACCCTGTGCTGGACGAGGAAGGCGAGGTGATCTCGGTCAGCAATTCCGGCGGCGGCTCCGGCACGCCCTGGTACCTGCTCTGCACCAACCGCGCGCTGAAGCCGGTGATCCTGCAGAAGCGCAAGGACTTCGAGTTCGTCGCCAAGGACAAGGTCACCGACGACAACGTCTTCAACAACAAGGAATTCGTCTACGGCGCGGACGCCCGGTTCAACGCGGGTTTCGGGTTCTGGCAGATGGCCTACGGGTCGAAGCAGACCCTGAACGCCGCCGCTTATGCAGCCGCGCGTGCCGCACTGACGGGCATGAAGGGCGACCATGGCCGCCCCTTGGGCCTGATGCCAAACCTGCTGGTCGTGCCGCCTTCGCTGGAGAGCGCCGGCCGCAAGATCCTCAATTCGGAGTACGGCGCCGGTGGCGAGACCAACGAGTGGAAGGGCACGGCCGAACTGCTGGTCGTTCCCTGGCTCGCCTGACGATCGAGAAATCAGTTTCCCGAGGGGCCGGTTCGGCCGGCCCCTTTCGCAAACTGATAGGAGGTCGCCGTGACCGAGAAAAGCGAAGCCCGGATCTCCCTGGAGTCCCGCGCCGAGGAGCTGGGTGTCAGGTTCGCCTGGAACACCGGCGACGACACGCTGGCCGCCCGGGTGAAGGAAGCCGAGGCCCGGGCGAAGAATACCGCACCGGAGACGCCGTCCCAGGAAAACCCGGAAGGGTCCGCCACGCAGGCGGTTGGCGGCGAGGGTCCGGTCATGGCGGAGGCACAGGAGGTCTCCGCCACCAATCCCGCGCCGGTGCCGGATCAGGCCGTTGCCGTCCTGGTTATCACCGGCCCGGCCCGCGGGTTTCGCCGGGCGGGCCGCCATTTCGGACCGCAGAAGGTCACCATCCCCGTGGATGACCTGACCCCCACGGAATTCGAACGGCTCGTGAACGAGCCCGCGCTGACCGTCGTGAAGACGGAAGTGCCGGCTTCGATCTGATCCCCGGCGGGAGACCGGCGGGCAGCGGCCGGGATGGGCGCCAGCCGTGAGCGCATGAGCCCAGCTCCTTCGGGGGCCTGCCTGGCGGCGGGAGATCGCCGCCAGGACCTCTCCAGACAGGATTGTTCGACAGATGCCCTACGCCACGCTCGATCAGCTCACGGACCGCTTCGGCGAGCAGATGCTCGTCAGCCTGACCGACCGCGCCGCGGTGGCCACCGGCTCGATCGACATGGATGTCGTGGACCGGGCGCTGGCCGATACCGACGCCGAGATCGACGGCTTCCTGCGGCCCCGCTACATGCTGCCGCTGGCCGAGGTTCCGCCGCTGATCGCCGACCTGGCGCTCGCCGTCGCGATCTACAAGCTCCATCGCTACGAACCCGACCCGAAGATCCAGAAGGACTACGAACTGGCCCGGCGCTCGCTTGAAGGCATCTCGCGGGGCGCCATGCGGATACCAGCCGCAGGTATCGAGCCTGAGACCTCCGACGGCACCGGCGCGCGGATGACCGATCGCGAGCGGCCCTTCACCGAGACGAACATGAAGGGCTTCATCTGATGATCGACCTGGTGATCGCGCGGCTGAAGGCAGAGGTAGCAGACCTGGGCGGGCGCGTCGAAGGCGCGGCCAGTTTCGCGACCCTGATGCAGCAGAACGCGCTGCCGCAGGTCACGCCTGCAGCCCATGTGCTGCCTGTCGGGCTGACGGGAGGCCGCGCCAATGCCGCGACGGGCATGTTCACCCAGCTTTTCGACGAGGCCGTGGGCGTGATCCTGACCATCCGCGGCCACGACCAGACCGGCGGACGATCGCTCGATCTGACCGAGGCACTGATCCGGGCCGTCATCGAGGCCGTCGCAGGATGGGAGCCCGCAGACGAGATCGGCAGCTTCCGGCTCGTGCGCGGCAACCTGGTCAGCCTGCGCGCCGGCGCGCTGATCTACCAGCTCGATTTCTCCATCACCGACCAGCTGAGGATCCCGACATGACCGCCAAGACCCGGAAAGCCCTCCCGCAGAGCGGCGGCTCCTGGAAGCGCGACGACAAGGGCAAGCTGACTGCCCTGGTCAAGCCGCCCCGCAATGAAACGCTGGCAAAGCCGCCGGCCGCCAAACCCGCGCCCGCAACCTCCGCGGCGAAGAAGGAGGGCTGATCGATGCCCATCAAGTGGAAATCCAAGATCCTCCTGGCGAAGATCGAGAGCACCTATGGCACGGATCCGACACCCGTTGGCACCGATGCTGTTCTGGCCACTGACGTCCAACTGACGCCGATGGAAGGGTCTGATGTCGATCGCGATCTGGAAACGCCCTGGCTGGGCGCCACCGGCACGATCCCGACCGAGCTGCACGCCATGCTGCGCTTCAAGGTCGAGCTGGCGCCGTCCGGCACGGCCGGGACCGCGCCGGCCTGGGGGACGCTGCTGCGTGCCTGCGCCGTGGCCGAGACTGTCGATGCCGGGGTTTCGGTTACCTACAACCCGGTCAGCGACGGGCATGAGAGCGTTACGCTTTACCTTCTGATCGGCGCCACCCGCTACGTGATGCTGGGCAGCCGTGGCAATTGCACGGTCGAAGTGAATGCCCAGGGCATCGTCTACCTGAACTTCGAGTTCACGGGCCTCTTCACCCTGCCCACGGAACAGACCCGGCCGACGGTGGATCTGAGCGCCTACCAGAAGCCGCTGCTGGCGACGAATGCCAACACGCCGACCTTCCAGATGGAAGGTGAGGACTTCGTGATGCGCAGCTTCAACCTGAACCTGGGCAATTCGGTCGAAACGCGGTTCCTGATCGGATCCGAAGGGGTGCTGATCACGGACCGCGCCGAGACGGTGGAGACGGTCGTGGAAGCCGTGCCGCTTTCCGCCTTCGACCCGTTCACCCTGGCTGCCGGGCAGACCGGCGTCGAGATCGACCTGGTCCATGGGACGACGGCCGGCTCGATCGCCGCGATCAATATCCCGACCGCCCAGATGCAGCGGCCGCAGGGGCTGAACAACAGCCAGAACATCAAGGAATGGCCGCTGCGCCTGGTCCCGCTGCCGATCACGGGCAACGACCAATGGACCCTCACCCTCACCTGATCTGCGAAATCACCGGAGCGCGACATGTTCAAGATCACTGCAAATCCCGAGTTCAGCCATCCGGTCACCGTCATGGTGCCGCAGGATGAAGGCCACGTTGAACAGACCTTCAAGGGCCGTTTCAAGGTCCTGCCCGACGGGGAGGCGGAAGAGTTCGATGTCGCCTCAAAAGACGGGCTGAAGGACTTCCTGCGCGCGGTCTGGACGGGCCTTGAAGATGTGGTCGATGACGCGGGAAAGCCGGTCTCCTGGTCCACCGATCTGCGTGAACAGATGCTGGGGCTGCCCTATGTGCGCCTGGCGCTGTTGCGCACCTACATGGCCGCCCTGACCAAGGCCAAATCGGGAAACTGAAGGCGGCCGGGCGGGCCTGGGCGGAGGGCCGGCTCGGCCGGGACGAAGACGGGGGTGCCGAGGAAGACGCGGCGCTCTGGGGGATCGACCTGGCGAAGCTCGCACCCCGGCCAGTGGCCATCGAGCTCTGGGCCGATCACCTGAAAGCGCTGGAGCTTTTCCTGACGATTTCCACCCAGTGGCGGGTCGTCGGCGGCTTCGGTGGCGTGGCCACCATCGGGCTCGATTACAGCGCGGCCGAGGCCGGGCTGAGACTGGAAGACAAGATCCCGGCCCCCTCGGTCTGGTCCGATATCCGGATGATCGAGCGGGGCGCCCTTGAGGTTCTGAACGAGGACAAGGCATGACGGCGGCACTCTCCATCCTGATCCAGGCGGACGGCAAGGCGGCCGAGGCCGCGCTCCGTGAGCTTGGAACCAGCGCGGAGAAGGCCGGGCTGTCCGTTCGCAACCTCGGCAAGAAGGGTGCCGCCACCGACGCGGAAATTGCCGCGCTGAACAGCGAGCTTGCCAAGGCTTCGGCCCAGGTCGAGGTCCTCACAAAATCCGAAGCCCGGGCCGTCGCCCAGATGTCGGCGCTGCAGGCGCAGTCCGACCGGGTCAACGCGAGGATGATCGGGATCGGCCAGAGCACGCCGCTGGCCGCCGGCAGCGTTGCCAACCTGACCGCGAACTTCAACGACCTGGCCGTCATGATGGCCGCGGGGCAGAACCCGTTGCAACTGGCCCTGCAGCAGGGCACCCAGATCACCCAGGTCATCGGCCCGATGGGCGCGGCCGGTGCCGTGAGGGCACTTGGCACGGCGTTCCTGTCGCTTCTGAGCCCGGTCAACATCGTGACCCTTGGCGTGATCGCCGGCGGGGCTGCCCTGGCGCAATGGGCGTTCCATTCGGAGGACGCCGAGGAAAAGACGCTGACCTTCGCCGAGAAGGTGGACGAGGCGGCCGCCGCGATCAGCCGGGCCGGTTCCGCCGCGCAACTGGCCAGCCTTGGCGGGCTGGAGGACCTGCGCGCGAAGTATGGCGAGATTTCGGACGAGGTGCTGGGCCTGGCGACCCGGCTTTACGATATCGAGAAGCGCGCGGCCGTGGCCAAGGTCGAGGTCGTGCTGGACGAAGCCACCGGCCCGGCCTTCGAGGCCGAAATCGAGAAGATCGCCGGCGCCGTCGGCGCAGCGCTTGCCGGTGCAGGCAGCCAGGCGAATGCAGAGCAGATCGCCGAGGCGGAAAGGCTGATACGCGGGATCGAGACCGAGATCGCGATGGCGCGGCTTTCCAATCGGTCTACTCGGGACTTGGAACAGAAGGTCGCAGAGCAGCGCGAATACATCGCCGCCTTGAAAGGCGACTTCGCCGCGATCGGCGACCTTGCTTCCGACCTCTCGATCCCGCCGGAGTTCGCCGCCGAGATCGCCCAGATCCGCAATGCCTTGCGCGGTGCGATCGAGGCGGGCGACATCACCGGGGTGGCCGACCAGCTGGCGCGGATGCAATCGGCGCTGGAGGCCAGCGGCGCGACCATCGACCAGGAGGTGCTGGACGGGCTGACCAATGCCGAGGACGTCGCCCGGGAGATGGCCGCGCGCCTGAACGAGGGCGAAACCAACGCCGCCGGCATCGCCAACACGAATATGGCCAGCAGCATTGCTGCCGCCAGATCCGAAGCGACGCGGCTCGCGGATGAACTGCGACGTGCCTATGACGCCTCTGTCTCCCTGGCAGCGCAGGGCGCCGTGGATCTTCAGGAGGCGCGCATCCGCCTCGACACGGCCGGGAACCCGGTGGAAGAGGCCCGTCAGCTGGGCGTCCTGCGCATGCAGCAAGCGCAGGGTGTCCGCCGCCAGGATGCCGATGCCCCGGAGATTGCGGCACTGGATGCCGAAGCCATTGCCTATGGCAATGTCATGGCCAAGAAGGCCCAGCTCGACGCGCAGCGCTCCGAGGCGTTGAAGAGCGCACGGGGCTCGGGTTCGGCCAAGGCGGCGCGCCAGGAGCGCGACGCCATCGCGGATCTGATCGCCCAGCAGCAGCTGCAGATCGACCTTCTGCAGGAGACCGACCCCGTCCAGAAGGAGATGATCCGCAACCGCGAGACCCTTGCGGCGGCAACGGACAGCGAACGCGCGGCCGTGGAGGGGCTGATCCGGCAGCGCCAGCAGGAAGAGACCCGTCTCGCCTCCCTGACCGAGCAACAGGATATCTACGCAAGCGCGGCCTACAGCGCGATCGACGGGTTGATCCTGCGCGGCAAGGAGCTGGGCGATGTCTTCGAGAACGTCGCCGACATGATCGCATCGGCGGTTCTGCAGGCAGCCCTCATGGGCGAAGGGGCCTTTGCGGGCGCCCTGGGGACGTCGACAGGTGGCGGCCTGCTGGGCATGGCTGTCTCGGGGATCACGGGAAGCCTTACCGAGAGCGCAGGCACGGCCATTGCCGGGGCGCTGCCGGCAGCGGCGACCGGCGGCTACATTCACGGCCCCGGCAGCGGTACGTCAGACGACGTGCTGATGTGGGGTTCCTCGGGCGAATTCATGATGAACGCCCAGGCCACGCAACGCTATCGGCACATCCTTGAAGCCATGAACGCTGGCGGGCTGCCGGCCTTCGCCCGGGGTGGCGCCCTGAGCCAGACCGCCAGCGCCGACCAGACCGGCACGCTCGGGCTTTCCCTCGTGGTCAACGACTATTCCGGCCGGGGCGTGGAAACCGAACAGGGCACCGACAGCCTGGGTCGTCCGCAGCTGACCATGACTGTCGGCCGCCAGGTGGCTTCGGCCGTATCGCAGCGGGGCAATCCGCTGCGCAAGGCGATGTCGCAGGAGTTCGCCCTGCGACCGGCTGGGAGGAACCGCGGATGATCCTCGACTGGCCCGATACCTTGCCGCGTCCCGAGCGCAACAGCTGGTCGCTTGAACTGCAGGACGGCCGCCGCCGGCGCCAGGGTGACGCCGGTCCTCCGGGCTTCGAGCGCCGCTTTTCCAGCGTCGCGACCCTGGTGACCCTCTCGATGCTGCTCGACCGCGGCCAGAAGGCCGTCTTCGATCTTTTTTATCGAGACGACTGCGCCTGGGGCAGTCGCCTGTTCCGGATGGCGGACCCCACGACCCATGGCTGGCCGCTCTACACGACCGAGGGCGTGCCCCTCCTCACTGCGGAAGGTACGCCGATCCTCGCGGCAAAAGTCTGGCTCTGCGCCTGGGGGGACAAGGTGCCGGTCGAGACACTCAAGGGGGGCGAGTTCCGCAAGACCTTCAGCCTCGTGGTGATGCCATGAGACGTGTGAGCCTCAACGCGCGCCAGGCGCAGGACGCGGTCTCGACCGAGGAGATCTACGTCGCTCTTTTCGAGATCACCCATCCGGACCTGGAAGAGGTGATCCGCCTCTCCACCGACCCCGGGGAACGGTTCTCGACCGACCCGCTGATCTACTGCACCCGGTCAACCTGGCGCGGCGCAAACCCGGTGACCGAGCCCTGGCTTTGGACCATCGCCTCGGCCCTGTTGCCGTCGGACCTCGACGATGCCCCTGCCTCCGCTTCGATCGTCCTGGAGAACCTCGACAGCGACATGGTGGAGATCTGCCGCAGCGTGATCTCCCCGCCCTCGATCTGCATGGCCGTCGTGCTGGCGGACAGCCCGGACGTGATCGAGGCGGAGTTCCTGGACCTCCAGATCCTGGCCGCCGACATCGATGCGGGTTCGATCACCCTCTCGATCAGCCGCGACGAGATCGAGGCCGAACCTTTCCCATCCGGCCGCATGACGCGTGACCGCTTCCCGGGGCTGCACCTATGAGCTGGAGCAACGCCTATGTCGGACTTCCCTGGGCCGATCTCGGCCGCGGTCGCGACGGCGCCGATTGCTGGGGCCTTGCCTGCATCATCTACCAGGAGGAGCTGGGGATCGGGCTGCCGGATTACCTTGGCTACAGCTCGGCCGAGGAACGCGGAGAAATCGCGGCCCTCATCGCGGGCGCGGAAACCTCGCCGCTCTGGCTCCCCGTGGACGGCCCGGCCATTGCCTTCGACATCGCGGTGTTCCGGCGCGGCCGCTTCGCCTCGCATGTCGGCATCGTCGTGCGCCATGGGCTGATGATCCACATGGAAGGCGACGATTGCGCCAAGCTTGCCGATTATTCGAGCGGCAGTTGGAAGCCCCGTTTCAAGGGGCATTACCGGCACGTTGAACGCCCCGTTCAAATTGTCACGGAGGCGCGGCGATGACCGGCCCCCTGACCCATGTCCTGGCCGCGTCGCAGTTCGACCCGGACCGGGATCGGATCGTCCTCGACTTGCCCGCAGGCCAGACGCTGGCCGAGATCCTCGACGTCACCGTGCCTGGCCTCTCCGAGGAGGAGCGCGGCCGTTGCCGGATCGCCCTGGTGACCGAACGTGGATCCGAGGTTGTCGCGGAGGCGTACTGGCACCGTGTCCGACCGCAACCGGGCGTTCGGGTGGTGATCCGCTTCGTGCCGGGTGGCAACAACCTGCGGTCCGTCCTGACCATCGTCGTGGCGATCGCGGCCGTGGCGGCAGGGCAGTACTATGCTCTTGCACTCGGTTTCCAGGCTGGGACCACCGGATTTGCCCTGGCCTCTGCCGGCATTTCCCTCGGCGTGACCGTCGTCGGTCAGTTGCTTATCAATGCCCTCATCCCGCCGGTCGTTCCCACCACCCCGGAAAGCCGACAGGCCGAGAACCGCTATTCCATCTCGTCGATCCGCAACCGCGCCGATCCGAACGGCGCGGTGCCTGTGATCCTCGGGCAGATCCGCTTCGCACCGCCCTTTGCGGCCCTCAGCTATTCCGAGATCGTGGGCGACTGGCAGTACCTGCGCTCGGCCTTCAACCTTGGCGAAGGCCAGCTCTCGCTCTCTGATCTCCGGATCGGGGAGACCTCGCTCAGCGAGTTCAGCGACGTCGATCTGGAGACCCGCGACGGGTTGGACACCGATCTTCCGGTCAGCCTCTATCCGCGCCAGGTGGCCGAAGAGAGGGTCTCGATCGAGCTGGTGCGTCCGCTGGCCCGGAACGACCTGGGTGAAGTCATCGCCGAGGACCCTTCAGTCGCGACACCGGTCGTGCGCACGACCGGAGCGGATGCAGACGGCGCTTCGGTTTTGCTGGCCTTTCCCTCGGGCCTGGTCCGCTTCGACGGTGACGGGGTGGCGCAGACCGAGGAGGTCTCGATCTTGGTCGAGCACCGCCTGGCAGAGGCCGGCAGTTGGACCGAGGTCGAGACACTCACGATCCGGGCTGCCAAGCTGGAGAGTTTCTACCGCCAGCACAGCTGGACCTTCCCCAGCCGCGGTCGCTGGCAGGTCCGCCTGACCATGCTGACGGACGAGAACACCGACAGCAATCGACAGCGCCGCTGCAGCTGGGCCGCGCTGCAGACCCTGCGTCCGGAATACCCGTTGAACTACGGCCGCCCGCTCTCCCTGATCGCGACCCGGATCCGGGCGACGCATCAGCTCTCCGGTGCGCTCGACAACCTGACCGCGCTCGCTGGACGGATCTGTCTAGATTACGATCATGGCACCGGCACCTGGGTCGAACGCGTCACCTCCAACCCGGCCGCGCTGTTTCGGTTCGTTCTGCAAACCGAGGGCAATCCGAAAGCGGTCTCTGACGCAGGTCTGGACATGGACCAGATCGAGGACTGGCACGACTTCTGCCGCCTCAATGATCTGAAATACGACCGGGCCTTGATCGAAGTTTCCACGACGCTTCGGGATGTCCTGATCGAGATCGCCGCAGCCGGTCGGGCCACGCCCCGCCACGATGGCGTGAAATGGGGTGTCACGATCGACAGGGCGCACGAGCTGGTCGTCGACCATGTCAGCCCGCGCAATTCATGGGACTTCAAGTGCCAAAGGGCCTATTTCGAGCCGCCTCATGCCTTCCGTGTCCGCTTCCTGGACGCCACGAACGACTTCAAGGAAGCGGAACGGGTGGTGCGATGGCCGGACTACGAGGGCGAGATCACGCTGACAGAAGCGCTGGAGCTGCCGGGCAAGACCGACCCGGCCGAGATCTGGATCGAAGCCCGCCGCCGCATGTACGAGGCGATCCACCGGCCCGACACTTATCAGGTAACGCAGGCAGGTCCGGTCCGCGTGGCAACCCGCGGCGACAAAGTGGTCTTGAGCCACGATGTCCTGGACAAGGTTCAGCGCGCCGCCCGCGTGAAATCCGTGATGGGCAGCCTGATCGAGCTCGACGAGTTGATCACGATGGAAGCGGGCGAGGCCTACGGGATCCGCTTCCGGGTATTTGCTGAAACCACCGAGGGTGAAGATCCCGACACGATCGGCGCCTCCGTTGTGCGGACCGTTGCGACCATCGAAGGCGAGGCCCGTCTCCTGACCCTGACCGGCAGCGGCGACATGCCCATGGCCGGGGACCTGATCCTGTTCGGCAAGGCCGCCTCAGAAAGCCTGGAGGCCATCGTGACGCGGGTCGAGGCGACCGAGGACGGCCACTCCATCCTGCACCTGGTGGATGAGGCTCCGATCATCGACGAACTGCTCGCGGCCGATACTGTGCCGGCCTGGTCCGGCCGCGTCGGGGAGGAGATCGACGAGAACCTGCTGCAGCCCTCGGCGCCGCGCTTCGTATCGATCCGTTCGGGCGTTTCCGGTACCGGGACGGAGGACCTGGTCGACTACCTGATCGAACCGGGCAGCGGAGCTATCGGCGCGGCCTCCTTCGATGTTGATCACCGTCTGACAGGAGCCCCGAGCTGGACCCAGACCAGCATTCCTGCCGCCAACGGGGGAAGCTCGATCGAAGGCTACGTCCGCGACGACATCATCGAAATGCGGGCAAGGGCCGTCTCGGCCACCGGTATCGAAGGTCCCTGGGGCGCAACCGTCAGCCTGACCGTCGGTGCCGGCGATGCTGACATTCCGGCGGCTCTCGACGAAGATGCCATCGGGATCACGGCGCTCCTCGGCGGCGCGCTCATTCAGGTCGCGATAGGGGCCGATGCCGCCACGGCCGCTTTGCAGGTTTACATCAACCAGACCGGGACGCTCGATCGCGAGACCGACGCTGCCGGAGCCGCGGTCCCGGTCATGCCTCAGCAAAGCTACTCCGTCGCCCTGGGCGACACGACGCGGCAAGAGCTGACCGTGGGCGGGAACATGGGCGATGCGGGCGACTGGGACCTCGACGCGGGCTGGGCCATCTCTGGCGGTATCGCCACCCATACCCCGGGTACGGGCGACACGATCGGGCAACCGCTCTCGGCCAGCGCAGGCAAGTTCTATCGCATCGCCTTCACGGTCAGCGGCAGGACCGCCGGGTCCGTGACGCCGCGCCTGACCGGGGGGTCGGATCGGCCGGGCGTGGCGGTTTCCGCTGACGGCGACCACGCGGACAAGATCCAGGCGGTCACCGGCAACGACACATTCGAGTTCCTGGCGAGCAGCGACTTCGATGGTTCGATCGACGACGTGTCGGTCTACCTCGAAACCGGTGCCTGCCTCGACCAGGGCACGCATTTCATCTGGATCGAACCGCAAAACCTGGACGGTGTGCCCGGTCCGGCAAGCGGTTCGTACTCTGTGACTATCTAGGAGCGCCAAATGCCGACAGGGATAACGAGCACAACAGTTGAAAAGATCGCATCGGCCGACGATCTTCTCGGCCATCGCGACGGGTCGCTTGGGCGTATTCCGATGTCGGATCTCGGCATGGCTCTGGCGGGTAGCGGACCGGTCGCGGCGCGGTTCGATGAAGTCGAAGGCAAAATCACCGGAGGCCTTCTGAACAAGGCGACCTGGACCGATCTTCTGACACTCACGCCCACGGAAGACGGAAAAGGTGGCGAGGTGCTGTTGGACGATGCCGGGACGCATTCGGACGCCACGGCGACCGGTTACGATGGTGCGACGGTGCCGAACGCCGGTCGATATGCCTGGGTCGAAGCATGGGGCCGCTGGCAGCATATCGGGGACGGCGGGAGCGCCGCGGTGGCGTCCGACCTGGCGGATCATATCGTCAACGATGAAAATCCCCATGGTATCACGGCAACGCAACTGGGTCTCGCTGACGTCGACAATACGTCTGACGCCGACAAGCCCGTCAGCACGGCTCAACAGGCGGCGCTCAACCTGAAGGCAAACAGCGCCGACCTGTCCGATGTCGCGACATCGGGTGACTACGAAGATCTGAAGAACACGCCTGATCTTGCCGGCAAGGCCGATCTGGCTGATCTGCAGAATGAGTATCTGCGGGCGGTTACTGCGGAAGAGACGCTGGGTGGCCGCATCCACGATGAGGCTGAGAAGATCGCGGCCCTTTCGGCCGTCGTATCCACGAAGGCTGCACACGCCGCCCTTCTTGCGGAAACGTCCCGGGCGGCGGCGGCAGAAGCGGCATTGGGCGCCCGCATCGACGTCGAGACCTTCAACATGGAATGGCGCCCGGGCGATAACCCCAACGCCTACGCGCACAGCGTCTTGGGAGGAGGGCTCGCCAAGGAGGCGCTGGACGCGGCCAAAGTCCAGGTGGTGGACGGTCTGGGCAGGTGTTTTGTCGCTGACGGTGCGGATGTCGTGGCTCTTCGCAGCCCCATTGCAGTGAGCGAAGATATCCTGGAACTGACGGCCAGGATCCTTCGCGTGTCGAACCCCGGGGACCCCAACAATCACGCGGTACAGCTCCGGGTGGCATGGCTGAACAAGAACAAGGACCTGATCAGCGATCAGGTGATCAACACCGAGTCCTCCCTGCTCAACTCGAACGGTATGGTCGAAATGTCCGTGCGGATCTCGGCGATGGACGTGTCCGGCGTGACGGCGCCACCTGCCGGGACCGTCTACGTTTGCCCCTATGTTAAGACCTATGGCGAGGACGGTACAACGGCCATCGCCGTTCTGAGTGTCCGGGACGTCAGCGACACGCACCTCGTCAACCCGACCGATCTGACGGACCTGCTGAACGACCTCAACGACGCGCGCGATGAGGCGGAAACGGCCGCGGCACTGGTGAACCGCGAGACGCTGGAAGCCCGGGGCGACGTGGCATCGTGGACACCGGCCGAGGGCACTGGCGTCATCACGGTCCAAGGTGGAAACTCGCGCGGTGACGGCCTGGGCGGTGAGTGGTGGTTGGACGAGGACGACGCAGTATCGGCCGCGGACGGCTACGATGTCCTAGTGGACAGCGTGGGCAACCGTTGGAAGCGTATCACCTCCCGCAACGTCGCCAAGATGCCCTCCATGGCGGTGGCGTCGGCGGCGCTGAGCCTTGAGAAGGACATGTCCTTCGAGACCGAGGGCCGGCTGTGGGACGTGGTTCCTGCCGCGACCCACACAGAGAACGGGGGCACGGTGCTGGACCACGACACCCTCGCAATCCAGATGGTTCTGGGCACGAACCAGCCTTTGCGGGATGTGGACGAGTTCCTCGGGGATACACGGGCACTACCAGTCGACACGCCTCTCTCGGTGCGCCAGCGGCCTTTCACGGTGAAAGACACCGACGATACCGACGCTGCGGCGCACCTTCTCGGTTCGGTTCTGAACGTGCGGCCCCTGACCGCAGCTTCCGTCAATCGGTTCCGCGCGCCGAACCCGGAAGCCTTGGTCGTTGATGACTTCCGGTCCTACGGCGATGCGAGCACCCACGACACCGAGGCATTCATTCGTGCCGCCGCTTTCCTGCGTGAGCACGGGGGCAGTCTGGTGGGCGCTTCCCGTGCCTACGACATACTGTTTGACCAAGCTCTGACGAACGATCCGTGGGGCCAGGCTGCCGTGGCATTCACCTGGTTTGGCAACATTCTCCGTCCGGTGGATATCGACTTCAAGGGTTGCTACTTCGATATCCAAGGCACCGGCTCTGGCCGCATTGACATGCCCGGCGCGACCGGACGGCAGCTCGGCCATGGTGGCGGTATTGGCGAGTACGGTGCGGCCTTCCGTTTCTGGCACTTTGGAAACACCCCGAACAGCGCGCGGGTGAAGGTCTCGAACATGCACCTTGTCATGTCCGAGGTCGAAGACTTCATCTCCGGGATCTTATTCGACGACTTCGGGTCCTGTGTGGCCGAAAACGTGAACGTCAACCAGTTTGCATCCGCGGACAACGGATTGATTTTCGGCTGCGAATTCAGAAATTGCGAAGCTTGGTCAGAGAGGATTGCCGCCTTCAATATTCGAACGAACGGCGGGGCAGGCACTTACCGGATGCGCGTGGCAAGTGACCATGTGTACCCGCAGGACTGCGTCGATCCCAACGGTGAAGCGCATGATGCGGGCGATGCGCTTGGTGGCACCTCTTCGTTTGCGCGTGTCGATTTTCGTTCGGCTTTCTGCGGCGGTAACAAGTACAGCGGGTGCCCGTACTCGTTCATGCCGGCCGGCTATGAAAGCCACCACGCAGGCCACAGCAACGGCGGCAACATCGCCACGATGTGCGCAGTGTATACACTCGGTGGCTCGGTCATCAGTTACGTGACGGGGGAGCAAGGCCGAACGGCTGTCGAGGGCGATTGCGAAATCTCCCACACGGCGGCGGGGCTGTTCACGACGATCACGATCACCAGCCCGGGCGACGAATTCGATGCCGTGTCGCATTGGGGGTTCGGTTCCCAGATCGAACTTGTCCTGCCGGACGGGACGTTGCTCAGGACGCACATCACGGACACCATCAGCGAAACCGAGGTGATCGTTGGGGACGACCTCAGCCAGTTCATTCCATCTCTCGAAGACCCGGAGGACACTCAGGCTGCGACGTTCCACGTGTGGGGCTGTACCGCGGTCCAGTACTACGGCAACGCCAACAACGGTGAAGTTCACAGGGCCGCTCAGGGTTCGGAGACCGATGACCGGCAGGTTGACCGGCAGCAGTCGAACCGCACGGGTCTGGAAATGACCACCCGGTTCCGGAACGGTGTGAGAGCACCTCTATTCGGCCTGGACGATCTCGCCGCTACGGCGAATACACCCTTCATCGAGAGCAACAATGGGCTCACAGCGTTCCTTCCCGAGGTGGTTTTTGACGGATCTCTCACTGACGGTGCCGCAGTTCTTGTTGTCCCAATAGCTCTGCTTAAGGACCTTCCCGGGATCGGGAATGCCCTGTTCGAGCTGTGGGTCAAATCTGACGATGGCAGCATCGTGGATCGAGCTACTATCGGGACTGATGGAAACGGCTCCGGGATCGACTTCGTACAAATCTCTCTTGTCGGCGGGAACCCTGGAACGTTCAGCAAGTCCGGCACCGGGATCAGCTACACGAACACCAGCGGTATCACACAAACAGGCCAAGCAACTCTTTACAGGATACGGTGACCATCATGCAGAAACTCTTGCAATTCGATGATCAGGCGTGGGCGGAATACGCCTGCGATTGGCACTACGAGGTTCACAGCGGCGTCCAGGTGAAAGTCATCACGAGCTATCACCATGTGCAGCCGAACGCCCTGGACCCGGATTTCCGGCTTGTGCGTGATGATCCGCAGTCGAACCTTATCAAGGTTTACGTTGATCAGGTATCAGTCGGCAAAATTCGCCAAACGGAAGAGGGTGTCACATCAGAGCTTACCCCCGCACGCGGACCCCGGCCCGACGTGGCTGCAGCCTACATAGCGCAAGTCGAAGCCGAGCTGGAAGCCGGCAGCTGACAGTACTGCCTGTTCTCCGGCCACTGTAAAGCCCAACATCGAAAGCAAGCCAACTAGGACCTCATGCTTCGTTCAAGAGAATTTCAAATGCCCGCAGAGCCCGCTCGTTTTAAGTCTCGTTGAAGCAATGTCGGAGGGATGCAACACTAGGCGTTGAACGGAGTGTCACCAAAAGAGTGTCGTCGACGCCTTAAACGTTGCTACGGCTCTTCGCGCGAAAACGCGCTGCTGCAACTTTCCGTGTCGCACACTGAAAAAATCCGTGTCCCGCTACACCCGGTTGCTTCAAGGCATCCTCGTCCGTCATCCACACATTCGTTCTTTCCCTTGGGCTGCTTTCGCCCATTCCAATAGTCGGGCCGGGAGAGCGCGACCGAAGCCCGAAGCTTGATCAGCCAGAGCGCGTTGGCGGGCGAACGCTGATACGCGTCGCGCTCTCCCGGACATGGCGTTCAACAATGCCTGACCTCCGTAAAACAGAGGCTCCGCTGGCACAGCTGAAGAATGGCTGGCGGAGAAAGACCTCTTAGGTTAATATTTCGTTAACCTGCTCGAGAGAGCGAGTGGTTTCAAATCTGGGGTAAGATGTTGTCAAGGTTGGCGCAATTCAGCACGTTCGATGATTCCGTATGGGAGCCTTATTCGTACAACGGGTACCTGGTCATTGCAGACGATGATGACACCGTGCGGATTAGTCGACCGGATCTGGGACCCGAAATTCGCGTTTATTACAACGGATATGTCGTCCTTTGGATCACGGAAGGGAATCCTTCACCAACCTTCAAAGTTCGCGAGGATCTGGATTCGGTTTACATAAGTGATGGCGACTCCAGAGAAGATCTTGACGCAGTAATTGCCGAGTCAGTTGAGGCTTTTACCGTCAACAGCGTTCCACCACCTCCTATCAACCCGCCGGCCCCTACCAATCTGCCACCGACACTCGAATTGACGAAAGTGGTAGAGTCTCTGCCAGAGGATCTGGATACGTCTGTCCGGACTTCGATTGCTGATATTGAAGTGCTGGACGACGAATTGGGAGATAACGTCCTTAGTATTCGCGGTGAAGACAAGGAAATGTTTGCTCTCTGGAATGGCGATCTCTACCTGCGTCGCAACGTGGACCTGGATTTCAAGGAAACGCAAAAACTTGAGGTCGTCATCCAGGTAACCGATAGCAGCCTGGATCCGAACCCCAGTGACACCGTTCGGCTGGAGATCGCGATAGAGAGGGTCGTCGATCGCATGCTCGGCACTGCCCATTCCGATGTGCTTGTTGGCACAGAACGCGCAGACGTCATCCAGGGCTTCGGCGCAGGCGACGTGATCAACGGCAGAGGAGGAGCTGATCTGTTGGCCGGCGGTCCAGGGGGCGATCTTCTCAGGGGCCAAAAGGGCAGTGACAAGTTATTAGGAAGAAATGGCAGCGACAAGCTTTATGGGGGCTGGGGCAAGGACGAACTGGTTGGCGGCAGAGACTCCGATACCTTGAATGGCGGCGTGGGCAACGACATGCTGACTGGCAATTCCGGTCGCGATCTGTTCGTTTTTGCAATGAAGGGCCGGAGCGACACCATCACTGACTTCAAGAATGACCGCGACGAGATCTGGCTGAAAAACCTTGGCACCCTGGACACGGTGCTTTCCAAGGCTGAACAGGTGGGGGACGATGTCGTTTTTACCTTCAATGGCCGAGATAGCCTGACAGTCCTAGATACAACGGTCAGCGAAGTTTCTGACGATATCCTTGTCTAGACGACAAGGGGCTACGAAGACGGCATCACTTGGACGAACCTGCATTCTGCACCATGGCGATACATGACGCGATGATCGCGTTCGGTAGAATGCGAAATACCGTTTCCTGCCCTGCGCGGATTTCCAGCTGCCGGAAACGCAAAACCGCGCCACGATTTCTCGCGGCGCGGTTCATCTTGTCAGTCCTTGGCCGCGTTCAGGTAAACACGAACATCATGGCCAGAACGTAGACCGAGATCAGCGCAAGCCCGACGGTCCCGGTCCAGGCCAGGCCCATCATGAACGGGCTTGGCATGTGCTCGCGTTCCTCTTCGGTCTTGAACCCGTCCTTGATCGCCTTGATCGTCAACCAGTAGATGATCGGGGAGAAGACCAGCGCCAGCACCGAGGCGACCTGCACCACCACGATGGGCTTAGGCATGCCGAACATCACCGCCGCACCACCGATGACCCAGAGAACCTGGAACCCGCGGTGGATGAACTTGCGGGTCTTCGGTTCATCCCAGCTTGTCTTCAGGCGGACGCAGCATTCTTCGAACACCTTGGCCTGACCGTCGAAGTAGGTGAAGACGGTCGAGAACAGCGCCGCGACGCCACCCGCGATGATGACCGGGAAGATCCATGCGCCGAACGTGTCGGTGTAGATCCGTGCGATGGTCACGCCCATTTCGCGGCCCGAGGGCACGAGGCCGATCGGGTTCAGAACGACGGCGCCGACGATCAGGAACACCATGCCGGTCAGGGCGGCAATGATGTAGGACACGTTCATGTCACGACGATACAGGATCATCGAGTTCTTCATGTAGGGCACCTCGATTTTTGACTGTTTTCTCGACTATGGAGCAGTTGGCGCAGCCTGAAGGGCTTGGAAGGCCGTCAGTTGACGGGTTGTTGCGTCGGGTCTGATGATGCGCAGCCCATTTCAGGGTCGT
>NZ_QZEX01000007.1 GCF_003646465.1 Chachezhania antarctica
ATCGCGGCGCAGCGCGGCTTTGCCGAGACCGGGGTCGCGGTTCCGGGCGCGCTCGGGGTCGGCTTCACGGGCCGGGGCGATAGCCTCCTCTTTTGCCCCGCGCCTGACGAATGGGTGGCGAAATCGCGCCGCGGATATGCAGGCGGCTTCACGCCGGAAAGGGCATGGATATGGGAACCGCAGTAGCGGCCGCGCTGGTGACCGCCGGTGTCGGACAGGCCGCGGCCGCCGTGCTGGGTCCGGCGCTCGCGAACCTGGCCGGCGGGCTTCTCCTGAGTACCGCGTCGCGCGCGCTAGGCGCGGGCGGAAGCCGGACGCAATCGCCGATCGAAGTTCAGGAGCAGGAGCTGCGCCAACCGACAAGCCTGCCGGCAAAGCGGCACGTCTACGGCGAGACGGAAGCCGTTGGCACGCCGGCGCCGGTCAACGTGGTGAAGGACGGCAAGCTCTATGGCGTCTGGCTGGTCAACAGCCGGCCGTCTGCCGGTCCCTTCACGCTCCGGCTCGACAAGCGGCCGGTGGATCTGGACGGGGATCCCTACGATTTCGACGGGGCCGGCGCGACGGCGACGAACGAGCCTTTCGCGGGCTATATCCGGGTGTGGATCGGCCGGGGCGAGCAGACCGCGCCGCCGGCGGCCGTGACCGCGGCCGTTCCCTATTCCGAGGGCAACCCGACATGGTTCAAGGAAACGGACGCCTGGCGCGGCTGCACCGTGGTCTGGATGGAAATCGACGTGGGCAAAACGGCCGAGCGCGCGAACCGCTGGCCGTCTCTGCCGCCGGATCTCGCGCTGCGCGGGCCCTGGTCTTACGTCTGGGATCCGCGCGATCCGGCGCAAAGCCTGGACGATCCCGCAACTTGGCTCGCGAGCGACAATCAGGCGCTTTGCACGCTCGACGCGCTGACGCAGAGCCCGGTCGCGCCGCTGGTGCTGGATGATCTTATCCTCGATCTGTGCAAATGGGCCGCGGACGTGGCCGACGAGGACGCGGCGAAGAAAGGCGGCGATACGGAAAAACGCTACCGGGTGCAGGGGACGCTTGTCTATTCGGCCGATAGTGAGCTCGAGGATCAGATCGAGCCGCTTCTCGCCGCCGGCGCGACGGAGCTGGTGCAGATCGGCGGGCGGCGCGGTCTGCTGCCGGCCGCGCCGATCCCGGCGGCCTACACGCTGTCCGAGATCCTGGACAGTTACGAGTTCGAACGCTTCGCCGCGGGCGATGGCGGTTTCGGCCAGGTTCGCACGACCTATGTCTCGGCCGATCGGGATTATGAGACCGCGGATCTCGGCCCCTGGCCCGTGCCCGACGCGCCGGCCGCCGCAACCCGCGTGTTCGATCATCCGCTGACGATGGTGCAAAGTGGCACGCAAGCGCAGCGGCTGCGCTGGATCGAGGGCCAGCGCCTGTTGCTGCAAAAGCGGTTTTCCTCGGTCGGGCCGCCGGAGATGATCCAGCTCCTGCCCGGCGCCAGGGTGACGGGTGCCCTGCCGGACCGGCCGCGGTTCAACGGGTCATGGCAGGCGGTTTCGTTGCGATCGGCCGCGTCGCTGACAGGAGATGACGAGGGCGTGGCCCTGCGGACGCCGTTTGTCCTGCGGGAATATTCCGACGCGGTGTTCGCCTATGATGCGGAGCTGCATGAACAGGAGCTGACGACGCTGCCGACCGACTTCGCCTATCCGCAGGTCGAACCGCCGGGCGAGATCGAGATCACGGCCGGGCCGGGTGTGGATTTCGACGCGGGCAGCGCGATCGTCTCGCGCCTGCGGTTCGCCGCGCCGCCATCGCCTACGGCCTCAGTGACGCATTACGAGCTGCAGATGACCAACGTCACGGCCGATGAGCCCGGCGCCTGGATCTCGGGCGGGGTGATCGACGCGGATCTGCGCGACTCGAGCGGCAAGGTCTATGGCTGGATCCACAACCCGCCGATAGATCCCGAGTTCGATATGCGGTTGCGCGCCATGGTCGGAAGCTCTGCATCCGCCTGGGTGGTCAAGGAAAGCGTTTCTGTCGATTTCGAGATCACGGTCAACAGCGCGACGGCCGGCGCGGGCGAGGCCACTTTCAACGTGACCATGCCGGGAAGCCTGATCGGCCAGGGCGCGCGGATCTGGCGGGCCGAGACCGGCGACGGGTTCGGCGCGGCCGAGGATATCGGCGGCGTGCTGGCCGTGGGGCCGGGTGAAACGGCCGATATTGCCGCCGGGGCCGATCCTGGCGAGGCCGATTTCTTCGTCACGGCGGTTTCGCGCACCGGGTCCGATGGCCCGGCCGCCGGCCCGTTCACGCTGACCATTACCTGACATTGCCCCTGCGGGGGCATCGGCGGCCTGTCGATCGACGGGGCCGGCTAAACGCGCGCGCCTGGCGCGCCTTCTCAAGAGCGAGGTTTCTCATGAACGCGCCAACCGTCAAGATCCCGACGACCGCCGCTGCGGCCGGAACAAGACAAACCCGGAAGGACCTGGCCGAGGCGGCATTCAATGCGCCGCTCAAGATCCTGTCGGACAGGATCGCCGCCATGGGGCTCGGGGTCACTATTCAGGCCGAACCGTGGGATGCCTCGGGGGGCGCCTTCCCTGCCGGGGCGTCGAAGGGTGACGGCTGGTTTATCGGAACGGCCGGCGCGATCGACGGGGTGGCCCTGCGGCCCGGGGATCTGATCGTTGCCGCGGTGGGTGATGCGGCAACGGATGACGCCGGTGATTGGGCGTTCAACACGCTGAGCCAGTTTTTCCCGGCCGGGATCGCGCGGCGGTTCTGGGACAACTTCGCCGGTTTCGAAGTTGACGGCGCGGCCTACAACGATGGCGATGAGATCTTTGTGGAAGATTTCAAGCTGCAGGCGAAAGCGGTGCCTGGCGCGGATGAGCCGTTCGTCGCGAACGGCGGCGGGCAACCGTTCATTGTTCCGTCCTACATCAAGACGCCGACGCTGCGGGCCTTCAATCCGGTCGGCGACGGCGATCCGGGGAACATGGCGCAGGACACGGCGGCCTTCGTGAGCCTCTTCAAGTGGATGATCGCCAACCGGCCCGAGGGCGGGACCGTGGAAATCACGCCGAGCTGGCGCGGTGGCCCCTACGTGGTCGATGATCTGCCGGAGCTGTCGATGCGGGCCGGTTACGCCGGCGGTTACGCCGCGCCGCTCATGGGCAGCCTGCATATCGCGGCCGAGGGCGCGAAGGTTCTGCACGGGGGTGCGGGCACGTTTTTCACGTATCACGGGCAGACGGGCGGCCGCCGGCTGGTACTGCGGGGCGGTGAATGGTCCACCACGCAAACCGTTGCCCCGTTCTGGAAGATGCGGGACGCGGCGCAGCTCGGCTTTCATCCTGCCGGGATCGCGGGCGTCACGAACACGCCGATCCTGATCCTGATCCAGAATTGGCGCAACTGGTCGGAAAACGTGATGATCTCCGGCGGTGCCAACGGGAAACTGCGCCTGACAAGCGGGCTTGTGCAGGTCGAGCTGCAGAGCACGGCTCAAGCCATGATTTACGAGGGCGTGGTCGAAAATCCGGGCGGCACGTCAAGTTTCTCGCGCTTCCATTTCTCGAACATCTTCACGCAAGGATGCGGCGGCGACGAAACGGGGCACGGCATCGTCCTGAAAATGGACGGCGGCGCCTATGATAGCCTCGCGACCAAGATCGACGGCAACAAGAGGTCTGATGGCCCCGTGGTGGTCGGCCTGGGCGTGCATGCCGACATGGTGATCCATGCGATCAAGATGGAGGGCGCCAGCGACCTTCCCGATCAGTACGCGATCGACATGAGCGATGCCGTCACGATCGCCTCTTGCTTCGGGAACAGTTGGGGCGGCTCCAAGGGCGAGTTTGCGCCTGGTTCGGGCACGACCGGGCGCAGGGTGCGGTTCAACACGGTCGTTCAGGCCGAGCAATTCGTCTCGGATCGGTTCGAGCTGACGGACNATCAGCGCCGAGCAGCTCTCGGAATGGGGCGGCAACACGACGATTATCGTCAGTTGCTCGGGCGTCGCGAACGAGATCGACGGCACCTGCAAGATCAAGCGCAAGCAGGGCGAGAGCGGGCTCATACTGGATACCCTGGGAACGCCTTTGAACCTGGCGTTCTCGGTCGTGTCCGGCGGCCTGACCGTGACCCAGACCTCCGGCGCTGACGTTGCCGCGCAGGTGTCCGGCGTCTTCCTGAACGGCTGATAGCCGGCTTCACTCCTCAACCGCCAGAAAGGAATTTCCCATGGCAAGTCTTGCCCAACTCTGCACCTTCGACATGAATGAATGGATCAACCATATCCGGACGGACATGAATGTCGTCCTGGACGACCGCACACGGCTTTGCATGTTCTACTCGCAGGATCCGCGCGAAATCGGCCTGTTCGTGGATGGTCACCGGGTGGCAACCTTTCGCGAAGAGGGCGCGCCGATCCGCCATGAGCCGAACATTGCCGCGGGCGTGCCCGAGTATCCCGATCATGCGGAGGTGTCCGAGGCCAGGATCGCCGAAGCCTCGGCCAGTTTCGCGAGCTGAGCCTGTCGAGGTCGGCATGTCCCAACGCATAGCTTTCGCCATAATCGAGCACGGCCGCGCGACCGAGTGGCTGACCAGCTGCGTGCTGCTGGTCTTCGCGATCACCCTGATGGTGCCCGGCGACACGATGGGACGGGCCGGGTTCGCGCCCTTCCGCAGCATGGGGTTCGACGAGGCCATGCTGTCGACGCCATTGGCGCTGATAGCTTCGGCTCGGCTTGCGGCGCTCTACATCAATGGGCAGTGGCGTCGTTCGCCTGTCATGAGAGCCACGGGTGCTGTCGTGGGGGCCACGGTGTTCACGATGCTGGCGGTCACCTTCGGCTGGGCCTGGCTAACGGCCGGCGCCGTCTTCCAGAACGCGGTGGCTTTGACCACGGGGTTCGGCACGTACCTGGTCCTGGCAGCCTTCGATGTACTTGCAGCATACAGGAGCGGCGCTGATGTCCGAATTGCTCGGCCTCGGGCCTGAAGAAGTTGCGATCGTCGGGGCAGGGCTGGGCGCCTTTATCGGAACGATCGTCGTCACGATCCGTGGCGTGAAGAAGGGCAAACCGACCAGCGCCGCGGTGGCCGCCGCGGTCTCGGGGGCGTCCTGCCGGGCCGGCGACATCGCACCGGCCCTGGCTGTCATCCAGCGCGACCTGCAGGAAATGAGCGAAAAGCAAGACGAGCACGGCCGCGTCCTTGCGGTCCTGGAAGATCGCACCCGATCGCGTTGAAACCCGATCGGATCAGAACAACAGGCGAGCGTACCACAGAGCCTTGTCCACGCTGATCGCCAATCCGATTGCGCAGGCCAGTATGTCGAAGGTCATCGAGCGGATCTTGGGTCCCATCGGTCATGTTTGGCATCGAGACCCTGAATAAGGGTTAAGAGTCCAACCCTTAGCCCGCTCGCACCAGAAAACCCGTACCAAATGCCCCGCTTTCACGCGGGGTTTTCTGCATTGGAGAACCATCATGCCTATCTGGAAAGGAGCCGCCGCGCCGATGTCGGCCGGTGCATTCGCTTCGGCCGCGATGCTGCTGAACTGCGAGGAAGCCGCGATCCGCGCGCTGTGGGATGTCGAAAGCGCCGGGAGGGGCTTCCGCGCCGACGGCAGCCTGACACGCCGGTTCGAGCCGCATCACATGCCACGCTCTCTCTGGCCCAAGATCGGGTTCCGGCCCGGCGCGCTGGCGCCGTGGAAGGCATCGTACCGGCTCAAGACCTCCGCACGCGAGGCGATGTTCGGCAAGGCAGAGGCGCTGGACGCCGAAGCCGCGTATCAGGCGACCAGCTGGGGCGGGCCGCAGATCATGGGCTTCAACTGCGAAGCGGCCGGGTTCGACACCGCGACCGCCATGGTCAAGGCCATGGCCGCGTCCGAAGGCGACCACCTGTCGGCCTTCGTGGCGCTGGTCACGTCCTGGGGGCTGGCATCGGCCATCCGGGCACACGACTGGCAGACAATCGAAACCCGCTACAACGGGGGCGGGCAGGGCGGCGCCTACGCCCGCAAGATGGAAGCGGCCTACCGACGCCACAGCGGCGGCGTGGCGTCGCCTGCCGTGCTTCGCCTCGGATCCTCGGGGCCAGCGGTCAAGCGGCTGCAGACCGCGCTTCAGATCGAGGCGGATGGCAGCTTTGGCCCTCAGACGGACACGGCTGTCCGCCGATTCCAGAGCGCGGCTGGCCTGCAGGTGGACGGCGTTGTCGGTCAAGTTACCTGGGCGGCCCTGGAAGCGCGGACATCGGCTGAGCCGGTCAAACAGGCCACGCCCGTCGACCGGGTGTCCGAGATGGTGGGGAAGGGCGCGGCGACGGTCGGCACGATCACCACGGCAGCCGCCGGGCTTCAGGCTGTCGTGCCGGAGCATGCCTATGACCTGATGATCTATGCCGCCATCGGCATGGCCGTGGTCGCCGGTGGGATCATCCTGTCACGCCGGGTGCTGGCATGAGGCTGGCGCTTGTCGGCATCGGGGCGGCGATCATCGTCGCTGCCTTCACGGCCGGGGCGGTGTTCTGGGCCCGGGGTGACCGGGTCCAGGACCTGCAAGACCGTATCGACACCAGAGAGAGGATAGACAATGCGCTGGATCGCCCTGTCGGCTGCGCTTGGTATGAGCGCCTGCACGACTCCTGTTGAGACATCGGGCCTGTGTGACGGCCTGCAGCGCCCTGTCGCCGCCCTGCGGTCCGCTTTGGCCTACGAAACATCCACCACGCCGCAATCCGTCGGGGAAGCCGGCACAGACGTTGTGCTGGCGTCGGAAGCCGGTTGCGCGTGGTGAACGGAGATCCGTCCGGCTGCGCGTTCGCACGCGTCCCGGGCGGTCAGCCGGAGGGCATGACAGTCCTCCGCCGAACGGCCTCAACGGTCCCAGGCGTCTTCCCGCGTCGGGCCCTTGCGGCACCCGCCACACGGGCGGGGGCGGTGATTGCTCACCGCCACGCAGCCCTGCTTCCAACACAGCTGCGCCGACATGAAGTCAGATAATGTCGCCCGACTCCCGCGAGAGTGGCGCGACTAAATCTGGACCAACTCCCCATGACAATGACGAAAGTTGCCGCTGCAGCACCCGTGGCCCCGTGGATGGGCGGCAAGAAGGCCCTTCACCAGGCCATCATCGCGCGGATCGAGCGCATCGACCATTCCACCTATGTCGAGCCGTTCGCCGGGATGGGAGGCGTGTTCCTCCGCCGGAAATGGCGCCCCAGGCTCGAGGTCATGAACGACCTGAACGGCGAGATCGTGAACCTTTTCCGGATCCTGCAACGCCACTATCCGCAATTCCTGGAAATCCTGCGCTTCCAGGTCGCTTCGCGAAAGGAGTTCGAACGCTTGCGGAAAACCGATCCGGCCACATTGACCGATCTCGAGCGCGCCGCCCGGTTCCTCTACCTGCAGCGCCTGGCGTTCGGCGGGCAGGTGTCGGGTGTCTTCGGGGTCGCGAAAGATCGATCCCGATTCCGGCTGTCCGCGCTGGAGCCGCTTCTCGATGCCGCGCATTCGCGGCTCGAAGCCGTCGTGTTCGAAAACCTCGACTGGGCAGACGTCGTACGCCGCTATGACGGGCCGGGGACGCTCTTCTACCTGGATCCGCCGTACTACGGCGGCGAGAGCGACTATGGGAAAGGTCTGTTCGATCGCAACCAATTCGAAGCGATCAGGGCTGCCCTGGACGATGCGGCCGGCGCCTTTATCCTCTCGATCAACGACACGCCGAAAACCCGGGAACTGTTCGGCGCGTTCCACCTGAGCGAAGTCGAGCTGAAGTATACTGTGGCCAAGGACGGTGCGACCGTGGCGAATGAATTGTTGGTGTCGAACCGGCAGGTGGAGGCAACGTTGCTTTGAACGGTTAGTGTTGAATGGGCGGGGGCGACCGATGGAGGTCCTCCCCAACCTTCTCGCGGCAGGGAGCGTACGGCGGAAGAACATTTTCTTGCTTCGAAGCGTTCACGCCAACTTGGGCGACGCGGAGGGCGGTGAGCGGACTTGCGGCGGTGCGGCACGGCAGCTGCAGCAAGCTGGAAAAGCAGACGATCAGGCACACCGCGTGGGAAACTCGCTGGATCAGTTGGAAGACCGCGTAAAGACGGATCGCCGTGATGCCTCACTGCGGGCGAAGTTGCATCGGACCGGGGAATTGACGGCCGTTTAGGATGGTCCTGTCTGTGGATAGAACCTCAGCGCAACGAGAAAAGGAGTGTGCGCAATTTAGGACTATGCGGACGATACCTCGAGCCCCTAGCCTAAGGTTCATTATATTTTACGTCGAACATCGTGGCTTTAGCTAGTCTTTGAGGAGCAATCGGGTAGAGGAAGAAATGGTATCCAGGCGAGATAAGCTGGCGAAAATCGACGGCAGGGTGAATTCGAAATGGCAGAGATAGCTGTTGCTAGCGAAAGACAGACAGCCATTCGCTTGCTTGCCTGCATTCAGGCGGCAGGAGATAAAAATAATGCGATCCGTTGGGGGGACGATGTTGTTTCCGTCCTGCACTCCCAGTCGCGCTTGCAGGCGCTGGACTTCTGGATGCGCAATCCCGACTATCTCGCCAACGAACTCCTAACTGAGTTCGAGGCGTCCGGCGAACGTGATCTGGTGATGATCGCTCAGGGCATATTCGATGATCGCGAACCCGATCTCCGGCGCTTACCGATGGTCCGCTATCTGTTCGGGGCGTTTGAACCGCTCGACAACGCGCTGGCGATCCTGCGGGCAGCTGACCTCATTCGGATCAAGCGCGACGGTGTTCCCGGCGGCAAGATCCGCGAACATCTCTATCTTTTGACCACCGCAGGCGAAGACGCGCTGGTGCGGATCACCGCCGCAGCATCCGAACTTGGCTGGTATCGCGACCGTGCTGGTATCGTGGCTCGGGTGGCAGGCGCACAGGGTGGCAAGGCACTGAAGGACCGACAGTATCTACAGGCCGAATATGCTGGAACAGAACTTAGCCATGTAATCCAGCCGATCACCGATCAGGTGCTGGCACGGCTCGCAGCAATCTTGGAAAGGCTGGACAAATGACCGGTAGCTGGCTGGAGATGGTCGCGGAAAAGGCAGGTATGAGCCCCACAGTAGCGGAACTGGCTCTGCGCAAGAGAGGAATTGTGGCAGACCGGCCGTTGCGACCCGCGCCCACGTTGACGATACGCCGTATCGCGTTCAGGGGTGAAAAGCGCGGAACCGCTCAGGGTGCGATCGACTTTGACTGGTCGGAACTGACCGCCGGCGTCTGGGCAGTGACGAGCCAGAGGAACCTCCGGGGCAAATCAACAGTGCTGGAAATCCTGCTGTGGGCGCTGCGAGGCAGGCCGAAGGGCCTGCAGGACGACGTGCGCCGGTGGTTGTCCTCGGTGTGCGTCGAATTTGATGTCGATGATCAGCGTTACGTGGTGGAGTTCGCGGTCGACGAGCGTGTTCCGCGCGGCAGCTTGGCGCGCCGCCGCCCGTCAGGAGAGACGGACGAACTCGATCGCTTCATGTCGGACGAGGGCTTCGAGGCCGCGATGTCGCGCTTCATGATGAATACACTCGATCTCGACCCGGTCACGGCGATGCAGGGCAAAGAGGACGAGCGCAAAGTTGTTGAGCATGGCTGGGCCGCGCTTTCGGGCGGCCTCTACTTCGGCGGCGACCACAAGCAGTTACTAGGTGACGTCCAGATGGGGGGTCTGCCAGCACGCATGTTGCAGATGTATATTGGTATACCTTGGGCGACAACGGTGATGCAGGCGAGCACCGTCAAGCGCGAGCTTGAACAAGAAGCCGAGAAAGCGTCCAAGGCTGCGACGGCAGCGGCGAAGGACGCGGAGATTGCCCGCACGCGGATCGACGGTGAACTTCAGGCGGCGAAGAAGATTCTGGACGGCTTCGCACAAGTGACCGGAACAGCCTCCGAAATCGAGCGCTTGGCCGGCGAAGTCGCTCGCCTTTCGCCAATTGCGCTCGATCTCGCGCAGCGCCTAGCCCGTGCCGAGGCCGAAACGACCGAACTGGAACGCCTCGCGACCGGGGACGAGCGTGCTGTGCGTGATCTGCGCGAGAACATCGTTGCGACGCAGTTCTTCAACGGCCTGAAACCTGTTTGTTGCCCGCGCTGCGAGACGCGGGTGTCGAGCGAACGGCTGAAGCGCGAAAGTGCTGATCTGAGTTGTTCGCTCTGCGCTGAGGAGATCCCGATCGATGAGATGGAGGGCGCGGACGACGGGTTGGACGCGATCGAACAGCGTTTCGCGGCCGCCAAAGCTGCCGCCGATCGTGCGCGCGCCAACACCAATGCGCTGAGTGTGAAGACGAAGTCGAGCAGCGACGAGCTCGAGCATGCACGGCGGGAACTGACCAAGGCGGCAACGAGTGCCACATTCGAAGAGCGTCGAAAGGCAGAACTTGAAGTTGCGCGACTGGAGGGCGCACTGAAGGAGCGCCAGACACCGGCGACACCCGTTATTGTTTCTTCCGATGTTACGCTTATCAACGCGGCTCATGCCGAGGCAGATAAAGCCTACAACGCTGGTCGCGGCGACATACTCGAGCGCTTGAACACGGAGATTCTCGCGCTGGGGCAACGGCTCGGTGTGCAGATGCTCGAGGAGGTAAAGCTCAATACCAACGCCTCTCTCCGGCTTACCAAGGGTGGCGAGTCGACCAGCTTCAGCAAGGTGACTGCAGGCGAGCGGCTGCGGCTACGGATCGCGACTGCGGTGGCTTTGATTCGGGTTGGACAAGAACGGGGCCTCGGTCGTCATCCCGGCCTCCTCATAGTTGACTCTCCTGCCGCTGAAGAAGTGAGCCCCGATGATCTGACCGCCGTATTGAGCGAGCTTCAGGCGATTTCGTGTGAAACCGTGGGACTGCAGATCATCATCGGGAGCGCCAATGCCAGTGCGATTGTCGATCAGCTTGGCGAGCAATGGTGCCGCTCCGCGACGGGAGACGATTATCTATGGTAGCGCAGCCGCCAGCGCATTCTTCAGCATGAGCGCGCTTGATCTTCTCGAGTCGCGTCTGGCTAGCAACCAGCCGATCACGATCGACGATCTCGGCGGCGTGGATGAAATCCTCGCTGACGCTGATCGACTCTATGCGGCACCTTTCCTCGACATTCTCGCCGACATGATCAGTGCGGCCCCGCCCACGGAAGGTGCGCGCCTGCATAATTTCTTGGTTGACGGCTTTGATGCGGCACGCGACCCGCAATCGTTTCGCGACGCGATTGACCAACTCATTAGGAGTGCAACGCTGCGTGCTGCCATGGCGCAGGCGGTCGCCGCGATATTCACGCGACGGATTCGGGAACACGCTACCGAGCGCGAGGCGCTGATCGCTGCCTATTCGTTCGAAGGCCTTTTCCGTCTCGCGCTGGAAGGCGATGTGAGCCGTCACCGGCCCCTGCTCGAACTCGCCGAAGTCGCACCCAATGCGCCAGGTCCCTTCGCCCAGCATGTCGCGAAGATTGGCGGAGCTGCCTTCCATGCATGGGGCGATGACGATCTGCTGACTATGCTCCACCGGCTGCTCGACAATGAGGAAGCAGAAGGCGAGGCGGCGTTCGAACTCGGCCTCGCGCATCTGGCGCGCGCGTTCGATGGCAGAGATGTAGTAACAGTCCTTGCCGGCTTGGATACGGCGAGGCTGCTTTTCGAACGGGCGTGCGAGGCCGATGATGATAGGTCGGACGCGCGCGCCTATCGGTTGGCGATTGATCTCGTTCTTGGCTTTGCGGCGAACCGAAGTGCCGCTGATATGCAAGATACGTTGGCTGATCTGGTCACCGCGGCGCGGGATCGTGCCACAGTGCTGCGCACTGGCTGCGTGACGCCATGGCTCGCGCCGCGTCAGGACGTGGATGTTGAATGGTTCGAACTCGCGCGCACGGTCCAGCGTGCGGCCAACGATCTTTCCCGTCCGAGCTGGATCAATGCCGCCACGACCATGGATCGCATCTTCGCCGTCTATGACGCAAGTTGCACAATCGCGCACGGCGACGGCCTGCGGTTCGTGCTGCGCCCCCGGGTCGAGGCTTCATTCCTACGCGAACGCGGCCTCGCCGCCCATCTCGACGATCTACTTAGCGACGGCCAATGGCCCGATGTACAGCGAATGATCGCGCAGAATCTCCGCACCAGATTGGATGAGGCTTACCGCGCCGGTGCCGGACCGGGAAAAGCTGGGGAGAATGAGCAATATCCGCTGCTCGCGCGCATTCTCCCTGAGGGCACCTCGACCGAGCAGATTCCCTCCGATATGGCACGATCTCTCGAGGCCGGTCTCGCCAGCCGTGTCGCGCATGACCGCGAGCTTGCCAACCCGGTCCTGCAACGTGTGCTGGCGTCGCTGCGTGATCAGTTGTCCGCCAGCAGCGAGTATACAGGCGAGGTCCAGCAGGCGTTCGACGCCGTCCTCCAACAGATATTGATTTTCTGTAGTGACCGGCAAAATGCTGGGAGACGCGATCTCGGTTCGCGAGGTGCCTATCTGCGCGCTCACGATCCGAGCGAGGCCGACCTCCAGTCAGACCTCCGCGACTTCCTTAAGGGCAATCTGGTGGGCGCCGAGGTCCTGTCCGAGGTGAGCGGTATAGCGACCGGAAGGACAGATCTCTACATCAGCCTAGGCGGCCCGTCTTTCGTTATCGAACTCAAAAAGCATGAGGGCGCGTTCTCACCTGACGCTGCCAATCGCTATCGGGCGCAGGCAATCAGTTATCAGGCGGCCAATGTCCGGATCGGATTTCTCGGTGCGCTCGAACTTGTTGATCGGCTTGGGCCGGTGCCAAGCATCGAGGAATGTCTATGGCACAGTGCCTATGTTCCTGAAGGCGGCTCGCTCGCCCGACACCTTATCGTCTTCAGGGTTCCCGGCCGCCTCAAATCCCCGTCTGCGCTCCGCTAGAGCGCCTAAATCCCAAGACGGCGACAGTTAGTCCCTGATGATCTTCGATAGTGCGTGCGCCTCGAACCGCTCTCCGAACGTCTGCATCACGCGTCTCCAGCCCTGTATCGAATTGAGGGTGAGCGCATAGGGCTGCCCATCAACCAAGATATCCTGACCGTGAGCAATTTTGTTTCTGACCTGATTGATGGTCTTCAGCTTCTTCTTCAACGCTGTGGTTGACTGTCCTTGCCAAGACAGGCCGTTGAACACGTCATTTATACCGAGACGCCTGAAAAGAGCGATGATATTTTCATCGCTTGGGTTTCCCCATCTCGACCACGTCTTGGCGTAGTCCTTCCGCTCATCTTCGGTCAGCTGCCGGCCGAACGCCTTCTCGGAACATGCAAGGAACACATCGCCGACGTAGGCCTGCAACGTGGAGGTCAGCATCACAACGCAAGCTCGGTTCAATGCACGCCCCTCGTGATTTCCGTCTTCGAGCCTCCTTGGGGCTCCCCTCCCACCGCCGTGAAGGTTTCTTCTGGCAGCAATAAGTTCATCGACAAGTCCAAGTTCTAAAGGCAAATCCGCTTCCTCATTGCAATAATATCAAAACAGAAGCGCACAATGCCGCTCCGAAGCAAGTTCCTTTGATTAGCCCAGTGAAACTTAGTCAATCTCGTCCTTGAACAACCCTAAGCGTCGATCTTTTTTCCGATCATCGTGTCACGCGTATCCCCATCACCATCAAATCGTCTCAACGTCAGCAGCACCCGTAGCGCGTAGGGCGTGAGGATCCGACGATCAGCGCCCGCGCCGTTCGTCTATGATCCGATCAATCTCAGCTTCAACTTGACCCGCCGTCTCCTGCATGATGTCGCGAAGTGTTTCCGTTTCCTTCATGAAGTTCACGTAGCTAGACAGAGCTGAATGGGGGTTTCTACCGGAGCGGACCTTCTTGGCTCTGGACTCCCAGGACCCAACAGGATCGGAGCGAACCTTCATGGGGAAGTGAGCTTCCATCCATTTTTCCAAGTCTGCCATATTATTTACGCTCGTCGGCCTGACATGTTTCTTGATGAACGCTCGGCCTTCATCCGAGAAGATCGCCCTCCAAGCCTGGGCGCTGATGATCGACTGGTCGCGACTTACCTTTGAATCGTTGTATGGTCCATTAGCAGCCGTTTGCACGCAGTAATCAAACATCTCGATGATCTCATCGAGATAGTCGGCAATCGAGGCTATCATGGCAACATGGTCGAAGTCCAACCGATTTCGGATATCGCTACACCCACGATTGAAATCCTTACCGTTCGGTATGAGCCTGCCGGTCTTTGACGAGGTCGAGATGTATTTTCGAGCCCTGTACGGGACACTTGTTTTTGATCCGTGTGACCAGTGGCTTACGCGATAATCGGCGAGGATCCGACAAACCACATCCAGGTAGAATGCAGACAGGCTAGGCAGAACCTGCTCGTGATGCAGGCCAGCGTGGTGAAGCTGGTTGCGGAACCCGTGGAGACTAAGGACCGTCGCCTTGTCTTCAGTCGAGATCATCCCCTCCGTGTGGGCGAACTTGACCTTCCGATCGAAGTGCTGGCCCTGCGCTGCCAGCAGCTCATCCTTGTGCGGATAGGCGTCCCACTTTCGATCCCAAGCCTTCAGCTCACCAAGTTTGTCGCGAGCGAAGCGATGAAGGGTCAGCTCAAGGGCATTGTCCGTCATCATTAGGCTGAAGCGAGCGTTGTGAACGTCTCCCTTTGAGATGTGCTCTAGAGCGACGTCCAGTTGCTCCAGAACGCCCGCGATGAATTTGACCACCTCAGTCCCCCTTGATGATAGGCTTGCGGGGTGTCTATAGCTTGGCTTTCACCGTATCAACGCGCCTGTGGACTTTGAAGTGCGCCTCAAGCTAGCAAGGGGTTCCACGGTTATCCGGCGTCACTACCTTCGCATTTCCGCACAACAGTCAGACCGCTTCCTGCCCGCAAATCGGTCGTGGGGTAATGTCGCGCGCCTGCAAACGGCGGCTTCGTCCCGCATCACTACCAGCCCCCCGCGTGTTTTGCGACGTCGTTCCTCGAAGGGCGGCTTTGGAGGATGCGGCAATGCAGCATCCCCGGAAGCTGAGTGGCGGCAAAGGGCCGACTCCGGCGGGCAGGCCAACTCCCCTAGACGAGGAGACTGCCGCGCTGCCGCAGGTCGACCTGAGCCCTTCCGTCCTACCCATGCAAGTGCAGCATCTCAGGGACGTAGCGTAGCGATGCCGTCAAGGACGGCCCACACCGGACCTTCGAGCCTGGCGCAGCGGAGGGCCGGTCTCAGCCCGAAACTGCCAAGCAGTCCAAGTCCAGCGGAGCAGCCCAAATAGGTATCACCTGCAGCTAATTCTCGAAGCGCCTGAAAAATGGCCCATACCTGGCCTACTTGGAAATCCCTGAAGCACATTGCCTTGCCGACCGTACAGTTACCTCACCCTTCTTGACTCAACCTCAGCAAAACATCGGTTTCATTCGTCATGGTGCGTTCCGCGCAACGCGCTGGTGCGGAAAATCTGGAGCGTCGATTGGCTTCTCAACAGCTTTGCGCTTAAATGTCTCATGGACCGGCTATCAGGTCAGACAAGTCGAATCGCGAAGTGTATTGGCGCATAAAAGGTTGAAATTCATTGGCTAGCATCTCAGATGAAGAAATTCATATCCGTATCAATGCCTTAAGCGCTACTAGGTTTGAAAATCTGACTCTGGACCTGGTTCGGGCGGTGGGGTTTCGCAATGTCGTTTGGCGCACCCCAGGTGCGGACGGAGGGCGCGACATTCAAGCGGAGCAGACTTTTTCGGACTTAACTAATTCTGATGTCAAGCACAAGTGGTACATAGAATGTAAGCATTATGCGACGTCAATAGATTGGGCGACACTCTGGAAAAAGATTGCCTTCGCTGATGTTCAGGGCGCTGACTATCTGCTGTTGGCGACAAACTCGCAGCCTTCACCCCAATGTGAAACGGAAATTGAAAGATGGAACGCAGAGAGGCGGCGTCCAGGAATTCGAATCTGGCGAGGTTACGATCTACCCATGTACATGAGGATTCATCAAGAAGTTGCATTTGCGCATGGCATTTTCGATTTCACCAATGAAATTTCATCTCCCGGTGTCGAGATCGCGTTAACACTGTCGAAACTAGTTCAGTCAGCTTACGGCGCGTGGTGCTTTGAAGGCAAATCTGAATTCCCGCTGACAGCAGCTTCAGCGCTATCAGAGTTGTTAAACAAGAGAATGGATGATCTTCAAACTTACGGATTCTTTTCCAAAGGCGACCCAATGATTAGTGCTTCAGATTGGCCATGGCTAAGTCTAAATGGTGACCCGAGTGGGGCTGAAGAAGTTGGCTTTCGCGCCATAGTGTCGATTATCCGGCATCTATTACAGGCGGAGGTAGTCGAGTGCCATTTCGCGGAAGACCAAATTCAGGTTCACTCATCGTGCGCAGGTTTAAAGTTTGACGAACAAGCCTATAAATTTCTTGAGCCTGTTCTTCTTCTCGCTAGATGCGACGCTTTTGAAGCAAAGAGCGATTCATTTTTTTCATTCCAGTTAAGAGGGTAGTATGAGCGAAGAAGATGAGTCCCAATATGAAATCGACCTAACCCTGCTTGCAAACTTCACGCACCAAGTCATCAATCCTCTGAACGGTGTTGCCGGAACGCTAGACAACCTAGTTGATGGAACAATCGGTGAGAATCGGCGGGAACAGCGCATGAAAGCTGCACGAGCTCAGCTTGAGGGCGTAATTACTCTGGTGAGAAATCTTGCTTATCTTTCTTCCGCGCAATACGAGGCAGGCCAGCCGAATAGGAGGATCGCTCTCCCTCAAGTTATCATTGAAGCTGCAATGTACTATCAGGAGGAGGGTAGTGCCAAGAGGGTTTCAATCGACTTGTTGGATAAGCGAGCGAACAATCGTGTTCCAGGACACCCAGAAGCCTTAAGGCAAGTTCTCATGAACTTGTTCGATAACGCGGTTAAATACAGTGCGACGGATAGTCAAATAGTGGTCAGGCAGTGGATACAGACCAGTACTGGTGATGCTGTAATTACCGTGAGAAATACCCCCAGAAATTTGATCTCAGGAGCCGAAATTAGAAAGGTCTTCGATCTTGGATTTCGAGGAGAGAACGCTCGAAGAAGCATCGCTTCCGGAACCGGTTTAGGTCTATACATTTGCAAACTCCTTATGGAGGATCGCCTGCATGGATCAATTTCCGTTCAGCGGGATGGTGACGGAATACTATTTACCTTGAAGATACCAAACGGGGAGGCCGACAATGGCCGCAACAACTAAAGAGAAAACAATTCTCCTGATGGATGATGAAGTCTTCAATATCCAATGGCTCATTGATTTCCTTGAGGCCAAAGGATTTGACGTCATCGCACTACCCGACGCCGAAGGCGCGATACAAGAGATCTCTAAGGAGATTTATCGAGCTTTAGTCTTGGATCTCAACGTGCCCATCTCATCTTCACTAACGAATGGCCCCGGCGTCAAGAAGGCCGTCTATCAAAAATACCCTGGTCTACAGGTCGCTTGGCATGCCCGCAATGCAGGCTACAGAGGTCGACAGGTAATTATCTACACAGTTCATCGCGATCCTGAAGTGGAGCATGAAGCACGGATTATGGATTGCACCTACATTCTGAAAGGCAGACCAAAAGATCTGAAAGAAGAGATAATGGCAGTCATCTCCTTTGATCCAACTACGCCCCCTAGTAACTGACTCGCAGAGGCCACAAGTCTTGGTCTTGCAGTGCCAATGTGGCGATCAGTGCTTCAAGTTCCGGGTTCTGCGTCGCACGACGCTGAATAACGCGATCTTTGAGGCGACAGGTTGGCCACCGTGATTGATCAAGCCGTGGCTAACTGCGACTTGCGGTAGTCCCAGCTGGCTTCAGATGGCCGCTTCGTTGCGCCCAGCTGCCGTTTGTCCAGGACTCAGCGAACGACCGCTCCCCGCTCTCCCTGCCCATGAACCTCATGTCAGTGTCTACTAAATGTAGGTAGCACACGGGCTGCTCGGAACCGTTGGGCAACGCGGAAATCGCGACTGTTTTAGCACAGGTCGTCTCCGAGCTGAGAACATCGTATCAACGTGCGGCAAAGGAGTGGGCAAAACTGCGAAGTGCGCCGTGGTTCATTGAACCTGACTGAACCGGAAAAGGTGGGTGAATGGCGCATCTGGTCGCTTTTAAGAACAGTGCCTTGGCCAAAAGATCAGTAGCTTGGCGACCTGTCGCTTCGTTCACATCGAAGATGTCAGGAGTTCAAATCTCTTATCACCCACCATTCTTCTACCGCAGGCCGTTGCCGGGCACCAAGTTGCCCCTCGCCCGCGGTACCCTGTTCCCGGCCCTATTGAACGAATGACCCGCCCAGGAGGCTCTGCCCCCGTCCGGGCCTGCAGCCCGGTCTCCCCCGGAGTATTTCCGAAAAGAAGAAATGGAAGAGTTCCCGGCTTCTTCTTTCTTCAAATTCTCCTGCCGGAGGCATCCGACAGTGAAGCCGGGCGCATGCAGTCGCAGTTGCAATGGCGGTGGGACGCGGGGGCCGGGTGTGGCGGAGCCATGCGCAGGCATCATGGCCGGTTTCCGCAACTGACTTCTCAAGATTTGGTGCAGGCTCTTCCGTATGCCGACTATCCGTGCGATAGGCTACGCGCCAAACGCTATTCTGCCTGCGGAGACCAATATGCAGATTCGTGAGGCTCTCACATTCGATGATGTCCTGCTCGTTCCGGCCGCCTCTTCGGTGCTGCCATCCGATGCAGATGTGCGCACCCAGGTGACCCGTGACATCGCCATGAACATCCCCCTTCTGTCCAGCGCGATGGATACGGTGACGGAATCCCAGATGGCGATCACCATGGCCCAGGCCGGGGGGATCGGGGTGATCCACCGCAATCTGGATATCGAGGCCCAGGCGCAGGAAGTGCGTCGGGTCAAGCGGTTCGAAAGCGGGATCGTCTACAACCCGATCACGCTGCATCCCGACCAGACGCTGGCCGACGCGCAGGCGCTGCGCGAACGCTACAAGGTCACGGGTTTTCCCGTGGTCGACGATCACAACCGCGTCGTGGGCATCGTGACCAACCGCGACATGCGCTTCGCCTCGGACGAACGGACGCCGGTGCGGGTGATGATGTCGTCGACCGACCTCGCGATCCTGCACGAACCCGCCGACCGGGACGAGGCGATCAGCCTGATGAAATCCCGCCGGATCGAGAAGCTGCTGGTCACCGACGGCAAGGGCAAGCTGACGGGGCTTCTGACGCTGAAGGATACCGAACAGGCCGTGCTGAACCCGACCGCCTGCAAGGACGCGCTTGGCCGTCTGCGGGTCGCCGCGGCCTCGACCGTGGGCGATGCCGGCTTCGAGCGGGCCCAAGCGCTGGTGGATGCCGGTGTCGACCTGATCGTGATCGACACGGCGCATGGCCATTCCGAAGGTGTGGCGCGGGCCGTGGAGCGCGCGAAGCGGCTGTCGAACGAGGTCCAGGTGATCGCGGGCAATGTCGCCACGGGCGAGGCCACGCGCGCACTTATCGGTGCGGGCGCCGATGCGATCAAGGTGGGGATCGGGCCCGGCTCGATCTGCACGACGCGGGTCGTGGCAGGCGTGGGCGTGCCGCAACTGACCGCGATCATGGATTGTGCGGCCGCGGCCGGTGACGTGCCGGTGATCGCGGATGGCGGCATCAAGTTTTCAGGCGATTTCGCCAAGGCCATCGCGGCGGGCGCATCCTGTGCGATGGTGGGGTCGATGATCGCGGGCACCGATGAAAGCCCGGGCGAGGTGATCCTGTACCAGGGCCGCAGCTTCAAGAGCTACCGCGGCATGGGCAGCCTTGGCGCGATGGCACGCGGGTCGGCCGACCGGTATTTCCAGAAAGACGCGGCGTCGGACAAGCTCGTGCCCGAAGGGATCGAAGGCCAGGTGCCCTACAAGGGCGCGGCCAGCGCGGTGATCCACCAGCTGGTGGGCGGTCTGCGCGCGGCGATGGGCTATACCGGCTGCGCCACGGTGGAAGAGATGCGCCGAAACTGCGAATTCGTGCGGATCTCGAACGCCGGGCTGAGCGAAAGCCATGTGCACGACGTGCAGATCACCCGCGAAAGCCCCAACTACCGGGCGATGTAGGCCGCTTATGACCCCTGGCGCGCGGGCCCAGACGGCAATCGAGATCCTCGACCAGGTGCTGACAGGGGCGCCAGCGGAACAATCGCTGACCGCTTGGGCGCGCCGCAGCCGCTTTGCAGGCTCGGGCGACCGGGCGGCCGTCCGCGATCATGTGTTCGACGCGCTGCGCTGCCTGCGATCCTGCGCGGCGGCGGGCGGGCAACCGACCTCCGGGCTGGCAGAAGATCCGGCAACGTCCGGACGCGCGCTGATCCTTGGGCTGATGCGACTGTCGGGGGAGGATCCTGATCGGATCTTCACCGGGGAAGGCTATGCCCCGCCGCCCCTGACGGATGCCGAGAGGGCAGGGGGCGCTTCAACGCTGGATGCCCTGTCGCCCGAGGATCAACGGGATCTTCCCGACTGGCTCTGGCCCCTGTTCCGCGACAGCCTGGGCGACGATGCCGAAGCGGCGGCGCGGGCCTTGCGGCAGCGCGCCCAGGTCCATCTGCGGGTCAACACGCGCAAGACGGACCGCGCCGGGGCCATTGCCCGTCTGGCCGGCGACGGGATTGAGGCCGAACCTCACCCGGCCGCAGACACCGCGCTGCGGGTGACCGAAGGCGCGAGGCGGATCCGCAATGCAGCCGCGTTCACCGACGGGCTGGTCGAACTGCAGGACGCCGCCAGCCAGGCGGTCTGCGCCGCCTTGCCATTGAGCGACGGACTGCGCGTGCTGGACTATTGCGCCGGCGGCGGGGGCAAGACGCTGGCGATGGCGGGGCGCGCCAATCTGAAGCTCTTTGCCCATGACGCCGATCCTCGACGCATGCGCGACCTGCCAAAACGCGCGGCGCGCGCGGGGGTGGAGGTGACGTGTCTTGAAAGCGCGGACCTTGCCGCTGCGGGACCGTTCGATCTTGTGCTGTGCGATGCGCCCTGTTCGGGCAGCGGGGCGTGGCGGCGATCGCCCGAAGCGAAGTGGCGGCTGACGCCGGACCGGTTGGAAAAGCTGCAAGCGACCCAGTCGGAGATTCTCTGCGACGCCGCGAATCTGGTCGCAAGGGGCGGCCATCTGGCCTATGCGACCTGCTCCGTTCTTTCAGCGGAGAATAATAATAAAGTTCATGAATTTGTCGAAGAAAATTTTGACTGGAAGATCAATTTTTCCAGATCTTGGGGTTTGATTGCTTCTGATGGCACCCCGGATTCCGCAAGTGCCGACGGATTTCATCTTTCTACAGTTGAGTACTGTTGACGCACCCAGCGGAAACGAAGACATTTCAATGACAGAATATGATGTCGAGTTGCCGCGCTGCTCCAAGCGTAGTTCACCACCCCTTAACGGGTGATGCGCGAAATGTCCGTAAATCCTCATCGGACGGAGGAAATGGTGTACAACGATGCTGCCTTAACGGTTCCGGACTTGCGGGTGGACACGCCATCGCTTGCGCGGGTTGCGCTTGCGGCGATCGTGTCGCTTTCGTGCATCATTGCCGGTTTTCTGGGAGCGCTTCCGCCCTTTCTGGCCTTCGCCCTGTTTGCCGTCGGTGCGACGGGGCTGCTGACCGTCGCCCTTGTCGCGATTCGATTGCGTATACGATTGCGCGAACAGCAGGTCGCCCTTGGCGCGCTGAGCGGGTTCATCGAACGGGACACCGCACCGGCCTTCATCACCGACGATGACGGGGTGATCTTCGCCCAGAACGAAGCAGCCACCCGCCAGTTCGACAGCGCCGACGAAGACGCGATGTCGGCGGTCCTGCGCGGATTGTTCGCCAATCCCTCGGCCGTGCTTTTCCGGTTAAGGACCCGCGCCGGCGCCGAAGGCATGGCGTACGAGGACCTTATGACCCGCCGCGGCCACATGCGCCTGACCGCCCACGCGATCGGGCAGGGCGGTTTCCTGTGGCGGTTGCAGGATGTCGCGTCCTCGGGGCAGGCGGTGGGGCTGGAACATTACCCGTTCCCTGCGCTGACGCTCAGCCGCTCGGGCCGGATCCTGGGGCTGAACCTGCCCGCGCAGAAGATCCTGGGATCGGAATCCGACAGGGTCGATCACGTGTTCCGGAAATGGCCGCCGCGCAGCGGTTCGCTGAACCGGATCGACGGAATCAACGGCCCGATGGACGTGGCCATTGCCTATCTGGGCGGATCGGCCGGGCGCGAGAACTGGATGCTGGTGCCCGTGGGCGAAGGTGCGCCGGGCGCGGGGAACATCGATTCGCTGCCGGTGCCGCTGGTGGAAATTGCCGCCGACGGACGCATCCTGCAGTCCAACTGGGCCGCCGCGTCGCTTCTGATGATCGAACCGGGAGAAGAGCTGCGCGCCGAGGACCTGATGCAGGGGCTGGGCCGCCCGGTCAGCGAATGGGTGCGTGATGCGGCCTCCGGGCTGACCGGCAAGAATTCCGAATTCCTTAAGCTGCGCCGTCCGGAGCGCGAGGTCTTCGTCCAGGCATCGCTGAACCGCGTGGGCGAGGGCGACGACATCCACCTGATGGCGGTCCTGAACGACGCGACCGAGCTGAAGACCCTGGAAGCGCAGTTCGTGCAAAGCCAGAAGATGCAGGCGATCGGGCAGCTCGCGGGCGGCGTGGCGCACGATTTCAACAACCTGCTCACGGCGATCTCCGGCCATTGTGACCTGCTGCTGTTGCGTCATGACCCGGGCGATCAGGATTACGGCGATCTTGTGCAGATCGTTCAGAACGCGAACCGCGCCGCCTCGCTTGTCGGGCAGTTGCTGGCGTTCTCGCGCAAGCAGACGCTGCGGCCCGAACTGCTGGATCTGCGCGACACGCTGGCCGATCTGACCCATCTGCTGAACCGGCTGGTGGGAGAGCGGGTGACGCTGACGCTCAGCCACGATCCGGTGCTGAAATCGATCCGCGCCGACAAACGGCAGCTGGAACAGGTGCTGATGAACCTTGTCGTCAACGCCCGCGACGCGATGCCCGACGGGGGCGAGATCCGGATAGAAACCGAAGTCGTGATGCTGACCGAACCGCTGAAACGAGACCGGGCCACCGTGCCGCCGGGCGAATTCGTGATGCTGCGCGTGGCCGACGAAGGCAAGGGCATCCCGTCGGACAAGCTGACCAAGGTGTTCGAGCCATTCTACACCACCAAGCGCACGGGCGAGGGCACCGGCCTGGGCCTGTCGACGGCCTACGGGATCGTCAAGCAGTCGGGCGCGTTCATCTTCGTCGACAGTGTCGAGGGCAAGGGCACCGTCTTCACGCTGTACTTCCCGGCCTTCGATGCCAATGCCGACATGCCAGAGGTGCCCGATCAGGAAGAAGTGAAGGCCCCGGCGCGGCAGGGCGAAGGCGTCGTCCTGCTGGTGGAAGACGAACCGCCCGTGCGCGCCTTCGCCTCGCGCGCCCTGCGCCTGCGCGGCTACACGGTGCTGGAGGCCGAGTCGGGCGAAGACGCGCTGCGACAGCTGGAGGACCTGTCGCTGAACGTCGATATCTTCGTGACCGACGTTGTCATGCCGGGGCTCGACGGGCCAAGCTGGGTGCGCAAGGCGCTGGAGGAGCGTCCCGACGTCCGCGTCGTCTTCGTGTCGGGCTACGCCGAGGATGCGTTCGGGGACAGCGGGCCCACGGTGCCCAATTCCGTTTTCCTGCCGAAACCGTTCTCGCTCAACCAGCTGACCGAAACGGTCTACCAGCAGCTCGCCTGAACTGGCGCGCTGCAGCGGTACGGTAACCTTACATTAACCAATATCTTCAAAAGTGAATCGCAGGGCCGGGGTTCAGCCCCCGGACCTCACGGTCCCCCAGCCGTGCTTGGTGCACATGGCGCCAGATCGCGACCGGCTCGCCCCCCTCTGAGCCGGCGCGATCAGCGCCGTGGTGTTCAACGGTTCGGCTTGGGGAGGCAGATGATCGGGTGGGTTTCGCGCGAGTTCTCCACGGCGCTGTTGGCGCTTTGTGGATAATTCGATTGAAATGTTCTCCTTTTGGTCTTATTTAGAACAAGAGGTGAACGAAGCATCAATTGTCGCCCCCTTGCGAGTGTGACAATAAGGAAAGGACCGAAACAGGCTATGGCGGATCTCCTGACAATGGGCAGCAAAACGAACCCTGACAAGCAGAAGGCGCTCGACAGCGCGCTGGCACAGATCGAACGGCAGTTCGGCAAGGGCTCGATCATGAAGCTGGGCGGCGACAATCCGGTAAAGGAGATCGCGTCGTCTTCGACCGGGTCGCTTGGGCTCGACATCGCACTGGGAATCGGCGGCTTGCCGATGGGCCGGATCATCGAAATTTACGGGCCGGAAAGCTCGGGCAAGACGACTCTGACGCTGCACTGCATCGCCGAACAGCAGAAAAGCGGCGGCATCTGCGCCTTTGTCGATGCGGAACATGCGCTCGACCCGCAATATGCCCGCAAGCTGGGCGTCGACCTGGACGAGCTTCTGATCTCCCAGCCCGACACCGGCGAACAGGCGCTCGAGATCACCGACACGCTGGTCCGTTCGGGCGCGGTGAACATGGTGGTGGTCGATTCCGTGGCCGCGCTGACGCCAAAATCCGAACTTGAAGGCGACATGGGCGATTCGAGCGTCGGCGTGCAGGCCCGCCTGATGAGCCAGGCGATGCGCAAGCTGACCGGCTCGATCAGCCGGTCGAAATGCATGGTGATCTTCATCAACCAGATCCGGATGAAGATCGGCGTCATGTTCGGGTCGCCGGAAACGACGACCGGCGGCAACGCGCTGAAATTCTATTCCTCGGTCCGGCTCGACATCCGCCGCATCGGCGCGGTCAAGGATCGCGACGAGATCGTGGGCAATGCCACGCGCGTGAAGGTCGTCAAGAACAAGGTCGCGCCGCCGTTCAAGCAGGTGGAATTCGACATCATGTATGGCGAAGGCATTTCCAAGACCGGCGAATTGCTGGATCTGGGGGTGCTGGCCGGCGTAGTGCAGAAATCGGGTGCCTGGTTCAGTTACGGCGACGAACGGATCGGGCAGGGGCGCGAGAACGCCAAGCAATACCTGAAGGACAACAAGCGCATCGCCTTCGAGATCGAGGACAAGATCCGTGCCGCGCATGGGCTTGAATTCGACATGCCCGAAGGCGGCGGCGACAGCGACGACGGCGATATCCTGGAGGCCTAACCGGCCTTGCGGGGGCCGGCCTCTTCGGTCGGCTCCCACCCCATGTCATGCGACAGCCAGCTTTCGAGCGATTCAGGCTTGATGAATTCGTGCAGGACTCCCGATCCCGCAAGATCCGCCATGAACGTGCCGGCCGCATCGGCCGTTCGGAAGTCGTGGAGCACCATGATCTCGTTCCGGTCGGCCACGCCGTAGTGGACGGATTCCGACAACACGCCCCAGTTCTGACGAAACTCGGCATTTGCGCCATACTCTCTGCGGAATGCATCGAAATCCGTGGTGGTGAAACGAATGAAAAGACGGGCCATGATGTCCCCTGTGTGCGGTGATGAAGCGGCCTGTTAGCCGATGCTCTGCGTGATCCAGACGTCCGATGCCTCCGGCACGGTGACTTCGGAGGCCACGCCCGAGGCTTTCAGATCGGCCAGAAAGATGCCCGCAGCGTCCATTGTGTCGAAGTCGTGGAACATCGTGATGTCCTGCGGATCCACGCAATGGCGATAGGCCCCGTGATCACGCACGCCCCAGGTCTGCCGGAATTCGGCGTTTTCCTGGTACAGGTTCTGCCACTGGACCGGGTCGGCCACCCTGAAACGAAAATAGACGCGGATCATCCTATCTCTCCGATATGGGACGAGCCTAGGCGGAACCCCTTAGAAACCGGTAAACGGGCGGCTGCGAGACGCCCCCGGTGGACAGGCTTCGCGCAGGTGGGTATGTGGAACGGCACCCTGAATTCCGCGTCGAAGGCCCGCCCCCATGCCCACCGTTAACGATATCCGGTCTACCTTTCTGAACTACTTCCAGAAGAACGGCCACGCGGTCGTCCAATCCAGCCCGCTTGTCCCGCGGAACGATCCCACGCTGATGTTCGTCAACTCGGGCATGGTGCAGTTCAAGAACGTCTTCACCGGTGTCGAGCACCGCGATTATTCGCGCGCCACGACGGCGCAGAAATGCGTCCGCGCCGGGGGCAAGCACAACGATCTTGATAACGTGGGCTATACCGCCCGCCATCATACCTTCTTCGAAATGATGGGGAATTTTTCGTTCGGGGATTACTTCAAGGAACAGGCCATTCCCTTCGCGTGGGAGATGGTGACCAAGGAACTCGACATCCCCGCCGACAAACTGCTGGTCACGGTCTACCACACCGATGACGAAGCCGCCGATCTTTGGAAGAAGGTCGCGGGCCTGCCCGACGACCGCATCATCCGCATCGCGACGGATGACAATTTCTGGATGATGGGCCCGACCGGCCCCTGCGGCCCGTCGTCGGAGATCTTCTTCGATCACGGCGATCACATCTGGGGTGGGCCTCCGGGCAGTCCGGACGAAGACGGCGACCGTTTCGTCGAGATCTGGAACATCGTCTTCATGCAGCACGAACGGTTCGAGGACGGTTCCCAATCCGACCTCCCGCACCCGTCGATTGATACCGGCATGGGGATCGAGCGCGTGGCGGCGCTACTGCAGGGGACCAACGACAACTACGCGACCGACCTGATGCGTTCGCTGATCCTGGCGAGCGCGGAGGCCACGAGTTCCGACCCCGACGGCCCGGGCAGCGTGCATCACCGGGTGATCGCGGATCACCTGCGGTCGACATCTTTCCTTATGGCCGATGGCGTGATGCCATCGAACGATGGCCGCGGCTACGTGCTGCGCCGGATCATGCGGCGCGCGATGCGTCATGCGCATCTGCTGGGGGCCAAGGATCCGGTGATGTACCGGCTGGTGCCCGCGCTGGTCCGCCAGATGGGCGCGGCCTACCCGGAGCTCGGCCGCGCCCAGGCGCTGATCGAGGAAACCCTCCGGCTGGAAGAAACCCGCTTCAAGCAGACGCTCGACCGCGGGCTGAAACTGCTGGACGATGAACTGGCCGGCCTGCCCGGGGACGCGAACCTGCCGGGCGAGGCGGCGTTCAAGCTTTACGATACCTACGGCTTCCCGCTCGACCTCACGCAGGACGCGCTGCGCGAAAAGGGCAGGGCGGTCGATACCGATGGCTTCGACAAGGCCATGGCCGAACAGAAGGCCAAGGCCCGCGCGGCGTGGTCCGGTTCGGGCGAGACGGCGGATGCGACCGTCTGGTTCGACGTGGCCGACGAACACGGCGCCACCGATTTCCTGGGGTACGAGACCGAGACGGCCGAGGGCCAGATCGTGGCCATCGTGGAAGGCGGCGCGCTGATCGACAAGGCGGGCAAGGGCGCCACGGTCCAGATCGCCCTGAACCAGACGCCGTTTTACGGTGAATCCGGCGGGCAGGTCGGCGATACCGGCGTGCTGAAGACCGATACCGGCACGGCCACGATCACCGACACCAAGAAGACGGCGGGCGTTTTCATCCACATGGCCGAAGTGACCGAGGGCGAAATTGCCAGCGGCGAACCGGCCATGCTGGAGGTCGATCACACCCGCCGTACCGCCATCCGCGCCAACCATTCGGCCACGCACCTGCTGCACGAAGCGCTTCGCGAAACGCTGGGCGATCACGTGGCGCAGCGCGGCTCGCTGAATGCGCAGGACCGTCTGCGGTTCGATTTCTCCCACGCCAAGGCGCTGACGGTCGAGGAGATGGCCAAGGTCGAACGCGACGTGAATGCCTTCATCCGGCAGAACGCCCCTGTCGAGACGCGGATCATGGCGCCCGACGACGCGCGTGAGATCGGCGCGCAGGCTCTGTTCGGAGAGAAGTACGGGGACGAGGTCCGCGTGGTGTCGATGGGCATGCAGCCGGGCTCGGGCAAGGGCGCAGACAAGGCGACCTATTCGCTGGAACTGTGTGGCGGCACCCATGTGAAACAGACGGGCGATATCGGCGCCTTCGTGACGGTGGCCGACAGCGCGTCCTCCGCCGGTGTGCGCCGGATCGAGGCGCTGACCGGGCAGGCGGCCCTGGATTACCTGGCCGGTCAGGGCGAGAGGCTGGCCGAAGCGGCATCGGTCCTGAAATCCGGCGTGGCCGAGGTGCCCGAGCGTGTGAAGGCCCTGCTGGAGGAACGCAAAGCGCTGCAGGCCGAGGTCGCGCAATTGCGTCGCGAGGTGGCGATGTCGGGCGGCGGTCAGGCCGCGCCCGAAGCGAAGGACGTGAACGGCGTGCCGTTCCTCGCCCAGGTGCTGACCGGCGTCACGGGCAAGGACCTTCCGCCGCTCGTCGACGAACACAAGACGCGGTTGGGCACGGGCGCGGTGCTGCTGATCGCCGATACCGGCGGCAAGGCGGCTGTTGCGGCGGGCGTCACGGATGACCTGAAAGACAGGATCTCGGCCGTCGACCTCGTCCGTGCGGCGGTCGAAAAGCTGGGCGGCAAGGGCGGCGGTGGCCGGCCCGACATGGCGCAGGGCGGCGGGCCGGATGCAACGGCCGCCGATGCGGCGATCGCGGCCGCGGAAATAGTACTGGGAGAGAAATGATGGGCGCTCTTTGGATCACCAATGTCCACGTGACGGACGAAGAAAGCTACGGCAAATACGCGAAACTGGCGGGCCCCGCCATCGCCAAGCATGGCGGGACGTTCCTTGTCCGCGGCGGGCGCTACGTGCAGCTTGAGGGTCGCGAGCGCGCCCGCAATGTCGTGGCGCAGTTCCCCAGTGTCGAGGCGGCGGTGGATTGCTACAACTCCCCCGAATACCAGGAGGCTCTTTCGCACGCGAAGAACGCCTCCGAACGCGACCTCGTGGTCGTGGAAATGGTCGAATAAGTCAGTACGGGTTCTTCGGGGCCCGGTCTTCCGACAACGACCCTTGCCGGCGCAGAACCAGCAGTTCGATCGCGTCGGCGAGGTGGCTTTCCTGAATGTTGTAATCGCCGGCCTCCACCCGCTTGCGGTGCGCCTCGATCATGACATCGGCATGGGTGCAGCCCACGGGCGGCTCGAACCGGTAGCTGGCCAGTTCGATCAAGAGGCCCATCGGGTCCTTGAAGTAGATCGAATCCATGAAACCGCGGTCTTTCACGCCGGAATGCCCGATCCCGCGTTCGTCGAGCCGCGTTACGGCCTGGCTGAACGTGGCCTTCGAGACGTTGAAGGCCAGGTGGTGGACACAGCCCGGATCGGTCGGCGTGCGGCGCTTGTCGGGCGTCCGGGTCTCGTTCGTGAAGACGGTGATCAGCCGCCCGTCGCCCGGGTCGAAATACAGGTGCCCCTCGTCGGGATTGTCGAGGTTGGGCTGGTCGAAGATGAAGGGCATGCCCAGAAGGCCTTCCCAGAAATCGATGCTCGTCTGACGGTCGGCCCCGGTCAGCGTGATGTGATGGACGCCTTGTGCCTGCAATTTTCGCATGTCTGTTCCTCCCGTTTGGCCCTTGGAAGGTAGCACGAAGCGCTGTCCGAGAAACCGATCGTCGCGCGCAGGTAACGTGCGTGGCAGAACAGCTCGGGTTCACCACAGAGATGGGCCCGCCATCCCTGCAGACCCACCATCGTCTGGTTTGGGCCTGAGCGCTCACGCCCCTCCCGTCAAGGGCAAGCCGCGCTGGCGCGCGGGGCTGCGCCGCCTTGACGGGAGGGCCGCGACCGCTCCTGCTGGCCCCAGGCGACGGTGGCTCCGCAGGGATGGCTTTGGGTGATCCATGTGGACCGGGCAGGCGCGCGCCCCTGTTCTTCTTTTCCCAAATACTCCCGCCGGAGGCATCCGCCCATGGGCCGCGTCCGACCGGCCCGGAACAATTGCCGTAGGGTGCGTGGTCCCCACGCACCGCCACTGGCCTTCAGGGGCGCACGATCCGGTTGATGAGCGTGCCGATCTTCTCGATCTCCAGTTCGAACGTGTCGCCCGGTGCCAGTTTGCGGCCCTGTTCCAGCCCGCAGCCGGTGCCGACGGTGCCGGAGCCGATGACCTCGCCGGGGTAGAGCGTCTCGGACGCTGAGATATGCGCAAGGATCGCGCCGAAATCGTGCTGCATCGCGCGGGAATTGCCGCCGCCCCAGCGCTCGCCGTTCACCCGCAGGTCCATGTCGAGCGCTATCGGATGGTCGACCTCGTCTGCCGTCAGGATGTAGGGGCCCAGGATGTTGCCGGTGTCGAAATCCTTGCCCTTGGCGGGGCCCAGCTGGCCCGGCATCTCCTTCGATTGCGCGTCGCGGGCCGAGACGTCGTTCAGGATGGTGTAGCCGAAGATGTGGCGGGCGGCGTCGTTTTCCGGGATGTCCTTGCCCTGTTTCCCCAGCACGATGGCCAGCTCCAGTTCGACGTCCAGGAACTCGGCGTAGGCGGGCCAGATCACGTCCTGTCCGTGGCCGATGAAGGACATGCGGTTGCCCTTGTAATAGATCGGCTGATCGTACCAGACGGGCGGGATCGCGCCCTTGGGGCCGCCCATCGTCTCGAACGCGGCCAGGCAATTGGCGAGGTGCTCTTCGAAGACCAGGCAATCGCGGTACTGGACGGGAAGTATCGGCGGCAGGTAGCGGACGGCGTTGGGGTCCAGCAGATCGCTTTGCGGGGCGTCCTCCAGCAGGCCCCGGGCTTGGTCCAGCCCGACATCGCCGGTTTCGATCAGGGTCAGCATGTCCTTGAACGCCGCAGCCCCTTCGCCGCGGGCGTGGGCCTCGGCCGTGAGGTCCAGAAGCCAGTTGTCGGCGGTCAGGGCGATCAGGCGGGGCACGCCCGCGACCTCTACTGTTCCAAGGCGCATGGGGTCACTCCTCGATGATGGCGACGGCGCGGACGAATCCGGCCGAGGCGCCCTTGATCTTGAACGGGAAGCACGAGACGGTGAAGCCCGTGTCGGGCAGCTGGTCGAGGTTCGTCAGCTTCTCGATGTGGCTGTACCCGATCTCCATCGAGGCGCGGTGGCCTTCCCAGATGATCGACGGGTCCTTTTCCTCCGCGAACTTCTGGGCGGTGTGGAGGAAGGGGGCATCCCAGCTCCATGCGTCCGTGCCGGTCACGCGGACCCCGCGTTCCAGCAGGTAGAGCGTCGCCTCGCGCCCCATCCCGCATCCGCGGGCGACGTAATCGTCATGGCCGTACCGGGCGCCGGCGGCGGTGTTGACGACGACGATGTCGAGCGGCTGCAGCTCGTGCCCGATGCGCTTCAGCTCGGCTTCGACATCGGCGGCGGTGCAGACATATCCGTCGGCCAGGTGGCGGAAATCCAGCTTCACGCCGGGGTTGAAGCACCATTCCAGCGGCACCTCGTCGATGGTCCAGGCGCGTTCACCGCCATTCATGGTGGAATGATGGTGATAGGGCGCGTCCAGATGCGTGCCGTTGTGGGTCGAGACGCGCAGTTGTTCTACCGCCCAGCCTTCGCCTCCCGGCAGGTCGTCGCGGGTCAGCCCCGGGAAGAAGGACAGGATCTGGTCGGCGGACTGGTCGTGGGCGATGTAGTCGATCTCGGGCAGGGCCATCGGCGGGTCCGAGGCGATGCCAGACTCGAGCGCGACAGAGATGTCGATGAATTTACGGGGCATTGGGAACCCTCCTACAGAAGACCGGTGGCAATAACGGGGAACGCGAGGACGAGGCCCAGGACCATGAGCATCATCAGCGCGAAGGGGGCGGCGCCGGCGAAGATATCGCCGAGCGTGATCGTGGGGTCGTCGAGCGTCGACTTGATGACATAGACCGAGAGGCCGAACGGGGGCGTCAGCAGGCCGATCTCGATCGCGATGACGGTGACGATGCCGAACCAGATCAGGTCGACATTCATGGGCGCCAGCACCGGCAGCATGATCGGCACGAGGATCAGCATGATCGAGGAGCTGTCGAGGATCATTCCCAGCGCCACGACGATCAGGATATAAAGCAGCATCAGCCCCATCAGCCCAAGGTCGGCATGGGCGGCGAGTTCGCCGAACCCCGCGGGGATGCCGGAGAACGCGAGCATGCGGGCATACATCTGGGCCGCGATGATCAGGAAGCAGACGGCGGCGGTGACAAGGCCGGTTTCGACCAGCACGCGCCAGAGGCCCGCGAGCGTCAGGGACCGTTTGGCGAAGCCTATGACCAGAGCGCCGATGGCGCCCATGGCACCGGCTTCGACCGGGGTGAACCAGCCGCCGTAGATGCCGCCCAACACGTAGACGATCAGGATGGCGATGGGCAGGCCCTTCACCAGCATCTGGCGTGCGGTGAGGCCGGGGATTTCGTCCCCCGCCTCGCGATTGGGCTGCACGTGGCCCGGCAGGAAGATCGCGCCCAGCACCACGCCGATGCCGAAGACGCAGGCCAAAAGCAGGCCTGGGCCGATGCCGGCAAGGAAAAGGTGGCCGATGCTCTGTTCCGTGATGACGCCGTAGAGGATCAGCAGGAGCGACGGCGGGATCAGCATGCCCAGCACGCTTGAACCTGCAACCACGCCCACGGCGAAGCGCGCGGTGTAGCCGTGGCGCAGCATCTGCGGCACGGCGATGCGGGTGAAAACGGCGGCCGACGCGATGGAGATTCCCGTGATCGCGGCAAAGATCGCGTTGGCGCCCACGGTGCCCACGCCCAGCCCGCCGCGCAGCCGTCGGAAGAGCGTGTTGGCCACGTCATAGGCATCGCGCCCCATGCCGGATTCCGAGACCACGAAGCCCATCAGCACGAAGAGCGGCACGACCCCGAAATAATAGCTTTGCAGCGTGTCATTGGCCGACAGCGCCAGCAGCTTTCCGGCCAGTTCGGGTGAGCCCTTGATCGCCCAGACGCCGCCGAAGGAACAGGCCATCAGCGCGATGGGCACCCAGAGGCCGAACAGCACAAGGACCCCCATGGCGGCAAGTGCGATCAGTCCGATCTCGAACGGGGTCATGCCTGCGCCTCCGCGGGCGCCAGGAATCGGCGGAGAATACGCACCACGAATTGCAGGATCAGGACGGAACAGCCCACCATGATGATGCCCTTCACCGGCCACGTGGGCGCGGTAAAATCACCGATGGCGCCCACGAAATCGCCTCGGCGCCACGAGCGTTCGAAAAGCGGCCAGGTGGACGACACGATCATCCAGATGATGAAGATGGCGATCAGGTCGAATACGGTCTCCAGCCACCGCGCGACGCCGGGCCAGCGCGCGGTGATGCGGTCCAGCACGGCGTCCGACCGGGTCAGGCGCCCGGCGCGCATCGCGGCCGGGATCTGCAGGAAGACGATGGCCACGATGGACAGGCTCACCATTTCCGGCACGCCGGGCAGGGGCGCGCCCAGAAGGCCGCGCCCCGCCACGTCGGCACCGATCATCACCATCAGCCCGACGATCAGGATCGAGCCTGCGATGTTCAAGCCTTGCGTGACGACGTCGAGGAGTTTCCCCGCTGCCGTCATTCCTTGTCCCAGTCGCGCAGCGGGACAGCCCCGGCGGCGCGCATTTCTTCCATGTAGAGGCTCAGCATCTCGGTCGCTGGAAGTCCCTGGCCGTCAAGCTGGGTGGCCCAGGCCTTGGCGACGTTGTCCATGTTGTCGGCCCATTGCTGGCGCATCTCGGGCGGTGCGTCCTGGATCGTGGCACCGGCTTCGCCCATCTTGTCGAAGGCTATGGCCACGAATTTCTCAAGATCCGAAATGTACCATTCGGCCGCCGCATCCGCGCCTTCATGCAAAGCTTGCTGGACCTCGGTCGGCAGGCCCTCGTACCAGTCCAGGTTGGCCCCCAGGACGCCCGCGAATTGTGCGCCAAGGCCCAGCTTGGTGATGTGTGGCGCGACCTCGTGCAGCTTGCCGGGCAGGGCGGCGGAGGCGAAGACCAGCACGCCGTCATACACGCCGGTCTGGATCTCGTTGTAATAGGTCGTCAGGTTGCCCGACACGCCCACCGCGCCCGTGCCCGACAGCCAGTTGACGGCAGCGCCGGGCGCGGCGATCCGGCGGCCTTCCAGATCGGCCATGGAATTGACCGGAAAATTCGTCATCAGCAGGTAATCGTCGATGACGGTGGGCGAGCCCAGGTAGACGATGTTCTCGTCCTCGTAGGCTTGCTGCATGCCTTCTTCCTCGGTGTGCAGTTTGGCCATCAGCGTCTGGATCGCGCGCGGGTCGTCGGTGACGAAAGGCGTGTAGTAGGTGACGTTCTGCACCGCCAGCTTCGCGGGATCGAAGAGCGACTGGATCGTCCCGATTTCGGCCAGCCCTTCGCCCACGGTCTCCAGTTCCTCTCCCACCTTGGCGATGGAGCCGCCGAACTGGTTGTCGAAGTCGACCGTGTAGTCGGTGCCTTCAAGGGCCGCGTTGACGGCGGGCTCGAACACCTCGGGCAGAACACGGACCCAGCGGAAGACGGGCGGATGGCCCGCGACGACGGTGGCAGTGATGGTTTCGGCCATGGCCGATACGGGGGCAAGCGCCATGGCGCCGGCCAGAAGGCAGTGTTTCAACACGGGGTATCCCCTCCCAATTGGCGGCCGGATGAAGGTCCGGCCTGATCTTCGCGCATCGCGGCCCCCCGGCACGTGCGGCCGGTTCAAGGCGGAGAGGCGGGTACATCGATTTGCGGACTCCTCTTCCCGCGGATCGACTCAGGACCGTTGCCTACCAGCGAAACGCCCGGCAACGATACAGACGCCGGTGGCCCGATCAAGCGTCGGAGTCGGAGTGCTCCGTCGCGTCACGGGTTCGCGGCGTGTCGTCTTTCTGCGGATCTTCGGCCAGGATATCGGTGACCGTGGTCTGCAGTTTTTCGCGCAGGTCGGGGTCGACTTCCGTCAGGTTGATCACCAGCCGCGTGCCGCCGTCGGTCAGGTCATAGGGGGCGCGCTTGACGTGCAACAGGTCCATCTCCACCCGGTAGGGCCGGACCTTGCGGGTGATGCCCTTGATGTCGAATTCCGCCATCGACGCGGCGGGCACGAAATCGCGGACATGGCCGTAGGTTTCCGAACTCATCACGATGCCGCCGGGCTCGGCCAGGCTTTCCAGCCGCGCGGCCAGGTTCACCTCGGCCCCGATGATGGTGTAATCCATCCGGTCGTTGGATCCGAAATTGCCCACGTTGCAATAGCCCGTATTGATCCCGATGCGGATCCGGAAGGGCCGGGTGAAGCCGGCATCGTGCCACTTATGCTCCAGTTCCAGCATGCGGGCCTGCATCTCCAGCCCCATGCGCACGCAGGCGCGGGCGTCTTCCGCCACGCCCATCGTCGTGGGATCGCCGAAGAAGGCCACGATGGCGTCGCCGATGAACTTGTCGATGGTCGCCCCGTGCTTTGCCGCGATCCGGGTCATTTCCGTGAAGTATTCGTTCAGGACCTGCGTCAGATCCTCGGGCTGCATGCCTTCGGTGGTCGAGGTGAAATCCTTGATGTCCGAGAAGAAGACCGTCAGCTTCTTCCGCTCGGTCGAGATCGAGGCATCCCGTTCGCCCGCGAAGATCGACCGGTAGACCTGCGGCGGCAGGTATTTCGAGATGCTGGTCGAGATCTGCGCAAGGAACGCGTTCTTGTCGGCCAGCTGCGCGTTCATGCCGGAATAGGTCTTGGCCAGCCGGTATTGCAGCGTGGCCACGATGGCGCCCAGGGTGCCGGCGACAAGGATGTAGATCAGGATGAACCGGAACGACCATATGCCCAGCGTCACGGGCTGAGTGACCGAGATCACCTGAAGCCCCCTTACATCGCCAACCTTCCAGTCGTGCTTGGGGCTTTCGGGGTGGCTGTTGTGGCAGGTAACGCACGGCCCTTCCATCAGGACCGGGGTCGCCATGACGACGCCATGGTCCAGCAGGTTACCGGTATGTTCGACCATCACGACATGGTCTTCCGGGTCTTCGCGGAAATGCGCCAGCGCGCGTTCCTCGAAATCGGTCAGCTTGTGCGAGGTCCGGTGGCCGAAATGTTCGTCCGACACGAAGCGGAAATCGGCGCCGCCTTCCATCGCGCTGATGATCTTGCCCAGTTCGATCGCCATGGTCTGCGGGATGGGGATCGCGTTGGGGACATCGCGGAAATTATGGACGGACAGGACCTGCCCGGTGGCGGTGTCGACGCGGGAGATCACGTTGTCGGTGTAGTACTCCTGCATCGCGTCCACGATGCGGTGAATGCCCTGCGCCTGATGGTAGAGCGAGGTTTCGGACATCTCCTCGAGATCGAGCCAGACGACCAGCGGCAGCCCCAGAACCGAAACGATGACGACGGCGGCCAGCCAGAGCGGCCGCTCGAGCAGGGCCCGTCCGATGTTGTCCAGTTTGCTCATGTACCGACTGCCCCTGAACCTTCTACGCATCGACGAAAAATACCGCCGACGTGCTGCGCAGTTTACGCAGTTCCGCCGACGCCGCCAATGGGTGTCGGCGCGCGCGGGGCTTCCGTGGATATCCAGGGACCGGAGAGGCCCACTGCCGTAGGGTGCGTGGTCTCCACACACCGTAACCCGGCCTCCGATCCTCCACGTCTTGACGGCGTCCGTCCCCCGATGCCTTCTGACGCCATCGCCGCCGGGCTCCGGTGCGGACACATTTGGTGCAGGCCAGTACGGGAGACGGGACCATGACGACAGCAACCGGGCCGAAACCGCTGCCGCCTGTGCCGTCGTTCAGGATGGACGGAAAAGTGGCGATGGTGACCGGCGCGTCGTCGGGCATAGGCGAGGGCGCGGCCGTGGCGCTCGCCGCCGCCGGGGCCCATGTCGTCTGCCTTGCCCGGCGGAAGGACACGCTGGAGGAGACCGTGACCGCGCTGAAAGCAGCTGGCGGGTCGGCCGAGGCGCTGGCCGTGGACATGGCCGATCTGGATGCGCTGGAGGCGGCCTTGCAAGGCCGGGTTTTCGACGTTGTGGTCAATTCGGCCGGCACCGCGCGGCTGGGCCCGGCAGAGACGATGTCGGCCGCGGATTTCGATGCGGTCATCGGGCTGAACCTGCGGGCGGCGTTCTTCCTGTCGACGCTCTGCGCGCGCGCCCTGATGGCCGCGGGGCGGCCGGGATCGATCGTGCATGTCTCGAGCCAGATGGGCCATGTCGGCGGCGTGGATCGCGCGGTCTACTGCGCGTCGAAATGGGGGCTGGAAGGCATGATCCGCGCTATGGCGCTGGACTGGGGCGCGAAGGGCATCCGGGTGAACGCGGTGGCGCCGACCTTCGTGCGGACCCCGCTGACCGAGCCGACCTTCCGCGACCCGGCGAAACGCGCCTGGATCGACGCCAACATCCGGCTGGACCGGGTGGCCGAGGTCGGCGACGTCGCGGCGGCGATCCTGTACCTCGCCTCGGACGCGGCGACGATGGTGACGGGCACCTCGCTGCTGGTGGATGGCGGTTGGACCGCGGGGTAGGGGAGTGTTCCGCAATCGGGGACGGCTCGGCGGGGCATCGAACCCTGCCGCCCCGTGCCGCGGTGCCCGCGGCGGCCCCGGGTTGGCGGGTGTTTCGATCGTATCGCCGCCGGGACCCGCGTGCTGCAGGCGCAGGATATCGCAGACGTCACGCCGGACCGCAGGTCCGGGCGGGGGCAGAGCCCCCACACGCCGGGGCGGCCGGAGAATCCGTTGCAGGGATGAAGACGCGTCGGGCCCGCGTGCTGCCCGTCATGCCAACCGTCTTGACCTGCGCATTCCGCCCTTGGCAGTGTCGTGGCCATGCGTCCGGAAAGGGCGATGTGGTATAAACGGGGGAATGGTATGGACACGCGGATCTCGGGCGGGGAACGTCGCCGGGCATTGATGCTGAGCAGTCTGGGCGGCGGGCTGGAATTCTATGATTTCGTGATCTACGCCGTCTTTGCCGACGTGATCGGGCAGACGTTCTTTCCCAGCGGCAACGCGGTCGCGAACCTCCTGGCGGCCTTTACCGTCTTTGCCATCGGCTACCTGGCGCGGCCCTTCGGCGGCATCGTGTTCTCGCATTTCGGGGACCGGTTCGGGCGCAAGAACATGCTGCGGATCTCGATCGCCGGGATGGCGGGGGCCACGATTCTTATGGGGCTGATGCCGGGCTATGCCCAGATCGGGATCGCGGCGAGTATCCTGTTCGTGCTGCTGCGGATCGTCCAGGGCCTGTCGCTGGGAGGCGAGATCCCCGGCGCGATGGTCCTGATCACCGAGACCATGCCCGAACGCCGCGGGCTGGCCTGTGGCGTGCTGTTCCTGATGATCAATATCGGGCTTCTGTTGGCCCATGTCGTCCAATGGGCGCTGGTGTCAACCCTCGATCCAGCGCAGATCCTGTCCTACGGCTGGCGGATCGGTTTTCTTGTCGGTGGCGCCATCGCCTTCCTGGGATTCGTGATGCGGGCGCAGCTGTCGGAATCGCCGGCCTTTGCCGAGATGGAGTCCGACGCCCACAAGGTTCCTCTGGCCATGCTTTTGCAGAACAACATGCGCGGCGTGATCGCGGGCGTCTTCATCACCGGGATGGGGGCGGTCATCGTGTCGATGTTCTATCTCTATTTCGACACCTACGTGACGACGCTGCTGAAATACCCCCATGCCTCTGTCGCGGCGGCGAGCATCGTGGGGATCATCATCTTTTCCCTGCCGATGCCGCTGGCGGGGTGGCTTGCCGACCGGACGGGACGTCTGCGGCTGCCGACCTTCATCGGCGCGGGCCTGCTGTTGGTGACCTGCCTGCCGCTTTATATCTGGCTGGGCAAGGGGCCGGGCAACGTGATGGCGGTGATGGCGATCCTGTCGATCCTCGCGGCTTTCGCCTGGGGGCCGACGCCGGCGGTGCTGACCGCGATCTTTCCCACCGACGTGCGGTTTTCCGGCGTGGCCTTCACCTACAACATCGGCTTCGCGGTGATCGGAGGCCTGACGCCTTTGGTCTCGACCGCGCTCATTCACTGGAGCGGGAACATGCTCTGGCCGGCCTATATCCTCCTGGTCTTCCTGGCGCTGGGGCTGGTGGCGACGGCGGTCGTGAAGCTTAAGGGGCGGTGAGGGGTTTGCTGTGAGATTGAGGCTTTGCCCCGTCCGGACCTGCGGTCCGGCCTCGCCTGAGGTATTTGAAGACCAAAGAAGGTCCGGGATGTCGATTGGCCCGTCACCACAAAGGCCATCCGTCACCGTGAACAGGGTGAGGAGCGTCTGCGGAAGCGGTGCGCTGCGGCGGTGGCTTTGATCGTGGCGCCCGTTGCCGGTCGGACCGTCTGGTCACGTTCTGCGGCCACTCTTGGCGACACGTGCTGTCGGCTGGCAGGCGATCATGTCGATTGGTGGCCCCGGTCGTCTCTCCCGGGTTCGGCCAGATCGCTGGAGAACAGTGCGATCTTGTTGCCTTGAGGGTCGCGCAGGTAGCCGACAAAGAAATGAGGCCCGTAGGACGGGCGGAACCCCGGTTTGCCTTCGTCGGAGCCGCCTGCGGCGAGGGCTTCGGCATGAAGGATGCGGACCTGGCTCTGGCTGCCGGCCTCGAACGCGACCATGGCGCCGTTGCCGGCCGAGGCACCCCGGCCATCGAAGGGTGCCTTGACGTAGAAATCCGGCAGCACCGGAGACTGGCCCGATTCAACGGGCAGCGCGTAGCTCAGGCCTTCGGGACCTTCCGTAAGCCGGTAGCCCAACGCGGGCAGGAAGGCGGAATAGAACCGCTTCGCGCGAGCCATGTCATCTGCACCGACGGTGACGTAGGCAATCATGCTGCGGAATCCCTAATGCTGAGCCCGGGCCTTGCAGCACGCGGTGCGGCCGGTCGACATGGAGTGTGCCCTGCCATCCGCGGCGCGCAAGGGCATTCGGTCGATCATCCGCGTATGACGTCAGGGATCTTGCGCGTTGTCGCGGAGACGCGCGGTTGCCTCGCATGCGCGCCGCCGGGGGCGACGCGACAGTCTACGGCGTCCGCGCCTGTTCCGCGATGCGGGCGAAGACAATGTCGAGTTCGCGGGCCAGCGCCTGCAACGCCTCGCCGCCCTCATCCATGTAGGGCGCGAAGACGTGGCTGGGCGTCTTGTAGGACAGCGTTCCGGTCCCGTCGGCGTTCTCGGTCAGGTAAAAGCGGATCGGAGCCTCGATACCGGCGGCAAGGCTGGCCTTCAGCATGCGCCGCGCGTAATCGTTGCGGTAGACGCCGATGACGCGGTTACCGGGGATCTCGATCCCCTGCATCCGCGCCCCGTCCGAAGCGCTGGCCTGCGTGACAAGACCCATCTTCCGGGCCGCGATCGCCTCTTTCAGCGACTGGTAGAGCGTCGCGAACGGCATGTCGGTCGGATGCACCTTCCATCCGGGGCGTTCGGCCATATTTCCGGCGGCGAGCGGCCCGCCCAGGGCCAGCGAGAGCAGCAGGGTGGAGAACAGTCGGGTCATCGGAACACCTTTCGCGATTACGGCCATTATCGCAAGGCACAGGTCCCGGCGCAATCCGGGCGCGATCCCCTGCGCGCGAGGCTACCGCGGGGGATGTCTCGCAATAAGGGTGCGGGAAGGCCTTTCCAACCGGCGCGGGACTGAATAGCCTCGCGCGCATAAACACCAAAAGGGAGTCTGAAATGAAAAAGTTCCTGACAGCCACGGCTGCGGCGGCGCTGATGACGGCGGCCGGTAGCGTTGCGGCCGAAGACGTCAAGATCGGTGTGCTGCTGGGCTATACCGGCCCCATCGAAAGCCTTGCCGGCAACATGGCCCAGGGCGCCGAACTGGCGATGGAAGAAATAAATTCCGCCGGCGGCATCCTCGACGGCGACATGCTGGTCCCGGTGCGCGCCGACACGGGCTGCATCGACAACGGCCTGGCCACGTCGAACGCGGAACGCCTGATCGCCGAGGGCGTGAAGGGCATCGTGGGCGGTGACTGTTCCGGCGTGACCGGCGCTATCCTGCAGAACGTGGCGCGTGCCAACGGCATGGTCATGATCTCGCCCTCCGCCACGTCGCCGGCGCTGTCGACGGCCGAAGACGATGACCTGTTCTTCCGCACCGCGCCGTCGGACGCGCGCGAAGGCGAAGTGATGGCCGAGATCCTGAAGGAACGCGGGATCGAAAGCATCGCGCTGACCTACACCAACAACGACTACGGCAAGGGCCTGGCCGACGCGATCGAAAGCTCGTTCAAGGCAGCCGGCGGCGAAGTGACCATCGTGGCGGCCCACGAAGACGGGCGCGGCGATTATTCGTCGGAAGTGGCGGCACTGGCAGCGGCTGGCGGCGATATCCTCGTCGTGGCGGGCTATCTTGACCAGGGCGGCCTGGGCGTCATCCGGTCGGCCATGGATGCAGGTGCATGGGACACGTTCGGCATGCCGGGCGGCATGATCGGCGATTCGATCACCGAGGCCCTGGGCGATGACCTGAACGGGTCCTTCGGCCAGATCGCGGGCTCGGGCGGCGAAGGCACCACGCTGATCGCCGACATGAGCGAGAAGAAGGGCTTCGACGGCACCTCGGCCTATGCGCCGGAAAGCTATGACGCCGCGGCGCTCTTCGCGCTGGCGATGCAGGCAGCCGGCTCGACCGAGCCGTCCGAGTACGGCCCGAAGATCTTCGAGGTAGCCAACGCGCCGGGCGAGGAAATCATGCCGGGTGAACTGGCCAAGGCGATCGAGATCCTGAAATCGGGCGGCGACATCGACTATGTCGGCGCGTCGGCGGTCGAACTGATCGGTGGCGGCGAGAACGCCGGCAGCTACCGCGAAGTCGAGGTCAAGGACGGCAAGTACGAGACGGTCGGCTACCGCTGATCCGGACCGGACGTGGAGAATGGAAAGGGCGTGCTTTGCGCGCCCCTTTTTTCGTGGGTCGATGATCGCAAGGGCAGCTCGGGTTCACCACAGAGATGGGCCCGCCATCCCTGCAGATCCACCGCCGCCTGATTGGGGCCTGGGCGCTCACGCCCGTCCCGTCAAGGGCGAGCCGCGCGGTGCGCGGGCCTGCGGCCCCTTGACGGGAAGGCCGCGACCGCTCCTGCCGGCCCCAGGCGACGGTGGCTCCGCAGAGATGGCCTGGAGGGTACATGTTCACCGGGGAAGGGCCGCGCCCCTTGTTCTTCTTTTCCGAAATACTCCGGGGGAGGCGCGGCGACAGCCGCGGCGGGGGCAGAGCCCCCATGCCTGCGGTCCGGCGGTATCGACCCCCAGTCTTGGGCGTAGGGTGCGTGGTCTCCACGTACCGCACCGCCCATCAGAGCGGGCGGACCTTCAGCCCGGTCACGCGGTTGCCCTCTCGGTCCGTGACCTCGAACCGGAAGCCGTGGAACGAGAACACCTGGCCCTTGGTCGGGATCGCCTGCGCTTCGTGGATCACGAGGCCAGCCACCGTATTCGCCTCGTCATCCGGCAGGTTCCAGTCCATCGCGCGGTTCAGGTCGCGGATCGTCATGGCGCCTTCGACTAGGTAGTGGCCGTCCTCCGACTTGGTCAGCGGGGGCGGCGCGGCGCGGTCGAATTCATCGGTGATCTCGCCCACGATTTCTTCAAGGATGTCTTCCAGCGTGATCAGGCCGCGGAGCGAGCCGTATTCGTCCACCACCAGCGCGAAATGGGTGCGCAAGCGCAGGAATTCGCGCATCTGGTCGTCGAGCGTCGTGGTTTCCGGCACAAAATAGGGCGGCGTCGCGACATCGCGGATGTCGAAGTTGCGCAGGACGCTCGCGTCACCATCGGGGCCGCCGATGAGCTTGTACATCGCGCGGAGCAGGTCCTTGGCATGGACCACGCCGATGATGTTCTCGGGGTCTTCCCGGTAGACCGGCAGCCGCGTATGCGGGCTGTCGAGGCATTGCGCCAGGATCGTGTCGGCGTCCTGGTCGCCGTCGATCATCTCGATGCCTGAGCGGTGGAGCATGATCTCTTCCACGAAGCGGTCGCCGAGGTCGAGCGCGCCCAGGATCCGGTCGCGGTCTTCCTTGTGGACGACGCCTTCGGAATGGCCCAGCTGCAGCGCGCCGGCGATTTCCTCGCGCACCGCCAGGACGTTGCTGTCGGGGTCGATCTTGACGCCGAACACACCCAGTATGAAGCGCACCATTAGCCGGACAGCTCCGACGATGGGAGAGAAGACGCGCACGACGATCGAGATCGGCGGGGCGACGAAGGCCGCGGCCTTTTCGGCGTTGGTGATGGCATAGGTCTTGGGCATCACCTCGGCGAAGATCAGGACGAGGAAGGTCATCACCAGCGTTGCCAGCGCCACGCCGCCTTCGCCGAACGAACGGGTGAAGAGCGCCGTTGTCAGCGATGTGGCCAGGATGTTCACCAGGTTGTTGCCCAGAAGAACCGACCCGATCAGACGTTCGTTGTCCTCGGTCACCTTCAGCGCGGATTCCGCGCCGCGGGATCCCTTGTCGGCCTGCGTGCGCAGCTTGCCGCGGGACGCCGCGGTCAGCGCGGTTTCCGAGCCCGAGAAAAAGGCCGAGAACACGATCAGAAGAAGGATCCCGCCACCGGTGACCCAGAAAGCCGTATCGAATACAGAGGCGTCCATCGAAAACTCCTAAACCGCCGCGGTTATGCGCTGCGGGCGGGGGGACGATCAAGGGGGAGCGGGATCAGTCTTCGGTCTTGTCGGCCAGCGGGTGCCGCGTCAGCACCAGTTCCGACAGGCGCGCATCCAGCACGTGGGTGTATATTTCCGTGGTGGCGACATCGGCATGGCCCAGCAGCGTCTGGATCGACCGCAGATCGGCGCCGTTGGCCAGAAGGTGTGTGGCGAAGGCATGGCGCAGCGTGTGGGGCGTGACCCGGTCCGGCGGGACGCCGGCCGCCACCGCGAAATCCTTGATCAGCAGGTAGAAGCCGTGCCGGGTGAGGTGCCCGGACTTGCCGCGTGACGGGAACAGGAACCGCGCCTCGGGCGGAAGCGGCGCCGAAGCGGCGACGGAGGCACGCTTGGCCTCGAACATCGCGTCGCGGGCGATCAGCCATTCGGTGAGCGCGTCACGGGCGGGCGGGGACAGGGGCACCATGCGTTCCTTGCCGCCTTTTCCCACCACCAGCAGCATCCGCGGATCGCCCCGAGCGGAGGAAACAGGCAGCGACACCAGTTCGCTGACGCGCATACCCGTGGCATAGAGCAGTTCCATCAGGCAGGCATTGCGCAGCCGGTCGGTTTCGGTCCGGCCCGTGGCGCGGGCGGCGTCGAGCAGGCTGTCGACCTCTTCTTCGGCCAGCGTGCCGGGCAGGCGGCGCGGGCGGCCGGGGCCGCGGATCTCGATCGCCGGGTTGTCGGCGCGCCAGCCTTCCTCGAACGCGAAGCGGTAGATCTGGCGGATGGCCGAGAGCCGCCGCGCGCGCGTGGCCTGGCTGAGCCCGTCGGCGTCGCAGGACACGAGGTAGGCCTCCACGTCCTCGCGCGTGGCGCGCTCGAAAGCCGAACCCTTGCCGGCCAGCCACGCGGCGACGTCTTTCAGGTCACGCCCGTAGGCCAGTTGCGTGTTGCGGGCCGCGCCCTGTTCCGCCGCGCAGGCATCCAGGAACGCGGAAATCCAGTCGTGGTCCTGCGCGGGCCCGCCCATTCAGCCGCGCTCCATCAGCAGGGCCTGAAGCGCCGCGCGCCGGGCGGCGTCTTCCTGACCGACCGAACGGAGGATGGCCAGCGCTTCGGTCAGGGCGGCGTCGTTGCCCTGCAGCCCGCTGGCGAAGCGGGTCATGGCCTTCAGGATCGTCTCGCCCAGCCGGCCGTCGGACACGCGGCCCGACATGCTGGCGGGCACCAGAAGGCTGGGCACCGCGCCGTCGGCGGTGAACCCGTCGGCAATGGCCTGCGCGCGTGCGTCGGGGGCGGGCACAGATTGCGGCACGCCCCGGGCAAGGGCCGCCAGGAACTGGGTGCGCGGGCTGTCATCGGGCGGCGTCGCCGCGGCGGCGGCGTAATCCGGCGACAAGAGGCGGATCTTCCACGCGAGCCACCGGGCCTCGCCCACGTCGGGCAGCCGGATCGCGGCCAGCCTGTGGGCAAAGAGCGTGGCGAAGGTGGGGCCCAGGCCCTCGTCGGTCATGGCCTGCCAGACCTCGGGCAGAAGCTCGGCCACCAATGCGCCGTTCCCGTCCGCCAGAGCGCCGTCGAAACGCTGGATCGCATCCACGCGGTCCCACACCCCGCCCGAGGCCGAGGGCCGCCGGTCGGTATAGAGGCCCAGCAGCCGGTTCGGGCTGACGGCGCCGGAGCGGGTCAGCCGCTCGGCCGCCTCGATCTGGGCTTTCCAGCCGGCAAGATCCTGAAGATCGGCATTGGCGAAGACCCGGGGCAGGCGGCCCGTGGGCAGGCGTTCCCCGATGGCGGAATACAGGATGAAGGTCAGCGCATCGGGCTGCATCGGCGGGGGCAGAAGATCGGCGTCCTCGCTCAGGTCGGGATGCAGGAAGCGGGCCAGAAGGTTCAGGTCGGCCGCGCCGATCAGGTCCAGCGTTTCGGCCATGTCGAACAGGAGCGTTGCCGTGTGCCAATCGCCCAGCCGCGCGTTGCAGAAGATCTGCGCGCGGTAATCCTGGGTGAGTTCGGGCATCGCGATCAGCTGCTGACAGACGGCGTCGGCCTCTCCCGTCAGAAGCGCCGCATCGAAGCGCAGCGCGAAGCGGTCCCGCACGCCCCTGAGCGCGTCCGAGCCGCCGCCGGGCACGACCAGATGCTGTTCGGGTTCGGACAGGTCGGCCAGCGCACGCACCGGATCGGCGGCGCCCAGGTCCATAAGCCGGGTCAGGCGGGCGGTCAGCAGGATGTCTTCGGCGCCGGACCGCTGGGGGGCGTAGGCTTCGGTCAGCAGCAGGGTGTAAAGCAGCCGTTGCATCGCCGGGTTGTCGGCGACGGGCACGCCGGATATCAGGCGGACGAGGTCTTCGGGCTGGCTTCCGGCCCACAGATCCCGCGGCAGGCCCGAGACGTCGGGCGGCACAAGCCCCGCCGCGCGTTCCTCGGTTCCCAGGGGCCGCACATCGACTGTGGGCACCGAGATGCCTTCGGTCACGGGCGGTTCATCCAGCGCGGTGTCGGGGGCGGTTCCGCGCGGTTTCAGCACTTGCGGCTGGCCCGGGGTCCATTCGATGCTGGGTTGTGACAGCCAGTCGATCGCCGACATCGGTGCCCGCGAATCGCGGCCCTGTTGCTGCGCCGCACCCGTCCCGGCACCGGCCGCGATCAGGATCGCGGCAAGCGTCGCACCGGCGCAAAGCCCGTGACAGGTCTGCTTGAAGGGCATTCTCAGTCCACCTGCAACGTGATCGCGGCGGTTTGCGGTTCAACCGGGGCCGAGAAATCGACCCCCACGAACGGCCCTACAGCCGCGTAGATGACAACGCCCACGGCGCCGATGATGCACAGCACCACCGCCAGCCCGAACGCGTATTTCAACAATGCTCCGAATACCTGCGCCATAGTGCCGGCCTTTCTGCCAGTTCCTTGTTACGGCAGTTTATATATGGCCTTTTCGCGCAGATCACGTCATTCACACGGTCATGAGCGGAATTGAACCGCCCCGACCGCGGCCGCAGGTCCGTATCGGCCGCCGGGGCATCGGGAAACTGGGAAAACCCATCGTTCTGGTGGGCATGATGGGCGCAGGCAAGACAGCCGTCGGGCGTGCTCTGGCCGCGCGACTCAGGGTTCCGTTCCACGATTGCGATGTCGAGATCGAATCTGCCGCCAACATGACCATTGCCGAAATCTTCGCCCGCGATGGCGAGGCCTTCTTCCGCCGCAAGGAATCGCAGGTTCTGGGCCGGCTTCTGGACGGTCCGCCCGGCATCCTGTCGACGGGCGGGGGGGTCTTCGTGTCGGAAGACAACCGCGCGGCCGTGCGTGATCGCGGCGTGTCGGTCTGGCTGAACGTGCCGGTCGATGTCTTGTGGGCGCGCGTGCGCAACCGGACGACGCGGCCGCTTCTCAGCACCGCCAATCCCCGCGCCACGCTGCAGGAGATCCTCGACCGCCGGATGCCGCAATATGCCGAAGCCGATGTCGAGGTTCACGCCGATGCCAAGACGGGGATCGAGGACATGGTCGACAGGATACTGACCGCCCTGATCGACCGGGGCGACGTGTTCGGAGCGAAATCATGACCCAAACGGTACACGTACCATTGGACAGCCGCGCCTATGACGTGGTGATCGGCCCCGGCCTGCTGGACGCTGCCGGCACCCGCATCGCGCCGCTTCTGCACCGCCCCCGCGTCTGGATCGTGACGGAAGAGCGCGTGGCCCAAGCCCAGCTTGGCGCGCTGACGGCCGGGCTGGAGGCATCGGGCATCGCGTCGGAGACGCTGATCCTGCCGCCGGGCGAGGCGACCAAAAGCTGGCCGCATCTGACACGTGTCGTCGAATGGCTGCTGGACGAACGGGTGGAACGCCGCGACGTGGTCGTGGCGTTTGGTGGCGGCGTGATCGGCGATCTGGTGGGCTTTGCCGCCGCGATCCTGCGCCGCGGCGTGCGCTTCGTGCAGATCCCCACGACGCTTCTGGCGCAGGTCGACAGTTCCGTCGGCGGCAAGACCGGCATCAACACGTCCCACGGCAAGAACCTTGTCGGCGCGTTTCACCAGCCGTCGCTGGTGCTGGCCGACCTGAGTGTGCTGGAAAGCCTGCCGAAACGGGATTTCCTTGCGGGCTATGGGGAAGTCGCCAAGTACGGCCTTCTGGGTGACGCGGCATTCTTCGACTGGCTGGAAGACAACACGGCCCGGCTTCTGGCGCGCGAGACGGATGCGCTGGCCCATGCCGTCGCCCGCTCGGTCCAGATGAAGGCCGAGATCGTCGTCCGCGACGAGACCGAACAGGGCGACCGCGCGCTTCTGAATCTGGGCCATACCTTCGGCCACGCGCTGGAATCCGCGACGGGCTATTCCGACCGGCTGCTGCATGGCGAAGGCGTGGCCATCGGCTGCGCGCTGGCCTTTGCGCTGTCGGCCCGCATGGGGCTTTGTTCGCAGGAGGACCCCAGCCGCGTCCGCGCGCATCTGGCCGCGATGGAGATGAAGGCCGATCTGGCCGACATCCCCGGCGATCTGCCGGACGCCGACGGTCTGCTGGCGCTGATGGGGCAGGACAAGAAAGTGATCGACGGCAAGTTGCGCTTCATCCTGGCCCGAGGCATCGGCGACAGTTTCGTGACCTCTGAGGTCGACCGTGCCGACGTTCACGCCGTCCTGTCCGAGGCGCTGGCCGGACGATAGCACAACAGCTTGTTAAGCACGTCATTGAGGCGGGGCCGTGTGACCGATGCGGGTCGCGTTCCGGGTGCCTGGCCGGTGATTCTGATGGCGGCCTTGTGGCTGCCGGATGACTGCGCCGCGGATGTCGTCCGATGACGATGCGTCGGGCAGGTGGACCTGCGCCTTCCAGCGGCGGGGGCAGCCGCTGCGGGCCTGTATCGGTGCCCTGTCCCGGCACCCGGTTCGCCTTCGCGCATACCAGTTAACCTTAGGTAAACCATCGGGCCTGTATGAAGGGGCCATGCGACTGGGCCGCCGCCGCAAGGCAGGCGGTCCGCGTTCAGGCTGCAGGACATCCAGGGATGCCGGATCACGATCAGTTTTTCGACGTCCTGCTGGAAATGCAGGAACCGCTGACCCGCCAGGGTTCGCGTTTTCGGGGGCCATGCGCCCTGTTTGCCGTGCGGGGAGCGATGGTGCGCGGACCGATAGTCCGCAAGGAGCCGGGCACGTGTGCCGCCGCGACGGATGAAAATTGGCGCGTAATGGGCGGCGGCGGTATTGCCGCGGCCATGGCGGGCTCTGTCCCGGATCTGTCGGTTTTCGGGGTCTCGTCACTGCGCCCGGCGGCTAACGATAAACGGCTCGCGGCAGATAGCCTGACGCACCCGTTCGCGAGGCCCTTGAACCTGAGCGAGGACGACGCCGCGTTTTCGAAGGGTCTTGCCCGCGCGAGGCCCGACGCAAAGGACGTACCGTGATGAAAGTGCTGATTGCCGACGATCATGAACTGGTCCGCGACACGCTGGCCGCCTTCCTGGATCGCGAGCGGGACATCGAAACCGTGTCCGTGGCGGATCTGGACGCCGCCTGCGCGGCGGCGCAGGCGACGATGTTCGACCTGATCCTGCTGGATTACGCGATGCCGGGGATGGACGGGCTCGACGGTCTGGCCAAGGCGATCGAGGCGGGGGATGGACGCCCCGTGGCGATCATGTCGGGCACGGCGACGAAAGCCACGGCGCAGGCGGCGCTGGACGCGGGCGCGATCGGGTTCCTGCCCAAGACCATGGGCGCCAAGTCGCTGGTGAACGCGATCCGGTTCATGGCGTCGGGAGAGGTCTACGTGCCGGTGGCCTTCATGACCGCAGAGGAGCCGGAGAAGATCAATCCGCTGGCCCGGCGCCTGAGCCCGCGCGAGCTGGAGGTGCTGAGTGGGCTTTGCCAGGGGCTTGCCAACAAGGAAATCGCGCGGGAGTTGAACCTGCAGGAAGTGACAATCAAGCTGCACGTGAAGACCCTGTGCCGGAAGCTGCAGGTGAAGAACCGCACGCAGGCCGCTTTGAAGGCGAAGGAAGCGGGCGTTTTCTGACGCGGCTGCCCGCGGACCGCGCCCGTAGCCGGCCCGCCCGCCCACCCTCGTAGGATCCCGTGCCGGGATCCTCCTTGCCGTCTCCGGGCGCGGGGCGGCGGCGCGTCGACGGCGTGGTGACGATGAAGGTCAGTGCAGGAAGCGCATCCTTGGCGCCTGCGCGGGATGGCTGGCCACGACGGTTGCATCGCCTGATCGGTTCCAGGTGAGCGGATCGGGAGCACGCTCGGCCGTGGCGGGCGCGCCGCCGGCAGCACCTGCCTGGGGGACGGGACGCGGGAATGGATGGTTCGCACCATGGCCGGCACGGTCGATCCGAAGCGGCACGACGTGAACCTTCGACAGGGGCGCAAGCAGGATATCTTCAAGCGATGTCATCTCGATTTCGGCAAAACTGCCGGCGTCGAGCAATGTGGCGCCATTGACCGGTAACGACCGGTCCAGCGCACGGGCGCAGTGATCCAACCGTCGGGGCGCCCGGGCCGCGAATGCATCGATCAGGCAATCGACCCGGACAAGGTAGACCTGGCTGTGCCCCAGGTGGTCGGACCGGGTCGCAAGCTGCGCGGCTTCGGCCCGGCCCGGCGGGGCGAGATACTCCGTCAGGGTTGCGCCATCCTCCGCGACCCTGAGGCACCCGAAATCGAAGGCCCTTTTGCCCGCGGGTAGACCGAAGGTCACTGGTGTGCCGGATCCGGCCAGATCGCAGGCGGGCGCGCTGCCCCCGGTCACCCGGGCGAGATCGCCCGGAAGGCGCAGGGCGGTGCAGATCAGCAGCAGATCCTGCGACGTCCGGCCCAGCCGCATCGCAGCGGCAAGGATGGCTGGGGCCGACCCGCGGGGACAGGGCGTGACCAGAACGTCGGCATCGTTCAGACCCAGCGCCCGCAACTGGCGAAGGACTTCGTCGCGGTCGGCGGGCGCGGTTATGACGATGGGCTCGGTACAGCCGGAATGGCAAAGGTGGGCGGCTGCCTCGGCAAAGGGCGTGGCCGTCAGGGCGCAGCGCGCCGCGTTTTTCTGAAGGACCGGCCGGAGCGACAAGCCATTGTCACCGGCCAGCAGAACCGGAGTGATCATTGCACCATCTCCCACGGCAGTCGGTTTCACAGGATCTTGAAACCGACTGTACCGCGGCGCATCGCCCCGGCGCGGACCGGAAAGGTAGAGGGAGGGGAGATTTCGAGCGCGCACCTATACGATGGTAGAGATGCGCGCGATCCCGTCGGATCAGAACGGGATTTCGTCGTCCATGTCGCGGCTGGACGGTCCGCTGCCGCTGCTTCCGCCGCCGCGGCCGGCATAGGGGTCGTCATCGGGCGCGCGGTCATAGCCGCCCGAGGAGCCGCCGCCATAGCTGTCGCCGCCGCCCATCTGATCGCCCGAGCGGGGATCGAGGAACGTCATCTCGCCCGAGAACGGACGCAGCACGACTTCGGTGCTGTAGCGGTCGGCGCCGGCCTGGTCCTGCCACTTGCGGGTTTCCAGCTTGCCTTCGACATAGACCTTGGAGCCCTTGCGCAGGTATTGTTCTGCCAGCCGGATGAGGTGTTCGTTGAAGATGGCCACGGTGTGCCATTCGGTCTTTTCGCGCCGCTCGCCCGTCGCGCGGTCCTTCCAGGTGTCCGAGGTGGCGATGCGCAGGTTGCAGACCTTGCCACCATTCGAGAAGCTGCGCACCTCGGGGTCGCGGCCAAGGTTGCCGATGAGAATGACTTTGTTGATGGATCCGGCCATGGCCTTCGTGTCCTTCGCCTGTAGAGGTCGTTTCAGTTCGTTTGTCGTCGAATCCGCGCTTCACCGCGTTGAATGACCCTATACCGAAGTTCCGCCCGCGCAAAGATGCCGAAGGCAGGCTGCCGCCGTCCCCGGCACGGAAAGTCTGGCGCTTGGCGGTCATTTCAGTATAGTGGCGGCGCAAACAATCCGCTGTGGATAGGGTTCGAAATCCGGACGGGCCGTCCCCGAGCAAACGCAACTCTCCGATCACGCCTGACCGATACGCACAGTCCGGTGCCGGGTCGTGACTGGCAAACGGAGAGAGACAAGGCGCCGGGGCGTGTGGAATGGGAGACATGAACTTGCAAGAATTGGATGCTGGGCCGTCGCGGACGGCGGTTGGAGATCGGGTTTTACGCAGGCTTGCGCGTGTCACGCTGCTTCTGACGGGGCTGATGATCGTTCTGCCCGCGGCGTCGGCCGCGGATATGTTCGCCAGTACCAAGTCGCGCAGCGACGTGTTCAAGTCGCGGACCAAGGTTCTCGATACGCGCTCAGCCTCGCAATACGACTATTCCGTCCGCCTGACGCCCAATGCCCAACCGCTTCTGAAGGACAACGGCACCATCGGTCTGGCGCGGGTCTATTCGGGCAAGTATCGCGGTCAGTACCTGTCGATGGCCCGGCAGGCGGCGCGTCGGAATTCGATCCCCGAGGACCTGTTCCTGCGCCTCGTGCAGCAGGAGTCCGGCTGGAACCCGAAGGCGGTATCGCACAAGGGCGCGGTGGGTCTGGCGCAGCTGATGCCGACAACGGCAGAACGGCTGGGCGTCGATCCGCACGATCCCCGCCAGAACCTCGACGGCGGCGCGCGGTACCTGGCCAAGCAGTACCGTCGGTTCAAATCGTGGCGCCTCGCGCTGGCGGCCTACAATGCGGGCCCCGAGGCGGTGCAGAAGCACGGCGGCATCCCGCCCTACAAGGAAACCCGGAACTACGTGAAGGTGATCTGGGGCAGCTAGGCCGGTTTCGTCACGAGGAAGCTGAAGCGCGTCGTGGACATGAAGTAGTCCCCGCGCGCCGACAGGGCCCTCAGGTCGGACAGCCACGCGTCGATCTCGGCCTCCGGCAGGGTGCCGGAATTGCGCACATATCCCGCGATGAAGCCCGCCATGCCGCGGCTGTAGGTGCCGTCGGACATATCCAGATTGACTATGGGAAAGGCGCTGACCTCGTCCACCACCAGCCCGGCCTTGCGGAGGTGTGGGGCCAGCGTGCGGGGCAGGCGGGGATTGGCGCAATGTGGCTCGAACGCCTCCAGCACGCGGGCCATCCGCTCCGGGTCCGAGGACTGCCAGACCACGCCGCCCCAGTCCGTCGCCATCACCAGCCCGCGTCCGCCCGGTTTCAGAACGCGGGCCATTTCGGTGCAGAGCGCGGCGATGTCGGGGACATATTCGGCGACCTGCGTGCTGACGGCGATGTCAAAGGACGCGTCGTCAAAGGGCAGCGCGGTGGCGTCGCCTTCGACATAGCTCAGCCAAGAGGCCTCCGCCCGCGCCGTGGCCCGACGGATCAGGGCCGGCGACAGGTCCACGCCCACGACACGGCCTCCGTCGCCCGTCAGATGCGCCATGCCCTGCGCCAGAAACCCGGGGCCGGAGCCTATGTCGACCACATGCTCCCCCGGCGCGATGTCCAGAAGCGCCAGCGTATCGGTGCGCTGCTGGATCACGTCGTGGCCCAGATAGGTCGCCTCCAGCCGTTCGGCAGCGGCGTCGTCGAAGTCCATGCTGCCCAAGGTGCTATTCCGCGGCGATCTTGATGACGGGGGACATGCGGGCAAGGATGTCGTCGGCCAGGTGGCACTTCACCTGGTGCCCTTCGGCCATCTGGCGCATCGGCGGGACCTCGCGTTCGCACAGGTTGTCCGGCACGTCCTTCTTCCAGCGGCAGCGGGTCTGGAACGGGCAGCCCGGCGGCGGGTTCATGGCCGACGGGATGTCGCCTTCCAGAACGATATGTTCCTTTTCCACCGAGGTGTCGGCGATGGGCACGGCCGACAGCAACGCCTCGGTGTAAGGGTGATAGGGGGGAGAGAAGACCTGATCGGTCGTGCCCAGTTCCACCACGTGGCCCAGGTACATGACCATCACGCGGTCGGACAGGTAGCGCACGATGGACAGGTCGTGGGAGATGAACAGGAGCGTCGTCTTGTGTTCGCGCTGGATCTCCATCAGCAGATCGGTGACGGCGGCCTGCACGGATACGTCGAGCGCCGAGACGGGTTCATCCGCCACCACGATCCGCGCGTCCCCGGCAAAGGCCCGGGCGATGCCCACGCGCTGTTTCTGTCCGCCCGACAATTGCCGCGGCATCCGGTCGGCGAATTCGCGGGGGAGCTTCACAAGGTCCAGCAGTTGCAGCATCCGCTCGCGGCGCTCGGCTTCGTTCTTGCCGATGCCGAACACCTCCAGCGCGCGGATGATCTGGCGGCCGACGGTCATCGACGGGTTCAGCGTGTCGAACGGGTTCTGGAAGACCATCTGCACTTCGCCGATGGTCTTGGCATCGCGCTTTTCGATGGGCACGTCGCCGATGCTGCGATTATCCAGCATGATCGTCCCGTCGGTGGCCGTTTCCAGCCCCATCAGCACCTTGGCGAAGGTGGACTTGCCGCAACCGGATTCGCCCACGATGGCCAGCGTTTCGCTTTCATGCGCCTCGAAAGTCAGGGTTTCGTTGGCCTTCACGACCTTCTTCTGCCCGCCACCAAACAGGGCATTCGCCGCGACTTCGTAGTATTTCTTCAGGTTGTCCATCTTCAGGACGACAGGCCCGATCTCACCCTTGGTCTTGGTCTCCATCAGCTGCATGGGCGCGTTCCAGTCGATCTCCTCGAAGCGCAGGCAGCGGGTGCCGTGGCGGTCGTCGCCCGCGACCTCGAACATCGGGATCTCGGCGGCGTTGCAGCGGCCCTCTTCGAAGTAGTCGCAGCGGGGGCCGAAATTGCAGCCCGGCGGGCGTTCGTGGGGCAGGGGGAAGTTGCCCGGGATCGCCTTCAGCGGCCGGTCGTTCTTGTTCGCGCCCGGCAGCGGGATCGACCGGAACAGCGCCTGCGTATAGGGGTGCTGCATCTTGTCGAAGACGTCCTCGATGGAGCCCGTCTCGACCGCCTCGCCCGAATACATCACGCAGATCCGGTCGCAGGTTTCCAGCACAAGGCCAAGGTTGTGCGAGATGAACAGCATCGAGGTGCCGTATTTCTTGCCCAGCTCCTTCACCAGTTCGACGACCGCCGCCTCGACCGTCACGTCGAGCGCGGTCGTGGGCTCGTCAAGGATCAGAAGCGACGGTTCGGCCATCAGCGCCATTGCGATGACGATCCGCTGCTGCTGCCCGCCCGAAAGCTGGTGCGGAAAGCTGTCGAGGATGCGCGCCGGATCCGGCAGCTTGACGTCGGTGACCACCTGCAGCGCACGCTCGCGCGCCTTTTCGGCGTTCATGCCCTGGTGGATCATGGGCACTTCCATCAGCTGCTTGCCGATCTTCATGGCCGGGTTCAGCGATGCCATGGGCTCCTGGTAGATCATGGCGACTTCGGATCCGCGGATCTCGCGCAGCTCCTCGTCCGACATGTCGCCCATGTCGCGGCCCTTGAACTTGACCGTGCCGCCGACGATGCGGCCGTTCTTGCCCAGATCCCGCATCACGCCAAGCGCCACGGTGGACTTGCCACAGCCGCTTTCGCCCACCAGCCCTACGGCCTCGCCCGGTTGCACGGTGACCGAGAAATCCATCACCGCCGGGATCTCGCGCAGGCGGGTGAAGAACGAAATGGACAGGTTGTCGATTTCCAGAATGGGGCCTTCGTAATCGTCCCGTGACATGTCCGTCTTCTCCATCCTGTTGCGTGGCGGGGCGGCGTGGCGCGCCGTCATCCCTGGCATTGGGTAAAGTCGAAATCCTTGGACGGAGATTTCGATGCTTCCAGCGATGCCTCCAGCCCGAACGTCTCGATGCAGGAATTCAGGCGCCGCACCTCGCGGTTCCAGATCTTCGACGGGGCAGTGGTGCCCAGCTGTGCCGTGTAGCCCTTGACCTGTTTCTCCCCGCGCCCCAGCGCCTCCAGCAGGGGCCTGGCGGCCTTGCATTGCAGGTCGTCCACCGTCATCGCGATCCAGCCGTCCCGCAGGGTGTGAAGCTGTTCCAGCTGATGGTCCGGCACCGGCGCGCCGTTGTCCTGCAGGACCCGGGCGAAGGCGATCATGGCCGATGCCTTGGCGATGCAGTCCCGCGCCTTGTATGGCGAAATTTCTGCCGCAGCGGCGGGCGCGCCGAGCGCCACGCCCAGAAGCGCGAGCGTGGCAAGATGTGAGCGGAGGTGTCCCATCAATCCTTCAGGCTTTCTTCGCGCAGGCCGTCGGCCAGAAGGTTCAGGCCAAGGACCAGCGACAGGAGGGCAAGGGCCGGCGGCAGGGCCGGATGCAGGTAGATCGACAGCAGCTTCCGCCCGTCATTGATCGTGGCGCCCCAGTTCGGGCTTTCGGGGGAAAGGCCAAGGCCGAAGAAGCCCAGGGTCCCCAGAAGGATCGTGGTGTAGCCGATCCGCAGGCAGAAATCGACGATCAGCGGTCCCCGTGCATTGGGCAGGATCTCCCACAACATGATGTACCACGGGCCCTCTCCACGGGTCTGGGCCGCGGCCACGTAATCGCGGGTCTTGATGTCCATCGCAAGGCCCCGGACGATCCGGTAGACGGTGGGCGAGTTCACGAAGACCACGGCGACGAACACCACGAGGAAACCGCTGGAGGTGTTTATAAAATCCAGCGCCTGCGGCAGCAGGGGGATCGCATAGGTTTCCGTCTGCACAAGGTAGCCTTCGGACGAAATCAGCGCGAGATACCCCCACAGCAGCGCGCCCACCACGACGATCAGCAGCGGCGTGCGGATCTTCGGTTGCGAATGGTAGCGCGAGTTCAGGAGCACCGTGAAGAACACGATGGGGAAGAAGAACAGCACCATCGCCATGAAGCTTGGAACGCCGGCGGCAATGATCTCGGGCGTGACCAGCAGGAAGAAGAGCAGGATCACCGGGAAGGCCAGGATCAGGTTGGCAAGGAACGACAGGACCGTGTCCAGCCGCCCGCCATAGTAGCCCGCGGGCAGGCCCATGGTGATGCCGACCATGAACGCGAAGATCGTGGCCAGCGGTGCGATGCCGATCACGATCGACGATCCTTTCACCATCCGGCTGAAGACGTCGCGCGCAAGGTTGTCGCCGCCCAGCAGGTACCACGGGTATTCGCCCGGACCGGGATCGCGCAGGGCCGATCCCGGCGGCTCGTTCTTCAGGCCCGAGATTTGCGCCAGCGGATCGTGGGTGATGATCATGTCGAACGCGGCGTAGAAGCCGGTGAAGATCCAGAACATCACGAAGCCGAAGCCGATCATCCCGATGGGGCTGTCGAAGAGCTTGCCGTAAAGCCCCAGCCGCCGCTTGAAATGCAGCGACAGGGCAAAAACGACGATGAGCGAGATCCAGACCGGCAGGAACTGCCAGAGGATGCGGCCGGTTATTTCGAGACCGTTGAGCGGTTCCATGTGCGGCGCTCCCTATGACAGCCGGATGCGCGGGTTCAGGTAGACATAGCCGATATCCGATATCAGCTGCGTCACCAGAACCACGGCGACCGAGACGACCGAAACGGCCAGGAGGAGATCAATGTCGTTGTTGCCCGCGGCCTGCACCAGCGTCCAGCCGAACCCCTTGTAGTTGAACAGCGTCTCGACGATCACGACCCCGTTCAGAAGCCACGGGAACTGCAGCATGATCACCGTGAACGGCGCGATCAGCGCGTTCCTGAGCGCGTGTTTCAGGACGATGTTGTGAAAGCTCACGCCCTTCAGCCGGGCCGTGCGGATGTACTGCGCCGTCATGACTTCCGTCATCGAGGCGCGTGTCATCCGGGCGATGTAGCCCATGCCGTAAAGGGAAATCGTCAGCACCGGCAGGAAGAAGTTCTCGAAGGTGGGCTGGTCCATCGCTTGCGTCGCGGTGCCCTTGAACCATTTCAGCCCCACGGCGGATGATGCGAAGACGGCGATGAAGATCACGCCCGACACGTATTCCGGCGTGGCCGTGGTGAGGATGGAAAAGGTCGACAGCCCGCGGTCAAGGACCGTCCCTTCCCGCATCCCCGCTAAAATGCCCACGATCAGCGCCAGCGGGATCATCAGCAGCAGCACCCAGAACATCAGCACGCCCGTCAGCGCCAGCTTGCCGCCGATGATGGCCGACACGGGTTCGCGGAAGACGGTGGAATAACCCCAGTTGCCCTGGATCACGCCGCAGTAGGTGGGGGCTTCGGCCGCGACCTCGGGGGTGACATCGCCATCGATGCACTTGCCGCGGACGGTGCCGTCGGGCCGCTCAAGCGTCCAGCCTGGCGCCACGCCCAGCCACTGGCCGTATTTCAGCACCGTGGGCTGCATGTAACCGTTGTTGGTCAGCCAGCTCAGCACCGCCTCGTCCGACATGCGGAAGTTGCCCTGGGTCTTGGCCAGCTTTTCGAGGTTCGGAAAAAGGTTCGTCAGAAAGAACACGATGAATGTCAGGCACAAGGCCGTCAGCACCATCACACCGGTCCGTCGGAGGATGAACAGTCCCATTTTTTCCCCTGTCGGTCAGGGGCATCGGGCCCCTGCGCGCATTATTGGTTTTGCCGTCTTTCGGTCGTCTTCATTCGGTGCATAGTGCCGACTGTCCATGGGATCGTCGGGCGCCCCCGGCCTGCCTGCGGCCGGTCAATGGTTTCGTGCGGTTCTTCGGTCCCTGTCCCACTTGCAGTCTGGCTGTGGCGGGGGCGCGTCACGGGCGACCCAACTCCCTCATTCGGCACGACTTTGACCGTCAGGTCAATTCCTGTCTGGGGGATCGTGGGGTCCAAAAGCGACCAATGACCAGTCTGAAAACGACATTGCGCCCAAAATTCGGGCGGAAGTGTCGCGGGGCGCAAGGGGCCTGTGCTGGAAATTGCGGCGCAAATCACCCGGGCAGGGCGACGGGCGTACCGGATTGGCGGAACGCCAGCGGCGTGTGGCCTGTCTGGTGGCGCAGGAAGGTCGAGAAATAGGCGGGGCTGGAGAAGCCCAGGTCCCGCGCGATGTCCTGCGCCGGCGCGTCGGTCTCGATCAGCGCCTGGCAGGCGGCGTGGGTCAGCCGCTGGGTCAGAAGCGCGCCGGCCGTCAGCCCGGTTTCCGCACGGCAGACCTGCCCCAGATAGGTGGCAGTGACACCCAGCGCCTCGGCATGTTCGTCGACCGTCAGCCCCAATGCATGACCATCGGCCACCCGTTGGCAGAACTGGCGCGACAGGTGCCGCGCGGCGTGGGTGGGCATGGTATCCGCCGCCCCGGCGGCGGCCCGGCGCGACAGCCAGACCATGGTGAGCTGGGCAAATGCTTCGAGCGCCGCAGGCGTCAGCGAATCTTCCGCCCGATCGGATTCGCGCATCCCCGAGGTCATGAGCCCCGTCAGTTCCGACTGCGCCCGGGCGTCGCGAAAGCGGAAGATCAGCGGCTGTTCGGGCATGGGCAGCGCCGTGGGGTGCGGCAGGCTCAGGACGTGCCCCGACGCGCCGCGGGCCAGTTTCAGGGCAAACAGGCTGTGGGCCGGCAGGAAAAGCGCCGTATGCGCCCCGATTCCGTGCCGCCCGCCGCCGATCAGCGCGGTGCCGCGGCCCAGCGTGATCCAGATCAGCGTCGCGCCGGGCCTGTCATGCGCAAGCTCTGTCTGCCAAGGCGCCCGGGGGGCGAGCTGGGCCAGGGGAGCGAAAACCGGGGTTCTGTAACTGTGCATCATGTCGAGCATAGCTCCGGATGGTTACGCAGCAGGCCGGGTCCGGCCAAGTCCAAACAACGGCGCCGGCGCAAAACCGCTGCGAAAACCGTGCGCCTGATCGGTTATGCAGCAACAATCCGCCGCCAGTTCCGCATCCGGGTGCGGAACCACGTCCGTTGCCGCTTGGCGAATTGCCGGGTCGAAACCGTCGCACGGTCGCGCGCGGTGTCCAGCGATACGAGGCCGTTCAGGTGATCCACCAGCTCGGGCACGCCGATGGCCTTCATCGACGGGAGCGCCGGATCGAACCTGTCGCGCATGGCGTCGACCTCGGCCAGCGCACCGGCGTCCAGCATCGCGTCGAACCGCCGGTCGATGCGCGGCGTCAGCCAGTCTTTCGGCGCGTCGATGACCAGCGGCAACGTTGTGTCGAGCGGCAGAAGCGGCGGGGGCGTGTCGTCCTGCCAGCGGGCCAGCGACTGGCCCGTTGCGCGCTGCACTTCCCAGGCGCGTTGCACCCGCGCACGGTTCAGCAGGTCGATCCGCGCGGCTGTTTCGGCATCCAGCCCAGCTATCAGGCGGTTAAGCGGGATCTCGTCCGCTTCGGCCCGAATCCGGGGCGGGGTCGGGGGGATGTCGGCCAGCCCTTCGGTCAGCGCCGTAAAGTACAGCCCGGTGCCCCCCACGATGATCGGCCGTTCGCCGCCCGCAAGCAACGGCGCCACGGCGCGCAGCCAGTGGCCTGTGGAATAGGCCACGTCGTAGGCGACATGGCCATAAAGCGCATGCGGTGCCCGCGATTCCTCTTGGGGCGAGGGGCGTGCGGTGATCACGCGCCAGCAGTCGTAGACCTGCGAGGCATCGGCGTTGACGATACGCCCGCCAGCCCGTTCGGCGATCTCCAGCGCAAGGGCGGACTTGCCCGACGCGGTCGGCCCCGCGATCAGCACGGGCCGGTCCGCGGGCAGCGTATCAAGGGGAACCTGTCCGATCATCGTGCGTCAGTCTCGTGCCTGTATGTCATGAACCGGCAGATCGTACCCGTCCGCCTGCCTTGTCGCATTGAATCTGCGCGCCTGATCGGTCAGTTTGCGCGAAATTACACCCCCAGTCAGCCGGAGCGCAACATGCCCCCCATCGATGTTCCCGTATCCGAAACCTCGGGTCTGAAATACAAGCGCGTGATGCTCAAGATCTCCGGCGAGGCGCTGATGGGCCAGGAAGGCTATGGCCTGCATCCCCCGACCGTCGAACGCATCGCCCGCGAGGTGAAGACGGTCCACGATCTGGGCGCCCAGATCTGCATGGTGATCGGCGGCGGCAACATCTTCCGCGGGCTCTCGGGCTCGGCCCAGGGGATGGAACGGACGACGGCCGATTACATGGGGATGCTCGCCACCGTGATGAACGCGCTGGCGATGCAATCGTCGCTTGAGAATATGGGCGTCTATACCCGCGTGATCTCGGCCATCCGGATGGACGAGGTGTGCGAGCCCTACATCCGCCGCCGCGCCGTGCGCCACCTGGAGAAGGAGCGCGTCTGCATCTTCGCCGCCGGCACGGGCAACCCGTACTTCACGACCGACACGGCGGCCACGCTGCGCGCCAACGAAATGAAGTGCCAGGCGATCTTCAAGGGCACGAAGGTCGACGGGATCTACGACAAGGATCCCAAGAAATTCGACGACGCCACGCGCTACGACGACCTGAGCTATGACCAGTGCCTTGCGGAAAACCTGGGCGTGATGGACGCCACCGCGATCGCGCTGGCGCGCGACAACAATCTGCCGATCATCGTCTTCTCGCTGGACGAACCGGGCGGTTTCAAGGGTATCCTTGCCGGGGAAGGCACCTATACAATGGTGCACGGCTGAGTTTATAGAGCGGTCACGGGCCGTTTGCCTTGGCGCCGGGCCACGGGTCCGGCGCAATGCGTCAGGAGAACCGGCGCGGGCTGCCTGGATGTGCATCCGGGCCGATGGGGAGCGGCCGCGAGGCTGGAACAGATCCGGTAGGGGTCGCGTTGACCGTGGCCGGAGGAGAACGAGAAGACCACCATGTCCGACGATTTCGAACTCGACACCGAAGACCTGCAACGCCGCATGGATGGCGCCATGGCGAACCTGCGGACCGAATTCGCCTCGCTTCGTACCGGGCGGGCCAGTGCATCCATGCTGGAACCCGTCATGGTCGAAGCCTATGGCCAGCCCACGCCGATCAACCAGGTGGGCACCGTGAACGTGCCGGAACCGCGGATGGTCACGATCAACGTCTGGGACAAGGGCCTTGTCGGCAAGGTCGAAAAGGCGATCCGCGAAAGCGGGCTGGGCATCAACCCGCAGCTGAACGGCACCATCATCATGCTGCCGATTCCCGAACTGAACGAGGAACGCCGCCGCGAGCTGACCAAGGTCGCCGGCACCTATGCCGAAAACGCCAGGGTCTCCGTGCGCAACGTACGCCGTGACGGGATGGACCAGATCAAGAAGGCCAAGGCCGACGGCATGAGCGAGGACGACCAGAAATTCTGGGAGACCGAGGTCCAGGAACTGACCGACAAGATGATCGCGGCGGTCGATGCGGCGCTTGAGACCAAGCAAGCCGAGATCATGCATGTCTGAAGCCAGGATCGCTCCGGAAGACATCGTGGACGACCTCCCCGGCCCGAAGAAGGACTTCGCGCCGATCGAGGGGGCGCCGCGGCATGTCGCGATCATCATGGACGGCAACGGCCGTTGGGCGCAGGCCCGCGGGCGGCCGCGGTTGTTCGGCCATCATGCCGGGGCGAAACGGGTACGCGAAATTGTCGAGGCGTGCGAGGATCTGGGTGTCAAATACCTGACGATATTCGCCTTTTCGACCGAGAACTGGAAACGCACTCAGGTCGAGGTGGCCGGGCTGATGAGCCTGTTCCGCCGCTACATCGCCAAGGAAACCCGGGAACTGGACGAACGCGACGCGCGGGTCCGGTTCATCGGGGACCGGGTGAAGCTTGACCGCAAACTGATCGCCCTGATGGACACGCTGGAGGCCGAAACATCGGGCAACGACGGCGTGCAACTGACCGTGGCGCTGAACTACGGCGGCCGGGACGAGGTCGCGCGCGCGACCAAGCGGCTGGCGCAGGACGTGGCCGACGGCAAGCTCGACCCCGCGAAGGTGGACGAGGAAACGCTGCCCAAGTACCTCGATACGCACGTGCTGCCCGACCCGGATCTCGTGATCCGCACCAGCGGGGAGGCACGGATTTCCAACTTCCTTCTCTGGCAGTCGGCCTATGCCGAGTATGAATTTGTCGACACGCTCTGGCCCGATTTCTCGGCCGAGGAATTCGCGCGCCTGTGCGAAAGCTATGCCCGGCGCGACAGGCGTTTCGGGGCCGTGATCAGCTGATATGGACACGGGCCGGAGCGACAGCGCCACCGGCGCCAAGCCAAAGCGCACATGGGCGGATCTGCGGGTGCGGATCATCTCGGGCGCGGTGCTGGCGACGGCGGGGATCGGCGCGCTGAGCATCGGCGGGCTGATCTGGCTCGTCTTCGTGTCGGCGATTGCCGGGCTTCTGACCTGGGAACTCTACACGCTCCTTGACCGCGAAAGCCCCGTGCTTGCATGGCAAATGGGGATCCTGGCGGGGGCCTGTGCGCTTTTTTCCATCATGTTCCGCGCCGAAATGGTCGTGCCGACGTTGCTGGTGCCGCTGGTCGCCACGTGGCTGACCCTGCCGCACGCGCGGCGCATGGCGATGCCGGCGATGGTGCTGATCCTGCTGGCGGCCTTCGGGATGATGTCGGTCCGGAACGAATTCGGCGTGCACTGGATGCTATGGCTGGTTCTTGTCGTGGCCGGGACAGATATTGCGGGCTATTTCGCCGGCAAGTCCATCGGCGGCCCGAAAACATGGCCCAGCCTCAGCCCCAACAAGACATGGGCCGGGACGATCGCCGGCTGGGTGGCCGCGGCCCTGATCGGTGCCTGTTTTGCCATCGGCGTTTCCATGGGGTTCTGGCTGGTGGCCCTGTCGGTGGCGGCGTCCATGGCCTCGCAACTGGCCGATATTGCCGAAAGCGCGATCAAGCGCAGCGTCGGCGCCAAGGACAGCAGCGCGCTGATCCCCGGGCATGGCGGCTTTCTGGACCGCTTCGACGGCATGATCGGCGCGTCGGTGCTGGTCTTGCTGGTGATGACGGCCACGGGCTATCCGGCGGTGACGCCGTGATGCGGCGGGTCTCGATCCTCGGGGTCACGGGTTCCATCGGACAGAACACCATCGACCTGATCTCGCGCGCGCCGGATGAATATGACGTGGTGGCGCTGACCGGGGCAGGGAACATCGACCAGCTGGCGGCGGATGCCGTGCGTCTGCGCGCGGACGTGGCCGTGACAGCGCATGACGACCGGTACGAAGATCTTCAAGCGGCCCTGAAAGGCACGGGCGTTGCCGCGGCAGCGGGCACCGAGGCGCTGATCGAGGCTGCCGCGCGACCGGCCGATTGGGTCATGTCCGCGATCGTCGGCGCGGCCGGGCTGACGCCGGGCCTGACGGCGCTGGAGCAGGGCGCGACGCTGGCGCTGGCCAACAAGGAATCGCTCGTCTGCGCCGGTGCGCTGGTGATGGAAACGGCGCGCGTCAACGACGCGCAGCTGCTGCCCGTGGACAGTGAACATTCGGCGGTCTTCCAGGCGCTGGTGGGGGAAGAAATCGCGGCGGTCGAGCGGGTGATCATCACCGCGTCGGGCGGCGCGTTCCGGGACTGGCCGCTGGATCGGCTGTGCCACGCGACACCGGCCGAGGCGACGACGCACCCGAACTGGACCATGGGCCAGCGGATCACGGTCGACAGTGCCTCCATGTTCAACAAGGCGCTGGAACTGATTGAAACGAAGGAATTCTTCGGCGTCTCGCCCGACCAGATCGAAACGGTGATCCATCCGGAATCGCTGATCCACGCTCTGGTGGGTTTCCGGGACGGCGCGCTGATGGCCCATGTCGGCCCGCCCGACATGCGGCATGCCATAGGCTACGCGCTGCACTGGCCCGAACGGCGGGAACTGCCCGTCGCGCGGCTGGACCTTGCACAGATCGGCGCGTTGACCTTCCGCGCCCCCGAACCCGAACGCTATCCCGCGCTGGCGCTGGCGCGGCAGGTCATGGCGCGCGGCGGTCTGGCGGGCGCGGTCTTCAACGGGGCCAAGGAACGTAGCCTCGATGCCTTCCTGGCCGGTCACATCCGCTTTACCGACATGGCGTCCGTCGTGGCCGATGTGCTGGACTGGGCCGAAGGGCAGGCGGGGCTGCTGGATGCCGCGATGACCTTGGAAAACGTGCGTTTCGCGGATGCCGAAGCACGGCGTGCGGCGGACATGGCCATCGCGAAACGGGCAGGCGCAACGGTCGAAAGTGTCCGGGGATAAGCGCCCGGACTTGATTGACGGCCCGCGCCCCGCACATGCATATGAGCGCGCAACAGCTGGAACGAGCAGGAACCCCACGTGAACATCACCGAGATGCTGCCGCAATTCGGCGGGCTGGCCTATACCATCGTCGCTTTCGTGATCGCCCTGTCGATCATCGTGGCCGTCCATGAATTCGGCCACTACATCGTCGGCCGCTGGTCGGGCATCCATGCCGAGGTGTTCTCGCTGGGGTTCGGCCCCGTCATCTTCTCCCGAGTGGACCGTCGCGGCACCCGCTGGCAATTCGCGGCACTGCCCTTTGGCGGCTACGTGAAATTCCTGGGCGATGCCGATGCGGCCTCCGCCGGGGCGGATGATGCCGCGATGGCGCAGGCGGCCAGAGATCCGGCCGAGTTGCGGCGCACGATGCACGGCGCACCGCTTTGGGCGCGGACGCTGACGGTGCTGGCGGGGCCGGTGTTCAACTTCATCCTGTCGATCATCGTCTTTGCCGTGATCCTGATGGCCCGCGGCGTGCCCAGCGAGCCGCTGACCGTGGGCAATGCCTACGACTTGCCGGGCGGCTTCTACGAGTTGCGGGAAGGGGACGAGGTCCTGGGCATCGCCGGTACCCCCACGCCCGATTTCGGCGATGGGGCGGCGTGGTCCGCGTTCACCAACGACATTCCGCCGGAACCGGTGCTCGACTACCGCATCCGCCGCGACGACCAGCAGATGAACGTCGACGGCCCCTACCTGATGCCGCCCCTGATCCGGCAGGTCGCGCCGCGCAGTGCGTCTTCGGATATCGGGCTGAAGCCGGGCGACGTGATCACGGAAGTGGATGATCAGCCGATCTTCTCGTTCAACGAGCTGCGCGAGATCGTCGAAGGTTCCGACGGGAGACCGCTGCTGCTGAAGGTCTGGCGCGACGGATCTGTGATGGATTTCGCCCTGACGCCCCGCCGCACGGACGAACCGGGCCGGGATGGCGGTTTCGTCACCCACTGGCGCATCGGCATCGTCGGCGGCATGGCCTTTGACCCGGCAACCACCGTCGCCGGACCGCTGGATGCGCTGGAGGGCGGGGTGCGGCAGACGATCGCGATCGTCGAAGGTTCGCTTTCCGGGCTGTGGCACATGGTGACCGGCGCGATCAGCACCTGCAACATGTCCGGACCCATTGGCATCGCCGAGGCCTCGGGCGACATGGCCAGCCAGGGCGCGCAAAGCTTCATCCGCTTCGTTGCTGTCCTGTCCACGGCGGTGGGCCTGCTGAACCTGTTCCCGATCCCGGTTCTGGACGGCGGCCACCTTGTCTTCTTCGCCTACGAGGCCGTCGCGGGCCGTCCGCCCAGCGAACGTGTGCTGCGGGTGTTGATGACCGTGGGGCTGGCGATCATCCTGTCTCTGATGTTCTTCGCGCTGTCGAACGACATTTTCTGCTGACTTCCGGCCGGCCCGATCCGGCGCGGCTGATTCTGGCAGGCGCGGCGATGTCGGTCTCAGGGCGGCCCGGGTCGCCGGCTTGAAGTCCGTCGCCTAACCGGTTTCATTATCTGTCTTTTGATCTTTGCGCCTTGCGCGACAGGGGCCGGGCCTTGTCATACCGCAAACCGCCGGCGGGCGGTTTTGCGGTTTTGACATGGTCCTGATATCCCGGTAACCACTTCTGTGAAGTCTGCTGATATTGGGTCGGGAACACATGGATTCTGCCAACTGCATGGGAAGTGCGTGCCTCACCAACGCGCCGCGTCCATCGAAGTCCGCATCCGTGCGTTTACTGGGCTATATGGCACTTGCGTTCGTGCTGGTGCTGGCACCGCTGAACGAAGCGCTGGCGCAGTCCTACCGGTTCACCGACCTGAAGATCGAAGGGGCTCAACGGATCGAGCCTGCGACGATCATCAGTTATCTCGGTGTCGAACGGGGCCAGGAGATCTCGGCCGCGCAACTGAACGACGGCTACCAGCGGCTGGTCGATTCCGGCGCGTTCGAGACGGTGGAGCTTGTTCCGCAGGGTTCGACCCTCGTCGTGAAGGTCAACGAATATCCGACGATCAACAGGATCAGCTTCGAAGGCAACCGTCGTCTGAAGGACAGTGACCTGTCCGAAGTGATCGAATCGCAATCGCGCCGGGTGCTGAACCCGGCCCAGGCGGAACGCGATGCGTCGCTGATCGCCGAAGCCTATGGCCAGCAGGGCCGGATCGCCGCGCGCGTCCGTCCGCAGATCATTCGCCGCAACGACAACCGCGTCGATCTTGTCTTCGAAATCTCGGAAGGCACCACGGTGGAGATCGAGCGCGTCTCGTTCGTCGGCAACCGCGCGTTTTCGGATCGCCGCCTGCGGCAGGTCCTGCAATCGAAGCAGGCGGGTTTCCTGCGTGCCTTCATCCGCCGCGACACGCTGATCGAGGACCGGATCGAATTCGACAAGCAGGTGCTGCGCGAATTCTACCTGTCGCGCGGTTATGTCGATTTCCGGATCAACAGCGCCAACGTCGAACTGACGCGCGAGCGCGACGGGTTCTTCCTTGTGATGGACATCCATGAAGGCAACCAGTTCACCTTCGGTGAGATCGGGGTCACCTCGGAGATGAGCCAGGCCGTCGCCGCCGACTATGCCGATACGCTCGTGATCAAGCCGGGGGTCGTCTACAACCCCGCGCTTGTGGATCAGGCGATCACGCGGATGGAACGTCTGGGCGTCAAGCAGGGCGTCGACTTCTTGCGGGTCGAACCGCGGGTGACACGCAACGATCGCACCCTGACGCTGGACATGGATTTCGTCCTGTCGCGCGGGCCGCGGATCTTCGTCGAACGCATCGACATCGAAGGCAACACCACGACGCTGGACCGGGTGATCCGCCAGCAGTTCACCACGGTCGAAGGCGATCCGTTCAACCCGCGCGCCATCCGGCAAAGCGCGGAGCGGATCAAGGCGCTTGGCTATTTCGAGACGGCCGATGTCGAGACCCGCGAAGGATCGTCACCCAGCCAGCGGATCGTCGATGTCGAAGTGGAAGAAAAGCCCACCGGCTCGCTGAGCCTCGGCGGTTCGTACTCGGTCGACGAAGGTGTGGGCATCGCCGTCGGCCTGCAGGAAGACAACTTCCTTGGGCGTGGCCAGCGCGTCCGGCTGAGCCTGTCGACCGCGCAGGAGGCCGAATCCTACCAGTTCAGCTTCACGGAGCCCTATCTTCTGGGACGTGACCTGATCTTCAACCTGGATCTCGGGCTTGCAGCGACGGATTCGCGCTTCCGGTCCTACAACACATCGACCACCTATTTCCGCCCAGGCCTGACCTTCGACGTGAACGATTACGGCGCGCTGACCACGGATTACTTCTTCTCGTCGACCAAGCTGGAAGATCAGGATGGCGCCCTGCTGGGGCCGATCCTGAACAGCGAAGTCGCACAGGGCCGCCGGACGGCCAGCGGCATCGGCATCGGCTACACGTTCGATACGCGGACGACCGGGCTCGATCCCAATCGCGGGCTGCTGATTTCCTGGAACACCGACCTGGCCGGGCTGGGCGGCGACAACAAGTACATCAAGTCGACGGCGAAGGCGATCGCACAGACCCGCGTCTGGAACGAGGAAGTCGTGCTGCGGGCAACGTTCGAGGCCGGCGCGCTGCGCTGGGAATCGACCGATGCGGCCAGCCGTTCCACCGACCGTTTCCAGCTGTCGACCGACCAGATGCGCGGCTTCGATCCCGGCGGCATGGGCCCGCGCGAGATCGGCCCGGGCTACAACGATCCTCTGGGCGGCAACCAGTTCGCGGTGCTGCGGCTCGACGCCGACTTCCCCATCGGCCTGCCCGAGGAGCTGGGCGTCCGTGGCGGCGTGTTCTACGACATGGGCTCGGTCTGGAACCTGTCCGACGTGGAAACCAACGGCGCGGGTGCCGTTGGGCGCGATTTCTCCCTTCGTCATGTCATCGGGGTTTCGGTGCTGTGGACCACGGCCATCGGGCCATTGCGGTTCAACTTCTCGAAGGCGCTTCGCAAGGAAACGTTCGACGAGGTCCGCAATTTCGACCTGACGATCCAGGCAAACTTCTGACCGGGCGGCCGTCTTGCGCCGACACGAAGGATCACACAGCGTGTGGCGTCATCTCCTCATAGCCCTGCTGATCGGTTGCTCTGGTTTCGCGGCCGCCCCGTCCGGCGTCGCGGCGCAGGAGACCCCGGACCAGAAGCGTCTTCAGACGCCCGTGCTGACCGTGCGGTCGGAACAGGTGTTCCTGCGGTCGGCCTACGGTCAGCGGATCGAAAGCGATTACAAGTCTGTCCTGGATGTCGTCGCCACCGAGAACCGCCGGATCGAGGCCGAGCTGACGGCCGAGGAGCAGGACCTGACCCGCAAGCGTGACACGATGGAGCACGCGGAGTTTTCGGCGCTGGCGCAGGAATTCGACACCAAGGTCCGCGAGATCCGGCGCGAGCGGGACATGGCGCTGGCCGGGGCGAACCAGACATACGAGGCCTCGCGCGCGCAGTTCTGGGAAGACGTGCGGCCCGTCATGGTCAGCGTCCTGGCCGACAGTGGTGCGGCGGTCATGGTGGAACGGCAGTCGGTCATCGCCAGCGCGGATGCGATCGACGTGACCGACGACGTGGTGGCGCGTATCGACGAAGTGCTGGGCGAAGGCCCCGAGTTGCGGCCGGAAATGCCCTCGATCCTGCAGGAAGGCACGCCCGAAATCACCGATCCGGACAAGCCCTGACACCGGCACTGCTTGCCTGCGCGCGGCCCTGTTGCTAGTCACCGTGCGACCCATTCAAGGACCGATGCCCATGACCGATAGCGAAGCCCCAGCCTTGCAGAGTGCCGACATCCACAAGATCCAGGCCATCCTGCCCCACCGCTATCCGTTCCTTCTGGTCGACAAGGTGGTGGATATCGACGGCACGGTGTCGGCCAAGGGCATCAAGAACGTCACCATGAACGAGCCGCATTTCCAGGGCCATTTCCCCGGAACGCCGATCATGCCGGGCGTGACCATCGTCGAAGCCATGGCGCAGACGGCAGGTGTGATGATCGGCTGTTCGATCGATGACATGGAATCGCAGGACATGCTTTTGTACTTCATGGGGATCGACAATTGCCGCTTCCGCCGCAAGGTCGTGCCCGGCGATGTGCTGGAGCTGAACGTGACCACCACCCGCGGCCGTCCCGGCGCGAAGGTCTGGAAGTTCCAGGGCCGGGCCGAAGTGGACGGCGAATTGGCGGCCGAGGCAGAGTTCTCTGCCATGGTCGACTGGAACCCGAACTGACGGGAGCACCCGCCCCATGACCACCATCCACCCCACCGCCTTCGTCGAAGAGGGCGCCGAGCTGGGCGCAGAATGCGTCATCGGCCCGTTCTGCCTTGTCGGCGCGGATGTGAAACTGGGCCGCGGGGTGGAGTTGAAGAGCCATGTCGTCGTCACCGGCGACACGACCATCGGCGCGGAAACCGTGGTCTTCTCTTTCGCCGTGATCGGGGAAATCCCCCAGGATCTGAAATTCGGCGGGGAAAAATCACGGCTGGAGATCGGTGCACGCTGCCGGATCCGCGAACATGTGACCGTCAATCTGGGCACTGCGGGCGGCGGAAGCCTGACGAAGATCGGCGATGATGCGCTGCTGATGGCCGGCTGCCACGTGGCGCACGACGCGATCCTGGGCGACCGGGTGATCATCGTGAACTCGGCCGCCGTGGCCGGGCATTGCGTGCTGGAAGACGACGTGATCGTCGGCGGTCTCTGCGGCATTCACCAATTCGTCCGCATCGGCCGCGGCGCCATCATCGGCGCGCTGACCATGGTCACGAATGACGTGATCCCTTACGGCCTCGTTCAGGCCCCGCGCGGCGTGCTGGACGGTCTGAACCTCGTCGGCCTGAAGCGCCGGGGCGTGCCCCGGTCCGACATCACGGCACTGCGCGCGGCGTTCCAGATGCTCAGCCAGGGCGAAGGCACCTTCCAGGACCGCGCCCGCCGTCTGGGCGAGGAAACCCAGAGCGACTATGTCCGCCAGATCGTCGATTTCGTCACCGCAGGGACCGACCGGCATTTCCTGACGCCGGGCCCCGGGCACTGACATGTCCGACGCGGCGCACACGAGCCAACGTCAGGTTCGCGCCCGACCCCGAGGGTGGGCACAGAAACGCCTGAACGGCCTGAAGGGAATCGCAAGACCTTTGCGCCCGTTTCAACGCCTCATCCATTCGCGCCCGCCCTGGGGGACGGGGTCGGGCGCGAACCGGGTCGCAGGCGATCCGGGGGGGCCTGCTGTCTCGGATAGCACGTGTGTTGTGGCGCCGTCATTTCATACCGGGGGCTGCTTATGCAGGCACTGATCGCAGGAGGCGGCGGACTGCCCGCAGCCATCGTCGCCGCCATGGAGACACGGCCTTTCATCTGTGCCTTCGAAGCGACGGAGCCCGAGGGCCTGACACCCGACCTGACCTTCCGCGTCGAAACGCTGGGCACCCTTCTGGCCGAACTGAAGGGCCAGGGCGTGAAGGAGCTTTGCATGGCCGGCGCCGTGACCCGTCCGCAGATCGACCCGCTGGCCATCGATACCGCCACCCTGCCGCTGGTTCCCGTGATCATGGAGGCGATGGCGCAGGGCGATGACGGCACGCTGCGCACCGCCATCCGCATCTTCGAAGGGCAGGGCTTCACGGTCCTTGGCGCGCACGAGATCGCGCCGCATCTGCTGATGGCGCCCGGCTGCCCGACGCTCCGCCAACCGGGCGAGGCCGAGGAGCGCGATGCCGCCCGCGGAGCCGATGTCGTCGCCGCCATGAGCGCCGTGGACATCGGGCAGGCCTGCGCGGTGCGGGGCGGGCTGGTGGTGGCGGTCGAGACCGTGTTCGGGACCGACTGGATGCTGGCCAGCCTCGTCAACCAGCTGGACGTGCTGCAGACCGAAGGCGGCATCCTCTACAAGGCGCCGAAAACGGGGCAGGAGCGGCGCGCAGACCTGCCGACCATCGGGCCGGAGACCATCCGCGCCGCGGCGGATGCGGGGCTGGCAGGTGTCGTGATCGAGGCGGAGGGCGTGCTGGTGCTGGACCGCGAGGCGGTGATCGCCGATTGTGACCGGCTGGAGCTGTTCCTCTGGTCGCGGGCGCCATGAGGGTCTTCCTCATCGCCGGCGAGGCGTCGGGCGACGCGCTTGGCGGGGCGCTGATGGAGGGACTGAAGGCGCTGATATCCGGCGTGACATTCGACGGTGTCGGCGGCCCGATGATGCAGGCGCAGGGGCTGAAAAGCCGCTTCCCGATGGAGGAGCTGTCGATCATGGGCCTGGCCGAGGTGTTGCCCAAGTACTTCCACCTGAAACGCCGGATCCGGGAGGTGGCCAATGCTGTCACCCAAACGCAACCGGACGTCCTGATCACCATCGACAGCCCGGATTTCTGCCTGCGCGTGGCGAAGCTGGTGAAGGACGCGCGTCCGGACCTGCGCACGGTCCACTACGTCGCGCCGTCGGTCTGGGCCTGGCGTCCGGGACGGGCGGCGAAGATGGCGACCGTCATCGACCACGTACTGGCGCTGCTGCCGTTCGAGCCGCCCTACATGGAAGCGGCCGGCATGGATTGCGATTTCGTGGGCCACCCGGTGGTCGCGCAACCGCAGGCGACCGCGGCCGAGATCGCGGCGTTTCGCGCGGCTCATGACTTGGGCGACGCGCCGATACTGCTGATTCTGCCGGGGTCGCGGAAGGGAGAGGTCACGCGACTGGCAGCTGTCTTCGGACAGGCTCTGGCACCGGTTCTGGCCGAACATCCCGACCTGCGCGTCGTCGTGCCTGCCGCCGGTGGCGTGGCGGACCTGGTGCGCGAGCAGGTCGCGCATTGGCCCGGGACGCCCTTGGTGCTGGACCCGCGGACGGGATCGGCAGACGAGGCCGCGCGGGACAAGCGGGCCGCGTTCGGCGCGGCCGCGGCGGCGATCGCGGCGTCGGGGACGGTGTCGCTGGAACTGGCAGCAGCCGGCACACCGATGGTGATCGCCTACGATTTCAACCCGGTCACGCGGATGATGATGAAACGGATGATCCGGATCGACACGGTGACACTGGTCAACCTTGTCAGCGACACGCGCGTCGTTCCGGAATGCCTGGCCGGGAACTGCCGCCCCGACCGGATCGCGGCGGCGCTGTCCGGCGTTCTGGCCGACCCGTCGGCGCAGGAGGCCGCGATGGCCCTGACGATGGAACGGCTGGGGCAGGGCGGGGAGGCGCCCGGTCTGCGCGCCGCGCGGGCGGTGATGCGCGGGCTGAGCCCGTCATAGAAGGGCGCATGGGTTGACCGGTTCCCATGGCGGCAGTACCCGATTCCGGCATCCAATACACGAACGGGCGGGGCCATGGGCAAGGCACATGATTTCACGACACGGGTGATCTGGACCGGCAATCGCGGGGAGGGCACGCGCAGCTATCGCGGCTACGACCGGACATGGGACATCGCCGCGCCGGGCAAGCCTGTCGTGCACTGTTCGAACGATCCGATGCTGGGCGGCGATCCGGCGAAGATGAACCCGGAAGACCTGCTGCTCTCGGCGCTCTCGGCCTGTCACATGCTGTGGTACCTGCACATGGCGAGCGACGCGGGTGTCGTGGTGCTGTCCTATCGGGACGATCCGGTGGGACATGGCGAGTCCGAGCCGTCGGGCAAGGGCCGGTTCCTGTCGGCGGATTTGCGACCGCTGATCGAGGTGCCGGCGGGCACGGATCTGGAGGCCGCGGCGGCGATCCATGACCGGATTCATGAGGTCTGCTTCATTGCCCGGTCCGTGAACTTCCCTGTCCGCTGCATGCCCGATTTCCGGACGGTGTGATCGCCTGGGCCCGCCCCCGCGGCCGGCCCGCCCACCCACCCCCGTCGGATCGCTTTCGCGATCCTCCTTGCCGGCCGCGGGGGCGGGCCGGTGTCGACAGGCGCTGAGAGGGGTGCATTTTTCCGATTGCGGCAGTGCCGTCCGGACGGTATAGCCTGCCCCTACACGGACGGTCCTTCGGGACCGTACAGGCTCGCGTAGCTCAGCTGGATAGAGTGTCGCCCTCCGAAGGCGAAGGTCACAGGTTCGAATCCTGTCGCGAGCGCCACTTCCCCCCCTTCAGTATTGTATCGAAGCGTGTGGATGGACGCGCGCGCGTGCGGACGCCGGCAATCGGCGCGCGCAGGAAATGTTGAAGATTGTCTGGAATATGCGGCTGCGGGCGCAGCTAGCGGCCTAGAACACGGCCTTGAAGATCATCCACAGGACGCCGATCCATATGCACAGTCCCAGCACGGCGGCCGGCAGAATCCACCAGCCTGACATCAGGCGGCGCGTTCCGGCCCGCGCCGTCCGCACAATGGGTGCGTAAAGCGGCCGGATAGCTGCGGCTATCGTGCTCATAATCTGTGTCCTCCCGACGTCCCTGCAGGCCTGTCTGTGCAAACCGTTGTGTGAAAATATTATTAAATGCTTTCCACGACCTTAACGCAGGCGGTCAGGTCACCTATCCGAACGTATAGATAACTATACGAACGCATAGGTTGCAAGCAGTCAGGGGGTGCGTGATCGGAGCTCAGCTCTCGTCAATCCGGGCTCTCAGACGCTTCAGAACATAGAGACGGATGGCCGAGGCGAGCCCTGATTCCAGACCGCGGGCCTCGTCGATTTCGGCCGCGAGCGCGCTGACCGACACGCCGTCGGCCGCGGCAAAGGCGCGGAACTCGGCCCAGAATTCATCTTCCAGCGAGACCGAGGTGCGATGGCCGCGGAGCGTGAGCGACCGTTTCTGCGGCCGCCCGGTCATGCGTCATCGCGGCGGTGGGCGTCGAGGCTGCGCACCGTGCGGTCGGCTTCACGCTTGTCGCGCGCCTTTTCGGCCTTCGTGCGGCCGAACTTCACCGAGTTTTCGTCGGCCCGGGCCTTCTTGTCGGCCCGGGCCTTTTCCTTGCGGAACCGGTTCAGGTTGACCGGCCTGTCGCTCACGGCTTGGGGCCGACCATGTCCTCCGGCCGCACGACGCGGTCGAAGGTTTCGGCGTCGACGAAGCCAAGCGCGATGGCCTCTTCCTTCAGCGTGGTGCCGTTCTTGTGGGCCGTCTTCGCGACCTTGGTCGCGTTGTCGTAGCCGATCGTGGGCGCCAGCGCCGTCACCAGCATCAGAGATTCCCGCATCAGCTTTTCGATCCGGGTCTTGTCCGCCTGAAGGCCATCGATCAGGTTATCGGTGAAGGTCGAGGCCGCATCGCCCAGAAGCTGCATGGATTGCAGCACGTTGTAGGCGATCATCGGCTTGTAGACGTTCAGCTCGAACTGGCCCTGCGATCCGGCAAAGCCCACCGCGGCATCGTTGCCGAAGACATGGGCGCAGGCCTGCGTCAGCGCCTCGCACTGGGTCGGGTTCACCTTGCCGGGCATGATGGAGGAGCCGGGCTCGTTCTCCGGCAGGAGCAGTTCGCCCAGCCCGCAGCGCGGGCCCGAGCCCAGGTAACGGATGTCGTTCGCGATCTTGAAAAGCGACGCGGCGACGGTCTTCAGGGAGCCCGACATCTCCACCATCGAATCGTGGGTGGCCAGCGCCTCGAACTTGTTGGGCGCGGTGACGAAGGGGAGGCCGGTGATCTCGGCCATGTTTGCGGCCACTTCTTCGGCCCAGCCGACCTTCGTGTTCAGACCGGTGCCCACGGCCGTGCCGCCCTGCGCCAGTTGGTGGATGTGTTTCAGCGACGTCTCGATCCGCTCGATGCCCATGGCCACCATGTGGACATAGCCCGAAAATTCCTGCGAAAGCGTGAGCGGCGTTGCGTCCTGGGTGTGGGTGCGGCCGATCTTGATGATGCCGTCGAATTCTTCGACCTTGGCTTCGAGGCCCGCGTGCAGCTTCTTCAGCCCCGGCAGCAGCACGTCGCGCGCCATCATCGCGGTGGCGATGTGCATGGCGGTGGGGAACGTGTCGTTCGACGACTGGCCCATGTTGCAATGGTCGTTCGGATGCACCGGATCCTTGGTGCCCATCGTGCCGCCCATGATCTCGATCGCGCGGTTCGAGATGACCTCGTTCGCGTTCATGTTCGACTGGGTGCCGGACCCGGTCTGCCAGACCACCAGCGGGAAGTTGTCATCCAGCTTGCCGTCGATGACTTCGCCGGCCGCTTCGATGATCGCGGCGCCGCGTTTCTCGTCCAGCTTGCCCTCCGCCATGTTAGCCTGCGCACAGGCCTTCTTGATCACGCCAAGCGCGCGCACGATGGCCACGGGCTGCTTTTCCCAGCCGATGGGAAAGTTCATCAGAGAGCGTTGCGTCTGCGCGCCCCAATACTTGTCGGCGGGTACGTCGAGCGGGCCGAAACTGTCGGTTTCGGTACGGGTGTCGGTCATCGGGGCCTCCGTTGCAGACAGGATTGCAGATCGTCTAGCCGCACGCGGCAAGTGAGGCAATGGCCGAGATGAAGAAGACGGGCTGCCGAACCGTATTGCTCTTGCCGCCGGGAGGCATACATTACAACTGTGGATCGAGTGACCCGAGCCGGATTTACGGCGCGAGCGAAGGAGACAGACGGTGAGCGCAATCCTTTCGAGACACGGGCAACGTGCTGCGATCTGGCGGTCGTGGATCCGCGGATTGGTAACCATTGCGGTCGTGTCGGTTCTGGCTGCCGCCATCCCCGCGTCCGCCGCGCCGCTGGAGGCCTTCTACGGCGCCTATTCCGGGTCTGCCGACGTGATAGAGACCGATGGCACTACCATCCCGCGCGACATGAGTGTCGAGATCGCCGGACTTGAACGCGACAGGTTCTTGGTCTCGTGGACGTCTGTCACCTTTCGTACCGACGGGCGCGTGAAGGAGAAATCCTACACCATCGAATTCAAGCCCGCCGACCGGCCCGGCGTCTATGCGGCGGCCCAGACGCGCAACGTGTTCGGGCACGAGGTGCAGTTCGACCCGATGTCGGGCGAGCCTTTCGTCTGGGCACGGATCGTGGATGACACGATGACGGTGTTCTCGCTGTTTGTCGGTGACGATGGGGGATACGAGATGCAGCAATTCGACCGGACGCTTGAGGCTGATGGCCTGCATCTGAGCTTCAGCCGCGTGCGCAACGGCGAGATCCTGAAAACGGTGGAGGCCGATCTGGTCCGCGACTGAGGCGTGTGGATGGTTCCTTAAAGGGATTTAGCAGCAATGGTCGTTCCACAGATCCCGGCGATACATGTTCTTGGATTCTTGCTTGTGAACATTGCTTTAGCTTTAGCCTTAAACAAATGCGGGGTAGATATATTCGGACGGAATATAACGAAATGGTAATTCTATTTCTCGATTTCGATCATTTTGTTTGTCCCCACCTCCGGCTTACTTTGGGTCTTTCTAGATTTAGCATCTGTTGACTTTCTGAGCGATTTCAGAGATTATATTCGCCCGACTTTATGGATTGCCGCGATCTGGTCTACTATGGCGTGTCATGTAGTCGTTAGTAAAATGTTTAGATAGGAGCACTGGGAAGTCGAATTTTGCGGTTCCGACTTTGCAAAGGTCACGTTCTGCGCATGGCAGTCATATGAAACTCACCCAGAGCTTCGCGGATTGGGCTCGAACGGCATATTGCCTGAAACACTGTCACGTAGCACAACATCTGTCAAAGGCTGGCGATAGTCCGACGGCTTCCAAGCCTTTTCGCTTGCCCGGACGCAGGGGAATCCACGATAACAGGGGCAACGGGCGGGCGATGGCGTCGCCGACGCGTGGTGCGTGCCCGATATGTCCATCCTGAACGCCGGGATCCTGCCTTGCCGCTGCCGCGGTAGCCGGGGGATCCCCTGCACGTGGCTGCGGCTCTGAATAGGAGCACGCGAATGCACCGTCCCGAATTCTACCGTTTCCACCAGGGCGACCGGGTTCTGCCCTTCGCGCCCGCCGAATACGATGCCCGCCTGTCGGGCCTGCGCGCGACGATGGCCGACATGGGCGTCGATGCCTGTGTCTTCACGTCGATGCACAACATCGCCTACTACTCGGGGTTCCTCTATTGCAGCTTCGGGCGGCCCTACGGGCTGGTCGTGGCGGCCACCGACAGCGTTACCATCAGCGCCGGCATCGATGCAGGCCAGCCGTGGCGGCGGTCCCATGGCGACAACATCACCTACACCGACTGGCAGCGGAACAATTACTGGCGCGCCATCGCCTCCGTGACGGGCAAAGGGGGCGCTATCGGGCTCGAAGACGATCACATGACCCTTGCACAAAGGGGCCTGCTGGATGCGTTCCTGAAGCCCGCCACCACGGTCGACATCGCGCCCGCCACGATGCGTCAGCGGATGGCAAAATCCCCGGCCGAGATCGCCCTGATCCGCCACGGCGCGCAGGTCGCCGATGTGGGCGGCTACGCGATCCGCGAGGCCATTGCCGAGGGCGTGCGCGAGATCGACGTCGCCATGGCCGGCCGCGACGCGATGGAGCTGGAGATCGCCAAGCGCTTCCCCGATGCCGAATACCGTGACACATGGGTCTGGTTCCAGTCGGGCATCAACACCGATGGCGCCCACAACCCCGTCACGTCCCGCACATTGCATCGCGGGGATATCCTGTCGCTGAACACGTTCCCCATGATCTCGGGCTACTACACCGCCTTGGAGCGCACGCTGTTCGTGGGAGAGGTCGACGACGCCTCCCTCAAGATCTGGGAGGCAAACGTCGCGGCCCATGAATACGGCATGTCGCTTTTGAAACCGGGCGCCAGCTGTGCCGCGGTGACCGAGGCCATCAACGCGTTCTTCGCGGAGCGTGACCTGCTGCAGTACCGCACCTTCGGCTACGGCCATTCCTTCGGCGTGCTGTCCCATTACTACGGGCGCGAAGCCGGTCTGGAACTGCGCGAGGACATCGACACGGTGCTGGAACCCGGCATGGTGATCTCGATGGAGCCGATGCTGACCATCCCCGAAGGTCAGCCCGGCGCGGGTGGCTACCGCGAGCATGACATTCTGGTGATCACGGAAGACGGCAACGACAACATCACCGGTTACCCTTACGGGCCCGCGTTCAACACGGTGGGATAGCGTCGCCGCCTGCGACGTTCATCGACAGCAGAAAAGGCAGCGCCCGACGCAGGGTGGGCGCTGCCAAGGGGTGTGGGACATCCACAAAGGACCGAAGACTTGCTGAAGGCCAGCCAGCGGCGTGTCGGTGAGGGTCGGGCGCGGCACGGGGAGGATCGACAAAGGATCTTCTTCTTCTCCCAACGCGTTGCTTTCATGGCCAGCTCAGGTGGGGCTCCCGAAGGGTACGCCCCGCTTGGATTGCCTTAGCTGGCCTGGCGATCCGTCGCTGGCGCGGCCAGTTCGTATCCGGCCCGGTAGGCTTGCTCCAGCAAGGACCGGCGTCGGCTCGGGGATCCTTTCGCGCCGTACAGTATTTCCAGCTTGCGGGGCGAAAACCCGAAATAGCCGAAGGTGCCCTTGATCCAAGCGGTTTCGAGCGCGGCCAGGTAGCCATCTTCCGCCATTTCGTCGGATCGCGCCCCGGCAGGGATCAACAGGACACCCGTCCGCGGGCGCTGAAGAGACAGCTCGGGATCGTCCAGTTGGTCATAGGCCCAGCCCCAGCTCCAGACCCGGTCGACCCAGCCCTTGGTCATTGACGGCATGCCCCACCAGAACAGGGGAAAGACAAGACAAACGGCATCCGCGCGGGCAATGCGCACCTGTTCCTGCAGCACATCCGAGGGAACCTTGGCGCCGTCATCCGCCTCGATATCGGCAAGGGTCCAACGCGGGTCGAAGCCTTCGGCGTGCAGGTCCGCAAGTTCCACGGAATGACCAGCTGCCTTTGCGCCTTCCATGAAGCTTTGCGCCGCGGCCGCGCTGAAGGCGTTGGGATCCGGGTGATCGAGGACGGTCAGTACATGCATATGGGGCTCATTTCATGGTGGCTGACGCTTCTGCTAGCACCTCAACCCAACTTCAGGTCAAGCCGCAAAGTACGGTGGCCGCTATGAGGAAATGGCAAGACGCATGGTCGGACATACGAGCAGGCGTGCGCGGGCTTGCAGCAACAGGCCAGTGGCCGGGCTCTGGCCGATAGAACAAGCAACGGAGTACGACTGCACCAAGCCCGAAGGACCGAATACTGCCGAGCACGACTGGCTGCTTTCGAAGGATCGGCAAGATCCCCTGCGACCCGAGATCTGGCATGCGTTCAAACATGTTGGACCGCTCTATCACGCGACCTAATCGCTTTCGATGATCCAGTATCTCTCTGCGATGAGTCGCGTGGCGAGCCATACGAGCGCGAAGAGCACCGGGTCGGAAAGAACATTGTAGATGACCCAATGATCGGTTGTCAGCGCCCGCCGCGCCACCTCGTTCGCAAGGGCCGAGAAGAGCGCGAGCGCGATCCATGCGGTGTTCAAAACAGGCCAGCCCTTTGCGTGGATACGGAGCTTGTAGCCGAGTGTTCTTTGGAGAAGACTCGGCCGAACAAGCGCACCGATAGCAAGGATGGCGGCGAACGCGAGTGCTCCTACCGTCGGACGAATGAATACGAAAGTTTCATCGCCCAGAAAGATACCGAGCCCAGTGAGGACAAGGGCGAGCACGAGGGTTGATACAGCCAGCCAGGGCACGGATCCATCCCAACGCCAGCGTATGCCGACGGCCGCAGCGGTCGCCGCGGTCGCTGCGCCAGCTGCCCAAAACAGCTCGCCGAACGCATTGCCAAGCAGGAAGGCTAATCCGGGCAGCAATTCGAGAATTAGGCGGCGATCCATTCGTTCATACAGTAGTCGCCATAGAAGATTCGCAAGGTCTTCATCAGATGGTAATGGCGAAGCCGTCATCCGGTTCAGTTGAAGAAACGACGTCTCCGTCCGCAGGGCAGCCGCGCGGATGCCGACGCTTGAAACTCCGCTCCGGATCGACGCGGCCATGGTTCTCAATCGCTGCCCGAAACCCTTCGGAAGCGGAAACGCCGCACAGCTCATGCTGTACGGCGTTCGGCAGGATACGGGCAGTTCTTCCGCCCCTGGATCAGTGGTTCACCCGGCGGAATTCGAACACGCGGGCGGGGGGAAGGTTGTTCCAGACCATGCCGCGGCGGCGGCAGGTGATGCCCAGTTCGGCGCGCATGTCTTCCGCGATGGGCGGGGTAGGGCTGTAGGTGATCTGGGTGATAAAGCCGTCCGAGCGCATGACCTTCAGCGCCGTGCCCACGACCTCGCGCTGGATCTTGGGGCGCGCCAGAACCGGCACGCCCGAGATCACGGCGCCGATGTCGGTCAGACCCAGCTTGTCGATCTCCTGCGCGGGGCGGTTCAGCACGTTCACGCCCGGGAACTTGCGGGCCAGTTCCTCGCAGAAGCGTTCGTTGGTCTCCATCAGCGTGATCCGTTCCGGGGCCACGCCGCGGGCCAGGATTGCCCTGGTGAAGCTGCCGGTGCCGGGGCCGATTTCGACGATCGGGCCGTCGATGTCTTCCAGCCCTTCCGTCATCTTCCGGGCCACCGCAGCCGACGATGGCGCAAGCGCCACGACCTCGGTAGGTCGTCGGATCATCTCTCCCAGAAACACCGCAAAATCGTTCGCCATGAGATCCATCCCTCTCAATTCAAATCGACTCGAACCTGTGCTGGTCGATCTGGATCGAAGTCATACAGCACAAGCCGGATGGGCTACAAATACGTTAACCAACGGTTAACCTGTCAACGCCCCGGCCTGCGAACACTGGGGAATTGTGGTGTCACGGCCATCGATGCAGGTGTTTCACGCCGAGCGGATCGGCAAAAAATCGCCAAAATTTTTTACAAAAACGTCATTATTTCCGGAACTTATCCAGCGAAACGATCTCGGCATCCGCGCGTTCGCCGGGCGGATCGCGGGGCTCGTCCACGTCGATACTGTCGCCCCGGTCGCCTGACCGTAGCGGCTTGTCAGGCGCGACGGTGTCGTCATCCTCGTCCTCGGGCGTCTCGAAGCGGAGGCCGAATTCCACGGACGGGTCCACGAAGGTGCGGATCGCGGTGTAGGGGATGTACAGCGGTTCGGGCTGATCGCCGAAGTTCAGCGTTACGGCAAAGCCGTCGTCCTCGATCGAAAGCCCGTCATACCAGTGTTGCATGACCACGGTCATTTCCGACGGGTAGCGATCCGACAGCCAGTCGGCCATGCGCGCGTCGGGATGGGTGGTGTCGAAGGTGATGAAGAAGTGATGCGCGCCGGGCAGGCCATGGGCCTCCACGTCCTGAAGCACGGTCTTGATCAGGCCGCGCATCGCTGCGTGCATCAGATTGCCGTAATCGATTTCGCGCTCCATGCCTTCGTTCCCTGGGCTTGTTCCCGCACGCCCCACCCGAGGAGTGTCCGTTCGGGCAGAATAGGGGATTCGGGTAAAGATGAAAGGCCCTGCGCACCGATTGCGCCGTCATGGCGTCCCACCGGCGAAATACAACCGTGGCGTTAAAATGCCCCCGGAATTGCAGCCGCGACAATGCCGAGCACGGCCATCACCGCCAGCGTTTCGGCCAGACCCCGTTTGAACCGCAGCATCGCCAGCGCGGCCAGGGCGGTGAGGGCCAGCGCCAGCGGCTGGAGCGTCGACGGATCGGGCAGGGGGATCTGTACCGGACCGGCCGACCACGTTCCGACCTCTCCGAACCAGACATGGAGCGCGAACCAGACCGACAGGTTCAGGATCACGCCGACCACCGCGGCGGTGATGCCCTGCAATGCAGCCGACAGCCGCGGCCGCGCGGCCAGCTGTTCGACATATGGCCCGGCAAGGAAGATCCACAGGAAGCAGGGCACGAAGGTGGCCCAGAGAGCCACGACTCCGGCCGCCAGTCCCAGCCACGGGCCGGCGCGCAGGTCGCCGGCCAGCATCGCGACGAACTGGGTGACAAGGATCAGCGGGCCGGGCGTGGTTTCGGCCAGCCCCAGCGCGTCGATCATCTGCGCGGTCGAGATCCAGCCGAAATCGACCACCGCCGTCTGCGTGATGTAGGACAGCACCGCGTAGGCGCCGCCGAAGGTGATGACCGCCAGCCACGCGAAGAACCAGCCGACCTGCGCCAGAAAGACCTGGCCCGTGGCCGTCAGCGCCAGAAGGGGCACCAGCCACAGGGCCAGCCACAGCGCCGCCGTGCGCAGCGTGCTGCCGGCGGAATTGGTGAAGGGTGGCGGCGCGGTGTCGGGCCTGGGCGCGGTCAGAAAACCGTAGAGCGCCGCGGCGGCGATGATGAGGGGAAAGGGCAGGTCGAAACAGAAAATCCCGATGAACGCCAGCGCCGCGATGCCGTATGCCCACGGCGCCGTCAGCGCCCGGGCCGACAGTTTCCTGAGCGCCTGCAGCACGATCACGATCACCGCCGCCTTCACCCCCACGAAGGCGGCCTGCACCAGCGGCACCTGCCCGTAGGCGGCATAAAGCAGCGCCAGCGCCGCGATCACCGCCGCCCCCGGCAGCACGAACAGCAGGCCCGCGATCAACCCGCCCGTCACACCGCGCAGACGCCAGCCGGCATAGGTGGCCAGCTGCATCGCTTCCGGCCCCGGCAGCAGCATGCACAGGCTTAGCGCCCGCAGGAATCCGGGCTCGTCCAGCCATGGGCGTTCCTCGACCAGTTCGCGGTGCATCAGCGCGATCTGGGCCGCGGGGCCGCCGAAGGATAGCAAGCCGATCCGACCGAAGACACGGGTCATCTGGGCCAGTGTCGGGGATGTTTCATGGGTCATGCTTTGCGATCCGCCGGCCAGTCATGTCCTTCGTCGGCGCCATCGCGCGCCCATCGATACAGCGCGTCATAGACGATCATGCCAGCCTCAAGCTGCGCGAGATCGTCGCGCCACGCGCGCGAAAGCCCGACCGAGATCGCCAGAAGCCCCGCGGCTTCCGGTGCCAGATCGTGACAGTTGGTGTCGGCGGCACGAACAACCGTGGCCAATCGGTCGAGCGCTGGATGTGACAGGCCGAATTCGTCGACCATCACGTCGAAAGTGCACGCCGGCCCACGGTGGGACCAGAACGTGTCCTGGGTATCGAAGGGCGTGGCGTCGAAACGTTCGGCCACAGCAGCGACCTCGGAAGGAGGCACGAACAGGAACCGCGCGGATGGATCCACAAAGCGACGTATCAGCCACGGGCAGGCGATACGGTCTATCTTGGGCCGGTGGCGCGTGACCCAGGCTGTCGCGCCATTACTGCGTGATGGCAGCGCGGCGATGGGCACGCGCGGCAGCCCGGCATCGCGCCAGCTCATGTTGCCGCCGGCCAGCACTTCTGCCTCAACGCCCGCTGTGCGGAGGAGGGCCGCGGCGCCGTGGCTCAGCTTTTTGCCGCGCTGGCAGACGATCACCGCCTTTCGGCCAGCAAGTCCCGGTGCCAGATCGCGCACCAGGTCATGAGGATGTCGGGCGGCACCAGGCACAAGGAATGGCTGGGTGGCCACGTCTTCATCCAGCGAGACATCGATGATCGAAGGCGCGGCAGCGGTACCGACCAGTCGAAACAATTGCTCGGGCGTAATTTCGGAATAGGACGGCATGATATGCACCCCAAATGTTCGTCTGTGCCGGTGTGCCGCTTGTACGAAAGCGGCCGCCACACCGGGCACTCAGGTTACGGGATGCGAGCCTTTGGGCCGTGGCCTCACGGGGCGGTCGCGGGCCCCATGCGAATATCGTTGCACCATGGGCGGCTCACGCGTCAACCCCGGATTAAGCGGTCAGGTCCGGCGCGGAAGGGCGACACGGTGCGCATTTCGAGTTCTAAAAGTCATGGGTTCAACTTTCTACCATAGGGTTAGTAAACTTACTGCCAGAGGCAGGCGCCCGTTCAATCCGCCGTTGTGGCAAACGGATTGATCGTCCACACTAAATTGAAGTTGGAGCCCGGCGAAGCGATTCGTCGGCGCCCGATTTTTGGGCAGTTTCCCGCACCGGGAGACTGGAGGGTAACTTGGAGATTTTGCAAATGAACAATCGTTTTCTGACAGGCACCGCCGTGGCACTCAGCGTAGTCGCCGGCTCCGCTCTGGCATCCGACAGCTCGGTCTGGAATTTCTCGGAATTCGGCACCGCGGGTGACTGGAACGTCATGAAAAGCGACGACACCGGTGATTGCGTGATGATGCGCAAGAACGGTGACACGATGATGCAGGCCGGCTTCGCCTTCAACGACCCGACCAAGGGTTACCTGGGCGTCTTCACGACCGACACCGAAACCATGCTGGACGACGGCAAGACCGTGAAGATCGAGCTTGCGGTCGATGGAGAGGACTATTCCTACAGCTCCATCGCCACCGAAGTGACCACGGGCATCGAGCCGGGCTACCAGGGCGCCATGATGGTCATCGACAATCCGAAGTTCGTGGATGACTTCGTCAACAAGAACACGCTGACCGTGCACGTCAAGGACGGCCCGGTGCACACGTTCTCGCTGGAAGGCACGAAAGCCGCCACGACGCTGCTGCGCGAATGCGAAGCCGGCTGAGGCCGGTCTGGCTTCAGTGCTAGAAAGTCATGAGGGGACCCTGGGCTGTAGGTCGGGGTCCCTTTTTCGTGCGCTCGGCCCTGGTCGACGCGTTTCAATCGGGTCCTGTCTTCGCGCAGGATGAACTTCGCGGCCTGGGCGACGTCGTAGTTCTGTTCTCCCAGCGGATCAGCCGTCAGCCGCGCACCGTTGCGGGGGATGGCCGTGCCCCGGCGCAGGCATCTGGCCGGCCCGCTGGGCACGGCGCTTTTGACCAGGGCGCAGCGCGAGGCCGACAGCCGCGTGATTTCGCCACCGGCAGAAGCCGCGTTCCGACGCACGTTCCCGCCGGACAGCAACAGGCAGGTCGCGGGGCGGAGGGCATGAAGGGGGAATAAGTGCAGGCTTCTGTTGCCAGGTGCCTGCGAACCCCGCCTGAAGCTGCTAGGCCCCAGGAGTTAAGTTTCGGTATTCGTTACTGCTTACGCAGCAACTGCAACCGGAGCACGATTGTCATTTGCAATTGTACTGTTCGGACCGATAACGGTGGTACCTCACCGGGACAAAGCAAAACCCCTTTAGACGTTCGTCGATCCTGTTTCGGCCCCATGATCCCCAAATGAAGGATGTTTGGTGGAGCCGCCGGGTACCGCCCCCGGGTCCGATCCGCTTATTACGAGCGCGTTTATGTCCATAGTCCCGAAGGACAGCCTCAATATAGGGGGGCGGTTCGGGCGATGCAATCCGGTCCGCGCGGATTGCGGCGGTGCCGGGCATGTTGTCAGGAATTGCGTGGCCTGACATCAAGGCGCAGGGTGCCGGCGCCCGGGCCTTGGGCCGCCATCGAAAGGACAATCATGATCGATCCCGCCTATTGCCAGCTCATGGCGCGCTATAACCGCTGGCAGAATGCGCAGCTGGTGGACTGCCTTGCGCCTTTGAGCACCGAGGACCTGGACCTGAACCGAGGCGCGTTCTTCGGGTCGATCCGGGCAACGCTCAATCACCTGATATGGGGCGACGAGATGTGGATGTCGCGCTTCGATGGCGGGTCGAAGCCTGCTGTGGGCATTCCCGACAGCGTGGCGGTCCACCCGGATGTGGAAAGCTGGGGGCGGGCGCGGTCGCAGATGGATGACCGGATCGCCGATTGGTGCAAGACGGTGGACGAGACCGCCCTGCGCGGTGCCATCACCTGGTTTTCGGGGGTGGCGAAGGCGGATGTGACGAAGCCTCTGGCGCTTTGCGTGGTGCACATGTTCAACCACCAGACCCATCATCGCGGCCAGATCCACGCCATGCTTACGGCCGCGGGCGGGCAGGCGCCGGTGACCGACCTGTTCATGATGCCGGAGTGACGGTCATGGACATCGTCAAGGGAACGGCCCGGATCGGCGGGCAGACGGTTTCGTATCGCCGCGCGGGGCAGGGCGCGCCTGTGCTGCTTCTGCACTGTTCCTCCAGCCATTCCGGCCAGTGGCGCGCGTTGATGGAGGCGGCGGGCGACCGGTACGACTTCATCGCGCCGGATCTGCTTGGCTATGGCGGATCGGGCGTGCCGCATCGCGGGGTGCCCGTTGCCCCGGTGCAGGATGCGACGGCGATAGCCGGCCTGCTGGACCATCTGGGCATCCGCGGCCCGGTCCAATTGGTGGGTCACTCCATGGGCGGGGTGGTGGCGTCTCACCTGATCCGCGACCACGGCGCGCGCTTCCAAAGCCTGACGGTGATCGAACCGGTGCTGTTCGGCCTGCTGGAAGAACTGGACGCGCCCGAGAAGATCGAACACCTTGAGATCACCGCGCGGCTGTTCGTCGAACTGCACCTTGGCCGGCCGGACGCTGCGGCCGAATCCTTCATCGATTTCTGGAGCGGCCCCGGCGCCTATGCCGCGATGGAGCCGCGGATCCGCGATTATGCCCTGTCCACCATCGGCCGCGTGGCCGACGATTTCGCCGCCTGCGGTGCGGCCGTGCCGGGCTCGATGTCGCGGGCGGCGCTGGCGGGCTTCGACCTGCCAACACTGGTTCTGTGTGGCGAGGCCACGCGCCCCGCCGCGCGGCTGGTGGCTGAAACCGTGGCCGCCACGATCCCCGGCGCGCGCCTGCAGATCCTCCCCGATGCACAACATCTTGCCGCCGCGCAAACGCCCGACCGCGTCAATCCCGCGCTGTTGGCCTTTCTGGACGGGCAGCGGCTTCCCACATCACCATAGACACACAGATCGGAGGAAGATTTCATGTTCAAGGCATTGATCGTCGAAAAGGACGAGGCGACCGGCAAGACCGAGGCGCATATCCAGGACCTGACCGAAGACCGTCTGCCCGACGGCGACGTAACGGTCGCGGTCGAATACTCGACGGTGAACTACAAGGACGGCTTGTGCCTTGGGTCCGGCGGCGGGCTGGTGCGGACCTATCCGCACGTGCCCGGCATCGATTTCGCCGGCACGGTCGAGACATCGGACGATCCCCGTTACAAACCCGGCGACAAGGTCGTGCTGACCGGCTGGCGCGTGGGCGAGGTGCATTGGGGCGGATACGCCCAGAAGGCCCGCGTGAAGGCCGACTGGCTGGTGCCCTTGCCCGATGGGCTGACGACACAACAGGCGATGGCGGTGGGCACGGCAGGCTTCACCGCGATGCTGGCGGTTATGGCGCTGGAAGATCACGGCGTCACGCCCGAATCCGGCCCGGTGCTGGTCACCGGCGCGGCGGGCGGCGTGGGATCCGTCGCCACGGCGATCCTGGCCAAGGCGGGCTACGAGGTTGCGGCGGTGACCGGGCGCCCGGAAACCGAAGCCTACCTTCGCGATCTGGGCGCCTCGCAAATCATCCCGCGCGACGAGATTTCCGAAACCGTCAAGCGCCCGCTGGAAGCCGAGACATGGGCCGGTGCCATCGATGCCGTGGGCGGCGCGATGCTGGCCCGCCTGCTGGGGCAGATGAAATACGGCGGGTCGGTCGCGTCCGTCGGCCTTGCCGGCGGCTCGGGCCTTCCGGCGACGGTGATCCCGTTCCTGCTGCGCGGCGTGAACCTTCTGGGAATCGATTCCGTGATGCGCCCCTATGCCGACCGTGAACGCGCGTGGAGCCGAGTCGCCCGCGATGTGCCCCTGGACAAGCTAGAGGCGATGACGGTGCCTGCCGTCCTGGCCGATGTGCCGGGGCTGGGAAGCGACATCCTGAAGGGGCAGGTCAAGGGCCGCGTCGTTGTCGACGTGAACGGATAAGCACAACCTGGGCGGTACACTCGACACGCGGGCCTAACTGTCGCACACTGGCATGGAAGTGCCGCGTCGAGACGCGCGGGCGAAAGTCCGCGCGTGTCCGCTGGCCTCAAGGGTGACAGGTGTCCGGTCCAAGAGACCGGCACGAAAAAAATAAAACGACTGGAAGGGGTGCGAAATGTTCGCAAAAATCATGGTTCCGGTGGATCTGGCCCATGCCGACCGCCTGACGCGCGCGCTGACGGTGACCGCAGACATGGCCAAGCAATACGGGGCAGAGGTCATCTTCGTAGGTGTCAGCACGGCGGCGCCCACATCGGTCGCGCACACGCCCGAGGAGTATGCCGAAAAGTTGAAGACCTTTGCCGCCGACCAGGGCACGAAGGGTGGCTTCACGGCGTCGTCCGATCCCATCCTCAGCCACGATCCCAGCGTGGACCTGAACAAGGCCCTGCTGAAGGCGATCTCGGACACCGGGGCCGAGCTTGTGATCATGGCCTCTCATGTTCCCGGCGCGTTGGATTACGTCCTGGGCTCTCATGGCGGGCATCTGGCCTCGCATGCGCATTGTTCGGTTCTTCTGATCCGCGAGGGCTGAGCCGCCACGTCCCGCCGCCGCGTCCGCGCGGTTCTTGCAACAATAATGACGAGGGAGAGCCGAAATGGCCGATGAAACGACCAATCAGGGAATTCCCGAGCCCGAGGGGCATTCGGATGTAATCGAGACCGAGTACGAGATCGGTCAGGACAATATCGAAACCCAGATCGGTCCCTTCGGGCTCGACATTCACAACCCGGTGTTCCTGATCTCCGGCGTCGCGATCGTGGCCTTCGTGTTCTACACGCTGGCCCTGCCCGAGCAGGCGTCTTCCGTCTTCTCGTCGATGTTCAGTTACACGACCAAGACCTTCGACTGGTTCTTCCTTGGGGCCAGTGACCTCGTGGTGCTTTTCGCGCTGGCGCTGATCGTTCTGCCGGTGGGCAGCGTGCGGCTGGGCGGCGCGGAGGCGACACCCGATTATTCCTATATCGGCTGGTTCGCGATGCTGTTCGCGGCCGGCATGGGCATCGGGCTGATGTTCTACGGCGTGTCCGAACCGATGAGCCATTTTTCGACGGCGTTCGGCGGAACGGCCGTGGGCGAGAACGGCATCCGAACCGACTGGGCGCCCCTTGGCGGCGCGGCCGGTGACCAGGAAGCCGCGATCCGGCTTGGCATGGCGGCCACCATCTATCACTGGGCGCTGCACCCGTGGGCGATCTACGCGATGGTCGCCCTTGCCCTGGCGCTGTTCAGCTTCAACAAGGGTCTGCCGCTGACCATCCGGTCGGCGTTCTACCCGCTGCTGGGCGAACGCGTCTGGGGCTGGTGGGGCCACCTCATCGACACCATTGCCGTCTTCGCGACGCTCTTCGGCCTTGCCACCTCGCTTGGGTTCGGTGCGACGCAGGCGAATGCGGGCCTGAACGAACTGTTCGGCATTCCGATCGGCACCGGGACCGAGGTGATCCTGATCACGGCCATCACCGCGGTGGCGCTGATCTCGGTGCTGCGCGGGCTCGACGGCGGGGTCAAGATCCTGTCCGAGATCAACATGGGCCTGGCCGGTCTGCTGGCGCTGTTCGTGCTGATCACCGGCCCGACCGTCTGGTTGCTGAGCTTCTTCTGGGACAGCCTTCTGGCCTATGCCGAAAACCTGATCCCGCTGTCGATGCCCTTCGGCCGTGACGACGTGAACTACAGCCAGGGCTGGACCGCCTTCTACTGGGCGTGGTGGATCTCCTGGTCGCCCTTCGTCGGCATGTTCATCGCCCGGGTCAGCCGCGGCCGCACGGTGCGGGAATTCGTGACCTGCGTTCTGATCATCCCGTCGCTGGTCTGCGTGTTCTGGATGTCGATCTTCGGCGGCACAGCGATCCACCAGGTTGTCACCGACGGCTACACCGCCGCGCAGGACGCCGATCTGCCGCTGCAGCTGTTCAAGATGCTGGATCCGCTGCCGATTGCCTCGCTGACCTCGTTCATCGGTATCGTGCTGGTCATCGTGTTCTTCGTCACCTCGTCGGACTCCGGCTCGCTTGTGATCGATACGATCACCGCGGGCGGCAAGGTCGACGCGCCGGTGCCGCAGCGGGTGTTCTGGTGCATCTTCGAAGGCGCCGTGGCCATCGCGCTGCTGGTGGGCGGCGGGCTTGCGGCCCTGCAATCCATGGTGATCTCGACCGGGCTGGTCTTCACTATTGTCCTTCTGGTGATGTGCTTCTCGATCTGGAAGGGGCTTGTGTCCGAACGCCATTCGCGCTGACGGGCCGGGCCTTCGTGGCCGACATTGAGGATCGGGGCCTCGGCATTGCCGGGGCCCTTTTCGTTTACGGGGTTCTGGTCGTTTACATGGCTGTTGCCATTTCCGGCGGCGCTTGACCTTCCGCGCGGCACGGGGTTTGTCTCGATTGCGCTGAAAATGGAGGCTCCGCATGCTTGATACCGAATTCGTCCGCGCCCAGTTCCCGGCCTTTTCGGCGCCCGAGCTTCAGGGCCAGGCCTTTTTCGAGAATGCCGGCGGCTCCTATACCTGCGCGCAGGTGATCGACCGGCTGACGCGCTACTATCATACGCGCAAGGTGCAGCCTTACGCGCCTTACGAGGCCAGCCGCCGTGCGGGCGAGGAGATGGATGAAGCCCGCACGCGCCTTGCCGCGATGATGGGCATCGACACGGACGAACTGTCCTTCGGGCCGTCGACCACGCAGAACACCTATGTGCTGGCGCAGGCCTTCCGGCAGTGGATGTCGCCGGGCGAGGCAATCGTCGTCACCAACCAGGACCATGAGGCGAATACCGGCCCGTGGCGGCGGCTGGCCCAGGACGGGATCGAGATCCGCGAATGGCGGATCGATCCGACAACCGGCCATCTGAACCCCGAAGACCTGGCCAACCTCCTGGATGACAAGGTGCGACTGGTCTGCTTTCCCCATGCCTCGAACGTGGTGGGAGAGATCAACCCGGTGACCGAGATTGCCGCCATCGCCCATGCCGCGGGCGCCTTCGTCTGCGTTGACGGGGTGTCCTATGCGCCCCACGGCCTGCCCGATGTGGGCGCGCTGGGGCCGGATATCTACCTGTTTTCGGCCTACAAGACCTACGGCCCGCATCAGGGGATCATGGCGATCCGGCGGGCCTTGGGAGAGCTGTTGCCGAACCAGGCGCATCATTTCAACGGCGACACGCTCTACAAGCGCTTCACGCCCGCGGGGCCGGACCACGCACAGGTCGCCGCCTGCGCCGGGATCGCGGATTACATCGACACGCTCGCCGCCCATCATGGCGCGCCCGATGGCGCAGGCCCGGCCGAACGGTCGGCCTTCGTCCACGACCTGATGCGTACCCGGGAAACCCAGGCCCTGAAGCCGCTGCTGGACCGCCTGTCGGCGCGCAACGACGTACGGCTGATCGGACCGTCCACCGCCGAAAACCGCGCGCCGACGCTGGCACTGGCGCTGAACCGCCCGGCCTTGCCCGTCGCCACGGCGCTCGCCGAACACGGGATCATGGCCGGTGGCGGGGATTTCTACGCCGGGCGCGCTCTGGGCGCTTTGGGAGTTGCCGAGGAGCACGGCGTGCTGCGTCTCAGCTTCACGCACTACACGTCGGACGCGGAGATCACGCAGCTTCTGGAGGCACTCGACGCCGTGCTGTGATCCGGTGGCGGGCGGGGTGCGTAACCCTTTGTAAAGAGGTTCTTCGTGACGTCCGATACTTCGCCCATCCTGCTGTGGTTCCGCCGCGATCTGCGGCTGGCCGACCATCCCGCCTTGAGCGCCGCCTGCAAGGCGGGCCGGCCGGTTGTGCCTGTCTTCATCCTTGATCCCGAAACCGAAGCCCTTGGCGCCGCACCTGCATGGCGGCTTGGGCTGGGGCTCGACCGGCTGGCGGCATCGCTGAAGGAGGCGGGCAGCCATCTGATCTGCCGTCGCGGCCCGGCGAAGGACGTTCTGGACGCGCTGATCAAGGAAACCGGGGCAGGAGCCGTCTACTGGACGCGCGCCTATGATCCGGCCTCCGTCACCCGCGACACGGCCGTGAAGACGGATCTGAAGGACGCCGCCATCGACGCGCGGTCGTTCGGCGGGCACTTGCTGTTCGAACCCTGGACGGTCGAGACGAAGACGGGCGATTACTACAAGGTCTTCACGCCGATGTGGAAGTCTGTTCGGGGCAGGGATGTGGAAACGCCCTTGTCCGCGCCCGGAAAGATCCCGGCCCCCGACGCATGGCCCGACAGCGAGGACCGCACGGAATGGCAGCTTGGTGCCCGCATGAACCGCGGCGCGGATGTCGTGGCGGAAAATGTCCGCCCGGGCGAAGCCGCGGCGCGGGACACGCTCGACCAGTTCATCGACGACAAGATCGGTGCTTACGGGACAAAACGGGACATGGTCGCGGAGGACGCGACCTCGGGCCTTTCGCAATACCTGACCTTGGGCGAAATCAGTCCGCATACGGCCTGGCACGCGGGCCACGCGGCGATGGAGCAGGGCGCGCAGGGGGCCGAGACGTTCCTGAAGGAACTCGTCTGGCGCGAGTTTGCCTATCACCTGATGCACCACACGCCCCGCATGCTGACCGACAACTGGCGGGCGGAATGGGATGGCTTCCCATGGAAAGAAGACCGCGATCATCCCCGTGTCATCGCATGGCAGCAGGGGCGCACCGGCGTGCCGCTGGTCGATGCCGGCCTGCGCGAGATGTACGTGACCGGCCGCATGCACAACCGCGCCCGCATGATCGTGGCCAGCTACCTGACGAAACACCTGCTGGTGCACTGGAAGATCGGCATGAACTGGTTCGACGATTGCCTTGTCGACTGGGATCCGGCCTCGAACGCCATGGGCTGGCAGTGGGTTGCGGGCTCCGGCCCCGATGCCTCGCCTTATTTCCGGATCTTCAATCCCGAAACGCAGGCCGAGAAGTTCGACCCCAAGGGCGCATACGTGGCTCGCTGGATCGCCGAAGGGCAAAAGGATCCCGGCCCGGAGGCGCTGAGCTATTTCGATGCGGTTCCCAGGAAGTGGGGGCTATCCCCAGGCGATCCCTATCCAGACCCAAAGGTCACGCTGCGCGAGGGGCGCGAGGCGGCTCTGGCGGCCTACGAGGGGCACAAGGAATGACGGGTCCCATGGATTCCCGGGAGCGCGGGATTGGTGCCCCGGCGCTACTGGCGGCCGCGGGCGGACCGGGTTCTGCCGCCTTGGTGGCGGAAATGCCCCAACTTTCGGCACAGAACGGGAAAAAGCGTTGCCTGACCGACCGGAGACTTGTTGCATGCACCTTGCGGACTACCCTTCCGCATCAGTGGGACCTTGTGGGAATTTGGGAATGATCTTGACCTCGACAGATGGACAGGACGGACTGCCGCGTTACTTCGCGTCGACCTTCGCGATGCTGGCGCATCTGCGCCACGGACAGGTGGATGTCGTCCTGCCAGACGGCCGGACCTTCCGCCGCAAGGGCGACGAACCCGGCCCGGCGGTGGTGATCGAGGTTCATAACGCCGATCTGTTCGCCCGTCTGGTGCGCGAAGGCGATCTGGGCTTTTCGGATGCCTACATCGATGGCTGGTGGTCCACGCCGGACCTGCAGGCCTTCATGGACCTGATCCACGAAGCCGAGGACGATCTGGCCTACAGCTTCCCCGGCATGGGCCTTGTCCGCGCCTTCGAACGGCTGCGGTTCTGGCTCCAGCGCAATCACAAGGCGCAGGCCAAACGCAACATCGCCCACCACTACGACCTTGGGAACGATTTCTACGGCCACTGGCTGGACGATACGATGACGTATTCCAGCGCTCTGTTCACCACCGGGCAGGAAAGCCTGGAACGCGCGCAGATCGCCAAGTACGAGAACCTTGTCAAACAGATCGGCGTGAAGGAAGGCGATCACGTGCTTGAGATCGGCTGCGGCTGGGGCGGCTTCGCCGAATACGCCGCGGGCGTGCACGGGCTGCGCGTGACGGGCCTGACGATCAGCCAGGCACAATACGATTTCGCCTGCGACCGCATCCGGCGGGCCGGGCTTGAGGACCGCGTCGAATTCCGGCTTCAGGATTACCGCGACGAGAAAGGCACCTACGACGGCGTCGCCTCGATCGAGATGTTCGAAGCGGTGGGCGAAAAGTACTGGCCAGTCTACTTTGACACCCTGAAGGCGCGGCTGAAGCCCGGGGCCAATGCGGCGCTGCAGATCATCACGCTGCGGGACGACCGATGGGAAAGCTATCGCCGCGGCGTGGATTTCATCCAGAAGCATATCTTCCCGGGTGGCATGCTGCCCAGCCCGTCGGTTCTGCGGACGCAGATCCAGAGCTCGGGCCTGGAAGTCGGCCCGTCGGTGGAGTTCGGGCAGAGCTATTCGCTGACGCTTCGCCGCTGGCTGGAAAGCTTTGACGAGGCTTGGGAAAAACTGGCGCGGATGGGGTTCGATGACAGGTTCCGCCGGATGTGGCGGTATTACCTGACCTCGTGCGCGGCGGCTTTCGAAAGCGCCGTGTGCGACGTGACCCAGATCACCGTCACGCGCCCCGTGCCGGTCAAGGGCTAGCACGCCCCGACATCGGGCAAATCTTCGGTCATATTGACGCTTCGGGCGGGCGCTGGTCCGGCCGGGGTTGCGCGAGGGAGGCGGCGCGCTCTATGGCGCGGGGAAGGTTATTCCCGGAGCCAGCGCCATGACCGACCCCACGCCCGTCCCTGCGATGCAAAACGCCTCGGGTACGTTCCGCCCGGCCGCCGATCAGGGCAAGCGGGTGATGGCCTTCTACGGCACGCTGCGCCACATCCCCGTCTTGCAGACGGTCCTTGGCCGCGTGCCCGCGTCCGACACGCTGGCTGAAGGCACGATGCCGGATCACGTCGTGTACAAGGTCGCGGGCGGCGACTGGCCGATGATCGCGCACCAGCCCGGCGCGCAGGCGACGCTGCTGCTGCTGACGGACGCCAGTGCCGAAGACGTCGCGCGGCTGAGCGATTATGAACTGGGCTGGGGCTACACGCTGGAACGCATCGCCGTCCGCCTGAACGATGGGCAGGAGATCGAGGCGGAGATGTTCATGCCCGCGCCCGAAGCCATGGTCGCCGATGGCCTGTGGTCGCTGCCCGACTGGGCGCAGACCCACGGTGAGCAGGCGGAAGCCGAAGCGGTGGAATTCGCGCTGCTTCACGGTCACATGACGCCCGAGGAAATCACGGCCCGCGACGGCATCATCGGCGTCCGCGCCACGGCCCGTATTGCGGCGGCGAAACGACCCGCCGATCCCGACCGGAGGGTCGAAGATCACGTCGAGGAAAAGTGGTTCCGCCGCGCCTACGCCAATTTCTTCGCGCTCGACGAAATCTCGCTGAAGGTTCGCCGTTATGACGGAACGATGGGCGACGCGATGGAGCGTGCGGCGCTCTGGGTTGGCGATGCGGTCGTGGTGCTGCCCTATGATCCGTTGCGCGACGAGGTGCTGCTGGTCGAACAGTTCCGCACGCCCGTCTACGTGCTGGGCGATCCCAACCCCTGGGTATGGGAGCCCGTTGCGGGCCTGATCGACGCCGGAGAGGCGCCCGAAACCGCCGCGCGCCGCGAAACGCAGGAGGAGGCGGGGCTGGAACTGGACCGGCTGGAAAAGGTCGCGGGGGCCTATTCTTCGACCGGGTCTTCCACGGAATTCCTGCATCTTTACATCGGCATAGCGGATCTTTCGAATGTCGACTCGCGGGGCGGGCTGGAAGAAGAGGGCGAGGATATCAGGTCGCGCGTCCTGTCCTTCGATGCGCTGATGGCGGAATTCGACGCGGGCGCCTTCAAGGACCTGCCGCTCGTCACCACGTTGCTGTGGCTGGCACGTCATCGTGACACTCTGCGCGACAGCGCTTGAGGTCACCTGCCACCGCGGCTACATCTGGCCTCCAATCGGTCGGATGGCCAAGAAGGGGAGAGACATGCAAATTGCACGCGATCTGGCGGAAGCCGTAGGCAACACTCCTCTGATCCGGCTGCGCCGCATCAGCGAGGAAACCGGCTGCGAAATCCTGGGCAAGGCCGAATTCCTGAATCCGGGCCAGTCGGTCAAGGACCGCGCGGCGCTTTACATGATCCGCGATGCGGTGAAGCGGGGCGAATTGCAGCCCGGCGGGACCATCGTGGAAGGCACGGCCGGTAACACCGGTATCGGGCTGGCGCTGGTGGGCGCCTCGATGGGGTTCAAGACCGTCATCGTGATCCCGGAAACCCAGTCGGAAGAAAAGAAGGACATGCTGCGCCTTGCGGGGGCCGAGCTGATCCAGGTGCCGGCGGCGCCCTATTCGAACCCGAACAACTTCGTGCGCTATTCCGACCGTCTTGCGCAGGAACTGAAGCAGAGCGAACCCAACGGCGTGCTGTGGGCGAACCAGTTCGACAATACCGCCAACCGGCAGGCCCATATCGAAACGACCGGCCCCGAAATCTGGCAGCAGACCGGCGGCAAGGTCGATGGCTTCGTGGCCTCGGCAGGGTCCGGCGGGACGGTGGCGGGTGTCGCCGCCGCGCTGCAACCGCGCGGTGTGAAGGTGGGGCTGGCCGATCCGATGGGCGCGGCGCTCTATTCCTATTACACCACCGGGGAACTGCACGCCGAAGGCACCAGCATCTCCGAAGGCATCGGGCAGGCGCGGATCACGGCGAACCTTGAAGGGTTCACACCCGATTTCACCTACCAGATCACCGACAAGGAAGCGCTGCCCTACATCTTCAACCTGCTGCGTGAAGAAGGCCTGGTGATGGGATCGTCGACGGCGATCAACATGGCCGGCGCCGTGCGGATGGCCAAGGATCTTGGCCCCGGCCATACGATCGTGACGATCCTGTGCGATTACGGCACGCGCTACCAGTCGAAGCTTTTCAACCCCGACTTCCTGCGCTCGAAAGAGCTGCCGGTGCCGGAATGGATGACCGAGTCTCCCCGCAGCATTCCGGGCGTCTTCGTCGATACGTGAGGCTTCCATGCCGCAGATCCTGACCAGCCGTCCGCGCGGCCTGACACGCCCGGAGCTCTTCCGGGCGTTCGCCTTGTGTGCCCTGGTGCTGGTGCTGGCCTTCGCGGCGGTTCCCGGCGCGGCACAGGACACCACGCCGGACGAGCCGACGCAGGCGCTGCTGGATGATTGGGACAGTGCCGCCAAGCAGGCGGAAGCGGTGATTGCCGCTGACGGAAGCACGAACGCCCAGCTGGAAAGCCAACGCGCGACGATCGCCGGATACCGCTCCCAATTCGCCGATTTGCGTGACAGCAACGCCGCCAGCATCGCCACGCTGGAATCGCAGCTGAGCGCCCTTGGCCCCAAGCCCGAGGACGGCGCGACCGAAGCCGATGACGTGGCCCGGCTGAGGGCCGATCTGAACGCGCAACTGTCGGAACTGAAGGCGCCGCAGGTGATCGCGGAAGAAGCCTATCTGCGCGCCAACGGCCTGGTGACGCAGATCGACCAGATCCTGCGGACGCGGCAGACGGATAAATTCCTGTCCCGCGATCCGATCCCGGTGAATCCGGCCAACTGGCCCGGCGCGGTGAAGGAACTGCACGAAGTCTTCGTGGCCCTTGTCTCCGAGGTCCGGACCGCGTTCCAGTCGCCGGACACCCGCGCCAGGGCCTCGCGCGACCTGCCGCAGATCGTATTGCTGGTGATCGTGGGCCTGGCCCTGATGCTGCGCGGCGTGCGGATTTCCCGGCGCCTAGGTCAGTATGCGGCGGACCGCGGCGGGCGCGGTGCGCCGGTTTGGAGCTTCCTTGCGACGCTGATGATGATCGTCATCCCGATCGCCGGGCTTTTTGCGCTGTCCGAGGGGATCGAGTTGACGGGCTTTTACGGCCCGCGCGGGCGCCTTCTGCTGAATGCGCTGCCGTTCTGGGGGGGGATCATCCTGGGATTTCACTGGCTGGGCATGCAATTGACCCGGCTGGCGGAAGCCGAGGGCGAGATGCTGATGAACGTCACACGTCCGGCCGAACTGCGCCTGATGATCGACCTGCTGGCGGTCATGCTGGTTCTTGCCAACCTGACCGATCTCTATGGCCAGATCTCGGACATCACCCTGGCGTCGATGGCCGTTACGGTCTTTCCGCTTATCGTCATCACGTCGCTTCTGCTGCTGCGCGTCCTGCAACTGGGCGTCTTGCAGCGCACGCCGCAGGATGTCCCTGAAGCTTCGGACGATCCGACCGCGGACGATGACGCGTCTTCGTCGATTGTCGATACATGGCTGCCGGTCCTGAACCGCTTCGTGATGTTCCTGGTGGTGATCGCACCGATCCTGGCCGCCATCGGCTATATTGAGGCCGCAAAGGGGATCATCTTTCCGCTCATTCTTACGCTGGCTCTGGTCGGCGTCACGCTGATCCTGCACCGGTTCCTGGGCAATGTCTTCGCGCTGGCCGTAGGCCGTGACGACAGCGGGACGGATTCGCTTTTTGCGGTGGCCATGGGGTTCGTTCTTACCCTGATCCTGCTGCCGTTCCTTGCGCTGGTCTGGGGCGCGCGGGTGTCCGATCTGACGGAACTCTGGACGCGCTTCCTTCAAGGTTACAAGGTTGGCGGGGTGGTGATCTCGCCCACGTCGCTGATGGTGCTGGTGATCATCTTCGCCATCGGGCTGATCGGCACGCGGCTGTTGCAGGGCGTGCTTCGGAACTCGGTCCTGCCCAAGACACGGCTCGACCCCGGCGGCCAGGCGGCGATGGTGTCGGGCGTGGGCTATGTCGGGATCTTCCTGGCCGCTCTCATCGCCATCACCAGCGCCGGGTTCAACCTGTCGTCGCTGGCCATCGTCGCCGGTGCGCTTTCCGTCGGCGTCGGTTTCGGGCTTCAGACCATCGTGTCGAACTTCGTGTCGGGCATCATCCTTCTGATCGAACGGCCCGTCTCCAAGGGCGACTGGATCCAGGTCGGCACCAACATGGGCTATGTCCGCGACATCTCGGTCCGCGCCACGCGGATCGAGACCTTCGACCGGACGGACGTGATCCTGCCGAACTCGGACCTGATTTCCGGCACGGTGGTGAACTTCACCCGGGGCAACACCGTGGGCCGGGTCATCGTGTCGGTGGGCGTGGCCTACGGGACCGATACGCGGCGGGTGGAAAAGATCCTGCTGGACATCGCCAATTCCCACCCGATGGTTCTGGCGGGGCCGATGATCAATTTCGTGGGCTTCGGGCCCAGTTCGCTCGACTTCGAGATCCGCGCGATCCTGCGCGACGTGAACTGGATGCTGAACGTGAAGACGGAAATGAACCACATGATCGCCGAACGCTTCGCCAAGGAAGGCATCGAGATCCCGTTCGCGCAGCAGGATCTGTGGCTGAGAAACCCCGAAGTGCTGCCGGGCGCACATGCCTTCCACGGCACCTCGCGCCACAACTTCGCGAAGGACGATCAGGTGTCCACCCCTGACACGCCAAAGGAAGAACCGACGCCGCAGCGCGAGATCGATTTCGATACGGATGCCGATGGAGGTGGCGATGGCCGCTGATCCCTACTTTGCCGTAGACGCCTATCGGCGCACCGCGCCGGCCGTGGTGACTGCCGTGACCGAAGACGGCATCACCGTCGACCGCAGCCTGTTCTATGCCACCGGCGGCGGGCAGCCGGGCGATGCGGGCAAGCTGGAATGGGACGGTGGTTCCTGCCCGATCCTGACGGCCGAGAAGGCGGACGGCGGCATCCTTTTGATCCCGGGCGAAGGCGCACGCCCCGAGGTGGGGGCCGAGGTCACCCAGACGCTCGACTGGGATCGGCGCCTGGGCCATATGCGCGTCCATACCTGCCTGCATCTGCTGTCGGTCGTGCTGCCGCTGCCTGTAACCGGTGGCGCGATCACGGCCGAGAAGGGGCGGCTCGACTTCGTGATGGACACACCGCCCGACGACAAGGAGGCCTTGCAGCACGAACTGCAATCGTTGATCGACCGCGATCTGCCGGTGTCGGAGACGTGGATCACCGAAGCGGAACTGGACGCCAATCCGGGCCTCGTCAAAACGATGTCGGTCGCGCCGCCGCGCGGGGCGGGGCGTATCCGGCTGGTGCGGATCGGCGAGGGCGACACCCAGATCGACCTGCAACCCTGCGGCGGCACTCATGTCGCCCGCACGGGAGAGATCGGCCGCATCCGCATCGGCAAGATCGAAAAGAAGGGCCGCCAGAACCGTCGGGTCTACGTGCATCTCGACAATTGAGACGTGCGACACATTCTATCTTGAAGATATATTCGAATATGACTATGTGAATGGCAGGCCCGCAACCACCGTGCGGGCTGGTCCCGGCATGTGAACCAAATGGCAATCCGGGAGGTGCAGACTGGCGGAACGCCCGTCGCCTCCGCCGTGTCATCGGGCCACCGGGCTTGAAGCGAGGCGACCATGTTCGAACGATTGCACCGTTACCTGCCGATCCTGGACTGGTCGCGGACCTACACGCGCGACACCCTGTCGAACGACATGCTGGCCGCGGTGATCGTGACAATCATGCTGATCCCGCAGTCGCTGGCCTACGCGATGCTGGCCGGGCTCCCGCCCGAGGCGGGGATCTACGCCTCGATCGCGCCGATCCTCCTTTATGCCATCTTCGGCACCTCCCGCGCGCTGGCGGTGGGCCCGGTCGCCGTCGTGTCGCTGATGACGGCGGCGGCCGTGGGGCAGGTGGCCGAGCAGGGGACGATGGGCTATGCCGCCGCCGCGCTGACGCTGGCGCTGCTGTCGGGCCTGTTCCTGCTGGCGATGGGCCTCTTCCGGCTGGGGTTCCTGGCCAGCTTCCTGTCGCATCCCGTGATCGTGGGCTTCATCACCGCGTCCGGTCTTCTGATCGCTGCCAGCCAGCTTCGCCATGTCCTTGGGATCGAGGCGCACGGCCATACGCTGCCGCAAATGCTGGGCTCTCTGGCGGGGAACCTAGGCGACACGAACATCGCGACGCTGGTCATCGGCGCGCTGGCGATGGCGTTCCTGTTCTGGGTCCGCAAGGGGTTGAAACCGCTGCTGCTGTCGCTGGGTCTGCGGCCCAAGCTGGCCGATGTCGTGACCAAGGCCGGGCCTGTCGCCGCCGTTCTGGTGACGACACTGGCCGTCTGGGCCTTTCGGCTGGACGAGGCCGGCGTGCGGATCGTTGGGTCCGTTCCGCAAAGCCTGCCGCCGCTGACCATGCCGGACCTGTCGTTCGACCTGATCGAGATGCTGGCGGTGCCCGCCCTCCTGATCTCCATCATCGGGTTCGTTGAATCGATTTCCGTCGCCCAGACCTTCGCGTCGAAGAAGCGCCAGCGCGTCGACCCGGATCAGGAGCTGATCGGCCTGGGCGCTGCAAATATCGGAGCGGCCTTTACCGGCGGCTACCCCGTGACGGGGGGTTTTGCGCGGTCGGTCGTGAACTTCGACGCAGGCGCCGAAACGCCCGCAGCCGGGGCCTTCACCGCCATCGGGCTGGCCATCGCCGCCGTGGCGCTGACGCCGCTCGTCTACTTCCTGCCCACCGCCACGCTGGCCGCAACGATCATCGTGGCCGTGCTGGGCCTTGTCGATTTCCGCGCGCTGGCCCGGATCTGGCCCTACTCGAAAAGCGATTTCGCGGCGCAGCTTGCGACCATCCTGCTGACGCTGGGCTTCGGGGTGGAGGTGGGCATCGTCGCCGGTGTGGGCCTGTCGATCACGCTGCACCTTTACCGCACCTCGCGACCCCATTGCGCGGTCATAGGCCAGGTCCCGGGGACGGAGCACTTCCGCAACACCGACCGCCACTGCGTCGTGACTTCCCCCCGCATCCACATGCTGCGGGTCGACGAAAGTCTGTACTTCCCCAACGCCCGCTTCCTGCAGGATCGCATCTACGCCGACGTCGCACGGAACAGGGCGATCCGGCACGTGGTGCTGCAATGCTCGGCCGTGAACGCCATCGACGCCTCCGCGCTCGAGGCGCTGGAGGAGATCAACCATCACCTTAAGGATTCCGGCGTCACCTTCCACCTGTCTGAGGTCAAGGGCCCGGTCATGGACCGCCTGCAACGCACGACATTCGTCGAGGACCTGACCGGCCAGATCTACCTGACCCAGTACGACGCCTTTGAAGCGCTCGACCCCGGCCTGGCCCGCGTGGCGCTGAAGGATCCGCGGACGGCCGCAACCTGCCACGGCCTGCAATAGCGCGTAGGGTGCGTGGTCCCCACGCACCGTGGCGGACCGGTCGAAGCGTTTGCCGGGCGGTGCGTGCAGAGCACGCACCCTACGTCTGCACCAGGGCTTTGCTATTTCTCGCGCTTCCATGTCGCGATGGACACGTCCGCGCGATGGCCCAGAACATGCTGATAGACGCAGGACATGGTATCGGTGTCCACGATGCGGCAGGTGCGGAAGCCGTTCTCGTCCACCATGTAGACGGTTGCGTCCTCGGTATCGATCACGCCCGCCACGCGTTCCAGCGGCGGCGTTTCGGGGCCCGCGGACGCCTTTTCGTGGATTTCCTTGCCCGAGATCCGGCGGCCGTCCTGCTGGTCGAACTCGATGATGTTCTCCAGGGTCCGATAGACGATCTCGCCGCTCTCGCCGTCCGCATCGAAGGAAAAGCCGACGGCCTCGGCCGTGAAACTCCACCGGCCGGTCAGGTCGGGGGCGGAGTCCTGGGCGATGGCGGCCGTAGAGGGCGCCAGAAGCGACGCGGCAAGGGCCGAGAGGGGAAGATACTTCATCTTTTCGCCTTTCTCTGTTCCGGCGGTTGCCCGCGTGGGTTGAGCGTAGGACCGCGGGCCATGGCGCGCAAGAAAAGCTGCGTGGTGACCAAGCTCCAGACGTGCCGGCTTGACGGACGCGCCGCCCGGATCTAATATTTGAACAAGCGTTCATTAATCCGCTCAACTTCGCTGGCGCGTCCGGGCGCATGATGTGGCAGAGTGGCGGCGAGACATTCGGGGAGGTTAGGATGTTCAACGCATCGATGCAGTTCGATCTGGGCGAGGACGTGAACGCGCTGCGCGACACCGTCCACCGCTGGGCGCAGGAGCGTGTCCGGCCCATGGCGGCGGAGATCGACAGCTCCAATGAATTCCCGCCCGCGCTCTGGCGCGAGATGGGCGACCTGGGCCTGCTGGGCATCACCGTGGACGAGGAATTCGGCGGCGCCGGGATGGGCTACCTGGCCCATGCCGTGGCGGTTGAGGAAATCGCGCGCGCCTCGGCCAGTGTCTCGCTCTCCTACGGTGCGCATTCGAACCTGTGCGTGAACCAGATCAAGCTGAACGGCAGCCCGGAGCAGAAGGCCAAGTACCTGCCGAAGCTCGTTTCGGGCGAACATGTCGGCGCGCTGGCGATGTCGGAAGCGGGCGCCGGATCGGACGTGGTGTCGATGACGCTGAACGCGGAAAAGCGGAACGATCACTACCGGCTCAACGGCAACAAGTACTGGATCACCAACGGCCCCGATGCCGACACGCTGGTGGTCTACGCCAAGACGGACAAGGACGCCGGATCCAAGGGCATGACGGCCTTCCTGATCGAAAAGGACTTCACCGGCTTCTCGACTTCGCCCCATTTCGACAAGCTGGGCATGCGCGGATCGAACACGGCCGAACTGATCTTCGACGACGTGGAAGTCCCGTTTGAAAACGTGCTGGGCGAGGAAGGCCGCGGCGTGGCGGTGCTGATGTCGGGGCTGGATTACGAACGCGTGGTGCTGGCGGCCATCGGGCCGGGCATCATGGCCGCCTGCCTGGACGAGGTCATGCCCTACATGGCCGAACGCAAGCAGTTCGGGCAGCCCATCGGATCGTTCCAGCTGATGCAGGGCAAGATCGCCGACATGTATACGGCGATGAATTCGGCCCGGGCCTATGTCTACGAGGTCGCCAAGGCCTGCGACCGGGGCGACGTGACCCGGCAGGACGCGGCGGCGTGCTGCCTTTATGCGTCCGAACAGGCGATGGTTCAGGCGCACCAGGCCGTGCAGGCGTTCGGCGGTGCCGGGTTCCTGGCGGATGCGCCGGTGGCGCGGCTTTTCCGCGATGCCAAGCTGATGGAGATCGGCGCTGGCACATCGGAAATCCGCCGCATGCTGATCGGACGCGAAATGATGGGCACGATGGCTTAAGCCCCGCGGGCTTAGTGTGCCGGTCTCAAACCGGAGGACCACCATGAAAACCGTACTTGCCTTTCTTGCACTTCTGCTGCCCGCCATGCCCGTTGCGGCACAGGGGATCGACGTCACCTTTTCCGAAGCGCCCACAGCCAATTGCGTGGCCGCGGCCGGCACGGCGGAGGCCAAACTCGCCTGCGCGGGCACCTCGGCGCAGGCTTGCATGGACACGCCGTCGGGCGGGACCACGCCCGGGATCGGCGCGTGTCTGGATCGCGAGCGCGCGTGGTGGGATGCGCAGCTGAACGCCAATTACAAGACCGCCATGGCCCAGGCCAAGGCCACGGATGCCGACATGAAAGCCATGGGCGGGCGCGACTTCAAGGTCGCGGAAAACCTGCGCCAGATGCAGCGCCAGTGGATCGCCTTCCGCGATGCCAAGTGCGACTACGTGATGGCGCAGTGGACCGATGGGTCCGGCGCCGGTCCGGCATGGGTCGGCTGCATGATGCAGACGACCGCCGAACAGGCGGTCTTCCTGATACCGGAACAGAACTGACGAATGCCGGGCTGGCCGCATATCACGCCTCAGGGCACGTGGGCGCTTCCGGCCCGGCTGAACATGGCCGCGCAGGCGCTGGATGGTCCGGCGGACGGGCTGGCGATCGTCTACCTGACGGGCGATGACCGCCGCGACGTAACACGGGGCGCGCTGTCGGAGATGACCGATGCACTGGCCCGGCGGCTGTTGCGCCGCGTTGGTCCGGGTGATCGTGTCGGTGTTCTGCTGTCGCAATCGCCCCTATGTGCGGCGGCGCATCTGGCGATCTGGAAGATCGGCGCGATCTCGGTCCCGCTGTTCAAGCTGTTCCAGCATGACGCGCTGGCCAGCCGGATCGGCGACGCGGATCTGAGCTTCGTTTTGACCGACACCGAAGGCGCCGCGCAACTCGGCGATCTGGCCGAACCGCTGATCGCGTCCGAGATGGGGGAGGAGGGCGCGCCCGTGCCGTTCGCCGATACCGGCCCGGACGATCCGGCAGTGCTGATCTACACGTCCGGCACGACCGGGGCCCCAAAGGGCGCGCTGCACGGGCACCGGGTGCTGACGGGCCATATCCCCGGCGTGGCGCTGTCCCACGATCATCTGGGGCAGGCGGGCGACGTGCTGTGGACTCCGGCCGATTGGGCGTGGATCGGCGGCCTGTTCGACGTGCTGATGCCCGGGCTGGCCCTTGGCGTGCCGGTCGTGGCCGCCCGGATGGACAAGTTCACGCCGGACGGCGCGGCCGAAATCGTCGCGCGGGCCGGGGTGCGCAACGTCTTCTTCCCGCCCACCGCGCTTCGGATGCTGAAGGCGGCGGACCTTTCGATCCCGGGCCTGCGCTCGGTCGCGTCGGGCGGGGAGCCTCTGGGCGCCGAGATGCTGGACTGGGGCCGCACGGCCTTCGGGCTGGTGATCAACGAATTCTACGGCCAGACGGAATGCAACATGACCGTGTCGGGCTGCGCGGCGGATTACCCGGTGCGTCCCGGTGCCATCGGCAAGCCGGTCCCGGGACAGGACGTCGCCGTGATCGACGCAGAGGGTGCCGTGACGGACAGTGAGGGCGATATCGCCGTGCGCCGCGGTTCGGCCTCGATGATGCTGGAATACTGGCGGAAGCCCGGTGCCACCGCCGACAAGTTCCGCGGCGACTGGCTGGTGACGGGTGACCGCGGCGTGATGGAAAACGGCTATATCCGCTTCGTGGGGCGGGAGGATGACGTGATCACCTCGGCCGGCTATCGCATCGGCCCGGCCGAGATCGAGGATTGCCTGCTGACCCATCCGTCCATCGCGACGGTGGGCGTGGTGGGCAAGCCCGACGCGCTGCGGACGGAGATCGTGAAGGCCTATGTCGTCCTGAAACCGGGCGCGGCGGTCTCGGGTGTGGAGCTGTCCGAGTGGGTCAAGGCGCGGCTGGCCAGCTATGCCTACCCGCGCGAGGTGGCCTTTCTGGACACTCTGCCGATGACCGTCACGGGCAAGGTGATCCGCAAGGAATTGAAGGCGCGCGCGATGGAAGAAGGATCGACCTGAGCGCCGCGCTGCAGGAAAAGACCGTTCGGGCATGTGACCGGGACGGAACTGTCGAGGGGAAACCGAAATGAAAATCGCATCGAAGGCCCTGCCGTCGTCCGAGGCCTTCCAGGCCAACCGAAAGGCGCATCTTGAGGCCCTTGCGCAGATCTCCGAGGCGGCCGAGCTTGCCGCCGCGGGGGGCGGGGAGAAGGCACGCGAACGGCACGTGTCGCGGGGCAAGATGCTGCCGCGGGAACGGGTGGCGAACCTGCTGGATCCAGGTGCTCCGTTTCTGGAAGTCGGTGCGACGGCGGCCCATGGGCTGTACGGCGGCGCGGCGCCCTGTGCCGGTATGATTGCCGGTGTCGGCCGTGTCGAGGGGCGCGAGGTCATGGTCGTCTGCAACGATGCCACCGTGAAGGGCGGGACCTATTACCCGATGTCGGTGAAAAAGCACCTGCGCGCGCAGGAGATCGCCGAGGAATGCCGTCTGCCCTGCATCTACCTTGTCGACAGCGGCGGGGCGAACCTGCCGAACCAGGACGAGGTCTTCCCCGACCGGGACCATTTCGGACGGATCTTCTACAACCAGGCACAGATGAGCGCGAAGGGCATACCACAGATCGCAGTCGTGATGGGCTCGTGCACTGCCGGCGGGGCTTACGTGCCGGCGATGTCCGACGTGTCGATCATCGTGCGCGAGCAGGGGACGATCTTCCTGGCCGGCCCGCCGCTGGTCAAGGCCGCGACGGGCGAGGTCGTGACGGCCGAAGATCTGGGCGGCGGGGACGTGCATACGCGCCTGTCGGGCGTGGCCGATTACCTGGCGGAGGACGATTTCCACGCGCTGGCGCTGGCCCGCCGCGCGGTGCGGAACCTGAACGGTGGCGGCATCGCGAACCCCGCGATCCGGATGCAGACGCCGGAAGAACCGGCCTACGACCCCGACGAGATCCTGGGTGTCGTCCCCGGCGATCTGCGCACGCCCTACGACATCCGCGAAGTGATCGCGCGGCTGGTGGACGGGTCCTATTTCGACGAGTTCAAGCCGCGCTTCGGGGAAACTCTGGTCTGCGGCTTTGCCCATGTGAAGGGCGTGCCCGTGGGGATCGTGGCAAATAACGGCGTGCTGTTTTCGGAAAGCGCACAGAAGGGGGCGCATTTCGTCGAACTGTGCTCGCAACGGAACATCCCGCTGGTGTTCCTGCAGAACATAACCGGCTTCATGGTGGGCCGGAAATACGAGAACGAAGGCATCGCCCGGAACGGCGCCAAGATGGTGACCGCGGTCGCGACGACATCGGTGCCCAAGGTGACGATGCTTGTCGGTGGGTCCTTCGGGGCCGGGAACTACGGCATGGCCGGGCGGGCCTATCAGCCGCGGTTCCTGTGGAGCTGGCCCAATTCCCGCATCTCGGTCATGGGCGGTGCGCAGGCGGCGGGCGTTCTGGCGACCGTCAAGCGCGATGCGATCGAGCGGGGCGGCGGCAGCTGGTCGGCCGAGGACGAGGCCGAATTCAAGCGCCCGACCATCGAGATGTTCGAGGAACAGTCGCATCCTTTGTACGCTTCGGCGCGGCTTTGGGACGACGGGGTGATCGATCCGCGGAAAAGCCGCGACGTGCTGGCGCTGTCGCTGTCGGCGGCGCTGAACGCGCCGATAGAGGAGACGCGGTTCGGCGTCTTCCGGATGTGATCGTGTTGTCGTCGGACGCCCGCGCGGGCAGACGGCCCACCCACCCGCCCCCGTCTGCCCGCGCGGGCGGGCCTTTGGGGGCTGACCGGTCTTTCGTGTCGGGGAAGGGTGCCTCCGGCGGGAGTATTTTTGAAAAGGAGAAAACCGGGTGGGGCCTGTGAGCGGCGCGGCGCAGGTATTGGCGCGCTATCCCGGGGCGGAGACGTTCACGTTCGGGGACAGCAGGGCGCTGTGCGACGAGGTACTGGCGCTGGTGCGGGCCGGACGGAAGACGGTGACCTGCGGCGTGCTGGCCGCCGTCGAGGCCAGTGGCGAGGCGTTGCCCGAGGCGGGGCGCGTGGATATCGCGCTGGACTGGGACGGGGCGCCGGCGCTGGCGGTTGAGACGCTCGAGGTGCAGCTGGTGCCCTTCGATGCGGTGACCGAGGACATGGTGCCCGATCAGGGCGAATTCCGGGACCTGGCGCACTGGCGCGCGGGCTACCGGGCGTACCTGGAACGCGCGGGCCATTTCGCACCGGACGCGATGATGATCATCGAACGGTTCCGGGTGGTGGAAGATTTTCAGCCTGTTTCGAACGGGCGCGGAGGACGAGACGATGTTTGACACGATCCTGATTGCCAACCGGGGCGAGATCGCCTGCCGGGTGATCGAAACCGCGCGGGTGCTGGGCGTGACCACGGTGGCCGTCTATTCCGACGCCGATGCCGCGGCGCGCCATGTGGCCCTGGCGGACCGCGCGGTGCATATCGGCGGGCCGGCGCCGAAGGACAGCTACCTGCGCGGCGATGCGATCATCGCGGCGGCCAGGGCTTCGGGCGCGCAGGGCATCCATCCGGGCTATGGGTTCTTGTCGGAGAACCCGGTTTTCGTGGAGGCGGTGGAAGCGGCCGGGCTGACCTTCATCGGGCCCTCTGCCAAGGCGATCCGGGCCATGGGGCTGAAGGATGCCGCGAAGGCCTTGATGGAGGAGGCCGGCGTGCCAGTGGTGCCGGGCTATCACGGGGCCGATCAGGATCCCGAACTCCTGGCGCGGGAGGCCGAGGCCATCGGCTATCCCGTCCTGATCAAGGCCGTGGCCGGCGGCGGCGGCAAGGGGATGCGGCTGGTCGAGGCGCCGGGCGGCTTTGCCGAGGCGCTGGAGAGCGCGCAGGGCGAGGCGCAGACCTCGTTCGGGAACCCGGCCGTGCTGATCGAGAAATACGTCCAGAAGCCGCGGCATATCGAGGTGCAGGTCTTTGGCGACGGAACGCATGCGGTGCACCTGTTCGAACGCGATTGCTCGCTGCAACGGCGCCACCAGAAGGTGATCGAGGAGGCGCCCGCGCCCGGCATGACCGAAGAGATGCGCACCGCGATGGGGGATGCCGCCGTGCGCGCGGCCGAGGCGATCGGGTATTCCGGTGCCGGGACGGTGGAGTTTATCGTCGACGGGTCGGACGGGCTGCGCCCCGACCGGTTCTGGTTCATGGAGATGAACACGCGTCTGCAGGTCGAACATCCCGTGACCGAGGAGATCACCGGCGTCGACCTTGTGGAATGGCAGCTGCGGGTGGCCAGCGGGGAGGCCTTGCCCGCCCGGCAGGAGGATCTGACCATCACCGGCCATTCGGTCGAGGCGCGGATCTATGCCGAGGACGTGCCGGCCGGGTTCCTGCCGTCGACGGGGACGATTTCGCACCTGAAATTCGCCGATGGGGCCCGGGTCGATACCGGTGTGCGCGCCGGGGACACGATCAGCCCGTGGTACGATCCGATGATCGCGAAACTGACGATTCACGGGCCCACCCGCGGCGCGGCGCTGCGGTCGATGGAGCGCGCACTCGGATGGACAGAGATCGCGGGGACGGTGACGAACGTGTCTTTCCTGAAGGCTCTGGTGGCCGAGCCGGGATTCGTGGCGGGCGACGTGGATACCGGACTGGTCGGGCGGGAGCTGGACACGCTGGCGCCGGCGCCGGTGGCCTGTCCCAAGGCGCGCTCGATTGCGGCTTTGGCGGCGCTGGGGCTCTGGGACGGCGCGGCGGGCGTGACGGACGCGGGCTTCACGCTCTGGGCGCCGCTGCTGCGCTCGGTCTTGCTGGAACATCGTGGGGAGGAGTTCGCGGTGAAGGTCGCGGCCGCGGGGGCCGAGCGGTTCGAGGTGGATCTGGGCGAGGTGCAGACTGTCGTGACCTGCCATGACGGGCTATGGTGGGTGGACGACACCAAGGTGCTGGCCCGGACGGTGCGCGACGGAGACGATCTGACGGTCTTCTGGGGCAACGGGTATCCCTTCCGGGTGATCGACCCGCTGGCGCGCGCGGAAGGGGCTGGCGCGTCGAGCGACGTGATCGAGGCGCCGATGCCGGGTCTGGTGAAGGCGCTCTATGCCGAGGCCGGGCAGGCGGTGAAGGCGGGCGACCGGCTGGCGGTGCTGGAAGCGATGAAGATGGAGCACGGGCTTCTGGCGGCGCGGGACGGCGTCGTGGCCGAGGTGCTTTGCAAAGCGGGTGACCAGGTGGAGGCCGGCGCGCCGCTGGTGCGGCTTGAGGAAGATCCGGACTGAGATCCGGACGGTCTGCGCATGGATTGGCGGGGTGGCGTCTGGCCCGTACATGCCGGGGGACAGCTCGGGTTCACCACAGAGATGGGCCCGCCATCGCTGCAGATCCACCGCCGCCTGTTTGGGGCCTGAGCGCTCACGAACTTCCCGTCAAGGGCAAGCCGCGCTGGCGCGCGGGCCTTCGGCCCCTTGACGGGAAGGCCGCGACCGCTCTTTTCGGCCCCAGGCGACGGTGGCTCCGCAGAGATGGCTCGAGGCAGTCTTTGGGCGCGGGTCTTCTTTGGTCTTCAAATACCTCGGGGGAGTCCGCTCCGCAGGAGCGGGCGGGGGCAGAGCTCCCATACCGGCTTCGGAAATCGCGCGGGGTGAGCGGGCCGAGTGCGCGTCAGCCGCGACGGCGGCGTCTGCGGCCGCCGCTTTCACTGCCATAGGTGTTGAACGACACATCCGGCAGGGTGACGATCCGGCTGAGTTCCGGGAACGGATCTGTCTTGTGCGGGATCGCGTTGGCGGCAACGAAATGTTCCTGGAACTTCGGCTCGATCGCGGTTTCGACCTTGGTGATCTCGCGGACCGTGCGTTCGATCTCGGCCCGGGCGTCGATGTTGCAGAGCGCGATGCGCGCGCCCGTGCCGGCGGCGTTCCCGGCGGATGTGACCTTGTCCAGCGGCACGTCCGGGATCATGCCCAGCACCATCGCGTGCTTGGGGGAGATATGGGCGCCGAAGGCCCCGGCCAGCACCACGCGGTCGACCTTGTCGACCGAGCGTTCGTCCATCAGGAGGCGCGCGCCGGCGTAGAGCGCCGATTTCGCCAACTGGATCGCGCGGATGTCGCCCTGAGTGACGGCGATCAGCGGCCCGCCGGCCTCGGTTCCGTCCCAGATCACGTAGGACTGGGTCCGGCCGTCGGGGATACAGCGCGCCGTGCCGCATTGTTCGGCGGATCCGATCAGGCCCGACGGGTCCAATAGGCCCGCCATGCGCATTTCGGCCACCGCCTCGATGATGCCCGATCCGCAGATGCCGGTGATGGCCGTGGGACCCGCGGCCTCGGTGAAGCCGTCCTCGTCCGACCATTGCTCCACGCCGATGATGCGGAAGCGGGGTTCCTTCGTAACCGGGTCGATCTCGATCCGTTCGATGGCGCCGGGGGCCGCGCGCTGGCCGGAGCTGATCTGCGCGCCCTCAAACGCCGGGCCCGTGGGGGAGGAGCAGGCCAGCACGCGGGAGGTATCGCCCAACAGGATCTCGGCATTGGTGCCGACATCGACGACAAGCACCAGATCCTCGGACTTGCCGGGTTGTTCCGAAAGCGCCACGGCGGCGGCATCCGCGCCCACGTGGCCGGCGATGCAGGGCAGGACGTAGATCCGGGCGCGGGGGGTCAGGCCCGTCAGCTCCAGATCTCCGGCGCCGAGGCCCATGGAATTCGAGGTCACCAGTGCGAAGGGCGCCTGGCCCAGTTCGACCGGATCGAAGCCCAGCAGCAGGTGGTGCATCACGGGGTTACAGACGAAGACGGCCTCGACGATGCGGTCGGCCTCGATTTCAGCCTCTTGCGCCAGATCGGCGATCAGGCCGCTGATGGCCTCGCGCACGGCGGCTGTCATTTCCTTGTCGCCGCCGGGGTTCATCATCGCGTAGGACACACGGCTCATCAGGTCTTCGCCGAAGCGGATCTGGGGGTTCATCGCCCCGGCCGAGGCCGCGACCGCGCCCGTCACCAGATCGGTCAGGTGTGCCGCGATGGTGGTCGAGCCGAGGTCGATCGCCAGCCCGTAAAGCGGACCCTCCTGCAGACCCGGCCACACCTCGACGATGCGCGGTGGGGCACCGGTGTGGTCCTTGTGAAGCGCCACCGTCACCTGCCAATTGCCCTTGCGCAGAACGGGTTGCAGGCGGGCCAGCAGTGTGGGATCGGCGGTTACGCCCTCGATATCCCATTGTGCCTTCAGCGCCCGGGCAAGCCGTTCGAAATCGCCCGTGGGTTCGTGCATGTCGGGTTCCTGCACCTCGACGAAGACCAGCCGCGTGGCGGGGTTCATCGTGATGTCCCGCATCGCGGCTTCCTTGCGCACGACCTGCTTGTGCACCTGGCTTTCGCGCGGCACGTCTATGACCATGTCGCCCTGGATCTGCGCCTGACAGCCCAGCCGCCGGCCCTTGGCCAGGCCGCGGATGCGGTCGTACCGCGCCTCGACCTCGTTCCATGCACTCAGCGCGTCGTCATCCACGTGCACGCCATGCTTGGCGAATTCGCCGTAGGCGGGCGACACTTGGCATTTCGAACAGATGCCGCGCCCGCCGCAGACCGAATCCAGGTCGACCCCCAGCCTCCGTGCAGCCGCCAGCACCGTGGTGCCCGGCGCCACGCGGCCGCGTTTGCCCGAAGGCGTGAAGACGACGAGCGGATCCTGGGGTTCGGACATGGGACGACCTGTCAGTGAGTGTTCCCGGCACCATAGGTGTTTCGGGCGCAGAGGGAAGGTAGGGCAGTTTGGAAGGCAATCATGAACAAAGCTCTGCCACACTCATGCCCAGCCGCGACATTCCCCAAGCGATTGGCGTCAATGGGCTGGACCCATAACTGCCGTGCCTAGTAGCCCCGCCAGATCCAGCCGCCGCCGAAGATGCGGCTGCCTTCGGTCTCGTAGAACACGCAGGCCTGGCCGGGGGACACGCCTTCCTCGGCATCGAACAGGACCACTTCGGCCTCGGTGTCCGAAATCGGGCGCAAAACGGCTTCGCGCGGGGGGCGGGTGGAGCGGACCTTGACCGAGATGTTCCATTCCGCTCGGGACATCATCGGTTCGTCGCCCAGCCAGTTGATCTCGCGCACCGGGACGGTGCGGGTCGACAGCATCTCCTTCGGGCCCACGACGACACGGCGCGCATCCGGGTCCAGCCGCACGACATACAGGGGATCGGCCAGCCCGCCGATGCCAAGGCCGCGCCGCTGTCCGATGGTGTAGTGGATCACGCCCTTGTGGGTGCCCAGCACGTTTCCATTGGTATCGACGATCTCGCCCGGTTCGCCCGCGCCGGGGCGCAGCTTTTCGATCACGGCGGCATAGTCGCCGTTCGGGACAAAGCAGATGTCCTGGCTGTCGGGCTTGTCGGCCACGGCAAGCCCGTAGCGCGACGCGAGATCCCGCGTCGCGTCCTTCGACGGCAGATGGCCCAGCGGAAAGCGCAGGTAGTCCAGCTGCTCGGGCGTGGTCGAGAACAGGAAGTACGATTGGTCGCGCCGCGCATCGGCCGCGCTGTGAAGCTCCGGACCTTGCGCGCCCATCTTGCGCTGGATGTAATGGCCCGTGGCCATACAATCGGCATCGAGGTCCTTGGCCGTTTCCAGCAGGTCCTTGAACTTCACTCTTTCGTTACAACGGATGCAGGGCACGGGCGTGGCGCCCGCCAGGTAGCTGTCGGCGAATTCGTCGATCACCGCGTCGCGGAACGTGTTTTCGTAATCCAGCACGTAATGCGGAAAGCCGCGTTCCTCGGCCACGCGGCGGGCATCGTGGATGTCGAGGCCCGCGCAGCACGCCCCCTTCTTCGCCAGCGCCGCGCCATGGTCATAGAGCTGCAGCGTAACGCCCACGACGTCGTAACCTTCTTCATGCAGCTGGGCGGCCACGACCGAACTGTCCACGCCGCCGGACATCGCCACGACAACGCGCGTTTCGGCCGGGGGCTTGGCAAACCCCAGCGAATTCAGCTTCGGATGCGAATCGAGCGCCATGACAGGTCCTGCAGTGTCGAGAGATGAAGGGGGAATATAGGAAAATTCGAATTACTCACAAGGGCGGCTTTAGCACGGTTTTAAGGGGTCAGGGCGGATTCTGGGTCAAATATGGCGTAAGTGGATGAAGTCCAAGATGTATCTCAGGAAAGTCGAAGGCGCGCGTGCGGTCACGTTACCCGATGGCACCGTACTGTCCCGCGCGGATCTGCCGCCGGCTGGCACGGTACGCTGGGTGGCCTCGCGCAAGCTCGCCGTGGTGCGGGGCGTGCTCTACGGTCTGCTGTCGAAGGAAGAAGCGCTGGACCTCTACCAGCTGAGCGAGGAGGAATTCCAGGGCTGGGTCTCTGCTATGGCCGAACACGGGCGGGAGGCGTTGAAAGCTACGACCCTGAAAAAGTATCGACAACCAAAAGGTGAGTGAATAGGTTTACGCTTAGTAACGTCAGGTTAACTTTTGTTCTCCATGGTTAAGGCCAGCACGATAACTAGGCGGAGCTTGAAGCTATGCGGGTACTTCTGGTCGAGGATGATCCGACGACATCGAAAAGCATCGAACTGATGCTGACGCACGCCAATCTCAACGTCTACGCGACGGATATGGGCGAAGAAGGCGTCGATCTTGCCAAGCTCTATGACTACGATCTGATCATACTCGATCTCGATCTGCCGGACATGCACGGGCACGAGGTTCTGCGCCAACTGCGCACGGCGCGCATCGAAACGCCGATCCTGATCCTGTCGGGCGCCGACGATACCGAGAACAAGATCAAGGGCTTCGGCTTCGGCGCCGACGACTACCTGACAAAACCTTTCCACCGCGAAGAACTGGTGGCGCGGATCCACGCGATCATCCGGCGGTCCAAGGGCCATTCGGAATCGGTGATCCGGACGGGCAAGATCTCCGTCAATCTCGATGCCAAGACGGTGGAAGTGGACAGCCAGCCCGTTCATCTGACCGGCAAGGAATACCAGATGCTGGAGCTGTTGAGCCTGCGCAAGGGCACGACGCTGACCAAGGAAATGTTCCTGAACCACCTCTATGGCGGCATGGACGAACCGGAACTCAAGATCATCGACGTCTTCATCTGCAAGCTCCGCAAGAAGCTGTCAAACGCCACGGGCGGCGAAAACTATATCGAAACGGTCTGGGGCCGGGGCTATGTGCTGCGCGATCCGCACCATGTCGAACTGCCCAGCCCGCAGGTCGCCATCGGCGCCTGACCCTTCCACATGCAGTGCAAAGGCCTGCGGCAGGACTCCTGCGGCGGGCCTTTGCATGCGCGGCTGCGTCTGGACCTGAGGGCAGGGGCGTCCTATCACGTTCGGGCAGAGTCTGAAGGACCAATCCCCAAGTGACCGACCGGATCGACCCCGACGCCTTGACCGAAGATGAAGCCGCGCAGGAACTGGCGCGGCTCGCGGCGCTTCTGGACCGGGCCAACACGGCCTATCACACGGAAGACGCACCGGAAATCACCGATGCCGACTATGACGCGCTCAAGGCCCGCAATGCCGCGATCGAGGCACGGTTTCCGACCCTTAAACGCGATGACAGCCCGTCCGAACAGGTGGGTGCCCGCCCGGCGGACGGCTTCGCCAAGGTCGCCCATTCGGTACGGATGATGTCCCTGTCGAACGCCTTCGATGACGACGACATCACCGAATTCGACACCAGTCTCCGCCGGTACCTGGGTCTGGACGCCGACGCGACGCTGGCCTACACGGCCGAGCCCAAGATCGACGGCCTGTCCCTGTCGCTGCGCTATGAAGACGGCGTTCTGATCCAGGCTGCCACCCGGGGCGACGGCGCCGTGGGCGAAAACGTCACCGCCAACGCGCGCACCATCGACGACATCCCCGAAACGCTGGAAGGCGCCCCCGCCGTGCTGGAGGTCCGCGGCGAAGTCTACATGTCCCACGAGGATTTCGCCGATCTTAACAAACGGCAGGAGGAGGCCGGCGCCAAGACCTTCGCCAACCCGCGAAACGCCGCCGCCGGATCGCTCCGCCAGCTGGACTCGCAGATCACCAAGTCCCGGCCGCTGAAATTCTTCGCCTACAGCTGGGGAGAGCTCAGCGAACCGCTCTCCGACACCCAGAGTGGCGCCTTGCAGCGCCTGTCGGACCTCGGCTTCGTCACCAACCCGTTAACCAAACGCTGCGACGGCCCGGCCGAGATGCTGGCCCAGTATGCCGAGATCGAGGCCCAGCGTGCGACGCTCGACTATGATATCGACGGCGTCGTCTACAAGGTCGACGATCTGGGCCTGCAAGCGCGGCTTGGGTTCCGGTCGACCACGCCCCGCTGGGCCATCGCCCACAAGTTCCCGGCGGAACTGGCGTGGACGCGGCTGGAATCCATCGACATCCAGGTCGGCCGCACCGGCGCGCTCAGCCCCGTGGCCCGGCTCTTGCCCGTCACGGTCGGCGGTGTCGTCGTGTCGAACGCGACGCTGCACAACGAGGATTACATCCAGGGCCGCGATTCCAACGGCGAGCCGATCCGCGACGGCAAGGATATCCGCGTCGGCGACTGGGTGCAGGTCTACCGCGCCGGCGACGTGATCCCGAAAGTGGCCGATGTCGACCTGACCCAACGTCCCGAAGGGTCCGAACCCTACACCTTCCCCGAAACCTGCCCGGAATGCGGCAGCGAAGCGGTACGCGAACCCGGAGATGCCATCCGCCGCTGCACGGGCGGGTTGATCTGCCCCGCGCAACAGGTTGAGAAACTGAAGCATTTCGTCTCCCGCGCGGCCTTCGACATCGAAGGGCTGGGCGCGAAACAGGTCGAACAGTTCTATACCGACGGCTGGATCGCCGAGCCCGCCGACATCTTCACGCTGGAAGACCGCTACGGATCGGGGATGCAGCAGCTGAAGAACCGCGAAGGCTGGGGCGAGAAATCGGCCACCAACCTCTTCGCCGCCATCAAGGACGCCGCCAACGTCCCCCTGGGCCGCCTGATCTTCGCGTTGGGGATCCGCCATGTCGGCGCACAATCCGCCAACCTGCTCGCCCGTCATTACGGCAGTTGGGAGGTCTTCTCGACCGCCATGTCCGACGCCGCGCCGCTGGAGGGCCCGGCCTGGGACGAACTTCTGGGCATCGATGGCGTGGGCGCCGTCATGGCCACGGCCCTTGTCACCGCCTTCAATCAGGAAGCCGAGCGCGCCTCCATCGACCGGCTGGCCGCTCACCTGACCGTTGAAGAGGCCGCGAAACCCGACACCTCGTCCAGCCCCGTCGCGGGCAAGACGGTCGTCTTCACCGGCACACTGGAAAAGATGACACGGGCAGAGGCCAAGGCCCGCGCCGAGGCACTCGGCGCCAAGGTTTCCGGCAGCGTCAGCGCCAAGACCGACCTGCTGATCGCGGGGCCCGGCGCGGGATCGAAGGCCAAGAAGGCCGCCGATCTGGGGGTGGAGACGGTGGACGAAGACGGCTGGCTGACCCTCATCGGTGACGCCTGAGGCATGGCAGGCCGTCCCGAACAATTGTTCCCGCTTTTCTCCAGCCTGGAAGCGCTGGAGGGGTTCGGCCCCAAGACGGCCAAGCTCTTGGAAGCCACGGGCGTCGAAACCCCCGGCGATCTGCTGCTGTCACTGCCCTATAACGTCATCGACCGCCGGAGGCGGGAGACGATCCAGGGCGTCGATCTGCCCGCCACGCTGACGGTCGAGGTCACGATCGGCCCCCACCGCGCGGCCAGCCGCAAGGGCGGCGCCTACCGGATCAATGTCGAGGACCGCGATTTCGCGTTCCAGCTGGTCTTCTTCCACGCCCGCGGCGAGTACCTGAAGAAGATCCTGCCGGAAGGCGCGCGCCGGGTCATGTCTGGCCGGGTCGAACTCTTCGACGGCATCGCCCAGATGGTCCACCCCGAACATATGCTGCCCGTGAAGGAGGCGGAGGATATCCCGCCGTTCGAACCTGTCTACCGCCTGATCCAGGGCGTGACCCAGAAGGCGATGTTCAAGGCGACGCGGTCCGCGCTGGCCCGGGTGCCGGACCTCGCGGAATGGATCGATCCCGGCGTCCTCAAACGCGAAGGCTGGCCCGACCGCAAGGCGGCGCTGGAACAGGCCCACGCCCCCGAAGGCCCACAGGATCTGGCGGCCGAGGCGCCCGCCCGCGCGCGCCTGGCCTATGACGAGTTGCTGGCCCACCAGCTGACCCTCGCGCTCGCCCGCCAGAACGCCCGCAAGAAGAAGGGGCTGGTGACGCGCGGCACCGGCGCATTGCAGGACAAGGTGCTGGCCTCGCTCCCCTACAGCCCCACGGCCGCGCAAACCCGCACGGTGGCCGAGGTCGCGGGCGACATGGCCGCGCCGGAACGGATGAACCGCCTGCTGCAGGGCGATGTCGGCGCGGGCAAGACGCTGGTCGCGTTCCTCGCGCTCCTGATCGCGGTCGAGGCCGGCGGGCAGGGCGTGCTGATGGCGCCCACCGAGATCCTCGCCCGCCAGCATATTGCCGGGCTCGCGGGCCTCGCCGCAACGGCCGGGGTCCGGATGGAGATCCTGACGGGTCGCGACAAGGGTACGCAGCGATCCGAGAAGCTGATGGCACTGGCAGACGGGCGGATCGATATCCTGGTCGGCACCCATGCCGTGTTCCAGCAGGACGTCGCCTTCAACGATCTGCGGCTGGCGGTGGTCGACGAACAGCACCGTTTCGGCGTCCGCCAGCGGATGGAACTGGCCGCCAAGGGCATCGCTGCCGATGTGCTGGTGATGACCGCCACGCCGATCCCGCGCTCCCTGTCGCTGGCGCAATACGGGGACATGGATGTCTCGGTGCTCGACGAAAAGCCACCCGGACGGAAGCCCATCACCACCGCCGTCGTCTCCACCGAACGGATCGGCGAGGTGGTGGCGCATCTTCAAAAGGCGATCGCCGAGGGGCGGCAATGCTACTGGGTCTGCCCGCTGGTCGAGGAATCCGAGGTCTCCGACCTGGTCGCCGCCGAAGACCGGTTCAAGTTCCTGCGCGCGGCTCTGGGCGAAGGTGTCGCGGGGCTCGTCCACGGCCAGATGGCGCCGGGGGACAAGGACGCCGCCATGGCCGACTTCCAGTCGGGCCGCACCCGCGTGCTGGTCGCGACGACCGTGATCGAGGTCGGCGTGGATGTCCCCAACGCCTCCATCATGGTGATCGAGCGCGCGGAAACCTTCGGGCTCGCCCAGCTCCACCAGCTGCGCGGGCGGGTGGGCCGGGGCGAGGCCGCCTCGACCTGCCTGCTGATGTACCAGGGGCCGCTGACGGAAACGGGTCGCAAGCGGCTCGACGTCATGCGCGAAACCGAAGACGGCTTCCGCATCGCCGAAACCGATCTTGAAATCCGCGGCGCGGGCGACCTGATCGGCACGGCGCAATCCGGCCTGCCGAAATTCCACGTGGCCGACCTGGAACGCCAGACCGGCCTGATGGCCACCGCCCACGACGACGCCCGCGCGCTTCTCGCCACCGATCCGGAGCTCAAGGGCGCACGCGGCCAAGCCGCCCGCACGCTCCTCTGGCTGCTGCGGCAGGACCGTGCGATCCGCCTGATCGGCGTTGGCTGACAGGTTCAGACACCGGCCGGGCCACGGGCCAATCCCCTGTTTCTTCTTTTCAAAAATACTCTGGGGGAGTCGCGCCGCACGGCGCGGCGGGGGCAAAGCCCCCATGCCCGACCCGTGAAATCTGCCTTCGTTCTCAGATGTTCTCATAAAGTTCTTTACACATGCCCTCCGATATGAGAACAAAGCGTTAACAGATGATGACCCACCGCTTGATGGAGGCCACGATGCTCAAGGAAATCCGCTTTGCTCTAACCCGGTCGCGCGCGACCGTTCTGCAGGACGCCGCGGGCGTCATGGCCATCGGCGTGATCCTCGTGGTGGCGCTGCATCTGCCCACGCTGATCTGAAAGATTTCCCGTTTCTGCCTGCGTTCTCGCGCCGGCGCCTTGCCCGCATCCTGTCCCAACCGATGCTTCAGGACCGCCTGATCCTGATCCGCCTGACCGGTCGCCTCAGCCTGTCACGCCAGCAAGGCCCCGTATCCCACGCGAGACACGCACAGCCTGCCGCCGCCATCCTGCCCGGGATGTGCGGCGGTTTTTTTGTCTGGAGTGCGGAGAAATCAGTCCGGGGCGCAGGCGCGGTTGCCGTCCGCGTCGGCCATCGCCTCTGCCGTCGCTTCCAGCGCCAGCAGGATCGAGGCATGGCGATTGCGGTATTCGCGCGCGGGCAACAGGACGCCCAGGCCATTGAACGGGGCTTCGGGCGCAGGGCCTTCGGATTTCAGCATGTCGCGCAGCTGGTCGCGGGCGGTCTCGATCTCGTCCCGCGTGCGCCCGACGGCGACGCTGCCCACCACGGATGCCGCCGCCTGTCCCAGCGCGCAGGCCTTCACGTCCTGCGCGTAATCGGCGATCCTGCCGTCTTCCAGCTTCAGATCCACCGTCACGGTCGATCCGCAGAGCGGCGAACGGCGCTTGACGCTGACATCCGGGTCCTCGAGCCGCCCCAGCCGCGGGATATCCGCCGCAAGCGCAAGGATGCGCGAGGAGTAGAGCTTGATCAGGTCGTTTTCGCCGGACATCTGGCTTTCCCTTGCAGTGCGTATCCTACATAAGGCGCGCATCGGCGGTTGCAAAAGGTTTTCACGGTCATGGCATTCGATCCCGCCACACTGAAGTTCAACGATCAGGGTCTTGTCCCGGCGATTGCCCAGGATCACGGCACGGGCGATGTGCTGATGATGGCGTGGATGAACGCCGAGAGCGTGGCGCAGACGCTGGCGACGGGCAACGTCACCTACTGGAGCCGCTCGCGTTCATCGTTCTGGGTGAAGGGCGAAAGCTCGGGCCATGTTCAGAAGCTGGTGGAGATTCGGGTGGATTGCGACCGGGATTGCTTGCTGCTGCTGGTCGATCAGGTCGGGCCGGCCTGCCACACGAACCGGCAGAGCTGTTTCTACACCGCGGTGCGGGACGGCGAAGAGGTCGAGATCATGGAGCCTGTGGACTGACGTCCGGCGCATGAATGGCCCTGCGGGCCATGCCTTCGGCGAGAGTATTTTCGGAAAGAAGAAGCAGGGGACGGTCTGTCATAGGCCGACCAGCTTGCGGATATCGGCCGGGCTCAGGCCGTCTTCGCGGTAGCGGGCGATGGCGCGGGCGTCGTCGCGTTTCGCCAGCCTTTTGCCGGCGTCGTCGCGGATCAGGCGGTGGTGGTGATAGGTCGGAGTCGGCAGACCCAGCAAGTGTTGCAGCAGGACGTGGATGCGCGTGGCGTCGAACAGGTCCTCTCCGCGGATCACGTGGGTGATGGCTTGCGCGGCGTCGTCGACCGTTACGGCGAGGTGGTAGGAGCCGGCCATCTGGCGGCGTTCCAGGATCACATCGCCGATGGTGGTTTGCAGATCGTCCGCGTTCAGCGCGTGGGTGCCGGCGAAGGCGGCGCCGGTTTCCGTGAATGTGAGCGCCGGCAGCGCTTCGGTGGCGCGGGCGATGTTCAGGCGGATGACATCTTCCGGTTGGCGGTCGGCCATGGGGCGATTGCGGCAGGTGCCGGGGTAGATGCGGCCGTCGGGGCCGAATTGCGGCACGCCTTCCTGCGGGGCGCCTGCGGCGGCGTCGATGTCGGCGCGGTTGCAGCGGCAGGGGTAGAGGAGTCCACGTGCTTCGAACTGCGCCAGCGCTTGCGCGTAGGCCGCGCCGCGATCCGATTGGCGCATGGCGGGCTCAGGCCAGGTGAGGCCCAGCCAGTGGAGGTCGTCCGCGATCTGCGCCTCCCAATGCGGGCGGGCGCGGGATTGGTCGAGGTCTTCGATCCGGAGGTGGAAGATACCCCCCGCCGCGTGCGCCATGTCATGGGCCAGGAGTGCCGAATAGGCGTGGCCCAGGTGCAGCGGCCCGGTGGGCGAGGGGGCGAAGCGGGTCGTGAAAGTCACATGCGTTCGAGCACGTAGACGCGGGATTTCAGGCCGCGCGCGGGCAGGTGATCGCCGTGGGCTTCGAACAGCAGCCCCGCATCGCCGGCGTCGAGCCGGGCTTTCACGCGCGCCTCGTAAGCGGGATCTTCCAGCGTGTGATCGTTGAAGGAGAAGACGAGGCGGCCGCCGGGGGCCAGAGCCTCCAGCAGCGCGTCGAAGACCGACAGGGGGGCCGCGCCCGCACCGATCACGCCCACGGCCGCGATGGCCGCGTAATCGCCGGGCTTGACGGGCAGGGGCGCGTCGGCCTCGATCCGGGTCAGGGTGCGATAGATGTCCTTGGCCTGCGCCTGGGCCAGCATCTCGTCCGACAGGTCCATGCCGTCGAGCGTGATGAAGCCCTGTTCGACGAAGGCCATGCCCGACAGGCCAGTGCCGCAGCCGAAATCTAGGATCGGCGCGCCGAGATCTGTCATGTGGGCGGCCAGCGCCTGCGCGCAGCGGACGGGTGTTGCGTAGCCGTTGCCGCCGACTTCGCTGTCATAGCCCGTGGCCCACTCGTCATAGAGCGTGCGGGTTTCTTCGGGCGTGCGGGCCTCGTAGACTTTTTCGAGATAGAGATCGGTCATTCGTGTCTGCCTTTCGCGTTCGTGTCGGCGCGCATTTTAGGCAGGGTCTCAGGCAGCGTCCACCGCTTGCGGGGCCAGCCATGCGCTCCAGTCCGCCTTGGCGCGGTCGGTATAGGCCTGGTAACGGTCTCGGCGCCCGCGGCGGCCGCCCTTCAGGCCCTCGACCGGCGGAAACAGGCCGAAATTCACGTTCATCGGCTGGAAGGTCTTCGCCTCGGCCCCGCCGGTGATGTGGGTGACAAGCGCGCCGGTGGCCGTGGTGGGTGGCGGTGCGTCTGCGGTATGGCCCAGGATTTCGGCCGCGGCCAGACGACCCGCCAGCAGCCCCATCGCGGCGCTTTCGACATAGCCTTCGACGCCGGTGATCTGGCCTGCGAAGCGGATATTGGGGCGCGAACGCAGGCGCATCTGTGCGTCCAGCAGCGTGGGCGAATTCAGGAACGTGTTGCGGTGAATGCCGCCAAGGCGCGCGAACTGAGCGTTTTCAAGGCCCGGGATCGTGCGGAACACCTCTGTCTGCGCGCCGTATTTCATCTTCGTCTGGAAGCCCACGATATTGTAGAGCGTTCCCAGAGCGTTATCGCGGCGGAGCTGGACGATGGCATGGGCCTTCACGTCCGGCTGGTGCGGGTTCGTGAGGCCCACGGGCTTCATGGGCCCATGCCGCAGGGTTTCGCGGCCGCGTTCGGCCATGACTTCGATGGGCAGGCAGCCGTCGAAATAGCCGGCGGTTTCGCCTTCGTGGAACTCCGTCTTGTCGGCGCCCAGCAGCGCGTCGATGAAGGCGTCGTACTGCGCCTTGTCCATCGGGCAGTTGAGGTAGGCGGTGCGCTCTTCCTCCGTCTCGCCCTTGTCGTAGCGCGATTGCATCCACGCTTTCGACATGTCGATCGAATCGAAATAGACGATGGGGGCGATGGCGTCGAAGAAGGCCAGCGCCTCGGACCCGGTTTCCCGCGCGATGGCTGCACCCAGGGCGGTGGAGGTCAGCGGGCCGGTGGCGAAGATCCAGTGGCCGTCGGCGGGAAGCTCCGTCACCTCCTCGCGTGAGAGCGAGATCAAGGGGTGGGACAGCAGTTTCTTGGTCACGTATTCGGCGAAGGGATCACGGTCGACGGCCAGCGCTCCGCCTGCGGGCAGGCGGTTGGCGTCGGCGGCTTCCATCACAACGCCGCCGGCGGCCCGCATCTCCCAATGAAGCAGACCCACGGCGTTCTGTTCGTCGTCATCCGACCGGAAGGAGTTCGAGCACACCATTTCGGCCAGATGTTCCGTCTTGTGCGCGAAGGTGGCGACGAGCGGGCGCATTTCGTGGATGACCACGGGAATGCCCTGTTTGGCTGCGGCCCAGGCGGCCTCGGACCCGGCCATGCCGCCGCCGACGATGTGAAGCGTATCTGTCATGGGCGGCATGTAGGGCAGGGCGCGCGTTGGCGCAATGGTTTCACTGGTCCCACGCGGGGGGGCGTTTTTCCAGGAAGGCGGAAATCCCTTCGGCGGTGTCGCGGTCGATCATGTTTTCGACCATCACGGCACCGGTATAGGCGTAGGCCTCGTCCAGCGGAAGCTCGAGCTGCTTGTAGAAGGCTTCCTTCCCGATGCGGACCGCGCTGCCCAGCTTGGAGGCCAGCGTTTCGGCCAGATCAGAGGTGGCGGTTTCAAGATTCTCGGGGGCTACCACGCGGTTGATCAGACCCAGCTCCTCGGCCCTTGCGGCGTCGATGAACTCGCCCGTCGTCAGCATTTCGAACGCCTTCTTGCGGGGGATGTTGCGGGAGAGGGCGACCATGGGCGTGGAACAGAAAAGGCCGATATTGACGCCGTTCACGCCGAAACGTGTGCCTTCGGCCGCGACCGCCAGATCGCACGAGGCGACAAGCTGGCAGCCGGCCGCGGTGGCGATCCCGTGGACGCGGGCGATGACGGGCTGGGGTAGGTCGCGGATTGCGGTCATCACTTGGCCGCAGCGGGTGAAGAGATCAGCGAAATAGGCCTTGCCGCCGTCTTCGGCCTGCCGGCCTTGGGTCATCTGCTTCAGGTCGTGGCCCGCGCAGAACGCCTTGCCTTCTCCTGACAGGATCACGACTCGGATGGTCGTGTCGTCCTTCAGCGCGGCGAAAGCATCGGCGAGATCCGCCAGCATCTCGTCCGACAGGGCGTTCAGCCGCTCGGGCGCGTTCATGTGCAGATGCGCGATTGCGCCGGTGTCGTGACGTTCCAGAATTGCCATCTTGCGTCCTCCCTTGGGCCGGGGACAATTCTAGGCCGAAGATGAGGCGAGGGAAAGAATGGTGCTGGCACTGAACCGCGACGAATTGCAGACCTTCCTTGTGGAGGTGTTTCCGGAGGTCATGGACCTGTACCGTGTCGAGGCGTTGACCGAGGACACGGTCCAAATGCGGTTCAAGGTGGGCGCGGGCAATTTGCGCCCGGGCGGCACCGTATCGGGGCCGGCCATGTTCGCGCTGGCGGATGTCACGGTCTACGCGATGGTTCTGGCCAAGATCGGGCGCGAGGCGCTGACGGTGACCACCAACGCGACCATCGATTTCATGCGCAAGCCCGAAGGCGGGCGCGACCTGATCGCCGACTGCCGTTTGTTGAAGCTGGGCCGGGCGCTGGCGGTCTGCGATGTGCTGATCCGGTCGGACGGGTCCGAGGGAATCGTCGCGCGGTCGTCGATGACCTATTCCATCCCGCCGCGGCGCTGAATCCGGCGCGGCTGTCAAAAGGCCGGGACTGCGTCCCGACACGATGTCTGGCCGGGACGCGGTCCCGGCGTGCGGAAGCTGCCGATCGGTCTGACAAAAAAAGGCCGGGGCGAACCCCGGCCAGGAGAGGTAGTCCTCTCGGGGAGTGGTGTCAGACCTGCCAGAAGGGGCGGCGTGCCTCGGTGCGTGCCTGGCGGTAGGTCAGCCCGATATCTTCCAGCATGCGGTCATCGAGACGCGACAGCGCATTGCGGCTGCGTTTGCGATAATGCCATTCGGTAATCACTGTTGCGATCTTGACTGCCAGCACAGCGGCAAGCGGCAGCGAAGGCGCCGCGGCAAGGGGGGTCAGGTCATGTGCAGTCAAAACGCGTGTCATCGTATCGTCCTTTCGATTGTATTGACACAAAGTGATCGTACCAAGTACAATGATTGATACACTCTGAAATGTACCGAGAAAAGCGAAAGATTGTAATGGATACAATTTGGGCCACGCCGCTGCCGGATGCCAAGGGACCGAAATACACGCTTGTTGCCGAAACGATCCGGCGGGCGGTGAGTGATGGGCAGCTGGAACACGGCGCGAAGCTGCCCCCGGTGCGGGACCTGGCCTTTCGGTTGCAGATCACGCCCGGCACGGTGGCGCGGGCCTATTCGATGCTGACGGACGAAGGCCTGCTGGTGGGCGAGGTCGGGCGCGGGACCTTCGTGGCCGAACCGCGCGCCGTCGCGTTGGACGAAGACAACGAATGCCTGCTGGAGATCGACGTGATCGCCCACGGGTCGGAGCATCGGAACGCGGGCGACGTCAACCTGTTCTCGCCGCATCTGCCGGCGGTGGGGCAGACGACGCTGATCCGGAAGCTGCTGGCCGATATCGCCAAGGATCCGCCGTCGGGCCTGATGCACTATCCCAGCCGCCAGTCGTCACGCCCCGCACGGCAGGCCGTTGTCAGCTGGATGGAAGGCGCGCCCATCGGGCCGTTCGGGGCCGAGGACGTCGTGCTGACCAATGGCGGGCAGAACGCGATATCCCTGATCCTGCAGGCCGTGTTGAAGGGGCGGCGGCCTGCCGTGCTGGTCGAGGAGCTGTCCTATCCCGGGTTCCGGCGTGCCGCCGAGCTGCTGCGCGCCGACGTGGTGCCGGTGGCGATGGATGCCGACGGGATCGACCCCGCCGCGCTGGAGGCCGCGATCCGCAGTTGCGACGCGCAGGTGCTGTGTACCTCGCCCGAAGTGCACAACCCGACGCTCCTGCGCACACCGCTGGCCCGCCGCCGACAGATCGCCGAGATCTGCCGCCGTCATGACGTGCAGATCATCGAGGACGAGGTCTATCGTACCACCCGCGCCGAAGTGCCGACCTACCGGATGCTGGCGCCGGAGCGAGCGTGGTATGTCTCGTCGATCTCAAAACTGATCACGCCGTCGCTGCGGGTGGGATTTGCCGTGGCGCCCGAAGGCTCCGTCGCCGCCGTGCGCCGGGCCAGCGAACACGGCTTCTTCGGCGTCGCCACCCCGATTGCCGACCTGACGGCCATGCTGCTAGGCCACCCCCGCATCGGCGATCTGCGCGATCAGGTCTGCGAACGGATCGGGGCCTACGTGCAATGCGCCGTCAACGTGCTGGGCATGTACGATCTGCACTGGCGCGAGGACGTGCCGTTCCTGTGGCTGGTCCTTCCGCTGGGCTGGCGCGCGGGCGCCTTCTGCCGTGCCGCGGAAACCCAGGGCGTGCAGATCCGCTCGGCCGAGGACTTCGCGACCCGCAACACCAACACCCCCCACGCCGTGCGCATGGCCATCAACGCAGGCGTCCCGCTGCCCACCTTCGAGGCCGCCTTGACACGCCTCCGCCGCCTTCTGGACGAGCCGCCAGAGCAGCTGGAGGTTTAAAACATGTGGTATTATGATACCATATTTTCAAGCCATTGATTTCGTAAGGTTATTTCAGGCATAGCGGTCTTGACTGTCATGCCCACAGCCCGTAAATCCCGCAAATCCGAATTCAGGCCGGCCCCATCGGTGCCGGTCTTTCCATCAGAACCAGGACCGACTGCAATGAAAACCTTTTCTGCAACGCCTGCAGATATCGACAAGAAATGGATCCTGATCGACGCGGAAGGCGTCGTTCTGGGCCGTCTTGCCTCGATCGTCGCGATGCGTCTGCGCGGCAAGCACAAACCGTCGTTCACGCCGCACATGGACATGGGTGACAACGTCATCGTCATCAATGCCGACAAGATCCAGATGACCGGCAAGAAGCGCGACGAGCACTTCTACTGGCACACGGGCTATCCCGGCGGGATCAAGAGCCGCACCAAGCAGCAGATCCTTGACGGCAAGTACCCCGAGCGCGTGGTCATGCAGGCCGTCAAGCGCATGCTGCCCGGTAACAAGCTGAGCCGCACGCAGATGACCAACCTGCGCATCTACGCCGGTGGCGAGCATCCCCACGAGGCCCAGTCGCCCGAAGTGCTCGACGTCAAGGCGATGAACAAAAAGAACACCCGGAGCTGACCCAGAAAATGGCTGATCAGATCAATTCCCTGGAAGAACTGGCGTCCGTCGCCGGTATCGAGTCGACCCCGGTCGCCGATGAAACCATCATCTACGAAGCCAAGCGCGACGAGCTTGGCCGTTCCTATGCCACCGGCAAGCGGAAGGACGCGATCGCTCGTGTCTGGATCAAGCCGGGTTCGGGCAAGGTGACGGTGAACGGCAAGGAACTGAACAAGTACTTTGCCCGCCCCGTTCTGCAGATGATCCTGCGCCAGCCGTTCCAGGTTGCCGGCGTCGATGGTGAATTCGACGTGATGGCAACCGTCAAGGGCGGTGGCCTGTCGGGGCAGGCCGGTGCGGTCAAGCACGGTATCTCGAAAGCGCTGCAATACTACGACCCGGCCCTGCGCCCGGCGTTGAAAGCGGCAGGCTTCCTGACCCGCGACAGCCGCGTGGTGGAACGCAAGAAGTTCGGCCGCCGCAAGGCCCGCCGGAGCTTCCAGTTCTCGAAGCGTTAAGCTTTGCCGGATTACGTTTTGGAAATGGCCCCCTTGTGGGGCCATTTTTGGCTGTTTGGTTAACGTGTGCCCAAGCCGAGATAAACTAAACTAGTACTCCTTCTATTTCCTGCCAATTCATCCAGCAGGTCGATCAAGCTATCAGTTCTCTCCGTGTGCTCAAGGAAGTCTTTTTGTTTGAAGGCTTCGTTTATCTCCGGAGGACTGCCATGAAAAAATATTTTGTCTTTGGAGTATATCTGGGTAATCTGATTTATCCGCTCGACCATCCAAGGAGCCGCACTAAAAGATGCGCAATTTGGCGACCTTGTCATGGATGTCGGCGTGCAGAAATAGATACAGATATGGGGCGTTAAAGGCACCAATGCCTTTCCTCGGAAGGAATTGAAAGTTAGCCCGCTGGTCAGCCAATCCAAACACCCATCACCAAAAACAAATTTTTTTATTGGCGAGTGAAGTAGCACAAAGAATTGATTGGTGATGAAGCCTTCTTTGCAAAGCTTAGTTGCAAAATGATAGCTTTGCGACATGTTGCCCTTTCCGACGTTTTCGTTGGGAGGGAGTCCGAGCATTTGAGGATAGGATTCATATCTTGATCGCGATGCTGGGCTTCTTATCAAGAGCGAGAAAATAAAAAGTAGCAATTTTCGGTGTAGATCTTCTTCCAGCCGATAGAATTTGCACATATCTTTGAGCTTGCGATCTTTCTTTGTAAAAAGTCTTAGCAGCTGAAAAAATTCCTTGGCGTTTCGGCCAAATGGTTTTAGCTCTTGGATCTGCCCGATGATATTCGGAATGTCGTTGTCAATTTCGAAATCCTTCTCGAAATTACTTTCCCATTCAGTGCCTTGGAAAATCGTGTGTCCGTGAAGGCTGTATCCAATTTTGCGGTTCTTGGCTTTCTTTCTGTCGACCGTTCCATCTGGCTCTATCCAGTGTAAGTTACCTTGCCTGTCGGTCCAGTGTTTCTGTAGGGTGACCGGCCACCAGTGATGATTTCTTGATTTTCTTGCTCGCGCCACTGGCTACCCCCCGAGAACGTTTCAGGCTGTGATACTGCTAGACTGCAGCAAAATGCCGCCAGTTGGGCCCTGGCGTGAGGTTTTGCTGAGCTTTGCGCAGAGTTTCATGGATGCGAAGCCTTCGAAAGGTGACTTGGAAGCCCAGCTCAGTTTCACTGATCCGGCGGTATCAACCCCAGCCCCCGCAGGTAGATCCCGATCCCGGTCTCCAGCAGATCCTCGGGCGGATAGGGGGATTGGGCGCCCGGGGCGGCGCGGGCGTATAGCTCGACCACGCCGTGGCTCATCGCCCAGATATGGGCGCTGAACATCGTGGCCGGGGGGCGGCGGTCGGCCGGGATGTGCTGGGACAGATCGACGGCCGCCTTTTCCAGCACCCCGCGCGCGCGGGCGGAGGCGGCGGCGAGCTCCGGCGTGCGGTTCACCGACAGGCCGCTTTCGAACATCGCGATGTAATGGCCCGGGAACTTGCGGGCAAAGGCAAGGTAGGCGCGGCCCGTGGCCTCGAACGCCGCAAGGGCCGAGGGCTGGCCGCTGTCATAGGCGTGTTGCATCAGGTCGGCGAAGATCTCGAACCCCTGCCGCGCGGCTTCTGCGATCAGGTCGTCGCGGCCTTCGAAATGGCGGTAGACGGCCGCGGGGGTGACGCCGGCCTGTTTCGCGGCCTCGGACAGGGTGAAGCCCTGCGGCCCGCGTTCCTCGATCAGGGGCAGGGACGCGTCGATCAGCGCCTGCCGCAGGTTCCCGTGATGATAGCCGCGCTTAGGCATCGTAAAGTTCGGGCCCACCGCAGATCAGGGGATCGGCCGCACCGATGGCCGTTTCGTCCTTGCCGTCATACTCCAGCGCCATCAGCACGTGCCGCATCGTGGCCAGCCGCGCGCACCGCTTGTCATCGCCGCGAACCACGGTCCAGGGGGCAAGTGCGGCGTGGCTGCGGGTGAACATTTCCGAAATCGCCTGGGAATACGCATCCCATTTCGCCAGCCCTTCGACATCGATGCGCGAGAGTTTCCACTGTTTCAGCGGGTCCTGTTCGCGGGCAAGGAAGCGCGCCAGCTGTTCGGCGCGCCCGATGGTGATCCAGAACTTGAACAGGTGCATCCCGTCGGCGACCAGCGCCTCCTCCAGCGGGAGGACCTGCCGGAAGAAGCGTTCGCGCTCATCCGCGGTGCAGAAGCCGAAGACGTGTTCGACAACGGCGCGGTTGTACCACGACCGGTCGAAGAACACGATTTCCCCCGCGGCGGGCAGATGCGCGATGTAGCGCTGGAAGTACCACTGGCTTGCTTCCGTCTGCGACGGTTTGGGCAGGGCGGCGACACGGGTTCCGCGTGGATTAAGGTACTCCGTGAACCGCTTGATATTGCCGCCTTTTCCCGCGGCGTCCCGGCCTTCGAACAGAAGCGCGATGCGCTGGCCGGTCCGCTTGGCCCAGGCCTGCATCTTCACCGCCTCGACCTGCAGCGCCTCCAGCGCGTCATGGTAGGCGTCGCTGTCCATGTCTTTCTTGTAGGGATAGGCGGGGTTCATGACCCGGTGCTTCTTCGCGCCCTCGATCTCCCGGCGCACCGTCTTGGGGGCGTGGTTCTCGAAATAGTCGGTTATGGCACCGTCGAAGGGCAGGTCCATGGTGGCTCCTTGGGGCGATTGCGGGATCTGTTTCGCAGAGCGACTATGGAATGTTAAGGCTGTTCACGCAAACCCGCCCGCGCGGCGGCGCGGGCGACGGCGGCGGTGACGGTTTCGGTGGCGGTCTGGTGCGGCATGTGCCCCGCTTCGGGCACCCGGGTCAGCGTGGCGCCGTCGACGGTTTGCGACAGCGGGATCGCGTGGATCTTCATCCCGACGGTGGTGTCGGCGGTGCCGTGCACGATCCCGGTCGGGACGCCGATGGTGTCGAGCCGCGGGGCCAGCGCGGTGATCTCGTCCAGCAGCGTCGCGCGCTGAACGGCGTTCGCGCGCATCGACACACGGCGGAGCGTGAGGCCGGGGCCCAGATGGTCGGCATAGCCATCGGGCGGCGTCTCCGGATCGAAGATCGATTCCAGCGAGGACGCGACATAGGCGTGCGGCGCGAAGGCGGTGATCAGGGGGACGACAACGGCCTGTCCGAACCCGGACGACGTGATGCGGTAGAACGGATCGAGCGGCGCGTCCCACGGGTGAGAGGGAGAGGAGACAGGGATGAGACCGGACAGGCGGTCGTGATGCTCCACCGCCCAGGCCAGCGCAACGGCGCCGCCATAGGACTGGCCCAGCACCAGCGGCGTCTCGGCGCCAAGCTTCACGGCCGCTTGCGAGAGCAGATCGGCCTGCGCGAAGATGCTCTCGTCACCCTCCAGCCGGTCGGTGTAGCCGAAGCCGGGACGGTCGAAGATGATGACGCGGTAATCCTCGGCCAGTGCGGGGGCAAGGCGGAAGGTCATGTCGCGGGTGTTGCCGCCCGAGCCGTGGATCAGGACAAGGTCCGGGCCTTCGCCCATCACCACCGCATGGACCCGCGTGCCGTTCACGTCGACGAACCGGCCTTGCGGCGGGTAGGCGGCCTCGGCCTTCGTTTCGCGGGCCTGCGCGCGCCACAGGACGACGCCCCAGATCAGCACCAGGGCGGCGGCAAGGGCGAGGAATATCTTAATGGCCAATCTCGCTCGTCTCGTAAGGCGTGGACTGATAGATCTCGTTGATCCAGTTGCCGTATAGGAGATGCGCCTGGGATCGCCAGCGGTTCTGCGGCGGCAGGGTGGGATCGTCGAACGGATAGTAGTTGACCGGCACCTCGATCGGGACACCGGCCGAGACGTCCCGGTCGTATTCCTGCTTCAGCGTATCGCTGTCGTATTCGAAATGGTTGAAGATATAGAGCGCCCGGTGCTCGGGATCGGCCACAAGGCAGGGGCCGACCTCGTCACTGCCGACAAGGGTTTCGAGCGCAGGCACGGCGTCGATCTCGTCCTGCTTCATCTCGGTCCAGCGGCTGACAGGGATCACGAAGTTGTCGGAGAACCCGCGCAGGAAGGGGGACGATGTCGACCGGCAGGCGTGGCGGTAGCAGCCGAACGCCTTTTCTCCCAGGATATGCTTTTCGATCCCGTGGAAATGCTGGATCATCGCCATTCCGCCCCAGCAGACGCCGAAGGTGGAATGCACGTTGGTCTGGGTCCAGTTCATGATCTCGGTCAGCTCGTCCCAGTAGGTGACCTCGTCGAAGTCGAGCGTCTCGATCGGAGCGCCGGTGATGATCAGGCCGTCGAACTTCTCGTGCTTCACCTCTTCCCAGGTCCGGTAGAAGCTGTCCATGTGCTCGGGCGCTGTGTTCTTCGGGTTGTGGCCGGTCATCGAGATCAACTGGAAATCGATCTGTAGCGGCGTCGCCCCGATCAGGCGCGCGAACTGGGTTTCGGTCTGGATCTTGCGGGGCATCAGGTTCAGCAGACCGATGCGGAGCGGGCGGATATCCTGGCGCATTGCCTCGTCCTCCGTCATGACCATGACGCCTTCGCGCTTGAGCACGTCGAAGGCGGGCAGGTCGGCGGGAAGCTTGATGGGCATTGCATAATGTCCTCTGACTCTCTGGCTCGATTTATACAGACCCGGGCCATAGTCAACGGCCCTGAGCGAAGACCCTTACGGGTATGTGAACCAAGATCCGCGGGCAGGGAATCGCGCGCGCGGCGGCCCGCCCGCCCATCCCCCGTCGGATCCCGCGGGCGGGATCCTCCTTGCCGCCGCGCGCGCGATTCCAGTGACCGGCCGAAAGGCAGGACATGTTCGCGCGGGCATGGCGAAAGGTCGGGCGCGATCCTTCTTGCCGGGACCGTCGAATTGGGGCGGGCAACGCTGGCCGGAAGTGGCCGGGCCCTTGGGGTCAGGCGCCGTCGCCCGTGTTGCGGGCATCGATCGCCTTGGCGATGATGTCGACGAAGCCCTCGGGATCCGAGATCTGCTCCATCTGCGCGGCGGGCACTGTCACCCCCCATTTCGCCATCGCCTCGTAGCGCGGCTGGCGGTGGGCCAGCGCACGGGCATACGCATAGCGGATGAACCCGTCGGGGTCCACCTGATCGGGTGCCGCACCCGTCTCGTCCAGGTAGGATTCCCATGTACGTGCCAGAAATTCCGGCTGGTATGACATAGGTTTGGGCGCCCGGTCGAACCGGCGGACCAGCGCTTCGGTATGCGCATCGTCGCCTTTCAGCCAGATCATCAGCGTGCAGGCGGACAGGGCGGCCATCACTTCGTCGGCCGGATCGAAGGGATCGACCCATTCGCAGATCGACCCGCCGGTGTCGCAGATGAAGTGCGGATAGCCATAAAGACGTTCGGAGCGGCTGATGAAATACTCGGTATCCAGCAGTGCGCGCACCTCGGCGATGCGGAACTGATCCTGCCGTTCCTGGAAGTTCTCCAGCGGCAGGCCGCCGCGGTCGGGATCGCCCGGCTTGCCAAGATAGGCGGTGACCGCGTTCAGGTTGGAGAACGACAGGTTGGGGATCACGGAAATCGAATCCGTCATCAGAAGGTTCCGCAGGAACGGGACCTGCATCATGTAGGCGCGGGCATCGTCGGTGATGTATTCGCCCATGTACCGGGTGCCGATGCGGTAATCGATCGAGTAGTGAAACCAGTCGCCGCTTTCGCGCAGGATCTGCGACAGGAAGGTCTTGCCCAGCCCAGACATGCCGAAGACAAGCACGCGTTTCTGCGGGGCGGCCCGCCATTCGTCACCGGTTTCGTAGATCATGACTTGCCCTCGATTGATCCGCCGGTCTTTAGCAGAGCGTCAGCGGGGGTCAATCGCAGGGTGGCGGAGGCGGCGGAGCAGGGCGCCCCGGAAGAGCGTTCCGTTCAGGGTCAGCAGCCCAACGGCCAGGATCGCAAAGCCCGCGAAGGCGCGGGGGGCCAGTTCCTCGTCCAGTCCCACGGCGCCGATCACGATGGACACGGGCGCAACCAGAAGCGTGACGATCAGCAGGTTCCCCGACCCGGCCGAAGACAGGATGCGGTAGTACAGAAGGAACGCCCCGGCGGTCGCGATCAACGCATAATAGGACACCGCGGCCCAAGTCTGCGGTTGCAGGTCAAAGCTGGGCAGGCCGTCGGCGGTGATGGCGATGGGCAGCATCCAGATCGTGGCGCCCGTCAGCATGCCGGCAGCGGCGACGATCGGGGACAGACCGCCCAGATAGGTCCGCGCGAAGGCCCCGGCAAAGGCATAGCTGACGGTGCCCGCGATGACCGCCAGTTGCGCCAGGCTGTGGAGGTCGAGCGCCATCAGGTTCGACAGGCCAACGGTCGTGGCCACGCCCAGAAAGCCCAGCACCACGCCCGCCAGCTTGCGCGTCGTCAGCCGTTCGTCGGCAAAGACCAGCGCCGCCACCAGCACCCCGAAGATCGCGGTCGAGGCATTGAGGATCGCGGCCAGCCCGCTTTCGATATGAAGCTGGCCCCAGGCTTGCAGCGAGAACGGGATCGCGTTGTTTATCAGGCCCATGACAAGGAACGCGGCCCAGGTGCCCGGGTTTCTGGGCAGTTTCTGCCGCGTGACCAGCGCCAGCACCCAAAGCGCCAGCGCCGCCCAGAACGTGCGATGCAAGACGGCCGTGAGCGGCGTCAGTTCGAACAGGGCCACGCGGACCGACGGGAACGTGCCGCCCCAGATCAGGGCCAGCAGGAACATGAGACCCCAGTCGCGCGGGGAAAGCGATTTTTGCTGTGTCATGACACAGGATTACTCGGCGCCGGCAGAGGAGACGATCCGAAGCTTGCGGTTCTCGGCCACGATGTTGATGTAATTGCCGGCAAAGATCACGACAGCGCCGGCCAGCACCCACAGGTCCAGCGCCTCGCCATACAGCAGCATGCCGATGACTGCGATCACGGGCAGGCGGACGAAGTCGAACGGAACCACGGTGGACGCCGGCGCGATCTTCAGCGCGTTGGTGACGCAGAAATGCGCCGACAGCCCGCACAGGCCGATCAGCGCCAGCCACGGCAGGGATTGCAGCGTGGGCAGCGCGATATCGCCGTCGATGCCAGAGGCCAGCAGCCCGAACACCGCTTGCATCCCCGTCAGCCAGAACAGGATGCAGGCCACCGTTTCGGTGTTGGTCAGGCGCTTGGTGAAGATGAAGGTCAGCGCGAAGAACACCGCCGCCGCCGCGCCGAAAATGATGCCCGTATCGATGCCCGACACGTCGGGCCGGGCCACCATCAGCACCCCGATGAACCCCAGGACGGCCGAGGCCAGCCGCACCACTGTCAGCTTCTCGCCCAGCAGGAACGGCGCCATGAACACCACCCACATCGGCGACGTGAATTCCAGCGCGAAGACCTGCGCCAGAGGGATCATGGTGATCGCGGCCAGCCACAGGTTCTGCGCGGTGAAATGCGCCCCGTTCCTGAGGATCTGTTCGCCGAACCGGTTGGTGGTTACCTGGCGCCAATGCCCGGTGACCGTCAGCACCGCCGACACGATCACGATCCCCACGATGGAGCGGTAGAGCATGATTTCGAAGGTGTCATGCACCTCGGCCGCGATCCGGCCTGACACCGCCATCAGAGAGAACGAGACGATCGCGCCGATCATCCAGATCCCAGCCTTGATGACCGGGCTCATGCGCATGTCACGGGATTGGGGCCACAGATGGACCGACCCCTGTCAGGCTGGCTGTCGCTCGGCCCCATGCCTCATTCCCACTCGATGGTGCCCGGCGGTTTCGAGGTGATGTCGTAGGTCACCCGGTTGATGCCCTTGACCTCGTTGATGATGCGGGTCGCGGTTTCGCCCAGGAAATCGTGGCTGAAGGGGTAGAAATCGGCCGTCATCCCGTCGACGGATGTCACTGCCCGCAGCGCGCAGGCGAAATCGTAGCTGCGCGCGTCGCCCATCACGCCCACGGTGCGGACAGGCAGGATCGCCGCGAAGGCCTGCCAGATCTCGTCATAGAGCCCGTGCTTGCGGATCTGGTCGATATAGACGGCATCGGCGCGGCGCAGGATCTCGAGCTTCTCGCGCGTGATCTCGCCCGGGCAGCGGATCGCAAGGCCGGGACCGGGGAAGGGGTGGCGACCGATGAAATGCTCGGGCAGGCCCAGTTCGCGGCCCAGTTCGCGGACTTCATCCTTGAACAGTTCGCGCAGCGGCTCGACCAGCTTCAGGCCCATCTTTTCGGGCAGGCCGCCGACATTGTGGTGCGACTTGATCGTGTGCGACGGCCCGCCCGAGAACGAGACCGATTCGATCACGTCCGGATACAGTGTCCCCTGCGCCAGGAAGGCGGCGCCTTCGATCTCGTTGGCATATTTCTGGAAGACGTCGATGAACAGGCGCCCGATGATCTTGCGCTTGGTTTCGGGGTCCGACACGCCGTCGAGCTCGCCCAGGAACAGCTCCTGCTCCTGCGCGTGGATGACCGACAGGTTCATGTGGTCGCGGAACATGCCCACGACCTCGTCAGCCTCGTTCAGGCGCAAAAGGCCGTGATCGACGAAGACGCAGGTCAGGTTTTCGCCGATGGCCTCGTGCAGAAGCGCCGCGGCGACCGAACTGTCGACACCGCCCGAGAGCGCGCAGATGACTTTTGAATCGCCCACCTGATCGCGGATGATCTGGACCATCTCGTCGCGGTAGGCGGCCATCGTCCAGTCGCCGGTGAAGCCTGCCATCTTCACGAAGTTCTCGTAAAGCTTCGGTCCGTTCGGCGTGTGGTGCACTTCGGGGTGGAACTGCACGGCGTAGAAATGCCGGCTTGCATCGGCCGTGACCGCAAAGGGCGCGTTGGGCGAGGTGCCGTAAACTGTGAAGCCCGGCGCCAACTTGCTGACATGGTCGCCATGGCTCATCCAGACCTGCTCGGGTCCTTCCACGAACCAGCCGTCCAGAAGATCCAGCGGTTCGACCGCAGTCACCTTCGCCCGTCCGAATTCGGCGGTGCCGTCGCCGGACAGCACTTCACCACCTAGCTGGTGCATCATCACCTGCTGGCCGTAGCAGATGCCAAGGATCGGCACGCCAAGGTCGAACACCTCCTGCGGGGCGCGCGGGCTGTCGGGATTGGTGACCGATTCCGGGCCGCCGGAGAAGATCACCGCCTTGGGCTTCAGCTCGTCCAGCAGGTCGGCCGTCACCGTCTGGTAGGGGCGGATTTCGCAATAGACGTTCAGCTCGCGCAGGCGGCGCGCGATCAGTTGCGTTACCTGGCTTCCGAAGTCGATGATCAGAAGGAGTTCGTGTGAGGTCTCTGGCATGGCAACGCACTAGTCCGGCGGGCCGATCTGCGCAAGAGGGCGCGGTCGCCCGAACCACCTTGCCGCACAGGTTGTATCACCCCCGGCACCCGATTACTTATTATTTGAAAGCAATATTTGTTCCGGGGGAACGGGCACGATGTTCAAGCACATCCTGATGGCATCAGACCTGTCGCCTCGGTCCGAACGCGCGTTGCGCCGCGCCTTTCTGCTGGCGGAAGAGTTCGATGCAAAGCTGACCGTATTGTCGATCGTCGATTCGGACCTGCCGGAAATGATCGCGGCCCAGCTCATGGCCGATACCGAATCCGCCCTGTCGTCGCTCTGCGCGACGGTCTCGGACCGCGGGGCCGAGATCCTGGTGCATGTGGACAACCCGGTCGAGGGCATCGTGGGCGCCGTATCCGAGTTCGATACCGATCTTTTGTGCCTGGGCGTGCATCGCCCGCGGCCCTTCTGGGACCTGTTCTCCGGCACCACGATGGAGCGCATCGTGCGCGGATCGCGCTGCCCCGTGCTGTTGGTGAAGGATCCCGCCGATCACACCTATGACCGCGTGCTGGCGGGAATTGACCTGTCGCCGGCCTGCGTGGCGGCCGTCAACACCAGCTGCGCCATGGCGCCCGATGCCGATGTGACCGTCTTCCATGCCTACCACGTGCCCTACAAGGGCATGATCGCGCCCATGTCGGGCGATGCGGCCTTCGCCCCGTTCGAACGTGAAGCGGCCCGTGCGCTGGACGACTGGTGGGAGAAGGTCGACCTGCCGGACCGGATCACAAAGCCCGAGCCGGAGCCCACCAACCGCGCCCATGCCCTGTCGCAGCATCTTTCCGCGATCCGGCCGCAGCTTCTGGCCGTGGGGGCCCATGCCCGTCACGGGCTGGCGCCGACGATGCTGGGCAGCTTCACCGAACAGATCCTGCGCGATCCGCCCTGCGACGTGCTGGTTGCACGACGCGCCGAAACCCTGGTCTGAGGCGCGGGCCGGGGGCGTTCAGAACGTCCCGGTGTCGCTTTCACCCCTCACGCGCCGCAAAAATCGCCTTCGCCCGCCCCGGACATGCGCTATCACGGGCTGACCCCGGGCTATGCGCGCTGGGACAAGGACCACGAGGACCGATCATGAGCGAAGAGGGCGGGCGTGCACGACGCGCCAGAGGCGGCGGCGGAGCAGCACGGCGGGCGGAACGGTCCGGCGTGCGGATCGAGGCGGCACGCTACATCGAACGAAACATTCCCATCATCGAGCTCCTGAACGAAGAGGCGCTCGAGATCATCGAGACCAACGCCGAAACGGTGCTGGCCGAGATCGGGGTGAATTTCGTCAACAATCCGGCCGCGCTGGACCGCTGGCGGGACGCGGGCGCCGAGGTTGAAGGCGAACGGGTGAGGATCCCGCGCGGTCTGGCCCGAAAGCTGTGCGCCACGGCCCCGGCATCGTTCACGCAGCACGCCCGCAATCCGCAAAGGAACGTGGAGATCGGCGGCAAGACCATGGTCTGCGCGCCCGTCTACGGCCCGCCCTTCGTGCGCGACCGGACCATGGGCCGCCGCTATGCCACGATGGAGGATTTCCGGTCCTTCGTGAAGCTGGGCTACATGTCGAAATACCTGCATCATTCCGGCGGGACGGTATGCGAACCGACCGACATCCCTGTCAACAAGCGCCACCTGGACATGCTGCATGCCCACATGACGCTGTCCGACAAGCCCTTCATGGGCTCGGTGACCGAACCGTCGCGGGCGCGTGATTCGGTCGAGATGTGCGAGATCCTGTTCGGCAAGGAGTTCGTCGACCAGAACTGCGTCATGACATCGCTGATCAACATCAACTCGCCGCTCACATTCGACGACACGATGATGGGCGCGCTGGAAATCTACGCCGCGGCCGGGCAGGCGGCGATCATCTCTCCCTTCATCGTCGGTGGCGCGATGTCGCCGGTGACGGTGGCCGGGACGCTGACGCAGGTGCTGGCCGAGGTGCTGGCCGGCATCGCCTATTCGCAGCTTGTCCGCCCCGGTGCCCCGGTGATCTTCGGCGCCTTCGTGGCCTCGATCGACATGGGCTCGGGCGCGCCGACCTTCGGCACGGCGGAAGCCAGCCAGGTGCTTTACGGTGCGGGCCAGCTGGCGCGGCGCCTTGGTGTGCCGTTCCGGTCGGGCGGCGCGCTGTGCGGATCGAAGCTGCCCGACGCGCAGGCAGCGTACGAGACGGCGAACACGCTGAATGCCGCGCTGATGGGGGGCGTGAACTTCATGCTCCATTCCTGCGGCTGGCTGGAAGGCGGGCTCGTTGCCAGTTTCGAGAAATTCGTGATGGATGCCGACCAGCTTGGCGTGCTGCACCGGATGGCCGAAGGCGTGAAGATCGACGAGAATGCCCAGGCCATGGACGCCTTGGCCGAAGTCGGCCCGGGCGGGCATTTCCTGGGCTGCGAACACACGCAGGCCAACTTCAAGACGGCGTTCTGGACGTCGGACATCTACGACACGAAACCCTTTGAAACCTGGTCGGAAGAGGGGTCTCCCGACACGTTCGAACTGGCCGCGCGCCGGGTCGACAAGCTGCTGGCTGCCTACCAGCAGCCGCAGATGGATCCGGATCTCGCCGGAGCCCTTGCCGCCTACGTGGCAGAGAAGAAGGCCTCGGCGCCCGACGCCTTCATGTAAGCTGCGCGGTCTCGACGGGGGCGAGGCGCGTGCGCCCGCCCCTTGAGGCCGCCTGCGCCACCAGTTGGTCGGCCTTTGCCGCCTCGCTAGCACGCGCGCTTTGCAGGATCTCGGCCTCGCCCATGATCGCGATCAGCAGGTCCAGATGCCGGGGCAGGGAATAGCTGGCTTCGTTTGCCTTTCGCCAATCGTCCTGCTCGCGCTCCAGTTCCATCAGACGCATCAGCGCCGTGGCCGGCCGCGGCAACGCGCCATAGCCCAAAATCCGTTGCAGATGCCGTTCCCGGCGGTATTCGCGTGCCCCGAACCGGGCGGCCCTGATCAGCAGCCGCGGGCGTCTCAGGCTGTTCAACATGCTCAGAATATCTTGCATCGCGAAACTGTCCCTTTTCGGATTCGATGTGGACAGAAAATATACAACGCCGACCGGTGTTGCGTATTGTCGATGACTCGCGAACGATGGATTCAGCACTGTTTATTATTTGCAAACAATGATCTGCACTGTCTCGGTTTGTTAAGCGTTTGGTAACAGGTAGCCTCCTAGGGTTGTGGATAAAAAAGGGATAAGTTGACTAAAACTGTGCATAACCGACGGTCGGACTGGATCATGCCCGAACCCGACCCTTTGCCGGGTGAGGCGCCCGATTGGGTGCCGGCAGAGGTGCGGCGTTACATCGAACATACGGTGTCGGGCATTTCCATTCGTACATTGGCGCGCATGGCGGGATGTCATGCGTCGACGGTTCTGCGGCAGATTCGCAGGATCGAACATCGGCGCGACGATCCGCTGGTGGACGCGGCATTGGACCGGTTGGCCGCACTGCATGGGCTGGATGGGCCCCAGGCAAAGGATTCAAAGGGAATGACAGCAACGGAGACCCAGCCCGGAATAACGGGTGCGGCGCCGGTCCGCCGCGCGGATGGCGTCGCGCAGGTCAAGACGCCGGGGGCAGCGACCCCGAGCGATGCAGTCCTGGAGCGCGAGGCGCCGCGGATCCTGCGGCGGCTGTGCGAACCCGGCGCGGTGATGGCCGTGGCCGAGAACATGGAAAAGGCCGTGGTGGTCCGCGACGACGCCGAAGGCACCAGCACGCGCACCGCGGTGATCGATGCCGCGATCGCGCAGGCCATGGCACTGAAGGAATGGATCGTCTGCCCGTCTCCCGGGCGGGTCAGCAAGTACCGCATCACGGGCGCAGGCCGGGCGGCGCTGAACCGCTTTCTGGCAAAGCTGGAAAACTCGGCACGCGAGGTCAATGACCACGGTTTTGCCGACGCGCAGCGCGGGTTCTCGGGCCCCCGGGTCATTATCGAGGAGCGCGACGATCGCGACAGCGGCAGCCGACGGCTGCGGTTTTCCCAGGCCGAAAGCCCGCTCACGGCCCTGTCGCGGCGGCGCGACCGGGACGGAAAGCCGTTCCTGGCGTCGGATCTTGTCCGCGCGGGCGAACGCATGCGCGAGGATTTCGAGCTGTCGCAATTCGGCCCGCTGGCGATCCACGACTGGGACGGGGTCCTGGCCGGGATGATGTCGGACGGGGCCGATCCCGGGACCGCCAACGCGCGCAAGCGGTTGCACCGGGCGCTGTCGGATCTTGGCCCGGGCCTGGGCGACGTGGCGCTGCGCTGCTGCTGCTTTCTGGAAGGGTTGGAGACGGCGGAAAAGCGGCTGGGCTGGTCGGCGCGGTCGGGCAAGATCGTGCTGCGCATCGCGCTCCAGCGGCTGAAGCGGCACTACGACGAAGGCGCAATCCAGGACCGCATGATCGGGTGAACGGGCCCAGGCGCCCCTGCGGCGCCCGGACCGGTCCGGGTCAGGCTGCCAGCGACGACAGGCTGTCCATCAGGTTCTCGGGCGAGCTTTCGCCGTACGGGTCCTCGCCATGGTTGTCGCAGCGGCCCGGTTCCTCGAACCATGCCTCGACGACGCCGTCATTGATGATCGCCGCATAGCGCCATGACCGCTGGCCGAAGCCCAGGTTGTCCTTGGCCACCAGCATGCCGATCTGGCGGGTGAATTCGCCCGATCCGTCGGGGATGACCTTCACGTTCCGGATGCCCTGCGCCTCGGCCCACTTGTTCATGACGAAGCTGTCGTTGACCGACATGCAGTAGATCTCGTCGATGCCCTGCGCCTTGAAATCCTCGGCCATCTTCTCGAAGCCGGGAAGCTGGTAGGTCGAGCAGGTGGGCGTGAACGCGCCGGGCAGCGAGAACAGGATCACGCGCTTGCCGGCGAAATAGTCGGCCGTCGTCTTGTCTTCCCAGCGGTAGGGGTTGGGTCCGCCGACGCTTTCGTCGCGGACACGGGTGTGGAACGTCACTTGGGGGAGCGTGTCACCAGGCTGCATGTCGGGTCTCCTGAACGTGTAAGACAGTTGCGTCGGCAACCTAGAAATCTTCCAAAAACCTGCAAGACCTATCCTGCTGCACTGCGGCAATCGGGCCGGGTTTCCGTAACGGCAAGGTGTAACCGCATATTATCAGTGCAGATTTTCCATGTGCATGCTGCAGAAAACGCCATGCGCGCCGATGCCGGGAAGGTCACTGGTTGTCTATGCCTCAGTGACCTATATTGAAGGGTACGTTCTTACCCTTGCAGCAAAGGCCAGGTGCCCCATGCGCGATCTCAAACTGCCCGACCAGCGTCATCCCGAAAAGGCCCACCGCGTGTCCAACGCGCAGCCCAAGAAGCCCTCGTGGATCCGGGTGAAGGCCCCCGGCAGCGAAGGCTACCGCAAGACGGCCAAGATCATGCGGGAAAACAACCTCGTCACCGTGTGCGAGGAAGCGGGCTGCCCGAATGTCGGCGAATGCTGGAGCCAGGGCCACGCCACCATGATGATCATGGGCGAGATCTGCACCCGCGGCTGCACCTTCTGCAACGTGGCCACCGGCCGCCCCGACGCGCTCGACGCGTTCGAACCGGGGCGCGTGGCCCATGCGGTGGAAAAGCTGGGGCTGAACCATGTCGTGATCACCTCCGTCGACCGGGACGATCTGGACGACGGCGGGGCCGAGCACATGGCCCAGACCATCCGCGCCGTCCGCCACCGCAGCCCCGACACCACGATCGAGGTGCTGACCCCGGATTTCCTGAAATGCGGACCGGACGCGCTGGAAACCGTGGTCGAAGCGCGCCCCGACGTCTTCAACCACAACCTCGAAACTGTCCCGGGCCTTTATCCCGAAGTCCGCCCCGGCGCCCGCTACTTCCATTCCCTGCGCATCCTGCAGCGCGTGAAGGAGCTTGATCCGTCGATGTTCACCAAGTCGGGCATCATGGTGGGGCTGGGGGAAGAAACCTCGCCCGTGCGGCAGGTGATGGACGACCTGCGCGCCGCCGACGTGGATTTCCTGACCATCGGCCAGTACCTGCAGCCCACCCCCAAGCACCACGCCGTCGTCCGCTTCGTGACGCCAGAGGAATTCGCGGCCCACGAAAAGGCGGCCTATGGCAAGGGGTTCCTGATGGTCTCGGCCACGCCGCTGACGCGGTCGTCCTACCATGCCGGCGACGATTTCGCCCGCCTCCGCGCTGCGCGGCAGGCCAGGCTGGGCACCGCCTAGGTTTCCGGGCGTCCCGCAAATTCTCCCCGCCGGACCGCCTCCGGCGGGAGTACTTGGGAAGAGAAGAAAGCGGGGAAAGCGCCTGTTTTTCTTCTCTTCTTTCCCGAAATACTCCGGGGGAGTCCGCTCCGCAGGAGCGGGCGGGGGCAGAGCCCCCGTGCCACGCGCGCCATCCCGGTGCAAAGCCTGCCTTATTGCGCAGGCAGCGCCTTCAGGTAGGCGGCGATGGCGGCGCGATCTTCCGGGGCAAGGTGGCTCAGGTTGGTCACGACCTTGGCCATGTGACCGCCCGCGGAATCGAAGTCCGGGGTGAAGCCGGTTTCCAGATAATAGGCGATATCCTCGGCGCTCCAGTCGAGCTGGCCGGGTGTCAGCCCCGGGATGCGGCCGTCGCCGGTGGGGTTCTCGGCGCCTGTCAGCCATTGGCCGCGCTCCAGCCCGCCGATGGGGCCGCGGGGCGTGTGGCATTCGCTGCAATGGCCCGGACCTTCGACAAGGTAGCGGCCGCGGGTCCGGGCCTCGGGCAGGTCGCCCGGTATGGCCCAGTCCTCCGTCAGGTAGAGCATGTTCCACAGCCCGAGTCCCCGCCGTATGGTGAAGGGGAACGAAATCTCGTGCGGTTCATTTGGCGTGGCATCTGCGGGCAGGGTGCGCAGGAACGTGTCGAGATCGGCAATATCCTGCAATTCCATGTGGATATAGGATGTATAGGGGAAGGCCGGGTAAAGGTGCCGGCCGGCCGGGTCTGTCCCCCGGGTCAGCGCGTTGGCAAGATCGGCGCGCGTCCAGTCGCCGATGCCGTGAGTCGGATCGGGGGAGATATTGGGCGCGATGAACGTCCCGAACGGAGAGGCCAGCCGTTCGCCCCCTGTCAACACCAGCAGATCGTCGCCTTCCGCCTCGGGCGCGGCGTGGCAACTGGCGCAGCCGCCGGCCCAGAACACGGTCTCGCCGCGGGTGGCGTCACCGGACAGGCCGTCAAGTTCGGCCAGTTCGGCGGCGGGCAGGGTGGCCGGGCGGGTCAGCACAAGGAAGACCGCCGCCCCGGCCAGGGCAAGCGCGACGCAGATGATCAGGAGGCGCCGCATCGGCCCGGATCAGTTCTTGGACACGCGGTAGACCTTGTGGCAGGCGCTGCATGCGCCGCCGACATCGCCCATGGCCGCGCCGATGGCCTGCTGGCCTTCACCGGCGGCTGTCTTCATCGTCTGGGCGGCCTTGTGGAGATCCTCCCACTTGGCAGTGAAATCGGCCTTGTCGCCCCAGATCTCCGGCTTGGCGCTGCTGCCTTCCATCGTGCCGGTCTCGGTGCCTTCGGGCCACAGCATGCTCTGGTCGATGCTGGTCACGGCGACGAGCGTGTCGGCGGCCACTTCGGCGCGCAGCTTGTCGTATTCGATCTGCCCCTTGGCCATCCCGCCCAGCACGCCAAGGCTGTGGGCAAGCAGGCGCATTTCACCGTGGCGCGCGGCCATCGCGGCCTCGTTCGCGATGACGGGAGCCGCGGTCAGCGACATGGCGGCTATGGCGGCGGAAAACAGGATGGATTTCATGACTTTCTCCCAAAAGGCAGCACCGTTGGGGCGGTGCGTCGGAAATGGCTTTGATCCCGAGACTGACGATGCGTAAACCGCGGCGACCTGTCCACCCCGCACAGAAGGCGGGCCTGCAGAAAGTCATGACATTTCCGCGAGCGTTGCCCCGTCAGTCCCCGTTGCCTGTCGTCTCGGCGGGAGCCTTCTGGACGGGGACGGAGCGGTGGCGTTCGGCCGTGGCCCAATCGGGCCAGTAGCCAAGCTTTTCGATCCCCGCGACAAGTGCCGCCAGCCCGATCATCACCGCCATGACGATCATCTTCCTCGTCGATGGCGGGTGCTTTGCCAGCCGCGACATCTTCACGAAATGGCGCGGGTTCATCATGTGAAACGGACCTTGCCGATATAGGGCAGGTTGCGGTTGCGCTGCGCGTAGTCGATCCCGTAACCCACCACGAATTCGTCGGGGATCTCGAACCCGATCCAGTCGGCGCGGAAATCGACCTCGCGCCGGGATGGTTTGTCCAGAAGCGCAATGGTCTTCAGCCGCGCGGGCTGGCGGCTGCGCAGCAGGTTCACGACATGGTGCAGCGTGTGCCCGGTGTCGACGATGTCTTCCACCACCAGCACGTCGCGCCCTTCGATGGCGCCACGCAAATCCTTCAGGATCTTCACCTCGCGCGAGGATTGCATTTCATTGCCGTAGGAGGATGCCTCCAGGAAATCCACCTCGATCGGCAGGTCCAGTTCGCGCACCAGATCGGCGATGAAGATGAAGCTGCCGCGCAGAAGGCCCACGACGATCAGCTTGTTCGTATCGGCAAACTCGGTCTCGATGAGGCTGGAGAGGTCCTCGATCCGGGCGGCGATGGCCTTGGCCGAGATCATCTGGTCGATGACATAGGTCGTGCTCTTGTCGGTGGTGGTCGTCATGTGTCGATCGGAATCCTTTGGCCGCAGCCCCTTGATCTTTGCGCGCAAGCATAGGACAGAACGGTCCGATGTCACCCGTCCGTCGCCCGATTGCGCCCGTTTCGCCATGACCAAACACTCTGAAACCCGTACGCTGCCCTACAGCGCCCAGCAGATGTTCGATCTGGTGGCCGATGTGCAGCGCTATGATGAATTCCTGCCGTGGTGCTCGGCCGCCCGCATCAACCGCCGTACCCCCATCGAGGGCGGCGAGGAGATCGAGGCCGACCTGATCGTGTCCTTCAAAGTCTTCCGCGAGAAGTTCGGCAGCAAGGTGCAACTTTACCCCGAAGAAAAGCGGATCGAGACCGCCTATATCGACGGACCGTTCAAGTACATGAACTCAACCTGGATCTTCCGCGATATCGAGGGCGGGTGCGAGGTGGATTTCCACGTGGATTTCGAATTCCGCTCGGCCATGTTGCAGCGGCTGATCGGCGTCGTGTTCAACGAGGCGATGCAGCGGATCGTCCGCGCCTTCGAACAACGCGCGCACAAGCTTTACGGCTGAGGCGTTCAGCCCGCGTCTGTCAGGGCTGCGGCCAGCAGGTTCAGCGCGTGATCGCGGGAGACGGCGCGGACGGCGGCACGGCCTAACGCGCCGAAATCCTTCGATTCCGTGATCGTTTCGCGCCCGTCATACGCCACGGCAAAGCACACCCGGCCTTCCGGCTTGTGCTCCGACCCGCCCGGCCCGGCAATGCCGGTGATGGCGACGGTCAGCTGCGCGTGGGAATGCTTCAGCGCGCCGTCGGCCATTTCGCGGGCGGTTTCCTCGGACACTGCGCCGTGGGCCTCCAGCGTATCTTCCGTCACGCCCAGCATCTCGCGCTTGGCGGCGTTGGAATAGACCACGAACCCGCGTTCCACCACGGCGGACGATCCCGGTACGTCGATCAGGGCCGATGCGACCATGCCCCCGGTGCAGCTTTCGGCGGTGGCGATGCGGATGCCCCGGGCCTTCGCGGCCTCCAGCAGGGCGGGGATGTCTTCGGCGCCGGGTCTTGTCATAGGCCAAGTGCTCCGTGTGCGATGCCGGCCAGGATGATCACCCCGATGGCCGCCATGACGCCGGCGATCAGGTCGTCGGCCATGAGCCCGATTGCGCCGTGCTTCCGGTCGGCCCAGCCGACGGGGCCGGGTTTCCAGATGTCGAACAGGCGGAACAGCACGAAGGCGGCGATCAGCCCCGGCCAGAGCGCCAGCAGCGACACGCCGTTGTTGGCCGCCCCGAACGAGATCGGGAGGAGTGCGATCAGCTGCCCCGCGACCTCGTCGATGACGACTTCCGAAGGGTCTTCGCCCCATCCGTCACGGCGCATCCGGTCGGCCGCCCAAAGACCTGCGCCGACAAGGAGGCAGATGAGCGCGATCAGGATGTAGGGCGTGCCGACGCCGAACAGGACATGGCACAGGAACAGGATCGGGTAGGCGAGAGCCGATCCCCAGGTTCCGGGCGCCGGGCGCAGGTGGCCGACACCGCCGCAGGTGCCGATGAAGTGGGCAAGCTTGCTCATGCGCGCACCAGAAGGGCGGTGGCTTGCGCCGCGATGCCCTCTCCCCGGCCGGTGAAGCCCAGCCGTTCGGTTGTCGTGGCCTTGATGGATACGGCCGATGGGGGAAGGTCCATCAGGCCGGCCATCGCCTCTTGCATGGCAGCGGCATGGGGGCCGATCTTGGGCTGTTCGCAGATCAGCGTGCAGTCGATATTGGCGATCCGGTAGCCATGTTCGGCCACGCGGGCCACGGCGTGCTTCAGGAAGATCGCGCTGTCGGCGTCCTTCCATTGCGGATCGGACGGCGGGAAGTGCCGCCCGATGTCGCCATCGGCCAGCGCGCCGTAGATCGCATCGGTCACCGCGTGCATGCCGACATCGGCATCGGAATGACCCGAAAGCGTGCGGTCGTGGGGCACTTTCACGCCGCACAGGATCACGTGATCCCCGGGGGCGAAGCGGTGCACGTCGAACCCGTTGCCAAGCCGCATGGGCGGGACATCGACGCCGCCCGCAAGGATGCGTTCGGCGCGGGCGAAATCCTCGGGGCGGGTGATCTTCATGTTGTCGGATTCTCCGGGCACGATGGCGACCTCCATGCCGGCGGCGCGGGCGACTTCGACGTCGTCGGCGGCCTGGCCTGTGTATTGTGAATGCGCTGCCCGGATCGCGTCCAGCGCGAATCCCTGCGGCGTTTGAGCGGCATAGAGACCGGTGCGGTCCTGGACCCCGGTGACGGTGGCCCCTTTGCCCGTCCACAACGCATCCGTGACGGGCAGGGCGGGGGCTGCGGCCGGATGGGTGTCCAGCGCCTTCGCCACCGCCTCGATCAGCGCGACGGAAATGCAGGGCCGGGCGGCGTCGTGAATCAGGACACGCGCGGCCCTGGTGCCCTCCAGCGCGGCAAGGCCCGCGGCCACGGACGCGGCCCGGGTTGCGCCGCCTTCGGTCAGGATCAGGTCTGCTTGGCCCGTAACACGGGATTCGGTGTCGCCCTGCGGCAGCACCACGACGATGGGGCCGATGGACGGCGCGGCGCGGAAGGCGTCGAGCGTCCAGTCGATCACCGGGCGTCCCGCGACGGTCTGCCATTGCTTGGCCAGCCCGCCCCCGGCACGGATGCCGCGTCCGGCGGCGACGATCAGGGCAGCGGTCAGCGGAGCGGTCATCGGAAAGGGACTTTCGGTTCGCGCGGCCGACGCAAGGGGCGGCAAACGCCAGAGTTGTAGTGCCGCGATAAGGTTACCAAGGGGCAGCCGACCGCCGTCTGTCGCGACTGTTTACGGCGTGGCGCAGGGAGGAGCAATCGACCGGTCATATGTGCGCAATAATTGGGCGTTAAGCTGAGTTGGCACAAAAGAGCATCCCGGATTCATTGTAAGATGCCGCTGCAGGCGGTAGGCCAGACGAAACTGCTTAGGGATTAGGCATTGGGTCTCCAGATAGCGAACATGGACGTCCGGCCGCCGGTCCTTCTGGCGCCGATGGCGGGAATCACCGACAGGCCATTCCGCGATCTGGCGCTGCGTTACGGCGCGGGGATGGTGGTCAGTGAAATGGTGGCAAGCCAGGAGATGGTGCAGGCCAAGCCCGGCGTGCGCGAAAAGGCCGAGCTTGGCGCCGGAACGGCAGGCACGTCTGTCCAGCTTGCCGGGCGCGATCCGGTGTGGATCGCCGAGGCCGCGCGGCAGGTTGCGGACCGTGGCGCGCGGGTGATCGACATCAACATGGGCTGCCCCGCGAAGAAGGTCACGAACGGGTATTCCGGCTCGGCCCTGATGCGGACGCCGGACCACGCCCTGCGGATGATCGAGGCCGTGGTCGGCGCCGTCGATGTGCCGGTGACGCTGAAGATGCGGCTGGGTTGGGATGACGATTGCCTGAACGCGCCGTCTATCGCGCAGCGCGCGGAATCGGCGGGCGTGGCGATGATCACCGTCCACGGGCGCACGCGGTGCCAGTTCTACAAGGGCCGTGCCGATTGGGCCGCTGTGGCGGGGACCAAGGCAAGCGTAGGCGTGCCCGTCGTGGTGAACGGCGATATCGTCGATGCGACGTCGGCCCGCGCGGCGCTGAAGGCATCTGGCGCGGATGGCGTCATGATCGGGCGCGGCGCACAGGGGCGGCCGTGGTTGCCGGGGCAGGTGGCGCATCTGCTCTACGGCACGTCGGCGCCGGATGTGCCGAACGGGGCGGCCCGCGGTGACGTGGTGGCCGCGCATTACGAGGCGATGCTCGAATTCTACGGTCTGGACCTGGGCGTTCGCGTCGCCCGGAAGCACCTGGGCTGGTATCTGGATGCGGCGGCGGAAGATGCCGGAACGGACGTTCCCAAACCGCTCCGCAGGGCGATCCTGACATCGACCGATCCCCGGGCCGTCATCGGCCTGATCCGCGCGGCCTTTGCCGACGCGCTGGCAGACACGCAGGTTGCGGCATGAGCAAGAAGTCGAACACCTCCGCCGCGAAGCCCGACAAGACAGCCAAGGCCACGAAGATCGAACCCCTGGCCAATTCCTATGTCTCGACCTACAGCGACACCGAACCGGGCGCGCCCGTGGCGTCGAAGGACGGGGACGGGACGCTCTGGGCCTCGATCCCGGTGCCGGCGGTCCTGATCGACGCGAAAGACCTGATCGCCGATGTGAACCCGGCGGGCGAGGGGTTCATGAACGCCTCGGCCAAGGCGCTGGCGGGAACGCCGGTCTGGGACCAGCTGGCCATCGACGCGCCCATCGAACAGGCGCTCGAACGCGCGCGGGCCGCCGGGTCGCCATTGTTCGTGAACGATGTGGATGTCGGCAACGGTAACCGCGCGCCGATGCAATGCGCGCTGCAATTCGCCCCCGTGCAGGGACGGCCGGGCGAGATGCTGTTGATGATCGCCCCGCGCGAACTGGCGGGGCGCGTGTCGCAGAGCCTTTCGGTCAAGTCCGCCGCGCAATCCGCCATCGGCATGGCGGAGCTGCTGGCGCACGAGATCAAGAACCCGCTGGCCGGCATCACCGGTGCGGCGCAGCTCCTTAGCATGAACCTCGAACCCGGGGATCAGGAATTGACCGACCTGATCGTGGCCGAAAGCCGGCGGATCGTGAAGCTGCTGGAGCAGGTGGAACAGTTCGGCAACCTGTCGCCGCCGGACCTGAAGCCCGTGAACCTGCATGACGTGCTGGACCGCGCCCGGCGCTCCGCGCTGCTGGGCTTCGGCGCGCACATGAAGATCATCGAGGATTACGACCCCTCGCTGCCGATGGCCGTGGGCGACCCGGACCAGCTTTTGCAGGTGATCCTGAACCTTCTGAAGAATGCCTCCGAAGTGGCCGACGCCAAGGGCGGCACGATCCGGCTGCATTCCTACTACGAACATTCCTTCTCGTTGCGGCGGTCGGACGGGCAGGGGCAATCGTTGCCCTTGCAGATCGAGATCATCGATGACGGCCCCGGCATCTCGGAAAAGATCAAGGCCGACATCTTCGAGCCTTTCGTCTCCGGACGCGAGAATGGCAGCGGGCTGGGCCTGGCGCTGGTATCGAAAATCATGTCCGATCACGGCGGCTGGATTTCTCTCAGCTCGGTGCCGGGGCACACCGTGTTCCGGCTCTCCCTCCCCCGGGTGCCGACCGAGAAACCCAGGAAGTCGGACAAGGTTGAAGAAGGGGCCGGTGGCAAAGCTGCGCAAGGCCCCGACGATGGTACCGACCCCGACCGGAAGGCTGGCGGCAGGACAGACAAGCAATCGAGCGGGCGCGTCTCTGGGGGAGACGATGCCAATAAGGAGGCTCACTGATGGATGGAACGGTACTGGTTGCCGATGACGACCGCACGATCCGAACGGTCCTTACGCAGGCTCTGACACGCGCGGGCTGCAAGGTGCACGCGACGTCTTCGCTGACAACGCTGCTTCGCTGGGTGGGCGAAGGGAAGGGCGATGTCGTCATTTCCGACGTCATGATGCCCGATGGAAACGGGCTGGAAATGCTGCCCAAGATCGCGCAGGAGCGGCCCGGCCTGCCGGTGATCGTGATCTCGGCGCAGAACACGATCATGACGGCGATCCAGGCGGCCGAGGCGGATGCCTACGATTACCTGCCCAAGCCCTTCGATCTGCCGGACCTGATGAAGCGGACGGCCCGGGCGCTGGAACTGCGCCAGCGCGCGCCCACGCCGCAGGCGACGCCCGGTCATGTCCCGTCGCTGTCGACGCCGATCGACGATGACGGTCCCGACGATCTTCCGCTGGTGGGCCGCACGCCCGCGATGCAGGCGCTGTACCGCCTTGTCGCGCGGGTGATGAACACCGATCTGCCGGTGCTGATCACAGGGGAAAGCGGCACTGGCAAGTCGCTTATCGCGCGGGTTCTGCACGATTTTTCCGACCGGCGCTCGCTGCCGTTCATATCCGTCGATGCGAACGACCTGACCGATCTGGAAGGCCCCGCCAAGGTCATGGCGCGTGCCCGTGGCGGCACGGTCCTGATCGAGGAGATCGCGGATATCCCGGACGAGATCCAGGCCCGCATCGTGCGCATGATCGATGCGCCGTCGGACGAATCGGCAAGGTTCATTGCCACCTCGCAGCGCGATCTTTCCCCTGATGCCTCGGGCGGCGGACGGCGGGTGCGCGATGACCTGTACTACCGGCTGAGCGGCGCCACCATCGAAGTGCCGCCGCTGCGGGAGCGCGTCGACGACATCGCGCTGCTGACGGAGCATTTCCTGGCCCGGGCCCGCCGCGACGGCGCGCCGGAACGGTTCCTGAGCCAACCTGCCGTGGCGCTCTTCCGGTCCTACGTGTGGCCGGGCAACGTGCGTCAGCTGGAAAACGCCGTTCGGCGGCTTGTCCTGACCTCGCGCACGGAAGAGATCAGCAAGGCCGATGTCGAAGCGGTTCTGGGCGCCCAGCCCGACGTGACCCCGGTCACCGGTGGCGGCGATACGCAGAAGCTTTCGGCCTCGGTCGCGCAGCACCTCAGGCGGTATTTCGACCTTCATGGCAACATGTTGCCGCCTCCGGGCCTCTATGGCCGGATCCTGAAGGAGGTCGAGACTCCGCTGATCGAAATCGCGCTGGAAGCGACCGGCGGAAACCAGGCGAAATGTGCCGAACTTCTGGGGATCAACCGGAATACGCTCAGGAAAAAAATCACACATCTCGATATTCACGTGACACGGCGGCGCAAGATGATGTAAATCGGCCACAGAAGCGTGGCGAAGAATCCCCTGCAATGGGGACGGCCACGACATGTGGCGTCCGGTAAGCAGGCCGACGCATCATCAATGAGGTCGGCTGGTGGCAAGCCTGTCACAATTCGGAGCAGTTCCGGGCTTTCGCCGTTGGCGGCGGACCCGGCGCGGTTCCACCATCCTGACGCTCAGCCTTGTGGGGCTGGGCCCGCTTCTGGCGATCAGCACTTTCCTTGTGATCGGTCCGTTCAACGCGGGCGGTGTGGGATCGGGCCTGTTGCAGCGCGCCGTGCTGCTGGCGGATCTGGTCTACGTGCTGGTCATCGCGGCGATGGTGCTGGGGCAGGTGGGCCGGCTGTTCGCCGCCCGCCGCGCCAAATCCGCGGGTTCGGCCCTGCACCTGCGTCTGATCGGGGTCTTCACGCTTCTGGCGCTGCTGCCGACCGTGACGGTGGCCATCTTCGCCGGGCTGACGATCAATATCGGGCTTGAGGGCTGGTTTTCCGACCGGGTGCGCAACGTGGTGGGATCGTCCCTTTCCGCGGCGCAGGCCTACAAGGACGAGCTGTCCGATGGCCTCGCCGAAGATGCCGAGGCGCTGGCCAATTTCCTTGATCGCGAACGCTCGCGCACCTTCTTCATGGATGCCGGGCGGATCCGTCAGCTTCTGGGCACCGGGCAAAGCCTTGTCCAGCGCGGCCTGCGCGAGGCTTACGTGATCGACGGCGCGGGCGAGGTCTGGGCGCGCGGCGAAGGATCGTACCTGTTCGATTTCGAGAAACCCGCCCCCGAACTGATCACCCAGGCCCGGCAGGACGGGCTGGTGATCATCGAGGATTGGGACAACGACGAATTCCGCGCCCTGATCCCGCTGCGCGCCTTCGTCGACCGGTTCCTCTATGTCAGCCGCGAGGTCGACGGCGACATGCTCAACCTGCTGGATGAAACGCAGGAAACGGTGCTGCTGTACCAGCAGCTGGAACAGGAACGCGGGCGGGTTCTGTTCAATTTCGGCGTGCTCTACGTGGGCTTCGCGCTGATCCTGATCCTGGCTGCCGTCTGGCTGGGGCTGTGGTTCGCGGAACGCCTGTCGCGGCCCGTGGGGCGGCTGACCAACGCGGCGCAGAAAGTCGGCTCGGGCGATCTGGACGTTCGCGTCGTTGAAGACGAAGGCGATGACGAAATTTCCATGCTGGGCCGCTACTTCAACCAGATGACGCGGCAGTTGAAGGCCCAGCGTCAGACGCTTCTGGACAACACTCGCCAGATCGAAGACCGGCGACGTCTGTTCGATTCCGTTCTGTCGTCGGTCACGTCCGGCGTCGTGGGTATCGACCGTGACGGAAAGGTGACCTTCGTCAACCGCTCCGCCCGGCGCCTGCTGAACTGGGAGGACGACGGGCACGACGTGTCATTGTCCGTCGCCGTGCCGGAATTCATGGCCCTGTTCGAAGACCTGAAAGCCGACCGGAACGAAAGCATCCAGGGGTCCGTCAAGGTGATCCGCGGCGGTCGTCAGGAGAACCTGCTGGTGCGCGTGGCCGTGCGGCGCGGGGTGGGCGGGACGCTCGATGGTTATGTCGTGGCCTTCGATGACGTGACCGACCTTGTCAGCGCCCAGCGGATGGCGGCCTGGGGCGATATTGCCCGGCGTATCGCGCACGAGATCAAGAACCCGCTGACGCCGATCCAGCTGTCGGCGGAACGGATCAAGCGCAAGTTCGCGCCGATGGTGGGCGACGAGTCCGACCGGTTGGAATCGATGACCGATGTCATCATCCGCCAGACGGGCGACCTGCGCCGGATCGTGGACGAGTTTTCGAAATTCGCCCGGATGCCGGAACCCGAACGCCAGCCCGAAGACGTAACCCGCCTTGTCCGCGATGCGGTGTTGCTGCAGCAGGACGGCCAGCCCGGGGTGACGTTCGAGGCGAACCTGCCCGACACCCCGATGATGGCCGAAATCGACGCGACGATGATCAGCCAGGCGCTGACCAACCTTATCAAGAATGCCGGCGAAGCCATTGGCACATTACAGGAAAAAGGCGCGCCCGAGGGGCATGTGCCGGCAATCCGTGTGCAACTTTCGCAGAATTCCGACGGCCCCGGCCACCGCTGCGAGATCACGATTGCCGACAACGGCATCGGCCTGCCGGAAGATCGCGCGCGGCTGTTCGAACCCTATGTGACCACCCGCGACGCCGGCACCGGCCTTGGCCTGCCCATCGTCAAGAAGATCATCGAAGAACATGGCGGAACGCTGACCCTCGAGGACGCGCCGCTGCTGACCCCTGGCCAGACCCACAAGGGCGCCATGGCGGTCATCCGACTGCCTCTGCCCGAGGCGCACTAGACAGAGAAGAAGAGCAGGACCGATATGACCGACATTCTGATCGTCGACGATGAACGGGACATCCGTGAACTGGTGTCCGACATCTTGGAAGACGAAGGCTATGCCACGCGGCTGGCCGGGAACTCCGAAGAGTGCATGGCGGCCATCAACACAGAGCCGCCCGCGCTGCTGATCCTGGATATCTGGCTGAAGGACAGCAAGATGGACGGGATCGACATCCTGAAATGCGTCAAGCGCGACAACCCGGAAGTACCGGTGGTCATCATCTCGGGCCACGGCAACATCGAAATCGCGGTCGCCGCGATCAAGCAGGGGGCGTACGATTTCATCGAGAAGCCCTTCAACATCGACCAGCTGATGGTGGTGATCAAACGGGCGATGGAAGCCTCGCGCCTGCGGCGAGAGAATTCCGCGCTGAAGCGGCAGGGCTCCACCGGCGCCGACATGATCGGGGCAAGCCCCGCCTATCGCGGGCTGATCGGGCAGCTGGACAAGGTGACGAAGTCGAATGGCCGGGTGATGCTGACCGGGCCGGCGGGGTCGGGCAAGGAGATCGCGGCGCGCTACGTGCATGCAAGGTCCAACCGCGCGCGGGGGCCGTTCATTTCCGTCAACTGCGCGAGTGTCGAGCCCGAGCGGATGGAAGAGGTCCTTTTCGGCCGCGAAACCTCCGCGCGCGGGGTAGAGCCGGGCCTGCTGGAACAGGGCCATGGCGGGGTCGTCTATTTCGACGAAGTGGCAGACATGCCGCTGGGCACGCAGTCCAAGATCCTGCGGGTGCTGGTCGACCAGCAGTTCCAGCGCGTCGGGGGCACCGACAAGGTGCGGGTGGATCTGAGGGTGATCTCCTCCACCAGCCGCAACCTTGAAGACGAAATCGCCGCCGGGCGCTTTCGCGAGGAGTTGTATCACCGTTTGAACGTGGTGCCGATCGCGGTGCCCTCGCTGGAAGACCGGCGCGAGGATATTCCGCTGCTGGCCGAACATTTCATCTGCCAGTGCCACGAGGCGCAGGGCCTGCCCAAACGGGTGCTGAGCGACGAGGCCATCGCGCTGATGCAGACGATGATCTGGCCCGGCAACGTGCGCCAGCTGAAGAACCTTGTCGAACGGGTGCTGATCCTGGGCGATGGCTCGGGCCCCATCGAGGCGCGCGAATTGCCGGGCGACGATCACCGCCCCGAGGACAACGGGCGCGTCGTGCTGACGGGCGCGCTGGCGACGCTTCCCCTGCGCGAGGCGCGCGAGGCGTTCGAACGCGAATACCTGCTGACCCAGATCAACCGTTTCGGCGGCAATATCAGTCGCACGGCCTCTTTCGTGGGGATGGAACGCTCGGCCCTGCACCGCAAGCTGAAATCGCTGGGCGTGGTGACGTCCAGCAAGTCGGGTGCGCGGATCGCCAGGGTCGATGAAAAACCGGACGAGGAAGAAGACGCGCGTCAGGTCAGCTAGGCGCCGACCTGGCCCGCTGCGGGCTCGCCGGGCAACATGCGAACGACATGCGGACGGGATGCACGAGGACCCGGAAAAGCCAGGGCACTAGTCCCGAAGGTGCCCGGAATACGGACAACGGCAGCAAGCTAGCCGCTTTACGAGACCGAGAAATCCGCGACCCTCGCGCCCGCCATCTTTGCCAGACGCTGCGGTTCGGACGCGAAGACATGATGCGGCGTGCCGGCGGCGGCCCAGATCGTGTCGAAAGCCAGCAAGCGGCGGTCGAAGAAGGCGCGGGGCGGGGTCAGGTGGCCCACCGGGCTGACGCCGCCGATGGCAAAGCCTGTCTGAGCGCGCACGAGGCCAGCGTCGGCCTTGCCCAGCCGCTCGCCCGCAAGGGCGCTGGCGGCGTCGGCATCGACGCGGTGGGCGCCGGCGGTCAGGAACAGGATGGCCTCGCCGCTGGTTTCCCCGGCAAAGATGATCGACTTGGCGATCTGGTCGACCTCGCACCCCAGCGCGTTCGCTGCATCGGCGGCGGTTCGGGCAAGCGCGGTTTCGCGGATATCAGGCTCAAGTCCCGCGGCTTCCAGCGCGGCGCGGACGCGTTTCAGGCTCTTGCTCATGGCGCGCAGTTCTGGCGCCGGAGCCAGGGATTGGCAAGACGGGTTCTTCGCGAAGCCGTAACCAGACTGCACTCGCCCATTGACCCGGACAGACCGAAGCCGCACAACCGCAGACGGTCGAGACGGGTCCGGCGATAACCGGCCCACACACATGCAGAAAGGCCCTCATGTCGCTGACCCATTCTCTGGTCACCCGGATGACCCGCATGCCGCGTGCCTACGATGCGGATCTGGGCCGCGGCATCATGGATGCCGTGCCGCAGCTGACTGGCGATCTGGCGAAGCTGGCCTGCGGGGCAGGTGGGTCCAGCCCGTTCCTTGGCTCCCTTCTGCACCGTGAAGGCGCCTGGTTTGCGGAGGCCGCCGAAGACACCGACGCCGCGCTGGCGAAACTGTCCCACGACCTGTCCGAACTGGCGCCTGACAAACTGCCATCGGGCCTGCGTCAGGCCAAGCGCCGGGTGGCGCTGCTGACGGCGATGGCCGATCTGTGCGGCTCGTGGCCCCTTGAAAGCGTGACCGCCACGCTGACCGATTTCGCGGATCTTGCCCTGTCGTTGGCCATCCGGGCCGAAACGGGCAAGCTGATCCAGCGCGGCAAGCTGCCCGGCATGACGATGGACGATGCCGAAACCGGCGCCGGGCTGGTCATGATGGCCATGGGCAAGATGGGCGCTTTCGAGCTGAACTATTCGTCAGACATCGACCTGATCTGCCTCTTCGACGAAACCCGTTATGACGAGGATGCGTTCGCCGACGCCCGCCAGTCCCTGATCCGGGCCACCCGCAACATCTGCGCTATGCTCAGCGACCGGACGGCCGAAGGCTATGTCTTCCGGACGGATCTGCGGCTGCGGCCCGATCCGTCGGTGACGCCCGTCTGCCTGTCCATCGGCGCGGCCGAGCAGTATTACGAAAGCCTTGGCCGTGGCTGGGAACGCGCGGCCTTCGTCAAGGCGCGCGCCGCGGCCGGTGACATCGCGGCTGGCGAACGTTTCCTTGAGGCGATCAAGCCCTTCGTCTGGCGCCGTCACCTCGATTTCGCGGCGATCGAGGACGCGCATCGGATGCTGCAACGCATCCGTGACGCCAAGGGCACCCACGGTCCCATCACCGTGCGGGGCCATGACATGAAGCTGGGCCGCGGCGGCATCCGCGAGATCGAGTTCTTCACCCAGACCGGCCAGCTGATCGCCGGGGGCCGCGACCCAGAACTGCGGCTGCGGGCGACCGTCCAGGCCCTTGGCGCGCTGGCGGGGAAGGGCTGGGTGTCGAAGGACACCGCGGACAAGCTTTCGGTCCATTACCGCCAGCACCGCGAGGTCGAGCACCGGATCCAGATGATCTATGATGCGCAGACGCATTCGCTGCCCAGTGCCGACACCGAACTGGACCGCATCGCCTGCCTGATGGACACCGATACGCAGACGATGCTGGGCGATGTCCGCACCCGCCTGACCGAAGTCCATGCGCTGACGGAAGAATTCTATGTGGGTGACATAAACCCGCTGCCGTCCGATCCGCTGCCGGCCGATGTCTTCGACCCGGCGATCCTCGCCCGCTGGACGACCTATCCGGCCTTTCGCACCGAACGGGCCGTGCGCATCTTCGACCGCCTGAAGCCCGAACTCCTGGGCTGGCTCGCCCGCACCGCCAAGCCCGAGGAATCGCTGCTGGCGCTCGACAAGTTCCTGTCGGGGCTGCCGGCGGGGGTGCAGATCTTCTCGCTGTTCGAGGCCAATCCCCACCTGATCGACCTTCTGGCCGATATCGTCGGCACCTCTCCGTCGCTTGCCACGTATCTTGGCGAAAACGCGGCCGTGTTCGACGCGGTCATCGGCGGTGGCTTCTTCGCCGACTGGCCGGGCATCACCGGGCTGGTCGAAGACCTGCAGGGCATCCTGTCGCGCGAAGGGGATTACGAAGGCCGGCTGGACGCGATGCGGGGGTGGAGCCGGGAATGGAAGTTCCGCGTCGGCGTTCACCACCTGCGCGGGCTGATCGATGCCGCCACCGCCGCGGAACAATATGCCGAGCTGGCCGAGGCCGCGATGCGCGTGCTGGTCCCCGTGGTGACGGACCAATTCGCGATCCGCTATGGCCCGCCGCCGGGCCGTGGCGTGGCGATCCTTGGCATGGGCTCGCTGGGGGCCGGGCGGCTGACCTCGGGCTCGGATCTCGACCTGATCGTGGTCTACGATCCGGACGGGGTGGAAAGCTCGGACGGGCCCAAACCGCTGGCTTCGCGCACCTACTACGCGCGGTGGACGCAGGCGCTGATCACCGCGCTGAACGCGCCCATGGCCCGCGGCCGGCTCTACGAGGTCGACATGCGGTTGCGCCCGTCGGGCAACCAGGGACCGGTGGCGACAAGCTGGGCCAGCTTCCAGAACTACCAGGAACACAACGCCTGGACGTGGGAGCACCTGGCCCTGACCCGCGCCCGGGTCATCGCGGGGAGCGACGATCTGGGCCGGGATGTCGAGGCGTTCCGCGAAAAGATCATCGCCCGCCCGCGCGAAGTTGCGGCGGTGCTCGAAGATTTCCGCACCATGCGAAACCGGATCGCGGCGGCCCGGGGCCCGTCGCTGGTGCTTGACCCCAAACCGGGCGCCGGGCGCTTGCAGGATATCGAGCTTGCGGCGCAGGCCGGCACGCTTCTGGCCGGATCGCCGGACCGGGACATCGTCGAGGGCCTGAAAGCGGCCGAGGCGCAGGGCTGGATGCCGCCCGGGATCCGCGCAAAGCTGGAGGAGAGCTATGCGCTCTACTGGACGGTCCAGATGGCGGTGCGGCTGATCTCGGACAAACCGGTGACAGCGTCCGAACTTGGCGAAGGCGGGGCGGCCTTCCTGACCCGCGGCACCGGGTTCGGCAGCCTTGCCGAACTGGGACAAACACTTGAAACCCGCTATGACGACGTGGCCGAAGCCATTTCCGGCCTGATCGGCACCAATGAGGAGACCGCGCCATGACCGATGAGCGCAACAGTGCGGACATGCTCGAAGATCTCGACCCGCGCGAACTGATCGCCGAATCCTACCGGATCGAAGGCATCACCGAACCCGAATGCCGGTCGATCTTCCTCGACTGGGTGCTGGGGATGCGTGACGGGGTCGACATGCGCGCCGCGGTCGCCAGCCTGTTGGCCCATTACGCGGACATCGCCCCCGATCACCCGATGACGAAAGTCTTGCGTTCCGGCACGGAAGAGGCCACTGAGGCGCGCCGTCGCGGGGGTGCCCGCGGGCGGCAGCGGCCATAGCCGCACGACCATTTCAGGCACCGGACACCACAGGCAAAGGGGCCAGACGCACATGTCGGATACCGATGGCGGGGCTTCGGCCCATGATCTTGACGGCGCGGGGAAACGTCCGGTCGTCCGGCTGAAACCCAAGGCGAATGCACGCGCGATCCGGCACGGCAGCCCGTGGGTGTTCGAGAACGAGCTGGTCACCGACCGCCGCACCCGCGCGCTGGAGCCCGGCACGCTGGCCATTCTGGAAGATGCCGGCCGCGAAGCCCTTGGGCTGGTCGCCGTCAACATGAACTCGCGCATTTCCTGCCGGATGATCGACCGCGATCCCGCGGCCGAGGTTGATCAGGCCTGGTTCGCCCACCGCGTGGCCTTCGCGCTGGCCATGCGTGAGAAGATCTACGATGCCCCGTTCTACCGCCTGATCCATGCCGAGGCCGATGGCCTGCCCGGCGTGATCGTGGATCGCTTCGGCGATACGCTGGTGGTTCAGCCCAATGCGGCCTGGGCCGATGTGCTGTCCGACACGCTGACGCAGGCGCTGATGCAGGTCACCAGCTGCACGACGGTGCTGAAGAACGCCGCCGGACGGACGCGGGGGCTGGAAGGGCTCGACAACGAAAACGGGGTTCTGGCGGGCACGGCGCCGGGCGCGCCGGTGCACGTGCCGATGAACGGCGCGATCTACATGGCCGACCTGATCGGTGGCCAGAAGACGGGCCTGTTCTATGACCAGCGCCCAAACCATGCCTTTGCCGCCGGGCTGGCATCGGGCGCGCGGGTGCTGGACGTGTTTTCCCATGTCGGCGGCTTCGGTCTGGCCGCGTTGGCAGGCGATGCTTCAAGCGTACTGGCCGTCGATGGCTCGACCCCCGCGCTGGACCTGGCCCGCGGCGGGGCGCAGGCGATGGGCGTGAGCGACCGGTTCGAAACGCGCGCGGGCGATGCGTTCGACGTGATGACCGAACTGGGCGAGGCCGGGACCAAATACGACCTCGTGATCTGCGATCCGCCGGCCTTCGCGCCGTCGAAGCAGGCGATGGATGCCGGGCTGCGCGCCTATGAACGGGTCGCCCGGCTGGCGGCGTCGCTGGTCGATGCCGGGGGATACATGGTGCTGTGCTCGTGCTCCCATGCCGTCGATCTGCAGGCGTTCCGTCAGGCCTCGGCCCGGGGGATCGGGCGCGCGGGGCGGAAGGCGCAGATGATCCACACAGGCTTTGCGGGGCCGGACCACCCGCAATTGCCGCAACTGGCCGAGACGGGGTATCTCAAGGCCGTGTTCTACCGGCTGGACTAGGTGCGGCTGGTTCTGGATACCTGCGTTCTGTATCCCACCGCGATGCGGGGGCTGCTGATGGGCGCGGCGCGGCTGGGTGTGTTCCAGCCGCTGTGGTCGCAGCGGATCATGGGTGAATGGTACTACGCCGCGGCGCGTCACGGCGGGACGAGCGCTGCGATGGCCGAGGCCGAGATCGCCGTGCTGCGCGATGCCTGGCCCGGGGCCGAGGTGCCCGTGAAGGCGGGGCTGGAGGCGCGCCTGTCGCTTCCCGATCCCGCGGATGTGCATGTGCTGGCGGCGGCGATTGCTTCGTCCGCCGACGGGATCGTGACGATGAACGCCAAGGATTTCCCGCGGAACGTGCTGTCGGAGGAAGGCGTGATCCGCATCGATCCCGACGCGTTGCTGATGGACGCGCTGGATCATGATCCGGACGGCATGCGGCAGATCGCGGAGGCCGTGCTGGCCGAGGCGAACCGGCTGTCGGGCCGGTCATGGGAGATGCGCCCACTGATGAAGAAGGCGCGGTTGCCGCGGTTCGGGAAGGCCTTGGTCAGCTAAGCCCTTGCAAGGAAACCTGTAAATTTCGTCCCCGGAGCGCGAAGCGATCCGGTTCGCGCCCGACCGGCCCCGTCGTGCCGGAGGCACGCCTTCGGCGCGACGCGGGCGCGAATTGATGAGGCGTTCGACGAGTTTCAGAAGCCGTTCCCTCAGCAGGAGGCAGTACAGGCGTTTCGGCCCGCCCTCGGGTCGGGCGCGACCCTGCTGTTGGTCACAGGGTTGAACGTGTGGCTACTTCGCTGTTTCCCATCGCGCTTCCAGCGCATCCAGCGCGGCAATACGCTCTTCCGTCTTGGGATGGCTCAACAGCCACGCGGGTGCGCCGGCCATGCCGGAGCCGGTCAGGTCTCCCAGCTTCCGGAACAGCTCCTTCTGCGGGGCCACCCCGATCCCGGCTTTCGTCAGCAGCGCGGCGGCGTAGGCATCGGCCTCGTACTCGTCCCCCCGCGACAGCCGGGCGGACAGAAGCGATGTCAGCGCCGTGGCGATCAGGATGCCCACACCGGGGATCAGCCGGCCCAGCACCATCATCAGCGCCGTGCGGATCGCGTTTTGGCCGGAAAAGTCGATCATTCGCCGCCGCGCATGGCCCAGCGCGACATGGCCCAGTTCGTGGGCGATGACGGCGGTCAGCTCCTCGGCGGTGACCGAGCCCGAGCGATATTTCTCGTAGAACCCCCGGGTCAGGAAGATCCGCCCGTCGGGGGCGGCAAGGCCGTTGACCGGCTGGATCTCGTAGATGTGGACGGGCACGCGTTCGACATCCAGCGCCCGGGCCAGCCTGTCGGTCAGCTTCTTCAGGTGCGGATCGGCCAGCGGCGTCGACTTCGCGTCAAGCTCGCGATGGGTCCGCCAGACCGAGAACCGGTAGTAGGCGAGCCCGTAGAGAATGGCGAGCAGGATGGGCATGAACTTCAACATGTCACAGATATGGGCCGGCAAAGGGGCGCCGGCAAGCGCGTGATGCTTTCACAACACGGCGATTGACGGTATCGATGGTCCAGAGATCCCTTGTTGAAGCGGGACAGAGGCAGAGCAGATGCAAATTTCAAGACGGATATTCGTGAACGGGCTGGCCGCGGCGGCTGCCGTGGCGGCCCTGGCCGCGTGCGGCGGCGGCGGGGGCAGCATATCGAATGCGCCCGACAAGACATGGGCTGCCGTGCCCAATGCGGGCTACGACGCCTGGCTGCAGGGCTTCCGGGGCAGGGCGGCGGCACGGGGGATCAACGCCTCGGTTCTGGACCCGGCGCTGGCCAGTGCGGGCTATCTTCCGGGCGTCATCGAACGCGACCGGAACCAGACCGAATTCAAGCGCACGCTGGAAGACTACCTGGCCATCGCCGCCAGCCCCGAACGGGTGTCGGACGGCAAGAAGGAACTGAACCGCTACAACAACGTGCTGAGCCAGATCGAGGCGCGCTACGGTGTCGACAAGGAGGTCGTCACCGCGATCTGGGGCGTGGAAAGCCGCTATGGCACGCGCCGCGGCTCGGCGCCCGTGATCTCGGCCCTGTCGACGCTGGCCTATGACGGACGGCGCGGGGAGTTCTTCGAAAGCCAGCTGATGGGCGCGCTGAAGATCCTGCAGACGGGCGATACGACACCGGCCAAGATGAAGGGCAGCTGGGCCGGCGCCATGGGGCACACCCAGTTCATCCCGACCTCGTACCTGGCCTATGCCGTCGATTTCACCGGCGATGGACGGCGTGACATCTGGGATGCCGATCCGACCGACGCGCTGGCCTCGGCCGCGAATTACCTTGCCAAGGCCGGCTGGCGGACGGGCCAGCCCTGGGGGGTCGAGGTCGTGTTGCCCGCGGGCTTCGATACCTCGGTCGCAGGACGTGGCCGGAACCGCAGCGTGGCGTCGTGGAACGCGATGGGGGTGCGGAAGGCCACGGGCGGGCAGGTGCCGGATTACGGTTCGGCCTCGCTCCTTATCCCGGAAGGGCCGTCGGGCCCGGCCTTCGTGGTGTTCCGGAATTTCGAGGTGCTGGCGCGCTACAACAATGCCGTGAACTACGTGATCGGTGTCGGGCGGTTGTCGGATCGCCTCGGCGGTGCGGGGCCGCTCGTGGGCAGTTTCCCGGATGACGAGTACGGGCTGTCGATCGAGGACCGGAAGGCCCTGCAGGCCGGGCTGAACGCCAAGGGCTTCGATGCCGGCACGCCGGACGGTGTGATCGGATCGAAGACGATTTCAGCGATCGAGGACTATCAGCGCGCCAACGGTCTGGCCGTGACGGGGCAACCTTCGGTGACGCTGGTCCGGGCGCTGGGGTAGGGCGTCAGCTGGTGCAACAGCGGTTGGCCGGGGAGTGGTGCATGGAGACCACGCACCCTACGGCCAGCCGCACCACTTGGGAATAGGATGGCATGCAGGGCCAGTTTCACTTCGCCTACAACGTAACCGACCTTACCGTCGCACGGCACTTCTACGGGGAGGTGCTGGGCTGCCCCGAAGGCCGGTCGACCGACACGTGGGTCGATTTCGATTTCTTCGGCCACCAGATCTCGCTGCATCTGGGGGACCCCTTCGCCACCGCGCCCACGGGCCATGTGGGCAAACACATGGTGCCCATGCCTCATTTCGGCGCGATCCTTAGGGCGGAGGATTTCAAGGCCCTCGCCGCGCGACTGGACGGGCACGAGATCGATTTCGAGATCCCGCCCACGCTGCGGTTCCCGGGTGAACCGGGGGAGCAGTGGACGATGTTCCTCCGCGATCCTTTCGGCAACCCGATAGAATTCAAGAGCTTCACCGAAGCCACCTGAACGCGACAGCGGCGCCAGCGGGGCGCCGCTGTCCGTTTTACACGGGCCAGCGCCGGCGTGGGATGTCGCCGCGGGTCAGGCCCACGTCCGCCAGCAGGTAATCCGGCATGTCCTGCAGCCTGCGATAATCGCGCCGCATCTTGGCGGCTTGGCGCTGTGCGGCCCAGAGGCGGGCAAGCGTGCGCCGGACAGAGGTCCGGGGCGCGCGGAGGGTGGTATCGGTCATGAACATGGTCATTGGAAAAATCCTTTCGTCTCGGCATCTCACCACAGAACGTCCGCCAGGCGGCGGTCATCCAGATGGGACGGGCAGTGGGGGGTGTTTGCGGCAACCGGTGCGGGCGGCTGCGGCTTTCCAAACATCGCCAGCGCGCTTTCGCGGCTGTGGTGGACGGAAAAGAGGTGCGTGAAGCTGACCTTGCGCAGCCAGCTTTCCAGTTCGGCATCGGCCACGATGCGGAAACTGCCGCGGCCCGCGCGCACAAGGCTTGCGGCAATCACAAGCCCCCGGAAGCCGGTCCGGGCGATGGTCGTACCGGGCGCGCAGTCGACCAGCATGTCGCGCCGGCCCTTTCGGACTTCAGCGACCAGCGCATCGCACAGATCGCCGGTAGACTGTCCGTCGAAATGGCCGGACAGGTGGACGATCGTCATGTCGTCCATTGGCTCAAGTTCAATCGTCATGGTGGAGTGTCCTCCAGAAAGTAGAAAAACGCCCGGCCCCTTCTTTGCGGGGGCTGCACGGCTGCTTGAAGTGGCTGAATGGTCGTCCCGCGGGACGGTCGCCGGGCAAGACCGGTCGACGATCCGCTTTTGGAGGGCTACCGTTGACGCCACCGTTGTAATGACGGTTGTTTCAGCGAAACCGCAGCGTTGTATTCCGCCGGCCGGCCTGGCGGGGTAAGGTTAACCTTTATTGATTTCGCCCTTTGACAACGTCAGGCAGTCCCTCATGAACTCCGGTGTTTCGAGTATCTCTGTCCTGGGCGAACTGCGCGTCTGCGATTCCGCGGGCGAGGTGGCCCTGCCCGCGTCTAGGAAGGCGCGGGCGCTGCTGGCGTTCCTGGTGACCACCGACCGGCCACACCGTCGTGAACGGTTGTGCGAGATGTTCTGGGACCTGCCCGACGATCCCAAGGCCGCGCTGCGATGGGCGCTGAGCAAGCTGCGCAAATCGGTCGACACGCCGGACCGGGTGCGCATCATCGCGGATCGGGAGAGGGTGCGCTTCGACAGCGACGGATTGCAGATCGACCTGCGCGACATTCGCCGCCAACTGCGGGAGGGCCCGGACGCGCTTGGCCTGAGGGCGCTCGAGCAGGCGGCGGACCTTCTGGGGTCGGTCGTGCTCGATGGGCTGGACGGGGCCGGGGACGATGCGTTCGGATCGTGGCTGATGGCCGAACGGCAGGATGCCGCCGCCGACCGGACCGAGGTGCTGCGCCGGCTGGTCAACCACCCCGAGGCATCGCGCGCGGCGGCAGAGAAATGGTCGAGGCTATGGCACGCGGCAGACCCCGACGCCGCCCGGGCCACACCGGCCCGGCTGGCGGCCGTCCCGGTGCCGGAAACGGCCACCGAATTCCCGCCCGAAGACCGCCGCGCCCATCTGCGTGAGCAGCAGATCGGATTCTGCCGGTCACCCGACGATGCCACCATCGCCTATGCCGCGGTGGGCAAGGGGCCGCCGCTGGTGAAGGCCGCCAACTGGCTGACCCATATCGAACACGACTGGAACACGCCCATCTGGGGCGCCTGTTTCGCCGACATCGCCCGCGACAGGACCTTCGTGCGCTACGACGAACGGGGCTGCGGGCTGTCGGACTGGGACGTGGGCGCGCTGGATTTCGATGCCTTCGTGACCGATCTTGAAACGGTGGTCGACAAGCTGGGGCTGGGGCGGTTTCCGTTGCTGGGCATCAGCCAGGGCGCGGCGGTTTGCGTGGAATACGCCGTGCGCCATCCCGACCGCGTGTTGGGGCTGATCCTGATCGGCGGCTATGCCTCGGGCTGGCGCCACCATGCCACTGCCGAGGAGATCGCCCGGCGCGAGGCCGTCCGCCAGTTGACCACCGTCGGCTGGGGCACGGAGAACCCGGCCTATCGGCATATCTTCTCGCAGACCTTCATGCCCAGTGCCTCGCCCGAGGATCTGCTGTGGTTCGATGAATTCCAGCGGCTGACGACCTCGGCCGAGAATGCCGCGCGGTTCCAGGACGCGTTCGGCGAGATCGACGTGCGCGACCGCTTGCGCGACATCCGCGCGCCCACCATCGTGCTCCACGCGCTGGGGGACCGCCGCATCCCGGTAGAGCAGGGGCGTTTCATCGCGTCGGAAATTCCCGATGCGCGGTTCGTGCCGCTGGACAGCGACAACCACGTGCTGGTCGAATACGAACCCGCGTGGACCGCCTGTATGGGCCATATCCGCAGCTTTCTGGCCGATCACGGGATCTGATCGCGTCCGATAGCGCGCCTCGTCATATGCGTGTGCCAGAATCCCGGTTGCCCGCTTAAGCTGCGCGGCGGACGCAGCGTCAGCCCGATTGTCGATGAAACCGAAATTTGTGGCTGAAGAACCCGCTTAACAATGCATCGTGCGGCGGCTACCTTTTGGAAACCGGCGCTTTCTATGCTCAACCGAAGGGCGCCGTAAAAACACCACGGGCCGTGGCTCGGGCGCGCGCATCGCGATTGTGTCTTGCCCGACCGCAGCGATCCCTGCCCGACGTATTATGCCTGCGGAGGACCTGCGACATGGCCAAGACCAAACCTGTTGTCGTCAATGACACAACGCTTGAAATCACGCTGTCCCCGACGCTTCAGAAGACACTGAAGCATCCCGGCGTCGATGCCTATGCCGTTTTCTTCGACGCGAACGGATCCCCCAACTGGACAACGCTTGTCGCCAACGGTGCGATACAGGGCAGCGGGGTTCGTGACGTCGTTTTGACCAAGACGGTCAATGGCACGTTCCAGGAAATGAAGGCCGGCAAGGTCTACATCCTGATCGGATCGGGTTCCGACATCAAAACGGCCGTCAAGAAACAGAGCGACATCAACTGGGACAACGCGAAGTCGCACGACTTCCGATATGATAGCCTTGAGGTCACGCTGCAGAACAGTGCCGACGACAAGGCCAACCTGACGTCCATCGACGGGTTCGGCCTGCCCATGCAGCTGGAGGTGCCTTACGAGGGCGGCAGTTCGGCCAGTGTGGGCTACAAGATCGACGCGTCCACGTTGTTCACCAACCTGCAAAGCGCGGCCACACAGGGCACAGCGGTGGACAAGTACACCAAAGGCCCGCTCAAGGGCCAGGACCGCATGGCCATTTCGCCCACCGTCGCCTTGCCCGAAGGGCTGGACAACTACAGTGCGTCGGACTGGGATGCCTATATCGACATCCTGAAGACATCGAACGGCGACATCGTGATTTCCGGTTTCTTCAACGGTGCGCCGGATGCCAATGGCATTTACCACAATAGCGGCTACTACGCCTATTCGCTGGAATGGAGCACGCCGGAGTCCGTGTTCTGGCTGACACCAGAGGAGTCGAGCCAGATCAAGGGCGATATCCAGCTGACCGAGGCGGATCTCGCCAACAGCATCTATTCGACGCTGGGAAATGCCGGCGTCTACAATGGGGGAAGCCCCGCGCCGTTCGAGATCGAAAACCACAATGCGATCTTCAACAGCAATGGCTATCCCGCCACCATGAACACGGGCGAAAACAACCAGTGGGGCGCGGTGCTGGCGCAGTTCATCACCGGGTTCACGGGGGGCTACTACGGTCAGAAAGCGAATTCAATCAATGGTCAGGACACGACCGAGATCGACCTGAACACGAACACGAACTGGGATCCGACCTACGCGTTCGGCGAATACACGGCCTCTGGCGCACCGACGTTCTACGATCACTATTCGCAGGCCTTCTTCAACATCAGCAATTCCTACGGGTCGGGCTATTCCGACGCTCTGATGTCGCAATATCAGGAAGGCGGACCGCTTATTTCGGTGTCCGAGCCCAACCCGGCAGATCCCAAGAACGTCCCGACGCTGAAGCTGACGATCTATGACGATAGCGAAACGCCGGACGGGTATACCCCGACGAAGATCTATAATTACGTGGCGCCCAAAGGCGACGACTACACGTCGTCGGCCGCCGGCGACACCAACACCTCGGGGGCCTCGGTCGGGTTCAACTTCCAGAACGCCGACATGATCCTGAAGGACAACACGAAGATCACGCTGGAATTCTACGCCGGCAAGACTGCCAAGGGTAAGGAGATCTGGGATTCGGTGACCATCGATCCCGGGACGGATTCGCTGTGGCAGCAATGGGGCATCACCGCCGCCAATGGCAAGTATTCGGTCAGCAAGCCCGGGATCGACAAGACCGAAGGCTATATGCTGATCACCAATTTCCCGGGCGTGGATGCCGGCGTGCACTGGACCAGGATCACGGTCGGTGAGCCGGGCACGGCGGAGTCCAAAACGTTTAATCTTTACACCACGACCAACGGAACGGAGTTCGTCAATCCGCTCTACGAGGGTCAGGAAGGCGTGCTGGGCGTCGACGGGCTGGCAACCATTTCACCGTCGCAAGTGACGGGGAAGGGCACGATCACGTTCGACGTCAACTTCATGTATTCGACCACGTCGACGCTGCCGCCCGAACTGCTGGAGTTCAATACCGCCCAGAATTTCGCCACCCCCGCAGCGCCCGTCGTGGGCGTGATCGACCATGCCCTGTTCTTCGGGTTGGAGGGTCAGACCAGCATGACCAATCCCGTCGCCACGGCGACGAAAAACGCAGAGCTTGCGTTCGGCTGGACCGGCGACAACGATTTCCACGATACGAACACGATCAACACCAAGACGTGGATCGAAGGCTACACCAACAAGATCGGCGCACTGAACTTCGCGCAGGTTTCCATGGTCAAAGCCGGCGCAACCACCGCGGCGACACCTCTGGTGACGACGGCCGATCTGGACGGCGCGTGGACGACGACTCCCACGCATGTCGGCAACGGCACCTACGTTGTCACGATGAAGGAATATCTGGCCAGCGACACGTCCCAGACATCGGCGATTGGCAAAGAAAGCAGCCCGCTCACCCTGACCGTCGACGTGGCCGAGATGAAGCTGGGTGCGGCGCAGGGCGGGCAGGCGCTGAGGCTTGCGGCCGGTAACGGAGCGGGCGACGGGATCGACGGCAACTGGATCAGGATCGGGGCCCAGGAAACCCCGTCGGAGTCCGGGGCCGCCGTCGCCGTGGTGCTGACGGACGCCAGCGGCGCGCTGGTCCATGCCCGCACGGGGCAGACGGGCGACGTTTCGGTCGAAGACGCAACGCTGACAACGGTCGGCGGCCTGTCGATGCAGGGCGGGTCGGGCCTGAAGGGCGCGCAGAGCGTCTACCTGCCGACCGAGATGCACCTTCGTTTCATCTCCCTCGCCGCCGATGACTGGGACAGCGAAGCCCACGACGCCACCGTGACCACCCGGGCCAATGGCAAGGCCGTTGTGCAGGTCGGTGATCACCGGCTCAGCGCCCAGGTCGACAACACGCTGTCGGGCGCGGCGTTGCTGGCCGATGCGCAACGCCAGATGGGCGAACCCTTTGTTTATGTCCAGAAGGGCCAAAAGATCAAAGTTGATCTCGCCGGCGATGCCGAGGGCGGCAATCGCATGGGCTTTGTCCGGGTCGACATCGACGCGACCGACGGCAGCTGGTCGGTGGGCGGCGTCGAGCACGGCAAACGCGGCTTCAATGCGGCCGTCCGCGACAGCATGGACGGGGAATTCCTGGTCCGCGGCCGCGGCACGTTCGAAACCTCCGACTTCTGGACCGTCACCGGCGAGACCGGCTATTACACCCCAGTCCTGCTGACCCGTTACGGCGACGTCATCTTCTCCCCGGCCGAAAACGGCGACGCAGGCGACGGCGACGCCCTGCGCCTGATGGGCCAGAACTTCTTCGCCTTCGAGGACGGCGCCGGCACCCGCGATCACGACGACCTGACGGCGCGGCTGACCCCCCTGTCGCCGATCGTCGACGACACGCTTGAGGGGAAGTCCCTCGTGCCCCTGTTGATGGACGACCGGGCGGTGGTTCGGGCGGGCGACACCTTCGTCTCGCGCCTGCCGGATGACGGTGCCACGGATCACGGACTGACCCTGCTGGCCCAACCCGGCGATCCGGCGCACCTGAAGATCGCGGGCAAGGCCGTTTTCCACGGCACCGACGGCGTGAAGATCGATGGCGGCCCGGCAAGCGTTGTCGTGAAAGACGGTGGCAAGCTGGTTCTGCGCGGCGATGGCGATGCCCTGCACCTGAGCGATGGCGCGGGCCCCGTGACGATCCGGAACGACGGCGTGATCCGGGGCGATATCTCGCTGGGCACGGGCGACGATACCGTCCGGGGCTCGGGCGTCTTCGACGGCGAAGTCTACCTCCGCCGCGGCGGGGATACCTTCATCGGCACCGACAACGACGATGTCGTCCGCGGCAAGATCGGCGCCGACCTGATGCGTGGCCGCAAGGGCGACGACACGCTGCTCGCCGGTCGCGGCCGGGACGAAGCCCATGGCGGCGCCGGAGACGATCTGCTTCACGGACGCCGCAAGAACGACATGCTGTTCGGCGGCAAGGGCGACGACGAAGTCCGCGGCGGCCGCGGCAACGACGACCTGCGCGGCGGACCGGGCAACGATGCGGTTTACGGCGGACCGGGCAACGACATCCTGAACGGCGGTGCAGGGAACGATGTCCTGAAAGGCGGCGCCGGCGCGGACGTGTTCGTGCTGCAATTGAAGAACGGCTCCGACCGGATCAAGGATTTCAAACTGTCGCGCGACAGCATCGATCTGAGCGCCCTTGACCTGGCTTCCGCCGAGGCGGCCGATCTCGTCGCCGCCGCCATGGGCAAGGCGGGGGGCGACGCGATCCTCCTCGACCTTGCCGACCTTGGCGGTCAGGGCTCCGTCCGCTTCAACGAGCTGGACCTGGACCAGGCATCTGAGATCGAGTTCCTGTTCTAGGCAAGCCGATCGGCCCGTCCGGCAGCGGCCGGGGCAAGCCCATGCCTTTACGGTGGCCGCCCCAGGCCATACGGGATCCGCATCGGCGGGTCCTGTCGGGTTTCACAGTTATCCTGACCTGCTACTGGGCTTTCATTCAGCCGCCACCGGGGCCCGGATGTTGTTGATCCGCCCCAACGGTGGACCGCCCGAAGGCAGAGTTTTCGGGGGCAGAGCAGGCAGAGCAGAACCTGCAAGGTAAATGCCTCCAGTGTTTTTGACAGCTCACCTGACGAGCCGCATCCAATGGCCATCGACGCAGAATCCGCCGTACAAGGTTTTGACGTCTTGTCGAATGGCGACCATTTCCGAAGATTGTTTCGAAGACAATTTTCCCGCGCAATCGGTTCGGTTCGGCCTTCTCGGGAAAACCGATGGACGCCCTTTCGCCCGGATCAGACAGGCCTGAGACTGATCTGAAGTGCCGTCAGATCGATGTTTTCTTTCGACGTGTCGATGTTTTCGAGAAACGCCATCAGGTCGTCCTGTCGGGGTTGACCAAACGCCAGACGGTACACGGCCACCGAGCGTTTGAGCCAGCCGAGAAGGGCGGATTCGCGACTGTATGGCAGCGACAGCGCGTAGCGTTCGATGTTGGTTTCGCCGTCCAGAAGCCAGAACGGTTCCATGTCCCCGGGGCGTTCTGCATGCAATAGGGCCATATCGAACATGCTGCGCCACGGATCGGCTGTCGCGTCGGGCGCGCCAAGCGCGTGGACAAACCGTGATGCCAGGTTCAGCCTTACGGCATGGTTCTTGTACCGGTGAACCCGGCCCTCGCGTTGTTCAAGATCGACAGGGTTCGACGGTAGATTCCAGTGAACCAGCCTGTGGCAGTAGGGATGGAAATCGAGCCCCTCCTGCCCGACGGACGTTGACGCAAGCACAAATGGCTTGAAAGGGGAATTGAAGGCCATCCGGACCGTATCGGTCCTTTGTGCGCCGTCTTCCTGTCCTTTCTGTAGCAGGCGGGTTGCAAACCGGCCTCGCATCTTGATTTCCGAGGTGATCTGAAGTCGGTCGCCTTTGGTTCGGTATCGCTTGATGTCGATTTGCGCGGGCTTGAGCGAAAGTGCCTCGTCGATCTTTTCTGCAAGGGCCGCGACCGCAATGCTGGGCGCCTCGTCCATCAAACCTTCGGATTCGAGCAGAACATGAAGATATTCATCGAGAACGGATTGAAGATCGTGATCGACACAATGCGTTAGCACGGATTGCCAATAGACATCATCGGTGTCCCCACGCAGCAGCGCCTGGCTTTCAGGTTGGTTGAACAGGCCGCGGAAGGCCATTCCGATCCGTGTAGCCGCACTCAGCATCTCCGGATCGTCCAGCGCCAGCCCGGGAGCGACGCGGCTCAGGGCGCGCAGGGCACAGGTGGCGGGGCTGCCCAGGGCAAGCTCCGTGACGTGGCTCAGCAGGCTTTCTGCATCGGGTTGTCCGTGCAGCACATCGTTTCTGGCGGCTTCGCTGAGCGCACCGAGGTGGTCATGCCAGCCGTCCTGACCATCCGTGCGGACGATGTCGGCCAGGATCTCGCCCTTTGCAAGCCAGGCGTCGAACGATCCATGCCCGATGTCCAGCGCGGCCGCGCAGGCCCAATCCCAGGTCATTGCACGTTCGGCGTCATCATCAGTCGTCCCCGTCAGACGGTTTCGCAGGCCGCTCAGCATGCCGCCGCGCTGGACAGGTTGCAGGCGTTTGCCCAGATCCCTTGCCAGATCGCGCAGGCGGGCGGACGCCTCGGTGCGCATTTCCCCCGCGTCCGCAATGGAGCCGACCGTTCGGAAGACATCCAGCGGATCGACCGCCGCCGCCAGCGTGGGTGACGGTATCACGAGGGGCAGGGCGCGTAGCCCCGTCAGGCGATTGTTCGATTTGACGCGATAGAACCGCAGGGGCTGCGAGCTTTTCTCGAAAGCCTGCGAGAAGGGATGCTTCTGCCGATTGCCCATACCGACCGCGCGTTCGCAATCATAGGACAGGAGGGCGGCAATGGCGTCGGGGACCATCGCCCACTGCGAGAAGATCAGGACCTTGCTCGCCGTTACACGTGGCCCGAAATAGGGCATGCTGGGCGGCATCCAGAGCCGTCGGGCCATGTCATCCCGGAAGGCGATCTCCTTCAGCGCGCGCATGCGGCCGTTAGTGTCCGGGATGGGCCGGTAGGCTTCGATCGCGTCGGTGTCGATCTGCGCCGAGCCGGCGTTCCTGATGGCGCTCAGCAGAGCCTCGCCGGGCTTGTCCTTGAGATGGTCGAGACGCTGGCCCAGCTTGTAGTCGCGCAGAAAGCTCAGCAGGTAGGGGGCCGACTTCCAGTATTCGACCGTTCCGGGGGCGTCCGCTGCATCCGCGACCCGTGCTATTGCCCGCGCTTCCAGCAGATCTTCCGGCTCGATGGTGACCGGCACATCAACGTCCCGCATCATTGCATCCCGTTCCGTGGTTTCGGCGACGCGTTCCGTGCGCGCGATGACGCTGCGCAATGTTTTCTCGACCCCGGTCTTGATCGCGCATGCCTCGTCGAAACTGCCGGGCAGGCCCTGCATGGCCAGCCGGTAGCGGCGCATTTCCGTTTCCAGTCTCGCGCGGATCTGGGGCCCGTTCTCACCGAACAGAAAGCTCAGGACGTCCAGGAACTCGCGGTAGTGATCGCCGGCATCGGCATCGTCATCGCGCAGGGACAACATGCGATAGGGCGTGGCAGAAAGCAGCAGCACCTTGGACTGGTTGCCGTCTGGATCCACCGCGTCGAACAGTTTCCGTGCAAGTTCGGCGGCTTCGCCTTCACCGTGCAGAAGTTCGGTGAACCTCTGGAATTCATCCAGAACGATCAGGTCCGGCTCCAGCGCCTCCGCGCTTTCGCGGGCCAGGATCGTCCGAAGGTGGCCGACGATGGTTTCGCGTCTGCGGTTGAGATCGGTATCGTTTCCCTTCAAGCCCTTGTAGCACTGCGCACATTCGTCAAGTTCCCGCAACAGGTCGGCGCGGCCAGATATGGCGCGCTGAAAGCGGGCAACGATCTGCGGCTCGAGCGGTTTTCTGTCGATCTCGGCTCTGGTTTCGCGCCACCCTTTCGCACCCGCGTAGCCTTGCAGCATCTTCGCCACGGCTTTGCGGTCCTCCAGCAGGTCCCACAGGAGCCGCAGGATCAGGGCGCGCTCCTGCTTCATGCCGCCTCCCTGCTTGAGATCCAGCGACGTGCCGGGCGTCAGGCTGAAGAAGTTCACGCCCTCCTCCTTGATCCCGCCGGTACGTCCCAATTCTACGGCGAGCATGGTGAGACGTGTGGGCAATACCCGCGAGCGTTCGCCGCCCAGCACATTGAGCCTGGCCACGTTCTGTTTCGCGATGGCGCCGTTGGAACAGATGTAGACGATGTCGATACGCGGGACGGTGTCCTGCAGCGCCTCGATTGTTCGGGCGATCACGCCGCGTGCGACCATCGTCTTGCCCAAGCCGACTTCGTCCGCGACAAGGAAATGCCGGACTGCGTCGGGGTCGGACAGGAGGCGCCGCGAGACATAATCAACCGTCTTGCGCTGGAAGGCCTTGAGCGGACGGAGTGCCTCTTCCGCCGAAAAACGGTCCGTCATCGTGTCTCCTCCGGCATGACGGACTTAAAGGTCTGCCACAGGTCCAGAAATTCATCTGGAATGACTTCGCTTCGCCCGGTTTCGGGATCGCTGAGCCGGGTGACAAGCCTTTCGATGTCGCGCAACTGGCGGCCGTCTCCGGCCAGAGCCCGGACCATGTCTTCGAGTATCGGGGAATCGTGGCCGGTGCCGAATACGCCCGCAAGGGTCCCGCCCTGGCCTGCGGCGAACAGGGTCTTGGCGGCCTCGGAGACATCGCCCAGCAAAAGGCGAACATAGCGCAGGAAGGCGTCGCGGTTTTCGATCAAGGCGCGCAGGATCTCGGCCGTGCGGGCTTCGGGCAGATCGACCAGCTCTGTTCCAAGCGTAAAATCCTGTTCCATGTGGCTGTCTTCATCCGTCAGCCGGATACCGATCCAGCGTGTCACGTCCTTCAGTGCCAACCGTGCCAGCAGGCGTTCGCTTCCATCGATGGCGTCCACGACGATCCCGTTTTCGATACCCGTGACGATGGGCCAAAGACGCACCGACATGCCTTCGGGAATGCGCACCGCCGTCCGGGCCGATAGATGCAGCCTGATGCGCCCCTCGTCCTCTTCCTCGCAACGCAGGACCGGATCACCGGCCGCCAATGTGCGTCGGAGCTCATCCAGACGCTTCTCCGCCGCGATCTCCGGTTCGGACGCGGGGGGATCGAAGGGAACGAATTCGCGAAGGAAGCGGCCCAGCCGGTCCGGTGACATCTGGTCTTCCACCGACCCCAGATCGCGCGTGTAGCCGGACAGGGTCGCGAAGACCTCCACGTTCTGGCCACCGAGCAAGGCAGGGGTGGTCGCGTTGCCCGAGCCCATGGTGATCTCGGTGCTGGAATAACGCTCGGTCATGAAGGCCTTGGCGTGAAGGCCACGGGCCGGAACGGATGCCATGCCGGTGTCTTTGGTGTCTTCGGTTTCTTCGCCGTCCTCGGTCTCGGCCATTTCATCCAGCACGTGCACCTTGCCGAACTGCGCCAGCGTCTCGGGCTTGAGACAGGCCAGCTCCTCTCCCCGGCTCAGAAGGCAGGCCCGGGACGGGTCGACACCGCCGCACAGGGCGATCAGCGCGCCATCGGTCACGAAGGGCGAAATGATACCAACGGTTCCACCGATCCGGGGCCGCCAGACATCATCCGTCAGACCGTTCACCGCGAAGCTGATCTTGCGGATGTGCTCGGGATGGTCCCACTCGGCACGCTCAAGGTCATCCGCAAGGGATGTGACCATGGCGGTCACATGATCCGGCGCGGGTCGACCGGAGGAAAGGCCGGGCAGGGCGCGGACAAGCGCGACCAGCGGGGCGTTCTGCGCCTTGGCGGTCGAAGACGCCTCGCCGTCCAGCGACAGAGACAGATCCCACGACGCATCCGTCGTCAGGTTGCGCGACAGAAGCGCCAGCCGCAGATGTGGACGGCCACGACCGCCCATCGGCGTGAAGCGCAGAAGCCAGAGCTTGGGATGAAACGCGCCGCCGCGCGGGGCTGTCACCTCGGTCACGGTATCTTCCAGAAGGGCGGTCAGCCGATTGGCGCCTTTGGGCACCGCCTTGATCCGTCCGGCTTCGCAGAAGATCGCGATGCGGGCGGACAGGCGCTCCAGCCCTTCAAGAAGGGCAAGCGGCGTGTCCAGGGTCTCCTGCCGGTTTTCGGCCGCATGGAAGGCCAGCGTGGCGGGCACCACAAGCGCGGTTTCGAAATCCAGCGTGTAGGTCGTCGCCACCGCGGCATCCAGATCATAGCCCGCGGGGGCGCGCAGGATTTCCGCGTACAAGGCGCGATTTTCGGGGTCCAGCGCCGTGTTATCCTGCATGAACAAGGTCCTTCAGGTGGTTCGAGACGACGGGTGTCCAGCGATAGTTGAGAGGCGCCGTGCCCGAAGCGCCGCTCCACCGCATCAGGGCGCCGTCATTTCGGAACCGCGATTTCGGTCCTTTCAGCCTGACCTCTCGATCGCGGACGAGCGCATGGGCCTGGGCATTGTCGAGGACCCGCCCATCCACCTGCAGGACGATATCGCGCCAGTTTTCTATGAACCGGCGGCTGTGCGGTTTGACGTCGTGGGTCGTGGCCTTTGACAGGAACCACAGATCTGAAAGGTCCCAGTCGGCAAACAGTCCGACAGGTGTCTCCTCGGCCCAGCTCTCGATGCTTTCGGCATAGAACGCGCTTCGGTCATGCCAGGCCGAGCCCTCCATTCCCTGCATGTCCGCAGCCTTGCGCGACAGCATCAGGTTGTAGAGCAGAGAAGCGCCGTGCATCAGATGCGAAAACCGTTCGGCATGATCCACGATGGTCCGGATCTCGTCCGGCCAGCTGGCGCGCGCCGGGTGTTGCCAGATCATGTCGCACTCCGGGGCAGAGGTCTGGCGGGACAACAGCGCATAAAGGCTGGCGGGCGCGGCTTGCGCCAGCCGGTCACGCAGAAAACCGGCCTCATCGGCGGACAGCGCAAAACCCGCCGCACTTCTGGACGAGGCCAGGAAGTCTTCGGGCGCGGGTGGCAAGCCTGGAGCCCACAGCGCGCCCATCTCGGCCGGGGTCGCTTCAAGGCACGCAGTGCGACTGCCCTGGAACCTGCGGATACCCAGGGTCAGAAGTCCGGCCCAATACACATCGCTGGGCATTCGTTTCAGGTTCTCCCGTGCGGCGCTGCCGATGACGTTCTGCGTCTCGCCGCCGCGAACCAATGCCTCGATAAGACGGATCTCGAGCGCGCGGGCATGATCGCGGCGGGCGGCCGCCGTTCCTTTCTGCGATCCGGCCATGCGGTAGATCCAGGGCACGAAGAACATGTAACGCAGCCGCGTCTGGATGGTCGAGGTGCCGGGGAACATCAGGTCCGCCAGCGAATCCCGCACCGAACCAAGGCCTAGTTCGTCACGGCTGTCTTCCTGCCCGAACAGATCCATGATCCGGCGGGTCCGATCCCGGTCAGCCTGGTCGAAATCGATCCATGCGAGAAATGACATCAGGCAAGTTCCCTGGTTGTCGAATGCGCGATGGACAGTGTGCCTTCGCTCATCCAGTGGATTGCGACGCCATCGACCGGTTTGTCGGGCCATTCCGCCCGGACCATGGCCGCATAGGTGTCAAGCTGCGGTTGGTAGGTCGCAAAGCGCGCATCGGGGTCGGGGCAGGGCCCGGATTTGTGGTCGACGATCAGCAGACCGTCGGGACCTTCGGCCAGACAGTCGAGGATGGCGTTGGTCTGTGACCCGTCGGCGTCGATCTTCTGAAGCGGCAATTCGAAGTGCAGCCGGTCATAGCCCCGGTCGGCCAGCCAGCGGGTCAAAACCTGAGCCTGCATGGCGATCTGCGTGATGGCACTTTCCGGAAGGCCGGTGGCGGCGCGAATGCGATCTGACAGATCCGGCCGTTCGCCCAGGACCCGGAAGGCAAGGTGCCATGCGGAGCCCCGCTCGGCCGCGCTGCCTGTGCGGGTCTCGGCCACTGCCTCGGCCAGCTTGACGGTTTCCGGCGGCGCGGCGCCCGACGGCACAGGTTCGGCCTGAGACGACGGCCTGCGCCGCCACGGCGAGCGGGGCGCATCGGATAAGGCCTGCGCTCGTCCGAAGCGGGGATGTGTTTCGCCCGTTCCTGCGGCGGGTCCCGACGGCGCGTCGGAGAGGCCTTCCGCCACGCGGGCGTCGAACCGGTGGCCATCGACGGTCAGCGTATCGCCATCGGTTTCAAAGCCTGCCCGGTCACGCAGCAGATCGACCATGCGTTCGGCGTTGTCCCTTGGTCTGGACCGTTCCCGGGGGAGGACCATGATCAGCCGATCCCGCGCACGGGTCAGCGCGACGTACAGCTTGCGGGCGGCGTCGCGTTCATCTTCGGGGCGGCGCGCTTCGGTGAAGGGCTCCTGCGATTCCGGGGCGGCGAAATCGGGCAGGAACCCCAGCCCGGCGTGTTCCAGAGCATTGTCTATGTCGTCGAACCCGTCGAAGTCGGCACGCAGGGTGCCTGGATGTTCGTTTATGGTCTTTTCAAGCCCGGCGACCACGGTGATCGGCCATTCGCGCCCCTTGGCCGCGTGCCAGATGCAGATCTCGATCCCCGAGGACGACCAGCCATCCGGATCGGGATGGCGATCCCACTCCTTCGCGAATTGATGCAGGATCCAGCCCAGAAAGACCTGCGGGCCTGCACCGTGAAATCCGGCGGCGGCCCGCAGATCCAGCGCCATGGCATCGAATTCCTGCGCCTCGGCCTCAAATCGGGCAAGATCGGCCAGCGCCTGCGCGGGTTGCGCCAGCCCCCCGGCCCAATCCCGAAGACCACCGGCGTTCAGGACGGCTGCAAGGGTTTCCGCCACGGGGCGGCTTTCAAGCCCGTCGTTCAGGGCGCGCAGGGGGGCCAGGGCGACATGTGTGGACAGCACTCCGTCGATGGTGTTGCGCAGGGCGTCCTCCAGCCCCATGCGCGGGGGCCCGAGCGTCAGCCAGGTGAGCGAGGCGTTGAGATCATCGGGATCGGAGGCAATTGCCAGTGCGGCGCGGGCGGCCCGCATCGCAGGAGAGGTCAGCCAGCCGTCCTGCTGGATGCGCACCGGCAAGCCATGGTCTCCCAACGCGGCAGCGGCGGCGCTGGCCTTGTCATGGGTGTAGGTCAGCACGGCAATATCGCCGGGGCGCGCGGGGCGCATTTCCCCGCTCGCCGTGTCATGGACCAACGTCCCGGCATCGAGAATGTCGGCAACGCGGTTGGCGATACATTCCGCCGATGTATCCTTCCTGCCACCCGGCAAGTGCATGATTTCGAGAGTGGTCTCCCCCGTCGCCCCGCGCTGCGGCGCCAGCGGATCGTAGCTGTCGAACAGCGAGGGCCCGAGCGTGTTGACCATCTCCATGATCCGCGCCTCGGACCGCCAGTTGCGATCCAGCGGCTTGACGGCTTCAGGATGTGCCACCTGGAGAGCTTCGGACAGGCGCGGGTCGGCGCCCTGAAAGCCGATGATGGACTGCTTGGTGACGCCGACGATCAACGCCCGCCTGGCGCCACGCGCAAGCTGCCACAGCAAGGCGAACTGCACCGGGTTGCCGTGCAGAGGCAGGTCGCCATGATCGCCCGCAAGGTCGAACTCGTTGTGCAGGATCTCGGCCCCCGTCTCCCGCAGGAACCCGACCCAGGAGGTGCAGATCTCGCGTGCCTCTTGCAACAGGCTGCGACGTTTTTTGGTCCAGGCCGCATCCGTCAGCCAGGGGGCATAGAGCTGGATCACTGAGTCCAGCACAGCGGGGACCGTGGCGTCCAGGGAGGCGTCGTCCGGTATGGGGGCGCCTTCAAGAAACACGTTTTCGAGAACCTTGTGCATCAATGTGCCCAGGGTCATGACGTCCAGCGTCTCGGGCGCCCAGCTCAGATCTGTCGCGCCCAGCTCGTCCAGCAACCAGCCCAGCGGGCTGACCAGAAGTGTCTCCAGACGTGACGGAGAATGCGGCAGCGGCTGACACTCGGGCGTTTCGCGCAGGCGCAGCAGGTCGACGCCCGGCCGGTCCGGCGTTCCAAGTCCGCGCTGGATGTGGATCTGCCCGTCCCGGGGCAGGTCCGGCGCGCCACCCGAGGGGACGGGCGCAGGGCGATGGGCGGCGACCGGCCAGTCTTCGGGCGAGGTCGAACGAAGGTCCCGGACCAGATCTGCGGGCTCCTTCGCGCCGAGCATATGCGCGATCAGGGCCAGCCCGGTCGAGGGCATCAGGCGATCCCCTCGCAGATCGAGGGCGGGCACCAGCAGCGTGAGGCCTTCGGTGGCAGCACCCAGCTGGCGGCGGAACAGCTCCAGCCCGCGGGCAAGTTTCTGACGCCGTCCGTGCAGCAGCAGGCCGGTGTCGCGGATGGCGGCGATCTCGGCTTCGGTAAAGAACGGGTCCGATCCCGGCAGGCGCGGCCAATGCCGCCCGGCCATGCCGAGCACGATCAACTGGCGCGCCGGTCGCCACGGCAATGCGGTTTCCGTGAACAGCGACACGCCTTCGACGAAGCGATCGTGGCCCTCTGACGCGATAGGACGCGGGGCGGCGAGGCGGCGCAGAAGCGGCCAGTCGATGCTGTCTGCGGTGACGGCTTTCAGCGCGGCAATGCGGGGGTGCAGCCCGGCTTCGGGGACAGCGCGCGCCACGACGCCCAATCTGGCAAACAGTTGTTCCGGCGTGCTGCACGGGCGCAAATTATCCAGCACCTCGCGCGCGGGTCCCTCCCGGTCAGAAGCAGTGCGCGACCATCCGCGGTCGATGACGTCGCGCGCCATCTGTAGTCCTGTTTCCAGTGGCCACGGCATCGAGGGCGAGACAAGGAGCGACGCGAAAGCGGTCCGCGGGGCAGGGCCGCCCAAAAGGACAAGCAGAAGCGAAAGCAGTTCCCCTGCGCCATCCCGGTGCGCCGGCTTCACGGGCAGTCCTGATAGCGGCAGTCCGACCCGGTCGAACGCCTCGGGCAGTGCCAGCGCATAGGCGGTGGTGTCACGCACCAGCAGGCCGATCTCGCCGGGATGATCGGCGGTGCCGTCATCCAGCATCGCGCGGGCGCGGGCCGCGGCGAATTCGGCCTCCTCGTGTGGATCGCGCAGCCCGTAGCAGGTGACAGAGCCATCCGGCGTCTTCGTCCCGAACTGGCGCCCCAAGTGATCCTGCAGGTGCAGAAATGCCTTTTCGTTTGCGGCCAGCGGGCCATGGGGATCGGTATCCACGTCACCGTGATGCGCCCGCAGAGTCTTTGCCAACGCCGTTTCGGCCACGTCTGCGAAGGGGCAGTCGGCACCGATCAGCGGCAGCGGTTCCAGCGCGACCGCGGCCGGGCTGCGCAGAACATGGCGCCATGTGTCCAGCGGTCCGGGCAGGGCGCCAAGTCGGTCCCAAGGATCGCGAAGCGCTGTCAGATGTGTCCGGGCGCGGCCCAGGGGCAGGCGCTCGGGCGCAAGATCCGCCGGATCAAGCCCCGACGTGGCGCGCGCGACCGAGATCAGCCCGGCCTCCACCGCTTGCGCCGTTTCCTCTGGCGCGGCGGCGAAACCGTCGGACCAGGGGGCGCCCGGGCCAAGATGATCCGCCAGTGTCAGACCGGCGTTGCGCGGCGCCAGATAGACCTCTGACAGAAGATCATCCGTGACATGACGCACCGCGCCGGTGACCGGAGAGCGTGTCAGCAGGGGATCAATGCGCATCGGCTGGCCTTTCGAATCGTTAACAAGGTATTGTCACAGCAGGCGTGTAGTGGGTGACGAAAACTGTCATGCCCACAAGGGCAGGGCCGGAACGTTTCTGCGCCGCTATGAACTCTCGTCTGAGCACAAGATCCACTCAGAGAATCCGCGGAGACGCCCCATCATCTTCAACTCCATGGCGCGCAGGTTGATACGGCTCGCCGCCGTGGTCGACTGTTTCAACCGGCGCGGCCTGTCGAAGGAGCGCTCTAAAGCCGCGCCGGAAAACTTCAACAGCACTCAAGGGGCAAGTTCACATCCAGAGACTAAAACGTTTGGATCGTTTTATGGTCAACCGAACCTCCAGTCTTTATTGGTTTCAAGAACCAAGCTGGCTGACAGGTTCCTCACCATGTGCTTTTCATGCAACACGGCAACTGGCGAAATTTGTTGCTCAGCCCCTAGCTGTTCAGTCCCCGCATTTGGTGGAACGGATTGAGGACGTATCTATCCGGCTCTGATTTCCAGATTTTCAGATGTATTCGTGGGGGTGAGGCCGCCGAGGGTCTTGAGCGGCGAGCGAAGTTGTAGGCGGCCATGAAGTCGCTGAGCTGCGTTCGCAGCTGATCGTGTCTTTCGTAGTGGTAGCGCTTGACGGTCGCGTCTTTGATCGTGCGGTTCAACCGCTCGACCGCTGCCCGGCAGGCGATTTGGCATAGCCAAATCTGCCGAGAGGGTGGCCGTTGGTCCAGGGATGGTTCGGTTTGATCAGCCGGTGCTCGATCCCGTTGGCTTCGCAGATCATCACACCATCAAACCGTGGGATCAAACACCTAATATCGAGGGTCACGCTTCCCAGCGATATCATCGGCCAGCATCGCGAAGTAATCCGCGACGATCAGGCCGTTTTCGTCATCGGTCCAAGGGCCACTCGTCATGCCCCCAGGCTAGAGGCGCGATGTGCGTTTGTCATCAATGGCTTCGCCAAGCCGGCCGCCGACTGAAACGCTCCACTACGCTCTGGCCTGCTTTCGTCCGCCGGCCTACGCCGCCTGCATGTTCGGTCTCTGTTTCGTTCGACAGCGAAGGAAACAGGGCACGCAGTTTTGGCGGCGTTGCGCGTCAGGTCATTGTAAAGGTGAGGAAATTTCTGACCGAACTGGAATGGGCGCGGGTCGTCCGACCAGAGACGGAAATCGCAGCGCACGCGCGTCTCAGCGGTTCGCACCCAACCGGCAAACCCCTTTGAAAACAGAAGAAATTCCGCCTTTGGCGGGCCGTCTGATAGGTTCGAAAGGGTGATAATGGCGGAGAGACAGGGATTCGAACCCTGGAGACGGTCTCCCGCCTACACACTTTCCAGGCGTGCGCCTTCGACCACTCGGCCACCTCTCCGTGGGCGAAGTGTTTGCCGGAAGGCGCGATCCGATGCAAGGCGGATTTCCATGGAAATTCATCTGAGTTTCATTGCCGGCACGTCGCGGGTCCCTCGCAGCGCCCAACCTGTGCGCCAGGTCTTCGCTTTCGGCCCTCGGCGCCCTATGGTCCGCCGCGGCGGGCCGGAGCGGCGGCCGCGGGCAGCAGGGGGCTGAATGATGTCGGAACGCGATCTGATTGCGGTGATCGGGCTGGGCTATGTCGGGCTTCCGCTGGCGGTGGCGTTCGGCAATGTCCGCGACGTGCTGGGCTTCGACATCAAGGCCGATCGCATTGCCGAGCTTCGGCAGGGCCTCGATTCCACCCGCGAAGTCGAGCCCGGGGAGCTGGCCGAAGCGGACGGTTTGCGCGTGACGTCGGATCCGGCCGACCTGGAGGCGGCCAATATCTTCATCGTTACGGTGCCCACACCGATTCACGCCGACAAACGCCCGGATCTGGATCCGCTCCGCCGGGCATCCGAAACCGTGGGTCGGGCGCTGAAACCCGGCGACCTCGTGATCTACGAAAGCACGGTCTATCCCGGCGCCACGGAAGAGGTCTGCGTGCCGGTGCTGGAAGCGGTGTCGGGCCTGGCCTTCAACCGGGATTTCTTCTGCGGCTACAGCCCCGAGCGGATCAATCCCGGCGACAAGACCCACAGGATCGGCGATATTCGCAAGGTCACGTCCGGGTCGACTCCCGAGATCGCGCGGCGGGTCGATGCGCTCTATGCGCAGATCATCGGCGCGGGGACCTACATGGCCGAAAGCATCCGCGTGGCCGAGGCATCGAAGGTGATCGAGAACACGCAGCGGGATCTGAACATCGCGCTGATCAACGAACTGGCGATCATCTTCAACCGCATGGGAATCGATACCGAAGCGGTGCTGAAGGCCGCCGGGACCAAGTGGAACTTCCTGCCGTTCCGGCCCGGCCTGGTGGGTGGGCACTGCATCGGGGTGGATCCGTATTACCTGACCCACAAGGCGATGGCGCTTGGTTACGATCCGCAGGTGATCCTTGCGGGGCGGCGGATCAACGACACGATGGGCGCCTATGTCGCCGGGCAGATGATCAAGGCGATGCTGAAGCGCAAGATCCAGGTCAACGGCGCGCGGGTACTGGTGCTGGGACTGACCTTCAAGGAAAACTGCCCCGATCTGCGCAACACCAAGGTCATCGACATGATCCGCGAGCTTGAGGACTATGGCGTCACGGTCGACGTGCACGACCCGCTGGCCGCCCCGAACGAAGCGCGGGCGGTGTACGGGCTGGAGATGGCGGAGGCCCCGGAACACGGCGCCTATGACGGCATCGTTCTTGCCGTGGCCCACGCGGAATTCCGCGCGATGGACGAAGCCGCGCTGCGGCGCTTCGGCCGCGATCCGCATGTGCTCTACGATCTCAAATCCATGCTGCCGGCGGGGGATTCGGACCTGCGGCTCTGAGGCCGTTTCGGTCGCGCCCGCCGGTCTCGGGCAATGGCCAGGGTGCATGACGTCGGGGCGCCTGACAGGAAATTTGGCCAAAGGGAAAGAATGCGGCAAAACCCGCTTGACGGGGCAGGGGGCACCCAATAATACACCGCAACGCTTCGAACGGAGACGCAGGTTTCCACCGAAGCACGCAGCGGGCGGTTGTAGCTCAGATGGTTAGAGTACCGGCCTGTCACGCCGGGGGTCGCGGGTTCGAGCCCCGTCAACCGCGCCACTGCTGCGAATTTCTCAGGAAAATCAGACGATTGACGTGAGGCGTAGGGGGCTCTGCCCCCGCCGCGCCTTGCGGCGCGACTCCCCCGAGGTATCTGAAGACCAAAGAAGTTTCCTTGGCGCTGGTCCCGTTTGGCGGGCGCGGTCTTTTTCAGGGTGCACAGTCGGACGAGCGCGCCCGTCCTTTCTTCTCTTCTCAAGTACTCCGGGGGAGTCCGCTCTGCAGGAGCGGGCGGGGGCAGAGCCCCCTTGCGCCCGCAGTCGCCTGTCGATTCAGCCGATCTCCTGCAGCGCCGCCAGCACGCGGGCCCAGCTGCGGGTGCCCTTGTGATAGCTTTCAAGATCGTACTTCTCGTTCGGCGAGTGGATCTGATCGTCGTCCTTGCCGAAGCCGATCAGCACCGGCGGCGTGCCCAGCAGGTTCTGGAAATGGCCCGCGATGGGGATCGAGCCGCCGCAGCCGATATAGGCCGCCGTGTCCGGCCATTCGTCCGACAGTGCGCCGCGGGCGGCCTCGTAGAACGGGTATTCGGTATCGAACTGCCCGGCTTTCGAGGCGCCGTGCGCGTGCCATTCGACGTCGCAATCCTCGGGCAGCTGTTCTTCCACCATCTTGCGGAAGCTTTCGCGGATCACGTGCGGATCCTGGTCGCCGACTAGGCGGAAGCTGATCTTGGCGTGCGCCTCGGCCGGGATCACCGTCTTGAAGCCGTCGCCGGTGTAGCCGCCCCAGATGCCGTTCACCTCGCAGGTGGGGCGTGACCAGATCATTTCCAGCGGGCTGCGGCCCTCTTCACCGGTGGGCACTGACAGGTCCACGCCGCTCAGGAAGCGTTCGGCGTCGAAGCCAAGCCCGTCCCATTGCGCGCGCAGTGAATTCGAAAGCTCCGGCACGCCATCGTAGAACCCCGGCACCGTGATGCGGCCGGTGTCGTCGTGGAGCGAGGCGATGACGTTCGACAAGACCCGGATCGGGTTGGCGGCGACACCGCCGAAGAAGCCCGAATGCAGGTCCTTGCTGGCGGCCTTGATCGTCAGCTCTTCGCCCAGCATCCCGCGCAGCATGGTCGTGATGGCGGGGACGCGGCTGTCGAACAGGGCCGTGTCGCAGATCAGCGCCATGTCGCTTTTAAGCTCGTCCGCGTTTTCCTTCATGAACGGCACCAGCGACGGAGAGCCCGATTCCTCCTCGCCTTCGAAGAAGAAGGTGATCTTGCAGGGCAGGGCGCCGTGCACCGTCTTCCAGGCGCGGCAGGCCTCGACGAAGGTCATAAGCTGGCCCTTGTCGTCGGACGATCCGCGGCCGCGGATGACCTTGCCGGCGGGGGTGTCCTCGATCTGCGGGTCGAACGGATCGCGGTCCCACAGGGTCAGCGGATCGACCGGCTGCACGTCGTAATGGCCGTAGAACAGGACATGCGGGCCCGGGCCGTCGATATGACCCACCACCATCGGGTGGCCCGGGGTCGGGCGCTTGGCGGCATCGACGCCTATGGATTTCAGGTCTTCGACCAGCCAGTCCGCTGCGCGGTCGCAATCGGCCTTGAACGCCGGATCGGTCGAGATAGACGGGATCCGCAGAAGATCCATCAGACGGTCCAGGGCGTCGGGAAGATCGGCGTCGATCTGCGCCAGAACGGGGTCGAGTGTCATGAAGTCAGCTCCTGAAATCGCGGGAAGGGAGGCCGCATCAGCCTGCGGCATCGGCGCGGAGCCTATCAGGCGCGCCTGCCGTGTCCAGCAGGGGACCGGCCGCCGGCACCGGCCGGATCGATATGACGTCGCGGTCCCATTGTCGCATTATTGTCGTTTATATTCGTTCCAATCTTGATTTTTCTGCCCCGGCGCGACAGGTGTCGTGACGCGGGACCGGTCCGACTTGACCGAAATCAAGGATGCAACGGCGTATCCGCGACATAGATCTCATAGGGTTAACGGGCGGCCGACACTCACTATTCATAAACTTGAGTAAGGCAAGCTCGCTGCGATACGATGAGGACAGCCGCGCCAGGACAAGGCGCAGCCACGAATGGAGACGACCGGTGGACTACACAGCCGAGCTCGATAGCGCGCTTCAGCAACTGCACTCCGAAGGTCGTTACCGTACCTTCATCGACATTGAACGCCAGCGGGGCCACTACCCGCACGCGGTCTGGACGCGCCCCGATGGCACCCAGCAGCCGATCACGGTGTGGTGCGGCAACGATTACCTGGGCATGGGCCAGAACCCTGTTGTGCTGGACGCGATGCACGAAGCGATCGACGCCACCGGCGCCGGGTCGGGCGGGACGCGCAACATTTCCGGCACCACCGTCTATCACAAGCGGCTTGAGGCCGAGCTTGCGGATCTGCATGGCAAGGAAGCGGCGCTGCTGTTCACCTCGGCCTACATTGCCAACGATGCCACGCTGTCGACGCTGCCCAAGCTCTTTCCGGGGCTAATCATCTATTCCGACGCGCTGAACCATGCCTCGATGATCGAAGGCGTGCGCCGTAACGGCGGGGCCAAGCGCATCTTCCGCCACAACGATCTGGACCACCTGCGTGAACTGCTGGAAACCGATGATCCGGCGGCGCCCAAGCTGATCGCGTTTGAATCGCTCTATTCCATGGACGGCGATTTCGGCCCGATCGAGGCGATCTGCGACCTGGCCGACGAATTCAACGCGCTGACCTATATCGACGAAGTGCACGCCGTGGGCATGTACGGCCCCCGCGGTGGCGGCGTGGCCGAGCGTGACCGCCTGATGCACCGGATCGACATCATCAATGCGACGCTTGCCAAGGCCTATGGCGTCATGGGCGGCTATATCGCGGCGTCGGAAAAGATGTGCGACGCGATCCGGTCCTATGCGCCGGGCTTCATCTTCACCACCTCCCTGCCGCCCGCTGTGGCCGCGGGGGCTGCTGCATCTGTCGCACATCTCAAACGCGCGCCGGAAATCCGTGAAACCCACCAGACCCAGGCCAAGATCCTGAAGACCCGTCTGAAGGGCCTGGGCCTGCCGATCATCGACCATGGCAGCCACATCGTTCCCGTCATCGTGGGCGACCCCGTGCATACCAAGATGATCTCGGACATGCTGCTGGAAGATTTCAGCATCTACGTTCAGCCCATCAACTTTCCCACGGTTCCGCGGGGCACGGAACGTCTGCGGTTTACGCCGTCGCCGGTTCACGGGCCCAAGGAAATCGACGCGCTGGTCCACGCGATGGACAGCCTGTGGTCGCATTGTGCGCTCAACCGCGCGGAACTTGCTGGATAATTTGCCGACCGGCGGCAATCGGCGAACCCGCAGATAGGCTGGTGTGCAAATGCAAAACCCTATGCTAAGAATGTCGTGAAAGCAGGGGTTTGGGAATCATTCAGGCGATTCCCGGTAACTGCGGACAACGTGCGGTGGATCTGTGCAACAAGCAGGCCATCAACGTGGACGGGTGGTTTTGGGGCAGAGCGCAGGGCCGATTGGATGATCAGGCGTAATCCTGTACGCGGGGCAAAAGAAGAAGACGTTATCGACGGCCCGAAAGGGTTCGACGATTACGACTTCCGGATCGGCGACGTGATGCGCGGTGAACGCGCAACCCGGGGCAAATCCCTTCTGGACGTCCAACGCGAACTTCGGATCAAGGCGACGTATATCGCCGCGGTCGAGAATGCCGATCCGTCGGCATTCGATACCCCGGGATTCATAGCCGGCTATGTCCGGTCCTATGCCCGGTATCTGGAACTCGACCCGGACGAGACATTCGCACAATTCTGCAAGGAAAGCGGGTTCAGCGCCTCCCATGGCATGTCCGATCTCGCGTCGACGGCCTCCCGGAACCGGGCCGAGGCCGGACCGAAGCAGATTTCCAAGAAAGACCCGTTCGCTGACAAGAATTCGCCCTTTGCGGGCATCCAGACCAGCGTCTGGGACCAGATCGACTACCGCGCCGTGGGCTCCAGCCTTGTCCTTGTCGCGTTGATCGGCGGGCTGGTCTTCGGCGGCTGGACGTTCCTGCGGCAGGTGCAGCAGGTGCAACTCGACCCGCTGGAAGATGCCGCCGACGCGCTGACCGGGCTCGATCCGCTGGACACGGCCACGACCGCGTCCGATGACGGCAGCGTCGAGACGGCACAGGCCACGACCGATGAAAAACTGGGTCGGCTCTATCGGCCCCAGGCGCTGGAAGTGCCGGTGCTGGTGTCGCGCGACGCGCCGATTGCGTCTCTCGATCCCGGTTCCGTGGGCGCTTTCGGGGCGCCCGGCGGTCCGTGGCAATCGCCGCAAACCGCCGCGGAATCGCTGTTCGATCCGGCACGGCTGGCCTCGATCACGACCGGCCCGGCCGCTGGCCCTGCCGAGGCAGATCCAGCCGCGCCACAGCCGCAAGTGGTTGAAGCCAAGCCCGAAGAAGTGCGTATCGTCGCTGTGCGCGAAGCATGGATGCGGGTCACGGCACCCGACGGGTCCGTGATCTTCTCGGCGCTGATGGCCCCGGGCGATCATTTCGACCTGCCGGCTTTCGAAGGCACGCCCACGCTTCTGTCAGGCGCCAGCGACGGCGCCTATTTCGAAGTCGGGGGCACGCTTTATGGCCCGGTGGGCGACGGCACCGTGGTGCGCGACGTCAAGCTGACCGTCGCCGACATTCAGGACCGTTACACCCCTGCCGATCCGGATCTGGACGCGGATCTCAGCCGTTACGCAGCGGCGCAGCAGCTCAGGACCGCCGAAGACTGACCCGGTCGTGACCTGCGCTGCATTGCGGCGCGCCGCTTCGCACTCTATCTAGACGCCAAGGCAGTACTTCCGCCGCTGAAGGAGTCTCGCGCATGTCGCATAATCCCATCCGGCCCTGGCGCAACATCGACCGTCGCAAATCCCGGCAGATCATGGTCGGTAACGTCCCTGTCGGGGGCGACGCGCCGATTTCCGTCCAGACGATGACCAACACGCCCACAACGGACGTTGCGGCGACCGTGGCGCAGATCCAGGCCGCGGCCGAGGCGGGGGCGGACATTGTCCGCGTGTCCGTCCCGGACGAGGCATCGGCCAAGGCGCTGAAGCTGATCGTGCCGGAAAGCCCGGTCCCGATCGTGGCCGACATCCATTTCCATTACCGCCGCGGGATCGAAGCGGCCGAGGCGGGCGCCGCCTGCCTGCGGATCAACCCGGGCAATATCGGCAGCCCCGCGCGCGTGCGCGAGGTTCTGGATGCCGCCCGCGATCATGGCTGTTCGATCCGTATCGGCGTGAATGCTGGCAGCCTTGAGAAGCATCTCCTTGATAAATATGGGGAACCTTGCCCCGACGCGATGGTCGAAAGCGGGCTGGATCACATCCGTATCCTCGAAGACCACAACTTCCGCGACTACAAGATCAGCGTGAAGGCCTCTGACGTGTTCATGGCCGCCGCCGCCTACCAGGGTATTGCGGAGGCCACGGACGCCCCGATCCATCTGGGCATTACCGAGGCAGGCGGCCTGACGTCAGGCACGATCAAGTCGGCCATCGGGCTGGGGAACCTGTTGTGGATGGGCATCGGCGACACGATCCGCGTTAGCCTCTCCGCCGATCCGGTGGAAGAGGTGAAGGTCGGCTACGAGATCCTGAAAAGCCTTGGCCTGCGCCATCGCGGGGTGAACATCATCTCGTGCCCGTCCTGCGCGCGGCAGGGGTTCGACGTTATCAAGACCGTGGAAGCCCTTGAAAAGAGGCTGGAACACATCAAGACGCCGATGTCCCTGTCGATTATCGGCTGCGTGGTGAACGGCCCGGGCGAGGCGCTGATGACCGATGTCGGCTTCACCGGCGGCGGGGCCGGCAGCGGCATGGTCTACCTGGCGGGCAAGGCCAGCCACAAGATGTCGAACGACCAGATGATCGAACACATCGTCGAGGAAGTCGAGAAGAAGGCCGCCGAACTCGACGCCGCACCGCAGGCCGCGGAGTAGCCTAGGACGCTTCGCGCGGGGAGAGGTCCACGACCGTACCGCGCGGCACATGGGTGCCGTTCTGCCTTTCGGGGCAGATCTTGCCGTGCAGATCTTCGAACTGACCGGGCAGGGGCGGGAGCACGCAATGTTCCAGCTGATCCGCCCGCACCGTGCGCGCCATCTCCAGCGCGCGGGCGGCGCCGGCTTCGTCGCCCAGGGCTTCGAAGCAGAGCGCGCGGAGACGGTGATAGGGCGGATTGCGGGGCTTGATGGCCACGATCCGCTCCATCGTGTCCAGCGCGTCGGCATGTTCGCCATTGCAGTACTGCGCGGCGGCAAGCTGGAACAGAAGCTTGGTCACGAACGGATCATCCTCCACCTGTTTCGTGACCCGTTTCAGGATCTTGATACCGTTGTCGAAATCGCCGCCCAGCAGGTAGGCCCACGACAGGCTCATCTGGCCCAGCATGTAGTTCGGGCTGATCTCCAGCGCCATTTCCGAAAAGCGCCGGCCGGCTGAGGCATCGCGGTCGTGGATGATCTTCACGATCGCCATGGTGTGCAGCACGAAATCGCTTCGCGGCTCGGCCTCCATCGCCACGGCCACGTCTTCGGCGTAGCTGTCCCAGTCGTCTGGGGTCACGTCGACATAGCCGGCCGCACTCAGCCAGTGGAAGATGCCCACGCGCATCGCCAGCGAGATCGGATCCCGCGGGCTCAACTCAAGCGCGCGCTCGATCACGTTGCGCGCGTCCATGAAGCCTTCGACAGTGGCTTCATAGATATGGCCCACCGCGCGGGCGCGAAGTTCCGAAACGCTCATCTGTTCCAGCGGCATCAGCTTCGCCCTGTCGGCGTCCAGACGGCTGGTCTGCATCCGCAGGTCGGACACCGCGAGCCCCGCGATATCGTCGCAGAAGGCGAACGGATCGGTTGTGTCGCCTTCGTAATTCCGGGAAAACGCGGTGCGGCCTTCGCGGCCCACCAGCAGCGACACCGTCAGCCGGCCGCGCGTGCCGGACAGGCGCAGACGGCCGCGGATGACGTATTCCGCATCGGCGTTGTTATCGACGACCTGTATTCCGGTCCGGCGCGATGTCAGAAGCACGATCTGATCGTAGAGATCCTGCGCCGCGGCCTGGGTGTCGGGCGTTTCCGGCGCGGATTCGATCCGCTCCACGGCGATCTTGGGCACCATATCGGGCGCCTGCACGGCATTGGCCGGGGCCGGACGCCACTGGTAGGCCTGCACGGGGAAGGGGATGTTCTTGAGCTCGAACGAACCTGCATCCTCGAACCCTTCGGCCAGATCGCCGGACAACTGCCGCACAAGATCCTGGCTGACCATGATCCCGCCCGGAGGCGCCTCGCTTTGCAGCCTTTGGGCCAGGTTGACGCCGGTGCCGTAGAAATCGGAATCGTCCTCGACGATCTCGCCCAGGTGGCCACCGATGCGGATGGCAAGCTGGGGGTCTTCGGCCAGCGCTTCCTGCACGTCGCGCGCGCATTTCATAGCGGCGGTGACCGACCCGAAGGCCAGGATCCAGCCGTCGCCCAGCCGTTTCAGCACTTCGCCGCCGCATTCGATCACGCGGGGCTCAAGCCGGCTGTCGCGCAGCGACATGACGGCGGCAATCGCGCGGGCTTCGTCTTCGGCCATGAGCCGCGTGTAGCCCACGACGTCCGCCACAAGGATCACTGCCAACCGGCTTCGCATTGTCTTGCTGCCCTTTCCCGCCGGTCACGTCTCCCCGGTCATGGCCATCATATAGGTACTGCGGCCATGACCGGCCAGTCACGGTGCGGTCAACCGCGCTTGTCGTCGACCAGCGTCTGCATGTGGGCCGCGGGAACATAGCCGCGGATCATCTCGTCCTGCAGCACGAATGTAGGGGTTCCGGTGATCTGCAGGCGGCGGGCCAGTTCGCGGGTTTCCTGAATCTCTTTCGTCACGTCTTCGCTGTCCATGTGATCGAGGATCGCCTGCGCATCCAGCCCAAGGCCTTTGGCCAGACGGGACAGCGTGACCTCGTCGGGGTTGCCGGTGAACTCCATCAGCGCGTCGTGGACCTGGCCATAGGCCTCGTCCCCCGCGACCTGCTTGGTGGCGATGGCAAAGCGGGACGAGATCAGCGACGCCTCGCCAAGGATCGGGAATTCCTTCACCACGAAGCGGATGTTGCCGTCTTGGGCCAGCAGTTCGGCGACTTCCGGCACGGCCTTGCGGCAATAGCCGCAGCGATAGTCCATGAACTCGACCAGCGTGATGTCGCCGTCCGGGTTGCCGCCGACCCATGAATAGCCATCGTCGAAGATGTCATCGGCGTTGTCAGCCACCAGCGACATGTCGGCTTCGGCCTTGGCCATCTCCTGCCGGGCTTCCAGCAGGTTCAGCGCCTCGACGATCACCTCCGGGTTTTCCAGCAGGTAGGACCGGACCTCGCCCTGGAAGGCGCTGCGGTCTTCGGCGCTCATGCTCTCCAGGTCGAAGGCCGGGGCGGCGGTGGCGAGAAGACCGGTCGTGGCCAGGGCCGTCAGGCCGGTGCGTGCAAGACGCTTCATCTGGATTTCCTTTTCTTGTCCTGTTTGGCGGCATCGACGATATCTTCGGCCCGGCGCGCGCCGGCCGAACCGCGGGGAAGAAGGGCAATGGCCCGGCTGGCATGCAATTCCGCATCTTCCAGCCGGCCTGCAAGGGCAAAACGTTCGGCGGTGACAAGGGCGGCCATGCCGGTCTGGCCGGTTTCGGCATAGGCGAGGCTGAGAGCGCGCAGCACCCGCGCGTTGCGGGCATCGCGTTGCAGCGATTTTTCCATCGCCTGCTGGGCGTCCTTGTAGCGATCGACGGCCAGCAATGCGCGGCCGTAATTGCCAAGGATCAATGCGTCGTCGGGTGCCAGGTTCACCGCCTCGCCATAGGCGGCAAGGGCCGGTTGCCATTGGCGGCTTTCGATCAGGAACTGGCCTTTCAGATCGCGGTAGAAAGGATCGTCCGGCCGCAGCGCGATGGCCCGGTCGATGGCGGCGACCGAGTTCGAAAGATCCCGGTTGCGGTGATAGGCGATCGCCTCGCGCATCGCGCGGATATCGGGCCAGGGTTCCTCGGCCGCGCGGCGGAGCGTCCAGTCGGGAGATCGGCTGAAGGCCGTCAGCACGCCATCGACACGCGCGAACCAGTAGCGGTCCGCGTCAGATGGCCCGGCGCCGGCACCGTTGGCCGCGACATAGGCCTGCGCCGCGCGCATCCGGTCGCGCGTCAGCGGGTGCGAACGGGTATAGGGATCCTGTCGTCCCGCGCTCAGCACTTCCTGGCCGCGGAAGGTTTCGTGGAGCGCGACCAGCCCCTGTGCGCCAAGGCCCGCGCTTTGCAGGTAGTTGGCGGCGGAGCTGTCTGCAGCCGATTCCTCGGCCCGAGTATGGCTCAGGAACGACCGCAGGGCGGAATTCTGGACGCCGATGGCCAGCCCGCCCGCGGCTTCGCCCGCGCCGGCCACGCCGGCGATGATCCCCAGCGCGATCCCCAGCCCGGCCACCGTCTGCGCGCTGCGCATGTTCACGCCGCGCCGGGTGATGTGGCCATTGGTGATATGCGCGGCCTCGTGCGCGATGACGGCCTGCAGGACGCTGCCATCGCCTGCTTTTTCGATCAGCCCGGAATGCACGAAGATGGTCGACCGGTCGACCACGAAGGCGTTGAAGCTGGAATCGTCGATGACGAGAACCTTGACCCGGTTCGGGTTCAGCCCCGCCGCGCGCAGGATCGGCGCCGAAAGCTGGGTCAGACCGTATTCGATGCCCGCGTCGCGCAGGATCGTCAGCGCGCGGGCCGGGGTTGCGGCCATCAGGGCCACGATCACCAGCGCCACGGCCACGCCGCGTGTCGCCAGCGCCGACAAAACGTTGACCTTGCCGTGCAGAGGCGGGATGGTCGGCAGCCGAAAGGGGCGGATGTTCAACATGGCCGCACATTGGGAGATGGGCATCGGAAACTCAACCGGATCACTCGGCCTTCGCCGCATTGTGATGGCGCTTGCAGGGGTGGCCTGCGTCTTGCTGTCCGGGATCCCGGACGCCGCGTGTGCACAGTCCGTCCCGCCCGCGCTGGCCACCGTGGAACAGGACTCCAGCCGGATCGGTGACGCCTCGCGGGGGCGGGCGCTGATCGAACTGTCGCTCAGCCAGCCGGTGCCGTACCGGATCTTCACGCTCGACGGCCCGCCGCGCGTGATCATCGACTTCCGCGAGGTCGACTGGGACGGCGTCGATCTGGACACGCTGCTGGACGCGGGCCGGATCACGGCCGTGGCCGCGGGCAGCTACGTGCCCGGCTGGTCGCGGCTGGTGGCCGAACTTGAAGACCCGATGGAGGTGGTCACCGCCGGGATGGACGTATCGGACCGGGCGGTGCTGAACGTCATGCTGCAACCCGTTGACGCAGATACGTTTTCGCGAAACACCGGCCCCCCAGTCGATGCCGGCTGGGACCTGCCGCCCGTCGCCGCCGCGGCCCCGGCTCCGCGGGATCCGGACGCGCCGCTTGTCGTGGTGCTGGACCCGGGCCATGGCGGGCTGGATCCCGGCGCGCAACGTGGCAACGTGCAGGAGAAGGACGTGATGCTGTCCTTCGCCCGCGAATTGCAGGCGGAACTTCGGCGCGCAGGCGGGTACGAGGTTTCGCTGACCCGCCATGACGACCGGTTCGTTTCGCTGGAGGCGCGGATTTCGCTGGCGCGGGCGGCGGGGGCGGACGTGTTCCTGTCGCTGCATGCCGATGCGCTGGCCGACGGCCTGGCGCACGGCGCGACGGTACATGTGCTGTCGGACGAGGCATCGGACATCGCGAGCGAGAAACTGGCCGAACGGCACGACCGGTCCGACATCCTGTCGGGCGCGGACCTCTCCGGTGCCGATGACGAAGTCACGGGCATCCTTCTGGACCTTGCCCGGCAGGAGACCCAGCCCCGGACCGAAGCCCTGGCCAGTGCGCTGGTGCGCGCCATGGGCCAGTCGGGCGGGCCGATGAACCGGCGCCCCCTCCGCGCGGCGTCGTTTTCGGTGCTGAAGGCGGCCGATTTCCCGTCGGTCCTGATCGAGATCGGTTTCATGTCGAGCCCGCGGGATTTTACCAACCTTATCAACCCCGACTGGCGCATCGGCATGGCCCGCGGCATCCGCAACGGGCTGGATATCTGGCGGCGCGAGGACCGGGAGCGCAAGGCGCAGGTCCGCAAGTGACCGGCCGCCCGCCGGTCCCGCACGGGCCGTTTACCGAATATCAGGGGGGATGCCCTTAGCCTGCCGTCATGTGCGTTACACAGGAATATGATGGCGCGGGCCCGGCAATCTGTTGCATATGGTCCGGAAATCTGGCCCCAAGCCCCAAGGATCGGTTTTGACCCCGGTCCGGGGCCCATATATATAGTGAGACCCAGGCCCGGGGTTTCCGGAACCACAAGAGGCGCAGCGTAGTTTCGTGACACGGTTTATCTTGTCATTCTTCGGGGGGATCTTTTCCTTCGTTGCCCTGGGCGTCCTCATGGTCGCCCTGACCATCGGTGGCGTCTTCTGGATGTACGGCCGCGATCTGCCCAGCCACGAATCGCTGGCGCAGTATCAGCCTCCCACGATCAGCCGGATCTATTCGGGCGAGGGCCATCTGATCGACGAATTCGCCAAGGAACGGCGGCTTTTCGCGTCTGTCGATGAAATTCCCGACCTTGTGAAGCAGGCCTTCATCTCGGCGGAAGACAAGAACTTCTACACCCATCCCGGCTACGATCCGCGCGGCATCGCCTCCGCCGCGTTCGATGCGGTCAAGTCGCGGGGGGAAAACGTCCGCGGTGCGTCGACCATCCCGCAGCAGGTGGTGAAGAACTTCCTGCTGTCGGGCGACCGTCAGGCCGAACGCAAGATCAAGGAAATCATCCTCGCCGCCCGGCTCGAGGATACGCTGTCCAAGGACCAGATCCTTGAACTGTACCTGAACGAGATCTTCCTGGGTCAGAACTCCTATGGCGTCGCGGCGGCCTCGCAGACCTATTTCAACAAGACACTGTCGGAACTGGCCCCGCACGAGGCCGCGTTCCTTGCCTCGATGCCCAAGGCACCTTCGGATTACCACCCGGTGCGGCGCAAGCAGCGGCTGCTGTCCCGGCGGAATTACGTTCTGCGCGAAATGTACCAGAACGGCTATCTCAGCCGCGAGGAATACGAGGTCGAGCGCGCGATGCCGCTGCGGTCGGTCCAGAACGGCGACTTCGACAGCTTCCGCCAGGAACTACCGCCGCGCGACTACTTCACGGACGAGATCCGCCGCCAGCTGACCGACAACTTCGGCGAGGCGGAGTTCTTCACCGGCGGCCTGAGCGTCCGCGCCACGATTGACGAGGAAATGCAGGTCCACGCCGCGCGCGCGCTGCGCGACGGGCTGGAAAAGTACGACCGGGGCCGCGGCCTGTGGCGGGGCACGGGGGAGAGCATCCCGACCGAACGCCTTGGCTCTGAAGAGGAATGGCGTGCGGCGCTGGCCGAAGTCGATCTGCCCCGCGATATCGTCACCGAAACCGAATGGTACCCGGCCGTGGTGCTGGAAGTGACTGCCGAAGACGCGCGCATCGGCATCGAAGGCGTGGACGAGGTTCAGGGCGGCCACTGGGTGCCCGCGAAAGACGCGCAATGGGCGCGGAAGGTGAACAAGGACGGCTCGCGCGGGAGAACGGCCCGGGTGGCCGGCGATCTCGTCGATGTGGGCGATGTCGTCTATGTTCGCCGCATGGTGGATGACGATGACGGATCGTTCATCCGCTGGACGCTGCGGCAGATCCCGCGCGTGCAGGGCGGGTTCATGGCGATGGACGTGAACACCGGCCGGGTACTGGCGATGCAGGGCGGGTTCTCGTACCAGGCGTCGGTCTACAACCGCGCGACCCAGGCGCAGCGGCAGCCGGGTTCCAGCTTCAAGCCGTTCGTCTACGCGGCGGCGCTCGATTCGGGCTACAGCCCGGCCACGATCGTTGTCGACGCCCCGATCGAGATCAACACGCCGCAAGGCATGTGGCGGCCCAGGAACGCGTCGAACAAGTTCTACGGGCCCGCGCCGCTTCGGACCGGTATCGAACGGTCGCGGAACCTGATGACCGTGCGCCTGGCGCAGGAGGTGGGCATGCCCGTCGTCGCGGGCTATGCCGAACGGTTCGGCGTCTATGACGACATGGGCGGCTACCTTGCCTCGGCCCTCGGGTCCGAGGAAACGACGCTCTTCAAGATGGTCGCGGCCTACGCGATGTTCGCCAATGGCGGCGAACGGGTGCAGCCCACGCTTGTCGACCGGATCCAGGACCGTTGGGGCCGCACGATCTATCGTCACGACCAGCGCCAGTGCCTCGACTGCAACGTGATCGATCTCGACAGCGGCCGCGCGCCGCGCATCGTGTCGAACCGCGAACAGGTGATGGACCCGATCACCGCCTACCAGCTCACCTCGATGCTGCAGGGCGTGGTTGAACGCGGCACGGCCTCCCGCACGGTGAATCTGGACGTGCCGACCGCCGGCAAGACCGGCACCACCAACGACGCGCGCGACGTGTGGTTCATCGGCTTCACGTCGAACATCGTCGCGGGCTGCTATATCGGCTACGATCACCCCTCGCCGATGGGCCGTGGTGCCTCGGGCGGAGGCATGTGTGGTCCTGTTTTTCAGCAGTTCATGGAAGAAGCGGTGAAAAAGTACGGCGGCGGCGAATTCGAGGTTCCCCCCGGTGGGCATTTCATTAAGATCCATCGCATCACGGGGGAACAATTGTCTCAGGACGCGACGGGCGATTACGTCGTTGCCGAATACTTCCGCGACGGGTTCGAGCCGCTGGGCGGTGGCGTTGTCGACGGTGGTTTCGCTATGACGGCCAATACGCGTCTGTTCGATGAGGTGCTGGCCGGGCGAACCGGCGGGCAGGTTCAGTCGAGCAGCGGACAGAAGGCATATGTCGGCCCCAAGGCCAGTGTCGGAACGATCAGTTCCGGTGGGCTGTACTAGGATAAACCGGTTCTCTGCGGCCCGATCGCGGGCTGCATTGGCCGAAACAACAAGTCCCCCGGCAGCCAGGAGTTGAGTTCTGGCGTGCCGACAGAAGGGACGTTACGGCATCGCTTGACGGTGCCGGGTCGCTCGGGCAGTCGCTGTTTCCCGGTGATCTTTTGACCGAACTGCGCAAGGGCAACCGCGCGCAGGAGGAAGAATGCGGGGAGACGCCAACGGATTTCCAGCGGCGCCAAACCTTCGTGTGCCCGGCCTTGTCGCCGGACCGCGGTTTGCTGACTACATTGGGAACCAGGGATGACCCATCCGACTGCCGAAACCATTGCCATTCTGGGTGCGAACGGAGTATTCGCGCGCCACCTGATTCCGGTGCTTTGCGACGCGGGCATTCCCGTGCGCGCCGTCGTCCGCCGCCCCGATTCCGCCGGGGTCGCCCGCGCCGCCGGGTGCGAGATCCGGACCGCCGACATCTTCGACACCGACGCGCTGGCCTATGCGATCGACGGGTGCGAGACGGTGGTGAACCTGACCTCTGCTTTGCCCGGGCCATCGGGCCGCGGAAATCACGAAGCCAACGACATCCTTCGCGACAAGGGCTCGCTCTCCTTGATCGAGGCCTGCCGCCGTTCCGGCTCCACCCGCTTGCTGCAACAGAGCATGTCGATGGTGAACGCCACCGGCGATGACAGCTGGGGCGGGGAGGATCGCTACTACCAGGGCAACGAGAACACCGTGTCCACCCGCGCCTTCGCCGCCGCGCTGACGATGGAAGAACGCATTCGCACGTCCGGGCTGGAATGGGTCATCCTGCGGGGCGGCATGTTCTATGGCCCCGGCACCGGCTCTGACGACAACTGGTTCAAGCTGGCCGAAACCGGGCGGCTGAAGCTGCCCGGCGACGGATCGGGTTTCGTGTCGCTGTGCCATATCTCGGACATGGCGCGCGCGACCGCTTCGGCGCTGCAGCAATGGACGCCCGGCGGCACGATGATCGTCTGCGACGATGAACCCGTCACCTGGCGCGACCTGTTCCATTACGTGCTGGAATCTGTCGGCCGTGTCGGCCTGAAAGAAGGGGGGGAGGAAACCTATCCGTCCTTCCGCCTTGCCAACACCCGCGCCAAGCAGACGCTGGGCTGGAAGCCCTTCTTCCGCAGTTTCCGCGAAGGGTTGGCGCGCTAACCCGCTTCCCGCATCGCCGCCTGCGCACAGAAGCACGAGGCCGCGACCGCCCGGTCCGCGCGGGCCAGTGCCAGATCCAGCCGCTGACCGACCTGCACGATTTCCATCGTCTCGCCCCGCGCCTTCAGGCAATCGTGAAGGCCACGCAGCGACCACACGTTGTCGGGATGCACCGTCGCGCGGGACAGTTGCCCGCCCAGCCCAAGATCCTCGCGGTAGACGGCCTCGGCCTCGGCCGTGTGGCCCTGTTCGAACAAGAGCGCCCCCAGCGCATGGCGGGCGGGCTGCATCCAGCCCCATGGTTCGTCATAGGGCAGCGCGTCGTCCAGCGCGACCGACCGGCGGAGCGCGGCGAAGGCGGCATCGTGATTGCCCTTCCGGTACTCGATTTCCCCCCGGGCCATTTCCTTGGCGATCTCCAGCAGGTCGACGACGCGATTGTTGTGCATCAGCCGGCTGTCCGGCACGCGGGCGCAGGCGGCCAGGAAGGTCTGCTCCTCGGCCTCCGCCTTTGCCACCTGTCCAAGCGCAGCGTAAGCCACGGTCCGGGCGTAGTGGATATAGGAGGTGCGGGTGCAGTAAAGCTCCTGATCGGTGGGCAGCTCCATCGCGATCGCCTCGTGCCAGCGGCCGAAGCGGACAAGCACGTGGGGCTCCATCGCAAGGTAGCTTTCGAAGTAGTCGGCCATGGGGGGCGAAACGGTGCGGATCATCTCTTCCGGCACGGTCGCGGCCATTTCGCGGATCGCTTCGATGGCGGGATCGTACTGGCCCAGGAACAGCGCGCCGTAGACGATGAAGTGATAGTCGTGCATCCGGTAGCCGGAGTAGATGTTGAACGCGCCTTCACGCTTGAAGTATTTCAGATCCGCCTCGGCCGCCTTCCGGTTCCAGTGCACGACGTTGTGGTAATGCCCGCACAGCACGTCGACATGCGTGCCCATATGGACAAGGTGCCCGGCATCCGGGACGGCCGTGCGCAGCGCGTCGGATGCCTTCAGCGCCTTTTCCGGGAAGGGCGACATCTCCATCAGGTGAACGTAGAGGTGAAGCAGACCGGGATGCGCCATCGCGTCGGGATCGGTGTCGAAGGCCTCTTCCAGCACGTTTTGGGCCTCCAGCGTCGCGGCCCCTTCGGCGGGGACGGCATTGGGCAGGTCCCACATCTGCCACGGCGTGAGGTTCAGGAGCGATTCCACGTAGATCATGCGCAAATCCCTGTTGGACGGATCCACCTTGAACGCCGCGCGCATGGCATTGGCGAAATCCAGGTCCCAGGCGTGCATGTCCTTGATGACCTCGCCCTGCGGGTAGCGGGCGGGCAGGGCGCGGATGAGCGCCTCCTCCACCGGGGAGACGGGGCGCTTTTCCAGCGCGGCAATGGCGGCTTCGGTCGCCGCGCGGGCCTCGGCCAGCGCATTTGCGCGGCCGCGCGCATCGAAGCGGTTCCACGGCATGTTGTAGTTGGGGCCGGCGGCGTAGGCCCAGCCCCAGTGCGCCATCGCGCAATCCGGATCGGCCGCCAGCGCGCGCTGGAAACAGGCCACCGCCTCGCCATGGTTATAGCCATAGGTCCACAGCAGGCCGCGGTTGAACCAGGTTTGCGCCTCGGGCGAGGATGTGGTGACGGGGCACGAATATGTCCCCAGATCGTAATCGTAATCCGACATGCATAGGCTCCCTGATATCGCAGGGAGCCTATGACAGAGCGCAGGGTTTCGGAAAGTCTATTCGCCGGGGGCCGCGGGCGGTGTGACGGGGACGCGGCCTTCCAGCCGTTCCATGTGGCGCATCAGCAGCACGCAGATGGTGCACATCACCGCGATGCCCAGGGCCGCCGGTGTCAGCCAGCCATTGAAGGTCAGCCCGAAGGGCACGGCCAGAAGCGAACCGCAGAAGGTGGCGATCGCGGCCACGACTGAGGCCGCCATCCCGGCGATATGGCCCACGGGTTCCAGCGCGATGGCGTTCAGGTTGCCCACGGTCAGGCCGATCATTGCAAACACGGTGCACATCCAGATGATGTAGATCGGGAAGGCGCCCGTCATCTCGGGGTTCCACGCGGCATAAACGGCCACGAAGGACGCAACCGCGATCTGCACCGACAGCGAGGTGACGACCAGCCGCCGCATGCCCAGCCGCATCACCAGCGACGCGTTCAGGATGCTCGCCCCGCCCGACACGATGGCGACCATGAAGAACCAGTAGGGGAACGTCTCGCCCATGCCGAAGACATTGAAGAAGACGGGCTGCACCAGCAGAAGCATGGTGAACATGCTGGTCATGACCAGCGTCTGCGTGATGGTCGACAGACGCACGGTGGCATTGCCGACGATCTCCCGGAACGCGGCTGCCAGCTCGCGCCGGCGCAGGGGGCGACGGCGTTCGGGGGGCAAGGTTTCGGGCAGGCGGATGGACACCCAGACAAGCTGGATCAGCGCGAAGACGACAAAGCCCGCGAAGATCCCGCGCCAGCCCGCGAAGGACATGATCAGCGTGCCGATCAGCGGCGCCACGGCGGGGAAGAGCACGAACAGCATCATCACCAGCGAAATCAGCTTGGCCATGGCGCGGCCTTCGTAAAGGTCGCGCAGAACGGCCGTGCCCACGACGCGCGGGGCCGCGGCGCCCGCGCCTTGCAGGAAGCGCGCGATCAGCAGGGTTTCCAGCGATTGCGCCTGCCATGACAGGACGGCGCCCAGAACGTAGACGCCCACACCGCACAGGATCACCGACCGGCGGCCGAACGCATCGGAAATCGGGCCCACGATAAAGGTGCCCAGCCCCAGCCCAAGGATGAAGACCGTCAGGATCAGCTGCGAAAGATTGGCCCGGTCGGGGCTGAGTTCGGCACTGATCTGCGGCAGGGCGGGGAGCATCGCGTCCATCGAAAACGCGATCGAGGCGAACATCAGCGCCAGAAGGGCGACGAGTTCGGGACGGGAAATCCGATCGTTCATTTGTGAAGCCTTTCGATACCACCCGGCGCTAGCATGCCATCCCGCGTCAGACCAGACGCAGAAATGCCAACAAGCTTGCGCATTTCTGCACAGCGGCAAAACTATTGGTTGAACTGTCCGGCGGTTTGCGCGGGGTCGCGCCCGCGCAAGACGGGGCCGTCCGGCCCTCAGGCCACGGGGATCTGGGCCTTGATCTCACCGATCACCTGCAACCACAGATCGGGCGGCTGGGCGCCGGGAACGGCGTGCTTGCCTGCCACGATGAAGGTGGGCACCGAGGTCACCCCCATCTTGCGGCTGTGGGCATCGCGGTGGCGAATTTCGTCCCGGTCGGCGTCGGAGGCAAGCAGCCGAGAGACCATGCTGGCATCCATACCGATCCCGTCGGCGATGTCGGCCAGCACCTCGGCCTCGCCGATGTCGCGGCCCTGCTGGAAATACGCCTTGAACAGCGCGTCGACCGCTTCGGTCTGGACATGTTCGATCCCGGCCCAGTGGATCAGCCGGTGCGCGTCCAGCGTGTTGGGCGTGCGCTCCATCGCTTCGAAATCGATCTCGATGCCCGCAGCGCTCGCCTGTTCGACGATGGGCATGTAGGCATCTACCGCCGCCTTCTGGCCGCCGAACTTGGTTTCCAGGTACTCGCGCCGGTCCATGCCGCCTGCGGGCATGTCGGGGTTCAGCTGGAACGGATGCCATTCGATGGCGAAGGGATGGTCCTGAAGCTGCGCCAGCGCGCGGTCAAGATAGGTCTTGCCGATGAAGCACCACGGGCAGATCGGATCCGACAGGATATCCAGGCGCACGGGCAGTTCGATGGCCGCGCTGTCGGCCTGTTCATTCGAGTCTTCCATTGTGTCGGTTGTGTCGCTCATGATCCCTCCGTTCCCCGATGCTGGTGACTGCAGCGCCGAGGCTGCGAGATCCGTATCAAATATGTTCAGCCGGTTTCAGTCCCTGGCGGTTCCCGGTCCCGGGAACAGGCCACGCAGCGCGCGGCGCGAGAGTTTGCCATTGGCCCCCGATGGCAGCTCCGACAGATGTACAAACGCCCGGGGCATCTTGTACCGCGCGAGCCTTCCCGAAGCGTAATCGCTCAACGCGTTTTCGTCCAGAGGGTCGGGGCCGGTGTAGAAGGCGACGATGATCCGTGTGTCAGCCTTGATCTCGACATCCGTGACGCCCACGGCCTCGATCCCGGGATGGGCGGCCAGCGCGGCCTCGACCTCCAGCGGTGACACGCGAAAGCCGCCGGCATTCATCATGTCATCGTCCCGGCCGAGATAGGAGATTTCGCCGTCCTCGCCCATCGCCCCCAGATCGCCGGTCAGGAACCAGTCGCCACGGAACCGGGCGGCGGTATTTTCGGGATCGTTCAGGTAGCCCAGCATCAGGCCGGGATCGGACCGGTGCACGGCGATGAGACCGGCGCTGCCATGGGGGAGCGGGTCGGTCACGGTGCTGTCGCCGCCGGGGAGGATCGCGACCTTGCGGCCCGCCTGCGGCCGTCCCAGCGTGTCCGGGTTCACCGGGTGCGCGGGGCTGGACGAGATGAAGGTCGAACATTCCGACATGCCGTAAGCTTCGTAAAGCTCGGTGCCGGTGGCTGCTTTCCATGCCTCCAGCAGCGGACGGGAGAGTTTCTCGCCCGCGGTCAGCCCGTGGCGAAGGCTGGGCAGAGCAAGCCGGTCCTGTCCCTGCAGGATCTTGCGATAGACACCGGGGGCGGCGGCCACCAGCGTGGCGTCGTGGTCCGAGAGCAAACCCGGCAGGGCCGAGAGGTCGGTACCGGGCGCCGGGATCAGCGCGGTGGCGCCGGCGGTCCAGGGATCCATCAGCCCGGTGCCCAGCGTGAAGGTCCAGTTGAAGGCGCCCGCATGCAGAAGACGGTCCCGCGCCGTCAGCCCGTACCAGCCATCGAACATCATCTGCCGCGCCCAGATCGCGCGGTGCGCATGGGCCACGGCGCGGGGTTTGCCCGAGGTCCCGGAGGTATAGACGATATAGCCCAGACGATCGGGATCGCCCATGTGCCAGTCGCAGCGTGCGGCGTGCCGCATGGCCTGCAGGCGGTCGAGCGGGATCGTGTGATGGTACGGCGCGGTCGCGACGTCGGGATCGTGCAGGACGGCGCCGGGGGAAAGCTCGGCCAGGATCTTGGCGACTTCGGGTTCGGTGAGTTGCGGGGACGTTGGCACCGGGACCAGCCCGGCGGCCAGCGCGCCAAGGTAGGCGACCGGGAAGTCGACGGTATTGCCAAGGCGCATCACGACGATATCGCCGGGGTTCAGACCCGCGTTCAACAGGCCGGTGCCGGTGCCGCGCACCATCGCCTGAAGCGTGGCAAAGCTGCAATCGCCAGGGCCGTCGGGGCCCAGGATCGACAGGGCGGTCTTGTCGGGTGCGGCGTCGGCCCGGCCAAGGACATGGGCGGCCATGTTGAACGGGGTCGGGCATGGCGCGGGCGCGCCGGCGTTGAAAAGCGATACCATGCGGGATGGGCTAGCCTCTGGCTGCACATGGTGCAAGCCGGAGGTGCTCTCAAGGGGGCTCGGGCTCACCACAAAGATGACACCGCCATCTTCACGGAGCCGCCATCGCGTGTGCTGCCTCATCCATCGCGCCCCACCCGTCAAGGGCAAGCCGCGCATCCGCGCGGGGCTGCGCCCCCTTGACGGGCAGGGCGCGATGGCTCCGGGACGGCAGCGCGACAGCGGCTCCGCGAAGATGGCTGGGGCAGATGAAGCGGACGGATCCCTGGGGGAACACGGTCCTACCGTCCAACGGTTTTCAGACCGCGTCTTCCGTTGCCGGGCGCACGAAGCTGATCTTGTCGAGATGGTGCTGGAGCTGGACGCGATCGAGCTGATCGAGGGGCAGGGCCGCGAGTTCACGGACACGGTCGCGCAGCAGCATGTAGGCGTCTTCGAACGCTATGCTGTCGGCTTCCTTGGGGTCCTTCGTGCTCCAATGCGTGCAGAGCGGCCGGCCCGACCATGCCACGCCGCCATTGTTGGCGGCCTGGTCGCAGACGGTGATGATGATGTCCATGCTGGTTCCGTCGGGCCCGGCAAAGTGCTGTGCGTCGGTGCAGGACAGGCCGTCCGTGTCATGGCCCCGGCCGGCGAGAAGCTTCAGCGCCTCGGCATGGGGGCTGGGGGCGGGCCGGGTGCCGGCGGAGAACACGTTGAACCGGTCGCCGGCTTCGGCACGCAGCAGCGCTTCGGCCATGATCGAGCGGGCGGCGTTCGCGGTGCAGACAAAGAGCACGTTCAAACGTCCGTCGGCGCGCCCTTGCAACGGGATAGCGGGATCTTCGGCGACGCCGCAGATATCGGGGCGGTTCTGGCAGCATCCCGTCACCAGATCATCGAAGAGACCGCGCAACGCGGGCAGGGCCGCCCGGTACTGGAGCGAGGTGCCATGCCGGTACTGTTCGATCAGGCCCGCCTGCCGGAGTGCGGACAGGTAGGTCGAGGTGGTGCTCGCCGGAAAGTTCAGGATGCTGGCCACCTGACCGGCGGGCAGCGCGTCGGGGAAGCGTCGCATCAGCAGGCAGAAGATATCCAGCCGGTTGGGATGCGACAGGGCCGCGAACTTGGTGTGCAGAGTCGTTGCCATGGATCCGAGATACCGAAATTGTTAAACAGATCAACTTTTACGGAACCGAAAGGTTCCCGAATATCGGGACAAAGCCTGGCAACCGGAACACCCTGCTTGGCTCTTCGGGACGCGTACAAAAACAAACTAACAGGTTCAGTTATTGTTCCACCACCAGAAATCGGGCATGAAATAGGGTCCGTCGCCATATATTGGAATATTATTGCTATATTCCATCTGCTTGACATGTGCGATGCGGCCGACTTCGTAGTTCCAGATCGGGATGATGTAACGCCCGGTTGTCAGGACGCGGTCCAGCGCACGCACAGAGGTCTCAAACGACTCGGGCGTCTTCACCGACAGGATCCGGTCGATCATCGCATCGACGGCGGGCGATTCGATCCCGGGCAGGTTGCGCGTGCCGGGGCTGTCGGCCACGTCGCTGCCCCAATAGAAGCGCTGTTCGTTCCCCGGAGACAGCGACAGCGCCCGGCGGAATGGGATCATGTCGAAGTCGAGCGAGGCTTCGCGTTCGGTGTATTGCGCGTCGTCCACCTGGTCGATCCGCACGGTGATGCCCAGCTTTTCCAGCGCCTGGGTATAGATGTCGAGCACGCGCGCCATCGTCTGGTCGGCCTGCCGCAAGAGCACCGTGAAGGTGAAGGGCTGTCCATTGGCATCGACAAGGCGGCCGTTTTCGACTGTCCAGCCGGCCTGGGCCAGAAGGCGGGTGGCGCGGCGCAGGTTGCCGCGGTTGCGCGCGGTGCCGTCGCCCACGGGCAGGTCGTAGGCGTCGAGCGCATCGGGCAGGAGCGTGTCGGCGAAGGGTTCGAGCAGCGCGCGGACCTCGTCATCCGCCGGCCCGTGCCGCATCGCCAGCTCGGAGCCCGAGAAATAGGACGTGATCCGCCACTGCGCGCCGCCGGTCATCGTGTCGTTGATGAATTCGAAATTGAACGCCAGCAGCATCGCTTCGCGCACGCGCCAGTCGTCGAAGGGCGGGCGGCGGGTGTTCATGGCGAAACCCGTCATGCCCGATGGCTTGCGGTGCGGGATTTCGGATTTGACGATGTCGCCGTTCTGGATCGCGGGGAAGGTGTACTGCGTCTCCCATTTCTCGGCGTTGAACTCGCGCACGGCGGAAATCTCGCCGGCCTTGAACGCCTCGAACAACACGGCGTCGTCGCCGAAGAACTCGATCCGCAATTCGTCGAAATTGGCCGCGCCGCGCACCAGCGGCAGATCCGCGGCCCAGTAATCGGGGTTGCGGCGGAAGGTGACCGACCGGCCGATGTCGTAATCGCTGACGACATAGGGGCCTGTGCCGATGGGAATGTTCTCGATCAGGCCTTCGGAGAAGCTTTTCCCCTCCCACTGCGCCTTTTGCAGGATCGGGCGCAGGCCCGCGATCATGGCCAGTTCGCGGTTGTCCTCGTTGAAGGTGATGCGCAGCGACCGGGGGCCGGTAGGCTCGATACTCTCGATCTTGGAGGCGAAGGCAAGGTAACGGGGGTGGCCTTCGGAGCCCAGTGTCTCGAACGACCAGATCACATCTTCGACAGTGACGGGGCTGCCGTCGGAAAACCGGGCCTCGGGGCGCAGGGTGAATTCGACCCAAGCGCGGTCTTCCGGGGTTTCGATGCTTTCCGCGATCAGGCCGTAGAGCGAGAACGGTTCATCCCACGACCGGCCCATCAGGCTTTCGTAGCCCCAGAACGACATCTGCCACGGCACGCGGCCCTTGGCGATGAACGGGTTCAGGCTGTCGAAGCTGCCGGCATTGCCGAATACGACGCTGCCGCCCTTGGGCGCATCCGGGTTGGCATAGGGCAGGTGGCTAAACCCTTCCGGCAGCGCCGGTTCTCCGTACAGGGCGATGCCGTGGACCGATTCTCCATGGGCGGGAATCGCGGCGAAAAACACCGCGACAGGACAGATCGCGAGCGCCAGAAGGCCCCGCACTTTTTGTAAAATTTCTGGGGGCACTTGCGCAATGATTCCGTATCGGCCTTGTTTTGTTGACCGCAACGCTATCCGTGATCCGTAGCGATTTCAAACTTTTGGCGAAGTTTTGGGTTGGATGAAGGCCGCAGAACGCTTATAAAGATGTCACTGCTCGATAGGTTTCTTGCCTGTATGAAACCTGCCTCAATAACTTAACGCCCGCTTCGTGCGGGCGTTTTTTTTGTGCCATGCGCAGCCGGGATGTACGAGCGGCATTTGCGCGGCTCGGCGGGTCTCCGCCGTGCCGCCTTGGGGCCGGTCCACGTGGCTGATCCAAAAGAAAGCTTGCTGCATCGCGGCAAATAATCCGATACCTTTGACACCAGCGGTGCGGCCATCGTGGCGTACCGCGTGGACCATCACGTCAAGTGCGGAGGGAGCACCATGTCGCTTTCAGGAAAGACTGCCATCATTACGGGTTCGAATTCGGGTATCGGGTTGGGCATCGCACGCGAGATGGCCAAGGTCGGCGCGGATGTCGTGCTGAACTCGTTCTCCGACCGGGACGAAGATCATGCGCTGGCCGAGGAGATCGGCAAGGAATTCGGCGTCACGGCCCGCTACATCAAGGCCGACATGTCGAAGGGCGACGAGTGCCGCGCGCTGGTCGAACAGGCGGGCAAGTGCGATATCCTGATCAACAACGCAGGCATCCAGCATGTGGCGCCCATCGACCAGTTCCCGGTGGCAAGCTGGGACGCGATCATCGCGATCAACCTGTCGTCGGCGTTTCACACCACCGCCGCGGCGCTGCCGATGATGCGGGCCGCCGGCTGGGGCCGGGTGATCAACATCGCGTCGGCCCACGGGCTGACGGCATCGCCGTTCAAATCGGCCTATGTCTCCGCCAAGCACGGCATCGTGGGCATGACCAAGGTCGTGGCACTGGAAACCGCGCAGGAGCCGATCACGGCCAACGCGATCTGCCCGGGCTACGTGCTGACCCCGCTGGTCGAGGCGCAGATCCCAGACACGATGAAGGAATACGACATGAGCCGCGAGGACGTGATCAAGAACGTCCTTCTGGAACGCCAGCCGTCGAAGGAATTCGCCACCGTCGAACAGCTGGGCGGCGTGGCCGAGTTCCTGTGTTCGGCCGCGGCCGACCAGATCACCGGCACGACGATCAGCGTCGATGGCGGCTGGACCGCGCTCTGACGCGATGACCGGACCGGCACGCCCGGTCCGGGACGCACGGCGCCTATTTCCCGGCCGCAGGCGATGCGGGCGGGACCAGATGTTTGTAACGAGAAAGCAGGACGCCCATGGCTGACACGATCAAGATCAACCTCGCTCTGCAGGGGGGCGGCGCTCACGGGGCCTTCACCTGGGGCGTTCTGGACCGTATCCTCGAGGACGAGGATATCGAGATATCGGCCCTGTCCGGCACCTCGGCCGGGGCGCTGAACGCGTCGGCCTTCAAGGCCGGGATGGTGCAGGGCGGGCGCGAGGGTGCGAAGGAAAAGCTCAACTGGGTCTGGGACCAGGTCGGCGCCGTGAAGGACGGCCGGATGCAGGCGTGGATGGAAGGGGTGGACCTGTCGAAGATGGCGCAGGCCATCGAGTATTCGCCTATGTTCGCGGCCGCGGATTTCTGGAGCCGGGCGGTTTCGCCCTACAGCTATGGGCCGTTCTACAGCAATCCGCTGGAACCGATCCTGGCGACCTTCGATTTCGATGCCATCTGCGCGGACAAGGGCCCGGCACTCTTCATCTGTGCGACACGGGTGCGCAACGGCAAGATCCGGGTGTTTTCCGGCGACGAGATCCACCCCGAGGCGATCATGGCCTCGGCCTGCCTGCCGACGGTGTTCCAGGCGGTGAAGATCCACGACAGCCAGACCGGCCGCGAAGAGGCGTTCTGGGACGGCGGCTATACCGGCAATCCGGCGCTCTACCCGATGTTCGAGGACCGGTATCCGCCCGACATCGTGATCGTGAACATCAACCCGCTGGAACGCGAGGATCTGCCCGTGACCGCGCACCAGATCCAGAACCGCATCAACGAGATCAGCTTCAATTCGTCCCTCCTGCGCGAGATGCGCGCGATCAACTTCGTGCAGCGCCTGATCGAGGACGGGACGATCCATACCGGCCGCATGTCGCAGGTGTACGTGCACATGGTGGCCGATGACGAGCTGATGAACACGCTGTCGGTCGCCACGAAGATGATGCCGAACCCGATCGTGCTGAGCCGGCTGAAGGACGCGGGCCGGACGGCGGCCGAGAAGTTCCTGACCATGCACAAGAAGGACCTTGGGAAGCGCAGCACGGTGGATCTGCGGGCGATGTTCTCGTGACCGTCGGCGGGGCCGGATCCTGTCCAGCGCCCCGCTCGCCCACCCGCGCCGGACAGGATCCGGCGTCGTGACTGGCGGGCGTCCGGCGGGACCGCGGGGGCCTGCGTGTCAGTCGCCGGCGGCCATGGTCGCCACGCCTTCGGACGGCTTGGACTCCGGATCCTCCTGCGCCTTCCAGCGCATGAGGCGTTTGCGGGCCTGCGGGAGTTCGGCATCGTCATCGGTTTCGGGCGGGTAGACGAGACCCGCGGAAATCACCAGCTTGGCCGCGTCCTCGATCGACATGTCGAGTTCGATCACGTCTTCGGCCGGAAAGTATAGCAGGAAGCCGGATGTCGGGTTCGGCGTGGTGGGCACGAAGACGCTGAGCAGCTTGCCCCCGGTATGCGCACGGGCATGGATTTCGCCCTTGGCTTCGGTCGAGATGAAGCCGATGGCCCAGATCCCCCGGCGAGGGTATTCGACCATCACCGCCTTTTCGAAACTGCGTTCGGTCTGCGCGAAAACGGTTTCCGAGATCTGCTTGATCCCCGAATAGACCGACCGGATGACGGGCATGCGGTTGACGATGCTTTCGGCAAACCGGATCAGCGAGCGGCCGATCAGCCCCTTGGCGATCCAGCCCACGATGATCGTGAAGATCAGGAAGATGATCACGCCCACGCCGCGCAGGTTGATGCCGATGTATTCCTCGGGACTGAACCGTGACGGGACCAGCGGCAGCACGACGCCATCGACCCAGCCCGCCAGCGTCCACAACAGCCAGATCGTGGCCCCCACGGGCGCGATCACGACGATGCCCGTCAGGAACGACGACCGGAGCGCGGCCAGAAGGCCGGGGCGTGGTTTGTCTTTGTCGAAAGGCGTGGTCATGGGACGGTCCGGTGATTTCACGTTAAACTATGTCGTCCCGGGGCGCGCCACAATGCGGCGTTCACGGCAATTGTGACGATATGGGTCAGGTCTCGGGCAGGGCGCTCAATTCCCGGGCGATCCGTGCCGCAAGACGGGCATTGTTCCGGACGAGTGCGATATTTGCGGTCAGGGACCTGCCCTCTGTCGTGTCGAAGATCCGCGACAGCAGGAACGGTGTCAGGGCTTTGCCGCGAATACCTTGCGTGTCCGCCGCGGACTGGGCAGCGGCGATGATCGGTTCAAGCTCGGGCAGGGGGATCTCATCTTCCTCGGGGATCGGGTTGGCCACCAGCTGCCCGCCGGGCAGGCCCAGTGCGCCGCGCATGGCGTGGGCGCGGGCGATGTCGGCCGCCGTATCGAGCCGCAGGGGCGCGGCAAGGCTGGACGCGCGCGACCAGAAGGCGGGGAAATCGTCCTGCCCGTAGGCGATGACCGGCACGCCCAGCGTTTCCAGCACTTCGAGCGTCTTGGGCAGGTCGAGGATCGCCTTCGCGCCGGCGGCGACCACCGTGACAGGTGTCTGGGCCAGTTCGTGCAGGTCGGCCGAGATGTCGAAGCTCGTCTCGGCTCCCTTGTGCACGCCGCCGATCCCGCCCGTGGCAAAGACGCCGATGCCGGCCAGGTGCGCCGCGATCATCGTGGCGGCCACTGTGGTGGCGCCCGTGCCGCCCATGGCAAGGCATACTGCCAGATCGGCGCGCGACAGCTTCGCCACGCCCTTGGCCGCGCCCAGTTTGTCGAGCGTCTCGGGCTCCAGCCCCACGCACAGCTGGCCGTCGAGCACGGCGATGGTCGCGGGGCAGGCGCCGGCCTTGCGGATGTCATCCTCGACCAGCCGCGCGGTGTCGACATTCTGGGGATAGGGCATGCCATGCGTGATGATCGTGCTTTCAAGGGCGACGATGGCGGTCCCGGCTTCGCGGGCGGCGGCGACTTCGGCAGAATAATGGTGCGTAAAGGTCAAGAATTGTCTCCGGCGACATGGGCGGCGGCGTGGCCAAGGGCGGTGTTCAGGGCGTCGGTCTGGTCTGCGCCATCCAGCCGGGCGGCGATATGGGCGGCAAGGAACGTGTCCCCGGCCCCCGTGACGGCACGCGCGCGGACCTTGGGCGGAGACTGGGTCCGGAGGCCCTCCGGTCCCGCCACCGCCACTGGCCCGGCACCATCGGTGACGACCACGAGAGCGCTGCCCTTGTTCCACAATCGGCGGGCGGCGTCGACCGTCGAAACCGCCGGATCGCGCAGCAGGGCCGCCGCTTCGGCGCGGTTGAGGTAGAAAACGGTGTTGGACCGGCCAAGCCAGGGCCGGAACCGTTCGGCCTTGGCGGGCGAGGCGGGGGCGAAACAGATCTCGGCCTCCGCCAGCGCTGGGGACGAGAGGAGATCGGCCAGCACCGGTTCGGACAGGTTCGCGTCGATGACGACGGGGCCGGTCCAGGGCGTTTCGAAGGCGCCCAGCGCGTCGCGCAGGGCGCTTCCGCCCGCATCCAGTGTCGCGGTGTCGGCGATGGCGGCGACCAGCCCCTCGGGCCCTTCGATGGCAAGGTAGCTGTCGGTCGGTTGGTCGGGCAGGTGGATCAGGCCATCCGTGCCCAGCCCGCCCGCCGCGCAGGCCGCGTGAAGCTCCCGCCCAGGGGCATCGTCCCCCAGAACGGCCAGCAGGTGTGCCTTCACGCCGCGGTCCGTCAGGGCGCGGGCGACGTTGTAGGCGACGCCGCCCGGTCGGCGCACGATCCGGCCGGGCAGGTCTGCGCCGGGGCCGGGCGTTTCCCGTGCAGTGGCAATGCAATCCCAGTGAACGGCGCCGATACAGAGCACGGCAGCCCGGGGTCCGGTTCCCGTCATGACCGTCGCTGCGCGCGGTCGCAGGCGAGCGTGTCGCGCTTGACACGCTGACCGTGTGGGCGGATCGGTAGGAACGGCCGCGCATCCGTCCGGGATCTGCTGCGGGCAGGGGATATCGCAAGGGGAATACGGGCCATGTCGGACGCTCCGGAAAAATCGCGCCTCAGACTGGGCGTCGTGCGGCTCGTGTCAAGCCTGTGGCTTGTGCTGGCGGCCGGGATCGCCGCGGCCCATGACATCACACCGATGCTGGGGGATTTCTCGGACAGCGGCGGCCAACTGGTGCTGGACCTCCAGCTGAATGCCGAGGTCTACCTGGCCGGTATCGACCCGGACCAGTACGACACCACGACCGACTCCGACTATTCCGATCCCTACGACGGCTACCGTCGCATGTCCCCGGCCGCGCTGGAGCCGATGCTGGCGGCCTTCGCCGAAGGCTGGGTACCGAAGATCGGGATCACGGCTGACGGCACGCCCGTGACATTGACGGTGACGGGGGTCGAGGTTCCGCCCACTGGCAACATTGCCATGCCGCGGACGTCGACTCTTTATCTGACGGGGGCCTTGCCGCCCGGGGCAGAGGCGATGGTGATGACTTGGCCCGAAGGCGCCGGGGCCGTTGTATTGCGCCAGCAGAACGCGCCCGATCCGTGGACGGGCTACCTGGAATCCGGGCAGACGAGCGAGGAGATCCCGCTGACGGGCAACGCTGCGCCGGGACCGTTCAAGGTGCTCCTGACCTATATCCGCGTGGGCTTCGATCACATCGTACCCTTCGGGCCGGATCATATCCTGTTCGTGCTGGGGCTCTTCTTTTTCGGGACGACCTTCCGGCCGCTTCTATGGCAGGTGACGGCCTTCACGCTGGCGCATTCGGTGACGCTGGCCATGGGGGTTCTGGGCCGGGTCGAGATCCCGGGCGCCTTCGTCGAGCCGCTGATCGCGCTGTCGATCTGCTATGTCGCGGTGGAAAACCTGTGGCCCAATGACCGGCTGAGCCGGTTCCGCCCGGTGGTGATCTTCGGCTTTGGTCTGCTGCACGGGCTGGGCTTTGCCAGCGTGCTGGAGAGTTTCGGGTTGCCGCAGAACGCCTATGTCCCGGCGCTGGCGGGATTCAACCTGGGCGTGGAGTTCGGCCAGCTTGCGGTGATTTCCGCGGCCTACCTGGCTGTCGGCTACTGGTTCTGGGACAAACCCTGGTACCGCGCGCGGATCGCGATCCCGGCCTCTGTCGTGATCGCGGCCGTCGGGGCGTACTGGTTCATTGAACGGACGCTGCTCTAGCGGATATTCGGTGGGTCCGTGGACCCCGGATCACGCCCGACCCGCCCCGTCGTGCCGGAGGCCGACTTCGGAATGACGCGGGCGCGAATTGATGACGCGTTCGAGCGGCTCCGAAGTCGTTCACATACTTCAAGGTAGTCCAGGTATCGCCGCCGCCCTCGGGCCGGGCGTGAACCTCTCGTTTTCTCTCGGGTTCCGCTTGTCAGAGCCTCAGCGGAAGATCGCGGCCAGTTCCGCCAGCGCCGCGGCGGGATCCTCGGTGCTCCAGATCTCCTCGCCGATGCCGAAGAAATCGACGCGGGGTGCCAGCGCTTCGGCGACGGCTGCGGTCACGCCGCCTTCGGCCACGACCGGGATCTCGATCACTTCGGACCACCACTGGAACAGCTCGTGGTCAACCTCGGACCCGTCGCCCAGCCCGTTCGCGGTAAGCGGACCGAAGCTGATGTAATCGGCCCCGGCCTCGCCCGCCGACATGCCATCATGGCGGGAGGTGCCGCAGAAGCTGCCGACGATCGTGTCCTCGGGCAGCGCCTTGCGTGCGGCGCGGACGGACTTGGCCGCGTCGCTCAGGTGCACGCCGTCCAGCCCCAGCCGTTCGGCCAGCGCCACGTGGTCCGACACGACCAGCGCGATATCGCGGGCATGCGCCACTTCGCGCAGGGCATCGGCTGCGCGCGCGATCTGGTCGGCGTCGCTTGTGGCCATGGTCAGGCGCAGGCACGCGACCTCGACCCGGTCCAGCACGCGGGCCATCAGGTCGGGAAACGCGTCCAGATCGAAGGACGGCGGCGTGATCAGGTAGATCTGCGGGTGTTCGGGCGCGTCCATGGTCCACCTCCGGGTCTTTGGTTGAAGGCGCTCTACCCGATTGCGGCGGGGTTGAAAATGGGGTGCGGCTTGCTCTTGGCCCCGGGGGGCGCTAGGTCGGCGCGACTTTACGAGAGGTTTCCATGCCCACCGACCGCCCGCAGCCCGTTTTCGTCCTTGTCCGCCCGCAGATGGGCGAGAATATCGGCGCCGCCGCGCGGGCGATGTGGAATTTCGGGATCGACAGGATGCGCATCGTGGCCCCGCGCGACGGCTGGCCCAACCCCAAGGCGGTGGCGATGGCCTCGGGCGCGGGGCGGCTGCTGGACGAGGCGCGGGTGTTCGAGACGACGGCCGAGGCGGTGGAGGATTGCACCTATGTCTATGCCACCACCGGACGGCACAGGGGCCTTACAAAGCCCGTCGCCTCGCCCGAACAGGCGATGGGGGACACGGCGGAACGGATCGGCAGCGGCGGGCGCGTCGCGGTGCTGTTCGGGCCGGAACGCGCCGGGCTGGAGAATGACGACATCGCGCGGGCCAACGCGATCCTGTCGGTGCCCGTAAACCCGGATTTCCCGTCCCTGAACCTGGCCCAGTGCGCGCTGCTTACGGCCTATGAATGGCGCCGCGCGACGGAGACCATCACGGCGCACACGGTCGAGATGGCGGGCAGCGACTGGGCGACGGGGCAGGAGATGGAGAAGCTGGCCGAGCATTACGAGGACCGGCTGGACACCGCCGGGTTCTTCTTCCCGCCGACCAAGGCCGACACCATGAAGCTGAACCTGCGGAACCTGTGGTCGCGGATGCCGCTGACGCGGGCCGATGTGCAGATGCTGCACGGCGTCATGCGCCAGATGGTGCGCTGGAAGGAACGCGGGGAATAGAGCCCCGAGACACGGCACGGCATGCCCGACCTCGGGAGGGCATGTGCGCGGATTGGCAAGAGCTGGCGGTCCGTGCATTCCCCAAGGATTGCGCACATCCTGGCGGTGCAAATGCCCTCCCGTTGGGGAGGCCGGGCATGGCGTGTCGTGCCGACACGCCGGTTGCAGGTGTCAAACGGGGTACTCGAAATGAAAAGCGCCCCGCCATGTATGTAGGGTGCGTGGTCACCACGCACCGGCCCGGGTCAAGGTGCGTGGAGACCACGCACCCTACGCCTTCACTTGCCCGACCAGATCCTCTTCCAGTCGTTCTTCATGTCGACCACGATCCAGCCCTCGTCCGGCGCCGCGTCCAGCGCCTTGTCGAGCTTGCCGACATGGCTGTCGCGATCATAGGCCCATTCGCGGTCGGCGTCGGTGTGGTGCACGATCATTCCCAGCCGCTGGCCGTCGCCCGCGGTCGTCCATTGCAGCATCTCGAAATCGCCGTCGGAATTGCCCACTGCCAGGATCGGCCGCTGACCGATCCGCGCCTGGATGCCCAGGGGCTTGCCGGTCTTGTCGTCGTTGAAGAACAGCCCCGGCGTCTTGTCGATCTGCGGCGTGCCGTCCTTCACGCTGTATTCGTAATTGCCCATGGACCCCACGACCTGCGACGCCGGGATATTGTAGGCGTCGTCCGAGAACGAGCGGATGAAATCCATCCCGCCGCCCGACACGATATAGGTCCTGAATCCTTCGTCGCGCAGATAGGTCAGCAGCTCCAGCATCGGCTGGTAGGTCATGCTGGTGATCGGCATGTGTTTCTGCGGATGCTCGGCCGTGGCCAGCCATGTCTTCGCATCCGCGTCGAAGTCGTCCACGGACATGCCCGAATGCGTGACGCCAATGATCTCCAGCAGCCCCTTTTCGCCACTGGCGGCCACCGTCTTCATGTCGCCATCGGCGGCGGCCTTCAGCACGTCGGAACTCAGGACCGACGGATCGGCCTTGGCCATTTCCTTCAGCCGGTCGATGGCGAAGAGGAACTGGAAGTAGACCGGTTTCTCGGCCCAGAGCGTGCCGTCATTGTCGAAGGTCGCGATTCGGGAGGCTTCGGGCACGAAGCTGTCCGATGTCGGATCGGTCACGTTCTCGACAAAGGTCACGATGGCGGTCTTGGAGGCGCCGTCTTCCCATGATGGCAGCGGATCGGCGAGGGCCATGCCGGCAACAACGGCGAAGGCGGTGGCAAGGGGTAAAAGGGTTCTCATCAAGGGCCTCCCATGGTGCAAAAGATGCGAGACGTCGCAACTTGCGCCCAGTCTTACCAGAAATGCGGCACGCCGTTAACGCTACAATCGCGGCGTGCGCGCGTCAGCCGGGTTCGCCGTAGCCGGTCATCTCCAGGTAACCCCGGCCGGCCAGTTCCCCCGTGGCCGTGTCCGTCAGGGTCACCGGTCCTTCCCAGTAGGGGAACGCGGTGCCCATCCACGCGCCGGGATTCAGGGCGTCGACGGTGACGTCCGTTCCGCGGGCGGGCAGGGTCACGCGCCAACGGGTTGGGACGGTCTGGCCCGCGACCTGGGTCGTGGCCAGCGGTTCGAACGTGACCGCGCCGTCCGGGTAGGGCGTGGCGCGGCCCTCGGCATCGATCCAGGTGGCGGCGGTATAGGGCGCGGTTTCGCTGCGCATGCGGGCGGCCATCATCTGCGTGCCGTCCAGGAAGTTCAGCGCGAACCAGTCCCAGCCGCGCTGGCCGTCGGCCATCGGCGCGGACGACCATTCGCGGTCAAGCCAGCCGCGGCCCGTCACGGCCACGGGATCTTCGCCGGGGAAGGTGACAGTGCCCTCTGCCGCGTAGGCGGGTTGCGAATAATAGTGGCTGGCGCGGCCGTCCGGGGCCTTCTGCGAAAAGCCCTGCTGCCCCTGCAGAACCAGGGGGCCATCGGCGGTCAGCGCGATGTCATAGGCAAATTCCGCGCCGCGGGCCGTGACCGTCAACGTGTCGAGCCCCGTGCCCGGCGCACCGGTCATCGACCAGTCGTCGATCCATGCGTCGAACGGATCGGCGGTGACGCCCGCCTGTCCGATACCGCCGCGGGCGAAGCGTTCGGCGTAGACGTGCGTGTCGGCCGAGGTCAGCGCCGCGTGCGCCATCCAGACCTGCGGGCTGTCCCAGCCTTCGGTCACGTCCGGGCGCAGGGCGGACCGGAAGAGCGTCCATTGCAGCCCGCATTCCCGGCCCTTCGCATCGGTGAGCGTGGCGGTCAGGTACCACCATTCGGTGCGAAAGGCGGGGTGGGGGCCGTGGTCTGCGGGAAAGGTCAGCCGGTAGGCCGGATCGGGCAGGGCGAAACCGTCGGCAGGGCTGGCAAGCCCGGCAAAGCCCTGCGCCCGCACCGGGCCGGCGGCACTTGCGGCGAGGCCCAGAAGCAGGGTGCGGCGGCCGATGCCAATGGGGTTGCTAAAACGGCGCATGACCGGGATGTGGCCCGGCCTGCGCCGCAAGGCAAGCCCCCGTGACGGGGGAGCCGGATCAGCTCGTCTCGAGCGTGTCGTTCGAGCAGACAAGCCGGAGATGCCCGCCAGGCCCCTTGAACGGCTCCTGCGTCTCGGCCATCCCGGCGACCGGGACGGGCCAGCGCTTTGCCGGTCGCTTGAAAAGAGGCCGCTTCGCGGCGGTCGGTTCCGGCGCGGGCACCGGTGTGGGCTCCGGCGTAAGGTCGGGCTCGGGCGCCGTGGCCACGGGCTCGTCCTGTTCAGCGATCTCGGGCTCGGCGTTCCCTTCGGCGCGGGGCTGGCCTGCAACCGAGCGTATCGACACCGTGTCGATGTCGAGGCACAGCGGCGATACCGGCTTCCTGTCGAAGACGATCACGCCCATGCAGCGCGCGATCTCGCCCGTGTCCGACCGGAGCGGCAGCAGGATCGCGTGGGCCTCGACCGTGCCGGAGAAGGAGGCCGCCAGCTTGCCGCGCAGCGTGGCGGCCGGGCGGCAGGTCAGGTGCAGTTCGACCACGGCGGGGGCGGAGAAGACCTCTTCCAGCACGGCGGACACCTGGCGGCGCGCGGCGCTGGAAAAGAGCGCCGTCAGCGGCATGCCGCGAAGCTCCGTCCCGGCATATTCGGTGGTGCGGGATCCGGCGATGCGGAACCGTGCCTCGCCCCGGGCGATGCGTTCCAGGATGAACGTGTCGGGCAGCAGGTTCGACAGCCCCCGCGGCGACACCTCCGCGCGGCGCGGCACGTCGCCGTCTTCGCGCAGGGCGGTCCAGTAGGCTTCTACCTGGCGCAGGGGGGTCAGGTTACGTCGCTTTCCCGCACGGAACAGCGGCACGACCTTTCCGGCCATCGCATCGGCATGGGTATCGCGTTCGGTCGGGTGCTTGGACATTTCAGCCTCTCAGGGTCAGTCTTGTGGCTACGAACAACTGGTAAACGGTACGACTGCGTCCTGCAGTGGTCATGCAAACCAGGCCATCGTCGTACACGTGTGGTGCCCGTGTGGTGGGTCGGATCGTGCCGGCCGGTTCGTCTGAGCCCGAATTCTTCGGTAGAAGCGCCACTCCTTTGGATCAGGTTCGGCTATACTAAATTGCCACGAATTTGATCGATTTTGGAGAGAATACATAAGGTTTGGTTAACGTTGCGTTTACCAAAACGAGATGATTTGAGGTTAAGCGCGCGGTCGCCGCGGCCCTTGCCCTTGGCCGGGCTATGCCATTAGGTGCCACCAGTCCGCAGGTTTTTCCGGGGATATGCCGCCCCCCCCGGCCTGCACCTGCCAACGCCCAGCCTCACCGGGGACGCCATGCTCAGATCGATGACCGGATTTGCCGCCTCCAAGGGCGAGCTGGGGCGATATTCCTGGGCGTGGGAGCTGCGCAGCGTCAACGGCAAGGGGCTGGACATGCGGCTGCGCGTGCCGGACTGGCTGGAGGGGCTTGAACCGGCACTGCGGGCCGAACTGGGCAAGGCCGCGGCGCGGGGCAATGTCACGCTGAACCTGCGGGTGACGCGCAGCGACGGATCGAACCGTATGGTCGTGAACCCGGACGCGCTGGACACGGCCCTTGCCGCGATTGCCGATATCGAGACGCGCGCCGAAGCGCGGGGCGTCACGCTGGGGCCGACGCGGGCATCCGACCTTCTCAGCGTCTCGGGCGTGCTGGTCCACGAGAGCGATGCCGAGGATCATGCGCCGCTGATCCGACAGCTGAAATCGGAATTCGCCAACCTCCTGCAGGGCTTCGACGCCATGCGCGATGACGAGGGCCGCGCGCTGACGGCTGTGCTGGCAAGCCAGTTGGACCAGGTTGCGACGCTGACCGAGGAGGCCGCGGAAAGGGCCGAGGCCCGCAAGCAGGCGATGGCCGACGGCCTGCAAGCCAACCTTGCCCGCGTGCTGGGCAATGCCGACGGCGCAGATCCGGACCGGGTGGCACAGGAACTGGCGATACTCGTCGTGAAGGCCGACGTGACCGAGGAAATCGACCGCCTGCGCGCCCATGTCGATGCCGCGCGCGCGCTGATCGCAGGCGGCGGCCCCGCGGGCCGGAAGCTCGATTTCCTGATGCAGGAATTCAACCGCGAGGCCAACACGCTCTGTTCCAAGGCACAATCTACCGCATTGACCGAAGTGGGTCTGGAGTTGAAAGCGCTGATTGACCAGATGCGCGAACAGGTTCAGAACGTCGAATAATTTCGGGAAAGGGTATCACCATGGCAGACCGGCGGGGCCTATTGATCATCCTGTCTTCCCCTTCGGGTGCAGGCAAGTCGACCCTGGCAAAGCGGCTGCGGGACTGGGATCCGTCGATCAGCTTTTCCGTATCCGCAACCACGCGTCCACCGCGCCCGGGCGAGGTGGATGGCGAGGATTACTATTTCCTGTCCGAGGAATCCTTCAAGAAACAGGTGTCGAACGGCGAGATGCTGGAACACGCGCATGTCTTCGGAAACTTCTACGGCTCGCCCAAGGCGCCGGTGCAGGAGGCCATCAACAGCGGCTGCGATGTGCTGTTCGACGTCGACTGGCAGGGAGAGCTGCAGATCCGCAATTCCGATCTGGCGCCCCATGCGCTGTCGATCTTCCTGCTGCCACCGTCGATCAAGGAACTGCGCAACCGCCTGATCGCCCGCGGCAAGGACAGCGAGGACACGATCAAGGGCCGGATGGAGAAGAGCTGGGCCGAGATCAGCCACTGGGGCTACTATGATTTCGTTCTGGTGAACGACGATCTGGACACGACGGAACAGCGCCTGCGCACGGTGATCGAGGCGACGCGCCTGCGCCGCGCGCAGCAGCCGCGGCTTCTGTCCCATGTCCGCGCGCTGCAGGCGGAATTCGAGGAGATGTCATGACGATCTACGCGCTGGGGGACGTGACCCCGCAATTGCACGATGACAGCTGGGTGGCGCCCGACGCCAACGTGATCGGGAACGTGGTGCTGGAAGAAGGTGCCTCGGTCTGGTTCGGCTGCACGTTGCGGGGCGACAACGAGGAAATCCGAGTGGGCGCGGGATCGAACCTGCAGGAAGATGTCGTCTGCCATACCGATGCGGGCTATCCGATGTCGATCGGGCCGGGCTGCACCGTGGGGCACAAGGTGATGCTGCACGGCTGTACGCTGGAGGAAAACGTGCTGATCGGCATGGGCGCCACGATCCTGAACGGCGCCGTGATCGGGAAGAATTCCCTGATCGGGGCAGGGGCGCTGGTCACCGAAGGAAAGGTGATCCCCGAAGGATCTCTGGTCATGGGCGCGCCGGGCAAGGTCGTGCGGCAGATGGACGAGGCCGCCATAGACCGCCTGCGCTGGACCGCGAAGCACTACCAGGAAAACTACCGCCGCTTCAAAGCGCAGCTGGTCGAGGTCGGACGATGACGAACCCCAAGGGGACGCTCCTGCGGCCGATGCCGGCCCCCCAAACCGCCAGCTGGCCGGTCGTGACGCCGATCTATCCGTCGGTCGTCTATGCCTCGGAAACGCCGGACACTCTGGATGCCCAGTACGAAGGCCGGCTGTCGGGCTATACCTATTCGCGCGAAGGCCATCCGAACGCCGATGTCGTCTCCCGGCGGGTCGGCGCGTTGGAAGGGATCGAAGGCGGCACGCTCATGGGCTCGGGCATGGGGGCGGTTTCGGCCGTTCTGCTGGGCCTGTTCCCGACGGGCAGCCATATCATCGGCGGCAACCAGCTGTATGGCCGGTCCCTGCGGATGATGAACGAGGATCTGCCGCGGCTGGGCTTTGGCGTCAGCCTTGTGGATGCCTGCGACGCGGACGCCGTGAAGGCCGCGATCCGGCCCGAGACGAAGGCCGTGCTGATCGAGGTCGTCGCAAACCCGACGCTGCGCATCGCAGACGTGGACGGCATCGCCGCGGTCTGCCGCGAGGCGGGCGTGCTGCTGGTCGTCGACAACACCTTCACCACGCCGCGGGGGTTGAAGGCCTTCGATCACGGCGCGGATATCGTGATCCATTCGCTGACGAAGCTTCTGGGCGGGCATTCCGATGTCATGCTGGGCTGGGTCGGCGCCAAGGACCCGGATATCGCCGCGCGGCTGGATGTCTTCTCCGTCACAGCTGGTTTCGTGCCCAGCCCGTTCGATTGCTGGCTGGCCGAACGCGGGCTGCTGACCTTCCCGCTGCGCTACGATGCGGCGGAGGCCAATGCCGTGGCGCTGGCCGATCACCTGGCCGGTCTGCCCGGCGTGGCGCGCGTGATCTATCCCGGCCGGCCCGACCACCCCGATGCCAATCGCGCGGCGGGGTTGCTGGAGGGCAAGGGCGGCAACATGCTCAGCCTCGAACTCCATGGCGGACGGGCCGCGGCCAATGCCTTCACCACTGCCGCCGAAGGGCTGGCCTTTGCGCCGACGCTGGGCGACGTGGGCACCACGATCTCGCACCCCGCGTCCTCTTCGCACCGCGCGATGACGGCCGAGGCGCGCGAGGCGCTGGGGATCAGCGAAGGCTTCTTCCGCCTGTCGGTTGGGCTGGAAGAGCGCGACGCACTGACCGAGGTTCTGACGCGTGCCGTCAAGGCCGCGTCGGCCCCGTGACGACACGGGTGCCGTCATGATGGACGAGGTGATCGACCAGTTCCTGAGCGCCGTGCCGCTGCCATCGCTGCTGGTGGACCGATCTGAACGGATCGTGGCCGCGAACGAGGCAGGGCTGGCCCTTCTGGGCCAGCGCATTATCGGGCGCCATTATGCCACCATCCTGCGCCAGCCCCAGGTCATCGACCTGATCGAGAAGGGGCTGGTCGACACCATCCCGCGAAAGGCCCGCCATATCGCTGGCGACGGGTCGCAGGACACGATCTACGAAGTGCATTGCCGCTTCGTGCGCGGGATCGGTGCCGCGCAGGGCGGGGCGGTCATGGTCACGTTCCAGGACGTCACCCATATGGAACAGGCCGGCCAGATGCGCCGGGATTTCGTGGCGAATGTCAGCCATGAACTGCGCACGCCCCTGACCGCGCTGATGGGCTTCATCGAAACCCTCCGCGGCCCGGCAAAAGACGACACCGCCGCGCGCGAACGGTTCCTGACCATCATGGATGGCGAGGCCACGCGGATGAACCGGCTGGTGGGCGATCTGTTGTCGCTCAGCCGCGTGGAAAGCGAAGAACGCGTCCGGCCCAAGGACAACGTGAACCTGACCGAGCAGCTGGAAAGCACGTTGCGATCGATCCGGCCGCTGGCCGAAGGGGCAGGGGTGACGCTGAACCTGAAGGCGCCCGAGGCGCCCGCGATGCTGACAGGCGATCCGGACCAGTTGCAGCAGGTCTTCACCAACCTGATCGAGAACGCGATCAAGTACGGTGGCGGGGGCGGGGTCGTGGACGTCGTCGTCACGATGTCGGATCGCGATCCGGCCGTACGCTCCGCGGCCGTGCGCGTGCAGGTGATCGACCACGGACCGGGCATCGACCCGGTTCACATCCCGCGGCTGACCGAACGTTTCTACCGTGCCGACAGCCACCGTAGCCGCGAACTGGGCGGCACGGGGCTGGGGCTGGCCATCGTGAAGCACATCATCAACCGTCATCGTGGTCGGTTGAAGGTGGAAAGCGAACCCGGACACGGCGCGACCTTCACGGTGATCCTGCCTGCGTGACCGGCATGCTGTCGTGATTCCCCGAATGTGACAGTCTCACGGGTCTGCCGGCCCGCCCGTGGCGGGTTTCGGGATGTTTGCAGGGAATCAGGCGCCCGAATCCGGCCCGAACCGGGAGATTTCTTCGGGATCCGCCCGGGCCACTCTGCCCCTTAACCTGACGGTAACCCCTGTAAATGGCGATTTCCGCCAAGGTTGGTCCGATGCGGGATCAATTCCCGGGCAAGGTTCATAAAACCGTTACATAACCGTCACAGAAGCATCGCGCGGCACCAATAGGTACCGACAGTAACCCGGGCGATCGCCCGGTGGACTGAGACTCACATGGAGAACGTTATGCGCATTCTGACTGCGACCGCTTCGGCACTGGCCCTGGCCGCCGTATCCGCCACCGCCGCTTCGGCACGCGACCAGCTGCAAGTCGCCGGTTCCTCGACGGTGCTGCCCTATGCCAACATCGTGGCTGAAGTATTCGGCGAAAACTTCGACTTCCCGACCCCGGTCGTCCAGGGCGGCGGTTCGTCGGCCGGTCTGAAGAACTTCTGCCAGGGCACCGGCGAAAACACGATCGACGTCGCCAACGCCTCGCGCCAGATCCGCGAAAAAGAGATCAAGGCCTGCGCCGACGCCGGCGTGACCGAGATCATCGAAGTCCAGTTCGGCTATGACGGCATCGTCTTCGCGTCGGACATCAACGGCCCCGACTTCGTCTTCACGCCGGAAGACTGGTACAAGGCCCTGGCCGAGAAGGTCTTTGTCGACGGTGAAGCCGTTGCCAACCCGAACACCTCGTGGTCCGACGTGAACCCGGACATGCCCGACCAGAAGATCCTGGCCCTGATCCCCGGCACCAAGCACGGCACCCGTGAAGTGTTCGAAGAGAAGGTCATCATGGAAGGCTGCGAAGCCTCGGGCGACTTCGACAAGTTCAAGGAAGCTGCCGGCGGCGACGAAGATGCGGCTGAAGATGCCTGCATGGCGATCCGCACCGACGGCCTGTCGGTCGATATCGACGGCGACTACACCGAAACGCTGGCAAAGCTGAACAACGACACCGATGCCATCGGCGTCTTCGGCCTGGCGTTCTACGAACAGAACACCGACAAGCTGCAGGTCGCGACCATGTCGGGCGTGACCCCGTCGGTCGAAACCATCTCGTCGGGCGAATACCCGGTGTCGCGTCCGCTGTACTTCTACGTGAAGAAGCAGCACATCGGCATCATCCCGGGCCTGAAGGAATATGCTGAATTCTTCGTCTCGGACGCCATGGCCGGCAATGGCGGCCCGCTCGCCAACTACGGCCTGGTTCCCGATCCGGAACTGGCAAAGACCCAGAAAGCAGTGGCTGACGAAGTGACCATGGGCTCGGGCTCCTAAGCCTCGCGTCCTGTCACCTGGATATCGGGGGCGGCGCGATCTATCGGCGCCGCCCCCTTCTGTCCCGAAAGGGCCCTGATCGGCCCCCGCACTTTCCGAATAACCGCCGTTCGTTCGCGGCAATTCCGTTCTGAGACGGAGGATTTATGTCTGTCACCTGGCTTCTGTTGGTGATCCTTGTGCTGGCCGCGATCGGCTATGTCATGGGCCGCCGCCGCGCTTTCGCGGACGCCGATGGCGATGTGCGCAAGCTGCACTCGCTGCCGTTCTACTACGGCGCCAACGTGGCGCTGACCTCGGTGATCCCGGCGCTGATGCTGATGTTCGTCTGGCTGATCGTGCAGCCGATGATCATCGAACGCTCCCTTGTCCCGCAGATCCCGGATGCGACCATCGAAAAGGCCGGCGCGCTGAACCTGGTGATGAGCGACGTGAACCGCATCGCCCACGGCCTGGACGAGGCCGTTTCGCAGGGGACCATGACCCGGGACTTCGCCCGGACGCTTCAGACCGGGGAAACGGACGTGCGGGCGCGGCTGGCCGAAGTCGGCGTGCCGCTGGCCTCCGACGTGGACCCCGAGGTCCTTGAGGTTGCCCAAAGCTTCCGCGCCATGAACCGCACCGGCAGTATCGCGATGACGCTGGCCGTGCTGGCACTGGCCGTCGGCGGCTTTGCCTACGCCTACATGAAGACGAACCGCGAATTCCGCGCCCGCAAGTATGTCGAGGCGGTTATCAAGGCGCTGCTGATCATGGCGGCCGGCATCGCGATCCTGACGACGCTTGGCATCGTCCTGTCGATGCTGTTCGAAACACGGCACTTCTTCGCGCAGTACCCCTGGTACAGGTTCTTCTTCGGCACCACCTGGGCGCCCAACTTCCGCGGCGACTCCGACCTGGGGATCATCCCGTTGTTGTGGGGCACCGCCTACGTGTCGGTCATCGCGCTGCTGGTGGCCGTGCCCATCGGCCTGTTTGCCGCGATCTACCTGTCGGAATATGCCGGCCCCCGCGTCCGGTCGGTGGCCAAGCCGCTGATCGAGATCCTGGCCGGCATCCCCACCATCGTCTACGGCCTGTTCGCCCTGATCACCGTGGGCCCGCTGCTGCGCGACTACTTCGCGCAGCCGCTGGGCCTGGGGGACAGCGCGAACTCGGTCGCCACGGCCGGCATCGTGATGGGCATCATGCTGATCCCGTTCGTGTCGTCCCTGTCCGACGATATCATCAACGCCGTGCCGCAATCCCTGCGCGACGGATCTCTGGGGCTGGGCGCGACCAAGTCCGAAACCATTCGTCAGGTCGTGTTTCCGGCCGCGCTGCCCGGGATCATCGGCGCCATCCTTCTGGCCGCCTCCCGCGCCATCGGCGAAACGATGATCGTCGTGCTGGGGGCAGGGGCCGCCGCCCGGATGGACCTGAACCCGTTCGAGGCGATGACCACCGTCACCGTCAAGATCGTCAGCCAGCTGACCGGCGACACCGACTTCGCGTCGCCTGAAACGCTGGTTGCCTTCGCGCTGGGTCTCACCCTTTTCGTCATCACCCTGGGGCTGAACGTCATCGCCCTTGTCATTGTCCGTAAGTACCGGGAGCAGTACGAATGAGCGACAGCACCCACGATCTGCCCCCCGGCAGCGGCCTGCCCATTGCACCGCGCGGCGACCGGCCTCTCCTGACCGAGCTCGACCCCCGCACCAAGAAACGCTACGCCGCCGAACGCCGGTTCAAGGCCCTTGGCCTGACAGCCGTGTGCATCGGTGTCCTGTGCCTGGTGGTCCTGGTGTCGTCGGTCCTGCGGCAGGGCCTGCCGGCCTTCACGCAGACTTTCATCGACGTGCCGGTCTACCTTGACCCGGCCACGCTGGACCCGGACGGCAACCGCGATCCCGAGCAGATGAAAAGCGTTCTGACCTTCGGCTACCAGCCGCTGATCGCCGCCGGCCTGGAACGGGCGCTCGACGACCGCGGGCTGGGCGAACAGGTGACCGCGGACGAGGTCGCAGGCCTGATTTCACGCGGGGCGGCTGCCCAGATGCGCGATTACGTTCTGGCCAACCCCGAAAAGCTGGGCGAGACCATAGATTTCAACTTCGTCGCCAACGGCCGCGTCGACGGCTACCTGAAAGGCCGTGTGACGATGGAAAGCGCGGCGCTCGACAGCCAGATCTCTCCCGAGCAGCTGCAACTGGTCGACAAGCTGCGCGATGCCGGGCTGATCGAGAAGAAGTTCAACTGGGCCTTCATCACCGGCCCCGACGCATCGGGCAACCGGCCTGAAGCCGCGGGCATGGGCGTGGCGATCATCGGCTCGGCCTACATGATGCTGGTGGTTCTTGTGCTGGCGCTGCCCATCGGCGTCGCCGCGTCGATCTACCTGGAAGAGTTCGCGCCCCAGAACCGGTTCACCGACATCATCGAGGTCAACATCTCGAACCTTGCCGCGGTGCCGTCGATCGTGTTCGGGATCCTGGGTCTTGCGATCTTCATCAACTGGGCCGGGTTGCCGCAATCGGCGCCCATCGTGGGCGGGCTGGTGCTGACGCTGATGACGCTGCCCACGATCATCATCTCGACCCGCGCATCGCTGAAATCGGTTCCGCCATCGATCCGCGACGGGGCGCTGGGACTGGGTGCATCGAAGATGCAGGCAGTGTTCCACCACGTCCTGCCGCTGGCCGCGCCGGGCATCCTGACGGGCACGATCATCGGGCTGGCACAGGCGCTTGGCGAAACGGCGCCCCTGATGCTCATCGGCATGGTGGCCTTCGTCCGCGATTTCCCCGATGCACCGCCCGCCGGCCTGTTCGAGCCCGCCTCGGCGCTGCCCGTACAGGTCTACAACTGGACGCAGAGATCCGACCCCGCCTTCGTGGAACGCGCATCGGGAGCGATCATCGTCCTGTTGATCTTCCTGGTCCTGATGAACACTGTGGCGATTATCCTCCGTCGCCGCTTCGAACGCCGCTGGTAACCGGAAGGCTGCAACAATGAACGAAATGACAATGATTGATCGCGACGTGACCACCGGAACTCTCAAGATCTCGGCCCGCAAGGCGCAGGTCTATTATGGCGAAACCCACGCCATCAAGGACGTGGACATCGACATCGAAGACAAGATGGTCACCGCCTTCATCGGGCCCTCGGGCTGCGGGAAGTCCACCTTCCTGCGCTGCCTGAACCGGATGAACGACACCATCGACATCTGCCGCGTCGAAGGGCAAATCCAGCTCGACGGGCAGGATATCTACGACCCCAAGGTCGATCCGGTGCAGCTCCGCGCCCGTGTCGGCATGGTGTTCCAGAAGCCGAATCCGTTCCCCAAGTCGATCTTCGACAACGTGGCCTACGGGCCGCGCATCCACGGCCTGGCCCGCAACCGCGCCGACCTGGACGAGATCGTCGAGAAGTCGCTGCGCCGTGCCGCCTTGTGGGACGAGGTCAAGGACCGCCTGCAGGCGCCCGGTACCGGTCTTTCGGGCGGGCAACAGCAACGCCTGTGCATCGCACGAGCGGTCGCGACCGCGCCCGAAGTGCTGCTGATGGACGAACCGTGCTCGGCGCTCGACCCGATCGCCACGGCGCAGGTCGAGGAACTGATAGACGAATTGCGGTCGAACTTCTCGGTCGTCATCGTGACCCACTCGATGCAGCAGGCTGCCCGTGTCAGCCAGCGTACCGCCTTCTTCCACCTGGGCAACCTGGTTGAATTCGGCGAGACCGGCGACATCTTCACCAATCCTTCCGATCCCCGGACCGAAAGCTACATCACCGGCCGGATCGGCTGACCAAAGCCCCCAAGGGAGCGCGAATTCACATGGCGGATCGGCCAACACAACAAGCCCCGACGCAATCGTCGGGCACGTCCAACCCGGAAAAGGATTCCGGGCACGAGAAGCATATCGTGTCGTCCTTCGACCGCGATCTTGAGACGGTGCAGGCGCGCATCATGAAGATGGGCGGCCTGGTCGAGGCCGCGATCATGAACAGTGCCAAGTCGCTGGAAACGCGCGACGAGGAACTGGCCGAACGTGTCCGCGCGGATGACGCGGCCATCGACGCGCTGGAGGAGATGATCCAGGAGGAGACCTCGCGGATCATCGCGCTGCGGTCGCCGTCGGCGGTCGATCTGCGGGTGATCCTGTCAGTGATGAAGATCGCGGGCAACCTTGAAAGGATCGGTGATTACGCCAAGAACATCGGCAAGCGGACGTCGGTCCTGGCACAGGTGCCGCCCGTGTCCGACAGCGCCTCGGCGCTGCGGCGCATGGCGCGCGAGGTCGAGCTGATGCTCCGAGATGCGCTCGATTCCTATATCCAGCGCGATCAGGAACTGGCCCGCGACGTGATCGAACGCGATCTGGAAGTCGACCAGATGTACAACGCGCTGTTCCGGGAATTCCTGACCTTCATGATGGAAGATCCCCGCAGCATCACGCCCTGCATGCACCTGCATTTCATCGCCAAGAACGTCGAACGGATGGGAGATCACGTGACGGCGATTGCCGAACAGGTCGTCTACCTCGTGTCGGGCGACCGCCCGGACGAAGACCGGCCCAAGGCAGACAATACATCCCTGACGTCGTAGGAGCTTTCCATGTCTGTCGATCAACCGACTGTCCTGGTTGTTGAGGACGAACTGGCCCAGCGCGAAGTGCTGGCCTACAATCTGGAAGCCGAAGGGTTCCGCGTGCTGAAGGCCGGGAACGGCGAAGAAGCTCTGTTGCTGGTGGATGAGGACGTCCCCGATATCATCGTGCTCGACTGGATGATGCCCAACCTGTCGGGGATCGAGGTCTGCCGCCGGCTGAAGACGCGCCCCGAAACCCGGGCCATCCCGATCATCATGCTCTCGGCGCGGTCGGAAGAGGTCGACAAGGTCCGGGGCCTGGAAACCGGCGCCGACGATTACGTCGTGAAGCCCTATTCGGTGATCGAACTGATGGCCCGCGTTCGGACCCAGCTGCGCCGCGTGCGTCCGTCGACCGTGGGCCTGCGGCTGGAATTCGACGACATCATCCTCGATGCCGAAACCCACAAGGTCAGCCGCTCGGACCTCCCCCTGAAACTGGGTCCGACAGAGTTTCGCCTCCTGTCCACCTTTATGGAAAAGCCGGGCCGGGTGTGGAGCCGCGAACAGCTGCTCGACCGTGTCTGGGGCCGCGACATCTATGTCGACACCCGCACGGTGGATGTCCATATAGGCCGCCTGCGCAAGGCGCTGACCCAGCATGGCGGACCGGACCCGGTGCGCACCGTACGCGGTGCGGGGTATGCGCTGGGGTAGGTGCGCCCCGCGCCCTTCCGTTTTCGCCCGCCCTCAATGTCCCGACGTTGGTTCCGCGGTCCGCGATTGGCGGTGCGTGGGAACCACGCACCCTACGTCGGCTTGGATCGGTTTGACGCAGGCCGGATCGCTCCTGACGGAGAGGCCGCTGTAGGGGGTGTGCTCTGCACGCACCTTCGCCCTCTGCCGGCGTGAGCGGTGCGTGGAAACCACGCACCCTACGGCGCCCAGGTCCGTGCCGTAGGGTGTGTGCTTCGCACGCACCATCCCACGGCGACTTGGTTCCAAACGTTACCTCCTAGCGGCGCGTCGCAGCGTGGTGCGCGCTACCGTGGCAGGGTGTCCTCGGCCTCTGTCTGTCCCGCCAGCCAGTCGCGGAACTGCATCAGCTTGGCATCCGCCCCGGCTTGCGGCCAGACGAGGTAATAGGCCCCCGCAGCCTCTGTCGGCGCGGCGTCGAGCGCCACCAACTGTCCCGTCGCAAGCTCCCGGTCCACAAGGTAATCCGGCATCAGGGCCGCGCCCAGCCCGTGGCACGCGGCTTGCGTGATGGTTGAAAACTGGTCGTGCATCGTACCGGTCAGCGGATGGGCCTGGGTGACGCCCTTGGCGTGGAACCAGTCGGCCCAGATGTCCGGACGCGTTCGAATGTGCAGCAGCGGCAGCCGCGCCAGATCTTCGGGGGCAGGGCGGCCGTTCGGCATCAGCGACGGCGCGGCGACCGGGATCAGCGCCTCGTGCTTCAAAAGCAGGCTGTCGCAACCGGGCCAGTGGCCGGTTCCATAGCGGATCGCGGCGTCGAAGGGTTCCTGCGCGAAGGCGAAGGCTTCCAGCCGCGTTGTCATGTTGATCGTGATCTCGGGGTGCCGCCGCGCGAAGTCCGGCAGCCGCGGCACCAGCCAGCGCATCCCGAACGCGGGCAGGATCGCAAGGCTCAGCGTCCCGCCGACGGGGGCGGTCTGCAGCCGCATCGTCGCCTCGGCCACCCGCGCCAGCACCGAACGGATCTCGGCCGCGTAAACATGCGCTTCGGGCGTCAGCACCAGCCGCCGGCCGTCCCGTCGCGCCAGCCGCATGCCCAACTGAGCCTCCAGCGCCTGCAATTGCCGGCTGACAGCGCCCTGCGTCAACGCCAGATCCTCGGCCGCCGACGACACGCTGCCCAGCCGATCCATCGCTTCGAGGATCCTCAGCGCCGACATCGACGGCAGCAATTTGCGCGCATAGGCCATGTATGAGCATTCCGCATATATCGAACTATGTGTATTTCTCATAGTTCGATGAGAAAGTCTCGCTGTTTGTGCGGGGAGGTCTGGTATAGTGCGGGGCAACCGCAAGGGAGACATGCCATGAACGTACAAGACACCAAACCCGCGCTGCGCGCGAAGGATGCCCCGAACCTGAGCACCACCGACTGGGCCGACCCGTTCAAGCTTTCGGATCAGCTGACCGAAGACGAACGCATGGTGATGGACTCCGCCCGCGCCTATGCGCAGGAGAAGCTGCAGCCCCGGATCACCGAGGCTTTCGAAAACGAAACCGTCTCGCCCGAGATCTTCCCCGAAATGGGTGAAATGGGTCTGCTGGGCACCACGCTGCCGGAAGAGTACGGCGGGCTGGGCGCGGGCTACGTGACCTACGGCCTCGTCGCGCGCGAAGTGGAGCGGGTGGACAGCGGTTACCGGTCGATGATGTCGGTGCAGTCGTCCCTCGTGATTTATCCGATCTATGCCTATGGGTCGGAAGAGCAGCGGCAGAAATACCTGCCGAAGCTCGCCAGCGGCGAATGGATCGGCTGTTTCGGGCTGACGGAACCTGATGCAGGGTCCGATCCCGGCGGCATGAAGACCCGCGCCGAAAAAGTGCAGGGCGGGTATGTCCTGTCGGGGACGAAGATGTGGATCTCGAACGCACCGATCGCGGATGTGTTCGTCGTCTGGGCGAAATCCGATGCCCATGGCGGCAAGATCCGCGGCTTCATCCTTGAGAAAGGCATGAAGGGGCTGAGCGCGCCGAAAGTGGCCAACAAGATGTCTCTGCGTGCTTCGGTCACCGGCGAAATCGTGCTGGACGGCGTCGAGGTGCCGGAAGATGCGCTGCTGCCCAATGTCGAAGGTCTGAAAGGCCCGTTCGGCTGTCTGAACCGCGCGCGCTATGGCATCAGCTGGGGCGCGATGGGCGCGGCCGAGTTCTGCTGGCACGCCGCCCGTCAATACGGGCTGGACCGGGTACAGTTCGGGCGGCCTTTGGCGCAGACGCAGCTGTTCCAGAAGAAACTGGCCGACATGCAGACGGAAATCGCCCTTGGCCTGCAAGGTTCGCTCCGCGTCGGGCGTCTGATGGACGAAGCCGCGGCCGCGCCGGAAATGGTGTCGATCGTCAAGCGCAACAACTGCGGCAAGGCGCTGGATGTCGCGCGGATGGCCCGCGACATGCATGGCGGCAACGGCATCAGCCTGGAATTCCAAGTGATCCGTCACATGGTGAACCTTGAAACGGTGAACACCTATGAAGGCACCCACGATGTCCACGCGCTGATCCTGGGCCGCGCCCAGACCGGCCTGCAGGCGTTCTTTTAAGGGATCGCGCGGGCAGGGCGTCGATCTGACCCGGCATGGCACTCTTCACAGGGCTCGTGCGTTTCCTATGCTAGAGTAACCCCGGTCTCGCGTGGAGACCGGGCCAAAGGGGTGCCAGATTATGCAGACGAAAAAGCTTACCGAAACCGTGTCCGTCGCCGGCCAGATCGATCCGGCAGATCTGCCCAAGCTTCATGCGCAGGGTTTCCGGTCTGTGGTATGCAACCGCCCGGACGGCGAAGGCGACGACCAACCGCTGTTCGGAGAGATCGAGCGTGCCGCCGCCAATTGCTCGGTCGAGGCGCGCTATCTGCCGGTGTCCGGCCAGACCGGCCCGACGGGTGAACACGCCGAGGCGCTCAAGGACATGTGGGACGAGCTGCCGAAACCGGTGTTGCTGTTCTGCCGGTCAGGCAATCGCAGCGAGAACCTGTACCGCATGGCATCGCTGGACGACGCCTGAGACACTTGTCCGGGCGCAACGGGCAGGTGCCGCGTTGCGCCCGAACAAACTTCGCAGACGCGTTTCCCAATCCTGGGCACACTTGATCGATCATACCGTCGATATGTTGTTCGGGCCGATCGTTATCCATTAATCTGTATTATGGTGAATAAGTGGAAGCGAAACCTCCCGCATGTCCTTGAGCATTGCCCGATCCTGGTGCTAGAAACGCTGGAATTGCAGCGCCCTTCGGGACAGGCCTCAGGCGGTCGGTGTTGGTGGCGCGTGTCTTCCGGCAAGGACCATCCAGACCGTGTATCCCCAGATCCAGCGACAGGCGCTTCGGGCCAACAAGGCCGCCAATATCGTCTACCTGAACAATCCGAAGGTCGGGTGTTCGACGATCAAGAACATCCTTTGGAACAGCCTTGCCGATGAGCCGCGCGCCCGGAAAGTCGATGTGCACGATGTCGAGGCATCGCCCTTCGACAACCGGATCGACCAGATGGACTGGCTGGCGGACGCGCGGATCTTCACCTTCGTGCGCAATCCGTTCGTGCGCGTCGTCTCGGCCTACCTGAACAAGATCGCGGATCAGAAGCCGATCCAGTGGTCGCATTTCGTGCGGCGCTACGGTGTCGATTCCGGTCCGGTGATCGGCTTCGATGCGTTCATCAAACTGATCTCGGAAGACGCCCCGGAACGGCTGGATCCGCACTGGCGGCCGCAGCATCTGAACCTGATGTATCCGTTCGTGCAGCCCAACATGATGGGCAAGCTGGAACGTATGGACGATCTGCTGCCGCAGGTTCTGGAGCGTTACCTTGGCCTGCCGCCTGCCCCCGTCAAGCGCAAGAGCCGCCATGGCACCAACGCCGGCGCAACCTACCTGGACTACTTCCGGAACCGCGACACGCTGGACCGCGTGCTGGCGCTTTATGCCGAGGATTTCCGGTACTTCGGCTATGCGACCGATCTGGACGCACCCGTCGAAGGCACGGATCTTCCGCCATCTTCGGACCACCGGCATGACAGGCTGGCCGCGCTGTCCGATTTTCGCCGCGCCGGCTCTGCGTCGGATCGTGCGGACGCGCTCTCGCGGCTGGACACGCTCGTTCAGGCCGACGCGATGGCGCGTGATGATGGTTTCGTGGGCGCATGGCTGGCCAACGTGAAGCAGAAATCGGATGCGAAGCCGGTGAAACCCCGTGCGCAGGCTGGCGTTTCTCCCGGCAGTTGACCCCCCGACGGTGCCCCGGCAGCAACCGGGTTGCGGGCACGATCCTGCCAATGCATGCTCACCTGCGGCGTTTTGCCTGTCATCTGTCAGGGTCAAGGGCGCAAATGCGGAATTCCGTTTCGTCATGCGGTATTGGCACCTGTATCTTTCCACACTAACATCCCGCCCATGGAAGAGTCGCGGCGTTTCCGAACGCACGTGACGATGGGAGGATAACCGACATGCGCATCTGTTGCGTGACGTCACCGGTCAGACCGGAGGCACTGTCATGACTGTTGCACCGGTCACGGGCATGACCCGGGACGAGGCCGCGCGGCATCTGACCGAAACGGATCCGATGCTGGCGCTGGGAACGGTCGAATTGCGCGGCGTTACCTACCCGTATTTCCGGAACGCTCCAGTCGATGTCCGCGGCTACCTGCAATCCGTCCGCCCGATGATGGACGATGGCGCGGCTGATTTCCTTGTCTACCGCGACGAACGCTGGAGCTTCGATGCCTTCCTTGCAGATGTCGACCGGATGGCCGGCGCTCTGGCCGGTCTTGGCGTGACGAACGGTACCCGCGTGGCGCTTGGCATGCGGAACTATCCCGAAATCCTGATCCTGATGTGCGCCATCGCGGCAGCCGGCGGTATCGTTGTCTTCCTGAACGCGTGGTGGACGACCGAAGAACTGGACTACGCGCTGGAAGACAGCGGCGCGCGGCTGGTCCTTGCGGATGGCCAGCGGGTCGAACGGCTGCTGCCGCTGCGGGACGCGCGCGATCTGACCATCGTCGGCGTGCGTGAAGGCGAAGAGCTGACGGCGCACGGTTACACCGCGCTCAATGCCGAAAACGCGGCCCGCCCGGAGGTTCACGTCGACCCGGACGACGATTTCGGCATCATGTATTCCTCGGGCACCACGGGCCATCCCAAGGGGGTGGTCCTGACCCACCGTGCAACTGTCCACGCCGGGTATTCGCATCACTTCCAGGCCATGATGGCCCCGCTGATCACGCCGCCGGAACCGGACGCGCCCGAACCGCCACGGCCTGCGGCGCTGATCATCACGCCGCTGTTCCATGTCACGGCCACCCATGCCGCTTTCTTCGGAAGCCTGCTGAGCGGGTCGAAGATCACCCTGATGTACAAGTGGGACGCCGAAGAAGCCGTGCGTGTGATAGACACCGAACAGGTTACCAAGCTGGTCGGCGTGCCCACGCAGACGGCCGATCTGATGGAGGCCGCGCGCCGGATGGGCCAGCCCCTGCCCTCGCTGCGGTTCCTTGCCGCCGGCGGCGCCAAGCGTCCGGCGGCGCAGGTCGGACCGCTGGCCGAGACCTTTCCGACGGCGGCCATCGCCAGCGGCTGGGGCATGACCGAAACAAGCTCGATCGGGATCGGGTTGTCGGGGCCGGAATATGTCGAACATCCTGGCGCTGCAGGTCGGATGCACCTGCCGCTGCAGGAGCTGCGGATCGTCGATGATTCCGGGAACCAGCTGCCCGACGGCGAGGTGGGCGAGATCGCGGTGAAAAGCGTCTGCAACATGCGCGGTTACCTGAACAAGCCCGAAGCCACGGCCGAGGTGCTGAAGGACGGCTTCATGCATACGGGCGATCTGGGCTACGTGGACGACACGGGCCTTGTCACCATTGTCGATCGCAAGAAGAACATCATCATCCGCGGCGGCGAGAACATCGCTTGTCTGGATGTCGAAGGCGCGCTGCACATGCACCCGGACGTGCTGGAGGCGTGCGCCTTCCCCCTGCCCCATGAACGCCTGGGCGAAACCGTGGGCGCGGGGGTGCAATTGCGCGCCGGATCGACCGTTTCGCAGGAGGATCTGCGCGTCTACCTGAAAGACCACATCGCCCACTACAAGGTGCCGGACAGGATCTGGTGCCAACCGGGTCCCCTGCCCCGTGGCGCCACGGACAAGATTGATCGGCGCGGATTGCGCGCCACGTGTTTGAACGCTTTGACGAAAGAGGAAACAGCATGACGACCACGCCCACAGATGCCGAAATCGGCGCCTATATCGCCAAGGCCGGTGCCGATGCCTGGGTTGTTCCGGGGCTCGGCGATGACGTTGCCCGCCGCGAGATCAAAAAGGTCGGCATCATCGGTGCCGGGACCATGGGCGGCGGGATCTCGATGAACTTCGCCACCGCCGGGTTCGACGTGACCATCGTCGAAACCAAGCAGGACGCGCTGGACCGCGGGCTTGGCGTGGTGCGCGCGAACTACCAGCGGTCGGCCGAACGCGGCCGTTTCCCGGTTGAAGAGGTCGACGAGCGCATGGCCCGTTACGAGGGCGCGCTGTCGATGGATGCGCTGGCCGAATGCGACCTCGTGATCGAGGCCGTGTTCGAGAACATGGACTTGAAGAAGGAAATCTTCGGCAACCTCGACCGTATCGTGAAGCCGGGTGCGATCCTGGCCACGAATACCTCGGCCTTGGATATCGACGAGATTGCGACGGCCACCAAGCGTCCCGAAGACGTTATCGGGCTGCATTTCTTTTCGCCCGCCAACGTCATGAAACTGCTGGAAATCGTTCGCGCGGATCACACGGCGGACGATGTCGTCGCAACGTCCATGGACCTGGCCAAGACGATCAACAAGATCGCGGTTCTGGTCGGTGTCTGCCCCGGTTTCGTGGGCAACCGCATCCTGTTCGCGCGTCAGAAGCAAGCCAACAAGCTGATCTACAAGGGCGTCATGCCCTGGGACATCGACGCCGCCCTGAACACGTTCGGATTCAAGATGGGGCCGTTTCAGATGTCGGACCTTGCGGGCCTCGACATCGGCTGGTCCAAGGGCGCCACCACGGCGAACCCCATCCGCGACGCATTGTGCGAACTTGATCGCCGCGGGCAGAAGACCAAGGCGGGCTATTACGACTATGGCGACGATCGCAAGGGCGTTCCGTCGGACGTGACGGCGAAGATCATCCGCGACATCACCGGCGCCGAACCGTCGACGATGGGCCCGGACGAGATCATCGAGACCTGCATCTACCCGATGATCAACGAAGGCGTTAAGATCCTTGAAGAAAACAAGGCGCAGCGCGCGTCCGACATCGACGTGGTCTGGCTGAACGGCTACGGCTGGCCCGCCGACAAGGGCGGCCCGATGTTCTATGGCGACATGGTCGGCGCCAAGGCGGTTCTGGCGAAGATGGAAGAGCTGACGGCGGATGATCCCGAGTTCGCACCGGCCGAAACGCTGAAGGAACTCGCCGCAAGTGACGGAAAATTCAAGGAAATCGACACGGGCGGCCTGAAGACCGGAAAGGATGCGGCATGACCGAATTCATCACGACCGAACGCAAGGGAAACGTGTTCATCGTCACGATGAACCGTCCCGAGGTCTACAATTCCGTTCACCCTCCGATGCATCACGAGATGCACGAGGCCTGGCAGGAATACGAGGCCGACACCAGCCTGTGGTGTGCGATCCTGACGGGCGCGGGCCCCAAGGCGTTCTCGGCGGGTAATGACCTGAAATACACCGCCTCGGGCGGGAAGATGAAAGGCCCGGACAGCGGTTTTGCCGGGCTTTCCAACAACTTCACCCGCGAAAAGCCGATCATCGCCGCGGTGAACGGCTTTGCCATGGGCGGCGGGTTTGAAACCGCGATGGCCTGCGATCTTCTGATCGCGGCGGAAAACGCCACCTTTGCCCTGCCCGAGGTCAAGGTGGGCTTCTTCGCGGCTGCGGGCGGCGTGCAGATGCTGACCCGCTTCGTGCCGCGCAAGATCGCGAACGAGATGATCCTGACCGGCCGCCATATCGACGCCGCGGAAGCCAAGGCCATCGGTATCGCCAATGACGTGGTTCCGCAGGACAAGCTGATGGAGGCCGCGATGGAGAAGGCCGCCCAGATCACGTCGGTCTCGCCCTCGGCGGTGAAGGCATCGAAGCGGGTTCTGAACGGTATGGATACCGGGCATACCTTTGCCGAGAGCATGGAATACAGCCGCAAGGTCATCATGGACCTGCGCGAAACCGAAGATTTCAATGAAGGCGTGACCGCATTCGTCGAGAAGCGCGCGCCGAAATGGCTTGGGCACTGAGCCTAAGCAGGAGGAGATGAGATGGAAGGTTCTTTGAACTTGATGAACCTCGAGATGTCAGAGGGCGCCAAGCCCTTGCTCGAGAAGGTCATCCGGCATATCCGCGACAACGTGGATCCCTACACGGAAGAATTCTACAAGCTGGGCGAAGGCCGCGAAAACCGCTGGTCCTACACCGATGAACAGCTGGCCCTGCTGGAGCAGATGAAGAACAAGGCGCGCGAGGCGGGTCTGTGGAACTTCTTCCTGCCCGATGCGGAAACCGGCGAAGGACTGTCGAACCTCGATTATGCCTATATCGCGGTGGAACTGGGCAAGAACCCGTTGGCGTCGCAGTCGATGAACTGCTCGGCGCCCGACACGGGCAACATGGAAGTGCTGGAGCGTGTCGGCACGCCCGAGCAGAAGGAAAAGTGGCTGAAGCCGCTTCTGGCGGGCGAAATCCGGTCGGCCTTTGCAATGACCGAACCCGATGTGGCGTCGTCGGACGCGAAGAACATCGGCACGCGCGCGGTGCTGGAAAACGGCGAATGGGTGATCAACGGGGAGAAGTACTATATCTCCGGCGCGGGCGATCCGCGGTGCAAGATCATGATCACCATGGTAAAGACCTCCCCCGATGCTAAGCCGTTCCGACAGCAAAGCCAGATCCTGGTGCCCATGGACACGCCGGGGGTCGAGGTGCTGGGCCCGATGAACGTTTTCGGGGAAGACGACGCGCCCCACGGCCACATGCATATCCGCTTTACCGATGTGCGGGTGCCGGAGGAAAATATCCTCTGGGGCGAAGGCCGCGGGTTCGAGATCTCGCAGCTGCGCCTCGGCCCCGGGCGGATTCACCACTGCATGCGGTCTATCGGTCAGGCTGAAAAGGCACTGGACCTGATGCTTGCGCGCGGGATCAGCCGCGAGGCGTTCGGCAAGAAGATCATCGATCTTGGCAAGAACATGGAAACCATCTCCCGCGCCCGGATCGAGATTGAGGCGATGCGCATGATGGTTCTGAAAGCCGCCAAGGCGATGGACGTCATGGGCAACAAGGAAGCCCGCATCTGGGTGTCGGCGATCAAGGCGATGGTGCCCGAAAAGGTCTGCAACATCATCGATCAGGCGATCCAGGTGCACGGTGCCACGGGGATCTCCCAGTGGACCCCGCTTGCCGGCATGTACACCAGCCAGCGCACGCTGCGCCTGGCCGATGGGCCGGACGAGGTGCACCATGCCGTCGTGGCGCGGGCAGAGCGCAAGGAATTCGAAGCCTCGAACGATCGCCAGTCGGCCGTGTCGGAGCTAGTGATGACCGCTCAGAAATTCGCGGGGCCGTAAACCATGGCAAACATGTTTGATCTGACGGGAAAGGTGGCGCTGTTGACCGGCGCCTCCAAGGGCATGGGGCTTGCGATGGCACAGGGCCTGGCCGAAAACGGCGCGACGGTCGTGATCTCGTCCCGCAAGCAGGACCAGCTGGACGAGGCCGCCGCGGGCATCAACAAGGCCGTGGGGCGCGATGCGGCGGTCGGCATCGCCTGCAACATCGGCTACCCCGAGCAGGTCGAGGCGCTGGTCGCCAAGACCCGCTCGCAGGTCGGGCCCGTCGACATCCTTGTCGGCAATGCGGGGGTGAACCCCTATTACGGCTCGATCACCGATATCCCGGACGACGCCTACGAGAAGACCATGAAGTCGAACGTGCAGTCCGACCTGTGGCTGGCGAAGGCCGTGATGGGCGACATGATCGAAAAGGGCGAAGGCTCGATGATGTTCACGTCGTCCATCGGGGCCTTCAAGCCGTCCACATCGCTGGGCGTCTACGGCATGTCGAAGCTGGCACTGATCGGGCTGATCCGGAACCTCGCGGCCGAGCTTGGCCCCAAGGGCATCCGCGTCAACGCGATCTGCCCCGGCCTGATAAAGACCGACTTCGCGAAGGAGCTGTGGTCGAACCCGGCCGCCAAGGAACGGGCGGAAAACGACATCCCGCTGCGCCGCCTGGGCGAGGCCGAGGACTTGGCAGGGCTTGCCGTGTTCCTGGGCTCTGCCGCCAGCCGATACATCACCGGACAGGCCATCACGGTCGACGGTGGCAGCGTGATGTGGACCTGACCCATGGAGCTTAAGGACAAGATCATCGTCATCACCGGGGCCGCCAGCGGCATCGGCAAGGCCATGGCGCTCCGCTTTGCCGCGGAAGGCGCCAAGAAGATCATCTGCGCCGACCTGAACCTGGCCGGCGCACAGGCCACCGCGGACGAAATCGACGGCATCGCCGCCGAGGTGAACGTTGGGCGCGAGGAAGACATCATCGCGCTGATCGACAGGGTTGAAGGCGAAGTCGGGCCGATTGACCTCTTTTGTTCCAACGCCGGGATCATGGCCAAGGGCGGGACCGAGGTTTCGAATGACGATTGGCAGCGGATCTGGGACATCAACGTGATGGCCCATGTCTATGCCGCGCGCCATCTGGTGCCGCTGATGAAGCGACGGGGCGGCGGCTATCTGCTGAACACTGCCTCGGCCGCTGGTCTGCTGAACCAGGTCGGATCGGCCCCCTATGGCGTCACCAAGCACGCGGCCGTGGGCCTTGCCGAATGGCTGGCGCTGACGCACGGCGACGATGGCATCAAGGTGTCGGTCCTGTGTCCGCAGGCTGTCCGGTCCGAGATGACCCGCGGTCATGAAGACGGCGTGGCATCGATCGACGGCATGCTTGAGCCGGAACCGGTGGCCGATGCCTGTGTCGAAACGATCCGGAACGAAACGTTCCTGGTTCTGCCGCACCCCGAGGTTCTGGGCTACATGCGCAAGAAGACGGAAAACTACGACCGTTGGATCGGCGGCATGAAGAAGCTGAACCGGGCCTACAACGCCAAGGACTGATTGGCGGACCGGACAAGGATAAACGCCCGCCGGTCACAGGGCGGGCGTTTCGCGTTCAGCCTTCGATGCAGACGTTGCGGTTTTCTTCCACGAGGTTGACCATCGTGTAGCAGCCCGAAAACGGTTTGGCCGGTTGGCACTGCCCGGTGGTGGCTTGCGGCTGCGTCGTGGACGTGATGCAAAGCCCGCTGCATTCGCCTGAATAGCGGCAGGTCTTGCCCGCATCCGGTGTGGGTTCGGCACACAGGACCGTGCCCTCCTGCCCATGGACCAGAACGCCGGCCGTCGCGTCACACTGGGCGCGGAATTCGGACGAGACGAAGATGTTCTCGGACGAGACGAGCCCTTCCTCCTGACAAGCGACAAGACCCAGGAGTCCAAGGAACAGGGCAGCGAATATGGCAATGCGGCGCATGGTGAGGCCTTTCGGTCAGTTGATCCGTTTTCCCCGGATCTTGCGCCGACGAGACCCAAGTGCAACCGCGGATGTGGTTTTGGGCCTTTCTAGGCGGCGGGCTGAGGCAATCCGTACACACGCCGCGCCGTGCCCGCGAACATTTCGGCCTGTGCGGCTTCGTCATAGTCGGACGCGATCTTTTTCAGCGCGTTCCACAGCACGGCATAGGAAATCCCCGTCCGATCCACCGGGAAATTGCTTTCGAACATGCAGCGTTCGGGGCCGAAGACGTCGATCATGTGCCGGTACCACTTGCCCTGCGCCTCGACGAGCTCGTCCGATCCGGGCGGCACGTCGCGCGTGTGCCAGCCCCAGCCGTTGTCGGGCATCAGAAGCCCGCCCAGCTTGGCGCGGACATTCGGGCACTTTGCCAGCGCTTCCATATCCCTCTGCCATTGGGGGAAGATCTCCTCCCGCCGGCCTTCGAACCGGCCCACGCCCAGAGGCGTCGAAAAGTGGTCGAGGATCATTACCGTGTCTGGCGCGGCCTTTGCCAAGGCAAGGAAGTCGTCGGCCTGATGGTGGTAATGCCAGGTGTCATATGTTAGCCCGCGTTCGCCCAGCAGGCGCACGCCGTCCTGAAAAGCGGGATCGGTGTACTGGCGGGCGTAGCCACGGCCCGGAATGTGCAGATGCTCGGGCTCTGCATCGCGCGCGCCGGAATGGCGGAAGCCCACAAGATAGTCGCCCCCCACTGCCAGATGCGCATCGAGGATACGACCCAGATCCTCGCGGCTCAGATCCGCGTGGGCCACGATACCGGCGACCTGCGCCTTGTCGGGGGCCTCCTCCGACTCCCGGCAGATCGCGGCCACGGTTTCGGTCTCTCCCACCGATTGCAGCTCTGCCGGCGCGTCGCGGTCATAGAAGGCGCGGCATTCGATGAAGACCGTCTGCACCACGTTGTGGCCCGCATCCGTATCCAGCCACAGTCCGTCCAGCATGTAGCCCAGCCCGCCGCGGTCCCACAGGTGGTGATGGGGGTCCACGATCTCGCGCCCGGGATCGATGATGTCTTCCGTGACCAGCGCCAGCCAGTCGTCGCGCCGTTCCATCCCCGGTTGCCAGAGTGCCATGGTGTTTCCTCCCTCAGGTCTTCTTCTTCACCGGCCGAACCAGCCCTTCCTGCATCACGGTGGCGACAAGCGTACCGTCCTTGTGATAGATCGATCCGCGGTTCAGCCCCCGGCCCTTCCCGGTAAACGGCGCGTCCATCACATAAAGATGCCAATCCTGCAGCCGCACCGGCGCGTGGAACCACATCGCGTGATCCAGGCTGGCGGTCATCACGTTCCGCCGCATCCATGTCAGCCCGTGGGGACGCAGCGACGTCCCCAGCAATTGCAGGTCCGACAGGTAGGTCAGCATCAGCTGCTGCATGACCGGATCGGCCTCGGCGGCTTCCTCGGCCCGGATCCAGACATGGTTCAGGTCATCGCTGGGCTCGGGGTTCAGCAGATCGCGCGGTTCAACCTCGCGCATGTCATAGGGGCGCGGGCGGATGAATTCCGCGCGGTAGTCCTCGTGGACCCGATGCGCCAGTTCGGCCCGGGTTTCCGCCAGCGCCGGCAGGGTTTCAGGGCGGGCAACGTCCGGCATGGCGTGCTGGTAGTCCCAGCCTTCCTCGGCCACGTGGTAGGAGGCCGACAGGTTCAGGATCTGCTTGCCATGCTGGATCGCCACGACGCGCCGGGTGGTGAAGCTGCCGCCATCGCGGGCTCGGTCGACCTCGTAGATCACCGGGATCGACGGATCGCCCGGACGGATGAAATAGGCATGCAGGGAATGGCACATCCGGTCCGACACCGTCCGACAGGCCGCGGCCAGCGCCTGGCCTATGACCTGCCCGCCGAAGATCCGGTTCGGCGTCTCGCCGCCCCCGCCGATCCCGCGAAACAGGTCCAGTTCCAGTTGCTCGACCCCCAGAAGATCGAGCAGCCCCGGTTGCGTATCATCCATCGGTCAGCCTTTCCTTGCCGCATCGTCCTGCCGTGCGGCATAGGCGATGAAGGCGTCGAACGCACCCGGATTCGCCATTGAATCGCGGTTGACGACCTTGTCGGGATCGCCGCCAAGCAACAGTTTTTTCACGGGAACTTCCAGTTTCTTGCCCGATAGCGTGCGCGGCACTTCGGCGATCTCGACGATCTCGTTCGGCACGAAGCGTGCTGAAACCGTGTCGCGGATCGCCTGCACGATCTTGTCCTTCAGCGCGTCGTCGAACGCCACACCAGCGGCCGGGACAACGAACAGCGGCATGAAGCTTTCGCGGCCAAGGAATTCCAGATCGACGACAAGGCTGTCCAGCACGTCGTCCAGCCCTTCCACCGCGCGGTAGATCTCGGACGAGCCCAGCCGCAGCCCCTTGCGGTTGATGGTGGCATCGGACCGGCCGTAAATGACCGCGCCGCCGTCTTCGGTGATCTCGATCCAGTCGCCATGGCGCCAGATGCCCGGATAGGTGTCGAAATAGCTGTCATGCAGGCGCGATCCGTCATCGTCGCCCCAGAAGAACAGCGGCATCGATGGGAGCGGTTCGGTGCAGACGAGCTCTCCCACCTCGCCGATCAGGTCGTTCCCGTCTTCGTCGAAGGCGCGCACGGCGTTGCCCAGGAACCGGCACTGCATCTCGCCCGCGCGCACGGGCAGCATCGGATTGCCGCCGACGAAGGCGCCCGCCAGATCCGTCCCGCCCGAGATCGGAGCAAGCCACATGTCGGCCTTTACTTGGGTGTAGATCCAGTCGTAACCATCTGACGATAAGGGAGAACCCGTGGATCCCATCGACCGCAGCGCGGACAGGTCGAAGGCGTCCCCCGGCGTGATCCCGGACTTTCGGCAGCCTTCAAAGAAGGCCGCGCCGGCGCCGAAATAGGTCAGGCCCTCGCCCGCCACGAACTGCCACACGACGGTCATGTCGGGGTAATTCGGCGCCCCGTCGAACAAGGCGACCGTCGCGCCCTGCCCCAGGGCCGCGATCTGGGAGTTCCACATGATCCAGCCCGAAGACGTCAGCCAGCTGAACCGGTCCCTGTCCGAAACATCCTGATGCAGCGCCTGCTTGGTCATCTCCAGCAGGATGCCGCCATGGCCGTGGACGATGGGTTTCGGGTTGCCGGTGGTCCCCGAGGAATAGACGATCCAAAGCGGATGATCGAAGGGCACGGGCTGGAACCCGGGCTGCGCGTCCTGGCCGATCACGTCGGCCCAGGCCAGATCGCCTTCGGGCACGTCGCCCGTGACAGGCACCCAGATCCTGTGCTCGACCGTTGGCAGCGCCTGCGTGATCGTCTTGAGCAAGTCGCGCTTGTCGACGGTCTTGCCCGCATGAACATAGCCATCCTGCACGATCAGAACCTTGGGTTCGATCTGTTGGAAGCGGTCGAGGATTGCCACGTGCCCCATGTCGGGCGCGCAGATCGACCAGATGGCCCCAAGGCTTGCCGTGGCCAATAGCGCGATGACCGCCGTTTCCGTATTGGGCAGGATCGCCACCACACGGTCGCCCTGCCCGACCCCCAACGCTTTCAGATTGGCCGCGACGCTGGCCACCTGCGCGCGCAGTTCACCCCAACTGAGTTCCGATCGTCCGAAGGTTTCGGACTGCACGATCAGCGCGGGGCGGTCGGGGTCCTTGTCGGCATGGCACAGGATCGCGTGGGCATAGTTCACCTCCGCCCCAGGAAACCACGCGGCGCCCGGCATCTTGCGGTCGGCCAGCACCGTATCGCTGTCCTTGAAATGCGGGATCTCGAAAAATTCCCAGATCGCGCGCCAGAAGGAGTCGAGATCGGTGACACTCCACTCCCATAACGCGTTGTAATCTTTAAATTCCAGTCCGTGCCGTGCTTCGACGAAGCGGGTGAATTCGGCCATCCGGGTGGCATCGGCCCGCTCCTGCGTGGGCAACCAAAGAACGGGATTGCTCATGCCGTCAGCGCCCCGTGCACCAGCGCCTTCAGTTGCGGGCGCGACGGGTAGCTGGACGAGGGTGTCAGCTGCGTGAAGAACAAGACCGACAGGTCCAGCACGGGGTCGATCCAGAACACGGTCGACGCCATGCCGCCCCAACCCCAGTCACCCACGTTGCCCGGCGCCGCTGTTGCCGCCGGATCAAGCGTGACCGACCCGCCCAGCCCGAAGCCTGTCCCGGTCATCGTCATCTCGGCAAAGCTCTGCGGGCCCATGGAGGCTATATCGCCCCGCAAGTGGTTGGACATCATGAATTTTACGGTCGATGTCGATAGCAACCTCGTGCCGTCACCCATACCGCCCGACCGCATCATCTCGCAAAACCGCATGTAATCGTCGATGGTCCCCACAAGCCCGCCACCCCCGGAAAAGAGTGTCGTGTCGTGGTAGGCGGACGTCTCGGGCGCGTCCTGCAGGCGGATGGTGTTGTCGGTCTTGGTCGACACATCCACCGTAAGCCCGTCGGATTCAAGCGAGGTATAGCAGGCCGCGAAGCGGTCACCGGCGCTCTCGGGCACGCGGAACGCCGTTTCGGTCATGCCCAGGGGCTCGAAGACCTCCTGTTGCAGGAACCTGTCCAGCGTCATGCCCGACGCGACCTCGACGACCCGGCCCAGCACGTCGATCGAGACGGAGTATTCCCATGTCGCCCCCGGCTTGAACGCCAGCGGCAGCTTCGCCAGCTCTTCGCACTTGTCGGCCAGGATGCCCTTGCGCCCCGGGAACCCGATCCGGCGCTTGTTCATTTCCTTGCCGACAAGGCCCGGGTTGAAGTTGTAGGTCAGACCCGAAGCATGGGTCATAAGCTGCTGAATTGTCGGTGTTTCACACGGTTCTGTCTGGTCGATCTCCGTCGCGCCGGGCACCAGTGCGTGGCAATCGGCGAAGCCCGGAATGAAGTCCGACACGGGCGAGTTCAACTGAAGCAGCCCCTTCTCCAGCAGCATCATGACGGCCGCGGAAACGATGGGCTTCGTCATGGAATAGATCCGCACCACCGTATCGCGTTCGAACGGCAGGTTCTTCTCGATGTTCCGCTTGCCGGTGGCGTTGAAAAACACCTCGCGCCCGCCGCGGGCGATCAGGACCGAGGACCCGGGATACTTCGTCTCGGCCACGTAACGGTCCTGCCAGTCGGCAATACGGGTCAGCCGGTCGGGGTCGAACCCCATGTCCTGAGGGCGTGCGGCGAGCATAACAACTTCCTTTCCTGCGGCACGCGCCACGCCGGTCGGACCGCCGGGGCGCGCGGAAACTTGAACCATCGGACAGGACCGCGCGCGCCGCTTCAGGGCGGCTCGGCAGCGGTTGTTCTCCTCCCCGGTCGCATCACTCTGACGTAAGTCAGGGACCTGACGCGAACCTTACCCCTTGTCGCTTCCGGTGCAACGCTCGCCTGCGAATTCTTCGGTGACATGGGCCGCAACGTCACGCGCTGTCACCGGCTCACCGCATTCGGGGCACACCAGCGTCGGGCGCATTTCCTGCAGGCAGGCCTTGTGGCGTAGCGCCACAGCCTCAGGCCCGTCCAGCCACTTCTCGCCCCAGGTCATCAGCGCCATCACCACCGGCCACAGGTCCCGGCCCTTTTCCGTCAGCAGGTATTCATCGCGCGGCGGATGTTCGGAATACTGCCGCTTCTCGATGATCCCCTCGGCGCACATCGCCTTCAGCCGGCCGCTCAGCACATGGGGGGAAATCCTTGTGTTCCTGTGCAGCGCCTCGAACCGTCGCGTGCCAAGGAAGAACTCCCGCATGAGCATCAGGGACCAGGTATCGCCCACCTTCTCGATGCTCCGGGCGACGGCGCAGGCAGAGGACGCAAGGTCATTTCGGCTCATGTTGACTCCCTTCAAATACGGAAGCTAGCCTACCGGCAACGGCCCGTCGAGTGCCTGAGCGCGGCGTCGGGCAGCGGAGGAGAGACGAGGGTTCCCATGAAATTGTACTACGCGCCGTCCAGCCGGGCCGTCCGGATCGCCTGGCTTCTGGAGGAGCTCGGCCTTTCCTACGAGATCGAGAAATTCCAGTTGGGCGACAAGGAGATGCGCGAACCCGGCTACCGCGCCGTCCACCCGATGGGGCGCGTTCCGGCGCTGGAGGACGGCGACGTGACCCTATTCGAATCCGGGGCCATCGTGCAGTACATTCTGGCCCGCCATGCCGGCGGCCGGCTGCAACCCGCCGTGGACAGCCCTGATTTCCCGGTCTTTCTACAATGGCTGCACTACGCCGAAGGCATGATCATGCCACCGATGAACCAGATCGTGGTGGAAACCAAGCTTCTGGCCCCCGACCGACGCAGCGAAGTGCATGCCAAGCGGGCGGTGAAGCTGCTGGCGCAGATGCTCTACGCGGTCGATGCGCATATGGAGGGGCGTGAGTTCCTTGCAGGCGCCTTTTCCGGCGCCGACGTGATGACGGGCCATGCCTGCATGATGGCCGGCCGTCTGGGTGCGGACCTGAGCGACAAACCCAATGTCGCGGCCTACAACGAACGCCTCGCTGCGCGGCCAGCCTTCCAAAAGGCGGAATCCCTGTGATCTGGGCCACGGCACTCAAGGAGACGGCAACATGACCGAGATCGAGTTCTACTATGATTTCGGCAGCCCCTACAGCCACATGGCCTATCACGTTCTGCCCGTGATCACGGAACGGACCGGGGCGCAGGTGGTGAACCGGCCGATGCTGATCGGCGGCGTTTTCAAGCTGACCGGGAACACCAGCCCGATCGAGAAGGACGCCCACCTTGCGTCGAAGATCGTCTACCGCTGGCACGAGCTGCAGCGCTATGCCGGCCGCCACGGGATCACCCATAATCAGAACCCGCATTTTCCCATCAACACGCTGCCATTGATGCGCGGGGCGATCTACGCGCAGGGAAAGCCTTGGGAAGCGGACTACACCGCCGCCATGTGGGCCGCCATCTGGCGTGACGGCAAGAAGATGGACGACCCGTCCGCGATCGGCGAAGCGCTGGCGGCGGCCGGACTACCGGTCGACGAGATCGTCACGGCCGTGCAGGATCCCGCGGTCAAGCAGGGCCTGATCGACGCCACCGAAGCCGCCGTGGCCCGCGGCGTGTTCGGCGCGCCGATCATGTTCGTGGGCGACGAGATGTTCTTCGGCAAGGACAGCCTGACCGAGCTTGAATACTTCGTGGAACACGGCGCCTAGGAGAGCCGTCGTTGGGGGCTCTGCCCCCGCCGCGCCAGGGCGCGACTCCCCCGAGGTATTTGGGGACCAAAGAAGCCCGCACATCTTCTTCTTTCTCCCAATACTCCAGCCGGAGGCAACCGCCGCGGCGGAGGTACGACCGGCCGCCGCATGATGGAGCTTGTGCCGGGTATGGGATATCCGTTCAGCATTCACGGGACAGAGGCTTTCCGCATGACCGACCACGACGCCCTGCACGAAGAGATGACCGGTTGGCGCCGCGATCTTCACCGCCACCCCGAATTCGGGTTCGAGGAAACGCGGACGGCCGCTTTCGTCGCCGACACGCTGCGCAGCTTCGGGATCGAGGTCGCAACCGGGGTTGGCGATACCGGGGTCGTGGGCACTTTGAAGCGTGGAAAATCGAACCGCGCCATAGCTTTGCGCGCCGACATGGATGCCCTGCGGATCATGGAGTCCGGGAGCCGGGATCATGGGTCGGATACGCCCGGAACGATGCATGCCTGTGGCCATGACGGGCATACGGCGATGCTTCTGGGGGCGGCAAAGATCCTGGCCCATGACGGCGGCTTTGACGGCACCGTCAGGTTCATCTTCCAGCCGGCCGAGGAATGGGGCCGCGGTGCGCAGGCAATGCTGGACGATGGATTGATGGAACGGTTTCCGTTCGACGAGATCCATGGGCTCCACAACCTGCCCGGCAAACCCGTCGGTCATTTTGAAACCAAGCCGGGCGCGATCATGTCGGCGGAGGACATCTTCGAGATCACCCTGACGGGCCAGGGCGGCCACGCCGCACGCCCCCATGACGGGCGCGAGGTCATGGTGCCCGCCTGCGCACTGGTGCTGGAATTGCAGACCATCGTGTCGCGGCGCCTGTCGCCCACGGATATCGGCGTCGTCTCCGTCACCGAACTGACCACCGACGGCACCCGCAACGCACTGCCGGGCCATGCACGAATTCTGGGCGACGCCCGCAGCTTCCGGCCCGAGGTGTCGGCGCAGATCGAAGCCGAAATGCGCCGGATCGCGGACGGGATCGCATCGCTGCACGGCATCGGGGCCACCGTGTCGTATAGCCGAGAGTTCGTGCCCCTGCAGAACGATCCCGAACTGGCCGCCGACATTCTTGCGGCCGCCGGGCCGGTTTCCGAAACCGCCGTACTGGCCACGGAGCCCATGACCGGATCGGAAGATTTCGCGCGCTTTCTGGCTCATGTGCCGGGCTGCTTTTCCTTCGTCGGAAACGGCGAAGCCTCCGCGCCGCTGCACAGCCCGGACTACGATTTCAACGATGCGGCTCTGGTCCATGGCGCCGCGGTTCACGTGGCCACCGTACGGCGCCGTCTTCCGGCCGAATGACCCGGCGGCAGCCATGCGCCTGCAACATAGGCGCTTTTCGAGGTAATCGGTTGATGCTGCAACGCAGCAATCCTATTTGAAGCCCTGTGAATGAAACAGAGGTTTCCAGATGACCGACACGACCAATACCCAAACCGGCATGCCCTCGGGCGGCGTGCGCGCTGCGCTCGACATGTTCTTTGCGACCATCGGCCAGGGCTTCAACACCTACCTATCCACGCAGGCGCGGATCGGTGAGATGGAAGCGCTTTATGCCAAGTCGGACGCGCAACTGGCCCAGCTGGGGCTGACCCGCGAAGACGTCCCGCGCTACGTGTTCCGCGACATGCTCGCCAGCTGATCACAGCCGAGTACCGACCGAAAGAAAGGGCGCCCCGCGGATACCGAGGCGCCCTTCTTCTTTCTCGAAATACTCCCGCCGGAGGCATCCGCCGCCAAAGGCGCCTGACCGGTCAGACTTCCAGCCATTCCTTGCGGACGTCTTCGCGGTCCTTCAGCTCCAGCGGTGTGCCTTCGAACACCATATGGCCGTGCCCCATGACGTAGACGCGATCGGCAATGTCGAGCGCGATGGACAGCTTCTGTTCCACCAGCAGTGTCGCGATCCCGCGCGAGGCGATTTCCTTAAGCAGATCCGCCACCCGCTGCACCATCTGCGGTGACAGGCCTTCGGTCGGTTCGTCGATCATCACCAGTTCCGGGTCGCCCATCAGCGTGCGGCACATGGTCAGCATCTGCTGTTCGCCCCCCGACAGCACCGATGCCTCGACATCCGCGCGGCGGCCCAGGTTTTCGAACATGTCGAACATGTTCTGCATCGACCAGCGCCCCTGCCCGTCCTTCTGGCCCGGCTTCAGGCCCAGCGTCAGGTTCTGCCGTGTCGTCAGCCCCGGGAAGATATCCCGGTTCTCCGGTACGTACCCGATGCCCAGGTTCGCGATCTCGTAGGCCTTCTTGCCGGCGATCTCCTTGCCCTGGAACTTGACGGACCCTTCGGGCTGCACCTCTCCCATCACCGCCTTGCAGGTGGTCGAGCGGCCGACGCCGTTCCGGCCCAGAAGGGCCACGATCTCGCCCTCGTTGATCGACATGTTCACACCCTGAAGGATGTGGGACTTGCCGTAATAGGCGTGCATATCCGTGACTTCGAGCATCAGTGTTCCGCCTCCAATGCGGCGCCCAGATACGCCTCCTGAACCTTCGCGTTGGCGCGTACCTCTTCGGGTTTGCCCGTCGCGATGATCTCGCCATAGACCAGCACCGAAATCCTGTCGGCCAGCCCGAACACGACGCCCATGTCGTGTTCGACCATGATCAGCGTCTTGCCCACCGTCACCTTGCGGATCAGGTCGACGATGTAGTCGGTCTCGGAATGGCTCATGCCGGCGGTGGGTTCGTCCAGCATGATGACATCCGCGCCGCCCGCGATGGTGATCCCGATCTCCAGCGCGCGCTGTTCGGCGTAGGACAGGACCCCCGCCGGCAATTCGCGCCGTTCGGTCAGGTTGATCTGGGCCAGGATCTCGTCCGTCGCATCGGCCAGGTGGCTGGCACGGTTGACGATGTTCCAGAACGAATACCGGTACCCTTCGGCCCACAAAAGCGCGCAGCGGACGTTTTCGAACACCGTCATCTTCGGGAAGATGTTGGTGATCTGGAACGACCGCGACAGGCCCATGCGGTTGATTTCGAACGGAGCTTTCCCGGCCAGGTCGTGGCCATGCAGGAAGACCTTGCCGCTGGTCGGCGGGAAGCGGCCCGTGATCAGGTTGAAGAGCGTCGATTTCCCCGCGCCATTCGGCCCGATGATCGCGTGGCGTTCGCTTTCACCGATGTCGAGCGAGACACCGCGGATGATCTCGGCCTTGCCGAAGTTCTTCTTCAGGTCCTGAAGTTTCAGCGCTGACGTCGTGCTCATCGTGCACCTCCGTCCGGGGTATTGGCGTCATGCCAGGCTTCGTTCAGCTCTGGGGCTGACTGTTTTGCCAGCCAGATCCCGCCCACGGCGACCACTATGGTGATGATCCATGGCAGGATCGCGTGGCTGCTGAAGGTGGTCCAGAAGATCGTCATCTCGTCCTCGCCCAGGGCCGCGTGGCGGGCATGGAACAGGATTTCGATGAAACCGCACAAGGAGAGCGTGCCGATGATCGCCGGCACGAAGACCTTCAGGTAGGGCACATACAGCCTGTTCAGCTTGCCCAGCCGCATCGGGGTGACATGCATCATGATCAGCCCCGACAGACCGCCCGGGAAGAACATCACCGTCGCAAGGAACAGTGCGCCCACATACAGCGCCCAAAGTTCTGTCTGAAGCCCAAGCACCGTTTGCAGCAGCACGAAGGTGACCACGCCGAGAACCGGCCCGAAGAAGAAGCCCGCGCCGCCGAGGAAGGTCATCAGAAGGATGCCGCCCGATGTGGCAAGGTTCAGGTTCTCTTCCGTCAGGATCTCGAAGTTGATGGCGAAGAGCCCGCCCGCGATGCCGCAGAAGAAGCCGGAGGCGACGAAGGAATAGAACCGGACCCAGCGCGCGGAATAGCCCAGGAACTCGGCCCGTTCGGGATTGTCGCGCACGGCATTGGCCATCCGGCCAACCGGTGTCCGCGAGAAAAGGAACATCAGCAGGGCTGAAACCAACAGCCAGAAGGACGTGAGGTAGTAGACCTCGATCTGGCGCAGGAACTCGATCCCGAAGAAAGGCATGCCATAGGTCCGGTCGCCCGACACGCCTTCCTCCCCGCCAAAGAACACGACGATGATCACCGAACAGGCGGCGACCAGTTCGCCCACGCCAAGCGAGATCATGGCGAAGACCGTCCCGGCCTTGCGGGTCGAGAACGAGCCGATGGCGATCGCGAAAAGCATCCCGACCAGGCCACCGACGATCGGCAGAACCGGCAGCGGCATCTTTTCGAACAGGTCGGTCATGTTCATCACGTGGACACAGGCAAAGCCGCCCACACCCATGTAGACGGCATGGCCGAAGGACAGCATGCCCCCCTGACCCAGCAGCATGTTGTAGGCCAGAGCGAAGACCATCGTGATCCCCATCTGGTTCATGATGGTGATCGCCGAGTTCGAACTGAATATGATCGGCGCGATGAAGAGAAACGCCGCCGCAAGGATCCAGGGCAGCGTGTTGCCCATTGTCATTGCAGGCGTCGCTGTCGATTTCTGAGTGATGTCGGTCATACGTCACGCTTCCCGAAAAGGCCGTAGGGGCGGAACACGAGGATCAGCACCATCAGCAGATAGGGCAGGATGTCGGCGATCTGGGGCGAGGTCAGCGACCACAGGTCCTGCCACATGCTGTCCCAGATGACTTCCGGTTTCGTGAAGCCCACGCCGGTCAGGATGTCCTCCATCCGGATGTTGTAGGCCTTGGCGAAGGTCGTCAGCCAACCGATCAGCAGGGATGCCACAAGCGCGCCCCAAAGGGACCCGAGCCCCCCGATCACGATGGTCACGAAGACGATGGAGCCAAGCACCACGGCCATCCCGGGGAAGGTTGTCAGAACCGGCCCCGCGATCACGCCCGCCACGCCGGCAAGAGCCGTGCCCACGCCGAAGACGCCCATGAAGACCAAGGGCACGTTATGGCCCAACGCCTCGACCGTGCGCGGATAGCTGAGCGCTGCCTGGATGATCATGCCGACGCGGGTTCGGGTCAGCACGAACAAGAGCGCTATGAAGATCGCCACCGAGGTGAAGATCATGAAGATCTTGTAGGCCGGGATCGAATTCCCGGCGATGGAGAAGGCGGTGAACTGCAGGATTTCGGGTTCCATGTAGGGCATCGCGTTGCGGCCCCAGATGAACTGCACGACTTCCTCGATCAGCAGCGCCAGTCCGAAGGTGAAGATCAGCTCGGGCACGTGTCCGTACTGGTGCACCCGGCGCAGGCCATAGCGTTCGACCCCGGCGCCCAGTAGGCCGACCAGCGGTGGCGCGATCAGCAGCCCCATCCAGAAGCCCAGGTAGATACTGATCTGATAGGCGAAATAGGCCCCCAGCATGTAAAAGCTGGCATGTGCGAAGTTCAGAACGCCCATCATCGAAAAGATCAGCGTGAGACCCGCCGAGAGCATGAACAACAAGAGTCCAGTCACCAGCCCGTCGATCAGGTTGACGAGTACGAGGTCCATGCGCCCTCCCCCTCATGTTATGGTTTTTTGTTTGCGGTCCCGTCCGGACCGGTCGTGTGAAGACCGGCGCGAGGGGTCGCGCCCCGCGCCGGTCGTGGACAATCGTCAGATCACGAAGGACGCTTCATGTCACAGGTCGTGGGCGTATCCGCACCGGCATTCTCGATGGTGCTTTCCGTCAGCATGCCATAGCCCGAGTTGTCGTAATCGTAGGTGATGTCGTCATTGGTATGCACGAAGACGTGCATGTTCTGGATCGCCTGGTGGTCTTCCGGACGCATGTAGACGGTACCGCCCCACATGGTCTCGTGCTCCATGCCTTCCAGCGCGGCGGCGACCTTCTGGACGTCGGTCGCGGTGCCGGCTTCCTCGATCGCCTTGGCCAGCATCTCGATGGTGTTGGTGATCCGGCTCTGGGACACGTTGCCATCAGGATACTTGGCCTTGAACGCCTCGATGTACTCGGCGGCCTGCGGGGTCGGCGGCGGGTTCTGAGCACCTTCCGAAATCAGGCGGATCGAGTCCTTGCCCGCTTCGCCGAAGGCCGCGGTCATGCCGTCGGCTGCAGCGTAGTAGGTGTAGATCGGGCCTTCAAAGCCATTGTCCAGGATCGACTTGCCCAGACCGTACATATCGGCGCCCCAGTTGCCGGTGATCACGGCATCGGCTTCCGACGCCTGGATCTTGCGGGCATAGGGGGTGAAATCCTTCACCTTGCCGATCGGGTGCAGTTCGTTGCCCACGATCTCGATGTCCGGGCGTTTCTCGGCCAGCATCGACTGGGCGGCCGAACCGACGGCCTTGCCGAAGGAATAGTCCTGCCCGATCACGTAGACTTTCTTGATGCTGTCGTCCTGCGCGATCACGTCGGTCAGGGCATCCATCTTCATGTCCGCGTGGCCATCGAAGCGGAAATGCCAGAAGTTGCACTTCTCGTTCGTCAGCGCCGGGTCGACGGCAGAATAGTTCAGGAACAGGACCTGGCTGTCGGGATTGCGGCGGTTGTGCTTGTCGATGGCGTCGGTCAGCGCGTTGGCCACGCCCGAGCTGTTGCCCTGAACCACGTAGCGCACGCCCTGGTCGATGGCGACCTGCAACTGGATCAGCGACTCTTTCGGGCTGATCTTGTTGTCAAAGCCGAGCACTTCGAAGGTGTCGCCGTCGAGCACGCCGCCCTTGTCGTTCACCAGCGTTTCGGCAGCGAACTGGAACTGGTTCAGACCGTTCGTACCGGTGGCCGCAAAGGGCCCGGACAGCGGATCAATGAACGCGATCTTGACCGTATCAGCGAACAGAGCTGTCGCGCTTACGGACATGGCAAGAGCGGCCCCGAGGCCGTACCTCACGGTATTGTGCATGATTTCCTCCCTTAGCACAAAGCCCGGCATGCCTTTGGCATTTGTCGCCGAGCCTTGGCCTGAACCTTGCATAACGGCACAAAGAGTCAAGCGTCGGCCAAGGCCGCGAACGGTCAACAATTCAGCTTTGACCTGTTCGTAGGTTTATTGTCGTTCGAGTAGAAATTCACCCTCTCCTGACAGATCTCAGGAGAACAATGCCCAAAACTTGAGCGCACTTTCATGCCTGACAATAACCAATTGTTATTGCGCCGTTTTTTCCAGCCGTCGCGGTATCGCAAACATCTTGGATATTTCGATTCATCACGAACGAAAAGAAGGAATGCCTGTTTCCGGGCGCAATATTCTTAGGCAGCGACCCAAAGATGACCTTGCGTCAACTCTTGGTGTCCTGCAAATTCATTGCATTGGAAAGGAAGGAAAATACGCGCCTGAGCGGTATTCAGACCCGGCAGGTCAGGACTCGCCGGATTCCGATTCCCGGCGCGGCCCGCGCTGGCCCGAACTCAGCATCTCCGAGACCTCGATCAGGCGCTCTGCGTACTGCGTTTCAAGGTGCTTCTTCTTCACGTGGAAGGATGGCCCGCCCACGTTCACGGCAAAGACACGGCCGTCATCCAGCGACCGAACGGGCACCGCGATACCGTTCACATCCCGCCGCCAGTCACCGTATCCGGTGCAGTATCCCAGCCGCTCGTACTCTTCCTGCGCGGCCTTGAAACCGGCATGGCGGCGCTGGAACAGGTCGGGATCGCCCGTGCGGATCTCGTCGAAAAGAGCGTCGCGCTTTGCCTCGGGCATGGCCACAAGAATGGCGCGGCCCATGGCGCTTTCGAACAGTGGCAGGCGGGATCCGACATGCATCGACAGCGACACGTCCTCGCGCGAGCGATGGACGGCGACGTAGACGACCTCGGTCCGGTGCCGTTCGCCCATGGCAACGGTGACATAAGAATTGGGGCCCGCCGTCAGCGACCGCAGCAATTCGTTCGCGCGGTCGGCCATCTCGAGGCTCGACAGAACGCCGAAGCCCAGCCGCAGAACCCCCGCGCCCAGCCGGTAGTTCCCGGAGGACGGATCGACCACGAGGTAATCGAGCTTGCAGAGCGTGTGCGTCAGCCGCGAGATGGTGGGCTTGGGCAGCCCGGTCCGTTCGGCGATATCGTTGTTCGACAGCGCCACCTCCCCCGGCCGATAGACACGCAGGACATCGAGACCGCGCGCCAGAGCAGTGACGAAGTTGCGGTCCTTCGCCTCATCTTCCGACGATACGCTCTCGAGATCGTTCATGTCAGCTTCCCCAGGTGCCTTGGGCGTTCAGGGCATCGAGCCCCTTTTGTGCGAAGATCGGCACGCTTTTGCCCACGCGCATCGCGCGTTCCGGGTTCGATGCATTGCCGTCCAGCGCCCGTTTATAAACGCCCTGGATGATGCCGGCCATACGGAAGAAGCAGAAGGCCAGGTAGAAGCCGAAATCGTCGATCCCGTCGAGCCCGCGGCGTTCACAGTACTTGGCCACGAACTCTTCGTCCGTGGGCAGGCCAAGCGCCTTGCGGTCCACGCCTTCCAGCCCGCGGCTTTCGCCGTTGGCCGGCATCTGCCACTGCATGATGACGGAACCAAGGTCCGCCAGCGGATGGCCTATGGTCGAAAGCTCCCAGTCCAGCACCGCCAGGCACTTGGGGCCGTTCTTTTCGAACATCATGTTGTCGATGCGGTAATCGCCATGGACCAGCCGGCGTTCGGACACGTCGGGCATCCGCTTGGGCAGTTCGGCCAGCAATTCGTCCATCGGCGCGACCGTATCGGTTTCCGACGCGCGGTACTGTTTCGTCCACCGCCCGATCTGGCGTTCATAGTAGTTGCCCGGCGGGCCGTAATCGGCCAAGCCCACGGCCTCGATATCGACCTCGTGCATCGCGGCCAGAACGCGGTTCATGTCGTCGATCACGGCGGTGCGTTCTTCGGGGCTGGCGCCATCCATCTTCGGCTGGCCGATATTGCGGCCATCGACATGGTCCATCACGTAGAAGGCCGACCCGATGATGTCGTCGTCTTCGCACAGAACATGCATCTTGGCGACCGGCACGTCTGTTTCGAACAGCGCCTTCTGCACACGGAATTCCCGGTCGACCGCATGGGCCGATTTCAGCAGAACCCCGGGGGGCTTGCGGCGCAGGACGTAGTTTTTCTTCGGCGTCTTCAGCATGAAGGTCGGGTTCGATTGCCCGACATCGAATTTCTGCGCCTCGATCGGGCCTTCGAAACCCGGCATGGTCTTTTCCAGATAGGCCGCAACGGCCGCGGTATCGAGCGTCTGTGTATCGGTGCCCATGACCAAGCCCTCCCTAGCTGTAGGTCAGAAGATCCGCCCGGTCGGCGGACGCGAATTGCGGGGTGGCGTTGAATTCGTGCAGGTAGAAGACGGATCGATTGAAGATGAACTTCGTCATCCCGGTGTTCTTCGCCTGCAGGTTCAGCGTCATCATCACCGGTTCGGGGGCGTCCAGCGATGTCGCAACAAGCTGGCCTATGGGCCCGCCGGACGAGACTACCAGCACCCGCCGCGCGTCGGTATCGGTCGCGAACTTGCGCGCCGCTTCCACGCGGGTCGAAAAGTCGATCCAGCTTTCGGTGCAGCCCGAAAACGCCGCCTTCTGCCATTCCCAGATCGTGTCGCGCAGCGTCTGGTAATGCGACCGGCGGTCCTTGCGGACGTCCTCGGGCACCTCGCCCCGGAACCGCGCGTTCAGGATGTCCTTGAAATCGTATTCGTTCAGGCCCGGATGTTCCTCGGCTTCGCCATCGAAGCCCATCGACGCCAGCGTTTCCTTCTGGCGTTCCAGCGTTCCGGTGATCATCCGGTCGGGGATCCAGCCCGCGGCCCGCAGGGCCTCTCCCGCCAGCTTCGATTGCTGATGGCCCAGATCGGACAGCTTGTCGTAATTGTCGGCCCCGAACGAGGCCTGCCCGTGCCGGACAACGAGAAGTTCGGCCATGTTATCCCTGTCGTTTGTCATTGGGTTGCCGGGGCTTGCCCCGACAACCGTTTGCTTGATAGCGCGCGGACGCGGGTCTTAGAAGACCTCGAAAAGGCCCGCAGCCCCCATGCCGCCGCCGACGCACATGGTGCAGACGACGTATTTGGCACCGCGGCGTTTGCCTTCGATCAGCGCGTGGCCAACCATCCGGGCGCCCGACATGCCGTAGGGGTGCCCGATGGAAATCGCGCCGCCATTGACGTTCAGCAGCTCGTCCGGGATGCCCAGCTTGTCACGGCAGTACAGAACCTGCACGGCAAAGGCTTCGTTCAGTTCCCACAGGCCGATATCGTCCATCTTCAGGCCATGGGCTTCCAGCAGTTTCGGCACGGCGAAGACGGGGCCGATGCCCATCTCGTCGGGCTCGCAGCCTGCGGCCATCACGCCGACATAGCGGCCCAGCGGCTGAAGGCCCTTCTTTTCGGCCAGCTTGGCTTCCATGATCACGGCAGCGGAGGAGCCATCGGACAGCTGCGAGGCGTTGCCTGCCGTGATGTACTTGCCTTCCTTCAGGTTGATCCCGTCCTTGAAGACCGGCTGAAGACCCTGCAGACCTTCCAGCGTGGTCGAGGGCCGGTTGCCTTCGTCCTTGTCCAGCGTGATCTCGATTTCCGAGATCTCCTTGGTGGCCTTGTCCTGGAACTTCATCGTGGTCGTGATCGGCACGATTTCGTCGTCGAACTTGCCCGCTTCCTGTGCGGCATGGGTCCGCTGCTGCGAGCGCAGCGAATATTCGTCCTGCACGTCGCGGCCGATGCCATAGCGTTCGGCGACCGTTTCGGCGGTCTCCAGCATCGACATGTAGATTTCCGGTTTGTTTTCAAGCAGCCACGGGTCGCGGTTCACGCGCATTTCCGGCGTCTGCACGGTCGAGATGGAATCGACACCGCCGCCGGTGACAACATCCATGCCATCGGTGATGACCTGCTTGGCCGCCGTCGCGATGGCCATCATGCCGGACGCACACTGGCGGTCCAGCGACATGCCGGCGACCGTCACGGGCAGACCCGCGCGGATGGCGACCTGGCGGGCGATATTGCCGCCCTGGAAACCCTGCTGCAGGGCCGCGCCGAACACGTTGTCCTGAACCTCGCCGGGCTCGATCCCGGCGCGCTCGACCGCGTTCTTCACGGCATGGGCGCCAAGCGCCTGCGGGGTGGTTGCGTTGAACGCGCCGCGATAGGCCTTGCCAATCGGGGTCCGCGCGGTGGAGACGATCACTGCGTCACGCATGAGGAGTTCCTCCCATCAAGAAATTCAGCCCCATTCCAGCTTCAGCCCCTTGGCCTCGGCTGCCCGCTGGGCAAATTTGCGGGTTTGCATAAATGCATTCGTCAGTTCTTCCTGGCCGTCCGGGTCCGAGATCTGCGCCATCGCGGCAGCCACCCCTTCGGGGCTCAGATCATCGCCATCAAGGTAGACGCCCGGGGTCTCGTAAACCCGCGTCTGGGCAAAGCAGCCCGCGCCAGCGCCAAGGATCACGCGGGTCGGCGCGTCTTCGGACACCAGGTACAGCACGCCGGGAGTGATGGTTTCGGGCTTCAGAAGCTCCAGCGCCTCGGGCGACATCAGCTCCTCCGTCATCCGCGTGGCGGCAGTCGGCGCCAGCGTGTTCACGCGGATATCGTCGCGCGCGCCCTCGATGCACAGAACGTTCATCAGCCCCATCATCGCCGCCTTGGCCGCGCCATAGTTCGACTGGCCGAAGTTGCCGTAAAGGCCGGAGGACGAGGCCGTCACCACGATCCGCCCGTATTTCTGTTCGCGCATGATCGGCCAGACGGCGTGCGTCACGGTCGCCGTGCCCATCAGGTGGACATCGACGACCTTCTTGAAATCGTCGAGCGACATCTTGGAAAACGTCTTGTCCCGCAGGATGCCGGCATTGTTGATGAGGATGTCGATGCGGCCCCAGGCCTCCATCGCCTTGGCGACCATGTCGGCCACTTCGTCCGGGTTCGATACGTCGGCGCCATGGGCCATCGCCTCGCCGCCCGCGGCCTTGATTTCCTCGACAACCTGTTCGGCCGCCGTGGCAGACCGGCCTTCGCCGTCCAGCGCGCCGCCAAGGTCGTTCACAACGACCTTCGCCCCGCGGGACGCCAGTCCCAGCGCATGGCTGCGCCCCAGACCGGCGCCCGCCCCCGTCACGATGGCCACGCGGCCGTCGAACCTGATTTCCATCTGTCTTCCTCACCTAAACACGTCGCGCCGCGCACCCGGGCGCGCGGCGCGACACTGTCAGAACCCGCGCAGGCTGGCCACCTGTGCCGCGTGGTAGCCGTAATCGCCCAGCCACTCGATCGAGGCGCGGGCGCGCTTCATGAAGAAGCCCATGTCGAACGCATCGGTCATGCCGATCCCGCCGTGCATCTGGACACCTTCGATCACCGCCAGCTTCGCCGTTTCCGCCGCACGCGCCTTGGCGAGCGAGACGGCAAGGCCCGCGTTCGCCGGATCTTCGTCTAGCTGCCGCCCGGCATGGGCGATGGCCGAGGCCGTCACCTCCATCTCGCACCACAGATGCGCGGCGCGGTGTTGCAGCGCCTGGAACGTGCCGATCAGCTGCCCGAACTGCTTGCGTTCCTTCAGGTAATCGGTGGTCATCCCGAAGGCGCCCGCCGACAGGCCGATCATCTCGGCCGCCAGCGCCGCCTGCCCGGCTTCCAGCGCCGGTTTCAGAACGCTCATCGCATCGTCGACCTGGCCCAGAACGTCCTCGCCCGTGGCTTCGACATCCGTGAACACGATCTTCGCGGCATCGCGGCTGTCGACCATCGAACGTTCGGTCTTCTCGATCCCGGCGCGGTCGGCCGGAATGTCGAACAGGGTCATGCCGCCATCGGTTTTCGCCAAGACCAGCAGCCGGTCGGCAAAGCCGCCATCGACGACGAAGGTCTTCGTCCCGCTGATGCGGAAGCCGTTGCCGTCGGCGCGGGCTTCGGTCTCCACGGCCTCCGGCGCGAACTTGCGCTTTTCGTCCATGGCGAGCGCATAGGTCAGCTCTCCACTGGCGATCTTCGACAGGGCGTCCAGTGCACGGCTATCGGCCACCTGCTTCAGCGCCGTGGCCGCCATGACTGACGATGACAGGAACGGGCTGACGGCCAGCGTCTTGCCCATCTCCTCGGCCAGGATGCAGGCGGCGGACATGCCCATGTCGACACCGCCCTGTTCCTCGGGGATCACGATCCCCGCCCAGCCCATCTCCGCCATTTCCTTCCACAGCGCCGGATCGTGGGTCTTGCCCGCGTCGCGCAGCTTGCGCAGGTGCGACACCGGCGATTTCTCGTCCAGGAACCCGCGGGCGCTGTCGGCCAGCATCTGTTCTTCTTCGGTCTTGATCAGCGTTGCCATGTTCTTACCCCGGAAGTCCCAGCACGCGGCGCGAGATGATGCCCAGCATCACCTCGGACGTGCCGCCTTCGATCGAGTTTGCCTTGGTCCGCAGCCAGTCCGCCGGGCGCGAGCCCGCGGGCCCGTCCCATTCCAGCGCGTCCGACCCGCCGACGCCCATCATCAGCTCCAGCCGGTTCTTGTTCAGTTCGGTCCCCATGTATTTCAGCATGGCCGAGGCATCGCCCGTGCCCTGCCCGGCCTTCGCCATGTCCTTGTAGCGCTCGATGGTCAGGCCAATGGCCAGCGTGTCGAGCTCCGTCTTCATGGCCGAGGCCTTCAGCACCGGATCGTCCAGCGCATCGCCCTCTTCCGCCAGAACGGCTCCCAAGGAGCGACCGCCGCCGGTGACACCGCCACCGCCCGACGAAATCATCGTGCGTTCGTGCGTCAGCAGGTACTTCGCAACGTCCCAGCCGCGGTTGACCGTGCCCACGACGCGGCCGTCCTTTGGGACCTTCACGTCGTCGAAGAACGTTTCGCAGAAAGGCGAGCTGCCGGAGATCAACCGGATCGGGCGGGTTGAGACGCCCTGCGTCTCCATGTCGATCAGCAGGAAGGTGATGCCCAGGTGCTTGGGCGCGTCCTTGTCGGTGCGGACCAGCGCGAAGATCGCGTCGGCCTGATCGGCGTAGGACGTCCAGATCTTCTGGCCGTTGACGAGGTAATGATCGCCCATGTCCTCGCACTTGGTCTGCACGCTGGCGAGGTCGGAGCCCGCGCCCGGCTCGGAATAGCCCTGGCACCACCGGATTTCACCGCGCGCGATGGGCGGCAGGAATTCCAGCTTCTGTTCATGGGTGCCGAATTGCAGCAACGCGGGGCCAAGCATCCAGATGCCGAAGCTGCGCAGCGGCGCGCGGCCGTCGATGGCGCCCAGTTCCTCCAGGAAGATCTTTTCCTGCTCGCGCGTGTAGCCGGCACCGCCGTACTCCACGGGCCATGTGGGAACCGTCAGCCCTTTGGCGGCGCAACGTTCAAGCCAGGTTTTTTGTGCGTCTGACGTGAAGACCCAGTTCCGCCCGCCCCAGCAGGTGCTATCCTCGGTCCGTCCGCCATCGCGCATTTCGGCCGGGCAGTTTTCCTCCAGCCACGCGCGTGTTTCGGCCCTGAACTGGGCCAGATCCGTCTCTTCCGACATGTGTCCTCCCCCCGAGTATTCCTTCGGGCATTCCGCTGTGCAGAATTGCATTTCGAAATCTGATTGACAACTCCGTAGTGCAGCGGGACATTCCCGTCAACGTTCCGGCGACCCTTGCCGGACAGAGGAGGATACCATGAAAGCAATGCTCAGCACCGCTCCGGGCGGGCCGGAAACACTTGAACTCACCGAGATGCCCGATCCCGCGCCTGACAAAGGTCAGGTTACCGTGCGCGTTCGTGCCGCAGGTGTCAACTTCCCGGACACGCTGATCATCAAGGATCTGTACCAGCTGAAGCCCGAACGTCCCTTCGCGCCGGGTGGAGAGATCGCGGGCGAGGTCGTGACCGTTGGCGAAGGCGTCACCGATTTCGCCGTGGGCGACCGGGTGCTGGGGATGACGGGATTCGGCGGGTTCGTGACCCATCTGAACGTCGATGCGGACCGGCTGATGAAGATCCCCGATTCGATGCCTTTCGACGAGGCATCTTGCCTGACGCTGACCTATGGCACCTCCTATCACGCCATCAAGGACCGGGCCGAGATGAAGCCCGGCGAGAAACTCCTGATCCTCGGCGCCGCCGGTGGCGTGGGCACCGCCGCGATCGAGCTGGCCAAGGCCATGGGGATCGAGGTGATCGCCGCAGTTTCCACCCGGGACAAGGCGGATTTCTGCAAGATGCTGGGTGCCGATCACACGATCGTCTACGACCGCGATCTGGACCGCGACGGGCAGAAGGCGTTTTCGGACGAGATCAAGAAGATCTCGGGCGGCGGTGTCGATGTCGTCTATGACGCGGTCGGTGGATCCTACGCCGAACCGTCGCTGCGCGCGCTGAACTGGAAGGGCCGGTTCCTTGTCGTGGGTTTCCCGGCGGGCATCCCGAAAATCCCGCTGAACCTGACCCTGCTGAAGGGCTGCCAGATCGTGGGCGTATTCTGGGGCGCGCACACGCGGGCGGAACCGGAACTGCACGAAGCCAACATCAAGGACCTGTTCCGGATGCACGGCGAGGGCAAGATCAAGCCGCATATCAGCGCCAAGCTGCCGCTGGCACAGGCCGGCGACGCGCTGCAACTCTTCATGGACCGCAAGGTCCTGGGCAAGGTCGTGCTGGATACGGACTGACCGGTGAGGTCAGTCCAGATGTCCGATGTCGTTGTAGCCGCGAATGCTCATCACCTCGTCCTTGATCACAAGGCGAGAGATCGAGCCATTCTCGGCACCGCGGAACGCGAAGGGCCGGGAATGCGACGCGATGGACATCGCCGCACCGATCACGCCGCCATGGACCACGACGGCGACCAGTTCGTCGGGATGCGCGGCCGCGATGCGCAGCAGTCCGGCACGGACGCGGGCGTGGAAGATCTCCGTCGTCTCGGCGCCGGGGATATGGCCGTATTCGTGCTCCTCGATCGCTTTCAGGTAGGCCGGGTCCTTCTCGGCCGCCTTGATGCGATAAAGGCCCGCGTCCCAGTCGCCCAGGAAGATCTCGCGCAGGTCGCCTTCAACGATGGGCTCCAGCCCCAGGTGGCCCGCCAGCGGCGCGGCCGTCTGATGGGTACGCGTCAGCGTGGTGACGTAGATCGCCGAAATCGGCTGCGTCTTCAGCCGCTCGCCCACCTTCAGCGCCTGTTCTTCCCCTTCGGGGTGCAGATGCGGGTTGCCGTGGCCGTCGATGGTTTCGAAGCTTTCACCGGGCCGCGCGGGCATCGTGCGGCCATGGCGGATGAGAAGCATGTCGCAGGCGCCCGGCGGCGGGGCATATCTGGTCTGGTGGTATTCCTTGACGTCGGACATCGGCGCGGCTCCCTGACTGGCACGAACATGGGTCTTTGGCCCGCACCTAGCCGCAAGCCGGCACGAATGACAACGCAGAGGCGTGACAGGCAGCGAAGGTCGCTGCGTCGCGCCACGAGAGGAGAAAGACCATGACGAACCGACAGGTTGTGATCGCGGAACTGCCCAAGGGCGCCCTGACGCCCGAGCATTTCCGCCTGGAAGAGACCGGCATGCCCGTCCCGGCCGAGGGCGAGGTGCTGATGAAGAACATCCTGATGTCCATCGACGCGGCCAACCGCGCGTGGATGCAGGGCGCCACCTACCGCGCGCCGGTGCTGGCGGGCGATGCGATGCACACCTATGCCGTGGCGCAGGTCGTCGAAAGCAAGTCCGACCGGTTCAAGCCGGGCGATATCGTGGCGGGCGAAAGCCATTGGGCTGAATACGTGGTGAAACCGGCGAAGGCGCTGATAAAGCAGCCCGATATCGGGTCGCTGTCGCATCTGCTTTCGGCCTACGGCATCGCGGGCAAGACAGCCTTTCACGGGCTGCTGAGCGTGGGCACGCCGCTGCCCGGCGAAACCGTCCTCGTCTCTGCGGCCGCCGGTTCTGTGGGCATGTATGTGGGCCAGATCGCCAAGGCCATCGGCTGCCGCGCCGTGGGCGTCGCCGGCGGTGCCGAGAAATGCGACTGGGTCGTCACTGAACTGGGCTTCGATGCCTGTGTCGATTACCGCGACGAGAATTTCTTCAAGGCGCTCCGCAAGGCCGCGCCCGACGGGGTCGACGTCTATTTCGACAACGTGGGTGGCAAGGTGCTGGAAACGGCCTTGTTCCAGATGAACGAAAAGGGCCGCGTCGTCTGCTGCGGGGCCGTGAGCCAATACGACAGCGCCGCACCTTCGGGCCCGCGCAATGTGCCGGGGCTGGTCGTGGTCAAGCGGCTGCGCATGGAGGGCTTCATCGTCATGGACTACGCCCATAACGACGCCGCCGCCGTGAAGGCACTGCAGAACTGGACCGACAGCGGCCAGCTGAAGGTCGTCGAAGACATTGTGGAGGGCCTGGAAAACGCGCCCGGCGCCCTGATCGGGCTGCTGGCGGGCGAAAACCGGGGCAAGAGGATGGTCCGGGTCTGTCCGGATCCGGAGTGAGGGAAAAACAATGGCAGCAATTGACGACGCTCTGGCCACGGCCGAAGCCGCGGTGGGCACCGAATCCGGGGTTACCGACTGGATCACCGTCGATCAGAAGATGATCGACGACTTTGCCGAGGTGACGAACGATCACCAGTGGATCCATGTCGATCCGGAGCGCGCGGCGAAGGAAACCCCCTTCGGCACCACCATCGCGCACGGGTTCCTGACGCTGTCGCTGGGATCGGGCATGGCCTATGCCGTCGCTACACCCATGAAGGGACAGGCGATGAGCATCAATTACGGGTTCGAAAAGGTCCGCTTCCTGAACCCGGTCAAGTCGGGATCGCGCATCCGGGGGCGGTTCGTGCTGAAGGACGTCAAGAAGCGCAAGCCGACCGAGATCCTGCGCACCAACCAGTTCACGGTCGAGATCGAGGGCGAAGACACCCCCGCATTGGTCGCCGACTGGCTGGGATTGACGATCTTTCCGCCCTCGTAACCGCTCAAAACAAGCTCACGCTTGCGGAATAGGTAAATCCGTCGCAGTGTTAACGAGTTATTACATGGGCGGAGCTGGACGTGGCAGACCGGTTTGATCGGTCTGCGACGCTATTGTCGGTTCTCCTGCCCGAGACGACCCTGGGACGGATTAACCGATGAAATTGAGAGATTACCTGGCTTACGTCGTAAGCGCGCCCAGCCTTGAAGAGCTGTGGGCCATTCACTGCAAGCAGATGGAAGAATACGGGTTCGAAAAGCTGTTCTACGGCTGCACCCGCTACCGGACACCGACATCTCTGGGCGATCCCGACGACTTCGTCATCCTCACCAATCACGATCCCGAATACATCAACGGCTTCCTGCACAGCGGGCGCTACTATCACGCGCCCATGTTCCGCTGGGCGCTGGACAACGAAGGCGCGGCCAGCTGGCGCATGATCCCCGAGATGATCAACGCCAGCGGCCTGCCAGAACTGAAGCGCGTGCACGAGTACAACCAGAAGATGGGAATCAAGGTCGGCTACACGATCAGCTTCCAGGCGATGGCGCTGCGCTCCAAGGGCGGCGTGTCGCTGTGCGCCCGCAAGGACCTTACGCAGGACGATGTCGACGCGATCTGGGCCGAACATGGAGACGAGATCCACCTGATGAACCAGGTGGCGCACCTGAAAGTCATGACCCTGCCCTATTCCCCACCGAAACGGCACCTGACCAAGCGCCAGCGCGAGGCGCTGCAATGGGTGGGCGACGGCAAGACGACCCAGGACATCGCCCTTTTGATGGGACTGACGGCCGCGACGGTGGAAAAACACCTGCGACTCGCCCGCGAAACGCTTTCCGTGGAAACCACGGCCCAAGCCGTCATGAAGGCCGCGCTTCTGAACCAGATGTACGTGGTCGACGCTTAGGTGCTCCACCCATGAGTTTCAAAAATCTTAACAATGGGTGAATTCCAGACTTCCATTATTTACGAAATTGGTCACATTGGGGCTGTTCCGTGAGTGGTGGCTTTGGCCTGGGAACATCGGGGACTGAACCTTGCCATTTCAAGGCTCTCTGACCCGTCCGGCTCGGTCGTGTATAGTCCGCGCATCGGGCCGGATCTGCTCACCCTGCAAAACACGCGGCGATCTCGGGCTGGTCGAAGGATGGGCGGTTCCCAGCCGGACCGGCGGATTAGATCTCAATTGACCGAAAGCCACGATTGATTTCGGGGCCGTCCCTTTCTACCCGTGGGCTGACACGTCCGTGTGCGGGCGTCTGATTACCGAACCGGAGTGCCTTTCTTGCCCCAAAAGTCTTCACCGCGGCATGACCCGGGGGTGCAGGATTCCCCAGTGCGGGAGGCCGCTGCGGCGGATCTGGCCCGATTGATGCAGGTACGGCGTGCCCGCATCGATGCCGCGCTGACCGATTCGATTGCCCGTGTCCAGACCGATACCGGCCCGAAGACGCTGGGCCGGGCCCTGCACTACGCCGTGCATCCCGGCGGCGCGCGCATCCGTCCGACAATCCTCTTGTCCGTCGCGGCCGCTTGCGGCGAAGATTGCCCGGCGCTGACCGATGCCGCTGGCGTCGCGCTTGAGCTGATCCATTGCGCCAGCCTTGTCCATGACGATCTGCCCGCTTTCGACGATGCTGCGACCCGACGCGGGCGTCCGTCGCTCCACCGGGCCTATTCCGAACCCGTCGCGGTGCTGGCCGGCGACAGCCTGATCGTGCTGGCGTTCGAAACGCTCGCACGCGCCGGTACCGCCGATACGGCGCTGCGCGCGACCCGGCTGGTGGCAACGCTGGCCCGTCATTCAGGCATGCCCGGCGGGATCTGTGCCGGACAGGGCTGGGAAAGCGAAGCCAAGATCGACCTGGCCGCCTATCACCGCGCCAAGACGGGCGCGTTGTTCATTGCGGCCACGCAGATGGGCGCCATCGCCGCGGGACAGCCGCCCGAACCCTGGGCCGAACTGGGCTCCCGCATCGGCGAGGCGTTCCAGATCGCCGACGATCTGCGCGACGCGCTGGGCGACGCCAGGGGCAAACCCGCCGGACAGGACCGGCGCAACGGTCGGCCCAACGCGGTTGACGATCTGGGAATCGATGGTGCCACGACACGCCTGCGCCGTGCGCTGGACGGGACGGTGGCATCGATCCCGTCCTGCCCGGGCGAGGCAGAGCTGGCACAGGCCGTGCATGGTTTTGCGGCGCAGATCGTGCCGTCGCAGCTTGCGCGCTAGATGGTTTCGAACTGTGCGCGCTGCTTTTCGGTCCATCGGACAGTGATGTCGTAGCCGTCTTCCGTCTGCGCCTCGGTCTCGACCAGATCGCGATCGAACAGCCACGCACGGCGGCGCCCGTCCGAGAACGCCAAGTGCAGCTCGGCCCGTTCCCGCTTGCCTTCGATCCGTTCGGCGATCGCATCCAGCAGTTCCGGTATGCCCTCTCCGGTGATGGCCGAGATCGGGAACACGTCCTCCATCCGCGCGCCACGGGTACGCAGCGCGTCGGCTTCGTCCCGGGGAAGGCGGTCGATCTTGTTGAGGACTTGAAGCTGCGGGCGGTCTTCCTCGACACCGAGGGACGTCAGGATCTCCTCGACATCGCTTGCCTGCATGTCGGCCTCTTCGGCGCTGGCGTCGTGGACGTGCAGCACCAGGTCTGCGGCCAGCACCTCTTCCAGCGTGGCGCGGAAGGCCGCGACAAGTTCCGTCGGCAGGTCCGAGATGAAGCCCACCGTGTCGGACAGGATCACTTCCGGTCCATCCGGCAGCTGCACCCGGCGCATCGTCGGGTCGAGCGTGGCGAACAGCATGTCCTTCACCATCACGTTCGCGCCCGTCAGGCGGTTGAACAGCGTCGACTTGCCGGCGTTGGTATAGCCCACAAGCGCCACGATCGGATACGGCACCTTGGCCCGCGCCTCGCGGTGCAGCGCGCGGGTTTTCACGACCTTGTCGAGCTGCCGGCGCAGACGGACCAGTTGCGTGTCGATGGCACGACGGTCGGCTTCGATCTGCGTCTCGCCGGGGCCACCAACGAAGCCAAGCCCGCCCCGCTGACGTTCCAGGTGGGTCCAGGCGCGCACGAGCCGCGTGCGCTGGTAAGACAGCGCCGCCATCTCGACCTGCAGCACGCCTTCACGGGTGCGGGCGCGGTCGGAGAAGATTTCAAGGATCAGGCCCGTCCGGTCGAGGATCTTGACCTTCCAGACCTTTTCAAGGTTCCGCTGCTGCACCGGCGTCAGCGGGCCGTCGACCAGCACCAGCTCGACATCGGCGGCCTTGATCTGCTCTTTCAGCTCGGTGATCTTGCCCGATCCGAAAAGCTCCCCCGGATGGGGTTTGGGAAGTCGAACGACATTCGACCCCACCACTGCGAGATGTGGCAGGGCAGTGGCCAGCGCCACGGCTTCTTCCAGTGCGGGGGCCGCGTCGCGGCGGTTCCTGTCGGATGTGATCTCCGGGTGCACGACCCAGGCCCGGGTCGGATGTTCCAACCGGTCGGATGTGTCGACCGGGGCCGGATCACCCAGGATGTCGCGGTGGTTTGCGCTCAAGAGCCCTCGTCGCCGTCATAAAGGTTGATCGGTTGTGCCGGCATGATGGTGGAAATCGCATGCTTGTAGACAAGCTGCGACTGGCCATCCCGGCGCAGAAGCACGCAGAAATTGTCGAACCAGGTGATAACGCCCTGCAGTTTTACACCGTTGATCAGGAATATCGTTACCGGGACCTTTGTTTTTCTGACGTGATTGAGAAACGCGTCTTGCAGGTTTTGTCTGTCCGAAGCCATATTGCCGAAGTCTCGCCTTTTTTCTTGTGTCGCATCGCCATGCGCTGCGTGCTTCGTGGCGAGTATGAAGTGCGATCCCGGGAGATTCCAGCCCGAAAACCGTGCGCCAGGGCATAGAGGCCCCGTCCTGCGTGCATGGCTTTGCCGAATCGTGCGGCCAAATGGCGTCAGTGCGCGCCCTTCCGCATCGTTCCGCCACATTTCCTATCGGAAAACCCGCGTGCCAATGTCGCGGCGCAGCATCGATGATCCAGGGCTTTCCGGTCGCCTCAGCTGCGCCACAGGGTCGGCGACAGCAGCGCCACGATGGCCAGCGCTTCCAGCCGGCCGAGAATCATCGCGGCGCACAGCACGGCCTTAGTCCATGGGCCCAGCTCGACGAGCCGAATCGGCGTGTCGCCGGCCACCTCGATCAGGGGGCCGGTGGTGGAAAGCGTGGCGATGGACAGGATGATCGCCTGTTCGAAATCCGATCCCAGCGCGGCCAGGATGGCGCTGATCAGCGCCAGCGACATCGCGAACAGCATGAAGAAGACCCACGCGATGAAGGCGCCGTCTTTCTGGATGCGGCGGTTGCGCGCCCCTGCCCCGCTGACGGATGACGGGTAGACCAGACGTTCCATCTCGCGCAGGCCGTTGAGGTACAGTGCGAAGACCCGCAGCAGCTTCACGCCACCCGCCGTTGTGGCCACCCCGCCGCCGATCAGGGCGAGACCCAGCAGGATCAGCCCCGGCGTCCCGATCCCCGACCAATCGCGCGCGATCTGCCAGTCGGTGCTTTCGAACCCCGTGGTCGTCAGGAATGACATCGCGGTGAAAAGCGTCCCCCAGATGGCCCGCAGGGCGACGCTCAGGTTTTCTGTATCCTGGAATTCCAGCGCGGCGATCCAGTGGCGCGCGAAGATCAGCACGCTGACCGACGCGACCAGCGTCAGGCCGATACGCACCTCCGGGTCCTGCAACAGGTTCTGGGTGCCAGGCAGCACGGTGTCGCTGGAAAAGGTCGTGCGCGACAGCGCGAAGACCATGAAACAGAACAACACGAACTCGCCGCCCCACCCGGCCGAGGACCCGTCGAGCCCGCCCACGGGGGAGATGCCCGAGGTCGACATGACCGACATCGCGTGGATCAGCCCCGTCAGCGTGCTTTCGCCCAGCATCATCAGGAAGATCCAGACAAGCAGGGTCAGCCCGCCATAGATCGGTGCCAGCGTCTTGGTGGTCCGCCATAGTTTCGTCTGCGGATCGACCTGGTCCACCTGCATCAGGCCAGACATGCCGCTGCCGCGCTTTGCATCGCCGCGGGCCGTGATCTCGAACCCGCCCAGCGACAGGGGCGCCAGGATCGCGGCGGCGGCGACCCACATCAGGAAGCCCCCCAGCCATGCAACCTGCCCCCGCCACAGGTGCAGCGAGGACGACCGTCGGAGGGGATCGGGAAAGATGTCGGCACCGGTGGTGGTCAGCGCGCTGACCATATCGAAATAGGCGTTGAGGAACGTGGTGTTGCGCAGCCCCTCCTGCATCGGGACGGCCAGAAACAGGGGCAGCAGCGCGAAGGTCGCGAAAAGCGACAGCAACTGGCCCAGCGTGCCGTTCCGCGCCTGCCGGTTGTTCATCGCGATGCCCAGCAGCGTGACCACGAACAGGCCCAGCGTGCCGCCGTAGAAAAACACCCGCGAGACGTCGTAGTTTTCGACCGAAAGCGCGTGGATCGCGGGCACGTACATCGACATCGCCGCCACGCCCCAGATCAGCAGGAACAGCGGCAGCCGCATCAGCCCCTGCGCCTGATTGCGCGACCGGGGGCTGCGGGGCGGCGCGGTGCCGGCCGCACGCGCCCCCGGCGGGCGTTCGGTTTCGACCATCGTGAACGCCGCCGAAATCGCGCCGGGGAAAGGCGTCGCGCCGTCCGACGGATCGTCGCGCACGTCCTTCCGGGGCGGCCTTTGGTCGGCGGGGGGCGGCATGGGCGGTCAGGTCTCCCTTCGGGGTTCGGGGCACATCAGAAGAAGTCGATCGACACCTGCATCAACCGCTCCACCTCGCGCACATCGGCGGCCATTGCAAAGATGGCGATCACGTCGCCCTCCTCGATCCTTACAGAACCCGAGGGGCGCAGGATCTCTCCCTTGCGCAGGATCATCCCGATCAGCACGCCTTCGGGGAAGTCGATATCGCGAATCCGCTGCCCGGCCATGGGCGAGGTCGACAGCACCTCGGCCTCGATCACCTCGGCCTCGGCGTCGCCGATGGAGTAGACCTCGCGCACCCGGCCATGTCGGATATGGCGCAGGATGGAACTGACGGTCGTGGCGCGCGGGTTGATGTAGGCGTCGATGCCCAAAGGCCCCATCAGCGGGATCAGCGTGGGGTCGTTGATCAGCGCGATGGCCAGCGGACAGCCATTGGCCTTGGCGCGGACGGCCACCAGCATGTTGGTCTTGTCGTCGTCTGTCACGGCCAACAGCGCGTCGGCCCGTTCGATCCCGGCTTCCGACAGCAGCGCGCTGTCCAGCCCGTCGCCATGAAGCACGATGGTTCGTTCCAACGCCTCGGCCGCGCGTTCGGCCCGGCCGCGGTCCTTCTCGATCACCTTGGCGCGGATCCGGCCTTCGCGCCGTTCCAGCTCCAGCGCGACTGCCAGCCCCACGTTCCCGCCCCCGGCGATCACGACGCGATCCTGCTTGCCTTGCTGCTTGCCGAAAACCTCCAGGGTGCGCCCGACATCTTCGGCATGCGCAAAGACGTAGATCTCGTCCCCCACGAACAATTGGTCGTTCGATTCGGGTGCAAAAAGCGTGCCGTCCCGCCGGATGCCCACCACGATAGCCCGCAATGTCGAAAACAGGTCGGTCAGCTGCCGCAGCGGCGTGTTCACCACCGGGCAACCTTCTTCCAGCGCGATGCCCAGAAGCTGCGCCTTGCCGCCCATGAATGTCTCGGTATCAAAGGCGGCGGGTGCCGACAGGCGTTGCAACGCGGCGGCGGCGACTTCGCGTTCGGGCGAGATCACGACGTCAATCGGCAGGTGATCGCGGCGATACAGATCGGAATAGATCGCGTTCAGGTAGCTCTGCGCGCGCAGGCGCGCGATCTTGCGGCGGATGCCGAAGACGGAATGGGCCACCTGGCAGATGACCATGTTCACTTCGTCGGAATAGGTGGCGGCGATGATCATGTCCGCATCGCGCGCGCCGGCACGGTCCAGCACGTCCGGGTAGGACGCGAAACCGGCGATCCCCTGCACGTCCAGCGTATCGGTGGCGCGGCGGACCAGATCGGGGTTGTTGTCGACGACGGTCACGTCGTTCTGCTCGCCCGAAAGGTGCCGGGCGATCTGCCACCCCACCTGTCCGGCGCCGCAAATGATGACCTTCATGGGCCCTGCGCTCCCGGCTTGTCTGCCAGTGTCGAGGTCTGACACGGGCTCCCGGTGCGGTCAAACGAATTGTCGTGCCCGGGACGCTGCTGCTCTGCATTGCGCCATCTTGCGGGATCTTAACATTTTTGCGGGCGGCCGGATTGAATTTGTACATGAGTTCAGGGTGGTGCACTATGGCCCGGATTGATGGGGAGTGATCATCCATGACCATCCGCGCCCGCATGTTCGCACTTGGAGCGGTGCTGTGTGTCCTGGCGGGATGCGCACCGGTTTCGGTGTTCTACCGTCCCGGCGCCGATGGCGCGCGGACCCAGTTCCAGACCGATCAGTGCCGCGTCACAGCCTTGCGCGATGCCCCGGTCGCCAACCAGATCCGTCAGTATCCGCCGATTTTCTATCCCGGCACCCGTTTCTGTGACGCCGCCGGAAATTGCGCCTATTCGCCCGGCTACTGGGTGGATGGCGGGTTCGAGACGGTGGACGTCAACGCACCCCTGCGCGCGCGCCTGACGACGGATTGCATGGCCCGGCAGGGCTATCAGCTGATCAGCCTGAAGCGGTGCGACCGCAGCGTGGCCGCCAGCCAGCCACCGATCCCCAACGCCAAGCTGCCGCCGGTCACGCAGGCCTCCTGTGTCGTGGTACTGCCCAGCGGACGCTGGCGGATCGTGACGCCCGGGGCGTGATGCGTCCGGTGCACAGGATCGCACCGTATCGGTCCGCCCGGCGACCGTGCGGTCATCCCCCTCAGTCCGGGTCCTGACCGGGACCCCATCAGGAGACACCGGACGTGACGAACCGCAAGCTCTACCTTGGCCCGCTGACCGACAACCGGCGCTGGGACAGTGTTGTCCTTCGGCCCGACGACGTGGTGGTCGTGTCCCCGCCCAAGAGCGGCACGACCTGGATGCAGACGATCATCGCCCTGCTGCTGTCCGGCGATGCCGGGGTCGAAACCGACCTTGCTAACAAGATGCCGTGGGTCGATATCCGCGTCCGGGACATGACCGACCTGTCCGAACGCCTTGAAGCTATGCACTGCCGCCGCAGCATGAAGACCCACACGCCGCTGGACGGGCTGCCCATCGACCGCCGGGCACAGTACATCTCCGTGTTCCGCCATCCGCTAGACGTGCATTTTTCGTTCCGCGAACATGTCCGGAACCTGGGCCTTCCGGTCTTCGATGCGTGGTATCCCCGGGACGATCCCGACGGCATCGCCTTCCGCCGCTTCCTCGACGGCGGGCCCGAAGGCTTCGACGGCGATCTTGCGCCCCTTGCCCATATCCTGCGGCATTTCGAGACCGCAAAAGCCCTGTCCGACCGGCCAAACGTGTCGCTGTTTCACTATGCCGACATGAAGACGGACCTGCCCGGCACCTTCGCGCGTCTGTCCGACCTGCTGGGCGTGCCGCATTCGGCAAGCGTGATGGAGCAGCTTGTCCACGCCGCGAGCTTCGACAACATGAAAACGAACGCGGACCGCTATTCGCCCCTGGCCGATGGGGCCCCTTCAAAGCTGAAATCGGATTTCTTCCACAGCGGCAGCAGCGGGAAATGGCACGGCAATCTGACCGATGCAGAACTGGCGGCCTATGACGCGAAGATGGATCGCTTCCTGTCGCCGGATGACCGGGCGTGGCTGGAACATGGCGCAAGCCGAACCGGCTGAGCGCTCCGGTTGGCCATCGCCCTGCCCGCATAGGCGCCAGCCACGAAAAAGCCCCCGCAGAACCCTGCGGGGGCCTTTTCATTCGAAACCGGGTCAGGCCGCGCGCACGGCCCGGGCCTGGACGTCCGTCTCAGAGAACGCCAGCCGACGAGCCTGTCGCATTCTGGCCTTCCGAACGGCCGCGCAGTGCCGTCAGTTCCTCGGCCACAAGGAACGCCAATTCCAGCGATTGCGAAGCGTTCAGCCGCGGGTCGCAGGCGGTGTGGTAGCGGTCCGACAGATCCGCGTCCGAAACCGCGTGCACGCCGCCCGTGCATTCGGTCACGTCCTGGCCGGTCATCTCGAAATGCACGCCGCCCGGGTTGGCCCCTTCCGCCGCGCAGACGGCGAAGAATTCCTGGACCTCGCGCAGCACCGCATCGAAGGGCCGGGTCTTGTAGCCCGACGACGACTTGATGGTGTTGCCATGCATCGGATCGCAGACCCAGAGCACGTTGGCCCCTTCTTCCTGCACCGCGCGGATGAGCTTCGGCAGGTGGTCGCCCGCCTTGCCCGCGCCGAAGCGCGCGATCAGCGTCAGGCGGCCCGCTTCGTTTTCAGGGTTCAGCTTGGCCATCAGGACCTTCAGATCCTCCGGCGTCAGCGTCGGCCCGCATTTCAGGCCGATCGGGTTCAGAACGCCGCTGGCGAATTCGACATGCGCGCCATCGGGCTGCCGGGTGCGGTCGCCGATCCAGATCAGGTGGCCCGAACCCGCAAGCCACTTGCCGGACGTGGAATCGAGCCGCGTCAGCGCCTCTTCATATTCCAGCAGCAGGCTTTCGTGGCTGGTGTAGAAATCCACCGTCGACAGCGTATGCGCGCTTTCGCGGGTCACGCCCGCGGCCCGCATGAAATCGAGCGTGTCGGAAATCCGGTTCGCCATCTCGCGGAAGCGTTCCGCCTTTTCGCCTTCGGTGAAGCCCAGCGTCCAGCCATGGACGCGGTTCACATCGGCATAGCCGCCCGACGAAAAGGCGCGGATCAGGTTCAGCGTTGCCGCGGCCTGAGTATAGGCCTGCAGCATGCGCTGCGGATCGGGCACACGGCCTTCGGGCGTGAACGCCAGATCGTTGATGATGTCGCCGCGATAGGTCGGCAGTTCGACGCCGTCCACGGTTTCCGTCGGCGCGCTGCGCGGCTTGGCGAACTGGCCGGCCATGCGGCCCACCTTGATCACCGGAACCTTGGCGCCATAGGTCAGCACCATCGCCATCTGCAGCATGACCTTGAACGTGTCGCGGATGCCATCGGCCGAGAACTGGTCGAAGCTTTCGGCGCAATCGCCGCCCTGTAGCAGGAACGCCTCGCCCCGCGCGGCCGAGCCCAGAAGCTCTTTCAGCCTGCGTGCCTCGCCTGCAAAAACGAGCGGCGGATACTTGGCAAGCTGTGCCTCCGCTGCAGCCAGTGCCGCCGCGTCGGTATAATCCGGCATTTGCACCCGCGGTTTCGCGCGCCATCCGGTTTTCTGCCACTTGCCCATTTCATGTCCTCCGTACGAAAGCGGCGTGAGGCGGTCTCTATAACGGCCCTGCGACGAAGTGGCCATAGGTTTTGACCCCATTCCATGACGCCGTGCGGGGCTGGGCGACAATGCACCTTCCGTCCCTACCGGAACGCGCTGTGCAGTTGCGAATGCATGTCATTATAAACTGTTGAAAACAATTGACTTTACCCGACATCTTCCATAATTGCGCGGCTCTGCGGGTGGAACTCATGCATCGCGCGGATCTGCCGAAGGGACGGCCCCATGACTGCACTCTCTATCGGCATTCTTGCCATCACCATGTCTATCGACGCCTTCATCGCCGCGCTGGGAACAGGTGCAAGCGCAGTCCGGCCCAGCCTTGCACGGGCCCTGAAAGCCGGCCTTGTCTTCGGCCTGATCGAAGCGGTGACACCCCTGATCGGCTGGGCGGCGGGCGTGGCGGCCGGCCCCTACGTTGCGCGGGTCGATCACTGGATCGCCTTTGCCCTGCTTGCGGCCGTCGGGCTGCGCATGATCCTTCAGGCGACACGGCCGGACGACGGCAGGCCCGCACGCCCGTCCGCATCGCTCTGGACAACCATCGTCATCGCTTTCGGCACTTCCATCGACGCGATGATCGTCGGCGTCTCACTGGCCTTCATCGACGCGAACATCTTCGTCGTCGCCGGCGCGATCGGAGTGTCGACCATGATCCTCAGTTCGACCGGCATCCTTGCCGGCCGCTATCTTGGCCACCGTTTCGGGCGCGTGGCCGAAGCGATTGGCGGCGGCGCACTGATCCTGCTGGGGGCAAGCATCCTTGCAAGCCATCTTGCGGCCGGCTGAGCCTGCGAAGCGTTTGCTGTCCCCGGTTGTCGTGGACCATTTTCGCCACCGCATGTCGCATCCCGACCCTGACCTGCCTTGTCCGGCTATTGACCTTGCCCGAAAGCTCTGACCATGCTGCGCGTCATCTGCGCAGACAGCCAGTCATTAACACGAAAAACAACCTCATGAGACAAAACCGTTCACCCTTCGAGGCAGAACAGGGCGAGCTTCGCACAAAGCGCGTGGTCTTCGTTCTGCTCAAAGGGTTCAGCCTGTTGTCTTTCGCCTCTGCGGTCGAATGCCTGCGCATCGCCAACAGGATGTCCAAGGAACAGCTGTACGACTGGAGCCTGATCGGCGAAGGCGGCGACGTGGTACAATGTTCCGCGGGAACCGCCTTTCACCTCGACGACGACCTGTGCGCCCTGTCGCGCGACGACACCGTGCTGGTCTGCGGCGGGCTGGACATACAGGACGCGACGACGAAACCGTTGATGAACTGGCTGAGGCGCGAGGCGCGCAAGGGGCTGGTGGTGGGCGGCCTGTGCACCGCGGCCTACACGCTGGCCCGCGCAGGCCTGCTGGACGGCAAACGGGCAACCATTCACTGGGAGAACCAGGACAGCTTCGTCGAGGAATTCGAGGACGTCCGCCTGACCAAGTCGGTCTTCGTGGTCGACGGCAACCGGCTCAGCACCGCGGGCGGCACGTCGTCGATCGACCTGATGCTGAAGATCATCGCCGACGATCATGGCGAGGAACTGGCCAGCGCGGTCGCCGACCAGATGATCTACTCCTCGATCCGCACCGATCAGGACACGCAGCGGCTGTCGGTGCCCACCCGTATCGGTGTGCGGCATCCGAAACTGTCTCTGGTGATCCAGATGATGGAAGCCAATATTGAGGAACCGGTCAGCCCGGCGCTGCTGGCCTCCGAAGTCGGCATGTCCACCCGCCAGCTGGAGCGTCTGTTCCGCCGCTACCTGAACCGCTCACCCAAGCGGTATTACATGGAACTGCGCCTGCAGAAGGCCCGCAACCTGTTGATGCAGACCGACATGAGCGTGATCAACGTGGCCCTGGCCTGCGGCTTCGCCTCGCCCTCGCATTTCTCGAAATGCTACCGCGCGCACTACCAGACGACGCCCTACCGCGAACGCGGCGCCCGGGGCACCAACGGCGCAAGGTTGTCGGTCTAGGGTTCCCGTCGCCGTCGCGGCCCTCCCCGTCGAAGGGGGCTCTGCCCCCGCCCGAGCCTGCGGCTCGGACTCCCCCGGAGTATTTCGGAAGAGAAGAAGGGCTCAGACGCGCCCCGGCTTCTTCTCTTCCCCGCCGGAGGCGGCACCACGGTTTCGCGTCGATCACGGCTGAAATGCCGGGATGCGGTCAGCCCGGGATCATGCGGTAGACGGCGCCCTCGCCTACGGACAGGAACCAGATCGCCCCGTCCGGCGCCTCGACGATGTCGCGTACGCGTCCCGTCGCACCTGCCTCGATCTGTTCGGCTTCGTGCATGGAGCCCGCCTCAAGCCGCGCGATGTAGTCGAATTTCAACGAGCCCACGAAGCCATCCCCGCGCCATTCCGGCCAGAGCTTGCCGGAATAGATCATCATCCCCGACGGCGCCATGGACGGATCCCAGTAGAAGGCCGGCTGTTCCATACCCGGTTTCGACGTACCTTCGCCGATCTTCTGGCCGGAGTAATGCGTGCCGTAGGAGATGACCGGCCAGCCGTAATTCGCGCCCTTGCGGATCCGGTTGACCTCGTCCCCGCCCTTGGCACCATGTTCGGCCACCCACAGCCGGCCCTGCAGATCAAGGGCCGCGCCTTGCGGGTTGCGGTGGCCGTAGCTCCAGATCTCGGGCTGGATGCCCTGCTGCCCTGTGAACGGGTTGTCCGCTGGGACGGAGCCGTCGCGGTTGATGCGGATCACGGTGCCGTTGTGGTTCGACCGGTCCTGCGCCGAGGGCCTGTCGCCCCGCTCGCCGATGGTGACGAACAGCGTACCGTCCCGCGCCTCGACAACGCGGGAGCCGAAGTGGCGCGTGGTCCGGCCGACGGGCGCGGCCTCGAACAGGGTGCGAACGTCGTCCAGCCGCTGACCGTCAGGGCTGAGCCGCGCGACGGCAAGCGCCGTACCCGCCCCTTGGGGCTGTGGCTTGGAATAGGTCAGGAAGATTTCGCGCGTCCTGTCAAAATCCCGCGGAATCGCGATATCGAGCAGACCGCCCTGCCCGCTGGCTTTCACCCGCGGCACGCCACGCACCTTCCGGGCCTCGCCCCCCTTCACATACAGCAGATCGCCGCCGCGCTCGGTCACGAGGTAGGTGCCATCGGGCAGAATGCCGATGGCCCAGGGCGCATCGAGCCCCGTCAGAACCGGATCGATCCGCACCTCTCCGGCCGAGACGGAAACCGTTTCCGCCAAAGCGGGCCACGCCGCAAACGTGACAAGAATGGCAATCAGGGTCGCACGCATGTCGCAAGCCTCTTCGTTTTTCGGCGCTTTGCTTTCATGTAGTGCGCATGCCGCCGCGTGCCCGGGCGGTCATGCAAATGTGACCGTCGTCTAGAAAATGTCGGGCTTGGCGACCATCACCCACGACAGAACCAGCAGTCCCGCGAACCCGCCGCAGCCAAGGATCACCCAGATGCGGAACAGGATGCGGTAGCTCCGGTCCAGGGAGGCGCCCGTGTCCCGCGCCACGCGGGCCATGTCCCGCAGATGGACCTGGATGAATACCATCGGCAGCCAGTGCACGACGACAAAGGCAAAGATGCCAAGCGCCACCGTCACCCATGACCCGATCAGCGGCACACCCGCCAGACGGGCAAGCGCGATACCGGACAGCAGTTGCAGCGCCATCGCCGGAGCGGTCAGAAAGGCATCGGCCCGCACCGCCACCGAGGTCACATGCGCCATCATGGATGGGTCGGCGGTCACATGGGTCCAGAACATGAACAAACCGATGGTCGCCGCTGTGCCGAACAGCACGACCATTCCAACCAGATGGACGAACAACAGTATGTTTTCCAACATCAAAATCTGTAACATTTCCATTAGGGGGTCAGGGCGCACAATCCATTTCCCGCCATCGAAATACAACCCCGCGCGCGAAATCTTTTTCCATGGCAACTAACGCAAGGGAAACCCTGCCCAAATAGCGCACAGGCGCCCAATTCTCGCCCATTCCCCCTTGCGCACTGCGCTGCGGCATGACTGAAATGTAACGAACTGGAAAAGCTGCCGGGATGCAGCGACGCGCGCAACGAGGGGCAAGGCGTGACGCCGACACAGACCGACATGATCGTCGTCGACGATGTGCACAAGCATTTCGGCGGCTTCCACGCCGTGGACGGCGCATCTCTGACCATTGCGAAGGGCTCGATCACCGGGCTGATCGGCCCGAACGGCGCCGGCAAGACGACGCTGTTCAATGTCATCGCGGGCGTGCTGGGGCCGACATCCGGCACCGTCACGATGGATGGCGAGGATATCACCGGCCTGCCCCCGCATGACCTGTTCGCCAAGGGCCTGCTGCGCACCTTCCAGATAGCCCATGAATTTTCGTCCATGACCTGCCGCGAAAACCTGATGATGGTCCCCGGCGGCCAATCGGGCGAGACTCTGTGGAACACGTGGTTCGGCCGCCGCCGCATCGCCGACGAGGAACGCGCGCTGCGCGCCCGCGCCGACGAGGTACTCGAATTCCTCACGATCTCGCACCTGGCCGACAACAAGGCGGGCGAGATCTCGGGCGGGCAGAAGAAGCTGCTGGAGCTAGGGCGCACCATGATGGTCGACGCCAAGATCGTCTTCCTGGACGAGGTCGGCGCCGGCGTGAACCGGACGCTGCTGAACACGATCGGCGACGCGATCATCCGGCTGAACAAGGAACGCGGCTACACCTTCGTCGTCATCGAACACGACATGGATTTCATCGGCCGCCTGTGCGACCCGGTGATCTGCATGGCCGAAGGCCGCGTGCTGGCCGAGGGCACGCTGGACGAGATCAAGGTCAACGAACAGGTGATCGAGGCCTACCTGGGCACCGGCCTGAAGAACAAGGCAGCGGCCGGATGAACGGGATCGCACGCGCCGGTACCATGAGTATCTTCGAAGAGAAGAAGCCCGCGGTCGCTTCAAGTGCGGCGACCGGCCGTTCAGAGCCCCGGCCGCGAATCCTCCCGGTTTTCTTCTTTCCACAAATACTCCGGGGGGAACGGCCCGCAGGGACGTGGGGGGCAGCGCCCCCCTGCCCGGTCGTTGCCCTTGGAACGGCAGCATGGGGGCACCCGACATGAGCGATCCCTACGGCGACCGCGGCAACAAGGACCGCTCGATCACCAAGGACAGCGGGGCCGAGCTGAAGCCCGGCGCATATTCCGGCACGCCCCATGAAGGCGCGGCGGGTGAGCCCTTCCTGATCGGCGACGCGATGACGGGCGGATACGGTGCGGGACCCGACATCCTGCACAATTGTACCGTGGCCGTGGAAAAGGGCGAGATCGCAGTGATCGTTGGCCCGAACGGCGCGGGGAAGTCGACGGCGATGAAAGCCGTGTTCGGCATGCTCGACCTGCATGGCGGCGACGTGCGGCTGGGCGGCACCAGCATCGCGCATCTGACGCCGCAGGCCCGCGTGTCCGAAGGCATGGCCTTCGTGCCGCAGACCCAGAACATCTTCACCACCATGAGTGTCGAGGAAAACCTTGAAATGGGCGCCTTTATCCGGCGCGACGATTTCCGGGACACGATGGCGCAGGTCTATGACCTGTTCCCGATCCTGAAGGAAAAGCGGCGCCAGAAGGCGGGCGAATTGTCCGGCGGGCAGCGTCAGCAGGTGGCCGTGGGCCGCGCGCTGATGACCCAGCCCAAGGTGCTGATGCTGGACGAACCCACCGCCGGGGTCAGCCCCATCGTGATGGACGAACTTTTCGACCGCATCATCGAGGTCGCCCGCACCGGCATCCCGATCCTGATGGTCGAACAGAACGCGCGACAGGCGCTCGAAATCGCCGACAAGGGATATGTCCTTGTGCAGGGCGCAAATGCGTTTTCCGGAACGGGAAAGGAACTGCTCGCCGATCCCGAAGTGCGCAAGAGCTTCCTGGGGGGATAGGGAATGCATCTCAATTCCTCCGATATGCCAATTCAATTGGGAAAGTCATTTTTCCGAACTGCTTCGCGCCGGGAAATGGCGAGGCTGGAACCGGGCTCACCCGGAAGGCCCGGGATCGGTAATTGCATTACCGTCGCCAAGGGGTCGCGGGCCAAACTCTGGCCCTCGCCCTCCACGCTGCAATTCTTCAAGGAGACGCCATGGACGTCCTGAACGCGCTGGTCGCCTTCAGCAATTTCGTGCTGGTTCCCGGCATCGCCTATGGCAGCCAGCTGGCGCTCGGCGCGCTGGGGGTGACGCTTGTCTACGGGATCCTGCGGTTTTCCAATTTCGCCCATGGCGACACGATGGCCTTCGGGACCATGGTCGTGGTGCTGGTCACATGGGCCTTCCAGGGCGCCGGCATCTCGATCGACCCGCTGCCTACAGCACTTCTGGCGATCCCGTTCGGCATCCTCGTGACCATCGCGATGCTGCTGGGGACCGACCGTGTCGTCTATCGCTTCTACCGGGCGCAGAAGGTGAAACCGGTGATCCTCGTGATCGTGTCGATGGGCGTGATGTTCATCATGAACGGCATCGTCCGCCTGATCATCGGCCCCGGCGACCAGCGCTTTTCCGACGGGGAGCGCTTCATCATGAGCGCGCGCACCTTCAAGGAGATGACGGGGCTCGACGAAGGTCTGGCGATCAAGACGACGCAGGGCATCACCGTGATCACGGCGATCATCGTGGTGCTGCTGCTGTTCTGGTTCCTGGGCCGCACCCGCACCGGCAAGTCAATGCGCGCCTATTCCGACAACGAGGATCTGGCGCTGCTGTCCGGCATCAACCCTGAACGGGTGGTCATGGTCACATGGATTATCGTGGCCGCGCTGGCGACGATTGCCGGCACTCTCTATGGTCTCGACAAGAGCTTCAAGCCCTTCGTCTACTTCCAGCTTCTGCTGCCAATCTTCGCCTCGGCCATCGTCGGCGGGCTGGGAAGCCCGCTGGGCGCCATCGCGGGCGGCTACCTGATCGCCTTCGCCGAGGTGACGATCACCTATCCGTTGAAGAAGGTTCTGGGCTACCTTCTGCCCGAAACCCTGGCGCCCGACGGGCTGGTCCAGTTGCTGAGCACGGACTACAAGTTCGCCGTGTCCTTCGTGATCCTTCTGATCGTGCTGCTGTTCAAGCCCACGGGCCTGTTTGACGGGAGGGCGCATTGATGAGCGATAGACTCCGCAACACGCTGCTGTTCGGCGTCGTGGCCCTTCTGATCCTGATCGTGGGCCTGATACAGGGCGCGAACACTGCGCTGCTGATCGTGAACATGGGGCTGATCTCGGCCGTGATGGCCATCGGCGTGAACCTGCAATGGGGCTTCGCCGGGCTGTTCAACATCGGGGTCATGGGCTTTGTCGCCCTTGGCGGGCTGGCGGCCGTGCTGATCGCCATGCCGCCCACGACAGAGGCCTGGGCCGAAGGCGGGCTGGGCGTTCTGACAGCGCTGGTCCTGGGCGCGGCCACGGTCGTGGCGGCCGTTCTGGTGCGCAAGCTGATGCCCAAGGGCCTGCCGCGCGCGCTTGCGATGCTGGCGGTTCTGGTCGCGGGCTTCTTCATCTACCGCGCGGTGTTCGATCCGGCGACCTCGGCGGTCGAGGCGGTGAACCCCGCCGGCACCGGCTATCTGGGCGGGCTGGGCCTGCCCGTGATCATCGGCTGGCCGGTGGGCGGTCTGCTGGCCGCGGGCGCGGCGTGGCTCGTGGGCAAGACGGCGTTGGGCTTGCGCTCCGACTACCTCGCCATCGCGACACTGGGCATTGCCGAGATCATCATCGCGGTCCTGAAGAACGAGGACTGGCTGTCGCGCGGCGTGAAGAACGTGGTGGGCCTGCCCCGGCCCGTGCCCTACGAGGTCGACCTGCAGGCCAACGCCGATTTCGTGACGATGGCGGGCGATGCCGGTCTCGATCCGATGGTGGCCTCCGCGCTTGTGGTCAAGGTCGCCTATGCCGGGCTTTTCGCTGCCGTGCTGGCCGTTGTCCTGATCCTTGCCCAACTGGCGCTCAACAGCCCCTGGGGCCGGATGATGCGCGCGATCCGCGATAACGAGGTCGCGGCCGAGGCGATGGGCAAGGACGTCACCCGCCGCCACCTGCAGATCTTCGTTCTGGGCTCGGCCGTGTGCGGCATGGCGGGCGCGATGATGACGACGCTCGACGGGCAGCTCACGCCCGGTACCTACCAGCCGCTGCGGTTCACCTTCCTGATCTGGGTGATGGTGATCGTGGGCGGATCCGGCAACAACCTGGGCGCCGTGCTGGGTGGGTTCCTGATCTGGTTCCTGTGGGTCGAAGTCGAACCGATCGGCCATGCGCTGATGTCCGTGATCACGGCCGGCATGGCCGATGGCAGCGCGCTGAAGACCAACCTTCTGGATAGCGCCGCGCATATGCGGATGCTGACAATGGGCGTCGTTCTGCTTCTGGTGCTGCGTTTCTTCCCGCGCGGATTGATACCCGAAAAGTAGCCAATCTCGCCCTAACCGAACATCGCCAAAAAATGCTCGCCTTGGATAGAATTCATTAACGAATTGCTGCGAGGGTGTGATTGTTCGCGGATGTCTCCCGATGTCCCGAACTCTTCCTCCCTGTCAGACTGGCCGTGTCTCCGGACACGGCCTTTTTTTCGTGCGCCATTATGCATCGGCAGCAATTCCGGAGCCTCGCGAGGCGCTCACAATTTGGCTATGGGCTGTTGACCGTACCGGGTTAGTTTCGTAACGTCACACGCAATAACTAAGTCGGCCGGTCCGACGGGGAGAAGACTTGAAAAGGGGGCCAGTGTTGCCTCCTTTTCGCATCTCTGGCCCCTGCCCTGAAAGGGCTGCTCCACCCCCTTCACACTTCTTGCCGACGGGGTTCGGATCTCCCCCTGACAGTGCGGACACGGCGTGGTATGCACCTGCCGAACTACTGTCCTTATGCGAGAATCTCATGGTCCGTTATCTGACTTCGCTCCTGGCCGTTACGGTCGCCCTCTCCACCGGTCCCGCATTCGCGCAGGATACAACGCCCGCCACGTCCGGCGACGGGCTTGACCTGGGGCAACCTGTCGAAGACGGCACGCCCCAGCAGGGCGAACGCTACCTGAAGCAGGAATACGGTGACTGGAGCCTGGCCTGCATCAAGACCGAAGCAGAAACCGATCCCTGCTCCCTGCTTCAGATCCTGACCGACGCAGACGGCAACTCCGTCGCCGAAGTGTCGCTCTTCCGCCTTGAAGGCGCGGGCCAGGCCGTGGCCGCGGCAACGGTGATCGTTCCCCTGGAAACCCTGCTGCCGGCACAGCTCACGATCAAGGTCGATGCGGCCAAGGGCAAGCGGTACCAGTACAACTTCTGCAACCAGGTCGGCTGCTACGCGCAGATCGGGCTGACACAGGAAGACGTCGACGCGTTCAAGCGCGGCAGCGTTGCCACCGTGAGCCTCGTGCCCGCGCCCGCACCGGATCAGACCGTCGATCTGAACATGTCGCTGTCGGGCTTCACCGCCGGCTACGATGCGGTGGACGTCGTCGCAAACTGATCGATACCTCGCCCGGCGCCTTGAAATACAGGCGCCGGCGCACCGGGCTTCTTTGGTCCTGAAATACCTCGGGGGAGTCCGCGCGGCGCGCGCGGGCGGGGGCAGCGCCCCCGGCCACGTCCCGGCGATCAGATACGCCGGATCGCCAGAACAGCGTTGAGGCCGCCAAAGGCGAACGCGTTCGACAAGGCCACCGTCACATCCGCATCGCGCGCCTCGTTCGGGACCACGTCCAGCGCGCATTCCGGGTCGGGCTCCTCGTAGCCGATGGTCGGCGCGATCACCCCGTCCCGCACCGCCATGATGCAGGCCAGCAGCTCCACCGCGCCGGTGCCGCCGATCAGGTGGGCATGCATCGACTTGGTGGACGAGATCATCAGCTTGTCGGCATGATGCCCGAACACGTCCGCCACCGCGGCGCATTCCGTCTTGTCGTTGGCCGCCGTGCCGGTGCCGTGGGCGTTGATGTAGCCCACCTCGTCCCCGTTGATTCCGGCATCGCGAAGCGCCCCCGAAATCGCCCGTGACGCGCCCTGTTTCGACGGCATCACGATGTCGGAAGCATCGGAAGACATGGCGAAACCGATCACCTCACACAGGATCTCGGCCCCGCGGGCCTTCGCGCGCTCGTATTCCTCGAACACGAAAACGCCCGCGCCCTCGCCCTGTACCATGCCGTTGCGCGTGGCCGAGAACGGCCGGCAGGCATCCTTCGACATCACGCGCAGACCTTCCCAGGCCTTCACGCCGCCGAAGCACAGCATCGATTCCGATCCGCCCGCGACCATGGCCGGCGCCATGCCCGACCGCACCATCGCGAAGGCCTGCGCCATCGCGTGGTTGGACGACGCGCACGCCGTCGACACGGTGAAGCTGGGCCCCTTCAGGTTGAAGTCCATCGACACGTGGCTGGCCGCGGCGTTGTTCATAAGTTTCGGCACGACGAACGGGTGCACGCGGTTCTTCCCGTCCTCGTAAACGGACCGGTAATTGTCGTCCCATGTCGACACGCCGCCGCCCGCGGTGCCCAGCACCACGCCGGAGCGCGCGGCAAGCTCACCCTCGAAGACCAGCCCCGACTGCGAAATCGCCTCACGGGCGGCGATCAGCGTGAACTGGGTGAACCGGTCATAAAGCGCCAGCTGCTGGCGGTTGAACTGTTGCAGCGGATCGAAATCGCGCACCTGCGCGCCGATCCGGATCGCCAGACGGTCGACATCGCGGAAATCCAGCTCTCCGATTCCGCAGCGGCCTTCGCGCATGGCTTCGAGCGTGGCCGGCACCGAATGGCCAAGCGCATTGATGGTGCCCGCCCCTGTGATCACGACACGATTCATGGGTAACACCACCACAGGGCAGCCCGGTCAGGACAGGTCATACCTTTTCAGAGACCAGTTTCTCGATTCCCGCAACGATGGCTGCAACGCTCGAAATGTCGAAATCGCTTTCAGACGGCTCATTGGCGTTGAACGGTATGGTGATGTCGAAATCCTCTTCGATGGCGAAAATGCTCTCGACAAGACCAAGGCTGTCGATGCCCAGGTCTTCGAGCGTGCTGTCCATGGTGACGTCGGAGGGTTCCAGCACCGCCTGTTCGGCAATGATCGCAATGACCCGGTCCTTGACGCTCATGATCCCCTCCACATTCGCCATTCTGGTACTCGCGCGTCGTTTACCCGTTCGGCTCCTTGTTGAAAACAGCCTTCTTCAATTCGGCGACGTCACGCAGCAGACGCGGCAGCCGGCGCTGTGCCTTGTAGATCTCGGTATGAAGATCCATCTTCACCGCCGGATAGCCCATCAGCACCCGTCCCGCAGGCGCGTTCGACACGATCTTGGTGGCTCCGCCGGCCACAACGTTGTCGCCCACGAAGGTATTGTCGGCGACGCCGCACTGCCCCCCCAGCACCACGTTGTTGCCCATCACGACCGAGCCCGAAAGCCCTGTCTGGCCGCAGATTAGGCAGTCGGTGCCGATCTTCACGTTATGCCCCAGATGGACCTGATTGTCGAACTTCGTCCGGTCGCCGATCACCGTGTCGCGGATGGTGCCGTTGTCGAAGGTGCAGCCCGCGCCGATCTCCACATCGTCGCCGATGCGGACCGCGCCCAGCGAATGAATGCGGATCCAGCTTTGCGCCTGCGTGTCGCCCTGATCGGCCAGCGTTTCGCGCACCTTTTCCACGCCCGACACCTCCGGCGTGACAAACGAAAACCCGTCGGCGCCGATGCGTGCACCCGGCTGGATGAAGACCCGCGCCCCGATCACGACCCGTGCGCCTATGCTGACCGCCTCGCGCACATAGCCGCCCGGCCCGATCTGCGCGTCGGCCCCGACATAGACCTGCGGCCCCAGAACCGTCCCGTCGCCGATCCTTGCGCCCGCGGCGATGACCGCCAGCGGCCCGATGGAGACATCGGCGCCGATGACCGCAGACGGATCGATAACGGCAGATGGATGGATGCCCGGCCCGAATCCCTGCCCACGGTCCAGCCGCGCGGTCAGGCCGGCCATGGCCAGCCGGGGACGCGGCGCGAAGATCGCGGCCTTCAGGCCCAAGGCTTCCCAATCGGCACCGTCCCACAGGATCGCGGCGCGCGCCGCACCCTGCCCCAGAGCCTCGGCATAGCGGGGCGACATGGCCAGCGCCAGATCCCCCGGCCCCGCATCACCGGGTTCGGCGGCGCGGGTGACGGTCAGGCTGGTATCTCCGGCAGAAGGCAGGTTCAGCGCCTGCGCAAGCGCGGCGATGGAATGGTCCATTGAGGTCCCCCGATCAGCAGAGCAATCGGGCGAGGCTTAGCTCTGAACCGGGTTCAGCGCCACCCCCGCGTTGGAAAGCGCCTCCCAGATCCGCGCATCGCGGCCATAGACGTCGGGACGGAACTCAAGCCGGCCCTGCGCATCGGTGAAGGCGGTGCGGTAGATCAGGTGCACCGGCACGGGCGTGTCGAGCGTCACCCTTGTTTCCGCGCCCGTGTCCAGGACCCGGTGGAAATCGTCTTCCGGACTCTCGGTCTGGACCGACAGCAGTTCGTAGGCGAACTCGAACGGCTCTGCCAGGCGGATGCACCCGTGGCTGAAGGCACGCGTGGTGCGATCGAACAGGTGCTTCTGCGGCGTGTCGTGCAGGTAGATGTTGTACTGGTTGGGGAACATGAACTTCACCAGCCCCAGCGCGTTCGATTTCGACGGCGGCTGGCGCATCGAGAAGGGGAAGTTCTTTCCGCTGTAATTGGCAAAATTCACCGACCCGCGGTTCACCACCCGGCCCCGGCTGTCGGTGATTTCCAGGTGTCCCACCGCGTGGCGGTTCTGGCGCAGCTTCGGCAGGTATTCGTTCCGGATGATCGACCGCGGCACGTACCAGCTGGGATTGATGACCATGTGTTCCATCACGTCCGAAAATTCGGGCGTGCGCCGGCCGGACCGGTTGGCCCCGACAACGGAACGGGTTTCGAACGCGATATCGCCGTCCTGCATGATTCTGGCCGAATAGTCGGTGATGTTCACTTTCACGTGGCGCGCGCCCAGGTCCTGGTTCAGCCAGCGTTCGCGCTCCATCGCGACCAGCACGGACTGTAGCCGCTTGTCGGCCGGGACATTGATTTCCTCGATCGTCTCCGGGCCCGCGACGCCATCGGCTTCCAGACCGTGGGTCAGCTGGAATTCCTGCACCGCGTTTTCCAGCGCGCGGTCGAAATCGCGGGCCGGGCTGGGGTCAAGATACCCCATTCGCACCAGCCGGTCGCGCAGGCGGACGACGTTCGGTCCGCTGTCGCCAAGCTCCAGCCGGCCCGAAGGCACAGTGGCCCCCCAGCGCCCGCTGGCCATGGTTTCCTCAAGCAGCAGGCGTTGCTTCATCAACGCGCGGTATTCGTTGCTTTGCGGGGGAAGCGTCATGAACCCGGCGCGCACCTCTTCGGCCGTATCGCCCGAGATGCTGTCCAGCAGCGCGCCCTTGTCAGTGTACTGCACCTCGCGCACGATCTGGCTGTCGATCTTGCGGGGCGTCAGGATGCCCGACTGCACGTCGCGGGCATATTTCAGGAACGCGTCGCTCATCGCGATTTCCAGCGCGCCCAGTTGGCGCGGGGTCTCTGCCGCGCTCATCTGTGCGATCAACGCGTCGGGATCATAGCGTGAGGCCGGGATTCCATGGACATCGACCGAGCGCATCGCCTCCAGCAGGAAGGCGCGGCGCGCCTGTCCGGCGGCGTCATCGGCCGTCCACAACGGGGCGTAGTCGCGTTGACGATAGAGCGTCGCGACGGAATCGCGGCCAATGGCGCTTTCGGCCACGCCCTGCTTGAACGCGGTTACCTGGGCCTGGGCGGAGCTGACGGCGATCAGACCGCCAAGCAGAATACCGCCGAGCCAATGTTTCGCGGAAAGTGCTGTCTTGCCTGTCGAACGGATCGCGGTCATCTGCATTGGCCTATCGTCTGAAATCGGTTCGGGTTCTCTTAGACCCCTGACGCTAATCAACATTTATGGAAGCGGGGTCACCTGTCCATTCACAATTGGTCCAGCGTGTCCCGGCAGCACCAGTCCAACTCAAAAACGAGTCGAAAGTGCAGGTTTTCGTAGGGTCAATTCCGGATTCCCGCATTCTCACAGAAATTTGCGCAGAAATTTGCCGAAAGTTTGGAACTTTCCGGGATCATCTGAATCGAGACTTGGCCGGCGAATCCGGCTGTGCCATACCTTTGATGGGATCTGGGTGTGGATAAAACCGACGCGTAACATCGCGTTAAAGGCAGAAAAACGAGCGTACAGGACGGCGCAATCATATGCAAAACGACCAGAGGATGCCGGCATTCAACCGGCGGGGGATTCTCAAGGCGTTCGCAGCTACCGCAGTAGCCGCAACACCTACATATGCCGGGGCCGCCGGCTTCCTACGGGGCGGCGGCGATGTCAGGCGGCTCCGGATGTATTCCGGCCGCACCGGCGAACGGCTCGACATGATCTACTGGATCGACGGCGACTACATCAAGGACGCCGTGAAAGAGGTCCATCACTTCATGCGGGACTGGCGGACGGACCAGATAAAATCCATCGATCTTCGGACGCTGGACATCATGGCCGCCGCGCACAACCTGATGGATGTGAACGAACCCTACATGCTGCTGTCGGGCTATCGCAGCCCGCAGACCAACGCGATGCTGCGCTCTCGCTCGCGCGGCGTGGCGAAGAACTCGCTCCACATGAAGGGCCAGGCGGCCGATCTGCGGCTCTCGTCGCGCTCGGTCAACCAGATGTACAAGGCCGCCGTGGCCTGCCAGGGCGGCGGTGTCGGCCGGTACTCGCGGTCGGACTTCGTGCACATGGATTGCGGTCCGGTCCGCAGCTGGGGCGGTTAAGCCCCCCCGCTTCGCGCGATCAGGACAGGAAACAGCGGCCCCTCTTCGGGGCCGTTTTTCGTATCGGGTGCGGGATCAGGTGCCCCAGGCCCCCGGCCCCGCGCAGGTCCGGAGATAGCCGATCAGCCCAGTCGTCGACCCGTCCAGCCCATCGCCCGCATCCCGATCGCACAGAACCGGATCGATGGCCTTGGCCAGAACCTTGCCCAGCTCGACCCCGAACTGATCATACGAGTTGATGCCCAGCACGACGCCTTCCACGAACACCCGGTGTTCATACAGCGCCACGATCATCCCCAGAACGTGCGGCGTGAGCCTGGGATAGGCCAGCGTCACAGACGGCCGGTTGCCATGGAAGACACGATGGCGCGCGGCGGTGTCCAGCGCGTCGCCGGAAAGCCCCTCCCCCGCGACCATGGCCTTTGCCTCGTCCAGGCTTCGGCCCAGCATCAGCGCCTGCGACTGCGCCAGGCAGTTCGCGATCAGCAGCCTCTGGTGCTGGCCAAGGTCCGGTTCATGCCCTTCGGCGGCGATCATGAATTCGCAGGGGACGATATCGGTCCCCTGGTGGATCAGCTGGTAGAACGCGTGCTGGCCGTTCGTCCCCGGTTCGCCCCAGACAACAGGACCGGACGGGATCTCCAGATCCGCGCCATCCATGGTCACGCTCTTGCCGTTGGATTCCATCTCGAGCTGCTGAAGATAGGCCGGCAGCCGCAGCAGGCGCTGATCATAGGGCAGCACGGCGCGGGTGGCATAGCCCAGAACCTGCCGGTGCCAGATGCCGACAAGCGCCAGAAGGACCGGCAGGTTTTCGGCCAGTGGCGCCTCGCGGAAATGGTCGTCCATCGCGGCCGCGCCCTTCAGGAACGCGTCGAAATCCTTGGGACCGATGGCCAGCATGATGGACAGCCCGATCGGCCCCCACATGGAGTAGCGCCCGCCCACCCAGTCGGCGAAGCCGAAGACGCGTTCGTCGGGAATTCCGAATTCGGCCGTCTTGTCCAGCGCCGAGGACAGCGCCGCGAACTGCCGGCCCGGGTCGCCACCGCCATTGATCATCCACGCGCGGATGGAGCGCGCGTTGGTCATCGTCTCGATGGTGGTGAATGTCTTCGACGCCACGATCACCAGCGTCCGTGTCGGATCGAGATGCCGGATCGTGTCGGCCAGATGTGCGCCATCGACGTTCGACACGAAATGGCACCGGGGTCCGTCGGCATAGGGCGCCAGCGCACCGCAGGCCATCACCGGGCCAAGGTCGGACCCGCCGATGCCGATATTGACGATATCCGTGAACGCCCCGCTTGCCCCGCGTGCGGACCCGGACCGGACAGCCTTCGCAAAGGCGCGCATCCGGTCCAGCGTTTCACGCACGCCGGGCATCACGTCTTCGCCGTCGACGGTCACCGGGCCCTTGTCGATATTGCGCAGCGCGGTGTGCAGGACGGCCCGGCCTTCGGTTACGTTGATGGGCGCGCCCGAAAACATCGCCGCGCGCCGGTCGGCCAGTCCGCTCGCCTCGCACAGCGCCAGCAGAGCATTCAGCGTGTCGGCGTCGATATTGGTCTTTGAGAAATCGAACAGCATGTCGCCCGCGCGGGCGCTGAACCGTTCGGCGCGGTCGGGATCGTCATCGAACAGGGTGGAGATCCGCCGCGATCCGATGCCTTCGGCTTTCGACTTCAACACATCCCACATGACGGAATCTCCCTTGGTCCGTGTTCTGACGACACGGGCCTTGTATCGAAAAATCGACCGCCGTGCGCCAGCACAAATGTCAAGACGCGGACATTACGGCGCCCAGTGTACCATTGCGTCATCGAGTACGGCCCGGATCGGCGCGGCTTCGACCGGCAGGTCTGCCGCCCGTTCAAGCGCCGCGCGCTTGTCATCGCCGAAGATCAGGACATGACAGATCCCGGCCGATTGCAACACCGGCCCCGACAGGCTGACGCGCACTTCGGGCTGGTCTTCGGGGCGCAGCGCCACCACGGGCGGCGCGTTTGCGGCCAGCGCCATGGTCAGCCCCGGCGCGCCCGGGAACAAGGACGCGGTGTGCATGTCCCCCCCCATCCCCAGAAGGACGACCGACAAGGGCAGGTGTTCCTTCACCGCGGCCCCGAGCGCGGGCAAGGCCGGCTCTGGCGCAGGCGCATCGGCATGGAGCGACAGGTACGCGGCCACCGCCGCCGGCCCGCGCAGCAGGCGGTCGCGGATCAGGCCCGCGTTCGACCGCGCGTCGTCTTCCGGCACCCAGCGTTCATCGGTGGGCATCACCGTCACCCGCGACCAGTCGATCCCGGCCTGCGACAGCCGGTCGAAGACCGGTCCGGGAGACGTCCCGCCCGCCACCGCCAGACTGGCGCGCCCCGATGTCAGGATCGCCCTGTGCAGATCATTGGCGATCCGGTCTGCGAGCCCTTCGGCAGCAGCGCCCCTGTCGGCCGAGGTTACAAGTTCCATCATGGTCGGATCGCCCTCCATACGCGGCCATCGTTCGCGATCAGCTTTTCGGCCGCGGTGGGCCCTGCGCTGTCACCGTCATAAGGTTCGGGCCGGTCACCCCGGTCTTCCCAGCCATCGATGATCGGGTCGGTCCAGGCCCAGGCGGCCTCGACCTCGTCGCCGCGCATGAACAGGGTCTGGTTGCCGCGGATCACGTCCATGATCAGCCGTTCATAGGCGTCGGGCACCGGTTCGCGTTCCCCCAGCGCCGTCGAGAACGACATGTCGAGCGGCACGTTGATCAGCCGCATGCCGCCCGGCCCCGGTTCCTTGATCGTGACTTCCAGCGTGATGCCTTCGTTGGGTTGCAGTCGGATCGACAGCACGTTGGCATTGTCGCCCGCATCCGCGCCGAAGATCGAATAGGGCGTGTCCTTGAACACAACCTCGATCACCGACGACCGCGCCATCAGCCGCTTGCCCGTGCGCAGGTAGAACGGCGTGCCGATCCAACGCCAGTTCTCGATCTCCGCCTTGATCGCGACATAGCTTTCGGTGGTCGACGCGGCATCCCCCACCGCGTCGCGGTACGATGGATGGTCGGCCCCGTCGCGCGCGAATGCCGCGTACTGCCCGCGGACGACATCCTGCAATCCCACGTCTTTCAGCGCGCGGATCACCTTCAGCTTCTCGTCGCGCACCTCGTCGGGTTGGAACCGCGCGGGCGGTTCCATCGCGATGAGGCACAGAAGCTGCATCATGTGGTTCTGCACCATGTCCCGCATGGCGCCCGCGCGGTCGTAATATTCGCCGCGCCCGCCCACGCCCACGGTTTCCGCCACGGTGATCTGGATGTGATCGACATAGCGCGAATTCCACAAGGGTTCGAACAGCAGGTTGCCGAAGCGGATCGCCATCAGGTTCTGGACCGTTTCCTTGCCCAGGTAATGATCGATCCGGTAGATCTGGCTTTCGTCGAAATGATCAGCCAGCGACCGGTTTAACGCCCGCGCGCTGGCCAGATCGTGACCGAAGGGCTTTTCCACCACCACCCGCGCCTGGTCCGTGGCCAGACCGTGCCCGCGGATCCTTTCTGCCAGATCGCCAAACAGCGACGGCGCGACCGACAGGTAGAAGGCACGCACCCGGTCTTCGGGCAGCAGATCGCGGAGCTCGGGCCAGCCCGCATCGCCGCGCGCATCCAGCTGGACGTAGCGCAGCCGCGCGAGGAAGGCATGCACATCTGCAGCGCCCGGATCGTCCGCCTTGCCAAACTCCACCAGCGCGTCCGCCGCCAGCTTGCGGTATCCGTCATCGTTCAGATCCGACCGCGCCGCGCCGATAATCTGCGCATCGTCCGGAACCTGACCCGCACAGAAGCGTTGGTAGAGCGCCGGCAGGATCTTGCGTCGCGCCAGATCTCCCGTACCGCCGAAAACGACAAGGTCGAAAGGATCGACAGGTATGACACGCGAAACCATCTGCTTTACCTTGCTTGTCCGCTTCTGGCACTGCTATGCCGCCTGACCATGTTCTAGCCCGCCCGTTCCGGTTCGGCGCCGTGACCAAGTTTCACAACCGCGTCAAAAACTGACTCTATTCATAATCAATATGGTATGAAATCGATCTATCTGCTATTTAAATGGCTGATTGCGTTGTGAAGTATTCGATGTGTGTGGCCTGACGAAAGATTCTTAGCTGATGAAAGATATGCCCGAATCCAGCGCACCACCCAAGTTCACCGATCCCGATCATACCGCGGACGGAAGCAAGCGCGCGCGCGTGTGCATGTCGGGTCTGAAGACGCTGTGGTTCAACACCGGCACCTTGTGCAATATCGAATGCGCCACCTGTTATATCGCCAGCAGCCCGACGAATGACGCCCTGCTTTACCTGACCGCGGCAGAGGTCACCCGCTACCTGGACGAGATCGAGGCCGAGAACTTTCCGGTGACCGAAATCGGCTTCACCGGGGGCGAGCCGTTCATGAACCCCGAAATCCTGGAGATACTGGAGGCGGCCCTGTCGCGCGGGTACGACGTTCTGGTCCTGACCAACGCCATGCGCCCGATGCTTCGGCCCCGCACGATGGCCGGCCTGATTGGCCTCGAGGAACGCTTTGGCGCCAAGCTGGTTCTGCGTATCTCGGTCGATCATCACCGGTCGGCCGAACATGACGCCGAACGCGGTCTCGGTAGCTTTGCCCAGACGCTTGAGGGCATGCGCTGGCTGGCGGGTGCCGGTCTGAAGATGGCGGTCGCGGGGCGCAGCAAGTGGGGCGAAAGCGATGCCCAGGCCCGGGCGGGTTTTGCCCGGCTGTTCGCGCGCGAAGGGTTCGATATCGACGCCCACGATCCTGCCGCCACGGTGATCTTTCCCGAAATGGACGAAACCGCGGACGTCCCCGAAATCACGACCGAATGCTGGGGAATCCTTGGCAAATCGCCCGAGGAGGTGATGTGTTCGTCTTCGCGCATGGTCGTGCACCGCAAAGGCGAAGAGAGTCCCACCGTGGCCGCCTGCACGCTCCTGCCCTACCAGCCCGAATTCGACCTGGGCCCGACATTGAAAGGCGCAATGCGGGAGGTCGCGCTGAACCACCCCCATTGCGCCAAGTTCTGCGTTCTGGGCGGAGCAAGCTGCTCCGCCTGAACCCTCAGATGATGAAGTCGTAGACGCTCACGTCCTCTGTGCCGACCAGCACGATCAACATGTCATCGCGCCTTCCGTCACCATCGGTATCGACCAGAACGATCGTGTCTCCGTCCTCGGTTCTCGTGCCGATGCTGGTGCCGTCTTTCGCCTTGCCGCGGAAGCCACCGCCGATATCGACATAGTCGATCGCGATCGACAGGCCCGAGAAGTCGAGCGCATCCTGTCCCGAGGTGAAATCGGCAATCCCATCCGTCTTGCGTGTGTCGGACTCGGCCTTGCGACGGTAAACAAACGTGTCCTCGCCATCGCCGCCGAGCATGACATCTTCGCCGAGGCCGCCGCGGATGATATCGTCGCCGGCCCCGCCGAAGACGGTGTCGCCACCCCTTCCGCCCAAAAGGAGGTCGTCGCCATCCTTGCCCAGCAATTGGTCCGCGCCGCGGCCCCCCTTCAGAACATCGTCGTCCTTGCCGCCGTCAAGGACGTCGCTGCCACGACCGCCCGACAGCATGTCGTCGCCGTTCTGGCCGTTCACGGTGTCGTTGCCCAGATTGCCGTACAGTTCGTCGTTGCCCTGGCGCCCGTTCAACCTGTCGTCGTCCTGGTTGCCATAGATGACGTCGTTGCCCGCGCCACCGTTCAGGCGGTCATCCCCGGCGCGACCGTAGATCATGTTGTCGCCGGCATTGCCCCGGATGCGGTTGTCGTCGCCATTGCCGCCGGCCGTGATGTCGCCATCGCCGAACAGCACCAGCTTTTCGATGTTCTGCGGCACTTCGTAGTCGAATTCGACCTGAATGGTATCGAAGCCGCCGTCCTTCAACTCGATTACGTCGGCAAACATAGAGCTGAGGATGTAGAAATCATCGCCCTCGCCGCCCCGGATCTCAAAGGCAACGCTGTCTTCGCCCCCGAAGTAGACATCGTCCTCCGCGCTCATGCGGATGTCGCCCAAGATCTGGCCGAAGTTGACGATCTCGGTCTCGACGTTGGTCGTGATCGCATTGCCTTCGCCGGCCGTGATGGTCCCGTAGTTGACGATCCCCGACCCAAGTTCGGTCAGTATGTCGGACTTGATCTTGACGCCGCCGAAAATCTCGCCCTGGTTCAAGAGGTCAAACTCTTCGGACCGGCTGACGATACCGTTCTTGAAACCGCGGATCAGGCCGGTTTCGCCTACGTTCAGGCCGACAAAATCGGCACCGGGCGCCACGGTGACCGCGTTCTTGCCCGAGATGATCGTCCCGTCGAGCACGACGCTGTTGTTGCCGTTCAGGTTGAGAGCAGCGCCGCCCTTTGTCTTGATCTGTTCCCCGCGGCCTACGATCAGATCGTCGCCGTCGGCCAGATCCACTCTGGGTGTGAAGCCAGATAAACTTACAAGTGCCATTGGATGCCTCTCCGTCTGTTCAAACATGAACGCCCATCGCGCGGATAAGACGACAAGACGTGGAGACCGGCAAGCCATTGCAAGTCACCGAAGCAAAAATTGCATCGCACCGTTGCGGGGGACCAATTCAGTGAAGGACGAATTCGCCCACGATGTTCTGCCATTCGCCGGCCGACAGCATCTTGCGGTGCATGAACCGGACCGAATGCAGCGGGCCTTCGATCTCGCGCTGCCAGAACTCCATGAACTCGAACAGGCGCGGATGGTCCGGCGCGATGTCGTAGTCCTGCCAGACATAGCTGTTCAGAACGTTCTGGTAATCGGGCATGCGATAGTAGAACTCGGCCGTGGTCAGCCCGTAGCCCTTCAGCATCAGTTCGGTCTCGGATTCCTGCATCTTTCACCCCTTGACTAGGATCGGTTTATCGATGATGCAGCGCGGAAATTAATTTTCAATCATTACAGTCTGTTAGCCACCAAACCCGGTGGCTGCCAAATCGCTGTCCCCGGCCCCATTGCACTTGATATGCCGGGTCTGATACACTCCCTACACAATATCTGGGGCTGCCCAATTTGTGCGCGTTTCGTGCCTGGCACCCTTGAGAATCCCAAATCAAATCGGGCGCAAGAACTTTGAGCGACGACACGCAACCCCCTGAAATTCCTGACGAAACCCCGCCGGCCCGGCCCGTTTACGACGGGCCTTCGATCTCGATCGAGTCCGAAATGCGGACCTCGTATCTCGACTATGCGATGTCGGTCATCGTCTCCCGCGCAATCCCGGATCTGCGCGACGGGCTGAAGCCGGTGCATCGGCGGATTTTGTTCGCGATGCACGAAACCGGCAACAGTCACGACAAGCCTTACCGCAAATCCGCGCGGCCCGTGGGCGACGTGATGGGGAAATACCACCCCCACGGCGATTCGGCGATTTATGACGCGTTGGTGCGGATGGCGCAGGACTTTTCGATGTCGCTGCCACTTCTGGACGGCCAGGGGAACTTCGGCTCGATGGACGGCGATAACGCGGCCGCCATGCGCTATACCGAAGTGCGGATGGCCAAGCCCGCGGCCTACATGCTGGCCGATATCGAAAAGGATACGGTCGACTTTCAGGACAACTACGACGGCAAGGACCGCGAACCGTCCGTCCTGCCGGCGCGGTTCCCGAACATGCTGGTCAACGGCGCGGGCGGCATTGCCGTCGGCATGGCCACGAACATACCGCCCCACAACCTGGGCGAAGTGATCGACGCCACGCTGGCGCTGATCGAAACCCCCGACATGACCAGCGAACAGCTGATCGATTACATCCCTGCCCCGGACTTCCCGACAGGCGGCGTGATCCTTGGCCGGTCCGGCGCGCGCAAGGCGTATCTGGAAGGCCGCGGGTCGGTCATCATCCGGGCCAAGACCCGGGTCGAGGAGATCCGCAAGGACCGTTACGCCATCGTCGTGGACGAGATCCCGTACCAGGTGAACAAGGCCGCGATGATCGAGAAGATCGCCGAAGGGGTGCGCGAGAAGCGCATCGAAGGTGTGGCCCATGTGCAGGACGAAAGCGACCGTCACGGCGTGCGCGTCGTGGTGGAGCTGAAACGCGATGCGACGCCCGACGTGGTGCTGAACCAGCTGTTCCGCTTCTCGGCACTTCAAACCTCTTTCGGTTGCAACATGCTGGCGCTGAACGGCGGCCGGCCCGAACAGCTGACTCTGTTGCGGTTCCTGCAGGCCTTCGTCGACTTCCGCGAAGACGTCGTCGCCCGCCGCACGGCGTTCGAACTGCGCAAGGCGCGCGAACGCAGCCATATCCTGTGCGGTCTGGCCGTGGCCGTGTCGAACGTGGACGAAGTGGTCGCGACCATCCGGTCCTCGGCCGATGCGGGCGAGGCGCGGTTCAAGCTGATGGAACGCCGCTGGCCCGCGGCCGAGATCGAAGGCTACCTGCGCCTGATCGACGATCCGCTGCACAAGATGAACGATGACGGGACATACAACCTGTCCGAAGTGCAGGCGCGCGCGATCCTCGATCTGCGCCTCCAACGCCTGACCCAGCTGGGCGTTTCCGAAGTCACCGACGAACTGGAGGCGCTGGCCGCCAAGATCCAGGAATATCTCGATATCCTCGGCTCGCGCGAACGCATCCTCGAGATCATCGTGAACGAGCTGAACGAGGTGAAGGAGCTTTTCGCCGTCCCCCGCCGAACCGAGATCGTCGACTGGTCGGGCGACATGGAGGACGAGGACCTCATCGAGCGCGAGGACATGGTCGTCACCGTCACCTCCCGCGGGTACATCAAGCGCACGCCGCTGGCCGATTACCGCTCGCAGAAGCGTGGCGGCAAGGGCCTGTCGGGGATGCAGACGGGGGACGAAGATGTCGTCACCTCGCTGTTCGTCGCCAACACCCATACGCAGCTTCTGTTCTTCACCACCGACGGCATGGCCTACAAGCTGAAGACATGGCGCCTGCCCGCGGGGGGGCGTACCTCCAAGGGCAAGGCCGTGGTCAACATCCTGCCGATCCCGCCGGGCGTGTCGATTGCCGCGATCATGCCGGTGGACCGGGACGAGGACGAATGGGGCGATCTTCAGATCGTCTTCGCGACCTCGGCCGGGGACGTGCGGCGGAACGCGCTGGACGATTTCACCAACGTGAAGCGTAACGGCAAGATCGCCATGAAGCTGCCCGAAGGGGTGGAGCTGGTGAATGCGCGTATCGCCGGCGAAGACGACGACGTGATGCTTGTCACCGATTCCGGCCGCGCGATCCGCTTCCGGACGACCGATGTCCGCGTCTTCAAGGGCCGCGATTCCACCGGGGTTCGCGGCATCCGGCTGTCGGGCGATGACCGTGTCGTGTCGATGTCGGTTATCCGCCATTTCGAGGCGTCGGCCGACGAACGGTCGGCCTACCTGAAGATGCGCCGCGCGGTGGCCGGTCTGCCCGACGATGCCGAAACCACGGACGAGGAAGACGCCAACGCCATGGCCACGATCAGCCAGGAACGCTATGCCGAGATGTCGGCGGCGGAAAACCTTTTGCTGACGATCACAGCGGGCGGGTCCGGCAAGCTGTCGTCGTCGCACGATTACCCGGTCCGCGGTCGCGGCGGCATGGGCGTGGCGGCGATGGACAAGGCGATGCGCGGCGGGACCGTCGTGGCCTCCTTCCCGGTCGATCTGGACGATCAGATCATGCTGGCCACATCCACCGGGCAATCCATCCGGGTCCCGGTCGAAGGCATCTCGTTCCGGTCGCGCAGCGCGGGCGGTGTGAAAGTGTTCTCGACCGCGAAGGGCGAAGAGGTCGTGTCTGTCGCGTGGATCGCCGAACAGGGTGACGAGGACGGCGCTGACGACGGGATCGCCGAGGAATAACCTATGTTAGGTGCAGGCAATCTATTGCCTGCACAACCACTTGGCGGGTGGGCAGGATCCAAGAACCCTTGCGATAGTCGTCATCACTGATAGTAATTAACGCGTGGTGCCAGGGAGGATCCGGCGCCCGCCTTCCCCTGCGCCGGGCTGCTTCGCCTGCTGCGCTACAACCAGATCCGGCGGAAAATCCGCCTGGTAGAAATGAAAAAAGGGTTCCACATGCTTCGTTTCGCAAAACTCGCCGTCGTACCGGCAATTCTTCTTGCCGCCGCTTGCGACAACAGCGGCGCCGGCTACACGCCCATCGTCGACGGCCCGGTGGGCCCGAACTACGCCGCCGACCTGAGCCAGTGCCAGGCGCTGGCAAGCTCGCAGAACATCACGTCGGGCGGCGCCCGCAACGTGGCCACCGGCGCAGGCGTCGCCGCGGCCGGTACGGCGATCTTCAACAACACCGGCAACAATGTCCGCGACGCCGCCGCCGTTGGCGCGCTGGCCGGGATCGCGGCCACCGCGCTCGACAGCAGCCAGCAGCGCGAAGTCATCATCCGCAACTGCATGCGCGGCCGCGGCTACAACGTCCTGGGCTAAGTACTTCGATTGAAAGATACCGACAACGGCCGCCTGGCGGCCGTTGTCACCCCCGCTCCGGCCTACAGCCCGTAGAGCGCCCCGAATTTTCCTTCCAGGTAATCCAGCAACGGCCCTTCGCTGGGCGCAGCGCCCGTGGCACGTTCGATCAGGTCGCGGGGCTCGTACAGGCTGCCATGGCGCTGGACGTGTTCCTTCAGCCAGCTGCGCGCGGCCATCGTGTCGCCACGGGCAAGGTCATTGTCCAGCGTCGGGACAGCCTTGCGCAGGGCCTCGTGCAGGCAGCCGGCATAGACGTTCCCCAGCGCATAGGTCGGGAAGTAGCCGAACAGGCCCACTGACCAGTGGACATCCTGCAGGAACCCGTTCGACGGCTTGTCGACGGCAAAGCCGAAATCGGCAAGGAAACGATCGTTCCACGCGCCTTCCAGATCCGCAGGCTTCAGATCGCCGGCGATCAGCGCGCGTTCCAGATCGAAGCGCAGCATGATGTGCAGGTTGTACTGCACCTCGTCGGCGGCGGTTCGGATATAGCCCGAGGCGACGCGGTTCGCGGCCGCGAAGAAGCCATCGGCATCGCTGACGCCGATGTCACCGAAGGTCGATGTCATCCGGTCGAACAGCCAGCCGGAGAAAGCGCGGCTGCGGCCCAGCTGGTTCTCGTAGATCCGGCTTTGGCTTTCGTGCACACCCATCGACACGCCCCGCCCCAGCACCGTCAGCGCGAAGGCGGGATCGACGGACATCTCGTAGGTGGCATGCCCCGTCTCGTGGATGGTAGAGAAGACGGATTCCAGCGGATCGGCCGCCTGCGTCCGCGTCGTGATCCGCACGTCGCTGCCGCTGCCCGAGCTGAACGGATGCACCGCCCGGTCGATCCGCCCGCGGGTGAAATCGTAACCGAAGACCTCGGCCACCTTGTTCGAAAACACCATCTGCTGGTCGAGATCGAAGTCGCCCGACAGCGCGGGCGGTTCCGGCTTTTCAAGAATCGCCGAACGCAGCGCCACCAGCCGCACGCGCATCGCATCGAAGATCGTCCCGATCTCCGCGGCAGAGGTGCCGGGTTCGTAGTCGGACAGCAGCGCGTCATAGACCGACATGTCGGTCCCGTCGGCCAGCGCCGCGCCTTCTTCCTGCCGCAGGCGGATGATTTCGGCCAGGACGGGGTGGAAATCCGTGGGGTCGTTTTCCGACCGGGCCTTGGCCCAGATGCCCTGCGCGAGCGACGTTTGCCGTGCGATGGCGGTGGCCAGATCGGCCGGCACCTTGGTCGCGCGGTCATAATTGCGGCGGATGTCGCGCAGCTGCGCCTCGCCCGCAGGATCGGGGGCCAGCGCGTTTTCCAGCCAGTCGGCCACGCGCGGATCGGACTGGCGGGCGTGCAGAACGGATTCCATCGCCGCCATTTCCGCACTGCGTTGGGCCGCGGCACCGCGCGGCATCACCGTTTCCTGATCCCAGCCCAGCCGCATCGCGACTTGCTTCAGCGCCTCGGTATCGCGCTGGTAGGTCATCAGATCGTTGTAGGCGGTCATGCGGGCGTTCCCCTGATTGAGGCGGTGACGGGATAGCGCGCCTGCACGCGCGCCCGAAGGATGGCAGTGAAGACGATCACCGCGCCCAGCTGGTGCGTCAGCGCCAGGTGCAGCGGCACGATGTAAAGCAGCGTCATGATGCCCAGAAGCGCCTGCAACAGCACAAGCACAAGCACCGTCGCGAAGACATGCCGCGTGCGCGGATGCGCGCTGCGCCGGGACGAGGCGAAGGCCAGCACCGTCAACAGCAGCAGCAGGTAGGCCACGACACGGTGGATGAATTGCACAAGGCCCGCGTTCTCGAACAGGTTGCGCCAGACGGGCGTGATTTCGAACGCGCCTTCGGGGAACAGGCTGCCGCCCATCAGCGGCCAGTCGGTAAAGCTGCGCCCGGCGTCGATTCCGGCCACCAGCGCGCCCAGCAGGATCTGAACGAAGGCCACGATCACCAGCGCGGTGGTCCAGCCGCTCAGCGACGGTTCACGCAGGCGGCGGGACTGCATCAGCGCGCGGTCGTCCCGGGTCAGCAACATCCAGTCCCACGCAAGGATCCCAAGGATCACGAAGGCGAGCCCCAGATGCGTCGCCAGCCGGTAGCTGGCCACGCTGACCATGCCTTCGCCCTGCGTCACGCCCGATGACACCATCCACCAGCCGATGGCCCCCTGCACGCCGCCGAGGATACCCGGCAACGCCAGCCGCCCCGTCCAGCCTGCCGGGATCTTGCGCAACGCCAGGAACGCCAGGAACCCCACGGCCCAGACAAGCCCCACCATCCGGCCCAGCTGCCTGTGGCCCCATTCCCACCAGTAGATGGATTTGAAATCATCCAGCTCCATCCAGTTGTTGGTGATCTGGAACTGGTCGATGGCCTTGTAGCGCTCGAACTCCGCCTGCCAGTCGGCTTCCGACAAGGGCGGCAGCGCGCCGGTGATGGGTTTCCATTCGGTGATCGACAGCCCGCTGTCGGTCAGCCGCGTGGCACCGCCCACGGCGATCATGGCCACGACCATCAGGAACAGCACCGCCAGCCACACACGGATCGCCCTGCGCCCGCCAGGGCTGCGCCCGCGGTCGATCAATCCTGTCTGGGCCGTGGGTCGGGCCGTTTCGCCCTCGCCCACCTCTTCGAAGATGCTGCGCTTGGAGCTCATGAGATGCCTCGCATGGGTTCGACGAAAGGGAGGTGCCACGGTTTCGCAGGAAGATAAAGCCCCGGACGCCCCCGCCAAGAGGCCGAACGCCACATGGAACCGCAGGCCGCCCTGCTCGTTGGTTCTTGAACACACCCGCCCGGCCCGCGAGGCGCCGGAACAAATTACGGTTCGCCTCGATCTTCACGAAAGGACAATTGGTCATGAAGCCTGAAGACGCCGACATACCGACCCTGAAGGACGCCCTGGAAAGCCCCAGCCCGCATCGCGACCGTAGGCTGGCGGTGGAGCCGATGCCCAACTACAGCAGCACGCCCGACGGCCCCAACGAAACACCGGTCGCCTTCCGCGCCGCGTGGGAGCTGAAGGACCGCCCCCGCCGCATCGCGCTGTTGATGGACGACTGCCAGGAGGAATACCGGCCCTACGCGGGGGGTATCCTGCCGAACCTTGTCCGGATCCTGGAAACCTTCCGCGCCGCGAAGTCGGGCCATGGCATCTGCATCGCATGGAGCGCATGGACCCGGCATTTCGATGACGGGATCTCGAACGCAATGGACCGCTGGTACGGGCCGCGCGGTCTGAACCCTGACAACCCGGAAAACGCGGTCTATGTCTTCACGGGGTCGGAGGGCGTCCAGCCGCTGAAGGAAATCGCCCCGACGCCCGAGGAGGTCGCCGATGGCTGGTTCTACCACGGCAAGCATCTCGACATGTTCTGGACCTTCGATTCCGATGGCACGTCCTATCTCGACGAGAAACTGAAGGCGCATGACATCGACACCATCGTCATCACCGGGCTCTGGACCGACGAATGCGTGCTCAGCACCGCCTATGCCGGGAACTCGCGCGGCTATGACGTCGTGATCGTGGGCGATGCCGTCGACACCGCGACGGCCAACCAGGCGATCGCGCTGAAGGTGGCCAACAGCACCGTGGCCAACGTGCTGTCGACCGACGTTCTGGTAGACTACATGACCACTGATTTCGTCGTCGGAGAACGCGGCGCCGTGAAGGGCACGCGCTTTCCCGATGGTCGGAAAGACGGCTGAAACCTCAGAAAATGGCGGGATTCCCAGCGAATTCCCGGCCAAAGGTTTACATTTCCCTTTCGAATTGCCAATTCTGCGTCTGAGCATTGAGCAACCTGCGCGCTGCGCGGCCTCGGCAAATTCACACGCACTTGAAAGGATATTCGACATGACCCAGGCAAAGCCGGGCGATACCCTGCATCTTCGCTACGAAGGCAAACTGGATGACGGCACGGTCTTCGACAGCTCCGAAGGCCGCGATCCGCTGTCCTTCGAATTGGGCTCCGGCCAGATCATCCCCGGGCTCGAAGCCGGCGTGACAGGCATGGAAGTCGGCGAAAAGCGCACCGTGCGCGTTGAACCCTCCGACGCCTACGGCGAACACGAGCCCGAGCGGCTGCAGGCCGTCGACCGCGAGAACATCCCCGATCACATCCCGACCGATCCCGGCACCCAGCTGCAGGTCCAGACGCAGGACGGCCAGTCGCTGAACGTCGTGGTCGCGGAAGTGACGGAAAAAGAGGTCATCCTCGACGCCAACCACCCGCTGGCGGGCAAGGCGCTGACCTTCGACGTCGAACTGCTCGAAATCGCGTAACGTTTCCGAACGTTAAGCCTGTCACCGGCGCGCCAATCGTGCCGGTGACCACCGCCGCCTAGTCCTCGGGCGGACCGTTCCCCACCCGCGCGCGGATGCGCGTGCCATCCGACATGCCAAGGCAGACCACGATCTCGTCCGCTAGCGGCGCGTCCGGAATACCCACAGTCATCGTATCGATGTAATCGAAGAACCATGCCTCGTCCTTGTGGCCCAGCGGCAGGTCGATCGTCGTGCCCGGTCCCGCCACCTTGGCCGTCGATGGCATCAGGGACCGTCCTCCGCCGATTTCCGCGCGCACCGGCTTGCCCATCCGCGGATGCAGCACGGCCGCAGCATGTTCTGCCGCCCCGCCGGTGCCGACAATGGCAGCCTTGCCGTAGGTGACGGGCGGATTGTCCAGCACCTCGTGAATTTCGGCCGACAGGTATTCGCCAAGCGCGGCACCGAAATCGTACAGCTCGCCCATCTCGTCCAGGTCGGTGCCCGCATAGGGGTTCCGGATCACCGCCAGCGCCGCGACCCGCGTCAGCGGTGTGCACGGCGTCCCGTTCTCATCCGATGTCACGACCTCGCGCAGCAAGATCTTCTTGCGCAATTGCATCCTCTCCGCCCTTCAGCCCGTTCCTGTTCTGCTCGGATCCTGCGGAAGTGGGCCCCGGCTGGCAACCCGGGCTATCGCGCGGAAGGTCGCAGCGCGACGGTTCCTTTCGCGGCCGCGGCGCAGTAGACTTGGCCCGAGGCAGATAACAGGAGAAAGCGATGCGCAGAGCCATGATTGCCGCGTTCGCAGCAGGCGTGCTTTCGGTCGCGATGGGCGCCGAAACCGCGACCGCCGCGTCACTGGGAAAGTTCGAGGTCACCGGCGTCGAAGGCGAGGACATGCTGAAGATGCGCGCCGGCCCCGGCACCGGCTATGTGGTGATCGTGGGGCTTCCCAACGGCACCGTCCTGCGGGTTCACGAATGCGAACAGACCGGCAGCACGCGTTGGTGCCGCGTCTCGATGGACCGCGCCCGCAGCCTGAAAGGCTACGTGTCCTGGACCTACCTTCGGAAGCTTCCTTAGTTCACGGCAGTCCTGGCGCGACCTGTGTCGGGGGCCCAACCCCCGCCCGCGCTACGGGCGGCCTCCCCCGAGGTATCTCGGGACCGAAGAAGGCCGGGCGCTGTACACCGCTTCAAAATACCTCGGGGGGAGCCCGCGGGGCGATGGGGGCAGAGCCCCCTGCCCACTGCGCCGGAACGCGAAAAGGCCCCGCAATCGCTGCGGGGCCTTTCGAAATGCAAAACCTTGGAGCGGAGGCTCAGCCCTGGGCGGCCTTGGCCACTTCGGCGGCAAAGTCTTCGGCTTCCTTCTCGATGCCTTCGCCGACTTCAAGACGCACGAAGCCGGTGATTTCCACGCCGGCTTCCTTGGCCGCGTCGCCGACGGTCAGGTCCGGGTTGACGACGAACTGCTGGTTCAGCAGCGTCACCTCGGCCATGTACTTCTTCATGCGGCCGACGATCATCTTCTCGATCACCTGCTCGGGCTTTCCGCTTTCGCGGGCAATGTCCATCTGGACCTGCTTTTCCTTCTCGACAACCGCCGGGTCCAGCGAATCCTCGTTCAGGGCGGCCGGGTTCACTGCCGCGATGTGCATCGCGACCTGACGGCCGAAGGTTTCGTCGCCGCCTTTCAGCGCAACCAGCACGCCGATCTTGCCCATCGACGGCGCGGCCGCGTTGTGGACATAGGTCACGACCGTTTCGCCTTCGACGACAGCCATGCGGCGCAGCGACATGTTTTCGCCGATCTTGGCGATCTTGTCGGTGACCACGTCGGCCACTTTCTTGCCGTCGATCTCGGCTTCTTTCAGCGCGTCGATATCGTTAACGCCCAGAGCGGCCTGACCGATGGAGGAAACCATTTCCTGGAACTCGGCGTTCTTGCCGACGAAGTCGGTTTCCGAGTTCACCTCGACCGCGACGCCCTTGCCGCCATCGACGGCAACGACGACAAGGCCTTCCGCCGCGGTGCGGCCGGATTTTTTGGCGGCCTTCGCCAGACCCTTCGTGCGCAGCCAGTCCACCGCGGCGTCCATGTCGCCGTCGGTTTCGGTCAGCGCCTTCTTGGCGTCCATCATGCCTGCGCCGGTACTGTCGCGCAGTTCCTTCACCATAGCAGCCGTAATCGCCATCTCAGGTCTCCTAGAAACGTAAAATTTCGGGGGCAGGACTAACCCGCCCCGCATGTCAATTGCGTGACAACCCGACCGGACTTTGGCCCGGCCGGGCTGAAAAGATCAGGCCTCGGCCTTCGTTTCCTCGGCCGGTGCGGCCTCGGTGGCGGGCGCTTCGGCTGCGGGCTCTTCCGCCGGCAGTTCTTCGACCATCGTCTCTTCCATCTCGCCCAGGTCGACGCCGGCGGCGCCCAGCTGGTCGGTCATGCCGTCAAGCGCTGCGCGGCTGACCAGGTCGCAATAGAGTGCGATGGCCCGTGCGGCATCGTCGTTGCCCGGGATGATGTAATCCACGCCATCGGGCGAGCAGTTGGTATCGACCACGGCCACGACCGGGATACCCAGCTTGTTGGCTTCGGCAATCGCCAGCGCTTCTTTCTTGACGTCGATGACGAACAGGAGGTCGGGCGTGCCGCCCATGTCGCGAATGCCGCCCAGGGACGCCTGCAGCTTGTCCTGCGTGCGCTCCATGTTCAGCCGTTCCTTCTTGGTCAGGCCATCGGCGCCCTGTTCGACAGCCTCGTCGATCTGGCGCAGACGGTCGATCGATTGCGAGACCGTCTTCCAGTTCGTCAGCGTGCCGCCCAGCCAGCGGTGGTTCATGTAGTACTGGGCCGACTTCTCGGCCGCTTCCGCCACGGGAGACGCCGCCTGGCGCTTGGTGCCGACGAACAGCACGCGGCCGCCCTTGGCCACGGTGTCACGGACGACTTGCAGCGCCTGGTCCAGCATCGGGACGGTCTGCGTCAGGTCGACGATGTGAATGCCGTTGCGCTGGCCGTAGATGAACGGCGCCATGCGCGGGTTCCAGCGCTGTGTCTGGTGACCGAAGTGAACGCCAGCTTCAAGCAGCTGACGCATGGTGAACTCTGGCAGAGCCATGCTTGGTTTCCTTTCCGGTTAGCCTCGGCGGGGAATAGAGCGTTACGCTCCACCGGCGGACCTGTCGGGGATGTATCCCCCGACCGGCCCAACCCCGCCTGCGGGATTGAATGCGCGGGCCATACGGTATGGCGCGAGAATGTGCAAGACGCGATGTGGGGATTTGTGCGCCCGAGATCAAGCCCATGGGCAAGCGCGGCGCCCGGCAGCCTCCCGACCGGCATCCGAAACCACCCGTAGGGTGCGTGCTCTGCACGCACCGCCCCCTTACGACTTCGTCATGGTCGTCGTGACGTTCCGCGTCCTGCGGCTTTGCGTGAGCACGATCGCCGCCACGATCAGCAGGCAGCCAAGGATCTGGTGGATCGTCAGGGTTTCCCCAAGGGTGATGACACTGACGGCAAGCATCGTGGGCAGTTCGACGCTGCCGAAAACCGCCGTGCGCGAGGCACCGACAATCGGCGAACAGATCGTGTAGACAAGCTGCGGCACGAGCGCCGTTCCCAGCGCCAGCCCGGTGACCAGCAGCCAGACATGGGCGCTCTGCGGCATGACCTCGGACGCGTCCGACGCCAGCATCGACGGCGCCAGCGCCATGACCGATCCCAGCGTGACGCAGGCGATCCGCGCCAAGGGCGGGATGCGGTTCAGGCGGTAGACCAGCACGCAGATCCCGAAGCCGAAGCCCGCCGGTGCGGCCAGCGAGATTACAAGCGCCGGCAATTGTTCGGCCGGCACCACCTGCGGGTTCCCCGCGATCAGGGCCGCCAGCAGGATCATGCCCGCCGCGATCAGCGCCCGTCGCGTGATCCGGTCCTTGAAGATCAGCCACGAGATCAGCACCGTGAAGACCGGGTAGGTCATGTACAGCACGCCGACCGTCGACGCCGGGGCCACCTTCAGCGCCGCGGCATAGCCGCTCCAGCCCAGCCCCATCGCGGCACCCGCGGCCATGCCCCACAGAAGCTCTCTCCAGGCGGCCAAGTTGCCGAACAGCACGGGCAGCAGGACAACCGCTGTGATCACGTAGCGAAAGAAGGCGATGGCCTGCGGCGCGATGCCCTGATCGCTCAGCCCGCGGCTGAAATAGGGCACCACCCCGAAACAGATCGAGGCAAAGATCACACCGGCCCCTGCCAGCACGAGGTGCGCCGCCGGGGCTTCCTGATTGATCGAACCACTGGTCATGTCATCGCGCTATCACGACAGACCGGCGCGATCCATTCCAGTGATCGCCGCGCATAACCGGCCGTCGGGGCACTGCCGTCAGATTGCTTTCAGACGGGCAGCCGACCCAGCGCGTCCTGCAATCCCTTGCGCACCTGCACCTCGCAGGTCTGTGCCAGTGCCTTACGGTCGGGGAACTGCGCGGGGATCAGGGGTTCGTGATAGATCAGCTCGGCCCTGCCCTGCGGGACCGTGGCCAGCGACTTGATGAGGTCGGTCCCGAAGCTCATGTCGCCCCACCAGCCATAATAGCGCGGGTCCCGGCCCGGCGGCGCGTGGTAGACGACCGTCACGGGCTGGACCTGCACGTTCTCGCGCAGGCCGTCGGCAAAGAAGGCGGCGAACAGCGACGTCTTGAAGGGCAGCACCCGTGTCCCGTCGCTGGAAGTGCCTTCGGGGAAAAACAGCAACCGGTCGCCCGCCGCGAAACGGGTTTCGAACAGGGCCTGCTGGCGGCGGGCCTCGCTGGATTTGCGTTCGATGAAGATCGTGCCGGCGGCGCGGGCGATGACGTTGATCCCGGCCCAGCCCGCGACCTCGGACTTGGCGACGAAGAAGACGGGGACGCCCGCGTTCAGCGTGAAGATATCCAACCACGAGCAGTGGTTCGACACGATGGCCCCTGCCCCCTTCATCGGGCGTCCGCGCACGGTGATTCCGATGCCCATCAGGCGCAGCGCCATGCGGCTGGTCACACGGGGGACCTGTCCCGACAGGGGCCGCCGCTGGCCCGCGAACGGGTATTCGATGCCTCGCAGAACAAGGTTCACCAGCAGCGCCGCGATCATGGTCAGGATCAGCGCCCCGCCCCGCAGGATCAGCAGCGCCCAGCCCAGGGGAGTCGCGTGGACCTCCGGCGGCGGCTCGCCACTGTCCCAGGGCTTCGTCATGCCCGGCTCATGTCCGGCGGGGGCCGGTGTAGATCCGGCTCTGCTTCTCGTTCAGCTTCGCGGTGTCCAGCACAAGGCAGATGTCGGTCGTGTTGAAATCGCGGTCGATGAAGGCGCCGTCGCCCACGAAGCCGCCCAGCCGCAGATACGCCTTGATCAGCGCCGGGATCTCGCGCATCGCGGCCTTCCGGTCCAGCTGCCCGTCCGGGACAAGATCCATACGCTGGTAATGGTCGGCCACCACGCGCGGACGCAGATCCGGCGGCGCCAGGTGGTTTCGGTGCAGCATCGACAGCGGCTGGGCCAGCGCCTCCACGTCCGTTCCGTGGAAGCTGGCGACGCCGAACAGGATGTCGATGTCATGGTCGGCCACGTAGTCCGCCAGCGCGGCCCAGAGGTGATACATCACCGCCCCGCCGCGATAATCGCGATGCAGGCACGACCGGCCAAGCTCCAGCAATCGCCGCCCGCTGCCCGTCAGGACCGAGAGGTCGTATTCGTCTTCGGAATAGTACCCGCCCATCGCCGCCGCGCGTTCGGGCGGCAGAACGCGGTACACCCCCACCACAGCCCCTGTATCGGTATCCGTGGCGATCAGGTGGTCGAAATAGGGATCGCAGCGGTCCCGCTCCAGCCCGGCGGTATGGTCGATCATCTCGCCCCCGCCCCCCAGTTCGCGCACGAAAACATCGTAGCGCAGCGCCTGGGCCGCGCGCAGCTCGTCTTCGGTTTCGGCGATCCTGACCGAGATCGCGTCCCCCTGCTGCGACACTTGAGAATTGACGCTCATGTGCTCGTCGGTGCCCTGGTCCGTTGCGGTGGTGCGTGATACCCCAGTTGCCCCGGAAAGAGCAACTAACCACTCAAAAGTTGTGTTAACCTTTCCGTAACCAGTTTCAGGGATCAACGACGGGGATAAGCGCGATGCGCGTGCCGTCGAGGACCACCTTTCCGGTGTCGGGGAAGTTCACGGTCACCTTCGCGCCCGTATTCGACTGAACCTGGCCCGTGCCCCATTCGGGGCGGTCGGGATGCCTGACAAACATCCCCGGGGTCAGAAAGCCGTTGAGATCGTTCATCCGCGGTCTCCTTCGGTGCGGGTCCTGTCGTTGGTATCAATGACGGCGGTCCGCGAACAGGGGTCGCGCTGCGGTTCGCCCGCGCCGGGGCCAACACGAAAACGGCATTGAGCGCCGCAAACTGCAGGGAAGTACAATGGGTCAGCCCTCGAACAATCTGGCATCCCTGATCGGATCGCGCATCTGTCACGATCTGATCAGCCCGATCGGCGCCATCCAGAACGGGATCGAGCTTCTGGATCTCTCGGGCGCGGTCAAGGGCCCCGAAATGATGCTGATCGCCGACAGTGTCGGCAATGCCGGCGCGCGGATCCGGTTCTTCCGCATCGCGTTCGGCGCCAGCACCGACCAGGCGCTGGGACGCTCGGAAATGACGACCGTTCTGGAGGACATGGGACGCAATGCCCGCATCAAGGTCCGGTGGGAGCCCGCGCACGACCTTACCCGGGCCGAAGTGCGGCTGGCCTTCCTTGCAATCCTGTGTTTCGAGACGGCGATGCCGTATGGCGGCACCGTTCGCGTCAGCCACGACGGCAAGGGCTGGACGATCACCGGCGCGGCCGAGAAGCTGAGCGTCAACGACGCGCTGTGGGACGCGCTGCCCACCCGCCCGGACGATCCGTCACCCGGCCCGGCAGAGGTCACGCCGGCCCAGGTCCAGTTCCTTCTCCTGCCGCTGACAGCACAGGAACAGGGCAAGACCATCGCCGTGACCCGCACGGACACGGACATCACCCTGACGGTCTAGGCCTCAGGCCCGTACCGTCCCGTTCCCCGTCACGAGGTACTTGAAGCTGGTCAGCTGCTCGGCGCCCACCGGCCCGCGCGCATGCATCTTGCCGGTGGCAATCCCGATCTCGGCCCCCATTCCGAATTCACTGCCATCGGCGAACTGGGTCGAGGCATTGTGCATCAGGATCGCGGAATCCAGCCGTTCGAAGAACCGCGCCACCGCCTCCGCATCCTCGGTTACGATGCAATCGGTGTGGGAGGAGCCGTAGCGGTCGATATGGTCGATCGCGGCATCGACATCATCGACCACCTTCGCGGCCATGATCATGTCGAGGTACTCTTGCCCCCAGTCCTCGTCGCGGGCCGGCACGGTGCCGCCGACGGCCAGCACGCCCTCTGCGCGCATCTCGACTCCGGCCCCTACCAGCGCCGTCACCAGGTCACGCCCCAGCCCCTCGGCCACGTCACGATGTACCAGCAGGCATTCGGCCGCGCCACAGATGCCCGTGCGCCGGGTCTTGGCGTTCATCACCACGTCCATGGCCTTCTTCGGATCGGCGTCCTTGTCGATATAGACATGCACGATGCCTTCCAGATGGGCAAAGACCGGCACCCGTGCCTCGCGCTGGACAAGGCCGACAAGGCCCTTGCCACCACGGGGCACGATGACATCGACATGATCGGTCATCGTCAGCAGTTCCTTCACCGCCGCCCGGTCGCGCGTGGGGACAAGCTGGATCGCGTCCTCGGGCAGCCCGGCCTTCTTCAGGCCGTCCACCAGGCAGGCATGCAGCGCGGTCGAACTATGGAAACTTTCCGACCCGCCGCGCAGAATCACGGCATTCCCGGCCTTCAGGCACAAAGCGCCCGCATCGGCCGTCACGTTGGGCCGGCTTTCATAGATCACGCCGATCACGCCCAGCGGTGTGCGCACGCGCTGGATATGCAGGCCGGTGGGCATGTCCCATTCCGCCAGAACGGCGCCCACCGGATCGTCCTGATCCGCCACGGCGCGCAGGCTTTGGGCGATCGCTTCGACCCGGGGCGCATCCAGCCGCAGCCGGTCCATCATCGCGGCGCTCAGGCCCTTTTCCTGGCCGAAGGTCAGGTCCAGCGCATTCGCCTCGACGATCCGGTCCGCGTTCGCCAGAACCGCGTCGGCTGCGGCAAGCAAGGCCGCGCGGCGCGCGTCGGCTGGAGCGAAGGCAAGCACCTTGGAGGCCGCTTTCGCGCGGGCACCGATATCCGCCATCAGGGCGCCGATATCTTCCAGATCCTTCATTGCCTTGTCCCTTTCTTGCCATTCCCGGACGCACCCGTCCGAACCTTACAAACCCCGGTGACGCGGATCCCGGAGGATCGCGCCCGAGACGGTGGTCGGTCGCCGGAGGCGACCGGCCGGGGTGGGCGGGCGGGCCGTCTCGGGCGCGATCCGGCCGCCCGACATCCCGCGCGCCCTCAAAGTGCCATGTCGTCGCGGTGGATCAAGACCGAACGGCCCGGGTAGCCCAGGCTTTCCTCGATCTCGGCCAGCCGCCGCCCGCGGATCGTCCGCGCCTCTTCGCCCGTGTACCGTGTCAGGCCCTGTCCCAGCCGCGCACCATCGGGCCCCAGCATCGACACGGGCTCCCCGCGCCCGAACCGACCCGTCACCGCCGTGACACCGACCGGCAGCAGGCTTTTGCCTTCCGCCAGCGCCGCCACGGCGCCTGCGTCCAGCGTGATCTCGCCCTTGGGCTTCATCGCCCCGATCCAGCGCTTCCGGGCGGTCTGCGGATCCAGCTGCGCCGTGAACCACGTTGCCGGCGCCCCATCGGCCAGCGCGCGCAACGGATGCAGGCCGGCCCCCTTGCAGATCGCCATCGCGCAGCCCGAGGCCGTCGCCGTGCGCGCCGCCATCACCTTGGTGCGCATCCCGCCCTTCGACAGGCCCGAGCCCGCGTCGCCCGCCATGCCTTCGATTTCGGGGGTGATCACATCGACCACCTCCAGCCGCGTCGCCGAAGGGTCAATTGACGGGTTGGCAGTATAAAGGCCATCGACATCCGACAACAGGATCAGCCGGTCGGCACCCACGGTCACGGCCACTTGCGCCGCCAGACGGTCATTGTCGCCATAGCGGATCTCGTCCGTGGCGACGGTGTCGTTTTCGTTCACGATGGGAACGGAGCCAAGGCCCAGAAGCATTTCCAGCGTCGCCCGCGCGTTCAGGTAGCGTCGGCGGTTCGCGCTGTCTTCAAGCGTCACCAACACCTGCGCCGCGATGATCCCGCGCCGTGCCAGAGCGTCCTCGTAGGCGCGCGCCAGTCGGATCTGGCCCACGGCTGCCGCCGCCTGGCTTTGTTCCAGCGCCAGCGCAGTTGCGGGCAGGCCCAGCACGCCACGCCCGAGGGCGATGGAGCCCGAGGACACGACAACCACGTCACAGCCCGCCGCGCGCAAATCCGCCACGTCCTGTGCCAGTGTGTCCAGCCATTCGGCCCGCAAGGCGCCGGTCTCCCGGTCCACGAGCAGGGCCGAACCGATCTTGACCACGACCCGCGTCGCCCCCGAGAGGGAGGGCCGCGCGATCTCCGTGCTCAGGGCGTCCATCCGGCGTCCTCCTCGGCGGGCGCCTCCGCGGCCTTGCCGCCGTCGATCTCGGCCTGAAGCGCGCGCAGAACGTCCTGCACGCCCTCTTTCGAAACACCCGACATGGCGAAGACCGGGCCGCCCGTCGCCTTGCGCAGGGTGGCCAGCGCCTCTTCCCGCGTTTCGGGGTCCATCGCGTCGACCTTGTTCAGGGCCGTGACCCGCGGCTTGTCGGCCAGATGGCCGCCATAGGCCTCGAGCTCGTCGATGATGGTCTGGTAATCGCCCGCGATATCGTCGGAAATCCCGTCGACAAGGTGCAGAAGCACGGAGCACCGCTCCACGTGGCCCAGGAACCGGTCGCCGATCCCCTTGCCCTCGTGCGCGCCTGCGATCAGGCCGGGGATGTCGGCGATCACGAATTCGCGGTTGTCCACGCCCACCACGCCCAGATTGGGATGGAGCGTCGTGAACGGGTAATCGGCGATTTTGGGCCGGGCGTTTGACGTGGCGGCAAGGAAGGTCGACTTGCCGGCATTGGGCAGGCCCAGCAGACCCGCATCGGCGATCAGCTTCAGCCGCAGCCACAGGGTACGTTCCACGCCCGCCTGCCCGGGGTTCGCCCGGCGCGGCGCCTGGTTGGTGGCCGATTTGAAATGCAGGTTGCCGAAGCCGCCATTGCCGCCGCGCGCCAGTTCCACGCGCTGCCCGATCTCGGACAGGTCGGCGATCACCGTCTCTTCGTCTTCGTCAAGGATCTCGGTGCCCACGGGAACGCGCAGGATGATGTCATCCCCGTCCTTGCCGCTTTTCTGCTGGCCGCGACCCGGGGCGCCGTTCTTGGCGAAATGGTGCTGCTGGTAGCGGAAATCGATGAGCGTGTTCAGCCCTTCGACCGTTTCGGCCCAGACCGATCCGCCCTTGCCGCCATCGCCGCCATCGGGGCCGCCATATTCGATGAACTTTTCGCGCCGGAAGCTGACGCAACCGCCGCCGCCCGCGCCGGACCGGACATGAACCTTGGCGAGATCGAGGAATTTCATGTCACGGGTCCTAAAGCTTGCCCCAACAAGGGGGGATCAGAGTTTTCGACTATATGTCCAGGTGGGTACATTCGACCCGCGGGAAAGCGAATAGGTTTCGGCATCCCCAAGATATTCAAAGCCCGCGTGGATCAGAACCCGGGCCGAGGCCGGGTTGTCCTGAAAGACCGACGCGAAATAGGTCCGGTCGCCCAGCGGGTTGGCGTTCACCAGCGCGTTCACCGCATCCGAGGCCAGACCGGTATTCCAGAACGCCGGTGCGATCCAGTAGCCGATCTCCGACTGGTTGCGATCCATCCGTACAAGCGAGATCAGGCCCATCACTTCGGTGCCATGATACTGCGTGCCGTCGATCGCCCAGACGTCTTCAACCCGGTCTTCCGACAGCGCACGCGAAATGAACGCTTCCGTCGTGCCCGGTGGCAGCGGATGCGGGATCGAGGTCGTCATCTTCGCCACGCGCTCGTCGCCGGCATAGAGCTCGATCAGCCCCTGGTCCGAACGGCGCAGTGGACGCAGCGAGAAACGATCCGTTTCGATAACCGCCTGGTTGACGATGCGATCATGTATCATTCGGGCATCTCCTCCGAAATGGATCCCCCCGGCGTCATGCCGGCCCTGACCCTGCCCTGGCTCCCCAACCCCTGGGGAAAATCGTATTCGCAATTACGAAAGGGGACCGGCGGTTTCGCCGATCCCCCTGAACATAGTGTTAACCTGTCAAGGTTCGGCTTACTCGGCGGCCTCCGCCGCTGGCAGAACCGAAATGAAGGTACGGCCCTTGAGGCCTTTCTTGAAGGTCACCTGGCCTTCGGCCGTCGCGAACAGCGTGTGATCCTTGCCCTGGCCGACATTGTCGCCGGGCCAGAACTTGTTGCCACGCTGACGGACGATGATGTTGCCGGGAATGGCCGACTGGCCCCCGTACAGTTTCACGCCGAGGCGGCGGCCTGCAGAATCGCGTCCGTTACGCGAGGAGCCGCCTGCTTTTTTATGTGCCATTTGGGAGTCTCCTTGCCCTTAGCTGTCTCAGTTGTCGCCAGCCAAGGTTTTGGCCTGTTCGACCCAGCCTTCACGCTGGATCCGCCCTTTGAACGAAAGCTTCTCGTCCATAGCAGCGATCTCGTCTTCGGTCCATGCCGCAATCTGCGCAAAGCTGGTCACGCCCGCGTCAAGCAGCTTCTTTTCCAGCGCCGGTCCGACACCCGAAAGCTTCTTCAGGTCGTCGTTGCCAGCAGCGGGTGCCGCGGCGGGTGCTTCGGCCTTCGGCGCTGCCTTTTCCGCTTTCGGAGCGGTCTTGGCTTTCTTCGCCTTGGCGATTGCGGTGTCGGTGGGCATGTCCAGCTTGCCGGTGCCGATCGCCGCTTTCACGCCGCTCTTGTCCCCGCCCGAAGACAGGATTTCGGTCACGGTCAGCAGCGTCAGGTGCTGGCGGTGGCCCTTGGTGCGCTTCGACGAATGCTTCCGGCGACGGCGAACATAGTGGATCACCTTTTCGCCGCGCTTCTGTTCGACCACTTCGGCCTGAACGGCAGCGCCTTCGATGAAGGGCGCGCCGACCGTGGTCGCGTCGCCGCCCAGCATCAGCACGTCGTTGAACTGGATCTTTTCGCCGGCGTCTGCCGCCAGGCGTTCGACTTCAAGCATGTCGCCAGCGCGAACCTTGTATTGCTTGCCGCCGGTCTTGAATACCGCGAACATCGCGTCTTCCTTCTTTATCCCCGCGTCCTGTGGTCCCCTTACGGGCGTTTGCGGCCGGTTTCCCGGCCACCGCGGACTGCGCGCCCTTTGATGGGGCGTCATGACGATGATTCCGCACGCAGGTCACCCCACGCCGGAGGCGGCCTTATCTACCGATCCCCCTGCCCTGTCAAGCGCCCGGGCACAGGGTTGTCACGAGGTATTCAGATGTCCTGCCCCGGCGACAGGTCGGCCATCCGGGCGGCCAGGGCTTCGAACCGGTTGGCCGTGATCTCGTTCTGGATCGCCAGCAGCAATTCGTAGACGTCCTGCATAAGCGGCGCTTCCAGCGCCTCGGTATAAATCAGGATCTCTTCGTCGGAGAAATCGCGGTAGGTCAGCGCCGCATGGGCCAGCGCCGAGGCTTCAAGTTCCACCCGCATCGGGCCTTCCTGTTCCTTCATCATCTCGGACAGGGTGTCATAGTCATAGGGCAGATCGATGACGCCCGCCGCGTTGGCAGCGATCAGGAACCGCAGCTGGATCTCGCGGATCGCGGCCAGTGACGTCTCGGTCGAGCCAATGGCGCTGTTCATCCGCTTCAGGATCCCGATCCGGGGCGAGCCTTCGCGCACCATCTGGGCCACCAGTTCGGCACCTTCGTCGCGGTCCGTTTCGTCGTCGCTCATATGCGCCGCGTTCTCGGCCAAGACCAGCCGCTGACCCAGCTCGGTGGCATAGAAGTTCTCGGCATGATCGGCCAGGTCCTCGGTCAGCGAGGCCTCGAGGATCTGCACGGCCAGGTCATGCAGGATCTCGGGCGCGAAGACCTCTTCCGTCAGTCGTGTCCATTCCGACCCGAAGCTCCCCGTATCCATCCCAAGAATCGCCGGGGCCGACCCGGCAGTCTGCCCGACGCTTTCCATCGCGACATCGAATCCCGTGATCTCGAGGAACTGTTCGATCCGGTCGCGGCCAAGACTGTCGAACGCCCGCGACGGAGCGGCCGAAAGGCAGGCGATCGCCAGCGCGGCCATGAAAACGGCCAGTCTGGCAGGGAATACGGAGCGGGTGCGTACTGGATCGGTCATCATGGGTCCATGATTAAGGAACGACGCGCGGCACACAACGCCCTTTCGTACGGGAAAGCGACGTTCTGCGCAAAACAGCGCTTTTCCCGTCTTGCACGCCGTTTCGTTCGCCGCTACACGGTCCCCCCAGACCCCCGCGGAGAGGTGCCGGAGTGGTCGAACGGGGCGGTCTCGAAAACCGTTGATCCTTCACGGGATCCCAGGGTTCGAATCCCTGTCTCTCCGCCATTATACCTGTTGTGAACACGGACAAGCGCCCATAGCGGCGCGGAAATAGTCGTGTTTTCAACGGGCTTTGCCTCCCCCATGCGAACCTCTGAGACTGTGCGCCAGGCCCGTTCCGGGCTCTGAACGGCGCTCCGTCTCTGTTCGGGCGAACCTCGCCGAATTCGGTTCGGTCGGATTTTTCAGCGTCTTTCCAATGACCTGACTTACAAAACCGCCAAAACTTCGCCCATCGTGTCAATCGTCTTCGAGGGGAACAGAGCCGCAACACGCAAGAGGCTCAGCCGGTGGGTCCGCTGGCCGAATGGCACGTAGCGGTGGCGGTTCATGGTGGTGGGTCTTGCACCGCAACCTCTGCTACGATTGGTTCCCTGTATTCTTCATCGGGAATTTCGGCGACAGCCATGAGACCCTGCACGGTCTCATCAACATCCAGTGAGAGTTGACCTCGAAATAGTGACCGATGCGGCTCGGTGGTTAGGCAGGGTCATGTGGTTGCACGGCGCTGATCTGGTCGGGGCGCGCTTGACGTCTTGCCCACTGTCTCGTCGTACTGCTAGTGTTCCCCGTCTGACGTAGGATTCCCAATGCCGCTCGCTCGTGGCATGAGTGGGAGATGAGACGCTCGGATATCTGCCTTTACCTTGGCCCCGCCGACCGCACTGAGCTTGAAGCTCTGCGCACCAACCGCAACACGCCGCGCAAGCTCGTTTGGCGGGCCGGGATCGTACTCGCGACAGCTGATGGCGTGGGGACCGTTGAGATCATGCGGCAGACGGGCATGTCGAAGCCGACGGTCTGGCGTTGGAAAGAGCGGTATCTTGACGAAGGAGTGCCAGGCCTCAAGCGCGACAATACGCGGCCCTCGCGTGTGCCGCCGCTTCCCAGGGAGGTCCGGTTGTCAATCTCGGCGACAAAATGGGCCATTTACCGGCGCAAAAAGGGGCCAAGGTTCGGGATAGCGGTGGCGCTCTGGCGCGTGTGCTCATCATATAGCTAACGCGTGTCAGAGCGCGCTGGCCGCA
>NZ_QZEX01000008.1 GCF_003646465.1 Chachezhania antarctica
CGCGCAGGTGTCCGGTATCTTCCTGAACGGCTGATAGCCGGCTTCACTCCTCAACCCTCAGAAAGGAATTTCCCATGGCAAGTCTTTCGCAGCTCTGCACCTTCGACATGAATGTGTGGATCAACCACATCCGGACGGACATGAATGTCGTCCTGGACGACCGGACACGGCTTTGCATGTTCTACTCGCAGGATCCGCGCGAGATCGGTCTCTTCGTGGATGGTCACCGGGTGGCAACCTTTCGCGAAGAGGGCGCGCCGATCCGCCATGAGCCCAACATTGCCGCGGGCGTGCCCGAGTATCCCGATCATGCGGAGGTGTCCGAGGCCAGGATCGCCGAGGCCTCGGCCTGCTTCGCGACCTGAGCCTGTCAAGGTCGACATGTCCAAACGCATAGCTTTCGCGATAATCGAGCACGGCCGCGCGACCGAGTGGCTGACCAGCTGCGTGTTGCTGGTCTTCGCGATCACCCTGATGGTGCCCGGCGACACGATGGGACGGGCCGGGTTCGCGCCCTTCCGCAGCATGGGCTTCGACGAGGCCATGCTGTCGACGCCATTGGCGCTGATAGCCTCGGCTCGGCTTGCGGCGCTCTACATCAACGGGCAGTGGCGTCGCTCGCCTGTCATGAGGGCCACGGGTGCTGTCGTGGGGGCCACGGTGTTCACGATGCTGGCGGTCACCTTCGGCTGGGCCTGGCTAACGGCTGGCGCCGTCTTCCAGAACGCGGTGGCTTTGACCACGGGGTTCGGCACGTACCTGGTCCTGGCAGCCTTCGATGTACTTGCAGCATACAGGAGCGGCGCTGATGTCCGAATTGCTCGGCCTCGGGCCTGAAGAAGTTGCGATCGTCGGGGCAGGGCTGGGCGCCTTTATCGGAACGATCGTCGTCACGATCCGTGGCGTCAAGAAAGGCAAACCGACCAGCGCCGCGGTGGCTGCCGCGGTCTCGGGGGCGTCCTGCCGGGCCGGCGACATCGCACCGGTCCTGGCTGTCATCCAGCGCGACCTGCAGGAAATGAGCGAAAAGCAAGACGAGCACGGCCGCGTCCTTGCGGTCCTCGAAGATCGCACCCGATCGCGTTGAAAGCCGATCGGATCAGAACAACAGGCGAGCGTACCACAGAGCCTTGTCCACGCTGATCGCCAATCCGATTGCGCAGGCCAGTATGTCGAAGGTCATCGAGCGGATGTTTGGTCTCATGGGCCACGTTTCGCATCGAGACCCTGAATAAGGGTTAAAAGACCAACCCGAGATCCGCTCGCTACCAGACAACCCGTACCAAATGCCCCGCATTTACGCGGGGTTTTCTGCATTGGAGAACCATCATGCCCATCTGGAAAGGAACCGCCGCGCCGATGTCGGCCGGTGCATTCGCTTCGGCCGCGATGCTGCTGAACTGCGAGGAAGCCGCGATCCGCGCGCTTTGGGATGTCGAAAGCGCCGGGAGGGGCTTCCGCCCCGACGGCAGCCTGACGCGCCGGTTCGAGCCGCACCACATGCCACGCTCGCTCTGGCCCCATATCGGGTTCCGGCCCGGGGCGCTGGCGCCGTGGAAGGCTTCGTACCGGCTCAAGACCTCCGCACGTGAAGAGATGTTCTCCAAGGCTGAAGCGCTGGATGCCGAAGCCACGTACCGCGCCACCAGCTGGGGCGGGCCGCAGATCATGGGCTTCAACTGCGAGGCGGCCGGCTTCGACACCGCGACCGCCATGGTCAAGGCCATGGCTGCATCCGAAGGCGATCACCTGTCCGCCTTTGTAACGCTGGTCACGTCCTGGGGGCTGGCATCGGCCATCCGGGCACACGACTGGCAGACGATCGAAACCCGCTACAACGGGGGCGGGCAGGGCGGCGCCTATGCCCGCAAGATGGAAGCGGCCTACCGACGCCACAGCGGCGGCGTGGCGTCGCCTGCCGTGCTTCGCCTCGGATCCTCGGGGCCTGGCGTTCGCCGGCTGCAGACCGCGCTGCAGATCGAGGCGGACGGCAGCTTCGGCCCTCAGACGGACACGGCTGTCCGCCGGTTCCAAAGCGGGGTCGGCCTGCAGGTCGACGGCGTTGTCGGTCAGGTGACCTGGGCGGCCCTGGAAGCGCGGACATCGGCCGCGCCGGTCAAACAGGCCACGCCCGTCGACCGGGTGTCCGAACTGGTGGGCAAGGGCGCTGCGACGGTCGGGACGATCACCACGGCCGCGGCCGGGCTACAGGCTGTCGTGCCGGAGCATGCCTACGACCTGATGATCTACGGCGCCATCGGGCTGGCCGTGGTCGCCGGTGGGACCATCCTGTCACGCCGGGTGCTGACATGAGGCTGGCGCTTGTCGGCATCGGGGCGGCGATCATCGTCGCCGCCTACACGGCCGGGGCTGTGTTCTGGGCCAGGGGTGACCGGGTCCAGGACCTGCAGAACCACATCGACACCAAAGAGAGGATAGACAATGCGCTGGATCGCCCTGTCGGCTGCGCTTGGTATGAGCGCCTGCACGACTCCTGTTGAGACATCGGGCCTGTGTGACGGCCTGCAGCGCCCTGTCGCCGCCCTGCGGGCCGCTCTGGCCCGCGAAGCATCCATCACGCCGCATTCGGTCGGGGAAGCCGGCACAGACGTTGTGCTGGCCTCGGAAGCCGGTTGCGCGTGGTGAACTGAGATCCGTTCGGGCGACGTTTGCACGCGGGGGCCGTCGCATCCGGTCCAAACCGGACCTTGTCGATACCGTCAATCGCCACGCTGCAGCTTCATCAGACCGGACGTTCGCTGAGGCTGCGTAATCTTGGCGCCCCCGAACTCACAGCTTGCGGACCATCCGGGATGCCCAGTTGAGCTAATCGCCCGGCCGCTCTATCATCAAGACATGAAATTCCTCATCTTTTTGGGTTCAGCCCGTGACAGTACTCCGCCCCGACCGGCAAGGCTGGGCCAGCGCGTCAGTATGATGTGTCACCGTCTTATCGCCGACCGCGCCCATGGCGCGCAGATCATCGATCCGTTGGATTACGACATGGGGGGCATCTTCAAGCCGCATTTCGCCTATGCCGAGGGACGCGCACCCCAGGCGCTGAGCGATCTGGCCGAGGCAATCTTGGCAGCAGACGGCTATGTGATGGCCAGCCCGGAATACAACCATTCCATGTCCCCAGCGCTGGCACATCTTCTGAACCACTTTGGGGCATCGCGCTTTGCCTGGAAACCGAGCGCCATCGTCACATATTCGGCCGGTCAATGGGGCGGTGCGCGCGCGGCTATGGGTATGCGCGGGTTTCTCTCTGAGCTTGGGTGCCTACCGGTGTCGGCAATGTCCCACCTTCCCACGGCACAAGAAGTCCTCGACGACGAAGGGGCATGGACCTCGGACTCAGCGAAATGGGACAGCTATGTCGGGCGCACGCTCGGTCAGCTGGAATGGTGGGCAGAGGCCGCGCAGCGTCAGCGCCTGGAGGGTGATACCCGAGCGACCGGCGCATTCGACCGAGTCTCGTCACAACGTAACGCGCCATGACAAGCCTGAAGGTATGGGCGCTTAGTGCCGGTGCGAGCAGCAAGACCATCCCGCGACTCCCATTGAAAATGGCGACTTGATCATGACTGAAGTCGAAGTAGCTGCGTCTATAGTCGACACCAGCGCACGCTTGGTCAATGGCCCGTTCGAGGCCAAATTCCGGCCCAAAGCCGACTTTCGTGCAAGACGCGACGGATGGCCGGTCCTGGCCATCTCCGGACATTCGCGCGAAGCGCATCGGATGACCGGCCCCAGCCGAACTGGTCCCTGCGCCAAGCGCAAAAGCAATCGGTCAGCTCATACTAAGACAAGAGAGCTACAGGCGGTTTCATATCTGCCAGTTCAGACGTTCAACTCAGGCGCCGAGTGCGATGTTAGCTCGCCCGAAATGCAAAAGTAATTTCCTGACAAACTCAAATCTGAAATGGAAACGCATTCTTGGCGTCGATAGAAAATTTAGTGCGGATCTAATGACCCCAGAACTACTTCTGCCTCTTTTCCAAGATAGGATCTGCAAGCGGTGAAGAACCGCAGATAACGTCCATTACTTTTAGTTAGCCGAGCCTTAGCAATGATTTGTCGAGCCTCCGCGGGAGACCGCCCCCTTCTTACCTGTTCAATCAGGGCGTTAGCAACATCGTTTAGGGTGTCGCGTCTCGCCTTTTTAAGCCTATCGGCGTTCAGGTTGAGTTGGCTAATCGTGCATTGGGCAAGTTCAGCATCGATGCCTGCGATAGCGCAGGCTTCGGCGTTGACGCCTAGTTCGCCACTGGTTCTGCTCACCTTAAATAGTAATGGAGCGCCCGGCACATGTAGGGGATTCAGGATTGCTGAGTCCAGGATCGCATTTGCCTTTATCTTGTCGCAAGTAAGATCAGGCGCCCCATATCTTACGTCTGGATCGTGAACCGCACTATTCGATCCCCCAAGACATACCGCCAACAGGTTGCTCCATTTTGTGACCCAAGCGATATTATCTTTAAAGGAGCTCTTTGGATGGAAATGTTCAACTCCGATGTCCTGAATTCCGCCGACACCGTCGCGACGGTAGATATCAATCTCACAGTATGCGCATAGAAACCCCTGATCTTCCAAAAGACGATCTACTACTTCGACTTGATAATCCGCTTCAAGCTTAAACTTATTCCAGTGCTCGTTGTGATTAACTCCATCATAGGCATTGTCCTCATTGAATGATTTGATGAAGTTTGGCTCATCCTGCTTGTCAACTCTCTTCAACTTTTGAATCCATTTCTTGAATGGCAACATCCATCTCGAGCCGATCAATCTCTGGGTCGTACCCTTTACCCCATTCATCTAAATCTTTTTTTAAGCTGAGCGCCCGCTCGGTCTTCCATTTCCCAGCCTCAACTAGAGCTTGGTACTCATTCAGTTTCTCCACGATCTGAATTCCCTCAGGGCGGGAGCTTACACCAAGAATTCGTTCCACAATAAGTGCATTTTCGGCACCTTCAGAGAACTTCACCTCCACAAGTTCGGCCTCAGATCCATTCCACTCGATTACACGCAACTGCTCTGGACGCGCGGTTGCTATTACATGTGGGCTGTGGGTGGAAACAATAAATTGAACACCTGGAAATACCCGTGTTAGATCTAACAGGATTTTCTGCTGCCATCCCGGATGCAGATGAAGCTCAACTTCATCAATCAAAACCACTCCAGGTACAGCAAGAGGGTTGCTGCCTTCAGGATTTGCCTCTGCCATTCTGGCTGCAATATCCATAACCATCACTAGTGCAATGCGATACCCGTCGCTCAGTTGCTCGACTCGAAGCGGGTAAACTCCATCGTCCCTTTCCCAATCGACCATTATTCCTGCAGGATACGACATTCGCGGATTGCTGAATTCAGGCATGAATGCCTCAACCGCCTGTCTGATTGCGCGAAGTTCGGGACGCTGATAATCGAAAGACTTCAGTTCGCGTTGCTTGCCTGACTCGAAATTTTCAAGACTATAAAAGTATTCAATGAACTTCTTGAAATTCGCCTTGCTTTCCAAAGCCTCGTCGTAAGAGTCGTACCTGGTGAAACTCCCTTTAAACCCCCTTTTGCGTTTCGGCACCTCGAAAACACCGCGGCCGGTCCCGTAATAGGCAATAATTGGAAATTCCACCTCGATATTTTCATTGAATTTGTCAACGATGCTATCTACGTATTCATTCAGTTCTTTGAGGCCGTGCCCAGAGGGTACTTGCTTGGTGGTCTTGCGTGTCTTGTCACGTCGCTCTGTCCGGTCCCAGACAATGCCGTCAATTGTTTCGCATGTAACCCTGCTGTATGGCGGCTTGGAACCATCAGTAAGTACCCTAAAATCGGTCTCTTTTTGCGAGATCCCTGACACGTTAGGAATGCGAGTAATGAAGGCGCCCAACGATATCGCCAATGCATCAAGTATTGAGCTCTTTCCCGCGCCATTTCTTGCGACAAGCACTGTGAGGTGCTCGTCGAAATCAACCGTAAAGTCTCTGAAACGACGAAAATTTTCGCAGCGGACCTTTTTGATCTTCAATTGGCTACCCTTTGCGATAAGTTGTCGCCGATAATCTAGCTACCTTAGCTGAGGCAGATAACAACCTTACGGTTCCATCCTCCCCTCATACAAGTGCATCGATAAACGAGCAACCTATCGCCAACTTTTCGGCCAATGCGGCAAGTTGCGCCGAAGGCGGCTCCGTTGAGGCTGCGCCGCTGTGCTTGGCAAGTCGCAACCGGCAGCTCTGGGCAGTCACAGCCTAAGCAAGCACTCTTCTTCTAGACCCGGCAAAGTGCGTCTCCCGCGCGGAGCTGCCGTTCGTGACCGTCGCAGCGAAAGTCGGCTCCCCGCCCTGGGTGTTGCTCGTGGGTAACAGTCAGTTTCGGCCCGAAGCCGACATTTATTGTCTTCATCGGTGCCGCATCGCAGCTTCGCCAAAGCGGTCTTTCGATGCGAGAGCGAGAACTGCGCCCAGCCCGGGGTCCGCCGTACGGACTTTCCAACCTTACGCAATTTACGTGTTAGGGACGCTGAGCTCACAATGCGATGCATTAGGCATGGGCATCTAAGCCACCTACAGAGCGGGACAGAGCTACAAAAGGAAACGCGCCCCGTGGGACGCGCTTCGATGTGGTGCTACTTCGAGCTTGTTAACGGCTCGACCGCGAATTCTGAACGGCCTTCTTGTCCCACGGTTTCGCCGTAGTTTCAAGTTGCAAACTTGGGCCGCCCAATAGAACCTGTTCAGCATTTAAGATTGGAGGGACAGGATGCGTTTGGGTCTGGACATTGGAACGAACTCAATCGGCTGGTGGCTCTATGAAACGGAAAGCGCTGGGACCGACAGCGCGATCAAAGGCGTGATCGACGGCGGGGTGCGCATCTTTTCCGATGGCCGCGATCCGAAATCCGGGGCCTCACTCGCCGTCGACCGCCGCGCGGCGCGGGCCATGCGCCGTCGGCGCGACCGCTATCTGCGCCGCCGCGCGTCCCTGATGAAGGTGCTCGCCGGTGCCGGGCTGATGCCGGCCGATCCGGCCGAGGCCAGGTCGCTGACGCTCCTTGATCCCTATGAGCTGCGCGCAAGGGGTCTCGACGAACCTCTGCCTCTCGCCCATCTGGGCCGCGCCCTGTTCCACCTCAACCAGCGGCGTGGCTTCAAATCTAACCGCAAGACGGACCGGGGCGACAACGAAAGCGGCAAGATAAAGGACGCGACCCAGCGGCTCGACTGGGCGATGCATGACGCCTGCGCCCGGACCTACGGCGAGTTTCTGCACATGCGCCGAGCCCGTGCAACGGACACGCGGAACGTGCCCTCGGTGCGAACACGGCTTTCGGTTGCCGGCCGGGGCGGACCGGACGCGAAGGAAGAGGCCGGCTACGATTTCTACCCGGAAAGGCGCCATCTCGAGGCTGAGTTTCATGCGCTTTGGGCGGCGCAGGCGGAGCATTTCCCCGATGTGTTGACCGGCGGCCTCCGCGACCTGGTCTTCGAAAAGATCTTCTACCAGCGCCCCCTGAAAGAACCCGTGGTCGGCCTGTGCCTGTTCTCGGGCCATCACGGCGTCCCCGCCAGGGAAAAGCGCCTGCCGAAGGCGCATCCTCTTGTACAGCGCCGGACCCTCTACGAGACCGTCAACCAGCTCCGCATCACCGCCGACGGGCGCGAGACTCGGCCGCTGATTCGGGAAGAACGGGACCGGGTCGTCCATTCGCTTGACAACAAAGCGCCGACGAAGTCGCTCTCGTCCATGTCGATGACGCTGGCCGCCCTCGCCAAGGTCCTGAAGCTACGGGACGGCGAGCGCTTCACGCTGGAAACTGGTGTCCGGGACGCCATCGCCTGCGACCCCGTTCGGGCCAGCCTGTCGCATCCGGATCGGTTCGGGCCGCGTTGGTCGGCCCTTGCGTGGGGGGACCAGTGGGAGGTGATCGGGCGCATCCGCGCGGTGGAAAGCGACAGCGACCATGAGGAGCTGGTGGCCTGGCTGATCGGGGCCCACCAGTTGGATGCCGATCACGCCGCAGCAACGGCGAACGCGCCCTTGCCAGAAGGCTACGGACGACTCGGCCTGACGGCGACGCAGGCGATTTTGGAACAGCTGCGCGCCGACGTCCTGACCTATTCCGAGGCCGTGGCCGCCTGCGGCTGGCATCATTCTAATCAGCGTACCGGAGAGTACCTCGACCGACTTCCCTACTATGGCGAGGTGCTGGAACGGCACGTCATCCCCGGCACCTATGACGAGAGTGACGACGAGATCACCCGCTACGGCCGGATCACCAACCCGACTGTTCATATCGGCCTGAACCAGCTGCGCCGCCTTCTGAACAGGATCATCGACATCCACGGCAAGCCCGACCAGATCGTCGTGGAACTGGCACGCGAACTGAAGCAATCCGAGCAGCAGAAGCGCGAGGCGATGAAGCGTATCCGCGACACGACGGCGGATGCGCAGCGTCGGTCTAGACAGCTTGAGGAGCTCAGGCAGCCAGACACCGGCCACAACCGGATGCTTCTGCGTCTCTGGGAAGATCTCGGGCCGGCTGTTGGACCCCGCTGCTGCCCTTATACGGGCGAGACGATCAGCGTGACGATGCTGTTCGACGGCTCTTGCGATGTGGACCACATCCTGCCCTACTCGCGCACTCTGGACGACAGCTTCGCCAACCGGACCCTGTGCCTGCAACAGGCGAACCGCGACAAGCGGAACCGGACGCCGTGGGAAGCCTGGGGCGGCACTTTGCTATGGGACGCGGTCGAGGCCAACCTCAAGAACCTGTCAGAGAACAAGCGCTGGCGTTTCGCCCCGGATGCGATGGAGCGGTTCGAAGGGGAACGGGAATTCCTCGACCGGGCCTTGGTGGACACGCAGTACTTGGCCCGGATCGCCCGGACCTATCTCGACACGCTCTATACCAAGGGCGGCCACGTCTGGGTCGTTCCCGGTCGTATGACCGAGATGCTGCGCCGCCACTGGGGCCTCAACTCGCTTCTCAGCGATGCCGACTGCGGGGCGGTCAAGGCCAAGAACCGGACCGACCACCGGCACCACGCGATCGACGCGGCCGTCGTTGCCGCGACCGACCGCAGCCTCTTGAACCGCATCAGCCGCGCGGCAGGCCAAGGGGAAGAGGCGGGCCAGTCCGCCGAGCTTGTCGCCCGGGAAACCCCGCCTCCTTGGGAGGGGTTCCGCAGCGACGTCAAAGCACGCCTCACAACGATGATCGTCAGCCACCGCGCCGATCATGGCCGGATCGACCCGCAGGCGCGCAAGTCCGGGCGGGACAGCACCACGGGGCAACTGCACAACGACACCGCCTACGGCATCGTCGACGCAACGACAGTCGTCAGTCGGACGCCGCTCCTGTCGCTCAAGCCCGGGGACATCGTGGTCACGCCGAAGGGAAAGAACATCCGCGACCCGCAGCTGCAGATGGCTCTTGAGGTCGCGACGAGGGGCAAGGACGGTAAAGCGTTCGAAGCGGCGCTTGCCGAGTTTGCCGCCCGGCCGGGGCCATATAGGGGGTTGCGAAGGGTGCGCCTGATCGAGGCGCTCCAGCAAAGCGCGCGGGTCGAGATCGGAACTGGGGCCGACGGGCGACCGCTCAAGGCCTATAAGGGCGACAGCAACCATTGCTACGAGTTGTGGCGTCTGTCCGACGGCAAGGTGACACCACAGGTCGTCACGACGTTCGAGTCGAATACCGGGGTGGAGAAGCGCCCGCATCCCGCCGCGAAACGGCTCCTGCGCATCTTCAAGCGCGACATGGTTGCAGTGGAACGGGATGGACAAACGCTGATCTGTTACGTGCAGAAACTGGACGTCGCCAATGGGCTTTTCCTCGCCGAGCACACTGAGGCGAATGCCGATGCGCGACACCGCGACAAGGACAGCGGGTTCCGGCTCCTCCAACTTGGCGCAGGCTCGATCGTGAAGGCCAGACTGCGCCGTGTCTTCGTGGACGAAGCTGGCCGCCTCCGCGATCCCGGCCCGAAAGGGTAAGGATTTCCGCCATTTCAACGAATCGGCTGGTCGGGGACCCTGCTCCGGTTTTCCGGGAATGCTTTTGTGGACCAGATTATCGACATTGCCACGGACGGGCGGCACCTGTCTCGCGACCGCGGGTTCCTGAAGGTCAGCGAGGATGGGGCAGAGGTCGGCCGCATCCCGCTTGACCAGATCGCCGGCGTCATCGTGCATGCCCACGGCACGACCTGCTCCGCCTCGCTTCTCACCGAGTTGGCCGACCGTGGCGCCCCGGTTGTCCTGTGTGCCGCCAATCACGCGCCCCGCTCGGTCCTGATGCCGCTCGAGGGCCACCATGCGCAGGGCGCGCGGCTGCGGGCCCAGTGGCAGGCCAGGACACCGCTGCTGAAACAGGTCTGGAAGCAGGTCGTCGTGGCCAAGATCGACATGCAGGCCGCCGCGCTCAAGGCGGTGGGCGAGGTGCACGGCCCCGTCACCATGCTCCGGCGCAAGGTGACGAGCGGCGACACCACAAATGTCGAGGCCCAGGCCGCCCGCCTCTACTGGCCGCTCATGATGGGCAGTGAGTTCCGGCGCGACCGCGCCGCTTCAGACACCAACGCGCTCCTCAACTACGGCTACACCGTCTTGCGCGCCGCCACCTCCCGCGCCGTCGTCGCCGCGGGACTGCACCCGTCCATCGGCGTGCACCATGCCAACCGCGGCAATGCTTTTGCCCTGGCCGACGACCTGATGGAACCCTTCCGCCCCCTCGTCGATTGTGCGGTGCGAGGCCTGGTCGCGCGGAACGGCGTGCAGATCGATACCGAGGCCAAGCAAACGCTCGCTCGCCTGATCGCGCTCGACCTGCAGTTAGGCAACGGCCTCACGCCCGTCTCCGTCGCGCTCTGCAAGCTGGCCACCTCACTCGGGCAGAGCTTCGAGACCGGCAAGCTCGCGCTCGCCCTGCCCGCCCCGCCTGACCCGCTCACCCTTGCGGGGCTGGGAGCATGAACGCCGAGGCGCCCTATCTCTCAGGATACCGAATCATGTGGATACTCGTGATGTTCGACCTGCCAACCGACACCAGGCCCCAGCGCAAGGCCGCGACCGAGTTCCGCAATTTCCTGCTCGACGAGGGCTTCGAGCGCAGCCAGTTCTCGGTCTATGCCCGCTTCGTCAACGGCAAGGAGGCCTTCCAGACAAGGGTGAGCCGAATTGAGCGGAACCTGCCTGAGAAGGGCGACATCCAGGTGCTGAACTTCACTGATCGCCAGTATCGTGATATCGTCCACTTCTCGGATCAGGGCCGACGAGCTGCCCGCAGGAATCCAGAGCAACTGGCGCTTTTCTGAAGATGATTCCCCATTTTGCTCCACTCGACGCACCCTCAAACCCCTGTTTTGTCAGGGGTTTGAGGGTGGATCAAGGATAGCCGTTCAGAATTCGTGGTCCAGCCGCAACCCAGCTATTGCCATAACAACTCGGGAGCGAGGATAGCCGTTCAGAATTCGTGGTCCAGCCGCAACTGAGGAGTTTACCATTGTCGCCTCCGGTAAGGATAGCCGTTCAGAATTCGTGGTCCAGCCGCAACCGCGGCGATGCCCGGGGCGCCATTCCTCCCAGGATAGCCGTTCAGAATTCGTGGTCCAGCCGCAACGGGTGAGTACAAACCCTTGATAATCCATGAAGGATAGCCGTTCAGAATTCGTGGTCCAGCCGCAACTGCGCCGGCCTGCGCAACATTCACAAAAGCAGGATAGCCGTTCAGAATTCGTGGTCCAGCCGCAACAGCATATGCTGCGGCACTGGAAACTTGTCGAGGATAGCCGTTCAGAATTCGTGGTCCAGCCGCAACTCGCACATTTCGCGGATCTTGAAGGGGCAGAGGATAGCCGTTCAGAATTCGTGGTCCAGCCGCAACTCAAATTGGCCCGCCCAAATCTCTCTGGGCAGGATAGCCGTTCAGAATTCGTGGTCCAGCCGCAACTTGCGCCGGGACGAAAGCGCGATGTTCACCAGGATAGCCGTTCAGAATTCGTGGTCCAGCCGCAACTGATCTCCATCACGGCAGTCAAGCCGTTGTAGGATAGCCGTTCAGAATTCGTGGTCCAGCCGCAACGACACGCCGGTCACGGTCACGGTCGTGTTCAGGATAGCCGTTCAGAATTCGTGGTCCAGCCGCAACTGGCTCAAGAAGTGGATGTTTGTGGCCGCAAGGATAGCCGTTCAGAATTCGTGGTCCAGCCGCAACGATAGAGACTGCCGACACTGAAATTCAGAAAGGATAGCCGTTCAGAATTCGTGGTCCAGCCGCAACCGAGCGGTAATGCTGAACGCGTGCCAGGTCAGGATAGCCGTTCAGAATTCGTGGTCCAGCCGCAACAGTGACAGCCAACAGGGCGATCCAGCGCATAGGATAGCCGTTCAGAATTCGTGGTCCAGCCGCAACCGCAGCGATCGCTTCGGCTTCCAGCTCCTCAGGATAGCCGTTCAGAATTCGTGGTCCAGCCGCAACAGCACGTTCGCCGCTACGGTGCCCGCCAGAGGATAGCCGTTCAGAATTCGTGGTCCAGCCGCAACTGCTTTCACGCCGATATGCTTTCCGATCATAGGATAGCCGTTCAGAATTCGTGGTCCAGCCGCAACAAAAGATCATCGCCAAGCATTTCAAGGAAAAGGATAGCCGTTCAGAATTCGTGGTCCAGCCGCAACCCACCTGGTGCCCCGTCGACGACGAAGGCAGGATAGCCGTTCAGAATTCGTGGTCCAGCCGCAACCGCCGCTTCGATCCGGCCTTCGGTGGCCAGAGGATAGCCGTTCAGAATTCGTGGTCCAGCCGCAACACCGGGATCAGCGCTAGAACCACCCAGGCGAGGATAGCCGTTCAGAATTCGTGGTCCAGCCGCAACTGGATCGGCTGCACAAAGGTCAGCGCGGCGAGGATAGCCGTTCAGAATTCGTGGTCCAGCCGCAACTTGGCGATCGGTGCCGCCTTGCCCGGCGTAGGATAGCCGTTCAGAATTCGTGGTCCAGCCGCAACTCCCCCTGTGTGTCGAGGGCGGAGAGGATGAGGATAGCCGTTCAGAATTCGTGGTCCAGCCGCAACGAGCCACCGCGCTATTGCAGAAAGTGATTTAGGATAGCCGTTCAGAATTCGTGGTCCAGCCGCAACGGGCGCGTTCGTCCGCGTTCCCGGTGGATAAGGATAGCCGTTCAGAATTCGTGGTCCAGCCGCAACTGAGGCTTATATCAAGTTCTGTGAGGAAAAAGGATAGCCGTTCAGAATTCGTGGTCCAGCCGCAACAATGGCCAAGCGCCGCCTGGGGCCGTGGGAAGGATAGCCGTTCAGAATTCGTGGTCCAGCCGCAACGCCATGCCGCTTCTTGGCTCTGCGCAAACCCTCAATCGGGATCTCTGCCGAGGTGTTTGAACGGCAGCTTTAACGATTTCCCTACGATGAGCATGCGCCTGCGGCGAACTTCCGTTTTCCGCGGCCCTTTTCTGCTGTGCTTGGTGCGAGCATGGCACTATGGATAGATCATGCCAACGATCGGTGACCCCATACAGTCCGCGCTAGAGCAAGCACGCGGCGCAGCTGCAGAACTGGCGCGCACGCGGGGGGCTCAGCGCGGGTCTATCGACTCTGCCCTGGGGGACCTGCGTACGGCGATCCGAAAGTTGGAAGAGGTGAAGAAGGGCAGGTAGGGTATGCTCTTTGGTTCGCTGAACCTGCGGAAGCCGAATTCTCCTGCACAAACGGAGAACATCACTGTTTAGAAAACCGTTCTATTGCTGAAAATGCCATGTCTTGCGTGGGAGCCCAGCCCCTCCTAAGGGGCAGGTTGCAGGTTCGAATCCTGCCGGGGTCACCATTTCATCATTGATCGCACCGGACATCAGGCAGCTGGGCCCCTCTTGGGACCGGCCGCATTCAATGCTCCCGGGCCGCAAGGCGCCAGCGATGCAAATGCAGCGCAACGGCAGAGTTTGCGACGCCTATCGCGTGAATTCGCGTGCCACGTGTGTCGAAACTTGGCAGCATCCGGCGACGCATTCGAGGATGGTGACGATGCAGAGACTATGGCGGGTATTGCGCCCTGTGGTGGCCGGTTGGGCGGCCATCACCCTGGTCGGGTGCGGCAGCGCCGACACCAGCCCGCCGGTCCGCCAGGCCGTGTCCAGGGCGGCCGTCCCCGTGCAGGCCTTTGCCGGGGATGTGGCGTTCTACATCGCGCACAGCATCGCCTCGCCCAAGGGCGCGCTGCCTGTCGAACTGTATCTTGGCTTCAAGGCGGAAACCGAAACCCGGATCGGTCTGAACGCGGCCGTCGATCTGCGTCAGATCCAGCGCGACCTGCCGATCCTGTTGTCGGGCCGCAAGGATCCCGATTGCCGGATCGGACTGACCGTCCGGCTGGACCGGACCGAGGCCGAGGATACGTCGGTGCGCGCGAAGGGCTCCGTCACGGCGGATCTGTACCGCTGCAAGGGCCACGGGACGCCTGACGCCGTTCGCGGCATTCACCTTCTGACCCAGACGGTGAAGTTCGACGCGCTGATGGGCGCCGGCCTGAAGGGCCAGTGCGTGGAGTTCGAGCTTCGCCAGCTTCAGATCGACCCGACGGGCTTCCTGGGCTGGCTGAGCACGGCCGTGGGCGCCACGGACCGCATTCGCGAGGCGATACTGGAACACGGCAACAAGGCCCTGCGCGACACGCCGATCTGCCCGAAGATCCCGCCCACGCTTGCCGTGCTGGAACCGGAACTGGCCCATGGCGGCCCGTTCGAGATCGGCGACGGCGGGCTGGGTCTGGATCTGGCGGGATCGGTGTCGACGGGGTCGGCGCAGCTGATCACGATGCTGGATCTGCTGCAGAAGAACGGCCACCTGCCCAAGGCGCCCGCTGATATGCCCGCACCCACGGCCCCCACGGTCGCGTTCCGCTTCGACAACAGCCTGAAGGCGGCAGAGACGCCACTGGAATATCAGGTCGAACTGGGCATGACGTCGGTCGCGCCCACGCGGATCGGACTTGGGGCAACGCTCGACCTCCGCGACATTCAGCAGAACTTGCCGACGCTTTTCGCCGGAACGGTGCTGGTGGACAATTGTGCGGCCCGGGTGGAGTTGAAGGATGTGGACCTTGCCGCCGAGGGCGAGACCGTGATCGCCAGTGCCAAGCTGGAAGCGCGCAGCTACGATTGCGCGCGGACCGGCGCCCAGAACTGGGAACGGGGCGATGAAACCCGGGTGGAGGACATCGACGTCCGCGCCGCCGCGTCGGTCACCATCGAAGACAATTGCGCCATCTTCCAGCTTGTGGATCTTGGGCAGGACAGTTCGGCGCCGGTGGACGAGGACGACAAGAAGGCCGCGCTGATCGCGGCCGCGCGCACGGCGTTCGTGCAGGGGATCGACCTGCTGCTGACGGCGCATCCCCTGTGTCCGGAATTGCCGGTTGAGCTTCAGGCGCTCGATCCGCAATTCACGCAAGGCTCCCCGCACGAGGTGGGGCAGGGCGGTCTGGGCCTTGGCGTCAAGGGATCTGTCGATCTGAGCGCCGAGACCATCATCTCTCTCCTGCAGGTCCTGCAGCAGAAGGGCGTCCTGCCGCCCGCGCCCTAACGCTGGGCGGTCTGCCAGTCGGGCGCAATCCAGGGCTGGGCGTTTTCGGGGGGCAATGGCGCGCGGCCAAGGATGTGATCGGCGGCCTTTTCGCCGGTCATGATCGACGGTGCGTTCAGGTTGCCGTTGGTGATCTGCGGGAAGATCGAACTGTCTGCCAGCCGAAGGCCATGGACACCGATCACACGGCATTCCGGATCGACCACCGACATCGGATCAGATGCCGCGCCCATCCGGGCCGTGCCGCAGGGATGATAGGCGCTTTCCACGTGCTCGCGGATAAACTCGTCGAGTTCGTCGTCGGTCTGGCAATCCTTGCCCGGCTGGATCTCGTGCTTGTAATAGGGCGCAAAGGCGGGCTGTTCGAAGATCTCGCGCGTCAGGCGGATCGAACGGCGGAAGTCTATCCAGTCCTTCTCTTCCGCCATGTAGTTGAAAAGGATCCGGGGCGCGTCCTTGGGATCGGCCGACCGCAGCGTGACCTCCCCGCGCGATGGGGAGCGCATGGGGCCGACATGGGCCTGAAAGCCGTGCCCTTCGGGCGAGGCCTTGCCATCGTAGCGGATCGCTATGGGCAGGAAATGGTACTGGATGTCGGGGTATTCGACGCCGGCCTGACTGCGGATGAAGCCCGCGCTTTCGAACTGGTTCGATGCCCCGGGGCCGGTCCGGTTCAGCAGCCACCGCGCGCCGACATAGGCCTTGCCCAGAAGGTTCCAGTACCTGAACAGCGTCACCGGCTGGCTGGAGGCCGCCTGAATGTAAAGCTCAAGATGGTCCTGAAGGTTCTGGCCCACGCCCGGGCGGTCGGCGATCACGTCGATACCGTGCTGGGCCAGATGCGCGGCCGGGCCTACGCCCGACAGCATCAGCAACTTTGGGGAATTGAGAGAGGACGCGGCAAGGATCACCTCGGCCCGGGCGGTGATCACTTCTGTCCTGCCGCCACGGTCCACTTCGACGCCCGTGGCGCGGCCATCCTTGATGATGACACGCCGGGCAAAGGCCTTGACCAGATTGCAGTTGGGGCGCTTCAGCGCGGGCTTCAGGTAGGCATTCGCCGCCGACCAGCGCTGACCCTTCCAGACGGTCATGTCGAAGGGGCCGAAGCCTTCCTGCTGGTGACCGTTGTAATCGCCCGTCACCGGGTAGCCCGCCTGCCGCCCGGCTTCGACAAAGGCGTGGTTCAGCGGATTGACCCGCGAACCGCGGGTGATGTGCAACGGGCCGTCCGTGCCGCGCCACGAAGGGTCGCCGCCATGGCCACCATCGTGCCAGTTCTCCAGCCGCTTGAAATAGGGCAGCACGTCGGCATAGCCCCAGCCTTTCGCCCCCGTATCCCGCCAGTGATCGTAATCGCAGGCATGGCCGCGCACGTAGATCATCCCGTTGATCGAGGACGATCCGCCGATCACCTTGCCCCGTGGCGTCGCCAGCCGGCGGCCGTCCAGATGGGGTTCGGGTTCCGACTGGTAGCCCCAGTCGTAAAGCGACATGTTCATCGGGTAGGACAGCGCGCCCGGCATCTGGATGAACGGACCGCGGTCCGATCCGCCATGTTCGATCACCAGCACCTGTTTGCCGGCCTCGGCCAGCCGGTAGGCCATGGCGCAGCCGGCGCTGCCCGCGCCCACGATGACGTAATCGGCTTCCATCAGAACGGCGCCTCGACATCGCCCATGCGGACATAGACGGATTTCATCTGGCTGTAGTGCTCGATCGCCGCACGGCTGTTTTCGCGTCCCACGCCTGACATCTTCACCCCGCCGAAGGGGGCTTCGACAGGCGCGTCGTTGTAGGAGTTGATGAAGCAGCTGCCCGCCTCCAGCGCGCCGATCACGCGGTGCGCACGGGACAGATCGCGGGTGAAGACGCCCGCCGACAGGCCGAACTGCGTGTCGTTGGCGCGGGCGATCGCTTCGTCTTCATCGTCGAAATCCAGCACCGACATCACGGGGCCGAAGATTTCCTCGCGCGCGATGGTCATGGTGTCGGTCACGTCGGCGAACACGGTGGGTTCCACGAAGAAACCGGGCCGGTTCAGGCGGTTGCCACCGGCCACCAGAGTCGCGCCTTCGGCCTTGCCCTTTTCGATATAGCCCAGCACGATCTGCATCTGGCGTTCGCTGACCATCGGGCCGATGTTGGTTTCAGGCTCGCGCGGGTCGCCGATCACGGCGCCCTTCAGGCGCTCGGTCAGCCGGTCCAGGAAGGCGTCACGCACGGAACGCTGCACGAAGACCCGCGTGCCGTTCGAACAGACCTGGCCGGTGGAGTAGAAATTGCCGTTGATCGCGCCGCCCACGGCGTTGTCGATATCGGCGTCGTCGAAGACGATCATGGGGGACTTGCCGCCCATTTCCATCGTCACGTGCTTCATGCCGGCCGCGGCGGCGGCGTAGACTTTCTGCCCGGTGGGCACCGATCCCGTCAGCGACACCTTGGCCACACGCGGATCGGCCACCAGAGCCGCGCCGGTTTCGCCCATTCCCTGCACGACGTTGAAGACACCCTTGGGCAGCCCGGCCTCGATCAGGATCTCGGCCACCTTCAGCGCGCAAAGGGGCGTCATCTCGGACGGTTTGAACACCATCGCGTTGCCGCAGGCGAGCGCGGGCGCGGCCTTCCAGCAGGCGATCTGCGTGGGATAGTTCCACGCGCCGATGCCGACGCAGACGCCCAGCGGTTCGCGGATGGTATAGACCCAGTCCTCGCCCAGCGGGATATGTTCGCCCGTCAGCGTCGCGGCCAGCCCGCCGAAATATTCCAGCGCGTCGGCGGCGCTGGTCGCATCCGCCACGGTCGTTTCCTGGATCGGCTTGCCGGTGTCGAGCGTTTCAAGCTGCGACAGGTCCTCGTTCCGTTCCCGGATGATCTGCGCCGCACGGGTCAGGACGCGGCCACGCTCGCGCGGGGACCACTTTGCCCAGTCCTTCTGCGCGGCCTGAGCGGCCGTGATCGCCCGGTCCACGATGGCAGGCGTGCCGGCATGCAGGCGCGCGATTTCCTCGCCGTCGGCGGCGAAGATCACGGGGATCGGGGCGCCTGCGGTATCTTCGACATAGGCGCCGTCGATGAAGTGGCTGGCCTGGGGTTGGGGCTGGTATGTCATGATCATTCTCCGCGCGGAAACCGCTGGTTGTTCTCGACGACGTTCAGGTCCATGTGGTTGCGCATGAAGCGCTCGCTGGCGTTCTTCAGCGGCTGGTAATCCCAGGGATAATACTCGCCGTTGCGCAGCGCCTCGTAGACGATCCACCGCCGCGCCTGGCTGCGGCGGACCTCGTCGTCGAAGCGGTCCAGATCCCAGCGGGCATCGGCCTTTGCACGCAGGTCGGCCAGCGCGTCGGCATGGGCCGGCTCGTCCGTCAGGTTCGTCAGTTCGTGGGGGTCGGCCTCCACGTCGAACAGCTGCTCCGGGTCCAGCGCGCAACGGGTGTACTTGTACGAACCTTGCCGCAGCGCGACGAGCGGGGCATTGCTGGCCTCGGCCGCGTATTCCATGGCCACCGGGCTGGTCCGGCCTTCGCCGCGGGCCAGCGGCATGATGCTTTCGCCCGTCGTCCACGGCGCGACCTCGTCCATCGAGATCCCGGCGATATCGCAGAGCGTCGGGCACACGTCGATGTTCGACACCGGCACCGTTTCGTGGCGCGGGTCGAGCCCGGGGGCCCGGATCATCATCGGCACGCGGGCCGAGCCTTCGAAGAAGGTCATCTTGAACCACAACCCACGCTCGCCCAGCATGTCGCCATGGTCGGACGCGAAGACGATCACCGCCTCCTGACGGGTACGTTCCAGCGTGTCCAGGATCTCTCCGATCTTTTCGTCGAGATAGGAGATATTGGCGAAATAGGCCCGGCGGGAGCGGCGGATATCCTCTTCCGTGATGTCGAAGCTGCGCCAGTCATTCGCGTCGAAAATGCGCTTGGAATGGGGGTCGTGGTCTTCGTAATCCATCGCGGGGACCGGGGGCAGCAGGTGCTCGCAATCCTCGTACAGGTCCCAGTACTTCTTGCGCGCGACGTAGGGGTCGTGCGGATGGGTGAAGCTGACGGTCAGGCACCATGGCCGCGCATCATGGCCGCGCGACAGGTCATAGATCTTGCGGACGGCCTCGTACGCGACCTCGTCATCGTATTCCATCTGGTTGGAAATCTCGGCCACGCCCGCGCCGGTGACCGACCCCATGTTGTGATACCACCAGTCGATCCGTTCGCCCGGTTTGCGGTAGTCGGGGGTCCAGCCGAAATCGGCCGGGTAGATGTCGGTGGTCAGGCGTTCTTCGAACCCGTGGAGTTGATCGGGGCCGACGAAATGCATCTTGCCCGACAGCGCGGTGTGATAGCCCGCCCGGCGCAGGTGATGGGCATAGGTCGGCAGGTCCGACGGGAATTCGGCGGCGTTGTCATAGACGCCGGTCATCGACGGCAGTTGCCCGGACATGAACGAGGCCCGCCCCGGCGCGCAGAGGGGGGAGGCGGTGTAGCAATTTTCGAACCGCACGGATTGCGCGGCGAGACGCTTGAGGTTCGGGGCATGGAGCCAGTCTGCCGGCCCGTCGGGGAACAGCGTGCCGTTCAGCTGGTCGACCATCAGGATCAGGATGTTGGGTTTGGTCATTTGGCGTCTCCGATGGTGCCGATTTCGTGGTCCAGCATGACAAGGACCTGTTCTGCCGCTGCCCGCCCATCCAGCGCGTCGGGCGTGATGGCGCTGCGCAGGTACAGCCCGTCGATCAGGCCGCCGATCCGTTCCGCCACGCCGGGGGCGCGGTCGCCGATCAGCGGGCGCAGATCGTGGGTGAGGTTCGATTGCAGCCGCCGGTGGTAGACCGACAGCAGCCGCCGCGCCGGGGCGGACGATTGCGCAAGAACGTAAAAATTCAGCCAAGCGGCGATGACATCGCGGCGAAAGTTGGTGGTGCCGAAGCTGGCGCGGATCAGTGCCTCGACCCGTTGGCGCGGGGTGGTGGCCGTGATCAGCGCGCCGCGCACCTCGGCGCTGTAGATCGTAAGGATATGGCGCATCGCGGCGAGGAACAGCCGGTCCTTGTCGCCGAAGTAGTGGAAGGCAAGCGCGGACGAGACTCCGGCCCGCTTGGCGATCCGGCTGACGGTGACGTTCAGGGACCCGGCTTCGCCGATTTCGTGCACCGTGGCCTCGACCAGTTCGGCGCGGCGTTGGAGTTCACTGGCCATTTCAAGTCCTTCCGCTGCGGCGGGTCTCTTGCCCCGCCTTCCAATCAAAAGCCCGACGGCAGGGGCGCCGGGTTGCCGAGTCGCGTTGCCGCTTTAGCGTGTTCTGCCAGCCATTGACTGACCAGTCAATCAACTCTGCAGCCAGCGCTGGTTCCCCCCATTGGCCCCGTCTGGCGCTGTCAAGTTTCCCGAGACAGGCAAATAGTCCCCTCCAACTCAACTCACGCGGAGGCGGAAATGTACGACAATGATATCGGCGGGATCGTCGAGGCCGACCGGGCCCATGTCTGGCACCACCTGATCCAGCATCGCGCCTTCGACACCAAGGATCCAAGGATCATCGTGGAAGGCCGCGGCATGCGGGTTTGGGACCAGAACGGGGCCGAGTTCCTGGATGCCGTGTCGGGCGGGGTCTGGACGGTGAACGTGGGCTATGGCCGCGAAAGCATCGGCGATGCGATCCGCGATCAGGTCGTGAAGATGAACTACTTCGCCGGCAGCGCCGGTTCGATCCCCGGCGCGCGCTTTGCCGAGATGCTGACCGACAAGATGCCGGGGCTTTCTCGCGTCTACTACACCAACTCCGGGTCCGAGGCGAACGAGAAGGCGTTCAAGATGGTCCGCCAGATCGCGGCCAAGAAGTACGGCGGCAAGAAGCACAAGATCCTCTTCCGCGAGCGTGATTACCACGGCACCACCATCGGCACCCTGTCGGCCTGCGGACAGGAACAGCGGGCCGCGCAATACGGCCCCTTCGCGCCGGGCTTCGTCGAGGTCCCGCATTGCCTTGAATACCGCGCCCAGTGGGACGTGGAAAACTACGGCCAGCGTGCCGCCGATGCCATCGAGGAGGTCATCCTGCGCGAAGGTCCCGACACCATCGGCGCGCTGTGTCTTGAACCCGTCACGGCAGGCGGCGGCGTGATCGTGCCCCCCGAAGGCTATTGGGAGCGGGTGCAGGAGATCTGCAAGAAATACGACATCCTGCTTCATATCGACGAGGTCGTCTGCGGCGTCGGTCGGACGGGCGAATGGTTCGGCTACCAGAACTACGGCGTGAAGCCCGACATGGTGACGATGGCCAAGGGCGTGGCTTCGGGCTATTCGGCGATCGCGTGCCTTGTGACCACGGAAGACGTGTTCGAGATGTTCCGCACCGATGCCACCGATCCGCTGGACCATTTCCGCGATATCTCGACCTTCGGCGGCTGCACGGCTGGTCCGGCAGCGGCGATCGAGAACATGCGGATCATCGAGGACGAGGGCCTGCTGGCCAACACCAAGACCATGGGGGCGCGTCTGCTGGCAGGGCTGGAAGCCCTGACGGAAAAGCACGCCTGGGCGGGTAACGCTCGTGGCCTTGGCCTCTTCGCCGGGCTGGAGCTGGTGGCCGACAAGGCAACGAAGGACCCGCTGGACGAGGCCATCGTGGCGCAGGTCGTCGGGGCCTGCGACAAGCAGGGCGTCCTGATCGGCATGACCAACCGGTCGATCCCGGGCTTCAACAACACGCTGTGCCTGTCGCCCGCGCTGATCGCGACGGCAGAGGATATCGACCGGATCGTGAGCACCATCGACACCGCGCTGGCCGAGGTCGCCGCACGCGTCTGAGATGAGCCTATCCTGAAGGATCGCCCAAAACTTGGGCGATCCTTTCGTGCGGCACCCCAAGAACCTTGGGTAACCACACACGCCGCAGCGCAGCACATTGCAGTCCGGCGCGTTTTTCAGCACGATCTGCCCATGCTGGACAATGCGCTGTTTCACCCCCGGTCCCCCGGGACGCCTCTGCAATCCTGGATCCGCCAATCGCTGGTCAACGCGATTCTGGACGGCAAGTTGCAGCAGGGCCAGCGCATGCCCGCCACACGCCATCTGGCCAAAAGCCTGAGCGTCGGTCGCAACACGGTGACGGCGGCGTACGAGGAACTCGTCTCGCAAGGCTACCTGGAAAGTCGCGAGCGTATGGGCTTCTTCGTCGGCGCGGTGGAGCCCACGCCTGTTGCCACGGTCGAGACTGTGCCCCAGACGGGCGGCGTCTCCTGGCGGAAACATCTGAAATTCATGCCGTCCGAGATGCGGCATATCGAGAAACCGTGGGACTGGCAGGATTTCCGCTATCCCTTCGTCTACGGGCAGGTGGACCGGAACCTGTTCCCCGTCGACCAGTGGCGCGCCTGTTCGCGCGATGCGCTGGGACGGTCGGCGATTGACTACTGGGCCTCCGACCGCGCGCTGGACGATGATCCGCTGCTTGTCGAACAGCTTTGCCGTCACGTGCTGCCGCAGCGGGGTATCTTCGCGCGGCGGGACGAGGTGATGGTCACGCTGGGTTCGCAGCACGGGATCTACCTGCTGGCCAAGCTGCTGTTGAACCCCGGGGACGGGGTGGGAGTCGAGGATCCGGGCTATCCGGATGCCCGCAACATCTTCCGTGCGCATGGTGCCGATCTGCGCCGCTTGCCGGTCGACGATGACGGGCTGGTGCTGGATGGTGACACGGACGCTCTGCTGAAGGGCGCGGGGTTGGTGTTTGTCACGCCCGCGCATCATTGCCCGACCATGGTCACCATGTCCGACACCCGCCGCCGCGCGCTTCTGGACATGGCAGAGCGCGAGGATTTCCTGATCCTTGAGGACGATTACGAAGGCGAGGTCCGGTCGGCCAAGACGCCACCCGCGCTGAAAAGCATCGATCAGAACGGGCGCGTGATCTACATCGGCACCATGTCCAAGGTTTTGGCGCCGGGCGTGCGCATCGGCTACGTCGTGGCGCCCGCGCCGCTGATTGCCGAGGCCCGCGCGATGCGGCGGCTGATGCACCGGTCGGCGCCGTTGAACAACCAGCGGACCGCGGCGATCCTGCTGGCGAACGGACACTATGCCGGTATGGTCCGCGCGGTGCGCGAGGCGCTGTCGGAACGCTGGCGCGAGGCGGTTGCCGCGGTGCGGCGCGAGCTTCCCGAGTTCCGCCTGAGCCCCAGCATCGGCGGGTCGAGCCTGTGGCTGGAATGCCCGCCCTGGCTGAAGGCCGAGGACCTGATCGAAGCCGCCGCCGCCCGTGGTGTGCTGGTGGAACGGGGCGACCCTTTTGTCAGGGCCGACCAGTCGGGGCGCTATTTCCGGCTGGGTCTGAGTGCAATTGACGCGAAGCTGATCGCGAACGGCGTGGCCGAGATCGCTGCGGCTGCACGGTCGTTGCGCACGCATTAGGGCCGGGGTTCGGTGCGTGCGGAGCACGCACCCTACGGTATCACCCAGCGCCAAGGAACGACGGCAGGTTCGCGCCCGACCCGAGGGTGGGCGGCAACGCTTGGACTGCCTTGCGGTGTACGAACGATTTCCGACCCTCTCGAATGCGTCATCCATTCGCGCCCGCCCTGGGGGGCGGGTCGGGCGCGAACCGGATCGCTTCGCGATCCGGGGCTGCAATTCCCGGGTCTGGAAAACGGGTTGGCTTGCCGATTCTTGTGGCTGGCATGTTCCCGCGGGCATCAAAGGTTTTGAGCGGGATATTTTTCCGCCTTTTCAATCATCTGTCTGGAGCCGTCCATTACCCCCGGCTGGTCCTATTGCCGGGGGCAGATTGCGCCAGAGTAGTCTCATGAACACCTCACCGACTTCCCTGCGTCTCGAAGACGTCTCCACCGCCGAGGACTGGCTTGCCGTCCTGGCCGATCACAACTTTGTCGACGGCGCGCTGGTGCCGGTGCCCGGCACGCTCGACGTGATGGAACCGGCGACGATGCAGGTCCTCGCGACCGCTGCCGCATCGGGGCAGCCCGAGGTCGCCGCGGCCGTCGCCGCCGCCAAGGCAGCACAGCCCGGCTGGGCCGATATCGCCGCCCGCAAGCGCGGCAAGATGATCGCCGAGGCCGGCCGTGCCATCACCGCCGAAGCCGAGGCCATCGCGAAACTGCTGGCGCGAGAAACCGGGAAAGCCATCGCCACCGAATGTCGGGGCGAACTGGCCGTGTCGGCCGACCTGCTGGAATTCTACGGCGGGCTGGGGTCGGAGCTGAAGGGCGAGACCGTCCCCTTCGATCCGTCCGTCTTCGCCACCACCACCCGCGAACCGCTGGGCGTGATCGGGGCCATCGTGCCGTGGAACGTGCCGCTGGTCCTGACCATGCTGAAGATCGCCCCGGCGCTGGTGGCCGGCAACACGGTCGTCATCAAGGCATCGGAAGAAGCGCCCTTTGCCACGCTCGCCTGTGCCGCGATCCTTGATCGGTACCTTCCGAATGGTGTCGTCAATGTCGTTGTGGGCGACGGGCCCAATTGCGGCGCGGCGCTGACGGCGCATCCCGATATCGCCAAGATCACCTTCACCGGGTCCGAGGCCGCGGGCCGCATCGTCTACCAGGAAGGCGCCAAGCGGATCGTGCCGGTGTCGCTGGAACTGGGCGGCAAATCCCCCATGATCGTCTGCGAGGACGCGAACCTTGAAAAGGTCGTGACCGGGGCGATTTCCGGCATGCGGTTCACGCGGCAGGGGCAAAGCTGCACCGCCGCCTCGCGGATCTACGTGCACGAAACGCTCTATGACACGTTCCTTGAGGCGCTTCAGGCGCAGCTGGACACGATGACCATCGGCGATCCGCTGGATGAGGCCACCCAGATCGGCACCATCATCAACGCGAAGCAAAAAGCGACCATCGACCGCTACATCGCGGTGGCCGACGCCACGCCGGGCGCCCGCGTCGTGCAATGCGGGACGCTGCCCACGGGCGGCGGGCTTGCGCCGGATCTGTTCATGCAGCCGACGCTGATTCTGGATCTGCCGGAAGACAGCCCCGTCGCGCGGGAAGAGATCTTCGGCCCTGTCTGCGTGATCCAGAAGTGGAGCGACTATGAGGCGGTCATAGCTGCTGCAAACGATTCCGATTACGGGCTGGCGGCAACTGTCTGGACCGACAGCCTGACCCGCGCGCTGGACGCCACGAAGCGGCTGAATGCAGGCTACGTGCAGGTGAACCAGAACCTGACCATCCAGCCGAACCTGTCCTATGGCGGCTTCGGCAATTCGGGGCTGGGCAAGGAGGCCTCGCTGGAGGCGATGCTGGAGCATTTCACCCGCAAGAAAACCATCGTGATGGCAATGTGAGAGGCGGATGACGGCAGGGACCCGACATGGAAACATTCCTCCCCTGGCCGGAAACAGGGCTGATCTGCCTGTCCGTGCTGATGGCAGCCCTGCTGCGCGGGCTGACGGGGTTCGGGTTTGCCTTGGCAGCGGTGCCCGCCATGTCGTTCTTCCTGCCGCCGCAACAGGCGGTGACGATGGCCGTGCTGCTGCAATGCATGGCCGGGCTGAAGGACAGCGTGACCTTGCGCGGCACGTGGCACGGGCCGGTTCTGAAACGGCTGGTGCTGGGGGCCGCGGTGGGCACGCCCTTCGGGGTCGCGCTTCTGCTGTTGCTGGATCCAACGATGCTGCGGATCGGGATCGCGGTGATGATCCTGATCGGGCTGGCGCTGCTGGTCTGGCAGCCGAAGACGGGGCTGAAGCCGCCGTCGATGCCACTGGCGCTGGTCACCGGGGCAACCGCGGGCTTCGTTGGCGGCTTCGCGGCCATGCCCGGACCCCCCGCCGTGGCCTATTTCCTGACGACAGACATCCCCGCCCGACAGGTGCGCGCGTCGCTGATCATCTTCTTCTTCACCACCTCGGCCCTTGCCCTGCCGGGCCTTGTCTGGGGCGGGCTCGTGACAGTGCAGACCGTGGCCATGGCCCTGGTCTCCCTTCCCCTGATGCTGGTCGGCACCTGGGTGGGCGGGCTCCTTTTCAAACGCACCAGCGAAACCGGATTCCGGCGGCTGGCGATGCTGGTCCTTCTTGCCACCGCGATTGCCTCGGGCGCGCGGGGGATGGCGGGCATCGTCGGCTGACCCCAAAAAAACGACACCAACAAGACCAACAGACCCCAACAGGAGTAACCATTATGAAGCACTGGAAATCATTCCTTGCCGCGACCTGCCTCGCGGCCCTTGGCGCCGGGTCGGCGCTGGCGCAAAGCTCGGTCGTGATCGGCACGCCGGGCGTTCCGCGGCATTTCAACGGCGCGATCCAGTCGGGTATCTACACCTTCCTGCCGTCGGCCAACATCTTCGCCTCGCCGCTCCGCTATTCCGACAGCTGGGAGCCCGAGCCCTACCTGGCCGAAAGCTGGGAAGTGTCGGATGACGGACTGACCGTCACGCTGAAGCTGAAGGATGGCGTCACGTTCCACGATGGCGAACCGCTGACCTCGGCCGATGTCGCGTTCTCGATCGAGACGATCAAGGAAAACCACCCGTTCAAGACGATGCTGGAGCCGGTCGAAAGCGTCGACACCCCCGACGACCTGACCGCCGTGATCAACCTGGCGCATCCGCATCCTGCGCTGCTGCTGGCGATGTCGCCCACGCTGATGCCGATCATACCGGAGCATATCTACGGCCCGGACAACGGCCCCATCCGCGAGAACCCGGCCAACCTGGCGCCTGTCGGGTCCGGCCCGTTCAAGATGGAGGAATACAAGCAGGGCGAATTCTACAAGCTGGTGAAGAACGAAGACTTCTTCCTGGAAGACAAGCCCAAGCTGGACGAGATCTACGTCCAGATCTTCCCCGACGTGAAATCGATCCTGCTGGCGCTGGAACGCGGCGATATCGACATGGTGACGTTCCTAAGTTCGCCCCGTGACCTGAGCCGGCTGGAAGAGAACGACGATCTGGTCGTCGAAAGCGATCTGGGTCAGGCCATCGGGCCGATCAACTGGATCGCCTACAACACCAAGAAGGAACCGCTGAACAAGGTCGAGGTCCGGCAGGCGATCAACTACGCCATCGACCGCGATTTCATCCTGAACGTCCTGCTGCAGGGCAAGGCACCGCTGGCCTCCGGGCCAATCGATCCGGGCTCCCCGCTCGCCAATCCGGATGTCGAAGGCTATGACCTCGACCTCGAAAAGGCCGCGGCGATGCTGGACGAGGCGGGCTACCCCGTCGGCGACGACGGCATGCGCTTCACGCTGACCGGCGACACGACGATTGCGGACGAAGAGATGGGCCGCAACGTGCTGCAGTACATGAAGGCCCAGCTGAAGAAGATCGGCGTCGGCCTTGAACTGCGCCTGGCGCCCGATTTCCCGACATGGGCCAAGCGGATCTCGAACTACGATTTCGACATCACCATCGACAAGGTCTTCAACTGGGGCGATCCGGTCATCGGTGTGAACCGGACCTACGTGTCGTCGAACATCCGTCCGGGCGTGATCTGGTCGAACACCCAGCAGTACGAAAACCCAAAGGTCGACCAACTGCTTGCGGATGCGGCAACGGAAACCGATCCGGCCAAGCGGAAGGCGCTCTATGACGAGTTCCAGACGATCGTTGTCGACGACAGCCCGATCTACTTCCTGAACGTCATTCCCTACAGCACCGTCTACCAGAAGGGCCTGACCGGCGTGCCGGACGGGATCTGGGGCGCCGTGGCGCCGATGGACGACATGGCCTGGGAAGAGTGATCGCACTCGGGCTCTGACAGAGAGGACTTCCACCGATGGACACTTTCCAAAGGCTGTCATCGACATTCAAACGATTGCTCGAAGCCTTCCTTCTGGTGATGGCGGTGGTGGTCCTCAACTTCCTGCTGATCCAGCTTGCCCCCGGTGACCCTGTCGAGGTCATCGTGGGCGAGATGGGCGGCGCAAGCGAAGAGCTGATGGCCCAGCTACGCGCGCAATACGGGCTGGACCGGCCCGTGATCGAACAGCTGGGGATCTATGTCGGCAAGGTGCTGACGGGCGATCTGGGCTATTCCTACTATTTCAACACCCCGGTGCTGGACCTGCTGCTGCAGCGCGTCCCCGCGACCGTGCTCTTGGTGATGACCGCGCTGTTCCTGTCGGTGCTGGTGGGCACCATTGCGGGCGCGGTGTCGGCCAAGAAGCCGGACGGGATCGGCAGCCATATCGTCACCATCATCTCGCTGGTGGGCTATTCGGCGCCTGTGTTCTGGATCGGGATGATGCTGATCATCCTCTTCGCCTCGATGTGGCCGATCTTTCCGGTGGCGGGCATGTATTCGATCCGCCGGCCCGACGGCTTTGCCTACTACGTCGACATCCTGCACCACCTGGCCCTGCCCGCGATCACGCTGGCCACGATCTATGTCGCTTTCTACAGCCGCCTTGCCCGCACCTCGATGATCGAGGTTCTGGGGCAGGATTACATCCGCACGGCGCGCGCCAAGGGGCTTTCGGAACGCAAGGTGGTCTGGAAGCACGGGCTGAAGAACGGGCTGATCCCCATCGTCACCATGGTGGGCCTGCAATTCGGTCAGCTGTTCGCCGGCGCCGTGCTGGTGGAAACCGTCTTCAACTGGCCGGGTCTTGGCCGGCTGGCCTACGAATCCATCCTGCGGCGGGACTATCCCACTTTGCTGGGCATCCTCCTGTTCTCGGCCGTGCTTGTGATGATCGCCAATGCCCTGACCGACCTCGCCTACCGCTGGATCGATCCCCGCATAAGGAAGACCTGAGGCATGAATACCCAAGCCATCGCATCGCCGGACGCCCGGGCCGACACCGCGCCCCTTCCGGCCTCGAAGCCAGACCACCCGCTGCGGGAAACGCTGAAGATCTTCCTGAAGAACAAGTCTGCCGCGGGCGGGCTGATCCTGCTGACGATCATCCTGCTTGGCACCACCATCGGGCCTGCGCTTTACGGCGTGGATGCGTACGAGATGGTCTGGATGCCGCTGTCCCCGCCCGGAGACGGCACGCCGCTGGGCACCGATTACATCGGGCGGGATATCCTTGCGGGTATCCTGATCGGCGGACGCGTGACGCTGATCGTGGGCGCCGCCTCTGCCGTGATGACCATCGTGATCGGCATTCTTGTCGGCGCGTTCTCGGGCTTCTTCGGTGGGCGGGTCGATGCCGCGCTGATGAAGTTCACCGAATTCTTCCAAGTCCTGCCGTCGCTGCTGCTGGCCATGGTGCTGGTCACGATCTTCTCGCCCTCGATCGGCACGATCATCTTCGCCATCGGCATCGTCGGCTGGGCGCAGGTCGCGCGCCTGACCCGGGCGGAGTTCCTGCGGATTGGCAACCTTGAATACGTCAAGGCCGCCCGCGCCGCCGGGGCCCGTGACGGATACCTGATGTTCCGGGTGATCCTGCCGGGCTCGCTGCCGCCGATCATCGTGTCGTCGGCGCTGGTCACCGGCGCGTCGATCCTGTTCGAAGCGGGGCTGGGCTATCTTGGCCTGGGCGATCCCAACACGCTGTCGTGGGGGATGATCATCGGGCAGAACCAGAACTACCTGCTGGACGCATGGTGGACCGTCACGTGCCCCGGCATCGCGATTTTCCTGACCGTGCTGGCCATCAGCCTGATCGGCGACGGCATCAACGACGCACTGAACCCACGGGCAAGGAAACGCGCATGACCGACACCGCCCCCTTCCTTGAAATCATCGACCTGTCGGTCGAGATGAAGACGGAAACCGGCACGATCCGGGTGCTGGACAACGTCTCGCTTCAGATCCGCCGCGGCACGACGCTGGGCATCGTGGGCGAATCCGGCTGCGGCAAGTCGATGACGGCGCTGGCCATGATGCGCCTTCTGCCGCCGGGGTTCGAGATCACCAGCGGCCAGATCATCCTTGACGGCGAAGACATCACCCGAGCCTCCGACGCCCGGATGCGGGCGCTGCGCGGCAACGACATCTCGATGATCTTTCAGGAGCCGATGACGTCGCTCAACCCCGTGTTCACCGTGGGCGACCAGATCGCCGAAGCGGTGCGCCAGCATCAGGGTCTGGACAAGGCCAAGGCCGAACAACGCGCGATCGAGATGCTGAAATCGGTCCAGATCCCGGGGGCGGAGGCACGGCTGCATTCGTACCCGCACGAGTTTTCCGGCGGCATGCGCCAACGGGTGATGATCGCCATGGCGCTGGCCTGCCAGCCCCGGCTGATCATCGCGGACGAACCGACAACGGCGCTGGACGTGACCGTGCAGGCCCAGATCTTCGCCCTGATGCGCGAGCTGCAGGAGGAGACGGGGACCGCCATCATGCTCATCACCCACGATCTGGGCGCGGTGGCGGAACTGGCCGACGACGTGGCCGTGTTCTACTCCGGCTGGCGGATCGAAAGCGGGCCTGCCGCGTCGATCCTGCGCAACGCCTCGCATCCCTATACCAGCGGGTTGATGTCCTGCACCCCGCGCCTGCGGCTGGGAAAGGCCGCGGCGGGCGGGGCCGCCGACCTGCGCGAGATCGCGGGCATGGTGCCCCAGCTGGGCCAGATGCCGCAGGGCTGCCGCTTTGCGCCCCGCTGCGCGCTGGCGGACGATCACTGCCGGTCCGCCGTGCCGCCCGATGTCGGTGTGGCGCCGGCCCATTCGGCCAAGTGCTGGAAGACGGAAGCGGAGGTCCTGGCATGAGCGCGGACGACATCCTGAGAGTGAACGGCCTGAAGGTCCATTTCGACGTCGGCCGCAAACCCGGCGGCGCGCGGCGCGTGGTGCACGCGGTCGACGGGGTGGATTTCCACGTCACGAAGGGCACCTGTTTCGGGATCGTGGGTGAAAGCGGATCGGGCAAGTCGACCATCGCGCAGGCGATCATGCGGCTGGCGCCGATCACCGACGGGTCGGTCTTTCTGGGCAACCAGCAGATTTCGGGCCTGCAGGGCGACAGCCTGCGCGCCGCGCGGCAGAGGTTCCAGATGGTGTTCCAGGATCCGTTCTCGTCCCTGAACCCCCGCAAGAAGGCCCGCGCCGCGATCCGCGAACCGCTGGACCTGCTGGAGATCGGCACGCCATCGGAGCGTGACGCGGTAGCTGAAGAGATGCTGACCGCCGTGGGCCTGCATCGAGACGCGGGCCGGCTGTTCCCGCACCAGTTTTCCGGCGGGCAGCGGCAGCGCCTGTGCATCGCTCGCGCGCTGGCCTCGCGCCCCGATCTGATCGTGTGTGATGAACCTGTGTCGGCGCTCGACGTGGCGATCCAGGCGCAGATCCTGAACCTTCTGCGGCAACTGCAGGCGGATATGGGGCTGTCCTATGTCTTCATCTCCCACGACCTCGCCGTGGTGCAGTATATCTGCGACGATGTGGGCGTGATGTACTTGGGCGAATTCGTCGAACAGGCGCCGGTGGGCAAGCTGTTCCAGGACGCCAAGCATCCCTACACGTGGTCGCTGATGGCTGCGGCCCTGTCGCCCGAAGCCGAACGCGGCGCGCTGGCCAAGCGCCCGCTGCTGGGCGGGGAACCCCCCAGCCCGACCGATCCGCCATCTGGCTGCCGTTTCGCGGCGCGCTGCCCCTTCGCGACCGACAAGTGCGTGGCGGAAAAGCCCGCCCTGCGCGATTTCGGCAGCGGTCACCGCGTCGCCTGCCATTTCGCCGGAGAGCTTGAGCCGCCGATCCCCGAGCTTCGCGCCGCCTGATCTGCCGTGACGGCAGGGCGTTGCGGACTCGCTTTCGCGCGCGGTGGGGCTAGGTTCAACGTGACCAACGCATTGAGGCGCCCCATGATCGTCGTTCACTACCTTGAAAACTCCCGCGCGCACCGGATCCTGTGGCTGCTGGAGGAACTGGGCCTCGATTACGAGGTGAAGCTCTACCGCCGCGACAAGAACTTCCGCGCGCCGCCCGAGCTGAAGAAGGCCCATCCGCTGGGCAAGTCGCCGGTGATCGAAGATGGCGACCTGAGGCTGGCGGAAAGCGGGGCCATCGTTGAATACCTGATCGCGAAGGCCGGCGCATCGGAGTTGCTGCGCACCTACGGCGATCCGACCTATCCGGCGTACCTGTATTTCCTGCACGGCGCCGAAGGATCGGACATGCCGGTGATGGTGAATCGGCTGGTCTTCAGCTCGATCAAGCCCCGGTCGCCCGCGCTTCTGCGCCCGATCGCGGGCAAGATCGCCGACCAACTGGACCAGATGATGGTGGCGCCTATGCTGCCGCCGATGTTCGACGAATGGAATGACGCGCTGTCCGGGACGGGCTGGTTCGCGGGAGAGTTCTCGGCCGCCGACATCATGATGAGCTACCCTGTCAAAGCCGCCTCTGCCCGGGCGAAGGCGGCCGAAGGTCGCCCTGCGGTGCAGGCGTTCGTCGAGCGGATCGAAGCCCGCCCGGCCTACCAGCGCGCTTTGGAGCGTGGGGCCTTCACGCAACTGGCGCCCAAGACGTAAGAGCCAGACGTCCCACGCTAACAACTTGAGGCCCCGGTTCGCGCCGGACCCACCTCGTCGTGCCGGAGGCACGGCTTCGGCGTGACCCGGGCGCGAATTGATGACCCAATCGAGAGGCCGGTCTTGGGCTAAACCGGATCCAGTTGCCCGAGCCGCTCCAGCTGCGCCGGATCGAATGTCGCCTTCAGACCGATGCAGACAATACCGGGGGCGTGGCTATCGCCAGCGTCCTCGACCGTCCAGCGCGAGCCCACCACTTGGATCAGGCTCATCCCCCCGCCGGGCTTCGGCACGTAGCCCTTGGCGCGGACCAGCCCTAGATCGCCCTCCGCCAGTCCCCGCGCCAGCACAATGGCATCGACCGGCTCGGCAGGATGCAGCACGCGGGACTGGAACAGCGCGTCGGCATGGCCCGTGACCTTGTGACCCTGACGGGGCAGGGGGATCGCGCCCAGAAGGACCTGCGGGGAGACCTTGCCGTGCTCCGCCTCCACGATCCGCGTGCCCGGAACGTGGTCGCGCAGCCATGTGCGGGTCGCGGCCAGATCCTCGGGCGCGACCAGATCGGCCTTGTTCAGGACCACGATGTCGGCGTCGTCCAACTGCCGCTGGATCGTGTCGGTCAGGTAGGAATTGGCCGCCGTCTCGCGGATACCGGCCGCATCGGCCATCACCACCACGCCATCGCCCCGGAGCCCGTCGAGAAACAGCAGCGACGCCATGATCGAACCCGGTATCGCCACGCCCGAGCTTTCCAGCAGGATGTGATCCAGACCCGGCGCCATTTCGGTGATCTTCATCAGCGCCGACACCATGTCATCGCCATATTCGCAGCAGACGCATCCGCCCGAGATCGAGATCAGCGCCTCGTCTTCGGCCTCGATCAGGTCGCGGTCGATGGGCAGCGCACCGAATTCGTTCACCATCACCGCCAGCCGCAGGCCCGAGCTTCGCAGCAGGTGGTTGACCAGCGTCGTCTTGCCCGCGCCCAGGTAGCCGCCGATGACGGTGACGGGAAGCGCCGGGCCGGTCATCAGATCGTTTCCGCCGCGAATAGGCGCCCGCCCTGCACGGTGCCCCAGATGGGGATGTCCTTCAGGGCTTCTGGGGCGACGTCGGTGGGATCGTCCCCCAGCACGCAGAAATCGGCGCGCTTGCCGGCTTCGATGGAGCCGACGAGGTGGTCCATGCCCATCGTGAACGCGGCGCCCAGCGTGATGGCCGAAAGTGCCTCGTCCACCGTGATACGTTCACCTGTCCCCTGCACACGGTTCGACGCGGTGCGGCGGGTGACAGCGGCCCATGCGGTGAAGAGCGGCCCCAGCGGTGTGACCGGCGCGTCCGAATGGATTGCCATCGGCACCCCGGTATCCAGCGCCGTGCGGCAGGCGTTCATGCGTTCCGCGCGCTCGGGGCCGACGGTGTACTTGTAGTGCTCGTCCCCCCAGAAATAATGGTGGTTGGCAAAAAGGTTCACGCACATCCCAAGGGCCTTGATCTTCCGGAACTGCGCCGGGGTCGCCATCTGGCAATGCTGCAGCGTGAAGCGGTGATCGAAGGAAGGGTGCTTCTTCAACGCCGCCTCCGTCAGCTCGATCGCCAGTTGCGAAGCTTCGTCGCCATTCGTGTGGGTGTGGACGAGGATGCCCGCCTGCAACGCGCGTTCATAGACCTCCCCCAGCTTTTCGGGCGTGACGTACCACATCCCGTTGGGCGCGCCGTTCTGGTAGTAGGGCCAGTTCAGACGGCCCGTGAACCCCTGGATCGAACCGTCGGCATGGGCCTTAATGGCGCCGAAGCGGCAGCGGTCGGTGCTTTGGGGGATGATCTTTTCGAGGAAGGCGAACAGGTCGTCCGTGGTTCGGCCGTTGATGTGCATGTAGGGCACGATGCAGACGGGGTAATCGGGCGCCCCGGTATCGCGAAGCAACGCCGCGACCTGGTCGTCGTCCAGCATCCGGGCGAGATCGGCGCAGGTTGTCACGCCGGCCCGCACGCAAAGCCGGGCGAAGGCGTCCATGGCGCCGGGCGTCTGCTGGCGGGACATCCGGTCATAGCCGAGCTTCACCGAGGCGGGGACCATCAGCTCCAGCCCGCGCAGTTCGCCCATGGGCAAACCATCATCGGCCAGCGGGATGCCTTCGGCATTCATCCCGGGCTTGAGCATGTTCAGCATCTCGAACGCGCGGGAGTTCAGGGAATACATGTGCCCAGAGGCGTGGACGATCAGGATCGGCCGGTCGGTGGAAATCCGGTCCAGGTCCTGCCGCGTGACGCGGGTGTTTTCCATGTAGATCGGATCGAGCCCCCAGCCCACCAGCACGTCCGTTCCGGGATTGGCGGCGTTCGACGCCGACATCCGGTCAACCAGCGCATCGATGGTCTGCACGCCGTCCCATGTCTTGCCGTCGGGATCGCGGCGGTCGAACCAGCCGACATAGGTGTCGTCCCATGTCAGCCCTTCGAAGCTGTGCGCGTGGCCTTCGACAAGGCCCGGCATCAGCACCTTGTCGGCGAAGGTGGTGTCGAGCGTGTAATCGTCCCAGCGTTCCAGTTCCTCCAGCGTGCCCGCGCCCAGGATCTTGCCGTCGCGCACGGCGACATGGGTGGCCACGGGACGGGTTGCGCTCATGGTCAGGATTTTGCGGGCTTCGAAGATCGTGGTCATGTGTCTAGTCACCTGAAACCATAGTCCTTGTCATGAAAGTCGCATTCCCCGGAGCGCGAACCTGCCGTCGGTCCCGGGTTCGACCGGTGAACAAGCCCTGAAACCCGGCGTAGGGTGCGGGGTTCCCACGCACCGAAACCCGCCATCCGCACCTCAGATCTCTGCCGCGGCGAAAACACGCCCGCCCTGAACGGTGCCCCAGACCTGCACGTCCTTCAGTGCGTCCGGAGCGACCGCGTAGGGATCCTCCTCCAACACCGCGAAATCGGCACGTTTCCCGGCCTCGATGGACCCGATCTGGTGGTCCATCTTCAATGTGTAGGCGGCCCCCAGGGTGATGGCGCGGAGCGCTTCGTCAACGCTGATCTTCTCGCCCTCGCCCAAGGTCCGGCCCGACGCGGTGATGCGATTCACGGCGGCCCAGGCGGTGAACAAGGGCCCCAGGGGCGTCACCGGCGCGTCCGAATGGATCGCCATCGCCACGCCGCTGTCCAGCGCCGTCCGGCAGGCGTTCATCCGCTCGGCACGCTCCGGCCCGACCGTCAGGGCGTAGTGCTCGTCCCCCCAGTAGAAATGATGGTTCGAGAACAGGTTCGCGCACATCCCTAGCCGCGCCATCTTGCGGAACTGGGCCGGCGTTGCCAGCTGGCAATGCTGCAGCGTGAAGCGGTGATCGCGCGACGGGACCTTCTTCAGCGCCGCTTCCAGCGTTTCGACGGCGAGCTGCGTGGCCTCGTTCCCGTTGGTGTGGGTGTGGACCAGCACGCCTGCGTCCAGCGCGCGCTCAAAGATCTCGGCCATCTGCTCGGGTGCGACATACCACAGGCCGTTGGGCGCGCCGTTCTGATAGCCGGGCCACAGAAGCCGCGCGGTGAAGCCCTGGATGGACCCGTCGGCCACGACCTTGATCCGGCCCAGATCGCAACGCTCGGTCGACCGTTTCTTGATCCCGGCGGTGAAATTCACCAGATCCTCGGGCGACATCCCCAGCATGATGCGGAAGGGCACAAGGCAGATCGGGAAATCCGCTTCCCCGGTGATGGCCAGCGCCTGCGTGACCGACTCGTCCGTCAACGAACGCGCAAGATCCGTCGCGGTGGTTACGCCGGCCCGCACGCAGAGCCGGCCGTAGGAGCGCAGGCCCTCGGTCGAACCTTCGATGGCCTTGCCGCGGTCAAAGCCCACCTTGGCACCGGCAGGGCCCATCACCTCGGGGCTGCGCAGCTCACCGATGGGCATGCCGTCCGACCCAAGCGGGATACCGGGATGGTTCACGCCGGGCTTCAGCAGGCCCGCGATCTTCAGCCCCTTGGTGTTCATGTTCATGATGTGGCCCGACGCATGCATGATCACGATTGGCCGGTCGGCGCAGGCGCGGTCAAGGTCGGCCCGCGTGACGCGGACATTGTCCATGTAGATGGGGTCGAGCCCCCAGCCGATGACCAGCGGTTCGTCCGGGTTGGCCTCGGCGAAGGTCGTCAGGCGGGCGACGACGGCATCGACGTCCTTCAGCCCGGCCCAGACGGTGCCATCGGGATCGGCGCGGTCGAACCAGCCCAGGTAGGACCCGTCCCAGACCGATCCGGCCGACGAATGCGCATGGCCTTCGACGAAACCGGGCATCAGAACCTTGTCGGCGAAGGTGGTGTCGAGCGTGTAATCGCCCCAGCGCTCCAGCTCCTCCAGTGTGCCCGCGCCCAGGATCCTGCCATCGCGGACAGCCACATGGGTGGCCTCGGGGCGCGCGGGGCTCATGGTGATGGTCTTGCGGGTTTCGTAGATGGTTATGGTCACGGCTGGATCCCTTGAGGTCATGTCTCTGACTGGCACGGGGCGCGCCATGATGCCAGTCAACCGAAGCGGTGCGTGAAGAGACAGGACCAAGCCCGGGTATTTCAGGGAACCAAGCCCATTCTGGTCATGGCTTGAACGGCAGAGACGCGATAACCGCGACCAGCGACGACGACCGCGCCGGAAAGCGCGGAGCTTCTGGCCGCTGCTTCGGAGCGGAGCCAGCCGCGCCGAAGATCCGTGACAGGGGGCCGTTCCGGCGGCAGAGCACGCCCGACATCACCTTGTCGTCCCGCCCGCGGGGCGTTTCGGGCAGCGCAAGCTCCTTACGGGATGTGTCGTGGATCCGGCCGGGACGACGCAGCAATGGCCGCAATGGCCGCGAGGTGTCGCAGAATTGTCGTCAATTGATAGCACATTGCCGGGGCTTCCGGTCCGACGCTGTCGCGCCGGTTCCAACGATTCCGGTTGGCACCACCATTTCTTTTTGCCGAAATGCCGTCAAAAGAATCGCTCGTGCATATACCCCGACGCGTGTAGCTTGCGACCCTTCCGATCGACTTCAGGAGACAGGACCGGCATGGTTAAGGCTGAAACTGACAAAACCGATGCCGAGGCACTTGCGTATCGTCTGCGCCAGCAAAAGCTCGTGTCGGATTTCGGGCTCTTCGCACTTCGCTCACATGTTCTGAACGATGTGTTTCGGGAGGCGACACGCGTTGCCGCGTCTGGCCTCGATGCCAAGTTCTCAAAGCTTCTGCGCTACATTCCTGAAGATCATTCTCTTCTCGTGGTGGCCGGGGTGGGCTGGGATGGCGATGTCGTGGGCAAAGCGACACTTGGCGCGGATACGGAAAGCCCGGCCGGCTACGCCTTCCAGAGCGGTCAATCCGTGGTGTCCAACCATCTTAGCGAGGAGGGGCGGTTCAGGACCCCAACGCTTCTCAGCGATCATGACGTGACACGAGCGATCAACGTGCCGATACGCAACGGGGACATCGCATTGGGCGTGCTCGAAGTCGATAGCCCCGATACCGCCCGGTTCACACAAGAAGATACAGCGTTTCTTCAGAGCCTCGCCAATATCATCAGCGTTGCCTATGAACGCTGGCAGGCTCGCCGGGACAGGGATCTGCTGGATCAGGAGCAGAAGCATCGGATCAAGAACCTGTTCGCCGTTGCCGGCGCGCTGCTGCGTCTTTCAGAGCGGGAAGCGGCGCGTGACGGAGGCTCCCCCTTCGAGATTGCGCGCCAACGCTTGTCAGCCCTGTCGCGCGCCTGCGATATCAGCATGGGAGATGTCAGCGAGGTAGAGGGTTTGACCGATGCCGCGCAGCTGACGCGAGAGATCCTCGCTCCCTATATGGGAGAGATCCGCGTCCGCAGCGACGAGGTTGAACTGTCAGCGGACGATGTTCCTCCGCTTGCCCTCATGCTGCACGAATTTGCCACGAACGCCGTGAAGTACGGAAGTTTGTCGCGCGAAGATGGCAGCATCGATATTGAATGGACGCAGGCATCGGGCCTGACACATCTCATCTGGACCGAGCATGGGGTGACAATGAAGTCCGATGCCACGCAAAGATCAGGCTTTGGCAGCACGCTTATCGACACGGTATCGGCACAGCTTCGCGCTGACGTGACCCGGGAATGGCGCGATGACGGGCTACGCATCGCCGTCTGCTTCCCGGTCGATCGGATCTTGAAGAACGGTGGCACCGGTCGAACCTCGCCATCGGACTAATCGCTTGTCCGTGACGGCCTTCGTATCCCCTGTGCAGATCTTCGCGGGGACGTTCGCTGTGTGAACGCCCCGCCATATGTCAGCGGCCGTAGCTTCGGTCAGGATCGGGGTGAGGGCACTGGCGCCTAAAGCAGCTTTGCCATGTGCCGGCCGGTGTCGAGCATCCGGTTGGAAAAGCCCCATTCGTTGTCGTACCAGCTGACCACGCGCACCATGCCGCCTTCTGTCACCGTCGTCTGGGCCGCGGCGAAGCACGATGAATGGGCGTCGTGGTTGAAATCGACCGAGACCAGTGGCGCGTCCTCGTATGACAGGATGCCGGCCAGTTCGCCCTTGGCGGCCTTGGCCATGGTCTCGTTGATCTCGTCACGCGTGACGGGGCGCTTCGGCATGAAGCTCAGGTCGATCAGCGAGACGTTGGGCGTGGGCACCCGCACGGCCGAACCTTCGATCCGGCCCTTCAGTTGCGGTAGCACCAGCGACAGCGCCCGCGCGGCGCCGGTCGAGGTCGGGATCATCGACAGCGCCGCGGCCCGCGCGCGGTACAGGTCCTTGTGGGTGCTGTCGTGTGTCGGCTGGTCGCCGGTATAGGAATGGATCGTGGTCATGTAGCCGGTCTCGATCCCGAAGGCATCGTCCAGCGCCTTGGCCACCGGGGCCAGGCAGTTCGTGGTGCAGGAGGCGTTCGAGACGATCTCGTCCTCTGCCGTCAGCGCGGTATGGTTGACGCCATAGACGACGGTCCGGTCCACATCCGTGCCGGGGGCCGAGATCAGGACCCGCCGCGCGCCGGCCTTCAGAAGCGCTGCCGCCTTGTCACGGGCCGTGAAGTGGCCGGTGCATTCGAACACCACATCGACATCCGACCACGGCAGCGCTGCCGGATCGCGTTCGGCGGTCAGGCGGATGGAGTGGCCCGCGATCTTCATGCGGTCGCCTTCGATGGTCACGGGTTCGGCCAGACGTCCGTGCACGCTGTCATAGCGCAGCAGGTGGGCCAGCGTGTCGGGCGGGGCGAGATCGTTGATGGCGACGACCTCCAGATCCCGGGTTTCCTGTTCGACGATGGCGCGCAGCGTCATGCGGCCGATACGACCGAAGCCGTTGATTGCGATCCTGTAGGTCATGTTCAGGCCTCCTGTCGTGATCAGACTACAGGGTGATAGCCGATTTCGATAGCGCTAACAATTCCGGTTTCGGGCCGCCGGGCCCATCTGTCGGAATTCAGACTGTGTCGGGGATGATCGCGCCTTGATGCCCCACGACGCGGGAGGCCAGCGCATGACCGCGCATCATGGCCTGGTCTTCGGGCAGGCCACGGGCGATGGCGGCAAGGTAGCCCGCGTTGAAACTGTCGCCGGCGGCCGTGCTGTCGATGACCTTTGTCACCGGCTCGAACCTCTGCGTGCTGTTGGTGCCCGGCAGGCCAAGTGGCCCCTGCCGCCCGCGTTTCAGCGCGCCGCGCCGCACGCCCTGCGCCTGCAGCCGCGGGGCGACATCGTCGGGGCCTGCGTCGCCGAACAGCGCCATCTCGTCGTCGATCGACGGCAGGGCGATGTCGGTACATCCCCACAGTTCTGCCGAGACCTGGCGCGCGGTGTCCACGCTTTCCCAAAGGCGCGGGCGGTAGTTGCTGTCGAAGGCCAGCGTTCCGCCCTGTTCCGAAAACCGGGCGACATGGGCGATCAGCGCGGCACGGATGGCGGGCGGCAGGATCGCCAGCGTGATGCCGGACAGGTAGACCATGTCGAACCCGTCGAGCGTATCGAGCCCGATCCGGCAGGGGGCGGAGAAGAGCGACCGCGCCGCGGAGTCGGAGCGCCAGTAGGAAAACGTCCGCTCCCCCTCGTCGTCGGTGTCGATGGCATAGAGGCCCGGCATCTTGTCGGGCCGGCGTTCGACATGGCCCGCGTCGATCCCGTGCGAGGTGAGCGCGGACAGAATGCGATCGGAATAGGGATCGGTCCCCAACGCGGTGATGTAGGCCACCGAAACGTCCGCCCCCAGCAAGTCGCGGGCAAGGTAGACGGCGGTGTTGTAGGTATCGCCCGCCACGCCGAGCCGGGCCGCGCCGTCCCTGCCGGCGATCAGCTCGATCATCACTTCGCCCACGCAGGCGATCCGGCGGATGGGGCGTTTGGGCAGGGATGTCATGCGGATCCACCTGGATTGGGCGAGGGTCGAAACATCGCGGCGCGCTGTTTCGGGGGGTATATCAAACCGGGGCGCCGGCACAATCGGACGACCGAGACGGCGGTCGCCGGGCGGAGTTCCATTTCGCGCGACTTGTTGTAGGGTGCCGGCGGAAACCTCCACACCCGGGGCCTTGTCCCCGGCGGGCAAGAATGGACTGCCGCTGATGACCGATACGGACAAGATCACAGAAATCTGCAGCAAGGCGCCGGTGATCCCGGTGCTTGTCGTGCACGATACCGCCGCCGCGATCCCGCTGGCGCGGGCGCTGGTGGACGGCGGCGTGCCGGTGCTGGAAGTCACCCTGCGCACGCCCAACGCGCTGGATGTGATCCGCGAGATGGCCACCGTTCCGGGCGCCATCGTGGGGGCGGGCACGCTGCTTTCGGCGGCCGACGTGGCCGCGGCCAAGGCCGCCGGCGCGCAGTTCGGGGTCTCCCCCGGTGCGACGGATGCGCTGATAGAGGCCTGCCGGGCCGAAGGACTGCCGCTATTGCCCGGGGCCGCCACGGCGTCGGAGGTCATGAAACTGCGCGAGCAGGGGTTCCGGATGCTGAAGTTCTTCCCGGCCGAGGCGGTGGGCGGTGTCGCGGCGCTGAAGGGGCTTTACGGGCCGCTGGCCGACATGCGGTTCTGCCCGACGGGCGGCGTGAACCCGAAGAACCTGGCCGATTACCTGGCGCTGCCCAACGTCGTCTGCGCCGGGGGCAGCTGGCTTGCACCGGACGATCTGGTAAGCGAAGGCAGGTGGGACGAGATCCGGGACCTGGCGGCGCAGGCCGTGCGGGGCTGATCCGCGGCGGGTTCAACCGGGATCGGGCAGGATGACGATCTGGAACCAGTAGTCCCGCAGCCGGGCCACGGCTTCGAAGAAACCCTGCAGATCGACCGGCTTCAGCACATAGCTGTTGGCGCCGGCCATGTAGCAGTCCTGGATATCGTGTTCGTCCTTGGACGTGGTCATCACGACCACCGGGATCATGCGCAACGCTTTGTCCGCCTTGATCTGTTGCAGCACCTCGCGGCCATCCGTTCCCGGCAGGTTGAGATCGAGCAGGATCAGGCTGGGAAGCTGGTGCCGTGAATTGCCCTCCCGGGCGCCCATCAGGAATTCCAGCGCGGCGTCGCCGGTCGTGCAGCGTTGCAGGGTGTTGGCAAGGTTGTTGTCCTGGGTCAGGGCAACGACGCAGGCTTCGTAATCGTCGTCGTTGTCTTCGACGATCATGATCTTGTTCCTGTCGTTCACTGGCGCCCTCCTCGCTGCCGTGTCCGTAGTGCGCCGCGATGGTCGCGTGGCTTCACGCTACCAATCAAGTTCTTCCTCGTCTTCTTTTTCATTTGGCGCCGGTTGCAGGATCACCTTGAACCAGTGGTTGTGCAGGCGGGCGATGGACTGGAAGAAACCGTCGATGTCGATGGGCTTCATGACATAGCCGCTGGCCCCGATGCTGTAGCATTCGCGGAGATCGGATTCATCGTCAGAGACGGTCATCACGATCACCGGGATCAGTTTCAGCGTGGGTTCGATCTTGAGCCTGTGAAGCACATCCCGTCCGTCGGTTCCCGGCAGGTTGAGATCGAGCAGGATCAGGCAGGGCGTGGCCGGACGCGGGTTCGCATAGGCGTCCGTGCCAAGAAGATAGGACAGGGCCTCGTCCCCCGTCCGGCAACGGTGCAGCGGATTGGCCAGGCTGCTGCTTTTCGAGAGTGAATGATAGCATGCTTCGTAATCATCATCGTTGTCTTCAACGATGAGAATTGTCGGATCGGTTTTCATGGCGGCACATTCTCCCGACGGTCGGTTGAAGCCTGGTTTTCCCGTTGAGCAAGGGGAAGCGAGAAATAGAACACGGTTCCGCCCCCTGGCCTTGCTGTGAATGTGATTTTACCACCATATCCTTCGACGATCTTCTGCACAAAAGCGAGCCCCGCGCCAGTGCCCCGTCCATATGCACTGTCCGGATGAAGCCTTTTGAAAATCCGAAACACCTTATCGCGCTGCTTTTCTTCGATGCCGATCCCGTTGTCGCGCACATAGAAGACTCGATTCATTGAAGATCCGTTAACAATGACATCGTTCTGGAAACCGATTTCGACGGCCTTTTGCGCGGCATCGTTGTATTTCAGGCCGTTGACGATGAGATTCTGAAACACCGTTTTCAGCTTCGACGGATCGGCGTGCAGCACCGGCAGATCGGTTTCGATCACGATGCTGGCGTTGCATTCCTGCATGGTTTCGCGCAATTCCCCCTCGATTGCGCGGATCAGGTGATCGCAATCGATGTCGGTGGATTTCGACTCTCCCCGTCCCAGGCGCGAAAAATACAAAAGATCGGAAATCAGCTTTTCCATCCGCTGGGTCAGTTCCACCATCCGCGCGACCCGCCGCTCGATCTCTTCGGGCTCGATCTCGCGGGTCATGAAATTGGCGTTGATTGCGATCCCGCGCAGCGGCTCTTTCAGATCGTGCGAGGCGGTGTAGGCGAATTCATCCAGTTCCCGGTTCGAACGCTCAAGCTCGGTCACCAGTTTGGCCAGTTCCTCGCTCGCGCGCTGTTCGCGTTCCAGTTCCCTTTGCTGCTGGTCGATCTCCAGCTGCTGGCGGTAGCGTTGCAGGCGCTGCCAGATCATGAAGGCGATCATGGCCAGGAACAGGACGGCAAGCGCGGAAACGCCCGAATAGATGCGCGTCTGGGTCCAGAAGACGGGAGGGCCGAAATATTGCTGGCGGAGATCCTGCAAATCTTCCGAGATCAGGAAACCCGGGATGACCGCATTCAGCCGTTCGCGCACGGACCCCAGCCCGAAGCGGAGCGCGGCAGCTCCGTCGACCGAGAGGACGGGCGGGCTCACCTCCTCTATCGCGCGGGCCAGGCCCGCTTCCTTGATCTGCTTGCGCATTGCGGAGCTGACGAACAGGATCGCGTCGACCTCGCCGGTATGAAGCGCGTTCAAAACGGCGGCGGGGCCGTTGTAAACCTGAACGTCCAGCCCGCCATGCGCCTGGGCCACGGTGCGGGACATGTTGAAGGCGCCCACGCCCACCTTGCGGCCTTCGAGGCTGTCGAGATCCGAAATTCCTGTAGCCTCGCCTACGCGGGTGAAGATCGAATGCGGGAAAGTTTCGAAGGGGATGGTGAAATCCATCCTCTCGCGCCGCTCGGGACCGATGCCCAGCAAGGGCAGCATGTCGTATGTGCCCGAAGAGGGCCCCGCCCGGAATTCCGCGCGATCGATTGCCACGAACTCGATTTCGAGCCCGGCGCGATCGGCAAGGTTGCGCAATGCATCGACTGCAAAACCCGAGAACGTGCCATCGGCATTGTTGATGGTATTGGGCGGGAAGCCCACGCTGCCCACCTTGAGGACATCGGGTACCGGGTCGGGGGCATCTATGCCCCAGGTCTGCCGCATCTCGGCCAGTTCACCGCTTGCCTGCATCGCTGCGATGGCGTCGTTCACCGGCCCCAGCACATCCGCGCGAGATTCGTGGATGTAGACCAGCCGCGGTTCCGACGCGATGGGATCGCCCGCCGCAACGACGCGGCTGTCGAGCCGCAGGTTCCTGAGCAGGCGCGACATGCCGAGTTCGGAGTTGATCGACGCATCGGCCCGGCCCGCCAGAAGATCGATGATGATCTGATCGAGCGTGTTCCGGGATTCTACGCGGTTGTTTTCGAACAGTTGTGGAAAATTGGCACCGGCGCCGCGTTCCACGTAGGCAATGTTCAGCCCTTCGGGTTCACCGCTCTCGACGAGATCCTGGTTCCCGAGAAGCACGAAGAACCGGGTTTCGCTTTGCGCGACGGGTTCCGAGGTGACGTTGGTCTCGGCCAGCGTGTCGAGCCGCGGCGTGCCGGGCAGGATCTGAAGCTGCCCTTCGTTCTGAAGCCGGATCACGTCTTCGATCCGGACCGCCTCGAACTCGATCTCCAGCCCGGTATGGCGTTCGATTGCCCGGGCGAGTTCGACCATGAAGCCGTGGAATTCGCCGTTCTGGGCGACCGTGCACAGCGGGGCCACGTCGACACAGCCCGCCCTCAGCGGCGCCGGGTCATCCTGCGCGGTGGCCGCGCCGCAAAGCGCGATTGCCGCCAGCATGCCGGCAAGGCAACGGAAGACTGCAGTTTCGAGACGCCGCGCCTTCATTTGATCCTTCGATCAGAGACTGACCGCTCCTGCCCTGCCCGGTTCGACTTTTCCGGGTGACGCCCCATGGTCGCATCTTCGGATACGTTTGGACAGTAGGCCCCGAACGCACGCGTTATCCTGCATTCTTGATGACGGTCCTGCCGTTAATTTCGGATTAACATCGGGGTAAAAGATGCAGCAGAAAGGGCGCTTTGCGCAAGTTCTTCGGATCTGCAGGAAATAGGATGCCGGGCCGCCCGGAGGCGCGGGTGACGCCACGCACCGGGCGGATGTGGCTCCGGCAGGAACGATCCAGTCGTCTGTCCGGTAGCGGTGTTTTTGCCTGCGGTGGACACTCAGCGTCGATCAGGTTCCCTGATTGACAGAGCGGGAAGAACACTGTCGCCTCGGGCCACGATCCTTGGGGGAACGGCATGCCGAGACTCAACCGTTGCTCACCTGAAATGACCGGACGCGTTTTCGTACACATGCGGGGCGGGTCTCATCAGCGAGGTCCGGGCGCGCAGGCTTCGGAGCGGTCCGCAGGGTCAGGGGCACGCCTCCTGACGAAAAGGTCAAAACGATCTGGTGCTTTTCATGGATGACGGTGGTGGAGCCTAGCGGGATCGAACCGCTGACCTCCTGCATGCCATGCAGGCGCTCTCCCAGCTGAGCTAAGGCCCCGAACCGTAGGCGGTCATCTATGGAATGGGGCAGGCGAGTTCAAGCGAAAAAATCGTCGTTCGCAGGCCAATCTTCACCGCCTTGTCTTGCGGTTGACGAAACCATGGACAGGCTTCATCACTTGGTGCCGGGGACGGGCACTGCTTTGGTCAAGTGGGTGCAACATGAAGCATTGTATCTGGGTCGGACTGACTTTGGGCTTCGCCGTAAGCGCGGCGGGCGAACGCATTCTTCCCTTCCGGCCAGAGCTGCCGAAGGGCATTGTCCAGCACATCCTGGCCATGGCTGGGGCGTTTGCAGCCACCATTGGCGGCGAGATGCTGGGGCTGTACCGCTGCGGGACCGAAGCAAGCTTCATCGGCGCCGTGGTCGGGGCTGCCGGTGCGGTCGTGACCTACAGGCTGGGCTGGCTCATCTATCTTGAGGTCACACGGGACGACGCGCCCGAAAGCGCGTCATCCGTTGGCAAGGTGCCGAAGAAACCAGCCAGGGACACCAGGCCGCGTCCCTGACGTGTCAGGTGTCGTCGTCTTCGTTGCTGACGTCGGCGATTTCGTCCAGCGAAACGTTGTCATCGCTGTCGTCGTCGTCGTCGAGCACGTCATCGCCCAGATCCACGTCGATGTCGTCATCGTCGGCGATGGGCGTGTCCTCTTCGGTCGATTGCGCGGCCTTGGCGCGCAGGGTGGCCGCGTCTTCGGCGTCCGCCGCGATCATGCGGGTCTTGTCGGCATCGACTTCCACGACCTCGCCCGTGTAGGGGCTGACGATCGGGTTGCGATTCAGATCATAGAAACGGCGGCCGGTTGTCGGGCAGACGCGTTTGATACCCCATTCTTCCTTGGGCATGTGATTCCTCTCTCGAAACTGGCTGGGTGGTATCGACGATTCCGGGCTCCTGCCATATGACATGGTGACTGTCAAAGCCTTTGGAGCAAAGACACTGACCATGGCTGAGCATTGTCTTGCCGGCTCTCCGCCCGTTACGCTGACACTTCGGCGTTCGTCCAGGGCCAGACGGATCATCCTCCGGGTGTCTCGTCTGGACGGACGGGTCACGCTGACCTTGCCCCGTGGCGTGTCGGAGTCCGAGGCGCTGGCCTTCGCGCGCACCAAGGAAGACTGGATCCGCGATCACCTTTCACAGCGCGGCAGCGACGTGACGGTCGGCTACGGCGCGGCTGTTCCCGTCGAAGGCGTGCCGCGCGTGATCGTGCCGGCCCGCGGCCGCCGCGTGGTGTTGGGCGAGGGCGAGATCGCCGTGCCGGGCGATTCGCCGGGTGTCCGCCTGAAGACATGGCTGCGCGAGCTGGCCCGCGAACGTCTGGTCGCGGCATCCGATCATCATGCCGCGACGCTGGGCCGAGGCTACACGCGGATCACGCTTCGGGACACGCGGTCGCGCTGGGGGTCGTGTTCGTCGAATGGCGGGCTGATGTATTCATGGCGGCTGGTCATGGCGCCGCCCGAGATACTGGATTACGTTGCCGCGCACGAGGTGGCGCATCTGGCCGAGCTGAACCATTCGCCGGCCTTCTGGGCGCATGTGGGGAGGCTCTACGGCCCCTACAACACGGCGCGAACCTGGCTGAGGACGGAAGGAAACGATCTGCACAGGTACCGGTTCGATGCCGAATGATGGCCAGGGGCGCAGCCCGCCCGATCCGCTGGCCCGCCCGGTCCGGGCAGGGGAGCCAATGAACTCCGCACGTTCCACCGATGCCGCCCCTGCAGCGCATGACCGGGTGTACCGGACACTGCGCACGCGGATCATGTACGGTGACCTCGCCCCCGGTGCGGCGCTGACCTTGCGAGGCATCGGGCGGGAATTCGATGTGTCGATGACGCCTGCACGCGAAGCCGTGCGCAGGTTGACCGCCGAAGGCGCGCTGACGCTCTCCAGCTCGGGCCGGGTATCCACGCCGGAACTGTCGAACGACCGGATCGAGGAGTTGGCCGCGCTGCGGGCGCTGCTGGAGGTCGAGCTAGCCAGTCGCGCCCTGCCGCGCGCGCACTTCGCGCTGATTGAACGGATGCAGACCATCAATTCCACCATCGGCGCCGCCGTCGCCGCCCGCGATCCGGTGGCCTATATCCGTGCCAACCTTGAATTCCACCGCGCGCTGTACCTGAGGGCGCAGGCGCCCGCGATGCTCGCCATGGCAGAGACCGTCTGGCTGCAGCTGGGGCCCACCATGCGGGCCTTGTACGGCCGCCTTGGCCGGACGGAGCCGCCGGCCTTCCACCGCACGATCCTTGCCGCGCTGAGGGCAGGGGACGAGCCCGGGCTCAGGCTTGCCGTGCGGTCGGATGTGACGCAAGGGCTGCGGCACCTCGCGGGGTGAGGCGTTACAGGGCTTCGGCCGGGTCCTTGGCGATGCCGTCCCATTCCACGCGCGATGACAGGGTGCGGAGAAGCTGGAAGGCGTAGGTGTCCTGCACCGCGGGTTTGCCTACGGGGTGGTCGGCCGGGGTGACAGGGGCGGACAGCGCGGGTTCAAGGAAGAAGCCCACCGAATGGCGCGATGCGTCGCCGGTATGCAGCACCCGGTGCGGTGTTGCCGGAACGACGCCCTTGGTCATCTGGGTCATCACATCGCCGACATGGACGGAAATCGCGTTCTCCATGCGCGGGATGTTGCGGAAGATCCCGTCCTGCCCTTCGGCCTGTAGCCCCGTCGTGTCCTGCCACAGAAGCGACAGGCCCGACGAATCCGTATGCCGCACGGCGGATAGAAGCGCGCCGTCCTCCGCCTCCATCGGGGTAACGGCGCCCGCGGGATAGTGCAGGAACCGCAGGGTGGAATTCGTGCCGTCGAACCGTTCGGCGATCACCGCGTCATCGAACCCCGCCGACCGGCCGATCGAGGCGATCATCGCCATGGCCACGCCGTTCAGATGGTCGAAATGCGCCTGCACCGTCTGGCGCCAGCCGGGTTCCGGTTCGGGATCCGGCCACGGCGTGGGTTCCGTTAGGAAATCGATGCCGGGCAGATCGGGGCCGGTGCCCGGTGTTTCAGGGCCAACGTCGTAGAAGTCGTTCTGCAGCCGCCGGTTCGGCGTCAGCGCCCAGAAGCCGCGATAGAGGTTCGTGTTCCCGGGGTTCAGACGCTTCGTGTATAGCGTCCGCTGCATGTCCTGCGGGAGGTCGAAGACCTTCAACCCGATGCGCGCCCGCCCGTCGACCTTGTCGGCATCCGGGTAGCCCGTGATCACCACGCTGCCCGTGCGCCGCAGCCCGGTCCACAGCGCTGCGTCAGTGGCATCGCGCGCCATGCCGGGCGGGCCGAACAGCGCGCTGATATCGACGATGTCGAGCGATGTCTGCTCTGCCAGATCCATGACGAAACCTCCCGATTGGCAACGGCCACGCTAGGCCCGCCGAATCGGAGGTGTCAAATCAAACTCTGTGACGCGGGGGAGGGCCTCAGGCGCTCAGCTTCTGGCTGCCCATGGCAAGGAACTTCTTCCGCCGGTCCGATACCAGTTGCGGACCGTCCAGCCCGTCCAGCCCATCCAGCATGGCCGTGATCGCCTGGCTGACCGTTTCCATCGTGGCCTCGGGATCGCGGTGCGCTCCGCCGCGGGGTTCGGCGATGATGCGGTCGATGACGCCCAGCTTCATCAGGTCCTGCGCCGTCAGGCGCATCGCCTCGGCCGCTTCGCGCATCTTCTCGGAATCCTTCCACAGGATCGAGGCACAGCCTTCCGGGCTGATCACCGAGTAGACGGAATGTTCCAGCATCGCGACACGGTTGGCCGTGGCAAAGGCCACCGCCCCGCCGGACCCGCCTTCGCCGATGACGACGCTGACCAGCGGCACGGGAATGCGCAGGCAGGTTTCCGTCGATTTCGCGATAGCCGCCGACTGGCCGCGTTCTTCGGCCCCCTTGCCGGGATAGGCGCCCTGCGTGTCGACGATGGAGATCACCGGCAGCCCGAACCGGCCCGCCATCTCCATCAGCCGGATCGCCTTGCGATAGCCTTCGGGGCGCGCCATGCCGAAATTGTGCTCGATCCGGGACTTGGTGTCGTGGCCCTTCTCGTGCCCGATCACCATCACCGGCCGGTCGTTGAACCGCGCCAGCCCGCCCATGACGGCCAGATCGTCGGCAAAGTTCCGGTCGCCCGCCAGCGGCGTGTATTCCTGGAACAGCGCATGGATGTAGTCGCGGCAATGCGGACGTTCGGGGTGACGGGCCACCTGGCACTTCTGCCAGGGCGTGAGATTCTTGTAGAGATCGACCAGCAGCGTGGCCGCTTTCGCGTCCAGCGCGGTGGCTTCGTCGCCCACATCCATACCGGAATTGTCACGGGCAAGCGCTCGCAGTTCTTCTGCCTTGCCTTCGATTTCGGCCAGCGGTTTCTCGAATTCCAGATATTGGGTCATGTGCCGGGGATCTCGCTAACGGTTCGGGACGGTATATGGCGGCTAGGCGGGCGGATGCAACTCACCCCTTGGCCCGCGGCGCGATCCCTTGCACGGTTTCGTGGCAGAGGCATGTCGATCCGGCAGGTTCAGTGCCCCCGGATCACCGGGTAGAGCGAGAGCACCAGCAGCCCGGCCATTGTCCAGTTGAAGATCATCAGCCGCCGCGGGTTGGTCAGCACGCGGGCCATCTGCTGGCCCAGCACGGCCCAGCTTGTGACCGATGGCAGGTTCACCAGCCCGAAGACGCCGGCCACGACCGCCACGGCCAGCAGGCTGCGATCCGGCGCATAGGCGGTGATGGCGGTCAACGCCATCGCCCAGGCCTTGGGGTTCACCCACTGGAACGCCGCTGCCTGCAGGAAGGTCATCGGCCGCCCGCTGCCGTCGCGGCCCTTCGCTGGTCCGGCATTGGCGATCTTCCATGCGAGGTACAGAAGGTAGCCCACGCTCGCGACCTTCAGCGCCATGTGGCTGTAGGGCACCATGTCGAAGACCTGCATCAGCCCTGCACCCACCAGCGCCACCATGAAGGTGAAGCCAAGGCACACGCCCAGCATGTGGGGCAGCGTCCGCCGCAGCCCGAAATTCGCGCCCGACGCCATCAGCATCAGGTTGTTCGGCCCCGGCGTGATCGACGAGACGAAGGCAAAGAGCGCAAGCGCAAGGAGGAGTTCGTAGGTCATGGCGCAAGTATCTGCCTGAAACCGGCGAATGAAATTGCAAAACTGCGACCTAACCGGGTATCCCTGCAACAAATGACGAAGACAGACAAGATAAACGACCGGATATTGCGGGAACTTCAGCGCAATGCCCGGATCACCAACCTGGACCTGGCGGAGCGCATCGGCCTCTCGCCCTCGGCCTGCCTGCGCCGCGTGCAGGAGCTTGAGCGGTCGGGCCTGATAAAGGGCTACCGCGCGGTACTGAACGGCGCGGCGATGGGCAAAGCCTTCGTCGCCTATATCGGCGTCGGGTTGAACGAACACACGAAAGCCGCGCAGACCCAGTTCGAAGATGCGCTGCAGGACGTGCCCGAGGTGGTGGAATGCCACAACATCACCGGCACCATCGAATACCTGCTGCGTGTGGAATGCGCCGACCTGGTGGCCTACAAGACCTTCCACACCGACGTGCTGGGCACGCTGCCCCATGTCACGGCGCTGACAAGCTACGTCGTCATGGGATCGAGCAAGGATCTACGCGCCTGACATGAAATGACCCTCGTCCCGACAGAAAAATGCTGCCGGCCCGACAAAAATTCCCCAACATGATCCAGATCAAGGAATCAAAGGGGCCGCGCAGGTACACCTATGACCGTGGGTACGGTGGGAGTATCCGGGGTGAACGGCAAGAAGGGCTGAAGTTCAGCCAGTCGGAAGAAATTCGGCAAATCTCTGAAAAACGCAGACTGACGGGGATCCGGCAAAGCATCGTGGTGGGTGCGCAACGGATCCGGTTACCGAAGGTACGCGTCGCATTGGCCAGGGCCGGGGGGTCCACGGCAGAGGCGGTTTCAGGGACGCGCAGCACGGTTCAGAAGCCGTGCGCATTACTCTCTCCTTGGGCCCGGTCAGGGGTGGCCGGGCCCATCGGAGCGATGCCAATCAGCCCGCGAAACGCGGCGCGGGATAGCACATAAAGGCTGCACTTGCAGCACGGCAGAGCGCAGGGCCCAAGCGGCCACGCAGCGGCAGACAGGATCCGGGGTCGGGGGCCTCACATGGATCAACGGCGCCGTCTCTCCCTGCACGGAGCAGTTCGAATTTTCGGAGTCGCGTTGGCAGAACCTGTGGTGGGGTTTTGCCGGGCGGCTCCGAAGCCTTTTCAGGGGCAGTGTTTGCGTCCCTGGCCCTGACGCCGCCAGCGCGGACATTCTTTCCCGAAATCCTGATCCGATCCGTTCGGCGACCGTGACATGCGTTTCGCAGGCCATGCAGCCCGCCTGACCCATTTCAAATTGTTTATATCTGGGCCGGTTACGGATCAAAACAGGTGTTGGATGTGACTCAGATCAAGGTGCACGGGCGGCGAATCATTTAGACCTGTATGTGTGGAGACGAGGTGAGAGTGGTAAGGGTTAGACGACTGGAAGTTCTTTTAACGAGTACGCCGGAAAATTCGGCACTGTCTTGATAACACGTTATTTTCCGATGGTTCCCGACGCACTGTGGTGGATGCGGACAGGAACCGGCAAGACCGGAGAAGAAACGTGGCGGGTGTTGGGGCCGGGGGGGTCAGCAACGGGCGCAGGATCAGGACGGAAGGCGGTAGGAATACCGCGGTGATATTTCTCATTGGGCCCGGATAGGGGTGTCCGGGCCCGACGGAGAAATTCAAACCCCGCGCAGAAGTGCCGGGCGAAACAACAGAAAACAACAAGACTGCACGGTGTGCCGGCCAGGGGTGGGCGGCGCAGATAACCGAACCGGTTCAGGGCTGGGTGGCCCATGGGGATATCGGTACGGGATCCGTATCAAGAGAGCGTGCTGAACGGAGCCGCACCGGCAGGGCCATAGTGGTGGGACCTGCCGGTCGGCTCCGATCGCGTTTGCGGCCCGTGGGGCCGATGCAAGCCGGTGCCAGGCAATCAATCAAATTTGCGACGGAACTGGAAGATTGGTTTCCAGATCATATTTCAGCAGTATCGTGCCTGTAGCGATATTGGGAGTGAATGTGATGGACGACGTCGAAAACCTGCTGAAAGGCACTGTTGCCGAGCTGGATAAGCTTTTGAATGCCCGCAATGTTCTGGGCGAGCCGATCAAGGGCGAAGGCGCCACGGTGATTCCCATGGTCAGCTTCGGCTTCGGTTTCGGCGTCGCCGCCGGATCGAACGTGAAGTCGGGTCCCGGTGCGGGTGCCGGCGCCGGTGGCGGGATCAAGCCCGTGGGCGCGATCATCATCGACAAGACCGGCGCGCGAGTCGAAGCGGTGCAGGGCACGGCCACGGCCATCATTGCCAATCTGGCAGATGTGGCGCGCAAGGCGATGGAGCGGAAGGACAAGTCCGACAAGGACAAGGACGATTCGGACACCTGACGCCCCGACGGCGGTCTCGTGCCCGATGTCATCTGGGACGTGTTGTTTGTGCTGCTGGCCCTTCTGGGGCTGGCAGCTGCCGTCGTTCTGATCCTCGTCATCTTCCCCGTTCACGTCCGGTTCCGCGGCAGCACTATCGGCGAAGATCCGGCGCATCTGCGGGTTGCCGCCGCGGTCCTTGGTGGCCTCGCGCCCGAGATCGTTCTGTTCGACAGCGACAGGGGGAACGTCGAGGATGCCAAGACAGCGCCGGAGAAGCCGGAGAAATCCCCCAAGCCCAAATCGGGAAAACGTCAGATCCCGCCCGTGCGCCAGATCCTTCCGGCGGCGTTCCGGTTGCTGCGCGACCTTTTGAACGTCATTCATTTCGTGCACTTGCGGGCCGATATTGTCTACGGGACCGGCGACCCGGCCGAGACCGGAGAGATCTACGGCAAGTCGATGTCGTTCCTGTATGGCGCACGCGGGGTGTGGCCGGCAGAGATTGCCTTGCGTCCCGATTTCAACCGGAAGGTCCTGGAAGGCGAAGTCGACGCCGCGTTGAAACTGCGCCCGATCGCGCTGATCCCGCCCGCCGTGCGCTTTGGCCTGGCCCTTTACCGTGCGCGAAAAGATGAGTGACTCCCGCAAGCACCGGGTCGTTCTTGATACGCCGCTGCGCATTCCGGGCGGCGCAGTGGCCGCCGTGGTCCGGGTGGAACGGAGCGTCTGGACGGAGGGCAGTAGCGGCTTCACGGGCGCGAAATGGCCGCTGGCCGTGATCTTGTGCCGCGACGGAGAGCTGGAAGCGATGGCGCCCAACGGGGACGAGATGACGGTCGAAGAGGTCGATGACCTGTGCCCCGGCGCATCGGAGGCGATCCGGGCCGCTGCTGAATCCACTGAAACGCAATGACTTGAAAGACAAAGCGCGCGCCGCCCCGGGGCCACGCGCGCTTTGATGGTACATATGGTTCAGGCGGCGGAGATCAGTTCCGACTGCGCCACGATCACTTCGGCCTGACGGATCGACGCCAGATCGACCAGCCGGCCCTTGTAGACGGCCGCACCCGTGCCGGATTTCTTGGCGTCTTCCATCGCGGCCAGGATCTCGCGCGCTTCGGCCACCGCGGCCTCGGACGGGGTGAAGACCTCGTTCGCCAGCGCGACCTGGTTGGGGTGGATCGCCCATTTGCCGACCATGCCCAAAGTGGCCGACCGCAGCGCCTGCGCCTTGAAGCCCTCGGGGTCCGAAAAGTCGCCGAAGGGCCCGTCGACAGGCAGCACGCCATGGGTCCGGCAGGCGGCGACGATGGCGGTCTGCGCCCAGTGCCACGGATCCGACCAGTACTTCTGGCCTTCGCGCAGCATGTAATAGTTTTCCTGCGTCCCGCCGATGCCGGTGGTCTGCATCCCCATCGAAGCCGCGAAATCGGCAGCCCCCAGCGACATGGCCTGCAAGCGCGGCGAGGCGGCGGCGATTTCTTCGACATGGGCAATGCCCGCGGCGGTTTCGATGATCACTTCAAGCGCGATCTTCTTGGTCCGGCCCTTGGCACGCTCGATCGCGGTGATCAGCGCGTCAACGGCATACATGTCGCCGGCACAGCCCACTTTCGGGATCATGATCATGTCGAGTCGCTCGCCCGCCTGTTCGACGACGTCGACGATGTCGCGGTACCAATAGGGCGTATCAAGACCGTTGATCCGGACAGACAGCGTCTTCTTGCCCCAGTCGATATCGCCGATGGCCTGAATGATGTTCTTGCGCGCCTCGGCCTTGTCATCGGGGGCTACGGCATCTTCCAGATCGAGGTTGATGACATCGGCCGCGCCGGCTGCCATCTTTTCGAAGATCGCCGGACGCGATCCCGGGCCGAACAGCTGACACCGGTTCGGACGCGCGGGCGGAGCAGGCTGGACACGGAAACTCATTGGGCAAAACCTCGTTCGATTCGAAGGGTGAAGGTAAGGATCTTTCTCAATCCTGCTTTGATTGTGATATAAAATTACGCGGGCTACTGTGCAAGTGCAGAAAATTGGCCGAAAGGATATGGAAGCTTATGCGCGGCCCCGATATGAGAGGCCAATGCATTCGGTCTGGACCGATGGGTTTCAGGGCCGTGGCCCTAGGCCGGAACGGGCCGGATCGCGCAGTTGTTTCAAAGCTTTGCCTCAATCCGGGGCAATTCGCCCTTCCCGAATCCGGGCGAAATGATATGCCATCTCATCGGCTGGATCGCCTGACGCGGCGCGTTACAGTTCGTCCAAAGACGGGAGTCTGACACCATGATCGAAACACCGTATCTTCTGTTCCTGGGCGACGCTCCGGACCAATTGGCTGCAAAAGTGGCACAAGGCATCCGCGACTGGCGCCCCGACAACGCCGTGGGCCAGTTCCGCCTGCCGGGCTGCGCCGTGAGCGTGGGCCTGAACGACATGACGCTGGAAGAGGCCAAGGCCGCCGGTGCCAAGACGCTTGTGATCGGCGTAGCCAACCGGGGCGGCGTGATTTCGGACAAGTGGAAGGCCGTGTTGATCGAGGCGCTGTCGATGGGCTTTGACCTTGCGTCTGGCCTGCACAACCTGCTGCGGAACGAGGCCGACTTGGTGATGGCGGCCAAGGCCAACGGCCGGATGCTGCACGATGTGCGGATCCCGTCGGTCCAGTACCCCATCGCCAATGGCGAGAAGCGTACCGGCAAGCGGATGCTGGCCGTGGGCACCGACTGTTCCGTGGGCAAGATGTACACGGCACTGGCCGTGGACGAGGAAATGCGCAAGCGCGGCATGAAAAGCTCCTTCCGCGCGACCGGCCAGACCGGGATCCTGATCACCGGCGATGGTGTGCCGCTGGACGCCGTGATTGCCGATTTCATGGCCGGCTCCATCGAATACCTGACGCCCGACAATGACCCCGATCACTGGGACATCATCGAAGGGCAGGGCAGCCTGTTCCACGTGTCCTATTCCGGCGTGACGCTGGCCCTGATCCATGGTGGCCAGCCCGACGCGCTGGTGCTGAGCCACGAGCCGACCCGCGCCCACATGCGCGGCCTGCCGGGCTATCAGCTGCCGACGCTGGAAGCCGTGCGGGACATGGCGCTGTCGCTGGCGCAGGTTGCGAACCCGGATTGCCAGGTCATCGGCGTGTCGGTGAACACCGCTGCAATGTCCGAGGCCGAGGCGCTGGATCACCTGAAGGCGACCGAAGACCGGATGGGCCTGCCGGCCGTCGATCCGTTCCGGACCGGCGCGGGCAAGCTGGTGGATGCGCTGGCGAAAATCTGAAACCGGGTCTGACCGGTAGCCCTGAGCGGGCCGGTCCGACACGTCTCCCGGCGGGTGCCTCCGGCGGGAGTATTTGGAAAGAGAAGAAGGGGCAGGCGCATGGAGCGGATCGTGACGCGGGATGTCTTCCGCCTGGCTCAGGTCTTTACGATCAGCCGGGGGGCGAGGACCGAAGCGCAGGTGCTGAGCGTGACGCTGAAGGATGGCGATCACGCGGGCTGGGGCGAGTGCGTGCCTTACGCGCGCTATGACGAGACGCTGGATTCGGTCGAGGCCGAGATCGCCGGGCTGCCGGAGGCGTTCACGCGCGCTGATCTGTATGACCTGCTGCCGGCGGGTGCTGCGCGGAATGCCGTCGATTGCGCGCTGTGGGATCTTGGGTGCAAGAAGGCAGGCAAGCGGGCCTGGGAACTGGCCGGATTGCCCGCGCCGGGGCCGGAGATCACCGCCTACACGATCTCACTGCTGCCCGCGGACGAGATGAAGGCCGAAGCCGCGAAGAACGCGCATCGGCCGCTTCTGAAGATCAAGCTTGGCACGCCCGATGACATGCCACGGCTGGAAGCGGTGCGCGCCGGTGCACCCAAATCGAAGATCATCGTGGACGCGAACGAAGGCTGGTCGGCCGAGATCTATGCCGATCTGGCGCCGCATCTTCTGCGCCTTGGCGTGGCGATGGTGGAACAGCCGCTGCCCGCGGGCGATGACGATTCGCTTCTTGGTATCGACCGGCCGGTGCCTGTCTGCGCCGATGAAAGCTGCCACGACCGGGCGGATCTGCCGAAGCTGATCGGCAAGTACGACATGGTGAACATAAAGCTCGACAAGACCGGCGGTCTGACCGAGGCGCTGGCGCTGCGCGATGCAGCGCGGGCCGAAGGTTTCCAGGTCATGGTCGGCTGCATGGTGGGGTCGTCGCTGGCGATGGCGCCGGCGGTGCTGGTGGCGCAGGGCACCGAGGTGGTGGATCTGGACGGGCCCTTGCTTTTGGCTGAAGATCGCGAAAAGCCGCTGTTTTATGATGAAAAAGGCGTGCATCCGTCGGATGCGTCGCTTTGGGGATAGGAGTAAGGCCCATGCGTACGGTCTATGTGAACGGAGAATACCTGCCGGAGGACGAGGCGAAGATTTCGATCTTCGACCGGGGCTTCCTGATGGCGGATGGCGTCTACGAGGTGACGAGCGTCCTCGATGGCAAGCTGATCGATTTCGACGGCCATTACGCCCGGCTGGAACGGTCGCTGGGCGAATTGGACATGAACAACCCCACCACGCGGGAGGAGCTGCTGGAGGTTCACCGCGAACTGGTTGCGAAGAACGAGATCGTCGAAGGCATGGTCTACCTGCAGGTCACGCGCGGGTCGGCCGGGGACCGGGATTTCGTCTACCCGGATCCGGAAACAACCAAGCCCACGATCGTGCTGTTCACCCAGTCGAAGCCGGGGCTGGCGCATGCGCCGGCCGCGAAAGTGGGCTGGAAGATCATCACCATCGAGGATCAGCGCTGGGCACGGCGCGACATCAAGACGGTGCAGCTTCTGTACCCGTCCATGGGCAAGATGATGGCCAAGGCCGCGGGCGCCGATGATGCCTGGCTGGTTGAAGACGGGCACGTGACCGAAGGGACGTCGAACAACGCCTATATCGTGAAGGACGGCAAGATCATCACGCGGCAGACGTCGAACGACATCCTGCACGGGATCACTCGCGCCGCCGTTCTGCGCTTTGCCAAGGAAGCGCAGATGGTGGTGGAAGAACGTCCCTTCACGGTGGACGAGGCCAAGGCGGCGGACGAGGCCTTCGTGACCTCTGCTTCCAGCTTCGTGATGCCGGTGGTCGAGATCGACGGCGCCGCGGTGGGCGCCGGAGAACCGGGCCCGGTGGCCGCGCGCCTGCGCGAGATCTACCTGGAAGAAAGCCTGAAGGCAGCGATCTAGGTCGGCCCGGAAACCGTCTGTCCGGGGCAAGCCGTTTGAAAACGGTTTTCGGAAGTGCTTTGATAAAGCACGTCCCAAGGCACCTTGAAGAGCCTTGGGCCGTCGCAATCGCGTGTACGATGCCACGGCACCGCGCGCTTGATTTCTGACAGTGTCTCGACTGTATTGTGCACGGTCGTGACGCGTTGCCATCCGAAGGCGCGTTTCAAGCAGGATGGAGCGCCCATGTTCCCGGTACAATTGCAGAGTGTCATCGGCCTGATCGTCATCCCGGTTTTTGCCTGGGCGATACGGGACCGGTCGCAACCGCTTGATATGAAGCATGCCGCGCGGATCGTCGCGGTGGGCATAGGGATGCAGTTGATCATCGCCGCGCTGATGCTGAACGTCCCGGCGATCGAGGCCGCCTTCGCCGGCGTTAGCCGTGGCGTCACGGCGCTGCAGGCCGCGACGGGCAAGGGCGTGCAGCTGGTCTTCGGCTATCTGGGCGGCGGGCCCCCGCCCTTCGACGTGACGAACCCGGCCAATGCCTTCCTGCCGGCCTTTCAGGCGTTTCCACTGATCCTGCTCGTCTCGGCCCTGACGAGCCTGCTGTTCTACTGGGGCATCCTGCAGAAAGTGGTGAAGGGATTTGCGGTGGTCCTGCAGCGCTCGATGGGCGTGTCGGGGCCCATCGCGACGTCTGCGGCCGCCAATATCTTCATGGGGATGATCGAGGCGCCGCTTTTCATCAAACCCTACATGCGGGTCATGGATCGCGGGGCGCTGTTCGCCGTGATGACGGTGGGGCTCGCCACCATCGCGGGCACGGTGCTGGTTCTTTATGCCTCGATCATCCAGGGCGTCGTGCCGGATGCGGCGGGGCACCTGATCGTGGCCTCGGTGATCTCGGCCCCTGCCGCCTTGATGCTGGCGCAGCTCATGGTGCCGACGACCCCGGGCGATATCGAGGAACTGCCCGAGGACGCGCCGGAGGATCAAGCGACAAGCTCCATCGACGCGCTGACGAAGGGGACGCAGAACGGGGTTTTGCTGCTGGCGGGCGTGGTGTCGACGCTGATCGTCTTTGTAGCCATCGTCACGATCATCGACCAGATCCTTGGGGCCGCGTCGGGAAGCTGGGACTTGTCGCTTGAGAAGATCTTCGGCTGGCTCTTCGCGCCCGTGGCGTGGCTGATCGGTGTCCCGTGGGAGGAAGCCAGCAAGGCCGGCAGCCTTTTGGGGATCAAGACGGCCGTAAACGAATTCGTGGCCTTCGCCGAACTGGGTCAGGACACCACGCTGTCGGAACGCACCCGGCTGATCATGACCTACGCGCTGGCGGGCTTCGCCAATTTCGGATCGGTCGGGATCATGATCGGGGGCATGTCGGCCATCGTGCCGGAACGGCGCCCGGAGATCGTGGAACTGGGTATGAAGGCGCTTGTCTCGGGCACGCTGACCACGTTGATGACGGGCGCGGTGATCGGGGCGATGTCGTTCGGCTGACGAAAGGTCTCACTGTTCGGGTGGCACTGTCCGTCCTAAGGTCGGGCCAAGGTTACGTCGTAAAAGGGGACGGTGATGGAAATTCTGGGTCTGGTACTGGCACTCATCCCGCTGATTGCGGTCGTCCTGATCGGCGGGCAGATGATGAAGACCCGCGCGCTGGCCCGGGCGGCGGAAAACGCCGTGCCGCAGGTGGGGCAGATCGTGAAGGTGCGCGGCGGGGCCATCCATTACGTTGATCGCGGGCCGCGGGATGCGCCGGTGCTGGTCATGATCCACGGGCTGGGGGGCTATCTTCAGCACTTCACCTATGCCGTCTCCGGGCTGATGGAGGCCGATTACCGCGTCATCGTGATCGACCGCCCCGGCTGCGGGTATTCACAGCGCAGCAGCGACGATCTGGCCGCGCTGCCCGAACAGGCGCGCATGATTGGCGAGGCGCTGGACGCTCTGGGCATCAAGCGCGCCACCGTGGTCGGCCATTCGCTGGGCGGCGCGGTGTCGCTGGCGCTTGCGCTCGACCGGCCGAAATTGGTGGCGAGCCTTGCTCTGATCTGTCCGCTGACGGCCTACGAGGACGGCGAGATCGAGGCTTTCAAAGGCATCAACATCCCGTCCCCCTTCATGCGGCGGCTGCTGGCGACCACGGTCGCGGTGCCGATGGCGCAGAAAAAGGGGGCGGAGACGCTGAATATGGTCTTCGCGCCCGAGCCGTGGCCGGAAGACTTCGTGATCCGCGCGGGCGGCGTGCTGGGCATGCGCCCGCAAAGCATCGTCGCCACATCTGCGGACTACGTGATGAGCCACAAGACCATCGCCGCGCAGGAAGCGCGCTACGGCGCCGACCTGAAGGCGCCGGGCGGGGTGCTGTTTGGCGCCGAAGACGCGCTGCTGGCGCCCGAAAAGCATGGTGCGAACATGCAGGCCCATGGGCTGGAGTTCGAAACCCTGCCCGACCGCGGCCACATGATCCCGATCACCGCGCCCGAGGCCTGCGCCGATTTCATCCGGCGCATGGCAGCGAAGACGGCCTGACGGCAGGGCCTAGGCCTTGTCGGTGCCGACGTTCTCGGCGAAGGCGGTCTTGAACGCGTCTTTCTGGGTGTCGGTCGCCTCGGTCTGATGCCGGGCTTTCCATTCGTCCATGGTCATGCCGTAGAACATCTCGCGTGCTTCGTTCTTGCCGATCTCGATCCCGCGTTCGGCGGCGGCTTCCTGGTACCAGCGGCTCAGACAATTGCGGCAGAACCCGGCCAGGTTCATCATGTCGATGTTCTGCACGTCGGGGCGGTCTTCCATCAGGTGCTGGCGCAGCCGGCGGAAGGCGGCGGCCTGAAGCTCGATCTCGGTCGGGTCGGTGCTGGACAGTTCGGACATCTCGGGTCTCCTCTCGTCGGGCCGGCCTGAACGGCCTGACCGTGTTGCCTTCAACATAGGGTCGGACGCCGGGGATCGAAAGGCGCGGCAGCGGTCCCACACTCGCAGACCGAATTGCCCCCGCGGCTTCGCGCGCAATTGTTTGCGTTAACGTCGTCTGAAATAACCCCGATCAACGCGGGGGCCGTTCGGCCTTCGTGCGCTGCGCCGATAGGGAGGGGGCGGCGTCTTTATTGGAGGACAGGCATTTGCGCCGCAATAGAAACGTCAAGATCGTGGCCACGCTCGGGCCCGCGTCTGAAACTTACGACATGATTCGTGCGCTCCACGAAGCGGGAACCGACGTGTTCCGGCTGAACATGAGCCACGGCACCCACGAGGAGATCCGCGAAAAGCACCGGATCATCCGCGAAGTCGAACGCGACGTGGACCGCCCCATCGCGATCCTGGGCGATCTTCAGGGGCCGAAGCTGCGGGTGGGCACTTTCGCGAATGAAGCGGAAGAGCTGGAGATCGGGGCGACGTTCCGGTTCGACCTGGACGATGCGGACGGGGACGCGACCCGCGTGTACCTGCCCCATCCCGAGATCTTCGCCGCCCTGAAACCGGGTGCGAACCTCCTGGTGAACGACGGCAAGATCCGCCTGCGGGTCGAAAACTGCGGCCCCGATTTCGCGGAAACCCGGGTGATCGCCGGCGGCACGATTTCCAACCGCAAGGGCGTGAACGTGCCCGACGTGATCCTGCCGCTGGCCGCGCTGACGGAAAAGGACCGCGAGGACCTGGAATTCATCTGCAAGCTGGGGGTCGACTGGCTGGCGCTCAGCTTCGTGCAAAGGCCCGAGGACGTGCACGAAGCCCGCGCCCTGGTCGATGGACGCGCGGCGATCATGGTGAAGGTCGAAAAGCCCGCGGCGATGGAAAACTTCGAAGCCATTCTAGACTCGTGTGACGGGATCATGGTGGCCCGTGGCGATCTGGGCGTGGAAATGCCCGTGCACGCCGTGCCGCCGCTGCAGAAGAAGATGATCCGGCTTTGCCGGGCGGCGGCCAAGCCGGTGATCGTGGCCACGCAAATGCTGGAAAGCATGACGGCCAGCCCCCTGCCCACCCGGGCCGAGGTGTCGGACGTGGCGACGGCGATCTACGAAGGCACCGACGCGATCATGCTGAGTGCCGAATCCGCGGCCGGGCAGTATCCGGTCGAGGCGGTGACGATGATGGACCAGATCGCGACCGAGATCGAAGCGGACCCGAACTATGCCCAGATCATCCGCGCCTCGCGCGGGGAACATCGGGGCGGCGGCGTGGCCGAGGCCATCGTGGCCGCCGCGCGGGAGATCGCCGAGACGACCGAGATCAAGGCGATCTGCTGCTTCACGCAATCGGGCACGACGGCGCTGCTGACCGCGCGGGAACGCCCCGGCGTGCCGATCGTGGCGATGACCCACTATCGCGGCACGGCCCGGCGTCTTGCGCTGAGCTGGGGGTGCCAATGCGTGATGACGGCCGAGCTTTCGCGGTTCAAGCAGGCGGTGGTCAACGCGGTGCGCGCGGCGCGCGCGGGCGGGTTTGCCGGGAACGATGACCAGATCGTCGTGACCGCGGGCGTGCCCTTCAACATGCCGGGCACGACGAACATCCTGCGCGTGGCGCCCTGTGACGAGCGGCTGATCTACAGCTCGGAACCCGGCTGATGGACCGATCCGGGTGGGGTTTCCTGCGGCGCCTAGCGGATCTTGTTCCGCTGACGCCGGACGTTTCCCTGATCCTGGGGCTCTTCTTCCTGTGCCTTTACATCCCGTCGCGTCTGGCCGCCCTGGCCGAGCGGCGGACGCCCTGGACAGCCTGGATCATCGGGGTGTCCGGGGCGATCCTTGTAGGCTCGGCGGTGGTGCGGCAGTCGTACACACTGGCCGAGATCCCCGACATCTTCTATCGCGTCATCGCGCCGCTGGTGCCTTTCTAGGCAGCAGAGGGCAGTTCCCGGTTCCGGGAGGCGGATCGCCTTCGGCCGGGCCCGCCCGCCCACCCCGGTGCCTGCCTGCGGCAGGCACCGCCCGTCCGAAGGCGATCCGCGCCTGTAATGGCGGTCGGTCAGGGGATTTGGGCTTGCGTCGGGGGGAAGGGTTGCGTATGTGCGCGCTCTCAACCCGTGCGCGGCCGGCCGGAGTGGCATGCCGAGTCGCGCTTCATCGTCCTCCAACACGTCAGGAGACCTGAAATGCCCAAGATGAAGACGAAGTCGAGCGCCAAGAAGCGCTTCAAGGTGACGGCGACCGGCAAGGTCCTGTCGGGACAAGCCGGCAAGCGCCACGGCATGATCAACAAGACCAAGAAATTCATCCGCAACGCGCGGGGCACCAGCACGCTGTCCGCCCCCGATGCCAAGATCGTCAAGGGCTTCATGCCCTACGACCGCTGATCAGGAGGATTTCAGATGTCTCGAGTCAAAAGCGGAACCGTCACCCACGCCCGTCACAAGAAGGTCGTAAAGGCGGCGAAAGGCTATTACGGCCGTCGCAAGAATACCTTCAAGGTGGCCAAGCAGGCCGTCGACAAGGCGAACCAGTACGCCACCCGTGACCGCAAGAACCGCAAGCGGAATTTCCGCGCCCTGTGGATCCAGCGGATCAACGCGGCCGTCCGTTCGCACGATGAATCGCTGACCTATTCGCGCTTCATCAACGGCCTGTCGCTGGCCGGCATCGAAGTGGACCGCAAGGTGCTGGCCGATCTGGCCGTGCACGAGCCCGAAGCGTTCACCGCGATCGTCGAGCAGGCGAAAGGTGCGCTGCCGGCATAAGTGCCGCAGACCATTCTGGACAAGACCGGACCCGGCCCCTCAAAAGGCCGGGTTTTTTTTGCCCGGTTCCCACCCTGCCGCCCGGCCCGCCACGGATCGCGCGGCGGGCGCGACGGGGGCTACGCGGATCGCGCAGGCCCCGGGGGAGGTGGGTGGGGCGACCGGCGCGCGATCCGTGGCGGGACGCATCATCCGGCGTTGAAGGCAGCGTCCAGCGCGGGCAGGTCGATCTTGCTCATCTGCATCATCGCCGCATGCGCGCGCCCCGCGGCCTCCCGATCCTCGGCTCCCAGATAGGCGAGAAGCCCCCTTGGCACGATCTGCCAGGACAGGCCGAACCGGTCGACCAACCAGCCGCACATGCCCTCGGCCCCGCCATCCGTCACCAGCGCCGCCCACAACCGGTCCGTCTCGGCCTGGTCGTCGGTCAGGACCGAGATCGACGTGGCGGGCGTCAGCGTGTAGGTCGGACCGCCGTTCAGGATCTGGTACGGCACGCTCGCCAGCGTGAATTCGATGATCAGCGCGGGCGCATCCGGATCGGGCTTGCTGACGACATTCAGGGAACTGTCCGGCAGAAGCGAGACGTAGAAGCGCGCGGCTTCCTCTCCGGTGCCGTCGAACCACAGGCAGGTCTTGACCTTGGGTGCCTTGTTTGAAGGGTCCATGCGGGGTTCTCCCGTTGTTGCACATTGCCGGCAATAGACATGACGAAGGTCAAAATCCAGCATGGCGCCTGTGCGCCAGTGAAGGTTTCCTGACGATGCCTGACAGGATAGGATCGCATCTGGCCCCGAACAGCGAGACAGCATGACCCCTGATCCGTTCCAGCATCATCCCGAACTGCGTGCCCTGATCCACGATCCGTTGGAATCTTATTTCCGCACTTTCGAGCCTTCGGAGTTCGACGAGGTCATGAAGGCCAACAACATCCCGCCCGACTGGCGCCAGCCCGATGCCCAGCGGGAGGCACTGCGCTGCCAGCTGCTGGAAGGGCGGCGGGACGAGGATCTGTGGATCTTCGCCTATGGCTCGCTCATGTGGGACCCCGCGATCCGCTTTTCCGAGGTGCGCCGTGCCCATGCCCCCAACCATGTGCGTCGTTTCATCCTGAAGGACAATTTCGGCGCCCGCGGGTCGCCCGGGCGTCCGGGTGTTATGGCCGCGCTGGACGAAGGGGAGGGCTGCGACGGGCTGATCTTCCGGATCCCGAAGGAGATCATCGAGGAAGAAACGATCATCCTGTGGAAGCGCGAACGGATCGGGCCGGCCTATATCGAGACCGCGATCCCGGTGGAAACCGATATCGGAACGCTCGAGGCCGTGACCTTCGTGGCCAATCACGAGGCCGACAACATCCATCCCGACCTTTGCTGGGAAGATCAGGTTCAATGCTGCGCGACGGGTGTTGGGCGGCGTGGATCGAGTTTCGATTACGTCGCCAACCTTGCAGGCCATTTCACCGCCATGGGGATCGACGATCCCGATGTCTCGGCGCTGCTGTCCGCCGCGCAGGCCTATCGGGACGGGCTCGCGGCGGAGTAATCAGCCCTTGCGCGAAGGTCCGGCCCCGGATCGCGCCCTCGCCGGCCCGCCCACCCACCCCGGCGGATGCGTGCCGCATCCACCGACCTGCATCGGGCGCGATCCGGGCCCGGACGGCCGTGACAGACGGCGGGTGTTCAGGGCAGGATCAGAAGGATCATCGTGCCCAGACCGCAGAGCAGCAGCTGGAAATGCGTGTTCTGGGCGCCTTCGTGGCCGCACCAGTAGCAGAAGTAGTTCCCCGCGATCACGAACCCCGCCCAGACGGATGAGAAGAGCACCGTCCCGATCAGCGCCGCGGAGCGGGCGAGCGTGGCTGGCACGATGCCCAGCATGGCCAGAAACAACAGGACACTGCCGCAGGCCAGTCCCAATACCGCGGCGCTTTCCAGCGCGATGGCCAGACCGAAGACCGTCCGGCGAAAGGCGGGCGACCGGACCTCGCGATGTTTCAGGCGGGCATAGGCATCGGGGTAGTCGGTCTTGAGACGCGCGAGCGTCAGGACCTCGTCCACCAGATCGGCATTGATGCGGGGATGGGCAAGGTTGTCCCACAGACCGGTCAGCATCCAGCCCGCAAGGGCGGACACGGCAAAGCACTGGGCCAGAAGGATCAGGGGGTCGGGCATCTGATGGGCTCAGGCCGGTTCGTGAAGGGGGCAATCCGCCGGGCCGGTCAGGCGCTTTGCGACCATCGGGAGCGGACCAGCGGGGCGGACGGAAAAGGGGCCACCTTGCGGCGGCCCCCTCTGGATCAGATCAGGTCCAGGCCAGTTCGGCCGGACGGACCTCGAAGGCGATGTGGTGCGCACCGCCGGCAAGGTTGTACTTGGTAAAGTTGTAGAGCGACCGCCAGTAGGGCTGGATCGTCACGCCTTCTTCCTGGATCAGCGCTTCGGTCTTGGCCATGATCTCGCGCCGTTTGTCGACGTCGGCCGTGGCCAGGGCCTGCTCCAGCAGCTTGTCGAATTCGGCGTTGGACCAGCCGAATTCGTTCCACGCCTCGCCCGACTTGTAGGCCAGCGCATGGATCTGGACGCCCAGCGGACGGTGGTTCCAGTTGGTCGACGAGAACGGGTATTTCGTCCAGTCGTTCCAGAAGGTCGAACCGGGCAGGACGGTCCGCTTCACCTTGATGCCGGCGTCGCGCAGCTGGGCTGCCACGGCGTCGGTGGTGTCCTTGCGGTAGCCGTCGTCGATCGAGATCAGCTCGTGTTCGAAATCGGCCATGCCGGCTTCCTGCATCAGCTTCAGCGCACCGGCCTTGTCCACCTTCTGCGGCGGCAGCGGGTAGTATTCCGGATGCATCGGGCCGACATGGTGGTTTTCGGCCTTCTGGCCGCGGTTGCCGTAGCCCAGTTCAAGGATCACGTCATTGTCCACGGCCATCTGGATCGCCTGGCGCACGCGCTTGTCGGCATAGACCTTCTTGCCGTCCACTTCCGCCAGCTGGTTGGGGCGGATGACGACGGTCGAGGCGGTGGCGATGTCATGCTCGGTCCAGCCGTCCTGCACGGCCATGATGTCGATGAAGTCGCCATCGACGGAATACAGCATGTCGACCTCGTCGCCCTCCGCGGCGGCCACCCAGGCCGACGGATCGGTGCCATAGTCGGTATACTCGATCCGGTCGAGCCAGGCGCCGTTGCCTTCGTTCCACCACTTGTGATCGGTGTTCTTGACCAGCACGGCGCTTTGACCGGCCGAGATCGATTCCGGGATGTAGGGCCCGGTGCCCAGCGGGTTCTCGACCGCTTTCGACGGGTCGTAGTCCTTGTGATAGACGGCCGCCGGATAGTCGGCCATGCCGGCGATCAGCGTGATATCGGACACGGGCGATTTCAGCATCACTGTGTGGTCGTCGACCTTGGTGATGGCGCCGTCGATCAGCTTGTCATCGGGGCCGATCAGCGAGGCGAAGCGCGCGGCCATCGAGTTCCCCTCGACGCTCTTGTCGCACCAGTCGGTGATCACGCGGACGACGTCGTCGGCCGTGAACGGATCGCCGTTGTTCCACGTCACGCCTTGGCGAACCTTCAGCGTGTACTCGGTCGCGTCGTCATTGATCTCCCAGCTTTCGATAAGCTGCGGCTGGAACGAGCCGTCGTTTTCGTAGGTGACGAAATATTCCATCCACCCGCGAGAGACGTTGGCCAGCTGGCTCCAGTCGTAGGTGCGCGGGTCCTTCATGGCGAAGATCTGCATTTCAAGCCGGGCGGTGCCGCCCTGCTTGTAGTCGGACGTGTTCTGGGCGTGCGCCGGTGCGGGCAGGCCAAGCATCGCGTAGGCGGTGGCGGCGGTGGCGCCGAAGGTGCAGGCCGTGGCAATGAATTCGCGGCGGGTCATCGGGTCGGCATCCGGGCCGATCTTGCGGCCGGATTCGACGATGACCTCGGGCAACGGTTTGCCGGTACGGGTCTTGAAGGTCATGGGTGTCCTCTCTGTCGGTTGTTTTTCTGTTTTCTTGTGCTTTCGCATCGTGGCGAATTTGTGCCCGGCGGTTCCGGGACGAGTCAACCCAAGCGGGTTGACATCGCATCGTCGATTGGAAACGGGAGGCTGACAGGGCGCGCCGGAGGTCCGGGCCGTTGGCCGCGAAAGGGATATGTGCAAACCTGACGGCTGGTTCCGAATGCCCATTCCCTTGTTATCAGTGACAAGCGCAAGGGTAGTCTGCGGGCGCCAGCCTGTCCAGCAACCAGTCGGACAAGGGCGATCACGTTGCGGTAGAGTTCAGGCTGTGGGCGCGAAGAAACGGTCGAGAAAACGCAGGAACCAGCGGGCCTGATCCGCTTCGTGCTGTGCCAGCAATTCGTTCTGTTCGTCGATTGACTGGGCGCCGGGTTTGCCGGCCAGGCCGATATCTGCCTTCTGCCAGCGCCGCAGCCCGGCGGCGATCTGTTCCGGGTGGAACTGGAGCCCGTATGTCTTGTCGCCCAGCCGGAAGGCCTGGTTCTCGAAATACTCGGACCGGGCAAGGTGCACGGCGCCTTCGGGTAGCTCGAAGGTGTGGTAGTGGGATTGCGTCACGTAGAGCGGCCCGGTCAGGAAATCGCCGGCCTCGTCCGTGGGCGTGATTTCATACAAGCCGAATTCGTGCTGGCCGTGATCCGGCGCGCCGGCCCACGCGCCCTGATGCCACGCCAGCATCTGCGCGCCCTGGCAGATCCCCAGCACGGGCAGGCCGGCATCCAGCGCCTTGCCCATCATCTCGTATTCCGCGTTCAGGAAGGGGTGCACGTCGGTGTCATAGGCGTTGTACTTGCCGCCATAGAAGACGACGGCGGCGAGGTCCTCGGACAGCGTCCCAAGGGAATCGTTCAGAAACGGCCGGCGGATGTCGGCGATAAATCCGCGATGCCGGCAATAGGTTGTGATCCGGTCGTCGTTCGGCCCATCATCATGGCGAACAAGAAGGACACGGCGTTTCATGCGTTTCTCCAAGCGAAGCGTTTTGCGACCAGTCCCGCCTTACACTAGGTAAAGCCTGGTCGAAACTGCATAGATCGGCTTGGCTAAACCAACTGGCTGGCACAATCTGTGCGCCAACCTAGCCAGAAACGGAGTTATGTCGATGCGTTCCTTGTCGCCGCCGTCCGTCGCGCCGCCTTTCGCGCGGTATGCTCATGGGGTCGAGGTTCCGGCCGGGCACCGGATCGTCCGGACATCCGGTCAACTCGGGCTGGCGACAGACGGTACGACACCGAAGAGCGCCGAAGACCAGGCGGAGATCTGTTTCGCCACGATCCGCGCGGTGCTGGCCGAGGCCGGGATGGGGCCGGGCGACGTGTTCCACGTCTCGGCCTACGTCACGGGACGCGAGCACATGCAGGCCTACATGGCCGCGCGCGACCGGTTCCTGGCCGACGCGGGGCCGGAGTTGCCGTCATCGACCCTGCTGATCGTGTCGGGTTTCACCCGGCCGGAATTCCTGGTCGAGGTTGAGGTCTGGGCCGCCGCGCCCTGAGCCACCCTGAGGTGCAAGGCCCCTGAAGCAAGGGCCTTGCTGCGCCCGGATTCGGGACGGCGCATGGGATGCCGTCCGGTCCGGGGCCTGGTGTTACCGGTCCATCAGTAAAGGGCGACCGGGTTGATCATCGCCTGCACCGTGCCGCGGATCCGCGGCTGGCCCAGGACGAACATGAACTCGTTCACGCCGTCCTGAAGGATCGGGCCGGTGTTCATGTTTTCCAGCAGGTAGACGCCGTTCTGCTTCAGGAAGATCGTGTGGCCGTAGAACAGCCCGTCGCCCTCCGCGGGCGGCACGGGCTCCACCCCCCATGTATCGGCGCCCACGGCCATGGGTTTGAGCGACGCGACATAGCGCGCGCCTTCGTTGTTGATCCCGGGTTCGGCACTGCCCCAGGCGGCCGGGTCGCTGTCCAGCTTGGCATCGGTCCAGCCGGTGTAGAACAGGATGATGTCGCCTTCGGCAAAGGTGACCCCCTGCGCATCGGCGGCGGCCTTGATCTCGGCCTCGCCAAAGCTTTCACCGGCGTCCAGTGTTGTTTTCCCGGCTTGTTTTGCCATGTCGAGTATCACGGCCCGCCCAACCAGCGGCGGGATCGCGTGGGTGCCCAGTTTCGTCAGGCCGGTCAGCTGTGCGAACTCCTTCTCGTCGTTGCAGTTGTAATACATGCCGCCTTCGCCGACATGGCCCAGCCCGTCGATCTGGCTGCCGATGCCGATCCATGTCTGCAGGATGTCGTCATTGTAGACGCCGTCGCCGAACACGCGCTGGCCGCCCTGCTGGCCCGGCTGGACGATCTGCAGGGACAGCGACCGCGGCGGAAAGGCCGGGGTGGACGGATCGATGGTGATGCCCAGCGGCACCGACTTGCCCTGCTTGACGAGCTTCAGCGCCTCCAGCGTCCGTTCGGGCGTCACCAGGTTGGCGGAGCCGAGCTGGTCATCCGCGCCCCATGGCGACGGCTCGCAGTCCTGCGCCCAAGCCGTGCCGGCACAGATGGACATCGCGCAGGCCAGGCCCGCGATTAAGGTCTTGGTCATTGTCTTCCTCCCTAACGCGCGCCGCCCGCCCGGCTGTCTTGATCCGGTGCGGTGCGGCGGCACGTGGAAGGTAACATTCCTGAGGGTTGTCAGGTCAAGAGTTACACGAGAGTTGACGGGGAGGGCGTTCGCGACATGCGGGTGCGTGTCAGCCCATGTCCGGGTGCGCATCCCGGAACGCGGGCAGCGCCTCGCAGGCGGCGACAGCTTCCAGCGTGCGGGGCAGGTCGTCGATCTCGGCCCCCCAGCGGCGGCAGTTGTAGACCTGCGGCATCAGGCAGATGTCGGGCAGCATCGGCGCGTCGCCACAGCAGAACGGGCCGCCGAATTCGGCCAACATCGCCTCGAACGCCTGCATGCCGGGGCGCATGAAGTGGCGGGACCATGCCGGTCGGGTGTCGGGATCGCCGGTCAGTTCGGTCACGTGTTTTGCGACCTGCAGGTTGCATATGGGGTGGATGTCGACGGCGATGGCATGGGCCAGAGCTTCGACCTTCGCGCGCATCGCGGGATCCTTCGGCAGCAGCCCCAGATCGCGGGTCGTGTCGAGATAGGTGAGGATGGCCAGCGATTGCGTCATCCGAAGCCCGTCGATCTCCAGAACCGGCACGAACCCTTGCGGGTTGCGCGCCAGATGCCGGGGCGCCTTCTGCTGGCCTGTCTCGAGGTCAACAAAGACCTTCTCGTAGGCGATCCCGGCAAGGTTCAGCGCGATCCGAACGCGGTAGCTGGCCGATGAATTGGGGAAGTCGAACAGCACAGCTTTGGACATGGCCAGCGCCTTTCTCTACTTGGGCATCGTGGGCGCGGGCAGGATCGTCCCGGTACAGTCGCCGAAGCCGATCTTGTAGCCGTCCCCTTGCGCCCAGCCCTTCAGGGTCAGCGTGTCGCCATCCTCGATGAAACTGCGCGCGGTGCCGTCGGAGAGATGCAGCGGTTCCTTCCCGGACCATGTCAGCTCCAGCAGCGACCCGCGCTGGTCCTTTTCGGGGCCGGAAATGGTGCCGGAGCCCAGCAGGTCGCCCGTGTTCATCTCGCATCCGCAGAGCGCGTGATGGGTCAACTGCTGAGCCGAAGAATAATAAAGCTCGCGCGCGTTGGTGCGGGCGATGGTCTGGGCCTCGCCGTCCGGCGGGGCCATCTCGACCTCCAGCGCAATGTTGTAGCACATCGGCCCGGTGTCCTGCAGGTAGGGCAGGAGGGGCTTCAGCCGTTCGGGGGCGTTCACGCGGAAGGGCTCCAGCGCGGCTTTCGTCACGATCCAAGGGGAGATCGACGTGGCGAACGCCTTGGCCTGGAACGGCCCCAGCGGCTGGTATTCCCACGCCTGTATGTCGCGCGCCGACCAGTCGTTCAGCAGCACGTAGCCGAAGATCATCGCGTCGGCCTGGTCGAGCGTGATGGGCTCTCCCATCTCGTTTCCGGTCCCGACGATGGCGCCCAGCTCCAGCTCGATGTCGAGCCTGCGGCAGGGACCGAAGGACGGGCTTTCGGCATCGGGCGCCTTGGTCTGGCCAAGAGGGCGGGTGATGTCGGTGCCGCTGACCACGACGGTGGACGCGCGGCCATTGTAGCCGATGGGAATGTGAAGCCAGTTCGGCGGCAGCGCGTTATCGGCGCCGCGGAAGATGGTGCCGACATTGGTGGCGTGGTGCCGGCCAGCATAGAAATCGGTGTATTCGCAGACCATGAAAGGCATGTGCAGTTCTGCCTCGGCCATGGGCACCAGCAGCGGTTCTACCTTCGCGCGCTCGGGCGCGCCGTCCTTCAGCAGCGATGTCAGCCGGTCGCGCAACGCGGCCCAGACGGCGGGGCCTTCCTCCATCAGCTCGTTCCAGTAGGGCGCATCGAAAAGCGGCAGTTCGGTCAGCTGGACCAGGCCGGTGGATTCGGCGGTTGCCATGTCGAGGATCTGATCCCCGATGGCGACTCCGGGGCGCGGGTCGAGCGTATCGGTGGAAAAGACACCATAGGGCAGGTTGTCGAGCGGGAAGGGGCCATCGGGGTCGTTGGCGGCGGTAACCCAGCTTTTGGTCAGCGGCATGGCAAATCCTTTGATGGTCGTGGCGGATCAACAGGTGGCGCGCGGGCTTTCGATAACAGCCGGACGCGATGCTGCGTTACTGTAGAGCGGGAGATCATCGCAATTGCAATGGTTTTGACGGATTTCTGCGGTGAGATTTATGGGAGCGGCCAAACGCGTCGGGGCCGGATCGCGCCCGGTCCGGCCCGCCCGTCCAACCCGGCGGTACCCTGCGGGCACCACCGTACGGACCGGGCGCGATCCGGCGCACAGGGCGTGACCGTCAGAGGCGGTTGAGAAGGTCGGTTGTGGGCCACGCATCGGCGGGCAGTCCCAGCTGTTGCTGTACCTGCTGGACCGCGTCGCGGGTATTGGCGCCAAGGATGCCGTCGACCTTGCCGACGTCATAGCCCCGCGCGACCAGCTTCTGTTGCAGTGCCCTCATCTGGCTGTCCGACAGGCCGGGATCGTTGGTGCCCGCGTCATAGACCGGCGCACCGGACAGGCGCGTCGCGAAGTAAGCGGCGGTCAGGACGTAGACGTAGCTCTGGTTCCATTCGAAATAGACGTCGAAATTCGGATAGGCGAGGAAGGCCGGTCCGCCGCGGCCCTGCGGGAGCAAGAGGGACGCCAGAAGCCCCGTGTCGAGGCTGCCGGAGCGCGGTTGCACGCCCATGGCCGCCCAATCGGACACGGCCCGCTTCTTGCCGGTGCCGGTCAGCGACCAGTCGAGATTGGCGGGCACCGTGACCTCCTGCAGCCACGGCTGGCCCGGCTGCCAGCCCATCCCGTGCAGCATGTTGCCGCCGGACAGCAGCGCATCGGGGGCCGAGCCCTTCAGGTTCACGTGGCCGTCGCCATCGCCGTCGATGCCGTATTCGATGATGTCGCCGGGCAGCATCTGGACCATGCCGACCTCCCCCGCCCAGGCGCCGGTCGTGCCGGTGGGGGAGAAATCGCCGTGTGTGTAAAGCTCCAGCGCCGAAAAGATCTGCGGGCGGAACAGTTCGGGCCGGCGGCAATCGTGGGACAGGGTGACCAGCGCGTTCAGCGTGTTGAAATCCCCCTGGAACGCGCCGTAGTCGGTCTCGAACGCCCAGAAGGCGAGAAGCACGCCGCGCGGCACGCCGTAGGTCTGTTCGATCCGGTCGAAGGTGCTGTCGTACTGGCGCGACATCTGCTGGCCCCTGTTGATCCGGTTCTGGCTGATCAGGCGGCGCGAGAATTCGACGAAGGGCTTCTGGAACACGCCCTGCGCGCGGTCGGCGTTGATCACCTTGGGATCGCGCCGGACGGACTGGAAGAAGGCATCGACGGTGCCGGCGTCGTAGCCCTTCTGCCGCGCTTCGGCCTTCAGGCCGGACACGAAACTGCCGAAGTCACCGCCGCACTGGGCAATGGCAATTCCGGGAAGCGCGGAGGCGAGGACGAGGGAGGCGGCGAGATTGGCAAGAAGGCGCATCTGGGGTCCTGTCGGTTTGGGGCGACGGCCCGGAAGCCGCCTGCTGGACCTAGGTGAGCCATGCGAGCACGGCGATTGCAAGGGTAAGCCCCGTGGCCAGCGCCCACGTCTGCCAGAGCACGCCGATGGCGGCCCTGATGTCATAGGCCCCGGTTTCGCGTCGACCCGCACCGTTGACCCAGGCCAGATCGCGCATCTCTCCGTCATAGCTGCGCGGCCCGGCCAGGGCGACGCCAAGGGCGCGGGCCATCGCGGCTTCGGGCCAGCCCGCATTGGGCGACCTGTGCTGGCGGGCATCGTGTGCGATGGCGGGCCATGCGCGCAGCGAGCCGGTGACGGCCGCGATCATCAGGGCGGTCAGGCGCGCGGGGATCAGGTTCAGAAGATCGTCAAGCCGCGCGGCGGCCCAGCCGAAGGATTCGTACTTTTCGGTCCGGTAGCCGATCATGCTGTCGGCGGTGTTGACCGCCTTGTAGATCAGGATCCCCGGCAGGCCGGCCACCAGAAACCAGAAGGCGGGCGCGATCACGCCGTCCGACAGGTTTTCGGCCGCGCTTTCGATGGCGCTGCGGGCGATGGCCGGGCGCGCCATCTGCGCGGTATCGCGGGAGACGATCATGGCGACGGCATCCCGCCCTTCGGCCAGACCGGACTGCAGACCGGTTGCCACGGCGCGAACGTGATCGACCAGCGACCGCTGGGCAAGGAAGACGGTGGCCACGACGATATCGACGACCGGATGGACAAGGCCCAGCACGGCCCCGACCGTGCCGGCCACGGCGACAAGGATCAGCACCGCCGCCACCCCGTTGGCGCGGCGCCCGTTGTTCAGCCGCTGGTCGAGCCACGCGACCCCGTTGCCCATCGCCACTACCGGATGCGGCAGACGACCCCACGAGAGGGCCCGCCCGCCCATCCCGGCGTCCAGCAGAAGCGCCACGACAAGGGCCGCGGCGTGGGTCACAGGGCGGCCTCCAGCCGGTCCCATGCGTCGGCGGGGGGCAGGCCAAGGCGCAGCCAGGTGCCGGAATAGGGAAAGATCCGCGACCAGATGTGATGCCGGGCAAGCCGGTCCTGCCACGCCTGCGCGTCGTCGACCTCGTACAGGCGGAAAAGATCGGTGCGGCCCACGATCTCGGCGCCCCGTGCGGTGACAATTCGGTCCAGTCGGGCGCTGTCCTGTTGCAATTGCGCGCGGGTGCGGACGGCCCAGCCGGGATCCGAAAGGGCGCGCGTCCCGACGGCCAGCGCGGGGCCGGAGACGGGCCATGGCCCCAGCATCGTGGCCAGCCGTTCGATGGTATCGGGCCGGGAGATGGCGAAGCCCAGGCGCAGGCCGGCAAGCCCCCAGAACTTGCCGAAGCTCTTCAGCACCACGGTGCCGGGGCGGTCGGCCAGCGCGACCAGGCTACGGTCGGGGCAGGTGTCGCAGAAGCTTTCATCGATCACCTGAAACGGTGCGTCCGCATCGGACGGGTCCCAGAGCCTGCCGTCCGGATTGTTGGGGTGGACAAGAACGCAGGCGTCGGCCGGTGCGTCCTGAACGACTTCCCACCCGTGGGCGTCGAACGCGGCGGCGTGTTCGTTGTAGGTGGGGGCCGGAATCCGGACCCGGCCTGCGGATCGGGACAGGGCCGGTAGGCGGGCGATCACGCTCGACAGGCCCGGTGCGGCAAGAATCGCGGCGCCATCAGGGACCTGCCAGAATCGGCGCGCGGCGGCGACAAGGGACTGTTGCGCGGCGTGGTCTGGAAGCTCGTTCCAGTTGCGTGGCGAAAAAGCGCCTATCGGATAAGGCGTTGGATTGATTCCGGTGGACAGGTCCAGCCAGCCATCGCGCGCCCCGCCGAAGGTCGCGATGGCCGCATCGAGTCCTCCGCCGTGGTCCTGTTTGGTTAACATTCTGACGTTCTCGATTTGCGTAAAAATTGAGCAAAACCCTCGGAAACAAGGGCAACTCTACCCTTATGCGCCAGCGTCATCGTTAACAAACCGATTAATTGATGCATCCGGTATGATTATTTAAGGCTTTGTTAACCGGAGAGGGACACAAGCATGAAGGACACCAGCGGTTACTTCACGTTGAAACTATCGCTGGTTTGTACCATAACGAATGAGCTTTTCGTTTTCTGACTGCCTTGCAACTGCTATAGTTTTGACGCCTGAACTTCTTCTACCTAAGGGCGAATCTGGGATCGCACTCTGATGAAAGTTCTCATAGTCGAGAGTAACGAGGACCTGGGACGGGTCTGGAGCCGCCACCTGCAGCGGCAGAACGCGGATGTGACCTTGGTCCATAGTCAGGAAGAAGCGACTATGGCCCTGTGCCGGTCGGATTTCGAGATCCTTGTCGTCGACCTTGTGCTGGATGAAGGCAGCGCCTTGGCCGTGGCCGACTTTGCAAGCTACCGCAGGCCTGCGGCAAAGGTCATCTTCGTCACCAATACCAGCTTCTTCTCGGACGGGTCGATCTTCGCCCATTGTTCGAACGCCTGCGCCTTCGTGCGGTCGGAAACGCCGCCAGGAGACCTGGCGGCGATGGTCGAACATTACGCCGGCGCGGCCTGACGTAAATCCTGACCGAACATCCGGTCGCGGCCGTGCGGCTCATCATAGTCGATCACAGGGTTGATCGGGATGATGCGGTGCGGGTTAATGCTCTCGTGGCTGTAGTGATAGTGGCGTACGATATGGTCCAGATGGACCGTGTCCGACACGCCCGGCCACTGGTACAGTTCGCGCGTATAGGCCAAGAGGTTCGGGTAATCCACGATCCGCCGGCGATTGCACTTGAAGTGCGTGTGATAAACCGGGTCGAACCGGATCAGCGTCACGAACAAGCGCCAGTCGGCTTCGGTGATGCGGTCGCCCATCAGGTAACGATGCGCGCCCAGCCGTTCCTCCAGCCAGTCCAGCGTGTCGAAGAGCGGATGGACTGCCTCGTCATAGGCCTCCTGCGTGGTGGCAAAACCCGACTTGTAGACGCCGTTGTTCAGCGTGTTGTAGATCCGGTCGTTCACCGGCGCGATCTCGTCGTGCAGTTCTTCTGGCCAGTAATCGTCGGTGTTGCCCGTCAGCCCGTCGAAGGCCGAGTTGAACATCCGTATGATCTCCGAGCTTTCGTTGGAGACGATGGTGCCCTTCTGCTTGTCCCACAACACGGGCACCACGGCGCGGGCCGTCACGTTGGGCTCGGCCTCGATATAGACCTCGTGCAGGTAGTCCTTGCCCAGCAGCGGATCGCCCGTGGCGCCGGGAAAGTCGGTCGAGAAGCTCCACCCCTTGTCCAGCATCTCGGGATGCACGACCGAGACGGGGATCAGGTCTTCAAGGCCTTTCAGAGCGCGGAAGATCAAAGTCCGGTGCGCCCAGGGGCAGGCGTAGCTGACGTACAGGTGATACCGCCCCGATTCGGCCTTGAAGCCGCCGTCGCCCGAGGGGCCGGCGCTTCCATCGGCGGTGACCCAGTTCCGGAAGTTGGATTCCTCCCGTTCGAAGGAACCGCCCGAGGAAAGTTTTTCCAGCGTCTCGACCTGCCATTCACCGTCTACAATCTGTCCCATCGGGGCTCTCCAATCCTGTGGTTGTGACCAAGCTAAGCCCCCGGACCCTTGCTGCGAAGGGGTCGCGCTTGCGCAAGGACTCTGCGGTCATGCACACCCCGGGATGGAACAGGACCGCCGGATCCCCCGGCGGGTCGCGCCACGGATGCAACGGTGCCACTATCTTGTGACCCATCCATGATTTCGTCGCTTGATCTTAACATGGTTGCGGTAGGATCATTAGTTAACGATTGGAAATTCGGGCCGGTCCGGAATCGGCCTTCGGGGATTGCTGAAATGACGACCTACATGTCCCGGGAAGTGCAGGAAGGGCTGGAAGCGGCCCGGAAAGCCGCGCTCAGGAAATCCAGCCGGCTCCGTGTCGGCGTGGGCGAACCCGCCTATCCGGTGCTGAAGATGTGGGAAGACGGGTTTTCCGTCGATGCCGCCACCGTCCCGCCGCTGCGCGGGCTGGTCGATCTGTACGATGGCACGAACCACCTGCGCCATGCGCTGATCGTCTTGTCATCGGAAGACGATGGCATCGTCCGTTACGAATACAAGCTGTCGACGGCGCCCGCGAAGGATGCGCCGCTGGACTTCTATCGCGATCCGGGCGCGCCAGTGGCGCTGCTGCCGGAATAGGGCCTACTGCAGATCGGCGAAGGCACGTTGCAGGCGGGTGACCGCCTCTTCTACGCGCGCCTTCTGGGTGCCCAGGTTGAAGCGCAGGAACTTCTCGCCGCCCAGTCCGAAGGCCGGGCCCTGGTTCACGGCGATCTTCGCGTCTTCCTGCACGCGGGCCAAAACTTCCTCCTGCGTCATGCCGGTGCCCGTGAAATCGACCCAGGCCAGGTACGTGCCTTCCAGTGCCATCGACGCCACGCCCGGGATCGCGTTCACGCCCGCATCGAAGATCTTCCGGTTGGTGTCCAGGTACGCCATCTGCGCATCGACCCATGCCGCGCCTTCGGGCGAATAGGCCGTCATCGCCGCCATCTGTCCGGCCGAGTTGCCGGCGATGTAGATCGCGCCCATCCGTTCGGCGAAGCGTTCGCGCAGGGCCGGGTCGGGGATGATCGTGTTGCCGGTATGCAGGCCGGCAAGGTTGAACGTCTTCGACGGTGCCGACAGCATCACCAGCCGGTCCTGCGCCTCTTCGATCAGGGCCATGGGAACGTGTTTCTGCCCGGGAAAGACCAGATCGTGGTGAATCTCGTCCGACACGATCAGAAGGTCGTGTTTCTTCGCGAAGGCCACGACGCTTTCCAGTTCCTCCCGCGTCCAGACGCGCCCGCCAGGATTGTGGGGCGAACACAGGATCAGCATGGTTTCCGAGCCGTCGAGGATCGCGTCATAGGCGTCGAAATCCATCGTGTAGCGGCCATTGTCGTTGACCAGCGGGCATTCGACGACACGGCGCTTCGCGTTGCCGATGACCTTGGCGAAGGCGTGGTAGACCGGGTTGAAGGTCACGATCCCGTCGCCCGGCTTGGTGAAGGCGTCCATGCACAGGCCCACGGCGTTGACGATTCCCGTGGTGGTGAAGATCCATTCCGGATCGACCGTCCAGCCGTGACGGTGTTCCATCCACCAACAGATCGCGGCCTTGTAATCGTCATCGATGCAGGAATAGCCGAACTGGCCTTCGCGGGCCATTTCCTCCAGCCGGTCGCGCACCACCTTGGGCGGGCGGAAATCGGTGTCGGCGACCCACATCGGCAGGCCATCATCGGGCGAGACCCCGCAGAACGTCTCCATGCGGTCCCATTTCGAGCTGTAGGTGCCGCGGCGGTCGAAGAGTTCGTCGAAGTCATGGGTCATGAAGGGCGCTCCGGTTGGTCCATCCGGCGCCACGTTAGGGAGTTTGCCGGCGGCTGCAATATCGCGTGCGTAATTCCCCCGCGTCCTCCGGGCGATTGCAGCGGGGCGAGGGATGTCCTAAATCCCCTGCCATGAAACGCCCGATCCTGATCCATCCCGATCCGCGCCTGAAAAAGGTGGCAGCCGCCGTATCCGATTTGTCGGATGAACGGCGCGCGCTGGCCGATGACATGCTGGAAACCATGTATGACGCCCCCGGTATCGGGCTGGCCGCGCCGCAGATCGGCGTGCTGGACCGGCTGATCGTGCTGGATTGCGTGAAGGAAGAAGGCGCCGAACCGCGCCCCCTGATCATGTTCAACCCCGAAATCGTGGCGCAATCGGACGAGACCAGCGTCTACGAGGAAGGCTGCCTGTCGATCCCCGATCAATACGCCGAAGTGACCCGCCCGGCCGAGGCCGAGGTCACGTGGATCGACCGGGACGGCAATACGCAGCAGGAGGTCTTTTCCGGCCTCTGGGCCACCTGTGTGCAGCACGAGATCGACCACCTGAACGGCAAGCTGTTCATCGATTACCTGAAGCCCATGAAACGCCAGATGATCACCCGCCGGATGGTCAAGCTGAAGCGGGAAAAGGCGCGCGACTGAATGGCCCTGCTGGACATCCTCAAGTGGCCCGATCCGCGCCTGACGCGGCCCTGTGCAAGGGTCCCGGATCCGGTTGCGCTGGCCGGGCTGGCGCAGGACATGCTGGACACGATGTACGTCGCCCCCGGGCGCGGGCTGGCCGGGCCGCAGGTGGGGCAGATGCTGCGGATCTTCGTGATGGACACGACGTGGAAGGAGGGCGAGCGGTCGCCCGTCATCTGCGTGAACCCGCGGATCGTCGACCGGTCGGACAGCGTCGCGGAAGGAACCGAAGCCTGCCTGTCGATCCCGGGTGTCGACATGTCCGTTCCCCGGTCCGAATGGATCGACATGACGTGGACCGACACCGAAGGCCGCGATCACGCTGAACGCCTGACCGGCTTCGATGCGGTCTGCGCCCAGCACGAACATGACCACCTCGACGGCATCGTGATCTTCGACCGCATCCCGCCCTCTGCGCGCATGGCGGCGGAACAAGCCTACACCGCGTCCCGCGGATGACCGTACGCACCTGCATCCCGTGGCCCGACAAGCGTCTGCGCACGCCCGCCGAGAAGGTCGAGGAGATCACGGACGAGATCCGCGCGATCTGGGACGACATGATCGACACGATGGAAGCGATGCCCGGCGTGGGCCTTGCCGCCCCGCAGATCGGCGTGATGCTGCGACTGGCCGTCGTCGACGGATCGCAGGAGAGGGGCCGGGCCGTTCGGCTGGCCAACCCCGAGATCCTGCATGCCTCGATCGAGCTTCGCCCGCACGAGGAAGCCAGCCCGAACCTGCCCGGTGTGTCCGCCAAGATCGAACGGCCACGCGCGGTGACGGTTCGCTATCTTGACGAGACGGGCACCGTGAACCGGCGCGATTTCATCGGGATCGAGGCGACAAGCGTGCAGCACCAGATCGATCACCTGAACGGCAGGATGTATTTCGACAACCTGTCGAAGCTGAAGCGGAACATGCTGCTTAAGAAGGCACGGAAAGGTGGCGTCTGATGCGCGTCGTGTTCATGGGCACGCCCGATTTCTCGGTCCCCGTGCTGGAGGCGCTGGAGGGTGCCGGTCACGAGATCGCCGCCGTCTATTGCCAGCCGCCCCGGCCCGCAGGGCGGGGGAAGAAACCCCGCCCGTCCCCGGTGCAGGCGAAGGCCGAAGCGCTGGGGCTGGAGGTGCGTCACCCGGTGTCGCTGAAAGGGACGGAGGAACAGGCAGAGTTTGCCGCGTTGAAGGCGGACGTCGCTGTCGTGGTGGCCTATGGGCTGCTGCTGCCGCAGGCGGTGCTCGATGCGCCGGCGCAGGGGTGCCTGAACATTCACGCCAGCCTGCTGCCACGCTGGCGCGGCGCCGCGCCGATCCATCGGGCGATCATGGCGGGAGATGCCGAAACCGGCATCTGCATCATGCAGATGGAAGCGGGCCTCGATACCGGGCCGGTGCTGCAGCGCCGGAAGGTCGAGATCGGGGCCGAGGAGACGACCGCGGAACTGCACGACCGTCTGTCGGCGTTGGGCGCGAAGGCGATCATTGAAGCGCTGGCGCAGTTGCCCCAGCTGGTGGCCGAGCCGCAGCCGGAGGACGGCGTGACCTATGCCGCGAAGATCGACAAGGCCGAGGCCCGGATCGACTGGACCCGGCCCGCGGAAGAGATCGACCGCCAGATCCGCGGCCTGTCACCCTTTCCCGGCGCCTGGACCGAGATCGCGGGCGACCGTGTGAAGGTGCTGGGCGCGCGACCGGGCCGGGGCGAAGGCGCGCCGGGCGAGGTTCTGGACGATGCTCTCACCGTCGCGTGCGGAAGCGGGGCGGTGGAACTGACGCGCTTGCAGCGGTCGGGCAAGGCTGCGCAGGATAGGGATGTGTTTCTCCGCGGCCATCCGGTGCCTGCGGGCACGCGTCTGTAAGGGGCCGGTATGTACTTCACCTTGATGGGCACGGTCGTGATCGCCGGGATCGTGGGCTATGCCGCGGAAAAGACCGGCTTCACCCATAATGGAATCATCCCGTCGATCATTATCTGTATCGGCGGCGCGTTCCTGTTCTTCTTCCTGCGGGTGATGTTCGGTATCGGTTTCGGGTCGCCCGGGCTGAACGCGCTGATCTCGTCGGTGGGCGCGCTTGTTATCGTTCCGACCCATTGGAGGAGGTAGGCCATGATGTGGCTTTTGTGGTGGATCATCGTGGGCGGCGTGGCGGGTTATGTCGCGACGCGTCTGCTGGATCTCGAGACCGGTCCGGTGGCGACAATTGCTATCGGCATCGGCGGCGCGCTGGTGGGCGGGTTCCTGCTGCGGCTGGTTCTCGCGGCTTTGGGCATATTTGCCGGGATCATCGGCGCCGTTCTGGGCGCGGTGCTGCTGATCTGGCTATGGCAGATGATCGCCGGAAGGACCTGAGCGTCAGCTCTTGAACGGCTTCATGCCCGCCCGCGCCAGTTCGTCGGCGCGTTCGTTTTCGGGGTGGCCGGCATGGCCCTTGACCCATTGCCACGTGACCTTGTGGCGGGCCTGCGCCTCGTCCAGCCGCTGCCAGAGTTCGACGTTCTTCACCGGCTTCTTCGCCGCCGTCTTCCAGCCATTCCGCTTCCAGCCGTGGATCCAGCCGGTGACGCCGTTCTTCACGTAGGCGCTGTCGGTCACGACGGTGATGGTGGAGGGACGTTCGAGCGCTTCGAGCGCCGCGATGGCGGCCAGAAGCTCCATGCGGTTGTTGGTGGTCTGGGCCTCTCCGCCGTTCAGGGTGCGTTCCTTGACGACGGTGTCGCCGTCCTTCGCCTGAAGCAGGGCGCCCCAGCCCCCGGGACCGGGATTGCCGGAACAGGCGCCATCGGTGAAGGCATAGAGTGCGGTCATTGTCGTCGGTCCCGGTTCGTGAATGGCACGGCAGCGTTGCGGCCGGATCGCGCCCGCGCCGGCCCGCCCGCCCAGCCCCCGGCCGGAAACCTGCGGTTTCCGACCTTGCCGGCGCGGGCGCGCTCCGGCGTCAGGGCGCGCGTGGTCAATTTCACAGGAAGGCCGACACCGCAAGACAGGCGCAGGTGATCAGGACCACCGGCAGGCGCAGGCGCATCCACCAGCGCGGCGCGAGGTCCCAGGCGGTGAAGGCGATGTCGAGCACCAGCAGTCCGGCAAAGCCGATCAGCAGGTTGAGCGACGCGCTGACCGGCCCGTTCCCCGTCATCAGGAAGGCCCAGAGCGCGGGGATCATCGCGATGACATAGGCGATCCCCGGCACGCCTTCGCGCTGTTTCAGGCAAAAGGACCAGAGCACGCCCGACTGGAACGACAGCAGCACCGCGCCATAGAAAAGCTGGACATAGGGCCCGACGAAGCGAGGTCCCAGGAGGTTCGATCCGAACCGCGCCAGCGGGTCGAGCAGGTAGCTCGCCGCCCCCCAGAGGAAGGGGATCAGCGCGATGTAGCTCAGGATCGCGACGATGGGCGGCATGCGGGTCATGCGCGTTCAAGGGCCAGCCGGGCGGCCAGCGCCGCGAAGGAGGCGGCGAAGGCGCGGCGCAGCCATGTCATGACCGAGGTCCGTTCGATCACCCACTTGCGCGCGGCGCCGGCAAGGATCGCGTAGCCCGCCATCACGAGGCCCGTCATCGCCACGAAGGCAAGGCCCAGCTGCGCCATCACAAGCGACGGCTGCGCGATGCCGGCCGGGATGAACTGGGGCAGGAAGGCCAGGAAAAACAACGGCAGCTTGGGGTTCAAGAGGTTCAAGAGGATACCGCGCCAGACCAGCGTGCCGGGGGTGACCTGCCGTGCGGTCTCGTCCGCCGAGACATTGAGCGATCCGCTGCCGCGGAGCGTTGTCCAGGCCATCCACAGAAGCACCAGCGCACCGGCATATTTTACGATCTGGAAGAGCACGGCCGAGGCATGGAGCAGCGCCGCCAGCCCCGCCAGTGCCGCGGTCAGGTGCACCGCCGTCACCAGCGTGCAGCCAAGTGCGGCCCAGAGCCCGCGCCTGAGACCCCCGCCCAGCGTCGTCGACAACGTGTAGATGACACCGATCCCCGGCGCCACGCAAACGATCAACGCTGTGGCAAGAAACTCGACCCAAAGTACCGTATCTGCGGGCATAAACGCCTCCCCGAATTCACTGGCCTGATTTTTCCTGCCATGTCAGCGCATTGCTGGCAAGTCGCGGGGCACGCGTGTTCGGGCCGTCACTCTGCGGTGCGCAGGACCCGGGGGACCTTGAATTCGACGTTTTCCACGGCGGTTTCCACCAGTTCGACCGTCACGTCGTGTCGGGCACGGAAGGCGTCGATAACCTCCTCCACCAGCGTTTCGGGGGCCGAGGCGCCGGCAGTGACACCGATGCTGCGCACGCCTTCGAGTGCGCGCCAGTCGATGTCGCCGGCGCGTTGGACCAACTGGGAATAGGCGCAGCCCGCCCGCGCGCCGACTTCCACAAGGCGGCGGGAGTTCGAGGAATTGGGTGCGCCGACCACGAGGATCGCGTCGACCTTGGGGGCGATCGCCTTCACCGCGGCCTGCCGGTTGGTCGTGGCGTAGCAGATGTCTTCCTTGTGGGGGCCGATGATCTGCGGGAACCGCTCCAGAAGGGCCGCGACGATGCCTGCCGTGTCGTCGACCGACAGGGTGGTCTGGGTGACATAGGCGAGCTTCGACGGATCGCGGACCTCGACCTTGGCCACGTCGTCGACGGTTTCCACCAGCAGGACCTCTCCTTCGGGGAGCTGGCCCATGGTGCCTATGGTCTCCGGATGGCCGTCATGGCCGATCATGATCATCTGGAGCCCGTTTTCCGCGTGACGCTGGGCCTCGATATGAACCTTGGAGACAAGCGGGCAGGTGGCATCGACATAGATCATCTCGCGCCGGGCGGCTTCGGCCGGGATGGATTTGGGCACGCCGTGGGCCGAGAAGATCACCGGCCGGTCGTCGGGGGCTTCGTCCAGCTCCTCGACAAAGACGGCGCCCTTGGCGGTCAGGCCATCGACCACGTACTTGTTGTGCACGATCTCGTGACGGACATAGACGGGCGCGCCCCATTTCTGGAGCGCCATTTCCACGATCTTGATGGCGCGGTCCACACCGGCGCAGAAACCGCGGGGCGCGGCGAGATGGAGCGTGAGGGGCGGTTTGGTCATCGGGCGCGGGCCTTTCCGGTGGCGTCGGGCCGGGCTGTCCGGGCAGCGCGGGCGGGGTCCGCCCTGACCGGCCCGGAACGGGAACGGTCACCCTTCATCTAGGCGGTGAGGGCCGCAACGTCCAGAGGCAGGGCAGGTCGACCCGCCTGCGCGGGGGCTTGCGGGGGCCACGGTTGGCTCCCGCAAGGGCGTTCCGGCCTTAGCGTGCGGCGGCGGCGCGGGGCGCCTGTTCGTCCTGGGGTTGCTCCCGGGGCGGGCGGCCGATCACGTCCTTCAGGTCGTCGAGCTCAATGAAATTATCGGCCTGCCGACGCAGATCGTCCGAGATCATGGGCGGCTGGCTGCGGATCGTGGACACGACCGACACGCGCACGCCCTGGCGCTGGAGGCTTTCGACCAGCGGACGGAAATCGCCATCGCCCGAGAAGAGCACGATGTGATCGACACGGGGAGCGAGTTCCATGGCATCGACGGTCAGTTCGATATCCATGTTGCCCTTCACCTTCCGGCGGCCCATGCTGTCTGTGTACTCTTTCGCGGGCTTCGTCACCATGGTGAACCCGTTGTAATGCAACCAGTCGACCAACGGCCTGATCGGGGAATATTCGTCATTTTCGAGCAGGGCCGTGTAGTAGAAGGCACGCAGGAGCTTGCCGCGGCGCATGAATTCCTGCCGCAGAAGCTTGTAGTCGATGTCGAACCCCAGCGCCTTGGCGGCAGCGTAGAGATTCGACCCATCGATGAACAGCGCAAGCCGTTCGTCCTTGTAGAACATCAAATTATCCTTCCGACAAATGCGTTCCGCCAAGGGGATATTCGCGTGAGTGGCTTTGATGGCGGAACTGTATATACAACGTAGAGCGTGTTTCCCCCGTCGCAAGGGAATAGCGTTTCGGGGAAGAGGACAGATATGACCGAACCCCGGACGAAGTACTTAGTGGCGCTTGGCGCGAATCTGGAGAGCCAGGCGGGAAATCCGGCCGAAACACTGGCCGCGTCTGTGCAAGCCCTTGCCGGCGCCGGGCTGGAACTGGCGGCTTTGAGCCGATTCTATCGCACGCCGTGCTTTCCAATTGGTGAAGGCCCGGATTTCGTCAACGCGGTGGCGGAGGTCCGGTCGGTGATGGGGCCCCAGGATGTTCTGGCCGCGCTGCACCGGATCGAGGCGGAGTTCGGTCGGGAGCGCAAGGAACGCTGGGCCGCGCGGAAACTGGATCTGGACCTGTTGACGGCTGGCGATCTCGTGGCGCCGGACCGGACGGTGCTGGCCGACTGGATGGCGCTGGATCTGGAAGCACAGAAGACACGGACGCCGGACCGGATGGTTTTGCCGCATCCGCGGTTGCAGGACCGGGCCTTCGTGCTGGTGCCGATGGCGGATATCGCCGCGGGCTGGGTGCATCCCGTGCTTGGCCGGAGCGCCGCCGAGATGCTGGCGGCGTTGCCCGCGGCCGACCGCCTGGAGGTGGTGGCGCTGTAGACCGCCGGACGCGCCGGTCCGCGCCCGCGGCGGCCCGCCCGCCCACCCGCCGGCGGATGCGTTCCGCATCCGCCTTGCCGCCACGGGCGCGGACCGGCGCTCTGCTTCGAGCGCGTCGCAGCGGGCGGGTTCGAGGAACAATGAAGGGGCCGCTTGTCAAGCGGGAGATTCGCAGGTAGAAGGTCTGTCTCCTGCAAAGCCATATCAATTGGAGTGCGCCATGGCTCGCGTGACGGTCGAAGATTGCGTCGATAAAGTTCCGAACCGGTTCGAACTGGTGATGCTCGCCGCGCACCGTGCGCGCGAGATCGCGGCCGGGTCGGAAGTTACGGTCGATCGCGACAACGACAAGAACCCCGTTGTCTCGCTCCGCGAGATCGCCGAGGAAACCCAGAGCGCCGATCTGCTGCGTGAACGCCTGATTGAAAGCAATCAGAGCCAGAACGAGATCGACGAACCGGAAGAGGATTCCATGGCTGTCCTGATGGGCGCCGAGAGCGACAAGCCGGCAGAAGACGACATGTCGGAAGAAAAGCTCCTGCGCGCTCTGATGGAGGCGCAGGGTCAGGGCTGAGGCCCTCTTGACCCATGCCTGGCCAGAACGCGCCCGGCGCGATCCCCATTCCCGACGTTGAAGAGCTGGTGGCCCTGGTCGCCAGCTACAACCCGAAATCCAACGGCGACCGTCTTCGGGCGGCCTATGCCTATGGCGTGGCGATGCACGATGGCCAATTCCGCCAGTCGGGCGAGCCGTATTTCTGCCATCCCGTCGCCGTCGCCCGGATCCTGGCCGAGCAGCGGCTTGACGACGACACGATCATCACCGCGCTGCTGCACGACACGATCGAGGACACCAAGGCGTCCTATTCCGAAATTTCGGAACGCTTCGGTACCGAGGTCGCGATGCTGGTGGACGGTGTCACCAAACTGACAAACCTGCAGCTGTCCAGCCTCGAGACCAAGCAGGCCGAGAACTTCCGCAAGCTGTTCATGGCGATGACGAAGGACGTGCGCGTCATCGTCGTCAAGATGTCGGACCGGCTGCACAACATGCGCACCATCGAAAGCATGCGCCGCGACAAGCAGCACCAGAAGGCGCGCGAGACGATGGATATCTATGCGCCGCTGGCCGGCCGCATGGGCATGCAATGGATGCGGGAAGAACTGGAAGACCTTGCCTTCCGCGTCCTGAACCCCGAAGCGCGCAAATCGATCATGGTGCGGTTCATCAAGCTGCAGCGCGAAACCGGCGACGTGATCGAGCGGATCATGAAGGACATGCGCACGGTCGTGCGCAAGGCCGGGCTGCAGGCCGAGGTCTATGGCCGCGCCAAGAAACCCTATTCCATCTGGCGGAAGATGGAGGAGAAGAAGCAGGGCTTCTCGCGCCTGTCCGACATCTATGGTTTCCGCGTGATCGCGGCGGATGAAGAGGATTGCTACCGCGCGCTTGGCGCCATCCACCAGCGCTGGCGCGCCGTGCCGGGGCGGTTCAAGGATTACATCAGCCAGCCCAAGTCGAACGGCTACCGGTCGATCCACACCACCGTGTCGGGCCGCGATGGCAAGCGCGTGGAAGTGCAGATCCGCACCAGCGAAATGCACGACGTGGCCGAACGGGGCGTTGCGGCGCACTGGTCCTATCGCGACGGGATCCGGTACGAGAACAAGTTCGCCGTCGCCCCCACCGAATGGATCGCCACGCTTCAGGACACGTTCGAGAGCGAGGAGAACCACGAGGAATTCCTCGATGCCGTGAAGCTGGAAATGTATTCCGACCAGGTGTTCTGCTTCACGCCCAAGGGCGACGTGATCAAGCTGCCCAAGGGGGCCACGCCCATCGATTTCGGCTACGCGATCCACACCCGCATCGGCAGCCGCTGCGTATCGGCGCGGGTCGATGGCGTGCGGGTGCCCCTGTGGACGCGGCTGAAGAACGGCCAGTCGATCGAGATCATAACCGCCGAAGGCCAGGAGCCGCAGGCGACCTGGGTCGATATCGTGCAGACGGGCCGGGCCCGCGCCGCGATCCGGCGCGCGTTGCGCGAGGCCGACCGTGAACGGTTCATCAAGCTGGGCCGCGAACTGGCGCGGGCGGCGTTCGAACATGTGGGCCGGAAATCGACCGACAAGGTGCTGGATACCGCGGCGCGAAACCTTGGCCTTGAAAACGGCGACGATGTGCTGGCCAATCTGGGCATGGCCGAGATCACGGCGCGCGACCTTGTGCAGGCCGTCTACCCGGAGCTGCAGAAGAAGCAGGGAGAGGTCGTCCCCTACCGCCGGGCCGTGATCGGGCTGGAGCAGGGACAAAGCTTTACCCGGGCCGCCTGCTGCGAACCCCTGCCGGGGGAACGGATCGTGGGCATCACCTCGCGCGGGCAGGGGGTGATCGTGCATGCGATCAACTGCGACACCCTGATCGACTACGACGACCAGCCCGAACGCTGGGTCGACCTGCATTGGCATTCCGGTACGCACGAAGCCGCCTATGGCGTGACGCTCGACATGACAATCGGGAATGACGCCGGGGTACTGGGACGTATTTGCACGTTGATCGGCGAAAAGAAGGCGAATATCTCGGACCTCGAGTTTGTCGACAGGAAGCCGGATTTTTACCGTTTGCTTGTTAGGGTCGATCTCGGCGATATCGAGCAACTGCACTCACTCATGGTGATGCTGGAAGCTGAAAGCGAAGTTGCGGCAATCGCCCGGCTTCGTGGTGTATCGCCAGGCGTACCGGGACCTGGGGAACCGTCCCGGAAGATGAGGGCAAAGGCTGGTGTTCAGACGCCGTGAGCAGCGTACGTTTACGCAAAGGCTGAGTGAGGCCGTGTACCCGCGCGGTGGCTGGAAGCGTGCGGTCATGTACATGCAGTACCGGGTGCGCCGCCTGCCCGACAGTTCCGACAGGATCGCCCGCGGCATCGCGGTGGGCGTCATGGCGACCTTCACGCCGTTCTACGGCATGCATTTCCTGGTGGCGTTCATCCTTGCGCGGATCGTGGGCGGCAACGTGTTTGCCGGGCTTGCGGCGACCTTCGTGGGCAACCCGATCACCTTCCCGTTCATCGGTTTCCTGTGCATGAAGCTGGGCCATCTTCTGATGGGCACCAAGTTCGACAAGGAAGCGCAGCGCACGTTCATGCATTCCTTCGTCGATGCGTGGCACGATCTGAAGGAAAACATCTGGGCGCTGTTTTCCGGCGGGACGTATGACTGGCACGGTTTCCTCGAGTTCTATCACGAGGTGTTCCTGCCCTACCTCGTGGGCGGAATCCTTCCCGGCCTGTTCTTCGGTGTACTGGCCTATTTCTGCACCGAACCGCTGGTGCGGGCCTACCAGAACCGCCGGCGGATGATCATCCGGTCGAAATTCGACGCGATCAAGGCGCGGGCCGCCATCGGATCGGTCGCCGGTCCCGGCGGGTTGGGCCGGCGCGGGGATCGTGGCAAGGAACAAGTATGACGACATCGAGCGATACGCAGCGTTTGCGGCTGGGCGTGAACATCGACCACGTGGCCACCGTTCGGAACGCGCGCGGCGGCGCCACGCCGGACCCTCTGCGCGCCGCGAAGATGGCGGAAGAGGCCGGCGCCGACGGGATCACCGCCCATCTGCGGGAAGACCGACGCCATATTTCCGACGCCGATATCGACGGGCTGGCCGCAGCGCTGACCGTGCCGTTGAATTTCGAGATGGCCGCGACCGACGAGATGCAGGCCATCGCGCTGCGTCACAGGCCCCATGCCGTTTGCATCGTGCCCGAACGGCGCGAGGAACGGACGACCGAAGGCGGGCTCGACGTCGCGCGCGACGAAAACCGCCTGGCCCATTTCATCGCCCCCCTGCGCAAGGCGGGTTGCCGGGTGTCGATCTTCATCGCCGCCGACCGCCGCCAGATCGACGCGGCCCACCGGACCGGGGCCGAGGTGATCGAGCTTCATACCGGCGCCTATTGCGATGCCCATGCCGAAGGCCGCGTCGACGACCGTGACCGCGAACTGGCCGCGCTTCGCGACATGGCGGCCCATGCCCATGCGCTGGGGCTCGAGGTCCACGCCGGCCACGGCCTGACCTACGACACCGTCGCACCGGTCGCCGCCATGCCCGAGGTGCGGGAACTCAACATCGGCCATTTCCTGATAGGCGAGGCGATCTTCATGGGCCTTGCCCCCGCCATCGCCGAAATGCGCCGCCTCATGGAGGGTGCACGCTCATGATCGGTCAGTTCGCGGCTATCGCGGCGGCGTTCTTCATCGTCGCGGTTTCGCCCGGTCCGGCCAACCTTGCCTGTGCGGCCACCGCCATGGCGCACGGGCGCGCGGCCGGGTTGCGATTCGCGTTCGGCCTGTCGCTGGGGCTGGCCCTGTGGGGGCTGTGCGCGGCCACCGGGCTGGGGGCGCTGCTGGCGGCTTCGCAATCCGCGCTGATCGTGATGAAGATTGCGGGCGCGTCCTGCCTGCTCTACCTGGCATGGCTTTCGGCCAGGTCCGCGGCCCGTCCCGCGGCCAAGGCGTCCGCTCCGGTCGCGGCCGGTCGTGCGTTCCGGCGGGGGCTGCTTCTGAACCTGTCCAATCCCAAGGCGGTCCTTGCATGGCTGGCCGCCCTGTCCGTCGGGCTGGGCCCGGATCAGGGACCGGGCGCGGTTTTCGGGGCAACCGGCCTGTGTGCGCTGATCGGCTTGGCGAACTATCTGGGCTGGGCGGTTCTGTTCTCGACCGCCCCGGCGCAGGCTCTGCACACCCGGTTCCGGGCCTGGATCGACGGCGCGGTGGCGGTGCTTTACGCGGGGCTGGGCCTTGGGCTGCTACGATCGGTGATTACCCGCTAGGCGCTGCTGCCGGGCGACACGCTGCCTTCTCAGGCCGGTGCGGACGCGGTAGAAGGACATGACACGCGTCTCTGGGCCCCGTGCCCGGACGCAACCAAACAGGGATGCCCGTCATGCGCCTTCTTGCAGCCATTCTCGCCGCCGGTGTTCTTGCGACGCCCGCCCTTTCCGCCAGCCTTTCGCAATGCGCCGACAGCGCCGCCGGATCGGTGGGCGCGATTGCCGAGCCTCTGGGCAACAACACGCGCACCTACGCCAAGGGTCAGATCCGGGTGGTGCTGATGAACACCGGCGGCGAACCCGCGTGCTGCGCCGCGCATATCGCGGTGATCCACCCCGATACGGACGGGTATTCGCTGTGCACGCTGGTGTCGGACAGGATCGGCCCCGAAGGCTGGATGTCGGTCGGTTTCGGCGGCAAGACGACCTATGACGCGGCCACCGGTCTGACGATCCCGTTCAAGGTGAAGCGCTATGTCGACGGCAGCGGGTCGGAAACGGCCGAGACGCTGGAGCTTCTGGTGAATCAGTCCACCGGGGAAGTGACGGTCAAGTGACGGGCCGGCGATGATCCTTGGCATCGGCACCGACCTTGCCAATATCGAACGCATTCAGGGCACGCTCGACCGGTTTGGCGACCGGTTCCGCAACCGTGTGTTTACCGATATCGAACAGCGCAAGGCGGAACGGCGGCACGATACCGCCGGAACCTACGCCAAGCGGTGGGCCGCGAAGGAGGCGTGTTCCAAGGCCTTGGGCACCGGCCTGCGCATGGGGATCGCCTGGAAGGACATGGCGGTCACGAACCTGCGCACCGGGCAACCTGTGATGCACGTGACCGGCTGGGCCGCCGAACGCCTGGCGGAAATGACGCCCGCGGGGCACGAGGCCATCATCCACGTCACCCTGACCGACGATCACCCCTGGGCGCAGGCCTTCGTGGTGATCGAAGCGCGTCCCTTGACGGGCGGTTGACGCCCTCCACGGCTTGACACCCAACCCGCCCCCCCGCATGTACGGGCGTGGGCCGGTCCTGGCCCGACGCTGGACAGACCCGGAGACCCAGATGGACGAAGAAGCCCCCCGCAATCCCATTTGGGAAACGGTCAAGACCATCGTCTATGCGCTTCTGATCGCGGGGATATTCCGGACCTTCCTGTTTCAGCCGTTCTGGATCCCGTCGGGTTCGATGAAGCCCACGCTGCTGATCGGCGATTTCCTGTTCGTCAACAAGATGGCCTACGGCTACTCCTATGCGTCGTGCCCGTCGGTCACGATCCCCTTCGTCGGACTTTCCGTCGATGCCGAGGACATGTGCGGCTTCCTGCAGGGCGACAACACCCGCCTGTTCGGGGGCGAGCCCGAGCGCGGCGATGTCGTCGTCTTCCGCCATCCCGTGTCGGGCCGCGATTTCATCAAGCGGCTGATCGGGCTACCGGGCGACCGGGTGCAGGTGATCGACGGTGTGCTCCAGATCAACGGCACCCCGGTCGAGCTGGAGCCCGTGGGCGACTATGTCGAGGTGAACGAACCGCAGGGTCCGCAAGGCATCCCGCCGCGCTGTTCGAACGCGCCGGTGCCTCCGGGCGGCGATTGCATCAAGCAGGAATTCATCGAAACCCTGCCCAATGGTGTGGACCACGAGATCCTGGAAATCGGCCCGCAATCCTCGGACAACACGCCGGTCTTCCTTGTGCCCGATGGCCATTTCTTCTTCATGGGCGACAACCGCGACAACTCCTCGGACAGCCGCTTCCGGCAGATCTCGGGCGGGGTCGGGTTCGTGCCCTATGAAAACCTCGTCGGGCGGGCCGACCGGATCATGTTCTCGTCCGCGGGCCGGTCTATCCTGTTCTTCTGGACCTGGCGGTCGGATCGGTACTTCAAGAGGATCGATTGAAGATCTCGGCGGATGTGAAGGCCTTCGAGGCACGGATCGGGCATCATTTCGACCGTCCGGAGCTTCTGCTCCGCGCGCTCACCCATGGCTCGGCCTCGACGCCTGCGCGGGGTGACAACCAGCGGCTGGAATTCCTGGGCGACCGGGTTCTGGGCCTCGTGATGGCCGAAACCCTGCTGGAGCAGGACACCGGCGCGGCCGAAGGCCAGCTGGCCCCGCGCTTCAACGCGCTGGTCCGCAAGGAAGCCTGCGCCGAAGTCGCGCGCGAGATCGACCTGGGCGCGGTGCTGAAACTGGGCCGGTCGGAAATGCTGTCCGGGGGGCGCCGCAAGCAGGCGCTGCTGGGCGACGCGATGGAGGCGGTGATCGCCGCCGTCTACGAGGACGCGGGGCTCGATGTCGCCAAGGACATGATCCTGCGGCTCTGGGGCGATCGCGTGTCGAACGTGGCGGAAGATGCCCGCGATCCAAAGACGGCGCTGCAGGAATGGGCGCAGGCGCGGGGCGAGAAACCGCCAAGTTACACCGAAACGGCCCGCTCGGGGCCGGACCATGCACCCGTGTTCACGATTGCGGTGCGTCTCGAAGACGGCGAAGCTGCCGAAGCCAGTGCCTCGACCAAGCGTCAGGCGGAACAGGAGGCGGCGAGGGCTCTGCTCTCCCGCGTGGAGGGACGCACATGACCGAAGCTACCACACGGGCCGGCTTCGTCGCCCTGATCGGAGAGCCCAACGCGGGCAAGTCCACGCTGCTGAACGCCATGGTGGGCAGCAAGGTCTCCATCGTCACCCACAAGGTGCAGACCACCCGCGCCCGGATCCGGGGCGTCGCGATGGAAGGGCAGGCGCAGATCGTTTTCGTCGACACGCCGGGCCTGTTCCAGCCGCGCCGCAGGCTCGACCGTGCGATGGTCGCCGCGGCCTGGGGCGGGGCATCGGATGCCGACGTGGTCGTCCTGATGATCGAAGCGCATCGCGGCGTTACCGAAGGCGTGAAGCGCATTCTGAAGACCCTGGCCGAGATCGGATCGCACCGCCCCGTTGCGCTGGCGATCAACAAGATCGACCGGGTCGAGGCGCCGACACTGCTGGGCCTGACGAAAGAACTGAACGCGGCCTTCGATTTCGCCGAGACCTTCATGATCTCGGCCGAGAAGGGCTACGGCGTGGCCGACCTGCGCGCATGGCTGGCAGGAACGCTGCCCGAGGGCCCTTGGCTTTATCCCGAAGACCAGATCGCCGACCTTCCCATGCGCATGATCGCGGCCGAGATCACGCGCGAGAAGCTGACGCTCCGGCTCCACCAGGAACTGCCCTACCAGCTGACCGTTGAGACGGAAGCCTGGGAGGAACGCAAGGACGGCTCCGCCCGCATCGACCAGATCGTCTATGTCATGCGTGACGGCCACAAGGGCATCGTGCTGGGCAACAAGGGCGAGACGATCAAGACCGTGGGCAAGCTCGCCCGGGTGGAACTGGAAGAGATAATGGGCCGCCGCGTGCACCTGTTCCTGCAGGTCAAGGTGCGGCCCAACTGGCTCGAGGAATCCGAGCGCTACGACCAGATGGGGCTCGACTTCAAGGACGGCAATTCTTGAGCCGACTGACGGCAGAATTTTGGGTGCAGGCCTATCTGACGCGGCTGCGCCTGCAGGAGATCCCGGCTTTCGTCGTGGCCCACGGCGATGACACGGCCGGTGCGGTGCTGGTGAAGCTCAACACGCTCGACGGTCAGGCCGTGGCCTTCCAGCGCAGCTTCGACCTTGCGTCGGGAGACCGGGTGTGGGTCGAACTCGCCGCCGGTGACGAACGCGATGTCGACGCCTCCATCGTCCGCCAGCGGGAATTCGACCGCGATCTGTGGGTGATCGAGGTGGAAGACCGCAAGGGCCGCCACCTTCTGGACGAACCGGGCCTGTCCTAGGACCGGGCCGGGGGCTCTGTCCCCGCGGCGCCCTGCGGCGCGACTCCCCCGGACTATTTCTGCCAAGAAAGAAAGACGCGCGCGCGCCGGACTTCTTTGGTCTTCAAACACCTCGGGGGTTAGGGGGCAGAGCCCCCGGATCCGGACAGGAAAAACCTGCGCGATCCCGCGCCATTGTGGGATCTCGGATTGCGCCCCGATTGCGGATCGGCTAGGGATTGCACCCGTTCGCCATGGCATCTTTCAGGTGCCATCGGGGACGCCCACCAGATGCAGGCCACGATCCGTGGCGTGCAGGGTTTGCCGGTATAGCTCAGCTGGTAGAGCACGTGATTTGTAATCTCGGGGTCGGGGGTTCAAGTCCTCCTGCCGGCACCATTCCAATTCGTCATTTGTCGCTCCATATCAGTAGAATAAGGACAAACCCGGTTATATTCTAGGTATCCGGTGACAGGTGCCCATCATTTTCGGCGCTGTTTTGCCATAGTGTTCCCCAGATTCTCCCCGGGGCGTTCCCCACGATGGCCTCTATCCAGAAGACCGACACCGGCAAGTATCGCGACCAAGTCTACCGCGCGGGCAAGCGAAAGTCGAAAATCTGCGATTCCAAATCTGAAGCGAAGCGATAGGCGGCGCGCGTCGAGTATGAGCTCGATCATGCCGATGAGATCAATTCGCGCATGTCGTTCGACGATCTGTTGGACCGGTACGGACGTGAGGTGTCGTCGAAGAAGAAAGGCGCCCGGCCGGAGATCATCCGGCTGGAGCGTATCAGGCGCGACAGGCTTGGCAGCGTTGCCTTGGGGATCTGACGGAGACTTCGCGGACTGGCGTGACCGCCGGCTGCAGGAGATCACAACCGGATCGGTGCGGCGCGAGGTGGTGCAGATCAGTTCGGCCCTGACGTTGGCCCGGCTCGAATGGGGGCTTCTGTCCCGCAATCCCTTGGAAGGTCTGAAGTGGCCGAAGGATTCGGCGCCACGTGTTCGACTGCCGACAGCGGATGAAATCGAGGCTCTGCGGATCATCGCCGGCGAGGACCTGCATGGTGCCTCCTGGCCGGATCAGACGGTCGTGATGTTGATGCCGAACCGCGCGGCCAGCTCGTTTTCGTAGGACGCTGCCTCGCCCTCCGCGCCGTCTGCCATTGCGTCCATGTATTCAAGTTCGGTGAAAACGCCCTTGGCGATCAGCAGTCGCGCGAGGCCGCCCATGTCAGATTTCGACATATCGAGACCGATGCGAAGATGCTTCGGGGTGCGGTTCTCGTGCTCAGGAAAGGCCCAAATCGCCGTCTGGACACGATGAGCAGCACGTTCATAGCGCTCTTTCGCGCGCACCATTTTTTCTTGGTCTGACATAGTAGATCCCCCCCGGGCTAAGTGGACTTTGGTGGCGGGGGCAGCATCGGCCTGTCCCCGCCGGTGATTGCGTCGATCGCGCGCCGGCCATCCGGCAGGGCGACGTGCGGCAGGAACGCCGCGTCGGTATCGAGGAAGCCTGCGGCCATCATCGCGGCTTGCGCCTTGATCGAGTCGGCCAGGATCGCCCAGTATGCGCGCTCGGGGGGCGCACCAGTTGGTCAGGAACTCATGCCATGTTCCAAGCGCGCCTGGGGCGATGATTTCCACCACGTTCCAGATCTCGGATCCGTCATTGTAGATCGGCGTTGCGGTGAGCCCGAGGCGGTTCTCGACTGTGGCGCAGATCGAATGCGCGGTGACCCCTTTCGACGTGTTCCGCCCGTGGCGAAGCTCCTGGACCTCGTCGAATATGACGGTTTTGATGCCCAGCGGTTCGAACATGTCGACCCATGCCGCGATGTTCGAATACCGGAAGACGTAAATGTCGGCAGCCGGAAGATCCCGGGCGTTGCGGTCCTTGATTTCGACGGCGCGAAGATGCGTGAAGCGCTCAATGTACTGAACGACCCACTGCGCCGACAGGTGCGGCTGCACGACGACGGCCGCGGGCAATCCCCAGCTGTCCGAAATGGAGGCGAGTGCCGAGACAGTCTTGCCGAGCCCCACGTCGTCCAGAAGCAGGAGCCGCCCCGTCGCCCGGAACAGGTCCGCGGCACGGCTCTGGTAGGGCATCGGTGCCTCTCCGCGCCGTTGCCCAACATTTGCCCGGGGTCGAGACGCTTGCCGAGCGCCTCCGCGGAGCGCGCCAGGTCGAACCGGCGCCCGCGACCTTCCCCGCTGTAGCACCCGTCGAGCTCGGGGCAGCGTCTTCGGCGACGCCGTGGTCGCCACCGCAATCCTTGACCGCCTGCTCCACTACAGCCACGTCGTCACCGTTCGGGGCGACAGCCGCATCAAACCAAAAACGTATCAACCTAAAGGAAGGCCAGTTCCGAATGTCGCTGGACAGCGTTGAAAGACAAGGGGAGCATGCCCTGCATCCCCGGAAGGAAGTCTCGCGGCAACCCCATCAAGCACGACAAGCGCCGCTACAAACGACGCAACCGGATCGAAATCATGTTCGGCCGCCTGAAGGACTGGCGACGCGTCACAACGCGATACGACAGGCACCCGAAGGTCTTCCTCTCCGCCATAGCCCTCGCCGCAACCGTCATGTTCTGGCTATGAAGCGAGAACGAGCCCTGACCCTACGGCGAAAGCGATGCCCTCCTGCTGCAGGAGCAGGTCGCGCGGGCCATGCTCTGCAAAGGGATCACGCTGGGCCGGATGGCCTCGATCCGCGCGAGCAATTCCGACTTTCAGCTATCTGAATTCCATCTTCTGTACATCGGGCCTTTCTGTAGCAGGCAATTCGCCCGGGCGCGTGACAGGCATGCCACCCGGACGAGTTGGACATCGCGAATGGTCATCGTGTCTTCGGCGGGAGAGATACGCTCAATGCGTTGGGCGCCCGCTCGATCCGGGGACTGGGGCCCTCGGACAGGTCTTCGAAATAGAAGGGCTGAATGAACCATTCCTCCGCGAACTCGGTATAGCTTATCTCGACCGAGACGACGGCCGGAGTTGTCGGGAACTGTGGCATGTCCGCGATCGCGGTCAGCTTGATCAATCCGGCGGAGCCCGTGGGGGCCATCTCCGTCAGGTCGCCCTGCGCCAAGGTAACCGCTTCGCCGTTCACCGTCAGCCTCGTCGCGGCGAGAAGGGCGTCCATGAAGGCTGCCGTCTCCGGGACCGTCACGATGCCGTCTCCATCGCTATCAAGATGCGCGAGGATATGACCGGCCTGCTCGGCAGGCGGCGCGATTGTCCAGGTCAGTTCCGCCTTATCGCGACCAAGCGACAGGTTGAGCTGCTGATCGACGGTCCCGTGGGGATGTGCGGCGGCGAGGCCCGGCAGAAGCGCTGCCGTGATCAGGAGGCATCTCATCATTCGGCACCGACCCACGCGCTGCCGTAATCGTTCGTTGGGTCACGGTACATGTTGTGCGTGTGCTCGGTCCCATCGCTCCCCATGCTCTGCGGGGAGTATTCAAGCACGATCGTCGGGCCGACCACGCGAAGGTAGGCGGCCCCGAAGGGCTCTTGAGGCCCCCACCACCCGAATGTTGTCTGGTCCAAGGTTTCGCGGACTTTGTCCATCACGGCACCGGCGTCGCGGTCGTTGAGCTGGCCGATCCGTGCCTCGATGACGGCCAAAAGCGCCTCCTGCTGGGCATCGGAGAGGTCCGCGCCCGAGATGCCTTCAGGTGCGATGGTGGTCCCGTGCGCTCCTGGGCCGAGTAGGAGCTGGGCCGGCTGATCGCTCACAATGGCGGAGGCGCGCTGGTCCTCATCGAGTGTGGCGAGGAAATCCCGGGACGCCTGGACCTCCTCCCGAGTGATGTAGACGGTTTCGCCATCGTAATCGACGGTCAACGGCTGCCCGCCTGTCAGCATGGGCGAAAACGAAGCTTGGCCGCCTGCAAAGGTCGCGTTGATGGCGAGGTGGTGGCCGCCATATTGCAGCATCCACGGCGCGTTGGTCTCGGGCTGCCCGAGGATCGATGCGTAATAGAGGTCTTCCCCAAACTCGAGCGTGTCGCCGTTGCCGATGGGGCCGCCGTCGGTCAGCTGGCCGTCAGCGTGGCGCTGCAATGTCTCGTTGCGGACGCCGTCGGCGCTCAGAACCTGAGCCAACAAAGAGTCGAGAGCGGCGCGTTGATCTTCGCTCATATCCTCTCGGCTCAACCCCGCACGCGGGGAAAGGCTGTCTGGCAGGTTCGACCAGCGCGCGCGCTGGGTGTTGTCGTCGAAGGCGAACATCACCGACTCTCGCTGGTGCGCATCGAGCGTGTCCAGAAAATCCTGCGCGGCCGCCACGATGGCCTCGGCGGTGGCGTTTGCAGATGCCAGCTCCGCCACGTCGGCCAGGGGCAGCGCGACCGTTTCGCCGGCGGGTGGTTCAATAGGCTGGGCGCTGGCGGTCACGGCCGAGATGGCCAGTGCGCCGGCCAAGGCGGAAGCGGTTAGATACAGTTTTCGGTTCATTTCTGGTTTCCGGATGTCGGTATGAAAGTAGAGCGGCAGAGTGCCGTCCGCAATGAGAACAAGGCATCAGGCGCGGATGCGGCCTGATGTCATGCGGGCCAGCGTGGCATCGTGATCGATGAAATGGTGCTTCAGCGCCGCTCCGATATGGAGTGCCAGCATAGCCAAAACCGCGAAGGGAAGTTGCGTGTGAACGGCTTCGGCGGCGGTCTCGAGCCAGCCGATCTCGCCCAGCGATGGCAGCAGGGTCACGCCCCATATGCTCAGCGCTCGGCCCGCGGATACGGTCATCAGGATTCCCGAAAGCGGCATCGCGAGGATCGCGGCGAGCAGCCCAACATGGACCGCTTTCGACGCGGCGATTTGCCAGGCGTGTGTTTCCGAGGCGGGCGGCGGGAAGCCTTTCGCAATGCGCCAGCCGACACGCCAGAGGCCGTAGGCGATGGTCGCGACGCCCAGTGCCTTGTGCCAGCCCATCAGCGCGCCGACGCTTTCGCGCGGCAATCCACCATAGGCCATGACGAGGCCAAGGCCGAGTGCGCCGATGAACAGGGTGGCAGTGAGCCAATGGTTGAAACGGGAGACGCAACCGTAGGAACTGGGCGCTCTTCGGCGGGACGGAGAGGAAGTGAGGGTCATTGGTATGCATCCTTAACAGAGTTTTATCTTTCTGGAAAGATATATGGGTGCTGTATATCTTTCTTGCAAGATAAATTCTGCTCGCTACCATGGCGGACATGAAAACGGATGCCTTAGACAAGATCTCGGAGATGCTGGCGCTCCAGCGAGAGAACTGGCCTGGCATGGCCGCGGAGCATGCGGGCGTGAACATAGCGGTCCAACGGCTTTCGCGATTGCTCGAGCGTGCGGCGCATGTGGGGCTGGGGCCATTCAAACTGAGCCTGACGGAGTTCGAACTGCTGTGCGCGCTGCGCTCTCAGCCCCCGCCGCACCGTCTGACGCCCTCTTCGCTTTATGACGCGATGCTGATCTCCTCGGGTGGGCTGACGAAGGTGCTTGGCAAGCTCGAGGAGCGCGACCTGATCACGCGTCCGGTCAGCACCGGCGACCGGCGCTCGCGGCCCGTCGCCTTGACCGCATTGGGCGCCGACCTGGTCGAGCGCGCGATGGCGGCCGTGCAGCGCGTCGAGCGCCCCATGATGACCGCCATGGCCGACGCTCTGGGTGAAGGGGCCAGCCCAACCGACGTGCTGGTGTCGTTGGCGCTCAGTGCCGAGGTCGCCGGACTGGACGAGACGGACTGATCCGCCTCGCGTGCGCGGCACGATACTATCCGCGCCAGTCGGGCTCCTCCCGGTCGAGCGTCGATTTGAGGTAATCGAAATGGCGCACGCCCATGCCCCGGTAGGCGCGCCACCCTTCGGCAGTGTTCATGGCGATGGCATCGTCCAGGATCGAAATCGGCTGCCCGGTCGAACGGGCCAGGATCAAGGTCTGTGCCGCCTTCTCGAAGAAGTAGAGGTCCTCGAACGCATTCGCCACGCTTTCGCCAGTGATGGTGACTCCGTGATTGCCCATGACCAGAACGGATTTGTCACCGAGTGCCTTGACCAGATGCGCACCTTCCGCTTCGCTGTCGGAGATGCCTCCAAACTCCAGATCGTAGCCCACACGCCCAAAGAACCGCGCAGTATTGTTGTCGATGGGAAGGAGGGTCGGATTCTTGAGGCACGCAAGCGCCGTGGCGTAGGGCGAATGACAGTGCAGCACCACACGCGCCTGCGGCGCCTCGCGGTGCAGCGTGCCATGAACGGCCCAGGCAGACCGATCCGGCGCGTCGGGTCCGTCCATGTCCGGCGGCGCGTCGACGTCCAGTTCGAGCAGATCTCCTGGTTTGATCGTCGCGAAATGCTGCCAACGGCGGTTCAGCAGGAAGCGGCGACCATCGTCGGAGATGGCCGCGCTAAAATGGTTGCCCACGGATTCCGACCAACCGAAACGGTGGCACAGTCGGAACGCCGCGGCGAGGTCCTGCCGCAGAGCGGGAGGATTGGTGACGGGCTCGGGACGATTGGTCATGTGCATCACTTGAACCGTCCTTCGGTCACGAGGGCGCGGTAGGTGGAGCGCATTTCGGCGCGGTCGGTGTAGCAACCCCGGATGTAGCGATCGCCGCTCGAAGCGGTATAACCCGCCCTGCCATGTACGATGCGGTGATTGTCGAACACGATGCACTCGCCGGCCTGCAGGGTGAAGCGCATGATGTACTTGTCGTCTTGAAGACGCTTACCAAAGCGGCAGAAGGCGGGATACCAATGATCGAGGAACTTCTGGGGCAGATCCATGATGTCCAGCATGTGCTGGCTGAAAGTCAGGCCCGACACTTCGCCGTGCTGGTCCAGTTCGATGATCCGCTGCCACGAGCGCATATCGTAATCGTCATGCTCGCAGAAGAACGGCACGTCGGTCTCGGCCAGAAGGCGGAAACCCTCGGGATCGATTTCACGGAAATCATTGGCCGCCGCCACGCCGTCGCCAAAGAGATTTCGGCCCCCTTCCACGGTATTGGAACGCATGTGCAGAAGCTGGATGCCCGGGGCATGTTCTTCGGCCGGTGTGTCGGTGTGCAACTCAAGCGCCGAGGCCGTGTAGGCAGTGTTCGTCGGGTTGATGTGGGTCTTCACGTCGAAATAATCGCCGAAGAAGGTAGGCCTCACCTGTCCCATCACCCGGGCCAGTTCGGTCAGGCCTTCGTCGCTATCGGGCATGTCAGTAATGACGGCCACGCCTTCGACGATCATCGCCTCGAGCCATTCGCGTCGCTTGGCGGCATCCGAGGTCACCTGGGTATGGGTGAAGCGGGCCACATCGGGATAGTGGTCGCCGTACCACGGCCGGCGCGGCAGGTCGGCAGGATCGGGGCGGCGCGTCCCGTCGGCATAGGCGTCAAGCCAGGCCAGCGGCATCCGCGTGATATGATCCTCTTTGGCCCAGTCGATGACGAGCGCATCACCCTCGACGCTGGCACTCTTCGCCGCCGGGGCCTCTGCCAGGTGGAAGATGTCGAAGCTGCGCTCGCGCGTGTCGGCGTTGAAGCTGGTGGGGTCGTTGTCCCGCAACCAATAGTAATTGAAATAGGTACTCCGGTTCGAAATGGGCACTGTTAAGCCCTTCTCCCCCAAGGAAATTGCCGCTTCTGTCGTTTTGGTCATCACGTTCATCGGAGGCTCCGGTGGCAGGTCGTTGAATTCGGCTCGACCATCAACCTCTTGGACCTTGGGAAAAAGGCGGATATCTCTGACCCTAAGTTAAGCTGGGAGTTTACATGGAGCGCCTGCCGCAGCTTCGCCTCCTGACCACGTTCGACACCGTGCACCCAGGCGCTGAAGACGCTGGAGGCGGAGATCGGCGTATCCCTGTTCGACCGCAGCGCCAAGCCTGCCCGGCCGACGGAGGCGGGGGATCGATTGGCACGCGCAACGCGAGCGGGACTGGGTCAGATAGCTTCCGCCATCGAGGATATCCGTGCCAGTGCCAGTGCGGCCGAGCGCCAAGTCACGATTTCCTGCACCATCGGGATGGCAACCTACTGGCTGATGCCGCGGCTTTCCGGATTCTACGCGCGCTTCCCGGATGCAATGGTCAGCGTTCAGACGCCGCCATCGGATATGCCCGCCTTTTCCGCCGGGATCGACATCGCCCTGCGCTATGGACCAAGGCCCTGGGACGACGGCGAAACCGTGAAGCTCTTCGACGAGCGCGCGTTCCCCGTCGGCCGGCCAGACCGGATCGCAACGCTCGAAGGAGCGCTCGGTACGCTTCGGTCGGTCCCGCTGATTCATGTGACAACGCCGAAGGCCAGCCACTGGCCGGAATGGCGCGACTACCTCGAGGCGAAGGGCATCGGCGCGGCGGACAGGCAACGGCAGACCTTCGACAACTATGTCCAGGCGACGCAAGCGGCACTTGATGGCTATGGCATCATGCTTGGCTGGCGATCAATACACGAAGCCATGCTGGCCGAAAGCCGGCTCGCGGCGCTTCCGAATGGCGACCACGACTTCGGAACGTCCTACTGGGCGACGGCGGTGCGGAACAGATCGCAGAATATGCTGGTCAGCGGCTTTCTCGACTGGGTCAGCCAGGCCGGCGAAGACTTCGATCGAAACGGCAACGCCGTGGCGTGATGACCTTGCCCGGCATGACCTGGCCGGAGCCGAGCGCGAGGAAGAACGCAGCCGGCAAGCACACGTACAGCAGATAGGGCCAAGTCGTTCTACTTTGCGCTTACTCAGGATTTCTGCGTTGCTGTGACCGAGTGCAGCAGACCGAGAATATGGATCCTGCAGTCTCGAGCGCGTGCATGAATATTCTACACTTGCACGGGACGCGGAATGAAAGCCCGCTGTGTCTCACATCGGCGGCGCTGTGACGAACGCAACGAATGGTAGGTTCCGCCAATCGCCCATTGCTCCCTCCGCGCAAGCGGGCAAAAGTAACCCGCCGGCTCCGGTTTCAGTTGGATGAGCGTCGGGGGTCAGAGCGGAAGGCGCACAGCCGATGTTCGGCCGTCCGGATTGACTTGATCGCCGATCCACGCCACCTGTCGTATGATGACTAAAACGATCAGGAATTATCCCATGCTCTCTTCAACCGGACGGTTCGAGACCCCGAACGGGTCGAAATATCTCAAGCAGCTCTGCAAGCACTTCGAGCACAAGATCGAGGTCAGGTACGACGATCACACGGGAGAATGCGCGCTGACGCCGGGCCCGGCAACGCTGAACGCCGACGAGACGGGGCTTTCGGTCCACGTGGTCGCGCAGGATGCAGAGGAGCTTGAGGTGGCCAAGAGCGTCATCGACCGACATCTCGAACGCTTTGCCTTCCGCGAGGAATTCACGTCGATGGACTGGCGGGACGCCGCCGTTCGCTGAGCCTGAGGCTAGCGGACAAGCACCACGGGCACCTTGCAGGTGCGCAGCATCTCGGTCGTGGTCGATCCGATGATCAGCGTGCGGATCCGCGAGTGCCCGTAGGCGCCCATGACCAGCAGGTCATAACCCGACAGGTCCACGAATTCGGGCAGGGCGGTTTCCGGCTTGCCGGCGATCACGCCCGTCGTGGCCTCGATCCCGGCCGCTTTCAGCATTGCGCCGGCGTTCTCCAGGCTCCGGCGGACCTCGTCCGTCTCGGTGCCGATGGTCACCACGTGCACGTCGAGCCCGCGATAAAGCGGGGAGCGCGCGATGTGATCCACCGCCCGCATCGAGGATGTGCCGCCGTCATAGGCGACAAGCACCTTGTCGATCGGCTTGAAGGCGCGAGAGGCGGCGAAGACCGGTTTCTTCGACGCGCGCACGACCCGTTCGAGGTTCGAGCCCAGATGCTCCTTCGCGAAATCCGCGGCCTCGCCGCGCTTTCCGATCAGGATGAATTCCGCACCGGCTTCCTGCTCCGTCACGGTATCCACGATATCGCCATGGCGCAGGCGGGTGGTGACGGTCTCGGCCCCGGCCTCTTCCACCAGCTTCTGCGCGTCCTCGAGGATCGCGCGGCCGCGGTGGGTGACAAGCTGGGCGCGCTGTGCGTCGAGCTCCGCGAGATCGTTCAGCAGGGACGTGCGCGCGCCAAGGGCCAGCGAGCCGGAATAATCCTTCTTCTCGACCCCCTCGCGACGGCCGAGGATGTGGAGAAGCTCCACCCCGCACCCGGTGCGCGTGGCGATCCATGCGGCGTGTTCGCAGACGCTTTTCGAATAGTTCGATCCGTCCACCAGCGCGATGATCTTGTCGGTCATGGCTCGTGCCTCCCCCTCAGTGCGTGCTCAGCGTGTCCATGGCACCCGGTTTGTCGTGAATTGCAAGCCTATCGACCAGCGTTTCCGATGCCCGGTTCATGCCCACGATCTCGACCTCGGCGCCTTCGCGGCGGAATTTCAGCACCATCATGTCGATGGCCTGCACCGACGAGATGTCCCAGATATGCGCCCGGGACACGTCGAGGATGACCTTTTCCGGCGCCTCCCGGAAGTCGAAGGCGTTCTGGAAATCCTCGACCGAGGCATAGAACAGCTGCCCTTCCACGCGATAGGTCCGCACGCGGCCATCGGCGCTGATGTCGGATGTCACGCGGAACAGCTGGCTGATCTTGGCGGCGAAGAAGATGCCCGACAGCAGCACACCCACCAGCACGCCGATGGCCAGGTTGTGGGTGTAGACCACCGTCACGACGGTCGCGATCATCACGATGGAGGACGATCGGGGATGCGTGCGCAGGTTGCCGATGGACGACCACGAGAACGTGCCGATCGACACCATGATCATCACCGCCACCAGTGCGGGCATCGGGATCACGCGGACGATATCCTGCAGGCCCACGACAAGGATCAGAAGGAAGACACCGGCCACGAAGGACGACATCCGCCCCCGTCCGCCGGATTTCACGTTGATCATCGACTGGCCGATCATGGCGCAGCCGGCCATCCCGCCGATGAAGGCGGTGGCGGTGTTGGCGACGCCCTGGCCGATGCACTCCTGATTGCGGTCCGACGTGGTGTCGGTCAGGTCGTCGACAAGGTTCTGCGTCATCAGGCTTTCCAGCAGCCCCACCACGGCGATGGCCAGCGAATAGGGCAGGATGATCATCAGCGTGTCGAGGTTCAGCGGAATGTCGGGGATCAGGAAGACCGGCAGCGTCGCCGGCAGTTCGCCCATGTCGCCCACGGTGCGTACGTCAAGGTTCAGGAACCAGACCAGCGCCGTAAGCACCACGATGGTGACCAGCGGCGACGGAATGGCCGTCGTCAGCCGCGGGAACAGGTAGATGATCGCCAGCGCGCCCGCGACCAGGGGATAGGTGATCCACGTCACGCTCGACGGGTCGAGCTCGGGCAACTGGGCAAGGAAAATAAGGATCGCCAGCGCGTTGACGAAGCCGGTCATCACCGATTTCGACACGAAGCGCATGTGCTGGCCCAGCTTCAATATCCCGGCACCGATCTGGAGAAGACCGGCCAGAACCGTTGCCGCCAGCAGGTATTGCAGACCGTGATCCTTCACCAGTGTGATCATCAGAACCGCCGTTGCCGCCGTCGCGGCCGAGATCATGCCGGGCCGTCCGCCGACGAAGGCCGTGATCACGGCGATCGAGAAGCTGGCGTAGAGGCCCACCTTCGGGTCGACCCCGGCGATGATGGAAAAGGCGATGGCCTCGGGGATCAGCGCCAGTGCCACGACGATGCCTGACAGCACGTCTCCGCGTATGTTGCTGAACCATTGGCGGCGATAGGCATCTAAGGTGATCATGACGCTCTCGTTTCGTGTCGCTGGTGACGCGCGGTGGCTGCAGGCACGGCCATCGCCGTCGGTCGGGCTTTCCTGCGGCTCTATACGCTGCGGCGCAGAAAGCCAATATGCGGGCCATGGCGCGGGCGCGGTGGTGCGTCGCGGGAAGGGGGTGTCGGCCTATTCGGAAATGAACCGCCGCATCCGTTCGGCTTCCTGTCCCTGCATGTGGGACAGGGCCACTTCCATGTGGTCGGCCATGACGGCGCGGGCGGCGTCTGTGTCGCCATCCCGGATCGCGGCCAGCAGGCGGTGCTGGTGGTCGCGCCCGGCGGACCACAGCTCAAGGTTCGGCGGGGCATAAAGGCGGCGATAGACGGTGATGTCCGACAGAAGCTCGGCCATGAAATCGATCACGAAGCCCAGAAGCGGGTTCGATGCCTGTTCCGCCAGAAGCGAATGGAACTTCAGCGACGCGATGTGGTGGAGCCGTTCTTCCTCCAGTGTTTCCGGCGGGGCGGCATAGCTCTCCATGTGGCCGGCCAGCGCCCGCAGCGCCTTTGCGTCCACCTTGCCGGCAAGCGTGGCGGCCAGTTCCGGCTCCAGCGCGCGGCGCAGCTGGTAGATGTCGGCAATCGTCAGGTTCTTGAAGTAGAAGTAGTTGCCCAGCAACGCCTTCGCGCGTTTCGACGAGACCTCGTGCACGAAGCTGCCGCCGCCTGGGCCGGTGCGCGTGCGGATCAGGCCTTGCGCTTCAAGGATGCGCATCGCCTCGCGAATGGTGCCCTTGGCCATGCCGAAGCGCGACATCAGCGCGGCCTCGCCCGGAAGGCGGTCCCCGGCACTCAGGCCCTGTTCCACCACCCAGTCCTTGATCTCTTCGGCCACGCGTTGCGGTCGGCTTAGCCGCGTTTCACGGGTCGATCGGGTGATGGCAGGCGGCACGCTGATCTTCTCCCATGTCTCGCAATTCCGGCTCGTCCGTCCGGCAGATGTCGGTCGCTTTTGGGCAACGCCCGGCAAAAGCGCAACCCGGCGGCGGGTCCAGCGGGTCGGGCAGTTCCGTTCCCTTCTGTTCCGGCGCCGTCAGCGGGCGGCCCACGACCGGCGCGCTGTCTGCCAGCAGCTTGGTGTACGGGTGGCGCGGATGGGCGAAGATACTGTCGGCCCGGCCGATTTCAACGACCGATCCGAAATAAAGCACCATGACCCGGTCCGACACCGCCTCCACCACCGCCAGATCATGCGAGATGAAGAGGTAGGTCAGCCCCAGCCGCGTTTTCAGATCCGCCAGCAGGTTCAGCACCTGCGCCTGCACCGACACGTCGAGCGCCGAGACGGGTTCGTCCAGCACGATGATCCGGGGATCTGCGGCCAGCGCGCGGGCGATCCCGATCCGCTGCGCCTGCCCGCCGGAAAATTCGTGCGGATACCGTTCAAGGAAGCTTTCGCGCAAGCTGACGGTGGCAAAGATCTCGCGGATACGGTCGTCGCGCTGTGCACTGGGCATCTGGTAGAGATGCTTCAGCGGCGCCTCCATCACCTGCTTGATCGTCTTGCGGGGGTTGAGCGAGCTGTTGGGGTCCTGAAACACGTACTGGATCAGCTTGCCGAACTCCGCCGGGTCCCCCTTGCCGGGGCTCTGCCCGTCGATCTGGATTTCGCCTTCCGAAGGCGCCAGCAGCCCGACCAGCATCCGCGCCAGCGTGGACTTGCCGCAACCGGATTCGCCGACGATGCCCAGCGTTTCACCATGTTCGACATCGAAGGACATCGGCCGCACGGCCCGCACGCCCGGGGGCGCGGCGCCAAACAGGGGGCGGGCGCGGGGGAAGGTCTTCGACAGGTTCTCGACATCAAGCGCGACCATCAGACGGCCTCCTCGGGGTAGATGCAGCGGACGGCGCGGGGGGCCTGGCCAGCCAGCGGGATATCCCTTTCGCTGCACGCGGGTTGCGCCTTGTCGCAGCGGGGCGCGAAGGCGCAGCCGGGGGGCAGATCGTCGACCACCGGGGGCAGTCCCGGGATCGCCGCCAGCACGCGCTTGCCCTGGCCCAGTTCGGGCACGCAGGCGATCAGGCGCTTGGTATAGGGATGGGCCGGTGTGTCGAGGATCTGGCCCGTCGGCCCCGTCTCCACGATCCGCCCGGCATACATCACCGCCACCCGGTCACACAGCTGCGCCACCACGCCGAAATCATGGGTGATGAAGACGATGGCCAGCCCCTTTTCCTGCCTGAGATCGTTCAGCAGGGCGAGGATCTGGGCCTGCACCGTCACATCGAGCGCCGTTGTGGGCTCGTCCGCGATGATGACCTCGGGCTCGTTGGCCAGCGCCATGGCGATGCCGACGCGCTGGCGCATCCCGCCTGACATTTCGTGCGGATAGGTGTCGATCCGGCTTTCGGCATTGGGGATGCGCACGTCCTTCAACAGAGCGATGGCCCGCTGGCGCAGGTCCTCCTTGCCGACCTTGTGGTGCACGCGGATCGCCTCGGCCAGTTGTTCGCCGATGCGATACAGCGGGTGCAGCGTGGAAAGCGGGTCCTGGAAGATATAGGCCACCTTGTCGCCACGGATCTGGCGCAGGTCCTCATAGGAGGCGCCGATCATGTCGCGGCCCTGGAACCGCACCGCGCCGCCGGTGATGATACCGGGGGGAGAGGCCACCAGCCGCGTGATCGACAGGGCGGTGACGGACTTGCCGGAGCCGCTCTCCCCGATCACGCCAAGGCATTCGCCCGGTCTGACCGACAGGCTGACGCCGCCCACGGCGCGGAACACGCGGTTTCCGGCGTGGAACTGGGTGTGCAGGTCCTGCACCGCCAGCAGATCGTCGGTTTCCGCCGGGATGGGCCCGTCGCGCTTCACGGTGGTCACGGGCAGGGGCCGCGACAGCGCGCCCGATTTCAGGCGTGGGTCCAGCGCGTCGCGGACGCCGTCGCCCAGCAGGTTGATGGACATCACGATTAGGAAGATCATCACCCCCGGCACGACCGAGGTGAACGGATGCGTGATCAGCGCCGCCCGTGCCTCGCCCAGCATCGACCCCAGGTCCGCCTGCGGCGGTTGGGAGCCGAGACCCAGGAAGGACAGACCGGCGGTTTCAAGGATCATCCATCCGATGGTCGTCGACATCGCGATGACGATGACAGGCAGCACGTTTGGGACGATTTCCGTGATGATTATGCGGGTGTTGCTCATCCCCGAAAGCCGCGCGGCATCGACGAATTCGCGGCCCGCGAGCGTCACCACGATCCCGCGGATGTTCCGGGCGAAGAACGGCACGTTGACGGCGGCGATGGCGATCAGGGCATTCAGCAGGCCGGGGCCAAGGGCCGCGACGATGGCCAGCGCCAGTAGGATGTAGGGAAAGGCCATCACGATATCGACGGCGCGCATGATGACGTTGTCGACCCGTCCGCCGAAGTACCCGGCGATGACGCCAATGGTCGAGCCAATCGCCGCGGCCATCAGGGCGGCGGCGAAGCCCACCATCAGCGACAGTTGCGTGCCCCACAGAAGGCGGGACAGCTGATCCCGGCCCAGATGATCGGTGCCAAGGATATGGCCGTCCTCGAACGGGCCCTTGAAACGGGCGCCAAGCTCGGTCGTGTAGGGATCTTGCAGGGGCAGGATCGGGGTCAGGATCACGGCGAGCAGGATCAGGCCCAGCACCACGAACCCCATCGCGGCCAGACGATTGCGGAACAGAAGCTTCAGGAACCGGTTCATGTCTTGATCCTCGGGTCCAGAAGGCTTTGCGCGACATCGACGGCGATGTTGAAGAGGACATAGCAGGCCGCCACGAAGACGACGCCGCCCTGCACCAGCAGGATGTCACGCTGCAGGATCGCATCGACCAGCATCCGGCCGATGCCGGGCCACTGGAACACGATCTCGATATAGACAGCACCCGACAGGACGAAGCCGGCCTGAAGGCCCAGCACGGGGATGATCGACACCATCGCGGCCCGCAGCGCATGGCCCATGATCACCCGGCGTTCGGGCACGCCCTTGGCGCGCGCCGTGCGGATGTAATCCTGCCGCAGTACTTCCAGCATCGCGGCGCGGGACAGGCGGGCGACGACGCCGGTGGCGACGGCGGCCAGAGCCGTTGCGGGCATGATCAGGTGGCGGATCAGGTCAGGCAGGTCCCCCCCGCCATAGATCGCGTACATGCCCGATACGGGAAGCCAGCGCAGATCGACGGCGAAGACGAGGATCATCATCATGCCAAGGAAGAACGACGGCACGGAAATCCCGATCAGCACGGTGAAGGTGATGGCCTTGTCGGCGAAGCCGTACTGCCGCGCGGCGGAGATCGTTCCGGCGAGGATCCCAAGGATGGCGCACAGGACAAAGGACGTGCCGGCAAGGATCAGCGTGGCGTTGAAGCGTTCCAGCACCTCGTCGATCACGGGACGGTTCAAGGAGAACGAGCGCCCGAAATCCCCCGTCAGCATGTTGCCCAGCCAGATGAAATACCGCGCGACCATGGGCTTATCGAGGCCCAGATCCTTGTTGATCTTGGCCACGTTTTCCGGCGTGGCGTAGGAGCCGAGGATCGCGGTGGCGGGGTCGCCGGGGATCAGCGACATGATCAGGAACACGATCACCGTGATGCCAAGGATCACCGGGATCGCCGACAGAAGCCGTTTCAGGATGTAGCTGCCCATGTGCCGTCCGCCTTTCGGGTTGGGTGTGGGGGGCTTTGCGCCTGAACGCTCAGGCGATGTCGGGGCCGGTCACAGGAGGGGAAAGACCGGCCCCGGTGAAAGGCGTCAGTTCTTGGTGACGTCTTTCAGTTCCAGAAGGAACGACGGCTGCAGTTCGAAGCCTTCGACCCGGTCGGTGGTGACGGCGTTCTGCTTCCAGTTGGCGACGAAGACCCACGGCGCATCGTCATGCACGATGCTCTGCATCTGTTGGTACAGTTCCGCACGCTTGGCCTGATCGGTTTCCGTCCGCGCGGCGTCCAGCAGCTTGTCGACCTCGGGGTTGGAATAGTAGCCCGAGTTGAAGCCGCCCTTGTCGGGCCACGCTTCGGTCCTGAGCGCAAGGTAGGGCAGGGTGTCGGGATCGTTGGTCATCCATGCCATTTCCGCCATGTCGGCCTTGCCTTCGAGGCCCGGGTTCACCTCTCCCAGGAAGGTGTTCCATTCGTAGGTCTGGATCTCCACGTCGAAGCCCGCCGCTTCCAGATCGGCCTGGATCGCGGTGCCCATCGGGATCGGGTCGAGCATCCCCGACCCGCCTTCGGTGACGAAGAAGGTCAGCTTGGCACCTTCGGCGCCCGCCTCCTTCAGCAGCGCCTTGGCTTTCTCGGGGTCATAGGGATAGGGCTCGAGGCTGTCGTTATAGGCCCAGGCGAAGGCCGGGGGCGTGGGGCCGGCGGCGACGGTGGCCGTGCCTTCCAGCACGTCGTTCACGATGGCCTGCTTGTTGATCGCGTAGTTCGCGGCCTGCCGGACCTTCTTGTCGGCAAACGGGCCTTCCTTGGCGTTCAGGATCAGGAACCAGACATGGGGGCCGGCCTTTTCGACGACCTTGTAGGCATCGTCTTCGAACTCGCTCATCGAGGTGGGCGGCACTTCGACCATCATGTCGATGCCACCGGCCAGCATCTCCGCCACGCGGGTGTTGGGATCGGTGATCGGACGGAAGACGACCGCCTGAAGGCCCGCGGGATCGCCCCAGTAGTCTTCATACTTGTCGACGACGACACGCTCGTTCGACTTCCATTCGACGAACTTGAACGGTCCGGTGCCCACGGGGGAGCGGCCGAAATCCTTGCCGCCGGCCTTCACCGCCTCGGGCGAGACCATCAGGCCGGTGGGATAGGCCAGGTTCGACAGGAACGGCGCGTACGGCGCGGACAGCGTGAACTTGACGGTGTAGGGGTCGACCACTTCGGTCGTCTCGACCGAGCCGAAGAAGAACGCCAGCGGGAAGGGGCCCGTGTCGTGGTAGGGGTGGTTTTCGTCCAGCATGCGGTCGAAGTTGAACTTGACCGCTTCGGCGTTGAAGGGCGTGCCGTCGTGGAAGGTCACCCCTTCGCGCAGCTTGAACGTGTATTCGGTGCCGTCGTCGTTGATCGTCCAGCTTTCCGCCAGCGCCGGTTCCACCTCCAGCGTGCCGGATTTGTACTGGGTCAGGCCCTCGTACAGGTTCACGAGGATGCGGAAGTCGTTCACCGCGGTGACGGCAGCCGGGTCCAGCGACTTGGGCTCGGCGATCTGGCCCACGATCAGCACGCCAGGCGGCGTTTGCGCGTCGGCGCTCGGCGCGAAGGCCGGCAGGGCCAGCAAGGCCGCAGCCCCGGCGATCAGACCGCGGCGGGTCCAGGTTATGAAGGTCATGATGCGTCTCCCTGTGGTTATTGCGTCCGTGGCGGTTGTCTCTCACGACAGTGCCGATTTATCGTGATAATTGATAGGTTGAAATCTATCACGATAAATAGCACAGGTCATTTCTCATGATAAATGCCGAAAATCCGGGCAGGGAGGCACCATGACATTCTCGATTCTTGTGCGGGACGAGAACAGCGGCGCGCTGGGCGCGGCGGCGGCGACAGGGTCTCTCTGCGTCGGCGGCTGGGTCCTGCGCGGGCATCTGAAGGCCGGCCTGTCCGCCAGCCAGGGCGCAGCACCTTCGACCTTCTGGGGCGAGGATGTGTTGCAGGCGATGCAGGACGGTCAGCCGGCGGCGGACGCAGTGGCGGCGATCACCGACACCGATCCCGGGCGCGGCGACCGGCAACTGGCGGCGCTGGACTTGACCGGCGGCACCGGGGCCTTCACCGGCGACGACAACACCGACTGGAAAGGCGCACTGGCCTTCGACGGCGGCATCGCCACCGGCAACATGCTGACCGGGCCGGGTGTGCTGGAAGGGCTGGTGGAACCGGTTACCGGCGGCGGCCCTCTGGACAAGCGCCTGCTGGCGGCACTGCGCGGGGCCGAGGCCGCGGGCGGCGACAGCCGGGGCCTGCTATCGGCGGCGCTGCTGGTCCTGCATCCGGACCGCCCGCCGCTGACGCTGAGGGTCGATCATCACGAGACCGACCCGATCGGAGCGATGGAAGCGCTGCATGCGCGCGCCACCTCGGGCGACTACGCGGACTGGGCCCGGCAGGTTCCGGTCATGACCGATCCCTGCCGGATCCTCGATCGCTGATCAGAAGCCGTCGGTGCGGTCGACGACGCTGAACGTGGTGTCCAGCGGCTTCTTGGCCGGGGCCGAAAGACCGTCCAGCGCCTTCTTCACGTCGATCTTCACGACCTGCTGCGCCTCGTAGGTCTTGTAGTAGAAGACCACGTTCTTCGTGTCGGCCGCCGTGGTCCAGAGCGAATACTCCATCTCCACCTTGCCGTTGTCCTTCTCGCGCACCGATCCGACGGGGATGTCGAAGTTGTTCAGGATGTGGAAGGTGCGGAAGATCGCCTCGTCCGTGTCCTTCATTGGCTCGGCGCTGTTGGCGTAGGCCACGGCCCGCACGAAGCGCGACGGAGAGGACCCGTCGCCCGGCAGACCGGCGAACCCGGTGCCCTGCCCGTAGGGTTCCAGCGTCTGTTCGCCCACTTTCACCGCGCCGCGGTTCCATTCGGTCAGGCCGATATAGGCGCGCAGGTTGGTCAGGTGCCAGTCGAAGGTCGGGTTGTTGGTGATGGCGTTGACGGTATTGTCATGCACCGTCAGCCCGCTTTTCGTCTGCTCGATCACGATCGACGCGCCCGTCGCATCGACGACCGAAAAGTGCAGCGGCGCGAAGTCCCCGATGCCTTCGATGGGGGTGCCGACCAGCGTCACGGACGGCAGCGCCTCGCGCAGTTCGGCCACGGTCGCGAAATTGCCCAGCACCCAGTTGCCGACTTCCTCGGCCGACAGGGCCGTGTCCTGCGTCTCGGCGGTGACGGCCGGGAACCATGCCTCGCCCGCGAAATAGAACGCGCCGAAATGCAGGCCTTCGGTGTTCATGCCGTCGACGATGATCGGCTTCTTCAGTCCGTTCAGACCCACGATGCCGTACTTGGTGGTGTAGCCGAACCCGGACTCGTCGGGGTTCAGGGCCAGCGTCTCGATCTTGGTGCCGGCGGGAACCGCGTAGAGTTCGGAATCGAGCGCGTAGCCGAATTCCATCGTGCGCCCGAACACGGTCGCGCCGTCCTCGGTCTGAAGGATGATGCCGGTGCAGGCCAGCGCGGATTGCGTGGCAATGGCCAGCGCCGCGGTGGTCGCGGCCACGCGTTTCAGAATGGGAATCAATGGCATGGGAAGTGCTCCTGGTCGTCGACGTTGTGCCCACGGCATAGGCCTCGCAGGGCCGGCCCGCAACGAGTCGTTGTCGCAAGTTTGACCGAAGCGACCGGCTGCCGTTCCACCTGTCAGGTGGCGGCGGCGTCCTTCTGCTTGCAGAAAAGCTCGTACACGACCTCAAGGATCTGCTTGGGGCGGTCGTCGGCCAGGCTGTAATAGATCGTCTTGCCGTCGCGGCGCGGGGTGACGAGGCCTTCCAGCCGGAGCCGCGACAATTGCTGCGACACCGCCGCCTGCCGGGCGGACAGAAGCTGTTCAAGCTCGGTCACCGACTTTTCGCCCGAAACGAGATGGCAAAGGATCATCAGCCGGTTCTCATGGCTGATCGCCTTGAGAAACGCCGCGGCTTCCTTCGCGTTCTCGACCATGCCGTCCATCTCTTCGGCAGAGATGTCGTCGGCCATGTCGGGTAGTCCCATGTTTCACCGCCCCTGATTGAGACCGGCTCTGTCCGGAACGGGAGGTCCCAGATCCCGCCACAGGCCGTTCCGATCATTCATTCCCAGATCCGGCACAGGAATGTCGCCGGTGTCGATAAATAAGGCAATTTTCTGCATGATGACAAGTCCATGGCCCGCGATCAGCATTTTATTTCCGGTCGCTTTGTGGCGAAACTGCGTCGGGTCGCGGGCAATCTTAAGTCTTTGGCAAAGTTCGCGGGTCATACTGTGTCGAACGGGAGGAATGCCCTCGGCTCCGCCCGGATGAATTTTTGACACGGGCAAAAAGGTGTCGCACGGGATGAGCTGGAACAAGGGGCAGGGCACGACCGGCGGCGCGCGGCCGGGATACGGGCCGGGGCAGGGCGCGGTGTCTTACGATACCGGTCGCGCGCCCAGGACCTGGCGCATGGACAGGGCGATCCGCACGATGCGCTTTCGCAGCGCGGAAGAGGTCGCGCAGTCTCTTGCGACGCGATCCATGGACGACCAGCGCGCGCTGCTTCTGGATACGCGGCCCCTGCATGTGGAACTGGCCCGGCGGTCCGGTCCCGCGGCCCCGGCCGGGCGGGCGGGGGAATACCGCGTCGCCGGCCAGGAACTGGAAGCTCTGCAGATCTTCGGCGACCTGGGCGATGAACTGCATTTCGTGCCCGGTGCCATGGTCACGCGGGAGATGGAGGCACTGACCGACATGATCGCCGGCCTGCTGGACAAGCCTGGCGATGCCGGCACGCGGCTTGGCGGGCTGGGGCAGGTGCTGGCGCGCTTTCTGCTGATCCATCCCTACCAGGGCGGCAACGGGCGAATCGCCCGAATCCTTGTATCGGGGCTGGCGCGGCAGCTCGACTTGTCGCTGAACAGCCGCTGGACCATCGGGTCGCGCGGCTACGGTCCCGGCCTCTTCGCAGCGATTCAGGCGCTTCCGGTGTCGGCCCGTCCGCTGGACATGTATATGCGCCGGTTCATGACCGATCCGGCCCTGCGCCTCCAACCTCAGCGGTCTTTCCCGTATGGGGAGAGCCTCCAGGCGCCAAACAAACCCGACAGGTTGACTCTACGTCGCTAATGCACAGAAGTCTGGCAAAAATAGGTCAGTATATTTGGTATTTTCAAATATGGAAGATGCCGACCAATGCGCATGGCGGCGGTTCAGAGGCCGCTCTCCCCGCTGCATCGCAGCGGAATTTTGTTCCGCCAGGCAAAACTCATTTCTTCAAATGCAACATAAACTCGATTTTCTCCACATAACGCGATAATATCTCTTTGAGATATACCCTAGGTTGTGCATATAGTAGAGTTCAATCGGCGACAGGCATGATCGCACGACTCATGTTGACCTCGCGTCAGTTTTACGGGTTTCAACCGGTTTTTTGAAATGTGCTACTGTGAATTGGGAACATATTCTGTTAATTGGTTTTTTGTAGCTCATAGGCGTAGAGATGGACGGGTAGATGGTGACGGGCTCAGATCGCACGTTTGTCGTCAGTTGGTCGCAGACCGAACTGGACGGCCTGCCCGACTGTCCGATCGACGCGCTCCGCGAGGGGGCCGCATGGTCCTGGCAGGGGCTTTCGATCCCCATCTCGGTCCCGAACGAAATCCGCACCCTTTACGGCTCGGCGTCCACGTCCGATGCCGGATCGTCGCGCCGCGCCGCGGCCGAGGTCGTCCACCGTCTGGTCGGGGGTCCGGCCGTCATGTCAGCGGGTGGCGATACGGGCGCGACCAGCGATTCAGGCGGGCTGCCCGACAGCTTCTTCGTGGTTTCGAACGGCGCCCAGATCTTCACGATCACGATCATTCCCGTCGGGCCGGGCGCACCGCCTCTCCTGATGTTTCACCAGTCCATCCCGCCCGCGAATTCCGAACTGTGGGTCGTCCGCACCGAACTGGGCAGCGCCGCGGATACCAAGCCGGACGAGACCGGCGTCATCTGTTTTGCCGGCGGCACGCAGATCGACACGCCGTCGGGCGCGCGCGCCGTGGAAACCCTGAAGCCCGGCGATAAGGTGCGCACCCGTGACAGCGGCACGCAGGAAATCCTGTGGACCGGACACTGCCGCATGACCGGCGCGCGGCTGCATGCCATGCCGCATCTGCGCCCCGTCCTGATCCGCCCCGGCGCGCTGGGGATCGAACGTCCGCACAGCGGGCTGCTCGTCTCGCCCGATCACCGGATCCTGGTCCGGGGCAAGGCCGCCCGCCATCTGTTCGGCACCGACGAAGTGCTGGCCCAGGCGTCTGGCCTGGTCGATGGCACCTCCGTGATGATCGAACCCCGCATTCGCGAGGTGACTTACGTCCATCTCATGCTGCCCAGCCACCAGATCATCTGGGCCAACGGCGTGGAAACCGAAAGCTTCCATCCCGCCAGCGCCGCGCTGGAATCGCTCGGCACCGAAGACCGCGACGAGCTTTTCGATCTCTGCCCCGAAATCGAGACCGATCCGAGACGCTACGGCGCCCCGGCCCGCCGCATGCTCACCCGGACCGAGATGGCAATCTTGCGCACCGAGGCCGCCTGATCGCCATCCCGGGTGTTCGGGGGAGAACACGAAACATTAATCATGATTCCCTGCCGCCGGGTCAGGCCGGTATTCCGCGCTTGACTCGGGGCCACGCGCCTCTATAAGCGCCGCTTCATTGGTGTTGGTGGCCCCCGCAAGGGGATGCCTGTCGCCCGCGCAAGCGGGAAAGGACAACGCCCTTCATGGCCGGTCCCGGACCGGCGATCCAACTGAAGGAGACCAGCCGTGACCAAACGCACGTCTGCCAAGTACAAAATCGACCGCCGGATGGGTGAAAACATCTGGGGCCGTCCGAAATCCCCGGTCAACCGCCGCGAATACGGCCCCGGCCAGCATGGCCAGCGCCGCAAGGGCAAGATTTCCGACTTCGGCCTGCAGCTGCGCGCCAAGCAGAAGCTGAAGGGCTATTACGGCGACCTGACCGAAAAGCAATTCCGCCGCATCTACTCGGAAGCCGAGCGGGTGAAGGGCGACACCGGTGAAAACCTCATCGGCCTGCTGGAGCGCCGTCTCGACGCCGTCGTCTACCGCGCCAAGTTCGTGCCCACCATGTTCGCCGCGCGCCAGTTCGTGAACCACGGCCACGTCAAGGTGAACGGCCAGAACGTCAACATCCCGTCCTACCGCGTGAAGGAAGGCGACGTGATCGAGGTCCGCGACCGTTCCAAGCAACTCGCCGTCCTGCTGGAAGCCACCCAGCTGGCTGAACGCGACGTGCCGGATTACATCGACGCCGACCATTCGAAGATGACCGCAACCTTCGTGCGCACCCCCCAGCTGGGCGATGTGCCGTATGCGGTCATGATGGAACCGAACCTGGTCGTCGAATTCTACGCCAAGAACTAAGCCCTTTCCGGGCAACAAGGCGAAACGAAACGGGGGCCGCGCTTACAGCACGGCCCCTTTTCTTATGTCCGGCGCCCTTTTCACCGTGCCCGCGCGCGGCTAAGGAGTAGCGCCATCCGAAGGAGGGTTAGCACCCCATGTCCGCACCCCGCCCGCAGCCCGGAATCCTGGAAATCACGCCCTATGTCGGCGGTGCCTCAAAGGTGGCCGGCGTCGAGAACGTGCTGAAGCTGTCGTCGAACGAGAACCCGGCCGGGCCCAGCCCGCGCGCGGTGGCCGCTCTGAAAGCCGCGGCCGAGGACATGCATCGCTATCCGTCGACGGACCATGCCGGCCTGAGAAACGCGCTTGGCGCGCGGTACGGGCTGGACGCCGATCGGATCTTCTGCGGCGTGGGGTCGGACGAAGTTCTGATGCTGCTCTGCCAGGCCTATGCCGGGCCGGGGGACGAGGTGATCCACACCGAACACGGCTTCTCGCTTTACCCGATCTGCGCCCTGGCGCAGGGCGCGCAGCCCGTCGCGGTGAAGGAGCAGGACCGCGTGGCGGACGTCGATGCGATCCTTGCGGCCGTGACGTCGCGCACGAAGATCGTGTTCCTGGCCAACCCCAACAACCCGACCGGCACGATGGTCAGCGATCCTGAAATCGCGCGCCTGATCGCCGGGCTGCCGGGAGACGTGCTGCTGGTGCTGGATGGCGCCTATGCCGAGTTCGTCGAAGGCTTCGATGGTGGCGCGGCTTTCGTGGAAAAGCACCAGAACGTCGTGATGACCCGCACCTTTTCAAAGCTATTCGGGCTGGGCGGGCTTCGGGTCGGCTGGGGCTATGGCCCGGCCGATGTGATCGGCGTGCTGAACCGGATCCGGCAGCCCTTCAATATGTCGGCACCGGCGCTGGCCGCGGCCGAGGCCGCACTGGATGATGTCGACTGGGTGGAAGAAACCCTGGCGGAAAACGTCCGCAACCGTGACTGGCTGGCGGCCGAACTGGCCAAGGTCGGCGTGCCGTCCGATCCCAGCCACGCGAACTTCATCCTTGCGCGGTTCGCGGATGAGGCCGAAGCGGCGGCCTGCGACGAGTACCTGAAGCAGAACGGCATCATCGTGCGGGCGATGGGCAGCTACAACCTGGGCTATTGCCTGCGCATCACCATCGGCACGAAGGCCGATTGCACCCGCGTGGCCGAGGCCATCGCCGCCTTCAAGGCGGATCGGGCATGAGCGTCGTCTACAACCGCGTCGCGCTGATCGGTCTTGGCCTGATCGCATCGTCGATGTTCTGGGCAATCCGCCGGGCCAACGCGAAGGACCCGCTGGTGGGCGAGGTCACGGGCTTTGCCCGGACCGAAGCCACCCGCGCCACCGCCCGGCGTATCGGCCTGTGCGACAAGGTCTGCGACAGCGCGGCCCAAGCCGTGGAGGGCGCCGACCTGGTGGTTCTGTGCGTGCCGGTGGGTGCAATGGGCGCGGTGATGGAAGAAATCGCCCCGCATCTGAAGAAGGGTGCGACGGTCACGGATGTGGGCTCGGTCAAGAAATCCGTCATCGAAACGGTCACGCCGCTTCTGCCCGAAGGCGTCGATTTCGTGCCGGGCCATCCGCTGGCGGGCACGGAACATTCGGGCCCCGAAAGCGGCTTTGCGACGCTTTTTGACAACCGCTGGTGCCTGCTGATCACCGACGACGCCGACACGCCGACCAGCCCGGCCGAACTGCGGCTGGGGGAATTCTGGCAGGCGCTTGGCGCCAATGTCGACGTGATGACGGCCGATCACCACGATCTTGTGCTTGCGGTCACCAGCCACACGCCGCACCTTATCGCCTACACGATGGTCGGCGTGGCCGATGACTTAAGGCGAGTGACGGACAGTGAAGTGGTGAAGTATTCCGCAGCCGGTTTCCGCGATTTCACCCGGATCGCGGCCAGTGACCCGACGATGTGGCGCGACGTGTTCCTGACGAACAAGGACGCGACGCTCGAAATCCTCGGCCGCTTCACGGAGGAGCTCTTCTCCCTGCAACGCGCGATCCGCACCGGGGACGGGGACCTTCTGTTCGACTATTTCACCCGTACCCGCGCCATCCGCCGTGGCATTGTCGAGGCAGGCCAAGACACCGACGCGCCCGATTTCGGTCGGGGCTCGTCGCGATCATGACGGGGCTCGTGCGCATTGCCGTGGTGCTGGTGTGCGCCATCTTGACCGTCGTCCCGGTCCTTGCCGAAGCGCCCGGCCAATCGCTGCGCCCGCAGGCCCGCCCGCAAGCGCCCGAGCCGATCGAAGAAGCGCAGGCCGATCCGGCGGGCAACGTCGTTCGGCCTAGGGAAAGAAATTATAGCAACAGGGCTGGTGAACCTGCCGCGTCGGCGGGCGCCGTTCCGCCGCCGGACGAGACGTCGAACAAGGGCTTTCTGGGCGGGATCTTCAGCAAGAAGAACAACAAGGTCGCCGGCAACGCGATCTGCGGCATTCCCGACCTGACGGGCAAGGTGATCGGCCGCGTGCCGGGCCGGATCCGCGGCTGCGGGATAGACGAGGCGGTGCTGGTCGAAAGTGCCGCCGGTGTGCTGCTGTCGCCCCCCGCGATGGTCAACTGCCCGACGGCGAAGGCCATTCGCGACTGGGTGGAAAACGGCGTGAAGCCCGCCTTCGGCAGGCGGGACACGGTGGTCTCGCTCCGGGTCGCGGCGCACTACTCCTGCCGCACGCGGAACAACCGTCCGGGCGCCAAGATATCCGAACACGGCAAGGGGAATGCCATCGACATCTCCGCGTTCAATTTCGACGATGGCGACAGTGTCACGGTGCTGAAAGGCTGGGGCCGCGGCCGCCGCGGCCGGGCGCTGAAGTCGGCCTGGAAAGCGGCCTGCGGGCCCTTCGGTACCGTGCTGGGGCCACGGGCCGACCGCTATCACCGCGACCATTTCCACATGGACACTGCGCGCTACCGGTCGGGCACCTACTGCCGCTAGAACCGTATCAGCGGCGCGGGACCAAGGGGCAGGGGGCCAAGCGCCATCCCGCCCTCGCGGAAATTCAGTTGCAGCGTCAGCTCTCCGGCCTGTCCGCCCAGCATCGAGAGCATGGTCAGCGCGCGCTCCACGGTATTGAGCAGCCCCGGCGGCAGCGTCTGCGCATCGCGCACCATGGCCACCACCTGCTTCCAGTTCCGCACGGTGATCTGCAGCACCCCTTCGGGCACGCCCCGCGCGTCCATCTGCAAGCTGCCGGTGACACCCAGCCCCAGGTCTCCCCATGTCAGCTGGGCTGCCTCGACCACGATCTCGCGCGGCTGAGGCGGCGGGCCGTTCAGCGAATGGCGATCGAGCGGACGGTCGAACAGGATCTCCCCCGCGCCACCTGCCACGCCCAACGTTCGCGGCAACCCTTCCGGGGCGCGGATCATCTGCCGGATGCCGTCGCCGGGCGCCAGCCCCGGCAGATCCAGCGCCACGTCGTAGCGGGCAGGAGTTTGAGTTGCAGAGAACGCCAGATCCACGCCATCGCCCGACAGGACGGTCGCGCCGTTCTGCACCGCTGTCCATGGGCCGGACCGCGTATTGATGGCGTCCACCGTGAGGGCGAGCCCCGGCTGGAACCGCAGATGCGCCAGAAGATCGTCGGCCGAAAGCACGTACACGGCCGCGCCAAGCTGCACCACCTGTTCGGGCGCCAGCCGCAGCGTCTGGTCGCCGGGCCAGATCGCGGGGCTTTGAAGTTCGGCCCAGGCCGTCTGCCAGCCGTCGTTGCCGCGGATGAATTGCAGGCCGTCGATCCGGGTCGTGTGCGTCAGGGGAAAGCCCCGCGTTTCGACCGCGCCGGTCGCCACGTCCCAGCCGCGGCGCTCCTGCTGGACGATCGCCGCTTCGATGCCTTGGCGCACGCCATAGGACACCGCGAACCACCAGCCCGACCACAGGGCCGCCGCAATCACCAGAAGTCCGATCAATCGTCGCATGGGCCACCTCTTTCACCTGTCCCCGGTTTGGTGTTTAGTCCGCACCCGTGCAAGGGGAACTGTGACATGACGATGTGGGTCTTCGGATACGGCTCGCTTTTGTGGAACCCGGGCTTCCCGGTGGCCGAACGGGCGGTGGCCCGGCTCGACGGGTATCACCGGTCGTTCTGCATGCGCTCGATCCATCACCGTGGCACGCCCGAGGATCCGGGCCTTGTTCTGGCGCTGGACGCGATGGCGGGTGCTAGCTGCACCGGGCTGGCCTTGAGGGTCGAAACCGGGCACGAGGATACGACGCTGGCCTACTTGCGCGAACGCGAACTCGTCTCCTCGGCCTACCTGGAAAAGACGGTTTCGCTGGAACTGGCCGGGCAGGGCAAAAGCGTGGAAGCGGTGGCTTACGTGATCGATGCCGACCACGTGCAGTATTGCGGCGGCCTTCCGCTGGACGAACAGGCCCGGATCATTGCCCGCGCCGTCGGCGGCATGGGGCATAACGCCGAATATCTGTTCAATACGGCAAGACATCTGGACGAGATCGGGCTGGCAGATGCAGATCTGCAATGGCTGGCCGACCGCGTTGCAATCCTTGCACCGCAAGGACTTGGCGCGCCCGATGGGGCCGGATAGGGTCATTTCGACAAATTTTTTTGCCTAGAACGTCGGGACTCAACCAAAATGGCGCCATCAGATCGGGAACCGACCCCGCAGTTCTCGCATCCTGTGCGTCAGATCCTGACGATGTGCGTCGTGCTGATCCTTGCGGGGTTCGGCGCATTCCTGGCGCTGCCGAAGGTCCTGCCGATCTTCGAGGCCAGCCCGATCCTGAACGGGATCATCGGCACCGTGTTCTTCGTGGGGGTCTTTGCCTGCTTCTGGCAGGTGATGCAGCTGTTCGGCTCGGTCCGGTGGATCGAGCGTTTCGCCAATGGCGAGATCAGCGCCGACAACAAGCCGCCAAAGCTTCTGGCCTCGCTCGCGTCGCTGCTGCGGTCGCGCGGGACGCGGATGCAGCTGAACTCGTCGTCGACGCAAAGCATCCTCGATTCCGTCTCCACCCGCATCGACGAACAGCGCGAGGTCACGCGCTATATCGTCAACCTGCTGATTTTCCTTGGCCTTCTGGGCACGTTCTTCGGCCTTGCCACGACTGTCCCGGCGGTTGTCGACACGATCCGCAGCCTTGCGCCGCAGGCGGGCGACGAAGGCATCGACGTCTTCAACCGGCTGATGACGGGGCTGGAATCGCAGCTGGGCGGCATGGGCGTGGCGTTTGGCTCCTCCCTCCTGGGGCTTGCGGGATCGCTTGTCGTGGGCCTGCTCGAAATCTTCGCGGGCCACGGCCAGAACCGGTTCTACCGCGAGCTTGAGGACTGGCTGTCCTCGATCACCCGCCTTGGGTTCGCGGCGGGGGAGGATGGCGGCGCCAGCCACGATCTGGTGGCGGGCCTTGTCGAACAGATGGCCGACCAGATGGACAACCTGCGGGAGGTCTTCCTTGAAACCGATGCCAGCCGCGCGCAGGTCGATGCCGGGCTGCAGCAGCTTGTGACGGCGATCACCGAGATGAACGAACGCCAATCCGAGAACCAGACCGTCGTCTCGGCGCTGGAACGGGTGGCCGAAGGCCAGACGGAACTGGCCGGGCTGATCCGCGATTACGGCCCCGGTGAAGGGATCGACGCGGAGAGCCGGATGCGGCTGCGCTCGATCGACGTGCAGATGCTGCGCATTCTCGAAGAAATCTCCGCCGGCCGGCAGGAAAGCATGGCCGAGATCCGCCGCGATATCGACACGCTGGCCCGCGCGATGGGCCGGACGGGCCGCGGCAAACCGGCCGGTACGGAGTAACCGATGGCCCTGTCGCGCCGCAGCGGGAACCGATTTCAGGGATCGATCTGGCCCGGGTTCGTGGACGCGATGACGGGCCTGCTGCTGGTCCTGATGTTCGTGCTGACGATTTTCATGGTGGTACAGTTCGTGCTGCGGGAAACCATCTCCGGGCAGGAAAGCGAACTGGATGCGCTGGGGTCCGAGGTGCAGGCACTGGCCAGCGCGCTGGGGCTGGAGGAGCGGCGCAACACCCAGCTGACCGCGCAGATGGGCGAGCTGAGCTCGATGCTCGATGAAACGCAGGACGAACTGAGCACGGCGCAGGCGCAACTGAACAGCCAGTCGGCCGTGATCGCGTCGCTGACAGCGGAACGGAACCAGCAGGCGCAGGCGCTCGATGCCGCGCAGATCCGGATCGCCAGTTTCGAAGATCAGGTCGCCACGCTTCTGGCCAATGCCCGCGACGCCGAAACCCAGATCGCCGATCTGGAAACCGACCGGGCCGAGCTGATGTCGGAGCAGGAGGCGCTGAACCTTGCGCTGGCGCAGGCCCGGGACGAGGTCGACGAACAGACCGAAGCCGCCCGGCTGGCCGCGGCCCGGCGGGAGGCGCTGACGGCCTTGGTCGAGGATCTGCGCGCCCGCGGGGCCGAAAGTGAATCGGCGGCCGAGGCGCTGCAATCCCGCGTGATCGCGCTGGAATCCGAGCTGAGCGAAGAAGAAAAGGCCCGCCTTGCCGAAGCCGCCGCCGCCGAAGCGCTGCGCGAACGGTTGCAGAATGCGGATGCGGAGCTCACGGCGATGACGCTCGCGCTGGAAGAACAGCGCCGCACGGCCGAGGAAACGCTGACCCTGCTGGCCGCAGCCGAGGCAGCGCAGGCGAGCCTTGACGAAAAGCTGTTGCTGGCCCTCCAGCAGAAGCGCGAGGCCGAGGCCGCGCGGGCAGAGCTGGGCACCGAACTGGCCGAAGCCGACGCCTCGCGCGAGGAACTGACTGCGGCCCTGGCCGCCATCCGGGCCGAACGGGATGATTTGCAGGCACAGCTGGCATCGGTTCAGGATCAGGCGGTAGAGAAAGACGACCTGCGCCGCCGCCTGATCGCGGCGCTGGCGGCCCAGGAAGAGGCCGAGGAAGACGCGGCCGAGAAGCTCAGCCTTGCCGAACAACGCGAAGTCCTGCTGGCCCGCGCCCGCGAATCGTTGAGCGAGCAGGAAGCGATTTCGACCCGTGCGCAGGAGCAGACGGTGCTTCTGAACCAGCAGGTGGGCGCGTTGCGGACGCAGCTTGGCAACCTTCAGGCGCTGCTGGACGATTACGAGGAACGCGACAGTGCCCAGCGGGTGCAGTTGCAGAACCTTGGCACCGATCTGAACGCCGCGCTGGCCCGCGTGGCCGCGGAAGAACGGCGCAGCAAGCAACTGGCCGAGGAAAAACTGGCGATCTCGGAAGAAAACCGCGCGCTGGAAGAGGCCGAGCGTCAGAGGCTGGAGGCCGAGAAGGCCAACCTGGAGAAGTACCGTTCGGACTTCTTCGGCCGCCTGCGCGAGGTGCTGGATGACGAGAAAGACATCCGGATCGAAGGCGACCGGTTCGTGTTCTCGTCCGAGGTGCTGTTCCCCCCGGCGCAGGCTGAACTTTCGGATGCCGGCAAGGCCGAGGTTGCCAAGGTCGCGCAGCTTCTCCAGCGGATCGCCGATGACATTCCGCCCGAAATCAACTGGGTGATCCGCGTGGATGGACACACCGACAGCACGCCGCTGGGGCCGAACTCGGAATTCGCCGACAACTGGGAGCTTAGCCAGGCCCGTGCGCTTTCGGTGGTGCGCTACTTGTCGGAAGATCTGGGCATCGACCCCGATCATCTTGCCGCGAACGGGTTCGGGGAATACCAGCCGCTCAACCCCGCGCAGACGCCCGAAGCCTATGCCCAGAACCGCCGGATCGAACTGAAACTGACCGAAAGATAGGGCCGGTGCCCTGTCAGGGATGGAAAAAGCCCGCCGGAATCACCGGCGGGCTTTGGCACTCTTGCGGGTGGCGCGACGTCAGTCGGCGGTCAGCAGCGGTGGCTTGTTGCCGGAAAGCCGCGGCTTTCCGGGCCCTTCGATCTGCAGATCCAGCGCACCGTCTTTCACGGCGACGCGCACCAGTCCTCCCTTCGACAGCTTGCCGAAGAGCAGTTCTTCGGCCAGCGGCTTCTTGATGTGTTCCTGGATCACGCGGCCCAGCGGACGCGCGCCCATCTTGTCGTCATAGCCCTTGTCCGACAGCCAAGCGGCGGCTTCCGGCGTCAGCTCGATCGAGACGTTGCGGTCCATCAGCTGGGCTTCAAGCTGCAGCACGAACTTCTCGACCACCTGCATGATGACCTCTTTCGGCAGCGGGCCGAAGGAGATAACCGCGTCCAGACGGTTGCGGAATTCCGGGCTGAACGTGCGTTCGATGGCGGCGGTATCCTCGCCCTCCCGCCGGTCACGGCCGAAGCCGATGGCGGCCTTCGCCTGTTCCGCGGCGCCGGCGTTGGACGTCATGATCAGCACCACGTTGCGGAAGTTCACCGTCCGGCCGTTGTGGTCGGTCAGCTCGCCATGGTCCATCACTTGCAGCAGGATGTTGTAGACATCCGGGTGCGCTTTCTCGATCTCGTCCAGAAGCAGCACACAATGCGGATGCTGGTCGACGCCATCGGTCAGCAGCCCGCCCTGGTCGAACCCGACATAGCCCGGAGGCGCACCGATCAGGCGGGAGACAGCGTGTTTCTCCATGTATTCCGACATGTCGAAGCGCAGAAGTTCCACGCCAAGGATATCCGCCAGCTGCTTGGCCACTTCCGTCTTGCCGACGCCGGTGGGACCCGCGAACAGGTAGTTGCCGATGGGCTTCTCGGGTTCCCGCAGGCCGGCGCGGGCCAGCTTGATGGCGCTCGACAGCGCGTCGATGGCGTTGTTCTGGCCGAAGACCACGCGCTTCAGCGAGACCTCGAGATCCTTCAGCAGTTCGGCATCGTCCTTGGTGACGTTCTTGGGCGGGATGCGGGCGATCTTGGCCACGACGGCTTCGATTTCCTTCACGCCGATGGTCTTGCGTCGCTTGGAGGCCGCCAGCAGGTGCTGCGCCGCGCCCGCTTCGTCGATCACGTCGATCGCCTTGTCGGGCAGCTTGCGGTCGTTGATGTAGCGCGCCGACAGATCGACGGCCGTCTTGACTGCCTCGGCCGTGTATTTCACGCCGTGATGCTCCTCGAAATAGGGTTTCAGGCCCTTGAGGATCTTGATGCTGTCATCGACCGTCGGTTCGTTCACGTCGATCTTCTGGAAACGGCGCGACAGCGCGCGGTCCTTTTCGAAGTGCTGGCGGAATTCCTTGTAGGTGGTCGATCCCATCGTCCGCAGCTTGCCGCCCTGAAGCGCGGGCTTCAGGAGGTTCGACGCGTCCATCGCGCCGCCCGACGTTGCGCCGGCGCCGATCACGGTATGGATCTCGTCGATGAACAGGATCGCATCGGGATGCTCTTCCAGTTCGTTGACGACCGCTTTCAGCCGCTCCTCGAAATCGCCGCGGTAGCGGGTGCCGGCCAGAAGCGCGCCCATGTCGAGCGAGTAGATCGTGGTGTTCCGCAGAACTTCCGGCGTCTCGCCAGATACGATCTTGCGGGCCAGACCTTCGGCGATGGCCGTCTTGCCGACGCCCGGGTCGCCTACCAGCAGAGGGTTGTTCTTCCGCCGGCGGCACAGCACCTGGATGCAACGTTCCACTTCGGATTCGCGGCCGATCAGCGGGTCGATATCGCCGTGGCGGGATTTCGCGTTCAAATCGACGCAATACTTTGAAAGCGCGCTTTCCTTCTGATCCGCGTCAGGTGCCTGAGAGGTATGGGTTTCTTCCTCCGCCTCGTCCGAGCCCTGGACGGGGCGGCTTTCGCCGTAGGCCGGATCCTTCGCCACGCCATGGGCGATGAAGTTTACCGCGTCGTAGCGGGTCATGTCCTGCAGCTGCAGGAAGTAGGCTGCGTTCGATTCGCGTTCGGCGAAGATGGCGACCAGAACGTTGGCGCCCGTCACCTCCGTCCGGCCGGAGGACTGGACATGGATCGCCGCGCGCTGGATCACCCGCTGGAAGGCAGCGGTGGGGACCGCTTCGGATCCTTCCACGTCGGTGATCAGGTTCGACAGGTCTTCTTCGATGAATTCCACCAGCGTGGTACGCAATTCGTCCAGATCGACACTGCAGGCCTTCATAACGCGGGCGGCGTCGGGTTCGTCGATCAGCGCCAGAAGCAGATGCTCCAGCGTTGCGAACTCATGCCGGCGTTCGTTGGCCTGCGCCAACGAGGCATGAATGGATTGTTCAAGAGTGCTCGAGAATGAAGGCACGGGAGTGCTCCTTCTTGCCTGAGGTCGCGCGGGGGTGCCGACATGGCCAGGCGCCCCCAATGCGATCCTGCCACGTTCCCCTTAGAGTTTGGTTGATCACTCGCCGGCTTCAAGGCTTTTCTTGTTAGATCGTCTCACAAATGCTCAATAGGCGGTCATTTGTGATGGGCTTGACGTGGGTTTTGCCCTCACCTTCGGCACGACTCGCCTGATATCGGATCGAAGCGTCCGCGATTCAAGGGATACTGTACCGGCGCGAAGGTTGACAAAGGGTTGCCAAATACAGGCCTCCGGTTGCGGAGGGGGGGCGGGGGCCCTCCCCCGCGCCCGGTCGACGCGGCAGTGCCGCGGCGAAACCGGAGCCGTCCGAAGGGTGCGAAAACCCCGAAAGATGAACCCGCCGCTGCGGAGGGGGGGGTGCGGGGGCCCTCCCCCGCGGCCGGGTCGGCGCGGCGTCAGCCGCGGCGAAACGCGTCCGGCCAATTCCCGCCCGACGGTGCCGGGCGGGAACCGCGTCAGAAGTTGTCCTTGCGGGTGCGGACCTCGGCGAAGATGTCGACGGGGTTGGCGTTCTCCATGCCGATGGCCGCGGCCAGTTCCGGCGTGCCCGCGCGCAGGAAGGGGTTCGTGGCCTTCTCAAGGCTCAGAAGGGACGGGACCGTGGGCGTACCGGACGCGCGGGCCGCGTCGATCTCCCTGGCGCGGGCCTGAAGCGCGGCGTTATCGGGCTCGACCGACAGCGCGAATTTCGCGTTCGCCTGCGTGTATTCGTGGCCCGAGCAGATCACCGTGTCGTCGGGCAGGGACCGCAGCTTCGAAAGGCTTTCGAACATCATCGGGAACGTGCCTTCGAACACCCGGCCGCAGCCAAGCGCCATCAGGCTGTCCGCCGTGAACGCCACCTTCGAGCCCGGGAAATAGAAGGCGATATGGCCGATGGTGTGGCCGGAGACGTCCATCACCGTGCCTTCTTCACCGCCGATAGACACTGTATCGCCGTCCTTCAGCGCCACGTCGAGCGGGGGCAGGCGTTCCGAATCCTTGGCGTGACCGAAGACCATGGCGTCCGGGAACGCCTCCTTCACGCCGTCCAGACCCTGGATATGGTCGTCGTGGTGATGGGTGATGAGGATCTTGTCGATGCTCCACCCCTTCTCCTTCGCTGCCGCCAGAAGGGGTGCTGCTTCGGGTAGATCGATCACCGCGGTTTCCCCGGTTTCGGGATCATGGGCGAGGTAGGCATAGTTGTCCTGCAGGCAGGGCACAGTCACGACGTCGAGAGGCATGGCCTTTTGACCTTTCGTTGATAGAGTACATGGAACCTCCCCCAACTTGGCGGATCGGACGGGCGCCCGCAATGCATCTCGACGTCGATGACATCCGCAAATTCTATTACCGACGTGCGCTTGGCCGCGCGGCGCAGGCCAGCGTGCGCGGACAGGTGCAGCGGCTCTGGCCCGAGGCGAAGGGGCAGACGGTCGTGGGATTCGGTTTTGCCGTGCCGCTGTTGCGCCCCTACCTGCCCGATGCCCGCCGGGTCATCGCACTGATGCCGGGGCCGCAAGGCGTCATGGCCTGGCCCAAAGATGGGCCGAACGTATCGGTACTGATCGAGGAAACGCTCTGGCCGATCGAGACGGGCCGGGTCGACAAGCTGATCCTGCTGCACGGGCTGGAGACCTCGGAACGGCCGGCGCGGCTGCTGGACGAATGCGCCCGGGTGCTGGGGCCGGGGGGCAAGGCGCTGTTCGTGGTGCCGAACCGGGCCGGGTTGTGGTCGCGGAACGACCGGACGCCCTTCGGCTACGGGCGGCCCTACACGCTGAGCCAGCTGGAAACGCAGATTCGCGCCCATGGATTCGAACCCGAACGGCATGCAGCGGCGCTGTTCCAACCCCCGTCGGAGCGGCGGTTCTGGCTGAAATCGGGCCGGATCGTCGAACGCCTGGCCGGCAGGCTGCCCGCAATGCTGGCCGGCGGAGTCTTTCTTGTCGAGGCGAAGAAGCGTGTGCAGCCCACCGACGGGACACGCGTGAAACGCGCGCAGCGCACGGCGCCAAAGCCCGTCGAGGGGCTGGGCGAACCCGCCTTGCCGATGGGTCAGCAGATGCAGGGCCCGGACCGCGACGAAGGCTAGCGCGTTGATGTTCGGCGCCGAATCCGAGCGGTCCGGGCAGGGCGTACCGGGCCGCCCGGCAAGGCACCGGAAACCTGTCAACACGGATGCTGTACGCTAACAATTGTGCGCTGCCCTGCGCAAAGGGTCGCACCTTTGGATTTCTCCATTTATTTCAGGCCAATTGCCCTTTCGGTTTAGGCCTATCGCATGTTGCTAGGGGGTTAACGCTCTGCTACATCCACGCTGATTTTCGCACCCGGATGACTTATCCGGGCCGTTTCACATACCCGGGCATTCGCACTCCCGCCGCCCGGGTCAATCAATCGGAAGGGTGGACGTGTCCGAATCAGCCTCCATTTCCGCTGGCATTGCCGAGCGCTATGCCACCGCAGTTTTCGAGATCGCGAAAGAGGGCGGAAGCCTGAAAGCGCTGGAGACCAGCATCGACGATCTTTCGACGGCGCTTGCCGAAAGCCCGGATCTGGCCAAGCTGGTGTCCTCGCCCGTGTTCTCGCGTGCGGAACAGCGGACCGGCGTCACAGCCGTGGCCGAAAAGATGGGTGTCGAGCCCATGTTGAAGAACACGCTGGCCCTGATGGCCGACAAGCGGCGTCTCTTCGTGCTGCCGGCATTGATCCAGCAGCTGCGCAACCGCCTGGCCGACGAGCGCGGCGAAGTGACGGCGGACGTGGTTACGGCCAAGCCGCTGACCAAGGAACAGACTGCAAAGCTAAGCGAGACGCTGGCGAAGCAGGTTGGTAAGACTGTTAAACTGAACACGGCCGTCGATGCGGATATCATCGGCGGTCTTATTGTGACGGTGGGCTCGAAGATGATCGACACGTCGATCCGCTCGCGTCTGGGCGCCCTACAGAATGCAATGAAAGAGGTCGGATAAATGGGTATCCAAGCAGCAGAGATTTCTGCGATCCTGAAAGACCAAATCAAGAATTTTGGCCAGGAAGCCGAGGTCGCTGAAGTCGGCCACGTGCTGAGCGTCGGTGACGGGATTGCCCGGGTCTATGGCCTCGACAATGTCCAGGCCGGCGAGATGGTCGAATTTCCCGGTGGCATCATGGGGATGGCACTGAACCTTGAAGCCGACAACGTCGGCGTCGTGATCTTCGGGTCCGACCGCGACATCGGCGAAGGCGATACGGTCAAGCGCACGAACTCGATCGTGAGCGTGCCGATCGGCGAGGAACTCCTGGGCCGCGTCGTCGACGCCCTGGGCAACCCGATCGACGGCAAGGGCCCGATCAATGCCAAGGCGACCGGCGTGGCCGACGTCAAGGCGCCGGGCATCATCCCGCGTAAATCGGTGCACGAGCCGATGGCGACGGGCCTGAAATCGGTCGACGCCATGATCCCGATCGGCCGCGGCCAGCGGGAACTGATCATCGGCGACCGTCAGACCGGCAAGACCGCCCTGGCGCTCGACACGATCCTGAACCAGAAAAGCTACAACGACGCCGCGGGCGACGATGAATCGAAGAAGCTCTACTGCATCTACGTTGCCGTGGGTCAGAAGCGTTCGACCGTTGCCCAGCTGGTCAAGAAGTTGGAAGAAACCGGCGCGATGGCCTATTCCATCGTCGTCGCTGCAACGGCGTCCGAACCGGCGCCGATGCAGTACCTGGCGCCCTACACCGCCACCGCGATGGGCGAATTCTTCCGCGACAACGGCCGCCACGGCCTGATGATCTACGATGACCTGTCCAAGCAGGCCGTTGCCTATCGTCAGATGTCGCTGCTGCTGCGCCGTCCGCCGGGGCGTGAAGCCTATCCGGGTGACGTTTTCTACCTGCACTCCCGCCTGCTGGAGCGTTCGGCGAAGATGAACGAAGATTTCGGCGCAGGTTCGCTGACGGCCCTGCCGGTCATCGAAACCCAGGGCGGCGACGTTTCGGCGTTCATCCCGACCAACGTGATCTCGATCACTGACGGCCAGATCTTCCTTGAAACCGACCTGTTCTTCCAGGGTATCCGCCCGGCCGTGAACACCGGTCTGTCGGTGTCGCGTGTGGGCTCCTCGGCCCAGACCGACTCGATGAAATCGGTGGCCGGCCCGGTGAAACTGGAACTGGCGCAGTACCGCGAAATGGCGGCCTTCGCCCAGTTCGGGTCCGACCTCGACGCGTCGACCCAGCAGCTTCTGAACCGCGGCTCGCGCCTGACGGAACTGATGAAGCAGCCGCAGTATTCGCCGCTGACCAACGCCGAAATCGTCTGCGTGATCTTCGCCGGCACCAACGGCTTCCTCGACAAGCTGCCTGTCAACCAGGTCGGCAAGTTCGAAGCCGGTCTGCTGGCGCACCTGCGCGGCAAGCGGAAGGACATTCTTGAGTGGATCACCAAGGACGATCCGAAGATCAAGGGTGATGCAGCCGACAAGCTGAAGGACGCCATCCAAGAATTCGCGTCGACCTTCGGATAAAAAGGAGACGGCAATGCCCAGTCTCAAGGACCTGAAAATGCGGATCGAGTCGGTCAAGTCGACCCGCAAGATCACCAAGGCCATGCAGATGGTCGCGGCGGCCAAGCTCCGTCGTGCCCAGGAAGCGGCAGAAGATTCGCGCCCTTACACGGAGCGTTTCAACGCGGTGATGGCGGGCCTGGCGGCCTCGGTCGGCGATAGCGACAGCGCGCCCAGGCTTCTGCGCGGCACGGGGAGCGACCAGACACACCTGCTGGTCGTCCTCACGGCCGAGCGTGGCCTGTGCGGCGGCTTCAACTCGAACATCGCCCGCATGGCGCGTCTGACGATCAACAAGCTGGTTGCCGAAGGCAAGACAGTGAAGATCCTGACCGTCGGCAAGAAGGGCCGCGATGCGCTGCGCCGGGATTACGGCAAGTACTTCGTGGGCCATGTCGACCTGAGCGAGGTCAAGCGCGTGGCGTATGTCAACGCGCAGGAGGTCGCCCAGGACATCCTTTCGCGTTTCGACGCGGAAGAATTCGACGTCGCAACGATGTTCTATTCTCAGTTCGTCAACGTCGTGACCCAGATCCCGACCGAACAGCAGATCATTCCGGCCGCCTACGACATGCCGGAAGGTGAGGAAGCCTCGACCGCGCTCTATGATTACGAGCCCACGGAAGAAGCGATCCTGGCTGACCTGCTGCCGCGCGGTATCGCCACGCAGATCTTCGCCGCTCTGCTGGAAAACGGGGCGTCCGAACAAGGTGCGCGCATGTCCGCCATGGACAACGCAACCCGGAACGCGGGCGAGATGATCGAAAAGCTGACGATCGAATACAACCGGTCGCGTCAGGCCGTCATCACCAACGAGCTGATCGAGATCATCTCGGGGGCCGAGGCGCTCTGATGCTGGACGCGGGCAACAACCCTCTTCCCGGCATGCCACATGTCGAGTCACCTCTCTTCGAGAGGTGGCTTTCGACGGCTGGGCTGACGCCGGACGAGGAACGGATCGCCCGCGATCTGAACGTGAAGGGCTTCGCCGTCATCGACTTTCCCGTCGATGATTTCGATTCCATGGCGGACGAGCTGCTTGCCGACCTGAAGACCAAGAAGCAGTTCGCGGACGTGGCAAAGATCGGCCCGGACAGCCCGGCAGAGCCGGGCGGCCGGATCGGGAACTATACCGAAAACGCCCATGTCCGCGAGATCGCCTGCAACCAGAAGGTTCTGGACCTGCTGTCGAAGCTCTACGGCCGTCGTGCGTTCCCATTCCAGACGCTGAACTTCGCGATGGGTACCCAGCAGCATTACCATTCCGACAGCGTGCATTTCTCGTCCGTGCCGGAACGGTTCATGTGCGGTGTCTGGGTTGCGCTGGAAGATATCGGCCCGGACCAGGGGCCGCTTGTCTACTATCCCGGGTCGCACAAGTGGCCGATCCTGTATTTCGACCAGCTTGGCATCGGCCTGGGCCACAAGCGCAGCCGTCCGGCGCAGGAGTTCTACCACGACGCCTGGACGGCCTACGTGGAAGCCAACGGGGTGGAGCCGGAGTACTTCCATGCCAAGAAGGGGCAGGCGCTGATCTGGGCGGCGAACCTTCTGCACGGCGGTATCACCCATAACGACCACACGAAGACCCGCTGGTCGCAGGTCACGCACTACTATTTCGACGATTGCTGCTACGTCGTTCCGATGCGGTCGAACCCGCGCATGAACAGGATGTTCATTCGTGAAGGCGTGACCGACATCTCGACAGGCGAGGTTATCGAGAACAAGTATTTCGGCCATCCCGCAACGGATGAGCTGCCGCCCGCACCGACGGTCGGCGGGGCCATCAGCTACCAGATCGAAACCTATTTTCGGCGCCGCAAAGTGAAGAAGTTCGCCCGCACTTTGGCGTCGTAAACCGCAAACCCAACTCGGCAGGGCTGCCGCCCGAAGGTTGAAAGGAAGAACTCGATGAGTGGACAAAAAGGCAAAATCACACAGGTGATCGGCGCTGTCGTGGACGTGCAGTTCGAAGGCGACCTGCCCCAGATCCTGAACGCGCTCGAAACCAAGAACCAGGGCAACCGCCTTGTTCTGGAAGTGGCGCAGCATCTGGGCGAAAACACCGTTCGCACCATCGCCATGGACTCGACCGAAGGTCTGGTTCGCGGCCAGGAAGTGACCGACAGCGGCACGGCGATCTCGGTGCCCGTGGGCAACGCGACCCTGGGCCGGATCATGAACGTGGTGGGCGAGCCCATCGACGAAAAGGGCCCGGTGGAAGCCACCGAGACCCGCGCGATCCACCAGCCCGCACCGGAATTCGAAGACCAGTCGACCGAGTCCGTGGTGCTGGTGACCGGCATCAAGGTCGTCGACCTGCTGGCGCCCTACGCCAAGGGCGGCAAGATCGGCCTGTTCGGCGGCGCCGGCGTGGGCAAGACGGTTCTCATCCAGGAACTGATCAACAACATCGCCAAGGTGCACTCGGGCTACTCGGTGTTCGCGGGTGTGGGGGAACGGACCCGTGAAGGGAACGACCTGTACTTCGAATTCATCGAATCCGGCGTCATCAACATCGACAACCTGGAAGAATCCAAGGTGGCCCTGGTCTACGGCCAGATGAACGAGCCGCCGGGCGCCCGTGCCCGTGTCGCCCTGACCGGCCTGACCCTGGCCGAGCAGTTCCGCGACCAGTCCGGCTCCGACGTTCTGTTCTTCGTCGACAACATCTTCCGCTTCACGCAGGCGGGTTCGGAAGTGTCCGCCCTTCTGGGTCGTATCCCTTCGGCCGTGGGCTATCAGCCGACGCTGGCCACCGACATGGGCCAGCTGCAGGAGCGGATCACCTCGACCAAGAAAGGCTCGATCACCTCGGTTCAGGCCATCTACGTTCCCGCGGACGACCTTACCGACCCGGCACCGGCAACCTCGTTTGCCCACCTCGACGCCACGACGGTTCTCAACCGGGCGATCTCGGAAAAGGGTATCTACCCGGCCGTTGACCCGCTCGATTCCTCCTCGCGTCTGCTCGATCCCGGCGTTGTCGGCGAAGAGCACTACAAGGTGGCCACCGACGTTCAGCAGATCCTTCAGCGCTACAAGTCGCTGCAGGACATCATCGCGATCCTCGGGATGGACGAACTGTCGGAAGAAGACAAACTGACCGTGGCACGTGCCCGGAAGATCGAACGCTTCCTGTCGCAGCCCTTCGACGTTGCCGAAGTCTTCACCGGTTCGCCCGGTGTGCAGGTGCCGCTCGATGTCACGATCGCGTCCTTCAAGGCGGTTGTGGCCGGCGAATACGATCACCTTCCCGAAGCGGCCTTCCTGATGGTTGGCGGCATCGACGACGTGATCGCGAAAGCCGAGCGCATGGCCGCAGCAGCGGCATAAGGAGCAGGCCTGATGGCAGACACGATGCAATTCGATCTCGTCAGCCCCGAGCGGCGCCTCGCGTCGCTCAAGGCCACGATGGTCGAGCTTCCGGCGACCGAGGGGCGGATGACGGCAATGCCCAATCACATGCCGCTCATCACCACTCTCCGCCCCGGCCTTGTGAAGGTCGAAGGGCCGGAAGGCACGCTGGAATACCTGATCACCGGCGGCTTCGCCGAGATCAACGAAGATGCGATGTCGGTGCTGGCCGAGCAGGCCACGCCGGTGGACGAAGTGAACCGTTCGCATATCGATGAACTGGTCGCCGACGCGCGCGCCAAGCTGGAAGCGGCCAAGGCCTCGCCCGATGCCCATCACGGGCTGGTTGACGACGCGGCCAAGCTTCTCGCCGACATGGAAGCCCTTGGCGACCACATGCGCCTTTAAGCCAGCGTTCAAGGCGGTTATGCAACACCAGTGAAAACCGGCCCCTTTGCGGGGCCGGTTTGTTTTGTTCCCGACCCGCGAAGCAGGGGCGGGGGATCTTGTACGAATGACGGGCAGTGCGCATGCAGCGTTTCAGCAACCATCTGATGGGTGTCGATCAGGGCGACGTTCAGCTCTTTTCAGATTTCGAAGATGACGGGCCGATGTGGCGCGGGACGGGCGCGCGTGCGCGCATCGTTCCGGTCAGATTCTCTGCGCGCTACCGCCATCCACCGGTGGTGCATGTGTCGATCTCGCTTTGGGACATCGACACGAAATCGTCGGTCCGGGCCGATATCAGGGCCGAGAACATCACCGAAACCGGTTTCGACCTGGTGTTCCGCACATGGTCCGACACCCGTGTCGCCCGCGCGCGCGGTGCGTGGATGTCCATCGGTGAACTCCCGCACGCGGACAATTGGGAGCTTTACTGACCTTCGGATCAGTCGATGCCCAGGAAATCCCTGACAGACCTGACCGCGGCCTCCAGTGTCGGTTCGATGGCCAGATACCATTGGCCCAGCAGCCCCCGAACGGCATCCACGCCGCCGACATAACCGTCAAGCGCCGGCTCGGCCCAGGGCAGTCTGTCCGTGATGCTGTCGGCATTCGCGTAAAGCAACACCAGCCCGACCGCGATCAGCACCGCCAGCGCCATGCCGCGCGCAAAGCTCGAGCCCTCCTGCGCGGGCGCGGTCGGGGTGACCGGCGGCAGATCCTTGCGTGTCGTCGTCCCGTCACCGATCTCGGGCAGCAGGTCACGGCGCGAACGGGGCGCGGACGTGCGCCGCTGTCCGGCATGTGTGCTGTCCAGTGCCAGTTCGGGCTGGCTTTCGACCGGCGCGCGCGCTTCGGCTGCTCTCAGCCGTGCTTCGCGCCGGGCTTCTTCCTGAAGGATCTCGGTGATCGCCGGGTCAAGGTCCCGCGCGCCGGCGTCGCCCCGCACCTGCGTCCAGTCGCCTTCCTCGAGCGGCGACCCTTCGGAGGCCTCGTCATCGCTTTCCAGATCGACCGCCGGGGCGGTCGGACCGCTGTCGGGATGAGCCTGGAACCACGTTTCCTCGCAGTTCGAACACTGCACATCCCGCCCTTCGGCCGGAATGACATCATCGGGGATCTCGTACTGTGCGCCGCAATTCGGACATGTCAGGCGCATGAGGCCCCCCGCTTATCGATACCTCCGGACCCGCTGCCGGCTCCGAAGCAATAGGATAGAAACTCCGCCGTCGGCAAGAAAGGGGCAATCGCAAGCCGCGGCCATGTGTGGCCCCATTGAAACCCGAAAGGCACTCAGGCAGAACCGGCCCGGTGGCGGGATCGGAAAGGGACGTCGTGATCGAACTGGAAAATGTGGCCTACAGCTATGGCGACGGGGAACTGTTGGCCGACGTGTCCGTCGTCCTTGCGCCGGGGTCGTTCCACTTCCTGACGGGGCCGTCGGGCGCCGGAAAGACGACGATCCTGAACCTGTGCACCGGCATCCTCTCGCCGACGTCCGGGCGGGCGCGGGCCTTCGGCGCGGATTTCGCGGCGCTCGACCGTGACGACATGGCCCTGATCCGGCGCCGGATCGGAATCGTGCACCAGGATTGCCGGTTTCTCGATCACCTGAGCGTGGCCGAGAACATCGCCCTGCCGCTGACCGTCGCCGGCCGTGGGCGCGAAGCGCAGCACGGGCAGGATCTGCAGGAACTGATGGCGTGGTGCGGGCTGACCGACCGGGCCAATGCGCGACCGCCGGAACTGTCGGGTGGGGAACGCCAGCGGGCGGCCCTTGCGCGCGCGGTGATCATGTCGCCCGACGTGATCCTTGCGGACGAACCCACCGGCAATGTCGACTGGGAGATGTCGCAGCGCCTGCTGACGCTGCTGGTGCAACTGAACCAGATGGGCAAGACCATCCTGATCGCCACCCACGATCTGAACCTGATCCGCGCCGCGAAAAGCCAGATCCAGACCCGCGTCCTGCGCATCGCCGGGCGGCGCCTGCAACTGGCGGGGGCAGCCCTGTGATCCGCGCATGGTTCCTTCGCATCGTTCTGGGCGACGCCCAGGCCGACCGCATCGTGCCGCCCAGCGGGCACACGGCTTTGCTGACGCTCTTTGCCTCGGGCGCGATGGCGTTCCTTGCGGTCTTCGCACTGGCGCTGTCCGTCGCCTCGACCCGGCTGTCGGACCGCTGGGCCACCGAACTGGCCGGCAGCGCGACCCTGCGCATCGCGGGGCAGGGTGACGCACGTGCCGAACAGACGGCCCGCGCGCTGGAGATCCTGTCCCAGACCCCCGGCATCGCCCGCGCCCGCGCCCTCAGCGAGGAGGAGCAGACAGCCCTTCTCGCGCCGTGGTTCGGTGCTGGTCTTCCGGTCGAAACGCTGCCCCTGCCGCAGCTGGTCGAGATCATTGCCGACGATCCCCCCTATGACCTGACGGGCCTCCGCCTGCGTCTGGAGGCCGAGGTGCCGGATGCCGTGCTCGACGACCACGGCCGCTGGCGGGAGCCGCTGGTGGCCGCTGCGGGCTCTCTCTGGCGGGTGGGGATGTTGTCGCTGCTGCTGATCGGCGGGACCATGGCCGCGATGATCACGCTGGCAGCCTATGCCGCGCTGTCCGCCAATGCGCAGGTGATATCCGTCCTGCGGCTGGTCGGTGCGCAGGACACCTATATCGCGGGCGCCTTTGTCCGCCGTTTCACGCTGCGCGCGTTGTTCGGCGCCATCCTTGGCACCGCGCTTGGCGTGGGCGTCCTGCTTTTGATGCCGTCAGCCGGGCCGGTGGACAGTGTCCTGTCTGGGCTGGGGTTTAGCGGGGCAGGGTGGCTCTGGTTGCTGGTGATCCCGATCCTGGCGGCTGCGGTGGCGATGTTTGCCACCATGGCAGCGGCCCGCGCACGATTGCGGAGCCTGTCGTGACCGTGCTCCGCTGGCTTCGCTCGGTGGTCTTCACGCTGCAGATGTTCCTCGCGATGGGCGTTCTGGGCGTGGTCTTCCTGCCGCTGGCGCTGCTGTCGCGGGGGGCTGCGCGACTGGCGGCGATGTTGTTCTGCCGCTGGGTGTTCCTGACCGCCCGCTGGCTGCTGGGAATCCGCACCGAATGGCGCGGACCGGTGCCCACCGGCGATGTTCTGATCGCGGCCAAGCACCAATCGTTCCTTGACGTGATGATGCTGTTCTCGGTCCTGCCCAACGTGCGCTTCGTGATGAAGAAGGAACTGGTCCGCACCCCGGTCTTCGGCTTCTACGCCATGCGCATCGGCTGCATCGCCATTGACCGCAAGCGCGGCAATGCCGGCATGGCCCGCATGGTCAGGAAGGCGCTGGAAGACGACGGCGGACAGCTGGTCATCTACCCCCAGGGCACCCGCGTCTCGCCGGGCGCCACCGCGTCCTACCGGCCGGGCGTCGCCGTGCTGTATGAAGCGATGGACGTACCATGCGTGCCCGTGGCCACGAATGCGGGCCTCGTCTGGCCCCGCAGCGGTCTTGCGCGTTACCCGGGCCGGGCGGTTGTCGAATTTCTTGAACCGATCGCGCCGGGCCTGGAAAAGCGTGAGATCCTGACCGAGATCGAAACCCGGGTCGAAGCCGCGTCAAACGCGCTGATGGAGGAACCACATGGACTTCGTTGAGGATATCGAGACGCTTGAGACGCTCTACGGCGCCGTGCCCAAAGCGGCGCAGGTCAAGGTCACGCCCTGCCTGACCGACACGTACAGGCGCTGGATCATGGCCTCGCGCTTCTCCGTGTTGTCGACCGTCGGTCCCGAAGGCACCGACGGCAGCCCGCGCGGCGACGAAGGCCCGGTGGTGACAGAGCTTGATCCCTATACGCTCGCCATGCCGGACTGGCACGGCAACAACCGTATGGACAGCCTGCGCAACATCGTCCGGGACGGGCGCGTGTCGCTGATGTTCATGGTGGCCGGCTCGACCACGGCGGTGCGGGTGAACGGCACGGCGAAACTGACGACCGACGAGGCCCTGCGCGCGCGGTTCGAGCACAAGGGCCGTCTGCCCGCCACGGTCATCGTGATCGCGATTTCCGAGGTCTATGCCCAATGCGCCCGTGCGCTGATCCGATCCGAGCTGTGGACCACGGACGATCAGAGCGCAGGCCTGCCCACGCCTGGAGAGATCCTGGCCGACGCCACCCAAGGCGCGGAAGGCGGCGAGGCCTATGACAGGGCCTGGCCCGCACGCGCCGCGACGTCGATGTGGTGATTCAATAGATCGCCTGACCGGGGCGAGGCATGGAAGGCCTTTGCGTAAAGGCCTTCCCGCGCCCGGATTCTACGAGTGGATCGGGCCGTCACCGCAGGCCAGCGCCGCTTCCCGCACGGCTTCCGACAGGGTCGGGTGTGCGTGGCAGGTCAGGGCCAGGTCCTCGGCGGCGGCGCCGAATTCCATGGCGACGCAGATCTCGTGGATCAGCTCGCCCGCGTTGGGCCCAAGGATATGCGCGCCCAGGATACGGTCGGTTTCCTTGTCGACGAGGATCTTCACGAACCCTTCCGCCGCCAGCATCGCCTTCGCGCGACCGTTGCCCATGAAGTTGAACTTGCCGACCTTGTATTCCTTGCCCGCTTCCTTCAGCGATTCCTCGGTCTCGCCCACGTTGGCGACTTCCGGCGAGGTATAGATCACGCCCGGGATCACGCCGTAATTCACGTGCCCGTGCTTGCCGGCCACCTGTTCGGCGGCTGCCATGCCCTCGTCCTCGGCCTTGTGGGCCAGCATCGGGCCCTCGATGCAATCGCCGATCGCGTAGATGCCCTTGACGTTGGTCTGCCAGTCCTTGCCCACCGCGATCTGCCCGCGCTTCGTCATCTCGACACCCAGCGCATCCAGTCCCAGCCCGTCGGTGTAGGGTTTGCGCCCGGTCGCCACCAGCACCGTGTCGGCCTCCAGCGTGTGTTCGCTGTCGTCCTTCTTCAGCTTGTAGCTGACGGTCACGCCCTTCTTGCCAACCTCGGTCTTCTGGACGGCGGCGCCCATGATGAAGTCCATGCCCTGCTTCTTCAGCGTCCGCTGGAAGGTGCGTTGAATTTCGCCATCCATGCCCGGTGTCACGACGTCGAGGTACTCGATGACCGTCACCTCCGACCCCAGGCGCTTGTAGACGCTTCCCAGTTCCAGCCCGATCACGCCGGCGCCGATCACGACCAGCTTGCCCGGAACCTTGCCCAGTTCCAGCGCGCCGGTCGACGTCACGACCTTCTTCTCGTCCACCTCGACGCCCGGCAGCGATGCCGGTTCCGAACCCGATGCGATGATGATGTTTTTGGCCTCGTAGACGTCGTCACCCACCTTGACCTTGCCGGCCTCGGGGATCGTGGCCCAGCCCTTCAGCCAGTCGATCTTGTTCTTCTTGAACAGGAACTCGATGCCCTTGGTGTTCTGTTCGACGACGTCATCCTTGAAGCCCAGCATCTTCGCCCAGTCGACCTTCGGCTTGCCGCCCATCAGGCCCATGGTTTCGAAATTCGCCTCGGCCTCGTGCAGCATGTGGGTGGAGTGCAGCAGCGCCTTCGACGGGATACAGCCGATGTTCAGGCAGGTCCCGCCGAGCGTCTCGCGCCCTTCGACACAAGCGGTCTTCAGACCCAGTTGCGCGCAGCGGATCGCGCAGACATAGCCGCCGGGGCCGGAACCGATGACGATAACGTCGTAGCTGGACATAGGTTACTCCTTTGACATCGCGGGCAGGGCGAAAATGGTGGTGTCAGGCCGCGCACCCTGCGCGGCCCTTGGATTTCCCCGAGCATTCCCCCAAGGCATAGAGGATCGGCTTGGGCAGATAAACCCGGGTGCGCCCCCCCGGCCAGACATGTCGGCCATGCATCAGAACATCTCGGCGGGAAGGACAGGCGCGTAAAGCGAAAAGGCGCGGGTTCGGGCGGTTGGGTAGGGCAGGATGAAATCCTGTCGGACATCCGGTTTCCGGTCGGCATTGGCCTTTGCGCGGTCTGTCCAGATGGCCGCGCGGGACGGATCGATGCCTGCATCCGTATCGCCAAGCCAATGTTCTATCAGCCGGTCGCGCAGATTGCGGGCGAAGCGCGCGTCGTCGATCTGAACCGACGCTTCGGTATCCCAGCGCATCGACCGCCCGTTCAGGTTGGCCGAACCGATGATCGCATGGGCATCGTCCACGACCGTCACCTTGGCATGGACATAGACGATATCCGCCCCGCGGTAGAGCACGTCGCCATTACCGTTGCCGGGCCGTGCAGGCACGACAACGGCGAGCCGGTCGCCGAAGGCCTTCCGGATCCTGTCGATGCACCGTATCTGGAGACCCTGCGCATGCCGGGCATCGACGCCGCGGTTCTTGTCGAACAGGATCCGTTCCGGCGCTACGGGCAGGACCATGACGCATTGCAGGTCGGGCGCGCGTTCGGCGGCTTTGGCCAGGGCCTCGGCCAGTCCGAAATGGCGGAAGAACTGGGTTTCGATGTAGATGAACCGTTCGGCCTTCGCGAACAGCTCAAGATGCGCGGCCTCGATCTCGGCATGGGCGTTGACGGGGCCGAAGGCCGCGGGGCCGGCAACCGGTTGCGAGACGGTGCGCAAAACGCGGATCGGTCCCGTCTCCGGCACCCGGGGCGGGACATCCATCGGGGTCACATTGTCGGGCAGCGGATCGAAATCGTCGCGCAGCGCGATGGCCGCGTTCCATGTCTTGATGAAATGACGCCGCCCGGCCTTGGCGCTTTCGCCTGTGATATCCACCGCACAATCGTGCCATGTTTCTTCCGACGGCTGATCGTGATCCTGTGTGTCATAGCGACGTTCATCCACATCCAGCCCGCCGATGATCATGTGATCGCCATCGGCCACCGCCAGCTTCTGGTGGAGCGTCGCGGGGTAGATCCGGGCGGTGCCGGTCAGGCACCCCTTGATCGCGGGGGTGGCTTCCGTTCGGCCGTCCTCCTGGATGGCACGGATGCAGCTGCGGATCTTGGGCGCCAGCATCAGCCGCCAGACGGGGCCGATCCGGGCGGGGTGGTGATGCAGCAGCACCCGCATCTTCGGCGCGGCTTTCTTGAAGCCTTCGGCCGCGTGCCATGCGTCGATATGCAGATCGGTCGCGAAGATCGGATCGAAATCCGTCAGCAAGAGCTTCACGTCGACACCGCTGTCGCTGACATGGGCCACCAGATCGCGCCAGCGGTCCAGCCCAAGCGCGCGCGCTTCGTCCGACCGCAGGCGGGTTTCGGGATCGAATATGCGGAAGGACAGGAGCAGTTCTTCCTTCGCGCCCAGGGCCAGCCGCTCAAGCGCGGGGAAGCCTTCCTCGGCGGTGATCAGGGCTTTTGCCCCGCACGCCTCTGCGGCGGCGCCTTCAGTTGCGTGCCCGTGCACCGCGATTTCCATCTGCCATCTCCAGGGTATGCCGAGTTGAGGAAAGCCAACTCCCTAAGGGTAACCTTTGAAAGACGGTGAGGGTTCCGTTGACGTGGCATTCACACGACGAACGGGAATGGGCGGCCCGCATCATGACGCAACCGGGCCGGGTTGGCGCGCACGGACAAGGATCAATCCATGAAGGACCAGTACGATGCCAAATCCCGCGATCTGCTGGCCAAGGCTTGCGGGTACATGAACGAACAGCCACGCGGCCAGCGGCAGGAACAGGATCAGGGCCGTGACAAGCCCGGGGTTGTAACGGCGCAGCGCCACGGCTTGCGCCACGTGGATCAGCCCGTTCAGCCCCAGAAGCCATGTCGCGACGCTGCCCCAGCCGGGATTGATCGTGGCGGCCGCCCAGAGCGTGGCCACCAGCAGCGCCCAGACCCCGGCGATGTTGATCCAGAAGACATCCGCGCGGCTCAGGCCCCGCGACCGGCCGGCCAGAAGCGTATTGACGAACCGGCGGAAGCGGTCGTCGTCATGTTCTTCGTACTGGTGGATCATGTAGACCGGCAGCGCGAGGTACACGGCCGTCAGCACCGGCCCAAAAGCCAGGAATGGCGTCAGCGACAGCAGCACCAGCGCCGCAAGCGCCCCGCCATAGACCCAGTGTGCACACAGACGCTCGAACATGACGTCAAGCGGCCGGGCGCGGGGCCCGGCCATCCTTTCAGGATCAGAGGTCGATCAGCAGGCGGCGCGGATCTTCCAGCGCTTCCTTGACGCGCACAAGGAAGGTGACTGCGCCCTTGCCGTCGACGATGCGGTGATCGTAGCTGAGCGCAAGGTACATCATCGGGCGGATCTTGATCTCGCCGTTCACGACCATCGGCCGGTCCTGGATCTTGTGCATGCCAAGGATCCCCGACTGCGGCGGGTTCAGGATGGGCGAGGACATCAGCGAGCCGTAGACGCCGCCGTTCGAGATCGTGAACGTGCCGCCCTGCATTTCCGCCATCGACAGCTTGCCGTCCCGGGCGCGCGCGCCTTTTTCGGCGATCGATTTCTCGATATCGGCAAAGGACATGGTGTCGACGTCGCGGATGACCGGCACCACGAGGCCTTGCGGCGTGCCCGCGGCGACGCCCATGTGGACGAAGTTCTTGTACACGATGTCGGTGCCGTCGATTTCGGCGTTGACCTCGGGCACTTCCTTCAGTGCGTGGCAGCAGGCCTTGGTGAAAAACGACATGAAGCCAAGGCGCACGCCGTGCTTCTTCTCGAACTCGTCGCGGTAGGTCTTCCGCAGCTCCATCACCGGGCCCATGTCCACCTCGTTATAGGTGGTCAGGATTGCGGCGGTGTTCTGCGCGTCCTTCAGGCGGCGGGCAATGGTCTGGCGCAGGCGCGTCATCCGCACCCGTTCCTCGCGCGAGGCATCTTCGGCCGTGACCGGCGCCCGCGGCACGGAGGCCGGTTCGGGCGCCGGGGCGGCGGCGGGCGCGGGGTTCGACACGGCGCGGGCCACGTCATCCTTCATGATCCGGCCGTCGCGGCCCGTACCCTTGACCTGCGACGGGTCCAGCCCGGCTTCGGCCATGGCCTTGTTGGCGGACGGTGCGTTCGACACGTCCGACCGGCCCGAGCCTTCCGAGCCCGACGCTTCGTCGGATGTCTTGCTGGCAGGCGCTTCGGCAGGGGCGGCGGCCTTGGCGCCAGCGCCTTCGCCGGTGGTGATCACGCCCAGCTTGGTGCTCGCATCGACGGTGCTGCCTTCCTCGGCCACGATTTCCGAGAGTACGCCCGAAGCGGGTGAGGGCACTTCGACGCTGACCTTGTCGGTCTCCAGCTCGCAGAGCATCTCGTCCTGCTGGACGGCGTCGCCCACGGCCTTGAACCACGTGCTCACGGTCGCCTCGGACACGCTTTCGCCCAGCGTGGGCACCTTCACGTCGACGGATTCGCCACCGTCCGACGCGGCGGGCTTGTCTTCCGCCGGGGCTTTTTCGGCCTTGTCTTCGGATTTGTCGTCCGCGGGTGCGGGGGCCGCGCCTTCGCCTTCGGTGATCGTGGCCAGAAGCGCATCGACGCCCACGGTTTCGCCTTCCGCGGCGATGATCTCTCCCAGGGTTCCGGCGGCGGGTGACGGCACTTCGACCGTCACCTTGTCGGTTTCCAGCTCGCAGAGCATTTCATCCACGGCGACCTTGTCACCGGGTTTCTTGAACCAGGTCGCGATCGTGGCTTCGGTGACGCTTTCGCCGAGCGTTGGCACGCGAATTTCGGTTGTCATCGGTCAGTTTCCTTCGATGCTCAGAGCTTCGTTGACCAGCGCTTCCTGTTGCGCCTTGTGTTGGCTGGCCAGGCCCGTCGCGGGCGAGGCCGAGGCAGCGCGGCCGACATAGGTCGGGCGCTTGTGCTTGGCATCGATCCGGCCAAGCACCCATTCGATATTGGGTTCGATGAAGGTCCACGCGCCCTGATTCTTGGGCTCTTCCTGGCACCAGACCACGTCGGCGTTCGGGAACCGTTCCAGTTCCTTCACGAGGCTGAGCGCCGGGAACGGATAGAACTGTTCCACCCGCAGGATGTAGACGTCATCGATCCCGCGTTCGTCGCGGGCTTCCAGCAGGTCGTAGTAGACCTTGCCGGAACACATCACGACGCGCTTGATCTTGTCGTCGGCCTTCAGCTTGTGGGGCCAGCTTTCAAGATCCGCCTCGTCCCACAGGACGCGGTGGAAGGACGAGCCCTCGGTGAACTCGTGCGCCTTCGACACCGCCAGCTTGTGACGCAGAAGCGATTTCGGCGTCATCAGGATCAGCGGTTTGCGGAAGGTGCGGTGCAGCTGCCGGCGCAGGATGTGGAAGTAGTTCGCCGGCGTCGTGCAGTTGGCCACGATCCAGTTGTCGGACCCGCACATCTGCAGGAACCGTTCCAGACGGGCCGACGAGTGTTCCGGCCCCTGTCCTTCGAAGCCGTGGGGCAGAAGGCAGACAAGGCCCGACATGCGCAGCCATTTGCTTTCACCGGACGACACGAACTGGTCGAACATGATCTGCGCGCCATTGGCGAAATCGCCGAATTGCGCTTCCCATAGCGTCAGCGCGTTGGGTTCAGCCAGCGAATAGCCGTACTCGAAGCCCATCACCGCGTATTCCGACAGCATCGAGTCGATGACCTCGTACCGCGCCTGACCTTCCCGGATGTGATTGATCGGGTAGTAGCGTTCCTCGGTGTTCTGGTCGACGAGGCCGGAATGGCGCTGGGAGAACGTGCCGCGTGTCGAATCCTGCCCCGACAGGCGGACGGGATAGCCTTCGGTGAGAAGAGAGCCGAAGGCCATCGCCTCGGCCGTGGCCCAGTCGAAGCCTTCGCCGCTTTCGAACATCGCCTTCTTGGCGTCCAGCAGCCGGCCCACGGTGCGGTGCAGCGCGAAACCATCGGGCGCGCGGGTCAGCGCGGCGCCGACATCGGCCAGCGTTTCGGTGCTGATCGCGGTCTGGCCGCGCTGGTACTGGTCTTCCTTGCGCGGATCGATGCCCGACCAGCGCCCGTCCAGCCAGTCGGCCTTGTTGGGCTTGTAGTTCTTGCCGGCCTCGAATTCCTCGTTCAGCTTGGCTTGGAACGCGGCCTTCATGTCCTCGATCTCGCCCTCGGGGATCAGGCCGTCCTTCACCAGCAGGTCGCTGTACAGGGTCAGGGTCGTCTTGTGGCCCTTGATCTCCTTGTACATGAGCGGGTTGGTGAACATCGGCTCGTCGCCTTCGTTGTGACCGAAGCGGCGATAGCAGAACATGTCGATTACGACGTCCTTGTGGAACTTCTGGCGGAACTCCGTTGCCACCTTGGCGGCATGCACCACGGCTTCGGGATCGTCGCCGTTCACGTGGAAGATCGGCGCCTCGACCATCAGCGCGATGTCGGTCGGGTAGGGGGACGAACGGCTGAAATGCGGCGCGGTGGTAAAGCCGATCTGGTTGTTCACCACGATATGCATCGTGCCACCGGTGCGGTGCCCGCGCAGGCCCGACAGGCCGAAACATTCCGCCACGACGCCCTGGCCGGCAAAGGCCGCGTCGCCGTGCAGCAGGATCGGCAGGACCGCTATCCGGTCTTCATCGTGCAACTGGTCCTGCTTGGCGCGGGACTTGCCCAGGACGACAGGGTTCACGGCTTCCAGGTGCGACGGGTTGGCCGTCAGCGACAGGTGCACCTTGTTGCCGTCGAATTCGCGGTCGGACGAGGCGCCAAGGTGGTACTTCACGTCGCCCGAACCGTCCACGTCATCGGGTTTGAAGCTGCCGCCCTGGAATTCGTTGAAGATGGCGCGATAGGGCTTGGCCATCACGTTGGCCAGAACGTTCAGGCGGCCGCGGTGCGGCATGCCGATCACGACTTCCTTCACGCCCAGGGCGCCACCGCGCTTGACGATCTGTTCCATCGCCGGGATCAGGCTTTCGCCGCCATCGAGACCGAACCGCTTGGTCCCCATGTACTTCACCTGCAGGAACTTCTCGAAGCCCTCGGCCTCGACCATCTTGTTCAGGATGGCTTTGCGGCCTTCGCGGGTGAACTGGATCTCCTTGCCCAGGCCCTCGATCCGTTCTTTCAGCCAACTGGCCTGTTCGGGATCGGAAATATGCATGTACTGCAGCGCGAAGGTGCCGCAATAGGTGCGCTTGACCAGTTCCAGGATCTGGCGGATCGACGCGACCTGCAGGCCCAGCACGTTGTCGATGAAGATCGGCCGGTCCATATCGGCATCGGTGAAGCCATAGCTCTTCGGCTCAAGCTCCGCATGGTAGCTGTCATCGCGCGAGCCCAGCGGATCGATGTCGGCCACAAGGTGGCCTCGGATCCGGTAGGCGCGGATCAGCATGATCGCGCGGATGGAATCCAGAACCGCGCGCTTGACCTGTTCGTCGGTCAGCAACACGCCGGCCGATTGCGCCTTGTCGGTGATCTTCTTGCCCGCAGCCTTCGCTTCGGGCGCGGCTTCCGCCCACATGCCGGTCATGGCCGAGGTCAGATCGTCGTCGGGCATCGGCGGCCAGTCGGTGCGCGCCCAGGATGGCCCCGAAGCCTCCTTCTTCACGTCCATGTCGCTGTCGCCCAGGGCGCGGAAGAACTCTGCCCAGGCGGCGTCCACCGCGTTCGGGTCGCCCGCGTACTGCGCGTAGAGCTGTTCCAGGTAGGCCGCGTTCGCGCCCTGCATGAAGGACGTTGCCTGGAAATCGGCGTTGGGGCTTTGTTCTGTCATTGTCGCCTCCCGGGAGTGCGAATGTGGACGTTCAGTCGGTGCGCCGGGTCCGGCGCGGTGGGTCTTGAGCGGTGCATCTAATGGGTATGCAAGGCATGATCCAGAGCCCGCCACGCGTGTCTCCGCCGACCGGCGGAGTTTCGGACGGCACGCGAGCGCATGGCCTGTTCCGGGTCACGCCGGGCGGCCAGGGCGGCAACGCCGCGTGCACGAATCGCGTCACCTTTTCCGATCAGTCCTGCGGTCTGCATCCCGGCCATTCCTCTTTGGCGTCTGCGTTTCGGGTGCCCGATCCTGTCAGGCATTCCGGTGGTGTAGCGGAAGGGCGGTTAAGACCGTCCTTCCGCCGGTTTCGGTCAGCCGATCGCTTCCAGCACGGCTTCGCCCAGTCCTGCCGGGCTGTCGGCCACGACGATCCCGGCCGAACGCATGGCTTCAATCTTGTCCTCGGCACCGCCCTTGCCGCCGGCGACGATGGCGCCCGCGTGGCCCATGCGGCGGCCCGGAGGCGCGGTGCGGCCGGCGATGAAACCGGCAACCGGCTTCTTGCGACCCTTCTTGGCCTCGTCTTTCAGGAACTCCGCGGCCTCCTCTTCGGCCGAGCCGCCAATTTCGCCGATCATGATGATCGACTGGGTCTCGTCGTCCGCAAGGAACCATTCCAGCACGTCGAGGTGCTCCGTCCCCTTGATCGGGTCGCCACCAATGCCAACGGCGGTGGACTGGCCCAGGCCGATATCCGTGGTCTGCTTGACCGCCTCGTAGGTCAGCGTGCCCGAACGGGACACGACGCCGACCGAGCCACGCTTGTGGATGTGGCCGGGCATGATGCCGATCTTGCAGGCGCCGGGGGTGATGACACCGGGGCAGTTGGGGCCGATCAGCCGCGTCTTGCTGTCCATCAGCGCGCGCTTGACCTTCATCATGTCCAGGACCGGGATGCCTTCGGTGATGCAGACGACGACCTCCATCTCGGCATCGATGGCTTCCATGATCGAATCCGCGGCGAACGGCGGCGGCACGTAGATCACCGATGCGTTCGCACCGGTCACGGCCTTCGCTTCGTGCACCGAGTTGTAGACCGGCAGGCCCAGATGCTCGGACCCGCCCTTGCCGGGTGTCACGCCGCCGACCATCTTGGTGCCATAGGCAATCGCCTGTTCGGTGTGAAACGTGCCTTGCGAGCCCGTCAGACCTTGGCAGATCACCTTGGTATTTTCGTCAATCAGTACAGCCATCAGGGCCTCCGTTTAGTCCAATATGGTCTTTCCACGGCGCACCCGCGCCATGGGAAATTAAGTAAGCCGAAAACCGCCCGTTCCGCTGCGTGCGGCGGGGAGCAAGTTACTCCGTGTCTTCATCCTCCAGTTCGTCCGGTGGCAGTGCGCCAGCCCGGGCCGAATCCTCGGTATAGATCGGCGACGTGCCGTCCGGCATGCCGCTGGGATAGACGAACTCGACCTCGCGCGAGCGATCCCCGCAGGCGGTCAGCGCGAACAAGCCGGCCATCAGCGCCGTCAGGCCGGCAGCGCGGCGTCCATGCAGTCGCGAACCGACAGCGCCGGTCCGGCAAGGGGCGTCCTGGGGCATGACGTTCTCCATTCTTGTTGCTTCATGTACCGCGGGCCGGTGAGGGTTCAGGACGGCCCGAGCGATGTTCGACCCGGTTTTCGGCACCCCGATATGGACGATGACATTTGTCATGACACGGACCCCCTACGGCACCAGTTGGATGGTTGCGCTGGCGCCGGGCCCGGAACAGGCGCTGCCGGACTCTCCCGCGAAATGGGCCCAGGCCCGGACATTGCCGAGGTCGGCCGTGAAGCCGCTGCACGTGTCCGCGGTGCCGGAAGGCGTTCCGGTCGTGTACTGCCCGGGATAACGCGCGGTCAGGATTTCGTCCGTCATCAGGATCGCCTGGGACAGCACGACGCTTTTGGTGCGGAAGGTGCAGCTGTTTCCGGGAAAGATGTAGCCGTAGACACCGTTTCTCTGCACGATCTCGCCCTGAACGTTTGTTCCGGCAAGGCGCGCCTGCGTTTCGTCGATGGCATGCCAGCCGGCAGACCGCAGCGTCGCCGCCGGGTTGTAGCCCGCGTTCAGGCCCGCAAGGCAGGTGTCGATCCCCTGCGCCAGGCTTTGGGCCGACGGGTTCAGCTGGCGCAGCGTTTCCATGTTTTCGTCGAGCGTGCCGATGATCGCGGCCGAGCCCGCCAGCGTGGCCGCCGCCGCGACCTGGCCGCTGGTTCCTGTCGATGCCCCGGCGGCCCCGGCACCAGCACTTGCGCCCTGGGCAGCCCCTTGTGCCGCACCCGACGCCGCGTTGATCGCACCACCGGCGGCCGACCCGACCGTGTTCACCGCGGCACCGGCCGTGTTGACGGCAGCGCCCGCCGCCGACGCCGTGGCATTGGCCGCGGTCGACACCGTTGCAACGACGACCCGGCGGGGGCTGCAGCCGGCAAACACCACCGATGCAAGGCACAGCGCCAGAACCGGAAGCGCCAGGGCGCGTCCCGTCCGGTCTGATGCTGAACCTTCGTCGGTCATCGGTGTCGTCTTTCCTGTGACACCGGGCAGGCGCAGGGCCCGCCCGGAACGGGGCTTAGCCCTTGACCGCTTTCACGATCTTTTCGGCGCCGTCCGACAGGTTGTCGGCGGCAATGACATTCAGGCCGGAGGTGTTGATGATCTCCTTGCCCTGATCGACATTGGTGCCCTCCAAACGCACGACCAGCGGAACCTTCAGGCCCACTTCCTTCACGGCCGCGACCACGCCTTCGGCGATCACGTCGCAGCGCATGATGCCGCCGAAGATGTTCACCAGGATGCCCTTCACGTTGGGGTCCGAGGTGATGATCTTGAAGGCTTCGGTCACCTTCTCGGTCGTGGCGCCGCCGCCCACGTCGAGGAAGTTCGCAGGCTCCGCCCCGTAGAGCTTGATGATGTCCATCGTGGCCATCGCAAGACCCGCGCCGTTGACCATGCACCCGATCTCGCCATCCAGCGCGATGTAGTTCAGGTCGTACTTCGAGGCTTCCAGTTCCTTCGGATCTTCTTCCGTCTCGTCGCGCAGCTCGGCAATGTCGGGCTGGCGGTACATCGCGTTGCCATCGAAGCCCAGCTTGGCGTCGAGCAGCTTCAGTTCGCCCTTGTCGGTGACGATCAGCGGGTTGATCTCCAGCATCTCCATGTCCTTCTCGAGGAAGGCCTTGTAGAGAATGCCCATCAGCTTGACGCACTGCTTGACCTGCGCGCCTTCCAGCCCCAGCGAAAAGGCGATGCGGCGGCCGTGGAACGGCTGGTAGCCAGTGGCCGGATCGACCGAGAAGGACAGGATCTTGTCGGGGGTCGAATGCGCGACCTCTTCGATGTCCATGCCGCCTTCGGTCGAACACACGAACGACACCCGGCTGGTCACGCGGTCGATCAGCAGCGCAAGGTACAGTTCGCGATCGATGCCGGCGCCGTCTTCGATGTAGATCCGGTTGACCTGCTTGCCTGCGTCGCCGGTCTGGTTGGTGACCAGCGTGCGGCCGAGCATCTTGCGCGCTTCCTCGGCGGCTTCCTCGACCGACTTCGTCAGGCGCACGCCGCCCTTTTCGCCTGCCGACGCTTCCTTGAAGCTGCCCTTGCCGCGGCCGCCCGCATGGATCTGCGCCTTGACCACCCAGAGCGGGCCGTCGAGCTCGCCCGCGGCGGTCTTGGCATCTTCGGGGTTCAGCACGGCCCGGCCGTCGCTGACCGGCGCGCCGTACGAGCGCAGAAGCGCCTTGGCCTGGTATTCGTGAATGTTCATCCAAACAGTCCTTCTAGCGGCAATTGCTCATGTAGTGGCACAGGGAAAAGGCCGCGCTAAGCTCTTTCGCACCTCGAGGTCGATTTTTCGCACCTTTCACTCTTTTTGTGATCACACGCTCGAAAGCTGTGATCACAAACCTTCGCCGCGGCCCTCCGCAGGGGAAACACAGAACACCGATTCGTTTGGACGTCGAGGCCGAGGGTACTGGAATTTCCACGTTTTGCCGGGCAATGTGGTTGCCAGAGTTTGAAACGGGATCCTGTGCATGTTTCGCAAGCCAAGCGGCCTTCGCTATCGCCGATACTTGAGGCAGCTTCACGCCTCGGCCGTGTTCGACTGGTATCTGGAAGTCGGCTGCCGCAACGGGCTGAGCTTTGCGCCGGTGCGCAGCAAGACAATCGCCGTCGATCCCTACTTCCGCATCGAAAGCAATGTGATCAACGAAAAGCCCGCAATGCTGGCCTTCCAGCAGACGAGTGACGATTTCTTCGCCAGCGGCGTGCTGCAGCAACTGGGCATTCGGCTCGATTTCGCGTTCCTGGACGGGATGCATCTGTTCGAATACCTCTTGCGCGATATCATCAACACCGAGGCCAGAATGGCGCCGGGCGGGGTAATCGCCCTGCACGATTGTTGCCCGTTCGATTCCGGGATGACGACCCGCGATCTGGACAATCTGCCGAAGGACGCCTGGACTGGAGACGTGTGGAAGGTGCTGCCGATCCTGGCGCAGTACCGGTCCGATCTGCAGGTCACGGTGCTGGATTGCCGGCCGACCGGGCTTGTTCTCGTCACCGGACTCGACCCCGAAAACCGGGTGCTGCAATCGAACTACGATGCCATCGTCGCCGACTGGTCGGGTGTGCATATCGATGGCTACGGCCCCGACAGGTTCTATGACGGGTTCGAATATACCGATGCCGGTCAGAACATGGCGGCGGATTTTCCGCAGTTCGCGGCCGTTCGCAAAAGCCCGGAAACGATCAGAAAGCCGGAGTATGCCACGCCGTAAGGCCACCGCATCGACGATGCCAAGTTTCCCGACGACAGGAAGCGATTGGATCTCGCGCATCGATGCGGTCGAAGACGCGACGGTCGTCACCGCCTACAATTCCCATCGGCGGCAGAAGGCCGGTGTGCTGGATGCGCAGGGCGATTACGTCGATCACGGGATCGTATGGCGTTTCGACAAGCGCATGACCCTGGCGCCCGACATGCCGGAACGGGTGAAGGGCCATCTTGAGGGGCGCTGGATCTGGGGCGGGATCCTGTTCGATCATTTCGGCCATTTCCTGGTGGAAAGCCTGTCGCGGCTCTGGGCGGCGCATGCGGGGGAGCGGTTCGACGGGATCTGCTTCATCCCCAAGCGCCGGGGCCGGTCGGGCGGGCTGAAACCCTATCAGGAAAACGTCCTGCAGGCCTTCGGCATAACGGCGCCGGTCCGACTGCTGAACCGCCCGGCGCGGGTCGATACCCTTCTGGTGCCGGGGCAAGCCTTCGGGCTGGGCGCGCTGGCGCAGGGGGCGCCGGTGATGCACGATGCGGTGCACGCCCATTTCGGCACCGATATCGCCCCGGACGGGCCCGAGCGGCTTTATGTCTCGCGTACCGGGCTGGGGATGGAGGCAGGCGCCATCGTGGGCGAGGCCGATATCGAAGCACATCTGGCCGCCGAAGGTTACGAAATCTTCCATCCTCAGGATCACGATCTGGCCACCCAGATCGCCCGCTACAAGGCTGCGCGGAAACTGGTCTTTGCCGATGGCTCGGCCGGGCATCTCTATGCCTATGTCGGGCGGGCCGATCAGGACGTGGCCTATATCCTGCGCCGGTCGTTCTGGACCGAAGGCCCGATCGATCACATCACCGGCTTTACCGGGAAGGCGCCGCTGGTCGTCGATACGGTGGCGCGGGAATGGGTGCCCGCCTTCCGCAACAAGGCCTATCGCGGGATGGCCTATGCCGAACACGACATGCCGGCGCTCCAGGCCAGGCTGATCGAGGGGGGCTTCATCGCGCCCGGGCCGGTCTGGCCCAATGCCGAAAGCGACCGGGGCCTAGCTTACCTGCAGGAGCGCCGGATCGCCGGTGATTTCAAGCTGGTCGAGACCGCCTGACACGAAAAAGACCCGGCTGGTATGGCCGGGCCTTCAGGATCAGGTTGGATGATCGCTTACGCAAGGCTGGAATCGATGCCCTTGCACGCTTCGACCAGGCCTTTCACGGCATTGACCGAGTTGTCGAACATTGCCTGTTCGTCCTTGGTCATCTTGATGTCGACGACCTTCTCGATGCCGCCGGCACCGATCACGGTCGGCACGCCGACATACATGCCCTTCAGGCCCAGGGCGTTTTCGACATAGGCCGCGCAGGGCAGGACGCGCTTCTGGTCCTTCAGGTAGGCTTCGGCCATTTCGATGGCCGACGTCGCCGGCGCGTAGAAGGCCGAACCGGTCTTCAGAAGGCCCACGATCTCGGCGCCGCCATCGCGGGTGCGCTGGACGATGCTGTCGAGCTTCTCCTGCGTCGTCCAGCCCATCGACACGAGATCGGGCAGCGGGATGCCGGCAACGGTCGAATAACGCACCAACGGCACCATCGTGTCGCCATGGCCGCCCAGAACGAAGGCGGTCACGTCCTTCATCGACACGCCGAATTCGAGGCTCAGGAAGTGGCGGAAGCGGGCGCTGTCAAGAACGCCGGCCATGCCGCAGACCTTGTTCGCGGGCAGGCCCGAGAACTTCTGCAGCGCCCAGACCATCGCGTCGAGCGGATTGGTGATGCAGATGACGAACGCGTCGGGGGCGTGGGCCTTGATGCCTTCGCCGACCGATTTCATGACCTTCAGGTTGATGCCCAGCAGGTCGTCGCGGCTCATGCCCGGCTTGCGCGGCACGCCGGCGGTCACGATGCAGACGTCCGCACCGGCGATCGACTCGTAGGACTGGGTGCCCGACAGCGCGGCATCGAAACCTTCGGCCGGGCCGGATTCGGCGATGTCGAGCGCCTTGCCTTCGGGGATGCCCTCGGCGATATCGAACAGGACGACGTCGCCCAGTTCCTTCATTGCGGCGAGATGGGCAAGCGTGCCCCCGATCTGCCCCGCGCCGATCAGCGCGATCTTGGGTCTGGCCATGGCAATTACTCCGGCTTGTGTAAATTGCCGATTGCGTAAGCCCTATTGGGCGAGCACGCAAGCCTGCCGGCGGGGCGGGGACGGGGATTGCCCGGAATAGGGGCGCTGGACAGGAAAGAAAAAGGGGCAGTCGTGGCCGAAATCGATTGGTATCTCCTGGCCGTGGCGGCCCCCGCGGTGCTGTTCGCGGCAATTTCCAAGGCCGGGTTCGGGTCGGGTGCGGCGTTCGCGTCGGCCGCCTTCCTGGCCATCGTGCTGGAGCCGGGCACGGCCATCGCGCTGATGCTGCCATTGCTGATGCTGATCGACGCGGCGACCCTTGGTCCCTACTGGCGGAAGTGGAGCGGACGGGACGCGGCGCTGCTGATCCTGACCGCATTGCCGGGCGTTGCGCTGGGGGCGTGGCTTTACACAATCGTGGACGCCGATGTCTTCCGGTTCCTGATAGGTACGATTGCCCTGGGTTTCGTCGCATGGCGGCTGCTGCAGGGCCGGATCCAGGCGCGGCAATCCGGCGCAGGCCGGAAGTCAGACGCCGATGCACCGATGACGGCCGGGCGCATGGCGGGCGCCACGGTGGCCGGTGCGACGGCCGGCTTTACCAGCTTCGTAAGCCATGCCGGCGGTCCGCCGGTCGCGATGTACCTGCTGTCGCGCCCCATCGACAAGACGCGCTTCCAGGCGACGACGGTGCTGGTCTTCTGGGCGATCAACATCTCAAAGGTCGTGCCTTATGCGATGCTGGGCCTGTTCACCGCCCCGTTGCTGTGGGCGGATCTGATGCTTGCGCCCGTGGCCCTGTTCGGGGTCTGGCTGGGCGTCCGCGCACATCGCGCGGTGTCGGAGCGCTGGTTCTTCGCGCTGGCTTACCTGTTTCTCAGCCTGACAGGGGCCAAGCTGGTCTGGGATGCGCTGACCTGATGGTCGGCTGGAAAGATGCGCTGGCCGACCCCGCAAGGCAGGGCCAGCGCCGGTGTTGTGGCGCGGACCTGAAAATACCGGTCCTCAGGCGTCGTGTCCTGCGGCCGGCAGGAGTTCGGCCAGGCGTTCGAACGATTGGCCCGAGGCGACGAGGCAGGTCATGCCGTTGGGCATGGTAACCGTGATCGTCCACGAACCGGTTTCCGGGTTCGCGAATTGTTCTACCACTTGATTGTTTGCGCCAAGCCCGATGCTTTGCCGGGTCTCGCCGTAACCTTCCGCCAGACGATCAACGACCGATTCCCGCGGGCCGCAATTGCGGCTTTGTGCGTAGGCCATCGTGGCAGTGACCGTGAACACGCCGAGCGCCGCAGCCGGCAGGATGGAGTGCGCGAAGAATTCCTTCAACATGGGTTCTACCCTTTCAGCGAAGCCCGACGTCCCGGATGGGCGTGCCGCGATGCGACACACCGGGCCGGCGGACCCAGATGCAAGATTGCCGGACCTCTTTCTTGCTGCCCGTGCGGTGCCAGCGTGATTCGGCGTTCTACCGAGACGGCCTTCTGACACCGGTCCGACACTGCAAACTGTGCCTAACAGGTGCGAAAGTCTGGTTAACGCAGCGCCCGCCCAATTGCGCAGGTGCAGAAAATGCGAGACGAATGCGCCCGACCGTGCCTGAGGGGCTTGAACTTTCCTGTCGTTGATGTCCTGTCGCACGAAAGATTATTGCACAGGAGCTTGCCATGGACCCGCGCAGCCGTCCCTACCGTTCGGTCCTTTATATCCCTGCCTCCAAGCCCCGCGCGCTGGACAAGGCCCGCGGCCTGCCGGTCGATGCGATCATCTTCGATCTGGAAGATGCCGTGTCGGCGGACGAAAAGGAGAACGCCCGCGGCACGCTGGCCGAGGCGCTGAAACGGGGCGGTTATGGTCAACGCGCGAAGATCGTCCGGATCAACGGGTTCGACACGCCCTGGGGCGCGGATGACGCGAAGGCGGCTGCGGCGATGGACGCCGATGCTATTCTTCTGCCCAAGGTTGAAAGCCCCGCACAGCTCGATGAACTTGCCGCGATCACCGGCGACATGGCCCTTTGGGCGATGATGGAAACGCCGCGCGGCATGCTGAACGCGGCCCAGATCGCGACCCACCCGAAGCTGGAAGGCATGGTCATGGGCACGAACGACCTGGCGAAAGAACTGGATACCCGCTTCCGCGCCGACCGTTTGCCGATGATGACGGGCCTTGGCCTGTGCCTGCTGGCTGCGCGGGCCGAGGGGCTGGTGATCGTCGATGGCGTCTACAACAAGTACCTCGATGAAGACGGGCTGTGGGACGAAAGCGTTCAGGGCCGCGACATGGGGTTCGACGGCAAGACGCTGATCCATCCCGCCCAGGTGGACGGCGCGAACAAGGCCTTCGCCCCGTCAGAGGAGGAGATCGACCTTGCCAAGCGCCAGATAGCCGCGTTTGAAGAGACCGAGGCCTCTGGCCAGGGGGTTGCGGTGGTCGACGGCAAGATCGTGGAGAACCTTCACGTTGCCACCGCCCGCGACCTTCTGGCAAAAGCGGAGGCGATTGCAGCGCTGCAAGCGGGGTAGGCGAGCCATGGCGTGGATTTTGTTGATTGCGGGGGTCGCACTCTGGTGGGCGGCGCACCTGTTCAAGCGGGTCGCGCCCGAACGGCGCGCCGCGATGGGCGACAAGGGCAAGGGGCTGGTGGCCCTGTGCCTGCTGGTCTCCATCGTGCTGATGGTCGTGGGCTTCCGAAGCGCCCCCTACGTCCATGTGTGGACACCGCCATGGGGGCTGACGCATCTCAACAACCTGCTGATGATCGTCGCGGTCTTCCTTCTCACCCCGGCGCCGAAGCGCGGGCGGCTTCTGAACGGGGCGCGGCATCCTATGCTGACGGGGTTCGCCATCTGGGCGATCGCCCACCTGCTGGTGAACGGCGATCTGGCCGGTATCGTGTTGTTCGGCGGCCTGCTGCTGTGGGTCCCGGTCGAGATCGCGGCGATCAACAAGGCCGAACCGACATGGGAGAGCCGCGCACCGGGCAAGTGGGCGATGGACGCTATGTTTCTTGTCGCCTCGGCCGTGGTGGTGGGCCTGATCGGCGTCATCCACCTGTTCTTCGGCCTTTATCCGTTCGGTCATTAAGGGGGACCCATGGCCACGATCTATCGCTTCCTGTCCGAGGACGACACGTCCGCCTTCTGCCACAAGGTCAGCGCGGCGCTTGCCGCCGGCTGGTCCCTGCACGGCGCGCCGACCTACGGCTTCGATGCTGCACGCGGCGTGATGCGCTGCGGGCAGGCCGTGGTGAAGGATATCGACGCGGACTACACGCCCGACATGAAACTGGGAGCGCAATAGATGGCCAAGACCAACCCGGGCCGGTTCTTCGAGGACTATTCCATCGGGCAGGTCATGGACCATGCCGTGCCACGGACCGTGTCGGGCGGGGAGCGGGCGCTGTACCATGCGCTCTATCCCGCGCGGCATGCGCTCTATTCCTCGGACGAATTCGCGCGGGCGAGCGGGCTGCCGGAAAGCCCTATGGACGACCTGGTGGCGTTTCACGTTGTCTTCGGCAAGTCGGTCCCGGACGTGTCGCTGAATGCGGTCGCCAACCTTGGCTATGCCGACGGGCGCTGGCGGAAGCCGGTCTATGCAGGCGATACGCTGCGGTCGTCGTCCGAGGTGATCGGGCTGAAGCAGAATTCGAACGGCAAGACCGGGGTCGTCTATGTCCGCACCAAGGGGCTGAACCAGCGCGACGAGGTCGTGATGGAGTATGTCCGCTGGGTGATGGTCCGGAAGAACGATCTGGACGCACCTGCGCCCGAGACGGTCGTGCCGGAACTGGCGAAGGTGGTGGACCCGGAGACGCTGGCGGTGCCCGAGGGCCTGGACTTCTCGGGCTACGACTTCACGCTGGCGGGGGAGCCCTATCGCTGGGCCGACTACGAGGTGGGCGAGAAGATCGACCATGTCGACGGCGTCACCATCGAGGAAGCCGAGCACATGCTGGCCACGCGGCTGTGGCAGAACACGGCCAAGGTGCATTTCGACGCGACCTTCCGGCCCGACGGGCAGCGGCTGATCTATGGCGGGCACGTGATTTCGATGGCGCGGGCGCTGTCGTTCAACGGGCTGGCCAATGCGCAGATGATCGTGGGCCTGAACGGGGGCGCCCATGCGAACCCGTGTTTTTCGGGCGATACGGTGCGAGCGTGGACCGAGGTTCTGGACAAGGCCGAAACAGCGGCGCCCGGTGTCGGTGCGCTTCGCCTGCGGCTGGTGGCGACCAAGGGCGTCGTCGATTTCAAGCTGAAGGACGACGCGGGCAAGTACCTGCCCGAGATCCTGCTGGATCTGGATTACTGGGCTCTGGTGCCTGTCTGAAGTTTTGCGGGCGGTCCTGTCCGGATCGCCTGCGGACGGCCCACCCGCCCGCAGGCGATCCTCACGCTTTGGGCGTCACCTTTTGGCGAGTGAGGCGAAGGGTGCTTGGCGTGACGCACGAGTCCCCTAGACTGGGCACATGATCCGGTCCCGCGCATTGATACTGTCATTCTGTCTTGCCACCCCGCCTGTCGCGGCCTGCGAACTGGCACTGGCGCTGGCGGTGGATGTCTCCGGCTCCGTCGATCCGGGCGAGTACCGGTTGCAGATGGACGGGCTGGTCGAAGGCTTGCGGGATTACGTCGTCTCCGAAGCGCTGGTCCGGGCCGAGGCCGAGGTGAGCCTTGTGCAATGGTCCGGTTCCTCGCGCCAGCGGGTGTCGGTGCCGTGGACCCGGATCGACAGTTACGAGGCGCTGGACGACCTGACCGCGGAAATCGCCACCGCCCCGCGTGTGTGGCGCAATTTCTCGACCGCGATCGGCGAGGCGCTGGATTTCACGATGCAAAGTTTCGACAGCGTGGATCATTGCCGGCGGATGGTCATCGACGTATCGGGCGACGGGGTGTCGAACGAAGGTATCGCGCCGACCGGGATCCACCCGGACCTGAGACGCCGTGGCATCACCGTCAATGCCATCGCCATCGAGGAAGGCGACGCCGAGCTGACCGCCTATTTCTTCGAGAACGTGATCATGGGGGAGGGGGCTTTTGTCGTCACCGCCCTGACCTTCGAGGACTATCCGGCGCGGATCCGGCGCAAGCTTCTGCGCGAAGTGGCCCGGGCCACCGCCGCGGCGGAATGAGGCCACCCGCGCCCGTCGGATGGTTTCACGGGACTGCAATGGTTGTCTGGAAATAGACATCTAGATTGGCGCGACGTCAGGGGCATACCGCTACAAAACAAGGCGTTTCCGACCCTTTCCGGCGTCGCTGCGCTGCGGAAAAGGCCTGTCACGAATCTGAAATGTTCCGTATAGAATGCGTGTCCAAAGAATCGCTGGAAAGATCCCAATCCATGATGTTTGACCAATGACCAGCGCCCAGACCGGTTCGCCCGCAGATCAGATCCTGGCCCTGAGCGAGACCGACAGCGTGGCGGCCTATATCGCCGAACGCACCCGCAAGCGGGAGTTCAGCTCGGTCATGCGCCGGCTGAATGCCGACGCGCAGAACGGAGAACCCCATGTCCGCCGCAAGGCCATCGATGCGCTGCAACGGCTGGGTTTCCCGACAGAGTAAAGACTTAACGGCATTCGAACGCCGACTCGGCGCCACAAAAGTGTGCCTCGTACATTTGTGATCACGCATCCGCGACGTGTGATCACAAATTTGCGTTAAATCTACAATTCGCGCCAAAAAACCGCGGCAGACGCTGCGACGCAGCGGTGACAGGGCAGCGAAATGGGTTAGAACGGGCGCACACCTTACCGACTGACAGGGAAAGGAACCGTCATGGCAGATGTGAACAGGGGCAATCGCCCGCTTTCGCCGCATATGTCCGTCTACCGCCCCCAGCTTACCTCGATCACATCCATCCTGACGCGGATCACGGGGAACGCGCTGCTGCTGGGCGCGCTGATGTTCGTGTGGTGGTTCCTCGCCGCTTCCACATCCGAAAGAGCCTTCGCCACCGCCGACTGGGTCATGACCAGCGTCATTGGCGACATCATCATGCTCTTTTCGCTGCTCGGCCTCTGGTACCACCTGCTGGCCGGTGTGCGGCATCTGATCTGGGACAGCGGTCATATGCTGGACGTGGAAACCGCCGAAAAGCTCGGCTGGGGTATTCTTGCCGGATCGGTCGTCATGACCCTTCTGACCCTGATCATCGTATAACGGAGGCCGCCATGGGTTATCTGACAGACCGCAAGCGCGCCGTGGGCTGGGGCTCGGCCAAGTCCGGGACGGAACACGCCTGGGCGATGAAGGTGTCGTCCGCGGCACTTCTGATCCTGATCCCGCTTTTCCTGATCACGGTGGCGCCCATGACGGGCCAGCCCTACGACGTGGTCGTGGCCCATTTCGCGAAGCCCTTCCCGGCGATCGTGGCGGCGCTGACTTTCGTGGTGGGCTTCATGCACTTCAAGGACGGTGTCCGAGTCCTGATCGAGGACTACGTTCACGGTGCCGCCCAGCAATGGCTGATCATCGGCATGACCTGCCTCTGCTACGCCGCCGCCGCAGTCGGCATTCTGGCCGTCGCACGCCTGGCGATCTGAGCCCGAGGAGAAAGACAACATGGCTGCTTATGAGTACGAAACCCACGAGTATGACGTCGTGGTCGTCGGCGCCGGTGGCTCGGGCCTGCGGGCAACGCTTGGCATGGCCGAACAGGGTCTGCGCACTGCCTGCGTGACCAAGGTGTTCCCGACACGGTCGCACACCGTTGCTGCCCAGGGCGGTATCGCCGCGTCGCTGTCGAACATGGGGCCGGACCACTGGCAGTGGCACCTGTACGACACCATCAAGGGGTCGGACTGGCTGGGCGACACGGACGCGATGGAATACCTTGCCCGGCACGCGCCCAAGGCCGTGTACGAGCTTGAGCATTACGGCGTGCCCTTCAGCCGCACGGAAGAGGGCAAGATCTACCAGCGCCCCTTCGGCGGCCACACCACGGAATTCGGCGAAGGTCCCCCGGTGCAGCGGACCTGTGCCGCGGCAGACCGGACCGGCCACGCCATCCTGCACACGCTCTATGGCCAGTCGCTGAAGAACAACGCGGAATTCTACATCGAGTATTTCGCCATCGACCTGATCATGAGCGAAGACGGCGTCTGCCAGGGCGTGCTGTGCTGGAAGCTCGACGACGGCACGATGCATGTGTTTTCCGCAAAGATGACCGTGCTGGCCACGGGCGGCTACGGCCGGGCTTATTTCTCGGCCACGTCTGCACATACCTGCACCGGTGACGGGGGCGGCATGGCCGCGCGGGCCGGCATGGCGCTGCAAGACATGGAGTTCGTGCAGTTCCACCCCACCGGCATCTATGGTTCGGGCTGCCTGATCACCGAAGGCGCACGGGGCGAGGGCGGGTACCTCACCAACTCTGAAGGCGAACGGTTCATGGAGCGTTATGCGCCCCACTACAAGGACCTTGCCTCGCGCGATGTGGTGTCGCGCTGCATGACTATGGAGATCCGCGAAGGCCGCGGCGTGGGGCCTGACAAGGACCACATCTTCCTGCACCTCGATCACCTGCCGCCGGAAACGCTGGCCGAACGCCTGCCGGGCATCTCGGAAAGCGCCCGGATCTTCGCCGGTGTCGACCTGACGAAGGAGCCGATCCCGGTTCTGCCGACGGTGCATTATAACATGGGCGGCATTCCCACGAACTACTGGGCGGAAGTGCTGAACCCCAGCGACGACGAACCCGATCGGATCCAGCCCGGCCTGATGGCCGTGGGCGAGGCCGGCTGTGCGTCCGTGCATGGTGCGAACCGCCTCGGCTCCAACTCGTTGATCGACCTCGTGGTCTTCGGCCGCGCCGCCGCCATCCGCGCGGGCGAGGTCGTGGACCCGAACGAAGCGACGCCGGAGCCCAACAAGGCCTCGATCGACGCGGCGCTGGATCGGTTCGACAAGGTCCGCTACGCCGACGGTTCGCTCCCCACGGCGGACCTGCGGCTGGAAATGCAGCGCGCGATGCAGGCGGATGCGGCCGTGTTCCGCACCGACAAGACGCTGGGTGAAGGCGTCAAGAAGATGGATGCCGTGGCGGCCAAGCTGGATGACATCAAGGTCACCGACCGGTCTCTGATCTGGAACTCGGACCTGATGGAAACGCTGGAGCTTGAGAACCTCATGCCCAACGCGCTGGCCACCATCCACGGCGCCGAAGCCCGGAAGGAAAGCCGCGGGGCACATGCTCACGAAGATTATCCTGACCGTGACGATGTGAATTGGCGAAAGCACTCTTTGGCGCGTATTGATGGGAATCAGGTCACGCTCGACTATCGACCCGTTCATGTCGATCCGCTGACCGCTCAGGAGGATGGCGGCATCGATGTCGCCAAAATTGCACCAAAAGCGAGGGTTTACTAATGATTGCGAAGTTCAAGAAATCCGCGATTGCCGTCACTGCGCTGTCGGCAGCTGTCGTCATCTCGGCCTGCGACACGACGGCCGGCACGGTTTCTCCGACCGAAGCCATGTCGTTCTGCCTGGATACGACCAATGTCGAAGGCATCAGCCCGACCATCATGCCCGGCGCGGTCGAGCCGATCACATTCGACGATTTCGACCTGGGTCCCGAGGACATGATCACCACGGCACAGAAAGACAATCTGCTGCACTGCTACAACGAGAAGATGGCGCAGTAAGCGATTGCCTTGCCGGGGACGTCCGGCAAAATCCACAGACAGGTTTGTCGGCCCACGGGCCGGCAAATTTACCGCGATGCGGTAGACCAGCTTTCCGGGCGCGCCGTTCCGGCGTACCCGGCGCCACCGAGTAGGGAGCCCTGATCCATGGTCCAACTGACTCTGCCGAAGAATTCCCGTATCACCACGGGCAAGACATGGCCGAAGCCCGAAGGGGCGACCAACCTCAAGACGTTTCACATCTACCGCTACGATCCCGACAGCGGGAAGAACCCGTCGGTGGATACCTATTTCGTCGATCTGGACACCTGCGGCCCGATGCTTCTGGACGCGCTGATCAAGATCAAGAACGAGATCGACCCCACGCTGACCTTCCGCCGGTCCTGCCGCGAAGGGATCTGCGGATCCTGCGCCATGAACATCGGCAGCAAGAAAGGCGGCGGGATCAACACGCTGGCCTGTATCCACGGCATTGACGAGGTCAAGGGCGACGTCGCCATCTACCCGCTGCCGCACATGCCGGTGGTCAAGGACCTTATCCCGGACCTGACCCATTTCTATGCCCAGCATGCCTCGATCATGCCGTGGCTGGAAACCAAGACGAACCGCCCCGCCAAGGAATGGCGCCAATCTATCGAAGATCGCAAGAAGCTCGACGGCCTGTATGAATGCGTGATGTGCGCCTCGTGCTCGACCGCGTGCCCCAGCTACTGGTGGAACGGCGATCGGTACCTTGGCCCCGCAGCACTTCTGCACGCCTATCGATGGATCATCGACAGCCGGGACGAGGCAACGGGCGAACGGCTGGACGATCTGGAAGATCCGTTCAAGCTGTATCGCTGCCACACGATCATGAACTGCGCCAAGACTTGCCCGAAAGGTCTTAACCCGGCCAAGGCGATTTCCGAGATCAAGCAGATGATGCTGGAACGCACCGTCTGACCGCGACACCACGACACGATCCAAAGGCCCCGGCTGATCGCAGCGCGGGGCCTTTTTGTTCCGTCCTGCTGTCAACGGGGTGGTAACAGGCTGTTCGGTGCTGGCGGACGCCATCGCCATCGTCTGACCTCCGTACCTTGTGAGCAGGGCGCCCCGGGGCTAGGCTCTGCATGCTTTCCCGCGGAGATCCCCATGACCGATGCTCCCTCCGATGCCGACGCCCGGCGCGCCATTCCAGCTGTCGTCGTCTATCCGAACCACACACTGCCGCGGCCCGACCTGCCGCTGCTGCAGCGCGCTCGGAAGACGGCAGCGCAGATGGGCACGGTCACCGTTCCTCCCCGCGATGCCAGAACGTTCACTGTCCCGGCGGGCAGCTTCTTCCGCATCACCAGCGTCGAAGGCCCGCAGGTCGGCGACCTGAACCTGTGGAGTGCCGACGACCTGATGGAACGGTTCTATTCAGGCAAGACCCGCGCGCTTCATGGCACGCATCTGACCACCGGTGAGCGCATGTGGTCGAGCTTCCCCTACCTGCGTCCGATGGCGACGGTGGTGGCCGACACGCTCGACTGGTACGGGACCGATCCCTTCGGCGGGCGGGTGCATGACGTGATCGGAACGCGCTGCGATCCCTATACGGGGCAGCTTCTGTCAGGGACGACTTACCACCATTGCTGCCATTCCAACCTGACCCGCGCGCTGGCGGCCCATCTGGATGTGCCGGTGGTCCAGGCCGAACCCCACGTGCACGACGTGCTGAACGTGTTCATGTGCACCGGCTTCACCAAGGACACCGGGCAGTACTTCATGAAGGCCAGCCCGGTGCGGCCCGGTGACTACATGGAGTTCTTTGCGGAAATCCCCCTTCTGGGCGCGCTCAGCACCTGTCCCGGGGGCGATTGCAGCCAGGAGCATTCGTCGGACACGGCCGCCTGCTACCCCTTGCAGGTCGATATCTTCACACCGGCCGAGGGCGCGCTGGAGGGCTGGCAACCGCCAAAGCCCAGCAGCTATGACCGAAGCCACGGGGCCTAAATCACGCGAACGCGGCTTCCAGCGCGATTTCGACCATTTCGCCGAAACTGCGTTCACGCTGATCGGCGGGGAGCGCCTCGTGCGTCAGAAGGTGGTCGGAGACGGTGAGCACGGACATCGCCCGGCGCTTGTGGCGCAGGGCCAGCGTGTAAAGTTCGGCCGTTTCCATCTCCACGGCAAGAATGCCGTGCCGGACCATCTGTTCATTCAGATCCGGGCGTTCGTCGTAAAACGTGTCCGAGGAATAGATACCGCCGATATGGATCGGACGATTCTTGCTTTCCGCGGCTTTCGCGGCGGCCTTCAATAGCGGCCAGTCCGCGCACGGGGCGAAAGTGACATCCTTGAAGATGCTGTGAGATGGAGAGGCGACGGTACTGGCCGTCATGGCCAGAACGATATCGCGAATCCCGACATGCTCCTGCATCGATCCGCACGATCCGATCCGGATCAGCGTTTTCGCATCATAGTCGCGGATCAGTTCGTTGACGTAGATCGAGAGCGAGGGCATTCCCATACCGCTGCCCTGGATTGTCACGTCATGGCCGTTCCATGTGCCAGTGAATCCCAGCATTCCGCGGGTTTCATTGACCATGCGGACATTGCCAAGAAAGGTCTCGGCCGCCCATTTAGCGCGATAGGGGTCACCCGGTAACAAAACGGTTTCGGCAATATCGCCGACTTCCGCACCAATATGTATAGACATTTGGGTGCCCCGCCCGCCAGTTCAGATTTCCAGATCGGTGATATCGGCACCGCTGGCGAGCGCGTCATGCACCCAGTGAGGTTTGCGTCCAAGGCCAGACCAGGTCTGCTCGGGGTTGGACGGGTTGCGGTACTTCGGTAGTGCCTTGCCGCGTTTGCTGCCCGATGCCTTTGGGGAATCGGACAGATCGTCGAGCGAGAAACCGTACTCGGCTGCTGCCTGTTGTGCAGCTTTCAGAGCCTCGCGCCGTTCCCTGTCTTCAGCCGACACGAGCGCCTTTTCGACGTCCGCCTTCAGCTTGGACAGCTCCTTGCGCGAAAGCGACTGCAAGTCGATCTCCATTTTGTTCTCCTATCCAGTGCAAGTGATGCGATTTCACATCACTTTGCAACATAACCATAACCCGGACGCGCTTCAGCATGATTTCTGAATCATTGGAGAAAATTCGCCTATTCGGCTGCAAACGCTCCGGGATCGGCGAGGGAGATAACGTCGCGCATGATGACATTCAATGAGAAATCTTTGGGCGTGTAGATCTTTGCCGCCCCCATTTCCAGAAGTCTTGATTCATCCTCGGCGGGAATAATGCCGCCAACGACAACCGGGATATGCCCAAGACCGGCGTCTTTCATCAAGGAAAGGACATCTTCAACCAAAGGAATGTGACTTCCGGACAGAATACTCAACCCGATGACATGCGCGCCGTCTTCCTTTGCGGAATTAACGATTTCTTCGGGCGTGAGGCGAATTCCGGCATAGTTGATGTCCATTCCGCAATCACGTGCACGAAATGCAATTTGTTCAGCGCCATTGGAATGGCCATCCAGCCCGGGCTTTCCGACAAGGAATTTAAGGCGTTTTCCCAGCTTGTCGCTGACGGCGTCGACCTCGGCCCGCAGATCGTCCAGCCCTTCGGTCTTGTTCGACACGGCCGACGACACGCCCGTGGGTGCGCGGTAGGTGCCATAAAGCTTGCGCATCTCTTCTGCCCATTCGCCGGTGGTGACACCGGCCTTTGCGGCCTCGATCGACGCTGGCATGATGTTCGTACCTTCCTGCGCTGCCTTGCGCAGGGCGGTCAGCGCCGCCTCCACGGCGTCTGGGTCACGGCTCTCGCGCCACGCGTTCAGGCTGGCGATCTGGCCGGCCTCGACCGCATGATCGACGGTCATGATGCCACCGTCTTCGCCCATCAGGGGCGATGGCTCGGACGAGGTAAACTTGTTCACGCCAACGACCACCGTCTCGCCATCCTCGATCCGGCCCAGGCGGTCGGCATTGGAATCGACCAGCCGCGATTTCATGTATTCGATCGCGGAGATGGCGCCGCCCATGCTTTCGATGTTCGCCAGCTCGGCCCGGGCGCCTTCCTTCAGTGCCTCGACCTTGGCATCGACGGCCGGGTTGCCTTCGAACAGGTCATCGTATTCCAGCAGATCGGTCTCGTAGGCCAGGATCTGCTGCATCCGCATCGACCATTGCTGGTCCCACGGCCGGGGCAGCCCCAGGGCTTCGTTCCACGCGGGCAATTGCACGGCGCGGGCGCGGGCCTTTTTCGAAAGGGTCACCGCCAGCATTTCGATCAGGATGCGGTAAACGTTGTTTTCGGGTTGCTGCTCGGTCAATCCCAGCGAGTTCACCTGAACGCCATACCGGAACCGGCGGAATTTTGGATCGGTCACGCCATAGCGCTTTTCGCAGATCTCGTCCCACAGGTCGACGAAGGCGCGCATCTTGCACATTTCGGTCACGAAACGGATGCCGGCATTCACGAAGAAGGAAATCCGCCCGACGAGCGCTGGGAAATCTTCGGGATCCACGCGGGGCTGCAACGCATCCAGAACCGCCTGTGCCGTGGCCAGCGCGAAGGACAGTTCCTGCTCCGGCGTCGCGCCGGCTTCCTGCAGGTGGTAGGAACACACGTTCATCGGGTTCCATTTCGGCACATTGGTATAGCAGTACTCGGCCACGTCGGCGATGAAGCGCATCGAGGGGGCAGGGGGGAAGATATATGTCCCCCGCGACAGGTATTCCTTGATCAGATCGTTCTGAACGGTGCCCTGCAATTTCGAGACATCGGCGCCCTGTTCTTCCGCCACCGCGATGTATAGCGCCAGAAGCCACGGCGCCGTCGCGTTGATCGTCATCGAGGTGTTCATCTTCTCCAGCGGAATATCGTCGAACAGCACCCGCATGTCGCCGATATGGGAGATCGGCACGCCGACCTTGCCAACTTCGCCTTTCGACAATTCGTGATCGCTGTCATAGCCGGTCTGGGTCGGCAGGTCGAAGGCCACCGAAAGCCCGGTCTGGCCCTTGGCAAGGTTGCCGCGATACAGCGCATTCGACGCTTTCGCGGTGGAGTGGCCGGCATAGGTCCGGATCAGCCAGGGACGATCTTTCTGCTTCTCGGTCATGGGACACCTTCTGAATCGAGCGCGCAATTATCTTGCGTGTTGTGCCTAGAAATCGAAATTTCTCGGAAAAGTCAATTCGCTGCAGCGCCGCAAAACCGCCCCGATCTCCAGAATTCCGCCTTGTGTCGTAGCGGGAGGCGGCAAGTGTCGACCGTGCGTGCATTTTCGTCAGGTCATGACGGGGGCGCCACGTCATGCTGCGCTGCGTCATTTCTCTCGCCAGATTGGTCAAAGTTGGGCACACTGCCCCAAATAAAGGGCCAAACGCCTGTCCCGCGATGCGAGCCAGTTGCCGTGACAGATCGCAAGCCCCACCGTTGCAGCGTTATCCTGCACCGGGCCAGCGTTCTTGGGCTGAATGCTTCGGGACATAAAATTACAAAAACGTGACAAGCTGCATTGCAATGTTGCGCGGCGGTCGGTATTCGAAGGTCCGATCCGCGCGATTCTGCGACGCGGCAATGCAGCTGCAGGAGACTTCCATGGCTCTGGACACCGATACGGGCATTGCACCCTACGACGCCCCGGAAAAAGACCTTTATGAAATCGGCGAAATGCCGCCCCTGGGCTTCGTGCCGAAACAGATGTACGCGTGGGCGATCCGCCGCGAACGTCATGGCGAGCCCGACACCGCGATGCAGAAAGAGGTGGTGGAAACCCCGCCGCTCGACAGCCACGACGTGCTGGTGCTCGTGATGGCGGCCGGTGTGAACTACAACGGCGTCTGGGCCGCCCTTGGCGAACCGATCAGCCCCTTTGACGGGCACAAGGCCGACTATCATGTCGCCGGCTCCGATGCGTCCGGCATCGTGTGGGCCGTGGGCGACAAGGTGAAGAACTGGAAAGTGGGCGACGAGGTCGTGATCCACTGCAACCAGGACGACGGCGACGATATCGAATGCAATGGCGGCGACCCGATGTATTCGTCCAGCCAGCGGATCTGGGGCTACGAGACCCCCGATGGATCCTTCGCACAGTTCACCCGCGTGCAGGCGCAGCAGCTGATGCCGCGGCCCAAGCACCTGACCTGGGAAGAAAGCGCCTGCTATACGCTGACGCTCGCCACCGCCTACCGGATGCTGTTCGGCCACCCGCCGCATGAGCTGCGTCCCGGCATGAACGTTCTGGTCTGGGGCGCCTCGGGCGGTCTGGGGTCCTATGCGATCCAGCTGATCAACACGGCCGGGGCGAACGCCATCGGGGTGATCTCGGAAGAGGACAAGCGCGAGTTCGTGATGGGCCTGGGCGCCAAGGGCGTGATCAACCGGAAGGATTTCGACTGCTGGGGCCAGTTGCCGAAGGTGGGTTCGCCCGAATACGGCGAATGGTTCAAGGAAGTCCGCAAGTTCGGCAAGGCGATCTGGGACATCACCGGCAAGGGCAACAATGTCGACATCGTGTTCGAACATCCGGGCGAGGCGACGTTCCCCGTGTCGACCTTCATCGTGAAGAAGGGCGGCATGGTCGTGATCTGCGCGGGTACATCGGGCTTCAACTGCACCTTCGACGTGCGCTACCTGTGGATGCACCAGAAGCGCGTGCAGGGCTCCCACTTCGCGCACCTGAAACAGGCGGCGGCGGCAAACAAGCTGATGCTGGAACGCAGGCTCGATCCGTGCATGTCCGAGGTCTTCACATGGGAAGATCTGCCGCAAGCCCACATGAAGATGATGCGCAACCAGCACAAGCCCGGCAACATGTCTGTGCTGATCCAGTCGCCCGTTACCGGGCTTCGGACATTGGAAGAAGTTTTGGACGCGCGCTCTTAATTCTCCTTTAGGGAAATTGGTGAACAATTTAACCGCTCGCGATTCGTTCTCAGGGTCGTGGGCGGTGCTGTTTTTGCCGCCCTCGGCAAATCAACCAGTTGTAAACCAGGCCCTCGCTATTTCTGGGGAGGGAAAATCAGTGAATTCCTAATGCTTTTTCCCCGTGCTAGGCTTGTTGTTAATCGAACGTTAACTTTTGCGGAGCGACTGTGACCATGAAGAACGAATGGATCTTGGACGTATTGGCCGATCTCAAGGATTTCGCAAAAGCGAATGAAATGGGGTCGCTTGCCGCAAGCCTCGACGAAACAACCCTCGTCGCGGCCGCGGAACTTGCGTCCCAACGGAAGGAGGCGGGCGCGCGGGTATGGTGTGATGCGCGGGGAGCTGGATCTCATACTGTCGGACTTGGACGACACACAGGCGCTTGAGGGGCTTCAGGACGTCATAGAACGTCTTCGGGACGCCTTTGGCGTCGATCACATGATCTACCACTGGGTGGACAGCACGGGCGAACAATATGGCTGCGGCACATATGATCGCGCCTGGGTGCATCATTATCTGGAAAAGGGCTATCTTCGCGTCGATCCCGTGGTCGCGGGCTGTTTCAACAGCTTTCATCCCGTGGACTGGAAATCGCTCGACTGGTCCAGCAAGGTCGCCCGGGATTTCCTTGCCGATGCACTGACGTTCGGAGTGGGAAACCAGGGGTTTTCGATCCCGATCCGCGGACCCAACGGGCAATTCGCGCTCTTCACGGTAAATCATACCTGCAATGACGATACCTGGGCCGCGTTCACCGCGACGCATAACAGCGACCTGATCCTCATTGGGCATTTTTTCAATCGCAAGGCGCTGGAATTCGAACCCGACAGGAAGGGCGAGGCATCGCGCGCCCTTTCTCCACGGGAAATCGAGGCGATGACTTTGCTGGCTGTCGGCCATAATCGCGCGCAGGTGGCGGATGCGCTTTCGATCTCGGAACACACGTTGCGTGTTTACATCGAAAGCGCGCGGTTCAAACTGGGCGCGCTGAACACGACCCACGCGGTGGCCCGTGCGATGAGCCGGGGGCTGATCCTCGTGGCGTCGAATGACGGGCCTGAACGCAAAGCCGTTAACACACAGACCGCACGACTTCCTCAGCGTTAACCATCGCGGCGCTATCCCTTTCGCCAGCCAGGCCAAGGGGAGCGATCCATGCTGCGCTATATCTACGGACACGATCTTCACCGCCATCCGCGCCTTGCGCATTCCATGTTCAAAGACCGGGCGGACCAGTTCCGCAATCGGCTGGGCTGGGACGTCCAGGTCGATGAGAATGGCGAGGAGCGGGACAGCTACGACACCCACGATCCGCTTTACGTGATCTGGGAGAACGCGGATGGCAGCCATGGCGGGTCGATGCGGTTCCTGCCGACGACGGGGCCGGTGATGGTGAACGACGTGTTCGGCCACCTGACGGGCGGCGCACCGGTCACCAGCCCGCTGATCTGGGAGTGCACACGGTTTTGCCTGTCCCGCGATGCAAAATCGCATGTCGCGGCCGCGCTGATGCTGGGCGGCGGGGAAATCATGTCGGGCTTCGGCATTCGCCATTTCGTGGGCGTCTTCGACGCGCGCATGGTCCGCATCTACCGCGCCATCGGGTCCTCGCCCGAGGTTCTGGGCTCGGAAGGCGAAGGGCGCGACCGGATATCGGTCGGGCTCTGGGATTTCTCGGAGGAGGCGCGCGCCCGTGTCGCCGCGCGCGCCGGGATCGCGCCCGAAACCTCGCGCGGGTGGTTCGAATGCAGCTTCGGTGGTGCACCGGTGCGGGAAATGGCGCTGTCTGCCTGACGGGTTCCGCTGGTCCCTTCTGCGGCGCGGCGATATGGTCGCGCCATGAGTGTCCAGCTTTCCGTCCAGTTCTCGGCCGATCAGGCCGATGCCTACGATCAGGTGTCCGACCTTCTGCGCAAGGCAGGGGTCAACATGGACGATGGCCTGCTGGCCCCGCCACAGGGCAAGGGCACCGGCGTGATGGCCGTGATCGGCAAGGCCGGGTCGGGCAAGACATTGCTTCTGGCCGAGCTTTACAAGGCCCTGCGCGCCGCCGGTGTGGACATCGTTTCCGGCGATTGGGAAAGCCGCACCAAGAAGGACAAGCGCACGCTGGCGATCCTTGCGCCGACGAACAAAGCGGCCAGCGTACTGCGCTTTCGGGGCGTGCCGGCGACCACGATTCACCGGATCCTCTACACGCCGGTCTATGACCCGGAATACGAACGCGTGGCCCAGTGGCTGGCGGGCGAGGGCGACAAGCCCGAGATCGAGGGCCTGACCGACGAGGCCCTGGACCGCGCCGCCGCGTTCTATGCCCGCAACCCGTCGATCCCCGGCGCTCTGATGACGGCCGGCCTGCGCGGATCGGATTTCATCACCGGATGGAAACGGCGCGAAGATCCTTTGGATATCGGCTTTATCGACGAAGCCTCGATGCTCGACGAAAAGCAGTTCGAGGATCTGCAGGAGATCTTCCCCAACCTCGTCCTGTTCGGCGACCCGGCGCAGCTGGCGCCAGTCGGGCAGTCGGGCCAGATGATCTTCGACGGGCTGGACGGCCCCCGCAAGCTGGAGCTGAGCCGCGTGCACCGGCAGGATGCGGACAACCCGATCCTCGATCTGGCCCATGCGCTGGCCGATCCGCAGCTGGAATTCGCGGATTTCGAACGAATGGTCGAGGACGCGTCGAAGAAGGACGAACGCATCGTCTGGGGCCAGCGCGTCGAGGTCGACCTGATGGCGCGGAGCCCGGTGCTTGTCTGGCGCAACGCGACGCGCATCCGTCTGATCCAGGCCTTCCGTACCGTCCACGGCGCGCCGATAGACGAGCTTCTGGAGGGCGAACCCCTGATCTGCGACGGGATCGAGCTGCCGGCGAAGCACCGCAAGAAACGGCTGGATCTGGAAGCGCGCGGGCTGATCAAGGGGGCGCAGGTGATCTACCTGGGCCCCGGACGACGCCCGGGCTTTTCACGGTTGCATGTGATGGGCGCGGAAGAACCTCAGGTCTCCGCCGCCTCCATCGTCAAGATCGAGAAGCCGGACGAGGAAGAACCCTTCATCCCCTTCGCGGCCAACATGGGGGCCACGTTCCTGCACGGCGCGGCGGTCACGATCCACAAGGCCCAAGGCTCGCAATGGGATACGGTGCAGGTTTTCGCGCCGGATCTGTTCGTGGCTGCGCGGATGGGGCGGGTGGAAGCCGGGCAGCCGCTATGGAAACGGCTGGCCTATGTGGCGATCACGCGGGCGCAGGAACGCCTGATCTGGGTCGTGCGCAACCGGCTGTCGAAACCGTCCCACGGGTTGCAGATCGACGATCTGCGCAGCATCGCGCCGGCAGAACTGACGCTGGAAGTCCAGTCTGAGGACGGCTGAACCGAAGCTCAGCCGCGATGCGCGCCATCGGCAAGCGACGCGACGAAGTCCAGCACCTCGGCCACGGGTGCGCCGGAGGCGAGCTTTGACACGATGGCCGATCCCACGACCGCACCGTCCGAGACTCCGGCCATGGCCTGCGATGCCTCGGGGGTGCGGATGCCGAAGCCCACGACGACCGGCAGATCGGTCTGCGATTTGATGCGCGCCACTTCCGGCCCGACATGATCGGCCTGTGCCTCGGCAGCACCTGTGATGCCGGTGATCGAGACGTAATAGACAAAGCCCGACGTGTTCTCGAGCACCTTGGGCAGGCGCTTGTTATCGGTCGTGGGCGTGGCGAGGCGGATGAAGTTCAGCCCGGTCTTCTGCGCGGGAACGCACAGTTCGTCATCTTCCTCGGGCGGCAGGTCGACGACGATCAGGCCGTCGACGCCGGCCTCGTTCGCGTCGGCCAGGAAGGTGTCGACGCCGCGGCTGTAGATCGGGTTGTAATAGCCCATCAGCACGATGGGGGTCGTGTCGTCATCCGCCCGGAAGCGGCGGACCATGTCGAGCACGTCCTGAAGCGTGGTGCCGGACGCCAGCGCGCGCTGGCCGGCTGCCTGGATCGTGGGGCCGTCGGCCATGGGATCGGTGAAGGGAACGCCCAGCTCGATCACGTCCACACCGGCGGCGGGCAGGCCCTTCATCAGCTCGAAAGAGGTTTCCAGATCCGGATCGCCGGCCATCATGTAGGCCACGAAGGCCTTGCGGTTGGCTGTTTTGAGCGCACTGAACTTGGCGTCGATCCGGGTCATGATGTGTCCTGTCGCTTTCTTTGTGATCTCTCCTGCAGAAAAGCGACGCCAAGATCAATGGTTGCTGCATCGGTAATGCCAGTTGCCTGTTTGATTGGCGGTTTGCGACATTTCAGCGTCGCATTCCGGCGCTCCGGTTGCAGGTCCCGGGAGGGGACCATAGGGTCTGCCGCAATTGCAACGGATGACAGTGGCCCGGGATACTGGGGAACTGCGGAAAGTGGAGAATGGCCGTACTGACCGAAGCGGAAGAAATTTCTGATATCGCATTTGCCTACATGGGCTCGAAAGCCCTGTTTGCCGCGCTCGAAGTCGGGCTGTTCACCGGCCTGGCAAAGGGGCCTGCGACCGAGGCGAGCCTGGCTAAGGAAACCGGCCTGCCGGAGGAGCGCGTGCGCACGCTGGTGACGGCGCTGACCGGCATGGGCGTCGTCCAGCGGACGGAAAACGGGATCGAGAACTCGCCCGCCGCGGACGCTTTCCTTGTGAAAGGTGCGAAATACGATTTCGGCGACTACCTGCGGCTGCAGGTGGGCAAGCAGATGTATCCGCTGATGGACCAGATCGACGGTGCGCTGGCGGGCACGCTTTCGACGGAAGAAACGGCCTCCTACGCGCAGTGGTTTTCCGATCCGACCGAAGCGCGGCTGTATTCCGAAAGCCAGCATGCAGGCTCTGTCGGCCCGGCGCGCAGCCTGCTGAAGCGGGTGGACCTGTCGGAGGCGAAGACGCTTCTGGACGTGGGCGGCGGTACGGCGGCCTTCGACATCACGTTGTGCAAGGCGCATCCGCAGCTTAAGGCGACGGTGGTTGAGTTCCCGAACGTCGCGGCCATCGGCAAGGAATTCGTCGAAGAGGCGGGTCTGTCCGACCGGATTTCCTACGTCGAAGGCAACGCGCTGGAGACGGAATGGCCCGAAGGGCACGATATCGTCGTGATGTCCTACCTGTTCTCGGGTGTGCCGGATCACACCCATGACGACCTGATCAAGCGGGCCTTCGACAACCTCGTGCCGGGTGGCCGTCTGCTGCTGCACGATTTCATCGTCGATGCAGACCGGACCGGGCCCAAGAACACGGCGTTGTGGCAGCTGCAGCACACCGCCTTCACGCCGGAAGCGCGGTCCCTGTCGGATGACTGGGTTGCCAATGCGATGGAGAAGGCCGGGTTCACGAATGTCGACGTCTCTCCGCTGATCCCGGGGATGACGAAACTGGCGCAGGGCACCAAGCCCTGACGATCCTGCCGCCGTGCCCGGAGCGCGGGCGCGGCGGCCCACCCACCCTCCCCCCGGGCGGCCCCCTTGCGGGATCCGCCCTCGCCACCGCGCCCGCGCTCCGTTTCCATTGATGGTCCCGGCTTGGGTCCCTTGCACTGGCGGGGCATCGTGCCTAGAGACGGCGCAACATGAGCTGCGCCAAGGAGATCGGGCAATGGGGTTTCGGATGGGGATCGTGGGCTTGCCGAATGTCGGCAAGTCGACCTTGTTCAACGCACTGACGCGCACGGCGGCGGCGCAGGCTGCCAACTTCCCGTTCTGCACGATCGAGCCGAATGTCGGTGAGGTTGCCGTGCCGGATGCGCGGCTGGAGAAACTGGCCGGGATCGCCGGGTCGAAGCAGATCATTCCCACGCGCATGACATTCGTCGATATCGCGGGGCTGGTGAAGGGCGCGTCGAAAGGCGAGGGCCTGGGCAACCAGTTCCTGGCCAATATCCGCGAAACGGATGCCATTGCCCACGTGCTGCGCTGTTTCGAAGATGGCGACGTGACCCACGTGGAAGGTCGTGTCGATCCGGTGGCCGATGCCGAGACCATCGAGACCGAGCTGATGCTCGCCGACATGGAATCGATCGAGAAGCGCATGCAGGGCCTCCTGCGCAAGGTCCGCGGCGGCGACAAGGAGGCTGTCCAGCAGGAGCGTCTGCTGAAGGAAGCGGCGGCGATGCTGGACGAAGGCAAGCCCGCGCGCATGGTCGAGGTGGCCGAAGACGATCTGAAGGCCTGGAAGGGATTGCAGCTGCTGACCACCAAGCCGGTTCTGTACGTCTGCAACGTTTCCGAGGAAGAGGCGGCCGAGGGCAATGCCCATTCCGCCGCCGTGGCCGCGATGGCCGCAGCCGAGGGCAATTCACACGTGATCATCAGCGCGCAGATCGAGGAAGAGATCAGCCAGCTGGAACCGGACGAGGCGACCGAATTCCTGGGCGAGATGGGGCTGGAAGAACCCGGGCTCGACCGGCTGATCCGCGCGGGTTACGAACTTTTGCATCTCGAGACCTATTTCACTGTCGGCCCCAAGGAAGCGCGGGCCTGGACGATCCGGGAAGGCACGCAGGCCCCGCAGGCGGCTGGCGTGATCCACGGCGATTTCGAGAAGGGCTTCATCCGGGCCGAGACGATCGCCTATGACGATTTCGTGTCGCTGGGCGGCGAACAGGCCGCCAAGGAGGCCGGCAAGATGCGGGCCGAGGGCAAGAGCTATGTCGTCAAGGATGGCGACGTGATGCACTTCCTGTTCAACACCTGAGGCGCCCTGAAGCCGGGCCGCGGGGATCGGTCGAGGGGCGGTCTGCCTCCGGCGGGAGTATTTGGGAAAAGAAGAAATGGGCCCGCGCTTTGCGGCCCGGCCATCGGCATCCTGCGCATCTTCTTTGGTCTTCAAATGCCTCGGGGGTCGGGGGGCAGCGCCCCCAGCCTTTGCCCGCAGCGAAAAAAGGACGCATTGGCATCTGTTTCCCCCCGACTGTCGCATAACTGTTTCCTTCCCGGGATAGGCGCGCCCGTAGCCGGTTCGTCCGGATACGCATTCACAATCCTGGGATATCTCCGATGACCATTACACGCCGTACAGCGCTGCAGGCCACCGCCGCAGCCGTCGCCGCTCCTGCACTTCTGCGCGCCTCGGACGCGCTTGCCTCCTCGGGCAGCGTCAAGGTCTTCGCCTGGCAGGATTACATTCAGCCGAACATCGCCGAGAAGTTCGAAGCCGACACCGGCATCACGCTGGACCTGACGACCTTCGGATCGAACGACGAAGCGGAATCGACCGTCCGCGCCAATGGCGGCAAGGGCTTCGACGTCGTCTTCCCGTCGATCACCAACGTGCCGAACTACATGGACGACAATGGCGAAAGCTTCTTCGCGCCGATCCCGTCGGATGTGAACACGGGCGCGATCTTCCCGTCCTTCCTGCGCGACAGCGCGTCGCTGGGCGGCGTGCAGGGGGGCGAGCAGGTCGTGCTGCCCTTCGACTGGGGCACCGAAGGTATCACGCTGAACCGGGCCGCGATGGACATTTCGGACGCGGATCTGAGCTATGGCGATCTTTGGGTCCCCGAAGCCAAGGGCAAGGCGGCGTTCCGCCAGAAATCGGCGCTGATCGGTGCGGGCCTCTACCTGGATGCGACGGGCGAAGTGCCGTCGAACCGGATGCTGGACGTCTACAAGTCGGAAGAGGATGCGCGCCGCGTGTTCGATGCCGTCGCCAAGTTCATGATCGCGCACAAGGAAAACTTCGGCGCGTTCTGGAACAACGCCACCGAAGCGACCGCCGCCTTCAAGGAAGCCGGCTGTGTCATCGGCCAGACCTGGGACACGACCGGCCTGCTGCTGAACCGCGAAAACGCCGATTACGTCTACCGCGCGCCCAAGGAAGGCATCATCACCTGGCTGGACAGCTTCGGCATCCTGAAGGGCGCCGAGAACACCGAACAGGCCGTGGCGTTCATGAACTTCATGCTGCAGCCGGAAGTGGGGGGCATGTTCTCGAACAACACCGGCTACAACTCGGCCGTGACCGGCGCTGCCGAGTATGCATCGGAAGAGTTCAAGGCGCAGTTCCTCGAGGTCTACACGCCCGAGGTTCTGGGCAACATGTGGTGGTGGCAGGCCGACACGCCGTTCTACGCGCCGGTCGTCAACGAATACGTCGAAACCATCACCAACGCCTGATCGGGCCTTGGTCGAAACCGGGGGCGGCCCTTTGCGGGGCCGCTCCCTTGCGGTGTGCAAGGGGCAGAAGATGCGCGGCAAGGACGTGGTGCTGGACGGGGTGTCGATCACCTATCCGAACGGGTTTACGGCGGTCCAGCCGACCGATCTGAGGATCGAGGCCGGCGAGTTCTTTTCCATTCTCGGCCCATCCGGATGCGGCAAGACGACGATCCTGCGCGCGGTTTCGGGCTTTGTCGAACCCACGGACGGTCGGGTCCTGATCGGAGGCGAGGACCAGCGTGGAATCGGCCCCAATGCGCGTCCCACGGCGCTGATTTTCCAGAACCTTGCCCTGTTTCCGCTGATGTCGGTGTGGGAGAACGTGGCCTTCGGGCTGGAGGCGCGCGGCCTGGGCCGCCGCGCCCGGCGCGAGAGGGCGCAGGAACTGCTCGACCTCGTGGCCCTGCCCGACCAGGGGGACAAGAAGCCGGGGGAACTGTCGGGCGGTCAACGCCAGCGGGTCGCCATCGCGCGGGCGCTGGCGGTGGAGCCTGCGGTGCTGCTGCTCGATGAGCCGCTCTCGGCGCTGGATCTGAAGCTGCGCCAGCACATGCGGGCGGAACTGAGGGCGATCCAGCAGAAGACGGGCGTGACCTTCATCTACATCACCCACGACCAGGGCGAGGCACTGACCATGTCTGACCGAATCGCCGTGATGAACAACGGCGTGGTCGAACAGGTGGGCTCTGGCGACCAGATCTATTCCCGGCCACGGACCGCTTTCGCGGCGTCTTTCGTCGGCGAAACCAACATGTTGCAGGGCAAGGTCGTGCAGGTGTCAGACGGTATGGCGGCGGTGGAGACGGACATCGGCCCGATGCAGGGGCGCAACCCGACGGGGTTGCAACCCGGCGATCCGGCGATGCTGTTCTTCCGGCCCGAGGTGCTGCGCATGGGCGCGGGCCAGAACCGGCTGACCGGCACGCTGGTGCGGCGGGATCTGGAAGGGGCGTTCGTGAACCTTTTCTTCGATGTCGCAGGCCACAGCCTGACGATGCACCAGACGAATACGGGCGCTGCCATGGGCAGCCACGTGGTGCCTTTGAACGATACGGTCGATCTGGGCTTTGATGCCACCGATGCTGTCGTCCTGCCGGAAAGCGCGATGGCCCGCACCGGCCGCGAAATGGCGGGACAATGAAGGGGCTCGCGCAGGGATTCGGCCGCGGGCTGACCATCGCCTTCTTCGTGGCCGTCGTGGCCTGGGGGCTGGTGCTGATTATCCTGCCGCAGCTGACGATGCTGGAACGCGCGTTGACGGCGCCGGCGCGGCAGCTTGACAGTTCCATCGCGCTGCAGCTGTCGCGAGACGCGAATACCTGCATCAGCGTGTTGAAAACGTACGAAAACGCCGAACCCGCCCAGCAATCTTCCGGTGGTCTGCCGGTGCCGTCCGTGTCCGGGATGGCGGTGCCCTCGGCCTCGACCATGGCGGTTCCAAGCGCGTCCGGCATGGGCATTCCGTCGATCAACGGCGGCGCGGGTACGGGCGAGGCGACGCGGCCCTATATCCTGCAATGCGACCGGGCCACGACCCACCGCCAGATGGTGCGCGGTCCGGGGGAAGAGGCGTGGCTCGATACGCTGTTCGACATTCCGGACCTGTCGGTCGACGACACCGACCCGATCCCGGACCAGATCGCCACCGCAGGCGAAATCGCGGCGATCGGGCAGGATCTTTATGAACGGATGCAGGCCGAGGAGGCGAAGGCCTTTCCCTATTCCGGCACCAATTTCGAGCAGCTATTCGCCGCGCGCGCGATCCCGATGTCGGCCGAACAGAAGGCGATCGAGAACGCCCGGCCGTCCAAGATCCTCTACAGCCTGATCGGGCTCCGGTTCGAACGCGACGGGCAGATGTACGAACGGCTGGGCCTTGTCACGCTGTTCCGCACGCTGGCTTTCGCCGTCATGGCCACGGCGCTGGCGCTGGTCCTGTGTTACCCGGTGGCCTACAAGGTGGCGCTGGCCACGCCGCCGGACCGCGCGGTCTGGCTGTTCCTGGGGCTGGTGATTCCCTACGCCATCGTCGAGCTGATGCGCGTCTATGCCTGGACCACGATCATCGACACGAACGGGCTGATCAACGGGCTGCTGACCCAGATCGGGATCATCTCCGAACCGATCCGGTTCAAGCGGATGCCTGGCACCGTTTTCCTCGTGATCGTCTACACCTACGTGCTGTTCATGGTGTTCCCGATCTTCAACGTCATGTCGACGCTGGACCGTAACCAGATCGAGGCTGCGCGGGACCTTGGCGCTTCGATGACCCGCGTTCACCGCCGCATCGTCATCCCGCATTCCAAGCCCGGAATCGCAGTGGGTTGCATCGCGACCTTCATGCTGGCGGCCGGCGCCTTTTCCGTGCCTCGGATCATCTCTCGCGGGCTTCAGGCCGACTGGTTCAGCCAGACGATCTACAACAAGTTCTTCGAATCCGAGAACTCGAACGTCGGCGCGGCCTATTCGTTCTTCTACACGATGCTCTGCTTCGCCATCGTGGCTCTGTTCATGATGATCATGCGAACGCGCCTGAAAGATTTCGCGAGGGTTCAATGAGATCCGATCGGCTTTTGAACCTGTACACGACCGCGTTCCTGATCTTCATGTTCGCGCCGCTGCTGTTGATGATCCTGTCGTCGTTCAACAATACCTCCCCGCCATCCGTCACCGAATTTCACGGGCTGACGGGCAAGTGGTACGCGTTCTTCTGGATGTCCGACGCGCAGTTGGCGGCCGATCCGGTGCTGCGCTCGCTCGACCGGGGTCGGTTCGTGTCGTGCTTCGGCAACTCGCTTGTGGTGGCGTCCATGGTCGTGCCGCTGTCGCTGATCCTGGGGCTGGCCGGCGCCGTGCTGCTGACCCGCTGGCGAAGCCGGGCGAACGGTGTGCTGTGGTGGGTGCTCTTGTCGCCGATGCTGGCGCCGGGGATCGTGCTGGGCTTGGGCGCGCTGGTCTTCTGGGGGCGCGTGGGGATCAACGCAGGCCTCTTCACCATCATCATGGCGCAGGTGACCTTCATCGCCGGCTACCCGATGCTGATCCTAATGGCCCGCCTGCAACGCCAGCCCATCGAGCTTGAGGAGGCGGCGCTGGATCTGGGCGCGACGCCCTTCCGGGTTTTCCGCCGCCTGACATTGCCTTACCTTGCGCCGGCCTTGATTTCGGCGGGTGTTATCGCCCTGATGGCATCGATGGAGAACTACAACACCACGATGTTCGCCAAGGGCGGTTCGTGCACCTTTGCCACGGAAATCGGGGCCATGGCGCGCAACCCGAACGGCCATCCGCCGGTGATCAACGCCGTCGGCACGGCCATCATCGCGATCACGGTTCTGGCCGCGCTGGCGCATACCTTCCTGCTGAAGCGCGAGCGCGCCAAGGCATGATCACCGCGCGCTGCCATCCCGCTCTGCTGCCGATCCTGCCGCCACCCGTTCCGGCCGCGAAGACATTGCCCGACTGGCTGCGGGAGATGCCGTCGGAGGCCCCGGCCGACCTGCTCGATGGGGAGGCTGTGCGGACGCTGAAGCACTGCCCGCCGATCCTGGATGCAATGGGCGCGGGCGTTCTTGTCCCGCTTGCGACGGACCTGACGGTCGAGAATGGAGAGATCTCGTGGGACTGGGATCCCCCGGTCCTGCCCGAAACGCTCATCTCCCGGGCGCCCATCGGGATGCATGTGCCCGAACAGGCCAAAGGCGCGCCATTCGGGTTGACCGACGGGATGGTGGTGAAGTTCCTGAACTTCTGGACCTTCGAAGTCCCAGAGGGTTATTCGCTGCTCTTCACCCATCCGCTGAACCGTCCCGATCTGCCGTTCCGCACGCTGGCGGGGCTGGTCGATTGCGACGGCTTCCGGGACGGCTATGTGCATTTCCCCGCGCTGTGGCCCGATCCCGACTGGCAGGGCGTTCTGCCCGCCGGAACGCCCGTGGCCCAGGTCGTCGCGGTTCCGCGGGAGGCGCAGGGCCTGACTATCCTGCCGATGACCGAGGCGCAGGTTGCCGCAAATCGGGATGTGCAGGAGGCCTTGCAAACCCGCCGGGGCGTCTACCGGAAAGAGCATCGCCATCGGTCCTGACGAAGCGCGTTCGTGCGCGGCATTGAAGGCGCAAAGCTGAGAGTGATTTGCCGGCCGATGTTCATTCAATTGAACGACCGGCTGGTTCACGACCGGCCTGGCACCCGCAAGGGCACCCGGCCCTTCGATACCCGCATCATTGTTTTCAACGCCGCCTCGCGGCCCGCGGGGCGCGCCAGCAACGCCTGCCGCAGATCCTCGGCCCGCTCATCGCCGGTTTCGGCCGCGATACGGTAGAGCGCTTCGTCGGCCTCTGCATCGCCGGCCAGCGGGGACCACGCGGTCTTCGCCGCCTCGTAATTGCCCGACCGGAGCGCGACCCGGCCCAGTGACCGCCGCGCGTCCATGTCCTCTGGCGCCAGCGCGCAGGCCCTGGTGAAGGCATGCAGCGCAAGGGGGAAATCGTTCTCCATCAAGGCTGTCCGGCCCAGTTCGTACCAGCTGTCGGCATGGCCCGGCCTGCGCGCGACCGCTTTGCGCAGCTGCACCAGCGCGGCACCGGGGCGGTCCTGTTCCAGCAGTACCTTGCCCAGGTTATACAAGACCGCCCCGTCCGCCTTCTTCGACGACGCAGCCCGGCGCAGCAGCTTTTCAGCCTGCCCCCAGTCCCGCGCCATCAGCGCGGCGGTCAGCTTGTCTGGACCGGGCATCGCCGGGTTCCCCTTGCGGTCGCGGCGCCCGGGACCGGGACGCCAATGCTTTGCTGATACCGCAAAGCGATACAGTGTTCAGCCCCGAAGCGTCGTCCGCGTCCGTGTCACGCGGTGTCGTGCGTTGCGTCCCGGCCCGCTTGGCCCCATGCTGCCCGGGGTCACGGGAGGAGCGCAGATGGCAGGACCGCTTTCGGGCATTCGCATTGTCGACCTGACGACGATGATCTCGGGGCCCCTGGCCACGATGATTCTTGCCGACCAGGGGGCCGAGGTCATCAAGATCGAACATCCGCAGGGTGGCGATCACAGCCGTCAGGTGGCGGGCCGGCGCGGGGGCTTTTCGGCGTCGTTCCTGAACAACAACCGCGGCAAGCGATCCGTCACGCTGAACCTGAAGGACCCGCGCGGTGTTCAGGCCGTGCTGAAGCTGTGCGAAACGGCCGATGTCTTCATCCAGAACTTCCGTCCCGGGGCCGCCGACAGGCTGGGGCTGGGCGAGGCCGCGGTGCGAGCCGTCAAGCCGGACATCGTCTATGCCTCGATCGCCGGCTTCGGGTTCGAAGGCGATTGGGCGGGCCGGCCCGTCTACGATCCGCTGATCCAGGCGCTGTCGGGGCTGGCCAGCGTGCAGGGCGCGGGCGGGCGGCCCCGGCTGGTGCGCACGATCCTGCCTGACAAGGTGACCGCGATACAGGCATCGCAGGCAATAACCGCCGCGCTGTTCGCGCGCGAACGCACGGGGCAGGGCACGGCGCTGACGCTGTCCATGCTGGATACGGTCGCGCATTTCCTGTGGAGCTCGGACATGTCGGGCCACACCTTCGTGGGCGACGAGGATCCGGAGACGACCGGCACCGAGGCGCAGAGTTTCATCGAACTGATCTACGAAACCGCCGACGGCTGGATGGCCGTGTCGGCCCATACGGACGTGACGTGGAAAGGGCTGGCCGCCGCGGTGAACCGCCCCGACTGGCTGACCGACCCGAGGTTCCTGACCGTCCCCCTGCGCGAGATCAACAAACCCGCGCGGCTGGAGATCACGCAGGAGGCGCTGCTGGCCGACACCACCGCCAACTGGATGGAGCGGCTGACGGCGCATGACGTGCCCTGCGCCCCGGTCCTGACACGGGCCGAGCTGTATCGCCATCCGCAGGTCATCGCGAACGAGGCCGTTTTCGAGGCCGACCACCCGCAGGCCGGCCGCATCCGGCAGGCGCGGTCCCCGGCGCGGTTCTCGACCCTGCCGCTGGACCGACCCGATCCGGCCCATCAGCTGGGCGCGGATACCGAAGCGGTGCTGGCGCAGCTGGGCTATACGACAGACGACATCAAGATGCTGATCGCCGAGGGCATCGCCACCGGCCCGCAGGAGGGGGAAGAATGATCGATTTCCATTACGCGCCCACGCCCAATGGCTGGAAGGTGGCGATCATGCTAGAGGAATGCGGGCTGGAGTACACCACGCACCTGATCCGGCTGTCGGATGGCGACCAGTTCAAGCCCGAGTTCCTTGCCATCAGCCCAAACGCGAAGATGCCCGCCATCGTCGACCATGATCCCGGCGATGGCTGGGACGGTCCGGTGCCGGTGTTCGAGAGCGGGGCCATCATGCTGTACCTCGCCGACAGGACCGGGCAGTTCGCGCCAAAGGCCGACGACAGGCGCGGGCGGAAGGAGCTGATGGAATGGCTCTTCTGGCAGGTCGGCAACCAGGGGCCGATGGGCGGGCAGCTGAGCCATTTCCAGAACTACGCGCCCGAGGACGACAAGGATTACGGGTTCAAACGTTACCTGGGCGAATATGACCGCAACCTCGGTGTACTCGAAAACCGGTTGGAGCAGGGCGATTGGCTGGTCGGCGGCGCCTATTCCATTGCCGACATGCTGGCCTTTCCGTGGGTCTTCATCGCCAAGCCGCTGGGCGCGTCGCTGGACGAATTCCCCCGCGTGGCCGACTGGCGCGCTCGGATCAAGGCGCGGCCGGCGGTGCAGCGGGCCATCGACCTGCACAAGGCGAACCAGAACCGCGGGCAGCACCGGGTCGACAACAACAAGGTGCTGTTCAGCCAGACCTCGGCGTCGCTGAGACCGGGCAAGGGTTGATCTTCGGCCGTGCGTTCAGGCACGATTGGCCCGCCGTACGTGCATGAATGCATGCCTTCACGACCCGTCGATGTGTACACTGCACCGGGCATCCCGTGGCGGCAGGTCTTGGCAAGAGACGTGGCGTCAGGTTAGTTTCGGGAAAGGCGGTAGAACTTACAAACCGCGAACAGGGAGAACATAATGCAGAAGTTTTTGACCGGAGCCGCAGTCGCGGCATTGTCCGTTGCCTTTGTTGCCGAAGCATCGGCGACCGAGTGGAATGCCTCGGTCTGGGGCAAGCGCCGGGCCTTCACCGAACATGTCGAGAAGCTGGCCGAGCTGGTCTCGGAAAAGACAGATGGCGAGTTCACGATCAACGTGTCCTATGGCGGCCTGTCGAAACCGCGTGAAAACCTCGACGGGATCGAGATCGGCGCGTTCGAGATGGCGCAGTTCTGCGCGGGCTACCATGCCGACAAGAACCCTTCGATCACCGTGCTGGAACTGCCGTTCCTGGGCGTGAACACGCTGGAAGAGGAAGTTGCCGTCAGCCATGCCGTCTATGACCATCCGGCCGTGGCCGACGATCTGGGCCGCTGGAATGCCAAGCTGCTGATGACCTCGCCCATGCCGCAGTACAATATCGTCGGCACCGGTGATCCGCGTGACGAGCTGGCCGAATTCGACGGCATGCGCGTTCGCGCGACCGGCGGACTGGGCGAAGCGTTCAAGACCGTGGGCGGCGTGCCGACATCGGTTCCGGCAACCGAGGCCTACAACGCGATGGAATCCGGCGTCGTCGACACAGTTGCATTTGCCCCGCACGCGCATCTGAGCTTTGGCACCATCAACCGCGCCGACTGGTGGACCGCGAACCTGAACCCCGGCACCGTGAACTGCCCCGTGGTGGTGAACGTCGACGCCTACGAGGCGCTGAGCCCGGAACACAAGGAAGCGCTCGACAGCTCGGTTGACGAGGCGATCGCGCACTACGTGGACAACTACAACCAGCTGCTGAAGCGCTGGGAAGACGTGCTGGAAGAAAAAGGCGTGACGAAGGTCGAGATCTCGGACGAGCAGCTCGATGCGTTCCGGGCCAAGGCCGCCGACCCGATCCGCGAGCAGTGGATCGCGGACATGAGCGCACAGGGCCTGCCGGCGCAGGAGCTCTACGACATTGTCGTGACGACCCTTCAGGAGCAGCGGGCGGGCAACTGATCCCGTCCGACGCCAATCGATGATTTCGGACAGGGCCGCCTTTGTGCGGCCCTGTCTCTACGCCGCTTCAACACAACCCCAGAGAGGTTCCCATGGCCGGATCCGCTGCCGTTCTTGAAGACGACAGTCTGTTAAGCAGACTCGACCGGACCCTGCTGAAACTGGAAAGCTTCCTTGCGCTTCTCAGCGGGATCGGGGTGTTCGCGCTGATCGCGATGGCGGCGATTTCGGTCGGTGGACGGAACCTCTTCAATGCGCCGCTGCCGGGTTATGTCGACTGGATCGAACAGGCGATGCCGCTGATCGCCTTCATGGGCATCTCGCTTGTGCAGCGCGAGGGCGGTCATATCCGGATGGATATCGTCGTCTCGCGGTTCCGGGGGCGGGCGCTCTGGGCCGTGGAGTTCCTGGGTGTGTTCCTGATCCTTGTGCTGATGGTGATGCTGGTCTGGGGAACCTATTCCCATTTCCAGCGCAGCTTCGACTGGGCCGCACCGATGTGGAGCCGGGACAGCTCCATCGACATCGGCATCCCGCTCTGGCCTGCGAAACTGTTGGCGCCGGTGGCGTTCAGCGTGCTGAGCGTGCGGCTGGTGCTGCAGCTTTGGGGATACGGACGGGCGCTGGTGCTGGGGCTCGATAACCCCGTGGCGGTGCCGATGATACAGGACGTGGCCGAACAGGCCGCGGCCGAGGCACGACAACTCGACGGGCGGGAGTAAGGCCATGGATTCCATTACCATCGGCCTGTGGGTCACCGCAGGCATGCTCGTGCTGGTCGTTCTGGGGATGCGGGTGGCCTTTGCCGCCGGTCTGGCCGGGCTGATCGGGCTGTTCATGATCTTCTGGTCGAAGAAGGGCTTCGACCCCGAAGACATTGGCTGGGCCGTGACCGTGGCCGTGAAGACCGCGGGGCAGGTGCCCCATTCCAAGGTCTCGAGCCAGGCGCTGAGCCTGATCCCCACCTTCATCCTGATCGGCTACCTTGCCTATTACGCCGGGCTGACGCGTGCCCTGTTCGAGGCCGCCAAGCGCTGGATCGCGTGGGTGCCGGGCGGGCTGGCGGTGTCGACCGTCTTTGCCACGGCAGGCTTTGCGGCGGTGTCCGGCGCCTCGGTCGCGACGGCGGCTGTGTTCGCCCGGATCGCGATCCCGGAGATGATCGCCATTGGCTACAACAAACGTTTCGCGGCCGGTGTGGTCGCGGCGGGGGGGACACTCGCGTCGCTGATCCCGCCCTCGGCCATCCTCGTGATTTACGCGATCATCGTGGAACAGGACGTGGGCAAGCTGCTGCTGGCGGGCTTCATCCCCGGCGCGTTTTCGGCGGTGGTCTATGCGGCGCTGATCATTGGTATCGCCATGGTCTTCAAGAACGTGGGCCCGGCAGTGAAGGGCTTTACATGGCGCGAACGGCTGGTGGCGCTGCCGCCCGCGCTGCCCATCGTGGCGGTCGTCGTGATCATCGTGTTCTTCGTCTACAACCCCTTCGGCGATGCCTGGGGCACACCAACGGAAGGCGGCGCGCTGGGTGCTTTCGTCGTCTTCCTGATGGCCCTTGCCCGCGGCATGCGCTGGGGCGAGATGAAATCGGCGCTGATCGAAACGGCGAAGCTGACGGCGATGATCTTCACGATCATCTGGGGCGTGCTGATCTACGTGCGCTTCCTGGGCTTCGCCGATCTGCCGGGCGCGTTTTCCGACTGGATCACCTCGCTCACCATGCCGCCGATGCTGATCCTGATCTGTATCCTTTTGGCCTATGCCGTGCTGGGCATGTTCATGGACGCCATCGGGATGCTGGTCCTGACCCTGCCCGTCGTCTACCCGGCGGTGATGGCGCTGAACGGGGGCGAGGCCGTCGCGGCCGCCGACAGCGCCTTCGGCATGTCGGGCACGATGTGCGCGATCTGGTTCGGGATCCTGGTGGTAAAGATGGCCGAGTTCTGCCTGATCACGCCGCCCATCGGGCTGAACTGTTTCGTCGTGGCGGGCGTCCAGCCCGACCTGAGCGTGCAGGACGTCTTCCGCGGCGTGACCCCGTTCTTCATCGCCGACGGCATCACCATCGCGCTGCTCGTGGCCTTCCCGGCGATCGTTCTGTACCTGCCGTCGCTGGCTGGGTGAGCAGGGGCATAGATCCCCTTGCTTACAAGAAAGGATGCCCTCGCACTGGGGCTGTCCAATTCGACAAATGAGGGTCCTCGCGCTGTCGCGCCATCAGCGCCAGAGCCGAAAGCTTGAAGTCCAATGCGGCCAATCCATAGTCAAAGTCGGCGTTGTGATTTTCGCAATACGAGACGCTGGGGTTTGTAGCCTTCAAAGCTTCGGTTGGGCCACTCCATATCTCAAAGTGAAACCTCTCGTCAGGATTGTCTTCGGGGTCATAAGCCATGTGATATTCTCATCAGATCAAAGAGGCCATGGCACGTCGCCGTCTTCCCATAGTATGCTGCGTGGACCACAAATGTCTTGGAAGGGCTCTTAGCATGCGTAATTGGGCTGACCCTGCACTGAGGTCGAGCTCCCGATAGGATCACAGGAAATCTGTGAGCAAGGGAGACTTCGAATGGAACATTATGTTGGCTTGGATGTGTCGCTGCGGTCCTG
>NZ_QZEX01000009.1 GCF_003646465.1 Chachezhania antarctica
CAGGACCGCAGCGACACATCCAAGCCAACATAATGTTCCATTCGAAGTCTCCCTTGCTCACAGATTTCCTGTGATCCTATCGGGAGCTCGACCTCAGTGCAGGGTCAGCCCAATTACGCATGCTAAGGGCGAAGATTAGGGCGCGAAGCGCGGTCGCGTTGATCGCTATGAATCGGTTGCCCTGTTTGCCGTAGCACCTCATGAGAACATTGGCTGGTTTTAGGGGCTAATTGAGAACCCCGCCCCCGTTCATCAACCGACGTTGCTTGCGTTGCAGCGTTGGGCCGTCGCTTCGATAAGCCGTCAAAACCGGCATGTACCGAAAATCGTATCAATTACCTGAGAAAAATCTGAAGACACTTCGAAAATGCAAATCTTTTCAAAGCTGAATGGTCCAAAGGGCTCTGCGTGTTTACGTCAGGTGGTCGAATTCGGGCGCTTCTGATCTCTGGTCAGCCAGAGCAGCGCAAAGCCTACTACCGGCAACAATATGTCTGACCAGAAAATCGTTCCGGCGTTGCCGGGGGCAAAGTTATGCGACTTGACCATGTCGATGGCGTGCCCGACAGCCGCACCCCACAGGAAGAACGACGGCCCGAGGACTGCGGCGAGGCGCACCGTCCAGCCGCTGCGGAAGGCCAGAAACCCCACGGCCGCAAACCCGAGGCTGGCATAGCCTACCTCGGCCTGGAAAGGGCTGTCGGCCCATCCGATGAACGACGCCGTGAATTTGCCGAAGAAGACATGCATGACGAAGTTGTAGATGTACGAAACGCCGATCGAGAAGAACAGGAACCACGCCAGAAGCGCATCGTACACGTCTTGTTTCGATCTTGGTGTGCCGCGCAACCCAAGGGAAATCCAAGCGGCGACAAGGCCCACAACGAACAGGACCGCTGTGAAGTTGGAAAGTACAAAGCCGATTGCCGCGCCCAAAGCCGGACCTCCAGTAAGAATCTATCGCCCATGAAAGCACGTGCGCTGGGTTTGTGGCAACGCGAAGGTAGAGCAATTCTCTGACGGTGTGTCTGTGCGGTTTCAGGCAAATAGCGACTTAGATCATTCGAGCGCGAACCTGCTTACCCTAGACGTCCAGTGCCGTTGTTCCTAGTCAAGTCGACTTTGCGATTGGCAGTCTTGCTATCCCGTTCGGCTTAAATCCAATCATGTATCGACCGCCACTATCACGTCCAAACGGCAGGCACGGCGTGCCTCAAGGTCAGCTATACTGCTCGCCTCGAACCTTCGCACATAGCGCAGCGAACGACAGCTTCCTGCGCACAGCGGTCATCTGTGTGGAGTGCAGCGAAGGTCGGCTTTCCGCCGATGTTGTTGAAAAAGTCGTCCGAAATCGTCGCTTTTGAGGCTCGCCGCCGCGGAGCAATGCAATTGCGTTCGGGCGATTGCCCGTCGACCCGCCTCTAGGCGGTAATCTTGCCATTCAGCTCATGCTGCGGCCTCCTGTTTGATACTTCGCGGGCGTAGCTTCGCGAGTTTTCGTAGGTTCTGGGCGATGGCGGCGAGCAGGAATTCGTCCTTGGCGCCGTTTGGTCCACGGAGCCGCAGCCGTGTCAGACCAAGGATGCGCTTGAGGTGCGCGAAGAGCATCTCGACCTTCTTCCGCTTGTCGCGCGACACCTTGTAGGCCTTGGTCTTGCGGCACTCTCTGGCGAACTCGCGCGCCTCTTCATGGGGTTCACGCGTGACATATCGGGCATCGGCTTTAGGGCAGCAGATCTCCTTGGATGGGCAGGCTTGGCAGATAGCCTTCAAGCAGCGGTATTTCTTTCGCCCACCAGTATCCTGACCCCGGTTCGGATCGGAATAGTTGCGTCTGAACTGTTTGAGGGCATGGCCTTCAGGGCAGATATACTGACCATTCTTATCATCCCATTCGAAGTCCGAGCGGGAGAATGTGCCATCTGTCCGCACAGATTTGTCGATCACCGGAATGAAGGGAATGATGCTGCGCTTCTCGACCAGCCAGCCCAGGTTCTCGGCATTGCCGTAGGCTGTGTCGGCGGCGAGCCAATCCGGCTTGATGCCAAAGCGTTTTTCGGTTCTGTCCAACATCGTGCGTGCAGCTCCGACTTCGGCCTGGCGGATGGCCCGCGTCGCCTCAACGTCCATGATCACGGAACTCTTGGTGTCGATCAGGTAGTTGGTGGCATAGGCAAAATAGGGTCGGCTTTCCTCGGCTCGGGTCCATTGTGCGGCCGGATCAGACTTGGCGACGAACTTGGGCTGCACAGGCGACGCCGCGCCAAAAGCGGCGTCATCCAATGTCTCCAGGTATTCCCGCGCCGCTCTATTCCCAGCTTCTCGCGCGGCCTCGGGGCTCCAATCTTCCGCTGCGATAGACCGGATCTTGTTGGCATCAGCCGAGATCAGGCTCGCATCTACCGCGAAGCCTTCGCCCGACACCAGATCCTCTTTAAGGCAACGTTCAACGGTTGTCTCAAACACCTGCCGCAGAAGACCAGGCAGCCGACCTTCGCTGCAAGTGCACCAATTTCAGGTCTGGTGAACCGTTCTATAAACGGTGGTTATTGATCTGTCGCTGTTCGGAAAGAGCTAGGCCAGCGACCGCCGTCGAAGAGATCCTTCGTCCGAAGGAAGTAAATTCGGGTTGCCAAGGCCCCGAACGTAACTTCTGTAAAATGCCTCTTTGACTTTCTGCCTTTTCGATAATGCGCACGACATTGGTCATGCCATCTTGCATATAGCGTTTCCAGAATGCCCTGATAATGACGCCTAGAATGGGCCGGGCCAATGCGCCGGTTGGTCTGAACCCATAAGCCCCTCGATGAAGGCGATGATCCGCGGGGCGACCAGATCGGCCATCTCGGTATGCGGGTAGTGCCCCGCGCCGTCTACGATCATGGTTTCTGCATGGAGCTTGCCGGCCAGCATGCGCGTCTCTTCGACGGCATTCTTGAAGTCCGGATCCTTGGTGCCCATCACGATCAGTGCAGGCACAACGGTTTTGTCCAGAATGGCTGCCGTATCGGCCTTGGACAGCGCAAGCATTGCCCGCAGCGCATCCATGCGACCTGGCTCGCGCAGGTTCCGGGTGATTGCGGCTTTAACCTCGGCGTGATCCGCGGGTTTCCTGCTGGGGAACAGGCTGTCCCAATACATGGTCCAGAAGCCGACGCGCCAGGGACCGGCGAAACCGATCTTGAGGGAGAGCTTCTGCACGAGGGACGCGTGCAGATCGCGCACGATCGGCCCGAGCAGCACCACGCCTCGAACGTGCTCCGGCGCGTCCTGCGCCGCCCAGACAGCCGAACCGGCAGCGAAGGAATTGCCGAGGATCGTCGCAGGACCAGCGCCGAGTTGCTTGAGCACGGCAACGGCATCCCGTCCGACGGCGCGGGCGGAGAAGTCGCTCCACCGCGCCGAGGTCTCGCCGAACCCGCGAGCGTCCATGGTGATGACGCGGTAGCCGGCCTGCTGCAGAGCTGGGCGGATGAACCGGTATTCAGACCTCAGGTCGCCCATGCCGGGGATGGCAAGGATGGCGGGACCGTTGCCGCCTGTGTCCTCGAAAGCAATACGGCCGCCGTCGGCTGAAATGAACTGGGTCTGGGTGCTGGGAATACGCATGGGACTGGCTTTCTCTCTTGCTTGCTTCCGGCGGCCTTGCCGCTGTCTGCGTTGTTGACCCTCTCAAGGTAGCTGACGTATTTTCGAATAATAATTGGCCAAATGAGGATAGCCTCGTTCCAAAAATGAATACCCTCGACTGGACGTTGCTGCGGTCATTCCTCGCCGTCGTGGAAGGCGGCTCGCTTTCGGCAGCTGCCAAGAGCATGGGAGCGACCCAGCCGACATTGAGCCGCCACATCCGCGAGCTCGAAACCGCACTTGGCGTCATTCTGTTCACCCGTTCCGCTCAGGGGCTGGACCCGACAGCGGCAGCGCTGGGACTGGTCCACGACGCACGCACCATGGGCGCTGCAGCGGAGGCGCTGAACCTCAAGGCGCGGGGGCGACAGCAGCACCTTTTTGGCACCGTCAGGATTACCGCTTCCGTTATCGTCGCCAACCTCATGCTACCTCCCATTCTCGCTGCTCTGCGCCAGGCAGAGCCGAGCATCCAGATCGAGATCGTTGCCTCGGATGCCAACCAGAACCTGCTGCGCCGCGACGCGGATATTGCGATCCGGATGGCTGATCCGACACAGAACGCCCTCATTGCCCGCAAGCTCGGAGACTCACCAATGGGTCTTTTTGCGACCCGTGCCTACTTTGATCGGCGTGGTCGTATCGCCGCGAAAGACGATTTGAAGAACCACGATCTCATAGGTTTCGATCGCAGCGACTTGCTGATCAGAGGCTTCGCGACTTACGATATAGCCCTTGCGCGCGAGGAGTTTTCCATGCGGACCGACGATGCCATGCTTACCTGGAACCTCCTCCTGTCAGGCGCTGGTATCGGAATTGCGCAGGTCATACTGGCGGAACGCCAGAGCGATCTCGAGCAGGTCGACGCGGGAATCGACTTCGGCGCCCTGCCAGTTTGGCTGGTCATGAGCGAAGAGGTGCGTAGCAACGCCCGCATCCGCCGTGTTGCCGACTTCCTGTCGTCGGCTCTGAATGACCTTTTGAAAGCCGCCACTGCTCGGCCCATCCGATAACATCGTTGCCACCATAGTTCATCCGCCGGATCATATTGATGTGGAGTTCATCGAATAGACATCACCCATTTTTTGAAAATTTTTAGCTCCTTGCAGTTCTGATCACCTTCGCGGCAAACAAAATACATGCCGCTGTCCAGCGGGTTCAGGACGTCGTCAAGGCGGACCAGCCTGCCCGCCTCGATGTCTTTGGCGACCAACAATTGGCGTGCCAGGGCGACGCCCTGCCGATCAACTGCGGCTTTCTGTAAGGTCGCGCTTTCCGAAAACTTGATCTTTTTCCGGTGCGTGATCTCCTCGGTCGGCAGACCAGCCATCTTTGCCCATTTGTCCCAACCCTGATGATAGTCATGGTGAAGCAGGGGCAGACGGGCGATATCCTGGGCGCCAGGCGTGAGCGACAGCAACTGGGAGACCGGCATGCGCGTCTCGCCCCGGACGACCTGTACGGACGTGAAAACGCTCAGCATCGGATTGACGCTCTGACCGCCAGCTCGAGAAGGCGCTTGGCGTGGTGACGGAGACGGGCCTGAGCCCGCAACCGGCCGGCCTGAGCCCGCAACCGGCCGGTGTGAGGCCCAGCCGCGGGGCTTGGCGGCGGAGAAGGCCGCCCCCCTATGCCGGTTGAACCCGGGTGGCCGCGGCGCGCCCTGCCCAGCGGCCGGTGGCGAGGCAGGCCGTCAGCAGGTAGCCGCCCGTGGGGGCCTCCCAGTCGATCATCTCTCCGGCCAGATAGGTGCCGGGGCGGTCGCGCAGCATGAGGTCCGGCGTCAGGCGGTCGAAGGGCATCCCTCCGGCGGTGGAGATCGCCCGGGCCATGTCCATCGGTCCCGCCAGGGGCAGCGGGAGGGCCTTGACCCGTGCGGCCAGGCTTTCGGGATCCGTGGGCAGCGGGCGGGCCAGTTCGTTCAGCAGCGCGCGCTTCACCGGGTCCAGCTTCAGCGCCTTGCGCAGCCGGTTGGACAGGCTTTCCCCCCTGCGCCCCGCGGCCAGCCGGGCGGCGATGTCGGGCGCCTCAAGGTCGGGCGCAAGATCCAGGCTCAGCGCCGCGCCCCCGCGCAGGGCGCGGGAAAGGGTGTAGACCGCCCCGCCCTCGATCCCGTCACGGGTGAGGACGAACTCGCCGCGGGTTTCTTGTTGGGTTTCTCGGTGGGCGGCGCGCAGGGCCACGGCCTTCACCGGTGCGCCGAAATGCGGTTCCATGTGGGCGGACCATGCATGCCGGAAGCCGCAATTGGAGGGCGCGAAGGGCGTCACCGGCGCCAGCGCCTCGGCCCAGGCCCCGTCGGAGCCCAGCCGTGGCCAGCTGGCCCCGCCAAGGGCCAGCACGGTGACATCCGGCGTGATCTCCCGCCGGCCGTCCGGCGTGGCAAAGCGGGATCCGGTCGTGGTAAACCCGTCCCACCGCCAGCGGGTATGCAGCACGGCACCCTGCCCGGAGAGCCGGCCCAGCCACGCGCGCAGCAGCGGAGAGGCCTTCATCCCCACCGGAAAGACCCGGCCCGTGGATCCGGTGAAGAGCGTCTCGCCCAACCCGCGCGCCCAGTCCTGCACCGCCTCCGGCCCGAACGCCTCAAGCGCGGGGCGCAGCTGCAGGGCTGCGTCCTCATAGGCCTGCAGGAAGGTCTCGAACGCCTCTGCCTTCGTCAGGTTCAGCCCTGATTTCCCGGCCATCAGGAGCTTGCGCCCCATGGTCGGCATCTGGTCCGCCACGGTGACCGACAACCCTGCCTCGCAGAGGACCTCTGCCGCCATCAGCCCTGCCGGGCCGCCGCCTATGACCAATGCCGTTGCCATCGCCGTTCCGCTGTCCTGTCGTCACCCCATGGAAGAGGATCCCGCCTGTCCGCTTTGCCCGGGTCCGATCCCGCCGGACGTGCCGGCGGTGCTGTTCCACCGGATCTGCCATAAGGAAGTCCACGCCATTTTGACAGAGGTGGAACAGGCCCTGCCCGCCCTTCCCCGGGCTGGCAAGGTTCTTCCCCGGGTGGCAAGGTGCCAGACACCCGTGCGGGTTCGGTTTCCATCTCGGAAAAAACGTGGTCCACTTGATCTTTTCGGGCCGGATTGTTTGCTGATCCGACATGGATGACCCAGGCGGAACGACACTGTTGCAGGGTACCCCGTACCACCGATGCCCGCCCCAGCCCATCAAGCTCAACTGCGGGAGATCTGACGCAGTGTCCGGTTGCCAAACCTCGTTCACGTTTTCAATGATCGCGCCGTCGTCGGTTTCGAATGCATCGCGGGTATCGGGCTCAGGCCTGTTGTCCCCGGAAATCGGTCGGCCAGTCGGCGAAAGGGTTCAGGATCGTGCCGTTGACCTTCGAACCGATGACCGGCCCACCGGGGCCCATTTCGCGTATCGGGCCAGGCTCCACTTCAAGGCGGAAGGCGCATTCAGACCGTGGCGGGTTCGTCCTGTCTCCGGGACAGGACGACGTGCAGACCGATCAGCGACAGCCCGGCGACGATGCCGACCCACATGACGGGATCGGTCTTCCACATGATGAGAACCGCAAGGATCAGCCTGCAGACGATTTCCCAGGCGCGCATCGGGCCCCGATCATACCGCGCCAGGGCCGAGGCCACGAGGTACAGCGCAAGGATCAGCCGTAGTGACAGAAGCCCAAGGGCTGTCAGTTCAACCTCGCCGCTGTAACCTTCGATCAGCGCCTTCGCGCCCGAGTCGTCGGTGATGGTCACTGCCTCGGGGATCAGCAGAAGCTCGGGGTACCAGGCGAAGATGAAGGGGATCGTGAACATGACGATGCCCACCCGCACGGCGGCGATGCCGGTGCGCATCGGTTCGGCGCCGGTGATCGACGCGGCGGCGAAGGCGGCCACCGCGACCGGCGGCGTGATCGCCGAGGCAACCGCGAAGTAGAAGACGAACATATGCGCGGTAAAGAAGCTGACGCCAAGGTTCGCCAGCAGCGGCCCCAGCAGTAGTGCCACGTTCACATAGGCCGGGACCGTCGGCATCCCCATGCCCAGCAGGATCGCGCAGAGCATGGCGCAGGTGAGCGCCAGCATCAGGTAGACCCCGCCGACGATCTGCACCTGATAGCCGAAGATCCGCAGCACCTGCGCCCTTTCCAGCCACGAGGTCACGGCGCGCGTCAGTTCCCCGGTCAGCCCGCTTTCGTTCAGGAAGGCCGAGATGATCGACACCGCGAACAGCAGCAGGAAAAGCCGCGAGATCAGCAGACCGCCATCGGCCAGAGAGACGAGGATCTTCGACGGCTTCGCCCGGGTTTCGGGATCCAACAACAACAGCGGGATCAGCACCGCGACCGCCCACCACCCGGCCGACACCGCGTCGCCGGTCGAATTTGTGATCGTGCGGACCACCCCGTCGGGCAGGACAAATGCGATCAGCCCGCCGTCGATGCCGTCCTTGTTGCCCAGAAGCAGGAACAGGATCGTCAGGATCGGCACGATGATGATGATCAGGTTGTACCAGTCCTGCCGAACCATGATCAGGTCTTCGGGGACCTCGCGCATGGCCTCGACCTTCTCGCGCCGGGCCTGGAACATCACGGCCAGGAAGATCGAGAAGAAGAAGAACATGGCGGGCAGGAAGGCCGCCGTGATGACCTTGGTGTAGGGCACCGCCGTCAGCGCGACGAGAACGAAGGCCGCGACCCCCATGACCGGCGGCATGATCTGGCCCCCCGACGAGGCCGCTGCCTCGACCCCGCCCGCGAACTGGGGCGAAAACCCGTTGCGCCGCATCATCGGGATCGTCAGCCGCCCGGTGGACAGCACGTTGGTCACCGGCCCGCCGGTGATGGTGCCGAACATGGCAGAGGACACGATGGCCGCATGCGCAGGCCCGCCGCGCAGGTTGCGCGTGGCCCGCACCGCCAGCTTGATCAGCGATGTGCCGCCCGCCGAAGTGCCGAAGAGCGCGCCAAGCACCACGTAGGGAAAGACCTGGTTCACGACGATGTCCATGAACCGGCCCATGAAGCCATCGGGCGTCACGAAGACATTCGTCGCCTTCTGGATCGCCGCGGCGGTCGGATCGCCGCCCTCGGCGCCCAGCTTTGTCAGCAGGAAGTTGTTGTCGGACAGATCGAACACCCAGATCAGCGCCGTGCCGACGGTGTAAGTCACGACTATGCTGGCCACCGCCACAAGCGGCAGGCCCCAGATGCGGATGTTGTACAGGAAGAACAGCGTGATGATCGTGAACAAAAGCGGCAGGATCCAGATCCCGAAGCGCGCCTGGCAGGCGGGGACCTCGGCCTCGAACGAGATGCCTGGGATGACACCCGCCGAACGCTCGGCCGCGTCCTGCATCAGGCGCGCACGCTCGCCGGTGATCTGGTCGATCAGGCAGATGGAATCGATCTCGACCAGAAAGCCGAAGGCGGCAAGAAAGGCCGCCAGAACCAGGCCGACATCCAGTACAAGTCCGAACCAGGCCAGGTGCGGCTTGTCCAGCTTCCACGCCCGGTAGACGCTGGCATCCAGTGCCACGATCACCATCATCAGCAGAAAGACAGGGGGATAGAAGTACTCGGGCGGGAAATTCGACACCCGGAAGAAGGGCTGCCCGGTGACATTCCGGGCCCAGTCCTGCAGGCCGGGGATTTCCGGCATGGTGTTGGCCATTCCGACGAAGACCAGCACCAGCGCCAGAAGCATCGCGATGCGCCGGCCAAGCGGCAAGATGACGGGTGTCCCAGATGTCATTGCGCACATGTCTCCAAGGGAGAGGCCGCTCAACCGGCCCCTCCTGGTTGTTCAGGCTGGTTCGGGCGTTACGGACGCAGGCAATCGGCGACCGTATGGCCGGCCTCTTCGAAGGCGCGGATCGCGCCGGCGTGCATCTTGATCTCCACCGCCCCGCAGGCGCCTTGGGTAACGCCGTCAATATCCCCGAAACTGAGCCGCGAGAACGGACCGCGCGGCGACCCCTCGATGAACCGGCTTTCCCCGTCCAGGTAGGCCTTGGTGATCCGGTAGGCCAGATCCTCGTCCATCGACGCATTGACGATCTGCCCGAAGGCCGTCGCGAAGGAGTCGAAGGTCTCGTCGTCGGTCACGACGGTGATGTCGTTGCCGGCATAAGCATTGCGGAAATCCTCGACCGGTAGCGAATAGGGCGCGTGGCCGGGGGCCGCGACGATCTGCTGGCCCAGCGTGCTGACCAGAAGATCGGATGGCACATCGTGCATCGTGATCCCGCCCGCTGCCGCGATGGCGATCTGGCGCCCCGATGGCAGACCCTCGGGCGCGGTCCAGGCATCGGCGCCGCCGCCTGTGATGGTCGATACGGTATCGGGCCAGGGGGTCTGGATTCCTTCATAGCCCTCGCCGTCCTTGAGCCCCGACAAAAGCTGCACCATGGACCGGCCCGAGGTCAGCGCGGCGCCGCGCGGCGGGCCGTTCCAGATCCGCAGACCGTCCAGTGCGCGGATGTCCTCGACAGGATTGTTGTTGTAGTACGCGAAGATCTGCGCGGCCCCTGAATTCCAGAAGATCACCCGCAGGTTTTCAGCCAGTCTCGCGCCTTCCTCGGCGCCGACGCCGCTGTAGGGGCCAATGCCCCGCGACAACAGGAACGGCAGGATCAGCGGTGCGGGCGCCATGTCGAGCTGGCCCTCGGCGACGGCCTGAACCGAATTGGTCAGCGTCGCGCCTTCGGTGATCTGAAGCGTCGCAACACCCGCGCTGTCAAGGATCGCGGCCAGAGTGGTGTCGATGTAATGCGGGGTCGAACCCGGCGTGGTGGTTTCCGCCGTCAGGGTCACTTGGGCAGTCGCCGCCAGGGGCGCGATTGCAAGCGCTGCCCCGGCTATCACGGTCTTGATCATGGTGTCCTCCCTTGAAACTGCGCCCTCCTCCAAAGGCACGCAGGCCCGGTTTCCCTGGGCCCGAGACGAAAGCTTGCAGAATATATATGACTTGTCACGCAAAAACTTTTTCTCCATGTTCCGGGAAACGGGAGGACAGGCCATGACCGAACAGGTGACCATCGACGCCGATCAGGTGCGCGCCCGAATGGAGCGCGAGGGCCTGAACATCTTTGCACGCCTGCCCGCCGTCTATGCCGCGTCGCGGACCCAGAGCCGCAAGTTCCTCGATCTTGCCGGGGGTCTTTCGGTCGTCGAATGGCGGACTCTGTGGGATCTTGTCGAAGCGGGGCCGATGACCATCCGCGATCTTGCGGCGATCCAGCGGGCGGATCATTCCCTGCTCAGCCGCGCCTTGCCGGACATGCGCGAAAAGGGCTTCGTCGCAATGCAGCGCAGCAGCCGTGACGCGCGGCAGACCATCGTCCAGATCACGCCAAAGGGGCGTGCCGCCTACGACCGGGCCGCCCCTGTCATGGCACACCGCCGCGCCGCCCTGAGGGACGTCTTCACGGAAGAGGAAATCCGCGACTTCGCCGGGTATCTCGACCGGTTGGAACAATTCCTGCGTATTCCGGTCGAGCAACTTGTTACGGACGATATTGCCGGGAAGGACGCCGCGAAATGACCAAACGCCCCAACGTTTTATGGATCATGGCCGACCAGCTTCGGTTCGATTACCTCAGCTGCTACGGTCACCCGCACCTGCACACGCCCCATATCGACGCGCTGGCCGCCCGTGGTGTCAGGTTCACCAACGCCTATGTCCAGTCGCCCGTCTGCGGTCCGTCGCGGATGTCGGCCTATACCGGGCGCTACGTGCGCAGCCACGGCTCGACCTGGAACGGCATGCCCCTACGCGTGGGGGAGCCGACGCTGGGCGACCACCTGCGCGAGGTCGGCGCGCGCGCCGTGCTGGTGGGCAAGACCCACATGACCGCTGACGCCGAGGGCATGGCCTGGCTAGGCATCGATCCGCAAAGCGAGATCGGCGTGCGCGTGTCGGAATGCGGCTTCGAGCCATTTGATCGAGACGATGGCCTGCACCCCGACAGCCACCGCCAGAACTGGTCCGCCTATGACGACTATCTCGTCTCGCATGGCTATGCTTCGGACAACCCATGGGAAGATTTCGCCAATTCCGGTGTCGGCGACGATGGCGAATTGCTGTCGGCGTGGTTGCTGAAAAATTCCCGCCTGCCCGCGAACGTGCCCGAGGAACATTCGGAAACCGCCTACATGACCGACCGGGCGATCGCCTTCATGCAGGACGCCCAGGCGGATGGCCGGCCCTGGATGTGCCACCTGAGCTACATCAAGCCGCACTGGCCCTATATCGTCCCGGCCCCCTATCACGACATGTATGACGAACGGCACATCGTGGCCCCGATCCGGTCCAAGACGGAACACGAGACCGACCACCCGTTGATGCAGGCCTACCTGAAGGCCCGCGTCTGCCAGAGCTTCGCGCGCGACGAAGTCCGCGAGCACGTGATCCCGGCCTATATGGGCCTCATCAAGCAACTCGACGACAATCTCGGCCGCCTTTTCGCCTGGATGGAGGACAGCGGGCTCAGCGACAACACCATCATCGCGTTCACGTCCGACCACGGCGATTACATGGGCGATCACTGGATGGGCGACAAGGATTTCTACCACGAGATGGCGGTCAAGGTCCCGCTCATCATCGCTGATCCGCGTCCCGAGGCCGGGGCGACGCGCGGGCTTGTCTCGGACGCGCTGGTCGAAATGATCGACCTTGCGCCGACCTTCATGAACGCGCTTGGCTGCACCGCCAAGCCGCATGTCATTGAAGGCCGCGACCTTACGCCGATCCTGCACGGCACGGACGGGTTTTCGCGCCGCTACGTCATCAGCCAGCATGACTATCACTGGTCCGACATGGCGCGCCTGCTGGACCAGCCACAGGAAGACGCACATACCACGATGATCTTCGACGGCCGGTGGAAATACATCCGGTGCGAAGGATTCCGGCCGGTTCTTTTCGATCTGGAAGCCGATCCCCATGAACTGACCGATCTGGGCGCATCGGAGGACGAAGATCACCGTCGCGTCCGTGCGCGGATGGAAAGCGCCCTGCTCGACTGGGCGACCCGCCATCATACACGCATCACGGCAACCCCGATGGTGCTGGCACGACAGAAGAAGGCCGCAGAAGGCGGGATCCTGATCGGCTTCTGGGATGAGGATGAGTATCGGGACGCAACCGGCGTTGCTTTTGACAGTCTGACGCCAGTTGGGCGGGGTTAGTCGATCCGTCGACGCGGATCGGACGCCACGTGGTTGCCCAGGCCGGTTGCCGTCTTGCCAACCCTTCCACACCGCTCGTCCGTTTGAATTTCGTGGGTCCGGCGAATGGTCTTTCCGACGGATCGATCGCGCGTGTTGGAGCCAATCGAAGGAATGCCACCTCCGTCCCGGACTGCGGATCTCGGGATGCCGCACTATGCTGCACGGTGTCATCAAAGCTTGGCTTGCGAAACGGCGCGAGCCAGGCACGACCACGTGGATGTCCGGATGGTGGCCATCGCGGAACCTCAGCTGTGCAATACGCTCGTCATGCCCATTTTCGCACCCTTGCCCGTAGCGCCGGCATTTTCATCTGTCAATTCAGCCCTCCGCGCGGATCGTCCATATGGCCTTTACTTTTGAGCCATATGGACTACCTTAGGCACTAAGGAGACCCTCAATGCAAGTCGCTGCCAAGACCCGCGAACCCGCGCATGTCAACGCCGTTGCGCTCAAAGCCTATGGGCGCATTGCCGAATCCTGGGCGCTCAGCCTGAAGGAAGCGGCTGGCCTTGCCGACATGTCCGAAAGCACATGGAAGCGTGCCAGAAAGCCGGGTTTCGCAGGAGAACTGACCAAGGATCAACTCCTGCGTCTGAGTGCGGTGATCGGCATCTACAAGTCGCTGGAACTCTATTTCTCCGATCCTCTTGCAAGAACGTGGTTCACCCGGCCAAACGCGGGGCCCTTGTTCGGAGGTCACCGTCCTGTCGAAACGGCGATCGAGGGTGGCTTGCCCCAGATCCTCGCCATTCGGACCTATCTTGACGCCCTGCGTGGCGGGGCATGAAGCAGACCGAGATTTCCGATCGCGGCCTTGTTCGCCTCCTGCCCGCCACCTACCACAAACCGCCTGCGCTGCGCGGCCTCGTGGACAATGATGAAGAGTCGGAGATCCTTGCGGAGGTCGAAGGCCTGACAAGCGGCCGCCTTGTGGCCGAGCGCGGCCGCAACCCGCATCTGGATCCACGGGAGCTTGCGTGGCAGCGCCGCAACCGCGATCTGCGCATTTACGGCGACAGTCACGTCAATGCTGCCTTCACCTATACCCGAACGGGGGGAAACCGCTTCAATACCGAGGAACGGGGCGCCTGGTACTGCGCATGGGACGTCATGATTTCCGTGAGCGAGGTGGCCTGGCACCGAACCCGGGAGCTCGGCTTCACGGGCTGTTTCGAGGACCGCGCCCGTTACGTGGAATTGCTGGCCGATTTCATCGGGGTTTTCGACGACATCACGGATGAACCGGGCCATCCCGCGCTGCATGCAGATCCGGATGTCGGATATCCCGAAGGTCAGAGCTTCGCCCAGCATCTTCGCCGGACGGGATCGAGAGGTTTGATCTACCCCTCGGTTCGGGCCCCGGCACCCGGGGGAAGTTGTCTGGTGTGTTTCGAGCCGCGCGCCATCCAGAACGTCCGCCCGGGGGCGTCGTGGGATCTCGTTTGGGACGGGACACCACATTATTCGGTATTTGCTATCGCCTGAGCCGAAATACGAACCATCCGGATAGCCCTGTCTGCGCTCACCCGCACGGGGATCCGGCCAATCCGCACGCGGTAGATGGTGCGCCCCCAACGTCGGCATCCATGGGCGCCAAGGTTGAGTGCGCAACCATTTCCGGGATCGCCGCAAGCCGCCATTCGTCGACCGCATGGACGGGCCGCGGCGGAAATCGACCGTTTTCCGGTGTGCGGCAGGCAGGTTTCTTCTTGTTCGAACACGCGGGGGCTTAAGCCTTGCTGGCAAGGCGTTCGTTGCACCGCAGCGGGCCTGCGATGGTCGTCGCTATGTGAAGCTCTGGTGAAAAGGTCGGTCAAGGGACTTGAAGTGTCGCATTCGCCTCCTGTACCAATGCGCCAATATCAAAGAGGGCGAGGCCGACGCGCCGCGCGAGGTTGGCGAACGCCCCTAAAGCTATCGGGCTCAGGTGGTGTTTCCGCGTGCCCACGACGTCTGCCCGACAAGCTGCACAAATCGAAAACTGCGATGAGGTCACGGGACAGCTGTCCACCGTGATGGCAACGACACGCATTCACGCGATCGTTCGGCCTTGTCAAACACAAACGGGAGAACGCTCATGAGCGACAACAGTGCGCAGAATGCCGAACTGACGATGACCGATCAGGTCTACAGTGAGGACCCGCTGGCCGACCGTCGGACGGACCATTACCGCAATGAATACGTCAAGACCTTCGTCGACAAGTGGGACGAGCTGATCGACTGGCGCGGCAGGGCCGACGGCGAAGGCCAGTTCTTCATCGACATCCTGCGCGCCCGGGGCAAGGAACGCGTGCTCGACGTGGCCTGCGGCACCGGGTTCCATTCCGTCCGCCTGACGGAAGAAGGCTTCGACGTCACCGCGTGCGACGGCTCGGCCACGATGGTTGCGAAGGCCTTCGAGAACGGCCGCAAGCGCGGGCTGATCCTGAAGACCGCGCAGGCCGACTGGCGCTGGCTCAACCGCGACATCGCCGGCAAGTACGACGCCATCGTCTGCCTCGGGAACTCCTTTACCCACCTCTACGAGGAAACCGACCGCCGCCGCGCGCTTGCAGAGTTCTATGCAGCTCTGAAACATGACGGTTTGCTGATCCTCGACCAGCGGAACTACGACGCGATGCTGGATCACGGCTTCACGTCGAAGCACAAGTACTACTATTGCGGCGACCAGGTCAGTGCCGAGCCCGACCATATCGACGACGGGCTGGTGCGGATGAAGTACAGCTTTGCCGACGGCTCGGACTACACGCTGAACCTCTGCCCGATCCGGAAGAACTACATGCGGCGCCTGCTGAGCGAGGCCGGGTTCGAACGCGTGCGCACCTATGGCGACTTCCAGGACACCTATGCCGAGGACGATCCCGACTTCTTCATCCACGTCGCCGAGAAATCGTCGCTGCATCTCGTTCGCTGGGGCAATGTCGGCGAGGACGGCCGCCAGGATATCCGCGACATCACGGAGGATTACTACGACAGCGACGACGCCGACACGTTCTATTCCACCATCTGGGGCGGCGAGGATCTGCATATCGGCCGCTATGGAGACACATCCGACATCCGCACGGCATCGGACCTGTCCATCGACCGGATGATCGAGCGCCTGCCCCGCCTGACGGCGGAGTCGCGTGTGATCGACCTTGGCGCAGGCTATGGTGGCGCGATGCGCACGCTCGTCCGCAAGACCGGCGCGCGGGCCGTGTGCCTGAACCTGTCCGAGACGCAGAACGAATACAATCTGGGCAAGATCCGCGGCGCCCGGTTGACGGGTCAGATCGATGTGCGCCACGGCGTGTTCGAGGACGTCCCCGAAGCGGAGGGAAGCGCCGACGTGGTCTGGAGCCAGGATGCGTTCCTTCATTCCGACGAACGCGACAAGGTGCTGGCCGAGGCATGGCGCCTGCTGAAGCCGGGCGGTCACCTGATCTTCACGGATCCGATGCAGGCCGACGATGTCGAAAGCGGCATGCTGCAACCCGTCTATGACCGGCTGCAACTCAACAGCCTGGGCAGCCCGGGCTTCTACCGCCGCACTGCCGAGGCGCTGGGGTTCGAGACGCTGGAGCAGGAAGACGCGGTGGCCGACCTGCGCACGCATTACGACCGCGTGCGCGAGGAGCTGCTGGCCAATTACGACCGGCTGCGCGATGCGGGTGTTTCGGCCGCCTATCTCGACAAGATGGCGACCGGGCTTGAAAACTGGGTGAAGGCCGCCGATGCCGGGCACCTGGCCTATGGAATCCAGCATTTCCGCAAACCGGCCTGAGGTTACGCGCGCCGCGGTACCGGCTGCCCGGTCCGCGGCGCTTCCCGGCCGGTCGGGAGCCGATCCGACGCGGTCAGGACATGATCTGCAGGCGCGCCGGCCGGGGTTGACCCGGTCGGCGCGCCTGTTCTTGCGTGTCCGCGCCCTCCCCGAACCGCTACCAGCCGCCAGTTTCCGCGGTGTTCTGAATGGCACCGCACAGGTCCTGACATCTTGCCAGTCCCGGTTCGGAGCATTGCCTGTTTCAACCGTTTCAGCGGGACATTGCCCCGGGCAGCTGAGATCACCGGGCATCGCCAACTTGGTTGCACCCACCTTCGCGGCCATGGTGAGCAACCTCAGGCGTTTCTAAGTATCTGACACTTATAGGTATTGTCACCAGATCGGCGGAGCGAAGCGCAGGTCTGACATGTTCTTGCCAGGCCACCAGGCGGCACCGGGTAACGCCGGATGTCGCCACGGCACCTAATCCCTGTGGTCCGGTCATGCGGGCGTTCCCTTGAAGCGGAAGCCGCCATCGCTAATATCTACCCTATAAACGGGCGATGAACGTCCGACTTCAACCAGGGAGATTCTCATGAAAATCACAGGTTTTCTTGCCGCCGCGCTATTGTCGAGCACCGCTCTCGGCGCTTCGGCCGAAACCATCCGCTGGGCGCGTGCGGGGGATTCGCTGACCCTCGACCCCCATGCACAGAACGAAGGACCGACCCACGCGCTGTCGCACCAGATCTATGAACCGCTGATCATCCGCGACACGACCGGCGCGTTCGAGCCGGCGCTGGCCACCGACTGGGCCCCCAGCGAAGAGGATCCCAACGTCTGGGTCTTCAACCTGCGCGACGGCGTGACCTTCCATGACGGTGCCGAATTCACCGCAGAAGACGTCGTGTTCTCGTTCGAGCGGGCAATGTCCGAGGAATCGGACATGAAGGAGCTTCTGAACTCGATCACCGAGATCCGCGCGGTGGACGATCACACGGTCGAGTTCGTCACCGACGGCCCGAACCCAATCCTGCCGTCGAACATGACCAACCTGTTCATCATGGACAAGGGCTGGGCCGAAGCGAACGACGCGGTCGGCGTGCAGGACTATGAAGGTGGCGAACAGACCTTCGCCTCGACCAATGCCAACGGCACCGGCCCCTTCGTGCTGCAAAGCCGCGAGCCGGACGTGCGCACCGTCCTGACCCGGAACGACGATTACTGGGGCACCTCGGACTTCCCGATGGACGTGTCTGAAATCGTCTATACCCCGATCCAGAACGCCGCGACCCGCGTTGCGGCCCTGTTGTCGGGTGAAGTCGACTTCATCCAGGACGTGCCGGTACAGGATCTGGGCCGCGTGGGCGAGACGGACGGCCTTGCCGTCAAAAGCACACCGCAGAACCGTACCATCTTCTTCGGCCTGAACCTTGGCGCGGACGATCTGGCGAATGACGATGTCGAAGGCGAGAACCCGCTGGCCAACAAGAAGGTCCGTCAGGCGATGAACATGGCGATCAACCGCGACGCCATCAAGAAAGTCGTCATGCGCGACCAGAGCGAGCCGGCCGGCATGATCGCACCGCCCTTCGTCAACGGCTGGACCGAGGAAATGGACAATTCGGTCTCCACCGATGTTGAACAGGCGAAGGCGCTGATGGAAGAGGCGGGCTATGGCGACGGCTTCTCGATCCAGCTTGATTGCCCGAACGACCGCTACATCAACGACGAGGCGATCTGCCAGGCCGCCGTGGGCATGCTCGCCCAGATCGGCATCACGGTGAACCTCGACGCGAAGCCCAAGGCGCAGCACTTCCCGCTGATCTCGAACGAAGAGACGGACTTCTTCATGCTGGGCTGGGGTGTTCCGACCTACGATTCGGAATACGTGTTCAACTTCCTCGTCCACACCAAGGGCGACGACCGCGGCAGCTGGAACGCGCTTGGATATTCGAACCCGGAGCTTGACGAGAAGATCCAGAGCCTCGCCTCCGAGACCGACCTTGAGGTGCGCGACCAGACCATCGCGGATATCTGGAGCGTCGTGCAGGACGATGTGCTCTATATCCCGGTCCACCACCAGGTTCTGAACTGGGGCATGACGGATGCGGTCGGCACCGAGGTCGATCCGGAAGATTCGCCGAAGTTCAAGTACTTCGAGATGAACTGACCGGCGGCCCCCGGCCGCTGTGCCGGGGGCGTTTCGAACCTTACGCAGCCCGCCGCCCGATCCCGCGCGGCGGGCAACGCACATAGGGCCAAGGCCCCAGGTTTGCCCATCGAGGTCAGATGCTCGCATATATCATCCGGCGCGTCGCACAGTCGCTCCTTGTCCTGCTGGTCACGGGCTTCGTCGCCTTTTCGATGTTCAGCTTCGTCGGTGACCCGATCGACAACATGCTGGGACAGGAACGGACCCAGGCCGATATCGACCGGCTGCGCGGCCAGCTCGGGCTCGATCAGCCCTTTGTCGTGCAGTACTACCGGTTCCTTGAACAGGCAGTGCAGGGCAATTTCGGGCTAAGCTACCGCCAGGGCCGCCCGGTGTCCGATATCCTGATGGAACGTCTGCCCGCGACACTGGAACTGGCCTTCGTGTCGGGCTTCCTGGCGCTGGCCGGCGGCATCGGGCTGGGCATCTTCACCGCGATCCGAAAACGGGGGGTCAGCGCCAACGCGATCATGACCGTATCGTTGATCGGGGTGTCCCTGCCGACCTTCCTCATCGGCATCGTTCTGATTTACGTCTTCTCGGTCGAGATGGGCCTCCTCCCTTCGTTCGGGCGGGGGGAGGTCGTGCGGATCGGCGGCTGGACCACCGGGTTCCTGACGGAATCCGGGTTGAAGGCCCTGATCCTGCCGGCGATCACGCTGGGGCTTTACCAGATGACCCTGATCATGCGGCTGGTGCGGACGGAAATGCTGGAAGTGCTGCGGATGGATTACATCCGCTTCGCCCGCGCCCGCGGCATCCGCGAACGGTCGGTCAACTTCCGCCATGCGCTGAAGAACACGCTTGTTCCGGTCATCACGATCACCGGGTTGCAGCTGGGGTCGATCATCGCCTTCGCGATTATTACCGAAACCGTTTTCCAGTGGCCGGGCGTGGGCCTTTTGTTCATCAATGCGATCCAGTTCGTCGACATCCCGGTCATGGCCGCCTACCTGATGATGATTTCGGTCATGTTCGTGGGCATCAACCTGATCGTCGACCTGCTCTACTTTGCCATCGATCCGCGGTTGCGCGTCGATCGCACAGCCGCCGGAGGACATTGATGGCGCAGAACGAGATTCCGCGCGCCCCGTCACGCTTCGCCCGCGCGCGCAACAGCGACCTGTACTATTCCTTCACACGGACGCCGGTGGCCATTGTCTCGGCCGCCGTGGTGATCGTGCTGGTGCTCGCCGCGCTTCTTGCGCCCTTGATCGCGCCGCACAATCCGTTCGATCCCGGGACGCTGAACCTGATGAACGGCTTCACCCCGCCGGGTGAGGCAAACGCCTTCACCGGCGATTACTTCCTCTTGGGCACCGACGATCAGGGGCGCGATGTCTTTTCCACGATGCTGTACGGCATGCGGATCTCGCTTTTCGTGGGCTTCTCTGCCGTGATGCTGGCGATGGTGGTCGGCGTGGTGCTGGGCCTTCTTGCCGGCTATCTGGGCGGCTGGGTGGAAAGCACGATCATGCGGATCGCGGATATCCAGCTGACCTTCCCCGCGATCCTTGTCGCCATGCTCATCTTCGGCATCGCCAAGGGCATCACGCCGCCTGCCTACCGCGACCAGATGGCGATCTGGGTGCTGATCCTTGCCATCGGCCTGTCCGACTGGGTGCAGTTCGCCCGCGTGGTGCGCGGCGCCACGCTGGTGGAAAAGAACCGCGAATACGTGCAGGCGGCGCGGCTGGTCGGGCGGGCGAAGTTCTCGATCATGATCCGGCACATCCTGCCCAACGTGCTGAACCCGGTGCTGGTGATCGCCACGATCAGCCTCGCGCTGGCGATCATTGCCGAGGCGACGCTCAGCTTCCTGGGCGTGGGCGCGCCGCCCACCCGGCCGTCCCTTGGGACGCTGATCCGCATCGGGCAGGAATTCATGTTCTCGGGCGAATGGTGGATCCTTCTGTTCCCGGCGGGAACGCTGCTGGCGCTTGCCCTGTCGATCAACCTGCTGGGCGACTGGCTGCGCGACGCGCTGAACCCGAAGCTGCGCTGATGGAGCGTTCCCGATGAGCACGCCCGTTCTTTCCCTTCGCGATCTCGTAGTCGAGATCCCAACCCGCACCGGCGTCCTGCGGCCCGTCAACGGCGTCAGCTTCGACATCGCCGCGGGCGAGATCCTGGGCGTCGTGGGCGAAAGCGGCGCGGGCAAGTCGATGACCGGAAACGCCGTCATCGGCCTGCTGGACCGCCCCGCGCGCATCGTTTCGGGCGAGGTCCGGCTGCTGGACCAGCCGATCCAGAGCCTGCGCGGAGAGGCGCTGCGGCGCCTGCGGGGCAAGCGGATGGGGATGATCTTCCAGGACCCGCTGACCTCGCTCAACCCGCTTCTGACGATCGGTGATCAACTGACTGAAACGATCCGCGAACACTTGGACGTGGGCCAATCCGAGGCCCGCGAACGCGCCATTGCGGCCCTGGACGAGGTCGGCATTCCCGCCGCTCGCCAGCGCATCGGCAGCTACCCGCACGAATTTTCGGGCGGGATGCGGCAGCGTGTGGTGATCGCCCTCGCGCTTTGCGCCGAGCCGGAGCTGGTGATCGCGGACGAACCGACCACCGCGCTGGATGTCAGCGTTCAGGCGCAGATCATCGCGCTTCTGAAACGGCTCTGCCGTGACCGCGGCGTGGCGGTGATGCTGGTCACCCACGACATGGGCGTGATCGCCGAGGCCGCCGACCGCATCGCGGTGATGTATGCCGGAGGCGTCGTCGAACTGGGCCCGGTGCGCGAGGTCATCACCCGCCCGTTCCATCCCTATACCGGCGGGCTCATGGCCTCGACCCCCGGGGCCAGCAAGGGGATGCGTCGGCTCCGGCAGATCCCCGGCTCCATGCCGCGGCTGGATGCGCTGCCCGATGGCTGCCCTTTCCACCCGCGCTGCGAACGCGCCGAAGCCGCCTGCCGCGAGAACCCCGGCCCCTCGCTTGCCGCCTGCGACGGCCGCGCCGCGTGCTGGTTTCCGCTGACCGAACCGAAAGAGGCCGTGTCATGAGCGCCCTGATCCGTGTCGAGGACCTGACTCGCGTCTTCGACGTGTCGAAACCCTGGCTGAACCGCGTGTTGGAACGCGAACCCCGCGCGCTGCTGACGGCGGTGTCCGAGGTCAGCTTCGGGATCGAGGAGAACTCGGTCTACGCGCTGGTCGGCGAAAGCGGATCGGGCAAGTCGACCATCGGCAAGATCATCGCGGGCCTCCTGTCGCCCAGCCGCGGCCGGGTGGTGGTGGACGGTGTCGATCTGGATCGCGAGACCGACAAGGCAAAGATCGCCGCGGTCCGGTCGGACATCCAGATGATCTTTCAGGATCCCTATGCCTCGCTGAACCCGCGCTGGAAGGTGCGCACCATCATCGCGGAACCGGTCACGGTGCGCGGCGGGGATGCAACCGGCCTGCCCGAACGCCTGCTGGAGCAGGTGGGCCTTGCGGCCCGCGACGCCGACAAGTACCCGCACGAATTTTCGGGCGGGCAGCGCCAGCGGATCGGCATCGCGCGCGCCCTTGCCTCGGGCCCGCGGATCATCGTCTGCGACGAACCGACCTCGGCGCTCGACGTATCGGTCCAAAGCCAGGTGCTGAACCTGATGAGCGACCTGCGCGAGGAGCTGGGGCTGACCTATCTGTTCATCAGCCACGACCTGACCGTTGTGCAGCACATGGCCGACAAGATCGGTGTGCTGTACCTTGGCACGCTGGTGGAAGAAGCGCCGCGCGACCGCCTGTTCGAAGATCCCAAACACCCCTACACGCAGATGATCTTCGAGGCCGCGCCGCGGATGGATGCCTTCGGCCGCGAAGCCGAACCGCCCAAGGGCGAGATCCCCGATGCCATCAACCCGCCGCCCGGCTGCCCCTTCCATCCCCGCTGTCCCATCGCTGTGGACCGGTGCAGCCAGGAACGCCCCCGCCTGCGCGAGATCGGCACAACCCGCGTGGCCTGCCATCTTGCAGAGTGACGCGACAGCGCCCAAATGCCTTGCCCTGTGACCTTTGCCCGGCCGGTCCGGACGAGTGCACATGACCTGACCGATCCTCGCGCACGGGGCCGGAACCCATTTGGGTAGCCAAGAGGCACGTTCACCACGAAATCAGGGCGTCAGGTGAAGCATACGCCTGGCCAGTCGGATCGTCAGAGTGCGAGGGCCGGTGTTGTGCCGGAGGCTTCCAGCTCCCACCGGGCGAGCCAGGTGTCATCCTGCCGTTCGAGAACCAGATAGTTTCGCTCGGCCACGTAACGGCTCGGCTGTCCGGGCAGCCGGGCCGTGCGGATCGGATGCTCCGGCAGCGGGTCTTCCCCCAGCCAGGACAAGGCCCCGAGAAAACGCGCCCAGGCCTTCGGCGGCGCCCGGTGTGCGATCCCCGAGGCGACCAGCTGATGCAGGTGCAGTCCGCCGCCCAGATCCATGACCGCCCGCGTCGCCAGGTGGATCTCGCCCGAGATTGCCGTCACGTCGTGATGTTGCCTTCGAACCATGTCGCGCACGAGACGCAGCATGCGCCGCCATTCGTCGCGATGCGCGCGGCTTTGCCATTGGTCCCGCAGGTCGTCCTCGTACTTCTGCATGCGCGGGACCGCGATCATTCCGGCTTCCAGCAGCGACAGGCGCGGTCCGAGCAACGGGACGCTGGACAGGAGCAGAGTCCGGCCCCGAACCTCCCGGGCCGCCTCGGCTTCCATCATGGCCCAGCCCCCCGGGCCCATGATGTTGCGCCGCGTGCGCTCCGAGCGCAGATCGGGGGCGAAGATGCGCAGGCCCTCAGTTTCGATGGACCAGCCCAGATGCGTGCCCGACGGGTCGGCAAAGCGCGTCGGAAGATCACCGTCCGTCGTCGCCTGCTGAAAGATCAGGAACGCGTCTCGTGCGGCGGAAAAGAGGGTCTGTCCGACCGGCGAATAGGTGCTCGACCGCCGCAGCGATCCCCAGCCGTCACAGATATCGTGATCGTCCCACTGCATCAGCGAGGGCACCCGCGCAGCGATCCAGGCAAATTGCGGCGCCGCATAAAGCATGGCGTAGCGCTCGAAGAATTTCTCGCGCAGATGATGCCTCAGATCGGCCAGCGCAGCGCGCGACGGGTCCCGTGGCAAAACGTCGGGCCAGCCTTCACTCAGTTCATGTCCGAGCGTGGCCTCGTCGGCATAGACTTGGTCACCGCCGTGGAGCAACAGCGCGAAAGGCCGCCTGAGATGGTCCTCGCGCAATCGTTCCCACATGGCGTTCCGTTCCGAATCCGCGCGGTCGAGATCGCCGATCTCCTCGCCGTTACATGACACGTAGGCAATACGGAAATCGCCCGCGAGATCCCCCGCGACAGCGTAGGTTTCGCCGTTCCAAACGTATTCCGAAGCTCGGTCCGCCGGCACGGAAAACCGGGCGCGCCAGACCGACGCCTCGTCAAAAACGGCGATCTGTTCGGGGGTTACGGTGGCCTTGCCTGCTTCGACCGGCGGCGGCGTGACATTCCGTTCGGTAATGAAGAGTGCAGAGAGGCGCATCTCTCTTGCGCGGACATCGTCAAGGACAAGGATGGGGCCGATGATCTGAGTGCGCATCCGTGTAAGCTATTGCCGCCGTGACAATAGCTCAAGCACACCGCCGGATTTCACGCGCAACTGTTCATGCACGTTGCTGACGTCATGGCCGCTTGGAGCTTGGTCCACAGTTTCAAAACGCTCGGCGATCCCTCCTCGGATCTATCGGGAAGTTCGGAACTTCAGAGCCCGACAGATTCATTCCGTACCAATATCGGCAGAGCAGAGTTTGTTGTCAGCCGCACAGGCCGCGGGCGTGCGTGCGATGCGTCTTGAGGCAGGTCGCATCGGGTTACTGGCTGGGAATGTTCTCGCGGAAGACCACCTGAAGCCGTGGCGGGTAGTCGGGTTCGCTCGATCCCTTCACGGCCGACACCAGCAGCTTCACGATCTCGCGCGCCTGCACGCGGGGGTTCTGGTCAATGACCGCGTCCATCGTGCGGTCCAGCAGCAGCATCCGCGTGGCTTCTGTCAGGTCGTGACCCACGAAGACGACGTCTCGTTCCAGCCGCCTTTCCCGCAGTGCGCGGGCGATACCCTGGTTGCCCGAGCCCACGTTGTAGATCGCCGAGATCCTGTCACTGTCCAGCAGCCGCAGGGTTTCGGAATAGGCGCGATCACGGTCGTCGCTGACCTCAGTCAGGCCGGAAATCGTCAGGTCGGGATACTCCTCGGCCAGTATCGACCGGAAGCCCATCTCGCGCTCTTCGTGGCCACGATAAGCTTGGCTGCCGATGAAGACGGCCACGTGGGCGCGGATGTCGCGCGGCAGGAAGCGACCCACGAGCAACCCGGCCAGCCGGCCCGCCGCGCGGTTGTCGACGCCGACATAGCCCACTTTCGTGACCGACGGCAGATCCGACAGCAGGGTGCTGATCTTCACGCCCGACCGTGAAAGCGCATTGACCGCCTCGCGCACCTCGGGGTGATCCAGCGACACCAGCCCAACCGCATCCGTCTTGCCGCGCAGCGCCATCAGCCGGGCGGACAGGCCCGACGGGTCGAAGCCTTCGATCTGGTGAAGCGTCAGGTCGACATTGCCGCGCGATTGCGCCTCTTCCATCAGGTTGCGGCGCATGAGCTGCATGAAGCTGTTGGACCCGGCCGGCAGCACGAAATCCATCCTGACCTTCTTCATGTCGTCGCTTTCGGCCGGGCCGAAATAGCCCAGCCGCGTTGCGATCTGCATCACGATATCCCGCGTCCGCGGGCGCACGCCTTCACGGTCGTTCAGAACCCGATCGACCGTCGCGGGCGACACGCCAGCCTCGCGCGCGATCTGGGCCACGGTGGTGCGCATGGCTCGAATACCTCCTTCGGGATGCCGGACCGATTCCATCAGAGCGGGTCGGCAAACCTCATCATTCCCGTCATTTTCCGTTAGAGATCGAAGCAGGGCAATCGAAAATCACGCTGGAATGCCGGGAATGAGGCGAAATGAGGTTAAATGATGATTGTTTGGCCATCATGAATGGCAAATGGTCTGCCCATCGCCGTTGCGTTGAGGAGCGCTGGCGGGAAAAGGGAGGATACCATGACCAAGGAACCGCAATTCTCGCGGCGCCGTTTCCTGAGCACGGCGACGCAAACCACCGCGCTTGTCGCACTTCCGCTGTATCTGCGCCCCGACCGGGTGCGGGCGGCAGACGGGCTGGCAGACGGCATGATCGGCGGACCTACCGGCTTTGCCGGGGCGGAACGCTATCAATACGGGCCTGATACGCCGGAAGGCCGGGCCATCGAAGGCATCCGGGCGCTGAAGGCCGCGGGCAAGGCGCCCGACAGCATCGTGCTGGGCCTGTCGGATGGATCGATCGGACAGCTGACGCAGCCGTTCCCTGAAGGCGCACCGTCGATCAAGGAGCTGTGGGAGCAGGAGACCGGCGTCACGCTGGATATCGTGGGCGTGCCCAACGGGCAGGAATTCACCAAGGTGATGCAGGACGTTTCGACCAAGTCGGGCGGCTTCGACATCTACGCGGTGGAATGGAACCGCCTGGGCGATCTGGCCGAAACCGGCGGGATCGTGAACCTTGACGATTACGTCGCCACCTACAAGCCGGAATGGGACGATCCCGAACGCGGCTACGTGAATGGCGAACAGGGCGTTTCGCTGCTGAACGGCTATCGCGGATCGATCTACGGTGTGTCGCTGGATGGCGATTTCCAGATCTGGAACCACCGCACCGACCTGTTCGAAAACCCCGAAGAACAGAAGGCCTTTGCCGACCAGCACGGGTACGAGCTGGGGATGCCGATCACATGGGCCCAGCACGACGATATCGCGACCTTCTTCCATCGTCCCGACGAAGGGCTGCTGGGCTGTACCGATCTGCGCAACCAGGGCTGGGGCTATACCAACTGGTACCAGCGCTATGTCTCGATGGCCAATCCCGACATGTTCCTGTTCGACGATGACGGCACGCCGCTGATCAACTCGGACGCGGGGTTTCAGGCGACGAAGGAATATGTCGACAGCCTGTCCTACCATTCCAAGGACGCGATTTCGTGGGGCTGGCCCGAGCAGTACGGCAACTTTGCCAATGCGGGCGCGGCGATGACCTGCGCGTTCTCGAATCTGCCCAAGTTCCTCGACAACCCGCTGAACACGGGATCGAAGGTCACCGGCCGGGTCGGATCGCACCTGCCGCCGGGGCGGCAGTTCGGCGACGATCTGGTGCGGCGCACGGTGTTGTGGCTGAACCTGTCGGGCAGTGTCTCGTCGCAGTCGGAACACCCGGAAGCGGCCTATCTTCTGCTGCAATGGCTGGGCTCCAGCCGGATCTATTCGTGGATGACGGCCAACCCGGGCGGCTATTTCGACCCGTTCCAGCTGGCCAATTTCGCCGATCCGCTGGTTCGTCAGACCTACCACGCCTACCACATGGACGTGGTCCGCGAGAGCGTGAAGCGCACGGTGCCGACGATCAACTATCCCGGCGCCACCGCGTTTCACAACGCGCTGGACGAAAGCCTGATGGCGGCGCTGACCGGTTCGATGACCCCGGAAGAGGCGATGGCCAATACCGAACGGCAATGGAAACGGATCGCCCGGCGCGTGGGCGAAGACAAGCTGACCTCGGCCATCAAGGCCAACAAGGCAGCCTGGCCGACCATCACCGATTCCCCTCTCGGCTGATCCTCCCCGACCTGGCCGGGCGGCTTCGCGCTGCCCGGCCCCTTTGACGGACCCTTTCGCATGCAACGTTCCCTTTCGTTCGAGATCTTCCGCTACACGGCCATCGCGCTGTTTCTGGCGCTGTCTCTGATCCCGACGCTCTGGATGGTGTCGATGGCGTTCAAGCCGATTGCCGAATGGCAGGCTTCGGGCGCAGATCTGACCTGGTGGCCCGAAAACCCGACGCTGGACAATTTCCGGTTCATCTTCGGGCAAAGCGCGTCCGAGTTGATCGTGGCTCTTGAACGCACCGCCGGACGTCCGATCCTGGCGTCGCTGCTTTCGGCCACCTTCGGCACCCTCATCGCGATGTTCGCCGGCACCTCGGCCGCCTATGGCCTGTCGCGTTTCGGTGCGGGGGGGAACCTGCCTCTGGCGCTGGTGCAGCTGCGGCTGTTTCCGCCGATGGCCGTGATGATCCCGGTAATGATCATGTGGGCCTTTCTGGGAATGATCGACAGCTGGTGGGGTCTTGCCCTGATCTACGGCATTGTCACGCTACCCTTCGCCTTCTGGCTGATGAAGACCTTCTTCGACGACATGCCGCGCGAGATCGAGGACGCGGCCCTTGTCGAAGGCTGTTCGCGCTGGCGCGTGTTCCTGCGGATCACGCTACCGATGATGCGCCCGGCACTCGCGTCCTCCGCTCTCTTCATCTTCATCCTGAACTGGTCGGACTACCTGATCGCACTTCTGCTCACGACCCGGGACTGGGTCACGATCCCTGTCTACATGGCGTCACTGTCGTCCTCGATGACGGGCCAACTGTACGGTGCCAAGGCCGCCCTTGGCCTGATCGCGGCCGTCCCGCCGGTGATCATGGGCATCGCCATCCAGAAGCAGCTTGTCCGCGGCCTGACGTTCGGAGCGCTGAAGGAATGACCGATTTGACCTCCTCCCTCCCGACCGAGACCGCCCCCGAGGATCAGGGCAAGTCCGAATCCGCCCGCCTTGGTTTCTGGCTAACGCTGCCGACGCAGCTTCTGGTCCTGTTCATCGCGCTGTTCCCGATCCTGATGCAGCTTTACATCTCGCTGACGGACTGGTCGCCGCTGGACGGAATCCCGTGGTACCGCGCCTACGAGCTGTGGATCGGGCTGTTGAACTATATCGACCTGTGGAACGACCCACGGTTCTGGGGCGCCATGTGGCGGACCTGTATCGTGATGGCGATCTGCGTGCCCGCGCAGTTCCTGCTTGGGCTCGGCCTTGCGATCCTGTTCGTGGATGAATTCCCGGGGAAACGGGTGCTCTATTCCACCGCGCTGCTGCCGATGATGGTGGTGCCCGCGGTCGCCGGATACATGTTCTTCATGCTCTTCCAGTCGGGCGGGCCGGTGAACAACATCCTGTCGTTCTTCGCAGGTTCCCCCGTCACCATTGCGTGGCTGTCCGATCCGAACCTTGCGCTGTTTGCGGTGATCCTGTCGGACATCTGGCAGTGGACGCCCCTGATGTTCCTGATCCTTCTGGCCGGCATGGTGTCGGTCCCGCAGGACCAGCAGATGGCGGCCGTGCTTCTGGGGGCAAGCTGGTGGCGGCGGTTCCGCACCATCGTGCTGCCGCGGATGAAGACGATCATCATCATCGCCATCGCCATCCGCGTGATCGAGAACTTTAAGGTCTTCGACAACTTCTACATCATGACCGGCGGCGGGCCGGGCGTGGCGACCGAGACCATCTCCATCCACATCTACAAGGTCACCCAGCAGGACCTGATCTGGGGCTACGTCGCCGCGATGGCGCTGGCGATCCTGATCGTGCTGTCCGTCGTGTCTGGCCTGGCCATCTCCCGCATGAGGAAAGCATCATGACCGAGATCGTGCTGGACAATCTGGGAAAGAGCTTCGGCGATTTCACCGCGCTGAAGGACATGAACCTGACCATCGCGCAGGGCGAATTCGTGGCGCTGCTGGGCCCGTCGGGCTGCGGCAAGTCGACGACGATGAACATGATCGCCGGGATGCTGGAGCCGTCGGAAGGCCAGATCCGCTTTGACGGCAAGCCCATGAACGGCATGCCGATGGCGCGGCGGGGCGTGGGCTTCGTGTTCCAGAATTATGCCATCTTCACCCACATGACCGTGCGCGAAAACCTGGCCTACGGATTGAAGGCGCAGGGCGTGTCACGCGCCGAAACCCAGCGCCGGGTGGGAGAGATCGCGCAGCTTCTCCAACTGACCGACCTTCTGGACCGGCGTGCGGCGGGGCTTTCCGTCAACATACTGCAACGGCTGGCCATCGGCCGGTCGGCGGTGGTCGAACCGTCGATCTTCCTGCTTGATGAGCCCCTGTCGAACGTCGATGCCGCCTTCCGCGCAGTAATGCGTCAGGAGCTGAAATCGCTTCAGCGGCAGTTCAAACAGACCATGGTCTACGTCACCCACGACCAGCTGGAAGCCATGACGATGGCCGACCGCATCGCGGTGATGGACCACGGCAAGCTGTTGCAGGTCGGCACCCCGATCGAGGTCTACAACCACCCCGCCGATACCTTCGTCGCCCGCTTCATCGGCGCGCCGGGTATGAACCTTCTGGACGGTCGGATCACCGGCGGCGACAGCGGCCCTGTCGTCGATCTGGGCGCCGCGGGCCATTCCGGCCCCGTGACGGCGCCCGGCACCGGCCCGGTGATCTTCGGTTTCCGGCCGGAAGAAGTGCACCCGGACCCGAACGGCCCGATCCAGATGGCGATCACCATGGTCGAACGCATCGGTGCGCGGATCATCCTCCACCTTGCGGAAGGCCCGCATGTCGCCAAAGCCGTGCTGGATGCCGAAACGCAGGTTCCGGACCAGGGAGGGATGATCCGCTTCTCGGTCCCCGCCGCATCGGTCCGGCTGTTCGATGCCCAAACGGAAAGGGCGCTCTGATGGCCTCGATTTCCTTTCGCAACGTGACGAAGCGCTTCGGCGACACGCTGGCCGTCGATGACGTGAGTTTCGATATCCGCGACAACGCTTTCTTCTGCCTTTTCGGCCCGCCGCTTTCGGGCAAGTCGACGATCCTGAAGCTGATCCTTGGCCTTGAACAGCCCGACGCGGGCGAAATCCTGATCGACGGTCGCCCGGTAACCCACATAGGCCCCGCCAAACGCAACGTGGCGATGGTCTTCCAGAACCTGGCGCTGTTCCCGCACATGTCGGCGCTCGACAATGTGCGTTTCCCGCTGGTCGAACGCCGGATGCCCAAGGCAGAGATCGCGGCGAAGGTCTCGGCCGTGTCGGAAAAGCTTCATATCGGCCATATCCTGCACAAGCCGCCGGCCCAGCTTTCCGGCGGTGAACGGCAGCGCGTGGCCATCGCCCGCGCGCTGGTGCGCGATCCGGCGGCGTACCTGATGGACGATCCGATCTCGGCTTTGGACGCGCGGCTGCGTGAACAGACGCGGGTGGAACTCCGCCGTATCCAGCAGGAGCTGGGCAAGACGCTCGTCTACGTGACCCATGACCAGGAGGAGGCAATGTCGGTTGCCGATGGCATGGCCGTGCTGCGCGACGGGCGGATCTGCCAGACCGGCACGCCGGAGGAGCTCTATCGCAGCCCGAATTCGACCTATGTCGGCGGAATGCTGGGCGCGCCCGCGATGAACGTGGTGCCGATCACGATGGCATCCCGGCTGAGCGTCGACGCGGCTCCCCGTGGGGCCGACCAGCTTGGCGTGCGGCCCGAAAACCTGCGCGTGGGCGTGGGTGAGGCCGGAACGATCGCTGACGTTGAGCCGATGGGAGCTTTCACAACGCTGACCGTTCAGGCGGGGGACACGACCCTGCGCGCAACGCTGCGCGGGCAACCGAAATACACGGTCGGGCAGCCTGTGGGCTTGTCGGTCGATCCCGGTCGGGCGCATTTTTTCGACGAGGGCGGCGCGGCGCTGGAAAGCGCCCGCCGAGAGGAGGAGAGAACATGAAGGACTTCATCGCGAAGCCTGACCCGGACGTCCGGGTCAGGGACTACCGTATTGGCTGCATCGGCGCCGGCATGATCATGGCCGAATGCCACCTAGCCGCCTATGCCGAGGCAGGCTTTCCCGTGGTGGCCATCGCCTCGCGCACCAGGGTCAACGCGGCTGCGGTGGCTGAACGCTGGTCGATCGCCAAGGTCCACGACACGCCCGATGCGCTGATCGCGGACCCCGAGGTCGAGATCGTGGACATCGCCTATCCGCCCGACCAGCAACCCGACATCATCCGCCAGGCGCTCGCCGCGCCGCATATCAAGGCCGTGCTGGCGCAGAAGCCGCTGGCCCTGTCGCTGGAAGACGCCCGCGCGCTGCGGGACGAGGCGAAGGCCGCCGGCAAGGCGCTGAGTGTCAACCAGAACATGCGCTACGACCAGTCGATGCAGGTGCTGAAGCAGCTGCTGGACGCGGGCGTTCTGGGCGATCCGGTCTTTGCCCAGATCGACATGCACGCGATCCCGCACTGGCAGGGGTTCCTTGAAGGCTATGACCGGCTGACGCTGTCGAACATGTCGGTCCATCACCTCGATGCGCTGCGGTTCCTGTTTGGCGACCCGGAGGAGGTCACCAGCCTGACCCGCACCGACCCGCGCACGGAATTCAAGCACGAGGACGGCATCGTGGTCACCACGCTGCGCTTCCCGTCCGGCCTGATGGCGCTGAGCCTTGAGGACGTGTGGTCCGGCCCGCGGGAAGACGGCTACGAGGACGATCAGCACATCACATGGCGTGTCGAAGGCACCCGTGGCGTGGCCCGCGGCACCATCGGCTGGCCGACAGGCGCGGCATCGACGCTGGAATATGCCTCGGCCGACACGACGGGCGGCAAATGGGTCAGCCCGGAATGGGACACGATGTGGTTCCCGCATGCCTTCATCGGCGTGATGGAGCAGCTCCAGCACGCGCTTCACACCGGTACGGAACCGGTTCTGAACGTGGCCGACAACGTGCGCACGATGGCGCTGGTTGAGGCCGCGTACCGATCCATCGACGAGGGCCGCACGGTGCGACTCGATCTTACTGACGATTAAAGGGAGGAACCTTATCATGATGCAGACAGGAATTTTCTCGGGGTACTTCCCCTACGAGTTGAAGAAAACGGCCGAGGTGATCCGCGGCCATGGCTTCAACACGGTGCAGCTGGACCTGCACTTCAAGGACCTCGATGTCACCGACGGCCAGATCACGCCGGAAAAATGCAAGACGATCCGCGAAACCTTCCGCGATCACGACCTGCCGGTCAGCTGCATTTCGGGCTACACGAACATCATCCACCCCGATGCCGAGACACGCAAATCACGGCTGGCGCGCCTGAAGGAACTCATCGCCCATGCGCAGTACCTTGGATCGCCTTACGTGATCTCGGAAACGGGGACCTTCGATACCGAAAGCGACTGGGTGCATCACCCGAAGAACAAGACCGAAGAAGGCTGGGAAGATTGCCGCGCCGTGATCGCCGATCTGGCGCAGTTCGCCTATGACAACGGCGCCGTGTTCCTGCTGGAAACCTACGTCAACAACGTGGTGGGCTCGGTCGAGGAAACCCTGCGCATGTTCGCCGAGGTGGATCATCCGGGACTGGGCCTGCTGATGGATCCCACGAACTATTTCGAAGCCCACAACATCGACGACATGGACAAGATCCTGAACCAGGTCTTCGATGCGCTGTCCGACAAGATCTATATCGGCCACGCCAAGGACGTGAAGCGGTCGGGAGACGACAAGTCGGAGAAGCATTCCGATATCGGCGATGACAGCGCCGCCGAAAGCCACACCTTCCGCGGCGTGGGCGAGATCGAACTCCCCGCCCCGGGGTTGGGAGAGTTGAACTACGATCTCTACTTCAAGCGGCTGGCCCAGAAGCACCCGAATATCCCGATGATCATCGAGCATCTGGACGAAAGCGACGTGCCGCGCGCCAAGGCCTTCATCGACGGAAAGCTGCGCGCACACGGGCTCTGACGCCTCGGGGCCGGGCCGCGTTCCCCCGCGCGGCCCAGCCACACCAAAGCGACGATAATGAAAGGTGCCGCAGCACAGGCGTGCCGGCAAACGGAGAAGCCATGGTCAAGCTATACGGAAAAGAGCTGTCCCGGCACGAGGCCGCCGCGCTGAGCGGATCGCTGGGCCATGCCGCGGGCGTGCGGCTGATGGAGCTGTCGGACGGGCTGGAACGCGGCATCCGGATGCTGGAATTCCGCACCGGATCGGGCCTGCGCTTCACGGTGCTGGTGGACCGCGCGATGGACATCGCCGATTGCGAACATGCCGGCCGCGCCATCGGCTGGCATTCCCCCGCGGGCTTCCGCCATCCGGGCCTGCACGAATATGAAGGCGAAGGCGGGCTGGGCTGGCTGCGATCGTTTTCCGGCCTGATGGTTACCTGCGGGCTGGACCATACGCTGTTCATGTACGACGCGCCGACCGAAAGCTATGTCTACGGCCCGCGCGCGGTGGCCAGGCAGTCGCTGCACGGGCGGGTCGGCACGATCCCTGCGCGGCTGTCGGGCTATGGCACGCGGTGGGAGGGCGACCGCGCGTTCCTGTGGGCCGAAGGTGTCGTGACACAGGCCGCGGTCTTCGGCGAACACCTGGAACTGACCCGCCGGATCGAGGTCGAGGTCGGCTCGGACGAGATCCGGATGACCGACGAGGTCACCAATCGCGGCTTCTACAAGACGCCGCACATGTATTGCTACCATATCAACGTGGGCCATCCCGTGCTGGAAGACGGCGCGCGCTACATCGCCCCGATCCGCGACGTGGTCTGGGCCGCGCACGCCGACAGCTATGATGGGCAGGGCGTCGGCTATCGGGCGCTCCCCGGCCCGCAGACGGATTTTCACGAACAGGTCTGGCAGCACGAGATGGGTACGGATGCCGAAGGCGAAGTCCCCGTTGCGCTGGTCAATGATCGGTTGGGGCTGGGGCTGATGGCCACCACGCGGAAGGATCAGTTTCCCTGCCTTTACGAATGGCAGAACCTGCAGGCCGGCCAGTACGCGCTGGGGATCGAACCATCGACGCATCACGTGCTGGGCAATGGAGCCGCGCGGGATCGGGGCGAGATGATCTGGCTGACCCACGGCCAGTCCCGCCGCTACGACACGCGTTTCACGATCCTGCCAGATGCCGATGCCATCGCCGATGCCGAAACCCGGATCGCCGCCATCGCCCGCCAGCCGGAGGAGGATTACCCCGCGCCCTCCGGCCAGTTCGTTCCCATCGGAGGCCGCTCATGAACCGACATCTGCCCGATATCGGCACCAAGGCGGCCACGCTGGCCGGGCGCCGCGTACTTTACACCGGTGCCGCCGGGGGGCTGGGCCATCGCACGACGCTCGACATGCTGGAAGCGGGGGCCGAGGTCTTTGCGCTGGACCGGGACCACACCAAGAACCTCTCGCTGCTGGAAGACACGCCCGAGGATCTGGCTTCCCTGCTTCACCTGCTGGAGATGGACCTGGCGGATACCAAGGCGCTCGAGGCGAAGCTTGCCGAGATCACGGCCGACAAACCTCTGGATGTCGTCATCAACAACGCCGCCATCTACCCGTCGAAACCGTTCGAGGAGTTCTCGCTGGACGAACACCGGGCGGTTCATGCCGTGAATGTCGAAGCGGCGCTGATCTGCACCAAGGCAGCCCTGCCCGGGATGCGGGCGCAGGGCTGGGGGCGGGTGATCAACATCACCTCGATCACGCTGACCGGCGGATGGGAAAATCTTGCCCCCTACGTCCAGTCCAAGGGCGCGCTGATGGGCCTGACGCGGGCCTGGGCGCGGGAATTCGGCAAATGGGGGATCACGGTGAACGCCATCGCGCCCGGTGCCTTCCCGACGGATGCCGAAAAGATCCACCCCGATCCCGAAGGCTATACCCGCTTCGTGCTGGACCACCAGGCGCTGAAGCGCCGGGGCGATCCGCAGGACATCGCCGCCGCCATCCTGTTCCTTGCTTCGGACGGGGCGGGGTTCATCACCGGACAATCGCTGGCCGTCGATGGCGGCTGGAACATGAACTGAAGGACCTGATCTCCATGAGCATCCTCAAGGGCTATACCGTGCTCGATTGCTCCATCGCCATGGCCGGCCCGTTCGCGGCGCAGCGGCTGGGCGATCTGGGCGCCGACGTGATCAAGATCGAACCCGTCACCGGCGAATGGCAGCGCCATGAATCCGCGGGCGGCGCGAAGGGCAACAAGATCAACGTGTCGTTCCTGTCGCTGAACCGCAACAAGCGGTCCGTCGCGGTGGATCTGAAATCCCCCGGCGGGCAGGAGGTGATCCGCAAGCTGGTGGCGAAGGCCGACGTCTTCATCCAGAACTATCGCGCCGGTGTCGCCGGACGGCTGGGCGTGGATTACGAAACGCTGTCAGCGATCAATCCCGGCCTGATCTACGTGTCCATGTCGGGCTACGGTGAAACCGGCCCCCACGCCCAGTGGCCCGGACAGGATCTGCTGCTTCAGGCGATGTCGGGCGCCATGCTGTCATCTGGTCGTGAAGGCGAGCCTCCGCAGGCCGCGGGGCAGTACCTTGTAGATGCCGTCACCGCCTATTCCGCTTTCGAAGGCGCACTGGCGGCCCTTCTTCACCGGGAACGCACGGGCGAAGGCCAGAAGGTCGAGGTCAACATGCTCGACGCGATCACCACGATCCAGATGCAGGAACTGTCGGTCTTCACCGTGGGCAACATCCCCCAGAGGCGGTCGGCGGAACCGCACGCGCACAGCTATATCCGGTCTCCCTACGGCACCTTCGCCACGACGGACGGGTTCATCGCCATCGCCATGCCGGATTTCCCGGGGCTTGCGAAAGCATTGGACGAGCCGCGCCTTGCCGGGCTCGACAAGGACGTGGCGGGCTGGCAGCAGCGGGACGATACCTTCGCACTGGTCCGCGAGGCGGTGGGCAAGTTTTCTTCCGCCGATGCGCTGGCGCGGCTGGGGGCCGAAGGCGTGTGGTCCGGGCCGGTCTATGGCTATGCCGACCTGCTGGCCGATCCGCAGATCGCCCATAACGGTACCTTCGTCGAATACGACCACCCGACCGAAGGCCATGTAAAGACACCCGGTTTCCCGATCCGGTTCTCGCGCACACCGTCGCAAGTCCGCCGCGGCGCGCCTTTGGTGGGCGAACATACCGACGAGATCCTGAAGGAGGCCGGGTTCACCGACGACGATCTTGCCGCGATGGCAGGCTCCGGCGCCATCGGGCGGGGGCAGTGATGCGGTACCACGGCCTCACCTGGGACCATCCGCGCGGCTATAACGCTCTGGCCGCCGCACAGGCCGATGGCGGGCCGGTGGACTGGTCCGTCCAGCCGCTGGAAGGGTTCGAAAGCGCCCCGATTGCCGAGCTGTGCGCGAACTATGACCTTGTCGTGCTGGATCACCCCCATCTGGGCGAGGCGCTGGCCACCGGCTGCCTGACCCCGCTGGAAGACGTGTTCCCCGCGGGCGCGCTGGCCCGGATCGCCGGTGGCGCCATCGGCCCGGCCTATTCCAGCTACGCGATGGACGGGCATCAATGGGCCCTGCCGCTGGACGCCGCGACACAGGTCATGGCCCTGCGCCCGGACCTGACCGACCACCGCCCGACCACATGGGCGGACGTCATCGCCGCCTCGGCCGATGGCACTGTTGCCCTGTCATTGGCCGGCCCGCATGCGGCCCTGTCCTTCCTGTCGGTATGCGCCTCCATCGACGCCACGCTCGACATGCGCGACAGCGGCTGGCCGGACGAGGCAACCTCCATAGAGGCCACCGAGATCCTGATCGCGCTCCATGCAAGCAGCCCCGCGCAGGTCCGCGACCTGAACCCGATCGGGTTGCTGGAGCATATGAGCCGCAACGACGACGTCGCACTGATCCCGCTGATCTATGGCTATGTGAACTATGCCGCGCCGGATCGTGCGCACCCGATCCTGTTCCGGAATGCGCCGTCCGGCGTGCGGCCCGGCTCGATCCTGGGCGGCACGGGCATCGCGATTTCAGCGAAAGCGCAGGTCAGTGACACCCTGCGCGAACACCTGCTGTGGCTGATGTCGCCCGAAGTGCAGGCCGGGTTCATCCCCGACCATGACGGCCAGCCGGGCCTCAGGTCCGCGTGGGCGGACCCGATGGTCAACGCTGCATGGGGGGATTTCTACACCAACACCGACGCCACGCTGGAGGCCGCGACCATCCGACCCCGCCACGATGGCTATATCGCCTTCCAGTCCCGCGCCTCGGTCGCGCTGCGCGACGCACTGGCCGGTGGGCTGTCCGCCCGGACCATCGCCCGCATGCTGATCGACATGCACGGCCAAAGCCTGCCCAACCACAAGGCCCTGACATGACTGCTCCGCTCACGCTGTCCATCGAAGACCGCATCGCCACGATCACCTACAACCGGCCCGCCAAGCTGAACGCGATGACGCCGGAAATGGCCGACCTGATGATCGACGCTGTCGAAACCTGCAACGGGTCTGACGAGGTCCGCGCCGTGATCCTGACGGGCACCGGCAAGGCGTTCTGCGCAGGGTCCGATATTGCGGAACTCGACGGCTATGCCACAGCCTGGGATTTCCGCAACCGGCGGGAATATTGCGACGCATTGCGAGGGCTGTTGAAACCCTCCATCGCCGCGATCAACGGGTATGCCTTCGGCGGCGGGCTGGAAATGGCCCTGTCCTGCGATATCCGCATCGCCGCCGACACGGTGAAGCTCGCCGCGCCCGAGATCAAGCTGGGCTGGATCGGCGGCGGCGGGATGACAGCGCTGCTTGCGCATTCCATCGGGCCGTCGAACGCCGCGCTGATGGTGATGACGGGCGATCCGGTGACGGCGGACAAGGCGCTGACATGGGGGCTGGTGTCCGACGTAACCGCACCCGACGCGCTGATCCCCCGCGCGCGGGAGATCGCGGGGGCCATCGCGGCGCGCGCGCCCATCGCGGCAGAAACGGCGCGTGCAAATCTGAAGGCAGCCTATAACATGCCGCTCGAATCCGCCGTGGCCTACGAGCGCGATCTTCAGACGGTTTGTTTCGCCACCGAAGATGCCGCCGAAGGCCGCGCCGCTTTCGCCGCCAAACGCATGCCCGCCTTCCGGCGGCGCTGACCAGTGACAAGGACCGACAGAATGAACTTTGGCAATGCCGGTGTGCCCCTGGGCCGCGCCTGGAATCCCGCCGCGAACGGCCCTTCGGTCGTCACCCTGCGGGACGGGCGCGTGATCGACATCACCTCGAAAACCGCGCCGACCGTGCGTGATATCTGCGAAATGGATGAGCCCGCGGCCTATGTTTCAGGCGCGGAGGGCACCGACCTTGGCGCCGTGGACGATATCGCCGCGGCTCCCGTAGGCGACCTTTCGGCCATCCACATCCTTGCCCCCTGCGACCTGCAGGCGGTCAAGGCCTGCGGCGTGACCTTTGCCAATTCCATCGTCGAACGCGTGATCGAGGAGCGCGCAGCGGGCGACCCCAAACTGGCGGAAGACATCCGCACGCGCGTCGGTGCCGCCATCGGCGACAGCCTGCGCAACCTGCGCCCGGGCTCGCCCGAGGCGGCAGAGGCCAAGGCCGCGCTGATCGCCGAAGGGCTGTGGAGCCAGTACCTCGAAGTCGGCATCGGCCCGGATGCCGAGGTGTTTTCCAAGGCGCAGACGCTGTCTTCGGTCGGGACCGGCGCCGATATCGGGCTGCACCCGAAATCGATCTGGAACAACCCGGAGCCCGAGATCGTGCTGGCCGTTTCCTCGGCAGGCCGGATCGTCGGGGCGACATTGGGCAACGACGTGAACCTGCGCGATTTCGAAGGCCGCTCGGCGCTGCTGCTGCCGCTGGCCAAGGACAACAATGCCTCCTGCGCCATCGGGCCGATGATCCACCTGTTCGACGGGTCGTTCACGCTCGACGACGTGCGCAAGGCGGAGCTGGACCTGACGGTGACGGGCCCCGAAGGCTTCACCCTGAAAGGCCAGTCGTCGATGGCGGAGATCAGCCGCGATCCGCTGGACATCGTGGCGCAGGTCGTGGGCACGCATCACCAGTACCCGGACGGGCTTGTCCTGTTTCTTGGCACGCTTTTCGCGCCCACGCAGGATCGCGACGTGCCCGGCGAGGGCTTCACCCACAAGCTGGGCGACGTGGTGGAGATCTCGGCCCCCGGACTGGGCACGCTGCGCAACACCGTAAAGCTGTCGACGGAATGCGCACCCTGGACCTTCGGCGCCAGCCACCTGATGCGCAACCTCGCGGCGCGGGACCTGATCTGAGCGCAGGGCACACCGTCCCTTTACAGCCCCGCAGCCACGGCGGGCGCCGGCCGAACAGACCGGAGTTTCCGATCAGGGCGCTTCGGATCGGGGGATCGGGATGGCGCGCACCTCGCCTTGGTTCCTGCAAATGGATGTCATGCGGGTTGTACGACGGCACCTTCAAGCATCTCGGTCTTCAATTCCGAGGCGTGGATTCCCAGGATGATCAGGCCGGGCCAGAGCATGTAGGCCTCGATCTCGAGGTTCTCGCCGAAGGACAGGAGCACGATGGTCATCATGATCGACAGCGGCAGCCGCCCCCGCGGGCCGCGGGCTGCGTCCATCAGGGCCAGCGCCGTCTGCCAGACCAGCGGGACCAGCAGCGCCAGCATCCCCACCAGCCCTTTCACGAACAAGAGCCCCCACCACGTGTGATGGCTCCCGATGGGCATGTACTCAACGATGTGCGCCCCGGGCTGAACTGTGCCGTGACCGAACCAGAAGGCCTCGTTCTGCCAGCGTTCCCCCGCGATCCGCTGCAGCGTTTCGCGCACGCGGGTACTGTCGGCGCGCGCACCCTTGAAGGCAGCCACGCCATCCTGCAGAGCCTGCAGCACGACCGTGCCTGCCACCGCCAGCAATGCCGTGAACCCGGCCAGAACCGACCACGCCCAGCCCCTCAGGATCAGCGGCAGCAGCCGCGGGCCCACCGTGCAGGCGACCAGCCCCACCAGACCCATCCGGGATTTCGACAGCAGGATCATGGCGACACCGGCCGCGATCCCGATGCTCCGCCAGCGGATGTTCTTCTCCTCCAGCGCAAAGCAGACCTGAAGCACACCCAGAAGAGCGGCGAACGGCGACCACGGCGCATAGAACTGCCACCGCGGCGTCCAGCTCCCCGGATCCCAGGTGAAGAAGAAAACCGAGAAATACTCCGGCCCCGGCCCGCCGATGGCCTTCAGGGGCGAGGTGAAGATCTTTTCCGGGAGCCCGGCATAGGGCGCGATAAACAGGATCGGCAGCAGCGCCAGTGTCCAGAGACCGACGATACACTGCCCGCGGATCAGGATCTCTCGCCGGATCGGCAACACGGCGCCCGCCAGCGGGAAAAGCGCGAGCAGCGCCCAGCCCTTGGCCCAGCCGATCGACGATTTGATGGTCTGCTTCAGCCCCAGGCCCCAGTCGATATGTCCGACCCAGAGCGCCACCAGCATCACGAACATGCCAAGGAACCAGATCACGACGACATCCGGCACCGGCCCCCGTGCCCGCAGATCCTGCCGGACCGCCGGGCCAAGATACAGAACCAGCGCAGCCAGTCCGCCCAGGAGCCAGGCCAGCACCGGGCCCACGACGTAGAGCGCACCGACGAAGTAGAAAGGCCATGTCCAACCGAGCGCCTTGAAGACCATGCGCTCGGCTGGATTCTGCGGAACAATGTCGGTCATTCTGCGGCCATCGCCATCGGAGCGGCTCCCGAGGGTTCAGCCAGAAGTCGCGAGATCAGCGGTCGACGCAGCCAGCCCAGCAAGAGGCCCATCAACAGGAACACCGTCGCGGCGCCACCCGCCGCCACCGCCAGCTTGCGCCGTGGCGAGCTCGGCTCGAAGGGCAGCGACGGATCTTCCAGCACCTGCACCAGCGGGTAGGACGCGAAAAGATCGTTTTTCGATGTCTGCGTCCGCGCCATGGCCGACGCAAAGACGGCCTCGGCCACCGAGAAATCGCGCTGCAGGTCTTCCAGCCGAGCGGCGGGTTCGATCAAGCCCAACTTCCGCACCTCTGCACTTTCAAGTCGGCGGGTCAGCGCAGCATGTTCGGCCTTCAGTCCCGCGCGCTCGGCATCGAGCGTTACAAGATCCGACAACAGCCCGGCGCGGCTGCCGACATGGGACAAGTCGAGCGCGGCGAGCGTCGTGGCGTCAAGATCGGTGATCGCGGCGGCGCGGGCCATCGCCTGCGCCAAGGCGGCGTCGTACCCTTGGCGGGCCGTGCGCACCTTGGGATGGTTCTCGCCGAATTGACCCCGGTATTCGGCCAGGGCGCTGGCCTGCTCCGACATCGCCTGGGTCAGCGTGGTGAAGACGGTATCGGCATGGAGCCGCAGCGCCGCCGCCGCGAGCCGTGCGTCGGTGTTCAATGCACCTTGCAGCGCCTCGACTGCCTCGGTCTTCTCGTCCAGCTTCGCGCCCAGATCGCGAACACGTTGGGCCAGCACCTCGGTTTCGGCCACCAGCGCCTGATATTGTTCGGCCGAGATCAGCCCGGTTTCCCGTTGCAGGCGCGAGATCTCGTCCCGCGTGGCCAGAACCGACTGGCGGTATTGCTCGATCGCGTCGCGCCCGCCATCCTCACGGAGCGTGATCTCGTCCGTCCGCAGCGCCTCGATCTCGGCAAAGAAGGCGCCCAGCAGGGCGTCGCCGCGGGCCTTGGCATCTTCAGGGGAATTGCCCGTGACCGAGACATGGATCAGGCCGGTCTGGTCGACGAGTTCCACACGCGCCTGCCCGAAATCCTGCGCCCGCATGTCCATCGTCCCGGCGGCCGCCCGAACGATGCGGTCGGCGCCCAGCAGGCGCTTGTAGGTTTCGGTCGGGCTGACCGAGCTGCTGGTGAAGGGCGAATTGGCATAGGACGACGCCTGCCCGATCCGGTCGAGGTTGACCGATGCCGACGCGCCCGATCCCGGCAGGATCAGCGACATCGACGAGGTGAAGCGCAGCGGTGCCATCTCCAGGTAGCTGGTGATTGGCGCCCAGATGCAGGCCGCACCGATGGCGAAGAGGCCGATATAGCGTGGCAGACGCCCGGCATCGTTCGGGCGGCCGCCACGCAGAAGGCGCAAGAAGGACAGCTCGCGAAACGGCAGGCGGACCAGCGACGGAACAGGCACGGATTTCAGCGTGGGACGGGTCATGGGCAAAACTCCTTGCCCGTGGAATTAACCCATCGTTTACCACGTTGCGCGCCCGCGAGGGGATGGCTACCGGGCGCCTTGGGGTGGCGTGACCTATCCCCAAGGATAGGTCAGAACAGCCCTTCGTCCCGCGCGATCATGGCGGCCTGGGTGCGGTTCGTGGCCCCTATCTTGCGATAAAGCGTCTTCATGTGCAGCTTCACCGTGGGCTCGCGGATATCCAGATCGCGGGCGATTTCCTTGTTCGACTTGCCCTCGGTCAGCCCCTTCAGCACGTCGCGTTCGCGCTGGGACAGTTTCGCTGCGAGGGGATGCATTTCCTCCGGCTCCGGCGCGCGCATAAATTCCATCGGTGCGTATTGTTCGCCCATCGCCATGAAGCGGACGGCATTAACCAGTGATTTCGCCGACAGCGTCTTGGGCAGGAAGCCGGCGGCGCCGGCGGCCAGCGCTTCCTCGGCCACGTCGCGGGTCGCGGTGCCCGAGATTATGGCGACGCGGTGGCTACCCTCCAATTCGAGACACTGCGTCAGGCCTTTCAGCCCGTCCATCCCCGGCATCGAGAAATCAAGCAGAACCAAGTCGAAATCGTTCTCTTCGACCAGCGCCTTCGCGCCTGCCAGATCGGCGGCGGTCTCGGTCTCGATACCGCCTTCGTTCTGCAGGTACATTACCAGCATTTCTCGCAGCAGATCGTGATCGTCGGCGATCAGGATACGCATCTTTGTTGCCTCCCGGGGACCATCGCGCTTGGGCCATCCAAAGCTCTACCAAAGGTAGAGTCGTGCGTCATGGCACGTTCCAGATTCTTCATTTTCGCCATTTCCGGTATGTTCCACCGTCCGGGCGCGCGCCGCCCTGGAAAACCGGCACGACATTAATCATTAACAACACAAAACCACAGGGCGAATAAGGTTAACCTGCTATCCGTAAGGATAGATGGTTTACCGCCAGTGTCCAGCACCTGCCCAAGCGGGTGAGGTTGCGTATCCAGCTGTTTGGAAAGTGTCTTCCGTCGCGCCATCGGCCTCGCCCCACGCGTCGTTGAAGCAAGGCGGCCCGATCCCGCAAGTCTCCGGAAACACAACCCTAACCGGACACTTCCATGACCTACCTCGCCCCTATTCACCCCGTCTCCACCCCGGTCTTGCCTGCAAACCTGGTTAACCGGACCCCTGAAACCGACGCGCCCCTGACCCATGTCGAGCTCTTCGGCCTGCCCGTTGTCAGCGCTTCGACCCCGCATGTCGTTAACCAACTTCTGATGCCCGGACGGAACAGCCGTGTGGCGTTCCTGAATGCACACTGCGCCAACGTGATGGCGCGCGACACAACCTATGCGGATTCACTCCAGACGGCCGACATGATCCTGCCGGACGGAATCGGGGTCGAACTTGCCGCCCGGATGCGGGGAAAGTCGATTGCCGAGAACCTGAACGGCACCGATTTCACCCCTGCCCTGCTGCAGGCCGCCGCCGATCGGGGACTAAGCGTGTTCCTGTTCGGCGGCCAGCCGGGCGTTGCCGATGAAGCCGCCACCGCGCTCTGCCACAGGATCCCCGGGCTGCGCATCGCCGGCACCCGCAACGGGTTCGACGGCGCGGCCAACAGCTCGGCCGCGATTGCCGCAATCAATGCCTCGCGCGCGGATATCGTGCTGGTTGCCATGGGTGTGCCGCGTCAGGACGTATGGCTGGCCAAGAATGCCCGGCTGCTGGACGCCCGCATCACGCTGGGCGTCGGCGCGCTGTTCGATTTCCTGGCAGGCCGCGTGCAGCGGGCACCCGGGATCGTGCGGCGGGCAAAATGCGAATGGATCTGGCGCCTGGCGATGGAGCCGCGCCGGATGGCCGGGCGCTATCTTGTCGGCAACTTTACCTTCCTTGCCCGCGCCGCGAAGGATGCCATCATCCGCGCCGACAGGGTAAATGCCACGCGCCGCGCGCTGGATATCACGATTGCGGGCAGCGCACTTCTGGCGCTGGCGCCGGTGCTGCCGGTCGTTTTCGCGGCCATCAAGCTTGACAGCCGCGGCCCGGTTTTCTTCCGTCAGGACCGGATCGGGAAGGACGGCAAGACCTTCTCCATGTTCAAGTTCCGTACAATGCGGACCGACATGGCCGATCCCCGCGCCGCAGTTATGCACCAGAAAGTGGCTCAGGGCGTTCGCCTTAAATCCCGTACCGATCCACGGATCACGCGCGTGGGACAGATCCTGCGCCGCTGGTCCATCGACGAGCTGCCGCAGATTGTGAACGTACTCCGCGGAGAAATGTCGATCGTCGGCCCCCGCCCCGTGCTGCCGCAGGAATATGCCGCCTTCCCGAAACGAGCGATGGGTCGCTTTGCCGTGAAACCGGGCCTGACGGGCATCTGGCAGGTCTCGGGGCGTGCGGATATCGGCTTTGACAAGATGATCGAAATGGATCTGGCCTATGCCGCATCCCGGACCGCCCTGCTCGACCTGCTCCTGATCTTCATGACCTTCAAAGCCGTGGTCGCCGGACGGGGTGCCTACTGAGCCCATGTCGCTGGCCTGCCAAACCTATCCGAACGGATAGGTCGGCTGGTCGGATGCTCCCATGACTGTACCCAAGACGGCGTGCGATATTCTCCACGCCCCCCGAACGGAGACCGCTGACATGACCCGCACTTTGCCTGCCCTGACCCTCGCCGCACTTCTTCTCGGCACAGCTGCATTTGCCGATCTGCCTGAACCGACGGGCGATGTGCTGCTGACCGTCGATGGCGACATTACCGAGACGAATGTCGGCGACACCGCCCAGTTCGACCGTGCCATGATGGAAGCGATGGACCCTGTGACCATCACCACCACCACGATCTGGACGGATGGCGAACAGACCTTCACCGGCGTGCCGCTGTCCACCCTGATGGCCGCCGTCGGTGCAGGGGGGGATGTGATCAGCGCAACCGCCGTCAACGATTACGCCGTGGAAATCCCGCGCACGGACTGGGTAGATGACGGCCCCATCGTCGCCTACCTCAACAACGGCGAACCGATGTCGCTCAGGGACAAGGGGCCGCTCTGGATGATTTACCCCTTCGATTCCAGAACCGAGTACCAGTCCGAGGTCATCTATTCCCGCTCGATCTGGCAACTGGACCGGATTACCGTAAGAGACTAACCTCGGCAGCCGTACGTCCGCGCAGAGGAGGCGTCGGTGAGCTCGCTTCAGAACATGCGCCAGACGGGTCCGAGCTGGCGACGCACCTCATTCGCTGTAGCGCTGCTGGTGTTCTGCATGGGAACGGTGGCCAGCATGGGCTGGCTCGTCCTGCGCGAGATCGACGATATCAACACTGCCAATTCCGACAACCTGCAATGGGTTCTTGCCCAGGCGGATGTCGAATTCCTGCGCTTCAAGGTCGCCCTGCTTGAAGCGCAGGACGATCGCGAGAAGCTCGATGCCGTGCGCCGCCGGTTCGACATCTTCTACAGCCGCATGTCGACGCTCGAAAGAGGCGTGGCCTTTCGCACGCTGCGGGACAACCCCGATTTCGATCAACCACGCGCAGAGATACGCGACTTCCTCGACCAAAGTGTCCCGCTGATAGACGGCGACGACGCGACGCTGCAAGCCGCCCTGACCCGACTGCTCGGTACCGCCGTCACACTGGAAGATGCGATCCGCAAGCTGTCGCTCGCCGGGTTGACCAGCTTTGCCGAAATCTCGGACGAACGGCGCGAGAACCTGATCCAGACGCTGTTCCTGATGGCTGCCGTTCTGATGCTGCTTTTGGGCGGGCTGTCGCTTCTGGCACTTTCATTTTACAGGCTGTACCGCGTATCGCGGCGCCAGGCCGAAGACGTGGCCCGTACCGGATCGCGGATGCGCACCATCGTCGAGACCACTGTCGATGCGATCCTCGTCTGCGACGGATCAGGCAAGGTGATCGACCTGAACGGCTCGGCCGAGAAAATGTTCGGCTATTCCCGCGCGGAGGCCATCGGCCGATCAGCGATCACGATGGTTCACCCGCCGGATGTGGCAGAGTCACTGCGGGAAAAACAGCTGAAATACATCGGAGAGAAACGCCGGCCCGACCCCCACGAACGGCGGTTCGAAACCGAGGCCATCACCAGGAACGGCCGCCGCTTCGCCGCCGAGATATCGCTCGACCGGGCCGACGACACGGGGGAGCGGGTCTTCGTCGTCTTCGTGCGCGACATCTCGCGCCGGAAGGCGGCCGAGGACGAATTGCTCGACGCGCGCGACAAGGCGCTGGCCGGGGAAACCGCCAAGGCCGAATTCCTGGCCGTGATGAGCCACGAGATGCGCACGCCGCTGAACGGGCTGTTGGGCACGATGCAGCTGATGCGCGATCATTCCCTGACGGAACGGCAGTCCGACCTGCTGGACCAGATGCAGAATTCAGGCCATCTGCTGCTTGGGCTGGTCAACGACGTGCTCGACCTGTCCAAGTACGAGGCGGGCAAGCTGGTGCCCGAACAGCGCCCGTTCGAGATCCCCCGCCTGCTGGACGGTATCTGCGAAACCATCGGGACGCTGGCATCGAACAACGGCAACACGCTGAGCTGGACCAGCACCGGCGCCCCAAGCGATATCGTGATGGGCGACAGCCGTCGGCTGCGGCAGGTGCTGCTGAACCTCGTCGGGAATGCAGTGAAGTTCACCCGCGGCGGCGAGATCACGATCGAGGCCGAAGAACTGCCCGGCCCCGGTCACATCACCGAATTTCGGGTCGTTGATACCGGCATCGGCATCGCTCCCGCCCATCTCGGCCGAATCTTCAACGATTTCGAGACACTCGATTCCTCGTATTCCCGGCAGGCGGGCGGCACCGGGCTGGGCCTTGGTATCGCCCGCCGCCTGACCGACCTGATGGGCGGAGAGATCGGGGTCGAGAGCGAAGAGGGCGAAGGCAGCCTGTTCTGGGTGCGTGTCTCGCTTCCCCCCGCCGACGAAATGCCCGAGGTGCAGCAGCCCTTCGGGGATATGACCGGCGACACAGGTCCGGTTCCGTCGCTTTCGGTCCTGCTGGTCGAGGACAACGAGATCAACCGGTTCGTCGCGCGCGAGATGCTGGAAGCCGAAGGCCACAAGGTGACAGAGGCGGTGAACGGCCGCGCCGGGGTGGAATGGGCCGAGGCACAGGCGTTCGACCTGATCCTGATGGATATCTCGATGCCCGTGATGGACGGGCAAGCCGCCGCACGGGCGATCCACATGGGCGGCGGCGCCTCGGCCAAAAGCCCGATCATCGCCGTAACCGCCCATGCCCTGCCCGAGGAAATCGCGCGGTTCAAAGAGGCGGGAATGGATCACACCATTTCGAAACCCATTGACCGGGCCGAACTGATGGGACTTGTGCGCGCCGTCGCCTCGGGTGATCCGCTGGTGCCGTCCGGGCCCCGCGGTGGACCCCGGCCTGTCCTTGTGGACAAAGACCAGCTGGGTACGATGCGCGAGATGCTGAAAGCCGAAGACTTGGATCGCCTGGCTTCGAAGTTTCTGGCCGAAACCGACGCGGTGGTCACCGATCTGTCGGCGGCGTCCCCCGGCGATCCAGATCTTGCAGCCCGCGCCCATACCTCTGCCGGTTCCTGCGCTACTTTCGGGTTGACCGCGATGCACAGGGCCCTGGGCGATATCGAAGCCGCGGCGAAACGGGAAAACCTTTCGGAAGAAGCGTTGAAAGCACTGGCCCCGCTCTGGAAACAGAGCCGCGGTGCGTTGCAGGACTGGCTGGGAACCTGATCCTGCGGCCGAGGCGTCAGCCTGTCAGTCCAGTAGCGTGATCACTCCGAACAGGCCAAGAACCTTGCCCAGCTCGATGACGTTGGTCACGCCGCTGTCGTAGCACGCAATGGCATCGCCCGGCAGCAGGTAGGGATCGTAATCGTCCCGGTCAGCGCGTTTGCGCAGCTTTTCGATCGGGCGTTCGATGACGGCCGATACCTCGGTCACCGGGTTGCGCGAAAAGAGCGCGGCGGACCTGTCGGCGCTGGTCGCCCGTGCTCCGCCGACACAGTTGGCATCGATCACGGCCTGGATATAGCGCGTGCCATAGGGCACCTCTCGCACGGTCTGGCCGATGGCCGACGGCGCATTCCCGGCAGCAGGCTGGGTCAGGTTCGACAGGTAGAGCGAAATCCCGGGCGGGCTGACCGGGCTGGGCTTCATCAGATCGTCCTGGAAGCACTGGCGCGACGGCACGAAGACCTCGTCGCCTGTCAGCAGCATGACATCATCGAAGGGGCGGCCGTCCACGGCACCCCGCAGGTCGACGATGTAGTTATTGCCACCCCGCGTGATCCGTACCGCCGACAGGTCGGCATCGGGGCGAACCCCTCCGGCGCTGCGCAGCGCCACCGAGATGTTCCGCCCCTCGGTCGAAGCACCCAGCGCGGCCTGCCGGCGCTGGTCGACCTGGTCGCCCTGAACACCGCCGATATCGACGGGCCGTTCCTCGAAGACCGCGCCGTTCACGGCCACCCGGGCCGGGGCGAAGTCGATCAACAGAAGCGAGATTTCGGGCTCGGCATCGTAGAAGCCGCCCGACACGAGCGCCTGCCGGATATCCGCGGCCACCTGCGCCGCCGACCTTCCCTGCGCCGGGATCGGTGCCAGGTAGGGAAGTTTCAGCATGCCATCGCGCGACACGACGAATTCACCGGTGAAAGTCTCGTCCTCTGGCAGCCGAAGATCCAGAAGGTCGCCCCGCGACAGGAGCTCGCCGCGCAGGGCTTGCGGCAGATAGCGGCCCAGCTTGGATCCGGCCCCTGAACTGCCCGCATAGGGCCGGCACTTCGAGGCATTCATCCGTTCGGAAACAAGAACCGCGTTCGGGTCGGCAGGTTCGACGAGGTCGCGGTACTGGGCCTGGTAGGCATCGCCCCGCGACACCGGCTCAAGGTTGGGCGGCGTGCGCCCCCCGCCACAGGCCGAAAGTGCCAGAATGGCGATGCCGCTCACCGCGTGCGTCAGTCTGTGTCGGGCCATGGGTCGGGATGCTCGTTAGAATTGTATCTGATCCTAACCCCTTGAACCGCCAGACGTCCATCTTCCTCGAGGGATCGAAGAACTATCCGTTCGGATAGGGCTGGCAAACCATTGCGCCGCCCGGCTCTCCCGGCGGGCGCGGGACTGAATCTGGGGAGGAATGGTATCCGGCTGGTGGCCGTTGAAAGGCCACAGCACACGGATAACCCGCCATGATCGCCGCACCCCGCCTCGGACCCTTTGCACGCCACCTGATGGCCTATTGCCTGTCGGAAGTGGCGGCCAAGGCATCGCGTCTGCTGGTGGTGGTCGCGGTCGCCCGCACCATGGATGCCGCCGCCATCGGCGTTGCCGCGGCAGCGCTGGCGGCCGCCGACATCCTGAAGGCATTGACCGAGAACGGCGTGGGCCAACGGATCATCGCCGCCCGCGAAGAGGATCTGGCCGCCACGACCCGCACCGCCTCGCGCATCTTCTGGGCATGGTGCCTTGGCCTCTTTGGCCTGCAGATGATCGTTGGCGCGGTGGTCTGGCAAATCTCGGGCGATGTGTTCCTGTTCCTGCTGATCGCATTCCTGGCGGGCGAATACCTCTTCATGCCCGCGGGTCTTGTCCAATGCGCGCTGGCCATGCGCGACGGCAAACTGCAACAGACCGCCGCCATTGCCGCCGGCCAGGTTGTCGGTGCGAACGCCCTTTCGGCCGCACTGGCGCTCCTGTTCCCCGGCCCGCTGGCCCTGATCCTGCCCCGCCTGATGGCCGCGCCCATCTGGCTGGTCGCCATGCGCCGCCTCCATCCCTGGAGCCCCGACCGAACCGTCCAGCCGGCGCCAGTGAAGCCGTTCCTGCGCTACGGCTGGGCCGTGCTGGGGGTCGAAGTGGTGAAAGCCGCACGCCTTCAGGCCGACAAGCTGGTCATCGGCGCGCTGATGGGAGCCGAGGTGCTGGGGCTCTACTTCCTGGCCTTCAATGCCGGGTTGGGGCTGGCCAATTCCTTCGCCCAGGCCTTTTCGGTCGCGCTCTTTCCGCATCTCTGCACCGCGACCGACCGCGATGCAGCACTCAGAAACGCCCTTGGCCTGTCGACCGCCGTCATCTCTGCCGCCGTCATCCTTCAGGCGCTGGCCGCGCCCTATTACGTGCCGGTTCTCTTCGGCGCCGGGTGGGACGGGATTGCCGATGTCGTCTCGATCCTCTGCCTTGCGGCGATCCCCGGCGTGATCTGGTCGGCCGCTGCGCAGTACCTGCGCGCGCAGGATCGTCCGCAGGTCGAGTTCGCCGTCACCGCCGCCATCACCTTCGCCCTGATCGCCAATACCGCCCTCCTGGCGCCCTACGGCCTGACCGCCGTCGCCTGGGGCTACCTCGCCATCGCCACGATCACCCAACTGGCCGCCGCGCTTCCCGCGCTTGCGCCCGCCTTCCGCAAACTCCAGCCCAAGGCCATCTGACATGCCGCTCTTCTCGATCATCGTCCCCTGCTACAACGCCGCCGCAACGCTGGAATGCACGCTGGCCAGCCTCACCGCCCAGACCTGCACCGACTGGGAAATGCTGTGCATCGACGACGGCTCCACCGACGCGACGCCGGACATCTTGGCCGCTGCGGCCGAGGCCGATCCCCGCATCCGCGTGCTGGAGAACATTGGCAAGGGCCCCAGCCACGCCCGTAACCGCGCACTGGCCGAAGCGACCGGCGAATTCCTGGCCTTCTGCGATGCCGACGATCTCTGGGCGCCGCGGAAGCTGACCCGGATGGCCGATGCGCTGCTCAGCAATCAGACGCTCGACGGGATCTATGCGCGTGTCGCCTTCTTCGACGGGGTACACTCGAAACGCATCTCCTGCCCTCCGACGACCGATCTCACGATCCCGATGCTGCTGGGCGAAAACCCGGTCTGCACCATGTCGAACCTCACCATCCGACGAGAAGCGTTCCTGGAAACGGGCGGGTTCGACACGCGGATGGTGCATAACGAGGATCTGGAATGGCTGATCCGCACCGTGGGTCATGGGTTCCGCCTGCGCAGCGTCGATGACTGCCTGGTCCAGTACCGGACCAGCACCACCGGCCTGTCGTCGAACCTTGCCGCGATGCGCAAGGGCCGCGAACAGGCGCTGCAAACCGCCGCCCGCTACGGCTTCCATACCGACGCGCGCAGCGAAGCCATCCATCTGCGCTACCTCGCCCGACGCGCGCTGCGGGTCGGCGCCCCGGGGACCGAGGCCCTGCGCCTCGCGCTCTCCGGTCTGGCCGCCAGCCCGCGCGGCTTCTTTTCCAACATGCGCCGGGGCGGACTGACCGTTCTGGGCGCCGTCCTTGCCCCCGTGATGCCCGCGTTTTTGCGGCGCTCGCTCTTCGCCGGCTGAAGGAACTCCAAGATGCCCAAGGCAACCATCGTCGTCCCCGCCTACAACGTCGCCACCACGCTGGCCGACACGTTGCAGAGTCTCCTCGCGCAGACCTGCCCCGATTTCGAGATCCTCGTAATCGACGACGGCTCGACCGACCGTACGGTCGCAGTGGCGCGCGCGTTTGGAAATCCGCGGATCCGGATCGTGCAGCAGCCGAACCGCGGCCTCGCCGGAGCACGAAACACCGGGATCGCCCATGCCCGCGGCGACTTCATCGGCTTCTGCGATGCCGACGACCTGTGGCGCCCCACGAAGCTGGCCGCGCATGTCGCGCATCTGGAAGCAAACCCGCAGGTCGGGCTGTCCTATTCCGGTTCCGAACTGATCGACGCCGAGGGCCGCCCCACCGGGCTGGCCCAGCGGCCCCGGCTGAAGGGTGTAACGGCGGCGCATATCTTCCGGCGCAACCCGGTCGGCAACGGCTCGGCACCGGTTTTCCGGCGCGCGGCGCTCGACGACATTGCCTACCGGCCCGCGGGCGAGACCCAGCGCGATTGGTGTTTCGACGAGACCTTCCGGCAGTCGGAAGACATCGAATGCTGGTTGCGCCTTGCACTGACCACCGACTGGGCCGTCGAAGGCATCCCCGGCCTGCTGACCCGCTACCGCGTCGTACCGTCCGGCCTGTCGGCCGCGACCGAAAAGCAGCTCGCGGCATGGGAACGGCTGGTCACCAAGCTGACGCCCGTGGCCCCCGCCTTCATGGCCCGCCATGCAGGCGCTGCACGGGCCTACCAGCTGCGCTATCTCGCCCGCCGCGCCGTGACCTCTGGCAACGGACCCGAAGGACTGGCCCGCATCCGCGCCGCCTTTGGCGCATCTTCCCGCCCGCTGTGGGAAGAACCGGTCAAGACCCTCACCACCGTCGCTGCCTGCGCCGTGCTCGCGGCGTTCGGCCCCGGCACCATCGCCTCACTCCGCCGCCTCGCCGCGCGCGGCGCCTGACGTCCAGAAAGGATTTCTCCCATGCTTCGTATTGCTCACCTGATCGACGACACCCAGCCCGGCGGCGTGACCCGTTATCTCGACTTCCTGAAGTCCGACCCGGCCATGGCCCGGATCGCCCGACACGAGATCGTCCCCGTCCCCCGCACCCGGCCCTCCTCGGTCCGGGTCGAGGCCGATGTCATCGTCTCGCACCTGACGATCACCTGGCGGGGGCTGCCGGGGCTGATGTTGTTGCGCGCCCAAAACCCCGGCACGCCGCTGATCCACATCGAACATAGCTATACCGCGGGGTTCGTGGCCGCGAATGTCTCGGCCAGGGCGCGGTTTTTCACCCTGCTGAGAAGCGCCTACGCCCTCTTCGATCATGTCGTCGCCGTGAGCGACGCACAGGCCGCGTGGCTGGACGCCCGTGGGCTGGTCACCCCCCATGCGCTCCACGTGATCAGGCCCTGCGTCGACCTTGCGCCATTCCGGTCCCTCCCCCTGCCCGCGCTGAAGGCCCGCACCTTCGCGGCCATCGGGCGCTTCGACACTCAGAAAGGCTTCGACATCGCGGTCCGCGCCTTCCGCGAACTTCCCGGCGATGATCTGCGGCTTCACCTGATCGGTGACGGACCGGAACTGGCCAGCCTGAAAGCATTGGCCGAAGGGGATACCCGGATCTCGTTCCCGGGTTTCGCCACCGACCCGGCCGAGGCGCTGGCCACCTGCGATGCCATTATGATGCCGTCGCGTTGGGAAGCCTACGGGCTTGTCGCTCTGGAAGCCATGGCTGCAAGGCGGCCCGTTCTGGCGGCGTCGATCGACGGGCTTCAGGATCACATCGCCGAAGGCGCGATCAGAGTTCCCGACGTGACGCTGGCCAGCTGGTGCGACGCGCTGGCCACTGCCACAAACGGTCTTGTCTGCGCCAATCCCCGGGCAGATGCAGAATCGCAGACCTCCAGCGCCTGGGAGGCTCTGATCGACGGGCTTGGCCTTCGGGAACCAACGGCGGTGCGTCTGGCGGCTTAGTGCCCAATAGAGGGAAAGCGCAGGTCTCGCTGCGAATGCAGGCCGTGGCAAAGCACCAACGTCAGGGCACCGCAATAGCTGTTCCGGGCGGTCCTGTCGCAAACTTCTGCGCTGGTCAGAGGCCGGCGATCATCTATGCGGTCTACCCGACAACAGATGCCGGGAAAGCGCATTTGGCACGGACCGCTCCTTCTAATGGTCAAGTTTTTAGGGGCGGGCGAACTAAGCCAAGCGTTGAGCAAAGACACGTCGCAGAAGCGGCAACTTCACAGTCTTGAGCCTGGCCAACGCCGCCGTGCGATCCTTGACCAGCCCCGCCTTTACAGCAGTCCTCTTCGACCTGTCAGTTTCCTTACCCGTATAGCGCCTCGATCTGGCTCGCGTACTTCTCGGCAATGGACGCGCGGCGGACCTTCATCGTGGCGGTGACCTCGCCATCGTCGTGGTCGAGTTCCTTTGTCAGCATGTGGAACTTCCGGATCTGCGCGACCGAGGCCAGCGTTGCATTGGCCCGTGCGATCTCGGCTTCGATCATCTCGCGCACGGACGGGTTTTCCGAAAGATTGCGGAAGTTGGTGTAGGCGATGCCCTGTTCTTCGGCCCATTTGGCGGTGGTGTCGAAATCCACCTGGATCAGGGCCGACACGAACTTCCGTTTCTCGCCGATGACGATGCATTCTTTGATGAAGGGGCTCGATTTCATCGTGTTCTCGATCTCGGACGGGGACAGGTTCTTGCCGCCTGCCGTGATCATGATGTCCTTCAGACGATCGACGATGTGATACTGCCCGTCTTCAACCCGGGCCACGTCGCCGGTGTGCAGCCAGCCGTCGCGGATCGTGTTTTCGGTCGCCGCGTCGTTCTTGTAGTAGCCCGAAAAGACGAGGTCCGAGCGGATCATCAGCTCGTCCGCTTCGCCCAGCCGGACCTCGGCATTCACGACCGGTTTGCCGACAGACCCGGGGTTCTGCAGATCGGGCGTCTGGGCCAGGATCACGCCGCTGGTTTCGGTTGCGCCGTAGGCTTCCAGCAGCGGCACACCAATGGCGCGGAAATAGGTGACGATCATGGGCGAAATCGGCGCCGCACCGGTCATGGCGACGCGCGCCTTGCGCAGACCCACGAAGTTCTGAAGCGACCGGAAAACAAGCCAGTACCAGATCCGGAAGGCCAGCTTCTGACCCGCGCTGCGTTTGGCCGGGGGCACGTTGGCGAACCCGTCGCAAGCCTTCAGTGCGCGGTCATACAGCGCCTTTCGATAGCCGCCTGCCTCCAACATGCCGATATGGATCGAGGCCTGCAGTTTTTCCCAGATCCGGGGCACACCAAGAAAAACGGTGGGGGCCACTTCGCGCAGGTCCTCCTGCACCGTCCGCAGGCTTTCGCCGAAATTCACCTGCGCGCCCGTATAGCTGGGGCCAAATACGGTGAAGGCCTGTTCGGCCACGTGGCAGAGCGGCAGGTAGGACAGGTAGCGATCCGCGGCGGTCAGGCCGAAATGGCTTTCAAAGGCCACCGCCTGCGCACGGATGTTGCGATAGCTGAGCATCGCGCCCTTGGGTTTCCCGGTCGACCCGGAGGTGTAGATCATCAGGCCAATATCGTCGGCGGTCTGCGTCTTCAGCACCTCTTCCGTGAGGCCCGGATTGGTCTGCCGATCCGCGTGGCCGTCGGCTTCGAGCTGGGCGAAGCTGGTCACCTGGCCGGGTGGGTAGGCGCGCATGCCCTTGGTTTCCATGACCACGATGGCGGTCAGCTTGGGTAGCCCGTCGCGGATCTCGAGGATCTTGTCGACCTGCTCCTGATCTTCGCAGATCACGATGGAGCTGTCGGAATGTTCCAGCACATAGCCTACTTCGGAGGCCGGGCTGGTGGGGTACACACCGACCGTGACTGCACCGGACAGTCCCGCGCCCATCTGGGACAGAAGCCATTCGATCCGGTTCTCCGACAGGACAGCGACATGGCCGTTTGCGGGCAGGCCCATCAGGCGCAGACCATGGGCCACGTCGCGGGCGCGATCATAATAGGCGGCCCACGTCGTGGGCTGCCAGATGCCGAAATCCTTCTGGCGGATGGCGATGTCACCCGGTCGGGTTTCGGCCTGCTCGCGCAGCATGGCGGGCAGGGTCAGGTCGGGGAGGTCGGTCATCAGCTAAGCCACCTCTTGCGGCGCTTGTAGTGCTTGATCTCGCGGAAGGAACGTTGCCCGCTTCCCCCGTGACCAAGGTAGAATTCACGGACGTCATCGTCGGCCATCAGCCGTTCGGTGGGGCCGTCCAGCTGGATTCGGCCGTTTTCCATGATGTAGCCGTATTGCGAAATCGCCAGCGCTACGGCGGCGTTCTGTTCGACCAGCAGCATGGACACCCCGGTTTCCCGGTTGATATGCGCAATGATGGTGAAGATCTCTTCGACCAGCAGGGGCGACAGGCCCAGCGACGGTTCATCGAGCAGGATCAGCGACGGTTTCGCGACCAGCGCGCGCCCGATGGCCAGCATCTGCTGTTCGCCGCCCGAAAGGTAGCCCGCGCGGGAGTTGCGGCGTTCCTTCAGGCGGGGAAAATAGGTGTAGACCTGTTCGAAATCCGCGGTCTCGCCGCTGCGACCCGACAGGGCATAGGTGGCGGCGACAAGGTTTTCCTCGACCGTCAGGTCATCGAACACGCGGCGCCCTTCCATCACGTGGAAAAGCCCGTTTCGGACAAGCTGGTGCGGGGACGTGCCCGCGGTGTCAGTGCCGTTGAACCGGATGCGGCCGGCGGTCAGCTCTCCGTTTTCCAGCGCCAGCAGGCCCGAGATCGCCTTCAGCGTCGAAGACTTCCCGGCCCCGTTGGAGCCCAGAAGGGCCACGACCTGGCCCTTCGGTACGTTCAGGGACAGACCGCGGAGGGCCTGGATGGACCCTTTGTAGGTCAGCTCGATATTCTCGATCTCAAGGATCGCCTCCGCGGTCATCTGGCTTTACTCCACGCTGATCCAGTCGGAGACTGGGAGCATTTTGCCCTCCGACGCCGAGAACTGGTACACGCGGCCCACGGGGACCGAGTTGCCGGGAACCGAGATCGGCAGACCCATGATGCCGCCCGTGTCGAAATCCTCGATGGAATTCAGCGCAGCTTTGAGGTTGGCACCCGTCATCTCTTCGCCCGCGTCCAGAACGCGCTTGGCGCTTTCGACCATGAGCATCGCCGACAGGAAGCCCTGCATGTAGCCGGTGGAGACGTATTCCGGCTGCATTTCACGGATCTTGGCGAGCATCGGCGCATCGCCGTCTTCGTCGTAGTAGTAGCGGTAGGGCATCACGCCCATGTAACCATCGGCCGCTTCACCGACCCCGGCCCAGAGCGAGCTGTCCATCGACCAGAAGGTGCCCATGAACTTGGTGTCGAGGCCAAGTTCCTTCGCCTGGCTGATGAATTCCGGCTGAGGCGCCAGAACATAACCGTGGAAGATCGCGTAGTCGGGACGCGCGCGGCGCAGCTTGAGTACCTCGGTGGACACATCGACAGCGCCCGGCGGCGTGATGATTTCCAGCACGACATCAAGGCCCAGTTCCTCGGCCTTCGCCTTGGCGGGTTTGATGGGATCGCGGCCGAATTCGGTGTCCGAGTTGATCAGCGCGATGCTGGCACCCGGCGTTTCCTGCGCGATATATTCCAGCAGGATATCGAGCATTTCCGAATAATCGGGACCCGGGATGAAGGTATAGGGATAGGCTTCCGGATCGTTCAGTTCCGATGCGAAGGACGCCCCGCCCATGATCATGTCGCCGCTGCGCGCCAGTTCGGGCGCGATGGTCTTCGCGAACCCGGTGGAGTCACCGTAGTACAGGTGAATGTCTTCCTGGCTGGTCAGCTTGTTGAAGACGGCAACGGACTGGTCGACCTTGTAGCCGGTGTCTTCATAGGCAAGACGGACAGTGTAGCCGTCGATCCCGCCGGCTTCGTTCACCATCGAGATATAGTCCTGCATCCCCTTTTCGACGGCGAGCCCGGCAAAGGCAAAGACGCCGGTCATGGGCAGCGAGCCCCCGATGACGATCTCCTTGTCCTGTGCCTGCACGGCGCCAATACCAAGCCCGAGGCTGGCAGCCCCGGCCAGAAGGCCCATGGTCATGCGTCTGGTCGTGTTCATTAAAGTTCCTCCCATTTACGAACGTTGATTCATGTTCTGAACGGCCACAGCCGAAAGAACCGGCGGATCCGCTGGATAATTTCGGCCAAGCCCTGCGGTTCGAAGATCAGGAAGCCGACGATCAGCGCGCCGAAGACAACCGTCCGCACCGGCGACAGTAGCGCCCCGGCGTTGGGGACAAGCGGGCTGATCCATTCGACCCCGTAGCGCAGCAGTTCCGGCGCCAGCGTCATGAAGACGGCGCCAAGGATGCCACCCAGGATCGTGCCCATGCCGCCGACGATGATCGCGGCCAGCAGGAAGATCGAGGTCAGGAGCGGAAAGCTTTCCGGCGTCACGACGCGGAAGAAATAGGCCCACAGCCCGCCCGCCATCCCGGCATAGAAGGACGCGATGGAAAAGCTCATCAGCTTGTAGCGCAGAAGCGGAATGCCCAGCACCTCGGCTGAAATATCGCGGTCGCGGATTGCGATGAAGGCCCGCCCGATCCGCGTGCGGAACAGGTTCGCGGCCCCCAGTACCATCAGTACCGTGACCGGCATGATGACCCAGTAAAGCGAGAAATAGGTGGTCAGCTCTGCCCCGAAGATGGTCAGCGGCGGGATGTTGATGCCCGTGGCGCCGCCGGTGATCCCGTCGAAATGGACGAAGCAGAAATGCAGGATGAAGGACGCGGCGATCGTCGCGATGGCCAGGTACAGCCCCTTCACCTTCAGGCTGGGCAGACCGACAAGGATCCCAAGCGCCGCCGCGACCAGCCCGGCGGCGATCAGGTTGACCCAGAAGGGCGTGCCAAGGTTGGTTTCAAGCCACGCGACCGTATAGGCGCCCACCGCCATGAAGGCGGCGTGGCCCAGCGACACCAGCCCGGTGAACCCGGTCAGGATGTTCAACCCGGTCGCGGCCGCCACGTTGATCGCCACAAGGCAGGTCAGGTACAGCCAGTAGTCGTTCACCACGAAGGGCAGCGCGACAAGGGAAGCCGCGAAGATCGCCAGCCAGACCCGCTGCGGCTGTGTCGTCAGCAGGGATTCGTCGGCACGATAAGTCTCTTTTGCGGTCCCGATGATCATTTACAGCCTCTCGATCTCATGCGTGCCGAAAAGGCCGAAGGGACGGATCACGATGGCCACGATCAGAAGGCCGAAGGTCACGACGCTGGAGTATTCGCCGCCCAGATATGTTCCGGCCCAGGACTGGATCAGCCCCAGCGCCAGCCCGCCGATCAAGGCGCCCAGAATGCTGTCGAGCCCGCCGATGATCACCACCACCAGCGCTGACAGGCCGAAAACGCCCATCGTGGTCGAAATGCCCCCGATCGCGCCCAGCAACACGCCGGCCCCCGCGGCAGTGGCGCAGCCCACGATCCACGCCACCGAAAAGACGCCCGGCACGTTGATCCCGCAGGAATAGGCCGCGGCCTGATCCGTCGCCGTGGCGCGCAGCGCGACGCCGCCGCGCCAGAACCGGAAGAGCGCAAGGAAGATGCCCATGGCCACGGCGGCCACGACGAAGGTCACCGCGATCTTGCGCGAGACATAGGCCTCGCCCAAAAACAGCGGCTTGGTCGATATGAAGGCCGGCAGGGTCCTCGGATCGGCGCCCCACATCAGTTCGGTCAGCCCCACAAGGATCGACCCCAGTCCGACCGTCACCATGAAGACGGAAATCGGGTTTTCCCCCAGCATCGGCCGGATCAATCCGCGCTCGACAATGCCGCCCACGATACCGCCGCCGATGATGGCCAGCGGCAGCGCCAGCCAGGGAGAGAAATTCCACCCAGCGGCGAAGGCAAAGAACAGGTAGCCGCCCAGCATCAGCACTTCGCTGACGGCCAGGTTCACGACCCGCGTGGCCTTGTAGATCAGCACATAGGCCAGCGCGGTCAGCGCCAGCAGCGCACCCGACCCCAGCCCGGCAAGCGAGACTTCGATGAAGAACAGGAAATCGGGATTCATGCGGCCCTCTCGGCTGCAAGGCGTTTCATCAGCGCGGCCGGATCGCCGCTGCCCAGGTAGGCCTCGGCCACGTGGGGATCGGCCTGCACCTCGGCCGGTAGGCCTTGCGCGATGACCTTGCCGAAATTCAGCACCGACACGTGATCCGAGATATCCATCACCAGCCCCATGTCGTGTTCGACCATCAGGATGGAGATGCCCCATTCCTCCTTCACGTCGAGGATGAATCGGGCCATGTCCTCGGTCTCTTCGCGGTTCATGCCGGCGACGGGTTCGTCCAGCAGCAGGATCCGCGGCCGCATCGCAAGCGCACGGGCCAGTTCAACCCGTTTCTGGAGGCCATAGGACAGGACCGAAACCGGCATGTTGCGGATATGGTCGATTTCAAGGAAGTCGATGATCCGCTCTTCGACCTCCCGGCGAAGCTCTTCCTCTTCCCGGGCGGCGCGACCGGCATAGACGAAGGCCTGCAGAAGATTTGTCTTCATGTGTCCGTGGCGGCCCAGCTTGATGTTGTCGAGAACGGTCATCCCCCGGAACAGCGCAATGTTCTGGAACGACCGCGCCATGCCCAGCACCGCGCGCTTGGGCGGGCGCAGGCCGGTGACGTCCTGACCATCCAGCAGAACGCGGCCGCTGCTGGGGCGATAGAACCCCGAGATGCAGTTGAAGACCGATGTCTTGCCCGCACCGTTCGGCCCGATCAGCGCGGTGATCTGCCCCGCCTTCGCGGTGAAGGAGACGCTCTGCAGCGCCTTGATGCCGCCAAAGGACAGCGTGACGTCTTCGACCGTCAGTTCGGCCGGCGTCAGATCGGCACCGTTCATGTCATTTGCCATGGCTGCAGCGCCTCCCCGTGCTGCCTGCCGCACGACCCGCGCGGCATTCCCCCCTACTCTCCGAAAGAAAGGGTACCCATAAGTAACTATCTTTCGCAACGGCAAAATACCGACCCCGAGTGTCCGTCAAAGTTGCCGTTAGGGAAGCAGCCTCCCAAGGTTGAAGTCGGTCGGCGTACCTGACGGATTTGACGAGGAGTTACCCATCGGTATACATCTTACGCATCAGAACCAAGAAGGCCGAGAAGCCGATGCCCGACCCTGCCCTGTCAACGTCACCCTGGGGATCGCGCGCAGATCGCGCGGCCGAGCGCGATGCAAAGCGAAAGGCCGTTCTGACGACGGCGGTGCGCTTTTTCAATTCAAAGGGCTTTGCAGCGACGTCGCTGGATGACGTGGCCAAAGCGTTGCAGGTCACGAAGCCCACGATCTATCACTATTTCTCCAGCAAGGACGAAATTCTGTTCGAATGCGTTCGCCTTGGGCTGGAAGCGATCCGCGATGCCGCCGAACAGGTCCGCGCGCGGGGCGGTTCGGGCCGCGAGCGGCTGGAGGCCCTGATGCTGGAATACGCGCTGGTGATGACGCGCGATTTCGGGATCTGCGTGACGCGCACGTCCGACGACCAGCTTGGGGACGACAGCCGCGTGAGGTTCCGCGCATTGAAGCGCGAGATCGATCTGATCCTGCGGGATGTGATCACCGACGGGATGGAGGACGGAACGCTTGCACAGGGCGATCCACGGGTCGTGTGTTTCACGATTTCCGGGGCACTCAACTGGATCGCTCGCTGGTACCGGCCCAACGGCCCGATGACCGCCCAGGACGTGGCACGCAGCACTGTCGCGACCCTTATGGCGGGCCTGGCATCGTAGGATGCGACTTTGGGTCCTGAGACTGATCGAGGTGGTCTTGGAGTCTCGACCACTTTGCCGCCGGGCGCAGCACCTGAACGCCGGCGAGTTCCACCGAAAGGTTTTCGATCGGCGTCCGTGGTCAAGGCAAGAGTAATGCGGCGCCGAAGGTCCGCGAAAAAGCGTACAGTGAACTTTCGGGGGGGAGACAGCCATGTCGCGCAAAGCAATCCATAAAGCTCATATCATTTCCGTCGATCCCGAACTGGGCGTCATCCCGCGGGGCGATTCCCTGATCGAGGGACACTGGCGCAGTACTTCGCCAGGGTGCGCAGCGTGACGGGCGATATCTATTTGCCGGACGACATGAGGATCGCCAACCAACCGGGCGGATGCGGGGATCACGACGCTTTACGGCTGGCCGCAAAACAACAGCTCTCCCGAGCACGCGTCCGCCGCTGTCAAAGGCTGATGGCGACAACCTGACAAAGTCCCTGAGCCTACTTCCCCGGTCCGTAGTTGGAGAAGGCGGCGATCACCTCCTCGATCTGTGCGTCGCTCAGTATGACGGGTTCGCCCGCGGTACGGGACAGGAGATCCACGCGTGCGAGGTTCTCCAGTTCTTCCATCCGCCAGAGCGCCCGGTCGAGGCTTTCACCTACCACCGTTGCACCGTGGTTCGTCATCAGGCAGCCGTGCCGGTTGCGCATTGCTTCGGCCACGTGTTCGGCCAGTTCGGAACTGCCGAACATAGCGTAAGGCGTGATCGGCACGTCGTTGCCGCCGAAGGCCGCGATCATGTAGTGGCAGGCCGGGATCGGTCGGCCCTGCATGGCCACGGCCGTGGCATGGGCCGGATGAGCGTGGACTGTCGCCGACATGTCGGGCCGTGCCGCCAACAGGCGCTGGTGAAAGCGCCACTCGGTCGAAGGTCGCAGATCGCCTCCCATATCGGGTTCGCCCTCGGGCGGCAGGCGGATGATCATTTCGGGTGTCATCCGGTCGTAGGGAACGCCTGAGGGGGTGATCAGGATCGCGTCCGGCACCCGGACGGAAATGTTGCCCGAGGTCCCCTGGTTGATGCCGCGGTCATTCATCCAGCGGCAGGCATCAATAATGGCTTGCCGGGTCTCCGTCGTGTCGGTGTAGCGGGTCATGTGTCGTCGTCCAGAAGTTCAGCCGCGATGTCGGAGCTGGTGGCGAGATGGGTGGCAAAACCGCCCCGCAGGGCCGCACGGGTGGCGGCGACGCGGTCGATTCCGGCGGCGACCAGCAGCCCCATGGGTTTGGCCGCCATCTGGTCGAGCGTCACGCCGATCATCCGGTCCTCGATGCCCGAGGGCATGGGCTGCCCCTGTGTGTCAATGAGCTGGCCGCAGATCACGCCGGTGGCGCCGCGGTCACGCAGACCGGCGAGCTCGGCATCGCTCAACAGGCCGGTGCGGGCGATATGGCTGTCGGGGCCGCAGGTCCCGGCAGCAAAGACCACCTTGTTGCACTCGGCCACGGCCTGAAGCTGTTCAGCCACCACCGGCTCGGCCTTCAGACGGGTGCAAAGGTCACGGTCATTGAGCAGGAGCGGCACATGCAGGTTGATGCAGAGCGCGTCGAGCCGGCGGGCGAGGTTCGAAGAACACGCTTCCGCCGCGAAACCAAGGCTGGCGGGCCGTGAGCCAAGTAGCTGCACAACCGTCAGGTCCCCCACGGACGTGCGCGGCACGGCCTCGGCCAGCCGGTAAATCGTCTCTCCCCAGGCGACGCCCAGACGGTCGCCGCGCTCCAGCAGTTGCGGCAGCCAGTCGGCGGCGGCGCGGATCACCCGGCCGATCCCGCGCTCGGTGTCGCCTGCGGGCACCACGAGCGTCTCGGTCAGCCCGAAACGGTCCCTCAGCCGGGTTGCTAGGGCGCTCAGCCGAAAGACCTCCGTGTCGAGCGAGATCCGCACGTAGTCACGGCGCCGCGCCTCGGCGAGGTAATTCACCACCGAGGCGCGGCTGACGCCCAGTCGCTGCGCGATCTCGTTCTGGTTCAGCCCCTCGTGGTAATAGCACCAGGCGGCCTCCACGATGGCCTCGTCCTGCCGGGCACTGCGACCGTCGAGGTCCGGGACCGTCCTTCCCCGCGAGGTGGAGATCGGGCTCATTCCCCTATTCCGCGGCCAGCACCATGTCGGGGAAGAGCCCGGCCAATCCTTCCGGCGTGGCAGCGCAGACCCCGCGTTCGGTGATCAGGCCGGTGACCAGGCGGTTGGGCGTCACGTCGAAAGCCGGGTTGCCGCCGGGCGATCCTTCGGGCGACACACGGACCCACGCGAAATCGCCGTCCTCGCCGATACCCTGTACATGGGTGGTCTCGTGGGCGTTGCGCTCTTCGATCGGGATCTCGGCAACCCCGTCGTCAACGGTCCAGTCGATGGTGGGCGACGGCAGCGCGACGTAGAAAGGCACGCCGTTGTCATGCGCCGCCAGCGCCTTGAGGTAGGTGCCGATCTTGTTGCAGACGTCGCCGCGGCGGGTGGTGCGGTCGGTTCCGACGATCACCATATCCACCTGGCCGTGCTGCATAAGGTGGCCACCGGCATTGTCCACGATGTAGGTATGCGGGATGCCGTGGCTGCCAAGCTCCCACGATGTCAGCGCGCCCTGGTTGCGGGGACGCGTTTCATCCACCCAGACGTGCAGTGGGATGCCTTCGTCATGGGCGTGGTACATGGGGCTGGTGGCGGTGCCGAAATCCACGGTGGCAAGCCACCCGGCGTTGCAATGCGTGAGGATACGCACCGGCTCGCCCGATGGTTTCTTCGCCGCGATCTCGCGGATGATCTCCAGCCCGTTCCTGCCGATGGCGCGGTTGATCTCCACGTCCTCGTCAGCGATTTCGTGCGCCATCTGCAGCGCCTTCGCGGCCCGGTCGCCTTCTGGCACACCGCGCAGCGCGTTGCGGCAGCGGTCCAGCGCCCAGCGAAGGTTGATCGCCGTCGGACGGGTTTCGTGCAGGTAGTCCCACGTCTTGTCGAGGTTGGCGTCCGAAGCATCTTCGGCCATTGCGAAAGCCACGCCGTAGGCCGCCGTCGCCCCGATCAGCGGCGCGCCACGCACCCGCATCTCGACGATGGCGGTGGCATAATCTTCCAGCGTGTCGAGCTGCTGGATCCGGAAATCATGCGGCAGCCAGCGCTGGTCGATGATCTGTACCGCGCCTTTGGCCTCGTCCCACCAGAGCGAGCGATAGGGGGTTCCGTTGACCTTCATAGCATGTCCTTTCCGTTGTAGGCCCGGGCCATGTCGCAAAGCGCGGCCGTGTCGGCGATCGTCTCGGCATTCAGGATCAGATCCCGCCCCATCATCAGGTTGCGCGCCTCCAGCGGCGCACGCAGGGCGGCATCCTCGATCTCTTCGAAATCGGCGTTGTGGGCCAGCGACAGGCAGCGGCGGTGCATTTCTATCCCGCAAATCGCCATGGCGTCTTCCCAAATGTTGCGCAGCACCGCGTCGCGTGCCTCATCCGAAGGCTGGCCCTGATCTTCGAACAGCGCGGCCGGGTACAGCATCCCGGTACGCTCCTCGCGCCAAAGCCGGGCGAACTCCGCCTCGAAGGTGGCGAATGTCCCGACGATAACCTCCAATAGCCACTCCTGATAGCTTTCAAGGTCGCCGCCGCGATGGGCAGGCTGACTGAAATAGGCCATCAGGTAATTCGCGGTCAGCATCCCGATATCGAACCCCATGGGGCCGTATTGCACGAACTCCGGGTCGATGATCTTGGTTTCACTCCCCGTCGCCATGATCGAGCCGGAATGCAGATCGCCGTGCAGCAACGTCTCGGTGTTGGAGGCGAATTTCATCAGCATCCGCTGGACCTTCGCCTTCATCCTTGTATCGCCGCGCAAGGTGGCAATGACCGGTGCAAGGCCCGCTGTGTGGTTGTTCATCTCGGCGTCGAAATAAGGGTCGGTGAAGACCAGCGCCTCGGTGATCGCCGGGATCTCCACGTTGCCGGAAAAGAGCCCGACATCGGCCTTCTTGCGCGCACTCGCCATGCTCAGCTCGGAGCCGCGGAAGGCCGTGCGCGCGCAGAACAGGCCCAATCGTTCGGCCAGGCCGTCGACCTTCTCCCCGGAAATGAGCTTGCGCCGCAGGATCGTGTGCGGGCTGAGAAACTCCATGATGATCAGGGCCTGCGCCTCGTCAAAGTGGTAGATCTCGGGCACAGAACCGGGGTCGCGTTCGGCCTGACGGGTAAGCGCGTGGTACTCGTAGAACGCACGGTAGAGCGGCAGGGGCCAGCTGTCGCCGACGAGCCGGACATAGGGCAGCGCCTGCTTGACGATCGCGGCGCCGTTCGGGCCTTCCACGATGAAGACAAGGTTCAGGTTGCCGTCGCCGACCTCGCGCACTTGCCACTGCGACGGATCGGGTCCGACATGCTCCTCCAGCCGCCCGACTCCGGCCAGCCTGTCGCCAAGGGTTTCCGCGCTGAGAGCGTCGTATCCGTCCTCTGTTGCCATGGAAAGATTCCTCCTATTTCGGGAAGCATTCCACCGGATTAGGCAATAGTCAATGCATTTGACATTCGTCATGTGCGGCGAAATAAAGGGCCACGTCTCGAAGGGGGAAAGAGACGTAAGGGGAGCATACATGACAGAAATTGCCTGCAAGATCCGTGGCTTGGAAAAGTCCTTTGGACAGAATCACGTGCTTCGCGGGATCGACCTGGATCTCGCCCCCGGGCAGGTGACGGTTCTCATGGGGGCCAACGGTGCAGGCAAGTCCACGCTGGTCAAAGTGCTTTGCGGTTACCACCGCAAGGACGCTGGCAGCCTTGAACTGGCGGGCAAGCCCTACGAGCCCGCAGACGCGGCTGACGCGATTTCCAGTGGTGTGGTGACCGTTCACCAATCGATCGACGACGGGGTGATCCCGGATCTCGACGTTGCCACGAACCTGACGCTCGACCGGCTGACCCAGCCCGGCGCGGGGCTTTTCGTGCACGACCGCAAGTTGCGCGAAGCGGCGCGCCATGTGGCCGAAGGCATGGGGCTGACCATGGACGTGCGCACCCGGGTGGGCGACCTCGACGTGGCGGACCGGCAGATGATCGCCATCGCCCGGGCCATGGCCCGGGCACCGCGGATCCTTGTGCTGGACGAACCGACCTCGTCACTCTCTGCGACCGAAGCGGCGCGGTTGTTCCAGCTTATCGACCGGCTGCGCGCCCAGGGGGTCGCGATACTCTACATCTCGCACCGCATGTCGGACATTCGCCGCGTGGCGGACAAGATCGTCTGCATGCGCGACGGTGCCATTTCCGGTCTCTTCGCCGAAGCGCCGCTGGACTACGAGGGCGCGGTTTCGGCCATGCTGGGGCACCAGATGACCGACGTCGACATCGACCCGCAGGCAGGCACCGCCCCTGTGCTCGAAATCGAGGGGCTTCGCCTGACCGAAGACGGCCCGACGGTCGACTTCACCGCGCGCGCCGGCGAGGTCGTCGCGGTGACCGGCCTTCTGGGCAGTGGCAAGACCCGGCTGGCAGAAATCATCTTTGGCCTCGCATCCCCACCCGCGGGAACGATGCGGATCGACGGCGATGCCTACGCGCCCCGTCATGCCGGTGAGGCGGTGGCGCGGGGTGTCTTCATGTCGCCCAAGGACCGCCGGGCGAACGCGGTGATCCCGGATTTCGACATTGCCGACAACATGACACTGCCCTTCCTTGGCGCCTTCAGCCGGCTGTCATTCCTTTCGGGTCGGCGCCAGCGGCAGGCGTCGGACGACATGATCGGCCGCATCGGCGTGGTCTGTCAGGGTGGAACGGATTCCATCCTCACCCTTTCGGGGGGCAATCAGCAGAAGGTGATGATCGGCCGCTGGCTGATCGAGCCCAGCCGGGTGCTGCTGCTCGACGAGCCATTCCAGGGCGTGGACATCGGCGCCCGGCGCGACATCGGGCAGCACATCCGGGAGACGGCCAATGGCCGCGCCACTGTGGTTTTCGTGTCGGAGATCGACGAGGCCTTGGAGATCGCCGACCGCATCGTGGTTCTGAACGAAGGTGCCGTGGCGGGCGAACACATCAGTGGGAAAATCGACCTCGGCCAGCTTGTGGCGCAGGTATCGGGGCAGGTCGCCGGCACAGCCGCGGGCAAGCCGGGCGCGACTGTCGGGGCAGAAGGACAAGACCATGGGTAACGAGCGTTTCCTCAATTTCGCGATCAAGTACGGCTTCCTGATCTTGCTGGTGGGGCTGGTGATCTTCTTCAGCCTCTCGACCAACGGCTTCGGCTCGGCACGATCGGCGGTCTTTATCCTGCAATCGGTGGCGATCACCGGCATCCTTGCGCTTGGCGTGACCTGCACGCTGGTGGTGGACGGCTTCGATCTCTCCATCGGCTCGGTTGCCACCTCGTCGCTGATGCTGTCGTCCTACGCCATGGTGGTGCTGGAGCTTTCGGCAGGCAGCGCGATCCTGCTGTGCCTGCTGATGGGCGCCGTCGTGGGGCTGGTGAACGGGCTCCTGATCGTCAAGTTCAAGGTGCCCGACCTTCTGGCGACACTGGGCATGATGTTCCTGCTGATCGGCCTGCAACGCATTCCGACCCAGGGCAATTCGGTGGCCACCGGCATGGCGCTGCCCGACGGCAGCACGGCAGAGGGCACGTTCTCGCCCGCCTTCCTGTGGCTGGGTCGGCATCGGATGGACTTCTTTCTTGAAAACCTGCTGCCGGTGCCGGTGGTGATCTTCCTGCTGATCGCCGTCGGGATCTGGCTTTTCCTCGGCTTCACCCGGCATGGCCGGCTGATGTACGCGATCGGGTCGAACGAGAGGGCTGCCGCGCTTGTCGGCACGCCCGTCAACCTTTTCAAGATCGTGGCTTACATGATCTCGGGGGTCATGGCCTCGGTCGGGGGAATGCTGTTGGCCGCGCGGCTGGGACGTGGCGACATCGCCTCGGGCACCAACCTGCTGCTCGACAGCGTCGCGGCGGCACTTATCGGGTTCGCGGTGCTGGGCGCGGCGCGTCCCAACGCCTTCGGAACCGCCATTGGCGCGCTCTTCGTGGGCATCCTGCTTCAGGGCCTCACGATGATGAACGCGCCCTACTACACGCAGGATTTCGTCAAGGGCGCCGTGCTCGTCATCGCGCTTGTCTTCACCTTCTACCTGTCCTCGCGCCGCGGGGCGGGTGGGAAATGACTCAATCGGGGAATCAAGGGAGGATACCCAATGCTGAGACGTAACCTACTGAAACTGGCCGGGGTGGCCACGCTGGCCATCAGTGCCGTGCCTGCCATGGCGCAGGACGCGCCTGCGCCCTTCGACAATCCGGGCGAGGTCAAGATCGCGCTGGTGCGCTATCTGTCCACCGGCGACTTCTTCCAGTCGTACCTGTCGGGCGTGGAAAATCAGGCCGAAGCTCTCGGCGTCGATCTGCGGATACTCGACAGCCGGCAGGACGCCGCCCTGCAGGCCGACATGGTGGACCAGGCCATCGCGCTTGGTGTGGACGGGATCATCATCCAGCATGGCCTGACCGAATCCATGAAGCCCGCGGCACAGCGTGCGGTGGATGCGGGCATCAAGGTCGTGGCCTTTGACGTGAACGTGGAAAACGACGCGATCCCGCAGGTCGAGCAGTCGGACTACATGCTTGGCAAGCTCGCCCTCGATCAGGCCATCCAGGACCACGGGACCGATTTCACCGCGGGCTACGTGTATGTCCCCGGCATCGCGCCGCTCGACCGTCGCGACGTGGCCTGGAAAGAGGTGAAGGAAGCCCACCCCGGCATCACCGAAGCCGCACAGTTCGGCACGCTCGACAATCCGATCGCCAACTCGGTGGCCAACCAGGCACGTTCCGTTCTGCAGGCGAACCCGATGATCAGCGTGATGTTCGCGCCCTATGACGAATTTGCCAAGGGCGTGAAGATTGCCGTGGACGAGGCGGGCCTGACCCAGGACGTCGACATTTATTCGGCCGACATCTCCACCGCCGACATCGCAGCCATGCGCGAGCCGGATTCGGCGTGGGTCGCCACCGTCGCAACCAATCCCGCCGTGGTGGGCGAGGTCTCGGTCCGTACCCTGGCGCTGCTTCTGGCGGGCGAGGATCCGGGCCAGAACGTTGTGGTGCCGCCGACGCTAATCACCCAGGACTTCCTGAACGAGAACAACGTCAAGAACATGGGCGAACTCGGCTCCAAGATGCCGCAGTTCCAGCATGCCGACGTGGCCGTGGCCGACTGGATCAAGCTGCCCGCACGGTAAGACCACTCTTCCGGTCCGCCCCTCCGGGCGGGCCGGCCCCACCCCGAAAGGAAAGCCAATGCTGAAGGGTATCGACGGACGGATCGGACCAGCCCTTTTGCATTGTCTTGCGCGCATGCGCCCTGGCGACGAATGCGTCATCGCCGACGCGAAGGGTCATCTTCCGACCCAGCCCACAGAAATCCGGCGGGCCATCCCGTCCGAACCAGACCCAAGTGCAATGCGCCCGGCAGGACCCGCCGGGCCAGGAACGGAGTATCGCAATGCGCAATGAAAAGACGACCGAGGAGGTCGCGCTCGGCATCCGGCGGCGCGTGTTCGAACACGCAATGCGCAACAATGGCGGCTACCTCAGCCAGGCCTGTTCAGCGGCCGAGCAGCTTGCCTGGCTCTACCACGAGGAGTTGAACCTGGGCGCACCCACGCTGCCCCCGGTGCCGGAACCGTTCGGTGGCGTGCCTTCTGCCGATAACGCCGATTACCACACCGGCGCGGGTTACAACGGACCCTTCTCGCCGGAATATGACCGGCTTTTCATCGCGCCGGCGCATTACGCGCTGGTGGCCTATGCCACGCTGATCGAGACCGGTCGCATGGCGCCCGAGGGGCTGGAGATGTTCAACAAGGACGGTTCCTCGGTCGAGATGATCGGCGCAGAGCATTCGCCGGGCATGGAGGTGCACAACGGCACGCTGGGCATCGGTCTGTCCACCGGGGCGGGGCTGGCCTATGGCCGCAAGCGCCGGGGCGAGCCGGGCCGAACCTGGGTGTTCATGTCCGATGGCGAGGTGCAGGAAGGCCAGACATGGGAAGCGGTGCAAGCCTGCGCCTTCCATGGCATCGACAATCTTTACGCGATCATGGACGTCAACGACCAGCAATGCGACGGCGCCATGTCGAGCGTGATGGAAGTGGGCGACATCGCGACCAAGTTCTCCAATTTCGGCGCAACATGCGTGGAGGTGGACGGGCATGACCTGACGGCCATCCGTGACGCTTCGAAGGAAGCGCACGAAGGCCGGCCGCTGATCATCCTCGCCCGGACCTCGCCGTTCCACACGATGTCGATCCTCGAAGAACGCTTCCCGCGCCTGCATTACGTGCGCTTCAAGTCCGAAGACGAACGCGCCCGCTTCAACACTTCGATCGCCGCCGACCTCGGTGTCGATCCCATCGATTACGCCCATTAAGGAGTCAGCGACATGGTTGATATGGTGTCACGCCCCTATGCCACGGCGTTCGAGAAATTCGCCGGCGGCAATCCCGATATCCTGTGCCTCTCGGCCGACCTCACGTCGTCCTGCGAGATCGACGGCTTCCGCGACCGGTACCCGGATCAGTTCGTCTCCATGGGCATGGCTGAACAGAACATGCTGAGCTTTGCCGGCGGTCTGGGTCTGGCCGGCTTCCGGCCCTTCATCCACACCTTCGGGGTCTTCATGTATCGTCGGCCATACGATCAGCTCATGGCCTCCATCGCCTACCCGCGGCGCAAGGTCCGGCTGATGGGGTTCCTGCCGGGCGTGACCACTCCCGGCGGCATGACCCACCAGTCGATCGAGGACATCTCCGTGATGCGCTCGATCCCCAACATGTCGATCCTGGAAACCGGGGATGCGACCGAGGTGGAGAGCATCTGCGAGGCGGCCGACAGTATCGACGGCCCGGTCTGGTGCCGGGTGCTGCGCGGCTCGGTCCCGCGGCTTTTCGATACGCCGATCAAGGTGGGCGAGATGCGGGTCCTGTCCGAAGGCACCGACATCCTTGTCGTGACCTCAGGCATCTCCACGGAAGAAGCGCTTCGCGCCCGGTCCGCGCTGGCCCAGGCCGGCCTTTCGATCCGGCACATCCACCTGCATACGATCAAGCCTTTCGATCACAAGCAGCTTCTGGACCACATTGGATCGGTGAAGCACGGCGTCGTCACGCTCGAAAACCATGTGACCGAGGGCGGCATCGGAAGCCTCGTGGCCGAGACGATGGCGGATGCCGGAATTGGCAAGCGGCTCATTCGGCTGGGTCTCAAGGACACCTACGCCCATGGCGGGTCGCGGCCCTACCTGATGCGCTACTACGGTCTGGACGCGCTGGCACTGGTGCGCGGCATCGAGAGGCTGATGGAACAGGAGTTCGGTATCTCCGAGGACGATCTGGACGCAACGCGGGTCGATGACGTGCATTCGCTGGTCAAGGCAGAGGCGCTCTGATGAACCGGTTCGAGGTCACCTATAGAATCTTCGCCGATGACCAGTCCGATGCGGAGGCCCGTGCCGCCGGCATCGCGCTGGAGAACACGGTGGAGATCCCGCGCGACGTGGTTCCCGCGGGCTACGTGGAAGACGTGGTTCTGGGCCGGGTCGAGGACGTGGTGCCCGAAGGCGAGGGAACGTGGCTTGGCCGCGTCAGCTATCACATCGACGCGGTGGGGCGTGAGTTGCCGCAGTTGCTCAACGTCGTGCTGGGCAACGCCTCGATCCTGCGCGGGGTGAAGGCGTTGGGGCTGACCCCGAATGCCGACGTGCTGGAACGCTTTCCCGGCGCGCAATACGGCGTGTCGGGGCTGCGCGAGCTGACGGGGCGCGCCTCTGGCGGGTACGTATGCCCGGTGATCAAGCCACAGGGATCGTCTGCCGAGACGCTGGCGCGGCTTTGCTATCTCACCGCGCGGGCGGGCGCCGACATCGTGAAGGAAGACCACGGTCTCGCCAATCAGGACGCGGCCCCCTTCCGCGAGCGGGTGACGCACTGTGCCGAGGCCGTGGGCGGGGCCAATGCCGAACGGGCCGACGGAGGGGACCCGACGCGGGCGCTCTACTTCGCCAGCATCGGCGGCCATGGCGACCAGGTGCGCGAACTGGCCATGCACGCGCAGGAGGCGGGCGCCCATGGCGTGCTGCTGATCCCCGGGCTCTTCGGCTTCGATGCCATGAACCGTCTGGCGCAGGACGCGGACTTCACCCTGCCGATCATGGCGCATCCCAGTCACCTTGGCCCCTACGTGCTCTCGCCCGAGATGGGCTATTCACATGGGATGCTCTTCGGCACCCTGATGCGGCTGGCGGGGGCTGACATCTCCGTGTTTCCGAACCACGGCGGGCGCTTCGGGTTCTCGGTCGCAGAATGTACGGAAATCGTTGCGGCCTGCCGTGGCGAAGGCCCGGGGCGCGCGATCCTGCCCAGCCCCGGAGGCGGCATGAGCCTCGACCGACTGCCCGACATGATGCGGCTGTACGGCGAAGATTGCGTGTACCTGCTGGGCGGCAGCCTGCTGCGCTACGGCGACCGGATTGGCGATGCCATCCACGAGATGCGAGCGGCACTGAACGGGGCGTGACGGGTCCGCCAGCATCCTCACCGAGGGCACCGGTACGGGAAGGCGACGATCGTTGAAGGAACAGGGAAAGTCGCCCTTCGTGCAGACCGGGATTAAGGACCTGATCTCCCCCGACTTCTACGCATCTAAATATCGTCGTCCGTCTTGGAGCGATTTAGTTCATAGGTGTTTGATCCCACGGTTTGATGGTGTGATCCTTTCGAAGGAATGGAAGGAAGCATTATAGGGCAAGTTCGTCATGGCTGCGCCACGACCACGCACGCCGTCAGATCTGCAATACAGCGATCGCAAGCTTCGCTCTCGCAGCTGAGCGGTGAGTTGGGGATCAATCCCAAGACGGTCGCTAAGTGGCACAAGCGGGCAACGGTCGAGGACCTGAAGGCCGGTCCGAGGGAGCCGCGCTCGACAGTTCTGACTGAGGCGGAGGAGGCGATGATCGTCGCGTTCCGGCGTCACACGCTGCTGCCGCTGGACGATTGCCTCTATGCGCTGCAGCCCACAATCCCGCATCTAACGAGGTCAACCCTGCACCCGTGCCTTCAGCGGCATGGCATCTCGCGCCTGCCGGACATCGAGAGGGACAAGCAGAAGCGGCAGAAGTTCAAGCGCTACCCGATCGGGTTCTTCCACATCCACTGCCCGGCAGGCGATTTGCGTAGCAAATCTGCCGGGCAGCGGTCGAGCGGATAAACCGCACGATCAAAGACGCGACCGTCAAGCGCTACCACTACGAAAGACACGATCAGCTGCGGAACACTGAGGGGCCACGCAGCCCTGGGCAGACCGTGTTCCGTACACATGATTTCGAGATTTATTATGATAAGGAGCGAAATGTAACGAAGTTGTCTGGGAACGCCGAATTCGACTTCGAGAACAGGAACTGTTTCGTGTTCTGCATGACGGCCCCGCAAAAAAGATTCCGTAATACATTCGAGGGCGACCAATTGGTTTGGTATATTCGCCGAGAGAGCGCGGATGAGTTCTCCAATACATTAGGGCGCGAACTTTCATCCGACCCCAGAATTCTTCAAGCTGTTTTTCCTTTTTTTGGAAACAATGGTTCGGGCGGGAAGGTTGGGGTTCGCGCGAATCACGATATTGTTCGGTATTTGCCTAGGACACACTCCTTTGACCCGCAAACGCTGTTTAGCCTTTCGAAGATCTTAGAAAACAGATCGGCCTTTGTGAAACCTATCGGTGCACCTTGGTTTTTCGAAAGGCAGGAAGAATATCGATTCCTGCTTGATGTCCACATGGTAGGTTTGAAAGCGAATCCTAGTATACCGGAGTTCTGGGATTTGCCCTTCGAGCCATTTTCAAGATTTGTTGAGTTTATCGATTAAAGTTTTTGCCTTTGGCGTTAATTTCGAAAACCGAAGGCGCTTTTCCAAAGTACAACCTTGTCTTGCAGGTTGAGTGCCGGAAACCGCAAAGCTGATGGTCTTCACTCTGGTCAGGGCCGCTTCGAAGAAGTGGCAAAAGCTCAACGGGGGAACCATTTGCCCCGTATCATCGAAGGTGTCACATTCACCGACGGCATCGCCCAAGATGATGCCAATGAAAGCCGCACAGCCTAATCAATCCGCGTCACCCAGTTTCCGCCAATAGCTCAATCGTGGGTCGCGTCGACCGCTATGCAACTCGTCTAGCCGCTCTTACTTTTTCCGGGCGTCGGCGCGTGACGCAAATTGCATGAGGCGATTGAACTTAGGGCATTCCATGTGGTTGCTTGCCGGGCAATCCGCCACGTGCCGCAGGGCATCGCGCAAACGGATCAGACCCCGGATCTGCTCATCAAGCGCATCGGCTCGTAGGTGCAGTTCGGTACGAGGCAATCGCGGCAAGCCGTCCTTTCCGAACATGCCCTTGATATCATCAAGCGAAAATCCGGCCATTTTGCCCAATGAGATCAACGCGAGCTGCATCACCACTGGCCTGTCAAACTGACGCCGCAAACCGTGTCTTGCGACCGACTGAATCAGGCCGATTTCTTCGTAATAGCGCAATGTTGACGGAGGGACGCCACTTTGTTTCGACAGCACGCCTATATCAAGCAATTTCATGGTTGACCTAAAGTTGACTTGAAGTGGCAGAGTACTCGTTCACCGCTTTTATGACAAGAGGCGCCTCCGTGACCGAGCTGATCCACACCCGAACTCCAAGCCCGATCCTTATTACCCTTGCCGCCGCGACGCTGACGGCTTCGCTGGGCACCAGCATCGCATCCGTCCTGCTTCCCGTGCTGGCGCGGACCTTTTCCGCCACGGTGTCCGACGTTCAATGGGTCGTGCTGGCCTATCTCATGTCGGTGACCCTAACTATTGTCTCGGTCGGACGGCTCGGTGACCTGCTGGGGCATCGTCGCGTGCTGATATACGGGCTGATCATCTTTGTTGCTGCATCCGTCTTATGCGCCATGGCACCCAGCCTTTGGCTGTTGGTGACTGGCCGGGTTCTGCAAGGGCTTGGTGGTGCGATCCTGATCGCGCTGCCCATGTCGCTTGCTCGGGATCTCGTGCCGAGTGAGCGACTCGGCACGGCGATGGGTCTGCTTGGGACAACCTCGGCCGTGGGGACAGCGTTGGGGCCATCGCTTGGTGGTCTGCTTCTGACATGGGGCGAATGGCCGATGGCATTCTGGCTGCTGGCAGGATTTGGCGGCGCCACATTGGGTCTTGCTCTCATCGCCATCACCCAAAAACCCGAACGTCGGAATGTATCATACAGAGAGATGGATTTTCCCGGCACGATTGTCTTGATGGTCGTGCTTCTTGCCTATTCGCTTGCCACCAGCGGCGGGGCCGCCGGAATTCCCATGTCGCCCCTGTTATTGATTTCTGTGGCAGCTCTCGCGGTCCTGTTGTTTGCTGGCGTCGAAACCCGTGCGCCATTTCCTTTGGTGCCCATATCCTTGCTTCAAGACCGAAGAACCTGCCTTGGATTCGTCATGAACGTCGCTGTCGGAACGTTCATGATGTCCACGCTTGTTGTGGGCCCGTTCTTCCTGGCCTTCTCTCTGGGTCTGACCGAAGCGCTTACCGGAATGGTCATGGCTGTCGGACCGGTGGTCGCCGCGTTTTCGGGTGTTCCCGCGGGGCGCCTGACCGACCGGCTGGGCGCAAAGCGGGTCATGGTGATCGGGCTGGTGCAGAGCATGATTGGCCTTCTGTGTCTGGCCTATCTGCCGCGGGCTTTCGGGGTGGGCGGCTATGTCGCCGCACTTGTCGTGCTCACACCGGCCTTTCAGCTTTTCCTCGCCGCCAACAATACGGCGGCTCTGCTCGACGCTACGGACGAGAACCGCGGGCGGCTGTCCGGCCTTTTGGGGCTTTCCCGAAACCTTGGCCTGATGACCGGAGCTTCCGCCATGTCGACTCTGTTCGTCACCGTCCTTGGAACCGGCGATACCACGCAAGCATCGGCAGGCGAGATTGCCAATGCCTTTTCCATCACCTTTACCGCTGCGGCCTTGCTGGCGCTGACGACACTGGGCATGGCCATCTACAGTCAGGCTACGCCCGCACGAATGGCCTCGGATCCTGATCCGTGATAGCGAGCATCAATTGAATCAGCTACCGTGAAATCGCGTGCGCCAGTCCTTGGGCCCGACGCCCAGATGGCGGAGAAAGACGCGGCGCATCGTTTCCGAAGACCCAAAGCCACAGATGCGGGACGCGGATTCCACCGACGCGCCGCCTTCCAGCCGCGATTTGGCGTGTTCAAGCCGGATGAGTTCAACTCCGGTGGCCGGCGTCAGACCCGTGCGGGCCCGATAGTGACGTGCAAAGGAACGCAGACTCATTCCAGCCCGTTCAGCCAGGGTTTCAAGGTTCAGAGGGCGGCTGAGATTGTCGGCGATCCAGGCGTGCAGATCGGAAAAACTGTCGTCTCTTTGCTGCAATGCAAGTGGCGCACTGAACTGGGATTGCCCGCCCGGACGCTTGAGAAACACCACCAACTCCCGGGCCACGGCCAGGGCAAGTTTCCGCCCGTGGTCCTCTTCGACCATCGCCAGTGCAAGGTCGATTCCGGCGGTCACGCCGGCGGAAGTCCAGTAATGGCCATCGCGGACGAATATCGGGTCACGCTCAAGCTTCACGGCGGGGAACCGCGCCACGAATTCATCATATCGGTTCCAGTGGGTCGCGGCCCGGCGACCGTCAAGCAGCCCTGCTTCGGCCAACAGGAAAGCGCCGCTGCACACGGATGCCATGCGCCGCACACGGGCCGCGCGATCCGCAATCCATTCGATCGTCGCCGGGCGCGCAAGAACAGCATTCACGCCCCTCCCCCCGGCAACAATGGCGGTGTCAGGGGCACCGGACGTGACGGACATCGGGCGGCATTTCAAAACCATACCCGCGCTGCACATCACCTCTGGGTCTTCGGCGACAAGTGCAATTTCGTAAAGCCGCTTCGATCTGCCGGCATTGATGTCGTTGGCCGAGGCAAACACCTGAGCCGGGCCGGTCGCGTCAAGCATCTGGCAGTCCGGGAAGATCAGGATTTCGACATGATGCGCCATTCTTGGCAGAATCCGAGGGGTATTTGGCATTCGCGCCAGATCTTTTCCTGCCATTGTGTGCGTGTCAAGATAGGAGGTCACCATGACATACCGGTTTGGACTCTTGAGCTTTCCAAATGTTCAGCAACTCGATCTTACGGGCCCCTACGAGGTCTTTGCCTCTGCGAGGGACTGTGAGGTGCATTTGGTTTGGAAAGACCGCGCACCGATCCGTTCGGCCACGGGCCTTTGGCTGACGCCTGACACTTGCTTTTCAGATGCGCCGGACTTTGACGTGATCTGTGTGCCCGGAGGTGCCGGTGTAAATGTCCTGCTGAATGACACCGAAACGCTGGATTTCCTGCGCAGGGCGGCTGCATCGGCCCGCTTCGTGACATCGGTCTGCACCGGCTCGCTGTTGCTTGGCCAGGCGGGCTTGCTGAAGGGCAGAAAAGCCACGACGCATTGGAATGCTCTGGATTTCCTTGACGGTATGGGCGCCCTTCCCGTCAAGGAACGCGTGGTGCGTGACGGCAATCTGATAACGGCGGGCGGGGTGACTTCGGGAATCGATTTCGGGCTTTCGGTGGTCGCCGAGTTGATCGGGCAGGACGAAGCCGAGACCGTGCAATTGATGCTGGAATATGCACCGGCCCCCCCGTTCGACGCAGGCACACCGGAAACCGCGAGGCCGGCCATAGTTTCCGAGGCCAAGCGCAGAGTATCAAAGTCCCGACACGAACGACAGATGGCGCTGAATGGCCAATAAAGAATCAAACCGAAAATACTCTGCCCCGGAAGATCCACGAAAGGACGCATTCTGATGCGAAAAAACATATCCTCCGGATACGAATACGAAGATGAGTTCGGCTATTCCCGCGCGGTCCGAGCGGGAAATTTCGTGTTTGTTTCCGGCACAACGGCACGCCAGCCCCATTTGAAAGGCGATGCATATGTTCAGGCACAAGCCGCGCTGGAGACTATATCGCAGGCACTCCAGAAAGCCGATGCTTCGCTTCAGGATGTGGTCAAGACGGTAATCTACGTGCGCGACATGGCCGATGCGCCACTGATCGCGCGCGCGCATTCTGAAAGTTTCGACACATTTCGCCCCGTCAGTACCCTTGTAGAAGTTTCCCGCCTCACGCCAGAAGAGGCCCGGGTCGAAATTGAGGTGACAGCGATCATTCAGGAATAGAGATCACTCACTCCCGCAAAAGGGAGATACGGGTTTCCCTGCACCCGACGGCCCAATCAATGCGACTGTTTCGCCTTGCCTGACGTACAGATCGAGACCGTCGAAGATGGTCTGGTTGCCAAAGGACAGGCCAAGCCCACGTATGTCAATCATGCGCAAGCTCCGGTTGCAGGTCGGATGGCACACGCCCCTCGGCCATCGCATTCAGAGCCGCTTCGCCGGCCATCCTGACAAAAACAATCTCGTCAAACTTCGGAGCCTTTCCATAATATTTCGGGGCTGCCGTCAGGGTGTATCTGCCCCGGGCCAGCTCTGAGCCCCGACGCTCACCCAACTGAAACCGGAGCCGGCGGGTGACTTTTGCCCGCTTGCGCGGAGGGAGCAATGGGCGATTGGCGGAACGTCTCCATTCCGTCGAGCCGATCGCCCATTGCGGTAAGTTGGGTGGCATAGGCCGCGGGAGTCTGGTAGCCGAGCGCCGAATGGGGCCGGGTTGCGTTGTATTCGGCCACCCAGCGGGCGACGACCTCGCGGGCGTGGTCGAGACCGAAGAACAGCGTCTCGTTCAAGAGCTCATCGCGCATCTTCGAATTGAAGGCCTCGCAGATCCCGTTCTGCATCGGCTTGCCGGGCGCGATGAAGTGCCAGGGCACACCTGTCTCTTCGCTCCAGGCCAGCATCGCGTTCGAGGTGAACTCGGTCCCATGGTCGCTGACGATCAGGCCGGGCTTGCCGCGCCGGGCGATGAGGGCTGTCATCTCCCGCGCAACGCGCCGGCCCGAGATCGAGGTGTCGACCACGGCGGCGAGGCATTCCTTGGTGACGTCGTCGATCACATTGAAGATCCGGAAACGGCGCCCTTGGGCGAACTGGTCGTGGACGAAATCGACCGACCAGCGCGCGTTCGGCGCGGCGACCGTCAGGAGCGGCGCCCTTGTGCCCGTCGCCTTCTTCCGTCCCCGCCGCTTGCGCACGGACAGCCCTTCCTCGCGGTAGAGCCGCTGGGTCTTCTTGCGGTTCACGACATGGCCCTCCCGCCTCAGCAGCACGTGCAGCCGCCGGTAGCCGAACCGGCGTCGTTCTAACGCGAGCTCCCGCAGGCGCTCGCGCAGATCGTGATCGTCTGGACGTCGGCTGCGGTAGCGGATCGAGGTCCGGTCCGCGCCGATCACGGCACACGCCCGCCGCGCGCTCATCTCGTGGCACTCTACGAGGATCGCGACGGCTTCGCGCCTGGCGGCGGGCGTCACCACTTTCGCGACAGGAGATCCTTCAGCGCGGCCTGGTCGAGCAGCGACTCCGCGAGGAGCCGCTTGAGCCGGGCGTTCTCATCCTCGAGCGCCTTCAGCCGCTTGGCATCGGACACTTCCATGCCCCCGAACTTTGCCTTCCAGGCGTAGAACGTGGCACTGCCGATGCCGTGCCGACGGCAGAACTCCGCCGTCTTCGCACCGGCATCCTGCTCTCGCAGAATGCCGATGATCTGCTCCTCGGTGAACTTCGATCTCTTCATGGTCCGGTCCTCTCATGGGGCCGGACTCCAGTATCAGATGGAGGAGTTATCAGGGGGCAGAGCAGGCACCTTCTACATCCTATGGACGGCTCTCCCTTTGCAAGCGTTTCGAGGCCGTCATCGAGCGTGACGGGTGCTGACATCTATCCGGCGTCGCCGGTCGATGGGCGCGCCCAAATGGGTAATCCGCGAAGCATGGCCCTAAAAAATGGTCGGCCTCATGGGCCTGGTTCTGTCGCAAACTTCCCTTGCTGTCAGGAAGAGGTAACCCCGAGCGCTATTTACGCCGCTAAGCTGGCGTAGGCCGCGAACGGGCAGCCTTCGCGCAGTTGCCCTGGATCCTGACTGCCAACCAGTTGGCGCCGAAATTCGCAGGCACCCTGCTGGCCTTCACCCACAGCCCGGGAGTGATCCTGCTGATCGTCATGGCGGTGGTGCTGTTGGTGGGCGGTTTCATGGAAACCATCGCCGCGGTCACCATCCTGTCGCCGACGTGCCTTTCGAACGCTGCGTGATCGCCACCGCACCGTTCCTGGTGCCGCTGCTGGGGGTCCTGCTGCTTCTGACCTTCGTACCCGCCCTTTCCATGTGGCTGCCGACGGCGATCTACCGATAGCCCGGTGGAAAGACGAGTAGGGCAGCCACAGAGCCCCATAAACTGTTACGTCAGGATGATCCCGCGTGGCGTACGAAAGCAGCGCATGACGCTCCGGGGTTCTCATTGCCCGCGCGAATGACTAATCCTGAAGGCCAGTAATCGACCCGAAGGACCGTCGCGTTGCGCAAGAAGAAGATCGGACCGCCGACAGGACCAAGGGCCAAGAACACGGCCGAAACGAAGGAGCGTATCCTTCAATCGGCGATCGCCCATTTCGCGCGCGGTGGGCTAAACGGGGCGCGCACCGATGCAATCTCGCGCGATGCCGATGTCGGCAACCGGATGATCTATCACTATTTCGGCGACAAGGAGGGGCTGTACATCGCGGCGCTTGACCATGTTCTGGGGGGGTTGCGGTCGGAGGAACTGAAACTCGATCTCAGCGTGACACCACCGCTCGACGGTCTGCTGACGATGTTCGATTTCACATCCGGCCACTTCGAACGGCATCCCGAACTGGTGCGGCTATTGTCCGCCGAAAACCTGATGGGGGCCAGCTATCTGAAGCGGTCCGAAGCGACGCCCCTTGTCGCGTCGCCCGTTGTCGGCCAGATCCGGGGCCTGCTGGCGCGAGGGGAAGAGGACGGATCGGTGCGCCCCGGTCTGGACGCGCTGCATGTCTACGTACTGATGGTAGCGCTCAGCTATTTCCACCTATCCAACGCGCCTTCCCTGTCGGCGATCTGGAATCAGGACCTGACAGACGACACGTGGAGAGCCGAACACCGCCGCCTTGCACGCCAGATGCTGGGCAGTTTTTTGCGCCCCTAGCGTCCTTACAGTGCCGCCACCGCAGCCTGCCAGCGCATTCCCTGACTAAATTTTGGTCGATTCAAGGGCGCCCCCGATTTCTGCCCCGGTCGGTTTTCGGTCCGATGTGCAAAACTTCCCAATAAAAACAATTAGTTGAGGCTTCGCGCCCGAACACGGGCCCGCAGCGCGTGCTGAAATTTGTGTTGCTTGGACGGAAGCGTCTATCGCTACTAGTAATGAATCAATTACTAAAAGAACATCACAGGGAACGCTTCATGAAACTGCACACTCTCTCTGCCGTCGCGCTTGTGACGGGCACCGCGGCCTTCGCCGAACCGGACATGGACAAGGTCGGGTTCATCTATGTCGGCCCGACAGCCGATTACGGATACAACATGTCCATGGATCTTGGGCGGGCCGATGTCGAAACGGCCTTTCCCGACGTGGAGACACAGGTTTTCGAGGCCATCCCCGAAACGGCCGAAGTCAGCCGGGTGATGGAGCGGATGATCCGGTCGGACACGGGCATCATCTTCGCGACGAGCTATGGCTATCTCGATTACGCCATCGAACTGGGCGAGAAGTATCCAGATGTAAAGTTTCTGCATGCGGGCGGGCTCAAGACCTCGGACAATGTCGGCACCTACTGGGCCGACAGCGACGACGGCATGTACCTTGCCGGCATGGTCGCGGGCCACATGACCGAGACCGACAAGCTGGGTTTCATCGGTGCTTTCCAGATCCCGCAGCTTTTCCGATCAATCAACGCCTTCACCCTTGGCGCCCAGTCGGTGAACCCGGATGTCACCATGACGGTCGTCTGGACCGGCGGCTGGTGGGAGCCGCAGAAGGAAGCCGACGCCGTGACCGCCTTTGCCAACCAGGGCATCGACGTGATCGCCGAACAGGTGGACAGCCCGATCACCATCGCGGAAACGGCGCAGAAGACGGGCACCATGGTTGTGGGCAAGGATGTCGATATCTCGGACCGCGCGGGCGATGTCTGGCTGACCGGCGTGTCGTGGAACTGGGGCCCGATGATGGTCGATCAGGTCAAGGCGATCCAGGATGGCACGTGGGAGCCGTCCCACGTGCGCGGCGATCTGAAAAGCGGGCACGCCGTGCTTGATCCCTTCGGCCCGAAGGTCCCGCAGGACGTGATCGACGAGGTGTTGGCCGCCAAGGAAAAGATCCTGTCCGGAGAGATGGACATCTGGGCAGGGCCGATCGTCGCCCAGTCGGGCAAGACGATCGTGCCCGAAGGGGAAGTCATGGACATGGAAACCATCGAATCAATGGGCTTCATGGTCGACGGCGTGACGGGGTCGGCAAGCTGATGGCCGAACCGAAGATCAACGCCGCCGCGCCCCATGCGATGGGCGCGGCACCGTCCACCGCATGGCAGGTGACGCCCGACCATGTCGACATGACCCGCCCCGCCCGGCCCGTCAGGCCGGTAACGCTTGCGGCAGAGCCTCAAACCATCACCGTCGATGCGTCGAAGACCGCGCTGCTGATCGTCGACATGCAGAACGACTTCTGCACCGAAGGCGGTTGGATGCATTCGCGCGGCATCGACGTCACGCCGAACAGGGCGCCCGTCGACCCCCTGAAGGCGCTTGTTTCGGCCTTCCGGGGCGCAGACATGCCGGTGGTCTGGGTCAACTGGGGGGTCCGAAAGGATCTGCTGAACATCCACCCCTCGCTCCGCCATGCGCACAACCCGACCGGGCTGGAAACCGATCTGGGGCAGCCCGTACCCGGCACACGGTCCGAGATCATCGCGAAGGGCAGCTGGGGCGCGGAAGTGGTGGACGAGATCAATCCCGGCGATGCCGATTACCAGATCACCAAGCACCGCTTCAGCGCCTTCTGGGATTGCGAGACCGATGCCGTGCTTCGCAACCTGGGCATCACGACGCTGCTGATCGGCGGGGTCAATATGGACCAGTGCGTGATGACCACGCTGGAAGACGCATCGTTCCTTGGCTACGACACGATCCTGATAGAAGACGCGACCGCGACGACCTCGCCCGAATATTGCGTTCAGTCGGTTCTCTACAATGTGAAGCTGCTGTTCGGGTTCGTCACCCGGTCGCAAGCCATTCTGGACGGGCTGGCGTCAGGAACATGACGATCGTGACAGAAACCCCCGAAGACCGCCTGTCGCAACTGTTGATCGAACTGCCCCAGGTTCCGCAGCCGACCGGCAGTTTCCAGCCGTTCCGGCGCCATGGCGACATGATCTACCTTGCCGGCCAGACCTGCGAATGGAACGGGCGGATGGTCTATTCTGGCAAGATTGGGCGCGATTTCGATCTGGAAACCGGACAGAAGGCCGCCCGGATCTGCGGACTGAACCTGATCGCCGCCCTGCGCCTTGCCTTGGGCGGGTCGCTGGACGGGGCGGTGGCCTGCATCCGGCTGGGCGGCTTCGTTAACGCAGATCCGGAGTTTCCGTTCGTGCCCAAGGTGATCAACGGCGCCTCGGAACTGATGACCGAAATCTTCGGCCCCGACATCGGCCCGCATGCACGCACGGCCGTGGGCGTGGCGACCCTTCCCCTGAACGCGGCGGTCGAAGTCGATGCAATATTCGCCGTCAGATAACATGGCAGGCACAGCCGCCATCGTGCCGATGGTATCGTTCCGCGGCGTGGTCAAGCGCTTCGGCGCGCTGACCGCCTGCGACGACGTCAGCTTCGACGTGGCCGCAGGCGAGGTCGTGGCCCTTCTGGGGGAAAACGGGGCGGGCAAATCGACCCTGATGAAAACGCTCTACGGAATCCACCCGCCGGACGCGGGGCAAGTGCTGGTGGAAGGCCACCCGGTCGCCTTCACGCGCCCGGCAGAAGCGATGGCCGCCGGTATCGGGATGGTCTTCCAGACCTTTTCCCTTCTGCCCGCCCTGACGGTACGCGACAACCTTGCCATGGCCTGGCCCGGCACGCCCTGGTTCCTTGGGCCGCAGGGCCGGAACGCCCGCGGGGCCCTGACGCGCCTGGCGCAGTTGGCACCGGGCATCGACCCGGATGCGCGGCTTGGCACGCTGTCCACCGGGGAACAGCAGCTGGTCGAACTGACCAAGGTGCTTAACCTCTCCGCGCGGCTGGTGATCCTTGATGAACCGACCTCTGTCCTCACCCCGGCCGAGGCGGAACGGCTCTACGGCCTGATCCGCGACCTTGCCGCGGATGGAGTGGCCGTGGTCCTGATCACCCACAAGCTCGCCGATGTCGAAGCCTGCGCCGACCGGGTTGTCGTGATGCGCCGCGGAAGGATCGCGGGCACCGGCACCGCCAGTGCCATGACGCGGGCCGCGATCGTGGCAATGATGATGGGCGACACCGGTGTCAGGGGCGGCGACCCCCGCGGCCTGCCCCCCCGGCCCGACCTGCCCGCGCGGCCCTATCCGCAATTGCTGCTCCGCGATGTCACGACAGGCACGGCGCCGGCGGATGCGAAGGGCATCACCCTGACCGTGAACCGGGGAGAGATCCTCGGCATCGCCGGGGTCACCGGAAATGGGCAGACGGCGCTGGCCGAAGCCGTCGTCGGCATCCGCGAACTCACCGCGGGCGAGGTTCTGCTGGACGGCAAAACGATCAGCCGCCGACGCCTTGAACCCCGCCAGCCGCTGGCCATCGGCTACGTGCCGGAAAATCCGCGCGAAAACGGCATCGTGCCGGGGCTGAGCCTTGCCGCCAACCTTGCCCTGCGCGGTATTGCCCGCCCCCGCCAGCACACAATGCACCCTGAACAGGTCACGCAATGCCTGACCGACTATGACGTTCGCCCGCCCGATCCCGGCCGGGCGGCCGGCACGCTATCGGGCGGAAACGTCCAGAAGCTTGTTATCGCCCGCGAAACCGGAGAGCAGCGCGATGCCCTTCTGATGGTCTTTCCAACCATGGGCCTCGACATCACGGCCACCGCCTCTGTTTACCACCGGATGGTCGATGCGGCGCGTGCCGGCGCGGCGGTACTGTGGATTTCCGAGGAACTGGATGACCTTCTGGAGCTCGCGCACCGGATCGCCGTGATCCGGGACGGCCGCATTTCTTCGGGACTGCCCGTAACGCCACAAGTCACACGGGCGGAGATCGGGGCACTGATGACCGGAGGGCAGCCATGACACCCACGTCCTCCGGCCGAACCCTGCCCTTTGCGGCAATTGCGCTGGCCACGGCAGCCGTCTTCCTGCTGGCCGCCGCCACGTTCTTCATTGCCATCGGACAAGCCCCGCTCCGAGCCATGATCGACCTTGTCCTGTTCGCCACCGGCGATGCCTTCAGCCGCGTGGAATCGCTCCTGAAGGCCGCGCCGATCCTGCTGTGTGCGATCGCGGCGGCGATCCCCGGGCGGCTTGGCCTGATATCGGTCGGGGCCGAGGGCCAATTGCATCTCGGTGCGATCTTCGGCACCGCGCTTGTCCTCGCGATGCCGCAGGCGCCCGCCATCATCCTGCTGCCAGCCACATTGCTCGCCGCAGCCGTTGGCGGGGCCCTTTGGGGCGGCGTGCCCGGCTGGCTGCGGGGGAGGCTGTCGGTCAACGAAACCATCACGACGCTGGTCATGAACTACCTTGGCATCCTCATGGTGAACGGGTTGGTCTTCGGGCCATGGCGCGACCCCGCCAACCTTGGCTGGCCCGCAACCGCCAGCTTTCCCGATGCGGCCCGATTGCCGGTCCTGCCCGGCACCGGCCTGCATCTGGGGCTTTTTCTTGGCGTACTCCTTGCCCTTGGCTGCGCGTTCGCCTTCTCGCGCGGGATCCGGGCGGAGAGGGTCCGCGTGCTGGCCATGAACCGCAAGGTCGGCGAAACCTACGGGCTGAACTTCCCGCGCTTCGCGGTGATCCTGATGGCCACGGGCGGCGCGGCCGCCGGACTTGCCGGCATTTGCGAGGCGATTGCCGTTCAGGGCCGTCTGCAGCCCGGGCTGTCGCTTGGCTACGGGCTGACCGGGTTCCTTGTCGCGTGGCTTTGCGGGCACCGGTTCCTTTTGATCCTGCCGGTCTCGATCCTTGTCGGCGGGCTGCTGGCGGCCGGAGATTCCCTGCAGCTTTTCCACAAGATCCCCGCCTCGAGCGCGACAATCCTGCAGGGGCTTTTGTTCGTCACGGTCCTTGCCGTTCCCGGTGTTCTGAACAGGCGCGCATCATGACCGAACTTGCGATTGTGTTCTTCGTCTGGGGCTTTGCCTCGCTCGCCAATGCGACGCCACTGATCCTTGTGACGCTTGGTGAAACGCTGGGCCAGCGGACAGGCATCATCAACCTTGGCTGCGAAGGCGGCATGCTGGGCGGCGCCTGCGCCGGGTTCGGCGCGGCGATGGCAACGGGCAATCCGTGGCTCGGGATGATCGCGGGCGCGGCCACGGGCATCTTGTTCGCCGCATTGCACGCCGCGCTGGTTCTGGGGGCCCGCGCGAACCAGCTGGCGTCTGGCATCGCCGTCTGGATGCTAGCGCTGGGGCTCACCTCCTATATCGGGCGCGCCTTCGTGGGCGGCCGGGTCGAGGCGCTGCCATCGCTGGCGGGCACATGGGTCTCCTCACTGCCCCTGGTTGGCCGCGGGCTGGAACAACTGAGCGTTGCGGCCCCGATAGCGATCCTTCTCGTCTTGCTGGCTGTTTGGTGGCTGGAACGGACACGCACCGGCCTGTCGTGGCGCGTGGCTGGCGAATCCGCCCTGATCGCATCGGAAAACGGAATGTCCCCGACGCGGGCGCGGCTGAGCGCGGTACTGGTTGGCGGATGCCTTGCCGGTCTGGGCGGCGCGGTCCTGTCGGTGGACTACACCCAGACCTGGGCCAACGAGATCACCAAGGGCCGCGGCCTGATCGCCGTTGGCCTTGTCATCGTCGCCCGCTGGAACCCGCGTCTTGTCCTGCCGGTCTGCCTGTTGTTCGGCCTTGCCGAAACCGCGGCTGTGCGCCTGCCCGCGATGGGGGTAGAGATGTCGTCCTACCTTCTGTCGGGTCTTCCCTATGCCGTGGTCCTGGCGGCGCTAGTCGCAAACCACCTCGCCTTCGCACCCGCAGCCGCGATGCCCGCGGACCTGAAGAAAGTGTTTGACTGAGATCCACCGCATCAATGGCGCGGGACGGTTTCGGAACGCCTGGGTGCCTTACAGTGACCAAGTATCGTTCGCGAAAAAATTCGCTTGCCGACGGTTGCCGCCGCGAAATTCGGCCGAGCATAACCAATGCAACAGTCCCGCAGGGGTAAGCATCCGGCGTAGGCCGCGGGGAGATCAGCGCCCGTGCTAGGATCCATTTCGCCGAGCTCTCGCAGGTTTTCGATGCCGAACGGAGTGATGCGATGACGCTATCATCGCCGGGGCCGTAGACCCAGATCACGCCATCTTCGGTTTCCATATCGATGGCGTGATCGAAGATCCGGTCGACGGTTTCGCCCAGCTCGGCTGCAACGCGGTCGATGGTCTTGACGGAATACACCTTGTTGAGCTGCATGGTTATGCCGCCTCAGCGAGGGGCCGGCACTTCCAGTTCCAGGGCAGAAGTTACGACACGCGCGAGACGGGCATGTCGGGCAGCCGGGCGAGGACATCGGCCAGCCAAGCCTACGGATCGATGTCGTTCATTTTGGCAGTGACGACAAGGGCGTACATGGCTTCGGCCCGCTCACCGCCGCGCTCGGAGCCGGCAAAGAGCCATGACTTCCGGCCCAGGGCCACGCCGCGCAGGGCGCGTTCGGCCGCATTGTTCGTCAGACAGATGCGCCCGTCATCAAGGAATGCGGTAAAGGCCTGCCACCGGCCCTCTTTCTCGAACATGTAAGTGATCGCCTTGGCCACCTTGTTGTGTCTGGACAGTTTCGCGCGCTCTTCCTGCAGCCAGTCATGGAGATTATCGACTAGGGGACGGGAGAGTTCCTGACGGGCGGCGAGCCGGGCATCGGCATCCAGCCCATTGATCTCGCGCTCGATGTCGAAGATGGCGTCGATCCGTTTCACCGCTTCCAGGGCGATCGGCGAGATCTGATGGGCGGGCTTGCCCTTGCGCACGTTGCCTGCGATGTCGGCCAGTTCGAAGAACTTCCGGCGCGCATGTGCCCAGCACAGCGCGCTGGTCACGGGCCCCGGATCGCTATCAGCGCGGTAAAGATCGTTGTATCCGCCATAGGCGTCGGCCTGCAGCACGCCTGGCTCCGTCGCAAATTTTCTCGTCGGTCACGGTCGAAGCACATCAGGCTCGGTCCAGGCGGCAAGGCTTGCATAGATTGCGAAGGGGCAGGCGTCGCCCAACTGGCCTTTCCTGATCCACCGGTTCAACGTGGTATGGTCGACATGCACCCGCGTTCAGCCAGGATTTCCTCGAGGTCGCGGTACGACACGGCGTATCTGACGTAGAAGAACCCGGCATGTAGGATGACATCCTTGGAAAATGCGCGCCTTTGAACGACACCATCGACGGGCCTCGAGAACTGTCACAGCGATCTTAGGGTATCATGCCGAAGTTTGCGACAGAACCGCACGCCTGTCAGGCCTCGACCGTGGTCGGGACTTCCACAAGGAGCCGATCGTTTTCCACCTTTACCGCGAAGGTCTTCAGCGGTCGCTTGGCGATACGCGACCGCGCTTCGCCCGTGGGCACGTGGAACAGGGCCTGGTGGAGAGGGCATTCGATACAGTCGTCTTCCAGGTAGCCGTCCGACAGCAGGGCGAAGGCGTGGGTACAGACATTGGACGTCGCATAGAACGTATCCTCGATCCGATAGAGCGCGATCAACTCCTCGCCGATCGTCACGCCCAGGACCTCGCCCTCGCCCACCGCTGCCGTTTCGGTCACGTCATGCCATGCCATCNTCGTCCAGCCGCCAGAGCATCTGGGCCGAGCCAAAATCCATGTAGCCCGGCACCGGCGCCGCGATCCGGTGGCCCCGTTCGGCCAGACCCGCGACGACATGCGGTTGAATGCCGGCTTCGAGGTTGATCTCCATCCCCGCCACATGCCGGTGGCGCGGGGTATCGATGGCGGTCTGGGGTTCTCCGCCCGCCGCCAGCAGACGCAGCGCCAGCGCGACCTGCACCTGCGGCTGCATGTTCCCGCCCGACACGCCGATGGCCGCCTGCGGCTGACCGCCCGACGTGATCAGCGACGGCATCAGCGTATGAAGCGGACGCCGGCGCGCCGCCAGCCGGTTCGGGTGGCCGGGGTCAAGCGTGAAGCCGCCCAGCCGGTTGTGAAAACTGATGCCAGTGCCGGGCACGACGACACCCGAGCCGAAGCCCACGAAATTCGATTGCAGGAAAGACACCATCCGCCCGTCGCGGTCGGCCGCGGTAATCGCCACCGTCCCGCCCTGCCCGGGCAGGCCGGGCGTCGACAGTGCCGCCCGGCGCTGGATCTTGGCCGCCCGCCGTGCCGCATGATCCAGGTCCCGCAGGGCTTCGAGCGTCAGGGCCTGTCCGTCGGGGTCACCAAGTGCGGCGGCAATATCGGCCGAAGCGCACTTGAAGGCCTCGATCTGAAGATGCCGGCCTTCGACGCCGTCAGGGTTGCTCCAGGGCGCCTCGAAATGGCCAAGGATGGCCAGGGTAAGCTCGATCACCAGCGCCTGCGCGTTGGGCGGCGCGACGTGCAGATCTGCCCACGAGGCGCCCGGCGGTGACGACGATAGCGCGGGCATCCATTCGGAACGATGCGCCGCCAGATCCTCGCGGGACAGCAGGCCGCCGAACCGGGCCGCGTGCTCCGCCATCTCATCGGCCAAGGGTCCGTCATAGAAGGTACGGCCCCGGGTGCTGGCGATCGCTTCAAGACTGGCGGCAAGGTCGGGCTGGCGGAAGATCATGCCGGGCTGCGGTACGGCACCTTGGGGTAGGTAGGCCTGCGCGAAACCGGGCTGGTCTTTCAGGCCATCGACCTGGATCTGCCAGCGGCCGCGCACACCGGGGGCCAGCGGCGCGCCGTCGCGGGCCCAGTCGATGGCCGGTTCGAAGAGCGTCTCGAACGGCAGGGTGCCGAAGCGGTCCGACAGGTCCACCCAGGCCGCGACAAGGCCAGGGGTGGAGACGCTGGCCCATCCGCGCGCCGGCAGGCGGTCAAGCGCGGCGATGCGGTCATCGGTCCAGGCCATGGGCGCCCGGCCCGAGCCGTTCAGCACCACCGGCGCTTGCCCGGGTTCGGCAACCATGGCAAAGGCATCGCCACCCAGCCCGGTCGAGACCGGTTCCAGCACCACCAGCGCAATGCCGGCGGCCAGGGCCGCATCCACCGCGTTGCCGCCCGCGCGCAGCATCGCAAGCCCCGCCTGCGCGGCGAGGGGATGCGATGTCGCGACCGCTTCGCGGCCGATGGCGGGCGCCCGGGCTGCGGGTTTCCGGCTGTCCCAGCGGACCTCTTTCACGTCAGGCGCTCCGGTCCGGATCAGGCTTTGTCGAGGATTTCCTGGGGCGTGCTGACCACGACCTCGACATAGAGCGGCTTCATCGACGCGGGGCCATCCGCCAGCAGCGGCGCATAATCGGGCTTCAGCTCGGCGATCAGTGGCAGGATTTCCTTGTGCTCGGCGATGCTTTTCCATTCGCCGATCAGGAAGAACCGGTTCGGATCGTCCGCTGCCCGGCAAAGCACGCCGTCGCGCACCTGCGCGGGGGATTTGTGCATCGGGTTGTCGTCGGAATAATCGAACTTCTCGAAGCGCTTGATGAACTCTCCGCCCATCCCGTCCTTAACCTTGAAGTCGAAGATGTGAAGAATGTTGCCCTTGTCGGCAAGCGGGGTCATGGCCATGGGATCGGTCCTTTCGGGTTGGGGTTGGGTCAGGCCTTGGCGTCGCTGCGCACGGGATCCGCGGCAGCAGGTTGGGCCGGTTTCTGTGGAGGCTTCGACGGCGTCGGGCGGGCCGATCCGCGGCGGCTTTCATGCCAGGGGATCAGCTTCGATTCCGCGTATTCCATCGCGTAGTAAAGCCCGGTGCCAATGGCAGAGAGCACGATGATCGAGGCATAGACCCGGTCCACCCGGAACGCGCCTTGCGAGGACAGGATCACGAAGCCAAGCCCGTTTTGCGCGGCCACGAACTCACCCACGATGGCGCCAACAAGCGCCAGCGAGATGGCGACCTTCATGCCCGCCAGGATCGACGGCATCGCATTGGGCAGGCGCAGCTTGATCAGCACCTTGAGTTCCGACCCGCGCATCGCGCGGCCGAGATCGATCAGGTCGGGATGCAGCGAGCGCAGCCCCAGCACCGTGTCGATGACAATGGCAAAGATCGAGATCAGCACCCCCATCGCGATTTTCGACGCGTTGCCCGTTCCCATCCAGATGACGAAAAGCGGCGCCAGTGCCACCTTGGGGACGTTGTTGAGCGTCACCAGCAGGGTATAAAGCGTCCTTTCAAGGAACTTCGAATAGACGATACCGATGGCCATCCCGATGCCCACGACGACGGAGATCACGAAGGCGATCAGCGTGTTGCCCAGCGTGTGCCCGCCGTGGCGCAGGTAAAGTTCGAAATTGCCGAACAGTTCGGACAGGACCATGGGCACCGGCGGCAGGATGATCGGCTTCACGTCGAAGATCATCACCCCGGCCTGCCAGATGGCGAAGATGCCGACGATGGTCCAGATCTGCATGGGGATGTAGCTGAGCGGGTTCTTCATCGGATCAGGGCCTCCGGCTGCTGTGGCCGTCGAGCACGGCTCGCAGATGGCGGGCGATGCTGCCGAATTCGGGCTCTTCCCGGATTTCCAGCGGGCGGGGCCGCGGGAAGGGAATATCGGTGATATCGACGATGCGGCCCGGCTTGTCCGAGATCACGACAACGCGGTCGGACAGGTAGACGGCTTCGTTGATCGAATGGGTCACGAAGACGGCCGTCTTTTCGGGATCGGGCCAAAGCGCCTGCAGTTCAACGTTCAGATCGTCCCGCGTCAGCGCGTCGAGCGCGCCGAAGGGTTCATCCATCAACAGCAGTTGCGGATCGTCGATCATCGCCCGGCAAATGGCCGCGCGCTGGCGCATGCCGCCCGACAGCTCCCAAGGGTTGCGGTCCTCGAACCCGTTCAGGCCGAAGGTCGCCAGAAGCTCCTTCGCGCGGTCGCGCGACGCGCGGGTCCGCCGACCCTTGAATTCGAGGGGAAGCAGGACGTTTTCGATGATGGTCCGCCAGTTCACCAGCGCGTCGCGCTGGAACACGAAGCCCAGCCCGTCAAGTCCGCGCCCAGGCAGCCAGATGCTGCCGTGGGTCGGGTCTTCCAGCCCCGCGATCATCCGCAGAAGCGTGGTCTTTCCGCAGCCCGAGGGCCCTAGAAGGCTGATGAATTCGCCCTTGCGGACATCGAGGTTCACAAGATCGAGCGCCGTCACCGCCCCTTCGCCCGTGCCATAGGTCTTGCCGGCGCCGTCAATTTCGATGGCATAGCTGGTCTGGGCAGGGGCGGTGATGGTATCGCTCATGGATCTGCCGTCTTACTTGGAAACGATGCCGCGACCGTAGTCGGCGTCGTTGTAGTCGGTGCTGATGTAATCGGCGGGATCGGTCCCGGCCGTGATGATGTCGGCGGCCTTCATTTCTTCCAGAACGGTGCCCCATTCATCGGCCGACATGGTGCCCGGGAAGGCGCCGCCACCCGCGTAGTAGGGTTTGTTCAGCTGGAATTCCGCGACCAGCCGTTCGACCGAAGTCGGCGCATCGGGGCGCTGTTTCATCACCGCTTCGGCGGCTTCCTGTTCGTGGCCGTCCAGGATGTATTCCCATGCTGCCGACACGACCGAGGTGAAGCGTTTGATCGCGTCGCCCTTTTCATCCAGCGATTCCGTGTTGGCGATGATGCCGAAGGCCGGCAGGTTCAGCCCGTGATCGGCGAACAGGAAGTAATCGGACTCTCGCTGTTCCTCGACATGGGGCATGTCGCCAGGAACCGTGGTGATGAAGGCATCGGCGTTGCCGGTGGCATAGCTGGAAATCTTGGCCGAGGCTTCGACGCCCACCAGATCGATCTCGGACGGGTCGATGCCATTCATCTTGAAGAAGGGTTCGATGAAGGGCGTCTCGAACGAGCCCGGCGTGTAGATCACTGTCTTGCCCTTAAGGTCTTCCAACGTCTCGATGCCGGAATCCTTGGAATAGATGATCCCCAGCGGGCTTTTCGCCATGTACGAGGCCAGCGCCACCACGTCGAGCCCGGCGGCATTGCCGACAGCGGCCGACGACAGCGCGGCATGACCAAGGTCGAACTGGCCAGTGCCCACGAGGCTGACCGTGGTGGTCGAGCCGTTGCCGTCCTCGATATCGACATCAAGGCCCGCATCTTCGAACCAGCCCTTTTCAACGGCCAGGTGCAGCGGAAGGTGAGCCACGAAGGCAGTCCATTCCAGCCGCATCGTCAGCTCGTCCATGTCCTGGGCTGCGGCGGGGATCGCGGCCAACGGCAGCAGGGCCGTCAGCCCCGCCAACAGGGTCCTGCGGCCGAACCGGCCGGAAAGGAAGGAATGTCTGGTCATTTCACGTCTCCTTGTTGGCCAGTCCGGGTATGCCCGTTCTGGTCGTATTTTATTGTTGGTCTTTCAGTCGGTTGCAGGCCCCGCTTACGGCGGGAACACCACGCAGATCGGCACGCAGACCGTGTCGTAGAGCGCGCACCTTTCCTTCAGCAGAAGCCGGTCGCCTTCGATCACGAAGCGGTCGTGATAAGTGCCGACCTGAAGAATCTCGGTCGGTTCATCCACCAGGGTTTCGAAGATGGAATAGTTGGACCGGGCGGTGACAATATCGCCCTCGCGCCCCAGCACCCGCGTGTTCGAGATCTGGTGCTTGGTGTATCGCGGCGCGAACATCTCGGTGTACTCGATCGCGTAGGCCCGGTCCTTCAGCATGCCCTTGCCCGCGCAGTACATCAGCGACAGCGGCAGACCCGCTTCGGCATTGTCCCGCGCCAACAGCTTGTAGACCGCATCTTCGGTGAAGAACCCGGGCCAGTCGGCAATGCGGCCTTCGTCCAGCGCCTCGGCATAGAGACAGTTGAACTCCTCGACCAGGAAACTCAGCTTCCGCCGGTCGTCCAGCGACAGGGTCGCAGGTTCGGCGATCTGCGGTTCGATCTCGTCGACGTTCACAGACCCATCTCCTTTCGGTACCACGAATACATGCCGCGCAACGCACGGTCGGTGATCACGGTATCGGACGGTTCGTCATCGCGGCCCAGCGGGATCACGCCATCGCGCCCGGCGCCGCGCTGCGCGCCGTCGGCCACGAATTTGATCACCTCGTTGTCGTCGATGCCGATAAACCCGCCGGGGCCGAAGATATTATTCTGCTTCAGCCGGTGTTCCAGCATTTCCGGATCGTCGTCGGCATAGCCGAAGCTGCACCAGATCAGCATGAACTTGTTCGGCCCCATTGGCACGATCTGGCGGGCCGAAAAGATGTTGGTCTGCCGGATCAGGACAAGGTTCGGCCAGACGGTCATCGCGTTGGATGTCCACTGGCTGTCGGATTCCTTGACGTAATTCAGCACCGACGGATCGGCCAGTTGCATCGCGGAATGGAACGATCCGATCTCGGCCGTCGTCTCGTCCGCGTCGGGGCGGCCTTCGGGCCGGCGGTTGCAGGTGGTGCTGTGCCGGCCCGTATCGTCTGTCATCACGAAGGTTTCGTTCGACGCCACGAACAGACCGAATGTGGTCAGGTAAGTGTGTAGCAGCGTCGCGTGATAGGTGTCCTTCAGGTTCTCCTGGTAGAGCTTCCAGTTGCCTTCAAGGATGTTCCGGTGCACGCCCAGCAGCTTCAGCGGACGCCCGTCGAACACGGTGTCGAACTGTTCGACCATCATCGGGCCAAGGTAGTCTTCGAACGGCTCCATGTCGTCCTGCGACGATACGAAGATCGCGCCGTTGCGGGTGGTGACATTCAGGCGGCGCAACGAATTCGCCTCCATGTCGAAGTCCTTGGGCATGCCCCCCTTTCCCTTCACACCCCGGCGGAACGGGACCGAGATCAAGGCGCCGTCAAGGCCATAGGTCCACTGGTGATAGGGACAGATGAAGGTTTCGGTCTTGCCGCGGTAGGTCTTGCAGAACTCGGCCCCGCGGTGGGCGCAGCGGTTCTCGAACGCGTGGATCTCGCCCTCCTCGTCGCGGGTGACGATGATGGGCATGGATCCAAGGTAGGACCGGATATAGCTGCCCGGCTCCGGCACTTCGACCTCAAGGCCACAGTAATTCCAGGTGTGGCCTTGGAAGATGCGCTGCTGCTCAAGCTCGGCGATGTATTCGTCTGTGTAGATCCACTCGGGCACCAGTGTCGGATCGTCGGGCCAGGAATATGCCTTCAGCCGCTCAGCATCGGGCGCCTCCTTGGAGTGATCCGGGAATTGGGTCATGTTGCCCATGTCTAACCTCCGCGTCGGGGCGACCTGCCTCAGGCAGTAAGCCGCCCGTACGTTCTGGGGTCAGCGTGCCCGCCGACAGGCGACCCTGTCAAAACAATCTGTACTATTTTTGAAACAATGCGCCAAACCACCCTTAAATGGGTAATTTATGTGCATTTAATGGGACGAATTCCACCACAGGCTGCATCCAATAGTGGCCTGACCCCATTAGCTGAAGGCAAATCAGGTTTTATGCAAAGAGCGTTGTTCTAGATTCGCCATCTCTGCAGCTCAACCGAGGAGCTACAGATTTTCTGGCGCAAATCCCGAAAACGAAACAGCGCGCCGGAAAAGGCGCGCCGCGGTCGGCATTCCAGAAGGATCGAAGGAGTCAGCCCTCAACCTTGCGGCGGCACCAGCAAAGCCCGGCCATTCACCTTTCGGTTCAGCAGATCGTCCAGTGCCTGTGCCCATTGGTCCAGCGGATAATGCTGGCGCGCACCGGCCGTGATCTTGCCCTCACCGGCCAGCGACAGGATCTCGGCAAAGGCCCCCTGCATCAGTTCCGGCATCCGCTTGCGGTAGTCGGAAACCTGGATTCCCGACACTTCCATGTTCTTCAGCAGCAGATAATTCGCCTTGATCTCGGGGATACGCCCCGCCGCAAAGCCGATGACAACAACGCGCCCGCGCCATGCAACCGCCCGAAGTGCGGCGTCGAAGATATCGCCCCCGATCGGGTCGATCACGATATCCGCGCCCTTCCCGTCCGTCTGCGCCCGGACCTGTTCGCGCACGCTGTTGCGCAGGTCGGGTTGCGACAGGTCCACGATCCCGTCCGCACCGGCAGCGCGGACCTCGGCCTCGCGCGCGGGCGATGAGACCGCCGCGATAACCTTGGCCCCGCGCGCATGGGCCAGCTGGATCGCGGCGTTGCCCACGGCGCCCGTCGCGCCCAGAACCAATACGGTCTCACCCGGCGCAAACCGTCCTCGCTCGAACAGCGACACCCACGCGGTATCGAAGGCAAGCGACAGGACCGCCGCATCCTCGCACGAGACATTGCCAGGCAGCTTGTAGGTGTTCACGACCGGCACGATGGCCTGCCCCGCATAGCCGCCGCTTTCCGCCATCGACAGCACCCGGTCGCCTTCTTCAAACCCGGTCACGTCCGGGCCGACGGCAACAACCGTCCCCGTGGGGCCCTTGCCCGGGGTAAAGGGGCGTTCAGGCAGGAACTGGTATTTGCCGGTGAAAACAAGCGTGTCGACGAAATTCGCGGGAACGAAGGCGACATCGATCAAAAGCTCTCCCGCGCCCGGTTCGGGCAGGGTTATCTCGCGAAAGTTCGCCGCGTCGATAGGGCCGAAATCGTCGATGACGACAGCCTTGGTGGTGGTGTTCATGCCGATCCTCCCGGGTTGTTGAAACTGCCCCGCGCCAGAGCGACAAGGCGCTCGCCTGCGTGGATCTCCACGTCCACCCGGACGACGGATCGGCCCAGGCGGCGGAGCATGGCCGTGGCCGTCAGTTCGACCGCCGGCGCGGCGCGCAGATAATCGACCGACAACGCGATGGTGGGCGCAGGCTGACCCAGCGACACAGCCGCCACGGCGTGGCCCGCGATATCCGCAAGGCTCGCCAGTATACCGCCATGCACGAATTCGGGATCCGTCCCGCCGACCAGCTCGGGCCGGAACGGCAGCGCGATCTGCACCTGCCCGTCTTCCGCCGACAGCGCGCGCAGGCCAAGCCAGGCGTTGAAAGGCGGTCGGGTCAGTTCCTCTTCCAGCCGGGGGATGAGAGACATCACGCCGTCTCAGTGAACCGGACCGGCATGGGCGTCAGCCGTCCGGCATCGATATCGGGAAGCAGGGCGCGTTTCAGCATCTTTCCAGACGCCGACAGAGGGATCTCGTCCACTTCAAGATAGTATTCCGGCATGTCGTACTTCGACAGTCCCGCCTCAAACAGGTGATGCAGCACCGACTGCGGATCCAGCGCGCCGTTCTTGGGCATGACCACAAGACACACCTTCTCGCCCAGCCGTTCGTCGCGCACGCCAAGGGCCGCAACGCGTTCGACTCCGGGATGGCGCATTGTCAGTTGTTCGATCCGCGCGGGGTGAATGTTATGCCCCCCGCGGATGATGATCTCTTTCAACCGGCCGGTCAGCGTAAGGTAGCCGTCGGCATCCATGCGCCCCAGGTCGCCGGTCATGAACCAGCCATCCGCGTTGAAGGCCCGTTCGGTCGCCGCCTGATCGTCAAAGTAACCCATCATCAGGCTGGCCCCGCGGCCGCCGACATGGCCGATTTCGCCCGCAGGGAGAACGCGGTTCGGATCGTCGATGGCAAATACTTTCACTTCATAGCCGGGGCAGGACCGGCCCGATGTGCCCACCACGCGGTCCGGCGTATCGCCCGGGCGCGTGTAGTGATGCGAGCAAGCCTCTGTCATACCATAGCCCGATTGCGGCGTGATACCCTGACCGATCAGGCGTTCGACCACCCAGGCCGGCACCGCGGCGCCGGAAATCCGGAAGCCCCGGAGGTCGGGCAGCGCCGGTTTCGGGCCGCCGTCGGCTTCGATTTCTGCCAGCAGATCCATCGCATGGGCCGGGACACCGAACAGGAACGTCGCCTTCAGATCCCGCAGCCTGTTCAGCAGCGGCCTGCCGCGGGGCAAGTCGTGGATCACCAGCTCTCCGCCCGTCAGAAGCGTCAGCACCAGCGCCCCGAAGCCCAGGTTGTGGCTGAGCGGACCCAGCGAATACGTCACGCTGGTCGCATCGAACCCCCAGTCGCCGGCCAGCGCACGGGCATTGGCCAGCAGCGTGTTCGACGAGTGCATGACGCCCTTTGGCTCGCCCGTGGTACCGGAGGTGAAGGCGAGGTAGACGATATCGGTTCCATCGCGGTTTGCTGTGACCTTTTCGGAGCCCAGATCCAGCGCGACCCCAATGTCTTCGGCCGTGCGGGGCGCGGCGCGGGACAGGACGCAGGTATAGGCCAGGTCGGCCGCTTCGGCAGCCCCTGTCAGGATGTCGTGACGATCCGCATCGGCGCCGAACCCGGCTTCGACGATCAGGGCGCGCGCGCGCATGCGGCCTAGCAGTGCGCAGATCTCGCCCACGGTATGATTGCGGTGAAGCGATGGGCACAGGACGAATCCCCCCGCCGCGCAGGCCGACAGAAGGACAGACACTTCGGCGCGGCTGCTGACCCATGCCGCAACCCGGTCGCCCGGCTTCAGGCCCGCTGTCGCCAGCCGCGCGGCCATGCGGGCGGACAGATCGGCCAGCGCGCCGTAGGTCAGCGCAATCCCGTGGTCGAGGATAGCGACGCGGTCCGGTTGCTGCGCCGCATGGCGACAGACGCAATCGTAGATCGTGTCGTCAGACCAGAAACCCGCCCTAGTAAAGTGCTCGACCATGTCGGGCGACAGTCGGGTGAGCATGTTCTGGGGGGAAAGAGGCTGGTCTTCTGCCATCTGGTCCTCTGTTTCAGGATCGGGATAGACCCGAATTTAGTTCCATTTCTGGTACTCTAGCACCGGAACCGTTTCAATAACAAAATCTCTCTTTGGAAAATTCCGTTTCCTGTACGGTTTCAACGCCTAAAAAGTCAGCGTCACCTTGGGCCTGGTCAGCCCCTCAGACGCTCCAGATGGCGCGCGGCATCCAGAAGTCGCACATCCGCCCAGGGCCGCGCGACCAGTTGCACGCCGATCGGCAAACCTGCAATTCCGGCTCCGAAAGGCACGGTCACTGCGGGACAGCGCAGGGTGCTCCATAACTCCTGAAGACGCGGGTCGCCGGTGCTGGCCAGGCCTTCGGGTGCGACGCCCGGCGTGACGGCCGTCAGAAGAACGTCGCTGCCGCCGAACAGTTCGCCAATCCGGGATCGGGCGGTGTCCAGGGCCGCAGCAGAGGTGGAATAGGCAGCGCCGTCCACGTTCTGCCCCCGCGCGAAAACCTCTTGCGATTCGGGGCGCGCGCCGTCGATCACGACGGCCCAGCTTTCCATGTTTCCAGCCCTTTCAAAGGCGTTGACCAGTCTGCGGTGGGCGGTCAGGTCCTCGAACCCCGGCGGCAGGTTGCGCTCCACGACAACGATACCGGCCCGCGCGAACGCGGTGGCCGCGGCTTCAACGATGGCGGCCGCCTCGTCGGACACGGTGTCCCACAAGTGGGTCCGGCAAAGCCCGATCGACAACGGCGCATCGGGCGCCACGGGCGATGGGAGATGCATCATCGCGGCGTGGATCTCGGCCAGGTCATCCGCGGAACGTGCGATGGCGCCGACCGCGTCGAAGCCGTGCGCCGCGGGGAGCATCCCCGACACGGGCCAGGCGCCGTGAGTCGGCTTGAACCCGGCGACACCACAGAACGCCGCCGGACGCAGGACGGACCCGCCTGTCTGCGTGCCAAGCGCAAAGGTGGCCATGCCTGCCGCCACCGCTGCCGCCGATCCACTGGAGGAGCCCCCGGGCGTGCGCCCAGAATCCATAGGGTGACAGGTCGCCGGCGCGGCCGTTCCAGCGAACTCCGCCGTGGCGGTCTTGCCCAGAACGATGGCCCCTGCCCGGCGTAACCGCGCGACAGAGCCCGCATCAAACGGCGGCACATGCCCGGAATACAGCGCACTGCCGTGTTCGGTCGGCATGTTTGCGGTGTCCAGAACGTCCTTCACGCCGAAGGGAATCCCGGCCAACCGGCCTTGCGCTCCCGCCGCGGCTTCTTTCAGCGCGGAATCCGCCGCCACATGTACAAAGGCCCCAATCGCGCCATCCCGGACGGCGATCCGGTCCAAATGCGCCTCGATCACGGCCGGAATGGTCAGACGCCCGGTGGCGATTTCGGTCCGAAGGGTGGCGATGTCGGCTTGGGTCGGGTCCATGGATGGCCTCGGGAATGTTCCGTTTCTGGCACGGTTTCCGGCATTTGATCCGCACGCAAGCGAAATGCAACACGCCGTCGGTTCCGAATTGCCCACGACGCGCGGTTTTGGTTCAGTCTGGGCAACGACACAATGTGAACGGGGTCAGCGGTGAGCGTCCAGTACGAAGAAATCGGCAAACGGTTGCGGGCGTTCCGCCTTGGCTCGGGCATGAGCGCGGAAGAAGTGGCACGGCGGATCGGCATCTCGCGCACCGCGGTCTATCGGTTCGAGAAGGGCGAGGTCGTCAAGATCGAGGCGCTAACCGGGTTGGCAGACCTGCTGAATGTCTCGCTGGCGACACTGCTGGGGGTCGAGATCGAATACATCCCGTCGGCCGTCACGTACTTCGAACGACTGCGGCAGCTGGAGGCCGAGGCGAACCAGATCATCGTGCTGGCGGGGCCGATTTCCTTCCTGCTGGCATCGGATGACTTTCACGAAGCCCTTGAACGGTTGTTGAAAGAAAGCGTGCCCGAAGGGGCAGATCATCGGGACCGGACCCTGGCAGATATCGACCGGATCGTCGAAATCCTTCATGAAAGAAAGCGCAATTACCTGGCACGACGGCCTACCGTGGTAAACTTGATGTCGGCCCACGACATCGTGCGCCTGCTGCGGTCGGGCTTCGTGGGCCAACCCTTTGTGCCCCCTGATGACCTTGAAGAACGCCGCGCCCGCGCCCGGCGCGAAGTGATCCATTTCATCGACCTGATCGAAAGCGAACCGATCGGCATCCAGGTTGGCCTGATCACCGGTACCCTCCCCCACACCAGCTTTCAGATCTTCCGCAAGGGCGATTCCAAGACGCTGTCGATCAGCCCATTCCGGCTGGGGGAACAGCCCAACATCCGGCTGGGGGTGGCTACGATCACCAACACGTCCGAAGCGATCTTGCTGCACGAAGGTATCGTGGACCAGATGTGGCGCGAGGCCCTGAAAGGGCGGGAAGCCGCGAATTATCTGCGCGGATTGCTGGAAGCCGTAGACCGCGAGAACGGTCACCTTGGGGGGTGAGAGCTGAATCCAGGGCCTCCATTCTGCACGAATTTTAGGCAAATTCGCTTACGCATAGGGCGGCGAGACCCCCATGCGCGCCACGGTTGTGGCCCACAAAAGTAAATTCGTACCATTTTTGAGATTTCTCTGGGCGATAGCCCAATCCTGTGCTTCGCTTGAGGAGAGACATGGATCGTTCATGTCCCACTCCGCCATTCGGAGCCATCGCCCCTGTCGTCATTTCGGTCGGGGCCAATGACACTCAGACAGGGTTGGAATATGAAGTTCTCAGCAATTGCCACTACCACCGCGCTTTGCCTTGGTGCCGCGGTCTCGACGCCGGTATCGGCGCAGGAAATCAACGAATCCGTCTGCGGCGCCAGCCCAGGCGGGCTCTGGTCGCTGGTCGGCGCGGGGCTAGATGCCGCCGTGAAGGAAGAGCGTCCCGGCTCCACCATCACCTACCAGACGTCATCCGGCGGTCTGGCCAACGTGGTGCAGGTCCAGAAGGGCACCTGCGCGCTTGGCATGGCCAATGACGGCGACCTGGCTTTCGCCAGCGCCGGGACGGAACCGTTCAAGGAACCGGTCGAGGGCCTGCGCGCCATTGCCGTCCTGTATGACTGGGCGCCGGTCTGGTGGATCGCCCGCCGCGACTTTGCGGAAAAGTACGGGCTGGAAGACCTGAACGACCTCGTCGAAGCCAAGCCGCCGGTGCGTCTGGTGTTCAACCGCCGCGGCCTTCTGACCTCGGCCATCACCGAATCCACGCTGGAGGCGCTTGGCGTCAGCCTTGAGGATGTCGAATCCTGGGGCGGCTCGGTCCAGTTTCAAGCGTCGGGCGAACAGACAGGCCTGATGCGCGACGGCCGGGTCGATCTGCTGGCCAACACTTTGTTCGAAGGACATTCGTCGCTGGCGCAGATGTCGGAAGCGACCGATCTGAAACTGCTGGCGGTGCCCGACGATGCGGCCGCCGCCGTGATCGAGAAGTACAAGCTGAAGCCCTGGACCATCGCAGCCGATGCCAACCCCGGCGGCGACGGTGATGTCCAGACGGTGACGACCTCGATCATCCTCTTTGCAACCGAAGACATGGACGACGACGCGGCCTATGCCGTGACCAAGGCGATGCTCGACCATCCGGGTTCGATGGCGGCCGTCAGCTCGGCCATGTCGCGGTTCACGCCGGAGGGCATGATCGCTCAGGATGTCGTTCCGTTCCATGAAGGCGCACTGCGCGCCTACAAGGAAGCCGGGCTCATGTAGCCGGGCCGGTCCCTGCGTGGCTCCTCCCCCCGCGCGGGGACCATCCCTTTCCTTCCAGCGCTGTCAGACGAATTGAATGACCCAGACCAGCTCCACCCGACTGTCCAGATTGCTTGCCGCGAGTTTCGGCACCGGGCCGCGCCGCACGCTGGACGGATGGCTCGGGCTTGCCGTCAAGGTCTTCGCGATCCTGACGGCGGTCTACACCGTCTATGCCGCGACGATGTCGACATGGGACGTGCTGGCCCGGACCATCGTCTTTTTGTGTCTGATGCTGACACTGCTGTTCGTCGTCGTGGGATCCGGCCCCAATGCGCGGGCCGACAGGCCCAGCGTGGTCGATTACATCCTGTCCGGCTTCGCGCTGTGCTGCCTTGTCTTCTTCACAATCGAGATGGACGCCATCGCCCAACGGATCACGCTGTTCGATCCGATGCCGCCCAGCTACTGGATCTTCGGCTACGGTCTGTTGTTCCTGTCGGTCGAGGCCGCCCGCCGAACGGTCGGCCCGGGTCTGACGACGCTGGTGCTGGTCTTCATGGTCTACAACCTGTGGGGCCATCATTTCGAAGGTCCCCTGCGGCACGGCCTGATCACCTACGAACATTTCCTTGATGTCACCATGTTCACCACCGACGGCGTCTTCGGCGCGCCGGTTCAGGTGACGGCGACCTATGCGTTCCTGTTCGTGATGTTCGGCACGCTGCTGGAAAAGGCCGGCGGCGGTGCGTTCTTCTTCGACATCGCGGCTGCGCTGACGGGGCGTCAGACGGGCGGACCGGCCAAGGTGTCGGTCGTCAGTTCGGGCCTCTTCGGCATGCTTTCGGGAAGCCCCACGGCAGATGTGGTCACCACCGGATCGGTCACCATCCCGGTGATGAAACGTCTGGGCTATTCCCCCACGCTGGCCGGCGCGGTCGAGGTCGCGGCATCGACCGGCGGGTCGATCCTGCCGCCGGTGATGGGCGCCGCCGTCTTCATTATGGCCGAGTTCACGGGCATCCCCTACATCTCGATCGTTTTCGCCGCGACGGCCTCCGCGCTTTTGTACTACGCGACCGTGTTCCTTCAGGTCGACCTGCGGTCGCGGAAGGAAGGCGTGGGCACACTGGACCCGGACACGCTGCCCCGCGCCGGCGCGACACTGCTGAAGGGCTGGACATTCCTTCTGCCGCTCGGCGTGCTGACCGCAGCGCTGGTCATGCATTACAGCCCGACCTACGTGGCGCTTTACGGCACGGCGGCACTGCTGGTCACTTGGCTCCTGCGCTGGCGCACCTTCTCGGTCCGGTCACTGCTGGACGGGATCGCGCAGACGACGCTTTCCATGGTGGCCGTGACCGGTGCCTGTGCCGCGGCCGGACTGGTGATCGGCGGAATCACGATGACCGGGCTGTCCGGCAAGGTGGCCGAGCTTCTGGTGCTGATCGCAGGTTCCAACGCGCTGCTGACGCTGATCTTTGCCGCGATGATGACGATCCTGCTGGGCATGGGCATGCCCACGCCGGCCGCCTATGCGCTGGCGGCGGCGCTGGTCGCACCGACGCTTGTCGCCGACTACGGCTATTCGCTGATGCAGGCGCACATGTTCCTGCTGTATTTCGCCGTCCTGTCGGCCATGACGCCGCCCGTGGCGGTGGCGGCCTACGCGGCGGCTGGTATCGCCGGGGCGAACCCGATCTCCATCGCCGGACAGGCGTGCAAGCTGGCCGTTGCCGCCTTCGTCATGCCCTTCGCCTTCATGTACGCGCCGGGGCTTCTGCTTGAATCCTCGCTGGGCGGCATCGTGCTGGATATCGCGCGGTCCCTGGTCATGGTCGTCGCCCTCGCCGTCGCCGCCGAAGGGTATTGGCGCCGGACGATACCGCTGGCCGGGCGCCTTGCACTGGCTCCGGGCGCGGTTGCCATGATCTCGCCCCAGCCGCTGATCGTGCTGGGCGGAATGGCCCTGCTGGGGATCGGCACGTATATGTCATGGAACACCCCGGCACATGCCGCGGTCACGGCCAAGGACTGATCATGACCGACGCCACCCTGCCGAACGCCCGCCGCTCTGCCTGGATCGGGCAAAGCGTCACCCGCCTCGAAGACCGGCCCCTCGTGGCCGGGCTGGGCCGGTTCGTGGCGGACATGGACCGCCCCCGCCAACTGCATGCCCGGATCGTTCGATCGCCCCATGCGACGGGTCGGATCACCGATATCGACTGTGCCGAAGCCGACGCCATGCCCGGCGTCACCGTCTGGACCGCCGAACGGCTGGGCGAGGTTCCGCGCATTCCCTTCCGCGCGACGAAGATCAGCGGGCTGGAACCCTACGTCCAACCGGTGCTGGCCGTTGAACGCGTCCGCTATGTTGGCGAACCCGTGGCCATTGTCTTCGCCGAAGATCCCTACGTCGCCGAAGACGCCGCCGAAACGATCTTTGTCGATGTCGAGGATGACAATCCCCCGATCCTGGACGCCCGCGCGGCGCCGGGCACGTTCCTGCCGGGTATCAGCACCGAACCCGTCGTGGTCGAAAAGGGCTATGGCGATGTCGAAGCCGCCTTTGCCGCCGCGGCCCATGTCGTTGAGCTGGACCTGGCGACGGGCCGTCATTCCGGCATCCCGATGGAGCCGCGCGGCGCGCTGGCGGAATGGGATGCGGGGCGCGGGCATCTGGATCTGTGGGGCGCCACCAAGCGGCCCCACTGGAACCGCGACCGGCTGGCCGAGATGTTCGGGCTGTCGCCCACCTGCATCGACCTGCACGAACCCCATGTCGGCGGCGGCTTCGGCATTCGTGGTGAGCTTTACCCCGAAGACGTGCTTGTCTGCATGGGCGCAATGCGGCTGCGCCGCCCGGTGAAGTGGGTCGAGGACCGGCGCGAGCACATGATGGCCGCGAACCATTCCCGCGAACAGCAGCACCTGATCCGCGCCGCCGTCGATGCCGATGGCCATATCCTCGCCATCGACGAAACCCTGCACCACGATCAGGGCGCCTATGTCCGGACCCATGGCGCGCGCGTGGCCGACATGTCCATCGGCCTGCTGCTGGGCCCCTACCGCGTGCCCGCCTATGCCGCCCGCGCCCATTTCCGGCTGACAGCCAAGACGCCCGCCGCCACCTACCGCGCGCCGGGACGCTTCGAAGGCTCTTTCGTGCGGGAACGACTGATGGACGCGATTGCCCAACGGCTGGCGATGGACCCGCTGGAACTGCGCCGCCGCAATTTCATCGGCACGTCCGAGATGCCCTATCAGCGCGGCCTGACCGCGCTGGAATCCGAGGTGGTGCTGGACAGCGGCGATTACGACGGTCTGCTGACCAAGGCGCAGGACTTTTGCGGCTGGAACGACATGCAGGCCGAGGCCGCCGCCCGCCGCGCCGCCGGGGAAGCCGTGGGCATCGGGCTGGGCTTCTTCGTCGAGAAGAGCGGGCTGGGGCCGTCGGAACTTGTCCGCGTCACCATCGCCACGGACGGCGAGATCGAGATCGTCACCGGCGCAGCGTCACTGGGGCAAGGCATGGAAACCGCCATCGCCCAGATCGCCGCCGACACGTTGGGCGCCGACTATACCGCCTGCCGCGTGATCCACGGCCAGACCGACCGGATCACCCATGGCTGGGGCGCCCATGCCAGCCGTGTCACGGTGATGACCGGCGAGGCAACCCGCCGCGCCGCCACCGAACTGCACGACCGCGCCCGCGACATGGCTGCCGAGCTTCTGGACGCCCTGCCGACCGACGTGATCCTCGACGGTGGCCGGGCCACGAACACGGCCACCGGCGATCACGTCACCTTGGGCCAGATCGCCGCGGCGCTCGACCCCGTCTCGCCCAGGCGCGGCGACCGGCAGCCCGGCCTCAGCGCCGAGGCGTGGTTTCACAACACCCACATGAACTATCCCTACGGCGCCCATATCGCCATGGTGGCCGTCGATACGGAAACCGGGCGGACGACGGTCGAACGCTATGCGATCAGCTACGATGTGGGCCGGGCGGTGAACCCGGCGATGATCGAAGGCCAGATCTTGGGCGGTCTGGCACAGGGCCTTGGCGGCGCGCTGCTGGAGGAATTCCGCTATGACCAAGACGGACAGCCCTTGTCGGTGACCTTCGCCGATTACCTGATGCCCAGCTCGGCTGAAATGCCCGAGGTCGCGATCCAGATCCTTGAAGACGCGCCCTCGCCCCTGAACCCGCTGGGCCTGAAGGGCTCGGGCGAGGCCGGGGTGACCGCCGCGGGCGCCGCCATTGCCGCGGCCATCGATGACGCGCTGCAACGACCCGGGCTGGTGACACGCCTGCCTGTCACGCCGCAATACCTGCATGCCCGGCTGGCCCAATTCGATGCCGGAGGCGACGCATGAGCCTTGTCGGAACCTCTGTCCCCCGGCAGGAAGATCGCCCGTTTGTCACCGGGCGGGGCCGCTACCTGGACGACATCGCCACCCCCGGCGGCCTGCACGCCGCCTTCTACCGCAGCCCCTACGCCCATGCCGGGATCGGCGCCATCGACCTGTCGGACGCATTGGCCCTGCCCGGCGTGGTCGCGATCTACACTGCAAAGGACATGGCGCAGTTGCTTCCAGGCGGCGACCGGCTTTCGACGGGGTTGCCCTCGTCCTCCATCGCGTTCCCGCTCGACCGTCCGATCCTGCCGGCGGATGAAACCGTCTTCGTGGGCGAACCGCTGGTTCTGGTCGTGGCCCACAGCCGGGCCGAGGCAGAGGATGCGGTCGAGGCCATCGACATGGACCTTGACCCATTGGACGTGGCGCCCGATCTGGCGTCGGCCGTGGCCTATGATGCCGTACCCGCCCACCGCGACAGGCCGCACAACCGACTGGCGCAGTTCGATTTCGATTACGGCGATCACGCCGCCGCCTTCGCGGATGCCGCCCATGTCGTGCTGGGACGGTTCGAGATCGACCGTGGCGGTGCCCATTCGCTGGAAGGCCGCGGCGTGCTGGCTGCGCCGGACTTGATCGACGGGCGATTGTCGGTCTGGTCGTCGACCCAGACGCCCCATGCTCTGAAGAAACACCTCTGCCGCCTCCTGGACATGGCCGAGGACGCCGTCTCTGTCACCGCCCCCGATCTGGGCGGCGGGTTCGGCCCGAAGCTGGTCACCTATCCCGAAGAGATTGCCATCGCCGCCGCCGCCCGCGCACTGGGTCGCCCCGTGCGCTGGGTCGAGGACCGGCGAGAGCATTTCCTGTCGGCCTGTCAGGAACGCGCACAGCTTTGGGATACGGAAATGGCGCTGGATGCGGACGGCCGGATCCTCGGTCTCCGCGGCACGCTACTGCACGATCACGGCGCATGGACTGCCCGGGGGCTGAACGTGCCCTATGCCTCGGGCATGATGCTGCCGCTGATGTACGAGGTGCCGTCCTACCATCTGGACATCACGGTCGCCGTCACCAATCGCGTGCCGGTCACGCCCGTCCGTGGCGCCGGTCAGCCGCAGGCGACCTACGTGATGGAACGCCTTCTGGACGCTGCCGCCAGGGCCACCGGGCTGACGCGTGACGAAATCCGACGGCGCAATCTGGTTGGCCCTGAACGGATGCCCTGCCCGCGGCCCCTGCTGCTGCGGTCCGGTCTGCCGGTCGTCCTAGACAGCGGCGATTATCCGGCCACGCAACAATCCGCGCTCGACGCCTGCGACTGGGCCGGGTTCGACGCCCGCCGTGCCGCGGCGCGGGCAGATGGTAAGCGGCTGGGGATCGGGCTTGCGAACTATGTCGAAGGCACAGGCCGCGGCCCGTACGAGACGGTCACCGTCCGCGTCGCGCGCGACGGGCGGATCAAGGTGAACACCGGCGCGGCCGCCATGGGTCAGGGCGTGGGCACCGTCCTGTCGCAGATCGTGGCGAGCCATCTGGGCTCCGACCCCGCGCGCGTCGACCTGACGCTGGGCGATACCGCGGAACCATATGGCTTCGGCGGCTTCAACAGCCGACAGACGGTGGTCGCCGGTGCCTCGGCCGAAGCCGCGGCGCAGGTGGTGCGAAAGAAGGTGCTGACCGTCGCCGCACATCTGCTCGGCCTCCCCGAAGACAGCCTCGAGATCGACGGCGACCGCGTCACCGTCGCGGGCAGCAATTCGGGCCGGTCCCTGACACTGGCCGAGATCGCGGGCGCCGCCGAAGGGCTGCCGGGCTACCAGCTTCCCGGTATCGACTCGCCCGGCCTGATGGCGACCGAACGCGTGGTGATCGACGGCATGGCCTTCGCCAATGGCTGCCTCGTGGCCGAGGTCGAGGTCGACGCGGAAACCGGCCTTGTCCGCGTTTTGCGGCTGGAGCTGGCGCACGATTGTGGGCAGATGGTGAACCCGGTGATGGTGGACGGCCAGATCATGGGTGGGCTGGCGCACGGTCTGGGCAATGCGCTGTGCGAAAAGATGGTCTTCGACAGCGAAAACCAGCCCCTTACCGGAACCTTTGCCGATTACCTGATGGTCACCTCGGCCGAAATGCCGCCCGTGGGCGTCAGCCATTCGGAAACACCCAGCCCCCTGAATGCCCTGGGCCTGAAGGGCGTGGGCGAAAGCGGCGTCATACCTACCGCCGCGGCCATCGCCAGCGCAGTCGAGGATGCCCTGTCCGACCTGGGCGTGACGATCTCCACCGCCCCCCTGACCCCGGCCGCCCTGCGCGCCGCCATCGTCGCGGCGAAGGAGGCCAGAACATGACCGCCCCGCCCCGTCCCGAGGCCCTGTTGGCCGACATGGTCACCGCCACCCACATCCTTATCGCGGAAGGCGTGCTGGACGTTTTCGGCCACATCGCCGTGCGCGACCCGGACCGCGCGGATGTCTTCTGGCACCCCCGCGCCGTCGCTCCGGCCCGGCTGTGCGCGGAGGATATCCTGCCCTTCAGTTTCGACGGTCAGCCGCTGGTCGCGGCCGATACGCCGCTCTATTCCGAACGGGTGCTGCATTGCGCGCTGCTGGCGGACCCGTCGAAAGGGGCAAGCCTGCACTACCATGCCGCGTCGCTGATGCCCTATTGCATGGGCGGGCGGGCGCTGGTCGCAATCAGCCAGACAGGCGCTTGGATTGGCGAACAGGTGCCGCTGTGGGACAGCCGCACGGCCTTTGGCGACACGCCGATGCTGGTGACCGATCATGCGCAGGCCCAAGACATCGCCACCGCGTTGGGCCCGGGCCACCTAGCCCTGATGCGCGGGCATGGTGCCGTGGTGACGGGCCATGACCTACGCGATCTGACCTTCCGCGCGATCCACGCCGCGCGCGAGGCCGACACCCTGACGAAAGCCGCCGCCCTTGGCCCGGTCACACCCCTGTCGCCGGGCGAGATCGCGCTGGCAGGCTCGTTTTCCCCCGCTGCGGTCGCTCGCGGTTGGGATCACTGGACGGCGCTGCACACCGGCGGCGCGGAAGGACCCGAGACATGAAACCAGCACCCTTCGCCTACTACCGCCCCGCAACGCTGGAGGACGCCGCCGCGCGTCTGGCCGACGGCGCGGACGAAGGCGCGATGATCCTGGCCGGCGGGCAGAGCCTTGTCCCGATGATGGCGCTGCGCGTGGCTTATCCGTCGGAGCTTATTGACCTGAACACGGTACCCGGCCTCGATACCCCGCGGGTGGAGGGCAACACTCTGGTCATTCCCGCCTTGGTCCGCCACGCTACGTTCCACACGCCCGACCCCGCGTTCGGGCCGACGGGCGACCTGATGGCCAGCGTCGTACGCCACATCGCGCATCACCCGATCCGCCAGCGCGGCACCTTCTGCGGCAGCCTTGCCCATGCGGACCCATCGTCGGAATGGGCGCTGACCGCCACAACCCTGGGCGCCGAGCTGGAGCTTTTGTCGGTCCGTGGCACGCGCCGGATTCCCATCGCCGACTGGATCGACGGTGCCATGTCCACCACCCGCGAACCGGACGAGATCCTGACCGCCGCGCATCTGCCGTTGATTCCTCCAGGCAGCCTCTCCGGTTTCTACGAAGTGTCGCGGCGCGCCGGGGATTTCGCGCTTGGCATGGCGCTTGTTGTGCTGGGGATGGACGGTGACCGGATCGGAGAGGCCAGCATCGGGCTGGGCGGAATAGAAGAGATCCCCCGCCGCATCCCTGAAGCCGAAGCCGCCTTGCAGGGCCAACCCGCCACGCCCGAAAGCTTCGCCACAGCCGCGCAGGCGGCCATGGACGCGGTCGACCCGATGTCGGATGCAACCACGCCCGCCAGCTATCGCCGCGATCTGGCCGGCACCGTGATCCGCCGCGCCCTGGCCCAGGCCGCAACCCGCCTGCCCGCGCCCGTTTAGGAGACGACATGACCGACAAAACCGCGATCACCCTGACCGTCAACGGCAGCGACCATCACATCGCCTGCGCCCCCCGCAAGACACTGGCCGATGCGCTGCGCGAGGATTGCGGGCTGACAGGCACGCATCTAGGCTGCGAACACGGCGTCTGCGGTGCCTGCACCATCACCGTGAATGATGCGCCCGTCCGGTCCTGCCTGATGTTCGCCGTGCAGGCAGAAGGCGGCGACATCCGCACCGTCGAAGGGCTGGCCAAGGGCGATGACCTGTCGCCCTTGCAGCAGTTCTTCATCGACGAACACGCCCTGCAATGCGGCTACTGCACGCCCGGTTTCCTGATGCTGATCGAAGGCACCCTGCGCCAGACCCCCGACATCAGCGAAGACGAACTGGACGAGATCCTGTCGTCGAACCTTTGCCGCTGCACCGGTTATCGCAACATCCTCCGCGCCGCCCGGCGCGCGCTGGACCACGCCCGCACCACGACACCGGAGCCCGCCGCATGAGCCTTCTGAAACTCCGCGATCACGGCCGCTACGACTATTCGCCCCTGCCAGACCGGCCCGATTTCACCTGGCCCGATGGCAAGCGGCTTGCCGTGTCGATCTGCAACAATATCGAGGTGTTCAGCTTCTGCGACGGCATGGGCAGCGACAGCGCGCAGGTGGGGGCGCCGCAGACCAGCCGGAACTATGCCTGGCGCGATTACGGCAACCGGGTGGGCCAGTGGTACCTGTTCGACCTGCTGGACGAGATGGCGATGCCTGCCTCGCACAACTTCAACTCGCTCCTCTTCGATACCTGCCCGCAGATCGCCGACCGGATGATCGCCCGCGGTGACGAATTCGTGGGCCATGGCCGCACCAATGGCGAGCGGCAGGATTCGTTGCCGCCGGGCGGGGAGAAGGTGCTGATCGAGGAAGCCTATGCGGCGATCACCGCCTATACCGGCACCTCGCCCGCCGGCTGGTTGGGGCCCTACCTTGCCCAGACGCACGAAACGCTCGACTTGCTGCGCGAAACGGGCTTTTCCTATGTTCTGGACTGGCCCGCCGACGATCAGCCATTCTGGATGCGCACGCGGACCTCGCCCATCCTGTCGGTTCCATATTCGATCGAGGTGAACGACAGCCCGGTCATGATCTTTCGACAGCAGGGCTCGGAATCGTTCGAACGGATGATGATCGACCAGTTCGACGAGATGCTGCTGCAAAGCGCCAGGTATCCGCTGTGCTACACCATCGTGCTGCACCCGTTCGTCATCGGCCATCCCTACCGCCTGCGCGCGCTGCGCCGGGCGCTGACCCATATCGCATCGCACCGTGACGATATCTGGGTCACCACGCCCGGAGGGGTCGCGCAGCATTACGCCGGGATCTTCCCGCCCGAAGCCGCATGACGAAGCCCTGGGATGCCTTCATCACCGACCGCGACCGCAAGGTCTTTGCCGACGCAGGCTACGGCGTACGCGGCCGCTTCCCGGACCGGCCGGCGCTGTTGCTGATCGATTTCATCGTCGCCAATGCCGACCTGCCGGGTTTCGACACCGCGCTGGAACAGGCCGCGACATTGGCCCAAACCGTCCGCGCGGCCGGCCTTCCCGTGATCCATCTGGCAGGCGCAGCCCGGCCCGACGGATGGGACCGGCCCGGCACGGACGGTCAGGCCACCATTGCCGACCCCGTGGCCGAGACGGACCTGATCACCCCGCCCCAGCCCACGGACATCGTCGTCCGCCGACAGGCACCGTCCGGGTTCTTCGACACCGACCTGATGGGTTTGCTGAACCTTCTGGGCGCCGATGGCGTGGTGCTGGCCGGTGGCCAGACGGCTGGCGCCCTGCGCGCCACCTGCATCGATGCCTTTTCGCTGAACCTGCGCGTCACCATCGCCGCCGATGCCTGTTTCGACGCGTTCGAGGCCAGCCATGCGCTGGCGCTCTGCGATCTGGACGCGAAGTACGCCGATCCGCTGGAAACTTTCGAGATCGCCTCGTGGCTGGCCAGCCTGCCCGCCGGTCTTTTCGCTCTGCCGAACGGGGCGCCCGACAGGCGCCTGCCCCTCATGCCCGGAGCGACCTCATGATCTGGGATCCGTACCTGTCGAAAGCGGACCGCGCGCGGGTCGAAAGAACCGGCCTGATCGGTCCCGAAGGCCTGGGGTCGAAACCGGCGCTGATGATCATCGACGTTTCTTGGGGCTTTGCAGGGGACCAGCCCGGCGAAGACATCTTCGACGCGATCCGCCGCTGGCCCAATGCCTGCGGGGCGGAGAGCTGGGAGGCGATCGACCGGATCGCGGAACTCGCCACGACCGCCCGCAGTCTTGGCGTGCCGGTGATCTACTCGACCGGCCGCGCGCGCGCCGATGCATGGGACATCGGATCTTGGGCCTGGAAGAACAACCGGACGGCGGAACAGATCCCGGCCACGCCGCACAACCTGGATGCCAACCAGATCGTGGCACCTCTGACGCCGCACATGCAGGACATCACCGTTTACAAGCGCAAGCCGTCGGCCTTCTTCGGTGCGCCGACCGCCACCCATCTGCGCCGCCTTGGCTGCGACAGCGTGCTGATGACGGGCACCACCACATCGGGCTGCGTCCGGGCCAGCGCCGTGGATGCGGTATCGCACGGTTTCAAGGTTGCGGCGGTTGCGGATGGCTGTTTCGACCGGTCGCAATCGAGCCATGCCATCGCCCTGTTCGATATCGCGATGCGCTATGGCTCTGTCATCGACACAGTGCAGGCGGTTTCCCATCTGAGGGAACTTCCGGACCCGTCCAGCGCCACGCTGCCAGAGTCGTCTTCAAGCCTCTGACGTCGGGTTTCCACTCCTTCCGGATCGACACCTATCAGCCGGTGCGCCCGGCCTTGGCGCCCGCATCATTTACGAGCGCCGTAAAGCGATAGAAGCCGTGCGCCATCTTGGAATAGGGCGTAAGCAGGAAGAACGTCAGCACCGCCCCAAGATGCACTGCCAGCAGCGGGCCGGTCAGCGCAGTACCGCGCGCCGCGTAAAGCAGCAGACCGGATAGGCCGACAAAGCCCAGAAGCCAGATGAAGGCAGCCGATCCGCCCTCCCGTCCTGTGGCGCCAAGCGCGGGGTCGGCCTTGCGCTTCAGCATCACCATGCCGACGCAGCCCAGCACCAGCAGCAGCCCGCCCGGCACGCCCAGCAGTTTCGGCAGCGTCCAGAAGTCGTAAGGGGCCGGGCTGCCGAAGACATAATGCAGGACGGTGCCCGAACCGGTCGATGCGAAACACAGAAGGAACCCCCACATGATCGCCTGGTGCACGTGGCGGCGGCCGCTGGTGTAGCGTTCTTCCTTCTCGAAGTTGCAGCCCTGCCCCTGCCCGCCGTCGAGGTTCTTCATCCGTCCGGCCGAAAGGGCCGCCGCGCGCAGGTCGGCCAGCCGGACCGCGCCGCCGCCGACTTCGCGCCAGTAGGTGCGCAGTGACATGGCGATGGACACCAGCGGAAACAGGAAGGCAGGTAGGAAGATCGCCACCATCGCGCCGTGGCCAAGATACGCGTAGAAGCCCTGCCCCCCGGCCGGAATGGCCGCGATGGCCAGGAACATCAGCGCAAAGCCAGCGACCAGCGCGCCCGCCATCGCGGCGGCGCTGCGCTGGAAGATACGTGCCAGCCCGCCGGGCCAGGCGAGGCGTTCCCAGCTGTCGGCCCGAGCATCGGCCAGCGCGCGCGGCAGGTTCAGCGCGAATTCATGCGGTTCGGTATATTGGCAGGCGTAGTAGCATCCCCGGCAATTGTGACACAGGTTGGCCAGCTGGGTAATGTCGCCATCCGCGAACACCTTGTTGCGGTTGATCGCCGGGAAAACCGAACAGAAGCCTTCGCAATAGCGGCAGGCATTGCAGATCTCGACCTGGCGGCGGGCTTCCTCCATCGGGTCCTGCGAGATCGCGCCGGGGTCGGTCTGAAGGGAAACGTCAAGCGACATGGGCGGCGGCCTCCTGTCCTGCGATGCGTCCGAAGACGGTGCCGATGGTCATGCCGAAGCCGGCAAGATAGCCTTGGCCAAGGATCGATCCCGCCATCATCTCTCCGGCACTCCAGATATTGTCATACAGGCCCTCGGGCCCCGCCGCGCGGGCGGTGTTGTCGACCTTCAGGCCCAGGTAGGTGAAGGTCACGCCAGGGCGCAGGCTGTAGCCATAGAAAGGTGGTTCGCTGATGGGCCGGGCCCAGTTCGTCTTGGCAGGCTCCACCCCGTCGGTCGCCAGCCCGTCCAGCTTCTGCGGGTGGAAATCCCCCGGCCGGCACCCGGCATTGAACGCGGCGATGGTTGCCTTCAGCTTATCGGGCGGCAGGTCCAGCTTCCCGGCCAGTTCCTCGATCGTGTCGGCCGATATCGGCGGGTAGACCGACGGCATGAACAGGTCGATGGACCGGCTGTCGATGATGGAATATCCCACCTGACCGGGCTGTGCCGCCACCAGACGGCCCCAGATCGCGTAGCGCTTGGGCCAGACGTCCTCGCCTTCGTCGTAGAACCTGCAGCCATCGCGGTTCACCACGATGGAGAACGGCACGCAATCCAGCCGGGTCACGATGCCGCCATCGAATTTCGGCGCGCGGCCATCGATGGCCACGGCATGGCACTGGGTCGGGTCGCCCACGCTTTGTGCGCCTTGATCCAGCATGTCCTTCATGACGACTCCGCGATTGTAGGGCGTGCCGCGGATCAGGAAGTTGCGCGCGGATTCCCCCCATGCGCGGGCCAGCCAGTCGATATCAGCCTGGAACCCGCCCGAGGCGAGCACCACAGCACGGGCCTGCATCCGGTACCGTGTTTCGCCGATTTCCACCTCGACATGGGTGGCGCGGTTGTCTTCGATCCCGATATGGCGGACCTGCGCGTCGTAAGACACCGTGACGCCCAGATCCTGCGCTGTCAGGTAATAGGCATTGACCAATGCCTTGCCGCCACCAAGGAAGAACGCATTCGTCCGGTCCAGCGACAGAGTGCCCGCCAGCGATGGCTGAAACCGCACGCCATGGGCCTGCATCCACGGCAAACAGTCCTCCGAGGTACTGATGCACATCCGCGCCAGCGCCTCGTCGGTTTCGCCCTTGGTGACGCGCAGGAGATCGTCGAAGAACTCCTCCTCGTCATAGGTTTCGACAAGCGGCCCCAGGGACCCGTGGTGCATGCAGCGAAAATTGCGGGTGTGGCGGGAATTGCCGCCGCGATAGGCCTTGGGCGCGCCTTCCAGGATCAGCACGCGGGCGCCGGTCTCGGCCGCCTCGATCGCGGCGCAAAGGGCTGCATTGCCGCCGCCCACGACCACCACGTCCCAGACCTGATGCGCCAGCGTGGCGGGATCTGTCATGCCTGTTCTCCGTCATCGTCGCGGCGCAGCATTCGAAGCCGTTCGGACTGCGCGCCTTCCATGTGCCGCCGCATCGCTGCCTCGGCCGTCGCTTCATCGCGGGCGGCAAGGGCCGCGATGATCTCGTCATGCTCCGCCACCGCCTCGCGCGCCCGGTCGGGTGACTCGAGGCTCGTGGGTCCAAGGATCATCATCGTGGTGTCGACCGAGCCCATGGATTTCAGCAGGAACCGGTTCCGCGAAGCGTGCAGCAGGCTTTGGTGAAACTGCCGGTTCAGCCGGGCCAGCGCCTGCGGATCACCTTCCGATACGCCCATCTGCGCGTTGATATCCCGCAGATCGCGGATCTCCACCTCTGATGCCGCGCGCGCTGCCAGTCGCGCCGCGGTCGATTCAAGAACCGCGCGCATCTCGTAAAGCTCCATGATCTCGGAATAATCCAGCTTCCGGACAACCGCCCCGGCCCGCGCCTGGTGATCGACCAGACCTTCGGATTCCAGCCGGCGGATCGCTTCGCGCACCGGCGTGCGGCTGACCGACAAGCGTTCCGCAATCTCGGTTTCCGTCAGGCGCGCGCCCGGCCGCAATCGGCCCGAGCGGATTTCATCGCGCAGGCGATCATAGGCCGTTTCGCCCTGAAGCGGGCGGGTTTCCTCGTAGGCAGCGATGCTCAGCTTCGACTTCGTCTTCATGCATCCGGTTGTATCCAGCTGGATACACTGCGGTCAAGGGCGCCGATTCCTCCGACGCTTCGGCTAACCCCGACGAACCCCGATCCTTTTGCGCCGGGCTGGCCATGATCTGCCGGGCTGCCATCGCTTCGCTGGCTTCGGTGGCCAGGGACGCGGCGGCATCGATGATGGCCTGGTTGTCCTGACCGTCGATCAATACCTGCCGCGACCAGAAGAACCGTCCAATTGGCTCCTCGGTCATGCGGGCCAGAGCGATGTATTCGCCGTTGATGGCGGTCACCCGGATAACGAACCGCGCGTCGGGGGCTACGATCGTGGGCTGCAGCGTCCCGTCCAGCGCCCGGACATCGGCGCGAAAGTGGCTGGTCGCCGTCCAGGTAAGCTGCGCGCTGATCGCGTCGGTCAGGAAGAGTTCCACCTTGTCAGGCGATGTGAGGGACGCCGTGTCGAAATAGAGGATGGGAACATCGCCAACGACAGGTCCTGGTTCCGCGGCGGACACGGGTCCGGTGTCGGACAGCCTGTCCGGCTTTGCGCCGTCCGGCGCCACCGGCTCCGGACCGAAACGTTCGGCCCTGTCGTTCGGCGAAGCCCGTTCCTGCCGCAGCCAGTCCTCGAACTCCTCCGATGCGATATCAGTCCCTTCGAGAAACTCCCGCCCGGCGCGCAGGCGCCGCAGGGCGTCGTCGGGGTCATCTATCAGGTCGATCGATACCCTGTCCGACCGCAACCAAACGTCGGTGCGATTCGCGCGCAGAATGTCCTTCTCGTCGCCAAGCTGGCGCCGGATGGGCGATAACGCCTGCCGGAGGCTGCCAGAAGCCTGATCGGAGCTGCGATCGGACCAGAGCAGTGACTCCAGCCACCGTCGTGCAACCGTCGATGCGGTTGCGCCGTTTGTATCGGCGCGTGTCGTATTTCACTTTCGTCGTGCGCTGCTTTCGACCCGGAATGGAGGGGCGTATCCCTTTGTCTTTCGACGCGTCTCGGAACCAGTCGGCGTCATAGCCGCGATTTCCGAGCAGCCAGCCGACCTTGGGTAGGCTGCTCAGTAGCGCCCGCGCACCAGTGTAGTCGCTGACCTGCCCAGCGGTGACGAACAGACTGAGCGGTCGCCCTCGGCTGTCGCAGATGGCATGCAGTTTGGTATTTATGCCGCCCTTGGTTCGCCAGATCAGGCGACCGCGCCCCCCTTTTTCGCGGCCAGGCTGGTCGCGGTGCGGTGTGCCTTCAGGTAGGTCGCGTCGATCATCACGGTCTTTTCCTCTCCGTGTTTGGCAGCGAGGCCGACCATCATCTGGGCGAAAATGCCTTTCTCGCTCCAAGGCTTCTTCGGAATCCACCGTGCTCGGCCCGTTCTACATTTCCGGAACGCCCGAGCGCAAGATGGCTGCCAATATCTGCCTCGACCAGAAGGGCGAAGACATGCTGGTCCGTGGGCGCATCACGGATACGCAGGGCAATCCGGTGAAGGGCGCGGTCATCGACGTCTGGCAGGCCAATGACGATGGTTTCTACGACGTCCAGCAGAAGGGCATTCAACCCGATTTCAACCTGCGCGGCGTGTTCCGCACGGGCGAAGACGGCACTAACTGGTTCCGCGCCGTGAAGAACCGAATTTCGCAGCATTCACCCCGGTATCATATCGCGGGCCACCATCGCGATGGAGGATCATCCCGGGACCCGAGCCGTGACTGGCGATGGCCCATCGATACCGACAGTCACATGGTGTTCGGTAGCCAGAGCGTGATGATCGGAAACAGGATGATCAGCGCCAGCCGGACGAAATCGGCGCACAGGAAGGGTACGATACCCCGGAAGATCGTCGATAGCGGAATGTCCCTGCGGACTCCGTGCATGACGAACACGTTGATCCCGATCGGCGGGGTAATCATGCCGATCTCGATCACCACGATCATGACGATGCCCCACCAGATCGGATCGTAGCCCAGGCCTTCGGTCACCAGCGGGAACACGAAGGGCAAGGTGATGACCATCGCGGCGATGGAATCGAAGACCGCGCCAAGGACGATGTACATCAGCGCAAGGATCGCGATCACACCCAGCGGCGCCAGGTTGAGCGCCACGACCGCATCGACCAGTTCGGAGGGCATATGCGTCAGGGTGACGAAGTTCGAAAAGATATGGGCCCCGATCAGGATGACATAGAGCAGCCCGACACTGTGGGCCGTTTCGGCCACGATACGGCGGGCGTCCGTGAAGGTCAGCTTGCCCCGCGCCCAGGTGAACAGGAACGTCACCAGCACCCCCGCGGCCGCGGCTTCCGTCACCGTGAAGATACCGCCATAAAGCCCCAAGGTCATGATCGCGATGACGATCAGGATCCCCCAGGTCGACAGCGCGACCCGCCCGGCGGTCGCCCAGCTGGCCCGCGGGCCCGCTGGCCCCAGCGACGGATTGCGCTTGACCACGAGGTAGATCGCCAGCGCGTAGATCAGGATCGTCAGCAACCCGGGCAGTATGCCTGCGATGAACAGCTCGACCACGAATTGCTCGGTCAGGAACGCGTAGATGAGCATGATCGACGACGGCGGGATCAGGGACCCCAGCGTGCCGCCCGCGGCGATGCTGCCGGCGCTAAGGCTTTGGGCATAGTTGCGCCGCTCCATCTCCGGCAGGGCGATGCGCGCCATCGTGGCCGTCGTCGCGATGGACGACCCGCAGGCCGCACCGAAACCGCCGCAGCCCGCGACCGTCGCGATGGCAAGCCCGCCCTTGCGGTGCCCGATCAGCGCATTGGCCAGCCGGTACAGATCCCCCGCCAGCCCCGAAGCCCCGGCGAAGGACCCCATCAGCAGGAACATCGGGATGATGATCAGCTCGGGGCTGGCAATCGCGCCGGCCGTTTCGGTTCCGAACATCGAGATCGCCGCGAAAAGGTTTCCCGTCAGGACATAGAACCCGACGACCCCGGCAAGCGCCATCGCGATGCCGATGGGCACGTGGAAGGCAATGAGAAGAAGCATGCCGGCAAAGCCCAGCAGGCCGATCGTGATCGGATCCATCGTGTCCCCTTACCGCGCCTCTTCAAGTTCTGGATGCTCGTCGGCAAGCGGCTTGCCTGCACGCATGTTCGATACCGTCTCGGCTACGACAAGCAGCTGGATCGGAACGCAGGCGACGATCAGAAGGCTGGTCAGAAACCAAGACGGCCAGGCCGGCAGGTGCAGAAGCCACGTCACCTGCCCGTGGTCGTACATGTTCCAGGCATAGGCGCTGACCTGCCAGGCGATGCCCGTGACCACGCACAGAACCGCAAGCTGGCCGAACAGTTCCACCCCCTGCCCCATCCGCGATGGCAGCGCGCGGCCAAGGAACCGGATCGTGATGTTCTGCCGCGCGGCCAGCGCGACCGGAAGGCACGAGGCCACGATGGGGGGCGTCACGATCTCGATCAGGTCGCTCAGGCCGTAGATTGGGTCGCTGAACACGGCGCGCATGATCACGTCGGCCATCGTCGCCACGGATAGGATCATCAAACCGACAAGCCCCACCCCCGCCGCCAGTTCGCTTCGGTTAAGCCAGTTCTTGATGAACCCGGTGAAATCCATGGCATGCCTTTCGCGATGATCCCCCGCGTCGGGACGCAATCCGTCGCGGGGCACGGTCGCGTGTTGGGATCAGAGCCCGGACCGGACCTTGTCGATGGCCGCGGTCGCTTCTTCGTACAGGTTGACGCCATCCTCGTTCGGCTTGTTCCAGTCCTCGCGCGTCGGCGCGAGAATATCGCGGGCTTCCGCGATCTGGGCCTCGGTCCATTCGTGCACCGTGTGTTCGGGGTCTGCCATGATCTTGGCTTTCGCCTCGGCCTGCTGGTTGTCCAGCCCCTCGCCCAGCACGCGGGTGAACCATTCACCCGAATACATGTCGAAGGCTTCCTTGGCCTTCGGCGGCAGCGCGTCATAGGTGTCGCGACGCATCGGGAAGATCACGGCGACCGAGCCCAGGGACAGATCCCACAGGTGATGATAGGCGGCATCCGCGATGCGGAAATTGTAGACATTGCCCGGCGCCATCATCGCGCCGTCCAGCAACCCGCGCGAAATGCTTTCGGCGATTTGCGGCGCGGGGACGTTGCCCACCGGCGTGGCGCCCAGCAGGTCGGCCATCCGGGTCTGGATCGGCCCGGCGACGCGCAGACGCTTGCCCTCCAGATCGTCGAGCGAGGTGATCGGATCGGTCAAATCCAGTCCGTAGGGGCCGGTCATGATGATGCCCACAAGGACCAGGTCATCGAAATCCGAAACGATGCCCTTTTCATACATCTCGTAGGCGGCAAGCGCCGCTTCGACATTGGTTTCGGCCAGAAACGGCAGTTCGAAGACCGACAGTTCGGGGAAACGGCCCGGGGTGTAGGCCACGACGACCTCGGCAATGTCCACGACGCCGTTTTCCACCATCGCAAGCTGCTGCACCGGGCTTTTGCCAAGTGTACCGCCCGGGTAGTGTTCGATCTTCAGCGTGCCGTCGGACGCGGCCTCGACCGCTTCGATGAACGCCGGGACGCTGATCTTGTTGTTGGCGCTCATCGGGGAGAACGCGCTTGCGAACCGCAGGGTCGTCTGCTCCTGAGCCACCGATGGCACCGCAGCCCCGATTGCCAGAACCGCCGCGCAGGAGAATTCCTTCAAGGTCTTCATCATCGTCATGTATCCCTGTGCATCTGATCGTCTTGCGGCGCCGGCACGCCTTCTGTTCGAGGCTTCCTCCGGGACCGAGCAAGTTCCTTTGACAAGTCTATGCAGGTATATACAATTCCGGCAACGACAAACTTTAGGCAACGTGGGAACGATGTGATGAACACCGAAACGAGAAAGTCACAGACCCCGAAAAGCCTTCAAATCAAGGAGTTTATCGTAAGCGAGATAGAGTCCGGCACCTTGAAACCCGGTGACAAGGTGCCGTCCGAGACGCAGCTGGCGGAACGGTTCTCTGCCTCGCGGATGACCGTGAATCGCGCGGTGAAGGAACTGACGGTCGAACGCCGGGTCAAACGCGTGCAGGGCCTGGGCACCTTCGTGGCGGATCAGAAGCCGCTAGCCCCGCTGATCGAGATCCGCAGCATCAGCCAGGAAATCGCGCTGCGCGGCGGGCAGCATTCCTGTGTGCCCATCAGCGCGTCCGAGGAGATCGTGTCGGACGAGGATGCCGACCGTCTGGGCCTGCCGCCGCGGTCGCGCGTGTTCCGGTTGCGGGCGGTCCACAAGTGCGACGGCACGCCGATCCAGTACGAAGACCGCCTTGTGAACCCCGCCTTCTCGCCGGATTTCCTGGAGCAGGATTTCTGCAGTGCCACCGCCTCGGACTACCTGCTGAAACACGTCACCTTCACCGAGGTCGAACACAAGGTCGACGCGATGCGGCCCACCGAAGACATGGCAAGGCTGCTGGAGATCGGGACCGACGATCCCTGCCTGCGCCTTGTGCGCCGGACATGGTCCGGCGACCGCGTGATCACCTATGTCCAGCTTGTTCATCCCGGTGATCTCTACCGGCTGGGCGGGCGCTTCCAGGGCCCCGGCATCGCCCGCGAGATCGCCTGACGATGATCGCCTGCACTCGCATGTACAACGCGACGCCCGCCGTGGCGGACGCATGGCGCGCTCTGATCGAACGCGTGTCCGCGAACGCCGGGGTCCCGCTGGACGTGATCGACTATCCCGCCCCTGCCCCGCTGGCCGACCTCTGGGACCGGCCGGACATGGGGGCCGTGTTCATGTGCGGCTGGCCCTTCCAGAAACGCCGCCCCGGCCCGCAGATCGTCGCCGCGCCGGTCCCCACGGATCCCGATTGCACGGGCCCGACCTATTGCACCGACATGGTCGTCCGGGCCGACGCGCCGTTCCGGACGATCGAGGACACGTTCGGAGGCCGCATCGCCTGGACCGACCGGGGATCACAGTCGGGCTTCAACGCCCCAAGGCACTTCCTGATGCGCTACCGCGACGGGGACGCGCCGCTTTACAAGGCCAATGTCGGACCGCTGATAACCCCTCGCGCGTCGCTGGGTGCGGTGCTGGACGGCACCGCGGATGTCGCGCCGCTGGACAGTTACTTCCACCTTCTTCTGCAACGCCACGACCCCGAAACCGCATCGCGGCTGCGCGTGATCGCGCGCACCGAATGCACGCCTGCACCCGTGCTTGTCGCCGCGGCCGAAATCGACCCCGGTATCGTGGGCGCGCTGGGAGACGCGTTCGAAGCGGTCACCGCGGACCCGACATTCGCATCGGTGCTCCATGATCTGTGCCTGCGCGGGTTCAGCCGTATCGACGATCCGTCGATCTATGCCATCACCGATGCATGGGATGCCGAGGCGCGGGCCGCAGGCTACGACCTGCCCGGCTGACGGCCTGTCAGGGGCCGCCGCGGCAACAGCAGGCGGCATCGACGGGCACATCCGTGCGCGCCGCGGCAATGGTCAGCTTCTGCCTGACCATCGCAAGCTCGCCCGCCGCCCCGCGCTGGTCCAGGCATTCGACCAACCCGCGCAGCGCCCAGACGTTGTCGGGATGTTGCGTGCAGCGGGCGACCTCGTCATTCAGGCCCAGATCGGCGCGGTAGACCTGCTCTGCCTCGGCAAAATGGCCCTGCTCGGCCAGCAATGCGCCCAGGGCGTGGCGCGGCGGGTGCATCCAGGCCCATGGCTCCGTGTAGGTCAGCGCATCGTCGCGTGCCACGGCCCGGCGCAGCGCGGCAAAGGCGTGATCGTAGTTGCGCTTGCGGTATTCCAACTCCCCCTCCAGCATCGCTTCGCCCACGGCGAGCATGTCGACGATCGGGTTGCTCAGGAAGATTGCATCGGACGGGATCGCTGCCATCGCACCGTTCAGCCGGCGCTGCGCGGCTTCGGCCTGGGGGATGTTGCCCAGGGCGGAATGCGCCACGCCCTGCCCGTAGGCGTGCATCGCCGCGCGGATCGGCATCAGGGCCGGGTCGGGCGGCGGCGGGTCCTGCACAAGGTCGGTCCAGCGGCCGAAACGCACCAGCACATGGGTCCGCATTGCGGAATAACCATCCAGGATCGCGGCCATGAAGGGAAAGCTGCCCGCGATCAGGTCCGGCGTGGCGATGCCGCGGATCCGGTCGGCCGCGTATATCGCGCCGCCGTAGTGCCCCAGCATCATGGCCGCGAACATGTAGAGGTGCAGGTCATGACACCGCGCCGTGGTGTAGAAATTCTCGGCCCCGCGCCGGTCCACATACCGGTCATCCGCCGCCACGGCGCGTTGGCAGAGCGCCACAGACTGCGCGTAGTCACCGCACTGCACGTAGATATGCGCGGGCATGTGGTGCAGGTGCCCCTCGTCACAGGCCAGATCGCGCAGCGCGTCCGCCGACCGAAGGGCGTCTTCCGGCGTCGGCGACATCTCCATCGCGTGGATATGCATGTGCAGGATGCCCGGATGAACCGTGCCGCCCGGCGCGAACATGGCCTGCAACGCGCGGCCCAGGACCTCGACACATTCAAGGATGTCCGAGCCCGGCATCGGCGTTCCGGTGTGGATGTCCCACAGTTTCCGGGGCGTGCGCGTCACCCCCGCCTCGACGAATAGCGCTGCGATGTCCAGATCGTCGGGATGCGCGCGACAGGCCCGGCGCATGGCGTCGGTATAGTCGTCGTGCCAGTGGTTCAGCTGGTCATGCGACGTGGCGTCGGGCCGGGGATAGCGGCACAGGATCGCGTCGATCAGCGCCTTTTCCGCCGGGCTGGCTCCTGCGCTCAGCGCCACGGCCCTTTGCGCAGCATCGTGGCACACTGGCAGGGTCGCTTCGATCTCGGGCGTGGAAAAGCGGATCCACGGCCGGTTGTAGAACGGGCCGTTGGCGTAGGCGATGCCCCACCACGCCATCGCGCAGTCCGGATCGTGCGTCAGCGCTTCGCGGAAGCAGAACACGGCCTCTTCGTGGTTGTAGGCGAAGGTCCAGCATAGGCCGCGGTCGAGCCATGTCTGCGCGGTGGCGGACGATGTGGTGACCGGTCTCGTCCAGCCGTAAAGTCTGAAATACCCGTCCGCCGTCATCGCCCTGCCCGCCCTACTTGAAGCGCAGTCTCTGTCCGATGCCCATCTTCGCCGCCTTCGCCACCATCGCCGCACCAAGGGCGACATCGGTGCTGGCCAGCCCGCGATGCCAGAACAGGATCGTTTCGTCGTCGGATTCTCGCCCGGGCTTCAGCCCGGCCGCGACCTCGCCCATCTCGGCATAAAGCGTGTCTTCGGTCAGCTTGCCCTCGTCCACATGACGGCGCAGCGCGCCATAGGGGCGGCCCGGTCCGCACTGGCCCCAATCATCGACCAGGATCTTGTCCATGATGTCGGTCAGATCGAATTCCAGCGCGCTCATCGTGCCGTAGGGGACGACATAGGCCCCTTTCTTCACCCACTCGGTCTTGAACATCGGCATGGGCTCCGGCAGGCGTGTCGCTTCGACCATGATGTCGGCGCCCTCCAGGCAATCCTGCCAGTTGTCGGTCACGATGACGGGCTTGCCCAAGTCCTGCTCAAGCCGCTGGCCGAAGGCATCGCGGCTTTCGGGGCGGCGGGAGTGAATCCGGATCTCGTCGAAATCGAACAGATGGTCCAGCAGACGGATGTTCCAGTACGACGTGCCGCGGGTGCCGACATGACCCAGGATCTTGCTGTCCTTGCGCGCAAGGTATTTCGCGCCCACCGCCGTCACCGCGCCGGTGCGCATTTCCGTGATCGCCGTCGCATCGATGATCGCCTTCGGGACCCCGTTTTCGGGATCGAACAGGTTCAGGACAGCCAGTTCTGACGGCAGCCCCTGCTTGTAATTGTCGACGAAGTCGCCAACGACCTTCACTCCCGCAACGCCCAGCGGTTTCACGTAGCCCCGAAGCACGTTGAAATGCCCCTTGTCCGAGGATTCGGGCACAAGGTGGACGCGCGGTTCGATCACCGTTTCCCCCCGCCCCTGTGCGGCCAGGCAGGTTTCCACGGCATCGAGAATTTCGTCATTGCTGAGCGCCAGCGCCTCGACATCGGGCGCGTTCAGATAGTCGATCCAGATTTCATCCATGTCGTGTTGCCCTTCGCTGCGGCGCGGCCACATCAAGGGAGGCCGGCTGATTGTGCCTGTTGATCCGGCAATGCTATCGTCTATACTGTTATATACAAGTTTAAATATCCAGGCTCCGGACAGGCAGGCACGGTGCGGCGCTCTCGTCTGACCTGCGCTGGCGACATCGGGCAGCCGGCCTTTTCGGGTTCATGTATCGCCACACCCGGCCCTTTGCGGAAAGTCATCGCGTGTCAGAACGTCCCCCCGTCCTCCTTGGCGACACGAAACCTGCGGTGGCCGATATTGCCGCCATCGCCCGCGGCCGCGTCCCTGTTGAACTGACGGCCGGGATGGAACGACGGCTGGAGGCTGCGCGCGCGGTGGTCGAGCAGCAGCTTGCCGCAAACGTGCCCGTCTATGGCCTGACGACCGGGCTGGGCGCCGGGGTCGACACACGCCTCGGCCTTGCGGATGTTACGGCCTTTCAACAACGCGTCCCGCAAGCCCGTGCCGTCAGTGTGGGCGCGCCGGTCCCGGTTGAAACCGTCCGGGCGATCATGGCGGCCCGGCTCTCCGGCTTTGCCGGTGGCGCCTCGGGCATCTCTCCGGGCGTGGCCGTGACACTGGTCCAGGCGCTAAACGCGGGCGTCCACCCGGTTGTTCACAGCCTCGGGTCCATCGGCGAAGCGGATCTGGCGCAGATGTCGGATGTCACCCGCGGGTTAATGGGCCATGGCGAAGCCGAGTTCGGGGGCGAGATCCTTCCGGCCGCCGATGCCCTGTCGCGCGCCGGTGTGACGCCGTTGGTGTTGGGCCCGCGCGACGGGCACGCGATGGTGTCGGCCAACGCCTTCTCGATCGCGCTGGCCTGCCTTGCACTGGACGATCTGGACCGGCTGATCGACTGGTCTTTCAGCGGCACGGCGCTTGCCTTCGAAGCGTTCCGCGCGGCGACCGGCGTGCTGGATCCAAGGGTGCTGTCCCTGCGACCTGCCTTCGGCCAGGAGGAAGCAGGAGCCCGCCTGATGCAGCTGTTCGCAGGCAGCGCCTTGCTGCACGAGGGCGCAGCCCGGCGTCTGCAGGACCCGCTCAGCTATCGCTGCGCACCGCAGATCTGGGGCGCCCTTCTCCATGGGCGAGAGGAAGCCGCAGAGGCGACCGGAATCGAACTGTGCGGCCCCGGCGACAACCCGGTGGTCCTGATCGAAGAAGGTTTGCTGGTTCACAACGGCAATTTCGACACGACTGCGCTGGCCCTGTCATGGGAACGGCTGGGCATGGCCATGGTGCAATGCGCCTCGGCCGTCACGCACCGCTGCATGCAGATCATGTCGCCCGGCATCTCGGATCTGCCGCGCTTCCTGTCGCCCATGGGCAGCAGCCGCAACGGGTTTGCCACAGTGCAGAAGACGCTCGCCGCGCTGGAAGCCGAGATCCGGCATCTGGCCACCCCGATGGCCTTTCCCCCGATCCCTGTGGCGGACGGTATCGAGGATCACGCCTCGCTGGCACCCGGTGTACTGGCCAAGACGGCGACCATCATCGACCGCTTCCGCCTTCTTGTCGCGATCGAGATGATCGTGTCTGCACAGGCCGTAGAACTGCGCGGCGTGGCCCACACGCTTGGCGCCGGCACGGCCCGTGCCTATGCGTGGGTCCGCAACTGCGTGCCACCGCTGACCGAGGATCGCGCCCAAGGCGCCGACTTCTCCGCAATGGCCGAACTGTTGCGCGAGGAATCGCCGGCAACCACTTTGCTGGTCACCGATTGAGCGGCCTCCCCCAGACCAACCCGGGCATATGCAGGTCTCAGCGTCTTCAGCGCTCCCTTGAACAATTGAAGAACATTGCTACAGCCCCTTGGGACGTAAAAAGTCTACTTTGAAGAGTGAGGGCTTTCTTCGGCTTCATTTGAAGTCAGCGCCATATGAAGTTCTTGCCGCCGTAACCGCCCTCGCCCCAGGCCTTTGGGGATCTCCGGTACGCTTGCACAGAACCTTCAAGGCACTTCCTGTGCGGAAAAGGGTGTATCTTCGCCCGCCCCTTATGGTAATTCTGTTAAGCATTTCGGTTTTGGGCGCTTGTCGCCCACTCGACGACGGCAAGCAGGCGGTGGAACAGCGGTCGCCAACGAAGGCAATCGACTGTCCGGCCGATCTCCCTATCAGAGGTACGCAATGAGTTTCTTCAAAACGCGCTCGATTGATGGCAATCGTGACCAAGCTGTTGAAATCGCGAATAACCTCGCTGCAGCCAATCTGATGTCAGGCAATGAGCCCAGATCCGATGCCTATTACGAAAACCTGACGGTCGGTGAATTCCGAAGCGAGGTCATCGAAGCCCTGGATGCGATAGATTCGGTCGATCTGGACTTGATTCGATCCGCGCTGGCAGACCCCGCCTTTCGCGCAACCGTGCCGGCCGAACTGCTGGCGACCGTCGACGAGGTTCTCAAAAATGGCTTGGCCGACTGTCGGGCTGTGCTGGTGGACAGCCTGGAACCGACATACGGCCTGGATCTCTTCACGCCGATGAGCCAAGTCTTCGCCGCCGAAGACGCCAGGTTTTCCGACCTGGACGACCGGGTTCGCCGCAAGGACATCCGCGACTGGGTCGAGACCGCGTCGGATGGCATCACGTCGCGCGGCGGCAGGATCGAAGGTGATGGTGACGAGCTGACCTTCACATCGCACACCTGGCGGCAGGATCCGGAAACCGGCGTCTATGTCGACGACAACGACACCTCGGGGAAGAGCTTTTATGAACAGGTCGGTGATTTCTTCGCGCACAGCATGCTTGCCGGCATCGCGACCCTGCCCGGCAAGGCCGGAAGGCTGGCGCAGGGCATCAAGACGGTTGAGGACGCCAGACGGACCGAAGAAATCATCGACAAAAACGGTGACCGGATCACAGACCTTCTCGAGCGCGACGCGCCGGACGCGCTCAACGGTCATATAAGCCCTGAAGAGCTCTGGGCGCGCACCGTACGCACAATGAAAGACTATGTCCTGGAACTTTTCGAGTTTGGTCCGTCCAAGCCCGATATCCAGCTGAAAATGGGGTATGGTGCCCGCCATTCGGATGCGAGCTTCGTTGTCGCCATGGATGGCAGCTCACTTGACGGGTCGTCTCACGGCGACCGCTTTCTGCTGGGCAGCGGATCCTCGAAGTTCCGCGCAGGCGCGGGCGAAGACGTGGTCTTCGGCATGGCGGGCTCCGACAAGATCTTCGGGGGCGCGTCCAATGACATTCTTCACGGCGGTGCCGGAAAGGACAAGTTGGTCGGGGGGCGCGGATCGGATGCGCTGGACGGCGGCCGCGGCGCCGACAAGGTCAAGGGCAATGGCGGGCGTGACCTGATCTACGGCGAGAACGGCCGCGATAAGCTGTGGGGCGGCAAAGGAAGCGACGAGCTTTACGGAGAAAAGGGATCGGATCGCCTTTGGGGCAGTCGGGGACAGGATCTGCTTGACGGCGGCGCGGGTGCGGATCGTCTGTTCGGCAACGGCCAAAAGGACTACCTGATCGGGGGCCGCGGAACTGACCGGCTTTCCGGCGGTGGTGGCAACGACGTTTTCATCTTCGAAACGAAGCGGGACGGACGCGACACGATCCGGGATTTCGAGATCGGCGATCAGATCCTTCTGCAGAGTAGCAGGGCGCGCCAGGTTACGGTCGGACGCGAAGACGGTGATGTCATCGTCGCTCACAAGGGTGGGACGATCACCATCGCCGATGCGAAGGCAAGCGATGTCCGCGACGCCATCATCTACGATGGCATGGATATCCTGATCTGACGCCGACATTTCCCGCTTAAGACCGAACCGACGGCGAGAGGAACAGCCTGATCGTCCTTTTCCGTCACCCCGGTGGTCACGGACGGGTTGAGCCGGGCAGACCCTCCTGCCGCCTGTATGGCCAATACGGATAGGGTGCAGCCACGGCGCTGGATTTATCGAATGCCGCGATCTGTTCCGCGCGCCGATGATGACCGGAGCATTGCAGGCCGCTGTAGCAACCTGTTCAGCGCAATCTGCGGGACGGTCCGGCCCGTTTCGGCCGCGTTGGTGTCGAGCGTGTGGACGACTGTTTCGGGATGCTTGTCTTCGGTCGGCGGACCAAGGCTGGCCGTTCCATGCAGGCGGCTGCTGTCGGGGAGAGGTGGCCCGCGATGGACCGCGCCGGCACCCGTCAGACGTTGCGAGCGGCGTTCAGGATTTCGTCCTGAAGGTCTGGGTCGGACACGGCGCGCGCCAGCACCATGCTGCCGATCATCTGCGCCATCGCGCGCAGCGCAGCGCCACGTGCGTCAGCATCGCCTTCACCTTCCAGCCGGCGAGCCAGATCCGCAACTTGTCGCTCCACCGCGGCTGTGAACACATCCTGCAAGGGCGCGCCGTGTCGCGGTGCCTCGGCCGCGAGCGTGGCGAAGGTGCACCCCCGGTCACGGGCGTTCAGATGATCCTGCGACAGATACCAATCGCGCAATGTGGGCAGGGGATCGCCTCCGACTGCGTGCAGTGTCCGCTCCCAGTAGTCGAAGTTCTGTTTCAGCGCCTGCTCCGTCGCCTCGGCAATCAGCGCATCCTTGCTGTCGAATTGCTTGTAGAATCCGCCATGGGTCATCCCGGCCGACTTCATCAGGCCCGCAACCCCGATCCCGTCATAGCCATTGGACCGGAATTCCCGGCTGGCAGCATCTACCACCTTCCGGCGGTTCTTCGCAGCGACATCGCGGCTGACCCTCATCGCGTTCTCTTTCCTCCCGCGGCCCTGTGGGGCCTGAATTAGAATATGGATTGAATCTAAACCCACCCCATTCAAATGCAAGCGGTCCCGGCAGACCGGCAGAGACCGTCGGGCCTTCACCAGACCGACACGCCCTCGCCCCAGGCGAACTTGCGGAACGGCTTATCCAGGGGGACCTGTGCAAGGTGGCTCGTGTAGTTCGACATGACTTTCTGCGCACAGGCAAGGATCACCTCCAGCACGTTGCGTTGTGTGTAGCCTGCGTCAAGGAACGCCTGCACGTCATCGGCGCCCAGCACCCCCCGTTCGCGCACCATCTCCAACGCGAAGGCTCGCAGCGCTTCCAGCCTTGCGGTCGGCAAGGGCGTCCCGTCGCGCAGGGCGTCGGTGATTGCGTCGCTGACCCGCATCTGCCGTGCAATGGCGGTGTGGGCCGGAACGCAGTATATGCAATTGTGCTCCACATTGATCGCCTGCCACAGGACGGTGACTTCCTTCGCCGAAAAACTGGACGTGGCGACCAGTTCGTGAAGGCGCAGATAGGCCTCCAGCAGGCCCGGCGCCTCGGCCATGACGGCCTGAAGGTTCAGAACCGCGCAATAGCTGGCCTTTGCCTTCGCCATCAGAGGTTTGCTGGCCTCAGGCGCGGTGTCTTCGGTGTGAAGCGTGAAATCCGTCATCGGTCTCGTGCTTTCCTTCGGTCAGGCCGGCGTGGCCCGCCGCTGCGTCAATTTATTACTGAACGAATCTATATTGACCATTTGGATGTTGTTCATAATCTTAAAGCGATGCTGAACACAATCGAAAACCAGACCTCGGCCCCGACAAGGAACACCAGAATGAACGAGCAACACTCCTCCCCGGACATCTTCGCGACGGCCGCGATGCCCGATGTGCCGTTCGGCCTTGCCCGGCCGGATCAGGTCGCGACGCTGAGCGGACTCGAGATCCTGTCCCGCATCCCTACGGGAGAGCTTCCGGCCCCCACCATGGCGCGCACGCTGCAGCAATGGCCCGTTTCTGCCAGCGCCGGGCATGTGGAATTTCGTGGCGACCCGTCGGCCGAGTACCTGAACCCGATGGGGCTGGTGCATGGCGGCTGGACGATGGCGCTTCTGGACAGTGCGCTGGGATGCGCCGTGCAGACGCTGCTGGAACCGGGTGAGACCTATGTCAGCCTCGGGACCGAGGTGAAGTTCCTGCGTCCCGTGCTGGCCGATATCGGACAGGTCCGTGCATTGGCAAATGTGGTGTCACGCGGGCGGCGAACGGCCACGGCTGACGCACGGGTCGAAGACCGAAAAGGCCGGATCCTGGCCACCGGGACGACCACCTGCTTTCTGGACCGGATGAGCAGGCCAGACTGACAGGCAGTGGTCGATCGGCGTGATATCACCCCCTGTCATTGCACCTGGGAAGCGGCGCTTAACTGCGACCTTCGCCCCAAAATCGCCGCATCTCGAACGATTTAAAAATGTCGAATAGGTTGCCTTTTCCATTGTCACAAGGACAGGGAAACCTTTGCGGGGTGCATAGGCGACGATCTCGAGAGGAAAGCGATAGCCTTTCAGGCTTGGCATCATGCAAGGTATTTTGTCCCCATTGCCTATGTGACAGCCGACGGGCAAACAAGTTGGCTATCCCGTCGCCGTCACTCAGCAGCTTGCAACGGACGCGAAGGCGTCTGCGACGCGGGCGTGTTGAAATACCCGTCCTTCAGCTCGGGCCAGCCCATGTGCTTGCGCAGCTTTTTGAATTCGGCCCCCAGCGCATCGATATTCGCGTAGGTCGCGTGGCGGTCGCTGTCCACGTAGTTCACACCACCACCCAGGTCAGGCGTGTAGGTTTGCATGCGTTTCTGGAGTTTGGCCCACACGGCAGGATCCTCGCGTTGTGCGCAGATCGTTCGACCGATCAGATCGGCCATACCATCAAACATCTTGTAGATACCGCCGTTGGTTTCTGTAAACCCGAGCCCGAAAAGCTGGGGGTTCACGCGGCTGAACATCTGCAGATAGTTGTCAGGACGATCCCCCTTCCAGCTGAATGCGGCTTTGTCGACGTAAGGTACCTGCCATTCATAGCCTGTCGCGCAAATCACCAGATCAACATTTTCGCGGCTGCCGTCGCTGAAGACGACCTCTTTGCCATCCAATCGGTCTACATCCCCTTTTGCAGTCAGATCCCCATGGCTGAGATAATGAAGCAGTTGCGAGTTGACGATCGGGTGGCTTTCAAAAATCTTGTGGTCGGGTTTGGGAAGACCAAGGCGCGTCACATCGCCATTGATCAACCGTAACATGCCGTGAAGCACTTTCTGGGCCAGCCACATGGGCAAATGTGGACCTTCATGCGCGAAGACATCCGCCGGCTTGCCCATGATATGCTTTGGAATGAAGTGATAGCCGCGCCGCACGCTGATAAAGCTCGCGTCGCTCGCGATCGCGGCGTCACATGCTATATCGCATCCGGAATTACCGGCGCCGACGATCAGAACCTTCTTGCCGCGAAATTCGTCCAGGTGTCTGTAGCTATTCGCATGACGTATTTCGCCGTCAAACGTTTCGGTATCCTTGGCCCAATCGGGCAGTTTGGGGTGCCAGGTCGTGCCCGAAACACAAACCAGCCAGCGATAGTGACGTGTCTCTTCGTTTGATAGCTTTACCTCCCAGGTGCCGTCGACAAAGCTGGCTCCTGTGACTTCCGTATTGAAGGTGATGTGATCGTACAGCCCATAGTGGCTGGCGAAGCTCTTCATGTACTCGAAGATCTGACGATTTGAGGGATAGTCGGGATAGTGATCCGGCATCGGGAAGTCCCAAAAATAGGACTGCGTCTTTGACGAGATGAAATGCGCGGACGCGTACATCGGCGTGCCCGGGTTTTTCAGGTCCCAGATGCCGCCGACTTCGCTGTGGCGTTCGAACACATCGAAGTCGATGCCAAGGTTCTTGAACGCCCGCGCCAGTGCAAGACCGCCCGGTCCCGCTCCGACGATGCACGCTTTCTGATTTTCGGCAGGTGTCATGGCCTCATTCTCCAATATGAGCAAGCATCATGTTTGACTATTGTGATAGATCCTCATATTTTGAAAATCAATGTATTTTCGCACTCAGGGGTTGCCGGCATGGCTGACGCATCCATCGAAGTCAGAAAACGCCCAGTGCAAGCCCGCAGCAGAGCGCGGGTTGATGCAATTCTGGACGCGGCACGAGACATCATTTCAGACGTCGGAAGCGATGGCATGAAGATGAACGCGCTTGCCCAGCAGGCAGGCGTGCCGATCGGGACGGTCTACCAATTTTTTCCGAACAAATCCGCGGTGATACACACGCTGGTTCAGACAACGCTGGAATCGCTCAGCGACGCACTTCGGGACCAGTTCAAAGACGCTGCCAGCGTTGAAGATGTTGCCGAGCGGATGGGGACAGCCATCAGAAATTACTGCAGGTATCTTTGTGACGAACCGGTTCTCAGCGATATCCTGTCCTCGACCCAGGGCGACAGGAATCTAAGGGATATCGACCGTCAGGACAGCCTGCGAAACGGCAAGATGCTGTTTGACGTCGTTGCACCCTTCATTGCCGATACGGAGCACGAAGCGCTCAACGTGATGTGTTTCAGGGTCGTTCATCTGACCGGATCGCTGGCCCGCTTGTGCAGCACAATCGACAGTAAGACAGCGACGATGATGCAGGATCAGTTCATCAAAAGCGCCCAACATGATCTGAAATCGTTCCGCAAAGCGGGATAGAATCCAGTCAACCCTGTCAAATCCGGGACACCCCCTGCCTGGCTCCGCACCATCCAAACCGATAGCCGAGAAGCTTCAAACCGCGACAGTTGCATTCCAAACTGACACGGTTCAGATCAATGAACTTCGCCAAATTCATAAAATCAGGCGAACTCCACCTCGTCCGTCTTCCACTCGCAAACAACACCCGCAATCCTGCTCTCCTGTATTCGTTTATAGGCCCAGATGCGGCCTTTTCTGACCCCTTTGCCAAGCCTCTTGTCACGCCTTGAGCGGTCCAGCACTCGGATCGGCGTGTCGTCAGACAAAGTAGGTCGAACGCGCGATCCCGGCCTTGCGGCAGATCTAGGCGAACGACGTGCTTTCCTCGCCCTGCTTCAGAACGATCGGTTTCCGCGCCTCCGTGAACTTCGATGCCTTCATGCGATTTCACTCCTTTCCCAGACAAGAAAGCTTGGCGGGAAACGCTAGCTTCAAACTCTCCAGATTTCAGAGGGCGGAGCAGGTCTTCGGCGCTGCGAAAATGACGACCACGTCGCGCGACCGTGCGCCATGCGTCCTGCGGATCTGAAAGACAATGCTCGCCCGGGATCAGCCTTCGGACAATCCGAGAGTTCGCTTCAATTGTTGCGTGTCAATCGCCCTGCAAATCCCTGCTGCCGAGCGGGCCAACGGCGTGTCATCTGCGGCGCAAAGTGCGTTCAGGACAGCTTCTTCCACGGCCTCAACCGCGGCAAGATAGACCGGGTCCAGTTCCTCGTCATTCAGAACTGTCATCTGCCGCCAGGGACCGGAAAGTTGCGGCAAGGGCATTTCGTTCGCTGTCGAGAACGCGAGGAAGATATCTCCTGAATTGTTGCCACCGGGGGTACCGCCGCGGCCTATGCCGATGGCCGCACGCCGGGCCAGCCGTTCGAGCTGCCCGGGCGACAGAGGCAGGTCAGTTCCGAGGATCACGATGATCGAGCCGCGTTCCGTCACCATATCGAGGATCCGGTCCTCGGTCATTACCTCGCCCACGCGCGTCCCGGCGACTGTCAGCCAGGGTCTCAGCCCGTGGTTGGCCTGCACCAGCGCTCCCATCGTGAAGCGCTGCCCGTCAATGTCGACCACGCGCGACGACGTCCCGGTGCCACCCTTGAACTCGTAGCAGATCATCCCGGCCCCCCCCCCGGAATTACCCTCGCGCACCGGTCCAGGCCTGGCGGCGTCAATCGCAGCACGGGCATGGACCTCGGTCACATGGAGACCGTTGATGTCGTTCAGTACGCCGTCATAGGTTTCCGCCACGACTGGCATCGCCCACAGGTGATTGTCCTCCCACGTGGCGCCATACGTCTCGATCATCCAGCGTACGGCAGCCGTGTGGCAGGGACCGATGGCATGCGAGTTCGAGATCATGATCGGCCCGGCCAGCCAGCCGCCGTCGCGCACCCAATGCGATCCGGTCATCTCGCCATTGCCGTTCAGGCTGAACTGGCCCGCCCAGACCGGTTTCGGTTTCGGGTCGCGGCCACGCGGCAGGATCGCCGTCACCCCGGTCTGCACCTGGATCCCGCGACTGGCCAGCGACGGATCCTGCGAGGACAGGAGTTCCACCCCGCCAACCTCGACCCCCGGCACATCGGTGATGGCATTCAGCGCACCGGGCGTGCCCGGCAACGGTATGCCCAGGTCCCGGGCGCGAGATTTGGTCGTCATTTCGTACGTCTCGATCTTAGGTAGAGCCCTACGCCCGCGATCACGATGGTGAAGAGCAGCATGAGGGTGGCGATGGCGTTGATCTCGGGCTTGATGCCGCGGCGAAGCATGCCCCAGATGTGGATGGGCAGCGTGGTGTTGCCCGTGCCGGCAACGAAATAGGTAATCACCAGGTCGTCCATCGATATGATAAATGCCAGCAGCCAGCCGCCAAGGATCCCCGGCGCAATCCCGGGCAGCGTCACCTTGCGGAAGGTCTGCATCGGCGTGGCACCAAGATCGGCCGAAGCCTCTTCGAAGCTCGTGTCGAGATCGGCCAGCCGGGCCGAGACGGTCACGAAGACATAGGAGATGAGGAAGGTAGACTGGCCGATGATGATGGTCATGATCGACAGGTTCATCCCGATGGTGATGAAGAAGATCAGGAGCGCGATACCCAGCACGATGTCGGGCATGATCATCGGCACCATCATCAACGTCCGGTAGAAGCCCGCAAGCCGGAACCGGAAGCGCGCAACTGCGAGCGCCAGCGCGGTGCCGAACACCGACGCGAAGACCGAGGTCGAGAGCGCGACGGTAAGGCTGGTCCGGATCGCGGCATATAGCTGGGCGGAACTGTCGACATAGCTTGTGCTGTCGGTGATCGCCGTTTCATAACCGAAGATCTGGCGGTACCAGTCGAAGGTAAAGCCGCTCCACACCATCATGTTCAGGGTGTTGGCGTTGAAGGAATAGGCCACCACCAGAAGGATCGGCGCATAGATGAAGACGAAGAAAAGAAGCCCGTAAAGGGACAGCAGGCGGCGCAGCATCAGGCGTCTCCCCGCCGGGCGAGCCGCAGCTGGACCACCAGAAGAAGCAGCACCGCCGCCATGACCATCATCGCCAGCGCAGAGCCGAAGGGCCAGTTGCGCGCCGACAGGAACTGCTGCTCGATCAGGTTGCCGATCATCAGGACCTTGGCACCGCCCAGCACCGACGGCACGATGAAGTTCCCCAGCGACGGGATGAAGGTGATGATGGATCCACCGATGATCCCCGGCATTGTCGCGGGCAGCACCACCTTCCAGAAGGTCTGCACCCGCGTCGCCCCAAGATCGGACGAGGCTTCAAGCTGCGCGATGTCGAGCTTTTCTATGGATCCGTAAAGCGGCAGGAACATGAACGGGATGAAGACGTAAGTCATCCCAAGGATCACGGCGAAATCTGAATACAGAAACTCGATGGGATCAGAGGTGATCCCGATTCCCATCAGGCCCTGGTTCAGGAATCCGGTGGGCCGCAGGATCAGGACCCAAGCGAAAAGGCGCACGATCAGGCTGACGAAAAAGGGGAGCGTGACAAGGAAGATCGCGAAGTCGCGGCGGCCCGGTGACATGCGGCTGATCCAGAAGGCGGCGGGGTAGCTGACCAACAGGCTCGTAACCACCGTCAACCCCGCAAGCCGCAGCGACCGCAGGAAGATCCCCAGAAAGACCGGATCGAATTTTTCGTACCGCGTGTCGGCCCAGCCAAGTATCCGACCGTAGTTCAGGTGCGAGAACACCCAGTCGACACCGCCATAAATGCCGGGCGTCAGGAAGCTGTAGACCAGCATGGTCAGGAGCGGCCCGCAAAAGAAGACCAGCAGGAACACCGACGGCGCACCAAGAAGGCCTATCAGCTGAAGGACCTTTCGCCGGGCAAGTTTCATTCTGCGACCTCGTCGATCAGGTGCAGGCCGGACGCCGGGGCGTGAAGCGTCAGATCCGCCCCGACCTCGGGTGCCGTGGCGCCGGATCGGATCAGCGCGCGGACGGTGCCGAAGGCGGCGGTCTCCAGCGTGATCTGATGGTCCTTGCCGGAATAGTAGGTCTCGGCAATCCGGCCCGAGAAGGACAGTTTCGGACCTTCCGGTTTGGCCAATCCCAACGCTTCGGGACGAAGAAGCAGTGTTGCCTGTCGGGAGGCGCAGGTGGTGGCGAAGCTCTGGCCATCGGCCAAGCTGGCCTGTCCACCATCAATCGCGACAGGCAGCAGGTTGCTTTCGCCCAGGAAGTCCGCAGTGAACAGGTTCGCCGGGCTCTCGTACAGGACCGAAGGCACGTCGATCTGCTGGATGCGGCCATGGGCCAGAACGGCGATGCGGTCGGACATCGTCAGCGCTTCTTCCTGGTCGTGGGTGACGAAGACGAAACCGATCCCCAGCTCGCGCTGGATCGCCTTCAGTTCCTGCTGCATCTTCTGGCGCAGGTTCTTGTCCAGCGCCGAGAGCGGTTCATCGAGAAGCAGAAGCTTGGGCTTGCCAGCCAGGGCACGGGCCAGCGCAACGCGCTGCTGCTGCCCACCTGAAAGCTGCGAGACCGAACGTTTCTCCATGCCTTCCAGGCCGACCAGTTCCAGCATTTCGCTCACGCGGGTGCGGATCGTAGCCTTGTCATTGCCCGCGATCTCCAGCGCGTAGCCCACGTTCCGGGCGACGCTCATGTGGTTGAACAGTGCATAGCGCTGGAACACGGTGTTTACCGGACGCCGGTGCGCAGGCATCTGGGTGACGGCCGCGCCGTCGATCAGGACGTCGCCCGCATCCAGCGTTTCGAACCCGCTGATGCAACGCAACAGCGTGGTCTTGCCGCAGCCCGAAGGCCCCAGCAGCGTCACGAACTCGGCCGAGGCAAGCTTCAGAGAAACACCGTCGAGCGCGGTCATCACACCACCCTCCGGCGTGCGGAAGCGTTTTCGTGCGTCAACGATTTCCAGATGTGCAGGCATGGGAGAAGTCCTGAGCCCGGGCAGTCCCCTGCCCGGGCATGGCAGGGTTGAAACCCCGCAGGTTACGTCATTGCGCGGTTTTGATCCGCGTCCATTCGGAATTGTAGAGTTGCAAGTCGCGGCCCAGGTCCTCGAAGATCTGGAGCTTGCCCATGGTCTCCTGGTCCGGGTAGATCGTTTCGTTCGACACGATCTCGGCCGGGATCAGCTCCTGCGCGGGGATATTCGGCGTGCCGTTCATCTGCTGTTCGACGTTCAGCGCAGCGATTTCCGGCTGCAGGTAGAACTCCATGAACTTGATGGCATTCTCCTTGTTGGGGGCCGACTCCAGAACGCAGATATCCTCCTGGTACATCGTGGCCCCTTCCTTGGGGATGATGTAGCCGATCGTCTCCGGGTTTTCCGACACGAAGAGGTTCGCGCCCACGTACCAATGCGCGGCGGCCACATCGCCCGAGATCACTTGCGGCACGGAATCGTAGGTGAAGGCCGTCACGCCATCGAGGTTCGAGACGATGTAATCGGCAGCGGCTTCAACCTCGGCCGGGTCGGTGGAATTCACCGAATTCCCGCCCATGATCAGACCGACGCCGATTGTTTCGCGAAGGTCATCCAGAAGGGTGATCTTCTTGCCCTCCTTGCCGAGCGCGAAGAAGTCCTCCCACCCGGTGATGCCGCCGGCGAGTTCCTTGTTGTAGACGATCCCCACGTTGCCCCAGGCGTAGGGCAGGCAGTATTCGGCGTCGGGGTCGGTCTTGGCACGGACGAATTGCGGGTCGATGTTTTCAAAGCCCGCCGCGCTGCCGATATCAGTCTTCGCCAGCAGCCCAAGCTGATACATGATGTCGTGCATGTGGACGGACGGGAAGACAATGTCGTACCCTGTGGCGCCGGCCTGGATCTTGGCCAGCATCTCTTCGTTCGAACCGTAGGTGTCGAGCGTGACCTCGATCCCGGTTTCCTCGGTGAATTTGTTCAGCACGGCGGGGTTGATGTAGTCACCCCAGTTATAGAGCGACAGCGTGCCCTCGGCCGTCGCGGCCAGCGGTGTCAGGGCGAGGGGCGCGATCAGAGCCAGGCTGGCCCGAAGAGCGGTCTTCTTCATGCGTTCATGTCTCCCGGTAAAGGTCTTGACTGAGGTTTTTCCTTGAGGACGGAGGATGGTTGAGTAATATCTTTTTCGTCAAATGGTATTTTTCTGTCATTTTGGAGATTCACTGTGTCCAACGGTTTTGCATCCTTTGCCGAGGCGCCGATTGACGACCTGGTGGGTAAAATGAAGGCTGGACTGCCGAAATTGCCCAAGCAGGAGGCGAAAGTTGCACAGTATTTCCTGCTGAATCTGAACTCGATCTCGTTCGAGACAGGGAAATCCATCGCCCAGAAAGCCGGAGTCGCCGAAATTACCGTCGGGCGAATGCTGCGGAGGTTCGGCTGTGCAGGCATGAAGGAGTTCAAGGCGATGCTGCGCCAGCGCTATTCGGTCAGCGGCCATGCCCTGGCCGAAGAAAGCGCCGAACCGCCCGCGGACTGGCAAGACCAGATGAATGCCGAACTGCGCGCCGTCCGAACTGTCTATGCAAAGATCGACACCCCGGCTTTCCAGGCCGCCGAACACTACCTGCGCCAGGCGCACGAGATCTATGTCACCGGCTTTCAGACCGTCCGTGGGCTGGCAGAGGATACGGCCCGGCGGCTGGCGCTGGCTCGACCGCGGGTGCGGTTCCTTTCGGGCCATGACAGCATGTTGTCGGAATGGCTTGACCCGCCCACAGCGGGGCAAAGCTGCCTTCTGATCATCGATGTCATTCCCTATGCTTCGGAATGCGAAACGCTGGCGCGTCTGGCGCGCGAACAGGGGCGATCCGTCATCGTCGTGACCGACGAATACTGTCACTGGGCGCACGATGTCACGGACGCCGTGATCAATTCGCCTTCAAAGACCGGTCTTTTTCTCGAATCTATCCTCGGGCTGAACGCGGCGACCAGTCTGCTGGTCCACTCAGCCGCCGCGACCCCCGGTAGTAACATCGAAGAGCGCATGCGTGACTGGAAGCGACTGGCCAACCGGCTTCAACTGTTTTGAAGAGAACGACACAGATGTTGTCCGGCGGTGTTGGCATTTGTGGGACTGGCCAAACGGTCTAGTGCCGAATCCAGAGGAAACTCCGTCGATGCGGGCTCCCAGCATGTGAAATTGGCCCCGTTCAGGCCGCGAGGGCAAGGGCCATCGGCTCGATGGACTGAGAAGGGGTGTCCCAATCATCGACCTTCCATCTGGCCGGAGGGCAATCGGCCATGTTGCGGTGGAAGCCGAACTCGCACGCAGGTGCGAAGGCGACATTCAACCTGTCGCTCTCATCAACGGCCAACGCGAAAGGGGGGAGCTGCCACTTTCGCGATAGGCCGGCGTGTTGAGGTACGACAGATCCAAATCCATCATCGGGCGGATATAGGTGGTCTTGCGGGCAAATCTGTAGGCAACCCACGCGCGGATGCCGACAAGGTGTGCGTCCGGTTCGGCCGTCAACAAACCAATGGCCCGGATACCATTCGATCTTGTCGGTCATACGGTGCTCCTTGTCCTGGACGATTTGCCGGGCAGTGACCGCGATTTCGCGTTAGGTGCTGCTGTGCTGGCGGCGGTGCAGCGCCTTGACGATGGGCTTGATACCCTTTCAGGGACTAATTGGACATTGCCGGTGTGGTTCATCATTGTAGAGGTTCGTACCAGAGGGCCCCAGAGTTGCCAGAGGACAGCTTTCCACAGAACCTTAGATTGCTCTGCAGCTACGCGCATTCGATCACCGAAGTCTGCGAGAAACTCTCGATCAACCGTCAGCAATTCCACCGCTATCTGAACGGGCAAAGCCGGCCGTCGCATCGAAACCTGCGGAACATTTGCGATTTCTTCGGCGTGGATGTATCGACGACCTGGGCGCCTTCCGCGCGGCCTCCTTCATTGAACGTGTGATGAAAACCTGAGGTTCTGTCGCAAAGTTCAACGGAACGATCTGTGTGGTCGCCTTGTTTGCCTATGAATTTTAGCTAGGCGTTTAACCCACGGTTTGATGGTGCGATCCTTTCTCAGGAAAGGAAGGAAGCATTATGGGTCAGGTTCGTCACGGGAGCGTTACCACAACGCATGCCGTCAGAGCTGCAATACAACGATCGCGAACTTCGCGCGCGACGCTGAGCCGGGAACTGGACAACTATCCAAAGACAGTAGAGAAATGGCGCAAACGGCAGACGGTCGAGGATCTGAAAAGAAGCCCCGAGGGACCCACGTTCGACGATTTATTCTGAGGCTGAGGAGGCGGCGATCATCGCGTTCAGACGGCGAACGCTGCTTCCACTGGACGGTTGTCTTTACACTCTGCAACCATCAATCCCGCATCTGACACGCTCGGCGCTGGATCGGCTCTTGCAGCGGCACGCAGCGCTTGCCTGATGTCGAGGGTGACAAGCCAAAACGGTCGAAGCTCAAAAGCTACCCGATCCACTGCGCGCCCAAGCCCATGGCCGTATGCTGGGGGCTGTTCTATGCGTCGGCCTAGTTGGGTTCACCATCTTCTGGGCCGTCAAAGTGTTCTACAGTATCGTACCGAAGGCCTATGACGGCGCGGGGCAAACCCCTGCCGCCCGTCTGAAGCCGGGCGCAAGCTGAACTCTGCCCCTGTCGTTTCGAAGCTTCGGCCCCATCCGGGGGGCCATGCGCGGCACGCATGGCGCCTGCCCGGCCTGTCAGAAAATGATCGGCGGAATCGAGCGTTTCTGAAGCAAAGCAAGGAACCCATCTGCGCGCCGCGGGTTGTCCTGCCAACGCCACCGCGCGTCCTTGATAACGGACGTTTTTAGCGGTGGGCCAATTGAAGAAGGAACGACATCATGCCTGCACTCGAAAACGCAAAGGTCCTGATCATCGCCACGAACGGGTTTGAACAATCCGAACTGATGGAGCCCAAGAAGCAACTGTCCGAAGCGGGCGCGACGGTCCATGTCGCGACACTCGACGGCGGGGCCATCAAGGGTTGGAAGGGCAAGGACTGGGGCGATACAGTCGACGCCGACCTCAAGATTTCCGACGTGAATGTCGACGACTATATCTGCCTGGTACTGCCCGGTGGCCAGATCAACCCTGACATCCTGCGGACCGACAAGGCCGCCGTTCAGCTGGTGCGCGACTTCGTCGCCAACGACAAGATCGTCGCTGCGATCTGCCACGCGCCCTGGCTTCTGATCGAAGCCGGTGTTGTCGAAGGCCGCGAGATGACGTCCTACCACTCGATCCGCACCGATCTTAAGAACGCCGGTGCCAATGTTGTGGATCAGGAGGTTGCGATATCCAATGGCATCATCACCTCGCGCAGCCCGGACGACCTCGATGCGTTCGTGGCCAAGATCAAGGAAGAGATCAAGGAAGGCGAACACCAGCGCGACGTCGTTGCCTGATCCGTGGTCGCCAACCGTTCGAGGATTGGAGCGGAGAACAGAACTCTTGCGGCGGGAGTAGTTCCGCAAGGATCGCTGTCGCCGCCGGTTCAATCACGGCGCGGCGCAACATGCCGGTGGCGACCGGACTTGCCGCGGTGAAGGGATCTCCGCGGCAAGCCGGAAAAGTGTCCTAGATCACGCCATCCGCGCGCAGGCCGGTCAGCTGGTCCGGCGCGTATCCCAGCGCGCTCAGCACCGCATCGGTGTCGGCCCCCAGCTCGGCCGGTGCCGTCGTTGCCGGGCTGGTGGTGCCGTTGCCCTTGAAACTGAGCGCCGGGACGTAGACCGGCCCATCGTGACCTTCGACGTGGATCTCGCTCGTCAGAGCGCGGCTGGTGATCTGGTCTTCGCCGAGGATCTCGTCCAGCCCCCGCACCCGGCCCGCGGGCACGGCGACAGCGTTCAGCATTTCCTCCCATTCGGCAGCCGGGCGGGTTTTGAAGATCGCAATAAGCTCGTCCCGGAGGGCGCCGGAATTGGCCTTCAGCGCGTCGGGCGTCGACCAGCGGGGATCTTCTAGCAGATCGGTCCGGCCCATCGCCTCGGCCATGCGGCGGAACTGCGGCAGGTTGTTGGCGGCCAGCATCAGCACACCCTCCAACGTGTCGAAAGCGCCGGAGGACGGGCTGGCGCTCCAGGCCTCGTTTCCGGACTGCTCGGGGATCCAGCCGGTGGTCAGGTGCGTTGTCATCAGGGATGCCATCAGCATCAGTGCAGTATCCAGCATGGCGACATCGACCTGCACGGCCTCGCCCGTGCGGCGCATTTCCAGCACTCCCGCCATCACGGCCATCGCCGCGTTCATGCCGGTGGCATAGTCGATATAGGGCGAACCCACTTTCGTCGGCCCCGCACCGGGCGCGCCGGTGGTCATCATGATGCCGCACATGCCCTGGATCACGTGATCATAGGCAGGGCGCCCGCGCATCGGCCCGTCCTGCCCGAAGGCCGAGATCGAGCAATAGACGATATCCGGCTTCAGTTCCTTTACCGCCTCGAACCCCAGCCCCAGCCGTTCGGCGACACCGGGCTTGAAGTTCTCGACAAAGACATCGGCGGTGGCGACCAGTTCCCTGGCAATCTTCAACCCCGCTTCGGATTTCAGGTCCAGCGTCACCGACTTCTTGTTCGAATTCTGCGTCAGGTAGGAAAGCCCCATCTTACGCTCGGCCAGTTCCGGCACCGAAGCGCCGATGCGCGTCCAGTCGCCTTCGCCGGGCTTTTCGATCTTCAGCACCTCGGCCCCCATCAGCGCCATCAGGTAGGTGGCGTAAGGCCCGGCCAGAACCTGGCTCAAGTCGACGACCCTCAGGCCCTGCAGCGGTTGGAACATCGGTTTCTCCATCGAATGGTTTTCCTGCCTGTATGGGGGGCGGAGCACAGGGCCCCGCCCGGCCTGCCTTACTGAGGCTCGACGCCTGCATTGCGGAAGATCTGACCGTGCTTTCCGAAGGTCGAAACCATTTCCTGCTTTGCCTTATCCGCGTCGAGATACATGATCGGGATGCTGGCCGACCCGGTCACCTGCTTGAATGTCGGGTCGGTCTGGGCCTTGGCCAGCGCATCCGACAGCGTCTGCACGATGTCCTCGGGTGTGCCCTTGGGCAGGTAGAGCCCGGCACGCGTATCCATCGCCAGTTCATAGCCGAACTCGTCGATGGTCTTCACGTCCGGATCCGACGGATGGCGGAAGGTCGTCAGCGCCGCCACCATCTTCATCTGGTCGGGATACTTGGAATGGATCCCGCCCGAAAGCGCCAGCACCACCTGATTGCCCAGGACGGCATTGATCATCTCGCCCCCGCCGTTCAGCGGCACGATGTTGACGTCGAGCCCTTCCTTCTTGGCGATCTCGTTCATCGTCATCCGCGCGGCAGGGCTAAGCGAGCCGTAGCTGAAACCCGGGTTTTCCTTGGCCCAGGCGACGAAACCGTCGAGATCGTCGAAGGGTGACTCCTTCTGCGTGACCAGCCCCGCCTGGTAGGCGGTGATGAAACCGGCCCATTCGAAATCGTCGGGCGTGAACTGGACCCGCTTCATCAGGAAGGGCGCGGTGTTCACCACCGTGTTGGCGTGGAACATGATGGTGTAGCCGTCGGGCTTGGCCTGCTGCAGTTCCCGCGCCGCCACGGCGCCGCCGGCGCCCGGGCGGTTGACGACGTTGATCGGCTGGCCCAGCTCTTCGGACATGACCTTGGCCGCCGCCCGGCCCACAAGATCGGTCTGCCCGCCGGCGTTGTAGCCCACCAGCATCGTGATCGGCCGGTCGGGATAATGATCGTCGGCCAGTGCCGGAGTGGCCATCAGGCTTCCCGCCATGGCAAAGGATGCCAGTCGCGCCAGCACGTGGCGCCGTTTCAGAATACTCATCGGTTCCTCCCCTGAGTGCTCGGTTGCGGTTCCGCGCCCGTGGGACGCGGCTTGGTGCGGGCGTTCTTGCCCGTCGTCTGTGCGCGGGCCAGCAGCACAAGCGTGACTGCCGTCAGCACGATGAAGACAAGCGCGATCGGATGGACCAAGAGGTTGGTCCACTTGTGGTCCAGGATCTGAAGCGACTGACGGAAGGTCAGCTCGATACTGGGGCCGATCACATAGCCGATCAGGAAGGTCACGAACGAGAAGTCGAGCTTCTTGGCGAAGAAGCCGAAGACCGTGAAGAAGAGCATGATCCAGATCGCGAAGACGCTGCCGCTTTCCATGTAGGCGCCGATGCAGCACAGGAAGAGCACGGGCGGAATGATCAGCCGCATCGGCACCTTGATCACCTGGGCAAACAGGCTCTGCCCGAAATAGCCGATCACCAGCATCAGAAGGCTTGCGCACAGCATCGCGGCGTAGACAGCCGCCACCATCCGCGGGTTCTGTTCGAACATCAGCGGGCCGGGGGTCAGGCCGTGCAGCACGAAGGCCGCGATCAGGATCGCCGCGATGACGCTGCCCGGGATGCCAAGCGCGAAGAGCGGCACGAGGCTGGACGGCACCACCGCGTTGTCGGCGCTTTCGGCGGCGGCCACGCCCTCGATCCGGCCGGTGCCGAAACTGTCGGGATCGTCCGACGCCTTCCGCGTTGCGCCGTAGGACAGGAACGAGGCGACGCTGGCCCCCAGCCCCGGCAGGATGCCGATGACCGATCCGATCAGCGTGCCGCGCAGGATCGGCACGGCGCAGCGCCGCCATTCGTCGCGCGTGACCCGGCGGTCGTCGGGATTGCCGCTGTCGGCGATCTGCGCCATTTCCATGTCCAGCGCCCGCATGTTCCCGGCCTGGATCGCCATTTCGGCCACCGCGAGCATACCGATGGCCATCGGCACCAGCGGGATCCCATCGTCGAGCTCCAGCAGATCGAAGGTCATCCGCGGGATGAAGGTTTCGGTCTCCAGCCCGACCGTCGCGAAGAAGATCCCCAGCGCCCCCGCGATCAGCCCCTTGGTCAGCGACTTTCCCGACAGCCCGCCGATGAAAGTCAGCGAGAAGACGAGGATCGCACACAACTCCACCGGCCCGATCAGCAACGCGTATTGCGCCAGGGGGGCGGCCAGGCAGATCAGGATCAGCGTCGACAGGAAATCCCCGATGACCGAGGCGAAGAGCCCCATCTTCAGCGCCTTCTGCGCCTTGCCCTGCCGCGCCAGCGGGTAGCCATCCAGCGCCGTGGGCGCCGACGAAGGCTCGCCCGGTGTGTTCAGCAGGATTGCCGAAACCGCGCTGCCGGCGGTCGATCCCTTGGCGATACCGATCAGCATCGCGATGGCGGCGACGGGGCCAAGATAGAAGGTCAGCGGGATCGACACGGCCACGCCCGTGGCCTTGCCCAGCCCGGGCAGAACGCCCAGTACGTAGCCCACGGTCACGCCGACCGCAATCCAGACCAGGGTCGACAGGTTCAGGACGTCGAGGAATCCTCCGATCAGCTGGGTCATAGGATGGGGGTCCCCAGAAGCCGGTAGAACAGGAGGTAAGTTCCGCCCAGAACGACGACGGGAAGCAGCACGAGGTATAGCGGCCGCCGCTCTCCCAGCATCAGGAGCCCGCCCAACAGGATCACCACGCCCGCCGCCAGCGGCCCGATCAGCGCGTAACCGGCATAGGCTACGGCAAAGAGCACACCAAACTTGCCAAGCGCCAGAAGCTCGGCGCGCGAGATCGGCCCGTCGTCGTCCTCGACGCTGCGCAGGTTGGTCGCGCAAAGCAGCACGGCCAGCACGGTGGTCAGCCCCATCATCAGGCTCGGCACCAGCCGCGGCGACATCATGCCGGGCGGGCCTTGGTCGATCTGTGCCGGAATGACGAAAATGAGCATGAGCAGCCCGAACACGGCCAAGGCCGCGCCGGAAAGCACGTTTGCACGTCGCATGGTTTCCTCCCAGACGCGGCCCCGCCTCCCCAGATGCTGACAGGCCGCTCTTCCTCCCTATCCGGCCCCCTGTTCCGGGCGCGGGATTTGCCTGACCATACTCGGGCAGCCTATGATAAAAAAAGTCGGAAAAATGTTTCATGTGATCGGAATTACTTATGTCTATCTCGCACCAGGACCGCCTGCGCCTTCGTCACCTGCGGCTCTTGGAGCTGATCGAGCAGCATGGCTCGCTCCGGTCCGTGGCCGATGTGCTGAACCTCAGCCAGCCCGCGATTTCGCAGATGCTGAAGGACCTTGAGCTCGCGTTCGGCACCCAATTGGTCGAAAGGTCGGTCCGCGGGGTCGAACTGAACGCCGCGGGCCGCACGGCGCTTTTGCGCTCGCGCCCCTGCCTGTCCTTCGTCCGGCAACTGGGCGAGGAACTGGAATCGCCTGAACAGCCCGTCCTGCGCGTGGGCGCCAATCCCGCGGTGATGCTGCATGTGATACCGCAGGCCATCCGCCGTATGTTCGAGACCGGTCCCCGCATGCGGTTCCGCTTTCGCGCAGGGCTGGTGGCCGAGATGGTCGAAGCGCTCGTCGCAGGCGACATAGACTGTTACGTCGGCCGGGTGGACTGGAGCCGGATCTCGCGCGAGGCGGCGGGGATGCTGGTCTGCAGCAGGCTGAGCGTAGCCGAGCTGAGCGTCGCCTGCGCCGCGGATCATCCGCTGACCCGAAAGGACCGTGTCACGCCGCAGGACCTCCTTACTTATCCCTGGGCCTCGGCGGCGGGCGGGTCGTCGAACTGGGCCGAGGTCCAGCTGAGGTTTCGCGAACTGGGCCTGAAACCCCCGGCAGCCGAGATCGAATCCGATCTTCTGGGCCTTCTGGGGATCGCCGCGGCGACGGACTTTCTGACCTGTGCCCCGATCTCTGCCATCCGCCACCCGATGTCGGCCAAGACGCTGACGGCGCTTCATGTTCCGGGGTTCGAACTGCAACCTGCCCAGACCGAATTCGTGTCGCTGCTGCCGCCCGAACGCCTGACGCCGATGCATCGCCTGCTGGAAGCGCTGCGTGCCGAACAGGACAATGGCGAGAGCGGTTTCACCCGGATCGCTTGAACCTTCAGCTTGAACGAGATCTTTGCGCTGCAGGCACAGTGCCTTGGAAGGCCGACATGAGACACGATACGAATGTTCTGGGTACCGGGGGCGCGGGCCTAATGGCAGCGGCCACCGCCGGGCAGGACGGCGGTCGGTCCGATTTCAACAAACTGGACGCGGATGTGGATTGCTACCTGTCCGCGAACCCGCATTTCGCCAGATCCGCGCTTTCCCGCTACACTCAGCGGGATCTGCCGCCAGCCGCGGCCGAGCCACGCCAATTCTTCACGGAACTGTCGTCTGACATTCGTGAAACCGTTGGAACCGGATAGGACAAGGGCTCCAGTCACCCGGTCCGCCCCGGGATCGCATTCCGATCCATTCGTGGCCGCGGCGGGAGAAACGGAGTCCTCATGTTCCAGAAACAACTTTCCACCCTAGCGCTTGCCGCCGCTCTCGGTCTTGGCCTTGTCCAGCCTGTCGCTGCCGATGCCCTGCTGCGCATCGGTCTTCAGCAGGAGCCCACGACGCTCGACCCGACATCGGACGCGACCGCGTCCATCGCCGGGATGCTGGGCCAGAACGTCTATGAAAGCCTGACCACCGTCGACGAAAGCGGCGCCGTGCTGCCGCAGCTGGCGGAAAGCTGGGACGTGTCGGAAGACGGTCTGACCTACACCTTCCATCTGGCCGAAGGCGTGACCTTTCACGATGGCACCGCGTTCGATGCCCAGGACGTGAAGTTCACCTTCGACCGTGCCATGGGCGAAGACAGCGTGAACCCGGCCAAGCGCTACTTCAACGTGATCGAAAAGGTCGAAGTCGTGGATCCGCAGACCGTGAAGATGGTCCTGAAGCAGCCCGACGCCTTCTTCCTGTTCAACGTCGCGCAGGGCTCCGCCTCGATCCTCGCGCCGGAAAGCGCCGAGGACGCCAAGACAGCGCCCGTGGGCACCGGCCCGTTCCGCTTCGAAGGCTGGACCCGCGGCGACCGGCTGAAGCTGGCGAAGAACGACGATCACCGCGATGCAGGCGAAGTCGCGCTCGACCGGGTCGAGTTCCGCTTTGTCGCCGATCCGGCGTCGGCCGCCGCCGCACTGATGGCGGGAGAGATCGACGCCTACCCGGGCTTCGGTGCGCCGGAAATGCTGCCCCAGTTCGAAGCCGATCCGCGCTTCAAGGTGTCGGTCGGTTCGACCGAGGGCGAGGTTATCCTTGCCATGAACAATTCCAAGGCGCCCTTCACCGACCAGCGCGTGCGCGAGGCGGTGAACCACGCGCTGGACCGCGACGAGATCATCGAGGGCGCCATGTACGGACGCGCCGTGCCGATCGGCAGCTTCTACCCGCCGCACGGTGCAGGTTACGTCGACCTGACGGATCGCTGGCCGCATGACACGGCGAAGGCGAAGGCCCTGTTCGAGGAGGCGGGCATTGCCGGCGACACGCTGACGATCCGCGTGCCACCCTTCGCCTATGCCACCCGCTCGGCCGAGATCATCCAGACCGAACTGGCCGATGCCGGGATCGACGCCAAGGTGGAAGCCGTCGAATGGGGTTTCTGGCTGGACGAGGTCTACAAGAAGCAGAACTACGACATGACCATCATCGCGCACACCTCGCCCAACGATCTGGGCAATTTCGCGAAAGGCCCGGAGTACTTCTACGGTTACGACAACGCTGATTACGACACGCTGTGGAACGCCATCACCGTGGAAAGCGACGAGGCGAAGCGGAACGCGCTTGAACGCGAGGCGCAGCACTTCCTGGCCGACAGCGCCGTTATGGGCTTCCTGTTCCAGCTGCCGAAACTGTCGATTGTCCGCGCCGACGTGACCGGCCTCTGGGGCAGTTCGCCCGTGACGTTCCAGCCGCTGTCCGGCGTGCGTATCGGCAGCGACATGTGATCCGACCCAAGCCAGAGATATCGGGCGGGATGGCGCGCGTCGCCGTCCCGCACTTTTTGAAAGTCCCACATGTCGTTTTTCCTGCTGCGCCGCACCGGCGGTCTGGTCCTGACGCTTCTTGCGATTTCCATCGTCGTCTTCGCGGTGATGAACGTGCTGCCCGGCGATCCGGCGCTGACGATCCTTGGCATCGACGCGACCGATGACGCCCGCGCCGCGCTCCGCGTGCAACTGGGTCTCGATGACCCGGCGCCAGTCCGCTATGTCCAGTGGATCGCGGGGATCGCGCGAGGCGATTTCGGCACGTCGTATTCCTTCGGCGTGCCTGTCGCAGGGCTGATCGCCGAACGTCTGCCGCTGACCCTGTCCCTGGCCCTGTCGGGCACCCTGCTGACGCTGGTGATCGCCCTTGCCGCAGGGCTTTATTCGGCATCGCGCCATGGTCGGACGGGGGATTGGGCGGTGATGATCCTCAGCCAGCTGGGCATCGCCATTCCAGCTTTCTGGCTGGCGATCCTGCTGGTTCTTCTGTTTGCAGTTAACTTACGCTGGTTTCCACCCGGAGGCTTCCCCGGCTGGTCCGATCCGCTGGGTAGCCTTCGGTCGCTGGTCCTGCCGACCATTGCGCTTGCCGCCGTGCAGGGCGCGGTGCTGGCGCGGGTCACGCGATCTTCAGCGCTCGAGGTGATGCGGCTCGATTTCGTGCGGACGGCCCGGGCGACGGGACTGTCCCCCGCCCGCGTACTGTGGCGGCACGTGCTGCCAAATGCGCTTGTGCCGGTCATCACCATCGTGGGCATGCAGTTCGCGGGCGTCGTGACGGGGACCATCGTGATCGAGAACGTCTTCTACCTCCCCGGCCTCGGGCGGCTGATCTTTCAATCCATCGCCAATCGCGACATCATCACCGTGCAGGCACTGGTTCTGATGGTGGCCGCCGTGGTGGTGCTGGCCAATTTCGCGGTCGACGTGGCCTATGCCCTGATCGACCCCCGCCTGAAGGCGCGCCTGGCATGAGACGGTTTCCGGTGAACCTTGTCCTCGGCGCCGCGCTGGCGGGGTCGGTGACGCTTGTCGCGCTGCTTTCCTTCATATGGACACCGTACGACCACGCCGCCATCGCCGTGACGAACAAGTTCGCAAGCCCCAGTTTCGCGCATTGGCTGGGGACGGACCAGCTGGGTCGCGATGTCGTCTCGCAACTGATGGTGGCTGCCCGGAACTCGATGATCGTGGCCTTCGTGTCGGTCGTTCTGGGTGGCGGCATCGGGATCGTCCTTGGCGTCTATGCCAGTGCGCGGGGCGGCTGGGTCGAGAACCTGATTATGCGCGTGTCGGACCTGTCGCTGGCCTTCCCGGCACTGCTGTTCGCGATCATGCTGGCGGCGGTCTTCGGGCCGTCCTTGCAGAACACCGTGATCGCGATTGCCTTCATCAACATCCCCATCTTCGCCCGCATCTCGCGCGGGGCGGCGAACCAGGTCTGGACGCGGGAGTTCATGCTGGCGGGACAGGCCGCGGGCATGGGCCGGATGACGCTGACCTTCGATCACGTGATGCCCAACATCGCCGCCGCCATCATCGTGCAGGCGACCATCGAGTTCGCCGTGGCGCTTCTGGCCGAGGCGGCGCTGTCCTATCTGGGCCTTGGCGCGCAGCCCCCGGCGCCGAGCTGGGGGCGCATGCTGTCGGACGCACAGACGCTCCTGTACCTCGCGCCGCAACTGGCGATCTATCCGGGGCTTTGCATCGTGATCTCGGTTCTGGGGTTCGGGCTGCTGGGCGACAGCATCCGGGACCTGTCCGATCCGCGGCTGAGACGGGAGCGGTAGGATGGCACGAGCTGGTTATGGTGCGTGGAAACCACGCACCCTACGGCAGGTTTTCGGGCGGGGCAGCTTGCGGAAACCTTTGGAAGAGGGCGCCCAGCATGCTTGACGTCAGCAACCTTTCCGTCCGGTTCGGCGATGCCTACGCATTGCGGGATGCGTCGCTGACCGTCCACCCGGGCGACCGGATAGGCGTGGTGGGCGAAAGCGGGTCGGGCAAGTCGATGCTGGCACAGGCGCTGATGGGCATGGTGCCCGAAAGCGCCAGCATGTCGGGCATATTGAAGATCGACGGAACCGAAATGACCCGCGCGACCGAAGCGCAATGGCGCGCGCTCCGCGCCAGGCGGGTCGCGATGATCTTCCAGGAGCCACTGGCTGCGCTGAACCCGCTGCGCCGGGTGGGAACCACCGTCATGGAACCCCTGCGTACCCACCTCGGGCTAAGCCGCACGCAGGCGCGCGCCCGCACTCTTGACCTGTTCGAGGAGGTCGGGCTGCCCGACCCGGAACAACGCCTAGCCGCCTATCCGCACGAGCTGTCGGGAGGCCAGCGGCAGCGAGTCCTGATCGCGCTGGCGCTGGCCTGCGACCCGAAGCTGCTGATCGCGGACGAGCCCACGACGGCGCTGGATGCGGAGGTGGCGCAGCGGATCACCGACCTGCTGGTGCGACTGTCGCGTGACCGTGCCATGGCATTGATGATCATCAGCCACGACCTGCAGGTCGTCGCCCGCGCCACGCGGCAGCTGCTCGTGATGTATGGCGGCGACATCGTCGAACGGGGCGAGACGCGGAAGATCCTGTCCGCCCCTTTCCACCCCTACACCCGCGGCCTCCTTGCCGCGCGACCGAGGCCACAGCTTGCCAGGCCCGTACCCGGAACGAAGCGGCCGCGCCTGCCCACGATCCCGGGGCATATCCCGGCACTGGTGGATCTGCCCGCAGGCTGCCGGTTCTCGGGCCGCTGTCCGGCCGAACTGTCCCGCTGCCGGACCACACGGTCGACGGAATTCAGAACCGGCACCGGCCTTGCTGCCTGCCATCTACTGAACCCGGCCGAACGGAGCAAGTCATGACCGTCCTGCTTCAGGCCCGTAACCTGCGCCGCACCTACCCACGGCCCCGGACGACACTGTTCCAAAGACCCGAACCGCTGGTCGCGGTTTCCGGCGTCAGTCTTGCGCTGGAGCGGGGAGAAACGCTGGGCATCGTCGGCGAAAGCGGATCTGGCAAGTCGACGCTGGCGCGAATGGTCATGGGGTTCGAACGGCCGGAGGCGGGGCAGATCCTCTTCGACGGAACAGACCTGAATGCCGTCCCGGCCAGAGAGCTGCAGCGCCTTCGCACAAAGTTCCAGATGGTGTTCCAGGACCCGTACGGCTCGCTCGACCCGCGGCACTCGGTGGGCTGGTCCATCGCCGAGCCGCTACGCGCCGCGAGGATCGACAATCGCCCTGCCCGAGTGGCCGAGGCGCTGGAACAGGTCGGCCTCAACCATGGCGACGCCGCCAGGTTCCCCCACGAATTCTCGGGCGGGCAGCGGCAGCGGATCGCTATTGCGCGTGCCATCGCCCTGCGTCCGGCGCTGATCGTGGCAGACGAAGCTGTCTCGGCGCTCGATGTCTCGGTCCAGGCGCAGATCCTGAACCTCCTGATGGATTTGCAGGAGGACCTGGGCCTTGCGATGCTCTTCATCAGCCACGACCTGGCCGTTGTGGCGGCGATCAGCGACCGTCTTCTGGTCATGAAACAGGGCGAGGTCGTCGAAACCGGTGCGACGGCGGATGTCTTCGCCAGCCCCGCCCATGCCTACACACGCAGCCTGCTGACCGCGGCGCAGGTCGCGCCCGCGACCGGCTCGTCCCCTGCTTCGAACAGAAAGGTTCCGGCATGAACATGCGTTTCCTGCCCCTGACAGATATCCACCTGTCCCATCGACGTGAAAGACCAGACGCTGGGCACTGACACTCTGGCGACGCTTCGCCGCGTGATCCGCCTGATAGGCGAAATCGGCGGTTCTGGCGCAAGGTTGTCGCCCAGCCAAGATCATGCGCGCCTAAAGCACAGCTTTGCAGGCGAGGCTTGCAAAAGGTGGCAAACGGACGTTCGTCGCCAAGTTGCCCCTTCCTGAGAGGTGGTCGCGGGATTTCGGACCAGAACGGACAAATCGGGCCCGGGAAAAACAGTGTCAAATGGAGAGCTTCGAACCCGTTCTGATGTTTTGAGCCTGACCTGCGGATCCCATACCGGCAGGGGGCCGAACACCGCACGAAAAGACCAGACACATGGACGCATTCGATCGTATGATTTCAGTTGTGGATTCAGCCCGCGAAACCGTGGCTATCCACACATGATGTGACCGCCCCGACCAGCAGGCAACCCCTTTCCCTCGGGCGGTTCAGATCGTCCCGGCCCGCGATCGGTCAGTCGTCCAGATGTGCGGCCAACGTGCTGCCCAAGTATGCCTTGCGATAAAGACCGGCCCGGGCCAGCCGCGGCACCAGTTCTTCCAGTGTCAGGTGCATCGATCGTGCCGAGCCCCCCGGAACGGCCACGAATCCGTCGATGGCGCCGGATTCGAACCACCGGGTGATCTCGTGCAGTGCATCGTCCGGTGTGCCGATCACCTGCCAGTGGATCGCGGCCAGAAGTTCGGGTCGGGTCAGAAGATCATTCAGCGTCGGGCCTTCCGTTTCGATCAGCTGGAGCAGCTTCGCATACTGACCGCCACGGCCCGCCACCGCCAGATCCGCGCCCGTGATCCGCCCGTCGCCGGGCCAGTTCGCTAGATCCAGCCCGGTTGCCCTTTGCAGCCGTTCGATCCGCTGGGCACGGTCCACCCGCGCGTGGGTGGCCATGAACACGTCATATGCCTGCGCCCGCGTGTCGCCCAGGTACAGGTTCAACCCGGGCAGGAAACGGACATCGCGGGGCGCACGACCGTGGGCGCGGGCGCGTTCGGACAACTGCGCACGCATCGACAGCGCGCTTTCCATGTCGGGCGTCAAGCCAAAGACCATGTCGGCGCTACGGGCGGCGTAGTCGATCCCGACTGCCGAGCCGCCCGCCTGCATCGACGGGATCCGCGCGCCGGGAAACTCGGGGATGTTCAGCGGGCCCTCGACCTCGAACGCCGGGCCTTGATGATCGATCGGCAGGACCAGATCGGTATCGGCATAGCGCCCGGTGTCGCGGTCCGCCAGCAGCGCTTCGGCCGGGAAGCTGCGCCACAGCTTTTCCACCACTTCGGTAAATTCCCACGCCCGGACATAGCGATCTTCCGACGACGGCATCTGGGTCAGGCCGAAGTTACGGTTGCCCTGCAGTGCTGTCACCATGTTCCAGCCCGCGCGCCCGCGGCTCATCCAGTGCAGCGACATGATCTGCCGGGCGATGGTATAGGGATGGCTGAAAGTCGTCGAAACAGTGGTGACAAGCCCGATCTTCGACGTCTCGTGTACCAGTGCCGCCATCTGCAACGTCGGGTCGAGCGAGGCGAAGCCGAAACTTTGCTCCAGCGGTTCGACCATCAGGAAACTGGTGTCGGGGCGGAACACGAAATCCAGATGTGCCGCTTCCGACCGCCGGGCAATGTCCAGCCCCAGTTCGGCGGTGAAGAGCCCGTCGATCCCGCTGTCCGCCGCTCGCCAGCCTTCGCCGCTAAGCCATGTCGGCGCCAGCGACATGCCGATACATAACTTGGGTCGGAGCATCCTGCCCTGCCTGTCTTACTGTCGGTGCGGCCGGCCCCTGCGAAGGGCCGGCCCCCCTCTGTTTAGAATGTGCCGCGGATGCCGATGCCCAACATGCGCGGGGTGGTCAGGCTGGCCTGCGTGAAGGCCGAGGCCGCCCCGCGCGCGGGTTGCAACAGGACCGGGGTGCGTTCATCGAACAGGTTGTTGACATAGCCATAGAACTCCACCGCGTCGTTCACGGAGTAGCTGGCCTGAAGATCGACCAGCGTATAGCCCTCGACCTCGTACGTCGGAGTGTTGTCGACGTCGGAATAATAGCCATCGACATAGCGCAGATCGCCACCGATGCTGAAGCGTTCGGTGAGGTTCCAGCTCGCTCCGAGCGAGAACATCGCCCCCGGTGCGCTGGCGAAGGCATTACCTTCCAGTGCGGGCGATTGCGGGAAATCCGTAAACTCGGTATTCAGCAGGCCAAGGCCCGACCGCAATGTCAGCGTGTCGAACGGTTGGTAATCGACCGAAAGCTCAAGACCGTAGGACTGGGCCGATTCCGCGTTGATCGTATGGATGTAGGTCAGGCCGTCTATCTGCTGAGTGATGTTCTGCTGGGCATTGGTGTAGTCCATGAAGAACAGGTTGCCGTTCACGAACAGCCTGTCGCCCAGAAAGCTGGCCCGGGTGAACAGTTCGTAATCCCAGACGGTTTCCGGCTCGAACGATTGCCATGTCTTGGTCGAGACAAAGTCGAGCGATACGCCGCCGGGGTTGTAGCCCTTCTTGACCAGGGCACCGACGGTCAGGTCGTCGCTGAAATCGTAAGCCACCGACAGCTTGGGCAGGACCTCGTTGAACGTCTGATTGTAGTCCAGATCGCTGTTGGCAAAGACCGGGGACACGTCCCCCGTCCGCTGAATCTTGTCCCGCTCGTATCGCAGGCCGCCGGTGACGGTCCAGCGGTCGGTCATCCGCCATGCCAATTCGCCGAAAAGCCCCAGGTTGTGCTTTTGGTCCTTGAACGTCGAAATCCCGCCCTGGTCCAACGTTTCGTCCGCAGTGGTGTATGCAGTCCAGAGGCCCATGACGCCGCTGACCTGATCGCCGGGCTGACCGAAGGAAAGCAGCGTTTCGTTGGTATAGCTGTCTTCCAGAACGTCGGCATCACCGCGTGACGGCATCCCGACCCGCCGGTCGACATCGGACTGGGAATATTGCGACTGGTTGGTCAGCAGCCAGCCGTTATCGAATTCGTACTCCACGTCCAGTATCGCGGTGTCGGTCGTCTGCTCCCAGCTGGGCATCTGACCCGTGGGCGATTCCAGATCCTCGTAGGGCGGTCCGGCGCCTTCGATGCTGGGCCGGTTCGATTTGGTCCGGCTGTAGGTCAGCATCACTTCAAGGCCCATGATATCGGCCGGGGCCCACAGAAGCTTGGCCCGTCCATTGAAATTCTTGAAGTTCTGGCCGAATTCGTTCTGAAGAAAGGTCGGGCTGGTGTAATCGATGAACGTGTCGCGTGCGGTGTAATCCAGCGCGATCCGCGCGGCGACCTGTTCGCTGATCGGCGCGTTGTACATGAACGACGCACGGCGCTGGTTGTAGTTGCCGTATTCCAGCCTGTAGGCACCTTCGCGGTAGAAAGCCGGATCCTTCGTGTTCACGATGATCGCACCGGCAATAGCGTTGGCACCCTGCACGGTGGTCTGCGGGCCGCGAAAGACCTCGATCGTGTCCACATCCCAGACCGACGTCGCACCGAAATACAGTTCGTTGTAGTTCTGGTAGTGGCCGTCGACGTTGATGGTGGCGCGCGGAACGGTGCCGCCGAAGAAGGCATAGGCGCCGGTCTGCGGCCCCTCGGCATTGACGCCGCGGAACACCGGCGTGCTGACGCTACCGTTGTACAGGACATTCGGCGTGCCTTCGACGACGCCCTGAACATCGTCCTTGCCAGCCCTTTCGTCCGCGATCTCGTCAGCACCGATCACGGCGACCGAACTGCTGGTATCCGCAAGTTCGCGCACGATATTTTCGCCGGTGACGTAGATCGTTCCAAGAAACTGACCTTCGCCTGTGATCACCTCCTGAGCACTTGCCGGTTGTGCCGCGATGGCGGCTGCGATGGTCAGCAGGCTGCAACCCTGCGCCAGTCTTGCCCGTCTGGATCTGAGCATGTCGTCCCCCAAGTTGATCGAATACAGCGGGCTGGTTTCGGGGAAAGTGGCTGGCCTGTGTTTATTCCGGATTGCATGACACGTTTCGCATGTCAATCACGACCACCTTATTTCCGACAAAAAGGCTTGTCTATTATCCGGGGGAGCACCCGGCTAGGATGAATCCAGGTAGGGAGACCCAGGTCATGAATGAATTCGAGTTGTACCCGGACGAAGAACAGGACGCGCCGGGAAAGAAGCGGACAGCGACGATTCAGTCGATCTCGGTGGCGATGCGGTTCCTGAGTCTCCTGGCGGCAACCGATGGCCCGCTGCCGCTGGGCGACCTGGCAAAACAGGCGCGGGTCGGACGGTCGACCGCACATCGCTACATGCAAAGCCTGGTGAAGGAAGGCATGGCGGTGCAGGATCCCGCCAGCAGCCAGTACGATCTGGGCCCGGCCGCCCTGACCATGGGCATCGCCGCCCTGCGCCGGGTGGACGCGGTCGAGATGGCGGGCGTGCAGATGAAGCAGCTCGCTCATTCCAGCGCGCTGAGCTGCGGCGTCACCATCTGGAACGACCGCGGCCCGACGCTGGTGCGCTGGTATCGCAGCGCACATTTCGCGATCGCGCCCCTGCAGCTGGGGGACACCCTGCCCATCGACAATACCGCTGTCGGGCTGGTCTTTCAGGCCTTCCTGCCCCGCGCCCGGATCGAGGCCGCGCGCCGGGTTCAGCCCGACCATTTCCGCGGCACGCCGCCTGACAAGACATTGGTCGACAGGATTCGCACCGAACGTTGGGCGGAACTGACCAGCCACCTGCTGTCGAACGTGACCGGTCAGGCCGCGCCGATCCTCGATGCGCAGGGCGAACTGTCCTGCGTGGTGACCACCGTGACGGATCTGGGCAGGCTCCGGTCGCCCGACGATCGACATGCCCTTCAAGAGGTCGCGCGCGTCATCAACCGTGCCACCGGAGGCCTGAGCTATTTCGACTAGGTCTTGCCGCGCGGGATGACCATGGGGCTGCCCGTCAATGGGTCCGGGATCACCAGCGCCGACAGGTCGAAAACCCTGCGCATCAGGTCTTCCGACACGATGTCCTCGGGCGCGCCTTCCGCCACGACGGCCCCGTCGCGCATCGCGATGATGTGCGAGGCGAAGCGGAACGCCAGATTCAATTCATGTAGCACGGCCACGACAGTCCGCCCCCCGGCGTTGAGCTGGCCAAGCAGCTCCAGCAGATCGACCTGGTGCACGATGTCCAGATAGGTCGTCGGTTCGTCCAGAAGCAGGATCGGGGTTTCCTGCGCCAGTACCATCGCGATCCAGACCCGCTGGCGCTGCCCGCCCGACAGGTCCGAGACCATCCGCGCGGCCAGATCGGCCACGCCCGTCGCCGCCATCGCCGTTTCGACGGCCGCGGCATCGGCTTCGGACCATTGCTGCAGGAACCCCTGATGCGGGTAGCGCCCGCGCGCGACCAGATCGGCCGCCGTGATCCCGTCGGGCGCGGCGTTCGATTGCGGGAGCAACCCCAACCGCCGTGCAACCTCGCGCGAGGGCAGTTCGGAAATCGCCTTGCCGTCCAGCACGATCCGACCGCTTTCGGGCGGCAAAAGGCGGGCCAGCGCGCGCAGAAGCGTGGACTTGCCGCAGGCATTCGGGCCAACAATGGCGGTGAAGACCCCATCCGGGATCGACAGCGACAGATCGCGCGAAATTGCCTGCCCCCTATAGCGCAGCGTCACCGCATCGGCCCGCAGACGATCAGTCATGCCGCATGTTCCCATCGTGACGCGTCATCCCGGCGTCGTATTGCATTGCGGAACACGCTCTGCAATATGAACCCAGCCATAGCGAGAACTTCCTTTCGCGAAAGCCAGCCCCGTCCACCGGCCCTGCCAGACCATTGCAGGGGAAAGGCTGTCATGAGCTCATCCGATCACGATCGTGTCGAAGACCCGAAAGGCAGGCTCGACGAAGACGACCACATGCGCGCGATGGAGCGTCTGGAGATGGAGGTGGTCTCACTCCACGAACCGTTTCCGGGCGTGACCCGCGTGACCGCCCGCTTCGACCCTGTCCGCCCCGAAGCGTGGGCGCGGCCCAATGTGGCAATCCGCATCAATGTCGAAGAGCCGGAGGACGGCCGCCCGATCACGCGCATCTATACTGTCCGCAGCTTTGATCCCGAACGCTGCCTGATCGAGATCGATTTCGTCCTGCACGATGATGACAGCCCCGCGATGCGCTGGCTTAACGGCACGGGACCGGGCGAAACGGTCGGCCTGATCGGACCGCGCGATCATTTCGTGCCCGATCCTGTGCCCGGCAAACGCGTGGCCATCCTGGCCGACGACACGGCGATCCCCGCCGTCTATGCGATCCTGAACGCCTGGTCCCAAGGGGCCGCGGCGACCGTCTGGATCGAAACCGCTAATCGCGCCGCCTTCGACGAACTGCCCGTTGTGCCCGGCGTGACATACCACCTGCTGCTGCGCGCGCCGGATACGCCCCCCGGCACCGGACGGCTGCTGATCTCGGCCGCAACCCAAGCCGTGACCGATCCCCGGGGCTGGAAGCTCTGGGCTGCAGGCGAACGACAGGAAATGCGGGATCTGCGATCCCATTTCTTCACGCTGGGCTTCGCCCGCGATGACATTCAGGTGCTGGGCTACTGGCGGCATGGCATCAGCAGCTCGGAACTCGATCGGATGCGCCTGAAGAAATACGCGGCCATCCGCGACCGCGAACAGACATTGGAGACGCTGGACGATGCCGACCTGCCGATCTGACCGTGCCCGCATTGTAGCTCTTTGCATGGCCCTTGCATTACCCGCAGCCGCAGCCATGGCCGAAGACGGCTGGCCCCGCACCATAGACCACGAGGCTGGTACGCTCACCCTTTCCGAGAAGCCCGAAACGGTGATCTCGACCTCGCCCAGCCTGACGGGGACGCTTCTGGCCCTCGACGTGCCGCTGGAGGCGACGGCGACCGCAATGATCGGCGGAATGACGGACGACACGGGCTTCTTTCTGCAATGGGCGGAACCGGCCCATGCGCGGGGTGTCGATGTGCTCTACACCAATCTGACTTTCGATTTCGAAGCGGTGCTGGCGCGCGATCCCGATCTTGTTGTGGGGTCTTCGACCGGGGGCGACAGCATCGAACCCTACGTCGCCGAGCTTCAGGCAATGGGCATTCCCGTGCTGCTGCTGGATTACGGCGACAAGAACTGGCTGGAACTGGCCGAGGTGCTGGGCCATGCCACGGGGCACGAGGCGGACGTCGACCGGATCACCGATACCTTCGCTGCCCGAACGGCCGAAGCGAAGGCCGCGATGACAATCCCCGAGAGCACAGCGAGTGTCGTATCCTACAACTTCGTCGGCACCTATTCCGTCGCCAAGCCCGAAAGCGCACAGGCACGGGTGCTGAGCGACATGGGCTTCACCGTCGCGGGCATCCCCGACGACATGCGCGGCCTCGTCCAGCGCTCGCGCGAGATCGACTTCATTTCACACGAAAACCTGCCCGCCGCGATCACGGGCGACACCGTGTTCCTGATGCGCGCAACCCAAGAGGACGTAAAGGCCTTCATGGCCGATCCAGTCCTTGCCAATGTGCCGGCGGTGAAGGCGGGGCGTGTTTATTCGATGGGGCCGACCTCGTTCCGGGTGGATTACTATTCCGGGCTCGACATCATCGACACGGTCGCGCCCTATTTCACGGAATGATTGCGGCAAGCCCTCTGCCCTACCGTGTGCCCATGGCGTTCGGTCTGGGGTTTGGCCTGCTGCTGGCCCTGTTCCTTTTGAGCCTTGCCATCGGCTCGCGTCCCATTCCGCTGACCGATGTGTTCGGCGCGTTCACGGCCTATGACGCACGCAGCGACATGCACCTGATCGTCCGTGAACTGCGCGTGCCCCGTGGCTTGCTCGCAATCACAGCGGGCGCGGCCTTGGGCATGGCGGGAACGGTTATGCAGGCCGTCACCCGCAACCCGTTGGCGGAACCCGGGCTTCTGGGCGTGAATGCCGGGGCTGCAATGGCCGTCGTGCTAGGCACATCGGCTTTCGGGCTGACGGCCATCTCGCACTATGTCTGGTTCGGGATTCTGGGCGCGGGGCTTTCTGGTGCCGCCGTCTTCTTTCTGGGGCGCGGCCATCAAAGCGGCGCCGATCCCGTGCGCCTGCTTCTTGCGGGGGCGGGCCTGTCCATCGTGCTGGGCGCGGCCGTCAGCCTAGTGGTCCTGAACGCGGTACTCGATGTGCTCGACATCTTCCGCACCTGGGCCTCGGGCGCGCTGGAAGGCCGGGGCATGGCGGTGACATGGACGATGACCGTGGCCCTGATTGTTGGTGGAGCTCTGGCGCTGGCCCTAGGCCCGGCGCTGAATGCGCTGGCGATGGGGGAAAGCATGGGGCGCGCACTGGGGCTCGATCCGCCGAGGATCTGGGCGCTGGCCTGCCTTTCGGTGATGATCCTTTCGGGGGCCGCCACCGCCGCGGCCGGCCCCATCGCCTTCGTGGGCCTTGCTGCGCCCCATATCGCGCGGGCCGTGGCCGGGCCTGACAACCGGACCCTGCTGCCCCTGTCGGCGATCTTCGCCGCGGCCCTATTGCTGGGCGCCGATATCGTCGGACGCGTGGTCGTGGCCCCCGACGAACTCGCCGCGGGGATCGTGGCAACGATCCTTGGCGGGCCGTTCTTCATCCACCTCGTCCGCCGCTTCCGCCTGGTGCACCTGTGATACCGGCGGGCCAACGCGCGCTTCGGCTGGGTCGATTCAGCTTGTTGTGGCGGCCGCGTGCGGCGCTAGTCTGCCTTCTGATGGCGATCACGGCGGTTGGGGCGGGACTGGTGCTTCTGGGCATCGGAACGATCTCGTTTTCTCCCGCCCAGATCGTGGCAGGCCTGACGGGCGACGCAAACGAGCCCATGGCCACCCGCATCATCCAGCGCCTGCGCCTGCCCCGCGTGCTGACGGCTTTGTGCGTCGGCGGAGCCCTTGGTGCGGCGGGCGCCGTGTTCCAGTCACTGTCCCGTAATCCGCTGGGATCGCCCGACGTGATCGGCTTCACCACCGGTGCTGCCACCGGAGCCATCGCGGCGATCATCCTGTTCCAGTCGAGCCCCAGCCAGATCGCACTTGCGGCGGTGGGCTCGGGGTTGGTGACGGCCTTCGTTGTGCTGGCGCTCGCCCGGCACGGCCGCGCGGGCGGCGGCTACCGGCTGATCCTTGTGGGTATCGGCACGGGATCGGTCCTGACCGGGATCAACACGATGCTGATGGTCAAGGGCGGTCTGGATCAGGCCATGCAGGCGCAGATCTGGCTGGCCGGATCACTGAACGGGCGCAGTTGGTCCCACGTTCTGCCGGCTGTCGCCGGGCTGGCGCTGTTCCTTCCGGTCCTCATCCTGAATGCAAGGCGGCTCGCCCTGATGGAGATGGGCGCCGACATGGCGCTTCAGCTTGGCATCCGGGTGGGGCGCACCCGCCTGCTGGTGGTCCTGGCGGCGGTCGGGCTGACCTCGGTCGCAACGGCCAGCACCGGGCCTATCGCATTCGTCGCGCTGGCCGGCCCCCAGATCGCCCGCCGTCTGACCCGCTCCCCGGACGTGCCCATAGGATCAGGGGCGATTATGGGCGCCGTCCTGCTTCTGGCCGCCGACCTGCTCAGCCAGATAACGCCCCTGCGCCTGTCCCTGCCCATCGGCTTGTCGACAGGATTCCTTGGCGGGCTCTACCTGCTCGCAGTGCTGCTTCGCCGCGACCGCTGACCCACCCTCGCACAACGCACCCGTGCCGGCTACGACGTCCGCGTGCAGGCGGCACAAAGCGCCAGCGAGGCCGCCGATTTCTCCACTTGCGCCGCGACCCGGTCGCCCGGAGCAAACCCGGCCTCGAGCAAGGCACTTGCCAGCCGATCCGCCAAAGCCAGGAATCCGGCATAGGTGAGGCCCGTGCCATCGGCGAATGACAGGAAAGGCGTGTCGCAATCTGCATGGCGCGCGAACAGCGCATCGAATAACGGGTTACCGGTCATGATCGGGGGCCTTCAGGCGACAGCGGGCAAATCCCGGCGCCGCAGGCGACGGATCGCGCCCGAGCTGCCGGGGCGGGTGGGTGGGGCGGTGAGGGCGCGATTCAGCACAGGAAGCGGCGTTACTTTCCCTTGAAAACGGGCGCGCGCTTTTCGGCGAAGGCGGCGCGGCCTTCCTTGTAATCCTCGCTGTCGAAACAGGCCTGGATTGCCGCATCGACGGCCTCCAGATCTCGCGCGTCGGGGTCCTGCCTCACGGCCCGGATCGCCATCCGCGCGGCCTTTATCGTCAGCGGCGCGTTCCCGGCGATCTCGGCCAGGTATTCGGTCGCAGCCACGTCGAAGCCGTCCTCCGGCAGGATGCGGTTGATCAGGCCCATCGCCAGCGCCTCGTCCGCGGAATACTTGCGGGCGGTGAAGAAGATCTCCCGCGCGTTCGCCGGGCCCACGACATCGACCAGCGCCCTGATCCCGGAAAACCGGTAGCCCAGCCCCAGCCGCGCGGCCGGCACCGCAAAGCGCGTGTTGGCCGCGGCGATCCGCAGGTCGCAGCTGAGCGCCGTTCCCATGCCGCCGCCCACGCACCACGTCCGCGCCACCGCGACCGTGGGTTTGGAGCTGTTCACGATGGCCGCATTGGCCGCCGTGCCCACGCGGTCATATTCTTCCACTTGTTCCGGCGTCGACCGCCGCATCGCGAATTCCGAGATGTCGGCGCCAGAGATAAAGGATGCTTCGCCCTCCCCCCTGAGTGCGATCACCTTGACGGATGCGTCGGCTTCGAAATCAGCAAAGGCCGCGGGAATCTGGCACCACATCGCGTAGGTCACGGCATTCCGCCGCTTCGGGTTGGCGAAAGTCAGCCAGCCGATGCCATTTTCGACCGTCGCCAAGACCTGCGGCGTGTAGCCGTCCGCCTCGGGCTCCAGCGGGATTTTCGACAGTTCGCTCATATCACACCCTTTGCCTTCAATGTCTCGATCTGCGCCCCGTCATAGCCCAGCTCGGCCATCACCGCATCGGTATGCTCGCCCGCTTCGGGCGTGGGCAGACGCATCAGCGCTTCGGCCCCCGACAGGGAAATCGCCTGCCCCAGCACCTTTTGCAGCCCGCGCCTCGGACTATCCACCTCGGCCACGATGCCCACATGCTGCACCTGCGGATCGGCAAAGACGGCGTCCATCCGGTTGATGGGCCCGCAGGGAATTTCTGCCGACATCAGCGCGTCGGTCAGGTCCGCCATGGTGCGGGTCTTCGTGATCTCGTAGATCTGCGCGTTCAGCGCCTCGCGGTTCAGATAGCGATGCTTGGCGGAACAGTAATCCAGGTGGTCGAAGAAATCCGGCCGCCCGATCACGTCGCAGAAGGCCGCCCACATCCGGTTGCCGTTCACCGCGATGTTCATCGCGCCGTCACACGTGGGATAGACCCCCATCGGCACCGCCGTCGGATGATCGTTGCCCGCCTGTTCCGGCACCTCGCCATCGATCAGCCAGCGCGCGGCCTGGAAATCCAGCATCGCGATCTGGGCCTGCAGCAGGCTGGATTGCACCCATTGGCCCTGCCCCGTCTTCTCGCGGTCGAGAAGCGCAATAAGGATGCCCATCGCGCAGAAGATGCCCGCGGTCAGATCCGCCACCGGGATGCCAGCGCGCACGGGGCCCTGTCCGGGTAGGCCGGTGATCGACATCAGCCCACCCATGCCCTGCGCCACCTGGTCGAAACCCGGTCGGTCGGCATAAAGCCCCGTCTGCCCGAAGCCCGAAATCGAACCCAGCACCAGCCCCGGGTTGCGGGCATGGAGCGTCTCCCATTCCAGCCCCAGCCGCGCCTTCACCCCGGGGCGGAAGTTTTCGACCAGCACATCGGCGCCCTCGATCAGGCGGCCCAGCACCTCCTGCCCATCGGGCGATTTCAGGTCCAGCGTCAGCGACCGCTTGTTGCGGTGCAGGTTCTGGAAGTCGGAGCTTTCGCGGTTCGCGTACCCGGTATCGTCGTCGGGCGGTTCGATCTTGATGACATCGGCGCCCCAGTCGGCCAGCATCCGGACGCAGGTGGGGCCGGACCGGATCCGGGTCAGGTCGAGCACCCGGAAACGGCTGAGCGGTTGGGCAGTGGTCATTCGGCGGCCTCCATCATAGGTGCGTCTTCTACCAGTACGATGGCGCTTTCCGGGATCATGATCCAGACTTCACTGCCCGTGGCAAGATCTTACTCTGGCGGGCCAGCCGCACGCAGATCAGCCCGCCCGAAGACAGCCTCAGCCCGTAATCCCAGCGTTCGCCCACAAAGGTGCGCTCCGACACGGTCCCGGGCACGACAAGCATGCCGGGCATCTTTGGCGCCTCCCCGGTCCGGGGCAGCAGTTTCAGGTTCTGCGGCCGCACGGATACCCGCACCGGGCCGTCCGCCCCAGGGATTTCTTCAGCACCGGCGCCACCACGTCCGACAGCGCGCGCAGACGCGATCCGCCATGGATGCGCACGGCCTCTTCCAGTTCGGGGTTCAGGGACCGCACCCCGGACGCGCAGGACAGGAACGCGATGGGCAGGAACCGTGTCACGAACGCGATCACGATCAGCAGGGACGATCCGTAAAGCGACAGGGGCGGGCTGGCCTGCTGCCGGTTTCGTGGACACGAAGATAAGATCGTGACCATGGAATTGGAGATTGAATATGACGAGACGAAAGTTCAGCCGCGAGTTCAAGATCGAGGCAGTAAAGCTGGTGACCGAGCGGGGTGTTGCGGTCGCTCAGGCGTGCCGGGATCTGGATTTGGCAGAGAGCGTGCTGCGGCGCTGGATGCGTGAGGCGGCTGCCACACCGACCACAGCGTTTCCCGGGAATGGCCAGCAACGCGCGGAACTGGCCGAGATTGCAGGGCTGAAGAAAGAGGTCGCCCGTCTCCGGGCGGAGCGTGACATCCTCAAGAAGGCGGCGGCTTTTTTCGCGCGGGAGGCGACATGACGTTCGCATTCATCGCAGGGCACCGGCACATCTGGCCGGTCAGCTGGATCTGTGACGCGTTGGGCGTTTCCCGGTCCGGCTTTCATGCTTGGATCAGAAGACCGATCAGCGACCGCGCGGCTCATGACGCGAAGCTCGTTCAGGCGATAGACAAGAGCTTCAAGGCCAGCGATCGCACCTACGGCGCCCGTCGGGTCTGGCGTGACGTTCTGGAAGACGGTCTCGCATGTGGACTGCACCGGATCGAACGACTGATGCGGATAAATGCACTGAGAGCGCGGCCGAAGCGGCGTGGAAAACCCAAGGACGATGGCGAACGCTCCGTCATCGCCGACAACATCCTCGACCGCGACTTCGCGGCGGACCGGCCGAACCAGAAATGGTTGGCCGACTTCACCTACATCTGGACTGCCGAGGGCTGGCTTTACGTCGCCGTGGTCCTGGACCTGTTCTCCAAGCGCGTTGTCGGCTGGTCCATGAAAGCGGATCGAGACGCCTCGCTGGTCATGGATGCGCTGATGATGGCCGTCTGGCGTCGGGGCAAAGCAGACGCGCTGCTCCACCACTCGGACCAGGGATCGCAATACACAAGTGAGCAGTTCCAGCGCCTTCTGCTCGACTGCGGCATCATCTGTTCAATGAGCCGGGCCGGCAACGTGTGGGACAACTCGGCAATGGAGAGTTTCTTCTCGTCGCTGAAAACCGAGCGCACCGCCCGCAAGGTCTACCGCACGCGCAATGAGGCTCGTGCCGACGTGTTCGACTACATCGAGCGCTTCTACAATCCGAGGCGACGCCATTCCAAACTGGGCTACCTAAGCCCCGGGGCGTTCGAGGACCGAGCTATGCAAACCTAACCCTGTGTCCATGAAACCGGCAGCAGGCCAGCCCAGCATAGGCGGCATAGAAACAGATCGCCAGCACGATTCCCGGCACCACCACGGGGGCGAGAGTGAGGAAGGTCAGAATCTGCGCTTAGGGCACCACCTTGCGGATTACGATATAGGCCAGCAGGAAGCCCATCACCGTGCTGACGGTCGCGCCCGACAGGGACACCTTGATCGTGTTCCACATCGCGTCGCGAACGGTTTCCTGTTCGAACGCCGCGAGGCCTGGCTGAGGACCGTCCGCAACCCTTACACGGACGCGGAACTGGACGAGGCGCGCGGCAACCTGATTGCGCTTCTGGACGAGATGGAGGCGTTGATGACCGGGGGGCGCCCTGTTTGGCAGCGGCTATTCCCTGGCCGACATCCCCGTCGCCCCCTTCGTGCAGCGGATCGGCGAAGAGATCGCCCCCGAAGCTCTGGCCGCCCGCCCTAAAACCGCCGCGTGGTGGAACGCCCTGCAACGACGCCCGGCCTACGCCCGCGCGGATTTTGGCGCGTTCGTCGAATAGTCCGCAGGGCAGCCGGCGGAAACGGCTCCTCCACGAAGGTCAAAGGCGTTCCGCGAGCAATCCTTCTTCGCTCGAATTCCTCCGGCATCAGAACCGGATACCAAGCTCTACGGAAAGACTGTACTGGCTGGCGTTCTCCGCGACTTCCCCCTGGTAAGCGACAAGGAGTGCGGACCGCGCGCCGGTTTCCACCCGTAGCCCTGCTTCGATCAGGGCGGCATCTTTCGTGATGGGCGACCCGCTCACGGAAAAGCTGTCACTGCCGTCGAAGGCCAGCGAGGCGGCGGGATCGACATCGCCGAAGGCGTGGCGCCAGCCAAGACCGGCGCCGAATGTCGCGCGCGAACCGGCAAGCGAGAAGTCGGTGCCGTAACGAAGGCCGAGCGTGGTGAACGTGGTATCGGTTTCCCCGGCTTCGCCCGTCAGGGCGGCGGCGCCACCTGTCTCGGCGAAGCCGTCGGTATGCGCGCGCACGTGGCTGAGGCCAGCATAGGGCTCGAACTTTCCGCCGCCAACGTCCAGACGATAGCCCGCTTCGGCAAAGACCTGCGTCGTACGGGCGTCGTAGCTTGCTTCAAGGTCGTCGAACGCTGTTCCGTAGCTCGCATAGCGTTCGGTCTCGATATCATGGCGCGAATGGATCAGCCCCGCCCGAATTCCCAGCGGCCCCTGCTGCGATCCCGCGTAGAGCCCGACGTGATAGTTTTCGCTGGACCCGGTGGACGCCCGATCCCCGGAATCATACGAGGACTCGCTGATACCGGCTAGCGCTCCCAGCCTCCAATTGTCGCCGACAGGGACATCGTAGCCGCCTATCAGGCCACGTATCGAGTTGTCGAATTCGGCAATGCCATTGGTCGCGCCGGTGCTGCCGCGACTGCCGAAAGCGGTGCCCCAAGCTGTAGGACCGGCCTGAATGCCATCATCGCCGGATATCGGAGCGACGGAATTGCGGGCCACCGGAACCGGCACCGCGCCCGATGGAAAGCGCAGTCGCGCCAGCACGTTGGCCTGCACAACCTGACCCTGTTCCACCAATGCAGCATCAATCGAGGCGTGAATCTCGCCCGAGAGTTCATCGAACGCGGCCGCGGCGGCCTCCGTGTTCATCCTGACGATCTGGCGGTGAACAGGGTTTCCGGTGGACAGCGTGTCAAGTGCCGCTGCGGTCGCCGCCTGGTTCCCGGTGCGGGCGGCGCTGGCGAAGGACAGATCGCTGCGCCCGACCGACAGAGCCACGTTCCGCGCCCCGCGCACGATATCGAATGACAGGAAGGGGGTCGCCGCGTTCCCGGGCGAGAGGTATTCGCCTGTCACACCACCACCCGCTGTCAGGATGTCGAAGCGGCTGCCGATCGCGGGCATCTCCGCCAGGGAAAGAAGATCGATCTTCGCGCCGGTTTCAATGGTGGCGCTGCCTTCGACCACGATCCTGTCCGCCGCGGTACCGTCGATCGTCAGCTCGTAAACGGAATCTGACTGCTGCGTGAAGCTGCCCGCGACCTTCATTTTCCCCACGGTTTCGTCCGGAGCTTCCGCACGCCCCGGCGAGACCGTGCCGCCGGCCCTCACCATCAGATCGCCGGTCGTGCCCGTTCCAGCCAGTCGCCCGGACCCCCGCACCGTCGTCGCGCCGGTCAGCCGGCCCGTCACCGCCAACGTCCCGCCGGTGACATTGGTCGCACCGGCATAGCTGTTGTCGCCCGAGAGGATAAGCGTCCCCGCGCCGCGCTTTCGCAGCCCGGCCGGACCGGAAATCGGGTTCGACCACTCCGAGACATAGCCCTGTGTATCCACATCGAAGACGCCGTCGTAGCGGAACGCCATCGGACCCTTCACCGCCGTCCCCAGATCGAGCATGCCTTGGCCGTAGATTTCAGCAGGTCCCACATCTTTCGCCGTCGTCAGGATCGTCTCGATCACCTGTCGGGCATTCATGTAGGGAAAGGCCTCGCGCAGAACAGCTGCCGATCCGGTGACATGGGGGGCAGCCATCGAGGTGCCGGCCTCGTACTCGTAGGTTCGCATCGGGAAGGTGGAAAAGACCCCGTTGGTCTTGCCGTCGATCTCACCGCCCGGCGCCGCAAGGCACCATTCCGCGGCCGCGCCGCAGCGATTGGAATAGCTGGCGATCTTGCCGTCCGGTCCGACGGCGGCGACGGCAATGAGCGTGCCCTTCAGGTCCGAGAAATCAAGGTCTGCGATGGCCGGATCCGACGGATTGAGCGGCGTGTAATACGCCCCATCCTCGAATTGCTCTTCGGTTTCGATCTGCACGAAGCCGTAGAGCCCCGCGGCCGTGTTCGCCGGCGTGACCAGTGGCATCATGCCGTTGCCTGTGGGAAAGGCGGACGCAACGGGTTGATCGATGTATTCGTTCCCCGCCGAATAGACCATCACGACGTCTGCCTCGGCCAGCGCCTTGAGTCGACGGTAGTTCGCGATCATCGTTTTCCGGTCGTCGTAGATCGGCTGGAAATCGAGCTCCCGATAGTTGGGGTTCCTGATAGTATTGTCGGTGTCATCGTTGATGTACTTCGGCAGCGTCGGTGGGCCGAAACTGCCGTTCAGCACCTGCGCGCCATGGGTGGCCGCATAGGCCTCGGCCCTCAATTCGGCGTCGGGCAAGTCAGGATCATCGTCGTCGGGCGTGATGGCCCGCAGAGGAAGAAGGATCGCGCCATAGGCCACGCCCTGCATGCCCTTTCCGTTGCGGGCGGCCCCGATGATTCCGGTGACATGGGTCCCGTGCCCTTCGATTTCACCGTCATCGGGATCGATGTCGCTGACATCATCCGGCGGCAACCCACCGCCGAAGTTCCGCAGGTCCGGGGATACACGCCCGGAAAACTCGGGGTGGTTGACGGCAAGGCCGCTGTCCACGATCGCGACGACCACATCTTTACCCGTATACCCAAGCTGGTTGGCTTCCAGCGTCCCGATCATGGCGAGACCCCAGTTGGCACGGTATTCGGCGTCGTCGACCGGTGCCGGCTGCGCCATGAGCGGCGCCGAAGTCACGACGATCGAGATCGCCACACCGAATGCGGCCCCTGCTGTCTTGGTCATGATTCCCTCCAAGCCCCGACCATATCAGCAAGCATTGAAATCTCGATGGGAGATTGCTTGACGCTAGACGTCGTCATTCGGGCATCGGCCCTGTAGGCGATGTTGCGCAACTCAGCCAACGGGCAGAGTTTCCCCTTTCCCAGGCTTCGGCATGCAACGGATCTAACCGTCAGGATTCGCTAAGTGAATCCCTCTCACCGATTTGCGCAACAACGCCGTTCTAACGCGAGCTCCCGCAGGCGCTCGCGCAGATCGTGATCGTCTGGACGTCGGCTGCGGTAGCGGATCGAGGTCCGGTCCGCGCCGATCACGGCACACGCCCGCCGCTCGCTCATCTCGTGGCACTCCACGAGGATCGCGACGGCTTCACGCCTGGCGGCGGGCGTCACCACTTTCGCGACAGGCGATCCTTCAGCGCGGCCTGGTCGAGCAGCGACTCCGCGAGGAGCCGCTTGAGCCGGGCGTTCTCATCCTCGAGCGCCTTCAGCCGCTTGGCATCGGACACTTCCATGCCCCCGAACTTTGCCTTCCAGGCGTAGAACGTGGCACTGCCGATGCCGTGCCGACGGCAGAGCTCCGCCGTCTTCGCACCGGCATCCTGCTCTCGCAGAATGCCGATGATCTGCTCCTCGGTGAACTTCGATCTCTTCATGGTCCGGTCCTTTCATGGGGCCGGACTCCAGTATCAGATGGAGGAGTTATCAGGGGGCAGAGCATCGCCGCTATCTAACCGATAACTTGTTGAAAGCCCTGTTAATCTAAGACAGCAGTTTGCCGCCGCAATTCGCCCGGTGATTGGCCATAGTTGTTGCGAAAAGCGCGCCCGAAATGTGAAATATCTTTGAAACCTGCTGCATATGCGATGGTTGAAACCCGAAGGTGACAGTTGTTCGAATCGGTGAGCAAGCGTGCAGCGGCCGACAGACGTTCGTCCAAAAGGATCACGCCAAAGCGTTCTCCATTCCGGGCCAGGACTTGCTGGATGTATCCGACCGACAGCCCCATTTGGGCAGCGCAATCGGCCAAATTGAAATCCTGCCGGGAACTGTTCTGGCGGATGATCTGCCTGATCTGATGAGCCAGAGCTATGCTGCGCGAGGCGGGCGTGCTGCGGGATTTGTCGGGCGCTGCGGACACCACAGTCAGTGACAAGACAATTTGCGTTATTCGGGACAGAACATCGCTGCCCATCCGATCTGGAGAAGTATCAAGGGACCGTCCTGCTTCAGACAACAAATGCCCCAGCACTGGCTGGCGCGACAATACATGAGGCCCATTTGACAGCTGCTCCCGAACTGCGTCCCCGAACAGGCGTTTGGGCACCATGAGCGATGCGACTCTCAGCGGCTTACTCTTGTGGTGTTTCAAGTCAAATGGTTCAGCGCCATCAAAAATGCCGACGTCCCCCATGTGCAGCGTGACCGATTTACGTTTTTGCTCAATCTGGCAAGCACCATAAAGCTGCGTGTTGATATAATAGCAATCAACTGGCGAGGCTGCGATTTCTCGGGTGCCTCGATGCACAGAATGGGTGCTGGCGGAGACCAGGTTCAGCACAACATCGTCGATCTGATGCGACCGCAGGTCGGCATGAAAGCTCTTGCGCTCGGCTCGGTCCAATTCAGGCCGCAGCGGCATGAACGTCGTGCAAATGCCTTCGCGATAGTAATCAAACGCCTCGGAATGCCCCATCGATCCGGTGTTCCAAACTCGATATGGAGGCGAAACCTGAGTATCAGCACAAGATTCATGACTCTGAGCCATGGGAAAATAATCTCCGTTGAATAATCTGGATTCACAAACAATAGGGAGGGAAACCAAACATGTCTACTTTCGTACTTGTCCACGGGGCGTGGCACACGGGCGAACTGTTCGAACCGGTCGCAAAGCCCATTCGGGAGGCGGGTCATACCGTGCATTGCCCCACAGTCACAGGGAACAACCCGGGCGATCTGCGCACGACAGGGCTGGACGTCGCGATCACGTCCATCACTGACTACATCGAATCCAACGATCTGAAGGATGTCATCCTGCTCGGCCACAGTTATGGCGGCATGGTGATTACCGGTGTTGCTGACCGGATTCCAGGCCGTCTGAAGCGGCTCATCTACTGGAATGCCTTCGTGCCCAACAACGGCGAATGCCTGAACGATATGGTGCCGCCGCACTATGTGGGCATGTTCGATGCGGTCAGCGCCGAAAGCTCTGACAACAGCGTCATGCTCCCTTTCCCGATCTGGCGCGAAGCCTTCATCAACGACGGTTCGTCCGAGCTTGCACAGTCCAGCTATGAGCGGCTCAATGCGCATCCATATGCCACCTTCACCGATACGATTTCGCTATCGTCAAACCCGGCGGAAATGGAGCTTCCAAAGTCCTATATCAACTGCACTGAGGATACCGCTCTGCCGCAAAGCCTTGGCTGGCATCCCCGTCTCTCAGAGAAACTGGGGTTGTTCCGCCTGGTACAAATATCGGGCAGCCACGAGGTGTGCTTTTCAAATCCCGCTGCCCTTGCAAAGGCGATTATGGATGCCGGACGCGACTGAGGTCGAATGCGAGCGCCAGGGAAAGCTCTTGGACAAGCAACAATCCCATGGCTGCCGTTCATGATGCTTGCAGCATCCGGTGGCATGGGCTCGAAGTGGACCTCGGGTGCAACGCAGAATCCTGTGATATGATGTCCTGTCAACGTCGGGTTGTCGATGTGGCAGGGCGTGGTGGATCGGAGGATCCATCATGGAAACGCCAAACTTGCCCGCCATTCGCGCACTGCCCCCAGCCTGGAACAAAGGACGGATCGTCGGCCAGAAGAGGCCGCTCAAAACCAAACACGTCTGGGCGATCAGGGTCCGGCTGGAGCTGGTCGGGAACCATCGTGATCTGGCCCTTTTCAATCTTGCCATCGACAGCAAGCTGCGCGCTTGTGATCTGGTCAGGATGAAGGTGGTGGATGTCATGGCGTCAGGCGAAATCAAGGAACGCGCGTCGGTTCTGCAGAGCAAGACCCGGACACCTGTGCGTTTCGAAGTTTCTGAAGGCACCCGTGCATCGCTCGCAAGGTGGATGCGAGAGCCGCTCATGGTCGGATGCGAATACCTCTGGCCTGGGCGTTTTCACGAACGCCTTCGCATCTCGACTCGCCAGTGTGCGCGTATTGTCCGTGAGTGGGTGGCCTCCATTGGTCTGGAGGCTAGCGCCTATGGCACGCACTCGATGCGGCGAACGAAGGTGACCCAAATTTAGAAGAAAACGGGCAACCTTCGGGCAGTCCAGCTGTTGTTGGGCCATACCAAGATAGACAGCACCGTCAGATACCTTGGCGTTGAGCTTGAAGATGCACTGGCTATCGCCGAAGCTATCGAAATTTGAAGGCATGGGCCGTCTTCACAGACGGCCCGAAGCTGACCTCCGCTACGTGTTGAACGAGAAGCGCCGATGCGCGCATTGGCAGATACTTAAGGCTCCACCTGGGTGGGCATCCATTGCAAGCGATCAGAAAGACCGACAAGGCTCAGATTCGCATACTGGCCCCTGATAATTTTGGCGGCCATTGTCACCTCGGCCTCGACCTTCATGTTGCCGAACGCGCCGGCATGGATGCCACCTGTGATGAAGTAGGCATCAAAACCGTTGTTGGCGGCGCCCATGATATCCGTCGGCAGGCCATCACCAATGGCAAGCAAATGGCGCTTTCTCAGGGTCCTGCCGGCAAGACCATTTGCCCTGATGAGCGCGTCGTCATATATCGCGGCTTCTGGTTTGCCGGCGAAAACGACCTTGCCGCCAAGGGCCACATATCGTTGCGCAATTGATCCCGCACAAATGACCATTCGGTTGCCACTGCGGACCACCAGATCTGGATTCGCACAGATCACGGTGACGGCGTTTTGCTGCATTTCAGTGAGTTGACGCTCATAGTTGTCCACCGACAAGACCTCATCATCGAGTGGCCCGGTCAGAAGGCAAAGCTGCGCATCAGACATTTCAACAATTGGGTTCGGTAGTCCTTCGAGGACCGACATGTCACGTGCCGGACCAAAATGAAAAAGCGGAGCGTCGGGTTGTCTTGCAAGCAAAGCAGCCGTGACATCGCCAGAGGTCACGATGGTGTCGAAGGCCGACCTCGGAACGCCGAACCGCTTCAGCTGTGGGTAGATGTCCCGGGACAATCGTGGTGCGTTGGTGATCAGGATCACGAAACGCCCACTGGCACGGACCCTGCACAAGGCATCGACGGCGTCGTTGAAAGCGGCGGTCCCATTGTGGATGACCCCCCAGACATCGCAAAGCACACCGTCGTAGCGGCTGACGATTTCGCTGAACGAAGAAAATTCAAAGGATGAAGACAGCGACTGACCGATGTGTCCCATGAAGGAATTTGCGTAGGTTCAGGTGCCGTTGCCGTCAAGCGGTACTTCTTGCGCGGCCGGTGGTCGAGAAGACGGGCGCTCGGGTCTTTTCCCGCACGCATTGCGCCCCGGCCGCCTTTTGGGTGCCTATCTAATCCTTGCTATTGCAGGGCGTTGACAGTAGGGCTGTATCTTCAGGGGCGCAAAAGTGGCCCATGAGTGCTTTTCTACAGCCAATCGTGATAGCTCAGCCCTCCCGATCCCATTGGTGGGTGTTTTCGGGACAGGCAAAAAGCCTTGCGGCGCCATCACTTGGCCACACTCCACGACCAGTATTTCCGTTCGACGTCAGTTCACATTGGCTGGAACGGTTGAAATTGGCGTTTCACTAAAAACTGATCCGCACGAATTTCCGGGATCCGTCATTTCAGAATTCCTGCCACAGACGTCCGTTTTTTTGGGCGACACGACCACAGCCTTAGGCAGGGCTGCTCTTTCGAACTCGATTTGTGCCCTCTCGATATTCCTGCGCGGATCGCGTTCATGGATATACTATGGGCGTATCAAATTTGTGACACGGGTCACAAAGTTGTCGGAGTATGATCTGATTTTGGACAAGTACCTGCTTTTCACCCCCGGCCCTGTAAATGTGGCCGAGTCCCTGCGCAGCGCGATTTGCAAAGAGGATATCTGCCATCGGGAAACCGATTTCGATGCCCTGCTTCTGGCGATCGAGGATAAGATCATCTCTCTTCTTCAGATCAAGAAACGGGCACGTTACCGCGCCGTTGTGATCACGGGATCTGGCACAGCCGCCAACGAGGCGATTTTGTCTTCCGTGGTTGGTGATGGTTCGATCCTGATCCTTTCAAACGGCGAGTTTGGCGGGCGGCTGCACAAAACATCCTTGATCCACAACAAACGAACGCATCTGATCGAATTGCCCTGGGGGACACCGTTCGACCCTCTCCAAATCGAGACCTATCTGAACAGCCACAAGATTGACGTGGTGGCGATGGTCCATCACGAGACGTGTACGGGCATGCTGAATCCGCTCGCCCGGATCGGCGCGCTGGCCAAAGCAAGCGGAGCCTTGTTCGTCGTCGATGGTGTAAGCTCTGTCGGGGCGGAAGTCATCGACATGGAAGCCTGCAACATCGCATTTCTGTCCAGTTCCAGTTCGAAGGCCCTGGGGTCTTATCCCGGTCTGTCTTTTGTTGTCGGTCGCACCAAACAATTCGAGCGGCTCGGCCGTCATGATGCAAAGACAACCTATCTGAACCTCGCTACGTTCTACGCATTTCTGACGAACCATAATCAGACGCCAAATACACCCGCCGTTCCGCTATTCTTCGCCTTGGACCAGGCCCTGAGAAACGTACTGCGTGAGGGCGTTCTCAAGCGCTACGCCCGCATAAAGGCACGGGCTGGGCTTCTCCGCGTCGGAATGCGACGGCTGAACCTCGACTTTCTGATTGACGAAGCGGATATGTGTTCGGTTCTGACCACGGTACGGGTGCCCGCAACAGTAGATGTCGCCGCTTTGCGCGCGCGCCTGCGCGAGAAATCCATCATCATTTACGAAGGCAAGGGATGCCTTGCCGGCAAAGTTTTTCAGGTCGGCAACATCGGGGAACTCTCCGATGCAGACATTCGGTTTTTCCTTGCGACCCTCAAGGACGTGTTGCTGGCACTGCAGACGGAGGCGTCAGACCGTGTTGCTCCCGTCACGCGTAAAAACCAAAGATTGATCGTTCTGTCTGAATCAAAGCCCAAGCATGCACGGGTGGCCTTGTGAACGACAAACTGCAAGCGCTTTGGGCAACCAAAACCCGCGACGATGAATGGTGGTCGTCATTCGTCACCGCGCCTTTGGCGATTGTTGCCAACTATTTTGCTGTAGAGCTCCGATGGATCACTCCCAACCGCGTCACGGCCGCATCATTTCTGATTGCGGTCGCGGCCAGCCTTGCAATTCTTGGCGGGGGCAGTTGGTATTTTCTCGTGGCGGCGGTGCTAATTCAAATGAGCCATGTCCTTGATTGCATGGACGGGCAGATGGCGCGATACAAGCGGATCTCATCTCCCGTCGGAAGTTATTATGACCGGATAACGGATCAAGTACAGGTCGCGCTTTGGTTCGGCGCTGCAGGTTTCGCGGCCTTCGAACAAACGGGCAGTGTCACTCCGGTATTCCTTTCGCTCATAGGGATATCGTTCTACGGTTTGCGCGGCTACGCCAAATACATAGCGCTAGAGATCGAAACGTCTCGCAATCCGGATTATCCGGCCGAGGTGGCGAAGCTGAAACACGTCAAGATCACGGCAGGTCCGGGTATGGGCCTACGTGCCAATCTGACATGGCTCTGGCGCGAACAACACAAGGTTCTTGCCTTCGACGAAGGCGTTTTCGTCTTCATGCTGTCGGCCGCTCTTCTGTTCGACCAACTTGTGCCAATGCTTTGGATTTTTGCGGCAAGCCAAGTCTATTGGGGCGTTTACAGATCCTGGCTTCGGGGCAGGAACATTGGCCAAGCGAAGACAATCTTACTTCAAAAGTGACCGCCCTTCCATTCAGCTCGTATAGGACTTATCAATCATGAGACATGAAAAATATCGCGCTCCGATCGCTGTCATTCTGGCGGCTGGCGTCGGCTCTCGGCTTAGCCCATTAACCGATGATTGCCCCAAAAGTCTGCTATCAGTTGGCGGTTCCGTCATCCTGGAACGCATGATCCGCAATTGCCTTAGCTGCGGCATGTCGCAATTCGTTCTTGTGTTGGGGCACCGGGCCGATGAGATCAAGCAGTTCGTCGACAAGGCATTCCGTGGCATTCGCGTCACCTACGTGATAAACGACCGCTACCGCGAGACGAACACAGGGTACTCCCTGATGCTGGCCGCTGCAGCAATCGGCGCTGCCGATTTCGTGAAATTCGATGCGGATGTCGTCTTCGACGTCAGAATCCTGCGCAAACTTCTGGACAGCGACGTGTCAAACGTCCTGTGCATCGATCAGAATATCGCGCTTGAACATGAAGAAGTGAAGGTAATCACGGACGATCAGAGGCAAGTGATCGAGGTTGGAAAATCCGTTGACCCCAATCTGGCCTTGGGCGAGTCGATCGGGATTGAAAAGATCGGTGCCGAAACCGGAAAACGTCTATTCGCGGAGCTTTCCCAGATGATGGGCGCCCGGGAAAACCTCCAAGAGTATTACGAGGCTGCATACGCGCGATTGATTGCCAACGGAACGAAGTTCCGCGCACTGGATATCACGGGTTTGAACTGGACCGAGATTGACACAGTACAAGACTTCGCTGCTGCCGAGGCCATGTTTGGCAGCCCGATCACAACCGTGTCGCGCGACCAGCAGTGGGCGCTGGAAGAAGCCGCCGGGAAAGTGACCGTGTCGACGCGGCCCTGGCAGATCTGACCCAAAGCGCCGGAGCCCCGGTATTCGATGCGTGAAGGCGGTGAACCACCACGTTGCGCAGGCTCAAAGAAAACACCGGTGGTAGGCCCAGACGGCGTGTCCGATGACGCTTCTTGGGAACCGGACGCCTCTGATCCGGAACAATTTTTTGTTGTGCAACACGGCGGTGAAATACGTGGACACTGCGACGCTACCAACCTGACAAAGTCCCCCGCGTGGCATGCTACCTGCCCGAGTGACGTTTCGGCCCCCAAGCGCCTCGCCCTGAACCAATGCGCAGCCGGTAAGCGGTCATCCCCGCTTCCCGGTTCGGGAGTGCTTCTGGCTATCCGCGCCCGGTTTGGGTCACTGGACCACGGCGCGCGCCATGGTCCAATTGCTCGTTCAGTGCGCGATCATGACATGGCGGGCGACGGTGTAATCCTCAAGCGCGTACATCGACATGTCCTTGCCGTATCCGGATTGCTTCATCCCGCCATGGGGCATCTCGTTGACCAGCATGAAATGTGTGTTCACCCAGGTGCAGCCATATTGCATCCGGGCCGAGATATCGAGCGCCCGGCCGATATCCGACGTCCACACCGATGAGGCCAGTCCGTACTGGCTGTCATTGGCCCATTTTACGGCGGTGTCGGCATCGTCGAAACGGGTGATCGACACTACGGGACCGAAGACTTCGCGCTGGACGATCTCGTCCTCTTGCAGAGCGCCGGCCACAACCGTCGGGCGATAGTAGAAACCCGAGCCGTCGGCCAGATCGCCGCCGGTGGTGATCTCGACATGTTTCAATTCCGACGCCCGCTGGACGAAGCTTGCCACCCGGTCCCGCTGGCGTTGCGAGATCAGTGGCGGGATTTCGTTCAGGGTGTCGTCGGCATCGTCATAGACGATGGTGGATACGGCGCTGCTCAGATCCGCCACCAGATTGTCATAGACCTTGGCCCCGGCATAGATTCGGCATGCGGCGGTGCAGTCCTGCCCGGCGTTGTAGTAACCGAAGGCGCGCAGGCCTTCGACGGTGCGGGCCAGATCGGCATCGTCCATCACGATGACCGGGGCCTTGCCGCCCAGTTCCAGGTGCGTGCGCTTCACCGATTTCGAGGCCGCTTGCAGAACCTTCTTGCCGGTCGCCACGTCGCCCGTGATTGACACCATGTCGACGTCGGGATGGTTGATCAGCGCGTTGCCAACGCTGGCCCCCTGCCCCACGATCACGTTCACGACGCCTTCGGGCAGGATGCCGGCCATGACCTCGGCCATCAAGAGCGCGGTCAGTGGCGTCTGTTCGGACGGTTTCAGGACCACCGTGTTGCCGCCCGCCAGCGCCGGGGCCAGTTTCCACGCCATCATCATCAGCGGGTAGTTCCACGGTGCGATCGAGGCCACGACACCGATAGGATCGCGCCGGATCATCGAGGTATGGCCTTCCATGTACTCTCCCGCTACCGGGCCGTGCATGTTGCGCACGGCACCCGCGAAGAAACGGTAACAATCGGCCACGGCGGGGATCTCGGCCGTGCGGACCTCGTTGATGGGCTTGCCGCAGTTCAGCGCCTCGAGCTTGGCGAATTCCTCGGTCCGGGCCTCGACCGCATCGGCGATGGCCAGAAGCTTGGCCGACCGTTCGGCGGGCGTGGTGCGCGCCCAGCCGGGAAAGGCCGCGCGGGCGGCGGCAACGGCACGGCCAACCTGGGTCAGATCGGCCTCGGGCATCTTGACGATGACCTCGCCGGTGCGCGGGTTCAGGACCTGTTCCTCGGTCTCGGTACCCGCTTCGTGGGCCCCGCCGATCAGCATCTTGGTCTGCATGGAAATCCTCCGTTACTTGCCTTGTCCGGCGACCTGATCGGTCCCGCGGGTGAGGTAATAGGCGCCCAGGATGGGCAGCATGGTGACAAGCGCCACGACCATGGCGACGACATTGGTCACGGGCCGTTCGCGCGGCCGGACCAGTTCTTCCAGCATCCAGATCGGCAGGGTCTGCTGCTGACCGGCGGTGAAGGTGGTCACGATCACCTCGTCAAAGCTAAGCGCGAAGGCCAGCATGCCGCCCACTACCAGCGCAGTAGCCATGTTGGGCAGGATCACGTGGCGCAGGGTCTGGAACATGTTGGCGCCCAGATCCATCGACGCCTCGATCAGACTGCCGGATGTCCGGCGGAACCGCGCCACGGCGTTGTTGTAGACGATGACGACGCAGAAGGTCGCGTGACCCAGAACGATGGTCCATGTGCTGAAGGGCACATCGGCGATGGAAAAGGCCGACCGCAGCGCGATCCCCGTTACGACGCCCGGCAGCGCGATCGGCAGGATCACGAGAAGCGAGATCGTCTCCCGCCCGAAAAACCGCGTGCGGCTGACGGCGGCAGCACACAGCGTGCCAAGGATCAACGCCAGCACGGTCGAGATCAATGCGACCCGAACCGAAAGCGCCAGCGCCTCCCACACGTCGGCGCGGTACCATGTGACCGCGAACCATTTCAGCGTCAGGCCGGGGGGCGGCCAGGCAAAGCTCTTTTCTTCCGTCGTGAAGGCGTAGACGAAAATCAGAAGGATCGGCAGGTGCAGGAACAGAAGCCCCCCGGCGGCGGCCAGTTTCAGCGTCAGCGGCGCGCGGTCAGAGTGCATCGAACGCCCCTATGCGCTTGGCGCCCCACAGGTAGAACCCCATGATCACGATGGGCACCACGGCGAAGGCCGCGGCCAGCGGGATGTTCCCGGCGATACCTTGGTGCTGGTAGACGGCCTGCCCGATAAACAGGCGCGAGGTGCCGATGATCTGGGGAATGATGTAATCGCCCAGTGTCAGTGAGAAGGTGAAGATCGAGCCCGCCACGATCCCCGGCAGCGCCAGCGGCAACAGCACGTGGCGGAAGGTCTGCGCCGGCCGTGCGCCCAGATCGCCCGACGCTTCCAGCATTGAACCCGGCACACGCTCCAGCGCCGCCTGAATCGGCAGGATCATGAAGGGCATCCAGACATAGACGAAGACGATGAACGTCCCCGTGGTGCTGACCGACAGCGAATTGCCCCCGACCACCGGCAACGACAGGTAGGCCTCGAGCAGCCAGTTCAGGCGCATCCCTTCCAACGCCCATGTCAGGATGCCTTCTTTGGCAAGGATCAGCTTCCACGCATAGATCTTGACGAGATAGCTGGACCAGAGCGGCATCATGATCCCGAGGTAGAAGACCGCCCGCCATTTCCCCCGGGCATAGCGCGCGGCGTAGTACGCGATGGGAAAGGCGATCACGGCAGACGCCAGCGTACAGCAGGCCGCCATCGTGACCGTCCGCAGGATGATGTCGAAATTCGCGGGCGTGAGCAGTTCGGCATAGGTGGACAGCGTGAACCGGTAGTTGATCTGCCCGGTGAAGTGGTCAATCGAAAAGAAGCTTTGCAGCAGCAGCGCAAAGAGAGAACCGAGGTAGATGATACCCAGCCACAACACCGGCGGAAGCAGCAGCAGGAACAGCAGCACCGCCGGACGCCGCCACAGCGTGTCCGACAGCCGCGTGCCGATGCTTTCGCTGCGAGCGGCCATCATGATTTCGGCCTCATCAGGTGAAGATCGCCCTCGGCCCAATTCAGCGCGACGAGGTCGCCCTGCAGCGGGCGTGGCGCGTCCTGCGGCAGCAGCGCGGTCAGCCGCGCGCCTTCCGTCTCGAAACTGACGCGCGTCGTCAGGCCAAGGAAGCTGAGCCCCGTCACCCGCGCCATGATGGGGCCGTATTCGGCCAGCTGCAAACGTTCAGGCCGGATGGCCGCCGGGCAGTTCTCTCCCGTCAGCCGGGCAACCAGCGCGGCAGGCAGGACGTTCGACGAGCCCACGAAGTCGGCCACGAAGGGCACTTCGGGACGGAAATAGATGTCTTCCGGCGCGCCCACCTGGATGATGCGGCCATCGTTGAAGACCGCGACGCGGTCGGCCATCGACAGCGCCTCGCCCTGATCATGGGTCACGAAGACGAAAGTGATTCCAAGCTGGCGTTGCAGGGTCTTCAGTTCCTCCTGCATCTGTTCGCGCAGCTTCAGATCCAGCGCCCCCAGCGGTTCGTCCAGCAGCAGCACGCGCGGCTTGTTCACCAGCGCACGGGCAAGCGCCACGCGTTGCCGCTGCCCACCCGAAAGCTCCGACGGGCGGCGGGCGCCGAAGCCGCCGAGGCGCACCATTTCCAGCGCCTCGTCCGCCGCATTGTGGCGCAGTTTCCGCCCCTGCCCCGCGATCATCAGCCCGTAGGCCACGTTGTCGATCACATTCAGATGCGGGAACAGCGCGTAATCCTGAAACACGGTGTTCACCTGCCGCTTGTAGGGTGGCAGATCGGCGACCGGTTCCCCGAAGATGCGGATGTCGCCCGCAGTCGGGCGCTCAAACCCCGCGATCAGGCGCAGGCAGGTGGTCTTGCCCGAACCGGACGGTCCCAGCATGGCGAAGAACTCGCCCTCGGCGATGTCGAGGTCCACGCCGTCCACGGCGCGCACGGCACCGAAATGGCGCGAGACCTTGTCGAAAGTCACGGCTGACATGGGAAACATCCGTCTTTGCCCGTGCCGCGCGCTCGGAGGGGCACGGCACGGGTTGGGTCAAGGAAGGATCAGCGTCCGCCGATCACGCCGATATAGTCGGACACCCAGCGGTAGTAGGGCACACACTCGTCCTGGCTTTCGCAATTGGCGACCGGGGTCTTCCAGAACTTGATCTTGTCGAACTGGGCAAGGCCATTGGCATCGCAGCCTTCCTGCGTCTGCATTCCACGTCCGTCGGTGCAGGCGACGGGAACCGACGGCACCGCTCCGAACCAGACCGACAGGTCGGATTGCAGGTTCGAGCTGAGCTGATGTTCGAACCACATGTAGGCGCAGTTCGGGTTCTTGGAATCCACGTGGAGCATGGTGGTATCGGCCCAGCCCGTCGCACCTTCCTGCGGGACGACCGAAGCCACCGGCACGCTGTCGGCCTGAAGCAGGTTCACCTGGAAGGGCCACGAGCCCGAGGCGACCATGCCTTCGTTCTTGAAGTCGTCGATCTGGATGAACGCGTCATGCCAGTAGCGACTGACCAGATCACGCTGCCCCCGCAGCAGGTCGAGCGCGGCGGCATATTGTTCCGGGTTCAGTTCGTAGGGGTCTTTGATGCCCAGCTCGGGTTGGTGGAACATCAGGTAGTTAGCGGCATCGGCGATGTGGATCGGACCGTCATAAGCCTGCACCCGGCCGGCATTGGATTCGCCATCGGACAGCGTCGTTTCCTCGAACACGACGTTCCACGAGGCCGGCGCCTCGGCGAAGGCTTCGGTGTTGTACATAAGGGCATCTCTAAAAATTGCCCTGACCTTGGCGCTGCGATATCGTGACTTGGTGAACCGGCATATAGGGGATGCAGCAATGACGCAGATGGGTTTCTTTGATCTTTCGGACCGTTATGCGAGCCTTG